>JADKGI010000001.1 GCA_016722285.1 Saprospiraceae bacterium
GTATTTTGTTTCAGAAATCAAGTGCTATAATATTCAGAAGGATTTGACAATGGAATTTGAATATGAAACACACATTTCCTTAGTGATGACATATCCATTCTTAAAAACGAAAAGATAGGATTCTTCCAAGAAGATCATGATCGAATGGAATTTGTTCATATGACACTTTTAATTTCAGAATGGAGAAATGCATATACAAGTAATCAAGATCAAATTCCTTGTCGCCATTTTTTCTACAATATTTTCAAATACAAAATAAGTATATGCCATCAGAATGAAAAGAATATATAAATTACACTTATAAAATTGAAACATCATTCTGTTCGGATTTTATGCTTGTACCCAAATCGAACTAGGTGAATCTAACGAGTCCACAAAAGGATATTTACGACGTTTATGCAATAGGAGATACCGATGAGAATGGTATAGATTTTTTGATATTAAGGACTAGGTATTATTTTGTAAGTCTCATTGATAAGGGAAAATTTTCTTTTTTGTTATTATGAATCCCATGTTTATGTTAGCTCTAATGCTTCTCCGTTTGCAACAGATAAAAACTTTGTAGAAATGGTATTAAAAAAACATGATTTTTTTGCAATTGAGTGTTTAGATGGAAAAAAAATTGATTCTAATAAATTTCCCAATTTCTCATTTAATATTGGAATAAAAAATATCAATTATAGTAAACATGCAGATGAAATAATGAAATGGATGAAAGGTGTATAGAGCTGAGAACAATATACATGACATCAAACTTGCTATCGCTGCGTCCACTGCATGTACTAACCGTTATCACTACCTAAACAAAGACAAATGGTAACAATAGAACAGATTAGAATTGATGAAAGTTTACTGCCTGATGAAGATCAAAAGAATAATTCTCTTACATAAAACTACGAAAGTTTACCAATAACAAAGAAGATCTTTCCTTTAATGAAGAAATAAAAACAGTTGGCAAAATGTTTTCCATGAACTCACTGGATAACTTTTTAATTAAAATAAACGGTAAAGAAATCGATAACTATTTTGCTCAGAAATCTGGTGAAATTATTCTTCCTTCAATATTTGTCAGTAGTTTAATATTAACTGAGAATCCTCATTTGGTATCAGTAGCTTTGGGAGTTGTTTCCAATTATGCTACAAATCTATTGAAAGGAATTCTAAACGAAATCAAACCGTGAAATTTAAAATTATCACCAAAAATTCAAAAACAAATAAAATTAGTAAAATTGAGTATAACGGTAATGTTGAGTATATCAGAATTAGCTAAAGTTTTAAAAGATTTAAATAAATGAATATATCATTAAAAGAAATTGATAAATTATTTATAGCTGTTTGTTCAAGTTCAACCATTCAATAACCTAGCAAGATCAATAGAATTTCAAAAAAATCGATTGATAAATTAAAAGGGTTTCTCAAAGACTTAGGAGAACTAAAGAAACAAGCTGCGGGTTAAAAAATGAAGAAGATGCAAATAGGATTTTGTATTACGAAAATATTATCAAATCTCTTACAGAAGAATTAAAAATGTGGATATCATTCAAAAATGATGATCCTCAATCTGCATAGGATAATCTAATAAATGCTCAATCAAATCTTCGAGATGCCCTACTTTCAATTGAAGTTGGTGACTTACTCGATGATTATGTGAAAAGCTTTATCAGCATGAGCGGAATTTGTTTCCCCATCTTCTTTTTGCGAGTGTAGGTGCAAAACCATTAGTAAAAACTTGTTCAGTCTGCAAAAAGAATTATGACGAATGCATTCATATAAAAGGATATCCATATATGGGCGAACTTTGTTATGTAATAATTGAAAAAGCTGAATTAGAAGAAGTGTCTATTGTTGAGATTCAACTAATAAACATTGTAGAATATTAACGACTAAGAAGATGGTGTCGAACGTGATTATATGACTTGGAAAGAAATTTCAAAGGTACAAAAAGTAGCTAGAGATAACAAGTGATATGAGATCAAACTTGCTATCGCTGCGTCCGCTGCATGTACAACCCGTTATACTATTATTTTGCAAATAATTTCACAAAAACCGACCCGCAAAGATAATGCTCTCCTGTTTTTGTAAAGATCAATTATATCAGGTTTTGGTCTAAATTATATAGACCTCCACCTTTGGCATATATTTTACACAAAAAATCTTGACAAAAACGCCACCCAGATTTTTTGCTGCTTATCGGTTTTTATTTATAGTATCCTGTGTTTTGGACACAAAAATACCCTTCATATTTATTCCATTGAAAAGTACCTAAAAAACCAATTTAATCGTGAATACTTATATTTTTTTAATTAGTTCCAATTATCTGCTTACAACAGGGTGGTCATAATTGAAGGATCTTATATTTAAAAAGTTCTGATAATGATCTAAATCATTTTGTTAATTGATTAATATTATTCCTTTCACCTTTTAATTCAGTTATATTTGTAGATTAATCATCACTTAAATTAAGACTATGAGACCATTCATTATATTTATGTTTATTTTATTGTGTGCCCTTTTTTTATCAATATTCCAATTATTACTCTAACATTTATATGGGTAAACCAAAAACATCTCAGAGCAAGGTTGATGTTAATGCAAACATAAACCGAAATATTAATGCCAACATCAATAATAGTGGTACAATTACAGAGCAAAAAAGTATCACCACTATAGATTATGGAGCATTAGGTGCTAATACACAAAGAAAAAATCAAATGGAGCAGCAAAAATATTATGTTAAGAGAAAGAGGAAATAGCCGAAGCAATATCCTAAATCCATTAGCGCATTTGAGTATGGTTCTCATTATGGGTATTAACTATTAGGTCTTATGAAGGTTTATAATAATCTTGCTAAGATATGGAAAGAAATTGGGGTGAAAATTTTTGTTTGAATTTTGGAATTGCTAATGAAAAGCTTTTTTTATAATATTGATTATTAGGAAATTTCAAAATGTGAGTGATGATGGGGTGATTGTAGACATCAATTTATTATCTTCTTTTAAGGTGTGCTCTACAACTTAGATAGTGTTTGGAACTATGAATATATCACTATTGGAGAAGAAAATAAGGTGTATTTGTCATAATAAAGATAAAAACCCGCCACTGTTTTGCCAAAAGATATTAAAGGCACACTAATTACTGAAGATAAATATGAATTTCAAATCTCAGATGTTTATACTTCGTACAATTACGACCATAAGCTCTATTTTACAAATTCCGTCATAATAAATTATCACGGCGATAAAAGGAAGTAACATTTGAACAACTTGAGATACCCGTAGATATTATTTCAGAAATTTAATACAGAAGATTATAGCTGGTAGTTGCATTGACAATATAAAATTTAAGTGAAAAATAATCAATCATGAAAAAACCAGAGTAATTCACTTTGAATAATTTGTTTTGAATAATTTGTTTTATAATATGATGCATCATTTTTACACTATCTATTTGCAATGGCATACATCTATGCTCTCTCAATATTCCAATTATTACTCCAACATTTATATGGGGTCAACAAAAAACATCTCAGAGTAAGGTTGATGTCAATGCAAACATAAGCCAGAATGTCAACGCTAACTTAAATATTAGCGGCAATATTGTTGAGCAAAAACATATAACGACTATAGATTACGGAGCTTTGGAACTTGCCAATGCACAAAGAGGGAAAACCGATTGGAGCAACAATTTATGCTGATAGAAGAGAAAAGAAATAGCCGATGCTTTATAGCTCAGGATCCACTTAAGGCATTCGAATACGGATATCCTTATTCTTATTGTATGAAGGATTTCCAAAAAACAGGATAAGAATACTGCTAAAGAAATGACTAAACAAACAGGGATTAAAGATTTTTGTATTCATTATGTTATTCCAAACAACAAGCTTTTAGTATTGTGGGATCTGGAAAGTACCAAAATGTAAGTTCTGATGGGGTAATAACTGAATTAATTTTTTTTACTCCAAATTTCTATAAAGATGAATCTATGGATTTGGAACGAGAAATGGGCTTTGAAAATGAAATTGTTGGAAAAGAAATGAATTTGAATATCAAAATAAAAAGTTTAAATATTTTGTTCACATGAAAGATCTAAGAAGGGCAGATGTTTTTGGTACGTTTGGATTTAAGGGAACATTAATAACTGAAGATAAATATGAAATAGGTATTACAGATCATTATAAATCTACATATAATTCTAGTGGTAAAGGTTATATTTCTTATGTCAGTATTGTTTATAAAGGCGATAAAAAGGAAGTTACTTTTGAACAACTTGATGCAGAAGATATTATTTCAGAAATTTAATTCAGAAGCTTACAGCAACTGGTTTTGTTGACAAGATTAAATATTAGCCATCAGTTGACTTTATTCGCCCGCTAAGCCTATTTAATCTTTTTTGGTATCAGTAGAAAAGCCATAAAATATCTGGGGCGACAATATTGTAAACCCTCCCACATTTTTTCCTACCACACAATACAGGCACTAAGTTAGCTCCGGGTCTGATATATGCAAGGTCTGCTATCCACATCACCAACGCTTGCGCCTTTCAGGCGTTCCACCTTGCATGAAATCATCCCCTCACGCTGGCACTGCACCTGTTAGTGTGGCTGAGTGAGCTGCACGCTTTCATTCATTTTATACATTTATTATTATGGCTACTTTATCATTAGCTTTTCATCCCGGTCAGCTGGTCCAGACCAGGGGTATTTTTGATGCATGTTGTGAGCATCAACCATTCTTTACTTTTGTCCGTTCCTCCCAGCTCGCATCTTCAGGGTGACTGGGGAGATTGCTGTGAGCAGGATCAGGACAGTAATGAGACGGCGCTCCAGGGTGGCGGTCGGCTCTTCTCTGTATATCATATACCTGCAGGGCTTTTTGCTCTTGAGAGCAAGATTTGGATCATCACTGAGAGTGACAGATCATACACCACTGTATTGTTTCCCAGTGAGTATTGATCTCACACAGCCCTGTCAGTTTTGGCGGGGCTTTTTTCTTAATCTTTTTCACCTTTATCTTTTATTTATGAGACACACATATCTTCTTCCAGGTCTTACATTTGATCCTGGCACCGTTATATTCAGTCCAGGCATTACTTCAGCTTTGGAGTTTTCATCTTCACTCAGAGAGTATATTGATCATTTCTTTGAGTGTCATCTTGCTTCAGATTTTGGAGTTATTTCCAGATCCACCCGTTTTGATAATATACTTGCTGCTCTGTTGGGTAATGGTCATCTTATCTCCAGATATTTTCTTCCACATGATATTTGTCCTCCGCATACAGGGCTGATCATCACCACTCATCTAGATGAGCGCGCCACCACCATCAGGTTTGTATCAGAGCAGGAGTAGTATTTTGATAGCCTTGGTCCTTTCGACCAGGGCTATCTTAACTCCCTAAATAAATAAGAAGTTTATCCATTCAAAACATGCCTTATTTAATGTTGCCATAAGCCATTTTATGAACGATCTCGGTAAAGACATAGCAAAGTCCCACCCACGCATAATGAAAGCATACTACAGCACTACTATTTTCCAATAAAGGATTATTATTTATTGTCATGTTGTATATTTATATCCTGATACCAATTACTTGATACTTATGTATTTCTTTATCTGTTTAATATCCTGCCAGACAACTACATATTCTAACACATTCAACTGGTTATGATTTTATATATCTGGAGAAAAGGGATAAACCTCAATAACTGACAGTAGGTACTTAAGTTTTCTCTATACCCCCCACCTATTATAATATTCCTAAGTTTTGCGCTGTGAGTAATTAATATTAATAGTAAGTAGAATACTTATTAAATGTTGGCATATTGTTGGCATAAATAAAAAAAGCAGCTACAAGTTAATGTAACTGCTTGATTATTAAAGTGGGCCCACCAGGACTTGAACCTGGGACCACCTGATTATGAGTCAGGTGCTCTAACCAACTGAGCTATAGGCCCGAAACATTTTTTTGTTTTGTTTGCGGCTGCAAAATTAAGAAGAATTATTATTTTAGCAAGTTTCCGGTGATATTTAAATTATTTGTTTCGAAAATCGAAAAACTGCATTCTCAATTTCTTAGGTCGTTTTTTCAAATTTTTATTTTCCATTCGGTTTTTGCCTGAAAATATAGCTCGCAAGTTCTTTAGCTATTTTATCCGGGTTGGCTCCATTTGTATTTGTTAATACAACTATGGATAAACCATCATCTATAAATCTCGAATATTGCGTCCTGAAACCCATATTACTCCCTCCATGGCCGATAGACTTATGTCCCCTGTAATCATCAATAGCCCATCCAAAACCATAATAAGATGCTGAATCCGGATCTGAATTAGTCCTTACAAAAGGTTGCCAAAGGGTTTCCCAGTTTTCTTTGCTGAGTATGATTTTCTTTTCGCGCAACACTTTATCCCACCTGATCATATCGGTACTTGTCGATAAAAATCCACCACTGGGCCTTACTGCCAACATGGCTTCAGCATTAAAGTACGTACCGTTGTTGAAAACATAGCCGGATGCCCGATTGGGAATGACCTGATAAAAATCAGTCATGGTCGTATTGGTCATACCTGCCGGGATAAACAACTCCTTCTGTATATAATTCTGCCAGCTCAGTCCGCTCACCTGCGTGATAATCTCCGCCAGCATAAAGTAACCAAGATTGCAATACTGGTACTTCTGCCCTGTCGGATAATCCAGAGGTAAATCATATGCTGATTTTATGATAGACATATCACTCTGAATTTTAAAATTTTCGTACCCGGGCGCCTCGCGCACCAGACCTGAAGTGTGAGATAGGAGGTGTTTAATCCTGATCGGCTTCCAAATATCAGGTGCATTTCTGAAAAACTTCTGGATGTCGTCATCCAGTGATATTTTACCGTCCTGGACGAGTTTCATGATAGCTGTAGCAAAAAATTGTTTGCTTATTGATGCCAGTCTGAATACGGTATTGGAGTTTACCGGAACTCTGAGTTCCATATTTGCCATACCATAGCCTTTATTTACCAGAGTCTTTCCATCTTTGACGATGGCCAGAGATATACCGGTGATATTTTGCTTCGTCATTTGGTTTTGAACAATTATATCTACACTGTCAACCTGGGCAACCAGGTTGGAATATAAAAATAATAGAAATATCAGATTTTTTAGCATTGCGTTGTGGATGAATTTGTTTATGGTAATTATTTTACATTCATGATTTCATGCCCTATTTTGCACTGAAGACAGCGGAATTCGTGGCAATAGTGGTGGTATAGGTGTATCAAAGCCTGAGAATCAAAAGCGGAAGAGCAACTTACATCAAGACTACTCCACTCTCTTGTTATCTTGTTTTTTTCAGCAGCAACGCTTTCAAGTAGTTGTATTGCTTTATCGGTATATTCTTCATCATTATTGACCTTCCCATAGTGATACAATACAGGAGCCACGGCATTTATTATAAGAATATTAATAAAGTCAGTACCGGTCACTTTCTTCGCCGATTTGGATTCTACATCAAATCTGAAATGATTGGTCCAGTAAGTTCCGGCAGTTACTTTCAGCAAATCCATAATTTCAGTTGTATTTTCAGCCTCTTTGACAGAGGTAAACAAATGGGTAATTCGGTGCACCAGAGCTGCAAACTGAGCTATTCTGACCGTAGGAAAATTTACAGGCCTGAGTTTACTGAATTTCCAAGACACGGCTTCGATTGGTTTCAGATTATGTTTTTTCTGATGATACCGGTATTCTTTTTTTAACCTAATATAATAATCATCCGAATAATTGGCTTCGAGCATGCCCGCCTGGCCGAAATAAAGTGCTTCAAGTACATGTAGTTTGTCTCTATTCTTATTAATAATGGAAAGAGGCAGGCTCTTTGCCAGCCTTTCAAATGGCTCAGCATTGACTTTTGCACCAAAATATCTTGCCATCATTATATATATTGTCTCTTCCCAGTCAGAAGTAGTAGCTTTGAAGACTGCATCAACCAATTCTGATTTTTGGTAAAGCCTTTCAGCAGTAAGGCTATATTTCCATAAATTGATTTTCGCCCTGTCCACCGACTTTATCAATCCCTGACATGGTATCGATGTTTTTGACTGCATCAGCATCAAGTAATGGTTCAGATAAGATTTAGGTATTTTGCCTTTTAATTCTATAGTCGGGATGAAAAATTCATTTCGGAGGTATTTAATATCCCGGTCATTTTCATAGACTACATGAAGTATGACATTACTATAGGCATTGTCATCATCATGCTTGTGTTTAGTCCAGTCAGAGCTGAATACATGCATCTCTATATTGCCTGCCCAGTCGGTATTATCTATCCTGATTCTGGCATTAAAAAAATCAGGCCCCGAATCCACATTATATACCCCGTAATCCTGTATGTCAACAGATCGGCCATCAGCAGTTTCAAAATGTGAATCAGCGATTTTTTTAGTGCGCCAGAGAAAATGGAGAAAATCTTCCTTTATCGGAGAATTTGTCATAGCTCATATTTTGTCAAATATTTTAAAAGTATAATCAAATTCATTTTTTTCATCTTTACAATGTTTTTCTGAAAAAATGAGTTTCCATTTTTCCATATTTATTTCCGGAAAGAATACATCCCCATCCACATCCGTATGCACTTCAGTAAGATATAGCTTATCCCAAAGGTCCTTCGTCTGCTCATATATCTGACCACCACCTATAATAAATGTTTCCGTTTCTCGATTTTGATATGCCAGATTCAGGGCTTCGGGGATAGTTCTTGCTACCAGACAATTTGATGAAATGAAAAATGGATCTCTTGTTACTATAATATTGGTTCGCTTTGGCAGTGGTCTTCCTATGGATACATAACAGTTTCTGCCCATAATGACAGTCCGTCCGAGCGTAGTTTGTTTAAAATACTTCAGGTCTGCCGGCAGATACCAGGGTATATTATTATCAAGGCCTATTACCCGACCGTTTGATGTGGCTACTATGCAGGAAATAATCATGTGAATGAAAAATTAAATTACTAAGCTACAAAAGTAAAAGTATCCTGAAATTAAATCATATTTATCTGTCTGTTTGTCTAATTCTGTTATTTTTACAATATCAAATAAAAAAAGTGAAATGAGTTTTCAAATCAAAGAGCAGGATAAAAAATATGATGTGGTCATCGTTGGCTCAGGAGCCGGAGGGGGTATGGCTGCTAAAATTCTCTCAGAGGCGGGACTAGCTGTGGCCGTTCTGGAAGCAGGCGGTGACTTTGATCCAGCTAAAGATGAATACAAAACTCAATTAAAATGGCCGTGGGAATCTCCACGAAGAGGTGCGAATACACAACGGGCTTTTGGAGATTTTGATGCAGCCTGGGGTGGATGGGATATGGAAGGTGAGCCTTATACCAGGGCAGAAGGCACAAAATTTGACTGGTTCAGATCCAGAATGCTTGGAGGGAGAACCAATCATTGGGGACGCATATCATTGAGATTCGGCCCGAAGGATTTCAAAAGAAAAGATCAGGATGGCCTTGGTGACAATTGGCCTATCACTTATGATGAAGTCAAGCCATATTACGACAAGGTAGATAAACTTATAGGGGTATTTGGCACTAATGAAGGTTTGCCAAATGATCCGGATGGATTTTTTCTTCCACCACCTAAGCCAAGATTGCATGAACTCTTTGTAAAAAAGGCGGAGGAAAAGCCGAAGTCCCGGTCATACCTTCCAGGCTTTCTATTCTCACCAGAAAAATAAACAGCGAAAGAGGGGTTTGTTTTTTTTGCAGTCAGTGCAACAGAGCTTGTCAGGTATATGCTGATTTCTCTTCAGGTACATGTCTGGTAAAACCGGCTATGCAAAAAGGAAAGGTTGAGCTTTATACCGATGCTATGGTAAGAGAGGTATTAACGGATGAAAAAGGGATGGCAACAGGGGTCCTGTACATTGATAAAAAGGATATGAAGGAATATAAAATAGGGGCCAAAGTGGTTGTACTCGCTGCATCAGCCTGTGAAACAGCACGTATCATGCTCAATTCCAAATCTAAACTACACCCCAATGGCTTGTCCAACAGTTCGGGTGTATTGGGCAGATATCTGCATGACAGTACAGGGACAGACAGGATGGGATTTATGCCTGAGCTGGTGGACAGAACCAGATACAATGAGGATGGTGTGGGTGGCCTTCATGTATATTCTCCCTGGTGGCTAGATAATAAAAAATTGAATTTTCCCAGAGGATATCATATCGAATACTGGGGTGGTATGGGGATGCCATCATACGGTTTTGGATTCGGTATGGACACGATGCGCAAGTATATCACTGACGAGGTTGGTAATCCATCACCCAATGGTGGCTATGGACCAGCATTGAAAAATGATATCAGAAGAATGTATGGCAGCATGATCGGTATGTCAGGACGCGGGGAGAGTATTCCTCAATATGACAACTATTGTGACATAGATCCGGAAACTGTGGACAAATTTGGGATACCGGTACTTAGGTTTCATTATAATTGGACTAAACACGAGGTCAATCAGGCAAAACATATGCACGAGACTTTTGAAGAAATTTTGACCGGAATGGGGGCCGTATTACTGGGTAAAAAACCGGATGAAACCACCCAAAACGGATTGGCTGCTCCTGGTCGTATAATCCATGAAGTCGGTACCTCGCGTATGGGTGATGATCCGAAAACATCCGTATTGAATAAATATGCTCAGGCACATGAATGCAAAAACCTATTTGTAACTGATGCCGGATCTTTTGTATCTCAGGCAGACAAAAACCCAACCTGGACAATTCTTGCTCTTTCGTGGAGAACATCTGAATATATCATTGACCAACTTAAAAAACAAAATATCTGATTATGGACAGAAGAGAAAATATTAAAGTTTTGCTGGCTGGAACGGTAGCTACAGGATTTCTGATCAGTTCAGGGTGCGCTCCTGATGATATAAAAAAATCAGAAAGTATCATAGCTGCAGGATTATACGGTCGTACTCCAAAAGAAATTGAGGTAGATAGTAAGTTAATGGCTGACACTTTTTTTTCTGATCATGAGAAAAAAATAGTAAGCCTGATTTCAGAAATAATAATACCAAAAGATGACGTGTCCATAGGTGCCACAGAAGCAGGCGTTACCGATTTTATTGAATTTATGGTGAAAGACTATCCAAAATTTCAACTGCCTATCCGAGGCGGACTTATGTGGCTGGAGAATCTGAGTTGGGCTACTTTTGACAATTCGTTTGTTGTTATCACCCCTGAACAAAGGATAATACTGGTTGACAAAATAGCATGGCCCGATACTGCAGAAGAAGATATGCTGTATGGCGTTAAGTTTTTTAATCTGATGCGCAATTTAGTTTGTACCGGTTTTTTTACATCGAAAGAAGGAATAAAAGATATCGGGTATGTCGGCAACAGACCGAACCAATGGGATGGCGTACCGGCGGAAGTACTGAAAAAACATGGATTGAGCTATGATGAAAAGACGCTGAAAGAATGTCTGAAAATAGAAGACCAGCATAAAATAGTACAATGGGGTGAAAAAGGCAATATCATAGGTTAATAAAATTTTGGAACATATCATGTGGTCATTTATTGTAGAAAGCCCTTCAGAGTTGGTTGATATTGCCCGAAGCCTATTGTCGGAATGTCAGGAAAGTAAGATATTTGCATTAACCGGAAATCTGGGTGCGGGCAAGACAACTTTAATCCGGTATCTATGCAGGCAACTTGGCTATACCGGAGAAGTGACAAGCCCTACTTTTTCTTTAATAAATGAGTATCAGACAAAAAGCGGCCCTGTTTATCATATGGATTTATATAGGGTCAAAAATATCGAAGAAGCCCAGGATTTCGGAATAGAAGAATACCTGTACAGCGGAAATTATTGCTTCATTGAGTGGCCTGAAATTTTGGAAGACATTCTGGATTCAAATATTTATTCTATTACCATTACCCCATCACTTTCCGGTGAAAGAAAAATAGAAGTGCGATTACTATCAAAATCCACATAATTTAATAGATTTGTCATCCCATTCAATAAAGGCAGATGAGCAAACTGAATAAACCCATCATTTTTTCTGATTTTTTTTACAGAAGGTCAGTATGAATCTGAGGTAGAAACACTTGCCATCAGAGATCGGAAAAAGAGCCTCACTATTGGTATTCCTAAAGAAATTATACTCTGTGAGCACAGGGTCGCACTTGCCCCTCAATCTATCAGAACCTTAGTCGGGTACGGACACAAAATTGTCATCGAATCCGGTGCAGGTTTGAAATCAAATTTTTCAGACCTTCATTATTCCGAGGCAGGGGCAGAAGTATTATACAGCAAAGAAGAAATTTTTAAGTCTCAGGTTCTGGTAAAAATAGCCCCGCCTACCTCAGAAGAAATTGATCTTATGCAGGCAGATCAGATTCTGATCTCTCCGCTTCAGTTGCCCGTACTGAAGGATGATTATTTGGAAAAGCTTAAGAAAAAGAAAATAACTGCACTGGCAATGGAATATCTTCAATCGGAAGATGGAAGTTATCCGATCGTGCGTATAATGAGCGAAATTGCCGGCATGTGCAGTGTTCTTACAGCAGCAGAGTACCTCAATAACACCAGAGAAGGAGGTCGTGGTTTGCTGCTCGGTGGTGTATCAGGGGTACCACCTGCCAAAATAGTCATACTGGGTGCGGGAGTTGTGGCAGAATCAGCCATAAAGATTGCCATCGGTCTGGGTGCCTCAATCCGTGTTTTTGATAACGATATTACTAAACTCATGCGCTTGCAGAATGCAGTAGGCAGACATCTCCACACCTCATCTATCAACCCGGTTTACTTAGCTTATCAATTGACCAGCGCTGATGTAGTCATCGGGGCGATACATTCCAAAAGTGGAAGGGCCCCCATTATTGTAACCGAAGAAATGGTTTCAAAAATGAAGGACGGAGCTGTCATCATCGACGTAAGTATAGACCAGGGAGGATGTTTTGAAACGTCACAAATGACCACCCTCGATGATCCCAGTTTTATAAAACATGGAGTAATACACTATTGTGTTCCTAATATCGCTTCCAAAGTAAGCCGAACCGCATCTTTGGCAGTAAGTAATATAATCACACCCTTATTATTAAAAATGGGTACAAGTCAGAATTTTGATAATATCCTTTATGAAAATGCCGGAATCAGACACGGTTGTTATACATATAAAGGGTGTATTACCAATGAATATTTAAGCAGGAGGTTTGGAATGAAATATACAAGCCTGGACCTTCTTATGACTAGTAAACTTTAATATATATTATGTCAGAACAAAATCTAATTAAAATATCCGGAACCCCATCTGTTATGGATGCCGGCACACTGATATCTAAGGTAAATAAATACAAGCAGGTACTCCAAAATACCATTACCTATCGCAAATCATGGCACGATGATATAAAACCTATGATCACTAAGACTCTGAAGGATATTCTGAAGCAAGCGAAACTTCCTAAAGCAGAAGTTATAAATCGGGACAATATAGATAATCTGGAAGCAGTCATACTGGATCTGGGAAGGTCAAGCAGCGGCATCTCAGAAAATGTCGAAGATTCAGGAGTGAAACGAACCATGATCAAATCCAACGGGTCGCTTATGTATCAGCAACTGTTTAATGGAAAAATCATGGTGATGATCCAAAGTCCATCCATTGAAGGATACGGACAACCAAAGCCACCTATAATGGTGGAAATATTGAGACCCGATGAAATAAAGGCACCTTTTATCATACGTCATATGGAGGCATTTCTCAAAGACATAACAGATTGGGAAGATTTTGATGATGATGAGCAAAAACCGGCAACGATAGGTTTCAACCCGATAGGTTTTAATCCCGATCAGGCTCAGGTATAATAGAATGTATAAGTTTTTCTGCTGGTTAATCGGGATTGACTATTTCAGCTTTTTCCAGCCTTTTTCTTTTTTGCACTTGTCTGAACCAGACAGGGATAATGATGGCTCCTGCCAGAAGATACGAGTAATAGCTGATCAATCGCCACACCAGTGCTATCAATACAGCAATACCCACAGGGATATAATCACTATAGAATCCACCAAACAAAAATTCAGCAACGCCCGCTGCCCCCGGAGTCGGGCTGAATGCTGTAATAGTGTGCATGGCCATACCTCTGGCCAGTATGATCAAATGATCATATACGGCAGGGCTGATACCTGATACCAAAGCCACTATCAGACAATTGATAGCAAAAAACCGGGTAATCCATGCTCCGGTAGTAGCCCCGAACGACCAAAGATGGAAAGATATTGGTTTGTTTTTTATACTCACTGAAGTAGTGACTATGTCATATGCTGTCGATCTGAGATCTTCCCTGAATCTTTTTAAAATGGGCCACCTGCTCAATATGATCAAAAGCCTTTTTATAGATCTAGGGTTAATAAAAAGTCCATAAAAAAATAACGCACCATACGCCATCATAAAAAACAGTACAGTCAGAAATGTAATGCCATAACCATCTATATCACTGAATACATGCATACCGGGCCTGATCATGATGGGACCCAGAAAAATGTATAACAGAGGCATATAGAGAACAAAAAAAACCGTGTCAATCACCATGCTGTACAGCACAACCGAAATGGTTTTAGCTCCGGACAACTTTTCCTGAGATAAAAGAAAAAAAGCAACGCCGGCACCACCTACACTTGTCGGCGAAACCGATGATGAAAACTCCCAGATAATAATGAGTTCTATTGCTTTGGGCCATGAAAAAGCGTGATCACTCATGATTCTGAGTCTCCACGCATAAAAAAGGTGCCTGGTCACATACATCAATATGGCCAAAAAGAGCCAAAATAAGGTATGATTACTCAAATTCAATTTGGAAAGTTCCTGAATATCAAGCTGCCGGCTCATCATCCATATGATGACCCCGATGCCAATAATAATTGGAAAAAAAACTTTTGAAACCCTCAGGTTATCCAATGCCGATTTATCATCATGATGATGATGGTTGTGTGGCGTATGTGGAATATCTTTTGGATTCAAAGGTTTATTAATTTTACTTTAGCAGAGCATCAAGGTACAATACCCAATTGATATATAATGTTTTAGTTCAGGTCATTTTGTTGACTTAGCAGTTTTCATTTCTTTAGAATAATAAAGCAAAATAGCCGCATTAAAAAAGAAAAATGGTCCTACCTTATCTGTCTCTATCAGGTCATTGATCAGACACATTGAAAAAATAATGATAAGGCCGAGTGTCGTTGCCATTATGATATATTTATCCCTGATATTCTTACTGTTGTGATACAGACTTTCACCCTCAATGAGTAGCAAAAAACAAAGTGCTATTAGTATGACAAATCCAATAAATCCTTGTTCTACCCAGGTCATAAGAAAGTAATTGTGAATCCCTGAATGATCCGGGTTATTGCTGACATATGTTTGAAATCTGGAAATGGAATATAATTTGTAATTTGAATAAAAACTTCCCGGACCAAAACCAAGCCAGAAGTGATCCTGAATCATCTCTATGCCGGACATCCAACGATATACTCTCTCCATGGACGAAATATCCTCCAGTTTATAGGTTGCTTCCAACAGATTGTCAAATTCAGTATGTGTAATGGTGCGCTCAAAATTAGGAGCAAGGTCCATAAATTTATTATTCAGGGATAAGTATGAAATACCTGTAATAGCCACTACGGAGCTTATAAAAAGTGAATGCCTGACCCATCTTTTTTTTATGATATACCAGGCTCCCCAAGCTATGATCATAGACAAAATAGCCGCCCTCGTAAAGCTAAAATAAATACCTGCTATGAATATCAGGAAGATAAAACCCATATTAAAATTTGGCTTTCCTTCGAGTTTATTTATCCTGAAAAATGCCCATACAAACGGTAGGCAAACCACTGAAATAGCCGCATAATTGACATGGTTTCTGAAAAATGGCCTGACTACCTCATATGTTGCAGTAAAACTGAATCCATGGAAAGCATGCCTGACCAGAACTATACATATGGATACAAACAGAAACTTATACAATATACGATACACTTTCTCCAGATCGGTAGATTGTTTCACAAAGAGAAGGGGCATAATAAAAAAAGGGAGAAGGTACCAGATTTTTGCCGCCAGAAATTTAAATGAAATCAGTGGATATGTCGAATTGATGGAAGTGATAAATATCCAGAAAACATGCACAGCCAGCATGATAAAAACCGGATGTATTACATAATGCCGGGATAGTCCGAACCTTTTCCGACTCAGTATAGCCAGTGTTATGGCCGACAGAACGATCATAATCGGCTCTGAAGGAATATCCGTTCCCAAGCCTGCCCCTTCAAAATAAAATTCAACTGAAAACGGAAGTACGACAAATGTAAGGTAAAAAAGTCTTCGGTAATCTTCAATTATATAGGTCAGGGCTATTATTGAAAAAGGTAATATAAATGGAAATACATTTTTCAGATATACTGAAAGGAGGGTCGATAGGACTATGACACTAAGGAAGAATTTGAAAAGCAGTTTGTCATATGTCGCTGAACCCATATAAGCATCCTTCATACTATCTATGGCTTTATGCTTTTGAATATTTCATATTTTCGATGACGAAAACTGAAAGGAACAATAAAGCAATGCCACAAAGAAATATAAGGATGACAATCACACTTCTTTTCGGTTTTGATTTCTCCACCGGTACATCTGCCTTTTCCACTACATGCAGAGCAGTAAAAGGGGCTGCATAAGTAGCATTCAATTGCTTTAGTCTTTCCTTATCCAGACTTATCTGATCAAGAAGCCGGCTAAGTTCCTGCTCCATTTGTTTAAGTTCTGACAGGACGGGAGCATATTTTTCGAGCTCAGTATTTGCTTTATTGATTTTGTTAATGGCTCCCATTTCTACTGCCATATTTTTTATCACAGAATCTTTGTATGCTGGATATTTTTTATAAAAAGCAATTTTTCCTCTCGCCTCTTCAACTTCTGATGTGGCGTCAGACAGCATTCTGGTATATAATCCTGACTGACCCCATGTTTCGAATATATCAGAAGATTCTTTGATTCTAAGCAATCTTTTGGCCAATGAGTCCCCCTGCACTTGTTTTATCGCCAGGTTTTCATTGTAGTTTGAAATCAATTTGTACTGAGAATCTTTGACAATTTTTTGGGCCAGCTCTTCTATTTTATTTCTCGCTGCATTGGCCATAGCTGCTGCTATTACAGGATCTTTATCTTCAACTATCAGATCAAGAGCTCCATATTTGGTCTTTATTGTCTGATAGTTCTCCAGCAATTCTTCTTTTACCTTAAATTTTGCTTTTTTACTATCCTTATCAATATCATAATGCTTGTACAAATCAAATGAATCAATCAGATGGAAAAGCAGATCATGGGAAATGGCAATAGCAAACAACCTGTCCAGATCTCTGTCATCTCCATATATTCGTACTTCTTTCTCATCACCGCCAATGGGAATCGGTTTAGCCAGATCTGGGCTTGCAGCATAAAATGTAGTCTCTGCTTTATAATAGTTGGGTAATAAAAGGCTTCCGCCGACACTCAGAATCAGGATTAGTATTGCCGCCCGAATCAATTCTCTTTTCCATTTGTAAAGCTGCGAAATAAAAATACCCAAATTATATTCCTTATCCATATACTATTGATTGCGCTTATCGGTCATTCATTTTTTTCTGTTGAAAAGCAATGATATATCCTGTTTATCGATGATTTTGAAAATAAACGACAAAAGTACACAAATTAATATACAAGCCCCCAGATTAAGATACCATTCAACACCTTTAAAATTAGAAAACAACCCAAAAAAGAAGAAAATACTTATACCAAATGCAGATATTCTGATCATGACGTTTTTTGACATGACTATACCCTTTTCTCTTTTCACCAGATAAATCTGCCCTATCATCACAAATGATTGTGTAATTAAAGTAGCGATAGATGCTCCTATAGCTTTATATGCGGGAATGAGGATAAGGCATAAAATGACGTTTAGCAACAAACCAATTGCAAGGATCACATTCAGGTTTCTCACCTTGCCGGTAGCAACTAGCAGCGTACCGTATATATATGAGACCGCTACCATAAAATAGCTTAGCATAAGTATTTTAAGCGTGACGAAAAACTGGGGTTGGTATTCAGTGTACAGCAAACTCAATATTTTATCTCCATAAAACCAAATGGAAACGACCACCACAAGGCTTATCGCTCCGGTGTATCTAAGACCTGTGTTTACCAGTTCTTTGATGACGTCTGATTGATTGATTTGAGATGCATACATCGGGAGCAAGAGAGCAGCAAAAAGATATCCCACCATATTTGCTGCATCATAAAATCTGTATGCGGCTGCATATACCCCGGCTTGATAATTATTGTCATGCAATAACAAACCCAACATTACCCCATCCAGTTTATTATACGTAGTCATAAAGACCATAATGAGTACGAAAGGAGCCCCGGATTTGATAACATTTGAGAATTCTGACCTGCGGATAGGCTTAAATACAGGTTTGATTTTCTGAATGATTATAAATCCAGCAACACAGCATGCAATAAAATAGGCGACAATCTGTACAATTATTAAAAATCTGATATTAAAATGGTCTTTATAAGACGAGAAATACACTAAATATCCAAGGATAATGATCATCAGCATCTTGTCCAGAGAAGATAACAAACTGTCTGTCCTGTAATATCCTATTCCGGCTATAACACCTCTGAATATCATAAATAAGGAACTTAATACGAAACTGACAGAAATATAGATTACTATACTTAAATCATGATAACCTGACATAAATGCTGTCAGCCAGGTCAGGAATATGAAAAAAAGGCCTAAAAGAAGTTTTATTTGGAGTAGGTTAGCGAAATGAATCCCAACAGTTCCTGTATTTTTAGGTACATACTGCGCATTCCAGTTCTGAATACCAGGATCATTTATAAACTGAAAAAGGAAAACAAAATTAAAATAAAAAAAATAAAGGCCATATGATTCCGTACCCACGAGGTCCTGAACTCTGGCTTCAATGCCAAAAATGTACACCGGTTTTATCAATAAATTGATAATAAATAACAGGATAATATTAATAATGAATTCTCTCCTCATCTAAAGCAAAGGTAAAGATTATTTTATCTTAAAGTCATGCTTAATACTGTATCCTTATTCATTAAAAATGAAAAATAAGTCATGTTCTGTTTTGATTTATAAAAAAAGAACTTACTTTTGCGACGCTTTAGAAAAAGCTAAGGTACCTTAGCTCAGTTGGTAGAGCAACGGACTGAAAATCCGTGTGTCCCCAGTTCAAATCTGGGAGGTACCACAAAAAGGGAAGTTTCTTAATTGGAAACTTCCCTTTTTGTCTTTTCAATAGCACTCTTAGGTGTACTTATGTTCTTACTGGCATCTTATATTTGTTTGCTCCGCCAATTGGTTAGAGCATCATTTATCTTGGCTTCAATATTAAATATTTACATCCAAAGCATAGACAAGCATCCATTTATTGTCTATTACCTCAAAGATATATTCTGAACTAAACCCTGAATTTTCTAACCAAAACTTCTCAACAAAAGATTTTTCAGTCTTTTTGTAAGATACTTTGTATTTTTTTTTGTCAACATCATAAATTTTAACTTTGAGCAAAGCCCAGTTTGATTTCGTCCAGGTTTTCTCGTTATCTCCATCTATCATCTTTCCCCGTATTGGAAAATTTATTCTACTCATCTGAAAGGCGGGGTCACTGTGGAATCTATTATAGAACTGATCAAAATCTTCAATAGTCTCTTTCTTCCCTTTGTGAAAGACTGAACAACTCGATAAGGATAGAATAATAATACCAAGAAATAGTCTATACCGGAATTTATTTTTCATATAGATGAACATTTAGGTTGATTTACACAATTGCAATGATTATATATTTGGAAATTATTAGTATTTATTGAATAACAGAACGGTGATACTTAATATTGCATAAACATCAAAACAAACCTTTTCTGAAAAAGTCGCCAAAGGAATTATTTTTATAATTACATACTCAATTATTATTCCTAAAGCAGGAAACTTCAAACTGTCATCATGTGTTGGATTTGAAACAATAATAAGTATATTCAAGCTTAAGCAAGCTCTGCTCAGAATGTAATTGATATCTTACTGAAGAGCAATACCATCAGTCTATTTTAATAACTCTCCTGCCAATCGTTTTAGCTCCAACTTGGACATCTTTGCGTCAAACTCGGCAGTTATTTTTCTGAATTCAGCATCGATCAGATTCAGTTGCGCCTGCCGCAGTTCCAATGCATTGATCGTGCCAATTCTCATTTTCTGAGTAGTTATATCTAAATTTTGCTGGGCGATTCCGATGTTTTTATCTTCGATCTTGGACAATTCCTCTGATGTGAGATAATTTGTATAATAAGTATATAAGTCCGTATTCAAAGCGAGACTGGTTTGTTCCTTTGCAAGCTTTTCCGACTCCAGAGATAATTTTGCCACCTGGATTTCCCGTTTGTTATTGTACCCATTGAAGATGTTCCACCGTCCGGTTAGTCCATAAGATAGACCCGTGTTCTGGTTAAATTTAAGAACGCCAATTTCTGCATTTAGCCTGCTGAAATTATACCCCATATTGACATCGAGGGTGGGATATTTATTTGATTCCCATTGCTTGATAGTAAGTTCTGAAAGTTTGATATTTTTATCCGCCATCAGAGCATGCGATTCCTTTGTTCTGTTTTTGTAAGCAAATCACTGTAGTCAGGTGTGAAAATATCCTCATGTAATTCGGCTACATCAAACTGGATTTCCGGTGATCTTCCCAACAGTTCATTCATTATTATTTTTGAATTGCTTAATAAAAGCTGCTGGCGTATCAAAGTAGCACTATCTGCATTGATATCCACCTCGGCCTGCAAAACTGGTATTGAAGATCCACTTCCTACATTTAGTTTTAATTCTGCCAGCTCCTTCCTTTCTTTTGAGATTTCAATGGCTTTTGCAATGGTAGATATTCTTTTTTTGTATTGGCTCATATTATAATAGGCTGACATTACCTGATGGATGACGCTTTCCATCTGTATCTGTACATTCAAC
The DNA here is from genome assembly GCA_016722285.1 of Saprospiraceae bacterium. GTDB lineage: Bacteria > Bacteroidota > Bacteroidia > Chitinophagales > Saprospiraceae > OLB9. The sequence goes on from JADKGI010000001.1 coordinate 21,063, forward strand.
TGACCCAAGCTCTCTATCTCCCTCAGCCGGTCCCTATTGACAAACATACGCATGCCGTCAAAAACTGTCCAGGCCAATTGAAGATTCGCATTTATGTTTGTTGTCTTTACGTTGTTGCCTTCTCTCTTGTCACCGCTGAAAAACTCCTGTCTGGTATTATTGATGTTATTTGTATTCCCAAAGTTAAGTGCCAGGTCAGGCAAAAATCCGGCATTACCGGACGTATTGTTACTCTTATCTATTATAGCTTCATTCTTGGCTATTCGGACGTTAAAATTATTCTGAATAGCCATGCCTAATGCATCATCCAGGGTTAAAATGTTCTGCGAAATGCCAAAACCAGGAAGGAATAAAAACGATAATATAAATACCTTAATGAGCTTCATCTTCATAAATAATTTTATTTCGGGACATATAAGTGTAAAGGGCCGGTATTACAAATAGTGTAAGAACCAGAGAAAACAAAAGTCCGCCAATGATGGCGACACCCATAGAAACACGTGAAGTGGACGCTGCTCCCAGAGCAAGTGCAATAGGTAATGCCCCCAGGACAGTGGCCAGACTCGTCATCAGGATAGGCCTAAGTCTCGATATCGATGCTTCTCTTACGGCCTCCAGGGTATTTAGCCCATCTTCTTTTCGCTGATTGGCAAATTCGACAATAAGAATACCATTTTTTGTGACAATACCTACCAAAACGATGATACCAATCTGGCTGAATATATTGAGCGTAGATCCTGTGTACCATAATGCGAGTATTGCTCCTGCCAATGCCAAAGGCACAGTAAACATGATGATCAGCGGATCAACGAAGCTCTCAAACTGAGCAGCAAGTATCAGATAAACCAATACGAGAGCCAGAAGGAATGCAAACAATAATGTGGATGAACTCTCAGAAAACTCTTTGGAAGGTCCTGCCAGGTCTGTGTAATAATTCTCATTTAGCACTTCAGAAGCAATATTTTTCATTGTATCAATACCCTGACCCAATGAAAATCCGGGAGCTGTACCGGCAGAAACAGTAGCAGAAACGTACCTGTTAAACCGGAAGAGTTGTGGCGGGTTACTTTGTTCAGACATATTGATCAGGTTGTCCAACTGCACCATATTACCATCTTTTGTCCGAATATAGATGGATTTCAGGTCTGATGGCTCATTTCTGTTTTCTTTTTCGGCCATACCGATTACCTGATATTGTTTTCCGTTTTTTATAAAATAACCAAACCTCTGTTCTGCAAAATACAATTGCAGCGTCTGGGCAATATCCATAACGGAAACACCCAAAGTCTGAGCCCGGTTCCGGTCTATATCTATTTTAAGCTCCGGTTTATTAAATTTGAGATTGATATCCACAGACTCAAATGCCTCGTTCTGTTGCGCTTTTTCAACGAAAGCCGGTATGGCTTTTTTCAGAAGATCAAAATTGGGCGCCATGATCACAAACTGCACAGGTAGTCCACCTCTACGGTCTCCAATGGTCTGCTCCTGATTGACAAAAACCTTGGCTTCCGTATATTTTCTTACTTTTTTTGACAACTCTTCTGCGATCTGCATCTGAGTTCTGGTACGTTTTTCAGGTTCAATCAGGGTCACTCTAACAAAGCCCGAATTGGATGCTTGTGAAGCTCCAAATCCGGGGGCGGTTACTGAAAGTATAGATTCTTTTTCAGGCAATGCCTCTACATCAGCGATTACCTTTGTCAGAAAATTGTTCATTAAAGTGAAAGATGTGCCTTCGGGGGCAGTAGCATTTACACTGAATCTCCCTTTGTCTTCCATCGGAGCCAATTCTGTCGGGAGACTTTTGCCCAATTTAAACATCATCCAGAAAGAGGCTATCATAATAATAATAGCCATCCATCGCACCTTAAAAACAATTGTAATCCTTTGGCATACAAAGATGTCATCCCTACAAAAAATCCTTCAGTAAACTTATAAAGACCCTTCTCGTTATCACCTTTTCTGAGGAGCCTTGAACCCATCATGGGAGTAAGGGTAAGAGAAACAAATGCCGATACCAAAACTGACCCTGCAACCACTACTCCAAACTCTCTGAACAACCTGCCTGTCAATCCCTCCAAAAACATAATGGGTAAAAATACAGCCACCAAGGTCACCGTCGTCGATACTATGGCAAAAAATATCTCCTCTGAACCCCTGAAAGCAGCTTGCCGGGGATTCATACCCTTTTCAATTTTCTGATATATATTTTCAAGTACAACAATGGCATCATCTACCACAAGCCCAGTAGCCAAAACAATACCCAATAAAGTCAATATATTGATAGAAAAATCAGCAATGTACATGATAAAAAATGTGCTGATCAGCGAAATAGGTATAGCTACCACAGGTATAAGAGTGGATCTCCAGTTTCGTAAAAACAAAAATATAACCAGCACCACGAGACCGAAAGCGATCAAAATAGTTTCTTCAACCTCAGCGATTGCTTTTTTTATGCCCACTGTCGTATCTAAGGCTACACCTAATTCCAGATCTTCAGGTATTTCTTTTTTTATAGATTCAAGCCTCTTATAAAATTCATCCGCTATTGAAATATAATTTGCTCCGGGTAGTGGTGTTACAGCGATTCCTATCATAGCTACCCCACCATTGCCCCTCAGCAATGACCTTTCATTCTCGGGCCTTAGTTCAGCCAATCCTATATCTTTAAACCTTACTATGACACCATTGGTCTCCTTTATTATTAAATCATTAAATCCAGCCTCTGTCTCAATTCTGCCCACAGTCCTGATGGTCAATTCTGTATTGTCACCTTCAATTCTTCCCGATGGCAACTCAACATTCGCATTTGAAAGAGCATTTCTTACATCTACTGGCGATATGCCTTTTGCGGCCATCTTGGATGGGTCCATGATGAGTTTCATTGAAAATCTTTTCTCACCCCATATACTTACACCACTAACTCCGGGTATGGTCTGAAATCTCTCTTTAAAAACATTATTACCGATTTCTGACAACTCCAGCAATGACCGCTTTTCGCTCTGCACTGTTAAAGAAAGTATGGGACTTGAGTTCGCATCGGATTTACTAACGATCGGAGGATTGGCATCCGGGGGAAGATTCCTTTGCGCCCTGGACACTCTATCCCTCACATCATTGGCAGCGGTCTCCATATTTACGTCCAGATCAAATTCGACTGATATGTTGCTCCTTCCGTCACTACTGGTAGATGTGATGGTTTTGACCCCCTCAATACCATTAATAGATTCCTCTAATGGCTCTGTAATCTGAGAAATAATAACATCAGAGTTGGCTCCTGTATATGTAGTACTTACTGATATGACAGGAGGATCAACACTAGGATAATCCCGGACTCCAAGATATGTAAATCCAATAACCCCGAAAAGAACAATAATGATGGACATCACTGTAGCTAAGACCGGTCTTTTTATACTTACTTCTGATAACCTCATCTTTTGATTAATTAATGAGTCTGGTTAATGATGTTTACTTCTATGGGCATTTGAGGCTTAAGCTGTAGAATACCGGATATTATAACTGTATCCCCGTCCACAATACCATCCAGAATCTGTATTTCCTTTTCGGTACGAAGGCCTGCTTTCACTCTAACACCAGTAGCCACGCCGCCCTTTTTTACAAATAATTTAGCTCCATCAATATCAGGTATATAAGCAATAGTGGGTACCATTCTTACTTTTGTTCTCTCACCTATTTCTATACTTATTTCTGCAAACGAACCTGGATAAACCTTGCCACCCGGATTAGCAAACGTAGCTCTGACTTTTGAAGTTCTGGTGGCTTCATCTATTTTTGGTTCTTTGGCATATACTGCTGCTTTCAGGGTCTGTTCGGAGCCAGCCACTTTGAAGTTGACAACTTTTCCTATACCCACGAGATTGTTATATTTCTCAGGAATGGAAAATTCCAGCTTAAGCGGTTGGGTGTTTTGAACCGTAGCTATCACATTAGCTGTAGAAATAATAGCTCCGGGACTCACATTTTTCAATCCTATGATACCGCCAAATGGTGCATTGATCCGGGTTTTGTCAATATTTGTTTTAAGTATAAGCTCATTGGCTTTCAGAAGATTTAAATTAGTCTCTGAGACATCATACTCTTCTCTGCTTATAGCAGACGCTGACAACAGTTGTTTCTGTCTGCTTTCTTTCTCCTGAGCAAGTTTTATCTCAATCCTGAGCCTGCTGAGTTGGGCTTGCAGATCCTCATCATACAGTTTCACCAGTACTTGGCCTTTATTCACATTTGATCCTTCTTTAAAAAATATACCTGTTATTTTTCCTGAAATTTCACTTTTGATATCTACTTCCTCATTCGCAAGTATAGATCCTGTCGTATTTATCGAACCGGAAACATATTCATCTCTGGCTATTATACCATCGACAACCATAGGTTTTAAATCTTTGACAGATGAAGCTGTTTCTTTTACGGATTTTTTATCTTCACTTTTGCAAGCTATAAAACTGCAGGCGATGACGAAAAGGATAGTATAATGTCGCATATTGGTAAATATATAAATAAGGATATACAATCAAATTATGTTATCAAATGTTCATGGTCATTGGGAAAACTTTGAACTAATGGGCAAAGTTATCAGGATTCATTTTATATTGTGATGAAAATTAATTTTTTGACAAATATTTAATACTATTCATGAAGAGTGAAGATATCAAGCCGGAATTGCCGGAGCAGGAAGCGATCATAGAAAATGTAGAATTAAATATCAATGAAGCATTATTTCCTGTTGTGATACTAGTAGGAATGCTGGCTTACAATATTTTTATTTTTGGGGATAGCGCGTTGGGAGGCAGCAATCAGTTTATACTTCTCATGGGAGCTTCGGTCGCAGCAATAGTAGGGTTTCTTAATAAAGTGACTTACGCTCAGATGATGGAAGAAGTAGCGCATAATGTTAAATCCACATCAGGTGCTATATTGATTATGCTTATGGTAGGAGCACTTTCAGGTACGTGGCTTTTAAGTGGTATCATACCATCCATGATTTATTATGGTCTCCAGATCTTATCTCCCACATTTTTTCTGGTAGCGTCACTGGTGATTTGCTCTATAGTTTCTCTGGCTACCGGAAGTTCATGGTCCACTTCTGCAACGGTGGGAATTGCACTCATTGGTATAGGCAGCACCATGGGTATCGATCCGGGCATGACAGCAGGTGCGGTTATTTCAGGGGCTTATTTTGGCGATAAAATTTCACCACTTTCCGATACGACCAACCTGGCATCGGCAATGGCAGGAGCAGAACTTTTTGACCATATTAGGTACATGTTTATCACCACTATCCCGTCTATATCTGTGGCTATCATAGTTTTTCTGATTATGGGATTCAACATTTCATCTACTGGGACACCAGACATTACTGATAAGCTAACGGCAATAGATAGTGCTTTCAATATCAGTCCATGGCTCTTTTTGGTACCTGCTGCTGTCATTTTTATGGTGATCAAAAAAACACAACCATTGGTTGCTCTTTTAGCCGGAGCGTTATTCGGCGGCATAGCTGCCATTATTTTTCAACCAGATATCGTGGTGAAAGTCGCTGGAGGTGTGTCCCTTGATTTTAATACTGCATATAAAGGTATCCTCACTGCCCTGACAACAAAAACATCCATAGCCACATCCAATGCTGAACTTAATGACCTTTTCACTGCCAAAGGAATGGAAGGTATGCTGGGTACTATTTGGCTCATCATATGTGCCATGGTTTTTGGTGGCGTTATGGATGCTATAGGGGCTTTGGCCCGTATAAGTGAGTCTTTATTGAATATGTTTCATACGGTTTTCGGTCTTTTTGCAAGTACAGTACTTTCTTGCCTCGCTATAAATGTTACAGCTTCAGACCAGTATCTTGCTATTGTCATCCCAGGCAAAATGTACAAAAAAGCATTTGATGAAAAAGGCCTTCATCCAGTCAATCTCAGCCGCACACTTGAAGATACCGGGACGGTTACGTCCGTATTGATACCATGGAATACCTGTGGTGCCTACAATGCCGGCGTATTGGGAGTACCTACGGTTGATTATTTCATATATGCTATATTCAATTGGGTCAGCCCATTTACTACGTTAATTGTAGCAGCGTTGAAATATAAAATAAAGCAGTTGAAGTCCTGAATTTTTATACTGACTTTTTTACATATTTGGTCAGAATTATAATTTGCTGGTCATTTACTCGACCTTCAATCTGATCAGGGTTGTCCTGAACAAGCAATATGCGTCTAACTGCAGTGCCTCTCTTTGCTGAAAAATTGGCACCTTTGACATCGAGATCTTTAATCAGCACCACAGTATCTCCGGATTCAAGTATCTTCCCATTACAATCCATATGGACTGTATTTACCATTTTGGTTTCAGCCCATTCCAAAGTCTCATCATCCATATAGATATTTCCCTGAAGATCATGAGCCCAATCCTGGTCACTTAGTGTCCCCAACATCCTGTAAGCAAGAACCTGAACAGCTGGAACGGTACTCCACACACTTTCATTCAGGCATCTCCAGTGGGTGACATCTATTTTGTCCACATTTTCCATCTGCTCTTTACAAACACCACAGATAGCGACCTGCTCATCTACTGAATTTCCGGTTTTGGGAAACACAATAAATGGATACAATTTGCCACCAGCGTTGCAAATTTCACATTTCGACCTGCACCTTGCTGTTAATTCTGTGGATAATAAACTCATTATTGATTTTATTTAAAATATAATTGTGTAAAACAATAGTTTTAGGTTTTTGACTCATCTTGAATTCTATAATGCTGAGTTAAATTGGTAAAATATACTATATCAAAAAATTTCCATTTTCGTAAATAAGTTTTCCGTCTGCATAAATACGGCCGCCATCTTTCATATCTGTAATCATATCCCAGTGGACAGGTGATTTGTTTTTACCGCCTGTTTGTTTGTAAGACTGACCAATTGCCATGTGTACAGATCCGCCTATTTTTTCGTCAAATAATATATTTTTTGTAATTTTGTTAATATTGTAATTGGTCCCTATCGCTACTTCACCAAAATATCTGGCTCCATCAAGTTTAAATACTTCACTCAGAAACTCCATTCCTTTTTCAGCTTCCCAATGCATCACATAACCATCTTTGACATGAAGGGTAACTCCTTCCACCTCATGCCCCATATACACTATTGGATAGTTGAAGTAAATATAACCTTGTACGGTATCCTCTATCGGACCGGTAAAAACCTCTCCGCTCGGCATGTTAGCCTGTCCATCAGAATTGATCCAGATTCTTCCTTTCACACTGAACGATATATCAGATCTCTTATTGACATATCTTATCATATCACATTGATTGAGGTAATCGACGACGCTCTGCTGTTGTGATCTTACTTCAAGCCATGCAGCTGCCGGATCTTCTTCATTAAGACGGCAAGCATTATATACAAATGAGGCATAATCTTCCAGACTCATACCTGCTTCTTCAGCAGAAGTTTGAGTAGGAAACTGGCAAAGACACCTTTTCAGACTTCTGTCAGCAATTCTTTCTGTATAAATGTCATTAACCGGTTGCAATGCTTTTTGTCTTTTTGCTGTCTTTTCAGGGTCATTGAACTGATCTTCGCGTACATCAAATGGAGCCCTGATGACTAGATAAGCGTCATATGTTTCCATCATATTTTTGTAGGCAGGATTGATATACTCAATCAGATTATCATTTGCTTCAGCAATAAAAATTTTGTTTTGCTTACTGAATGTCATCTGGTGCTCAACGATAACCCCACATCTGGTTGCCTCTCTATATACTTCTCTGAGTAGTGGCTCCGCAAGTGTGGTGGTGGTGATAAATAGTCTTTCGCCTTGCTTCAGTTCCATACAATAATGAACCAGTAAATGGGCATATTTCTCTAGAATGTTCATACTAAAAAGATTTTGTTACCAGATTTTGGTTTGAAACGGATATCGGACTTCATATTCGTTGACGATCATTTGCTTTAAGGTACTTTTAAGCTCATCCAGGTTTTCACGCTCTGTGGCCGATATCAGCACATTTGGAAAATTGTATTGGTGGCTGAATTTCTCTCTGATCTCTTCCATGATCTCAACTTTTGTGCCTTTGTCAAGGTAATCATCAAAATACTTCTCCCGGTATAGGTCAACTTTATTGAAAACCATGAGTGTCGTCCGGTCTGAAGCCCCCAGATCATTAAGGGTATTTTGTACCGTTTTTATATGGTCATCATGCTGAGGATGTGCAATATCAACTATATGAAGCAGAATATCACTCTCCCTCACCTCATCCAATGTGGATTTAAAACTTTCAATCAGATGATGGGGTAGTTTTCTGATAAAGCCCACCGTATCTGACAAAAGAAAAGGCATGGTGTCCCAAACTACTTTCCTAACCGTTGTGTCGAGCGTGGCAAACAGTTTATCTTCAGCAAAGACATCTGACTTGCTGAGGACATTCATCAAGGTAGATTTACCTACATTGGTATATCCTACCAGAGAGACCCGTATTAGTTCTCCCCTGTTTTTGCGTTGAGTCTGGGCTTGCTGGTCAATTTTTTCAAGCCTCTTTTTTAGCAGTGCAATTTTATCCCTTATTATCCTGCGGTCAGTCTCTATCTCCATCTCCCCGGGACCTCTCATACCAATACCTCCCCTTTGCCGCTCAAGGTGCGTCCACAACCCTCTGAGTCTGGGTAATAGATATTGCATCTGGGCAAGTTCGACCTGCGTTTTAGCCTGTGCAGTCTGTGCCCGCTCTGCAAAAATATCTAGAATGAGCGTACTCCTGTCCACAATTTTTACTTTGAGAATTTCTTCCAGAAAGCTATTTTGTTTTCCTGTCAAATCGTCATCAAAGATGGCAAGGGTAACATCTTCGTTTCTTTCTATATAATCTCTGATCTCTTCCAGTTTTCCTGTGCCGACAAATGTTTTCACATTGGGGTGTGGCATCTTTTGGGTAAATACTTTTCTGGTCACAGCACCTGCAGTTGTAGCCAAAAATTCCAACTCATCCAAATGCTCCATGACCTGAACATCCAGCTCATCTTTTGAGATCACACCCACCAGAATACAATATTCCTGGGTCATTGCCAATCCCTTTTTTGCCTCCTTCCCTACTTTCCATGCATCACTCATATCATTGTTATTTATTTAAATGCCACAAAAGTACATCATTTTAATTGGCATATCCGTCAGAAATCAATATATTATCTCACTATAGTAAAACATAAAAATTTGTTAAAAATTGACAATCTTAAAAAATCAACTTAACTTTGCAGCGTTTTATGAAAATATTAGCACTAATATTATCCTGTGTCCTATTCAGTCAGTCACTTTCTGTCTGTAAACCTTCTTTTTTGACCATTATTGAAAAAAGCGAAATACCAAATTGCAACTTTCAAAATACTTCTTACTCTCAAAATGCTAAGCACAGCTGCTGTATTAAGAAAAATAAAAAGAACGATAAAGAAAACCATAAAAAAGGATGTTGCGGGGATGGTTGTACATGTTGTTCCCACTCTTCTATTTTTATTTTAAATATTCCCGTTGAGAATGGTGCTGAATCTTTCAGCAAGCCAATGAAAGAAAAAACAATCTTTCCGCTGTTTGTCCATTCATACGACTTTCACGCTACCGTCTCATACCCTCCACAAGCTTAAGTTTTCTTTTTTCAGGGATCAGTGTGCCCTGATATAACTGTTTAGTTACAGTTTATTGCGTATTTAAGAAAACTTAAAATTTGAATTCAGATGTTAAAAAAGTATTTATATCTTATTTTGGTTCTTGTCATATCAGGAACTGACAGTTGGTCACAGGAGCAGATTGCTCTTGATGTGCGTGGCAAATGCGAAATGTGCACCGATCGCATTGAGACAACATCAAAAAAAGTAGAAGGAATTATAAAGGCGGAATATAATCTTGACAATCAAAAATTAATTATAGATTTTTCCCCTTCATTTTTAAAAGAAAATTTGGTTGCTGCGCTCCTGAATGCAGGCCATGACAGCGATGGAAAAAAAGCACCGGATGATATATACCACAACCTCCCGGCGTGTTGTCATTACCGGGATGATCAAGTTGAAGATCTAGAACCATCATTCAAAAAGGAAAAAGAAAATATTCAAACCGAAATATCTATAAACGTTTCGGGTGAATGTGGCCAATGTGAATCCAGAATTGAAGCAACTGCTCAAAATGTGATCGGTGTTACTTTTACTGATTATGATCTGACCAGCCAAAGGTTGACTGTAGAGATAGATCATAAGATATTTGTAAGAAAAGAACTTGTAGATGCCTTGCTGGCAGTGGGACATGATGCAGATGGACAGACTGCCCCAAATGAAGCATATGATAATCTGCCTTTGTGTTGCAAATATCGGAGTGACCATGACAAAAAACATCCGTCAAGTGCTGCAGAAAAAAGTAAATCACTCAACGGGACGGTGTTTGAAAAAACATCTGAAGGTAAACTCCTGCCATTGATTGGTGCCACTGTCCGGTGGGTAGGCACAGATCTGGGTACGATTACCGACATGAATGGAAATTTTGGTCTGGGTCTTACTTCTCGCTCCAAAAATCTGGCCATATCCTATGTTGGTTATGACCCGGATACAGTGTACATAGACAAAGCTGGTACTGTCAATATCGTGATAGCAGAATCAGGAAATCTGCTCGATGCCGTAGAAATAACCCATAAAAAACGGTCAACAGAAATTTCATATCTCGAGACAGTAAAGATGCAGCAGATATCCAGTAAAGAACTGCTTAAAGCAGCTTGCTGCAACCTGGCAGAAAGTTTTGATACCACCCCGGCGATAGATGCTTCTACAACTGATGCCGTCACCGGAACCAGAAAAATAGAGATGCTCGGTCTGGCCGGACCTTATGTCCAAATCACCCGCGAAAATATACCCGACATCCGTGGACTTTCCTCATTGCAGGGACTATCGTTTACACCCGGATCCTGGATAGAAGGTATGCAACTTAATATGGGTGCCGGCTCGGTGGTAAACGGTTTTGAGAGTATTACCGGACAAATCAATGTGGAGCTCAAAAAACCCCTCCATGAAGATAAAATGTACTTTAATTTATACGGCAATCAGGCTGCCAGACTTGAAATGAATACTATTGTAAATCATGAAGTAAATAAAAACTGGAGTACGGCATCTCTTTTACATCTTTCCACCCGAAATCAAAGAAGAGACCATAATCATGATGGTTTCCTGGATATTCCGCTTGGAAAGCAAATTGGCTTTATCAACAGATGGAAATGGACAAACAATAATGGACAGGAAGGACAACTTGGAATGAAACTCACGTTTATGGATAATATAAGCGGACAGACACAATTTGACCCGCTCAGATCAGCCAGAAATCAGGTTTGGGGTGCAGATATGACGACAAATCGCGCTGAAGTGTGGGCAAAAAGAGGGTATGTAAATGTGGATTCACCATACAAGTCACTTGGTATTCAGTTTTCAGGTGTATATCACGATCAGAAAGCTCAATTCGGGATTAGAAATTATGATGCTGTACAAAAGTCATTGTATTTCAATATGATATATCAAAGTATCATCGACAATACAGATCACCAGATTCGCCTGGGTACGAGTTTCCAATTGGATAATTTTATTGAAAATGTATCAAAGACCCTATATAAAAGAAATGAGTTAGTACCAGGTATTTTTGGTGAATATACATATAAGGGTTCTGAGAAATTTTCTGCTCTGATCGGAGGTCGAGCTGATTACCACAATAATTTTGGCCTCTTTTTTACTCCCAGAATCAATCTCAGGTATGCTCCTGAAGAAAGCACTGTATTTAGGATAGCTGCCGGCCGGGGTCAAAAAACTGCCAGTATTTTTGCTGAGAATATCGGCATGTTTGCCAGCAACCGTGAGATCATTATAGAGGGTTCAGGCAATGATAAAACACCTTATGGACTTAACGCTGAAGTTGCCTGGAACGCTGGCTTTAGCATCACAAAAGAAATAAAAATGGGAGCCCGAAATCTCATTTTTTCCTTTGACATCAACAGAATAGTCTTTACTAATCAGATCGTTGTAGATATGGATAGAAGTGCCAGACAGATTATTTTCTACAATCTTAGAGGAAAATCATATTCAAACAGAGCTCAGATACAGGCAGAATTAAACGCCTTTAAGTGGATGGATATAAGAATGGCATACAGATATAATGATGTACAGACTACATATGGTGAAGAAACACTCAGGAAGCCATTAGTTTCACCCAAAAGGGCATTTGCAAATCTCGCTATCAAGCCTGGTAACGGTTGGACTATCGATTATACTGTCAACTGGTTGGGGTCAGTGCGCATCCCTTCTACCACTGCCAATGATGAAGCCCACCGGTTGGCAGATCACTCCCCGTCATACTTCCTTAGCAATGCGCAGTTAAGTAAGATGTTTAAAGGCAATTTTGAAGTATATCTTGGGGGTGAAAATATATTTAATTACAGGATGAGTGACCCAATTATCTCAGCTCATGCTCCTTTTGACCAATATTTTGACAGTTCACTGGCCTGGGGACCGATCATGGGAGTCAATATTTATGCGGGATTGAGATATAGTATCAGGTAAGTATTATTTTTTACTAATTCACCTTTTTGAAACTGGTGATAATCAGATAAGTTGTAAATAGAATTCTTGTTAATTTGTTTATTTAAAAAAAATGAATACGAGGTTTCTATTTACATATTTATCATATTGGTACAATCCTTTTCAGTACACAAACGGAACTAACCTCCACGTCCTCTCTACATACTGCTGAAAAGATGCATTACCTGCATATTTTTTTCGGTTGGTGATTTCTATCAATGGTATGCCACTGATACCAATAAGTAAAATTGTGACCCATATCGGGCTGATGATAGTAAGCCATTGCCAGTATGATAGAACCGGCGATACATACCAGAATATAGAAATCCAGATCAGTATTTCACCAGCATAATTGGGATGTCTGATATATCTGTACAAGCCATAATCAATAAATGAAGAAGCCGGATTTGTACTGCGAAAAGTAAACTTCTGCCAGTCTGCGATCGATTGAAGAAGCCAACCACCTATCCAAACAATTATGGCATATATATTTATTTGCAGATTTTCAGACATCAACCCGATTAGTACCGGAAGAGCTATAATCCATATGCTCGCTGACTGTAGAAGCCAGAATTTCAGAAAACCCCCTGCACTGGATCTGAACTGATCAAATCTTTGATCTTTGCCCATATGATGTATCCGGTAAAACAAAAATCCACCCAACCGTACTCCCCAGAGTACCACCATCAAAGTGAGCACGATACGACCTGCCGTCAAATCACCATAACCAAAAAGAAAAAATAAGGCTACGGCTATAAAACAAAGGCTGTAGCTGATGTCTGTCAGGTGATCGCTTTGGTTCCGGTATGCCCAAATGTAGGCGAGTACATTGACCAGTGTTATGATAAGAAAAGAAATAAAAATGGCTGTCATCTGCGGATAACAGCCATTTTTTATTATTGTTTAGTTCACTTAATTATAAGTTTTAATCCGTTTGACTTAAGGCAATTCAAATCCTTGTGCAGCTATCAGAATTTCAAACCATTGTTCATTGCTGAGTGTCACATCCAGGAGATCCGTCGCTTCCTTCATTTTCTCTGCCTTTGACTGATTTATGACCGGAATAATGCCTGCCGGATGATGTAAGAGAAAAAGTAAAGCCATGTCTGCTAATGACCAATCATATTTATCGGCTTGTTTTTGTAACCGGGCTTCCAGTTTTTCTCCCGCTTTAGTATTGGTATATATGGAACCTCCCCCTAAGGGTGACCAAGACATAGGCATCATATCGTATGTAGTACATGTATCTATGGTGCCATCGAATAATGGAGTCAAATTGGTAATGGATAATTCAGATTGATTTGCCACGATCGGATAGTACCTGCGCATAGCCCTGATCTGATCAGGTGAAAAATTTACAGTTCCAAACTCCCTTACTTTACCCGATTCATTTAATGTCTGAAAAGCTTCAGCCATCTCACGATAGTTCATAATGGGACTGGGTCGATTGATCATCATCAAATCAATATAATCACAATTGAAGTTTTCAAGTGACTGTTCTACAGACTCTATAATATGTCTTTTTGAAGTATTGTAGTGAGAAATTTTAAATCCTGGTTTTTCTGCACAAGGTTTGATGACCCCGCACTTTGTTATGATTTGAACCTTATCCCTTGGGATACCACTCAAAATCAAAGCATCACCAAACTCTCTCTCTGTTGTATAATTTCCATAAATATCGGCGTGGTCAAATGTTGTCACCCCCAGTTCAACACATGTATTGATCATAGAAGCCATCTTAGTCGGTGGCATTTTGGTTCCCCAACTGCCCCATCGGATAACGCCCGCTGCGATTCTTGAATAATTGTTCATTTTAAATTAAGTTTTTGGTTATATTAGAAATGGTTTTTTAATGTTTCAATCGCTTTTTTAACTTTTTCATCATCTTTATTCAAATTTTGCGCTGACTCATAATCACTAAGCGCAGCCTGTTTTTTTCCCTTTTTTTCATTTACAATTCCCCGCATAAAATATCCCATATAATTGGTTGGCAACATAGCGGTCATGAGATCAAACTGTTCGTATGCTCTGTCCAGTGAATCCGTTTCCAGATACAATAAACCGGAGTTGAGATATGCATCAGCATATAATTTATCCGTCATTATGATATCGCGATATATTTTTTGGGCACCCGGGATATCGCCATGATTCTGTAGATAGTACGCTTTTGCATGCTTTGCCTGCATCGAAGCCGGGTTGCTCAGGATGGCACTTTCAAAATATTTTATAGCTCTTGGGTCTTTCTTGTCCTCATACATTTCCCCAAGGATGATCCATGCATCCGTCAAACCGCTGTCCATTTCCACCGCAGTCTGAAAGGCATTGATTGCCCGATCCTTGTCATTGAGTGACCTGAAATTCATGCCCAGCATAAAATAAGCTTCCCCATTCTGAGGGTCAAGTCTTACTACTTCATTCAATGTCATGACTGAGCCATCATAATCCTGAATAATGTGTTTCAATTCTGCCAATTTCAAGAGGGAAGGGATTCTCTCCGGGTAAATTGCCAGCACTTTATTCATCGTGCTGATCGCGCCATTACTATTGGCATAGTCAAGATATGTGTCGGACAAAAGATGATAAAATTCAGGATTTAGTGAGTCTAAGGAGATTGCTTTCTGCAGATCAAGGATAGCATTGCCATAAGCTGATTTGTCATAGTATTTTTGAGCGCGGTCAAAATACAGGAGAGCACTGTCTGGAGTTTTCAATATTTCAGACGAAATTTTATCTATTTCAGGATCACCTGAAGTCGATGACTCTGTAGTATTTGATGCGTGCTTACACCCTGTAGTGATACATCCCCAAAACACAATAAAAAAAAATGAATATACAAATTTACTGGTAATGAGAATTAATTCTTTCAAATGAGAATTGTTTTTATTAATTGGGCTAAATACCATGTTGCCAGGCTGTTAAAATAATCATTTTTTAAAATTGCAAGGTTGTCCCAATCCTTAAACCTCCACTCTTACTATCTAAAGGCCTGAAAACAGCAAGCACATTTTCAGCATTGAGGTACGCTGAAAACGGACCCGCATTAATTTTTCCGTAAAGACCAAAAGCAAATAAATTATTCTTAGCAAAAGTACAAATAAGTCCGGTATGAAAAAATGAAAATTTCCTAAGCAGCGATACTGAAAATTGATTATAGCGGTATCCAAAATTCTTATTCGTCAAAAATAACGCATTAAATGACCAGTGATCATTCATATCATAAGCGCATCCAAAAGTAAACCGGTTACTTAATGATGTTTTATAATTTTCAAGACTGGATGTTACCTTCACACTGTTGAGCAATGAGTCAGACACCGAAATAGATATCGAATCGCCCAGGAAATCTAAAATATCAATTCCTTCAAAACTAAAAACACCCTTGCTGCTGTATTTACGTGGAAAAAAATCCCAGTTGATGTAACCTATATCTAATGCACTTGCAGAAATCATGAGTTTATCACCAATGGTGTATGTTGCTCCGACATCAAAAGCAAAACCCCTGTTGTTGAAAAAGAGATTTTCAAAGGTGACAGGCTTGTAATCCAGAGTAATGCTGTCCAGACTGTGATATCTCAACAGGCCACTGCTCCTGAGTAGGTAGTCATTTTCTAGTTCCAATTGATAGTAATCAGCTTTGGTCTGGAATATAACTGAGGATTTTTCAGTCAAGATATTTGCTGCGCCATATAAAATTTTACCCCTCAAGCCAATAGAAAATGCAGATGCTTTTACCTGAGCACCTAGATAGATCTCGTTATAGGCAGATACATCCACTGATGTCCCTATTGATACTTTTTGTCCGACAAAAGCCGCATTCCCTTTTGCTGCTAATTCAACTAATGAACCTGGATAGTTAATATTTGCGGAAGACCTGTATGCATGTCCAGTTAACCAGGTTACCAATCCGGTTTTAATGCCTATGTCCAAAGTATGGATATCCAATGCCGCTGTAATATCATTTTTAGGATAGACATTATCAGGTATTTTTTTGACATCTATATATCTGTCCCCACTGCTGTTTTTGCTGGTAACATCATTGATAGAAGGCCCATTTGTGGTGAAAGATGCACTCAGACCTGCTACAGAAATGTTTACTGTCTTATCTAAAACCAATCCGGGATTGATGAATGTTCCGGGGATTGAACCTTTCATAAATAGAAACGAGGCACCCTGCGCTGCAGAGCTCAGTCCTGAAAACATGAATAAAGTCCATATCACTGCGATTTGCCTGCTCATAGTTCAAGTTTGAGTTTAGCTCCTACCTGTAAATTGATGCCGTAATTGTCATAAATCCAAACGGGGTTTTTCATATCGCTACCGGTAGTATTTATTTGACCCACCACAGCCAGTCTTTTTGACTGCCTTACCTTGTCAAAACGGACGCTATCAAAATCAATAATTTCAGATCTGATCACTCCAGGAGAGGTAGTTCCATTTGAATTTAATGGAGCCGCAGGAATCAAAAGACCATCATCCTTAAATAGTGATAAGATGCTTTTATTATTTTCATCCAGAAAATAAGCCTGTACTTTGATATCCATCGGAAAATCATTGGATATATTTGTTTTAAATTCAGCTGCCTTTACCTTCTTAAAATCATCGAGATTGATATCCAGTGTATCTGCCACAATAACTTGATGTACAGAACCTTGTAATGGCACTTCTACTGCGACCCGAACTACAAAGTAACTGTTGTCAGTCACATACCCTTTGATGGTTGTATCCTGAAGTGGATTGACCAGGGCATTGATATCATAGCTGAGAGTCTTTGTTTTTTCGTTAAATATATCCTGAATGTTAGAGTTATTTTTATTAAATTCAAAATGGGTGGTTTTAATCATATCAATTTCATTGAATCCCGGATATGCATAATCGATTCCTGAATCTACAAACGGACTTTCCAGATTTAACGTTTTTCCGGTCACTGAAGTGAGTTCAAATTTGTTAATTTTGGATCTGACCGGAATACCGAAAGTATTATCCAAACTAATGGTAATTTTTGGATCTGTAAAATCAAAACTTCCGCTCTGCCATTGATTAAAAAGTCCTACGTCAATGATATTTCCATCCAGTGGAAATGAAAAATATCCCAAATATCCTTCTATATAGGAAAACTTGAGAATATCAAAATTCATAAATGCATTATCCAAAATGATTCGTTTTCCACTTAAGAGCGTGGCACCATATTGAAAAGTCATGGTATTTGTTTCGCTTTTATACGTCCAGCCATCCACAGAAATCTGGTCAGTCTGCAATTTCATCGGGGACATGTTGGAATATTTCAATATAAATTCCCGTTCAAAAACGATATTATTTTTTGTCAGTTCAGGTATTCTCATTGTAACCCTGACATCAGAAGTCTCCTTACTCTCAAAATAAAAAATAATTTTTGTGTCCTTAAATATCGCTTTTTTAACCAGCTGGCTTGGATCTACCGGCAATTTTACCCTCGTCAGTGTATCATTCAGAATATATGGGAAAAGACCGGGGAATGGAGGAAAAACGGAAGCTACCGTTTTACTGAGTACATTGTTATTTTTGTATAAAACAGAGATTTTACCACCGGGACTGACAATAATGGCGGTGTTTCCTTTTGATACACCTGCAATTTTAGTGACTGAAATTCTTGAGTTGATAAGTGGTATAGCAATCTCGTAGTCCTCCTCACCCCCTCCAACCTGGAGACCTGAGTCTTTTTCAAAACAAGACCACATACATAATAATGGAACAAACGCCAGGCTAGCAAATCTAAATATCCTAAACAGCAGCATAGTAAGTAATTAATTACACTCTGAAATTTTGGGGTCAAAATATCAGAATAGGTTTTGGATGCAATTTACATCGATTTTCAGAAAATTTAATCTAGCGGTACTTTAAAAAAGTATCAAATGGAAATAGATAAAAGGTTAGGTTATAGAATCATAGTTAAAATCCCGCGAAAAATATAAAATGAAATGGCGACATCTGGTTATTGTTTTGATTTACCTGCAAGAATGCCCCATCCGCCACTTCCAAGTAAAAAGCCAAAAGCGTACCAGAATCCATTGTTATTGGTAGCAAATACAGTAACATTATCTTTAAATAGCATACCTATCAATCCGAATGGAGCAATGATGCCATGAATAAGTCCCCAAAAGAAGCCATATGGAGTGCCATCAAGACAAGCATCAACAGAAACCCGCTGTGCACAACCTACAAATAAAAACGCAATAAATAATATTACCGAAAAATTTATGATCATTCTATTCATATGCATTGACATGTCACATCAAAACAAAATAAAATTCAATATAGTTCTTCGGGTAATTTCCAGGAATAAATACTGAATCGACAAAATTATGAATATGAAAGCAAATTAATATTTTGTATCATTTACCTTTCGATGGTATTTATTGAGGATAATCCACTTCTGAATTGTAATTTTGCAACTTTATTTGGGTAAAAGCTTTAATAATCGAAATGAAAGTATTAAAATTTGGAGGTTCGTCAGTTGCCAGTGCGGACCGGATTCGAAATATTATATCTATTGTCAAACCACGTATAGCCAGTGGTGAAAAATTGACCATCGTTTTTTCGGCCTTTGGTGGCATCACTGATATGCTTATTGAGATGAGTGAGTTGGCAAGTCAGGGCAAAAACAAATATATTGCTTTATATCACCAATTCAAAGACCGGCATTCTGTCGCAGCAAGAGAGTTGCTGTCTGAAGATAAATATTTTTCTTTGAATGTGGCAATGGACGAACATCATGAAACACTGAAAGACCTATTGAAAGGAATCTATCTGGTAAGAGAGGCATCCCCGCGGACAATGGACTATGTATTGAGTTTTGGGGAAAGAAATTCCAATTTCATAATTGCAGAAGCAATGAATGAAAGTGGTATTCAGGCCGAATTTCTGGATGCCCGTAAAATCATAAAAACAAATAAAGATTTCGGAAGTGCCAAAGTAAATTTTAAACTCACCGATCCGGCTATACAGAATTATTATAAAGAGCATAATGACAAAGTGCAGATAGTGACTGGTTTTATCGGATCAGATATAGGGGGACTGACTACTACCCTTGGAAGAGGTGGATCAGATTATACAGCAGCTATACTGGCAGGGGCACTTCATGCCAGGGAGCTTGAAATATGGACAGATGTGGACGGTGTACTTACCTGCGACCCCCGCAAGGTAAAACAGGCTTTTACAATTCCGCAGCTCAGTTATGCTGAAGCGATGGAGATGTCACATTTCGGGGCCAAAGTGATATATCCGCCTACCATTCAGCCAGCCCTGCGTAAAGGCATACCCATCTATATAAAAAATACATTTAATCCGGGTTTTGTAGGGACATTAATTCATAAGGAGCCTGATCCGACATTCAAATCAACTATTAAAGGAATCAGTTCGTTGTGTAATCTATCACTTATAAGATTGCAGGGGAGCGGCATGATGGGAGTACCCGGTGTATCTGCCAGGCTTTTTACTGCTTTGGGCAGGGAAAAAGTCAACGTAATACTCATCACTCAGGCATCATCAGAACATTCTATAAGCATAGCTGTAACTGACAAAGAAGCAAGAAAAGCCATATCTTCCATTTCTGAAGAATTTGAAAAAGAAATAGAAGACGGACTCATCGAGCCAGTAAAAGCGGAAGCTGACTTATGTGTGGTAGCTATCATAGGCGAGCAAATGAAAAATGTTCCCGGTGTAGCAGGGCGGCTTTTTGAATCACTCGGAAAAAACGGAATCAACGTAATTGCCATTGCACAAGGCAGTTCAGAATTGAATATCTCCTTTGTCATCAGCAAGCATGACGAAGCAAAAGCCTTGAATGCCATTCACGATTCTTTTTTTCTTTCTGATACCAAAAGAATCCACGTATTTATGATTGGCGTTGGTCTGATAGGTGGAACTTTACTCACCCAA
This sequence comes from Saprospiraceae bacterium, assembly GCA_016722285.1. GTDB lineage: Bacteria > Bacteroidota > Bacteroidia > Chitinophagales > Saprospiraceae > OLB9. The sequence continues at coordinate 41,581 of JADKGI010000001.1, forward strand.
ATGCAGGAACAGGAAGAAGCATTAAAAATTCACAATAGCCTCAGGATAAAAGTATGCGGACTTGCTAATACAAAAAAAATGATATTTAATGAGAATGGAATAAATCTGCAAACATGGAGGCAAGAGCTAAAAGAAAATGATCTGCCATCTGATATAAATGCATTTGCGGATAAGATGATAAAAATGAATCTTTCTAATTCTATTTTTATAGATAACACAGCTGATGGAAATATTCCGGATTTATATGAAAAAATATTCAAATCAAGTATATCCATAGCGACACCAAACAAAATAGCCGCATCATCTGCTTATGAGAATTATAACTTCCTGAAGCAACTGGCAAAGAAGAATAATGTCCAGTTCTTATTTGAAACAAATGTAGGTGCCGGCCTCCCTGTCATTTCGACTCTTCGCAATCTGATACATAGTGGTGACCGTATCCTAACTATTGAAGCCGTTCTTTCAGGGTCAGTTTCCTATATTTTTAATAATTTTGATGGCAGCAGACCATTCAGCACACTCGTGAAAGAAGCTAAAGAACTGGGATACACTGAGCCGGATCCGAGAGATGATCTGTCCGGTGCAGATGTCAAAAGAAAAATTACTATCCTGGCTCGTGAGTCAGGATATCAGGTTGAGTCTAATGAAGTAGTTATTCGCCCGATTTTGCCTGAATCATGTATGGAGGCAAAAAGTGTTGAAGAATTCTTTGTCGCTCTTGAAAAGGAAGATGCTCATTTCAGTGAATTACTGAACAAGGCAAAATCGCAAAACGGAGTACTCAGGTTTGTAGCCAAAGCTCAGGATGGTAATGTCACTTGTGGTGTGGAATTTGCCGGCTCCGACAGTCCGTTTTACAATCTGGGAGGAAGTGACAATATGATTGTATTTACCACTCAGAGATACAAGCAGAGGCCACTCGTAGTCCGTGGCCCGGGTGCCGGAGCAGAAGTAACAGCAGCAGGTATTTTTGCAGAGATCATCAGTGCGGGTAGTTAAATTTTAAGTAAAATAATAGATTAATTATGGGTAAGCCAGGTATTAAAGTTTTTGCACCGGCATCTGTGGCTAACGTAGCAGTAGGATTTGACATTTTGGGGTTTGCTTTAGAATCCCCCGGTGATGAAATCATTGTCCGTGAAGGTACCAAACCAGGCTTGATCATTACGGAGATACAGGGAGCCGGAGGTAAGTTACCTTACGACATCATGAAAAATACTGCTGGCTATGCTGCGTATCGATTGCTGGAGCATTTAGGTGAAGCTGACCGACCACTTGAAATGGAAATACATAAAAAGATGCCTTTCGGAAGTGGTCTTGGCTCTTCGGCTGCCAGTGCTGCAGGTGGCGTATTTGCTGTCAATGAATATCTCCGCACCGGATTGAGCAAATATGATATCCTGAGATTTGCGGTAGAAGGTGAGCAAATAGCTGATGGTGCTTTTCATGCAGACAATGTAGGCCCTTCATTACTAGGTGGTATGTTGCTGATCAGAGACAACGATACACTAGATGTTAAAAAGTTGCATATACCCCACGGATTATGTGCAGCGGTAATATATCCCCATGTTGAAGTGCTCACGAGAGAATCGCGTGGGATACTAAAAAAGGAGGTTTCATTCAAAGATGTGATTAAGCAAACCGGTAATCTCGGTTCTTTTGTAGCAGGTATGTACACATCGGATTTCGATTTAATTTCGAGATCATTGCAGGACCTATTGGTCGAACCTCAACGTGCACATTTGATACCCCATTTTTATGAAATGAAAGTGCTGGCTTTGAATGCCGGATCTCTCGGTTTCAGTATTAGTGGGGCCGGACCGTCCATGTTTGCTTTGTGCAACAACAGTGGTATAGCAGAAGCAGTAACAGAAGTTGCTGAAAAATTATTCAAACTCAAAAAAGTGCCGGTCACAACCTATCTATCCAAAATAAACCATGAGGGGGCTATCAGGTTTTGATTAGCGTAACCGGATATTAAAAAATTTTTGGAATAAAATTTTCTCCATTAACAACAGATGCTGAATTGCCGGTAGCCCGAATAACAAATAATCGTTCATTTTCTGCAAACCTCTCGCTTCCGCCATCAGCTCTTAAAAATGCAATTGCACCATAAACTTTGTATTGGCTATACTCCTGCATCCACTCTCGGGCATGTTTTAATTTTGATATAAAATCTTTCACATCCTGAGTCTTAAGTGTTGTTTTGACTTCAACGATGACGATTTCCTGACCATTGTGAGCAATGATGTCAAACTCAAAATTTTTACCGTTATGGAAGCCCTTCCTTCGCATAGAAGTATCATGAACATTCATACCTTTAGACCTCAATAATTTAATTAAATCACCTTCTACGAGGCTTTCCATAAGCTTGCCCCATTGACCTTCGAAGAGGTCAAAAGCAGACTTTATCCGTTTATCTGTCTGTTTGAACTTGGCATCTGTTTCTTTGAACATGGCATCTGTTTCTCTTTGAGAAAGAGCGAGTTCTTTGAGTAGTTGCTTTATTTCCTGAATTTCTACTTCCATACAAAAAATATCATTTAATATTCTAACTCATTTCTATTTTAGATAGTTCCATCGTTTTCACCAAAGATTTTGAGCTTTTGCGATTATATTATCACTGAAATCACGAAGATATTTTAAGTTTCATCATCACCTTTTCCATCTCAGCTATTATTTCATCATTGCACAACCTATAGACGCTACCTTCGTGCGGATGGGTGGGTATTTCAGCTTTTTCGGCACTAAAATTAAAGGTGCCATCAGCGACCTGATTGCCTATGATTTTGTAGGCATCCCTGAATGGAACTCCTGAAGTAACCAGCTGATTGACCGCATCGACGGTGAATAGATAGGTATATTTCTTATCAGTCAGAATGTCTTCTTTTATTTTGATATTAGCTATCATCAGATGTGCCATTTTAATACAGAATATCAGTTCATCAATCGCTGGAAACAGAATTTCCTTAGTCAACTGCATCTCCCTATGATAACCGGAAGGTAGATTGGCGCAAAGCAGATTTAGCTCGTTGGGCAGTGACTGAATCCGGTTGCACTTACCGCGTATGAGTTCAAATACATCGGGATTTCGCTTGTGCGGCATGATCGAACTTCCTGTCGTCAGATGCTCCGGAAAAGAAATGAATCCAAAATGCTCATTCATATACAGGCAACAGTCCATACTCAATCTCGCCAGAGTAGCCGCAATAAAAGACATACCTGAGGCCATCGCTTTTTCGCCCTTTCCCCTTCCAGTCTGGGCATTAACAGCATTCCAGTTGAGGGTCTCAAAACCAAGAAGGTCTGTGGTCATCTGTCGGTCCAGAGGAAATGTACTCCCATAACCAGCACCAGAGCCCAACGGATTTCTATTGATGATCTTCAATGCTCCCACTATCATCTCCATATCATCTACAAAACTTTCGGCATAGGCACCAAACCAGAGCCCAAAACTCGAAGGCATAGCGAGTTGCAGGAGGGTATATCCGTGCAGGCCGCTATCTTTATAGGTATTGCTTTTTGAAATCAGCAAATCAAAAAGGGATTTTAATTCCTTAGATATTTCGCCGATTTTTGCTCGCAGGTATAGTTTTATGTCGAGTGCTACCTGATCATTTCGTGAGCGTCCGCTATGGATTTTTTTACCCGCATCCCCTATTTTTTGTGTGAGAAGGTATTCCACCTGAGAGTGCACATCTTCAGCATCGTCATTTATGATAAACACACCTTTCCTGATATCCAGAAGTATTTCTTCAAGACCCTGGACCACTTCTTTCAATTCTGTTGCGCCCAATAGGCCTACTTTGCCGAGCATCTTAGCATGTGCGATAGAACCCATCACATCATATTCGGCAAGGACAATATCAAATTCCTTATCCCTTCCCACAGTAAACAAATCCACCAGATTATCAGGAGTCTGCCCTTCTTTTTTTTGCCAGATTTTCATAATATCACTTTATCAATTATATGAATATAATCTTCAATACCTTTTTCTATTTCATTCAGAAATATAAATTCATTTGCAGTATGACTGCGAGCTGAATCCCCCGGGCCCATCTTAAGAGCCGGCATACCTACCAGCGCTTTGTCTGAGGTGGTCGGAGATCCATACATCTTTTTGCCCTTACTTAGCCCAGCCTGAACGATGGGGTGATTTTCAGGTATCATACTTGATCTGATACGTTTACTCCTTGGATTTATTTCTGCAAGTACATTTTTACTTATGGTCTCCAGGATTTCATCAAATGAATACAGCTCATTTACCCTGATGTCCGTAATAAAGGTGCAAGTGTCAGGTACCACATTATGCGCTTTATTTATTGTCTCTATACTCGTGACAGTCATTTTGACAGGGCCAAGAAAAGGAGATATCTGTTCAAATCTATAGTTTTCGATCCATTTAATATCTTCCACAGCTTTGTAAAGTGCATTATCCCCTTCTTCTCTGGCTGCATGGCCTGACCTTCCTTTTGAAGTACAATCGAGGACCATCAAACCTTTTTCTGCGACAGCCATTTGCATGAGGGTTGGCTCTCCTATGATGCCAAAATCATCCGGATTTTGTCCCAAAGGATGAAACATTTTCGATTCTTTTATAAAAAGTTCCATGCCATTAATGCCTGATATTTCTTCTTCAGCAGTAGCTGCGTAACATATATTGTACTTCAGATCATTTTTACCATAATAGTATAAAAAAACAGCCAGCAGAGAAACCAGACTTCCCCCGGCATCATTACTCCCCAGACCATATAACTTTTCATTTTCTATTTTAGGATTGAATGGATCCCTGGTATATCCTGGATTTGGCTTGACCGTATCGTGATGCGAGTTAAGCAATATAGTTGGTTTTGATGGGTCAAATGACTCATTGTATGCAAAAACATTATTTTTAATCCGCCTGGCAGTAATACCCTGATTATTTAAGAAATAGAAAATCAAATCAGCAGTTTTCTCTTCTTCCTGGCTCAATGATGGAATGGCAATAAGATCCGTAAGCAGAAATATAGCTGTATTTATAAGTTGTGAAATCCCTTTCATACCTCTGATATTTTTGTACCGGAATGGCCTTTTGCCAATAAATCCAGATCATCTGCATGTCCTATAATCACACTTTCCACTCCGCCATGTATTGTTCTGACAGCATTGTCTAATTTTGGAATCATGCCGGAATGGATAAGTCCATCTATTTTAAGCTCCTTGATGGTCTTTTCGTTGAGATTTGGAATTACAGAATGGTCATCATTGACATCCATCAATACCCCTTTTTTTTCAAAACAATAGATAAGCCTTACGTCGTGATATGCACTTAAAGCTATAGCCACTTCTGAAGCTATCGTATCCGCATTTGTGTTGAGCAACTGCCCTTTGCCATCGTGTGATACCGGGGCGATGACTGGTGTCAGACCCTGAGTCAGCCAATCCTGAAGTACATTAGCTTTCACTTCCACAACATCTCCAACAAACCCATAATTTATATCGCTGACCGGCCGTTTCTCTGCCAGAATCAGGCCTGCATCTGCACCACATACTCCCAAAGCCGGACATTGTAATGCATAAAGATCTGCCACTATATTTTTATTGATAAGTCCCGTATATACCATTGTTATAACATCAAGTGTAGGTTCATCAGTGATTCGTCGGCCATGGATCATTTTTTGAGGGATGTCAAGGGTTTCAGCTATTTGTGAAGCTATTTTACCGCCTCCATGTATAAGTATTTTATGGCCTTTTATGGCAGCAAATTTTTTAAGAAAAGCATCAAGCGCTTCGGAATTGTCTATGATGTTGCCACCAATTTTTATTATTAATATCATTTCGTCTATCACGATTACCGAGTCTTTTCAATCTAATGACCTGATGCTCTTATAATAATTCTACTCTGCTAAAAAGTTTAGATTATCTAATAATACATGACTTTCTCTTTGAATTCCTGAGAACCTCATGTATTATATGCCAAGATCCTTCAACATAGATGTTAGCTTTTTATCCAAATCAGATTCTACATCTTTAAACTTTTCTTTGGATGCCAGTGGTGCTTTAACACTGCAATAAAATTTGATCTTGGGCTCCGTGCCGGAAGGTCTTGCGGTGATAATGCTACCGTCTTCAGTAAAAAACTGAAGCACATTGGATGATGGAAGGTCTATTTTTTCAGTTTCACCCGTTTTCATATTTAATGATACACCTCTTTTATAATCCTTTAGCATCGCTACCTTATTTCCTCCCAATGCTGTTGGTGTGTTACTTCTGTAATTTTCCATCATAGCTTTGATCTCGTCCGCTCCTGCTTTGCCTTTTTTGGTAACAGAAATCAATTTTTCTTTATAAAATCCATACTCAACGTATAAATCAAGTAAGGTTTCGTACAGATTGCTGCCTTTATCTTTGTAATAAGCAGTTAATTCTGCAAACATACAACAAGCTACCACAGCATCCTTATCGCGAGCATGCTCCCCGACCAGGTACCCATAGCTCTCTTCTCCGCCTACTACAAAGGTCTTCTTTCCTTCGAGTATTGTCATTACCTCACCAATATACTTAAAGCCTGTAAGTACATTGTAGCAGTCCACATTTTTGGATTCAGCCATTTTGTCTATCATATAGGATGTCACAATGGTTTTCATGATATATTGATTACCATCCAGTTTACCGGCCTTCTCCCAGACAGTAAGCATATAATTTACCAATAGACATAGTGCCTGATTGCCATTTAATAATATAAACTGACCTTCATCGTTTTTAATCGCTAAGCCTACCCTGTCAGCATCAGGATCTGTAGCTAAAACAAGATCTGCATTCACTGATTTTGCTTTAGCCAGTGCCAGTGTCAGGGCTTCAGCTTCTTCAGGATTGGGATATATGACGGTAGGAAAATTACCATCTGTTACCATTTGTTCTTCTACAAGGATTACATTTTCAAAACCAAACCTCTTCAGTGCCGGTGGCACCATGACCCCACCAGTACCGTGGATGGGTGAAAAAACAATCTTTAAATCTTTTTGCCTGTGTATGGCATCTCTGGAAACTGAAAGTTTTGCCATGGCTTCCAGATAAGCTTCATCGATTTCTTTTCCTATATATTCAATATTTGCTGAAACTCCATCAAAATGTATATCTTCTATATTGCTGATCTTGGCTACCTCATTCATAACCGCTTCATCATGAGGGGCTACGAATTGCCCTCCATCGGCGCCATAAGCTTTATAACCATTATATTCTTTGGGGTTGTGTGATGCGGTGAGCATGACGCCACTCTGGCAACCTAATTTTCTGATTGCAAATGAAAGCTCAGGTGTTGGTCTCAATCCTTCAAAAAAATAAACGAAAATTCCGTTAGCTGAAAAAACGTCAGCAACCACTTTTGCCAGGGATGCGGAATTATTTCTATTATCATGTGCTATCACTACTTTGATTTGTTGGGCGGGATAAAGCACCTTAAGATAGTTACTCAATCCTTGCGTGGCCGCTCCAAAAGTATATTTATTGACACGATTGGAACCTGCTCCCATAATACCGCGTAAGCCTCCTGTCCCAAATTCCAGATCCCTGTAAAAAGCATCCGTTAATTCTGTAATATTCTTTTCATCAATCAAATGGCGGATCTCGGCTTTTACCGATTCATCATAATTTCCGGTCAGCCATTTTTTAATTTTTTCTTTGATATTTGTATCCAAAGCCAGATCTTTCATATACTACTTTTCAGATTATTAGTAAAATTATTTTTTCTTTTGACGAAAAGTCAATAAAGCAAAATTAGTATTTTCCGTTAATAACTAACTTGTTGTTTATGATCTTTTATTAATTCATCCCCATATTTGGGCGGTAATGATCATTTTGAGACTTATTATTAATCATGACTTACCTCGCAACAACTCACTCAACACTGCCTGAGCTGCCCAGACCCGATTGGCAGCCTGGTCCGTAGTAAGGCAATTGGAATGATCCAGAATTTCATCACTCAGCTCTACATTGCGCCTTACCGGAAGACAATGCATCGTATGTGCCTGATTGGTAAATGACATATGATCTTTTGTCAGCATCCATCCATCTCCGCTCGTCAACACCTTACCATAGTCAGCGTATGAACTCCAGTTTTTAACATACACAAAATCTGCTCCCTCAAGTGCCTTGCTTTGATCATGGTTAATTTCAGCTCCTTCTGTAAACTCTTTGTTTAATTCGTATCCCTCAGGATGGGTAATGACAAACTCTGCTTCACCCCAGGCATTGACCCATTGTGCAAAACTGTTTGCCACACATTGGGGTATCGGCTTGATATGGGGTGCCCAGGTCATCACTACTTTGGGTTTCTTTCCGCTTTTCCAATTCTCTTTTATGGTGATCAGATCAGTAAGACTTTGTAACGGATGGAGGGTCGCACTCTCAAGACTCAAAACAGGTATCCCACTATATTTCTGCAAATTGCTGATAACATGTTCTTTATAATCCAGAGATCTGTCCTTCAAACCCGGAAAGGTCCTCAATCCAATAATATCAAAATATTCACCAAAAATAGGAGCAGCATCTTTGATGTGTTCCACGGTACTTCCATTCATGACAGATCCTTCTTCAAATTCCAATTGCCAGTTATCAGTACCAACATTGAGGACATAACTATCCATTCCCAGATTTTGGCCAGCTATCTGGGTGCTGATTCGCGTACGGAGACTGGGATTCATAAAAATCAGACCCAATCTTTTTCCCGCACCAATCGTTTTGTCCGCGAGTGGATTGTTCTTATATCTTAGTGCCAGATCTAACAATGCCGGAATGTCTGCCACATCATGGCTGGAAATAAAACTTTTCATATCAGGATTGGGATTGTATCAATGATTCGAAGGCATCAAAAAAAGCATCTGCTTCATTTCGACTCAGAACAAGGGATGGCAATAACCTTATAGTATTATTTTTTGCTTCACCGGTGAAAATATTACATTTTTTCAATAGATCAGACTTCATTGTTTTGGTAAAGGGTTCATTCATTTCGAAGCCTATCATCAACCCTCTGCCACGAACTGATTTGACTTCAGGATATGTTTTTAAGCGTTTCAGGATGTACGTCCCAATAGAACCAGCATTGTCTATCAACTTTTCTGCATCCATTACTTCCAGTACAGCCAAGGCCGCAGCGCAGGCCAGATGATTACCCCCAAAGGTAGTGCCCAGCATTCCTTTTTTTGCCTGAAATAATGGCGATGCGATAATACCTCCGATAGGAAAACCATTGCCCATTCCTTTAGCCATCGTATAAATGTCGGCATCTATCCCGGAGATATCATGAGAAAAGAAATTTCCGGAACGGCCATAACCGCATTGTACACTATCAGCAATATAAATAGCATTATATTCATCACAAAGTGCTCTTAAAGATTGCAAAAATAATATGTCTGCCTCGTAAATACCTCCCACTCCTGAATGCCTTCAATGATGACAGCAGCTATTTCATTACCATGGCTCATGAAACATTGCCCGAGTGCTTCGGAATCATTAAATGGCAAACGTATTATATCTCCGGTATAATTTGCCGGGGCAACTATTGCAGGGTTGTCTGTGGCAGCAACAGCGAGTGAGGTCCTGCCATGAAATGCACCTGTAAATGCTACTATTTTTTTTCTGCCAGTATGAAAAGACGCCAGTTTTAGTGCATTTTCGTTTGCTTCAGCTCCGGAATTGCACAAAAACAAACTATAATCTGTTTTGCCCGTGACTTCGCCCAGTTTCTTTGCCAGTTTGTCCTGAAGTCCGATGATCACAGAATTGCTGTAAAAAGCGATTTTGTCCAGCTGATCTTTGATGGCTTTTTGCCAGTGGTCATGCAAATGTCCTATGCTGATCACAGCGTGCCCTCCATACATATCCAGATATTTGTTGCCTGACTCATCCCAGACATATGATCCTTTTGCTCTGGTGATATTGATATTTTGAATATTGTAAACGTCAAATAGATTCATTGTCAGTCATTTATTATTAGAAAGCAGAAGCTTTCAGGTGAAGGCCTGTTTTTTCATCCAAACCAAACATCAGGTTCATATTTTGTACTGCCTGCCCAGAAGCCCCTTTAACCAGATTGTCTATCACGGAGTGTATTACTACCTGATCTCCGGATTTTTCAACCTGGATCAGGCATTTATTTGTGTTTACTACTTGCTTGAGATGTATAGGTTGATCTGTTACTGTTACAAAAGCAGCATTCGTATAAAATGTATTATATAAATCTTTTATGTCTTCCAGGGTTAACTTTGATTTGGTCTGTGCACTTACAAAAATTCCTTTGGCAAAATCACCTCGCCAGGGTACAAAATGAAAGTTAGGTGACTCTCCATCCGGACTAACCTGCTGGCATGATTCCAGTATTTCATCTATATGCTGGTGGGTAAGTGTTTTGTAAGCCTGAATATTATTGGTTCGCCAGGAAAAATGAGATGTTGGGCTGAGTGATTGCCCTGCCCCTGTTGAACCTGTGATACCCGTAACATAAAAATCTTCATTATGATCATTCGCCACCAAAGGAAACATGGCCAACTGAATTGCGGTAGCAAAACATCCCGGGTTGGCAATATTTTGCGCACTTTCGATAATTCCTTTATTTATTTCCGGCAGTCCATACACAAAGTGTCTTTTACCACAGATATTTTTCGATTTCGATCTAAAATCATTTGACAAATCAATGATTTTGATATGATCTGCGATTTGTAGGGATGGTATCAGTTTTGAGCTTTCACCATGTCCCGTACAAAAAATAAAACATCAATATCATCTTTGATGTCACTGCTAAAAATAAAATCTGTTTCTCCTTCCAGATCTGTATGAATACCTGAAATCCTATTCCCTGCATTGCTGTTACTTTGAATAAAAGAAATTTTCACTTCGAGATGATTGAGTAAGATACGTATGAGTTCGCCTCCAGTATATCCGGCCCCGCCAATGATTCCAGCTCGTATCATATCAGGAATATTTTATGTCATTGACCTTATGAAATATAGAGGTCTGATTGCCAAATATTTTGGTAAAACCCCTGACATCTTCCCCACTCCAGGTATTATTCATCTCGCCGTAGCTACCGAATTTGCTGCTCATCAGATCATGAGGAGATTCTATCCCTTCTATCATAAAACGGTATGGCATGAGACGAACAAAAACATTGCCGGTGACATTTTGCTGAGAATTTTGAAAAAATGACTCAATATCACGCATTACAGGATCCAGGATCTGTCCCTCGTGTAGCCAGTTGCCATAAAACTGAGCTAATTGGTCTTTCCATGACAATTGCCATTTGGTCAATACATGCTTTTCGAGTGTATGATGAGCTTTGATGATCACCATAGGTGCCGCCGCTTCAAATCCCACTCTACCCTTGATTCCTATGATGGTATCACCTACATGTATGTCTCTGCCTATAGCATAAGCTGATGCTACTTTCTGTAAATGTGCGATAGCATCTGCAGCATGGTCGAAATTTACTCCGTCAATAGCTGAAAGCTCTCCTTTTATGAATGAAATGCTGATCGTTTTTTCTTCTGTGGCAGTAAGTTGGCTTGGCCAGGCCTCTTCAGGGATCATACCATGTGATGACAGGGTTTCTTTGCCCCCAATGCTGGTGCCCCAAAGTCCTTTATTGATAGAATAAGCAGCTTTTTCAAAATTCATGGCTACTCCTTTAGATCTAAGGTATTCTATTTCTGACTGGCGGCGGAGTTTCATATCTCTGATAGGAGTGATAATCTCTACGTCCGGAATCATCATTTGGAGTATCATATCAAATCTAACCTGATCATTTCCGGCACCTGTACTGCCATGTACGACTGTTTTAAGTCCCTGTTGATTAGCATGTTTAGCGATATGCATTGCCTGGCTTAGTCTTTCAGCACTTACAGAAAGTGGGTAAGTGTTGTTTTTTAGCACATTTCCAAATATCAGATACTTGATGATATCGTTGTAATATGATTTGGTAGCATCAATATTAGTATGAGATTTTACTCCCAGTTTTTTTGTATGGACAGCGATTTCATTCAGTTCATCTGCGTCAAAACCACCCGTATTGACTGTAACGCTGTGTATTTCATAACCCAACTCATCAGTCAGATATTTGACACAATATGACGTATCCAGGCCACCGCTAAAACCAAGCACTACTTTTTTATTTTCCATAATATTTCTTTCTGTCTTTAAACAAGGGACATTAATACTTTGGCAATACTTCGGGCATTTTTATCCGAAAATTTCCCTTTGTCAAAAAGGCCCTTTAAAAATCTGAATTTTTTTATTTTCATAAATCTTTCAAAGATATGTGCATTCTCCTGAAATTCTTCTTTAATCTTTTCAATAGGTGCGTGCTCTTTGGGATCATATAGCATGGCTGTACAAATGCAGTTTTTTCTCTCTTTTGCCATCAAGATGTCATAATTCACACAACTTTTGCATCCTGCCCAAAACGCTTCATCCTGTGTAAGTTCATTATAAGTGACTGGTTCATAGCCCAGATCACTGTTTATTTTCATGACTGCCAACCCTGTGGTAAGGCCAAAAATTTTAGCTTCAGGATACTTTCTCCGTGAAAGATTAAATATTTTCTGCTTTATAGCCTTTGCTACTCCTGTTTTTCGGTAATCAGGAGATACTATAAGGCCTGAATTGGCTACATATTCACCCTCCCAGGTCTCTATATAACAAAATCCGACCCAGGTTCCATTTTTGGTGAGTGCTATGACCGCCTTACCTTCTTCCATCTTTTTACTGATGTATTCGGGACTCCTTTTCGCTATTCCTGTTCCGCGTACTTTGGCGGAAGCTTCCATCTCGTCACAGATTATCTGGCTATAAACGGTGTGGGCTTCGCTGGCTTCCATCACCTGTATATCATCATTGATTACAGTCATTATTATATGTAAATGATTAATAAAAAGTTGGATTGTTTCGTACTGAAAAGTACATCATCTAAGCCTTAAATCAGACCCGCCTGTGGCTTATAGTAGAAGGTGCAAAGTGGTGCACCGGGGCAGAAAATGACCGTAAAACCAATATCCTGGCAAATTGGTAAAGGAAGGTGAAACGGTATGAAAAATTGGACTCCACTTTTAAATAAATTATTTTACACAAAACAGGAGACAAATATAGTGCTAATTTAGTTCCACCAATGAATTTATTTTGTTTTTTTTATGATTTTTTAGTTTTTGAAATATAATTTTGTAGTCTCGTAGCGTTATTAATTAAAGTTTTTTAGTACAATTCTCACTCTGCCTGTTTAAAATAAATTAGGAATATTGGGTAAAATGGTGTTTTTACCAAAATATAAGTGATAAAATCGGCTTAATAATAAATTCCTTTATGAGATATTTTCTTCATCTTGCCTATTTAGGTACTGCTTACAACGGTTGGCAAAAGCAAATAAATACCCAACTTTGTGTGCAGCAGATATTGGAAAATGCCTTACAAAAAATGACCGGAGAAGGTATGAGCGTCATGGGTTGCGGAAGGACAGATACAGGAGTACACGCCAAGCAGTTTTTTGCACATTTTGATTACGAACCCAATTGGAATTATGACCCTGTAGAAAGATTAAACCGAATGCTTCCCGATGATATATCCGTTTTTGAAATAATTCCGGTTGAAAAAAGAGCCCATACAAGATATGATGCCACCTTCAGAAGTTATGAGTACCACGTGCATCTCGAAAAAAACCCTTATCTGGCACGTATAAGCACTTATCTTGATACAAAAAAACTGGACTTTGAAGCCATCAGAAAAGGACTTGAAAGTATAAGAAATACCACTGATTTTCGACATCTATGTCTCACTCCCGATCGATATAAAAATACCATTTGCCGAATCAGTGTCGCAGAACTTGAAGTCAGTGCTGATAGTAAGATGATTTGCTTTCGTTTTACAGCCAACAGATTTCTCAAATCCATGATCCGAATTATGGTGGCGAGACTTATAGCCTTGGGTGAAGGCAAAATAGATTTGGATACATTTGCTGATGCTCAACAGGGAAATCAGAAACTGCGATTCCGTACATTAGCGTTTCCATGTGGTCTCCATCTGTCAAAAGTGGTGTATCCCTACCTGGAAAGGGAAGTAAAAGCATCATTTACACTGTAATGATTTTATTATATATTTGCATGGTGCATTTCATACAATAAATCATACCATGGGAAAGTCAAATGTGAAACAAAAGCCTGTACATAAAAAAGAACCTTCAAAACAGGCCTTTCCTCAAATAAATATCTATGTAGCCTTAGGTTTATTTCTTTTCGCTTTTGTTTTATATGCCAATACGCTGGGTCACGGGTTTGTACTGGATGATCCGCTCGCGATTGAATTCAATAAAAATGTGACATCAGGCTTTTCCGGTATTGGAGATATACTGAAAGGTGGATATCGTGAAAACAATTTCGGTGGACAGCTTTACCGTCCTGTATCCTTGATTCAATTTGCTGTCGAGTGGCAGATATCGCCAAACAATCCATTTATCCACCACTTTTTTAATGTATTGTGGTTTGGTTTGACTGTAGTTCTGATGTTTTTTGTTTTAAGGCAATGGCTTCCTAAAAAAAATATAGTTCTTTCTTTAGCGACTGCTTTAATTTTTGCGGCTCATCCTATTCATACGGAAGTAGTGGCCAATATCAAGTCGAGAGACGAGATCATGTCCTTATTTTTTATTCTCGCTTCCTTTTATTTGTACAGCAATTATCTTGACTCCAGAGGAGCAAAATGGCTCATGGCTGCTCTTGGTGCTTATTTTCTTGCCCTGATCTCCAAAGAGAGTGCGGTGACCGTTTTTCCCATATTTGGCATGATATCATGGTGGCTTTATGGTAAAAATGTCAAACAAAGTATCATCAATGGTTTTTTCTTTTTGGTCCCGGTACTGGTTTTATTCTTGATCCGCTATTCTATATTTGGCGCAGCTGCTGCTCCGGTGGTTGATATCATGGACAATCCGATCGTCAGTGCCAGCGGATGGATGGAAAGAATGGCCACTTCTATCGTCATATTGTGGCAATATATCTCTTTGTTGATATTTCCGCATCCCTTGTCCAGCGACTACAGTTACTCTGTCATACCTGTGACCGATTTCGGAAATATCACAGCGATCATGAGCTTATCCATACACCTCTGCCTTGCAGTGATAGCAGTAAAGATGATAAAAACCCGAAGTTTTATTTCCTTTACTTTTATTGCCTACTTTATGGCTATCTCTCTGTACAGCCAGATTCCCATGATCATCGGTACTATGTTTGGCGAAAGGCTGGCCTATCTCCCGTCATTCTGGTTTGTGGCAGGTGTTGTTTATTTATTGTTTACAGCCAACAAAGACTCTGATTCTTTGCAGAAAACGGAGTTAAAATCATTCTGGAATACACATAAGATTCTGACATCTTCCATAGTTTTGGTCTCAATACTCTTCAGCATAAAAACCATATCCAGAAATTCTGTCTGGAAGGACAATTACACTCTTTTTACGACAGATGCGGCTACTTATCCCGCAAGTGTCCGCCTCAATAATGGCGCTGCCGACCAACTGCTGAAAGCTGCAGGAGAAGCAGGTCTGACAGAAGAAGAAGTCAACAACAGGCTCACAAAAGCTGAGGAATATTGTAATAAAATCATGAAAATCAGGCCTGTCGCCACCGCTTTCCTCACTTTGGGAAATATACGGATGAAGCAAAAAAAATATGAAGAATCCATCGCATATTACGATCAGGTAAATGATCTGAAAAACATTGTTGACCGGAATAAGGCACTCGCTTATCGCGAACTCGGGCGTCAGGCAGGAGAAAAGGAACAGAATATCGTGAAATCTCAGGACATGCTCACAAAATCACTGGCTCTCAATGAAGGAGATGCGGAGACCTGGTATCTCATGGGCGTATCATACGGAGTATCCGGCAATCATCAGAAAGCGGCAGAAAATTTTGAGAAATCCTATCAGATCAATCCGACTCCGCAGTACGCCAAAAATGTAATGGCGGCCTATCAATACCTTGGAAATCAACAGAAAGTGGCACAGTATCAGGCTTTGGCGGGGGGTAAGTAAGTATCCTAAAATGTTTATTACCCCTTAATATCCAAACAGTTTCTGACGATGATTTCCACCCTTCGGTTTTCCTGTGCCTCAGTTTCATTTTTGGGGTTAGGAAATTTCATTTTTGCATTGCCATATCCTTTATACATCATCCGCGCCGGATCAATATTGGATTTTATCAGGTGTTCATATATTTTTAGTGCCCTTTTTGTTGACAATTCAAACTTGCTTCCATCTTTTATATAGTTACCAGGTTGATTGATGTGTCCTGCTATTTCAAAACAGAAATTTTTATTGAGATACAACTGCCTCACAAGGCTCTGCAGTGCCGGAATACTTTCGTTGAGTACGATGTTGGTATCGCCTACGAATTTTATTTCATTCAGGTGGAGGACCTGGTCTATTTTGATGGGAAGTAGGTTCAATACAACAGGCTTTGAGAATGCATCATCTCTTGTAAATATTTCCCGTGAAACAGCGAGATACCCCGAGATCAGCGCATCAATTCTTATTTTCTGATTTTCAGGAACTAAAATAGAATAGTTGCCTTCATAGTCCGTCCCAACTGAGTCGATATACAGTTTACTGGTTACCAGAATAGTCCCCGCCATGTGAACATCGGTGCTGTCAGCCTGAATTTTGCCTTTGAGCTCCTTGAGCCTGAAATTCTTTCTCACACTTATTTTTGACCGGCGATTCAATTTTTTACCCTCGTCGGTCTTGTTATCAGCCATGGGTTTCCCTTCACCATATGCTATCATTTTTATATAAAGTGAATCTATACCATTTCTGATCAGTTCATTTTTTAACAGCTAGATTTCTGTTTTCAGATAGCTTCTGATTAAACTCTGTATTGCCTACTGCATCCGTATGAGACTCAATAAAAAAGGATTTGTCCCGTGCCGCCGGGAGTGTGTCACAGAGATACTTTATGACCGATTTATTTTCATCAGAGAGTTCAGATACATTTGTTTCGAAAAAAACAAACCCCGAATAAATTTCCAGCAAGGTATCTTTTGAAGACTGACATACTACATTTGATACAAAGAACAGGCTTAATATGACTGGATAATATTTCATATTACTTTTTCTGTTTTAACTGTCTTATCAAATTATGTATTGTGTTATTTATTTGCTTTCGCAATGTTTTTGTTTCTTTGCAGGCACAAATATGAAAATAAAAACAGTATTAGCCAGGGCAATTTCTGTCATCCTGCATCCTATGTTTACCATCGGATATGTAATGGCATTTCTTATTTTGGCCAATCCATATTTATTTGGTTTTTCAGGTGAAAAAGCTGAGGGATTAATTATCATATCAGTTTTGACCATTTCTGTGATGTTTCCGCTCATTGCCATTGTCATGATGAATGCATTAGGCCTCATCAGCAGCCTGCAGATGTCAGACAAAAAAGAAAGAATCGGGCCCCTTATTGTCACAGGAATATTTTATATGTGGCTATATGTTAATGTCAGAAATAATGACAACATACCTGCTGCTTTATCATTTTTTATTTTGGGCTCCACCATTTCTGTTTTTTTGGCTTTGATGATCAATAGTTTTTCAAAAATAAGCTTACATACAATCGCCGCAGGTGGATTGTTGACGGGAATGTTATTTATTATATTTAATTTTACATATGGTTTTGCAGATATTCCTTTGATAGGTACAGGAATTCAATTGCGCATGAGTGACAGATTTATTTTTATTATCATACTAATACTTGCAGGTCTGACAGGGACTGCAAGGTTGTATCTCAAAGCACATACTGAAGATGAAATTTATGGTGGGTATATAGTAGGGATTCTTGCACAAATGATCGCCTTCAGAATATTTTTTTAACCGGTATTAATGATAAATAATATGGAAGATCTAAAAAACCTTATAGAAAAACTATGGGAAGACAGAAGTCATATCAACTCTCCCGGATCACAGGATGCCATCAGGGAGGTGGTTGATATGGTGGACAAAGGGGTTTTGCGCGTGGCTGAACCTGATGGAGAAAGTTGGAAAGTAAATGACTGGGTAAAAAAAGCCATCGTACTTTTTTTTCCCATTCAGAAGATGGAAACCATTGAAGTAGGCCCCTTTGAGTTTCACGATAAAATCCCACTCAAAAAGAACTACGCCGCTCAGGGTGTTCGGGTTGTTCCCCATGCAATAGCCAGATATGGTTGCTTCATAGAGTCGGGTGCCATCCTGATGCCCTCATATGTCAATATTGGTGCCTGGGTCGGAAGTGGGTCCATGATAGATACGTGGGCTACAGTAGGATCATGTGCTCAGATAGGCAGACACGTCCACCTTTCCGGAGGTGTGGGTATAGGAGGCGTATTGGAACCACCGCAGGCTAGTCCCACTATCATAGATGACAACTGTTTTATCGGCAGCAGGTGCATCGTAGTAGAGGGTGTGAGAGTCCGGAAAGAAGCCGTATTGGGTGCCAATGTAGTACTCACCCAGTCCACCCATATCATTGATGTGACTGGAGCTAAGCCCGTTATTTATAGAGGTGAAGTGCCTGAAAGATCGGTTGTTATTCCTGGAAGCTACACTAAAAAGTTTCCCGCAGGAGATTACCAGGTAAATTGCGCCCTGATTATCGGTCAGCGAAAAGAATCTACTGACACAAAAGTATCACTGAATGATGCTTTAAGGGAATATAATGTTGCTGTTTGATAAGCCACAATTTTATAAAAATAAACATTAATCATAATCTTATGAAGGCAAAACTATTTAATCTGTTTATCATATTAATCACGCTGGTTATTACTTCCTGTACTACAACAAAGAAGCTGACTAAACAGGAGAAGGACATTAGCCTTAGTATTGATACATCATCGGTGCTTTTACACGGATTTAGCGGATTATACATTTCTGATCTGAACACAAATCAGGTTTTGTTTAGCAGCAATGCTCATAAGTATTTTGTACCGGCGTCCAATACAAAATTGTTTACTCTCGAAGCTTGTCTGAGCAGTTTGGGAGACTCTATACCAGCCTTAAAATATGTCGAAACAGATTCTACATTCACATTTTGGGGGAAGTGGTGACCCTACTTTTTTAAATCCCGTATTCCCCGAATCTGGGACATTGGAATTTCTGAAATCTAAATCAGCCGGCAAAAAGATATACCAATCATATGCCCATAGTGGTATAACCCCTTACGGAGAAGGATGGATGTGGGATGATTACAATGATTACTATCAGCCCGAATTGACATCCTTTCCCATGTACGGAAATCTATTGTTAGTCAAAAAAGACAGCACCGGTCTGACAGGAATTCCGGAAAATTTAATGGCAAGAGCTGTCAAATCGAATTCAGTAAAATTCGTAACGCGCAACCCGGATTACAACCTGTTTCAGCTACCTGAATTGATTGATACTATAGCTGCTTTTGAACAGGAAATACCATACAAAAATGCTGAATCCGTCAATCACGAAATACTGGAAGGCCTGCTCAATACCACAATTTATATCACCAATCAGCCGATACCAGTCGATGCCAAAACATTTTACTCATTGCCGGTTGACACAGTGTATCGCAGGATGATGCAGATCAGTGATAATATGCTGGCAGAACATTTATTGCTCGTATCCGGAATGGCCATGAGTGATACTATATCCAGCAGCTTTTCCATAAAACAAACTATGAATAAAAGTATGGGTAATTTTTCCCAAAAACCCAAATGGGTAGATGGGTCAGGTTTGTCCAGATACAATATGATGACTCCACAGTCTATCACCGAACTATTAAAAAGCATGTATGGCACTTACTCTGAAGAGAGGTTATTTTCTATTTTGTCAGCCGGTGGGGTAAATGGAACAATCCAGGGATTATACAAAAGCATTAATAAACCTTACATATTTGCCAAATCAGGCACATTAAGCGGTGCGTACAATCTCAGTGGATTTCTTATTGCAAAATCGGGCAGAAAACTGATTTTCAGCTTTATGAATAATAATTTCAATATACCTACATCGCGAATTCGTAAAGAAGTAGAACGTGTTCTTAACATGGTAAGAGAAATGTATTAAACCTTCCCTTGTACAAATTATTCAGTAAATATGGTTCATTTCTAATGGAAGAATCATGACATCTGAAAAGGAACAATATTTTAGACTTGCCTAAATATATTTTTCTATAATTTAAAATTTATTTGAATTTTCCCGGTACTCCGTTTGAATTTCAACACTTAATATCAATATCTTTGGGCAAAATATAATATTTATGAGCCTGATTGAAATGAAAGTGCCTACCATAGGTGAGTCAATAACAGAAGTAACATTGTCCCAATGGCTTAAAAAAGATGGAGAATTTGTCAATGTTGATGAACCGGTGTGTGAGTTTGAGTCAGACAAAGCTACTCTGGAATTTCCTGCTGAAGCATCCGGAAAGCTGATCTATGTTGCCAAAGAAGGCGACGACTTAGCCATAGGAGCATTGGTGGCTCATATTGATACTTCAGTCACTTCAGGTAAAGATGCACCGACTCCGACTCCAATTTCTGCAAAAACTGATATAGAGGAGGCAAAAACTACGGAAGGAGCATCACAACAAAACTATGCAACTGGTCATCCTTCTCCTGCTGCCGGAAAAATACTGAGAGAAGCCGATATAAATCCTGCCACTCTTGAAGGAACCGGAAAAGACGGTCGTATCACTAAAGAAGACGCTGGCAAAGCTGTTGAAAATAAATCATCCGGAGTAAAATCATCTCTACCCTTACCTGAAGAAGTAAAAAATCCATCTACTGCCAGGCAAGTTATATCCGGTGCAAGAGAAATCAGGGTAGAGAAGATGAGCAGAATGAGAAAAACCATCGCATCAAGACTGGTTTCTGCAAAAAACAATACAGCCATGCTCACCACTTTTAATGAAGTGGATATGACAGCTATCAATGAATTGCGTAAAAAATACCAGGATCGATTTGTTGCCAGGCACGGGATTAAGTTGGGCTATATGTCTTTATTTGCCAAAGCATGCGCCAAGGTCCTCATGGAAATGCCGGATGTCAATGCGATGATCGATGGAAATGATTTAGTATATCATGATTATGTAGATATTTCTATAGCTATATCCACTCCTACCGGATTGGTTGTTCCACCAGTACAAAATGTGGACTCAATCGGATTTCATGATATAGAATTTAAAATTAAAGAGCTGGCAGAAAAAGCCCGAACTGGAAAACTAACACTTGATGAAATGAAAGGTGGTACTTTTACGATCACCAATGGTGGTACTTTCGGCTCCCTCCTGAGCACACCGATAATAAATGAACCACAATCTGCCATCCTCGGAATGCACGCCATAAAAGACAGGCCCATCGCTGTGGACGGACAGGTAGTCATCAGGCCTATGATGTACCTTGCATTATCGTATGATCACCGGGTTATCGATGGCAGCACATCTGTTACATTTCTGGTAAAAGTCAAAGAATTGCTGGAAGATCCTATTACTCTGATGATGGATATTTAATTAAATGGCATGAACTTTTCATTCTGACCTAAAGAATGTCTAATCTTCAAAATCAGGCAAACGCCCTTCCATTTTTGCCATGAATGCTTCTTGCAGATCATTGGATAGAAGCATCCCGGCATTCCACGATGCCATATAAGCAAGACCATCAGGCACATTGTGATCCCTGCTATACACCATTATATTTTTTGTTCCTCTTATGGACAAAGGCGATTTCTGCGCTATTGACTCTGCAGTTTTCATCACATGATCATGCATCATTTCTGCATTTTCAAAAGTCATGTTTACAAGATGACACCTTTCGGCTTCAGGACCAAATACTTTTCTGCCTGTATATGCCATTTCTCTTGCCACACCTTCAGGAATAATTTTTGGTAACCTTTGTAACGTACCCAAATCAGCCACCATGCCCATATCAATCTCTTTAATGGTAAAATATGCATCGTTGGTACAATAACGCATATCACTGGCTGATATGATATCAAGTCCCGCGCCAATACATCCTCCGTGTACCATTGCAATAACCGGCTTGGCACAATTTTCTATGGCATTGACAGGTGCCTGCAACTGAAGGATAAATTTTCTGATTTGCTCACGTCGTCTTCCATCACATTTTAGTTCACTTTGTGAAATAGAAAAAAGCATTTGAAGGTCAATACCTGCGCAAAAATGGTTGCTTTCACCACCCGAAAGAATAATAACACGGACACCATTATTTTCACTCAACTCCTGAAAAACATCTTCCAACTCTTTCCATGCGATTTCATTCAGCGCATTGGCTTTTTCAGGTCGGTTAAGTGATAGATGCGCAATCTTGTTTTCAATCTTAAGTTTTAGTGTTTGCATTATATGGCTCTTTTGATATTCTTATAGCAATTATAAGAATTTATAATCCTAATTAATTTTTTGAAACAATGATTTGATGAATTATTCTTTATAAAACCACGTTTTGCAAAAAAAACAGCTTCAAAACCAACTTTTTGGCAAGAAAAGCCGTCTTTAAAGAAAAAGTAAAACTTATGAAATTTTATATCACGATATTGGGAATGATCTTTTTAACTTTAATTGCATGCCATAAAGATGAAGAATCAAACGGATTACAAGGCAGCTGGTCTATGATAAATGCGACCGGCGGGATCGCAGGATTTAATCAGAATTACCCTAAAGGTCAGATTGTCTGGAAATTTGATGATGGTGACTTAGCAATCACCAATAATTACAACGGACAACTTAACTTCAGCTATCTTACGGGGAATCATCATTATTTCGAAATCATTCCTGCAAAACAAACTGTATTGTATATCGATGAACATCAATTCGGAGATATTTCTATTTCCAATGACACCCTGGTTATCGATCAGTCGTCATCAATTTCAGATGGCTTTCTATTCACTTTTGTCAGACAATAATTGATTTTTTTTATTCAGCGTGATTTAGTAGAAAAAATTAAATAATTAGTCTAATTAAAGTATATATCTGAAAAATACTGAATACTTCATTCTATCTTTGGGATTTAAGCTAATACCAAATTTGTGAGTATTTCAGTGCGTCATTCTTTTAGTTTTATACTTCTGTTTATTTCATTTCTTCTTTCCGGTCAAAATAATAATGACGCTAACTATATTTATTATCTCCAAAAAACAGCATTAGAAATAAAAATAGATGGAGTAGCAGAAGAAAGTGACTGGAGCAAAGCGCAGGAAGTGAAAGATTTTATACTGAATGCCCCGGTAGATAATGCAGCTCCAAAACAGATCACTAGAGTCAGAATGCTGTGTGATGATAATAATTTATATCTCCTTGCGGTTTGCTATGATGACGCAGATTATATTATCCAAACATTAAAGAGAGACGGGTTTGGCAATAGCGATGAGTTTGCTGTCCTGATAGACCCTGTCGGAAAAAAGGCAAATGGCTTTGGCTTTGGAGTCAATGCATTGGGTGCTCAAACAGAAGTCATCCTCTCGCCTGGTAATGCAGATGGCTCCTGGGACAATAGGTGGTATTCTGCAGTGACCAGACATTCAGACCAATGGGTGGTAGAGATGAAAATTCCCCTTAAGAGCATACGTTTTAATGAAAATAATACAAAATGGCGCGTCAATTTTATGCGTCGTGATCAGGGCAATAATGAAATGAGTGTTTGGGCGGCTGTTCCAAGACAATTTGACGCAGCTGACATAGGATATTTTGGTACGCTCGAGTGGCCTGCATCACCCGAAAAACATGGTGGTAATGTATCTGTAATCCCCTATACAACTTTGCGAATTGATAAGACAGATGAAGGCACAGAATCAAAAATTCAAGCCGGAGGAGATGCTAAGATTGCGCTTACACCGGCACTTAACCTGGATCTAACTACTTTTTCAGACTTCTCGCAGGTAGAAGTCGATGTTCAGGTAACCAATCTCACTAGGTTTAATATATTCTTCCCCGAAAGACGCCAGTTTTTTATTGAAAACAATGACATATTCAACGATTTCGGCCAGGGTGCTGATCAGGTTTTTTATTCCCGTCGTATTGGCCTCAATGATTCTGGTCAGCCTACTCCTATACTTTACGGTGCTCGTCTTACCGGGAATATAAGTGAAAAAACACGCATTGGTGTTTTCAACATGCAAACCCAGGATAAAAACGGAAACGGTGCCAATAATTTCAGTGCCGCAGCATTCCAGCAGAGAGTCTGGTCCAGATCTACGATCAGAGGAATTTTTCTAAATAGGCAAGGGTGGTCAGACGGAAAAATTGACAAAAATGATTTCGGAAGAAATGCAGGAGGAGATTTCAAATTTATAACAAACGATGGCAAATTTCAGTCAACTATAGGCTATATTCACTCTTATAAAGATGCTGAATTTAACAGAAATAATGGGCAGCTTTATGGTGGCATTGCTTATAACGGTCAGAATTTAAGGGGCTTTATTGATGTGCAACATGTTGGTAAAAACTATTATTCAGATATAGGATTCAATAGCAGAATTGAAAATTATGACTCTGAAAACAACACTGTGGTGCGTATAGGATACAGTAGTCTTAGCTCCATGCTCGAATTCTACCAATACCCCAAGTCATCCAGGAATGTTAATTATCACCGGTCTGGTATAGAAAACTTTGTTTATGTAAATGATGACGGTATGGGGCTCAATGAATGGTACACCCGACTTCGTCATTTTGTTTTCTTCAAAAATACAAGTGCCATTAGATTTAGAGTCAACAATAATTTTGTTCAGTTGATTTTTCCGTTTATGATTACCTCCCCTGCTTTACCAAGGGGAGATTACAATATGACGGAATTCAATATCCAGTATGACAGCGATAACAGAAAAGCATGGGTCTATGATATTTTTGGTGTTTACGGACAGTTTTACAATGGAATCAAACATACTTATCGGGCAGGAATAACCTATCGGGCACAACCTTGGGGTAATTTTAGATTAGGCGTGGAACATAATGATCTGAGATTTCCATCCCCTTTTGAAAACAGAAAAATTACATTAGGTACTGTCAGAGCTGAAATAAACTTCTCGACCAGTATTTTCTGGACTACTTTCCTTCAATACAATACGCAGGCTGATAATTTCAATATAAACAGTCGCATTCAATACCGGTTTGCTCCAATGAGTGATATATTTCTGGTATATACTGACAATTATGGTATCGAAAATATCTTTTATAACAAGAGTCGGTTTGTGGCCTTAAAACTCAACTACTGGCTAACTCTGTAATAGCTTTTAAATTCTGGATTATAAAATATTCTTGAGAGACTTCAAAGATATGTTCGTAAGTTTGTAGTTTAACTTTGTTCGCATATGAAAAGAAAAATAATACCTGGTGAAGTCCCTTCCCGGGAATTACACCAATACCTTATATCGGCAGTAGCACCCAGACCCATTGCATTTGTCAGTTCTTTAGATGAAAATGGCGTACAGAATCTCGCTCCTTACAGCTTTTTTAATGTGTTTTCCTCCAATCCTCCAATTGCCGTTTTTTCTTCCAATAGAAAAGGCACAAATAATGCAACAAAAGATACGCTTCACAATGTAAAGTTACAGGGAGAATGTGTGATAAATGTGGTGCCTCATTCCATGTTAAGACAAATGTCCCTGGCTTCCGTAGAATTTCCTTCTGATGTCAGTGAATTTGCCAAAGTCGGACTTACTCCGGAACCATCTGAAATCGTTCAAGCGCCGCGTGTAGGTGAGTCACCCGTCAATATGGAATGCAAGGTATTGGATATCATCACTCTGGGTGATAAAGGGGGGGCAGGTCACCTGATTATCTGTGAGATACTCATGATGACTATAGACGAATCTGTAATAGTAGAAAACGCCATCGATCAGGACAAACTTGACCTAATGGGTCGCCTCGGCAAAAATTTTTATGTCAGAGCAAGTGGTAATGCCCTGATGGAATTGCATCAGTCTGTATATGATATTCCGATCGGATTTGATGGATTACCTAAGGAAGTAAGAGAAAGCGCCATTTTAACGGGAAATGAGATTGCTATATTAGCTTCACTTATGAATTTACCCGGTAAGGATACAATCATATCTTTTTCTGAAAACAATAAGAATCTAATTTCTCTTTCAGATGAAGAAAAACATTTAATAGCAAAGAACATGATATCCCAGGATTTGGCTAAAGATGCACTCTGTTTAATGATGATCTAAGAATTATAAAAATTAGTTATTCAGGCATTTCATATTCATAAACATCAATTGATTAATATTCTTTTCTGCCTTTAGTTGCTCAATTGTTCTTATCATTGCACAAAGTTTCCGGATATGAAAATAAAATTTTGCGGTGCTGCACAGTTTGTAACAGGGAGTTCGCACCTGATAGAATTAGATAACGGATTTAAGATCCTGTTGGATTGTGGACTATTCCAAGGCAAAGGATCGATGATATGGGATTGGAATAATGAGTGGCTTTTCAAACCATCAGAGCTGGGCTGTATGATACTGTCACATGCCCATATTGATCATTGCGGACGTATTCCAAAATTAGTAAAAGACGGATATCCCGGCCCGATTCATTCTACCCACGCTACAAGAAGTCTGTGTGCCGTTATGCTGCTTGATTCTGCCAAGATCCAAGAAATGGATGTAGCCTGGCACAATCAAAAGATCCTGAAAAAAAGAAAAAGAGACAATAGTTCACTTCGCAATCCTCTGTATGTCAGTGACGATATAGGTCCTGCCATGATCCGTTTTGAAGGACATCCATACGAAGTTTGGGAGAAGGTACATCCTGACGTGCAGGTTCTATTCAGAGATGCAGGACATATTCTGGGTAGTGCCAGCGTGACTTTAAAAATAAATGAAAACGGCAAAGAGACTATACTTGGTTTCTCAGGGGATATCGGTCGTCCGGACAGACCCATTCTTCGTGATCCCAGCCCAATGCCTCAGGTTGATTATCTCATTTGTGAGTCCACCTATGGTGATCGCGTTCACGAAGCTACACCAGAACAGTCGGAGCAGTTTCTGGAAGTCATAAACCAAACCTGTGTAGTCAAGAGAGGCAAGCTCATTATCCCAGCTTTCAGTCTGGGTAGGACCCAGGAGATTGTGTATATGCTTGACAAAATGGAGAGTGCTGGTTTGCTGCCTCGCATCAAAGTATATGTTGACAGCCCGCTTGCCGTGAATGTAACCCATATTTTTGGCTTGCATCCGGAGTGTTTTGATAAAGAAATCAATGAATATCTGCTCACAGACAGCAATCCGTTTGGATTTAACAATCTCTCTTATGTAAAAGATGTAGCCGGATCCAAAGCACTTAATAATTCTGACGAACCGTGTATCATTATTTCCGCAGCGGGAATGATGAATGCCGGACGGGTAAAACACCATCTTTTTAACAATATTGAAAATCCTAAAAATACGTTTCTAATAGTCGGATATTGTTCGCCTGAAACTCCGGGCGGCATATTAAGAGCAGGAGCAAAAACCATCAATGTTTTTGATGAAGAAAAAATAGTGAGGGCAGATATAAAAATTATGGATTCATTTTCTGCTCATGGTGACAAAAATGAAATGTATGATTTTATTGCCAATCAAAAATCATCCGTCAAAAAAATATTTTTGGTGCATGGAGAACTGGGTACTCAAAAATCATTCAAATATTTTCTGGTAGGCAAAGGATTTGAAAACATAGAAATTCCTGCAAAAGGGGATACTGTATCAATATGAGTACGGTCACTTTTATGCGGTTCATTGAAGTTTGAAGCGAATGGTATCACCCGGGCTGCGATGAGCAATCTGGTTGATATCACTTTCTCCACATATCAAAATCCGGGGATAGCCCCCTGTCGTCTGACAATCGCGCATCAGCAAAATTAATTGGCCGTCTGGCAAAAGTTGAACAACGCCGGGGGCAACGGCAGAAGTGAGTATATCATTCAGATTGATGCGCTGCAGAGGATTACCATCCAATCTGTAACCCATTCTGTTGCTGTTTTTTGTTATTCTATAAACATCTTCAAAGAGCCGTATTTTTGAATTTTCATCCAGCATATCAAATTCCGGACCTTTCTGTACGTTTATTTGACTGTTTATATCAATATTTAAGGGTTTGAGGTGACCCAGATTTTTAGATGGCAGGTCTTCAGATATCGCTGCAAATACTACTTCATTTTTTAACAAAGGTCGAAGATGCGTGCCGGTCAAGGTCGAAACACTTCCCATAACAGGCTCTGCTTCAAATCCGCCTGAAACAGCAATATAACTTATAGCTCCATTAATAAGTTTTTCAATTTTTAGCTTTTGTCCCGGAACGACGCACCTTGCCACCGAAAAGTCTGATATAATTCCATCAAGAAGTATCTGTGCCGTTGCTCCTGATACGGCTATATTGACAGGATTCAATATTTCAATTTCGCATTTTTGCCCAAATACTTCAAGGACAGGTTTGTCGGGTCTATTATTTACCAGAAAATTGGCATATATCATACTTTGTCTGTCTGAAACCCCGGAGCAGGACACTCCCAGATGCCTGAATCCAAAACGACCGAAATCCTGAACCGCACAAAAAATGCCGGGTCTGATAATTTTGAAAACCGGAAGTTTTACAGATGACATTCCTTATACATCATATGTGAGCACTATACGCTGAGTTTTGGGATGTGATTGGCAAGTAAGTATGTATCCTGCAGCTATTTCATCATCATCCAGCGCATAGCAACTATCCATGGTAACCTCACCTTCCGTAACCTTGGCCATACAAGTAGAACAGGCACCACTGGTACAAGAATATGGAGGATCTTTCTTTTTGTCAACCAACGTATCCAGTATTGTTTTTCCTTTGGGTATCTCGATATCGAATGTATCTCCTTTTAATGTGACCCTAACCACTGCATTTTCCAGACCAATATCAGTATGCTCACTTTCGTGCGCTGCAGTAAAATATTCCTTGTGGATTTGTTTCTTATCAATATTCATAGATAAAAGGCCCGCTTCGGTATTCTCAATAAAATCACCAGGACCACATATATAGTATTGTTTTTCACTATTTGCCGAAGGATACTCCATGAAAAATTTCTTTAATGAATCAGTATTTATCCTTCCTTTCAATCCTTGCCAGTCTATTGATTTTTTAGTAAAAAGTCCGGCAACACCACCGCTTTTTTTGACATGTGGTTGACTGAGGATGTGTGTGACGTGCAACTGATCCATATATTTTTTAGAAATCTTCTCCAGGAGGTCTTTACAAATGATAGAATCTTCATTTCTGTTTCCGTACAAAAGGTAGCAAGTACTTTTAGGCTCAAGCTCTGTGATAGTCTGTATCATAGACATCACGTGAGTAATACCGCTACCGGCTGCAATGAAATAGTGGCCTCTGGTTTTAAGATGGTCTGGTGACATCGTAAAATGACCCTGAGGAGACATGACATCGAGCATGTCACCTACTTTAATGTGATTATTAAGATAAACAGACATAGAGCCCTTGGCTACTTTTTTTACTGTCACACCAGGAAATTCAGCATCTGGTGACGTACATAGTGAGTATGCCCGCCTCACCTCTTTGCCTTTAAAAGTACTTCTGATGGTAAGATGTTGACCCGGTTTATGCTGAAAAACTTCTTTCAGGTTTGCCGGGATTTCGAAGTAAATAGTTTTAGCATCAGATGTTTCTGATACTATTTTGGATATTTTTAAAGAATGAAAACTCATTTTTATACTTTTGTGGCAAAATTTATTTTTGCATGATCAAATATTTGAGCGGGCGAAAGTAATATTTTTTGATAAATAATACCAGATTTTTTTATATGATATTGGTTATCAATACTATTTCATCCTATGTATTTATCTGAAAATTAGTTATTTAAGAAATATTTAAAAATGCCTATAAAATTATCTGTCATCATTCCTGCTTATAATGAAGAAAAAACTATCGAGTCAATCCTTGAAAAAGTCAGACAGGTTACGCTTATCGGGCAGGTAAGTAAAGAAATAATTGTCGTCAATGATTGTTCAAAAGATGACACAGAAAAAAAAGTTTTGTTATATAAATCTCTTCATCCTGAGCTTGAAATATCCTACTATAAGCATGATATAAATAAGGGCAAGGGTGCGGCCCTTCACACAGGCATCCGGCAGGCAAAAGGAGATTTTGTTATCATTCAGGATGCCGATCTTGAATATGATCCCAATGAATTTAATCTATTACTCAGGCCCATACTGGATGGCTTTGCCGATGTAGTGTATGGATCCAGATTTATGGGTGGAAATCCGCACAGAATTCTTTTCTTCTGGCATTCCATAGGAAATAAAGTATTGACATCCCTGTCAAATATCCTTACGAACCTGAACCTGACAGATATGGAAACCTGCTACAAAATGTGGAAGTCAGACATTATCAAGAGCATAAATCTGAAGGAGAAGAGATTTGGTTTTGAACCTGAGGTAACTGCCAAAATATCCCGAAATCCCAAAATAAGAATCTATGAAGTGGGCATATCCTACTATGGTCGTACCTATGCTGAAGGTAAAAAAATCAACTGGAAAGATGGATTCAGAGCCATTTATTGTATCCTGAAGTACAATATCTGGGCAAGATGATAATTTCTGAGATTTAACTTACGTATCATTTCTATGCATGTGGACCATCATAAACTGAAATATCCCGCGAACAGATTTCCTGACCTGCCAAAATTTAAAACAGTAACCTCAGCCATATGTCACAAAGATTTGTCTTCTCTCATCTTTATATTTATTCAAAATTCAATATTCTTCCCTAAAAAATTGTTGCCTCACACCCTCCTGCATTTGTCTTTAAACCATGCTTTCAGTTCCCCTTTCAGGTATGGACTGACACCTGCATAGACCTTTTTGTGGTAATCATTTATCCAGCTTGTTTCTTCTTTAGTGAGAAGTGATCTGTCTATCAGTGCATGGTCAAACGGATATAAAGTGACCGTTTCAAACTCTAAAAATCCGGACATATTACTATGCTGACAAATGATCAGGTTTTCTATTCTCATACCATATGACCCTTCAAGATAATATCCTGGCTCATTGCTGGTGAGCATTCCGGCTAAATGGACTGTTTTGCCTCTTTCTGAATGAACTGGTGCAAATCCCTGAGGAGGCTCATGCACATTGAGATAAAATCCTACTCCATGTCCGGTGCCGTGACCATAATTAAGCCCCTTTGCCCATAGAAATTGCCTCGCAAAAGTATCCAGTTGAGCCCCTGAAGTACCTTCCGGGAATATAGCCCGGGATAGGCTTATCATTCCTTTGAGGATAAGCGTATAATGATTTTTCTGCTCTGGAGTGGCCGAACTTAATGCAAATGTTCGGGTAATATCTGTGGTTCCGTCCAAATATTGTCCACCGCTGTCCACCAGAAGTATTCCTTCACTAAAGATTGTTTTACACGATTTTGGCTCTGGGTGATAGTGGATGATTGCTCCGTTTTCCTTATATCCTACGATGGCACCAAAACTTTCACCCTGATAATGCTTATGTTGTGATCTGAATTCAGCCAATTTCTTTGCAAAATCAACTTCAGTGATTTCCTTACCTGATTTTAATAAGTTTTCCAGAAAATAAAAAGCCTTGGCAAGTGCTGCGCCATCTTTTTTCATCACAGACCTGATACAGGATTGCTCGACTTCATTCTTTATTGCCTTCAGCCTTTTAGGTATAGACTCACTATGGACGATCTGCGCATTGATGGCTTCATACAAAGTAATGCTGCATAGATTCTGATCGACTATTATACTACTTTTTTCAGGTAATTGGTTGAGAAAACCGAGTATTTTGTCATAATCATGGATTTTCACGCCGGTATTACTGAAGACAGATATAATTTTGGGAGATAATTTATGGCCGTCAATAAATATATGGGCAGCATCTTTGCCCACCACTGCATAAGCTATCACCACAGGATTATACTCGACATCTTTACCTCTCAGATTGAATGTCCAGGCAACATCATCCAAAGCTGTAATCAGATGAAAGTCAGCACTACTTGTGGTCATGGCTTCGCGGATCTCATTCAGCTTTACATCTATTGATTTACCGGTGTACTTTGTTTCATGTATTTCAGCTTGGCCTTCTGACAACGCAGGGCGATCTGACCATATTTCAGATATGAGATCCATTCGATGTATTAAATTAATATTCCTTGCTGACAATGTTTTTTTAATCGCTTCAACTGATGATTTGGAAAACATCAAACCATTTATGGCAACAGTCCCGTCTTTTGGCAATTCTTCAGCCAGAAAATCGACAAAAGGAGCAGCAAATTGATTACCCATTTTATGAAGAACCATCTCTGTACCAGTAAGTTGCATCGCGCCCTGAAGGTAGTATCTTGAGTCTGTCCAAAGCCCTGCATGATCCAGAGTAATGGCCACTGTTCCTGCCGAACCGGTAAATCCAGAAATCCAGGCTCTTTCCTGCCAGTGGTCAGCCACATATTCACTCTGGTGCGGATCGCTGGATGGTATGATCAAAGCATCTACTGAATTTGATTTCATGATCCTTCTTAACTCTAAAATTTTTTTATTGACATCCATAATAGATTAAATTATATTGTTATGTATTTTTAATTCAATATAAATATATATAAATATTACAAAAAAATATCATATATTTAAATTAAGACATATATTTGCCCTGTAAACATACGATGTAAAATTTAAAAAAAAGGAAACTCCTGCCATTATTCTTTTGTTATAAAACCATAAGATAATCCGGAATTAATGTGAAATGATATGTTGAAGCAAAGTCTTAGTCAGAAAATGTTGCAAAAGCTGTCCCCCCAGCAGATACAGCTTATGAAACTTTTACAAATACCTACTGCCAGTCTGGACCAGAGGATTGAGGAAGAATTGGAGTCCAATCCGGCATTGGAAGAAGGGGATGATTACGATGATGTATTTGATCTTGAAAACGATGCTTATGGTGAAACAGAGGCTGAGTCTGAAAGGGAAAAAGAGGAACCGGAATTTGAATTTGATGATTATCTGAATGAATATCTGGATGATGATCCATCTAGCTATAAGATGAAAGGGGAAGACTATCTCAATGAAGATGAAAAAAGTATGCCTATTCCGGTGGAAAATTCATTTCATGAGAGCCTGGAAAAGCAGCTGGGTATGCTGGATCTCAATGAAACCAATACGGTCATTGCAAAGCAAATTATTGGCTCGATAGACGAAGACGGGTATCTTAGAAGGGAACCGCTATCTATGGTGGATGACCTTCTCTTTGCATATAATATAGAAACCACCCTTGACGATGTCAATGAGATTATCAAAAGAATTCAAAAATTCGACCCTGCAGGAATTTGCGCCCGGACTCTTCAGGAGTGTCTTATTTTACAGCTGGAGGACCGGATGGACAAGGAGCCTGACATCCATATTACTGAAAGAAGAATAGCTCTCAGGATATTAAATGACTTTTTTGAAGAGTTTACAAAAAAGCATTATATCAGGATGAAAAAACAACTGAATCTTGCTGATGGCGAACTCAAAGACGCAATTGACGAAATAATAAAACTCAACCCTAAACCAGCCAGTACAGTCGAAAGCAATCAACTGAATCAATACATCATCCCTGATTTTATCATTCACAACAGAGATGGTGAGCTGGAGCTTTCTCTCAATAGTAAAA
The DNA here is from genome assembly GCA_016722285.1 of Saprospiraceae bacterium. GTDB lineage: Bacteria > Bacteroidota > Bacteroidia > Chitinophagales > Saprospiraceae > OLB9. The sequence continues at coordinate 75,222 of JADKGI010000001.1, forward strand.
ATGCACCTGACCTCCGCATCAATGATCAGTATATGGATATGCTCAAAGGTTACAGAGAAACTATCCAGGGCAGAAGAGCTACCAAACCGGAAAAGGAAGCCGTATTATTTATCAAGCAAAAAATAGACTCTGCCAAATGGTTTATTGATGCTATCAAGCAACGCCAGGATACACTATTCAGAACCATGTATGCCATTATGCAATATCAGTACGACTACTTCTCTACCGGGGATGACCGAAGGATAAAACCCATGATCCTTAAAGATCTGGCAGAAGTTACCGGCCTGGATATCTCTACCGTAAGCCGGGTTGCAAACTCAAAATTTGTCCAGACAGAATTCGGTACTAAAAGACTGAAAGATTTCTTTTCAGAGTCTATGCAGGCACAGGATGGAAGTGAAGTTTCTACATTGGAAATCAAAACCATCCTGACTGATGAAGTGTCCAGAGAAGATAAAACCAAACCCTTGTCAGATGAGAGGCTGATGGAAATACTATCTGACAGAGGCTACAATATAGCTCGGCGCACCATAGCAAAATACAGGGAACAGCTCAATATACCTGTGGCAAGACTTCGCAAAGAACTCAGATAATACCAAATCATCTCAAAAAAACAAAGAACAAATTACCGCCGTGACTGGATATATTGAATACACAGAATTCGAAGTCTTTGCATAATGTCTCAGAGTCAGGTTAGAGAATTGAATTAAAATTGTTGCCATTTAATAATTGTACTTTATTCATTTTGACCGAGCCAAATTCAATTTTACGTATTATCCTGAATTTTATTATAAAAATAAAATACATTTGCATACTGAAAATCTTCGGATCAACCATATTTTACAACATTCAAATCCTTTCTATTGATTACATATCTTCACGGTGCCATCACCCACAAAACTCCTGCGTTTATTTATGTCGATTGTGGTGGAATAGGGTACCATGTCAATATCAGCCTGAATACCTATTCCAGACTGGAAAATCTGGAAAAAATCAAAATATTCACCTATCTCAGCATCAAGGAAGACGAACACTCCCTGTACGGTTTTTTTGACGATGACGAGCGGGCACTTTTTATATTACTGATATCAGTCTCAGGAGTCGGTGTCAATACAGCAAGGGTAATCTTGTCTTATATGACCCCTGAAGAAGTGCGTACGGCAATCATCCATGAAAATGCTGTTGCTCTCGGTCGGGTGAAGGGAATTGGACCTAAAACAGCAAAAAGAATCATCCTTGATCTGAAAGATAAAGTGATTAAAGAATCCGGAGCGGAACATGTTGTTTTATCTACTCCATTTTCCAGTACTATCCGCCAGGAAGCTTTATCAGCTCTGGTAGCCTTGGGTTTCCCCAAAGTTGTTATAGAAAAACAAATAAAAAGTATTATTGACAAAAATCCAAACATTGATCACGTAGAAGATTTGATCAAACAAGTATTAAAACAAATGAATTGATTGTTTAGATTTTTTTAACAAAAAATATACGACAACGTACCAGAATGTCGTTAAAACCTGATGTACATCCGGAATAATTGCTGAAAACAGCTTGTTGGAAGCTAATTTATATTAGAGTTTATGAATTCGAAACAGATTTTTTTACTATTTTGTTTAAGTATTAGTGCTGTTTTTAGTGCTTTAGGAATGTCGCCTTCCCGCAACCTTCCCGATCCTTACCTTGGAGATGAGTTGATATTGACTCATGTTGATACCATTCCTATTGTTGACAGGAAGGGAGATTTTATTACCGACAAGCAAAATAATCCTTTTGATATTACCACTAAAGAGATAGAACAGAAGATTGAGTTTGATCCTAAAACGGGCAACTATTTCATATATGAAAAAATAGGAGATCAGTATTACCGGACTCCCACATACATGACTTTTGAAGAATATCTGGATTATATTGCAAAAGATCAGGAAAAAAAATATTTCCAAACCCTTGCAGGTATAAAATCCGATAAAAAATCGAGGACAGGTAAGATTGATCCCATGGATAAAATCGAACTTCAAAACAGCCTCATTGACAGGTTATTTGGTGGGACTGAAGTGAACATTAAACCTCAGGGAAGCGTAGATCTAAGTGTAGGGTGGCTTTACAGTCGCAGAGATGACCCGCAGCTTCCCATCAGGGCTCAAAGACAGAGCCAGCCGGACTTCCCTACTCCTCTAATCAGGATGAATGTAGATGGCAAAATAGGGAAAAAGCTAGATCTGGGTTTTAATTATGATACACAGTCCACATTTGATTTTGACAGGCAGATAAAACTTGCATTTGATTCTGATGCTTTTTCTGAAGATGACATTATTAAAAAAATTGAAGCCGGCAATGTGAGCCTCCCGCTCAGAGGAAACCTGATACAAGGTGCACAGAGTTTGTTTGGACTTAAAACGGAATTTCAGTTTGGACGATTAAGGCTGACAGCCCTGGCTTCTCAGCAGAGATCCAGATCAAACAGCATTAAAGTAGAAAATGGCGTTTCTGTTCAGGAATTTACCATTACTCCAAATGAATATGATGAAAACAGGCACTTTTTTTTATCACATTATAATAGAAGTACTTACGAAAGAAACCTGTCTAATATACCTTACATTGGAACACCTCATCAGATAGCACAGATAGAAGTGTGGATTTCAGATGATCGCCCTGAGTATCAGGACAATTCCACCATGGTAACTGCCATCGCCGACCTTGGAGAGCCTGATGCAACGAATTTTACTTCTGATCCGATTAATAACCCGACAAACTGCCTGGCAAAAGACGACACCGGACTATGCCTTCCGAGAAACGGGGCAAATACGATATACGAGAAAATCATTAAAAGTAAAGATATTGTTGATATTGATGAAGTAGCCAGACAGCTTAGTGGTCCCGGTTTCGGGCTGAAGAGAACCCGAGATTTTGAAGTATTTCGCGGACGAAGACTGGCCCCTTCTGAATTTACTTATCACCCTAAGTTGGGAACATTGTCGATCAACATCCGATTGAGACCTAATCAGGTACTGGGCGTTGCATACAATTATTATTATACATCCAATTGTGATACCTTGTATCAGGTAGGTCAGCTGTCAGCATCATCAGTTCAGCCCGGTAGTCAGACTGACACGACAAGAATCGAACCACCCAAGGTGTTTTTTGTAAAATTGCTCAAATCTACCAATCAGGTGACTACATCACCAATGTGGGACCTGATGATGAAAAATGTATATAATCTGCGCACCACACAACTCAACCAACAGGATTTTGAATTTGACATTTTTTATGAAGATGATTTTAATGATGGCAGTCTAAAGAAGTATCTCCCGGAAAAAGACCTTGATAAACTTCCACTGCTACAGTTTTTTAATCTGGACAGACTCAATCGATTCGGAGACCCTCAGCCTGATGGTATCTTTGATTACATCCCCGGAGTCACTGTGATAGAGAGAAGCGGAAGCATTGTCCTTCCTATTTTGGAACCATTCGGAAGCCATATCAGTGTCGATGATCTTAAGAAAGCTCTCGGGAAGGATGAGATAGGTGTCGATGATGTCCTTCTGGAAACAAAATACCGATACCAGGAACTATATGACACGACCATCAGCATTGCGGCTCAGAATCTGACTAAAAATAAATTCAGAATGATCGGCAAGGTCAAATCTACTTCAAACAATGGGGAGATACCTCTTGGACCATTCGTACCTCAGGGATCGGTGCGCGTTTCTGCAGGTGGAAAACAACTCGTAGAAGGGCAGGATTATGAGATTGATTATTCTTTGGGAAGGTTGAGAATTATCAACCCTACTTACCTGGCACAAGGTACACCCATAGATGTCCGTTTTGAAGATAATTCGCTGTTTAGCCTCCAGCAAAAAAATATGTTGGGTCTTCGGGCTGAATATCAGTTTAGTAAAAAATCCAGTTTAGGACTTACTTATCTGAGACTGTACGAAAGACCATTTACACAAAAGGTGAATGTAGGTGATGATCCTATAAACAACAGGATCTTTGGATTGGATTATAATTACAGTGATGAAGCACCGTGGGTAACCAAGCTTATAGATAAGTTGCCATTTTACAGTACAAAAGATAAGTCAAATATAAATATCACCGCAGAGGCGGCAGCTATTAAACCAGGACATTCGAAGGCCATAAATACTCCATTTGATGATACTGGTATAGCTAACATTGATGATTTCGAAGGAGCTATCACTAACCTTAATCTGGGAGGCTTTAATTTTAATCAATGGGCGCTGGCAAGTACCCCGTCTGCTACCGCGTTATCATCCAATACATTCAGAGAAGCTTCATTGGATAATGACCTGGCTTATGGGGCCAACCGGGCCAAGCTCAACTGGTATGTATTAGATTTAGGTACTAACCGAACTGCTCAGGATAATACCAATCCATACACCAGAATCATACAGCAAAAAGAATTATTCACAAACAGACAAGTCCAGCCTGGTCAGCAACAATTATTTACTTTTGACCTCAGCTACTATCCTTCGGAAAGAGGGCCATATAATTTTGACAATAGAAATGGAATCCCTGGTATCAGTAACGGATTTACAGTAAGGGACAACAATATCGTGCTGAACAGTCCGGAGAGACGTTGGGGTGGTATCATGCGATACTTTCAGAATGCGGACTTCGAAGCAGCCAATTATGAGAGTATAGAGTTCTGGATGCTCAATCCATTTATGGACAGACAGGACGGCACCACGCATCCTGATAATGAAGATGGAGAAATAATATTTAATCTCGGAAGCGTCTCAGAAGACATCATCAAAGACAATTTTCTTTTTTTTGAAAATGCACTGCCTACTTCCCAGCGCAATGTCCCGGTCACAGGTACCCGGTTTGGGAAGGCGACAGTAAGCATTCCGCTTGTAAATGGATTTGATCTTAGCGAGGGAACTATTCAGGATTTGGGCTTTGATGGATTAAATGATGCCGGTGAATCGAGACAGTTCGAGTCCTGGATGACAGCAAATAATGTTGCCAATCTGGACCAGGTAGCAAAAGATCCGGCCAATGATAATTTTGTGTTTTTCAACGACAACTCTCTGCAGCAGGAACCAAATCTGCTGAACAGAATGAAATTCTTTAATGGTCCCGAAGGGAATGCCCCGTTAAACAACAGGACTGATAATAATTTCGTCCGGGGAAACAGGTATCCGGATACAGAAGATATAAATAACAATAAGTCACTGGACCAGACTGAAGCCTTTTACGAATATAAAATTAAAATAAAAAAGCTGAGTGGTTCCAATGAGTTGGATACAACTATACTTGGCAACCATTACAGACAGACTACCATAGTCACAGCACCAAATGGTCAGCTTGAGAAATGGTATAGATTTCAGGTGCCTATCAAAGAGGGTATTCCTGTTAATGGAATTTCAGGATACAGGTCCATCCAGTTTATGCGTTTATATCTGACAAATTTTAAATCAGCTAAAACTTTCAGGCTGGCTGATTTTCAACTCCAGCGAAGCCAATGGCGTAAGCAAATTCCGAATTGCACAACGGACTTTGATCCGAGATCTATAGAATTTAGCTTAGATGATGTAGGAATAGAGGAGAATTCAGGCAAGTTACCATTCAATTATGTGACGCCAAAAGGCGTGGTAAGAACACAGGCTTTCAGCACATTTGCAAATCTGCTCCAGGATGAAAGATCTATGGTCATGAAGTTTAAAAACCTGCCAGATGACTGCGAGATAAGCATGACAAAACTGGCTAACCTTAATCTGGCATTGTATAAGAGACTGCAACTATTTGTACACGCCGAAAGGGCCCTTGATGGTCCGCAAATCGAAGATCAAAAATTGGCCATTGTAATCCGTATCGGAAAAGACTTTGACAACAGTAACAATACCAACGTTAAAGCAAAAGGTGCCAATAATTACTATGAATATGAATTGCCTTTGAAACTTTCAGTTACCGGCTCACAGACGCAAGATAACATATGGCCAAATGAAAATTATGTCAACATACCACTCGACAGCCTTCTGGAGTTAAAACGATTCAGGATAGTAAACAGTATCAAAGTAAGAGATACGATCGAGATGATCATAAGCCCGGAAAAAGGAGATAAAATCAGAATGGTCGGCAACCCTTCATTGGGAGCCGTAAAAGTCATTCAGGTTGCTATCCGAAACCTGGATAAAGACAAGCTGATCAATGGAGAAATCTGGATAAATGAATTGCGTGTGACGGGTTTTGACGAATCAGGAGGTGTTGCTGCCCAGGGGAAAATACAAGTTCAGATGGCAGATCTGGGTGAATTGAACTTTGCTGCAAATTATAGCAGCATCGGTTTTGGAGCTTTAGATAAAAGGCTTTTGGAGAGAAACAGGGAGCAAACTTTTCAATACGATGCAGCGGCCAATATTGATGCCGGCAAAATGCTTCCACAAGCACTAAAACTAACAGTCCCCGTGTATGCCCAATATCAAAAAACATACATTACCCCTCAGTTTGATCCTTTTGATCAGGATATAGAGGTTGGAGAAAAGTTGAGTTTGATTCAGGACAATGCCATACGTGACTCCATAAAGCAGGTTGCAAGAGAAGAAATCACCATCCGCACTTTTAACCTCACAAATGTAAAAACATCGGCTGGCAGTACGGGAAAACCCTGGTCGCCATCCAATCTTGCATTTTCATATGCCTATACCTCCAACATTAAATCCGACCCCATAATAAAGGAAGACAAAGCAGTAAACAGGACGATTGGTCTCGACTATGTTTACTCCAAACCAACAAAATATATTGAACCATTTAAATTTATAAAATCGTCCTCGCTCAAAATTATTTCTGATTTCAACTTCAGCTTGCTTCCCAGCAATTTCTCATTTACCAGCCGGATGATCAATCAGAATAATTCACGCACATTCAGGCTTCCCAGTACCCCTGTTTTTGTATTTGATGATAAAAGATTCCGTTGGGAAAGAAATTATGTGCTTGACTGGGATCTGACAAAATCACTGAGATTTAATTTCAGGGCGACAAGTAATTCTATTATTGACCAAATTCGACAGTCTGGTATTGCCGATACTGCCGAGGACAGGGATTGGTATAACAAAGAAGGCCAAAATGTCACTCTCAATGTCATAGACGATCCATTATATCCCCAAAAATATCGAAATGAAAATATCAGAAAACTGGGCCGAAGTAAAAACTACAGCCATAATATCTCCCTGAACTATAAGTTGCCTTTTAAAAGCATTCCGATCCTCGATTGGGTAAATGCCGGTGCAGATTACAAATCCGAATACGGATGGGACGGAGGAAGTCTTATAACCATTGATGACATAGGTACACCTCTTGGCAACATCATTCGCAATAATCAAAATGCCGGATTCAATGTTACATTTGATTTCAGCAGATTGTATAATAAATCGGCATATCTTAAATCTATAGAGACCGGCAAGGCCACCCGATCTGCCAGATCAAGGAAGAGTGCAGCTGACCGAAAACAAAATAATGACGCCAAAGATGGCAACCAGGATCAACTGAAACAACCGGATGCTGTTGTGGACAGCAAGGATGATTCAAAAGATAAGGCTCAAAAAGCGAAGGAAGACGATAAACCCAGGGACCCTTCACTTGCTGAAAGGATCATCCTGAGACCACTTATGCTGATCAGATCGGTTAAGTTCAATTACAGAAATGACCGGAGTTCCGTCATTCCGGGATTTATGCCCCAATCTCAGCTCTTGGGCCAAAGTGAGGGCTTCTCTGCACCGGGATGGGATTTTATTGCAGGTATTCAACCTAATTTGTCCGGCGAGAATAACTGGTTAATTACACATAAAAGTTGGTTTAACCCAAGTTATAATTTTAACGATGCATTATCCCAAACAAAAAAACAGACTTTGGATGCTAAACTTCTCGTAGAGCCATTCAAGGATTTTAGTGTGGATATTACCATGAAAAAAAGCTATCAGGAAAACCATACTGAAGTATTCCGCAATAAAAAAATGACAGGCTCTGATCAATACCTTCAACTGGCAAAGTATGATATCGGGTCATTTGACGCTTCATTTTTTGCTATGAATACTTTGTTTGACAACAGCTTGGGGCTATATACTCAATTCAAAGAAAACAGAGAGATCATATCCCGCAGACTACCTAATATTGCTAATCCGGGTGTGCATCCTTCTGACCCGGCCTATGTAGAAGGTTACGGTCCTTCACATAATAATGTTACAGTGCCTGCTTTTATAGCAGCTTATACCAGAAAATCTGCTTTTGATGTGGATCTGGATCAGCAAAAAGTATTTGCCAACAATAGCTACATTCCGAAGCCAAACTGGCAGGTCAATTACAACGGGCTTTCGAAACTTAAAATGTTTAGACCGATATTTTCTAATGTGACCATTAAACACGGTTATACATCGTCCATAAGAGTCAACAATTTTCAAACTTCTCCCAATTACAACTCAAAGGATCCTTTTGTTGAACTCTCCCCCAACAACAATTATTACTCAAGACTTGAGATACCCGCAGTCAGTATTCAGGAACAGTTCGTCCCCATAATTGGCATCAGTATTAAAACTGTTAAGGATATGAAGGTAGATTTCGAATATAAGATGACCAGAAGTCTTGAGTTGGGCATAACACAGTTGAGAGAAAATAAAAGTAAGGAAATCGTGTTAGGTGCCGGATACGTCATCAAGGATTTAAAATCATACAGCAGGAAGAAAAAGGCAAAAAAAGGCAAAGTAGGCGATGATTCACCTATCGACTCACCCACCAGATCATCTGTGGCAAAGAGCCGGGATATCCGTATCAATCTGAGTTATTCATTAAGGGATGATATATCCCAGATTTACGATTTATTGACAGGTATCGATGCACAGGCTGATCGCGGGAGTAAAACAGTAACTCTAAATCCGACCATAGAATATGATGTCAATAAAAATCTGGCGCTTAGATTTTATTTTGATTATTCGAAGATCACGCCGCGCACATCGCTTTCGTTTCCGGTTACAACCATCAGATCGGGAGTCACGCTGAGATTTAATATAAATTAAACAAAAATATTTGAAAGACTCTGAATGAGAAGGTCTTTAAATTCTTTGGTATTAAATATAGAATCTATCCAGTATCGTAATTGATTAGGTATATGCTATCAAATCATAAAAATAAAGCATTTTTTTTGTAAGACAAAGCTACTTTTTAAGGGAATAGCAGCGCTATTGACGAAAAAAGAGCTGAAGTACTACGAAAAATTCGCATTTTTTGATTGAAATTGATCATACCTAATCCATTACCCAAGATCAATAATAAATTTCCTAAGCATACTAAGGGCATATACAGAGGCGATCTCAATGTTTTTATTTCTGTCCTTACCTGCTTTGAGCAGAAACGTTGACTTCTTTGATTTGTTACCGGCACAAATCCAAATCGTTCCTACCGGCTTCTCAGGGCTACCGCCATCCGGACCCGCAATACCAGAAACTGCTACTGCGACATCTGAATTCAAGGCATCAATGGCTCCATTGACCATTTCTATTACTGTTTGTTCACTCACCGCTCCATGTATATGTATTGTATTTGGATCCACATGCAGCATATTCTCTTTAATATCATTGGCATAGGCTACTATGGCACCTTTGAAATATGCTGATGATCCTGGAATAGATACAATTTTTGAAGATATCAGACCTCCTGTACAACTCTCTGCTGTACTGACTGTAATTCCTTTAGATTTACAAACTACATACAACTCATTTTCAAGGGACGAATCCCCATATCCATAAACCATATCAGCCAATCGCTCGGATATCTCCTGTTTAAACCCTTCTGCCAGATCTTCAAGTTGTGCTTTGTTTTGGCCTTCAGCACTCAATCTTAACCTTACCTGTGCTAATGCAGGAAGATAAGCAATCTTCAGGTTTTCCGGAAAATTAGCCACCAGATCAGAGATAGCGTTTTCAATGGAAGTTTCTCCGGCTCCGCATGTCAAAATGGTTTTATGGATGATGGTCTTCTTTGATTCGCTCTTTAACATTGGTAAAACGACCTCTTCCATGATGGCTTTCATTTCATAAGGTACTCCAGGCATCGAGATAATCCTTTTACCTGATAATCAAATAACATCCCCGGCGCTGTGCCCATAGAATTTTTAAGAATGTCAGCACCCACGGGCATCAGGCACTGATCTTCATGAGAAACGAACATGGGCCTTCCCATTCTTTCAAATATGGCTTTTATTCTCTCGTATGTCGGTTGATGAAACAGCATCTCCACTCCCATAAAATCTGCAACAGCTTTTTTGGTAATATCATCTTTGGTAGGTCCGAGTCCACCTGTCATGAAGACTATATCAGATTCTCCAAGGGCAAGGGCTAGCCCCCGAACTATCTCACCATGATCGTCTGCCAGTGACATGATTCTTTTTACACGGATACCCACTTCTGCCAGCTTTTGACCTAACCATGCTGAATTGGTATCCACAACCTGTCCTATGAGGATTTCGTCCCCGACAGTCACTATGATTGCATCCATTTACGTTCCTATTGTATAATGATAGAGTACCGGCATCTCAGGTTCCGGATTTACAGATGGTTTTTGTGAAGTAATTGTATAGGAAAAATTCAATTTTCCGGATTCAGATTGAGTAGTATCCTCTGAACTAATGGCAATTTTATCATTTTTTCTGAAATGAATTGATATAGTTTTGTGAAAAGAAACTTTGATGTGCCTGGGTGTTTTGGGTACAATAAATTTTAGTAATTTAACGACTCTTATTGCTTCTTCATTGCAAAGCGTATCAAGACCACCAATTATTTTCACTTCTGTCACGTTGCCTTTGTAGTCTATTTCATATCTAAGATGCACATCTCCTTCGATGTCATTTTGAAGTGATTCAGGAGGATAATTCAACAGACCGGAAATAAAATCTTTTATTGCCTTGTCTCCCCCTTCGTAATATGGTTGTTTAATAAACTTTTCATCCGGCTTCGCCTTTTTCATTTGCCTTTACTTAACTATGATACATCAATACTGAAAAGGTATATTTTGTTTATTTTTGAAACGCAATTCTCATTCATCTATAGAGACTACTTCGAAAAGTTTATTTTTGCCACAAAGGCCAAAAACACTAAGAGTCGCACAGAATAAGGAATTTTAAAAATTGATATTCAATCCTTTGTGAATCTTTGAGACTTAAAGACCTTGTGGCAATTCTCTATTTTTGCCTTTTTGGAGTGGACTCATCTATTAAAACTTAAAATATTTGTTACAGTAGAATTTGGCTCCTATCCCTGATAGGTAGATATTATCAAAATCCTTGATTTCCCTTTAAGGGATTGAGTGAAAATTAAGGATTTTTTGATAACCCCTAAATGAATGCAAAAACTGTATATAATCAAAAGAAAATCATTCATCATCGAAATAGCCCCATTGATCTATTTTTATAGAACTCCAACGAACAATTTGCGACTTTTGTCATTTAAATGTAATATTTTAATAAAATCAAAATTGTGAAAACTTATTTAAGCATTTTTATTCTCCTTATTTCCCTCTCTCTGCAAGCTCAGTTTCCTTTAGGAGGAGGAAGTAAGGGCCCTACTATAAAAGGTAAGATCGAGGGAAGTATCATTGATTCCTTGACTAAGGAACCAGTCGGTTTTGCCACTGTGACTTTAAAGAAAAAAGGCAGCTCCATACTGCTTGATGGTATTTTAACAGACGAAAATGGAAGTTTTAAATTTGAAAATGTGGTAAACGGATCATATGATCTTTACTTTTCGTTTCTGGGTTATACGGAAAAAAAAGTACCTGCTGTTGAAACTACATTGAAGGACCCGGATATCAATATTGGTGCAGTGCCAATTGTGCCTGCTAATTTTTTACTGGATGTTATCGAAATAAAAGAAGATCGTATTCTGGTTGAAAATAAAGCTGATAAACTGGTTTTCAATGCAGAAAATGATGCATCTATTGCCGGTGGTGATGCTACCGATGTACTCAGAAAGGTCCCTACTTTGTCAGTGGATCTGAATGGCAATGTTTCTCTCCGGGGGTCACAAAACGTAAGAATACTGATAAACGGGAAGCCTTCCGGCATGTTTTCGAGTAATGTGGCAGATGCCCTCAAAATGTTTCCGGCTGATCAGATCAAAAAAGTGGAAGTAATTACATCGCCGTCAGCAAAATATGATGCTGAAGGAAGTGCCGGACTTATCAATATCATTACTAAAAAAGCAAATATTGAAGGGATCGCCGGAAGTATCAATGCATCTGCCGGAAATCGTCAGAATACATTATTTACAAATCTGAATGTCGGCAAAGGACGACTGGGGATCAGCAGTAGCGGCGCTTTGTTTTATTCCGTACCGGCTAATGGTACTTCCTCCTATCTTCGGGAAGACATCACGTCTGCTGGTTTAAGGAAATTTGAGCAGAACGGAAATCAAAAGACTTCCAGACTTGGGGGCAATGGATCGATCAGTGCTTTTTATGACATCAATGGATACAACAGCATCAATAGTTCTTTTAATTTCCGAGGATTTGGATTTAATGTTGATGGGGTGACATTGGGAATACTGAATGATCCTTCAACAGGACTCAATGACAATTTTACCAGAACCAACACAGGAGATAATTTCTTTGGCGGATTTGACTGGAATACCGATTATACCAGAAAATTTGCAAAAAGAGAAGGTCAGGAGCTTTCGTTTGGCCTTCAGTATTCAAAGCAAAATAACAATCAGGACTTTAATATTAATGAGTTGCATACATTTGAATTGCTGAATCGAAATACTGAGGTATTCAATAAAGGAAAAAATTATGAAACTACATTTCAGGTTGACTATGTTCATCCTTTCAGTAAAATCGTAAAACTCGAAACAGGATCCAAAGCTGTCATCAGAAATATAGTAAGCGATTACACTACTCAGATTTTTGTTCTGCCCAATGGTTATCAGCCACTTCAGGAAACTTTCAAGTATGACCAGGATGTATATTCAGGGTATGCATCGTTAAATTTTACCATCGCTAAAAAATATTCAGTCATTGCAGGTGCCAGATATGAAAAGACCAGCATCGGAGGTACATTTAAAGTCCTGGATTCTCTCAATTTCAGTGGTCTGGGATATAATAACTTACTGCCTAACTTTACCATCAGCCGAACTTTCAAAAATTTCAGAACTCTGAAAATCGGCTATAGCCAGCGTTTGCAGCGCCCGAGCCTTCAGTTTATAAACCCATTCAACAATAATGCTGATTTTCTCAATCGTACTGAAGGAAATCCATACCTGAAACCTGAAATAGTACAGCAGGTGGAAATGGGATATAATTTTACTTTCAAAGGATTTACTACTTTTTCAGCTATTTTTTACAAGCATACAGATGAGATAATAGAACAGATTTTAAATATTGATAAAAACGGATTGTCTGTAAATACATACAAAAACATAGGTACAAATAATTCTGTCGGTTTCAACACCTTTATATCCAAGTCTGTCAAGCTGGTTACACTTCGTGTTGGTGGCAACCTGGCTACCTACAATGCCAAAGGTAAGGTAAATGGCGTCGATGCATCGAGGAGCAGTTATGAATATAATATGTTTATGAATGGAGAGATTAAGATTTCCGGCACCTTTAAGGCGGACTTTTTCAGCTTTTTCAGATCACCGGTACGGACGATCCAGGGTGATAATCCTTCCTTTACAATCTATGGTATGGGTTTCAGGAAAGAATTTAAAAACTCAAGCATAGGACTTACGATGATAGAACCTTTCAATGCAGATAAGTTTTTTAAATCGAACATTGAAACTGCAACTTTCACACAAAAGACATCTTTCAGTCTTCCTTTCAGATCAATTGGTGTCAATTTCAGGTATAAATTCGGAAATGTGGATTTTAAAGAAAGAAAATCTAAAGTAAAAAATACAGATCTTAAACAAGGACAGGACAATCAGAACAGTGGAACGACCAATACAACTCAGAATTAAATAATCGGGCACAATGCCACGTTTTATTTAATTCCCGTTATCAGGCAAGGAATCGGTTTTCCCAGACAGTCTATGAGAGAACTAATTCCTTACCTGATAGCATATTGCTGACACTGTGCCCGATGACATTTTCCGCTTCTCCGAAGACGCAGGATTTATTCAGAGCTAAACCTGACTAAGATTTATCTGAATTTTCAGTGACTTTAGTTTTTTTTGATAAAAATAAATATTTAATATCAAGCACATTATCCATAAAATTTTCACTTTATTCTAAAATCATGAACAATTTTTTTGGATGTTTGGATAAATACACCACCCCCTGAAATTATTCTACTTGTAACTGCAGATCCCACACAACCGATATTACATTCCCCATCTTTGATACATCGTACTACATTATTTTGAAGAGAAGAAACACATCCACCAGGAGTTTGTGAATCTGCAGTATGTCCGCCACAAGTGCACCAGTAAATAAAATCTCCACCTGCCCCAACATCTCCACCACCACCACTACTGGCTCTATTAAAATCTAGTATTCCGGATTTAACTCGCTTATTTTTATTTAGCCAAATAAAGGGCTCAGGTTTACTAAATGGTGCATAATAGTAATTGAATTTTTCATAGTCCAGAATTATCTTTCCATCTATATTTTTTATAAAATCACCAACCAGATGCAATTCATTTAACTGAACCGGAGTTCCATTTTGAAATGTATCGATTTTTTTTACAACAGATAGATATCCTGGAAATTTATTTTCATCTAAAATGATTGTGATAAATTCATTATCTGATTTTAATGAAAAACCTCTGGAATTTTGTCCATAGGATAATGAAGATGTTAACATTATTAATATTACAAATAAATTTTTCATGTTTTTTTAATTAAATTGGTTATTGAAAAATAATGGCTGATTGAACGTTCAAGACACAGAAATTCGATCAACTTCTTAATTAATTTTCTGAGTGACATTGCTCCATTTTCCATTAAAAACAGACAGACCAAAAATTACGAATACCAAGTAAAAAATGCCTTATTTCACCTCTTCAATTAGTTTTGGAGTTGTAATTTCCGTCGAACTCAAGTTTATGAATGGAATAATGTCAAAGAATTCTTTCAATGAGGGATAAAAAGGAGAGTAAATCTGAAATGACGCACTTCTCCTCTCTAAAACAACCCTTACCCTATACTTAAGAGTCAGACATTTACCTTAAAAAATCATTTTGAGATTTTCTCTTTTTCCACACCTTTCATCAGATATCTTTGGAGATAATAAGCTACAACCCCAAATATAAGTGAAAATGGTAGATTTTTTAACAATCTCAGAAATAAGTCACTCATTGATAAATCGATCGATAAATAAGACACTGTAAGGACCATCTTATCAAAATTTATGATATTTTTATTCTAAATTTTTTCCTTTTTACTTTTCGTAGTGGACTCATTAAGATATATAAAATGTTTCGACTTTGAAAAATATGTTTTCTTTTACTTCATATTTAAAATATATTTTATGTTTTCTTCTGAATTCCAATCTTTTTTACTTCCTGAATGTTTATGTAAAAATATCCATTTATTCCAATATATGTAGTTGGTAAGATTTTTATTGAAGATTCGAAGTTACTATATTTTAACTCATAAAATGGAAGATTCCAACCTTTTTTTTGAATGAATTTTTTTTGCTTATCAAAATCTTCATCCGAAAGAAAATAAAAATCGATAGAATCTTTTGTTTTTATATATAAATCCTGCCATACATCCATTTCTTCTATACATGGTTTACACCAGGTAGCCCAATAGTGTAAAATAAATGGTTTGTTAGTATTACATTTTAATGTGTCAAAAGCTTTAGTTGAAATATCTCTTATCTGTAAGTCACAATTAGTTTTAAAGGGGAATAATGACTCAGCATTTATTTCTTTCTCCATTTTTTCAATCTGCGGAAGAATTTTATTTATGCTAATAGCAATGATAATAATATACGTTAATATTGCTACAATAAAACCAAAAAGAAAGCCAATCCAAAAATTGGCGCTTTTTGTAAAACTAATACTTATCATATACTAAATTTCTTGCATATAATACTGAATAAAAAACTACAATAAAAAATTATTAGGTTAAAAATGTACTATAAATAGATAAACCTTTGGAAGCCTAACTTCTATCTAAAATATAGTTTACCCAATGCATATTGCACTCCAAAAATAAAAAATAGAACTGCTATTATACAGTTCCATTTTTTATATAGAAACTCATTTATCAAGTTGTAATAATAATCTTTTCACAATTCGACTCATACCAAATTTTTTTTGATTAAATAGAACTAAAATTAAATGTAAAACACCAATACAAAAACCAACTTTAGTAGTAAAATAAAAAATGATAATTAGTAAAAATATTCCTATTCTGAATATTTCTGTTTGGTGTGAATTATTACGTTTACTTAATGATACTAACATTTTCATTATTAATTATTTGTTTTATACACAATCCGATGACTTAACCCACCAAGCTATCATTACTGCTCCTTTACAAGTTTGATCAACCCCCCAAGGATAATTGTTACACTCATCAAGCATCGCATTTCTGATTTGTAACAACCTTGTGCAACTTGCTCTGGATTCAGTTTTCAATAATTTAGTATTGTTATGATTTGATAGTTCATCGTAAACTCCTTTAGCTATATTTTCAGCATCTAATGCATCTACATTTATTGAATTTGTTATATGCAAAATAACAAGCATTTTAACAAAATCAGAATTTTCCAATTGATTGTTTTGATATTTTATAAGAAAATTATCAACAAATGATTTATTTTTACCTATACTATTTTCAACTAATTTAATAAATTCTGGAAAATTTGATACTGTTAATATCTCAAAGTTTTCTTGAGAATCATAAAATAAGTCATTTGATTGGTTGCAACTAACAAAAGTAATAGATATTAAAAACATTACAAATAATAAAGTTTTCATATTCCTAAATTTTTTAAAAGGTTAAATAAAAAATCCCGACCAATATGGTCTATCCGCACCCATCAATCCCATAACCTGAGTTACTCTGCGCCATGTGCCTTCTGTCCCTGAAGCGTCTGTCTTGATATTGTCCGCTTTTGTTGGGAATTGATGTGGCTACACACAATGCATTTCGGTCGTGATACTTTTTTGATACATGCTGTACAAAAATTGACCACAGGACAGTGTCTGATTTTCATAAAAATAACCTTATCTTTGCCTTTGTACTACCACGTACACCTGAGGGTCTGCAGCTCCTGCAGGGGCATTGAGGCAGGCTCTCATTTTTTGTTATATCCTGTGCGATACAACAATTATTTGAGCCTGGTTGGCTGATTTTCTTATTATCTGACTTTCCTGTATTTTCTGATTTTCTTATCTCTTGCTATACCTTACCGTTGTAAAATATAAATACAGAAGATTTTCTAAAACTACTATTGCATCCGTTGAAAAAATATATCATGGATGGCTTCTCTTTAGAGCCATTTTCAATAAATATACATAAAGCAGTAGCCACCATTACTATGCCTGATCAGCAATGTATGATGCTATACATCATGCTTGTGCATGATGTACGCCAACAGATCAGAAAAAACTCAATAAAGTTATTTCTGAACTTCCAAACTTATTTTCAACGGGTGCAATAATTTTTTAACAATATCTGTCCGAATTCCTTTCACTTTTCTTATTTCTCCTATGCAGCTTGATAACAAGACAACAGATATTTATGTAAAAATATGATATATGTAATAATAGTGCAAGTTTTTCATAGTATAATTATTAATATATTTATTTTCAATATATATATATATATATATATATAATCAGCTTGTTATAATTTAAACACTCAAACTTACTGTTCATATAAACAAATCTTTTCAATGCAGATAAGTTCTTTAAATCCAATATAGAAACAACTACTTTTACCCAAAAGACATCTTTTAGTCTTCCGTTCAGATCAATTGGTGTCAATTTCAGGTATAAATTCGGAAATGTGGACTTCAAGGAAAGAAAATCTAAAGTAAAAAATACAGATCTTAAGCAAGGACAAGACAATCAAGGGGGCGGAACAACTACCACTAATACACAAAATTAAATGCAAATTCTAAAAATTATGCCATATTCATTCTCCTTATTTGGTGGTTAGTAGTTTTCCCAAAGAGTTTCTGCCAGTACTAGTTCTTTGCCGGTGAGTTTATCAGTTACTGTATGTCTGATGATATTATCTGAATCCAATGATTCAAACTGAACACAGAGTACTTGAGCAATAACAGCTTCAGATTTAAACTGGATTTTGAGGGACTTCAGGTTTTTTTGATAATAAATAGTATCATCCAGGTTTTCCAGAATCATTCGGATCATCACCACGTTATTTACATGTCCATTCCAGTCGAGATGGAAGTAAGTGGTTTTAATTTCTCGGCTATTAATTAAATTTTCGCCGGGCTTTAATCTGAATTCAGGCTTAGTAAGCGGTTTGTCGGATTGATAAATCAGCTCTCCAAATGAATCCGGTATTTTCATCATTTTCCTTGATCCGGTATGCATCATGGTCCATTGGCTCGATGCAGTAGCAATTAATATATCCTCTTCATCATACACGAGATAATCTCTGAAAGTGAAGTATCCTTCCTTTCCTGAAGGATAAGTGTGTACTTTGATTGTATCGTTTAGTGCCGGATAGTTGAAAAAATTTACTTCCATCTTAATGAGAACCCAAGCACCTTGCATAGATTCAAGATCCCAGACAGATACCTTCATGCCTATGGTATGTTGCATAGATGCTTCCTGCATGATCTGAATCAATGCATGGGGATGCACCTTTCTGAGATGATTGATTTCAGATGTTCTTATAGAAAACGATTCCTTATGAATATATGACATGCATGAGGGTATAAAATATGCAAGGTACTATTCTATTTGTTTTTCGTTACTAATTCAGATAGTTCTTACGAAACAAAATGCCCTTATAAGCATCATAACCGGGTGATATACCAGCCTTTATTAACACTATTTTGTTTTCGCCGGTCTTAAGATCTATGATAAATACCTTGCACCCGATGGCATGTTCAAGTTCGGGGTTGGACATTTTCCATGAGTATGCAATTTCTGCGGCCGTAACGTTATAATTTTTACTCCACTTTCTACCCAGAGTAACTTCAAGATGGAAGATGCCATTTTCAAATTTAAGCAATCGTGAGGACAATCCCAAACTGACTCTGTAATAGAGGTCAGTCTCCACAAAATGCCGCCGATTTATTTTCTGAATGTCCATAAATGGCATAACACAGAAACTATGCCACAACATGATTTTCAGAATTTTTTCACCAAAAAAAAATATTTAGCGATGATTCAAGTTGGCATCCTGCAAAAAGAGAATGGTTAAATCCACATGTCAGGATGAAAGTTGAAAAATTATATTTAAAGTATTGGACGATTTACACCTTCATTCAAATACAATGTTGGAAAATGAAATCCAGGATAAAAATGAAATAAATTTGTTTCACTGGATAAAGCAATAGTTATCAGAACCATAATTTATCCTGATCTCAAAAACATTAAAATATTCCTTGCATCAAAAATAATACATACAGTCATATATTTATTTCATTTTAACCACCCGCTGGCTTTGAATGAATCCGTCAGTTGATTGTACTGCGATATAATATATTCCCGGCAAATAAAATGAAAAATCAATTTCTGCAGATTGCAGTTTATTATTCCTACTGCTCATCATTGTTTTTCCTTCAATGTCAAATACATATATGGTTTCTCCCTTACCTTCAAGCCCGTTAACATGAATCAAATCAGAAACCGGATTTGGAAAAACTTTTAGATTGTTGGTCCTAACAACTGATTCTATACCTGAAGTGATTTTCTGGAATGAAAAGAAAAAGAAAATCGTTTGAGTCAGTGCAGGAACGATACATCCACCGTGATTTGCTGTGGGGTTTACATCTGTTGCAATCAGATTGGTTGCTCCTCTCGCAGTCATAGAGTCTCTGGCTATCACGCTATTCATAAATGGAACCTGGTCGTCAGCCATACAATAAAATATTCTCGTCGGTGCTTTGGGTGCCCATCTGAAGAGATCGTTTTCCCGTAAGATCAGATTAGCGGGATGATTTGGATTATTTCTGATAGCATTGGCTACACTATCTATGATCATTCTGCCTCCTACTGAAGCACCGGTATTTGTCTTTAGAAGTTGTCCGAGATTTACATTCAGTGTAGATAAAGTGCTTATACCCTGATAATATTTTCTGATTTCTCCTACGTATGCCGGTTTAAATATATCTTCCAGATTGTTGTATATGGTACCATACACTTCATTAAATCCCATTATAGTATTAGGAACATACCCGGGAAATCCATATTCATTATCACCCAAAATCAGGTCTCTCATTACTCCGGAAAGGCTATAGGGGCCCGACAGATGCGCTGCTGCTGTTACACTAAGAGCAGATGGATTTTCTTCATAACTTTTATGTAATGCCATCGATCCGTAGCCGCCTTGTGAATATCCGGTGATAAACAACTGATCATTAAAAAAAACACCTGAATCTTTAGCCCATTTTTCGCAGGCGGTGACCATATTTCTTCCGGCAGAAGCGATCGTGGATTCATGAACATAGGTCTGAAAACCCCGTCCGTCACCCATGCCTACATAGTCCGGCAATATCGCTACAAAGCCAAGTCCGGCAATAAGTAATCCGACTTGTCCTTCCTCTCCCCCGGCTGTCCCATAGCGTGAGGGAACACATGTCTTGCAGTCTGATGTCCCATGCTGATAAACGGCTCTTGGAAATTTGTAGTTCAGATTATCAGGCACGACTATCAATCCTGATAATGTATCTTTTTTGCCTTTGGCATCAGGAGATGTGTACCGTATTTTATAATATTTTGCCCCGAATAAGATTAACGGCAACGCATACGTAGCTGTGATCTCCTGTTTAGTGCTGCTACCGAGAAGTTGCGCAGAAACAAAATCCTGGGCGTTTGTGCCTGCGCAATACATAAAGGAAGAAATGACAAAAGACAAAAAGACTTTCATGGGCTTATTATTTTATTTGAAACAAAGTTAAAGTAAATAATGAATTATTTGTTGAAAACAAGATAAACAGATGTAACCGTTGAAAACAAAAAAACCTCATAAGCTGATTGACCTGTGAGGTTTTATTATTTAATAAAGCTTGAGTTAATTATTCGAAAGGTTATCCCACCAACAATTTATAAGCTTCTGCATCCAAAAGGGCTTGCAGTTCATCCGGGTTAGTAATCTTGATTTTTACTATCCAGCCATCACCATAAGGGTCTTCGTTGATCAGTCCCGGATTATCTCCGTCTGCTTCGTCAATTTTGGAGTTAAACTCCAAAATAGTACCTGAAACCGGCATAAACAGGTCTGATGTTGTCTTTACTGCCTCTACAGTGCCAAATATTTCATCTTTAGGTACTGTCTCACCCACCGTATCTACTTCTACATAAACAAGCTCGCCCAATTCGTTCTGAGCAAAATCTGTAATGCCTATATAGGCTTCATCGCCTTCCAGGCGGATCCATTCGTGTTCTTTTGTATATTTCAGATTATCCGGAAAATTCATTTTGATTTGTGTTTATTTGAGTTGTTTATTTAATAGCCAGAAAATTTTTAAGCCAGTCCGATGTGACAGATTTGGGTCTTTCGAGCGGAAAGCCTAGGGCTCTGTCCCAGCATAACCCTGCACAAACTCCCAATGCTCTGGATACACCGAACAATACAGTATAGTAATTATATTCTGTCAACCCGTAATGAACGAGAAGCGCACCTGAATGTGCATCCACATTTGGCCAGGGATTTTTTACTTTGCCCAGTGAGCCAAGTACCTCGGGTACTATTTCGAAAAGATCCCAAACGATCTCTACTATTGCATCATTTTTGATATTGTCTTCAGCAAATCGTTTCTGGGCCAGAAATCTTGGATCAGGCTGACGTAATACCGCATGTCCGTAACCTGGTACCACCTTGCCATCTGCAAGGGTATCCAGTATATATTTTCTGATCTGTTCTTTATTAGGTGTGTTTGTTCCTAATTCCTCTATCATTTCGAAGATCCACTTGATTACCTCCTGGTTGGCAAGCCCATGCAATGGGCCAGCGAGGGCATTCATAGAAGCACTAAAGGAATAGTATGCATCACTCAGAGTTGATCCTACCAGATGCATGGTATGAGCCGAAGCATTTCCGCCCTCATGATCAGCATGGATAGTCATATAAAGTCTCATTAATGCATGAAACTCATTATTATCAAAGCCCAGCATTTTGGCATAATTACAAGCCCAGTCTGTATCAGGACTCGGGGCTATGTGTTCACTTTTATGAAAGGTACGCCTGTAAATATACGCTGCCACTCTGGGGAGTCGTGCTATCAGATTCATAGAATCTTCATACATAGCATCCCAGTAATCATTTTTGTTCAGGCCTTCTTCATATCTCTTGGCAAAAACACTGTCAGCCTGCATGGCCAATACTCCGATACTAAACTGGGTCATAGGATGCGTATCAGCAGGCAAAGCTTCGAGGGTATTAAATACATGCTGAGGCACATCACTCCGTCGGCTCCACTCTGATGACAACCAATTTACTTCTTCGCCGGTAGGGATCTCTCCCACCATCATCAACCAAAACAATCCTTCCGGAAGTGGCTCCATACCGTTTGGCACCTTTGGAAGTAATTCCCTCAGCTGTGGAATGTTGTAGCCTCTGAAGCGTATTCCTTCTTCAGGATCCAAAGATGAAGTATCCCAGATCATACTTTTAACACTGCGCATCCCTCCGACCATCTGATCTACGGTGACTTCATCAAGTTTTTTATCGCCGTGATCTTTTAATATACTTTTAATTTCAGCCTTGAGGGCGACTGATTTCTGATAAAATTTTTCTTTAAGTAGGTCCATTATAAGGGTTTAATTCAGCGTATTTAAATTATTTTTATAAGCTTTTTCTAAGATATCTAACAAAAAACTCTGCCAAGGGATTAAAAAACATCGCTAAATTATAAATAAAAAGATACTTACCTATTCTAAATGATTAAAATCATAAATATTTAAATAATTCATCATATTTCAAGAAACTGATTTCTCAAAATAGTCAGCTGCGCGGATTATTCTGGATGCACATTCATTATTTCCGATTAATGTTATAGATTGTATCAGATCAGGTCCCTGCATGGATCCACTGACAGCAATACGGAGCAAAGACATTATATCTCCCGCCTTGAGTGACTTTTCAGCTATGTATCCTTTTATGGTTGCCTCAATTTCATTTTCCGGGCATATCATCAGGCTTTCAGCCATACTTTTAAGATGAAAACTATACTCTGGTTTATATTTTTTTGATATCGTATTGTCATCGTAGGTACCTGGAGGCTCAAAGAAAAACCTGGCATTGTCCAGGATTTCGTCAGTCTTATGTACCCGCTCCTTCATGAGTCCACATACATCAGCTATGTACTCCACAGTAACATGATAACCGGCTTCAATCACCTTGTTTTGTATTAAATATGCCAATTTCAGGTTGTCGCTTTGTATGATATAGTGCTGATTAAACCATTTAGCTTTTTCGATATCAAACCTGGCTCCAGATTTTACTATTTTCTCCAGGCTGAATGCTTCACATAGTTCTGATAAGGTAAATAATTCCTGATCATTGCCTGGACTCCAACCGAGCAAAACGAGAAAATTTATCAATGCCTCCGGCAGGAACCCATCCTCTCTGAAACCGGTAAAGTTATCTTCTTCATGATCACTATCCCAGGAAAGCGGAAAAACCGGAAATCCAAATTTTGCTCCGTCGCGTTTACTGAGTTTGCCCTTTCCTGTTGGTTTTAATATGAGCGGAAGATGTGCAAAAGCCGGGGGTGTCCAATCCATACATGCATACATAAATACATGCTTAGCAGTACTTGAAAGCCACTCTTCACCTCTTATCACGTGTGAAATCTGCATCAGATGGTCGTCAACTATATTTGCGAGATGATAGGTTGGCATTCCATCCCCCTTCAAAATGACTTTGTCATCCAGTTCATTTGTATCAAATGACACATGTCCTCGGATCTCGTCATCAAATGAGATAACCTGATCCACTGGCATTTGAAGTCTGATGGCTACATCATCGTTTTTTTCCATGAGGGACTCAACAGTCGCTGCAGGCAGAGTAAGGCTATTCTTCAAAGTATTTCTACTCTTATTATCGTATTTAAAAGTTGGATTGCTTTCACGCATTGATTCCAGTTCTTCAGGGGTATCAAATGCATAATAAGCATGCCCCCGACTAACCAACAGGTCAGCATATTCCCGATAGATGTCCTTTCTCTCTGACTGCCGGTAGGGGCCAACTTGACCTCCGAATTCCGGTCCTTCATCAGGAAGAAGACCAAACCACCTCAAAGAATCAATAATATACGTTTCTGCTCCGGGTACATATCTCACCTGGTCGGTATCTTCGATACGCAAAACAAAGGTGCCGTTGTATTTTTTTGCAAAAAGATAATTATACAATGCGGTCCTGATGCCACCTATATGCAGTGGCCCTGTTGGGCTTGGTGCAAATCGTACTCTGATTTTTGTCATCTTTATTATTTTTTTTTGTTTCCTGATAATTGTTAATTAATTCCAAATCAGGGCATGATGTGTATTACAATTAAGGAAATAATCCGTTATTATAAATATAGAATTTTAATAGTCTGCAAAATTAGTCTTTAAAGCTGAATTCAGCAAAATATTATTATGTATCTGGTAAAAACGCCTCCACTTATTAAAACAATATTTTCCGATTATATCTGGAATATTGAAACTGATGAAAAAGAAGTCTTCCTTACTTTTGATGATGGTCCCATACCGGAAGTAACGACATGGATTCTCGACCTGTTAAAAAAATTTAGTTTTAAAGCCACTTTTTTTTGTGTAGGTGAAAATGTAAAAAAATACCCGGAAATATTACGTCGGATCATTTCAGAAGGTCATTCAATCGGTAATCACACGTATAATCACATCAACGGATGGCTGACAGACCGTGAAACATACCTGGAAAATGTGGCTAAGTGCGATCAATATGTTGATACTCCTTTATTCCGGCCACCCTATGGTAAAATGCGCCCGGGTCAGGCCTTATCACTGAAATCAGACAAGGCCATCATCATGTGGGATGTGCTGAGTGGAGATTTTGATAAAAATATAAGTTCTGAAATGTGTCTCGAAAACGTGATAAATAATTTTGAGAAAGGATCGATTATCGTTTTTCATGATAGTATAAAAGCAGAACAAAAGCTAAGGTATGTTTTACCTGAATTTTTTAAACATTTGTCAGATAATGGTTATAAAAGTTCAGACCTTAAGTCCCTCGTCAATAATTATGCTGAAGCCTTTTGATGACAAAAATTTTGTTTTGTACACTATGTTTTATTTACTTTCCTTTGGCCTCATATTCTCAGGATGAATGGACATTTTATAAAACTCAGGATGCTGTCTCTTTATGGATAAAAGATGTCCCAGGCAGTAAGTTAAGTCAGTTCAAGTTAGAAACAACGGTCCGGAGTAACCTCGCTTCATTTTACCGGATCTTACGATGTGGAAAATATGTCAGCATGGTATGACAAAGTCAAAAGTGTCAGACTCCTGAAAAAACTTTCAGACACGGAAGCCATTTACCTACTTGAATACAATCTCCCGTTCCCATTTGAAAACAGAGTCTCTACAGTAAAAGGAAGTATGATATTTGACAGACAAAGCAATCTGGTCCGGATAATTACGGAATATTATCCTTATGAAATTCCTGAATCCTTCCAGGGAAAACCCGTTATCAATATTATCAAAAGTTATTGGGAAGTGACAGACAATAAAAACGGTACAATAAAAATTATTCATTCCGGATACATGGATCCGGGCGGAAACATACCAGTCTGGCTCACTAATGAAGGAGTGACATCAACCCCTTTTAAGACCATCAGAAACTTAAAAAAACTATTGAAGGCTTAATAGTCCGATCATAAAAGGTCTCATTTGATCACTTTTTTATAAATTTGAGCTTAATCGTCATTTATACATCATATGCAGTCATTTATCATCAGAAAAGCCGAACTTCAGGATATTTCTTCCATTTGCAATCTGGTACATGAGCTGGCAGTGTATGAAAAAGAACCTGAGGCATTGAAAATAGGAATTAAGGAATATCAGGAAGCATTTATTGAAGGACTAATTGACAGTATTGTTGCTGAATATGAGGGAAAAGTCGTTGGTATTACCGTTTTTTATATGACTTTTTCGACCTGGAGAGGAAAGTGTCTGTACCTCGAAGATTTCTATGTCCAACCGGAGTACAGAAAGTATGGCATAGGTCAAAAACTGTTTGAAGCTTATTTAAGTGAAGCTAAATCGAGAGGCGCAAAACTAACGAGGTGGCAGGTACTTGACTGGAACGAAATCGCTTTAAATTTTTATCATAAAAATCACGCCATCATCGAAAAAAACTGGTGGAACGGCAAGCTCTTTTTTAATGAATGACGTATGTAAGTAATTTAAAATTCGATTCTACTTTCTGGTTGCATTTTAATAGAAAGCAAAAAAGCTCCTGATCGGTAAAAATGTAAATGGAATGACTGATAGCCCTGTGTAATAATAGAAATGTATCCTTAATAAACAATCCTTCACCCCTTGATCTTGGGAAAATTTCTACACTAATGGTGTATCTTTGTCCTGACAATTCTGAATATATGATATCGGTCCAGAAAATAGAAAATGCTTACTTAAATATCCGCGATGTAGTCATACAAACACCGCTGATAAGGAATTACAATATGTCAAAAAGATACCATTGCAACATCTTTCTGAAACGGGAAGATATGCAGGTAGTCAGGTCGTTTAAAATCAGGGGAGCATATAATAAAATGAAGATGATGGGTCCGGAAAACCTCGCCAAAGGGGTGATCTGTGCCAGCGCCGGCAATCATGCTCAGGGAGTTGCATTTGCCTGCTCCTCGCTGAATACGCATGGTATCATTTACATGCCTACCACTACACCAAAACAAAAGATAAGCAAGGTGAAACATTTCGGTGGGGACTGGATAGAAATCAGGCTCGTCGGTGATACATTTGACACAGCCAATAAGGTGGCTTTGAGATATTCTTCAGATGAAGGGATTCCTTATATTCATCCATTTAATGATAAAGATGTCATGGCTGGACAGGGTACTGTAGCCAAAGAAATACTGGACGAAATGACTCAACCCATAGATTACCTGTTGGTAGCGGTGGGTGGTGGTGGGCTGATATCCGGTGTAGGTTCATATTTCAGACAAAAGAGCCCGGGAACGAAAATTATTGCTGTGGAAGCCGAAGGTGCTCCGGCCCTCGCTGAATCTTTAAAGGCCAATCAACTGGTGCAATTAGACAAAATAGATTCATTTGCAGATGGCATCGCCGTTCAGATGATAGGTAATGAAACTTTTGAAATATGCAAAGAAGTCATCGATGATATCATCCTCGTGCCCGAAGGAAATATCTGCTCTTCTATCCTCTCATTGTACAATGATGAAGCCATCGTGGTCGAACCTGCAGGCGCGATTAGTATTTCCGCGCTAGATTATATTTCAGATGATATACAAGGTAAAAATGTCGTGATTATCGTTTGTGGTGGCAATAATGACATCACCCGGACGGAAGATATCAGAGAAAGAGCACTATTGTGGGAAGGAAGGAAACATTATTTTATAGTCAGATTTCCCCAAAGGGCAGGTGCTCTGCTGGATTTTTTAAAACTTATGGGTCCAAATGACGACATAGCCCATTTTGCTTATACAAAAAAAACAACCCGTGACAGTGGCCCGGCGTTGGTAGGTATTGAATTCAAATATAAAGAAGATTATCAGCCACTGGTGGATAGATTGGTTGCAAACAACATCAATTTTGAACACCTGAATAATAATCCTTTACTTTTCCAAATGTTGGTGTAAACCACATTAGACTACTTATCTTCAATTCAAGCTTATGATTACTACTATAAAAAGCATATTTATTTTAATCCTGAAAATAATAATATCACTTGTACTATTGATATTTCTCATACTTGCAGTATTATATTCAGGGACAACTATATATAATTTTCCACAAACCAAACCATTTGCCGGATCTGAAATATTTAATCCATATAACACACAAGATTCCATTCAATATAAAGCAAATTTCCACGCCCACACCTACTCCTGGTATGGATTGACACATGGGGGAAATACAGATAAGGAAGTGTACGACGCATACATGAAAAAAGGATATGATATCGCATGTATTTCAAATTACCATAAAATCAGTACGTATCATTCTGCACTTACACCATTGTATATTCCGGCTTACGAACACGGATACAATGTAAATAAAGCCCATTATCTGGTCATAAATGCTGAAAAAGTAAGTTATGGCGATTTCCCCTTATGGCAAAGCAGCTCTCATCAGCAAACCATCATCGATGTATTGAGAAAAAATGCCGAAATCGTAACTATTGCGCATCCTAAATTTGGAGGTGGTCGATCATATGAAAATATCAGTACCATAGTGGGATATCATCTTATGGAAGTCCTCAATCATTACAGAAATTCAGAAGCATTTTGGGATCAGGCATTGTCGGTCGGAAAATTATCCTGGATAATAGGAAATGATGATATTCACGACCTACAGGATCCCACAATATTCAAGATATGGAATATCATTTTTTCCAATACATATAGCCGGGATTCCATACTGTCAAATCTGAAAAAGGGGAATAACTATGTCGTACAGAGTGAAAACGGAAGTACTGAAAATTCTTTTGTTTCCTGCATTAAAAAGGATGAAAATACCTTCAGGTTTAACTTTGGGAATGAAGTGGATACAATATTATTTATAGGTCAGAATGGGGATATAAAGCAAATAAATACCAAAACAAAAAGTGCACAATACTCATTCGTGACGGCTGACACATACGTCAGGGTTGTTGCCCATAATAAAAAAAGCAGCATATTCCTGAATCCGCTTTTCAGATATGACGGAATTAAACTACCATATGTAGCTAATCTGAATGCTACGAAAAATTTGTTTCTGACATGGATATGCCGCCTGTTTTTCATATCCCTAGCCATGTTTACTATAATGGCTTGGAAAAAAGTCATTTTCCTGAATACAAACCCCGACAAAAATATTGAAATGTGAACTTTGCCGGTAAGCAGATATAGGACAAAATGAGAAATACACTTGAAAAAATAAAGAATGCCCTGAGATATTATTCTTCCATTCTTTTAAAAGAAAAGAGAGCCGGTATCTTGTTGATGGGTTTTTTATCATTATTCTTTTTTGTTGGACTGGGCAACTTTCATTTATTCGACTGGGATGAAATTAATTTTGCTGAATCTGCAAGGGAAATGCTAGAATCGCACAACTACAGCCTGGTTCAGATCAATTACACGCCTTTTTGGGAGAAGCCACCATTCTTTTTTTGGTTACAGGCTATCTCTATGAAAATGTTTGGTATCAATGACTTTGCTGCCCGGTTGCCCAATGCTGTTTTCGGATTTATTTATCTGATCACTATATTTATAATGGGTCGAAAATTAAAAGACAATGCCTTTGGTATTATTTGGTCTCTTCTGTATTTCGGTTCTTTTCTTCCACATTTATACTTCAAGTCCGGGATAATAGACCCTGTATTCAATTACTTTATTTTTTTAGCTGTTTACTTTACAGCTCAGATATTTGAAAGTAAAGGAACGCAACCGCGATATGCGATGTATGCGGGGTTGAGTATCGGCATCAGTTTTATCACAAAAGGACCCGTGGGTTTATTGCTACTGCTGCTGACACTATTTTGTATTATCGTGTATCGCTACTTTTCTCAGTCCGGTTTAAAAGATTTATCATTGTCAACCACGATAGAACAGTCCAAAAAATATGTTTCAGAATATTCTGTCTGGAAAAATATTTATCTATTTTCGCTTGGATTCCTGATTATTGTGGCAACATGGCTACTCGCAGAGGTATATCACCATGGTTTTGATATACTCGCAAAATTTATTTATTACCAGATAGAACTGTTTAATTCGCCTGTTGCTGGTCACGGACAGCCGTTTTATTACCATTTTGTTGTCGTTTTACTTGGCTGTTTTCCAGCTTCGGTTTTCGCCTTGCCAAGCCTGATAAGAAGTAAAAACGGTCCATTATGTTTTTTTAGAGTTTGGATGGTCGCCCTGTTCTGGGTAGTCATGATCATTTTCAGCATCAGCACGACCAAGATCGTACATTATTCTTCTATGACATATTTACCCCTAACTTTCCTGGCAGCTTTATATGTCTATGGAATGATTAAGAAGAATAGTGAGTTAAAAAAATATGTGCTGTTCATCTATTTAATTATTGGATTTTTCTGGGCTACTATCCTTACGGCAGCTTTATTTTTACTGAACCATGTTTCGGTTATTATCCCATTTATCAAAGATGATTTTGCTGTTCAGTCATTGCTTACTCCTGTCTTCTGGTCGGGATATGAGCCTGCCATTGGATTGGTATTCGCTTCGGGTTTGATTATTGCCCTGATCTGTTTCCTCCAAAAAAAACATTTCAAAGCCTTATTTGCCGTTTCATTGTCTGTTGGATTGACTTTGTTGTTACTCGCTATTTTTGTTTTACCGGGTGTAGAGCGATTTACTCAGGGTCCGGCCATAGATTTTTATCAATCTCTGGAATATAAAGATGTATATGTCGAAACCGTCGGATTCAAAAGTTATGCTCAATATTTCTATAAAAAATCAAAACCGGGCCAAAATCCGAAGAGAACAGAAAAAGAATGGCTGCTTTACGGAGATATTGACAAGCCTGTTTATTTCGTAACCAAGGTCAATAATACCGAGCTGGATACCATCAGTCACATAATAAAAATTAAAACTGAAGGTGGATTCTCGTTTTATAAACGCAATAATGTATCCCACTGAGTTTAATAAAACTGAGTCTATTTCTGAGCGGTTTTTACCAGATACCAGGCGACTGCTGAAAAGATAATATTTGGTATCCACACTCCAATAAGCGGGCTCAGGTCCAGATTAGTAGAAAAAGTAGTACTGAATTTTGATAATATGACAAAAGTGGCCCCCAATATGACTCCGGTAGCAATATGAAAACCCATTCCACCCCTGACTTTTCGCGACGCAACGGCTACTCCAATCAGGGTCAGAATAAAAATAGTAAATGGATCAGCCGTCCGTCTGTACAATTCTATTTTGTATTTTTTACCTGAATCCAGACCCTTATCCTGTTCGTATTTCAGAAAATTGCGCAATTCTGTCGATGTCATGAGTTCCATTTGATTTGCATATCTCGTAAAATCATCAGGAACAAAGTTGAAAGTGGTATCAATAAAATCGTTGGGCCTGGACTTGAGCGTTTCATAAAGATCACCGAAAGTCCTTTCTTCATAACCTTCGATTTTCCAGTGATTGGGTTCGCCTGTAAATAATATCCTGTTAGCTTTAAGAGTGTAAATTAGCTGATTGTCCTTAAATCTTTCTATCCTGAATGTACGTCCCGTGCTATCGGTGCTTGAATAACTCCGGATATACACCTTTTCATTCTTTGAAATCCAGAAATGTATATTGTGATTCAGGGTTGATTTCAGGTTGGGTTTTATATATTGGACTTCAAAGGCATTTTTGTATGTATTGCTCCTGGGTATAACGTAATTATTGCCTATCCATAGCAATGAAGCTATTATTCCCGCTGCAATCATATAAGGAACCATGAGCCGGGAATAGCTCACTTTGGCACTCAGCATGCTGATGATTTCAGAATTTTTTGCCATCCGTGAAGTAAAAAATATAACAGCAAGATGGGCAAAGAGTGGCCACAACAAGGCGTTTATATAGGGAATAAAATGGAGGTAATATTGAATAAATATTTCCGGAAATGTAAGTTTTGAATTTACAAATTTGTCAATCCATTCGAAATAATTAATAGATACTGCGATCATGGTGATGAGCATCATTGTAAAGAAGAATGTGCTCAGATATGCTTTGATAATATACCAGTCCAGTATTTTCATTGGCAGTATTTTATAGTCTTTGGCTTACTGATTTCAACATGTCCTTTTTCCAACCCGTAAAAGTCCCTGACTCTATCTGCTTTCTGCTTTCATTGACCAGCCAAAGGAAAAAACTCAGATTCTGGAGTGTAGCTATCTGTCCTCCTAACAATTCTTCTACTTTAAACAAATGCCTAAGATAAGCCTTGGAATGAAGTCTGCTGGTCTGTGCGGTACTTTCCGAATCAATAGGGCTGAAATCGTCCTGCCATTTTGCATTTTTTATATTGATAATACCATTTTTAGTATAGATCATCCCGTGTCTGGCGTTTCTTGATGGCAATACACAATCGAACATATCTATACCTAATGCTATACTTTCGAGAATGTTTTCTGGGAGGCCAACTCCCATCAGGTATCGTGGTTTGTCAGTCGGTAATATATCGCATACAAGCTCTGTCATCGCATACATATCATCATGTGGCTCTCCGACAGACAGACCCCCTATTGCATTCATATCCTGATGCTGAGCTGCTATAAATTCTGCCGACTCCTTCCTTAGATCAGGAAAAGTACTACCCTGCACGATAGGAGAAAATATCTGCCTGTACCCATAATTAGGTTCAGTTTCGCCAATCCTACCAATGCACCTCTGCAACCAACGATGCGTCATTAGCATGGAATTTCGGGCATACTTGTACTCGCATGGATAATGTGTACACTCATCAAAAGCCATAATGATATCAGCACCTATTTGTCGCTGTATATCCATCACTGACTCCGGAGTGAAAAAATGCCTTGATCCGTCTATATGGGATTGAAATTTGACCCCTTCTTCGGTTATTTTACGCATCCCTTTTAGCGAATACACCTGATACCCTCCACTATCAGTCAGTATAGGTTTATGCCACTGCATAAAATTATGAAGTCCTCCTGCTTTCTGGAGAATTTCTGTACCAGGCCGAAGATAGAGGTGATAGGTATTGCCAAGTATGATCTGTGCATGGATGACTTCGTCCAGTTCATGCTGGTGTACACCTTTGACTGTGCCCTGAGTGCCCACAGGCATAAATATAGGTGTTTTGATCTCTCCGTGAGCTGTGCTGA
This sequence comes from Saprospiraceae bacterium, assembly GCA_016722285.1. Classification (GTDB taxonomy): domain Bacteria; phylum Bacteroidota; class Bacteroidia; order Chitinophagales; family Saprospiraceae; genus OLB9. The sequence goes on from JADKGI010000001.1 coordinate 108,363, forward strand.
TAATTCCTGCTCTCGCCTTACTGCCGCTATCTCGGTATTCTATTTTAAATATCATATTAGTTGGCTCTGTATCTGGCCATATCCATTTTGATCAGGACGGCTATCATAATGGAAAACGCAATCAGAGACGAACCGCCCTTGCTAATAAAGGGAAGCGGAATACCGATCACCGGAAGTAGTCCCATCGTCATGCCAATATTGAACATAAAATGGAAAAAAAGAATGCCAGCTACGCCATAGGCATAATTTCTTATAAATTCAAGATTGGCTCTTTCGGCTATGATCACGCATCGTGTCAGCAATATGGTAAACAAAATTACCACCCCTACAATGCCAATAAATCCCTGCTCTTCACCTATTGATGTAAAAATAAAATCTGTTGACTGCTCGGGCACATAATCCAGCTTTGTCATTTCTCCCTGTAGGAATCCCTTGCCCTGAAGGCCACCGGATCCTATGGCCATTTTTGACTGAAGGATGTTATATAGCGAGCCTCTTGGGTCACATTTTTCAGGCCGGAGCCAGACATTAATACGCTCTTGCTGATGTGGCTGCAGGAAATTTTCAAAAACATAACTCGCCGCATACCCAAATGAGGCTGCAATAATAATTAATGGCACAATCAAGCTTACTATTTTTACATTTCTCTTTCTGAACTCCAGAATCATAAACAGCACAAAGGCACTGGCAGCGGGTATCAGCACATACATTTTCTCATGCTGATACAACAAAAACAAGATAGTCAGGAAGACAGCTCCGGTGATAATCAACGCTTTCCTGAATTTTTCAAGATCAAATATGAAGACAGCTGCCCCTAGAAACAGTAAAAAAATCATGACCATAAACGGTCCATATATTAATGATAGTATGAATATGGCTGCCCCCCCTATGCCTGATATGATCACCCAGGGCGTCATGCCTCTCCGGTACAGCAGAATAAAAAAGAAGTATATACTATGGCCGAGCCAAAATCAGGCTGAAGAAGTATCAATAAAGCCGGTGCCAGAAACAGCGCTATGGAAAGTAATATTACTTTGAAGTCCATGATGGTTGTCTTAAAAAAGCTCAGGTAGCTCGCTACCGCAATGGTTGTTCCGAATTTTGCCCATTCGGCGGGCTGAAAGGAGAAAAATCCAAAAGAAAACCACGCTTTTGCCCCATTGATTTCCTTTCCAAGAAACAGGACTAGGACCAATAATAACATCAAAAATCCATATATGGGAAAAGCAAGCGCATTCCAGAACTTCCAGTCGATGGTGAGTGCACTGATGAAAACAAAAACGGATAGTACTACCCAAGTCGTTTGGGCTCCGATTGGTGTCTTAATGTCCAGAAAAGCATATGGATTCTGTTCGTCATACAGGGTCGAAAATACCATAAACCAACCTATAACCAACAGGCTGAAGAATACTGAAAGTGTGATCCAGTCGTATGTTTTTGATTTCGAAAGGGCTCTTTGTGCCATCGGGTGATTAGTTGCTAACCAGTGCTTTTTTACTTACATTATCATAAACAGGGGTGGCAGAAGGAAATGTTCTTTTCACTTCTAGTAAAAAAGGCATAAGTTTATTTTTATTTTCAAAGTAGCCTACTCGTACCTGATAGTATGGGGCAACGTGTTTCCAGTCTATATTCAGGCCGGGATACATCGCGCTGAAGGTTGATTTGGCATTTTCCATTTCACGTCTGTCATCTGTGGTTATAATTTGGATTCTCCACGCCTTGATGGTCTCGTTCGCTTTACCGTTCGCAACAAATTTTTCCATAAATCTATCTACTGAAGCAGACGTTTCTACATGGATATTCTTCTGACAGAATGCTCCCGTCAGAGCAAATATGAAAAATGTAAACGTAAATAAAAATCGGCTCAATACAATTAGCATGTTTAGGATGATGATTTTAATTTCGGGTATTTTGTATTTCAACCTGCCTGCCAAAGAATTTGTTCGGCAAGCAGGTGACTTGCAAACGAATTATTAATATGTTGTTAGAGTATGTTTAAATCACTTCTATCATTGTAACGCACAAAAGTAATAAAAATTACGATACATCACAGAAGATAGTTTACCTGTAACAGGAATTTAACCTTATAATAAATAAGGATAGCTAACCAATAAAACTAAAGATATTTAAATTTATAATTTCATGCATTGATTACTAAGATTTCTGATCAATAGAGTAGATTTCATTTACCCACGTGCTATGATCTCAAAGTGGACCTCATCTTTGTTGCCCCACTGATCTGTCACAGTGAGTGTATGAGGTCCCGGAAGCAGATTCAACATACAATCATGCGGTGACTTACCAGTCATTATCCTGAAATCATTGTCAATAAACCAAAATAGCTTGGCCTCCCGGTTTCGGTGATAGGCTTTGGCAATCAATTCATTCTGTTTATCCGCATTTTCTTTTGGAAGAAATATTTTCATGCCCTGTTGCGGGTAAATAATCCGACAAGCTGTCCCCGAAGGCATACATGCGGCATCGTGCTCCGGAACAATTCTGTATTCTCCGTGTGCCTGTCTGTAATAATATTCCATATACGATGGCAGAACAAAAAATGTATCCTTTTGGACAAGTTGCTCCTTGCATTCCGGTGAAATGCTGAGACCGTTTTTGTTAAGCCATACTTCCTGATGGTAGGTACAATGCTGATATTTATAGGATGTTTTGTCGGTCGTGAATTTCTTTTTTATTTTGCAAAGCGGACCTGCCATCTTACCGCTCTCGGCACACAATGTTATGGTCTCTTGCTTCGAATATACCGGCGGATGAGCAAACCATTGATTTTCGGGTAGTGAATTAAATATTTTAAACATAACGGGGGCTGCTTTGGATAGTCCGGTCAGGTCAAATCTGCCTTCGCCACCCTCATTTCCGATCCATACCCCGACCATATATCTGCCATTAAATCCCATTGCCCAGGCGTCTTTATGCCCGTAGCTGGTTCCCGTTTTCCATGCTATTTTATAATCCGTCCCATATAGTTGCCAAGATTTTTCTTCACGAGGACGGGTAAGATCAGACATCGCTTTGGCTACGTGATCCATGGTGGCTGGTGAAAAAGGCAAACTTGTTTTTTAAAGTGACTTCCGGCTTTTCCAAAAGAATCTGTACAGGTTTGAAAGGATCAGATATACCGACATAATTTTGAGCAAGACCTTTATAAATCCGGCTTAAATCCCACAAAGATGATTCGCCGCCACCAAGGATGATACTCAATCCATAATAGTCGGCTCCTTTATCCAGATATGCGATACCCAAAGTCCTGATTATATCATAAAATCCTTGTAATCCTACCGTATTGAGTACCCTGACAGCAGGTACATTCAGTGATTGTATAAGCATCTCTTCAAAAGGGACAGCGCCGCGATACTTTTTATCAAAATTCTCTGGTTGAAAATCACCTATTGATGTCGGTATGTCTGCGATCATTTCATTAGGCAGAAATTGAGCCATCTCCAGTGCATATGCATAAAGCAATGGCTTCAGGAGACTCCCGTAACTGCGTGGAGATTGTGCCACATCAACATATGAAAATGAAGACGAAAGGTCCGGCGCATTGCCATGATAGGCAAGCACTTTATTTTTTTGGATGTCAATCACGACAACTGCCATATTTCTGATGTCATCCGGTCGCAAAAACGCAGACTCTCGCTCCAGCAGCTCATATGTCCTTAACTGCATACCGGATGGAAGGGTTGTCCTGAAAATATATTTATCCGGATATTTACTTTTAAGATATGAAAGCAAATGATACGCATATTGAGGCAAAGTCTTAGTTTCGCCCGGCAAATCTTCACCCAGATACAATTCAAGTTCGGAATGGTCAAAATATCCTTTTCTATTCAACTTTCGTAAAAGGAAATCTCTCTTTTGCCTGAGGACATGGCGGTTTTTTGTGAGATTGGCATATGATGGCCCATTGGGCATGACAGCCAGTAAGGCATATTCCGCCCAGGATAGTTTTTCGACCGACCTGCCGAAATATCGCAGTGAAGCAGCCTTTATTCCAATCGTGTTTCCTCCGAAAGGAGCAATTTCACACCATTCGCGGAGGATCGTTTTATCACTGGTGATCAGACTGTACTTGATAGCACTTAATGTTTCGTATATTTTGTTGCGCACATTTCTTCGGGCATTTCTGTTTTTCATACGCATGACCTGCATAGGTATCGTACTTGCACCACGAAGAGTTTTACCTGATTTCACATTTGCAGCAAGTGCTTTGATGATGGCAACAGGATTTATTCAGGATGAAATGCAAAATATTCATCTTCATATATTATGATACACTTTTTCAGGTTTTCGGGTATGTCCTCATCCATCGGAAAACACCATTGTTGTTCAGATGAAGTGGTTGCCGAAAGCAACACATTATCCGAACTATACAGTACCCTGCTGTAAGATGGTTTATAATGCGGAAGAGGTGCGACGACCCAAGCTAATATCAACACGAATATTGCTATAATTATACTCCTGCCAATATTACTTTTATTGATGTACAATAGGAAAAAATTTCAGACTTCAAAAGTAAGAAAAAAGGGATGATTTTATGAGTTACTGATCAAGGATTGATTCGTTATATATTTTTTGCTCTGAATAGGTTTTATTAAAAAATTGCTAGTTGCTTATTTTGCCTACCCATTTCTATGGCAAATTTAAAAAATCAAACAGATTAATTTTGCTTGAAAAAAACCACAAAAAAAAAGTGAAAAATGGTTTACTTCGTTTTATGCTCATCAAACCAACCGATGATATAGGCTACTTTTCTCAGCAGGTTGCTCGGATGGGAAGTCATCTCATGGCCTTCCCCAACGATGCGTACCATAGCCGCTTCAACTCCTCTGAGTTTCAGTGCCTGATAATACTGTTCACTTTCGCTGATGGGGGTACGATGGTCAAGATCCCCGGTGAGCAGAAGTGTTGGCGTCTTTACATTTCCTACCAGAGAGATAGGCGAGCGATTTAAGTATTGCATCGGATCTTCCCATGGCATCTTGCTAAACCAGTATTTGCTGAAAAAAGGATATTGATCAGCCGTAAGGGTATGTGTGTACCAGTTTATGACGGGTTTTGCTACTACTGCGGCAGTAAATCTGTTTGTTTTTCCTATACTCCATGCTGTGAGTACGCCACCGCCACTGCCACCGGTGATATACAGGCGGCTCACATCGGTATATCCTTTGGCGATGACAAAGTCAACACAATCCATCAGATCATTGTAATCTTCGCTCGGATAATTATGATTGATATAAGCCGAAAAATCTGCTCCATAACTCGTACTTCCACGTGGATTGGTATAAACAATGACGTAGCCCTGTGATGCCATCAGCTGAAGCTCCGGACTGAAACCCGGCCCGTAAGCAGCATATGGTCCGCCGTGAATCTCAAGAATTAACGGATATTTTTTTGACGAATCAAAATCAGGAGGCGTAAGTATCCATCCCTGGGTTTTAAAATTATCCACACTGGATTTGGTCCAAAATTCTTCGACTTTTCCCATTTTTTTAGCCAATAATAATTGCTTATTCAAGTGGGTAATCTGCATTTCAGGCACCGGATTACGGAATTGTCCTGTCACCAATTCTGCCGGTGACTGACCTGAAGTTTTGGAATACACATACCTTCCGGTTTTGGAGACTGAAAAATATCCTCCGCTATAAGGTCTGCCTGTATTGGCACCACCCAAACCTTCAGCCATATTGGTAATAGCCCCATCCATATTTATATTGGCCAGCTTACTCACTCCGTATTCATCATAAATAAAAAATATGGACTTGCAGTCATCATGCCATTTTAAATTTCCCGGATCTCTGTCGAGACCTGAAGTCAATATTTTTGCCCCTTGTCCACTTCTGTCCGTGACATATATTTCAGGCTGCTGGTAGCCCAGAAACTTATCTTCAAATCCTGTGTAAGCTAGCCACTTTCCGTCCGGCGAGATACAAACACTATTATAGGGTCCTCTTTTTTCTGTGATCTGCTTTATGGTTCCGGAAGTCACATCCATTTCATATATTCTTTCATTATTGATATCAATGTCTTTTGACGGGTAAAATCGGATGTAAACAGGATAGATTTTCCATCAGGCGTCCATTGTGCCTGGTCATGATCTGCTTTTTTCGTCGTCAGTTGTCGGGGTGCTCCGCCTTCAGCCTGGATGACAAAAAGGTGTGTATATGACTCCCTTGCTTCAACAGGTGTTCCATCGCGTTTGTAGCTGACATGTCGGATGACTTTAGCAGAAGTAGCCCATGTTGCACCTTCCGGAGGTGAAGGGACCTTGCCTATGACAGGTAGTGGTTCGTCGATCGATCTTGAAAACAAGATCATGGTTCCGTCCGGAGACCATTTTAGATTGAAAGGGGCTGAACTCAGGTTAGTGACTGATGTGGTCTTACCGGTGTCCATCCACCGTACGAAAAGCTGAGATTTGCCTTCTTCACTGGAAGTATAGGCGATACGTTTTCCATCGGGTGACCACTGGACGGAAGAATAATTATTTTTTCCTGATGTCAGCGGTTCGTGTTTACTACCGTCGGGTTTGATATACCATAAATTGGAATATCGCTTGTCAGTCATGATGTCATACTGTATCCGGGTATAAACGATATGCTCTCCGTCCGGCGATATGGAAGCACCATCGGCAAACTGAAGATCATACACATCATGGTAGCTGAAAAAATCTGACTGCGCATACCCGTTAAAGGTTAACAAACAGAAGTATGAAATCAGAACAAGTAAAAAACGATTCATGATTGTTGATTTAATTTTTTTCAAAGGTAAGTGTTTGATTTTAAAATTTACAAAATATCATTAGGGATACAGGAATGACGAAATACGATTTACAAATAAAAGCCAATATGCTAACATATCAATATGCTAATACGCTAATTTATGAAATACCAACTTCTATCGTACTTAGATTCTAGTAACAAATGCAACTTTTGGAGATGATATGGTAAAAAAAAGTTGAAATGAATAATACATTTTACCCTCATTCAGTTTCTTCAAAAAACTTTATTTCGGTTTCATAAGCAGCCTTTTCTATATCTTCCTTATCAACCCAATATCTAGAGGTGATCATCTCATAGTTGTTTTCCCCTTTATGACTGAACAGCCAGATAATTTTAGATGCATCCCCAAATTCTACATTGCCATCTATTTGGTCGGCATATAATCTCAAAATAATGCTCCGGTCACTTAGCCCCGCAGCTAATGCTTTGGTCAATACTTCCTTGTTCACTTCTGTTTCGTCTTCTATTTCAGCCTTCAATTCCAATTCAATGATGGATGCTTCCGTATTGGGGAATGTACCGTTATAAGCTTTAAACAAAAGCTGATTGATATTAAACAGATCGTAGTGAAATGCGGGATCCCGATATTGTTCGGCTATCTTATCTTCTATCATTTCGTGGCTTATGGATTGGATTTGACCTTCTGTCAGCTGATCTCCCAGCTTATAAGTCAATAATATCTCAGCTGCTTCATTCGGTTCAAAATCTGAAATGGCCATAAAAAGATATTCTCTTAAGTTTTCGGGTTTTATTTTATCAGCGTCGGGGAAATCCACTTTCTCTAATAAATAAATGAAGTCGGCGTCACTCCAATAAAAATCAAATTCGTTGACTGTCTTTATATTATTAATATTTACGTTTACTTTCATGATGTTATATTTGCAATGTTATGTAATCTTTTTTCTATTGAAGTGTCACTTTGCTGTGCAGATCTGTTCAATTTGACGACGAAGGTACCTTTTTGACACGTGATATTAATAAAGTAATCAAAATTTGTAAAATAACGTGAAAATTCATTTTAAAATTGCAAATAACACTTCACTCTTTATCTAACTCACAAAGGAAAATATACTGTCTTTTTCGGCATTTTTGCAATAAAGATACTTTCTTGAAAATTACGCATTCAGACTATATAAAATTACTTTTCAAGATGTACATTTTTAATCCATTCAAACATATATTTGTACTTCAAAAGTCAACCACCAATCAATGTCGAAATTAAAATTCATGATCGCTGCCATTATTGTCATTATTATCGTAGCCGGAATATGGATATTTTCAATCCAAAAGGGGCTTCTGAGGTACGGGAACATGCATATGGTCCGTTTGTGATCAGGATGGAACGATTTACAACAAAAAATTTTAATATCAACTACGGATGGGTAACTCAACAACACATATCCTATTCCGTTTTGCACAATGGTAAAATTGTGGAGTTTCCGGCTGCACTGCAATCTAATACCGGTTTTTCTCACCTTTGGAGAGTATATATACTGAAAGATGCTCCGACACCTACGCTTGTGGCCGGTAGTCAGAGTGTTTTTTTGATTACCACCAGAGACAACTCGTACAATGTATCTCCCTTATACATTCAATCTACTGATTTTATCAAATTCCAGTGGCTCGATGCCAAAGGTGGTAAGCCCGGACCGGCTTTTGAATTGTTTATGGGTGATGAACGTACCCCAATGGATCATCCGGACACCTTAGAGGGTGGGAAATACCTGATGATCAATCAAAAACTTGTCCTGCATGTCCCGACTATGGAAAAATATGATTTTAACAAAGATGGCCAATATATTGACAACTATGATAAGAGCGGAGATGCGCTGGCTTTTTCTCCGGATCAAAAGATCATTACGTTCCCCGGTAACTTTCAGACATGGAATACCGATGAAATACCTAAATACGGAAATGCACTGGTTTCCTATGATTTCAGGAGAGACTCCATAAGGGTATTGCCTTACAGCAAAAACGATACCCGACTGATCAGGCCTGAAGACTTGAACATCGATTGGTTCAATACTTATTTTAATTGGGACACGACTGGTGCTGAAACGATCCTTCAATACCACAAACCGGACAAAGCTGCTATGTGGCAGGGATACTTTAAGGACAATTATTATCATTTGTACCCTGTAAAGGATACATTACTCCTCGTATTCAAACAGTTTATACTGGATTATTTGAAGTGGAAGCCCGAAGCGGTGTTGACTGAGAAATACCATGAATATACGGGTCGGGTTTTTCAGCTTGGGCAGGAAAAAGCGATCTTTTACCTCGTTGGGCAAGACAGAGAAGTTGCTTTAGGCCCGGATCTATATAACGAAATGGATGAGAAAACACCCGCGCTTATCAGGGATATAGGCAATGCTTTTAATGAAGTGCTCCGTTCAGGAAAATATCAGGAGCATTTTACGACCATACCGGAGTTTGAAAAATATTGATATTTCATTCATCAAGTTAAAAAAAAAGCATGAAAATCAGAAAGAGCATATTATTCTCAGTCGGAACAATTTACATCTTATTTGCAATCGTAATCGCTAATAATTTTATATATCTGCGATTATGATCGCCAAATCACTAAAAATATCTATCCTTTTGCTCAGGGCCTGATATAAAACTGCTTCTCATTTACTCCGAGTGCATCTATCAAAACCGGCAGCTCACTCCTGAAAGATCCGATTACTTTATTATAGACTCTTCTGAGCGATTTGGTTTTACTGCCTTCCATATAGTCATTTTCCAGATACCAGTCTCTGTTTTCCATGATGATGGTCAGGGCATATGCTTGTTTTATCCGCATGAGTATATTTTTTCAGGTGAATCTGCGAGATCCTGATACCGGCGATCCATCATACGATAGGCTGTGCGCTCTATATACGCACGTCCGGCATCAATCATATGGATCTGGCACTTCAGGAAGGCTTCATGGGGAGTCATCCGTTTGTCAAGATAAGACCTCATCCTGTCTGCCAGAGAAACGATCGTTTTCTTTTCCCGATATTTTAGTGCATCAGATTGAAAATCGTCACTGCTTAAGTGCTCTACTGACGTATTTCGTGTAAAAAGGGGATTATATTCTGAAAGCCTGAACTGAATTTTTCCTCCTATATACCTAAGGACTGCGGTAAATCCTTCGTCATGAAAACTTTGATTAAATTCGGTCAGTAAGCCTTTTGCCACGAGTTGCATAAGTACGGTATTGTCTCCTTCAAAGGTGGTAAAAATATCCGAGTCTGCTTTAAGCCGGCCAAGTCCGTTCTCACTAAGGTAACCTTTGCCCCCACAAGCTTCACGGCAATTTTGTATAGTAGCACTACTGTGCCAGGTGGCAAGAGCTTTCAGTCCGGCTGCCTTTGTCTCTATCTTACGGATGGCCTTTTCATCCGGTCCCTCTGCAAATTCGGAAGCAAGCTCTGAAAGTGCATTATGCAATACATAGGTCTTTATCAATTGGGGTATAAGTCTGTGCTGATGGGTTGGATAGTCGATAATGAGACTTTCAGGCAATCCTTCGCTCACTTCAAACTGCCTTCGGCGAAGGGAATATCTGATGGCTATCACGAGTGACGTCTTTCCGGCACTTAGAGCTCCCAACCCTACGCATATTCGCCCTCCGACAAGGGTACCCAACATAGTGAAAAATCTTTTATTGTCGTTTTCTATGGGACTGATATAGTCCCCGTTTTTATCTATACTTCCGAATCGATTGAGAAGATTTTGAACGGGAATTTGGATATGATCAAACCAGATGCGTCCATTGTCAACACCATTGAGACCTATTTTATAACCACAATCTGTCACACTTACCCCGTTATCCAATTTTCCATATTGATTCCTGATTGGCACAATTAAAGCATGAATGCCCCGGCTTTTACCACCCACAATCAGTTGACCAAAGACCACAGCATAGTGTGAGTGCATCGCATTGCCGATATACTCTTTACCAGATGATTTAGTCGGTGAATGAACGACAATGGCTCTTCCGTCATGCTCATATGTAAGGGTTGTTTCCAGATCTTTTACATTGCTTCCGTGTCCGGTTTCTGTCATGGCAAAACATCCCAGGTATTCGGCAGTACCCGTTTTTGAGAGATATGTATCATGGTGATATTGGGTTCCCAGATTTAGTATGGCACCTCCGAAAAGGCCAAATTGTACACCAAACTTCACACTGAGGCTCAGGTCATGAAAGGCCAGAGTCTCAAAAGCGGCCATATAAGCACCCATATCGCCGCCGCCGTCATTTTCTATCGGGTATGATAGAGCACCAATTCCTTGTATAGCCAGAGCTTTCACCCGTTGCAAAGTGATCTCACGCATATCTTCTTTGTCAGAAAAATCTTCATTTATATTGAATACAGGGTCTAGTAAAAGATTTTTTACCCGTGCTTTTGCTTCAGGTCTGAAATGATTGGTCATGTCATACAATTTTTGAGCATCAATATCTGAAGTCCCGGCAGCTATTTCAATGGGTGGAATTCCAATTTGCTCAAACAACCGGTTTTGAATGATACTGTCATTGATGCCAAGTGCGATCTCTACTTCTCTAAGGGTAGATATGAGAAGTTTTATTTCTTCATCAGAGGCATTGGGTACATTGATCATTGCCATTTCTGCGCCAAGTATCGACAGGTTTGTTTTCATGTCATGCTTGAGACTGGAAGCACTCAATCTGATAGCCTGAAGCCATTCCTTATACAATTCAGGCAGCGGCGGTTGTTGCGGATCGGTATGTTTGATGAGGTATGCTTTGTCTTCATCGGTGAGATGGGTCATTTTTTGAATGCGCTGATGAATCATTTTCATTTCCGAAGGGCTGAGAATACTGTCTCTCCAGCCTACATAAAACAGAGGTAGCATACTGATAACACCAGGAGAATAAGCGGACTTCATGATGGCCATTCATTGATTTAGCGCAATATACCAAGAATTTGGAATGCTGTGGTAAAAGTCTTTTACAGAAATACCATATTCAATAAAATCACTTTACAATATTCGTTCCGGTGAACACAATCTCACCGTTATTTATATTGATTATTCTTGAAATAGTTCCGTTGATGCCTGATGTATTTACATCTTTACAAGCCAATGTGCCACTGTTTTCTACACAAATTCCATTTGATGCTGCTGTAATCAAATGAATATTTTCCATCCAAACATTGGTATTTTTCTGAATGACAAACAGGTTGCCATCGATATGTTTGATGTTGACTTTGCCTGAATTTTGGTTTAGGATGGTAATCGATTTTTGCAATACCATTGGCGAGCCGTTCAGTCGAATAGTATCACCAACCAATGTGTTGTTAAAAAAAATGGTGTCTCCAGCATTGGCACATTCTATGGCATACCTTAGTGATCCTATACCTGAATTATTTGTATTATCCACCATATTACATCCAGAAGGAAATATTCTGCCTTTACGCATGCCATTACCAAAACTACTCACCCACATTTCAGTAGCATCATACGGATTAAAAAATACCCGCACAGGCTGTTGAAAAGGGTAAGAATGTATTATTGAAAATGTTGGATTAGGAGCATTGATATTGTCACTCTTCCAAAGACCCTGGATTTCTGTTGTGATAAAAAGTTGGTTCGGATTTTGGGGATTAAACGTGCAGGAATGGACTCTGTCCAATGTATTGCCGGTCAGTTTAGTCCAGGTTTGGCCCCTGTTTGTTGTTTTGTAGAGACCGCCCAACCCATTGGGAGGTCCGCCCCATCCACTGAATACTCCAACATACCAGGTGTTTTGTGTAGTATCTTTTGGGTCTATTATTATATCCTTGGTCCAGTACAACATACCGGCATGTGATAAGTCCGTCCATGTTTTATTAACAGGATCATACAGGAACACTCCAGAACTTGCTGTAAAAGTACCCGAAGCATTTCTTCTCCCTGAATATGTACAAACCATTTTTCCGTCATTTAATACTTTGAGGGCAGCAGGATGTTTTTCTGTTCTAGGAGGATTAGGCAGCAATGTCCAGGTAGAACCAGCCAATAAATTGAGATTGGTTGTTCTGTAAATACCACCAATACCACCACCATTGTTATAGTGAATGACACTTGCGTAAGCTATGTTTTCATTGTTGGGGTCGACTTCTATCCAGTAAACCGGATGATTAAATACCTTGAGATTTTGCCATGTCTGACCACTATTGGTTGAATAAATTATTTTGCCATTTATATCATTGACATCCAAACGACTATCTTGCAGATAGGTGCTTTGATAGATATCATGAATATTTGAGGTTGCAGCAAGTAAGGTGCCACTAGATAATTGTGCTATACGATACGAAGTATTTGCTGCATGACCTGTATAGTTAAAAGACCAATGGTTACCCTGATCTATACTTCTGATTCCTTTGATGTCAGAAAAACAACCCCAGATATTATTTTGGTCAATCCAATGAACTTGCCAGCAAGATGTATTTTCAATGCCTGAGCTGCTATAACTTTGATAGGGGGGTGTATTGACGCCCGCAGGATTTTGATTAGCCGGGTCTACATATGCCTGTGACCATGTAGTGCCGCCATTTTGAGAGGTATGTACAAATCCATAATCACTAAAAATAAGGACATTTGGATCATTGGCAGCTACATCGAAGCCAAAAGGACATTCGCCATATCCCCAACCTCTGTCACCGCCAAACCCACTCCATCCGGTGGTTATGTTTTGATTATTTGCCGTATTGAAGACATGAGTCCAATTACCTCCTGCATTAGTTGACTTTATAATATCGGGATAACTGTTATTATTACTCCCTGCCAGATAAACAGTTTGGATATCATTGGTTGCCATATCCACAAACATAGGAAAGTCATTGGAAAGATTGATGCCTGATATTTTGGATGTCCAATACCCGTCACCGTAATCTACAGAATAAATGCCTTTGGCAAAGCCCCAGTAATCAGATCCAACCACACCTACATATAGGTCATTCACATCTGCAGTAATACAAAAAAATCGGGTAATATTTCCGGATTTTGCTCCGGCAAATGACCAGATTTTTTCATTGGCCGGTAAACCCGTTATATTGGTAATTGTCCAATTGTTACCACCATTGGTTGATACCAAAACACCATCGTTAGTACCAATATATAAGTTATTACTATCAAAAAGTACGCCTGCTAATACAACTCCTGCGCCATTATCTAAAGCATTGTGAATATTGGAAAAAGTTGTTCCACCATTGGACGAAAAGAAGATATTTCCGTAATATGAAATCAGGATTCTGCTGGGATTTTCATAATCTACAAACATATTATTGGTGTTTTCAGATGGCTCGGGGTTGCCTGGTAAAATATTCCAGGACACTCCATTGTCTACACTTTTTACAGGAGTTGCGATTTCATTGATATAGCTAATAGAATAAAGGAGACCGGAAATATTGGTGTAGTTCACTTTTGAACTGTGCCCACCTATAAAATTGATAAAATTCAACTGGTCATATGAAATACCGTAGTTGGAAGTATGAAAAAGTTCTCCCATATCGCACCCAACGTAAAATTCGTTATGATTGGCTGGATTGATAGATGGGGAAAACAAGGCTCCACCGCCCCCAATACCTTTAGATGTGAATGAAAAAGGTTGAGCTTGAAGTAAAGAGATAAAACAAAACAGAACAAGGGTAAATATATTTCTTGTCATGATGTACTACTATTTTTTAAATTTATAATATTTCTGACCTAACTATTTAACGGGTATTCAGACAAATCACCTATATGCCTGATATAACATATATTCAGTACTTTTATATTTTTGAATTTGTTACTTAGTTTTAAGGTAAATGCTGACCTTAAATAAATCATCCGCTTAACTTTACAAGGATTAGATGCAATTTTTCAATTACATTGGAATCATCTTAAGAAGTATTGACATATATATTATATCCATTTCTTCACCAGTAAGACATTACGTCACCTGCATTTGCTGAAGTATCATTAACATTACACAAGGTATAAGTATGTAGTCCGGCAATCCTATATAAAATAAAGTTAGCTTACTGATGACTCTACTTGAATACTTATTGTTCACAGTGTCAAAAAGGATAAACTACGATATACTGAAATATTCATATCATCAAAAGTTTAGTACTTCTGACGATTGTGAATTGTATAATAGACAAATCTTACGTTTATATACCAGGGAAGTATCGGTATTTCAACCCAATTGAGTCTAGAGTATAACTTGTATTGTATATCATTGAATATGGTGTCTGGTTGTGGCAATAAAAATTACTTATTGAATTACTATGCCTTTCAGTAAATTATTTGTACATTTGCGCCACAATTTAAAAGGAAGTGTGAAAGGGGACAGGAAGTTCCCTTTTTTATTACCCGACCATGCAGTATCCCGAAATAGAAAAACTAGTAGAGAAGGGGCTCACAGAGCTCGGATTAGTTGATATGTATCTGACAGATTGTCGTATTAGGGGCAATAAAGTGGAAATTTTTCTGGATAGTGATGATGGAGTAAGTTTTCTGAAATGTCAGAAACTCAGCAGGTGGATCGAGGCTGTATTTGATGAAAATAAGACATTTGGTGATTCTTATACGTTAGAAGTATCATCAGCAGGTGTGGGAAGTCCGCTTAAACAGCTCAGGCAATTTCCTAAAAATATTGGTAGGATTATTGATATTACATACGGAACTGGTCAACAGGTGAAAGGTACACTTACTGCCGTGGACGGAAATATCATCCATGTGCAGTATGAAACCAAGGTCAAAGAAGGCAAAAAGAATAAAAAAATCTCTGTAACAGAGCAGATAAAGTTTGAAGAAATCATTGAGTCAAAAATTAAAATAAGTTTTAATTAATGAATTTAGTAGAATCCTTTTCGGAATTTAAAGAAGGTAAAAATATAGACAGACCTACGATGGTCCGTGTACTTGAGGATGTATTCAGGACGCTGATCCGGAAGAAGTATGGTTCTGATGATAATTTTGATGTCATCGTCAATACTCAGAATGGTGACCTTGAAATGTGGCGTGTTCGTTTGATTGTCCCCGATGGCGAGGTCACAGATGAGCTTGGGCAAATATCATACACAGAAGCAAAATCTATAGACGATGCCTATGATGTAGGTGAAGAGTGTTATCAGCAGCTTACACTGGAAGATTTTGGCAGGAGATCAATAATGGCAGCCCGTCAGACCCTTATATCAAGGATCATGGATCTTGAAAAAGACGATGTCTATAAGCGATATATGGACAGAGTAGGCGATCTTATAGTAGGTGAGGTGAGTCAGGTACTTAAAAAAGAAGTGCTCGTAATCGATGATGCTACCCAAAATGAACTGGTTCTCCCACGATTGGAAATGATCAGAGGAGACTTTTTCAGAAAAGGCGACATGGTAAGAGGGATCATAAAGCGTGTTGAAATGCGCAACGGAACACCTATGGTCATGCTATCCAGAACGGACAATCTTTTCCTTGAAAAACTGATGGAGCAGGAAGTTCCTGAAATCGAAGATGGCCTCATAACCATTAAAAAAATAGTTAGAATGCCCGGTGAGAGAGCCAAAGTTGCTGTGGAATCTTACGATGACCGCATCGACCCTGTAGGAGCTTGTGTAGGTATGAAAGGGTCAAGAATTCACGGTATCGTCAGAGAGTTGCGCAATGAGAATATTGACATTGTCAATTTTACAAACAATATAACTTTATACATTCAGAGATCTCTTACACCTGCGAAGGTGACAAGCATATCACTGGATGAAGTAAATCTGAGGGCTTCTGTATTTCTCAAGCCGGATCAGGTGTCTCTTGCCATCGGCAAAGGCGGTAGCAATATCAAACTTGCCA
The DNA here is from genome assembly GCA_016722285.1 of Saprospiraceae bacterium. GTDB lineage: Bacteria > Bacteroidota > Bacteroidia > Chitinophagales > Saprospiraceae > OLB9. The sequence goes on from JADKGI010000001.1 coordinate 124,979, forward strand.
GCAAACTGACTAATTATGAGATAGATGTATTCAGGGATACAGAAGAACACGAAATAGAAGATGTGGATCTGGAAGAATTCTCCGATGAAATAGAAAGCTGGGTAATCGAAGCACTTAAGAATATAGGCTGCGATACAGCTAAGAGTGTTCTCGCCCTTAATCGTGAAGAGCTGATCAGGAGGTCTGATCTTGAAGAAGAAACAATAGATGATGTTTTGAAAATACTGGCTTCAGAGTTTGAAGACTGATACGCTTCCCGATATTATTTAATTTAGCTCAGGGAAGTAACCCAATTATAAATATTTTAATTCGCCAATGGCAGAAAGATTAGTAAAAATAGCAAAAGAACTGAATGTAGGAGTAGGAACAATCGTTGATTTCCTGGCATCAAAAGGCCACATCATCGAGAATAAACCTACTTCTATGGTCTCCGAAGAGATTCATAGTCTGCTTCTCACGGAGTTCAGATCTTCAATGGCTGAAAAAGAAAAAGCGGATCAGATTATCATAGGAACAAGGCCCGGCGGTGATCACAAGCATCATGAAGAAAAACCGGCTTCAAAACCATTGTTTTCTATTCCTAAATTTTCTGATCTGGAAAAACCTGCAGTTCCAGAACCACCCGTCGTAACACCCGAACCACCTGCCACGGAAATTGTAGAAGAAGTTTTTAAACCTGTGGCCGAATTGCCGGGACTTAAAGTCATGGGTAAAATAGATTTAAATAAACCTAAGCCGGAACCAAAACAAATTAAGCAGGAAGCTGAAGCAACTCCTCCTGTTGAAAAAACAATTCCTGAGACCCCTTCGGTCATTCCTGCAGAAGATATAAAAGATGCTCCGGAAGTACCCGAAGAAGAATTTATGAGGGCTAAAACCCCTCAGTTGAAAGGGCTGAAAATCATGGGCAAAATAGATACCAGCAAACTGGATAGTTCTACCAAACCCAAACCAACAGATAAATCAAAAAGTGGTCCCGGACAGCCTGCCAAAGGAGAAGCTGGTCAACAGGCTGGTTCAGCTACATCAGATAGCCAGAGGAAAAAGCGAAAAAGGAAAAAAGTGTCTGGCGGACCTGTAGGTGATCAAAGAAATACAGGGGATGCAGCCAGATCAGGTGCTGGTGCGGGCAAAGGAAAATCACCAAGAGATGAAGTCAAAGAAGTCTCTCAGAAGGAGATTGACGAAAAGATCAAGGCAACCATGGCCCGCCTCAATGTAGGCGGCAAGAATAAGCGTCAGAAAATACGAAGAGACAACAGGGATACCAAAAGAGAAAAACAAGAGTTGATTGACTCTGAAAATGTGGAAACCACACTCAAAATTACTGAATTTGTCTCTGTTTCAGAATTAGCCGGGTTGTTAGACGTACCTGTATCTCAGGTAATCACTACTTGTCTCAGTTTAGGTATCATAGTGTCAATAAATCAGCGTCTTGACGCTGAAATAATAGAGTTGGTCGCTGGAGAGTTTAACCATGAAGTAGAATTCATTAGTGCCGAGGAGGATAATGAAGACGATATCATCTTTGAAGATTCAGAAGAAGATCTCAAGCCCCGGGCACCAATTGTCACGGTTATGGGTCACGTTGACCATGGTAAAACATCGCTGCTCGACCATATCCGCTCTGCTAATGTAGCAAGCGGCGAAGCAGGAGGTATTACCCAACACATTGGGGCTTATGAAGTTAAATTAGGTCCTGAGCAAAAAAAGATAACATTTCTTGATACTCCGGGTCACGAGGCATTTACAGCCATGCGGGCCAGAGGAGCCAAAGTAACAGATGTGGCCGTCATCATTGTTGCTGCTGATGATCATATTATGCCCCAGACAAAAGAGGCAATAAGTCATGCTCAGGCTGCTGGCGTTCCGATGATTTTTGCAATCAACAAAATAGATAAAGCTGGAGCAGATCCTGAAAGAATTAAACAGGAACTGGCTTCTATGAATTTACTTGTGGAAGATTGGGGTGGTACATTCCAGTCACAGGACATTTCTGCCAAAGAAGGATTAAACATAGACAAATTACTGGAAAAAATACTTTTGGAAGCTGAAGTGCTGGATCTGAAAGCCAATCCTGACAGACAGGGTGTTGGAACAGTTATCGAAGCTTCCCTTGATAAAGGAAAAGGTTATGTAACAAAGATCCTTGTTCAGAACGGAACCGTAGAAATCGGCGATTCATTGGTAGCAGGTCCGTATTCCGGTAAAATAAAGGCCATGTACAATGAACTTGGTAAAAAAGTAAAAAAAGCTGGCCCTTCTACGCCTACCCTTATCCTGGGTCTTAGCGGAGCACCTCAGGCCGGTGAAAAATTTAAAGTAATGGAATCCGATCAGGAAGCCCGCCAGCTTGCTGCAAAACGGGGTCAGATAGAAAGAGAGCAAACGAATCGGGCCAGTAAGCGTATAAGTCTGGATGAAATAGGAAGAAGGTTAGCTTTAGGTACTTTTAAAGAGCTGAACTTAATTGTAAAAGGAGATGTGGATGGTTCAATAGAAGCATTGGCTGATTCCCTTATCAAACTTTCTGTTGAAACCATACAGATTAATGTTATCCATAAAGCCGTGGGTGCCATCGCAGAATCAGATGTATTACTCGCGTCAGCATCAGACGCTATCATAATTGGATTCCAGGTAAGGCCGTCATCCAATGCAAGAATTCTTGCTGAAAGAGAAGGCGTGCAGATCAAATTGTACTCTATCATCTATGAAGCGATAGAAGAAATAAAATCTGCCATGGAGGGTATGCTTGAACCAACCAAAGAAGAAAAAATCGTGGCACAGGTGGAAGTCAGAGAGACATATAAAATGTCAAAAATCGGTACCATTGCCGGATGTTATGTCACCGAAGGAAAGATCACTCGTAATACCCATATTCGGATTGTTCGTGACGGTATAGTTATATATCCGACCAAGGAAGGAGCTCATGGCGAATTGACCTCCCTTAAGCGATTTAAGGAAGATGCCAAAGAAGTTAAAACCGGTCTTGAATGTGGTATCACTATCAAAAATTTTAACGATATCAAAGAGGGTGATGTCATAGAGGGATATGAAATCATAGAAATCAAGCAGACACTGAAATAAGCTTATTCTTATCATCGGAAAATTAATACTTTTTCGCAATTCAATTTCTTTTGACTATCATGCAGTACGACGATGTTAGTGAATTGAAAGAATATCTGGACAGGATTGTAAATCTGGTAAATAATCCAGGCTTTATCAAAGATGATCCTATCAGTGTTCCGCATCGGTTTACAATTCCGCAGGACATAGAGATTGCCGCTTTCTTGACAGCCATTTTATCGTGGGGCAACAGAAAAACAATCATCAGCAAATCATTGGAATTGATGAGCCTGATGGACAACGCCCCTTACGAATTTATACTAAATCATCCTGAGTCAGACAGAAAGAGATTTCTTGATTTTAAGCACAGAACTTTTCAATCTACTGATATTTTATATTTTGTGGATTTTCTGCAAAGGCATTATCAAAATCATCCAAGTCTTGAAAAGGCATTTTATGCAAATACTACAAAGCCATACAGCCAGCAAGTTGCATTCACAGATTTTCATCATTACTTTTTTGATAATAAAAATGCGCCACTAAGAACCCGCAAACATATCGCCACTCCTGATCGGAAATCAACATGCAAACGACTGAATATGTTCATGCGCTGGATGGTGAGAAAAGATGACAGAAATGTTGATTTTGGTCTGTGGAAAACCATACCAATGTCCGCTTTAATGATTCCACTTGATGTTCATGTAGAAAAATTTGCAAGACGGTTTGGACTGCTTTCGAGAAAGCAAAGGGACTGGCAGGCTGTGGAAGAAATCACTCAAAAGCTCAGATTTTTTGATCCGAAAGATCCTGTTAAGTACGATTACGCACTATTTGGATTGGGTGTGTTGCCGGATCTGGCTTAAAAAATGTAACATCCTTTTCTTACATTTTGCAAACGATTCTTAAAATAAAAGATAGCTGCTTTTCAATAATTATTTAAACTGCCGGACAAACCATAATAAATATCTGAATAATATACATTTTAATATATAATATTGAAATAATTGATATTTACAATATTATATAAAGAACAACAAACGTATGCGAAAACGATTGCAGACAAATATAATTCTGAAATTCTTACATGACCCTTCAGATAGCACTGGTGCTGATAATAATTGATTAAAAGCCAAAGCAGTACGTCGGGTATTAATTTTGAATGTAAAAAAATTAAAACTGCTGCACTTTTTTTGAAAATGTTTAGATGTGATACTGCAAATAATTGTCTTAACCTGCAATTATTAGCGCATTTTATTGTTTCTTTGTTGCCGTTTTACAAAAAACGTATTCACCTAAAACCAACTTTATGCCTTTAAATGAAAAACACCTATTTTCAACTTATTAACCAGACATATTATTTTCCTCAGGAAGGATTTGACCTCAATCAGGGCAGTCTCACCTTTCACGGAATTTCTCTAAAGTATCTGATAGAAAAATATGGAACGCCTTTTCGTCTTACCTACCTTCCCAGGATAGGAGATCAGATTAAGAAAGCAAAAAACTTCTTTAACAAAGCCATGAAGGCAAATAATTATAAAGGAGAATACCATTATTGTTATTGTACTAAATGTTGTCACTTTTCGCACGTGATCGAAGAAGCACTTGAACATAATGTGCATCTGGAAACATCCTCTTCATTTGATATAGACATCATCCGTATCCTCACCGATAAAGGTAAAATAAATAAAAAAACATACCTCATTCAAAATGGTCACAAAACAGAAGACTATCTTGATAAGATTATCGGGTTGATGGAGGATGGGTATGAAAATGTGATACCGGTAATGGACAGCAAAAGTGAGCTGGATCGATTTTATAGCAAAACCAAAAAGAATCTTACGATAGGTATAAGGATGGCAATCAATGAAGAACCACAATCGTCCTATTATACTTCAAGGTTGGGGATAAGGAGTGCAGAGATTATTGATTATTACAAATCAAAAATAGCTAAGAAAAAAAGAGTCACTCTGAAAATGCTCCACTTTTTTGTAGATTCGGGAATCAAAGATAATCTGTACTACTGGGGGGAATTCCGCAAGGCCCTTAAGTTGTTTGCAGAGCTGAAAAAATATGTCCTACACTGGATTCTATAAATCTGGGGGGTGGACTACCCATTAGAAATAACCTTGGCTTTGATTATGATTATAAGTATATGATCAATGAGCTCATTTCCAACATCAAAGAAGTCTGCATGGAAGAAGGCATTGACGAACCGGATATTTATACAGAGTTTGGAAAATATACTGTCGGTGAGAGCGGTGCTATTATTTTTTCCGTTTTGGAACAAAAACAGCAAAATGACTCTGAGCTCTGGTATCTTATTGATAACAGCCTCATGAATACTATACCCGATGCATGGTCTATATTTGAAAAATTTATCCTCCTTCCGGTGAATAAATGGCATAATGAATATTCGAGGGTAAGTATAGGAGGTATCAGCTGTGATCATTCAGATTATTATAATTCAGAAGACCTGAACCAGGAGATATTTTTGCCCACCTACGATTCTGAAAAAGAAGAGCCTTTGTACCTTGGATTTTTTCACACAGGCGCTTATCAGGATGCCATTAGTGGATATGGGGGCATCAAACACTGTCTCATACCATCCCCTAAGTCTGTGATCATTGATCGGGATGATAAAGGAAATATAGTGGACAGATTGTACAGAGATGAGCAGACCGTAGAACAGATGTTGAAGATATTGGGCTATTGAGTTTATCATTTTCACTAAAGGCGGTCTCCTTCCGCCAAAATTTCAACAATAATAAAAATTATCATTCATGCAGATAACTGATTTCCTAAAACATCATTATAAGCATTTCAATGCCGCTGCATTGATCGATGCTGCCGATGGATACATAGCTCACCTCGATGAAGGTGGCAAAATGATGATAACCCTCGCAGGAGCGATGAGTACTGCTGAAATGGGCAAGTCCCTTGCAGAAATGATAAGGCAGGATAAAGTGCAGATTATATCCTGTACCGGAGCGAATCTGGAAGAAGATATCATGAATCTCGTGGCACACTCACATTACAAAAGGGTTCCGAATTATCGGGATCTGAGTCCTCAGGATGAATGGGAACTTTTGGAAAACCATTACAACAGAGTAACCGATACCTGCATTCCGGAAGAAGAAGCATTCCGCAGATTGCAGAAGCACCTTTGGGATATCTGGAGTACAGCTGAAAAAAACGGCGAAAGATACTTCCCCCATGAATTTATGTATAAAATGCTCAAGAGTGGTGTATTAGAACAATATTATGAGATCGATCCTAAGGATAGCTGGATGCTTGCAGCTGCGGAGAAAAATATACCCATCGTAGTACCTGGCTGGGAAGACAGCACCATGGGCAATATCTTTGCTTCCTATTGCATTAAAGGACAATTGAAGGCATCAACCATGAAAAGTGGCATAGAATACATGATGTGGCTGGCCGATTGGTATGTAAAAAACAGTAATGGCAAAGGGCTTGGATTTTTCCAGATTGGAGGTGGCATTGCCGGAGATTTCCCCATATGCGTTGTACCTATGCTATATCAGGATATGGAGATGCATGATATCCCTTTCTGGTCTTACTTTTGCCAGATCAGCGACAGTACTACAAGTTATGGATCTTACTCAGGAGCAGTCCCAAATGAAAAAATTACCTGGGGAAAACTTGATATTAACACGCCTAAATATATCATAGAAAGTGACGCCACCATAGTAGCACCACTTGTATTTGCCATCGTTTTGGGATGGTAGATTGATTTACCAGAAAAAAAAAAGCCTTGATTTAAAAGAGTTTAATTTTTAAAATGTAAACATATAAGGGATTGGGAGAAAATCAAGGATATTTGGATATCAACTATAAAATTGATTTATTTTTGTGATTTAGTAACACAAGATTCGAGTGAGCATATCATTACTATATTTCTAAAATTACCTTCCTTGTCCAATTAATTAATTCATCCAAATACCCGTCTGCAAATTGAGTAATCAATGGCAATTGCTTTGATGTAAAATCCTTATTTTCTACTTCCATCATAGCATGATTTGCATTTTCAAATAATTTAAAAGTTGTATTTTCAGATGGAATTAGTTTTTTCATCAAGGGCAAATTGGTTTTTGAATCCGTTGAAATATCATATTTGGCATACAGTAATAAGACAGGACATTTCAAAACTTTTAATGCCGCTGTGCCATCATAAAACCCATTTTCTTTCCAAAATATATTATCGGGCAATCCACCACCGGTTAACTTAAACCATGTTTTCTTTTCAGCTTCGGGAAGTATTGTGTTTTTATATTCCTTTCCGCCTTTTCCTGAAATACCAACTTCATATTTTATTTTGCGAAATTCATAAACTTCTTTCAATGAACTTTCATCAACGCCTTTGATCCGAAGTTCTTCATTGCCCGCATACAAATTTTCCTCAACTGGTGTTACCGCATTAGCAGCACTGATTATACAAAAGGAAATTTTCTCCGGTTTTAATGAATAAGCTAATGGAACAACCCAACCACCTTGACTATGCCCAAAAAGCCCTATCTTTTCTGCATCAACTCCTTGTATTTTGGAAACAGTCTCAACGGCAGCTAATAGATCATTGGCGTAATCTTTAAAATTGGCTCTCCACTCTGTGCCCGAAGATTCGCCACAACCTCGTTTATCAAAAATGAAAGATGCAATTCCATTTGAAGCAAATAAGTATGCCATACCCCGACTTGCTTCCCGGGTTTCTTCGCCCGAACCATGAGTTTGAACGATCACAGGAAAGGGGCCTATCCCTTCGGGTAAAATCAGCTCCCCAACAAGTTTTAGTTTATTATTTTGAAATTCTATACGTTTTTCAATCAATTTTACTTTTTCACCAAGCATTATTTTCCCGTCATTATACTTAATGGAAATAGTCGTTTTGACTCCAATATCCTGAATATTTAATGTGCCAATTGTTTCATCGGTGTTGCCCAAAGTTTTACCAATTGCAAATTTACTTCCTACTGTTTTTAAACCAAAGAGACTGCCATCTGAAAAGAAAAGTACTTTTTGGGTACCAAAGGAAGCTATGGTCAACTTCTCATGGCTGTTTTCAAGAGTATAAACACCATTTGGGTTTGTTAGGGATTGAGCTCTTGTATGCAAAATACTGCAAAGCAAAATCACAATAAATACAACGGATTTTGTCAACTTTGTCATCTTTCTTATTGCTACTTTTTTTACTATTTATTTTAAAATGACTTAATATAGATAGGGCTTACTGTGTTTACATTTTATTTCCTGCCAATCATCAATAAATATTTCTTCACATTATTCATTTGATTGTCCTTCATTACACCTTCAGAAACACTCACTGCCAATTTTTCAGCAACAACGGCTTGAAAATAATCACCTTTTTTCGCATGAACAGTTGCCAATAAGTCCAAATAGCCCGGGGATTCAAATTGGGTATCAACAACACCTTGTTTAGCCGCTATTAAGGCAATATCTAAAAGCCGAGTATCAATATCACCTTTCATTTCAACAATTGCCGATGCCAAACCCAAGTAGGTTACTGAACGGACATAACTAAAATCAGTTAAAATTTGGTTGCCAATTGTTAATTCCTCATTGATTTTATTCTCTCTTATTGCGACATTAAAATTTTCCAGCAAACCTTTTGCCTTTAATCCTTCTTGGTATTTTGTACGTGCGATTTCCAAATTATAGGTATTATTGGCAATTTCCTTTAAAGGCATATCAATACCATGCGGATCGCCGATATAAGCAATAAATCCATTCCTGTCAACAATAAATGCAGTTGGAATATTCATATTGCCAATCATTTGCATCCAAGGATGAACAAAAATGCCTTGTAAACTATCTTCATTCATAGAAGAAGGCACCCAGACCACATTATAATTCATCAGGGAATCCTTTTTCTGAACAAATTTTTCTACCCTATCAAGCGTATTGCCCGATTTGTCTTCGCTTGTGATCCCAATAATTTCAACGCCTTTGTCCTTAAGGTTCTTTTGTATTTTGCTCAAATACGGCATCCCTGCAATACATGGCGTACACCAAATGGCCCAAATATCAATAACATAAACCTTTCCTTTTTCTAAGGCGCTGAAACCGCCACCTTTTATCCATTTTTCGATTATAAGAGGTGGTGACTTATCGCCAACTGATAGTAAAGGCGTTTGTTTGCTGCTGATTTGAGCGAAAAAAGGATTGATGAATAGAAGGCTCTCGAAAAGTATCAGTAGATTAAATTTCAGTTTCATACTATTTACAATTATCATTATTTAGAAATAAGTGTTTCTTCGTCATTGTTTATGTATATACTTTCAAATCATAAAAAGAAGGCAATTACTTGTCATTTGAAAATACTTGTAAAGTGAATGGCATTGCTTTTGACGAAAAAAGAGCTGAAGTATTATAGAAAATTGACATATTTTGATTGAAATTGATCACATACATCAGCAATCACGTTTTTTTTTCTAATTTCTTTTAAAAATCAACCCATTCTGCCCAACTGCCCAACTATTCACAAAGCCATTACTAGTTGTAGCATATAAATCACCAGAGAAAGATGGCGATTCATCAGTCCAGGTCGTTCCCCCATTGGTTGTTACGTATATTTTACCTGTTCCTGCCATAATGCCATTACTGGCATCAGCAAATGAAATGCTGTATAAATCAGCTGTTGTAATACTCGATATTTTTTGCCAGCTTGTACCACTATTCGTTGTTTTTAAGACAGCACCACCAATGCCTACTGCCCAACCATTATTGGCATCCGTAAAATATACACTTCGTAAATCATTGGTTATACCACTTGTTTGTGTTGTCCAAATCACACCAGCATCTGTTGTTTTTAGTATTGTTCCACTAAAGCCAACTGCAAAAACGGTATTGGCATTGAGCATAAAAAGCCCAGCCAGTTCTGCGGTTGTTCCACTGGATAATTTCGTCCAGGTTGTGCCGCCATTTATGGTTTTCAATAAAACGCCGTCTTGACCCGAAGCCATGCCGTTATTATCACTGATGAAGTGACAATGCACCAAATGTTGGGTTGTACCACTGGTTTGAGATGCCCATGAACTGCCATTTATTGTACGAATAATTAAACCATTTTCGCCAACTGCTGTACCCATGTTTTCAGATGAAAAGCAAATATCCCTAATAAAACCTGTAACACCCGTACTTAAAGGCGACCACGTTGTACCTGCATTGGTGGTTTTTAATACCTTCCCATTGATACCACAGATATAGCCCGTCATGGAATTCGGAAAGGAAATGCCCAGCAACACATCATTTGTGCCATTCGTTTGTTTCGCCCATTTTGGTGTGGTTATTATTGGTGATATGGGGTCATCTTTCTTATCGCATTGAAGCGAAATAGAGCCTAATAAAATGAGAGCTATGAAATTGATGATAATTTGCATTTTCATGAATATTTGCTTTCAAGTTGCTTAGATAAGGAAAAAAACATCCTGAAGTTGGTCGTTATTATCAATTCCCTTTAATTTTTTCAATTTGCCTTTTCGCATTATCACCAATTGGACCATTTGGGTCCTTGTATATTGCTATTTGATATGTTTTAATCGCTTCTTCTTTCTTACCCAATTTCAAAAGACTTTCAGCTTTGCTGTCATACGCATTGGCAGATTCTGGGTACAATTGTGTATTAATATTCAATAAAATATAGGCTTCTTGAAATTTGTCCTTATTCATCAAAGCATACCCCGCGTCATTGATGTCCACTTCAAAACGGTCTTCATAATAGCGATTTTGAGGGTTTCTAATGTAGCTTTTTGCAAATTCCAAGGCTTTGTCAGTTTTTTTCTGTTCTGCCAATTCAATCATTTTTTCTTTTAATGAAACTGTCTGTTGATGGCTCAAAATGGCTATCAAAGATGGGTCATTGCCATTGACATAATCTTCAAAACTCATGTCGGCAGCGATGTGTGGTGCGGTCCATTTGCGCTTGTCTCTAGGGTCGAGATTTTGCCACCACATCCAGCTCAATGAAGCTGTTAATTTGCTATTTGGTAAAACTTCCTGTTTGGTATCACCATAAAAATTGACATTTTCAGATGTTGGTTCACCTACGAAAGTGACTTCGGTATATTTCTCTAATTCATTCACCAAATTTTGACATGCTGAAAAAGTTCTACGCCCGATAATGCAATAAAATTTGCCCTTCTGATTGATTTTTTGAGCTTGAATAATACTTGTAATAATTGGCTTATTGAGGTAATTGTTGCCGCCACCATTCATACGCACATCCAAAATGAGCTTTTCAACATCGTGAGTATCAATAAAATCAACCATTTCTTTGAAAAACTTTACTATCGTTTTATCACCATCATTGAGCGTGGCACTGTGGCGGATGTAGAGCGTTTTAGTATCTTTCAAATATTCCATAGAGCGATATTCCATTCCTGAGCGCATCCAAAGCGGTTTTTCAGAAGAAGAATAAGCGTCCACCCAATCGTTGGAAATAGTCAAACCCGTAGTTGAAAATCTATCCATACTGAGGGGTGTCTTTTCAAATCGAATGGTTTGTTCTTTGCCATTTTTTGATATTACAACAGGTAAATAATCTAGCTGGTCAATAATTTTTGCAGTATTCAACACTTCCAAAATAGTCAAATAAAAAGGGGCATTACTTATGAAACCTTGCTCATTTTCATAAGCCACATACGGGCGAATGGCTTCTAAAGCATGCGAAGTTTCCATATTTCCAATTTTTAAAACCTTGCCGCCGACAGCGTTTTCATATTTTTTATCTACCGATTGGATAAATAAACCATCAGAAAACTTATAGAATTTTACAGGCAATGTATTGAAATGGGAAGTGGGAACCGAGCCGTTATCCTGATGCCCGTGTGCGGGAAAAAGCCATAAATTGGTATGCCCAATGCTGAACATCGCAACGATTTTCGACATTTCAACAGCAATTTCATAGGGTTGCAAATTCGGAATCTGCATATCCAAAGTGGCAATTGCATTGTCAAATTCTTGTGCAGTGACGTTGTAAAACAAGTTATCATACTTGTTATGAACTCTGGTTTTCAAAAACTGAAGGTCTTCCCGCCATTGTTCGGTTGTCAATTGAGTTTGTCCGGATTGAATATGTAAAATGGTGCAAATAATAAATATGCAAATATTTTTCATTGATAAAATGGTTTTAAAAAATAAAGAAATCTAATTTTGGCTAAAGGCATAATTATAAAAGTCATTACGGATGAATCTGTGACTAATACCCTCGAATGATACTGTCGGTGAGCTACACTATGTTTACTAAACGACAAATTTTGTCCACCCGTTTCATATATGCATTTTGTTTGCGACCAATGAACATAATTTGCGACCAACAGTCACTTTTTATTCTTTCAAAAAGCCGTATTTTACAGGATGAAATCCCCATGATGCAAACATCACAAACCATTATGATTAAATCATGGGGATTCCATGTGGCCAAAGAAATAAAAATAGATTTGAACAGATGATATAAAATAAATTATGGACTATAAAGGTTTGACAACTTCCCGTTACTTCTACCACTATTTGTTTTGGATCATTATATTCTTGTCTTATTTTGTAGATTCGGCATTGTTGCTACATTTCAACGTTTTCTTATTTTTCATGAATTTCTTCTTGAAAAATGGATTATTAATAGCAATTGTCTATCTAAATTTAAGGATATTAATGCCTGTATATTTGGAAAAGAGATACTATTTTTCCTATTTTACGTGGATTTTAATTATAATCATAGTCGCCACATTAGCTATTAATGTTCTGGAGTTTAATTCATGGGAAGCGTTTTATCAGCGTTTGTTTGAAGGAACGCCCTTACCTGACCACCATGTCCCCTTACATGAAAAAGATGCACCACAGGCAGCTATTGGGGGAGAAAACAAAGTCGATATTCGTATGAACATGACGGGAACCCGAAAGATTATGCTTGATCTTTTAACTGTTTGTCGCTATCTGGTGATTTCGGTTCTATTAAAATTTATTGATGATTTTTTCAATCAAAGAGAAGTTTTAAATAAAATGCAAGTTGAAAAGACAACGGCTGAATTGAATTATTTGAAAGCTCAGGTCAATCCCCATTTCCTCTTCAACACACTCAATAATATCTATGGCTTGACTCTTGAAAACCCAACTAAAGCAGGTGAAACGGTTTTAAAACTATCAGATATGATGAAATACATGCTCACGGAGGGTGATTCCGACACCGTTTTACTGTCGAAGGATCTTGAAAACTTAAAACATTATGTCGGAATAGAGCGGTTAAGAATTCGTGAAGACAGTAATATTCGTTTTGAGATAAGCGGCAATATCAAGAGTCAACGAATTATCCCGCTCTTACTTTTACCTTTAATTGAAAATGCCTTTAAACACGGCGTTAATAGAAGTATTGCCAATTCTTTTTTGGATGCAGTTATACATGTGGAAGATAAAATGCTTTTTATGGTAATAAAAAACAATATTCCACCAAATTCTGTCGGTATAGAATCGTTGGGCATTGGTATTCAAAATGTAAAAAAACGGTTGGATTTGTTTTATAAAGGCAAACACAAATTGGAAGTTAATGAGATTGGGCAAATATTTACGGTTCAATTAGAAATCAGTTTGATATGAATTACCATTGCCTGATAATTGACGATGAGCCCATTGCGCACCGCATCTTAGAAGGCTATTTAAAAGAAATAAAAAGCATTACCTCGTTTTATCATGCCTACAACGCACCCGAAGCTCGTCAGTACCTACTTGAAAACTCCGTTGACATCTTGTTGCTTGATATTCAAATGCCCGAAGAAACGGGTATCGCATTTTTAAAATCTTTGGAACAACGTCCGGTTACTATTTTCACAACAGCTTTTCTCAATTATGCCTTAGACGGTTATGAATTGGGTGTTTTGGATTATCTCGTCAAACCCGTTCGCTTTGAACGTTTTCAACAAGCAGTAGAGCGCGCTACCGAGTTTCTTGATTTACAACAATTTAAGTCTGACGTTCAAAAATCAGAAACGGGAAAACCTGAGACAATTACCATTCAATCCGGTCAAAAACAAATAGAAATCCAGCGTTTGGCTATCACTCACATTCAAGGTTTGAAAGACTATGCGATTATTCATACACCAACAAAACGTTTTGTGGTTCGGGAAACCATGCGCGACTTGGCCGCTTTGCTTGGCTCATCTGGTTTTGTCCGGGTACACAAATCTTTTATTGTTTCCGAAGAAAAATTGGTCTATTTGCATCGACAGAAAATAGAATTTGATGGCTTTCAGATTCCGGTGGGGCGAACTTATAAGGTTCAAATCAAAGGTTAGATACCTTTTGGACATTATTAAGTGACAATCTTTCGGTAAGTCAATCCCAAATGAATATTTCTTACTTACGGCAAGTTTCCTTTACGTACAAGATTTGTCTCTTGAAATTTACCATATTCGTTTCTTCTCCTTAACTTATGTTATTCGTTTTGCCAGTTTCTGTTAATCTCTTATTAAGCCTTCCCTTATGTAATGATGTTTCCGAACTGTATAGCACGAGCAAGTGTTCAATATTTTTTCTATGAGACTTCAAGGTGCTAATTTTTTGCTTTAAGAGAAACATCTACCGCTTTCTCATTTCCTTCTCTGAGGTATCTCAATTTTACTTTCTCGTTGGGATTGTAAGGAGTCAGGGCATCTACCAGGCCATTGGCCGTAAATATATACTTGTTATTTATTTTAAGAATAACGTCACCCCTTCTCAAACCCGCTGCAGCAGCGGCAGATCCTTCAACCATATCTGTGATGGTAACACCATTGTCTGTATCTTCGATCATCACTCCCAGAGAAGCTTTGTTATTATTTGGTTTCTCTGATTTGAAATTGAAGGCACGTTCACCACCTCTTGGGAAAAAAGTATTTCCATTGTCATTGATCCATTCCATTCTGTTTTTTCTCCTGTCCCGGTCACCACGTGCGATGAATACTCTTTCTTCATTATTGTCCATTTCGTCTCCGTCACCTTCAACGGTTATCTCCATATTTTTTCCATCAAAATTTCTTTTAATGTCAATGTTGCCTAATTCCTTTTTCAGGTCTTCAGGCATCTCTCCTTCGCCATCCCATTCTATCACTTTCTCCTTATCCCCGTCCTTTTTGATTATTTTGTATTTTTCGACACGCTTACCATCTTTTTCTGTTGAGGTGATTTCGACTTCTTTTTCTTCCTGTTTAGTGGATGCCATATTCCCTGCTTCTGTAGCCGATTTCCTAATTTTGATCACTTTCTGACCATCTTTTCCCTTAACAATATTGATCACATCGATGTCTTCGGGGGACATATTTTTTAGAAGTTCTTCTGCTTCTGCACCTTCAGCCTCTGTTCTGGTTTCTGATATCTTTCCGTTTTTATCCGTTTTCTTGACAATGATTACCTTTTTCTGAGGAGACTTAGTCTCTTGTGCTGATACAAAATTGAATGCTGTAGCAACAAGGACAAAGCTGAAAACTATTTTAATGCAATTACTCATTTTTACTTTTTTTATTATAAATGATTATTTAATGATAACGATATTTATATCCCAATTATTGGGCTGTCTAATATATTCTGTATTTCCTTTTGGGTTCTTTACCCATAAAGGAAAACTGAAGTTTTGAATTTTTTTCGAGAGTAGTGCCTGAAGATTCTTCAAAGATTCTTTTATACTTCTCAAAAATGTTAGTGGGTTGTTTTTCACCATTGATTTTAAGGTACTTTCCGGTAAGTTCGACTTTATTTTCTTTTTCAGTTATCAGCAATCCATCCCTGTTGAGAGCATTGCCTATAGCGTCAGAAAAATTCTCTGCTCCATTTCTGTTCCTAATTTTGGATGAAAAATCATCATCCCTATTATAACCATTACCAAAAGAGTTATCATCATCTCCAAAACCAAAAAATCTAAAATTCTGGCCATCCCCCCACTCCTTCATGTCGGGAAAATTAAAATCTTCAATATTGAATTTCATGCTGTCTATACCATCAAAATTAAATCTGAGTTTGCTCATCTCTTTTTGTAAACTTTCCATCTGTTCTTTTGACATACCAAAATCTTTTCTGTTCAATTCTTTCATTTTACCCATTTCTTCAAGCAATTTCTCCTTTTGTGCCTTATCCATTCTCAAATTTCCATGGAGTTTATCCATTTTTCCTAACTCTTCATTAAGTTTTTCCATTTTTTTATCAACCTCTTCCCGATTCATCCCAAAATCATTAAAATCCCTGAAATGTTGAAACCTGTTAGCGTCAAATCCATTCATAAATGAGTCAATAAGCATGTCCTTGTCAAATCTGAAATTGAAAGCTCCCGGTCCTTCTTCATCACCGAAATAAAACATTCTGTTCTGACCATTCCGGGATGGTCTGGGTTTGACTTCTGCTATGATGTCCTTGTATTTATCATAATCCTTTTTGTCGATCTTCTTGCCATCAATTTCCAGTTCTGTTATATTACCATCCTCAATGGCGATGCTGATATCACTATCATTTGTTTTCTTCTGGATTCTGACAGACTCTCTTTTATTCGGAATTGAATCATTGACGACGATATTCACCTCCTGCTTTAACTTATCTGCTTCTGATATTTTATCAATTTTGCTATGTCCTGTCCCGGCCATCTCCTTAGTGATAAACATAAGGACTCCTATCAGTACTAATGAAGTAATAATTTTCTCTTTCAGATAATTTCGTGTTTGTGCCATATTTAATATTCTTTTTATACGATTTGAAAAAAAACTCTCTCTCTTGCTAAAATTCAAAGCCAATACAGGGCTTTTTGTATTGTGAGCCATCTCCTGTATTTTAAGCAATGTGCGGGCATAATGTATATTGTCACCCATGTATCTTATTGCCAGATCATCACAGCAGCTTTCTCTTTCAAGTCTTATATTAGCAGAAATCCACCAGATAGCCGGATGATAATACAATAATGCTTCCATCAGATTTTGTATGATGTTAATATAAATGTCTTTGCGCACGAAATGTGCAATTTCGTGTGCCAGGATTGCTTCTGCCTCCTCGGTACTCAACTGATTGATAATGCCTATAGGAAATAATATAATGGGCTTAATAAATCCCAGGATCATGGGTGATTTTACATACTTACTCTCACCTATAGAGATGCTTTGGGCGACTCCATAATGATTGCTCACTCTCCTAAATGCCCTGAAGGTATCCTGACAATAAACCGGGGTCGATGACTTCGATAGAAACTCAACATAGACTGCCGACAATACAAATCTGAATCCGAACATAATTACTCCTGTTACCCAGGTATAAAATACAGGAGTCTGATATTTATCTATCCAATCAATAGCTGAAGACAGATAGCTTTTATCATCTACAAATACGGGAGTACTGTTGATCTGATGACCGATAAGTAATGCTAAATCCTGTCCCGGTGTATCAAAATAAAAGTAGCAAAAAGTGACGATTCCGGTAAAGAATGACAAAATCAAACTCCCTAATGCTATAAAATATTTTTTATCAGATGCTTGCTTTTGAAATACACGCAGCAGCACCGACATAATCAAAGCTATGGCAGTAAACTGCCAAATCGAATGGATAATCGTCCAAACGAGAGCATTAATTACCTGATCATCCGGATAAAAATTGAAAATCATATCACACTTTGTTTTCGAGTTTATCAATAAGTAACTTAAGTTCCTTCAATTCGCCGGGAGATGATTTTGTATTACCAAGTGCCTGCATGACAAGATTCATTGCAGAACCCTGAAAAGCTACATTTACAAAGTCAGAAATAAGGTGATTTTTTGTCTCATATTCACGAACATGGGCTTTGTAAATATGTGTTTTTGAAGCAGTATCCCTGACTACCAGTCCCTTTTCATTCATAATCTGCATAAATTTTAAAGTAGTCGTGTATCCGACATCTTTTTTCAAATTGAGCAGATCGTTTATCTCCCTTACAGATGCAGGACCTATTTCCCAAAGGATGTGCAATATCTCAAGCTCGGCATCAGTGGGTTTTAATTTTATCATAACGTAAGCGTATTAGAACACTCCAACAAAGATATACGAAAGGGTTCGTAATGTCAATATTTTGTACGAAGATATTCGTACATTTAAGAAAATTTTAACTTTCCTTCGGTCTGAAATTCTGGAATTTCAAATAATAATCAATAGAAAGTATGTACCCGGAACATGAAACCGTAAATGTCTTACTTTGTAGTTTAGATACAATCCATGTGAATAGCATCCGGAAAATTATAATTACAAATAGAAGACAAATCGGACATGAAACAATAATAAGAATTAAAGTAATGTAAGACAAATTCTGAATGGTACATTATATAATCCATAAAGTCTTTCAACCGATAAAACGATCCTTCCACTTTACATCCGGCACCATACAGCTATCATATTTACCAAACCAGCGATGCCGGTTTTTTGCAATAATTCTGTAAACAAAATCAGCAAAACCCGTCGGTATTACGCTTAACATAGCAGAAATTAGCCTGTAAATACCACCAAGATGGTGCATACATCTAAGTATCGCCGTACTTCTGATATACAACTTTCCTTCATCCAATAATACTACAGAATCAACATTGGTTTCAAATTGAAGTTGGGTATTGGCAAACTGGAGTGTACAAAACCTGAATTTCGCGTGGGTATCTTTTTTCAACACGAATTGAACAGATCTGTCACAAAGATGGCACACACCATCAAATACAAGCACCGGGTGGTGTTCAGAAATACTGTATAATTCAGATGCCATCATGCAAACACTTCCTTCAGGAGATCATCAATTTTGGATAGTAATCGCACCTCTAAACCAAAATTCTTTTTTGAGAGCAATTCTGATTTATAGGCAGAAATAAATATAGTATCAAATCCGAGCCTGGCAGCTTCCTGAATTCTTTGTTCGACCCTGCTCACAGGTCTTATTTCGCCTGAGAGTCCCACCTCACCTGCGAAACATATTTTTTTACTTACATGGATATCCTGAAGTGATGAAATCAAGGCTGTCACTACCGCAAGATCAATTGAAGGATCTGTCACTTTAATACCTCCAGCAATATTTAGAAATACATCATTTTGTCCAAATGGAAGACCACATCTTTTCTCCAGAACAGCCAGCAGCATTGACAATCTCCTAAGATCAAAACCGGTAGCAGATCTTTGAGGAGTTCCATAAATGGAGGGGCTCACCAGTGCCTGAGTTTCTATCAGCAGAGGTCTCATCCCTTCGACAGAAGCAGCAATTGAACTTCCTGAAAGGTGACCGTCATCAGGCGAAATAAGCAATTCCGAAGGGTTAGATATTTCTCTGAGCCCATGGACATCCATGGCATATATCCCGATTTCGTCCGTACTCCCGAATCTGTTTTTTAACGTCCGCAAAATCCTGTATGAATAATGCTGGTCACCTTCAAACTGAAGAACAACATCTACAATGTGTTCCAGGAGTTTTGGCCCGGCAATGCCTCCTTCTTTAGTGATATGTCCAATTATAAATACCGATATATTTGTTTCTTTTGCAAACCTCTGTAACTCTCCCGTACATTCTCGTACCTGTGAGACACTTCCAGGTGTGCTGTCAATAAATGGGCTTACCAGAGTTTGTATTGAGTCTATGATAATAACTTCAGGAGATAGTTTTATCGCCTCTTTCAATATATTGTTGACATTGATATCTGTATAAATGAAACAGTCAGAATTGTTATTCCCGATTCTGTTGGCTCTCATTTTTATCTGCTCTTCACTTTCTTCACCTGAAACATAAAGTACTTTTATTTTTTGCTTCAATGCCAACTGAAGAAGTAAAGTTGACTTACCGATACCGGGTTGACCTCCCACAAGAATAATCGAACCGAAAACCAGACCCCCGCCGAGCACTCTGTTGAGTTCAGCATCTAAGGTATTTATCCTTTGGGTACTAAGGGTGCCGATTTCATCCAGCTTTTTAGGTATGACCTTTCCCTTTTTTGATGATTTCCACATCATTTCCTTTTCTTCATGTATAGTTTTCTTTTCAATAATTTCTTCGTTATAAGTGTTCCATTCCTGGCAGGAAGGACATTTACCTATCCATTTTGGTGATTCTGCTCCACAATTGTTACAAAAAAAACTTGACTTAACTTTCAAACCATTTATTTTTAAAAAAAAACTAAAAAATAATGTGACTAAAAAAATACGGGTCGTCATAAATAATGAAAATGCAATAACAGTCATAAAGTTCCAAAAGTGGACTATATAGTATATTGTTTTCAATTGGTTTTTTGGGGTTATGCGGGGTTCGGACTCAAGTTCGTCCCCGCTTTTTATTTTATCCCAAAGCCTTGACTCCTTATTTCAAAATAAAATAATATAACAAAAAAGGCACACACCTGACGGTAATATGCCCTTACTAATTCTTCCCGTTCAAAATAAGGTTATTCCTCCTCGTCCTGCTTAGGATCATTCATTTCAGACTTCATATCCTGAATTTTCTCAGTCACTTTTTCTGTCATTTCCTCAACGGCGTCTCCGGCTTTTTCAAGCGAATCTCCAACTTTATCCGCTACTTTTTCTGCGACATCTTCTGCTTTATCCATTAGATCTTCCAGCTTCACTCCTGCAACTTCAGCCACTGCTTTTGCAGTATCTACCACATCCTCAACCAACTGTTCGACTGATTCAGAAATCTTATCAATAAAACTCTCTTTTTTAGGTCGCTTGACTATCTCTGTAGCTGCTTTCTCGAGCTTGTCAGACATTTTTTCAAGTTCCTTGGTATTTTCAGAAATATGGCTGGCTATTTTTTGTTTGGCAACCTCTTTTGCTTCTTCAAATTTTTCAT
The DNA here is from genome assembly GCA_016722285.1 of Saprospiraceae bacterium. GTDB lineage: Bacteria > Bacteroidota > Bacteroidia > Chitinophagales > Saprospiraceae > OLB9. The sequence continues at coordinate 145,860 of JADKGI010000001.1, forward strand.
GCTTTTCAGCTTTCACTGCTCGTTTCTTTTCTCTTTCAAGTCTGGATTCAAGTTCTTTTTTAGTAAGATTCATGTCATCCATCTTCAACTGCTTCGAATTAACGCGCTCTTCAATCATTCTTATTTTTGCCTGCCTGAGCTGAGATTCCAGCTGTCCATCGCTATCTGCAACTTTTTTAATTTGAAAATCCAGATCTTTCTGATCAAAATCAATCGACTTCTGCATTTTCTGGATGGCAATTATGAGGCCGTCATATCTTGCTTCAAGCCGTGCTAGGTTGTTGTTGGAGCTCTTTTCAAAATGTGTGCCTCTCTTTTCTTTCAGTTTCTTAAATGTATTATCTATTTTATTCCAAATCTCATTTCTGTCATCCTTGGTAAATCTGAATTCTTTTATTTTCTGTTGTATTTTCTTCAAATCTTCAAAGAGAGGATTCAAGCCAAAACCTTTTTCTATTTTATTTTCAATTTCTGAAAGCTCTTCATGAAAAGATTCAGAATACTTTTTTGATTGCGATTCGAAAGCATCATCCAGAGATTTTCTAAGTTCCTTCAGTTTCTCAAATAGATGATTGGTTTTTTCCCTTAGGGAAGCACCGTGCTCTCTGAAAAGATTTTTCTCATTTACCTGAGCTTGTACTTTATTCCAGAATCCCCTAAGTTCATCCCAAAGGATATTGTCATACTCACTTATAGATTCCACTTTATCCTTCAGCTCTTCAAGCTCTGCTTTATACATTCCATATAGCTTGGAAGATAACACCACAAAGTGCCATTCAGCCTGTGCTCTGGTGATCAGATCAGGCCTCTCAACCCGAATATCATCCGGTAGTATGCTGTCAGATACAGAGAGTTTTCTCTCAATTTTTGTAAATCCGGCAGGAAACTCAACTTCACCATCGTCCTTCCATTTTTCAGACATCTCTTTGTAAAAAGACTCTGTTGCTACTGATTCGGGAAAAGTGTAAATATCTACAACATTCTCTTTTTCAAGGAGTTCTAATGCTACAAGCATCTTTTCATCTTTGTCGTTTGAACCCCATAGTACTAATTTGCGTCTCATGTTACATTGTAATTAAAAGTCAATAAAAACATACAGTAAAAAATATCACTAAACCAACTTGTGTTCAACCAGATATTCAGCTATCTGAACAGCATTTGTGGCGGCACCCTTCCTTAGATTGTCAGCCACAACCCACATATTCAACCCATTATCTATTGAATCGTCTCTGCGGATCCTTCCCACGAAAACTTCATTTTTATTTTTTGCGTATAATGGCATAGGGTATTTGAAATTTTCCAAATCATCCAATACTGAGATACCATTAGAATTTTTAAGGATATCAAAGATTTCTGAAAGCTCAAAGGGCTGATGAAACTCCACATTTACTGACTCCGAGTGCCCTCCATTAACTGGTATTCGTACCGCAGTGGCCGTAATTTTAATCGAATCATCGCCGAGAATTTTTCTGGTTTCGTGCACCAGTTTCATTTCCTCCTTGGTATATCTGTTATCAAGAAATACGTCGCAATGAGGAATCGCATTTTCAAAAATCTGATAATGATAAGCCATATCTGTCTTCTCTGGTTTGCTGCCTGATTTTTCTGATTCATATTGAGCGACTGCCTTTGCTCCGGTTCCGGTAAATGATTGATAAGTTGAAATCACAAGCCGTTTGATCCCGTACTTCTTATGCAAGGGTGCCAGAGCAACCACCATCTGTATAGTAGAACAATTTGGATTGGCGATAATTTTATCCAATTTTGTAATCTGATCTGCATTGATCTCTGGAACAACAAGTTTTTTGCCAGGATCCATGCGCCATGCACTGGAATTGTCTATCACTACCGTCCCCTTTTCTGCAAACTTTGGGGCCCATTCAAGTGATGTGCTACCTCCGGCAGAAAAAATGGCAATCTCCGGTGCCATATCCACAGCATCCTGAATACTTACGATTGGATACTCTTTACCTTTATATATTACCTTTTTGCCTACAGACCTCTCTGATGCTACCGGAATATATTCAGATATCTCAAAATCAAACTCCTCCAATACTTCATTCATAACCCTACCTACCAAGCCTGTCGCCCCTACTACTGCTACCTTCATTCCTAAAAATTTTATTTCTTATTATGCCTTAAAAACTAATTGTAAATGTTTATTTATATTTTTGCTATTTAAAGGATCGTTATTTTCTATTTCTCTTTCGAAGAATTGCATAAAATCTGCTTAAAATTAAGCTGAATATTATTCAAAATTTAAAATGAACCGCAAAGATAAGTTATCATTTCATACTGTTGGATTAATAAAGGTAAGATATTTTTTACTGTTGTCATCATTTTGCTTATCAATTCACATAGATGCTCAGTTAAAACTTGATTTCCAAACTCCTTTTCCAGGATCAACAAAATGGGAAGGAAATATTTCAAATTTCAAAATAAATACGGAAGGTCAGCTGCAATTAATTGCTACTGAAGCCGGCGAGTCATCTATTTTTACAAAGTACAAAATACCCGATGACAGTATCCGGATAGATCTGTATTTTAAACTTCAGTTTGCCCCTTCAGCGGATAATTTTGGAAAAATTTATCTCTTTGTTGACAAAACTTCAGAAGTCTCCGCCAATGGCTACTACTTAAAGATGGGTGAAAACGGATCAAATGATGCTGTCCAGCTTTGGAAACTCACCAGCGGGAAAAGCTCTTTGCTGGGTTCAGGCAAAATGGGTGCTATCAGCGCAGACCCTGCTGATGCCAGATTGTTAATTAAAATTTATAGAAACGGTTTGTGGGTCATGCAGGCGGATTATGATGGAAAGACACTTTTTGAAGACGATATGGAAGTATTTGATCCATTATTTGTATTACCTGATTCGATGTATTTTGGCATATACTGCAAATATACAGCTACAAGGACCGACAAGTTTTTTTATGATGATATCAGTATAAAAACAATTGACAAGGATACGATACCTCCTGATTTAAGCGGCGTTAATATATTGGATGCAAATACGGTTCAGGTAGTTTTTTCAGAACCGGTAGATGAGGCTTCAGCCACTAAAACCGAAAACTATAATGTAAATAACGGATTGAATATACCTGCTGTCATAATATACAATAAATCCCTTCCTAACCAGTCAATACTTAAATTTAGTAAACCTATTATAAGCGGGATCAACTACATACTAACGATCAATGGCGTGAAAGATAAAAGTAATAATACTAAAACTCTGTCTTTCCCCTTCAGCTATAATGTCAGACCAGATGTGGGTGATTTGGTTATATCTGAAGTGCTGACAGATCCATATACTGGTGGTGATGATTTCGTTGAATTGTACAATAAATCTACAAAATTTATTTCTCTGGACAGTATCGGTATTAAAAATGCACAAAAAAGTGAGACTAAGATTATTATAACTAACTTCATCCTTCAGCCTGGAAAATATGTTGCCATCTCTAAAAACACGCAATTTCTTACCGATACATACCTTCCACCGGATACGGCCAATTTTATCAGTGCAACACTTCCTTCACTCAATGTAGAATCAGCAAATATCAGCATCATATCTTTTCGCGCCACAGGGGATGTCACCGTGGACTCATTTGATTATAATGAAAAGATGCATTTTGGACTGATAGATAATACCAAAGGAGTAAGCCTCGAAGGAATAAAATTTTCATCTCCAACGAATGATGCAAACAACTGGCACTCGTCCTCCTCTCAAAACAAGTATGCAACACCGGGATATAAAAATTCAAATTACTCTGAATCCGACGATGATATAAATATTGGTTTTACGCCGGATAAGAAAATCTTTACCCCAAACGGTGACGGACATGAAGATTTTGTGCTTATTACTTATAAGACAGACAAGCCTGGATATCTCGCCACCATGCGTATATTTGATACAGAAGGTTTTCCGGTCTATGATCTGGCAAACAATTATTTGCTAGGTACTGAAGGTGATGTAAAATGGGATGGGAGGGACAACGAAGGAAATATAGTCAGAACAGGCATGTATCTTATTTTCACCAGAATTTTTCATCCTGACGGAGATGTAAAAGAATATAAGAGCGTCGTAGTAGCTGCAGATAATTTCTGAAAAATGTGGTAGAATGAAAAGAATTGCTGGAATTGGAAATGTGATAGTTGCCGGATTTTTTATTTTTATGACCTCTGTATCGGTATTCCTACCTTCATTTACTATAGCAGAAAGCATCCAGGATCATCTGGTACACATTTTATTTTTCCTGCTTATTTCAGGTATCCTGGGATTGGTAATCAATAATAATATTATTTTATATTCCAGTTTTGGATGTGCTGCCGCCTTGGCTCTGTTTTTAAAAAATGCTTCAAACAGTGAACTTAAAAATCCAGCATCAAACAAGGAAGACAAGTTTATTTTAGCCCATGTAAACCTCAGTGTTATCACCAATGACAGCGTGGTGTCCACATTATTTAACGACATCGATATTGATGCCATTTCGTTTCAGGAATTTACACCTGACTGGGCGGCAGCCATGCCTCTTTTGATTGATTCCGCATTTAAATACCATATACAGGATGTCCGCGTGGATCTGTATGGAAAGGCAGTGTATTCAAAATATCCGGTGGTGGAGTCCGATAGTCTTTTTTACGATGACATACCCAATGTAGATCTTAAAATATTAAAAAATAACAAAATTTACAGAGTAGTCTCTTCATATATGACCCCAGCTCTTGATAATTTATCAAGAACCAAAGCAAAAAGTCAGTTCAAAATATTGGAAAGAAGAGTGAGTAATCATGCTGACAACATCATTGTATCGGGTGAATTTAATCAGGTTTATTGGTCCAGTGATATTCTTTCATTCCGAAATAAAACCGGTTTGCTAAACAGCCGTCGCAATATCAACCCGTCCAGCTTTAAGATGCCTTATGATCATATATTTTATTCTTCGGATATGGAGTGTTATCAATTTTTGGAGCTAAATGATCTTCAGGGAAATCACATAGGTTGTAAGGCTTCATTCCAGATAAAAATGGCACGATCTAAATGAAGCTATTCAAATCAAAAGAAATCATATGAAGATTCATTATACACTTAAAAAATTTGATGAACTGACTTTGGATGAGCTTTATCAATTGATGAGACTTAGACAAGAAGTTTTTGTGGTTGAACAGAATTGCCCTTATCTTGATGCAGATGGAAAAGACAAACACGGTTACCATGTTTTAGGCAAAGATGAGCATGGAATATTGCAATGTTGTACCAGATTATTGCCTGAAGGTATCTCTTTTGAAGGTTATGCATCCATCGGCAGAGTGGCAAATTCGCAGTCTGTGAGAGGAAAAGGAGAAGGAAAAAAACTTATGATATTCTCATTAATTCAAATCAAACAGTTGTACTCAGGAGCAGAGATAAAAATTGGAGCTCAGGAGTATCTCAAATCATTTTATGAAAACCTTGGGTTTGAAGATGTAAATCATGCATACCTTGAAGATGGGATACCTCACTTAATCATGGTATTAAAAAAGTAATTTAAAATTCTCCCTGAAAATAAAAAAGGCTTCCTGCTTTCAGAATGCCTTTTTTAATTTCGCTAAAGAATTTTTTCAATTAATTATTGAAAAGAATATCAATCTGAGACTTTAAGCCTCACCAAAATAGAGTACAATTAACGCCAAAACGCTGCCTGAAAATAATGACCAAAATCATATAATATTAATTCATATATTTAATATATTGTTTAATAACACTTTTTAATTTATTTTTTATTTCACGATAGTTAATAATTCCTAAATCCCCATACTTGATTATAGTATCTGAAAGCAATTGAAGTACCTTTGCCCCTTAATTGTAATTGAAAAATTAAACAAAATATAAGCATATGAAAATTCTGGTTAATGATGGCATCGAACCCATAGGTAAAAAACTATTGCAGGAAGCTGGCTTCGAAGTGGATACAAACAAAATCGAACAGGCAGACTTACCCTCAAGGTTGAATGAATATGATGCCATATGTGTAAGAAGTGCTACAAAAGTCAGAAAAGAACTGATAGACGCATGTCCAAATCTGAAGGCTATCGGCAGAGGTGGTGTAGGACTTGACAACATAGACGTAGAGTATGCAATATCAAAAGGAATATCTGTGATCAATACACCGGCTGCTTCTTCCAGGTCCGTAGGTGAGCTGACCATGGCCCATATGTTGAGTTTATCCAGATTTTTGTATCAATCCAATCGCCATATGCCGGTGGTGGGAGACACCAGATTTAATGATTTAAAAAAAGAATATGCCAAAGGAGCTGAACTTGAAGGAAAATACCTTGGCGTCATAGGATTAGGAAGAATAGGACAAGAGACAGCTAAAGTAGGTCTCGGCTTGGGAATGAATATCATAGCTACTGATCCATTTGTAAAAGAAGTTTCCGTAGCTGTCGGTCCGGCACGCTTTGGTTTCACTACTATTATAAAAACCACGGATATGGATACCTTGCTGGCTAAAGCTGACTATATATCTCTGCATATCCCATCTGTCAGTAAAGCAATACTGGGCAAAGAAGAATTTGAAAAAATGAAAGCCGGTGTCTATATAATAAATGCCAGCAGAGGGGGAACTATAGATGAGGATGCATTACTCGAAGCGTTGAATTCTGGTAAGGTAACAGCTGCCGGACTGGATGTTTTTGATAATGAACCCACTCCCAGAAAAGATTTGCTGACACATCCAAAGGTCTCTCTCACTCCACACATCGGTGCTTCAACTGAAGAAGCACAAAATAAAATCGGTGAGGAATTGGCGCAAAGCATCATCGCCGCTTTAAAGAAGCAAGAAATACACCTGTGAATATATTAAACCTGGCTGAGAAGCCGGGCTTTTCCATTTCGTACCAAAATCTCTTTCGATATGGACGAATCAGCTACTTTTTCATCTTTAATGCTAAAAATACTGTCAAATTGTCACATATACCCTTATGGCACAAACTTTGCCATCCAGGAGTTGTCAACAAAAAAATAATTTATTATGTCAAAAGGTAATATATCAGTTCAGGCGGAAAATATTTTCCCCATAATCAAAAAATTTCTTTACTCAGATCACGAGATATTTTTGAGAGAATTAGTATCAAACGCTGTGGATGCCACCACAAAAATTAAAACGCTTGCTCTGAAGGGCGAAGTAAAAGGCGAACTTGGCGATACAAAAATTGAAATTAAAATCAATAAAGATGCCGGGACGCTGCATATACTTGATAAAGGTATCGGTATGAGTGAAGAAGAGGTAAACAAATACCTCAATCAGGTAGCTTTCTCTTCGGCGGAAGAATTTTTGGAGAAATACAAAGACGACGCATCTATTATCGGGCATTTTGGTCTTGGTTTTTATTCTTCATTTATGGTGGCTGATAAGGTAGAAGTAATCACCAAATCTTATCAACAGGATGCCCCGGGAGTAAGATGGGAATGTGACGGAAATCCTGAATATACCATCGAACAGAATGACAGAACTGAGCGAGGAACAGAAATAATTCTCCATATCAATGATGACAATCTGGAATACCTGGAGGAGTCCCGTATCAGAGAGCTTCTTAATAAATATTGTAAATTCCTTCCGGTTGAAATCAAATTCGGAACCAGGACGGAAACGACATATGAAGGCGAAGGTGATACAAAGCAGGAAATTAAGACCGAAGTCGATGATATCATCAATAACCCGCATCCGATCTGGAAACTGAAACCATCTGATCTTACTGACGAAGATTACAAAAAATTTTATAACGAACTGCACCCCTTTAGCCAGCCACCTTTGTTCTGGATTCATTTGAATATTGATTATCCTTTCAATCTTACCGGAATTCTATATTTTCCAAAACTTACTAATAATTTTGAGGTACAGAAAAACAAAATTCAATTATTCAGCAATCAGGTATTTATCACCGATGATGTAAAAGAAATTGTTCCCGAGTTTCTTATGTTGCTTCATGGAGTGATAGACTCTCCGGATATACCACTTAATGTATCGAGAAGTTACTTACAATCTGACTCTAATGTCAAAAAAATAAATACATACATTTCTAAAAAAGTAGCTGAAAAACTCCAGTCCCTTTTCACAGCTGACAGAAAGGCTTATGAAGAAAAATGGAAAGAAGTCAGCACTTTTGTAAAATACGGTATGATATCCGATGAGAAGTTTAATGAAAAAGCTTCTTCTTTTGCCCTGCTAAAAAATCTGGAAAATGAGTATTATACTCTGGATGAATACAAAGAAAAAGTAAAAGCGACACAAACAGATAAGCACAACAAGGTAATTTATATCTACGCAAATGACATCAATACGCAGCATAGTTACATCAAAGCAGCCAAAGATTATGGTTATGACGTATTGGAGATGGATACTATTATTGACAATCATTATATGCAGCATATCGAATACAAAGGCAATGAAGTAACATTTGTACGGGTTGATTCTGAAACGCCCGACAATTTGGTTCAGAAAGATGAGACTAAAGAGTCCGTCCTTAGCCAGGCAGAACAGGATAAAGTGAAAGATATTTTTACAAAATCGGTAAAGAACTTAGGCATGGGTCATATAGAGCTTAAGGCTTTGTCTCCTACTGATCATCCTGTCATGATCACCAAGCCTGAATTTATGCGAAGGATGAAAGAGATGCAGGCACTCCAGGGGATGGACATGAATATGTTTCCTGATAGCCACAATGTGGTCATAAATACCAACCATCCGCTGATCTCTGATAAACTAGTGAAAATGAAAAGCGAAGATAAGAAAGCTGATTTTGCTAATTACCTGCACGATCTGGCTCTCCTCAATCAAAATATGCTGAAAGGCGAAGAGCTTTCGCTTTTTATTACCAGAAGTCTTGATTTTATTAAATAAGCCTCAGGCAATGACAATAAAAAGCCACAACTCTAAGGTATGTGGCTTTTTTTATACCCACTATCAAAGGGATTGCCGCAGCTTAGTTCTACTTTGTTAAATTACAATTTTACAAGAAAAAACATGGTTTTTTATGAATTCTCTCAAATAAACATACTTCCTGACGGATTACTGTAAATTCAAATCAATTGCCACAGACTTTAGTCTTTGGGCCTATTAATGACAATATGTGTTGACTTTAGTCAAAATACGGAAGTTTTAAGCTAAAGCCAGTGGTAATTGAAAAACCGATTGCCTTTTACTAAATTTGACAAAGTAGAATTAGTGTTTAATTCAAAAAAAATGTAAATTTGTAATCTAAGAACAGGAATCATGATTATGGACAAGTTATCGTTACATATCGAGAGTCTTATTTTTGCAGCTGATTCTTCTATCAGTTTTGATGATATCAAACAAGCCCTTGAGGAAAGCCTGGGACAGGTTTTCAGTGATGATCAGATTGCTGATTGTATTGGAGAATTGATGGAAAAATATGCCACTGATGATTATTCTATCGAAATAATGGAAATGGCCGGTGGCTTCCGGTTTATGTCAAAAGGAGCTTATCACAATACAATCGGAACATTTTTAAAGCAAAATACCAACAAGAAATTGAGCAAACCTGCTTTGGAGACATTATCCATAATAGCCTATAAGCAACCAGTCACCAAAACTGAAGTTGAAGCAATAAGGGGTGTAAATAGTGATTATTCCATTCAAAAACTGCTTGAAAAAAATCTTATCGAGATTTCAGGTAGAAGCGACGGTCCCGGAAGACCCTTGCTATATATAACCACCTCCAGATTTACCGATTATTTCGGCCTTAAAAGTGTCCAGGACCTACCTAAACCTAAAGAAATCGAATCTGTTGAGAATCAGATTGGTGAGCCGGCACCGATAGAATCAGAACATAAACCACAGCATACTGTTGGAGATAATGAAGAAGAATAGTTTTAAATATTAATCTTACTTAATGGAGAGTACAACTTTAGTCAACAGGGTAGCAGAAAGTGGTATCATTACCATCAATCTGGAGGATCACTATCCAAAAAATGCTTTTATCGTCTTTGATATCAAAGAGTTTCTCTTTCAGGGGCTTATATTAAAGGAAAAAGATTTCAGAGAAGCATTGAAAAATCTGGATTGGTCCATCTATGATTCAAAAATTGTATTGGTAAATTGTACTGCTGATGCAATAATTCCGCTATGGGCTTACATGCTTATCACTTCATATTTGGACAACGTCGCTGCAGATATCTATCAGGGCACGGAAGAAGAATACCTTCGTATGCACTACCGTTCAATATTAGGAGAGCTTCATCCTGAACAATACATGGAACAAAGGATCGTTATTAAGGGGTGCAGTAGCAAGCCGGTACCATCTTACGCTTATGCCTATGTGACACAACTTTTGAAACCATATGCCCAAAGTATCATGTTCGGGGAACCATGCAGTACAGTTCCCATATTTAAAAGACCCAGAAAAATTTAATCAACAGAATAAATCCCAAAAATTATGATGAAGTACCGAAGTTTGTTTCCTGTATTTGGATTTGTGGCAGGTATAATATTTACCATGCTCATTTTTTTATCCTATTCATCAGAATCACTGGTCAAAACAGTAAAGTTTTTTGATTTGCCACAACAAATCAAATCAGTTAATCTGGATCGGGAATTTGATTTCGCTGGTGAACCCGTGCCTATCAATGAAGATACCCGGGAGCGCCTTGACAGAGAGCTGAGCGTAAATGCTTACTGGCAATCCACCACGTTGCTGAATCTTAAAATGTCCAATAAACACTTTCCGGTAGTAGAAAGGATACTGAAAGAAAATGGTATCCCGGAAGATTTTAAATACCTCGCAGTTGCCGAGAGCGGCCTCAGAAATCTGACCTCATCTGCTTCGGCAAAAGGTTATTGGCAATTTATGAAAGTAGCCGCAGGTGAAATGGGGCTTGAAATCAATGATGATGTTGATGAACGTATGCACATTGAAAAATCAACGCTGGCTGCTGCCAAATATATCAAACAGCTTTACAGAAGATTCGGAACTTGGACCAATGTGGCCGGTGCTTATAATGTAGGACCTACATCTTTTGCCAGGACACTGAATGAACAAAAAGAGAATACATATTATGACATCAATGTAAATGACGAAACTTCAAGATATGTTTTCAGGGTGATAGCAATCAAAGAAATAGTCAAAAATCCAGGTGATTTCGGCTATTATCTGGAAGATCAACATAAATATACCATAAATGCCAACCTGAAGACCATCAAAATTACTTCTACTATCTCGGACCTCGCTGAATTTGCGCACAACAATGGTACTACCTACAGATTGCTAAAATACTATAATCCATGGCTAATAAATAAAAAACTTACCGTGGCTCCGGGAAAGGAATATGAGATCAGAATTCCGGGATAATGATTTAGTATATATGACTTCTATCAGGACATTAATTGGAGTCCATCAAAATGATTTTTAATTATATTTCTATTAGGAATCAAAGTCCATATATGAATCAGTAGGTTTAAGGATGTATGATGTAGTATAATCTATTTCTTAGGTCTGGCCTGTTTTTAACAATGATTAATAATATTTTGTAAATCATTGCTGCTGAACATTATGACTTTTAATTTAACTGATCAATGTTAGTAAAGATATTTCTATTTTTGCTCTAATAATTTACATCTGATGACTCTGGAATATTACTCCGATCAGCTCAAAAAAGAAGTGATCAAAACAAGATCAAAATATTTTACACTCGATAAAGATGAGAAAAGTGCTAAACCAGTTCAAAACAAATGGTCAAAAAAAGAGATCCTTGGTCACCTGATCGATTCTGCACGTATTAATCTTCAGAGATTTACTGAAATCATAGCCTCCGGAAGCATTTACACGTTAAAGTCATACGATCAGAATCATCTGGTACGAACACTTCGGTATCAGGACATGGATGATTTTGAGTTGTTGACACTCTGGCAGTTGCTTAATAACAGAATAGCTACAGTATGGTCAAACACAGATGTAGGACACCTTGAGAAGCAGCTCATCAGTGATGGCAAACCATATACCCTTGACTGGCTTATTAATGATTATCTTGATCATTTAAGGCACCACCTTGGTCAGATATTTCCTAAAGAAAATGATAATAGAGTACCCGTAAAGGTGAGCCTGATCCAGGCCGTGGAAAAATTAAAAAACCAACTTAAAGAAACACCTGCTGAATTTGTGTCGATGTTGAGATATGCCGACATCGAGGTTGAGTATTATAAACCTGACAAGAAAGACAAACAGAAACCACATTTGAAAGATGAAGTATATGTGATTTCATCAGGCCGGGGTATGTTTTATAGCGGGGGGCAAACCATGACATTCAATACAGGAGATGTAATCTTTGTCAAAGCGGGTGACGACCACAGATTTACAGATTTTTCTGATGACTTTGCTACATGGGTGATATTCTTCGGTATTAAGAATCCTTTGTGAAATTATTGAAACAATGATATCATTCCTTACTGGAATAAAATTGAGCAATAATATTCCTTAAAATCAAAAAAATCGGTCCGAAATGTTGCTAATTGAAGTTATCTATTTTATTGATTTTCAATTAATTTAAAATTTTCGAACGAATAATAATGAAATTATCATAAAATTTGTATTATCTTTGCACACATTTTCTAAAAACTTCATTTTACAAGAGACTTCCTTATGAGCAGGAAAAAGGTATTGTTTGTAACACAGGAACTAAATCCATATACTGATATAACATTTATGTCTAATTTAGCGAGGAGGATTCCCCATTTTGCAGCAAACGATTACGAACTTAGGGTCTTGATGCCAAAATTCGGAATCATCAATGAAAGAAGACACAGACTGCATGAAGTAGTCAGGCTTTCGGGTATGAACATTATTGTGGACGATGAAGATTATCCCCTGATTATAAAGGTTGCTTCCCTTCCGGGAGCGAGACTTCAAGTGTATTTCCTGGACAATGAAGAATTTTTTAAGAGAAAAGCCGTATTCAATGACGATAAAAATGAGCCTTTTGTTGATAATCAGGAGAGACTTGTATTTTTTTGCAAAGGTGTGATGGAAACGGTCAAAAAGTTTGGGTGGGCTCCCGATATTGTTCACCTGCATGGTCAGATCACGAGTCTGATCCCTTTATATATGAAAAAGGCTTACCGCAATGATCCGGTATTTCAGGATGCAAAAATTGTTTATTCCTTATACAATAATGATCTGAGTGCATCGTTTGATTCAAGGTTTTTGAATATCGCCGCCATTAATGATCTGGAAAGTGAAGATCTCTCAGATTTTAAAGAAGGTGATAAAATTAATCTGAATACAGGAGCCATAAAATATTGTGATGCTATCATCTCAGGAAGCGAATCTGCTAACGACATCGTTATACAATACGGACAAGAAAATGGATTGCCGTATCAAATAAGTTCTCCGGAAATAGAAGAGCAGGCACAATCATCGGTAAATTTTTATACAACCCTATTGGAAGAAAAGGAAAATTAAAGGGCGCATGTCTCAAAAAAATTATCATTATCCACTCTGGATATTTTCATTGCTCTTTGTTATGGTGATGAGTTGTCATGATCCCATTTTAGTAGGAAATGACCTACTGGAAGATCAAAAAATAAATGTGATTCTCGCAGACACCTTTGATTTGAGCAGTAAAACCATACCTGGAGAAAGAGTAGTCACCCATCGTCCGACAGTGGATTCACACACTTATCTTTTAGGAGAACTCAATGATCCCAGGTTCGGTAAATCAACGGCTGAAATCTTTTTGAAATTTCAAATGAGTTCTGTAAAAGCCACTTATTATGAAGAAACAGGTTTACAATTTGACTCTCTTGTTCTCACAATGCAGTACGATTCATCAGGCACATATGGAAACGCCACCGGTTCACAAAAAGTGCAGGTATTTCAATTAAACAATGTGTATAACGAAACGGATACATTTTATTCGGATACAAACCTGCCTTTTGTTTCTAAATCAATCGGTGAAGTCACCCAATTAGTCGTTCCGCTTGATTCTGTTGATATTACAGATCATGTCACAAGAACAGATGTCCGACTCGCTCCACACATGAGAATCAGGCTTAGTGATGCCTTCGGAAGATCTCTGATAAGCAATGAAGATGCTGCAAAAAGATGATACCCTCTTTAATCAATATATGAAGGGATTTAAGATCACGTCTTCACCGACTGACAATTCTTCCTTTTTGTATGGTTTTAATTTTTCCAATACAGCACTGAATTCTCAGTTACCCATTAACAGACTAGTCATGTATTATACGGTGGCTTCTGGTGATACAACACTCAGAAAAACCTATGAATATCTGATCAATTATGCTACTATCAACCGGTTTGTCCATGATAATAAAGGGAGTCAGCTGGAAAATACACTTAAAGATACATTGCTGGGTAACAACCTGACTTTTATTCAACCTATGGGAGGAGCGAAGACTGTTATTAACTTAAATAATGTCAGAAAGCTGGGAAATAACCTGATTAACAAAGCAGAATTGATCGTTTATGTAGCCGAACCTATTGGATCAGAAGGGTACAGTAGTCCTCCACAACAACTCACAGCAACATATAAACAAGCAGGTGGAAATCTTGCTTTAATACCTGACATTGAACAGCTGGTCAGTTCCAGCATTGATTTCGGACAAGTTTTCGGGGTAGCATCGATAGAAGCCAACAGGTATTCAAATATACAATGAATATCACAAATCATGTCAAATCACTTATCAAAGATAGTAAGTTGAGTTCTGATTTGTATTTGGGAATACTTACAGAATCCGAATTACCCCAAAGGGCTATATTGTATGGAGCCAAGCACAGTTTGTACCCTATGAAGCTTCAAATTACTTATACAAAAAACTAATATTTACAGAGTATGTGTGGCATTGTAGCATACATCGGAAAGCAGCAGGCATATCCTATCATATTGGAGGGGCTAAAGAGGCTTGAATATAGAGGGTATGATAGTGCCGGTATCTCCATACTCAATGGAAGCATCAGGACAATAAAGAAAAAAGGAAAAGTAACCAAGCTTGAATCTGCTTCAAACGGGCAAAATATAGAAGGTACTACCGGCATAGGACATACCAGATGGGCCACACATGGTAAGCCTGATGACATTAATGCACATCCACATTTATCAGGTAATGGAAGATTGGCTTTGATTCACAATGGGATAATAGAAAATTATTCCACATTAAAAAAAGCATTGAGCGAATTGGGGCATACTTTTGAAAGTGAGACTGATACTGAAGTTTTGGTACATCTGATCGAAGAATATCAGACAAGAGAAAATCTCCACATCAGTCAGGCTGTAAGAAGGGCTCTGGAAAAAGCCGTTGGCGCCTATGCAATTGTTGTTATTGACAAAGAAAATCCTGACGTAATCGTGGGTGCAAGAAAATCAAGCCCACTGGTTATGGGAATTGGTGACAACGAATACTTTTTAGCTTCGGATGCATCACCCATTATAAAATATACCAATAAAGTCATATATCTCAATGATGAAGAAATCGTAACTGTCCATAAAAACGGAAATTATGAAATCATCAATCTGAATAATGAAATACAGGACCCGGAAGTTTTAGAGCTCGATCTTAAGCTTGAGCAGTTGGAGAAAGAAGGCTATGATCATTTTATGCTGAAAGAGATATATCAGCAACCTACTACCATCAGGGAAAGTATGCGCGGACGAATCAATGCCCACGATGGCTGGGTACTGGTAGGTGGAATGCAGCAATATATAAATCGCATAATGAATGCCCGAACCATTATATTTGCCGCTTGTGGTACTTCGTGGCATTCAGCACTGGTGGCAGAGTATATTTTTGAAGAACTGGCCAGGATACCTGTAGAAGTGGAGTATGCATCAGAATTAAGATACAGAAATCCCATTATTAATGCAGATGATGTAGTAATAGCTATCTCCCAGTCAGGAGAAACAGCTGATACCCTTGCAGCCATTGAGATGGCAAAAAATAAAGGTGCCCTGATATATGGTTTAGTAAATGTGGTTGGGTCATCAATAGCAAGATATACACACTGCGGCTCATATACCCATGCAGGACCTGAAATCGGTGTGGCATCCACTAAAGCATTTACCAGTCAGCTTACTGTACTCACCCTTATGGCGCTTAATCTCGGTCATAAAAGAGGAACTATATCCGAAGACTACTTCAGACAATTGGCGTATGCACTCGAATGCATTCCGGATAAAGTAGAAAAGGTCCTTTTGTCCAATGAAAAAATCAGGTTTATTGCAACCGAGATAAAAGACGTGTCTAATGCATTGTATCTGGGAAGAGGTTACAATTTTCCGGTAGCCCTGGAAGGTGCCCTGAAATTAAAAGAAATTTCTTATATTCATGCTGAGGGATATCCGGCAGCTGAAATGAAGCATGGCCCGATTGCACTCATCGATGAGAACATGCCTGTGATAATTATAGCAACAAATAAATCAGCCTATGATAAAGTTGCGAGCAATATTCAGGAAGTAAAAGCCCGTAAAGCTATTGTTATATCCATTGTTACTGAAGGGGATGTTAAAATTAAGGAAATGTCAGACTATTGTATAGAAATACCGGAAACAGAAGAACCTTTATCGCCGTTATTATCTGTCATTCCACTTCAATTGCTGGCATATCATATTGCTGTTTTACGCGAATGTGATGTTGACCAACCACGCAATCTTGCCAAATCGGTAACGGTTGAATAATATTAAAATAAAATTAAAAGAGAAATATGAAAAAATCATTAAGTTTAGAATACAATTCTACCCGTGATAAACTTATTTTTTCAGAATATGGCCGATCAGTCCAAAAACTAATTCAATATGCTAAGACTATTGAAAGCCATGATGAGCGCCAGGCAGTTGTAGAAGAGATAGTTGAGTTGATCAATCAGCTTAATCCTCAAACAAAAAATGTGCTCGAATATAAACAGAAACTTTGGCGTCATGTTTTTAAAATGGCCGATTATGAGTTGGATGTAGATCACCCTTATGGATCTCATCCAACCAAAGAAGACAATTCTTTCAAACCGGATCGGGTACCATACCCGCAGCATGAGTTTAACTGGAGACACTACGGTCACAACATTCGGGTAATGATAGATAAAGCCCTTAAAATGGAAGATGGTATTATAAAACAAGGTTTTGTGGAGACCATCCTTTCTTATATGAAACTTTCTTACCGCACATGGAATAAAGAACACTTTGTAAGTGATGATATAATAATTTCCGATCTTTCAGTCATGTCTGCAAACAAACTTTCGGTTGGGGATGATCATACGATTCAGGTGGTAACTAAAAGCTCCGCGCCTTCCAATGTAAATACCTTTAAACAAGGGAGAATGAAAAGCAGAGGACCACAAAACAAAAATCAGCAGAATAAAAAATCATCCTACAACAAAAACCGTCCAAAGTAAAATTTTCATGACTGTCAGACCTGTATAACTTTCCATTTGCCTCGTCTGAATATAAGATAAGATACTAATGCTATTCCCGTCTCAGCGACAGGTACTACTGCAAAAATACCGTCCAAGCCAAAGTCTGTATATCTCTGTATCATATAAGCAAGGGGTATCTGAAACACCCAGAATCCGATAAAATTGATCCAGGTAGGCGTTATAGTGTCTCCAGCCCCATTTAGAGCCTGAATCATGACCATCCCTATACCGTAAAATATGAATCCTGATCCGATAATCTGAAGTGACCGGACCCCGACATTCATAACTGAAGGCACGTCCGTGAAAAATCCAATAATCGGTCCGGAAAAAAAGATGAATATCAAACTGACAAGAGCCATAAATATAGCATTATATTTAGTAGCCAGGTAAACACTTGCTTCAGCCCTTTCAGGCTTCTCTGCACCAAGATTCTGGCCTGTCAGTGTGGCAGCTGCATTTGAAAGACCCCATGCCGGAAGTATAAAGAAAACAACATTTCTGATAGCTATCTGATATCCTGCCGATGCATCTGTCCCACCTGTTTCAGAAACCAACTTTGTGATAATGATCCAGCTGCCTGATGCAATAATAAACTGAAATGTCGCAGGCCAGGCAAGTGAAATCATGGATTTCATAACGGATACATCCGGGAACACATCCCTCAACCTGAATTTAATAAGCCCACTTCCGTTGAAACGATGGCAAACCTGATAAACAACCCCTGAGCCACGCCCCATACAGGTAGCTATTGCAGCCCCTTCTATTCCCCATCCACTCCAGCTTCCGATTCCGTATATAAGCAAAGGATCTAATACTATGTTGATCAGGCTGGCTATCCAAAGGCTCTTCATAGCTAGTGCAGCATTTCCGGCTCCCCTGAATATTCCGTTGATCAGAAACAAGAGCATGATAACAACATTAAATGCAAACATGATTCTGGTAAAATTCAGGCCTTCAGATATTACAGAAGATGAAGCACCCATAAATCCCAAAAGCTTTGCTGCATAAACCCAGCCAATAATACCTGTAATTGATGATACGATCAGAGATATAATCAACGCCTGAATAGCTGCTTTTGATGCCCCACCGAAGTTTTTTTCTCCGACTCTTCTGGCCACGATGGCTGTAGCAGCTGTGCTCAGACCGATTGCTACTGAGTAAATGATGGTCACCATCGATTCAGTAAATCCTACGACAGCTATGGCATTTTTTCCTAGCTTGCCAACAAAATAAATATCAACTATTGCAAAAATGCTCTCAAGACTCAATTCAAGAATCATAGGTATGGCGAGCAAAAATATCGCCTTCCTGATACTGCCGATTGTATAATCTCTTTCTTCCCCTCTTAAAGCATCCTGGAAGACGCTATACAAATTCTTTAGATAAACTTTCATTTTATTTCCTGGTAAACAAGGAATGTAAACATAGGAAGGAAGTGTAAAGTTTTTACTGCTGCCGATACATATCAGGAGAAAGATTCATTGATGTAAGCATATAGTAAACCGCCTTGATTTGCTATCACTCGGCCCTCACTATGACACATTTTACTGTAGAATATTTTTTAATTCTGATAATGATCTCAGGACGAAATCAGGTTTCGCTTTTAATAGCCATTCTTCCGGTTGGGTGCCGGACAGAATTACAGCTGTTAATACATTTGCATTTTGTCCTTCTTCTATATCAGCTACAGTATCACCCACTTTTAATACTTTGGCCTTATCTGTAATGTCCAATTTTAGCATCATATCAAAGATCATGTCCGGAAAAGGCCTCCCCCTACCAACTTCATTTGATATCCCGACATAGTCAAAAAAGGAATTATCCAATTTAACATGATTACAGATAATGTCAAAAATATCCCTTTCCAAACCAGTGCCAATGCCCGTTTTTATACCTCTTTCCCTGAGATACATCATGATTTCTATGGTTCCCCTATTTAAGCTGAATTTATCTGCATCAGAGGTTAGTTTAGTTTTAAATAATCGGTAAATTTCATCTCCCATAGATAAAGGAAGGTGATTTAATAACAGCACATTTTGAATAATAACCTTTTTGTCTTTGCCCTGTGTGCTTTTAGGGCAGAAATATCTAACGGCACCTGACATTCGTAAAACGCATTCTGAAAACAATTATTAATGACTTCAGGGATATATTCAATGACAGTAGTACCTATCAAATCAAATAAAACTGCTTTTATCATGTTGCTGACTTAAAAAAATTATGGGTTGTTAAAAAAATTTGATGCCATATTCATCATGAGTATATAGAATATCTCTGCCTGAAACAATGAATAGATACATTACCTTTCCTGTTTTCCGCTATGGGTCACCCTAGAAATATTTATTGATAATTCTGACAAGTTCCGCTTTGGTCTTTATCCATTTTAAGGAGAATGTTTTTAGAATGTCTTGACTCAGGTAATGTTATTTCCATTTGATACATATTATGCGTTATTTCGGATGCTTCTCTACAGATAGTCTATACTTTTCTTTCTGTAATACTTTCGAGTTCTTTATATATTGAATACGCCACGAACGATAGACATATATGTGCTTCTATTCGCTTCCTTACTCGATGATAGATAGGTCGTATTCTGAGATCTGTTTTTGACATTCTAAATGCCTCTCAATGTGCCAGATTCTTATAATTTTCAATTATTAAGGACGGTGCTTGGTTGCAGTTGGTGATGTATCCCTTCAGGCCATCCCATTTTTGATCTGCTATGAATTTTCTGCATCTATGGAGATTGTGATCTCTCCTTCCATTTTTAAATACTTATTGTACCCTCTATTGTTGATGTTCTGCTTCGTTAACTTTCCTGATTTAATTTTCTTCTCCAGGTTTTCCAGCCCTCGTTTGCGGTTATGTTCATCCTTCTTTGCTCTCTTTGTCGAGTACTGCACAATTAATTTTGCATTACCGCTTTCCAAAAGGAGATATGACCCGTCTTCAAAGCTTGAAGAGAGCATCTTTTCTTTATTTTCTTTGCTCTCATTCTTTATTTTTGCTCCTAGGATATACTCGTATTTCTGAGCTTCTAAAGCTTTAATGTTATCATTATTTAATAGTCCAGCATCAGCCACAATAATAGGTTTTGATAAATTGAATTTTTTGCTGATCTTTTCAATAGTGGGTAATAGTGTATGTCCCTCATATATGTTACCTTCAAAAATATCATATCCTATAGCATACCCTCCCAATCCTACTAATAATCCAAGATAAATTTGCGGGTTACTATGTTTACCGTCCTTACTAAACCCAGTTTTACGTAAATCATCCTCATCACTTGCTTCTAAATATAGGTGGTCATGTCATAAAACATAATACTCAAATTACCATTAAGAACTTTGAGTGTGTGCTTAAAACTTATTCGCTCTACTTCATCCTTTAAATCCGTATTCAATTTATCTAAAAACCGATAAACACTATCTAAATCAAGGACGATCCCTGATATCTATATAAATATTCTATCGTTTTTAGTTTACTGAGAGGAAAGGCTAGTCTGGCAATAACTAGATGCCTAAATAAGTCACTACTAATTTTATTATAACCAATGTGATTATAAACCTTCCCAAATACAAGCTCTTGGGCCAATAGTACGAATTTGTGCATTGCTCAGCTCAGATAGAAAGCATTCTATCTGAACATCTTTATCAAAAACAAACATACTTCTTTGGCCTTTTAATCTATCAAGCTCTTGTTGAGCCTTCTCTCTCAAGATAGCTAACTCCTTTCATCAGAACTACTTCCAATTGATTTTATGAGTCTATTGCGACCATTTTCTTTCAATAAAATCTGGACACTAAAACTACCTGATTTGTTTTTTTGCCTTATAAACATACTTTAAAAGTACCAAAATCGTAGTTGGGTCACCCGATTTTTGATTATTTTGTTTATATATCATTGATTATCAGCAGTATAAAATCCTACTTTTTTCATGTGCGGAAAACAGGAGATACATCATGATTTCTATGGTTCCCCTATTTAAGCTGAATTTATCTGCATCAGAGGTTAGTTTAGTTTTAAATAATCGGTAAATTTCATCTCCCATAGATAAAGGAAGGTGATTTAATAACAGCACATTTTGAATAATAACCTTTTTGTCTTTGCCCCTGTGTGCTTTTAGGGCAGAAATATCTAACGGCACCTGACATTCGTAAAACGCATTCTGAAAACAATTATTAATGACTTCAGGGATATATTCAATGACAGTAGTACCTATCAAATCAAATAAAACTGCTTTTATCATGTTGCTGACTTAAAAAAATTATGGGTTGTTAAAAAAATTTGATGCCATATTCATCATGGAGTATATAGAATATCTCTGCCTGAAACAATGAATAGATACATTACCTTTCTATGATCACTTCTGTTCGCCTGTTGAACGCATGGTTTTTTTCGGAGCATATGACTTTATCATTGCACCCATTTCTGAGTTTGGATTCACCATACCCTCGGATACTTATCCGGTCTTCACTGATACCAAGAGCAGCGAGATACTCTCTGGCAGCAATTGCTCTGTTTATAGACAACTGGAGATTATAGGCTGATGTTCCCCTGCTGTCAGTATGTGATTCAAGCTTCACCTTCATATCAGGTTTTACCTGCATAGCTCTGGCAAGGGCATCCAACTCAATTGCAGCACCGGCTTTAATCACAGCACTGTTATAATCATAATATATCTGGTCAAAAACTATTCTATTTCCGGGTTCGCTAGGGATTTCAATTTCATTCTTAATGCTATCAACCACAGCTACTTCTTCCGACTCTCCTGCTTGAGGTTCGAGTACCATGTTAAATTGCTGCCCAAATATTTCAAGATCAAAGATTAAGGAAATGTCTGCATACCCCTCAGCTGACGCTGATAATAAATACTTTTGCCCTTTTAATACTTCAAAATTCACCTGCCCATCATCATCTGCAAAATAATTAACAATGGATTTTTCTTTCTTTGGAGAAAGTTTAAGAATGATATCACCCGGATCCCTGCCGGACAACATGTTCACATTGTAACTGGAAAGCATAAAGTTGTTGATATCCAGATCCAGAGGATATATACTAAATTTGGCACCAGGAATGCCTTCAAGTGACAATTTATCGAGGATAGTAGCCATTGTTTGTATCCTTACTTTCTCCTCCTTACCAAATATAGGTTTTGCTGATTCAAATCGGTAAATATCGTCTTTGCCCGATCCGCCTGGTCTGTTGCTGGCAAAATATCCGGACTTCATATTTTCCCTGATTATTAAACCCAGGTCATCAGATTGAGTATTAAATGGCTTAGGGAGAAGCTCCGCTTTCGTCCATGAACCATACTGCAGGGCAGAAACATATATATCGAGCCCTCCGATTCCATCCACCCGTTGAGATGAAAATACAATAATCGTATCGTTGAGTAAATAAGGAAATACTTCATTGGATGGGCCATTGATTTCTGGCCCCAGATTTATTATTCCTGACCATTCAGTCTCATTGAAGAATGCCATATATAAGTCATACCCTCCGTATCCACCTGGTTTATTGGATGCAAATACCATGGTTTTCCCGTTGGAAGTAAGCGTCGGATGGCACACTGAATATCGTTCAACATTTATATTGATAGGTTTGACATCGGGTTTCGCTACATTTAAGTCTGCTGACAAAATCCTTAAATAGGTTGTATCCGTTTCTACTCCTTTTATCGTTCGCTTGTCTTTGTGCGATCTGGTAAAATACAGTTTATTAAGATTCAGATCATAAGACATGGGGCCCTCATGAAGGTCGGAATTAAATTTTTTATTGAATACGGAAGGATCGGACAAGGAGTTGTCCGGATTAACCAATGACCAGCCCAATTCAAAATATGATTCATCAATTTCTTTATCAAATATCTTGGATTTGCTTGTCGTAAACACATATCCCACTTTATCACCAATAAACGCCGGTGAAGTTTCCAGATTTGCGGTGTTTATTTTCTTCTCATTATATATTCTGACTTCATTAATGGCATTTATATTAATAATTTCTTGTCCATGAAGTATATTTCCGGTGAATATAACCAGAATGATTAATTTTAAAAATAATGATTTATATAATTTATCATAAATTTTCATCAGAAATATCTTGGATTTACAACAATTGTTTTCACTTTTCTGGGTATAAAATTATAAGAAAGTATCATTTCCAGACTGCCGTTCTCCAGAGTTCTCAATCTCGAAAGCGACACATCATAAGCAAACCCAACCATCATTCTATCTGTGAGTTGTAGCCCTGCTATAATGTCAACAGATTCACCCAGATCGCCTGCACTACCTCCTGTTCTATAAGACAGGCCAAGTGAATATTTATCTTTCCAGGTACTGCTGAAGTTAATGTCCAGACCCCATGGACTATATTCGGCTAATCGGAACATAAGTTGCGGTGTAAGTCGCACATCATTGTTGACAATAAATGTTCCCCCCGTCATCAAAAATAAATGCCTCACTTCTGTAGAAAACAGATCATTGTTATCAAAATCCAGATCACTCCTTATCATCCGGGGAAGCGATGCGCCAAGGTAAAACTGATTGGTGTTAAAATAAACCCCAAAACCGGCATTGATGAGACTTCTGGACTGTAAAATTCCCGGTATTGATGGATCCAGATTTATATCCTGAATGGCAAACAATCTGTTGTCTGTGTAATCCTGGACGTACTTTCTGCCGGAAATATTCATTCCCATACTCAAAGTCCCTTCTCCCAGAATAAATTTATAAGCATACATCATTTCATATGTCACCTTCTCTGTGATGCCCAATGACTGCCTTTCAAAATTAAGTCCAATGCCTATTCTGTTTCCGATCCTGGGCATATTTACCGACAGTGACTGAGCTTTGGGGGACCCGGGAAAGCCATTCCACTGATCCCTATAAATCAGGGTCGCAGACATATAAGTTTCATTCCCGGCATATGCAGGGTTCAAGCCCATTTTATTGTACATAAACTGAGTGTACATTTGCTGTTGTTGCGCAATGGCAGTCATGCCGATTGTATGGATCAAAATAGCTAAGAGTACACTTCTCATCATCTTTGCAAAATTAAAAATCCATTTACTGGTCTTTGACCATCACCCGTATCCAAGATATAGAAATATGTTCCAACCGGCAAACTATTTCCCCCAAAACTACCCTCCCAATCATTTTTATAGGGGCTTGAAAAAAACACTTCAACTCCCCATTCATTAAAAACATGTAACTTATTTGCGGGAAAACGACCTGTCTCCAGACAGGGTACAACAAATTGATCATTTATACCATCACCATTGGGAGTAAATATGGTAGGGGCTTTGCATGTTATATTGTCATCAAATTCTATATTTACCATCGCCTCATGGCACAAGTCGTCACAAAAATCCGAACACACTCTATATGTAAATTCTACAGGTTGCAAAAATCTGAGGTCGGGCGTATATTCTGCTATTTTGTTATTAATAACTACCTTACCATATCTGGGTTGAGTTAGAATGAAAAACTGATTCTGTTCAGGTAATATATCATTCTGAAGAATATTTAGTAATCCTTTTTCTCCATATATAAGCCTGTAAGAATCATTCATCGCCTGAGGAACAAACTCGCTGTATATTTTTATAGTGTCCCGGCTATAATCCGGACACCCATCAATGCTGTAATCAAGATATATTATGTTTAGCCCGCTCTTCAGTCCGGATATGATAGGCGAAATGGAATTTCTGTCAGAAATGATGTTTTCAGGATTTACAGCAGTCCATTTCACTGTTACCAAAGGCGGACCTTTAACAGAAATTAGTGTAACATTTTCTCCCGGGCAAATTCGGATATCGTCCTCCACCGCCTGTGCCTGTATGCTTGGCGGAGAATTTACTGTTATTACATATGAAGCAGATATTTCTGACTGACAATTGTCCTTCGTTGTTTTTGCTGTTAAAAAGTTTGTCCCCGTTGTCAATGAGTTTGGTTCTGTTATCAGATAGCAATTTGAATTTCCGGAAGCCAATGTCAACTTTTTTGTTTCATTGTAAATGCTGTAAAGGCCACCTTGTTCCAGACTGGAAGGGTTGAGGCAAATCTGGATACCTGACAGATTGTCAGAGCAAAGTGATAACGGTGGACCAGAAAACGCAGGCACTTTTATTTCGTCCTTAACTATAACATTCAATGGCGGGGAATTTTCAGAAGTGCAACCATTTACTGTGATCTTGAGTCTATAGGTACCCGAGTTCAATTTGGTCACTCCCGGGACATTTATCATTGATGTGTTAGTGACTAATGCCGGACCACTCCAAAGATATTGAGCTCCGGAAACCGAATTTCCTGATATTTTTAATGTATCACCATAACATACCGGAGAATTTGATATAAGTTGTTGAGTTTCCGGTTTTTTCCTGATTTCAACTTTGAGTGTATCGGACGATGGTGAAATACAACCTTTAGTCTTAGTCTCGAGTGTGTATTTTCCCATATTTACAAGGCCTGCTTCAGGTATTATTAAACTCGGGGTGCTTGTATTTAGCTTACCTAATGGCGTGTTCCATATATATTCATCTGCGGCCATAGTATTAATTGCAATTAATCTGACGGTATCTTTTTCACAGAAAAAAGATGAGGAACTCAGGCTTGGCTTTAGGGGTATTAAACTAAAAGTTACATTTGTCTTTTGTTTGTTTGAAGGACATGAACCGTTAAAAATGACAAGACTATACACTCCTGTGTCTTTTGCTGAGATGTTCGACAAAACGGGACTTTTGGAAGTAGAAATATAGCCATTTGGACCCTCCCACTTAAATGTGTAAATGTCAGAATTGGGAAAGACAGATGGGGAAAATCTAATCTGATCAGTTGAAGACATACATGGTTTGCTATCATTGCTCAAAGCTGTAATTTCCGGAACACTGATAACAGAAACCCGGGTGCTTACATTATTCTGGCACCCGGTTGGCGTAGTAATCGTAACTGAATAATCACCGGGTACTCCTGAAATAACAGGGTCGTAAACAGATGGAATAAATGGAACCGGACCCTGCCATTTATATGAGGCATTAGGTACAAAAGTTGCCTGAAGCTTTACACTGTCTCCCATACAAACCGGGCCTGTATTTATGGCACCTACTTCCAGGCTATTGTCGATGGCAATAAATTTTGTGTTTGAAATTATAGATTTGCAATTTCCTTTAACTGATACCACTGTCCAAGAACCTTGTAGGCCGGATTGCGCATTGGCTATGATCAGACTGTTTTCCTGTGATGTAGTAAAAAGAATCCCGTTTTTATACCACTCAAACTTCTCTGCATTAGGCGATGAAGTCGCTACCATAGAAAATATGGCTCCTTCACAGAAAATATCGGCAGAAACAATCAAAGGCTTGGCTGGTTTTTCAAGAATTGTTACACGTGTCGCCGTTGTATCTGAAATGCACCTGCCATTTGAAACAACAAGCCGGTATTCTCCGGCATTCAATATGGTTACATTTTTAATAATTTCAGGGTTTTGCCCGACTCCTTTATACCCCGCAGGGCCTGCCCAATTATAAACAAAAGAAGTATTTCCGCGGGCACATAATATCAACTCACTACCATCACATAGTGACAAAAAGCTATTACAAACCTCAGGCACAGGAATCACTTTCACATCCACTTTGAGTAAGGCAGATGGGCTTGAACTGCAATCCGGTCCACTGGCAATGATATAATAAAAATGAACCCCCTGGGTAGGCTTCAATACCAATTCAGGTATTTTAGTTGTCTTGATTAATATCCCGGTTGGGAATATGCCTTCATACCACAAATATTCAATGCCTCCACTATAATTGGTAGTAGTCAGGAGCGCATCTTCACCCACGCATAACTCATTGGCATTCGATCTTAATTCCGGTTTTATTAGTGGCTTGATATTAACTGTTAAGGATCCTACAGATGTACACTTATTGAAACCTTTTACAGTCAGGACATATACTCCATTGTAGCTTTCATCTGCATTGGGGATTTGTGGGTTTTCTGTAAAAAAAGCAATATTTCCGGGTCCATCCCATTGAAAAGAATACGTACCCGGTATAGAGGCCGGCGGTATATTGGCAAATAATTTTAAAGTATCGGTGGAACAAAGCCCTGCGGAAAAAGTGGGTTTTAACTCAGCTGCCTTTACTCTTACTGAAGATATACAGGTGTCTTTATTGCCTTGCGAATCTTCCACTATTAACATTACTGACACATTACTGTCAGAAGCTGAGCAATCCACCATTGCTGGCTCCACTGTCATTTTGCCTATTTGACAATTGTCAGTGCTCCCGTTATTTATCATTTCAGGCAGGATCATAATCGGTTCCAGTCCTGAGGGATTCAGCGATACCACAATATTTTTGCATCTGGCAACAGGTTTTTCCACGTCTTTTACATTCACGGTAAAAGCACAACCTGCCTGATTTCCTGAATTGTCTTTTGTTTTTAGGGTCAGGTTATTGATGCCGGCATTAAGTATGATGTTATATAAACCGACTCCTTTAGGTATATCTGCTTCATCTATATTCGTAGATCCCGAAATGCTTAACGAAAATGCAGCGTCAGAATATTTTAGTCTGGCACTGATTGCGCTCTTATTGTCTATTGTTTGGCCTGGAAGCAGATTGGTGCAGGGGTTTATTCCGTCACCTCCGTTTTTTGGTATGGCTATGATACTTACCTGTTTATTGGTAATCCAGCTATTAAAGAGATCTTTACTTATTTCAAATCTGGTGATAGATGTCGCACAGGACTCCTTAACGTTTGTGAGCGATGTATTACCAATCAATACTCCACCCGGACCGAAAATTTCAAAGTATTCACCCGCCTCATTATTATCTCCCGTGAATTCCACTTCCAATACAACCGGGATATTGACATGTTTTACAGGAAAATCTCAGTAAATACAATTTCTTTACTTCGGGTTTCATATTTAAGTTTATTTTCATTATAAACAAATGAAAGAAAGGAAGCTTCTGTAGATGCCGGAGATAATTTTGAGTATTGATATGTTCCTCCGCAATTTTCTTTTACTGTAAAATTGATTGGTAAAGCTACCGTGTCTTTGCACTGCCCTTTCGCAAGAATAGTTGTAATATTATCGGGACAAATTATAACAGGTTTTACATCATCTTTTACATTTACCGGGACCAAACATTCAGCTGTATTATTTGAGCAGTCCCTGAATTTGAATCTTACTGAATGGCTTCCTTTGTCCAATATGGTGTTGATCTCCGTTTCATTTCCCAGTTGAATTTCGGGGCCGTCATTTATTTGATAAAACCTTCTGACAGTATTGGTTATTTCTATTTCATATGACAAAGTTGCTTCTATAGCTCCACCGTTACATATATTATTTATGGAAAGTACAGGACTACCGACGATAATATTGGGTCGAAAACTCAGTTCAATATAACCATCCAAAATCCAATCTGAAATTTTATTTTTATCAAGCACAATTTGAAAATCTGCGTTAGCGCACTGACCGGCTCCAACCGGAGTTTGACCTATTCTTTTACCATCTTCATCATAGATGGTAAAATATTCTGTGACATCGTCGATATCCAGATTGCGCAACTTCAAATTTAATATACCATCTGTAAGCGGGCTGGCTAGTGATGGATTGAAAGGTCCTAATCTCATGGTAATCGGATTTATAATCGCTTCAGGTCCAGCTGGATCATTGGATGTGACGGGCACAACGATTCTTCGGGACACCGGAGATTCTGACTCTATACAATTATCTGTAGCTTTGGGAGCAATGATTTTAATATTTGCCGTACAATTATCTTCTGATACCAAAACTTCAACCGATTGAGGGCATTCATTTATTACCGGTTTTACATTGTCTCTTATTCCGAATACGGCGCTGGTGACAGCAGAATTACCACATGTGTCATAGTAAACAAAATCCACTTCCACATACCTTAAAAATTCATTTAGCACAGCCGGGCAAATTTGCTTTGGTAAGTTGAGAGGTACTTGTCCGGGGTAAGTACTTGTATTATTTATATCATAACTACCCTTTACTGCGGCAAATGATTTAAGAGGGCTACATGTGGCTTTTGCTACTGATCCGCCCATGTTTTTGACCCAGTTTGCCAGCAATGTTTCTATATCTTCCTGACTGGTGCACGCATAACTTTCTGTTTTTGCCTGAATGGTGATTTCCGGCTTTGCATCTTGTCTGACATTAATGATTTGGTTATACGTAGATTGGTTTTTGCATATATCCGAAAGTGTGTAAGTTCTTTCTATTTTTGTAATACAACCGTTAGACAGGACAGAATCTTTGTATGTCATCATGGATGATGAACAATTATCATTATAGGTAATAAACAAACTGTCCGGCTTTTTGGAAAATATAGCACATCCGATATTAACTTCCTTTAAATTACTTATGGTTGGACCAGTTTTATCGACAACAGTTATTTTTTGGCTATACGTTGAAGAATTACCACATTTGTCTGTCGCTACCCACTTTCTGGATATTACATAATTATAATGACCACAATCCAGGGGATCTAATACTTTAGTAGTAGATTCTGATAATTCAGGCTTGACTGATTTGCTGCAGTCATCGATCACAATTGCTTCCACAACAGGCGGTACATTATCACAGGATACGGTGATGTCAGCAGGTGGATTAATAAATATGGGTGCAACATTGTCAGTCACTGTAAATGTAGTGGTACCTGGGGTTCCGCTCTCGTTGCCACATTCGTCTGCAGCAATAAATGAAATATTCATAACCCATTGGCAAATACCATCGGGTATCATAGGATAAGGTCCAATATCGATTGATCCTCCACCTGTTTGAATAATATTATTGGCCGATGAAATAGCATAATTAAAGTTTTTCCAGATGATGCTGTTAGAGCAGTCATCTACCATATTATAACCCCCACTTTTTTTTATCCACGCTATCAGTGTATCTCGAATACCCTGAACGCAAGTATATTTTGGGTTGGGAACAGAATTTGTTATTCTAGGGCCTCTATTATCGGTTGTAAAAAACGATGCTGTTGTGGTAGGTCCCCTATTGGACGAGGTATCTATAGGCGTGAATGAAACTTCCACCTTTTGCTTATTGCCACACAACACATCCAGAGAATTGTTGAATATCGTTATGACCTGAAGCAAAGTCAGGTTTGCCCTCCAAATTACAAAATCTGAATTATCTGTTGCTAATGCTCCCCCGGCTCTATTATACCAGTCTGTAAGATTGGATAAAAGATTTGGTGTAGCCCCGCATTCAAATGAGGTATCCCTGGCTGGAAAAATGAGTTGAGGCGGAATCGTATCCTGAGCTGTTAGAAAATCAGATGCGAGAATAAATGCAAAACACAAAAAGACCTTAATTGGCTTTATTAAAAGAGAAAATACATTAAATATTTTGAAATCTAGCAACATTCTTATTTCTCAGATTATCATCGAACGAATATAAAATAAAGGAAATTAATTTTATACTCATGTAATTGGACACAAAGATAAAGAATAATATGTAGAAGCCGCTATCTGCTATCTACCCAAAACTTGCATATAATATTCTTCATATTGAGGAAGTACTTGTTTTATATCAAACATCTTAGCTTGATTATATGCATTTTTTCTAAAGATCGCCAGGCTTTCTTCGTCCTGAAGTAGCTCAATGCATCTTTGTGCCATTCCGTTTACATCTCCGACATCACACAGATAGCCCGTCACACCGTCAATGTTTACCTCCGGCAAGCCCCCTGCGTTGGAGGAAATCACAGGTACTTCACAAGCCATGGCCTCAAGAGCTACAAGTCCGAAACTCTCATTTTCTGAAGGTAAAAGAAAGAGATCGGAAATAGCAAGCAATTCCTCAACTGCTTCCTGCTTGCCTAAAAACCTTATTTCATCACATAAGTTTAAAGTACGGCATAGTTCCTCCATGTGTTTTCTCTCAGGTCCATCCCCAATCATGAGTAGTTTTGATTTGACCTTTTTGCTTACTTTATCGAAAACATGGATTACATCTTCTACTCTTTTTACCTTCCTGAAATTGGATATGTGTACGAGAATTTTTTCGCCATCGGGAGCTATTGCTTTTCTGAAATGGTCTTTATTGGTCTTCCTAAATCTGCTGAAATCAATAAAATTATAGATTACCCGAATGTCTTTAGTGATCTTGAAAGTGTTTAAAGTCTCCTGACGCAATTGTTCTGATACAGCGGTGACACCATCCGACTCATTGATACTGAATTCTACCACAGGAGCAAAGGAATGATCATTGCCCACTAAAGTGATATCTGTGCCGTGCAGCGTCGTAACTACTGGAATATTTATTCCATATGATTTTAATATTTGCTTTGCCATGTAAGCTACCGCTGCATGAGGTATGGCGTAATGCACATGCAGAAGGTCCAGCTTTTCATACCTGATCACATCTACCAGTTTACTTGCCAGAGAAGTTTCATAAGGTGTGTATTCAAACAAGGGGTAATCCATGGCTGTTACCTCATGAAAATATACATTGGCATGAAAAGAAGTCAGCCGAACCGGTCTTTTATAGGTGATAAAATGTACGTCATGACCTTTGTCAGCCAGACCCAACCCCAGTTCAGTTGCCACGACACCGCTTCCACCAAAAGTCGGATAACATACTATACCAATTTTCATATGGGTTCTTTTATTATTTATCGATAACAAATAACTTATAAAAACGTTTCAATAAGGTAATTTTAATACATTTCTTCATTGGACTGGAATAGCACAATTAAAGGATTCAGGGCTTATCTTTTGCTGGAAAAATCACTTTCCTCACACTCTATTGATGCTTATTTAAGGGATGTCAACAAACTTCTTGAGTTCGTTCTAATCAGAAAAATAGATTTATCCCCCGATAAACTCACCAATGATCATCTTACAAAATTTATCTATTATATTAATGATCTGGGCCTGGAGGCAAAAAGTCAGGCCAGAATTATATCCGGAATCAGGGCATTTTATCGCTTTATGCTCATGGAAGATATAATTGATACAGACCCTTCCGAACTACTCGAAAGTCCCCGATTACAGCGTTCTTTGCCCGATGTACTCAGCTATGAAGAAATCGACCGGATCCTCAGCAGTATTGACATGTCTCAAGCTCACAGCCAGCGCAACAGAGCTATGTTTGAGACCCTGTATGCCTGCGGTCTGAGGGTTTCAGAGCTTATTACTCTTAAAATCAGTAATTATTTTCCTGAGCAGGGATTTATCAAAGTCTTGGGCAAAAACAATAAGGAAAGACTTGTTCCCATAGGCGACTCTGCGATCAAACATATAAATTTATATCTGGCAACTGATAGGATACACCTTCCGGTCATCGTACAGAATCAAGAAGATGTGTTATTTCTCAATCGAAGAGGAAAAGGTCTCACCAGGATTATGGTATTTACACTTATAAGGAAATTTACGGCATTAGCTGGAATCAATAAAACTGTCAGCCCGCATACATTCAGGCATTCTTTTGCTACTCATCTGGTAGAAGGTGGCGCCGACTTAAGGGCTGTTCAGGAAATGCTGGGACATGAATCTATACTGACTACAGAAATATATACCCATGTCGATAGAAAGTATCTTCGGGAGACCATGATGAAATACCACCCTCTTAGCAAGAAGAACTGAGTTGGATGTCCTGGTTGATAATGATTACTGCGAATAAAAATTTTAAGGCTTTCTGTTGCTTGTTTAGAAAATGCTATTTCCGTTCATTAGCGGGAATCAAGATTAAAAAAAATGATGTCAGTTGACTTAACATCATTTTTCAAAAACCAGAATTCATTTGAACCGTTATGTTTCTGCAATCCTTTTGCAAAATTAAAATATTTCGAAAAAAAATTTTGATATGGCTTTTACAGAATCTAATATGATTGAACTTGGAGTGAAGGCACCTGATTTTATTTTACCCGACACCATATCAGGAAGTATGGTTTCCTATCATGATATTAAGGGCAAAAATGGAAGTGTCATCCTTTTTTTGTGCAATCATTGTCCATATGTCATACATGTAAATGAAGAATTGGTCCGTATCGCCAATGAATATAAGTTGAAAGATATAGGATTTGTAGCCATCAGTAGTAACGATGCGGCGAATTATCCGGATGATGGACCAGACAAAATGAGTCTGGTGGCTAAGATGCTCAAATATCCCTTTCCTTATCTGTATGATGAAAGTCAGAATATTGCCAGATCATATGAAGCTGCATGTACCCCTGATATTTATCTTTTTGACGGAGACGACAAATTGT
This sequence comes from Saprospiraceae bacterium, assembly GCA_016722285.1. Lineage (GTDB taxonomy): Bacteria > Bacteroidota > Bacteroidia > Chitinophagales > Saprospiraceae > OLB9. Next base: position 179,519 of record JADKGI010000001.1, read on the forward strand.
ATTACAGAGGCCGACTTGATGAATCAAGACCAGGTAATGATAAACCATTGAATGGAAAGGACCTACGCCTTGCACTTGATTTATTGCTGAGAGGTGAGCCCCCAATGATCAGTCAATATCCAAGTGCAGGATGTAATATTAAATGGAAAAAATAGAATCAGTCTTTATTGGTGATCATCCTGAGTGCTGCCAGCTCCTTGTATTTTTCTCGGGCTTCACCTGCCGGGTATCCAAAATAGGTCTTATTTCCTTCCAGATCTTTAGATACCCCAGTTTTAGCAAGGATGATGGAATTGTCCCCGATCATCAGGTTTTGCGCAATACCGGCTTGTCCGTAGATGGTGCAATTATCACCAATGATAGTTTTGCCGGCGATGCCTACCTGAGCTGCTAAAAGGCAGTTTTTCCCCAGTACCACCCCGTGTCCGATGTGCACCTGACAATCCAGTTTAGTTCCTTCACCAATGATCGTTTCGCCTGAAACTCCTCTGCTTATACTACATCCGGCACCGACTTCAGCATCTTCACCTATTATCACTTTTCCTCCGGATCTCCATTTGTGGTACTTTCCGTTGATCTTTTTATAATAAAATGCATCAGTCCCTATTAATGCTCCGGGCTGGACGATGACATTGTCTCCAATGATGGTCTGATCTCCGATATAAACCCCAGACTGGATATAGCAATTTTACCAATAGTCACATCGTGACCTATATACACGCCGTAATCAACCTGACTATTATCTCCTATTTTACAATTTTCACCCCGATCTCTGAGCAGGTATTTCATTGGTCTGTTCTCCCATACTATCTGGTTATACACAGCAAACGGGTCTTCTGAAACCAATAATGTCTTTCCTTCAGGGCAGGGTACTTTTTTATTTATAATGATGATCGTTGCCGCTGAGGACAATGATTTTGTGTAGTATTTTTCTACATCTACAAATGTGATATCTCCGGGTCTTACCTTATGAATTTCATTTATTCCTTTGGCTGATTGCCTCGCCTCTCCGATAAGCTCCATCCGGAACCTTTGAGCAAGAACAGTAACTTCAATCGGGCTTTTCAGATCCATAAAATATCAGCTTTTTATAAGTTTTGCATTGACAAGCTTATACATCAGCCTGTTAATGTCCTTATCATTTAGTCTGACCGTGCCCTTGATAATGATAGCATCAGCTGAATAATTTACGCCTTCTGTCGCTTCCACTTCCATCACTGTCTCAGGTCCCGCTCCACCGCAAAAAAAACACATACTATACGGGAATGCTGAAAAAATAAATTCTTTATGTGATTTGTATCCTTCTACCGGTATAATATATCCCTTAATAGTAATTTCTTTCCCTTCCAGGGCCTTAATAGCTTCGCTGAAAACAGGCTTATCAATTTTAAATCCCATTAGTTCATCAAATTCCTTTTTATAACTTATTTTGGACAGTGTTTTCCAAATATTATCGGTAGTTTGTGCCTGTGAGATTAAGTTTACTGTCATTATCAGTGCCAGCAATCCTATAAACATTTTTTTCATAATATTAATTATGGTTGATTGAATTTGATAATTTCGAGTTTTTCTCGATTGAAAATAGAAAGCTTTTTTGTATCAGTTTCATTTCTTTTCTGCATTTCAACAAATTTCAACTGTTTTGGTTTTCAATAACTATTTTGCTCATAAAAATCTTCCTTCTCCGCTTATTCCTTATTGTTTACTTACTGACAATTAAGGATTCAATATAATGTTCTTCATTTTATTGTGACTGATCGGTGATTCAGTTTCACTAAGCTTTATATTTTGATTTACCTTTCTGACAGCGTTTTGTTAATGTCAGTTTTTGCAGCCTGAAAAGCCGGAATAAATGATGCAATAAAGCCCAATAACAAAGATACAATCAGGATAAACCATTCCTCCCGGATCCATGACCATCCTGTAAAACTATACCTGAAATCAGCTTTCAAATATTTCGCAATCACTTCCATCCCAATATGACTCATTAAGCTGCCAATCACAAACCCTATGCCGGCAAGAATCAAACCTTCTATAATGATCAAAGCAAACACCTTGAGCATGCCTGCACCCATAACTCTCAATAGTGCAAGTTCATACTTGCGCTCACGCATACTCTTAAAAAGTGAAATAAAAATACTCAAAGCCGATACGACGGCTATCAATATAGCCAAAATTCTGAGGGCATCAGTACCTACTCCCATCATACTATAAAGTCTGTTTATCTCTATTGCCGGAGAAGCGGCCTGCATTTCAGTATTTTCATTGATGTTTCTACCGAAATTGAGCGCTTGAAAATTTGTTTTGTTCTTGTATTGTATCAGTACAGATGTTATTTCCTGATCCGTATGATGAAGCAAATCTTTGTTACTGTTATCATGCTGGTGGCTTTCATTTTTTACATGTTGGCTAATACTTTCTGCAGGATTTATGTCTTTTGTATCGGTTTTTTCATTATGTTCGTGGACAAGCCAGATAGTCTCGGTATTGGTAAAAATAAGTTGATCCATCACGGAGCCTGATGCGTCCAATATTCCCTTTACCGTAAAAGAATGCTCATCGTGGGCCATATCATCTTCCACAAAACCATGGGCACTTACAAATTTATCGCCCAAGCCCAGACCTGTTGCATCAGCTACTGTTTTGCCGATAGTCACCTCAAAATCATTTTTCCACAAAGTACCTTCCTTAAGCTTACCTTTATAGAGATCCACGATATCGTGATTGGTGCCGACAATCCGGTATGTTTTGAAATTATCTCCCAACGATAGCGGGATGGATTTTTTGATGAGTGGGTGAGCATCATTGAGTAAAGGGGCTGCATTTTTTATAGAAATATTTCCGGTTGGATTGTCGATGTGGTACATATTACACAGTATCATCTGTAAGGGACTACCTTTTGCTCCGACTACCAGATCTATTTCTGCCAGATTCTTATCAAATTTGTCTTTGAGCTGGGTATTAAAAAGCATGAGAAAGGATATAAGTCCTACACCCAATCCAAAGAGGATGATGCTCATCAGTAGATTCAATGGATTGCTGATAATATTGCGCCAGGCAATTTGTACTATATTCATGCTTATTGCAGTATTATTCTGTGTTCAATTTTATCTTTCAGCCGGGTATCGTGGGTGACAATAATCAATGCTGAACCAGCTTGTTTTGCCTGTTCTTCGAGCAAAAGTAACACTTCATCACAGTTTATATCGTCCAATGCTGACGTTGGTTCATCGGCCAGAATTAATTTTGGTTGGTTGATGATGGCGCGCGCAATGGCCACCCTTTGTTTTTCTCCCTGACTGAGATCTCTGATACCTTTATTGGCTTTATTGCCGATATTTAACCGGTTGAGCAAGGCTAATGCTTTATTTCTGTCTGTTTTATTTCCTGCCAGACTCTGTGCCAGCATGACATTTTCGATGACTGTCAGTGCATTGACAAAATGATTTTGCTGAAAGACAATTCCTATGTTTTTGCCTCTGAATTTATCCAGGTCCGCTCCGGACAGAGTGTTTATTTCTGTACCGCCAATATTGACTGAACCTTGCTGTGTGGTGAGGATTCCACCTAACAAGTGGAGCAACGTAGTCTTACCTACACCAGAAGTACCTAAGATCAGTATCACATCCTTAGATTCACATCTGAAATCAGGAAATACCAAAGATGGCCCGCCCGGATAATTATATTTAAGTTGTTCCGTTGAAATCATGCGGCAAAGGTAGTAAACCCCTATAATTTTTACTAAAAATTATAGGGGTTTGAATTAGTTCATAGTTGGTTCACGACCAAAATATGTGAGAAATCAATAGAATACAGTGATATCAAAATAATAATACAAGATATTGTCAATTTTTATAAAGCAAACATGACGGGCAAAGTATATCTCATACTTACTTTTTTGCCTTTAAGTCTGGCAGGAATCCAATTCTGATTCATTTTTGTCATCTCATTCATTACACGAAGTACTTCTTCGCCACACCCATATCCGAGATCCTTTTTTAAGTGAATTTCAGACATTTGCCCCTGTTCATCTATCAGAAATTCTACCATACATTTTCCTTCTATCCCTTTTGTTTTCGCTTCAGCGGGATACTTCATAGTTCTGCTGATAAACCCGGCAAGTTTGCTGTTTGAACAAACTTCTTTTTCGTTCTCATCAGTTAGTTCTTCACAACCTGGAAATCTCGGCATTTCATCCACATCTTCACCACTTCCTTGCCCGTTCCAAATGGGTGCGGCGGGAGGAACTGGCGCATTTGGGGGTGGCGGGACTCCTGATGGAAGAGGAGCAGCAGGAGGACTTGGCGGAGCAGGTGGTGGGGGAGGTATCTCTCCGTATTTGAGTGTATTGGCTTTTTCATTCTTATTCCATTCCACCAGGTCAAAAGCTTTTATTACCTTCTTGTTCTTATCCTTCACTACAACTATACACTCACCATGATTGTCAGCAACTGATAAAATATACCCTTTTGAGTTTGGTCCTGATTTGAATCCTTTTGGTGGATTTGGTGCATTGGGTGGACTAGGTGGTAAGGTAGCTGATGGTGGTGCAGGCGGAGTCGGTGCTTTTACGGATGACGGAGGCGTGGGTGGTACCGGTGGCTTGGCCAAATCTCCATACTTACCTTCATAAGCCTCTTTCTCAGTCTTAATGTTAAGGTTATATGATTCTGATTTACCATTTTTTAGTTCGACAACAGCTTTTTCGTTTCTAATATGAATACTTTCCACATCACTGTTGTCAGGAATTGAATCCCTCAAACTCTTTAATTCTTCATCCATTAGCTTCATGTGTGTTTTGGATGATGAAAATACAATAACAAATGCTACTACTAACGGTAATAATAAGGCATACTTCCACAATGTTTTTTTATCGGAACTTTTTGTGTGCATCATTTTAATCCGTTTTTTAATTTGTGAATGAAAAAATTGATTTGTGAGTGCGAGTTCCATACCCGACTTCGATTTATTGATTAATAATTCAGTGTAGCTACTGACAGAACTATGCTGGCATACATAAGCATCTGCCAGATATTCATGTGCCTGTGACAGTGCCCGTTTGTAAAATATTATCACCGGATTAAACCAGTAAAAAGCGTGAATTAACTCTGCAAAAAGTACGTCTATCGAGTGCCAGTGTCGTATATGGATTTCTTCATGGTCAAGGATCGTTTGGATATGATTTTTCAGTGGTACATGACTACTGATAAATACATACCTGAAAAAGGAAAAAGGCAGGTGAACATCATTTGTTGTGATGATGGTAAAACCCTTTTTCTGATCCTTGCTACCTGAAATATAGTATTTATATATCTTCCAAAGTCCGTATCCCATTTTGGCCAGAACAATGGTGACACCGGTTAGGTATATCAAAATTACCACCAGCACAAACCAACTAAAATAATCAACCGTTACATCTTTATTGACAGTAGTGGCAAGAAGTACATTTATTTCATCGTTGACATAGCTCCAATGTATCACAGGAACCTGTTCCGGTGTCAGAGTAAGATATGGTGCCAGTAAGGGTATGATGAGGGAGATTGCAATGGCTGAAAGCAGATAGACTCTGTTATACCTGAAAAATGTCATTTCACCCAGCAAAAGATGATAAACCCCATATAGGACGATGAGACAAGTGGATGATTGAAGGAGATAAGTGATCATGTTATTTGCTTTTATGTTGGCTGCTTTTTTTGGCTACATCCTGCTTAATCAGTTCAAGTTCAGATAATGAGATATCATTTTCTTTTACCAAAAAAGAAACAAGTTCATTGACCGAGCCTTCAAAATAGTTTGTAACTAGTTTCTTGAGCGAAAATTTTGAATATTCTTTTTTACTTATGAGTGGAAAATATTCGTAAGTTTTGCCATATGTCTTATGGTCAATAAATCCTTTTTTCTCAAGTATTCTGACGATGGATGATACTGAAGAATGGGGTGGTTTGGGGTCAGACATTTCTTCAATCAACGCACTGACCAGTGAAGGTCCCTTGTCCCAAAACATCTGCATAATTTCTTCTTCTGCTTTTGTCAATTTTTGCATGTCTAATATATTGTATTTGTGCTTAATTTAATTTTTTTAAAATATGGGATGTATGTACTTTAAATATGTTCCATGAATTCATTTCCATTTTTAATTTTCATCTTTATTTTGACTTACCTTTCATAAATCTCAACTCTTTCAGTACTTTAACCCTTTGTATCGCTATTTCTGCCTGGAGTTTATCCGTAGGTTTTGCATTCAAATATTGCTCATAATATTTGATAGCCTTTGATTTGTCTTTGTAATATTGCTCTGCAGCATTACCCATATAATAATATATCAAAGGGTCCCAGGAGTACTGAAGGCATGAATTGTAGTTGTCAATCGCTGCTTTAAAATCTCCATTTTGTGTATTAATCCTGGCAAGGCCCCGATAATACTGATCCAGGTTTTCGGATATTCCGGCTTTAATGGCTTCATTGTAGAAGTACATTGATTTCTCAAATTCCTTCTTCTTTTCATACGCAAGAGCCATATAAAATAATGCATATTCCGGATCGCCTTCATTTAATAAGGATTTTTGCAAGTGGTATATTGATTTATCCAGCGAATCAACCTGAAGAAAAGCATAGCCCAGCAACTTATTGTAATAATTGTTCAATTCAGTCTGATATGTCAGTTTGTGGAGGATTTCTGTTACCGCTTCATAATCTCTGAGCTTATATTTTACTCTGGATAGCAACAATGACAGTCCTATATGCGTACTGTCTGTCTCCAAACCAAGTTTCAGCAAGCTGTCAGCAGCGTTAATCTCATCCATTCCTATCAACATTTCTGCCAAGCCCTGAATAGTCAGCAAGTCTCTGCTATTTAGCTCCAGGGCTGCCTGATAAGATTGCATAGCCTGGGTCTTTTCATTACCCTGAAGGTACAATGAGCCCAGTTTGCGCAGATATACCGGATTGGAGGGATACAATCCTGTAAGTTTTAAATTGTATTTGACTGCTCTGGGAAGGTTTTGCTGGGTTTCATAAATCGATGCAAGCCTGATTATCGCATCTGAACTAAAGCCTTCCAGATTTTCAAGAACGTGGTAATATTCTTTAGCCTTTTGGTAGTCACCGAGCAAATACAGACAATTTGCCATAGATGCCAGATTTCTTTTGTCAGTGGTGTCTCGTTCATAACAAAGACCGTAATTTTCCAAAGCCATAAGGTATTGCTGATTTATCATGAGACTATCCGCTTTTGGGCATTGGTTTGACTGCCCGGATATGATGTTTATCCGAATAAAAGCAAGAGCAATACAAATAAATAATTCTAACTTCATTTTACTCAATACTGACTTGTACAAAACAAATCCAATTTACTAATTACAACTGATGATACAAATATATAACGTATTATTAAGTTGTGCAACTATTTTATACATTTTTATAAAAAAATTTTATGCACCTTTCCATCCTAAAAAAAACTGTTGCCAAAAATACCTGATTGTTATTCTATTCTTTTATCTTTGCGCCCGTTTTAGACCAATCTGTATTGGCGTGGTAGCTCAGCTGGTTAGAGCGCGCGATTCATAATCGCGAGGTCGGCGGATCATGCCCGCCTCACGCTACAAAATTAAAACAGCCCGGCGAATTTTTCGTCGGGCTGTTTTAATTCAGAGTATGTTTAAAAAATTTCTTAGTTGCTAATCAATAGGCAATGGTTCTGACAATAAAATAATTAACAAGTTTAGTGAACTAAATGAGATGATTATTATGAAGGCAGGTTCATAAGATATTGATTATAAGGCAATAAAAATTTCAACATACTCTTAAGCTGTTTTACTTTTTAAAGTAAAAATATAAGCTTAATCCGAAGGAGTATTATGAATAAAATGATAGTGTTTAAATCAGATTGGACAAATCTTTATATCCAATGCCTCAATTATTAGGCTATTAAGCCTACATTTGCAGCTTACTAAAACTGAAATACATGAGTCTTCTTACCGTTGGCACCGTTGCATTTGATACTATTGAAACGCCTTTTGGAAAGGTAGAAATGGTCATAGGCGGTGCCTGTACCTATATCAGCTGGTCCGCTTCGTATTTTACGAATGATATCCATCTGGTATCCATAGTAGGTGATGATTTTCCTGAATCTGAGCTCAAAAGATTATCAGACCGAGGGGTTAATATGGATGGACTCAAGATCGTCAAAGGAGGCAAATCCTTCTTTTGGTCAGGAAAATATCATAACAATATGATCAGTCGCGATACATTGGTGACTGATCTGAATGTATTGGCTGATTTCGATCCGATGATTCCGGATTCTGCCAAATCAAGCAAATATGTCATGTTAGGCAACCTCACTCCGGCTATTCAGGCCAGCGTACTTGACCAGCTCGATGGTTCACAATCTCTTGTAGCTCTGGATACCATGAATTTTTGGATGGATATTGCCATGGACGAACTCAAGTCTGTGATAAAAAGAATCAATCTTTTGACTATAAATGACGAAGAAGCCCGACAGCTTTCGGGCGAACATTCTTTGGTTAATGCGGCAAAAGTGATCCATAGTATGGGTCCGGAATATCTGGTTATAAAAAAAGGGGAGCACGGAGCTTTGTTATTCAGGGGAGAGGAAATATTTTTTGCTCCGGCATTGCCTTTAGCACAGGTATTTGATCCGACAGGAGCGGGTGATACTTTTGCCGGAGGTATGATGGGGTATCTGGCAAAGACAGATGATGTCAGTATGGAAAACATGAAAAGAGCTGTCATCACCGGATCGGCAATGGCTTCGTTTTGCGTAGAAGATTTCAGCCTCAACAAATTACAAATATTAAACCAATCTGAAATAAACGACAGACTGCAAAGATTTAAAAACCTGATGCACTTTGATTTAGTGTGATATACGAATTGTTAAGTCATCTAATTTCATTTTTAATGTGAAACTTAATTATTTAGATTTTCGTTGAAATTTTATAAAATATTTTATCAGGATGATGGAAATAGATGTTAAATCACTAAGTAAAAACAACAATTGGAACTAGTTTTCGAAATTTTGAAAAACAATATTGATTTAAGGACAGAATTTCAAAAGATTGTCTCCAATGAAAGTGAAGATTTATCTTTAGATTACATAGAAAAACTAATTCTTCAGGATTTTGAAATATATGACGAAGTTTTCAGGAAATTAGCATGAATTATTTGACTAAAGCTATGGTTAATTTGGTCAATAAATCTACGGTTGCTCTTCATGGTAGAAACTTTGTAGAACCAGATAATAATCTCAATGAAGAAAACCTAAATTATTTGCTATATATTGTAAGTGCTGAGATGTTTGGTGTGCCGCTTTACCCAAATTTAGCTGATAAAGCTGGTGTGTGTATGTACAAATATTATTGCCAACCTCATATACCAGGAAGGAAATAAGCGAACAGACTTCGAAGCTGCCATAGTTTTCTTAAGAAGAAATGGCTTTAATATTTCAAACAAGTTAAAATTGGATGATATTTTTAGTTTTACTTTAAAAGTCGCATCAGGTGCATCAACTTTAGAAGAATGCCAGCAATGGTTTGAGCAGAATGCAGTTAATGAATATTTGTGTAATCCATGACAATTGTGGCCATCTCAGATACCCATGGTCAGCATCATAACCTTACTCTTCCACAAGGTGATGTATTGATTCACGCAGGAGATTGTACCTATCGGGGTACTGAATCAGAAGTAAAAGATTTTTTAGATTGGTTTTCTTCACAGGATTATCAGTACAAAATTCTGATAGCCGGTAACCACGATTTTTTCTTTGAAAGAGCAGATCCGCTGAAAATAAAATCCGTTATTCCTGAAAATGTAACATATCTTAACGATTCAGGGATTTCTATCGAAGGGCTAAACTTTTGGGGATCCCCATCACTCCATGGTTTTTTGACTGGGCCTTCAACAGACACCGAGGATCAGAAATCAAAACCCACTGGGATTTGATACCTGAAAATACGGACATTCTCATCACGCATGACCTGTGCATGGTATTCTTGACAAAACTATTTATGGTAAAAGTGGGCTGCGAAGCCCTTGTGATAAGATAACAGAAATCCGACCTAAGGCGCATATATTTGGTCATATACACGAAGCGTATGGACAGTTATTCAGGCAAGATACTTTATTTGTAAATGCAAGCATCTTAGATGTCAGATACAAACTAATCAATAAACCTGTGATGTTTAATTTGTAAACAGGATTTTACAAATTTTGCAAACTTGCATATACCTGTATCAACAATCATTGATCCAAAAAATTATTTAGAAATCTTCATGAGAAATAATCCGATGCTTACGATATTAAAACTCTGCATTACCCGGAAATCTTGGGAAAGGTATGACATCTCTTATATTGGTCATTCCGGTAACGAACAGAACTAACCTCTCAAAGCCTAAACCAAAACCGGCATGGGGGACAGTACCATATCTCCTTGTATCCAGAAACCAGGACATTTCCTCAGTCGGAATGTGCATCTCTTCCATGCGTTTCACCAGTTTATCATATCGTTCTTCTCTTTGTGATCCGCCTATGATTTCACCTATGCCCGGAAAAAGGACATCCATAGCTCTTACTGTCTTATCATCGTCATCCATGCGCATATAGAATGCTTTTATTTCCTTAGGATAGTTGGTAAGAATGACAGGTTTTTTGAAATGTTTTTCTACCAGATACCTTTCGTGCTCTGATTGAAGATCTGCTCCCCATTTTTCAATGGGATACTGAAATTTACCTTTTTTATTAGGCGTTGAATTTTTTAATATGTCAATCGCTTCGGTGTAAGTCAGTCTTTCAAAGTCATTTTCTATGCAAAACTTCAGTTTATCCCTTAAAGCCATCTCAGATCGATCTGCCTGTGGTTTGACTTTTTCTTCTTCAGAAAGTCTTTGTTCCAGAAAAGCAATGTCCTCCGCACAATACTCCAGAACATAGCTGATGAGATACTTCAGCATGTCTTCTGCAAGGTCCATATTATCATTGAGGTCATTGAAGGCTACTTCGGGTTCTATCATCCAGAATTCAGCCAGGTGCCGTGAGGTATTGCTGTTTTCAGCCCTGAAAGTCGGACCAAAAGTATATACATCACACAGTGCAAGGGCACCGAGCTCGGCCTCCAGCTGGCCGGATACAGTCAGATTGGTAGCTTTGCCAAAAAAGTCCTTCTTGAAGTTAATATTGCCATCCTCATTTCTGGGTATTTGATTCAAATCCAGCGTCGTCACCTGAAACATCTCTCCTGCTCCTTCTGCATCACTTCCTGTCACAATTGGGCTATGTATGTACACAAAATTACGATCATTAAAAAATTTATGGATAGCAAAAGCCAAAGCGTGTCTGACCCTGAAAATGGCACTGAATGTATTGGTACGGAACCTCAGGTGTGCAATTTCACGCAGAAACTCCAGACTATGCTTCTTAGGCTGCAATGGATATATTTCAGGGTCACAATCACCTAAAATTTCGATTTTGTCCGCAACCAGTTCAACTGTTTGTCCTTTGCCCTGGGATGTAATCAGATTACCTTCTATACGGAGTGCTGCACCTGTGGTGATTCTCTTGAGTAGATTTGTATCCCAATTCTCAAAATCTACCACCGCCTGCAGATTAGAGAGACACGAACCATCATTGAGTGCAATAAATTGGTTGTTTCTGAATGTACGAACCCATCCCATAACCGTATATCTTTTTTCCGTCTCAGCAGAAAATATATCTTTTATTCGCGTTCTTTTTGCCATTGCTCTTTCTCTGAAAATGAATTAGGGTGCAAAAGTATAACAAATTGGTAAAATATCGTTTTAATCACCGCCTTAATTCTTAACTATTTCCAAATTAAAAGTAATGGAAAGCGATATAAACTTATCTAATATTTTATAAGTATCAGATCAACCGACCGATCTTATTTTCTTCTGAGTTGGATTCTGCGTTTTCGATATGCACTAATCCTGGTGTTTTGCCTACCTCGAAACTACCCAGATTCTTCTGATACCCTAATGCTTCTGCACCATTCATAGTTGCCCACGTTAACAATGTTTCAAGGGGTATATAAGACTTGTATTTTCGAATTGTTTTTATTTCTTCCCAGATAGATAGTTGCCAGTTGGAAGTAAGGCTGTCTGTTCCTATAGTCATTTTAGCATCGGTGTCCAAAAATACTTTATAGTCAGGTAGTCTGTTTTCGATATACAAATTAGCATTGGGGCAAGTTGCCCAGTATATTTCTTTATTCCAACGCATTGCAGCTTCGATGTCTGCCTTATTTGTATTTGTATTATGTACAAAGATGGTCTTAAATCCAGGTACCAGATTTTCTAGAATATAATGTATAGATGTTTTGCCTGTTGGAATAAAATGATCCAGTTTCATCCCAAATCCTGTATAAAAATCAGTAAACCCACCTTGTCCATTTATGAAAAGCTGATTTTCGTCTGAGATTTCCTGATTATGGATACTCACAGTCGCTCCTGAAAGATTCTTCTCATTTATGTATCTGAAAAGCTCCGGTGTCACGGTGTATGGTGCGTGTGGTACATAGCTTTTTTTATTGTTGCCATGATCGCTTTGCCCTTCCATCACTGGCACATATTGTGCAATCGTGTTTTCGGTCATCGAGGGCTGAAGGAAATCAAACATCTCTACAAATGTATAATAATCCACTTTACTGGTTGATTTTACTTCTGCAGTATCCGTTTTATTTGAAATGTCACCCACAGCTACGATTCCGTTTTCGTACATTTCTTCGTCACCGTCTATGATAGCCTGAGCGATGATATCCGGATCAATATCCCGGAAAGATACAACACGGTTTAAAAAAGGAAGTAACCCTGTACCTGAATTAACCATACCTTTCATATGGGATAACTCAAGGTGGCAATGTGTATTAATGAAGCCGGGCACAATCATACCCTTCAACCTCCTTAAAGAAGCCATATCGTGATTAGATACCGGGTCCAGACTCAGGATTTTTCCATTCTGATCTGTTATCAATACAATATCTTCTGTCAGTTTTCCATCTGAAGTGAAAATGTAGTCTGCCGTTATTTTATGCGTCATTTGATTCATTTTAGGGCAATATTAGATAAATTTCTGTTTGCGTTTATAGTAATCATGCACATTGATCAATATGCTTTAACTTAGCGCAAAAAAAAAAGCAATATGGACATTCTTTTAAAGTACAGGTCTTTTACGATTTGGTATATTTTAATTATCATTGCTAACCTGATATTTCTCAGTTGGCTTACTGATTATAAAATGGTTTCCAAACCACTTATTATGGCCAGTCTCATCGGTTTCTATATTGGAGCAGCCCGACAACAATCTCCTGTTTTTATTCTTGCACTGATCTTTGCCATGTTGGGTGACATTTTTTTAATGTTTAAATCTGAAGCCTTTTTTTTATTGGGTCTTGGTTGTTTTTTGATTATGCAAATTTTATACACTATTACCTTTCTTAAGGACAAATCTCCGGCAGTAAGGCAGAATATCTATAAAGCATTACCCGTTTTCATCATTTCCGTCATGGTGATTGTATCATTATGGGATGGTCTTCATGACATGCAGCTACCTGTCACTATTTATACAGCTGCCATTTCCTCTATGGTAGTCTCAGCTCTTATTAGAAAAAATGTATCCTGGTATCTGCCAGTGGTCGTTGGAGTTGTTCTCTTTATGATGTCAGATGCTGCCATTGCGTTCAGTAAATTTGGCTTCCCATTCCCGTGTGCTGAATACTTCATTATTCTGACATATATGATAGCCCAGTTTCTGATTGTCAGGGGAGTTGTCGAAAGAGATGAAAAAGAAATATAGGTTTATTTTCCTTTCATTAGTAATAAATTATAAAATCATTTTATTCACTTTGCTTTATGAAAATGAGTAACTATCTTTTCTGTTAATAGTCCAGAGATTCGTGCAACTTTCTCATACTTAAAATTTTCTGAGAAGACTCTCCTTATTTTTTTACTTATCATGACCATAAATGCATTAAAGTTTTCCACATTTTTATTTTCAACCAATTTCATGAGACATCATATGGCTAGTTGGGATGATGGCGAGTTAGCTATTCGATTTTCATATTCAAAATTCGTTAATTGGTTTTCATTATTGGCTAGTTGGGTGGTTAGCTGAATAGCAGTTTGGTGTGTTGGCTTATCACAATCCAAAATCGGAAATTTATAAAGCAAGATCTTTCCAGGCATTAATCAGTCCATTAGTAGATCCGTCGAAAGCATGTGTGTGGCGGTCTTTTTCAAGTTCGGGGACGATTTTTCCGGCGAGTTGTTTGCCCAGTTCAACACCCCACTGATCGAAGCTGTAGATATTCCAGATGACTCCCTGTACAAAGATCTTATGCTCATACATACCGATGAGCATACCCAGAGTCTCCGGATCGATTTGTTTGACCAGTATAGAGTTGGTGGGTCGGTTGCCTTCAAACACCTTAAAAGGGACCAAAGGCATATATTCTTCGGGCTTTTTGCCTGATTTTTCGAATTCTGCAATTACCTGTTCTTTGGTTTTGCCCATCATGAGAGCCTGGGTTTGGGCAAAAATTGGACATCAATAATGTATGGTGATTTCCAATAGGGTGGTGGGAGATGGCCGGCGCAATAAAATCGCATGGTATCACTTGAGTGCCCTGGTGGATGAGTTGATAAAAAGCATGCTGACCATTTGTACCTGGTTCTCCCCATATGACAGGCCCGGTAGAATAGGTAACTCTATTGCCGTTTCGGTCTGTACTCTTTCCGTTACTTTCCATATTTCCCTGCTGAAAGTAGGCTGCAAAACGATGTAGATACTGGTCGTATGGAAGGATGGCTTCTGATGTTGATCCATTAAAATTGGTATGCCAGATACCAATTAGAGCTAGGATGACAGGTATATTTTTATCGAATGGAGTCGTCCTGAAATGGCGGTCTATTTTGTAAAATCCATCCAGCAATAGCTCAAAATTGTCATACCCAATAGCCAACGCTATGGATAAACCTATGGCGGATGTCAAAGAATATCTTCCTCCTACCCAATCCCAAAATTCAAACATATTTTGGGGATCAATTCCAAAACGTGTGACCTCGCTGGTATTGGTAGATAAAGCAACAAAATGCTTCTTTATATGCTCTTCATTTATCGCTTTTGCTAAGAACATAGTTCTGGCAGTATAGGCATTTGCCATGGTTTCCTGTGTCGTAAATGTCTTCGAAGCTATCAAAAAAGAGGGTTGTGCTCATATCCAAATCCCCTGCTACTTCGGCTATGTGTGATGCGTCCACATTGGAAACAAAATGAACTCGAAGTCTCGTTTTGTATGGCTTTAAGCGCTTCTGTAACCATGACGGTCCCAGATCGGAGCCACCGATGCCTATATTGACAATATCTGTAATCGGCATGCCTGAATAGCCAACCCACTTGCCTGAAATGACCTGCGTGCAAAAATGCTCCATTTTTTTCTTTACTGCCTTGATTTCCGGCATGACATTGACACCTTCGATCATGACTGGTTTGCCCGATTTATTGCGCAATGCGGTATGTAATACGGCCCTGTTTTCAGTCACATTGATTTTTTCTCCACTGAACATCGCGGTTATAGCCTCCTTTAACTTACAGTTTCTGGCCAATCCGAATAAAAGATTCATGGTTTCTTCCGTCACATTATTTTTTGAGTAATCTATCAGCATATCACCTATACTGGTTGAAAATGTTTCAAATCTATCTCTATCCTGCTCAAAAAGGTTGGAGATACTGGCGTTTTTCATGGCTTTGTGGTGCTTAATCAACTTTTTCCATGATGTTGTGGTAGTAGGATTGATATTGGAAAACATGATATTAATTTTTAAAAAGAAATAGAATATGGCTGCAAAATATCCAACTTTTTGTAAATTTTCAGAATAGATCAGATTTAAGTAATTATTGCAACAGGGTCAATTAGTATAAATTTAGTAACTTTTAAAGAAAAGTAACCCAAAAAATAGCAGGCCCAATTATTTAGCTCCAAATCCTCTTATCCATAATTGCCGTAAAAAAGATGAATAATAAGTAAACTATTTATTTCAGATCTGTACATTAATGTGTAGCTATCGATTGGCATTAAGCTTTTACTTCCACCTGAATGATGCTATCAGCGTATCGATATCTGTTTTCATATATGAGAGTACCGGAGCCGTTGAATCCGGATTTACCTTGCTGTTAAAATACAAGGCTCCTCTGAAAAAATGATTCTTTTCGTCCGTCAGATAAAACTGGACGGGACTGGCGACAGGTCCCTCTATGTCAAACAGGATACCTTTGGCATTATGACCATTATCGATGATGGTTTCTTTCCGGTAATTTGCTTTGATATTGTGTTTTCCGGCTATGTTGTATGCATCATTGATGAGTCTGGACAAATCTCTATTTATGCTAATTTGGTAATAACTACAGTAAATACTGGCATTTAAGGCATTTACATTTATATCAAACCAACAAGGGTGCGCGGGTTCTCCTTCAAAAATGAATGAATCTCTGACAATAGAACCTGCCAGAGGCATTCTGAATGTAAAGCTGCAAAGTGTAGAATCAAAGTCCTTATAATTTTTTTCCGGATAGCTCACTCTGGGATACATGTGCGCTTTAGGTACTCTGACAGCATCACCACCACATGCATATAAAGAGAATATGTAAACACCGGCAAATATCAGAAGTACTTTACTTTTCATGCAAAAACAAGCTTATTTTTTCAATCCGTTTTTTACTAACAGAAACTATCTTTAGTGTAATGTGACCGATGGTGATTTCTTTTTCAGAATTGGGTATGGTGCCTACCATCTCAAGAATCAGCCCTGCAAGCGAATCAGCCTCGCCTCTGATGTCATCAAAATAACCTGAATTCAGCCCAACAACACGACAAACATCGTTCAATAAAGTCTTGCCTTCAAAGATATAATTATTTTCAGATATCCTGATGTAATCCACATCTTCATCCTGGTCAAACTCGTCTTTGATATCTCCGACTACTTCTTCCATTATGTCTTCGAGGGTAGCGATGCCAGCCGTTCCTCCGTACTCATCCACGATGACGGCAAGGTGTACCCTTTTGAGTTGAAACTGCCTGAGCAGTTCATCAATTTTTTTTGACTCCGGGACAAAAAGTACGGTGGATCGTATCAGCTTTTGCCAGACGAACTGATCATTTTCGTCCGTGTAAGAGAGCAAATCTTTGACATAAAGGATGCCAATGATATTATCGAGATCTTCTCTATACACCGGCAGTCTGGAGTATCCGGAATCCTTCACCACTTTCATGACTTCTTTAAATCCGTCAGTTTCGTCCAGAGCAACGATATCCATTCTTGGGTGCATGATTTGCTTGGCAGATATATCTCCGAAGTTGACAATCCCTTTCAAAATATCCGCTTCCTGTGTTGCGTGCGGTGTGTCATTCGTCATAGTCAGGTCGATAGCGGCATCTATATCTTCTTTGGTTGTTAAATTTTGATTGCTGTTGCTTCCGAGTGATTTTTCCATAGCATTAGACCAACCGACCAGGACTTTATTTGCAGGATGAAAAATCCACATCAGAAAGGTAAGCGGACCCGACATAAAATGAATAATTTTCATTTTACTTATTGTGGCATATATTTTGGGCATACCTTCTCCAAATAAAACGAGCAGAAAGGTGACCCCCACTACTGTAAGCAGAAAATTGAAGATGCTCCCAATCACCTCCGGGCTGGAAAGTCCATAAAAGACATTGGTGTGTAACCACAATCCGATAGTCAGTAATCTGCTTTCTCCAAGGATATATCTGAAAATATGCTCAGCTACAATGACTATAGCCACATTGACAAAATTATTTGAAATCAGAATAGTTGCCAACAGATGCCTTGAATTTTCTTTCAGCTTTAACGCTCTTTTAGATAAAAGGGAGTTTTCTTCCTCCAGCTCTTTAATTTCTCTTACATTCAATGAAAAATAGGCGACTTCTGATGCAGAAATCATTCCTGAACAGACTATGAGTATGATAAAAATAATAAACGGAAACAGCAATGATACAGTAGGCTCAGTTATGACACTTTGGAAAGCAAAAAAATATAAACTGGGTTCGGGGTCCAAAATAAATTATTTAATTAAACAAATTACTGCCTGAAAATCAGAAAGGAAGATCATCCTCCGCAGGCGGTTCTTGTGACGTAGATGATGGAGTTGACGATGTATTTATTGCTTTATTGAAGGGATCGTCATCTACTCCGGGAAATCCGGCTGAAAGGGAAGATCCCTTATTTTCACGTCGTTCCAAAGAATATAGTGTGTTGGCTACAATTTCTGTTATAGCCTTCTCCTGGCCATCCTTGTCCTGATATTTACGGTGAGTAATTTTCCCCTCAATATAGGCTAATCCGCCTTTTTTAAGCTCGCGTTCTGCTTTTTCCGCCAGTCCTCGCCACACCACAATATTGTGCCATTCAGTCAGCGTTTGCCAGGTATCATTTTTGTCTTTATAACTTTCATTTGTGGCTATTGAAAATGTTCCAACCTTGGTTCCGTTTTCGAGTGTTCTTATCTCAGGATCCCTGCCTAAATTGCCTACTAATGTTACTTTATTTATCATTTTTTAAATTTATTCAGGTGAATATTTAAATAGTTTGCATTGCCTTTAGCCAAGGATTCTATCCATAATCAGCTAAGTATGTGGTCATAATCTTTGGAAATGCAAAGTTTGATACTTTTTGGCGATCTACCAAACAATAACTCTTATTTATTTCCATAAACGGAGTGTTAGAGACTAATTTGTAAAAAGTGCCCACAATTTTTCTGTGTGTCAAAGTTTGCCTTATTTCCGCAGTTTTATTAGGGTGACCAAAAGACTCAGGAGAGATATCTGAAATATCTGCCAATTCTTTTTTTATATCATTCTGACCCGGAGAGTCTTTTGATGATGTCTCTAACATAGGAAACTGATAGAGATTTTGCCAGATATCATTTTGGCTACGGCAATGAAGTAGTGTCATTCCGTTCGGGTCTGATATGTCATAATAGTGAAAAAAACGAGTAACTCTTTCCTTTTTTTTTGTCCTGAATGGAATAGAACTAACCATATCGGATTGATACGCTTTGCAATACTGATTAAAAGGACAGACAGTACAATCAGGCGATGAAGGAGTACAATGTCGCGCCAAAATCCATGATAGCCTGATTAAAATCCGAGGGTCGCACATCCAAAATAGATTGCTTTACAAAATAAAGTATGTGCTTTTTTACTGACTTACTTTCGATGGCTTCCATGATACCCAATATCCTGCTCACCAGTCGAATCACATTGCCATCCACCACCGGGTAGGGAAGTTCGTATGCAAATGAAACGATAGCCGCAGCCGAATAGGGACCAATACCTTTGAGTGCTAAAACTTCTTCATATGTATCAGGAAAAACAGAATTATTTCTTTGTACTACATCCTGAGCCGTAGCATGAAGGTTCCGGGCTCTGGTATAATATCCCAAACCTTGCCAGCTTTTCATCACCTGATCAGAACTTGCATCCGCCAACGCATTTATATCAGGATACTCCTTTAAAAAACGAAGAAAATACGGCGTGCCCTGACTGACTCTGGTCTGCTGTAGAATAATTTCCGATAGCCATATTTTATAAGGGTCATTATCTTCTTTCCAGGGAAGAATTCTTTTGTTGATTGTATGCCAGTCCAGCAATATTTTGGCAAATTGTACAGAATTCATATAATAACGGTTGGCTTATAAACAACAAAGGCCGCAAGTGATTGCAGCCTTTGTATGTACATCTATTTTTTAAAATTATGCTGACAGAGATCTCACTAAAGAATAATCCCCGTAACTCTCTTTAATCATTTCTTTCAGGGCTTTGCGGGCAAAAAATATTCTGCTCTTTACCGTACCTAAAGGAAGGTTAAATTCATCTGCTATCTCCTGATACTTATATCCTTCATAATGCATGACAAACGGAATTCTGATATTGTCTTCGAGAGAATTTATCATGGCATTCAACTCGTCCATAAGAATATTTCTGTTGCCATCATTTTCTATAGATACACTGCCCGAATTGATAAAATACAAGTTATCTGTGGAATCAATGATGGTATTGGACTTAGCTTTTTTACGATAATTATTGATAAATATATTTTTCATTATCGTAAATGTCCAAGCCTTAAAATTGGTGTCTGGTCTGAATTTATCTCTGTTGGTAATCGCTCTGATGGCCGTTTCCTGGTACAAATCTCTGGCGTCTTCAGTATTTTTAGTAAGATTATATGCAAATGCATTTAGAGAATCTGTCAGGATGTCAAACTTTTTATCAAATTCCAATGTCGACATGATTATTAATTTTTGTTGCAACAAATGTACAATTTTATTGAACAATAATCAATAAATGTTGATCGGAATAGTGTTAAAAAAATGCTAAAATAATGAACTGATTTTGAAAGTGCTTCATTGTCAACACTTTTTATTTAGAATAAATAAAAATAATTTCATCAAATACTGCCGCTGCTTCTATAATTTAGAGTATGTATAAAAATTTTCTTAGTTGTTAATCAATAGGTTATTCTTCTGACAATAAAATGATTATCGAGTTTAGTGAACTAAATGAGATGAATATTTTGAAGGCAGGTTCATAAAATATTGATTATAAGTCAATAAAAATTTACACATACTCTTAAATCAGGCGATCATGGATCTTACCAAATAATAATCGCCATAGCTCTTCCTGATTTTTTCCTTAAGGGCCTTTCTGGCAAAAAATATCCTGCTCTTGACTGTTCCCAGTGGTAGGTCAAAGTGATCGGCTATCTCATTGTACTTAAATCCTTCGTGGTGCATCACAAACGGTATTCTGATATTATCATCAAGTGAATTTATCATATCATTCAATTCCTTCATCAACATATTCCGACTGGCATCATTCGTGACTTTTTCCGAGCCGCTATCTAAAAAATATGTATTGTCAGTGGAATCCAGAATTGTATTGGATTTTACTTTTTTTCTGTAATTATTAATAAATATATTTTTCATGATCGTAAATGTCCAGGCCTTAAAATTCGTTTCAGGTCTGAACTTCTCCTTATTGTTAATTGCCCTGAAGGCTGTTTCCTGATACAGATCTTTTGCATCATCTGTATTTTTAGTAAGGCTGTAAGCAAAAGCATTCAAAGAATTAGTAAGGAAATCAAAGTTCTGGTTAAATTCTATAGTTGACATGTGTAATGTTTTTATTTGTAATACAAAGATACGTTTTGTTTAACAGTTGCGATCTTTTTATTAAACAAA
Source organism: Saprospiraceae bacterium (assembly GCA_016722285.1). Taxonomy (GTDB): domain Bacteria; phylum Bacteroidota; class Bacteroidia; order Chitinophagales; family Saprospiraceae; genus OLB9. The sequence continues at coordinate 200,801 of JADKGI010000001.1, forward strand.
AATAATTTATATGCTCATAAATTATATTTATACGCTATACGGCTCTATAAACAGTTGTTATATGAAAACCGGAAAAGTTCGTATAAAAATAACCAACATGGAAACGGCCTGTGGACAGGTAAACCGGATCTGGAATTCAGCTTAAGAAGTCAATTATAATTTGATTAAATAAAATAAAACCATTTACAAACCATGTAAATTCACCATATCACTTTCTTATCTTACAGCTAAGCTGAAAACTCTTCTGGTATGAATAGAGATCTTTTTAAAAGTCTTCTATTTGAACATCATAAATCAGGATTGCTTGCTTACGAACCCCAAACGGTGGATTGTTCCCGTAAGCCAGATCAGATGGGATCAGAATCATCCCTGCAGATTTTTTGCCAAACTTGCCAAGTCCGTATCTCAATCCCTGAGTGCAAATGATAGTTTTATCGTGGTTTTTTGATCAGGTGGAGATTGGTCAAATACAACACCGTCTGTATAATACCCTTTATAACTTAATTGAATAGTAGAATTTTCCTCGGGTCTGTCCGAAGTACCTGTAGAAGTTATGACCACAAAAACACCTGACGTATCCGTAGCTATCAGTCCTCGTTCGTCCAGATAGTTCAGTATGGTGATCCTGTCCTGGTCAGTAGTATCAGTGCATGCCCATGTAACCGCCAGTCCAAAAATCACAATAACCCAGTAAATTCTCATCCTATTTATTCTGCATCAGAAATCAAAAACTTCAATATCAAACAATAATACTGCAGATTTCCTTCCTGCTGTCTCCTGAGTACCATATCCATATACAGAGGGGATTAATAAAGTACCTTTACCACCTCTGCCAAACTTAGGAATACCTATCTGCCATCCTTGAATAACTGAATACAATGGAAATGCCGCTTTACTCGATGAATCAAAAACTTCGTTGTCCAAAAAGTAACCTTTATATGACACTGAAACGGTGCTGGTAAGTTTGGGCTTTTCGGCACTGCCTTCTTTTTCAATGATATAATATATGCCATCCGGAGTTTTCATCGCTGTCTTTCCATTTGCTGCCAGATAATCTTCTATGAGCTTAATGTCAACATCAAACTGATCAGCCACACTAAGTTCGCTTTTGCTGCACGAAGCCAATAATGCTAAAGTAAAAAAAGTAAAAATCAGGTTTCTCATTTTAAATAGTATAATTTAATTGTTCAAATTTATTTTTCTGTTTTCAGTCAGGCTACATTTAAGAAAATAAAGATAACCATCGATACCTTCAGCAAAACCCCTTGGCTTACTGATCACCTTCTGATCATTTGTAGCCATAACATATAATGGCTGGCTGTTTTGCTGAAAGTTTACTATTTGAAAATCAGCCCATTTGTTTCCCACATTTCTTATCTTTTACCGCTATGCTCAGATATATAAATGGATGAAAGTTTTTTATCATCATCCACGTACAAAGAAATAAGTACAACAGAATCATTTAGCATAGCTCTGATACGATCATCTACCCAGATATGTTCTTCAGTCTTACGGCAGTTGACACATCCGTATCCTGTAAAATCGAGCATAACCGGTTTATTTACTTCTTTGGCATAAGACATACCTTCAAAATAATCTTTAAAACAGTTGATATTATTGGCACATTTAGAGTATGATGGATATTTTGCTTTGATAACCGGATCCACTTCCTGTGGCTTAATAAAAAAATTGTAATGTGCCGGTGGTGCCAGACCACTCATCAGGGCCAGAGAATGATAGTCACCTGTTTTATCATTCACCCTAAAGCCGGATAAAAGATATAAAAGAAGTACGATGGCTCCGATTCCAAACCCAATCCTGACAGATGACAACTTTTTAACCGGACTATCATGGGGAAACCTGATAAATCCGAATAAGTAAAGTGCCATGCCGGCAAAAATAAGTACCCATAAGCCCATAAAAAGTTCATATCTCAGGAAGCCCCAACCGTTGGTCATATCAGCCACAGAGAGAAATTTGAAGGCCAGTGCCAGTTCCAGAAAACCCAGAACTACTTTTACAGAATTCATCCAGCTACCTGACTTTGGGAGCGTATTGAGCCAGGCAGGGAATGTGGCAAAAAGGCCAAAAGGGAGTGCCAGAGCTGTCGAAAACCCGAACATTACCAGAAAAGGACCCATGTATTCCCCTTTGGTAGCAGCTTGCACAATGGCAGTTCCTATGATAGGGCCAGTACATGAAAAAGAAACTAATGCCAGGGTAAATGCCATAAAAAATATTCCGATGAGTCCGCCTCTGTCTGCCAGGCGATCACTACCTGTACTCCAGCTGCCGGGAAGGGTAATCTCGTAAAAACCAAAAAAGGAAAAAGCAAAGGCTATAAAAATGACAAAAAACAAAGTATTGGCGATCCAGTTTGTCGATAGTCTGTTTAACGCTTCAGGGCCCACAAATATGGTAATGAGCAATCCGATGAGTACATAAATGACGATAATAGATGCGCCATATATAAGACCGTTGACCCAACCTTTTCGTTTGGTATCTTTGGTGAAAAAACTTATGGTAATAGGCAACATCGGAAAAACACATGGCGTAAGCAAAGCAAGTAATCCGCCGATAAAACCAAATATAAATGTCCAGAAGAGCCCTTCCTTCTTTTCTTCTGTACCGCCACAGTTGCTGAGTGGTGTTTTGTAGCTATTGGCCAGATTTTCCACCTGCTGATCGATTTTATCACCGTTGATCACAGCTCCATACCTGAAATCTTCCAAAGCTGCAGCTGCCAGATCTGCCGAATCTATTACTTTATTATCATTTGTCTTTTCAGGGCTTTCTGCAATATTTTGTTCATTTTGAGCCGAATTTTCAGAAGGGCCTTCTTTGCCTGGAGTGGTTACAACTGTATCATCCCAGGGTATCTTAAGTGAGAATTCCACATCTGATGGAGGTAAGCACTTTTCGTTATCACACGCCATAAAGTTTACATATCCTATGATGGGTTTTGAAGCATTTGTCACCTTGATTTTCTGCTCTATTACGAAAGGTTTTTCGGCTGTAAATTTGATCACATTGACACCGAAAAAAGGATCCATTCCTTCTTTTCTCTTACCCGATTCAGTAGCTTTTCCGATAAGTTTAATCCCGGACATGTCATCATAATTTACAGAAGTCGGTACCGGGCCATCATCTGAAGTGTACTGGGAATACACTGTCCATCCTTTGTCAATTTTGCTGTATATATGATTTTATATTCATCTCCAGAGACTTTACGAATTTCAAAATTCCATTTTACAGGGTTGAGTATCTGCGCATTTGTCCAGTAAGAAGATATTATGAATAGAATAAATATAGAAAAGGGAAACTTCATCTAATGGTAGTTTTATTTTAAATATGTTTTGATGTCAATCTTTTTCATTAAAATTTTAATGTAAACTCAACATCTGAAGGTGGTAAACATTTTTCGCCGTCACATGTCATAAAAGTCACATATCCTGTAACTTCATTTTTACCCGCCTTTGTTACTTTATGGGTGAATATGGCATGTTCTTTAAATTTTATCACATCCACTTCAAAAATAGGGTCAAATTCTTTGGTAAATTTACTTTTCTCTTCAAAAGGAACTGTCACATTTCCCAGCACAAAGGCAGTAGGGACGGGACCATTTTCGTCCGTAAACTGAGAGTACAGCGTCCATCCGTTTTTAATATTGGCTGGTGCAACGATTTCGTAATCAGATCCTTTGGTCTTCAATAGTTCAAATGACCATGTTACAGGACTCAGTTTTTGACCAATCAGATGGGAAAAATTCAGAAAAACCATACCAATCAGAAAAATTAATCTTTTTATATTTAATATTTTTTGCATCTCTGTCCCGTTGAATTTTTAAAATTTGCCACAAATATAACCCCATTTATAAAACATCTAAGTTACTTGAGTTACCTTTTAATATAAGTTTAACCTATAAATAGTTGAACACCTAATTCTTGTGATAAATAACCTAAATGATGAGGAGCTTAAATTGAGTTAAAAAAATTAATGTAAGTACCAAAAAATGAATTAATTCATGAGTTATATGAGATTTGGAATCACTAATCAGGATGCCCGTCAAAATAGCTAAAGGAAATGCCATTGTCATCAAATGTATGACCCCAACAGTGCTAAATATCAAAAAGGAAATAAGGCTGTATAAAAGTATCCAGTAAAACACATCAATTTTCTTTTGAATCTGGAGACTCTTCTTACTCGTCAGCACGCCATAATTAAAAATGACAAATAACAGGTCAAGACTGATAATACCGATAGAGATGTAAAATACAATCAAATCATCTTTCTGGATATCAGGTAATCTGAAAAATATATCTTTTATAAAAGCCAATTCCACATATACAAGTCCTGCCCAATACTTGTATGCGAAAAGAATAAAGTACGGTATAATAAATCCGGTGAAATATTGTAGCTTCTCAATGAGCTTAAAAGACTTAAAATCAATATAATTATCATACCAAACAGCACTATGATACTGTAAGGTGTATAAATCAATGAAGCCACTCCGAGATAAACTCCTGAATTAAAAATATATGCTGCAGGGTTTGGTGTCTTGTATGTACGCAATAGATTTATTACAGCAAAAAGTATAAATGTATTCGCCATAAGAACCGAGTCAAAAACATAAAATCCGGAACAACAGACACCAAAACAACATATATCAGGCCAGGTAATAATGTTATTTCTCTCGATAATCTGTGCCTGATAAAAATGTGATTTATTAGAAGGGCATGAATAAAGATCAAAGCATTTGCGACTATATTCTGAATCAGGGCCCCGGGAATAATATGATATATCAGGCTTTGTGCCGTGTTGTTAACATCAAAACCCAGATAAGCAGCCGGATAAATGATAGAAGAGAGTCTTACAAGAAAAATGTAAGGAAGCAGGAGTACACTGTTAATAAAAAGGTTTTTTCTGAAGATCTCAAGCAAAACAAAAATATTTAATAGGCTTTATGACGCATCTCATTACTTGACAATCGTCAAATTTTACAATCACAAATTTACATTTAATTTTATTACATAACACCCGGTAAGCATTAAATACCTTAAAAATGTAAAATTTCCTGATTTCCTAAATTTCCTTTCAAAAGATTGTCTATCCACTTTTATACAGTGAAAAAGTGATATCGGAAGTAGATTTACTTCCAAACTTTGACCAATGCAGGATTTAGAACCCACTCGCTCCATTTTTTATTAAATGTGTGCACTTTTTGTGTAGATTTCCCGTTTTTATCTGCCATATCATGTCCTTCATTAGCCCACTCAAATAAGCTGCCGTACAGATTATATATGTTTTTATAGCCTGCATTTTTGAGTTTGGTGGCAACTATTTCGCTCCTGTATCCGATGGAACAATACACCACTATTTTTTTATCTCTCGGTATATCCTTAATCGTTTCGATTTTAAATTTGTCATAGCCTACATATCTGGAGCCAGGTATGTGTGACACCGAATATTCATCGAACTCCCTTGCATCCAGAAATGTCAGTTCTGCCCTTTTATCAAAAGCTTCCTGCACGCCGAGTACCGGAACAGAATAAGAAAGATAGCTATCTACTTTCTTGTCAAAATGCAGGATCCTGACAAGATGCTGTTTTGGAATATTGTGCACCTGAAGAAGCAATAAAAGAATTTATAAAAAGCATTATGAGAATAATTGTTTTTTTCATTTGTGTCTGGTGTTACCATATTAACATATTTTAGAGTGTGCTGTTCTGATAGATTTCTGATTTGTCAAAATATTTATACTATGCAAACTGGCATCAGTAAAGCATATCCAATATTTGTTCTAATTATTAAGCTAATATTGAGGTATTAATGCTTTTGATCCTTGCTTCGGAACCAGAAAGCCGCCACTAAAGAGCGAAACAATAGAAGTCCTTTATTTCATCTTGTGAGCCAGTACCATAATTAAGGATTTTTAGGAAGCATCCAAATAATGAATATATCATTCTAAACATTATCCTAATACTTCCAATTTTTATAGATTAAACCTAAAATTTTAGTCCGAAAATGATATGCTTCACGTATATTTGCCACTAAAATAATATTCAATAGCTTCAATTGGTGATTTCCGAAAACAAGCTACAAAACTAATTTATGCTATTATATTTTCATCTTCATTATGTTACATCTATTGGAGAGCAGATAGGTATTGAATTTTTTTCTGATTCTGATAAAAAGTACCAAACACACCTTTTTCATTCGTATGACGGACGAAACTGGTCAGGTGTTCTTGAGCTAAAAGACAAGTCACATTTGTCATACAATTATGCTTTATACAAAAATGGAAGCATATTGACCATAGAATGGGGAAAAGAAAGAATATTAAGACCCGTTAAATCCGGACAGATATATATCGAAGACAAATGGCGCCCCCGCGCAGAAGAAAACAATGCTTTTTTATCGACCGCTTTTACTGAATCTATTTTCAGAAGACTGGAAACAAATACCTCCGGAAAGAAAAAACAAACTCAATCATCCAATATTATTACATTCTCTCTGCATTCTGCCTCCATCAAATCAAATTTGAAATTTGGTATAATTGGAAATATCCCTGAGTTAGGGTCGTGGGAAAATCCGTTGTGGATGGATGATGCCGGTTTTCCTTTATGGAGTATTAGCGTACCGTTTGATGGTAAGGATTTATCTGTTGAATATAAATATGTCGTTATGGATCCATCAGATGCAACGATACAGGTATGGGAAGATGGAAATAACAGGATCTGCCATATGATATTCCATCGGGACAAGGATAATCACGTGATAATAACTGATGAGATTTTCAGATACAAAAAAATTTACATTGGCGGGGTGCCGGTGTTGCCATTCCGGTATTTTCTATCCGAAGCCAAAATGGTATGGGCATAGGTGAATATGCTGATCTGAAGCTTTTGACAGATTGGACTGCCAGAATTGGCATGAACATTATTCAGGTACTCCCCGTAAATGATACCATCGCAAATAAAACATGGCAGGACTCCTATCCTTATGCTGCTATATCTGTTTTTGCCCTGAATCCTCTGTACATTAATATCCCTGATATAGCTCCTTTTAAGATTAAAACAAATCAACGGAACTATGAAAAAATCAGAAAGGCCCTGAATCAACTCGAATCTGTCGATTTTGAGAAAGTTCTGGAGAACAAATTTATTTATTTACACATTTTGTTTGAGCAGGAATACGATCATTTTAAGACTGACCCTGCAGCTCTTGAATTTATCAAATCAAATGCTGAATGGCTCAAAACCTATGCTGTATTTTGCCATTTGAAGGATAAAAACGGCACTTGCAATTTTAATCTTTGGCCAGACTACGCAACTTACACCCTGATGTCATAACATCCTTGTGCCAGGCTGAATATGCTGATATAAAAGAAGTCGAATTTTACTATTTTATACAATATCATGCCGACAAACAACTAACAGATGCCAAAGATTATGCAAGAAAAAGAGGGGTTGTACTCAAGGGAGATCTGCCCATAGGTATTTATAGGTATAGCTGTGACGCATGGGTATCTCCTGAATTGTATAATATGAATGAGCAGGCCGGTGCGCCTCCCGATGATTATGCTGTTCTGGGCCAAAATTGGGGATTCCCTACCTACAACTGGTCCGTGATGGCAAAGGATGGTTTTGCCTGGTGGCGCAAAAGAATGCATCAGCTCAACAGATATTTTGATGCTTTAAGAATCGATCACATTCTTGGTTTTTTCAGAATATGGCAGATACCTACTAATCAGGTGGAGGGAACCATGGGGTCGTTCAATCCCAGGATGCCCATGGCTCTGGCTGAACTTGCTGAGTACGGAATATCGGGAGACTTTTCAAGATATACTGTTCCATTTATTTCAGATGACATGTTAACCACAATTTTTGAAGGTAAGGTTAAAGAAATATTTAAAGTGTTTTTTGACAGGAACTCCAATGGGAAAATAGTATTCAAACCCGCATTTACCAATCAGGAGGATATAATTTTATTTACTGCTCAACATCCAAAATTCCAAGAATTTGAAAAGAATCTTACCAATCTGATGTCGGAAGTACTTTTACTGGTTGAGCCTGAATCAAATAGTCAGTATTACAATCCCCGAATAACACTCACAACGACACACTCCTTTAGCCAACTGGATGATGATACTAAATCAAACTTCAACAGATTGCACAACGATTATTTCTTTAAACGACACAATGAGTATTGGAAGGAACAGGCTTTGTGGAAATTGCCACCCATATTGGATGCCAGCAATATGCTTATCTGCGGTGAAGATCTGGGTATGATCCCAAAAACAGTGCCCGGGGTAATGAAAGACTTGAATATCATTACACTGGAAATACAGCGGATGCCAAAAGAAAATATTAAGTTTGGACAGGTCAGGTCTTACCCTTACTTTTCTGTCTGCAGCCCATCCTGCCACGATATGTCCACTATAAGGGGCTGGTGGGAAGGCGATTATGAAAATGCAAAAGATTATTTCCGAAATTATCTGCATTGGTATGGAAATACACCAGTCGAATGCCCAACTGAAATAGTCCAGGCAATCATTGAAGACCACCTTACTTCACCCAGTATACTTGCTATATTTCCCATCCAGGATCTGATCGGAATCGATGCCGGCATCAGAAAAAAAGAAGCCAGTTCTGAGCAGATAAACGAGCCTAGTAACCCTAAACATTACTGGAAATTCAGATTTCATATCCCCACCGAAGATTTAATTAGAAATACAGGTCTGAATGATAAAATAAGATCTCTGGTAAAAAAATCCGGCAGATAATGAAACCAGTTGTTTTTAGCAGCATCCTGAGTAAGTTTAAATCTTCAACATTATGGGGCTGGCACTTTTTAGTACCTGATGATATCGCTTCAGGTTTTGTTCAGGGCACTGACCGAAGAGTTGTTTGTACGATAAATGATCAGTTGACACTTCATTGCGCCTTGATGCCCAATAAAAACACCTGGTTTATACTATTGAATCAAAGCGTACAGAAAAAGCTAAAATCTCCAGAGAACAGTGAAATAAAAATAAGCCTTATCAAGGATACCTCAGAATATGGCATGCCAATGCCTGAGGAACTAAGAGAGGTTTTAAACCAGGATATCGATGCAGATACATTTTTTCACGCGCTTACTCCCGGTAAACAACGCAGTCTAATCTATATAGTAGGAAAAGTAAAAAATACAGAAAGCAAAATCAGAAAATCATTGGCTATAGCAGACCACCTCACATCAAATAAAGGTAAAATCGATGGAAAACTGCTATACGAAGCACTTAAAGAGTATAATAAAATCTAAAATCCATATCAGTGAATAAGCCTTCTTCAAAATTTATCATGTACACATCTTTTATCATTGTACTGGCTTTGATATTTATATATTTATTTACAAGTCGAAAAGAAAAAGAACTTAGGTTTCCGGATGTGGTAAGTTCACCTGACATGAACAGTTTGGTTGAGTCAGGACAAACACTTCACATAGAATTAAATGAAAAAAGACTGGCTAAGCGAGACTCAGTGATCATCAGTTATGACAATAAGCGTGTAAACCCAGCTAATTTCAAATATGAATTAAATACTCAGAATCTATCTCTTGGCTATCAAAAAGTCACTATCAGTGTATATACAGGCTCTAAGGTTAAAGTCATAGACCTCCCCTTTTTTATAACTTCAGATATTACACCTATTCCTCTTAATTTTACCAAGTTGGCAAATATTCCTCACGACAGCAAATCCTATACACAAGGCTTTGAAATATCCGGAGGAATGCTTTATGAGAGTGCCGGTCAATATAATGAATCAACCATCAGAAAATTAAATTATAAGACAGGTAAAATCATTAAGTCTGTTTTGTTGGCTGGAGAGTATTTTGCTGAGGGACTGACAATCATGCAGGGAAAAGTGTATCAATTGACATGGAAAGAGGCAACTTGTTTTATTTACGATCAGGACCTGAATCTTGTAAAAAAAACCAGCTTTCGATCAACAAACGGAGAGGGATGGGGAATATGCAATGATGGTAAATCACTCATTATCAGCGATGGATCTAATAAACTTACCTATCTTAATCCTGAAACTTTGGCTGTTGAAAAAATCATATCTGTCTATGCCGGTGACAATGAAGTTCAATATCTCAACGAATTGGAATATGTAAACGGCTTCATTTACGCCAATGTATATACGACAAATCAGATTGTAAAAATAGATGCCACCTCCGGAAAAGTAACGGGAGTTAGTGATTTTTCGGCATTAAAAAATGAAAATCAGGATGGAGAAGTTCTGAATGGAATAGCTTACAATCCGGTTTCAGGCACCTTCCTTATCACGGGCAAATACTGGAAAAGCATGTACGAAGTGCATATGTAGTGCTGCATGAGATGTCTTTCATTCTTGCTATGGATAATTGGATTATAACAAAAAAAAAGCCGAAGATGTATGTCTCCGGCTCCAAAACAATTAACTACGAAATGGTCTTATTTTATATGGACCGGTACAGTATAAACTTTATTATACTCGAGTTCACCTACAGAAATTTTTCTGTAATTCAAGGTGCTTTTCAAGACCCTGTCCAGATCTTGGTTATTGGTTGTAACAACGATGATCTCATTCTGGGCATTGATAAAGAAGCTGACATTAACTTTCGTGTCTCCTTTGATATAATTTGTATAATCAATGGAATTTAACATCGACTGAATCTGTGCTGCCTCCGTACTCGAGGAATATGGAAGAACCGCAGCATTGGCAAAATTTGCTATAAAAGCAAAACTTAAAACTGTTAATAATAACTTTAGACTCTTCATGTTTTAAAATATTTAAGGGTTAGATTATGAATGTTTTTTTTAAACTCTATATACCAATGACGCAATTTACCCTCTTTTAGTTGCATCGGAAAGTACCAACTCTTGAAACTTCTCTACCAATGTTAATTTATATCGGATTAATGACTTTAATGGGTTATGCCCTCGAATAAAATGTATCCTGATAATCCGGAATCTTATTTATTGTATATTTATTCTTGCCGTGAAAATTTAGACCTGAATTTTGTACGTCATTATTATCAAGCTCACAATTGGTTGATTCACATTATTTTGCATGCAACTTGATGTGAAACTTTATTTTTAAAAAGGGGAGAAATATTTTTTTGAATCAGTTTTTGTTATGGAAAGCCTCCCATTAGTTTATCACTGAAATAAAAGTATCATCACCATTTAGGATTTAATCTTGAATGATACCCGACAGAGAGAAAATCCAGATATTTTTACGTTTGGCAGCACTTGCTTTCTCATTTCCTGCAAAGTAAATGAAAGAGTTGAAAAAATCTCTATGATAATCATCCGACTTGTATTCAGACAAGAATTCGGAACATGCATCTAGTTTGATCGCCAGAAGAATGGAGTAAATATGATCAGAATGGTAAATAGCTCCAGCCTGCCTAATAACATCAGGGAAGAAAAAATCCATTTTGCCGGCAATGGCACCCATGAATAGTTGTCCGTAGGGCCAAGTTTTCCGATGGCAGGTCCTACATTTCCTAATGTAGTCGCAACACTGCCTATGGCAGTGAGAAAATCCACGCCCGTAAGTGTTATAAACAAGGAGCCAAAAATAAATAATATAAGGTAAACCAGTAAAAAGACCAGAATATGGGTCAGAATGCGTGGTGCTACCACTTCTTTATTTATTTTAATACGTATCATCGCCCGGGGATGCAAAATCCGTTTAAACTCCAGATAAGTATTTTTAACAAATACCATATGGCGAATGAATTTAATACCTCCGGCAGTACTGCCTGCACACGCTCCTAAAAAAAGGGTCAGGAAGAAAAACATGGTGAGACCCGGACTCCATTGGGTATAATCTGATATCACAAAACCGGTAGTCGTTACCAGACTTGTCAGCATAAAGAGCCCGTTTCTGAAATTTTGTTCGTAATCTCCTCCGACCATATGATTAATCCATACACCAAGGATGATGGCTGTAAAGACCATAAAAAGGGTGTAATACCTGAATTCTTCATTTATCCAGACTCTTTTTACCCTGCCCTTGAATAAATAATACAAAACGGCATAATTGCACCTGCAATAAACATAAAGAATAATGGTATATTGGATTGCCGGAGACGTGAAATGGGCAATGCTCGCATTTTTAGTGGAAAAACCTCCTGTCCCCATGGTAGCAAAAGCATGATTTATAGCATCAAAAGGGGTCATACCTTCCCACCAAAGCAAACCAAAAAGTGTTGCCGTCAGTCCAAAGTAAATAAGCCAAAGTCTTTTCGCCGTTTCTTTTATTCTGGGGTGGACTTTATCAGCGGTCGGCCCGGGAGATTCTGCGACGAAAAGTTCTATACCCGCTATCCCCAGGAGTGGAAATATAGCTACAGTAAGCACTATGATACCCATACCTCCGATCCAGTGTGTCAGGCTTCTCCAGAACAGGATGCCGGGGGGCAGGATTTCAATATCACTAAAGATAGTTGCTCCCGTAGTTGTAAAACCCGAAACAGACTCGAAAAATGCATCTGTAAATAAGGGAGTAACCCCCGATAGATAAAAAGGCATCGCCCCAAAAAGGCCAAGAAAAAACCAGCCGACAGCGACGATCAGGTAACCTTCCCTTTTATTGACATACGTGTCGCTGCTGAATTTGTAAATCCATAGTATGGCACCCGTAAGAAAAGTAATTCCTCCCGCTTTGAAGAACGACATATAATCATATCCATTGTTATAGATCGATACGCCTGCGGTTGCAAACATAGCGATTCCAAGAAGTATCATCAAGACACCTACTACGTTGGATATGGGCTGATAGTTTATCTTCATATCTGCTATCTGAATATATCTTCGATCCTCCCAATGGCTCCCGGCAAAGCCAGAACTATGACTTTATCATGAAGCTGCAAGATAAAATCTCCTGTCGGGATAATCGTATCATCTCCCCTGATGACAGCACCTATTATGGTTTGAGATGGTAATTTAAGATGTTTAAGGGTCAACCGTGTCAGTCTGCTTTCCTTGTGTATAGCGTATTCTATCACCTCCGCATCTACTCCATGCAAACTGGCAATAGCTTCAACCTTACCTTTTCGCACGTATCTAAAAATATTATTTGCCGCAATTATTTTTTTATTGATCATTGTATCCACTCCTATATTTTGAGAAATATGGGTATAATCCAGATTTTCTACCAGTGCGATGGTCTTATATACACCCAGATTTTCTGCCATCAGAGAGGTGATGATATTTGTTTCACTATTTGGAGTAACGGCTATAAAGGCATCGATTTTTTCCAGACCTTCCTCCTTCAATAGCTCAATATTGGACGGATCTCCTTTTATAACTAAGGTATTATTTAACTCATCGAGCAATATTTTGCACTGCTTTTCATTTTCTTCGATAATAGAAATATTATACTGGTATTCCAGCTTCTTGGCTGCAGTAAGTGAAATAACATTTCCCCCAATAAACATAATACTTTTTATCTTTCTGGAAGGTTTTCCAATCATTTCCAAAAGGTCATCAACTTCTGACTTATTGATAATAAAATAGATATGGTCACCTCTGCGCATTATTGTATTGGCTCTGGGCAGGATCGTTTCATTTCCCCTCAGGATGGCAACAGGCGAATGGCTGGTACTCTTATATTTTTTAATCTGCTCGATTGTTTTTCCTTCATAAAAGGAATATTCCTCGATTTTAAGTCCTATCAAAGACACTTTGCCGTTCTCAAAATCGAAACTATCTGTAACCTGACCAAATTCCAGCAATCGCAGGATTTCCTGCGAAGCCAATAATGATGGGGAAATAATTTTGTCCACCCCAAGCTCTCTGAAGATATTTTTGGCTTCTTTTTCCAGATTGGATATGTTATTTATCCTGGCTATGGTCTGTTTTGCCCCGAGTTTTTTAGCTATCGAACAGGCCATGAGGTTGTCATTTTCTCGGGTTGTCACCGCAAGAAATATGGAAACAGCGTCCAGATTGATATCTTTAAGTAGTGTAATGGATGATGCGTCTCCATACACTGTCTGGACATCCAGATGACTCTGGGCGTAATCGAGAACGTCCCGGTTTGAGTCAATGATGATAATATCGTGTTGGGCAGATGAAAGTAATTTTGCAAGGTGAAAACCTATACCGCCAGCACCTGCTATGACTATTTTCATAATAAAAAATATCGTTATGGATAAACTTGAATTGACGCAAAAAGTAGAATAAAATTCAAATTATTGGCAACAAACTGACCATTACGATAAATTGGTATTCAATTAAAAGCAAAATATATATATTGACTTACATATTCCTCCTGTACTTTCCTCCCACTTCATACAGGGCATTGGTGATCTGTCCAAGGGTACAGTATTTAACCGTTTCCATCAATCCATCAAAAAGATTTTGATTTGATATGGCTTGTTTTTGCAAAAGAGCCAAGGCTGAAGCAGACGAAGCAGGGTTTGCTTTTTTCAGGCTATCGACTGTAGATATCTGGGCAAGTTTTTCTTCTTCTGTAGCCCGGATGACCTCTCCGGGTATGATGGTTGGTGAGCCCTCCTTTGACAGAAATGTATTCACTCCGATTATGGGGAAGTCACCACTGTGCTTAAGCGTTTCATAATACAACGACTCTTCCTGAATCTTGCTGCGCTGATACATCGTCTCCATAGCCCCCAGAACACCACCACGCTCAGTGATCCTGTCAAACTCTGCAAGCACAGCCTCTTCTACCAGATCAGTGAGCTCTTCGATAATGAAGGATCCCTGAATGGGGTTTTCGTTCATTGCCATACCCAGTTCTTTATTTATGATCAACTGTATCGCCATCGCACGACGGACGCTTTCTTCTGTTGGGGTAGTGATGGCTTCGTCGTAAGCATTGGTATGCAATGAGTTGCAGTTATCATAAATAGCGTATAGTGCCTGTAGGGTGGTCCGTATGTCATTAAATGCAATCTCCTGTGCGTGCAGAGACCTTCCTGATGTCTGGATATGATACTTAAGCATTTGAGATCGTGCATTGCCTCCATATTTATATCGGATAGCTTTAGCCCAAATTCTTCTGGCTACCCGACCTATCACAGCATATTCCGGATCCAGACCATTGCTGAAGAAAAATGATAAATTAGGAGCAAAATCATCGATATGCATTCCGCGGCTCAGGTAATACTCAACAAAGGTAAATCCATTAGACAGGGTAAAGGCGAGTTGGGATATCGGATTGGCTCCTGCTTCAGCTATGTGATACCCTGAAATAGAAACAGAATAAAAATTGCGCACCTGATTTTCGATAAAATACTGCTGCACGTCACCCATCAGCCTTAAAGAAAATTCAGTACTGAATATACACGTATTCTGAGCCTGATCCTCTTTAAGTATATCCGCCTGTACGGTACCTCTGACCGAGGAAAGTGCTTTGGCTTTCAAATCCTCATATACATCTGCCGGCAATACTTCGTCACCGGTAATGCCCAACATCAATGTACCCAATCCATCATTGCCTTGAGGTAAATCTCCTTTATAGGTAATTCTACTGAAGCCTTTATTATCGTACTTCTCTTTCAATCTTTTTTCTACCATATGCTCCAGATGGTGCTGATGAATATATTTTTCGCACTGCTGATCTATGGCTGCATTCATAAAAAAAGCACAAATCGTGGCTGCCGGCCCATTAATAGTCATAGACACAGATGTTGACGGATCACATAGGTCAAACCCTGAATACAGAATTTTTGCATCATCCAGACTACAAATACTTACTCCTGAATTGCCTATTTTGCCATAGATATCCGGTCTGTGATCAGGGTCTTCCCCGTATAGAGTGACGGAATCAAATGCGGTTGAAAGTCGTTTTGCGGGTAAGCCCAACGAGACATAATGAAATCTTTTATTGGTACGTTCCGGGCCGCCTTCTCCGGCAAACATTCGGGTTGGGTCTTCGCCTTCTCTTTTGAACGGAAACACTCCCGAAGTATATGGAAATTCTCCAGGCACATTTTCCTGCAGATTCCATTTCAGGATATCACCCCAATCTTTGTATTGTGGAAGACTGATTTTATTAATTCTCGTGTGGGAAAGCGAAAGTACAAAAGGCACTACTTTAATCTCTTTGTTTCTGACTTTATAGGCAAATTCATCAGAGGTATATTGATTTTTTTTATTCTCCCAGTTTTCGAGTATGCGCTTATTCTCTCCGGAAAGATCATCCCATATTTTTTGGTGCCGGGATTCCAATTCAGTGACTATTTTCTTATCCTGTATTAGTTTTATCGTATTAGCAATACTATATGCTTTTGTAGCCAATAATGCCTGTTCTTCTGCTTTTTTATCGTAATTCCGGTTGAGTTCGGATATCTCAGAGAGGTACCTTATTCTATTGGGCGGTATGATATATACTTTTTCGCTTTCGCCAACAGGCAAATCTATGTCTGACTTTAAGTTGGCATCTGTTTTCTGATTTATTGTATTGATCAGTTTTTTGTACAGCATGTTGGTACCCGGATCGTTAAACTGAGAAGCAATCGTCCCATAAACGGGGATGTCCTCAGGATCTTTATCCCATATGTTGTGATTTCTCTGATATTGCTTTCTAACATCCCTCAATGCATCAGGAGCGCCTTTTTTATCAAATTTATTGATGGCAATTAGATCGGCAAAATCAAGCATGTCAATTTTCTCCAGTTGACTTGCTGCGCCGTATTCGGGTGTCATGATATACATAGACACATCAGAATGATCGACTATTTCCGTATCTGACTGGCCTATACCTGATGTTTCGAGTATGATCAGGTCAAATCCGGCCATTTTCAATACATCGACCGCTCCCTGTACATATTTTGAGAGGGCGAGATTGGATTGTCGGGTCGCCAGTGATCGCATAAACACCCGATCGTTGCTGATGGCATTCATACGGATGCGATCTCCAAGCAGGGCACCTCCGGTCTTTCTCTTGGAAGGATCTACTGAGATAATGCCTAATTTTTTATCTTCAAAATCAAGAAGAAACCTTCTGACCAACTCATCAATTATAGAAGATTTTCCGGATCCCCCTGTACCAGTTATACCCAGCACCGGAACTTTGTTAATTTGCTGACTTAAAGCCTTGAAAATGTCCTGATGCCTTTCAGGAAAATTTTCCAGACACGTAATCACTCTGGCTATATCATGCTTATTTTGGGTTTTAAGGTTTGCAAATTCGCCATTGAGATGATCGCCTATCGGAAAATCACATGCCTTGAGTAAATCATTGATCATACCCTGCAATCCCATTGATCTGCCATCATCCGGAGAGTATATTCTGGTGATCCCATAAGCATGAAGCTCTTCTATCTCTGTTGGGTGGATAGTACCGCCACCACCGCCAAAGATTTTTATATAGCCGCAATCTTTCTCTTTTAAAAGGTCATGGATATACTTAAAAAACTCGATATGCCCGCCCTGATAAGAAGTGATAGCAATACCCTGGACATCCTCCTGAATAGCTGTATTTACGATCTCCATAGCGGCTCTGTTGTGACCTAAATGGATAATCTCTGCACCTGATCTCTGCATAATACGCCTCATAATATTAATGGCAGCATCGTGTCCGTCAAAAAGAGAGCCCGCTGTGACTATCCTTATCTTATTGTGAGGGTTGTATATTTCTTGTTCAATCATAGCAGATGTGAAAGTTGTGACGTTGCAAAAATACTAAAAATAATTTAAGCGTTTTCCAATGATCAACTGAACACAAAATGACTCAAAAATACATATTAATCATCAGGGACTTTAACAAACGAAAACCTTTAAGAATCCTAATCTCTTTCAGAAATACTAATTGAACATAATAAATCAAGTGATGTGCTTACCAATCACAAAAATAATGCATTTTTTGTCAAATGTAGCACCTTATTAAGTGAATAGCATCACAAATGATGAAACAAGAGCTAAAGTATTACGAATAAAATTGACCTTTTTTAATTGAAATCGATCATATCAAAACAATTACAGCTTTAATATTAAATATGACTATAAATTAATGAAATATGCTTGATAGGCCAAAATTTTACTCTTGTTCTGTTGGTTTTACAACTTCATTTTATACAAAACAAATTCTGTTCTCCGATTCTTTTGTCGCCCTTCTTCAGTATCATTTGACGATAAGGGAACAGACTCTCCTTTGCCCGAAGATTTTAGTCTATCTTTGCTTATTCCCCTTTCAATGAGTGCCATTACAACGGACAAGGCCCTTTCTTCAGATAATTTTAGATTGTCAGCTTCATTTCCAATGTTGTCAGTATGACCGGTGATAATGATTCCCATATCCGGTCTTTTTTGAAGGAGGTCAGTGAGCAGAGATATTTCAGTCTTTGACTGTGGTAATAGTACCGAAGATCCTGTCGCAAAAAATACATTCCGGAGTATAACCGGTGCAGCTTCAGGAAATTTTTCAATCGGATAAAGTGCAATGTTGAGATAATAAGGCTCATGAATTTTTTTAATATTGCTCATGTCAAAATTATGGGCATAGTATTGATACCCATCTTTCTGGATAATGCAGGCATAATTTCTGCCAGTAGTAATGCCACTCAGGAAACTCCCATCTTTATGTGTAGTAACTACAAAAACCGTTTCGCCGGAGTCAACATCACGTATAGAGACCTGACATTCCAGCTTCATTCCGGTGATAGCATCAGTCACATTTCCCTTTATAAAAGTTGTCGGGAGAGGGCGTGCAAAATCATAGAGGTCAAACATAAAAATATCAAGATTGCCCCTGCTTTTTCCGGTTACATAATCCATATCACTGGAATAATATGCTTTGGTTCCATCCAAAGAAACCACCAGTCCCCCTTCCTGATTTTCTGTGTTGATAGGATAGCCGATATTTACCGGAGTTTGCCACAACCCTGTGACGGCGTCTTTTCTGCTGAAGTATATATCAAAACTACCCATCCCTGGCCTGCCATCTGATCTGAAATATATTGTCTTTCCATCCGGATGTAAAAAAGGGGTTTCGTCGTTTCCCTCAGTATTTATCTCAGAACCCAGATTTACAGGTGTTACCCAGGCATTTTTGTCATCTCTCCAAGTCATCCACAAGTCAGACTCCCCCAGAGTACCCAGCCTTCTGCTCGAAAAAATCAATCTTCTGCCATCAGGAGATAAGGTGGGCTGTGAGTCCCAGGCGGCCGTATTTACCTTTTGACCCATGTTTACAGGCTTAGTCCATTTGTCATCTGTTAGTATTGAGTAATACAGATCGCAGCTACCATAAGAATCTCTGCGGTCGCATGCTGTAAAAACTATAAATTTGCCGTCAGCGAAATGGCATGAGCACCTTCATTCTGGGGTGTATTAAGTTGAAATACCGGTGATGCTATACGGAAAGATCCTGTACTATCTCTACCAGCGATAAAAAAATCTTCCTGACCGGTATTTCTTGTAAAAATCATTCCGGATCCATCCAGGCTCAGGCTTGGAGAATATTCAGAATATTTGGAATTGACTACTGGCCCCATATTCACTGGTTTAAATGGTACCGGGTTTTTGAGCGCCTGATCTTTAAACTTTAGTTCGGCACTCATAAAAAGCGCCTTTTTTACTTTAGCGGCATTTGTTTTTTGCTTAGAAATGTACATATCCAGCTCCGAGGCTGCTTCGATGTATTTTTTCTGTTGTGTCAGCACCTGAGCCATTGAATAATACATTTCTGCATCAAAATCCGGGGCCTGCTCTATAGCATACCTAAACCATCTAGCTGCATTATTAAGTTCACCTATAGAGTTGTAGTTGCTGGCTAATCGTAGTATTCCTTCAATAAAGTTAGGTTCCAATTTCAGCAGTTCTTCAAATTTTTTTATACTCTTCTTAAAGTCACCTATTTGTGCGCACTTTTTAGCTTCGCTAAATATCTTAGCCTCTTTCGCATTCAATTGCTCCTTGACTAAGATTTGACCGTTGACATGAGTTGTCAATAAGTAATTTGATATCAGCAATAAAAGTAAAATCCTGAAGGCTGGCATATATTATTTTAGTTTAATGCAGGTGTCTGCCCTTTTACTATGAGTTTCCAGCCACCGCTGTTGAGTGCCATTTCCATCATTTTGATATATTCATTTTTTGTTTCTCAGCAGTGGCCAGCAGGGGCGTATTTTTCGCTTTGGAAGCGATGAGATCTTTGCTTTCTTGTTAATCATATTATACTCTTCCGTAGTAAACTTATTGAAGGTGCCTTCGCTGATGTCATAATAATCCAGATTATGATCAATAGACAGGATTTCAGGCTCAGGCAATTCATTGAGCGTGATGGTTTTTGTCAGGCTGTCTATCGTGATGTTTACTTTTTCAAAGTCATATCCTACAGATACTTTTGCAGTGACGCGAAGGATGATCTTTTTAGAAAATAAGTTGAAAAAATCATAATCATAGGATTCTTTATAATTGTACAACTCTGAAAATTGTCCTTCTACGCTGATAAGCTTTGTAACCGTCTTTATTTTTTCTAAAACCAAAGTAGTACTTTCTGCTTTTTGGGCTTCAAACCAATGACTTTTCATAAAATACCACATTCCGGCACAAAGTCCTAAAAATAGAATGCATAAAAAAATCAACTGTTTTATCGTAAAGCGCAGCATTTGCTTATATTTTTTATCGTAATTATGTAAGTATATGCTTTCAAATCTTATTTCTTAACAATTTCATTTTATCAATCATATATTTCTGAATCCAGATTGTACTTAAGACCTTTATAGGATTTAAGCACTGCTTTCACACTTCCCACAGATATCGGAGACTCAATCAGTAAAGGTAGCTTATTTGCATCATCAGAAACCCATAATGTCATTTGATTGCCATCTTTAAATACATTTCCAGCCACTACATCCGGATAAATCCGCACAGTCCTGAACTTCCCCAGATCTTTTATCTCTTTATTTTCTTTCCCGTTATATCTTATATTGATAGGAAAAACCTCGTTATCAAAAAACATTTTCACCTGAACCTGATCCCCTTTTTTCATTCCTTCAGTATCCAAATTTCTCATGTAATAAATGTTAGATATAAGATCCTGCATACACTGGTCCAACTTATGTATCCTGGGTTTGGCTTCATCTCGTGTCTTGCCGTGGTAACTTAAGGCTATATTTCTGGGCTGGTCAAAAATGATACTGTCATACAGACGATAATTTCCTTCCTCTATGACCCTTACAAAGTTTTTTGGAAACATCGTTTCTTTATTGACACTCGAAGAGTAAAAGTCGTTGACTTTGAATACTTTTTCGTAGCTTTTGTATGTTTTGCCTATGGCTCTGAATTCGTAAGTAGTGTTCGTTTCGCGTACTGAAAAAACAACTTCTCCCGCAGGCAACCAGATAAAACCCAGATTGTAGTACAGTTTATAAACGAGATTCTCTCCATTTTCAAAGACATTATTGCTGACACTGCAATCAATCAATTCTGTAGATTTAATATGTTCCTGAAATGACAAAAAGGTAATCAATACAGTTGTCAGAATCAAAGATATGGTGTAGATTTTTATATTTTTTGGTATGTTCATTTAAAGTATTTTTCTATATCAGATCTTAACAATACAATAAGTCCTACAGCGGTCGGGATAATAAGATTGATAAACCATAAACTGAATGTAGCAGCCAAAGCAGTCATACTATCTATGCCCGAACCGGACCATACCAGGACTGCCAACTCTCCTCTCGCCATGACACTGAGAAATGCCGGAAGGGGTATTCCTGTCTGAATCATGTAGATCCCCGAGATATTTCCTGATAGATTCAGAAAAGAATTTCCGATTCCGAAAAATTTCATAATGCAAAAATACTGACTAAAATAAACTATATATCTCAAAACTGAAATTCCCAGTACAACATTTAAAAGAGAATTATTATACAGGTCCAGTGATTTTAGCCTACTGCTTATTTTGTCCGTGAGTCTGCCCCCGACGATCTTTTCAATCTTATGTGCCAACTCCGGCAGATGATAATACATGCCTATCAGCAAAACAATCTGTATTGTTATCATAACTACAAACGTATAAGTATTGTCATAAGTAACACCTATAGCTGATTTAAGAAAAAAATAACTAAATAGCAGTCCGCAAATAATATTGCACACATTTTGAGCTATGCTGCCAAGCAAGGTAGCTGAAATGACTTCCGTTTTGTGCTCCGGGTCCGATGTAAAAACCCTGCCGGCATATTCGCCGATCCGCCCGGGAGTGACAATACCAGCGGCGATACCAGCCAGAACTGCCGATAAAGCTCCCTTATAAGATATCTGTTGATGTGGTGACATTAGCTTCTTGAATTTGATGCCCTCCAGCCACCAATTCAATGGCATCAGTGCTATGGTAATAATTAAATATAGGAGATTCAGGTTCCTTATGTTTCCCTGAAATAAAGCTTTTATGGCTTCTATTCCCTTACCTTCTGAAAGTTGGATGTACAATAAATAAGCTATAACACTGATAATCGCTAACTTAATAAGAGCACTTAACGGGGTATATGTGGTTCTGAAGGCCAAAAGACTAACTTTAAGAGTGTACTGCAAAGAAAGCAAAATAATGGCATGATTCCAGCTGATTGCAGATTCATCCGGTTTTAAGGTTTATAAATCTGATCTCTATCGGGTCAAATATATCATTCGTTTCAGATTTGAAAGGTATGTCTATGATTATCAATTTTTAAAACATGCATTAGTCTCTTTATTCTAAGCATTTAAATAAAATTGCTATTGTTCAACTATAAATATAATAACTATAGAGGTTGTGAATAAACGATTTGATGTGTTGAAAGTAAATTCTGCGCTTTCATGCTTTTGATTTGCTTCAAAAAATCAGAATTTCAAGTCGTTTTCATATATTATCAATAGCATAGCTAAAATAAATATGAGATAATATTTTTGCCCCTGATATCAAAAGTAAGCTTCATTTGACACAGTTTAACACTCATTCTGATGACTTCCATATTACAAACTACAAAATGAATTCAATCATATACTACTTTCTCTCATAAAGTCAGTAAAGCATGAATCTTATAACTTTAAGAATTTATTCTGTAACAATGACTTGTGGAATACATACTACCTTACACCGTGAATTATATACAATAATTTTTCAATAAAAATTTTAAAAAATGAAGGATATTAAGAAGGGATATATGACGGTTATTTTAGGCTTACTCATCTTGTCTATGGGTTGCAGTTCCCTCAATAAAACGCAGAAAGGGGCTGTAATAGGCACTGCATCCGGGACGGCCATGGGAGCAATAATTGGTAAGGCAACCGGAAACACCGCTTTGGGTGCTATCATCGGGGCCGCAGTAGGAGGCACGGCGGGTGCTATCATAGGAAATAAAATGGACAAACAAGCTGAAGAAATTAAAAAAAACGTTCCGGATGCTAAGGTAATACGAGTTGGAGAAGGAATCGTAGTGGAATTCAGCAGTAGCATATTATTCGGATTTGATCAATCAAATTTGTCCAATGAAGCTAAGACCAATCTGGATAAATTAGTAACCATATTGAAAGACTATCCGGATACTAATATTGAGGTTCAGGGACATACCGACAGCAAAGGCAGCGAAGCTTACAATCAAAAACTTTCGGAACAAAGGGCAACAGTTGTTTCTCTTTATCTGATCGATAAGGGGATTAAAAATTCCAGATTATCTATCCACGGCTTTGGCGAACTTTTACCAAAATATATCAATACTACAGAAGATGGCCGACTTTTAAACAGGCGGGTTGAGTTTCTGATTACGGCCAATGAAAAGATGAAAGAAGAAGCTGAAAAATTGGCAGGAAAATAAGTTATTTAAAAATAAATAAATCAATACCAATGAAAAAGATAATATCATTATCGTTCATGTTTGTGCTTACCGGATCTCTAATCATGGCCCAGAGCAAAGCAAAAGAAAAAGTCAGTTTTGCCGTTCTTGGCGGGGTCAACTATCAGAATCAGACCGGAAAAGATTTTAACGGCAACAAACTATCCAGCACCGGAATCAGTGGATTTCATGCAGGTGTAAATGCTCAGATCGAAATTGTACCTGAGTTCTACTTTCAACCAGGGTTACTTTTTTCTACAAAAGGATCTGAAATTACAGAAAGTGGTATTACTGGAAAATACAGGCTTTCATATATAGAATTGCCTCTGAATCTGGTGTATAAAAGCCAACTTGGCAGTGGATTTGTTATGATTGGATTCGGTCCTTATGCGGCCTATGGCATCAATGGAAAAGCAACTTATGATACAGACTTAGGAAGTGTGAAATCTGTGGTGGAGTTTAAAAATGAAGTGGCCACAGGCGATCCTTTGACTACCACCTATTTTAAAGCATTGGATATAGGAGGCAATTTATTTGCCGGATACGAAATGGCAGGAGGTGTGTTTTTACAACTGAACACACAATTTGGGATGGTAAATATACTGCCGGATGACAATCGTATTATCGAAAGCAAAGCAGCACTTAAAAATATTGGTTTTGGGTTGTCATTAGGATACAGGTTTTAGCTTATAAATCAACGACTCTTTAACTTTTTTATAAAAAGCTATATTTAAAAGGGCCTTTTCTGATATCAGAAAAGGCCCTTTTAATAGTGAAATATTTGCTCTAAAAATAAGCAGAGATGGTTTTGGTGTCTGTGTGACTGATTTTCACAGTATCTGCAATATAATTGATGATGTGCTTTTAGAGAATATTATGAAGCTTGGGCACAGTAAAGATAATTAGGATTGGAAAAAGCAATCCATACGAACCAAGAATCAGTTTGTTGCAGGACTCAGACTTCGTCCACCAGATTTCATTGCCAAAGTTTCTAAATATAGCCTAAACCTAAACATATTTTGTCTGACGTGATGACTACTCTATTCATCTATCATTCCTGTAACCTTTCCCTTATATTATCCGATAGTTTTTATACGAAAAGTCCAGCCCGAGATATTTTTTTAAAAAGCCTTTTATCCATTCCTTTACTGAAACTCTGTTGCGGGTGATATCGTGCTTAAATATCCAGTTGAGCCTCATTATCCTGAGTTTCATCACTTCCGGGTGTGTCTCATCAAATAATGTCAGCTGATCTATGCTTGTATAGTCAAACTCTTCCCTGTCTGTTACTCTAGCCCTGACCTCTACATCGCTATGCCAAAGTTTTTGAAAATATCGCTGCTTGAGCTGCATATTTCTTGGGGGCTTCACCCATCCATAATGATAGATATAAGCCTCAATTTCTTTTACATTCAGCATTTTATTATTGTCTTTTCTAAATCCCTGGGCATCGCGGTACGAGAAGATTCTCTTGTTATTGCGAATAATTCTGATTTCGTTTTTATACCAGGAAGAAGAGATGGCCACATAATCATACGACCCGTAGAAGTGTTTATAATGAAAAAGAAGTCCGTCTATCTTTGCATCATCTTTCCACCTGATCATTTCTGCTTTGATCGTAAGATGATATTTTTCATGCACCACTTCGTCTCCCTGTATATAAAAACACCAGTCCGCCTTATCCTCAATCGACTGAAATGCCTTATCTGTTTCTACTGCCAGTACCCTTCCCCCTTCTCTCAGATTCTCATCCCAAACCGTCTCTACTATTTTTATTTTAACTGGATCGATTTGCTGGATCAAAGACAATGTTTCGTCATCGGAGTTTCCTACAGCAACAACAAAATCATCACATAGTGGTAGAATGGAAGTGATCGCTTCAACGATAGGATAATCATATTTGACGGCATTGCGGATGAAGGTAAAACCGGTTACATACATAAAAAATGCAACACATTTTGCTCCGGATTGTTTCAAAGGCTGAATACTCAAAAATAATGAACTGGTCGCTTGTGAACAAAATACTTAATATCGCTCTCATAATACTTGTAGCTGGATATATTATCAAATATCTGTATCAACGACCTAAATTTGATAGCGGCGAGAAGGCAAAGGACTTTACTTCTGTACTCTGGTCAGGTGAAAAATTTTCGCTATCAAATTTGCAGGGCAAGTATGTACTGCTGGATTTTTGGGGGTCCTGGTGCGGACCATGCCGAAAAGAAAATGCCGATTTAGTCCCTCTGTATTCGGAAATGAAAGGAAAAAATTTTATCAATGCTGGAGGATTCGAAATAGTCAGCGTCGGGATCGAAAATAAAAAAGAGAACTGGGAAGGTGCCATAAAAAATGACAGGATGGATTGGCCATATCACATTGGCGAGTTTGAAAAGTTTAATGGGCCTATTGCCCGATTATATAGTGTAAGACAGATTCCGACCACTTATCTGATCAATCCGGAAGGCATGATTATCTCAGTAAATCCCAGCCCGGATAAAATTCGAAGCTACCTTTTAGAAAAGACTGAAAAATAAGTGCCATTTTTGCAGCAGCATTCACCCTTTTACTGCCATTTTGACCCAAAATCTACAATGGCAGTAAAATTGATAACAAACATATGTTAAACAAAATAAAAGAATTTATGTCAAATCAGGTAGAAGACACTTCTCCAAAGAAGGCAAAAAAGAAAAAGGAAACTGAGGATAACATCGAATTATTACAGGAAATCGAAACCCTTAAATCCGAACTCG
Source organism: Saprospiraceae bacterium (assembly GCA_016722285.1). GTDB lineage: Bacteria > Bacteroidota > Bacteroidia > Chitinophagales > Saprospiraceae > OLB9. The sequence continues at coordinate 227,368 of JADKGI010000001.1, forward strand.
ACGAATCAAAAGACAAATATATCCGACTATTTGCTGAATTTGATAATTTCAAAAAAAGAAGCGTCAAAGAGCGATTTGAATTGATGAAAACAGCAGCTCAGGAAACTATTACCTCGCTTTTACCGATATTGGATGATTTTGACAGGGCAAAAAAGAGCGCTGAAAGCGGAGCTGAAGCCTTTAGCGAAGGGGTGCAGCTTGTGTATCAGAAGTTGTATTCGGCTCTGGAACATAAAGGGCTGAAAAGCATGGAGTCCACCGGAGCTGATTTTGATCCTGAATGGCATGAAGCTATTACGGATATCCCATCACCTTCAGAAGAAATGAAGGGAAAGGTCATTGATACCATCGAAAAAGGATATGTACTCAATGATAAAATCATACGATACGCAAAAGTCGTAGTAGCAAAATAATCAATTATATATTTACATTATACCGTAAGGTAGCATCCAAATCAAAGAATGAAACGAGATTATTACGAAATCCTCGGTGTAGAAAAGAGTGCTGACGAAGGCACCATCAAAAAAGCATACCGCAAAGTGGCGATGCAATACCACCCCGACAGAAATCCGGGGGACAAAGCAGCCGAAGATAAATTTAAAGAAGCCGCAGAAGCATATGAGATACTCAGTGACGGCAACAAAAAAGCCAGGTATGACAGATACGGTCATGCAGGAGTAGAAAACATGGGCGGTGGATTTTCAGGCGGAAGTATGAATATGGAAGATATTTTCTCACACTTCGGTGACATTTTCGGCGATGGCGGCAGCCCTTTTGAGAGCTTCTTTGGGGGAAGTCAGGGCGGATCACGATCCCGGTCTGGCGGTCAGAAAGGAAGTAATCTCAGGATCAAAGTGGCCCTGACGATGGAGGAAATAGAAGCAGGTGTCACTAAAAAAATAAAAGTCAAAAAACAAGTTACTTGCAAATCATGCGCCGGATCGGGAGCCAAAGACAGAAACAGCATTTCTACATGTGGTACCTGTCAGGGTTCCGGATATGTGCGTCAGATCAAAAATACTTTTTTGGGTCAGATGCAGACTACAGCCGCCTGTCCTAAGTGCAATGGCTCAGGAAAGACCATAACAGCAGCCTGCACTACCTGCCGTGGAGATGGCCGCACAATGGATGAAGAACTGATAGAAATAGAAATCCCGGCTGGTGTTCAGGAAGGAATGCAACTCTCGATGAGAGGGAAAGGCAACGCCGGACATAGCAACGGTCCATCCGGAGATCTGCTAATAAATATCGAAGAAAAAACCCACGAACAGTTCAGCAGGGACAATATGAACGTGGTCTATGACCTCTTCCTGAATTTTGCTGATGCCGCATTGGGTACTAATGCTGAAGTACCTACACTTTCAGGCAATGTAAAAGTAAAGATACCGGCAGGGACACAGGCCGGAAAGATATTCAGACTGAAAGGCAAGGGGCTTCCATCATTGCAGCAATATGGTAAAGGTGACCAACTTATCAATGTCAACATATGGACGCCAAAAACACTTACCTTTGAAGAAACGGACATGCTTGAAAAAATGAGAGAAATGCCAAATTTCAATCCCAAGCCCAATAGTGGTGAAAAAGGATTTTTTGAACGTATGAAGGAGTATTTTAATTAAAGACTGAAGAAACAAATTTATTGGCACGCAAAAAGAAATCCATATCTGATCTGCTGATCACCGGCATAGCCGATAAAGGTAAAGCAGTTGGGAGAACTGAAAGCGGAGAGGTCGTCTTTGTCGATAACGCTGTACCTGGAGATATAGTTGATGTATTGGTATTTCGCAAAAAGAAATCCTTGAGTCAGGCCGCTGTAACCGCTTACAAAAAGTATTCCCAGGACCGGGTTCAGGCACCATGTATTCATTTTGGAATATGTGGAGGCTGCAAATGGCAGCACCTCTCATATGAATCCCAGCTGAAACACAAACAACAAACCGTCAAAGACAGTATCCGCAGGATAGCCAAATTGGTTGATGATATTGTGCAGCCGATCATCGGTTGTGATAATAATCTGCTGTATCGCAATAAGCTGGAATACAGTTTCTCTACCAAAAGATGGATTACACATGAGGAGGCTTCATCAGGAGATATACTCGACCATCGCGGAGCATTGGGTTTTCACAGAGCCGGTTTTTTTGATAAAATTGTGGAAATCAACCAATGTCTCCTGCAGGATGACCTCACGAATCAAATCAGAAATTATGTCAGAGGGTATGTCCTGAGCCATTCTTACACTTTTTATGATATCAAGGCACATCAGGGCCTCATGAGAAATATGATCATAAGGAATACGACTGATGATCAGTGGATGGTCATTATGATCTTTGGGCAAAATGACATGGATAAAATCATGGCGCTTTTAGCCAGCCTTAAATCTGATTTTCCGCAGATATCCAGTCTCAATTACGTCATTAATGAAAAGATGAATGATACCATCTTTGACCTGGAAGTGATAAATTATGCTGGCGCACCCTATATCGTTCAGGCTCTGGGTCTTGTTAAATATCGCATAGGCCAAAAGTCCTTCTTTCAAACCAACCCGACGCAGGCTGTAAAACTATTCGAAGTGGCTGCCAGATATGCAGAACTGACCCTAGATGACAATGTGTATGACCTCTATACAGGACTCGGGAGCATAGCATTGTATATTTCCGGCAGGGTGAGACATGTCACAGGTATAGAGGAAATCCCTGAGGCTATAGCTGATGCAAATCTCAATATGGCATTTAACGGGATCAAAAACGCTTGCTTTTATACTGGAGATGTCAAAGTGCTGCTTAATGATGATTTTGTAGAGAAGCATGGAAAGGCAGACGTAATCATCACCGATCCTCCCAGGGCCGGAATGCATGAAGATGTAATCAATACTCTGCTTGCCCTCAAAGTACCGAGATTGGTTTATATCAGCTGTAATCCTGCAACGCAGGCACGAGATCTGGCGCTGTTGAGTGACATATATGAAGTATTGGAAGTGCAGCCTGTAGATATGTTTCCTCACACCCATCATATAGAGAGTGTCGCAAAATTAAAACTAAAAAACTAAGATGAGCCAACTGGATCAATTTCTGGAACTCGAAAAAGAGCTGCAGCCATATAAAAAAATTCTCTCCCAGGCTTCCGATGTGATCCTGAATGAAAATGTGTCAAAATATCCCATATTTATTATTCACCAGCAAGAGCTTGAGATGGGTGTTTCATTAATTGATGCCGGATCCAGGTTCAAATGGTCGGTAAATGCATCCACACTGGAAGAGTTTGTAAGTAAAGAATTGATATTCATGGATAAAGCATCCGATTTTATATCTACTTACAAAGATCCTGATGTCCATTTATGTCTCTTTGTTCTAAGTGAATTAGGTGCTCAGTTTATTTTTATTCCCAGATAAGCCATTAAATCACTGCCAAACCTGATTTGTATCATTTTGTCATTCAGTTATCTTATTTACCTTTGATGTCTTTTAAAAATGTATTATGTCCAATCAGATCAGAAGCTTAAAACCGAATTCAATTTGGAATCATTTTGCAGATATCAATGCAATACCCCGCGCCTCTAAAAAGGAAACGAAAATTATTGCTTTTATGGCAGAATTTGGTAAAAATCTGGGTCTTGAGACTATAGTAGATGAATGTGGCAATGTGATCATCCGAAAGCTGCCCACGAAAGGTATGGAGAATCGCAAGCCAATAGTCCTGCAGTCTCATCTGGATATGGTGCATCAAAAAAATGACAATAGGGACTTTGATTTTGATACCCAAGGTATAAATATGTATATAGATGGAGACTGGGTCAAAGCAGATGGTACCACCTTGGGTGCAGATAATGGTATAGGAGTAGCTACGATCATGGCTATACTGGCATCTGATGAAATCCCTCACCCCGCTTTGGAAGCACTTTTTACCATTGATGAAGAGACTGGTATGACCGGCGCAATGGGACTCAAATCCGGGAGACTTTCAGGTGATATTCTGTTGAACCTCGATACAGAAGAAGACGATGAGATCACTATCGGGTGTGCAGGGGGGATCGATGTCACAGCACTCAGAAAATATCAGCAGGATCTTCTGAATGCATCTGAATATACAAGTTTTAAAATTTCGGTTAAGGGTCTTCAGGGAGGCCACTCGGGAATTGATATTAACCGTGGCCGTGGTAATTCTAATAAGATACTCAACAGACTCTTATATAATCAGAATGAAAATTTTGGTATGCGCCTGTGCGAATTTAATGGTGGGAGCCTGCGCAATGCCATACCAAGGGAAAGTGATGCTGTAATTGCCATTCCATTGGAAAATAAAAAGGGATTTTTAATCGCCCTTGATGAAAATATTTCTGATATAAAAAATGAATATTCCTCTATCGAAAAAAATCTGGAAATTTCAGCCATAGCCCACCCTTGTCCTTCAGAATGCATGTCAAAGACATCACAGCAAGCTATTATCAACTCCTTATATGGTGCACACAATGGTGTTTTTCGAATGAGTCCTGATATAAAAGATCTGGTTGAGGCCTCCAATAATATAGCTAAAGTAGAAATAAAAAATGGGGTGGCTAAAATTTTGTGTCTGACGAGATCGTCAGTAGAATCATCAAAAACAGATGTTACAAACACACTTAAATCAACTTTTGAACTTGCGGGATTTAAGGTCTCATTTACGGGGGCTTACCCGGGTTGGACTCCTAATGTCCACTCTCCGATTTTAAAGGTATTATCTGAATTATATAAAAACATACACGGCAATAACCCACAAATAGTCGCATGCCATGCGGGGTTGGAATGTGGCATCCTGGGTAAAAACTATCCTGAAATGGATATGATATCGTTTGGACCTACAATTAAAGGGGCTCATTCTCCCGATGAAAAGGTCAATATCACTTCAGTTGAAAAATTCTGGGACTATACGCTGGAAATTCTAAAAAACATACCACCAAAAGAATCAGTCGTATAATTGCATTTAAAATTTAATATTGTTTTCTTCAAAAGTGATACTGTCATTCAAGTTTTAAATAATAAATTTTACAAAACATGCATAATAATGGTAAACTTGTAACCATTTTTTCCAATCTTATAATATTGAGTTTGCTCCGAAAAGTTTATTTTTGCCACAAAGGTACAAAGAAAAATAATTTTTAAATAGTTGATATTTAATCCTTTGTGAACATTTGAGACTTAGAGACCTAATGGCATTTCTTTATATTTGTCTTTTCGAATTGGTCTTAATATTACCCTGTAGGATCATTAATTGTATATGGGAACATATAATAGAAATGATTTAATGTCATTTCCAAAGTCAGCTTTAAATGTTTTATAAAATAAACAGAAAAAAAATGGAATGACCGCCAACCATTCTTTAAATTTTGGTAGTCTATAAAGAAAAGACATCATCATCAAATAAACAATAAACATCATGAGAAATATATTTTTAGGAATGATTTGCCTTTCCATTTTTGTATCATTCCAGTCCTGTCTGAATGATTCTTGTACCGAGGCTCGCACTTTTGTGCAGTACACCCCAGTATATATGACCAAAGCGCAGTTCCGGACGGCTATCAAATCAGAACCTGTCCGCAAACTGGAAAATCCCGGAAAGTTTTACTTTTATAAGACCTTTTTGTTTATCAATGACCAGGGAGTTGGGATACATGTGTACGACCTGAAAAATGAATCCAAACCGGTAAAAGTTGGATTTTATAACATACCCGGAAATTTTGACATTGCTATAAAAGAAAATATCCTGTATGCTGATAACGTCATTGACTTGGTAGCCCTTGATATCAGTGATATTTCCCAACCCAAAGTGGTGAATCGAATAGAAGATTACAAAGGCCAGTATATAAATTATGATCCTTTACAATATTATGCCTATGCCGTCAAATCCGACCAGACGACCATCCTGGATTGCAGCGATCAGAATTTTAGTCAGGAAACTTTTGTCAACGGCGGAGTAGTATTCTTTGATAAATCCACTGCCCCAAATACCTCTGTCATCAGTAGCACCGGGTCAAATACGGGTGTAGGTGGTTCTTTTGCCAGATTTACCGTGGTTAATGACTATCTGTATGTAGTAGATCAAAATTCTTTAAAATCTTATCTGGTAGATAACCCTGAAAAACCGGTTTTGAAACATACCAATCAGTTGGGATGGGGTATCGAGACAATTTTTCCATTTAAGGACAAGCTGTTTGTGGGTTCAAACTCAGGAATGTATATTTTTGATAACAACCGGCCTGAGACACCTGTTTTGCAGTCTGTATTTGACCACGCCAGGGCATGTGACCCTGTGGTAGTAGATGATAATACTGCTTACGTGACTTTACGGGACGGAAACACTTGCACTGGTTTTACAAATCAGCTTGATGTGATTGATATCACCAATGTTCTGAATCCAAAGCTGATCAAATCTTATCCAATGAAACACCCGCACGGACTGTCAGTGTATGACAAAAAATTGTACCTTGCTGAAGGTGTTTATGGCTTTAAGGTATTGGACGTCGCAAATCCTGAAAAAGTTAATCAATTAGGTGAAGTGACCGGAATCCATAGTTACGATATGATCTCTCTGACTCAGGATCGTCTGTTTATGATCGGCGAAGATGGATTTTATCTGTATAATGTAAGTGATGGCAAAAAGCCAATACTGATCAGTACCATTAAAAAGAATGAATAATGTTTAAGAAATATTTATTTATCCTTGTCATCTTCTTACCTATTCTGTGTATTGCTCAGGATGGTGACTATAATGACCGCTTGTATTTACAAAACGGCAGCGAACTCAGGGGTAAACTAATCAGATATAACGGGGTTGATACTGTTTATTTTGCGCTGTCTGATACAGAAATACTGTATTTCCCGGGCTCAATGGTAAAAAAAATCAAAATGCAGGGTGCATATGATCAGGAAGAAGAAATATTTAAATATAAATCTTCTATCTGGTATATCCGGTCTCAGGTTTCACTCTTGTACAGTAAAAACAATCAGGGATTGTCGCTCTCTTTGAGTGGTGGTTATCATTTCAACTATTGGTTCAGCGCCGGAGCAGGAATCGGTATTGATAATTATTACACCGCCAAAGGGCATAATATATTTCCTTTTTTCGGAGAAGTGAGGGCATCTCTGTTTAAGAAAAATGTAACACCTTATGTTGCATTCAGATCCGGATATGGATTTGTAAAAGCAGATAGTGAAATTGGACAAACATCAGCCCGGGGTGGCATATTTTTTAACCCTGTGATAGGTTACAGACTGGGTACCGGTAAGCCTTATGTTGATATCTTTGTGGGCGCACGGTTCCAATCAGCCGGCTACATCGTTGCTGATAGTTGGGTTACATCAGAATTCAATATGAATTTCAAAAGATATGATCTTGGAATAGGAATAAATTTTTAATATTTAAATATATGTAATATGTATATGCCCAGTTTTACCAGGTTATGGATATTATTTATTCCATTAAATACTGCTGTGTGGTTGCTTTTTATATTAAGTGCCGCATATTCTATTTATATCTTTTTTGACATAGACAGCAGATCCCACTCCGTGAGTGATACACTCATAAATTTTGTATTTAATCTGGTTATCATCTGGGTTATATATTCAGTAATAGCATACATTTCCGGAAAGTTATTCAAAAAGTTCAAAGACTTTTAGGGCTCTGTCTATGGGATTGGTATTTCTGGTTAAAGCAAATTCCAGTGCATTATCAGGATAGCCATTAATTTCTTAGAGAATCTATATCAAGGATTTGGTGGAAACTGGAAAAATAGTCAAATAGACTAAAAAATCATATACTTTTTATACCATCACTTCATTAATTCAAAGTCAATTCGTTGAAAGCTAAATAATTGAAACATTACTTTTCCCTTTTCTAACTCAAATATACACCCCTTCCTCTCCTGATTGTCATCGCGTCTTTTGACCAGTCGCAATTACTTGCATTATTGATAGAATATCCGTATTTTTACAACGGATAAGAGCAAAAATAATGAAATTAAGGATACAAGGTAATTCATTAAGGCTAAGGTTATCTCTTACAGATGTGGCTGAATTAGTGAAAACAGGTCAGACATCTTCCACTTGCAATTTTATGGACCACCATTTGATTTACAAGATTATTCACGGCACTTTTTCCGATATTTCAGCTGAATTTATTCATAATATCATCACTGTCTCAGTACCCTCAAATCTGGTAATTAATTGGGATACAGATGATAGAACAGGTTTTGAAACTACTGATATAAATGGTTTGTATATCCTGATTGAAAAAGATTTTCAATGCCTTAAACCAAGAATCCACGAAGATGAATCCGATCTCTTCCCCAATCCTCAGTCAACTATATCTTCCCATGATTGACTCAAACAAACATAAATCTCAAACATCTGAAATAGGCATAATCAGAAATAAAGCAGGGCTAAACACTCCTGTTGTCGATTATGTAGCAGTTGAAGCCCCTCTGCAAATTGAAATAAATGATAAGTCTGTCAGCATAACTATGCGTACTCCCGGAGATGACAATGCTTTATCACTTGGTTTTTTATTTACCGAAGGGCTGATCGTAGATTATAATGCTATCGCAGCCGTCCATCAAAAAGACGAAAATACCATCAACATCATCCCCGAAGATGGTTTTGAAATCAGTCCTAAGTCGATGGAAAGGAACTTCTACAGTACTTCCAGTTGTGGCGTTTGCGGAAAGACTTCTGTGGATGCCATTACCGCCAAGTCAAAATATATGCCGGTAAAGAAACCGATAAAATTAGCTGATAAAATGCTTTTCACTTTACATGAAAAATTACTTGCTGTGCAGTCAGCCTTTGAAATGACGGGCGGATTGCATGCATGTGCCTTGTTTTCCAGAGAAGGAAGGTATGTCTTTCATAGTGAGGATGTAGGCAGGCATAATGCACTTGACAAGCTCATCGGACATTCTCTTATGGCTGGCAGATTACCTCTCAGCGAGCATATTCTTTTGCTCAGTGGGAGGGCAAGTTTTGAATTGGTGCAAAAAGCAGCAATGGCGGGCATACCGGTCATTTTGGCTGTCGGGGCACCTTCCAGTCTGGCAATAGATCTGGCAAAAGAAAATCAACAGACTCTCATAGGTTTTCTTAAAAAAACAGGCTATAATATTTATTCCGGTGAAGCATTAAGCTGATTATGCTCAATGCCCATTCATATTAGGTTACCTTAAAAAAATAAAATCTTTGAAAGGAGTTGTTTTAATGGGTGGCCGTAGCACCAGAATGGGAATAGATAAAGCTTTTTTAGATTGGAAAGGCAAGCCTTTATATACAAATGCAGTAAAAAAATTATTGCCTTTTTGTTCCGAAGTTTATCTCTCAGTAAATGCCCTCCAGAATGAACAATTCTCTTTTGTGGATAATTTGGTTATTGATTCAACAGAAAGCGATGGACCTATAGGCGGAATTATCTCCTGTCATAGATTTCTAAAAGATACTTTGTTGTTTCTGGGGTGTGATATACCTCTTGTTTCAGATGCAGATGTTAAAAACTTAGCAGAAATTCATAAAAATGGGCAGGGATGTACCGTATATTTCAATTCCATCCGTAACTGTTATGAACCTATGCTGTCCATTTGGGATCCGCTTATACTGGATAGCCTGGATGTTTATTTTATAAATGGCGGTCGATCATTGCAGCGATTCCTTAATGAAAATAATACTCATAAAATACCATTACTAAATGAAGAAAACTTTAAAAATATAAATACCGAATCAGATTGGAAATCAATATTAAACACTAATTAAAAATTCTTTTTTATATCCGGTATGTGTTAATTAAATCATTCATCTCCCAACAATTCGAATTTCTACCCTTCTGTTTTTACTTTTATTCTCTTCTGTATCATTGGGAGCCAATGGTTTGGAATCCCCATACCCTAATGCTGTGACCCGAAATGCAGCAATTCCTCCTTCAATTAAATAATTTTTAATGGTCTTTGCCCTCTCTTCTGATAGTTTTATTAATCCAAATTTTTCCCCTACATTATCGGTATGCCCGGCTATGCTAATATTCAACAAAGGATGGGATTTCATCAGTTTGACAAGCTTCTGACCTCCGATATGATTCCGGTAAAAGGTCAGGTTTGGATTTCTCAAAGTAAATGCTGTGCAGAATGATGTTGTTTTTTATCTGCAATTCCGGTTCTGCTGGTTTTTCGTCCTGAGTTAAATCCTGACTCTTAATAACCAGAGTCGCTTCCGGATTTAAGATAAGCTCAATGCTGGTCTCTTTTAGTCCGGCATTTGCCAGATCCTGTGGGTCCACGATCACTTCACGGCTTACCAGATTACGGTTTGTTGCCTGAAAAACTACCGATTTATTTTCAAAAAATTTATATCTGCATATTCCATCTTTAGAATTAAAGAAGCCTGATTTTTGGTATTGATATGCATTACCCCATGAGATTTCAGCCGGATACGCTTGACCATTTTCCATGTTTATCACTTTGATATTTACAATCAAAGACCCGGTAAGCTTTTCTCTTTTGAGCTTCGCTCTGTATATGTCGCTTGTTCCCCCACGGTCAGATGTAAAAAAGATCGTATTATTATCCTTCAACAGATGCGGGTGTGAATCATTATATTCGCTATTGAGCGGCGGATTTAATAATTCAGGTTTCGTCCAGGACATAAATGATGCATCTTTTCTTTCTGAAAAATATATATCCGTACCGCCATACCCCCCTGGCCTGTCCGATGAAAAATATATCCTTTTCATGTCGTGGGATAGCATTGGAGTGGATTCCCTGTATTCAGAATTTATCTCATTGCCCAGATTTACCGGCGTGGTAAATTTATTATCTCCTGATCTAAATGACAAAATAAATCCATACCCCGACCATTTCCGTCATCCATAGCTAATACGAGTATGGTTGAATCAATGCTTGCTGTTAAGTTGATTTCTGAAGAAATCTGATTGAACCCTGCAATATGGAGGGGCTTAGGAAATGTAAAGGTTTCTCCATCGAAGTTAGTATATGAAAATCCTTTTTCAATACCCCCTGATGGTGGAAACTGATTAATGACAAGAAATGTATTTGACTTTCCATAATTGGCACAGATACTATTTGGCAATACATCATTGATGGGATATTTGGGATGAAAAATCCCGTAGGGCTCCCCATCTTTCAACCTCGAATACCAGATATCCTGATTGTATCCTGAAGAAAGTGGCTCTTCGATATATTCCGAAGCAATCTGTGAAAAAACCATCTTTAGATTCTCCTCATATTCCTTTGTTGATGCCGTATTATAAATATTAATTCCGTCCAGCATCAAAGTCTTTTCGCAGGCAGGATCCGCATTTCTTGTAAAGAATAAGATATCTTCTCCAAATGAAACAACAGGACAAATTTCATTTAAATAATCGGTATTAACCGGATATCCCAATTTTACAACACTATGTTGCGCCTGACAGTAAAAAGTATAAATACTTAAAACGAATATGATTGTATTCTTTATCAAGTATATTTTATTATGATTGATAATATTTTTTGTATGACATCAAATAATCACACAAATATATAACTAAATTTTATTATATATGTTAAAGATTTTAAAATATATAACTAAATTTAAAGAGTTTGCGTTACCTCTTTATTCAACAAATGACAGATGAACCGATTTTTGATAGTTCTATTCCTTACAGTCATCCATCTTCCTCTTGCTGCTCAGACCATTCCTGAACAAGGAGGGAAGCAAACTAAAATCACTATAGAAGGCAACATATATCCTGCACTTATCATTGAAAACGGGGATACGCTGATCCTGGTGGATCTGGACAATGTAAGCATTACAGCACTCCGTACATTTGCCAATGACGAAGAATACAGAAAATACGAACGTTTCAGAAATTATGCAGCCAAAGTGTATCCTTTTGCTAAAGAAGCAATAAGAATTTTCAGAGAATTGGAGTATGCATCTCAGCAAATGACTAAAAAAGAAAAAAAGAAAAAAATTGCTGAGCTTGAAGTGCAGCTTACCAAAGAATTTGAAGAACCTCTCACAAATCTGACAAAATTACAGGGGAAAATTATGATTAAAATGATAGAAAAAGAAACCGGTGAACCTATTTACACTATGATCAAAGACCTCAAAGGTGGGTTTAAAGCATTCTATTGGAATATGTTTTCCAAACTATATAGCTACGATCTCAAGGAAGGATATAACAAGGGTGATTACCCAATACTGGACGCTGTGCTTCAGGATTTTGATGTATCTTACCGCATCGAAAATGAAACAAGCCTGAAATATGTCAAACTTAACCGAAAGTCTGAAAAATAATATTAAAACAGGTTGGGAAAGTCCCTCAAATATAGCTCTTGTCAAATATTGGGGTAAGTATGATAATCAATTGCCCCAAAACCCTTCAGTAAGTTTTACTCTAAGTACAGCGGCAACCAGAACCTTCGTTACTTATTCTGAAAGTAATCATGAAGGAATGGATGTTTCCTTCCTTTTTGATGGACATGAAAATGCACCTTTCAAATCGAGAATTGAAAAATTTCTGAACCAAATGTCATCAGAATACTTTCCTTTTCTTAAAAACGGTCATATAGCCATTGAGACTAGTAATTCATTTCCCCATAGCAGCGGTATAGCTTCATCTGCATCTGCTATGTCTGCTTTGGCATTGTGTTTATGTGATATTGAAAATTCATTAAACGGAAATACAACATTTAGTGATGCATTCTTTCGTAAGGCGTCTTTTATTTCCAGATTGGCCAGTGGAAGTGCTTGCAGATCTGTATTCCCTTTGATGGCTGTTTGGGGTTTAGTACCGACCGTTGCCGGCTCATCTGAAGAATGGGCTATCGGCTTTAGTGAAGATATCCATCCGGTTTTTCATAATTTCCACGACGATATCCTGATAATAAGCCCAAATGAAAAAAGTGTCTCATCTTCTGCAGGTCACCAATTAATGGAAAACAATCCTTATGCACCAGCACGATACACACAGGCTGGTGACAGACTTAAAACCCTTTTAGTCGCTATCCGGGATGGTGATATCGATACTTTTGGAAAGATAACTGAAGCCGAAGCCCTTACTCTTCACGCATTGATGATGTGTTCTGACCCGGCCTATATTCTCATGGAAGAAGGATCTCTTACTGTCATAAAAAAAATTCAGAAGTTCAGAGTTGAGACCGGCATTCCTGTTTGGTTTACACTTGATGCTGGTCCCAATGTCCATGTTCTATATCCGGCTGATGCTGATCAGCAAGTGCAGTCATTCATTATTTCTGAATTGAAACCTTACTGCCATGAGGGCAAAATCATACGGGATAAAGTTGGTACAGGTCCCAAAAAAATTTCATAAAATTTTTATTGTATAGGTATATGCTTTCACCTCTCAAAAAAATGTCAATTTTTTGATTGAAATTGATCATTCCTAAACAATTACACATAAATAATATCTTTGGCCAATAGCATGATTTCACGGAGAAAACGACAAATTCTATGTGGCCGTAATATGTTCTAAATCATATTAAAAGCTAAGCGTCATCATTGATGTTTGAATGTATATCCTCTATTTTTGGCAGATATTATTGTTCAAAATATCAACTATGGCTGAAATTAAAACCAAAGACTTTAATGAACCCGATCGAACTCAAATGTTGGACAGATTATGGGAGATTCAGCTTAAATATGGTCAAATTACTGATACCGACATTCTCAAACTATCCGAAATGTACAATCTGTCTGGAATAGAGGTGGAAGGTGTGGCATCCTTTTACCATTTTTTCCATCGTAAACCTACCGGAAAGTTTACCATTTATTTAAATAACAGCATCGTATCCCAACATAAAGGTTATACCAGGATTCTCGAAACATTTGAAAGAGAAACAGGTGCAGTACTAGGTTCTGTGGACCGGTCCGGGATGTTTGGTCTTTTCAGTACACCATGCATTGGATTGAGCGATCAGGAGCCATCTGCATTGATCAATTTTTATCCTTTTACCAATCTTAATGCAATGAAGGTAAAAGACATAATCAATAAACTAAAAAATAATGCAAATCCAAAATCAATCTGCGACTCTCCGCCAGATAATATAAGATATACTCCTACAGAAAATAAATCCGTATTTTTCAGAAATTTTATTCCCGGCACAGCTTTAGCCAAAGCAAGTGAGATGAAACCTAACGGAGTACTTGACGCGCTTAGAGTTTCTGAACTGGCTGGACGAGGTGGCGCATACTACCCTACATGGAAAAAATGGATCGCAGCAAAGGGCCAGCCTTCATCTCCAAAATTTGTTGTCTGTAATGCGGACGAAGGGGAGCCCGGTACATTTAAAGATCGGGTTTTGATGAATTCACAACCTGCTTCTCTCATCGAAGGAATGATCATCTGTGGATTTACTATTGGAGCAGGACTAGGTATAATCTACCTCAGGGGGGAATACAGATGGCTTAAAGCCAAACTTGAGGACACCATCACTGAGTACCACAATTTGGGATTACTTGGAAAAAACTGTGGTCAGATCAGGGGTTTTCATTTTGATATAAGGATACAGATGGGTGCCGGTTCATATGTTTGTGGTGAAGAAACGGCCTTATTGGAGTCGCTTGAAGGCAAGCGTGGCGAGCCCAGAACTAAATGGTATTTTCCGGTAGAAAAAGGATATCTTCAGCAACCAACCGTGGTCAATAATGTTGAGACCTTCTGTGCTGTCTCAAATATCATAGATCTCGGCACTGAACACTATCTCAAACTTGGTATTCCAGGATCACCAGGTACAAAACTTATTAGTGTTTCGGGAGACTGCAAATTGCCTGGAATTTACGAAATCGAATGGGGCATGACTGTGGCCGAATTGCTTGAACTCTGCGAAGCCGATGATCCATATTACATGCAGGTCAGCGGGCCTTCCGGTGAGTGTATATCAATCAAAGAAAAATTTCGTCGTATCTCCATGCTGGATTTACTTGCAAGAAAAGATATCAGGTGCGGTGGTTCATTTATGATATTCAATAGCCAGAGAGACCTTGTAAAAGTCCTCATGAATTTTGCCGAATTTTTTAAACAGGAATCATGTGGAATATGTACTCCATGCAGGGCGGGAAATTTTATTATCCATCGGAAACTGGAGAGATTGGACAGTGGGATGGCTATAGATGAGGATCTCATAGAACTAAAAACCTGGGGAAATATCATGCGGGCTGCCAGCCGCTGCGGATTGGGTAAAACAGCAACCAACAGCCTTACAATAGCTATGGAAAAGTTTCATCCCTATTTTTCTGACAAACTGGATAAGGAATTTAATGGCCAAAGCATGAAATTTGATATGGAAGCTGCCACAAGAGAATATGAAATTTACAAAAAATAAGATGCTATGTCAAAGCTGATTAATTTAACTATCGATGGCAAAAAAATACTAGCGGAAGAAAATAAAAATCTCATGCTGGTCGCTCGCGAAAACGGGATTTTTATACCGTCTCTTTGTTACTATGAGCATATCGAACCACCATTAGGTAGTTGCAGGGTTTGTACATGCAATATTAATGGAAAAAACGGACCCGCATGTACCGAAAAAGTAAGTGTAGGAATGGAAGTACAGGTAAATAAAGAAGACCTTAGAGATATTAGAAAGGCTTTGGTAGAAATGATGTTTGCCGAAGGAAACCACATTTGTCCGGCTTGCGAAAAAAGCGGTCATTGTGATTTGCAGCATATGGGGTACGAATTAGGTATCTCTTCCATTCGCTTCCCGCACCTGTTTAAAGACAGGGTGATAGATTATAATCCCAGTCGCATCGTCATGGAACACAACCGGTGTATCAAATGCCTGAGATGTGTGGTAGATGTACATTCAAAAGATGGTAAAAGGGTCTTTAACTATCTTAATCGCGGAAATGAAACCTATGTAGGGGTCGATTATGTAGAAGAAGCAAAACTTACTGATGACGAAATAATGAATGCGATGAAGATATGTCCAACCGGCGCGATCATAGTAAGGGGGGTTAGCATGTCTGAGCCATTTGGTGATAGAAAATATGACCAGGAATCTGTTCAGGATTTAAGACACACTGAAAAAAAAGAAACATCTGGTCATCCTAAAATATTAGAAAAAAAAATCATAGCAACCGTCTCTTTAGCGGGATGTTTCGGATGCCACATGTCATTGCTGGATATAGATACAGACCTGCTTGATGTGATTGAGCTGGTATCTTTTGATAAATCTCCTCTTACAGATATCAAAACTTTTTCCCACAGGTGTCACATAGGACTGATTGAAGGCGGATGCTGTAACTCTGAAAATATCGAAACACTAAAACTTTTCAGAGAACACTGTGATATACTGGTAGCAATGGGCGAATGTGCAGTTTGGGGTGGATTACCTGCGATGCGAAACTCGATTCCATTGAGCGAGTGTCTGGAAGAGGCCTATTTGAATTGTGTGACGAATGAACCTTCAAACAATATCATACCTTATCATGAAGACCTTCCAAAAATATTGGACAAAGTATATGGATGCAATGAGATTGTGAAAATTGACTACTTTATTCCCGGATGCCCTCCCGACGCAAATCACATCTGGAAAGTGGTAAAAAATTTATTGTGGGGCGAGGAATTTTCTGTTTTATATTCCGAATTTAAATACGATTAAAACCATGACTAAAAAGATAACGATAGATCCGGTCACAAGGGTTGAAGGTCACGGAAGGGTTACTATTCATCTGGATGAATACGGACAGGTAAAAGATTCATTTTTTCATATTGTTGAGTTTAGAGGTTTCGAAAGATTTATTCAGGGTCATCCATATTGGGAAGCGCCGGTGCTTGTTCAGAGACTTTGTGGTATTTGTCCGGTAAGTCATCATCTCGCAGCAGCCAAAGCGATAGACCAGATAGTAGGTGTTGACCCTGAAGATCTGACTCCTGCCGCATCCAAGCTCAGGCGTCTGATGCATTATGGACAGATATTCCAATCCCATGCACTGCACTTCTTTTATCTGGCTTCACCTGATTTGTTGTTTGGAATGGATGCTCCTGTCGAGAAGAGAAATATTGTCGCTGTAGCTATTGAAAACAGAGATCTGGCTATAAAAGGAATCACTATGAGAAAATTCGGTCAGGAGATTATTAAATCAGTTGCCGGAAAAAAAATTCATGGTATTCTCGCTCTTCCCGGAGGCGTTCATAATAGCTTGACTGAGAAGGAAAGAGACTATTTTCTGGATGGGAAAAATATAGAAAATATTGACACCATGATTGAATGGTCACAATCTATGGTTTCATTCATTAAAGACTATCATGAAAAAAACCGAAAAGTCCTCGATGAGTTTGCCCATTTCCCATCAGGACATTTAGGCATGGTAAATGAATCCGGGGCCATGGAGCTCTATCATGGCAAGCTCAGAGCCATTGACTTCGAAGGAAACATAACCTTGCATGATGTGAACACTGATGACTATGAACAGTATTTTTCGGAAGCAGTAGCCCAATGGTCTTATATGAAGTTTCCTTACCTCAAAAATATAGGCCGGGAAAAAGGGTGGAACAGAGTAGGTCCTATGGCCAGAATGAATATATGTGAATACATTCCAACACCTTTGGCAGAAAGAGAGCGTCAGGACTATTTTGCTTTTTCAGGTAAAAAAGTGGTAAATAGCACCATGTATTCGCATTGGGCACGACTGATCGAAGTGTTACATTGTGCTGAACAAATAAAATTACTACTGAACGATCCGGATATTCTGGACAACAATCTGGAGACATCCGGGGAGCATAGATCAAAGGGAATAGGTATCATCGAAGCTCCGAGAGGCACACTCACCCATCACTATGAGGTAGATGAAAAAGGGATGATCACGCGTTGTAACCTGATTGTTTCAACTACCCACAACAATGACGCTATGAACAATGCAGTAAAATGGGTCGCTGATCATGTCATCAGTCGCAAAGGTACCATTACCGACGGCATGCTCAATCAGGTAGAAGTCGCAATCAGAGCCTATGACCCCTGCCTAAGTTGCGCTACTCAAGCGATGGGAAAAATGGCTTTAAAGGCCGAATTATACAATCACCTTGGTCAATTGATAGATGAAAGAGTTAAAGACTGAAACATATCCCTTTCTAATCATAGGAATCGGAAATACAGGAAGGGGAGACGACGGATTGGGATGGCAGTTTATATCATGGATTAAAAAACTTTTTGAAATTCAGGTTGATTATGAATACAGATATCAACTGCAGATAGAAGACAGTGAACTGGTAAGCAGATATAATCAGGTTCTTTTTGTGGATGCCTCACATTCAGATTTGAAAAATGGCTATGAATTAAAACAATGCAATCCCGTCAATCACTATTTTTTTTCTTCACATGCTCAGAGCCCTGAAACCATATTGTACCTTACCGAATGCCTTTATGGAGTAAAGCCAAAGGCTTTTTCACTTGCAATTTCAGGATATTGCTGGGAGCTGAAAACGATCATTAGCACTCCGGCAAAAAAAAATTTAGATGCGGCAATTCAATATTTTACTGAAGAATATATACCTAAAATTTCAAGACAATAGATATTCAAAATATGAAAATATTTTATTTTTAAATTTGATTAAATCATAATTTTATATACCAAGATTCGATAGTTTTTTAATATTTATATTTATTTTATGTATGTTTTTTCATAAATAATTTGGAGCGAAAACGGTTGCGAATACGATTTCTGATGTATAAAATTCAGGTTATTTGGTCGCTTCGATAAATCAGAATAATTTGTCTAACTTTTTCGTCTGGATGGCTTGCAGTGCGATAATTCCACATAGATCTACTACTTTTATAAGGCCTGCAAATTTAATATTGCTGGTGTGTCCTGCTTTATATCTTGCATATATTTGCTGTGCTATTACAGCCAATTTAAGCATTCCGTAAGCATAATATAAAACCCCGTTTCCCGGATCTTTACCTGATTTTTTTGCGTATGCATGTAGTAGTTCTTCTCTCGATGGATTTCCCGGAATTATTGTCGGACTTAGTATTGTATTTTGAATCCATTCAGGATCATCATCGTTAATCCAATATGCCAAAGAGCTACCCATGTCAAAGAGTGGGTCTCCAATTGTACTCATCTCCCAATCAAGAATGGCTTTTATTTCATGGCTTCCGGCATCAAGGATTAGGTTGTCATATTTAAAGTCATTATGTATGAGCGAAACCCCTGAAGATGCAGGAATATGATCATTTAACCACTTAATGAGTTTCTCAACTGAGGAAATATTATCGGTTTTAGCATTATTATATCTTTTTGTCCAGCCGACAATTTGTCTTTCGGGATAGTCATTGGCATTTGCTGAGATGGCCAGGCCAAGGTTTTCATACTCAAAGCCATGTATTGCTACAAACTGATCAATAAAAGTATCAAATATCCTCTTCATCTGATCTGGTTTAGGATAGTTATCTTCTGAAATATCTGACCTTAATATCCACCCACTCACATATTCCATGATGTAAAATTCAGAATTCAGTACATCGGTTTGATTGCAAAAGTGAATAGGTCGGGGTACCCTTATATTTTTAGGGTATAGGGCATTCAGGATATTGTATTCTCTGGACATATCGTGACCGGATTTTACCCTTGCCCCCAATGGTGGTTTCCGGAGAACCAGATTCATTTCGTAATTGATTTTCAAAAGATAAGTCAGATTTGAGTATCCTCCTGAAAATTGCAATACTTCGGTATTTAAGATGTTGATATCAAGCACTTCAGACAGGTATCTGTTCAATTTTGGAACATCCAGCTCCTCACCCAGTCTTACCGTTGATAATTCGTTCATCTCTGTTGCTTATAACTTTTCAGAATATCTTTTGCAACCCTGGATTTATGAACCTCATCCGGACCGTCATATATGCGAGCGCCCCTTTCATGTCTGTACCACCAGGATAGCAGTGTGTCATCCGTTATCCCAAGTCCGCCATGAGTCTGGATAGCTCTGTCCAGGACATTTTGAAGTACATTTGCTACGTAAAATTTTATGATGGATATTTCAACTCTGGCTTTGTCCTGGCCATACATATCTATTTTTTCTGCCGCATCCAGTACCATAAGCTTTGACGCATTTATTTCAGCTCTTGACTCGGCAATCCAATTTTGAATGGTTTGTTTTTCTGCCAGGACTTTTCCCGGTGAAGTTTGACGTTGCATCGCATACTGGCACATCATGCCAAATGCCCTTTCACAAATACCAATCCAGCGCATGCAATGATGTATCCTGCCGGGACCAAGCCTTGTTTGTGCTATCTGATACCCTGCCCCTTCCGGGCCCAATAAACCAATGACCGGTGTCTTGCAATTTTCATATTTTATTTCAGCATGCGAAAAATAGCCTGATCCTTCATCACCCATGATAGGAATATTTCTGATCTGGTTGAATCCCGATGCCTTTGTATCAACAATGATTTGACTGGTCCTCCTGTATGGCTCTGGGTTGTCCGGATCTGTCAATGCCATGACGATGGCAAATGATGCCGCATCAGCAGAAGAGGTAAACCATTTATGGCCATTTATAATATAATATTCCCCTTCTTTGACAGCCGTTGTATTCATCATCAGAGGATTGGAGCCGGCATTTTCAGGTTCTGTCATAGAAAAGCAACTTGTTATCTTTCCTTCCAGCAAAGGTTTCAGATATTTTTCCTTCTGATAATCTGTCCCAAATTCCATCAATATTTCCATATTGCCTGCATCCGGTGCCTGACAATTAAAAACAAAATGCCCGATAGGGCTCATTCCAAGGATCTCACTGACCATTCCATGCTCTTTATTGCTTAGTCCGAGCCCTCCATAGGTTTTTGGTATTTGAGGACACCACAACCCCATTGATTTTACTTCCGATCTCAAATTATCTAAAATGGGTTTGGCATCCTGCCACGCCATTTTAATTACATCCATCTCAATAGGGAACAATTTTTGCTCTACAAAATTGTGGGTTGAAGTAAGAATGGTTTTTAGTTCAGTATCAGATATAGCAGAGGATATCTTCATCATTCAGGTTTTTATTTATCTCAAATGTAAGTTTAATTTTGCAAAAATATTTTATATTAATTTAAATCAATGTATCATTGCCTTACAACAATTCAAAATGATGATTCTACCTAAGGCTACACTGGTAAATATGCTCACTGTAACTATTGGCAGCATAATAGGCATATTGCTTAAAAATATTTTTAGTGAAGATATTCAGGGTATTGTTTTTCAGGCTGTAGGGCTTGGCACCTTACTAATAGGTATCCGTATGGCTTTGAAACTTCCTGACGGTTATCTTTTGGTGTTTTTTTTTAGCCTGATTATCGGAGCCGTATTGGGACAGCTTATCAGGGTTGATCTGATTTTTAACGAAATTTCGGAAGGGCTTAAAATATTAATCGGCAATAATGACTCCGGATTTTCTGAAGGACTGATATCTGCTTTTTTATTATTTTGTGTTGGTTCGATGACAATAGTTGGTGCACTCGAAGAAGGACTGCAACAGAAGAGAGAACTCCTCTATGTAAAATCCTTATTAGATGGTTTTTCATCTGTCGCTCTTGCTTCCATATATGGCATTGGAGTCATGTTTTCTGTGATTCCTATGTTCTTCTTTCAGGGAGGTATTACGATCATGGCTTCAAGGCTTAAAAATGTATTTAGTCAGGAAGTAATGGATAGCCTGAGTGCTGTGGGTGGCATGCTGATTATTGCCATTTCTATCCATCTACTGAAAATAGGAAAAATCAGTCTTGAAAACATGTTGCCCTCTCTTATCATCATAGCCATTTTGTCTTATTATTACAAAAAATTTAAATTGAAAACCAAACTGGATAAAGCCATAACTGAGAATAACTAATGCTGAACTTTTGTTTCCGTCCCCCTCAAATTATATACCTTTGCATTAAAATCTGAAATGAGTCATAATACATATACTTCATTCACTGATCTGAATACATTGGGAGAATTTGGACTGATAGAAGCCCTTACCAAAGACCATCCGGCACAACAGCCTACTTCGATAAAATCTGTAGGTGATGATGCGGCAGTCATCAAAAACATCAATGAAGTGACCGTTGTATCTACTGACATGCTGGTAGAAGGGATACACTTTGATCTGATGTACACTCCTTTGAAACATCTGGGTTATAAATCTGTGGTGATTAATCTTTCTGACATTTTTGCTATGAATGCTGAACCATCACAAATAACTGTCTCAGTAGCTATTTCGAGCAAATACAGCCTTGAAGCCATGAAAGAGCTGTACGAAGGCATATATACTGCCTGCAAAATGTACAAAGTGGATCTGGTAGGCGGTGACACGACTTCTTCTCCAAAAGGTATGGTCATCTGCGTAACAGCCATAGGTCAAGCTTCAGAAGCTGATTTGGTTTACAGAAACGGTGCCAAAAAGGGTGATATCATTTGCGTGACCGGGGATTTGGGTGCTTCATATCTGGGATTACAAATCCTGGAACGAGAAAAACAGGTCTATCTGGCCCATCCCGGCGTACAGCCGGAACTGGAAAATAACCAATATCTGATCGAAAGACAATTAAAACCCGAAGCCCAGGCAGGGGCTGTAGCTTATTTCAGAAAGAACAAAGTTAAACCAACCTCGATGATTGACATTTCTGACGGATTGGCAAGCGAACTGATACATATATGCAGACAATCAGGTACCGGAGCATTTATTGAAGAAGGCAAGGTTCCCATTCACCCGGATACGGAGAGAACTGCTATTGATTTTAACCTCGACCCAATAACCTGTGCGCTTCATGGTGGTGAAGATTATGAATTGCTATTCACCATTGATGAAAAAGATCTGGACAAAATTCGTTTCATGCCTGAAGTTTTTATCATAGGTGAAATAACTGATGAGGGAGATGGGATAAAACTGCATACTACCGGAGGTAATGTACACGATATATCTGCTCAGGGGTGGAACCATTTTAAAGAAAACAGTTAAAACCGGATTAAACAGAAAAGGAGGTAAGTCATCATGTCTTACCTCCTTTCCTGTATTAAATATTTTCTTATCACAAACGTTTATCTGACAATCTTACTTTGAAGTGATGCAAAGGATTTTTCAAGATTTATCATATCTCTTATGATATACAATGACTCTTCAAGGTAAATATCCTTTTTAAGATCTTTGATAAATTCATTGTTTCTGGCGATATTGGATTCCGCCATATTTATCTTTGCCACATCCTCTGGCAGGTTTTTAATTTCCAGACCAGCTATTTCGTTTTTAAATAGTTTATCAAATTTTTTATTGTCTTCATCTCTTTTTTCGACCATAGATCTGTAATCATTGATCTTCAGTGGCCATTTGGTCTGGTCCCTGTTTTGCTTTATCTGCATGGCACTTTCTAGAACCAACTGAAAGTCTTTACTTTCAGCCACACGCTTTTTACTGTTTTCTACGAGTTTTTGCTTGTTCTCTATCAGGACTACATTTTGTGAATATGGCACAGCAGATATTTCTGTCCACTCCAAAGGGTTATCATAATCTTTTTCTCCCGTTTTGATAAAGTGATATGTATCCGGCAATATAATATCCGGAATCACCCCTTTCAATTGAGTTGACCCGCCATTTATACGATAAAACTTCTGGACTGTCATTTTAACATTTCCTAAAGGTTTGTATTCATCATAGCCCCTGACACCTCTATCCAGGTCGTAAAACCGTTGTACCGTACCTTTTCCGAAAGTAGAATTGCTGCCTACTATAATGGCTCTGTTATAATCCTGCATCGCTGCTGCAATAATTTCTGAAGCAGAAGCACTGAATTGATTTACCATAATAATGAGTGGTCCGCCGTACAGGACGCTCTTGTCTTTGTCCACATGGATATATGGTTTGCTCTCTCTTCCCTTTACCTGTACGATTGGTCCTTCTTCGATAAAAAATCCGCTCATATCGACCACATCATTGAGTGAGCCTCCGCCATTATTGCGCAGGTCAAGCAAGATTCCATTTACCTGTTGTTCTTTTAGCTTCCTAATTTCTTCCGCCACATCGACGGCACATGAATTGCCACCTTCTGTTTCAAATGATGAATAAAAATTAGGTAGGTGGATGTATCCGATGTTCTGAATCTTACCCGGTATATTCAATATGACTGATTTTGCCTTGGCATCATCCAATTGTACCTCATCTCTTTCTATAGATATATCTACGATGGAATTATCTTTCTTTCTTACAGTCAGAATGACAGTTGTTCCCTTCTTACCCCTGACGAGCTGAACTACATCATCTACTCTCATTCCCGCAATATCAACCGCTTCCTGACCTTTTTGGGTAACTTTCATGATAATGTCATTATCATCCAGTTTTTTTGTCTTCCAGGCTGGGCCACCTACTACGATGCTGAATACTTTGGTATAATCTCCCTCCGTGGTCAATCTGGCACCGATGCCTTCCAGTTTTCCACCCATTGTGATATCAAAATCCTGCTTTTCTTTAGGACTGAGATAGTCAGTATGGGGGTCATTGTAGTTAGCGATACAGCCAAGATAAACTTCCATACGATCACTCCTTCTCAATTTTCCAAGTCTGTCAAACCAATCATTAAATCTTTTTTTGACATCTTTGACCGCATCTGTTTTAAGCTCCTCTTCTGTTTTATTGCCTTCTTTATTTTCTTTTCCCTGCTGATCTTTGATTAGTTGCACCCACTTACTCATTACCTCAAACTGAACAATATTTTTCCATTGTGCTTTGAGTTCAGTATCATTTTTTGCATACGCTATCTTATCAGTATCTGTTTCCAGAGGATCTCCCTTTGTGAAATTCATCGGGACACTAATTGATTCTGTAAAATAAGATTTTGCTTTTTCAGTTCCTGCGTCCAACAGAGGCAGAGATGCATTAAAAAATTCAAATGTTCTGTTATTTACCTCATCATCGATGAGCAGTTCAAAATTCTTTAATTTGTTCAGGTCCTCCTGAGTTAAAAATCTTTTTTGGCCATCAATTCTTTCCAGGTATGTTTTATAGACCATTGCCGAAAAAGTATTGTCAATTTCCTTTGGCTTGAGATGGACATATTTTATGGTTTCTATAATGCCCTGCAAAACCATCGCTTCTTTGTCATTTACCGGGGGTCCCGGATTATAACTCTTTACCATAAATAATCCGAAAAGAACCGCAATTACCAATGAACTTCTTAATACCATTTTCTTTATTTTATCTGAATTCATTAAAAAATTAATACTTTATTTTTACAAAATCTGGAAAGTGATGTAGTTAAACTTGTCGATTTTGTTCCAAATATCTATGTTAAAACTCAATTTATATTCAAAGATATCAAAAACAGAACCGTTTTAACAAAACAATAACTACAAAATAGACAAAGTATTGTTTTTGTCAGACGAGATAATTATATGTTTGATGCCATTATCAATTCCTGTGTAAGTTTTTCGATTATGTATGCGCCTGCTGTAGGATCAGTCACAAAGTTAAACCCACTTTCTTCTTTAAGTACATGGTGAATATTAAGGCATAATCTGGCAGTATCCCCATCATCATCCCAAGGAAGTCCAAAAGAAATATCAGCCATTCCAAGATATGAAGACATCAAAAGATAATTAGCTATAATCAAAGGATGGACATTTTCTTCTTCCGGAGATGTATTGATTTCTGTGATAATAAAAAGATTTCCGGTTTGATTTCTTAATGTTTCATTCAATTTTCTTATAGCTCTCAGTTCAGCTATTTGAGTCAGAAAATCTTTTTTAAGTTCAATAAATAAGTAGATCTTTTCATTTTCAGAGTGTCTCTCTAATTCTTGTCTGATCCTGTTTATTCGATTGGAAAAGGTCTCTTTTTTTGATGATAATCTGAAACATTCTGATGTATTAAATATAATCACATTGGTATCTTTCTCGCTTTTATTTTTTGATAAATATTCATTAAGTTTTGCATTAGCGAGATTTTTATCATTACAAAACAAAATTACTGTCACCATATCCAGAAATATTCCTTTGAAGAGTACCTGAAAGTCAAAACGTGGTAGTACATCAAAGGCAATGACTTCAGCACCACGATTCAGCATTTCCAATGCTTTGGTATTTGCCTCTCTGTCTGTATAAGAATTTATTTTAATAGCCGCTCGGGTATCTGGTCCTGATACCGGTTGACAATTTTCTACATCCTCTCCCATAAGAAAGGGCGAAAAAGAAATACGATCATCAACCGTATAAAGTAAACTTTCAGCTGACAATTTACCCTTCAGATCGATATTGGCTTTTGACAACCATTCCTCTTTTGAAATCTTCTTAAAGTCATTTATAGCACTCATTTTCATATGTTTACCTGTCACAAAATTACAATATTTAACTTTAAAATTCCTTATTTTACAATCATTTAGTCAGCTGAATCTTGTAGTATTGACTAAAGAATGTGTATTTTTATTGATTCTAATTAAAAATAGTGGCAAATTATTAAACTATACCTATTTGTTGCTGTTTAATCCACTACTAAAAAAATGAAAATATGGAAGCTGTCAAAAGCCCGGTAATGTTATACACGGAGCAAACACCTAATCCTGAGTCCCTCAAGTTTGTTACAAATAAAATGCTGTACAGGGGCACAGCCGATTTTAAGGAGGAATCTTTGGCTTCAGTGTGGTCAGAATTGGCCACAGCACTCTATGCTTTTCCCTATGTTAAAGGGGTTTATATCTGCAACAATTTTGTGACCGTCACCAAAGAGTTTACCTATGCTTGGGATGATATTATGCTCCAGCTGAAGGAATTTATAAAATCCTATGTATCGGATGATAGGTCTATAATAAAAGATGGATTTGACGAAGCCATGGCCGAAATTGAAAGCAAGGCATCTGAACATATGTACACCGGAGAAGATGGCGAACTGGTTAAAAAAATAAAGGATCTTATAGACACTTATGTAAAACCGGCTGTCGAAATGGATGGTGGAAATATTGAGTTCAAATCTTATGAAAATGGAATAGTCACCGTTGTCCTGCAAGGCTCGTGCAGTGGTTGTCCTTCCTCTACAGTGACATTAAAATCAGGCATCGAAGGTATGCTCAAACGCATGGTACCTGAAGTAAAAGAAGTGGTATCAGAAATGGGGTAAAACTCATATTAATATTAAAAACCCACCCGCATCAGCAATCTGTTCAGGTGGGTTTTATTTTAGTTTGAATTAAAAATTATATTTTCGGTCGGAGACTTCTCACAACCTTACCTGCCTGCCACATTTCTGATTCTCTGAGTTCTGTAAGTTCTGCATCCAGTTTTACTCTGTAATCCGGCTGAGAGTTGGTATCTATAGAGCGTTGGGCTTCTTCTCCTGATGCTACACTTTTATACAGATCTTCAAATACAGGTGACACTGCGTCTCTGAATTTGTTTTTCCAGTCAAGTGCACCTCTCTGAGCGGTAGTACTGCAATTGGCATACATCCAGTCCATTCCATTTTCAGCCACAAGGGGCATCAGCGATTCTGTCAGTTCTTCTACTGTTTCATTAAAAGCTTCTGACGGGCTGTGGCCATTCTTGCGCAATACATGGTACTGTGCCTCAAATATACCCTGGATTGCTCCCATAAGTGTTCCTCGCTCCCCGGTAAGGTCACTGAATACTTCTTTTCTGAAATCGGTCTCAAAAAGATATCCCGATCCGATACCAATGCCTAATGCTATGACCCTGTCCTTTGCTTTTCCGGTTGCATCCTGGAAAATAGCATAACTGGAATTCAATCCTTTGCCTGCAAGAAACAACCTTCTCAGGCTGGTGCCCGAACCTTTTGGTGCTGCCAGAATCACATCGATATCTGCAGGAGGAATTATTCCTGATCTTTCTTTATATGTAACCCCGAATCCGTGTGAAAAATACAATGCTTTTCCAGCTGTAAGGTGTGGCTTGAGTTGCGGCCAGACAGCTATCTGGGCTGCATCTGAAAGCAAGTACTGAATGATCGTACCCTTAGCAGCGGCTTCTTCTATTGGAAAAAGAGTTTGACCAGGTACAAATCCATCTTTGACTGCTTTTTCCCATGAATGTGAGTTTGGTCTCTGGCCAATGATGACGTTCATACCATTATCCCTGAGATTCAATGCCTGTCCGGGCCCCTGCACGCCATATCCAATGATAGCGATGGTTTCATTTTTAAGTATTTCCCGTGCTTTTTCAAGAGGAAACTCCTCTCTGGTAACTACATTTTCTAATGTTCCTCCAAAATTTAATTGTGCCATTTTTTTTTAATATTATGAATTAAGAATGTTTTATCTGGTTGTTTTAATATGTCTTTAGGTCGTTCATCCTTCACTGCATTTAAGGTAATTCTTGAGTCTTTCCATGGGTTTCGCTATGGCGACCCTTCCGGATCTCACAAACTCGTATAAACCTATTTCTCTGAGCTCATCAAGCAATGCTTCTGACTCAGACTGATGCCCTGTTTTCTCAATAACAATGTATTCTTTCTCAATGGATAGAATTCGCGCATTGTGCTTTCGTATCAGCTTTTCGACGCTGTCCCCATCATAAAAAGCCTCCGTAGGCACTTTGTACAATGCAATCTCCTGATAAATGATTTCGCTGTTATTATAATAAAATGCCTTGAGTACATCAACCTGTTTTTCTATCTGATCAGTCAGTTTTCTTACCTGGTCTTCTTCTAAAACCAACATGATGGTAAACCTGTATATTCCGACCATCGAAGAGGGAGATACCGTAATACTTTTTATATCAAAATGCCTTCTTGTAATGATGGCAATTACCCTGCTTAAAATCCCTGTTTTGTCTTCAGAAAAAACAGTAAGTGTATATTCCTGCATGCTGTATCTATCTTTATTATTCCAATACTATTTCATCTACTGCCTTACCAGAAGCTATCATGGGAAATACGTTGTCTTCCTTTTCGACCATGACATGCAATAAAAAAGGCCCTTCGTGCTCAAGCATCTCCGTAACAGCAGAGTCAAGTTCCCTGGCTTCAGTTATTTTCTTTGCCTTCACGCCAAACCCTTCTGAAATCATGCAAAAATTCGGATTTTGCAAATTGACTGAAGAGTATCTCCTGTCAAAAAACAGCTCCTGCCATTGCCTGACCATTCCCAGAAACTCATTATCCAAAATGACAATTTTCACAGGTACATTCCATTGAGCGCACACACCCAGCTCCTGCAAAGTCATTTGAAAACCACCATCGCCGATAAATGCGACCACAGTACGCTCTGGTGCAGCCATCTTTGCTCCAATGGCCGCTGGCAGCCCGAAGCCCATGGTACCGGCTCCCCCTGATGATACCCATTGATCATGACCCAACCACTCATAATACCTGGCAGCAACCATTTGATGCTGACCTACATCAGTGACTACGACCGCTTTTCCTTCTGTCTGTTTCGATACCTCCCTGACTACCCGTGCCATAGTCAACTTCTTATCTAGTGATTTATCCAGATCTTTTAATATGACTTTTTTATATTCCTTGTCATACAAATCATCGAATTGAGAATACCATTTCGGATATTCTTTCTTTTCTACCAGATTAAGAAGTACTTCAAGGGCTTCTTTGGCATCTGCATTGATAGCTACCGTTGTTTTTACGTTTTTATCTATTTCGGCGGGATCTATTTCTATGTGAATTATCTTTGCCTGTTTTGCATACTTAGACAGATTTCCAGTTACCCTGTCATCGAATCTCATACCAATTGCGATCAGCACATCACATGAATTCGTAAGTATGTTGGGCGCAAGATTCCCGTGCATGCCCAGCATCCCCTTATTCAGTTTATGGTCAATGGGCAAAACTGAGAGACCGTGGATGGTGCTTGCCACAGGAATTCCTGACTTTTCAACAAATAATTTAAACACCTCCTGAGCATGTGCTATATGAATCCCATGTCCTGCCAGTATTAAAGGTTTTTCTGCAGAATCAATTAATCTGGCCGCTTCTTTTATACTTTCTTCATTTAGAACGGGTTTAGGGTGATATGATCTTACACCTGGGTTCTTTTTATACTCAAAAACAGCCTCTTCGACCTGAGCGTTTTTAGTGATATCAATAAGGACAGGCCTGGCCTTCCGGAATTCGCTACGTAAAAAGCTTTGGCAATGGCATCACTTATTTCTGAAGCCTTTGTGACCTGAAAATTCCATTTAGTAACCGCATTACTACACGCAATAACATCTACTTCCTGAAACGCGTCAGAGCCTAGCAGGTGTGCAAAAACCTGTCCGGTTATACAAACTAAAGGGGTAGAATCCATCAGTGCATCTGCAAGTCCGGTTACCAGATTGGTTGCTCCCGGACCGGATGTAGCAAATACAACGCCTGGTTGCCTGTTTACTCTTGCCATTCCCTGTGCCGCATGAATAGCGCCCTGCTCATGTCTTGTCAAGATGTGCGTTAGCTTATCTTCAAAGTCATACAACGCGTCATAGATAGGCATAATGGCTCCTCCAGGATACCCAAAAATCGTTTTTACTCCTTCTTCCACCAGGCAGCGCATTACTATTTCAGCCCCTGATATTTTTATCTTTTTACTGGTGATTTCTGCATTTGTTTTTACTTCTAATACTTCCATTGTTGTCATATTAATTCTGATTGACCATTAACAGGTTATACAACCATCACTGGCAGACGATACGGTCTGTCTGTATTTTTTTAAAAATCCTTTCAGAGGGCATCCGGTTTCTTCCACACGCTTCGCCTGTCAACCAGCTCTTTGTCTGATATTTCCACATTGATTTCATTGTTTTCAGCGTCGATGGTAATGATATCGCCATTCCGTACAAGTCCTATATTTCCTCCTTCAAAAGCTTCCGGAGTGATGTGTCCAACCACAAACCCATGGGTACCCCCTGAAAACCTTCCATCCGTTATCAACGCAACGGTCTTTCCAAGCCCCGCTCCCATAATGAGTGAAGTGGGCTTAAGCATTTCGGGCATACCCGGCCCTCCTTTCGGACCACAATAACGGATGACTATTACATCTCCCTGATTTATTTCTTTATTTTGTATGCCATTATTAGCAGCATCTTCCGAGTCATACACCTTGGCAGGGCCCAGAAAACATTTCGCCCTCTTTCCCCGTGATTTTTGCAACCGAACCCTGAGTAGCCAGATTTCCATACAGGATCTGAATATGCCCTGATGATTTAAAAGGAGTGCTTACCGGAAAAATTATTTTTTGACCCGAACCTATCGGGTTTACGTTTTCCAGATTTTCAGCAATGGTATTTCCAGTTACAGTCATGCTTGAGCCATCCAGCATACCTTCGTTGAGCATCATTTTCATGACTGAGGGAATTCCTCCTGCCTCATGCAAGTCCTGCATGACATATTTCCCACTGGGCTTCAGATCTGCAAGAAATGGTGTATCGTCACTCCATCTTTGAAAATCATCAATGGTGAAAGGAATTTCAAATGCATTGGCAACTGCTATGAGATGCAAAACTGCATTGGTACTTCCACCAAGAACAGTAATAAGCCTTACAGCATTTTCCAAAGATTTAATGGTCAGAATATCCCTGGGCTTCAGATCTCTTTCCAGCAACAATCGTATTGCTCCGCCAAGATGACCGCATTCATCTGCTTTATTTTTACTGACAGCCGGATTTGAAGATCCATACGGCAACGACAATCCGAGCGCTTCAATTGCAGATGCCATCGTGTTTGCTGTGTACATCCCTCCGCAGGCACCGGGTCCGGGACAGGCTTTTAATACAACCTGATCAAATGTTTCCTGATTTATCTCTCCACTCAGTTTCTGTCCCAACGCTTCAAATGCTGATACTACATCCAGGTTTTTGCCGGCATGACATCCGGGTGCTATGGTACCACCATATACGATTATACCTGGACGATTAAGCCGCCCAAAAGCCATCATAGCTCCCGGCATATTTTTATCACATCCAACAATAGCAATAACCCCATCATACCATTGTGCTGATACTACGGTTTCGATAGAATCTGCAATGATATCTCGGGAAGGCAAGGAAAACCTCATACCTGCTGTACCCATAGAAATACCGTCGCTGACGCCTATTGTATTGAATATAAGCCCCACCATATCAGAAGCATTGACACTCTTTTTAATATCTTTTGCAAGATCATTCAAGTGCATATTGCACGGGTTTCCATCCCAACCGGTGCTGGCTATTCCTATCTGCGGTTTTTTCAGGTCTTCTACAGTTAGACCAATAGCATGCAACATCGCTTGAGCCGCGGGTTGTGTCGGGTCCTGTGTTACGTGTTTACTATACTTATTCAGCATGAGGGGTTTAAAATGATGTTAAGTTAATTTTTATATTGAGCCAGCAAAGATAATCCAAGCTTTGTCCTCAGAAGGATTTAATTTGTAAAATCGTTACAGTGTTCAAAAAATAGAATGCCAATCTATTATATTGATTATCAATGTTTTATTTTATACTTGATTACTATCTTTACAATACCTTGATGGCTTTGTGCTAAATCTCAATATTGATAAAATTAGTTAATTTCATTATTTTGCTCATCATTCATTAATGAATCATAATATCTTTCAATCCGTGTTTTTTCAAAAATATCTCTGGGAAAAAAATATCTTTTTGTTATGTCATCGTGTATCCACGGTGATTCTCCATATTGCTTTTCGTCTTCCTCCACTACATTCTTTAATACAAAAGCGACCACCAGGCCCACAAGTGCTCCGAATAAGTGACTCTCCCAAGAGATATTCTTCTCTGCCCCGGGAAATAATCCCTCCACACTTCCGGCGTAAAGCGTTAAAATGATCAAAGACAAAACAATGGATTTGGCATTTTTTCTAAAAACACCAGTCCAGAATACAAATGCTATCAGCCCATAAACCAAGCCACTGGCTCCAATATGATATGATGGTCGGGCAAATAACCAAACCATAATACCTTCACCCAACATGATGGAAATCATACCTTGTTTTGCTGCTTTGCCATAAAACAACACCATTATGGACATCAGCACAATTAATGGTATCGAATTTGAAGCCAAATGACTCCAACTGGAGTGTATAAAAACAGAAGTAAAAATACCGGGTAAACCCGACCACTCTCTGGGGTAAATCCCCAAAAAATACAAATGTACCCCTGATATTTCTTCAAAGAGTTTGATAATCCATAAAACAGCCAAAACAAAAATTGGAAAACGGATTTTCTGAATAAAAATAACCGCATCCTTCATCATATTTTTCTAAACATATTTGCGTTTAATAAGGCGTACAAAGGTCGCTGCTTTTTTAACTTTATTCTCACTCACCCAATCAAATCTGCCAATAATATGTTCAATAAGATATTGTTTTGCATCTTTAAATTCGACAAAATTGTTGAGTTGCATCAAGGTCTCATTAAATACCTTCTGATCATTTCCAAACAATTCCTGCTGGGTGAAGATCTTTTCATTGATGCCCATTGACCTGGTGAGATCATTAACAGGTGTGTGACTTAGTTTGTCGGAAAGATCTGTAATGATATCTTCAGCAAAAATTTCATTGAGCGCTTCACTTATTCCATCAGTGACAATCTTTTCGGCTTCATTGTGTTTGGATCCTTTTCCTGCATCTTTGTTTATGCCCTCCTTAGCCAGTACTCCCTGCAATGATGCAATTGGAGCAGACATCACTTCCGAAACTTCCTTTACAGTTTCATAAATCACAGAGAGTGAATTGCCATTATTCGCAGGTATCGGTTTTTCATTATTGACCGGTTGCTTTGGTTTGGCTTCCATTATTTTATCATCCAGAGTAATGTCATACAGCTCTCTGATATAGCTTAATAGAAGGTCTTTTTCAAGACTTGAAAACTGCCCTTCGCTATTGCCATTGTCTGAGAGGGCAGCTATTTTCTTCAGTTTATTTTTAAAATTCTGCATATCCATACCGATATTTATATTATAAATTTATTTAATACGTACAATTTTTATACCAATTATGATTTTAGCATCTTGATATGTCATAATATCTTAATGAAACGTAATTTTTCTGATTCTCTTGTCAAAATCTGTTTAAATATTTTTACTTTGTGACAAAATGGGCAAATATGTTTTTGGAGCCGAGTTTTAGAGGGCAGCGAAGCGGGTGGATAGAGGTAATATGTGGCTCTATGTTTTCAGGTAAAACAGAAGAACTGATAAGGCGGCTTAAGAGAGCGAAAATAGCCAATCAAAAAGTTCAGATTTTCAAACCAACAAAAGACACCCGCTACAATATCATCAAAGTAGTGTCCCACGATGAAAATACCATAGATTCGATTCCCGTGTCAAATAGTATTGATATTTTTGGGCACATCCAGGATGTCAATGTTATTGGCATTGATGAAGCCCAGTTTTTTGATGAACACCTGCCCGAAGTATGCCAAAAACTGGCTATAAAAGGAGCAAGAGTAATTATTGCAGGTCTGGATATGGATTTCAGAGGTCGGCCTTTTGGTCCGGTTCCTCATTTGCTCGCTGTAGCAGAATATATTACCAAAGTCCATGCAATATGTCCACATTGCGGCAATCTGGCAACACATTCGTATCGACTCAGTGCAGAACAGGACACCGTGTTGTTAGGAGAAAAAGATAAATACGAGCCACGCTGCCGGGTATGTTATGAAATGGGAAATATTCTGGATCTCAGAATGGGGTAGTAGTTAAGAAACATTATTGCTTCAAGATGCTGTTTATATGTCCAAAGCTTTTGAAGGCTACATTTACACTCTATGATAAAAATATTTAGTCTTTTAGTATTTTCATTTTTTGTAATTTTTATACTGGCATCCGGAGTTAAGTATAAAAATACTCCTGATGACATTGGCGATGATTGCCGCATACCCAATACTGCATTTAGATCCGGTGAAAAGATCGTATTTAAAGCATATTACAATTGGAAATTTGTCTGGATTCCAGCAGGCGAAGCTGAATTTATCATTCAGGAAAAAGAAGACAGCTACCACATAACAGTTACAGGAAAAACTTACCGGAGTTATGATGTTTTCTTCAGAGTAAGAGATTACTTCCATAGCGTCATTGATAAGAGGACATTATATCCCCGGACATTTGTTAGGTCTGTTGAAGAGGGCAGATATCGAAGATTTGACAGCATCTCATTTAATCAATCAGCATTAACGGCCACCAGCTATAATGGTAAAACCAGAGAAAGTGCCATCAGAAAGAACATAAATCTAAGTGAATGTACGCATGATTTACTATCAGTATTCTACTTTTTGCGCAATATGAATGTATCACAATATAGACCTGGCGATATGGTTCCTACCAGAATTCTATTTGACGAGACTATATATCCGATAAAAGTCCGGTATGAAGGCAAATATGATGATTTTGAAATCAAAGATCTAGGCACGTACAACACTCTGAAAATAATCCCCGATCTCGTGACAGGAAACGTCTTTAAAGAAGGAAATCTTATGCAGATCTGGGTCACAAATGACGCTAATAAATTACCCTTATTGGTAGAATCTCCTTTGACAGTAGGAAGCGCCAAAGCTGTACTAAAATCATATTCAGGACTGCGTTATGCACTAAATGAAAGATAGAGTTTAAAACATTTTTCAGCTACTATTTTCAGTCATTTTGTAACCGGTTAAATGTTAAACACGTAATTGGTTTTGTGTTAAATACAACAAAATGTTGAGCGTGAAATTTTAATTAAAATCTGAGTGCTGATCTCCCTGAAAAGGTAGAAGATTGACAAAATCTCAACATTGACAGAATTTCGATTCCATATCAACATAAGAAAATATAATCATGAATAAGCTCCTAGTAATATTATTTTTTGCTTTTTTCAATATTTTGTATTCCCAAAATATTAAAACTACGTTCTCAGGGAATTTGGGAAATGTGTATAAAAATACTCCCATAACCATTCAATCATACAATTTTGAAGAAAACACCTATGATTCTCCCGTTCAGGTTGCTGAGACCGATACGAATGGAATATTTGCAGCCACACTCAATTTTCCCTATCTTTCATTGGTAAAATTAAGAGTAGGTAGGGAGAAAGAATTTTATATTGGCATGGAGAATGAAGCCACAATTCAACTATCAGGGAGTAAGAAAGCCATTAATATTTCAGGTTCTGAAACTGTGGATGAAATAGAATACTTTCGGTCTCATCTGAATTCAATTAATGAAAAATATTTTGGTGAATTAATGATTATTGGCAACGCAGCTTTGGAAAAACAAGACTATGTACTTTTGGACAGCTTAAGTTATCAGAAAGACAAGAATCTTTTACTATTTGTTCGGGATTTTGAACAGCTTGTAAAAAACACACAACATCCTACCTCCGCTTTTTATGTGATGATGTTTCTTGATGAAAATAAAAATTTTGAATGCATAAAATGGATGACACAACGATTAAATAAAGAATTTCCGGGTACCCAAATTTCAAAAAATGTTTCTCATAAATTAGAAATGTTGGCAAAAATCTCAGTTGGAGCCAAAACCCCTTATTTTACTACAACTGACTTGTCTGGTAGCCCGCAAAACCCTGGTTTATACCGGGGTAAATATTTACTTTTAGATTTTTGGGCCTCCTGGTGCTTACCTTGCAGGATTGATAATCCAAAGTTGGCAAAGGTTTATTCAAATACTTCCAGATCGAAATTTGAAATTTTAGGTATTTCAAATGACCAACAGAAAGAGAGTTTTCAGAAGGCCATTGAAAAAGATAAAACCTTATGGCCTCAGATTTTTGAAGGATGGAGTGAAATCTCAAAATTGTATGCCGTAAAATCTCTTCCGCAAAACGTTTTAATAGATACTGAAGGCCATATTATTGCTAAAAACATCAGTATTCCTGAGCTTGAAAAGCTTCTTAAAGTTTTGCTAAATTGATTTAAAAACGGTGAGTTATGCTAAAAATATATATTGATAGTCTAATGATCTGAAAAACATAGATATCTGCTTCAAAATATAAAGTCATTGAAAATTCAATTTTGCACCTGAGTAAATAATTATACTCCGTACCTTTGCCGCATGAAAGCTAAAAAATCATTCGGACAGCATTTTCTGATAAATGAATATATTGCTAAGACCATTGCAAACGGTCTGTTGAAAACAGAAAATCTTAAAAATGTGCTCGAAATAGGTCCGGGAAAAGGTGTACTTACAAAATATCTGTCCACACAGGATATTTGTCTCAAAGTAGTGGAAGCCGACCAGGACATGGTCGATTATCTTACCAGAAATAAAATAGTAGAACCCGACCAGATTACTTTTTTGGATTTTCTAAAACTCAATTTGTCAAAGGTTTTTGATGGCCAGCCATTCTACTTAATAGGAAACTATCCCTACAATATTTCATCTCAAATTCTGTTTAAAATGATCAACTCCAAAGAACTGGTCCCCGAGATGGTGGGTATGTTTCAAAAAGAAGTGGCTGACAGAGTGGTTGCTCCCCCCGGATCCAAGACATATGGAGTCATCAGTGTACTGGTGCAGGCTTATTATACAGGAGAAACAATTATTGATGTATCTCCCGATAGTTTTAGTCCTCCCCCCAAAGTAAACTCCAGTGTGATCAGGCTAAAAAGAAAGGAAGACTACGTGCTTTCATGTGATGACAGGCTATTCAGATCGGTAGTTAAAACCAGCTTTAGTTCACGAAGAAAGATGCTGCGAAATACATTGAAGCCGCTTTTTCTTGACTCCAAAATTCTTCATGATCCGTTTTATAACCAACGGCCCGAGCAACTAAGTGTGCAGGATTTTGTTGACATTACCATAAATTTGACCAATCAAAATAATAAAAATTATGAGTCTTGAAACTAAAATAGGAGAAGATCTTAAGGCAGCAATGAAAAGTAAGGATCAGGCAGCACTTCGTTCTGTGAGGGCCATAAAAGCCGCAATATTACTATTTAAAACAGACGGCAGTGGCAATGTGCTGGATGAGTCCGGTGAAATAAAGTTATTGCAAAAACTGGTAAAACAACGTCAGGATTCTCTGGATATATTTGTGAAACAAGGTAGGGAAGACCTCGCTGTCACTGAAAGAGAAGAAATTGCCATCATTCAAAAATATCTTCCTGCACAGCTTAATGATGAGGAACTTAAAAAATCAATACAGGCTATCATCTCCGAATCAGGTGCTACTTCTATCAAAGAAATGGGGAAAGTGATCGGACTTGCCAATCAGAAAATGGCCGGAAAAGCCGATGGAAAAACCATAGCCAATATGGTCAAAGAGCTCTTAACCTGATTTACTAATTTATATGGATATCAATGATATACCCCACACCAGGGGTAATTCGATCAGGTTTTTTACATCCTATATTACCAAACATGCTTCCTCTCTGAAAGGTAAAAGAATCTATGATCTATCCGCAGGTAGCGGGTATATTGCCCGACTTTTTACTGAGAAAGGAGGAAAAGTAAGCGCATATGATCTTTTCCCCGAACATAATGCGTTCAGTGAAATTGATATTAGGAAAATTGACCTTCAGTATGAATTTCCCATTGAAGATAAATCAGCTGATGTAGTAATATTGTCAGAGACTTTTGAACACTTACCAAATCAGTTTCATTTTTTTAAAGAGACAGAAAGGGTCCTGGATACAAATGGCATTCTAATAATTACTACGCCAAATACCTCGTCTCTGCGAAGCCGTTTTTCACAATTTGTCACAGAAAGTGAACACTATTCCAACCCTCTTCCGGACGAAACAACCGCCTTTGTTACCTGGCCCGGGACAACTGATGGTTATTTTAATAAGATATTTATTTCAGGAATCCTGAGGATTAGGGTATTAGCAGCAATCAACGGTTTGGAAATAAG
This sequence comes from Saprospiraceae bacterium, assembly GCA_016722285.1. Classification (GTDB taxonomy): domain Bacteria; phylum Bacteroidota; class Bacteroidia; order Chitinophagales; family Saprospiraceae; genus OLB9. Next base: position 266,132 of record JADKGI010000001.1, read on the forward strand.
AAAAATCCACAAGTCCCAATTTACCAGTACATCCTTTTTATTGCTAATATTTTATCCGTTTATTCTGTTTTTTAGCTGGAAGAATCTGCGGCGGCAATTGAAACTTTCTCCTGAAAATTATCACATATACCATTCTATATATAAATTAAATACATCTTTCAGGATTCTTCTCTCAAAGCATCTCATTATTGAGTTTTTAAAAAAATGATTTTTAAAATTTCTTACCAACCTGACTTAATGGTCTCACAAATACGAATTACGTTCGATTCGTTCATTTTTGTATGCAAAGGTAAGACCAGATATTTTTCCTCCACAGCATCCATATTTGGAAACAGTCCCTGTACGGATCCTCCGAAAATGCTGTATCTATCATTTCTGTAGTGCACCTGGCCAGATTCAATGGCTGAATCTCTTAATTTTTGCCAGAGATTTTTCCGCCGATCGACAAGTATGGTACACATCCAGGCAGCATGCTCCCTATCAGTGCACCCACCACCCATAAATTTTACATCACTTATTTCAGATAATTTTTCTTCATAGATGTGGAAGAGCCGCCGTCTCAAAGCAAGCGTCTGAGCAAATTCTTCCAGACCCGCCAGGCCCATGGCTGCACTGATATCTGTCATCTGGTACTTATAGCCTACTTCTTTGATGTCGTTTTCCCATATCCCCATTTGTTTTGCGGTGCGATCTATACCAAACCATCTCAGCCTTTTGGCTTTTTCATAGACGTCTTCCGGTAACAGCAACATGCCACCATCTCCGGTCGTAATATGCTTTATCGCCTGAAAAGAATACATAGTATAAGGAGAGATACTTCCTATTTTCTGCCCCTGAAAAGTAGCACCCAGAGCATGGGCTGCATCTTCTATGATCGTAATGTTATGAGTTGAAGTGAGTTTCTGCAACTTATCCATATCACACGGAAGGCCTCCGTAATGTACGACGACGACAGCCCTGGTTTTGTCATTTATCAACCTGCCTACATGATCAATATCAATATTCATCGTCTCAGGGTCAACATCTGCAAAAACAATTTTGGCTCCCATATACAGAAAAGGTATATTTGTCGCAGTACAGGTAAAGACAGGAACAATTACTTCATCCCCCTCTTTGATCCTTGCCAATAGATATGCCAGATGTAGTGCATCTGTGCCCGAACCAACAGCAAGGGCCTTGGTGTTTTTTCCGAATTCCGCATTGAATTTTTCTTCAAATTCATCTACGAGCGGACCCTGACCGATCCATCGTCCGGACAACACTTTAGTTACCTTCTCAATAGCCTTGGCAGGTATGTGGGGATGAAACAAAACCACCCCTTCACTTGGCTCCATCAGTTTTGCTTCGTCCATTTCATGGTGGTTAATCACATTTTTGGCTTTAATGAGCGCAAAAGTACGCTATTAAATATAACTTTGTAAAAATTTTTATGCTTGACTTTCAACTGCAGAATCAGATAGAATTTTTCCAGTACAATAAACATGAAAAGGCGCTTTTCAGTATATTAATACCATCATGGAAGAATTATTCTCATCTCAAATTAGTCATTGAAAGCATACGCAAAAACAGCAGATATGAGCATCAGATTTGTGTACATCTGAATGAGGCTGATGAAAAAAGCAAAAACCTTCTGGATTTACTTAAAATATCTCATTCCATAAGTGTGGAAAACACCGGTGTCTGTTTTGGATTCAATGCTGCATCGTCTCTGGCTCAATGCGAATACTTCGTCCTTATAGATGATGATATGTACTTGGCGCCGGATTGGGACAAATGGATGCATGATTCAATCATCAAGCATAAAAATCCCTACTGGTGCATAAGCGGTACTATGATGGAAAGGACCGGTAAGAGCAATAAAAGTGTAATAAATTGTAAGAACTTTGGCGCAAATCCTGAAGAATTTCAGGAACAGCAATTCCTCGATGAGTATAGCACGTATGATTATCATGATTGGTCAGGCTCCTTGTGGTACCCACTGGCTCTGGATAGAAAGATCTGGATGCTTATTGGTGGTTTGAGTACAGAATTTTCACCAGGCATGTATAGTGATCCGGATTTTATGATGAAACTCTGGCAGGCTGGAGTAAGACATTTTATTGGTCTCGAAAAGTGTCGGGTTTACCATTTTATGTCGAAATCAACATCAAGAGTCAAAAAAAATGATGGCCGGAAACAATTTTTACAAAAGTGGAAAATATCCAATTCTATATTCTCAAAATATTTTCTTAGACTTGGAGAAAAATATACCGGTGACATATTAATACCAAATCTCACAAAAGTCAAATTGAGACTTTTTAAAGATCAATTAAAAAGAAAATTAAATCTATAAGAAGTTCCTGGTAGCCAAAATCCAGGTGTTTGTATAAAAATCAATTGAATTGGCAAACAAATTTGTCGTAATTTGATTGATTGTAAGATTATACTTTTCTATGAACAGAACTTTATTTCTTATTTTTATTATCATCTTTTTCGTCGGCCTTGATGTATATACCTATTATGGAATGACAGGATTGTTTGGACAAACCAGGTTTGGGAGGTTTTACAGAATAATTACTATCGGTCTTATTGTATCCACTTATATTGCCATTTTCGCTTTGCTGATGCACTACATGTCTGGTGTAGATCAGGGTAAAAAAGAAATGTTTAACTTTCTGACCGGTTTTGTTTTTACCATGTTGGTTACCAAACTTATATTTAGTGCTATAATGCTGGTGCAGGATGGGGGTCGTTATATCATAGGTTTTTTAAGTTATATAAAAAGTCTTTATATCGATGTAGATGATGCCGCAGCCGCTTTTATTCCCGAAAGAAGGCTGTTTATTACTTCTCTGGCAACTTTAACAGCCGGTATTCCTTTTTTCGGGATGCTGTACGGTATTACAAAAGGAAAATACAGATATACCATTGAACGAGTCAATCTCTCATTCAAAGATTTGCCTGCTGCTTTTGATGGGCTCAGAATTGTGCAGATTTCAGATATTCACTCCGGCAGTTTTGATAATAAGGAAAAAGTCCGGACCGGTATTGAAAAAATAAATGCACTAAAGCCTGACATCGTTTGCTTTACAGGTGATCTTGTCAATGCTGAAAAAGAAGAAATTGACCCATATCTGGATATATTTTCAGAAATAAAATCAAAATACGGCAAATTTGCTATTCTGGGCAATCATGATTATTATGGTAGCTGGGAAAAAAATAATACTATGGCTGAAGATGCCTATTTTAGTGATTTCTTCACTAAATTCAGGAAAATGGGATTTGATCTGCTAAACAATGAAAACAGGACCATAAATATAGCCGGAGAATCCATTCAACTTTTAGGGGTAGAAAACTGGGGAGCAGGAAGGTGGTTTCCTAAAAAAGGAGATTTGGATAAAGCCTTAGTAGGTGTCGATAAAAGTGCATTTAAAATTTTAATGTCTCATGACCCCACCCATTGGGATGAAAAAGTAGTGCTGCATCCGGAGCATATCCACCTCACCTTAAGTGGACACACCCACGGATTTCAGTTCGGATTTCAATTGCCCGGATTCAAATGGTCACCTGCTCAGTACCGATATAAAAAGTGGCTTGGATTATATCAGGAAGGTGGGAAATACCTGTATGTTAATCGGGGATTTGGTTTTCTTGGTTTTCCCGGCCGTGTGGGAATGTGGCCTGAAATTACCTTGATTGAGTTAAAACGTGGGGGCCAGAATACATAACTTACCTGTCTCTTACCTAAAAGACCCAATAAATTTATTCTGTTTTTTGTTTTGAAAATTTAAGTTTAAAAATCAAAAGTAATATCTGAATCACAATAGTAACAGGAAAAATTATAAAATATAGCCATAAGGCTGCTCCGGACCCGCTTTCATCCCACATATTTCCATCAGAACGTGATCCGATAAATGCCAATAAAAGAGGCGATAAATACAAAATACCATTGATGATAAGTAAGCTATTTATCCCTATTTTGCGGGTATAATTGATGTCGTGCAAAAAACATAAACCTATGCTTGATAAAGGAAGGACAGCAAATAGAATAAGTATGACTATCTCCACAATGCAGAATATTTATTTGCAAAAATAGACAATTAATTTCCTTTTCATAGACATGATATCTATTAAACAACTTATCATAATTAGGAGACAACCTTTTCTTTATTTAGCTATCTTTGCCATAATTTTGGCTTATGTCTGATACCCGTCATAATAACTCAGGAATCAATCCAAACTTTTCTCTTGTCAAAAGAAAAATTAAAAATGCAGATTATTATCTTCAGGGTCTTCAGGAAGGTAACAGATTTATTCTCAGTGAATGTATAACCCTCCTTGAGAGCAATAATAAGTCCAAAAGAATACTGGGTGAGTCCGTAATGGAACGCTTACCTCCCATTTCTGAAAATACTCTCCGCTTAGGGGTTACCGGTTCGCCTGGAGTGGGTAAAAGTACCTTTATTGAATCCTTTGGTTTATTTCTTATTTCAAAAAATCACCACCCGGCCATCCTGGCGATAGATCCGAGCAGTCAAAGCAATAAAGGCAGCATCCTGGGGGATAAAACCCGTATGAATGAATTATCCGGTCATGAAAAAGCATATATAAGACCTTCTCCTTCGGGAGCTATTCTCGGAGGTACCGGTGCTTTTACAAAAGAAGCCATACAGCTTTGTGAAGCGTGTGGGTTTGATACCATCATCATAGAAACGGTGGGAGTAGGACAATCAGAAACGGAAGTAGATCATATTACAGATGTAAATATCCTCCTTCTCCAGCCCGGTGCAGGCGATGATATCCAGGGAATTAAACGGGGTATAGTAGAAAATGCAGATATTTTTGTCATCAACAAAGCAGACGGACCCCAGCTCGATCTTGCAAAGCATACTAGGTCGTCATATAAAAATGCAGTCCAGCTATTCCATCATGACATACCAGGCTGGACTTGCCCTGTCATCCTGACTTCTGCTTTGGAAAAAAGGGGCCTGGATAATGTATATAGTTCTGTTACAGATTTTTTAAATTTACTCAAAGAAAAAAATATACTCACTTTAAGAAGAAATCAGCAGGAAATTCGATGGTTTGAAAACCAGGTACTGCAAAAGCTTCAGGAAATAGCCTTCAAAAATGATGTGATTAAGACCCATTACTCTATTATATCTGAAGATTTGAAATCAGGTAAAATTAAGACCAATGTGGCTATTAGCAAGATGGTAGAACTCTTTAAGTCTGTCATTTTTCACAACTAAGCTTAGAAAGTATCCCCTTTTCAAAAGAAGGCAGTTTACCTTATATACTACTTTCTTTAATGGCTCAGACTTTAAAGTATTTAAGAGTATGTTTAAATTTTTATTGCCTTATAATCAATATCTTATGAACCTGTCTTCGAAATAATCATTTCATTTTGTTCAAATGATGAGATTACTCCGAAAAGTTTATTTTTGCCACAAAGGCACAAAAACAATAAGAGTCGCAAAGAATTATGAATTTTAAAAATTGATATTCTATCCTTTGTGAACCTTTGAGACTTAGAGACTCTGTGGCAATTCTTTATTTTTGCCTTTTCGGAGTGGACTCAATGATGAATTATGATAAAATAACTCAGATACTGAGCACTTGTGAACAAAATTGATAAATCTGACCTTTTTCCTAAGAAAATAGGCAATTTTATGCGTAGTTTTGCGACTGTTTTAATTTCAATCATGACTGAATTGTGCAGGTTGAATTATCTATGATCACATGAAATCAGAATCGCTTAGTGAAGTACACGGATCCGTATCTACCAATAAAAAAGGGTGGAGAAAGATGCTGGCTTTTTTTGGACCAGCCTATCTTGTAAGTGTAGGTTATATGGATCCGGGCAACTGGGCAACTGATATTGCAGGAGGATCACAGTTTGGGTATCAGCTCATATGGGTCCTGCTTATGTCAAATCTAATGGCTGTGTTGCTCCAATCCTTAAGTGCCAGACTGGGTATTGTAAGGGGAATGGATCTGGCACAAGCCTCAAAAAATGCTTATCCCGGTTGGGCCAATATTCCTTTGTATATTTTAGCAGAAATTGCAATTGCCGCCTGTGATCTTGCTGAAATTGTCGGAATGGCTATAGGTCTAAATTTATTGTTTGGTTTGCCTCTTTTCTGGGGTATTGGCATTACGGCACTGGATACTTTATTGCTGCTTTTCATACTCAATAAGGGTATCCGGATCATGGAGTCATTTATTATTTCGCTTGTATTTATCATAGGTCTGTCATTCCTTGTTGAAATGTTTATTGTAGCACCCGTCTATACAAACGTCATTAAAGGTTTTATTCCATCAGGACTCAGTGGAGATTCTCTCTACATTGCTATTGGAATATTGGGTGCAACGGTAATGCCTCACAATTTATACCTGCATTCTTCGCTGGTTCAGACCCGAAAATTTGAAAGGAGCTTCGAAGGCATGAAAAATGCCATCAAACTGAATTTTTTTGACACCGTAATTGCCCTAAATCTTGCTTTTTTTGTGAATGCATCTATCCTTGTGCTGGCAGCTACAGCTTTTTATATGAACGGATATTTTCAGGTAGCTGAAATCCAGGATGCATCACAGCTGCTTGATAATTTGTTTGGGAAAGCGGCGCCTACTTTTTTTGCCATTGCATTAATAGCTTCGGGCCAAAGCTCAACCATTACCGGCACTCTTGCCGGACAAATAGTCATGGAGGGACATTTGAATCTGAGAATTCAACCCTGGCTCAGGAGATTTATCACCAGATTGCTGGCTATCGTGCCGGCACTGGTTACTATCTATTTTTTGGAGACAGTGCGCTGGGAATTCCCTTGATCTTAAGCCAGGTAGTGTTGAGCCTTCAGCTTGGTTTTGCGGTGATTCCACTTATTCATTTCAATTCCGACAAGGCTTTAATGAAGGAATTTACTATTAAATTATGGATGAAAATTCTTTCCTGGTTATGCGCAGCCATTATTATCTATCTCAATATAAATCTGGTTTTTAATACTATTGTAGAGTGGTTGGAAGGTGCCGGCGATAACAGGATTTACTTATATACTTTAGTCATTCCAACAATAATTGCGTGCTTTTTACTATTGATATATATCCTTATCTTTCCTTTTTTGCGTTCATCAACTTCTCAAAAAATACAATTACCTCATGGTCAGGCGCTTGATTTTGACGCCGAAAAAGAGATCATTTACTCCCATATAGGTATCGCCATCGATTTTACAGGAAATGATCAGAAAGTGATAAAAAATGCCATAAACCAGGGTGGAAAAAACGCATCTTATACCTTTATACATATCGTGGAGAGCGCCGCTGCCAGGTATCATGGTAAAAATACACTGGACTATGAAACCCTTCTGGATAATGAGAGTTTGATGAAGTACCAGAGTTCGATGAAAGATTTGGGATATCAGGCTGACATTCAGATTGGTTTCGGAAATGCAGCTTCTGAAATATCAAAGATTATTCAGAGTCAGAAGATAGACCTTCTTGTCATGGGAGCACATGGGCACAAAGGTCTTAAGGACATTATATTTGGCACAACAGTTGATACAGTCAGACACAAAACAAAGATTTCTATTCTGGTAGTTAGTTGATTTATTTGAATTACAATTTAGTATAGTAGATGAAAATGGTTTTTGGAATATTATACTGTTTAATTGAGGACCGCCACTAATACTGATAATTTTTATGAACGGAACCAAATACAATTCTATAGAACAATACTTGAGTACTCTTCCAAAGGAAATAGCAGATATCCTTACACAAATCCGCAAAACAATATCCCTTTCTGCACCAGATGCGATTGAATGTATTGCCTATAATATGCCGGCTTTCAAATTGCATAAAAAGCCATTGGTATATTTCGCAGCATTTAAAAATCATATCGGGTTTTACGCCCTTCCGTCAGGAAATGCTGCTTTTCAAAAGGAACTTTCTAATTATAAATCCGGAAAGGGGTCTGTTCAGTTTCCATTGGATCAGGAAATGCCTTTTGACCTTATTAGCCAAATAGTCGGGTTTCGTGTACACGAGGTTAATGAAGCAAAACAGGGCAAGAAATGAAAAATATCCAGACCGGGTAATAAAGATATGTCAGCAGATTATTAAAGAAAAAATTCTTCCTTTTCGCCATAAAAAAATGGTTAAATCTTATATAAAAATGAAAATTCAAATCAATGTATCAATTCAAATCCAAAAGCCAAATGATCAGGTTTTTGAAGCTATAGTAAATCCTGAACAAATGTGCCAATACTTTATAAGTGCCAGTTCAGGTAAAATGGAAGAGGGGGCAGAGCTTATCTGGAATTTCCCTGAGTTTAATGGGGATGTTCCTATCAGGGTGGGCAAAATTACTCCCAACTTATTGGTGACTTACTACTGGTCAATAAATGATGTGGAAGTAGAAGTTGCGATGGAACTTGAAGAAAGAGCCGATGGCTCAACCGTTGTGCGAATTACAGAAAAAGAGATGGAAAATGACGAAGCAGGAATATCATGGATCAAAGGAAATACTGAAGGGTGGGCTAACTTTTCAGCTTGTCTGAAAGCATATCTGGAATACGGGATAAATCTCAGAAAAGGAGCTTTTATATATCGGTTTGATAAAAAATAAACAGGTGTGAATAACAAAATATATCTGAGTCTCTGATTTGATGGCCTGGCTGCGTAAGTGTCCCGATTTTATTGTGATATCTTTAGTAATTCAAAAGTATTGAATGACTCCGGAATAGCAGTAACGTTTAGTCTGGGTGGGAGTACTTTTATTCTTAATAGGTGTTATGGGTGGTAGTTTGGAGATTTTTTTCGGAACTAAATTTCCCATATATCATAAAGTTAAAAAGGCAATGTTTAAGTTCGGTACACCATTTATTATTCTGGCGCAAATAATGATAGCTATTTTCCTTTTTGAATTGAAGTAAATAATAGCTAAAAAAATACTTTTACTTTCAAAAAGAATTAATGCATGTTGGATTTAAGTAAAAAAGAAAGGCATTTGCTCCTGAATAAATTAATTCAGTCATTTGAGCAGTTTTATGAACACACAGATAAACTTCCGGTAGCACCTAAGCTCAGCAAAGAAGAGATCAAAAACTTTATCACCGACCGAAGCATAGAATCCCACGAAGATGCATTTGATCATGTCTTAGAAGGCCTTTCCAAATATGCCGTACACACCCCACACCCGATGTATTACGGACTTTTCAACCCCAGGTCTTCATTTGCGGGAATGGCAGCAGATACCCTAACAGCTTTCTTTAATCCACAAATGGCGGCCTGGAGTCACGCACCATTTGCTGTAGAAGTGGAAGAATATCTTATAAAAGAGCTTGGTATCAAATTTGGTTTTAAGGAAGCATCCATTGATGGTGCTTTTTGTTCCGGAGGGGCAGAAGCCAATTTAACGGCCATGATTTGTGCGGCACAATTCAAATTTCCAGGCCTAAAATCAGGTGGTTGGAAAAGTATCCCGGAAAACCCCGTTATTCATTGCTCAGAAGAAGCGCATCATTCTGTCATAAAAGCAGCTATTATAACTGGTTTGGGCTCTGATGCAGTCCGTCCAGTAAGAACAGGATCTGATCTCAAAATGGACATCCATGATCTCCATACTAAGATAATAGAAGATATACATCTGAAAAACACTCCATTTCTGGTCATTGCAACGGAAGGTGTTACAGGTACTGGAGTCATTGATGATATAAAGCAAATTTTGACTTTGAAAGAAAAATACGGATTTTGGCTTCATGCAGACGCAGCTTATGGTGGCGCTGTTATCCTGAGTGATGTATATAAGGATTTGTTATCTGGGATTGAAAAAGCAGATTCTATCACTTTTGATGCGCACAAGTGGCTCTCAGTTCCAATGGGGGCTGGAATATTTATTACGTCACATCCTGAGATTATGAAACAATCCTTTGGGTTGAAAACGGAATATATGCCGAAGGATGCAGAAGGTATGGAAGTCACAGACCCTTTTACACACACCATTCAGTGGTCCAGAAGATTTACTGGCTTAAAGCTGTATTTGTCTGTCCTTTTTTATGGTTGGGAGGGCTTAGCAAAGGCAATAGATTATCAGATAAAAATAGGAGCATATCTAAAGGCAGAATTAAAAAAGGCCGGCTGGAAGATATATAATAGCACAAGCTTGCCTGTCGTATGTTTTGGGAAAGACTCATTTGAACATAATAAAGAAGGTATCAATTCCTTTTGTCAGCATGTCATTGGAACTGGCAGAACATGGATTTCAGTATATAAAATAAAAGAAATGTATGCTCTCAGAGCATGCATAACCAATTATAATACATCCAAAGAAAATATTGATGAATTAATTCAAATTCTGGATAATTCAAAATTTTGAAAAATAATTTTTTTAAAGTCTTTAATCTATGGTCAGAAGTCCGGACCTTTTTAACATGGCCGCTGTTTTTGGCTCCCGGCCCCTGAACTTTTTATACAATTCCATTGGCTTCTGGCTTCCCCCTTTTGAGAGGATATTCTCCCTGAATGACTCTGCTACTTCCCTATTGAATATTCCTTTTTCTCTAAACATGTCAAAAGCATCAGCATCGAGCACTTCTGACCATTTGTAACTATAATATCCTGCTGAATATCCTCCGGAAAAAATATGCGAAAATGCAGGGCTGACAGTGTATGCTTCCGTTTCAGGATATAAATGATGGGTTAAATCCGCTTCTCTTTCTACCTCAGATATTGCTTTCCCATTAGGTTTTGTAGCGTGCCAGGACATATCAATAAGGCCTAATGCAAGTTGTCTCAAAGTACCATAACCGGCCATAAAATTAGCACTTTCCCGGATTTTAGTTATCAATTCATCCGGTATTATCTCACCTGAATCAAAGTGTTTTGCAAAGAGCTTTAATGCCTCTTTTTCATATACAAAGTTTTCCATTAGCTGGCTTGGTAATTCCACAAAATCCCAGGCAACTCCGGTACCTGATAAGCTGGCGTATTTACCTTTGGCGAGCATATCATGCAGGGCATGGCCGAACTCGTGAAACAGGGTCTGTACCTCATAAAAAGTAAGAAGAGATGGTTTATTATTAGTCGGTTTCGAAAAATTACCAACATTGACTACATGAGGCCTGAATTCCTTACCCTTTTCTACCCATTGAGATTGCAGGGTATTATTCCATGCGCCAGCCCTTTTGCCCGGCCTCGGAAAGAAATCCCCATACCATATCGCCACAAAATTGCCTGTTTCATTGTAAACCTCATATGTAACCACATCGTCGTGCCAGGTTTTGATTTCTGAATTTTTATTAAAAGAAAGGCCATACAATAGATTTGCCACTTCAAAAATACCATTCAGCACATTCTCCAGTTTGAAATATGGCTTCAGGATCTCATCATTGACGGAATATTTTTCCTTTTTAAGTTTTTCTGAATAATATGAAAAATCCCATCTTTGTAATCTCTCATCCTCAAACCCTAAGGTTTTGGCATAGGCAGTAAGCTCCTCCATCTCCTTTGTTGCTACCGGCTGTGCGTACTTTTTAATATCATATATGAAGTCATAAACAATCTCTTTGGAATTGGCCATTCTCTCCTCCAGAATGTAGTCAGCCCATGTGTCGTATCCCAGAAGTTGGGCTCTGTCATACCTTAGCTTCACTATTTTGTTTATAATGGCCTGGTTATCATTTTTATCTCCTTTTGAACTCCTGCTGTTAAAGGCCATAAAAAGTTCTTTTCTCAAGGCTCTGTTATCAACATATTGCATGAATGGGCTATAACTTGGTGCCTGTAAAGAAAATATCCATCCATCTTTTCCCTCATTTTTAGCGACATTAGTGGCGACTTCCTTTGCAAATTCCGGAAGGCCCATTAGATCATTTTCATCCGTGATATGCAGGGAATACTCATTTGTTTCATTCAGCACATTTTCAGAAAATCTGATGGACAGGTCTGATAATTCCTTATTTATCCCCCTGATAAGCTCCTTTTTATCCGGGGTCAGATTAGCACCGTTTCTGGTAAATCGCTTGAACGTTTTTTCAAGCAGCATCTCGCTTTCCTTGTCCAATCTGAGTTTACTTCTGTTGTCCCAAACTGATTTTATTCGAAAGAAGAGCCCTTCATTCAATGCAATATCATTGCTGTATTCTGTCAGCAGGGGAGAAATATCTCTCACAATTTGCTGAATGACCGCATTTGTTTCCACTGAATTGAGGTTAAACAGTATTTTTGATATCCGAATAATATCTTTACCCGACTGCTCAAGCGCAACGATCGTATTTGCAAAACCGGGTTTAGACGGATTGTTACAAATTTTTTCTATTTCATTCCTCCCATTTGTTAGTGCCAGGTGAATAGCAGGTATAAAATCCTCTGTGGAAATTTGATCAAAGGGTACGGTATCAAAAGGAGTAGAAAAATTTTTACTTAAAACGTTTTCTCTTTCAATGGTTTGTCCGGACATAGTAAGATTTGAAGACAAGGTTTATTTTTTTATAGGAAATTTCCATATTTAAACAAAGATAGTATCAACAGGAGATAGTTATAAAAATAAACTACTTTATTAAATAATTATTTTGATTTAACGTAAATTTTTTTTCCAATAAAAACAAATTTGACCACATAATTAAGCTGTAATATTATTCATAAGGATTATTAATGAATTAGCATTTCATTGATTTTTCTGTTTAACAACCATGTAGCAGAGGATATCGTTAAAAATATTTGTGCTCTCTAACAATAAATTTTGGATATTTGCACCCGATTTGTTTAACCGAAGCTGCATTCATGATATTATTTAATGGAAATGTTAATCATGAAGGGTCATACTTGGTCGGGGTTACCGGTACTAAATGGGTCAACTATTTTTAAGCTTGAAAAAGAACTCAAATATCTGACATTTCATATTAATCCGGATAAAACAAAAAATTCGCCCGGTTTACACATATTAATAAAAATAATTTGTTTTGAATAAGCATCTTTCCAAAGGATTAAAAATTTCGCTCTTTTTTGCCGTAGGCGGAATTATCTTATTTATTGTATTTAAAAAACAGGATGCTGCTTTTCAGGCTGATTGTGCATTGAAAGGTATTGCTGCTTCTGATTGTAGCCTTTTGTCAAAAATAGGAAATGACATCAGCAACGCCAATTACTATTGGATATTAGTAACTCTGGTGTGTTTTATGATAACAAATTTAATGAGGGCACTCAGATGGCAAATGATGCTTAATGCTATTGGTTATAAACCCAGATTGATCAATCTATTTGGCACTGTTATGATAAATTATCTGGCTAATTTAGGAATTCCCCGCTCAGGAGAATTGATCAGAGCCGGCTTATTATCTGGTTATGAAGACATACCTGTAGAAAAAGTGCTCGGAACCATTGTAACAGACAGAATATTTGATGTGATCATGCTATTGATCTTTATAGCCCTGGCTATTCTTTTTGGTGGAAATGACTTTATCCAATATCTGAATGAAAACGTCAATATCAGCCAACGACTTAGCGGATTATTTGATAATGATTCATTAATGATTGGCCTGTTTATCACCGGCATTTCAACCATATTTATCATCTGGAAATACAGATTAAAACTATATCATTCGACAGTTGGGCGCAAGTTGGTTTCATTGTTTACCGGGTTTTCTGATGGCGTACAAAGCGTGAGAAATGTATCAAGTATTCCTCTTTTTATATTTTATACTATCATGATTTGGGTCTTATATTATTTAATGACCTTTCTGGCATTTTACTCATTTGCTCCTACAGCAGGGCTTGGGCCACTGGAAGGACTGGTAGTGTTTGCCTTCGGAAGTCTCGGTATTGTGATACCCACTCCTGGGGGAATGGGCAGTTATCATTATCTGATAGGCGAGGCTTTGTCGATGTATGGTATAAGTGGCGCCGATGCATTTTCCTTTGCCAATATTCTTTTCTTTTCTATACAGATCTTTGTTAATGTAATTTTTGGAGCACTGGCTCTCATTATCTTACCTGTCATAAACAAAGATTAATGAAATCACTAAAGCAAAAAGTGTATTCGCATCATACAAAAGCCCTGGATATGATACAGCAGTGGAAAAAGGAAGGCAAAAAAATTGTTTTTACTAATGGATGTTTTGACATCATTCATGTAGGTCATGTCTTATATCTTGAGAGTGCCCGATCTCTGGGAGATATTCTTATTGTCGGTATAAACAGCGATATATCGGTAAGAAAACTGAAGGGACTATCGCGTCCTATCAATGATGAATTAAGCAGATCTTATGTTTTAGCATCCCTTGCCAGTGTAGATGCGGCCATTATTTTTGAAGAAGACGACCCCTTAAATGTTATAAAATCAATTTGCCCGGATGTGCTGGTAAAAGGAGGTGATTGGAAACCTGACCAGATCATAGGTGGCGATTTTGTCACTAGTCAGGGAGGCGAAGTACATTCCCTGCCATTTGTGGATGGGTATTCTACCACATCTATTGAAAACAAAATCAAAAATTCTTAAAGCATTTCATAATAAAAAAGGCAGGCCTATACCCATAAGATAAAGCCTGCCTTATCACCCATGTCTTAAAATATTAAGTATATTGAACCTCGTGTCTTGGCATTTCTACCGATGCCTGTGCTGCTGCCAGTCTGGCTATCGGCACCCTGAACGGTGAACAACTTACGTAGTTCATCCCTAATTTATGGCAAAATTTAACACTTTCAGGGTCTCCGCCGTGTTCACCGCAAATACCCACTTCAAGGTCTTTCCGTACACTTCGTCCACGCTCTATACCTATTCTGATCAGCTCACCTACCCCTTGCTGGTCAATTGTCTGGAATGGGTCGTCCTTGAGTATCTTTTTATCCAGATATGTAGGAAGAAAACCGCCTATATCATCTCTGCTGAATCCGAAACTCATTTGTGTAAGGTCATTGGTTCCAAAACTGAAAAACTCCGCCTCGGTGGCCATGTGATCAGCTTTTAATGCTGCTCTCGGTATTTCAATCATTGTTCCAAATGCATAATCGATCTTCTGAACTCCTTTTTGCAAACATACTTCTGAATACACTCTGTTTACTATTTCCTTCTGATCTTTGAGCTCATTGACAGTACATGTGACCGGAATCATGATTTCCGGAAATACTTTTTTACCCTTTTCAGTCAGCTCAACAGCTGCTTCAAATATGGCGCGTATCTGCATTTCAGTGATCTCAGGATAACTTACTCCCAGTCTGACTCCTCTGTGTCCAAGCATCGGATTGTTTTCATGCAACGCCAGTACTCTTTTTCTGAGGGTGCTTACCTTGATGCCTAGTTCATGGCTCAATTCTGCTATTTTGTTTTTATCATGAGGAACAAATTCGTGAAGCGGAGGGTCCAACAATCTTATTGTAACCGGATACCCATCCATCACATCCATCGTCTCTTTGATATCTTTTTTGACATAAACTGACAATTCATTCAGTGCTTTCCTTCTTTCTTCTACTGTATCGCTGATGATCATTTTACGCAAAAGAAATAACGGTTCCTCGCTGTTTTCACCATAAAACATATGCTCTGTCCGGAAGAGTCCGATTCCAGTAGCTCCAAATTGAATGGCGTGCAAGGCATCTTCAGGTGTTTCTACATTGGCCCTTACTTCCAGTACTTTAACCTCATCTACCAGTTTCATCAGAGAATTGTAAGATTGATTCTCTTCGACATTTACTGATACAAGTGGTAATGAACCTTCATAAACCAAACCTGTGGTACCATTCAGGCTGATCCAATCGCCCTCATGGAGTGTCTTGCCGCTTTTTGATCTTAAGATGCCTTGTTCTGAATTGATTTCGATATCATTGCAGCCCACGATGCAGCATTTACCCCAGCCTCTGGCGACTAAAGCAGCATGTGATGTCATGCCTCCCTTGCTGGTCAGAATGGCTTTTGATGCATGCATACCTTCTACATCCTCTGGTGATGTTTCGTCCCTTACCAGGATGACAGGTTCATTTTTTTCAGCCCAGCTTACTGCCTTTTCAGAATCAAACACGATCCTGCCTTTTGCTCCGCCCGGACCAGCCGGTAGTCCTTTTGCTATGGGTTGAGATTTGGCTTCTGCTTTCGGATCCAGTCTTGGCAACAACAACTCTACCAGCTGATTGGGACCTACTCTCATGATAGCTGTTTCTTTGGATATAAGTCCTTCTTCATACATATCCATGGCCATCTTTACAGCTGCAATTCCGTTTCTTTTACCTACACGGCACTGCAACATATACAAAGTACCTTTCTCAATAGTGAACTCAATGTCCTGCATATCTTTATAATGGATTTCCAGTTTTTTCTGATAATGATCCAGCTCTTCGTAAAGATGAGGCATGATAAGTTGCAGCGTCTTAAGGTGTTTGCTTTGAGAGTTTTTTGAAAAATCATTGATTGGGGCAGGTGTTCTGATACCAGCCACCACATCTTCCCCCTGAGCATTTACCAGATACTCTCCATAAAAATGGTTATCTCCGTTTCCCGGATTTCTGGTAAAAGCCACCCCGGTAGCACAATCGTCGCCCAAATTGCCGAAAACCATGGCCTGCACATTTACTGCTGTTCCCCACTCATCGGGTATTTTTT
The DNA here is from genome assembly GCA_016722285.1 of Saprospiraceae bacterium. Classification (GTDB taxonomy): domain Bacteria; phylum Bacteroidota; class Bacteroidia; order Chitinophagales; family Saprospiraceae; genus OLB9. The sequence goes on from JADKGI010000001.1 coordinate 282,696, forward strand.
CTATACGTCTGTATTCAAATGCTCTTTTTCCATTCCAACTTCCGAATACTGCTCCAATACCTCCCCATAGCTGGTCCTCAGGTTTTTCCGGAAAAGGCTTGCCAAGCGTTTTTTCTACCAGTCTTTTTGAACACTCTCACAAGTTGCTTAAGGTCTTCTGCTGTCAGGTCAGTGTCATTTTCATAACCATTCTTCGTCTTTACTTCTTCCATCTTTTCTTCCAGTATTCTTCGGATGCTTTTGCCGTTTTTGGGTTCTATTCCTGCTGCTTTTTCCATAACTACATCAGCATACATCATCACTAGTCTCCTGTATGCATCATAGGCAAATCTTTCATTTCCAGTATTTTCGATTAATCCCAAAATGGTTTCATCATTCAGTCCCAAATTCAATACCGTGTCCATCATCCCCGGCATAGACCTCCTGGCCCCTGACCTCACTGATAGTAAGAGCGGATTTTTCTTATCGCCGAACTTCCTGCCCATGATATTCTCTATCTTCTGCATGGCTTGTCCGACTTCGTACTCGAGAATACCAGGATATGTCTTATCGTGCTTGTAATAATACGTACATACCTCTGTTGTGATCGTAAATCCGGCAGGAACAGGAAGGAGCAAAGATGGATGACCGGCCATTTCGGCGAGGTTTGCCCCTTTACCACCCAGAAGATTTTTCATTGATTCATTACCGTCAGCCTGGCCTCCGCCAAAACTATAGACATATTTTTCTGAAGACATGTTAATATATTTTAAAATGATAAATCATAAAACAAAGCAAAGTAACACCAATTGTTACTTATGAATTCTGATTTTAATCATCTTGAAATATGATCTTCATTTTAATAAAAAAGCCTTCCTAAAAAAAATTTAAAGGAAGGCTTTATAAAAGATTTTACCCGGCATTACTGATAAGTTATTTTTCCGATTTCATCCAGCAAAACTTTTCTGAAGGCAACCGCAAGTTCATCTGCCATATCAAAATCAGAAGGAAATGATTCACAATATCCATCCAATTTTTTCTTGCTTTCAGCTGTTAGAGCTCTTTCGTCGCCTATAAATTTACATCCATAGCCTTTAAAATTATTGAACACATTAACAGGAATCGTTTTGATATTTTCTTTTGTTCTTGCATTGACAACGGAAATCTTTCCATGTAATTCAGATTCCTTTTCTCTGAAAATTTCTGATATATCCGCCTTTACTTTTTCATATACTTCTTTTTCCACCCACACTTCGCCACTATCCCTCTTTTCTTTGACCTTGTCTTTTTTGACCAGAATCTCCTTAGACTCTATATAATTATTTTGTCTTTCTCTCTCTGGTGTAAAATAAATATCATTCAACTCCATGACAATGAAATAATCGATATTTCCTCTGGTTTCAGATTTTAAGTAATAATAATGCCATCTGTCATTAAGTCTCGATACCGGAATTGAAAGTAGCAGTTGTTCTATGGTACTACTATGAAAATCACTCAGATTATTGAATATATCTATCTGAATATGATTGGCTCCCATTACTAATGCATTTTCTTTTAGATTTTCAGCATCTTTGTAGTTAATTCTGAACGGTTCTATTTTTAGAAACTCATCATATGCATCACGTGCAAAAGCTTTATTACCTGTTCTTTCTGATTTGCTGAGAAGTGATTTAGCATTATTATAGTAATACAAACAGGTATTTTCTTCAGCATTTTTGATTTCTTCACTGTAATTTCTCAAATCAAAGGTCGCCTTATATTTGTCTTCGCTTACCAGAGGTAATAATGGCTCGAGTCTCTCCTGTCTGGCTTCGAGAGATTTATAAATATTTAAAGCCTTATGCCAGTTCTCCGGTTTTAATAACGGATTTAACTTGTCAATCTCATGGAGAGATGCGCCATTCAGTTTAAAATACGCTTTTTCGATCGCTTTAACATATTCAGTCTTTTTGTTTTTTTCACCCTGAAGTTTTGAAAGAGCATAATCAAAAGCTTTGTCATATTCGCCTTTTTCAACCATCTTATCAACAGATCGGCACGATAGAATCCCGACCATCAAAATAAATGTGTAAAATACTGTTTTCATAATACTGGTTTTTTAATGTTTTGAAATATTGGTCAAAATCAAAACTATCTCTCAAAAACAAAAGTAACAAAATCAAGGGTGATTTATATAATATTTAACGTATTTCATTGCCGGAGACCAAGTATTTATACTTCATATTTCTAATATATTTCTCAAAATAATTATCAAGAACAATAAATAAATAAAATATTATCGGATATGTTTGTCCGAATATAATAATTTTATACTTTTGTGCTGATAATCATTTGTAAAAACAATAAATATAGTTGACATATGTACCGTTTATATTTGGCTTTGCTGACCCATTTAGCATGTTTTGCCATTTCAACCGCACAAGATACTATCATGGTTGCTTCGCCTGTCTTGCCTAAGGTGAGCGGATATCATGCAGGTGTTGTGCAAATTATCTTTTCATATAACAATGGAGAAACTGTATATTTTGACAGAACCAGTGTTTATTCTTTAGGTTTCCCATTTGGTATTACTTTTAATACTAAGGGAAAATCAAAAATAGATCTTGAACTTGTACCTTTTATAAACCCATACATTTATTCTGACCGACCTTTCAAAATCCACCTGTTATATCATCCCGGTATTCTTTATCCTCTTAAATATGGCTGGACATTGGGCCTTCGGGCAGCATTTGAAATAGGTGAGGGCCAGTTTGGTTTTACACCATTGGTCAATAAAGCATTTAATTTTAAAAACGGTAATGTATTTTTTATCGAACTCGTCGCCCCGGGTCGGTTTGGTCCGAATAAGGACTCCGGATATACCCAATTAGGAGGCATCCACGTCGGAATAGGGTTTTAGGGTCATTTAACTTGTTTTTTAATTATACAAAATAATATAAAATGAATATTAACACACATTCTGTCATTGGAGACATTGTAGCTAATAATTACAAAACTGCTGAAGTATTCAGGTCTTATGGCATTGACTTCTGCTGTAAAGGAAATCGCCGTCTAATGGATCTATCGGTATCCAGAAAAATAAATCTGGACAAACTCATTGAAGACCTGAATCAGAATATGGGTAATTCCTCACCTTCAGCACCTGATTTTCAATCCTGGCCATTGGATCAGCTGGCAGATTATATTGAGTCGAAATATCACAGATATATTGAAGAAACAATACCCATACTCGCTGAATATTTAACAAAAGTTTGTAAAGTTCATGGCCATGGTTACCCGGAGCTTCATAAAATTCAGGAAATATTTACTGAGTCTTCATCCGACTTATTGTATCATATGTCCAAAGAAGAAAAAATTCTTTTTCCTGCAATCAGAAATATGATTTCGAATTTAAATCATGGGCTTCCATTCCGGCCACCCATGTTTGGAAGTGTCAGAAATCCGATTCATGTTATGATGGAAGAACATACCACCGAGGGTGGCAGATACAGTGAAATCGCTATGTTAACTAATGGCTTCAGTCCCCCGCCGAATGCGTGTAATACATTTATAGTCACTTATGCCATGTTAAAGGAATTTGAAGAAAAACTTCATGAGCACATTCATTTAGAAAACAATATATTATTTCCGGGTGCTATCAAGTATGAAGATAACATGACGAATCACCCAAATTAATCCGGGTATGGACCAGTTTGTAATAAAAAGAAATGGGAACTATACGTCGTATGAAGCCTTCAAAATTAAAGATGCCATTCAAAAAGCATTTGAAAGTGTTTCTGAACGCTATAATGATCAAATCTTTCAAAACGTAGTCTCCTTAATCGATTTGAAAACAGTGATGAGTGTTGAAGAAATTCAGGACATCATCGAAAAAGTCTTGTTTGATATGGACTACTTTTCAGTAATGAGGAGCTTCATGCTGTACAGACATACGAGAAAGATGCAACGGGAAATGGTCCATGGTATGAATTCGGATACCAGCTATATTGATAGTACTCAGACGGTAGATGAATATATTTCCAAATCTGACTGGAGGATCAATGCCAATGCAAACACCTCATATTCTAATGCCGGTCTGGTCAATAATATTTCCGGCAAAATCATTGCCAATTATTGGTTGGATAAGATATATAGTCAGGAAGAAGGTTTTGCACATCGGAATGGAGACATCCATATCCATGACCTGGATTGTCTTACAGGATATTGTGCAGGATGGAGCCTCAGGGTATTACTCAATGAAGGATTTAACGGAGTAAGAGGGCGTGTCGGTAGTCGTCCTCCCAACCATTTCAGGGAGGCCCTCGGTCAGATGGCCAATTTTCTGGGTATATTACAGTCTGAGTGGGCCGGAGCGCAGGCATTCAGTTCCTTTGATACTTATCTTGCACCCTATGTTTTTAAAGATGAGCTGTCATATCCCGAAGTTCTGAAAGCGGTAAGGAGTTTTGTTTTCAATTTGAACGTCCCGGCAAGATGGGGGCAGTCACCTTTTACAAATATTACTTTGGACTGGGTTGTGCCTGATGACCTGAAATCACAGTTTCCATCAAAAAAAGACAGACATCTTTTTGAAAACGTGGACTCAGAAACTCTGATTTTGAAAGCACAAAAATTCGGGTTAAAGAGTCTTACCGAATTGACATATACCCATTTTCAGGATGAAATGAATATGATCAATAAAGCTTTTTATCAGGTCATGACTGAAGGAGATGCCAATGGCCAGCCCTTTACATTTCCGATACCTACAGTCAATATTACAGAAGACTTTGATTGGTATGGTGAAAATACGGATATTTTGTTTGAAAATACCGCTAAAATCGGCTCTTCATATTTCCAGAATTTTATAGGAAGTCAGTATATTATTAATGAAAAGGGAGAAAAATCAGAAAATCCGAATGCCTACAAGCCCAATGCTGTACGAAGCATGTGCTGCCGGTTACAACTGGACTTGAGAGAGTTGCTTAAACGGGGCAATGGTCTCTTCGGAAGTGCTGAGATGACCGGAAGTATTGGTGTTGTGACGATAAATATGGCTAGGCTTGGATATCTGTATAAAGGCAATGTGGAAGGATTGTATTCTACATTGAAAACCCTTCTTGATTTGGCTGCTTCGACATTGGAAAAGAAACGGATATTCATACAAAATATGTTTAATCAGGGACTTTATCCATATACTGGCAGATATTTACCGGGTTTTAGAAATCATTTTTCTACCATTGGTGTCAACGGAATGAATGAAATGATCATCAATTTTACAGACGGCAAATCAGATATAAGCACAAATAAAGGCATGATGATGGCAGAAGAAATCCTGGACTATATCCGCGTGCAATTACAAAAATACCAAAAAGAAACCGGAAACCTCTATAATCTTGAAGCCACTCCCGCTGAAGGTACCACCTATAGATTTGCAAAGGAAGACAAAAAACGATTTAAAAACATCATGCAAGCCGGCAGCGGTGAAAACATATATTACACCAATAGTTCGCAGCTTCCGGTGGATTACACGGACGATCCTTTTGAAGCATTGCTTCTTCAGGATAATCTTCAGTGCAAATACACAGGGGGTACGGTACTGCATCTGTATATGAGTGAAAAAATAAACAGCCCTGAGGCTTGCCGCAATTTTATTTAAAAAAGTAATGACAAATTTCAGATTGCCATACGTAACTGTGACCCCGGTTTTCAGCATATGCTCAATCCACGGGTACCTCAATGGCGAGCATGAATATTGCCCGAAATGTGATCAGGTTATATTGGAAAACAAACAAACTCAAAAATATGAATTCGACAAAATTTAAATCTGAACCTGAGACAGTGCATCCAAAAAGAACTAAATGTCTCGTGTACACGCGTGTAATGGGCTACCATAGGCCTGTAGAAAGTTTTAATATCGGCAAAAAAGGTGAACATAAACAAAGAACATATTTCAAACAGGAGATTGAGCAGAAAGTCCATTTATAGCATTACCCCTTTTACGTTGCTGGACTATCCCGATAAAACAGCCTGTATCATCTGGTTTGCAGGTTGCAATATGCGCTGCGGTTATTGCTACAATCCTGAGATTGTATTTGGTAAGGGTAAGATGACCATTATTGAACTGCAGGAATTTTTGCAAAGTAGGATTGGGCTACTTGATGGGGTAGTATTGAGCGGTGGAGAATGTATGATGTATTCGGAAATAACTGATATAATCAAGTTTATAAAATCTATGGGCTACAAAGTCAAGATTGATACGAATGGAAGCAATCCAAAGAAGTTTGACTATTTAATACAAAACGAACTGATTGATTATGTAGCACTGGATTTTAAATCGCCTCTATCCAAATTTTTTTTGGTTACTAAAACTGATTTTTTTAATGATTTTGTGCAATCTCTCCAAATACTAATACATTCAGATGTAAAATTTGAAATCAGAACAACCTACCATTCAGATTTATTAACTATTTCTGATCTACAAGAAATGGCTGACTTTCTTGTTCAAAAAGGATATCAAGGTCAATATTTCATTCAACAATTTAGAAACGGAACAGATACTATAGGAAATTTAAAAGAGTCAAAAAGATTGGAAACATGGATTGACCATTCAGTCGATAATATCGAAATTATCTTCAGGAATAATGACAATTAAATAAATTATTGGATTCTTTGTATAAAGAAATCTGAAATAAATAATGTGACTTACCCTTTTAAAAGCCAGAAAAACCGAAACAATAGTGATTAAAATTATAAAGAAGAAAAATATAAATATTTTTAAAAATGAAATCATTTGGAATAAGTATTATTTTAGCCATTGCTGTATTTTCAGGAATCGATGCACAGAGAGATTCTATCACATTTTCAAAAATCCTGGATGATATAGTGGTGAAGGCTTATAATCAGTCTATGACGGTTAAAAACCTACCTGACATACACGGGACTTATATTATTGGAGGTCGAAAAAGTGAAGTGGTGGAAATAAACTCCGCCCCTCTGAACCTTGCTGAAAAAACTGGCCGCCAATTATTTGCCAAAATACCGGGTGCATTTATTTATGATATGGATGGCTCGGGAAATCAAATCAATATTGCAACCAGAGGTCTGGATCCTCACCGGAGTTGGGAATTCAATATTAGGCAAAACGGGATAGTCATCAATTCTGACATTTATGGATACCCGGCAAGTCATTACAGTATGCCGATGGAAGCCGTACAGAGAATCGAATTGGTGAGAGGAACTGCTGCACTACAGTATGGAGCAGAATTCGGCGGCATGATAAACTATGTCATGAAAACGCCGGACACAACGCAGGCTATAGCTGCTGAAAGTATCAATTCTGCTGGGTCATACGGATTGTTGAGTTCTTATAACTCCCTAGGAGGCAGATATGGCAAATGGACCTATTTTGGATATTATCAAAAGAGGGTATCAGACGGATATAGAAAAAATAGCAGATCCACTTCTGATGCCCAGTATTTCAGTTTGAGATATGATTTTTCGAGCAAATTTAATGTTAGTTTCGAAATAGGCAGAAGCAATTACACATACCAGATTCCGGGAGCTTTGACGGACAAAATGTTTTATGAAGAGCCAAGACAATCGACCAGGTCCCGAAATTATTTTAACCCTGAAATTTATATACCATCCATACAGTTTAATTATGATTTGAGTCCTAATACAAGATTGAATTGGGTATTTTCCGGCGTTTTTGGAGAGCGAAGAAGCGTTTTATTCGAAGGATTTGCAGATAAGCCGGATGAAATCAATGCAATTACTAATCAATATGCAAACAGGGTAGTAGATTTGGATAGGTTTAATTCAAAAACTACCGAATTGAGACTCTTGCATCATTACACTATTGCCAATGCCAAAAATATCTTAACTATCGGGGTAAGATATTTTGATAATGATATGAGAAGGCGTCAAAAAGGAAAAGGAAGTACATCATCAGAATGTGATTTCTCTGTAGAAGGACCTTTTGGCAGAGATCTGAATTATTTAAGCAATAGTATTGCTTTTTCCATTGAGAATATGATTTATCTGACACCAGATTTTTCGGTAAGTCCCGGGTTTAGGTATGAGTTGGGTCAGACCAGTATGAATGGATATATAAGCTATTTGGATCCAAATGATATTCCCAATTTGATTTCGCACAAAATACCTGCTTTGGGTTTGAATTTGAACTATAAAATAAATGTCACTAACCGCTTATATGCCGGATTTTCGCAGGCTTACAGACCGGTACTTTTTAAAGACATCATTCCCGGATCCACTTTAGAAAAGGCTAATAAAAATTTAAAAGATGCTTTGGGCTACAATTTTGAACTTGGGTGGAAAGGTTCAATTAAGAGTTATTTAAAATTCGAAATCACAGCTTTTGATTTAAAATACAACAACAGACTCGGCAATCTGATCAATACCGATGATGATGGGACCGCTTATATTTATAAGACAAATATTGGCGACAGCAGAACGACCGGATTGGAGTTTTATGGAGAACTGTCCCTAATCAGTACCAATAATAAATCAATCAGCTTCTTTACTTCCACGTCATGGATGAATGGCAAATATACAAATGCCACCCTTGCCATAGGCAATGAAAATATAAATATTAATGGCAATAAGATTGAATCCGTCCCGACCTGGATCTCCAGAAATGGAATTAATTTTGCATATCAAGGCATTAAAACTGCCCTGCAATACAGCTACGTCTCTGAATCTTATTCTGACCAGATAAATTCAGAAACACCTTCATTAAATGGTGCAACGGGTATGGTGCCTGCTTATGGCATATGGGATTTCAATACCATGTGGACATTAAATGAATCTTATACTTTCAGGTTTGGTGTTAATAATGCATTAAACCATCAATACTTTACCAAAAGACCGCTGTTTTACCCGGGTCCCGGGATCTGGAGCTCAGATGGAAGGGGATTTGTAATTTCTTTAGGTGTTAAAATATAATACTTTTTCCGATATTTAGTACGTCTCTAATTATGTCAAAGTCCATAATACTGGGTACTCGTTTTTGTATATCAAAACATCCTAGTCACATAAGCACAATCATACGGCACTCTGATCAGGATCACATGTTTTCCTTAGTATATGCCTTTGTTTTTATTTAATTTTGTGGCTTGTATATTGTCCTTTTGTAATATTACTGAAGACCCTAAACTACTTTACCTGCCAATTAATCATTCAAATATGAACCATAAAAGATCCTGGGCAGAACCATACAAAATTAAGATGGTGGAACTGCTCAAAATGACCAACCTTAAAGACCGTATAAAAGCGATAAAAGAAGCTGGTTTTAATACCTTTTTACTTAAATCCGAAGATGTATATATTGATTTACTTACCGACAGTGGCACCAATGCCATGAGTGATCAGCAATGGAGTGCCTTTATGGTCGGAGATGAAGCTTATGCCGGTAGTAAGAGTTTTTATCATATGGAAAAAGCCGTTCAGAAATATTATGGCTACAAGCATATGATTCCAACACACCAAGGTCGTGGTGCCGAAAATATCCTGTCAAAAATACTTATTAAGCCGGGAGACATCATCCCCGGAAATATGTATTTTACTACCACGCGTTTGCATCAGGAGCTTTCAGGAGGCACTTTTGCAGATATCATCATCGATGAAGCCCACGACCCTCTTAGCAATCACCCGTTTAAGGGTAATGTGGATTTTCAAAAACTCGAAGATCTGATAAAAAAGTATGGTTCGGATAAGATTCCGTATATTAGTATCGCTACCAATGTCAACATGGCAGGCGGCCAGCCGATCAGTATGGCCAATCTGCGGGAACTGCGTACTTTTACCCGTATCCACGGTATCCGGATAATACATGATATGACGAGAGTGGCTGAAAATGCCTATTTTATACAGCAAAGGGAAGCAGAATTTCATTCCAGATCCATTGCTGAAATTGTAAAAGAAATTTGTTCTTATACTGACGGCGCTACTATGAGTGCCAAAAAAGATGCCCTTGTGAATATTGGTGGATTTATAGCTACCAACGAATGGGATGTATATGAAGAAGCCCGTAATCTGGTAGTAGTATATGAAGGTTTACATACATACGGTGGTCTGGCAGGCAGAGACATGGAAGCCATCGCTGTAGGCATCAGAGAAAGTCTGGATGATAATCATCAACATGCACGGGTGGGTCAGGTGGAATATCTCGGCAATAAAATGTTGGAATTCGGCATACCTATTGTGCTTCCTGTCGGAGGACACGGTATTTTTGTGGACGCGAAGGCGTTTTTACCTCATCTGACACAGGATCAGTTTCCTGCTCAGGCATTGGCTGCAGAAGTCTATATCGACAGTGGGGTGCGGACTATGGAAAGAGGAGTGGTTTCGGCAGGCAGAAAAGCCGATGGAACAAATTATTATCCTAAACTTGAATTGGTCCGGTTTACGATACCCCGGCGTGTATATACCCAGGCACACATGGATGTTATCGCCGAATCAGTAGCCAATGTCTATGATCGACGTAAAAAAATAAGGGGCATGAAGATGGTGTACGAACCTAAATACCTGAGGTTTTTTCAGGCAAGATTTACAAAATTGTGAGATGTTCATTGTCTCTGAAATTCTTCTGTCCTATTTTCAGATTCATCTGGATCGGCAATTTGATCTTTCAAAAAGATGGTTAGAAAGGGTGTGTATAACAGATTGCACAAAAGTCGAAATATATTAAATAGGGTTTGCTGTCTTTAATCTAAGTAAATGATAATCTAATCTTTATGTAAGTTATTGGATAAATAGGTGCAAAGGTTTTTAATCATTTCACTGAAAACTCATGCATCTAAATCTAGTTGATCGTCGCCTCCTGTTTTCCTTAGGCAGACAGGCTCATTCCTAAAGGTATGCCCCATCTCTACACTTCCGACTGAAGCTGATGTCTCCCCTTAAGGGGCTACCATTTACTCACATCTCAGGGGGGATGCTTCTTTGATGTGAAATGGAACAAATAAACATAAGAAATCTAAGAAATAAGTTCAGAGGCCAAGCGAGCGAGTCACCCTTCCATTTTAAGGGAAGGGATGGGTAAAAATGCTAAATACAAGCACCTATCTCTAATATTATCTCCAAAGTCAGAGTTGATCGACTGATTAATAATTGTGTGCAAACGGTAGCCCTAAGGGGTCGTGGGTATGAAGGGCATGCAATCTGTTATACACACTTAGGAAGGTAATTTGTATGATGGTTCACATAGTTTTTTACTTTTGTTTTCTATAAAAAATAAATATGTTTTCAAAAGCCTGTGAATATGCCATCAGATCATCTATTTATATCGCATCTCAATCCCTGGCAGGAAATCGTGTCAGTCTTGCTGATGTATCTGAAAAAATCGAATCGCCTGAAGCTTTTACTGCAAAAATATTACAAAAACTAGTAAGAAGCCATATTATTAAATCTGCCAAAGGACCAGGTGGTGGCTTTGAAGTGGATGAAAACATGCTGGATTCAATAAAATTATGCCAGATTGTGGAAGCTTTTGAAGGGGATGTTTTAAACAGGTGCAGTCTGGGACTAAGTGAGTGTTCTGATATGCAGCCCTGCCCTTTTCACTCCAAGTACAAACCGGTTAAAGAAAAACTACTTGACATTTTTGAAAATACAAGCCTTAATGACCTCATGCAGGGATTTCAGGATGGGCAGACTTTTCTGAAAATATAGACAAAAGGGATCTTCCGTTTTCCGGAAAATCCCTTATTTGCAACAAAAATTCAGTTTTTTAATGAACTACCTCCGGTTCCAAATGATCTGATTCTATTTTATGTTGTTTTGGCGGATCCATATCTTCTATAGATTTTACAGAAGATTTGAGAGAATTGACTCTGGACACGATAAACCAGGTCAGAGGAAGTACCCCACCAAAGAAAAACACACTGGCGCCAATACCTCTCATCCAGGTCAGTTTGTTAAAAATACCATAATCCACAAATTCATGTGATCGGCCAAACCATAGTCCCTGTTCGACCACGGCCTTGAATTGCATAGATCCTGCAGGAAACAGATCCAATATTACCATTAGCATCAGTCCGGCATTGATTGACCAAAAGGAGAGATGAACTATTCTCTTATTCCACCTGAAATCTTTTATCATAAGCCTGGAAGCAAACAGAAGTGCCGCTAATGAAATATTACCATATACCCCCATCAAAGCGGCGTGCGCATGGTTGACTGTAAGATAGGTTCCGTGCTCAAAGTAATTCATAATGGGTAAGTTGATAATGATTCCTAATACACCTGCGCCAAAAAAATTCCAGAAATTCACAGCAATCAGAAATAAAAAGACTTCCGGAAATCCAAAACTTCCCAGGTTTTTATGTTCCACATCTCCTACTGCCATTTTGGGCATATTTTTAAATCTCCATGCTTCAACAGTAAGGAGAATCAACGGCACGAATTGCAAAGTAGAAAATACGCTTCCAAGCGCCATGGTCGCTACCGGCTTGGCATTCCAATAAAAATTATGTGAAATACCCAATAATCCGGTTCCCAAAAATAGAATCGTGGCGAAATAGACAACTCTGATCGCTGCCTGACGACTTACCAGACCCATTAATACCATCAAATAACTGACTATCACGGTGATGAACACTTCAAAAAATGCCTCGACCCACATATGTATGACCATCCACCTCCAGAAATCAGCAATAACGAAATTTGTTTCTGGCTTTGCCACAAAACCGGATAAAAAAAGTAGTGGTATGCCTATCACAGAATATAATATCCAGTTTGGCAAGTTCCAGGGTTCGCTTTTGATTAGTGCTGGTTTAATTCCTCTATATACTACTACCATCCACAATATGAATACACCCATCAGCAAGACCTGAAAACCTTTTCCAAAGTCAACAAATTCCCAACCCTGATGACCCAACCAATACCACCATTCTCCCATTAACCCCAATGGTCCCAGTACCATGCCTGTAAGTGACCCACCTACCAGTATGAATAATAAAACGAATAAAATATTTATCAGTCTGCGCTGACCAGGGATTTCTTTCTTTGACAATATTGGAAGGATAAAAATAGATGAAGCAATCCAGCAAGTAGAAATCCAATATAAAGACAGCATTAGATGCCAGCTTCGGGAAATCATAACCGGAAAGCTATCATTTATTTGTATTCCGAAAAAACCCAGCCAGTTCACAAAATCATTGAGCGTAATCAAACCGCTTGATACCTGAATGAAAAATAAGAGTATCGCCACAAAAAAGAATTTAAATGTCGCTCTTTGTGTCGGTGTAGGAGAAAAAGCTTTTACTCTTTCTTCAGAAAATAAATCCTTGGTGGCTGGTTTGAAAAATTTATTTGGCAATTGATTGTACTGACCTATAAAATATAAAACAATGCCACACATCAGCACAAAAGCCAGCAAACCCAGAACACTCCACAATATGACCGGAGATGTAGGCGAGTTTCCTGCCAGAGGATCAAAAGGCCAATTGTGTGTGTAACTATAGCTTGCACCCGGCCTTTGAGTCACACAGACCCATGCACCCCAAAAGAAAAATGTACTTAGGTCTTTAATCTCCTGTGGATTATTAATATAATTGTTGGGTAGGGCACCGGGTCCTCCTTTCTCATTTATGAAAATATCGGTATAATATTGCTGTAAGTGTTGATGAGCATATACCTCCGGTGGGGTCAAAGCTATCATATCTGTAGATTTGTCATAGCGATTGACTTTCAGCTCCAGTTTTACTTTTTCATTGATCTGTTTTAATTCAAACTCATCCGGCGACATTCCTTTTGAAGTTTTGAACTCTTCGGCGTAATATTCAATCATACCCAAATTGATCTGATGCAAGGCTTCTGCAGTAAAATCTGGTCCCCTCTGCGCGCCGTCCCCAAAGAAACTGCCATATTCCATCAGGGCATATTTGTGAAAGACCTCCTGGCCCCGTACTATGCTTTTCTGATCAAATATAAGGTTGCTTTTTTGATCCTTAAATCCAGCCATTGGCGGAGCATCAATATATGTCTGAAAACCTATCATCCCAACTCCCAGCAAGCTTATTATCAGTATAAATGTCAGTGGAGCCCACCAATTTTTTGTGTTCATGATGTAACTCATGCTCTTTGAGCCATTATTTTGATTACTCATATTATAAGGTTATTAATGTGGTGATAGTAATATATGAATACCGGATATGGTAATTAAGCCGAAATTGAGGCATCACGCTCTCGCGTGATGCCATAATAAGTGAACTCTGATTATGATATAAAGAATACTGGTAGTTGTTTATAAATAGAGGGATGGTTATTTTTTCCAGGGGAGTCTGTTTACCGTTCTTCCTATTTCAGTCCCATATCTTACCCCTTCTTCAGCATCCATCCTGAAGTGTACTCCCAATGGAACACGTGACCATGCATTTTCGAGAGCCATCTCATAAAAACTGGAATACGTCCTTGGATATCCACTAAATTCAGGTCTGTTTTTATGGCAGTTGTCCGTCATACCATAGCTATACCCGAATACACTTGCCAGTACCTCGGCAGATGCAGAGCTGAAAGTAGCGTGTCCGGAAGGATATGCAGGAAATGATGGTGTAATTCCTTTGTCACCTGTAAGGGGGTTGTCCAGATTTGGTTTCCAGGTTGGGTCTATCAATCGGTTAATATACGTTTGCGGTCTCTCTAAATTATAATAGTATTTGGAGTTCCAGCAACCTATACCTGCATCATGCAGCGCTATACCAACTTTTGCATTCGCCACTATTGCTTCTTCCATATTTGCTTTTTCATTGTAATATACCTGATTAGCTATCGCTATCCATCTGCTGGGAGGGCTGAATGTAAGACCAAGCAAGTCATCACTCCAAAATTCACCCAGCCACTCGGTCTGGTAGGACAACGAAGGTGTATTTTGTGCCATGACTTCCAATGCCATCGCATAAAATCCAGACTTGGAATCTTCACTATAGGGTGCATATGATGAGAAAGGCCGGCAAATCTTCTGATCTGCATTTATGGCCATGGTTCTACCATTACCCCAGTATGGAAACATGCCCGCACCCGGACCAGGATATGTCGCTCTCCAGTCGCCATTCTTTTTAAATCTGCTTTCCCATTTATAGTCCTCAAAAACATTCTTATACTTATCAAAAGTGACTACATCTGTTTTCATCCAGTCCCATATTGCAGCAGCAACAGATTCCCCATGGTTTTTGGATCGAAGAAAGACATTCTGGCCAACTTCTGATTGGAATTGTTTTTCGTATTTTTCATTTATTGCTTTGATCTTAATATACTGGGATGGATCAACTTCAGGAAATAATCTGCTGAATAAATAATTGTTTACCGCATTTACTACCGATGGCCAGTGATACTCCTGATTTGGAAGTATTTGTGGTATCTTCAGGCCTGAATATCTGGAAGCCAGAGAATTGTATTGGGGCATCCCCTCTATGCACGCCTCATAGCTTGCGAGGCCTACATACCCCAAAGAATTGGAAACGGGTCCTGGTCTGTAGCCTTCCGCATATCTTTCTATATCTGTCCACACATTGTTCCATTCATAAACTATCTCATAATTATACTCATTTACTTTCTTAAAAGCGACATTCGAGCCATCATCAATATCTTTTTTGCACGATGAAATAATTAATGAAATTCCAAAAATTAGAATCAACCATTTTAGTGAATAAAAAATTGTTTTCATATCAAATGTTTCAATTATGTTAATAACGGACAAATATATCCGTTATTATTTATTCCAACCAACATTTAAATAAAATTTTTTTTGATTTTATAGAATTTTTATTTTAAAATACATAAATTATTAATTATCTACAACTTATATATTTACAATTATTAATAAAAAAATGTGCTTTATCTCTAATCCTGCTGAATACAAGCCCTCGTGCATGCAAATCAGCAGCTGAGATATGATCGGGATGATGAATCAATTTGATATAGTCAATTTTTAAATTTCTGTTCCCAGCATACACTGTTGTTTTGCATTTATGTTACTTTTTGCCTTTTTAAAGCATTATCCGGCACATTCATCATGATTTGATTATCTTTGGTGATCATTATCCAGCCATAATTTATCAATGCATATAGACATCAATCTGCTTATAACCTACGGTGCAGTTGCCCGAAAATACAGAAAAAATGAATTTATTTTTTATGAAGCCGAAGCTTGCCGGTTTTATCATCAGGTACTGGAAGGAAAAGTCAAAATGTGTTGCTACAATGACGAAGGCAGGGTTTTCATTCAGGGATTATTCGGCCCGGGTGAGAGTTTTGGAGAGCCTCCCCTTTTTATTAAAGAGCCTTATCCCGCTTGTGCTCAGGCTGAAAGTGATTGCATCATTTATAAGCTATCAAAAGACACCCTCTTCAAATTGATGGAAGAATACCCTGAATTGCAAATGACCTTTATTACCAATTTTGCCAAAAAAATTTATGAAAAGGCTTACACAAACAAAACCATCATCAGCCCTCACCCGGATGTTAGGATTACCGGTTTTTTAACCCGTTTTAAAAAAGATAAAAAGAACACATCAGGTCGGGTACTTATCCCTTACACGCGTCAGCAATTAGCTGACTTTTTGGGCCTGAGGGTAGAGACTGTAATCCGCACTCTGATAAAAATGGAAGAAGAAAATATTGTTGAAATCAGGAAGCATAAGCTATATTATTGAAATTTAGAATTAATCGTAAAACAACACTTATCTCAACTTTTCAAACGATTTAAGCCCAGTGATTGAAGCATTCAAATTAGAATCATATTCATTTGAGAAAGTAAGCCGGAGAATCAAAAAATACATCCTCATTTGGTGTTCTGAAGGGAAAATTGAAATAGAGATTGATAGCAGTCTATTTATTGTTTCTTCCCGGAGCCTGATTACTATTACTTCCGGCCAATTCCATAAATTTTTAAATACTTCTGATGCCAAAGGTTTTATCCTAATTTTTTCATACGACTTTTTCTGTAAGGATGATAAAGACATCGAACTGATATTTCAAAACGGTTTATTTTGTCATTTTGACATAAATGAAATTATCCACATAAAAAATCATTCCATTGTTAGTGAACAGCTCCAATTAATTGAACAGGAACTTACCGAGGAACCTTTTCAGTTTCTAACTTCAATCCATGCCAGGATAGTCTTGATTCTGGTTGCTATCAACAGATCCAAAATTGACAATGGTGATGAAATCTGGAAACCGGATGCACTCTTTCTGAAATTTCTGGATAAGATTAGGGGTCGTTTTTTGCACAACATACCTGTAAAAGAATATGCACAATCTCTTTCCACCACTGAGCAGAAACTGAATGATCTCTCAAAAGAGCACGCGGGTAAGACTGCTCAGCAAATTATCCACGGCTTGATGATTTCAGAAGCTAAAAGGTTGTTTAATTACGAAAATCTTTCAGTTAAAGAAGCTGCTTATTCTCTTGGATTTAGTGATCCGTTTTATTTTTCAAATTTTTTTAAAAAACACACAGGAGTGTCACCTCTGGATTACAAAAACCGGCAATCAATCTAAATATTGCATGATTTATAAGAAATATTCCATTCTTTGATCAATATATTCCCCTGACTTTTGTGGTGTCAATTTTTAATATTATTCCAAATTTTATATTTTATGAAATCGAGCATCAAAGACTACATCGTAGATACATCAACAATTGAGTGGCAACCATTGCTGGAGTCCGGGATAAATACAAATGGTATTTTTGTTAAACCGCTTCGCAAAGATCAACATGGTAGATCGCCAAGTATTTTACTTAAATTTGAAGCCGGAGCAAGCTATCCTTATCACAATCATCCTGCCGGTGAAGAACTTTTCGTGTTGGAAGGTACTTGTAGCATTGAAGGTGCCATACTAAACCAAGGTACATATCTTTATACGCCCCCTGGATTTAAGCACAGTGTAACATCAGAAAAAGGGTGTATTCTTCTATTTATAGTTCCTGAAGAAGTAGAAATATCAGGAGAAGATTATCAATCGAAGAATCATATATGATGGCTGGTTATTTTTAAACATAAAGTTCCAAACTTATAAATTCAGCTATCCTAGGCGTATTAAATTGTTTTAGTTAATTTTCGCCTGTGTTTTATTCTGATATATTTGTTCTTTTTTATCAAACAACTAAATCAGTAGCCATGTCAAGAGTTAGTATTTATTTGAATTTTCCGGGTAACACTGAAGAAGTCTTCAATTTTTATAAATCCGTCTTCGGGGGTGAATTTGATGGTGACGGATTTAATCGGTACAGAGATATACCCCCCTCAGAAGAAATGCCCCCGGTGGCACCGTCAGATCTGGATCTGATTATGCATGTATCATTAACTATTCTTGGCGGATTTGTGCTTATGGGTACTGATGCGCCTGAGTCGATGGGTTTTAAAGTGAATTTTGGAAATAACATTCACATCAACATAGAACCTGATACAAAATCGGAAACAAAAAAACTGTTTTCTGCCTTATCTCAGGGCGGTCAAGTGACAATGGAGCTGATGGATATGTTTTGGGGTGCTTATTATGGCAGTTGCACCGATAAATATGGTGTTCAATGGATGTTTAACTGTACTGAAAAGAGTTAACCCGATTTTCACAATACGGCATAATCACTCCCGATTTGACAAACAAAATATCACTTTGGGGTATTTCAATAGAATTTAATCAATAAATAATAATCCTGTATATGCAAAATGGACGATTGGAAGCTTTCAGCGATGGCGTTCTGGCCATCATTATCACCATCATGGTACTTGAGATTAAAGTGCCTCATGGCGTAGCTTTTTCAGACCTGATGCCACTACTACCGATTTTTTTGAGTTATATCCTGAGCTTTATATATCTGGGTATCTACTGGAATAACCACCACCACCTGATGCATACGGTTACACAAGTGACAGGAGGTATCTTGTGGGCAAATCTCCATTTGCTCTTCTGGCTCTCTCTGGTTCCTTTTGTAACCGGATGGATGGGAGAAAACAGTTTTGCCAATTCGACAATGGCCCTTTACGGTTTTGTACTCTTAATGGCTGCCTTGTCCTGGCACATCCTTCAACTGCAGATCATACGGAGTCATGGCAAAGACTCCATACTTGCCCAGGCAGTAGGCAAAGATATCAAAGGGAAGATGTCCCCGGCTTTTTATGTCCTTGGCATTGCAGCATCCTGGATTAGCCCTTGGATTTCGGGTGGGTTCTATATCCTGGTCGCTTTGATGTGGATTATTCCAGACAAAAGGATAGAAAAAGTAGTTTGATCTAAGCCTATGAAGTTCAATAAAATATCCGTTATTGACAATTGTGGACTTACATTTCCGGAATTGGATAAAATAATTGAACTTTCCAACGAACCGGTATCTATTTACTCTGATTTTCCCTTATCCGAAAAGGAAATAATTCAAAGAATCAGTGATTCAGATTGTGTCCTGGTAAGCTGGCACACCAATATAAGTGCTGAAATAATCAGAGCTTGTCCATCAGTACAATTTATTGGTATGTGCTGTAGTCTATACGATGAAAACTCGGCCAATGTAGATATATCTGAATCCAGAAAGAGAGGAATAGAAGTGCAGGGAGTCAGGGACTATGGAGATGAAGGAGCGGTAGAATTTATTTTTGCACAGCTCATATTTTTGCTAAAGGGTCTTGGAAAACACAGGTGGCGGCATGAAGCTACAGAACTAAAAAATAAAACTATCGGAATTATCGGATTTGGTTCGTTGGGTCAGATGGTTGCAAAGACTGCATATCATTTTGGCATGGAAGTCTTCTACTACAGTCGAACCAGAAAACCAAATCTGGAAGGGCCAAATCTTACTTATCTGCCCCTTGACCAACTGCTCATCAATTGCGAGATCATCACCACACATCTACCAAAAAACACTACTCTCTTGCATCGTCGGGAGTTTAAAATCTTGAAAAAGAATGCCATACTGATCAATACTTCTTTAGGACTAACTTTTGATAAAGATGCTTTCATTCAATGGCTGCTGGGCGATAAAACATCATTTGCGATACTGGACGGCGATGGCATGGGAAACTTTCATGATGAATTTACACAGGTTGAAAATGTGATCATGTCTGAGCAATTTGCCGGATTTACCTTAGAAGCTAAAAAGCGCCTGTCCGAAAAAGTGCTTTTGTATTTGATAAATTACCTGTCACAAAAATAAAAAAAAGGGATAAATATTGATGCTTGCATTTAGTAAGATTTGATATTTTGCGTTTAATCAATTTGATCAGGTATATCCTTAACCCTTAAACTTATGACTCAAATCATAAATCATCGAATTTATCATGACTACTTTTGTACTTTATTCCATCTCTGGTGGAATTCTTATTGTATGAAAATCGTCCTTCGGCCTTACCATCAAATGTTCATGCAACTGTCAGCATTGGAACATAGACAAAATAAATTTCATCTATGAGTCAAAATCAAACTAACTTATTCATCAGATTAGGTATTATAAATTTATGCATTGTTGCTGCCTTTGGAGTCCTAATGCGATATAAGATTGGGTTTGAATTTCCATACTTCAATCAGAGGTACCTGCTTCACGCACACTCTCATTTCGCATTCGCCGGGTGGGTTTCGCATATTCTATTCACACTCATGGTTGTTTTTTTACAATATCAGGGTATCAAAACGGCACCATTCTCCCGACTTATATGGGCCAATCTCCTATGTGCATACGGCATGATTATATCTTTTGCCATACAAGGATACGGTGCTATATCCATCACCTTCTCCACGCTTTCCATCCTCGTGAGTTATGTTTTTTCATACTTGTTTTTTATTAAGCTACGGGAGGTTCCTGACGATCACCCTTCAAAAAACTGGTTTAAGGCATCCTTGCTTTTTAATGTTTTATCCTCACTTGGTACTTTTTATCTTGCCTATATGATGGCATCAAAACATATCAACCAACATGGCTACCTTGCGTCAGTATATTTTTATCTTCATTTCCAATACAGTGGATGGTTTTTCTTTGGCATAATGGGACTATTGATGTCAAAACTCCTTGAACTGCCAACATTCAGATATGATCCCAAAATTTTTATCGGATTTTTTACGGCTTGTATTCCCGCATATTTTCTATCTGTTCTATGGGCTAAATTACCTTTGTATTTATACTTTTTTCCGGTAGCTGCTGTTATATTACAGTTATGGGGATTACAAAGATTCTTGTACCTTCTGAAATCTCAGTATGAAATTATCAAATCACACTGGTCCTCTTACGTAAAATTGCTTCTCGGTTTATCATTAATGTCTTTGATTATCAAATTGGCTTTACAAGCGGGTAGCATATTTCCGGAGATCAGCAAGTTGGCTTATGGCTTCAGATCCATTGTTATCGCATATCTTCACCTGGTATTGTTAGGCTTGACAACCCTGTTTTTAATGGGATACATGTTGCTAAGCGGTTATATCCCACATATTAAAAAAGCACTGTGGGCATTGGTTTTGTTTTGCATTGGCGTATTTGCAAACGAATTGGTACTTATGGTACAGGGAGTTGCTTCGTTTGGATACATATTAATCCCATATCTGAATGAAATTCTGTTAGGCGTCAGCCTTTTTATGCTATTAAGCCTGATTTTGCTTTTATTTTCATTTAAAAGATCATAAGTTAATATGAGCTATATGACTGTACGCATAAAATATTTTTGTCATCTTAAATAATTTTGTGCCATAAATATAAAAAATCATGACACGAATAATTCAAACCTTTTTTGTACTGGTCGTTTTTACCATGTTTTCATGCAAATCGTCCACTTCTGAAACAAATGCTCCTTCCCAAACTTCCGAAGTCAATGCAGCTCAGGACGGCGTAGGTCAATCCAATGTTCAGGATGATGTCTCACATCCCAATATTGTTCAGGTTGCCATAGGCAGCAAGGACCATACTACTCTAGTCGCAGCAGTAAAAGCCGGAGGGCTCGTTGATGTCCTTAGCAATGCCGGACCATTTACTGTGTTTGCACCCACTAATGCCGCTTTTGAAAAACTACCTGCCGGTACGGTAGAGGGTCTTCTCAAACCTGAGAAAAAGGCAGATCTTGTAAATATTCTGGAATATCATACCTATGTAGGGTCTTTGAAACCGGAGTATTTTCAGGATGGACAATCTTATGAACAAGTGAATGGCAAAAAAGTCAATATCACTGTAAAAGACGGCAAAACGTACGTAAACGGCTCTGAAATACTAGCTTCTATCAACACATCAAATGGCTATATACACGTTATTGGTGATGTCCTGATCCCAAAGTAAATCAAGCTTTTTTGAATTTTAAATATTATTAAGTTTTTAGTATGCGCCCGGTCCTGTATCGGGCGTTTTTAATTACAGTCTTATCAACTTCTGACTTCCTTTGGCGCCTTATACCTTTATTTTAGGTTCATACCATCACCGATGATTTTAATCTGCATGATTAAGGCTATACTTCTCGCTCTTTCCTTGAGAAGGTCGGCATTTTTTCCACTAAAAGCTCGTTAATAGTGGCTTCAAAAAGCGCAAGCCATCGTTTAAAATGGTCCGCTGTCATTGGATTTGCAGCATGTGCTTTCTGATGTTTTTCCATAGGATTTCCTGAATAATGGCCTGTATAAAAAAGTGCGTTATCCCAAAAATTATACATTACCGGTAGATGGGCATTCCAATCTACTGAGGCAAACATGTATCCAATAGCATCGTCAACTTTGACTTTTTCATAAAAAGTATTTATAACGATTTCTATTTCTTTTCGGCTGATTATATCCTGCTTTGCCATAATTATTTGATTTATAAAATAGAAATAATCTATCCCTGTATCAACATGTAGAGGCTGTCTTCATTTGCTAATATTTCATGTATTATGTTAATCGGAATGTCCTTAAAATCGTATTGTCCAAGGTGTGTTTTCACATCTGCCTGAATGTAACTTACATTCCCGGTAATGACCATATGTCGGGCCGGAAGGTGTGTCCTGTGCTGATCCAGCGTCATCCCTTGTTTAAAGCCTATAAACATAGTCATATGGTCACCGCTTTTGTGGTAAAGCCTGGCTACCGGTTTTGCCGATGTTTCAGGTTTTTCATTTATTTCCCGTATAATCATCTTTACAAATCTTTCTTTTTAAATAATTTGAGTGATATCAAATAAGGTATTGTAACCCAAAGTGACATCAGTAGAAAGGAAACTAACAGTCCAAGCGGCGTACCAAATAACTTTTTGAATATAGCTCCGGTATAACCCATCAATGCGGCTACATCTATCTGAAGTAATACCTGTATTCTGGCCAGATCTATAGGGTTAAATGCGGATAAAAACACCATGGCTTTCTCTATCGGGTAGTCTGCATATTGAAACATAAAAAACAGGACCAATCCGTCATAAATCAGTGATAAAAATAACCAGATGATTATGGATAATCCAATACCCCTTGCCTTGTCTCTCATCAGTATCGAACAAAGCATCGCGATAGACACAAAAATGGTTGTAATCATCATTCCTGCCAGTATAACCATAATGCCTGTCATTTCAGGAACGAAAATCAAGGCCGGTATTCCTATTCCTACAAGGAATGCCGCATTTAAAGCAACCGTTAAACCCGTGAAAAGTGCCGCCCAAATAGATGATCTTTTTACCGGCTGACTGACCAGCAACTCTACAAATTCGGCGCTGTTGTACATATAGATATTCGAAAATATAATCGAGACTAATGGTACCGTGAGTAATATAATATTCAGCAAGGATAATATACCCTTTGATGTGTTGTCTTCAAGGCTGAATACACTCCACGAAAAGACCCCTAAAATAAGGGCATAAAACAAAATAATTCTGTTCTTCAGAATATCCGTAATAACGAAAACCGTTATTCCTTTCATTTCACTCCAGATTTGAGCAGTTTACTGATAGCTTTCGAAACCCTGTCTTCGCCAGTCTCCTCAAATAAAGCCGGCATGGTCTTATAGAAAAGCACAGAAGCTTCCTGCATAAAAATAATATCCGTCAACAAATCATCCAATTCACTTAACAAGTGCGAGGTGATGATAATGAGTTTTCCTTTTTCCCTTTCTCTGATTATCTTATCTCTCAACAATTCAGAAGCCAGAGGATCAAGCCCAGCTGTGGGCTCATCCAGAATCAATACCGGCGGATCGAATATGAATGCCAATGTAGCACTCACTTTTTGTGTAGTTCCGCCTGATAGGGTTCGCATCTTTTTATCAGAAATTTTGTCCAGGCCAAAAGCATAAAATAATTCTTCGTCCTCGGTACCGGTAAACTTGCGGATGTCCCTGATCATGTTGATCACCTGAATCACACTCATATTTTCAGGATACCGGCCGATCTGAGGCATATACCCTATCCGTTTTTTATATAATACATCCCCTTGTATATCTTGTCCGTCGAAGAGTATCTTACCTTTGGATGGCACGACCATACTCAATATGTTTTTGATCATGGTCGTTTTTCCACAAGCATTTGGACCAATCAGGCCTATGCACTTACCCGCTTCAAGATTGATCGAAACATCCTTCAATGCTTCTGTCTTTCCGAATGATTTGGATATGTCTATCAATTGAATCATAAATTATAGGCTTTCATTACAGGACTATCGTCCCTAAAATTTTCTGGGGTAATACTCGGAATTAACTTCTCAGTTTTTTCCAAAAGGGTTATCATAAAACTTCTGAAAAGAAGCATAGCTATCGGATTATTTTCGATGATGACTGAATAGACACTCAATGGATGGAAAGGAACATCACCAATATTATCTTTATCAAGGTCATATCCTTCATATTTGTCCCAATAATTATGGCTAAATGTATTCAGAACCAGTGTCCCGTTAGTACCGACATCAAAGGTATTGCTATAAAAATTATTGTACGAGATAATATTTTCCACACAATTGGCCTGGATTTTCATACCCCAACCGTTACCGGAAAAAATATTTTTCTTGATGATCATCCTGTTTGCCCCTTCCAGAAAAAGTGCCGATGTGTTATTTAGAAAATGGTTGCCAATAATTTCAGCATCTGATATATCTTTGAGTAAGATGCCGTAAGAAGCATCGCCCGTGCTGTTTTTGAATGTATTGTTGTACATCGCAACATTTTTTGAAAACATGACCGCCACTCCGGCACCATTTTCATCAAATACATTACATATGTACGCATCATCGTTGGAAAACATGAAATGAAGCCCGTACCTGACATTGTGTTTGGAAATATTACGCCAGATCACCGAATTAGTCACAAACTCAAAGTAAATCCCATCTCTATGCCCATCTACATGATTGCCGATAATCTGCAGGCTGTCAGACTTCCAGCAATGTATTCCGTTTCCTATTTTTTGCTCCTCTATGTCATATGCTCTTATCCGGTTATTGCGGATAATACAGTTTTTGCCATATTGAATATATATTCCAAAAAATTGTTTTCAAGAATGTTGTTTTCAATCACAACCCCAATCCCATCATAGACCTTAATGCCTCCCGGATCATCCATTGTTTCTATTCCGGAATTCTGAACCTGAAAACCACTGAATGTAACACTATCAGCCTTGATAGATACCACCTCATATTTCAGATCTCCATCCAGCACCGGGGTATCCACACCGATCATGACTATTTTTTTGTTTATCACTATAGTGCCCTCTTTATACAATGTGTGATAAACATATATTGTATCGTGATCTCTCGATGCAAGTAGTGCGGGACGAATAGCTTTAAATCTTTTTCCTGGACCCACCTCAATACGCTCAGCCATCAAACTGCAGGCACATAGACTGAATAAAAGGAATAAAATGATACTATGAAGAAAATTAAGCATTATGCTTTATTGATTAAGGGTATTCCAATCAGTCTTTTTAGCCTGTAACTTTGTCAGATATTCCATGGCTTCTTTTTCTGTTTTGAAAGCAGCTATATTGCCGGCCATAGGACTTCTTAAGGAGCCTCCCTGAATATAAAATGCCGTCTCCGCAGGTATAAGCTCGTTATCAGATGGATAGTAATGTACATAATTTGCCTGGGCTCCTTTTTCAGAATTATCTTTTTCAAATTTTATTAGACATGATAAATCGTCAAATTTATAAACTCTGCCTTTGTCTGTAATCAATTCTGCGCCAAATCTACCGTCTGAAATGCTCATTTTACAAAATGAACAATTATCCTTATGCAGAATAATAGGTTCTGGTCCTTTAGGGCTGCAAGACAAAAGTGCCACGATTGGAACCATAAATATGGCTACTTTTCCTGTTTTTTTAAAAAACCTGTTTAATACACCAAATTCAAATAAATTTACAAAGGCAATAAGGACTCCACCCGCCAACATCAGCCAGCCACCCAGATCAGGTATAGAATAGGCTCCAAAATTGAGCAATTGTTTAAATCCGATTAATGGAGGTTGATATGCCATGCCAGGAACAATAATGGCCGCGTTCGGATTTAGATTGTGGCCGTATTCATACTCCCATCTCCAGAAATCATACATCGCCAAAACGCCAAACAGCATAAAACATACCAATAAGATCAAGGCATTTCTTTTGCTTTTTATAAATGCGGCAACAATAGACCAAAGACCAAAAAACCCAAGAATATACGGCAATACTGTAAATTCAATAAATTCCTCAGCATGAAGGGTTTTCATACCAATATAATGGTTGAGCCCGTTTACAATATCCACATTTCCACCTAATTTATTGGCATAAATGAGCAAGGCCAGTCCCTCAGGATATTGAGGTGCATCCAGTTCAATTCTCCAAATGGGAAAATAAAGAGTGCTTAAAATAAAAAGACCAGCCAGTATCAGTAAAATGACTGATAATTTAGAAATAGTAGTCATGACAGTTTTATTTAAATTAAGAAAAAAAGAATCGTTAATGAGTATTGAATTGTTGTTTTAAACGATTTCCCTTTTTTGAAGCAAAAAGGGGCCAGAAAGATTGATCCCGCTGTCCCCTTCTACTTGATTTTAGGATTATTTTACTGTGCGGGTTTTTCAGCCGGAGCTTGTTTTCCTACACTAAATGTCAAAGGTGTTTTGCTACCCGCAGGAGATACTCTAACATAACCCTGCATTTCCTGGTGCAATGCACTACAAAAGTCAGTACAGTAAATCGGTATCATGCCGACTCTATCCGGTATCCATTTTAAGGTTTGTGTTTCTCCCGGCATGATCAGCAATTCTGCATTGTTTGATCCCTTAACAGCAAATCCATGCGGTACATCCCAATCCTGTTCCAGATTTGTCACGTGAAAAAACACTTCATCCCCCATTTTGATTCCTTCTATATTGTCAGGAGCAAAGTGAGACCTTATTGCGGTCATATACACATGAACCTTGTTTCCTTCACGTACTACCTTAGATTCGCCTTCCCCTTTTGTAGCATATGGGTTTTTATTTTCTTCTATTTTGAAAATCTTTACCTGATTATTTTTAATCATTTCCGCTGGCAGTGCCTGCCCGTAATGCGGCTCTCCAATAGTGGGAAAATCTAAGATTAGCTGCATTTTTTCGCCACTTATATCATATAGTTGGGCACTTTGGGACAATTCAGGTCCGGTAGGCAAATATCTGTCTTTAGTAATTTTATTGTACGCTATCAGGTATTTTGCTGATGGCTTTTTGGTATCACCTCCAGGTATGCACAGGTGGCCTACAGAATAATAAGTAGGCACCCTATCTATTACTTTAAGGTCTTTAATATTCCATTTGACCACTTCAGAAGAAACGAAGAAAGAAGTATAAGCATTACCTTTATCGTCAAACTCCGTGTGTAGAGGTCCTAAGCCTGGCTTTTTGACTTCTCCATACAGTACTGATTCATATTTTAACACCGGGATTCCATCATAATCCCCGGCAAAGTCTTTGGCTTCTATCGCCTTTATCATTTTGTCAAAACTGAATACCGGAACCAAAGCGGCTAATTTACCGCTTCCGACTATATATTCGCCTGTCGGATCAACATCGCATCCATGTGGTGATTTCGGGCAAGGCATGAAGTAGCAGAGATCTTTTAATTCCTTTGCATTTAATACCGTTACCTCTGTTCTCATTTCTGATTTTGCAGAATGGGTAATATCACTATATGTATTGCTTACATATTTTGCTGGGATTTTCTTACCCTTTCCTGCTTTCAGGTATTCTTCTGCTTTTTTCCAGTTAACTGCCATAATGAAGTCTTTGTCTTTTTGTGATGCATTAACTTCCAACAATGTATTTGCCTGCTCAGTATTATAACAGGAGAAAAAAGACCATCCATGTGATTTGCCTTTACCTGAATGACTCAAGTCAAAGTTAACACCCGGACACTCTATCTGAAAAGCGATATCCATTTTGCCGTCTTCCTTTCCTACACTGATAAAGCTTATGTAGCCTTTAAAATTTTCCTTATATGAACTTATTGGAACATCTCCGTTTGCATTGTCTGGTGGAACGCTAAATCGGGTTCCTGCTACTACATATTCCGTATTTTCGGTGATAAAAGGAGAAGAGTGGTTTCCTGCACTGTTAGGCAATTCGATGATTTCCTCAGTTCTGAATGTTTTCAAACTAATTCTGGCGACCCGTGGTGTATTATTTCCATTGATAAAGCACCACTTTCCGTCAATTTCCCCATTGGTCTGGGACAATTCAGGATGGTGAGCATCATCCCATGGTATAAATCCGTGCGATGTATTGAGCATGGGTTTGGTTTCTTCGCTGTATCCCCATCCTTTTTCAGGATCAATAGAGAAAACAGGAATTACCCTTAAAAGTCGGCCACTTGGCAAGCCATAAACGGACATTTGGCCGCTGAATCCCCCACTTACGAAATTGTAATATTCATCGTATTGTCCGGGAGCGACATAGGATTTATTTGCTGCATCACCTTTTATAGCAGTTCCGGCATTTTTAGGCCTGCATGATGTGGCAAATATAGCCACTATCGTCAGGATGACTAATGTGATTTTATTGGTTTTCATAATTTCAATTATTTATTTTATACCATCATTTTTACGCATAAACTCTACTATATTTCTGGCTTCTTCATCAGCAAGACTTTGGTTGGGCATGCGCACGAGACATAATTCCAGTTGAGCCTGAAGCTCAGGGTCCTTATCTATCATGGCATCAGGATTAGTAATAAAATTCATAATCCAGTGAGGGGTTTTTCTTTGAGTAACTCCTTTCCATCCTGGACCGACAAGTCTTTCTTCAGTCATTTTGTGACATGAAGTACATTTTACACCGACAATTTTTTCTCCCGCTTCTGCCATAGCAACATTGAGTTTGGGGTCCAGGGTTACATTTTGTTCGTTAAACTTTCCTTCTCCTCTATTGGGGTCATAGCTTGCCGCATCCGCTTTTTCAGGAGCTGCAGCCGGTGTTTCAGCTGGTGTATCTGAAGTTGGTTTCTGATTGCCACCTCCACAGGCTATGAAAAAGCCTACAGCAGCAAAGACTAAAATAATTTTGATGTTTCGCATTTTTTTAAAGATTTAAATTTGGCACAAAGTTGGGGCTTGATTCTAACAATTTTTATGACTTGAGTCATAAGTGCAGTTGATTTAATCACATACCTGATGATATATAGTACAATATCCCTTTTTGGAACATTGTCATTCAGAATTTTTTATTTAACCTGTAAAGAATTCTATATTTGTACAATAAAATTTCAAAATGAAATATTTTAAAATATTTTCTATAGGCTGTTTGATACTTAATATGTATTTGAATTCATATGCCCAAACACTCAACCCAATATATAACAAAGTCCTTGCAGACTCCTTAGGTGCTGATGATTATGGTATGAAATCTTATGTCTTTGTAATATTGAAAAAGGGGAAATCAAAAATAGAAGACAAAACTGAAAGGTCTCTTCTTATCAAAAAACATCTGGATAACATAAACCGGCTGGCAGGTGAAAATTTGTTGTTAGTTGCCGGACCTTTTGGCAACAATGAGATGGACTATAGCGGATTATTTATACTCAATGTCAAAACAGTCGAAGAAGCCCAGGATATTTGTAACTCTGATCCGGCTGTCGAAGCAGGTATTTTTGATGTAATTCTCATTCCGTGGTATGGTTCCGCAGGCTTGGGTGAGTATCTTAAGATCAGCGGTAAATTGGGTAAGTATAAATTTTGAAACTTCAATATTAATGGCTATAACTTGTCTTCTTCTGAAGAATACCATCTTCTGGTGAAGTGGGAATTATTTCCAGGTTAATCCCAAATCTGTCATAATATTTATCTGACAAATCATTTATTTTTTCATCATTCAGTTCTCCTGAAGTAAGATTGATGGTACACCCACCAAAACCACCTCCCATCATTCTTGACCCCAAAAATATATCATCGTCAAGGGTGTAGTCAACCAACCAGTCTAATTCCGGGCAACTTACTTCAAATAACTGTGACAAACCATCGTGAGAAGCATAAAGTAATTCACCTAATTGTGCAAAGTTTTTCAATTTTATGGCATGAACGGCATCTTTGACCCTTTGATTTTCCTGAATAACAAAACTCGCCCTTTTAAATAATGTATCTGAAAGCAGATTTCCTAATTTAGGAATATCATCCGTATTCAGATCTCTCAATGCCCGGATTGGCCTGTAATATTTATTCAGCAAGGATACGGCTTCGTCGCACTGTGCCCTCCTGTTGTTGTAATCTGTATTTATCAGATTGTGTTTTACACAGGTGTTTATCAGGTAAAAGTGGCAATCATCTAGATCAAGGTCAACAAATTCATGGCTATTTGATCGGCAATCAAGTAAAACAGCTTTATTTTTCAATCCATTGAAGATGGAATATTGATCCATAATACCTCCTCTTACGCCGGATCCTCTTTCGGCTTCAACAGCAATTTTTACCATTTTATGAGGCGACATCTCAAGATGGTTCATCTTGTTTAATAAATGTACGAATCCGCAGGTTATAGCAGATGATGAAGATATTCCTGCTCCAATCGGAAGATTGCCGCCAAAGACAATGTCTGACCCCTTGAGTGGACTTGCAGCCATCGCCATAAGCACCTGATTGAAGTATTTTTCCCAACCATAAATTAATGAAGCATTTTGATGCGGAAATAATGTTGAATTCTCTCCGGTATCAGCGGCGATGATGTTAAATTCATCCTTCCCATTGACAGAAGCGAAAAACCATACTCCCTGATCTATCGCAAAAGGAAGCACAAAACCTTCATTATAATCGGTGTGCTCACCGATGATATTTGCTCTTCCGGGCGCAAAAACAATCATTTCAGCTTGTCCAAAGTATTTGATAAACGCAACCCTTATTTTATAATTATCCATAGTTGTTCAAGTTAACTGAAAGACTGCATTTCAACAAATTTTTTATATGGACCAATTTCATTAATCAAGTTTTCATGAAGCCCTGACTGTACGATTTGGCCATTCTCAAGGACAAGAATATTATCTGCTTGCTGAATAGTGGACAGGCGGTGTGCTACAACCACTGAAGTGCGGCTTCTCATCACTTTGTGCAAAGCATCCTGCACCAATCTTTCTGACTCTGAATCCAACGCTGAAGTAGCTTCATCCAATATTAGTATCGGTGGATCACGCAACACAGCCCTGGCAATGGTTAATCTTTGTCTCTGTCCTCCGGATAACTTTAGGCCTCTGTCGCCGATATTGGTATGATACCCTTTAGGTAATAATTCAATAAAATCATGGGCATTGGCTACTCTGGCTGCTTCCATTATTTGCTCTTCTGAAAAATTACCGCCAAAAGAGCTATTATTAGCTATCGTATCGAGAAATAATATGGCATCCTGCGTAACGATGCCAAACATCTCTCTAAGATCTGTTATGTCTATGTCCCTAATATCGACCCCATCTATAGTAATAGTCCCCTCACTTACATCATAAAATCTGGGCAACAGATCGACAAAAGTTGATTTTCCCGCTCCTGAAGAACCTACCAGTGCAACAACCTGCCCTTTTTTAATTTCAACGGAAACGTCCTGAAGCGCATACACATTATTGTCTTTATATTTAAAGCCAACGTTATTAAAATCTATGCTGGTTGTAAGGCTCTTTTTGTGTATTGCACCGGGCTTAGATATGATTTCATTATCTGTTTCCAATACCCGATTTATTCGGTCTAAAGCTGCCATTCCCTTCTGAATATTAAAATAAGCTGAAGAAAATGATTTCGCCGGTTCGATCACCTGATAAAAGGCAAATACGAAGGCAAAAAAAGTCTCCGGAGCCAGCTCTTCTTTAAAAACCAGATGTGATCCGTACCACAACAATATTGTCACAACGCTCACGCCCATAAATTCAGAAATCGGTGAAGCCGAATCGCGCCTGTTCACCACTTTGGTCAGCAGATTTCTGAATGACGCATTTTCTTTTTCAAACTTTGTTATCTGGTAGTTTTCGGCATTAAATCCCTTAATTACCCTGAGCCCTCCTATCGTTTCTTCTACGTGTGATGTCAGGTTTGCCACCATTTCCTGGACATTATTTGATTCTTTCTTGAGTGTATTTACCACTTTTCCGATAATCAGTCCAGCAAATAATACCAGGATAAAAACAAATAATGTCAATCCGGCATTGATATAAATCATAAAAAAAATACTTCCCGCCATGATGATGGGTGATTTGAATACCGATTCGATTACATTGAGTATCGACCACTCCACTTCCTGGACATCCAGCGTCAAAGTGGAAATCAAAGCCCCTTTGCGCTCATTGCTATAAAAGCTCAAAGGCAGATCCAGATATTTGTTAAATAATTTTTTTCGCAAATCGTATATAATACCAAACCTCAGGGGTGCCATAAAATACAGTGCTGAATACCTGAAAAGATTCTTAAAAAAAAATACTATCACCAACAATACACATACCCAAAAAAGGGCCATTTCTTTACCTTGAGATACAATCAGATCCGACATATAATATTTAACCCATTCATTGATTTCTGATCCAGCTGGTCTGACAGGTAGTGCAGGTATTCTGTCAAAAAGTATGCTGAAAAATGGAATCAGCAATGGAATACTGACTACCGTAAATATTGAAAGCATGCTATTGGAAAAAATACTAAGGATAAAACTCCTTTTATAATCCTTTATCCGGGAAAGCAAGCGCCATAATCCCTCCATAATCTGAAGATATTAACAGGTTATTCTACACAATCTCCCATATCGAAACTATTCATAAATCCCGTATTAAAATCTCCGGACTTAAATGCTTCATTTTTCATGAGTGCCTTGTGAAAAGGGACTGTGGTTTTTATGCCTTCTATGACAAACTCGTCCAGGGCTCTGGCCATTTTTTTTATACACTCTTCTCTTGTTTGGGCTTTACATATCAGCTTGGCTATCATCGAGTCATAAAAGGGCGGTACTGTATATCCTGCATAAACGTGGGTATCGACCCTGACTCCATGTCCCTTTGGGCTGTGAAAAGAATGGATTTTTCCCGGGTTGGGTCTGAAACCATTGAATATATCTTCTGCGTTAATCCTGCATTCTATGGCGTGCATAGTAGGATAGTAGTTTTTGCCGGCCACAGGGATGCCTGCTGCAACTTTTATTTGTTCTTTTATGAGGTCATGATCTATCACTTCTTCTGTAACCGGATGCTCTACCTGAATACGGGTATTCATCTCCATAAAATAAAAATTACTGTATTTATCTACCAGAAACTCAATAGTTCCAACACCCTCATAATTTATAGATTTACCTGCTTTTACAGCAGCTGTTCCCATCTTTTCCCTTAGTTTAGGGGTCATAAAAGGAGAAGGGCTTTCTTCTACCAATTTCTGATGCCTTCTCTGTATGGAGCAATCCCTTTCTGACAAATGAATGACATTGCCAAACTGATCTCCTATAATCTGAAATTCTATATGTCTGGGCTCTTCCACATATTTTTCTACATAAATTCCGTCATTGGTAAACGATGCTTTGGCTTCTATTCGGGCACTGTCCCAGGCTTCTTCAAAATCTTCATCTTTGTTTACGATCCGCATACCTTTTCCCCCGCCTCCAGCTGTCGCTTTCAGAATCACCGGATAGCCTATCTGATTTGCTATTTTAATCCCTTGCTTCAGGTCTTTCAGCAACCCATCAGAACCAGGCACAACGGGTACCCCTGCTTTGATCATGGTTTCTTTTGCGGTCACTTTATCTCCCATCCTGCTGATCATGTCAGCAGTTGGGCCGATAAATTTCACCCCGGATTGACGACATATTTCAGAAAATCCGGCATTCTCAGCCAGAAAACCATAGCCCGGATGTACCGCATCGGAATTGGTAATTTCTACAGCAGCCATAATTCGGGGAATATTCAGGTATGACTCTGATGATGGCGGTGGTCCTATACAGACTGCCTCGTCCGCAAATCTAACGTGAAGACTCTCAGAATCCGCCTTAGAATAAATAGCCACGGTTTTAATGCCCATTTCTTTACAGGTACGAATAATACGGAGTGCTATTTCACCTCGGTTTGCAATTAATATTTTATTAAACATGTTAATTTTTTAATTAGTCGTTTGGTATCCAAGTTTGGCTTTTATACCTCCACCAAATACAATACCTGATCATATTCTACAGGTGATGCGTCTTCCACCAATACTTTTATGATAGTACCGGTAATATCACTTTCTATTTCATTAAAGAGCTTCATAGCTTCTATGATGCAAACCACATCTCCTTCTTTTACATGATCGCCCACTTTTACAAATAATGGTTTGTCCGGTGACGGTGACCTGTAAAAAGTCCCTACAATCGGAGACTTTATTTCCATTATATTTTTACTTTGAACAACCGAACCTTTTTCCTCCTCTCCTTCGGCTTTAGTCACAGAGGCAGGCGCGACAGGAACCTGAGGCATCCCCACATAATTTGCCGGAGCCATTTGAGGCGCGGCTATAAATGCCTGGTTAGAACTTTTTTGATATTTTTCTGTGCGTATCAACAGTTCAAAATCTTTGTTTTTCATTTTGAATTCTGCAAGATTGGACTTATTGACCAACTTGATTAACTCCTGTATTTCGTTAAAATTCATTGTAAATTAATTTAATGATTAAGACTTTACCCGTTCCAGATATGAACCTGTTCTGGTATCTATTTTAATTTTATCTCCCTGGTTTATAAATATAGGTACTTTTACTTCTGCTCCGGTCTCTACAGTAGCTGGTTTAGTCACATTGGTAGCAGTGTCTCCTCTCACACCAGGCTCCGTGTATGTTATTTCCAATATGATATGTGCCGGCATCTCGGCAGTGAGCGGTACATTTTTTTCAGCATGGAAAAGAATTTCGATTTCACTACCCTCCTTCAGAAAATCAGGTCGGTCAAGCATGGCGCCATTTAACGAAACCTGATCATATGTCTCAATATCCATAAAATTATACCCGTTTTCATCGTTATATAAATATTGAAATTTTCTCCTTTCAACCCGTACATCATCAATTTTGTGACCCGCTGGAAATGTGTTTTCTACTACCTTTCCTGTTGTTAAACTTTTAAGCTTTGTCCTGACAAAAGCATTTCCTTTGCCGGGTTTAACATGCAGGAATTCAACAATAGAATAAATGTCACCATTGTAATTAAGACAAAGGCCATTTCTGATATCTGAAGTACTTGCCATAAATTATTTTGAGTTATTTAATATTTTCGTAAATTTAATACAATTTTTTAATTGATTCTGTTTTGCCTGACATTAAGCTTTATTATGTATCATAGTGCCATTTTAATAACATGCTTCCCCAGGTAAATCCGCCCCCAAATGCAGTTAACATGACATTATCCCCTTTTTTAAGCCGGGATTCATATTCCCACAAACAGAGAGGTAGTGTACCAGCAGTGGTGTTTCCGTATTTTTCTATGTTTACCATTACTTTAGACTTCGGTACTTCCAGCATCTCTCCCACTGAGTTAATGATACGCATATTAGCCTGATGGGGGACCAGCCAGTCTATATCTTCTATGGTTAGATGGTTTCTTTGCAGCACTTGTCTGACAGTGTTTACCATACCGGTCACCGCAGCTTTAAAGACGGGCTTACCATCCTGAAAGACAAAATGTTCCTTTTTAGCCAGGGTCTCAATACTTGCGGGCTTCATTGATCCGCCGGCTTTCATATGCAAAAACTCCCTCCCCGACCCATCTGATCTTAACACAGCATCAATCACACCCGTACCGTCATCTGAAGCCTCCAGCATAACCCCGCCGGCTCCGTCACCAAAAATAATGCAGGTTGTCCTGTCTGTATAATCAACAATGGATGACATTTTATCTGCCCCGATGATGACTACTTTTTTGTACATACCGGATTCGATAAACTTAGCGCCAGTAGTAAGGGCATACAGAAAACCGGAACAGGCCGCATTTATATCGTACCCAAAGCAATTTTTTGCACCCACTTTGTCCAGGATTGTATTGGCAGTATCGGGAAAAATAGTGTCTGGAGTGACTGTGGCACAGATTAGCATTTCTATTTCATCGGGAGATGTTCCTGTCTTTCTTAATAGCTCCTTAGTTACTTCAGCACCCATATCTGATGTCGCTTTGCCCGGGGTTCTTAATATCCTCCTTTCTTTTATGCCTGTTCTGGTGGTTATCCATTCGTCGGTAGTATCCACCATTTTTTCAAGATCAGCATTGGAGAGTATGTCTTCAGGAACATAACCCGCAACTCCAGTTATTACTGCTCGAAGTTTTGTCATATCATTTTGATTTTTCAGGGTTATTAAAAGCGGCACAAGATAGAGGTATTTTCAAACTATGATACCAAAATCTAGAATTTATGATTAATTCAAAAATTATCTTAAAAATTATTTTAACGCATATCCATCTATGTAACAACTATTTATATATAAATAAATGTAAAAATAGTGCATTTCCACTTACTACTACCATTCGTTTGGTATAAGAATTGATATATCTTAATAAACAAGCATTCAATTATTTACAAATTATCATATTATGTAATTTGAATATTCGAAATGCTTCATTTATTATAAATTTTTAAAATAATACATAAAAGATATGAATCGTTTCAGTATATATTTGATAATATTGTCGATTGCATTAACGAGCAACCCATTAATTTCTTCTGGCATTTCTAATGATATACCGCAAAAAAATATAGATGAAGCCCGCATCATTGCTGCAGAGAAAGGAAAGGTTTTATTCGTATATTTTTATGCTTCCTGGTGTAAACCCTGCCAGTGGATGGATCAGGTAACATTCAAAAATATAGATGTTCAAAAATCTCTTGAAAATAATTTTATCAGGGTCCAGGTCAACATTGATGATATAGAAGGATACGAATTAAAGAAGATGTATGATATTAAATATCTACCCACCATGATTATGTTTAATTCAGGTGGGCAAATGATCGACAGAATAGAAGAAACCCTGACCCCCGCAAAAATGAATGCGCTGCTTAATAAACATAATACACTGCAAAACAAATCGATAATTCAGCACGATTTCAACAAAGCACCGGGAGCAGAACATTTACTTACTTTTGAGTCCGAAAGCATGCGGAATACAGCGGAAGAATATTCAAAGCATTTTCAACAAAAACAAGTAAATAAAGTATATCGGGTTCAGGTAGGCGTATTTTCAAGATATCATAGTGCCGAGATGTTTGTAAAATCTTTATCCGAAATAACCGATGCCCCTGTAACTGTAGTAAATGAATATCAAAACGACGATCCTACTTTTAAAGTTAGGGTTGGTCAGTTTGATTCTTATGAAGCAGCAGAAGCATTCAAAATAGCGTTATTTACAGACTTCAAACTAGAAGGATCGGTTATTTAAGCCAGCCAATCAAAGTCCGGTTAAACATTACTTAGAATGACGAATTCAACACTGATTATAAACATTAAGACTGTGTATGGTTTACATTCAAAGCCGTTTCTTTTTAAAAAAGGGACGGCTATGTCCGTCGTAGATACATTGAATAATGCTTATATTCTGGTTGAGGATAATGTAATTCACTCTTTTGGACCCATGTCTGAGGTTCCTGAACGGTCGGATACAGTTATTGATGCATCTGGGTGTCTCGTCTTGCCGGCATGGTGTGACAGCCATTCCCACATCGTGTATGCTGCTTCCAGAGAAAACGAATACGTTCAAAGGTTGAAAGGAATGACTTATGAACAGATATCTAAAAGCGGTGGGGGTATTCTCAACTCGGCAGAAAAATTACACCATACAGCAGAAGAACAACTCATTATTTCCGCAGCCAGCCGACTGGATGAGGTTATCAGCACCGGTACGGGAGCAATAGAAATCAAAAGTGGTTATGGCCTTTCTACTGAAGACGAGATCAAAATGTTGCGTGTTGTCCGTCATTTGAAGTCAGAAAGCCCGGCAACCATCAAGGCGAGTTTTCTTGGTGCACATGCTGTACCGCTTCGATACAAAAACAATCGAAAAGAATATATAAAACTTATCATCAACAATATGATCCCCAAAGTAGCCGGTGAAGGACTGGCAGATTATTGTGACGTGTTTTGTGACAAAGGTTTTTTCACACCGGATGAGACTGATACGATCCTGAAAGCAGCTGCCAGATATGGACTCAAAGCAAAAATCCATGCAAACGAGCTGGCTAATTCTGGTGGTGTTCAGGTCGGTGTGGAAAACAATGCCATTTCTGTGGATCATCTGGAGTGTATAGGAGATGAAGAAATAGAAGTACTTAAAAATTCGAATACTATACCTACAGTGCTTCCTTCTTGCTCTTTTTTCCTGAACATACCTTATGCACCTGCCCGTCGTATGATTGACAGTGGGTTGGGAGTTGCCATTGCCACAGACTTCAATCCCGGTTCCAGCCCTTCCGGAAATATCCCGCTGCTTATGGCTATGGCTTGCAACAATATGCGACTTACCCCAAATGAAACTTTTAATGGTGTCACAATAAATGGGGCGTGTGCCCTTGAACTATCAGAATCTCATGGCTCCATTTCACAAGGTAAAATAGCCAATCTTATCATTACCAAAAAAATTCCTTCACTTGATTACTTCATTTACTCGTTTGGATCTGATCATATACAATCAGTGATGTTAAACGGAAAAATAATCAGTAAAAAAGATTTTTAACGATATTTTTCTCATATTCATTTCTCCTTGGTATAAATCAGTTTTATTATTTGGAATTGAATATCCCGGGTAGCAGTTTCCAAAGGTTAATGTATAAATTTATACCTTTGCCTTTCAAACAGTAAATTTTCTTTTTCATGGTTGATATACAAAAGTATTCCCTACTTTTCAAAGACTTTTTATCTTCCAATCAGATGAAAAAAGAGCCTTATAGTCTATACGAACCAGCAGACTATATTCTGGCTCTCGGTGGCAAAAGACTTAGACCCATTTTTGCCCTGATAGGATGTGGTTTATACAATAATGACGTAGAAATGGCACTTAAAGCAGCTATGGCTGTTGAGATTTTTCATAATTTTACATTACTACATGATGATATCATAGATGCTTCTGATCTGAGAAGAGGTATGCCTACTGTTCACAAAAAATATGATGTAAACACGGCTATACTGAGTGGTGATGTAATGATGATAAAAGCATACCAGTTTATCCTTGACTATGATGATCCCGTATTAGTTAAAAAATTAATGGTTGTCTTTAATAAAATGGCAATAGATGTATGCGAGGGGCAACAACTTGATGTGGATTTTGAGTCACTGCAGGATGTGGCTATTTCTGATTATATCCATATGATTACTCTGAAAACATCTGTTCTCATTTCTGCAGCAATTCAAATGGGTGCAATTATTGGTGGGACTTCACCCTCAGATCAACATCATCTTCATAAATTTGCTATAAACTTTGGGGTAGCTTTTCAACTTCAGGATGATTTTCTGGACACCTTTGGTGATTCTGCTGAAATTGGAAAAATAATTGGCGGTGATATCATCCGAAATAAAAAGACATATCTGTATATCAAATCACTTGAACTTGCCAGTGAAAGTCAAAAAGAAAGACTTTCCGAATTATATTCATCAAAAAGCCATCCGGATAACGAATCCAAAATTAATGAAGTAAAATCTATTTTTAGAGAGGTAAATGTGCCTGAGTATAGCCGGCAGGTTATAGAAGCATATAGGGACCTGTCTATATCCCATCTTCATGCCTGTCAGATTTCTGATATGAATAAGAAAGAGCTATCTGATTTTATCGATAGTCTTATAATCAGAAAGTCTTGAATATTTATGAGGTAAATAAGTACTATAAAAAAGCGATTGAATAGACAGGCAGATAAATGACTGAAAATTTTTGAAGATACCTCATGGCAATAATTTTGCAAAAATCGTAATTCGTATTTCCAAATTCGTAATTTAGAAGAATAAAGGAGCGATAAAAAACAGGTTTTTACCGCTCCTTTTGACAAACAAAACAAAATTTAAGGGCCTTTAAAATTTATATTGTAAGAATTACATAACCAATTCTTCTTCTCCAACCATTTTTCGGAGATTGATCAGAGCGTAGCGCATTCTGCCAAGAGAAGTATTGATACTTACTCTGGTCATCTGAGATATTTCTTTAAAACTCATATCTGCATAGTGACGGAGAATCACGACTTCTCTCTGCTCATCCGGCAACTGATCAATCAGGTTGCGTAGCTTTGTATGTACCTGACTTTTGATAATCGTTTTTTCCATATGGTCGTCTTTACATTCCAACACGCTGAAAATATCGAAAGACTCACTGGTATTAAGTTTAGTCATTCTCTTTGACTTTCGGAAATGGTCAACACACATATTGTATGCTATCCGCATCGCCCATTGAAGAAACTTACCTTCGTTATTGTATTTTTCTTTTCTGAGGGTATCAATAATTTTGATAAAAACTTCCTGAAAAATATCTTCAGCAAGTTCAGTATCCTTGACAAAAAGGTAAATGGACGTATAAATTTTATCCTTATACCTTTTTAATAATACTTCAAAGGCTGAATGATTCCCATTTAGGTACAATGAAATAAGTTCCTGATCGTTTAACATCTTAAGCTGCATATCTACACTTTGGTTTACGGATTAATAAATTTTCTTATTTAAGTGTAGATGTTTGGACTATAAGCGCTTAATTTTTATGATGTTATGAAATGTGTAGAAAAAAAATCTTTGCAAAGATAAGACACTTTTTGAATTTGTCAATACCCTCATCTAAATTATTTCATAAATTGTGCCAAAGATTGCATTCAGTAATTTTAATTTTTACTTTTGCATTCCGAAATATGCCGAAGTGGTGAAACTGGTAGACACGCACGTTTCAGAGGCGTGTGACGCGAGTCGTGCGGGTTCAAGTCCCGCCTTCGGCACAAAAAGAAGGGGGCTTCAATTTAATGAATACCCCCTTTTTTTATAATAATTTAGGTATGATCAATTTCCATCAAAAAATTGCTTTATTTTTATGATTTGAAAGCATATACCTAAACTATTACCTTTTTTTTTGATAAAAACCCTTACTTAATTTCAATTGTAGTGGGTGCTTTGGCTTTTACCTCCTCCCTTTTGGGCAAAACCATAGTTAGTATTCCATTTTCATACCGGGCTTCTATTTTGTCTGCTTCGATAGCTTCAGTAATATGGAATGTCCTTTTGAAGGATTTGTAGTTAAACTCTTTTCTTGTCCATTTGCCTTCCGATTTCTCTTCTTCCTGAGATTCTTTAGAAGCAGAAATAATTAATTGATCCTTTTCTACAGCAATGTTAAAGTCTTTTTTGTCAAGCCCGGGAGCCGCCACCTCTAATGTAAAGTTATCATTAGTCTCTGTGACATTCACGGATGGAGTCGTGGTGGCAAGATCATTCCCTACCAGGTCTGAAATGCTTCGGTTGAAGACATCATCAATTAAATTGGAAAATGTCCTTCCCTGCACAAATGGATTTACTTTTACGATGTTCATAATGATATAGTTTTAATGGTTATAGAATAATTATTTAATACTTACATTAATGGCTGGTTTAACTTCGGCTTTATAAATCACAAGATGAAGGATTCCATTCTCTACTGTTGCCTCTATCTTATCTTTCTGAACATCTTCAGGAAGGTAAAATAATCGTTGGAAAGTGGTAAAATCAAATTCCTTCATCAGAAATTTCCTGTCAGTTGATTCTTCTTTTTTTCCGACGATTTTTAACTTATTTTCTTCAAGACTTATGGTTATTCCGGATTTATCATAGCCAGGTACAGCCACATTTACATTAAACCTGTCTGATAATTCTTCGATATTTGAATATACCGGCGATATTCTGTGCCTTTTAGATTCCTGCCACTATGTCCATTCGATTGATATTTGTCTGCCATTGTGTCCGTTTTGTTTTTGGTTTTCTTTTTTGATGTTGAAGTAATTGTAAAATCTTCTATCTTTGACATCTTAAAAATAGTATCACTTGAAAAATACTCCCATCACCCACATCCATCAGGCTTTAGGCGCTAAAATGGCCGATTTTGCCGGATATAACATGCCTATTCAATACAGTTCCATTTCGGAAGAACACCATTGTGTGAGACAAGCCGTGGGAATTTTTGATGTTTCCCACATGGGCGAGTTCATTATCAAAGGAAAACAAGCTTTGGATCTGGTTCAAAAAGTGACCAGCAATGATGCGTCAAAACTTGGGATAGGTGAAGCACAATACAGCTGCATGCCCAATCTCACAGGCGGCATCGTGGATGACTTACTGGTTTACCGGCTTGGAGAAGATATTTGCAGCGAAGGAGAACAAGCCTTCATGTTGGTAGTCAACGCTTCTAATATTGAAAAAGACTGGAGCTGGATTTCAGGTTTTAATACTTTTGAGACCCGTCTGATTGATATTTCTGATAAAACAGGCCTGCTCGCCGTACAAGGTCCTAACGCTTTAGCAACCCTTCAGAAACTCACAGATATATCTCTGTCTGATATCAAATACTATGATTTCACTAAAGGCACGATCGCCGGAATAGAAAAAGTACTTATTTCGGCCACCGGGTACACCGGAAGCGGCGGATTTGAACTCTATGTATCCAATGAAAACACAGAGCAGCTTTGGAATGCCATAGTGCAAGCAGGTGAAGAGTTCGGTATAAAACCATGTGGCCTCGGAGCCAGAGATACCCTCCGGCTCGAAATGGGATATTGTCTATATGGCAACGACATTGACGATACCACATCTCCTCTTGAAGCTGGATTGGGGTGGATAACTAAACTTAAAAAATCACCTTCTTTTAATGGTGCTGACCTGATGATGGTTCTTAAAGAAAAAGGATTTACTAAAAAACTGGTGGGATTTACTATGGAAGAGCGCAGGGTGCCCCGCCACGGCTATTTGATTTTTGACGAAAACGAAAAAGAGATTGGTCTGGTCACTTCCGGAACACAATCACCTTCTCTGGACCAGCCTATCGGTATGGGGTATGTTACTACGGAGTTTTGCACAATAGGCTCTAAGATATTTGTGCAGGCAGGTAAAAAACTTCTTGATGCTCGTGTGTGCGGGCTTCCATTTATAAAAATATAACATTTCTTGTAATCTAATCCTACTCTATGACACTTGGTCAGTTTTTTGAAGTCGTTTCCCAGCAACCGGCAATTGTATTATTCTATTTTTTTGCACTGCCTTTTACTGCATTTCTGGCTATAATCTTCGGACAAGGAGAAGGGCATATGTCGCCATGGAAATACCTATATACCGCCCTGGTTTATCTGGCATGCATTCCCGGTATATTTGCGCTTACCCTGAATGCGTATATGTTTCTCTTTGAGAGGCAACCTGTTATGAATACAAATATTTACACCCAGATATTACCTGTTCTTTGTATGTTTATCACTTTATGGTTGATTAAGCGCAATGTAAACCTGAATGATGTCCCTGGTTTTGATAAAATAGGCAGCCTTTTTTTCATCATTACAGTCCTAATCAGTATGATGTGGATTCTCGAAAAAACACACATATTTGTTTTTACCTTCATGCCCTTTTATCAGTTTGTCCTGTTTTTTATTGGCTTTCTGGTGCTCATCCGGTTTGCCTGGTACAGGATGATGAAGTGACATCTAAATTAATCCTGCTATAAATCAAATGTTATGTTTTTAATTATTTGAGCAGAAATTTGATCAGGTGATTTGTTTCCATCCACCACCACCACTTTTTCTACTTCTCCGATTCTGTCAAAAGCTTCCCTGTATTTAGTATGTACTTTTTTTTGATTTTCCAGCGTCTCGTACATTTCCATACTGGAGCGTCCCTTTTTTAATCTTTCCATACTGATTTCCGGACTTATGTCAATGTAAATATTTAGGTCCGGCCGCAATAAATCCGCACTCATAGAGTTGGTATGTATCACCCAATCCATATCAACATACACACTGTGATAAGCATATGAAGAGAAATAATATCTGTCAGTAATTACTGTGTAACCCTCTTGCAGTTTTTTAAGTATGCCGGTTTTGCTGTTGAGGATGTGATCCAGTCTGTCGGCGGCAAAAAGTGCGGCTATGACTCTTTGGTCTCCTTCCAGTCTGTGATTGAAAATATCCCGAATGATCTTGCCTATAGGGCTATCCGTCGGCTCGCAAGTAGTATAAATTTTATATCCTTTTTCTTCAAGATATTCCGACAGCAATTTTACTTGTGTGCTTTTGCCACTCCCGTCGATGCCCTCAAAGGCAATGAAAAGATTTTTCTTCAATGTCTATATTTTGGGTTAAAGATAGAAA
Source organism: Saprospiraceae bacterium (assembly GCA_016722285.1). GTDB lineage: Bacteria > Bacteroidota > Bacteroidia > Chitinophagales > Saprospiraceae > OLB9. The sequence continues at coordinate 327,328 of JADKGI010000001.1, forward strand.
GTCCTAAAAGCTATTTCCTATAAAAAAGGCCGGAAATAATTCGTGGCCTTTATTATACTTGCTACTTTGCTATTATTTGTCCTCATCGTCGTTATCTTCAATATCTTTAACCAGGTTATTAACATCCTTGGTGGCTTTTTTGAGCTTATCGAGATCTTTTTCCTTATTCACCTTAGGAGCTACGGTGGATTGGGTCGGAGATTCTGAAAAAATAAAACCTTTGGCATCTGTCCCAATATAAATTGTATCTCCGGCACTAAACTTACCACTCAGCACATTTTTTGCCAGTTCATTGATGATTTCCTTTTGGATCACCCTGGCCATCGGTCGGGCTCCAAACTGTGGCTCATAGCCAAGGTCTGCAAGAAGGTTCATAGCTGCATCATCAAATTGAATCGCTATTTCTTGTTTTGCCAGATTTTTAGTCAGCTTTTTAATCATCAGTTGAGCTATTTGTTTGATTTCTGCTTTCGACAAAGGCAAAAACATAATCTTCTCATCTATCCTGTTGAGAAATTCGGGCCTGAGAGTTTCCTTCAGCAGGTCAAATACCTCCACCTTGGTGGTCTCTATAATATCCGCCCTGTGTTTTTCGCCAAGTGCATCCAGATCTTCAAAGTTTTCAAGAATGGTCTCCGAACCCATGTTGGATGTCATGATAATAATGGTATTCTTGAAGTTTGCCACCCGACCCTTATTGTCGGTCAATCTGCCATCATCCAATACCTGCAACAGTATATTGAAGGTATCCGGGTGGGCCTTTTCTATTTCATCCAGCAATATGATGGAATAGGGTCTCCTCCTCACTGCTTCAGTGAGCTGTCCGCCTTCATCATATCCGACATACCCCGGAGGGGCGCCTACCAGCCTGGATACGGAATGCTTCTCCTGATATTCACTCATATCTATACGTGTGATTGCTGTTTCGTCATCAAACAAAACCTCCGCCAATGCTTTGGCAAGCTCTGTCTTACCCACCCCCGTCGGTCCCAGGAAAATAAACGAACCGATAGGTTTTTTATCATCCTGCAAGCCGGCCCGGCTTCTCCTTACTGCATCAGACACGGCTTCGACTGCTTCCTTCTGACCTATAAGCCGCTTTCCTATCTCGTCCTCAAGACTCAATAATTTTGTTTTTTCACTCTGGAGCATCTTTGATACAGGTATTCCTGTCCACTTACTGATGACATCTGCAATATCATTTGCCGTGACGACTTCATTGGTAAACCGACTATCTTCCGGTAGTTTTTCCAACTTTTCATTTGCTACCTGGAGTTGTGCTTCCTTCTCTTTGAGATCCCCGTATCGAATTTTTGCCACTTTCTCAAAGTCGCTGTCCCTTTCTGCTTTTTGAGCCTCATACTCCAGCTGTTCGATCTGCTTTCTGATATGCTGAATGGTATCTACAATTTCTTTTTCAGATTTCCAGGCAGCCCTTATTGAGTCAAGTTTTTCTTTTGTATTGGCTATCTGTTCAGAAATAACCTTGTACTTCTTCTCGTCATTTTCCTTTTTAATAAATTCCCGCTCTATTTCCAACTGACGTACCTTCCGGTCAAGTTCATCAACCGCTTCGGGTACAGAATCGAGTTCGAGACGCAACTTTGCTGCTGCTTCATCTATCAGATCAATCGCTTTATCGGGCAGTTTTCTTTCAGAAATATACCGATTGGAAAGTTCAGCTGCCGCTATCAATGCTTCGTCAAGAATGCCAATCTTGTGATATACCTCATATTTTTCCTGAATGCCTCTCAGTATAGATATGGTTTCTTCTACCGAAGGCTCATCTATATTTACTGTCTGAAACCTTCTGACCAAGGCCTTATCATTCTCAAAATATTTCTGATACTCATCGAGTGTGGTCGCACCAATTGTTCTCAATTCACCTCTGGCCAGAGCTGGCTTCAGTATATTGGCGGCATCCATAGCACCTTGTCCTCCTCCCGTACCTATCAGCGTGTGTATCTCATCTACAAAAAGGATCACCTCACCGTCAGAAGCAATCACTTCATTGATCACCGCTTTAAGTCTTTCTTCAAACTCGCCTTTATATTTTGCTCCGGCCACCAGTGCGGCCATATCCAAAGTAAATATTCTTTTGGATTTCAGATTTTCGGGGACATCGTGCTTCACAATTCGCCATGCAATTCCTTCTACGATGGCCGTCTTACCTACTCCGGGATCTCCTAATAAAATGGGATTATTTTTTTTTCCTTCTGGATAAAATATGCAAAATTCTTCTTATCTCTTCATCCCTTCCGATGATTGGATCGAGTTTTCCTTCTTCTGCCCGCTCGTTAAGATCTACGGCATATTTTTTAAGAGAGTTGTATTGGTTTTCGGCATTCTGATCCGTTACCTTTCTGCCCTTTCGGAGCTCAAGAATAGCCGCTTTCATTTTTTCAGCGTTCGCTCCCTGATTTTTCAGGATGGTTGCCGCCTTATCGTTTCCCTCAATTATTCCCATTAATATAAGCTCAAGAGATATAAATTCATCGCCAAAATCTTTTAACAATTTCCTGGCAGTAGCCAGGGCTTTATTGGCATCGTTAGTAAGAAATTGCTTATCTCCGCCGTGTACTTTCGGGTATTTTTCGAGCTCTACATTTAAATCTCTTTTCAGCATAGGGATGTTGACTCCCATCTTATTGAGTAAAAATTCGGCCAGTTTTTCGTCTGTCTCTATGATACCCTTAATTAAGTGAATGGTGTCAACTCCTTGCTGCTCAAGCGATCCGGCTAACTGTTGAGATTTTAATATGGCTTCCTGCGCGTTTACAGTAAAATTTTCGTAAGTCATGAAAGTATTTTTTTGTGTATTTTTAAATTTTATTTTAAGCCCGAGCTTGCTGATTATTATAAGCAAATATGTTTCCAAATCCAAAAACACTGACATTCTGACATTAATTCATCGACTTCCTTGTCATTCAGTCATTGTTGTTTTGTACTGGACGAAATATCGGCATATCCAATAAACCAATTTCATAATTAGATGTTTGGCTCGTTCAAAACAGATTTCTTATGTCCACTAATAAAAAAGGAAATGTAAAGGTAGGTGATGACATGCCGGAATTTATATCCACGGATGAAAACGGTGAAAAAGTAACCCCCGCAACCCTGAAAGGCTTTAAAAATATTATCTTTTTTTATGGTCTTGACGATAGCCCTACCTGCACAAAAGAAGCATGTAATCTAAGGGATAATTATACCAGTTTTGAAGAAAAAGGGTATCGCATCTTTGGGGTAAGCAGAGATACTGTAAAAAAGCATCAAAAGTTTATTGATAAATATGACCTTCCGTACTCACTTATCGCTGACCCGGAGTTATCTATGATGAATGCCTTTGGCTATTATGGTCCAAAAATATTTATGGGAAAGGAAGTCAATGGAGTCTATCGAACAACTATAGTCACAAACGAAAAAGGAATCATCACCCATATCATTGAGGATGTTGTTTCGGGGGACCATTCAAATCAGTTGAAAACAGCTTTAGGTATTTAAATTAAATATTAAAATTCACTGGTGAAATGAAATTCCACTTCCGGATGATTTTCCTGGGCCATTTTTAATGTCCAGGCTGACTCTGCAAGATACACCAGTTTGCCATCTGTATCTTTGGCCAGATCTTTCTTTCTCCTCGCTGCAAACTCTTTGAGTGCTGCAGCATTCTTACTGCTTACCCAACATGCTTTGTGCAGGTTTACAGGTTCATAATCACAGGATGCACCATATTCGTGTTTGAGCCTGTACTGGATGACATCAAACTGGAGTGCGCCTACCGTACCTATAATCTTTCTGCCATTATCTTCTTTGGTAAATAATTGTGCTACGCCTTCATCCATCAACTGGTCAAGACCTTTGTTCAGTTGTTTTGTCTTCATCGGATCCGTGTTGTTTACAAACCTGAATTGCTCCGGAGAGAAACTAGGGATTCCCTTAAAATGCAAAACCTCTCCTTCGGTCAGTGAATCTCCGATTTTAAAATTGCCTGAATCATACAGACCTATTATGTCTCCGGGAAAGGCTTCATCAATCACGGATTTTTTTGCCGCCATAAATGCAGTGGGATTGGAAAACTTCATGTTTTTTCCTTGTCTTACATGAAAGTAATTGGTATTTCTTTCAAAAGTGCCAGAGCATATTCTTAAAAAGGCGATCCTGTCCCGGTGTTTTGGATCCATATTGGCATGGATTTTAAATACGAATCCTGTAAAGTTATTTTCTTCCGGCGTAACCACACGTTCCTCCGTCTGCCTTGGTAGTGGGTTTGGTGCAATATCGACAAAACAATCCAGGAGCTCACGAACTCCAAAATTATTAACTGCACTGCCAAAGAAAACAGGAGATATAGCACCACTCAAATAATCTTCTCTTTTGAAGGGAGGATAAACTGAAACAATCGTGTGAACTTCTTCTCTTAATTCATCTGCTGCTGATTTACCTACTTTATCATCCAATAGTTTGTCTTCGAGGTCAGTGATCCGGAATATATCTTCTTCTTCTGCTTCCTGCTTACCATGAGCAGCAAAAAGGATAAGATTTTTTTCATAAAGACTATACACACCTTTGAATCTTTGTCCCATACCAACCGGCCAGCTCAGGGGCGTCACGTGCAAACCTAATTTTGTCTCGACCTCATCGAGCAGATCAAAGGCATCCTTTCCTTCCCTATCGAGCTTATTGATAAAAACGATGATCGGCGTATTGCGCATCCGACATACCTTAACCAGTTTTTCAGTCTGCTCTTCTACTCCCTTTGCTACATCGATGACTACGATTACACTATCAACAGCCGTAAGTGTCCGATATGTATCCTCTGCAAAATCTTTGTGTCCGGGTGTATCCAGAATATTTATCTGCTTATCTCTATACTCAAATGCCATGACTGAAGTGGCCACAGATATACCTCTTTGCTTCTCGATTTCCATAAAATCAGAGGTCGCATGCTTCTTTATTTTATTTGATTTAACGGCTCCGGCTTCTTGAATGGCCCCTCCGAAGAGCAGCAATTTTTCTGTTAGTGTCGTCTTACCTGCATCCGGGTGGGAGACTATACCAAAAGTCTTTCGTTTATGCAGTTCGTCTATATGACTCATTTAAAAATGATTATATCTTCAAAAAAAGCTGCAAAAGTACAAATATTTTTAACAATGAATTTAAATGAGGGGTTAATCGTGTGTATTACTAATTGCACAATTACATAAATGCCTCGCTACCCCTGCCCGACTACCATGTAGTGGTCAGGCGGGCCTGTCTGACTCCGTAGGCTCATTCCCTAATGGCATGCCCCATCTCAATACTTCAAATTGAAGCTGAGGTCTCCCCTTCAGGTATCGGGGGTATGCAGGGCGTGCATTATAAATAATAATATCATTGTATAGATGCTAAACTACCCCATTTTCATTTTTTTGACAAAATGTGCAATTTGTTATGCACACGTGTTAATCAGTAAGTTATACAATACAAAATCAAGTTTTATTTCAGCCTTGAGCTTAAGGAAGATGTAACATTCCGAAAACGTATTCGCAAACGTTTGTAAAACAATAATATACTGTGTGACATTACTTATGACGCATCTTATATCGCGTTTAATAATCTCATTTGTTATTATAATTTAATTTTAAAAATATTTCAAAATTATATTAATTAACTCTGAAATCATTTTCAAATTACTTCTGAGATTTCTTATATCTTACAATTCATGAATGCATAAACATATCTTGATTAACTCAATAACGTGGCATATTTAAAATGATAATTTCTAAAATGGTGCTGTTAGAAAATGATATTTGGTCCTGATTCATAAATGGAATTTAGGAATGTTAGCTTAGGATTACAATGTAATAAGGTTGGACTTCGTTTTCAATTGTAATGCAACATTAATTTGTTTCAATTAAAACCTGACTTTGTATTAAACAAAAATGTAGGCTTGATTGTATTTCAGGCGGATAAAGTTGTTTGAATGATTTTAACGAAAGCTTTCTGAATTGGTGACAAATGGCAATTTGAAAAATTTTCATTTTTTCTTTTTTTCTTTATTCCTGAAATATTTAATTAAATCTTATAAAGTTAATTTTTTAAAATCATTACTTGTAATTATACTGAATATCATACCTTTGTGCTCATTTTATAAACAAAATAAAATTTCATGATACAAACTGAAAAAAATCTGGCTTATAAAGTCAAAGATATCAATCTGGCTGATTGGGGTAGAAAAGAAATTACCCTTGCTGAAGCTGAGATGCCAGGCCTAATGTCTCTTAGAGAAGAGTTCGGAAATTCAAAGCCCCTAAAAGGTGCCCGTATCGCCGGCTGTCTTCATATGACTATCCAAACAGCCGTGTTGATCGAAACACTGAAAGAACTGGGTGCCGAAGTAACCTGGTCTTCCTGCAATATTTTCTCTACTCAGGATCACGCGGCAGCGGCAATAGCAGCAGCGGGTATTCCTGTGTACGCGTGGAAAGGTATGAATGAAGAAGAGTTCGACTGGTGTATTGAGCAAACGTTGTTTGCTTTTGAAGATGGAAAACATCTCAATATGATCCTCGATGATGGTGGTGATCTGACAAATATGGTTTTTGACAGATATCCTGAATTGGTTTCAGGCATTCGCGGACTTTCTGAAGAGACAACTACAGGTGTTCACCGATTATATGAAAGAGAAAAGAAAGGTACTTTAAAACTTCCTGCGATTAATATCAACGATTCTGTAACCAAGTCTAAATTTGACAATAAATATGGTTGCAAAGAATCATTGGTTGACTCCATAAGACGTGCCACTGATATCATGATGGCCGGTAAGGTTGCCGTTGTTGCTGGTTATGGAGATGTAGGAAAAGGATCTGCAGCATCACTTAGGGGCGCTGGTTGCAGGGTTATTGTTACTGAAATAGACCCTATCTGTGCACTTCAGGCCGCAATGGATGGATATGCAGTCAAAAGAATGGAAACCGCTTTAGTGGAAGCAAGTATTGTTGTGACTGCTACTGGCAATAAGAATATCATCAGACAAGAGCATTTCAGAATGATGAACGATAAAACCATCGTTTGTAACATCGGACATTTTGACAATGAAATTGATATGGCCTGGCTAAATAAAAATTATGGCCACACCAAAGATCAGATCAAACCACAGGTAGATCTCTACAACATTGATGGTATGGATATTATACTTCTGGCTGAGGGTCGTCTTGTTAATCTGGGATGTGCGACAGGCCATCCGTCTTTTGTTATGTCAAATAGTTTTACTAATCAGGTGCTGGCACAGTTGGAGCTTTGGGTGAACATGGACAAATACGAAAATAAGGTGTACACCCTTCCAAAACATCTGGATGAAAAAGTAGCCAGACTTCATCTTGCTAAAATTGGTGTAGAACTGGAAGAACTGAGTCCCGAGCAGGCCACCTATATAGGAGTGTCGGTACATGGTCCATACAAACCTGAATATTACAGGTATTAATCATAGAAACTAAATAATTTATCATAAAAAACCCGAAATGCGCCTTCTTGCATTTCGGGTTTTTTCATATAATAGTCTTTGTGTTAACAATCCTATTAAAATATCACGCCTTACTCTGCTTTTCTCAATAGTAATCCTGTTGGGGAGCCTTTTTAGATTCTGTTCTAACGTTTTGTGCTTTTGCGTAAGTCAACTTTAGTGTCAATTTATTTTAGGACTAGACACTCTGAAAACAAAAAAGCCGAAGACATATACCACATCTCCGGCTTCTTATATTTAAATGAACTCCGTTTACTCTATTCTAAGCATCTTAACGATTTGATTGATATTATTGGCTTTTATTCTGCAATAAAATACACCAAACTGGTTGCCAAGATGTTTGTCATTTATGGATATAATCTGTTTGCCAGCTCCCAGGCTTTCATTTCCACTATATATAGCACTTCCTTTGGCATCGTATATGGTAATATTAACCGTGGTTACCTTTTTAAGCCCTAACTGTATTTGCGTTTCATTTTTGAAAGGATTGGGCTGATTTTGATAAATATATTCAGCCTGATCAATTTCTTTGGTTCTGTATGCAAAAACAATATTCTCTTCCTGATCTTCATTGGTTATCGCCAATGCCGGTGTTATCTCGCCTGAAAATTTAAGCAGGTGACTTAACGAGGCAGACTTATCAACTGTAAATATCAAATTAAAGAGCATTGTTTCTTCTTCGGATGATTCGGTTTTCTGACTATTGTATGAGAGCGTCAGGTATTGCTTTCCGTTTTTTGAAATTACAGCCATGTTTTCATCCTTCAGTTCCATTTTAGCAGCTTCATAACCTGAGAATGTTAATCCCGGCAAAACTTCTATTGTCCATTGGACTCCGGTTATTCCGTTCATATTTTCAGCATACACAGGGACAGCGATAATTTCTCCAGCCCTGACATTGGTTTCATCTATGTTTATTTTAAATAACTTTGATGTCCTTGCTCCCGTTTGCTGAGATAAATTCGCTGTAGCGCTTCCGTTAACATCACCGATTTTTACCCCGATAAAATCTGATTGAGTCATATTTTTTTCCAATCCTTCATAGTGAAGATTTTCGGCATAAGGCCATGGATACACTAAATCATTAAATTTGTATAAGGCATCCACAAATCTCCATGAGGTGTTATTGGTAAATTCTGTCTGAATCCCCAACACCATTTTTCTGAGTTCTACCAGATCTGCAGCAGTGACACTCTGAGAATTATTGATATCCGCTGCAATGATTTTAAATGGTGATTCAAGGGTCTTTAATCCCAGGATGTGTCTCTGGATGATTACCAGATCAAGCGTAGTAATACCATCCATATGTCCGGTATTTTTTTCCGGCAAGATCTGATAGTCATTAAACATAGCCAGGTCTTTAAAGCTATACTTTCCGGTTTTGTCAGTAACATATTCGCCTTCGGTTTCACCACCGTCTATTTTTACCTTTGTACCCGGGATATATGTTCTGTTTTCTGTATAGATCGTACCCGAGATATTGATTTTGTTTGCATTTCCGCAGGCATTCTGATTGTCCTGAACAGAAACAAAGGTTATTGCTTTTGTTTGATTGTTTGCCATATCAGTTACCCACATTTCTACAACTCTTTTACCCAAGCTGTCACAATTATAGGTTCTTAACGTGTCATTTACTTTTGTAGAGAAGGAATACCTGAGCTTATTTGATGGAGTACAATTATCACTGCTGAAATTATTAAAATCTGAAGCTTTCATGATGGCCATCCCCATTCCCGGCATAATATTAGTTGCCAGGCCCTGCATAGCAATGGCATTAGGTGCCTTACAGTCTTTGATTGTAAACAGGAATGAGCAAGTAGCTACATTTCCACATTCATCTTTTGCTTCCCATGTCAGCTTATGAGTACCCAGCGAATAAAGTTTGGTAAACGATGATCCCATTCCAGTAACATCCGGAATGCCCCCATTATTGTCGAGATCAATCTTGTATGTCCATGATAGTACAGGAGTACAATTATCTGTTCCGGCAGCTCTGAAAGTCACCGTGGCATTACAATTATTAAGGGGGGCACATATGACCGTATCACGACATACATCCGTATTTATCCTGGGTGCTACCGTGTCTCTGATAACAATCAGCTGATCAAAAGTCCATTTACCCGGGCTATTCGGCGTGTTTTTTACATACTGACACCAGTCAATAACGGTCCATGTTCGATTGATAGACTTGCAGAAATTAGGATTAACGCCTACCTGATCAATAAAGGACACGCCTGCCTGGCTGCATTTATGGTTAATAACACCGGGTGATTTTGTTTTTGAGGTGTCAGGAACTAAATCAGTACAGTTATAATAGTCAACGACAGGTGGGGGCCAGATAATATCTGTAATATTAAACTTATGGATATCCACAACATATATAGTTTGGGTAGATGTCGTTGTATTTCCTGATACATCAGTGATGATAAAATCCCGTTTAATCTGTCCGGTATTGCACATAGTGAGCATAGTTCTCTTTCTAACATTTACCGTAGATTCTGGGCAATTCTCAGTAAATACACCATTTTGACCTGCCAAACCAGCCATTGGATAAAAAGGATTCCCCGGATCATTTATGACTATATTTTTTCTAATTGAATCAACATGTTCATAGGTTCCGAAAACACTCAGATTATTAGTATCTAATGGAAACTCACAACTGACAGTAATATCAGGAAGTGGCGCTGAAATCATCGGAGCTATATTATCTTTTACAATAACCGAATCCATACATTCTGTAAAATTCCTCTCGCATCACTCACCCTGATTATGACCATAATGGTATCATTGACATCTGCACAGGTAAAATTGATTGAATCCTGAAATGTATTGCTTGACATTCTCCTTACCTGATAAGTTATAGGTCCTCCACAACTATCGGCAGCCGAATTCACAAAAATATATGCCGGAAGTGTCACATTACTGCTGATGGGCAATACTGTCTTACTTTGACACACAATATCCGGGCCCAGACTATCTCTAGCCACTACAGATGTCGTACAACTTGCTGATAATCCTCCCAGATCCGTCACTGTAAATGTAAATATATGCACCTGATTATGGGATGATGCCACAATAGATCCCGGAGACGGTGATTGGATGAGAGTATCAATTACACAATTGTCGCCTACCGTAATTTTGAACCTTAGGTCCGGTACTAAAAGTTTACAATTATTATTCAAAGCTACACTATCTACTAGAAAACAGCTGATAGTTGGTGGCTCCATGTCCATGACCGTCACCTTAAAACTACAGGTAGCGGTTGCGCCATTGGCCGCTGTGACTTGATAAGTGTTTACGGTCATACCCAAAGGATAAACCGTACCTGGTGCCAATCCGCTTATTAGACTGGTCATTGCACCCGGGCAATTATCTGTACCCACAGGGGCAGTAAAATTCACAGTGGCACTACACTCCATATTTTGCGTACTTACTGTCATATCTCCCGGACAATTTATTACCGGCAGCTGGGTATCTGCTACGGTTACCGTAAAACTACAGGTTGCTGTATTTCCTGATGCGTCGGTGACTTTAAAAGTATTGGAAGTCACACCGATCGGGAAAGATGCTCCGGACGCAAACCCGGAAGTCTGCATAGTAGATGCACCCAGACAAACATCCGTTCCAACCGGAGCCGTATAGGTTACATTGGCGGCGCAAGTACCCATGGCAGCGTTCATCGTAATATCCGATGGACAACTGATCGACGGTAACTGAACGTCGCGAACTGTTACGGTAAAACTACAGGTTGCTGTATTTCCTGCCGCATCGGTGACCTTAAATGTGTTAGAAGTTACTCCAACAGGAAAAGATGCACCCGATACAAATCCGGCGGTCTGCATGGTTGATGCTCCGGGACAATTATCTGTACCTACCGGAGCCGTATAAATTACATCGGCAGCGCAGGTTCCGTTTGCTGCATTGACCGTAATATCTGAAGGGCAACTGATGGATGGTAACTCAACGTCACGAACAGTTACGGTAAAACTACAGGTTGCTGTATTTCCAAAAGCATCCGTTACCTTGAATGTATTGGTAGTCATGCCAACAGGGAATGATGCTCCTGAAGCAAATCCGGAAGTCTGCATAGTAGTTGCTCCGGGACATAAATCCGTTCCTATCGGAGCTGTATAGGTTACATTGGCGGCACAGGTACTGTTTATTGCATTAACTGTTATATCTGCCAGACAATTGATAGAGGGTAATTCTATATCCCGTACTGTTACTGTGAAACTGCAAGTAGCCGTTGCCCCATTTGCAGCTGTCACTGTAAATGTATTTATTGTCATTCCTATGGGAAAAACCGCGCCGGAAGCCAGGCCACCGGTAAGGGTAGTATTTGCTCCGGGACAGTTATCTGTTCCTACCGGAGGTGTATAACTTACTGTAGCACTACATGATCCTATCTGTGCATCCATCGTTATATCGGACGGACAGGTAATTAAAGGCAGCTGATTATCCACAACAGTGATGGTGAAACTACAGGTTGCCGTATTTCCGGAAGCATCTGTAACTCTGAAAATATTAGGGGTCACCCCTACAGGGAAAGAACCGCCCGATGGCAACCCGGATGTTTGCATAGTAGAAGCACCGGAGCATAGGTCAGTTCCTACTGGTGCTGTATATGTAACATTAGCCGCGCAGGTGCCCGGATCGGCATTCATTGTTATATTCGCAGGACATGATATAGAAGGTAGCTCCATATCCCGAACAGTGATATTGAAGCTGCAGGTCGCTGTATTTCCTGCTGCATCTGTAACTTTAAATGTATTGGTTGTAACTCCTATCGGAAATGAAGCTCCTGATGCCAAACCAGTTGTTTGCATGGTTGTCGCTCCGGGGCAATTATCAGTTCCAACAGGTGTAGTATATGATGCTGAAGCCGCACAATTTCCGGTTGTTGCATCAATAGTCATGTCTGATGGACAATTTATCACAGGAACTTCGTTGTCCCTTACAGTTACCAGCTGGCTGCAGCTATTCGTATTGTTATGTTTGTCCGTAACTATCCAAATAATGGTGTTGTCTCCTACTGGCAATTGGGTATTAGTTTTTAATGTGTCTCCATTGAATCTTCGTAAAGTATCCTTTACCGGAAGACAATTATCATTGGTCACTGGCTGTCCCAAATTTGCATTGGTAGCAAAGCATTGACCCGGGTTTACGTTTACTGTAATATTGGCCGGACAGGAAATTGTCGGTAATATCAAATCTCTGATCGTAATATTTGAAATACAAGTAGCCGTATTACCACTACTATCTGTAACGATTAATGTCACTTGATTTGGCGATGTATCTACGTCATTGCAGGCAAAATACAAACTCGGTGGAATAGTTGAAAAAGTAATTGGGCCACCACAATTATCTGTGCTGCCATTATTCAAAATTGAAGCCATCAATATAGTATCACCAGTATTGTTGAGATCAACAGTTACATCTTTACACATTGGTGTAGGTGGAATAGTATCTTTTATTATTTTTGTGTGAGTACATGTAGCCATGGCATTGTTCATGTCTCTTACTTCCCAAACTATATTAAAGCTATCAACTCCATACATTCCGGCATTTAATACGGTTGGATATGGACTCATTAATATTACAACAGGCCCTCCTTTGATACTATATGAAAGATAAGTTATGTTGGTAGTAGAAGTGGGAACAGTATCAATAATTTCCACCAAACAATTTGCACCTACATAATATGTTTTAGGATCCATACATGTTATTGCCAACGGTCCTGCGAGGTTTACGTTTTTGGGATGGTACCCCTCCTGGATTAATTCATTACTGTTAAGATGGACTAGCCTGGCTGCGGGAATAAGCATAGAGGCAAAACTGACCACCAGCGTCAGGTACTTAAGGAATCTCGGCATTTGTTTCATAATAAAATTGGTTTATTCAATGAAATAAGTCACGTTTTTGGGAAGGGACTTTGAATAAATCAAATCTTACAGTTTTTATCATAAAACAAACATTGTGCCAAACTTATAATTGAGTAATATTTTTAATATATTTTATTTATTCACATTTTACTAAACTTTATTTTATAATATTTCTTTATTTACAATTGATAAAAGATCTTTCAGGGTAAAACTGATTTCAAATTGCCCTTCATACCAATTTCTTGCATCAGATATCAAAATAAATTAAGTACTTCATGGTTACACAGCTAAATGCAGCTCCCTTGTCTGAGATAGAAGATAAAAAGCTAATCCGTAATTTCATTCATATTAAGGGTGCCAGATCCAATAATCTGAAAAACATTGAGCTGTTTATACCCAAAAATAAATTGGTAGTGGTCACCGGTGTGTCTGGTTCAGGCAAATCATCGCTAATTATAGATACGCTCTATGCTGAAGGTCAGAGAAGATATGTAGAAAGTCTGTCTTCATATGCCAGACAATTTCTGGACAGAATGAAGAAACCGGAAGTTGATTATATCAAAGGTATTTGCCCAGCTATCGCAGTTGAACAAAAAGTAAGCTCATCAAATGCGAGATCAACTGTGGGTTCACTAACCGAAATATATGACTATCTGAGACTCATGTATGCCCGCATCGGTAAAACCATTTCGCCAATATCCGGTGACCTGGTCAGGAAACATGATGTATCTGATGTCGTTAATTATATATACACTTTTGAAGAGGGAACCAAAATTCAACTTCTGATTCCGCTTCAAAATCGTCATGACCGCACTCTGGGACAGGAACTTGATTTACTGCTTCAAAAAGGATACAGTCGTGTCTTTATCAATAATAATCAATTGACAATTGAAGATATTCTATCAGATAATACTTTTGATACCTCCGTATCTGTAATTTCTGGGGGTATGGGAATGCGTATTCTGATTGACCGCTTTTCAATAAATGATGATGAAGATAACAGAAAAAGGATAGCCGACTCTGTTCTGGTTGCATTTTCAGAATCAGAAGGCGAGTGTATTATCTCCACAAACGATGGGGAAGAAAAGTATTTCAATAATCGGTTTGAGTTGGATGGAATTAGTTTTCCAGAACCCACCCATCAACTATTCAGTTTTAATAATCCATACGGTGCCTGTCCTAAATGTGAAGGCTATGGCAAAATGTTAGGTATTGATCCGGACAAGGTTATACCCGATGAAAGTCTTTCTGTATTTCAGGAAGCCATAGCGTGTTGGCGTGGCGAAAAAGGAAAAACCTGGCTGACCCAATTAGTCAAAGATGCAGATAAATTTGACTTCCCCATACATAAGCCATATAAAGATCTGAGCGAGAAACAGCAAAATATCCTTTGGGCGGGCAATCAATATTTTGAGGGTATTGATACTTTTTTTCAGGAACTGGAAGATGGGGCTTACAAAATTCAAAACAGAGTCATGCTTTCACGCTATCGCGGAAAAACTGTGTGCAATGTATGTAAAGGCGGTCGGCTGAGAAAAGAAGCTACCTATGTAAAAATAAATGGAAAAGATATTACCGGCTTAATAAATATTTCTATCGACGAATTACTTGATTTTATGAGTCAGCTCTCATTGAGTGATCATGATTTAAAAATTGCAGACCGGATCATTACTGAAGTAAAGGCCCGGTTGCAGACAATGGAAGAAATTGGTTTGGGATACCTGACCCTGGAAAGACTTGCCGGAAGTCTCAGCGGTGGAGAAACACAGCGTATTAATCTGACAAGGACATTGGGCAGCAACCTGACCAATTCTCTATATATACTTGACGAGCCCAGTGTAGGTCTGCACCCCAAGGATACTGAAAAACTAGTGACTGTACTGAAACGACTTCGCGACTTAGGAAATACTGTTGTTGTCATCGAGCATGAAGAAGCAGTAATAAGAAATGCCGACTATATTGTAGATATCGGACCGGAAGCCGGAGTACATGGCGGTCATTTGGTATATTCGGGACCATATCAGGAATTTGTGTCCGGCATCAAAGGCAATCTGACATCAGAATATCTGACCGGATTGAGAAAAATCCATATACCTGAGCAAAAGCGTAAGATCCAGCAAAAGATCAAAGTCACGGGCGCAAGACAACATAATCTTAAAAACATCGACGTTACGATTCCGCTTCAGGCGATGTCAGTCATCACGGGTGTGTCCGGATCGGGTAAAACAAGTCTCGTCAAACATATCCTGTATCCTGCCTTAAAACTTCAGATCAATGACCCTGTCGCTATGGCACCCGGAAAGCATGATAAGATCATTGGAGACACCCGTAATATCAAAATGGTGGAAATGGTCAGTCAGAGCCCTATTGGCAAATCGTCCAGATCCAATCCGGTAACTTATGTAAAAGCGTACGATGATATCCGGAAATTGTATGCAGAACAACAGCTTTCAAAAATTAAAGGATTTGAACCAAAACATTTTTCCTTCAACGTAGAAGGAGGGAGATGTGAAACCTGTAAAGGAGAAGGATATCTGACAGTAGAAATGCAGTTCCTGGCAGATGTGACTTTACTCTGTGACGAGTGTAGTGGTAAACGATTTAAAAGGGAAGTGCTGGAAGTAACCTATCAGGATAAGAATATTTTTGATTTGCTCAACATGACTATAGAAGAATCTCTAAGTTTTTTTAAAGTCAAAAAAAACATTCTGGCCCGGTTGCAACCTCTTTTTGATGTTGGCTTGGGCTATATCAAACTAGGTCAATCAAGTAGCACCTTGTCCGGAGGTGAAGCCCAACGGGTAAAGTTGGCCAGCTTTTTAACCAGAGAGTTTAAGTCTAAAAATATATTCTTTATTTTTGATGAACCAACCACCGGACTCCATTTTCATGATATAAATAAACTGATGGATGCTTTCAATTCCCTGGTAGAAAACGGGCATACCGTGTTGATAGTAGAGCACAACATGGAGGTAATTCGGGCTGCAGACTGGGTGATTGACTTAGGGTCCTGACGGCGGAAAAAATGGTGGATATCTTTTATTTGAAGGAAGACCTGAAAAACTAAAGGGGCTTAAAGGTTCTTTTACCGGACAGTTTATATGAATTGTTTCACGTGAAACAATTTCACTTTCAAAAGCCCCAACAAAATACCAAACATGCTTTTATAGTTAACATTATCCTACTATACTCCAAAAGATAATTAATAATATATATATTTGTATGATCAGTATATTTTTATTAATCTTTAAATTAAAATTATGAACAATGTAATTGGATGGGGCAAATATTTATTTGCAGTACCTTTTGGTATTTTTGGTATTCTTCATTTCATTTCGGCAGACCAGTTAGCATCTATGGCTCCCGGGGGCAAACCTATGGTTTATATTGCAGGAATAGCATTAATAGCTGCCGCAGTAAGCATTATAATTGGCAAACTGGACAAGCTTGCTTCCTTACTTTTGGCTTTGTTACTAATACTGTTAATCTTGCCTCATGCCCAGAATTTGAGTACCGATGAATCACAATTTGGAAATATTCTGAAAAACATTTCACTGGCCGGTGGAGCATTAATGTATGCTAGTATGGCCAAAGACAAAAAGTACGTGGATTAGTATCAAATATTTTTTAAAGTTTATTACAGCGATTCATTTATAGTATTATCTTTGCTTTGATAAATAAATTAGCAAAAAGGTCGGTGAGCAATCGCCGGCCTTTTTATTTATCAAAAAACCTGAGTTGGAATTCCTTCAAATTTCCTTCACGATAAATATTCAGCATCCAAATCTCCTCAGAGCATTTTGCCTATATGATCTGAATTAATAAGAAATACTTCTGGTGGCCTGACATGTTATTCAATATCTAAATCAATGTTTCACGTGGAACGATAGAGGATGATCTATGCTCACAATTGAATATACTAAAGTTATAACGGTTTGATATCATTAATCCAATTATAAAATCAGACTAACTTACACTTGGTGAAAAGTAATACAAATAACGACATAACATAATCTCGATAAGTTCATAATTAGCATATTTATGGTTAACCACATAATGCTTTTTATGTTTTACTATGAGTAGGTCCAAAGCTTTAGAATTAAAACATTTCCAATTGTTCAGTAGAATTAAAAAGGAAAGAAACCAGCTAATCAATTGTAAATATGAACTCCATACTAAACACAAAAACTGAGTAAAACCATTGTCTCGAATAAAAAATTGCTTATTGCTTAGGTATATGCTTTCTAAACATTGAGTCCACTCCGAAAAGACAAACATAAAGAATTGCCCCAAGGTCTCTAAGTCTCAAAGGTTTACAAAAGATTGAATATCAATTTTTAAAAATTTCTTATTCTTTACGACTCTTAGTGTTTTTGTGCCTTAGAGGCAAAAATAAACTCTTCGGAGTAGTCTCAAACATTAAAAAACTAGCAACGCTTATTTTTAGTAATACCTTCATAACTATCATACTAAATTCACCTTTGAATAATTTATTGCATTGTAGTGGGGTCCCTGATATCAGAAAGGAATGTGCCATCCTCGACCCGGGTAAGAAAAGATTCAAATGCAATATTAAAAAGATCGGGTTTTTCCATCATAGGTGCGTGACCACATTTATCAACTTTAACCAGTTCAGAATTGGGAATAAGCTCATTAAACTTTTCTCCCACCCACAATGGTGTAACGGCATCCTGTGCTCCCCACACAAGTAATGTCGGAACTTTAATATCTTTCAGAAAGTCTTCAAGATTATGTCTTACTGCTGATTTAGCCAACACCACTACGCACATCGCTTTTTTCAGATCATTTACAGTATCATAGACCTGATCGATTAGCTCCTTTGTCGCAATAGATGGATCGTAAAATACACTCTGAGCTTTATTTTTAATATACTCATAATTTCCCCTTTTAGGAAAAGTAGTCCCCATCGCACTCTCAAATAATCCACTGCTTCCCGTCAAAATCATACTCTCTACTAATCCGGGATATTTCAAAGTATATAATTGTGCTATATGTCCACCTAGAGAATTTCCCAAGATATGAATTTTAGTATATCCCTTAAATTCCACAAACTCCTCAACATATTCCACTAATTTCATCACTGACAGACTTCTGATTGATATCTCAAAAAGAGGTAATATAGGTACTAAAACATTATGGGTCCTTGAGAAATGATGGATGATTCCCTCAAAATTACTAAGTGCCCCTAATAAACCATGTAATAGTATAATAGGGGTGCCTCCTTTATCACCGGATTCAATATATTTAAATTTACCATCCTCCTTAACAACAATCTCAGACATTATATTCAAAAAATTTTCGGCAATATAAGAGCAATTTTAAT
This sequence comes from Saprospiraceae bacterium, assembly GCA_016722285.1. GTDB lineage: Bacteria > Bacteroidota > Bacteroidia > Chitinophagales > Saprospiraceae > OLB9. Next base: position 346,055 of record JADKGI010000001.1, read on the forward strand.
CATTTCTTAATCCTAATAACGAAAAATAAAAAAACCAGAGTGCTTAGTATTAACAAAGCTCCAACCTGATGCAATACTCCCCAAAGTATTGGAATTGAGCCTTTACTGTTAATTACAGTAATAATTCCGATAGAAACCTGAAATAATAAAGAAAAAATCAGAACTACAGAAGTTCTTTTCAATAAGGGAAATCCCATTCTTCCTAAATAATATAATTTGTATGCCAACCAGCAGCCTGTTAAGAAAACAACGTAAGCCGTGTTCCTATGCAGAAAATGAATCAAAGCCGGCATAAAACCATTTCTGTCATAATTATAAAAATTCTCAGAAGACCACTCTTTTATATCCATTAGTATCGAAGGTAAATAACACCCATTCATATCAGGCCAGGTTGGATAAATAACCGCAGCCTTCATACCTGATAGTATCCCTCCTAAGAATACCTGAACACAAAACAATATAAATAACAAAATCAATGGCCTGATCAATAATATTCCTACATCATTTTCAATAGTTGTACTCTTGTATGCAGAAAATAAAGCCCAAAGAAGCGCAGCATAAACGCTGAAGGCTATAATAAGGTGAATGGATAATTTATACGCATTCACCCAAGGCCTCTCTACAAGTCCGCTCGCCACCATTATCCAACCAAACGCAGCAGCCAATAATGCGAGAAAAATCACAATCCCCAGCTTTTTTAAAAGTGGAGGATCTATCATTTTTTTCTTAAGGAAATATAAAAAAGGAATAAGAAATACAAAACCCATCACTCTGGCCCAAAAACGATGAACATACTCCCAGAAGTAAATAAATTTAAAATCTGAAAGTGACATACCTTCGTTTATCTCTTTGTATTGCGGGGTATCCTTATACAGGTTGAACTCCCGAACCCAACTTTCATCATTTGTTGGTGGAAAAGTCCCGCTTACTACATTCCACTTAGTAATAGACAATCCAGACTCAGTCAGCCTGGTTATACCACCTACTATGACTTGAATAAAGACCATAACTAATCCGATAGACAGCCAGATCTTTACACTCTTTGAATACTCCATCCATTTTTCAATTTAATGTCACAACGTACAATAACTATCAGGAAAGCACAAAAGTACACATCAAAACACAAGTATTAAAATATTGAATTTCCTAAAACATCAAACCTGTAATAATTATAAATTTCTTTTTAAGTAAAATATAAATATCGTTATTAGCAATGTGAATTTGTGTATAAATATTTGGACTGTGTATAAAAATTAATTATCAACAATTTTTACACTACAAAAGAGATTAAAAAGAATTGATTTTCATTATTTTAACTTATTAACATCATCAATATCGGAGAAATCCACAATTATAGACGTAAAATGATAACCTGTTAGGTAGTGCAATATTGAATAGAGTAAAATCTCTAAAAATGTACATATTTAATTTTAATGTATATATATTTATTTAAAATCGGGTTAAACAGGTACTTTTACCATTCTATTAACAATATCAGTGTTGATAAGCTGTGTCATATCTATACTAATATAAGGCTAATAGGTATTAATATAAATCATAATGTTAATAATAAAAAATGAGGGTCATATTACAAAGGGTATCTGAGGCGAGTGTAACCATTGATGAAAATATTTTTTCTTCAATAGGTGACGGCTTATTAATTTTGCTGGGAATAGAGAATGAGGATGGTCAACAGGATGCAGATTGGCTTATTGGAAAGATTGCACAAATGAGGATTTTTAGTGATGAAGATGGAAAGATGAATTTATCCGTACACGACATCAATGGTGAATTTCTGGTGGTTAGTCAGTTTACTCTTCATGCCAGCACTAAGAAAGGAAACAGACCGTCCTATATAAAAGCAGCAAGACCTGAGCAAGCTATACCCCTTTACGAATATTTTTGTACCGAATTGAGTAAAACATCGGGTAAGAATGTCAAAACAGGAATTTTTGCAGCTGATATGAAAGTGAAACTCACAAATGATGGACCAGTAACAATAAGTATGGATTCTAAAACCAAAGAGTAAAAATGGAGTTAAGAGAATTTCAAAAAGAGGTAGATAAGTGGATCATGACCTACGGAGTGCGCTACTTTTCAGAATTAACAAATATGGCAATACTCACTGAAGAAGTTGGAGAAGTTTCCAGACTTATTGCCAGAATGTACGGTGAACAATCGTTTAAAGAACCGATGAGTCTAACCGAGCAAAAAGAAAAACTTGCTGACGAGTTGGCTGATGTGATGTGGGTTTTAACTTGTCTTGCGAATCAAACAGGCATAGATTTGGAAAAAGCTGTACAAGACAATATTAATAAAAAAACGAAAAGAGATAAGACCAGGCATGCCGAAAATATGAAATTGAAGTAACCAATATTTTTTATCAATCCGGATGATTGGCAGGCTAAATTATTTTAACTGAATAAACAATTTTTATTATTATTAATCTCGCTTAAAGGTGTATTGAAATGCAATTCCGAAATTCCATTTATAGTTTGGGTATATTCTATGATTTTGGTTAGCATTTTTATATTTGGAAGCACCATATGGCATCTGCCGTGTTCAGAAAAAAGTAAGTAAGTTATTCAATAATTAATTGACATCTTTGATCAATAATTGATAGTATCAAATTAGGGAATTAAACCGTTTTTCAACTTCAATTTTAATCCTAAAGTTACCAGATATTTTTTTAAAAGTATCACCATCTAAATATTATACTTTACACTATTCAAGAAAACGCCATGCAAATTTCATCCTGAAAACCAGATAAAACACTTCAAAACAACCCAATTGTTAATAATTTTTTAAAAATACGGACAAAATAATAACTGATTATATTATTTAATATATATTTGTGTTCACAACCAAGATAATAGAATTTAGTAAACTTATTAAATTCAAAATTCTATTATTATATGAAGGCCTCCATTCAATTTTTCCACTCACTCATTTCAAGCATTATTATCGTTTTTTTCATCACCGTTTCAGGTTATGGAAAAACCATAAGTTCTCAGCGTTTCTCTAGCGACACTTTAAAAATAAGGGTTTACCTGGAAGGTCCTTTATTTGATAATGGGAATGCTTTGGCTATGGATGGAAGACCTTTGATGAGAGATAATTTGAGAAGCCTTCCGCTTAATGGCCAAACATTGATTCCGGGCAAAAGCCCATATACATCTATACCATTCTATGCCGGCAATGCCAACAGATATGGAACCGTTGGCACTCAATATGATTTGATTACCGATTCAACATCTGTTTTTTCTATTCAGGGTCAGGATGCCATTGTGGACTGGGTCTTTATAGAAATACGCAATCAGAATAATTCAGGCCACGTGTTGGCCACACGGTCAGCTTTGTTGCAGCGTGACGGAGATGTGGTGGATATAGATGGTACAAGCCCGGTTTATTTTCCTGGTTTGACTGCGACCCAAGCTTATGTTGTCGTAAAACATAGAAATCACCTTGGTGTCATGTCAAACGTTGTAAATTTGAATAGTCTTATTGACTTTACTTCAGGTTCTTTATCGGTATTTGATTATGGTACGAGCATTAATCCCAGTTATAATTTTAATGGCCTGGCACAAAATTCAAATGTTAAACCCGGTTTTCGGGCTATGTGGGCAGGAGATTTCGACTCCAATGGCAAGTTGAAATTTGGAAACCCCGGGGACGATATGAATCAACTACTGTTCGGGCTGCTTTATTACGGCAGTAATGCAGGTTTAAGTACCAATTTTGATAGTGCATATGGATATTTACCGATGGATTATGATCTAAATGGCAAGGTCAAATTTGATAATCCGGGTGATGATAAAAATATGCTGTTTTCTCAAATCATCTTTTACCCGTTGAATGGTCAATTATTAGAAAACTTTGGTTTAATAATTGAACAGGTCCCAACTGTAACCCTGAGATAAACGAACAAATATTTTTTATTGAGGAAAATTGTTTTGCTTTTTAATGGATTAAGAGGTTTTTACAATTTTTACCACCCATTAATATTTACAAAAAATTGCTTCATTCTGTAGGAAAATGAAAATTTTAAAGGAAATTCACATGCAGGGTTGTCTATAAATTGCTTAATTAAGGAATATCATTTTCAAATTGAATCTATCAGCACCCATTTTTGGTATTATTGCGGAAATAATAATGGAGGAACATAAACTCATTAAATGAAGTAATCTGGTACTCTAAACCGCACAAATAGTATATGTTAAAACCAGAACATCTTATTTAATGTTTATATCTACTTTCCGTTTTTTTCACCAATTCTAAAATAATATTATCCTTAGACTAAAGAAGCTAAAGGCTATTCTGAAATTATCATATCAAATTAATATGTTATATTTGCTACTTATTTTATCGTAAATTTAAATATTATCTGACGGCCAAATGAGTGATAGCAGCACAGTCTTATATAATGAAGACAATATAAAAAGCCTTGACTGGCAGGAGCACATACGAATCAGACCCGGGATGTATATCGGCAAATTGGGTGATGGTTCTTCTCAGGATGATGGTATATATGTATTACTAAAGGAAGTCATTGACAATTCTATCGACGAGTTTGTCATGGGAAATGGTAAAAATATTGACATAATAATAGACCATGGAAAGGTTTTAATTCGAGATTTCGGTAGAGGAATTCCGCTTGGTAAAGTGATAGATTGTGTTTCCAAAATTAATACAGGAGGAAAATACGATTCAAAGGCATTTAAAAAATCTGTAGGCCTGAACGGGGTTGGTACAAAAGCCGTAAATGCATTATCCAGTTACTTTAAAGTACAATCGTTCAGAGAAGGGGAATGTAAAGCTGCCGAATTTAAAGAAGGCGTAATTACCAAGGATTATAAACTGGAGAAAACCAGAGAGGCCAACGGCACGCTCATTGAGTTTGTGGCTGATGAAAACATATTCAAACACTTCAGGTATCGTCCTGAATATGTGGAAAACCAACTTTGGAATTATGCTTATCTGAATGCCGGCCTAAAGTTAAATTATAACGGTAAAACGTTAGTTTCAAAAAATGGTTTGAGAGATTTGTTAGAACGAAAAACGGATGTCGAAAACCTGCTTTACCCGATAATTCACCTTCAGGCTGAAGATATAGAGATTGCTATATCCCATAATACCCAGTATGGTGAAGAATATTATTCGTTTGTTAATGGACAAAATACAACTCAGGGTGGCACCCACCTGGCAGCATTCAGGGAGGCAATAGTCAAAACATTCAGAGATTTTTATAAAAAGGATTTTGATTCCAGAGATGTTCAGACATCCATAGTTGGCGCTTTAAGCTTGAAGGTGGAAGAACCCATATTTGAGTCTCAGACCAAAACCAAACTCGGTTCCCAAAACATGGCACCAGCCGGAGTTTCTATCAGATCCTTTATAGTGGATTTTATGAAAACAAATCTGGACAACTTCCTGCATAAAAATAAGGAAATCTCAGATGCCATTCTCCGCAAAATACAGCAATCTGAACGGGAACGCAAGGAAATAGCAGATATCAAAAAAATAGCTAACCAAAGAGCCAAAAAAGCAAACATACACAATAAGAAATTGAGAGATTGCCGTGTTCACCTCACGGATGGACGCAAAACGGATGATGAAAATAAATTGGGAACAACCATTTTTATCACAGAAGGGGATTCGGCCAGTGGATCCATCACCAAAGCTAGAAATGTGATGACTCAGGCTGTTTTCTCACTGAGAGGTAAACCACTTAATTGTTATGGAATGACCAAAAAGGTGGTGTATCAAAACGAGGAACTAAATTTGTTGCAACATGCTCTTGATATTGAAGACGGAATAGAAAACCTGCGCTACAACCGGGTAGTCATTGCGACGGATGCCGATGTGGATGGAATGCATATACGACTATTATTGCTTACATTTTTTCTGCAATTTTTTCCCGACCTGGTCAAATCCGGACATCTGTACATTCTGGATACCCCACTTTTCCGGGTCAGGGACAAACAGAAAACATATTATTGCTATAGCGAGCAGGAAAAACAGGATGCGATAGCAAGCCTTCGGGGCAAGGCAGAAATTACCAGATTCAAAGGATTAGGAGAGATTTCTCCCAATGAGTTTGAGGATTTCATCGGAGACAATATAAAGCTTGAACCAGTAATACTGGGTGAAAAAACCAAAATAGAAGATTTACTGGGGTATTACATGGGAAAAAACACGCCGGAACGACAGGTATTTATCATAGACAATCTAAAAGTGGAATTGGATCAGATCAAACTGGAAGAAGAGGTAATAGACCTTTCATTAGCCGGAAAAGAAGAGTTGAGAGCCATGATATATGAAGAACCTTTGCCTGACAAAACGGTACTTGACGATTTACAAACCGTATCAATGCCGTATGGAAAATATAAAGGTCAGATAATTATAAATCTCCCCGTCTATTATCTGGAGTGGTTTTCGTCTAAAGGATTTCCGGAGGGGAGGTTGGGAATGCTGTTAAGTACCGCCTTTATCATCAAAACCCATGGCCTCGAATATCTTTTAAAAAAAAAGTATTGAAGTAGTAAACAGAATCGTTAGACCTATTACTATGGGTCAAAATACCGGAAAGTAAAGCGAATTTAATTGTACCTTGCGGGCTAATTAATTTTATCATTTTTATTTATGGCTTCCGATCTTGATAAAATAAAAGAACCTGTTAGCCGCGATCTAAAGGTTTTTGAACAGTATTTTAAAAACTCAATGAAGAGTTCTGTGCCATTACTCGACAAGATTACATATTATATTGTCCAGAAAAAAGGAAAACAGGTCAGACCAATTCTTGTCTTTCTATGCGCAAAAATGTGCGGGCAAATATCTGATTCTACCAATGTCGCCGCATCTATGATCGAATTATTGCACACAGCTACTTTGGTACATGACGACGTGGTGGATGATTCTTATCAACGAAGGGGTTTTTTTTCGGTCAATGCACTTTGGAAAAACAAAATAGCTGGCCCTTGTAGGAGATTTTCTGTTATCTCAGGGTTTGAATATAGCCCTTGAAACAAATAACTACCAACACCTTCACACTGTATCAAAGGCAATCAAGCAGATGGCAGAAGGCGAACTATTACAAATTGAAAAAGCCCGAAAACTTGATATAGATGAAGGTGTGTATTTTGAGATAATCAGACAGAAAACAGCAACACTCATTGCCGCAGCTTGTGCTTCCGGGGCAAACTCTACCACAACTGATCCCGATATTGTAAACAGGATGTGGAAATTCGGAGAAAAACTTGGCATTGCTTTTCAGATTAAAGATGATCTTTTTGATTATGGCGAAGACATCATAGGGAAGCCCAGAGGCATTGATATCAAAGAAAAGAAAATGACATTGCCCCTTATTTATGCGTTAAATCAAAGTGAAAAGTCTGTAAAAAACAAGATCATCAATATCATTAAGAATGAAAGTACAAATGATGCGAAAGTAAAAGAAGTAATCGATTTTGTAAAATCAATGGGTGGATTGGAATATGCCAATGAAGCCATGATCAGGAATCAGAATGAAGCAATACAAATACTCTATACTTTTCCTTCGAACAAAAGCCGTGACTCCCTCGAAGCATTGGTTTATTTTTTTACCAACAGGAAAAATTAAAAGCAGCTTCTTTTGAGATAATCACTATTACAGTTTTATTGAATAACTGTCAGGATTTTCTGGTTTACAATATAGTGAGTTTCCTATAAAAGAAGCCAAATGGAGTTATAAAAACAATTATATATTTTAAGTATAGGGCAATCAAAATATTCCATCCTAAGATATTATTTATCTACTCTGATGATAAGCTAAATAAGGCCTTCAATAAAAATAAGTTTTCAAATAATCCCAAATGGAAACCCTGTACATAAAAACAAAAATTAGTAAAGAAACCAGAATAAACCATAAGACAAGTTTAAATTTTTTATAAAATTTCAGCAGCTTATCTTTTCTTGTCTGATATTTTTTTCGTTGTCTGTAAGGCATGGATACTGTCAGAAAGGAAGATCATCAAAATCAGCAGGTAAGCCACCTGTTCCAAAATCGTTGCTTTCATCAAAAACCGGGGGTATCGGAGGATCTGCTGAAGCTGTCTGAAAACCCTGACTGACTGAAGCGGCTTTTTCTATTTTCCAGGCATTCAGGTTGGTAAAATATTTTCCCTGCCATTCACGCCCTCGGAGATCGAAAGAAACTTTTATTTTTTCTCCTTCAATAAAGGTATCTAAAAGGCCACATTTATCTTGTGTAAGTTGAAACTTAACATATTGGGGATAAGTACCTTCAGTAGAAATTACAAATTCTCTGGTTTGAAAAGAGCTTGATTTGCTCTCGGTATCATATTTTTTGTGCAGATTTCCTTCTATTTCAAATGTCATATAGTAGATATTTATTAATTAATATGCTTTAGCAAAAACAACCCTTCCGACTGAAGGTTTACCTGAATACATGCATAGCCCAGATTCAGATTTCATATTGAGCGGGATACAACGAATAGTGGCTTTGGTTTCTTCTTTTATTTTTTCTTCAGTTTCACTTGTTCCGTCCCAGTGGCAATAAAAGAAACCTCCTTTTGACTCCAATAAACTTTTAAATTCATCATATGTGTCAACTTCAGAAATATGGCTTTCTCTGAATAATTTTGCGCGGTTGAATAAATTGTCCTGAATATCTTCAAGCAACTGGCTTACGTGTGGAACGACATTATCCAGGGCAACGCTTATTTTTTCTTTTGTATCTCTTCGCGCTACTTCGATGGTATTGTTTTCGAGATCCCGCTTACCGAGTCCCAAACGCACCGGAACACCTTTCATTTCATATTCTGCAAATTTAAAACCCGGTCTTTTAGTGTCATCCGTATCAATTTTTACCTTGATACCCAGTTTCTTTAACGCCGAACAAATTTCATTAGCTTTTTCCAGAATATCGCTGTCAGGCTTGGGTATTGGCACTATCACGACCTGTATTGGTGCCAATTTAGGTGGCAGAACCAAACCTTCATCATCAGAATGGGTCATGATCAAGCCTCCGATAAGTCGGGTAGAAACGCCCCAGGAAGTCGCCCAGACAAAATCATTTTCATTTTTATCATTGCTGAAAGTGACGTTAAATGCTTTGGCAAAATTCTGACCCAGATAATGGGATGTACCGGCCTGGAGTGCTTTACCGTCCTGCATTAATGCTTCTATAGTAAACGTATCATCGGCCCCGGCAAACCTTTCGTTTTCAGACTTCGAACCTTTTATTACAGGCATAGCCATGTATTCTTCAGCAAACTGAGCGTAAATATCATGAATTAGCAATGCTTCATCAATGGCCTCCTTTTTTGTGGCATGAGCAGTATGACCTTCCTGCCAAAGAAATTCAGTAGTTCTTAGGAAGGGTCTCGTCCTCATTTCCCACCTGACTACATTGGCCCATTGGTTGATCAATAAGGGTAAATCCCGGTAAGATTGGATCCAGTCCCGATAGGTATTCCAGATGATAGCTTCACTGGTAGGTCTGACTATTAATTCCTCTTCTAACTTAGCTTCCGGATCCACCATTAGTTTACCTTTATTTAACGGGTCATTTTTGAGGCGGTAATGTGTCACTACAGCACATTCTTTGGCAAATCCTTCCGCATTTTTTTCTTCTGCCTCAAAAAGACTCTTTGGAATGAAAATGGGAAAGTAGGCATTCACATGTCCGGTTTCTTTAAACATTTTATCCAACTGATCTCTCATATTCTCCCAAATGGCATAACCATAAGGTTTTATTACCATACACCCACGTACTGCTGAGCTATCAGCAAGCCCCGCTTTTTAACTATATCATTGTACCATTGTGAATAGTTTTCCTCTCTTGCAGTGATCTCTTTTGCCATACACTTCCTTATCTTCTATTGTTAAATTATAATTAAATTGTACCTAAAGGAAACTTATGAGTACATCTAAACGTATTAAATAGTGAATGGTATCCTTATAAATTGTGTAAAACCACAACATTAACAATTATAATGGATAACTTTAATTGATTTTTAACTTAAAATTAGGTGCAAAAGTAATAAATTGCACTCTATTAGTCGAGAAAGTCAGATTTATTGCGATCAAAAACATAAAATAAACTTTAAACATCATGAATGCCCGAAATTTTAACCGTCTTATTTTAGCCATTATGGTCATGTGGACTGGGGTTGTTTCAGCTCAGTTTGACGATTTGTATTATGACTACAAAAAAGATAAAACAATTGTCAAAGCAAAATCTTCCAATGCCTACAGTAACTCTGATCAGGATGAATATACCGAAAGATCAGAATATGACAGCGACGAGTATGACAACTATGAAAATTATTCCTATGCCACAAGAATCAACAAATTTCATCGACCGATAGTGCAAAATGTGTACTACAACAATTTTGATAACTGGTGGTACAATGATTACAGCTATGACCCATTCTACAATAATAGATGGAATAACTGGAATAACAATTATAGTGTGAATGTATTTATTGGCTCTCCATGGAGTTCGTGGAACAGGTACAATCGATGGAATTCGTGGAATTCCGGGTTTGGATACAGTTCCTTTTATAGTCCGTTTTCCTACAATAGCTGGGGTAGCCCGTGGTCATATAATTCCTGGAATTCCTGTTCACCATACGGTTTTGGAAATTCTTACTACAGCAATTATAACTACTACGGTAATGGAGGTGTGACAAACTGGAATTCAAACGGCTTAGGAGGTAATGAATTTACAAATAAAAGTTATGGTAGCAGAAAAGGAGGATCTCTTTCCTCATCTGTTGCAGGTCGTGATGCATCACCCAGACGTGAGATAGTGACTGGCGGTAATGCCGCTCCGAATGATCAGATAAATAGGAAGCCTGTTTTTAGCAATAGTGATGAAAGTATTACATCAAACAGATCAAACAGGACCTATCAGGGAGATATTAATAATAATAGTAATGTTTCAAATCAGAGAACAAACAGATCAATTTACAGCGATAGAAATAACGAAAATAATGTCAAAAATGGAAGTGATTCAAGATCCAGCAGGAATATAGATTCCGGCTCTAACTCAGGAAATAGTGATGCCAGATCATCCAGAACAGAGGAATATAAAAGGAATTCAAGGATTTATGATTCCGGTACATCTTCCAGAAATAATAGTAACTCCCGCGAAGCAACGTCACCGAGATCAAACGAGAATACTTCCAGAAGTAATTGGGGTAGCAGATCGAGTAATGATTCAGGCTCCTCATCCAGGAGTAACACCAGCTCTTCATCAAGCAGTTCTTCATCAGGAAGCAGTAGCAGAGGTTCAAGAAGAGGTGGGGGATAGGAAGAAATAGCAGTATATTATAGATATTATTAGGGCTGAGATAATGAACATTATTCAGCCCTTTTATTTAAACTAAAATTTTAATAAAAATGAAAAACATTTATATTATAATAGCCCTCACGTTTGTCGGTCAGATAATCAAGACACAAAATATTTCGGATGTTGTAAGATGGTCTTCCATTGATTATGTAGGCACAGCAAGAACCATTGGGGTTGGTAGCTCATTTGGCGCTATGGGAGGGGATTTTTCAGTTATAAATATTAATCCGGCAGGGATAGCCGATTACCGGGTTTCTGAATTTATGCTGACACCTTCATTAAGGGGTTTTAATGTAGATGCAGCGTTTGACAAAGCCATGACATCTACGCAAAATAAAAAAGGGAGCAGCTTGGGCTTGGATAATCTGGGTTTTGTTATTGCTAAAAGACCAGGGGGAAACTGGACGAGCTCAAATTTTGCTATCGGTTACAGCCGAACCGCTGATCTTCAGAGAAATGTTTTGGTTTCCGGAAAAATAAATGGATCAATAACAACCTATTTTGCTGAGCAGGCGAATGGTAAGGTAGTAGATGATCTGGATGATTATATTGCATATCCCGCCTACAATACCGGAGCCATATATGACTTTGATAAAGATAACTATTATGAAACGGATTTTCTTAATCCCGGACAGAAAGTATTCAGACAGCAGGAATTAATCCAGAAAGGAGGCATCAATGAACTTACCTTTGGTTGGGCCGGAGAGTATAAAAGCAACATGAATTTTGGTTTATCCGTTGGTGTCCCTTTTGCCTCTTTTGAAGAGTTAAAACTTATACTGAAAATGATCCCAGTGATGAAATTCCGGTATTTTCATCTCTTGAATATATTGAAAGACTTAATACTTCCGGGGTAGGATTTAATTTCAAAGCAGGTTTTACGTATAAAATTGCTAAAAAGATCAGATTGGCTGGTGCTTTTCACTCACCTACATGGTACAGATTTACAGATGACTACAGTTCCAGTATGACATATTCTTTTATAGACCAGAAACAGGAAACGTATTCATATGATTCCGGTGACGGAACATTTGAATATAAAATAACGACTCCCTGGAGAGCAATTGGAAGTCTGGGTACGACGTATCGTGTAGGAGATGTAGTAGGATTTGTAAATGCAGATATAGAACATTTAGATTATACTAATGCAAACTATAATGGCACAGCATTTAATTCCAGCCCTGAAGAACAAAAGTGGACAAATGAGGTCAATGGCCAAATTCAAAAAAGATTGGGTTCTGCTACCAATTTGAGACTGGGAACCGAAGTAGGATATAAAAACCTCAGACTGAGGGCAGGGTATAGCTGGGAGAGAACCGCCTTCAATGCGGACGATTTTTATAACAATAAGGTATCATTCGGCATCGGATTCAGAGAAGACAATTTTTTTATGGATCTGGGTTTCAGAGTAGCCCAGTATTCAGAAGGCTATAATCCTTATGTAGTATTGGACAGAGAACTTGATCCGCTGGCAGTCATAGATACCAAAAGGACCAGAATGGCGCTAACTCTTGGATTTAAGTTTTAGAGTAATGGTTTAGCTATGATCAATTTCAATCAAAAAATACGAATTTTTCGTAGATAGCGATGATATTCACTCAAAAAGTAACATCGTCTTACAAATAATTGCTTTATTATTATGATTTGAAAGCATATACCTACACTATTATGTTTTAAAAAAATAAACCACCATTACGCGGCAAACATTTATCTGATTCAAAAATCAGAGAAATGTTTGCAGGAATCAAATGGAGTTGTATCTTTGCGTCGCTTTTGAAGAAAGGCGTATTTTTAACATAAATCAGTATCAGGGAGATTAGCTCAGTTGGTTCAGAGCACCTCGTTTACACCGAGGGGGTCGGGGGTTCGAGCCCCTCATCTCCCACAAAAAAGAGACGATTTGAATATTCAAATCGTCTCTTTTTATTTACGTTACTATTAGTCATAGAAGTCATTTAAAAACGTAAGTTAAAATGATATGTAAGTGCTTGGAATTCAGATTGATATCACTTTTCGCCAAAGCTATGGGGATTAAATTTGATGGTGGTTTCAACCTGCCTGCCAAAGTTTTCGCGCAGGCGACTTGCATAGGGATTAACAATATGTTTTTAAATCACTTCATAGTTAAAAATAACGATATTTGTTATTCATCTCCGGATACTTCCGAAACTTCCGCCTGGGCAGGATGATATTTTTCTTTGATTTTTAATTCTATCTGGTTTGCTAATTCTGGGTTATCGGAAAAAAACTGCTTAGCCCCCTCTCTACCCTGGGCGATCTTAGTACCGTCGTAGCTAAACCAAGAGCCACTTTTCTGAATTATATCCGTTTCAACACCTAAATCCACAATTTCTCCGGTTTTAGATATGCCTGTACCAAATACAATATCAAAAGTAGCAACCCTAAATGGCGGCGCCAATTTGTTTTTTACCACTTTTACCTTGACCGGATTGCCTACTGTATTGCCGTCTTTATCTTTGATAGCCGTACCTGATTTGCGTATATCAAGCCTGATTGATGCATAAAATTTTAGTGCATTTCCTCCGGTAGTGGTTTCAGGATTGCCAAACATAACGCCTATTTTCTCTCGAAGCTGATTTATAAAAATACAACAGCATCCGGTCTTGCCAATAGTACCTGTAAGTTTGCGCAATGCCTGGGACATAAGTCGAGCCTGAAGTCCCATTTTTGAGTCTCCCATCTCGCCTTCGATCTCACTTCTGGGCACAAGAGCAGCCACAGAGTCAATTACAATAATATCGATTGCTCCGGAGCGAATGAGATTTTCTGCTATTTCAAGTGCCTGTTCGCCGTTATCCGGTTGCGAGATGAGCAGATCTTCAGTATTAACACCCAGACTTTCTGCATAAAATCGGTCGAAAGCGTGTTCGGCATCAATAATTGCAGCTATCCCTCCTTGTTTCTGACATTCCGCAATGGCATGTATCGCAAGGGTTGTCTTACCGGAAGATTCAGGACCATAAATTTCTACAACCCTACCTTTTGGAAGGCCATTTATACCCAGGGCTATATCCAGACCCAGTGACCCTGTTGAAATGGTTTCAACATGAACTACCTGTTTATCCCCCAGTTTCATTATCGTTCCTTTGCCGTATGCTTTGTCCAGCTTATCCATGGTAAGGGCCAGTGCCTTTAGTTTTTCATCTCTCTCTTTTGACATGTAATTTTACTTTAATTAATGGACAAAGATAAAACTTTTATATATATTTTTTGTGTATATAACCAATTATGATTCAGAGAAATATTTGGTATAATTTTATTCCAATAATTATGGCTGCTATACCGCTCACCAGACTTAAAAAGGTATAACCCAACCCAGGCAATAACTGACCCTTTTGCATGTAGATATAGATTTCATATGAAAATGTAGAAAATGTACTGAATCCACCACAAAATCCGGTTATAAGTAGTAAACGATAATTCTCCGTGAGCTGATGGCTGAATTGTTTTTCAATCAGGATACCGAGCACAAAACAACTAAGAATATTGGCCAATAGCGTTCCATAAGGGAATATTACATACTCCTGACCTGTATAATTCAATTTTTGAGCAAGTGCAAATCTGCACATACTTCCTATTCCCCCACCTAAAAACACCCAAAGCCAGTTTATCATCATTTTGATTTATTAAGATTCTTAGTGTCCGCCATTCTGGCTGCTGCCATTGACATAACCCATGCTACTGCCAATATGAGAATCAGAAGCATAAAATTGCCCATGTTCTGGAGCATTATCGCCATAATAATAAACATGATGTTAATTAGAAAAAGCACCCCCGTGGCTTGCATATGTGAGAGACCAAGGTCTATCATAATATGATGAATATGCTTTCTGTCCGGGCTAAATGGCGATCTCTTTTCCAGAATTCTGAGTACAAAAACCCTTAGTGTATCAAATAAAGGCAAAATCATAATAGCAATTGCAATAGAAGGAGCAGACCTGAAAGTATAAGGAGAATTCATCAGATCGTTGTGCAACTCAATAAACTTAATGGCAAGTATGGAGCAGACTAATCCGAGCAGTAACGCTCCGGTGTCGCCCATAAATATCTTTGCAGGAGTGATATTATATTTTAAAAAAGCCATTAGCGCCCCCCCTAACGAAAAAGCAACAATTGCGATTTCAATACTTCCGATCAGCAAAAACCAAACCCCTAACACCGAAGTTATTAAGAGACCCAGGCTAGCAGACAAGCCATTGATCCCATCAATGAGGTTAAATGCATTTATTATGACAATAATGGTAAAAACAGAAAGTAAAATACTGGCAATCTCAGGAATTTCATAAATACCAAAAAAGCCATACAGGCTAGTCAGACGTATATTTGCCCTGAAAACGAGGATACTGGCGGCAAATAATTCACCAAGAAATTTTTTGGAAGGCGACATTGGGTCAATATCATCCTTAGCTCCGATCAGAAAGATAATAATAAATGCACACAGAATATATTGTAAATCCCCGAAATAACTGAAGGGGGTCCAAAGGATAATGGAAAAAAGGGTACCTGCAAAGATGCCTATTCCTCCCAAAGATGGCGTTCTTTCCTGATGTGACTTACGATCACCAGGCTCATCAAATAAGTTCTTTTTTATAGCCAAATTAATAATAGAAGGGATAGCCAGATAGGTCAAGGCAAAAGATGTGATAAAAGCCAGGATGACATCATACATACGACTTGGATATTGGCATGTCACAAATATAGATACAAAAAAGAAATTTTTGGTACGAATGCACTATTCCTGAATATTTGTTTCTTCTATGATGAAACCAAGAGAAATTAAATCTCTCCAAAAGCCAGGATAGGATTTGGAAACTACATCCGGATCATTGATTTGCACCGGAAAGATTAAACCCAAAGGAGCAAAACTCATCGCCATTCTGTGATCATGGTATGTGTCTATGAATGGAGTTCCATGTTCAGCCAGGCTTTTGCCTTCCTGAAGATAATATTCTGTTCCGCTTTTCTGCGAGAATTTAGAAGGCATTTTATTTAAAAAGACACCCATTTTTTCGTGTTCTTTTTTAAGTGCTGAGATCCTGTCTGTCTCTTTAATTTTTAATGTCTGCAATCCTGAATATAATATGCTGCATCCTTTTCCGGCGCATAACACAGAAATGCTTTGGGCTATATCCGGAACCTTGATAAAATTGTATTCAAAGAACTCAGGAAAAGAAGAATTATCTTTTTCAGGATAGTAATCTGATAATCACCAAATATAGAATCCAAACCCAACTCTGCACATATCTTTACAATGTTGGCATCTCCCTGCAAGCTATTCTTATGCAGGCCTTTAAGTGTAATTTCTGCCGAATGGCTTAGTCCCGCTATAGTGTAAAAATATGAGGCTGCAGACCAATCGGCTTCAACATGATAGGATTTTGGAATATATTTTTGTGGCCTGATGATTAGTTTCTGTCCTTCCCAAATTGTACTCACACCAAAATAGGACATAATATTGATGGTCATTTCAATATATGGTCTGGACACTATATCTCCCTCCAGATTCATAATAAGGCCGTCAGGTAATGTGGGACCAATCATCAGTAAAGCTGAAATATATTGCGAGCTTATGTTGGCTGGTAATGATATCTCACTTTTATGGCTTGGGGTAGGGCTGTTGATTTTTAGAGGGGGGTATCCTTCATTTTCGAGATATTCTATATTAGCTCCAATTATATTTAATGCATCAACCAAAGCCTTAACGGGTCGTTGTTTCATTCTTTCAGAACCGGTTAATATTTGACTTCCCTCCCGGGTAGATAGATAAGCTGTGAGGAAGCGAAAGGTAGTACCGGCATGATGGGCATCCAGCAAGTCTTCATTCGAATTCAGAAGCTGTTGCATGGATATGCTGTCGTCACTATCGGAAAGATTGTAAATGTCAAACGACTCTTCACACAATGCCTGGATTAGTAAAACCCTGTTGGAAATACTTTTTGAGCCACTTAGAGTGATTTCGCCTTTAATGTCTTTCGAAGGACAAAGTACACGAAATGATTTCATATCAATAAAAATATCGGCAAAGATAGAATTATTGTCATCTAAACAAACCTATACGATATTGAAAGATATTACAAATCAAACTTTATACCTTGTGCCAATGGTAGATTTGCACTATAGTTGATGGTGTTTGTTTGTCTCCGCATATATGCCTTCCAGCTATCAGATCCGGACTCCCTGACCGCCTCCTGTTTCTTTTTCTCCTCCAAAAGCTCCGCCAATTTCAGCGCCACTTGTACCAATATTGACATTTGCAATACCACAGTCTGAGCCAGAACTGGAAAGAAAACTTTCAGCTTCACGCAGGTTAGTCGTCATAATAGCGGATGACAATCCCTGAGGGACTGCATTTTGTATGGTAATGGCATTTGCAACGCCACCTTTGTATTTCAACAGATATAGTATTGGGGCAAAAGTCTCATGCTGCACAATGGGTAAACTGTTTTCGGCTTCGATGATACACGGTTTTACATAGCATCCGCTTTCGTACTCTTTTCCTTTCAGTACGCCTCCCTCTACCAAAACAGTAGCACCTTGATCCACCGCAGATTCCAAAGCCAGCAAATAGTTGTTGACAGCTGTTTTATCGATAAGAGGTCCGACATGATTTTTACTGTTCAAAGGATTTCCTATTTTCAGTTGAGTATATGCTTTTGTAAGCTTTGATTTTACGTCATTATACAAATTTTCGTGTACAATCAATCTTCTGGTAGATGTGCAACGTTGTCCGCAAGTCCCTACCGCTCCGAACAAGGCCCCGGTCAAGACCAGATTGAGGTCGGCAGAATCAGTGACTATAATGGCATTGTTACCCCCCAACTCAAGGAGACTTCTTCCTAATCTTTCGGCAACCGCTGTTCCAACTATTTTACCCATGCGGGTGCTTCCGGTAGCAGATATGAGAGGTACTCTACTGTCGTGAGTCATCCATTCACCCACTTTATAATCACCGGTGATGATACAGCTCACGCCTTCCGGAACTTTATTAGCCTTCAGGACTTTATGCAATATATTCTGGCATGCAACAGCACAAAGGGGTGTTTTTTCACTTGCTTTCCAGATACACACATCGCCACAAACCATTGCGATCATCGCATTCCATGACCAGACGGCTACCGGAAAATTAAATGCTGAGATAATACCAACTATTCCAAGTGGGTGCCATTGCTCGTACATTCTATGCAACGGTCTCTCAGAATGCATACTCAAACCATAAAGTTGTCTTGACAATCCTACTGCAAAATCGCAAATGTCAATCATTTCCTGGACTTCCCCCAGTCCTTCCTGGAGAGATTTGCCCATTTCATACGAGACTAACTGACCAAGCGATTCTTTATATTTACGGAGTTCCATGCCGTATTGGCGCACGATTTCTCCTCGCTTCGGTGCCGGAAAAAGTCTCCACTCTGCAAAAGCCTTTTGAGCGGTATTGACCACTTTTTCATAGTCTTTTTTTGAAGTAACGCTGACACTTCCAATGAGTTTGCCATCGACTGGCGAAAAGGATTCTATATAAGTATCGGATTTTAGGGCCTTCAATCCTGTCCAGGTACCTTCATTTTTTTTATGCAGGTCCAGATTTTTTAAAAAAGATGTCTTCATTTTGGTTATCAGGTTTTTATATTATTTAAAGGTTGTGATGTTTGTTTTCATATCGTTGCTTAGTTATATTCTAATTTACAACAGTAGTGCAAAAGTAAGAATTTTGTTTCAATCATTGATGATTGTTGCTATTGGATGATAAAAGATGTTTCGCTTTTGTATCGATTCAGAGACAATGGAAAAATTGTGATGAGAAAGGCTATAATAGAAAATACTTTTGAATAATGATATAAAAATTCGGGAATGCCGTCTCTTCCTATTCATCAAATGCAATAGTCATTACTCTGCAAAAACATTACTCCAGTCAGGTGTAAACAGGCAATCTTCCATCAAAGACAGGAGTGCATTCGGGTCGCTTACAAGTTCGTATTTTTTTGCTCCATTCAGCCCGTAAATCTCCACTGATTCAGCTTCAGGATCGATTATAATGTAGTAAGGTATTAAGAATGTTTCATACAACTGAAATTTGGTATATCTGTCTTTCATCTCTGATGAAGGAGAAAGTATCTCAACTACTAATGCAGGCGGGAAGTCCAGAAATTGTTTCATAATGGGCTTGCAAACTATCAATATGTCGGGATTGACTACTGTATGTTCGTTGATTTTGAGATCTATCGGTTGATAAACCTGACATTGGCATTTGTCATTCTTAGTTAAAGTATTCAAAAATAAACTGTGTATTCTGCCCGCCAATCTCTGATGTCTTGGGCTTGGCATCGGACTCATGGCGTATGGTATGCCATGTATAATCTCCCATCTTCCTTCCCAAAGAAGATAGTCTTCATAAGTATAATTCGGCAAAACTTGGTAAGCACTCATAATAAAGGGTCAAGCGAAATACAAATATAATCCAAAAATTATAAAAAAGACATTAATAGCCATTCAATTAAACTTTGAAAATAAGTATTTTAATCCTTATTTACTTGTAAATTTTAACTTTAGTTGAACGAAATTAAGCTATTCAAAAAAACTTGATATCTTTGAAAACACTTTCGAAAATCATTATGTCAAACAAGAAACAAAATATCCTCAAAATTACAACAATCTATTTCTGTCATGGAGCTTATTTCTTCATATGCTATCTCTGGTTTTTGAACTCAACAATGTTAAAATGCTCTGGACATTAGAAAATACGGATAAATTAAGCAATCTCAATCCAATATTCAAAAATATTATAATCAATGTTCTTCTCTGATTCCAATATCTTGATGGTTAAAGAATCCCCTCAAATATATTAGAAGTAACAAACTGTGACCAGTTCAGTCCGATATTGACGATTAAGAACATTAGAAATCCGTCTTTAGCCGGACAGGTTTATATATTTTCTCAACCTGAATGAAGCTAGACTATCAACTTCTCCACCATCGCTATTATCTCTCGTTCAGCTACTTTTGCCCGATTAAGCATATCCTCCGCTTTGGTAAGCACATCGGCTACAAAAGCCTTATCATCAAATCCACTACAATTGATCCTTACATTAAGAGCCGCCCCTTCTATCGCCGTACGGACGCATAAAGCACCTACACCTGCGTCTGATACTGAGCTCGGATTTCCTTTTTCTGCCATTTCTCTCAGAATTTCCATTGACTTAAAGGCTACCTTCATGACTTCAAGCGGTATATTGATGGCTCCGATTGTGGCATGATGCAAAGCTAATTTGCGGGCATCTTTTTCTGAAGCACTAACTTTAGGCATTTTTAATGCATCCATGATCTTATTGAAAGCAATGGTATCTGCATCCACAAGATCCAGTAAATCGTTCTTTAATTGCTGGCCTTCTTCGGCTTTTGACGAAAAGAAATCTATCTTATCTTCCCACCCTGATTTTTGAGCACTTAGATTTGCTACCATAGTTCCGAGGGAGACGCCAAGTGCACCAACATAGGCTGAAATACTTCCTCCTCCGGGAGCCGGGCTCTCAGATGCTGTTTCATTAGCGAATGATATAAGGGATTTTTGAACTAATGGTTTTGCAGTTTTATCTTCCAGGAGATATTCGATAACTTTTTTAAATGGATCAAAGGGGGTTAATTCGTCAAGACCCAGAGATTTTATGGCGATATGGATTATTTCAAGGTCAGAGACACCGACAGATCTTTTTTGTTTTTTGAGAAAATATTTTCCGGCATCGATCAGAACAGATTTTGGTACCAAGCCCACTAATTCTGATCCGGTAACCCGCATCCCTCTTTTCCCGGCGCAGGTGCAACAGGCATCAAAAGCAATATGCAGTGGTGTCTCATTGATATTGGTCAGATTCATAGAAATCTGGGCAATGCCGTACTCGTCGATATACCACCCTATCGCTTTCACATACTTGCATTTTCCGGGTATTCTGACGGGGATTCCATCAGAATCAAGGATATTCCTGCCTTTGTCATCGGCCTTAATTCTTCCGTTTTCCCGAACATCGAAAGCGACTGAATTGGCTCGCCGCACGGATGTAGTATTAAGATTGACATTATAAGCTACCAAAAAGTCCCGCGCCCCAATAACTGTTGCCCCGGAGGATACATTAAAAATATTAGTACCATAATCGGGATACCATGAAGGATCTTTCAGTTTTGAAGCGAGACCTTCGTACTCTCCCGCCCGGATATTTGCGAGATTTTGTCTTTCAGGTATAATGGCGGAGGATTCGTACATGAAGACCGGAATATTGATTTCTTCCCCCACTCTTTTGCCGAGTTTGTGTGCGTACTCTGATGTTTCAGCCATGCTGATGCCAGAGACCGGTATCAAAGGACATACATCTGTGGCACCCATCCGTGGATGTTTGCCAGTATGTTTGGTCATTTCAATGACTTCGGATGCTTTTTTAATAGCCCAAAAAGCGGCTTCAATGACCGCTTCAGGATGGCCTACGAAAGTTACAACCGTTCTGTTGGTCGCTTTACCTGGATCTACATCCAGCAACCTGACCCCATCAATTTTTTCAATTTCATCCGTTATTTGTTTGATTTTCGTCTTATCCTGACCTTCGCTAAAGTTTGGCACACATTCTATCAAAGCAAACTGATTCATTTTATTTTCATTTGGTGGTGCAAAATTATACAATAATGATTTAAAACTTAGTGAATATCATATAAATCAAATCCCATTCTAATGATTAAAGTACTATATTTGTTTTTTAATGAGGATAGTTATGAAGTTTATTAAGGTTGGCTGTCTGGTTTGTGCTTTTATGATAGCTATGTTGAGCCATGTCTATTGTCAGAAAGTGACCGTATCCAGAGAAATCGGGATCAGGAACAACTATGCCTATGAAATTCTGCCAAACATAGAGGACAGAATTATATTTTATCATGATCGAGGAACGGAGCAGCAATTTGAAATATATGATAATAATTTGCGGCACATGCAGTCTTTGATACCTGAATTTGAAAAAAAGAATATTATCCCGGCCGGATTAATAGGGATGGATACTTCCTTCAATTTTTATTACTCATACAGAGATGAAGATTCGACAATATTGAAAGTCAATGTGTATGATAAAAGTGTATCACTTAAAGATACAAATATTATCTCTGTGAATCGAAAAAATTTCAAGAAGGACAATCCAAAATTTGCCTATTCCCAGGATAAGTCAAAAGTATTGATATTTAATCCAGATGATAAAAATCTGCACCTGCAGCTGATCGATAATTATAAAAGAAAATTGATTTATGAATTTACACTATCGATGAAAGATATAAATCTTAAAACGGATTTTCAAAAACTTGAGGTAAGTAATAAAGGAGAGGTTTTTATTTTAGGCCGTAAATCATCGTTCTGGGGAAGAGATAATGAAAAGGGTTTTTTGCTGATCAGAATCCTTGATCAGACAAATATTTTTATTCACCGATTCAACCCGGAGAGAGATCACATTTCTGATCTGCTCATGGATTATGATGAAAAAAATCAAAGGCTTGCTCTGGCCGGGCTAACAAACGAAGGGGATGAAAGTAAATCAAACGGGTATTTTGCCTTTTCTATACGAGCAAATGATATTCCTACAGATGCAGAGATCCTCATCAACCGGTTTTCTCCGGAATTTCTGGCTGAGGTTTCAGGAAAAAAAATAGGAAAGGTAAAAGAGATTTCTAACTATCAACTACGCGATATTGTAGTAAGGAATGATGGTGGCGTAATCATAGTATGTGAAGTGGTCAAGGAATTTACCCGAAGAAGTCAGATCAATTCGCCGGGACAGGTTGGGGATTATTTTCCATACCGAGGGTTTGTAGATTACTATCATGAGGACCTGATCATAATTGCAACATTTCCTGAGGGTAAAGAGCACTGGAAAAAGATATTTTTTAAAAAGCAGTTTTCGCAGGATGATAATGCTATATATTCGTCATATTATTTATTTAAATCGCCTTCCCAAATTAAGCTTATATATAATGATGAGATCAAAAACAATAATACGGTAAGCGAATACATATTTGATCCGATGGGAAATGCAGAAAGAAGAAGTGTGTTGAGTACAGAGTATCAGAATCTGAAACTCAGGTTTAGGGAAGCCATACAGATTGGTCCTGCCAGCCTGATAGTCCCGAGTGAAAAAAGCTGGAAAATCAATATGGTGAAGATAGATTATTATTAATTTATTACTCTTTCTTGTAACGAAACCTGATATTACAACTCTGTGATCTTAAACTTACGCCAACGAACTTTGATGCCGCCACCATCATGGATCTGAAGCGCTATAAATCCCTCGCCCAGACCAATTTTCTCATCTTTCAGGTCAACCATCATTTTGCCATTGAGCCAGGTAGTGACCTGGTCACCGATGACTTGAATTTTTATAGTATTCCATTTACCAGGTTTCAGATATTTTTCATGGGCCGGATTCGGTTTTATCAGCCATCCTCGGCCATATGACTCATATATGCCGCCAGTGTGAAAGTTTAATGGCGCAATTTCTACCTGCCACCCTTTGATTTTTATACCTTCAATATCTGATCGGAAGAAGACCCCGCTATTGCCATTGGCTTCCTGCTTAAACTGGACAGAAAAGACAAAGTTTTTATAGCTTTTGTCGGTAGAAAGATAGCCATACTGCTTATCCGGGCCGCTTTCGCATACCATTTCCCCGTTTTCTACATACCATTTTTCAGTACCGTGTTGTGTCCACCCGGTCAGGTCCTTTCCATTAAAGAGTTTGCCTTTTTGAGTATATGCCTGAGTAGTCAGGCTAAACAAACTAATGATGACAATGATATTTTTCATACGTTGTTTTAAGTGTTAAGTGTTGCTGAACATTATTAGTCAAAAGTATCAGCACTTAAAAAGTTACCAGCTTCCGCCGCCGCCGCCGCCGAAACCACCACCCGAACTTCCACCACCACCAAAACTTCCGCCACCACCGGAGCTGGATGGCATACTGGTGAAAACACTTTGGATGTCCCTTATGCCGCTGTCAAAGCTGGAACCAAACTCAGAAGGTGAAAAAGTGTTGCCGTGATAGTACATACCATAAGGGCTTACATACCATTTCGGCGGTTCGAGCAGAAGACCATCAAATTTTTTACTCCATTGTTTGGCATAGCCAAAAATCATAGCATAAGGCAAGGTTTTTTCAAAGTATTCGGGATCATCTTTTAGCATTCGTTCGATCATATCTTTTTCGGCGGCCTTAACAAACATTTTGAATCCCAGCACCTCCTGATACAATTGCACGCCTTTTTCGTTTTTCTTGAGCATAAAATTGGCAAAAAACAGCCCTACGGCACTGCTAAGACCTAAACCCAAGCCCAATGCAAAAGATTGAAATATAAACCCTAAAAATATACCCAAGATGCCCAAAAAGACAGCTATCACAGCCGTATATATCTGCATTTTGATAGATATCGGATAATACACACCCATGGTTTCAAGATGAGCCTTAAGTGAAGTTTTTGCTGACTGAAGATACTGGTAAAAACTATTTTCAAGGCTGCTGATTAATACAGCATCGCCATCAGAAAATAAACCATCAAAAACGATTCTTTCATAAGGTGCCGCACTGGTCGGTAATTCAGAAATTTTGGTTAGTTCGTGATCGTCCTTTCCCCATGTCTTAGGAATCCTGCGCATTGTGATGTGACCATTGTGGGCCCAATAAGGCAGTAAAGACAAAATATCCACGTTATCGGCTTTTTCATCGATGATCATCCCGGCTTCTGCTGGAGTCAGATCTTTTGGCGGAACATACTGCACCATCCGTACTATCTGATAGTCTTTCCCATAGCGATACCAGGTACGGTAAAAAAGACCGGCAATGATTAGAAAAAGTGAGCCTCCAATCCCCGCCATCCCATATTTTTCCCATAATACTTCCCACTTTCCGGGTCTGGCGATATAGTCAAACGGAAGATTAATAGCTAGCGTCAATCCCTCATTTGGATTGAACGAACGGGTAGAAGAACCTTGAAACTTATCCATATAATATTGGACAGTGGCATCTTGTCCCTTCTCTCCGGATAGACCGGTATAAACATAATAATCATTTTCTGACATCGGTATTGACTTGTCAAGGGTCACCGTGAAATGAACACTATCGATAGGTACCTGCCAGCTGTTTCCGATTATATTCCAATAAAATTCATTGTGATCTTCCATAAAAAGGAAGGCTTTTTTTACGGAGTATGAGATATTATAAGTCTGAACACCTTCCACATAAATATCCGGATCTCCAATACGCACAACAAAGTCATTTCCTTCTTTGGATGTTTTGTAATCAAAGCCGGATACATCTACGCCCGAAATACCTATTTCTACTTCTTTACCATCGATCCGGTATCGGTATGGTATGTTTCTGAATATTCCTCTCCGAGGCTCTGAAAATTCAACCGTAATGCTTTCATTGATATCAAATGTGCCTTTAGATCCATGAACTTTTATATCTACTTTATAATCCCTGATGACAAAATATTCAGCCCTGGAAACAGTGCTGAAAGAGATGAGCAGAATTACAAAAGCATATCTGAGCATTTGCATATCGGGTGTCTTTATCTGTTTGGAATAATGGGGAAGGATTGCGCTCAATAAACAGACTGTCCTATTTACTATGGCCTGAATGCAATCCTGTCCGTTGAATATTAAATTTTAAAACTTCACTTCAACATTCTGACGTTCTGCATCATTGTCTATCTCAAAGAAGTCAAATTTCCCAAAATTAAAACTATTGGCAATCAGATTGGATGGAAAAGCTTCGACCGCAGTGTTGTTATCTCTAACCAGAGCATTGTAGTATCTGCGGGCATTCTGAAGATGCTCTTCTATATCACCAAGGGAATTTTGCAACTGGATAAAACTTGTGTTAGCCTTGAGATCAGGATAACTCTCCGATAAAGCAAACAATGATTTTAATGTTCCGGACAGCGCATTTTCTGCCTGCACCTGTGCGCCTATATTTCCACTATTGCCTGCTGACATAGCCTGGTTTCTGGCTTGAATAACTTTTTCGAGCGTACCACTTTCGTGAGCTGCGTATCCTTTGACAGTATTCACCAGGTTAGGGATGAGATCGTACCTTCTTTTGAGCTGGACATCAATACCGCTCCAGGCTTCAAGTACCCGGTTTTTAAGAGAAACAAGTTTGTTGTACATGGACATAACTATGAACCCTGCGACAACGATAATAATTAATAATACAAACATGGTTTTTATTTTTTTTGATACGATTACAAAACAATGAGTAGGATGCGATAGTTCCGGTTTTGGTCAAATGTTATTAAAAACCTGATAAACGAAGGCATAAATACGACACAAGTGCAAATTCCCTATTCCTGTCTTACATAAGAGCTAACCTGCCCTGCTCTCAACGAAGGCAAAAGAGATGCCAGGTATCCAATAACCATGACGGTAACGGTCACTATTAAAAAGTCACCCCACCTCATTTCAATCGGATAAGCATCTATCAAAAATCCATCCGGAATGCTGATGAGTCCATATTGTTTTTGAAGCCAATACAGAATAACACTGAGTACAAAGCCAACAATAAGCCCGATCACAGAAATTAATAAGCCAAGTATTAAAAATATTCTTTTTATACCGTCATTTGTTAACCCCATAGATTTAAGGATAGCAATATCCTTTTTCTTTTCAAGTACAATCATCCAAAGTGAACCCACCAGATTGAAAGCAATAATGAGCAAAGTGAGACATGCTATCAGATAACTTATCCATTTCTCAATATTCATTATTTTCAAAAACCCCTCATCCTGCTGATAGCGGTTGCTGATTTTAAATTTTTCACCCAACATGTTTTTGAGGGAAGACATGATTGTTTTTTCTGAAGCATTTGTCTGTACTTTTATTTCTATCGCCGAAAAATTGTTTTCCAGATTGAGCAAAGCGTTGACAGCATGGTAGTTGGCCAAAACGTATTGCATATCCACATCGCTCCCGACAGAAAATATACCAGATGAGTAAAACTGAAGGGAATTAAAAGGTTTTGCCAATGGCCCTTTGTCATCATCCGAGGGCATATATGCGGTAACAGGGGTAAAACCATCAGAAGGGTTTACTGAAAGTTTTGTGTTCATACCCGATCCAAGTACGGCATATTCTATATCTTCCCCGAATTTTGCTGCTCCTGAAATTAGAGAGGTATCCAAACCTGTTACCTTCATAAAATCCTGATCCACACCCTTGATGATACCTACTTCCTGTGATCCCTTATATTCAAAAAATGATGTTTCTTCAAGCGTAAAGGCGATCCTTTCTACTCCGGGTATCTTTCTTATGTCATCCCCGTTTACGCTGTCTCTTGAAATATATTTTCCTTCATATAAAGTCACTTTTATATCAGGATTAAAATTGCTCAACATGTCAGACAGCAAACTTTCAAAACCATTAAATACGGAAAGTATCAGTATCAATGCAGCGGTACCAATGGACATGCCTATTATGGATATCCAGGTGATAATATTGATAGCATTTGTGGTTTTTTTACCAAAAAGATATCGAAAAGCAATAGTTAGTAAAAGCTTCATGAGCGCAAAAGTAACAAATAGAACATTTATATACTCCTTATTATTTTCCTATATAGCCATTGTCTGACTAAATAATATAAAATGAACTTGTATAAAACATCTAATTTTTACTATTGTAAAGCTAAAATGAATTGATTGTTGAAGACATTGACATTTTTGTCTTAATATAAAATCGATTTGGCAATATAAATTCTTATATCTTTTGAATTTATCCTTATCTTTATCCCGAATGATACTTTAAAAATCTATTGAATCGCAATCAAAATTATAAGCAATGACAGAAGTAATGGAGCCTATAAAATCCATTGAAACGGATATAAAAAGTATAAAAAGAATTTTTGATCTTCAAATTAGAAATCAGTATGAAGTCGGGAAATCCACATCAGGTGAGAGAAGAGCGAAAATTGATAAATTTCATAAAACATTCATAAAGTACAGAATAGAAATCAAGGAGGCACTGTACAGAGATTTTAAAAAACATCCTGCTGAGGTAGATATGACGGAGATATACCCTGTCACAAGCGAAATCAAGCATGCCAAGTCTCAGATTTCTAATTGGATGCGAGATAGAAGTATCCATACCCCAATTGCATTGATAGGGTCAAGTTCTTACATTAAATATGAGCCCAAAGGAGTTGTTCTCATTATTTCCCCGTGGAACTTTCCGATTAATCTTACTTTTTGCCCTCTTATTTCAGCAATTGCTGCCGGAAATAATGTGATCATCAAACCTTCAGAACTAACGCCTCATGCATCAGCTATTATGCGAAAAATAGTAGAAGAAGTTTTTGAAGAATCAGAAGTGGCTGTAATCGAAGGAGGAGTTGAAGTTTCTACGGAATTACTGCGCTTACCATTTAATCATATTTTTTTTACAGGATCACCATCAGTAGGAAAAATAGTCATGGAGGCAGCAGCAAAAAATCTTACCTCAGTTACACTCGAACTAGGGGGTAAATCGCCAACAATAGTAGATGAAACGGCTAATATTGAAATAGCCGCAAAAAGAATAGCGCAAGGCAAATTTGCCAATAATGGCCAGATTTGTATAGCGCCTGATTATGTGTATGTACACGAAAGTAAAAAGGAACTGTTTCTTTCCGCATTAAATACATTTATCGGACAGTTTTACGGAGACGACCCATCAAAAGAATCATCATATAATAGAATAGTCAATAAAAGACACCTATTAAGATTACAAGGGTATATCAGTGATGCCGTCTCCAAAGGTGCTAAAATAATCACAGGTGTAAAAGCTGACAAAGAAGAGAATTACATAGCACCGACCATCATTACGGGCGCCGACAAATCATCTGATCTGATGAATAATGAAATTTTTGGTCCAATATTGCCGGTGTTTGCATATAACCAATTAGATGAAGTGGTAAATGAAATTAGGTCAGGAGAAAAGCCACTGGCAATGTATATATTCAGCTCCAACTCAAAAAATATTGACTACATTCTAAATAATACCAGAGCGGGAGGAGGTTGTATTAATCATTGTGCAGTACACTACTATAATACAAACCTACCTTTTGGAGGTTCTAATAATAGTGGTATAGGTAAATCTCACGGAATAGAAGGATTTAAAACTTTCTCAAATGAAAGAGGGATTCTAAAGCAAAATATACCAAATGCCTTGGATTTGCTCGTACCGCCATTCAATAATTTTAAGCAAAGGCTGATAGATTTCACCATTAAGTATTTATAATTCTGAATTAATGACAGATCAAAAATACGATTATGATTACGTTATTATCGGAAGCGGATTTGGTGGATCTGTATCAGCTTTAAGGCTTTCTGAAAAAGGGTATAAAGTGCTGGTCATAGAAAAAGGCAAGTGGTATAAAAACCCGAAAGATTTTGCCAAAACTACATGGAATCTGAAGAAATGGCTGTGGGCACCATCATTAGGATTGCAAGGGATACTTAAGCTTACTTTTTTCCGGCACGTTGGTATCGTCAGTGGTACAGCCGTAGGAGGTGGATCTATCGTTTATGCTAACACGCTGCCAGTCCCTAAAACTCCCTTTTTTAATTCCGGTCATTGGGCGGGATTGGAAGATTGGGAAAATGAACTGAAGCCATTCTATGATTTGGCAAGAAAGATGCTGGGTGCGGAAAAACACCCATATACCAGTTACAATGATAAGGTTATGCTGCAACTGGCTGAAGAAATGGGCAAAAAAGAAGATTTTGAAAAAGCAGACGTGGCGGTTTATTTCGGAAAACCAGGCGTCACCGTTCCGGATCCGTATTTTAATGGTAAAGGCCCTGACCGTACAGGATGTACATTATGTGGCGGATGTATGGTAGGCTGTCGCTACAACTCCAAAAATACTATGGATAAAAATTATCTTTATTTGGCACAGCAACTCGGTAGTGAAATTATAGCCGAAAAAGAGGTATTTGATGTAAAGGCATTAAATACAGATGGGAGTGATGGATATGAAATCAGTTACAAAGATTCACTTAAATGGTTTAAGAAAAAGAGCATAGTTAAAACCAAAGGGGTCATATTTGCCGGTGGTGTATTGGGTACAGTGGATTTGCTCCTGAAGTTAAAAGAAAAATCACTTCCAAATATTTCTGACACTGTAGGTTATGGCATCAGGACAAATTCAGAAAGTTTGATTGGGGTGACTACTTTTCGCAAAGACCTGACATTATCTGATGGAATAGCGATAGGATCGATTGTACATATTGACGAAAACCGGCATGTCGAGCCAGTCAGATATTCAGCAGGATCTGGTTTTGGAGGCTTTTTATGGCACCAATGGTACTGGCGGAAAGTATGGCAGGCAGGTTTTTAGCCATGATAAAAGATTTGTTTATACATCCGTTGGATAATCTTAAGGCTTTCTTTATAGATGACTGGGCTAAGAGAACGCATATATTGCTCTATATGGAGAGTATAGATTCCACCCTGAGGTTTAAGAGAAGTCTGTTTGGAGGCATGAAATCTTCGCTTGAAAAAGGGAAGGCACCCTCTGCATTCAACCCGATAGCACAAACAATAGCCCGCAGAGTGGCAACCATCATCAACGGAAAACCGATGGTTCTAAGCACCGAAACCCTGTTTGGCATACCCACAACGGCACACATACTTGGTGGATCATGTATGGGAAAAGATGTGGACTCAGGCGTAATCGATGCAACGAATCATGTATTTAATTATAAGAATATGATGGTATGTGATGGAAGTGCCATATCAGCCAACCCGGGTGTAAATCCAAGTCTAAGTATTACTGCAATTACCGAAAGAGCTATGAGTCTGATACCTTCAAATGATCGAATAAATAAAAATTGAGCAAACCTACCTGATATATGAAAGCACTTTTATGTAAAACATATGGTCTGCCGGACACTTTATCCCTTGAAGAGATCAATCCGCTGAAAGCATCGCCCGGTAAAGTGGTCATCACGGTAAGAGCCTGCAGCGTCAACTTTCCGGATACTCTTATCATAAGAAATATGTATCAGTTTAAGCCCGAGTTACCATTTTCGCCTGGAGGAGAAGTGTCAGGAATCATAAAGGAAACAGGAGAAGGAGTACATCATCTCAAACCAGGAGACCGGGTTTTTGCACTTTGCGGTTGGGGTGGTATGGCTGAAGAAGTAGAAGTAGATGGGAACCGGGTATTTCCACTTCTTCCGGGGATGGATTTTGTGACCGGGGCATCCGTTATGTACAATTATGGTACTTCCTACCATGCGCTAAAAGACCGTGCAAATCTACAAAAAAGTGATACATTGTTGGTCCTGGGTGCAGGGGGTGGCGTAGGACTCGCGGCGGTGGAACTCGGCAAACTGATGGGAGCCACAGTAATTGCCGCAGCATCGACAGAAGATAAGCTGAAGGTGTGCAAAGAAAAAGGTGCTGATTTTACTATCAATTACTCTGAAGGGGATTTAAAAGAAAAAGTAAAAATACTCACCAATGGAATAGGAGTGGATGTAGTCTATGATCCGGTGGGAGATAAATATACAGAACCATGTATCAGATCTATGGCCTGGAAAGGGAGATATCTGGTAGTTGGGTTTGCAGGAGGCGAGATACCCAGGATACCGCTCAATCTCCCATTGCTCAAAGGTTGTGATATCGTAGGCGTGTTCTGGGGAAAGTTTGCTGAAAAGGAATCAGCAAAGAATCTGACAAACATCCGGGAACTTGCCGGGTATTTAAAACAAGGCATGCTCAAACCGCATATATACAAAACCTATCCTTTAGAAAATGGGCCTGAGTCTATTTCTGATCTTATGGAACGAAGAGTAATTGGAAAAGCGGTAGTGGTGATGTGATATTTTCCAAAAGCACTTTTTAAGGTGCCATAAGAGGAATCCTGAGTAAAAATGCGCCCTTGTTTATTCAGTCCAGACAAATTCTATATTCTGTTTGATATCAGGATGGCCACTAATTTTTTAAAACATTGCAAAATCAGTATTTCACAACCGTGACTGAATAATCCCATAAAATTCAGACATTTTTTAGGGGATCAAAAATGGTTATTTTACTCGGAGTCGATCAAGCGTCTGCAATTGAGGAACCCGAACAGATAAATGCAGAAGTCGAAAAGGTTATTCAAAAATAATCCTTTTTGCAATCCGTTTTTCATTTGATTGAACTTGGACAATAAAAATGCCGCTACCTGTTTTTTCTTTAGAAAGTATAAATTTTGTTTGATGATTATCCTTTGAAGCAAATACTTGTTGACCCATCATATTGAAAACAAGGATGTCATATTTGGAGATATCTTTGGTGCTACCAAGGTCAATAATCATTTGTTCGACTGAGGGATTAGGGTAAATTTTACAATCATCAAGTGAAGAAACGATTTCTTTAGTACCGGATAAGGAAGTTTGATTAAAAAATTCCCAGAAAAAATCTGTAGCTGAAAAAGGGAAATTAGTGCCATTAGGGTAAATATGGGTCATTCCTTTTACCAGTGATAAAATAAATTTTGCTTGGTTGGCAGGATTGACTAATGTCTCATACGAATAGGAAACAACTGACGGTGTGCTGACTTTTGTATAAGAATTTGTCAATCCTTCACAGGCCTGCATACGCGTAATGTAAGACATAAGTACCAATAAAATAGAATCATTTCTAAATGGTAAAGGAGAGACTCCAAAGATGTTGTAAAATGATCATCTTCAGTTCCGACTACATCCCAAATAGGTATACTTTTTGATGCTTTCATAGAGTCCAGTTCCTGAAGGATAGAACCAACCCCAGCCACTGCCGCAAATACATCAGGGGCAGTGACAGCCAATTTATGAATCATGGAGCAACCGTTGGAAAATCCTGCTGCGAATATCTTTTTACTGTTAATATTATACTTTTGTTTTATAGTGTCAACCATCTGTCGAACAAACTGGACATCATCTTTGAAATTTTGCTGAAGATTGGGACATTTATCAGCCTGCAGGTCTCCAGTGTTCCAACGGGTTAAAAATACAGGATTATTATCTGGAAAATTCAGGATGCAGTACTTCAGTGATGTAGGGAAGATGGTAATAAACTTCTCTTTTTCACCTTTTTCTTTCCACCTTGATGAATTATAAAATTGTTCTCCATCACCACTAGTACCGTGAAACATAAAAACAACCGGGTAACCACCGTAAGGGCAACGCCACTTGGTTTGACTACAATATATTCTCTGTCCGCACCATCAAGCTTCAAGGTAAAATCGGTTCTTGTCTGAGCGATAGATAACTGGTTAAATGACAAATAAAAGCATATAAAAAGTTGAATTTTGTATTGCATGCTTATATTAATATTTATAATTGTTAAGAGATTAGAAACAAAATTAAATATATTAATACAATAAATTCATATTTTTTTAATAAAAATTAAGGATGCATCCTGTCTAAGAAAAAAAAATAGTAAGCAATAGTTCTTTAATTAACTCTTCACACTGAATATTAATTATGAGTTCAAAACGGGTAAAATGCAAGAAATATAAATAATGCTTTAATTTGGAAAATTCTAAAGTAAAAACTTTACTATTTTACATACCAGTTTTATTGATACTAATCATGCCCTTTGTCAAGAGAATACTTATTGAATCTTCCAGACAATTTCTATATTCTGCTTGATATCAGGATGGAGACTGAATGCAACAG
Organism: Saprospiraceae bacterium; assembly: GCA_016722285.1. Classification (GTDB taxonomy): domain Bacteria; phylum Bacteroidota; class Bacteroidia; order Chitinophagales; family Saprospiraceae; genus OLB9. The sequence continues at coordinate 380,123 of JADKGI010000001.1, forward strand.
GACACGTAAGGCCGGCTTTTTCCAGGATTTTTTTCTCATGCAGGTATATTTGACAGGAGGCATATTTATCTTTATGTCCACGCCCGATATTCTTCTCGGATCACTTGCCATATGTTTAGTCACCTCGAGTGTGGCACCGTCTATATTTATATTATGGTTTCTGGCAGCAATGCCCATGATGGTGATCATACAAGTACCCAAAGATGTGGCAGTCAGATCTGTGGGCGAAAATGCTTCACCACGACCATTGTTGTCGATCGGAGCATCGGTAATAATAGTCTGTCCGGATCTGATATGTGTGCACTCCGTTCTTAAATCACCGTTATACACTATTTTTGAAGTCATAGCAGGTCTTGTTTTATTTCATTAATAGGGAAGTTATCATCTTTTTGCGCCACTCTTGAGGCATCTTTTGCTTCTCTTATTCTGATCCTTTCTGCTTCATCTTCTTCATCTGCCAAATCGTATGATTTGATGATTTCTTTGACCAGACGATGTCTGACCACATCTTCAGAACTGAGATATATCTGTCCGATACCTTCAATCGGCGCTAAAATTTGCAAAGCTTTTCTTAATCCGGATTTTTGGTGACCGGGTAAGTCTATCTGGGATAAATCCCCCGTGACAATGGCTTTAGCACTTGGGCCTATCCTGGTCAAAAACATCTTGAGCTGGGTTGTAGTACAGTTTTGAGCCTCGTCCAGTATGATAAAAGCATGATCAAGGGTGCGGCCTCTCATAAATGCGAGCGGCGCTACTTCAATAATGCGGTTAGTAATAAAAAAATTGAGCTTTTCAGCAGGAAGCATGTCATCCAAAGCATCATAGAGAGGGCGTAAGTAAGGATCAACTTTTTCTTTCATGTCTCCAGGTAAAAATCCCAGATGTTCGCCTGCTTCCACAGCAGGACGTGTCAGGATGATCTTTTTTACCAGCCTTGACTTGAGGGCCCGAATAGCCAGAGCAACTGCCGTATATGTTTTACCGGTTCCGGCTGGCCCTACAGCAAATACGATATCATTTGATTCACTGCATTCCACCAGCAATTTCTGATTTTTGGTCTTGGCTTTGATCGGAGAGCCGTTTTTTCCATAAACGATGACACCTCCGGATGAATGCTGGCTTATCTTGTTGTCAGCCGCATGATCACTTAAGAGAAGGTCCTCCACCACTTGCGTAGAAAATTCGTGCCTTTCCTGAATCATTCTAACCATGATCTCAAGTTTGGATTTTACTACTTCAGTTCCCTTTTTTTCACCTTTTAGTTTGACCTGATTTCCTCTGGATGTTATCTGTACATCCGGGTATGCCTTTTTCAGAAGGTTTAGTTTATTATTGTTTTCACCATACAGATCCAAAGGATCTATACCATCAATAGTTAATATTACTTCACTCAATATGATTATAAAATTTTAAATTATGATGTTAAATGCTGAAAATCAGCTAACAAAAGATTTATACATGATTAAATATTTTAATATATTAATCGATTTCTGTTTCTTTGCACAAAAATATCGGGATTTATTTAATATCCTGAATTGTGGACTTAATTTTTATAAAATAACGACTTTTAATGCAAATAGTTTCTTTGACGACTGATTATGGCACTAAAGACTATTATGTCGCAGAACTGAAAGCTTCAATATTATTGGGTAAAAACGACTTTTCTATTCTTGATATCAGCCATCAGATAGACAGATATGATATTATACAGGCTGCATTTTATCTCAACAATACCATTAAATCATTTCCGGACGGTACAATTCATATTGTTGCTGTAAACTGTAACTATAAGCGAAAAAGCCGGTATATTTGTTTTAAGAAGAATGAACAGTATTTCATTGGGCCTGACAACGGTGTTTATAGTTTGATTTTTGATGATCTTGAAAGTACTGATGTTTACATTGTTACTCCTCCGGAGAATGGAAATTCGTCTGTAAATGCTATATTTTCGCATGCTGCAGCCTACATAGGTCATGGATTGGCAATGGATGAAATTGGTCCAAAGGCAGAGAATATAAATACCAAATTAAAAATTCAACCCGTTGTTACATCAAATCAGATTCGTGCCACAATAATTCATGTAGATCATTTTAACAACGTAATTGTCAATCTCAAAAAGGAGTTTTTTGAACGCGTCAGAAACAACAGAAGATTTGAACTGTATTATAAACCGAATGATCCGATTACCTTTTTAAGCAAAGATTATGGCGAGGCAGGCATCGGTGATATTCTGGCTTTCTTCAATTCTGCAGGATATCTCGAAATTGCTTTAAACATGGACAATGCTGCGACTATGCTAAATCTGTCAAAAAACGAGATGATACAAATCAATTTTTATTGATATAACATGGAGATAATAAGAATTGTAAGGCTTTCATTTAGAGAAGACAAAGTAGAGGATTTTATGCATATTTATAAAACAAGCAAAGACAGGATTAAGTCATTTTGAAGGATGCACACATCTTGAATTATTCAGGGATCAAAATCACGATAATGTCTTTTATACTTTCAGTAAATGGAAGTCCAATGATTGCTTGGAAAATTACAGAATATCGGAGTTGTTTAAGACTACATGGATAAAAACTAAGGCATTGTTTAATTCAAAACCTCAAGCCTTTAGTCTTAAAGAATTTGTTGAAAACAAGAAGTAAAACGGTTAAAAAACAAAACATATAAAAAAAACTTTAATATAAATTTTTTTATTTTGAGACTTTATTATTAATTTGCGTTATTAATTGCAGGGATTTTAATTTGAAATTATTTTTTATCTTAAATCCTGATAGGGATAAAATGGAATGTCAATGATGCAATTCTTTGAAATAACCATGATTATATTTGCCGGTGGGTGGAGCCTCAGTTCATCCATGTCTCAACATTATTCAAAATTTATTAATGCAGGCTTACTCAATAAAAAAAGAGAATTGAAAAATACTGCTTTACCAGAGATTAAGTTTAAGTTCTGACAGACAACGACTAATTTACTGACAATAGACAATTAAAATTGTAAGACCCGATGAAAGATATAAAATGTAAGAATTATAATATTCACATCAACAACTGGCTTCAATTTACAAGCTTTGTGCAAGATATAAATGCTTCTCATATTTTTATACTTGCAGACGAAAACACAGAAAAATATTGTCTGTTACATTTGTTGGAAAATTTGAACGGAGAAGCTTTTGTTATCAGGATTCCTTCCGGCGAGCACAACAAAACCATCAATACTTGTCAACAGGTATGGTCTAAACTAATGCAAAACGGAGCTGACAGGCATTCATTACTTATCAATCTGGGAGGAGGCGTTATAGGTGATTTAGGCGGATTTTGTGCGGCCACTTACATGAGAGGTATCAGATTTATTCAGGTACCCACCACATTATTGAGTCAGGTGGATGCATCTGTGGGAGGCAAATTGGGAGTAGATCTGCTTGGATTTAAAAACATGGTAGGCATTATTCAGGATCCTGCGGCAGTATTTATTTTTACTGAATTTCTAAATACATTACCACAAAATCAGATACGGAGCGGGTTTGCAGAACTACTTAAGCACGGTCTCATTGCTGATAAATCTGCCTGGGATACACTATCTCACAAAGCAAATATCTCCGGACTTGATTACGAAAACCTGGTATATGAATCGGTAAAAATAAAAAAAAATGTAACTGAGCAGGATCCATATGAAAATGGTCTTCGAAAAATACTTAATTTTGGTCACACTATAGGACATGCAGTTGAGTCCTATTGGATGGACAGCAGTACTCCTTTGCTTCATGGTGAAGCCATTGCCATTGGCATGGTAAGCGAAGCCTTTTTGTCATACAGGGTTGGTAAAATTTCTGAAGGAGAATTATTTGATATAAGGAATGCCTTAATACGCATCTATGGCCATCACCCCAAATATGTGCGCCCTGCGACTGACCTCATAGAAATAATGAAAGGAGACAAAAAAAATATTAAAGGAAGTATTCGATTTGCATTGCTCGAAAGTGTCGGTAAGGCATGTTATGATGTCCAGGTGGACAAAAATGCAATAGAAGAAAGTTTTGTTTTTTACAAAGAAAAAATTTGAGACAATAAATAATAGTCAGGGAATCGCCGGAATCAGGAAGTAATACTGACGGTTCCCTGAAAAATATCTAAATTAAAGACTGTAATTTCATTGCCAGACCCATATCACCTTTGATTTTTATTTTACCGGACATCACTGCCATCATAGGGTTAAGTTCACCGTTTTTCAACTGTAAAAGGTTTCGTGATCCGTAGTAATGGTACAAGCGGCTTCGACATCGTCATTACTGACCACATTACTTTCACCAGTGCCATCAATCAGGATGACATCATCTCCAAGTACAAACTTGAGCTTAGCTCCGAAAGGTGCCACATTTGCAGCCTGAGCAGTCAGTGCAGAAAAAATAGATTCAATACTCATTTAACAAAATTTAGAAGTTTAATTAAAAATATAATTCATTGTTTTCATCCACTATGGTGAGCTTATCCGTGTTGATCAATGTTTCAAGACAAGCTTTTGCTTTTGGCAATTCGTACTTGAAGTAAAACTTCATAGTATAAATTTTACTTTCATAAAATGAATTTTTAAATTTTTTATTGCCATTGTTCATCTCTTTTGTAGCAGAAACAGCCATTTTTAGCCATTGCAGTGCTATGATAACAGTGGATGTCATTTCCATAAATACTGTGGCATCTGCCAGATAATTTTCATAATCTCCATTCATGGCATAAGGCATCAGATATTCAAGAGCCTTTTTAATGTCAGACATTGTTTGCTCCAACTTTGCTGCATATGGAGTTAGTTCAGGATATTTCCGGGCATTCCCGATAGTCAGACCAACGTCTTCATTGAGTAATTTCAAGGCTCTGCCATTATCCATAGGAATTTTTCTTCCTAGTAAATCCAAAGACTGAATGCCTGTCGTCCCTTCATAAATGGACATAATACGAATATCCCTTAAATATTGTTGAAGAGGAAAATCCATACAGAATCCATATCCCCCCAGGATCTGAAGTCCATTATTTATCGAATCGCGACCCATTTCTGATGGATAAGTTTTGGCTATGGGCGTAAGAAGTTCAAGCAATAAGTGATGGACAATTTTCTTATCTCCGGTTTCGCAATGGGCTAGATCAGCATGTTTTGAACACTCTATCAGCAGGCTCAAAGATGCTTCTACGATGGCTTTCTGGAGAAATAACATACGCCTTACATCCGGATGGTTGATGATGAGGGTTTGTGCTTCTGTGACGTCTTTTTTACCGGAATTCATAATTTTCCTGCCCTGGGGCCTTTCTTTTGCATATTGCAAAGATGCGTAATATGCTGCTGTCGCAGCGGAAGCAGCCGTCATTCCGACATCGATACGGGCTCCATTCATCATTTGAAACATATATTTTAAACCTTTATTGGGTTCGCCTACCAGATATCCCATACAGTCATTTTTTCACCATAAACCAGATGAACTGTACTGTACCCTCTCTGACCAAGTTTTTGAAAATCGGCTACGGCACATACATCATTGTACTTGAGATTTCCGTCTTCTTCTGGTCTGAATTTGGGTACAACAAATAAAGAAATGCCTTTTGTGCCTTCAGGAGCACCTTCTATCCTTGCTAATGTCAGGTGGACGAAATTGCCAACACCCTCATGGTCTCCGCCCGAAATAAATATTTTTTGACCCTTGATGGAATAAATACCCCCGGATTTCGGAGTAGCGGATGTCACAATATCAGAAAGGGAACTGCCAGCCTGGGGTTCTGTAAGAGCCATTGTGCCGCACCATTGCCCCGAAAGCATTTTAGGAACAAACATTTTTTTTAATCCATCAGTCCCAAAAGTTGTAATCAAATGGGCTGCTCCGGATGTAAGACCCAGATAACCGGGAATATTGTTGTTTGCTGACTCGATGATATGATTTGCAGCATTTGCTACACTATAGGGCATCTGGGCACCACCATCTTCATAATCAAAATAGTGGCCAATCCACCCGTTTTCGCCGGCAGAGGCAAATATTTTCTTAAGAATCGGATGAGAATGCACCTTACCATCGACGTAATAAGCAGGCTTTTCATCCATTTCCTTGTAATAGGGATAGAAATCCTGATCTGCCCAAGCCTTGGCTGCATCTAACATTATATCAACAGCTGATTGATCATAATCCGCAAATCTCTCGTATGCAAACAGTTCCTGTATATTATGGACATTAAAAAGAAGAAACCTTAAGGTGTCCATGCACATATATTTTGCCATATATCCTGTTTTTAAAATTTAACCCGAAGTTAAATTTTTTATTGTATCAGTTTTAATTCTATGACTATTTTTCTTTGAATTATATTGAAAAACCCCGGTATTTAACATTACGAACCGCAAAATCAATCGGGAATATGAGAATTTTAAGTTATTTTGTAATTGGTTACGTGTGATCAATTTCAATCAAAATATGCGAATTTTTCGTAGTACTTCAGCTCTTTTTTCGTCAATAGCGCTGCTATTCACTCATTATGTAGCTTTGTCTTACAAACAAAAATTGCTTTATTTTTTTGATTTGAAAGCATATACCTAAACAATTACGTTATTTTTTATTTAAGGGACAAGAGAGAAAAATATATAAATGCGATTTATTTTACTGTTGTATCAGGAGTTTTGGGTTGAAGGGCTCGAGGCCCTTATACCATGAGGCGGGATTTACTGGCTAGCCGTCGTAGTGGGCATAAAATATAATGGTTTTGGCCCCGGGATAATGTATGACCTCGCCGTAAAAGGCAGGAACTTATTTTTTGTTTTTGTCATAAATCAATTTACTTTTTACTTCTGCTTTGTTTAGCAATTCTATGATAAACAAAGCATTTTTATCAAAGTCCTCACGATTGTTAAATGTATCGGGAATACTTAGAAAATCAAAGTATTCATTGAGGATGGAATATTCATTGATCTGAAGGCTGTGCAAAAAGAAAATTGCAGCAAACCAAAGTAATAAAAAAAAGTTACAGGGATCTCTTTGATTTCTGCATAATAATAAGTTTTTATATATCACATCAAAGCTATGGATAAAAGGATGAAGAACAAAACACTTTAGATCCAATATGTCAATAACCGGAAAAAAAGTACTTTGGATTTTTATTTGTTTATCTCATTGTATCCGATAAATTGTTTTGAACAATATAGATAGCTCAAAAAAACTGAGTTTAGACTTCTCACTTTTCATACTGATGAATTTAACACAAGATAAAAAAGGATTTATATTTGGAAATCAAGTGTCATGGCTGTAGCTGGAATAGAAAAGCCTATAAAATGCAATATTCTACAGGCTTATCATTATTATTTTAAAAATATGAACTTACATCCAGCGCATAGATTTTATAAAAGAAGTAAAGAATGGCGGAAGCATAACCCAAAACCATTCAGGTTTAAAAATCAGAAAAAGGGCTACACCAACTAATGATAGTAATGTATATATCCAATATATTTTCACTGAATCTGAAGTCGTTGTCATATCTTTTATAATTTTGCTTTTACTTATGATCAAATATGCTGCAAATGTAGCAGATTCGATTTAAATAAAAAATATTGATACATATACTTTGACAGAATCAGTAAAAAAGTATTATTCCAAAGTTTTATTATTTGGAGAATTTACAGTGACAATGGGTTATGGTGGATTGGCCATACCATATTGCAGGTATTCTGGATTTTGGGAATATAATCAAAATAAAGCTATTTATCAAAATGGATTGGAAAAATTGTATTCATTTTTGAAAAACAACATTTACTTAGTAAATTTATACAATCTGGCAGGATTCAAGAGCGATATAGATACCGGACTTGTATTCAGTTCTGACATACCTCAAGGATATGGCATGGGTAGCAGCGGTGCTCTTGTTGCTGCATTTTACGATAAATATGCTTTCAATAAAATTCAAGAAGTGTCAGAGCTTAGAGATATTCTGGCCAAAACAGAAAGTGCTTTTCATGGATTGAGTTCGGGGATAGATCCGTTGGTATCGTACCTTAATTTGCCGATAGAAATTTTAGGCACTGAAAGTAGAATAATAACTGATTTTAAAATAAAAACAAACGGTATATATCTTATCGACACTAAAATACCGAGAACGACACAAACATTGATAACCATTTTTAATAAAAAGGTAAAGTCCGACAAAAGATTTAAAGAAAAAATCAGGCAATTAGGAATATACAATCAAAATGCTATTGAAGCATTGAAGAGAGGTCACGACTCTGACTTGTTTTCCTGGTTTAGACAAATTAGCCTGATTCAATACGAATATTTCAGCGAAATGATTCCTGATATGATATCAAAGTTTTGGATGGATGGACTCAAGTCTGAAGATTATTATGTCAAACTTTGTGGAGCCGGTGGCGGAGGTATGATGTTATGTATGCCAAAACCAAATACGAAATTGCCCGATTCATTGGATGGTTTTACCATTTTGGCAATGTGATTGAAAACAAATATCCCGAAGTGCCGTTGGAGAGTAAGAGCAACTTGTTTATAAATAATTTAAATTATCCACTTGAGCATTCATATTACACCATCTTCCACTTATGTCGTTCCTGAAATACTGTACAATCAGAGAGAAATTATATTCAGTCTTCTAACTGAAGCAGGAGAAGCAATTATGTCATATTATAATGCAGAATCGAAGGTTGAAATCAAATATAAACAGGATAATACACCAGTCACAGATGCTGATCTGGCGGCTAATAAGATCATAACAGAAGGGTTGATAAAGTATTTTCCGGATTTTCAGCTTATTTCAGAAGAATCAGAAATCCAACCAAACCAAGTGCGGAAAAACAGCGAATACATCTGGCTTATAGACCCACTTGATGGAACAAAGGAATTTTTAAACAAGACAGACGAATTCAGTATTAATGTTGCGCTAATTCAAAACAGGCGACCTGTTGCGGGGTTTATTTATCTCCCGGTATTTAAAAAATTGTATTATGCCTTTAAGGGAACCGGTTCATTTGAATATACTGAAAACGGTCCGATACAATTGAAATGCAGTACATTCAGCCTTGATCAGGAGGGGTTACGTGTGGTGATAAGTAGGAATCATACTGATCCGCTCACCAGAGGAGAGATTGAGAGACTCAGAAATTCTAAAAAGATCATCCTCGGCAGCGCACTTAAGTTTATCAGTATTGCAAAAGGAGAAGCCGATTACTATCCCAGAATGATACATATCATGGAATGGGATACGGCAGCCGGCCAGATCATAATAGAAGAAGCCGGAGGAAGTATCGAAGATGCTTTGACGGGGAAGCCACTGGAATACAACAAACAGTCACTTGTTAATCCTTTTTTTATTGCATCCGGTAAAATAATATGAATCAAGATCAATTTTACAGCGCGGTTGTTATTGCAAAAAATGAGGCACGAACTATATCTGCCTGTATTCTTGCTCTACAAAAGATTACGGATGACATCATTATCGTTTTAGATGACCGATCCGATGATGACACTTGTCACATTGCAGAAAATCTGGGCGCGAAAGTGTATAGAAAAATATGGGAAGGATACTCGGCCAATAAGAATTTTGGTGCGGGAAAAGCGTTAAATGATTGGATATTGTGCCCTGATGCTGATGAAGTATTAAATGAAGAACTCATTCAAAGTCTCAAAAATATAAAACCTGACTTAAGGCATACTTATGCTATGAAAAGAAGGACATGGTTTGGAGACTACCCTGTCCGTTATTGCGGATGGTATCCAGACTGGAACATTCGATTGTACAACAGAAAGGTGATGCAATGGAACGGAAACTATGTACATGAAAAACTGGAATCCACAATAAAACTCACAAAACTTAAAGTTGATGGGATAGTTGAACACTACAGTTTTACAGATGAAGATCACATGAAAGAAAAATTTATCCACTATGCAAAAATGCGGGCTGAAGAATGGAAAAAATCTGGCAGAAGACCATCAAAAATTAAACAATGGTTAGGTCCTGCATTCAGATTTTTGAGAACATATATTATCAAGCGTGGATTTCTGGATGGAAAGACCGGATATATTATCAGCAAAAATGAGTATATTCTTAAGCAAAAAGAACTGGAGTATTTTTTTGGGAACCTGTAAATGGCCAAGTGATGCATCGATCGTTTTCCAATTCTAAAGTATTAAGATTGAAGACTGCAAATTGGCTTACAAAGGCACAAAACAATATTGCTTTTGTTACGATAATATCGGAATTAAAGAACGAAATTTGATGAAAAAAAAGGCATTAAAAAGATAATATTTGCCTCTATAAATACTAAACGACTATAAATTCAAAATTAAAAATTTTAAAAACTTCATAAATAAAAGACTATCAATGATATGAGATAATATTATGTTTTCATACCTTTGCACCAAATTTTAAAAAACCGGTAACTCCGATTTAGATGAAATACAGAATTTTTGTTGTTTATTTGATATTTCAATTATGTACTGTATGTGCATTTGCTGAGGAGCACAGTACACAGAATGATAGCACAGAGTATCAGGAAACATCTTCGGAGATTGTTAATTCAAGAAATGAAGAACATGGAGCCGAAAGTGATCATAAAGTAAACCAGCCTTACGATCCGGCAGCCACAGCCATCCACCACATAAGTGATGCAAATGTATATTCTATCCTGGACCTGATCAGAATTCCTTTACCCATGATTTTATATGCTCCGGATAAGGGATGGGACATTTTTAGTTCCGGAAAATTTGAAACTGGTGATCATGAAGATGGCCATTTTGCAAACTACGGATATGTACTTCATCAAGGAAGTGTTCACAGAGTAGTGGAGGAAGGATTTCCGACTGAAGGTTTGACAGATATTGGGGAACACGCCTTTACACACAAATCGGAAGAAAAAAAAGGAAAGAAAGTTGATGTAAGTTATGTCAAATATAATGGCAAAGAATATAGATTAGATGCCAGATCAACATTGGATGGAGGAATGCTTGGAGGCGGGATAACCTCTTTTTATGATTTTTCCTTATCGAAAAACGTATTATCCATGATTCTGGTATCTCTCTTTTTGATCTGGATATTCAAAAGAACGGCGAAATCCTATAAAGAAAATCCAAACAGGGCCCCAAAAGGAATGCAGGCACTCCTGGAACCTATTTTTTTATTCATCAGAGATGAAGTTGCAATACCTTTTATTGGAAAAGATAAATACATGAAGTTTTTTCCTTTATTGTTGAGTATATTTTTCTTTGTATTAGGTTTGAATTTATTTGGCCAGATTCCATTTTTTGGTTCTACAAATGTGACAGGTAATTTGACTGTGACAATGGTTTTAGCATTGTTAGTCTTTTTTATTGTAAATTTTAATGGTAAAAAAGACTATTGGATGCATATATTTTGGATGCCAAATATTCCTGTATTTATTAAACCTTTATTGGCCGCAGTAGAAATTATGGGTCTATTTATCAAACCACTAACTTTAATGATGCGACTTGCTGGGAATATAGCTGCAGGTCATATTGCTATATTGAGTTTTATAGGATTGATTTTTATATTTGGTAATTCGGGAACAAACATGGGTGGAGGTGTAATCGGTACTGTAATGGCAATACCGTTAACTTTATTTATGATGGCCATAGAACTGATAGTTGCTTTTATACAAGCTTATGTATTCACTATTTTAGCTGCTTCATATATTGGTGCCGCTATCGAAGAGCATCATCATCCACAAGAACATAATCACTAATAATTATATATTTTTTAATCATAATACTTTAAAATCATGACTGGAACATTAGCAGCAGTAGGAGCAGGATTAGCAGTAATCGGAGTTGGGATCGGAATCGGAATGGTAGGTGGTAAAGCTGTAGAAGCGATAGCGAGACAACCAGAAGCGGCAGGAGACATCAGAGCGGTAATGCTTTTGATGGCAGCCTTCGTGGAAGGAGCCGGACTAATTGCAATCCTTCTTTCAATCTTTATGGCAGGATAATCCTGACAAAACAAAAATTAATGTAGAATGGCAAAGCGGTTGGCGGAGCCTTCTACTTTAATAATGATTTAAAGCAAATTTATAAAAAAAAAAGTCTAAGCATATGTTTTCTTTATTAAGTTTTACTCCTTTCCAGCCAACACCAGGACTAGCTATTTGGTCCTTATTAATTTTCTTATTGTTTTGGTACATAATGGGAAAATTTGCATTCAGACCTATTGCTGACGCTTTGGAAAAAAGGGAAGATGATATCCAACAAGCCATCGATCAGGCTAAACAGGCCAGAGAAGAAATGGCAAGTATGAAATCTGAAAACGAAAAACTTCTTGCTCAGGCGCGTGAAGAAAGAGCTAAAATATTGCAGGAGGCAAAGGAAATAAAAAACCAGATGATCCATGAGGCAAAGGAAAAGGCAAAAGAAGAAGCTTCAAGAGTGATAGGAAATGCCATGAATGATATTGAAAATCAGAAAAAAGCCGCTATTCTGGAGGTTAAAAATGAACTAGGGAATCTTGCGTTAAGCATAGCAGAAAAAGTTATCAAAAAAGAACTCAAAAGCAACTCAGCACATCAGGCATTTGTCAATACTCTTGTTGCGGAAGTGAATTTGAATTGATCTGCTATAAACATTAAAAATAAAAACAATGTCGGTAAGCAGAATTTCATCCAGATATGCCAAATCACTCATGGATCTTGCCCTAGAGAGAAATGAACTTGAAGCAGTAAAAAAGGATATTACTTTTTTCAACGAAGCAGTTAAGAACAGAGATCTCTATCTACTGCTTAAGAGCCCGATTATAAAAGCAGATAAAAAAGTAAGTATTTTTAAAATCATTTTTGGAGGTAAAGTGGGAAAAACCACGATGGCATTTTTTGATATAATCATCAGAAAAGGCAGGGAAACCTACTTACGGGAAATTGCGGTTGATTTCATGAGGCAGTACAGAGATTTTAACAGTATCTCCAGCGTAATAATCTCTACGGCATCCCCGCTTTCTGAATCATCTTTAAACGAAATTAAATCTAAATTGCTTTCAAGTTCCATCACATTGGACAAAGTAGAAATAACGGAAAAAGTAGATCCGGCTCTCATTGGCGGGTTTGTGATAGAAGTAGGCGACAGGTTATATGATGCCTCAATATCACATAAACTGGATGAATTAAGAAAGGAGTTTATCGAAAATCAATTTGTAAAATCATTTTAAGTTAAATATAAAATATTATAAGATATGGTTGATGTAAAACCAGATGAAATTTCCGCGATACTGAAACAACAGTTGTCAGGATTTAAAACAGAAACAGAACTCGAAGAGGTAGGGACGGTACTCCAGGTTGGAGATGGTATAGCCAGGGTATATGGACTGACTAAGGCACAAGCCGGAGAACTAGTTGAATTTGATAATGGTGTACAGGCCATAGTACTAAACCTCGAAGAAGACAATGTTGGGGTGGTGTTACTTGGCTCGGGTGAAGGCATCAAAGAAGGGTCGAATGTAAAGCGTACTGCCAGGATAGCATCTATCAAGGTAGGTGAAGGTTATATAGGTCGGGTAGTAAACCCACTTGGACAGCCGATAGATGGCAAAGGCCCTATTAGTGGAAAGGTATATGAAATGCCTTTGGAAAGGAAAGCTCCCGGAGTAATATACCGACAGCCTGTTAATGAACCGCTCCAGACAGGAATAAAAGCCATTGACTCTATGATTCCGATCGGTCGAGGTCAGAGAGAGTTGATCATCGGGGACAGACAGACAGGAAAGACAGCCATTGCTATAGATACCATTATAAATCAGAAGGAATTTTTTGACAGAGGCGAACCGGTTTACTGTATTTATGTGGCTTCGGGACAAAAAGCATCCACAGTAGCCCAGGTCATGAAAACACTTGAGGAGGGCGGAGCAATGTCTTATACGACTATTGTTGCAGCATCTGCTGCAGATCCTGCTCCTATCCAGTTTTATGCTCCATTTGCGGGTGCAGCTATTGGAGAATTTTTCAGAGATACAGGCAGGCCCGCTTTAATCATCTATGATGACCTTTCAAAACAGGCAGTTGCATATAGAGAAGTTTCATTGCTCCTCAGAAGACCACCAGGCAGGGAAGCATATCCGGGTGATGTATTTTATCTCCACTCCAGATTACTTGAGAGAGCGGCAAAAATTATAAACAATGATGCAATAGCCCAAAATATGAACGATCTGCCTGATTCATTGAGGAATTCAGGATTAGTAAAGGGAGGTGGGTCTCTTACAGCGCTTCCTATCATTGAAACTCAGGCAGGTGACGTTTCGGCATATATTCCTACAAACGTGATATCCATCACTGACGGACAGATATTCCTTGAGTCAAACTTATTTAATGCAGGTATCAGACCAGCCATTAATGTAGGTATTTCTGTATCAGGGTGGGTGGTAATGCCCAAATTAGATCCATGAAAAAGGTAGCCGGAACACTTAAGCTTGATCAGGCACAGTATCGGGAACTGGAAGCTTTTGCAAAATTCGGATCAGACCTGGATGCAGCGACCCAATCAGTCCTTGAAAAAGGTAAGAGAAATGTTGAAATTCTGAAACAGCCACAATATTCTCCGGTCCCGGTGGAAAAACAGGTTGCTGTCATTTATCTGGGTACCCAGGGTTTATTAAGAAATGTACCGGTTAATAAGATACGGGAATTTTAAGAAATTTATCTGACTTCTCTGGAAAGACTGGAGCGTGCCACACTTGAATCTATCAGAAAGGGCAATTTATCTGACGATGTAATTACCACTCTCAAAAGAGTAGGAGCTGAAGTAGCAGGGCAATTCAAATAATTCGGAGTAATAGCAATAAATAAATTCATACATGTCCGGAAAACTTAAAGAGGTACGGGAGAGGATTAAATCAGTGCAATCTACGCAACAGATCACCAAGGCCATGAAAATGGTTTCGGCATCTAAGCTCAGAAGGGCACAAATGGCCATCACCGAGATGAGACCATATGCCAACAGACTAGACAAAATGATGAAAAATATCGTTACTAATCTGGAAGGAGACATCAATTCTCCCTTTGTTAATGTCCGTGAACCTAAAAAAATCGCTATTGTAGTCATAACTTCCAACAGAGGTCTTTGCGGAGCATTTAATACAAATATAATAAAAGAGGCCATCCTAAAAGTCGAACATTCATATTCTTCTCAAAGAGCATCAAATAATCTTTCATTGATTTTTATCGGTAAAAAGGGATATGATGTGCTCAAAAAGAAATATCCTGATTGCAAATTGGTCAAAGACTATATTGATCTTTATTCAGATCTCAGTTTCGATAATATTTCCAAATCATCACAAATGTTGATGGATAATTTTATCAGTGGTGAATTTGATATAGTGGATGTGTGTTATGGTCAGTTTAAAAATGCCGGTGTTCAGGAACCCAAAGCAGTTTGTTTTCTCCCTGTCACTGCTATTGAGAAAAAAGAAACTAAAACAGCTAAAGGAAAGGCAGATTATATTTTTGAGCCCGATAAGGAAGGATTACTAGCTGAGCTGATACCCAGTATTCTGCAAACTACCTTTCAGAAATTTGTATTGGATAATCACGCTTCTGAACACGGGGCAAGAATGACAGCAATGGACAATGCTACAACCAATGCAGAAGAATTGATGAAGGAACTCAAGATCAATTATAATAAAGCAAGACAAGAAGCCATTACTAAAGAGCTTTCAGAAATAGTTGGGGGTGCTGCTGCACTCAGCAGCTAGAAGATATCTTCTTTTCAAAATTATGTAAAAGCCTGATTGGAGCCAATTTCCCAATCAGGCTTTTTTTTTTTGCGTTATACAATTAAAAAAAAATTTTTTACCAGATCACAATAATATTTTTAAACAATCGTTTTAGAATAGTTGTTAATGAATATTAAAGTAGAAAAATAAAATTTTATAAGCACTTAATAGTCTGTTGCTTATAAAAATTACAAAGGCTTGCGATCAACAGATCGCAAGCCTTTGCCCATTTAATTAAATTTTTCAATCGATAATTTGGTCAAACATCAAAATGCATATACTGATCATAAAAAATCTTTCAGTCAGGATGAAAATGTTTAGCTTTGTATTGTGAAGTAATTTGAATCTTCAAAAACTTATTGATCCCGATGTACACACCAGAATCTCAGCAATATTTCATTGATCTTTCTAAAAATTTTCTGAATTCGCCTGCCAATAAGGAAGAACTTCAAAAGCTCAGGGATGTACTTATATTTCATGAGCGAAAATATTATATTGAAGATAATCCTCTGATTTCTGATTTTGAATATGATCAGTTGTATAAACAACTTGTACGAATAGAAGAGGAGTATCCCGGTCTGATTACTAATGACTCACCGACACAGAGGGTCAGCACCGATTTATCAGTTGATTTTGAGGCTGTCCAGCATACAGTGCCGATGCTTTCACTTGATAATTCATACAATGAAGAAGACCTTAATAATTTTGATACATCGGTAAAAAAATTATGCGGATTATCGTCAGATACCGATATTGAATACTGTGTGGAGCCGAAATATGACGGTGGCAGTATCGCTCTGATTTATGAAAATGATATTCTTGTCAGAGCCGCGACCCGGGGCAATGGAACCTTTGGGGAAGAAATGACACCTAACGCCAGAACGCTGCCAAGTGTGCCATTAAAGGTTAAGTTTTCAGACAAAGGTATAATGAAAGCAGAACTAAGGGGTGAAGCCCTGATCAGAAAAGATAATTTTGAAAGAATAAACAAAGAAAGAGAAAAAGATGGACTGACATTATTTGCCAATCCCCGAAATGCGGCCACAGGTGGGCTAAGAACTAAAGATGCTAACGAAACACGAAAAAGAGGACTCGAAGCTTTCATATATCAATTGGCCTATGCCATCGATAAGGAAGGAAAATCACTTTTGTCCACATTTGAGACTCACATCGCTGGTATCCAAATGCTGAAAGAATTGGGTTTCAAAACGCCCCAGAACGAAGAGGCGGTTTGTAAAAATATCAATGAAGTACACGATTTAGTCCATTACTGGGAGTCACTGAGGGATAACTTTCAGTACGAGATTGATGGCATGGTCATCAAGGTAAATAGTCTGAAGCTTCAGGAAAAATGCGGATCTACCACCCATCATCCAAGGTGGGCAATTGCTTTTAAGTTTAAGGCAAAACAAGCAACTAGTAAACTCATTTCTGTAGAATATCAGGTCGGAAAGATCGGGTCAATCACTCCTGTGGCCAAAATAGAGTCAGTATATCTGGCTGGCGTTACAGTTTCATCCGTTTCGCTACATAATGAGGATTTTATTAAATCAAAAGACCTCCGCCTGGGAGATACAGTATTGGTAGAAAGAGCAGGAGATGTCATACCCTACATAGTCAAATCATTTCCGGAACTGAGATCAGGCAAAGAAACAGAAATTGTGTTTCCGGAATTTTGTCCAGCCAATACTACCCATTTGCCGGTTCGGCTTATTAAGGAAGAGGGAGAGGCAGCGTGGAGATGTCCCAACTGTCTATGCGGTACGCAAAATCTCCAAAAGATGATTTTTCATGTGTCTAAGGATGCCATGGATATTGATGGTTTTGGCAAGTCCTATGTAGAAAGGTTTTATGATCTGGGGTGGATTAAAGATATCAGTGACATTTATAATCTGGATTATGATAAAATTTCCGAATTGGAGGGATTTGGCAAAAAGTCGGCTGATAATATCAGAAATGCTATTAATAAGGCCCGAAAAAATCCTATTCACAGACTGCTTCATTCATTGAGTATTCACCATCTTGGCAAAAAAGCAAGCAAGCTAATAGCAGAGCAGATAGGTCATGTATTTGATCTCTGCCACTGGCCCATCGAAAGATATCTTGAAATAAAGGACATTGGTCCAGTAGTGGCCGAAAATGTAAAATCATGGTTTGATAATGCATCACATATTGACATGCTTAAAAGAATGGAATCCTATGGCGTCAATCTTACGCAGACTGAGGAAGATATGCCATTAGAATTATCAATGGATGGTATATTTTATGGGAAAACCATATTATTTACCGGTACATTGCAAACTATGGGAAGAAAGGATGCCGAAGAATTAGCAGCTAAAGCAGGAGCCAGAAACATTTCTGCAGTCAGCACCAACCTGAATATCCTGGTTGTCGGGGAAAAAGCCGGATCAAAACTGAAAAAAGCCCAGGAACTCGGCAGTGTAGAGATTCTAACCGAACAGGAGTTTTTGGATAAAATCAATTGATTAAGGCCCCTGAGTAATATAATTTCAATACCCCGGAAAATATCAATTGTCTATACCTTAAATCCTGCTTTTACGCTGATTTCAAGCATCCTATCAATACACTTGCGACCCTTTTCTATTACCAAGTCTTCAAGGATGATCTCCGGAAGCTCATATTTCATACTCAGGTAAAGTTTTTCCATGGTGTTGCGCTTCATATGAGGACAATCATTGCATGCACAGTTATTGTTAGGAGGTGCAGGCACAAAGGTTTTTTCAGGTGAGGCGAGCTCCATCTGATGTAATATGCCAGCTTCGGTCGCGACAATAAAGGTGTCAGATGGATCATTTTGAGTAAATTTTAAAAGCTGTGTGGTAGATCCGATAAAATGTGCTTTGTCCAGAATATGCGCTTCGCACTCCGGATGAGCAATAAATTTGGCGTTGGGATATCTGATCATAAGTTTGGTTATTTTTTCATGCGAAAAAATTTCGTGCACCATACAGGCACCATTCCATAATATCATGTCCCGCCCGGTTTTTTTAATAAGGTAGGCGCCCAGGTTTCTATCAGGCGCAAAGATGATACCTTTATTTTTCGGCACGCTGTTGATTACTGCTTCTGCATTGGAGGAAGTACAACATATATCGGTCAAGGTTTTTATTTCAGCCGTACAGTTGATATAACTTACCACAACATGATCCGGATATTTTTCTTTAAATTTTTTAAAAATGGCAGGAGGGCAACTATCCGCAAGAGAACATCCTGCTTTCAGATCCGGCAGAACTACTTTCTTTGATGGGTTAAGCATTTTGGCAGTTTCAGCCATAAAATGGACACCAGCAAATACGATCATATCCGCTTCCGTACTTTCAGCCTTTTGAGAAAGCCCCAGGCTGTCACCTATGTAATCTGCCACATCCTGTATCTCGGATTCCTGATAATAATGCGCCAGAATAATCGCATTTTTTTCTTTTTTTAACTTATTAATCTCATCAATCAGATCGAGTGTCGGATCGATATTCAGGTCAAGAAATCCATTTTTATGAAGTGACCTTTTAGCGATGTTCAGTACTTCTGCCATGTGTATATATTTTATAGTTCAGGTTCAGATTTATTGTTTTCTTTCCATTCCAAAGTTGCCGAAATGGCATAATGGTCAGAAAAACGATCTTTTATTATATTAAATTTTGTTACATCCATAGTAGGGTCTGCAAATATATAATCTATCCTTAATAACGGTATAATACCAGCATAAGTTGTGCCGAGTCCCAGGCCTCTTTCGCGAAAAGCATCTAAACCGATACCTGAAAATACTTTATATGTGTATGACTGGGGAGGATCGTTCAGGTCACCGGCGAGGATTGTTTTATAAGGACTGCTTTCTGCATGAGCTGCAATTTTGTCAGCCTGCCTGCTTCTCTGCAGGTGTTTATTTCTAAATTTACGCAGAATGCCCTTGATATCATACCAGGCCTGCTTTTGATATAATTCATTTGGGTCAGTTAGCTTTTCTGCATCGCGGCTGATTTGGTTGGATTGAAGGTGATAACTGTACACCCTAATAGTATCAAAATCAAATTTTATATCTGCCCAGAGGCAAGAATTGGTAATGGTGCCGAAATCTATCTCACCTTTTCTGATAAAAGGATGTTTTGACAGGATGACGGCTCCTTTTTCCTTAAAGAATAGATTATGATTTGGAAATGTTTTTTTCAGAATATCAAAGGCATAATCCCCTACCTCCTGAATGCAGAATACATCAACATCTTTAAAGCGTTGTAAGAAGTCAATAAATGCTTCTTTTTTTATATCCCTGCTCTTCTTCTTTTTATCATATCCGAATGAAGCATTACTGATGTTATATGCCATGACATTAATGGTTTCGCCTTTGGATTCCGGCCTTTGGCTATTTAGTGCAATAAACCCTTTCAGCTGGCTCCAACCCATCAGAACGCAGATCAGTGAAGGCCAGATGTATTTTGGTTTTTTGAATATCCAGTAGAATATAAAAAGAATATTAAGGATGAGAATTACCGGATAAAAAAGCCCGAAAAACGAAATTACCCAGGTAAATGCAGGGTTAATATTTGGAGCCATGTATGCCAGGAGTAATGCTATAATTACTCCAAGATTAATAAATAAAATGGCTCTGTCAAAAAATTTCACTTTTAGCTTTTGCTTGCCTGATATAATATTTCCTTTTCTTCAGCAGTCAGACTGTCATAACCGGATGATTTTATTTTGTCCAGTATTTCGTCCACTTTCAAAGATATGGGCTTGTTTTCTGTATCAGGATGGATTTTTTTTAAAATCGTTTCAGCTTTATGAGCTATTTTGAGTTTTGATTTGGTATAAAGAGGAGATCTATTGCTTTTTATAAATTTTGATTTATCGGCGCTAAATATTTTTGAAATATCAATTCCTGACCTAAGTAAATATACAAAAAATATACCAAACAGCGTACCACCCAAATGCGCAATATGTCCCCCTGTATTGTCTCCTGACCGCGTTCCGATGAGATCAATAAAAAATATGATCAGACCGATATATTTTATACGGACCGGACCAATTAATATTAAATGGACAACGTAATCCGGAGCTACAGATACCGCTGTAAAAACTACTGCCAATACTGCGGCAGATGCGCCGAGAGCCATCACACCAATACCTGATAGAAAAGTGAAAGAAACAATATAAAAGACGGCCCCCATCAGTCCGCCTAAAATATACACGGGAAGTATGCGCCGATCTCCAAGTAAATCCCCAGCAATATTCCCAAACCAATATAGTGTGATCATATTCCAAGCCAGATGCCATAGGCCCGAATGAACAAACATATGTGTAATGAGGGTCCAGGGACGATAAATCAGTGTCATGAAATCACCCGGTAAGGCAATGTAAGGTAAGATATTTGACATATAAAATACCGGGAAAAACGCCTCTGTCAAAGCAGTAAGTACAAATACAGCTACATTGATGATGATGAGTTTTACCACCATATTTCCATAATCAAATGAAGAACTTATATCCTGAGCTATAGATTTGAACATAATAATAATTTAACGCAAATTATTCATTTTCCAGTATAAAATCATAAAACCCGGTTGCCGCCCCACCTACATGGGCAAAATGTGCAATACCTTGATTGTACCCCATAAATCCACTGAATAAACCAAGTAAAATAAAAATGATAGCCATATACTTTGCCTTCATAGGGATTGGGGGAAAAAGTAGCATAAGCTGAACGTTTGGAAACATAGTAGCGAATGCTGTGGTTACACCAAAAATAGCACCGGATGCACCCAAAATAGGAACTGGCGAAATAAACATTTGCAATGCTGACGCTACAACCCCGGACACTAAATATAATATTAAAAATCTTTTAGCCCCAAGACTGGATTCTACCCATGGTCCAAACATATATAACCCAAACATATTGAAAAATAAATGTTGAAAATTGGCGTGGGAGAACATATGTGTGATAACCTGTACCGGTTCAAAATTTGGGGACCCCGGCCTCGATAGAATAAAATAATTTTCTATACCGGGCACGGGTATCAGGTACCAGACGGCAACAAATACAATAACATTTATTATCAAAAGGTTCTTAACCACTTCGGTCATTCTCATCATATCTCTTTACTTTATAGTTGATTAAATCTTTTATTGATTTCATCGAGTTCAAAAATAATAAAACATTTTTTTCCAGACGGGCTTTTATTTGGCATTTTACAGGCAAACAACATATCAATGAGGGCTGTCATTTCCTGTTTATCCAGTTTTTTTCCGCTTTTAAGGCCAGATGATACAGACATAGATCTGGCGAGATTGTCTTCAATTCCCAATTCAAATTCAAGGTTGTTGACGTATTGAGAGATCAGGTGGTCGATGATATTTTCAATATTTGCATTATTTTCAAGAGGACAAGGGGTACCGTGAACGATAAAAGTATTGTGTCCAAAATCTTCAATTTCAAAACCCAGACCCCTGACTTTGTCCAGTATGTTTTTTAAAACAGAGGATTTTGCAGGATCCAGTTCTACTGTACGGGGAAATAACTCTTTTTGAGAACTATATTCACCACTCTGAAGTATCTCTAGATATTGCTCATAAAGGATTCGCTCATGTGCAGCTTGCTGGTCTATCATCATCATCCCTGTTTTCACCTGGTGTATAATATACGAAAGGTGCAACTGATACGGTTCTCTTGATGCATAATTATGAAAATTCCCTGTACCTTCGGTTTTGTACGCTTCGCTTTCAAGGATACTTACTTCTGCATTGCGAGAAGTATTTGAAACAGACCTGTTATCTGATAAGCTTCTATAAATTTCTTCCCATCCACGTACACTTTCCTGCCCGGGTCGGAATTTTGCTTCTATTTCAGGATGATAAGTATTTAAAGAGTTTTTCTCATCGGTGGCATTTCCCCCTGAATACCTGTGATTAAAGTTGTGATCGATACTGAAATCTATCATAGGAGTAACACTGTATTGGCCTAAGCTGTGTTTTACAGAAACCCGCAGATAATTATAGATCAATCTTTCGTCTTCAAATTTTATTTCAGTTTTTGTAGGATGAACATTGATATCAATATTTGCCGGATCAATTTCAAGAAAAATATAATAAGCAGGAAATACATCCTTTGTAATCAGGTCTTCAAAGGCGGCCCGAATGGCATGGTTCAGATAATTGCTTCTTATATATCTTTTATTTACAAAAATAAACTGATCACCCTGTGTCTTTTTTGCTGCATCAGGTTTTCCGATCAATCCTGAAAAAACGGCTACCTCGGTTTCTTCAGATATAGGCACGAGCTTATCATTGATATTTTTTCCGAAAATACCGACCACTCTTTGTTTTAGATTTGCTTTCGGCAGGTGATATGTTTCGTTTCCATTGTGGTGAAAAGTAAAATAGACATCCGGGTTTGCCAGGGCTACTCTATGAAACTCATCCATAATATGTTTTAGCTCTACCGGATCAGATTTCAGAAATTTCCTGCGTGCCGGAACATTATAAAACAGGTTTTTAACCGTTATGGATGTTCCGACGGAACCCTGACATTTATCGTGGGTAATTATTTCAGAGCCCTCGATAATAATCCTTGTAGCCAGGTCAACTACAGCCTGTCTTGTCACTGTCTCAACATGTGCAATGGCGGCAACAGACGCAAGTGCTTCCCCGCGAAATCCCATGGTTTTTATACAAAATAAATCATTAGCCGACTTTATCTTGGATGTAGCGTGTCTTTCGAAAGCCATTCTGGCATCTGTCTCAGACATGCCTTTGCCGTCATCTATGACTTGAATACTGGTTTTACCGGCATCTTTTATAATAAGCCTTATGAATGTACTATCTGCATCAAGTGCATTTTCCAGCAACTCCTTGACTACGGAAGCGGGGCGTTGAATCACTTCTCCTGCAGCAATTTGATTAGCTATACTGTCAGGAAGGAGTTGAATAATATCAGGCATTTAAGTTAGGCATTACTTCGTAAAAGCCTCGAGGAGACCTGTGATTTTATTGGAACTCATGATAATATAAACAGCCAAAGTAAGTACAGCAATGATATAGACCAATCTTAAATTGGATTGTCGTACGGCTTTTGCTCTGGATGACGGATCGCCATAATGTTTCATACGAAGACCTGATCTAATACGGTTCTTTAAATTTTCTTCATCTGTAACACGATTACCGGAGTCTTTATACTTATTTATTCTCTCCTGCATTTCTTCTTTTGCCGGATCATAATACCTGGGTTTATAATCAAAAACCTTTGGTTTTGTCCGGTCACCAAAACCTAATTTGAGCATACGGGTACAGTTTTAATTATCAGAATAACAAAATTAATCGATAAGATGTTCTTTTTGGGACATCAGGCATCAATTTTGGCATACTTAGCATTCTCTTCGATAAACTTCCTGCGTGGTGGTACTTCATCTCCCATCAGCATGCTGAAAATCCTGTCTGCTTCCATGGCATCATAAATGGTAATCTGGCGCAGAATTCTGTTATTGGGATCCATCGTTGTTTCCCACAGTTGCTCTGCATTCATCTCACCCAAGCCCTTATACCGCTGTGTTTTTATACCGGTATCTTCTTTTCCATTAGAATAATTTTCGATGGCAGTCTTTCTTTCTTCATCATTCCAGCAATAAATAAAATTCTTCCCTTTTCTCACCTGATATAAAGGGGGTGCAGCTATATAGATATGACCATGTTCTATCAATGGTTTCATATACCTGAAAAAGAAAGTCATGATAAGGGTAGAAATATGACTACCATCCACATCGGCATCACACATGATCACAACCTTATGATATCTCAGCTTTTCGATATTAAGGATTTTGTCTCCGTCTTTTTCTTCAATACTGACACCTAATGCGGTAAACATGTTTTTGATCTCTTCGTTTTCATAGATCTTGTATTCCATTGCTTTTTCGACATTCAGGATTTTCCCTCTCAGTGGCAGGATTGCCTGAAAATTTCGGTCTCTTCCCTGCTTGGCCGTGCCACCGGCAGAATCCCCTTCCACCAGAAATATTTCAGATTCAACCGGGTCTTTGGAACTGCAATCAGACAACTTGCCGGGCAGACCGCTTCCGGTAAGTATATTTTTACGCTGAACCATCTCTCTGGCCTTGCGGGCAGCATGCCTGGCTGTAGCTGCACGTATTACTTTTTCAATAATCCTTTTAGCCATAACGGGGTTTTCTTCCAGATAAGCTTTGAGTACATCGCCTACACATCTGGAAACAATACCTGTTACTTCTGAATTTCCCAATTCTCCTTTGGTCTGACCTTTGAATTGCGGCTCGGGTACTTTTACAGATACTATGGCCGTGAGACCTTCTTTAAAGTCTTCTCCCGAGATTTCAATTTTTACTTTACTGAATAGATTATTGTCATTGCCATAATCTTTAAAAACCCGGGTGATGGCACGTCTGAAACCCGCAACATGTGTTCCGCCATCTCTGGTATTTATGTTATTTACATAGGCGAATATATTTTCCTGATAACCGGTATTGTATTGCATGGCCACTTCTACTTCCACATTATCTTCCTTGCCGGTTACATATATTGGCTCTTCTATCAGGGGAGGTCTGTTTTCATCCAGGTATTTGACAAACTCTTTAAGTCCGCCAACTGAATAAAAGTCCATTCTTTTGAATTTGCCGTCTTCACCTATCTCCCTTTCGTCGGTTAGAGAGAGAAACAAGCCTTTATTGAGGTAGGCCAATTCCCGAATTCTGCCAGCGAGGGTAGTGAAGCTATACTCGAGCGTTTCAAAAATTGTGGAGTCAGGTCTGAAAGTGACCTGGGTACCTTTTTTATCTGAATCTCCAAGCGTCTTGACGGGTCCCAGAGGAACTCCTTTGCTGTATTCCTGCTCAAAATATTTTCCATCTCTGTGTACTTCTACGCGCACATATTCGGATAATGCATTCACGCATGATACCCCGACACCGTGCAGTCCCCCGGAAACTTTATAAGTATCTTTATCAAATTTTCCACCGGCATGCAGTACGGTCATGACAACTTCGAGGGCTGATTTTTGAAGCTTTTCATGCATATCCGTAGGAATACCCCGGCCATCATCTATGACTGTAATAGAATTATCTTTATGTATGATGGTATCAATGCTGGTACAATGTCCGGCAAGATGTTCATCTATAGAGTTGTCTATTACTTCCCAAACCAGGTGGTGGAGTCCTTTAGTATCAGTACTTCCTATGTACATACCCGGTCTCTTTCTTACGGCTTCTAGCCCTTCGAGAGCCTGAATATTATCAGCACCGTAATCATTCTTTTTTATATCGCTCATTAAATGTTAATTCTTATTAGAAAAGGGATGCAAAGATAACTTTTTCTGAACAGAAATCAAAACTTAAACTCACGAAAAACTCAGAATTTCAAATTTATATTTTAGTGTCTTGGATTATTTCAACCATTTAATAATCAATAGCTTAAACTTAATAATAAATTGAACTTTTTGGCTTGGATTTGAATTAGTTTCTCACTTTGTCAGCCAGAGTAACGGATCCCGAATATTGGATTTCTTTGCCGTCAATAAACCGGGCTTTAGCGTAATAGACAAAGACTCCGGGGTCTAGTTTTTTACCATTGTAAGTACCATCCCATCCATCGGATCCTGCCGGATCAGGAACAAAAGATGATTTTTCGAAGACTAAATTTCCCCACCTGTCAAATATATAAAATGAAATTATTTGCTCAACTCCCGGTCCGATCACGGCCTGAAAATAATCATTCACTCCATCTCTGTTAGGAGAGAAGATATTGGGGAAGAATACATTTCGAACATTTTTGACAGTAATAGTGATTTCATCTGAGCCTTTACAGCCATTATTATCAGTGACACATACCAGATAAGTGGTCGTTTCAGATGGGTTTGCTTCCAGTGTGGTGCAGGAAGGAGAAAGACAATTTATTCCCTTCTTAGGTGTCCAGATGATAGAATCTATGCTGCTGGGAGAATTTATATCTACCTTTAGCAGAGCGGCATCCTGGCCCAATTGTATTTCTATATCATTTCCCAGATCCACAGATATTGGGGCAGGCTGCGGGATGGTGATCAGCGTATCAATGGAGCAACCTGATGAGTCAATCATACTCACAAAATATTGACCTGCTGTGACCGTAACACATGTATCAATAGGATATCTCTTGCCATTATTTATCTGAAAGGTATATTTACTTCCTGTTCCGCCCGATAATGACTTAATGGAAATACATGTCGTACCTCCGTTACAAAGTGGGGGTGCAGGATTATTTATTTGCCCGCGCAATCCGGGAGAGGAAATGAGATCATAGCAAAAAGTGTCTTTACATCCAAAATTATCTGAAACAGTGGCACAATAATTGCCGGCTTTGAGGCCAATAGCGACATCATTTTCCACAGTCAGACCGGATTGCCATGTAATCTTTTTTATCCCTGGATTTCCTCCTGTAGTTATGATACCGATTTTACCTCCGTCCAGATTTTTACAATCCAGTGCTACAGATTTATTATTGTCAATGGCAGCATGCAATTTGGCAGGTTGAGATAAGGAGACAGAGTCTGTATGCTGGCAGTTGTTACTGTCATTTATAGTAACTATATATTTGCCTGCCCCAACATTAGCCAATGAATTGCCCGTAAATCCATTGGCCCAGGCATACACATAACTGATACCGGTACCTCCTTTAGCTGTAATGTTTATGGTTCCATTTGTGCTACCAAAACAAGAAGGGTTGAGAAGCAATGTTTTTGCTGTGTCTAAAGATATTGGTGCGAAAGTACCGACATTAAAAAATGTTGTGTCAGATTTACAGTTGTTGGCATTATTTGCAAATACCCAGTTTTGACCGGCAATTAAATCAGTGGCAAACATACCTTTAGCACCGGACGACCATGTATAAGTCAATTCTGGTCCACCGCCAACAATGGTGCCTTGTCCGGTAGCAAGACCAAAGCAGGTAACATTGCGGGTCTGAGGTGCAGGAAAGTTAATTTTTGCGGGTTCCTGAATGGTAATTGAATCCAAATTTCTACAACCAGGTCCATTCTGTTCTGAGACCAACACATAATATTTTCCAGATCCGAGATTCTGTACAACAGCATTTGAACCAATGACAGCACCATTGGTATTTAGCCAATTAATGGTGAGCGGAACCCCGTTTCCCGTGGCGGTAACGGAAATTTCTCCATCTTTCAAACCATTGCAGGAAATGGATTTATCAATTTTTGTAGTTGTATTAACCTGGTTTAAATTCTGAATGAGGCTATCACAAAAAGTAGTGCTGCATCCTAACGCATCGGAGATCGTAGCACAATATTTTCCGGCCTTAAGTCCGGTAGCTGCCCCGTTGTTTACGTTTACACCCGATTGCCAGCTTACTGTTTTTAGTCCAGCGTTGCCGCCTGATATCAGGACAGCTATTTTACCTCCATTTATATTATTGCAATCAGGAATAATTGTATTTGTTATATCTCTTGATGCTGTCAATAAAGATGGTTGAGTCAAAGTAACTGAATCAATAGCTGTACAATCCAGGCTATCTCTGATAGTGACTATATAATTACCTACACCAAGACCTGAAATAAAAGAGCCATTTGGGCCATTCTGCCACGAATATCTGTAATTTGAACCAGTCCCACCTGCAGCTGCAATAGAAATTGACCCATCTGCTAAACCAAAACAAGATGGGTTAGATGTTATGGTATTTATTGTATCCAATGTTAATCTGGAAGGTGACTTTATTTCAAAAAATGTAGTATCAGAAACGCAATTATTGCTGTTATTGGCAATGACCCAGGCATTTCCTGCGGGTAAATTGACGATAAAGGACCTATTGACCCGGTTGACCATTTAAAATTTATACCTGCAGGCGAATTAAAAATTGCCGCAAGACCATCTGACAACCCAAAACAGGTGATGTTTCTAATATTTGGAGTGGGAGATGATATCTTTAATGGTTCATCAATAGTAATGGTATCTGTTTTAATACAATTATTGCCGTCAGTAATTTTGAAAACATATTTTCCTGCAGAAGAAATCAGCAAGCTGTCATTGTCAATGACTAAAGCGTTTCCTGCTTTTTGCCATTCATATTTATAACTCCCGCTTCCCCCGGTTACATCCACCAGTATGCTGCCCTGATCCTGAAAACAAATGGCATTAGAAATATTTTTAATTAAAGCTAGCGATTCTGGTTCTGTTATCACTACTTGTTTTATTTCAGACGAACAATTATTTTTATCAGTAACCTGAACCGTGTAATTGCCGGGTCCAATATTTTGTACTGTTGGTTGGGAAGATACAGTTGTTCCAGTACTATCCTTCCAAACTACACCAAAAGGACCATTGGGGCTCTGAATATTTACCTTAAGCGAACCATTTTTAGCACCGAAGCAACTGATATTTTGAGTTTCTGTGGTTATTTCAGGTTTTCCCTGTTGATTTATGGTTTGAGTAAAAGATGTAGTACAATTATTCGAATCGGTCACCGTAACACTGTATTGACCACCTGGTAAATCTTTAATCAAGCTTGTATCGCCGGCAGAGGCTACACTCCACAGATACCTATAATCTGGTGTCCCACCAGAAGGATTTAAAGCGATTGAACCCAGCAAATCACAATTGGTCTGAACAACTATCTGATTTAATAGAATTGAATCCGGTTCGATGATAGATATGGAATCTTTTATGCGGCATCCGTCAGTATTTATAGCACTGACAATATAGAGACCGGCCTTAGCATCTAATATAGTATCCCTGCCTATTACTGCTGCATTTCCTGATTTTTGCCACTCAAACGTGTACCCTGAGTTTCCTCCTGTAACATTGACAAGGGTCTGACCATTTTCATTGTTACACAATGCATCTGTTTTTCCTAAAACCATAAAAAACGGGGCAGGCTCGGATATGGTAACAGTCATCGGGAATGAACTACACATGCTCTTGTCTGTAACCTGTACTGTATAAGTGCCTGGTTTAACATTTAGAATAGTTTGACCAATGGAGACAACCACACCCAAACTGTCTGTCCATTTAACCTCGAATGGTCCGTTTCCACTTTGTATGTCCACCCTCAATATTCCGTCATTAGCACCGTGGCAGGAGATGGCCTTGACGATTTCCGGATTTACATTGAGTATCCCCTGTTGGTTTAATGTTACGGAAAGAGAGTCTTTACAATTATTTGCATCGGAAACAGTCACTTTAAAAGTTCCGCCGGTGAGATTGGAAAGGGTATTTGTATTACCTGTCTGTGGTGGATTCCAGGTATAATTATATGCTGCATTTCCACCTGATGCGTTTAGGGTAATGGAACCTGGTTTATCACATTCAGGATGAACCAAAGTGCTGTTTATTTTAAGAGAATCGGGTTCTTTTACAGTAAAAAATACAGTATCCCTGCAATTATTAAAGTCAATCATCCTGTAGGCATAGCTTCCGGGACTGATACCGGTGAGTATTAATGTATCGTTCTTAACACCCAGCCCGCCAATATCAGGATAACCAAAAAGCGGGAAAAAAGAATTGTTTTTAGAATAGGGACTGACGGTCAGCGAGACACTTCCATCTTTGGCATTTTTGCAACTTACATCCTTTACAGCAGCGGTCATATCAATGGCATAATCAGCTGGCATAACAAATGGTCTGATGTCCGTTGAGCAGCCATTTCCATCAGATATCCTAAGTGTAAAATTGCCGGCACGTGGTGAATAGAGATATGGAGGATTAATCCTGAAATTAATACCGCTGTTGATTGTAAGGGTGTATGGATCCCCAGTGATAAATGGTGTTCCTCCGGACGCAGAAATTTCAATACTACCGAAGACACCGGACTGGCTGCAAGCGGCATTGCTCAAAAACTTTACATCCAAAAGAAGGGGAGCCCGTACCAGCTCGAAGCTATCAGTCTTTTTACAACCTTTAAAATCCGAAACAGTCACAGAATATTTGCCCACGTACAAATCTTCGAGTACAAATGAATCCTGTGTCACCGCACTGACTAAATTTGACCACTCGTACACAAAAGGACCTATTCCACCTCGGACATTATAAATCTTTATGCTACCATTATTTCTGTCGGCACATAAAGGGTCTTTAGGTAATTTATCATAGGTAAAAGGAATATTGTTACTAATCGTTTTGGATGAGGAAACCGGCAATCCACTTGCATCAGTAATCACAATGATATAGGCCTTTTGCGGAAGATTATTTAAAGTTATCCGTTGACCGTCTGCTAGACCACTCCCTGTAAATTCTCCGGAGTTTATATTATAAGAATAAGGTGCCAATCCGCCTGTTGCATAAAAGGTAAGGGAACCTTTATCTGTGGTATTTATGATGTCAGCGTCACATTTATTTATAAATATGGATAAGGTGTTGGTTTTGATGTCTATACTTGCAGGAGAAGTATTCACTTTGTTTAAACACACCGTCTTTCCTGAAATTTCCCGACAGACCTCCATGAGCAAAATATTTCCATTAATGGAGACAGGAGATGTATTTCCGGGGTCTCCTTTGATATCAAAACACAACGTAAAAAGTACATCTCCGTCAGGAATCGTCGTCGGGTCACTGGCCCAGACAAAATTAATATATCCGTTATCCTTTGAATTACAATTGAATAATTCTCCAAAAATATTATTTTTTAATCCGGGATGGACATTCGTTGCCGGGCATTGAGGAGATACCAAAGTCGCATTGTAAGAAAGATTAAACTGGATGGACTCAATATTTTTAAAATTCCGGGCAGTAATGTTGAGACATACTGTTCCGCCTTTGGTGCCTGTTTTACTCTGGATGTCCAAACCTAAAGTATCCTGAGCACATATATCCAAAACAGAGAATAAGGCAATAAACAAACTGAATAAATAGAATGTAGATTTCTTTAATATCATGATATCCAAAGAATTATATAGTACGTTTATAATATATTGTAATACAAACCGCAAAAGTATGTAAAAAAATACTAATACAACTTGGTAAAGAGGGAAACTGTTGGTTTGAAAACGCAAAAGTACGTTTTATGTTGTTTTATCTGGAAGTTTTTGACACGAAATTTTTTCTTCTTTCAGAAAATGACATTTCACTATGATTTGTGGATTAATTCATATTTCTATCGCATTATTTATCTAACTTTGTTCTTATAATTTCTCAGTAATGTTAAAAATATTAAAATTTCTAGTTGTTACTCTCTTATTAATTTCCTATAATGAGGGTGTATTCGGACAGGATGAAGACGCTTTATTCATTAAGAAAATTCATGACGAGGCTCTCTCAAACGGCATGACGTACCCCTGGTTAAAGGAGTTATGTACAAATTATGGCGGAAGAATAGCCGGATCAAAATCCTACCTGGGTGCCACCACCTTTGCGAAGGATGCCCTTAATAAAATTGACAAGGTAGAAGGATTATTGCAGGATTGTGAAGCCAGTTACTGGCAAAGAGGAGCCAAAGAAAAAGCCTGGATAGTAGATAGTAAGGGCAAAAATATACCTTTAAAAGTTTTGTCTTTGGGAAACTCCATTGCCACTCCGGCAAACGGATTAACGGCAGAAGTCATTGAAGTAAGGAGTCTGAATGAAGTGGAGGCGCTTGGTAAAGAAAAAATTAAGGGTAAAATTGTTTTTTATAACAGAGCAATGGATCCTACTCAGTTACGCACTTTCAGTGCATATGGCGGAGCTGTGGATCAAAGGGTTTTCGGACCGGCAAAAGCAGCTGAATACGGGGCAGTGGCCGCCCTTGTGCGATCTATGACGACCTCATCAGATGATTTTCCTCATACAGGTGTTACTACATATAGAGACTCCACATATCGTGTTCCCGGTATAGCGATAAGTACTAATGATGCAAATCTGTTGAGCAAAAAACTGAAATCAGGAACAGTGAAAGTTTATCTGAAGACAGAATGCAGGACTATCGGAATACGGCCGGCACCAACTGTGATAGGAGAAATAAAAGGTTCAGAATTTCCGGATGAGATACTTCTTATCGGAGGGCATCTTGATAGTTGGGATGTAGGCCAGGGCGCCCATGACGACGGATCCGGATGTGTTCAGGCAATGGAAGTCTTGCGATTATTTTCTTCATTGGGATATAAACCCAAACGGACGATCAGAGCAGTATTGTTTTCCAATGAAGAGAATGGACTCGCCGGGGGCAGAACCTATGCAAAAATTTCAGATGAGAAAAAGGAATTTCATTTAGCGGCTTTAGAATCTGATTCGGGTGGGTTTTCGCCAAGAGGATTTAGTTTTGATGCCGATACATCTGTATTTAAGACATATTATAAAAACGTAAGTCAATGGCTACCTTTACTGGAGAGTTATGGACTCATATTTGAAAAGGGAGGATCGGGCGCAGACATAAATCCATTAAAATCACAGAAAGGATTGTTAATAGGGCTGAGACCGGATTCGCAAAGGTATTTTGATTTCCACCATACTGCAAATGACAGGATAGAAAATGTGAATCAAAGGGAGTTGGAGTTGGGAGCGGCAAGCATGGCCAGCCTTATTTATTTAATAGACAAATACGGAATTCAGTGAACACTAAAACGGATCGGGAGATTATTCAGGTAGGAGATTTAAAATTTATTAAGTATATAGAAGCGACTGTACTTGAAGATAAAGTGCAGGAAATAGCCGACACCATCAGGGAAGATTATCACGAGAAGTATCCGATGTTTTTAGTAGTTATGAATGGTGCATTTATTTATGCCGCCGACCTCATTAGAAAACTTGATTTTCCATGTGAGCTTAATTTTGTAAGAATCAAATCATATCATGGCATAGAGAGCACCGGAAAGATAGACATCTATATGCCACCTAATATCGAACTCAAAGACCGCCACATCATCCTTGTAGAGGACATTATAGATACCGGAAATACTATGGCGGCCTTCCTTCCGGAATTACAAAAACACAATCCTGCTTCTGTGCGACTTTCCTCCATTTTAGTAAAACCAGATGCGCACAAGCACAATATTATAACGCACTATCCGGGATTTATCATTCCCAACAAATTTGTGGTAGGGTACGGACTTGATTATAACGGGATGGGTAGAAATCTGAAGGATCTGTATCAGCTTTATGACAGTAAGAATGGTGACAGACACTGAGTTATCATGACTGATCAGGAAAAAGCAGATAAAATAGTGTATAAACTTATGTATCCATTGGATGCATTTTCTCAATGGATGCAGATAGATATCATCAAAGTCAGTCCCGGAGCCTGTGAAATCAAAGCTGAAATCAGGTCAGATATGCTGAACGGGTTTAACGTATGTCATGGAGGAGTCACCTTTTCTCTCGCTGATAGTGCATTTGCTTTTGCCAGCAATTCCAGAGGAGTCCAGGCATTATCCATTGAGACATCTATTTCTCATTCCAGGCCAGTATTAAGTGGGGATATTATCACTGCGTCAGCTCGGGAATTAAATCTTTCTTCCCGGTTAGCAATTTATGATGTAGTGCTGACTAATCAAAATAATGAATCTGTGGCTTTTTTCAAAGGGACCGTATTCAGAACCGGCAAACAGTGGGAGGTTTGAATTGGTAAAAATCCAGGCTGTTCAAATTTGTATGATTTTTGTTATCAAATACGTTACCAAACAGTTAAAACAGGTAATGTTGGAATTTTATTATAATTTTGTGGTTAGAACAAATATATATTCCTATGACTAAGATTTTAACTTTTATATTTTTAATTTCATTCTTTCCGGTTCATTCACAGGGTATAGAATTTTTTCAGGGCAGTTGGAAAGACGCCATGGCAAAGGCAAAATCTGAAGACAAGCTTCTTTTTGTGGATGCATTTGCCAAATGGTGCGGACCGTGTAAAGCGATGTCAAAAAATGTATTTACTCAGGAGAAGGTTGGAGATTATTTCAATTCAAATTTTATCAACCTCAAACTGGACATGGAGGAGGCAGATGGAGTGTCATTTGGGCATATTTATCCGGTTACTGCCTATCCGACATTGATGTTTCTGGATGGTGAAGGCAAATTAGTAAAAAAAGTAGTCGGCGGACAGCAGGTAGAAGGACTGATAGCACATGGTGAAGACGCCAATAAAAAGAATGACAAAAGTGGAAAATTTGAAGAAAAATACCTGGCCGGAGACCGCAGTTTTGACTTGATGTACAATTACGTTAAAGCATTAAATGCAGCCGGAAAGCCCAGTCTTAAGATATCCAATGATTTTTTAAATACAAATCCCTCCCTTACTGAAAACCAGAAATTGATATTTATGCTGGAGGCTGCAACGGAATCTGATAGTAAGTTATTTGATTTTGTACTGGAAAACAAGTCGAAAATAATAGCACTTTCTGACCAAAAAACATTTAAAGATAAATGTAAAGATGCTTGTGAGAAAGCAGTAGCAAAAGCCATTGAATACGAAATGGAGTCCCTTCTGACAGAAACCATTGAAAAAGCTAAAAAAGCTTTTCCGGATGAAGCGGATATATTTGCTGCGAGGGCAAATATGCAATATTATAAGACATTCAGAAATGAATCAAAATATATAGCGGCCTATAAAATGCTAGCTAAAAAATCTGAAAACAGTACTGAGCAGTTAAAGTTTATTATTCAGGATATATCAAAAACATTTAAGGACAAACCAAAGATGATTTCCGATGCTGTTGAATATGCTGAAGGAATATATAATGATAAGAAAGATATGGAATCGTTGACTACATTATGTTCGCTGCTAGTTACCAATAACGAGGTAGAAAAAGCCATAAAATTAACTAAAGCAGCAAGAGAAAAAGCTGAAAAAGCGGGTTATGATCTTTCTGTTTATGACGGACTATTAAATTATCTAAACTCAAAAAAAGTGTAGTTTTCAAGATAGCATTTTATGTTAATTTTAACGCATTCAAAAAAATAAAAAATGTGAGACTATAAATTTTACAAGTCAAAACTAAGAGTATAATATCAAATATTTTCATAATAACCATAAAACAAGAAAAATGAAACACCTAATAACTTTATTTGTATTAATCACCCCATTGATTGTGTCCGCACAGAAAGTAGTTGAAAAAAAGGTGACCATGAGTCTGGGACCTCAGAATTCATATTACATTGAAATCGACGGAGCAGACAAAAAACTGGCCGAAAAAACATTTTACGAATTTGTGAAAGAATACGGCAAAATGAAAGAAAACAAGAAAGCCCGCGAACACTTTCTTATGGCTACAAAAATACCCCTCATAAATGGTACATCACCTTTGGATCTCTATGCAAAATTTGATGAAGGAAGAGACATGGCTACTACATATATCTGGTTGGATCTGGGTGGCGCTTTTGTAAACTCTACTGAATATGAGCCTCAATCTACGGCATTAACCCAATTTATTAAAGACTATTATCTGGAGGTACGTAAAAAAGTGGTAGCGGAAGAACTTAAAACAGAAGAAAAAAACCTTTCCAATCTTGAAAAAGACCTGAGTAAACTAAGAGATAAAAATGAGGATTATCACAAAGATATTGAGAAGGCAAAACAAAAAATAGCAGATGCCGAAAGGGACATTGAAAAAAACATTGTCGAGCAGGAAGGTAAGGAAAAAGAGATTGATGCACAGAAATCTGTTGTAGGAAATGTGATTGACAAGCTCAACAATCTGGGCAAAAAGAAATAACTTTTCTACGAACCAACTGTTTAAAAAGGGCTATGCTGAGAAGTAAGCCCTTTTTCGTTTGTGGCCTGAATTAACATATAATGTATAAATTTATTGTACTTTCAAAGTTTAATAGTATTTTTGACACTATGTTTTGTTAAAAAACAGTTTAGGAGATTATAACAGGTTTTGGCACTCAAAGAGGTATTTTTAATAAATTTTTTTAAGTGTGGCAATTGTTGAAAGCAAAACCGGAAAAATTTAATACATCCAATTTCAAAAAATAAAATAAAGCGGAATTATGCGCGGTACGTTTTTAACCCTAATATTCTCAATTCTGGTAGCCCATTTTGCCGATGCACAGAGTGCTTTTCATCGTACCTATCCATCCAACAGGAATAAGGACATCATTTGTATAAGCAGCATTCAGACCAAGGACGGAAATTATCTTGCTCTGGAGTTGGAGCTTGAACCAGGTACCACTTCTCCAAGAAAATCAGATACCATACTGATCACGAGTTATAAACCTAAAGGAGATATAAACTGGTCTAAAGCCATTGCTTTAGATGCTTCTTTTGGCGGGTTTAACACAGCTCTTGGCAGCATTATTCAGGGTGATAAAGACAGTATTTATTACAGTATAATTTCTGTGGCCACTGGCAAGCCTTCCAAAATTATAGGGGCGCTGGATATTGGAGGTAATGGCGGATGGATGAAGTCCTATACCACACAAACAAATTTGTCTGATGGTATTCCTTACAGCCACCTGCTGACCAATTTTAATAAGACTATTTTCAGTACCAATGTAGGTGGAACAACAGCTGAAAATGATATTGCACTAAGCAGAAAAATTATAGTGGTGATAATATCTGGTCCAAACTACTTTCGGCAAAAGATATAAGCGGCAAAAATGTTTCAGAAAAGGTGACTCATATTTCATTCGGCATAGATAGCATGCTATTATTATCAGGAGTAGTTGACACCAATAATCACGCATCTTTTTTGACAGTAGCTGATTCACTCGGCAATGTAAAATGGGGTAAAAAATACAGAACGTCAAATGCCGTTACGGCAGGAAAATTATATTCTTACGGAGCAGTAAGATTGCCGGATTCTACCTACATCATGGCCGGAGTTTTGAGCAGAGTATCGGCTAAAGATAAGGGTTTTATCCTCAAAACTAAGAAAAACGGCGATGTAGAATGGGGCAAAACAGTGATGTTTAAAGCAGAGGACAATACTATAATTAATCATATTGCACTTGATAAGAATAATGACATCATTTTGTCAGGAGTAAATACAGATACGGCTTCTTACATTTTCATAATAAAAATTAAAAAAGACGGGTCCCTTATCTGGAATAAAAAATATGCCAGAGTAGAAGGAAGGACCGAGTTTTTAGGAAATCTATTTGGCACTGCAGATGGTGGTGCAGCACTGATTTCCGGGGTTAAAGAAAATAATAAGCTACGCCCTTCATTTATCAAAATAGATAATAGCGGCAGTACTACTTGTGAAGAGAATATAACGACCCAGGTACTTTTTGACAATCCATATTTTGCAGATACCTTAATCTGGACATCTGTAAATGCAGGAAGTGTCACGCCGGTAACCTTTATGACAAAAGCCAATTCATACGAAGTACCTGTATTGTCTTTAAACGTACGACCGTTTTGTCCTAACGAACCCATTGACTGGACCTTCAAGGCCAGGACAAATGGGGCAGTATTTTATAACTGGAGTACCGGAGAGAAAGGACCTGCTCAGGATACGATCCGGGTTTTTAAAGAAGGTAAATTTTCTGTTACTGTTACCATAGGAGAACAGGTGTGTTATATGTTGTGTGATACTGCAGAAATAACAAGATATGACAAACCAAAAGCAGCATTGAGTCTTACTTTGGGCAATTTCTGTACTAATAATAAGCAGACAGTATCAGCCGGGTATATGCCTGGCCACCCGCAGGTTAAGTCTTTTGCGTGGAATACCGGAGAATTGAATGTAGCAAATATAGAAATATCACAACCCGGTAACTATACCGTAACTGTAACGGATCAGTGTGATGAGAAAGTGACAGCTTCGCTCAATGTAGGTGCATTTCCCAATAAAATAACATCTGCCTCCATAAACGGACAGGTTGCAATAGATTGCTTTGGAGGGAATGCTACTGGCACTCTAACCGCAACCGGCAACTCAAGTGGATTGGGGGTGGAAAGATACAAATGGAGCAGCGGACAAACCACCCGGGCAATACCGGTCAATGACACAGCTGTAAAAACATACACCGTTACGGTTACGGACGGATGTGGCGGATCAGCAACATCATCATTTGCGCTGGAATTTAAAGGCCCCGGAGTAACTAAAGCAACCATTTCAATAAGTAAAGAAGGTCTGTGTACAACCAAAACTATCAGACTGAACGGACTGGCAGACAGGGCAGGCATTTTTCAGTATCAATGGTCAAATTCGGCCACAACTCCCAGTATCAATATTGATAAGGCGGGGACTTATACTGTTACTATTACAGATATTTGCGGCAATAAAGCATCCGGCAGTACTGATGTTAAAGAAAGCGACCTGACTCCCCAGGATTTGGCCTATGCAAATGTTTTTTTCCCTGAAGGTGTTGGGTATAGATTTCAGACAGGAACAGATACTTTGGCATATGCAGCATTGACGCTGAATCGCTCATTTGGTCCCATAAGCAAGCCTGAATACTGCCTTAATCAGGTAGAAAACTATCAGTTTTATGTATTTAACAGGTGGGGTCAGCAGGTATTTGAATCTAAAAATATTCAGGACGAATGGAATGGAAAAATCGGCGATAAAGATTCTGCATCAGACACCTACATTTGGGTAGTTAAATACAATATATTTGGGTTTGAAAAGAAACTCAAAGGGGATGTGACAATGATACGTCAGTGATTTTTCGGAATTTCAAACTTCTGTATCGAGTTTAAGCCCGAGTTTTTTAGTAAATGCTCCAAGTCCTGGATTTTTTCCAGCATCAAAAGGTATTTTTCCTTCTGGCTCATCAAAAGGACAGGTTTGGCTTCTTCAAAATCAGGAAACAATGATTTGTCTATCTCTATTTCAATCTTCAGATCATTGATACCCAGTTCTTCTCTCAATTTTTCCAATAGGGATGATTCCTGCATTATCATCTCTTTTGACACCTGAGTCGGAATTTTTATGAAAATGGTATTATTATCCAGGGTTAGGATGGCAAGGTTCAAAGCTGATTGAACACTTTTGGATGGATTATGATCAGAGTAGGTTTTCCATATCTCATGGACAAGTTCAAGAGAGATATTTTTCCTGGTTTCTGCCTTTGCCTCTTCTGCTTTTTTTATGGTTGCTTTTATGGATTCAATATCAGAAATTCTAATTACCTGCGGGGCGGCAGGCTGTGTTTCATTTATATGATTTCCATGTTCTCTTTCTACGGGTCTTTGTGTCTGATTACTTATTTCATCTGAAGTAGGGTCGGATTTAGTAATAATTTCTTCATTCAGTTTTTTTTCAGAAAATTCATTTTCAGTCAGGATTTCAGTTTTTTTTTCCTGAGATTCGGGGTTACTTCCGAAAATTTCAATGTCTGCAGACCTGTTTAAAAATGCCAGCTTACTTAGTGCCAGCTCTACCTGAAGCCTCTTGTTTTTGGCTCTTAGCAAATCCACATCGCATTTATTAAGAATGTTGAGAC
This sequence comes from Saprospiraceae bacterium, assembly GCA_016722285.1. GTDB lineage: Bacteria > Bacteroidota > Bacteroidia > Chitinophagales > Saprospiraceae > OLB9. The sequence continues at coordinate 420,184 of JADKGI010000001.1, forward strand.
CGGACAGCAGAAAAGATGATTTGGCCAGGATGGCCTGATTCTGATACCGTTGTTTAAGGGCATCACTTTGTTCCAGTATGGACAATGTTGCGGGAGATTTTGCTATCAGCAAGTCTCTGAAATGATCTGCAAGACCTACAACAAAATGTTCGGCATCAAAACCAAGTTTTACTATTTCATTCAAAGAAAGGAGAACAGAAGAAATATCTTCACGTAAAAAAGCATCTGTCATTTTGAAGTAATATTCATAATCCAGTAGATTCAGATTTGCTACTACATCTTTATAAGTGATTATATTGCCTACTGAGCTGGCGATTTTATCAAAAATTGTGAGTGCATCCCGCATAGCTCCGTCAGATTTAATGGCTATGGTATGCAGTGCTTCTTTATCTGCTTTAATCCCCTCTTTGAGAGCAATTTTTTCCAGCTGAGTGACCGTATCCGAAAGTTGAATTCTTTTGAAATCAAAAATCTGACATCGGGACAAAATAGTGGGGATAATCTTATGCTTCTCTGTCGTAGCGAGAATAAAAATTACATATGACGGCGGTTCTTCCAGGGTTTTAAGAAATGCATTAAAAGCAGATTGTGATAACATGTGCACCTCATCTATGATAAAAACCTTGTACTTACCGTTTTGGGGCTGAAACCTGACTTGTTCGATCAGATTACGTATATTATCCACACTATTATTGGACGCCCCATCCAATTCCAAAATGTTGAACGATGAGTTGTCGTTGAAAGAAGTACATGAGGAACAATGATTGCATGCTTCAACCTTATTTATCGGGTTGTGGCAATTTATAATTTTTGCCAGAATTCTGGCACATGTGGTTTTGCCCACTCCTCTGGGCCCGGTAAATAGAAAAGCATGGGCTAAATGGTCAGTTTGGAGTGCATTTTTTAGTGTCTTTGAAACATGATCCTGCCCAACCACTTCATCAAATGTCGTAGGCCTGTATTTTCGGGCAGAAACAATAAAATTACTCATACGTTGAAATTGAATCCACAAAACTATGAAAAAAAACCTTAATCAGGTATCGGAGTTTAGGTATGTTTAAATTTTTATTGCTTTATAATCAATATCTTATGAACCTGCCTTCAAAATAATCGCCTCATTTAGTTCACGAAACTCAATGATTATTTTATTGTCAGAACTATAACCTATTGATTAGCAACTAAGAAAATTTTTAAACATACTCTTAATAAGTGGTAGTAATTTCAAATTTTTTTCGGATTTCAATCCACAAATTAATTATGAAATCGTATTTTGCAACAGATATGCGTAAGTTAACACTGTCCGTTTTGATTTTAGTCTGGACCATTTCAGTATATGGACAGAGTATAAACACTGAATTTGGAAAAAACCGGGTTCAGTTTCATGATGATTTTAATAACTGGTGGCAATATGAAACTGAAAATTTCATAACGTACTGGTATGGTAAGGGGCGATTTATAGCACAACCTACTATACAGATGGCAGAGATGGATCATCATGATATTCAGAAAGTGTTAGAGCATCGTATGAATGACAAGATTGAAATCATCGTATATGTCGATATCTCTGATCTTAAGCAAAGCAATATAGGCACTGAGGAAACATTTACCAACAAGACAGGCGAAACAAAAATTGTCGGTAATAAAATGTTTGTTTATTTTGACGGTGACCACCAGCATTTACGTCAAAAGATCAGAGAAGGTATTGCAACGGTATATCTCAACAATATGCTGTTTGGTTCCAATATTCAGGAGGTAATCCAAAATGCTGTATTGCTTAATATCCCTGACTGGTATAAACAAGGTATAGTGGCATATTCTGCATCAAACTGGAATCAATTGATAGAAGATGAACTCCGGGATATATGGCAAAGAAACAAAAAGTACAGGGATTTTTCAAAACTTGCCGATCAGTTTCCCAGAGTAGCAGGACACTCGTTCTGGTTTTATATTGATCAGAACTATGGAAAATCTGCCATCTCCAACCTGCTGTATCTGACTAAGATCAGTCGGGGTATGGACAATAGTTTTGAATACATCCTTAACGCCGGACTACCTTCATTGAAGGAAGAATGGAAAAAGTATTATTCACAGTATTTTGATTCGGAAAAAGGTAAGTTTTTGCCCAAAGAAAAGTCCGCAGAAGTTAGGCTCGCCAATAAAAAATATACTCCCATTAGTAATATAAAACTAAGTCCCGATGGCGAACAATTGCTTTATGCATATAACGATCAGGGTAAGTTTAGGATTGTTGTAAGGGATTTGAAATCAGGAGAGGAAAAACAAATATTTAAGTACGGTTACAAAAACGTATTTCAGGAGACAGATTTTAATTATCCGCTGTTGGCATGGCATCCTGTAAAACCGGAAATTACATTTGCCTATGAACACAGAGATGTCATTAAGTTGGTGAAATATCGATTGGACACCGGAGAAAAAAGAGAACAAATCATTCCTACTGATTTTCAAAGACTGTATAGCCTTTCTTATATTGATGATCTTGATTATATATTTTCGGGCAACATGGACGGGAATTCAGACTTGTTTTTATATAAGTCAAAAAACAGAAATTACGAAAAAATCACGGATGACTTCTATGATGATCTTGATGCTGAATATGCAGAAATAGATGGAAAGAAAGGTATTTTATTCAGCTCCAACAGAAAAGGTGACGTTTTAGAAAAACTTAAGCTTGATACGATCCTGCCTTTGGATAATTTTGACATATTTTTTCTTCCGAACGGGGCAAAAGAATTCAATAGAATTACAAAAACACCAAACCGTAGTGAGAGGTATCCATATTGTGCCGGAAACAATAAGATTGTATTTACCGGAGATGAAACGGGTATGATCAATACCTACGCAATGGATCTGGAGAGTAAAAAGGCTTTTCCAATAAGTGATCTGGACAGAAATCTGATTCGCCATCATGCTGTGAAAGGCTCAGATACATACATCACTACATATTATAAAGATGGTATGTATAAATTTTACCAGGAAAAATCAGACTTTTCTACACAGGTTTATCCTCATATCACCCAATCTGCCAGATCGAATTCTGATTTAAATCAGCCCCTTATTCCTTTTATTAGCGAAAAACCGGTAGAAACACAGATAAATGAAAGGTATAAATTTCAATCAGTATTTAAGGACCCACCTGATCTGGAACCGATAAACAGTAAACGCCTGGGAGGAGAAGAAGATAATTTTAAATTGAATATCAACACACCACAGGAAATAAAGCCGGTCGAGCAATATAATAATACAAGGGCTGTAGCAGCTAATAACAAGTTCGCACTCAATAACATCACCACAAAGCTAGATAATGACATACTGTTTGAAGGTCTGGAGAGTTACACCGGAGACCGACAGCAGTTATTGACACTCCCTATGGGATTTTTGGTTAAAGCCAGTGTAAAAGACTTATTTGAAGACTACACGGTAGAAGGAGGAGTGAGAATACCAACCAATTTTGCCGGGTCCGAATACTTCCTATTATTTGACAATAAAAAATCAAGGATAGACAAGAGATTTGCACTGTACAGGAAGTCAAATGTATATAATACAGAAACAAATCCCAACCAACAATATATATCGAGATCCAAGAAAACATCCATACTGGGTATGTATCAAATGAAATATCCTTTTGACATATACAGAAGTGTCAGGGCAACAACTTCACTGAGGTTTGACAGATTTCTGGAGCTGAGTACAGAAAGTAACTCCTTTGAAGCAGCAGCTGCGACTGAAAAAAGAATAAGCCTGAAACTGGAATATATTTATGACAATACACACGATGCTTCACAAAACATTAAAAATGGAACCAGATATAAATTTTATGTAGAAGCTATAAATCAGTTTGACCTTCAGGTAATTGATGGATTTAAATTTGATTTGTCCAAAGGATTTACGGGTATCTTCGGATTTGATGCCAGACATTACATTCCTGTGCTGAGCAAGTCAGTGTTGGCATTGCGGGCTTCCGGAGCCACATCAGTGGGTTCAAAAAAAATGTTGTACTTCCTGGGAGGCGTTGAAAACTCGCTATTTCCCAAATTTAATAATTCTATTCCGATCAGAAATGATGGATCATTCGCTTATAAGGTGAATGCATTCCACCTGAGGGGGTTTGATAATAATATCAGAAACGGAGCTACTTTTGTTTTAACAAATGCGGAGTTGAGAGTACCGATTTTTCAGTATGTGCTAGGAAAAAACAGGGGCGGTGCTTTTTTTAGAAATTTCCAGGTAGTGGGGTTCTATGATGCGGGCCTGGCATGGCACGGTTCATCTCCATTCAGTGCTGAGAATCCTTTAAACAAGATACAACTGTCGAGCCCGCCACTTATTGATCTGGAAATTGAGTACTTCAGAGACCCGCTGGTCATGGGTTATGGTGTGGGAGTAAGAACCCAATTACTGGGATATTTTATAAAAGCTGATTATGCATGGGGCATCGAAACCAGAACCGTTCAAAAGCCAAAATTGTTTCTGAGTTTAGGATTGGATTTTTGAGTTTAGACGGATTCCAGTTCCACCAATGCGGTGCTTACTTTAATATTTTGCTCTTCGTAAGTATCATTTTTAATATTTTGGATGAGCGTGTTGGCAGCAGTGACACCTATTTCATAGCCTGAATGCCGAATATGTGTTATTTTTGGATAAAGTTGGTAAGGTATTTTGCCGTCGCTTATAGAGACAATGCTAACCTGTCCGGGATACTGCCTGTTTTTCAGAAGAACCGGATATGTATCCATCAATAGTTCATCAGACATAATAAAGATGGCATTATATGGGGTGTTGCGAAGCTTGCTCTCAATATTCTTATTACCTGAGAGCGCATCTTTAAAAATTAAGTCATAGTCAGAATAAGGAACATTATAATTATCGAGACATGATTTAAATCCATGGACTCTTTGTTTTGTGATTTCAAGATTCGAATTTCCAAAGATGCCCAGGATGTTTTTTTTATCATTTGAAATCAGATATTTTGTTGCTTCATAAGCAGCGTGTTCGTCATTGATAGTCACTGATGAAAAATCCGGCGAGAAGATAACCCTGTCGAGCATTACCAGAGGAATCCCGGCTGATTTAAAGCTCTTAAGATGGTCAACCGTATTTGTATTTTCAGCCAAAGAAATGAGAACCCCGTCAACCACCCAACTCAAACAATGGTTTACGATCTCTTTTTCTCTTTCTATCTGATTGTCTGAGAAAAAAACGATAAGTGAAAATCCGGAATTGACCAGGCTTTCATTAATTCCATCCATGAGGCCAGGTACAAAAAACATATTAAACTCAGGCAAAATAAGAGCGATCAGTCCTGAAGTTTTTTTGCGAAAAAATCTGGCGTGGAGATTAGGCTGGTAATTAAATTCTCTGGCCGCAGCTCTTACCCTTTCTTTAGTTTCCTGCTTGATATCGGGGTGATCAGACAGTGCCCTTGATACTGTTGAAGGATTAAGGGATAACATTTTTGCAAGGTCTTTTATTCCAGGGCGTTTCATGTCGTAAACTTAATAAAATCAAACAGGATTAATGGTATGTCCTGATATATTTTAAAAAGAAACTCAAAATAATAATTCCGAAATGGTTATTTAACTTATTTATTAATCTGTCTCCTTCCGAAAAGGTAAAAAATAAATTCTGCTATAAATTTTAATACTTCATATTTATTTTTCAACAACAAACGTATGCGAAATCGTTTTCTGAAAATTAATAATTTTAAAGTATAAACTTTAAATTAATATTGTAGAATATTTAGGAACTTTCAATTCAGGTACTACACCTTTAAAGGTTGGATATTGAAAGCGAAAAGATATACTCTTTGCAAATGTGAAATAATTAATAAGTCCTGGATGGATTTTTACCAAAAAAGCAAAAGGTGCACCAAAACTATAGGGGTCAGAGTATCTACCAATTCAGCGATAAGAGAGGTGCAGAAATTGATTATTAAAGCTTCTTTGAAAGTTTGAATTTTTATTATATCGTTGCTAATTTCATTTATTTTATTTTTTGTAAAAGCAGCGAAATGCATTATAGATTCGTTATCAAAATGTTAAACGATACTATTTGACGGGTTAATTTTATATGCAAAAACAGCAAATTTTGCAAAAAATATTAACAAGATTCGTTGGAATAATAAAATAATAGTATGTTTGGGGTTTTAAAAATGTGTTGTTCACACACTAAGTCAATAATCATATTAACTAATTTTAACAAAATCGTCAAAGCCACATGAAAAGTTTTTTAACGAAATGGTCTTTTTCGTTGTTGTTGCTTGTAGGTACTACAGCTGCCGTGATATCTCAGAAAACGATATCCGGAGTTGTTACAGACGCAGCTAACGGCGAAGCGCTCATAGGAGCAAACGTATTATTAAAAGGTACTGCAACAGGTACCATTACAGACATCAATGGATCTTACTCACTTAAAGCTTCAGTAGGAGATGTTCTTGTCATATCCTATGCCGGATATTCTGACCAGATGGTCACAGTGGGTCAATCTTCTACCATCAATATTGCGTTGGCAGCAGGAAAGCTACTAGAGGAAATTGTTGTAACAGGATATGGTACGCAATCTAGAAGAGATATATCAGGTGCTGTCACCTCAATCAAATCGGGAGATTTTAATGGAGGTGTAATTTCATCTGCTGAAAATCTTATACAAGGTAAGGCAGCAGGTGTACAGATTGTAAACACCAACGGTGACCCAGGGGGTGGGGTGAACATCAGAATCAGAGGAACTTCTTCTATTAGATCAGGTAATGGTCCACTATATGTAGTTGATGGAGTTCCGCTTGATGGAGGAAATATTAATGCAGGGTCACCTGACCTTGGAGCAGGAGACGGAGCATCCCGGAATCCGTTAAACTTTATCAATCCAGCTGACATAGCTAGTATGGATATTCTCAAAGATGCTTCTGCTACTGCCATCTATGGCGCCAGAGGTGCCAATGGTGTAGTATTGATTACCACAAAAAAAGGATCATCCAGTGCTTCTCAGGGGTTACAGTATTCAGCTTCAGTAAGTAGTAGTACGATTACAAAAAAGTTTGATCTTTTAGATGGACCTTCATATATAAAAGGTGCTGTGGCTTTGGGTGGAAATGCGACCACACTTAATAAAGGAGGCAATACTGATTGGCAGGACCAAATATTCAGAACAGCAATCAGTAACAATCATAACCTTTCTTATGGAAGCGGAAGTTCTGCGTCCAATTACAGAATAAGCTTAGGATACCAGGATCAGGAAGGAATTATTGAAGAGACGTCAATGAAGCGATATACAGTGAGGGCAAACACTAGCCATAAAATGTTTAATGATAAATTGATTATTGAAGCTCAATTCACTTATGCAAATGTGAAGGATCAGGCAGCTCCACTGTCAGATAATGCTGGGTACGAAGGATCTGTTTTAGGTGCTGCGTTATCTCTAAACCCAACTCAAAATGTGGTAGATTCAAAAGGAGCTTTTATCCAGGCTGGAAACGATCAACGAAATCCGGTAGCCTGGTTAGCTTATCATGACGATCGATCTAACCTGAACAGAATGTTAGGTTCAGTTTCTGCAACATACAACATTTCATCTAGCTTATCTTACAAGTTGAATTTTGGTGCTGACAGATCTGCTAGTTCCAGAAAGGCTGCGGTTTCCAGATTGTTTAACATTAATGATATAGGAGGAAATGGAAGAGCATTTATCTTAAATTTGAATTCTGAAAATACGTTGCTCGAGCATACCTTGAACTACAAAACTAATCTTGGAGTAAATAACAGACTTGATGCTGTAGTTGGATATTCATATCAAAAATATGACAACTCTAGTACAAGTATCAGAATGCAGAGATTTAAAACGGATGATATTAGTCAAATGATAAATAATCCTCAAGCTGTTAATTTTCAAAATAATAATGATGCGTACAGGGTCACAGGAGGAGCAAGTATAGACGAGCTACAGTCATTTTTTGGTAGAGTTAGATATGTTATCAATGAAAAGTATGACTTTAGCGGTACACTGAGAGCAGATGGTTCTTCTAAATTTGGAGGAAATAATCAATACGGAATTTTTCCGGCATTTAATATAGGCTGGAGATTGTCTGAAGAAGAATTTATCCCAGATGTATTTTCAACCCTTAAATTAAGAGCTGGTTGGGGCCGTACAGGAAATCAGGAGTTTGGTGGAGGTAACCAGATATCAAGAAAGAGATACAATAATGACGGTAACTTAGAAGACGCTTCATTTGCAAATCCGGATCTTAAATGGGAAACCACTGATCAATTGAATGTAGGTATAGATTATGAATTTAATAATGGAAAGTTGTTTGGATCAATAGATTTCTTTAATAAGAAAACGAATGATTTACTTGTAAGAACTTCCTCTGCTCAGCCTGCCCCACAACCTTTTGTATGGGAAAATTTGAAAGGAAATGTTAAAAATACAGGAATTGAGTTTTCTCTGGGAAGTGAATTGGTACGAAGCAGCAATTTAGTTTGGAATATTAACGGTAATGTCACGTACATCAAAAATGAAGTACAGAACACAGGTAGAAGAATCCAGACAGGAGCTATCAATGGTCAGGGACTTTCTGGTGCTTATGCTCAATTAATTGCAGATGGACAGCCATTATATGCTTATTACTTAAGAACATTCCAAGGTTTTGATGCTGAAGGGTTAAATATTTATAAGGACAATGAAGCGGTAGAATTTGTGGATAAATCACCTCTTCCTAAGTTAACTTTGGGTCTGACCAATAACTTTAAGTTTGGCAACATGGATGTAAATATATTCTTTAATGGAATGTTTGGTCATTATATTTATAATAATACAGCTAACGCATTCTCATCCGGAGGTGGATTAGCAAATGGGCGAAACGCATTTACAAACATACCAGGAAATGGTGAAAGTGGTGTAAACTCAGCTGATGCTTCAACCAGATTTTTAGAGAAAGGAGATTTTTTACGTCTTCAAAATTTGACTATTGGATACAATGTACCAATGTCCAATGCAACTATCAAAGGACTTAGGGTTTATTTGACTGCACAAAACTTGTTGACGTTTACTGGTTATTCAGGTCAGGATCCTGAGGTCGATACAAATAAAGCTATTGATGGAGTGCCATCTGCGGGTATTGATTACTTATCATATCCAAGGGCCCGTACTTTTACTGTAGGAGCTAACGTTAATTTTTAAACTTTAAATAAAAGTAAAATGATAAATAAATTAAAATTTTTAAATCTTATTTTAGTCTGTGTTTTTATTGCATCCTGTACTGATCTATCATATCAAGCAGTAGATTCAACTGTGGTAAGTGCTGGAGCAGGAGGAAATGTAGGTAAAGCAACAGACTTAATTACTACATTGTATGCACAATTAGGCAAGATTCAGGACTCACAGAATGACACATGGGGTCTATCTGAAATGACGTCTGATGAGCAGATAGGACCAACCAGAGGTACGGACTGGAGCGATAATGGCCAGTTAAGATCACTCCACACACATACATGGAATGCCGGGCATCCTTTTCTACTGCCTACGTGGAATAACTTAAACACAGCTGTTTACCAGGCAAACGTGGCTCTTACTGCATCGGATATAACAGAAGCCCAAAAAGGCGAAGCAAGATTTTTAAGAGCATTTTTTATGAATTATATCGTTGACTATTGGGGAGTTGCTCCATTCAGAGAGCCATCCGAAGGTGTAGGCGTAAATCCAAAGGTCCTAAATAGAGCAGAAGCTCTAGCATTTATTACTGCAGATATTAATGCAGCCATTACAGCACTGCCGGAATGTACAGACATAGGAAGAGCAAGCAAAACTGCAGCAAGGGCTTTGCTGGCGAAAGTAGTGATCAATAAAGCCGTATGGACAGCTGCAAATCCTGCTGGCCCTTATACTTTTGCTGCTGCTGATATGGATCAGGTTATTTCTCTTGCGGATCAGGTTGCTGGTTCTTGTGGATTGCAGATATCAACAAACTATTGGGATAATTTTATACCTGATAATGCTGCCAAATCAAAAGAATTGATATTTACTATACCTAATAAAAGAGGAGCCGGAGTAAGTGGTTCTGTACGGAGCCGTTATTTTTGTACATTACATTACAACCAAAATCCTAGTGTATGGAATGGTTTTGCTACATTAGGCAGTTTTTATGATAAATTTCAGCCTGCTGACCAGCGAATTGGTGCAGCAATACCTGGCGTAACTGATGTAAGTGGTCTCCGTGCAGGACTTGTGATAGGACAACAAAAAGATAAAAATGGCGTGGATTTGAAAGATAGAGGTGGTAAGCCATTGATATTTACTAAGAAAGTTTTATTGTCTGGAAACACTGAAGTGGATGGCATTAGGGTGATCAAATATCCACCAGATTATGCCAATCTTGACAATCCGGAAAATGATTATGTCCTTATCAGATTAGCTGATATATTATTGTTAAAAGCAGAAGCTTTATTAAGGAAAGGAAACGCTGCAGGTGCTTTGACCATAGTAAATGATATAAGGGTTAAAAGAGGTGCAACAGCCTTAGCAAGTGTGGACCTTGCAGCTTTACTTGACGAGAGAGGAAGAGAATTTTATTGGGAGGGGATGAGAAGAAATGATCAGATCAGATTTGGGACATTTACCGGGGCATGGGAATTTAAGACTGCGTCTGCTGATGGACATCAGGTCTTGTTTCCAATACCGCAAGGAGCGTTGGATTCAAATCCTAACTTAAAGCAAAATGCAGGATACTAATAGTTTAATAAGTTAATATTAAAAATTTATTCTAAGGGGTGCCAATATTGGTACCCCTTTGTAATTTTATTCAAATACCCTGGTTATGAAATATTTTCAAATACTTATAGTTATTATTTTAATTATAGGCTGTAAGGAAGTTCAAAATAAAGATACCTTGTTTGTGTCTCTGGATGCTGAAAAAACTGGAATTAAATTTGAGAATACAGTAAATAACCTTCACGATTTTAATATTTTTGGCTATAGAAATTTCTACAATGGGGGAGGTGTTGCAATTGGTGATATTAATAATGATGGTCTTCAGGATGTACTTTTTACTTCAAACATGGGAGAAAACAAATTATATCTCAATCAGGGTAATCTCACTTTTAAAGATATCACTTCTGCGGCAGGAGTAGCAGATGCAGACAAATGGAGTACAGGGGTCGCAATGGTTGATATTAACAACGATGGATGGATTGATATTTATATATGTAATGCAGGTGTTAGGGAAGGTAATGATGCTAAAAACACCCTATATATAAATAATGGAGATCAGACATTTACAGAATCAGCAAAGGCATTCGGACTGGATGAGGAAGGTTACACCACTCATGCTGCTTTTTTTGATTATGATCAGGATGGTGATCTTGATGTATATATTTTGAATAACTCATTTATACCAGTAAATACACTAAACTACAGCAATAAGCGTGATTTGAGGGCAAAAGATTGGCCAGTAAAAGATTTTCTTAAAGGTGGGGGAGATAAATTATTGCGAAACGACAATGGGAAATTTGTAGATGTCAGTGAAAAAGCAGGAATATACGGGAGCCTCATTGGTTTTGGACTAGGAGTTACAGTGGGAGATGTAAATGGAGATTTTTTACCTGATATTTATGTTTCCAATGATTTTTTTGAACGGGATTATTTGTATATAAATAAAGGTGATGGGACCTTCAGTGAAGAATTAGAAAAGAGGATTGGGCATACCAGTATGTCTTCTATGGGGGCTGATATGGCAGATATTAATAATGACGGGTGCCCCGAAATATTTGTGACTGATATGTTGCCTTACACAGAATCCAGATTAAAAACTACTTCATCATTTGATAACATTAATGTCAAAAATTTGATGATTAACAATGGTTTTTATAACCAATATATGCAAAACAGTTTGCAACTTAATGACGGTTCCGGAAAATTTAAAGAAATAGCATATTACAGTGGTGTGGCCGCATCAGATTGGAGTTGGGGAGCATTAATGTTTGATGCAGATCAAGATATGCTGACAGATATTTATGTATGTAATGGGATTTATCATGATGTGACAGATCAGGATTTTATTGATTTTTTTGCAAATGAAATTATTCAAAAAATGGTATTGACAGGTGCAAAAGAGCAATTGGATTCTGTAATTAATAAAATGCCGTCCAAAGCAATTCAAAATATGGCTTTCCGGAATAGAGGCGATTTGACTTTTGATGCTGTAGCGGATGATTGGGGGTTCAAAGAGTTGACTTTTTCAAACGGGGCAGCGTATGCAGATCTGGATAATGATGGTGACCTGGATTTGCTTGTAAATAATGTAAACCAGACAGCCTTGGTTTATAAGAACAATTCAAGAGAAATGACAAAAAATAATTTTATTGGATTGAAACTGAAGGGAGAGAAACCAAATATAAATGCCATTGGTACTGTGGCATTAGTGTATGCCGGGGGTAAAGTGATGAGAAGAGAGCATATACCAAATAGAGGATTCCAATCGTCTATGGATATGCGACTTAATTTTGGTCTTGGACAAAATACAAAAGTGGATTCTCTTGTTTTGATTTGGCCTGACAAAACCCAAAGGATAATCTACGACCCTGAAATAAATAAGTACCATTCTATAAATAAAGGGGATGGGGACAATGGGAAATTATCTGCTAAAATTAAGACCAGTCAGGTGTTTACGGAAGTCAATAATGAATTTGAAAAACATGCTGAAGACGACTTTATAGATTTCTATTATGAAAGAAATACACCCGTGATGTTATCCAAAGAGGTCCTAAAATGGCTGTAGGTGATATGAATAAAGATGGGATGGATGATATTTACATATGTGGTGCAGCGGGACAAGAAGGGCAGTTATATTTTGGCTCAACAAAAGGATTCATAAGGAAAAAGCTTCCAATATTTAGTCAGTTTGCTGCATGGGAAGATACTGAGGCGTTATTTTTTGACGCTAATGGTGATGGGAAACTGGATCTCTTTGTAGGTTCCGGCGGGAACAACGGACCTCCTGGTACCATAAAGATGCAGGATAGATTATATATAAATACCGGAGGTAATAACTTTACGATTGATTATAAGGCTCTTCCGCTTAATGGAATGAATACGTCCAAAGCTTTGGCTTTTGATTATGATAAAGATGGCGATTTGGACTTATTTGTAGCTTCGCGATCATATCCGGGTGAATATGGAATGGATCCGCAAAATTTTCTGTATGAAAACCTTGGACCTGGAATATTTCAGGAAGTATTAAAATCTTCAAAGTCAGACTTGGCATATGTTGGCATGATCACAGATGCAGCTTTGGTAAATGTTGATGAAAACGAGAGTCCTGAGATAGTAGTAATTGGAGAATGGATGGCTCCACGAATTTTCAAATATAATGGAAATAAGTTTGTAGAAGTGGATACAAACCTCAAAACATACACAGGATGGTGGCAATCGGTCACGCCGGTAGATATTGACAAAGATGGTGATCAGGACTTAATCCTGGGCAATATCGGAAACAATAGCTATCTTCAGAAAGAAAAAGATTTACCCCTTAAATTATATATCAAAGACTTTGATAACAATGGGATGCCGGAAAAAATACTTACCCGCACTATTAACGGAAAAGATATGCCTGTTTTTATGAAGCGGGAAATGGTTGAACAATTAAGCATGTTAAAGAAAAAGAATTTAAAGCATCAAGATTATGCAAACAAGGATATACATGAATTGCTGGGAAATTTTTTAGACAAAGCATTAGTAAAGTCTATAAGTTATGTTAAATCTTACATGGCTATAAATGAAGGAAAAGGCGTTTTTATATTAAAGGAACTACCAAAGGAAGTCCAGCTTTCAACTGCAAATGATATACTGGTATATGATATAAATAATGATAGCTACCTTGATTTAATTATTGTAGGTAATAAAAATGGATTTCAGGCTCAATTTGGGCAAATGGACTGTAACCCTGGAATTGTGTTGATAAATGATAAAAAGGGGGGATTTGAAGTACTATCCAATGCATCTTCGGGCATATTTATTCCTGGTGTTTCAAAACAAATTCTGAATATAAAACAAAAAGGGAAGGAGTATTTTATTGTAGCAAGAAATAACGAAAAGCCATACGTTTTTGTAAAAAATGAAAAATGAAGGAATGTGTATTAGAAAGTTTGTTATTTTAGGTGCAGTCATCATAGGTTTAGTATTTTCTATGTGCAAAAGCAAACAGGATGAAAAACCTTTATTTGAGATTCTTGAAGCGAGTAGAACCGGTATTACATTTTCTAATGACCTGACCACAACCTTGCAAAAAAATTATAACGGCGAAGGAGTTGGTGCCGGAGACTTCAATAACGATGGATTGATTGACTTACCTTTTGCTCGAAACCAAGTTGCCAGTGAATTGTATTTGAATCGCGGAGAGATGCAGTTTGACAATGTTACCAGTAAATCACATATATCCACCGATTCTACCTGGTGTACAGGCGTAAGTGTAGTTGATATCAATAACGATGGAATGCTTGATATTTACATCAGTACTGTATCTCAGATCATGGGCCTTCAAGGCCAAAATAAATTTTATATATGCAAGCGAATCGATGAAAATGGAATCCCGCACTATGAAGATGAAGCTGTAAGTATGGGAATTGATTCTACAGGATATGGGACTCAGGCTGCTTTTTTTGACTTTGATATGGATGGCGATCTGGATATGTTTCAGTTGAATCACTCAACACATAAAAACAATACTTTTGGTCAGCGTACATCATTTCAGAATACGGTAAATAAATATTCAGGTGATAGAATGTATAGAAATGATCATGGGATATTTACTGATGTATCTGGTTCTACAGGTATCAACCGGTCAGCAATAGGATATGGACTTGGAGTGGTGGTCAGTGATATAAATATGGATGGATTTCCAGATTTATATATAGGGAATGACTTCCATGAAAATGATTATTATTATGTCAACAATCGCAATGGTACTTTCACTGAGCGATTGACTGAGCAAATAATGCACACAAGTCGCTTTTCTATGGGTGTAGATGCTGGCGATATTAATAATGATGGATTTCCGGATATAGTATCTTTAGATATGCAACCTGAGGACCCTTTTATTCTCAAAAAATCAGAAGGAGAAGATGCCTATGACATTTTTACTTTTAAACTTGGGTACGGCTACAATCATCAATATGCGCAAAACGCTTTGCAGCTGAACAATAGAAACGGAACATTTACTGAATTAGCAGCATATTCAGGTATTCATGCCACAGATTGGTCTTGGTCCGCATTATTTACAGATTTTGATAATGATGGTTGGAAAGATTTATTCATTTCCAATGGAATCCCAAAAAGAATGAACGATATAGATTATATCAATTTCATTACACAAAGTGAGATCCAATGGAAAATAAGTATGGAACACATGGAGGAAAAAGACTTGGAATTAATCAATAAAATACCAGAGATAAAATTGTATAATAAATTTTATAGCAATAATCACGGGTTGAAATTTAATGACATTGAAAGCAGAATAAAAAATAATAAAATAAGTTATTCAAATGGGGCTGTTGCTGTTGACCTGGATAATGATGGTGATCTGGATATAGTAAGTAATAATATAAATGATAAAGCCTTCATATATGAAAATAAAACTTGCGAAAATAAAATTTGTGAAAAAAGTAGTATTCATATCAGGCTTAAAGGTCCTGAATTGAACATAAATGCCGTAGGATCTAAAGTGCTGATATTTTCCAAGGATAATATTAAGTCATATGAGAAATTTCCTGTCAGAGGCTTTTTGTCAAGTATGGAAGATCAATTGACGATCGCTAAGGAAGCATTAGAGAATGCGGATTCTCTTGTGATCGTTTGGCCTGATAATTCTTATGAAAAAATAAATATTTCACCAATTTCTAATATTAAAATTGACTACAAAACACATTTACCCAAATTTGATTACACTTCATTATTTAGGTACCAACCAATCAAAGTAAATATTGAAGATAAGAAAGCTTCTACAGGAATAAGTTTTGTCCATCAGGAAAATCCCTTTGTTGAATTTAACAGGGAGACTTTAATTCCGCATGCTGTATCTAATGAAGGACCTGCCATAGCCGTATCAGATATAAACGGAGATAACCTGGAGGACATTTTCCTAGGGAATGCTAAGTGGAAAGAGTCAGAATTGTGGATTCAAAAACCAAATGGAAAATTTTTCCGCTCATTGCAACCTGGAATTTCAGCAGACAGCACTTATGAGGATGTTGATGCGGCATTTGTAGATTTGAATAATGATGGGTTTAAAGATCTTGTAGTAGCTAGCGGTGGAAATGAATTTTCAAACGAGAGTGAGTATTTATTATCGCGTATTTATATGAATGATGGGAAGGGAAAATTTACAAAGAACGATGGGGCATTAAAAGGTATTTATGCCACTGCATCATGTATTTTACCATATGATTTTAACGGAGATGGATTTAAGGATTTATTCATAGGAAGCAGAGCCGTTCCAAAAACTTATGGGGAGGTTCCTAAATCTTATTTTTTAGTAAATGATGGGAAAGGTAATTTTTCTGATGTGACTGAAAAAGTTATTTCAAACAAAGGTAAAATAGGACTGGTAACCGGTGGGCAATGGAAAGATATGGATGGTGATGGATTATCAGATTTAGTTTTGTCCCTTGAGTGGGATCACGTTGTAATTCTGTTTAATAAAAATGGTAGATTTGATAAAATAAACGTCAGCAAAGAAAAAGGATGGTGGAATTTTGTACAAGTCTTGGATGTGGATAATGATGGCGATATGGATATTGTCGCCGGGAATCTTGGGCTAAACTCCAGACTGAAAGCATCAGAAAAGGAACCTGTTACTATGTATTATGATGATTTTGATCAGAATGGAACTAAAGAACAATTGCTCACCTATTTTTTAAAAGGAAGGGAAGTACCATTTGCAAACATAATCGAATTACAAAAACAAATACCTTCTCTAAAAAAGAGCTTTCTTAAAGCGGAAAACTTTGCCAAAGCCTCCATAAAAGAGCTACTTCCCAAAACGGATTTAAGTAAAACAACAAAATTTGAGGCAAATTATTTTTCTAGTTGTGTTTTTATTAATGATGGTAAATCAAATTTTAAGGCAGTTGAACTGCCCTATCGAATTCAATTGTCTTCATTCAGGACAGCTGTACCTACTGATATTAATAAAGACGGGTTGCCGGATTTATTATTTGGAGGTAATTATTATGAGAATAATGTGCAATTAGGACGATACGATGGTGATTTTTGCAGTCTGCTTATCAATAAGGGTAAAGGGGAGTTTGAATTTATACCTCACGGTGGCATACAGATAAAAGGGCAAATAAGAAAGATTTCACCAATATTGATAAAAAATGAATTGAATTTTGTGATAGGAATAAATAATGAGCCAATCAATGTTGTCAAGTGCTTTCTAAAGTAATCACATTTATATCGACTTAATATTGATAAAGGGCAAATCAGTATTTCTTAGAAATACAACATTTATTTAAGCGGTATAAAACTATGTTTGATAACAAAACATAAAGAATTAAAATACACATTGAGAGGTTAAACAAATAAGATATCATACTTATAAGGAGATTGTCTAAAAATCGGAATCAAAATATTTTACAAAAACCTAGCTGAGATATTCAAAGGATTTGAATTAATAAACGATTCTAATTTAAAAAACTTATTCAATTGAACACATCAGAAGATAGGGAGCTTAAGTACGATTTGAATACGCATTCAGCTGAATTTAGATAGATTGTCCTTAAGGCTTACATATCCACGGAAGTCACTGCCACCAAAACCATAAACTTCTATTATTAACACAATATTTGTAATAGAAATCTGAAACATAACGTTTTACATAAAAATGTACATATGAATTTCATTAGGAAAACTGCCATTTTATTGAATTTTACCTTACTTTCGACCGTCTTAACCTTTGGGCAAGCTGGATTTCAAACCGCGGAAACAGATTTGGCTTATTACAGTGATGTGATGGTAAGTGCTTCAGAAGGCAAACACAGGGCAATAGCTATGGAAAAGTTTAACGAGCTTTTCATCAAAACACTAAATCAAAAAGGTGCGTACCAATACCCGTTTGACTCATTAAAATGGATCTCAAAAAAATCACCGGATGATAAGTCTTTTAGGATATTTACCTGGGAAGTAGAGGTCGCGGATGGTGATTACAAATATTTTGGAGCTTTGCAGAATGCTGACAACAAACTTTTTATACTACAGGATAATTTTAAAAATACGGAAGGGGGATTGAAAGACGAAGAATTTAATCAGGAATCGTGGTTAGGCGCATTGTATTATAATTTGATGGATTGCCATACAACAAAGGGAGAAAAATATTATCTTCTTTTTGGAATAAACAGATGGAATAAATTTGAAAATATTAAGCTGGTAGATGTATTATTTTTCACCAACGAGGGAGTTCCATATTTTGGCAAGCCGGTATTTCACACTAAAGTAAATGGAGAAAAAAATGATGTTTTCTATCGTTTGGTTTTTAAATATGCTTCTGATGCACAAATGACTCTAAACTATAATCCGGGCATGGAAATGATAGTGTTAGACAATCTGGTAAAAAAAATGAGCCGGATACCGGGACAGGGAGAAACACTGGTACCAGACGGCAGTTACATAGGTTATGAAATGAAGGATGGGAATTGGATCAGAATCGACAAAATAGCAACCCAGATCATGGATGAAGCACCCAGGCCTGTTCCAGTTCTGGATAAGCGCAAAGGAAAAAAGATAAACGGCAATTAACAATTGCGTATAAAACATTACTTTTATGATGTAATATTTTGAATATGAAAAGAAGTGTTTATCCCTTGTTGGCTTCCTTTCTATTGATTTGCTTAATGAGATCCCTTCCAACTCTTGCTGAGTCAGCATGGATTAGGGTAAATCGGCTGGGATATGTCGAAAACAGCATTAAAGTAGCTGTATTTGTTACCAAAACATCGGATAAACCTGAGAAATTTGAAATCGTCGATGAGGCAACAGGAAAAACCCGATATAACGGGAGCAATATCTCCGAACATGGATCCTATGGTGCTTTTAACAATACTTTCCGTTTAAATTTTTCTGATTTTTTAGAATCGGGAGAATTTTACATTAAATCAGGGGAAATTGTCTCTCCCCGATTCAGAATCAAGCATGATGTATATACAGGTGCTGCTGACTTTGTACTCAAGTATATGAGGCAACAGAGATGCGGATACAATCCATATCTCAAAGACTCCTGTCATACTCATGACGGATATATTATGGGCCACCCGGTGCTCGATTCTACCTATATTGATGTCGTCGGTGGCTGGCATGATGCGTCAGATTATCTCCAGTACGTGACTACTTCTGCAAATGCGACCTATCAGATGCTTTTTGCCTGGCAATTGAATCCATCCGCTTTTTCGGATCGATATGACTCTGCCGGGTTAGAAGGGAGTAATGGTATTCCGGACATACTTGATGAAGCTAAGTGGGGACTGGACTGGCTTGTCAAAATGAATCCTTCTTATGGTTTTATGTTCAATCAGATAGCGGACGACAGGGACCACCTGGGGTTCAGGCTTCCGACTCTTGACACCGTCAGCTATGGATTAGGAAGACAAAGACCGGTATATTTTGTGACCGGAAAACAACAGGGATTTGGAAAATATAAAAACCGTTCCACAGGAGTGGCATCAACAGCCGCTAAATACGCATCAGCATTTGCATTGGGAAGCAGTATTCTGAATCAATATTATCCCGAATTTGCCAAAATGATCGAATTTAAAGCCCTTGATGCATATAAATTTGCAAAAACCGATCTTGGAGTCAATCAAACGGCTAGCAACAGATCACCTTATTTTTATGAAGAAGATAATTATGCGGACGATATGGAACTGGCTGCAATACAATTGTTTCAAACTACAAATGATACAACTTTTCTGAACGAAGCGGTTTATTGGGGCGACTTGGAGCCGGTCACACCCTGGATGATAAACAATACTGCCAGACATTATCAATGGTATCCCTTTGTAAATCTGGGTCATTATAAGTTTGCTAAGTTATCCGGAGATTCTGTTTCCAAAGCAAAATTTATTGGATATATGAAAAGTGGGCTGGATGCCATTTACAACCGGGCGAAAGAAAATGGATTTTTAGTTGGCATACCGTATATATGGTGTTCAAATAATCTCAATGTGGCAGCACTCACCCAGCTCAGATTATATCATGAGTTGACAGGAGACTCGAAGTATCTTGAGATGGAAGCGGCCATCAGGGATTGGCTGTTCGGATGCAATCCATGGGGCACCAGTATGATAGTAGGGTATCCGGGAGCTGGAGATACCCCTACAGATCCGCACTCCGCTTTTTCAGCCGTAAATCATTTTCCGGTAGATGGGGGATTGGTGGACGGTCCGGTATATGCATCCATTTTTAATAATCTGAAAGGGTTACGACTGGTCAGAAAAGATGTATATGAAACATTTCAGTCTGATCTGTGTGTGTATCATGACGACTATGGTGACTATTCTACTAATGAGCCAACAATGGATGGAACGGCTAGTCTTACTTACTATCTGTCAGCTATGGCTCTTGCAAATAAATAATTATAGCATCAACTCAGAGTAATGTATCTAAACGCAGAAGGGCAAAACCTGACCGAATTCCCATTACTTAATGGGTTTTATTCAGAAATTTCTGTTTTTAACAATATGATAGAGGACATACCTGAATCGTTGTGGGGACAATCAGAGCTAAAGGTTCTCAACCTGTCTGCCAATAAGATTAAATATATCTCTGACGGCTTAGCAAACCTGACCAAGCTGGAAATGATTGACCTGGGTCACAACGAGATTAGTGAAATACCGGCTGCTATCGGTAGCTTAGCCCATTTATGGTCATATCTTTATATTCACAGTAATAATATCACACAACTTCCCGATGAACTCACCCAACTCTCAAGGCTTGAATACCTGAATATAAGTCAAAACAAACTGGAAAAGCTTCCTAAAGATATCGGCATGATGACGAGTCTCAAAGAGCTGAAGGCTGAAGGAAACAGGATTACAGCGCTTCCGGATACTTTATGCCAGCTTCACCACATGGTAGAACTTCACCTAGCTGGAAACAAAATAAAAGCATTGCCAAAAAACTTCAGCAATCTATCAAGGTTGCGCTGTCTGCATCTTAACAATAACAGCATAGCTGACATACCCATTGGTAATATAGAGATGACGGAAATCCATCTTCGCAATAATCTGATCACCGTCATCCCCCAGGAAATTAAAGCACTTACTAAGCTCAGAAAACTCGATTTGCGTGGCAACCATATCAGGACTATTCCCAAAGAAATTCTGGACCTAAAATATCTGGAGCGCCTTGACCTTAGGTGGAATCGGATCGATGTGGTCCCTTTATGGGTGAGGGAATTGAAGGAGCAAGGTTGTTTGGTGTGGGTATAGGAAGACAAAATAATAGCTTTTGGATTATTGATTTGTAATAAACAGATTGTATAATTTTATATGCCTGATAAAACGTTCAATAGATAATATAAATATGCTTAATTTTAATATTTCACAATTACGAAATAAATGATAAATATGTTCTATTTTTAAATCACGATGAAAAAATACCTTCACATTTCAGCGGTAATTTTTAGTTTAGGGACTTTTGGAATTTATATATATATGAACAATTGCCCTAAGTCACAAAATCTGTTTATCGAGCACACTCAGAATATCGGAGATTTACAAGCGCAGTATTTGGATTCGCTATATTTGTATGGAAATAATTCTGAGATATTAAAGGAAGTTGACAGTTTGCTTGCTATATCAGATTTAAAAGGAAGGCCATATTTAATTGCCAGAAAAGTCAGTTTCCTATCTTTGTCAGGAAGGCTGAAAGAAGCAAAGATGTTCCTTGTTGAAATAATGAAAGATAGTAATAACGTTTTTAACCAAATAGCGGTGTATGATTATTATCTCCAATCGGAAGCAGACTCTATTGATATTGAAGAGATGAAAAACCTACTAAAGAGTGAAAAACATTGGTTTCCAAAGGTTTCATTACTCAATAGAATAGGACAATATTACAGAGATGTTGATTTTGATCTGGATTCTTCCAGGTATTATTATATAGAGGCAGCTTTAGTCCTAAAAACAAATCCATATCTGACTGCTGAACACTTCTTATGTTATGAAGCTTTGGCCATGCTTGCCCCTAGTATGCGCAGGCATCTGGAAGGCATCATGTATTCCAATCTTTTGTGTGATTTTACACGGTACTTGCAAGAACCGACGGATTTGAGAAAAGCCAGGGCCTACCTTCTCCGCGCCAATATGCTGTTTAGAGAGGGTGATGAAGAAGGATTTTTTCTTGATGACCAGTTAGCCAGAAATATGATTGATTCTGCCTTACATGTCAAAGAGTACCAACAATATTTAAAAAATGAATTGATATTTTTGTATGAGTTTCCCGAACGAGATACAGTTATTGATTCCTTGCTTTTCAAACTGGAAAAAAGTGTAAAATCAAGTGGTCAGGACCATTTCAATTTCAAACGTTTGAAAGGAAATATCTTGCTTCTTAGAGGAAGATATGAAGATGCTATTCAATATTTAAAACCTGCTTTCGATATAGAAATGACAAAAACATTTTTTAACCCTCGAGATTTCAGCAATGTGTGCTTTTGCCTCAAAGAATGTTATTTGAAACTAAATGATTTTAATGCAGCTCTGAATTATATAGATCTGAATGAAAAATATATTGGGGGCCGTAAAGATTCTTCATTAAAGAAAATCTATTTTCCTTCACAAACGACTTGGAGCGGGCCAAAATATATTTTGAAAAATATGAATTAAATGGTAATCATAAAGATATTTATAAGGCTTTGGATTATCTGGTAACTGTAGATCAGAAAATGATTGATGAGTATAAAGTAACTGACGAACAGTCAATACTTCAGTTTTACCTTGAAAGTGGTGTTTCATTTTTAAATCTCGGAATGGAAGCTACTTATCAATTATATGTTTTGACAAAGGATAAAAAGTATGCGCAACAATTTTTAAGCTATAGTGACAAAAAGAAAAGTAGCCTCATGTACCGGGATAAGCAAATGACAACATTATCTCATGAAAAATCAAATACTGAAAATGAAAAATTAATACAATTAAATGCTACCATCAAAGAAGAAATGCTGAACGGATACAGAGGCAATGCCCGATTCAATCTGGCAGTTCAAAAATATATGGACATAGAAGCGAAACTTCTGAAGAAAAAGGGCAAATATGTAGGAAAAGATGATTTAGGTGCATTGACTGTGGCAAACATCAGGGAGGTACAAAAAAAGTTGGATGACAATGAAGTGATACTTGACATCTCTCAGAATGGTAATGATATCTATTATCTTTTTATAAAAAATGAATCATTAGAATTGAAAAAAATCTCGCTATCAGACAGTGATTTAAATACGGCAGACCGATATTTGTCTGGCATGCAAAAAAAAGCAAAACCTGGTTTATTGAGTGATACCCTTGATTCGATTTTGCTTCCAAATCTGGTACAAACTTCATTAAAGAAAAATGTGACTATCATTCCGGATGGGATATTTCATCAACTTGCTTTATCTTCATTATTGGGCGAGAAATACAATGTTTCTTACTTGCCGGCACTTAAATTTAAAGAAAAAGAAAAAAATTCAGAAAATAAATCGGGAACCAAGGTGGCGATATTTGCTTTTTCAGACCCAGAGACTATCGAGTCTATACGACGGACAACTTTGATAGAGTTGCCCGGCACATATAAAGAATCCGTAGCCGTGCAAAAAAAATATCCTGATGCCCAGTTGTTTACCGGATATCGGGCTACAAAAAAGAATTTTATAAAAGCATATATGGACCCAGAGACAGAATACATCCATCTCGCAGTTCATGGCATAGCCAATAGTAGCAAAAAGGAAGATATAAAACTTTACTTCAGGACATCAAGCGGAGGCTTGGATAGTCTGTTCGGGTTCGAATTACTTAGGTATAAAAGTAGCGTAAAAAAAATAGTACTCTCTGCATGTGAGTCCGGTAAAGGACGATATATTGAGGGAGAGGGCAATTATACTCTTGCCCGGTATTTCATGATCAATGGTGCTACAGAGGTAGTTTCGTCGGTTCATCTTTTGGCTGACGACTCCTGGATGGGAAATTCAGGAGTCATCAGATATGTGGTAAGATAATCAATTTTTAATTATATACGGTTTAATATTGGGGTTAAAGCTTTGAATTTCGGGTCTTGAAAAAGCTTTAATTGTGAAAAGTTTTTCTTCACTATTGCCTATGTATATATGCATTAATGACGTGTCTATTTTGTTAATACCCCCAATTACCACTTTTTCGACCTGAATCAAAGAATCCAGTTTATTATAATCAGGAATGGAAATAGGAAAATCAAAATTAAAATATTGGATTATAGTATCATTTTCAAGCTCATGTGGAATAAAAACAAGATTTAAGTACCTGACGCTTTTATGTATGAAATAATCTAATGAACATCCTTTACGAACTTTGGCCATGCTATTTATTCCTATATCTGACGATGAAGGTTGCGCCATATCTGAAACTTCACCGCTTTTTAAAAAATAGTTGCAGCCAAACGAGCCTCTGTGAGGAATCGGGTCAGACTCACCCATTTCAATTTCACTTTCGATTCCATTTTCGACGATAATACTTTTTCTTATGTTTTCGGTTTCACTATATATGGGTACATATATGAAAAATGAATCTTTATGTTCTGATGAACTTTCAGGATTACAAAATCCCCTCTTGGAATTACCACAATAGAAAGGAACATAATAGAGTTTATTTTCATCAGTGTAGCAAATATCATACGGCCAACATTTATTGTTTATATCCGTACATGTTTTTTTAAAATATTCAGCATTTTTCAAAATAGGCAGAGATAGTATTGTATGATATCCTTTATGTTCATGTCCACATCCAGCTGCTATTATCATCAGTGTAAGTATTAAAGCCAGAGAATAATTTAATGTTTTCATTTTATTTTTGGTTTTTATTATTTTATTATTTTTGGATATTCATTTACAGCCTCCATCACTAATATCTCTTTTCCCTTTTCCACATTCCCTCTGCCTATCTCACTGATGCCCCAGTAGTACAGGGCCAAAGTGTCATTTTTGGTCTCCCACAGTTTTTGTAAAAGGGGAGCTGACTTTTCAAATTTTTGGATGCTATACAATTCATATGCTCTTCGCTGCTCCGTACTCAGGCCGTCAGTCTGACTTACTGCTCTGTAAGTTTCGTGCAGGATCAATTCGCTGTCAAATCTTTTCTCAAAAATATCAGCATATTGCTCAGGATATGCAACCTTCTTAGTGCCCAGGTATTTTATTCCAAGATATAGCAGTCCCGAAAATAATATCGCAACAACCAGATACTTTTTCCATTGAGATATTAATATACTCATAATCCCTTTTCTTCTATTCACAAACTCTTTCTCAGCGTCTATGAGTATTTGATTCACTTCGTACAGTGATGAAATTCGGGCGTCTGCGGCGACTTTTAGCAAGTATTCGTAATCAGTTCTCAGATCAACATCAGACAGAAGTCTTTGCTGTGTATCTAATTGCTGGCTCTTACTTAGCTGGCCTTTTATGTATTGGTCCAACAAAAAAATGTCGTGTTCATTGCTTTTCAATGGCTTCATTCTTTTTTAAAGTGACTAAAATAAATGGATTGTAACCTTTTGAGGCACTTATATTTTTGATTCTTGGTCGTATCGGCGTTTTTGTACCCCAGGTTTTGAGTAATTTCTTCCATGCTGTGGTTTTTATAGTAGTACATTTGAATGATACTTTTGCATGGATCGCCCAATTCTTCCAGAGCTTTTACGGCAAGATTAAGCGCATCTTCCGTGCCATGATCAGGCATTTCATCAGCCAGATAAGTAAGGAGTGTATGATCTTCATCTGCCAGCACAATATTTTTCTTTTGCCTCAAGAGCTCGTAGGCTTTATTTCTGGCTACGCCGTATAGAAAAGATTTTACATCGGTGGTTTCTGATTTCACCTTTCCGAGCATGGCACTGTCGTACAATATGATGATGGATAACTGAAAAACGTCTATAGCTTCATCTTCCCTTATACTATATTGGTTTTGTAACCACATGACACAATCGCCTCTGTAGATGCGATAAATATCATTGAGCGCTTTGTTTTGGTCTAGTTTTAGTTTTTCTACCCAGTGCACTGTGAAATATTGTTTTCCTGTTTCAGCATTAGATTATAAACTCAGGTTAATGAAAATGAAATACTCCCGTAAAACAAATATAATATTAATCCTAAGTGTGTAATATTTTATTCTGATTTTTTATTTTTTCTATGGCTGGATATATGACTTCGGAATAAATAATAGAATTTTCTAATCAGGAAGAGGTTACCTTTTTACATAACACGTCACTTTTATTACTCAGATAAAATTGAGTACACCAAAACATTGTGAAATTCAAAAAATCATTAAAATGACAACAACAATATTAAAGATCTTATTTCTGGGAGGCATTGCTTCTTCATTTATTTCATTTGATTTACCTGTAGGTTGGGGGAAGGCGGGTAGTTTTCCTAAAAGTTATGATATGGGCATCGCTCTGGGGGAGGGAGAAAATAGTAAAAATGCTGCCACCATCAAGTCAATTGATAAAGAAATTGATGGCTTTGGAACCTTAATGCAGACTTGCAGGCCAGACAGATTTGTCGGAAAAAGAGTTAAACTCACTGCATCTATCAGGACAGAGAGTGTGATAGATGGAGCATCTCTTTGGTTTAGGGTTGATCAGTGTAAATCTGAAGAATCTTTATCTTTTGACAATATGGGTGACAGGCCAGTAGTAGGTACAACAGATTGGCATAAATATGAGATAGTGTTGGACGTGCCAAATAATGCATCTCTTCTGGCTTATGGAGTTCTGCTCATCGGAACGGGGCAAGTTTGGTTTGACAATATTTCTTTTGATATAGTGGATGAAACAACTCCTACCACAGGATCCATAAATGGAAAAAAGTCAGCTATGAAAACTGAACCCGTTAACCTTGATTTTGAAAAATGAAATACATCCGAATATTTGATTTCAATTAATAAAATTGGAAAAATACATCCTGGTGTTTAAGAATTACAATGGCAGGCTTCAGAACCATACATTTATCTTAAACAGAATAAATCAACTTTTTTTAATTACAAAACAAATTATTGTATGAAACAGATCTTATTTCCCTTATTTTTACTGTTGAACAGTGTAAATATTATTTTCTGTCAGAGAGCAATTTCGGGCAAAATCATCGATACATCCGGTGATGCCGTAATTGGAGCCAATATTATTGCCAAAGGAAGACCAGATATTGGGACAATCTCAGATATAGATGGCAATTATGTACTTGTATTGCCCGCGACAGAAAAAACTATCATCATATCATTTACTGGATTCACACCAAAAGAAATGGTTGTTCCTGACGAATCGGGAGTTGTAAATATATCTTTGGATGTGTCTTCCTTCATACTTTCAGAAATTATGGTCATCGGATATGGTAGTACTAATAAAAAAATGTTGACAGATAATGTAGCGAAGTTAAGTTCTAAAGATCTATCAAATATTTCGGTTTCCAATTTTCAAAGTACGATGTCAGGTAAAGCTGCTGGAGTTAGGATAAATCAGACTAATGGCAAGGTAGATGGAGGAATAAATATTCGGATTAGAGGCGCATCCAGCATTAGTGCGGGTAGCGAACCACTATATGTCCTCGATGGCATGCCACTTATCAATGTCAATGAATCCGGAAACGGCGCACCTATGAATCCCCTTATTTCACTTAGTCCATCAGAGATAGAATCTATAGATATACTCAAAGATGCTAGCTCAGCAGCCATCTATGGTGCCCGTGGCGCAAATGGTGTGGTACTTATTACAACTAAAAAAGGTATAGCTGGAAAAACAAATATTTCACTGAATGTATCTTCAGGTGTCAGCTCACCTACTCATTTATTAAGCTTTTTAAATGCAGCAGAATACAAAGAGCTTTTTACAGAGGCAGCTATAAATTCACTAGGGCCCAGAGGATGGGCTTTTAGAGGCTGAAGGTACCTTTGATTTTTTGGCAAATGGTACTGATTGGAAAAATACTACGGTAAATACTGACTGGAACAAATTTGCAATCAGAGATGGAAGTCAGTCAGACGTTGATTTATCTGTATCGGGAGGAGACCAGAAAACACAATACTTCTTTGGCGGTTCTTTAAATAAAACAAAAGGTATAATCCAAGGCAATGATTTACAAAGGATAAGCGCCAGATTGAATATTAAACATCAGGTAAGTACTAAGATTCATGCCGGAATGAATATAGGAGTTTCCAAAACTAAAGTCGAAAGAGTAGCTAATGATAACGAATTTACCACACCAATTCAGGCTATTGCTCAGTCTCCGCTCTCTCCTGCTTATAATGAGGATGGTACTCCTAATGCAAATACTCTGTATGCAAATTTTCTTCTGGAAGATATTTATGCCAACTATACCAGCAATCTCAGAAGAATAACAGGTAAAGTTTTTGCTGAGTTCAGTTTTGTAAAAAATTTAAAATTTAATTCTGATTTGGGTTATGATGTCAGCTCTCAGACTGAAGACCAATATAGGGGGACATTAACTCCTTTCATGTCCACAAATGGGTATGGGTATAATTCAAACGCTACATCAGAAAATTATATCTGGTCCAACTATTTTACATTAAATAAAGAATTGGGTACAAGCTCACTTCTAAATATAGTATTTGGGCAAGAATTCAATAATTCTGATAGAGTTTTTAGCAGTGTTACGGGCACTCAATTTCCATCTGATGATTTTCAGACAATTTCGAGTGCAGCAGAAGTTACTGCAGGGCAGGGTAGTAATAGTAGATATAACTTCTTGTCTTATTTTTCTCGGGCATCACTTAATCTCCAAGACAAATATTTTGTCAAAGCTAGCATTAGGCGAGATGGTTCTTCCAGATTTGGTACAAATCAGAGATATGGAGTATTTCCCGCATTGTCATTAGGCTGGATTTTTTCTGAAGAGACATTCTTAAAAAACAACAGTACTATTTCTTTCTTAAAACTGAGGGCAAGTATTGGTCAGTTAGGTAATTCAGAAATTGGAAATTTTGCTTCTAAAACCCTTTATAATGGTGTCTCCTACAATAAGCTATCAGGTATAAGATTGGTACAACCTGGCAATAATGATTTGACCTGGGAAAAGAGCAAACAACTGGACTTAGGGCTCGAATTCGGATTATTTAAAGACAGACTCTTTGGTGAAATAGACGTTTATACAAAAAATACAGATGGCCTTTTATTCAGCGTTCCGCTACCAGGTAGTTCCGGCCAGACATCTATAAATAAAAATATAGGTGCTTTAGAAAGTAAAGGGGTGGAATTTGTATTAAATTCTAAAAACATCGTGTCTAAAAATGCAAACTGGACAACCAATTTTAACCTCGCTAAGAATACCAATAAAATAAAATCCCTGCCAAATAATAATGGTGATATCATCAATGGAGAAAACATCAACAGAGTAGGAGAATCTATTTCGTCGTTTTATCTGGTAGATTTTGCCGGGGCTGATCCAAACACAGGTGATGCGCTATATTATAAAAAGGGTAATGGATCTGAAACTACATCAGACTATTCTGAGGCAGAGAGAGTGATAGCTGGAAATCCTCAACCAAATTGGATTGCTGGTCTTACCAATGAATTTTCCAGCAATCATTTCACACTGAGTTTTACTTTTGTAGGAGAGTGGGGAGCGAGCATCTATAATGGTGGTGGTGTGTACCAATCATCGAGTGCAGATTTTTTTGATAATCAAACGAGGGACCAGCTAAATAGATGGCAAAAACCCGGAGATATTACTAAAGTACCACAAGCCAGATTATACGGACAAAATGGCACGGCTCAATCATCCAGGTATCTGGAGAAAGCCGAATTTATCAGACTTAGAAATATAATGCTGAGTTATGATATACCTTCTTCAGTAATAAATAAAGCTAAAATCCAGAGCGCCAAACTTTATATTTCTGGGGTGAACTTGCTCACTTTTACCGATTATACAGGGTATGACCCCGAAGCCAGAGCTGATGTATCAGGTTATGGTTTTGATAGCGGAGTAAATTTTTATTCTGCTCCCCAGGCAAAAACTACTTCTTTAGGAATCAATATCAATTTTTGAAATATTTTAAAATACACAAAAGATGAAAAAGTTAGGTAACAATTACATCATAATCATATGTTTGCTTTTATTATTCAGTTGTGATGACCAACTAAATGTAGAGCCAACGTTATCAATTTCTGAAGAAACTGCACTTACCTCTGAAGCAAATGTAAAAAAACTATTGATAGGGGTTTATCAAATCGATGGAAGCAGAAATTCACATGGAGGTTACGTCCAGATAATGTCAGATTTATTGGGAAGTGATAAACATGTATCATGGAATGGTACATTTACTGAGCCACGGGAAGCATTGACAAAAACTATGGTTGTTAATAATTTTCTGATTGCTGTAATTTGGAACAACCTTTATAAAGTGATCAGCCAATGCAATCTAGTATTAGATAACCTAAATTTGATTTCTGATAGTGCGGAGAAATCTCGAATTGAAGGAGAAGCTAGGTTTCTAAGAGCATTTAATTATTTTGAACTGGTACGCCTATATGGAAACGAAGTAAAAGGAGTTCCTTTAAGATTAAAGTCTATAAGTGATTACGGTGGCGACCTGAATATATCAAGATCTATCGCATCAGAAATTTACACAGCCATACAGGATGATATTGACAAAGCTATTGCGATGCTTCCTGATGAAAATGATTTTTTTGCTGATAAATATGCTGCACTAGCACTCAAGGCAAGAGTAAATCTCTATGTTGGAAAATACGCAGAAGCCCGAGATGCTGCACATTTGGTTATCAGCAATAATAAATACTCCTTATCCGCTAGTTTTGAAGATGCATTCAATCATGATGCAAACGGAGAAGAGGATATTTATGCCATGCAAGTCACATCTCAGAGTGGTGAAAATCAACTGATTCAAATGTACGCATCTGAAGGAAATGGAGGTAGAGGTGGTGACATTTCTATCAATCAGGCATATCTTGATATTTTTGATGATCCCAATGATGAAAGAGGCCACTTTTATTATGAAAATGAAAAAGGCGATTTACTCTCTTCTAAATATACCAACCAGTTTGGGAATGTACCAATATTCAGGTTGGCCGAAATGATCCTGATACGGGCGGAGTGCAACCAAAGATTAAATACATCTATAGGAAACAAGCCTTTAGACGATGTCAATGCAATAAGAGACAGAAGTGGCGCAAATAAGTTAAGTAGTATCAGTCTTGTTAAAATAATTGAAGAGAGACAACGTGAATTGGCATTTGAAGGCTTTTCTATCTATGATATAAAGAGAATCAAGGCCAATATAGCAGGATTTCCATATAATAGTCCCAAACTTGTTATGCCTATTCCTCAAGCTGAAATGGATGCAAATAAGCTAATGGAGCAAAATGACGGCTATTAAGTTTTGTTAGAAATGCTTTTAAGTAATGGGAAGAATTTCAAGAATTCTTCCCATTCAAAGCTACTTACAATCTAGGTAAAATAGCCTTATCCTGTTGTGCTCAGTCCCCACATAATTAAGAAAGGGACAAATCTTTGACTCTGGAAAAAGATGGCGGTTTACCTAATGATAATTCCTGCCTTCGTTTTATCGGCTATTAAGCCCGGATAGTTTAAAAGAATGGTTGAGGCGATCTATTAATATGAGAATAGATGGAGTGGGATAGTTTTTTCTCATCACTAATAATGGAATTTTATTTTTTTAACATCTTAAAACTTGAATGCTTAAAAATATCTAATTGCATCACCAATCTTATTGAAGACCAGTTGATCAAATTGCAAACAAGAAAAAAATTCAAAAAACTTTCCTTCACCAATAGGGGTAAATCCACCTTTTGTTTTCATACAGCAAAACAAAGGAAAATGAATAGTATTAAAATAGGGTTGTTTATAGTTTTGAACGTCACCGGGCAAATAAGCTTATGTCAATCCCCCAAATTGTATAACGCAAGAGGCTCTGTGAAGGATGAAGTCACACTACAGCCACTCATTGTTGTATTGGTGTATGCGGTCAATTATGAAAACAACGCTGCCATCACTGATGATAGCGGGTCTTACAAACACAGAATTTGGATAGGCTGGCAAGTCGGGGTGTTATTGCTGTAGGGATTTCCAAACTGTGGACTTGTTATTTTGTTTAAAGTGAAAGCAATGTAATCTCTTCATGAAAGTTGAACAAATCCAAACCTTACATCCTCACACTGATAAGACCAATAAACGTATTTCTCTAAAAAAATATAATATCATCAGGGGAAATATCCTGAAGATCTTAGAAAATGCAGAATTGACCCATACTGAGCTAATGGAGCAATTATATGAACGTGTCAAAGATACTTTTGAAGGAGGGATACAATGGTACGGAGAGACTGTAAAACTGGATCTGGAAGCGAGAAAAATAATCCAAAGGACGGCAAATAAACCTGAGAAATACTTCTTGTTCAAAAGCTAAAAAGACTTTTGCGGAAGAAGGTTTGAGTCTAACAAAATTTGTTTTTAAGGGATACAAGGATTCTATGTGATGTTTCTTTATTATATGACCTTTATTATAAATATCCGGTTAAGTAGATTTGATTTCCTTTTAAATCATAATTTTGCAGCTAAAATTTATCTATTTCTTTGAAATAAAAGAGAAAATATATTTGAAACCCTTAATCCAAATCCCTTCTTTGGATTTTGAGATATTGTAAAAATGATTATAGAAGTTAAAAATAGAAATGGAAAATATTATAAAAATTTGGGCGGAGACATTGGCACCATGGTTATATGACCATGGCGTAAAAGTATTATTTATTATACTGGGTGCTTATGTTTTTCAGTTTGTAATTGGGAAATTTGTAGAGAAGGCAATAAGGCTAGCCATTGTAGCCGACGAATATACCTACGAAGAAGGGGAGAAGAAAAGAGAGGACACGCTGATTAATATCATCAATTCATCACTTAAAATTGCAATTTTCTTCATTACGATCATGATGATTTTGCAGGAAATAGGGATCTTAATAGGCCCCATCCTGGCAGGAGCAGGTATAGTAGGACTTGCATTTGGTTTTGGAGGTCAATATCTCATCAGAGATGTTATTTCAGGATTATTTATTATTCTTGAAAGCCAATACAGAATCGGTGATGTTATCAAATTTGATACAGTCGGCGGGACAGTAGAAAATATAACACTTAGGATGACCACACTCCGCGATTTGGACGGAACCGTACATCATGTGCCACATGGTGAAATAAAAAAAGTCTCAAATCTTTCCAAAAATTTCGGAAGGATCAATCTGAATGTAGGTATTTCGTACAGCTCAGATATTGACCATGTCATCACGGTTATAAACAGAGTGGGATTGGAATTGGCTGAAGATCCCTTTTGGGCCGAAGCAATCAATAAGCCGCCTCAATTCCTGAGAGTGGACGATTTGGGCGATTCTGCCGTAGTGGTAAAAATAACCGGTGAGACCAAGCCTCACAGAAAATGGGAAGTAACTGGTGAATTGCGAAAAAGAATTAAAGTTAACTTTGATAGCGAAGGAATCAGTATTCCTTTCCCTCAACGCGAAATCTGGATGCACACATCAGACTCCGGAAAATAAACGGGATGGCTTGGGTGCAAAGATAAAACGTGTATCGTATCATGCAGAGTGATTTGAAATCTGAGTAGTCAGAAAACCATTATTAATATTTTAAGTAAGTCAAAAATATCAATTTGCTTTATTAATTTTTATATACAACCATACCTACTTATCTTTGTCAGATATCGTATATGTAGAAGATAATTTTTAACTAAAAATAAAATCAATTCTATGTTATTTTCAAAAATGGGACTGTTTGCGGTAGTTGTGATGACTGTGGCAATCGTTTTTTATTCCTGCAGGAATAATGATAAGAACAAAAATACTGAGCAGGTTGTCCAAATAGAAAAACCAAACGTTCCGGACTGGCATAAAAATGCTGTTATCTACGAGGTTAACCTTAGACACTTTACCAAAGAAAATACATTCAAATCGTTTGAAGCACACATCCCAAGGCTTAAAAATATGGGAATTGACATTTTGTGGTTCATGCCAGTCAATCCGGTAAGTCTCAAAAACCGGAAAGGAGAACTGGGAAGCCCATATTCAATCGGAGACTATTATAAAACGAACCCTGATTTCGGAAGCCTAGACGATTTTAAACACATGGTAAATGCCATTCATGATGCAGGTATGTATATCATTATAGACTGGGTACCCAATCATACCGGCTGGGACAATCCGTGGATCACCGAGCATCCGGATTGGTACACTAAAGACAAAGATGGAAATATTACCGATCCGATAGACTATAATACTGGAAAACCGTGGGGATGGACAGATGTAGCAGACCTGAACTATGACAATCAGGAGATGCGTATAGGGATGATCGACGCTCTAAAATACTGGATTAATGAAACCGGTATCGACGGTTACAGGATGGATGTGGCCCATGGAGTTCCTGTGGATTTCTGGGCTCAGTGTACAGATTCCCTGTATGCGATCAAGCCATTATTTATGCTTTCTGAAGGAGAGGTGCCAGCCATTGTCAATAATGGTGCGTTTATAGCGGATTACGGCTGGGAAATGCACCACATACTAAACGAGATAGCCAAATCACAAAAAGCAAACAGAAAAAAGGGTGAAAAATTGGTTCAGGGTAATGTGGTAAAAGGAGAAAAAGCTGTCGAAATCAAAAAAACAGCAAATGATATAGATTCCGTGATAGCAAAAAAAGCAACGCAATACACTAAAGGATATCAGATGCAGTTTACATCAAACCATGATGAAAACTCCTGGGCCGGCACCGAGTTTGAAAGAATGGGAGACGGACATAAAGCATTTGCCGTTCTTACAGCCACTATTAATGGTATTCCACTTGTTTATACGGGACAGGAGTCGGCCATGGATAAGCAACTTGAGTTTTTTAAAAAGGACAGCATTCCCTGGGGAGAATATTCTTATGCAGGATTTTACAAAACTTTATTCGATCTCAAACACCTTAATAAGGCACTTTGGAATGGTGAACACGGAGGTAAAGTTGTGAAAATTGCAACCGGCAACGATGAAAATATTTATGCCTTCAGTAGAGAAAAAGACGGAGAAAAGGTAGTAGTTATTCTCAATTTGTCATCTGCCCGCCAAAAAGCGATTTTATCCGGAGCTTCGTTTTCCGGCTTGTACAGGGAAATTTTTTCCAGCCAGCAAAAGGAAGTTAAGGAGGGCGATCAGATAGAATTAGCTCCGTGGCAGTATCTGGTATATTCAAATAAATAACGCAGAAGCCAGCCGATAAAAAATGATACACTTTTATACCATTGATTTATGGATTATAGACAAAATGTATTTATTACACTGGTATGGTATAGGAACCTGAAATTTTCGGAATAGAAATGCTCTGCAAAACTTGAGTTGTTTTCCACCATTCTTATATGCTGGGGATAGGTATATTTTTGAATATTGATAGCCAAGGGTTATTAAACTTACTTGGTTTTCAATCCTTATTTTCTGGAATCTTTGACCATTTCCATCAACCAGGTTATTTCAGACTCAGTCAGGTATCTCCAGCTGTCATAGGGTATTCCGTCCAGGGTTAAATCCATAATGCGGGTGCGTGTGAGTGATTTTACTGCATACCCAAGTGCCTCACACATGCGGCGTATCTGTCGGTTCAAGCCTTGGGTAAGAATTATACTGAAGGTAAAATCATTTATCTTTTTGACTTTGCTGGGTCGGGTTACCGTGTCCAATATCGGCACGCCCGCAGCCATCGTTTTGACAAATGCGGAATCTATCATTTTGTTGACAGTGACGATATACTCCTTTTCGTGATAATTACCCGCACGGAGTATCTTATTGACAATGTCACCATCATTGGTAAGTAAGATCAATCCCTGAGACATTTTATCCAGTCTTCCGACGGGAAATATTCTTTCCGAAAAGTTGAGATAGTCGATGATGTTGTCCGGTTCGCGCTGATCAGTGGTGCACACGACTCCTATCGGTTTGTGAAAAGCGATATAGACAGGAACCGGTTTATTTGAAATAAGCTCATCATCCAGATAGACAAGGTCACCTGAGGCGACTCTGTTTCCTTTTCGGGCTATAGTTTCGTTTATTTTTACTCTTCCTGCTTCTATAATTTTATCCGCTTCACGGCGGGAACATAATCCGGTATCGCTGATATATTTATTGAGGCTTATATGTTCATTAACTATCATTGCAAGCTGCCAAAATCTACAAAGACATCAGTTCTTTCTACCAGTCGGTATTTAGGACTATCTCTCTTAGACAGATTTTTATTTAAGCTGAGGACTTCCCCTTGTAAAGGTTCTGCATCCGGAGGGATATTATTTTTTGACATCAGATTTTCCAGCCTGATTCCATTTTTTTGAGCAATGACGTACAGAGTTTCACCTTTTGACACTGTATGGAAAGCAAGCGCTTCGTCTTCTACTGACTTTTTCTTTTTTGATAAAAATATAACTTCATTTGATTTTAACACCTGATCCTGACTTATAACTAATTCATTATATTCAAGCAGATCAAAAACATTTTTCCCGTTTCGTAATGCGAGCTCTTTAATGGATTCACCTCCATATGCCAGTACCATTTTCACATCATTTATTTTTGCCACTTTGTACTTTCCTGAAATCATATTTTTTTCTCTGCCCTCTGTTTCCGGTGTTTCGTCGGAATTCCAGATATTTGGATTTACTTTTTTGGGTGTATCTTTTTTATATTTATCCTGTTTAAACTTTTCTTTTGGAGCTGGAATTTCTGCTAAATCCTGTTGTCGCCCTGATGTATTTACTGATACATCCAGTTTGTATAACTGATAGCTTTCGATAATTTTAATTAGTTTGGACGGATAGGACGGATCAGAAGCATACCCGGCAAACTTCAGACCGTTGGCCCATCCTACGTAATCCGTTGTATTCAGATTAAATAGAAAGCCATATCGGGATTGTTTTGACGGACTTGTTAGAAAATCGGAATGAGCCAGATAAGATTCTTCGCCTGAATTGAAAGACCTGAAACAACTTTCTATTAATATACCCGTGTTATCCGTTTCGTCATCTTGCTTATAATAGGTCTCTCCTGTCCAACCGTTTCCGCATTTAATACCGAAATGATTGTTTGCTTTGTATGCCAGAGGGCTTCGTCCCAAGTCAGATTCAAGTATGGCCTGAGCTAATTTTATACTTGCCGGAATGCCGGTTCTGTGCATTTCCGAAATGGCTATTTTTTTATATTCAGAAATATAATTTTCTGTTAATTTTCTGTTTGCAATGGCATATGATCCAATGCTGCAAAAAATCAGTATTAGTGGTGTATTTAGCAATATTTTTCTAAACATATATATTATAAATTATTGTAATTTGATAATACAAATACCGTTCCGAAATTAACAAAGTTGATTTATCTCTCCTAAATAATGAATTTTTTACTCAAAATATTGTTAGTATTGCATGTCGGATATTCGATAAAATTAAATAACGAAACATTAAATGGATATTACAGATTTGTTACAAGGCCCCATGAAAGACATTATCATTAATCAGGTAGGACAACAGCTTGGATTAGGTGATTCAAAACAAGCCAATTCTGCTGTGGATGGTGTGTTTGCTACCCTTTTTAAATGCTATCTCCCATAACGCAAGTACACCCGAGGGAGCAGGTGGATTGATGGCGGCGCTGGACAGAGACCATGACGGAAGTATCCTGAATGACCTTGGCGGGTTTTTGTCAGGAATGGTTCAACCTTCAAATCCTCAAACTGCCAATGGCACAGGGATATTGAATCATTTGTTGGGTGATAAGCAGGAAACAGCAGCAGAATCTATTTCAAAAGAAAGCGGTATTGATACCGGGAAAATACTGAGTATGATGGCTACGCTTGCCCCTGTAGTCTTGGGTATGCTTGGCAAGCTAAAGGCTCAAGCCCCTGCTCAACCAACTCAAACACAGCAGGCTGATCAAGGTGGAAGTTTACTTGACTTTATTCAGGGCGCAACAAAGACCGTAAATCAGCAGCCAAATACACCGAGTATTTTTACAAAATTGCTGGATAAAGATGGTGATGGAAGTGTGGTAGATGATATAGCAGAAATGGGTGTTAAATCCATATTCGGCAAGCTATTTGGTGGTAAATAACTGAAAAATATATTTTATGGATATCCCCGGCAACCTTATACCAGCCCGGGGATATCTACTTTAAATATTTATTAATTTTTATTGAGAAAATGTCTCATGATTAAGTACCTCATACTTTCACTGATATCTTACTATATATATACTTATTATCTCTCTCCGATGATAGAAGGAAGAAAACCTCGTCAGAGCGATAACGCAAGGAAAGAAAAACCCAAAATAGATCATAAGGATGAATATGTTGATTATGAAGAAGTGGAATAATTCATATTAGGGTGTTATAAAAAAGCTTATTATCCTGTTTATAAACTATAATAGTGGACCTGTCAATACTGGATAACTTATTAAATCAAAACTCATTTGATTCAAACTTTAGCATCATAGATGAAACAGATGAGTTTATAGTTATTATAAAGAAATATGGTATCGCAGTACAAGCGACAGATAAAGAAAATAATGATCTTGAGAGTGTGCTTAATGCCCGGTATCCGGAGAAAGTTCATGTATTAAACCGGATTGATCAACCCGTAAGCGGACTGGTCATCTTCGGTAAAACTATAGCATTTTCTGCTGAATTTACGGAAATGCTAAAAAACAGGTCGGTCAAAAAAACTTATCTTGGACTTGTGTCCGGAAATCCTGAATCCGGAAAGGTAGAACTAAGGCATTTTCTCAAAAAACTTCACAACAGGGCTATGAGTGCGGATATAATGGTGGATAGCAACTACAAGGAAGCTATTCTTGAATATACCCTGATTCAGTCATTTGACAACTATCATCTCTTGAAAATCAACCTGAAAACAGGAAGATTTCATCAGATAAGAGCCCAACTGGCAACGATGGATATGCCTATAAAAGGAGACCTGAAATATGGATCCAGAAGACCAAATCTGGATAGAAGTATCTGCCTGTTGTCATACAAACTGGAATTTGTACATCCTTTTACCGGCAAACTTCATTCATATAAGGCACCCCTTCCGGATAATGATGTTTTATGGAAACTGACCGATGAATCACTTTTGGATTGACCGTTTTTAATCAGTTGTGATTTCCGGCTGAAGGACGATACTTGATGTAACCGAATTTGAAATCAAACATGCGCTTTCAGATTTAATCAAGATTCTTTCTGCTTTCTCCCTGTCCGATTCATTTGTTATGACCAGTTTAGGCTTTAATACTATTTCAGTCATTCGGTATTTGCCGTCAATTTTTCCGAGTCTTCCTTCAGCTCTGCAATCGAATTTCTTAAACTCTAATTTTGAGTTTTCAGCGATAGCCAGAAAGGTAGTCATAAAGCAGCTGTTTACTGCCGCTGTAAAAAAATGTTCGGGGGACCAAACTCCATCGACTCCTTTTGGAAAAGGAGGAGGCGTGGCCACATCAATTGAATCCAGTAATTCCGGAGATGATACTTCACCGATCCGGTCGGCAATCCAATTGAGATTAACGTGGTAAGTGTGCGTTTCCATAGTTTATGGTTTTATTATAGTGTAATCGACTTTATCATGATCATTAATTTCGTTTGATTTTTGGTTTGGTATCTGGCAACCTTCTGCGCCGCAACAACCAGTATTTGTTAAAGCCTGAAGCAGGAAGAACGAACCAATAAAAGCAGAAAAGCTATCCAGGGTATTTATAGCCTGCCAGATGAAGTAAACTCCAATGATGAGTCGTACCCACCTCATTACGTGCCAATCCGTTAATATGAATATATTTTTCATTATCAAAGTTGTGATGCCAGAGATTTATAATAATTTACAGTAGTCCAGGCACCGGCATTATATGATTCAAGTCCCTGATTGGTGCAAAATTGTGCTGCATGTCCGCTTCTGTTGCCTGACGCACAACAAAACAGCAGCGGCGGGCTCAATTCTTTCAAATCTTTCATTCGGTAAGGAAGTTCTACAACAGGAATATTTATAGAACCAGCGACGTGCCCGCCCATAAACTCCC
The DNA here is from genome assembly GCA_016722285.1 of Saprospiraceae bacterium. Lineage (GTDB taxonomy): Bacteria > Bacteroidota > Bacteroidia > Chitinophagales > Saprospiraceae > OLB9. Next base: position 460,510 of record JADKGI010000001.1, read on the forward strand.
TGGGAGTTCTTACATCTATGATCGTGCCATCATTGTTAGTTATTAATTGTTCTATGTGCATAATAATAAAATATTTATGCAAAAGTATAACTATAATAATTCATGCTATGAAACTTAAGTTACAGAAGCATAATTCATTATTATGACTATGGGTTTGTACCCTAACATATCAAATTGGTTCAATTTTCATTAAAGTCATGTCCGGGAGACGCCGTTGTGCTTGTTAATTAACATTGTGACGGCATTCTTTTATCCTTTACGGTCAATTCATATATCAACGGAATAATGCACCTGACCCGATATGGCTTTTCAAAGGCAATATCCTTGCTACAAACCCGGCAACTTCAAATGTGCTGTTGACAATATTCTGATTCTTCCTAAGTTGGATAATGGCAGGTTTATCCTGCACCAGTTTCACAGGTATTCCTTTTTGAATGGAATGTGGAGTAATGGTAATTGGGGTGTGGCGAAAGGTAATATGCTGACAGATATTACTAAATCTGAAATACTCTGAATTTGCCATTTATCTCCCATTTATTACTTGCTTAACTTTTAATTTGAGAAAATATTTTTCATAGGTTGAAAATAATGATCATCCCAACCTGCTTTGTAGTGCTCTCCGCTTTCAGGTAAATTTGTATGAATTAGTGTGAGTTCAGTTTGGCCATCCTGTTCATTGAGCAAAATTTCAATTTGGGAATCTTCTTCATCTTCTTCAAATTCTGATGTTCTCCAGGACTGTACAATCCTTTTGTATGGAACTAATGTTAAATTCCTGCCTTCAATATATCCATCCCATGCTGTAAACTCCGCTTCTTTTTCATCAGAAGTGGTTGCTGCGCCTCCGGTCATATCTGAATGTCCATCACTGCTTAACCATGCTTTATAAATTCTTTCAGGGCTTGTGTTGATTACTGTTTTTAAAGTGAATTCCATATTTTTTTAATGATTATTTTGGTTAGATGATGGAAAGATTTTCAATTTATGCCTATTTATTTTCAAAATTTCTTTAATCGATATTCATTATTGGCTTGTCAGCGAATTGGCAAAACCAGACTTTTAGCAAAAAAAAATAATATCAAATTGCCACTGGATTTAGCCAAAATACAGGTACTTGTGGCAAAAGCCAAATAAAATGCTTAATCGGGCAACCTGTTGCAATTGAAATAAATGATCTTTTTTATAAATTTATTTCGATTTCTTTGTATTCATCCCCTTTCCTTTGACTTAATAATATTTGCCCCTTTTCTTCGTCAATCTTTTTCAATTTCTATATAATTTGTTATCCCTCTCATAAAGCGTCTTCCATCGAAAATATTTGAATTTGGTCCTGATAATCTTGAAAGTAAGTCTCGCAATCAAAATCTTGACAGTATTCAGTCTCCAAAATAATGATTTTACCATTTGTCTTTGAAGATTCTAATTCAGAAGTTTTGATTAATTTAGATATCAAGGAGTCTTTAACACTAATTTGATTGGAATTTTGAGCATTACATACCATCAATAAATTTGAAAGAACAAAAGTCGTTAGCATAATTATATTTTTCATGTGTTTAAATCTATTTTTATTTCTTTGGCCACATGGAATCCCAGTGATTTAATCATAATGGTTTGTGATGTTTGCATCATGGGGATTTCATCTGTTTATTTTTTATTTGTATTTTAATTGCCAGATGGAATTCGCATGAAAATAATCATCCCGGTTTGTGCCCGCCTGCTCATGAGAGTCGGGCAGGCCCGCCTGACCACTACTCGGTAGTCGGGCAGGTACCACAAAGGTGGATTCATACTCATTTCATGATACTATTTTCTAATTTATTTCAAATTTTAAAATATATTCTTGCCTGACATATTCAGCAAACCCTATTTAGATATTAGGAATAAAATATTTTTAATGGATGTCATCCAGCAGAATGACATCCACAGAAGTTATAACAAACCCATGATAATGGACTTCGCACATAAAGCAACAGTTTAAAAATCGGCCATGTACAGAACTAATACAAATATATTGCTTTTTCCTGAAATGATTAATAACACGTTAGCTCAGGAAGTTAATGGGTTTTTCAAATAAGTGGATTGAAGGTAACGATAAGGCTTGTTGCCACCATAGAATACTTCTGTTGGAGAATTGTTGACCAAAAGGGTTGTTGTTAAGTCTATAGTTGCCATCCTAAATATTATTTAAGTAACATTAATTGACCGGTATGATACACCACGTGAGTCGCTCGCGTCAGAATGACGTTTAATTTATTTCTATGAGGTTCTTTAGCAAAATCATCAGTAGAAATTGCAGAATGTTTTTCGAACCATTCTTCCGTTTTCAGTTTGCTGAATTTTTGATTTAAAGTATCACATTGTTTACTCCAATATTCTCTCAATTGTGAGGCCGATGGAATTTGGATTATTTCTTTATCAGCACATTTTAGGAAAGTTTCATACAATTCAGGATAGAGCTTTTGTCCCAGATCCAACAATATCATCACCTCATCATGAACTGCAATCAGATGGCCCAATAAATAAATTCCTCTGTTTTTGCCCGGTACAATTTCCTTTAATAGAGTCTCATCATTGAGCTCATTGAGCAGGGTGTCCCAGTTTTTTATTGATCCATTCCACTTGTCAAATATCATTTTGACGATTATATCTGATTTTGGCATTTTTTTGATTTTTACAAATGTAAAATAGTAAAAATAGAATTCGGACTACAGTTTAATTTTTTTAAGTCTGTCCAAATCACGCTTGCTGTCTTTTTCTTTGATGCTTTCGCGTTTGTCAAACTCCTTTTTTCCCTGAGCGAGAGCAATTTCCAGTTTTGCAAATCCCCGGTCAGTGAAATATAATTTAAATGGAACAATGGTAAGTCCTTTTTCTGTGACCTTTCTTTCCAGTTTTTTTAACTCTGCTTTGTGTAGCAGAAGCCTTCTGTCCCGGCGGGCATCGTGATTGTAAATGGTCCCGTGGTCATACTCAGCAATAAACATATTTATTATGGTAAGATTTCCATGGTCAAAAATGCAGTATGCATCGTTCAAATTGGCAAGATTTTGCCTTAATGCCTTAACTTCTGTACCCGTCAATTCAACTCCTGCCTCGTACACCTGCAAAAAGCTGTATTCAAACTTAGCTTTTCGGTTGACAATTTCTTTTGTGACAAGCTTTTTTCCCATTATATTTGAGTAAGGACAACAAAGATATGTGATTTTTAGGTGAGGCCTGATGATATTTCTAAAAAAGCTCATTCATCCCCCTAATTTTTTGCTTAGCAATGCTTTCTCCAAAACCATCAAAAATGTTGGTTAAGCCAGATGCAAAAAAGACTCCCCTGACTAGGATCTAAGTGAATAATGTTTTAAAATTTGACTTTAAGAATGCTTAATAAAGGTTAACCTACTCGAAGTCCATTTATTACTTTACGATAAGGTGTGAGAAGGGTTACTTCCTTCTCAATACCTATCACACCCAATATGAGACATTCTGACATCATATCCGCAATCTGTTTGGGTGGAAAATTGGTAACAGCGATGATTTGTTTACCGACGAGGTCTTCTTTTTTATAAAGTTTTGTTATCTGAGCAGAACTTTTACGGATACCAAGGTGGCCAAAATCAATGGTGACCTTAAAAGCCGGATTTTTAGCTTTGGGGAAATCTTCGGCAGAAAGAATGGTTCCGACGTGCATTTCTACTTTTTCAAATTCTGACCATGAAAGCATACATTAATTACTTTAAAATGAAACACAATATAGAAATTAAAAAGCCTGACCGATGGATTTCGATCAGGCTTTTGCGCCCCCTCCAGGACTTGAACCTGGGACCTGCGGATTAACAGTCCGTCGCTCTAACCGACTGAGCTAAGGAGGCATTTGAGATTGAGATTGAGTTGGCTTTTTATTTTTTTCAAATGCGGTGCAAATGTACAATTCTCATGCAAACTTCACAATTAAAAAGGATTTTTTTTTATTTACTGAAACAGTTTGTTTACAAATGTCTTTCAGCATGATAGCTGCTCCTGACTAAAGGGCTGCTTTCAACATACAGGAAACCACGCTTCAATCCTTCCTCCTTATACATAGCAAAAATGTCAGGGTGTATAAATTCAGCAACTTCTATGTGCATTTTGGTAGGTTGCAGGTATTGGCCAATAGTAAAAACATCACAGCCATGGGTGGTCAGATCATCCATAATTTTAAATACCTGTTCTTTTGTTTCGCCAAGTCCGACCATGATTCCGGATTTGGTGCGTTTGCCAAACTGTTTTGTGCGCTTAATCTGCTCCAGGGAGCGTTCATATCTTGCTTGTGGCCGTACACGGCGGTAAAGACTCTCTACCGTTTCCATGTTGTGTGATACGACCTCCTGTCCGGCATTGATCATGCGGTGCAGTGCATCCCAATTACCCTTAACATCCGGAATGAGCGTTTCTATGGTGGTCTGCGGTGCGGCTTCTTTTATCTTTTTAACAGTTTGATACCAGATCTCTGCCCCCCGGTCTTTTAGTTCATCCCGATTGACGGAAGTGATGACAGCGTGTTTTACCTGCATCAGGAAGATTGCTTCTGCTACCCTTCTTGGTTCATCTTCATCATACTCATTGGGTCGGCCGGTTTTTACTGCACAAAAGGAACAACTTCTGGTACATACGTTGCCTAGAATCATAAATGTGGCAGTGCCGGCCCCCCAACACTCACCCATATTGGGACAGTTACCGCTCTGACATATCGTGTGGAGTTTGTATTCATCGACCAGGGTTCTTACTCTTCTGTAATCTTCGCCGATAGGGAGTTTGACCCTTAGCCAGTCAGGTTTTCTCGCTCTTTGCTCTGTCTCCGTACTTTTTGATACCAATGGTAATTCTATCAAAGGAATGAATTTTACTGATGTTGTCAATTAGTTCTTTTACCAAACTCCAGTGTCACATAGAAGTTCAAAAAATATGGCTTGGCACTTATACTTTCTGTTTCCACCATGATGGGAATCTTCCTTATAAAAAAGTCACCCATCAGGCCTACTTCAAGAGATTTTGCATACTCATCAAAGGCGCCTAATGAAAAGAAGAGTCCCAATTTTCCCTGAATACCGGGCACGATACCCACTTCAGACCATCCTTTACCTGCAGGACCTCCGCCAAAGATGGAATTGTAATCTAAAAATTTAGCCTTATTGTCTTCTGAATATTTTTCTGTCCTGAGTTCATTAAAATACCTGCCATCTTTTTCAAAATTGTAAATCAGCTCCAGAAAATAAGGTTTAAGTATAGCAAGAGATGGTCCGGCTTCATAATTATACCCTATGGCAACCCCTTTTCTTTTCGCTTTATCGGTCAGAAGTTTTTTTGTTCCCTTACCGGCCCTCAATAAAAACAGGCTGTTTTGTTTTCCGAACTTAAATGATTTGGATATTTTACTAAAAGAAAGTGGTATGTTTTTATTTTGTTTTTGTTCTCTGGGGTCTAACATATATCCGGCCTCAAAGTGGTAGTAGTTGGTTTTGTAGTAAGTCATTATTCTGCCTTTGTTATATGCTACGCTATATCCGTTGGTATGAAAAGAAAGATTGGCAGTGGTTTCATTTCTATAGACTATTCCCTTCCATTCAAAGTTAACCTGCTTGGGTTGAAATGATTTCTGGCCCATGCCCTCATAAAGGAAAAAAAATATAATGACAACTGACAAAAGATATTTCATAGCATGTTGTAACAACGAAAACAGATTTTGTTTCAAACAAAAAAGATTTACTTTGGATAATCAAAAGTAATGTTTTTTAAGATATTATCATTGAGGTAATCATTAATAATCATTTTTTAGAACTATTTAGGTCATTGGCCTGTGGTTGCTAAATATGTTATCCATGTATAAAATCCATAGGAAAGAAGACAGAAATGTATGTTAATATTGACATTTATGTTTGAAATATTCAAAAATGGCGGCAATGACTGAAATTTTAAGAGAGACCTAAAAGCCTGCCATCTTTTTTAATTCTCTGATTTGTCATCCTGAAACCAACTAAGGGTATGTTTAAAATTTCATCATTTGATTTCAAGGGGCAAATATTAATTTCTTCTACGTTATTTTTTTCGCTATAGCCACCAGCTACGACTGCAAAATATGCCTTGAATAAAATAAAATTTCCTCACTTTCGCTCAAACATGAAAATTTAAACTCTTAGTCAAATGAAGAACATCATCGTTTAGATAAAAAAAGCCTTTCCTGCGTAAACACAGAAAAGGCTTTTGACTATATGATGTATTAAATCTTAAGAAAGAAGCGGAGCTAGGACTAAAGCTACTACTGACATCAACTTAAGCAAAATGTTAAGCGATGGTCCTGAAGTGTCTTTAAATGGATCCCCAACTGTATCTCCCACAACGGTTGCTTTATGCGGGTCAGACCCTTTATAATACATCTGGCCTTGTATTTCTACACCTTCTTCAAACATTTTCTTGGCATTGTCCCATGCACCACCGGCATTTGACTGGAAAATTGCCATAAGTACACCACAAGATGTTACTCCTGCGAGCAAGCCACCCAGCATTTCGGCACCCCCACCGAATCCAATGATAACAGGAGATGCAATTGCGAGAATACCCGGTAAGACCATTTCTCTTATTGAGGCTTTGGTAGATATTTCTACACATTTGCCATATTCAGGCTTGCCATCAGCAGCATCAAAAGTGGATTTATCAGCAGCAGACCAGCTCTTCTGGTCTTTACCATCATTTCTTTTCATGACTTCCAGCGCAGCTTTCAGCTCAGGTATGTCGGCAAATTGTCTTCTTACTTCCTGAATCATATCCATGGCGGCACGTCCGACTGCATTCATAGCCAGAGCAGAAAATAAGAAAGGCAACATTGAACCTATCAGAAGCCCTGCCATAACTTTTGGATTAGCTACATCGATGGAAGTCAGGCCTGTTGTGGTCATATAAGCTGCAAAGAGAGCCAGCGCTGTCAAGGCAGCTGAGCCAATTGCAAAGCCTTTTCCAATGGCCGCTGTGGTATTTCCTACGGCATCCAGTTTATCAGTTTTCTGCCTTACATCTTTTGGAAGGTCTGCCATTTCGGCGATACCACCAGCATTATCAGATATCGGACCATATGCATCTACTGCAAGTTGGATACCCAGATTGGACAACATACCTACAGCAGCAATAGCTATACCATACAATCCTGCAAAATGGTGGGCTCCGATTATACCTGCCGCCAATACAAGAACCGGCAGTGCTGTAGATTGCATTCCAACTCCCAGTCCGGCAATGATGTTGGTTGCTGCTCCGGTCAATGATTGATTGACAATTGATCTTACCGGTTTGGTTCCTGTCCCTGTATAATATTCGGTAATAATTCCTATAGCTAACCCGGCTACCAAACCAATGATTACAGCCCAAAAGACGCCCAATGCGCTGAAAGCAACGCCTTTGGAGTCGGTCCAGGATTCAGGTAACATCCACTGCACGATGAAAAAAGTAGCAACAAGCATCAGGCCAGCTGAAATAAATTCTCCCCGGTTAAGTGCTTTCTGAGGATCGCCACCTTCTATCACTTTGACAAAGAAAGTTCCGAAAATAGATGTAAGTATCCCAACTCCGGATAGCACCAATGGAAGTAAAACGGCATTGAGGCCTCCAAAATCATTGGCGCTCTCGAATCCGCCCATGCCCACAAACACAGCACCCAATACCATAGTACCGATGATGGCCCCGACATAGGACTCAAATAAGTCAGCACCCATACCGGCTACATCACCTACATTATCACCTACATTATCAGCAATAGTTGCAGGATTAAGCGGGTGATCTTCAGGGATTCCTGCCTCTACCTTACCTACCAGGTCAGCACCTACGTCGGCAGCTTTTGTATAAATACCACCACCCACTCTCGCAAACAAAGCTATAGATGATGCTCCGAACGAAAATCCAGTCAGGACGGTGATCACTTTATTAATCTCCCAACCCATGTTGCTGTAAAATATAAACAAACTTCCCAAACCGAGCAATCCAAGCCCTACTACTCCCATACCCATTATGGAGCCACCTGCAAAAGCTACTTCAAGTGCTTTTCCAAGACTGGTACGCGCGGCATTGGTCGTCCGTACATTAGCTTTTGTAGCCGCCTTCATGCCTATAAATCCTGCAAGGGCTGAACAAATTGCTCCGGTTACAAATGACAGTGCTACCAGCGGGGAAGACCCTTGGACTGATCCGCTTAAGCCCATAAGTATTGCCACTACCAATACAAAAATAGAAAGAACTTTATATTCTGCTTTAAGAAAAGCCATAGCACCATCTGAAATACTTTTTGCAATGGCAGCCATTTTTTCAGTTCCGACATCCTGTTTGGTGACCCATCTACTTTTCCAAAAAGTGAAAAGCAATGATAAAATACCTAAAACAGGAATTAAATAAATTAAACTTTGTCCCATAAATTTCTTGATTATCTTAAATAATGATTAATTTTAGACCGACCGCCTAAAGCAATATAAACCAATAATTTACCTAAATGTGGCCGATAAGGGCGCAAAAGTAAAGTATATCCCAAAACAAAACAAATATAGTCCTGACTTTATTATACTTACAAGCATAGACCCAAATTTAGGTTCTCAGAATACAATCGGTAAATTATGAATATCCCTCCTTCTAAAATCACTTCGGAACAGGTTACCATTTTTTCAGAAATGTCTGCACTGGCATCAAAATACGATGCAATCAATCTTGGTCAGGGTTTTCCGGATTATGATCCACCGGATACATTAATTGAAATTATAAAAAAGCATCTGGCAGACCACAAAAATCAATATGCTCCAATGCCCGGTATTGTGAAGCTTTTGGAAGCTATATCTGAAAAATTATACCACAGTTACCAAAATCATGTACATCCTGAATCTGAAATTACGGTTACCGCCGGCGCCACTCAGGCTATTTTTACAGCTATTAACGCTTTTGTACATAAAGGAGACGAAGTGATCATTTTCGAGCCGGCTTATGATTGTTACAGGCCATCTATTGAGATTGCCGGAGGAAAAGCAGTAATTTATACTATGAATGCCCCGGATTTTAGTATAAACTGGAAGATGGTCAAAGCTCTGATCACAAGTAAGACCCGAATGATCATCATCAACACACCACATAACCCGACCGGGAGTGTGCTAAATGAGTTTGATTTGTTGTGTCTTTCAGATGCGGTAAAAGAAACGGATATCATCATACTGAGTGATGAAGTGTATGAACATTTGATATTTGACGGTAAGCCACATCAGAGTGTGATAAAATATAAGGAATTATTTTCCAGAAGTCTGTGCGTATATTCTTTTGGAAAAACTTTTCATGCCACCGGATGGAAAATAGGTTACATAGTAGGTCCGGCCTATCTGATGAAGGAGTTCAGAAAAATCCACCAATGGAATGTGTTTAGTGTTAATAGCTTCCTTCAATATGCACTGGCGGAACATCTGCAGGACAAATCCAATTACGAATATCTGCCGGACTTTTATCAGCAAAAAAGGGATTATTTCTTAAAAATATTATCTAAAACAGCTTTCAGACCACTGCCATGTTCCGGAACATATTTCCAGGTGGTAGATTTCAGTGCCATCAGCAATCTGGACGACTACAGTTTTGCCAGGGAAATGACGATAAAATATAAAGTCGCAGCTATTCCGCTTTCACCTTTTTATTCAACTAAAACTGAATCCAGGCTGATTCGGTTTTGTTTTGCAAAAACGCAAGGCATGCTGGATGCCGCAGGTGAAAAACTAACACGGATAGATAGGTAAGGCGTAAATAACAAATTTCACATTTTGAAAAAAAGACAATGGATGAATGTACAGCTATGAAATGAAATTAGCATGTGGAATTTATGCCCTACATTCACCCGAACCTTGAAGCGGAAGTCCTTAGTTTTAATTGGAAGCAATGAGATGATGCGTTCTATAGGAAATGAACCTGCCTTACGTAGTCCGGCAAACCCACCTGCTCCCAAGTAGGTTAGGAGTAGTGAGGCATTTAGGTAATTTTGCAATTTGTTATTCACATAGCCGCAGAAATATTATTTTCCTTTAGGAGAAGAATCCTAATTTGCCAAATTATTCCATTTTTAATCGTGTGGGCCAATACCATTATTAATTCTAATTTACACATTTACACAAATAAATATATATTTAAAATTAATATTCTAAAAACTCTTATATACTCTTTAGTTTTCTAAATTTAGTTTTCTACTTTTAGGATATTTTATATCATAAATAAGTTATTATTCTTATTTGTTAAATTTATCATTCAAGTATTCAAATTTACCATTTAAGCTTGACATTTTGATAAAGCTTTATTAAAAAATAAGGATTAATTATAAATTGAACCACATGAACCTAAAAGTAAATTTTCCTATTAATATATTTCTGCTAATAATCTTTTCTGTTATTACTTGTAACCTTTCTTTTTCGATTGGTACGTCATATAATCCTGCAAACATTGGTGGAGATTGTTACTTAGAAAAAAATAATTTCCTTCCTTTGAACCAATATATCTTTGAGAGGGACTCTAAGATATCAAAATCCATGATAGATAAAAACAGGAGGAATTTTACCATTCTCGATTTAATGGCTATTCCTACGACAACGACGTTGACAAGTTCATTAAATCCATCCAATGAAGGAAATACGGTTACATTTACATCAACAACGCTTGATATTTCTTCTTTTCCGGCAACAAGTGGCAACGTTACTTTTAAAGAAGGCTTAATCACTTTGGCAGGGCCAATTGCTGTCAATATAAATGGACAAGCAAGTTTTACAATAAATAACCTTACGGAAGGAGCCCATACAATCACCGCAGATTTTGATAATAGCTCAATTCTTTACTTTGCCAGCTCGGGTACTGTGATTCAAACAGTGCAGGCATTTAGTGCATCCTTACGGGATAGTTTATTACTTGATAATAACAGCAATATGATGGCCAATCCCAATGATCAGCTTCGTTATTTTACTACTATCAGAAATAGGAGTATGCAGGATAAGGATGGCGTAAATTTTAATTTGGCTGCTCCTGTCAATACCACCCTGAATCCAGGGTCAACGGTCACTTCCGCTTTAGCGAGAGATGATGCTTTCAATACCTTTATTAATACATCACTAAGTACAGGTAATTTGCTTACCAATGATTTTGGAATGCCATCAGTTAATGTAGTAAGTTTTGGAACAACTGCTTCCCTGGGAATTACAACGATCGCAGGGTCGGCAGGAACAACCGACCAGGGTGGTTTACTGACTGTAAATGCAAATGGAACATTTAGTTATGATCCACCTCCGGCATTTTCTGGCACTGATCTGTTTGCATATATCGCGACAACGGGTGTAGCTGGATTACCTAATAATGATGCTGTTGTAACTATTACCATAGCACCAGATATCAGCTTCTCAACAACAAATGTAAACCCTGCCTGCAATGGGGCAAGTACAGGTAGCATAACCTTCACAGGAGTAAGCGGTGGTGGTTTCCCTTCATATACTTATTCTATTACCGGAGCAGGCGGCACTTTCCAGGGGTCAAATGTATTTAATGGATTGGCAGCAGGTATGTACACCCCCGCCGTAAAAGACGGCGCAGGCAATATTAAAACGGCTGCTGCCATCAACCTTACTGATCCGCCAATTATAACATTTACCACAACGGATGTAAATAATACCTGTGCCGGAGCATCAGCGGGCAGCATCACATTCAATGCAAGCGGCGGAACAGGTAGCTTAATGTATTCAATAACGGGTTCAGGTGGTACATATCAACCATCCAATGTTTTCACAAGCTTAATCGGTGGTACATATAATCTTGCTGTTAAAGATGCCAATGGATGTATTGTCACAGGATCGGCGATGCTTACTGATCCATTACCAGTATCTTTTTCGTTTACGAAAACAGATATAACCTGTTTTGGAGCCGCCAATGGCAGCATTATTTTCAATGCACCTTCCGGTGGAACCGGGCCTTATACTTATTCTATTACAGGTACCGGAGGTCCGTTTACAGGTTCCACGAGTTATACTGGCCTTGCTGCAAACACTTACAATCTTGTTGTGAAGGATGCCACAGGATGTAACTCAACTACTCAATCAACCATGGTTGCAGAACCCACAGCGATCGTAGTGAGTGGCACTATTCCCAATCTTACTTATAATGTAGCGATGGCAACAGCTGTATTCAACAAAACAGGGGGTGTTGGTTCGCCTGCCAATCCCTGGTCGGCAACAGGATTACCTACAGGAGTTTCAATAAATACTGCCAATGGGCAAGTAACAGGTACTCCTACAGTAACTGGCATCTTCAATGCTACGATTACATATACAGATGCAAATAGTTGCACTGGCTTCAAAATGGTTGCATTTAATGTGGCTCCCAATCTGGCTAACAATAGTTATAATGTTGAAGGCAATACACAATTAGTATCAAACGGTCATTCATCTCCATCAACACCATTTACGGCAGACGCAACCAATATTTTAACCAACGACCAGGCAGATGTAGCAATCACTGTAACAGCAGTAACAAATGCAACTACAACCGGCGGCGGTACAATTACTATTGATGCGGCAGGTAAATTTATATATTCTCCACCTGTTGGAAGTACTGCTGCTGACAGTTATGTTTATACAGGTACTGCCAACGGGGTTTCATCGACGGCAACGATCAATTTCAGTATTGCAAACATGGTTTGGTTTGTAAACAATACTTACGCAGGAGGAAATGGCATGGCTAATGGAACTTCACACCGACCTTACACCGATGTGGCTTCTGCGGAAGCGGCATCCCTAATCAATCAAATTATTTATGTTCATACAGGTGCAGGAAATACAACCGGCAATGCATTATTAAAATCAGGACAAACATTACGGGGTGCAGGTTCGGCATTAAACGTTGGTGCATTATCTATTGCAGCCGGAACAAAACCTACGCTTTCAGGCATGATAACACTAGCTAATAGTGTGACAGTTGATGGATTTGACATGAGTACCGGCGCAACAACTGCGCTTGTATCAAATGGAGCTACAAGTGTTGCCGTCAATATTGGCAATGTTACATCCAGTGGTGCATCAAAAGTTGTTAATTTAGTTAATACCTCAGGGATAGTTACCATTGCAGGGGGAACACAGACTAATTCTACAGATAGCACAATTATAGTTAACGGAGGAAGTGTCTCTTTGACTTATGGCGGAGGTATATCTCAATCAAACAATGTACCTATTGTAAGTATTATTGGTGGTCACACTTCTGGAATGATTACTTTCAATACCGGAACATTAAACGCCACTAATGGTTCTGGGTTACAGTTTAACAATGCCGATGGCACTTATAATTTTAACGGCACAACTACTCTGAATGGGGGAGATGCAGGTATTGATATTTTGAATGGGTCGTCAGGTACTTTTGTTTTCGGCAGCGGGATTTCAATAAGCCGAGCAAATAGTGTATCAGGTGAGGCATTTAATCTATTGAGCAGTGATGCCAATGTCACTTTTAGCGGATCAATGACTCTCGGAACAAGTACAGGCAATATGATTGCGATCAATAACCATGATGCTGGTATTATTACATTTCAAACCGGGAATCTTACCAAAGGGTCCAGTACTACTCAGGGAATCAATATTACTAATTCAAATGGGGGTTCGATTAACTTCAATAACCCAACGATAGCAATCACAATGACTTCTGGAAATGCCATATCACTGACCAATAATGGTGGAGGCACTATGAATTTTACTCCTTCAGCCGGAGGAAATGGTGTGGATCTTACAACAACAAGCGGTATTGGATTGAACGTAACGGGTGGAGGGACCATAAATGTAACAGGAACAGGAAATACCATATCATCAACGACAGGTACTGCTCTAAATGTTGCCAATACAACTATTGGTGCAAGTAATTTAAATTTCCAAAGCATTTCTGCCAGTGGTGCACCAAATGGAATTGTTTTGAATACAACTGGATCGTCCGGCAGTTTAATAGTTACTGGCACAGGTAGCGCCGGCACGGGTGGAACAATTCAGAATTCAGTAACACATGGAATTGTTATGACAAGCACCATGAGTCCAACACTTAGCTTCATGAACATTAATGATAATGCAGGAGTTGCAACGGATGATGGAATGGTATTGACCAATATTACAGGAACGGTAACCTTTACCGGCCTTTCCATTTCTGGTGCACCACACAACGGAATCACCTTTGACAACTTTGATACAAACCTCACGGCATTTATTATGACCAACAGTACTATTGAATGCCCGGCAGGATCTACTTGCCAAACAGGCGGAGTAACGGGTAATGATGGGGTATTGATCGTAATGCGTGGTAACTCTGTACTTACAAGCGGATCGATTTCCGGTTCTACTTTCTCTGGCATGAGAGCCGTTGCCGTTCAGGTACAGGCAAACGATGCAGCAAGAATTGGCAATGGTTCGGGCGGAGTTATTAATGCACCAGAAGTTTCAAACAGCTTTACTATTCAAAATAATACATTCATTGGCAACGGCATTGGTATTGATATGGATATATCGCAGGTAGGAAGCATGGCATTTCAAATTCTGAGTAATTCAATTGTTGCAAAACTTACATCACCTGGAGCGATTCCAAACCAGACAAGTTCTCATGCCATCAATGCCTTTACTGCAGCAGGCGCTTCTACCGGACCGGCAAGCCATTTCTTTGTGGGTAAGATAGATGGCAACACAATCGGAACCCAGGGAGTAAAGGATTCGGGTTCGGGCATTGGAAGTGGCATCAGGGTTGTAGTGCAGGGGCAGAATACACAAGGCGCAGTCACGGTAAGTAATAATACTGTTCGAGAAGTGCCAAACTCGACTATTTTGAATTTCATTGGGCAAAATGGGAATGCAACAACTGGTACCAATACTGCCCGCTTCAAGATCATTGGTAACACAATGCCTGCACCATCCGGTTCAAATCTGTCGCTTTGCGGACCTGCTAACACACCCTGCGCTGAATTTGGAATTTTTGTTTTGGCTGATGAAGGAACTCCGGTATGTAATATTATTACAGGCAATAGCATTTATGATTTAACGACTGTGTCTGGTGGCGTTGCTGACATCTATCTTGCAGAACGTGCAGGCCCACCAGCGGGGGCGCAACTAACCGTTGAAGGTACAGGAGGGTCCAATTCGGCTTACATTATTGCAAACAATACACTGGCAGGAGCTACCAAGTTTATAGATGAAGGTGCAAATACTTCACAGGTGGGAGCAGGTGTTTGCGGAAGTTTCCCGTCAATAGTCGCCCCACCGGTTATTACAACAGACAGGTTAAATAATGGCCCGGTGATAGAAATACAAAAGTCTGGCAAAGTCTTCGGGTTGAAAAATGTAATTCCTATAAAAAAAGTTGGGGATATCAGGATAAGTAAATCATCCAAAAAAAAATAAGTAGACCTTAACCGAAACTAAAACATTAAAGTAATTGTATGAAATATAAATCACTGCTTAAAAAATTGTTCTGTTCCGCCTTTCTACTGCTGATTGGCAATCTTGCTTTTTCGCAGTTTACAGTGGGTACTATTCCCAAAGGAGACAGCATCATAATCAGGCATGATGTCACTATTATAGCGTCACCTCCAAGTGGAACAAATCATATTGCCGCGCAATGGACCATCATGGGGAGTAATTTTACAAGCTTTGTAAGTGATGACCCCAAAACGGGGACCCCTTTTGATAGTACTTTTACAGTCTTTGTACCTTGCCCCACAATATCTCTTACCTCTGCTACGGGTACAGATGCGCAAATTTTATGTTTAACAGCTTCGATTGGTAATATCACATATAATACTACAGGAGCTACCGATGCAATTTTTACCGGCCTTCCTCCAGGAGTAACGGGCAACTTTTCAAGTAATACAGTGACCATCAGTGGCACACCCATGTCTAGTGGTTTATTCAACTATGAAATAGAGTTGACCGGGGCATCTTGTAATGGAATAATGGCTATCGGGTCAATAAAAGTTAATCCGGAAATAACTTCATTAAATACAACGCTGGTAAACGTATTATGCAACGGAGGAGCCACGGGTTCCATTGATCTGACTGTTAATGGCGGAACAGCCGCATACGCTTACACATGGTCTAATAGTGCCATTACCCAGAATATTAGCGGTTTGGTAGCAGGGACCTACACAGTTACTGTAACGGATGCCAATATGTGTCCCAAGACCACCATGGTAACGATCACAGAACCCACCGATATAACATTAAGCTCAACACAAATAAATGAATCGTGCTACGGAGGCTCGACAGCATCCATAGATCTGACAGTGAGTGGCGGAACTCCGGGTTATACATATGTATGGTCAAATAGTGCCGTAACACAGGATATAAGTACTTTGGCTACTGGCACATATACCGTCACAGTAAAGGACGCTAATATGTGTCCGAAGACCACCATGGTAACGATCACAGAACCCACCGATATAACATTAAGCTCAACACAAATAAATGAATCGTGCTACGGAGGCTCGACAGGATCCATAGATCTGACAGTGAGTGGCGGAACTCCGGGTTATACATACGTATGGTCAAATAGTGCCGTTACCCAGGATATAGGTACTTTATCTGCCATTACATATACTGTCACAGTAAAGGATGCAAATATGTGTCCGAAGATCACCATGGTAACTATCACAGAACCCACCGATATTACATTAAATTCAACACAAATAAATGAATCTTGCTACGGAGGCTCAACAGGATCCATAGATCTGACAGTGAGTGGTGGAACTCCGGGTTATACATACGTATGGTCAAATAGTGCCGTTACCCAGGATATAGGTACTTTATCTGCCATTACATATACTGTCACAGTAAAGGATGCAAATATGTGTCCGAAGATCACCATGGTAAGTATCACAGAACCCACCGATATAACATTAAGTACGACTCAAGTAAATGTGATGTGCGATTTGATGTCAAATGCTTCAATAAACCTTACTGTGAGCGGTGGCACGACAGGTTATACATATTTATGGTCAACTAATGCCACAACAGAAGATATCAGTGGCCTGGGATCCGGTACATATACAGTAATGGTAAAAGATGCAAATTTATGTGAGAAGTCAACCAGCGCCACCATCATCTCACCTCTGCCAACGGATTGTTTTACTTCTGCTATAGGCAATATGTCGAATTCAACTCTATATCCCTCTGGTTTTACCCCTATCGATCCTTGTACATGTAATAATGATGCTTCGACAGCCCAGGATGATGGAACTTTTCAGGAGTTTGTTGTAGTAACAGGACCATCTGGGGCGACCATTACGGGTACAGTTACCGACGGGACACCATTTATTTTGAGCTTTACGGGTGTTCCTATTCCTCTTAGTAATCCGCCTATGAGTGACTATACATCCAATATTTTTACTCACGTAGATAATGTAGGATACACAGCGACATTATTTGCTAATACAGGTGCTGGGCCATTTTCCATTCCGGGTGTCAGCAACAAATGTGCCTACCCCAATGTAGTCGTAGATGCGATCGGACCATTTTACAATCAGCCGGGACAGGCCAATGTGCCATTGACAGCAATGATAACATCTTCAGTTAATGGTACATCTACCTGGTCAGGGCCGGGTGTGACAGGGAACAATTTTAATCCATCAGGATTATCGATCGGTCCCAAAGACATTACCTTAAGCTATGACGGAATTTTTGAAAGTAATATATCACCAGATGGGACAACA
Source organism: Saprospiraceae bacterium (assembly GCA_016722285.1). Lineage (GTDB taxonomy): Bacteria > Bacteroidota > Bacteroidia > Chitinophagales > Saprospiraceae > OLB9. Next base: position 478,238 of record JADKGI010000001.1, read on the forward strand.
GCTGCGTTACCAGGCTGCACACAGCCTGCTACCAGCACGGTAATTATTCAGGATGCTGGAAGTATTTCCTGTTTAGGCCAACACAATATATCCGTGGTGGCAGTTGCTCGTTTGATGCCATAGCAGATGAATTCTTACCTTTAGGTGCGACGGGGATACGATACATTATAGATGGCAAATATCTTTTGGATGGTACTACCTTAACAACATCTGGTGGATTAAAGTTAACCTCTACCCCAACTCAAGTCAACCTGATCACCCAGCCTGTGATGAAGCTGCTCCTTGGGAAACAGATCAAATATGAACTGATAGGAAATGGAAATGTATGCTGGGGCTATTTGATCTTTGAGGATAAGATACCTCCAGTCCTGACTTGCCCTGCCCAGAGCACCGTTTACTGCTGGGACGAGAGCACGCTCTTCGGCCAGATAGCATTATTTAACGGAGCGGCTCCGGGTGGTGGATTTCCATCAGGAAGTGCTACACCGGGATTTAGTTTATCTCCTGCCTTAGGCGTATTATTTCCTACAGTAAGTGAAAACTGTGGACTGACCAACTGGAAGTTCACTGATGTGGTGACAAATACTGTTGACAAGTGTAATACGCTTGTGACCAGAACATGGTTGGTAACAGACTGTGGTGGCAATACCGCAACATGTCAGCAAACCATTATTGTAAAGCAACCGAACTGGACATTGGCTCCAAATGCACTTATTTTACCGGTTGACATCATACTCAACTGTGGTGCCAGTACTGTTCCGATATGTCCTTTGGATGACAATGGAGTATATCAAGCGGCTACAGCAGGTGCACATCTTCCGGTTATACAGGTAGCTGGCTATGCACCAAATCAGGCTACGCCTATTTACAAATGTATTACTTTAGGCTTACCGAGCCTGTGTAATTACTATACTACGTACACAGACAATGAAATATCTGCGTGTGGTGTTGACTGTCATGGCAACAGGAAAGTATTCAGAACATGGCAGATCCTTGACTGGTGTAATGCAGTGTTTGTGACGCATATCCAGGTGATCAAGGTGATCGATCAGGTAGCTCCAACTGCTATCGCAAAAGACACGGTAGTGACCACAAGACCATGGGACTGTACAGCAGATGCTATATCCCAGATCTATAGGAACTGCATGACGATTGTGACCTTCACCCTACAGTACGACTGGAAACAAAAGACCTAATGTAGTGATCTACAAAATAGGAGCGAGATGGAGAGCCAGCGGCTTGAAGTGCGGAGCGAATACATTGAGCTGGGTATTGAGAGACTGCTGTGACAACGAGCGTGTAGTAGATTTCACCGTAACGGTGTATGACAATACAGCGCCTATCGCTGTTGCGAAGCAGGATATCGTGATCAGCCTGACACCGGGCTATGATGCTGCGGGAGTAGTGGATGCACAAGCGAAATTGTTTGTCAATAGTGTTGACAATGGATCCTATGACAACTGTAGCCCAGTGAGACTGGAGATCAGAAGACCTGCCAGACCCAAGTTGTGGTAACTTAGGCTACCAGGGACATAATAGTAACAGAACATTCAGAAGCAACCCTGGAATCAATATACCTCCACAAACATCAAGTCCAACTCCATATGCCAATGGAACTACTGTGCCAAACTTTGGTCAGAATATGACATGGGGATGGACCAACTCTAGTGGTACTGCAGCGACAAGAGATGCCGGCGTAAGCCCAACTACAGCAAGTTATGTAGTGACTTCTATCAATGTAGCTGAGGGAGTATGGTACTGGAAAAACAGAGCCACAGGATTAACGACATCCAGTGCGATCGGAAAAGATTATACCGGTTCATACGCAGTGACAGCATGGGGAGCAAATTCAACAGCAACAAATTACAACTTCCTGGATGAGGATGGTGGAAATTTTGTGAAGTTCTGTTGTGAGGATTTGACTACAGCAGGAGCTGACGTTGACAGAGACGGCATCCTAGATACAATGTTCCATCAAGTCATCCTGCGAGTATGGGATGACGGAAACAAAGACGGATGTATCGGCTGTTGGGTACTACCTACTACAGCAGATCCATATCCACGTCAGGATAACTACAATGACACGTGGGCAAATGTGAAAGTGGATAACAAAGTACCACCGGTACTTACCTGTCCACCAAATATAACCAGTAAGCTGCGAGGCACCGATTACCACAAGGTCCCGCAACTGGTTACCTGCCACACCGAGTGTATTGACCTTTACAGGCGTACCTACAGCATGGTCAGCATGTGGTGTTCCTGCAGTAGAATACAAAGATGTAGTTAATTTGACTCTGTGTAAAACAGGTACCGTAACGAGAACATTCAGAATAGTAGGAAACCCTGGAGTTAACTGTACTCAGATAATTACGGTATCATCGACTTATAATTCATCAGTAGTATGGAATTTCCTTGGGTCATGGTTAGCGAGTCCTGGTTCGACCAGTGCTTCTTCAAAGAGATGGAATGCATATACTCCTAATAAAATATGTGGAGTTCAGGCAAATGGTGGAAGTACTGATATAACAGATCCAAATGTCTATATAAACTATGGACTGAAAGTACTTGAGACGACCAGTTGTGATGGACCGACAGAAACAGAATTGAGAAATGGTCGCCCACACTATGTACAGGGACCGTGTGATGTGATCGGAGTAAATACAACGGTAGATCCATTCTACTTTGAGGACGGCGTATGTCGTAAGTGGGTAGTAACCTATACTTTCATGAACTGGTGTAACAACTATTGCGTCAGATTCAAGCAAGACTGGATATTCAGAGACGTGATAGCACCGGTTATCGAATGCGCACCACGAGCAATCTTCCAGCAGCAGGCGAACTGTACCACAGGTATCACGCTTAAGAAATCAGCGACAGACCTGGGTGGATGTACCGTAGCAGCACCGGCGATAAGTGCGTGGTTGAAGTGGGAAGTATTTGTAGATGCATGGGGAGACGGAACGTGGGATTATGCGTACAGTTCATTCAGAACAGTATGTACTACAGGAGATGGATTCTGTGATGTTACTTGATGGAGGAATAAGCTCAAGTACAAATCCTGCAGGATTAATACCTACGAAGTATCTGGCACCTACCGTACGGGAGCAGATGCGACGATCGACTTCAGATATCCTATCACAGGCAAGTACAGCACGCACAAAATATTGTGGAGAGTATATGACGGATGTCACAACTCAACACAGTGTGAAGAGGTAATCGAAGTAAAAGATCTGAAGCCACCAACCCCATACTGTATCCACCTGAGTACTGCACTGATGCAAGTACCAGTAGGAGCACCGGCTGGATCAGCACCGATGGTAGAGATCTGGGCTAGAGACTTTGACAGAGGATCAACTGACTTCTGTACAGATCAGCAAGACCTGAAGTTTACTTTCAACAACTGGTTGCCAAATGCAGACAGAATCAACAGTGAGCACTACTTTGATGCAGCGGGCAAAGGATATGACATCACAGCGAGCAATACGATTAAGTATAATGCAGGAGAATACCAGAGATGGTTACCATCGCAAAGTCATCTTCGATGATCTTCACAAAGGCAAATCTGCCTGGCGTGACGCTGAAAATGTCCGTAATCGACTGGAATAACAACGTAGATTACTGTTCCGTTGACTTGAGACTGGTATGTAATGATCCGATCAACTGTCCACCGGGATCAGCAACCCGGATAGCGGGCAATGTACATACAGAATCAGGTCAGGGTGTGATGAATGTAGATATCGTCACGACATCGAACCTGCCGGAAAACCCGACCATATACAGGACCGATAATAAGGGTAACTATGGACTTGAAATCTACACTGATACAGAGTTGAGTGCGCACAAGAATGATGATGTGATGAATGGCGTGAGCACATTGGATCTGGTGATGATCCAGCGGCATATATTGGGCATCGAACCGATCACAAGTCCGTATAAGCTCATCGCTGCCGATGCAAACCATGACGGACAGGTGACCGCTTCCGATCTGACAGAGATCATTCAGCTCGTATTGGGGACGACAAAAGAATACCCGAATAACTATAGCTGGCGTTTCCCGATAGAGGATCAGGTGATGAGTGTGGATCGACCTTTCCCGTATCTGGAGAGCATGATAGCCCATACAGGGCCCGGAGATGGTAATTACAACTTTATAGCGGTGAAAATAGGAGATGTGAGCGGCAATGCGGTAGTGTAATGAATCCGGTAGCAGAAGCACGAAGCAGTAAAGTGGTAGTACTGGGTATGGAAGACCAGGAACTGAAAGCAGGTGAAGAAGCGGAATTAGCTGTGATGGCCGGCAACTTCAGTGATATAGCGGGCTTCCAGTACACGATGAACCTGAAAGGGGCGAACTATGTAGGGATCAGACCGGGAGCATTAGAGATGACGAGAGCCAATGTGGGATTAATTTCCAAAGATGAGGTGACGATGAGCTATGTGGGGAAGGAAGGAATCACATTAGGAGAAGGAACCGTACTATACACCATCATAGTGAAAGCAGACAGAGCAGTGAAAGTAAGCGAAATGTTATCTATCGGTTCGGCAGTAACACCAGCAGAATCTTACACAAGTGACTTTGCAGTAGGAAGAGTAAGCCTTGAAGTAAGAACAGCACCGGTTACCGCAATTGCATTGATGCAGAACGAGCCTAACCCGTTCAAGGGTCAGACGACGATTAGCTTCAACATGCCGAATGCTGCAGCTGCGACATTGAGCGTATATGATGTTACCGGTAAGGTAGTATCAGTGAGAAACATCCAGGCAAACAAAGGTTTGAACAGTGAAATTTTCACCAGAGAGCAATTGGGAGCAAGTGGTGTGATGTACTACACACTTAAGAGTGGTGACTTTACAGCTACTAAGAAAATGATTGTGATAGAGTAAACGATGATTAATTGAATGAGGCGAAGCTGGTTGTGGGTTGGTTGATCGCCAACGCATGAACTGAACTTCTATTAATTTGATTTTGTTGTTAAGCATGAAATCAATCAAATTCAGTTTGAAAAAAATTCTTATCATTTTTACAGTATTTCTGTGTACAAAAACCCAAAGTCAGTCCATTTATCTGGAATTACTGGGTAAGGGTGTGGTTAATTCTATCAATTATGAACATCACCTTAGTAAGAGAATATCAGGGTTTAATGCACAACTAGGGATAGGATTTGCTCCTTCATCTCTGGTAACAATTCCCGCCAGCATCAATTATGTATTTGGAAAAAGAAACCATCATCTTGAATTGGGTGCAGGATTGACCTATATTAATGGTTATCTGTGGGTTGATGATGACAGGTTGGGGCCTGAAGTTGGAGTTCATTTGAATCTGCTGTACCGGTATCAGAAACCGGAGGGAAGATACTTCTATAAAGCCGGATTTACCCCATTCGTTGCTCGCGGTATTGGCACCTGGTTTGGAGTAGGCGTAGGATATTCCTTCAGAAGTATTTAACCCGATGTTAGTAATTCAAAATATTATTTATATCATGAATTAGCTTACCAACCAATGCCATAATCCTCGCCATGATTGCTGGATCCACCCCAAAAGCTACCGTGTTCCCAGTCAAAGTATATCGCATTTATTGGACCACTTGTGCGATCCTGATAAGATAATGTATAACCCATACGGCTTAACTCTGTTCTCGACCAAGGGGGCATGGCATCATTGAGGGTAAGAGCACCGGGTTTCTTTTCATGATCACCAAAAGAAGAATACATCTGATATGTCTTAAAAGATGGAGCTTCACAAGCTTCCTGAACGGTCATACCAAACTCCACCATATTCAGGAAAAACTGAGTAAGCAACTGGTCCTGCTCGTCTCCTGCCTGCTTGGCGAATGCCAGGAATGGTTTGCCATTTTTTAAGGCCATACTTGGGGTAAGGGTCACTCTGGGTCTTTTTCCCGGAACCAGGACATTATAGGGCCCGTCTTTTTCATTAAGAACAAATGATTGCATTCTTTGGCTGAGACCAATACCTGTTGTCCCTGCAATGCAAGCCGGGACCCAACCACCACTCGGCGTAAATGAAACAACCCATCCTTCTTTGTCAGCAGCGATCACAGAGGTGGTACCAGCTTGGAAATCTTCCAGGAATTTCTCATCAAGATATCCGGTCTCTGCTGCTGTATCTTTGACAGGCGTCAGATATGAAGCAAAAGGATTTTTCTTTCCGTCAAACTTATAAGGATCGCCCGGTCCGGCGTTTCGATCATTCTTTTCCCAGTTTATCAACTTGATTCTTTCTTTGGCATATGCTTTTGAAATGAGAGTCTGTATTGGTTCTGCCGGCTCAAAATCCGGATCTCCATAATAAAAATCGCGGTCGGCAAAGGCAAGGTTCATCGTTTGATACAAGGTATGGATATATTTTGAGGTATTATAACCCATGGACTTTAAATCAAAATTTTCAAGCATATTCAATGTCTGTAACATTACCGGGCCTTGGGTCCATTGCTGAAGTTTATAGACATCTATGCCTCTGTATGTGGTCATCAACGGCTCTTCTATCTTAACTTTCCATTTTGCGAGATCTGCCATCGTAATCAGTCCGCCTTGTTCCTGAGTTGACCTGGCTATCTCTGCTGCAATATCACCCTTATAAAATCGGTCATAAGCTACCATAATAGCTTCTTTTCTTGATTTACCGCGACGAAGTGCATCAGATTCAGATTCTACAAGCTTGGTAAGGGTGGCCAGTAAATCTTTTTGTACAAAGATCTCACCACCAACGGGTGCTTCTCTGTTGGCGCCCGTATGAGTCAAAAAAACCTTGGTAGAATAAGGCCATTTTTTTATTTCGTTTTTACTCCTCTCAATAGAATTGGCCGTTTGGGCTTCAATCGGGTAACCGGCTGCCATTTCCATTGCAGGAGCCAGGACTTCTTTGAGGCTCATCGTACCATATTCTGCCAATACTGTCAAGAGTCCACCGGCGGTACCGGGTGTTACTGCTGCGAGGGGCCCATATTGCGGCGGGAATCTATCATATCCTTTAGATTTGTAATATTCCGGGGTGGCACCTGTTGGTGCTACACCAAGGCCATTGATAGCAATCACTTTTTTAGTATTTGGGTTGTAAATAAGTCCCTGCAATTCACCGCCCCAGCTAAGAACGTCCCACATGGTACAGGCGGCAGCCAGCATCGCACATGATGCATCCACGGCATTTCCGCCTTTGGCGAATATCATAGATCCGGCAGTTGCAGACAAAGGTTTTCCTGTGATGGCCATCCAATGTTTACCATGCAGTGGTGGTTTCTGGGTCTGTACCGGAAAGTTATTGAAGGACTGAGTGCTTACAGCCGTATAGCAAATGATAAATAGACTGGATAATAATATTCTTAACATCACTTAAATTTTGGTTAAAGATATAGGGAATTGATGAATTAGAAGGACCAAAATGAAATTTTATGCAACATATCTTTTAAACCAATACATCTTTTTGCCCGGGGATCATACTTTCAGTATTTTACTTTTTATTCAGATATATAAATTATAATTTTTGGAGCAGACATGTGCTTATTTTCTATCTTTATCAAATTATTAAAGGCTTTACCTGATAAAAATTATTAAAATCAGAGGAAATAAAAATAGAACAATGATACTAAACACCATGCTTTCATTATTTACCAGAGACCTTTTGAAATTGAAAAAGGAAATTTCCGCGTATCAAGAAGAGAAAAATATGTGGCTTACTGCTTCGGATATTTCGAATTCAGGAGGAAATCTATGCCTGCATCTGATAGGAAATCTGAATGCATATATTGGTGTAGGTCTTGCAAACACATCTTATATCAGGCAACGGGATCAGGAGTTTTCAATGAAAGATATACCGCGCCAAGAGCTTTTACTTAGTATCGACGCAACGATTCAAGTCGTGGAAATTGGCCTGAAACATCTGGATGAATCGCGTCTAAATGACCATTTTCCTGTTCTTATATGGGATGAGCCAAAAGATAATCTTTATACTTTGCTTCATTTGCTTACCCATCTGAATTATCACCTTGGGCAGATAAATTATCACAGAAGATTATTGGATCAAGGATAAAAATATTTTGCTGAAATGAATAAGATTAACAAACTAAATTAATGTTAGCAATCAATTGTGTTCTTAAGTATAAAAAGTAGTGTAATGTGCGAAGACTAAAATTGCAGATTCAAATGACTATGGATGGTGTTATCTGTGGAAAAAAAAAGAAATGGACTGGATGAAATTTCTCTGGACAAACGATATCAATCAAGATGTTAAAGGCCTCGCAGCAACAATTGACACCATATTACTGGGTATAAATCTAGCGCTGGGCTCTATTCCGTATTGGGCCAATATTGCTTCTGATCCCGAAAACGCTGAATACGAGGCAGGCATCATATTTACTCAGACACCAAAGTAGTATTCTCGCAGACGCTTAAAGAATCAAAATGGAGTAACACAGTCATTGCCAAAGAAAAACTTGAAGATGTAATAAAACATCTTAAAAATCAGGATGGCAAATGAGATTATTGCTTAAGGAGATGGAGAGTTTGTATTGTCGCTTATTAAGGCGAAGGTGATAGACGAGCTTCATTTATTTATAAATCCTACTGAGATTGGATCAGGGGTGTCAATTTTCATAAAGTGACTGAAAAACAAAACTACTATTTACTGAATGCGACGTCATTTGAATGCGACATAATTGCCTATAACCTGCTTATCAAATTGCCCAATTCTTATGGTTTTTTAGCCGGGCCGTAAATAACTTTGCCCGCACGATTTTCAGTAAATGTTCCATTATCTACTGTGATTGTGCCGTTTACAATAACATAAAGGATACCCTCTGGATATTGGTGGGGAGCTTCGTAAGTAGATTTATCTTTAACAGTTTTTGGATCGAAGATGACCAGATCAGCAAAGTTACCTGCAGAAATAAATCCTCTGTTTTTTAACCCAAGTCTTAATGCTGGAAGTAGGGTCATTTTATGAATAGCTTCCTCAAGTGTTAATAATTTTCTCTCTCTGACATAGTGACCCAAAACTCTGGGGAAAGTGCCATAAGCTCTCGGGTGTGGGTGACCGTAGCCGGGAACTGATAATCTTCCGTCTGATGCAATCATGGTTTTGGGATGTTTCATGATCCTGTCCACATCAGCATCATCTATGGCATGAAAAATAGCTCCTGCTCCGCCATTTACTTCAGCTTCGATGATGAGATCAGCTCCATTTTCAGGAGTGGGCGCAATCTTTTTTATTCTGCACCAATCTTCAAGGGTTTTGCCCTCCAGATCCTTGTACCAGTCCACTTTTCCAAACTGTATCCTTTTAAGGTCTCCCGAACCACGATCATTCATAATATTAAAGATTATTCCATTTTTGATGCTGTCCCTGAGTTCGGAATTATGAACCCGTTTTGTAAAATCTTCGCGACCTCCCTCTAGAGCCCATGAAGGTATAAGGACTGATAAACTTGTATAGCTGGCGGTATAGGGATATTGATCTATCTGTATATCCAGTCCTGATCTGTTAGCTTCATCCACCAATTTAAGTGTCTCTACACTCTTGCCCCATGAAGGCTTGCCAATGGCTTTATGATGCGTGAGGACGACAGGTATGTTTGCCTCTTTTCCGATCATTATAGCTTCCTTAACGGCATCGATTAACCCAAGGCCCTCTTCCCTAAGATGAGAAGTGTAAAAACCCCCATATCTGGCCGCTACTTTGGCTAACTCAATGACCTCGTCCACTTTTGAGAAAGTGCCAGGCAGGTATTTCAAGCCTGTAGAAAGTCCAAAGGCTCCTTCTTCCATAGCCTGGGCTACCTGACTTTTCATTTTATCAAGCTCTTCGGGTGTTGGCTCCCTGTTGTCGAGGTTCATTATATTTTTTCTGATCGTGTTGTGGCCGGCGAGAAAAGCCACATTCATGCCAAGTTGTTTTTTAGATATTTCCTCCAATTCTTCACCGAATGGCCATAAACTTCCGCCATCAGGTCCGCCTAATGCAAGTGTTACACCCTGTCTGACATGACTTTCGGCACCAGGCATCTGAAGAATAGGCTCGAGATGTGCATGAAGATCAATAAATCCGGGAGATAAAGCCAGTTCGGTGGCATCAATTACTTTTGTTGCAGAGGATGTATTCAGCTTACCAATTGATATGATTTTCAATCCTTTAATGCCTAAGTCGCTGGTATAAGGGGCGGAGCCTGACCCATCATATATACTTCCATTTAGGATAATAAGATCGTAATCCTGTGATATCAAAAGATTGGAGAAAGCAGATATCAGGAGAATGAGTACTGTATTAAAGCGCATGATTTCAATGTTCATTTTAGATTCATATTTGTAAAATTAAAACAATTTTATTAGCAGAGAATAATATTTTTAAGAAAACATATAATATTTTTCCATAATTAATGAACAAATATCCATAATTAATACATCGATTCAAACCAGTTATTAAATGCTAGTCGGCATTATAAGAGAAATGCAGTAAATATTTAATAAATTCAATGGTGTTTATAGGATGATATAAAAATCCTGCTAATTTTGGGAAACAATTAGATTTTTAACTTCATGGAATTTATTGATGGCATCCCGGCCTATATTTTTGAAACAGCAGGATTTATTGTAGGGCTGGGCGCCAATGTTGTGATTGCCATTCAGGTGTACAAAGAGTATAAATCTACCCAACCCAGTAGTCTTTCCCTCGGTTATGTTGTAGGATGGGGCCTTATTTTTTTATTCTGGTTTTTATATGGAGTCAGGTTTGATGCGCTGGCTATCACTGTTTCCAATGCGCTCGCTTTCATAATTCAAAGTATTTTACTATGGGTAATTTCAAGGAAAAAACCTGCTGGAGAGAACAAAGATATTCTTCAGTAATTCAATATTTAATGTATTCATATTATTAAAAAATATAACCATGTCTTTTAAGAAAATTCTGACAAATCTTACCTTCTGGGTTTTGTTGGCAATCCTGTCAGGAGCTTTACTCGGCCACTTTAGTCCCGACAAAGCCGTGCAGATGAAGTCATTGGGAACGTATTTTATAGAAGTTGTCAAGGTATTCATCATTCCAATTATATTTCTGACCATATCACTTGGTATCAGCAGCATGGGGGACCTGAAGAAAGTGGGAAGGGTAGGTGGTAAGGCTTTGATATATTTCGAAGTAGTGACTACAATAGCCCTTATCATAGGGATCATAATAGCATACATTATCCAGCCGGGTGCCGGTGTGATAGCCTCATCCGGTGGTGATACCAGTCAGATAAGTGGATTTGCTTCCCAGTCAGAAGAATATTCCTGGATGAACTTTATAAAAGATAATCATACATTTCAGGTTTTGATTTTATCTATGATATTTGGTATAGTATTAAGCAAGATGAAATCAAAAGATAGAATCATTTCAGTGCTGGAGAAAATGGCAAAAATAGTATTTAAGTTACTGCACTGGGTTATGATAGCCGCACCAATCGGAGCATTTGGTGGAATGGCATTTACTATCGGAAAGTATGGCATCCACTCCATGATTCCATTGGCAAAACTGATGGTGACAGTATATTCTACTATGGCTATTTTTATATTTGGCGCATTATATCTGATACTCAGGATGTATGACATCAGCATTTTTAAATTTTTAAATTTTATAAAGGAAGAACTTCTCATAGTGCTTGGTACCTCATCCTCGGAGGCGGCTTTACCCAATCTGATGGAAAAGCTGGAGAAGATGGGTTGTTCCAAGTCCACAGTAGGTCTGGTAGTGCCCGCAGGATATTCCTTCAATCTGGACGGGACAACCATTTATTTGTCTATGGCAGTTATATTTTTAGCTCAGGTTTATCAGATTCATCTTGATTTTGGACAGCTGATGACAATCATTGGAGTGTTGATGATTACTTCAAAGGGAGCTGCTGGTGTCACAGGCAGCGGTTTTGTTGTATTGGCTTCTACCCTGACAGCTGTTCAGGTGATACCATTAGAGGGTCTGGCTTTGCTGCTGGGAGTTGATCGGTTTATGTCTGAAGCAAGGGCCATCACCAATTTTATAGGCAATGGCGTAGCTACTATCTGGATATCCAACAATGAAAAAGAATTTGACAGATCTAAAATGGAATACGCATTCGCTCACGTCGAAGAATTTGAAGATATCATGATCGATAATTTGGGTGATTGAAAAAAGTGCTAATATCCCTTAAGGAAAAATAGGAAGTGAGCGGAAAGGAATTTTTTAGGAACAGCGAAAAAAGAGCAATTAAGAACTGCAGGACAACATGGAGCATCCTACTTTTTCTTTTGCCCAGTCGGGCCTTTTTGCGTACCACCTTTCATATTCAGGCTGATCCTTATATGGATTTTTAAGCATTTCGTATAACTCGTACAATAAAGTATAATCATTTTGATCAGCCTTGTCTATCACCATTTGTGCCATATAATTCCTTAATACATATTTAGGATTGACTTGATTCATTCGGGATACTCTTTCTTCCTGATTTATTGTTTCTGCTTTGATTCTTAATATATATTTTTTTAGCCACCCGACAGTTTCATTAAGAGCTTCATCACTCCCGTTTTCATTGTAAAATGCAGACTTGATGGCATTGAGTGCATCTGCTATATTGATCATGCTGTTTATTTCAGCGAGCTGTCTGAAAAAATGGTCATATCCAGCCCTTGTGATGATAACATTTTTTCAAGGTCATAAATCAATGCCTGATCATTGTTATTTTCAAATAATCCCAACTTTTGTTTCATCATCGCAAGGTATTTTTCAGTATAGGAATTACGGAAATTGTGGATGATGTTTTTGAGACCCTCTTCATTATTGATAAGGGGAAACAAAGCATTTGCCAATTTTAAAAGGTTCCATTGAGCTATTACAGGTTGATTTCCAAAACGGTATCTTTTCCCCGGCAAATCTGTGGTATTGGGTGTCCAGTCCGGGTCATAATTGTCCATCCAACCATAAGGACCGTAATCAATAGTTTGCCCTAAAATCGACATATTATCAGTATTCATGACGCCGTGCACAAAACCCACTCTTTGCCAGTGAACGATCATGGTGCAAGTACTATCAGCTACCTCATTAAACAGGCGAAGGTATTTGTCAGGATCCTTAATAAGATGCGGGAAATAATGTGTGATTACAAAATCAGTCAGCTTTCTTAGTGTTTCATGATCTTGTCTTGACGCAAATATTTCAAAATTTCCAAACCGAACAAAAGAAGGAGCCACCCTGCAAACAACAGCTCCTTTCTCGTATGCAGGGTTCCCATCATACATTACATCACGAAGAACCTCTTCACCAGTCAAAGCGAGAGAGAGTGCCCTGGTAGTAGGGACACCCAGATGATACATTGCTTCACTACACAGAAATTCTCTGACGGATGATCTTAATACTGCGAAACCGTCCGCAGTTCTTGAGTAAGGCGTTGGACCCGCTCCTTTAAGCTGTAAGTTCTGATGTCCGCCTTCCGGAAGCAATACTTCACCTAAATTAATAGCCCTTCCATCTCCGAGCTGACCAGCCCAATTCCCGAACTGATGACCTCCATAGCACATAGCATAAGGATGGCTACCTGCTGCAATGGAATTGCCACACAAGATGTCAGTGAAATCAACTGACATGCAATAATCCCGGGATAATTGAAGATCATTGGCCAGATCGTCGCTGTACATAACCATTTTTGGATCCGACATTCCTTTGGGTTGAACATAGGAATAACAGGCATTATAAACCTGCCTCGGTATATTGGCCATCACCGGATCAGCAGGAAGTTCATCAGTAAATAAATGTATTAAAGAGAGCAAAATGCAGAATTATATCTATAAAAATAGATAAACACAATAAAACTCATGCGGTTGCGGGTAATCATTAAAAGATCATGCAAATACGAAATCTAAAATGTGTACCAATCAAAATAAAAGATTCCGTTTTCCTTTATTTTAGCAACTGAAATCTATACCATATCCATGTTACATACATTACATACTTTAATTATAATCGTAATACTTCAATTTAGGCACGAGAAAAATCGCAAGACAGCCCAATGATATAAAAGTCATAAATGAGTTTTACTATTTGCCATTAAAGTATATCATAATAGATATTACCAGTGCCAGAACAAAAAGTGATGCCAGGATATCTACATAATTATAGCTGTTTTTATTATGAGCTTTTTGTTCAGGCGTCATGGTTTGTAAGGTTAAACCTTGCACATGAGTCAATTCAGGCTTAGGTCCCAGTAAGCTTACTATGATCGCTGTTCCTAAACAAATTATGAAAGATATAACTCCAAAATGTAAAAAATTCATACTTCCGAAGTTATAAAATATGTTGTCGGAGCCTATACTTCCGTTTTTGGCAAGGAGCTCAAATACAATTCTTATCATTCCCAGACTAAATCCTGTTACCAGTGTTGAAATGGCCCCTGTTGAAGTAATACGGGGAACAAAAATACCCAACAGGAATATAGCGGTAATCGGGGGAGAAATATATGCCTGTACAGACTGGAGATATTCATACAATACGCCTGAAATATTTGCCATGATCGGAATCCACGCAATACCTGCAATGACAATAATTATGGTGGCATACTGTCCGATTTTTACCAGTTGTTTTTCAGGAGCGTCGGGATGATTTTTTTTGTAGATATCTATTGTATATAAAGTGGAACAAGAATTAAAAACGGATGCAAGAGAACTCATCAGAGCGGCCAAAAGTCCAGCTGCCACCAGGCCTCTTAACCCGTGAGGAAGAATACTCGTGAGTAAAACGGCAAAAGCTTCATCCGGTGTATCCCAATGGATAAGCCCTCTTTGTTTTAGAGTAAGTGCAATCACACCGGGGATCAGAAATAGAAAAACAGGCATCAGCTTGAGCAATGCACCAAAGATAGTCCCTCTTCTGCCTTCTTTAATATTAGCAGCCGTAAGTGCTCGCTGGACGATATACTGATCCGTACACCAGTACCAGATACCAACGATAGTACTGGTCAGAAATAATGATGGCCAGGGGAAGTCAGGATCGGAAGCTGACCGCCACATATTAAAAAACTGAGGGCCTAGTTCTGCTTTCATGGATGACCAACCACCTACAGCATCCAAACCCATATATGTAAGTGTGGCAGCACCAAATATCAGAACTATAGTCTGAAGCGTTTCAGTATAAACAACGGCACGCATACCGCCAAATACTGTATAAATACCTGTGAGAATTACGGTGGCAAGCGCCCCTGTCCAAAACTCTATATCCAGCAGGGCTGCTACAACAATACCACCTGCATATATAGTCACAGAAACTTTTGTCAATATGTAAGCAACAAGCGAAATAATGGACAGGAAGTTTCTTGATCTCGTATCAAATCTCCTTTCGAGAAATTCAGGCATGGTAAAAACGCCACTCCGGGCATAAAACGGGAGAAACACCCACCCAAGTAACAAAACTACCCAGGCGTGTAATTCATAAATAATCAATGGAAATTTTCCGGCAGCACCCGTTCCTGCCAAGCCAACGACGTGTTCTGATCCGATGTTGGAAGCAAAAATGGATGAACCAATCACAAACCACCCGATATTGCGGCCAGCTAAAAAGTAATCTTCTGTATTTTCGGTTTTTTTACTGATCACCCAAAGAGCCAGCGCCGCCAGAACCAAAAAATAGGCGCAAATTACAATCCAGTCCAAAGTTGCTAATTTTTCCATTTTGATTTGTTTTTAGATGTTTTTATTTGATTAAATATTTGTTTTGATCATAACAGGCATCTGCCCTGCGTTTTCGCTCGAAATGTTTTTTATAAAAGAATCTTTCATACATGTTGTATTCGGATTTATTTGGCGGGTAAAATATCCCATTTTCCTACTAAGTGATTGATTTCTTTCGCTTCAATGTTGGCAGTGTGGTCTTTCCACAGTATAAACAAAGTGTGGGGGTTGTCTTCAAAAGTATTTGTAAGACTAAGTGGTGTTCTAACCTGGTCAACAGCCACAGGTATAGAACCAGTACTATCAAAAGAAATGTCTGAAATATTTTTTTTGATTTCCGGACTTATATATTTGAGTGTATAAAGGATGGCATTTTTAAGTGATTTGATATAATCCAGGGGATGTTGTAAGTACTGTGAAATAGAAGGATAACAATACAGTTTTCTGGACCAATGTTCAAAGTGAATGACAGCAGTGCTTAATGTCTGACCATTGAGGGTGTCAACTAAAATAACTCTCACAGAATCAGTTCCAAAATCAATTCCTAATGTGTATTTAGCTTCCACACGATTTTTTATAAACGTGATTGAATAAATATTATGTAAAGAATTCTATTATTTAAAAAATAATCAATTTTCAGATCTCAAGAGTAAATCTAAGGTAAGTAAGATCTATTAACTTGTTTATTTATGTAATAATTTTAGCTCGACAAAAGCATTTTGCGCCAAAGTGCCATTTAATAAAAGCCTGAGGCAAGCCTTTGGAAATCCTTGGTTGACTTTTATTTAATAATATTTCAAAATTATAAAAGCCAATAATATGAATAAAATTCTGAACCTGGATACAGTCTCGGTATCTCTTTTATTTTTTATTGATATAAAACCTGTAAACGGATGTGGTCTTATATGTTTTTCCCGGTTCGAGAATAGTTGAAGGAAAATCAGGATGATTGGGTGAGTCCGGAAAATGTTGTGTTTCGAGACAGAAAGCAGAACGATGATCATCTTTAAAGCCACTCTTCATGGTATTTTTGGACATCATGAAATTACCACCATAAAACTGAAGCCCAGGCTCTGTAGTCAGGATTTCCATAGAGATACCTGATTTATCACCTGTGATTGTTGCTGCAGGTTCGAGATTCTGTGTAGTTGAGCGGTCCAAAACAAAATTGTGGTCATATCCTCGTCCGTTCTTCAATTGCATGTTATCTTCAGTCACTCTCAACCCTATAGCGGTAGGTTTGAGAAAATCAAGTGGTGAATTTGCTACCGCATCTATTTTTCCTGTAGGTATCAGGGTGGAGTCAACAGGAGTGTAGTTGGAAGCATGTATCTGCAAAATATGATCGTTGATGGTTCCTGATCCGTTTCCATTGAGATTGAAAAAGGCATGATTGGTCAGATTGACCACCGTCTTTTTGTCTGTTGTGGCTTCATAATCCATTACTATTGCATTGTCTAAAGTCAAAGTATAGGACACAAGTACATTTAGATTACCTGGAAATCCCTGCTCGCCATCGGCTGAAAGATAACTGAACACTACAGTGGAATCTCCGATTTTAGTATAATCCCATACTGCATCATTATAGCCTTTTTCGCCACCATGCAGCATATTGCCATTGTTATTATAAGCTATTTGATATTTATTGCCGTCAATGCTGAACATTCCCTTAGCAATACGGTTGGCATATCGTCCGATAGTAGCACCAAAATATTTATTCTGACATTGAAGAAAATCTTTTATACTTCCGGGGCCTACGATCACATCGGTAGCAATACCATCTTTATCTTTTATGATGAATGTGACCCACCGACCTCCGAAATTAGTAAATTGAGCGACACTTCCGCGTTTATTATGCAAAGTGATCAGCGATATTTTTTCCCCTCATATACCGTATCAAATGCAGTGGAAACCAATTCAAGCTTACTGTGTTGGATTGTTTTATCCGGGTTATTTTGTTTGCATGACCAATATGAAAGAATTAAAAATAAGACAGGAATACTTTTTAATAATTTAGGATTCATTTTCTGGATTGTTCAGTTAGGCATAATATTACTCAAAAGTAAGATTAATTATCCAACATAGATAGGATGTCATTCCAAATATATATTACTCAATATTTTTTTAACAAGGATGTAAACAAATAGGGATATTTTGAAATTCCTGACAATGGGAAAGACATGTAGATTAGGAGATGAGTAAAATATCGATCCAGAATGATAGGGATGAGCCGTATTCCCGAAAATGTGATTAATCTAATGACCAATAAGCTTCCAAGGGATTTTTATTTTGGAAAGTAATTTTATTTGCTTTAATTATTTTTCAAGTTGTAATTATTTCAGAATATTGGTATGTAAATTAATATTTATTAGTAATTTTGACTATTAATTCACTTCAAAAACACAAATACCAATGGGAGACGTAAACATTTTGTCACTGATTATTGCTACATTGCTACCTATGATAATAGGTTTTATCTATTATGGAAAAGGACTTTTTGGAAAAGCATGGATGGAATCAATCGGGATGACGGAAGAAAAAGCGAAGTCAGCAAATATGGGAAAAGTTATGGGGATCTCCATAGTGATGTCATTCTTGATTGCGTTTTTTATGCTCCAGTTTTGCAATGGTTTGGGTCAGGAGGGGCAATTTGATACCTTCAAGCATGGAGCGGCACATGGCATAATTGTAAGTTTGTTTCTTGTGGTACCAATTTTTATTTCCAATGGACTTTTTGAGCAAAAATCATGGAAAAACATGCTGATCAATGGTTTATATTGGGTTATTACACTTGCATTGATGGGAGGTGTTCTCGACTCCATGAATCATTTTCCTAATAGCTAATTGTTTTTCGGTAACTTTTTTAGATTCGTTGTAACTGTCAATATTTTAAATGCCTATCCCTTTGTTAAGGGTTGGGCATTTTTTTATGAGGGAGGGCAGAGATTTCAAATCAAATAATTGTAATTTCAAATAATTGTTAATATTGGAATGCTAATCATACCGTAATAGAAATCTGTACTTCAGAGCAGGATAATTATTTATAATACTATTACAATTATTTATGAAATTACCTTTTTCACCATCAACAGAAATGGCTGGACATCCGCAGATGAATTTCGATCTTGGTCATTTTATAACACTTTTGTAAGATTTCAAAGAGATGAAAAGGTAAAGTAATTGGACTTAGATTGCATTTTTGCGAAAATCAGTTTGGAGAGGGAATAAAAAAATCAATACCAAGAAATAGGCTTATTTATGAAATGAAATTCAACAAATGAATCACTATTTTTCACCTGCTAAATAAAGTATAATCTGCTCCTGAATAGTGAAGTAGAATAATGAATTAAAGTCAAGTCAGGCCAATAAAGAAATCAGTTTATATTACATCGATTTATGAAAATGAAAAACAAGTTACCAGCAGAATAAATTATAAATGAATAAATATATTAGAAAAAGTGGATGCAAACCAGTCACGTCGAAAACATATTTCTATATTGGATTTATATACTTACCTGTCAAGATGGTGCGTAATATCAAATATGAGGTATAAAACACATTAAAATGAAAAAATCAGGTTTTATTTTGGGCATTCTACTCTTAATCATTTGCATATCCTGCAATGAAAAAATTGAGAAAGAAGGTTTCGTAGATGTCGAAGGAGGAAAAATATGGTATAAAATTATCGGAGAGGGGAAAGGAATACCGTTATTAATTCTTCATGGTGGACCAGGGTCCAGAAGTTGTTCTATGATAACAGGATATTCACTTTTAGGTAAGGATAGACCAGTTATATTTTATGACCAGCTAGGATCCGGTAATTCTGACAGACCCACTGATACCACTCTGTGGAGAACAGATCGATTCGTGGATGAAATTGACCATTTAAGGAATAAATTAAAGCTAAAGGAGCTTCACATTCTAGGTCATTCATGCGGCAGCACATTTTTGATTGAGTATATGATTTCCAATAAGCCCAAAGGAGTAAAATCAGTTATTTTTTCCAGCCCCATGCTGAGTACCCGGGATTGGATGGAGGATGCAAACTATTTATTATCTCAGATGCCGGAAGCGATACAGGATACAATCAATAAATATGAAGCTATAAAAAATTATACGGCCCCGGTATATCTCGCAGCCACGGATTCCTTTTATGCCCGACACTTAACTATGAAGAGCTGGCCTTATATTTCTAATACCGAATGTGAAAACGTCCCGGAATTTAACCAACAAGTGTATAACTATATGTGGGGACCTACAGAGTTTAAGGCAACGGGCACACTTATCGATTTTGATCGTACGCCAGATTTGAATACCATTGAAGAACCTATCCTTTTTGTAACCGGCGACAATGATGAGGCGAGGCCTGAAACAATGTACAAATATCAGAAAATGGCAAAAAATGCAGATCTTGAAATTATTGAAAATGCTGCCCATATGACTATGATTGACCAGCCGCAGAAAGTAGCGGATGCCATTAACAGGTTCTTAAAAAAGTTGAAAACAAGTGACTCTATCGCATTAAGCAGGTATTTATTTTCTGTCTTTTAGTCAGCTATGTTAGATGGTTCAATAATTTATCTCGTTTTTAACACCTAAGTTTTTTTAAATAAAATGTAGCAAATAAAACTCTATTGACCTTACTTAAATAAAATTAATTGATTCCTTATTTAGGGATGTTTTGGTCTTCATAAACCATATTTAAATTAATAAATTGAACTATGACATAATGGTTATGTGATGCAAGAATTTTAGTATTTTTTGCGTTAATACAGATGTTGAATATGGCGAAAACTTACCAAAATTTGGACAAAAACAATATACTGGCCTGTAATAATAGAAATGAATGAATAATTTTTAAAATCAATAATATGAAAGATACAAGCAACCACGATGGCCGCATTGCAAAAATGTCGTTCGCATCTGTTTATCCACATTATATTACAAAAGTTGAGAAGAAGGGCAGAACAAAAGATGAATTGCATCAGATAATAGAATGGCTGACCGGTTATGATGAAATAAAACTGCAGAAACTCATAGAAGAAAAAGTGGACTTTGAAAAATTCTTTCAAAATGCATTTTTAAACCCCAATGCAAACCTTATCACTGGTGTCATCTGTGGCTATCGGGTAGAAGAAATTAAGAATAAGTTAACCCAACAAGTAAGGTACCTGGATAAATTGGTGGATGAACTTGCGAAAGGACGCAAAATGGACAAAATTCTGAGAGGGGCATGAATCGATAAGGGATGAATAAGAAAATAATTCCTGAAAATCTGCTATTGCTTTGATTCAGGTTGGGAAATATGAAAAATATTGACCAAAATGGAATAAAATTGACTTTACTTCTAAGTCTAAAAAATGAAATTTTGCCCGATCATTAGATTGACATCCTACTTATATCTATGGCAAGAATAAGAGCAGTTATGGTGGTAATAAACATTCAATAATCAAGAAATATTATGAAAATTAGATTTGCGTCAGATGGTGATCTGGAGAGAATTGTTGAGATATATAACCAAGCCATTGAAGCAGGTAATGCCACAGCAGATGTATCACTTTTGACAGCGGCAGACAGGAAATATTGGTTTTCAGATCATAGTCAAAATGACTATCCAATTTATGTGGTTGAAGAACAAAACAAGATTATCGGGTGGGGATCATTAAGTCCTTATCGGAAAGGAAGGGCGGGTCTGAAAGAAACCGCGGAAATAAGCTACTATCTTGATTATGCCTATCATGGGCGAGGGTATGCAAAAAGATTGATTGAATATATAATCGCTGACTGCCGTCGTTTGGGTATAAAAAACATATTTGCACTACTGCTTGATGTCAATCTAAAAAGTGTAAATATCCTCGAGAAAATGGGTTTTCATAAATGGGGATATATGCCTGATGTTGCAAAACTGAATGGAAATATATGTGGTCATCTTATTTATGGACAAAGTATTCAGAACTAAGAAAATTATCGTGGTCGGGTGTCCAGGGTAATCGAGGGATACGCTATTTATTTACCATAAAATTTAGATGAATTTAATTATTCTGATATAATGTGAAAATAGTTATACCCATCAGGATAGCATATTATTCCTCCATTCCGAAAATATTCTTCTTTGTGTTAAACCTTTAGCTATCATGGCAGTCAAAGGAAAGTGTCATAAAAATATTGCTATGAAATACATCATGCCCTACTTTGTCATATTATTTATCCTTGGTACACTGCCTTCTTTTGTTCAAAAAGGTCAGCCCAAATTGCCCTTCAAAGCGGCAGGGCTGAATGAAAGGCAAGCGGCCGAGCACTTATTGAGCAGATTTACTTTTGGAGTGAGAAGCGAAGATATCGACGATGCTTTAAAAATGGGTTTAGAAAAATGGTTTTCGGCTCAACTCGATGGTAAGATCGAAGATATTGAGGTGCAAAAAAGACTTGCCGACTATAATGCCCTTTCTCTTACCAATGCCGAGATAGTAGCAAAATATCCGTTAGGTGCTCAGTTGAAGGCCAGGGCTATAGAAGATGGGTTGATAAAAAAAGAAGATATTAATGAGGATAAAGAAAAGCAAAGAGAGATTTATAAGCAGCTGATGGAAAAATATGGAATACAAAATTCAAAGGAACTGGAAAGGCAGACTATAAATCAAAAGATAATCAGAGCCATATACAGTAAAAATCAACTGCATGAGGTTCTGACAGATTTTTGGTTCAACCATTTTAATATATTTATGGGTAAAAATACGTGCACACAGTTTGTCATGAGCTATGAAAGAGATGCTATCAGGCCAAATGTGAACCGATCATTTAAGGATCTCTTAATTGCAACTGCCAAATCTCCGGCCATGCTTACTTATCTGGATAATTTCCTGAGTACGAGAGAAGATGAATCTATGGGAAACATGCAGGCAAAAGGCAGCAAGAGGCCTAAGGGATTAAATGAAAATTATGCCCGGGAAATCATGGAACTCCATACTCTTGGGGTAGATGGCGGATACACCCAGGACGATGTGCTAAATGCGGCAAAGATTCTGACTGGATGGACAATATATCCCATGGGGCAGAGGGGCGAAAGCGCTAAAATAGCTAAGCTGCTGGAGAAAATAGGAGAAGACCGGCTGGCGAACAGAGGCTTTGTGCATGAAAATGATTTTCTATTTGCCCCCAACAGGCACGAAGAAGGGTCTAAGACAGTCATGGGTAAACAATATAATCAAGGGGGATATGATGAAGGGATAGCTCTTCTTAATGATCTGGCAGCCCATCCATCGACAGCACGTTTTATTTGCAAAAAGTTAGCTACCAGATTTGTGTCAGATAGCCCTGATCCTAAAATTGTGGATAGAATGGTTAAAACATTTATCGATAAAGACGGAGATATACAGGAAGTCCTTTGGACTATGGTGACTTCACCGGAATTCTGGCAGCCTGCAGCCCTCCACCAAAAGACTAAGTCGCCCTTTGAGTATGCCATCAGTGCAGTAAGAAGTATGCATGCTGACGTGATGTATCCTTTTCCCCTGGCAAACTGGATCACAAAAATGGGCCAAAAAATATATTACTATCAGGCACCTACCGGCTTTCCGGATAAAGGGCAATATTGGATCAATACAGGTTCTTTGCTCAACAGGATGAATTTCGGCCTGGATCTGGCAGCCGGAAAAATACCGGGAATCAAAATCGATAACAAAGCATTGCTTGATAATAAAGAGCCCGAGTCTGCTGAAGATGCCATCAAAAAATACGCCGCTGTCTTTCTGCCCGAGAGAAAAATAGAAAGTACGGTTGACCGACTCTTACCGTTGGCCACGGATCCGACATTTTCTGAGAAAGTAATCCAGGCAAACAAGAAAAACAAGTCGGAAGCAGATGAGATGACAGACGAAACAAGTCATAATGAAATGGTATTTGATGGAAATAAGACACTTTCACAGGTTTTAGGTATATTGATTGGTTCACCTGAATTTCAACGCAAATAATATGGATAACAGAAGAATCTTTTTAAAGAAAGGCGGTCTTGCACTATTTGGGCTTGGATTGGGAGGTATTCCTAATTTTGTAAAAGCAGCGATCGCACAGCAAAAAGTTACATCAGGTAAAAAAGTGCTGGTTTGCATATTTCAGCGGGGGGCCATGGATGGTTTGATGGCTGTCACACCATTTACGGATCAAAACCTGAAGATGGCAAGGCCAGGTATATTTATGGAGCCGGGGTCGGGAAAATCTCTGATAGATCTGGATGGAAGTTTCGGACTACATCCCGGATTTAAGGGATTTGATGAATTATTTAAATCACGACAATTGGCCATCGTGCATGGCATGGGTTCCCCAAATAAGACAAGAAGCCATTTTGACGCCCAGGATTATATGGAAAGTGGCACTCCATTTCATAAAGGTACTGAAAGCGGCTGGCTCAACAGGGCTCTACAACAGAATAAAATCGAATCAAGTGTATTTCAGGGTGTAAGCATCACGAGTAGTTTGCCGAGATCTTTTTATGGTGAGTATCCCTGCCTTGCGGTATCCAATTTTAATGACTTTAGAATTAACACAAGAGGGGGTAAAGCTATAAATGCATCCACTGCTACCAGTTTTGAAGAACTATATGACCTTACAGCCGACGAACTACAGAAACATACATCAAAGGAGAGCTTTGAAGCCATGAAAATGGTAGAAAAATTAAATTTTAAAAATTATACTCCGGCCAATACAGCCAGATATCCCGGATCACCATTGGGAAATTCACTAAAGCAGATTGCTCAGCTTATCAAATCTGATGTAGGTCTTGAGATCGCTTTTGCCGAAAGCAATGGCTGGGATACACACTTCAATCAGGGGACGGAGAACGGTATTTTTGCCAGAAATGCGGATGATTTAAGCTCCGCTGTCTCTGCTCTTTGGAATGATATCGAAGCTTATCAGGATGATGTTGTAATCATGACTATGACTGAATTTGGTCGTACGGTCAAACAAAACGGGACCAATGGTACGGACCATGGACGCGCATCATGCAGTTTTATCATAGGCAATAGTGTATCAGGTGGTAAAGTGTATCACAAAATCCCGGAACTGATCAAAGAAAACCTGGAAGATGGCAGGGACCTGCCTGTAACCATAGATTTCAGGGAGGTATTTAACGAAGTTGCATCAAAACATCTCAAAGTCACGGATACAAAAAAATTGTTTCCTGACTGGACCGGAGAAAATCTATCATTTATAATCTAATCTTTTTGCATTATAAATAGCCATTCAAGTAGAGCTATTATTCTGGGTACCTGATTTAGGGAGCATACTATGTTAGTCAAGATGATAAATATCCAAAGTGTAGGTAGCGGCTTTGCCCTAGCCAAAACATATATTTTGGATTGATTTATTTCCGGTCTATAGTTGTTCCGCCCCTGACCTTAGGAAAATCCGATATAAAAATTTTAAACAAAAGCGGCCATGCTCATCTTACTAAGTGATTTCTCTATATCCGCATTGAAAATGGTGATCAGTGGCTCTCTGATATGACCATTTACCCTTTGCTACATGAAGTATGCCACCATTTAGAAATTACATCTTCACTCGTATTTTATTAGGTACTTTAATGAATAACACATACGCAGTAGCTACCCGAACATCCTATATGTTTCAGAGGATTTACTCAGACCTGATTTTTCCGGTTATGGTAATCAAATGGTTAGGTCGCCAATTCCGGATCGATCAGGATATAAATGGTAGTCACACGATATTTAATAGCCTGTCTAAAAGATTTTTTTATTTGCTGATAATTAGTTTATCGATGATTCTTCTATCTTTTAATGCGATCTCTATCAGATATATACCACTACTTAAATCTAACTGTATATTGGACACTTTATCAACCAACACCTTTGTCAGGACTCTTTGACCATTCATGTCATATATGTATAAATGGTATGGCGATCCGTCAAACTCATTAAACGAAACAGAAATTGCGTCTGATGCAGGGTTAGGATAAAATTTAAAATTATTATCATTGATTATTTTACCCAATCCCGATGCCTGAATGACAAAAACCTTGTCATCAAATATCAAAGTATCATTTTGGGAGTAATCTTCCAGTAGAAAACCTATCTGATATCTTCCTGACGAAAGGTCGGAATACCCTAATTTCAAGTCCGAGTTTCCTTTTGAAATGTTGATAATAGCATCGTCATTAACGACAAAAAATTCTTCATCAGTATCTTCATTAAATGCTTCATAGAGCAGTTGAATTTTATCCCCGGCCTTTAAATTAACTCTCCTTTTAGGTACTATCATACCTCCTGATCCATCACTAAACGGTTCAGGAATGATGCTTTCAAGTGTGTAATTGAAATTTTCGTCAAAAGAATAGCTTATGATCAAAAACTCTTCGCTACTTGTTTCTAAATTTTTTACTGCCGGAATCATAATACGTGTATGTTCTTTAGCATTTCCCAATGAGTCCACTACATCATAAGGGAATATATCGGATATATACGCCGGATGACCATTTAATGATAGCCATTGGTCGTCCCATTGGTAGGCATAGGTAGCTGAGCCATCACTATGATAAGCCACAGTATCAGGGTAAGTACTCCCCAACATAAGATACTGCCTGGATGTACCTTCCAACTCTTTGATAAGCATGACCTGTACCTGCTCCACATCGGTATCGTTTATTACCTTCACAGCACTTGACAAAGAGGCATTTCGAATACCGGTAGTATTCTGATTTTTATTATAAAATCCGAAATCAGGATCAGTTTGCCCAGCGGGGGGTGTTACGTCCGACAGAGCAGCAGGTATGTAATATGACTTGATGAAGTTCTTTAGGCCAGGATTAAAATCTATAGGATTAAAGTGATTATTCACAACTTCATCCAGTACCTTTTTATTGACCAAGGCTTGATGAGGGATATACATGGCAATACCGGTAGCTTTAGGTCTGGCATTGTCATGTCTATTGAAAAAGACCACTTCATTTAGTTTAGCAAGGACATCATCAGCCATAGGTATTAGTGATGGTTCTAATTCTTTAAGTTTCTTCATCATGTCCCCGATATCTACCATGTCTTCAGAGTATTCCGGTTCGGTCAGGGATTTTGAGTATTCTTCAGCTTTACTTCGCGCTCTATGTAATTTTTGAACAGCATTATTAGCTACTGATGCACTGAATAAATTATTTAAGCTCAATTCCAACAAAGGCAATTTGGCCAGATCCACCACACTTAGCGTCACAGCACTTGATTCCTGGTCTATGGCTTGTTCCAAAAAGCCATTTACTATGATTTTGCCCAGTTGACCACCCGTCAAAGATGCACCTAATGAATTCATGGCGGTAAGAATAGGTTTATAATCCCACCCATGTCCGGGCTCTTGCTCTTCCGAACCTACAAACCAATTGGCAAATTCCTTTAATGTGGACTGGGTTTCTATATTTGCCATAAGGCACGCATCAAATCCCAATAACTCAAACTTTTTATTTGATTTGATATAATCAGTAGCTGCCAGAGCTTGCTTAATTTGTGGAAGTGAGAGATTTTTTTTGGATATTTCATCATTTCCATATCCTCTGATATCACTGCCATGATTCCAAAATACCAAGGAGACCTTGTCTCCCGGATATTCTTCCAATGCCCAATTTATAAAAGCAGTGACATTTTCGGGAGAAGACATTTCATTATTGACAGGTGTGTAGTTCAGACTTATTTTAGCACCATTGTCGATCAAATAAGCTTTTGGAGTACGCCAATTATCTTTATTAGCCCCTCCCGTTAATAACACTACGTTGACTTGATCTGTATTTCCGGCACTAGTCATTTCAGCAATATCGTTCGTGGCAGCATTACTTTTTGATTCTAAATCCGATCCT
Organism: Saprospiraceae bacterium; assembly: GCA_016722285.1. GTDB lineage: Bacteria > Bacteroidota > Bacteroidia > Chitinophagales > Saprospiraceae > OLB9. The sequence continues at coordinate 505,764 of JADKGI010000001.1, forward strand.
ATGATATAAACAATCTTTGTCCAAGGCTTATTTTGCGCCATTACTACCTGAACATTTAAAAGAGTAATAACCAAAGCCGCTATGGTATTTTTATAAAAATTTGACATATTCAATAAATTAATATAATGTAAAATAATGACACAAAGCTAAGTTCAATTGATCAATTCTATAAAATTTCAGTATTGACAAATTGGGTGACAAATATAAAAGTCAAGCAATTAGCGGATAAAAACCACCTTTAGCTTTGTTTTTTGAACAAACCCCTCCTAAAAATGTCTTTCCAAAATGACATATGACTTTTTCAGCGGGACCTAAATATTTTAAATGAAAGCGGCCATGCACTTCTTACAAAACGATTTTGCTATATTCGCTTTGAAAATGGAGATGGGGGATCTGTGATATGGAAGTCAAGCCTTTTGATCAGGATAATTTGGCATCAAATCATATGTTAAAAGATTTAACAGAGACACTGAATATGAGTTCCATATGATTCTAAATATAACCGGTAACTGACAATATAAAGTTTAATAAAAACAAATTTACCTTTAGTGATATGAAGTATACTCTTATTTTACAAGTCACATTGTCCATCATGTGTTTCACGGCGCTCTGTAATGTTTTCTATGCCCAGTCCGATCGACCCAATATTCTTTTTATTCCTGTTGACGATCTACGTCCTGATTTTTCTGTTTATGGTAATCAAATGGTCATAACCCCCAATCTGGATAGACTGGCAAAAAAGGGAATTGTTTTTGAGCGTGCATACTGCCAGCAGGCCGTGTGTAATCCTTCCCGGGCGAGTTTGCTCACAGGCCTGCGACCTGATACGCTTCAGGTATGGGATTTAAAAACAAATATGAGATCTATCCATCCCGATCTGGTTACTTTGCCACAATATTTTAAACAAAACGGATATACGACAATTGGACTTGGAAAGACTTTCCACAATATATTTTTAGATTCCTTGTCATGGAATAAAGACATACACATCCCTGGTTATCCATTTGATCCCGATGCTATGTATACGGACACAGTAAATCTGAATATTATTGAAAACAAAAAGCAACGATTTATTGAAAATAAAAACTTTAAACCAATAGATAAGTATGGATTGTGGTATATAAAAGCAAACGCAACCGAATGTGCCGAAGTGTCTGATGAAACTTATTTTGATGCTGTCCAGACAACTGAAGCGATTAAACAACTACAGCTTCTGAAACAGGGAAATCAGCCTTTTTTTCTTTCTGTAGGTTATTACAAACCACATCTGCCATTCAATGCACCAAAGAAATATTGGGACATGTATGACAGGAATAAAATCAGACTTGCAAGCAATCAATTTATTCCTGAAGGCAGTCCTGTATATGCTGTTCACGGAGATCAGGAATTAAGGTCTTATGATGATTTCAGGGATCTCCCGCTCCCCGACAAAGGTAATTTAGAAGAGGAAAGACAAAGAATACTAATACATGGTTATTATGCCTGCGTCTCTTATATTGATGCTCAGATAGGAAGGCTTCTGGATGAACTTACAAAACTTGGACTTGAAAAAAATACAATCATTGTTTTGTGGGGAGATCATGGTTGGAAGCTGGGAGAACACAATTCCTGGGCTAAGCAATCCAATTATGAAATTGATACCAGAGTGCCACTGATATTTGCAGGCAAGGGTGTTGATGCAAAAGGAGCCAGAACCAATTCACTGGCTGAGCTTGTGGATATTTTTCCAACCTTATGTGACATGGCAGATCTTCCCTTACCATCCAATTTGCAAGGGGCGAGTTTAAGACCCATCCTTCGGAATCCAAAAAATAAAGTTAAGGAAGCGGCATATAGTCAGTTTTTACTGGGCAGATTTCCGCCCCGTCCTGATGTTCCTGAACGTATGGGTTATGCCGTAAGGACAGAGAGATACCGATATGTTGAGTGGTATGCCTGGAATGACAATATGAAAGGAGACTTATTAGACTCTGAACTTTTTGATCACAGCGCAGACCCGCAGGAAAATAAGAATGTACAAAATGAAGAAAGAAACAGAGAAATCGTGGGTAAACTCAAAGGATTGTTATTTAAAAAATAAAATCCCGGATTAAGACCCGGGATTTTACCATTGGACAGAAACAGCCTGACTCGAAATACGTTTAATTATTTCCTCCGGGTTTAGGTTGTCTGTTCTTCATTTCTTCCTGCCTTTTCACCTGCCAGGCATCAAATTTTGATTTTTGATCATCTGTGAGTAAAGCTTTTATTTGGGTATCAGCAGCACCATTGGCATCCATAATTTGCTGGCGCATTGCTTTTTTATCATCCCCTGCCATTCCTTTTTCGCGGATTTCGTCTATCTTTTTAATTGATTCAAGTTGAATGGCCATGACTTTTGCTGACTGATCTTGCGTTAATGTAAGTTCTTTTCCCAGATTTTCTACAAATGAGGTTGCCCGTTCTTCAGCTGTGCGTTTTGGAGCACCGGGTTGTCCATACTGAGCAGTAACACTTACCAGAATCAAACTGGCTAATAAAAGGAATGTCTTCATTTTTTAAAATTAATTTTATTATTTAATCCACGTTTGACTGTTGTAATGAAGTCAGGTTTAATTTATAAATGTTAATATTTTACAAATTTTTAGACGGCTTCAAGTGTGTATAACATATTGCACTTTTTGTTTATTAAGAACATTTGGTTAAACTTTTCATATAATACATTGACTTATATGCTCATAACTTATATTCGCGGCGGACCCAATACAAAAAACCTGCTTGCTTCGAAGCAGGCAAGCTCACTTTATCGTTATCATTCGTAACTGGCATTGATAAACTTACACTCTTCGCACTTTCCCGATTTTATTCTCACCCGCTCCTTCCCGCCCTTATCAGGTTCCTTCACTTGAAGCATAGTCGTACTTCATCAGCTTTCAGCTGAATCGTTCAGTCCAACCGGTTTCCCGGCACATAAAATCGCGACATTCTGCAAGTTCAAACAGTTTTGTATTGGTGCCAATATTATTTCATTTAACCATCATTATAATAATTATGTCATCAAATTTCTTAATAAGAACTGTAACTATACTTACTTTTTATTGATTTTGTGCTATTTGTTATACACACCGGCTTCAATTAAGAAAGCAATTCTGCCTTTTTGACCTACCTTAAAAATCAATGGTAACGAATCGGATACGTCTTAGTTTTGACCTTGCCAAAGGCAGACAGGTATAATTTTTGCTCTTTTTGGGAAAAATTTCGTCAAAACTGAAGCATTGATTTACATCTTCAACTGGCAATAACCAAAGACAATCGATATTCAACATCAATCTGGTTAGTACATGAGTCGTTACAATTTTTTTATAACTGAAATATAAAACTCAAATTATAACATACTGATGAGACGTATTTATGCTATTTGATTAGTTTTGTGACATTGTACAATAAGAAAACCATAAGCCTGCATGAAGTACCCACCTATATTTACTGATGATTTTGTTGTGTTTGGTATCCTGATGATTATATTAGGCTTTGTTTTTTATACATCGTCCAGCGAGAATACATTCTGGAAAAAATTCTATACTTTCATCCCATCACTCCTGATGTGTTATCTGCTGCCTTCGATATTGAGCTCTTTAAATATCATTTCTCCTGAATGGAATGTGATGGGTCCTGATGGAAATTTTGTCATGGATGACAATATGAAGCCCATAGTGGCTAAACTGGCTATCTATAAAGTCGCAAGTAGATTACTTCTACCTGCCGCATTGGTTCTGATGACATTGAGCATTGATATCAAAGCACTATTTAGCCTGGGAAATAAAGCATTGATTATGTTTTTTACAGGCACTATTGGTGTTATCCTGGGGGGACCGGTTGCCATCCTCATTGTGTCAGTGTTTTCACCTGAGACAGTAGGCGGAGCAGGTTTCGATGCTGTGTGGCGGGGCCTCTCCACCATCGCAGGCAGTTGGATAGGTGGTGGTGCAAATCAAACAGCCATGCTGGAAATATATCAGTATAATCAGGAAAAATATGGAGCTATGGTCCTGGTAGATATTGTGGTAGCAAATATCTGGCTCGCCATTATTCTTTTTGGTATAGGAAAAAAAGAAGTTATCAATAGATGGTTTCAGGCTGATACGACAGCGATCGAAACACTAAAAGAAAAAGTGTCAACTTTTACGGCTTCTGTCAGCAGAATGCCATCCGTAAAAGATTATATGATTATTTTGGGTATCACTTTTGGTGCTGTTGGATTGGCTCATTGGGGTAGTAGGGTGATTCCTGATCTGTTGATATCCTTTATACCGGCTGTTGGTGACCCATCTGGTATGTTGAGCACATTCGGGGATAGTTTTTTCTGGATGATCACGATAGCTACCGCTGCCGGAGTGGCCCTATCATTTACCCCTGTCAAAAACTATGAGGGTATGGGTGCCAGTAAATTAGGGAGTATTTTTATATACATACTGGTAGCTTCCATCGGAATGCGAATGGATCTGTCTTCCGTTATGAGCAATCCGGGACTTATCGTCATAGGCCTTATCTGGATGTGTGTACATGTCACCTTGCTGATCATTGTGGCAAAGATTATCAAAGCTCCTTTCTTTTTCTTTGCCATCGGAAGTCAGGCCAATATCGGGGGGGCGGCATCAGCACCTATTGTGGCAAATGAGTTTCATCCTTCATTGGCTAGTGTAGGTGTACTGATGGCTATATTCGGGTATATCATTGGAACATATGGAGCTATTCTCTGTGCTTTGCTGATGGAGATTGTTTCGCCAGGGAATATGTAGAACCTAAAAAGGCAGCCCGATTAATTCGGACTGCTATCTTACTCTCGGGATTTAGATAGTAGGAATTATAATTTATAACTAAACCCCAATGTATAATAATTCTGTGTTTTGGCGATTTCCTGCTCACTATATCTCAGCGCAAATTCAAGACCTACTCCTATTCCGTTAAATATATTGAATCCGAGCCAGTTGGTCCATGTACCATTATGTAATGAAGGATTATTATTTTTATAGCTGATAAAGCTGGTTAAATTTGATCGCCAGTTTACTCCTTTAGCCAATTCAGTATTATAATCTCCCACAATCTTACATCCAAGGGAAGAAGTAAAATTTGCATTATCTTTCGAAAAAACGAAGTTGTAGTTGATTGGGTGGATAACAAAAATCATATTTTTCGCTGGAGTATATGTAAATCCAACACCAAGGTCAAAGTACCCGGGATCATTAAAGTTTCTGATGATGGATGTTCTGTATTCGCCCAGTGATGAAGCTGCCAGTTTGGGAGATACATTGTATCCGAAAAGTGAGGTAATATTCAGCACATCTGCTACCGGTTCAAATTTTGGGGAAACAGCCTCATTTCCTTTTTTGAGTTTTTGCCAGCCAAGGTTCAGGCTCCCGGAGTTTCTCCAGAAGTACTTCGTCTCTATATTATTAGCAAATGCATTAAAACTACCCATAATGGTGGTAGCTCTGGAATCTTTCAGGTCTCCTGCTGAAAACCATTGATTTCTCCCGGTAAAGTTGGCACCCAATGTTCCGAAAGCGCCTCTATACCAGCCCGGGAATGTTGAAATTTTGGCATTGATACCTGCTATTTCAGCACTTATTTCAGCACTTTCCGCAAGAATAGGAGCCGCTTTGGCTTCAAGGTCGGCTTTTTGCTTTTTTAATTCTTCAAGGGTCTGAGCATTAATACTACTCAAAGAAGTGATGATAAAAAATAAAGTAAAAAAACGATTCATAAATTTAATTATATTTAAATATGTTTAGGAATAATTTACTATAGATGTATTTCAATATTGTCCTGCAATATCTTATTTAATGGGATAATGACGGATTTGTTTTCTGATGACACAGTCACTGATGATTTATCTAAACCCGATATTTTGCCGGTTACACCGTTTAGAGTCACTTTATCGCCAATATTTAATTTGTCCCGGGTATAGTAGGAAGCCAGAAAACTGGCCACAAGATCCCTGGAAGCAAATCCGTATCCGATAGAAAAGGCCAGTACACCGCCAGCTATAATAATGGACAAGTTTTGAGCAAAAAAATCGGTATTTATCTTAGCCTGAGACAAAGCCAGAATGATCACATTGATAAATACGAAATAAAATACAAAGGAAGCAATAATATTGGCCGATGGCATACCAAGTGACTTGCAAGTTGTAGCCACCACATTCTTTAATGTATCAGCCAGGATCAAACCGAATAAAAGAATAATAAATGCCGCTATCAGGTTTGGCACAAAAGTGATGAAAACCTGGATCAGCTCAGCCAGAACAGGCATATCCAAAGCACCTACTGCGGTCATCACGAAAATGAGCATCAACATATAATAGATGATCTTTCCGGATATCACGCTTAATTTTAAGGTGACATTATTTTTTGCCAGGATATCCATATTGTTTATCTGATCAGTTATCCTGTCCGCACCGAGTCTTTCAGCTGATCTGATGACTATTTTCTTCAATAGTTTTGCAATGATATAACCAATGATCAGGATTGCAGTTGCAGTCACGAGTTTTGGTATGACAGATACCAAACCCAACAGCATATCGAGAAGTGCTTTTTGAATGTCCTGCCCAAACATGAGGTTAAATTTTGCTAACAAGTTCATATGAATTAAATTTTTCTTGATTTACCGGAATTAGTAAATGAAGTTAAGGATTGAATGACACCTCCTGCTTTGGGAAGATATAAATCTATCAGGTTGCTGATGAGACTAAAAAGCTGAATGTTTGACCCCAGATTTTGTCGGATCTCCGAACCATCATTGCCTCTTTCTTTTATATATAACTCTTCCAGTTCCTTAAAACTATTTTTTTCCATATCAGTATTATAATATTCAGGATGCCAGCTCCCCGTATTGTTCACTATAAATTCTCAGAAATTTCTCTTTTGCTCTCAGTATTTTCATTTTCACCGCACTCTCTGTTTTATCCAATATCACACAAATTTCTTTGATACTGAAATCATCCTGATATTTCATCATGAGAATGCTCTTATCATCAGCATTGAGTTTTTCCATGATCTCCTTCAGGCGAAAGACATTGGTCTCCTTTATTTCAGAATCATACATCCCGTCATCAATATGATCTGTTTTACTGTTGTCATAGATAGGCAATGTGATTTCTTTTTTAGCCTTTCTGATCTGATCGATACAATAATTGTATGTGATCGAATACAACCAGGTAGAAAATCTGGCCTTGCCACCAAATTTTGAAAGACTGAGCAAAATTTTTACAAAAATCTCCTGGGTCGCATCTTCTGCCAGTTCGTGGTCTCTCAACATCAAAATACATTTGGCAAAGACCTTATCAGTATATCTGTCATACAAAAGATTAAAAAAATTGACGTTTTGGGTATTAAGATATTGTTTAAGAGCCTCCTCATCGCTAATAGATTTAAACGATGCATGCGTGATTATGGGGTTTAAAAGATTTACTATCAAAATAAAACCTCAGTTTGATTTGAACAGTTATTTTAGTTGTTCTGACTGAATAAAAATGAAAAGTCACGCAAATATATCCATAAGCAAAGAACAGGGCTGAAAATCATCACATTTTTCTAAATTTATTTAAGATTTTGCACATAAAATTGAATGGCTGTTAAGGTTGTGTTAAAAGTATATGACCTGATAATCTAAAGTATTACCAAAGCGTTATACATCAAATTTTAGAACCAATGAAGACATATTTTCAGTTACTGGTTGCGGGCATAGCAGGTGGTCTGATTGTGTTGGCAGGGCTGAAGTTTTCAGGATCTCAGACTCCCATACAAACACAGACTCCGAAAGCTACTTTTGCAAACATGAATATGTCACCTGCAAATAATATGATGGGTGACTTTGTCGAGAGTGCCAAAAAATCTACAAGTTCGGTAGTGTATATTTATGCGGAAGAAAGTGACGAACAGGTGATAGCCAAGAGAAAAAATCAGAGAAGAGTTGATCCTTTTTCAGATTTATTTGGTTTTGATGATTTTTTCGGAGGAAGCAATTTTTATTCTCCAAAAAACGGAAGTGGTTCCGGTGTAATATATTCTGCAGACGGTTACATCGTGACGAATGATCATGTTGTTGGTTTTGCTGACAAACTTACCGTGACAGATTCCGAAGGGAAAAAGTATAATGCGGTAAAAGTAGGTACTGACGAATCTACTGACCTGGCTGTGATCAAAATAGAAGGCTCCAATAATCTGACACCTATCAAAATGGGAGATTCGGAAAAAGTCAATGTGGGGGAATGGGTTCTTGCGGTTGGAAATCCATTTGGATATTTAACTTCAACAGTAACGGCAGGTATAGTGAGTGCTAAAGGCAGGTCTCTGGACATAATCAGAAAGGATAAAGCGATAGAGGAGTTTATCCAGACAGATGCTGCCATCAATCCCGGAAACAGCGGCGGAGCACTTGTAAATCTTCAGGGTGAATTGATAGGTATTAATACTGCCATTGCTACACCAACAGGAGTATTTGCAGGCTATTCATTTGCTATTCCTTCAAAAATTGTGAAAAAAGTAATTCAGGATATTATAGAAAACGGCGGCAACATAGAAAGAACAAATCTGGGTGTGGGTGGATACGATGTTAATGACGACCTGATCAAAGAGTTTGGACTTCAACTTAAAGGCAAAAAAGGATTTTATGTTGAAGAAGTAGAAAGAAGAAGTGCTGCCCAGATGGGAGGATTATTACCGGGTGATGTTATTGTCGAAATCAATAACATGCCAATAAATAACTACAGCGATATTGAAAAAACGATGAAGTATAATAAAGTTGGAGACAAGGTAAGTATAAAGGTCAATAGAAACAACAAAGAAATAATCTTGCCTATTCAATTGCGCAAGTCGTTTTAAGAATATAAATTTTGATTGGTTAAGAAAAGTTGGTTTTTCGTTTTGTTTTGATTCGTCTGCTCTCCCAAAAGGGCAGACGTTTTTTTTATTTATTACCATCATAATAAATAAATACGGGTGAAAACCAACGCTTTCAAATTGTAATAATGATAGAATTAAAACCTTGATAACCAATTATATACAATTGACATGCAGGCATTTAAAGATGTAACAACTTGGTACATTTGTTCAATGGAATGACAATTCCAAATCTATTTTTGTAGTTAACTTTATTTGTATTTAATTAAAATCCGACAATTTATGTCTTCTGAAAAGATAAATATTTTTGATACAACCTTACGTGATGGTGAGCAGGTACCCGGGTGCAAGTTGCGAAAAGAACAAAAACTGGCTGTCGCAGAACAGTTGGATTTTTTCGGAGTTGACATAATAGAAGCTGGTTTTCCTATATCAAGTCCCGGAGATTTTGAAGCTGTACAAGCTATAGCTGCCTTAGTAAAAAATGCAACTGTCTGCGGTTTGTCCAGAGCTGTAATGAAAGATATAGAGGTTGCCGGTGAAGCAGTGATGGGTGCAAAACGGCCAAGGATACACACAGGAATAGGAACATCTGATAATCATATAAAATTTAAGCTTAATACTACACGCGAAGATATATTGGAGCGCGCTGTTGCAGCGGTGAAGTACGCAAAATCTTTTGTTGAAGATGTGGAGTTTTATGCAGAAGATGCCGGCCGTACCGATCCTGAATTTCTCGCCAGAGTTTGTGAGGCCGTCATCAAAGCAGGAGCCACCGTACTCAATATACCTGATACTACCGGATACTGTTTGCCGCATGAATACGGGGATAAAATTGCCTATCTGCGCGATAATGTTAAAGGCATCCATAAGGCTACCTTAAGTACCCATTGTCATAATGATTTGGGAATGGCTACTGCAAATTCAATAGCAGGTGTAGAAAACGGTGCCAGACAGGTAGAATGTACTATAAACGGTATCGGAGAGAGAGCCGGAAATACATCACTGGAAGAGGCAGTGATGATAATCAAGCAAAGATTCGGAGGTCAATATCACACCAATATAACCACTCCTCTTCTGAAATCCATGAGTATTCTTGTGGCTGAAACCATGGGAATGCCCGTGCAGGCCAATAAAGCCATAGTAGGAGCAAATGCTTTTGCACATTCATCTGGCATTCATCAGGATGGCGTCATCAAACACAGGGAGACATATGAAATCATTAATCCCGCCGATGTTGGGGTAGATCAGTCTTCTATCGTTCTGACGGCCAGATCAGGCAGGGCGGCACTCGCTTACAGATTTAAGGAAATAGGACACCATCTGACAAAAGATGAACTTGATGTAGCATACGTACATTTTCTGGATCTGGCAGACAGACAAAAAGAAGTCATAGATACTGATCTTGAAGTCTTGTACCATGAAAAGATTTATTCGATGATATAAATCAGCATAAAAAATCATCAGTAGTTTACAAATAATATCTTATGCCATTTGAGTCATTGAATGAAATAAAGGATCAGGAGCTGATTCCGGGATTTACAGGAAGACTTATCCACACTGATAAAGTGACCATTGCACATTTTAAGATTAAGGCCGGTAGTATTTTACCTGAGCATCATCATATCCACGATCAGGTTTCCAATGTGGTGGAAGGAGAATTTGAAATGAACGTAGGCGGCATCACACAAAGATTAAAACCAGGAAGTATAGCCGTAATCCCTTCTAATACCAGCCATTCCGGTAAAGCCATTACAGATTGCTATATCATTGATGTATTCTGCCCCCTCAGAGAGGATTATAAGGTGTAATCATTGCTATAAGAAAATTTATACCAAAAAGTTCAGAAGAAAATTCCTCACATCATCATCAAAAACCTTTCCTTCATCAAAATGAAACCGGACTTTTACCGGGAGTACAAAAATCGGTATCTTCATCTCACCAAGCGTGTCTCTATGTAATTCCAGTCTCATCGCATCTTTTTCTGTGGTGATAATAAGCTTCCTTTCACTTGGATGATTCGAGTAAACTTTGTTAATTTTTTCGATATCATGTCGATCAAAAATATGATGATCTTCGTATTCAATATCACTGATGGATTTTACTTTTTCATCCAGATATGTGATCAGATAATCTGTATTGGCAATCGCACTCAGGAGGATGACGTCCATTTCATTGTCGAGATAAATTTTCTGAGACGGCTGATAAAGATTGTAAGGGTGCCCGTATTCGTAGTATGAAAAGTAAATTCTCTGATGGGTTTGAGGATTGATTTCACCAATGATTTTGTTTTTTGACTCAGAAGTCAGTTCATCAGGACATTTAGTGACTATAATTATGTCAGCACGTTTATATCCCGATCTCCATTCTCTCAACCTACCAGCCGGAAGAAGATAATCATCCGTAAATAATAATTCATATGAAGTGAGAAGAATATTCAAACCGGGCTGTACTGCCCTGTGCTGGAATGCGTCATCCAGCAAAATGGTCTGCGCATCCGGATAATGTTGCAATATTTGCGGGATTGCATAAGCCCGATTTTCAGATACGGCTACTGCTATGTCTTTATATTTCCTTCGGTACTGCATTGGCTCGTCGCCAACTGTCAAAGCAGTATCATCATACTGAACCAATCGAAATCCTTTGGTCTCCCGCTTATATCCCCTGCTTAGTGTCGCTACATTGATATAATCCTTGAGCAACTCAATAAGATATTCTATATGCGGTGTTTTACCGGCACCTCCAATGCTGAGATTTCCAACTCCGATGACCGGAATGCTGAATCTGGAAGCTTTCAACAATCCAATATCGTATGAAAAATTTATAAGAGATATAAGGATGCCATATAATAAAGCAAAAGGTGAAAACAAAATTTTTATGACAATGCTTCGAAACATGGGTATTTTACAAATAAATCAGGTAGGTAACAATATAAATTGCTTTAGAGTTATCAATACAGCAAATATATTTTTTAGTATTAATACCTAGTTAACGAAGACATGAATGTTTATTGATGGGAGTAAACAATTGCCTTAATGTCAAAGAGAGTATATTTCGGTAGATCAGAAGTCGCTGAATTTTTCGGTAAATGCTTACAATTTTGAAAGGTCTGTCACCAATGCAATTGCCAAAAATAAAAAAGCCAGACTTCATATCTGGCTTACTTTTATCTTAAGTGTCGGACTAATATTTTACAGGGACTTTTACCATCGTGTTTTCCCACGCAATAACCATAGTAGCTGCGGCTTCTTTTCCATCGAATGTAATGGTGAAAGCTTCCACTTCTGCTTCTGATTTTCCGCTTGGTACTTTTATTCTGGCCACATCTTTCGATTCATCATAATCAAAAGCTCCCCATGTGTCTAACTTCGAATTAAATATAATCGTCCACTCTGTCATATCCGGAATAGCATACATAGAATAAGTGCCCGCCTTAATAGTTTTGTCACCACAAGTAATATCCTGATATAATTTAATTTCACTTGTTTCATTGGCTCCAAATCTCCAGACTTTTCCAAAAGGTACCACATCTCCAAGCATGGTTCGTCCTTTTTTCATAGGGCGACCATAGACAATTTTAGCAACAGGAGCAGAGTTACGACCATTGGGCCTGAAATAAGAAATATCGGCAGGACTGGGATCAACAGCGGGTAGCTTTTGAGCATATACAAATTCGCTTGTACCGGCAATAAGCATCATCAAAATCATAGTAAATTTTAAACTTTTCATTTTTAATGTATTTTTAAAAGTTAATAAAAAAAAGAAATGTGTGCGTTTTGCAACAACAGACACCTCATTATGAAAAGTAAATTTACCTTTTCAACATTTACATAAACGAACTTAACTCTAGTTTTGTTCTCGATTATATTTGTCTTTAAGCAAAAAAAATCGCTTATAAAACTGGATAACCGGTAAAATTATTCGAATTGTGTCCATTCATTTTGTCCAATATTATCTTCCAGTCTTATTATCCGGCAAAATGATAAAGTACTGTTTCTTCTTTATTTTTGTCAGACTAAAATCATAATCAGAGTCAATACAATTCCACCAAGGACAAAATACATTCCTTTTTTGAAAATTTCAGACCCTGGAAGAAACATCCAAAAAGAAGTGAGGACAAAGAACAAAAGCGAAAGTCCGAAAAAGATGTTGAGAAAAAATAGCGGATCTTTATTGGAAGCTTTGTGAATATGGGTTAATTTCTCTACTAATTTGGGTAGTTCTTTCACCGTATAAGTCGCTATTCCTGTTTTTTTATCGAATGTGCCCCCTTTAAAATAGAGTATTCCATTTTCATCTTTATCGATTTTCAAATCACGTTTTTTAATAGCTTTGCCGAGGTCTTCAATTTTAATATCTGTTGCAAAAGTTTTTTCAATAATGCGTTCGGATTTTAAGAAATCGGTATCTCTGAAAATCATAATAATTCCGCTAAAAGCATATACTGCCATAATACCGGTTAAGAAAAACCTAAGTAACGATGGTAAACCCGCATAGTATTGTTGAAATTGGAATTGCTCATTTATTTAGTGAGTTTTATTGATTAATAATTATTTTCCGAATTCATATACAGCAAATGAATCGGGTAAAATTTTAGGCCGAGGCCGAGGGTTTTCTTCTGTTTTAGGAGGAGTTTCTCCGTACTGCGCTGTCATTGTAAAAATATGTCTTGTTTTGGGATCGATTGCAATAGTTCTTGCCCCCAAATCCGTTTTGATGGTTTCGGATACACTAAATTGTGTTGGAGAATCTTCGTGAACTACTGTTATGGTGCCTTCGCCATTTGATGAATATGCTGTTTTTGATGGTGCGTCAAAAACAACTCCATCACAACGACTACCAATGGGTATATCTGCTATGAACTCTCCATTTTTTGAGTTTAATACCACCATTTTTTTATTTTTACAGACTGAAAATAGCAGGTTATTTTTTATGTCTATTGCCAGCCCGGTTGGTTCTTCTCCGGGTGCTACCTTCCATCGATCTTTCACTTCCAGCGTTTTTGCATCGAAAGTCACAATTTCACTTAAATCTTCTAAATTGACATAAATAGTACCTTTGGTGTCAGTGACTCCGGCTTCTGCTGCCGAACCGCCTAATGTTATTGTTCCCAGTGGTTTTAATGTGGCGATGTCAATAGCTGTCACACTACCGCCTTTGTGATTGAAAATAAAAATCCGCTTTGAATAGTTATCATAGAGAAGCGCATCGGGATTCTCACCAGCAGGAATTTCAGCTACTTTTGCGAGCGATTTTGTATCGAAAACTATAACAGAATTTGTAGCACCTGATGTAATAAATCCTTTGCCAACCTTGGGTAAAGCTACGATACCATGCACGCCTTTGGTATCAGAAATAACCCCTATTTTTTCATGAGTGTCCACATTCAATACTTCTACCTGATTGCTGTGGGATAGATACAGATGCCGGTCTTCACTACTCACTGACAGATAATCCCAGCCACCTTCACCACCGATGATAGTTTTTTTAATCAGGTTTAAATTTCCGGGATGGTTCTGGGTATTACCTGAAAAGACAACACCCAGAAAAAATAAAAGCATTAAGAGATTTTTCATTTTATATTGTATAAATATGGTTTAGAAAACTATTCATGACCAGACATTTCATTTTTTTTTGAATTCATTATTCTCTATTTCTACATTTTACACATCCGGTGAAAACACGGCGTCAAAAATACATTAGTAAACCAATATTATGGTACAAATCAACAAATATCTTGTGAGTCGAATTATAGAAATACCTGATGTGGCTTCGGAGTTCTTTATCTCTGTAAATACTATTTAATAAAAGGCTTTGCAAAATCTATCGATTTTCTCCTGATCAATGTTCTCTTTTCAGATATAGCGTACACACAATTGGGATCTATTTGCCCTGAAATAGATACTTTTTTGTTTTTGCAATGTAAAGTTTGGGGCTCAGTTTCAACACATACTACTTCTAAAATCTTACAATCCAAATCTGTCACCATCCTTATCCCCACCAAGAAAGGATATATGCTATCATCATTTATTGTACAAATAGCAATCCCGTTTTTAACTTCTAAAATATAGGTATTTCTATTCCTGTTCATATTTATAATCATGCTGATCACACATCGCAGTCCAGTAAATCCTGTGCTGTGTGATATAAATACCGTAAAACCTGGAAATAAACTCCAGGACGGCTAAAATTCCGGAGCCATATCCGTCTTTGGAGTTGTTTATTCTGGCTGTAAAAGGGTCAAATTGTTGTGTAAACCTGACAGAATCTCTGAGGGCATTGATAAATTTCTTACCTATCATTGTCAATTCTGCATTGTGTCCGTAATTCTCTAGTGCTTGTATTGACCTCTGAAAGGTCAAATCCTGGCTGTCCGCTCCAGTTATTGCCTTCTTCATTTTTAAACATCGGGTCGTTGGCCGCCATAGAAGGAAGAGGCATTGGAGTCCGGAATTCTGAAGGATTAAGGAAGTGAACCCTGACAAATTTATCAGCCATGTCCTGATCAAAACTACCGAAGTACATACACCGCAAATTATTATGCAGAAGGATCGGCATTGTCTTATTTTCTTTGTCCTTATCGTAAAAAGCTTTTTTTTCTTCGTCCCATAAATAATTTTTCAGTGCATCCTGCACAGAAGTGGCTTTCTGCCTCCATATTTTTTCATTATCGTTCTTCAGTTGAACAGAAATTTATGCGAGCACATCTCTACAGGTGTATGAATAGGACATGACATCCATGGATTCTATCGGGACGGTCATATCAATTGTACTATCGTAAGATTCTTGCTTACATTGTATCTTTAATTGTTCCGCAGTCAGTTTTAAAGCCGCTTCCATATTTGGTGGATAGCCAAAGGACCATGCATTTGGAAAGCCATTAAAACGGACGTTTCAATCTTCTCCATTGTCATAAATACACCACGTCTCCAAACATCCGTTGTGATCTGAATCCCTGATCTTCCACAGATAGTTATGAAACTGCTCAAGTGAATGGTACACCTTTTTTTAAAAAGCCTTATCCTCGTTTATAAGAATATACAATTCATATGCCGGAATAGGCAGGGGCAGACCCTGAAAATGGCAGTAATTGGGTTCTATCTTTCCGTTTCTATTGTATATCACCCCAGGGAACCAACCATCAGAACGCTGATAATCAAGAAATATTTCTATGTTATTTCGAGCTATTACCAGATTTCTTTTGGCATACATATATCCGGCCATAGGCTGTGTCTCCAGCCACACACTGGTATATTTAGCACCCTCTTCATCACTTTTCTGTCCCCGTAATCTATAATATTTTCTTTGGCTAGTGCTTCAGCTCTATCATAAATTTTTTGCAATTAAAGGTCCGATGTTGTAAAACTCACTTTGGTTTTGAGTGTATTTGGTTTCCTGAGCGTTGCGTTTGGGTGAAAACAAGAAATGAGAAAAACCAGCACCAGACTCGAAATTTGATTCATATGTTTATTTAATAATATTGAACAAGAAAACAAATATAAAAAGCCTTATGGAATAGAGACTATTTTAATATTTCCCTGATTTTTCATAGCATTGAAATTTGATGATTATGATTTTCAATCGATTAAAATAAAACAATCCTTACTTTACACTCCACTCATACATGCCGAATGAATATTCTATTGGTAATTGAATTTTCAATTTTACTATTGCTGCTGCTATACATTATTTAGTAATAGAGCCAATGTCAAAAATGATAGCTGTTGAATTCTACTAAGACTGATCCGTTGAAACCTATGCTTTCCAATTCTGAAAGATAACTTTTAGACTGGTAGATATTCTTATTTATTTTTGTTTGTCCTTCTCCAACAAAGACATATAATACAGAAATGATAATTATCATTAAAATTTGCATCATTTTGTTCTAAGAGCGTGAATAAATATTTAAATGAAAAAATGGTATCATAATCATTGACAACTAATAAAATCCATTATTCTGGATTTAGATAGCGCCTCTTACAAAAGTAAAATTTCGAATTTAGTTATCCAAACTGACCGGATTTCCTGTTTTTATTTCATTTCCTGCATTAGAATACTTAGACACATTTGGATTCCTTCCACATAATTACCTACTCTTATGTTTTCGTTAGGAGCATGGATGTTGTTATCAGGATTAGGTATGCGTATAGATACCGCAGGAATATTGAGTGTATTTATAAAGGGAGCAATAGGTTGTGATCCTCCTGTTGTAATAGTTTTTACAAACCTGTCATCAAAAATATCGTACATTGCTTTACTTAGCCATTGACCAATTGAAGAATTTATTTTAGTTCGGAAGGGCAAAGAACCAATATCACTTTTCATCGATATAAGTTTTGTATACTTTTGCCGTTCTTCAATAGTTGGTATAGAATCCACAAAGTGGAAATTTTTACTTAATATATAGTCTTTTAGTAATTTTATTTGCCTTTCTGCAGGTGTTTCCGGCACCAGTCTCATATCAATCTCAGCGGTGGCGGTAGAGGGTATCAGAGTGCGAACTTCTTGTCCGACCCATCCGGACTGTATCCCCCTAACATTTAAAGAAGGATATAATAGAGATTCCTGATATGATGTTCCGACATGATCCATATCAGCAATGCCCAAAGATCTCTTAATTTCATCCTGATTTTCATGTAAGGTCTCGATGGCTTCCTTTTCAGCGTCATCAATATCAACCCCTTCATAAAATCCGGGTAAGGTTACTCTTCCATTTTCATCTTTCATCCCGGCAATCAAATCTGCCAGTTTAAATATCGGATTGGGAGCAAAGTTGCCGTATTGTCCACTATGAAGATCCCGTGTAGCACCAAATACTTTCAGTGTTACAGTGGCTATTCCACGTGCGCCAAAGGTTAAAGTTGGCAAGTTAGAAAGATCTCGGGCACCATCCATGATGAGCATTAATTCGGCATTAAATAATGCAGGCTTCTCGCTCACCAGTCTGGTCAATGCCGGTGATCCGAGCTCTTCCTGAAAATCCATGATCACCTTAATGTTGAACTTTGGAGAAATAGATTTTCGGTTCAATATTTCCATGGCACTAATGAAAGCCATCGCCGGACCTTTGGAGTCTGAAGCTGATCGGGCAAATATTCTCAAGTCAGGGTCGTAGCCATCTTCCAGCATTTTCCAGTCGACCGCTTCCCATTTATCATGTACCAATTTTTTTAATGAAGGGATATAAGGACTCCGTTGATGCCATTTCGAACTGTCAACAGGTTGTCCATCAATCTGAAGATAGAAAAGAATCGTTTTATAATTTTTGTTAAATACTCGTTCTGCCAATACATGGGGGATGCCTTCTGATCTCAGTATTTGTGTACTGAATTTAAGGTTATTGAATGTTTTTACGCACCAGTTTGCGTTGTCTTCCATTTGTTCCGGAAAATTCCCATTATTAGGAATTTTTAACAACTCTCTGAACATATTAAAAGATGGTATTTTATACTCATCAGCTGCTTTGATTATTTCAGCTTTGGTCATAGTCTGTCTCTGTGCAAATGACGAAAACGTATAAACCAGACAAAGAAGCAACACAAAAGCTATATTGAAGCGCAATCGCTCATAACAATTATTGCTGTTTTCTGAAAGTGAAAATAAATTCATAGGTGATAATTTCAATGATTTGCAGTGATGAGTTACCGAATTATAGATGCCATGACAGACAAATGTAATGCTTCAGACCGAAGATTTCAAAAAGATTAATGAATCAGGTCTTCGAATAAATAAAATATTTTCTCACAACCCGAATGTTTTATTCAACAATAAATTTCAAAGTTGAATTTTCTGATTGAATAAAATATAATCCAGGCAGCATTTCTGCAGTTGAAATAAACGTAGAAGGTTCTGTTTTGAATAATATTAATTTTCCATAAATATCAAAAACCTAATAGAATCTAAAGACCTGGAAAAAGATAAAATGCCATTCATTCTAACAGGGTTAGGAAATAAAACTGTATTTATATCATCAGATATCCGGCAATTACACGAAACCGTTTTTGAATACCTACATGATTGATCATTATCTACCATTTTAACCTGAAATAATGATATCCAACAGCGGAAATCTGATTCTGAAATGAATAATACGATACCTCAGATGAATTACCAGTAGTAGGTATTTGAGACAAGGTATTCCAATTTGTGTTATCGGTGCTTTGCTGCACTTCATAATAATTTAAATTGTGCTCTGCCGAAGTAGTCCAGCTCAAAAGAGTTTTGCAGTCATTCATTTTTATATCAAGGGAAGTCAAATTTAAAGGCAAAGCTGTGAGTTGATATTCCAATATTAGCACACTCATTGGCGGCATCGCATAATTACCTGAAAGATCTGTGGTTGCATTTGTTTCAGATATGGTATCAGAACTAAGAGATGAAGCAGTCAATAACCTAGGATTATTTAAATTATATCCAAAAGTACCGCTTACCTGCAATGGTACAGTACTGTCTTTATTGCGATTTACGGCTACTATTGTCATTTTTGATAAATCGTCGGAAACAAAAGCATTTGACCTGACTGCATAAGGATTTCCGTCACTTGATGGAGGTGATGTCGTGCTTATATGAACTGATTTGTCTAAAAAAGCAGGTTTCAGTATTTTGTAAATAACAGCTGCCGGCATTAGGGTATAATTTGATTGTGAATTAATTCTGATTGGATGCCAAACAGCATAAGCATTTCCATAAGCCCAAAAATTAGCTCTTTCGATCGTTGATTTTTGTGAAAGCATCAACAAAAAATCGGTTTCATAATTTGCCCCCTGCCACTGCATTGCCAGATTCTGTTGGGCAATGGTTGAGTTGGATGAAGGAATGCTATGTGCGTAGTCTCCCACGAAAACCCTTATATTCTTTGTGGCTGCTGCACTCACAAGATTATCCAGAAAGCTACCGGTTGCATTTACACCGGGATTGCCGGTAGCGAGATCCTCGTCTCCAAAAACGTGTTGAGAAAGGCCATATAATTTACCTTGCTGTGCCAGAGAAGAGTTGATAAGTGCATATGCCCAGGAACTATTTGATGCGGCATTTCCCGTAGTAGAGATGGTGATCTTTATAGTTGGGTCAATAGCCAGCATAGCATCAATGATGGGAGTGACAGAGCTCAGAAAAGCATTACAATTTGTTGCAGAAGGTCCAAACTCACCGGAAGCCCATGGTTCATTGCCGATGTTCCAGATTTTGACATTGTATGGGGATGGATGCCCATTGGTTGCTCTAACAGCTGCCCAATCTACACCACCCCCCGCATTAGAACCATCATCGGGACTATTGCAGTATTCCACCCAATCGGCATTATTAGAGATTACATTGGGAATAGCGGCATTTGCTTGAGTCGGGGTTAACCCAATAGTACTTTGATCGTAGATCGGGACCATTATTTGAATATCACTACCTGAAATACCCTTATTGATACACATGGTCATAAATTCGTCAAATCCAAAATTAACAGGTTGAGGACTACCAAGACCTCCCATTAAATCCTGATTAGGTCGGGTTCCAATCGGTCCAATGGATTTTTTCCACTCAAAACCAACTGTAATTGCATTTCCGGGATAACGTATGGTAGTGAATGGGAAGTCTCCAAAAATTGTATTTATTTCAGGTATCATAGACCCATTTGCATTATGATAACCAATTTGCCCATAGGAAGCATTTCCTGTCAAACTTGAGCGTCCATCAAAAGTTATCCCAAACAACAAGCCCGTATTGTCCATAATGCTTGAATTAATGTTTGAAACGGTAATAGTTGCTGCTTGGGAAAAACAATTTGAAAAAGAATATACCCAACAAAAAGTAATTATTGTTACAATTATCTTCTTAAAGTCCTTTATTGAATGCATAACTATATTTTTAGTATCAGATCTTTAATGTACCTATGTACAATAATAAGAAACTGAAAGTGTCGCTTTCGCTGCTCTTTGACTATATTTTAGGCTCTAAATCCAGAGATGTCAAAAGCTTTGCATCAATATTATTGGTATCTTAATGTTCGAACTCTTCGAGATGGATGGGTCGTTTTCCACTGCCAGAAGATATTTTATCTGTCATTTATACCTTTGCCATCGAGAATTTTTGGGATGCATTGTTCCACCCTTGAGATGCGGGTTTTGGATTGTTTTGGTGCTGAAAAATACATATTATATACTCTTTGCCGGCCGGGTGTTAGGGTTTCAAAAGCAGATTTAAGTGCCGGATTTTCATCCAGCTTAATTTGAAACTCTTCCGGAAAAACAAGACTTGTTTTGTCTGCAAATGTAACCTTAAGTCCAGCTTTTTCGACTTCGATCGCTTCATATATATAAGACTTAAGGACGCCTTTTTTCTCCATGATTTGTTTTACGCCGGTGAAGGGAATTCTGCGTGCAGCCTGCGTATTCTCACCGGGTTTCTCGAGAATATTATGGGCATCGTTCAATAAAGCGCCGTTGGTAAATAAAAGGGCACAAAATTCTTTAAATCCCTGGAGTATAAATAAGTTAGTATTGTCAAACATGTAACATGGCTTACCCCATTTTAATTCTTCGTTCAGACCACAATCCAGCATGATAGCTCTTAACACATCCATTTCTTCCCGCCACTTTTTAGTTTTATTTAAAAATTGATCAACTTTTGAATTTGTTTTATTCATATAAAATGTTAGTTTTATTTGCTGGATTGGGTTTCAATCATTTTGAATAACTCATTTTCCAGCCTGTCAAAATTTTCTTCATTTTTGTCAACTACAAATGGTTTTAATTTATTGCATTCTTTGATTGTGTCAAAAATCATTTTAAAAACAATTTTTGTTTTGTCCGTTGAAACTTCCTCAAAAGTTGCTGCAACCTGAAATAATGGTTTTGAATACCGCTTCCAGCTTATCATGGAAGGCTTCTCTATTCTTATAAATTCGCATTCGTTGCGATAATTTCCTTTATCAGGGCCATGCATAATAAAACTCCATCTCCCGCCGGGACGCAGGTCGAATTCGATAAAAGTGTTTGTGAAACCAGCTGGTCCCCACCAATGTTTTAAATGATTTGGGTCAGTCCATGCGGTAAAAACCAAATCAATGGGAGCATCGACAATTCTTGAACTTACAATTTCGCAATCTGATGTTGCAGATATCATTTATGTCACTATTTTTTTAGAATAGATAAAAATTAATATTTAACAAAAGGTGGTAAAAATGCCTACCAAAGGTGTTAAAAATTGCTATTTACTCAATCTGAATAAGCTGGCAGATGATCTTTTGATAACTAATTGTTCCTATATTCAGTATAAATACATGTAGAAGCTCTGTATCGAGTTTCAGGATTCTACAAAATACATATCCAGCTCTCCCTTTCCCTTCACTGTTATCTTTCCTCGATGTACACAATGAAATTGATCTTTTACCATGTCATAGGTTGATTGACTTATATTTATCTTTCCTATTTCACCATTACTTTCCATTCTACTGGCTATATTGACCGTATCGCCCCAGATATCATAAGCAAATTTCTTAAGTCCTACGATACCTGCAACGACAGAACCGGTATTCACTCCGATACGCATTTCAAAATATGTTTTATCGGCAGACATCTTACTTTTTTTATATTCACCCATAAACTTCTGGATTTCCCTACAAGCTTTTACTACATCCACTGCGTGTGTTTTGTTAGGTGTAGGCAGTCCTCCTGCAGCCATATAAGAGTCACCTATGGTTTTTATCTTTTCAATTCCATGCGCTTGCATGATATTATCAAAAGCTGAAAAACAATAATTGAGTTCAGACACCAGCTGTTGTGCTGATAGTTTCTCAGACAGATTTGTAAACCCTTTTATATCAGTAAAAAGAACTGTCACCTGATTGATCATTTTTGCTTCTGCTGAGCCCTTTTCTTTTAATTCTTCTGCAACTTCGGCAGGAAGAATATTGAGTAATAATTCATCACTTCGTTCCTTTTGGGCAACTACTTCAGCTGTCCTTTCTGTCACTTTTTGCTCCAGTTCGCGATTAACTTTTGTCTGCAATTGCTGATTTTCTTCGAGATGATTGATTATTTCTTTTTGCTTCTTTTCATTTTCTGTTTTCAGTACATTAATACGATCAGCAAGTGCAAATGATAGTAATACCACTTCTGTCATGTGTCCAATGAATATGCCATGGGTCGTGAAGAAATTACTCGGTACTACATTGTTGAGAGCAAGAATAAACATGATTACCATAATCAAAAAAGCGGACCAACCTATCAGGAAGTACTTTGCAGTAGGAACTTTTCTTTTCAAACTGATAATACCGGCAACTATGAAGTAAATACATGCCACAAGGCTGAACATCTGAGATAAAGCAAGCGCCAATACATATATTCCAGCCAGATTTAAAATTGTGATCAAAATAAATATAATAATAATTGCCCATGCCCAGTAGTAAAGTATTTTTTGATCTTTATTGATTCTTAAAAAGCGTAATGTAAAGAGAGTAATTATACTATTTGTAAAACTTACCAAAACAGGAATCAATGGATTAAAACCAGGACTATTGGACCACAAAAATTGAAATCCAAACCCCTCTAAACCCAAATAAAATGCAACTGAACTTAAAATATAGAGCAGGTAATAAAGATAACTTCGCTCTCTGACTGACAGATAAATAAAGAAGTTGTAAATAAAGGCAAATAGCATGATTCCCATGTAAATTCCCCAAAAAAGATAATGTAACTGTTTATTTTCTATTAATTTATTTTTGGAAGATAATGCGATTGGAACCTGAAAAGGATAAAAACTCTGGCCTTTTATATAAATGGTGGAAGGCACACCTTCAGTAATGTGCAAATCCAATAACCAGTTTTCAGTAATAATGGGCCTCTCTTTGAACGGTCTCACGGAGCCTCCGCTAAAAAGAATTTTAGATGTATCTCCTTTTGATTCATATACTTCCAACACGCTCAGCAAGGGAGCATTCACCTCAAGATATAGTTCTTTCTCTGTATTGCTGGTCACTGAAAAGCGCATCCAAACTGTTTTGTCAACATTGCCAAGATTAAGAATTTCTGTTTCACATTGGGTAAAATTCTTGTTCAGGACGTCTTGAACTTCTAAATTTTGGGTAGTATCCACATAGTAATCTATATTCTTTCCTATAAAAAACCTCTCGCCTTCATTGATCACAATAGGTTTTTGGGCAGATAATGAGTTCATTAAACATATCCAAATGCAAATCCAAAAAGTAAAATTTTTAATATTTTTCATATACGATTGGTGAATTGCCGAATAACATAACTTGTTTATCTTGCTTATCGGGACTTATTGGGCCACCAATGGATTGAGGAAAGTTAAAAAAATTGTTTGGGTCATATTTAGCTTTGATATCCACAAGTTGGTTATAATAAGATCCCCAATAAGCCCAACGATATTCAGTCTGATCCCGGTTTGGATAATTTTGATAAGAATGTCCGTTGGTGTATTGCTCCAGAAATCCGTAAAACTTAATCATCCATTCTCTGTTTTTCTCCTGATCATTGGAAGCTTTATCAAAAAACAGAATGGTGTAAAAATCCATAATAACGTCCCTATGAATAAATGCTGATTTCTCAACCGGATATTGATTGATTACACCCCCATATCCCTCGAGATCCAGCATACCATAATTATTTGGAACAGTTTTAAAGAAACTTAAAATATTTGAATAATCATTGACGCTGAGTGATCGGGAAATATATGCACTCCTACCATAGAATTTCACATCTGGTGGCACATCAGGTATACCCTCCAGTACGGCTCCATTTATATCAGAATATCTACCTTGCTTCTTGAAAGCAATTGTGGCGCCGGTTATAGCCATCAATGGTGCCACCGCAGCATCCAATTCGGCTTCGTTACCTATGAAACCAGCTCCAAAGAGCACCTTTTTATGATTATCTTTTGCTATATCTGTAAAAACAATTGTTTCTATACCTAAATTTGGATATTTGAACCCTGTCAGATAATTTTCCTGGATGGCATATAAAGCTTTTGCTGCATTTACAGAATCGGATTCAAAATCCCAGGTAATTTGCATACCCCATATCAGACCCAATGGAAATATTTTATACTTTATGCTGATAAGCACACCGAAATTTCCACCTGTCCCTCCTCGTACAGCCCAAAAGAGGTCGCTGTTTTGATCAGGATTGGCAACCACAAGTCTTCCATCAGCAAGCATTAAGGTAAACTCGAGGACACACTCAGAATGAATACCAAAATTGCGGGACGTGATACCATAGCCTCCCCCCTGCATATAACCTGCCACGGAGACCGTAGGACATCCTCCTCCGGGTAAATGCATACCATAAAACTCCAACGCCGGATTTATGTCAGCAAAGGTATTACCTGCTTCCATCCATACTGTTTGATTTACAGGATCTACGAAAACAGATTTCAACTTACTAATATCAATAACCATCCCGTCACAAACAGAATAATCTGCAAGGCTGTGTCTGCCCGATCTTATAGCAGTAATTAGGTTATACTTTCCGGCAAATTCCAGGCATAATCGAATGTCCTCATAACAGGCTACATAGACTATTAAAATCGGATTGGCCGGAAACAAATCATTAAATTCTTGTTTGTCTATATTGTAGCCAGGGGACCACGGATATACAATTTTTCCTTTTATTATTTGTTCAAGTCCTGCAAACTGTTCCTTATCAATTTTTATATTGTGAGGCACTGTGACCCGTGTGTCAGTTGCAGTTAACCATTTAATGGTCTTCTTCTTGTCAATCTGTTGTGGTGTTAAGCGAAATTTCAATTTTGTTTTTTAACAAATGTAAAGAAAATTTAAATGATAAATTAATTATTTGTATTTGGAATTTTACATTTCTGGATTTGTACCATATCACCATTCGCGATAAACTGTACCTTATGTTTAAAAGATAAAAATTAGACTTTCCAATCTACGGCCAAATATTGGTTTTACAAATTATTTGCTATGTAGATTGCTTATAAATACTCTAACATATCAGTATTTTATTATATATAAATTTTTTATACACTTTTCAAATATTTTTTACCAACAAATAAAAACAAGGCGACTATGAGCAGAGAACTTGCAAAAGAAATAAGAAAAGAATTTTTATCGTAGCCTATACTTCCACAATAAGCATATAGCAAGCAGACTGGTACATAACCAATAAAATTGAGAAGAAAATAAGACTTTAAATTCATTTTATTATACCCGCAAACAATACAAATACTTTCAGATAATATAGGAATGCCTCTTGAAACTAAAATAGCAACCGGACCATATTTCTTTAAAATATCATCCGCATTCTGATCATTTTTTGACTTAAACCCCAGTGAAGTAAACCTGCCAAGATAATAACCGAATAAGGATCCAATCATGACAGACAACAGTGACAGTGATGCCCCTTGAATGCCTCCAAGAACAAATCCATTGGTATACATCACTATACTGGAAGGCACCGGCAATACTATGTCCGAAGTCAGCGCCAGAAAACTGACAATACTATAACTGAGTTTTTGATCGTCTGACCTGTTAAGCAAATCTATGAAATATTGCTCTACGTTTTCAAACATTAAAAAAATTACAATTATTAACACCATAGAAATAATAAAAGGTATGGCAATTTTCTTCACTTGTCTTTTTTTATTTGATATGGTTTATGAAATGATATCTCCAGATAATATTCATTTTTGATGCATAAAATTGGTATGATACACTGTGTTTCCTGATCAAATTATTGTTCATTATTTATTTTTGCTTTGTCTAATTTTAAGGTCAGATTGACTGAGTACAAGACAGGATTTGCATAAGTGTTTACATGGCCTTTGGGAGTAGTCCCTGAGGTTGGGCCATTTGATTGAATTCCTCCGTACATATACCCAATGTTGACATTTGTTAAAGTATCAGCAAAAACTTTATTCAGGTCGATAATATTTTCATAACTCTCAGAGGAATATTTCGCCAGGGGCATGAAGGAAGCATTACTTCCGAGATAACCCGGCAGCAAAGATCGAGGTGGTACCTGAACATATTCAGCGGATGAATCTCCATCTGAAATAATAAAATCAATCAGATTTGAAAACGGCATTGGTACACCATTGTCACCAATGACCAAACCACTGGTGGATGAGCTATATTCCATATAAGAAATTCCACCCAGCAAACCATATATCATACATGTACCAGGTAAAACAGACATATGAATTACGGCGCATGAATACTGATTGCATTTTTGTTGTGATCTGCCGACAGTAATGGATGGTTTTCCTGTCTTCAGACCACTTATATAAACCGGATTGTTGTAGGATAGATTTTCCTTAGTAAAAACACCACCTAAGATTATTGCATCAAGAGATCTGTCCATTGTCACATACGGAACCAGATTGAAATCTCTGCGGTGAAGATTTACTGAATCGACCAATGAATTCATACTTGCCATCGACCAGCCTGAAGGACTTCTCTGAAGGGTAAAGCTGCGGATCGCATTGGTATATTTTCCTGACAGACCAAGCGAGTACTTGCCTTTGTAATCTTGCCCTCCGACAAGATAAAAATTATTACCATCCACGATAAGTTCTCCGCCTGTCACCCTTACAAAGTCATTCTGAATGACAATCGGAAATACCTGATTTAAGGCTGGCGATGATCCGCCACTCTGTACGTACTGAATAAAACTTGGTGCATCTCTCTTAAAAAAATAATCGGATGTAGTATTGAATCTGGTTTGTGAAGTATCACTCACAGTGTAACCACCACACAGATAAAAACTATTTCCAACTCTATAGAATTGAGGATTGGTAACCGCAAGCGCATTTCTGTATTGTGCCGGAACAGGAATACCATATGATTTTTCATTTTTTAGATCGATCACCCACATGCTGTCGTTGGCCACAGATGCACTAAATGGCGGCGGGTTGTTTGATGTGCCATGGAATCCTGCCACCTCTCCACCTATGATTATCCACAAGTCATTGTAGGATGTTTCCGCAAATGATTGCAGAGCAGGTATATAAAAATTTGTTTTTGTAGGTGAGAGTGAAATTGAAAAAGGGTTTTCAATTTCGTTTTGCAATAGTTGATTTGCTATTTCTGTAAATTTTGAGCCTGATTCAACGTCTTTTATTTCTGGTGCACTATTCTTCAGTTGATTGCGGCAACCAAATATGACAAATAATATGACCAACAATGATACTGTCCGAATACATGTTTTCATAATGATAATTTTATACATTTTGAGTTGGGTGAAGTATCTGATTTGCCCATCTTTGTAATAATTGTTGTTGTTGGACAGAAAGGTCGCGGGTTACGGGCATGTACAATGGCTGATTCCAGTTGGAAACGTCAATAAGCACCAGCATTTTGTTCAGAATAAATGGGTTTGACCAGTTTGCCTCTGTGAAAGGAATGACTGCATCCATTACCGGATATAATACTTTGAATAGTGAAAATACATTTTTGAAAACAACATCCCAGGTGAGTGGTAATTGTCCGCTGAGATACTCCTCCAGATGAAGGTTTGCCTCAAGCGTACGGACAACAATCAGAGATGTATTCATGGCATATTGAAATAGTTTAGGTAATGTACCATCCCAGATTTGGGATGGTTTATCAATGAATCCATAAGTCATACAACCATCTGTGTCAACATCAAAATTCATTGCAAAACTATCATAAATCATAAAATCCTGGGTGTTTTTATCACCACTGTTCTCATATTTATTGCCTGCATGGTGACTGGTACGCTATTATTTTGGGCTACCGGTATTCCCCTTTTAAACACGCGCAATGTGCAAGGGATTTTTGGAAAGCCGTCACTCATATAATTATTTGAAGGTTGAAATTGTTGGGCATAATTTCCCATTTGATCTGAAGTGATGAAATATTCATCTTCAATAAAAACAGTTGCATTGTTTAGAGTGATGTAAAAATATCCTTTTGAAAAATCCGCACTGGCATTTATTTTTATATCAACCATACCTCCGGTTGACAGCAATTGCTGCATGTTGTAATTATTTTCAAAATCAAATTTTCCGATCTGGATTGGGGTGCCCCCTATATCTGGTTGAAACAAGATAAAAAATTGACCAAAGTTATAGGAATCAAAATTTTGATAGGCAGGAATGTCATCATCCCCGGCATAATCAGGCAAGGCACCAGGATTAGTTCCATACTCATTGATTGTGTTGATAACATCGATAGACAGCAAATTAAATTGCTGATTATGTAAAAATTGAACAGGTGCCAGATTAATTGAATTTGAAACGGCTAGTACTTTACCGCTTTTTGTAACAGGCTTAGGTATATCGGTTACATTGATTGACAAAGCTGTGCTGTTTTTAAATAAACGACCAATCGACGTTGTTTTCATATCTCCATCAAAATATGGCGTGATAGTGCCGCTTACGGAAACCGCCGCAGGATTTTTCTTTACATTGGACTGATTACCGAATAAATCATATATGCTCACCGTTGGAAGTTTGGTGTAATCGGGTTCTCTGATTTCATGTACTTCGTGGATTAGAAGTTTTAAAAATAAGCCTTCAGGCATTTTTCCAGAGATCTTTTGGATTTTGTTTGATAAATCACTATCTTCATTCAGTGCAATCATTGCATAAAAACATGCTGAACCACCCATAGGAACCAGGCTAAAATCGGAATAATTCAGGACTTTACTAAGATTCATCCATCTGGAAGTAGACTTCACCGGGGTGCCGCTGAAAAAAGTAATCTGATTTCCTTGCTCATCACGTTTGTACAGGCCTGCATGGCTACAAAAAATTTGTGTACACATTTGTCCCATGGAATCCACATCACACAAATATGCCGTAGTTCTGGATCCTTCAGAAAAGTATTCATTATTGAATGAAAGTTCTGCTCCCAGCAGCTCATAAATATCAGATGGGCATCCCAGGTGATTTTGCGGAGTATATGTGACTACTCCATCACCTTGAGATGGCAACGTGACGCCTGTAACCTGTGTATTGATGAGAGAAATACTCAAGTCGCCATAGTAATTCCAGTATCCGGGATTTTTTCCTTTTAATGATAAGTAATCATACAAACTCCAGTATGACATATCTGCATTAAAACTACCTAGCGGCGTAGTGGCCCATTGCTGATAATTCTCTGTTGTGACAGGAGATACCGGGACATAAGAATTTCCGTTATCGTCCTGGATGATATGAACATTTTCAGGTGGTATGTAGGTATATCCTTTTGGTAAGTAACATCTCGGCGGGAGAAAGGCCTCTGACTCATTCTGGTCAAAAAGGGTCAGGTTAGGTTCATAGTTTCCGTTGTTTGCAGTGGGTGTGTCCAGAAAAGCGGTTCCATGAAAACTGAGACGTGGCAAATCGAACTGGCTCATAAAATGATTTAATTTACTTATTTAATTCTGACAAATATAATTCCGCATTAATTATCTGGTAGTATATTTATTCACACAAATATAAGATTTTTCTAAATCTTAATTTTTAAAAACCTGAACATTAAATAAACTCAATATCTCAGTAAACTCTGAATTTTAAATATTGTACTGTTGGCGGATCCGTGTTAAAACGATGAATAAATACTTTGCTTACCGCTCAGTTGCTCAAAACTTTTATTTTCTGAGCCATTAATACCACTATCAGGTAGTTTGAGTGAACTGATTGAGATTTGTTAGGCATAAGAGAATGTGCATTTGTTTTAAAACAATTTCCTGATCAAAATGGTATCAGAATTTTGAACCATCAGGCAGATTCAAGTTTTCTGAAACTGCAAAATATAAAGTTTTGAATAGTACCGAAGGGAGTTTTATGGTCCACAGTAATGCACTTTATCTTTTCAAAAAATGATTTGAGTCTTTCCGCCATACTTGTTTCTGAATATTGATGAATTTCAATACCGCTACATTTTGTGGGACCATTTACAGAAAATGTACCAATAAGCATCACGCCGGAGGGGTTAATATATTGTTGGGCTGTATTCAGATAATCTGATATTTCCTGCTCGTTGGTAAGGAAATGAAACGCGGCCCGATCGTGCCAAAAATCATATTTCACATCAGGAGTAAAGTTAGCTGCATCCGCCACTACCCAGGTGACATTTCTTGCCATAAAACCAAGCCTGACCTTGGCTCTTTCTATTGCAGCTTCAGAAATATCGAGTACCGTGATGTCTGTATATCCTAAGTCAAGCAAGTGATCAACCAATAAACTGTCACCCCCGCCAATGTCAATAATTTTTGAGTTTGAACGAACATCAAACTGCCTGAAGAAATCCAGCGATGTTTCCGGTGTCGCCTGAAACCAACTGACATCTTTCAATTCTTTTGTTTGGTAGATTTTCTCCCAATGACTTTTACGATCAAAATTTTGCATAGCTAAAGGATATATAAAATAATTGATGTGTATGGAAAGAAAGTTATGGTTTGAAAAATCATTTGTAATCTTATGTATATTTTAAGCCAAAGCTTACTCATGAATTTTAATCCATTCTATGCCGTTGTTTTCTGAAATCTTAATCACCAAAGTTTTTGCATGCATAGTCCAGAATCCCAGCTTCTTCTGTGAAATCGTGTAGTACAGATGATTTTCGTTAGTGCGGTCAGGTTTTCCAAGAAGGTTTATAATTTCTACTTTTTCCAGCGTCCTTATCGTATCATTATAAACCAGATCATGAAGCATTTCCTCCCGATATGGATATTCACCTCTGTCCATCATACCCCACCTGGCTTTATCAAATTTAATCTCTTCCTTTGCTTCTGTCTTCATTTTCTCTGATTTTTCATCCTGTACATTATTACAGGATATACAGCAGATAATCAGAAAAATTTTGAAAATTCTAAAACCCATAATTTTTATCAATATTTAATAACTAACAATCTGATGACGCGCATGGTTGATTTTCAAATTCTGTTTCAAGGGTTGTGTGGTGAATGTTATGGTGTTCTAATTCATGTTTTATTCTAACTTTTAGCCTGACCAAATCATCGTTTTTCATATCATCTTTGATAACAATATGTCCAGTCATTGCGTTTTGTGATGTGCTGATAGCCCAGATATGAAGGTGATGGATATGTTGAACCCCATCAGTTTGCAAAATCACCGATTTTATTTTTTCAACATCTATATTTTCAGGTACTCCATCAAGAGAAAGCCGGATACTATCTCTGAGCAAACGCCATGTGCTCAATAAAATAATGAAGCATATAATGATACTCAATAGCGGGTCTATCCAGTATAATTGGGTATAGTAAATGATGATACCTCCTGCCAACAGACCAACTGAGACCAAAGTGTCAGAGGCAAGATGAAGGAAAGCGGCTTTTATATTGATATCTTTGTCTTTACCTGAATAAAACATAAAGGCAGTAACTCCATTTATCACTATTCCAATCAAAGCAATGATAGCTATCGTTTTTCCAGGTAGCGGCTCAGGATTTCTGAATCTCAGAAGTGCTTCATATCCGATGGCCCCTATCGAAATCAAAAGTATTACGGCATTCAGCAGCGAAATGAGTACGGATGCTTTTTTGTACCCATAAGTATATCTGGCTGTAGCTTTTGAGTCAGAAAGTCTGAATGCCAGCATGGCCAGCATCAATCCGGCCACATCCAGAAAATTATGTCCTGCATCAGACAACAAAGAAAGCGAATTGATATTAAGTCCAACAATAATCTGAACGACTACATACGCCAGATTTAAAGAAATGCCTATGACAAAAGCATTATTAATTCCTGTCAGGGCAGCGGGTCCATGTGAGTGATTGTGATCAGACATATAAATACAGATATAGGTTTGTGTTTCTCATTTTAAATGATTTCTGATTGAGCACAATATAGGAATAAAGGGACAAAGCCACAATTTAGTTACAATTTTGAACCTATTTCCAGATTATTTGGATGTTTTTCGGTTTTAGAAATCCGAATAATTATGAAAATTTTGGTTTGGATCATAATTACAATTTTAAAGGCTAAAAAATTATTGCCGGAAAATATTTGAAGCAATATTACTGACCAAAAACTAAAGAAATCTGCCCGGAAACCAAGCTATGTATTTTATTAATATCTTTGTTTTTCATTGCTAATATTATGGACGCAAATTTCTACGGAATAGTCTCAATGATCAGCCTGGAAAATGTCTGCCCACCTGCTTTTGAACTGAGTCAGAAAACGGACACTGATTCCTTTCTTACAGAAAATCATATCAAAATAGTCCATTATCCTGACTGCCAACAACTCATCATATGGCTGCCGGCAGATGGAAGTTTATACCGCGATATGGTATTCAGTGATCAGATCTCTGGCGACGAAATATGGAGAAAAGATATCAACGGGATATTGAGTGGCAGCATTCAGATTATCCTGGATACATTGCCCATAGAACCCGGCGAATTGACCATTAAAATATATAAGAATAATGGTCTTACACATAAGATTTACCTAAAAAAATATGAGGAGGGCGTCTTTCCTGAACTACCGGTCAGTGCCCCTGAAGTCGAATCTACTGAAGACAGACCTTACATTGTATATAGAGACGGATTTGGCAATATTTTGCCCAATGAGGACCTGATTTTGAGAGATAATGCAATACAAGAAATGGTCAGAAAATTTACCAGAAAAGTAACTTTTGAAGACAGCGGTAGATCCAGTAAGGTAATTTATATCGATGGTGACAAATCTGCAAGTTTTTATTCTGAAATGGGAGGAGGCAATTGTCTGTTTTATATCGATATTCCTACAAAAGATACCTGGGAGCGTGAGACAGGTTTCAGGCTGGCAGAAAGAGATGACATTATATTGTTTGTCGCCGAAAATACGTTGCGGGCCCAGACCAATTCATCAGGGGCACACTTTAAGATTGAGGACCGGTGGATTATTTTTTACAAAGGTCGGTGATTGAATGTTTAAAGAATGAAAAATAGTAACATGCTTTATTTTGTCATCGGATTGGTTATCACAGTTGGTTTGTATCTGGTTATTTCTTTTGTCAAAAACCCGGAGCATTCAGTTTCCGATTCGGAAAACTCCAGGCAAACTGAAAATGGAAAAATCAAACTTTCCGCTGACTTCAGAAAAACACACGATACTTTTGGTTTAAAGATGAAGAAATGACATATATAGATGTACCGGCATTTACAGTGATAGATGATTATAATGTAAAAGACAAAAACGGCATCTATCATTATGATACGTACAGAGAAAGCAGCGACTATTTTACAAAGCAAAACAAAATGTTTATATCTATAAAAAATGCCGACTCCGGATCAATAGAAAGTCTCGCTTACGGATATGCGAAAGATAAGAATGCTGCCTATTTTGAATGGCAAAAATTAACAGGAGATGATCCACAGACTTTCGATGTTTTTATGGAAAATGAATTGTTAACCGGAGCAAATTATTTTGCGAAAGATGGTAAATCTGTGTATATCAACCAAAAAATATTTGAGAAAGCCGATAATTCCACTTTTAAAATATTTAATGAAAAATACACTTCCTAATAAAGACGGGATCTATTACCTGATGAAAAGTGTGAAAGAAGCAGATACGGCAAGCTTTACTGTATATTCACATCAGCTAGATGATGCTGATGCCGAGGATCACTCAAACTGATTCATTGAAGGAAAAATCATCAAATAATGGGAGTGAAACGCTGGAAAACACATTTATTTAATAAGCTATTTATCTAAATTATTATATAATCCATTAAAATAAATATCATGATGAAGCACTTATTTTGGATACTGTGGTCTGCTGAGTTTATATGTATGTTGGTGTGGCTTATCGACGAAATGAAACTCAAATATCTTCCTATGAATAATATGGTATCCATTGGCTTTTTATGGCTTGGAGTCGCCTTGTTTGTCAAGCTTGGTTTAAAATCAGATAAATCTGCATTAATCATGGTAGGTATTCCTGGATTTCCATTGGCTATAATGGCTATTTTTATTATCATAATTTACATTATAAATCTTGTAGCCGGACCCATCAGATGGAACTAAGAGATTAAACTCCAAGAACATACCTACCAATTGTTAATAATAAAATAAACCAAAAATGAAATACCTTCTTGGCCCCGAAATCATATGGCTCTTAGTATATTTGGCAGCCATTTTATTAGTAAAAAACAACGTTCTTCCACCCAAATCACTGGACGAATTTATTGTCAATTGCTGGTATTGGATCCCGATATTGGCACTTTTGACGTTCGCACTTTATTGGGTACCTTTTGCGGGTAAAAATATGCTGATGCCGCGTATTTGGATTGTATGTCTGGTATGTGGACATTTGACATTAGATTATCTGATGTCTGCACACAGCCAGCAGGGACCCGGAATAGGTACAGCTTATTTAGCAGGAATGATATTTACATTTATTGCACTGATAGTGGGTTCGATAGCTATTAAAATCATTCATTGATGCGAAAGCATTGATAAAGATGGAACAAATAGATGCACCATCAATAGAATTTTATAGGGAGACCAATTTGGTTATTGTTAGATTTTTTGCAATACCTTTGCCACCGGTATTTTACTTCTTTTCCTTATAGGAATAAAACCTAAACTTAATGGATACCAATGTAAGACCGGAGATTTTGACTCATTTGAGAAGAGATAAAAAACTGGCTGTTTTGATAGATAATTGTCCTATTGCAATTCATAAAGAGCCGATCAGGGTATTTGATGATCTGATCAGGTCCATTGTGTCACAGCAATTATCTACCACAGCGGCAGCAACTATTTACGGGCGATTTGTTCAATCTTTGGATAGCGGTAAGCCCATACCTCCACAGATTTTTGCCAAAAGTGTGGAGGAATTGCGTTCTTACGGATTGTCATACCAAAAAGCAGGTTACATTCACAATGTAGCCCATCATTTTTCTGACAATAATCTGCACGATACTGACTGGCATAGACGGACTGATGATGAGATCATTGAAGAACTTACAAAAATAAAAGGGGTGGGTAAATGGACGGTTGAGATGATACTCATGTTTTCACTTTACAGAGAAGACGTGTTGCCTCTGGACGATCTCATCATTCGGAATAACATGATCGCCCTTTATGGTGTGACTTCTGTCAAAAAGGTACTCATAGCAGAACTCACTGATATTGCAGAAAACTGGAGACCATATAGAACCATTGCCTGTCGATATCTTTGGGCGGCAAAGGACAGTAACTATCTCATAGGTGCTTCTACAATGTAGATATCCCGGCTTATTTTACCGGTAAAGTGTACAGGAAGTAATTTTCCTTCTTGTAGTTTTCTTCATCAAACTTCTGCCAGAGCTTAACATTCGGGAAGCGGGTGTTATCCAACGGTTTGGGTGTGAGGATCGTGATTCCGCCGACGCCTTTGTATCTGGCAAACAATTTTAGTTCATTTTCTGTAGGGAGATAAATTTTGTCCACCCACCGGAAGTAACTGAATTCAGCACCAGCTGGCAATTCATAAAATTTTCGCCCTGCATATCCTATGACAGGGGTAGCTTCGAACTTATTTATAGCCACTACAGGCACTTTTGCAGGCACCTTATCGCGAATAAATAAACCTGTCTTTTTTGCATTTGTAAATGGAAGTCTGATATCCTCTCGAACAGCCTTTACATTGTGTATCAAACCAAACATGCAAAATGTAATTATTATCCCGGCAACACCACACTCCTTCCGGATGTCCATGCCTCTTAGTTCAAGCATGGCAACAAAGAATACAAAGCCCATGCCCCACTGACGAACACCCCCGACAAAGAAAAAAATACTGAAGATCAGCATCATGGCTAAGAAGGCCAGGAAGCTCTTCCAAACCATTTTATCCTTGTAGAAAACATAAATCAATCCTCCCAGGCAAAGTATAGATAAGACCAACCCAATAGCAGTCCAACCTACAGTAAAAGTATCGGGAGTAGAACCCAATAGATAGGTATTGCTCAGATTGCCTTGTAGCGAAGTAAGTATGGTGTCGATGAAGGATAAGTCTTTGCCTCTCGTTTTTCCCACGTGTCCGGATACTCTCGGAAAGACGGATATCAAAAAGACCAGCAAACCTAAAGCAAGACCATAGAAATCAATATTTTTTAGTCGGTCAAGACCGCTTTTGCTTTTTAGATAAATATAAAAACCTAAAGCAATAGCCATAAAGACACCGTACACCTCTGTCTGACACAACAGAAAAAGTCCTAAACCAGCATATAACTTATTATTGTGTTCCTGACTTATAAGGGATGTCACCCAAAATGTCATCAGAATGACCATAAAATAACCCCTGTTGACGATGCCATACTCAAAAAACAAGAAATAGGAGAGGGCAAAAAATATTTTAAGGAAAAGAGGTAGTCGAAATCTAATAAATAAAAAATACAAACCTAAGGCTACCGTCACCAGATGGGCAATACTCATAATCGATACGGGATTTGCCAAAGATTGTAAAAAGGTAAAGGGCTTTAAATACAAATACCACAATGCCGGATGGCCTTCATAATACAAAAATGAAAAAATCTGACCAAGACTTTTGTCTGAAGCAACAAACCATGCCTGCCATTCATCTTTCCAGAGTTCATGATAAGACAACTTGATGTATCCGATTAGAAAAACAAATACTGCCCACACTGCATAAATACTGTATTTTTTTCCGGTATCTGTTATCATGGGTCAGGCTGATTTATTCTGATTTTCTGACTGTAATGCGAACTGAATTTATACCGGTAAGGCTGTCTTTTCTCGAATACTGATCAAAGACGAGTTGGTATTTTCCGGCTGATTTATAATATGCGGCTGTGGACATTTCTATTGCAATATTACACTCACCACCCGAGCAATCCCCTATCCAATCACCCGCATTTCCTGCCAGTTGAAAAGAAACAGGATAGGTAGTCGATGTACTGTCCGGAAAGATAGTCGTAGTGTTGAGATACAGATTCTCAAATGGAAATGCAGATTGATGCCGTATGGTGATGATCAGATCATATGCTATGGACGTATCAATCACTTCATACTCATATCGGAGCGGTTCGCCATGTACCCAGGGATTATTTACCTTTTGTGTTGAGTCAAAAATAATGTCCTGACTGCACGATATCAGGAATAATACTAAAAAGATGGAAAAGCCTGCAGGATTCAATTCATTTATTTTGATGCAAAAGTAGGGCAATTTGCCTAATCCTTTACAATAATTCCATCCTTATCCAAAACCGGACAAGCAAAACAAAATACAGAGCAAATAAAAAGGTACCTAGGTATTTTCAAATTGTAAGTTGTAAAGCGGTCATGTGCTAAGTCTCAGTATAATATTAATTTGAAAAATCAGCCCCTTACTGGCCAGACAGGTGCGAGATAAAGTAGTACATATCGAATTTTAAAATTTGATATATCAG
Organism: Saprospiraceae bacterium; assembly: GCA_016722285.1. Classification (GTDB taxonomy): domain Bacteria; phylum Bacteroidota; class Bacteroidia; order Chitinophagales; family Saprospiraceae; genus OLB9. The sequence goes on from JADKGI010000001.1 coordinate 543,966, forward strand.
AATTTCAGAATCATGTTAGTTTGATTGTTTTGATAATAACGCCTTGCAAACATCTTATGCTAAAAACGGATTCTTAAAATATACTCTTATAAATGCAACTGTAAGACTCGCAATGGACAGAATCGTCTTCCATCAGCGTGGATTGATATTTATTTGCTTAATTGGGATATTTTCAATATTTTTGTACAAATTTATACTATTTATGAACAACTCAAATCTAATAAGCAGAATTACATTTGATACAGCAATATGTCATGGTAAACCTGTAGTCAGAGGGTTGAGATATACAGTGCAATCCATTTTGGAGCTCTTGGCATCGGGGATGTCGCACGAAGAAATTTTAGCTGACTATGAAGATCTTGAAGATGACGATTTAAAAGCTTGTCTTTTATTTGCTTCCAGAATTTCAGAAGTAAAAAAAATTAGTCAATTGATGGCATGAAGTTTTTAGTGGATGCACAATTACCCAGAAAATTGAGCTAGTTTTTAATAGATAAAGGTTTTGAATCAATACATACTTTAGATTTACCAAAGAGAAATTTTACTACAGATATTGAAATAATTGAACTTTCCTTAAAGCATGAATTGATAGTCATTACAAAAGATTCAGACTTCTATAATTCTTTTGCAACATGCTGAGCCATATAAATTAATATTTTTAACCGTTGGAAATACATCTACCATCGATTTAATAACCATGTTTGATAAAAATTTAAATTTGATCATAGACACGCTACATCAATATTTTGTCATAGAAATTTCCACTAAAAATATTATTGCTATTATTTAATCTTGTTTACTCCCGATCGTCCCAGTTTCAGTCGACTCTGGACTAACAAGACCTACTTCGATTGATTTGTGGCAGCAAAATTTCAGAATAATGTTAGTATGATTGTTTTGATAATAACGCATTGCAAACATCTTCTGCTAAAGATGGATTCTAATAATATACTCTTATAAATGCAACTGTAAGGCTCGCAATGGACAGAATCTTTGACTCTTGGGCTTGCGGGCAATTGCCACCTATCAAAGTATCTCAGACAGAATGAAAGATGGAGTAATAAACCTGATAGACATACCAAAAACCGGTATATTTGTGCTTCAAAATATTAATTATGCCAACAAATTAATCAATCATATTGGGTGAACATTTGAACAAATAATAGAAAGAAGTGTAAAGTCAGGAAGATTTATATCTGCCAGCGAAGTAATCATGTCCAGTCTCAGAAAAATAGACAGAGAACAAAAAAAAATGGAAATACTTCGGGAAGCTATTAATACAGGTAAACGAAGTGGCTATATGATCTCTGACAAATAATTTCAAATAATACTTCACCAATTTTGTCGGGAGGTTTGATAATATCATATTTATGAATGTTTGAAATGCAGTCCATCAGTATCAAATAATTTGTGAACAAACAGGCAATTTATGAAATTTTGCCTTTCCCCTCAAAGGTTATTCTAACATCACCAAACTTCCACCTGTTCAGATTTAGTAATTGGTTGAAGTATCTCTTTATGTAATTTGTCTTGCTCAAAATATTTTGCAATCAGCTCCAATTTTTTATTTAATTTCTGAATTGTTTTTCTACTTTTGATGTTTATCTTTTTGTCGAAGATGTATTCTATATTCAAAAGTGTATTATCATGCAGATAGTACCGAATGATCGAAAAATCAGGTTGCTTTACATTACTTTCAACAACCCAAAATCCTTTTGAAGTCGGTGAGGTTTCAGTAGATACGGTGGGCTTTATTTCTCTTATCTGGCCCGTGGATAATACAGGGATGAATATTATAAGGAATAACATACATCGGCAATTCTCAAACTTTTTCATATTTTTGTATTTAATAAGGTTAATAAATAATGAATTAATAACACCAAAAATATGGTACTTTATATTCGTAGCTATAACAAAGAAAAACAAGTTAAAACAATTATATTCAAGCGAATTAAAATGTTGTAAATCAAATGATTATAAATTCTGAAGAACATCTTATTGAAATTTGTAAAAAGAAAATTGAATCCAGGTTAAACTGGGATTCAAGTGAAAAATGGTCAAATCAGGATTTTGAAGAGATAGCTGATAGAATTAATGATAAGACAGGAGTCAGGCTAAGTAATGTTACATTAAAGAGAATATGGGGTAAGGTAAAATATGATTCTGCACCTACGACCAAGACCTTAGATACATTGGTACAGTTTATTGACTTAGAAAATTGGCGGGCATTCCGACTAAGCGAAGTTTCAGAAATTGAAAATGCAGATTTAGTTACTGAAAATGGTATCGGAAAGGAAGAAGGTAACAAATATACAAAGCCACCTAAAAGTAAGAATAAGTGGATAGCGATAGGGTTATTAATAGTATCTGGATTAATTTGGTTAGGACTGAAGAATAGAAAGAATGAAGCCAAAATTCTTGACCCGGCCGATTATTCATTCAGTATTAGGAAGATAGTGCAATCAGGACTACCCAATACCGTGATATTTGATTACGACGCTTCTAAGGCACCTATAGATAGTGTGTTTATACAGCAATCCTGGGATTCTACATTTCGTAAAAGAGTGTCCCGAAATAATACCCAACATTCATCTATATACTATCATCCGGGATATTTTAAAGCAAAACTACTGGTAGGCAATAAAATAGTAAAGGAAAACGATGTGTTTATCCAATCCAATGGCTGGTTATCGGTTATTGAAACTGAACTGGTCCCTGTATATTTTAATGCGGAAGATGCCCTTTTAAACGGATATCTTACATTGCCAGTAAAGAAAATAGAATCCCAAAATATATCATTAACACCCATTCCGCACTTCGTTAGATATTCAAATGTCAGAGAGTATGGCAATTTGCAATCAGACAACTTTATATTTGAAACAAGTGTAAAGAATGATTTTCGCGAAGGATCATCTATTTGTCAGAAAACAATTGTTTCTCTATTGTTTGAAGGAACAGCCATCAATATCTCCCTATGTGCTAAAGGATGCGAATCTGACAATTACTTGTTTTATTTAAGCAAACAAATTTCCGGAAAAGAACATGACCTTTCTGATTTTGGTGTTGATTTCAGTGCATTTGTTAATCTTAAGTGCGAGGTTAGAGGTAATGTAGCCAAATTTTTTATCGACGGGAAATTAGTGTATGAAATTGATTATATCCTTCAGAAAGATCCAGTAAAATATAAAATCAAAGGCTTGGTTTATAGATTTCAAGGTACAGGATCTGTGGATTATGTAAAACTATCCACTATCGATGGTAAGGTGGTTTACCTTGATGATTTTTAATGAGTATAATCCATCTTGACAGAGTACTATTAGTATAAAAGAAATTCTTCACTGTCTTTATTAAAAAGACCAGATGATTGAAGCGTTCCTATCGGTCAAAATTTGTAACTTCGTTCCAATAATTTAACATTTGAAATACAAAGGGTTAGGTATTGGTTTTTTATGTTCTTGAAATTTAGGAAAACACCCCGTGGTCATGTTTTGATTCGATTCTTTAAAATTTCAATATAATGTAATTATGTTTGTTTTGATGATGATGAATGGCAAATATCTCCTGATAAAGCCGGATTCATAAAATACGAGGTCGTAAATGCTTTCTGTCAGGCCAGCAACAGACCTATATATAAGTCATCAGTCGCTTTCACACCCAGCCAATTTTTGATAATAATAGTTCTTTTTTTAGATTGACGGCACAGTAAATGCACTATTCTTGTATCAAACTCAAAAAAAAGGGATTTACTTTTTTGAAAATCAAAGTATTGGCTTACCTTTGCAGCCCGAAATTAAAAATTTATTATTTAATCCAAATTACTTCAATAAAAATATGAATCATTATGAAGTTACTTTCATCATCGATCCCGTACTGTCAGGTGATGAAATAAAATCGACAGCGAACACATACGAAGCATTGCTCAAAGACCAGGGCTGCTCCATTGTGCACGTACATGAAATAGGTCTTAAGCAGCTTGCTTACCCTATCAACAAAAAATCTTCAGGCATCTATTATTGTATTGAGTTTACTTCTATTGACGGTACTATCATCGGCAAGTTAGAATTATCGTTGAGAAGAGATGAGCGTATTATGCGTTTCCTCACCGTAAGACTTGATAAATATGGTATTAAGTACAACGAAGACAGAAGAACAGGCAAAATCAGTGCTTACAGAAAAAAAGAAGCTAAAAAGAAGCCTTCTGATGCTCAGTCAGCACCTGTAGCCAGACAAGAAGTCAAAGCTCCTGCTCCTGCTCCTGTAGTGGCAGCGCCGGTAGTTGTAAATGAAGAAGAATAAATTTTGGTTTAACCATAACAAAAAATAAAAAAATGGCATCAAGAGACGATATAAAATTTTTAAGCAACCCAACCATAGGTCAGCAAAGAAAAAAATATTGCCGGTTTAAGAAATTCGGCATTAAGTATATAGATTATAAGGATTCTGAGTTTTTACTTCAGTTTATAAATGAGCAGGGAAAACTTCTACCCAGAAGAATTACCGGAAACTCACTGAAATATCAAAAACTCGTGGCAGTAGCGGTAAAGAGGTCCAGACACCTGGCTATATTACCATACGTTGCAGACTTATTAAAATAATCATTTAAAAATTTGAATACAAATGGAAATCATTCTTTTAAAAGATATAGATACACTGGGAGATAAGCACGAAATTGTGAAGGTCAAACCAGGTTATGGTAGAAATTACCTCATACCTCAAGGACTTGCGGTCAATGCAAATGCATTAAACCGTAAAAAAAGAGACGCAATCATCGATGAAGAAGATGCTAAAGAAGCAGCAAGACTGGATGAGTACAAAGAACTGGCAGCAAAACTGGAAGGCCAGATGCTCAAAATCAGTGTCAAAGCAGGTACTTCTGGAAAAATATTCGGAAGCGTGACAAGTGTACAGATCTCTCAGGCCCTGAAAGATCAACTTGACGTTGATGTAATACGTAAAAAAATTCATTTGCCTGAAGAAGTAAAAGAAATCGGTATTTATACAGCTGACTTGCATCTTCATAAAGAACTGATTGCTAAAGTTCAGTTTGAATTGATTCAGGATTAACAAATTTGAAATCTTATAGAATAAAAAGCTCTGCAATCGCAGGGCTTTTTTTTTAATGAAAATACCATTTCCGGCTCAGCAATAATTTTTCTATCTTTGCAACCTTAATCCGACCATTTTCAATGAGACAGTTTAAAAGATATCTGGTTACATCTGCCTTACCTTATGCCAATGGTCCTCTCCATATAGGTCATCTGGCTGGAGCTTATTTGTCTGCGGATGTGTATGTCAGGTTTCAGAGACTAATGGGCAAAGATATCCTTTATATTTGCGGGTCGGACGAGCACGGTGCAGCTATTACTATCAAGGCTATGAAGGAGAACCTTTTGCCTCAGGAGATTGTAGATACATATCACAATCTATTCAAAAAAACATTCGAAAGGATCGGCATCTCCTTTGATATGTACCATCGTACGAGTGCACCGATACACCATGAGACTTCACAGGAATTTTTTACTAAACTGTATGAAAAAGGTGAGTTTCTGGAAAAAGAATCAGAACAATATTATGATGAAAAAGCCGGTCAGTTCCTGGCTGACAGGTATATTACAGGAACATGTCCCAAATGCGATAATCCTGAAGCTTATGGAGATCAGTGTGAAAAATGTGGTTCGTCACTAAGCCCGACAGATTTGATCAATCCGGTATCAACACTCACAGGCGATAAGCCCGTCATGAAAAAAACAGTACATTGGTATCTGCCATTGGACAAATACGAGACGTGGCTGAGACACTGGATAGATACCGGAGAATTGGATGGAAAGCAGCTCCACCTTCCTGAAGAGTGGAAAAATCATGTATTAGGACAGTGCAAATCATGGCTGGACGGCGGACTTCAGCCTAGGGCTATGACTCGTGATCTGGATTGGGGTGTAGATGTGCCCCATCATATAAAAGGCCACGAAGGCAAAAAATTATATGTGTGGATGGACGCCCCTATTGGATATATTTCTGCAACAAAACAATGGGCCATTGATCACAAAAAGAACTGGAAAAAATATTGGCAGGATGATGAGACATCCCTCATTCACTTTATTGGTAAAGACAATATTGTTTTCCATTGTATTATTTTTCCGGCTATTCTGCATGCCCACGGCGCCTATATTTTGCCGGTAAATGTGCCGGCAAATCAGTTTATGAACCTTGAAGGCCGCAAAATATCTACATCCCGCAATTGGGCTGTATGGGTGCATGAGTATCTGGATGAAATTCCGGGTCGCCAGGATGAGTTGCGATATACTATGATTAAAAATATGCCCGAACAAAAGGACAGTGAATTTACATGGAAGGGCTACCAGGATGCCAACAACAACGAACTGGTCAATAATCTGGCAAATTTTGTCAATCGGGTAGTCGTCCTTACCCATAAATATTATGACGGAAAGGTCCCCGATTTTGATGAAAGTATGGACATCATCGGGCCTGAAGATAAATATGACGCCTCATACCATGATTCCGAACTTATCAGGTTGTTTGACGACATACAGGAAATGGGAGACCATATCAGGGCATTTGATTTCAGATCCGGCTTAAAAGTTTTAATGGATATATCAACAAAGGGAAACCAGATACTACAGTTTAATGAACCATGGAAGACGATCAAGGATAATCCGGAGTCTGTGGCAGTGGTGATGAATCTTTGTTTACAATATGTAGCAGCAATAGGAGTAATATGCAGGCCTTTTATGCCATTTACATCGGATAAGATAAGATTACTGTTGAACCAAAAGCCCATAACAGAAAACGGAGAGCTGGTAAAGTTGCTCGATAAACTTGCAGAAGGCGAAACCATACTTAAAAAAGGCCATAAAATAGGAGAGCCTGTACATTTGTTTACCAGAATAGATGATACCATCATACAAAAACAAATAGATAAACTGGAGTCAACGATAGTAGGACATGACGATCCTTCTCCTGCTGCTAACAATAAAAATGATACTCCTGAATTGAAATCAGAAATTACCTATGAAGATTTTGTCAAACTGGATATACGCACGGCTACGATCACAGGAGCCGAAAAAATAGAAAAGGCTGACAAGTTGTTGAAACTGACGCTGGATCTTGGTTTCGAAAGCAGGACGGTGGTTTCCGGTATTGCAGAACATTATACCCCCGAGTCCATCATAGGTAGAAAAGTAAGTCTTCTGGCAAATCTCGCTCCACGTAAAATGAGAGGCGTGGAGTCACAGGGGATGATACTCATGGCAGAAAATCAGGAAGGTAAACTCAGTTTTATCAGCCCGGAAGACAACTGGGAAAACGGACAGGTTGTAAAATGATGATGTCAACCGATAATATATTAAAGAAGCACAATCTCCGGGTGACACCATTCAGGACACTCGTATTATCCTTATTTACCAGTGCAGGAAAAGCATTGTCCTCCCACGATCTGGAAACGGAGCTTCAGGATGCTGACAGGATCACCTTATACAGAACACTTAAAAGTTTTGAAGAAAAAGGCATCATACATAAAGCAATAGATGGGACAATCACCCAAAAATACGCATTATGTGAAAATGAATGCAGCGAATATCACCACCATGACGAGCATGTGCACTTCCATTGTGAAAAGTGTGAAAATACTTTTTGTCTCGAACAGGTTTTTGTTCCCAGAGTAAGAATGCCGGACGGGTTTTCAGCTAAACAGACCAACATGGTGGTCAGTGGTGTATGCGATCATTGTGTCCTGGATTGATGCCTTTTCTAAGAGGATGTTATAGATGAAACTCCTCATCAAAATCTGTAACTTTTTTTGGTTTTGCGTCTTCTGAGCCTTCGAGAATAGCTGTTTCATATTTACTGCAATCTATTTCTATGAGTTCTTCTTCGGGGCGCATAAACACCATATTCTTACCAAAACCCAGTAAATTGTCATTTTCTATTTTTGTCAGAAGTTTTTCAAAAAACGGGCGTGCCATGACGGCTCCCTGACCATCAGCGAGGGTGTTGAACCGGATGAATTCCTGATCTCCACCTACCCATGTAGAGATTACTATTTCAGGCGTGAAACCCACAAACCATCCGTCCTTATAGTCATTGGTAGTACCTGTTTTACCGGCAACCTGGCTTTTAAATTTAGACTGGATGATACTGGCTACATATTTCAGCATATCAACGATCACATAATTGTATGCGGGATTGATGGCCTTTTTTTGCTCAGGTACTGAAGAATATACAAGTCTTCCGTTCTTATCTTCGATCCTTGTTACAAAAATAGGTTTAGTCACAATACCTTCATTGGCATAGCCTGTGTAAGCACATGCCATGTCCATAGCTGACAGTTCGGGCGTTCCCAGACAGATGGATGGATAGTTCGGTATTTTATTTTTATCGATGCCGAGATTTCCTACCAGGTTTTTGACAGATTCTACATTTCCGATCTCTTTCATAAGAAAAACAGACACCGAGTTTTTTGAGTCTTTCAGAGCTTGTCTCAGGGTATAAGTCTGGCCGGTAAATTTATTATCAGAATTGGAAGGGCACCAGGTACTGCTTAGGTGGAAATTCGGGTCATTTGCCTCGATGCACTGACGGACATCCTGCACTTTATAGCAGGGAGACATGGCATTATCAATTATTGCTGTCGAATATATAAAAGGCTTGAAAGTAGAACCTACCTGCCTGTTAGAGTTTACGTGGTCATATTGAAAATATTTATGTCCAATTCCTCCAACCCATGACAAGATGTGCCCTGTTTTGGGATCAACGGAGACCGAACCGATCTGCAAATGCTGCAGATGATACTTTATAGAGTCAAGTGGGGTCATTTCGGTTACCTTCTCTCCGATATCATTATAAGCAAATACGATCATTTTTGTCTTGGTATTAAAAGAAATATTTACCGCATTCTGCATTTTGTTCCATTGGGACTTAAGTATAGCCCAATATTCGCTTTTCATTAATGCAGTGTATGTATCTAAATCTCCTTGAGTGATAAAGTTACTTTTGGCCAGCTTTTGCAGGTGCCCTTTTGTATTTTCTTCTTCAAAACATCTGAATATATCCGTGTCTGAAAGCTCAAGTCCATTAAATCCAGAGGAAATATCACCAAATACTTTAGACATATAGGTTGATCTGATCGCTTTGTACCGGTCAGATTCTTTCATCATCTGTATTAATACTCTTTTGCGTCCTTCGATCTTGGTTTTGTCTGCTTTGTATGTCATAAAATCCTTACCCTTCCACCTCTCAAAATACTTGGTTTGCAATTGAGACATATGCTCATACATAGCCTGTTCGGCATACTTTTGTATCCTTGTATCTATAGTAGTATATATTTTCAAGCCGTCGGTATAAAGGTTGTAATTGCTTCCATCCGGTTTGTGGTATTTTTCATCTTCCAACAGTGTTTTTACCCACTTTGTCAGTTCTGCCCTGAAATATGGGGCTATACCATCATGATGCGCCTCCCTTCTGAAATTATCCAGATTGATGGGTTTTACTCTTTTGTTGAGATATTCTTCATCTGTCAGAAATCCGTTCAATACCATCTGCTTCAGTACTACCGACCGTCGATTATGGCTGTTTTGAGGATTTATTTTTGGATTGTATAATCTTGGATTTTTGAGCATGGCTATCAGGACAGCCGCCTCTTCTATTGAGATATCTTTTGGTCTTTCCCAAAATAGGTTTTGGCTGCAGCACCTATTCCGACTGCATCAAACAGGAAATCACTTTTATTCAGGTACATAGCCAGAATCTCTTCCTTGGTATATCTTTTTTCAAACTCTATAGCTATTACCCATTCCTTTAGCTTTTGCCATATTCTTTTATGAAAAGTGGATGATCTCTGCGTAAAAAATAATTTTGCAAGTTGCTGAGTGATCGTACTGGCTCCTCCTTTGCTGCCCAAATAAAATAGAGCTCTGGCTGTCCCTCTGATATCTATACCCACATGGCTATAAAATCTGACATCTTCAGTGGCAATCAAGGCTTTTACGATATTGGGGTTTATATCTTTAAAATCCAGCCATTCTCTGTTATACTTGAATATCTTTCCAAATACCAGATTGTCTGCAGAAATGAACTGTGAGGCTATTTCATATTTCGGATTTTCGAGTTCTGCCGTATCGGGCAGTAGGGCCTTGGAAATATAATAAAATAGCAATCCAATGATAATAATTCCTGTTACTAATAGATAAATCAGCCATTTGAGATATTGATTGCCTGACGGTTTCGGTGTAGTACCTGACTTTTTAGTTGCCATGGATAATGTAAGGGAGATGATATTGTATTATTTGCAAAGATATTCATTTAAATTGATATACGACGAAGATCGGAATGTATTGGCATTTAATGGTGTCAGCTTGAAGTATTTATGACGTTTTGGCAAGTATGAATGCATCCATGGCATCATCCAGCAACTCAACTACTTCTGCAAAATTATCATGATAATACGGGTCAGGAACCGCTTCATTTCGGCCAGGCCGCAGAAAATTAAGCATATGGCTGACTTTGTCCTTTTGCAGTGGTGTCTTGCATAGATTGATTACATCCAGATAGTTGGAGCTATCCATGGTAAGTATGACATCAAAATAGTCGAGGTCATCCGGCGTTATTTTTCTGGAAATCTGTTTAGATATGTCGATACCAACGGCTTTGGTTGCTTTTATAGCCCTATCATCTGGTGCTTCACCATCATGCCATCCTGATGTACCCACAGAATCCACGATCCAGTCAAGCTTCTTTTCACGAATTTTTTTTTCAAGAACTCCTTGAGCAATGGGGGATCTGCAAATATTGCCCAGACAAACCATAAGTATCTTCATATCAGTTTTTCTTTTGGTACATGACGCATTAAAAATATGCTATTAATAACTTTCATACATTCAAATATGTTTTCTTTTAGTATTTAGTGATCAATGATATTTCTAAAAATATTATTTTACAAAATAAGTTTTCTTACCGACTGATTGTATAATTAACACTACTATTGTACGTTATATTTAATTTTAAATGATTTCAAAATACTAATATGGCATTATCATTTCATTATAAAGGAAAATTAAAAAACGCACCATCGTTGCCTTTCTTAGTGGAAGAGTTGGAGGATATTTGTCATGTTTTTGATTGGAAGATCAAAGTTTATAATAATATATTTCCCAAAAATACTTTTGCTGATCCTGTAAACGATGAAAATTATGGTATCATGTTTACTCCACCTTCAAGCGATCCTGTCAGTTTCGTTTTCGATAGTGAAGGAAGAGTTATACAGCCGTGGCTCAGAGATATTTTGAAAAAAACCCAAGATGGCGAAATTAAAGTGATCACCATACAGCTAAATGTTGATGATGCTTCATCCGACCCGATAGTTTCTGAGCAAAATGAAGCTTTTGATCCCGCATCCATCCTTTACTCTGTACATGTAAAAATGCCGTCCAGCAGTGCCGAAATATATGTAAAAGTGGTTGAACTTCTGAGATATCTCAGTCAAAAATATTTGGAAGATTTCACAATCAAAGACGAGACAAATTACTGGGGGTCAGGTGATGTCACAATTCTGAAGGATGATTCTACTGCTATCAATGTTATTGTGGAAAGGTTCCAGGAACTGTTGGGAAGAGAACCTATTAAAGATCCGAAAGACTTCATCAGGTTATTGAAAAAGCTGAATCGCGAAATCAAAAGGGAAAGTGACAAACCAGATAAAAAGTCAGAAGAATAGACCACTTACCTTTAAGGATGTTCGACGTATTTTTGATTTTTTTATATATATTTACTTTCTTTGAGCAAAACATCATACAGGCAAACCAGCCACAGAATAGTGTTTCAATCAGTCAGATGGCAAACATTAATAAATGTCTGATAATCCGGTTTATCAGCCACTGAATGGTGTATAAAGCTCTCCACAACATTGCCATTCCTGACCAGAAAGATGCCCGGCATCTGAAGTCCGTCTCCGATTCTTTTATTATCGGGCAGCATTTGTTTTGTAGTGGCTATCTCGAAGCCTCTTATCCAGGTCTTCAAACCAAATAACTGGCTGAAAGAACCTTTTAATAGCCCAAAGGAGGAATAACACTTGCAATCAGGATCCGATATATGCTCAATATCTGTCAGGTCAAATTTCTTAAAATATCCTTCTGCAGTGGTATAATCTGACATGTGTACCAGTACTACTTTTATACCTTCGGCATATAATTTTTCCCTTTTTCTGGATATATCATACATTGATTCCTTACAGAATACACATCCGAAATGTCTGAGAAAGACAATCAGAACAGGACTTTGGTCTGATAGGTCACTTAAGTTGTTGCCTTTATTAGTTTTGAATAGTGACAGTGTCTGTCTGTTTACCATAATTTCAAAGCTGACATTTGTGACCAATAAACCAAAGTCCCTCAGGAATGTTTACCTGTTACTACATTTTATCAAATACTTCCATCACTTCTTTTACAGCTGCAGCAGATTCATGAAGCAGTTTTGTTTCTGCCTTGTTCAGTTTCAACTCTATAATCTTTTCGATTCCGTTTTTACCTAATTTTACCGGCACCCCAACGAAAATATCTTTGAGGCCATACTGACCATTCAGTTGGGCACAAACAGGATATATCCTGTTTTCATTTTTTACGATGGATTCGACCATTTGTGCTGCTGCTGCTCCCGGAGCATACCAGGCAGAAGTTCCCATTAGTTTTACCAATTCTCCACCTCCTGCTTTGGTTCTTTCTACGATGGCATCAAGTACTTTAGGTTTTACGAGCTCTGTCACCGGAATTCCACTCACAGTGGTATATCGGGGTAGTGGTACCATCGTATCACCATGACCGCCCATCAGGATAGCCTGGATATCTTTGGGAGATACATTCAATTCGGATGCCAGAAATGCTCGGTAACGCGCTGTGTCCAATATACCCGCCATACCGAAGACCCTGGTACTCTTTAATCCTGCAGCCTTGAAAGCGGCGTACGTCATCACATCCAGTGGATTAGAAACAACTATGATGATCGGATTTTTAGAGTGTTCGAGCACAGATTTTACTACTGAAGTGACAATATTTGCATTGGTCGAGATCAAATCATCCCTGCTCATACCCGGCTTACGTGGTATTCCGGCTGTGATGACGATTATGTCTGAATTTTTTGTGTCTTTATAATCACTGGTACCGATCAATCGGGTACTGTAATTATCTATCGGAGCCTGCTGCCAGGTATCCAGGGCTTTACCTCTCGCCAGATCTCCAACGATGTCCACCAAAACTACTTCATTAACAATGTCTTTGTGTGCCAGTACATTGGCCACGGTCGCTCCAACATTCCCTGCTCCGATTACGGTAACTTTACTCATGATAAATTTTATTTTTGATTTTATTAATTATGAATATTATTTTCTGTTCGGCAAATTTACAAAGCTGAGAAGAGAATTTTAAATCATTTTATGATAATACGATGTTAATAATGAACAAAATAGTAAGTCTGATTCATTATAACACGACAAACCATACTTTTTTCTTAAGCTCTATTGCCCTGATTGCCCATTTAATCATGTAACTTTACGTGTTTATAACTCTATTTTATCTATATATATTTCATCCATTATGCAAAAAGTTGAACATATCGGAATTGCCGTAAAAGATCTTGATGCCTCTGAAAAAATTTATGAAAAATTATTAAACACATCATCCTACAAACGCGAAGAAGTGGCTTCAGAACACGTCATTACCTCATTTTTTAAGAATGGTCCCAATAAAATAGAGTTGCTTGTTGCCACCGATGAGTCCAGTGCTATTCACAAATATATAGAAAAAAAAGGAGAAGGCATCCACCATGTGGCATTTGCAGTACAAGACATACTTGTAGAGATGGAAAGACTCAGGTCTGAAGGATTCATATTGCTGAACGAACAACCTAAACGGGGTGCCGACAACAAACTGGTATGTTTTGTTCATCCTAAAGGGACCAGTGGTGTACTAATCGAACTTTGTCAGGAACTGAAAGAGGATCATTGATGGATCTGACATTATTCGAATATGCCATAGCCCTGACGGGCAGCTTTATGGCCGGTGCTGTCAATACTCTGGCAGGGAACGGGTCTGTCATCACACTTAGCATCCTCACTGACCTGATAGGACTTCCGGGCAATGTAGCAAATGGCACAAACCGGGTCGGCGTTTTATTCCAAACTATCGGTAGCAGTTCAGGATTTGCAAAAAGTAAAATGATCGATCTGGGCAAATCAAAGAGCATCATTATTTTAACCGTACTCGGTGCTATCTTAGGCGTCTTTACTGCTATATCCGTTTCCAATGAGCAATTTCTCTTTGTGTTTAAATATCTCATGCTTGTCATGCTTATGATGGTTCTGGTCAAACCCGAAAAGTGGCTCAGAACTACAGAAATAAAAAAAGTTTCTGCATGGATTTCGATACCGGCTTTTATCATCATCGGTTTCTATGGAGGCTTTATTCAGATGGGTATGGGAATTTTCTTCCTTGCTGTGACTGTCCTGCTGGCTGGTTATAATATCATGCATGCCAATGCAATAAAGACAATAGTAATTGCGATATATACTATAATAGTGCTGGCCATATTCCAGTTGAAAGGTCTTGTAAACTGGGAAGTGGGATTATTGATGGCAATAGGTCAGACTCTGGGGGGGTATCTTACCGCAGCATATGCCTCCAAATGGAAAGATATCAATCTTTGGGCATACAGATTGCTTATCATAATTATTATCTTTGCGATTTTAATGCAATTTCAAATTATTAAACTTTAAATAAATATGAATTTTAAAAATCAATTTTTCATTTTGGGATTACTTGGAACTATTCTTTTGGCTTCATGTGCCGGAAATAAAAATATTATCACCAGCAAATTCCTAAAAGACCCTGTACTTAAAAGTATCGCTGACAACCCCGAACACGAGGTGCAAATCATTTTTACAAGAGTAAATAAAAAAGAAAAGACATTTACATCCTTTTCACACAATGTGATGCCGGACAAATATTTTTATCCTGCCAGCACAGTAAAGATGCCCATTGCTATCCTTGCATTGCAAAAGCTCAATGAAATAAAGAAATCCGGTGTGGATATCAGCCGAAAAGACAATATGCTCACTGCTGCATTCAGGCCCAACCAAACTCCCGCATTTGTAGATACTACGACAACCAACAATCAGCCAAATATCGAAAGATACATTCAAAGAATTTTTGCAGTCAGTGACAACAATGCTTATAACAGGCTGTATGAATTTTTGGGTCAGGATTATATCAATGAGACCCTAAAAGCTAAAGGCGTCTTTACCAACTCTGTGATCAATTGTCGCCTGAGTGTACCCGGGCTTACACCGGAGGACAACAGATATACCAATGACATTAAATTTTTCAAAAACAGTGGGACCTTATACAATAATCCGGGAGTATATGCAAAAAAGGAATGGAAACACAATGCTATAGATGCCGTGAAAGGCGTTGGTTACATAGATGATAAAGGCGTGCTGATCAATCAGCCTTTTGATTTCACAATGAAAAACTTTTATTCCCTTAAGGATATGGAGGGTACATTACAACGTATCATCTTTCCCGAATTTTTTCCTGAAAATCAAAGATTTGACCTGACTTCAGACGATTATGAATTTTTGAAAAAAACGATGTCTGATTTGCCAAAAACATACCCGTTTTATAGTCACGATACCACGTATTATGACAGCTATGTAAAGTATTTCATGTTTGGCGACAGCAAGGCACCTATGCCGGATGATATAAAGATCTACAATAAAGTGGGGTTGGCTTACGGATATCTAATCGATTGTGCCTACATAGAAAGTAAGTCAAAAGATGTCGGATTCTTTCTCACCGCTGTCATCAATGTAAATAAAAATAAGATATACAATGACGAAACATATGAATACAATGAGATAGGATTGCCATTCTTAGCCAAACTGGGCAAGGTAGTTTATGAAAATGAGATAAAAGGTAAATAGCGATTTATTCTTTTTAAAAAGATGTGATGAAGCCCCGGAATTTATTTTCCAGGGCTTTTTTTATCTTTATATATCCACAAAATAATTATTTCGTCGATCAAATCATATCATTTGTATATAGTACCCTCCAAAAGATAGTACTATGTATTGCATGGTACTATATAATGACATATCTTTGTGTTGTTAAATATTTTTTATCACATTTATAAGATGACATGGAACTAAAAATCGAAAATACAAAAGCACAGATGCGCAAAGGGGTGCTCGAGTTATGCGTTCTGTCTATCATTGCGCAGGAAGAAGCGTATCCGACCGACATCATCAAAAAGCTGAAAGAATCCAAGCTTATTGTCGTCGAAGGTACCCTTTACCCTCTGCTCAACAGACTAAAGGACGCAGAGCTGCTAGAATATACCTGGAAGGAATCCAAATCAGGTCCTCCGCGCAAATATTATCAAATCACATCGCATGGTGGGGAGTTTTTATCCGGGCTGAAAGATACCTGGACAGAACTGAATCACGCTGTCAATCAATCACAAAACAATATTAAATCAAATAAGAAATGAATAAGACCTTTAATATCAATTTAGGAGGGTATCCTTTTGCCATAGACGAGGATGCTTATGTGTATATTCAAAACTACCTAGCCACGATACGCAGACATTTTTCAGCTTCAGAAGGATGCGAAGAGATACTGTATGATATCGAAGTGCGTATGGCAGAGCTTTTTCAGGAACACCTCAAAGGGCGCGCCATCATCAGCATGAAAGAAATAGATGAAGTCATTATGATCATGGGTAAGCCTGAAGATTTCGGTGCCGAACCTATGACTGAGTCGTTTCATTCAGGATCAAAAGGTAAAAAATTCGATACCAAAATCAAGACGGGCAAGAGACTCTTCAGAGACCCCGACGATAAAAAAGTAGGGGGCGTGTGCTCCGGTATCGCTGCATACTTTGGGATAGAAGATCCACTTTGGATAAGGCTGATATTTGCGCTTCTTATTTTTAGCGGCATAGGGGCAGTCACTTATATTGTTCTGTGGGCATTGATCCCGGAAGCATCCAGTGCCGGCGATAAACTGTCCATGCGTGGGGAGCCGGCTACCATCAATAACATAGCCAAAATTGTGGAAGAAGAACTCAGCGATCTGGGAGAAAAAATAAATGAGTGGAGTAAAGACATAAGTGGTAAAAAAAAAAGTGGTGATTCAGAGGGAAAAAATGGATTTTATGCCAAGGCAGCACTGGCCAAAGGAGTCAACGTTTTCGGGCATGTAGCTTCTGGTATTATCCCGCTGATCAGAAATGTGGTCAGACCCATATTTCTTACGATTTCCATTATTGTACTTTCTGCGTTGGGTATTGCCTGGGCAGCATCCTTTGTAGGCATCTCCTTCGCTTCTCCTGTCCTCCACGCCATCGGACCTGATTCAGCTTTGCTAGGTTATCTGGGCGTCGGATCTTTGTTTTTTACTTTTGGATTGCCTATATTAGGTGCCATGCTGCTGATAGCCAGGCTGGCCTTTTCGTACAGAATCAATAAAAATTTAAAAACAGGGTTGTGGACAGGATGGTTTCTGTCTTTGTTCACGACAATGTTTGCCGGTATGAGTACGATCAAAGAATACAAATCGCACCATGAGTTTACGACGGTTACTGATTATAATATCGAAGCCCAGGATATCAAAATAGGCATGCCGGAAGAAGATCTGGATCATTCTATGGGCGTATTTGTGGACAAGTTTATAGCAGACAAAGATGATAAATGGGCTGTCAGGGATGTAAACCTTAAGGTAGAAAAATCCAAAGATAATCTGGTGCATATCGAAAAGAGAATCAGCTCCAGGGGCGAGGCACAAAAAGATGCACAACAAAATACTTTGTATGTAGGAAATGATGTGCAGGTAAACGGAAATGAAATTCAAATATCAAAATACCTCACCATTCCTAAAAACAGGAAGTTCAGAAATCAGAGCATTGATTATACCATCTATATACCTGAAGGTAAGAATATCATCCTGGAGAATAATATAAAAGGCAGGCTTCACTCGTCTGACCTGATCAATATAGATCAGATTTATTCAGATATTGACGGATTAAAATGGACTGTAAAAGGGAAGGGTGTTTTTTCTGAAATTTATAATGATTACCATAACCATAAAAAGGAAGTCAGTACCGGAAATTATAATAAAATTATTATCGGAGAAAATTTTAATGTCACTATCAAAAAGGGTGATAAATCCAATGTTACTTTCAATGGAAATAAGGAATTGGTAGAAAAGATACGGTATAAAAATCTGGATGGTACCCTTACCATCGATGGTGATGAGGATGGAGATTTCAGAGAATTAAGTATAATAATAGAGTCTCCTTCGCTTGAATTAATTCATCTGAATGGCATCAAATCAGCCAGTATTGAAGGATTTAACCAGGATAATCTGAAGATCTTTGCAAAAGATTCCAATAGGAGCAGGCATGATGCTGAAATAAAATTTTCAGGTAATATAAAAAATATGGACATATCGCTGGAAGGAAATCAAAATCTGACACTAATTGGTACCGGAGAAGCAATGAGTGCTGTATTGAATAACGGAGCAAACATTAATGCCGAAAAATTTATCGTCAATAATGCTACGATAAGTGGTGACCATACCCATGAGTCCAGTTTTTATATTCAGAAACAACTCCACTGTGACAGCCCTGAACATGTCGATTTTAAAGTATATGGAAATCCGGCAGTAAGCAAACTCTAAATTTATTTTCAGGAGTAAAAATCTTATTCATTCTGAAGTGGTGACAGGTCATACGATTTGTCACCACTTTTTTTATTGGAGGAATCTGGTTAAAATTATTTATACACATCGTCGGATTCAAGTCAAATCCAAATCTTAAAGAAAAATGTCAACTTTTGCTAAAAAACATTGAAAATCACCCATTTAAATGATTTTAATCATTGCGCTTTAGGAAAAAATAACATAACATTTGTTTCAATTTCATCCAATATTAGATGAAGTTAAGTGGCATAATCAAAAACTACATTTGATTCAGGGTGAAAATGGGGAATGCATTTTTTACTTTAAAATGTTATGTCATGAAAAAATCATCTTTAATCCAGTGTTTTCTATGGTTTCTGGTTCTATTTGCCTTTTTATTTTGGAGCGGCTGTAGTTTAATAGGTTTAACTTTGGGTAGCATTTCTGATAAAAATAATAAAAAAGAATTGCAAGTTTCGGGTTGGGAAATCAATAAAATTGAGAATGATCAACTATTAACATTTGTATTAAAGAACGGGGATTCCATTGTTGGCAGATATAGACAAAATGTAATACTTAGTGATGAACAATATAAAAGCCTATATGATGAAACTTATATGCTTTTATCACAAAACACTTCGCTTCCCAGGATAGGTGATACGATGGAATTGAAGATCATCAATCCTGTCGATAAAGATAGAATCTCGACCATACGCCAGCCTTTTGCAGGTTTTGATTATACCTATGTGATGTTAAAAGGCGAGAACAATTCTACAAAATGGTATCCGTATAAAAATATAGGTTCTGCCATAATTGATAATAATGTAAATATAGACCTCCATAAAATCCAACAATGGGTTAAAACAGGGGAAATAACTTCCAGAAGTTTTATCGTGACTGATGATAACACTAAAATCAATCCGGCAGACATTCAATACATTTCTTTCATTAAAAAGAGCGGTAATGCAGCTTTGACAGGTTTACTTGTTGGTTTGGCTTTCGATATAACTATGATTATAACCGCATCGAATTCTAATTTATTCTTTTCAGGTTTAGATAATTCCGGTTCAGGTTTGGGTGGAAATTCCTGCCCCTACATCTACTCATACGACGGAAACAATTACCGGCTAGATTCCGAAACCTTTGGCGGAGCTATCTTTAAAGGTGTGCAAAGAACCGACATAGACAATTTGGATTATCTCAAAGAGCACAAGGGATACTACAAACTCAGACTCACCAACGAACTCGACGAAACTCAATATGTGGACGAGTTTAAACTTATAGTGGCGGACCACCCGGAAGGTACACAAGTGATGCCATCCTTTGACGGAAAACTCCATGTATTAAATACACTTCAATCTCCTGAAAGAGCTACAGACAATGATGGAAACAATGTCCTGCATCTCATTAAATCAAAAGATGATAAGGTCTGGATCAGCAATCCTTTCAACAGAAATCCTGAAATCCCTGGCGACGGAAGAGATGCTATGGAAGTAGAGTTTGACAAACCACTTTACGCTGAAACTGTAAAACTGGCATTTAATGTACAGAATACTCAGTGGGCCGCTTCCCTGCAAAAAGAAATGCTGTCTCTTCACGGTAACAAGCTACAGGATTGGTATCAGTTGATGGACACTTCTGAGCCTGCAAGAAACGTTTTTACTAAAGCTATGATCCGTGAAGGAATGCTGCTGGTCCAGGTATGGGATGGTACAAAATGGCAGATAAAAGACTATGTATGGGAAGTTGGACCAGCACTCCCCAAAGATCAGGTGGTCGTACTCGATCTGAAAGATATCTCTGGCGACAAACTGAAAATCAGGTTTGAATCTACTGTTGGCTTCTGGATGATCAACAGTATCGGGGCTGATTATTCAGAAGAGATGACAGCAGACATCCATGAGCTCACCGCCGAATCAGCCATTGATTATTCCGGAAAATATGTAAACGAATTACTCGGGAATAATGATGGTCAGTATCTGGTCATGCCAACTACCAAAGATAAAGTAGATATTACCTTTAAGGCCATACCTCAAAAGAAAAATGCAACCCGAACATATCTGCTCAAGTGCTCAGGATACTACCATATTCATACTGCTGAAACAGGAGAACCCAAACTTACGCTTCTCAATAAATTGATTACTGAGCCTAATGCTTACGGACAATTTGTTTTGAAAAAACTAAATAGCGAGCTGGCTACTTTAATGCAATAGATGCTATTATTTTATTTATAGTAAAAAGTAAAATCATGAAAAAGACATCAATTAAAACAAAGAAAGAAAGACTAATTTTTTCTTCGGCATCATTTATATTAATAGCAATTATTGCTCTTTTATTTAGTGGATGCAGCGTGATTGGCTGGTTTTATGGTAAATCAACAAAAAGGTATAAAACTGAAGTACAAATTTCCGGATGGGAAATAAATAAAATTGACAAAATTCAGGAATTGAAATTAATTTTAAGAAATTCTGATACCATTGTCGGAAAAAATTTACACAATGAATTTATTCCAGAAAATGAATACGCACAACTTTATAATGTAGCTTATGAAAGATTATTTGGTGAGGTAAAAATACCGAAAATTGGTGATACAATAAGAATTTCGTCCCGAACCAACAATTTTAATTCTGATCAATATCTAGAAAATTTAACATTTGCAGGGTTTGATTATAATTCTATTTATTTGAATGGAAATAATCAAATTAAACCCTATTCATTTATAAGTCTAAAAAACCCACAGATTAAATCTGGCAGTAAACTAGATTTCCAACATATTCAACAGTTATTACAAACCGGTGAAATTCCATTAAAAATTTTAAGAGTTATAGAAACAAATAGTGGTTTAAAAAGATTGAATCCAAATGAAATACAATATGTATCATATACCATTCCTGAAAAAAAATATGCTAAAGAAGGATTTTTAATAGGACTAGGGGCAGATATTTTGGTTCTATCTATTGCTTTGGTTTCTGCAAATAATCCTCCTCAGCAACAATCAGTGTTTAGAAATGATTTTATAGGCGGTTCCTGCCCATACATCTACTCATACGACGGAAAAAATTATCACCTTGATTCTGAAACATTTGGCGGGTCTATCTTTAAAGCCGCCCAAAGAACTGATGTTGACAATCTCGACTATCTCAAAGAGCATAAAGGATACTACCAACTCAGGCTCACCAACGAACTGGACGAAACCCAATATGTGGACGAATTTAAACTCTTGATAGCGGACCACCCGAAAGGTACACAAGTGATACCGTCCTTTGACGGAAAACTCCACGTTTTAAATACATTGAAATCTCCTGAAAGAGCTACGGACAAGGATGGAAACAATGTCCTGCATCTCATCAAATCCAAAGATGACAATGTCTGATCAGCAATCCTTTCACCCGAAATCCTGAAATCCCTGGCGATGGAAGAGATGCTATGGAAGTAATATTTGACAAGCCGCTCCATGCGGAAACAGTCAAGCTGGCTTTTAACGTACAAAATACACTGTGGGCGGCTTCCTGCAAAAAATGCTGCTCTCCGGCAACAAGCTGCAGGATTGGTAGCATTGATGAATACGTCTGAGCCTGCAAGGAAACGCTTTTACAAAGGCTATGATCGCGAAGGAATGCTTCTGTTCAGGTATGGAATGGTACAAATTGGCAGACAAAAGACTATGTATGGGAGGTCGGTCCAATGATCCCCAAAGATCAGGTGGTGGTACTCGATCTGAAAGATATCTCTGGTGACAAACTAAAAATCAGGCTTGAATCTACCGTCGGTTTCTGGATGATCAACAGTATAGGGGCTGATTATTCAGAAGAGATGACAGCAGACATCCATGAGCTCACCGCCGAATCAGCCATTGATCAGACCGGAAAAAATGTAACAGGAAATACTCATGAAATAATGATGGCCAGTATCTCGTCATGCCAACTACCAAGGATAAAGTAGATATAACCTTTAAGGTCATACCTCAAAAGAAAAATGCAACCCGAACATATCTGCTCAAATGCTCCGGATACTACAATATACATACTAATGAAACCGGAGAACCGAAACTTGCACTACTCGATAAACTAATAACTGAGCCCGGTGCTTATGGACAATTTGTACTTAAAAAACTGAATAAGGAATTGGCCGCATGGGAGCAATAATCATTGATAAAAACAATTTTGTAAACTTAAATATAAAATCATAAATGAGCATGAATAACCGCCCGACTCTCGTGAGCAGGCGGGCACAACGGGATGATTATTTTCATGCGAATTCCATCTGGCAATAAAATACAAAAAAAAAAACAAGAAAACAAAAATGACCTTAAATATGCTTATATAACTAAAACTAAAATTTTATTTATTCTTTTAGGATTTAGTTTAATAACCGTATTTGCGGGATGCACAGTTATAGGAACAGGCATAGGTAGTATAGTAGATAAAAAGAATAAAAAAGAAATTCAAATATCGGGGTGGGAAATTACTAAGATTCCTAAAACAAAGCCATTAACATTTTTTTTGAAAAATGGCGATTCCATTTCTGATAAATACATAGGAATAATGACTTTACCTGAAGATGAATATAAAAACATTTATCTAAAAAATTACTCAGATCTAAATCAATTTTCTCAATTGCCAATTTTTGGAGATACCATTGAATTGGCGCTATCAGATTCAAAAAAATCCAGAATACGACTGCCTTTTTCAGGTTTTAATTATAACTCGGTGCTGGTAAAGAAAGGTAATGGTGATCTAAAATGGTATCAATATAAAAATATAGTTTCTGTCAAGCTTATAGATGGTAGATTAATGGATATTAACCAAATTCAAAATTTGGTAAAAACAGGTGAGCTAAAATCCAGAAGTTTTATTCAGACGAAAAGTAAAATACAAATCAATCCAGCTGATATCCAATATATTTCTTATTATAAATATGGCTCAAATGGAGCTTTAACAGGCATTTTGATTGGTGCAGGTATTGATGTTGGAATCGTAGCTATAATTTTTAGTAATTTTTCCATCGATTTTGGATCAAAAAATTATACCTCCAATAACAGCGGTTCCTGCCCCAATATTTACTCCTATGACGGAAAAAATTATCACCTTGATTCTGAAACCTTTGGCGGGTCTATCTTTAAAGGTGCCCAAAGAACCGACATAGACAATCTGGATTATCTGAAAGAACATAAAGGATACTACCAACTCAGGCTCACCAACGAACTGGACGAAACCCAATATGTGGACGAATTTAAACTCCTGGTGGCGGACCACCCGAAAGGTACACAAGTGATACCGTCCTTTGACGGAAAACTCCACGTTTTAAATACATTGAAATCTCCTGAAAGAGCTACGGACAAGGATGGAAACAATGTCCTGCATCTCATCAAATCCAAAGATGACAATGTCTGGATCAGCAATCCCTTCAACCGAAATCCTGAAATCCCTGGCGACGGAAGAGATGCTATGGAAGTAGAGTTTGACAAACCACTTTACGCTGAAACTGTAAAACTGGCATTTAATGTACGGAATACCCTGTGGGCCGCTTCCCTGCAAAAAGAAATGCTGTCTCTCCACGGTAGCAAGCTGCAGGATTGGTATCAACTGATGAACACTTCCGAGCCGGCAAGGAACGTTTTTACTAAAGCTATGATACGTGAAGGTATGCTTCTCGTTCAGATATGGGATGGTACAAATTGGCAGACAAAAGACTATGTATGGGAAGTTGGACCAGCACTCCCCAAAGATCAGGTGGTCGTACTCGATCTGAAAGATATCTCTGGCGACAAACTGAAAATCAGGCTCGAATCTACTGTCGGCTTCTGGATGATCAACAGTATAGCTGCTGATTTTTCAGAAGATACTACAGCAGATTTTCATGAGCTCACCGCCGAATCAGCCATTGATCAGACCGGAAAAAATGTAACAGAAATACTACGAAATAATGATGGTCAGTATCTCGTCATGCCAAATACCACGGACAAAGTTGATATTACCTTTAAGTCTCTACCTTCAAAGAAAAACTTTACCCGAACATATCTGCTCAAGTGCTCCGGATACTACCATATTCATACTGCTGAAACAGGAGAACCCAAACTTTCGATCCTCAACACACTGATCGCTGAACCAGGCGCCTACGGACAATTTGTACTGAGGAAACTGAATAAGGAACTTAATCTTTCAGCAATTCAATAAAATTATCACTATGAATTTCCCACGAATCGTAATTACAGGTATAGAATGTATCACTCCTGCAGGAAGTGGAAAAGATGCATTGTTATCAGCACTTAAGAAAGGTAAATCTTTGACATCAAAGATCGATTCGTTTTGTATAAGTGATTTGCCTCCTCCGGTGGGTGTTTTGGTTCCTGACTTTGATGCAAAATCAATCATGAATGTCCATCAGATAAAACGGCTGGATAAATCAGGTCAATTTTTTTTGGCTGCAGGAAAGATGGCTATTAATGACAGCCAAATAATGAGTGCACAACCCAACCTCCAAAAAACAGGCATCTTCGAAGGCAGCTCGTTGGGAGGGTTAAACAGTATATTGGATGAACATTCTACACTTGTAAATCAGGGTCCCGGACATATAAATCCCTTTATGATTATAAAAGGAATGAATGGTATTGCTGGCAGTTTACTTGCTATGGAATATAAAATCAATGGACCAGTCTTAAATTTTTCCAACGGAAGCGTATCTTCCGCGTCAGCCATATATTCAGCCTTTCATATGCTTAGAGCCAAAGAAATAGATGTGGCCATTGCAGGGGGAAGCGAGGCTCCAATAAATTATAATATTTATAGTATTTTTGGTAAGGTAGGAGCTATGTGTACAGATACGGGTAATCCTGAAAAAGCATGCAGGCCGTTTGATATATCCAGGTCAGGATTAATCCTTGGCGAAGGCGGAGGGTGTATTGTTATGGAAAGGCTCGACGATGCCTTAAGAAGAAAGGCACATATTTATGCTGAAATATCAGGCGTAGCCATGACTAATGATGCCTACAATCCGGTTGCGCCGGAAGAAGACGCTATTTAACAAAGTAGATGTGTACAGTTGGCAATTGATAATTCAAAAATAAATATCGAAGACATTGGATTTATTGCAAGCCATGGTACTTCTACCATCCTGAATGACCGGATAGAAAGTGTAGCCATAAATAAAATTTTCGGAGAAAAAGCCCAAAATATTCCCGTAACGGCTATGAAATCAATCTTGGGCCACAGTTTAGGAGCCTGCACCATTATTGAGATGATAGGAGGCATTATGGCAATGAATGACTCTTTCGTTCCAATGATAGCTAATCTGGAAGAAGTTGATCCCCAGTGTAATCTAAGTTTCGTAATGCATCAGGCTTTACAAAAAAATGTGAAATCATTCCTTATAAAGAACTCAAGTTTTGGTGGTAAAAATACAGCTATAGTAATCCGCAAGTTTTAAAGAATAAAGCCTGTATTTTAATCCTTTCAATATAGTTGAATATCATTCTTTTTTGTATTTTTAAGGCTTCTAATCATTAATGCCATATGCAACAGAGACTCCTATCACTCGATGTCTTCCGCGGAATGACCATTTTCTTTATGATCATAGTCAATACACCAGGAAGCTGGGAGTATGTATATGCACCACTCCGGCATGCCAAATGGGATGGATGCACCCCAACGGATCTTGTTTTCCCCTTTTTATGTTTATCGTTGGGGTATCCATGGCTATTTCATACAGCAAATTTGAAAACGGACCGCAAAAGGAATGGATAAATAAAGCCGTCACAAGAGGATTAAAGATAATCCTGATAGGCCTTTTACTCAACTGGTTTCCGTTTTACACAAAAAATATTACTGATCTCAGGTTGTTTGGAGTACTCCAGCGGATAGGATTGGCTTTTTTGTTTGCCTCTATCCTGATCACGCTTATTAATAAAAAATATTTATGGTATCTTCTGGCTGCTATTCTGGTTTCTTACTGGGGTATAATGTTATCTGCTGGAGACCAGGGGCTCACACTTGAGGGCAATCTGGTCAGAACGATTGACCTGGCACTATTCGGCGAATCTCATATCTACAAAGGCTATGGAATTCCCTTTGATCCGGAAGGCTTGTTGAGCACCCTGCCGGCGATAGGGACGGTGATACTCGGGTTTATTACCGGGAAGAATCTTCTCTCCAATCCTGATCTGAATAAAAAAATCCAATGGTTGCTTATCATTGGTATCGTATGCGGGGCTGTTGGTTTTCTTTGGGGATATATGGGCTTCCCAATCAATAAACCGATATGGAGCAGCAGCTATGTACTTTATGCCGGTGGACTTGCTATGTTGTTTCTGGCTGTGATGATGTGGATCATTGATGTCAATGGATTTCAGAAATGGACGTATATTTTTAAGGCCTTTGGTCAGAATCCTCTGGTAAGTTTTGCTTTATCGGGCCTTTTTGTAAAAACAATGAACCTGATTCCGATCGGAGACAAAAAACTGTATGGCTGGTTGTACTCCAATGTTTATCAGACTACTTTCGGCGACTATTTAGGCTCCTTTTTACTTGCTTTGTCTTTTGTTATGTTTATCTGGATATTTGCCTGGATTCTTGATAGGAAAGGAATCATAATAAAGGTATAGGTCATCTGACCGATGGGCAAAGGCGGTGTATTCGTCATTGTGATGTCAGATTTTTAATTTAATACGAAGTGATCTATCAGTCTATTATCAAAATCACTTCGCATTTCACAAGCAAATTGCAATTGCTTTGGAAAAAGCTGGACGACTCATAAGAATAAACCAATAAAAACCCTCGATTATCATTCAGGTTAGGTAAAAATCAGGGATTTTTGCATTTCATCAGAACAAAATAATCTTTGTTCAGGATTAAGCATGTTACAATTAAAGTTTTCTTTATTTCACCCACACTTTTCCCAATAAACTATTAACATTGGCAGGATTTTGGTAATTATTTGGGTATTAACGTATTTTTGCGTGAATTTTTAAAAAATAAGAAAAAATACCTATGGATTTTAAGAGTCTGATATCACACTGTAAAGAATATGGTTTTATTTTTCAATCATCAGAAATTTATGACGGCTTAAGTGCAGTATATGATTACGGCCCATATGGTGTTGAGCTAAAAAACAATATAAAAAGTTACTGGTGGAAGTCTATGGTACAGATGCATGAAAATATTGTGGGCCTCGATGCTGCTATTTTTATGCATCCCAAAACATGGAAAGCATCAGGTCACGTAGATGCATTTAACGACCCGCTCGTAGATAATAAAGACTCCAAGAAAAGATATCGTGCCGATCAGCTAATAGAAGGATATGCTGAAAAAATAGATGCTAAAAACATCAAAGACGTGGAAAAAGCCAAAGCCCGCTTTGGAGATACATTTGATGAAAATCAATTCAGAACCACCAATGACCGTATCATTGAAAGACAAAAACAGATCGATGCTGTCCTTGGCAGGCTCGCTGAGGCTATGAAAGCCGGCGATATGGAAGGGCTCAAAAATATGATCGATGAGTATGAGATCGTATGCCCGGAAAGCGGCTCCCGCAACTGGACAGAAGTCCGCCAGTTTAATCTCATGTTTAATACTCAGCTTGGAAATATCGCTGGTGAAGAAGGTAAGCTATATCTGCGTCCGGAGACAGCTCAGGGTATATTTGTCAATTTTCTGAACGTTCAGAAATCTACCAGACAGAAAATTCCTTTTGGAATAGCTCAGATCGGAAAAGCCTTCAGAAACGAAATCGTAGCCCGACAGTTTATTTTTCGGATGCGCGAGTTTGAACAAATGGAAATGCAGTTTTTCATCCGACCCGGCACAGAGATGGATTGGTATGAATACTGGAAGCAAGCCAGACTCAAGTGGCACAAAGCCATCGGCACGGACCCTTCCAAACTGAAATTTCACGACCATGCAAATCTGGCACATTATGCCAATGCAGCCGTTGACATAGAATTTGAATTTCCTTTTGGTTTCAGAGAACTTGAAGGTATTCATTCCAGGACTGACTTTGATCTTACTCAACATCAGGAACTTTCAGGTAAAAAGTTGCAGTATTTTGATCCGGAACTGAATGAGAATTATGTTCCCTATGTAGTAGAGACATCCATTGGATGTGACAGAATGTTTTTGGCGATGGTAGCCGATGCACTAAAGGAAGAAACCGTACCGGATGCTGATGGCAAAGATTCAGTAAGAATAGTGATGAAACTGCATCCTGCATTGGCACCGGTAAAAGTGGCGGTATTGCCATTGCTAAAGAATAAAGAAGAGCTGACTAAAGCTGCTACTGATATTTACGACAAGTTGAAGCTGTCATTTATTTGTCAATATGACGAAAAAGATGCGATCGGTCGAAGGTACAGAAGGCAGGATGCTATTGGAACCCCATTTTGTGTGACAATAGATTTTGAAACACTGGAAAACGACACCGTGACTATCAGAGACAGAGACACACTTGAGCAGCAAAGGGTAAAAATTGATGATATCAGAGGTGTTGTACAGGGCAAGGTGGCAATGGAAAACCTATTGGTTTAAGCAGAATGGCATTCGGACTAACCTATAATATTCTCTACATAAATGATGTCAGATGAAACCGTCAATAATTATTATTTTTATACTTACAAGTACTGCATATCTCACTTCACAAAGTAACTGGGCAGGAACTTATGAAGGAGTGCTCGATCGGGATCAGGTAAAACTGACGTTAATAAAATCAGGAAAAAACACTCTGTCGGGTAACATGACAGACTCTGCCAATAAATACGATGTTGAAGGAATATACAGTGGCAATACATTTACCGGAAGCGCAAATGAAAAAAATCTGGGCCTAATCTTTGAAATGGTTTCTGTACTGAATGGTAATCAATTGCAGACCACCCTTATGCTCGATGTGTTTGGGAAGAAGGAAAAAATGGAGATAACCTTTATCAGATCAGGATCTGCCATTACACCTGCCAAATCAACGAAAACAGATGAAAAAAATGTGGTATCAGGTAAAAAGAGAGATCCGCAGGTAGTGGGTCTATGGGTCAAGGAATCTAATTACAATTCAGGATATGGGTTTAATGATACCTATGGTGCCATGAGTGTAAGCGAAAAAATGGAATTTCTGGCTGACGGAACTATGGCTGACGGAGGGAGTCAGACCGTCATCAGCGGATCCAATTACTATGGCACGTCTTCTTCAGGCTCAAAAAACATTCTGCAAGGTATGAATTGGTACACTGATGAAAATAAAATATATCTGGTTGTTACTGAAAACGGGCAGAGTCAGACTGTAGAGTTGGGAAAATACTTTATTGAAAACAGCCATATGCTGATCACCGGGAGTAACGGAGAAAAGCTGTTGCTCTCCAAGAAGAAATAATCAGAATTATTTTTCGTACATTAAGGCCTGATGCTTGAATTCAGCATTAAGATGCTATTATTTATTGAATTTTATTAATTCCAAAAACTGATGACTTCAGCTGTTTTTACAATTTCATATAGGAAATTATTCCTTATTTGGTCATTAACTATTTTTCAATATATGTTAGTGCAAAGCCAGTCGCTGGTGGTGCCTGATGGTACTTTCCGCAGTCCGGTTGACTATACTTTCAGGCTATCGGGTGGATTTAATGAACTAAGAGAAACACACTTCCATTCAGGAATTGATATCAAGCCCTCAAGCGGCGCAAAAAAAGATAAAATTTACTGCATCGGTGCTGGCTTTGTATCGAGAATCAAAGTTGCAGCTGGAGGCTACGGTTATGCACTCTACATAGATCATCCTGAATGCGGGTTTACATCTGTATATGCCCATCTCGAATCATACAGCAGCAGGATCGATAAGATTGTCAAAAGTTATCAGTTGAAACAAGAGTCATTTGAAGTGGATATTTATCTGACCAACGATATTTTGCCCGTTACTACTGGAGAAGTGATAGGTATTATGGGGACTTCCGGGTTCTCATTTGGTGAGCACCTCCATTTTGAAATCAGAGATACTAAAACAGAAAAACCGATTAACCCGTATCTGTTTGGATTTATCGTACCGGATAAAATCACACCTACTGTACAGAACCTGTCCATTCATGGGCTTGATAAGAATTTTCATAAGATATATGATATTAAAGTTCCTTTGGGCGAGGCTGAAAATGGCCAGATATCTGTCATCGAAACGATAGAAGTACCTTCATCCAACATAGGATTTGCTTTACAGATGTATGACAGGGCTGATGGCTCCAGCAATAAACTCGGTATTTACGGATTGCATGTATATGCCGACGAAGCACTTATCTACGGTTATCACATGGACAAGATTTCTTTTTCTCAGACGCGGCAAATTATCGGCTTTTTTGACTACCAGGAGAAAAAATCATCCGGCAAAACATATACTTTATGTTATAAATATCCCGGCAATGATCTTGATTTTCTGGCAAAGAACGGTTCAGGTCTGATATATTTAGATTCACTTGCCAGAACTAAAATTAGGATAGAAGTAGAGGATTTTTTCAGAAACAGAAAAACAATACATTTTGAAGTAAAAGGCTTGGGACAACAAAATGATTCGGTCCCGGATAAAAAAGATTTTAAACAATGGGTATATGAAGGTCAGAAAACCGAAATTACCGAAAGCGGTATTCAGGTGACATTTGGCAAAAATTCACTTTTCAGAAACATTGCTTTCAGGATGAAAACAAAGAATGAATCTGGGAGAAATACTTCCTATAAAATTCATGAATCCAATGAACCTGTAAAATCTGATATTGACCTCAGGATCAGACCGGACATGTCTGATACCAAATGGAAGGATAAAACTATCATGACGTATATTTCTAGCAGCGGAAAGATGTATAATTGCGGAGGTAGCTGGCAGGACGGATATATAAAATGCAGGATAAATGAATTCGGCACATACAGGATAGATTATGATACGGTAGCACCGACTATTAAGAATATCAATTTCAAAACCAAGGCAGGGAAAATATCCAGATACAAATTTGAGATCAAAGATAACTTGCCTGTCAAAGGAAAAGATGTAAATGAAATCTCCCATAAAGTATGGATAAATGGGGCATTTGTCATAGCTCCGTTCAGCCTTAAGTCTTCAATACTGGAAATTCCCATTGCAGATCTCCCTGCCGGAACCCATGAATTGCGTATTGAGGTCAGAGACCATAGTCGCAATACCGCTTATTATAAAGCAACTTTTATTAAAATCTGACCAAAGATATTTTTACTTATCAATTTTTGTTTTTAGACAGGACGACCACAATTTTATTGAAATCTGCAGCTGCATTGATCACTTTTTTGTAATCATCAAAAACTGAAAGGGGAAAATGAATCACATTGTAAAACTCATAATTGGTGACTTTCAAGATGTTGTTTTCGATCTTAGCACTGCTTACCCACCCGGCTGCTTCCTTGCCATCGAGTGTAACAGAATGTTTCATGTCAAAGACTTCCGGATTTTGTACTGTGTAGCCTGAGGGCAGTATTACTTTAATATTTCGGGTATAATAGTGGGGGAAGTTCATTTCAACTGGAAGTACCCTTTTGTCGGCCTGATATAATTCCATTTGTCTTCCGATCAGCACACCTGCATTGAACAATATATTGTCCCCTGCTTTCTGAATGAGCTCGTTTCCATCAAAAGTTACATCCATAATGAAGGGTTCTTTGCCCAGATATTTTGAACCGTCATTTGAAGTTTTTAATGATTTATAGCCCGGGTTTTGGGTGAAATTCATCGCTATTTCATCCATGATTTCCTTGTATCGGTCATCGGGTACATAATCTTTTATCACCTGATAGTACAAGGCTGAATAACCTCGATGGGTATGGGTGGTATGAACCTCAGGATCTTCGGCATCTTTGCTGAAATCAACTTCGATATCTGTAACATCATGTGTAACATTCCCATCAGGAATGTCTATCTTCTTAATCTCTCCTACACCCGTTTTTATGCCATCTACTTCTTTGGCAATGATGAATAATCCCAAATTGTCACCATAATTGAAATCAAAAAGCGGAATACGATACTCAATAGCCGTAGGTTGTATATATTTTTTACAGGCCGGAAAGTATAATAGTATATCTCCAATCTGCTCCAATGTCTCGAAGTCTTTATCAAATAAAACCTGATACCTTTTGGATGTCATTACGATTTGGTTTTCGATATTAAATCGTTTGAATACAGCAAGATACAATCTCAGCATATCAAGATCATTTGCTTGTCTGGAGGTAATGGCATCTGTAAAATTGGAGTTTTCCTCAAAGTATTTATTGTAAGAAATGGTACTTTTTATTTTGTATTCTATATTTCTGATCTGTTCAGTTGGATCGGATGCAAGCGGGATGTTACTGATGAAAGACGTTACCAGTGTTTCTGTTTTCTTATCCGTTTTCGGATAGAGATTGTCATATACCATAGCGGCATAATCCTGATAATTGTATAAGTCACCTTCCCCCGAAGCAAGATTTGAGTCCAGTTTATATCTGAATATTTTGCTATGTGCGCTCTCATTTGAATAAGTTTCATCAGTAGGAAGTGGATCAATATTGTCAGCAGTGAGTAATATTCTTGATTTTGACTCCCCGTATGCTTTTTCTAGGAGGTTTGCATCCGACAGACCATTGTAAGATTTAAACTTAAATCCCAGATGAGCGGGAAATATGAGTTCGAATGAAGTATGTACCACCGGTTGACTTCTCTGGAGATCTATGGTTTTGCCGTTTAAGTCAGGGATTTCCTCAAGTATAAATATTTTTTCTATGATTGCACCCTTTTCGAGACCAGTGACAGCAAAATAATTGTATTTATATCCGGTCTCCGAATTGGTTTCTTCCTTGATATCCGAGATATTGAGTTCTGTTGATTTACCGTTTTTCAAAATTACACGCACCTTGCTTGACAGCAGGGATTCATCCATCCGAAAGGGGATATATACTTTATTATTTCTTTCGATGGCATTATCGGAATTGATCAGTATTTTTTCATGCAGCAGATAATATTGCTTTACAGTATCTCCAACTACGGCTATTTCAGTTTTAATATTTCGCTGTAGTATGACTTCATTGGCATTGGCAAGAGCGGGTGGTATTGCATCGGTGCTGTCGCTGAAACCATAATTATTAAACTCAAAATTTTGGGAATAGACGTTTTGTCCAACGGTAAAAATAAGAAATGCAAGAGAAATCGATTTATTGAATATTTTATTCATAGATATTTTATTTTCAGTGATGTATGTTTTTTTTAGTTTATGTATTTGTCAATATTAATGCTTCCTGATATTTTGATTTCAAAATTTTTATTGTGCTGTTCCACAATTCAAAATCCTGCTTATCCAGGGTGAGTTTTTTATTTTTGATATCGAGATCCATTGTAACCAACCTATCTTTTTGCGTATATTTTATTGTATAGTCCATCAATTCGTTTGTTCCGTCCAGATCTATGGGCAGGCTTTTAATCTGAACTTCGTTAGGTATCAAAAGTTCGATTTGATATTTGTATCTGGTGAGTATATCAAAATCATATTTAGATTCCCGTTCATTTTCTATGACATTTTTTTCAAAAGGCTTTTCCAGCATCAGAGACAAATAGGTTTCTTTTCCTGCGGCAACCAGATAATTTTCAAGTGTAAAATTATAGTCAATCCCGTAAGGTAGGTCTCTGTTTTTTATATTTTTCTCTTTATATTCCTTAAGTTTAAATTTGTTGTTTCCCTTCAGTACCAGACCTTTTATTTGTTCAAATCTGATATTGTCAGCTGCATCCCCTAAACTGTTAAGTATGTTGCTGCGACTCAGGCCTGAAAGCTGCAAATATCCGTCCCCGATTATAGTTTTGCCTTCAATGTGAATTTTTAGTTTTTCCGGGATGAGATTTTCTTCCGGGGACACGACGGGTACTTTTACTATTCTGAAAGAGTCATTTACTTCTATCAGTGCCTCCTTGCCCTGGATAAATCCTGTAGGCAGCCCAAATGCTGTCTCGCCGTCTGTGGCATCCAGAAAAATAGTCTTACCATTCAGCACAATACTGGCTATCATGTGATCATCTACAGCCGGTGTTGATATTTCTTCATAAGTATATGGAAGCCGCCTTGTCCCGATCCAGCATAAATTGACATCCTTTAGTCCTGCATATCCTGACATAGTGGCGATGATGCTTGACATATCTTTACAGTCACCAAATTTTCTTTGATTTACCAGACCCCCTTCCCTAGGGATAAAACCATCATACCCATATTCAAAAGCGACATATTTTATATTGTCTTTTACCCAATAGAAAATGGCTTTTATTTTTTCTTCATCTGTATTCAGGTTACTGACGATGTTTTTTGTAACGGATAGCAATTCTGCATCTTCAGTTTTATTGATGGATGAGACAAAATTTTTGTAATAGCTGTACAGATTATTTACCGTGCCGAGTACAGCAATGTTTTTATTATTGACTTTATAGCTTTTTAGATATACCATGATATGAGGTGCAATATGGAGTAATCCAGGGCTATTTGGTTCAGGTTTTACTGGCTTGCCTCTTTTTCTGGTCCAGGTATAAGTGGTTTTTTTGCGATTAACGGTTTTGCTAAATTTAATGTCCTCTGCCTGGTTATTGAAAATTTTATATCCTATTTCCAGGTCGTTGTCGGTTGTAATTTCCAGTACGGATTCTTCTACTGGCACAGTACCGGTAAATACAAATCTGTGTAACAAGAAAGGATCCAGAAATTCAGACCTGTAGCTGTAAATTTTACGGGCACCTATATCCAGATTTGTAAAAAGTAGTTTTTTTGATTTCACATCGCTGTGAAAAACGCTTCCTGATGATTCGGACGATTCTTTTACTTCTATTGCAGGTATTTTTTTGTCCTTCCCATCCATTTTTATAGTCGTGTAGCCATCATAAGAAATCAAAGGCACCAGTTGGGAATAGGATACCTGTTCAGAATTGTTGTGAATTCCATTTTTTAAAAGGATGATCGACTCGTTATAATTATCCTGTAAGATTGACGGTTTATTGTTTTTGACAGAAAAATGGTAAGACTGCAATTCTTTAAGAATCAGCTCGCTGTAGCCGGGATATCTTAGCTTCAGGTCGGGAATATTTTGTCCGTAACAAAAGGGTGAGACAAGCAATAATAAAATTACAACTTGATGTTGAGTCATATATAATGATCTTAGTGTATGAGTCAGCCTGAAATATTTTTGTTTTATAAAGTGCACTTATTTTAGAATGTATTATGAGGATGGTTTAACAGTATGGTCAAGTCAAATTCCATTAAAATGAATATCAATAGTTCAAACATTATTAAACGATAAAATTACTATATAGGTCAATCAGATAACGCAATAATGACCGTTTTATGTAAATTTTATGAGTTAATTAAAGTATAAAGTCAGTTTTTATTCATTTTTCAATGTGTATCGTCAAATAATAAATAATTTTATTTTATCATAAACGGATATCTGACAGATTAATAAAAAAAATACCAATTCAAAACCAT
Source organism: Saprospiraceae bacterium (assembly GCA_016722285.1). GTDB lineage: Bacteria > Bacteroidota > Bacteroidia > Chitinophagales > Saprospiraceae > OLB9. The sequence goes on from JADKGI010000001.1 coordinate 580,182, forward strand.
TAAAGATTATTTTAGACTTTTTTAGAAAATAATATCGGGTATTGTCGGGGATTTCAAAACAGAATTATATTATTGCATGTTCTTAGAAAACTAAAAATAATTTGAATTTAATATTATGTCGCAAATACAATCTTTTTATTACCCGCAAAAAAGGCAGATAGAAACCAGAAAATTCACCATTGTGTGCTTTATTGCTTTATTTCTTATCGGAATAAATAGCGTTCTGAAAGCACAAAACAGTGATGCTCCCAAGCCTTTGAGCTCTGTTTACTTTCTCCAAAACTGCTTTGTGGTAAAACAACCGGGCATGATACTTCCTGCCCAAAATGTGATCATCAAAGATGGATTTATTTCTGATGTAGGCCCGATCTTAAAGGCTCCATTTAATGCTCAGATCATAAAAGCTGATTCTATGTATGTGTATGCCGGATTTATAGATGGTTACTCCAGTGCAGGAATCCCTAAACCGGAAGCCAGAGGCGAAAGAGGAGAAAGGCCCAAAGTACAGGACCCCGGCAATCCACCTAATGATATAGCCGGAATTACCCCTCAAATCCAGGCTTCGGATGTATATAAATCTTCAGATAAGTCAGTAAATGACTTGAGGGGGGCAGGATTTGGTATCTCGAATGTATCACCCAGAGGCCTGATGCTTCCTGGACAAACCGGCCTTTTCTTGCTCGGAGATGCAGAAAATGATAAAATGAAACTTAAATCCGGCACAGGGCAAACTTTTCAGTTGGAAACCAATCGAGGCGTATATCCATCTACCAGTATTGCCGTGATGGCAAAATTCAGAGATTTATATAAAAATGCTTCCATCGCAGGCATCCATGAAGAAAAATATAAATTGAACCCCACAGGTCTGGCAAGACCTGATTATTCTAAGGAATTGATGTCCTTGTATCCGGTAACAACAAAAAAAATCCCTGTATTTTTTGTAGCTCCCAAGACCAAGGATGTACATAAAGCACTTTCAATGAAAGACGAATTAGGCTTTGATATGGTTTTGACGGAAGTCAAACAGGGGTGGCATTATATAGACCGAATCAAAAATTCTAATATTCCTGTCCTACTTTCGCTGGAATTGCCGGAAGAAGAAAAAGCTGAAGCCAAAAAGGAAGGCGATAAATCAGAGAAGAAGGATAGTATGTTAACAAAAGAGGTCAAAAAACCAGAAAAAAAAGAAGTGAATCCTGAGCAGGACCTTTTTGACAAAAAGAAGGATGCATCGATTAAGGAATATCTTAGTCAGGCGGGAGTTTTCGAAAAGCAAGGCATTAAGTTTGGATTTTCATGTCTGAATGTTAAACCGGCGGATATACGCAAAAACCTGAGAAGATTGATCGAAAATGGTCTTTCAGAAGATTTTGCATTAGCCGCACTGACCACGCACCCTGCCCAGATGCTGGGAATATCACAAATGGCTGGTACCATAGAAAAAGGCAAAATCGCAAACCTGGTCATAACAGACAAACCTTATTTTAGTGAGAAGGCGGCCATAAAATATGTATTTGTCGATGGCAAAAAATACGATTATACTGAGATAACAAAAAAACCAGATTCAAAACCTTCAGAAGCAGGTAAACACGTTGGTGTATGGTCATATACCGTAGAAACGCCCGGTTCCACCCAAAAGGGAAAGATTACCATCAAAAAAACTGATGGCGAATACAAAGTGGTAGTAATAGACGATGCCAATCCGAACAGAGAAGACACAGCCTCAGACGTATCCATGGACGGAAACAGCTTGACATTCAATATTACGATAAATTTGGGACAATCTGTCAGGGTAGATTTTGACCTTAAGTTCGAAGATAAATCATATAATGGGTCAGTTTTGGTAGGTCAGATGGGTTCTTTTCCCATCAAAGGTGATTATGAAGGAGACCCTAAAATTTAATTCATATAATAATAAATTAATCAGATGAACAGATATAGATTTTTGCTTTTTAGTTTTTTGCCATTAATGGTACATGGGCAGAATGTGCTGATAAAAAATGGAACGGTGCTTACCGTCACTCAGGGCACCAGAGAAAATACCGACGTCCTTGTGACAAATGGTAAAATCGCCAGAATTGATAAAAATATTGCGACTCCACAAGGAGTAAATGTGATTGATGCCACCGGCCTTTATGTCATGCCCGGTATCATAGATTGTCACTCTCACATAGCGCTCGATGTCGTGAATGAAGCGACCAGTCCAGTCACAGCTGAGGTAAATGTAGGAGATGCTCTCGATCCGCTTGATGTGTCCATATACAGAGCACTGGCTGGTGGAGTGACAGCTACGCATGCCATGCATGGTTCAGCCAATGCGATAGGAGGACAGTGCGAAACACTCAAACTCAGATACGGAACAGTAAATCCCGATGATCTCAGAATGCAGGGAGCACCGAGAACGATAAAATTTGCCTTGGGTGAAAACCCGATCCGTGTACACGGAGAAGGGAATAAAATATCTCCCAATTCGAGAATGGGCGTGGAGCAGGTATTCAGAAATGCATTTAGTGAGGCACAGCTCTACATGAAAGATTGGGATGATTATAAAAAAGGAATCACTAAGTCATCTCCGGCATATAATTTGCGCAATGAGACGATAGCAGATATTATCAAAGGAAATATCCTGATCCATTGCCACTCATATCGGGCTGATGAGATATTGATGCTCATGAGGGTACTGAAAGATTTTGGGGTGAAAAAAATAACTTTTCAACACGTAAACGAAGGATTTAAGGTAGCACCAGAGCTGGCAGCTTTCGGCGCAACAGCCTCAGTGTTTGCTGACTGGTGGGCATACAAATTTGAAGTTTATTATTCCACAGCATACAATGCAGCCATCCTTACAAAAAACGGAGTAGTAACTTCTATAAATTCTGACTCTGAAGAACTGATCAGACACCTCTATCACGAAGCAGCCAAAACGCAGAAGTATGGAAATCTGACCGACGATCAGGCTCTGGCATTAATCACCATCAATCCTGCTAAACAGTTGGGGATTGATAAGATGGTAGGTTCGCTGGAAGTAGGAAAAGATGCCGATATCGCTATATTCAAAGGGCATCCTCTGTCAGTATATGCAGTCCCGCAAAAAACACTCGTGGACGGTCAGGTGAGATTTGACATCATGAAAGATCCTGATGATATGAGGGTGGATATAAACCCGGCAGAGAAATACGCTTCGTTTTACGAGAGCAACGTTAATTCAGAGGAAGATGGATGCCTGCGAGGGATTTCAGAAACTTTGCTGCAAGAAGGTAATTCCAATTATCTCAGATTTAAATATTCTCAAAATCAAGATCACTAAAACAACGGAATATACTCATAAGTCATTTAAGATCAACTTTATTAAGAAATCAATAAACAGACTTGACAGATAAAAAATCCATAGCGTAACAAATCATATTATTGCTTAAAAATAAACATATAAACCCTTATGGCTGCTGACCAGAAACCTGAATTACTACACCAGGATGGGGCTGAAAGTAACCATTAAAATTAAAATAAAATCTAAAGACATGAATAAAGTTTATATTATCATATTTGCATTTCTTTTTACCTTTGCTTTCGGAAATCTATCCGCTCAACAGGTAAAAAAGGCTGAAAAAGGGATATTTCTTCTTAAAGGAGGTACGCTGCATACGATTACTGCCGGCACCTATGTCGGGGATATCCTGCTGAAAGATGGTATCATATCAGAAATAGGTCGTGAAATTGCATCTGCACCCAATGCCAAAGTTATAGATTGTACAGGAAAACATATATATCCCGGGCTGATAGACAGCGGTACCCGGTTGGGGCTATCAGAGGTTTCTTCAGTATCGGTCACCAATGACTTCAGTGATTTGGGCGATTTTGTGCCCCACATGAAAGCACTTACTGCCGTCAATCCCAATGCCGTTGCGATACCGGTGACGAGAGTAAATGGGGTGACCACTGTGTTTACAAAACCTTCAGGGGGTACCTTCCCAGGAACCGGAGCACTGATAGACTTGTTTGGCTATAGCCCTGAGCAAATGAGCGCCGGATCAGAAAGGGTCATTTTGAACTTTCCATCCACCGGCAAAAGAGGAAGATTTGACCGACGCAGCGATGAAGATATCAAAAAAGACGCTGTAAAGGCGCAGAAAAACATAAATGATGTCTGGGATAATGCCATCCAGTATATGAAAATGGACTCCTCAGCGAAAGCCGAAAATCAGAAATGGATGACCAATAATCCACAGATGGATGCCCTTCTTCCTATAGTTTTAGGTAAGGCACCCTTGTTTATTGAGGTTAATTCAAAGGGTGATATAGAAGGTGCTCTTGACTGGCTAAAGGATAAAAAGATAAAAGCGGTACTGACAGGAGTCGCTGAAGGTTGGCGGGTAGCTGACAAGATAGCCAAAGCAAAAATTGCGGTCATCACCGGACCCATGCTCAGCGTGCCGGGCAGAGATAATGACAGGTATGACGCAGCTTACACCAATGCCGGTAAGATGTCCAAAGCAGGCATCAAAGTGGCGATCAGAACAGACGGATCAGAAAATACAAGAAATCTGCCCTTCAATGCCGGATTTGCAGCTGCCTATGGTATGGGTGTAGAAGAAGCACTCAAGGCTGTCACCATAAATGCTGCTGAAATCTTCGGTGTTGCTGACAAATACGGTAGTCTGGAAAAAAATAAAGTAGCCAATCTGTTTGTATCCAACGGAGATCCATTCGAGACAAAGACACAGATTGAAAAACTTTACATCAGAGGATGGAACATTCCGCTTGAGAGTCGCCATACGCTACTGTATGATGAGTTTCTGGAGCGTACTCCGGGACTAAAGTGATCACTGTTGGATTCTTGGTTTATTGAGGGATATTGGGTGAGATTGGTATTACTATGGGGCTAGGTATTATGATGCTAGCATAGGAATTTTTCCTTCCATTGATAGATTTGCAGAAAGATTTCCTTGGCAATCTCCTTATATATATGCCAGTAATAATCCAATAAGATTTATTGATGTAAATGGTGATAGCATTGATTTATCTACTTTAATGAATGTGGATAAAAAATTAGGCACTAATATTATTCAAAGTATTACAAAAGATCTTCAAGAAATTAGTGGATTAAACTTGACGATTGGAGCTAACGGTCATTTAATTTATGATGTTGATGAAAATGGAAAACCCATTTCAAACGGAGGAAGTGAGGAAGCTCGAAATTTAATAACTTCTGCAATTAGTAATTTAACAGTATTAAAAGTAGGATATAATAAATCAAAGTCATATTCAGCAGGAAGCGGTATTGTATTATCCGACAATCAAATTCAGGGTTTTATTAATGGCACTTCATCAGACTTAGATAAAAGGACCTTAGGATATGGAATGGTATTTTTACATGAAATTGACCATTCAACGGTAGGATCTGGTAATGTTGATTCAAAGACTCTTGGAACTACAGGAGATGTAGTCGATAGGATGAATAAAATAAGGGCACAAATGGGATTTTCTTGGGGGCAAAGGTTATCATATCCCTCTTATCAATTATCACCTTTTTCTAAGGAGTCATATTTACCATTTAGTAGAACGGCATTAAATTCTCTTAATACAGGTTTGATTTCTCTCAACTCAACAATTAGAGTAATTAGATAATTATGAAAAATCTTATTAAAATCTGCCTAATTTGCTGTGCTTTTGTCTCTTGTAAATTTAATAAGATTGCTATTTACAAAGATATTAAAAAGCATGTCGAAAATGATTGTGATTTACTTAGTGATTATTTCGATCAAACGAGTAAATGTAAAATAATGCTTAGTAATAAAATAATACCTGTCAATGTAACACCCTTTTATCAATGTATTGATACATTACCTTTAATCAAAACAATTACTGGGGTGGAAACTTTTAATGATATGAATTTTTTTGATTTAGCAAACCATAAACAAATTTATGTAAATGAAAGTCTAAATTTAATTAATAATAAATATGAAAATTTTACTATAAAACTTTTTTGCTCTGATATAATATCTAATTTAGTAACCTGCGAAGCTGTAGAGATTTCTAATTTTAATAGTAATAATGAATTGATATTTGGTAATTCCATGCTTTATTTATTTTACTTAGATTCAAATAACAAGGTCAACAAATTATCTCTTATAAGTTTGAAAAACAATTGATAATAATACGTTTTCCCATGGTGGCGCGAGTTTGCAACCCCTGTTGGCGCAAGTTTGTAACTTGTGCCTATATCACTACCAAAGCCATACGACGATGATAAGTTGTGTGGCTGTTTTATTAAAGATCAAATTCTTTTTAACAAGTTAGCAGTTTTAGATTTTCCTTGAAATGCATGAGTGATTACAGCTTCGACATGTTTCAACTCAGGGTTGACTTTTATGCCAGCCATATGAATGATAAACTTAAAACGGTCTGTATCTTTAGGGTTTACCTTTTGCATAAGTTTACTTTGGAAGATAAAATTTCCAGATGAGACCACAGAAGAAAAATCAAAAAAACACATATCAAACGACAGAATAGCAGTATTATCAATCATGCACTGAATATCCTTAAAAAATAATAATAAGTTTTGAAAAAATTGCTTGTTGGATAGTTTATAGCTATTGTAAAAAAGAAGAATTTGAAAAATACATTTGAAATTTTAATACATCAGACTTTTAAGTATAAAAATGTTATTAAAAGATTCTTCAAATGGATTTCGTAATGATTATTGTACATTTTATATTCAATAAGAAGTTAGACCTAAAGGAGGAGAACCCTATTCTATCTGTAAGAGATGTTTGATTACAGACTGTTTCATCACTCTTTTAAAGCCCGAAAACAAAGCAAATATTGAATAATCAAGAATAACTATTTCCCAAAACTGTCGGAATAAGATGTCTGGTGATATGATGAAAAACAGTTTTCCTGAAAACGTGTAACAAATATTTTCTGATAATTTATTACCCATCCTTTATCGATGTTGATTTTAAAGACTTTTACCTTTTCATTCTATTATCAACCTTCTAGTGGAGAAAAATGATCATCAGTTTGAATACTTATAAAATAGTTGCCTTTTGGCATTTTTTCAATATTTATATTTAGTTCATTTTTAACTTTCATCACAGTACGCCCCAGGACATCCTTGATTTCAACAACAAACTTCATATAATCTTTTGGAAGTATTAATCGGATAAAATCAGAAGCAGGATTTGGGAAAACCCGGATGGGAAATACTTTATCTGATGTCGTCCCCGTTGCTGTTGAACAATCAGCAAATGAGATGTTTTGGTGGATAAGCAAGTATTTTGAAATAACAGAAGCAAGCGAATCGGCAAACCTTTTTCGATTGGTATAGGTGTCCCTTACATTGGTAAAGTTGCACTCTAACTGAACTCCGTTTACCGGATTATCCGGAATATAGCTGGTATGCATTTGCGTGTTGTAGCCTCCGCTGAAATAACTGGTATTGGTGCCTGGGAAAGGATCCTGCTCGCTGGGTACTGCAGGAAAGCCGGCATTTCCCAAAAGAGTACCCAAGGCATTTTGGCCTCTGAGTAATTCTGCGTGTGACAGATTATGTACATTCGATTCTACCAGATTCTTGATCGAGCTATTGCTGATATATTGGCTTAAGTTTAATATAGCGTCTGTTCTCTCCAGTTCGTTGTCTGAAAGTAGATAGCCCAGCTCCAGCCTCTGAATGGCGTGTCCGTGACCGTGCAGGTCAATATAAAAAACCTTCTCTTCGTAATGATTCTGGGCACCTTTTGGGCAGCTATTATAAAATCCTGAAACTCATTCCATGCTTTCTCAGCAGTTATATTTCCACAAGTACCATCTCCAATAGGTCTGTTACAATCAATTTTTGTTCTGCGTAGATGGCAGTAAATCATGTGTGGGTGACACCCGGTTAAATTCATAAATGCAGTATCTATTAGTCTTCCTAGTTCTACAGTATTGGCATCCGTTACTGTGGTCGGACTATTGCATGTTCTGGTGGGTATGTCATCCGGGCTTAAATTACCCCCATGTGGCACCGAGATTACTAAAGGAAGCGTTCCCACTGAATACTCAATATAATTGTTTTCACCATAGATCGTCTGTGAATGAATCTGATAAAATAGCAAGTGACAAGCTATAAGAATTGCAGACCTGATTAGATAGCCTGGGGTTAATGTAAAAGAAGAAGTCGGGTCTGTTTTATTTAGCATATCAACAAGGTAAAAATTATTTTTTAATTGGATGTGTTTAGGTCAATTCCTTTTATCCTACAGGATATTTAGATCGACATTATAAAAAATTGGCATCAAATTTCTGAGATTTGTTCTTCTAAGTAATCATTTATAATTAATTTTGACTTATGACTAATCGCCACATCTTTATTTACATATTATTTATTTGGACTTTTTATTCCTGCAAAAATGAAAATATCTATAGGGTTCCCGTGACAGGTAGTAAAGAACAGCACAGACCTGAATTTCACTTTACTCCTGACTCGATGTGGATGAATGACCCAAATGGTATGGTGTATTTTGATGGCGAATATCATCTCTTCTATCAGTATTTTCCGGATTCTATAGTGTGGGGACCCATGCACTGGGGTCATGCTGTAAGTAAGGATATGATAAGATGGCAACAATTGCCTATTGCCTTATACCCTGACAGTTTAGGATATATATTTTCCGGAAGCGCAGTAATCGACTGGAAAAACACAAGCGGTTTTGGTAAAGATGGAAGTCCGCCGATGGTTGCTATCTTTACGCATCATAATATCGCCGGTGAAAAAGCAGGAAGATCAGATTTCCAGTATCAATCCATTGCCTACTCGCTTGATAAAGGAAGGTCATGGACCAAGTATGCAGATAATCCAGTGGTACCCAATCCAGGCAATATCAAAGATTTCAGAGATCCAAAAGTGATATGGCATGAGGACTCACATAAGTGGATCATGGTATTGGCAGCCCGGGATAAAGTAAAATTGTATTCGTCCCCTGATCTGAAAAAATGGAGTTTTGAATCTGATTTTGGTATCAAAAATGATGCCCGGCTCTGGGAATGCCCTGATTTATTTCCTCTGAAAGTGGAAGGAAATGAAGAGCCCAAATGGGTATTGATCGTAAGTATGCAGTCCGGTGCTCCCAATAAAGGCACGGGTACCAGTTATTTTATAGGTTATTTTGATGGGCACACTTTTACGTGCCTGGACCAGAAAAAGTCTCAGCACTGGCTTGATTACGGTACAGACAATTATGCAATGGTCTCCTGGTCAGATATCCCATCATCTGATGGACGAAGGCTTGCATTGGGTTGGATGAGTAACTGGCTGTATGCTCAAAAAGTTCCGACAGGTAGCTGGCGAAGTGCCATGACTTTACCCAGAGAACTAAGCATCATAAAAACAGAAACTGGAAAATATTTGCTTAAAAGCAATATTATAAGAGAATTTTATTCATACAGAAAAGATACGATTATAATAAATCCGTCGTCTATTTCGTCGGATCAATACCGCCTACCTTTGGACCAAAACGGCCTATACGAGATAAATATTTCATTTGCCCGTTCTGAAGACTTATCTTTTCTTCTGACGAGCGAACATGGAGATACGCTTCAGGTTGGATATGAAGCCAAAACAGATATATGGTTTATTGACCGTTCAAAAGCCGGAAAATCAGACTTTTTTGAAGGTTTTGCGGCCAAACATTCAGCGCCATGTATATCTGAATCTGATACCATTTCAATGCAAATCATCCTGGATAAAGCTAGCCTTGAATTAATCGCAGATGGTGGTTTGACAACTATGACAGATATATTTTTTCCGGGGAGAGATATGACACAAGTATTTTTAATAACACAGAAAGGAAGCAAGAGTGTGTCAGATATTGTAACACATCATATTCGGCATCCAGAGTGAAATCGGGTCCTGGAAATGGCTTTAGGGTCAGGCTTTATTAAAAAACGGGAACACCAGATAATTATATATCATACAACCTACACAAAAATCAAAAACTGAGTCTAAGGTAGCAAGCACAACAAAAAATGAAACAATAAGGATCGAAGCAAAAGTTAATTGTGCTGTGATGAAAATGAAGCCCAGAGTTGCACAAATAAAACCAAGTCTGGATGCAAATATTTTTGGGGCTTTATCAACCATTTTTGCCTTCATGCCAGAAATGCGTATGATAAGACTAGCAATAAAACAGATTGGGCTGTATTGGTTATAGCCCATAGCCCTGATCCCATAATCAATTGCTACGACCAATATGGCGAGAGAGGCTACCGTAAATAGAAAGTACACCATTAGAAGCACATTAAGGAATACGGTTAGTCTGCTTATATGACTATCTACTTTTACAGTCGAAACGGGGCAAATGATGATTGTAAACATTTCAATTAATTTAGATGATAAGATAGTGCGAAAATAAGTGCGGGTATTTTACAAAAAGTTGTCTTAAGGCAACTTCAGATCTTCTTTCAATTTTAAAGATTTTGAAATGCGGGATCTGATACGGGATAAAGATGTGACAGTAATCCCAAGGTAGGAGGCGAGATCCTTTTGTTTTACTCTTTGCTCGAGATCAGGAAATGAATTTACGAAATGAATATATCTTTCTTCAGGAGTATGAATTATGAGAAATTTTATTCGCTCGGCGGTGGATGATATGATTTGTTTATAACCCTGATTTAACAATTTTAAAATCCGTATATTTTCTGATGCCAATTTGTTCAGATCTCTCATTTCTGTACAAAGTATAAGTGTGTTTTCAAGTGCTATAATGTTTTCGTCTGCGGGCTTCATATTTAGAGCGGTCTCCAATGATCCAGTATTCATTTTTTCAGGGACAAAAATCAATGCCTTTTGTACTCCGTCAGCATCTATAATATAATGACATAAGAGCCCCTTGAGTACTTTTACAGCGGAATAATTATAATCACCTACTCTTACCAGATGCTCTCCTTTTTGCAGTTGTTTTATTTTGGTGATGGATGCCAGATCTATGATATCTCCAGGATAAAGAAATGTAAACTGGCTGAAATTTTCCCTTATTTTGTCAATGACAGACATGATTAATTCATTTTATGGTTTATGACAAATCAAATATATGCTTTAATGAAAAATAACTGGTGATACTTTTTGAGCTATCTTTTTATTAAATTCCCCATATTCATATTTATTTAACATACCTGCACTAATATTTGGCCTATACATTTTTCGGGCATGTCAATCATGCTGAAGATTACCATTCCTTCCTTTTGATTGAAGCACTGAAGTGTTAAAACATCTTTTCGAAGAATTACTCAATCCCCCAGCCCTTCGTCTGATAAAATCAGGTTAATGCATGCAATAAATCAAATACTCTTAGTCCAAAGTAAAATTATTAGATCTTTTTAATTTTTAGAGCACAAAACATGAAAATCCTTTTAACCTGACTCTATAATTGTGGACACAGAGAAGACATCAGAAAAATAGCGAAAAGGCAGTTCCTACCCCTTTTATTGATTGTACCTGTATATTCCCTTTGTGCAGCATCATGATCTGTTTGCAAAGACTAAGACCGATGCCACTGCCACTCTTTTTTGTACTGAAGAAGGGAACAAATATTTTATCAATCAAATCATCCGAAATTCCATTCCCGTTGTCAGCCACTTTAATCAGGATTTTATTATTCTCCTTTATCGCAGATAATACAATGTGGGCATTTGACCGCTCCTTAACTGCCTCCAGGGCATTGATGACTAAATTAATTAAAACTTGTTCGATTAGATTTATATCTACATCAATCATCAGGCCCGGATCCTTGAGGATGATGTCCAGCTCAATCTTTTTCTGATCAAGTGTTGGCTGCATTAGTGTATGTAAGTTTTCAAATAAGTCCCTTACATAAACTTTTTTCAGATTAGGTTTGGTTATTTTATTCAGGTTGCGATAGGTTTCTGCAAATTTTAATAGCCCCTCGCTTCTCCTTTTTATCGTTTCGAGACCAATTTCCAGATCATCTCTGTCACTGACATTTAAATCTCCTCCTGAGCTGGTTTGCAATAAACGGTTTTTCAAAGTCCCAGCCAATGAAGAGATCGGTGCTACCGAATTCATAATTTCATGGGTCATAACACTCAACAATTTTTGCCAGGCCCTGGCTTCTGTTTCATCCAGTGCTTCATTTATATTCTGGCAGGCTATCAGTTTATTTAGTATTCCATCTGTTTGAAAAAGAGTAGCGGCAAGTAATAATTTTACCTGCCTGTTTTCTTTCATGATGGGAACTATCCTGTTTTCTCCAGGTCTGATATCGATTAATGCCTGGTAAAGTAGAGGGTCTCTTTTCTCTAATGAATGAATTGTTTTAAGATATGGAATCTCCATGATTTTTTTAAATGTTTCATTCATCCAGTTCAGATCGCCAGATACAGATTCAAATGAAATGATTCCGGTATCCACCAGTTCCAGAATTTTTTGAAGGTATTGATACTGTACCTCTTTTTCCTTGCTGATCACTTTGAAAGTGGAGTTTATCTCATTAAATCCTTCCCGCAACGATTGAAGTTCTGATGGAGCCTGCTTTACATTAAAGTACCTTGAGAAATCCCGGTAATGAACAGCCTCTACAAATTCCTGTACTTCCTCCTGCGCTTTTTTCAACATGTTGAAAATATCATAAATCTGAAATAGTACAACAGGGACAGAAAGCCCCATATATGAATAATGCTTATTGACCAGCAACCAAGCCGTGCCTGTAAGCACCGCAAACAGCAGAGACACTTTTTTCAGCAGCCGTATTTCGTATTTTTTATATGTCATATTTATTCAGTCTTCGATATAAAGCAGTTCTGGTTAAGCCCAACTCTTTTGCAGCCTTGGTTATGTTGCCACTGTGTTTTTCGATGACTTTCAATATTGCGTTTCTTTCCACAGTACTTAAGCGGAAGTCTGATTCTTCAGAGACTGCAGGTTGGTGCTCTATGGGAGAAAAAATAAGATCGTTTTCCCGTATCATATCGCCTTCACACATGATGACTGCCCGTTCAATGGTATATTGGAGTTCTCTCACATTTCCGGGAAAATGATATTTACTGAGTTTATTGAAGACTGACGATTCAAGGCAAATATCATGCTTAAAATATTTTTCGCCATATAGTTTTGTATAGTGTTTTGCAAGTAAAATAATATCTTGCCCTCTTTTTCTTAAAGGGGGAATGGTAATTTCTACTGTATTGATCCGATAAATTAAATCTTTTCTGAACCGTGATTCATTTGCTAATTCAGAAAAAGGAACGTTGGTAGCACAAACGAGCCGTATGTCAATAGGTATAGGCTCGTTAGAACCCAACCTTGTTACCATCCGGTTTTGTATTACACTCAGGAGTTTGGTTTGTTGATACAGACTTATATTTCCAATTTCATCCAGAAATAAAGTTCCGGTGTCGGCCGCTTCAAACCTACCCAGCCTGTCTTCTTTTGCATCTGTAAAAGCCCCTTTTTTATATCCGAACAACTCACTTTCAAATATACTTTCAGTCAATGCTCCCGCATCTACTTTTACAAATGGTTTATTCGAACGCAAAGATTTTAGATGAATGGCCTCTGCAACTAAGTCTTTTCCTGTGCCGTTTTCACCAAGAATGAGAATATTAGCATCTGTTGGAGCAATTTTTTCAATTTTCTTAAATATATCCAACATGGGTTCTGATTGGCCGATTATGCGGGAGCTGATATCAAATTGTTTAGTCAAACCGGAAGAAATGGATGAACCTGATTTCTTTTGTAATGATACTTTGATTGTTTCCAGCAACTTTTCATTATGCCATGGCTTTATCACAAAATCCGCAGCACCTTCTTTCAGGGAACGAATGGCAAGGTCTATATCACCATAAGCTGTAATCATTATGACAGCTGTTTGAGGAGCTAACGCTTTGATTTTATGCAGCCAGAATATTCCTTCATTGCCTGTGTTGATTGTACTTTTGAAATTCATGTCCAGCAAGATCAGATCAAAGTGCTTCCCCTGTAAAATGGAGCTGAGCGTTTCCGGGTTTTTTTCAGTGATCACTTCTTTCACCTCTGTTTTCAACAATAACCTGACCGCTGTCAGTACATCCTGATCATCATCAATTACAAGTATGGTCGAGGTTTTAAGTGACATTATTGAAATTATTTTAAAACGTCAGATCTTCTTGCCAAAAGTACAATTGGATGACGACAATAAGTTTAATTATAGATATTAATAAGAACCGTATCAAAACCGCACACTAAGTGTATCAAAACCGTACAATTTCAAAAACTTCCTATATCTAAGATACTGATTACCAAAATCTTCAAAAAATGGCACGGCTTTGATATGATAATAATCAGAATATTTTTTCTCATGTGAGTTTTCCATGGAAATATGATCCTGCGATTACAAACATGATGATTTTTAAAATGTTCGGATAGAAAGGATAAAATATTTTTGAAAAAAAGATTATGGATAGAGTAATTCCCAAAAAAACCTGGACAAAAAAACGTTTGCTGACAATCGGTGGCATTACAGGTATTGCACTACTTATTGGAGCTGCTTTTTATTTCACTTCAGGTAAGAGCAGGTTGAATGTTGACAAAGAAAGAATCACCATCAATGAAGTTAAGAAAGGGCCTTTTCAAGAACGTATCCCTGTAAATGGTACTGTCCTCCCACTGACGACTATATATCTCGATGCATTGGAGGGTGGCAGGGTCGAAGAAAAGTTTGTAGAAGACGGTGCTATTATGAAAAAAGGTCAACCTATCCTCAGATTGTCTAATACAGACCTTGAACTCAGCTTAGTAAACCAGCAAACTGCCGTATATAATCTGCTAACTCAAATGCAGATATCACAGAATGCCGCACAACAAAATACAGTGAACAGGTTAAATTCTTTGACCGACGCCAACAGTCAGTTGAAAGAAGCTGAAAGAGTCTATACGCTGAATAAAAAGTTATATGAACAGAAAGTGATCGGGGCACAGGAATTTAAACAATCAGAAAATAATTACTTCTACCTATTGGAAAAGAAAAAACTTTCAGTGCAATTACTTCTTCAGGATTCAACATCCAACGTACAGCAATTGAATCAGGCAAAACAATCATACATAGGTTCACAAAATGCATTGAGTGTGATGCGTAAAAAAGTTGGCGATTTAATAGTAAGGGCACCGATTGACGGGCAACTCACTTCCCTCGATGCTGAAATAGGTCAATCAAAAAATAAAGGTGAAAGATTAGGACAACTGGATGTGATTAGCGGATTTAAAGCGAGAGTAGATATTGACGAACATTATATCAGCCGAATATTTATTGGTTTGACAGGGCTCACTACTTTATCGGGCAAAGATTACAAACTGATAATTAAAAAAGTTTATACCCAGGTTACCAATGGACGTTTTCAGGTGGATATGGAATTTGATGGCGCTGTTCCTGATGGTATCCGTCGGGGCCAAACCTTACAGATCCGGATTGCATTAAGTGACGAAACCGAAGCAGTACTTGTTCCTAAAGGCGGTTTCTATCAGCAGACGGGTGGAAACTGGATATTTAAAGTAAGTGAAAATGGAGTCAAAGCATATAAAGTAGATATTCAGATTGGCAGGCAGAATCCGGATTATTATGAAGTGATTAGTGGATTGAATCCCGGAGATAAAGTAGTTACGTCAAGCTATGAGAATTATGGAAATATGCAGGAACTTATATTAAAAAATAATTTATCTCAATAATCTATAACATATCAATGGAAATATAAAATATTGATTATTGCTGCTGTAGTTCTAACAATGAGCCTTTTTTACATTGGCAAAAAAAAAAGGAAAATAAACCGGTCTATAGTCTTTCTCCAATTATTTTATTTCTTATTAATATCTGATATTCAAAAAACATTAAAACAA
The DNA here is from genome assembly GCA_016722285.1 of Saprospiraceae bacterium. GTDB lineage: Bacteria > Bacteroidota > Bacteroidia > Chitinophagales > Saprospiraceae > OLB9. The sequence goes on from JADKGI010000001.1 coordinate 596,047, forward strand.
TAAAATCATGATTAATATCACAAATCTCGAAAAGTATTACAGAACTGAAGAAGTAGAAACCGTTGCACTGAACAAATTATCCATAACAGTAAAAGAAGGAGAATTCGTTGCCATCATGGGGCCTTCCGGATGTGGCAAATCGACCCTACTCAATATCCTAGGCTTATTGGATGATCCCGACAATGGCAGCTACCTGTTTAATGGGACCGAAGTGGCAAAGTATAATGAACGCAAAAGAGCTGACTTGCGTAAAAGAAATATCGGTTTCGTTTTTCAAAGCTTCAACCTGATTGATGAATTGACAGTTTTTGAAAATGTAGAATTGCCATTGATATATACAGGTATCAAAGGCCCGGAACGTAAAAAAAGAGTGGAAGATGTTTTGGACAAAATGCAGATCATGCATCGACGTAATCATTTCCCGCAGCAACTTTCAGGTGGCCAGCAGCAAAGGGTTGCAGTGGCAAGAGCTGTGGTGAATAATCCCAAACTTATTCTTGCAGACGAACCTACCGGAAACCTCGATTCGTCAAACGGTAATGAAGTGATGCAATTACTGACCGATCTGAATGAACAAGGTACCACCATCATTATGGTAACACACTCAGAGCATGATGCAAAATACAGCCATCGAATCATACGAATGCTGGATGGACAAACCGTTACAGAGAACATTCTTGTATAAATGGAAAAGTAACAAAGATGCCTTTTTTACTAAATCAACTGTAATGATTAATAATTATTTAACAATAGCAATCCGGAATATCCTTAAGAGAAAGATTTTTTCCCTGATCAATATTCTTGGCCTCGCCACAGGAATGGCTATCTGCCTTTTGATAGTTTTATTCATTAAAAGTGAAACGGGTTTTGACAGTTCGCAAAGTAAATCAGACAGGATCTACCGTATGGTGGTTGACAGGAAATATCCCGGCAGATCTACTTCTTACTCCTTCATTCCACAATCGTATGCCTCGGCAATCCAACAGGAGATTCCCGGTGTGGAAGAATCGGTACGCATTTTCAATTTTATTGGAGGTGGAAGTTTTCAATTAAAATATGAAGACAAATCCTTTGAAGAAACAAGCGCTTTATTCGCTGATTCAAATTTTTTTAAAGTCTTTAATGCAGAATTTCTTGCCGGCAACCCGGAAAATGCATTAAATAAGTTAAATACGATGGTATTAACCGAAACTTCTGCCAGAAAATATTTTGGTTCTGCTGAAAATGCTATTGGTAAGGTACTACAGCCTGAGGGAAATTTTCTTCAACCCCTTGAAATAACAGCAGTATGTAAGGATTGGCCAGAAAATTCTCACTTTACCTTTGACATGCTTTTAAGCACGGCAGGAAATAATAATTTTAATGATATCAACTATGTAAATTTTGCCGCACATACTTATCTACTTCTCAATCAAAATACCAATCCTGGGTCTGTAGAAGCAAAAATGCCGAATATCATTGAAAAATATGCTGCCGGAAATATAGAACAGCAGTTTGGTATTTCTTTCAAGCAATTTCAAGATGCAGGAAACGGGTATCATTATTATTTACAGCCCCTGCCAAAAATTCACCTTATTTCTCACCTCGAAGGAGAATTAAAACCCAATGGAAGTTTGACTGCTATTTACATTTTCGGAATAGTTGCATTTTTTATTATGTTGATTGCGTGCATTAATTTCATAAATCTTTCCACCGCCAGGTCTTCTGAAAGAGCAAAAGAGGTTGGGATCCGCAAAACATTTGGTTCAGATAAGAAAATGCTGATCACACAGTTTCTTACTGAATCGGCAATCATTAGTTTTATCGGGATGATATTATCAATCGGCTTGGTTTTTCTCCTCATTCCCTTATTTAATCAAATATCCGGTAAAAATTTACATCTGCAAAATCTTTTCAGCATTGCCAATATTTTAGTCCTGATCGCTTTTACCCTGTTTATAGGATTCATTGCGGGTCTTTATCCGGCTTTTGTGCTTTCTTCATTCAGACCTATACAGGTGTTAAGAGGAAAGTTTAAATCCGGCTCTTTTGGACTTGCCTTAAGAAATGGGTTGGTTATTTTCCAATTTGCCGTGTCTGTAATACTTATTATTTGCACCATAGTGGTGAATTCACAGATGAAATATATGACTGGTGAAAAACTTGGTTTTAATAAAGAGCATACAATAATAATTGAAAGAGCAGATCTGCTCCAAGACAAAACAAGAGCTTTTAAAAATGAATTAAAGAAAATTTCCGGTGTTGAAAATGCCAGCGGGGCCAGCGCTCTACCTGGGCAGCCAAATTATTTTGGTGTCAGTTGGCAGGAAAAAGGAAGTAAAGAACCGATGACGGGAAGAGGCATCATTGTGGATGATCAATATCTGGCTACACTTGGTTTGGAACTATCAGCAGGAAGATTTTTTTCACAAGATTATCCTACAGATTCACTTGCCGTAATTCTGAATGAAAGGGCAGTAAATGAAATGGGCTTAAAAGATCCTGTGAATACAAGAGTTACTACTCCTGAAGGGATCTATAACGCTCCGGATGGTTCGCAAAATATATATACTGTAATAGGTGTAGTAAAAGATTTTCATTACCAGTCACTGCACCAGCCCATCACTCCACTGGTATTTACCAATTCCGCAAAATTCAGGGATGAGACGGGATTGATTGCGGTTCGGGTGAAAGGCAATAATTTTAAATCAACCGTGCAGGAAATTGAGAATAAATGGAAAGAATTTATCAAGGACAGAAATTTTCATTACTCATTTCTGGATAAGACCATTGAAGCACAGTATCTCTCCGAATCAAGAACACAAAAAATATTTACTTTTTTTTCATCTCTGGCCATCTTTATTGCTTGCATTGGTCTGTTGGGGCTTGCGGCATATACTACCCAACAGCGAACCCGTGAAATTGGAATCCGAAAAGTGTTGGGCGCTTCTGTTGGAAGTATTGTAAGTATGCTGTCAAGAGATTTTTTGAAACTGGTAGCTCTTGCTTCACTGATTGCATTTCCTGTTGCATGGATGGCGATGCATAAGTGGCTTCAGGATTTTACATACCGGATAAGTATTGCCTGGTGGATGTTTATCAGTGCCGCAGTCGTGGCTATTCTGGTAGCCATACTTACCATCAGTTTTCAGGCAATCAAAGCAGCAAATGCAAATCCGGTTAAGAGTTTGAGAACAGAATAAAAATATAACCATGATATATAATAATTTAAAAATAGCTTTTAGATCTCTGTTAAAAAACAGGATGTTTAGTCTGATTAATATTGCTGGATTAGCAATTGGTACTTTATCCTGTTTATATATTCTTTTATATGTGCACGAACAATACAGCTATGATAAACATCACTTACAAGGAGAAAACATTTACAGAATTACTACAGCATTAACCTTGCCTGGAGATAAACATATCAACGCATCAAGTTCCCCTCCAATAGCACCAGCTTTGAAAAATGATTTTGCTGAAGTCGAACAATTTACTAGGGTCATACCTTCTCTCGGTGTATCTCAGTATATAATCCATTACAATGAAAAATCATTAACTGAAAAATCAGTTTTCTTTGTTGATTCAACTTTTTTTGATGTGTTTAATTATCATTTTATATATGGAAAAGCAGACAGAGCATTATCAGAACCATATTCTCTGGTATTAAGTAAAACTTTAGCAGATAAAATTTTCGAAAATGAAGATCCTGTAGGTAAACATATAGAACTTGTCTATTCATATGGAAAGGACAATTATACCGTGCAGGGAGTATTTGATAATAGCCTTGGCAAATCTCATATTAATGCCAATATATTTATTACTATGAATGGTGGTGGTATGGGCAATTATGCCAGAAATAACGACTCCTGGGCTGGGAATAATTTTGCTTATTCCTACATAAAACTAAAACCTGGCTCAAAAGATTCTGAGCTGGAATCTAAATTACCTGCATTTCTGAACAAATATGGGCAGGAACAATTGAAAGCATTAGGCATGCAAAAACAATTGCATTTGCAATCAGTCAGCTCCATTCATACTACAAGAGGATTTGAAGTCGAAATGGATAAAATTGCTAACCCTATTTTTCTCAATATTTTACTTTTAATTGCTGCATTAATAATGCTGATTGCATGCATCAATTTTATGAACCTTTCAACAGCAAGTTCTTCTGTGAGAGCAAAAGAAGTAGGAGTGAGAAAGGTAGTTGGCGCTGACAGATTTCAATTGATAAAACAATTTCTTACCGAATCCATGTTATTGTCTTTTTTGGGTGTTATGGTAGCTCTGCCAGTTCTTTGGTTGACCTTGCCTTACCTCAATCAAATTTCGAACTCGGATATTTCTTTGACATTTATTTCAGATTTTCGGCTATGGCTAATATTGGCTGCACTGATTATTTTCACAGGTTTTATTGCCGGTATTTATCCGGCTTTTTACCTATCGGCGTTTAAATCCATAAGTGTACTGAAAGGAAATTTTACCAGCCATATTTCAACTGGTGGCATCCGCAAGATTCTGGTAGTATTCCAGTTTGTATTATCTGTTATTTTGATTTCTGGAATAATAGTCATTTACAGTCAGCTCAACTATATTAAAAAAAAAGACATCGGATTTGATACAAATCAAAAACTGATTTTTACTTTCCATACTGATGATACAAGAAAAAAAAGCAAAGCTTTTGCTGATGATCTGCGTCAACAACCAGAAATAATAGCTGTTAGCCGTGCCAATAATTATCTCAGCCAGCCCATACTAAATGATTGGACTTTTTATACTCCCGGTGGTGATATGACAACCGGCCAAATTGCTCAGTTTATGATAACGGATCAGTTCTTTGTTCAGGCCAATGGTATCAAAATATTAAGTGGTCGGGATTTCAGATTAAATGATTCTGGCAGAGTACTAATCAATGAAACCATGGCGCATAAAATGAGATTAGACCCGGAAAAAGCAATTGGGACCAACATTTATTCAAAACAGATAAATCAAGAACCTGAAAGCTTTGAAATAGCCGGCATTATGAAGGATTTTAATTTTAACTCACTTCATCAAAATGTGAAACCAATCCTGTTAAGATTTAATGACAATGACCCGTATTTATCTAATGTCATAGTGAGTGTTAATTCTGCCGATTACAAATCGCTATTGAAAAAAGTTGAAGGTATATGGAAAAAAAATGTACCCGAAGCACCATTTGAATATAGCTTTCTGGATGATGAAGTGCAGAAGCAATATGAATCAGAAGTCACCCTGTCCAATATAATAAATGTGTTTACAGCAATTGCTATTTTCATCTCATGTCTAGGATTGTTTGGGCTGGCAACTTTTAGTACAGAAAAAAGAAGGAAAGAAATTGGGATCCGTAAAGTATTAGGTGCAAGTGTTTCAGGTATTATATCATTGTTATCGAGTGACTTTATAAAATTAGTTGCATTAGCTTTTATTATTGCTACACCAATTGCATGGTGGCTAATGGATAAATGGTTGCAGGCATTTGCATTCCGAGTACCGGTTAGCTGGTGGATGTTTGCTATAGCCGGCTTGATAGCAATCCTAATTGCTGTCTTATCTGTGGGGTCCCAGGCAATAAAAGCAGCCATATCCAACCCGATAAAAAGTTTGAGAACAGAATAAAAAGAGAAATATGTTTACAAATTATTTTAAAACAGCGTGGCGTAATCTTTGGAAAAACCGGACTTTTTCTCTTATAAATATTTTCGGATTATCGATAGGAGTGGCCGCCTTTCTGATGATCATTAATTATCTGCGTTTTGAATACAGTTATGATGATGCACATTTGAAAAAAGACAGAATCTTCCGGGTGCCAATGATGCTGAAAGAAAATGGTGGGAAAGAACAAACTTTTGCTTTTACCTATCCTGCTGTGGCACCTTCTATGATAAGAGATTTTCCGGAAGTAGAAGAAGCCGCCCGTTTTAGAAGGGTGGGTGGCATTGTGACTTATGGTGATCAAAAGATTGTTGAAGCGGGATCTTTATTTTATGCTGACGCTTCTATGTTTAATATATTTTCATTCAGGTTTGCAAAAGGAAATTCAGCATCTGTATTCAAAGAATTGAATGACGCAGTAATAACAGAAGAAACTGCAAAAAAATATTTCGGAATTGCTGATCCTATTGGAAAGGCACTTCATTACAATGGTGAAGATTATATAGTTAAAGGAGTGCTGGAAAATGTTCCCGCCAATTCCCATATCCGGTTTAACATCCTGCTTAATTATGAAAAATATATCCAGCTTACGGAAGGAAGTGCAAATACCAGTTGGGGCTGGTCTGATTTTTATACATACGTATTACTAAGACCTGACGCAGATGCCAATGCATTGAAAGCAAAGCTTCCTGCCTTTGCGGAGAGATACATGGGCGATGATATGAAAAAAGGAAATTATGAAAATTCATTTTTCCTGCAACCCTTAAAAGATATTCATACACGTTCCAGATATGACTATGAGATGGCAGGAAATGGTGATCTGGGTTACCTCAGATACCTTGGGATTGCGGCCTTATTTATACTTTTTATAGCGTGGATAAATTATGTAAATCTTTCAACAGCGCATTCACTTGACCGATCCAAGGAAGTGGGCATCAGGAAAGTGGCCGGTGCAGGAAAATTTCAATTGATCAGGCAGTTTCTTACTGAATCACTTTTATTGAACATTATTGCCATTGCTATTGGGATTCTCATTTTCAGATTTACACTATCTCCTTTTTCTAACCTGGTGGAGAAAGATATCATCTATCTCAATATCACTGACTGGCGATTTTGGTTATTTATGATTATACTTTTCTTATTGGGATCTTTATTGGCAGCCTTTTATCCGGCCTTTGTTCTATCATCGTTTCAACCCATTTATTCAATAAAAAATGCAAAAGGAAGTCCTGGATTAGCTGGAGGTAAGAATGTATTCCGAAAATCGCTGGTTGTTTTACAGTTCACCGCTGCTATAGTTCTGATAGCGGGAGCCATCGGTTTTTATGAACAACTGCACTATATGCAAACCCGGGACCTGGGTGTGAATATTGACCAAACGCTGGTGCTCCAGCAATCCGGACGTCAGGACAGTTCGATTGTGCCTGCATTTACTTCTTTTATCAATGAAATGGAAGCAAATCCTGCCATTCAGTCTGTAACTGCATCTACTTCAGTACCGGGTTCAGAAGTAGGTGGCTCTTCAAATTATTCCTTAAGAAATTCATCGGTAGATAGACGATGCCGCAATCTGGGCATTGATAATAAATTTATAGATGCTTATGGCTTAACAATAGTGGCTGGAAGAAATATTACCAACGATAAACCTGCTGTTGATACCAATGTAGTGCTCAATATACTTGTTAATGAAACCGCAGTAAAAGTCTTTGGTTTTGCTGAGCCTGCTTCAATTGTAGGTCAGGAAATTGACGGTTCAGGATTTCATTGCAAAGTGATAGGGGTAGTAAAGGATTATCACCAGGAGTCATTGCAATACAGCTTTGATCCCATTGTATTCTATCCTGAGGAAGAAAGAAATTTTGGAAATATATCTCTCAAGCTAAATACAAACGACCTTCCGTTGCTGATGGATTTTATAAAAAATAAATGGACAACCATTTTCCCGGCAAGCCCTTACCGGTTTTTTTTCTTGAATGAGCGGTTTGATGCTCAATATAAAAATGACAAACTTTTCGCAACGGTGCTTTGGTTATTTACCATTATTGCCCTCGTGATAGCCTGTCTGGGACTATTTGGTCTGTCACTATTTACAATTTCAAAACGAAGCAAGGAGATCAGCATAAGGAAGGTATTGGGCGCTTCCCTGGTACAGATCACAAGTCTGATTACCAAAGATTACCTGAAGCTCGTAATCATTGCAAGTTTCCTGGCCTTGCCACTTGCATTTATACTGGTTAACAATTGGTTGGAAGATTATGCATTTCATGTCAGCATTGGGATATGGTTTTTCTTTTTGCCTGTTATCATTATTATGGTAATTTCCCTATTTACGGTATTATATCAATCGTTAAAAGCCGCTTTAGCCAACCCCGTGAAAAATTTGCGAACTGAATAAATTATTCTTTTATGTTAAAAAACATTCTACTTACATCTATAAGGAATATTTTCCGAAACCCGCTATTTTCATTTATTAATGTATTTGGACTGGCAGTGAGCATGTCGCTGGGACTTTTAATAATCCTCATAATAAAAGATCAATATTCATTTGATAATTTTCATAAAGACTCTGATAGAATTTTCAGGGTTAACACAAAAGCACTGCGTACAGATGGAGGTAGTGAAAACTATGCATCGGCTCCATTTCCTTTGGGTATTTCCATTAAAGATGGATATTCTTTTGCTGAAAATATTGTACTAATCAATAACCAACTAAATGGCGATGCAGTTTACAGAAATGTTATCGTTCCTGTTCATGGATTTTTTGCTGACTCATCTTTTTTGAAAGTTTTCAATTTTAAACTGGAAAAAGGGAACCCATCCACTGTATTAAATGACCCTGATGGATTGATACTTACTACTGATGCTGCTAAAAAAATATTTGGTAATGAGGATCCAATGGGGAAAGTTGTAAAATTTGATGGCTACGGAGAATTTACGGTAAAAGGTGTTTTTGAAAAATTATCCGCAAAGACCCATTTAGATTTTGAAATCATTGCTTCCCTAGGCGCATTACCATTACTTGAAAAGCAAGGTGCAATAAAGCAAACTTTAAATAACTGGAATAATTACTATTCCAATTATGTCTATATAAAAATAAAAAAGGGAGAAAATGAAAAGGAGATTAATGCTGCATTGGCCCAAATCAGCCGTAAACATTATGCAGAGAGAAAACTGGAAACCAGGGATAAAGGTTATGAATTTTACTTACATTCTTTAAAAAAAATTTCTCCGGGGCCAATATTATCAAATAGTATGGGGAAGGCCTTACCGGTGGTGATATTATTGTTTTTAGGAATTTTGGCTTTTACTATTTTACTAATGGCAGGTTTAAATTATACAAATCTGATGATTGCAAAATCGCTAAAAAGAAGCCGGGAAATTGGAGTAAGAAAAGTGTTGGGTGCCACTCGATGGCAGATTTTTTTACAATTTATCGGAGAGTCAGTAATATTTGCTTTAGTTTCACTGGCAGCTTCTTATTTGATTCTTCAATTTTTGAAAACAGCGCTCCTTCAGTTACATCTGGTGCAGGAATTTTCAATTGATCTTACTGAAGATAAGTGGGTATATATTTATTTTATATTATTCGCAATCAGTATCGGAATTTTTGCCGGGTTATTGCCTGCCGGATATTTATCAGGGTTTAAGCCTATAGTTGTTTTAAAAAATATGATGAGTAAAAAAGGGAGCGAAAGGCAATTGTTAAGAAAAGGTTTAATGGTTGTACAATTTACAATAAGCATGGTGTTTATAGCTACTGTATTTGTGATATTCTTTCAGATGAGATATTTGATGCAAGTTGATTATGGAATAAATGATAAAAATATACTAAATGTTAACCTCTCGGGAAATGACTATAAAAAGCTTTCAGTCGAACTTGGGTCAGTGGCAGGAGTACAACAAATTGGGTTTGTCTCACACAGGCTAGGAACTTTTCAGGATTATTCGGATAATTATAAGCTTAAAATTAGCGACGCTCCATTTGTGATGCGTGATTTCAGGGCTGACCCGAACTTTATTTCTAATCTTAAACTTCGATTCGCAGCAGGAAGAAATTTTGCCACTGATCTTCCTGATGACAGGGAAACAGAAGTTATTATTAATGAAAAAGCATTAGGTTATTTCAATTTTAAAACAGCTGATGAAGCAATTGGCCAGCAGATATATGCTTCAGATTCAATAGCTTTGAGTATTGTTGGAGTTGTAAATGATTTTCATTTTCGGCCAATGAATTATGAAATCGGGCCATTGGCCTTCAGATACCGCCCGGCAGATTTTCAGCATATGAGCATTGCTTTTGAACCAGGAAGCAATGATAAAATTATTAAGGCATTATCTTCCATTTGGAAAAAAGCAGATCCTGTTCATCAGCTTGAATACAATTTAATGAGACAAGACATTGATGATGCCTATGAATCTTCCGGGTTTACCGATATACTGAAGATTATGGAATATGTATCGTTTCTCTCTATAATTATTGCATGTCTCGGAATGCTGGGAATGGTAATGTATAATACACAATTAAGGATAAAAGAAGTCAGTATAAGGAAAGTAATGGGAGCAGGGGTAAAAGATGTTACTTTATTATTAAGCCGTTCTTTTATCTGGTTAATTGGCATTGGTGTGGCAATTGGAATTCCTTTGAGTTATTTACTTGGCAATCTTATTCTTCAAAATTTTGCTTACAAAATATCTTGCGGAATTTGGCTTATTTCAGCTGGCGGCGTCATTACAGCACTGCTTGGCCTTATAGCAATTTGTTCTCAAACCATAAAAGCCGCTTTAGCCAATCCGGTGAAAAATTTGCGAACCGAATAAATTCTAAAAAGTAATATCATGATTAAAAATTATTTCAGTATTGCAATTCGTTATTTGTTACGCCACAAGGGGTATACCATAACAAATATTCTTGGTCTGTCTATCGGTATTGCCAGTTGTATATTAATAATGCTTTTTGTTAAGAGCGAATTCAGCTATGATAAGTTTCACACAAAATCAGAACGAATTTATCGGGCCTGGCTTCATGAAAAATACGAAGGTCAGGAATTCATCAACACACAAACACCTATTCCCCTTGGTCCTGCTTTGGTATCAAATTTTCCCGAAGTGGAATCCATGTGCAGAGTGTATACCTTCAGTACTCTCGTACAATACAAAGGCAGTAAATTCAACGAACCGTTGAATATGGTTGATTCAAATTTCTTTCAGCTTTTTGATTTTAAATTAGCAGAAGGGGATATTCATTCAGTTTTTACCAACAACCATTCTTTAGTGATCTCACAGGAGCTGGCAAAAAAGTATTTTGGTAATGACCAGGCCATTGGGAAAAATATTGAGCTGCAATTGGGAGATGAGATGGTTTTGTTTACAGTAACAGCAGTCACCGAAAAAACCCCGCTGGAATCCAGTATTCAATTTGACATGCTTATTCCACATTCAAACGAAAATTTACTATTCTCCGAAAGAGCCCGTTCCCGCGGGTGGACCAGTGTTTTTGAAGAAACATACGTTTTATTACAAAATGGAAAATCCGGTAAAGATGTTGAAGACAAAATGCCCGATTTAGCTAAAAAAATTGCGGGTGATAATTATGTAGAAGGTCAATATAATGTAAATCTTCAACCCATCACGGAAATACATCTGGACAAGTCTCTGCCTGCCGGAAATCTTCCTGTCAGCGATCCGGCATATGGCTATATACTAGGTATTATCGGGATTTTAATTTTACTTATTGCTTGTATAAATTTTGTCACGTTATCTATTGGACGATCAACAACCAGAGCAATGGAAGTAGGTATCAGAAAAGTTTTAGGAGCAGAACGCAAGCAACTTATCTCTCAATTTTGGGGTGAAGCTATTTTGATAGCATTGATTTCATTAGTCGTAGCAGTAGGAATGGCTTTCATTTTTCTGAAACCATTTAATGCAATCTCAAACAGAGAATTGGTATTTTCATTAAGTGTATTTAATATACTGTTTCTTTTTTCTCTCGTTATATTGATTGGGTTGATAGCCGGTATCTATCCCGCCATCGTTCTATCTGCTTATAACCCTGTCAAAGTTTTGAAAAACCGGTTACAGGGAGCAATAAGTATTGGCTTCTTTCGAAAAGCTTTAATAGGTGCACAATTTACAGCTTCGATTATTATGATCATCGGAACTATAGTTATTGGACAACAATTAAATTATTTGCAGAATAAAAACCTGGGGTTCGATAAAGAACATGTCGTGGTTGTTTCCACCAATAAACCCAGGGCTGACGGAACACCTTTGGCAGAAAAATTCAAAACAGAACTTTTAAAGAATGCCCAGGTACTTGGAAGTAGTATTTCAATATTTAGTTTTTCAGAACCAGGTTGGGTAAATTTAGGGTATGAAGATGATAACAAAATCTACAGGAATTTCCGGATGAACTCAATTGATGCTGATTTTGTCGGTAATATGAAACTACAATTGATAAAAGGAAGGAATTTTTCTGTGGATAATCCTGCAGATATTGCCAATTCGATGATTGTAAATGAATCCCTGGTAAAAGAATATGGTTGGACAGATCCAATAGGAAAAAAGTTGCCCGGCAGATTTGATCATACCGTAATAGGCGTAGTTAAAGATTTTCATTTTGAATCACTGCATAACAAAATTCAACCCTTGGCTTTAGTCATGATGCCCGACTCAATGATTCGCAAAGCAAATGATGTTGCCTTTGTATTTTCTCCACAACCAAGGATAAATATTCGCCTGAAAGAAGGAAATCTCCGGAAACAGATATCCTCTTTGGAAAAAGACTGGAAATCCGTCGCGCCCAACCAGGATTTTGAATATAAATTTCTGGATGAATCTTTAAACAACCAATACAAGGAAGAGGTCAGATTGGCATCAATCGTTCGTTATGCATCGTTGCTTTCCATTTTTATTGCCTGCATGGGTTTATTCGGATTGTCAGCAATGGCGGTCAGACGTCGCACTAAAGAAATTGGTATCCGGAAAGTACTGGGCGCTGATATAAAATCTGTTGTAATTTTATTGTCAAAAGATTTTATTTGGCTTATAATTTTAGCAGCACTTGTAGCCTTTCCTATCTCATTGTGGGCATTGAATAAATGGCTACAGGATTTTGTATATCGTATTCAGGTTGAATGGTGGGTATTTATTGCTGCAGGAGCTATAGCTCTATTAATAGCACTGATTACTGTGAGTTTCCAGGCAATCAAAGCAGCAATAGCTAATCCTGTGAAGAGTTTAAGAACAGAATAAAAATATAAGTATTATGCTCAAAAATTATTTTAAAACGTCCATCCGCAATATAAAAGTCAATAAAAGTTACGCATTGATCAATGTGTCAGGACTTGCGGTAGGGATCGCCGCCTGTTTGCTGTTATTTTTAGTGATACAGTTTGAAACAAGCTTCGATGATTTCCATCCACAGCATAAAAAAATCTACCGCATAGGCAGTATGTTTAATTCGCAGGAAGGAACTTCTTATTCAGGAGGAGTTTCTTTTCCTGTTGCACCTGCACTAAGGGTTGATTTTCCTCAGATAAAACAGGTAGCATCCATTTATAAGCATGAAGGAGATCAGATTACTGTAGAAAGTTATGGTAAAAATCTTCCAAAGAAATTCAATAAAACAGATGTGTATTTTACTGAACCGGAATTTTTTTCAATGTTCAAATTTTCCTGGTTGACTGGAGATGCAAAAACAAGCCTTTCAGAACCCAACAATGCTGTACTAACACGTGAGATTGCAGAGAAATATTTTGGCGATTGGGAGTCAGCCATGGGTAAAACTATAACACGTAATAATAAAGAATTATACAAGATAAATGGTGTACTGGATAACCCACCGCAGAATACTGATTTTCCTTTAGGCGTTGTGGTATCTTATTCCACACTATCAAATACAATCGCCAAAATAAATATGGAAGATTGGGTAAGCACTTACAGTGGGGCCTGTAGTTTTGTTATTTTACCCGATGACCTGCCGGTACAAAAATTTAATAATGAATTGCCGGTATTTGCAAAAAGGCATAAGCCCGCCGAATATGCAAAAGATACCTACATAGCCCAGTCATTGGATGATATTCATTATGATGACCGCTTTGGAAATTTCAGAAGGCATACCTTCAGTCATTCATTGATCAGGGCTTTGATGTTAATTGGCATTTTCCTGATCTTTATAGCCTGTGTGAATTTTATAAATCTTGCTACGGCACAGGCAGTGAACAGGTCTAAAGAAGTAGGCGTTAGAAAAGTTTTGGGAAGCAACCGCAGTCAGCTAGCATTTCAGTTCATTACTGAAACTGCCCTCATTACTTTTGCAGCCGTTATTGCAGCCATAGGAATAGCTATTGCCGTCCTGCCATTACTGAATCAATTGCTGGAGGTAAAGATGACCATGAATTTTTACAACAACTCAATATTATTACTGTTCCTCTCTGTTGTTGGTGTATTGGTAACATTATTATCAGGGCTTTACCCAGCTGTCATTTTATCCGGTTTCAATCCGATTACAGCATTAAAAAGTAAAATATCCACTAAAAAGGCCGGCGGCATTTCATTACGAAGAGCATTGGTTGTTTTGCAATTTGGGATTGCACAAATATTGATCATCGGTACATTGATAGTATTGAATCAAATGAATTTTTTCAGGAATGCTTCACTTGGCTTTGATAAAGCTGCTATCATTAATGTTGATATTCCAGGCGACAGCATCAGCAAATCAAAAATAGAATATCTACGGTTTAAACTACAACAAAATCCAGGCATCAAAAATATAAGTTTCAGTTTTGCCAGTCCTTCTTCTAACGGAAGTTGGCAAAGTGATTTCAAATTTGATCATTCAACAAAGAGTACTGACATCAGTGCTAATCTTAAATGGGCCGACGTTGACTATTTTAAAACGTATGGTCTTGAGTTCGTGGCGGGGCGGCAATATTTCCCGGGTGACACCGTCCGGGAGTTTGTCGTAAACGAAACTATGGTAAAAAAACTGGGTATCATTAATCCGGCGGATGCTATCGGGAAAGAATTGAATTTCTGGGATGGAGAAAAAGTGGGTCCCATCGTAGGTATTGTAAAAGACTTCAATTCATATTCATTAAGAGAACCAATGGCACCGGTAGTGATGAGCACCTGGAAAAATGTTTATCAAACCATAAATATTAAAATAAAACCGGGCGCTGAAAAAAACACACTTGCTTTTGTAGAAAAGAACTGGAATGAAGTTTTCCCGGATTATGTTTATCAATACAAATTTCTGGATGAGACTATTGCTGATTTTTATAAGCAAGAGGATCAACTCTCAAAATTGTTTACAATTTTTGCGATCCTGGCTATTTTCATCAGTTGCCTTGGTTTGTATGGTCTGGTTTCCTTTATGGTAGCACAACGCACCAAAGAAGTGGGAATTCGTAAAGTGTTGGGAGCTACGGTCGGCAATATTGTGTACCTTCTTTCAAAAGAATTTTCACTACTTATTATAATTGCTTTTGTTCTTGCTGCACCAATTGCAAATTTTATAATGAAAAAATGGTTGCAGGATTATAGTTATCGTATCGAATTTGGAGTTACGGTGTTTTTGATTGCAATTTTTGGTTCCTTGACCATAGCGTGGACGACGGTAGGATATCGGGCCATTAAAGCAGCCTTAGCTAACCCAGTTAAGAGTTTAAGAACAGAATAAATAAAAATCTATGTTAGAATTAAAAGGAATTTTCAAATGGTACCACTCAGGCAATAACAGAACATTTCTGTTAAAAAATATTGACTTGTCAGTGAAAGTAGGGGAATTTATTTCTGTCATGGGTCCTTCAGGATCAGGCAAGTCCACATTGTTAAATGTGATTGGCATGCTGGATACTTTTGACCAGGGCGAGTACCACTTTTTAAATGAATCAGTGCATAAGCTAAAAGAAAAGCAAAGGTCAATCTTGTATAAACAATATATTGGTTTTGTATTCCAGGCATATCATCTTTTAGATGAATTAACGGTGTATGAAAATATTGAAACACCATTGATATACCAGGATATAAAATCTTCTGAAAGACAAGCTATGGTAGCTGATATGCTCGACCGTTTCCGGATTGTTGGTAAGAAAGACCTTTTTCCCGCACAGCTTTCAGGCGGTCAGCAACAATTAGTAGGTGTTGCCAGAGCCTTAATTGCTAATCCAAAATTATTGCTGGCAGACGAACCCACTGGTAATTTGAATTCCAAGCAGGGGGAGGAAATCATGGAATTATTCAAAGAACTCAATAATGATGGTGTAACGATTATTCAAGTAACGCATTCTGAGAAAAATGCTGCATATGGCTCAAGAATTATTAACCTTTTGGATGGGAGTATTGAACATTAAAAAAAATGATCGTCTGTTTGAAGCTAACGTCACATTAATAAAAAATCCGTGTGAAGAATGCTTCAGCGGCTACTCACATTAGAAGATGATGTTGGATGTAAGGAAGAATTATATGCAGAAAATAATAAAATGAACACAATGAATATAATAAGGATTTATTTTTCAATATCAGCAATCCTGTTGACAGCAACATTTTGCGCAGCACAAGAAAACAAACCAGCATTAACGCTGCAAAATTGCCTGGATATTGCGATTGCAAACAATATCCAGGTAAAACAAAGTGAATTAAGGGAACAGGCGGATAAGTTAAATTATAATCAGGCAAAGTATAACCGCCTGCCCAATGTATCAGCGGGAATTAATTATGGTATCAACAATGGCCGAAGTATAGATCCATTTACAAACAGTTACAACAACCAGCAATTGACATCCAGCAATGCAAACCTCACAGCTTCGGTTCCCGTATTCAAAGGTTTTCAAACACAAAATTATATTAAGCAAGCAGATTTAACTTACCAGGCAACCAAAATGGAGTTGCAACAGGAAAAAGACAATATAACCCTGAATGTAATTTTATCTTTTTTACAACTGATGAACGATGAAGACGTATTGGCACTTACCAACAAACAGTTAGTTATAACGCAAAAACAGGTGGAACGGCTCAACGTGTTAAACAATGAAGGCTCTATCAGTCCTTCATTATTATACGACTTGAAAGGACAATACGCAGCTGATCAACTGGCATATGTCAGTGCTGCAAAATCAGTCGAACTTTCCAAACTCGCTCTGGGACGCTTGATGAATCTGCCTTACAATAGAGATCTTCAGATAAACCGCGAAGGCTTTGACACTACGCTTACTCTATACGATGCCACTGCCGATAATATTTATAACAATGCTATACAGAGTCTGGCCATGGTTAAGGCCGCCGACTTGCGTACCTTAGCAGCAACAAAAGGAATAAAGGTTGCCGCGGCAGGTCTTTATCCTACACTTTCACTGTTTGGACAGCTGGGTTCCAACTATTCAAGCGCAGCCAGCACATTGACTTTCATAGGCAATACTGAGGTGGTATCCAACGATTATGTGGTTGTGAATGGCTCCAACATCCCGGTAATTACAAAACAATCTAATTTTACCGACCAAAAGATCAATTTTTTAAATCAGTACAACAACAACCTCAATACATATGCTGGTATCAGTTTAAGAGTGCCTATATTCTCTAACTTTCAAACTAGGAGCAATATCAAACTTGCCCGCATTGAAGAAAAAAGAAACAGCTATATTGCTGAAAACACCAGGGTCGAACTCAGGCAGGCCATTGATGAGGCACATCTGAATACCTCTACTGCCTGGGACAGGTATAATATTTTAACTGAACAGGTTGCCGCTTTCGACGAATCATACCGTACAGCCGAAATACGGTTTAACTTGGGTGCAATAAACAGTGTGGAATACCTCATTGTAAAAAACAATCTCGATCGGGCAAATATAAATCTCACCATTGCGCGATATGAATATTTGTTACGGACAAAAGTATTGGATTTCTATCAGGGCCGATTGTAAAGGGAGTTCCTATTAAATATATGCCGGACAATTACCGTGATGTTCAAAAGGTTAGTGATGAGAATTTGAGGGATGATCGGATTTTATCTTAACATGAGTTTGTCGCAATTAATATTTATATTTACAATGGTGGCCGCTAAATATTTTTCAAAGGAACAATTGGCAAAGCTTGGTGAATTTAAGGCTTAATGGACAAAATTATAAATGCAGGATTTTAGTTGAGTAGGACAATGGTTTGATGACTTCTTTGTTAAGGATATCTGATGGGACAAATTGCCATGGGGTTACTTGTTTGTCCCAGGCAAAATCATCGTCCTGAAGATTTTTTTCTGAATTCGTTGGGTGTGAAGCCCCTGTATTTTTTAAATAAACGATTGAAGTTTGCCTGATTGTTAAATCCTGATAAGTAACCAATTTCGCTGATGGTTTTATCGGATTCCAGTATAAGCTTACATGCTTTTCCCAAACGAAGGTCTATTAAAAAATCGCTGAAACTTCTGAATGATTGTTTCTGAAAAAAATGACTAAATGCGTTTGTACTCATCCTGACCTGCTTTGCCACATCACTCATTTTAAAACCGTGATCTGTAAAATGTTGCAGAACATATGCATTGACAATCTGAATCCGGTGACTTATGCTCATTGTTTCTTTGGTATCATATTTTAAAAAAGACAAAAACTTTTGAGCCGAAGCCTTAGATAGAATATTCAGAAGTTTTAAAAACGAAATGGTATTTTCAAAACCTTTTTTTTGAGTCATTTCGATCATAATTTTAGAAGCATCATCAAAAGTTTTACCCGTAAATTGGATTCCCCGCAAGGACTCTTTCAGAAGTTGTCTGATGGTATAAAAACTATCTTTTAACATAAAGCTATTCGAAAATTGTTTCAAATCAAACTGAATGGTTATTACCCTGTAAGGCTCATTTTTTTTGAGTAAATCTTCGTCACCGTACCATTTATGATACACATGGGGGCCAATTATAACCAGGTCATTGTCTTTGTACTCCTCAACTGAGTCACCCACAATTCGTCTGCCTGACATTCCTAAAATAAGATTGATTTCCACTTCAGGATGATTATGAATCGGATAGTCAAATCCATTGTTTGATGAGTCGATTACAACACAAATGTCATTGTCCTTGAGAGGTGTGTTTTCGTGAAATATATTCATAAGATACTTTTATCTGCTTAAAACTATTATTATTTTTTTTTGCAAAGATTTTTTAACAATGTTAAGTCCAATCCTAAAAGACAATAAAAAAGAAAGGCCACAAGGTCTCTAAGTCTCTAAAGTTCACAAAGGGGTGAATATCAATTATTTTAAATTGTGATTCTTTGCGAATTTAGGCCTTTTTGGCAAAAACAAACTTTTCGGAGTACACATAATGTTAAAAATTAAAAAATAGAATCACTCAAAATCATTTTCAAATCAATGGATTTTGTCATTGCAATGTTTCATACCATTTCCCAATAGAACAGGGTAATTTGAAAAACTTATAATCTTATCTGATGAAAGAAACCTGCTGTTATCTTGATCTGAAACTTATCTGAAAGCAAAGATCAAATATGTACTTTTAAGAAAGTCACTAAAAACAACTTTCTATTCATCTAATAAATTGAATGGAAAACCACTGCTGCAAAGAAGTTTATAAAATAAGAGTTGATCAATTTTTTTGAAAAGAATTAACTAAGTTTTCTTAGATACCCATTGCAGTTTAATTCATAAAAGTACTGAACATTAACTTAATAGTATCATTTTGGCGTAATAAATATATATAATTTTGTAAATTAAGATTAATGTTTAACTATTGAGAATGAAACTAATAAAATATTGCTATAATATTGGATTGAATAATTACATTTTATTAATATTGATTTCAGCATTCTTAATGATGGCTGGCGCGATAAAATCCCAGTCTATTGTTATAAAAGGAGTGATTTCTGAGGGCGCCGGTTCTCCGATGATAGGTGTGGCTGTACTTGAAAAAAACACAAACAATGGAACGATAACTGATATTGACGGTAGTTATTCTATTAAGGTAAATTCAGATCAGGCCATTTTGGTATTTTCATATCTGGGCTATAAAACTCAGGAAGTATCAGCAAGGGCAAAATCAGTGATAGATATTGTCATGGAACAGGATTCTAAAATTCTGGATGATATCATAGTCACTGGTTACCGCAAAGAGACCAGATCTGATGTATCCACTTCCATTTCTTCTATCAAGGCCAGAGATGTGGAAAAATTGGTAGTTTCAGGTGTAGAACAGGCATTGCAGGGACAAGCTCCGGGTATTTCCGTCACTCAGGTTACCGGATCTCCGGGTGATGATATGGCAGTCAGGATAAGGGGAGCCGGTACATTGGGAAACAACAATCCACTGTTTATTGTCGATGGAGTGCCTACTTCCGGAAATATTAATATGTTTTCAGTCAATGATATTCAATCCATAGAAGTACTTAAGGATGGCGCATCAGCAGCGATATATGGGTCCAGGGCATCAAACGGAGTCGTATTAATCACTACTAAACGGGGTAAATCAGGGAAAACATCATTCTCATTTAATGTTTCAAGTGGTGTTCAAACGCCGATAAGGCTCCCGAAATTATTGAATTCACGTGATTACCTTACTATTAGAAATGAGGCTATCACTAATGCAAATACACTTCGCAATCCCGCCAATAAAATTTCAACGTATAATCCTTCTATTGTAGATACTTTACCTGATGTAAATTGGCTAGACCGGGTATTTTCTAATGCACCGATACGTCAGTATTCTCTTTCAGCCATGACCGGCACTGACAACAGCAACATATATGTATCTGCTGATTATCAGGATCAAGACGGAATATTCAGAGGTCAGAATTTTAAAAAATATCAGGTCCGAATTAACGGCGAGACGGGAAACAGCTGGTTCAAAGTAGGTAATAATCTTTCTTTTGGGCATACTTCCAGAAAAGTGATCGGTTCATCGGGTGATGGATATGGTCCTGGCAACGAGTTGAGTGCTATCCGTTTCGCCTTAATTGCTTCGCCTGTATTTTCAGGGAAATATCCTGATGGGAGTGATGTAAAAGTAACATCCGAGCTAGGGGATCCATTATTATATGGAGATGGAAATGCCAATCCATTGGTGCTCATTGACAACACAGATTGGCACATAGACAGAAGCCGAATCTTTGGAAATGTTTTTGCAGAAGTGAGCATAACAGATGGGATCAAAATACGAACAACACTAGGAGGGGACTTAAACTTTGAGAAAGAAAAATTATTTAAAGAATACTTATCTGCGGCTATTTACAACCCAACATCTCTCAACGAAGGAAGGGTATTTAATCAAACTTTGATTTGGAATTCAACAGCCAGCTATGATAAAAAATTTGGAAAGCATAAGACTTCAGCACTCATTGGTACCGAGGCCATTTCTAATCATACCGATTATCTGGGAGCTTCTGCTAATAATTTCAGGCGAACGGATCCATTATTCAGATATCTGAATAGTTCAGTAGCTGTTGATATTAAAAATCTGGGTGTATCAGGTATAGCTACAGAATGGGGCTTGGTATCCTATTTCGGACTTGCTTCTTATAACTATGACAACAAATACCTGTTGAGTGCAGCTGTGAGAAAAGACGGTTCTTCCCGATTTGGAAAAGACAACAGGTGGGGTATTTTCCCTTCCGTATCAGCGGGATGGATTGTATCCAATGAGGCTTTTCTTAAAGAACTGGAGATCATTTCAGAACTGAAGCTAAGGGCTAGCTGGGGCAAACTGGGAAACCAGGAAATTGGAGTATATCCATATAGTTCTCTGGTCAGTACCGGCGATCGTGTGTATTCCTTCAATGATAATATAGTGACAGGAGCGTCCATTCAGGAGACAGGTAACAGTGGTATCAGGTGGGAGTCAAGCACGCAGACCAATTTGGGATTTGACCTTGGATTATGGAAAGATAAGCTCACGGTAAGTACTGATTTTTTTCGAAAAGTATCCGATGACGTACTGGTAAGAGTTCCGATACCACAATCAGGTGGTTCACAAAGACCACCATTTGTCAATGCAGCTTCTATTGAGAACAAAGGAATGGAGATGGCCATCTCCTACAGGTCAGGTGGAAGGGGTTTCAGTTATAATATAACTCCCAATATTTCAATCGTCCGCAATAAAGTTTTATCCATTGCCGGTAGCGAGCCTATACTCGGGGGATTTGGACTTTCTGATGGTCCGCTGACAAAAACAGAGCAGGGAAGGCCCATTGGCTCCTTTTTTCTTTGGGATATGGAAGGAATTTTCCAAACACAGGAACAAATTGACGCTAGTCCTTTTCAATCAAAGGATACACGACCAGGAGATATAAAGTTCAGAGATATTAATAATGACAAAGTTATTGATGATAAGGACCGATCACAAGTGGGGAATCCTTTTCCTGATTTTACATATGGTATGCAATTCGGTATCAGCTGGAAGGATCTGGACTTTTCTATACTGTTCCAGGGGATTCAGGGCAATGATGTCTATTTCCTTTATGGAAATTTTGCTTATGAGACACAGTCACGAGGATTCAATTCATACGCAGATATTCTGAATCGCTGGACACCTGAAAATACCAATACGAATATTCCAAAGGTAAGTCTCGATGACAGAAATGGAAACCGCAGACCTTCCACCAGATTTCTATATGACGGCTCATATATGAGAATAAGAAATATATCACTGGGCTATAATCTTAAAAACCTGATAAACCTAAGTCAGATCAATTCTTGCCGGGTTTATTTTACGGTTCAGAATGCTTTTACTTTTACTAAATACCCTGGTTTGGATCCTGAAATTCAAGCAAATGCAAATGATACCAGAGGACTGGGACTGTCGTCAGATCTGGCTGTCGGTATTGACTGGGGTACAGTACCTGCACCACGTACCTATGTCGCAGGCATTAAAGTTGACTTTTAGCCTTTTGGATCGATCGTCCAGCATTATAGCTGTTTTGTAAGTCAGAGATCAGATTCTGTTTTTTTTAAATAATTGACACATCATTAAATATTTTATATGAAATCTGCTTTTAATATCTTTCTCATTATTACCATCTTACAGTTAACAGCTTGCGAAGGTATATTGGATAAAGAGCCGATTGCTATACTGGACGCGGGCTCTTTTTTCCAGACGGAAGATGATGCCGTTCAAGCTATTAATGCAGCGTACAATCCTTTACTTTTCAACAATGCCAACAATAATTTTCTATGGGCTTTTGCAGAAGTGACAGGAGATGCAGCGATTCCGGGAGGTGATGGTTCCAGACCAGGTATTGTAGAAATGGAAACATTTTCTTATACGCCCAGAACTGAAGAATTCAACAATTACTGGAAACTGCAATATAAGGGCTTGACACAATGTAACCTTGTACTGGATAATATTTCAAAAATTTCAATGCCCGAGGCAACTAAAAACCGAATTACCGGTGAGGCGCTATTTTTGCGATCATACTATTATTTTTTACTCACTCAGGTTTTTGGAGATGTACCAGTATATCTTAAAGTGACGCCACCGGATCAGTTGAAAATAGCAAAGAGCCCTAAGGCAGATATTTATAAACAAATCATTACTGACTGTGATAAAGCATCATCGCTACTACCTACGATCAACACAACAAATAATATAGGCAGACCTACAAAGGGTTCTGCTTTAGCATTAGCGGCAAAGACAAGTTTATATGTGAAAGACTATAATAAAGTACTGGATTATACTACCAGAATAAGAGCTTTAAATACCTATATGCTGGTAAAAGATTACAGTGACAACTTTATGAAGTTTACGCAAAACAACAGCGAATCTGTCTGGGAAATCCAACATACCAATCTGGAACTTGGTGTAGGTAACTTTCTGAATCAGTGGTGGGCATCGAGAAAATTTCTGGGTTATGGCTTTGCAGAAGTAACTCCTGCCTACGTTCAGATTTTTGAACCAAATGATCCAAGATTGAAATTCACTGTTGCCATGAATAACGATCCATATTTTGGCCTCGTATATAAAAATTCGTTTTCAAGTACATTTTTTTCACCAAGGAAGTATTTGCAGGCAGATGCCGAACTAACACAAAAAGCCGACGGAGATATTAATTACACAGCCATAAGGTATGCTGAAGTATTGCTTTGGGAAGCGGAAGCCCTGACTGAGTTGAACAGAGTTTCTGAAGCATTGGTTCCTCTGGAAACAGTGCGAGCCCGGGCAAGGGCACAGAGTGCTAACTCACTGGCTTTGCCTGCCATCGTTTCTACAGACCAGAATGTAGTCAGACTCGCTATAAGACACGAACGGCAAGCGGAGTTGGGATTTGAATTACACAGGTTTTTTGATCTGGTCAGATGGGGTGTTGCAGCTGATGTTTTACCCGGATTCCAGAAAGGCAAAAATGAAGTTTTCCCCATACCGCAGACCGAGATTGATCTGAATCCATCATTAATTCAAAACCCGGGATATTAATGAATAAAATATTCAAATTCATATTACTAATCATATTCCTTTTATTGGCAAGATGGATATCTGCACAAGAAGGCCAAATCAGAATTCCCCGGATAGAACTGATGCCGGATCAGCCGTCGCCTTATGACGTCCGGGATTGGAAAAATGTAGCCATTCAATACGATTCATTTATTTATAATAATACTAAAACAGGACAATATTTACCATTGGTCTCTTATACGTCCAATGCTATCAATTATCCGGGACAAAAACAAATCAAACTTCACACATATGTAGGTACAAATTCAACTCAGAATTCGGAAGGTATAAATGTATTGCCATCCTTAGTAGGTGCCGCACTGGTCGGGAGGGATATTAGAAATATATTTGGAATAGACAGATTGACCATGGCTCAGGATTTTTTTAATAAAGCCAATGGGGAAAATATTTATCTCAATAACGCATCTGCCGGAAGCGGAAGAGACTGGTGGTATGATGTGATGCCCAATGTCTATTTTTATCAACTGTACGATTTGTTTCCTGATTTCAATACTGAAGCATCTCTTCAGTTTATATCGGTGGCCAATACATTTCTGAAAGCAGCAAAGACAATGGGTGGCAGCGCCTCACCCTGGTCGGAAGCAAGTATGAATTTCAGGGCATGGAATTTCAAAACCATGCAAGGTAATGCGGCCGGAGTAAAAGAACCGGAAGCTGCAGGTACCTTTGGCTGGTTACTCTATCATGCATATAAAAAAACGAAAAATAAAGAATATCTCAAGGGGGCAGAATGGTCAATGGAGTTTCTGAATGATTTGAATTCCAACCCGTCATATGAGTTACAACTTCCCTATGGTGTCTTGGCAGCTGCCAAAATGAATGCAGAAATAGGTACCGATTACAATGTGGAAAAGATGGTCAACTGGTGTTTTAACCGTGGACCACTCAGGGGTTGGGGAACCATAGTTGGAAATTGGGGCAATTTTGATGTTTCGGGTCTGGTGGGCGAGGCTAATGATGGAGGCAATGATTATGCTTTTCTTATGAATGGAATGCAACAGGCTGCTGCATTGGCTCCTATGGTACGATATGATAAAAGATTTGCAAAAGCGATAAGCAAATGGATGCTAAATTTAAGCAACGCATCCAGATTGTTCTACCCGGGATTTTTGCCCGGATCATTGCAGGATGGATCAGCTTGGTCACAAGTCAATGACCCCGAGAGCGTCATTGCCCATGAAGCCATGAAACAAAAATATCAGAACTTGTCGCCATATGCAACAGGAGATGCCTTAAGCGGAGGATGGGCGGCCACCAATCTTGCCTTATACGGCAGTTCGGCTGTCGGATATCTGGGTGCGATTGTCAGCAAAACCAATGTGGACAAAATACTTCAGCTTGACTTGAATGCTACTGATTTTTACAACGATGCTTCTTATCCTACTTATCTGTATTACAATCCTTATGATACACCCAAAGCGGTTTTGGTTGATGTAGGTAGCGGTCAATATGACCTATATGAAACATTATCTGAAAAATTTCTCTCAAAAGGTAAAACCGGTCAGGTAAGTATTGTCATCCCGGCCAAAGAAGCTGTTGTGGTAGTGGTGACTCCGGCAGGGGGAAAGATTACATATGATAAAAATAAAATGCTGATAGATGAAGTCATTGTCGATTATGATCAAAATCAATCCCCATTTTTATACAGTCCAAGGATCAAAGCATTGGAAGCTAAAAGCAATCCGGTCGAAATAGGGGCCTATACGACTATCTATTGCACAGCCGAAGATCAGGATTCGGATTCTTTAACCTATAGTTGGTTTTCTGATTCGGGTACTATCACCGGAACAAGCAATAATGTGATTTGGAATACACCACCATCGATAGGTATGTCGGAAGTTAAAGTAATAGTGAAAGATGCAGCGGGGAATACGGATAGCATGACTATAAAGATGGAGGTGGTCAATATTATAAACAAAGCACCTCAATAAACAGACTTTATAGTAGCACACGCTATACCGATAAAAAAGGAATCATTTTACTGCATTGCCTTGCCAGTGATGCCAATGGGGATGTACTTACATATAACTGGTCAACAGATGCGGGTGTCATAAGTGGATCAGGAAAAGATGTGGATTGGACAGCACCGGATACTGAAGGCATTTATACGATTAGTGTCGAAGTTGATGATGGAAAAGGATTAAAAGATAAAACTCAGATATTTCTTCTTGTAAAAGCATTTAAGGGCAACGGATTATTGATAGCCCATTATCCTTTTGCAGGAAATGCCAATGATATAAGTGGTAATGAACATCATGGTACACCGAAAGGAGCTATCCTGACCGGGGATTTCGCAGGCAATCCCTTAAGTTCTTATTATTTTAATGGTGGATCACAGCAAATTGAAGTTGCCAATACGCCTAAGTTAAATTTTCAGGATGGTATCACTTTAAGTTTGTGGTGCAAACCGGTTCCCGGAGATAAAGAGACATTTCTTCTATCACATGGCAGTTGGCAAAATAGATGGAAGTTGTCGATCATACCTTCGGGTCAGATGAGATGGACTGTAAATACTCTGTCCAAGATAGTAGATTTAGATAGCGATATTATATTACAAAAAGACAGCGTCTATCATGTCGTCGCTTCCTATGACGGAGAGACTATGATGCTTTTTGTTAATGGAAATCTAAATAGCTTCAAAATACAGACAGGAAAAATCAGGACCACAACACTGCCCTTGTTAATGGGACAAATGTTGCCTTCAGATGCCAGTTATAATTACAAAGGCATTCTTGATGAGATTAGAATATATGATTTTGCCATACACCCTGATGAAGTGAATAAAATATTTGCTCAGAGCGTCATCTCTTTGGTCAGAGATATTGACAAAGTTAAAAATTTTCAACTTTACCCAAATCCCGTACGACAAACACTTTTTCTTAATTCAATTAAAGATAACATTCAGATTTCCAATATTTCTATTACTGATATCAGAGGAGAAAATATTTTCAATATAAGTTATAAGAATCAAAATGAGATCGAAATAGACGTTAGTTCTCTTAAATCAGGTTCTTATTATCTAACGGCTATTAACAACCAGAGCCGCATCATTCAGAGTATTCAATTTATCAAGTTATAATTATTATTAATCATTAAATCACATAATATGAAACGTTACGTACATTTATTACTTCTTCTTTTTGCTGCAGTCACCGGATTGCAGGCGCAAACACCCGTGGCAGCTTACGCTTTTACGGGTAATGCCAAAGATGGTTCCGCATTTAAAAATGATGCTTCAGTAAATGGAGCTAGCCTGACATCAGACAGGTTTGGCTGGGCCAATAGTGCTATATCTTTTGATGGAAAGCAAGGTGGGGTTACGGCACCAAATGCTGCCCAACTTCAATCTGACAATACGACTATAAGTTTTTGGATAAAGGTTAAGACCTTACCCGCACAAGGTGAAGTATATCTGCTGTCCCATGGCGGATGGCAGGAAAGATGGAAAATCTCTCTTCCTGCACACGGTAAGCCCGTATTTACAACACACGCCGCATCATGTTGTAATGATATGGACTCAGGAGATGGAAATGAACTTAAAATCAATGAATGGAGACACGTTGTTATGACACATGACGGCACTACCGATAAAATGTATATGAATGGTATTAAGGTCAATGAAAAAGCGTATGCGGGTGCATTGGGCAAAACTACCAGTCCGCTGGGAATGGGATATGACCCGATAGACAAAGGAAATTATTTTGACGGGCAACTTGATGAAGTCATGATATATGACATTGCCCTGACTGCTGCTCAGATCACTGCCCTTTATACATCACAATCCACTGCGCCGGTTATTGCTGCCAATAGTAAGGTGGCTTCATATAGATTTGATGAATTCGGTAAAGATGGATCTGTATTTGGGAATAATGCATCCGTTTCAGGTGCGACATATACAACAGACCGGTTTGGATACGGCAATAGTGCGTTATCATTTGATGGCAAAACTTCAAAAGCAACTGCATCAAATTCTGCACAGTTAAGTTCTCCTTTTACGACAGTAAGTTTTTGGGTAAAGGTAGGAAGTTTGCCTGCACAGGGAGAGGTATATCTTCTTTCTAATGGTGGCTGGCAGGAAAGATGGAAAATTTCTCTTCCATCACATGGAAAGCCGGTTTTTACTACACACACTGCAGCATGTTGTAATGACATGGATTCAGGAGCAGGAAATGAATTAAAACCGGGTGAATGGAAACATGTAGTAGTGATTCATGACACTACAGGTGACAGAATGTATATGAATGGAGTTAAGGTCAATGAAAAAGCATATCCGGGTGCGTTGGCACCGACTGTATATCCATTGGGTATCGGATATGACCCCATTGATAAAGGAAGTTTTTTTGATGGCCAACTTGATGATATAGAGATTTTCAACTACGCTTTCTCGGATCAGGATGTGATGAGTTTGTTTAATACTCAGGCTGCATTTCCGGGTACAGCAAATGCGCTTGTGGCAAGTTACTCACTGAATGGAAATGGTAGGGACACGACACAGTTTAAAAATAATGCGGTGCTTGATAGTAAAACGACGGCTACAACTAATCGTCACGGATGGGCAAGTAATGCAATAAGCGGATCAGCAAGAGCTGAAAATTCTGCGGCATTACAGTCAGATTTTACTACCATCAGTTTCTGGGTAAATCCAAAAACACTACCGGCATCAGGTGAAGTCTTTTTAATGTCAAACGGGGGATGGCAGGAAAGGTGGAAGATATCGCTGCCTTCTCATGGTAAACCAGTATTTACCACCAATGCTACAGCTTGTTGCAGTGATATGGATTCCGGAAATGGCAACGAATTGAAACCAGGACAATGGACACACCTTACTATGGTACATAACGGTATTGAGGATCAGATATATGTTAATGGTGTGCTGGCAAATCAAAAAGCAACAACAGGTGCTTTGAAGAAAACAAAATATTCTTTGGGAATTGGTTATGACCCGATAGATAATGGCAGTTTTTTTGATGGCAGTACGGATGATGTGATGATATTTAATAAAGCTTTGACAGGTGCGGAAATACTGGCAATATACAATAGCCAGAAAACGGCAGTAGTATCATCATCACCTTTGGTAGCTAACTATACATTTGATTTAAATAATAACGATCAGACAGCCTATCAAAATCATGCTTATGGTAACGCTACGGGAACTAAGGATCGTTTCGGCAAAACAAATAAGGCCAGAAATTTTGATGGTAAAACGGCATATATAGAAGCTGGAAACTCAGCCCAGCTTGCGTCCGATTTTACATCTGTCAGCTTTTGGGTGAAGGTCAATTCGCTTCCTGCTTCAGGAGAGACATTTCTGCTGTCACACGGCGGATGGCAGGAAAGATGGAAGATTTCACTACCATCGCACGGAAAGCCAGTTTTTACTACCAATGCCGTTTCATGTTGCAATGATATGGATTCAGGAAATGGAAATGAATTGAAAGTAGGTGAGTGGAAACATCTTGTTATGACACATGATGGTGTGGCAGATAAAATGTATATGAATGGTGTCAAGGTCAATGAGAAGGCCTATGTAGGAGCACTAAAACCGACCAAGTATAATTTTGGTATAGGGTATGATCCGATAGACAAAGGAAATTATTTCGACGGTGCATTGGATGAGGTGCAAATTTACAACAAAGCATTATCTGCACTTGAAGTAGCCGATTTGTACACACTTCAGTCAACTGCTCCGGCTCAAACGGATACTATCCGTCCGAATGCCCCATTGGATATAACGGCTGCCATTAGTTTTACTTCTATAAATTTATCCTGGGCATTGGCTACAGATAATGTGGGTGTTACAGGTTATAATATATATCAGGATGGGCTATTAATCAGGACCGTATCGGGTCAAAGTACCACAATTTCAGGTTTGAAAGCTTTAACCGCTTATGTACTGGGAGCATCAGCAGTAGATGCGGCTGGTAATGAATCTTTGATCTCAACCTTAAAGGCAACGACAGGGCAGGATCAGACACCTGACACCACACCACCTACAAAACCAGGTAATCTAAGAGGAAATGTTGGTTCCAATTCAGTATTGTTATCATGGGATGCGTCCACAGATGACCGGAAACTTGCTGGTTATGTTGTATTGGTTGATGGGTTATTTTCAGACTCGCTGTCTGATGTAGCGACTTCAAAATTTATTGGGGGATTATTGTCCGAAACTTCATATACCTTTGAAGTATATGCATTTGACCTTTCTGCCAATAAATCCCAGATTGCTGAAATAACAATTCAGACTACTAAACCATTAAATACAGGTGAAGCAGGGCTGGTAGCGCACTATCCATTTGACGGTAATGCCAATGATGCCACGCCATACAATAATCATGGGACCATAGGAGGCAATCCGGTATTCGAGACTGCTACGCATCCCTTGGGAGGTGGCAAACAAAATATAAAATTTGACGGAGACAGGGATTCTGTTCTTGTTAATAATGCTGTCCAACTCATTTCTGATTATACGACAGTAAGTTTCTGGATTAGAGTGGACAATATAAATACAAAAGATGCGGAAGCGTATGTTATTGATTTTGGCCACTGGAGCGAGAGATGGAAAATATCATTACCTCAGCATCTTAAGATAGTTTGGACGACCAATGGCAAGAATGTTCAGTTTCCTACCTTCATATCTGATATGGACAGTGGCGATGGAAATGAAATGGTGAAGGGATTCTGGTGGCATGTCACTATGGTGCATGATGGAGCAAAAGATATCATCTATGTAAATGGGCAGCAGGTAGCCAGCAAGCCGGTGGCAACCAAGCTCAACAGCACCAACCGGGCACTTTGCTTCGGGAGCAACAATGTAGATGGGGGTCAATATTTCCCGGGTGCTCTGGATAATGTAAAAATTTATAACAAAGCCCTTACTCCGGCAGAGATTTTAAAATTGTTTAATTCAGGAACTACAGGCTTAACTGAGTTTGCAATTGCCAAGTTTGGAAATGTCAAATTGTCACCAAATCCGGTTTCAAATATTCTGACCATAGAACATAGTTTTCCTCCAAATTCTAATATTAAAATCAGAATACTAGATAATGTGGGAAGACAATATGACGGATATAGTCCTACAAATCAGGAACTCGGAACAGGCAGACTGACGGTCGATACCGACAGATATTCTCCGGGATTATATTATGTCAATTTCATAGTAGATGGAAAGGATATCGGTTCTGTCAAATTTAGCAAGATCTGACAGTAAGGGTATTTAATACCTGTATAATTAGTTAAGTTTAAGTTTTCAGGAGGATGTAATGTAAATTGCATCCTCCTGATATTAACAATCAAACATGATTCTGATATAGTGTTCAATGAAATTAAATGGATATGAACAAAAAACGAACAAACGAAAAATCGGTAAAAAGATTTGAGGAAAACCCCATAATACGCACTGTTGACATAAAACCAAGCCTGGAAAGTATGAAAGTGGAGTGTGTCCTGAATCCGGGAGTTTTCTCATTTAAGGATAAAATATGGCTTCTCCTTAGAGTAGCAGAAAGACCTGTTCAGGATGAAGGCTTTGTTTCTTTTCCTATACTTGATAAAAATGGTGGCATTGAAATAAAAAAATACTCTTTGACTGACCCGGATCTGGATGTGTCAGATGCACGAATGGTCACCTATAAAGGTAAAATGTACCTATCCACCATGTCGCACCTCAGGCTCGTTTGCAGCGATGATGGTATAAAATTTTATGAACCTAAGGATTTTTCCAACAAAATATTCGGAAAAGGGGAACTGGAAACTTTCGGAATTGAAGATTGCAGAGTTAGCTTTATAGATGGACGCTATGTTCTCACATTTACTCAAGTATCAGAAAACGGGGTTGGTGTAGGATTGATGACTACATCAGATTGGGTTCA
This sequence comes from Saprospiraceae bacterium, assembly GCA_016722285.1. Classification (GTDB taxonomy): domain Bacteria; phylum Bacteroidota; class Bacteroidia; order Chitinophagales; family Saprospiraceae; genus OLB9. The sequence continues at coordinate 628,009 of JADKGI010000001.1, forward strand.
TTTTGAGAGAGAAGGGATGATCATTCCGCCTCATAATAAAGATTGTGCTATATTTGAAGAAAAAATAGGGGACAAATATTACTGTTTGCACAGGCCGTCAGGTATAGACCTTGGAGGTAATTTTATATGGCAGGCATCTTCTCCTGATATGATTCATTGGGGGCGGCATAAATGTGTGTTGCAAACCCGTCCGGGTATGTGGGACTGTGCCAGGATTGGTGCCGGAGCTGCGCCTGTAAAAACAAAGGCTGGCTGGCTGGAGATTTATCATGGGGCTGACTTTAACCACCGATACTGCCTTGGTGCTGTTTTGTTTGACCTTGCAGATCCTTCTTTGGTACTAGCCCGTTCTATAGAACCCATCTTCCAACCGGAAGCAGACTATGAGCTGACCGGCTTTTTTGGAAATGTTGTTTTTACCAACGGCCATGTAGTGGATGGAGATACATTGTACTTGTATTACGGGGCATCTGATGAGGTGATTTGTGGGGCCACTTTTTCCATTTCGTATATTTTATCTACATTGTTAATTAAAGCATGATGTTCAAAACCATAAACAAAGAAATCAGTTTTTTCAACTCTCATCATAAAAGCATGCGGGTACTATTGCTTACCAATCTGATTTACGGTTTGGTCGGGCCAATTATTGAGCTATTTATTGGTGCCTATATAATGCGTAACTCCTCTGATATTAGCCTGGTTGTTATTTTTCAGCTGGCTGTTTATACAGGTATTCCACTTACTTTTATGATCAATGGATTTTTACTCAACAGAATAAAGATAGCATGGCTATATTCTTTTGGAATGTTACTAAGTGGCATATCTATGTTTGCGATGATGTCACTCCATCAATTGGATACCATTGGAGTATTTCTGGCAGGTCTTATCATGGGATTGTCGTACGGTTTTTTCTGGTCAAATCGCGATTTCCTGGCATTGAATACGACTAAGGATGGGACGAGAAATTATTATTATGGAATAGAAACTTTTTTTTATACAATGACAGGCATTGCAGTTCCCCTTGCAGCCGGTGCTTTCATCGGAGCAACGGATGAAAACGGATGGTTTGGTGGAAATGTAAATATGGCTTATTATATTTTGACAGCTATTGTTTTCGCTATGTCTATGTTTGCTTCTGTGTTAGTGCATAGAGGTGGATTCCAGAATCCAAAACGGGCTCCGTTTTTGTATTTAAAATTTGACAGGATATGGAATAAAATGCTCGGATTAGCATCTCTCAAAGGGCTGGCACAGGGCTATATTGTTACTGCTCCTACCATGTTGATATTAACTCTGGTAGGCAAAGAAGGTTCACTTGGCTTGATTCAGGGTATAGCGGCGGCTGTATCAGCTATTTTGTTGTACATACTTGGAAGGGTGGCAGGTCCCAAACATCGTCTTTTGATTTATGGCATTGGTTGCTTGCTTTTTGTTGCCGGAGCATTGTTCAATGCTGCGATGTATTCTTCCCTTGGTGTGATCTTATTTATGATGTGCCTTTTATTTGCCAGGCCTTTGCTGGATATTGCGTATTTTCCCATACAGTTGAAGGTGATTGATTATATTGCAGAAAAAGAAAAGCGCAATGAGTTTTCTTATATTTTTAATCATGAATTGGGTTTATATGTCGGCAGACTCCTGGGTTGCGGTCTATTTATTGTTTTGGCCAGATATGTAAGCGAGTACGTTGCATTGAGATATGCACTATTGGTCATTGCATTATTTCAGGCACTGGGATGGTTTATGGCCAGGTCGATATTGAGAGAAAGTGAAATGGTCTGATTGTAACCATTTATATTTAGTTGAATGACTTATAATTTTTATATGAAACAATATTCTTATTTACTACTCTTTTTCTTATTTTTAAATTCCTGTAAGACTTCATCTTATATATCATCTGGTATTTCGGTAACTCAAAGAAGCATACCAAGAGTAGATAAAATGCCTTATCATCCCAAGCCTTATAAATACCGCGACTGGAAACAAACTGCGATAGAATTCGATAAGTATGTATTTGATTTCAGCCAGAAAGGAGAGTTTTTACCCCTGATCTGGCTGGACGGCCAAAAAAGAAATTTTCCTGATACTACTTTTGGTATTTATACAGCACTGGGTGATATCAGAATGGGAGCAGCAGTCAATAACGGAGAGAACCACGAGGCTCTGGGTGCGCTGGGAGCTGTCCTCGGAGCTACCATGGTCGGTATAGATAAGAGAGACCAGAATGGCCGCAATTATGTCCGGATGCTCAGAAATTATTTCAACAAAGACAATGGATGGAATGTCATTCAGAATTTTACCAATAAGGGAGCCCATATCGGAGGTGGTTATGGTAATGACTTCTGGTATGAAGTGCATAATAATGTACTTTTTTACTGTGTGGCTGATAAGTATAATGACGAAAAGGAGTTTGACGATATACTTTTGACTATAGCAGAGCAGTTTTATAAGTCAGACTCTGTCATGGGTGATAATTACAGCTATTCGTATTTTGATTTTAAAGAAATGAAAGGCTACAAAAATCACATACCAGCCCAGGAAGATGTGGCAGGTGGTTACGCGTTTATTTTGTATTCAGCCTGGGTAAAATTCAAAAATCCCAAATATCTGAAAGGAGCTATAAATGCGCTTAATGTGTTGTATAATCAGAAAGAAAACCGCTTTTATGAAGCCATGATGCCAATAGCTGCTCAGATTGCCGCTCGTATGAATGCTGAAAATGGTACAAATTATGATCTTAACCGATTTTTGGATTGGACATTTGACGGTGATGCGGTAGGACGTGAGGGGTGGGGTGTTTTGGTCGCAAATTGGGGAGGTTATGACATTAGCGGGCTGGCTGGTAGTACCGTTCATAACGGGGGTTATGGATTTCTGATGAATACATTTGACCTGATGATGCCTTTGTCTGCAATGGTCCGGTATGATCAGAGGTATAGCAATGCTGTAGGCAAATGGGCGCTCAATGCTTCCAATGCTGCAAGATTTTGTTATCCGTATGAGATGCCCGATTCTCTCCAGGCATTACCACAATTAAAGGCAGTGACTAAAAACGTGATCGCATACGAAGGAATAATAAAAGAGTCGATGTATCCCAAGTTTAAGGGTATTACGCCATTTGTTCAGGGAGATGGTCCACTTTGGTATCCGGATATGCCACAGATAACCATGTTTTCAGTCTATGGAAGTGGTCATGTGGGCATCTTTGGTGGTATTCTTAAACAAACCAATATTCCTGAAATACTTCAGATAAATTGTAATGTTGCCGATTTTTATTCAGGACAAAAGAGCTTTGATACCTACTTATATTTCAATCCTTACACAGAATCTAAGAAAGTGGAAATCGATCTCGGCAACAAATCTTATCAACTGTACGACATGAATACCCGAAGTTTTATCAATACAAAAGCCAGCGGAAAAATCACTTTTATGATTCAGCCTCATTCATCAGTCGTTCTTGTCCTTGTACCTGCCCATCTCCAATTTTCAAAAAAAGACGGAAAGCTGTACGCTGGAAATGTGATAATAGATTATAGAACTGACCTCGCAGATTAGAACGATTTTCAAATATTATTTCACATGTTGGAAGTCAATCTATCGTTACATTAAGATTGATTTATTATCATTTTTTTGAACGCTAAACTAGTGTACTCTTCAGATCATATATTCAAATTCCTTTTGTCTGTTTAGGTCTAAAATTTAGAATTATATTCATTATTTTATTAAGATTAATTACATTTGATCTTAGGTATTGCCTTGTTTTGGCGGTACTTCAAAGGTTTAAGTTATGGTTAGTAATGGTTATACTCTAAAAATTAAGTACATGAAACTCATTTTTATATATATAGTATTTACAATAGGGATATGGGGCTGCGTCGAATCTTCAAAAAACAGAAATGGTAAGGCATCTGACGACAAAGAATGGTGGAAAGAGGCCATCGTCTATCAGATCTATCCCAGGAGCTTTAATGATTCAGATGGAGATGGCATCGGAGATATTAAAGGCATCACCGAAAAACTGGATTATATCAGGCATCTTGGCATTACAGCAGTCTGGCTCAATCCCATCTACAGCTCCCCCAATGATGACAATGGCTATGATGTAAGTGATTATAGAAATATTATGGCTGATTTTGGAACCATGGAGGATTTTGATCAAATGCTCGAAGGCATGCATGAAAGAGGCATAAAACTCATCATGGATATGGTCGTAAATCACTCCAGCGACGAACATAAGTGGTTTAAACAGTCCAGGAGCTCCAGAGATAACCCATATCGCAATTACTATCATTGGTGGCCTGCTGAAAAAGGAAAACCCCATCACAGATATAGTTTGTTTGACGAAAAAGGAGATGCCTGGAAATACGATTCTCTTAGCAATGCATATTATCTGCATTATTTTTCGGTAAAGCAACCTGATCTCAACTGGGAAAATCCCAAACTAAGGCAGGAGGTATATGACATTATGAAGTTTTGGGCGGAAAAGGGTGTTGATGGCTTCAGATTGGATGCTTTCCAGTTTGCTGCAAAAGATACCACTTTCCCTGCTTTTCCTGATGATCTGGATAAAAATTTTATTCAGTATTATGCCATGCAAGAAGGACTGCACACCTATCTGAAAGAAATGAACGAGCAGGTATTCAGTAAGTATGATGTCATGTCAGTTGCAGAAGGTGCAGGCAGAAATTTTAAAGAAGCACATGAACTGGTAGATGCAAATAGAAATGAACTCAATATGGCTTATGCTTTTGATGCAGCTGACATTGCCAAACCGGAAGGTTATTCGGTTGTCCATTTCAAAGAAGTTTTTTCCAGATGGGATAGTGCATTTTCAGAAAAGGGATGGTTGTCCATTTTTCTTTCCAATCATGATCAGGCGAGGCTGGTCAGCAGATACGGAAATGATAGTCCTGAATTTAGGGTGCTCTCTGCCAAAATGCTGAATACCTTTTTACTCAGTATGCGTGGTACTCCCTATTGCTATTATGGTGACGAATTGGGAATGACAAATATAGGCTTTGAGACCATCGATCAGTACCGGGACATCTCAGCCATCAACGGCTATAAAAAAGTACTGCTCTCGGGGGGTAATGTAAAAGCATACCTTACATCACTGAAATTCGGATCACGGGACAATGGAAGGACACCTATGCAGTGGGATGGTACAGCGAATGCCAATTTCACAACAGGAAAGCCTTGGTTGCCCGTCAATAAAAACCATATTGAGATTAATGTTAAAACAGAAGAATTAAATCCACGGTCAGTATTGAATCATTTCAGAAGGATGACCAAACTGAGACGTGAAAATCCCGCATTGATTTACGGTTCATATAAGCTCCTACAGCCTGAACATCCGACCATCTATGCTTATATCAGAGAATTAGGAAATAAGAAATTATTGGTGCTCCTAAATTTTTCATCTTCAGACTCCAGTATAAATCTTGTTGAAACCAGCAAGATTAATCATATCAAAATCAATAATGCCGACGATATGATCATAGAAAATAATAAAATAACCTTGACACCATATCAGGCCGTTATTTGCACATTGGATTGATGAAGAATTACAGTAATGAAAGTTTACTTTCTGATAAGCTTCTTCTCCAGATCCTCGAGGCTTACGCCTTTTGTTTCAGGCATGACCTTCCACGTGAAAATCAACTGTCCCACCATCATCGTTGCAAAAACGGCAAATACAGTACCGGGGCCAATTACTTTAAAAAGCCAGGGAACCATAGCCGGTATCATAGCAGCAAATATCCAATGGACCGAAGTACCGAATGAAGTACCGTGGCCACGGAGATGATTCGGAAATATTTCTGAAATGAATACCCATATTATAGCCCCTTGCCCGATAGCATGTGAAGCTATAAACATAAAAAGGAAGATGGGTACAGCCATACCTTTGATACCCATAAAAAAGGCCATTGACACCAGTGAAAGGGAAATGATGTAGCCCACAGATCCGATATACATCAACTGCCGTCTTCCCAATTTGTCAATAAGCATCAGTCCAACATAGGTAAATATCAGGTTGGTAATGCCTACTCCGACACTGCTCAACAAAGCACTGCTGGTTTCCAGTCCGGCTATCTCAAATATCCTGGGCGCATAATATAAGAAGGCATTGATCCCTGAAAACTGATTGAAAAACGAAATACAAAAGGCAAGGATGACCGGAAAGCGATATTTGGGATCCCAGATCGTATCGGTTGCCACTACATTGATATGATCTGCCTGTATTCGTCTCACCTGTTCGTCCACAGGCGTGTCAGGATCTATAATCCTTAATGTAGGCAAGGCAGACTTGATATCTCCTTTTATGGTCACCAACCATCTGGGGCTCTCCGGAATCATAAATACCAGGATAAAATAAATCAGGGCAGGCAATGCCTCAATACCTATCATCCAACGCCAGGGTTCGGCACCAAAATCTCTGAGAAAAAAATTGGATAAAAATGCAATAAGAATGCCAAGGACTATATTGAATTGATATAAAGCAACCAATTTGCCTCTGTCTCTGGCGGGTGCTATTTCAGAGATAAAAGTAGGTGCGGCCACCGTAGATGCACCTACTCCAAGGCCACCAATGAATCTGAAAACAGCAAACATCCATGGGTCAGTGGCCATACCTGAACCAACAGCAGATATAAAGTACAAGAGGCCAATAACTATCAATGTAATTTTTCTGCCATACTTATCAGTAGGAAAGCCGCCGAACATAGCACCTGCGACCGTGCCCCAAAGTGCTGATGACATGATGACCCAGCCATGGAAGACTTCGCCTCTAGGCCACAGCTCCTGCAATGTCTTATCAGCCCCTGAAATAACTACTGTATCAAATCCGAAAAGGAAACCAGCCATTGCGGCGGTGATCGACCAGAGAAAAAGATTATTTTTTGCTGTCATAATTTACTGGTTTTTTATATTGCAGGAATATTTTTTACTTTTTGCAATTGAGTAGATATTTTAATCACTGACTTGCCATAATTCAGCGGCCATGAAGGCAAAGCTTCCCCATTGACTTCCTGATGTCACATCCCGAAATATTTCCTTGGCTTTACTATGATCACCAATCAGGCGATAATAATTTCCTAATCCAAAGCCAGTTGTGGCATTCATCAGAACATTGGAATCCTTTTTAAGATCGTTCCACAAGCGATCCGCGTTATCATGATTTTTGTACAACATCAATATATCCAGATATGCTTCATTTTCTATCAGTAACAAATCCTGACTAACGGTATTAAGCAAAAGTTCAGCTTGAGATTCCTCCTTCAATTCCTTCAAAGTGATGTAGTACCAATTGGCAGTAGCCACATACATATCCGGATTGGTGGACACTTTCAGACATTGTTTATAGGCATATTCAGCATTTCTGAAATCCTTTTTTAGGTAGTAAGCCAATCCGAGATGATACCATATATTGGATTGAAGTGTACTGGTGGGTATGTTGGCTGCATTTGGCATACCATCTGGTTCGATTTCATCTTTTCTATCTTTGATAAGGGTAACAGCTACTTTAAAATCTTCAATAGCCTTGTCCACACACCGGAGGGTGAGATATCGGTGACCCCGATGCCGGTGCAGACGGGCATCATTTGGAAATCGCAATATGCCTATGGAATATATCTCAATGGATTCATTGTATCTTCCCAGATAAGCAAGGCGTCTTCCATACCAAATGGTAGATTCTAAGCTTCCTTTACTAGCTGTATAATCCGATTCTGCCTTTTTCAATTCTACTTCAAGTTTTTGTTTGGTTTCGGCAGAAAAAGATATGAGAGGATAATTTTTATCAACACAAAAAGAAATCTGTGCGTCTAAATTATTTGTCAGAAAACAGGTGACAAAGATTATAAATAATGTTCTCATTGCTTGATACATATTATAGCATCAAAGAAAGCTAAATACATTATTAAAACAGATTAAATCTGAAAAAATAATTGATCTGATATATTTGTTCAAAATAACTGGTTTGGTTTTCATATAGCTTTTTACCTTACAACTTTTGTTTTAATCAAATGGTTATTATTAATTGATCGGATATTAATATATTTGCCCACATATTTTGCCTGATTGAATTAAGAAACCTGGTATTTATAAATTATCATCAAATGTCATCCATAAAATATTTGCTCATAACTGTTATTTGTAGCTTCTGTTTTTTTGGCTCTGCTCAGAAAGTCTCCGGGGACTCTTTAGTTTTTGCACTTGCACCTTGGCAAAAAGATACCATTATGGATGGTGTTGTCCATGAGTATTACCACTTTGACAGTGTTCAAATTTTTAATTCAATGCAGAATATCCACCTGTTGCGCGTGAAAAATGGCAATTCAAAAACCAATTGGATGATCTCAACCGGCAGTAAAGAACTCATCAAAACCAGCAAAATGGCTGCAGTCAATAACGCTGTAGCCGGCGTAAACGGATCATTTTTTAATACTAAAAACGGAGGCTCGGTCAATTTTATCAGAATAAATAACGTCATAACGGATACATCCACTCAGGATAAGGGTCCGGGCATATACGGCCAGAATCAGTCCGGAGCCTTGGCCTTCAATGACACATCATTTGTCATTTTGGAAAGGCAAAGCCCCTGGTCCGGTAAATGGGAAGAACAGATACCTTATCCAAATGTCATGGAATGTGGTCCTTTACTTTTAAAAGACAGAAACAAGGCAAAACTTTTAGACTCTCCATTCAACAACAACAGACATCCCCGCACCTGCGTTTGTACTACTGAAGAAGAAGTCATTGTGCTAACAGCAGACGGACGAAATGCATCAGCACAAGGACTTTCTTTGCACGAACTAACAGTTGTACTGCTTTGGCTGGGATGCAAGAATGGACTGAATCTGGACGGTGGAGGATCTACCACATTTTATATTTCCGATTCAGGGATAGTAAACATGCCAAGTGATAATAAATTATGGGATCATGAAGGCGAGAGGCCGGTTAGCAATGCACTGCTTTTGATGTCAAATGACATAAAATAATGTATTCAAGTCTTCATCCTTAAGGATTGAAACTGGAAGCACATGAATATTTAATATTTTATATGCTATTATTTAGTGTGGACACATTCCTCAAAAGGTGTCGATTTCGGTGATCAAATTGTATTTGATGACTAATTGAATATTTATTTTCAGGTTGATGATAGATGTATAAATAAAAGTATAAATATATAAAACAGGTCAATCTTCTTAATAAGAGCTATAAGTCATTCAATTACATATGAGAATAATTTAAAGTTAAAATTGGCATAATTTTTAATACTTAAAAGTCAGGGCTTACAATGTACCAAAATACGCATTTATTTTAAGTAATAATTTGGTAATCAGAAAAGTAAAGCATCAGACAAAAGTCTAAAAATAAATTTCAGACACATAATTTGACAGGAAATTGATCTATATTTGACATAAAATATTTTAATAATAACGTTAGCACCTATTTAATTGCAAATATTCTCTACGGCTCTGGCAAGGAATATTGTTGTGTTTTTTTTTCATTATCATATTCCGACCAATATCTGTTTTCTCACAGGTAAAGGCTGATTTTATATTTGATAAGAGCGAAGGCTGCGGATCTCTTGCAGTTTCTTTTAGTGATCAGTCAACCAGCACTTCAGGAAATATTAATGACTGGTACTGGGATCTGGGAGGAGTCATCTCTGTAAGACAAAACCCGGGTATAATTTTTACTAAACCCGGAGAATATACCATATGCCTGACTGTGAAAACAACCACAGGTGCGACAGAAAAAAAGTGTAAAGACAAAGTCATAAAAGTATATGAAAATCCGGTATCAGATTTTAGTGCAGATATCAAATCAGGGTGCATACCGGCAAATGCTGCTTTTATAAATAAGTCCAGCAGTAAAAATGGCCCTTTAACTTCTCTTATCTGGGATGTGGGGGGATCGTCCAATCTGATATCTACTGCTGACCCTGCGGCATCCATCAAGACAACTTATACCTCACCTGGCAACTATTCAGCTTCACTGTCAGTCATTGATATAAAAGGATGCAAGAACACGACCACAAAACCTAATCTGATTGAAGTAGTGGCTCTGAAGACTCCAAAACTGGATTATACCCTGATAAGTTCGTGCGCACTCCCCTGGGAAGTAAAATATGAAAACCTTAACATTGATCCAGGGACTACATATCACTGGGATTTTGGTAATGGAGAGACATACACCGGGATACAGCCACCTGTGGTTAAATATAATACTTCAGGGTCGTTTACGGTAAAATTGGCTATGGAAAAGGGACCATGTATTGATACCGTCCTGTTTGATAAAATTGTAAGTACAAATCGCATTATCGACTTTGAGACAGATGCTCAGGGTTTGTGTGCAGAGCAAAATATAAAACTAAAGGATATTTCAAACTTCTATGCTGACAGCCTCATTTGGGATTTTGGGGACGGAACCTTTTCAAAAGAAAATAACCCTGAAAAAACATACACCCAACCAGGCTGCTATGAGATAAAACTCACTAAATTTATAGGCACATGTGTCCAGGAAACCAAAAAACCATGTATCAATATAAGTCCTAAACCAAAAGTAGATTTCAATATCGTAAATGGTTTTTCCTGCCTCATTCCGGCTAAGGTAGAATTATTGGCTACAGCCGATTTGCCGGGAGCTTTTGCCTGGAAAATTCAGGGAAATAATATTGATACCACATTGCAGGGCTCAAATCACAATTTTATTATTAATACTTTCGGTACCTACAGAGCGGATCTTACTTATTTGAGCAATTCCGGATGTATCGTTACCTTCGAACAGAAAAAAATTGATATCAGTCCTTTTGAAGTATCTCTCCCTGACAAAGGGCCTGATGGTTGTTTACCTTTTCAGACAAACTTAAGTAACTATCTCACATCGACGGCACCGATAGTAAGCTGGCAATGGCAGGTAGGAAGTCCGGCTATATTTACATCGACAGAAGCCGAACCAATATTTGAAGTGAATCAGACCGGACGCTGGGATGTAAAACTCATAGCAGAAAACAGCTACGGTTGCAAGGATACAGTGGAAAGACCAAATTATTTATGGGCAGGAACGCCTCCTGTATTTGACTTTACAGCCAGCCCAATTGCCGCATGTATCAGCGAAAAAAGGAAATTTACCGCTACAGGGGGTACTAATGTTGATTTCTGGTCGTGGACGTACAATGATAATATTTTTTTCTCAAACGAAAAAAATCCGGAATATGCTTTTCCTGATATTGGTGGTTTTGATATTTCACTTACAGCATCATACAATGGGTGTAAAAAAAATATAAGAAAGGATAAGTTCATTAGCGTCTATAACCCCAAATCTTCATTTAAGGTAGAATATGATTGTCAACAGCCCGAGACTGTCAAAATCACCAATCAATCCCTCGGGGCGGATAGCCTGTACTGGGTCGTTACGCTCTCTCCGACAAAAAGAGACACCATCAGGGATTCATTGCTATCCACATATACCTTTCCGGGAAGGGGATTATATTTTCTGTCGCATTATGCTAAAAATTTTAGTTCTGGTTGCGAACATATAGCATCGGATTCGATCTTCATTGTTGACCTAATAGCGGCATATACTTTGGATACGGTCAGAGGCTGTGCTCCACTGGAAGTCAAAATCTCCACCCTGATTCAAGATGCGGTTATCACCAAGTTTGAGGATGGAAACTACAATATCATTAATCCTAATGATTCGATTGTAAACATAATATTTAGTGAGCCGGGAGTCATTTTTGGCCCCAAACTGATAGTGACTGACAGACATGGATGTGTAGATTCATTTCAGGCAACTACACCTGTGGAAGTCAGCCGGATTACTGCCAAACTTGAGTCGCCCGACGTGTTCTGCTCGCCAGATATCGGCATATTTAAAAATATCAGTACCATTGGTAAGGCTCCGTTGGTTGAAAAAAAATGGGCTTTTACATCCGGGAATCAAACCAGTATATCAGATACTGCCGTTTTTAATATCACTGACCCGGGAAGATTTATTGTATCATTAAAACTTCGGGATCAATGGGGATGTTCTGATTCAGTCAAAAAAGAAATTATTGCCGTTCCCCTAATACCTGCCTTCAGTGCTGACACCTTATCATGTACACAAAAGACAGTCAGATTTAAGATAGACTCTGATCCGATGTTTCTCAACGGATATCTGTGGCAATTTGGGGATGGGAATACCAGCACTGATAAAAATCCTCTTTATACTTTTGCATCAGAAGGATCGTATAACATTTGTGCTGAGTTATTTGACTCAAGAGGATGTTCCAAAAAAATATGTAAGCCCGGCTATGTAGAAATAAAAAACCCAAAAGCTGATTTTACTGGGGATCCTGTATCTGCGCCTTGTCCTCCATTGCTTTCAGATTTTAAAAATAAAAGTGTAAATGCTTCATCCTTTACCTGGGATTTTGGAGATCTGAGCGGTGTCTCTTACAATCTGAGTCCTTCTCATGTGTACACTGTTCCGGGCCAGTTTGATGTATCTTTATATGCAGAGATGATACCCGGTTGTGTTGACACTATTGTTAAGCCTGATTTCATTACACTTTTAGGTCCAAAAGCAAATATGGAGCTTACCGTTTCTGGAAATTGCTTACCATTAGACATCAAATTAACAGCCGACTCTGACAAACCCTATGAATATATCTGGGACTATGGAGATGGAAAAATAGACATTATCCCAGGATTAAGCAGCAAGGATACGACAGATTATACCTATACCACTCCGGGCACCTATATCCCCAAACTATTAGTAGCTGATGATAATGGTTGCTCCCGTACATTTACCTCCAAACCAGTAGAAGTCAATACCATTATTCCGGACTTTACGACTTCACTCATTCCATTATGCGGGCTACCTGTTGACCTGAAAATAGAAAATAAAACCAAATCCACTTCACCAGATGTGGAGTACAAATGGGTAGCGGAAGGAATAAGAAAGTATGATAATTTGAACGAAAATCCGGTTTTTAAATTGGAAGAATATGGTAAGTATAGCTTGTCTTTAATAGCAAAGGCACCAAACTGCATCGACTCACTGCGCAGGGATTCTATAGTTGAAGTTGCGTCTTTGCCGGTTCCGGATTTTGTGTTTACCGATTCACTATCCTGCCAGAATGTTAAAGTAGGTATCAGCAACACCACCAAAGTCGAGTATGGCATCGTCAACCAATGGCTATGGACCTTTAGCAACGGATTGAGCTTTACAGACAAAACTCCTGGTGCCGTCTTTGACAAAAACGGGGCTCACATTGTCAAATTGAGTGCCGTAACAGATAAAGGATGTAGAGATTCCACCGTCAAAACACTGGCCATACTGCCGAATACACTAATCACATTACCCGCGGATAAAACGATTTGTATAGGGGATAGCACGGATATACAGGTTCAGGTTACCTCATCGGGGCAGTATAATCAATCATGGATACCACACCCTACCATCAGTTGCGACTCTTGCACCAGCATCAATGTAAAACCAAACGCCAACACATATTATTATTTCTCAACGCAGTCATTCAATGGGTGTAAAAATTCCGATTCCTTACTTGTTACGGTGATTGATACACCTGGTCCCAAATTGCAGATGACCTCAGATACCACGGTGTGTAAAAGCGGAACGGCAGGTATTCAGATTATAAATTATAATTCAAGGTATTCATATCAATGGGATGAAGGCGATAAGGGTCTGGATTGCTATGCTGGCTGTAAATCTGTAAAAGCAAGCCCCGAAAAAAATACTTTTTACAGCGTATTGGTAAAAAACGAATATGGTTGTTATAAAGAAGATTCTGTGCTTGTCAGTGTCGAAACATCAATTCCCGATTTCCTTGTGGAAGGCAAGACTATTTGTGAAAACAAATCCACTCTTCTTAATATCAAATCAGGAAATAATCCTTTTTGGAGCCCTGACCCTACGTTAAGTTGCTCCAGCTGTCGGTCTCCTTCTGCAAAACCTGATAAGGAAAAATATTATTTTGTCACGGTCACCTCTGACAATGGATGTAAATATTCTGACTCTATCCTGGTAAAATTACAGAAAACATCCAGTATAAATGCAGGTGAAGACCGCACGGTGTGCAAAGGTGAAATCGTCAGTTTAGCCGGTGTTGGTGAAGGTAAAATTGAATGGATATCTGATGTCCAGATAGAGAATGCATCATCTCTTAATGCGACATCAAAACCAGAAAAAACGGCAAAATATATTTTGAGAACACAGAATGATGAGTGTATTTTAAGCGACAGTTTAAATGTAATTGTATTAATTAAGAGTGAGATACGAGCAGTGGGAGACACGGTATGCCCGGGAGAGATCGCTTTATTATCTGCATCAGGAAATGCAGAAAGATATCAGTGGATAAAAAACGGAAAAAGTATGGGTGCAGGAGATACGTTGACTTTGTTTCCTGACAAAACGATGAACTTACAAGTCATCGGGCTTAGGAGCACTTGTATTCCCGATACTGCTGATGTGAATATCCTTGTTTATCCTGAAATTGAATACAAAATCGATCGAAAGGAATATTATGTGTATCTGAACACCCGGGATCAGGTCGAAGCCACTTTCAATTCTACCGGGAATTATAAATATTCATGGGAGCCATCAAATGGCTTGTCGTGCTCTGATTGCCCGGATCCCGTGATAAAAAATATAACCCAGGCTACAGATTATTCTGTGATCATCAGGGACAAATATGGATGTAGTATCGATGATAAAATATTTGTATTGCTGGATAATGAGTGTATAAAAGATGGGTTCTATATCCCCAATATCTTTACTCCGTACAACAGGGACGGCATTAATGACATCTTTAATGTATATGCTGAAGATGCGACAGAATTCATCAGCATATCGGTGTACGACAGATGGGGTGAGAAGGTCTGGAGTACCACCAATCTGGAAGATAGTTGGGACGGATATTATTTAGGAAGAGAGTTGGTCAGTGGCGTATATACATATATCATCACCGCAAGATGCGATAATACCAATCAAATCATTAATTTCGCAGGTGATGTGACAATCATCCATTAGTGAACAAAATAAATATATATTTTAGACATGGTCAAGTTTTATTTTTTAATCTTAAGTATATTGATTTGTCTTACAAAACAAGGCGAGAAGCCTGTGAGCATTCTTTTTTTCGGGGATTCAATTACTGAATTGGGAGTGAAAGACAAGGGTTATATCACCTTACTGAATGAGAAATTGAAGGAGAAGAATTTAGAGCAAAAATTTACGCTGACGGGTTCTGGTATCGGGGGCAATAAAATATATGATTTGTTTTTCAGAATGGAAAAAGATGTCCTGGCTAAAAATCCGGATATCGTCGTCATCTGGATCGGGGTAAACGATGTTTGGCATAAAAGCCTCTCCGGGACGGGAACAGATGTAAAGAAATTTGAATTGATGTATTCAGATATTATACTTCGATTGCAGAAGGCAGGCATAAAAGTGTATTGTTGCACGCCGGCTGGCATAGGAGAGAAAAACGATTTTTCAAATCCACAGGATGGCGATCTCAATGAATACTCCAAAATAATACGCAGAATAACTGCTGCCGCCAATGCTGGGTTAATTGATATCAGAAAAACATTTCTTGACTATAACATGCAAAACAATAAGGATAATGCCTATCAGGGCATACTTACCTATGACGGAGTACATCTCAATGATACAGGAAATAAGGCCGTAGCGCAGCTTATGTGGGATGGGATAATTCAACGCTAAATAAAACTTGAGTTAAAGGAAATAAATCCAGCTTACTCTGAGAGAATGATGCCAGATTTGATCATCGAAACGTTTAAAACATTAAATAATGGGTATAAGAAGTATCATAATTGCACTTGCTATAAGTATCAGCATACCAGTTTTTTTCTCTTGTAGTAAGAAAGTAATTTTAAACCATTCGCAGCTGACTGTTAATTCAAAAGCTACATTAAAAAAACCCTACCTGATTCTGATATCGCTGGATGGGTTTCGGTGGGATTATGTGGAGCGGTTTAACCCTCCTAATTTGTCACGTTTTATTAAAAATGGCGTCAAAGCCGTCTCTCTGATTCCTTCGTTCCCTTCTAAGACTTTCCCAAACCACTACACGATCGCTACCGGTATGTATCCGGACAACCACGGATTATTGGGAAATATGTATTATAGCTATGAGAAAGGTCAAAAATACGCTATGAAAGACAAGGCAGCGGTCATGGATGGAACCTGGTACGGGGGCACGCCGATTTGGGTGCAGGCAACAAAAGCAGGCATGGTGACAGCGAGTTACTTTTTTGTGGGCTCGGAAGCAGATATACAGGGAATCAGACCGACTTATTATTACAAGTATGACGGCTCGGTCAAAAATGAAATCCGGGTGGATCAGACACTGAAATGGTTGGACTTACCTGAAAAAGTACGGCCACACCTCATCACCTTATATTTTTCTGATATGGACGATACAGGCCATGCATTTGGCCCGAATAATGACGATAAACTAAATACGGCCTTGTCTGGATTAGACCGGGATCTGGGTACCCTATTTGATGGAGTAAAAAAGAGAGCTCTTGACGTGAATATCATCATTGTTTCAGATCATGGTATGAAGGAAATAAGTAGTGACAAATATTTGCCCGTGGAGATGGTAGAAGACGATGACCAATATATGACGGTAAATAATGGCGCTATGGTAAGTATTCTCCCGCTTAGAACAGAAAACACTGATTCCATTTTTGCAAGTTTAAAATTGAAAGAGAATAAATATAAAGTATTTAAAACCGAGAATACGCCCTATTTTGAATATGTCCCAAAAAACAAAAACTGGGGGAAAATCCAGATTATTCCGGATGATGGATATTATTTTGTGGAATCAAAGGCGATAGCATTGCTCAAAGCATCGACGGCAAAAGTTTCTGGTCAGCATGGTTTTGATCCCGGTCTTAAACAAATGCACGGTATTTTTTATGCCCAGGGCCCTGCCTTTAAAATGGACTATTTGGTACCATCTTTCAAGAATATTCATATTTATCCGTTGATGTGCGAAATCCTGGGATTGAAGATTCCTGCTGATGTTGACGGAAAATCAGAAGTACTGGAAAGTGTCTTAAAGAATCATTGAAAATATGATTGGATAAACGTTTTGGGTGTATTAGCGAATGAGCCAGTTGGTGTATTGGGTGGATGGCTTATGGCAATCGTAAATCGTAAATTCAAAAATCGCTTTCCCACCCTTGCCCTCGATCCCTGCTTGCTTCGAAGCGGGCAAGCTTACAGAGTGCTGAGCTCATTTGACATATTAGCTTGTTAGCATATTAGCAAGTTGGCTAGATATGTATAATATTTCAATAATCTGTCAGGCTATTTTAGGCACGCACAAATTGTTATTCGTATTTCGTATTTTATCCTCATATTTTTGGACTTGCCGGTTATTTTTGGTTTTTTTACATTTATATAAATAATTGAAACAAAAAGTATTATGAGAAAAATGGCTTTACACTGGCAGATATTATCAGGAATTGTCGCAGGGATTGTTTTTGGACTACTGGCATCCATGCTGGATATTTCATGGTTTGTCACTGACTGGATAAAACCATTCGGAACGATATTTATAAAACTCCTTAAGTTGATAGCCATTCCGCTGATTATCATTTCTCTGATAAAAAACATCGTGAATCTCAAGACATCAGCAAGTTCAAAACCATGGGTGTCCGTACCTTTTTAGTCTATCTGACCACCACCATATTGGCAGTAAGCATCGGTCTGATGATTGTCAATGTCATTTCTCCCGGGGATCTTATAAGTAAAGAGACCATTTCCCAGATGACGGGTACCTTTGGGGACGATATGAAAGCCAATATCAGCAACGCCGTGAATGCAAAAAAAGGTGGTCCTCTTCAGTTTATGGTCAATATGGTACCCGACAATTTCTTTAAAGCTGCCAGTGTAAATTCCAATATGCTTCAGGTTATATTTTTTTCTATCTTCTTTGGGATGGCCTTGTTACTGATTGATTCAAAAATAGCCAAACCTGTAGTAAGCTTTTTTACTGGACTCAATGAGGTCATCATGAAAATGGTGGACCTGATCATGCTGATGGCCCCATTGGCTGTCTTTGCTCTCCTGAGTAGTCTGATCGTAGAGATCTCAAATCCTGATTTATTCATTGGTCTGGGGTGGTATATGATCACCGTTTTGCTCGGGCTGGCTATGATGATATTGATCTACACTACAGTCGTTTATTTCTATAACGGCATCTCTCCGGGCGCCTTTTTCAGGGGTATCTCTCCGGCCCAGCTGCTGGCGTTTTCTACCAGTTCGAGTGCCGCAACCCTACCGGTGACCATGGAGAGACTGGAAGAACACATGGGAGTAGATAAGGAAGTAACCAGTTTTGTCTGTCCTTTGGGTGCCACCATCAACATGGATGGAACTAGCCTTTATCAGGCTGTTGCAGCTGTTTTTATATGCGAGGCCATGCATTTTGACCTTACCTTTTCTGCACAATTATCGATCATACTGACTGCGACGCTGGCTTCCATCGGTTCTGCGGCTGTGCCGGGGGCTGGCCTTATCATGCTGATCGTCGTACTGGAATCTCTGGCTCTTCCGGCAGAAAGTATGGCTATAGGTATAGCATTGATATTTGCGGTGGACAGACCACTGGATATGTGCAGGACGGTGATCAATGTGACGGGTGACTCTATGGTCACTCTCGTGATTGGTAAGTCATTAGGTAAAATAAATGCTCCTGCTCCTAAAGACTGGGATGACAATCTGGATGCGGTAAAAGGATAAAAAACGGACAAACAAGGGAAAAACCAAAGCATCACAAATTGTTATAATTTGTATTGAGATGGGTATTTGATCGTTCCGAAGCCCTCTTAATCATCACCCATATATTCAATAGTATTATAAATATAAATGGGCCACGATTTGTAAATGCAATAACAAATAGATAATTTTGATCTCACCAATTCAATTATCCCAGTGATGCCAGGATCTTAAATCAAAATAAATTAAAAAGGACTCCACTCACCTGAATTCCCGGCCCGTATAATTAAAAACTTTTAAAAAACAGAGCCATGAAATATTTCACAATCAAAATATCCCTGATTATTTCCCTTCTTTTTCAAATGGGTTTTATATCCGGACAAACCCAAAAAGGAGCATTAATAAAAGGCAAAAAAATGCTATCGGAAATCGCTCCGAATGAAGTACACAAATACCAGGTTACATTGGAAAAAGATCAATTTGCATTTTTTAAGTTGATGCAAAAAGGTATCGACCTGCAAGTTACGACATACGATCATGAAGGTAAAAAAATGGGCAACTTTGACAGCCCTAATGGCAAAAATGGCCCGGAATTGTTTTCAATAATCTCTGTGAAAAAAGGGAAGTATGTGATCGAGGTTTCTCCATTAGACGAAAAAGAGCCTACGGGAAGTTATGAATTAGAAATGCTGATATTGAAGCCTAAGGCAACCACACCAGGTACACAGGTGGACCAACTATTTGTTGCCTGGGACAACAATGCATCTCCTGGGGCAGCAGTTGCCGTAGCAAAAGATGGAAAAATAATATTTAAAAAAGGCTATGGTATGGCCAATCTCGAATATGATATACCGATCACTCCGGCTACTGTATTTCACATAGCATCCGTCTCCAAACAATTTACAGTTTTTTCTATCCTGCTTTTGGAAAAACAAGGCAAGCTAAGCCTGGATGACGATATTAGGAAATACATACCTGAAGTACCTGATTTTGGAAAGACAATAACGCTAAGACATCTGGCATCTCATACCAGCGGATTGAGGGATCAGTGGTCCCTCTTGTCGATGGCAGGGTGGCGAATGGATGATGTCATCACAAAAGAACATGTATTGAAGCTTGTCAGCAAGCAAAAAGATTTGAACTTTGCCCCTGGTGATGAATATTTATACTGCAACACCGGATTTACATTATTAGCAGAAGTTGTTTCAAGGGTGTCCAATATGACATTTGCACAGTTTACAAAAAAGTATATTTTCGAACCTTTGAACATGAAAAGTACACTCTTCTATGATGATCACGAAAAAATTGTGAAAAACAGGGCGTATTCCTACTACACAGACAGTACAGGAATTAAAAAAAGTGTATTAAATTATGCCAATGTAGGTGCCACAAGCCTTTTTACGACGGTCGAAGATTTGAGTCTGTGGGCAATGAATTTTTCAGATATAAAAGTCGGAGATACAACGATTATAAATAAGATGAATACGCCGGCCACACTAAATAACGGAAAAACATTTGGTGGCGCACTAGGTCAGTTTGTAGGCATGTATAAAGACTTGAATGAAATACAACACGGAGGTGCAGATGCAGGATACAGGACATATCTGACCCGATTTCCGGATCAAAACTTTTCAGTGGTCGTTTTTAGTAATTCTGCCGAATTCAACTCCGGTAGAATGGCACATAATGTGGTAGATATTTACCTGAAGGATAAGTTAGTGGTTCCCCCCAAAAAAGAAGATGTAAAAATTGACAAGGCAGACCAGGGAGTAGCTGTTGATCGGAATATATTGAAAACTTATGTAGGTGTCTTCGAGCTTCAGCCCGGCTTTAATATCACTATAACTGAAGAAAGCGGCCAATTATCTGCTACAGCAACAGGACAATCTCCTGTTCCTCTTATCCCTATATCAGAAACAGAATTTGCTGTGAAAGACGTGGATGCCAAAATTGAGTTTGTCCAGAATGGTGGAGAAAATATTAAAACAATAAAACTAGATCAGGGAGGTCAAATCAGAGAGGCACCAAGGGTGCAGGAATTTGATAAATCGGGAGTAGTACTATCAGAGTTTATTGGCAGTTTTTTTAGCGAAGAGCTATCAACAACCTATGATTTTGTGTTGGTAGATGGAAAATTAATGGCTACCCACAGCAGATTAAGTGATTTTGAGTTAACACCCGTCAAAAAGGATATATTTGCAGGTGCAGCATGGTTTTTCAGCCAAATTGAATTCATAAGAGATGAAAATAATATCATCACTGGTTGCAAAGCTTCTAATGATAGGGCCAGAAATCTGTATTTCAAAAAAATTTAGTGCAGCTTCCGTTTCATAACCTATATTTAACCCTTGAAAAATAAATAGATTCATTTGAAAAATAAATAGATTCATATTATCCATTCACAATAAAACCTATACCAATGAAATTCAAAATTTGCACATTCGTCTTTATACTATTTACTATGACTGCTTTTGCGCAGGAAAAACCGGTGGTGGAAAAGGAACTGCCCAAAGGAGAATTATTTACTTCCACCCAGACCGTGACGATCAAAGGCAAAGTGATAAATCTGGCAACTACTACCGGTACGGTACAGCTAAGGGATGAAAGTGACAAACCCATTGCTCTGTTTGGTTTCACGCATTACAGCAAGACCGATGCCGGAAAAAGCAGACCGATTGTCTTTGCTTTTAACGGAGGACCACTATCGGCTTCCTTCTGGTTGCATCTGGGCGTATTGGGGCCGAAGCGGATAGATGTGGCAGATACAGATTACTCAAAGCCCGCTCCGTATAAGTTGGTCAACAATGAATATTCTATCCTGGATAAAGCCGATCTGGTCATGATAGACCCTGTCGGAGTGGGCTTCAGCCAGCCCATTGGTGAGGCGAAATGGGAAGATTTCTGGGGTGTGGATCAGGATATACGCAGTATCGGCCTGTTTATCGAGCAATTTATCATACGGGCTGAAAAATTGAATGCCCCTAAATATTTGCTGGGTGAAAGTTACGGCACCTTCCGAAATGCGGGTCTGGTCAAGTATCTGCAGGATAAAGGGATTGCTATGAATGGGGTCATTATGGTATCTACCGTATTTGAGTTGCAGCATCTGTTATTTGGTCCGGGCGATGACATAGCCTATGTCACACACTTCCCGACTTATGCAGCTACTGCCTGGTATCACAATAAAGTGAAAGACAAAGGTGCCAATCTGGAATCATTCCTGAAGAATGTCCGATCATTTACTGAAAACGAGTATGCGCCTGCCTTGCTGAAAGGTGACCAGCTGACGGCATCTGAAAAAGATGGAATGGCGCAGAAACTGGCTGATTTATCGGGTCTGGACAAGTTATTTTGGCTCAAGGGAGACCTGAGGGTAAAAAATTCTGAATATTTTCAGGAGTTACTCAGGAAAGAAGGGCTGACTGTCGGAAGGCTTGATTCGCGTTTTAAGGGAATAAACGAAGACCTGCTCGCGCAATTTGCCTTTACTGATCCGCAGAGTGACGCTATCTCAACGGCTTACATATCGGCCTTCAAAGATTACCTGTACAATGACCTGAAAGCGCGTAAAGACTGGACATATACCACGACTGCCGGTCAGAGAAAAAACTTTAAATGGGACTGGACGCATAAAGGTAACTTCGAATGGAATGCACAGGTAGCTGTGAGTACCCTTCCCGATATGACGTCAGCTATGAAGAGAAATCCGAATCTGAAATTTCTGATACTCAACGGATATTTTGACCTGGCAACTGTGTTTTACGGCGTTGAGTATTCTATCAACCACATGGGTCTCGAACCCGCTCTGAAGAAGAATATCACTATGAAATATTTTGAAGCCGGCCACATGATGTACACCCACTTGCCGTCGCTGCAAAAATTTAAAAATGACGTGGATGCCTTTATCGACCAGACATCAAACTGAGCATATGAATAAGGAAGATGAAAAGATCCTTTTTCGTTAAATACGATTCACTTTGGTGAAGACATGAATAGTTACAAAAAAAAAGTACATATTTTGGTGTACACATCCGTACCGGACTGTATATTTATAACACTTAAGCGGAGATAATGCAATACCAGCCGGCCATGTCCGTATCATAAGAAGGGAAGGACATGAAAAATAGATTAACCCACTGAATATTAAATAATAATGAAATCGGACATATTGGCTATATGCCCCACTGACCGTATTTTTGCTTGTATATAAAAATGTCTGGTATTATGCTAAAAAAAAGAAAGCCAACGCACATTTGGAACATGTACTATCTCTGATACACATGCTGATACTTCAGCTTGTAAAAGATTCAAATAAGCGAAGCGATTCACGAACACCAATTTTTATAAAAATATTAGTGTGTAAATTTTTGCCCATATTCAAAAAATAATAGTAATAATTAGAGCATATTACTGTATTTAAGTACTTTTGTCTAAATAATACTAAAATTGTCAGTTGCAAATTACATAAAACAATTACTATCCTATGAGGAATATTCATTCTCCCTTGATGAATTAATTGAGAATATCAACAAAAGTGAGACATCCATAAAAAGTGAACTTTCCCGGCTTATTGCTAAAAAAGAAATAGTAAACCTTCGAAAAGGCTTTTATCTTATTATAACACCCAGATATGTATCAGCGCAAAAATTGCCAGTTCAACTTTATTGCGAAAAACTTTTCAAATATTTAGACAGGCACTATTATATTGCCCTTTTTTCAGCTGCAAAATTTCACGGAGCAAGCCACCAACAGGTTCAGAGAGACTATATCATAACTGAGAAACCTAAGCTCAACAACATTATAAAAAGTACAATTGATATTCGCTTTTTCACGACAAGCAACTGGGCCTTTAAGAACATCCAAATCAAGAAATCTGATGCTGGTTTTTACAGAGTTTCAAGTCCTGCATTGACAATTGTTGATTTAATCCATCACCAAACAAAGGTGGGTGGTATAAGCAGAATGCTTGCAGTCATTGAAGAATTGTCAGAAGAATTAAATGAATCGGATATCGTCGAACTTTTGATTTGGTATCCGAATAAAAGCACTTTGCAAAGGTTCGGTTTTTTGTTGGAAGAAATTGGGCTTAATGAAGAATTTCAGGAACTAATATTTAAGAATTTAAAAACAACAAATTTCTTCCCGGTTTTACTTAGCCCTAAGTCAAATGAGAAACCAGGAGCTGTAAACAATAGGTGGAAAGTTGATGTCAATATAAAATTGGAAATTGATATATGATTCCAAAACCTCATATCGCACAATGGCAACTACATGCTCCATGGAGAGACTTTGCACAAGTTGAGCAGGATTAAATTATTTCCAGAGCTTTGGTAGAAATCTTCTCAGATGAATTTCTTAGAGAAAATCTTGCTTTCAGAGGAGGAACAGCCCTTCACAAATTATATCTCAATCCTGCGGCAAGATATTCTGAAGATATTGATTTGGTTCAAATAAAACCGGGTCCTATTAAACCAATAATGCAACGAATAGGAGAAGTAATTACATTCTTCGAGGAAAAAAGAGTTACTCAGGTTCGTGGACATGGAGCGAAAGCCTTATATCGTTTTACCTCGGAATATGAAGAAATAAGAATGCGTCTGAAACTGGAAATTAACTGCAAAGAGCATTTCAACATGCTAAATTGGGTTGATTTTCCCTTTGATATTAAAAGTGAATGGTTTTCAGGTAAAGCAAAAATAAGAACTTACGATATAAACGAACTTTTAGGCACCAAACTGAGAGCATTATATTAACGAAGCAAAGGAAGAGATTTGTTTGATTTAGACTATTCAAGACAAAATATAGACTTGAACTATGAACAAGTCATAGTCTGCTTTAAAGATTATACTTTGTTTGGTACAGGAAAAAAACCACCAAGTAAAAAGGAGTTCTTAATGAATATCCAAGAAAAAGAAAATAGTGCTGAGTTTATAGGTGATATGGAGGGTCTTCTCAGACCAGAAGTAAAATACAGTCAAAGTGAAGCTTTTGATTGGTTAAAAACAGAATTAATAGCGAAAATCTAAAAGAGATTACAAATCCTAATTTTATTCCATCCCAATGTCAAAATTCAAACTAGAAAATTTCTTTAAACTTAAACTAGATAAAAGACTAACTAAGGCAAAATTGATGAGATGGATTCCAAAAATGGTGTCTGTTGAGCAGCATTTATCATAAGACTATTGTGAGTTTGATGAAAACATTACAGAATATTTATAAGCGTTACTTTATTTTGAAATTAGATGAAGAAATAAAACCCTGAAAGCCCGCCTTCTTCCAGAGTCGGCATGGGTAAAATATTTGTTGCCACAGTTTTTCCCCAGTAGTAAACAGCACCATGAACCTATATTTTGTCATGATTATTGTCTGAAAAGTGCAAATGAGAGTTGTACATTTGTCATTCAAGACATACACAATAGCTGTAAGTAATTGCCTGTTCAAGTTTATTTCTGAAAATAGGCTAGGATTTTCAGTTGGCGATAACGGTACGGCAACACCCAACGCCTGACAAAAAAGCAATTACGGATAATAAATTAAATTCATTATAAAATGGCACAAATCAATCATCAAATCAACTTCAATGGAAATGCTGAAGAAACATTCACTTTTTACAAATCAGTTTTTGGCGGAGAATTCGCAAAAATTGTACGTTTTAAAGAGATATCAATTCCCGGATTTCCGGTATCAGAAAATGATTCAAATAAAATAATGCACATTGCTTTACCTATCGGAAATAATGTTATAATGGCAAATGATGTTCCTGAAAGTATGGGACCGACAAATGAAAACGAAAACAGAAGTAAAATTTCAATAACTGCAGAAAGTCGTGAAGAAGCTGACAAGTTATTTAGCGGACTTTCCGCAGGTGGAAACATTGAATTACCTATTGACGACAGTCCCTGGAGTTCATATGTCGGAATGTTTAGGGACAAATATGGTATTGAGTGGATGGTAGATTTTGACCCAAACTATAAAATTGACAAATAGAAAAACAATAAAAGTATGAAACAAGTATTTATCAATTTAGCCGTAATAAGTATGCTAAAATATGATTCAAACGTTTGTCCAAGATTTACTTTTAGTGTCATCTGATTTATTCAAAATTGCATTAATAATTGAAAATTAAATAACAATACAATCCGACTTATGGGATATAATCAACATTGGTTTTATATTTGTTAGTATGTACAAATGTTGTATGCCATGCTGAAAAAGAAAACACTACAAATAACACATTTAGTTTTATCCAGCACACAGGAAAACCCTGAAATAAGAAGCATACACGAACGCTAAAAAATAAAATGACGTGGTTTAAAACTAAAAGAGCTATTTTTGCCTATGCTGACTTATAAGAAATTGAAGAATGAAAAATGAAGCTCATGCAAGAATCAAAATAAACCAACTGCTCGAAAAAACGGGCTGAAGATTCTTTGACAATGAGGAAAGAAAAGCAAACATACTGCTTGAAAACAATGTGAAGATTACCCAAAAAGAAATTGACGCATGGGGAAACGACTACGAAAAGACAAAAAAAGGTTCGCTTGACTTTCTGTTATTGGACAGTAACAATAAACCTATTTGCGTTTTAGAAGCTAAAAAAGAAAGCCTTCATCCACTTGTTGCCAAAGAACAGGCCAGAAAATACGCTAAGACCGCTGGTGCTCAATACGTGATTTTATCCAATGGAATCGTACATTATTTTTGGGATGTTACCAAAGGAAATCCAAAACCAATTTACAAGTTTCCTTCGCCTTCAGAAATCGGAGCGATAAAAGAATGGAATCCAGACCGAAATGCGTTGGCATGTGAAAAAGTAGCTATTGACTACATCGCTTCCATTCAAATGTCTGACTATGCTGAACGACCTGAATGGAAAGGAAGCATCGAAGCCAGCAAAGATTTTATTTGGACAAACGGACTTAGATTTTTACGCTATTATCAATTATCTGCCATTGAGCATTTACAGAAAGCTGTTGCAGCGGGCAAAGACAGATTTTTGTTTGAAATGGCCACAGGAACAGGAAAGACGCTCACTTCTGCGGCAGTTATTCGATTATTTCTGAGAACACAAAATGCAAGAAGAGTTTTGTTTTTGGTTGACCGATTGGAATTGGAAGACCAGGCATGGAAAGCTTTTACCCAATATCTCAAACCCGATTACAGCACATTTATTTATAAAGAACACAAAACCGATTGGTACAAAGCGGACATTTTAGTTACGACCATTCAATCACTGATGTTCAATGACAAATACCGTTATGATTTTTCACCGACGGATTTTGACTTGATTATTTCGGACGAGTCTCACCGCTCCATTTCAGGAAATGCAAGAGCGGTTTTTGAATATTTCCATGGTTACAAATTAGGATTGACAGCCACACCAAGAGATTATCTGAAAGGTGTTGACCCTGAAAAGGTAAAGGAAAACGACCCCAGAGAAATAGAACGGAGAATGCTGCGAGACACCTACTCGACCTTCGGTTGTGATGGCGGAGATCCAACTTATCGTTATTCACTTTTGGACGGTGTAAAGGATGGTTTCCTTATCAATCCCAAAGTGTTGGACGCCCGAACGGAAATAACCACGCAACTGCTATCCGATGGAGGTTTTGCAGTGGTTGTACCAACTGAAGAAGGAGAAGAAACGGAAACCTTTGTTTCCCGTGATTTTGAAAAGAAATTTTTCTCTGAAAAGACCAACAGGGTATTCTGTCAAACTTTTTTAGAAAATGCCCTGCGTGACCCCATTACAAATGAAATTGGCAAGACCATCATTTTTGCGGTAAGTCAGAATCATGCCCGCAAGTTGACCGAGATACTCAACGAATTTGGCGAACAATTGTACCCAGGCATGTACAACTCTGACTTTGCGGTTCAGGTAACTTCTCAGGTGGGTGATGCTCAACAGATGACTATCAACTTTACCAATAACAATCTAAGCGGCAAAACTACCTGGTTGGAGGGTTACAAATCTTGTAAAACAAGAATTTGCATAACGGTTGGAATGATGACCACAGGTTATGATTGCCCGGATTTACTCAATATCTGTATGATGCGTCCGATTTTCAGCCCAGCGGATTTCGTACAGATAAAAGGAAGAGGAACACGTAAGAACACTTTTGAATACAAGTTCAAAAACGAATTGAATGAAGAAGAGACAAAAAGATACGAAAAAGAAGTATTCAAACTCTTCGACTTCTTTGCCAACTGCGAGTATTTTGAAGAAAAGTTTGACTATGATGAGAAACTGAAACTGCCCAAACCGAAAAAAGATGGCAGTGAAGGTGGTGGCGGTGGAATTGACCTTGACAAATACACCACCTTTCAACCTGACCCCTTATTGACTTTGAACGAACAGCAAATCGGTTATGAAGGAATGAAGATTGACCGTATGTTGTTCAAGAAATTTGAAGACCGCATCAAGATGGACGATATCATTAAGAAAAATGTGGAACTCGGTAATTGGGAGCATGTCATCAGCCATATTCAACAAGAGATATTTGACAAACCCGAAGAATATTTCAACCTTGAAAAATTAAGAAAAGCAGCTAAGATAGACCGCAAGGTTTCTATACGTGAAGTGGTAGAAAAGATTTTTGGCATCATACCTAAATTCAAATCAAAAGATGAATTGCTCGAAGAGGAATTTTACAAATTCATTTCTATTTATCCACCGGAGGAAGATGTGAATTTGAGGGCACTCAAATACTTCTTCAAAGCCTATATTGTTGACCAAGACATTCGGAAAATCATTGCGACAAAAGATTTCCATGCTTTGCAAACACACCCTACGTTGACGATTTCGCAATTCAAGGCAGTGGCAGCAAAATACAGGGAAGTAATACCAGGATATATTAATGATTATGTTCCTCTTGAAAAATTTGTGGCCTGATGTCAGATAGATTCAAAAATAAATACCGTAATGATTCAACCAGGTTGAAAAATTGGGATTACGGATGGAATGCCCCGTATGTTATAACCATCTGTACGCAGAATCGTGAATATTTTTTTGGTGATGTGCAGGATGGGATGATGGTTTTGAATGACATTGGACACATTGTACATTCTGAATGGTTAAAAACGTTTGAAATGCGACCTGATATGAATTTATCCATGGGCGAATTCGTGGTAATGCCAAATCATTTTCATGCAATTATCGGTATTGGCCCAAATGAATACAATACGCAACGTGATACGCATTGTGGTAGGGACGCAATGCATTGCGTCCCTACTACCACAATTGACACCAATGATGCAAATGATACCAATGAAAATTCCAAAAACAAATTCGGACCACAATCCAAAAATTTGGCATCCATCATCCGTGGTTTTAAAATTGGGGTAACAAAAAATGCCAGATTGATCAATCCCGGTTTCGCATGGCAATCACGGTATCACGACCACATCATCCGAAATGATGAATCATTTTACAGAATTTCAGAATACATCATTAACAACCCTATGAAATGGTCTGCAGACAAATTCAGGTAAAGACGCAATGCATTGCGTCTCCACAATGCATTGTGTCTCCACAATGTATGGTGTCTCCACAATAAAAAACAAACATGTTAGATACACAAACAAAGAAAAGAATAGACGATTGCAGGGATATACTGGTAGGTAAACTGCCCGACCCAAAAGCACAGATTGAGCAAATTACCATTGGGTTGATTTACAAGTTCATGGACGACATGGACAAAGAAGCGATTGAATTGGGTGGTGCGCCAAAATTCTTTTCAGGTGATTATGAAAAATACGCCTGGGACAAGCTATTTGACACCAGAGTAACCGCTTCTGAAATGCTCAATCTCTATTCGGAGGCCATAGTCAGCATGGATAAGAATCCGAATATCCCAGGCCTATTCAGAGATATTTTTAAGAATGCTTTCTTGCCATACCGCGATCCTGAAACCCTGAAAATGTTTCTGAAAACCATTGGCGAATTTGAATATACCCACAGCGAAAAATTGGGTGATGCCTTTGAATACCTGCTATCGGTGATGGGCTCGCAAGGGGATGCAGGACAATTCAGAACACCCAGACACATCATTGATTTTTTAGTGGCGATTATTGACCCGGACAAAGGCGATTCCATTTTGGATCCGGCTTGCGGCACCGCAGGATTTTTGATTTCGGCTTACAAGCATATTCTGCTTAAATACAGTACAGCCGCAATGCATTGCGCCTCAACAAATATTTTTCAATATAACCAATTACCAGATTCCGAAAAATTCTCTTTAAAAGGCGACCAACTCACCCCTGACGACCGGAAAAAGCTGATTCGGAATTTCGCAGGCTACGATATTTCCCCCGATATGGTGCGGCTGAGTTTGGTGAATTTGTATCTGCATGGATTCCCTGATCCGCACATCAACGAATACGATACCCTGAGCAGCGAAGACCGTTGGAACGAAAACTTTGATGTGGTGCTTGCCAATCCACCATTTATGAGCCCGAAAGGTGGCATACGGCCCCATAAGAAATTTACCATCAGCAGCAACCGCTCTGAAGTGCTGTTTGTCGATTACATAGCCGAACACCTGAACCCCAAAGGTAAGGCGGGCATCATTGTACCCGAAGGAGTGATTTTCCAAAGCGGAACGGCCTACAAGGACCTGCGCAAAATGCTGGTGGAAAACTATCTCTATGCCGTAGTGAGTTTGCCCGCAGGAGTGTTCAACCCATACAGTGGTGTGAAAACATCCATTTTATTGATGGACAAAGATATTGCCAGGCAACGCAACGAAATCCTATTTGTAAAAATTGACAATGACGGCTACAACTTGGGTGCACAACGAGCAGCCGTAAAAGGCAGCCAATTGGAAGAAGCCATTGCCCTAACCCATGAATTTGCGACATCAGGTGAAATTCCCGATTCATTGATTGCTCATGCAGTTTTGAGAACTGAAATAGCTGCGAATGGGGATTATAATTTGAGTGGAGAAAGGTATAGATTAACTGAGGCCAGAAAATCCGATTTTCCTATTGTTTCGTTGGGTGATTTAATAAAAGTTGATAATGGTCGAGTGTTAACAGAATTTCAGGAAAATGGTGAAATTCCTTGTATCAAAGTGAGTGACATGAACTTACCCGAAAACAGTAGTGAAATTGTAACTACATCACATTGGGTAAAAGAAACATCATATCCATTACTGCCTATTAATTCAATTGTTTTTCCAAAAAGAGGAGCTGCAATTGCAACCAATAAAAAGAGGTTTACAAAAATCCCATGTCTGATTGATAATAATTGCATGGGAATTTCGGTCATAGACGAAGAAAAATTAAATCCAAAATATTTGTTTGCTTTCATGAATCAATTTGACTTGTCGAGTATTTCCAACTCGGCAGGAATTGCTCTCATAAATAATCCTGATATAAAGGGAGTAAAAATCCCACTTCCCCCCTTATCCATTCAGGAAGAAATAGTAGCCGAAATAGAAGGCTACCAAAAAATAATAGATGGGGCCAAAGCTGTAGTAGCCAACTATAAACCCAAAATTGACATTGACCCTGATTGGGAGATGGTGGAGTTGGGGGAACATTGCAAAATCAAAGGTGGAAATGCCTTCAAAAGCACAGACTATGTGGATGAAGGAGTTCTGCTTATTAGAATGGGCAATGTCAAACAAATGTTTTTCGATTGGGAGAATTCACCTTCTTACTTGCCATTTAACTACTTGGATGATTACCCAAATTACGTTCTTGAAAAGGGTGATTTATTAATATCAATGACAGGAACTGTTGGGAAAGTGGATTACGGAAATGTTTGCCAAATTGATTTGAATGAAAGATTCCTACTTAATCAACGAGTTGGGAAGTTTGAAATTCAATCAAACCAATTGGATAGAGAATATCTTTATTTCGTTGCTCAAACTGATCATTTCAGAAAACAGCTTTTTGCCAATGCATCAGGTGGTGTGAGACAAGCAAACATTAGTAACAAAGGCATTGAAAGTATTTCCATACCATTTCCTAGTATCGAAATCCAACGCCAAATCGTAGCTCAAATCGAAAAAGAGCAGACATTGGTGAATGCCAACAAGCAACTCATTGAAATTTTTGAGCAGAAGATAAAGGACAAAATTGCAAAGGTTTGGGGTGTAGAAAAAACAGTGGAAGAAACTTTAATTATAGCTGCGGAACTGGAGGTAATAGATAATGTATGATTACATGAGCGTATATCCTGATAAAATACTGGGAACCACCAGTCTTAGGCCACTGAGATATTTTTAATTTTTAAGTTAACTTTGCCCATGTGCTATACAGCATATCCGTGAGAATAAGTGAACATCAAAAGCGATAAAATATGGAAAAGCCAAGCTCTTATTGTGATTTTGTGGCCTCTTTAGAGCATGATAATGTGCACAGAATCTATCATGACACACAGTATGGATTTCCCATTGATACAGACGATGAGTTGTTTTGCCGGTTGATACTGGAAATCAATCAGGCTGGATTGTCATGGACCACCATACTCAACAAACAGGAGAATTTCAGAAAAGCCTACTCAAACTTTGACGTACGTAAGGTGGCTCAATATGGAGAAATGGAAGTGGAAAGACTTCTCGCCGATGGGGGCATCATCCGGAATAAACTAAAAATAAACGCCGCGATTCACAATGCCAATAAAATAGTTGAACTCCAAAACACCCACGGATCTTTTAAAAACTGGCTGAACCACCATCATCCCCTGCCTTTGACCGAATGGGTGAAACTTTTTAAAAAGACATTTAAATTTACCGGCGGAGAAATCACCAATGAATTTTTAATGAGCGCTGGTTATCTGCCGGGAGCCCATATAGATGGGTGTCTCATATATCATCAGGTATTGAAAGTAAAACCTATATGGAATAACGAAAAGTAAAAGGATTGATTCATCAGACAATGGAAGTATTAAATATAAAGACGACGAGACTTGATATCCGACACCTCCGGGCATCAGATCTACAGGACTTTCATCTGTATCGCTCAAACTCAGAAGTTACTAAATATCAAGGATTTGATGTGATGACAATGGAACAAGCCGCGGAGTTTATTAAAGAAAATTCAACTAAATTTTTTGGTAAAGCAGGAGAATGGGTACAGTATGGTATAGAAAATCGGGATACAGGAAAACTTATTGGCGACTGTGCCATTAAACTTGACCAGTACGATACACGAATTGCTGAAATTGGAATTACTATTTCACACCTGGAACAAAAAAAGGGTTACGCAAAAGAAGTTATGATTGGCATTTTGACTTTCTTGTTTGGCTCAAAAGACATACATCGGGTTGTGGGAATAGTAGATGTTGAAAATACAGCTTCAATTAACTTGCTTATAAGCACAGGATTCAAACAGGAAGGTCACTTTGTTGAAAACATATTCTTCAAAGGAAAATGGGGAAGCGAATTTCTTTATGCTATGTTAAAACGAGAGTGGAATGAGAGAAAATAATAAAGAAAAGACTGAAACTTTTAAATCCCCGGGCACTAAAGCATGTATGATTTATCAAAGGTGTTTTTTTTATGGTATAGATGAGGAGGGCGGATAGTGAAGCCTAATATCCCGGATTGACCGGAAAATACAATGCCGGAATTTCTGTTTTATAGGTTGTATTTATTTGGGGGCTATGGCATCTGGCATTAATTTACTTCAGTTGCTTGTACTTTCCCGATGTTATGCAATTTGTCACACCCAAAAATCATAGTGGTGCCAAAAAATAACTTCGCTTTAAATGCACCAAAATGATTTGTTTTACACTATTTTTGATAAGTAAAAGGGTAGATATGAGATGAAACCCTGGTATAAGGGCAAAACTGAAATTTTAAAATGTATAAAAGTTTTTGAAATGAAACGATTGATATATGGATTATTCTTAACCAACAGTATTCTGACGCTGCCTTTTGGCTTTTTGTTATTGATTATTCCAGGGGCTATGTTTTCATCTTATGGCATTACTTTGGATGCCGGTGGCGAATTAGTTGCCCGGGGTTATGGTGCCACTCTTGTTGGCTATGGATTAGTCTTTTATTTTTTACGCAATATTTCAGAAATAGGTGTTGTAAAATCACTCTTGTTGGCTGCTTTGGTTTTTAATCTTATTGAGGCAGTTATTCAAACGGCTGCGGCATCAAAGGGTATTGTATTGCCAGTTATTTGGGTAACAGTTGTATTGCATGCTATCGTAACGATACTTATTACTTATGCACTGATAAATCATAAGTCAAAATAGTATTGCGCTAAGCCGTTTCCTTAATTTAATACTTGTACAAAGCCAGGTCAATAGTAAATTGTCTTATTTTGAACTGAGTCATTATGGTATAAGAAATTAACTTTCCTTAAAATCCAGTACCATGATTAATTTTCACCTATTTTTGATGAGAAAAGGTTGGCTTCATCAGATTGCTTCATGAAAACCATGTGATAAAATGTTCCCAATTAAAATATCTAATACCTAAAATCATCAATATGAAAATCTCCAGTCTCTTCATTGCCATGTTATTTTATGGCTCGACGGTTTTTTCCCAGACAAACTACTCTTCGGAAACCCTCGATAAAATAAAAGAAGTCGAAAACAATGTTTCAGGTAACCTTTTGCTTAATGGCGAGCAACCCGGCACCATTACGGAACGCATGGCAAAATATAACGTAAAAGGGATGAGCATTGCCGTCATTCATGATTACAAAATAGCGTGGGCAAAAGGGTACGGATGGGCCGACGAAAGCGAGAAAAGACCTGTAACACCGGAAACCTTATTTGAGCCTGGGTCTATTTCAAAAACATTAAACGCAATTGGTATTTTAAAACTGGCTCAGGATAAGAAAGTGGACCTTTATACAGATATCAATACTTATTTGAGTTCATGGAAGTTTCCTTATGACTCGCTTTCAAATGGCAAAAAGATTTCGCTGGCAAATTTACTGAGTCACATGGCAGGATTATCAGTACATGGTTTTCCGGGGCATAATATCAATGGACCTGTTCCAACTTTATTGCAGGTATTAGACGGGAAAAAACCGTCTTTCACTCCGGCAGTGCGAAGCATGTTTGAACCTGATTTAAAATTTCAGTATTCGGGAGGTGGCACTTCGATATCCCAAATAATATTAACAGATCTGGTCGGTCAGCCATACGAAGAATGGATGTATAATAATGTTTTAAAACCTATAGGTATGATTCATAGTACTTATGCCCAGCCACCTGCCGAAGGAATAAGACATTTATGTGCATCTGCTTACAACCGGGATGGATCGCCGATTGCGGGCAAATTCCACGTGTACCCCGAGCAGGCTGCTGCGGGACTTTGGATGACACCGAGTGATTTGAGTCATTATATCATCGATATGCAATTGGCGCATCAGGGCAAGCCTTCAGCTGTGCTGATCGGGGACATGGTGAAATTGCATTTATCCCCTTATAATGACGGCCCCACAGCTTTGGGTACCTTTATTGAGGATCATGACGGCGTTAAGTATTTTCAGCATAGTGCCGGAAATGATGGTTTTTGCGGACAGTTTTACGGCAGCATGGAAGATGGCTATGGAGTGGTTATTTTTATGAATACCGATTTTGGAAAACTTATGCCTGAAGTGATCAATAGTGTGGCAAAGGCTTACAACTGGAAAAATTTTTACAGGGAACCTCAAAGAAAAACCAGCATTGAAATGGCTGATAAGGAAATAAAGGCATACGAAGGCATTTATTTATATGATGATTCATGGGCGGCCATAGGTAAAAAAGACAATGAATATCACTTCTTTACAGACTGCACCTATGCAAAAATGTACTTTATTTCGCCAACAGGGTTTTTTAATGAAGAATTTCAGTCCAATAAGAACATGATTAAAGACGAAAAGGGAAATGTGGTGGGCTATACACGAATGGTAGGCGAAAAAGAATATCCCCGTGCCTTAAAAGTCATCAATCCTGATACAACCAATCTTTCAAACCAATTTTATGGTGACATAGGATGGTACTATTTTGAGACTAAAAAGTATAAGGAAGCACTCACTTATTTCAGCAGAGGCACCCAGGTATATCCGGAAGACCTGAATATGCTGGTCAATCGGGCACATATGTACTTATTTAACAATGAGTATAATAAAGCCAGGGATATTTATAAGGCCCATCTTACAAATATTGTCAGACCTGGCTATAGCTGGGAGGACTTAATGAGGGAAGATTACACCTACTTCAAGGATAAAAAATATGATATGCAGCTATTTGATAGAGTATTTGATGAATTGAAAGTTAAGAAACCATAGGAGTGTTATCATAAGTTTTACTAATACGCCTTTTTTGGGAGCATGATGGACCAACTAAATTTTAATCGGTTGCAAACCACAATCGAACCATTGTAATATCGCCGATATCACAGATAATAAGTCACCGCAGAAAATCCGGAACAAATCATAGTATAAAGCATGTTTGTTTTCATCTCGTATTTAGAAATTTAATGACTAATTTTTAGAAAATGGTTTAAGTGAAACAGAATTGACCCCAATACAAAACTGTTTGAACTTCCAGAATGTCGCTATTTTATATGCCGGGAAACTGGTGATGTGGCGGGTAAGCATAAAATCGGGAAGGTACGAGG
This sequence comes from Saprospiraceae bacterium, assembly GCA_016722285.1. Taxonomy (GTDB): domain Bacteria; phylum Bacteroidota; class Bacteroidia; order Chitinophagales; family Saprospiraceae; genus OLB9. The sequence goes on from JADKGI010000001.1 coordinate 664,356, forward strand.
AACGGAAGTAAATCCATGCCTGATACGTATGATTATAATAAAGTGAGCTTGCCTGCTTCGAGGAAAGCAGGTTTTTTGTATTAGGTCTGCCCCGTCGGATTGTTTACTTTATTTTGGGGAAAAAAAGTAAAAGCCGAGCCGGCTTGAGGCGAACATAATTAGTGAGCATAATTGTCAATATTTTATATGATAAGTATAGGCAAATGATCATAATAATTAAAAAAATAAATATAGTATTCTCACGGATATTGAAAGGCACCTGAATAATTACAAAATAATCTTACATTTGACAACGGAAATATCAGATGGATTAAGGAGATTACCAATGATAAACAACGCTTTTTAATTACTTTACCTTAGGTTGTCAGGAAGAAAAAAAGAGGCTTTGTGCGACGAATAATACATCTAAATAATGCAAATTGTGCAGAGATAATTTTTAAAAATTTACATGTAATGCCTGGAAATATTCTTTTCGTCATGACCATCATTTTCTATGCCAGCCTGGCCAATCTTTTACTTAAACCGAAGCCCGGCGGAGACTATGGGGTAGGATACTCTTTTATGGTGCTTATCAATGTTGGGGGGTTCATTATTTTTTCCGGATTTTTGGCATGGAATATGAATATGAACCACTGTTTCGATTGGATTCCTGATTCTTTTCTGCGTTATCGAAATTGGTTGGTTTTCCTTGGCTGGATAGCCTTTGCATCTGCCTCGGTATGGAGCTTAGATTATCATTCGAAGTGGATCGAAGGCGAGTTTTTGCCATTTATGCGCTGGTTTGCACTGAGCAAGGTGTACGTTTGGCTACCCTTATTGATGCTCACGCCGGCTTTGTATCTCTTGAATGCAGAGCGTATGGCTGGGTATGCACCTGTCTGGGTTAAGGTCCCTGTTCAAATTGGATTTTCTGTCAGCTTTTTGCTAGCTTTAGGTATTTTATGGGCATTTATAAAGTTCTGGGTGTCCCGACGAATAAAAATATTTCAATCAGTAAATGTATGGAAGCAAGAGCATCTGGCATCTTACAATACATCTTTGGAATATATTAATAATTATAACGAACCAACCATACAAGGCTTATTGAAGTATGCACATCCGGGAGAAGATACCCGACGACGGGATGCAGCAATAAGCAAAATAAAGTCTTTTGAAAATTGGGAAAACGACCTGATCGGTATTTTAGAAAAAAAGGACCTGCAAAAGATTTATGTGTATGACGATTACACATACTATGTATATGCATTTTTAGAAGGAAATAAAATTGAACACCCTGAAAATTTTGTTCAGCCGATCTTATACAGTCTCAAAGTATTAAATATCCGGATTAGAAGATCACTTGAGGATCCTTATGATCTCGAATTGGGTAGATCAGGCATTACTACCGTATGTCGTGTATTACAGGGACAATTTAAAGACTGGGCTATTGAATTTAAGCCTGGCTTGTTAAAATTACACGAGGCTTTGGAAAAAGAACCACCTGAACGAAAAAACAAACAGTATAAAAATTCGTATTATAAGACTTACAAGGAAAACCGTCTTGCTGTAAATAAGTGGTTGGCATCAAACATTTAAATATACTCTAAGTTGGGAGAAGTCTGGTGTTCTGAATTTTTCCGAATTTAAAACCAGCTTTTGAATAGAAGATACCATACATAATCTTTGCCATAATAACCGGTGCAAGCCCACTTGATATTTGGTGATTGTAAAGGGTCCAACCTCATTCATTATGTAAAAGGTAAGTCAACTATCCAGTGTTATCCTGCGCTATGGCTTCCTTCAATAATTTAGTGATCGATCGTTCATCAATATCATCCGGGGACTTATATATTTTATAGAATACTTGTTTATTCGTCCCGTGTGTCAGGTATTTTTCTTCGTCAGGTAATTTGCAGCCATACCAAAACCCCAATAATACCCCTTTTTTGATTCCGCCTCTTGGAACAGTTGCAGGCCAGATGATGCAAATTCCTTTTTTGCCATAAAAGAACGGAACATTGTACGATATTTTTTCCTTACAATGAGCAGGTAAATTTTCTATAATAATTTGCCTTAAAACATCTAAAATCAGCCTTTCATCATCAGGCAATATTTCGTACAATTCCAATAACGATTTTATCTTCATTTTAATGAGGCATCAGTTATCAGTATTTTTTATTCCCGGGAAAACTTCTTTCCGAATATCTCCACCGATTCTGCTTTTCCGGACTGATCAAGGATGAAATTGAACAAGCTTTCTGACCTGCTTCTTTGATTTTTTGATGTAATAAAGGTATCGAAATGCCAGTGTTCAGCATCGTAGCTCCGATAATCATTGAAATTCAGGTTGAGCTTTTCATTTTTGACACTTACAGTCAACTTGCCCAGCATTTGGTTTTTGAAAATGCCGGCGTACTGATTGATATTAAGTGAAGGCTTGGTGTTCATGACACGCCCATCTTTACGTTTTTTGAGAGTATCAAGCTCTTTTTGTTGAATTTCTTCGTACAATTTGAAAGTTTCAGCGTGCCAGTCACGGCTGTCATCTCCAAAAACAAAGAGGTCTATTGCTTTGTACATAATCGCATGGCGAAGTTCGGCATGGTCAAGATTGGCGAATACATAGACAGCCATATTGTGGTCTCTGACCAGACCTGCAATGGCTACAAGTCCGGAAAGGCTACCTGTATGAAAATCAAGTTTGGTACCTTTATAATCCTGCTGAAACCATCCCAGCCCATAGGTATTCCATTTAGGTTTTGTCAGCGCATTGGTAGGATAGGCACCTTCATCAGGAAGCATCGACTGGGGTTTAAACAGGTAATCGAAGGTAGCTGGCCGAAGCAGTGTATCACCTTTGTAAACACCGTTGTTTACTAAAAACCTGAGATAATTGCCTATATCATTTGTACAGGACCATATCATCCCCGCAGAGCCGATCTGATCGGAGAAAGTATGATTCATTCTGACGATGCCATCTTCGGAATCATTGAAATAAGGGTACGTATAATTTCCTGCTGAGATAATATCTGTTGATTTTGCCCGGGTCCTGGTCATTTCCAATCGTTTAAAAATATTCTGAGACACAAAGTCTGTCCAGTGGTGACCGCTGACCGCTTCAATCAATTGCCCGGCGATGACAAACATGATGTTTTGGTAGGTATAGCCACCACGTAAAGGATAGACTTTATTTGCCAAAGAAAATCGTTCCACCGTTTGAGCTGTGGACATGCTATCCAGAACCCACAATAAGTCGGCGTTTTCAATTCCCAGATTGTGTGTAAGCAAATCTTTTACTCTGGCATCTGCTGACACATAGACATCCGATAGTTTAAATGCAGGCAAATGATCTCTGACTTTATCGGTCCATTTGATTTTTCCCTGATCAACAAGCATGCCTAGTGACATAGCAACTATGGCTTTAGTGGTCGAGGCCATGGCAAAAAGTGTATTATTGTCCACGGGCAAGTTGGCTTCCTTATCTCTGACACCATATGATTTTTGAAACACGACTTCTCCGTCTTTGACCACGATAGCCGAGAGGCCGGGAATCTGCCAGTCCTTCATGCCTTGCTCAATCATCGCATTCAATCGAATACTATTTTGATTTTGGGCATTTGTCAGGGTAATTATAATAAAGCAAGTCAATAAAGTGCTATAAAATTTCAGTTTGTTCATTAGTCAATGAAATTTAAGGTTGAGAATATAAAATGCGTCCAAAAATAAAGCTTTCATTCCTTACTTTTTGGATTAAGCCTGGATTTATGGTTTTTTTGTAGCAAATACTAAGAAATATATCCAAAAAAACATAATCAAAATACTTGAGTTTCATTAGGGACTGAGTAAAATTCAAATATTTTGAATATCACCGAAATTGTTAAGAAATTCATTTCCTTATTGAGAAGTCAAGATCATAAACTGATAAGGCTTCAGGACAAGATACCGGTCATCACTGTCTATCTGATATGTAACAGATCCCCAGATATCTATCAGTGCCTGGCTGTGATCAAATCCTTTTTCTCTGATAGCATACCATGTCAGAAAAGCTTCGCTTTCTGAAAAATTAAACAGACAAACCAATTTCTCATCTCCGTAATATCGTACATACCCGGCAATATGAATATTGTACGGTCCAATCCATTCTATATTACTGTAATCCCCAAATGCCTGATATTGTTTTCTTATCTGAATAAGTCTGGCGGTGCTGGCAAAAATTATTCGTTCGATGGTGTCTTTCCTTTTCCGTTTACTATTTTTCTTCCAGTCTATTACAGGCCGGTGCATCCATCGGTTATCATAACTTTTGCCGTCTTCCAGCAGGTATGAGTAGTCATTGGTATATCCGCATTCATCGCCGTAATACAACATAGGAATACCCCCCAGTAAAATACTCTGGGCCTGCATAAGTAAAATTTTATCTATGGATGCACTTATCAGAGTGGGAGACTTTGCTTCCAATGCTTTCTCCAGGCCACAAAGTGATGCCAGAGATCCGCTTATTCGGGCATCACCGGTTTTAGGATTGACTCCAAATAATGCACCTTTGGCTGGTGAACCATCAAACTGACCGGAATAATAGTTTTTTATAAATGTCCTGTGTTCATAAGGATTGAAACCTGATTGCTGTATCATGGCATCTTCATATCCCAGACCTATATCATCGTGACACCTCGTATATGTAATCCAGGTAGTGCCAAATGGTTTTTGCCCGATATCATGCTGTGCAGCCAGCATAATGCGTGTGTCGCCGGTAGCAAGCGCATCCCATTGCAGCGCCATTTGCGTGGCATTGTAAGCAACATCGCATTCTCTTCCCTTGTACTGCCCGGTACCAAAGTATTTCATAATCTCTTTTGGAGCCACGATAGCCTCACCAAGCAAAGCCATGCCGGGAGACGAAATTTGAGTACAATATTTGATCAGCTGAAGAAGGACATGGGCTTCCGGTAAATTCTGGCAGCTGGTTCCTGGTTGCTTCCATATAAATGCCGGCGCATCTATACGAAGGATATCCACTCCGAGATTGGCATAAAAAAATATGGTGTCCAGCATGTCCACAAAAACTGCCGGATTGGTATAGTTGAGATCCCACTGATAGCGATTGAACACCGTCATCACCCATTTTCCTGATGGTGCGTCAAAGGTGAAACTTCCGGGAGAGCTCTCCGGAAATATATCCGGCATATTTTTTTCGAATTCGTCAGGCATCTCCCTGCTGTCGTACATGAAATAATAATCCTGAAAATCTTTATCTCCTGCTGATGCTTTTATGGCCCACTCGTGATGGCTGGATGTGTGGTTGATGACGATATCCAGCATCAGATACATGTTTTTCTCTTTCATCTTGTCATTGATGGCCAGTAGGTCATCCAGGCATCCAAACCTGGGATCGACAGATCTGAAATCTGAAACTGCATATCCACCGTCACTCTCGCCTTCGGGACTCTCCATGACCGGCATCAGATGGAGGAAGTTAACACCCAGCTCATCAAAATAAGTGAGTTTGTCTTCCAAATTTTTTATCGACCCGCAAAAACGATCTACGTACAGGCTCATGCCGGCGATTTCATTGGTCAGAAACCATGCCTTACCCCCTGATTTTTCAAAATCCAGATTTTTTAACACATCCGACCTGTCCCGGTTAGCCAGGAATATGGTGTCCAATAGTTTTTCAAACCAAATTGTCGCGTCATTGCGATGTCCGTAAATCTGATCGAACAATGTGTGAATGGAGTTCAGATTTGCCGCATATCGGAATATAAATTCTCTGGAGTAGCTGTCCTTGATTTCCGGAAGCCATTGATCCATTTTCTCTGACAATATTTTATATAAATCCTGCTTGTACATATTCTACCGGAAATGTAATTTATGTAAAAATGAAAAGTAAGAAAGCAGGCATCTATTGCAAAGCACTGAATATAACAGCCGCCAACACACCACCTGCAAATGGTCCAAATACCGGTATCCAGCTGTATGACCAGTTGCTCGATCCCTTATGTTTTAGTGGAAGCAGTGCGTGGACAATTCTGGGTCCAAGATCACGAGCGGGATTAATGGCATAGCCTGTGGCTCCGCCCAAACTCAGGCCTATTCCAAGGACCAGGAGTGCTACTGGCAGGGCATCCATAGCTCCAAGAGAGGCAGTGGGAGCGGCCATAAATAATACACCCATTACGAGTACAAAGGTACCTATGACCTCTGTTATGAAGTTATTTAACTTATTATCAATGGCCGGGGCTGTACAAAATGTGGCCCTGATGGATGATGTATCCTCTGTGATATGATAATGATCCTTATACGTTTGATAAACCAATAGCTGACCTAACATGGCACCAAGCAATTGTGCAGAAAAGTAAACAGGTGCCAGGCTCCAGTCTATCTTTCCTAAATATACCATAGCCAACGTCACTGCCGGGTTCAGGTGTGCGCCACTACCGGCAGCAGCTACAAAAACACCCGTAAATACAGCCATTCCCCACCCGAAAGTGATGACTATCCATCCACCGTTGTTTCCATAAGTTTTTTGCAACACTACATTGGCCACAACGCCGTTTCCCAGTATGATCAGAAGGGCCGTTCCTACCAGTTCAGAAATAAATGGTGACATCATAAGAAAGTTGATTTGTTATTAAATGTGTTTTGAAGTGCATAATTACACAATATTTTCAGGAAGATACTTTTTTGCTGTGAGATAAAAAGTTTCCAGTTCGCTTTTGTACCACTCGTCGGAATGATTAAATCTCGTTTGGAGTATCTTGCAAACATCAGGGGCCACTTTCATAGCTGCTTTTGCGTCCAGAAATAAAAGTCTGACCCTTCTGGCTAAAATATCTTCCAGAGTGCATGCCATTTCTTCATCTATGGCAAAATGTACGTCAGAAGTGGTATAAGGAAAATCGGGGTGAATTATTACTGACTGATTAGTGGTATCTTCATTGGTTTTGATGATGAGATGAAGGGATTTTGTTTGGCTACGTTCATAGTGCAGACTGCTCGTCCTGATGGCTCTATTCACCACATCACGCGCCATTTTGCGATAAGTAGTCCACTTCCCTCCCGTAATCGTAACCAGCCCTGAATCGGAAACAACGATGGTATGGTCCCTGACAAGGTCGGCAGTAGAGGTGATATTTTTCTTTTTTACCAGTGGTCTCAGACCGGCATATACAGACTGAATATCATGCAAAGTCAGATGATGGGTCATATAACTATTAAAGTTTTCAATCACAAAATTGATCTCTTCTTTGGTAGCAACCGGTTCTTCCAGGATAAGGTCAGTCTTACTATCTGTTGTGCCGATGATGACCTGATCATGCCAGGGTACAGCAAAAAGAACTCTTCCGTCTGTTGTTTTAGGTATGAGCATCGCATGTTGACTCATATAAAATTTCTTGTGTATAACAATATGGATTCCCTGAGACGGGCTGACAAGCGATTCATGATGAGGGGTGTCTTTATTCATGACTTTATCTACAAATACGCCTGTGGCATTGATCGTTGTCTTACAATGGACGGTATAAGTCTTATTATTTAAAGTATCCCGAAGATTAAGCCCTGAAATCTTATTATCCTGATAAATAAAGGACTCTGCTGCCATGTGATTGACTACTGTAGCACCCTGAGAAATAGCAGTCCTGGCAAGGGCGATACATATCTGGCTATCGTCAAACTGACCATCGAAGTAACGGATACCTCCTTTGAGAGAATCGGTATGGAGGTCTGGTATTTTTTAATACTGACTCCTTATTCATCAGCCTGGTTTTGCCGATGCTGAATTTTCCGGATAAAAAATCATACAACATCAGCCCTAAACCATAATAAAAAAACTGCCACCAGCTATACACAGGAAGCACAAAGCTCAATTTTTTTGTCGCTTCAGAAGCATTATTCAACAAAACCCATCGCTCTTGTAAGGCATGTTTTACCATACTGAAGTTTCCTTGTTCAAGGTATCTTACCCCGCCATGAATCAGTTTTGTAGATCTGCTTGAAGTCCCTTTGGAGAAGTCGGTTTTTTCAACACACAACACTTTATATCCCCTGCTTGCGGCATCCAAAGCAGAGCCAAGACCCGTAGCTCCACCGCCTATTACGACGATGTCCCAAAGAGTCGTATTTTCAATCTGATGCAACTGGTTATCTCTGTTCATTAGCAAAAATTTACTCAGCCTGCGTGACTCTGATGGCCTTACTCCATCCTTCATAGAGATCCTTCCTTTTCTCTGATGTTATTTCGGGCTTGAAAGACCTGTCAGCCCTCCATTGTTCTTTTATCTCGTCTATATCTTTCCAGAACCCGGTTGCCAGACCAGCCAGATAAGCTGCCCCGAGTGCTGTTGTTTCTGTAACGGCTGGCCTTACTACACTGCATTGGAGCATATCGCTCTGAAACTGCATCAGAAAATTATTGACAGTGGCACTCCATCGACTCTGAGTTCTTTGATATTGATACCGGCATCCGCTTCCATAGCCTTCAGGACATCCAGAGTCTGAAAGGCAATACTTTCCAACGATGCTCTGGCTATGTGTGCCGAAGTCGTGCCCCTGGTGATACCTGTAATAGTACCGCGTGCGTGCTGATTCCAGTAAGGTGCACCCAAACCTGCAAAAGCGGGAACAACATAAACCCCATCAGCGTTTTCTACCTGTGTGGCCAGGGATTCTATTTCAGATGAGTTCCGAATCAATTGTAGGCCATCCCGCAGCCACTGGACTACAGCCCCAGCAATAAAAACGCTTCCTTCCAGGGCATAGTGGGTTATGTCCCCGATTTTCCAAGCCACTGTGGTAAGCAATTTGTGGTGGCTGATGACGGCTTTTGTGCCCGTGTTGAGCAGCATAAAACAACCGGTGCCATAGGTATTTTTTACCATACCGGGCTCAATACACATCTGGCCGAACAATGCTGCCTGCTGGTCTCCGGCTATACCAGCTATTGGTATGTTTGCTGACGTAAAAATCTGATCCGTATGACCATATACTTCGCTGCTGCTTCTGATCTGGGGCAGCATGTTGCCTGGTATATCGAAGATATCCTGTAGTTCGCCATCCCATTGGAGCGTATGAATGTTACATAACATGGTTCGTGACGCATTTGTGACATCAGTAGCATGAATCTTTCCATTTGTGAGTTTCCAAAGAAGCCAGGTATCTATCGTACCAAAACACAGTTTACCATGCTCTGCCTGAGTACGGGCTCCATCAACATTATCCAGTATCCATTTTATCTTGCTGGCACTGAAATAGGCATCAATTATAAGTCCGGTTTTCTGTTGTATCAGATCAGATCTTCCTTCAGATTTCAGTTGGTCACAAAATGCAGCCGTTCTCCTATCCTGCCAAACGATGGCATTGTAAATCGGCTGGCCGGTATTTCGATCCCACACTACGGTGGTTTCTCTCTGATTGGTGATGCCAATTCCAGCGATTTGCTGTACGTTTATACCCGCTTTGGTGATGGCTTCTGCTGCCACACCTATCTGTGTTGACCAGATTTCATTTGGGTCGTGCTCTACCCATCCAGCCTGAGGAAAATACTGTGTAAATTCTTTTTGAGCTATACTTATGATTTTCCCTGATTTGTCAAAAACAATGGCTCTGCTACTTGTAGTACCCTGATCCAATGCGAGAATATATGAAGACATATGATGAATATTTTATTCAAGCCAAAGATATCATTTTTTTCGGCACCATCAATGTTTACATATTATAGATTTAGGAAAATGACGGATGAATATAACTGACCAAGGAATCCGTCATGAAAATAGAATTCAAAACTCCGGCAATCGGATTTATTAACTCCCGATTATATAATGAAAGTGTCAAAAATGTGGGTATTAGGTATGTGATGGTATTTCAATACCCCTGATTTTCCGATACAACTCTGTGGCATATCCATCCGTCATTCCTGAAACAAAATCAAGAACGCCCATTGTTTTTTCGTAAGGACTGGCATCATCATTAGCGAGATTGTATTGCGTCGGAATGAGGTGCAGACATTTCTTTTGCAGTGAGGTGCGTTGGTCATTCAGTACTGCTTCAATAAACACGGAAAGTATTTCAGTCATGACATTGTATCCAGCCAGTTCTACCTCTATGACAGAATGATGATTATATATTTTCTCTATCGAGATGCTATTAATTTTGATCAGGTATGGGCAGGTTTTTTCTATTTCATCCACCAGCGTGCTGTTGAAAGCCCCGTTGAGTATAAATTCGCTGTTTTGGAGAAAAATTTCCGAAGCTTTGTTTACTAATGCATTGATACATTTGGCTCTTAAGAAGGAAACAGCTTCATTGGCATCGCCTATTTTATGGAGAATTTCTTTTGTCCTTTCCATATTCGTATTCAGTTCCTGCAGCAATGACAGAAATGATGTTTCCACTATCTCTTTTGACAAAATGCCGATCCTGTGGGCATCTTCCATGTCAATAATCCTGTAACATATGTCATCAGCCGCCTCCACCAGATAGACAAATGGATGTCTGAATGCCTGACCATCATGATGTTGCATATTGAACTCAGCGGTTATCTCCTGAAAGGCAGCCTTGTCTGAGAGAAAATAGCCATATTTTTTGCGATGGTTGTATTTATGGTTTGTTTCGGTTGAAGAGCATGGATATTTAAGTATTGATGCCAATGTTACATACATCAAACTTTGACCGCCACCCAGTTTTCCCTTAAATTGTCTGGTTAGCAATCGCAAAGCATTGGCATTTCCCTCAAAGTGGGTCAGATCCTTCCACTCTTCCTGTACATAATGCTCTTTTAAGGTGGTTTGATTTAATGAATTGTCTTCATGGGTATTAAAAAAATGAGAAATGGCTTTTTCGCCGGAATGGCCAAAAGCCGGATTTCCCACATCGTGTGCAAGGCAAGCTGAAGCTATCACCCCTGATAACTCATACTTATAAAATGCCAGATCATTTTCAGAGAGACTAATATCTGATGTTGCTATGCCATGACCCGTGATTGCTCCAAGAGACCTGCCTACTGAAGCTACTTCAAGTGAGTGGGTGAGTCGATTATGTACAAAAACATTGCCGGGAAGCGGAAAAACCTGGGTTTTGTTTTGTAGTCTCCTGAAAGCCGAAAGGAAGATAATTCTGTCGTAATCCCGGGTAAATTCTGACCGGAAACTACCATTACCTGATCCCTGATAGCCGAATCTCCGATACGAAATACACTCGCCCCAATGCTGCATATCTTTTTAGTATTTGCCTGCAAAGATAGTTTAATTCATAAGTTCATCAAAATAATGGAATACTCCATTCTATGTCATTCATCTTTACAGTATGTCACCCTATTGATATTAATCAAACCAGGGATGGGTTATAAAATGACTTTCATCTAATTAATTCAAATTCGCCTCTTAATCTGATATCAGATGACGATGCTCCGATCATCAATTCAAATTCTCCAGGTTCAGCCTGCCATTGTAACTTCTGATTATAGAATGAAATTTTTTCTTTATCAATATAAAATTTTATAGGTTTGCTCTCGCCAGCATTTAATTTTATTTTTGTAAAATCTTTGAGCTCTTTGACAGGTCTGATGATAGAACCTACTTTATCTCGGATGTATAACTGTACAATTTCCTCCCCATTATATTTACCAGTATTAGCTATGGTAAGAGACACTTCAATTTTTTCATTTATTTTCATTTTCTTTTTACTTAAATGAATATCGCTATACTCAAATGTGGTATAACTTAATCCAAATCCGAACTCGTATTTCGGATAAATAGACAGATCGGTATAAGATGAATTGTAATTATGGTTATTGTCATTTTTTGCAGGTCGCCCCGTGTTGAAATGATTGTAGTATATGGGTATCTGACCTACACTTAATGGGAAAGTTATGGGCAATTTTGCTGAAGGGTTATAATCTCCAAACAATACATCTGCTATGGCATTACCGGCTTCACTACCCAGCCACCAGGTGTATAAAATAGCATGTGCATCATTCACAGTAGTAAACACCAGAGGCCTGCCGGCATTTATCAAAACCACTACAGGTTTTCCTGTTGCCAGCAATACTTTGAGCAAGTCTTCCTGAACCCCCGGAATATTAATATTACTGCGGCTTTTCGCTTCACCGCTCATATCTCTTCGCTCCCCAATACTTAGTATGACGACATCTGACTGTTTTGCGATTTCGACAGCTTCTGTAAAACCTTCAGTATTATTTCCCTCAATATCGCATCCCTTGGCATACAACAATGTGGTATTCCCACTGATTTTATTTTGTAGCCCTTCCCACTGCGAAACGATGAAGTTAGAATCCACACCCGGGACATCCACATCCCAAAATCCTTTATTTTGTCTTAATGATTTTACCAAGGGACCAATAAAAGCTATTGTTTTAGTATTTTTTGATAATGGTAAAAGTTGGTCTTGGTTTTTTAAAAGTACAATGCTTTTCGCTGCTATAGCCCTTGCCACTTTCGGATGGTCGGGATTATTTAATGCAGCCTGTTCTCTTTCGGCATTGCAATACCTAAACGGGTCATCAAATAATCCCAATTCAAATTTCTTTTTCAGAATCCTTTTTACTGCATCATCAATTAATGCAATGGGAATTTTTTTATCCTTTACCAATTTTGCAAGATTATTTTTATAATTACGGCTTTCCATATCCATATCGCTTCCAGCAGTTATTGCAGATAAAGCAGCTTCATAGTCATTTTTTACGTTACCATGATTTACCATTTCGCCGATAGATCCCCAATCACTCACTACAAATCCCTTAAAAGCCCATTTGCCTTTGAGTATATCTCTTTGCAAATATTTATTTCCTGTTGCAGGAACTCCATTAATGTCATTAAATGCATTCATGAATGTGGCCACACCAGCATCCACAGCGGTTTTAAATGGTGGCAGATATGTTTCCCAAAGCATTCGATCACTCATATCCACAGAATTATAATCTCTACCACCTATCGCTGCGCCATATGCTGCAAAATGTTTGGCACATGCCATCAGAGAATTTAATTCTCCCAGTTTTTTACCCTGAAAACCTTTTATTCTTGTATATGCAATTTTTGATCCAAGATAAGTATCTTCTCCTGCGCCTTCCATCACCCTTCCCCATCGCGGATCACGTGTGATATCCACCATGGGTGCAAAAGTCCAGTTTATGCCGGCGGCACTTGCTTCGATGGCAGCAATTCTAGCTGATAATTCCATGGCTTCAAGATCCCAACTTGCTGCTTCAGCTAAGGGAATAGGAAACGTAGTTTTGTATCCATGCACTACATCCTGCCCAAATAAAAGGGGTATTTTTAAACGGGATTCCATAGCGATATTTTGCCAGCTCTTAATTCTCTCCGTTCCAAGACTATTTAATAATGAACCCACCTGCCCTTTTCGGATTTGATTGACTTTATCATTATCTACCGTTGTGGGTCCGGTGGCTCTCCAGTCATCATTGTATTGATTTAACTGACCAATTTTTTCTTCCAGCGTCATCAGCCGAAAAACGGAGTCTATTTTTTCATTAATTGTTTTCTTCTGCGCCGCCACAATATTCAATGACACTATTGAAAAACACAAAACAAAACTTATCAAATTAAACTTCATCATTACCGCATTATAATATTAAGGTTTGAATGGCGTGTGGCAGTATATTTACTACGGAGGCATTGGTTCCGATACATAAATTATACACAACTTTTTTATCACTCTGGTTCATTACGATTACAGCAATTTTTCCATCGGGATTGATAAAAGCAGTCGTCAACAATTGGCTTCTGCTGGCTGCACTACTGATTTTTTTTGCACCGGGAATGACAAATTTTGAAAAATGCCCGATGTAATAGTATGATGGTGTAAAAATTATTTCACCTGATGGAGTATCGGCATGTACGGGAGCAAAACAAAAATTACCCACATGATTAGGCCCACCGGTTTCATCCAATAATATATTCCAGTCTGTCCAACCAACGGTGCCATTATTAAAATCATTGATCATGGATCGGCCATAACGTTCACCATTAGCCCATCGTTGATATTCGTTCTGTTTAAAATTTTCAGCACATCCTTCAGTAAATAATAATTTTTTGCCCGGATAGTTTTTTTGCACGATTCCAACATTTGCAAACATAGGTTGTCCGCCACTCCAGTCTTCATACCAGTGAAAACCAATACCCCAGGCATATTTGGAGGCTTGCGGATCATCAAAAATAATATTTGCTCTCTGGGTCATTAAATCGCGATTATGATCCCACACTATTATTTTTTTATTTGCCATTCCATTTTTGGTCAATGTTGGGCCTAAATAGTTTTTCAAAAAATCTCTTTCTTCTTCGGCTGTATAGATACAGCTTTCCCATCGCTGAATAGCCATAGGTTCGTTTTGGATGGTTACGCCCCAAACAGGAATGCCTTCTTTTTCATACGCTTTGATAAACTTTACATAATAGTTTGCCCAACTCTGAGCGTATTCTTTCTTTAGTTTTCCACCGTTCAGCATTTCTCCATTTGTTTTCATAAAAGATGGTGGGCTCCACGGGCTGGCAAACAAGGTGATTTTTCCTCCAGCAGCAGCTATTGATTGCTTGATCAAAGGGATTCTGAATTGCTTATCATGACTGATATCAAATGTTTTTAACAAACTATCTCCTTCATCCACATAAGTGTAGCTGCCGCTACTGAAATCACAACTATGGATATTGGTCCTTATTAAACTATACCCTATACCTTTTTCTCTATCAAAATATGCCTGCAAAAATTCCTGTTGTTTTGCAAGTGGCAATTTTGCAAATGTTTCTGCACTTGCATCCGTCAATGCAGCACCAATACCTAAAAAAGTTTGTCCGGTTTTACCGGGGTCAACAAAGACATTGATTTCACCTTCAGTAGGTTGTGCCAAAGGTTTAAAACTGAGCTGATCAGTTTTTGACAAGCGAAGATCTGTATTTTCTGCAGTCGAATACACTGTTACCGTTTTGAGTGCATAAGGTATCTCTTTGGCTTGCTGACAAAAAGTAACCACAGACGTAAAACAAGAGAAAATAAAAATTAACGATTTCATATTTAATTTGAATTTTGATTAAGATTGAAAATACCTAAATAATTACAATAATATTTCTACATATACCGGAAGATGATCTGATGGGTATCGCAAATCTTTTGAATCACTCAAAACAGCATATTTTTTGACTTTGATTTTAGTGGACTTCGAAACAAAAATATAGTCAATCAGTCTTGTGACCGGCTCATTATGTTTGAAGCCGTTAAATGTTCCGGATGGTCCAAATGGTTTCTCTGAGCTTATATCTCTGCTATCATCCATGACCTTTTTAAGCGCTATGATTCTGTCTGTATTGGGTTCAGAATTCAGATCCCCCATAAAAATCACCATATATTTTTTAGTGTTCAACATCGATATTTTTGAAAGTATCAATTCAATACTTTTTGATCTGGCAACTTCCCCCATATGATCTAAATGCGTATTGAATACCCAAAATGTTTTCTTAGATTTTTTGTCTTTAAACAATCCATAAGTACATACTCTGTTGTATGCGGCATCCCATCCTTTGGAGATAATATCCGGAGTTTCAGAAAGCCAAAAAGTGCCTGAATCTTTCAGGTTAAATCTTTCGGGTTTATAAAATATATTCGAAGACTCTCCTTTGCCGATACCATCTCTACCTGTGCCAATAAAATTATAATCTGTAAGAGCTTTAGCAATTTCTGTCACCTGATGTGGCAAAGCTTCCTGAATGCCCATGATATCCGGTTCGTAAAACTGAATTTGAGCTGTAAAATAATCCTTGCGTTGAGTCCAGCGGTTTTCTCCATCGCTGGCTACATCAAGTCGGATATTGTATGTCATTGCTTTAATTGATTGCGCATTTGCTGAAGTAAAACTTATTATTAATAGCAATGAGAAAATCCATTTTATTTTAAACATATTGCATTTTATTTGAAAGATAATCTTACTGATGAATCAATGAACAATTAATATTTTCCCAGATTTACCTTGCACCAATTATCGTAAGCTAAGGACAATTCTTTTACTTTTTCCGGATATTTTTCAGCCAGGTTGATTCTTTCACCAGGATCATTTGATACATTAAATAGCTTGATGGAAAAATCGTTTAAGATGGGTTTGATATATTGGGCAGATGGTCTGCTTTTCCAATGATCTTCGTTTGTATTGGTCAATTTCCATTCACCTAACCGTACTGCCCATGTATTTTGCCACTTCCATACCAGAAGACGATCTTTATCCGGTGCGAACAGACTGATGCCATCCATCGTTGGATCGTTTAACTTTATACCTGCAGCTTCAGCGGCAGTTGGCAATATATCGGCAGCTGAAACATATTTTGATTCTATGGTTCCGCCTTCAATTTTTCCAGGCCAAACTACAGCCATTCGATTCTTTATGCCCCCTTCCCAGAGAGAATACTTACCTGCTGTAAGTGGGGCATTATCGGCACCTGTCAGTGGTTCGCCACCATTGTCTGAAATAAAAATGATCAGGGTTTCTTTATCCAATCCATCTTTATTTAAAGCATCGAGCAGTCTTCCTATATTGTCGTCCAAACAATTAATATTTGCAAGGTAATATTTGCGCATGTCTTCATCCCCTATATCACCCATACGGGAATATTTATCATAATATGCCGAGTATGAACCGGAAGGGTGATTCCCAAAAGTCTCATTATTATCAGGATCATAATTAGGAATTGCTTTCACCCCGTATTTATCCAAATATTTTTGTGGTACTTCATGTATAAGGTGATGTACGGCATTATAGGCCAGCGTAAGAAAAAATGGCTTGTCCCTCTTTTGTGATAAATAGGAAATAGCTTCATCCGTAAATATATCTGTCAGGTAACCTTCATTATAATTTTTTTCGCCCATATTATGCATTAATGGACCCAGCGTTGCGCTTGTGCCATTTGGATCCGGCGTTCTTTTTTTAATGCTTTCTGAACTCAACCAAAAATCATGTGCATGTGCACTAAATCCAAGGAATTCATCGTAACCATGGTTAAGAGGATATTCTCTAACGTTGTTTTTATGAAAATTTCTTCCCAGATCATTTTTGCCAATGCGGGCAGTAGCATATCCGGCACCTTTTAAATATTCTGCAATAGTTTTAACACTGTCGGGCAAGCCCGGACCCCAGCCAGCCGGCTTATCCCATCGAAATTGATTTTTCCCCGTGATAATACCTGCACGGGACGGGCTACAGACAGGAGCGGTAGTATAAGCTTGAGTATATATTTTACCTGCTTTTGCAAGTCGGTCCATATTTGGCGTCGAAGCTTCATGAATTGAGTAAGGGTCAAAATCAGCATAGCCCAGATCATCAATTACGATTAATAAAATATTGGGCTTTTTATCTTTTTGCTGAGATCTGATAGAAGCACAACTAGTGAAAATGAATAGAAGAATTATTAAATGTTTCATATTAATTTTATTTATACCGGGCTGCTATTTTTTTATAGAAACTCTGAAGTGCATAAAATGCTTTCTTTTTTATTCCCTTATCTGAAACCAATCCTTTCCTGTTAAAACCATCCTGTATCCCCGGCAATTGTCTTCTGGGAGACCTGAAATCAGTTAATATCCAAGGGCTCATTCCTCTAATATTGGGCATTTTTTCTATCATCAATAAATTTTGCTGGTACAAATATTCCTGATATTCTTCATTCCAACGCTCTTCTTTTGGACCGTGTAATCCCTGTTTTGCACCTCCACCAAATTCTGATATGACTACAGGTTTATTATAGGGTATTGTCCATTTTGTATCAGGAGCAGTTATTAAATCACCTCCATACCAGCCCCGATACTGATTAAAAGCAACAATATCAAAATACTGTCCCATGTTATCATCTACTATCCCGATACCATTTTCGCTTCTGGTCAAAAGTGCAGCACTGATTAATCTGGTACTGTCAAGCATTTTAGTGTGGTTTACCAAACGAATCAAAAAACTGTTTCTGGCTTCAGATAGGGGCGTTTCATTAGCCATAGACCATATGATGACACTGGCTCTGTTTTTATCCCTTTTAATAAGCTCAGTCAATTGATTTTTAGCGTTATTAAAGGTGGCAATATTACTAAAATCAATGGTCCAGTAAACAGGAATTTCTTCCCAAACCAATAATCCCATTTTATCGGCCAGTCGCAACATATGTTCATTGTGAGGATAATGTGCCAGCCGAATATAATTACAACCCAACTCTTTTGCCCAGGTCAGAAGTTTTATGGCATCGGCTTCAGTATTTGCCCTTCTGCCATTTATTTCTTCATGCAAACTAATTCCCCTTAAATAAATTGATCTCCCATTGAGCAATATGTCTGCTCCTTTAGTCTCAATTGTTCTGAATCCAATTTGGTCTTTTAAAGTTTGATATTTTGTTTTAATTGCTACTTCGTACAATTTTGGTTCCGACGGTGACCAATATTGGATAGCATTTGCAACTTCTATCTGAAAAGACACTTTTCCATCTGCCTGAACTGGTAACTCATGTTCAATTTTTAATTCAGGGATGGTGATAGTTACTTTTTCTGCTTCTTTACCATCCTTCAACTGTACGAAACCTGCAATAATATTACGATGATTTTTTTTAAGCTGAACGCAATAATCCTGAATGAGAACGTTTTCTTCTTCAATCAATAATACGTCTCTGGTTATGCCTCCATAATTCCACCAATCCGTATTATTTGTAGGTACTGCTTCCTTAAATCGTTTGTTGTCCACTTTAACTACCAAATAATTATCCTTCGCTTTTACGATGGAAGTAACTTCAAAATTAAAAGGAGTGAAACCACCTTCATGAACACCTAATTTAGTGCCATTTAGATACACATCTGCTTTATAGTTTATTGCGCCGAAATAGATAAAAAGACGTTTGTTTTCTTTTAAAGTATAGTCAAAAGATTTCTTTAGCCAGACTGTGCCTTCGTAGTAAAATAGATTTTCTTTCTGTGTAGTCCAATCGCCCGGAACCTTCATTACCGGAGATTTATCAAAATCATACTCTACCAAAGCTGCCTTATCTGTAGTATGAAAATTATTATAAAATGCGGAGGGTGAAAACTCTTTTTTTTGATCGAATACTTCTGAATGAAAACTATAATACCCGTTTTCGTAAGGATCTACTATATAATTCCAGTTCCCATTTAATGAAGTTGTATTTCGGTTAGACGTGTTAATTAAAAGCTCTTGTGAAAAGAGTGCAATCGGAAGGAAAATCAATACCAATAAAATCTTAACTATATTCATTTGTCTATGTTTCAAAAGCGGATTTCATGTCATTCTTTAATGATAAACTCTTACATAATCAATTTCCATAGTAGCCGGAAAAATGCTTTCGTCTATTCCTTTTTTACCACCCCAGTTGCCACAGATGGCTAAGTTTAGGATAAGATAAAAAGGCTGATCAAAGGGCCATTCTGCAGTAGTGAGATGTTCGTTTTCAATATGGTTATACACAACATCGTTCACAAGGAAATCTATTTTTTCGGAAGTCCATTCAATAGCGTAGGTATTAAATTCAGTATATGGATTCTTAATAAAAATTGCTTTGCCCTTTTGTGTTCCTTTGATATGGTTGTAGGCTTTTGTATGAATGGTACCATGTATGCTATCAGCATCAAAACCTACGTGTTCCATAATATCTATTTCACCGCATTCTGGCCAACTGATCTCCGAACGATTTTTTCCCAACATCCAGATAGCTGGCCATGTGCCTCTGCCGGCAGGCAGTTTTGCATTTACTTCTATTCTGCCGTAAGTAAACTCGGCCTTGTCTTTGGTAAATAACCTGGCTGAGGTATATTTATTTTTTTCTTTGGTTTGTATTAATGCAGTGATAAAAAGCTTTCCATCTTTCACAACTGCATTACCAACTTCGTCTTTCGTATAATATTGCAATTCATTGTTGCCATATCCATTTCCACCTACTGCATAATTCCAAATTGAGGTATCGGGCAAGCCAGTGTAATTAAACTCTTCGTTCCAGGTTAATTCCCATCCTTTTGCAACAGGGCTATTTTCAATTCTTTCAAATAATAGTTCGGGTTCGTCGGTCGTAATGAAATTAAATTTATTGGCGATCAACCAATCCATATCATCTGTTTTATTTACCGTCCAGGCGCTTAAAAGGAGGTTATTTTGTTTTGCACTTTTTATCCAATCGGTATGTTTCTTCCATACTGAAACATGGTAATTCAGCCCATCAATCCCATCATCTTTTATTTGATCAGGGCTTTTAGTTCCATTCAAATAAAGTGTAATAGCTCCGGGTTGGAGTTCTTCAACTTTTTTAAGAATGTCGTGGCTGAAACTTATGTAAATAACCTGTTGAGTTGACTTCAGTTTTTTAATCTGATTTACGACTTTTTCAGTAATTTGCAAGCTCCTTTCCTTGCTGATGGTAGAAGGTTTAATTTCACAAATCAGCATGGTTGATGTATTGTTTTTCAAACCAGCCGATATATATTCTCTCAGTGTAGGGAGTTTCTCTCCATTTGAAAGTTTGAAAGAATTTAACACTGAATATTTAGTATTTTCAATGGACAGATTATTCAAAGTCGAGTCATGGCATATTATCAAGGAGTCATCAGCTGTCATTCTGACATCAAACTCAGATCCATAACATCCTAAAGCAATAGCCTGTCTAAGAGAAGCAATGGAGTTTTCAGGCAAGTTGTTTTTTTTCCATGCTCCACGATGAGCGATTACCTTATTGTCAGTTGATACCACATTAGCATTAAAAGCTTTATAGGTGGCAGTACAACATACAATTCCGACGAGCAAGAATATAAAAGAAAAATATCTCATCACCATGAAACGTATTTTTGGGTTGAAAATTATTACTTTTTTTTGGCAAATTGTAAGCTTGATTACTTAATGACGTCTGATATCAAATCTCCACAGAAAGAAAGGTTGCTGAAGTCTGGTAAACCATTCAATAACAACCTTCTTAAAGCCACAATATAATTTTATCAGGAACTAATATCCATCATTCTGAGGATATCCAGCTCCTAAGAGATTCATTTCACTAAGCGGTATTGCCCAATTGACCATATATGGCTTCATTACACGCCTTGCATCATTTTTGTATGGCAAAGGTTTCTGCACTGTATTATTGGCACCACCAGCTGTTGAATTCTCAGCACTCTTATCTCCGGCCAATCCATATCCTGCATGGTCAATTACATAGTCATATAGCTTACCGGTACGCTTGAGCATATACCATCGTCGGCCTTCAAATGCCAGCTCCATAGCTTGCTCTTTCAGGATGGTCTCAATAGTTATATCTGTTGCTGCCTTTGCACCTGCTCTGGTTCTGACTTTATTGAGATGAATAAGTGCAGCGGGTTTATCTCCAAGCATCATATTGGCTTCAGCTGCATAGAGGTAGGTCTCTGCTAATCTGTAAATCATAATATTTTTGGTCTGAGTATCGAGTGTCGGGTTGCCATCATCAGGAAAATACTTTTTGCATCCGGCATTAAGTCTGATAAAAAAGAAATTCCGATCAGCAGATGCTGCAGAAAATTCTTTCCAGGTGGCATGTACGATTTTTTCACCCAATACTTTTCCCGCTGGAAGTGTAGCGGCATCATTATAAACATAATCCTGAATATAATAGCTACCTTTTATCCTGGTATCACCGGGATCTTCATTCAGGAGGTCACGCAAGTAATTATTTAAAGTCAACCAACCGAAACCTCTTCCACCCTGCTCAATGCTGTATTTTGATCCAGGTATCAACTCAGCATAATTTGGCATCAGGTTGAAATTTACTTTGTGTGGAGAGCCATTTACTAATGCTTTAAACTGGATGGTCCACAGAGCTTCAGAATGATTGACATCACCTTTAAAAACTAACCCTGTCGAACTCACCAAGCTGTAATTACCTGAATTTATAATGGCTTCAGATTGTGTCTTAGCTTCCTGCCAGTTTTTTTGCCATAAGGCTACTTCTGCTTTAACGTGTCTGGCTGCTCCCTGGCTTATTCTGCCTAAGTCAACAGGCTTCCATGCCAGATTTTGGATGGCAAATGTCAAATCTTCATTTACCAGTTTGTAGATATCAGCTTCCGGAGTTTTATTTGAGATCAAATCTCTGGCATTTTCCGGAGTTGTAGGTACCGTAGTCACATAGATATTATTAAACAACTTAAATAATGT
Source organism: Saprospiraceae bacterium (assembly GCA_016722285.1). Taxonomy (GTDB): domain Bacteria; phylum Bacteroidota; class Bacteroidia; order Chitinophagales; family Saprospiraceae; genus OLB9. Next base: position 686,500 of record JADKGI010000001.1, read on the forward strand.
AAATACTGAATTGGCTCTAAAGAATTTTGCTTCTGCAATTACATTATTTTTCCTAATTGCGTCCATACCCTGGATTTTTTCCGCCGCATCAATTATCGCATTTGTTCTGTCAATGATTCTATAATATTGCTTCCAATATGCTGCCATTGCAAAGCTATTGGCAGGAGTAGTACCCTGTATCATTCTTCCATAATTGGATATTTCACCTCCTCTGGGAATAGTGAGGTCATCCCTGGAATCAATGACTATCGGGTTTGAGCCATTACTTGCTGAGTTTTCCCAAAATGATCTTTGAAAATTGTACAATGCTACGACACCAGATTCCAGCCCCTCAGGAGTATTGTATGTAAATGATGCTGTAAAAGATGAAGTAGATTCTTCAATCAGATAGTCACTACATGAAAATGCAGAGAGTATTAGAACAGCGATGGTTAAAGATTTTATATAATATTTCATTTCTATTTATTTTAATTATGAACAATAATAGATTAAAAACCTACATTAAGCCCGAAAGTAAATCCTCTGGCGTCAGGGAATTCATTAGGATTGTTCTCGGGGCTATATGACTTATAATCAGTAACAGTGACCAAATTATTGCCAGTAACAAAAAGTTTTAACGCCTCCATATGCAATTTACTGGCAGCATTTTTTTGAAGATTGTATGACAGTGATAAAGTCCTCAGTCTGTAATATGATGCATCATCCACTCCTAATATTTCTATATTTGCCGCTTTAGTGTTATAATTTGGCCTTGGATAGGTATTTGATGGATTCTCAGGTGTCCAATAATCTCTGGTAATACCGTTACGAACTGAGGTATTATAACCACCTTCATTAAACAATGCTAAATATGGATTATATTTTGTAACGCCTTGAACTGTGTATAAGTCCACTAAAAGCTCAAATCCTTTAAATCCAAAAGTAGTAGAAAGTGAGCCATACCAATCGGGTACAGTATTTATGATAACATTGTCCAGTTCATTAATCACGCCATCTCCATTTACATCTTTCACTCGTACTGCCCCAGCAGTGAGTGAAGCTACATTTTGAAAAGGTGTTACCGTGCCACCTAAAGTGCCCTGCGGTGAAGCGAGTGCCTCTGCATCAGTTTGAAATATACCATCAAATATTTTAGTATAAAGTGGACTCAGGCTTTTGCCTATAAATCTGGTACTATTGATATCATCTTTTGGATTGCCCAATTCATCTACCAACCCGGATTTGAGAAGTTTGTTTGTATTTTTGGTAAATATCGTTGTAACAGACCATCTTAAGTCTTTTGATTTTATTAAATTGGTAGTGAGAAGCAACTCGATACCGCTATTTTCGGTTTCACCATCATTAGTGATAGTAGAAGAAAACCCGGAAGTTCCACCCAATGGCACATTGGTTAACAGATCTACTGTATGCGTTTTGTAATACTCGAAGCTACCCACAAGCAAATTGTTGAATAATCCAAAGTCCAGGCCAGCATTGAGCGTGGTAGATGTCTCCCAGGTAAGATTGGGATTAGGGAGCTGAGAACCAGGAAGGTTGCCACCCTGAAGATTGGATCCGAATATATATGGGTAGTTGCCTACCAGCCCCAAGGTCTGGTAAGGGGACAAAGCTTGATTTCCCACCGATCCATAACTCACTCTCATCTTAAGTTCATTTATCTGGGTTATATTGCTTAAGAATGATTCATTGTGCATTTTCCATGCAAAAGCTGCAGCCGGGAAGAATCCCCATTTTTTATTGACAGCAAATACAGATGATCCATCTTGTCTGGCAGTAACTGTAAATAAGTATTTGTCCATCAGATTGTACCTTACTCTTCCAAGATAACCTAAAAGTCTGCGTCTGTTTTCATTTCTGGTACTATTATAATTTAGCGCATTGGTGATACCGTCAAAACCTAATAAGTCGTTCGTAAAATTGGTACCGGAAATGTACGTACTTGAATAATCTCTTTCATTTACTGAATGTACCAATGTGACATCTAATTTATTATTTTTATTAATCTCTTTATTGTAATTAATGATATTTTCTATCAAAAATTCTCCCCAGACATTATTGGTAAGGGTGGCACTACCATTGGCTGCTATACCCTCTGAGTGTAATCTGGTTCTATAAGTACCTTCATCTCCAAATTTGCGATTGAAAAGGGTATTTAATTTATAAGAAAAATTCTTTGAGAATGCATAAGTGCCTGTTAGGTTAATATTAAACAGATTGGTTTTATTCCGATTATTGGCTTCTCTGATATTCCAAAGCGGATTAATTGTAGAGCTGCTTGCATTCGCACCTGCCAATCTGAATACCAGGTTACCGTCAACATCATAAGGACCGGTAAAAGGTGAAATAGTAATAAAATCTAATGAAGTACTTTCTTTTTGTTGAGCATCTGTTGATATATTCAGATTGGCATCAATATTTAATTTATCTGTAATTCTCTGAGTAATGTTAAGTCTGAATGCGCCTCGTTTATAGTCAGAGTTGGGAAGTAATCCAGTTTGTGTAAAATATGTCAAACTCGAAAATATCTTTGTATTATCATTTCCCCCGCTGATACTCAGAGAATTGCTGGCAGTAACTGCTGATCTCAGCAACTCGTTTTCCCAATTGGCAAAATTTCCGGCAGCATAATTTATATATTCTGCAGCCAAACTTGTACCGCCAAAATTTACTGTATCGGGACTAAAAGCTTGCTTTCCATCAACGATTGGGTTTACCGACCTTCTGGCTTCTCTTCTATATTGTGCAAATTCTTCAGGTCCAAAAAGCTCAAAATTCTTTGTCAACTTTTGGGTAGTATAGTAAGTATTATAATTGATTGACATTTTTCCTGACTTCCCTCTTTTAGTTGTCACAAGTATTACCCCGTTTGCTGCACGGGCGCCATAAATGGCTTGAGCAGCAGCATCTTTTAGTATTTCAACGGATGCAATATCGTCAGGGTTTATTTCATTAATATTGTCTATAGGAAATCCATCGAGCACCACCAAAGGATCATTACCCCCACTGATCGACCTTTGGCCTCTGATAAGAATATTTGAAGTTCCACCAGGTCTTGCAGAACCTAAAGAAACTTGCACTCCTGCCGCTTGTCCACGTAGCATTTCAGAAATGTTTGTTGTAGGGATGGCTATGACTTTGTCAAGTTCTACTCTGGATACAGCCCCGGTTATGTCGCTCTTCTTTTGAGTACCATAACCAACTACTACAATTTCGTTAAGCAGTGCAGCGTCATCCTCCAAATGATTTCTAAAAATGGTGTATTTCTATCCACAATCACTTCTTTAGCTTTAAGGCCAATATAGTTGATTGAAAGGACGGTGGGGCTCTGTGTCAATCTAATTTCAAAATTGCCCTCAAAATCAGTAATGACACCGTTGTTAGTGTTTAACTCAGCCAACGTAGCTCCTATAAGGGTTTCGTTGGAGCTGGCTGAGATTACTTTGCCTTTTACCTGATAGCTTTGAGCTGCCAGAAATGTACTCATCATGATGAGACTACATAATAATATTTGTTGTTTCATAAGTAAATAAGGGTTGAGTGATGGTTAATAGCTTTGGATTGTCCAAAATACGTCAATTTAAGCTGGACAATCTAGACATTCAATAATTTAAAATTTAATGTAATGATCAGCAAATTAAGCATCTAAGTATAATTTTTATGTTGGACAAATGCTGGACAAATGAAAATAATGTATTTATAGAAGTATTTTACGTTTTAGAGTCAATGTAAGTAAAGTTATATCAGTTCTCCGATAGATTTTCATATTTATTTCAATGTCTTCAATCTGGTATATGTAATATATAAAATATTGCTTGTATTAAAAGCTTCGCAGGTAACTATTCAAGTCATCATCGACATTAAGTTTTAGTTTTTTCTTAAGCCTGTACCTGCTTTTTTCTATACCTGAGATAGAAAGATTGAGAAGTATTGCCATTTCTTTATTACTTATGTTTAAATGGGTAATAGTACACATTAGTAAGTCATTTTGGGATAAATTGGGATGTTTTAACAATAGATTTGTTCTGAAATTTTGATTTATCTGGTCAAAGTATTGCTGAAATTTGTCCCAGTTTTTTTTATCTTCAAGTTCTAAATCTACGAGAGAGCCAAGATTTCTGATCATTTTATTTCTATTGACTTCATTTGATTCAGATATATGGTTGAGTATCCTCTTTATATCAATTAATACCTCGTTTTTATGGGCAATTTTAGCAGTTTGATTCATAAGGTCACTATTCTTATTAAATATTTCCATCTCAAGTTTCTCGTTAGTAAGGGTTAAAATTTGCTGATGTGCTCCCAACTTTTCGTTAGTAAGTTTCAGAATGGATTCATTAGATTCCAATACCGTTTGCTTGAGCGACATCTCTCTGTTTTCAGAATAGACTTTGAGCAATTTATATGCGACAGCAAGTAAAATCGATGCCAATAGCATTTTAAACCACCATGTTTGCCAGAAAAGCGGATTGACTATGACTATTAAATTTTTTTCTGGACCCCATATTCCCGGGCTGTTTGAAGCCTTGACACTAAAGGTATATTTACCCGGATTGAGGTTGGTATAGGTGACTTCCCGCTGGTCGCTGGTTGTTTTAAGCCAAGTATTATCAAATCCCTGCATCATGTATTCATACACTATACTGTTTGGGTCTGAATAATCAATAGATATAAATTCTAAAGAAAATGTATTTTCAGAATAAGAAATCTGGATTGATTCCACATTGTCAATATTGCAATTCAATTTAAATGTATTGCTGAACATTTTGTCAGCAGCCGCCTCTTTGTTGAAAATTTTGAAGTCAGTAAAGTAAACTACTGGTAATGCTTTATTTAACTTTAGCTTTTCAGGATAAAATACTGTCAAACCGTTTATGCCACCAAAAGCCATCATAGTACTGTCAGATGTCATAGATGCCATATTGAACTGATTGATATTAAATGGAGAATTCTGATGAAAATTATAATTATAAATAATGTTGTTTTTTTCATCCAGTCTGCTGATACCCTTAAAAGAGCTTATCCATATATATCCTTTGGCATCTTCCTGCACACCCATAACGGCATTAGAAATAAGGCCGTCTTTAGTGGTATAATGTTTAAAATTTGCACCTCCCAGCCATCTGTTTAGTCCACCACTTTCTGTACCTACCCAAATACGCTTCCTTGAGTCCATAAACAAACACCTGATATCATTGGATGATATAGACCTAACGTTAGCTGTCTCATGTTTCAATCTGGTAAACGATTCAGATTTTTGATTGAGTATATTTACTCCTTCTGTGTTGGTGCCTACCCAGATGTTGTTTTTATCATCAACCATTAAATTCATTACCCCATTCCCTGAAATACTTGAGCTGTCTTTTGGATCGTGTAAAAACTGACTGATTTTTCCTGTCGATTTATCGATCTTATTAATACCTGCCCCGAGCAGACCTACCCATATGTTATCATCATTGTCGCCAGTTATAGACCAGACATTCCATCCATTTATTTGCAACTTAGATTCAGAATCTGGATTGTAATGTTTTCTGTGCAACGATTTAAGGTCGATTTGATACAATCCTTCGTTAAACGAACTCAACCATAAATTTTGATCTTTATCTTCATATATACTTTTGATTATTTTAGAATTTATCTTCAGGTAAGCATTTTTTTCAATCATTTTCTTTGACACCGGATCAAATTCATATACCCCACTGCCGTCTGTTCCCAACCAATATTTTTTACTTTTTTGATTACTTACACTCAGTACTGACATCAAACCTCCCGGCTTATTGTCAGGATAAGTATATGTTTCGAAGACGGATTTATATTCTTTGTGTATGTTTATACCACCATTATATGTACCTATCCAAACATTTTGGTCATTGTCAATACATATATTATACAAAGCATTGGTATTCAGAGGGTACCTGCCTTCGTGTATATCAAAAGTTTTACCTTTCCAGGTTTTGGGATCCAAAATATACAACCCCCCCATCGGTAGCTATTAGTATTTGTTCAGCTGAGTTTTCTTTAATGCTTGTGATAATATTGGAAGATAAGCCATCATCAGTAGTGAAATGTCTCCATTTTTGTTGTTTATTTTCGCGCAAATACAGTCCATGACCTTCAGTGCCCAGCCACAGTCTGTCTGATTTATCTTTGAAAAGAACCTTTCTGAATCCTTGGAATTTTTGGTCAGCATTTTCATAATCTAACAATTTGCCTGAAGGATACTTTATATAAAAAAGGTGGTCACTACTGCTGGCAATCCATATATTTCCTTCTTTATCTTCCACAACAGAAGATACCTGATTAGAATTAAGTATAGAATTATTTGTATTATAACTTTGATATTCATTAGTTTTTGGATTATACACCCACAACCCGTCACCTAGAGTACTAATCCAAATCCTTTGATGTGAATCCATATATAGACTCTTAACCCAGCTCCGGGAGAGTGCATTGCTAAGGGATTTATTACCAATAGATTCATATCTGCCTGTCATTCCCGATCTGACGATTAATCCCTGGCCTCTTGTGCCCATATATATGTCTCCTGAAGGGTGCTCAAAAAGACATTGAATGTTTTTTGCCGGAAAATCTTTATTGGAGCTGTTAACATAGACTTTGGAATTTTGACCATCAAAACGCAATAAGCCATCCTGTGTGCCTATCCACATAAAGCCAAATCTGTCCTGAATAATACAAAAAACAGTATTGTGGGGTAACCCATTTGAGATGTCCAGTTGTTCAAAATTCATTGGACTTATCTGAGACACCATGCTGTGGGTTAAAAATCCCATCACAAATATCAGGACATTTCTATTTAACACAGATTTGAATCTATCTTGTATGGAAAGCAAATGGAACAAACTTACTACAAAGTCACTAAAGATACAATGATGAGCATGGTTTTTTTGCCCCCCGGATATTAAATATCATTATGTCAATATGAAATATTAACCATATTGAAGCCCCACAAATGATATTTGTACATATAAAACACGGCATTCATTGATGGAAATATATCTTTTATTATAAAATATCTATTGCATGCAAAATCATATTATGATTATGGTATTCAGCATATGTTTATCCCAAAAAGCCCCACTGCTGGCGCAAGTTTGAAACTTGTGCCTTTACCACTAATAACTAAACACATAACCTTCAAGACTCCCAGGTCTTTCTAATATTTCTACATTAAGAATCCCTTTTATACCTGCATAATCCCTGGCACTACTATGTAAATAATGCTCAGATTCGCTCACTATACCCGCTGCTAATGGATTATTATGTACATAATCGATTTTCTGAAATGTTACTAATGGACTAAAAAGTTCGATAGGATGGTTATCTTGTTGCCAAAATTGATAATCTTTATTATTACTTTTCTTTTGTCCGGCATTGCGAAATATACTCATCATCCATTCTTTTCTGCTTTCAGCAGGATTGTTTTCAATTGCTTCTATTAGTCTTTTAGATGTAAATTTTTTAAGGTCTCTCAATATATCTGAATGGCTATATAATCCCGATCGGGAAAATACCAAATGGACGTGATTGCTCATCAAACACCATGCATGCAAATGGAGGCCTTTGTTTTGTTGACAATATTGGATGCTTTCGCAGAATATATCCTTATAAAGAAGTCTCGTAAATACATCTACCCATGATACTGTAGCAAAACTAACGAAATACAATCCATCATTATCTAAAAATTTATATTTAGTGCTCATCCATAAATAAATTTAACACACCGGTATTATCGACAAATATCTTCTTACAAAATTCCTACCAATATGTCTTTGTTGTAAGTCCAAATGATAATAAATGATGACAAGCTCAGGTTATTGTCTGTATTAAACTTTGACAGAACTTGGTATGAGTCTTTAGGCACAAGTTTGAAACTTGCGCCAGCAGGGAATTAATTAAAAAAGGGAACAAAATCTGTTCCATTCTGATTAACCAACTAATACATTTGTTTTAAAAAACCTTTCTGTTGTCTCCGCGTGACATTCTTCCTTCTCCCGGGGTAAACTGACCTCTGCCAGCTGCTCCTTTTCTCATCTTTTTGTTTTTATGCTTGTGATGTTTTTTACAGTTTTTTTCATTTTTTTCATTTCTGAATTCGCTTCTCTCAGTCCTTCGCTGATCTGATTTGTTTCTTCCTGCAATATTCTGAGCATCAACTCCCTGTAGTAATCCGAAGAAGAACAGGAAAACAATTAATAATGACTTTTTCATTTTTCAAAGATTTAGTGTGAATAAATATTTGACCTTTGGACAAGGGATCGTCCATCTGGTTTAAAATGCTTTTACAACCTTAACTTTATTTTAACCTCAATGCCTGAATTTGGGTTAAATCACCTGTTTTTTTGCAGAAGAATTTTGTCTTTGAGCCTTTCATATCTTGTCAGCAACGACGACATCCAGGTTCCAAGTAATATTAGAGCGATAATAGAAGGATAGAAAAATAGTCTCAGTGTGTTGTCGAGATCCTCACCTCCAAGTGCCGGATTACCTCCATTGCCGGGATGCAGACTGTCTGTAAGTCTGGGTATCACAAAAACAAGTGGTATCAATGCCAGAAAAGCAAATATAGAGTAGGCTGCTGACATTTTTGCTCTTTTGTCATGATCAGATGACGAACCGCGTAAAACCAGATATGCCAGATAAATGAGCATGGCAACAGCGGTCATATTGAGTTTTACATCTGTAGTCCAGAATGTATTCCAGGTAAATTTTGCCCAGATTGATCCGGTGATAAGTCCGAAAACTCCATACATAATGGCTATGCGGTTGAAAGAAGATGACCTTATATCGTGGTCGTATTTTCCGGTTCTGAGATATTGGATAGCATGATAGAGCCCGGCGATGAGCAGCGTGAACATAGCAAACCATAAAGCCACATGGAAAAATGTATTTCTTATAGTCTCATTCAAAATATTTCTGTACGGAAATCTGATGCCTTTGGCGGTATTAAAACTATGCATTCCCGCCTCAGTCCACATTTCCCGGGATGCCGGTATGGTGTCTGATATGGTAATAAATACAGCATTGGGTTGTACAAAAGCGCCGTCCGTCTCATTGTCAAAAACCAGCGTCATAGGTCTTACTTTGCCATCACCCGGAAATGAAGTGGGTATATCAAATGTCAATCGGACAACATTATCTGACTCAGGATTTATTTGTATCGCTCTTACAGCATTTACGGAGTCAAGTTTTAGCCAGGCGCGGTTCTTTAAAGCAGCGGCAAAATGGGTGTTGTACCCGGTTATTGTCAGATTTAATTTCTCTCCGCTTTGCGCATGATTCGGATTGGACGCGGTAATCCCGGGCCTCAATGCAACGGTCATACCTCCGATGAGAACATAAATGAAGATAATTGCTCCTGATATTTTCCACCACAGACCTTTCATTTCTTGTAAATTTAAGACTTCCATAAAGCCGGAAACAACAACAGCATTGCTCCGAATAAGATACTATCAACACCCAGTAATAACCATACGTCCTGCATAATCGCAGTATCTGTCAGCAATCGTACACTAACAGCGGTAATTTTCAGTAAAAGTAAAACAATCGGCAATACCAGGGGTAAAGCTAAAATTGACATCAGCGTTGCATTACCATTGTTTGAAGCTGATATCACAGATACAAAAGTAAATACAACTGAAATCCCGAATATCCCGGAAACGGATCCTATTAAAAAAGTGATAAATCCCGTACCGGAAATCCCGAAAATACACCCAGGAAAATCAGGATTATTGCAAAAATAAAGCAAAGAAAAACAAAATTATAAAGCAGCTTGGCGAGTATAAGATCAATCGGGTCAAAAAGCGTGTAGTAGTACAGATATGTCTCTTTCTTTTCCTGAAGAAAACTTTTCACGACAGCGTTGAGGCCCGCAAAGAGCATGATTATCCAGATCAGGATGGTCCACTCCCTCGGAGAAATACTATTAAAAGATTTATAAATGATAAAAACTGTGGTGGCCGCAAATAAAAATATGCCGCCTATAGCAAACTTCTGTCTGAATTCAACAGATAGCTCTTTAATAAAAATATCTTTTACCCTTGCTACATTCATATACGAAACGGAGCAAAGGTAAAAGATTTTGTCGTTAAATTTTATTCAGGAAAAATATAATGTCATTAAAGGAACCCTACATGTTTAAAAACAATATTCGCCTGCTTCGATTAGGGTATCTGCTATTTTTCTGCGGTTTTCCTTCACATTCTGCAGCGGATATTTTATATATTTCCTCAATCCTGAAATGAATCCGGGCTGAAGGTCAGGAGATATAAATGATGCGATGGCATCAGTAGCCTGCTTGGTTACTCTGCCCGAAGCATCATGCAGATAAGTACTCAAAATGGCATTATAGGGAATGATATTTTTGTCAGGATGATTTTCAGCGATTTTCTGAACCCGCATCAGGGTGCTTTCTGCATTAAAAATCTCAATTATTATGTCTGCCATATTTATTAATATTTCCTGCTCTGATTTAAGGTCAAGTTTTCCACCCATAGCCTGCTGTGCAGCAGATCCCAAAAGCATGATGAGTATTTTCTTAAAATTTGAAACAGCAGTTTCTTCTGCTCTGTAGTCACCTGTAAAGGTACCGCCGGTAGTTGATCCGTTTATCAGTTCGTTTTGTACTTCCATACCTGGGGTCATCAGATCCAGCTCGCCTTTCATGGCATTTTTTAGTATGGTACTCAGGATGACCATCCTGTTTATTTCATTTGTACCTTCGAAGATGCGGTTGATCCTGGAGTCTCTGTATGCTCTGGCAATGGCTCCTTCTTCTGAATAGCCCATCCCACCATAAATCTGAACGGCCTCATCTACAACGTAATCCAATGTCTCCGATCCTATTATTTTAATAATGGAGCATTCTATTGCATACTCCTCAGCTGCATCTCTTTTGGAGGTGGCGAAATCTGCTCCCGCGGCTGCCAACTCTTCTTCAGATTCCTGTATAAGCTGTGCTGTTCGATAAGTGGCCGTTTCAGTGACAAAAGTCCGGATTGCCTGTTCAGCCAGCTTATACTTAATGGCTCCAAACGAAGCGATTGGTTTCTTAAATTGCTCTCTTTCGATGGCGTATTTGATAGAAACGTCCAGTATCTTTTTACATCCACCCAAACATGATGCCCCAAGTTTGAATCTTCCTGTATTGAGTACATTGAATGCTATCAGGTGACCCTTTCCGATTTCACCAAGAAGATTTTCTACAGGTACTTTGACATTTTCCATAAAAACCTGTCTGGTGGAAGATCCCTTGATACCCAGTTTTTTTTCTTCAGCACCCAGTGTAAATCCTTCCAAACCTTTTTCAAGGAGAAAACCGGTAAACTTATTTCCATCTACCTGGGCAAATACGGTAAACAAATCTGCAAATCCGGCATTGGTTATCCACATTTTCTGGCCGTTGAGTATATAGTGTGTACCTTCAGCATTCAGCACTGCAGTAGATTTTGCGGCCAAAGCATCCGAACCACTGGATGGTTCTGTCAGGCAGTAACTGGCTTTAAGTTCTCCGGTAATGAGTTTCGGCAGGTATTTTCTTTTCTGGTCTTCAGTACCATAGTACAATATCGGTAACATACCTATTCCGGTATGTGCATTATAACTTACACTGAATGAACCGGATGGGCCGACTTCTTCTCCTATTAATGTATTGGTGATATATCCAAGATGACTACCCCCATATTCTTCCGGCATATGTGTACCTAAAAGGCCAAGTGAAGCAAATATGTCCAACCTGGAAGGAATGAGACCTTCTTCCAGTTTTTCTATGCGGTCGGTTATGGGCATGATGTCCTGCTCAACGAAAGTCCTGACGGTCTCTTTTACCATAAGTTGCTCTTCGTTGAATTCTTCAGGAATAAACATTTCCTGATGTAGAGAGTCTTTTATAAGAAATTCTCCGCCTTTTAATACTTTCTTTTCGATAATGGATGATGACATGTTACAGTTAATTTTAAAATTTAACTCAAAGTTAAATTATTTATAAATAACAGTCAATAATATTTCGAATATTTTTTATTTTATGCACATATTCAGTATGTTACATGGAAGTGATTTCTATACTAAATGTTAAATAATTTGATAAAATAAGTACAAGTTTGCCAAATATTATTTTTATTTGAATCGAATAATGCCCAAAGGTCAATATTGTATTTTGATTTTCTAAACCAGGGCTACGGAAAAGAATTATAATTCAAAATTCGGTTATTCATTTTCAATAAAAAGAGGAATACGAGTATCTTTACAAAAAAAATGCTTTATGAGACTTACCATATTTTGTTTGCTATTGATAATACATGGTGAAGCTTATCTCCAAACTAACTTAACCACTTCAAATCTTCCCATTGTAATCATAAATACAAATGGTCAGGGAATACTTGATGAACCCAAGATCACCGCTGATATGGGGATCATCTACAACGGGCCTGGAAAAGAAAACAAAATTACCGATGTGCAGAATGAATATAAGGGCAAGATAGGAATTGAATTGAGGGGTTCGACATCACAGGGATTTCCAAAAAAACCATACGGTTTTGAAACTCGTGACAACACCGGAAATGATCTGAATGTAAGTCTCTTGGGCATGCCTAAAGAGAGTGACTGGACCCTAAATGCTACGTACAATGATAAATCCCTCATGAGAGATGGTCTTGCTTATATGTTTGCCGGATCATTTATGGAGTACGCACCTCGGGTCAGATACTGTGAGCTGGTGCTGAATGACAATTACCAAGGGGTGTATATGCTTATTGAAAAAATCAAGAGAGATAAAAACCGCGTGGATATTGCCAAAATGGGAACCACAGATATAAGCGGAGATCCGTTAACAGGTGGATATATTATTAAATTAGACAAAACAACAGGTTCGGGAGGCGGACAAGGGTGGACATCTTCTTTTGCTCCATATCCCGGAGCCTGGCAAACTACCTATTTTCAATATGAATATCCAAAGTCTGTGGATATAGTTGACCAACAGAAAACATATATTAGAGGGTATGTCGAAGAAATGGAAAAGTCATTAGCAGGCACAGATTTTAGAGATCCTGACAAAGGTTTCCGAAAGTATATAGATACGACGGCTTTAATGGACTATATTATCATAAATGAGCTCACCAAAAATCCGGACGCGTACAGGCTGAGTACTTTTTTTTACAAAGAAAGAGATAGTGATGGGGGAAAAATTAAATTTGGTCCGGCATGGGATTACAATCTGGGCTTTGGGAATGTAGATTATTGTACCAAAGGAGATCCCGAAGGCCTGGTTTTATATAATTTTAATCAGGTCTGCCTGAACGATAACTGGGTAGTTCATTTCTGGTGGAAAAGATTTCTGGAAGATGCTACCTTTTATTCCAGTCTGAAACAAAGATGGAATACACTTCGGAAAAACCAGTTATCAGACAACAGAGTAAACTTTATGGTTGATTCGATATCAACGATGCTCAATGGAGCTCAGACAAGAAACTTTAATAAATGGCCGGTCCTTGGAATTTATGTCTGGCCTAATTATTACGTAGGTGCTAGCTATACTCAGGAAGTATCCTGGTTGAGTAAATGGCTCAAAGACCGGCTTGCATATCTGGATAGAATATGGTCGATTGCATCAGGTGGGTCAGATCCGGAAAAAAAAAATGAAATATTCGCTCACCCCAATCCTGTAAAAAATACTTTGTTTATCACTTTGCCCGAATTAGTGCCTGATAATTCAGATATATTTTTGACAAATATTGCTGGTAGGCCTGTACAGATTTCTACTTTTACCCGGGTCGGACGCAATATTGAAATGGATTTATCACAGGTTGTTCCGGGGTTTTATATCTTATTTGTACGTGACGGCAAAGAAATGATACCTTTCAAAATAGTCAAACAATAATGACAGGCTATATGAAAGGTAAACATCTTTCACATACCCAGACCAATCTAACAATCATCTTGGGCTCAGTGGTTTTGGCGATTCTTTTTTATCATGCTAATATTTTTAAACTGGATCATGCCGGAATCAAGGTTTTATCAGTCGGTCTCCTGATGATCTTATTATGGGTGAGTGATGTTGTGCCTATGCCTGTGGTAGCAATTTTTCCATTAGTACTCTTTCCCATTTTAAAAATTAACGGAATAGAACAAACTGCCAAATCTTATGCAAATCCGGTCATATTTTTGTTTCTGGGAGGATTTGTCCTGGGGTTGGCCATTGAAAAATGGCATCTTCACAAAAGGATAGCTCTGAACATTATCAGAGCGACAGGTACCGGAGGGGACAGGATAGTACTCGGCTTTATATTGGCTACAGGCCTGCTTAGTATGTGGCTGAGCAATACAGCAACCACTATGATGATGTTTCCCATTGCTGTATCTGTCATCTCTGTCATGTCTGAAAGAAAAAACCACAATGGCAATCTGGCTTATTTTAATCTTACGATTATGCTGGCAATAGCTTATGCATCCAATATAGGAGGCATAGCTACCATCATAGGCACACCTCCCAATGTAGCTTACATCGGATTTTTCAGAAACAAATATGGAATAGAAATTGATTTTATGAGCTGGATGGCATTGTGTCTTCCAATTGCTTTGTTGCTCCTGGCGGCATTATATATCGTAATGGTTAAATGGCTATATCCCAACAAAATTTCTTCCGATGCTGCTACTACATCGTTTATCAAACAGGAACTGGTTAATATGGGTCCAATGAGTATGGCAGAAAAAAGAGTACTGATAGTTTTTCTTGCTACTGCATGTTTATGGATATTCAGATCCCTTATCAATGATATTCAACCCTTTTTTAAGCTGGATGACACTATAATTGCATTAATAGGAGCCATAATCATGTTTGTGATTCCATCGGGCATGCAAATATCCGAAGATAAACCTATCCTCCTGTGGAGCGATACAAATAAGTTGGCATGGGGTATTTTATTACTTTTTGGCGGGGGCATAGCCCTTGCTGATGCGTTGGAAAATGCGGGCATCATTGCAGCCTTAGGACACTGGCTGGCTGAGTTTTCGTCAGGAGTTTGGATTATGGTGTTTATGATTACAGTTATATCCATATTTATGAGTGAAGTCATGAGTAATGTGGCGCAAGTTATTGTATTTGCACCCGTTGTCACTTCACTGGCAGAAGCGATGCAGGTCAATCCTCTCTTATTTGGGATACCTATGACTCTGGCTGCGAGCTGCGCAGGTATGCTGCCCATGGGAACCCCGCCAAATGCCATTGTTTTTGGCAGCAATCATATCAGGATGATAGATATGATAAAGATAGGATTTGTGATGAATATCATTGCCATCATTTTGATTTGTCTGTTTGTCTGGTATTTGGTGCCGGTGATATTTTAGTATAATGATTTCTTAATGCCAATCGTTTATACGTGGAAATAGTTTATGTATAATCAATCTCAATAAAAAAGTACTCTATTTTAGCCTTTTATAGCAAATGCTTAAATAACTACCCATAATGTCTTTTAATTTTTACAAAATGTAATTTAATCGCTTCAATAAATCAGGATATGAAATTTGATGCTTCCCTGGACATCCGGGCTAAACTTACCTCTATCGGTGTAGTTATCTTATTTGTATTAATAATGTATTTCCAAATAGGATGGATTGACCGGGATGGTGCAATTGTGCCCTATATGACAGCCGGTGTATTTATTATCATTTTGAGCGGCACCTTTATTTTCAGGCCTCTTTACTATTCATTGACCAATCAGGATATAATTATTAACAGGCCAGTAGTAAATGTGGTCATATCACGTGAGCATATCAATAGTATCAGAATGTTAGAGCCTGGATCACTGAATTGGTCATTAAGGACATTTGGCGTAGGAGGACTGTTTGGTTATTTTGGCAAATTTTATAAATCAGGACTGGGAAATATGACCTGGTACGCCACCAGAAAGTATCCCGCTATCCTATTACTAACCAATGATGACAAAAGAATAGTAATTACGCCCGATGATCCTGAAAAATTTATTGAATATTATCAGCAACGCCACCAAAAAACTCAAATTGATTAACTTACAAATTGTTATCATTCTTTTGCAAAAGACAGAGACGATAAAGAAAGAAAACGATTGCGGAAACGATTTTTACAACAGAATATATGTTTTTGAATGCCCTTTAAATGCAATAAAATATTTTGAAGAATTCCTAACTTTAGCAAAATATTATTTTGTATTATAAAATAAATTTAAAATTGATCTGGTGGCTTTTATCCTGGCTGCAGAAAATTCATTTGTTGTGCTATTGTCTCTCGGTTTCACATTTGTGGCAAAAAAATAGACATTTTTGTTTGCTTCCAAAAAGCCAGTAAACCATCCGTTTTGTCCATTTTGTGTACTTAGTCCGGTCTTTCCGCTGAGTATATATGATTGCTTATTATCTATTACCATGATTTTTCGGATCAACTTTTCAGTACGTTTACTTATCGGAAGTTGTGTATTGTATAGTCTTTTTAAAAAGGATATTTGTTCAAATTGAGATATCCCTGATCTCCCTTCCAGCCAGAAATTATCTATTGTGGTATTATCAAATTTCATTCCGGGATATGACAGTTTATCCAGATAGTGCCTCATCCTTTCTTTTCCAATCTGACGTGCTATTTCCTGATAACAGGGGACACACGATACCTGAAATGCCTGCCTGAGTGTCAGATCTTCTTCCCAGACTTTCAACCATCTTTTAGTCCCGTCCCATCTGATGACAGTCGTATCACTTTGCATGATTCCCGTTTCAAGTGAGATGATGGTATTCGGTATTTTAAAAGTAGATGCTGGTAGAAATTGTTTTCTGGCCCACTCAAAATCATTGGCGTAATATATGTCTTCGTTTTGGTCATAAATAAGTACGGATCCGTAGATGGACAGACTATCCAGGATGGTGCTAAATTCAGGCCTGACAATCTCTTTTGATGTTTTCAGACGATGAGAGCAAGCTGTAAAAAAGACTATTACATTAATAGTAAAAAGCAGCAATCCAACATGTAATTTATTAGTCGGCATAATTAATTTTGGGCAAATATATTTAATTCAAGCCACTACCTTAGATTAATATCAAAGGCTTCCTTTAATTATAAATATGATAGGTATATTACTTTGAATGGACGATTTGTAATTGTTAAAGGTAGCATCTAATTTTTCGTTCACGTTATTTGCATCAAAATATTAGAATTTAAAACGATTTTAATATTTTAACAAGAACATAGCCATTTCAAACATTACCGCCAAATGGTTTATACTCCTTACCACCACCTGTAAATCCGGCATTTTTATAGAATTCCACAAAAGTAAGCCTAAGAGGATGTACAAAGGCACCAAGAGATGAAATCATCAGATTGAGACCGTGACCGAAAATAAGAAAAGCAACAAAAAGTACAGGACCGATCCAATGCACATTCAACATCCGCAGCGCAATATTATTGACCACCAATCCCAATATAGCACCCGAGATGCCCAATGCGAAAAGACGGATATAACTAAGCAGGTCACCCACGAATCCGGTAATACCATACAACTCCCAAATCCCTTTACCGATCCTGGGGAGAATTTTTGTATCCGGATCATTGAACAATAAAATGCCTGCAATCGAAACATATATGATGTATATAGAAAAACCTCCAGTGATCTTTAATACAGCCAGATCAGCTATGCTAAATAAGATGCATATCCATGCTACTGGCATCACTGAATATTTCCAGCCATATTGCTTTACTTTATTAGCTATCTGAAGACATAAGCCAAAAATAATCTGTAAAAACCCCAATATGAGTGCAAAATTAAATATCTGATTACTTTCGAGAATGACAGATCTGAAAGTTCCCAAAAATGCAAACTTGTCCCCCAGCAGATTCATTCCGAAAAAAGTACCTGTTATTATTCCAAATATAATCGTAGCAAGACCAAGCCATTGTCCCAGCGTGAGAATAGGAAGGAGCGCTCTGTTGACCTGCAACTTATATAATGAAGCGGCTATCAACAACAGTAACCCGTATCCCGCATCACCGAGACAAAGTCCGAAGAACATCATAAAGAATGGTGCAAAATATGGGGTAAGGTCTATCTCTGCATATGAAGGCAAACTATATAACTTTCCAATAGCTTCATAAAGCTGAGAAAACCTATGATTTTTGAGCAATATAGGCGGGTTATCTTTAGGGGTTACTTTTTGGGTTATATAAAATATTTTTTGTGAATTGCAATATTTCTCGATGTCTTCCACTTTGGTTTCCGGAACGAAACCCGTTAACCGCATTAATTTTTCGTCATTGAGCTTGGCTGATTGTTCATTTGCTTCCAGTATCTGCATCTCAGTATATACTTCCTGCTCATAATTACGCAATGTATTGGCCTCATCGTCGCACATTGATGTCAATTCCTGTCTTATTTCCTTCATTCGATCAATTACCTTTTGTTGGTCCAGCATCAGGATTTGGAACGGAAGTTCCGGCCAGGCCAACCTGTCTGCTTTGATGTCTATCATATCAGTGTCGGACTGAAATATGACAAAAAATATCTCTGGTTTCCGAACGGCAATGACCTCCAGTGTATATTCATTCTTCCAGTCCGGATTAAATTTTCTTTCGGAACATGAATACATATGCATTGTTACCCCCCGATCCTTCAGAGTATTTAATATTTCTGTGGAAAACATGCCCCAGGGTTCTGCATAAGATATGGCATTTTCCAGGTTTTGCAATTTTAACTGAAGATGCTGGTTTTCTGTTTGCAATGATTCTATTTTCTCCATAACAGAACGCCCGCTGTGAAGGTGCACTGATTCTTCATTTGGATTATTTTCGGTTCTCAGATTGAGTAAAATGTTTTTGTACTCCCTGATTTTCTTGAGCCCGTCAAGTATATCCAGAAGAGGTTGTGAGAGTTCTGTCCCGGATGATTTTATATGCAATACACCTAATTCCCTGAGACCTTCCAAAAACTTATTGTGGTCGCCATGAAAAACCAGAAAATCGTATTTATTCATTGGGATGATCATGCGTCATTTATTTTTTGAAGCTTATTTTTGAGTATCTTTTGTGATGATTTGGCCAGATTTTCTTCATCTTCCATAAATCGTTTAATTTTCTTTATGGCCTGATCATATTCAGGAATCTGGTTTTTTTCATATAGATTTACTTTTTGGGTTGTTTTCTTTCGGGCCTTATCCAGTAATAACATTTTGCGAATAGCAAATTCTTTTTCTATAGCCAAATCTGAGAGTTTTTTAAGGATTTGAAAGCCATCGCCAAACCAGTGTGGCTTACTGAACAGACTGAATTTTTTTATCTGATAATGTATCTCTCCCAGTTTAGGTATCCTTACGCCGGCGATCATCACTGTCTCCGTAGTTACATTTTCTATTGTGATCAATGACATATCAAAATCCTGCCACAAACCTGAAAGCTGCTCCACAATTTTTTTCTGCCCGAAAATATGGTTTTCCATTGCCAAAATGTTGTTTCTTGTATTTTTAACTTCCATTCTCAACGCAGACTCCTTGTTTTTTAATACCGGAAGTGCCCGCAACCTTGTTGACATTTGTTTCTGAAGGTATTGAAGGGATGTTTTATTATATTGAAAACTAAGTGCCATATTAATCAGATTTTAAACTGATGGCCAGTAGAGGTCAGAAAATTCTTTTTTAACAGCTACCTCTTCTATCGAAAAATAACTGGCAAAAAGATCCCAGGCTATATCGAGCATTTTTTCAGTACTAATATTGACATCTATGGCTAACAATTTTTCAGCATAATCCTTAGCAAAATCAAGTGTTCGCTGATCATAAGATGTCAGATCAAAACCATTTTCCTGTTTGGTGCGTGCATTGACAGAATCTGCATATAGTCTTATGGCAGCATTCATGACCTGAGGATGATCAGCCCTTGTCTTTTTTCCGATAACCAGATTTTTTAATCTGGACAAGCTGCGGAATGGGTCTATTATTACTTTTCCTATGTCAGTATTTCTGCGGAGGAAGAGCTGACCTTCAGTTATATAACCGGTATTGTCGGGTATGGCGTGTGTGATATCACCTCCGGACAAAGTGGTCACTGCTACTATCGTGATCGAGCCCCCATCTTCAAACTGCACCGCTTTTTCATATAATCTGGCCAGGTCAGAGTAAAGTGAACCCGGCATGCTGTCTTTGGACGGAATCTGATCCATTCTGTTGGATACGATGCTCAGTGCATCTGCATATAAGGTCATATCGGTAAGCAGAACAAGGACTTTTTCATGTTTGTCAACGGCAAAAAATTCTGCTGCGGTAAGTACCATGTCGGGGATAAGTAGTCTTTCTACGGGCGGATCCTCTGTTGTATTGACAAAACTGATGATACGGTGAATTGCGCCTGCATTTTCAAATACATTTCTGAAAAACAGAAAATCATCATTAAGCAAACCCATACCTCCGAGGATGATTTTGTCTGCTTTGGCACTTAATGCAACCATTGCCATCACCTGATTGTATGGTTGATCAGGGTCAGCAAAAAAAGGTATTTTCTGACCGGTCACTAAAGTATTATTAAGATCAATGCCTGCAATACCGGTAGCAATGAGTTCAGACGGTTGTTTTCTTTTGACGGGATTTACAGAGGGACCTCCTATTTCTCTTTCTTCACCTTCCAGTTCCGGGCCACCATCTATGGGTTGTCCGTACGCGTTAAAAAATCGACCAGCCAGGTCCTCACCCACTTTTAGTGTCGGCGGTTTGCCAGTAAATATGACTTCTGCATTGGTGGGAATACCTTCGGTACCTTTAAAAACCTGAAGAGTGACCTCATCACCCAAAATTTTTACGACCTGTGCAGCACGTCCATCTACAGTGGCAAGTTCTTCATATCCTACATTTTCTGCTCTGACGACACAAGTTGCCTTTGTGATTCGTTCCAGTTTGGTATATATTTTCTGAAATATCTTCATTCTCATATGAATTCGATTTTTTATGATTTCATTTTACTTCCCTCTGAGATAGAAAGGATTTCATCTTCAAAATCTTTAAATGCCTTACTTTCAAATTCTGAATAATTCATCTGTTTGTATTTACCTATAATTTTTTTGAAAAATGGCTGCACTTCATCAAAAGACTCAAAATGGAACGGGAAATCTAAAAGATCCATCACAGAATCCGTCATATACTTCTGTCTGAGAAGGGGTGTTCGCGCATCTATCTCGTCAAAAGCATCCTGCTGGAGGAGGATAGCATCTATGACTTCACTTTGCCAGAATGTGATGTGAAAATCAACTGACACACCGTCATCTCCTAATATATTGATCTGCTCCCATGCTTCTTTACCTCGGATCAGCATATTTTTTAGTTTATCGACCTTTTCTACCCAGTCAGGTGAGATGAGAGTAGCCAGGGTTTTTTGAAACTCAGGATATTCCAGATATTTTGAGTAGCTGTCTATCGGATCGATGGCCGGGTATCTTTTACTATCGGCCCGCTGCTGAGAGAGTGCATAAAAGCAGCGGGCTACTTTTTTAGTGGATTCAGTGACGGGTTCTTTAAGATTTCCTCCGGCGGGAGATACTGTGCCGATAAATGTAATAGAACCAGTATGTCCGTTATTGAGATAAACGTATCCGGCACGACTATAAAAATTTGAAATGGAAGAAGGCAGGTCCATCGGAAATGCATCGGGACCCGGTAGTTCTTCGAGCCGATTAGACATTTCGCGCAGAGCTTGAGCCCACCTGGAAGTGGAATCTGCCAGCAACAAAATTTTAAGACCCATAGATCGATAATATTCTGCCAGGGTCATAGCACTGTACATAGAAGCTTCCCGTGCGGCTACGGGCATATTAGACGTATTGGCAATGATAATAGTACGCTCCATTAATTTTCTTCCTGTCCAGGGATCATCGAGCTCGGGAAATTCTGTAAAAAGGTCAACAACCTCATTAGCACGTTCGCCACATGCAGCAATGATTACAATATCTGCCTCGGCTTGCCTGGAGATACTTTGTTGCAAAACCGTCTTTCCACTGCCAAAAGGGCCGGGGATAAACCCTGTGCCACCGAGCAGCATAGGATTGAGTATATCCATAGTCCTGACTCCGGTCTCCATCATAGTAAAAGGCCTGGGTTTTTCTTTGTACAATGTCAATGATTTTTTTACTGGCCATTTTTGGGTCATGGTGACTGGTATCTCATATCCTGACTGATCAGTTAGCACTGCCACTACATCATTAATTGTGTATGATCCGGATACTACTATTTTTTTAACTACAAGATCACCTTCCAATACAAAGGGAACCATTATTTTATGTGATATGCTGTTTTCAGTTACCTCACCTATCCAGTCACCGGCGATTACCTTATCGCCATCTGATACAATAGGTGTAAAATCCCATTTTCCTGCTGTATCGAGAGTTGGTGTATAATCACCCCGACGTATGAATATTCCTTCCATAGTTGACAGATTATTCATCAGGCCATCGTAGTTTCCTGAAAGCAAGCCAGGACCAAGGGTAGCTTCGAGCATGTGGCCGGAAAATTCTACCTCTGAACCGATGCACAGTCCGCGGGTATTTTCAAAAACCTGAGTATAAGCTTTATTTCTTTCCGTTTTTATCACTTCAGCCATAAGCTTTGTCCTTCCTGCGAGTATGAAACAAATTTCATTTTGTGCAAAAGGACCATCTGCCTCCACAATTACAAGGTTAGATATGATACCTGCAACTTTGCCTTTTGTTATTGATCGGGTAGTTGTCATACAGCAAATTCTTTTGAAAATTTAAAACTTCGGACCATCTCGGCTATCTTATCTGTAAATATTTTGTTTCCATTTACTTCATTATATACAGCCCATTTATCTGTAATAGTAAGCTTCAGGACGTGTCCGGCTATTTTACCAAAGCTGAAATAGCTGTACTCGGTGAGCTCTTCAATTTTATTCCATCGCATAAAGTCAATCTGTTTTTCAAGTTCCAGCAACTCACCTTGTTTGTGTAAGCGAATGAGCAAATCTATATATGGAAAATCAAGAGACAGGTTAAAATCATGCGCATGGCTGCTTTTTAATTTGTCCGTTACTTCATTGTTGCCAATCAGTTGATTAGCCATGTCAAATCCGTGATATCTCGCGCTTAGAGCAGCCAGAATATTTCTCAGGTCTCTGACGAAGGTGTACCAGTTTTTCAAGAAACCTTCTGTATGGGGGATGACATAGTCGAGAAATCGATCGTTTAGCTGATATTCCCAGATGTAGTCTTCCTGAAATAAATTTCCTTTCAGAAAGTGATCATAAAATTCATATAAATATTCGGGAATATCGGAGCTTAGATCATTGATACCTGATTTGAGCTGGTCAAAACTAAAATTGGCCATAGAATGCCACGGTTTATTATTTCTGAGGCAGAAGTTAAGGAGATTCAGATTGTCATAAGGCAAAAAGATATATCCCAATTTTTTATTATCGTCGGGATGTAATTCTTCTCTAAGGTTTTTCAGGAATTCAGGCAGTTTTATGAGGCCGGTAATTTGGCCGAGGTACACATCCGGCAATCCTGCCACTACATAATAATATTTTCGGTTATCAGGATTGATCTTCATTGTATAATAATTGTATGGTTTTTGGCCTTAGGAATTGCTTGAAGAACAATGAAAAGTCTTCTTCTGAAAATGAAATAAGATAATTATGACCTGCCGGCGAAATTCTGAATCCATTCTCCAGTTTATGACTGAAATCTATTTTCATATTATTTCCGAATTGCTCATGGATTTTTTTAAGTACGATGCTATTGGTTTCTTTTTCCATCTTAGCCGGAAAAACCAATTGAAAATCTTCTGACCCAGCTGATTTTTCCCAGTGTTGCATCACTTGAGTGACGAGACCTGCTACGTACGTTTTGTCATCCAGCAGTTCTTTAAGTGGTTCTTCTGTCACTTTCAGAGTTATGATATCTGCAATTTTTTGTTTTACGGAGTTAATAGCCTGGTGAGAAGCATATTTGATTTCTTCCCGTACATTATGCTCCAATTCACCAGCTTTGATTTTAGCAGATTCTACAATCTGATCGCCCTTTTTATGTGCTTCTGCCAATGCTTCATCTGCTTTTTTTTGGGTTTCATTCAGGATGCGTTCTGCTTCTTCACGCGCCTGAAGCACACCTTCTTCATAAATTTTACTGGTGATCTCCTGTATTCGGTCTTCCATATTTGTATATGTATGATTAGTAAGAGTAATAACCTTACTTGATGAATTATAAAATACAATATTATGATCAGATACTTTAATTTTATATGATAAGTAACATCATATACCATAATATATATCATATTCTTAAAAGAGGCTTTTTCAAAATAATGGGTGAATTTTGCATAATAAATTCTGGTGAACACAATAAAATACAGAAAATGGGAACAGCAATAATTTTAGCATATCTTGGTCTTGCTCTTATGATAGGTCTTTCTGGAATCGGCAGTGCGGTAGGTGTATCCATTGCAGGCAGTGCTTCCATAGGCGCACTTAAAAAGAATGATGGTGCTTTCGGTAGTTATATGCTGTTAAGTGCATTGGCCGGAACACAAGGATTGTATGGTTTTGGTGGATTTTTTATCATCAATAGCAGTGGTTTGCTTTCGGAAAATATAACGATTTTGCAAGGAAGTGCCATTTTGATTTGTGGTATATCTTTAGGGGTTGTCTGTCTTGTTTCTGCGATCAAGCAAGGTCAGATTTGTGCACATGGTATTTCGGGAATTGGTTCTGGCTTTGATCTCTTCGGAAAGACAATGGTATTAGCCGTATTTCCTGAATTATATGCTATAATTAGCTTTGCAGCAACTTTCCTTATTGTATCCGGATTGTAATTGCACCAAGTGATTCTAAGAAATGAGAAGATGTGGAGGCTTTGGACTAAGAGAATGAGATAGCATTCATTTTTTAAGTCCTGACTACAATCAGCATTAAATATATCCGGTTACTTCGGCAAGGGATACAATTGGAATGATTTTCTGTGATATTGAGTAGGGCCGTGCTGTACGATTGCTTCGCGATGGGATTGTGTCGGGTAACCTTTATTGCAATCCCATTGATATTGGGGTATTTTTTGATGCAATTTTGTCATAAATTCATCCCGATATGTTTTGGCTAATATGGAAGCGGCTGCAATAGAATTATAAATACCGTCCCCCTTGATAATACAGTCAAACGGTATTTTTTTATAAGGCAAAAATTTGTTGCCGTCAACTATGATATGATCAGGTACAATTTTCAGTTTGTTCAGGGCTTTGTGCATGGTCCTGACGGATGCCCATAGTATATTAAATTTATCAATATCCGGGGCATCCATACGGGCTACGGCATAGGATATCGCTTCTTTTTCTATGACAGACCTGAGGTGGTTTCTCTTAATCTCACTTATCTGCTTTGAATCGTTCAGCTCTGGGTGAAAAAAATCTGCTGGCAGGATGACGGCAGCTGCAAATACAGGACCAGCAAGACATCCCCGACCAGCTTCATCACACCCAGCCTCAAGGGTGTGACCCGAATGATTATTTAACAGTGTCAAAATAATGATTTATACAAAATTACGCTATTTGGGGTTTTTCAATTTAAAGTATGAGCTTGTTTAAAATTAAATTTGCTCGCCTTCGCTCAAATAAGAAAATTTAAACATACGCTAAGCCTGAATTCAACAGTTGAAATGAATGAAACTTAAGATTAAGTGAACTTTATTCGTATCTCAAAGCTTCTATCGGGTCCAGTTTTGATGCTTTCAGAGCAGGATACAGCCCTGAGACAAGACCTACTATAATACAAACTGAAAATCCTAGTAACATCCAGTTCCATGAAATAAAAAATCTTCCTTCCACCATGACAGATACGCCGAAACCCATAAGAATACCAAGAAAGATGCCTACGAAACCACCCATCAGACAAATTACGATGGCTTCAATAAGGAATTGCATCATGACATTTCGTCTGGTAGCACCGATTGCTTTTCTGATTCCTATTTCCTTTGTCCTTTCAGTAACGGATACGAGCATGATATTCATCAGACCAATCGAAGCACCCAAAAGCGTAAGCATGGCGATCACGACGGTACTCCATCTGAGCGTGGAAGTCATTTCTTTAAGTTGATTGAGGATGCCATCACTTTTGCGTATTTCGAAATCATTTTGTTGTGAAACTTTAAGTTTCCTTACATTTCTCATAGTCCCAATAGCATGATTGGCGGCATCATCCATTTCATTTGGATTTGCCACAGCCACAGTTATATTATATGGCTTATCAGCGTACCCATAGAGCACTTTTGAATTATATAGGGGAATGAATACCCTTCTGTCATTACCTCCACCAGATGAAGAACCCTTACTCTTGAGTGCTCCGATGATTTTATATCGGTTGCTGTTTATATACACATCATTTCCGACAGCTTTCTCGGGTTTCTCATCAAACAATGTTTTTATGATTTCACTTCCCAAGATGACTTTATTTGAAGTAGAGAATACCTCATTATTGGTAAAATTTCTTCCTGCTACCAGCTCATAAGCAGAAGTATTCATGTAATTTTCATCTACACCAATTACCCTCACATTGGGGTTTGTTTTTTTGTCTCCGGTTTTGACGGTTGCATTGCCGGTACAGAAAGATTCAATTGAGACTTTGGACGCACTGTAGATGTAAGAACTCTTAAAGTCCATTGCCTGGTCAAATAAAATATTATCTGCTGCCTTTTGCCTCCTGCCTCTGTCATTGCTTCTCAATGATTCCGACAGCGGTCTGATGCTGAATGAATTGGCTCCAAGTCTGTTGAAATTGTCACTCATAGAAAATAAGATACTATCAATTGCTGTAAGGATACCCACCAGACAAGTGATACCTACGGCAATAATCAGTAATGTAAGGAGTGACCTCAACAAATTGGCTTTTATCGATCCAAGAGCCAGAAATATGTTTTCTAAATTATTCATAATCAGAAGATAAATGTAAAAGTAAAAAGAAACTTAGAAATAAGTGGAAGAAAATAGAAATACCACCTGATATCAACGACAAAAGTATTGATTAGGGCTATCTGTTTGAGATAAGAGATTTTTTTTGATAAAAAGTTATTGTTTATGTATGATCAATTTCTGTATGGTCATACATAGTCTTCACCTATATTTTTAACTTTTCGTTTAGGTACAACTATTTTTTTATTATTGCCAGAAGCCACTGGGAGGATCAATACTTGACCATGGGTGCCTGGCGAATGTATATAATAGTGAGAGGAGGTTTGGCTGTATTTTTATTTCTTGTGGCATACTTTCCAGTTCGTAAAAAAGAAATCAGGCAAACAACTTTTTGAATGCCTGATTTTCAAATCATTAAAGCCACATTTAACTTTTTAGTTATTTTTCATAACACAAAGATAGGCTTTTTTCATCCGGTGAATGAGTGAAAATCATTTCGTTTTGTGGCTTACAAACACATAGTTAGTGTACTAATTAATTGCAAGTCAATGCCTTAAACCGGAATTATTGCTAAACTCAAATCATTTCGGTATGTGAAATGTGTAGGTCCGAAGACTCATTGTCCGTATTATTTCCAAAATAGAACATAAATAGCTTATCAATAAATAAAAAGACCCGCCAATTCCTAAAATCAGCAGGTCTTTTTACTTATTCCTGTGTCTGCTTCTCTTAGAAAAAAGTAAACCTGTTATCTTCTATTTTCTTGTTCTTTTTAAGGCTTTCAAGCAAGGCGTAATTTACCTTCATTCTTGCCATCTGTGTGAGCATCATTTTCTGTGAGAATGAACCAGCTTCAATGGTTGCCGGAGTTATTGATGTAAGTTTGGCAACAAAGACACCTGAATTTCCTGCGACTGGCCCTACAATAGTTCCAGGTTTTGCTGCAAATATTTTACCAACCAGAATTGGCTCCTGATCTCCATCATTTAAAGATGCAGATCCGTAATTTACATTTTCAGCGATTGATACTGTTTGAGCGAAAGTTGCTGCTATAGCATTAAGATCGCTTCCTTTGATTTTGGATTTGATTATTTCCGCTTTTTTTGCATTTCTAACCACGGCCTCTATTGATGATTTTACTGATTCTACGGAGGCAAGTCCTGGTTTGTCAATGGATTTTAATCCGGCGATGACGTGCTTGCTATCTACGTAGTTGGCCTCGTCAGCAAAAGTATATAAGGTTGATGACACCTTGCCCGCATCAGTATCATTTTCATATGCCCACTTGACTATGTCTCTTGACGTCTGACCAGAAGGGAGAGAGGACAATATGTAGTCATTCTTTTTTATTCCACCAGCTACTTCGACTTTGATGTCGCCAGATGCCAGTTTATTCAGATCGTCGATGGTTTTTGTCTTTTCGAGCAAGCCCATTACTTTATCTTCCATTGCATTTTGTGTGACTTCCGAAGGGATAATCGGTTCAGCAATATAAGCAAGGTTAAACTTCGGATCTTTGGTCGTGTAAACCAACTTCTCAACTTTCACCAGGTGTACTCCAAACTGAGTTGTGACCGTGTACATGCCCCCGACAGAACCATTAAAGACTGCATCATTAAATTCGGACACCATTGTTCCGGGTACAAAAGTTCCAAGATCTCCTCCCTTGGGAGCTGAGCCGTCCTGACTATTTGCTATAGCTGCTTCTGCAAAAGTCACCTTACCTGATGAAATGGCTGTTTTTAAACTGTCAATAAAATTTCTTGCCGAAGCCATCTGCAGCGGGTCACCATTAGTAACGTTTCGAAGTATATGTGATGCTTTAGCTGAATCAGCAATTATTTTTTTCTGAGTCAGTTTTGCAAGTATATAATTTTTATTATCAATGTACGGACCGTAAACCTGGCCTACTTCTAATGCTGAAACATGGTCTTTGAGATCACCGGTTATTGCATCTTTATTGATAAAATTATTTTTATTGTAAAACCCTTTGTTGGTAGCTGTAAAAAGAGAATCGTTGGTCGATTTTGAAAAATCATCTACCAGAGCTAATAATCTGTCTTTTATGCCGGCGGAGTCTTCTACTGTTGCTTTTACATCGTAGGTTACAAAAGCAATATTTCTTACCTCCTCTTTGTTGGTATATTTTACAGGGTTTTCTTTGATATATTTGGCATAATCTTCATCTGTCAATTTCACCTGAGCGTCTTCAATCGATTCGAAAGGCACCTTTACGTATTCAAATATTGCGGTTTCGTTATTAAGTTTATCAAGCGCCTCAGCATACCATGTAGGTGTATATAGTGATTTTGCTACGAGGTTGTTAAGTTTATTTTGCTTCTGAGCTGTGATAACCTGCTTTCGCAATTCGTTAAATCTGGCAGCAAATTCAGGATTGGTAACTGTTCCGGATTCAACCGCCTTTTTTATTTCTTCGATTTGTGCTCTGTCAACTTGTCCAGTTTGTGGATTTGAATAAAAAGACTGCACGATCGGGCTGAGATTAGCACCAAACTCAAGTTCATTCAGTTCTTCAGAACCGACACCTAAACCTGACTCATTGCCAATTTCATCCATAATTGACTTTTCAACAAAATAATTCCAAAGTGAATTTCTTCTTCCATACACATCACCTGACCCTCCATACAGCGCTTGTTCAGCTCTCTGAAAATCCATATAATCTATCTTGTCACCATCTACTTCTCCCAATGTGGTTTTGGATCCGAATGAGCTACCCCTTTTACCAGATGTCATATCCATGATGATAAAACCAGCAAGCGCCAGTGCGAGAAGAACCACCACGAGCCACATATTTTTTCTTATTTTACCTATTAAAGCCATACTGTTTTATTTGTATTTTAACTATCTTAAATAATAAATCCCGCCTCCCTTTTGAAAAAGCGGCACAAAGGTAATGTATTTACTTCTATTTCCAAATATAGGAACTGAAATTAGGGGAGATGAATAGATTTTTAAAAGAAAGGCCCATTATTTCCATTATAGCAAGGATTACCTGATCTTGAAAGCAATGAAATAATATCAATTGAGTTTGAAGTCTGATACCAGAATAAATTCAGGAATATTGACCTGAAAGGTGGTTTTTGCAGTAAGATTTATAAACATATAGGTTCCATACATCTTTCCAATAGGACTATGGAGCGGACACCATGAGATATATTCAAAAGATTCGCCCGGATTCAGTTCGGGCTGAACACCCACAACTCCTTCACCTTTTACCTCCCTTTTTTCCTGTATGGAGTCCACAATATACCAATGTCGTGATATCAGTTTAACCGTATCAGAACTAATATTTTCGATAGTAACCTGGTAAGAATAAATAAACTTTCCGATAGCGGGATTTGATTCTTCGGGCTCATATTTGGGTATGACACTGATATTGATACCGTTGGTCAATTCATTATAAACTTTATTTTTATCAGTCATGCTTTGGGTAAACCATTTATGAAAGTCTCAATTATATGTTCAGCTTCTAAAAAAGATATTTCCAGCAGATCATTAACAAGGACAATATCAAAACTGTTTTCATAATCCATTTCTCTTTTTACCTTATTTATTCTTTTTTCAAGGCTTTCAGGCGTCTCTGTATTTCGGTTTATGAGCCTCTCTATAAGGGTGTGAACCGATGGCGGCCTGACAAATACTGACATACACTTCGCACCATAGTTTTGTTTGATATTTTTTGCCCCCCTTACATCAATATCAAAAACCAGATGTTGATTATTAGCCCAAATCCTATCCACTTCTGACTTTAAAGTACCATAATACTGATCATGATACACTTCTTCCCACTCTACAAAATCCCCGCTGGCAATCCGACGTTTGAAATCTTCCACTGTGATGAAATAATAGTCCTTCCCTTCAGTTTCGTAACTTCTTTTTTCGCGTGTTGTAGCGGATACTGAAAATCCCAACACCCCGTACTTATCCAACAGATGTCTTACTATGGTGGTTTTGCCTGCCCCGGATGGTGCGGTAAAAATAAACATTTTACCACTGAAATCATTTTTGCGCATCCCTAAAGTATATTGGCTAATTGTTCTTTTAGTTTTTCGAGTTCATCTTTCATCATAACCACATACTGCTGAATGTCAGAATCCTGAGCTTTTGCGCCAATAGTATTTATTTCACGACCTATTTCCTGAGTTATGAAAGATAGTTTCCGGCCTTTCTGGTCAGCATTACTTTCCAGCTCTTCCATAAAATAAACACAGTGCTGACTGAGCCTGACTTTCTCTTCATTAATATCAAGTTTTTCAATATAGTAAAGTATTTCCTGCTCATACCTGTTTTGATCAACCTGATGTTTGACTACAAATTCTTCCATATTTTTTTTCAGTTTGTCCTTGATCCTGTCAATTCTGACCGACTCATATGGTTCGATGGCTCTCAGGTTAAGTTCGATGGCTTTTACTCTTAATATAAGGTCATCTTTGAGCACCTGCCCCTCATCAGATCTAAATTTATTTATAGATTTGATAGCATTGTTTACCGTTTTTTCCAGGACTTTCCATGCTTCATCATCTGCAAGTTCGTCATTCTGGCCGATGACATTCGGGATTCTCAGGATGGATTGCAAAATATCGCCTTCTGTAATTTTCAGCTCTGTCCTAAGTGAATTTAATTCCTTATAATATTTTCTGAATGCGTCGGCATTTACAAACGTATTTTCTTCATCAGCGATACCATCTACTGTGACGGTCAGATCCATTTTACCCCTTTGAAGAGCATCCAATACTTTTTTCCTAAGGTCCATCTCTCTGTCTCTGAATGAAACAGGGAGTTTGCATCTTATTTCTGTTGTACGGGCGTTGAGTGATTTTATTTCAACTCTGATTACTTTTCCGTTGTATTCAGATTTACTTTGCCCAAAGCCCGTCATTGATAGTATCATGTATTGTGTATTTAAGGCTGCAAATATAGCTTTAATGAGTTATTTTTCAACAGGGCGATAAAATATTGTCCAATAATAGATTGTAAATGAATAACTTAAATGAGTTTTTTTTTTCGAAAATGATTAAAAAAGATACAAATAATTTTCTTAGTTCCAATATTTTACGAAATTTGCGCCTCTTTTGTAAAAAAGTTCATTACTTAACCAACACAATTAAAATATAAACAATATGCGAAAGGCAGACTTAGTCAACATCATCACAGAAAAAACAGGCGTTCCCAAAGTAGATGTTTTAGTAACACTTGAGATGTTTTTTAAAGAAGTAAAAAATTCTCTCTCAGGAGGAGAAAATGTGTACGTAAGAGGGTTTGGATCCTTTATCATTAAGAAAAGAGCTAAAAAAATAGGCAGACACATTAAGAAGAACAAATCTATCGAAATACCTGAGCACTTTATTCCCTCTTTCAAGCCTGCTAAAGTTTTTGTAGATCAGGTCAAAACTAATGTTAACTCCCTGCCTGAAGATAATGGTGATGATGATTGATTTTCTAAAGAAAGATAATCGATGACTAAATCTCAGATTGGAGCTATTGCCGGGGCAGTAGTTTTATTTTTTGTGTTGTATCTGGGCTTTGATACTATACCCCCAAAGCAAAAAGATCTCGAAAAGTCGAGGTCATTTAATCTTGAATCTACAGGTGTAACCAACCTGATACAGGATGCCCAAAAAAAGCTTACTCAGGAGCAAATCAGTATCACAGAAGCACTAAATCTAGATCTGGAAAAATCAGCTAAAGATACACTTAAAAGAATTCAGATACTTAAATCACTTTCGGGTACCTGGTATGAGATGGGATTTCCATCCATTGCGGGGGCTTATGCTGAAGACTTAGCATTTTTGGAAAAGACAAAAGAGGCTTGGTCGATGGCAGGCACCACTTATGCGATTTGTGTAAAGTCAGCAGAAGATGCCAAAGTCAAAGATTTTTGTTCTAAGAGGGCGATAAAGTCGTTTGAAAATGCCATCTCGATTGACCCTGAAAATGTGGAATCAAGAATAAATCTGGCAATTTGTTATGTAGATAATCCTGACCAGGGAAATCCAATGAAGGGCATCCTAATGTTGAGAGAGCTTAATAGTAAATATCCGGAAAATGTTTCTGTTCTGAACCAATTAGGAAAACTGGCGTTACAAACCAATCAGACAGACAAAGCCATTGAAAGACTGGAAACGGCAATAAAGCTCGATCCTAAAAACCAAAATACGATTTGCCTACTAGCCTCTGCATATAAAAATGCCGGAGATATAACTAAGTCAGACGAGTATCAGAAAAAATGTATTAATTAATTTATAATAAAATATTGAAAATATGCCTTGTGGTAAAAAAAGAAAACGTCATAAGATTTCTACGCATAAGCGTAAAAAAAGATTGAGAAAAAACAGACATAAGAAAAAGAACAGATAAAAAATCTGTGGCCGGGCTGTGCTATGCAGTGCCGGCTTTTTCCTTTGATATTGGTGAAAATTGTGTGTATTAGTTTTAATAAGGACTCAAATTTAGGATAAAAATTAAAGGCATATGCTTACCATTAAGTAAGAGAAAGCCTTTGGCACCCCAAAGCAAAAAAAACATTTTTTAATGGGCCGCAAAATTAAGACTGTAAAACGGCTTCATTTTAAGGATTTAGTAATTTGTGATTATCAGCATTTATTTTACACCCACAGTCAGAATACTTATGGATAAAATGAATGAATTGTTTAGTCAGGTATTAAATAATTATACCTTATTATTTACACAATCGGATATTAATTATCTGAACCTTGCGAGAATGTTATGATTTCAATGTGTGCCGGTAAGGGTTACGGAACATGAAAACCAACAAAATATAAGTTTTTAGCCCCTTTCATTCAGATTACACACTTCTTTTATCAACATCGGAAACCATTGTACAAAAGCTGAAATCTCAGGATTTTGACAATATATTTTTATCTTTTAAACGAGTAGTGTCATTCAAAAAATTATTTATGACAAATTTAAGATAACAAAGTGGATAAAGAATTGGTAATAAAATCATCTCCTTCAGAAGTGGAGATAGCATTACTGGAAGGTTCAAGGCTGGTAGAGATTCACCGCCAAAAGACCAATAATAATTCGACAGTTGGGGATATTTTTTTGGGGAGTGCAAAAAAGCTCATGCCAGGTCTCAACGCCGGATTTATGGATATCGGACACAGGAAGGATGCCTTTCTACATTATACTGACCTGGGGCCACAGATCAAATCACTGATCAAATATACCAATGCAGTGGTAAGAGGAAGTTATAACAGCCCGCTTCTTGATAACTTCGAATTGGAACCTGACAATCCGAAAACCGGAAAAATAGATCAGGTTTTTGATAAAAATACATTTGTTTTGGTCCAGGTACTTAAGGAACCCATATCGACCAAAGGTCCTCGACTGAGTTGCGAAATCACAATCCCAGGCAGGTATGTTGTACTTACTCCATTTTCGGAGATCGTGGCTGTATCAAAGAAAATCAGCTCCCCGGATGAGAGAAAGCGTCTCAAAGTCCTTGTAGAAAGTATAAAGCCTAAGAATTTTGGCGTCATAGTGCGGACTGCTGCCGAGGGCAAAAAAGTCGCTGATCTTCACAATGATATCCGGGAACTGGAAGAAAAGTGGAAAACCATGTTTCAGCAACTGAAGCAAACGAAAGCTCCCGAAAAGATCCTCAGCGAAATAGATAAGACATCATCGATACTCAGAGACATCCTGAATGATAATTTCAATAAAATCATAGTGGATGATAAAGATATGTATCAGAGCCTGAAAGAATATCTCCAGACAATTGCTCCTGATAAAGTCAAAATCTTACAACAATACAAAGGGTCAAGGCATATATTTGATCAGTTTGATGTCAATAGACAGATCAAAGCGTCATTCGGTAAGACATCCACGATGAGTACAGGCGCATATGTCGTCATAGAGCATACAGAAGCCATGCATGTCATTGATGTAAACAGTGGGCCTAAAATGCAACGCAAGGACCAGGAAGATGCAGCTATGGCTGTCAATCTGGAAGCGGCAGAAGAAATAGCCAGACAACTCCGTCTCAGAGATATTGGAGGACTTATTATTATTGATTTTATTGATATGCGTACATCAGAAAATAAAGTCAGCTTATATAATAAGATGAAAGATTTTATGGAGAGCGATCGGGCTCAACATACCATATTACCCTTGAGTAAGTTCGGCTTGATGCAAATCACACGCCAGCGTACCAGACCTGAAGTAAATATTGACACAACTGAACTTTGCCCGGCATGTCAAGGATCCGGAAAGGTAAACCCATCTATCTTAGTTATCGACAATATTCAGCGGGATATAAATTATATAATTCATTCGAGACCTAAATCCAGGATTAAGCTGGAAGTCAATCAGTTTATTTATGCTTATCTGAAAAACGGATGGCCAAGCGTTCAAATGAAATGGTATTTTAAATATAACAAATGGATACACCTGGTAAGTAGCAGTGATTTCCACCTGTTTGAATACAGGTTTTTTGATGAAGCGGATGATGAGATAAGGCTTTCTTAATCTATCTTTTTAATGGTATTAACGTATGTCAGTAATTTGATGCTGCAGTGAACTTTGGGAAAATGTAAGAATCCCAAGGATTCCTGTCATTTTAATGTGGTCTTTTTTGCTCATTTCCATTACTTTAAGATATCCGTGTCATATGTTCTCTTTTGTAGCTTCATAACCATCCCTATCATTCCCGTCTTCAGTCGGTTTTCCATTATAACAGAATACTCTTTCTAAAGTATTGGCTTAATTTTATCGATATGTAAGGAAATCATTGATAGTTGTTTGGCATAGGATTACTATATCATCCATTCGTATGTTGCATCCTTGACATCTTCATTTTCAATAAAGGATAAAAAATTGTACTTGTAAACAAGATCGGATAAAATGCGCAGAAATACGAAGGCTAATGTCAAAGTATAGCTGCGTATCAAAAATAACCGATGCGCTTGAATTTTCATTATCGAAATCCAAGCTGCTGACGTCATGAAGATCCACAAAGATGCAAGAATTAATGTTGGAACTATTGAACCCGGAAATGGTTGAGTGATGCCAAGATAAAATGCCGAAAGGCCTCCTGAAAGACATCCAATAATATAGGCTTTTCCTGGAATTCTATGCCACTTGATATAATGTTTACGAAACCAAGCCCAGAATTGAAAAGACCCATAACAAGATGTGCGACTGCAGCAGCCAAATGAGATACAAACCAAAATTGTTTATTCCAAAAAGTCGGACCAATACCTTGTCTGACAAATCTGTAATTTATTGCGCTATAAAGATAGTAAGAGCTCATTAGAATAATTAATGTTCAAATTTTTTTGATTACTATCTTCTTTTCACCCTTCATACCAAAAAAAATTGCATGTTAAGCCATCATTGCTTTTTTGCCCACTCATCCATAGATCTTTCTATTATTTCGAGAGGCATACAACCATCTTTTAGATACTCCGTATGAAATGAAGCCAGATCGAATTTGTCACCAAGTAACTGACTGTATTTATTTCTAAGTTCCCGGATCTTTAAAGCACCGGTTTTATAACTCAATGCCTGCCCAGGATATACCATATAACGTTCAATTTCCGCCACTGCTCCTCCTTCACTTATTGGTTCATTTTCCATCGAGTAAGTAATAGCCTCCTCCCTCGTCATTTTACCGGTATGTATAGCTACATCCACCACCAGCCTGATTGCCCGATGCATTTCATCGCCCAAAGCTCCCATGTATTGGTAAGGATCGGTGTACAATCCGAGTTCTTTACCCAAACTTTCGC
Organism: Saprospiraceae bacterium; assembly: GCA_016722285.1. Taxonomy (GTDB): domain Bacteria; phylum Bacteroidota; class Bacteroidia; order Chitinophagales; family Saprospiraceae; genus OLB9. The sequence goes on from JADKGI010000001.1 coordinate 723,186, forward strand.
AATATAAAGCATAGCCTTCGCCATAGGCACCATACCAGATGAAACGGCGGAAAGCAGGAAGGGCAGTATTTTCTGTTTGAATACTTGTTTGGTAATGATGACCAGGCAAAGCTTCATGTAGAAAAGTGCTTTCCATGCCTGCTGTGGTATTGAATTTTGTTGCATCAACAATGGGGATATAATAGATGCCTGGGCGGGTCCCGTCAGGCAGACCCGGGTAATATTCCGCACTGGCACTTGCTGCCCGAAAAGCTTCTGTTTGCCTGATTTCAAATTTTGTTTTTGGGGTAAGTCTAAACATTTTTTTCAGATTGGGCTCAATCCTTGACTGAATATTTCTAGTGGCAGTCAATACTTCTTCAGCCGTTTTAAAAGGCATGAATTGCTTATCTGTCTTCATGAAATTAAAAAAAGAGTCCAGACTTCCTTTAAATTGTACTTCTGTTTTAATCTCCTCCATCAGGGTTTTGATACGCTTTACTTCTGCGAGACCGGTTTCATATATTTCATTGGGCGTTTTGTTAGTAGTTGTCCAGAATTTTACCAGGTAAGCATATAATTTATCACCGCCTGGCAGGGCATTGATTCCGCTGCTTGTTCTTGCTTTGGGCAGATATTCTGTTTTTAAAAAATCTCCGAGCTTTTTATATGAAGGTATGATGGCTTTGTTGATCATATCAATATATGCTGTGGTTAATCTTATTTTATCAGAATCGCTAAATGTGGCTGGCATCAAAGTCACCGGTCCATAAAATAAACTTTTTGTGGCATCCTTGGTTACCAGGTCCATCATTTGTGGAATCATTTTTATTACTACAGCACGTGGCAACACTATATTTAGAGCCATCCCTTTTCTAAAATAAACAATGGCACTGTCAGCCCAGACGGAAAAAGCAGTTGCCCTTTGTAACCAGTTATCATAATCAGCAACCGTCTTAAATGGTTGATTGCCTGAACCTGAACCCATTTGGCCCAATGAAAGCGGCACACCATTAAATTGATCAAAAGGCATGTAAGTAAAATCATCCTTATCGGGACTTCCGAGAAAATTCACTTCAAGTCCTTCCAATCCCATATCCATTTCATATGAAAAGATTAGGTAGCTTTTCTTATCGTTATCATTTAATGTCGCAGGATCAAATTTTCCAATGGCAGTTTTGTATAGTGTAAAAAAATCTTTCAATCTGGTTCGATAACTATCCGTAAAGTCCGGAAGCAGGTTATTATAGCGTGTATCTCCATTGGCTGTAGCTTCGAGTGGCAATAGCTGCATCCTTTCATTATAATATTCATGAAGCATTGTTCCCAATGCTGCATTGGCCGCAGTTGGCTGTTGATTTGTATTGGAATTACATCCTGCCATGGTAATCATTATAAGAAAATAAAATATTTTTTTCATTTTTTTGGATTGATTGATCTTGATTTTAAAAAATTCTGATGAAAGCCAGACTGTTCTAAAACTGTCATTTTATCATCAATAATAACGAAAAACAATGCAATTGGGTGCATGTAAAGAGAAGTTTGTTTTGAATGTTGTGACTCGATGTAAAAGAAGACAACTAATATTTAAGGAATATGACGGATTCAAACTTACTTTTCATTTCTGGTTTAAGTGACTATACATTTATCGCTTGTGAAGTGAGTACGAAAACTTTGGTGTCAGAAGGCAAGAATATTATTTATCAATTTTGGAAATCATAAGATTTGAAAAATGTGCTTCTGTGCCGGGACCTATCCATAATCCGATACTTCCAATATTATCAGCTCCATGTTTCAAATCATTTACTATTAATGTCGGTTGTGTATTGCCATGTATAAACAGTTTTGCCGTATCCCCTTTAACTTCAATTTTCATTTTTGTCCATTTGCCGGGCATTAAATCGACGTAAGATTCATATTTTTCAGGAAAATCCTTGCGTAATTTAAACCATGGAAAATCAGGATACGAAATATACTGAACAGAATGATTTCTTCTGATTTGGTCATCAGCTCTTCCATTTGTAGGGCGAAGGTAAATGCACTCAAACTTTGAATTGTCATTATTGATTCTGAATGCAATACCCACAAAGCCCCTTGCCAGTTCAGATGAATTTGCAGTCAGCTTTCCTGAAATATCCACTTCAATAATCCCATTCTTAAAATCTGAATGATTGATTTTTACAAATTTTACTTCAGTATTTTCACCTGAGTCTGTTACTTTTAAGGATTTTTTGCCGGAATAGATTTCTTCAGTCATCAGTACATTAATGGATGTAAGATCTTTGTTATTAAATAAAACGTCCGATTTCTTTTTTATCTGGGCAAATAAAAAATTTGACGATAAAACAATGAGAAGAATTAAATAGTGAGATGTATTCATTTGTACTTTTTTAATGGTGATCGCAATGTCGTATTTTATTGTGTTATAACCATGTGCTATTCAAAAACGACCATTTTCACATAAAAATAGCGGAATATGATGTATTTAGGTAAATTTTATAAAAAGTTTAATTTTAAGACAGTTTCGGTACAATGTAAAATCAGACCACTGAAACTTAAGATGAAATCCCCAAATGCAAACATCACAAACCATTATAATTAAATCATGGGGATTCCATGTTGCCAAAGAAATAAAAATAGATATAGATACGTGAAAAATTGTTTATAAAGCCGCTTTTTCTTTTCTGGTGTGTATGACTTTATTATTTAGTGTTTGATATAAGCACACTGCTAAAACTCAATAGGTAGAACCGGTTGCCTTCTGTTCTTTTTGGATTTTCATGTTTGCGAGCATTTGAACACAAACACATTTCATAGATATGGCAGTTATGTCGAGTCGTGAGACTTGACAAATCGCTTTTAATTTATAAAAACAGATTCGATGCCTAAGGATAAGTCTGAAGTTAGATTAAACCTCTATGTTCAGGCCAAACGCAAATGAAAATGACAGCATAAATTATACACAAACTGCAATTTTGTTATTTACATATTAGTGTCTCTTACCTGGGCAAACACCGCATTCTGACTATCAGACAGTGGTCGTAACCAGGCCGGACGGAGTGTTAAATACAAATGTCGAAAGTACAAATTAAAAAAACTAATTTTACCCTTATAGCCATATTCGCAAGTATAAATTTATGATGGGCTACAGCCAGTGTTTCTTTGTTTTACAATAGGCATTCTTCAATACTAATTTGTACCATATATTCTATTTTTGCCCTAATTAGAAGAATAATATTGTTATTAATTTGTGAATGTTGATATATTATTTATTTTTGACTCAGGAAATCTAATATTAAATTTTAAATCTATAATCATGCGAGAGACCATGTTGATTTTTCATTTTATCGGGTTGTCGATGGGCTTGGGTTCCAGTTTTGCCTATATGTTTTTGGGCTTTGTTTCTTCCAAAATGCCAAAAGGTGAGCGAAAAGCATTTTTTGTAAACGTCTCTATAATAAGTAAAATGGCAAACATTGGTTTGATCATTTTACTTATTTCAGGATTGTATCTGATCACACCTTTCTGGAAAGTATTGGGTGGTCAGCCCTTTCTTATTGCAAAACTTATTTTAGTTCTTATCCTGATTGGTTTAGTTCTGGCTATCAACTCACTAATGAAAAAGTCAAAAACAGCTGACATAGATCTTTATGCCGGGAAAATAGAAACTTTAGGAAAGGTGATCATGCTGACTACTTTAATAATTTTGATTCTGGCGGTCACAATTTTCCATTGAAAAAAGCATTTGTCCAGTTCATATTTAAATCATATAGATTAAAATTCTTTTCATTGATTTTTAAGAGTGACTTAAGTTCAATCTTATAATCGGTATATTTTAATCGTATCTTCATTAAAAATTGTACCATCTTAGTATTTTGGCTCAAATGGTCACTATCCGGTATAATAAGACCATGTGATTTTATGATCTTTTCCTTATTTTTACTGGTGATATTTCGTCATATCCTGAATTTATACATCTGACTCTGACTTTTTATTCGTACATTAATCATACGCACTTTGGCTCATTGGCATATCTTCATTGCTAAATATCCTGTATAATACCGGGTCAAGTAATATATCAGTCAACAAAACCCGCTTGCCATCAAGCAATATCTGATTATTGATCAGCCGAATGCCGTGACTGTAATCAACATACCAGTCCACATGGCCGCTATATACCGGCTGTATGGGAACGCCATCAGGTTTATGCCAGCCGTAAATTACTACTTTATTGGGTTGTTTTGCCAAGCGAACAGACAGAATGATGTCTTTTTTTATTCCGGCAATCAATTGTCCGTTTTTTCCTCCTGCACCCACTTTTTGCTTCTCAATCCGGTCATTATGCTCAATAAACTTTCTAACAGTCTCATTTGCGTTTCCTACAGGAGTATAGGGAAATGGCGCTAACTTAAGTGGAGCCTTGGTGTATATATGATCACTGATTTTGGACGTGATGAGAGATGCTCCGAACAGAGTTGCCAGTTTCTGTGCTGTATGTGGATTCATAGGTATCCTGCAAAAATTTGTATCACTCCCGACCGCCAAATAATCAGACAAAACTTCGTACTCAACCTGATGGAGAACACCGTTTGAGTCAGCAAATGAGGCATGCAGATTGATGGTTTGTCTTAAAAAGTCAGGCATATTGCCAGTGGAGAGTGCTTTGTAGATTTCTGCTTCCCGATCTTCCAGTGCCAACGTTTCAATCCGATTCATAAAAGCTGAGCCGGATTCAGCATCTGCTTCTCTAGGTGGTATGTTCAAGCACCGTATAGGAATGATGGTTGTGTCGGCTATAAATTCAGAATATGCCCTTTTTCCGAAATATTTGTATTTTTTTTGTTCAACCTTTGTTCCACTCAAAATGCTGTGAATAAATCCATTGAGTTCCACTTGTGTCGTATGGAAGATCTTTTTATCCGGATTTGTTTTGAGAACAATTTCAATTCTCCTGGCTGGTGAGCTGAACAAAAGCAGAGAATCTTTATTTTCTTCTCTGAAATGAAAATATTCGCTTAGATAATTTTTCATCATCTTACTCCGGTACCAAGTGCCCCCTGTTGGTGAAACCAGCGGTTTGCCATCGAAGACAACCACACTATCGTTATATGCCAAGACTGACAAGAATTTGTTCTTTCCTGATTTCAACCATTTGACTATTAGCGGACCATGAATGGTGTCTTCATAACCATAGTTGCTGTCAAGGAAGGCTATCCGTTTTACAGCTTCCGGTATTTTCCCAACTGATTCGAGATAATTGAAAATAAATCTTCCGCCTCCACTATGTCCGTCCAAAACGAGCTGTGTCTTCCATGCTTTAAACAAGGCTGTAACGTCATCAACTATTCTTTTGGTTTCGTACAGAAAATTTGGGCTTTCCTTTTTCCATAATGGCCAGCTTTTCTGTGTGGCTTCCAGGTAAGCCACCACTATCGTTTGATGAGTGAGTACTTTTCTTAAATATCGAGTCTGTGCACCGATATGTTGGATACCAAAATGCCAGTCATCTCCATCTTTAAGCTTTTTCCCAAAGGTTTGTTCTATGCTGTTTCCATTAGGAAGCGCATAAAAAATCAATAATATTTCTTTGTTTTTCCCAAATCCATTGAGTGGAGCATTGATTAAAATACGCGTATTGGATTGGGAGTTTTCTATCACCATTTGCTGCTCATCAAACGTTCCGGATATTTTGAATCCAGGAAGTACCTGAGCCAAAAATAAAGAAAGGCGGAATGAAGAATAGAAATATCAAAGTTGTCAGCTTATGATACCGAAAGTAGTTGAGTTGTAACTGGATTAAATTTATTATCAGAGACCTCTTGGAACGAGTAATTCTCATGTATTTTCCTAAATTCATCGCGGTATGTTGTAAGAAAATGCTTAACCCCAAACATATTTCCAGATAGTATCTTTTTGTTTTTTCCAAACGGTGTGAAAAATACCTTTTTCAGAAGTCATCTTTTCAAAAGCATTTTCAACTTGAAAGATTTCTGTTTTTATTTTTTTCTTATCCACTTTTTGATGACAGGAACAAATCAAAATTATGCCTGCCGACAGAATTACTTTTCTTTTCATTTGCCGAAGGATTTACTTTAAAGACAATTATCTCTTTGAGAAGTAAATTTATTAAATTGGTTGAAAAATGCTACAACCAATTTACGTAGTGCCACCATCAGATGATCAATTTCGTATTTTTCTGACTGAAAAACCTTCATTGCTATATAATTCATTCAAATGTAATAAGATCTTTTAAGAAATCTATATTCAGAATGATATTATTAGGTGTGGGCCACAACTTGAGTATTAGTTTCCGTACTTTTATGGTTATAATGTCTCATATTAGTTACATACCTGATTATGCAGTTCAGATAGATATTTATCAGAATAAAATGAAGTGGTGTTGGCTATTACACAGGTATATTCCGGGATTGGATTTAAATTATTTTTTAGCCCGTTGCATAAAGGTATCTCAGACTGACAAAGATATGGAAATACAATTTGAGAATATCTCCCATACAATCATACTGGTTAGCAACCTAATAATGTAAGCAATGCCGATAGAAGAAATGATTCATTCGTCGGGTAATAAAAAAGCCTTTTCGGAAATATCCGGTTTTTATTCGGGAGTTTGATAGTAGCTAAGATTAACGCAAGATCGATAATAAATTTGGGAGTAATGGCGAGTATAGCTAATTGCATATACTCCCCATGAAACTAATTAATTTTTACGTTAAATTGCAGAAGCAATGGAGTCTTGTCAACTCCATGCTAATTTTAGAAAAAACCTTATAATATAATAACAATCTTATATTACGCCAATTTGACGTGTACTGCATTCAATCCTTTTGGACTTTCCTCAACATCATAACTAACTTTGTCTCCTTCGGCTATATCAACGGTTAGTGAATTTTGATGAACAAATACATCTTTACTGCCATCATCAGGTGAAATAAATCCGAAACCTTTAGTTTTGTCAAAAAACTTTACTGTCCCAATACTCATATTTATTAAATTTTATTTATAAAAAGTGCAAAGTTAATATTATATATATCATTTTCCTTATTAATACATTTTAAACTGTGTAAAAGCCTTGGGTTTGCGAAAAAAAATAGGTAATTAAGTGGTTTTTCTAGAATTGATATCCGAAAAGGATGTTATATTGCCCAAAGTAGAAATTTTGTTGAGCTTTATCAAGTTCAGAAAATCCGGTTTTAATATTCTGCATATTAATAAATCCAGCCTTGTATTCAGATTGAATGAAGAAATGATTAAAAAATTTGATATTAACACCAAACATGATATTGAACCCATATCCGGAAACATGAAATTTATCATGTTTTTCACGACCTAAGACAGTAGCATCCGTCCTTGGTACCAATACCCCCAAGCCAAAACCTTCTTTAACAGAGATGTCGATAAGTCCGATTTTTAATAGCTCATCAACTCGCCTTATGTCTGTATTCACATAATTCAATCCGTCTGTATGTTCAAATACTAGAAAATTCTCTTTCAAAACTATATCTTCATTTAGATAATTGCCTTGATATTCGGTATCTTTCCCATCTATCCGCACTGATATCTTTACTGTCTGATCTTGTTTGACCACATATTTCATATGATCAATACCAATTGAAATATTATAATTATTAGTTAAAAAATAGCCAAATCTGAAATTATATTGGGGAATGGTGGCGTTGGTTGGGTTTAGGTAAGCATCAAATCCAAATTTAGTTTGTCTGTCATTGGCGTTGACATTATCTAAAGTAAAATTATAATCTGCACCCTCAAAAGAAATATCCGAATTACTATAATTTTCCTGATTCCATCCCCAATATAAATAAAATTTCCCTACGTTGTTTTTATATGAAGTTTCAGGAACAATGACTTGGCTTAAAGTTGGAGAGCTATGAATTGAAAAATATAAAAGCAAAATAAAACACTTATTCATTCTTTAAATTTAGAATATAAGATTCAATTGAAAATTTTTTTGAAAGGAAGACAAAAGTAAACAAAATCTGATAAAACTGGAAATCAGGATTTGGTTATCTTTAACATAATGCTATCGCAATACTGGTCGTATGGTGGTAGTTGCTGACAAATGATATAATTATTTATTACAGGGTAATTTTAAGAAGAAATTTACCTCCGATATTAATTAGTATCTAATATTACGACGTATTTTGAAATCACTATATAAGTATCCAAGGCTGAATGAAAGTATTTAAACTATGATAAATATTTGGTTTAAATAAAAGACATTTTACTCCTTCAGATTTCAACGTGAGTTGCCTTAATGAAGCTTAAAGCTTTTCATCAGATATTGTTAGTGGGCTTAATCGGGTATAATAAACGTGGTTTGATATGATTCTTATTTTGGAGAATCGGTATAAAAAGTAATTGTGGGTACGCCTTCAACACCTGCCTCCATCATTATTTTTTTCAATGCAGGATTTGCAAGTCTTACTTTTGCTTTGGTCTTATCGGTAACTTCAAAAACAATATGCACAAAATTGGGATCATCGACACCTCTGGCAAGTGCCAGATCTCCCAATCCATGAGCAGCTCTTCCTGCAGAGCCTTCGGCATCAAATCCTTTCAACCAGGTATTAAAATCCTTCACTTTATGAACGACTTCTAAACGGATTGCATTGGCTTTTTGATTCTATGAATTTAATCCTAAAACTTTCCAGAATTTCATATCTGGCTTTGAAGTGACGCCGGCTTTTTCCATTACTTCTTTCAATCCGGGGTCAGAAGCAAATGATTTGGCTTTTGACATATACGAAACACTAAAAACTATTTTTATATTATTAGGGTTATCTGCCGCCCTTTCAACTGCAATATCGGTAAACCCGTTTTCTTTACGCCTGGATAAATCTGCATCGTATGCAGATCGCCTTACCTTATAATCTTTTACCGAATGATAAATTGTTAATATATCAAAAGGAACATTTGAAACTTCTGTATTAGCTTCTGTCATGGCTGATGTGGCAGTATTGCCTGGTAGTGTTGCACTACCGTCATCTTTCTTTTTGTCGGATCCCATATTACAGGAAAATAGAATTCCCGCAACGCTCAAAGCAAATAATGATTTAAACATGCGTTTCATTTTTTTGATTTTAGTTGTATGATTAATATTATTATTTAATGATTGAATAGTGACCTCTCATGATTTTTGTTGACAACAAAGCGTTAATTTATAAAAACAATGTGGAAAACGTAAAGTTAAAAAATTAATATTAGACTGTATCTTTGTATCGACGATTATGTGAAGCGGCATCAAGCTCTGCTGGGGAGCAACTTGGTAAGGAATAGCATATTTACTCAAAGTGGAAAGTAAGGTTTGATCAAGGAGTTCAATCAAAAGACTCCTTGACTTTTTATAACCTACATTCCAATTTAGGGAATCATGCCTTACAAAACCCATGGCCCGCTTAGTTGTTAAAATCATATAATACTTTTTTAGGCCTTTCATCAGGATGCAACTTAGCTATTAATTGCTCAAATTGGTTTGGACTTAATTGCCCTAATTGTTCAATGGCTCTTTGATAATTATTGACATACATCAGTTCCTGGCAGGCTTGCTGGAGCTCTTTGAAAGTGCGGATACCCCAAGGTTTAAGGTACATATTTTTGACGATGGAATTTAAGTTCTCAGCACTTCCATTTTCCAAACAATTATCAGCTCTGCTGATATGTATTTCTCATCTGTCAGCATTTTTTTTATACACTTTGAGTCGTATTGAGACCCGTTGTCAGAATGGTGAATACATCCCTTTAGGGCCCACATCTTTGCGCTGTGAAAATGCTTGCTCTAAACATTGATAAGCGAAAGATGCTTCCATGCTCAAAGATGGTACCAGCCCAAGTATTCTTTGTGAATAAATATCCTTTAGTGTGAATATGTAACTCCATTGATCATCAATAATATCATAATAAGTAATGTCGCCTACAATGAGTTGATTCACATTGTTTAAAACAAGGCCATTTGTCAGGTTTGGATAATGACCTTTCCCTTTCCCATCACTTGTCTTTACTATCCTTGATCGCAATGGTTTGACCGTCATCCCTGAAGTACTCATGAGTTGTTCAAATTTATTGACACCCATACCAAGATCAATGCCTCCTATGTTTTTTATGCTATAATACAACGAACGACTCCCCATTCGTGGATGTTTGATTCTCCACTCTTTGACTATTGGGAAAAAGATGTTCGTGATGTGTTTGCTGACCAGTATCCCGTCTCCACTGTTGATGTAGGACTTGCCTACCAGTCCCAATTCTCTATAAACTGACTCCATGCTATACGGCGTTTTAATATTATGCAGACGGGTGATCACTTTTTAAAACTTTCTCCATATCCTCTTTGTAATGTTCTTTTATCATTTCTATTAGTGTCTCATAATAGTCGATTCTGATTTGTTGCTTGCCAACAATCCGTTCCAAGTTGGACTTATCTTTTGTAATTCCAAAACTTTCAGATAATCACTATCACTTTCTATTACTATCTTATCTGGTCGAGTGGCCTTGCCAAATTTCTTGACCCATTGGTATACTGCTGTATAACTCACATCAAACTGTGTTGCAACTGATCCGGTGGTCAGTTTGCCACTCTCTATTAATTCGACTTTCTGCTTCTTAAAGCTCTCTGAGAATACTTTTCTCGTTCTTTTTGTACTCATATTTGCAAATTTGTGAAAAGTTTTCCACATTTTTGCTGTCAACGTATTTCATGAGACCACATAGGTGCCTGATTATATTATGTCTATTAAACCAGGAAATTCATTCAGTTTCAATACATCAAATTTTTTTTATATACTATGGCTATTCCAGGAGCAGAACAAAAGCATTAAGAGGGAGTATCATATATTTGTGAAGATTAAATTATTTGCTTTTGAATGAAAATGTGCAAAAAATATTATCGTGAAAATAAATCAGGTGCTGGTAATATTAAATTGACAATATACATCCAATAATAAATATGAAAAACCCTTACCATTTAGTTGAATGTTTATAAATGGTTGCAGAAAAAAAATCAGGATATATTTTACTTCAATTTTATATTAGTTTCAATTCTGCAGACATTATAAAAAAAGTAACCTAAGAATTACCAGCAGTTTTGCCAAGTCGTTCCATCGAATACTCTCAATTTCTTTAATATAGAATCAAAATAAATATCACCTTCCATAGGATTATCCGGAGGTTGGTTTCTGGGCTCTAATCGCATCACATCTTTAATATGAAGATTGCGTTGAGGTATTTCTACATTAATTCCAACGTTACCCTCAGTGTTGCTAATTATAGGCGATACAGTCAATGGCAGTATTGAAAGATTACCTACTCCATATAAATTATTCCCCCTGACAGTAATATCGCCTGAAACCGCAGATACATCATAATTTACTGTAATACTGTTGGTGTTGCTTGTGCCAGTAGCACCATTGGGAAGAGTCCAGACATATGAAGTCGCATTTGGGATGGTACCAGTTGTATAAGTTACATTATTCTGACCCTGTGTTACTGAACTCAAACCTGTAATCATTCCGGGACAACCTGGAACATGATTTTTTATGGCACGATAAAGTAGAAATGGAATTGAAGTCATACCATTTGGGAATGAATTGGATAGCGCACAGACTACTGTCTCCATACAGGAATCGTATATCATTTTGGTTTTATAGCCCCATGTATCACCACCATGCCCCCAGTAAGCCAGTCCTTGAGTTGTTTCTCTAAATAAGCCTAAACTATATTGTTGTACTGGTGAATTTGTCGGGATAAAATATTTTAATTCTGCCACGGATGAATTATTTAATATTTGACCACTGAACAATGCATGATACCATTGCGACATTTCAGATGAGTTAGAAAAAAGAGATCCCGCTGCGCCACCTGCTGTATTTAAGCCCACTCGACTTACATTGTGATAATCGGTAACGGAACCAGAGCCACCATTCCACCATCTGTGCGCAAGTGTACCAACTATAGATTCTTCCACGTCGTAAAAAGTATTGTTTAAGTTTAAAGGGGTTAAAATACTATCTCTGATCAAGGTAGAAATATGAAAACCAGTTGCATTTTTTGCTATCATAGCAGCGAGAATATAATTTACGTTTGAGTACCCCCAATTTGTTCCTTTCGGGAATAGCGGGGCTCCAACCCAGGTCAATACTTCTTCGGGTGTGAACACTCTGGTAGGATTAGCTTGAATAGTATCTGTCCAGGGCGAAATAAATATAGGATCAGATATTCCGCTTGTATGATTTAGTAATTGTTTGATAGTTATGTTCGGGTCAATGTTTGAAAAAGTCGGTAGCCATTTATTAAGAGAATCGTTTAAACTTATTACATTATTTTCTGCAAGTTTCAGCATAATTGTTGCCACAAATAATTTAGTATTACTTGCAATACCAAATTCCATATCCTGTGTTATGGGTTGTCCGGCAAAAGATACTCCGGCCTTGCCCTGCCAAATTCCCTGACCAGGCAAGTACACGCTGGCTGTCATACCTTTAATATTATTAAAAGCAGTAAAATACGTATTTAGAGTATCCTGAAGCATAGCTGCCAAATTGGTATTAAAAGTCTGAGCTTTGTTATTTGCAGAAGTCAGCAAATAAATTGAAATAAACAAAATAATTTTGAGTTGATTCTTTTTCATTTTTATTAATTAATTTTAAGCTGTTAGCCTTACAAAAAATAAAATTGATACATGTTAAGCTACCCAAATCAGACATTTCAATAAGCAGGTTTTACAACTTCCACTTTGAAAGTTAAAAATGTCTGATTCTGTTGCGGTAAATCCTGAGATTGGCCACAGTATTCTATATCACATTTGTAATTACTTCATTCTATGGATTGGAAACTAAAGTCAAATTTAGGTAGGATAATTTGGATTCAGCGCATTTTAATTAAAATTAGATTGATTTTACTTTAGGATGAGTTGATATTTTATTTTATACTGGCTAAACTTATTTATATCGCACACATTATCAATTAGTTGAGAAATGATATAATCATTATCGATACAAAATTTATGAATTTAGTATTGAATTCTATTTAATATCTCCTGTCCTTTTTTAAGTTATGATTAAAAAATATGGATATAAACGAGCTTACCCTGAAGGAATAAACTTTTGCAGGATAGTGATATCTAAGTGCAGGAGATCCGATAAACCAGATAAAAACTTCATACGTGTCTTAATTTTCTAACTTTTGGTCGCTAATTCCACACCCTTATAAATGCAAATGGTAAAATAAATTCAAATGGGCTTTACCTTCAGATTTTAAATTTTTGTTGTAAGCGGTTTTGAAATAAATAGCATAAACTGCATGTAAAATTTATATAAAGATATTGATAACCGGATAAATTTGCTGGTTTAGATATCTTATTTATAAAATCATTTTAGCTAATTCATTTTCCAGTCTGTCAAAATTTTCTTCGTTCTTGTCAACAACAAAAGGTTTTATTTTTCTGCACTCAACTGTTGAAGCGAAGAGCATTTTAAATACAATTTTTGTATCTTCTTCCGAGACTTCTTCAAATGTAGCAACCACCTGAAAAATAGGTTTTGAATAGCGTTTCCATGCAATGATGCAAGGTTTTTCAATTTTAATAAATTCGCATTCATTGGCATAATTTCCTTTCTCAGGTCCACGCATTATGAAGCTCCATTTTCCGCCAACGCGAAAGTCAAACTCAGTGAATGTGTTTGTAAAACCTGCCGGTCCCCACCAATTTTTTAAATGGTTTGCATCTGACCAGGCGCGATATACAAGTTCTCTTTGTGATTTTATTATTCTTGAACTTACAATTTCACAGTCAGGTGTTGTTGTTAAAAATTCTGTTGCCATTTGATTTATTTTATCTAACTGTTTTAAAATTTTAGATAGTATATAATCTAACTTACTCCAACTAATTAATGTGTCATTTTTTCCGGAGTTATCCTGCTGATTTTCAGTGTACCATCGGTAACTCCCCAAATGTCTGCCACTGAGTTAACCACATAGTTCAAAATATTTGTCAGTAAAAGTACATTAAGAATTTTTGAATTATTCTGATTTCGAAAAAATAATTTATTGACCAGCTACCAATAATTAGTCCACTCACTCCTCTTAGCACAGAAAAAGTTTATGATGTTGTGTCAATGCCTAAAAGCCCATCACCAAGGCCCGGAATAAGAAATATCGAAACTCCAAAAGCTAAAGATATCAAAGTTGTGATCAGCAAGAATGCTGAGCATTTCATATTTTGTTTTTTGTTATTTTCTTAGTTTTTCTCTCCTTTGGATCAGGAAGATCTTTTATAGTAATTCTAACTAAATTACTGATCCACTCCCGATCTTCGAGTTTGTCTTCAATAAGGAAACTCAGTTTGGCTCCCGGGTATGGTGGTGCTTCAACAACATCATGTATAAATATTCTTCCTGATTTAGTTGGCTTTATAAATAGTTTGTTATCGCATACAAGAGCAAAAATCTTCCTGCCAGAGAAGAGTCCATATTCTCCAAACATACTTTTGGCAGTGATTTCACCAGCATTTTCTATTTGGGAAACTACGAATTCTACGAACTTTTTATCTGATGCCATTTGATTTATTTTTATATTTTAAATTTGCCCATTGTGTTATTTGTGGGATTTCGGTTTGAAAATCCATAATAGAATTCAAATAAATAATATCTTTCTCACTACACGCAAAATCACAAGTTTGCAAAGATGATACCAGTATTAATGAGTCCAAATTTATGTAATATTTTTGTAATTGTTCAGATATGATCGATTTCAAACAAAAACTAAAGATGGTTAATCAGAATAGTTACCTGGTAATTAAACCCAACTGAAATTAGGCAACTGATTTAATATTTTTGGGCAAAGCGATTTAACTATATACATCACTTGTGGTGTATTTACAACGAATAATTAGTTATAAGTTATTATTTTTCAACTATTTTAAATATTTTTTCAAAAGCATTATACACTGCTATGTGTAATGCATCTCCGTGCGTTTTGTTTTCCAAAAAGTCAAAATAAAGGTTTGTATTTTCATTCTTTACCAACATTATCTTGTCATACAATTCTTTAGCGGTTCGTTCCATTACCTGACCTTCTTTACCAACTGCAATGAAAATTGATTTTTTAGATTTGTATAAAATAGGGTTGTCATTAAGTAACGATTCGTCATCCCACCATAAACTTGGACTTACAATAATATAATTGTCAAATAATTCCGGTTTTTTAAATAACACTTCTGATGCCAGAAGCCCTCCAAGCGACTGACCTATCAAAGTCTTAATCGAATTTGTTTTATATCTTTTATCGACAAATGGCTGCAATTCCTTTTCGATAAATTTGATAAATATTTCAGATTTTCCAGTAGTTGGATACTCATCTTTATCCTTTTGATTATTGGTAGGAAAGGTAAAGTCCCTTTTTCTGTCTGTATTAGATATTCCAATTACAATGGATTCGGGAATCATATTAATCCATGAGAATGAACCAAATTGAACAAGTCCGGAAATATGAATAAAATCCTCATCAACGGAACCATCTAATAAATATATAACGGGGTATGTTTTTAGTGAGTCTTTGGAATATCCGTATGGTAAATAAATATTTAAAACTCTCATCTCATCCAAAATTTCTGAGTGAATTTCGATCCTTTCTCCAATTATTAGTGAAGTAGATTCTTTTACCTTAATTTCGCTTTGAGCAAATATTTGGTTACTCATGTACAGAAATATTAAAGCCAAAAACAGCTTAGTTAACTTCATTTGTTTTATTTGTAAGCGCCTAATTAGCAATCTGCCATTAGCCAACTTGTTAACATCAAAAATAACTTAAAGCTAGTCATTTCAGTGCATATTGAAGGGATTTTAATTTTGAAATTGTTCCGACCCGATTCAAAATTGTAAAAATACTACTTAAAATAAACAATCGGAATAAGGTTCTATTCTGAAATATGATAAACCTTACCATGTTAAAAAGGTTTTCAATGCGCTTTTGTCTATTTTTTATTATTTTTGGAGGTGCTGATTTTGTAAGTGATAAAATTATGTGAAAATATAACTAAAATTTAGTTGTTAGCTTTCTAAATTTTATTTGTGAGTCTTGTGTTAACTTAATTTATTTCTAATTTCCAATTAAGCAAAGAATCTGTCTCTCCTATTTTTATGAATCCATTTTTTTCAAGGACCCTAAAAGATGCCGTATTAGATTTTTCCGTTGAAGCAATTATTGATTTCACAATTGTTTGATTCTTAGCCCATTCAATAATTCCGCCTACCATTTCCGTCATAAATCCTTTATTTTTATATTCATCATACGTCCCATAACCAATTTCAATTTCGCCATGATCATTTGGCTCTCCGATCATGCATAGATCTCCAACCATCATATTTTCTGTTTTTGAAATGGCTGTCCATAGCGTTGAATACAAGTAATTTTTACTTTTGTCGCCTACATTCGGCAAAATTGTTTGCTCAAAAGCTTCTTTTAAAGCGGTCGATACTTTTCTGGATGATGGATTTAATTGGAGTTCAGTCTCCAAAGAGTTATCGCATCGTAAATATTTTATTAGCTGTTCGTAAGTAAGCGGTTTTAAAATAAGGCGTTGTGTTTCTTTCATATAGGGCTATTTTTCTTTCAACTTTTATTCCTTTTGTATCCTTCTTTACATGATTGGTGTTCCGGAATTTACCTCGTTGCATCCATTTGCAGAAATAAACTCATTTACGTTCATTACTGTCGAAAGTCAGTTTCAGCATTGCTAAAGGTCTTTATTGTTTTTCAATCTTTTTTTGCTTTTAGGTTTCATCATTTTTCTTAATATTTTGACCCACAAAGTCCATTCGCTTTTTTTCCGGTCAGGAGTAAAATAATTTTCTACTTTGTCAAATGCATCTTCAATAAAAGCATCATGTAAACTCCGAATTGCCAAAGCCCATTTTAATGTTGCCAATCCTGAGGTGGTTATCTTTATGGTGTGCTTCAGTTGGGTTTTAAAAGGTTCGATTTCAATAATTTCAAATCTATGAAATCCATTAAAACCTTTTAAATCAAATTGAAATGTTATAGAATTATCTTGTTGATAATCTGTTACAAAATATCTGATTGGTCCATGTCCTCCTTTAGAACCTACCTGTAAGCCTTTGTTTAGTTTCATTTGCGGCCATTTATTTGTCGCCAGCATCATATCGTTTTCTGATGCCAGCGTTTTAAATAATTTGGCAACTTCAGTTTTAGGTTGATTTATTAGTCGGATATGGATGTTTATTACTTTCATTCTCCGATTAAAATGTTGTATTCTTTTGGAATTTGAACTCCTTGAAAATGGTTTGTCAGACCATAAAAAACTATAAGTGTAAAAATGAGTCCAAATACAAGGATTATTTTTGCCTGAAATTTTGGTGTCAGGTTTAATATATTCAACTTTATTTTTTTAGCATAAATTGAAGCAATGTGGCCAAAAAACGAAATAATGGCAAGTGCATAATATGGAATAAAAAACAAGTTGAAAGGGAAATAATTAATCCCTGCCGCTCCAAAGTAAAAATTGGTGTCAAGATGCAAAATATACCTACCGGCTAATACTGCACTTAAATGAATTACAAAAAAAATGGCTAAATAAAGCCCTGTCCAAATATGTAGTTTTTCAAAGCCTGTGAAAGCAGTTTTTCTATGTACTATGAAAAGTCCCAGCCCTGAAATAATTTGAATATAAACTGTGATAATCAAAATCGTCTCTATAAAAACATTACGATAAATATGTCGCAATTCATTCATTATTTCTATGTGTTTATCAATACTGTAAACACTGCATACATGGTTGAACAGATGCAGTCCGATATATATTGATAATATCAGACCGGATATGAGGTGAATTTTTCTACCTGTCATATTTATAGTCAGTTTCGAGGTTTTGGTAAAAGTCAGGCTATGATGGCTTTCTGAAAATCTCTTTTGTGCAGCAAAAATACAGGAATTCGACCCCTTTTGAAGAATATTAAAGAATTTTATTTCTGTGATCAGGATACTTGACTCCATGTCAGAAGTACATTCAATTCAATTTTCGATTCTAATTCAGATGCAATAGCTTATCTAACCTGCATTGTTAATTAACATCTCCGGCGTTTCGGAATAAATGCAGACAAATATTTTGCTTCTTGTAAGATATCTTAAACAGCGATATTACTAAGTGGCCAATTCGTTTAATAAGTCCTCTGTTTGTCTGATAGTATGGTTGTGCTTTTTGAATACCCATTTTGAAAAGCTAAATAACACTACATAGCCAAAGCCAAAGGATATTATAAAGAAATATCTGCTGTCTGTAATCTCATTCCTTCCAAACAACCTGGTGGATATGATTAATACTGTCACCAATAGCAAGTAGCTCAACGTAAAGTTTAATTTTTGCAGTTTGCAAAACATTATTTTTTGAATGGCGAAGTCTTTTAGAGTAGCAGCGTAAGATTTACTTATGTCAGCTGACTTATATAATTGTTGAATGCTGAATAAACTAATGGCCGGCAGTAGTATAAAAAGTAGTATGGCCATTACTCCAGAAATTTCAAAAGAAACAGCATCTAATTTATCAAAATTAAATACAATAAAAAGGAAAAACCAAGACAAACTATACTTCCTAATACACTCAGGTATCAGTATTTTATTTAAGTTTGCATTATATTTTGTTCTGCTCGATTTTATCAAACGTTTTGATGTTTAAATTGTGTTTTTCCTTTTGCCTGATTACCCATTTCATCCCAGGTGCGTTTGAAGTAATCCAGTTCCATATTCATTAAATTTTATGAAATTTTTGTTTTAATCTATCTTTTATTCGGGATAGTTTTGTACCTACGTTGCTTGCAGAAATGCCTATTATTTGAGCAATTTCTTCATGGCTTTTATTTTCCAGATAAAGAATTACAATGCCTTTGTCAAGTAAATTCAAGCTGTCTATTAGCTGTTTGAAAGTATGCCATTTTTCTTCGATCTCACTATCGTTAATCTCATAAATATCAAAAATATGTTCATCTAATGGCATTGTTAAAATTTTTCTTCCGGCAATTTTGAGATGATAGATTGCCACATTCAGTGCAACTCTATACATCCAGGTACTTAAGCTTGATTTTTGGTTAAAAGTGCCAAAAGATTTCCAGAGTTGATAAAATATTTCCTGAATTAAATCACTTCTATCTTCAATAGTCTTAGTGTAAATGGAAGCTATTTTATATATAAACCCTTCATTTTCTTTAATTGCTGTCATAAAATCTTCCTGCTTGTCCACTAAGTTTGTATTATTATTTTTTCCCGATAATTTATTAGTGTTCAATATTGCAAAAATGTCACACTTTGTAAAAAATAATTTTAAATATTCCAAGTGGATCGCTATAATAGTACAATTACAGATAATACAAAGTAAGATATTGAATGACATTCTGTAACAATTGAAATTATCTGCAAGCCCGGATAGTCTAAGACAGATAGAATCTCAACAGAAAAGAAAAGCTAAAAATGATATTTAAGCAAAGGAATTGTGCTAAGCTTTTCATAGCCATGAAATATATTTTTAACGTGAAGTAACAGCGAAGTCATTGTAACCTTAGCAACAAGTCTGGGAAGGAACAAACCATACCTGGCAGGTCTCTTGTTGGGGCAGGCCTGTACTTAATTCTTCTGGAAATTAGAATAAGAAAGAATCTCTTAGACTATGCTTAAATAATGAATAGCTTGTACAGGTGAAAAGAACTATTTGGTTAATGAATTTAATACAGAGAACAAGTGGTAGTTTTTTCATAAAAACAAGAGAACCGCAATATCAATTGCGGTTAGAAGTAATATTTCTTACTTTCCGTGGTCACACAAAGCTGTGGTAAATAACGAGATCTTCCTTCAGGAGAACAGGCAGGGGCACTCCCCAGCAGCTCGGTTGGTGAGGCCTTCTACTCGACTGAAAGTGGTATTTATTGCACCACAATTTTTCTTGTATCGTTTCCCTGTTTTGTTTGTATGTCTAACAAATATATTCCACTTGGCAGATTTGAAACATCAATAGATATCTCCTTATCATTTAAGGCAACTACAGAATGAATGCATTTCCCCTGTTCGTCAAGCAGCTCAATTTTCGTAGGTGTAATATCTTGTGAAATGATCACTGTAAAGCTTTTTGAAGTAGGATTTGGATATACACGAATATTATCTCCTAAGCGATGTTGATTAATGGAAGTGGTATTGGAAGTATTTCGCACACATCGAATAAAATTATATACATAACGTACATCTCCCTGAGGACCAAAATAGTCAGGATAATTAGCGGAATTACCTGTTTTAGGATCGTTTCGTTGAGCTCCCGCCCCATGCACATCTAATAATTGAAAATTACCTGAATTTGGTGGCAGCTCCATTTGACCTTGTGCTTTCCCAAAACAGAAATAGACAGCATCAGAATAGGGGAGGGGTCCATCCTGTAGTGGTGAACTACTCCAAAAGTAGCCGTATTGTCCTGAATTTCCATTAGGGTCTTTGATAGGGGTACAAGAAAATAAAGGGTTTATAGCCGGAGATGAAGTAATGCCGGGACTTATGGTGTAATCCACAATACTTTGCAACTCTTTTGCGTTAGGCATACGCCAATCACTGTATCCTGCAAGGGTTACATTTTCAGCATATGACAAAGCGTTTTGCCAGTTGTAGGTATTCCCATCATCTGTTTTTTGCCACATCAAACCTGTTGCATTATCTGTTATAGTTCCGTCTCCATTATCTGCAAAATCATTCACTCCATATGATGTATTTCCTCTGACCATTCTAAAATAGAGCTTATTTGGAGCTCCGCTCATAGGCGAGTATTTTGGATAGCCTTTTAGTCTTCCATCTACAAAGTTGTATCCGAAAATAGCGGTATCGCCCCTCATTATTAAATCCACATAATGCGTATTGGACCAAACTTGTCCATCTATTTCTCGTTCTCCAATCGTCACATCTCCGATAGGCTGGTCAAAATAAGTCGTGTCAATGAATTTGTTTACCGCAAAGTTACCAAAACATCTTCCCGTAAATAAGGCTAATGAATATAGTTCTTTAATTGTTGGAATACGCCAATCGGAATGATCACCTAAGGTCATTGTATCTGCTTTGACAACAGCATCACTATAAGAAATTTTACTTCCCATACTTTTTTGCCATGTCAATCCTGTGACATTATCTGTAATCGTACCATCACCATTATTTGTATAAGAAGGCTGATTTCCAGAATATGTAGCATCTTGCCCATAAAACGCATTACCAATACTTGGTTTTGAAATAATTGAGGTATTGTTGTAAAAGTCAGTAACACCCGTATCAACAATAGGATAAGTAATCTGCGAATAACTGTTCAAAGAAAGAGATATGCAGAACACTGTAGTAATAAATAATTTCATTTTATTATCCTGTTTATTTCTTAGACTGATTGTATTTGTTAAGGTTTAATTCTGACTAATGGTTTGGCAATGTAATGTGCCAACCTATAGGAAGAATATAAAATAGCCTTTGTGTGCGGCGTGAATAGCAAATATTTGACTCAGTTTTGAGTTGTACAAACTGTTTAAAGAAACTAGTTTATTTGCAGAGATAGACTGAACGATCACATCATGGGACGAGAAAATCGTGATACAAAATCACGATTTAGCGAAGGAACCTTAAACCAGGGCTTCCAGCTTGATGAAATACTATTATATACCCATGACGTTTTCTATTTGCAGTAAGGAATGTTCTTATTCAAAATGTCTGTTTTCAAATAGTCGTGTTTGGTTTTGGTATTCCATTCAAAATTTAAAACTTCTTTTACCCTAAAAAGTTTAGCCGGGTCTGAATGGATTAAAGTCTGCGTAAAATCGTCTTCTAATTTTCTTAGATGGTCAATGTCGCAAGGCGAAAGATTTTGCTGTATGGCGATATTCCCCAAACTGTCAATGGCACTTGGTTTTACCCCATTGTTTAACGAAACGGAAACGGTTTTTAAATCGTCCATCCGTTGAATGATATAAAGTCCTTCAAATGACGTATCTACATAAAAGGTGTTGAATTGGTATCGTCCACCTGTTAAGTAAATGGCGACATCTGTCAGGCAAGGTGACGGTTTGCTTACGATTCTCAGGTTGGTTCTGTTAATTAGTTGTTTTGGGTAAAGCACTTGCATCGCTTCTTGCATTGCTAACTCACCAAACAACTAGACCATCACATAAATGTCCGTGAAATTTTTCCAGGTCTTTAATGATAATGGTTTGTTTATGGTTCAGTCGCCCTTTTGAAAAGTCGGTATCGATGGTTTCAAATTGAGGTAATTTGTCTGCTGTGTTGCAAGAAGCCAAAGCAAGAAGTATTATAAAAGACCAGTTTTTCATAGTATTTTGAAATAGATGTTGATGTAATACAAACCTGTTAGAATGAAAACCAAACCCGCTGCAAAACGCATCACTTTTCAACTTTGGTGATGGCCTTAAAATACATTCCTAATTTCTCCATGCTGAATGCTATCACAAACGCAAACAGAATCACGGGCAATCCTGTTCCAATGGAAAATACAACGGGCAAGGCCAAACCTGCACTTGCCGAAAGAGTCATTGGAATAAGCATCGCAAAAAACAAAGCTCCGCTGTATGGGCAAAACGCCAACGCAAATAAGGCACCCAATAAAAATGAGCCTAACAGGCCTTTGGTTTTGAATTTTTCGGATAGCTTGTCGGTAAAATTGCCACCATTGATGAAATTGAGTTTGATTACATCAAGCATGATCAAGCCAATAATAATCAGCACAAAACCAATGTACTTTTCTCCATTGCCTTGAAAAAGTTTGGCAACCTGAAATTTACTGGCACCAAAGTAGATGATTGCGCCAATTAAGGTATAGGTAAAAACCCTGCCCAAGGTGTAAAGCAAGCCACTTAACAGCACTTTTTTCTTGTCTGTAATAGTCTTTGCAATGTATGCTGTCGCCGTTACATTGGTGGCTAACGGACAGGGTGCAATGGCTGTGAGTAAACCCAAGGCAAATGCTGCAAAGACAGGCGCTTCTCGGTTTTGTGCCAATTCGTTTAACCACTCCATAATTTGATAATTTGATAATTTGCTATTTTGCTATTTTGCTAATTTGGAAATGTGCTAATGTGATAATTTGGAAATGCGTTAATTTCCAAATTGATTCATTGATTAATTTCCAAATTGACAAATTGATTCATTTTTTAGAAGTTGAAATTATTTTTGAAAGTATTAAAATCAATTCTTTACAATCATCTTGAAGTTGCCCACAATTAGGGTAATTTTTTGAATTATGGCACAGGAATAACCAATACTCTGTTTCATCCGCTTCTTTGGCTGAAATTTTCATTTTATGGATAAAGTCAGCTTTGCTTTCTGCATTCTGAGCTTCACGAATATTGGCACCGATAGAAGTTCCGGATTTCAGTAATTGTCTTGCTATGACATACTTTTTTAGTACTTCCAACTGCTCACAGTATTCAATTATCTTTAAAGCAAACTCAAATGATTTTTTTTTGTACGATAATATTCTCTTTATTCCCCTGCATCTTTTTTAATTTGCTAATTTGGAAATGTGCTAATGTAATAATTTCCAAATTTCCAAATTGATTCATTTCCAAATTTCCAAATTGAACAATTGATTAATTTCCAAATTGACTAATCTCCTTCTTCAATCCTTCTAAGAATTTTTCTTTATTGCCTGCATTCATAAAAGCAAATTCTGTTAAGTCTTTTTTCTCGCCTGTTTTCGGATTGTAAAGAAAAAGGGCTGTACCTGTGGCTTCAAACTGTTCGGCTTTCTTCTCATTCTTTTCATCGTCCACATTCACCAACGAGAAAGGAATATTCGGATATGCCTTTAAGGTTTCTTTGGTCAATGTTTCAATCTTGATGCAGGTCACACAACGGTGTTCTGAATGAAACTGAATGACTTCAATTTTAGCGTCAGGTGCTGCATTTGAAGTTTGCTTCGTAATTTGAGCGTCGCTGTTACAAGCGGTAAAAAGCAACATCATTAGTGTTGCGAATGATAGAATAATTTTTTTTGATTTCATTTTATGTGAATTTTAAATGGTTCCGTATTTATTGATAATAGCTAACTGTCCTGCGTGATAGGCAGTATGTGACACAATTCTGCCAAAGGCTTCAGCTTTGGTTTTTGTACCAAATTCTTTAGTGGTGACGGTGGTTTCCCAATCTTCATCCGTTTGCTTCCCGACTATGGATTTCAGTTTTTTAAAAGATTCAGCAACATAGTTTTTCAACGATTCTACATCTGTCCATTCTCCGGTATCGCGCTTTTCGATGACTGTTTTGGCGGTTACTTTTACTGTACTGTCACCAAATATATTCTTAGCAAACAGTAATTCCACATCTCCAATATGTCGAATGACAAAGCCAACTGAATTTGGACAATAACCCAATTTCTTTTGCAAATCATTTTCGGTTAGATTTTCCAACTGATTGGTAAATCGTGTTCGGGATTCTATCCAAAGTTCAAGCAATATTTCTGTTTTTGTTTTCATAATAAGATATTAAATATAAATCCTGAAATAATGATGAATAGTGTAACCACTCCGAAGTATATGCCAATCAATTTCATGCTCATTACTTTTTTAAGTAAAGTCGCTTCTGGGATTGATAAGCCTACAGTTGCCATCATAAAGGCAATGGCAGTACCAAGCAGAACACCTTTGGAAACAAATACCTGAATCACAGGAACAATTCCAGCTGCATTGGCATAGATCGGCACGGCAACAAGTACAGCAAGCGGAACAGTCCACCACTGACCACCACCTAAATATTGACCGAAGAAATTTTCAGGTACATAGCCGTGCATGGCTGCACCAATGGCGATACCGATAATCACATAAAGCACAACGCCTTTTACTATGTCCCAAGCTCCATGCGTTATGTCTGGCAATCGTTGGCGAAAAGTCAATTTTTCTTCTTCGTATTGGCCTTGCTGCATCTTGTTATCCAGGATGCGTTTCACCCAGTCCGATAACAATGGTTCCAGGTTGAGTTTTCCTAACAACCAACCACCAATAGTCCCTAATAGAATTCCGGATGTAGCATAAATAATCGTGGCTTTCAATCCAAACATTCCGATAAACATAGCAATAGCCACTTCATTGACCAAAGGCGAAGTAATCAGAAATGCAAAAGTTACTCCCAAGGGAATGCCGCCTTGCACAAAACCGATAAATAACGGAACCGAAGAACAAGAACAAAAAGGCGTGATCGCTCCAAAGATGGAAGCAAAGAGGTATTCAAGCCCGTAAAGCTTTTTTCGGTTCAGATAGTTTTTTAATTTTTCTATGGGAAAGTAAGCATTGATAATTCCCATCAAAAAAACAATCACAAAAAGGAGAATAAGAATCTTCAATGTGTCATAAACAAAGAAATTTAATGCGGTACCCAAATGGGTATCAGCACCAATTCCGAAAACAGAATAAATTAACCAATCAGCGAAATGTTGTATCCAATCGAACATAATTTATCTAATTAGGAATTGAGAATTAGGAATTAGGAATTGCTGTTTCATCATTATTTATTTTGTTTTGAAGTTTTAATTATGGAACCGATAATTTTTAAAAGTTCTTCTCCATCTGATAATATAGATTGGGCTTCTTGTTCTGAAATATAATCTGTAGCAGTCAATAATTTAATCCAATAAACTGTTTCTCTTGCTTCTTTATAGGCAATGCCTAATCTGGCAACAAAATCAGCTTTTGATAAACCTCCAATTGCTTCTTCAATATTCGCCCCAATAGAAGTTCCACTACGCAAAAGCTGTTTTGATAAAACAAATTCATTTTTCGTTTCACATAAATATTTGTATAATTTTACAATTCTAACTGCAAAGGCAAATGTTTTTTGCTGAATAATATTATTCTCCTATTAATTTTTAATTCGTAATTGATTTAAACACCCACCATATTTCCTGTGCAATTTCCAAACTGCGTTCAGCATATTTCAGCGTTTGCAATGCTGTTCCGTCAAATGCTTTTGGGTCGTCATACTTAATCGGAAATCTTGCTTCTGCACCAAAAACAAGTGGACAGGCTTCGTCGGCATTGTTGCAAGTCATGATTGCTGCAAAATTGTTTTTAGGGTTAAAATCGTGGTTATAGGTTTTTGAAAAACATATGACAGGAGCTTCATTAAGGTCAAACTTTACCGCATAGACAGGATTTTCAGTTTCAGATAATTTTTGAATTTGAAAACCTTGATCTGCTAATGTATCAGCAACTTTGGGAAACATTGCAGTGGCTTCTGTTCCGCCTGAGTAGCAAAAAACATTTTTTATTCCAAAATGAAAAGCCATGGTTTGCGCCCAAATCTGCGACAAATGACTTCTTCTGGAATTGTGTGTGCAGATGAAATTCAAGCGAATGGTTTCACCTGCATTTACTTTACCTTGGATGTAGGTTGCCAATGGTTGTAAAACTTCTTTGCGTTCAGCAGATATATTTTGAGAAGAAAACTGTTCTATATTTTTTAATATTTCCTGATACATGATTAATAATATTTTGATTTTAGAAACAAGCTAGCTTTTACTAACAGTATCAATACCGGTACTTCCACCAGAGGACCTATGACACCAACAAATGCCTGTGCAGAGTGGATGCCAAATACGGAAATGGCTACTGCAATCGCTAATTCAAAATTATTTCCTGTCGCTGTAAAGGAGATAGAAGCATTTTTATCGTAAGGCACATTCATTGACTTGTTGATGAAAAAACTCACGAAAAACATGAGCACAAAATAGATGACAAGTGGAATAGCTACTTTTATCACATCCATTGGTAATTCTAAAATTTTATCGCCTTTTAAACTGAACATTAAGATTATGGTAAAAAGCAATGCGTACAAGGTGATGGGTGATATTTTCGGAACAAATTTGGTGTTGTACCAAGCAATTCCTCTTGATTGTACCAAAATTTTTCTACTCAAAAAACCTGCTAAGAATGGTATTCCTAAATATATGGCCACACTTTGTGCTACTTCACCCATTGGGACTTTAATATTAAAATCGCCAAGACCTAATTTATTAGGTAATACATTGATGAAAAGCCATGCATAAAAACTGTAAGTGATTATTTGAAAAACACTATTTAGTGCGATGAGTAAAGCACCATATTCCCGGTTGCCACCTGCCAGGTCATTCCAAACAATTACCATTGCAATGCAACGAGCCAGTCCTATTAGTATTAAACCTACCATATAATCGGGCTGGTCTCTTAAAAAAATGATGGCCAACACAAACATTAATATTGGACCTACTATCCAATTTAAGGATAAGGAAAGTGTCATTGCTTTTTTGTCTTGAAAAGCCTTTGGTAATAATGAATAATCTACTTTAGCGAGAGGTGGATACATCATAAGTATTAAACCAATTGCCAGTGGAATATTGGTAGCACCCACTGAAAGGCTATCAAACACCGATTTTATACCTGGAAAAAAATATCCTAATGCCACACCTACTATCATAGCAAGGAATATCCAAAGCGTAAGGTATCGATCTAGAAATTTTAATTTTGTCCGCATATATAATAGATAATTTGTAGTGGGTTTAACAACAGCCTGAAGCTGAACAACAAGAATCACTGCCTGTAAGTACTGATGTATTTCCTTTGGTTGGAAATCCTTTTTGTACCCAACGAGCCATCCCGTGTTGCATATTTACCACATTGGTGTAACCGTGATTTACAAGAAATCCTGCTGCTCTCAAACTTCTTCCTCCATCTTTACAAACCATGACTACATCTTTGTCCTTTGGAATTTCGTAAAATCGTTCTTCAAATTCACTTAGTGGAATGTTGATGATGTTGAGCACATCAAAAGCCAAAGCACTTACTTCATCTTTTTCACGAACATCAACAAGTAATGCACCTTTTTTTACCCATTCCTGCGTTGTGGTTGGGCAAATTTCCCTTACTAAAGTTTGATTTCCCACGGATCTATTTTTT
This sequence comes from Saprospiraceae bacterium, assembly GCA_016722285.1. GTDB lineage: Bacteria > Bacteroidota > Bacteroidia > Chitinophagales > Saprospiraceae > OLB9. The sequence goes on from JADKGI010000001.1 coordinate 751,154, forward strand.
TAAGAGTTCAATGATTTCATTTACCTGTGCAACCCTTCCTTTGATTTTAATTTGTTCGTCAATCAACAAAACAGGTGTGGTGAGTACATTGTACTTCATCATTTCTTCAATATCTTCTATCTTTTCCACATTGGCTTCAATGTTGGATTGTTTGAGCGCTTCAAGCACATTGTTGTAGGATGTTTTGCACTTTGGGCAACCTGGTCCTAAAACTTTTATCTGTATCATATTTTGTCTTTTTACCGATTCTATTCGCAAATATACGAACATTAATTCGTAGTTCGCAGTATTACGAACAATAAAATAAAAAAATTATTCAAATATCTTGTTTAGCAATGATTTAGCAAGCTTGAAATTTTCTCTATTGATGCAGTATTTGGTAGTAGGTGGTGTGATGTCGCCTTGAATCAGACCTGCGTCTTTCAGCTCATTTAAATGTTGAGACAGCGTCGATTTGGCGATGGGAAGTTCGTCTGCCATATCACCGTGATAGCAACACGCCTGAGAATTGAGCAACTCCAAAATGGCTATACGAACTGGATGTCCCAAAGCTTTTGCAAACCTGGCTGTCTGTTCTTGTTCTTTTGTAAAATACTCGTTTTTGATTATGCTTGGCATCTGGTTTCATTTTATTATTCGCAAATATACGAACAATAACTCAGATATCATTCAGTTGTTTCAATTATTTTTCTTAGGTGATGATTTGCCAATTGAGAGGGAGTGGTAGTTTTTTCATAAAAACTATATGTTATCTTCCTTATTAATAGGAAGTGATGTGTTTCTAAAAGCATCAATTTTGTAAATACTGTAATTTATTTTCCATCCCACTTCTTACACCCATCGTTGAAATACTCGCTATTGTTGATATTAATAAAATCTATCAATAAGAAGTAATTATTTAGATCAAACTTCATGAAAAGGTTTTATCACAATAATGACGAGCATGATGCTTCATTCGTTCAACAATACCTTGATATCGTCAGTTACTCTTTCAATATCAGGCCTTTGAGTTGCATTATAGATCCCTCTGATCCGGCCTTTTTTGTCAATGAGTAACATGGATTCTGTATGTAGGAATTCATCTGAACTTTTTTGCAATCCGAGACCTTTTTCTGCAAAAAAGGAGGTCCTGCCAAGTTGATAAATTTTTTCCTGATTACCAGTGAGCAAATACCATTTGGAAGGATTAATACCGTGTAGATCTGCATACTCCTTCAAGGTTGCTACAGAATCTACCCAAGGCATGACTGAAAATGATACCAGTTTTATTTGTTTATTATTAGTAAACGTATCCTGCAAAGTCAGCAGGTTATTGGTCATTTTTGGGCAGATACTCGGGCAAGTGCTAAAAAAGAAATTGGCTACATAAATAAAACCATCCAGCGAATCTTTGGTAATGGTATTTCCCAATTGATTTTGTAGTGCAAAGGTGTCAATAGTATGGATATTCTTGTAGATGCTGTCGCTTTCATTTATCCATTCTGCGTCAAATTCTGCAGTATTGTAGAAAGGTAAAACTTCTTTTTGTGTTGCTATATTGTTTTGCCGACATGATAGTAAAGACAGCAACATCACAGCCATCAAAAATATATTATTTTTGCACCACCGACATGCAATCGTATCTTCCGATAACTCCATAAAGTTTTCCATTTTTAACTGTAAAATTATTAATGACCCTTGCACTGTCGTTCCAGGTTTTTTGTTTTCCTTCCTCGTAACCATTTACATAATGTAAGCTTTGCCATAGATTGCCACTTTCAAAATAACTGATTTGTTCGCCTTCCAGTTTGTCATTTTTATAAAAATTCACGTTGCCCAATTGCCCATTCTTATACCAAATTTTATGGGTGCCATCCCTGTCGCCATTTATAAAACTCCTCTCATATCTCTTTTCACCGGTTTCAAACCATCCTAAGGCTATACCATTCTCTTTTCCATCTACTACAGGTAATTTGGCTATCAAAGCATCACCTTTCTTTTCAATAATATAGCCATTGGCTTTAAGGTTTTTGTAAAACCAGGTACCATTGTTGTTATGTAAAGCCGTATCACTTGTTGAGATAAATATTTCTGGGGGATCTCTCACAATGGATACATCCTGAATAGTTTGCTTTTGACTACAGCTTATGAAAAATAAAAATATTACTGGAACAATGGCATACATTAGTTTACTGTTCCCTTAGTTCCATAATATTTACCACCGTTGATATAGGGAGCAGCAGTTGTAAGTGAAGTTGCTACGCTTGAGCTGGACGAGATGACATGGTAATGATAAATTTTATCGTTGGGATAATCTTCAGTTGCGCTTACATGCCCGTTGTAACTGTCCAGCATCGATTGAGTAATCTTTGTTCCATTCTCATAAGGGCCATAAACCGGAAAGCCATCCAATAAAAAACCCATAAAGGCTGAATTACCATAAGTGCTTGTTAAAAATTTTGGCTCATAGTGATAATGATATTGAGCACCTCCATTTCCTGCAAGAGGAGTCGGGTGACCTAAATATTGGTCTGCATTGTTTATTTCCAGAGCATCTAAAGCTGAGCCATTTCCATTATACTGATTGAAAAACACCACCCCATTTCTTGCAATACCTATTGGTCCACCTGTCGTTGAACTGTGTGTGCTTGATACTTCAGGATATCGGGGAATGGTGAAAGTAATATTTTGAGTAAGTAAATCCGGGTCACTAAGTGTTCCCATTAAATTAATTGCAGTACTAAAGTTTGGATTATCGCCATTGTACACTTCATATTTTGCGTGGCCTACCGGGAAAAACGGGCTTTTATGATCAGGCACATCTGTAGTTTTAATTTTCACATTTGCAGTACCAGAACTGTCGAAGGAAACTATGTTATACATTTTTGCATACAACTTTGAGAAGTTATTTGTGGTAGTACCATCGGTGTTACTACTGACGCTGCCAGTGGTACCATCATCAATTTTATTGCACCCATACACTACCATAAGTAGCAGTGCATAAGGGAAAATTACTTTATTCATTTTTATTATTTATTTGATTATACAATATGGAACACAGAGTCTTACAGAAACAGACGATTCATTTTTATTAAAAATATCTATGGAATAAATAGGAAGCTTTCAAATTGCCAGCTTGCTCTGCCTTTTTATTGCAATAAAAACAATGATTGAAACAAGCAGTAAAAAAGCTGCTCCTGTCAGAAAAATTGAATTGAGATAAAACGGCTTAGCAGTTTCAAAAACTACCCATTCATTATTTTCTGCTTTAAGCCTTACTTCCTGCTGATTGTCATTATTCAGAATATATTGCTTCTGCGGCAAACCATTTAATGTTAAAATTAATTCACACTGATTATGATGCATATCTTGAAATAAGGCACATTTGACATATAAGGAATTGATTGTATTCGGCACATTGTCCAATTCTGCAAATAAATTGGTTTCATGTCCAAGCTGAACCTGGATGTTGCTACATTTAATGGTGTCCCCATCTGAGATAATAAAACAGTTTTTCTGAAAATGTTGTATCACCAGTTGGTTAAATTCTTCCGGAGTTTTATATGCATTTTTTCCGAAAACATAATCTACCTCACCTTCAAATGCGGTTAGAGAGCTTTTTATAAGTAAAATGTTTTTACCATTTTGCTCATAGATCATCAGGCTTGATATATCGGGATTGTGGGCATATATTACATTAAAACCCAACATTAAAAGGATCAGATTTATGGTCTTCATGTTCTAATTTTTTTAATTAGCGTAAGCTCCAGCCAGGCCATTGATAAAATTGTTATTTCCTGCTTTATCTACGTGGTAGTGATATCCTCTTGTTGCATCATAATGTCCACGGTTTGCATCAAGATCGGTGTATTCTGTACCTGCTACGCTTAATCTTTCATATATGCCATAGCCGTCCATTGCGTATCCGATCATGGCTGCATGTCCATCAGTTTGAGTAACTTTTTTAGTCAATCCGGTAGCGGCATGATAGTGGTATCCTGCAGCCAAATTTATATGGGCTCCATAATCATCAAAAGGGGCTATGGTATATGCAGCCAAAATTACACTGACAGGTGCAGGTGCATCAAATACAACACCATCAAACGCAATACCCCTGCTGGATGGCCCTGCTGCACTTCCTGGACCTCCAGGGCCCGTAGCAAAAGTAAACGAAGTACTTGCCTTGACAGGAGTGATGGGAATATAAAAAGTATTTGATAAAGTAGATACATAAGATGGCAGGCATTCTACACAGTAATTTTTATATGCTGCGCCGACATTTGGGTTGGCAGCAGCAGCGCAGTCTGCCTGAGTCAGGGTCCTTGTGATAGCTCCGGTGGATGTGTTGTACATTTGCCAAGTTGGATCGTTATAGAATGTGGCCAGGTTTTTTATAAATGCACCATCTACATCAAAAACATTGCTCCGGATAACCATATACCACCCTTGGTAGCGTCATCTGAGATATTTGTAGGGCACCATGGGCCCATGGCATGATCAGCCGGAGTGCTTTTTGTTACTATTTTATAACATGGGGCAGTCGTTCCATTTGATAGAGGGCGGTTTTCAGTGGTGATAGTCACTGATCCGGTAGAAGTAAGAAATTTTGTAGCATCTACATTTATTACGGTGTCCGTTGATGTAGTTGTAGTCGATGAGTCATCATCTTTTGCACATGAAACCAATACACTGATCAATGATGCGAATACTAAAATTTTGTATGTCATATTTTGTTATTTTTATTATATTATACGATGGCGAATTAAATTTCCTTCGGTAGTATTTGTTTTATTTTTTAAATCGAAAGATTAATTTCCAAGTAATATTATTATTCATCAGCTATTGAAACCAATATAAGTTCATCTCATCTGCATTTTTACAACATTTAGGAGTGAATAATTTTCATTGATTATTTAAGGCGATAATCCTTTTCAAGCAGTTCGATCAGTGCAGTAGCTTTTTTACTTAAATAAATATATCTATCGTATAAAACCAATCTTGAACCCTTCATATAATGAAGCATGGAGCTCAATCTTCTTATTGTAGATGCATCATAACTAATCAGTTGAGGGTTTCCGGCAGGTTTGTAAATGACATTTTTTGTTTCATCATTTACCATAGATTCAAAAACCAAAGGATTAAAAATGGCGTATGCCAGGGAACGGTACTCCATTGCCATTTCATTGGTATTGTTTTGAAGGAGATACAGTGCATTCATTTCTGAATAATAATGTGAAATACTTGTAGCAACAACCATATTTTTGATAAGGCGAAAATCGCCGGAGTTTTCCATTTGTTTTATAGTATGGTCTGTGCTTGTGAAAAAATCAAATCGGCTGACTAATCTGCCATAATAATATAAATCTGAACCGTAAGCTTTTTTATTTGGTGAATTTAATAAAATGGTTAAGCTATCCACTTCTATTCCCTTTTGCTCAAATTTGATAATAGATTGTGCCAATAGGCTGATGTCTTCTTTTAAATCACCGATCATTGTTATAATGAATTGCTCTTCGCGGTCGTTTTCGATTTTATGGTCTAACCAGTATTCTGCCAAACTACCACATAAAACTGCAAGGAATAGCATTAAAAATTCCCAAAAATAGGATTTCCGGCTTCTCTTTGCTTCGTGATGTGCATGATGATGTCCGTGATGATATACTTCCAAGTTTTCTGTCTTAGGATTTTGGGTTACTGTTTCAGTAACTGAAGTAGGAATAACTAAGGTTGGGGGACTTTCCTGCGCTGTATTTATAGGATTATCCTGATCTTTTTCATCTATATTTTCCACTATTAAACTTTTGATTGGTTTAAGATGTAATAATTTTAAAAAACGCCACCTTGAAAAGAGAAGTATTATTTCAAAAAATGGACGATTGGGTCTTTGTAGTAAATAATTCAAGAAATTTCATTCCCCGGTGTGAATTTCCTTTTTTATTTAATTTCGGACTCCAAACAGCAACACAATATTTGTTTGGATGAACAGCTACAATTCCGCCCCAACACCACTCTTTCCGGGGAGACCAACCTTAAATGCAAATTCTCCTGATTCATCATAAAATCCACAAGTCAGCATAATAGCATTTATACTTTTTGCCTGACTCATGTTAAGAACCTGTAAATGGTCATTGGTTCTGAAATCATCATTAGCTAAAAAGAGAAGAGTATTTGATATTTCCTGGCAGCTCATTTCTAAAGAGCAAATGCAATAATAAAAATCAAGTACGACCTCTGTATTATTAACGATATTGCCAAAGGACTTAATAAAATTACACAGCGCAACATTCCGATATCCAACCGATTTTTCTGAGTTTGCAATTTTATAAGAATAATTCAATTGTTTATTGTCAGAAATACTCCGGCAGAATGCTAAAAAATCTTCTTTGGTGTTATTTAAATGACTGATAAGAATATCGCAAATCACTAAAGCTCCCGAATTAACAAATGGATTTCTGGGTATTCCATTATCCAATTCCAATTGACTGAGGGAATTAAAGGCAGTTCCTGAAGGTTCCACTCCGAGTCTGCTCCACAAGTTTTCGCCTGCTATTTTATAAGCTAAACTGAGTGTTAGTACTTTAGCAATACTTTGAATGGAGAATTTTTCAAGATAATTTCCGACACCATATTTACAATGATCAACTGTTGATAAATGAATACCGAAGTTTTCAGGATTGACATTTGCCAATTCGGGAATATATGAAGCTGGTTGCCCTTCGAATTCACTGTTTTTTACGGTGAAATAAACTTCATCTATAATTTCCTGATAATTCATTAAATATTTTTTCTAAAAATACGACCAATTTTTTGCTTAGTCTTCTTTCCTCAATTCTTTAATATCATTTTTTAATGAAATCATATTATTTGGGTCAAGGCTGTTGTAAATACCCCTGATGTGGCGCTGCTTATCGATCAAAACGAAATTTTCTGTGTGCAAAAAGATACTAGAATCACTGTTGACACCAAGGTCTTCTTCTACGTAATAATATTTGCGGCCAAGGTCATATATTTCACCAACAGATCCTGTGAGCAATTTCCATTTTCCATATTGTACATTTTTTTCGTCAGCATATTTTTTTAATACGGGAACACTATCTTTTTCAGGCATGACTGAGTGTGAAATGAGCAGTACATCACTATCATTTATAAACTCATCTTGCAAATCGGCCATGCTTACAGCCATTTTGGGGCAAATACCGGGACATGAGGTAAAGAAAAAGTCAGCGACACAAATTTTTCCGTCCAGATCTTTTTCGCTAAACGACTGGCCCTCCTGGTCTGTCAAGCTGAATTTTCTTATCGAATGAAATGTTGCAGGATCATTTATCTCCCATTTGGGTGTAAAGTCTGCGGTATCATAGTAAGGCAGTTTCCTTGCATTTTCTGCACAGGAAATCAAAAGGCTTAAAAAAATTATGGATATTATATATTTCACTTTGCTGTTTTAAATTTTTCGTCTTCCAACGTGTAACATAAATTTGACTTTTGAAGACCGTAACGGAATCCGTCTTTAGATTCATAATTGATAAATATCTTCCCATTTTCCCGCCATGCCTGTTGCATGCCATCTTCCTTATCATCTTTAAAATGCAGGAAAGCGTATGGCTGCCCACTCTGATACCATTGTTTATTCGGGCCTTCTCTCTTATCATTCAAATAGTAAAATTCAAATTTGGGGTTTCCGTTTTCCCAATAGCCAAAATGTTTCCCAAAGCTCTTATTTTCTTTTATAGCTTCTGCTATCTCTAAGATTTCCATTTTCGTAATAGGTCAAAGTGATGCCATGCTGCTTACCATTAAAATAACTCCCCATCATTTTTACCTGATGGTTATCATAGTATTCTTTTATATAACCCGAAAATGGCTTACCATTCAAGTAATAATAACCGTTATCTAATCTTAGATTTTCGGAAGTTGCCACAATAGTATCGTTAGGAATCCCTGCAATATCCACTATAAAAGAAAGGGGAGTAATTCCCTCTTCTTTTATGGTGTCTGAACAATCGATAAGGAAAAACAGGGCCGTGACAATCAGCATTGGCTTTACAGATACATGTTTTAATCTAATGGCCACTGATTTTTGAATTTAATTGCCTCCATTTGGTGGGCCTTGCTGTCCTCTTTGTCCTTGCTGGGGTCTTTGTCTATTAGGTTTTGGGGCTTTCTCCAGTTCTTCCTGAGAAATAAATCCATCTCCATTGGTATCAATTTTGGAAAAGTCGTTTGCCAGTGGCCCCTTGACTTCCGAGGTAGAAAGTTTGCCATCTTTGTTACTGTCCATCTGAGCAAATAATTCTGTAAGTGAAGGCTGAGTGCCACTGGGCTGTTCAGAAGCAGTTGCTTTTTTATTTGAAGAGCAACTTACCATCGATGCAATAATCATTGCAAAAACAACATTGAATAATACCTTTGTCATAACTTAAATTTTTTTTAGAATTGTGAGTGAATAAATAAATTGTAACTTGAAAAAATAATCTCAAAACACCAGATCTTTCGCAATCTAAGACTATAGAAAATATACATCTTTCCATTGCCCCTGGCTTCTGAGAGTGGGTAATGGGTACTTAAAAGTATATTGGCATTGCATTCTTTGAATGCAATTTGTTGTTATGCTTGCAATCAGAGATTGCAAGGCCATTATTGACCATGCCATAGGTAGACAGGCCCTATTTTGTTGAATTGAAGTCTGGAGTTCTGAATTTTTAAAAGGTAAAAGTGCCTTTAGTACCATAGTAACTACCGGCTTTTAAAATATAATATCCGGTATTCAGATAATTAACATTGCTGGCGTGGTAGTGATATATGCCATTGGGGAAATCCTGTGTAGGACCTGTATGTCCGCCATAAGCATCCAACGTGGGATAAACTCCTGTGGTATCTTTTCTGCCGTATATAGGAAAACCATCTCTTAAAAATCCAACCAGTTTGGCATCATCCTGCGTAGTATATCTGCCTGTGGTATGGTAATGATAATCCTGTCCCGGGCCGGGGTGGGCACCTGAATAATCAAAAGTCGTAATAGTCAGGGCATCGAGTGGAACATTGCCACCCTCTCTGTCATTATAAATAGGTACTCCGTTGAGGGCCATACCGATGGGTCCAAGTGTAGTTTCTTCATGTGAAGAGGCAATGACTGGTTTTCCCGGTATGGTCATGGAGTAAGTATGAGCACTGATGGAAGTATTTACATTGGCATGATAGCCGGAAGGAAAGTCTTCATACAGCGCATTTCCTACACCCCAGTAAGGGGTTTTGTGGTTTGGCAAACCTGTACTTTTTATGGTAATGCCGGAACCACTCACGGCTACGGTAGAAGTACCTATGTAGTTGGATTGCACTACACTCGTTATGTCTGTTGTACCGACAGTACTGGTATCTTCTACTGCACTGTCTTTATTGCAACTAATTGCTGTAGCAATTATGACTATCATCAGGATAAGACCTGGACCAAATACATTTTTCATACTTTTTATTAAAAATTATTAATAAGTGATTTATAGTTCTCTTATACGAGTACATTTTATAAATCCCTCGGTGATGTTGGATTATTTTCAAGAATGGTGTGCAATCAGATAATTATGTAAAGCAGCTTTAACCCACAGTCTAATTCAGAATGAAGCAGAAAAACCACCCGTTTTCCCCCTGAAACCGTTTATGAATTTATTGCCACCGGCAGGCCCTACATGGTAGTGATATCCCCTGATAGCATCATAATGACCTCTTAAATCATCTAAATCAACTGGTTCTTTTCCTGCCTCATCCAGTAGTTCAAACATTCCATACCCATCCATGGCATAGCCAATCATGGCAGCATGACCATCAGCTTGTTTTATTTTTTTTGTTTTGCCTGTGGCAGCATGATAATGGTAGCCTGCATGTGGATTGATGTGTCCTCCATTATCGTCCAATGGTGCCAATGTATAGTGTTTTAAAATGTCAGAAGTAGGGGCGGGTGGGTCAAAATTTACTCCATTGAATGCAATACCGATGGTAGATGCTCCGGCTTGTGGCCCTCTGCCTCCTTGCGGCGGACCGCGTCGCTCTCCATTGACAGGTCTGTTGTTACCTGCTCCTTGGGGCGGTCCGGGAGGAAGATTATCAATATTTGACTCCTGATTAGGAGCTACTACCGGGGTAACCGGAATGTAGAATATTTGCTTCAAACCACTCACATACGATGGTATGCACTGCACACAAAAGTTTTGATAGGCAGGATCAACATTGGGGCGTGCTGCTGCTTCGCAAGCTTCTTTGGTATTCGTTACCATGATGCTGCCGTCAGCTCTATACATCTTCCATTTGGCATCCTTATAAAATGTGGCCAGATTTTTTACAAATGCACCGTCCACATCATATACTTTTCCGCTTTCCATCCAGATACCACCCTTATCCGCACCATCACTGATATTTGTGGGACACCAGGGCCCCATGGTATGCTCGGTAGGAGTAGTTTTCGTCACAATTTTGTAACAGGCCACTGTGCTTCCGTCAGATAATTTGTAATCTACTTTTGTAATGGGTTCAACCAATCCTTCTTTAATGAAATAGGCAGGATTCACCTGTACTGAAACCTCATCTCCATCAGCTGGGGCGCTTTTTTTAAGGTTGCTGCTACACCTGATTAATATGAACAATAGAATACTTAAGATAAATATTTTTAATACCAAAAAAGATATTCTTTTGATAATATTTTTTCTAAAAAAATAAATATCAGACATTGGATAGGATTTATTGTAAAAATGAAATAACCAACACTAAAGACAAGAACAAAGACCGAAATGTAAGCTAATGTTTTACTTATTGAGATTCATTAAATGATTAATTATTCTGTACCCTTTGCACCTTTTTTCCAGGATAGCCTACCTTTGTTTTTAACATTCAATTATAAATAATTAGAATTGTGTGTTTCAATTTTTTGGTGGTGGAGCATCTTTACTTCCCATAACAAAAAAATGAGCCAGTTCAGTCGAGAGTATGTTAAACTTATCCAACTGGTCAGGTCTGCATAGCTTTTTAAGACTAAAAAAATGTTCATAGTTTACTACCTCTACCTGTTTTTGAATCGCATTTAACTGGTCAATAATGGAATCTTTATCCGCACGAACTTCATCGTTCAGTGTTTGGTAAAGATTGTTTTTCATCAATTTGATGCTGTCTTCCAACATCTTCATGGTTTCCTGGTGAGAGGTAATCAATTTACCATATTCAGCTATTTGCACGTCATCCAAATTCAGCGTTTCAATTATAACCTGCTTTGGGCCTTCCTGTTCCATTGGGGGTCTTCCTTGTCCCAGGTGCAGTGGTTTCCTTAGTAATAGAAAACCTACAATGACTATGTTAATAATTATTAACCCGATTACTGCAATAGATAAGAGTCTTAATTTACTCATTATAAATACTATTTGTTGTGGCAAGATGCATACTGCTTATGACAGTTTCGATACCCGTGGTATTTTTTATTTCGGTATTGGCTGATGTAAAAAATATTGAAATATTTAGCGCCAAAATAGCAATAGAAGTCAGAGCAAAAGCCCATTTCCATTGTACTGGGGCTTCAACATCATCAAGATTCTGTATCTGTTGTCTGATACGGGTCAGCAAAAAAGGCGGGGCATCCACTTCCTTTATCTGCTTCAGCAAATCCAGTTGGTTATCTATATTTATATTCATATGTTGCACATTAGGTATTACGACTTATATATTAAAATCCTTCGCTCTCAGTTAATTTTTTTTGAATGGTTTGTTTTGCTCTTTGCAAAAGCGATTCAACTGCTTTGATACTGGTATCCATAATTTCTGCTACTTCTTTTTGAGGCCTGTCTTCTATTTTGCTTAAAATAATAGCTGTCTCTTTTGGTTTTCAGGCAAACTGTATATGATTTTCAGCAAACTCTCGATGGCCTCTTTATCCTCCGTTTGTACACCCGGATGATTCAGTTCTACTGCACTGGCTATCGGTTCGTTGGTTTCAGGATGGAACAATGAGGTCAGAAACCCAAATCGCTTTTTTGTTTTTTTGGCTTTCAGAAAATCAAGACTATGATTGATGGCGATGCGACAGATCCATGTTTTTAGCGTTGCGGACTCTGCGTTGTACTGATGATAACGTTGATGTACTTTTACAAATACTTCCTGGGTGATATCTTGGGCATCCTCCGGGTTCAATACATAATTCAGACACATATTGAATACAATATTTTTGTGTTCATTGTATATGGTTTCAAAATGTGATTCATTTGCCATCAGGTATCTGAACTTTTATTTATTAGTTGCACTTCTTCAATAAAATGATGAAGAAGTAAGTGCCGCAAAGTTAGTGTTTTATTTTTGGGGTTAAGAGTATGTTTACAAAAGTAATATTAGATGTACACCCGTAAGTCAAACAACTATTTATCAAATCTCTGAGTACTTAAAAATCCAATGGGCATGCTTGTGGAACCATTCACAGCAAGGTCGGCCAAAATCTCGCCTATCACACTGGCGAATTTAAAACCATGCCCACTGAAGCCGGTAGCGATTACGACATCCTTATCAAAGCCCGGTAAGAAATCCAAAATGAAATTTTCATCCGGAGAATTTGTGTATAGGCAAGTTTTCATTGCTATAGTTTGTTCATATCCATCAGGCATGAACTGATTTATGAACCGGATCAACACATTTTCATCTGATACTTTTGTATTCCTTTCAACTATATCAGGATTTTCAACTTCATCTCCAGGGTGATGCAAACCGAGTTTCAATCCGTCAGGTCCACTAAATATACCGACAGGAAGAATCGGAAATCCGTAAAAAGTGTAACCATTATTTTCAATAAGCCAACATGGAAATTCTCCAAGGACAAAGTTGTCCCAGTTTTTTGGCTTCACCCAAGCAAGTGCCTGTCTCGTTATTTTTAATTTGGGAGCAAACCTGGGAATCATATTTCCTGCCCAGGCTCCTGCCGTGATTACCAGTTTTTTTGCCTGATAAGTGCCACTACTCGTTTTTACCGTGACTACACCATTTTCGCGTTTCCACTCCACCACCTTTTCCTTGGTACGAATGACCGCTCCATTCATTATGGCCTGCTGTACTAACAGGAGAATGCTTCGCTCCGGGGCGAGAAGTCCGGCATTAGGCTCTTCCAATCTTTCAAAATCTCCCGGAATTTTAAATTGTGGATATTTTCGGGTACAGGCTTTTTCAGTAAGCGTATTGACCGGAATTTTATATTGGGCAGAAGATTTTTTGACAGTTTCCATAAATGTGTTATTGGCTGCTCCAAAATATACTAATCCTGTTTTGTAATACACTTGCGATCCGGTTTCTGATTCTAAGGTCTTCCAATTTTCGTAGGCTTGTTCCAGTAAAGGGACATAGTCTGACGCTTCACCGTACGCTTTTCGTATGATGCGGCTTTGGCCACCATGTGACCCGACTTCATGCGGAATATCGAATTGTTCCAATCCAAGTACTTTATATCCTTTTTTGGCAAGATGATAACATGCTGAAGATCCCATACTACCGACGCCTATCACGATCACATCATACTTAGTCTGATTTGTAGTGCTTTCCATTTCTTGGTGGACCCTGGCGTACAATTGTGAATATGACAAGGTAGCGTCAATCACACCTGCAGTTTTAGCACTAATATCACTTCGTTTCATAAATTAGATAAAGTTAAGGTATTAACGATGATTTTCAATTTGCCATATCTACTTTCTGTTTGGTAATGATTTCGATAGATAGATTAGTGGTCAGTTGCCCGATCCGGAGTCAAAAATATATATAATACAAATGTCCTCTTTGTATATTATTTTAGTAAAAATTTTTCTTTTCACACCTTTTGATTTAATATATTGACAGGCTGGGGAATCGTTATTCTATCATCTTCATGGCTTAATACCTTCAGATTTGATAAACCTGTATTCAATAAATTTGATTATTAAGGGTATGCCAAAAGTTGTTATCCCATACAATAAGTTAAAGCCAAGGCAGGCTTTGGTCATCTTATATGCTTCGATATTTGAATTCGACAAAGGCATCTACTCTTTCAGGTAATTTCAAATTATTGTTGTTTGAATGTAACAGTTACGACTATGAGTAGTTACTAAGATTATCACTTAAACTTTGCAAATACCCACCAAGTTGAAAAAATTCCTTTGAATATTCAAAAATAGTCAAGAAAAATCATTTATTAATAGCATTGTAAGGCATTGGCTTTTTGTCATTTATAATCCTGAACTAAAACTTCAGTTGGGATATGCAGATTAGTGTTCAATTTTCTAATCATATCCAAAGTCAGCTTTCTTTTTTTATTTAATATTTCACTTACTCTGCTTTTATATCCAACAACTTTCGCTAAATCTTTTTGATTCATTCCCATTTGTTCCATCTGAAATTTAATTGCCTCTATGGGATCAGGCATTTCGATTGGAAAGTTCTCATTTTCGTAACGGTTAATATTACCAGTTACCTGCATAATTCAAATCTTCTTCCGTCATTTGTTTCAGGTAATCATACTTCAACTTCACTATTTGTCTAAAGTGAAGGAAATCATGAGGATTTTCGCGTTTGTTGAACGGTTTCTTGATTTTCCCAACCTTGGGTCAAGGCGGTATGGTTCGTCGGGGTTTCAAGGATATGCGATTCGTGCTAAGTCTTCCTCTTCAGTGACGCCATCGGGGGTTTCCACAGGTATATTTCCGGTCAAACCCGTAATAACCCTTAGTAAGTCCTTACCAATTCAGTTGATATTCCATTTATTGTTGCTTTGTGAATATTTATTTTCTTCCAGGAGCTCATAATACTCTTTCTAAAATGCCCTATTAGTTTTATTTACTGCTATAGGTTTTTCCCATCATCCTCATATAATTTAGGTTTAAAAGTCATATTTTCTTGAAAATACTTTATTGTCAAGCCAACCATAGTGGATGCAGTGATCCATATAAACTACTTTTGAGTTGGACAATGCGTTATGTGCCCTTTCAGCTGTTTCTGCTTTAACAATATCTTGTTTGCCTTGAATTATCAAAACAGGATGGCTAAATGATTTTAATGCAGAAGCACAATTAAAATTAATTTTTCTTAGGTCTGTCCAAATTAGTTGATTTACTGCAGCATTGCCCTGGGTCAATCTCTCTGCTATGACAGGAATATATTTTTTATCAATAACATAAACGGGTGCCAAATGCTTTCCCCTTTCAAGTTTTGCATAGTGACTATTATCTCCATCACTAATTTTTTTTGTCCAGAAATTAACAGAGTCGAGATCACTTTTGCTTAACTTGGAATTAATTTGCTCCTGAACATAATTGAGCAAGTCCAAATCAATACCACCAGAAGATGATAAGACAATTTTTTCGATATGTTCTGGATATTGAGTCGCATAATAGGATGCTACCATTCCGCCAAATGAGTGTCCTAACACAGACCATTTTTCAATTTTCAATTTCTTGCGGATTGTTTCGATATCATCAATCATTAGTTTCATGTTGATAGTTGTAGAGTCTAACACGTCTAATACCGATTTGCCGGTTCCTCTTTGGTCGTATATTATTGAATAGAAATTTGTACTCAATGTTTTCGCCAGGCCTTCAAATCCTTCACTATTCATTCCAGGGCCGCCATTAATAATTCACAGAGGCTTTCCTGACCCAAACGTTGTATAAAAGACAGATGTTTTGTCGGTGCTTAATGCAAAGTCAGTTTTTTGACTACTAAGATGAAGCAAATATTAAAAGGAAAATGCTTAAAAAAATTGTATTAAATCTCATTATTATCAGTTTTAACAGTTAAACAATTTATGTTTTATAGTGGTTCTAAATGTCCTGTAATGTCCTGTAATGTTCTGTGTATCGTATCGTAGCAGTTCTCAGGGTGTTATGCATATTGTTAGCTACGGTTACCATTTTGACCAATCAGAGTCTGGTCTCTTAAATGGTTCGGATAAAAATTTATTTACAATTCTATTAAATAATTCATGATTTGAAGCTGGAGCAAAATGAGTTTCTCCCGGCATAATGCACAATTGCGCTTTTGGAATATTTTCATATATTTCTATACTATGTTCACCTTTAATTATCTTCTCCAGCCATTATTAATACTTCTGCTGTTATTTTGATAAATCTTTATAGGTTGGTTGCCCTCAATAGTCCATGAGTTGTTTTGTAAATTCCAGTTTTGAAGTTTCTCTTTAATTTTTAAATCAATCATTTTAATTTCATGTACAACGTTTTTAATAGCCCAGGAGTGAACAGCTGTTGAGTCAGGTCTCAAATTAGCACCCATCGCCACAATTTTCTTTATCTTTGATTTATTACTGATGCCCATTTTTAATGCTACTATTCCGCCATCACTCCATCCGATAATAGATAAAGAATCTAATTTTAAATAATTTACTAACCCATCCCAATCTTTTGCAATTTGATCATAGGTCAAAGAATCTGTTTTCAATTCAGATTTACCCTGTCCTCTGTTGTCAGCGATTATTACTCTATGCTTTGTCTTGAAATAGTCAATCTGATTTCCCCCCACGCGGCCCCCCCAATTGCCCCATTTTACCAACACTTATTCCCAGGGTTACAGTAGAATTAATACTTTTTAAAGTGGGGAGTACTCCCTCCCGGCCCGGGTTTGGCTGGGTGGGGGCGCCGCAGAATAACCCAAACCAAAGTCCCCCCGAGAACCATAAAAAACAGTAATGAAATTATAAAAACTTCATAAGGAGGGTTGTTCGAGCCGCCTAACGCGCAACACCAACCCTCCACTGAAAGTTACTCCGGGAAGCCTAATCAAGACTAAAATACAAACTTCCGGCTTTACATAGGAACCTGTGTTGGGGCATCGTGCCTTCTTTTGTTTTGTTTCTAATTTCCTCAACTAGTCATAGGTTTTCATAAGAGTCTGGGCAGGTTTACCGAATTACGAAGTCGCAATCTTATATACCCTTTGTGCCAGTACAATTATTCCAAAAGAGAGCATCAGACACATGATTCGTTGAATGTATCCATGGCCGTAGCTTCCGTCCGTAATTATGTAACCAATCAAAGCCGCCAAGAAGAATATTCCAAAAATGATCGTTTTCGATTTGAGGTCTTTCCAAGCATCAAGATTGCGCATATGTCTAGATAAGGCAAAGGGTGCTATCACTGTAAACAACACACTCACCAAGGCCACAATAATATGGAGTTTACCTTGTACAGATGCAGCCGCAACTTCCTGTGTACATTCAGGGTCAATTGCACGGCAATCGAGTTGGAAGAACATATCGCTGAAATTGTCAAGTCCCATGAGCGAGAGAGCGAGGAACCAGGCACCAATCGGTCTTCGGATACCTGAGATTTTAAGAACAGGTCGCAATGCTCCGATGCTAAACCAAATTGTTACGATACCTGTTATGCCCGTTGGCAACATATACAGCCATGGGTTAGGAGCAGTCTTTGCACCCATGTCACTGATATCATGGTTTGCAATGGAATATCCTTCCCCCTGTAATAACCCAGCAGTGATCCATCCAAGGGTAAATAATATCTGGACCGCGATGACGCTTTGGGCAAGCCGAATAAATCTCTGTTTGACGGAAGGGGTTAGAAGATTCTCCATTTCATGCGGTTGTTGCTTTGTTTTCATTTCATTGACTATTTAAGTTGAACAAGTTCGATTTTAATTTCTGTTATGTTACTCCTGTTTAATTTTGTCAATTGAGGTATATCTGCCGTGTTTCAGCATGTGCCCCAACATCTATATTTACGACATAAATATAAGCCAATGTCGTATATTTCTTTTATGTCTGCCACTTATTTTGGTTCACGATCGTCAAATAAAACTCAAACTTTGTAAAAGAGTCACAAGGGTTTCTTATTTTTTTTATAAGGTTTATCCAGTCTGTTGGCATCATTGGTTAAAGCATTTTACTCAATTTGCTTTTTTATTTTAGCCCTGGAATAAGATTTGAAATATGATCAAAGCTGCATTTTCACTGCCCTTTAGCGATGGATGAAACATGTCCGGTCCAAAATAGGCGTAATCTCCAGTGGCTAAAAAATAATCCCTCCAGACCTGACCGACCGGACATAAAATTGAATTGGTTGCAATGGCGGCATTGGTATAACTATTTATCACTCCACTGTATGTGTGAAAATTGGCAAAAGCAGGCCATACCATAAAAAAAGCCAATTGACTGTTGCTAGCAGAACAAATCTCTTTAATTTTTGCTCCATACTCTATAAGTGAAATACTGCCATCACTTTGTGAAGAAGGGCCTTGCTGCACCACTACAAAATCATATTTTTTGTCGGCAATTAGCGTTTGTATCCGACCATCATTCCAATGGTCTTCAAGTGCATAATTAGGAAAGGCAATCATTGTTGTCTTAATCTCAATGCCCCTCTCTTTTCCAATAGCTTCCACGAGCTTTGGCAATTCATTCGTGTAAGTAAGGCTGTTTCCAATAAAAAGAATTGTTTTAATAGAATCCGAAATGATTGATTGCGGATTTGCCCCGGGAAAATCCGTTTTTTTACAGGCACCTGCCATTATAATAAACGCAATTATAATACCTATTGATTTGATCACGGTAAATAAGGTTTTTACATTAATCTTCATATGTTTAAATTCACAGAATACTTCGGTTTATAAGAATCATTCCCCCATCATTAAAATGAAAGGTACCCAAAATCATTACTTAGGATTTCTTTTGATCTTTAAAAGGTACCCAAAATCATTAACATCGGGAGATGCCTGTTATGCATACACTGGCAATGTACATCCAATAAAAACTGCTTTTGCAAATAATCTGGTCCTTCCGATGCTCATATTAGTATCTGTTTTAATTATTTGGGTTAGGCGTATTGTTTCCACCATCCAATGCCACTTTCCAATTTCCATCCGACTGTTTCTTCCAAACAGTAAAATAGTTTCCATAATAAACAGTATCTTTAGCCATAAACTTCCAGTTGCCCCAGCTATAACCCAGCTCTCCTGACATGGCAACTTCTGCATGCAAAGGGCTCCAGGAAATTGTTTTAACATCTTTGTCTTTATCAAAAGATGCTGCAAAAGCTTTTTTGCCAATAATAGGAAATTGTCCATCATTTAGCTTAACTATACCACTGTCGGCATAAGCCAGTATGCTATTGTTAAAACCTGCCGTAGAAGCCATGTCGCTCATCGCTTGATCAACTTGTATAATTTGCTCTTTGTGTCAATCAGGCCTTTCCACTTTCTCACCTTTACAACCAGCTATAAAAATTGCTGCAATAATTAGTATTGTTTTCATTCATTGTGTTTTTAATATTATTAAAATTGTTTTCAGTGTCTATTTATAATTGAGTACACTCCGGAAATGCAAAAATAAAGAATTGCCACAAGGTCTCTAAGTCTCAAAGGTTCACAAAGGATTGAATAGCAATTATTAAATTCCGTTATTCTTTGTGACTCCTGGTGTTTTACTGCCTTTGTGGCAAAAATAAACTTTTCGGAGCAGTCTCATACTTTAAGTTTTGAATATTAAGTTCACACTATTTTCTTAGATTATTTAAAGTGACACAGCTTTATATTAAACTGTGGAGGTGCTGTTTATTTTTTGACTTCTGAGACGACTTAAAGAGGTATTGGTCATTCCAAGATAAGAAGCAATATACTTAAGTGGTACATCTCTATATACTTCCGGCAAATTCTTTCTTATGTCTGCATATCTGCTACTTGCCGGCTGAGTGGCCATTTTGATGGCTCTTTGCCTGAGTTTAAAAAACGCTTGTGTCATCCAGTTGCGTCCCCAGTCACTGTATGAAGGATATTGTAAGTGTAGTTTTTGGAATTCATCGAATTTAATTTTGAAACACACTAAATCCGAAATAGCTTCAATACAAACTTCACTTGGAGTCTGTTGGAATAATGACACCATATCTATGATGATGTCTCCCGCAATGTAAAAGTCGGTAGTAATATCAGCACGATTATGTTTATATATAAAGCTCCTTGCAATTCCGGAACTTAATATATAGTAACAATCCATGGTTTTATTTTTAGGTAAAATGATTTCTCCTTTTTTGAAAGTAACTAGCTCATGAGCTTTTATAATGTAATGCATTACTTCATCATCTACAGCCAATGTTCTATATACCCGCTTTAATATTTCCAACTTTGTCTCCATTTTCTTACTTTTTAGTTGTATCTAATAATTTGAAAATTTGTTGATTTTAAAAACAATTGTATTTGCAGTATTTACTCTCTGATAAATATTTTTTTACTTATGCTCCAGGTTTTTGAGTAGGCTTGAATTAAGTAGATGCCTTGCCCCATTTGCAGCTTTTGATTATCTATATTATGATAAAGTTTATTGTTGACATCATACAGTGTATTTGAATACAGCAATGTTCCTGATAAGGATCGGATATCAATGTGTAATGTATCCACCTTGGCTTGAAACGCAGCTTCGATCAGAACGCTTGTTCCGGAAGGATTGGGCGATATCCTTAAAGACACATCACTTTTTTGTTCGGTTGTTTGATTGATGATTGGTTCGACTATTGTAGTCATTTCATTGACAGGCATTTGTGTAAGTATCTGAGTGATACCGGAAGGCCAATACACGATTAAAGTGTCAACAATTGCCGCATTTTTCAAACCAAAATGGGCTATTAAACTATTTTGACTACAATAGCCTGTCACTGAGGTGATGTCCCTGATTTGATTGACTCTTTTGCCTGAAATAAGAGCACTTGTATAGATTCGGGCCCCAATTCCGAAAATATTTGATGCTGTACCTTTAAGTTTTACTTTTATCCATTTATTCCCGTTGCCATCATTGAGCCAAACGGTATTATGAGAGAAAGGTGTCTGACTGCTGTTTTTGCAATTGGCTATCACCAGGTCTTGAAAACCATCATTATTGATGTCTCCCCAGGCAGTACCAAATGAGCATGGCGTTTGTAAATCTGTGATACTACTTACATCTCTTGTGAAATTCCCATCTCCATCATTCAAATACAAAAAGTTTTGTATGACACCTTTGCAAAATCCATTGGAAACAAATAAGTCCAAATCGCCATCATTATCATAATCTGCAAATGAAGATGAATAAGAGCAACCATTATCATCTTCAAATATTCCTGCTTTTTTAGTAAATGTCCCGTTGCCATTGTTGATGAAAAGCCTGTTCGGTTGGCTGACATAAAATCCTGTATTGCAAATAAAGACATCCATCCAGCCATCATGATTGATATCGCCCCAACTTGCACTCATACTACTTGATGTATCCAGAAGCAAGTCACCTGCTGATGTGATTTTTGTAAATATCCCGTTGCCGTCATTTCTGAATAAGTCGTTCTTAGTTTGCTTTTCATTACAAACAAAAAGATCAATATCTGCATCATTGTCATAATCTATCCATGTAGAACTACTGCTATTGTTTGTTTCATTTGTCAATGAGTGATTAGTTTGGATATTTAGATTACCGAAATTATTTTTATAAAAGAAGTTGTGGTTTTCGCCGGCATTATTACCACTATTGCATACATACAGGTCAAGGTAGCCATCCTGATCATAATCTCCCCAAGCGGCAGATTCGGAATAAGAGTTTTCATCCATAACAGAAGTGGCGAAAGTTGTATTCGGCTGTCCCTGAAAAAAAGCATTTTTCTTGTTGTACCATGAGGCTACAAAAATATCAGGATAACCATCATTGTTCATATCCCCAATTGTGGCACCTACAGATGGATCCTTAATTTGATTTAATAATTGTGGCTGTTCTTCAAAAACACCATTACCTTTGTTGAGATAGATAATATCCGAAGCGCCGGAAGAATTGCCAAAAGTGATTAAGATGTCTTCAAGACCGTCAAAATTAAAATCGGCAAAATTGATGCTTCTGCTATCTGTGGGTGTATTGACGATTGGGCCATCGGTGAGTTTCCTGAAGGTAGTCTGACCGGAAATGTTGACAGAAGTTAAAAATATCAAAAAACAAAATAAAAAGTTGAGGTGTAAGGTGTTCTTCATAAAACGATTGATTTGAAAAATATTTGCATTTGAAATATTGAATATAAGCATACTCAAAAGTAAACCAATAAAATACTGAAAAATCGTCCGTAACACATACTTACGGTTTTATCATACCAATTACAGTTTTTGTTTGACGGATGGCATTGATACAGAGATTCATGTCGTTGGCAGGCAGATTGTTGTTTTTAAACCGTCATTCTAACTTTATGACTAAAAATCTTTCATTTTTGTATCATGAAAGCAGTATTTAAAAGGGATCTGGTACTTTGGCTTATATATTCGGTGTATTTGTTTGTGCTGATATTGCCCAATTTGATCATGCCCAAAGACACCAATTTGCCTTGGTCTGTGAAGGTTGTTCATGTATTATGTATTATTATTTCATTGTACCCTTCCAAATTGGTTTCAGTATATGTCGGAGTACCAACCCTGATCAAAAAAATAGTTTATAATGAAGGATATTGGTCATCCACAATTATCAAATTGGGTATTTCGATCATTTTGGGCGTAATATTATACAGGACTGCTCTGTATTTTATTATTTATCCATACATCTACCATATGTCAACAAAAAGTCAGGATTTTTTTTCCATTGGCAGGTTTTTGTCCAATTTTGCAGACCTGACTGTTCCTATGTTACTTTTTGGTGCGATCTGGCTGTACGACACCAGATTGAAAGCTGATCAGGAAAAAGCAGCGCTCGAATTGCAGTTTTTGAAAAATCAAACCAGCCCGCATTTTCTCTTCAATGCACTAAACAGTATTTTTGGTCTCGTCCGCAAAAATGATGAACAAGCAGCACCGGCTTTAATGAAACTTTCAGGTATCCTCAGGTATTTATTATATGAAAGTGTGGTCAGTAAAATTGCATTGAGTAAAGAACTATTAGTGGTAAATGAGTATTTGGATATTCAGAAATTGAGATTCGGAAAGACACTCCAATTATCAATGACCACTTTAAACGATACGAATGATTTAATGATTTCGCCGGGACTTATTCTTCCTTTATTGGAAAATGCTTTTAAATTTGGGTTTAGTGATCAACTACAGTGTATTATTGTAGATATTCAAATGACTGTTAATACAGGGAAGCAATTTATGCTGACGATCAAAAACCATATGTCGGAGGCCAACTCGTCCGTGATAGGCGGCTTAGGTCTTAAAAATCTGACCCGAAGATTGCAACTTGAATACCCAAATGCACACAAATACGATGTGAATTCAGAAAATGGATATTATATTGTTCAACTCAAATTGTCTCTGATATAATGGAAGTCTTGCGATGCATCATAATTGAAGACGAGCCGATAGCTGCAGAAATCATAGCTGATTATGTTTCTGCTATTCCGTTTTTAGAATATGTTGGATCTTTTACCAATCCTATGGAAGCGATACATTGGTTGATGAAAAATCAAGTGGATGTTATCTTTTTGGATATTAATATGCCCAGGATAAAAGGATACGAATTTATCACTGCTGCCAATGGAAATTATCAATATATCATCACTACGGCATATCAGGAATTTGCCGTAGATTCGTATCAATGGGGTGTGGTTGACTATTTACTAAAACCTGTGGATTTTGCCAGATTTACCTCTGCAGTTGCAAAATTGAAAGTAGAAAACAAACAAAAGGTAGATCAAAACCAAGTTACGGAAACCATTACGCCCTTATACAGGTATTTTAACGTCAATAAAAGCTACGTCAAAGTATGTGTAAATGATATCCGATATATAGAAAGTGTCAGAGAATACTTAAAAATATCAACCAACCAACAAACGATCACCACAAAAGGAAAATTGTCAGATTTGGAATCTGAGTTTAAAATGCTAAACATCATCAGAATCCACCGATCATTCATGATAAACCTAAATCACATCGGATCATTCAATCACAATGAAGTCTGGATTGAAGGGCAATCATTCCCTATTGGAAGACATTATAAAGAAACAACCATAACTATACTCAACGGGATGGTTAATAAGGTATGAGGTAGTGAAGTAATTTTAAAACATATTGTTAATCCCTATGCAAGTCATAGAAACCCATCTTTTCATCAAATTTAATCTCCATAGCTTTGGCTATGAAAATGAAATTTTATATCAATCTGAATTCCAAGCACTTACATATCATTTTAACATGCGTTTTTAAGTGACTTCAGTATTATGAACTTAGTTATTTTAAACTTTTTATGATTGATTCCAATCCGAAAAGACAAACATAAAGAAATGCCACAAGGTCTCTAAGTTTCCAAGGATTACAAAGGATTGAATACCAACTATTCAAAATTCTATATTGTTTGTGACTCTATGTGCCTTGTGTGGCAAAAATAAACTTTTCGGAGCAGACTCAAGATTTGAAAGCATATTCCTGCACAATTACCTGTTTATTGATCATTTTTACACAATAAATATATATGCTCCTGCTCATAGTTCACGTTTTATTCTGAAGTGGATATCGCCAAATCTTTAATATGTATAAAAGGACTATTTGTATCAATTTGATTATTTTTTCATATTTTATATAAATCATTGATACAGAATCAGTAATTTTATCTTCCTAAATTTACTACAGGGGAATAAGTGATTATCCCTGACATTTAAATAATATATGTAACCCTATCTATATCAATAATAAATTTACTTTTAATGAAAACACCATCTGGTTTTATCTTTTGTTCAATATTATTTTTTACGGCATTAAGCTGCAAAAAAGCAGAGAAGACTTTTATTGATCCATTGTTGACACACATGGACACATTGGTTAATCCTGCGGATGATTTTTTTATGTATGCCAATGGAAATTGGTTTGCACAAAACCCCATTCCTTCCAGCGAGCGCAGCAATGGAATATTCAGAACCATCCAGGATACCATAAATGCCCAGGTAAGAAATATATGCGAACGATCAGCTACTGAAAGCAGTACCAAAGGCAGCAATAAGCAGAAAATTGGAGATTTCTATGCATCCGGCATGGATTCTGTTGCTATTGATAAATTGGGAATCAGCCCGATAATGTCTGATCTAGATAAAATAGAAGGCATTAAAAGCACAAAAGAGCTCTTAAGTACTGTGGCCTATTTACATACAATAGGGGCCTCACCCGGATTTTCTTTTTATGTGACTCAGGACGATAAAAACAGTTCAAAATATTCGCTGAACTTCAATCAGGGTGGATTAGGACTGGGCCAAAGGGATTATTATTTTAATACCGACCCACAAACTCTAAAAGTCAGAACTGAATACGTGCAGCATCTTAAAAAAATGTTCGAGTTATCGGGCGAGGACACTACGCTTGCTGCCAAAAAATCAGATGTGGTTATGAAGTTTGAAACCGATCTGGCTAAGTTTTCGCGCAAGCTGGAAGCACTTCGTGATCCTGTAAAAAATTACAATAAGATGTCTGTTGGCCAATTTAATAAGCTCACGCCTAACATGGATTGGGCAGCCACCCTTATAGACCTGGGTGTTAAAAATGCGGATACTGTTATAGTAGGTCAGCCAGAGTTTTTCGGCCAATTAAATGCCATGCTAAAATCGTACCCCATTGAAGATTGGAAAACGTACTTAAAATGGGATTTGGTAAATACGTTTGCAGCCTATTTAAGTAGTGATGTAGAAAATCAGAATTTTGCATTTTATTCTACTGTATTATATGGCATTAAAACCCAAAAGCCAAGATGGAAAAGAGTGGTACAGCAGACAAATGGTTCTCTGGGTGAATTGATAGGTCAGGTATATATAGACGAATATTTGCCAAAAGGGTCAAAAGAGAAATTATTGGAAATAGGAAATAATATCAGGGATGTATATGCAAATCACATCAAGGTATTGGATTGGATGAGTGATTCCACCAAAGCAAAGGCCCTTGATAAATTGAGTAAAGTGGTGATGAAAGTTGGCTATCCTGACACCTGGAAAGATATGAGCTCTGTGACGATCGAACGTGGAATTTATTGTAAAAATGTTATGGAAGTCAATAAATGGGATTATAACCAAATGATTTCGAAATTTGGAAAACCGGTTGACAGAAACGAATGGTTTATGTATCCCCAAACCTATAATGCTTATTATAATCCAAGCAATAACGAGATCTGCGTTCCGGCCTGCAACATAATCGTTCCAGGATTTGAGGGTAGAATGCCGGACGATGCAGTACTGTATGGCATTATTGGCGGATCTACTTTCGGCCATGAGATAACCCATGGCTTTGATGATCAGGGAAGTCAGTATGATGATCAGGGGAATTTGCAAAACTGGTGGACACAGGAAGATCTGACAAAGTTTAAGGCCAAAACAACACGCATTGTACAACAATTCAACAAATATAAAGTCGTGGACGAATTATATGTCAATGGCGATGCCACTCAAGGCGAAAATATAGCTGATCTCGGAGGATTGGTCATGGGCTATGAAGCATTTAAGAAAACCGATCAATTTAAAAACAATGAAATAATAAGCGGACTTACCCCAAACCAGCGGTATTTCCTGGGCTATGGTTATGCGTGGATGGTAAATACCAACAAGGAAGCACTTGCCAATCAGGTAATGACGGATGTACATTCGCCGGCAAAATTCAGGATCAACGGACCTCTGAGCAATATTCCGGAATTTTATGAAACATTTGGTGTGAAGAGTACAAACAAAATGTTTCTACCAGAAAACGAACGGGTTGTCATATGGTAATAAACATTTAGATCACGTTATAAAATCATTTTTTACTTAATATATTATACTTCATTTTGGTACCGGGCGCTTATAATCATATAGTATTAAAAACGCTACTCAGCTTTTCAGTTTTGAGCCTGGTTAGTTATTTTCCGGATTTTTTTGTAGAGTACTCATCCAGGATGGTCGAAATATGTGATAATGGCATTGACGATGATGGAGATGGGCTGATAGATATCAATGATGAGGACTGTATATGCAAGATCATTCAGCCAGTGTCATATATTCCCAATCCATCTTTTGAAGAAAGAAATTGTTGCCCGTCCGATCGCAGCCAGTTGAACTGTGCCACATCCTGGATACAGGCTTCCCAGGCTACGACGGATTTCCTGCATACATGTGGCTGGATGGGATGGCCTGAATTTCCGCCACCAAGACCTTTTCCTGACGGTGAAGGTGTTATGGGCTTCAGAGATGGCAGAGTTTCAGGTGGCAATGGGATATTAGAAACGGGTTGGAAAGAGTATGCAGGCGCGTGCTTATTGAGGCCTTTAAAAGCTAATACGCTTTATCTCATAGAATTTGATGTAGGCTTTGTAAGTACCCTAAGATCACCACCTATTAATGTCACATTTTTCGGTACTACCGATTGTGCCAATCTTCCTTTCGGAAAGGGCAATGATTTTTTTGGGTGTCCCACCAATGGTCCGGGATGGCAGAATCTGGGTTCCAGTCCTGTGTCTGGTAATGGTGAAAACAAGTGGGTAAAATCTTCCATTTCCATTTATCCTAAATCTGATATTGCAGCAATTGCCATAGGACCTGATTGCCCCGGAGTACCCAGTGCTGTGAGTATTTACTATTATTTTGATAATTTGATTTTGGCGGATTTTGCCGATTTTCAGTTCAAGATTTCCGGAACAGATCAGGTTTGTTCAAAATCATTTTTATTAAAAATTCCTGAAAGACAAGGATTAACTTATCAATGGTATAAGGATGGTATCGCTTTGTTGGGTGAAAAATCATTCCGGATCTCAAAAATGTACGGAGAGGGCAATTACCAGGTCAGGGTACTGGATGGTGCCAACTGTAACCTGTCAGGAATTTATGAATACATCAAACCGGTTATCACAAATCAGGTAGTCACATATATTTGTAAAGACGCAGCATATACATTCGGAAACAGGACATTGAAGACGAGCGGTATTTATAAGGATACATTCAAGACAAGTTTCAATTGCGACAGCATAGTCACGCTTGATTTACGGGTTTTGGGCGAATTGCGTGATACTGTCAATGTAAAAATCTTTAAAGGGGAAAGCTACAGAATAGCAAAACAAACTGTAAAAGAGCAAGGGCAGTACGAATTTAATATAAAATCATCAATAGGATGTGATAGCTTAGTAGTCCTGAATCTGGAGTATTATCAAATTTATTTTCCCAATATTTTCTCCCCTAATGATGATGGGTTTAATGATATATTTACCGTTTTTGATAAGGACGGACTGATAGAAAACGTGATATTTTCCATTTATGACAGATGGGGTACTTTGATACATTCAGGTCAGCAATGGGATGGAAAGTTGAAAAATGGTCTGGCAATTACAGGTGTGTACACCTACATCGCAAAGCTGAGGCTAAGTGGTGGAAATGAACGACTTTTCTCAGGTTCTTTAACATTGATCAAATAGATGCCAATAAATAGAATAAATTCATAATTTAAAGAATTTGATAATTCAGTCATTTCAATAATAATCATGTATATTTTAAATAGTTTTATGCGAATCCTAAATAACTTTAATTCAAAAATATGAACAGATTAATTTTTTTATTTTGCATCATTTTATCATTAAATTCATGCAGTAATCTTGCACAAGGGTCCTTCATAAAAGTCACAAATAAGGGGGAATTAACGAAAGCTATCTCGGATGCCAAGCCGGGAGATGAAATCGTCCTTGCAGATGGTGTTTGGAGTGATGTTCAGATACAATTTTCAGGTCATGGTACTAAAGATAAACCCATCATCATACGCGCAGAGACTGAAGGGAAAGTATCTATTGAAGGGAAGTCTAACTTACGATTTGGTGGCGAATATTTGACAGTCAGTGGATTGCATTTCAAAAATGGATTTAGCCCTTCTTCAGTGGTGGTACTGTTCAGGATAGATGAAAAACAAGTAGCAAATCACTGCCGTTTTACAAACTGTGTCATTGAAGATTTCAATCAGTTGAAGAGAGACAAAGCTGATCATTGGGTTGAATTTTGGGGAAGACACAATCAATTGGATCATTGCTATATAGCAGGAAAGTCCAATAAAGGCCCTACTGTTAGAGTTCAGCTCAAAGGAAATGAAAGTATAAATAACTACCACCAAATAGTTAGCAATCATTTCGGGCCCAGACCAGATAAAGGAGGACCACAAGGTGAGACCATACAACTGGGTGATAGCGAAACATCTATGTCTCCGAGTCACATGATGGTAGCTAATAATTTATTTGAGAGATGTAATGGCGAAGTTGAAATCATCTCAAACAAATCAAATTTTAATGAATTCAGGTCCAATATATTTTATAAATGTGAAGGATCTTTGGTGTTGAGGCATGGCAATTATTGTATCGTGGACGCTAATATCTTTATAGGCGATAGCAACTCAGAACATATGGGTGGAGTTAGGGTAATAAATACAGGACATTGGATTACCAATAATTATTTCTACAATCTCAAAGGTAAAGAATTCAGAAGTCCTTTGGCTGTGATGAATGGTATTCCAAAGTCGCCATTAAACAGATATAACCAGGTGACGGATGTAGTCATAGCCCACAACACATGGGTCAACTGTTTATCTCCCTGGCAGTTTGGTGTTGGTACCAATGTGAGCCAAAAGGACGTTCTGCCTGAATCTGAAATCAGATCTGCCAGACCAATCAGAACCATCGTGGCCAACAATATCATTTATAATGAAGCAGGAAATAAGATGCCGGTAATAGCCAATGATAAAATAGACGGTATTTTATTCAAAAATAACGTAATTAACAAATTTGATCAACAGAGTGATAGAATGGATGGGTTAGATGTTTTTAATTTTGGAATGACTAAATTAAACGATTATATTTTTGTTCCGGATAGTAAAATAAAAGATGCACCCTTATACAACGGTTTTGAATTTGAGACAATTCAAAAAGATCTTTTTGGTACTTTGCGTGGAGATAAGAATATAATTGGTGCTATAAGTGGTGAGAGAATCAAAGACCCTATGATTTTAGATAAGACAAAGTATGGGGTTAGTTGGTTTTCAAATGAAAAGCCATTAAATAAACCAGCAATAATTTTGCTTTCTGATAAAACTGTTGATTTAAATGCATCACTTTCTACAGCAAAAAGCGGCGATATTATTGAATTAACGGCCGGTGTTTACAATATTGAGCACTCATTAGTCATCAATAAGGAAATTACTATCAGATCAAAAGACACAAGTAACAGAGCTCAGATAGTGTATTCCGGAGCAAAAGACACACCCGCTTTTGAGATGCAGCCGAAAGGAAACCTAACCCTGGAAAATATCATATTGACCGGCAAAAACGAGCAATATGCTTTTGCATGCAGTAAGGAAAATATGTCGAGTTTGTATAATCTGTCCGTACAAGGATGTGAAATATTTAACTTTAATTACGTATTAAGGGCATACAAAGAATCATTCTCTGATCTCATACTTTTTTCGAATACATCCATAAAAAATTGTGCAAATGGTATAGATTTATCAGCTGAAACGGGCGATCACGGTGATTACAACGTGGAGTATCTGACTATTGACCATTGTCAATTTGATAATATCAAGAGCAATGTCATTAACTATTACAGAGGTGGATATGATGAATCTACCATTGGCGGAAATTTATTAGTGACGCATAGTGCTTTTACGAATTGTGGAAAATCAGACACTTCAGGAATTTTAATAAGCTCGACTGGCATCATAAATGTTGACATTTCAAAAAATGTCTTCAAAAACAATGGTGTAAAAATGGTAGCATTGCTTTGGGGAGCTAAAAATAATTCTCATTCTGAAAATGAAATAATTAATTCAGGAAAGATAGTTGTTGAAGAAAATTTGAAATTAAAGTTGCTATATTGATAGGATATAGTGGTTGAAATTTTATGAGGTTGGCAAATGGTTTTCGTCTTCGCAAGCAAAACAGTAAATAAACAATTCATAGGGGAGCGATATGAGGATTACAGATAGAATTACAGATGCGAATGAATCGACTATATTAATCTGCAATCTTCCAGATGGTGCAATGGCTTTGTAGTGATCAACCATGAATATTTTCAGCATTATTTCTCCAAATATTTTCTCACACAATTATAACAGATATCATGAACTGTTTGAAGTTTTGAATATTTTTGGTTAGATCAGCATCGGGCCGTTTTCCATTTATGACCGAAGCATAGTTTTATTCCATGTTGGAATGGATTGGGATTGGAGAACAACAAATGGTCAATAAATCCTTGAGATTTCGACACATTGTCAAGCTATATTTGATTGGCAAAAAGGAGTCTTTATTTCCCAGTTGGTTAACATTGATAAAGTAATTCTGTTAATAAGCTTTCATTATGATACTACAAAACAAGAAACCTTCTTTCTTTGTTAAAATTCAATTCCTAACAATAAAATTTCTCATGAAGTCTTTAATTATCCTTTTGTTTTTTCCTGCCTTAATTTTTTCTCAATCATTCAACAGAGAAGAGATATCGCAGTGGGAAAATCAAGCATCTCAAGTCACTATCATCAGAGATAATTATGGTGTACCACATATATATGGGAAAACTGATGCTGATGCTGTTTTTGGCTTATTGTACGCTCAGTGCGAAGATGATTTCAAAAGAGTGGAGATGAATTATATAGACAAACTCGCACGACTATCAGAGGTAAACGGCGAATCTGACATATACAACGACTTGCTTATTCGGCTTGTCATTGATACATCTGATGCCATAAAAGATTATAAGAAAGCTCCTGTCTGGTTAAAGAAAATTCTGGACGCCTATGCCGATGGGATCAACTATTATCTATATAAAAACCCTAATGTAAAACCAGCTTTGTTGACCAGATTCAAACCATGGTACCCTCTGCTTTGGACAGACGGAAGTATTGGCGCTATAAGTACAGGAGGTATTTCTTTGAATGAAATGAAAGGATTTTATTCCGGAAAAGACGAGGCCATTACATCAATAGCATACAAAGAAGAATGCATCACAGGCTCTAACGGATTTGCATTCTCACCTAAAATAACAGAATCAGGAAACGCCATACTATACATTAATCCGCACGTAACGTTTTACTTTAGGCCAGAAGTTCATATGATAAGCGAAGAAGGACTCAATGCATACGGTGCAGTCACCTGGGGTCAACCATTCGTTTATCAGGGTTTTAATCAAAACTGCGGGTGGATGCATACATCGAGTCAGGCGGACATCTCAGATGCATATATTGAAAAATTGGTCAGTAAGAAAGGGAAATGGTATTATGAATATGATGGGAAATTGAAACCCGTTATAAAAAAACTCATTCAGATCAAATACAAAACCGAATCAGGTTACTCAACCAAATCATTTAATGCTTTATATACACATCACGGTCCGATTATGACTAAAAGAGATGGTAACTATCTTAGCTTGAAGCATAACAATCGTGATACAAATGGTTTTATACAAAGCTGGTTACGGACAAAGGCATCTGGATTTAGTGATTTTAAGAAAACTATGGATATGGGTGCCAATCCTTCCAATAATACGGTGTATGCTGATGGGGAAGGTAATATTGCTTATTGGCACGGTAATTTTCTTCCGAAGAGAGACCCATCATATGACTGGAGTAATCCCGTAGATGGCAGTATCAAAGCCACTGAATGGAATGGTTATCATACAGTGGAAGAAAGCCTCCACATGTATAATCCTGAAAATGGCTGGTTACAGAATTGCAATTCATCCCCGTTCGCAATGGCGGGCAAATTCAGTCCCAAAAAAGAAGATTATGCCAAATACCTGGCGCCCGATGGTGAAAACTTCAGAGGGATCAATGCAGTCCGTGTATTGGATGAGCAAAGAGGATATACCATTGAAAAAGTCATCAAAGCAGGATATGATACCAGATTGGCCGCTTTTGATATTCTAATTCCCGCTTTGGTACAGGCATTTGAGAAATCTATTAATTACAATGATTCATTGTATGCATACCTGATAGGACCCATATCTGTTCTAAAAAATTGGGATACCCGATCCGGTGTTTCTTCTGTCGCAACAACACTTGCAATTGAATGGGCGCAAAAAATCTTACCTTCCATAAACAGAACAAAAGTTCAAAATGGTATGGATGATGATATAGTAACAAAGACAAAAGAATATGCGTCATCTACATCCTCAAAAAAATTATTGGAACATTTGCTTACCACTATTCACGACCTTGAGAAAAATCATGGCCGATGGCAAGTTCCTTGGGGCGAGATCAACAGAATACAAAGAATTTCGACCGATATTGAGAACAAATTTGATGATAACAAACCAAGTTATCCGGTAGGTTTTGCATCTTCAGCCTGGGGAATGTTACCATCATTCAATAGCCGCACTTTTACCGGTACTAAAAAGAGATATGGATACAATGGCAATAGTTTTATCGCTGCAGTAGAATTCGGAAAAAGAATTAAAGCTAAATCCCTGCTTGCCGGAGGACAGAATGGTGACCCTGATTCACCCCATTTCTTTGATCAGGGCGAGATGTACAGCAAAGGACAATTCAAAGATGTATTGTTCTATAGAGATGATGTGCTCAAAAATGCTGAAGCAACATATCATCCAGGTGAAAAATAACTCGTTAATGGTGATCTCTAAAAATAAAGAGCGGAAAGTAGCATATCTGTCATCGTACTCATAAGGCAAAAGATAAACTAAAGTGCATGGATTTTAAAGGTTTTCTAACAAAACCCTTGCACTCAATTCTTTCAAAAAAAAGTTAAAATTTGTAAATCAAATATTTAGGATAAATTCAGTAAGCCCTAATTATATCTTTGGGTTATGCTTTCGGGCAATGAAGAAGTTATCTTCCCATATATAGGTATTTTTAGCGACCATATCTACTAATTCAAATCCTGACTGCGATAAAAACTCATACAATTCATCTTTTGTAAATGCGCGAACCGTGGCAAAATCATCACCTGCGTGGGTGTAATTATGTCCATCATAAATATAGTATTCGGATGACCAATCCCATGTCCAGGGACCACATGTTTGATTGGGTACAGACCGGCTTTGTCTCTTATATTTCCCTACAGTCAATACTTTTTCAGAAGTGTCAAAATCCCTGAACAATTTTTCGGCATCAATGGCATCAAATATCAATAATCCACCGGAATCAAGGCAGTCGTGCATCGCATCAAATGTCATTTTCACATCTTCATCAGATACCAGATAGCTGATGCTTCTGCCTGTGATCAGGCAAGCATCAAATTTTTTGTCGGACTTGTAGTGACGCATATCTCCCTGAGAAAATTTTTCTTTTGGGAGATAACTAACAGCTATATCAAGCATCTCCCGGTTCAAATCTACACCCTGATACAGATATCCGTTATCGATAAATCTTTTAGCCAGGTTACCGCTGCCGCATCCGAATTCAATGACGTTGTTATCTGGAAGCGCTGATAACTCCCTATCATAAAAC
Organism: Saprospiraceae bacterium; assembly: GCA_016722285.1. Lineage (GTDB taxonomy): Bacteria > Bacteroidota > Bacteroidia > Chitinophagales > Saprospiraceae > OLB9. The sequence continues at coordinate 785,492 of JADKGI010000001.1, forward strand.
TGATACTCTTCGTCATAGTCGAAGAGTCCCTGATACATAGAGTGATATATATGTGCAAGTGAAGTATATAGCTTCATGATATAAATATCCCTTTTTTAAAACTATATATTCAACTTTTAGCACAAAATTTTATCTGATGTTCTGAATCACACTTATTGACATTTCCAAAGCCTTGGATTCGTCCAGTTCATTTGCATATAAGAACACCATAAATCCTGCAGGACTTGTGTCAGTGGTCCGTAAATTGGGTTCCGAATGTGATATACAAACACAATCTGCTCCCGGATCCTGAACACACCTACCTTTGCAGAATTTTTTGCAATTGGTACAATCTTCAAATTTGCGAAGGCTGAAAACAAATATTTGTTTCATTTCGCCCGATCCGTTGCTAAATCGTCTGAAATTGTTTGTTAACCACATTTTCATCTTCTCCTGATCTGTCGTATGCAATTTTTCCAATTCGAGCAGCAAATTTTTTGCGTTGGCTGATGAAAAATTGGTACCTGGGTAAATCAGACGATTAATATTACTTTTAGAAAGATTCAGATTTGATGTCTGAATAGCCATTGACTTTTGTGCGTTCGTTTGGAAAAATAAAAAACTCAAGCCTAAAATAAAACATATTTTGTTCATTATTAGGGTTTTATTTCATATCCTTCAAAAAGTCACAGATCCTGGTGCAGGCTGCTTCATCCTTACCATAGATGTCTGTTCCACATGAACACTTCACTTTTTGCTGTTTGGTATTTCCTGCACCACCTCCCAACTCTGCCATTTTTTTAACAACATCAGGTTTCGATAGAATGGTGACAAGAGGTATCATTTTACCTCCGGTTAACACAAAACCCAACGCCAGAGCATCGGGGTGCGGGGTAAGTTTGGCAGCAGTATTATCACAATATGAGACCGGATTGGTAGCGGGCACACACGGAGCACATCCCAGACACGGATATCCATGAGGCGGATAACCCTTCATCCTTTCAGAGCTATTTGATTTGGAACTTTTAACGGTAGTTTCCGCCTGACCATACATCTGAAGGCTGACGAAGATGAAAAAGACTGCAATTAATAAAATTAACTTTTTCATGACATTTAAAATTTAAATTGTTATTAAAAATGAATTAAAAAATGCTCTAAAAAATTATCGGTTTTCAGTCTTGAAGTAAATTTTTTATTGAATGTTATTAAGTTTTATTTATTCCAAAAGAATCCTGATTCTCAACCAACTAAGGAACACCAAAACTTCAATGTAGATCATCTTTGATTTAAAACTATAATTGTGTACGTTATTTGATATTGTCTATGGATTTATTTAACCTCACCTTGATATTAGACCTTGATGTACTAATCGGACCTTTATTCTTATCTGCATTTATTACGCCTCCATTATTGCTGATTTCTATTACAATTTCATAATCCCCATGTTTTTCCTTTATGATAATAGGCCCAGCGCTTTTATTATTATTTACCAAGGAATAATCAGCTGTTTGATATATTGTATTGGGGGCTTTTATACCTTTTTCTCTGATCCCAAATCTCACGTAATAGGTAAAACCATCCGTTTCTACATCCTTTAATTCATAAATCCCATTTGCATCCGTCACACCGCTGGCAATAATAGTACCTCCTCCCGGCGGTTTTCTACCAACTTTAATATCTGCTCCCGGTATCGGATCTCCCATTGTTTTAGTTGTTTGAGAAAATATCGGAGATACCAGACCTATGAAGAAGAAAATCAGAATTGTTTTCATTTTTATTTATTTTTATTGTTAAAAGTTCGGTGAGAAGATTAAGATATGTACATTATTTTGAAAAGTTGTAAAATATCTGAGTGTAGTATCTCTCTGAATTAAAGACAGAAAAAGAGACTGATTAGCGTTTAATATTACTTCGGGATATATTAATAGAGCCTCTGATCGTATTCCCCGACACAGTTATGGTAGATTCATATCCATCCCATTTTTCTGTCATGACTTTTGGCGTAGCAGATTTGTCGGGTCCACTTGTACATGCAAAAGCCATGACCACTGTACGAGTTTTAACGGCACTTTTGACGCCTTGTTCTTTTATAGCATATTCCAGATAATAGCCAGTACCCTCAGCCAAGTTTTTAAATTCAAATTGACCCTTGGCATCTGTCACACCACTGGCAATAATTGCTCCTGGCGGTTTTCTCCCGAGTTTGACATCGACACCAGGAATTGGATCAGTCATCGTTTTAGCTGTTTGACAAAATATTGGGGATGCCAGACCAATGAAGAAAAAAAGAAAAACAAGTTTCATAAGTACATTCTTTTGAATTGTGATATAATCAAGTGGTGAAATGTCATATAAAGATACGCCTATTTATATCTAATGAATTAAAATATTATTCCGCAGATCAAAGAATTAACATTGTCAGTACACAAGTCATTTATTTTGTGACATTTTTACTATTTTTATTTTCAATAATTCAATCATTTCACGTCTTTCCAATCATCACAAAGCCATGGTATAACTCAAAAGGACGGTCTGCCTTAATTCTGGTTTTAATGGTTTTTGCTCCACTATGCCATTCAGTATCGCCCGGTGTGTCAGATACAGATTTGATATCAGTTTTACCTTAGTTGTGAACAAGCCATTAAATAATCCTTCCTTAAAAATACTGGCAGAATATTTGGACGAAAAATCTACTCTGTATTCCATGACAATTCTTTCTTGTATATTCCAGTCAAACCATATATTTAGTTCTGCACCTTTTTTTTCTGTGATACTTTTTCGGTAAGTACCTGTGGTTTCGTTCAGTCCACCGGTATTATAGATTTCAGCATTGGCTATTTGTTGGTCCGTCACCCCATAAAAACGGAAAGAATAGGGTGACAGCGATACTTTGAGCTTATTGTTGATGATACATTTGAAGCCGGGAGAAAAACTGATATCATAAGGGTTGCCTGGTTTTTCATACACAGTGCCGGAGTTTTCTGATGTTAGCTTACCACCTTCAAATGACCGGATCAATGGGGTACTGATCTTAGCAATAAAATTCAGATTCCATCGACTCTCATCGGAGTTTCGTATAGACCAGTCGTGCAGTGTAAAAAGATTGTCAAATGACTTGACGACCTTACTGCCATGATCGCCCGCCTTAAAAAATGATACCTGGTAATGAAATTCATTGGTGGATAGAAACTTGCCCAAGGGCTTAGCAACATATAAATCTATGGCCGAAGTACCTGAAAATCCATTGTCTCCGGTCCCGCCCGGAAGATTTCTATTATCTGTAAAACTGGCATTCAGCCCCACTGAAAGCGTATAATTCCAGTCAGGAATCTGTTTTGTCAGGGTATCTTTTTCAGTTTTTATATGCCAAACAAGCTTGTTATACTGGCTAAAGAGTGGGCAGCTGGACAAAAAAAATATAGAATAACATACAATAAGTCTGATCATGGATTGATGGTTTTTTTATTGAAATAAAAAATTCTGTCAATCCCGGTCTCACTATTTCTGTTGGAAGATAAATATCCGGATTTCAACCGATCCTTTGAGATCAGTCCGAAGTCATCATAAGAAGAATTAAAGGGCGAACCCAAATTTGCAGGTATCGATTCTTTGTACTTTAACAGATTTACTTTATAGATATCCAGTCCTCCCAATCCGGCATATCCATCAGATGCAAAATACAGCATATTATCCTGCCCTATAAAAGGAAAAACTTCATCACCTATAGTATTAATTTCTTTTAGGTGAATCGGAATATTCCACCGGCCATGCTTGTATTCCGAGACATACAGATCAAATCCACCATTTCCACCTGGCTTATCAGAGCAAAAGACCATCGTCTTTCCATCAGAGCTCAATGTAGGGTAGGCAAGATTATACTCAGGGTCACAATATGGAAAGAGTCCTGAAGTAACCCATTTCCCGTCAATGGTTTTGCCAGCGATTGAAATCTGCAAATTGTATTCGTCATACCTGCCTTTTATTTTACTGGTTGTCGTAAAGTACATGGTTTTTGCATCAGCAAATGCGGCGCTCCCGCTATGGAAGTTTTCAGCAAATTCGATTGGAACCTGTTGGATATCTGACCCGTCTTCTTCTGCGAGATATAAGCCTGAAAAATGTTTTCCTGTCCATGGATCCATACTGCCGGATCTTTGAGATGTAAAAAGGATTTGTTTGCCATAATACAACGGACTAAAGTCTCCATCTTTGCTGTTGAATGGTGCCGGTGTGATGTTGAATCCATCTTTTTCAATCATCAGACTGTCATATGCTGAGATGGATGAATTCAGTCTTTCAGTATCTGCATTTGCTCCGTTATATGCTATATACTCCTGCAGTACTGCTGCAGACGAATCTCTCATACCCGTTATGTATAGTAATTCAGCATATTTAAAATAAAGGTTCGGGTTTGATTTCATGTGATTCAGGCATTTCCCAAAATATTGTTGCGCTCTTCTGTAATTTTTATATTTCAGGTAGCAAACACCTATTTTTTGAAGAAGCGTTGAATCACCTGAGCCTTTAAAGACGCTTTCATATAAGTCGATGGCTTCACTATAATGCATTAAATCATAAGCCTGGTCTGCCAATACCCTTCTTTTTTGACCCGCCATTGGATCAATATGCACTAAGAGTAAAATTGCAATGATAAAATGTTTCATTAATATCATGTTGTGATTTGATTAAAACCTACCGCCATGCCTGATGTGTCTTACCCGTTTGCCTTCAGGTTTTTTGTACAAATAATATCCGATCATGATCTCAAGCGTGCCGTCAGATGCCTTTTGTACATCACTGGTTGTAAAGTCGTAGGCAGCTGAAATCCTGAATCTATCCAAAATAAAAGCTTCAGCACTCAAAGCGATAGCATCCTGGGTACGCAGGTGTCCGCCGATTGCGAATCGACCGTCCATCCATAAGTTTAGCCCAAAAGTCATTTGAAGTGGCGCTGCTTTCTGATAAGAAAATAACAAAGAAGGTTCAAGTTTTATGAATGAACCATCATTTCCCAGCATCATACCCATGTTAGCGTAAATATGCCTTGCTTTTAATGAACTCCCATACTTGCTTCCTGGTACACTTAATGAAGGAATAGCAAATCCGACATAAAGATTTTCAGTATTGTAATAGAGTCCCGTCCCGACACTAAAAACGTTATAACTTGTGTTTGGGCGATCAAATACGGGATCATTTATCTCGACATGAGTAATATCAGAAAAATTGCTTTGAAAGTATGACCAGGCAGCGCGAATACCGAGCGCTAAATTCCCTTTACCTAATTCTATCCTGTATGCATAGTTTGAGCTTATCTCCGATCGGCTATCGATGCCAATGGATTCTCTTCCCATCATGATACCTACTCCTACCTTGTCATTAGCTATGGACATCTCTCCACCTGCCAGAAATGTTGTTGGCGCTCCCTCGAAACCAATCCATTGATTTCTATATTGAAGCAAAACCGAACCTTGTCCATATCCGGCGCTTCCGGCATAAGCTGGATTAAACAGTAGGCTGCTGAAAGTATATTTTGTCAGGATAATTTCCTGCTGTGCATTGATAATACTTTTGACAGATGTCCATATGAATATAAAAAATAAAATGATGATTCTATATTTCATATTACTCACTGTTTATTTGGTTCGAATGTCAAAAAATGTTTTGAATATCATGGTTTTATTTTTGTCTTTTGTGGCTGATACAATGATGTAATAGGTACCATCGGGCAAGAGTTGACCATTGAGACTCTGACCAGCCCATGTATTGTCATAATCAGCTTGTATCCATACCAACTGACCCCATCTGTTATAGACGCTTATATCTATTTTGTCACATTCCGGAGGTGCTTTGATTTTAAGGATATCATTTATATTGTCACCATTGGGAGAAAGACCATTGGGTACTATAATTTCAGATGGAATGCAAGGAGAAAGATCAGGACACAAAACCGGAATGATTAAGCAGGTGTCCAAACGAATACATTCCCGACCGGATGCGTCAAACCGAATGAAGCTTAAACAAACGTCATAATCCGATTCAGAATCAAAGTGATGACAAATGGGTAGCCCTGAATATAGTTGTAACGGGCTTTGATCACCAAAGTCAATAATGATATGTTCACACGAATCAGCAAGTTTTAATTGAAAACAGAGGTTACACCCATCAAGAGTATATGCTACATATTTTTTTACCTTATCTGGGTACATTGCACTATCTTTACAACACACATTTGCAGCACATCCAAGTACAACAATGCTATCTTTGCAAAAAGCTTTTAGTCCACAGGCATCGGTGGCGGTCCAGTTAATTACAGTAATTCCCTCTTTATAAATGCCTGAAGCATTTGACGTACCGTTGACACTATTTGATAAAGTTACATTCTGACTGCAAAGGTCACTCGCTTTTGGGCTATCCAATGTTAAAAAGGCTTCACATTTTCCTTGATTGGATAAAATACCCTGAATAACTATTTTTCTGTTGCAATTAACAATTACGGGAGGGTCAGTGTCTGTTTTCGTAATTTTCTGAACGCAGGATGACACATTTCCACAGCTATCCCTGGCTGTCCATGTTCGCGAAATGACTTGATTGCATGAATTTCCGGAAATGACATCTGCGAATGTTATGGTAACATTAGTTTGGCAGTTGTCGGTGGCAGTGGCCGTGCCAGTATTGGCAGGGCTGATATCACCATTGCACACTACAATTTTGTCGGTCGGGCAACTAATTACTGGAGCGATCTGATCTGTTTTAGTAATTTTCTGAACGCATGATGACACATTGCCGCAGCTGTCTCTTGCAGTCCAAGTACGGGAGATGATTTGATTGCAGGAATTTCCCGAATTGACATCCGCGAATGTTATGGTAACATTAGTCTGGCAGTTGTCTGTGGCAGTGGCGGTACCAGTGATGGCAGGGCTGATGTCCCCATTGCATGTAGTCACTTTATCTGTAGGGCAACTAATGACAGGAGGTATTTGATCTGTTTTAGTAATTTTCTGAACGCAGGATGACATATTTCCGCAGCTGTCTCTGGCTGTCCATGTGCGCGAGATGATTTGATTGCAGGAATTTCCAGTATTTACATCCGCGAATGTTATGGTAACATTAGTCTGGCAGTTGTCTGTGGCAGTGGCGGTACCAGTGATGGCAGGGCTGATGTTCCCATTGCAGGTTGTCACCTTGTCCGTCGGGCAAATTATGACGGGAGCTACTTGATCTGTTTTAGTAATTTTCTGAACGCAGGATGACATATTTCCGCAGCTGTCTCTGGCTGTCCATGTGCGCGAGATGATTTGATTGCAGGAATTTCCAGTATTTACATCCGCGAATGTTATGGTAACATTTGTCTGGCAGTTGTCGGTGGCAGTGGCCATACCAGTGATGGCAGGGCTGATGTTCCCATTGCAGGTTGTCACCTTGTCCGTCGGGCAAATTATGACGGGAGCTACTTGATCTGTTTTAGTAATTTTCTGAACGCAGGATGACATATTTCCGCAGCTGTCTCTGGCTGTCCATGTGCGCGAGATGATTTGATTGCAGGAATTTCCCGAATTGACATCCGCGAATGTTATGGTAACATTTGTCTGGCAGTTGTCTGTAGCAGTGGCCATACCGGTTATGGCAGGGCTGATGTCTCCATTGCATGTTGTCACCTTATCTGTCGGGCAACTAATTACTGGAGCGATCTGATCTGTTTTAGTAATTTTCTGAACGCAGGATGCCGCATTACCACAGCTATCCCTAGCAGTCCATGTACGCGAGATGATTTGATTGCAGGAATTTCCAGTATTTACATCCGCGAATGTTATGGTAACATTTGTCTGGCAGTTGTCGGTGGCAGTGGCCATACCGGTGATGGCAGGGCTGATGTCACCATTGCAAGTGGTCACCTTATCCGTCGGGCAAATTATGACGGGAGCTACTTGATCTGTTTTAGTAATTTTCTGAACGCAGGATGACATATTTCCGCAGCTGTCTCTGGCTGTCCATGTGCGCGAGATTATTTGATTGCATGCATTTCCCGAAATGACATCCGCGAATGTTATGGTAACATTTGTCTGGCAGTTGTCGGTGGCGGTGGCGGTACCGGTATTTGCCGGAGTAATGCTTCCATTACATGCTAAGATTTTGTCGGTAGGACAAATGATGACGGGATTTACATTGTCAATTAAGGTTATAACTTGTTGACAAGTAACAGTATTACCCGATGCGTCAGTAGATTTCCAGGTTCTGGTGATAATTTGATTGCATTTAGTGCCTGAAACAACATCTGTATATGCTGTCAAGACTCCCGGACAATTGTCTGTGGCTGTAGCTATACCGGTCAACGAAATGTCGGTACTACTTCCGCAATTCAACACCTTATCAGGTGGACATTGTATTGACGGCTTTTGGGTGTCAATAACAGTCACATTAAATGTGCACATCGAAGAATTCAGGGCACCGTCTGTTGCCGTACATTTTACAGTGGTAATTCCTTTATTGAATTGAATATTTGTATTCTTTGCCATGTTTCCTGTAGTTGCACCCGTCATGACACAATTGCAAATAGGATCAGCAAAACAAGCATCAGTCACACTGATGACCGGTGAAAAAATGGAATAGCATTGACCAGGAATGGTGTTGATAACCGTATTTTGGGGACAAACAAATACAGGAGGTGTCATGTCTGCGTTTGAAATAGTCACATTTCTGCAAAGCTGACAAGAAGTGCCATTACCGCTTATAGTGACACAGACATTATAAGTTCCATTTGATATATAAGTGTACGTTGGGTTGAAACTGGTACTTGTGGATGGGGGTGTTGTCCCAAAATTCCACAAAATAGTTGGATTACCAGTCAAATTAGTAGTTGATGTAAAGTTAACCTGACCGCATTTAATCTGGAAAGAAAAGTCAACAGTACATGGACTGGTATTACATACTTCTGCCTGTTGCCAGTTTAAAGATTGACTTGTCAGGTTGACGCCAGTGGGGAAGTCAAAGAATTCAGTAATAGGCAAAACGGGACCATCTGGTGCCGGACCAAAAGATATCAAATTTGCAGCATCCTGTGACACCAAACAAGTATTTAATTCAGCATTACTCACTGAGATAAATGCACATGTCTGGCCAAATCCTCCGGATATTATTCTTGAATCTATATATGCAATTTGCCCACTTGTCAAAAGCCAGGATGACCCTCCGGAAAATGAGCTGCCTGAATTCAGATATTTTAACCAAGTGAGGGATGCAGCGTTATTATCGGCAATTTTTATAACCACGTCGCGCAAACTACCGCCAAATGAACCTCTTCCTGTGACATATGCTGTCCCAGCAGCACTTTCCCAAATTTGATTGATGGAAGTCAATTTAGGTATGCCAACATCCCAAAGAGGGTTTAAATTCTGGTCAAATTTAATGATATGAGGAATATTACTTCCGGACATATCATTGGCAGATGCATAAAATCCACCATTGCTTTTTTGTGCTATATCAGTAAAAGAAATGGATGACATTTGTACTCCATTAAATATTGTACCTGAGTTATTCATCCTGAAAATCGTTCCGTTGGCACCACCGCCGGCCATGAGTAAATCACCATTTGGCAGGGCTTCCAAATCACGTGATACCCCGGCGGTCACAAATGCATTTTGTGCCACAAATCTCTTCTTCCAGTTGAATAGACCCGTTGCATCCACATTGAGCAAAACCACTTCTTTTGTTGAAGTCATACCACTGGTTTCGTTTTGTGTGCCTAAAATATAATACGGAAAAGCAGGATTAGCCGGGAGCGGATTTTTAACAATCCGGTTAAAGGACTCTTTTCCCGGGGCATTGTAGGATTTGAGCCAGGTGAAGACTCCATTTGAAGTAACAAGGCCCATCAGGCTTCTGTTATTGGCATCAAATGGTAGAGTTAAGCCTACTACCAACAAGTCACCATTGGGTGTCAACACTGCGTCATTCCATGTGGAAGCGATATCAAGCCCCAAAGTCCATACATGTGTGCCACTGGCATTCAGTCGGGTGATGGTGGCTCTTTGAGGTGTTCCATCAGTGGTTTCATCCTGACCAAGAACATAATAATTTGTCCCGTGTTGTATGACTTTTGTAAAAGAATTGTCTAAGCTGGTGCCAAAAATTCGCTGGAACTGAGCATAGCTTGAAGGAGATATAAGAAATAAAAAAAATAAAAAAGAAGGTATCTTTTTCATTTTTTAAAGATTTTCAAATTGAACTAAAGCAAATCTATGGTTTTTAGGATTTAACCACAAGACATAAATCAAAAAATATATTATTCTAAAAATATTTTAATATACAAAACATAGTATTATTAATTATTAATAATAAAGCATTTATGTATTAATAAATGTAAAAAAGAAAAATAAAATGCTAAATTAATGTATTTTTAAATACTGTGATATTAAATTGTTATAATTTTTGACTAGGCTGATCTTATTAACATGCTTCTGGTTATTTCATTCATTTTTTACAGATTCAACATTTGTTGATTTGTCTAAAATGATAAAATGCAATGGACAATTTAATATCCGGGTAACTAATTTTTCATCGAAGTCATTCCTCATAATGTTTTGATTTGTCCGATGATTTAAGTGTCAGTAATATTCTTCTGTTTTTATCATTATTGTTGTAGATATTGAAAAAGTAAAAACTGTAAAATGATCAGATCTTGAATAATCTTTCGGTGGCTGTTTGGGTGCTGTTTAGGATTTACTTTATATTAGGCTGTAAAATCAAAACTATTGAAACTCCAAATTTCTAGTCCTACTCCGCTTTTGGGAATTGCTACTTGACAAACTTACTCAATGGAGAAAAGAATCTGAAAATCAATAATAACTGAATTCGCACGTCTTCCCATTACATCATACTTTAAATATTCCTGATACTGAAATAAAATTTGCTTACATTAGCTCTTGCATTTATAGCACTACATTACACTAATCAATTGTTCTTATCACAAAACTTAAATCATGGGAATATTTTGGGAATTATTGCAACAGGAAGAACTTGAAAAACAACAGAAGCAATCAAATAGTATAGAAGAAAGAGTAAAGGTACTGGAAGATGACTTGTTGAATACTAAAGAATTGCTCAGAAAAACTTTGGTTGCCCTTGAAAAGCATATAGTTAAAGACATTGATGGTGACGGCAAGATGGGATAAATTATACCACTTATAATTATTTTTGTAATCAAATAATTGAAAAGAAATATTCCCTGACTCCCTTCAGAAACGGGTTGATCAGGTCATTTCTTTGTAAATATGCGACATACTCATGAACAGTTTATTAAGAAAAATCTGGCAATCTTTTTTAGTTTCAGGTAGGACAAGTAGCTATCTAAAATATGCTATACGTGAAATTATTCTCGTGGTGATTGGTATCTTATTTGCTTTGCAGGTTAACAGCTGGAATCAAAACCGCCTGGAACACATTGAAGAGAAAAAAATTTTAACAAATTTGCATTCAGAATTTTTAGAAAATGAAAAAATTATTACCCAAATTTTAAGCAAACTTACTGAAGCAAGAAAATCCAATCGGGAAATCATAAAATTAATGGGGGCAACTGCAGACGAGCTAAAAATAAAAAATCTTGATAGCCTGTTTTTTGAATCTTTTCCGGCTACCCAATTTACTTCTTCAAATCAAAGTGTCAATAATATAATCCAGGGTGGACGACTAAATATAATAAACAATGAGGAAATAATTAAGCAGTTATATAATTGGCAGTCACAAGTGGAAGCTGTCATAATAAGGGAATCTGCCATAGATGACTGGACTTATGATAAAATGTTGCCTGTGTTATCAAAATATATTTCATTTAAGGATATGGATACCTATGGTAGGTTTGAATGGACAGGTAAATCAAAGTTAAAAAAAGACTATTATCCATTATTTCAATCATTGGAATATGAAAATCTGCTGGATAATTTCCTGTACTTACATCTTCAACAATATGAAGAACTTGAAAAAGCAGAGCGGATAGCAAATCAAATAATTGACCTTACAAAACCTTATCTACAGTGATAAAATTCTTCAGATCAATCAGACAAAATCTACTCCAAAATGGCAAATTAAAATCTTATTCTATCTATGCCATAGGAGAAATATTTCTTTTAGTCATCGGAATTTTGATCGCATTGCAGATCAATAATTGGAATGAATTCCGTAAGTCTGCTATTCAGGAAGCCGCTTTTTTCACAGATGTACTTGGAGATTTGGAGAAAGATTCTATCAAGTTGGACTACATATTTGATTTTCACTCCAAAAGAATTGAATATCTGGATACACTCCTTACTTATGTCAGAAATTCTGACAAACTAATGGGTTTAGAAAAATTCGGCATGCATGTAGAACCGCTGTATTATGAAGAAGCAGCCACAAACTATTCTACCAGTTTTGAGTCAGCCAAGACTTCAGGCGCATTCAATAGTTTCAAAAATAAAACACTTTTGAAGGACCTGACTGAATATTATACAAATTTCATTCTATTAGAGAATAATATTAACTCCATTTCTAATATTATAACTGATCAATTTGAACCCCTCATGTCAAGTTTACCTTTAGGTTACTTGAATCCTATAACAGGATCAAAAGTCATTTCGGAAAATTCAAACAAAATGTTTTATGAAAAATTAGCATCAATCAAGGACAATAGGAGCATTGATATTGATTATAACAAGCTTCTTCAGGATCCAAGATTTGAATCCTATATAGTAGGAGATATGGGCCGAACGTTCAACCTACTTACTAAAATAAAATCAAGGCAACAGCATCTGGAGAACATCAAGCATAAAATACTAACAAAAAATGATTTTTTAAAATGTTTATTGGTTACACCCTTCTCACATTATTTTAAATATTTTCCACTGAATTGATCATCTTTGCTGTACTAGTATTTCTAAATATGGAATACATTCAGTCTTTTTGAATATATTTGAAAGATAAAATTAAATCAAATAAATGAAGGACAAATTTTTATTCTTTTTTGCAATAGTCATCTCCCTTAGTTCTGTATTTTCACAGCAGGACTATTATCCGGATGCAGTCTGGCTTACTAAAGCGCCATCCGAACTCGGGATGAATAAATTTCTTCTTGATAGTGCTGTCACCACAGCCATCAAAAGTGAAAACAAAGTAGAAAAAGACTTAAGGGTGTCTATGCTCAAATCATATATAAGAGAGCCTGAATATAAAATCATTGGACCGACCAGATTTCGTGGCGGACCATCCGGCTTAGTAATAAAGGACGGTTATATCGCAGCATCTTGGGGAGATATTGAGCGGGTGGACATGACGTTTAGTGTCACTAAAAGTGTACTATCAACAGTAGCTGGTCTGGCTGTCGATCAGGGACTTATTGGGGATGTAAATGATCCTGTGGATAAATATGTCTGGGATGGAACATTTGAAAGTGAGCACAATAAAAAAATTACATGGAAACATTTACTTCATCAATCGTCAGACTGGTCAGGAACTCTTTTTGGACTGCATGATTGGGCAGACAGACCTCCCAAAGATGGCAGCCCTGAGCAATGGAAAAACAGAGCATTGGTTGAACCGGGTACGGTTTTTGAATATAATGATGTCCGTGTAAACTTACTTGCGTATTCGCTGCTGCATGTCTGGCGAAAACCATTACCTGCAGTGATTAAAGAAAAAATTATGGATCCCATTGGTGCTTCTTCTACCTGGAGATGGTACGGTTATGGCCATTCATATATCAACATGGATGGGATAATGATGCAATCAGTGAGTGGAGGCGGTCATCATGGCGGGGGATTATTCAGCAGTTCGCTCGATCTGGCAAGAGTGGGGTTGCTTTTTTTGAGAAAAGGAAAGTGGCGAAATAAACAACTTATTTCAGAAGACTGGATCAGACAAGCAACAGAGCCATCACCATCAAACAAGGCATATGGATATATGTGGTGGTTGAATGCTGATCAAACATGGAAAAGCCTTTCCACTGACATATTTTATGCACTTGGTTATGGTGGGAACTATATTATTATCGACCGAAAGAATGATCTGGTAGTAGTCGCCAGATGGATGGATGGAGAGAAAATAGAAGAAGTACTATCTTTGATAACTAAATCCATTGTTAACAAAAAATAATTATAAGCCCATGAAGAATATTTTACTGATCTTTACCATCATCATAATCTGCCAAACTATGGAAGCCCAGAAAACAAGAGCCCATGATATTGGAATCCCATTCCCGGGTAGTCCAGGAACATTTAATGCTATTACTGACGTGCATGGGGTGGAAGTAGGTTACAGTACTATTATAACAGGAGAAGGAAAAAATATCCGTGGCAAAGGCCCGGCCAGAACGGGCGTCACGGCGATTTTACCCAGGGGCAGAATGAATAATCCGGTTTATTCCAACTGGTATTCACTAAACGGAAATGGCGAAATGACAGGTACAACATGGATAACAGAATCAGGCTTTTTGGAAGGGCCCATCATGATTACCAATACCAATAGTGTAGGTGTTGTCAGGGATGCGGTTCTAAAATGGTACATCCGGATGGGATGGTACAAAGAAGATTTCTGGTACACATACCCTGTGGTAGCAGAGACGTATGATGGGTTTCTGAACGATATATATGGATTTCATGTCCAGGAAAGTAATGCTTATGAAGCGTTGGATAAGGCTGCCACCGGCCATATTGCAGAGGGAAATGTAGGAGGTGGTACAGGTATGATGTGCCTTGGATTCAAAGGGGGAACAGGGACATCATCCAGAGTGATCACAATCAAAGACTCAAACTACACTGTAGGCGTGTTGGTTCAAGCCAATTTTGGAAAGAAAAATCAGCTCACTATTACCGGAGTGCATGTAGGAAGAGAATTATCAGATACACTAAATAATGAACTCAAAGCTGCCCCATCATACAGGCAGGAAGGCGATGGTTCGATCATTGTGGTTGTAGCCACGGATGCTCCTTTATTGCCGCACCAGCTCAAGCGTATCGCCCAGAGAGTATCCCTGGGCATCGGGAGAGTAGGAGGGGAAGGAACAAATGGATCAGGTGATATCTTTATTGCCTTCTCAACTGCCAACCCAATGGCCTTTCAAAGAGATCAGGTTGCGAAAGTAGATCAGTTGCCCAATGATCTCATTAATCCTCTTTTTGAGGCAACCATTCAGGCTACGGAGGAAGCCATTATCAACGCTATGGTTGCTGCTGAAACGACGGAAGGCATCAATGGCAATAAATCATATGCACTACCGCATGACAAAGTCATCGAAATCCTGAAAAAGTATAACAGAATAAAATAGCATGATGGAAGATAAAAGACCAAACATCGATAAGTTTCACAATATAGGATTCCTTGAAAAGATTAGGAGTAAAATATTTACTTTTACGTTCGGGAGCATGAAATATTTCATTATTTGACCCATTTTATTTTATTTATTCAAGTGATTTTATGGCCAATTTTTTTAAAATAATTTCTTTGATCATCCTTGGACTTTTCGGCGTTCTGGTTTTAAATACTTTCAGAAGCCAGTCGAAGCAACTATCCGGAGTTAAAAAAGCAGGTGAAATTATCATTAGTGATTCAGTAATTACTCACTTATCTGATGTAATAAAACTCAGGACAGTATCCAATTCGGATCCTACCATGATAGACAGCGCACAGTTTCAAAAATTTACAGATTATGTGGCACAGGCATTTCCGCTGGTTCAAAATCGTTTGGAAATGGAGAATGTCAATACCTATGCCTTATTCTACGAATGGAAAGGAAAAAATCCTTCACTCAAACCGGTATTGCTTATGGGTCATTTTGATGTGGTTCCGGTGATACAAGGCACAGAGAGACTTTGGGAACACAAGCCTTTTGATGGCGAGATAGCAAATGGATTTGTCTATGGTCGTGGCACCTTGGACGACAAGACTACCGTGATAGGTGTCCTGGAGGCGGTCGAGTATTTACTCAAGGAGGGATTTCAACCTGAAAGAACGTTTTATCTGGCTTTTGGTCATGACGAAGAAGTATTGGGAAAATATGGCGCAAAAGAAATTGCATCTATCCTTGCAAAAAGAAAAGTGGAATTGGAGTATGTACTTGATGAAGGCGGTATGATCAAGCAAGACGGTATCGAAGGTCTGAAAAAACCAATAGCTATGGTTGGAGTGGCAGAAAAAGGATATGTGACTTTGCAGCTGACAGCTACGGGAGAAGGGGGACATTCCTCTATGCCTCCACCACAGACCAGTATCGGTGATCTGGCAGAAGCTATAGACAGACTTCAAAAGCATCCATTTCCGTACAGACTGGAAGGTGCGGCCGCTTACATGTTGGATTATTTAGGACCAGAGATGCCATTTGCAAATAAAATGGCTATGGCAAACAGGTGGCTTATGAAACCAGTAATCATCAGTTCATTATCGAAATCTAATTCAGGCAGTGCTATGCTGCATACAACCACAGCTCCTACCATTCTGGATGCAGGCCTAAAGGAAAATGTCCTTCCCATAGATGCCACCGCTAAAATAAATTTTAGAATACTCCCTGGAGACTCAGTGGCAGGTGTCATAAAGTATGTAAAAAAAGTGATCAAAAATGACAGTATAAAAGTGGATATAGTAGGAGAGTCCGGCACAGACCCTTCTTTTATTTCCGATACAACATCTCTGGGATTCAGGATGATTCACACGACAATAAAAAGTTGTTTTCCTGATGTTTTGGTAGCTCCTTATCTGGTGGTAGGAGCGACAGACTCAAGACATTTTAAAAATTTATCCTGCAATATTTACCGCTTCATGCCTGTCAGGTTTACGGATGAAGATATAAAGAGATTTCATGGAACAAACGAACGCATAAGTATCGAAGATTTTAAAAATGTAGTTCGGTTTTATATGGAACTTATCAGCAGAGGATAATGTCTAAAATTTGGATAAGTGGAATGTCCTTAATCTTTAGTGCAATTTGACAAGTTTGGAATAAAATATTATAACAAATGAAAATAGGATTTTTGTAACTCCCCATAAAGTTTCAATTTTATCATTTAAGCCATAAGTGAATGTTTTATAACCCCGTTGCCATCATTGCCATTTTGTTTTTTGTCGTTGTGCTGTCTGAGTGGCTCAGCGACAAAGCATATTTCAGACATGCAGGTACTGGCTTACTTGTTATCATTTTCGGAGCAGTGTTGAGCAATGTTGGGATCATACCGGCATCTACACCCGCTTCACCAGTTTACGATGCCGTTTTTAGTTATATAGCTCCACTTTCCATTTTCCTTATTTTGCTGAGAGTCAACCTGGCGAGTCTAAAAAAAGCAGGAAGACCTATGCTGATCATGTTTCTTATTGGTTCTGCAGCCACTGTTGTGGGGGTTCTGGTATCTATGTGGTTGCTGAATGGAAAGTCAGAAATTGGCGAATTTTATTACGCCATTGCTGGTATGTACACAGGAACCTATACGGGAGGAAGCCTAAATTTTAATGCAGTCGCTCTGAATTACAATATATCACAGGAAGGTTCATTATATACGGCTGCAACAGTGGCAGACAATATCATGTCTGCACTTTGGGTAGTCGCCACATTGGCTATTCCGCAATTCCTGAATAAAAAATTTCCACGAAAGAAAACTGCAGGTTATTCCAGTGATGAACAGTCATCTGCTGTGACGATCCATTCTGACACAGAAAATGTTGGCCCTTTTGATGTGGCATTTTTATTACTACTAGGACTGACGGCCATAATTGTTTCTTCATGGCTCAATCATATGATACCATCTATTCCATCTATTTTGTGGCTGACTACATTTGCTCTTATATTGGCACAGATACCATTCATCCACAACCTGAAAGGACATAAGCTCCTTGGATTACTGGGAGTTTACATATTTCTGACTGTCATAGGAGCTTATTGTGACATCCCGGCGCTAATTGATAATGGCAGGCTGGCAATAGTATTATTAGCAATGGTGACGATGTTGGTGCTGGTCCATGGGGTGATTACTTATGGAGCAGGTGCGTTGATGAAGCAGGATTGGGATATAATATCTATCGCATCACAGGCGAATGTAGGTGGTACGGCTACTGCGATGGCATTGGCAAGGAGTCTTGACAGAAACGAACTGGTTCTCCCGGGAATTCTGGCAGGTGCCTTGGGCAATGCTTTGGGCTCGTACCTGGGAATAATGGTTTCGGAATTTATGGTGTATTCAGGATGGTTTTAAGACAAATAAAATATAACCTAAAAAATAATGACTGAGAGTATGCAAAGTATTTCTAACAATAGTAAACTTCAAACCCTTCTTTTCCTGTTTGTATTACTTTTAAGGGGTAGTTTGGGTATATCACAGGAGATAGTTCAAACCAACTTTTATAATCAGGATAACCATTATCGAATGGCTGCGGAATGGGAGCCGGCATTGGGAACTCTTATTGCATGGCCTCTTAGTATTCCTTACAAACTTGTAGTGGAGTTGGCTGCGGATAATTCATTATTTACTCTTGTTGAAAATGAATCTTCCAAAATGGAAGCTTTAAAATGGTTTGGCAAATGGGGAATAGATACAGACAGAGTTACTTTTATAACAGCACCACAGGGCATTGACGTCTCCTGGGTGCGTGACTGGGGTCCTCATGCGGTATTTCCTCCACAGGGGAAAATGAAACTCGCAGACGGTAAATACATTTTTTCTACTCCCGTGACGACAATGTCTTGTACCGATCCGCTTATGTTTTTATATATGGATGGGGATAAGATATTAAAAACAGAAACCGAAGATAATGCTACCGCCTATATTGGTAATGCATTAAACCTGAAAATCCTGGACCTTCCTTTTATTAGTACAGGAGGTAATGTCATGACTGATGGTCTGGGGTCTGCATATTCTTCGTGCATTCTTAATAATGAAAATAGATATTACGGAGTCACAGATGACATGTTTTTTAAAGAAAATAAAATGCTTTTGGGTATAAACAAATACCACATACTTTCTAATTTTGAAAAAACAGGGATTCAGCATATAGACTGTCTCATGAAGCTATTGGATGAAGAACGTATCCTGGTAATGCAACCTCCTTCAGACCACGAGCTATTTCCTGTTTACGAAGATATTGTCAAAAACGAATTATCACAATTTAAAACATATTACGGCAGACCCTATGAGATTGTCAGGATGAATACATTCAGGTATAGGAATGATGATCTGGCTGCATATTCCAATTCATTGATATTAAACAAAACGATTTATGTACCCCTTTTCGGAATTCCGGGGGATGTCACTGCTATGAGAAGATGGAAAGAATTGATGCCGGGATATACGGTTAAAGGCTTTGAATATATACTGAACAACGAACCTTCGCTCACACAACAAATAAAAGACAGATATCAAAGCATGGGTTGGAATCACGGGGATGCATTGCACTGCAGAACTCGGGCTATCTGGGATCCGGACATGCTGTTTATTGCTTTAAAGGCTGCAAATAAGTCCATAAAGTGTGGTGAGGACAATCAAATATATGCAACCATCATAGATTATAGTGGCAAAGGATTGAAGAATGATTCCTTAATTATGTATTGGAGAATCGAAGGAAATACTATCTGGAATGAAATCCGAATGAAAAATACGGATATCAAGCAACAATACGAAGTCCAGATACCTTGCCAGAATCAGGGTATTTCGATTGAATACTATATTTCAGGAGCTTCGGAATCAGGCAAAAAAGCTACGAGGCCAGCTACGGCACCTTTGGGATATTATAGAACAACTTTCAAATAATTTTTCAAATGATTTTGTCAATATATAGTGATAAAAGGCGTTTTTGTCGATTTTTTTTAATCTGAGACCTAATTTCATTAAATTTGACCTTTGTAGTGCTCACATAATGATTAGCACCAAGCAAATACTAAAAATTTACAAAAACACTTTTGTAGAATAACAAAATAAATATATCTAATTCACCAAAATCAATGTAGAATGAAAAACTTGTTACCCACTATCCTATTGAGTTTTATGTTTTCAATATCATATTGCCAGATCAGTGCAAAACTGATGCGGTATATGGACGTCTCTGATACCCATATCGTTTTTGTATTCGGGGGCGATATCTGGATCGTTGACAAAACCGGAGGCACAGCCATACAAATGACAAATTCACCCGGAGAAGAGTCATGGCCAAAATTTTCTCCTGATGGCAAGTCTATTGCCTTTACAGCAGGATATAATGGAAGCCAAAATATTTATGTCATGCCAGTAACGGGAGGCATACCTACCAGAGTGACATACAAATCACTTCCCGACAGGATGATCGACTGGCATCCGGACGGCAAGCAACTTCTCATAGGATCTCCGGGAGATAATGGTGGTCGGAGACTTTTAAACCAGTTCTTTCTTGTATCCAAAGACGGTGGACTTCCCGAGAAATTACCCATTCCTTACGGAGAATTAGCCAGCTTTTCGCCGGATGGCAAAAAATTAGCCTATATCACCAAGATCACAGAAAACTATCCTTTCAAAAGAATGAGAAGTGGTAACAACAGCGATATCCTGATTTACGATATGGTGACTCAAAAAGTTGAAAATATCACAAATCGAATAGCCATCGATGGCAAACCCGCATGGGCCGGCAACACAATATATTTTCTGTCTGACGACAATGATGATATGAGGCTGAATATCTGGACTTATGACACAGGGACCAAAGCGATGAAGCAGATCACTGATTTTAAGGATTTTGATATTTCTTATCTTTCAGCCGGTAATAAAGACCTTGTTTTTGAAATGGGTGGAGATCTGTATCTGATGGACCTGGCCACTCGCAAATACAAAAAAAGTAGAAGTAAAAGTAGTCAGTGATCTGATGACTGAAATTCCGCAGCTAAAGAATGTCAGTAAAAGAATTTCTAATATGGCGGTTTCACCTGATGGCAAGAGAGCTATTCTTGAAGCCAGAGGCGAACTCTTTAATGTTCCAGCGAAAGATGGTGTTACTCTAAATTTGACTCGTTCAAGTGGTGCTTATGATCGCGACCCGTCATGGTCACCTGATGGCAAAACCATAGCCTGGTGGAGTGACAGATCGGGAGAGTATGAAATATGGCTCCAAAAATCACTGGGAGATCCTAATCCTAAGCAGCTTACGATGCGAAAAGGCGGATACGGATATTCGCTGTATTGGTCTCCGGACAATAAAAAACTGGCATTTATTGATGAAAAAAATGATATTTCTATCATAGACACAGCTACAGGTGCCATAGAAAAAGCAGCTAACTCAGAGTGGGATGTTAGTCATGGCGGAAGAGGGGCATTCATTATAAAATGGTCACCTGACTCCAGATGGATAACCTTTCCACTCGCAGTGAAAAATGCTCAATCTGCAATTTTTATCTACGACACTGAAAGCAAAAAACTGAATCAGGCTACCTCAGGATTTTATTCTGATGATTTACCGACTTTCAGTCAGGATGGAAAGTATTTGTTTTTCCAGACAAACCGCAACATGGATGTAGAATATTCGGCTTTGGGTGATGGAACCTGGATTTATCCGAATGCAACACAAATTGTTTCTGTCAATCTCAATAAAGATATACCTTCACTTTTGCCTCCTAAAAATGATACCCTAACTGTCGCTGCCACAGAAAAGACAGATAAAACAGAAAAACCAGACAAGGTAGAAAAGACAGATAAAACAGAAAAGACTGACAAATCGGAGGATAAGAAGAAAGATGCAGTGAAAGTAAACATTGATTTTGAAAATTTTGAAGCCAGGATAGTAACTCTTCCGGTGAAAGCCGGCAATTTTGATAAAATGGCAGTAGCAGAAAATAAATTGATTTATCTCCGAAGACCCAATACAGGTTCCGGTGAAAATGGTGCTTCTTTAAAATATTATGATCTAAAGGAAAGAGAGGAAAAAACCATCATGGATAAAGTCAGTGATTATGCAGTCACAGCCGATGGGAAATCTATCCTGGTAGAAAGTAACCGGCAATATGGCATCATTAGTGTAGGTGCAAGTCAAAAGATTGAAAAAGCGATTCCAACAGATGGCCTGGTCATGCCTTGGGTTGCCAGACAAGAGTGGGAACAGATATTTAATGATACATGGAGACGTTACAGAGATTTCTTTTATGACCCGGCTATGCAAAAAGTGGACTGGAATGAAATGAGAACCCGATACGGTGCCTTGGTAAAAGACGCCCGAACCAGATGGGATATAATCAATATTCAATCTACAATGATCAGCGAGTTGGCAGCAGGTCATACGTATGCCCGTACCGGAGATACAGAAGAGTTTACACCACTTATTTCCGGATTTCTTGGTATTGACTGGATAAAAGAAGGCAATCAATACGCGGTCGGCCGAATCGTAAAACCGGCGGCATGGGACACTGAGATCAGATCACCATTTGATCGGCCCGGTATAGATGTGAAAGAGGGTGATATTATTACGGCGGTCAATGGCATCTCACTGGATATTACTAAAGACCCCTACGCCGCATTTGAAGGGTTAGAAGGTAAAACAGTTGTACTCAGTATCACGAGGAAGAATGGACTGACTGAAGAAAAATCTGAAAAAGTCATCACCTGTCTCACCATGTCAGAAGAGCGAAACCTGAGATGTCTCGAATGGATAGAAAAAAACAGGCTTATGGTAGAGAAATTGTCCAATGGCAAATTAGGATACATCTATATGTCAAATACATCCGGAGACGGACAAAGAGAGCTTGTTCGTATGTATTATGGACAGCTGGATAAGGAAGGATTTATTGTGGACGAAAGGTTTAATGGTGGAGGTCAGCTGGCAGATCGGTTTATGGAGTTGCTTTTAAGACCAGTAGTGTATAATCTCAAATGGCGCACAGGCAAAAGCCATACACAACCCGTCAAGACCAATACAGGGCCTTTGGGGATGTTGATCAACGGTTGGGCAGGCTCAGGAGGAGATGGTCTTCCATGGGCCTTCAAAGTGCTGAAAGCTGGCCCCATAGTGGGTGAAAATACATTGGGAATCCTCGTTGGTCCGGCTACAGGCCACTCCATGATAGATGGTGGTGGCATCACAGTGCCGGATGCCAGATTGTATGATAATGCCGGCCATTGGTTTTGGGAAGGAGAGGGGGTAAGCCCCGATATTAAAGTTTGGGATGATCCTAATATGCTGATGCAGGGACGTGATCCTCAAATGGAGCGCGTCGTTCAGGAAGTGCTGAAGCAACTTGCCGTAAAACCAGGAAAGATGACTCCCGCCCCAGCCTATGAAGACAGAACAGCCAAAGGGCTAAAAAATAAAAAATAGAAGGTAATTCATATAAGCTGAAATAAGATCTGAATAGAAAAGATACACCAGGGACAAAAGCCAGAATCACATAACTATTTTATGGTATATTCTGGCTTTTGTGCTTTTTACCGATTTATCGAATTAGTAGATGATATAGATTGTAGAAATGCTTACATTCATACCTTTTATTTTCAATCTGTGAAATCCACTTATCCGTGCAAATCAGAGATTAATACAGAGTATGATATTGTATAAGCGCATGGCGGGGTGTTGAAGGTGGAAATGAGTGTGAGTTTATTATTTCATTGCCTTTTTGATAGGTTGTAGGCATGTTTATGGGCCGTGCCTACAGCACTCTTTGGCTATTTTGGTATGTACCACGGATTAACCCGGTTGGGAAAAAGACCCGCATTTAAATCCGTGGTTAAAAGATGTTTCAAACCACGGCTCTTATAAGCAAATTGCATTGTAACCTGAATGCCTCACTACTCCTTCCCCCGTTGGGAGCAGACTAGCTCATTCCCTCAACGTAGGACCTTTACTTCAATTACCTGATTTGGCTTTCCATTAATTTGGAAATAATACCTTTTTTTATTGTGACTTTGAAACTATGTACCCATTTTGTTTACACTCTGCCAGTGTCATTTTAAGTACATTTATTTCCAGGGTGACTGGAACGAGAGGCATATCCAGCGAATCTGTGGCAACATTTGCTATGGCTTCGAGTACATCAAAGCCTTTAAATACCTGACCGAAAATCATATAATTGCCATCTAATCTGGGTATTCCTTTTTTGTTGTGCACAATATAAAACTGACATGCGGCTGATAACTTGCCTGGATTATCGTCCCTACCTATGCCGACTGCACCATAAATATGCTTTAATGTATCGTTAAATTCAGGCTTAAGAAGATAAGGTGAGTTACTGAATCCTTCTGGTGTGTCGGGACATCCTCCCTGAATGACAAAGTCTTTTATCACCCTGTTAAAAGTAAGGGTATCCCAGTAATGTTCCTGCGCAAGTTTTAAAAAACTGGCTTTATGATTGGGAGTCAGTTCGGAAAAACTAAATAACATCTCACCCATTGGGGTAATAATCTGTCCGACATCGTAACTTGCATTTTGATTTTTTTTAGGGCTGCAAGCGATGATAAATATGATGGTAAATATACATAGGTACTGTCTCATTTAGAGTTGTCCTGTTTTCCGCACATGAAAAAAGTAGGATTTTATACTGCTGATAATCAATGATATATAAACAAAATAATCCAAAAATCGGGTGACCCAACTACGATTTTGGTACTTTTGGGGTATGTTTATAAGGCTAAAAAAAACAAATCAGGTAGTTTTAGTGTCCAGATTTTATTGAAAGAAAATGGTTAATAGACTCATAAAATCAATTGGAAGTAGTTCTGATGAAAAGGAGTTAGCTATCTTGAGAGAGAAGGCTCAACAAGAGCTTGATAGATTAAAAAGGCCAAAGAAGTATGTTTGTTTTTGATAAAGATGTTCAGATAGAATGCTTTCTATCTGAGCTTGAGCAATGCACAAATTCGTACTATTGGCCCAGAGCTTGTATTTGGGAAGGTTTATAATCACATTGGTTATAATAAAATTAGTAGTGACTTATTTAGGCATCTAGTTATTGGCAGACTAGCCTTCCCTCTCAGTAAACTAAAAACGATAGAATATTTATATAGATATCAGATGGTCCTTGATTTAGATAGTGTTTATCGGTTTTTAGATAAATTTAATACGGATTTAAAGGATGAAGTAGAGCGAATAAGTTTGACGCACACTAAAGTCTTAATGGTAATTTGAGTATTATGTTTTAGGACAGACCACATTATTTTTGAAGGAGGATGAGGATGATTTACGCAAACAGGATTTAGTAAGGATTGGGAAACTTAAGTAACCACAAACTATCTTGGATTGTTAGTTGGCATGGGAGTGGTATGCAATAGGATATGATATTTTGAAGGCAATATATGAGGGACATACACTATTACCCACTATTGAAAAGATCAGTAAAAAAATCAATTTATCAAAACCTATTATTGTGGCTGATGCTGACTATTAAATAATGATAACATTAAAGCTTTAGAAGCTCAGAAATACGAGTATATCCTAGGAGCAAAAATAAAGAATGAGAGCAAAGAAAATAAAGAAAAGATGCTCTTCAAGCTTCTGAAGACGGGTCATATCTCTTTGGAAAGCGGTAATGCAAAATTAATTGTGCAGTACTCGACAAAGAGAGCAAAGAAGGATGAACATAACCGCAAACGAGGCTGAAAAACCTGGAGAAGAAAATTAAATCAAGAAAGTTAACGAAGCAGAACATCACAATAGAGGGTACAATAAGTACCTAAAAATGGAAGGAGAGATCACAATCTCCATAGATGCAGAAAAATTCATAGCAGATCAAAATGGGATGGCTGAATGATACATCACCAACTGCAACCAAGAACCGTCCTTAATAATTGAAAATTATAAGAATCTGTGTACATTGAGAAGGCATTTAGAATGTCAAAACAGATCTCAGAATACGACCTATCTATCATCGGGAGTATGAAGGGAATAGAAGCACATATATGTCTATCGTTTAGTGGCGTATTCAATATATAAAGAACTCGAAAGAGTATTATAAAAAAGAAAAGTATAGACTATCTGTAGAGAAAGCATCCGAATAACGCATAACATGTATCAAATGGAAATAACATTACCTGAGTCAAGACATTCTAAAACATTCTCCTTAAAATGGATAATGACCATGGAACTTGTCAGAATTATCAACAAATATTTCTAGGCGACCCATAAAGGAAAACAGGAGACTTTAGTCTGTGACTCACAATAATGAAAATATGTGTTGACTTTAGTCAAAATACACGGAAGCTTTAGGCTAAAGCCATTATAATGTTTACTTGCCTCACTGGCTGAAGCCAGTGGTAATTGAAAAACCGATTGCCTTACTAAATTTGACAAAGTAGAATTAATGAAATAATTAATAAAAAGCCCTCGTTTTCCGCACATGAAAAAAAAAGTAGATTTTATATACTGCTGATAATCAATGATATAAACAAATAATCAAAAATCGGGTGACCCAACTACGATTTTGGTACTTTTTGGTATGTTTATAAGGCTAAAAAAACAAATCAGGTAGTTTTAGTGTCCAGATTTTATTGAAAGAAAATGGTCGCAAATAGACTCATGCAAAATCAATTGGAAGTAGTTCTGATGAAAAGGAGTTAGCTATCTTGGAGAGAGAAGGCTCAACAAGAGCTTGATAGATTGGGAAGCCAAAGAAGTATGTTTGTTTTGATAAAGATGTTCAGTTATAGAATGCTTTTCTATCTGAGCCGAGCAATGTTAACAAAATTCGTACTATTGGCCCAGAGCTTGTATTTAAAGGTTTATAATCACAATAAGTTATATCAAATTAGTGGTGACTTATTTAGGCAAGTATCTAGTTATTGCCAGACTAGCCTCTTCCTTCTCTCAGTAAAACTAAAAACGATAGAATATTTATATAGATATCAGGGATCGTTCTCGATTTAGATAGTGTTTATCGGTTTTTAGATAAATCTGAATACGGATTTAAAGGATGAAGTAGAGCGGGAATAAGTTTACACACACCCAAAGTTCTTAATGGTAAATTTTCGAGCATTATGTTTTTATGACATGACCACACTATATTTTGAAGCGAGTGATGAGGATGATTTACGTAAAACAGGATTTAGTAAGGACGTAAAAAACATAGTAACCTACAAATCTATCTTGGATTGTTAGTTGGCATGGGAGGCGCTGCAATAGATATGATATTTTTGAAGGTAAATAGATATATGGGAGGACATACACTATTACCCACTATTGAAAAGATCAGCAAAATTCAATTTATCAAAACTTAATAGTTGTGGCTGATGCTGGACTATTAAATAATGATAACATTAAAGCTTTGTAGCTCAGAAATACGAGTATATCCTAGGAGCAAAAACAAAGAATGAGAAAGAAAGAAAATAAAAGAAAAAGATGCTCTCTTCAAGCTTTGAAGACGGGTCATATCTCCTTTTGGAAAGCGGTAATGCAAAATTAATTGTGCAGTAATTTCGACAAAGAGAGCAAAGAAGGATGAACATGTAACTGCAAACGAGCTTTGAAGAAAACCTGGGAGAAGAAAATTAAATCAGGAAAGAATTGAAGCAGAACATCAACAATAGAGGGTACAATAAGTATTTAAATGGAAGTGGAGAGATCACAATCTCCATAGATGCAGAAAATTCATAGCAGATCAAAAAAATGCGGATGGCCGGAAGGGATACATCACCAACTGCAACCAAGCACCGTCCTTAATAATTGAAAATTATAAGAATCTGTGGCACATTGAGAAGGCATTTAGAATGTCAAAAACAGATCTCAGAATACGACCTATCTATCATCGAGTGGCAAGCGAATAGGCTATGCTCATATGTCTATCGTCTGTGGCGTATCTAATATATAAAGAACTCGAGTATTACAGAAAGAAAAGTATAGACTATCTGGTAGAGGAAAGCATCCGAAATAACGCATAATATGTATCAAATGGAAATAACATTACCTGAGTTTCAAGACATTCTAAAAACATTCTCCTTAAATGGTTAAAGACCAAGCGGAACTTGTCAGAATTATCAATAAATATTTCTAGGGTGACCTCATAGCGGAAAACAGGAAAATACGGAAGCTTTAGGCTAAAGCCATTATAATGTTTACTTTGTTTCACTGGCTGAAGCCAGTGGTATTGAAAAACCGATTGCCTTTTACTAAATTTGGACAAAGTAGAATTAATGAAATAATTAATATTAAAAAAGCCCTTTCAATACAAATAATATTGAAAGGACTTTTTTAATAATTATTTTGATGCACTACTATGGAAACCTTAATTTCTGAATTAATCTAATTTGAGAATTTAATAGACTTGATTTGATCATTCTCAGATATAGTAAGAATGTACAATCCTTCTTTAAGCTCAGATACATCAAGATCCATAAATTGTTGGTTAGAATTTATAATGAAGGATATTATTTTTTTACCGTCCGCTGAACTGATGTAAATAGTGCCTCCATTGGAATGATGGCCAAGGTCAACTTGTAACATCTTTGATACAGGATTTGGAAATAGAATTGCTTCGGCTATTACTGATTCTTTTGACCTTGCAGAAGTGGTGCCTAATATCTCCTCCGGACACGGTTCCGAAAAAAGACATTGCTTTGGAAGGTCAATATTTTTGTGTTTCTGATCAGCAAGTCACTTAAACTGGATTTCTGAATCCGGTCTTTGACATTCTTAGTAAGATAAGGATCATTTTGGTAATAATAAAAATCACCGTCTCTGAGTTTTTCAAACTGAACCTTCAGCATTTCACTGATGGTCTTTCCGACAGATTTACCAGCCAAATTATCTTCAGCCAACAAGCCCACCCACAGGTCAATGTTATCAACATTTCCATATAAATCCTTTAAACCATTTACTTTTTCAGTGTCATTCGTTATTTCAGAAAATTTCCTGACACCTCTTCCAGTATAGTATTTTCTAATAGTATTATAATCAGGAAGGCCATGATCCCTGCCTCGCTGTATATTAATACTTGCCAGATCTAGTCCAAATCTAACTGCCGCTGTTGGATCTCCGAAAAGAAAATTTCTTAATACACTGTTGATTTTAAGGTCAGTTTCATATTGAGTGTGCACAGACAGGCCTTTGAGGAAATAATCAATCCCATAATCTTTTATCAATGAAGGATTCCAGAAAACATCCAAAAGATCTAACTCACCTGGCCCAAATTCGTCACAATCACTATCAATCATCAGAATGTCATCTGCCACCATAGTATGACCAAGACGGTACCCGGCTGTAGCAAAAGTATTCATAATATCCGGACTTACATTGGGATTATAACCTCTGTATTGACCCAAATTGACCCCAAGGGCCGGCAAAAACTCATTAAAAGTGATGGCCTGGATCAATCCGCTTACTTCTTTTCTGGCCATTTGATATATTTCTTCATCACTTCTTAAGCCTTCTATTTTGAGTCTTGCACAAATATTATTATGTTCTCTAACAAATAAAGTATGAATCGATGTCAGTGCCGGATGCTCAGCTGCCCGTACATCTCCCGCCACAAATGTTTTAATAGTTTTATTCCCGTCATTTACCATACTAGGTGCCTCAGTGTCGATCATACCGTCATATTCACCGGTGTTGGTATTATATGGCAGTAAATTACCGAAGGATGTTTTCATTTTGCCATCCTTTTTAGTTCTGAGCCAATCAGCTCTTTCCACATCTGAACCATAAACATTGGAGCCATCAATCCATGCCGTCACCAGATTCATCTGTTCTCTATTTACATTATTCTTTCCGGTTCCCGATAAAATTTCACTTCGGTTAAAAGGAATATTTTCAGTAAATATTTTTTCATTGTCAGGAAGAACTATAGGCATAGATTCTGAATTACCTGTAGGAGTTAGACTGATGTCATGGTCTAAAAACTGGCCCCATACATACCCAAAAGCACTGATATTCCTGCTATTAAATATCGTTTCCGGTTCATCACAAAGCATATTTGATATTTCTCTGGGTGATGGCCTTGATGGTCCAGCCATGGCATTCAACCTGTCAGATGGGCCATAATCTGCCGGTATTTCTCTGGCCAGTTTGATATCAGTACTTCCCCATTCTGATCTGGAAGGCTGAATATTGTTTAATGTACCATCATAATTCCTATACTTTTCATTTTTCAAAAGTGGCGGTCCCGGAAGGTTTTTTCTGGGATTATGTTCAAATGATTTACCTTCTACCGCAGTTTGTTTTTTTGGGTAATACCGGCTTCAGAAATAGAAATCAGAAGCACTAACAGAATAATAAAACTCTCATGTTTTAGCATAATGAATATTTTTTGATTTTAGAAAATAGAATTCAGGAGAATAGAAAAAATCTATCTCACACTTTAAGAGTGTAAATACTCAGTCAAAAAATTGGATGATTGCTATTTCCTGTACACGAGATGTATAGATCTTTGTAACAGAATACAAAATCATTAGACGATAAAGTCAAAATTTTCCTTCGCCTGAAGGCAATTATTTTTGATTTTAAAAGAGTGGGTAAAGAAGCTTAAAATGTAGTGGATATTATAAAGCTAAAATCACCTTTTACATCAGATTATGATTTGCGGTAACTAATGAAGTGATTCCACTAAATTTACCCATCCCTGCCATCTTCGGGACAGGCGGGCTAAATCCTTCCCTTAAAATGGAAGGACTTTTGAAGTCACCGTAAAAAGTAAAGGCCGCAAATTTATATGCCTGTTTATAAAATAGCATTTATATGGTACTTAAAAATATATTGTTAATCCCTATGCAAGTCACCTTACATATCATTTTAAAATAGGTTTTTAAATTACTTCAATAAAAATAATTCCATCTAACAACAATATTAATCACTGAAATCCTTAGAACAGTTTTATGGCTATCCAGAAGGATTTTATCAATTAAAAATACTTTAACAATAAAGTTTTATCTGTCCGTTTTGATGGATTTGTCAAAAGGAATTTTAAGCTGGTAACCCAGATTATCAGTTTTGGAAGCGTCAACTACATCAAGTCCATAATGGATTTTATACGGATCATCATACACCAATGTACCGAAAATGCGATCCCAAAAAGAAAATATATTGCCAAAATTCGTGTCCGTCCAAGGTCTTTCGAAGTGATGGTGAAATTTGTGCATATTGGGTGAAATAAAAACCCATCCAATGATTTTATCCAGCCATCCCGGTAAGTTTAAATTGGCATGTGAAAAATAAGTAAAAAAAATAGTCAGAATGCGGTAAATCAGATAGTAGGCAACCGGCATTCCAAATATGATAATGCCAAAAAGTGAAAAAGTCTCACGCATAATGAAATCTATGGGATGATGTCTCGTCCCCGTGGTCACATCCACTTCCGTATCACTGTGATGCACCATATGGAATCTCCACATAAATTTTACTTTGTGAAGCAGGAAATGAACCAGATATTGAGCTATCAGATCAAGGCACAAATGGCTAGAATTAATTCCAGCCAAACAGGTAAAGAAACCATGCGAAAAAGACCAAAGTGATTTATTTTAGTCCACTCAAAGATACCAGTAGTTGCCACACCAAAAAGAACGTTGATCAATATTGTGGTGGTCAACAAAAAAAGGTTGACTTTGCTATGTTGCCATTTGTTATACTTGAATGGAATGAGGGGATAAATGCCTTCTGCAATCCAAAATACAGAAAGACAGCCTACAATCCATATAAATTTGTGGAGAGATGTTAGATTTTCAAAAAAATCAATTATAGTAACCAGCATTTATTCTTTTATTTTACTCAATTAGGATGTAAACATACAAAAATTGATAATTACTAATAATGAAGAGTAATGGCCATTTTCTTTATGGAATAAATTATTCAGAATTTTAGGAAAAAACTCTTTAACCGGAAACAAAAATACCATTAAAAAATGGGTGATAATCCATACCAACAGATTATCGCCCATCCTTTAGTACTAATTCAGATTTACTTCTTTATCAAAATCAGCTTTTCTGTAATTTTTCCTTCCCAGTATTAATCTCCATGTAATACATCCCATCCGCGACATGATCAGGGATAATGATTGATACATTTGAAGTTGTATTAAAAATAATTTCGGGCTGAGCTGCCACAACAGTCTTACCATCCGAACTCAATATTCTGATTTTTAATTCAGGTTCTATCTCAAACTCAGAAGCCAGATTTACTCTGTCGTAAGCAGGGTTAGGATATATAGTGATAGGTCTTTGCAACATCAATATCACTGAAATACTCTCCGTATCGTAACAATCATTACAATCAACCACTGTAACTCTGTAAAATATAGATGAATTGGGAGTTACCGTAATACTGGATGTGGTAGCTCCGTTCGACCATAAATATTTAACTTCATTGTTTGCCGGATTGGCATCATCGCAAATAGATTTACCAGTTATGACCGGAGTTAATGTGACTGTTTCACCAAAATTTATCATTCTGTCCGGGCCAAGGTCTGCCATCAGGCATGATACATCAACCTTATATGCTTTCACATTACTGCATCCGCAACAATCAGTTACAGTAACTGTATAAGTTGTGTTTTCTGTTGGTTTTACTTTTATTGATGTTCCTGTTTGTCCGTTTGACCATAAATAACTTGATATTTCTTTAGTCGAGCCGGAACAACATCCGCCTAAGATTTTAATTTCATCGATATCCCAGATTGATTCTGTTGCACCATTATTTATTGTACAATAAGGAATTATTTCAAATAAGTAAGTTGCCGGTGAAATAGTTCTGAAATTATCGTTGCTTTCAAAATTAAATTTCTGTATTCCCCAGGTTCTGTTAGTAAGTTTTTCATCTTCATAATAAATGTATTCTCCATTTTTGCTTACCCGCAAAAGAAACTTCCTCGCAAAGTTATTCAGACCGCTGGCCCCATCTACCCATTGATAGTTTAGTGGACTCTGTTCGTAAAATTCCAGTCCGGTTATCTGCCCCACCTGGTCAGGAGTCAAGGTCATTTCAAATCTTAATGCTTGCTGGTAATCTAGTTTTGCAGGGTTACAGGATTTTTGTGTCCCGATACACATAGCTATATCCCCATGTGGTCCAGGCGTACAGGAATGCTTATTGCCAGGCAATCTATGTACAATTCCCGCCGTGACATTAGTACAATTTCCTTTAGATACATCAGGCGTAAATTCTGAATAGTCGAGATGAGTTCCCAAATTCATTACTGCCTGACATGCATTTAGGTTCCATGAAACAAGAACTGATGGCTGACCTATTTTACATACTCCCTGGCACTCATTTTGGGTGAATCCTGTCGCGACAATAAAAGCTGAGTCACCTTTACATATTTTATTTAATCCTGATAGAAGAATATCAGGTTTTGGCTTGATCATAACTGACTCTGTTGCGGTAGAAGTGCAACCAATAGAATTTGTTACTGTAACAGTATAAATTGAATTATTTACTGGTTGAACTTCTATTGAAGCCAATGTCTGACCGGTGTTCCAAATATAAGAAATTCCACCGGATGCTGTGAGGGTCGTTTTTCCTCCTTCACAGATTTTATTATTTCCGGAGATAAGAGCTACCGGAGGTACAATATTTTGTTCTACGACAGTAGTTCCTGTAGATGTACATCTATTTGCAGAAGTGACAGTCACTGTATATAGTCCGGGAGTATTTACGGTTTTAGTTGACAAGGACCCACCATTATTCCAAGCATAGCTCCCCCCGCCAGTAGCTGTTAATATCACACTGGTCTTTAAACAAGTCAATGGTCCATCATTACTTACAGTAACTTTAGGAGGTGTGATATTCTGATCAACAACAGTACTACCCGTAGCAGTACAACCATTTAAAGAAGTGACAGTGACTGTGTAAGTTCCAGGATTGGTCACAGGTTTCATTGACGCACTGCCGCCACCACTCCATAAATAACTTCCACCGCCTGTTGCAGTAAGTGTTACGGTTGTAGTGCCACAAGTCAAAATTCCATCATTGGTTACTGACACTGTTGGAGGAGTAATATTCTGATCTACGATCGTACTGCCAGTAGCGGTACATCCATTGGATGATGTAACTGTTACTGAAAAAGTGCCTTTTGAATTAGTAGCTATTACAGAAGACGTACTTCCATTATTCCATGAATAGACAATACCTCCTGAAGCAGTCACAGAAACAAGAGTTTTTATGCATGTTAGTGGCCCATCGTTTGTGATTGCGAGTGAAGGCGGTGTTATATTTTGCTCCACAATTGTAGAGGATGTTGCTGTACACCCATTGGCAGAAGTAACGGTGACTGTATACGTTCCAGGATTAGAAACAGGTTTTGTTGCTGAACTGCCTCCGCCACTCCACAAATAACTTCCTCCTCCTGTGGCGGTTAGGGTAACAGTTGCCTTAACACAAGTCAAAGGTCCATCATTACTTGTAGTTACTACCGGTAGAACATCACTTTGACTTACACTGGTAGAAGTAGATGCTGTACATCCATTTAATGATGTTACCGTAACAGTATAAATTCCTGATGTTGAAACCTGTTTTGTAGAAGATGAGCCTCCACCTGACCAACTATAACTGTTTCCTCCTGTAGCAGTCAACAAAACACTGGTTTTAGAGCAACTCAAAGGTCCATCATTGGTTACTGAGATTGATGGAGTAGTTATATTCTGTTCCACTGTAGTTGCAGAGGTTGATGTACATCCATTTGATCCCGTCACTGTTACCGTGTATGTCCCTGGAGATGAAGCTGTAATTGATGCTGTAGTGCCACCAATATTCCATAAATAAGTACCTCCTCCAGTGGAATTAAGTGTTACGCTTGTTTTGGCACAGGTCAGTGGTCCGTCATTGGTTGTATTGACCGTTGGTGTCGTGATATTCTGTTGAACCGTTGTAGATGAAGTCGAAGTACACCCGTTGGATGAAGTGACTGTGACTGTGTATGTTCCCGGACTTGCCACAGATTTTGTCGCAGAATTACCACCACCACTCCATGAATAAGAGCCACCACCTGTTGCAGTCAATGTTACACTTGCTTCAGAACAGGTAAGAGGCCCGTCATTTGAAGTTGTCACTATTGGACTGCTGACATTTTGTTCTACTGTCGTTGAAGACGATGCGGTGCACCCATTGGATGAAGTGACTGTGACTGTATAAGTTCCTGGACCTGAAACAGATTTTATCGAAGAACTACCTCCACCACTCCATGAATATGAGCCACCACCAGTAGCAGACATCGTTACACTTGTTTTAGAACATGTAAGAGGGCCGTCATTGGAAGTTGTCACTGTTGGTACAGAAATATTTTGTTCGACTGTAGTTGAAGTAATTTGAGTACACCCAGTACTTATTTTAGTAATTGTAACTGTATAAGTTCCTGCATTTGAAACAGATTTTGTTTGATTTGTTCCGCCTCCTGACCAGGAATAACTTACACCGGCTGATGGCAATGCTATCAATAAAACAGAAGTTTTTGAACAGGTCAATGGTCCGTCATTAGATGCGGAAATATCCGGAATACCTGTATCCTGAATCACATTAATGCTTGATGACGCAGTACACCCACTTTGTGATGTTACGGTTACTGTATATATTCCGGCACTTGAAATTACTTTTGTTGGTTCACTTCCTCCCCCACTCCATTGATACGATACTCCCCCTCCTGCGGTCAAAGTAGTGTTACCACCAATGCAAATAATGTTATTTCCACTTATGGTAGGAACAGGAAGTGGGTTTACTGTTATAGTGACATCTGTACTTGCTTTACATCCATTGGCATCTGTGACAGTTACACTATATTTTGTTGTCGTGGGCGGAGATAAATTTACAAATGCACTTGTAGCACCTGTACTCCACGAATAGCTGACACCACCACTTGAAAATAACGATGCAGTTTGTCCAAAACATATATTATTATTGCCCAAAATAACAGGTGTGGGTAATTCATTAACCTTAACTGTCATGCTGGCAGTGCCGGTACATCCTTTAATATCGGTAACTGTCACCTGATAAGTAATGGTCTGATTCGGGCTAATACTAATAGATGAAGTTGTCGAACCATTACTCCAAATATAAGCTACTCCGCCATTTGCCTGAAGCGTTGTACTTACTCCTTTGCATATATTATTATTACCAGTTATGATTGGCTGAGGCTTTACATTTACTACAACCGTTACACTGTCTGATGCCATACACCCATTTGTATCTGTTATTTTTACATAATAGGTAGTGGTCCGCTGTGGACAAACATTAATTTCAGAAAGATTTATCGGGCTTGTTCCTTGCATTCCACAATCATAACAAGTGGCATTATCTCCTCTAAAGTCAAGAGGCAATGAATCACTAACCAGATTTAAGCCGCCGGTAGTAAGATCGATTGAAAATAACCGACCCCTATCCACCTGTAAACCATACAAGGTATTTCCTCTAAAATATATCCCACCAAATTCATCAGTCTTTGCACCAGTTTGTCCTGTATAAATGCTGTTAGAAAGTGGAGCTGCCAGACAACTTGTAGTCAAAGTATTTAGATTGAGACGGAATAATGCATTTTCAATGCCAAAAAATGAATATAACGTCATCCCATCGGGGCTTAAAGCCCAGTCATGAATGCCTCCTGATGGCTCTTGAGTAGAAGGGTCCAAAGCAAAATTCTTGAATCCTTCTATACAAGCATCCATATATGGCTTGCATGTTGACAATATAGAAATTGGTTTGTAAATTACGTTTGCACCATTTCCGTGATTATTCAAATCTATAGATCCCAAATAAAATGTGTAGTCAATAATCTGGAAATTTGATGGATTTATTAGTGTTGAAATGGCAGGAAAATAGAAAATACCTTCTTTAGAAGCTTCACCTATATAAGCCATAATCCCGGTAGTACCTGCTGGACCATATGGATTTGGTGGTTGTGGAATTTCACCCAAAATAGTAACTGCTGCAGTTCTCGGGTCAACTTTAACAAAATTTGCCTTCACCGCTTCTTCGATTGAAGTACCTTTCATTTTCATACCATAAATAAAAGGAGAATTCCCTGCCTGGCAATAATATGCAATACCATTTACATTATTGGTACCCAGGTTTCCCACTTCACTTAAAACTGAAGCATCAGAAATTGTGTAGAGTTGCTGATTTGCTCCTCCTTGTGGTCCACCTATGTAAAAGGCACCCTTACACGTGAAATCGTTTGATGCTACTCCACTCCAAGCATACTGAACTCCTCCTGAAGCTGTTAAAGTTGTACATTCATTTTGACAAATTTCTTTATTTCCTGTTATAACAGGTTTGGGAAGTGGGTTGACGGTTACCGTGATCCCTGTGCTGGCTTTGCAGCCGTTGGCATCCGTGACGGTCACTGTATAATTGCTCGTCGTGGTTGGACTTACGGTTGCTGAAGCTGTATTTGACCCATTACTCCATATATAGGAAGTGCCGCCATTAGCGGTGAGGGTAGTGGATGATCCTGTACAGATGATGTTATTGCCACTTATGCCCGGTGTCGGAAGTGGGTTGACGGTGACCGTGATCCCTGTGCTGGCTTTGCAGCCGTTGGCATCCGTGACGGTCACTGTATAATTGCTCGTCGTGGTGGGACTTACGGTTGCTGAAGCTGTATTTGACCCATTACTCCAGATATAGGAAGTGCCGCCATTTGCGGTGAGGGTAGTGGATGATCCTGTACAGATGATGATATTACCACTTATGCCCGGTGTCGGAAGTGGGTTGATGGTGACCGTGATCCCTGTGCTGGCTTTGCAGCCGTTGGCATCCGTGACGGTCACTGTATAATTGCTCGTCGTGGTTGGACTTACGGTTACTGAAGCTGTA
Organism: Saprospiraceae bacterium; assembly: GCA_016722285.1. Taxonomy (GTDB): domain Bacteria; phylum Bacteroidota; class Bacteroidia; order Chitinophagales; family Saprospiraceae; genus OLB9. The sequence goes on from JADKGI010000001.1 coordinate 823,136, forward strand.
TTTGACCCATTACTCCAGATATAGGAAGTGCCGCCATTTGCGGTGAGGGTAGTGGATGATCCTGTACAGATGATGTTATTGCCACTTATGCCCGGTGTCGGAAGTGGGTTGACGGTGACCGTGATACCTGTGCTGGCTTTGCAGCCGTTGGCATCCGTGACGGTCACTGTATAATTACTCGTCGTGGTTGGACTTACGGTTACTGAAGCCGTATTTGACCCATTACTCCAGATATAGGAAGTGCCGCCATTAGCGGTGAGGGTTGTTGATGATCCTGTACAGATAATGTTATTGCCACTTATGCCCGGTGTCGGAAGTGGGTTGACGGTGACCGTGATCCCTGTGCTGGCTTTGCAGCCGTTGGCATCCGTGACGGTCACTGTATAATTGCTCGTCGTGGTTGGACTTACGGTTGCTGAAGCTGTATTTGACCCATTACTCCAGATATAGGAAGTGCCGCCATTTGCGGTGAGGGTAGTGGATGATCCTGTACAGATGATGTTATTGCCACTTATGCCCGGTGTCGGAAGTGGGTTGACGGTGACCGTGATACCTGTGCTGGCTTTGCAGCCGTTGGCATCCGTGACGGTCACTGTATAATTACTCGTCGTGGTTGGACTTACGGTTACTGAAGCCGTATTTGACCCATTACTCCAGATATAGGAAGTGCCGCCATTAGCGGTGAGGGTAGTTGATGATCCTGTACAGATGATGTTATTGCCACTTATGCCCGGTGTCGGAAGTGGGTTGACGGTGACCGTGATCCCTGTGCTGGCTTTGCAGCCGTTGGCATCCGTGACGGTCACTGTATAATTACTCGTCGTGGTTGGACTTACGGTTACTGAAGCCGTATTTGACCCATTACTCCATATATAGGAAGTGCCACCATTAGCAATGAGGGTAGTTGATGATCCAGTACAGATGATGTTATTGCCACTTATGCCCGGTGTCGGAAGTGGGTTGACGGTGACCGTGATCCCTGTGCTGGCTTTGCAGCCGTTGGCATCCGTGACGGTCACTGTATAATTGCTCGTCGTGGTTGGACTTACGGTTACTGAAGCTGTATTTGACCCATTACTCCATATATAGGATGTGCCACCATTAGCGGTAAGTGTAGTTGATGATCCTGTACAGATGATGTTATTGCCACTTATGCCCGGTGTCGGAAGTGGGTTGACAGTAACCGTGATCCCTGAGCTGGCTTTGCAGCCGTTGGCATCCGTGACGGTCACTGTATAATTGCTCGTCGTGGTGGGACTTACGGTTACTGAAGCTGTATTTGACCCATTACTCCATATATAGGAAGTGCCGCCATTAGCGGTGAGGGTAGTTGATGATCCTGTACAGATGATGTTATTGCCACTTATGCCCGGTGTCGGAAGTGGGTTGACGGTGACTGTGATATCTGTGCTGGCTTTGCAGCCGTTGGCATCTGTGACGGTCACTGTATAATTGCTCGTAGTAGTTGGACTTACGGTTACTGAAGCCGTATTTGACCCATTACTCCATATATAGGAAGTGCCACCATTAGCAATGAGGGTAGTTGATGATCCTGTACAGATGATGTTATTGCCACTTATGCCCGGTGTCGGAAGTGGGTGGACGGTGACCGTGATACCTGTGCTGGCTTTGCAGCCGTTGGCATCCGTGACGGTCACTGTATAATTGCTCGTAGTAGTTGGACTTACGGTTACTGAAGCCGTATTTGACCCATTACTCCAGATATAGGAAGTGCCGCCATTAGCGGTGAGGGTAGTTGATGATCCTGTACACATGATGTTATTGCCACTTATGCCCGGTGTCGGAAGTGGGTAAACTGTGATCAAAATATCATCAGATGCACTACAATGATTGCAGTCTGAAATGGTAACCGAATAAGTAGATGTACTTCCTGGTGTTACAGTTATTTCGCTTGTTGTTTCTCCCGTGGACCATAAATATGTAATATTATCAATAGATGGGGAGCTTGAACATTCTCCCCCAAAAATTTTAATATCATCAATTTCCCAGCCTGGAATACCTCCTCTGTCCACAGTACAATAGCCATAGAGCTCAAATGTAAAATCCGCCTGTGCTGTTATCCTAAATTCCGGATTATCTGAAAAATCAAAAGTCTCTGTGTTCCATGTTCTTTCTGTAATCAGATCATTTTGTGAAAATATGAGATTTCCGTCCTTAAATACCCGGATAAGATATTTTTGATTGTAATTATTTATTCCAGTAGATCCATTTGTGGTAATCCAGTTTAATGGCGATTGTTCTCTAAAAGTTAGCTTGGACAATTTTCCAACTTCATTTGGTTTAAGTGTAATGCTAAACCTTAGGGCATTTATTGGATTATACTGATTAGGATCACAACTTTCCATAGCCGAAAAACAAATTGCTGTTCCACCATTACCATCAAAAGTACAAGAATGGTCTCCTCTATTTCTACTTGCTATTGTGCTGGAAACAGACCATAACCCACCTTTTGCAACGTCAGTTGATACAAATTCTGAATAACTAAGCTGGTTGGCAAGTCCTTCAGCATTACACTGGTCCAAAGTCCATTTTAGTAATAGCTCATCTTTACAGTCTTTTTCACAGAATGTTGTCCCTGAAACATTAGCTTTCAATTTAGTATTATCTCCCTGACAAAACTTATCATTACCAGATATAGTGACTTGTGGTTTTGCATTCACAATGACACCATGAACAGATGTAGCGGAACAACCACTCACATCCGTTACAGTTACTTTATATAATGTTGATGAAGAAGGACTCACAGAAATTTCAGAAGATGTCTGCCCTGTGCTCCATAAATAAACAACCCCACCTGAAGAAGTCAGCACAGCAACGTCACCTGAACAGATTTTTTTATCGCCTACAATAACTGCTGTTGGAACATTCATGACACTGGCCATTCTACTGGCTGAAGATGTACATCCGTTTGAGTCCGTTACCGTGACAGAATATGTAGTTGTAAGGCTTGGATTAATCATAATAGAAGATGATGTGGAACCGGTGCTCCACAAATAATTAATACCACCTGAAGCCGTAAGTGTGGATGATTTACCATTACAAAATGTGGTATTACCATTTATCACAGCCACCGGCAAGGTGTTAACAGTTAATTTTACTGAATTACTTGATGAACACCCTTTGGTATCGGTTACAGTAACAGTATAAGAAGTAGTTAATACGGGCGATAAATTAATTGATTGGGAAGTACTTCCGTTGCTCCAAAGGTAATTCGAACCCCCGGATGCCGTAAAGGTGGTATTTTCACCTTTGCATATGACATCATTTCCTGATACTCCAGCGATGGGAAGTGGATTGACTACTACAATGGCGGAAGTGTAATCCATGCATCCAATCTGATCGATTGCCATGACCTTATATACTGTGGTTACCAATGGATTTACCGTTATAGAGGCCGTGGTTGCACCATTGCCCCAAACGAAGCTGACACCCCCTGAAGCACTTAAAGTTGTAGATTCTCCCAAACATATTTCCAACTTTCCACTTATCACAGGAGAAGGTAAATTATTTACGATCACATTTAGTGTTGCAGATGCGCTACATCCTTTTTCATTCGTTACCGTCACTTGATACAATTGAGTTGCATCAGGCGTAACAGTAATTGCATTTGAAGTAGCTCCTGTTGACCAGTTATATGTTTTTCCACCGGTAGCTGTCAGTACCGTTGAACCTCCCTTACATATATTGGCAATACCAGCAATTGCAGCTACTGGTAAAGAATTAATTTTTACATTAACCGTGTCGGATACCATACACCCGTTACAATCTTTTACTGAAACAATATAGTCTTTTGTTTGTGAAGGGCTTATATCTATAGATTTGGTTGTTTGACCCGTGGACCAAATATAACTTACTTCATTATGTGTCACCACTCCTGAACAACACCCTCCATACACCCTGATATCGTCAAGCTCCCAACCTGCCATATTTCCCCCATTTTCGGTCACACAATACCCTCTCAATTCAAATCTGAAAGTGGCTGGTTCTGAAATGGCGAATTCAGAATTCGTACTGAAGTCAAATTTTTCGAGATTCCAGGAGCGCGCTGTATCTTTATTGTTAGCGGAGTAGATCAAAATATTATTTTTATATACTCTCAAAAGGTATTTAGTATTATAATTATTAGGACCGGTAGCACCGTTTGTCGTTATCCACACAAGGGGTGATTGTTCTCTGAAAGAAAGCCCTGTGATTCTTCCCGCTTCTGCAGGAGTAAGTGTCACTTCAAATTTGATTGCCTTATTGTCTTCATAATTGGCAGGATTGCAACTCTCTTGTGCCATGATACACATTCCAACATCACCTTCATAACTTCCTAAGACAGGTGTGCATGAGTGATCGCCTATTTGTTTGTATATATTGGTAGCAAAAATTCCTGAACAATTACCTTTTGATGGGTAGGATGGAAGAAATTCGGTATAATCCAGCTGATTACTTAACCCACTCGCATTGCACTGATCCAGAGTCCATCTTACTAATAAGGAGTCTAAAGTATTTGGGCAAGCCTCTTTACATATGGATTGCCCTGAAACAGCTGCATCCAAAGTGGTAGAATCGCCAATACAAAATTCTTTATCCACCCCGGCGTTTACTGAAAAATCTCCAACCTTCAGATCAATACTTACAGTAGAAGTGCAACCGAAGCTATTTGTGTAATTTATGGAGTAGATGCCTGAATGTATCGGTTCTAATTTGGAGAGTATCCAATAACTGCTTCCATCAGGTGTATTGTTAAAATATCCATTTGGGCCCGACAAACTAAGACCTGAAACACCAAGAGTCTGAACTCCCAGCTGAACAGACGAGCCTCTGCATATTGTCACTTTATCTGCCTGAAACTTTCCTAATCCCTTATCGACATAAGGCTGGAGAATCGTTTCATTTGGAGAATTAAGTTTTACATACCGGATGATTTGTGTGGCGCACCCACATCCGCTTTCAACCACCACTTTGTAGATTCCTGAGATAAGATTGATAGCCGTTAAGCTATTTTTTCTTTGCAGTATTCGCACATTACCTTGATAGACACTAATGGTTTTTTCGCAAGTGCCATATGAAGATGCAGAAAATGAACCATCGGTACTTGAACAAGTTGTCGGATTGATTTCATTTTCAATAAAAAGATTGCATTGAGAAACCAGATTTCCCGGTAAAACGACACCTAGAATAAACAGGCATAGTAGGGCTGCAAACCGTGAGTTTTTTGAGATGAGCATGAGTATAAATTTTAATCAAAGACTTTGTAAATATATATTAGAAAAGGTTGTAATTCAACAACTTATTCACAAAATAATTCACCCGAATCGAAAGTAAAGATAATTCGTGCTTTGAAAATTCAATCTATTGTGCGGCTATTCTTTCAGATATTTTTTTATCTTAATTGTAACTCTTTTACCCAGTGTTAACTTATAGAGTTTAACTTTTTACTATGTGTTTTTAGGCCCATGTCAAAAAAAGAAAATATACGTAAAATGTCAATATGACCTTAAAATAATGCGGAATTTACTTTTCCAAAATTAATATATTAAAATCATAATTTTATAAACCCAGTACTACTTCTGTCGTTTTTTCAGTAGAATCTCTTAAATATTTAACCTTCACTTTATCACCCGGATTAAATTTTTCCAGCATTAAAAAAAGGTCATTGTTGTTCTTAATTTTAACTCCGTTTACTTCCGTAATAATGTCGCCAAATATAATCTCTCCCCCCCTGGTCTGCTGGAGTGCTTTAAGACCTGCTTTCTCCGCACCCCCATCCGGAACTAAACCCATAATCATTGCCCCTTCGATGCCCCAGTTGATAGCATATTGCTGTGGAATTAATTCTACCCCGATTTTAGGTCTTTTCACCTCACCGAATTTGATCAGGTCGGAAACAACCCAATTGACCTCATCCACAGGTATAGAAAATCCGATTCCGGCCGATGCCCCCGAAGGGCTGTAAATCATCGTATTTACACCAATCAGCCTTCCACTGCTATCCAATAGCGGCCCTCCTGAATTTCCAGGATTGATGGCGGCATCAGTTTGTATCACATCCCGAATCGGACGACCACCCACTGACATAATCTCACGACCTAGTGCACTTATGACTCCTGTGGTAAGAGACTGGTCAAGACCGAAAGGATTTCCAATAGCATAAACAGTCTGCCCAACACGCAATATTGATGATTGTCCAACCGGAATAGGTCTGAGATTCTCAGGTTTTGCATTAATTTTTAGGACTGCCAGGTCCTTGTTTGGTTCAATACCTACTACCGCAGCATCCCAGGATGATCTGTCAGATAATGTTACTTTCAGCTTTGTCCCGTTCTGAATAACATGATAATTGGTAATAATATGCCCTTCTCTATCCCAGATAAACCCGGTTCCTGATCCGGAAGGTATTTCTGTAATATTGCGCGACCAATAATCTCTTTGCTGATTGATAGTAGTGATGTAACAAACTGAGGGGGCAGATTTTTCAAACAAATCAATGGTTGCCTGCTCGCTGTTTGTCATGTAAGTCACAGAATCTATAGCCCTGCGGGTGGTACTAAGTTTATTTTCAGTATGAGTTACTTCGTCTCCGGTATCGGTGATTAATTTTTCTACTATAGATCCTGAATAGAATCTGGCACCAAGATATAAGCCAACTCCTAAAAACAAAAGAGCAAGAACAATATTTACAAATTTCATTTTAAATAGATTTTGTTAAATAAACAAAAAATCAGATGGCAGTGTTCAGGCTTTTGTCAATGAGTTTACGCTATTTGTCGATCATTTAATCGTTGCCTTTCTTTTTGCTAAAACATGCAAAAAAGGAGAGACTCTATATCTTTCTTCGTGATATAATCCATACAAGTGATCTAAATGGTCAGCAACATTGGTAAATCCAAGCTCTTCTCCCCATGCGATAAGACCTTTTGGAAAGTTTAAACCCAGGCAAACTGCCAATTCAACATCATTTTCTCCACATACATTATAATATAAAGTGTCTGCCGCCTCATTTATCAGCATTGATATGATTCTCATAAATATGTCATTCGCCTTTTCTGAAGGCATAATTGTATTTTTATCAACATCCTTGGGATATGAATAGAAACCCTTACCTGACTTTCTTCCCAGATATCCAGCTTCCAGCAATCGTAATTGGGTAAAAGATGGCCTGTATTTATTTTCATAAAAATAAGATCTCCAAACTGATTCCGTTACTTTATAATTTACATCATGACCGATGAAATCCATTAAAGTAAATGGGCCCATTTTAAATCCTTGTTCATTCATAACAACGTCAATTTCATGTATATCTGCGATACCCTCTTCAAGGATCCTTATAGCTTCGCTATAAAATGGTCTGGCAACTTTATTCACTATAAATCCGGGTGTATCTTTTGCCTTTACGACCTGTTTGCCCCAGGATTCTACCGTACTGACAGCTTTTAATACAGTAATATCATCAGTCTGTACGGCAGGAATTACTTCAACCAACTTCATAAGCACAGCCGGATTAAAAAAATGTATGCCAATGAATCTATGAGGAAAATTGAGTGAAGATGCTATTGATGTTACTGAAAGAGAAGATGTATTGGTTGCCAGAATACATTCAACGTTTACAATACTTTCGAGTTTAGCAAAAAGTTGCTTCTTAATGCTGATATCCTCAGCTACTGCCTCTATTACCAGATTGCATTCTGAAAAGGAGTCCAATTGTTCACACACATAAATTCTACCTAAAACAGAAACTTGGTCTGAAGGTCTGATCAGGCCTTTTTTCCCGAATTTTGCGAGACTCTCGCCAATGTTGAGAAGGGCATGATGACAAGCTTGACTATTGACATCAAACAATTTGACTTCGCATCCTGCCATAGCTGCTGTCTGGGCGATTCCTGCCCCCATAGCCCCTGATCCAATAATTCCTACCAGCATTATATAAACAAATTTTTAAACGGTGGCTTTAAATTTTTAAATTTCAATCTATGCAGATTTAAAGTAAAACTCATTCTGCTAAAAAAATCATTGTGAGTTTCCTTATATATATTCCCCAGATCATTTGAATAAAAAAGTGGAATATGCAAAGCAGCTACATCATTAAAATTAAATGAAAAGCCACCGTTATATATCATATTACTTATAAATTTTGTTCCGCTGTAGGTACTATATGTCCCTGCGTCAAAGTAAATCCGGAGTGGCAACCAGGTGGGTATTCTGAATGGTATATCTGCACTGAAATTGACTGCCGCTGCAAAATTATTGCTCATACCTATACTATAAGCAGATCCAACAGGTGTTTTAAATCCACCACCTGAGGTAAGACTTACCTGATCGTCCTGAAATCCATTTTGGTTTTGTCTGGAAAAAAAGTATTCATCATAGCTATAATCATTAAAACCCTGTTGTATAAGGGCTATACTCCCTCTTGTAAATATATTCTGAAAACTGCCTGACTTCCTTTGTGTATTAACAATAAATCCCGTTGCAAAAAATCTGAAATAAAGATTCTTTTTGGATGAATAAAGATAACGCTGATCAGAAATAGCCATGACTTTAAGATAATGGTCTGAATTATAGGCCTGATATTCCAGACTTAAATCTATATCAGATCGCTGAATATCATCCTCGAAAAGCCTTTGATAAACAATCCTGTGAATCAGGGTTGATTTATTTGACAATTTATCAAAATCCCCATTGACAAATACAGCTTCTTCTTCATTAATGAAAAAAGATTTCAATGCCAATTGAGATTGTTTTACATCGGGCGATAGATGTCTGAAATGAAAAGTAACCGAAGGGTCAAAGCGTAAATAACGTTGACTATAGTTAAATTTCTTATTTATATTGAAATCAAAAGACTTTATTCCAACTCTATAACTTATCATAGCAATATTATCCTGTTTTGTGACATGATCAAAGTTTAACCATGACTGACCCAACAATTTCGAATTGGTAACTGTATAGGAAGGTGAAAAAGAAAAACTAAATTTTGGATGAACTTTGGTAATGCCATTTGTAATTAAAAATCCACACATGAATCCATCGTTGTCATTATAAGCCGGAAACAAAGTCCACCTTAATGATCTTGAATTGGTCTCCTTAGTATTAAAAATCCATTTAATATTACATGATCCGCTATCCCTCAACATTATTTCTCCATCATTATCATTTTGAAGAGGTTTCTGTGCATTCACGATCAAGCCCATAGTTAAAAAACAGGATACCAAAACCAGCTTTACCACAATCATTATCACGATTTAGAGAGTAAAGGTAAATAATTTGAAGATTATCAATTCCTAATATTCTCTAAGAATGAAAGCACTTTTGATATTTTAAATATTTCTATCTTTGCCACTCCATTGACTACCTCACTTAGCCGATCAGCTTATTAGCAGCAATTTAAGAATATGAAACCATCTGTACCTAAAGGAACCCGTGACTTTTTGCCGCCACAGGTTATCAAAAGAAAATATATATTTTCTATCATAGAACAAGTGTTCAAAACATATGGATACCTTCCTATAGAGACTCCCACGATGGAAAACTTGTCCACGTTGACAGGTAAATACGGAGAGGAAGGAGACAGATTGCTTTTCAAAGTTTTAAACAATGGCGATTTTCTGGCAGGAGCAGATAAAACAGCATTGACAAACCTTGACTCAAACAAAGTTATCTCGTCCATTTCCAAAAGAGGTCTTAGATATGATCTCACCGTTCCATTTGCCAGATTTGTTGTCATGAACCAAAATGATATTAATCTCCCTTTCAAAAGGTATCAGATCCAACAAGTATATCGGGCAGACAGACCTCAAAGAGGCAGATATCAGGAATTCTATCAATGTGATGCTGACGTGGTTGGATCAGACTCTTTGATGTATGAGGCCGAGTTGGTACAGATCTATGCTGAAGTATTCAGAAAGCTGGGTATAAAAGTCAAGATATTGATTAATAACAGGAAAATTCTTTTTGGTCTAGCAGAGGCAGCTGGCATCACTTATCTCTTTATGGAAATGACCCTGGCAATCGACAAGCTTGATAAAATCGGAAAAGATGGGGTGATAAGGGAAATGGTCGAAAGGAAAATCAGTCATGCACAGGCACAAAAAGTACTGGACTTGCTTCAATTAAATAATCTTGATGAACTGAAAGTACCATTTGCGGGATTAAAGGAAGGATGCAAGGGAATTGAAGAAATTGAGACAATATTAAAATACCTGAATAATAGTCTGCCGGAATTAAAATTTGAAATCAGCCTTGCCAGGGGTCTTAATTATTACACTGGCTGTATCTTTGAAGTCAAGCTAGACCATACGGTTTATCCTGATACAACTATGGGAAGTATAGGTGGCGGTGGCAGGTATGATAATCTGACAGGGGTGTTCGGGCTCAATGGCGTATCCGGTGTTGGTGTTTCATTCGGAGCAGAGCGTATATATGATGTGATGGAGGAGTTAGATCTTTTTTCCTGAAGAGGTACAAAAAGACATCAAAATACTTTTTTTAGCTTTAGATGAACAAAGTCATCTTTATGCCTTCAATATAATCACAGAACTCAGAAAATCAGGAATACCATGCGACCTCTATCCTGAGCCAGCCAAACTCAAAAAGCAAATGTCATATGCAAATGCCCGTAAAGTACCTTTTGTGGCGATAGTAGGAGAATCAGAAAGAGAACAGGATATAGTAAGTCTCAAAAATATGGAAACCGGAGATCAAGTAAATTTACCACCAAAAAACATAGCTTCCTATCTGAATAATTAATACCATAAAGATCCTTAGACTCCATATTTATAAGATAATCCCGGATTTTATAAAATCAGATATACAGACTAAAGACCTGCCATTCAACCTATTCAGACAGATCTCTGTTTTTAATTCATTATCGTTAACACTTCATTTAACAATAAGGTCATTGCGAAAGCGTTATACATCAGGTAATAACCCTATATCATACGAGGGGTAAACACCCATTTTTAGGTTCAAAACAGAGATTGGCACAATACTTGGAAAACAGTTAATTACAGATAATAAATTGTTAACAAGTATATTAGCCTGATTTTGTTAATCCTTTTAATGCTACCTTTGCGCCTCAAAAGTTATTTACACACATCCTTTAAAATAGCAATAAGCTAAATTGGATAAGAATAAATAATTTTTTTTAACCCAAAAACATTTTTTTAAATTGTTACCATGAACAAAGTAAATATTATCACAAGAAGTCAAGTGATAGTGTTTTTTCTGACACTTTTTATTACGAATACATCGTTTACAAGATCCCCCTATAACGACGATATAATACGAAGAGTTGAAAATTTAAACACTGTCATAGACGTAAGAGTCACAGATGAAGTACTCAAACAGATCAAATCTACAGTTGAAAGTTGGAGAGAAGATAGTGAATCTGTCCTGGGCAGGTCTTCGTTATACTTTCCGGTGATCGAAAACGTACTCAGGGAAAAAAATCTTCCCGACGACTTAAAGTACATTGCCGTTATTGAATCCGCCTTACTTCCCAGAGCACAATCAAATCAAGGTGCAGCAGGAATGTGGCAGTTTATGAAAGGAACAGCGGAACTTTTCGGATTGAAAGTCGGCAAAGTAATCGATGAGCGTAAGGATGTAATTAAATCTACAGAAAAAGCTACTGATTACCTGCAACTATTATATGAAACATATGGAAACTGGACCATAGCCCTGGCGGCATATAACTGCGGGACTGGTCGGGTCAACAAAGCTATTAAGAAAGCTGGTGGTAGTAAGGATTATTGGGCTGTGTCACAATATCTTCCCACAGAAACAAAAAGATACATTCCCAGATTTATTGCAGCGGCATATCTGATGAATTATTATTACATACATGATCTTAGTCCGGCCTGATATCTGACGATATCAGATATACATCGACAGTAAAAGTATTTGATAAAATTGATCTTAAAAAGTTGAGTAATGAATTGGATCTTGATTTTGAAATTATGAAGTATCTGAATCCTGTATTCGTTAAAGACTATATACCTGCGGCAGAAGAAGGTGAATTTTATACCCTGACCCTTCCCGATTATAAAATGTCAGTTTATGTTGACAAATTCAATATACTTGATAATCTCGTCATCAATCCTGTTTCTCAAAAAAGATATTCAGAAGCAGATCAGGCAGTAACATCTGAGACAAGATCATCAAAAGAGTATATAAAGTTTCTTTCAAATCACTTTAGCATCGTCAGAGACAATCTGAAAGATAGCAGTCTTTTAGGTAAACTTTCAAAAGGTATTTTACCTGGTAGGGAGCGTATGAAACTATACCAACTAGGTAAAAAAGAATCTTTGGCTGATGTGGCAGAAGCAAAAAATATTCCTTTGGCAGATTTGATCAGTATCAATAATATTGATGAGTCAAAAGGCTTACCTCCGGGTAGTATTATTATACTTTCCAGATAAGAGTTTTTCAAATTTAAGATTCCAAAAAGGGATTGTATCATTTGATGCAATCTCTTTTTTTTTTATTCAGAATTTGTACCTTCAGAACACCAGACCCCGTTTCAATAAAATGGGAAAAGACCATGTCTTGCAAAATAACAATATGATCTGTTATAAAAGACTTAGATAATGTGCTGACTTTTTTCAATTTCATTTTAATCCTTTTTAGTTTTTTGTTGTTAATGTTTCACTTAAAAGAAAAAGTATGATTTTGATCTATGCGGCTATAATATTAATAACAGTTCTAACTATGGAATTTGTAGCCTGGTTGGCTCATAAATATCTGATGCATGGATGGTTATGGATATGGCATGAGGATCACCACAAACCACATTATGAGAAAACAGGCTTCTTTGAAAAAAATGACTTGTTGTTTCTTGTTTTTGCTTTGCCGAGTATGATTTGTTATATAATAGGATCCTTACATGCTGACTACAGATGGGTCTTGTATATAGGTATCGGAATATCTATTTACGGCTTGATATATTTCCTCATACATGACGTATATATTCACCAAAGATTTAAATGGTTCAGACAACTGGACTCAAGATATAGCAGAGCAATTCTTCGGGCACATGGGGCTCATCATTCCAAGACACAAAAAGAAGGAGGGGAGTCATTTGGACTTTTGTTAGTAAACCCAACATATTTTTCAGGAAGAAATAAGAAAAAAGTAATTGTTTAGCTGTATTCCTTATAGATAGATATAGTCGGTATAACCGGCAAGTGCCTGATAAATCAAAGTCTGGATTTTGATCCGGTAATCCTTTTTATTAAATGTTTGATTGTTTTTGCCCGGATAGGTTCTGTTAGTGCAAAAAATATAAACAATATTATTTACAGGATCTGCCCAGGCAGCCGTTCCGGTAAACCCTGTATGTCCAAATACGGAAGGCGGTGCCAGGAGGGAAGTGCTTTTTGACTTAGATGGCGAAAGCTCTTTCATATCAAACCCAAGCCCTCTTCTGGTTGATCTAGTATGTCTGGTGGTAAACAATTCTATGGTCTCGGGACTCAGATATTGTTTTCCGCCATAGATTCCCTTATTGAGCAGCATTTGCATAATTATTGCCATATCTTTAGTATTTGAAAAAAGCCCGGCGTGGCCTCCAACTCCACCGAGCATAGCTGCACCCATATCATGCACATAACCTTTAAGGGTTTGTAATCTGAAATAATTATCAATTTCTGTGGGTGCGATATCGTCGGCAGGATGTTGCTCCAAAGGATGATAACCCGTCGATCGAAGCCCCAAAGGTTTGTAAAATGTTTGGGCGGCAAACTCATCCAATGGTTTGCATGACTGATTTTCGACTACCTTTTGCATCAAATAAAATCCTAGATCACTATATTTGTAATTGTTGCTCTGTCTGAGAGGACTATTGAAAATTAACTGATACATGGAATCCCGGTAATCTGTTCTCATAAACATACCTTTTGCAACCGGAATGGAATAATTTTCCTGTTTTAAGCCACTGTAATATTTGTAATTATATCCGAAGCTCTTTTGTGGCAGGATAGTCTGTCTATAAAAGTCAATCCAAGGTATAAGCCGGGCATGATGAGCAAGTATGTCCTTAATGAGCAATGATGCTTTGTTGGTAGTATCGATGCCTGATAAATAGTACCTTAAGGGGCTATTTATATTTATCTTTCCATCATCCACCAATTTCATAGTTGAAATTGTAGTAGCCAGAACTTTTGTTATAGAAGCTATATCATAAATAGTCCTGTTATTGACATCAGCACCATCAGAACTCTGCTTTCCGTATGCCTTCTGGAATATAATCTTTCCGTCTTTTGCAATCAATACCTGTCCGCCGGGGCTGCCTGCAGTCGGATTACCTCAGCCAGAATACTATCAATTTTATTTAGGTGTCGCTACTCAAGCCCACCATCTCAGGTTGTGCATATCCAAGGCGTTTCAGACTTTTCTTTCCAGTCCATATCCAACCTGCCACTTATCATCCACAGATACAGGCAATAGCCCATTGATGTCGCTTACTCCGAATAAACTTTGAGCGGCAACATCTTGCGTAAGGGGATCATTATCATACGCTTCTATAATATGCCCTGCAAAATCTAAATTTTTCAAAAGATAGGGACTACCAAAAAGTACAAAAATAACTTCAGTTTTTGTATTTAGTTCTTTTAGAAACCCAATCATTTCCGGTGATAAATTACTTGTAAAATCCTTTATTTTGCCTGATGTGTGAATTCCGACTATGACTTTATCAAATTGTCCTAATGTCTGGAACAATTGACTTTGTTTTGCGGGTAATTGATTGGGTAGCAATTGATAATGTCTGGCAATCACATAATCATCAATTCTGCTTTGAAATTTGGTTTTCTGGATACTATTCAAGCTTAGTGTAGCCACATTTACATTAACAATATCTTTAATTGGGATCAAATTATGGTCATCCGATACCAAAGTAATAGCTGCTTCAGCCAACTTCTGCTTGATAGCTAAACTTTGATTCCGGCTAAGAAATTCGTTAATACCATTTGTCTCAAATATCTGATTTGTATTCAGTCCAATCTTATATTTGGCTCTCAATATTCTTTCTAAACTTTCGTCCAGTCTGGATAATGTGATTTTTCCAGATGAGATGTATTCTTTGATCGTTTGGAAAGCTTTCGGCAAATTTTCAGGAAGCAGGATGACATCGTTTCCAGCCATGAAGGCTTCTGCTTCGGCTTCACCATTTGGCCAATATTTTGTTATGCCTTTCATGTCCATAGCGTCAGTGATGAGTAATCCATTGAAACTCATATCATCCCTGACTATATTTCCAATAATATTTTTTGATAATGTTGCAGGCCTGTTTGGACGATCATCCAGTTGAGGCGCTTGCAGATGTCCGATCATCATGGCACTGACACCCTGACTGGCCAATCGTCTGAATGGATAAAATTCATAGCGCTCCAGTCTGTCAAGTCCATAATTTACAACGGGAAGATCATTGTGAGAGTCAATATCAGTATCCCCGTGACCTGGAAAATGCTTAACACATGCCATTATCCCTTCATCTTCCATGGCTTTCATCATCATATACCCTTTGGATGTCACGTTTTCAGGAGATTCACCAAATGATCTGTCAAAAATCACCGGATTCAGAGGATTGCTGTTGATGTCAACGGATGGAGCAAAATTTATATTTATTCCTGATTTTTTACATTGACGGGCAATTTCCCGGCCCATTTCGTAAATCAATTTATTATCCCTTATCGCTCCCAGCATCATTTGTTTTGGAAATGCAATCGCTTCCTTGGGAAAACGCATGGCTAGTCCCCATTCACCATCTATACCCATGAACATAGGAGTCTTTGCCTGACTTTGAAATTTGTTGATCAGATTGACCTGTTCTTTCGGGGACCCCTGAAAAAAACAGATTCCGCCAATGTAGTAATTTTTTATATAGTCAGAAATAATTTTCTCCTCTTCAGTACTTCCCCTTGAATAGGCACGCACCATAAAAATCTGGCCGATTTTCTGATCAATTGACATTTCTGCCATCTTAGCTCTCACCCAGATATCTTCTCTTTGCAAGTAAGATCGGGCATCAGAATTTTGTACTGATATTATTGTCAATATAAAAAATAAGCACCCGGCCAAAAGCTTGTTTTGTTCCATGTATATAAAAATAACTATAATATTAAATTGCAGAGTATTGCAATAATAACATTCTAAACGTAAATTATTACAAAAAATCTATTAAAATAAATATAAATTTTACTGTGCGGATTGTTTATTAATTATTTCAGGATCTATGGAGAGTGCTTTTTTAAGATACATTTCTCCGTTGGTTATATTACCAATATTTCGATAAGCCATGCTTAGATTCAGGAATAGTCCAGCGTTTAAAGTATCAATCAGTGCGGCTTTTTCGAAATATTTAATGGCATTTAAGTGGTCATTTTTTATTCCATACATGACTCCCAATAATCTTAAAGTTTCCGAATCATTGGGAGACAACTGGTATGATCTGGTTAGATATGATTCGGCTTTTACAAGATTGTTTTCTTTTTCGCCGGCCTTTCTTCCTGCATCTCTTAAGGTGACTGCCAGATTTGTGGAAGCGTCTTTAAAATTGGGATCAAGTTCCAGTGCTTTTTGGTAGGCAGCTGCGCCTTTTTCAAATTCCTGCAAATAGTAATATGCATTGCCCATAATAAGATATGCGTTTTTATATTGCGGATGGACATCTACTGCTTTATTGAGATAAATCAAGGCCTGATTTAGCATTTCGCGTTTTTTAACCTCATCTTTTTCAGCAAATGCTTCAGTAGTTAACGCCCCACCGGCAGCATTAAGTACTTTTGCACTGTTACCTGATGTTTTCACATCTGTCGTAAAAAGACTAAAATCGGACTTCCAAACATTATTACGAGTAACCGTTTTGATCGCATATAATGACATGATTGTGCCTATAGTAATTAAAAATGCATTTTTACCCAGTTTGTCATAAACCAAATTAACTAAAAGATATGAGAGCATCAGTGCAAATCCCAATGAAGGCATAAACATAAACCGCTCTGACATATTGGTACCTATTGGAAATACTAAATTTGAAACTATAGATAATGTTGCCAGGTAATAAGCTGATGCAAACCCCGGAATGGTCCTTTTCCTTAACCCCTTGACTGCTAACAAAGCGATCAAAATATACGCAGCCAAACTAAACAACACATAAGCATCAGAGAAGCTTTTCATTCCAATATGACGTGGATAGTAATCGTGGGTAAGTGGGTGCGGAAAGACTAATAGTTGTATATATTTGCCCAATGTATAAATAATAGTTGCCAGCTTCTCACCCATATCAAATGGGATATAACTCCCGTTTACCAATTTAAGATATGGATTATTCATAAGCTCCATAGGTGTTCCCCCGAAATCATTTCCGAGTATTAATGACCTTATAAACAGAAATATGAATGTAGGAACTAATAATGTGGCAGATTTTTTGAGGGCCACAATAAATTTGGCATCCCGAAAATAGTATAATGCCAATGGAATAACAGCCAGGAAAGTTATAGTATTCTCTTTAGATAATAGTGCAATAAAAAAACTTATACCTGCAAGGAAAAGATATTTTTTTCGACCATCATCATAATATTTAAAAATATAAAACATCGCCAGAATACTTCCCAGCATACTCATTATTTCATCCCTTCCTTTGATATTGGCAACCGCTTCTGTGTGTATTGGATGAGCAGCAAAAATGAGTGCCGCTACCAATACTAAAAATTTCTTGCGTTCATCATCGTCCCTATGGCATATGAGTCGCATAAGTATTTTATAAACCATTAGGCATAATAATCCATAAAACAATATGTTCATCAGATGGCCTAGCCATGGATTTTTTCCCACAAGTTGGTACTCCATAGCAAACATGGCAGGTGTAAAGGGTCTGTATCGGCCTCCTGAGACGAGCTTTGCTTTACCTTCTTCTTTAAAAAAACCAAAAAAAGTATCTTTTGTAAACAAACCTTTCAAACCCGAGAGCCCCTGTGTTGTGTACATATTATCATATATCACGATAGCATCATCCTGGGTAAAATCATGCCCAATTGTATTCAGATAAATGACAGAACCCACAAAAAACACCACCCACTCAGGCCATTTGAACCATACAAATGAGCTATTCTGTATCGGAATATTTTTTTTTGATTCCACAGATGGTGTTCTTCCTTTCTTCATGGCTACAAAGATATAAATATTACAAAATTATAATATGATGTGGGTGTTTTTTTTGAATCCGGATGCAGCCTGACAACGGTAGCATTAGGACTTATAATGCAACAATTCGACGTATTTTTTCTATTTGCACATTAGACTAATCACGCTTTTCTGAGATATGCTGGAAAATTTTGCTATTTACTAAATATATATTTCATTGAAAATCTGCTCTTTAACTTATTTACATTTTTTTTAAACAGAAATCAGAAAAAAAAATGACATATATCATCTGTCAGATTTAAAGGTCTTTATATTTTGCACCCAAATTTAAACAAAATGAACGTAATCTTCTACTTAATTATCATCAGTCTGGTTGTGGCAGCAGGTTTTCTGGCGGCATTTTTCTGGGCCGTGCGGGATGGGCAGTATGATGACGAATATACACCAGGGATGCGCATTCTTTTGGATGATGATATGATCGATAAAGAAACGAAAAACAATTAATAATATTTAAAATCTGATTTATGGCAAATTTAGAATCATTCAGTTATGACAACAAGATAGTGCGCAACTTTGCCTATGCATCCATTCTCTTTGGGGTCATAGGCATGTTGGTCGGTATTATTGCTGCCCTCCAATTGGTCTTTCCGGCTGTAAATCTCGGCATTGCTGAGATGACTTATGGCAGGATCCGTCCATTACATACCAACGCCGTAATTTTTGCATTCGTAGGTAATGGAATTTTTACCGGAGTTTATTATTCTCTTCAGAGATTGCTCAAAACAAGGATGTTCAGCGATTTGCTGTCCAATATTCACTTTTGGGGCTGGCAAATGATCATTTTATCGGCTGCCATCACCTTGCCACTCGGACTTACGAGCAGTCATGAGTATGCTGAACTGATTTGGCCAATTGACATAGCCATTGCATTTGTATGGATAGTTTTTGGTATAAACATGTTTGGCACCATCCTGAAAAGAAGAGAGCAGCATCTTTATGTGGCTATCTGGTTTTACATTGCTACCTGGATCACAGTCACCGTACTTCATGTGGTTAATAATATTCAGATACCAGTCAATGCTACTCATGGCATTTATGCGTTTGCAGGTGTTCAGGATGCATTGATACAATGGTGGTATGGTCATAATGCTGTCGCATTTTTCCTTACTACACCTTATCTGGGCCTAATGTATTATTTCTTGCCCAAAGCTGCTAATCGGCCTGTTTATTCTTATAAACTCTCTATTATCCATTTTTGGTCACTTATATTTATATATATATGGGCAGGACCACACCACCTGCTATACACTTCACTTCCTGACTGGGCACAATCACTCGGTACTGTATTCTCCATTATGCTGATTGCTCCTTCCTGGGGTGGTATGCTGAATGGTCTCCTGACACTCCGGGGCGTATGGGATAAAGTGCGCACTGATCCTATTCTTAAATTTTTTGTAGTAGCGGTGACCGCATACGGTATGGCAACACTGGAAGGTCCATTGCTCGCTATAAAATCTCTAAATGCCATCACCCATTATACAGACTGGACGATTGGTCACGTTCACATAGGAGCTTTGGGCTGGAATGGCATGCTTACTTTTGGAATGTTATACTGGCTGATCCCAAGAATATTCGGAACAAAACTATATTCCGTAAAACTGGCAAATACCCACTTCTGGATTGGCACAATGGGAATTCTGTTTTATGCTATTCCTCTCTATTGGGCCGGATGGACGCAAAGTCTGATGTGGAAGCAGTTTACACCTGATGGTTTTCTTCAGTACGGAAATTTTCTTGAAACTGTCACTCAGATTCTTCCCATGTATATGATTCGGGCCATAGGGGGTACTATTTATTTTACAGGTGTCATAGTGATGATTTACAACTTAGTCAAAACTGTGAAGAGTGGGAAGCTGATTGCAAATCAGGAAGCTTCAGCACCTGCCAGAGTCGCTTATGTTGCCCACAACAACGAATACTGGCATAAATGGATAGAAAGAAAGCCGATCCAAATGTTGATTGCCAGTGCAGTCCTGGTACTCATAGGTGGTCTGGTGGAGATCATACCCATGATGATGATAGATAATAATGTACCCAAAATAGCCTCGGTCAAACCCTACACTCCTCTTGAGCTTGAAGGTCGGGATCTGTATATCAGAGAAGGATGTGTGGGGTGTCATTCTCAGATGGTAAGGCCTTTCAGATCAGAAACAGAGAGATATGGAGAGTATTCCAAATCTGGAGAATTTATTTATGACAGACCCTTCCTTTGGGGAAGTAAGCGTACCGGCCCTGACCTGCACAGAGTAGGAGGCAAATATCCGGATAGCTGGCATTACAATCATATGCTGGATCCTACATCAATGGCTCCCGGATCAATTATGCCATCTTATGCATGGTTGCATAAAAATGATTTAAATACCGATTATACCGCAGCCAAAATAAAAATCCACCAGTCATTGGGAACTCCATATCCGGAAGGATTTGCCGATAAAGCGGTGGCTGACTTGAAAGCACAAGCTAAGAAGATAGCAGAAAGTCTTGCAAAGGACAAAATTACACAGGAGAATCTGGAGAACAAAGAGATCGTGGCCTTGATAGCTTATCTGCAAAGATTGGGTACAGACATCAAAGTAAAGTCCGCTAATAATTAATAAAAATAAATAATAAAACCATGGCAAAATATATATTAGAGCAATCGGGAAACATCAATTGGATGGGCATATTTGCACTGATAACCTTCTTTACAATATTTGCGATAAGTGTAGTGCTTGCCTTCAAAAAAGATAATCAAGTCATCAAAAGAATGGAGAGACTTCCTCTTGATGATGACGCTTGATTTTTACTAACTAATAATTTTATTATCTTATAAAAACAAAATACAATGATGAAGAAGCTTATTTTAACCATCATAATTTATGTCACAACATTACTTGGTGCGGTAAGTATTTATGCTCAGGATCCATCACCTGTAACCAGTACTCCAAAATCAGATATATTCAATCAAGCCTATCATAACATTTTATTGATTCTCGCTGTTTTTGTGCTTATTGGGGTGATACTGGCCGGCTTAAACCTGATCTGGGCTTTGATTGAAGTTCAAAAAATGAAACTCCTTGATAAATATGGCCCTGAAGCCCTCGAAAAAGCCAATCTTACGGCATCCAAATCTATATGGGCCACTATTTCAGAAAAAGCCTGGAATCTTGTACCCAAAGATAAAGAACAGGACATTGACCTTGGCCATGAATATGATGGAATCCGCGAATTGGACAATTCATTGCCGCCCTGGTGGTTGTGGCTTTTTTATGGTACTATAATATGGGCCGCGGTCTATCTCTGGTACTACCATGTTTCTGACAGAGGGCTCAATCAGGAACAGGAGTATATTGCCGCTATAGAGCAGGGAAATGCAGAGAAAGATAAGTATTTGTCAACCCAAGCAGATGCTATTGATGAAAAAACTGTCACATTACTGACTGATGATGCTTCTAAGGCAGAAGGTAAAGAAATCTATGTGGCAAATTGTTTGGTATGTCATGGTGCAGCCGGTGAAGGTTTGGTGGGACCCAACTTTACTGACAAATACTGGATTCATGGCGGAAATATAAGTAATTTATTTACCACAATAAAGTATGGAGTTCCTGAGAAAGGTATGATTTCGTGGAAATCCCAGCTCAGGCCTGCAGCAATGCAGAAGGTAGCAAGCTATATATTGTCTTTACAAGGTACTAATCCTCCTAATGCTAAAGCACCTCAAGGTGATCTGTATGACCCTTCCTCTGCAGGTACTGCTGCTGACAGCAATACTGCTAAGCCTCCGGAAGGAGCGAAGCAATAGATGCTGATTAGATAAACGATTAATATGGCCGGTAAGAGTTACATAATTATTGCCTGCCATTTTAATTTATAAGTGTTTTAAAGTAAAGTTGATTTCCTTGTGGCACTTCATCTGGTATTGATAAGATACTTTTGTTACAATGTTACATTGATAATTTATTATTTTTGTATTTAAATTTAATCTGAATATGTCTTCAAACCAAAATATACAAACAGATGAGCAATTCAGGGACAATATTGCAACGGTAGATAAATCAGGGAAACGAATCTGGATATATCCAAAAAAGCCATCCGGAAAATTTACAAAATACCGGACCTGGTTATCATATGTTTTTCTTTTGATACTTTTTGGGCTTCCATTCATGAAAATTAATGGTGAGCCTCTCGTACTGTTTAATATCATTGAGCGAAATTTTATCATATTCGGATTACATTTTGTCCCGCAGGATTTTTATCTTTTTGCCATAGCCATGCTTATATTGCTGGTGTTTATTATATTGTTTACTGTCGTATTTGGCAGGTTGTTTTGTGGGTGGATATGTCCTCAGACTATTTTTATGGAGTTGGTGTACAGGCGGATAGAATATGCCATAGATGGAGATTATAATGCTCAGAAGAGGCTTGATGCTGCCCCATGACCTCTGATAAGGTCATAAAAAGATTAAGCAAACATGTCATTTTTTATGGAATAGCTGTTCTTATATCCAACACATTTTTAGCTTATATCATCGGAATGGATCAGGTTATTCAGATTATTCGGGAACCTGTCTCACTCCATGCCGGTGGTTTTGCTGCTATGATCATATTTTCATTTATTTTTTATATTGTATTTGCCAGATTACGAGAGCAGGTATGCACCACTATCTGCCCTTATGGGAGATTGCAAGGAGTAATGCTTGACAACAAATCTCTTGTGGTTGCTTATGATTTTGTAAGAGGTGAGCCAAGAGGAAAGATACAAAAAAGCAAATTAGTACAACAACCAGCCTTAGCTGGCGATGCTTCTGAAGAATATATTAATTCAGTTCAAAATAAACTTGGAGATTGCATTGATTGTAAACTTTGCATACATGTATGCCCTACAGGAATTGATATACGCAACGGCACACAGCTGGAATGTGTAAACTGCACTGCCTGTATGGACGCTTGCGATGAAGTGATGGAAAAGGTAAGCCGACCAAAAGGGCTCATCAGACTGGATAGTATAGAAGGAATTGAAAAAGGAGATAGAAAAATTTTCAATACAAGGACCATAGCATACTCAGTTGTACTTTTTGTTCTGATCGGGGTCGAAGTTTTGTTATTCTCATTAAGGTCCGATGTGGAAGTCTTATTGCTTAGGACCGGTGGATTGTTATCCCAGGAACAAGCTGACGGAACTATTAGTAATTTATACAATTATCAATTGATAAATAAGACCAATGATTCACTGATTATAGAATTTAAATTACTCCAGCCCGATACAGGTATATTTGAGATCGTAGGAGGAGCAAAACCCTCAGTAAATAAAAATAGTAAGTCCGAAGGTGCTGCTTTTATAAAGATACCTAAAAATAATCTTGAAAGTGGTAAGAACAAAATTTTAGTGGGGGTATATTCTGAAGGAAAACTCATTACTAAAGTAAAAACCACCTTCTTTGGACCTATAAAGTAACCATATTGAACCTGATTATCCA
Source organism: Saprospiraceae bacterium (assembly GCA_016722285.1). Taxonomy (GTDB): domain Bacteria; phylum Bacteroidota; class Bacteroidia; order Chitinophagales; family Saprospiraceae; genus OLB9. The sequence goes on from JADKGI010000001.1 coordinate 846,802, forward strand.
TCGGATTGTTTGTTGAGCATTAGATACGGGAGCGGCAAGTTATATTTTCACCATTTAATTAATATATAATGAAATTCAATTGGGGGACAGGATTGACAATATTTTTTATCGTGTTTGTAGGAGCACTTGGTTTTGTGCTATATCAGGCATTCCAGGTTCATGACAGTCTCGTTGTTGAAAATTATTACGAAGAAGACATTAATTATCAAAGCCATTATGATAAAAAACAAAATACGGCTGATCTGGCTGTGAAGGTAAAAACGGATTATATCAAAGCCAATAAGGAAGTTATTATTACCTTTCCAGGCGACTCGACTTCCAATATTTCAGGGCAATTATTATTGTACAATCCCTACTCAGATAAATCTGATGTAAAATATGATTTTGACCTTGGCAAAGGACTTGTTTTTAAACTACCGGTAGATAAAGTCAAGTCAGGCAGATGGAAGATAAAAATAGACTGGAAGCGAGGGGAAAAAACCTATTATCAGGAGGAAGAGATCATCATTTAATTAATTAATTTGTACTGGATCGCATTTACGCTTGGGTTTTTCGGAAGCCTTCACTGTATCGGGATGTGTGGCCCATTGGCGTTGGCAGTGATGACTGCCAAAGGAGAGAAGGGTCTGCCAGCATTTGGGAACTCTATCCTCTATAATGTCGGCAGAACCATAAGTTATATAACATTGGGCATTGCATTCGGGTTACTGGGAAGTGTGATATCATTGAGCGGAACACAACGTATCGTCTCTATAAGTCTGGGTGTGATTATGGTAATCATGTCATTATTCTCGATCAATCCCGATATGTTGATAAATAAATCTTCCTTTTTCAGAAAATCATTCAGCCGCTTAAGTCGGGTTTTGTCTAAGGCATTAGAAAAAAGTAAGCGGGTTTCTCCTGTTTATTTGGGTGCTGTCAATGGTTTATTGCCTTGCGGCTTGGTATATATCGCTATAGCAGGTGCAGTATCATTAAGCAACATATGGGGTTCAACCGGATTTATGCTTTTCTTTGGGCTCGGCACTTTTCCGGCTATGATTGGTGTATCATTAGGACATCAGGTTTTTAATTCGTCTCTTCGGGTGTCTCTTAAAAAACTGTACCCTGTAATAGCATTTATCATGGGTATGTACCTGATTTACAGGGGCATTTTATCAAAACTTCCTTTAGAATTAAATTTTTTTGAAGCCTTAAACAATCCCGTCATGTGTCATTGACCCGAATGGAGCCATGATCTTTGAATTATTACTAAAAAACTATTCTTGGGCGATGTTACCAGCACATTTTTCCATATATTTGAATAAAAAATAAAATGGCAATCAGACCGTATATTCTCGCAGAAACAAATTGGAAATTCGTCAGAGACCAGAAAATTGATCTTGCCGTTCTACCGTGGGGTGCGACAGAAGCCCATAATTTTCATTTGCCTTACTCAACTGACGTGATTGAAGCTCATGCCATGGCAGCGGGTGCTGCAAAAATAGCCTATGAAAAGGGAGCCAAAGTTATGGTATTACCAACGATACCATTTGGAGTTAATACCGGCCAGCATGATGTAAAATTTGATATCAACATCAACCCATCCACGCAAATGGCAATACTGGATGATATCATTAACACTCTTAACAGGCAGGGCACATACAAGCTGGTCATTTTAAACAGTCACGGTGGCAATGACTTCAGACAAATACTCAGAGAACTTGGTTTAAAATATCAGGATATGTTTCTTAGTGAAGTAGATTGGTATAAAGTCAAAGATATAGCCAAAATATTTAATGAACCCGGTGACCATGCTGGAGAAGCTGAAACGAGTATGATGCTTTTCCTCAAACCGGAATGGGTTTTACCTTTAAATGAAGCAGGTGAGGGTAAAGCTAAAAAGTTTAGGTTTGAAGCAATGGCTGAAGGTTGGGCATGGGCTGAAAGACATTGGACCAGTGTCACTACTGATACAGGAATAGGCAACCCATCACAGGCTACTCCGGAAAAAGGAGAGCAATTTTTGAAGCTACTATCTCAAAAGTTGGGAGATTACCTTTTCGAAGTAGCCACCACTGATAAAAAAGATTTTTATAAATAAAAAAGGTGATTGTTTAAGTACGATCAATTTCAATCAAAAAAAGATAAATAGTAAATAGTCCGCAATTTTAGATTCCGATTCTCGTTATTTTTATGATTAAACAACTTTTCAGCCTTTTGTAGTTTACGGATTGTAGAAGTTCAATTTTTATTGTAAATTCACATTATGTACGACGAATCATTTATTGGACAGAATATAGATATAGCTGCTGCGCTTCTAAAAAAAGGGGAGGCTGTCGCCATACCGACAGAAACTGTCTATGGTCTTGCTGCAAATGCTCTCAACCCAAAGGCTGTCGCCAAAATATTTCATATAAAGCAAAGGCCGACATTCGACCCCTTGATCATACATTTACCATCTTTTGATGCTATATCTGATTATGTATATGAGGTACCATCTGAATTTAAGCTTTTGGCAGAAAAATTTACACCTGGACCCATTACATTTTTACTCAAGAAAAAAGAAATTATTAATGATCTCGTAACAGCGGGATCACTTTATGTTGCCGTAAGGATACCTGCACATCCTGTTACCCTGGCTTTGCTCAATAATATTGATTTTCCGCTTGCTGCACCTAGTGCCAATCCATTTGGATATATCAGCCCTACTACAGCAAAACATGTCGCCGATCAGCTCGGAAACAAAGTCTATTATATACTTGATGGAGGACCTTGTGACGTAGGTCTTGAAAGTACTATAGTCGGAATGGACGAAAATGGTAAAATAGAAATACTAAGGAAAGGTGGATTATCGGTAGAAAATATCATTTCCGTTGTTGGCAATGTGTCCGTAAGAGAAATTTCATCGTCTAATCCTGAAGCTCCAGGCATGTTATCAACTCACTATGCTCCAACAATTCCTGTTATATTGGGTGATTTGTCATCATGTACACTGGGCGCTGATCCTGATCGTACCGGAATACTGACATTCAGAAATTTTTTACCGCACATATCTACAAAACATCAGGTAGTGCTTTCTCCTTCCGGAAATTTCATGGATGCAGCCAGAAATTTATTTTCTGGTTTGAGGTATCTTGATACATGCCCCATAGATGTGATCTATGCTGAGTTACTTCCTGAGACGGATTTGGGTATCGCCATAAATGATCGCTTGAGAAGGGCCTCTTACAAAACAAAATCCTAGCCCCTAAGCGCCGGACTCTTCTTTATCGGCTATTCGCTTATAAATTTTTTCATTCATCCACCATTTGACACTACTATAGCCCAATATACCAGCCAACACCATAGTCAGCATCTGAGATAATGCAACATTATTAAAATATACTTCTGAAATCGATTGATCCTTCAGATTTAGTAAGTTGATTGCTACAAAAACCAAAAAACCAAATGCTGAACCATGGACTAATCCATACTTCCATCTCCCTTTTGTCTTCCGTTTTTCCCACAATTCTTTAAATTTCCTGTCCTGATCGTTCATTATTTTGCATTATTATCATGATGTAAATATAAGAATACTATTGTTTGGTAAATTAATAATTTGATGAGTATCTTAACTTTGAATTGACGTTTTGAACGTATTGAAAGTAAAATAAAAGCCAAAAAAATGCGCAATGGCACATTGTCTATTTTATAATCAGAATTTTGGTAACAACGGCACTTGAAGCATTGGAGGCATTTTCGTTGGCACTAAATACCAGATAGACTCCCGTTGTGGCTTTTATACCATTGTAATCCCGTCCATCCCAGATTGCCAGACCGCCTAATGCCTTAGTTTCATAAACCAGTTTACCATTGATGTCTGTAATTTTTACATTGGCGTCCCGTACGAGGCCTTTGATTGCAATGGGTCCGGAGTAGTCAGGTCTAACCGGATTTGGAAAAGCAAAAACAGAAGAAGCAAATGATCTCCCACCGCCAGTCGTTTCAGTTTTATAACTTTGAATGCCCGCAGGTGTGATGATAAACATCTCACCACTGACCGGATTAAATGCAATATCAGTAACTTTATTGTCCAGAAGAGGAGAGTTTTTTGTATCAAATTTGGCTTCCTGGGTCACACCATCTGAGGACTGAACAAAAATTCCATTGCGCGTACCAAACCATTTCCTATTTCCGCCATCCACTTCAATGCTTAATATATCTTCGTCCCTCAGCAGCAAAGCGGGTATGCCATCAACCACAACTTTGCGAATGTTCCCGGTGCAAGACTCGCTAAACGGATCCCCGCAGTCAAATACAACGGGGCCCTGATCTGTGCCTACCCAAACACTACCATCAAGATCAACTGCCAGACTATTTACTTTATTTCCTTTTATCTCACTATTATTTCGGGTGATAAATCTGATTTTGTCATCTGTTGGGTCTGCAATCTTATCTCCCTCATTAAATACCAGCACTCCGCCTCCTATACCCACTACAGCTACCCACTTATTGCCGGCATTGTCGATCAATATATCAGCTAGTGAAGTGATAGAAGGTACTGAAAAGTTGTACCAGGTGTCATCCTTTGTTTTGACTACAAGTGGTTTAAGTGCACCATAATTGGAAATCCACAGATTTTCGTTTTTATCAAATTTCAGACCGGCTATCCTGGTCCTGGCATCGTCACCTACGACAGACCCCAAAATACTGTTATCTTTATTCCAAAATTGAGTTTGTTTCGTTTCCTCATTGTAATTTATTATACCATTGTAATAGCTACCCAAATACAACTCGGGAGTAGTGGGATGTGGTGCCAATGTAAACAAATGGAAAAAATCTTTTTCACCTATTAACGGTATATTTGAAGCGTTAAAGTTTTTCCATTCATTGTTTTCCAGGGTATAGAATCCATATCTGGTAAACTTATATTGGTAATCATCATTTACACCTCCTGAACCTAAATATGCCTTATTTTTTTTGAATTTTACATTGCTTGCCTCATTGGTAAAAGGCACGGGAAACTGTAGTGTTTTACAATCGCCGTCTATTTTACCTTCAGTGTATCGCACATGATCCCACTGATCAGCATACCATACCCTACCCTTTTCATCTTCTACTGCATAGACTCCCCGATTGATGCATCCTGCAGATCTTACAGTTATTTTATCATTTTTGTCTATAAAAAGTGTCCGGCTGTTATTATTATTTTCTATACCAACCATAATTTGCGACCCGTCATCCGAAATATATGTGATGATATCTTTTTTATCAGATGAGCTGTATAAAATGTTGAATTGGCCTTTCCCATCCATTTTGTAAATCTTATTGTCTATCAAAGCAAACAGGCTGCTGAACTTCACAGCCAGTGACTTTACATCATATGACTGTGGTAAACCCCGAGAGGTAGAAATCGAGGACCAAATATTAAAATCGGTAACATTGCTGCCTTTTAGAGGTACAGAGTATAAGCCTTCTTCAGTTCCTCCATATATAATGCCATCCAGCATGGCTACTGAAAGAACTTTCAACTCTGTAAATGTAGTAAATGGAAACTCCAGTTTTTTCAGATCAAAGCCAAGGATACCGAAATCAGTAGCCAGAAATGCTTCACCGGTTTCAGCTATAAACATGTCATTGATTGACTTACTTCCCTGGACAGTGGTGTTTAATTTAATAAACGGGATATTTACTATGTCATCATTTCTGTATATGTCTATAGTGTTATCATAATAAATAATAACCAATTGTTTATTGACCTTGTCATAATACAGCTGACTGACATCTACATTTGTGAATCCGTCTTCTTTGGCCAAAAAATTTACAGAGATGTCATCTTTGGAAATAGTAAAGATTCCCTTTTCTGAGGCATAAATGATATTTTTATCACTTTGAGTAACCCGTCTGCCTTCTTTGTAAGAAAGATGGGATTTCCACTTTCCAATAGGCAGATTGCTCTGGCCTGTTAGTGGTACCACAGAAAAGGCTAAAAAGAGAAAATAAAATGAAATAAGCCTGAACATCTGACTGAAAATATTAGATCTATATAATGAAATTAGAGTGCTTTTATTGTTCTGAATTTGACTGATAGTCTCTTAAATGATACTCATAAGTATATAATTACCTGTAAAGAGTCGAATTTTCAAGATAATCAAATACTGCATCGGGTACCAGATATCTGACTGACTTTCCCTCTTTAATAGCATTTCTGATAAATGTAGCTGATATATCTAACAAAGGCGCTTCTACTACCTTTACCCTTGGATTCGTTTCATAATTGCCTGCATCAGCGCCAGATCTCCTGTATAGATAGATATCAAATTTGTCCAACAGTGTTTGAAAATTTTTCCATTTCTCTATACTTGCCAGGCTATCACTGCCCATGATAAGTGCAAATGTAACTTTAGGATACTTTTCCTCCAGAAATGTCAACGTATCTATAGTATAGGAAGGCAAGGGCAATGAAAACTCGACATTAGAAGCTTTTAATTTGAATTGGTCGCCTATTGCCAGATGCACGAGGTGCAATCTGTCACTGTCTTTGGCTAAAGATGATTTGTTTTTCAGTGGGTTGTGCGGGCTGACTACAAGCCATATCTGATCAAGATCAGAATATTCTGCAAGATGATTTGCAATAATCATATGACCTGTATGAACTGGATTAAAAGATCCGAAAAACAAGCCAACCTTCATAATTTGTGTTTAATTGCCCATCATCACCGGCATCACCAACATGAGCAGATTTTCATCCGCATCCTGCTCTGTAGGAACCAGAATTCCAGCTCTGCTTGGTGTTGACAGTTGGAGTCTAATATCATCAGTCTCAAGTACGGCTAGCATTTCAGCCAGAAATTTCGCATTAAAACCTATTGTCATAGGCTCTCCGGTAAAATTACAGTTTAACTGCTCAGTTGCTTCATTTGAAAAATCAAGATCCTGTGCAGAAATAGTCATACTCTTTTCAGCAAGATTCAACAAAACCTGATTAGTAGATTTATTTGCGTAAATAGCTATTCTTTTCAGTGAACTCAGAAAATCCTTTCTGTTCATCATTGCTTCATGTGGATTGTCCACTGGGATGACGGCACTGTATTCAGGATATTTTGCATCGATTAGTCTGCAGATTATCTTGGTTCTGCCAAAACTAAAAAATATATTTGCTTTATTAAAACTAATGGTTACATCACATTCTTCACTGAATGCATTCCTGACAAGGTTGAGCCCTTTTTTTGGAATAATAAGAGACCGTGCAATATCCGTTTTCAGATTACCCAGAGTAAATTTCACCAGCTTGTGTGCGTCTGTTGCGACAAAATGTAGTTTTGTGAAATCTATTTGAATCAATACTCCGGTCATTGCCAATCTTAACTCATCACTACTGGTGGCAAATACAGTATTAATAATGCCTTTCTGTATTTTTCTGGATGGGAGTGAAAGTGTCTCCACATCATCTTCCTCCGGTGGATTTGGAAAGTCATCAGCAGCGTCACCTGACAATTTATATACTCCAAACGCTGATAAAATTTTAACCCCTCTGTTTTCATCTACAGTGATGGTAACAGGTTGTTCAGGAAGCGCCTTTAATGTTTCTAATAATATTTTGGCCGGAATGGCTATAATACCGTTTTCATCGGCAGTCACATCCACCTGAGTAACGATCGTAGTCTCCAGATTAGTAGATGTAATCGTCAGCACATTATCCACTACATCAAACAAAAAATCTTCCATTATAGGAAGTACGGGGTTAGGGTTTATCGCCCCGGAAGCTATATTAAGTTGTTTTAATAAATCCGTTGAAGAAACTTCAAATCTCATTTTTTTTAACCTTTTTTATGTGTTGTCACACTAGAAATATTTTTCTTTTTAACAGAAAAAAAACCTGAGTGTTTAATAAGAGGACAAATATAACAATTTAAATCACAACCTGCATAAAAGAATAGTTTGGATTAGTTTTGACATAGAAATTACAATATTTGAAAAAGTATTGAATAACAAAATAGTTTTTTAACAATCGATTGTGAAAACGATTTAAATACCAGTTTTAGTCAATATTATAAAATATTAGAGATATGGATACCGGATATCACACAAATATAATCCGACGGCAGGTACACTCAAATCATGGCCGGTTCTTGCTCTTTCTTGAATTGCCTTTCGCACTTCATCTATTGAAAGCTTGCCGCCGGAAACATTCAGACACATCCCTACAATTAATCTGATCATGCCTCTCAAAAACCGATCAGCTGTTATGCGGAAAACATACTTATCATCTATTACAGTCCAGGTACATTCAGTAATTTTGCAAATCATGGTTTTAACGTCAGAATGAAGCTTGCAAAAAGTAGTAAAATCATCTGTTTCACTGATCAGATCAGCAGCCTGCTGCAATAATCCAAAATCTTTAATCCGGTAAGGATAATAATAAGAGTTAATCAGAAAAGGCGACTTCAATGTATGTATATGGTACTCATAAGATCTGGATAAAGCATCAAACCTGGCGTGCGCATCGTCGGATACTTTGATCAAAAGATGCACCGCAATATCTCCAGGCAGCATTTTATTTATCCTGTACACTATCAAAGGGATGTCATCAAGGTCGTGTGGTACATCAAAATGAGCATAATAATCTTTTGCATGTACACCAGTATCAGTGCGCCCGCATCCTACCATATCTATCGAAGACCTTAAATAAGTTGATAGTGCTTTTTCGATGGTAGCCTGTACGGTTATAGTACCTTCGTGAGGTTGATTTTGCCATCCGTTATAAGCCGTACCGCAATAAGATAATCTAATGAAATATCTGGACAGGAGTCTGTTTAATTGATCAAAGCAAAGGTAAATATAAGTAGGTCATTTAAAAATAAAGAGTATATATTTATAGTCAAAAGGTATAAAGGATTTCGGAAGTACCTAACTAACTACCTTTATGATTGGTAATATTCCAAATAGATCATCAGAATAAATAAACATATCCGAAATTAACGCCTACAAAGTGATATGATTGTCTTATCCGGTTCTGATCTGTAGAAAATGCTTCCGGTATGTATCTTCCTCTCAAAGCTACATAAAACCGACCGGTATTATAAAAGCTTTTACTTAAATGGATTCCACCAAAATAACTGGCACCTATCTTGTTTTTATAAGCTGCAAAAGGCTCATCAACAGCTACAAATGAAGTATCAGAAGCCAGAATCTGGCCACTTGAGATGAGCGACATATTGATAATAACCCCTCCCTCTATACCAGCGGACCATGTTCCAAAGCTTTTTTCAACACCTAACGACACCGGAAAATCAATCAATGAAAACTGATGGTGATTTACTTTTTTACCTGATATTTTCGTCTCCTGCACTATGTCTCCATATATGACAGTGATAGTATCACCAGACTGTGACTGCGTGATGGAAATGATACCTTTGGTAGTATCACTTTTGGTATAGGAATAATCGAGAGCCATTTTTTCAGTCATTCGGGAAAATGAAGCTCCGGCCTGAATATAAAACGGAAGTTTTTGTTTGCTAATTCTCACATACAATCCGGCATTGAGTCCTTCAAGTGTGCTTTCATTATTCTTTCGGAGATTGTAGATGTTGTCAGGTTCATTTGATGTCTGTTCCAAACTCTTTATTGGTCTGAAGTATCCTATTTCCGGTAGTACTTCAAAGTAATAGTTTCCTTTTTTCCTAAAAGTTGGACATATGATATTATCCGAAGTGACCTTGCTAATATTTTTGGAAAATATATTTTTAGGATTGTATGCCAAGCTAGAGATGCTGTACTTTTCCATTCTTGAAGTCAACGATAGTGCCGAAATTTTCTCATCCCGGGATTCAACATGATTGTTGACTTCTCTAATTATTTCCGAAGATATGGTGGAAGGCTCAATATCTGACTTTGTAAATGATTTATATATGCCAGCCTTGGTATTTGTCCTGTTTTTTGGATACTTTTCAGTATTTGCATCAACAGCTGAACCATTCAATAACCCAGACCTGAAATTTCCTGAATTTAAAGCTGAAAATTTATTTTGATGTTCTTTTTCTTTTTGACCTGAATTTAATTGGGTTGATGCTTGAATATCATTTATTTTGGTTTTCGTTTCGACAGTAGTTATTCTCCCCAGAGCAGTGTTGCCTGAAGGTATGTACATATAACCAATTAATGCGAGCAATACCAACCCTGTAGAAAACCAGAACCAAACGGGAAACCTACGCTCATTTTTATCAACGTGCAAACCTCGGATGAAAGCATCCATATCCAGACCTGCTTCATCATGTCGAAGGGTGTCAGATATATGCTTTTCAAATTTTTTATATTCCATGATTCTGATATTTTATGATGCCTGAGCTACAACTGCCCCGTTTTGTTTCCTGACTAATTCGGCTAATCTGTTTCTTGCTTTGCATAGTGCGGCTCTGGATGTGCTTTCTGTTATGTTCAATAATTCTGCAATTTCATTGTGCTGGTATCCTTCGACTACATATAGATTGAAAACCAGATATAGGCTTTGAGGAAGCTTACTCAGCAATTCCATAATTTCTTCTTTTCCTATTTTACTGTAGATTTCAGGCACTTCAGCATACGACCAGGTAGCTGCTTCAGTAATGTCTTCAAAATAAATTTTTCTGAATTTTTTTTGGTGGGTAACAGATGATGTGACGGCAATTCGCTTCAACCAACCTTCAAAAGACCCCTTACCCTCATATGTATGCATATACCTGAAGGCATTGAGAAAACATTCCTGCAAAGCATCTTTAGCAGATTCCTTGTCAGATGTATAACGCATACATAAAGACAGGAGCCCCGGAGCGAACTTTTGCACCAGAGCATCCTGACATCTTCGGTTTCCCTCTTTACATCCTTTTATGATATCTTCTGTTTCCAGACTCAATTTATTATTTATAAAATTTTAACTCTGTTAAAAGCAATATAGCAGCCGTTATTAGCATCTGTTACCACCACGTAATATTCTCCTTTTGGTAATGTTCCGGCAGTATTTACCGCCAAAAGGTCATTACTGAGGTCTTCAATTTTGAATATTTTAATATCTCCCACTTTACAATCCGAACATTGAGCAGCCATACTGACTGTTATATTTATTTTCCCGTCATTGCAGGTACCACATGAGGTATTTACCACCGTTGTGACCAGTCCCTGCACAAGCTGAGGTAACTTAATTTGTTTAGATGCAGAACATTGATTGTCTCTAATTAATATTCCAAGATTAAATCCGGTCTTAAAGATATCAATTGAAATTGGGAAAGTCAGCTGATTGCTATTAACTGTACCGATAGAAGTTATCTGGCCTGAAGTAAAAGGCGAACTGGAAATGTTGTAGATATTTTTACTACAGCCAGAGGGACTGTCGGCAATTAATAACGGGCTGGATAAGTCTGCACATGCGAAGTCAGTACAACCGGCTGCATCTGTAATTGTTACGCAATATTTTCCCAGTGCTGCAGGTTTAAATTCTTTGACGGAGCTTCCGTCAGACCATTTATATGTTACCGGCAAGGTTCCGCCTCTGAAGTAAGCATATAATATTCCTTTTTCACAACTTGATTCAATCCCGGCTACGAGTTTTCCTCCTACCTGCTTACAAAATACTTTTTCACACTTGGTGGCTATATCAGTGACTGTCACACAATAGGTTCTTGCATCGAGAGTGGAATCCTGGGTGGACAATGTTACTGTTTTGGTTGTTGTGTTATTGAAATCCCATTTATAACTATAATTTCCGCTGCCTCCGGCAATATTGGCTGTGATAACTTTATCGCAATCGTAAGTGATGTCGGCTTTCAGGTCACAGGTAGTAGCACACACATCTAATATCAAGTTCTGAGCATTTGCTGAGGTAACAACAACTGACTGACTGGTCTCGGATGAAATGTTATTATAGCCAAAAATGTTTATCGGTATGATATCCCCACACAAAAAGTGTGTAAGGTCCGCACCAAAACTACCATCAGGTTCGGATTTATATACAAGAGTAGCATCTTTTATTTTTACAACCAAAATGCCATTAGATACCGGAGTGCTATTGCATGTTAGTTTTCCTTTTATTTTGAAAGGACTGACAGATTTGACTATGATGTTATCCAGTATGGTTTTATTTTCAAAAGGTCCGACAGTGACTTCGGTGATATCAGTTTTGCACGCTGTGTGATAGACTTTGATTTTCAGTTTCTTTCCTTTTGGCATTTTACCACAAAATTCACCCTGGCTATTTGTCACACCGAAAGATGATCCCATACCATCCGTTTCAACTTTGACAGTAATGTTGATAGCCGGCTCACCGTTTTCATATACTACCTTGCCACAAATATCTACGATTGGAAACTTTGCATCTACATTCCAGAAACTAAAGTGACTTACTTCAGCGATGTAATTACCACCAGAAAGTATTGCTTTACCCTCTTCTTTCCATCGGCCCTTGATTTCATCAAACGACCACAGTGGAATCTCATTCGCCCCTGACGTTAAGATGGCCGGAAATTGGATGCCAACTTTTTTTCCATTTTTTATGTACAACTTATTTCCACCATTGTCTCTCAGTTCCACACCAATCATCCCCATAGTACCCAGAACCATAGTGTTTTCATCCGTGCCGTCACCTATCAATCCTCCGGGCATAACATTGCTGATTTCCCGGTCATTCGGATTTAGATACTTGGCAAAAACTCCAATAGTTCCATTAAATGAATTGCCCTGACTGTCAGCAAAGGCATCGGAAGGAAAAATAATTTTACCTCCTCCGGAGATGTTTACTGTTCCACCAGATTTGCTATCGATTGGTGTACTTTTATCAAGTGCCAATATTTTTACATACGAATAAGTAGTAGATTTGTCAGCAGGATATACATAATCTGAGGCATGAAAATAGCCTGATTTTGATATTCTGATATAGGTGCCTTGCTGATCCATTCTGGTGTTTTCAAAGGTAAAAACCCCAAACTTATTTGTTATAGCAGACCCGCTGTATATGGTTACACTTGCATCACTAACGGGTTGATTATTTTCGTCATACACGTAGCCTATGATGGACCCTGTGATCTCCTTTACCACTAATGGTGTAAAAACTGACGTGACTTCAGATGAAGATGTTTCTAAATCCTTATGACAAGATACCAGTGCAAAAATGCAAACTATCCATGTCGTGTATTTTCTTTTAAAGAACATTTCTTTTGGATTTCAAATTAAAAATATGGTTTTTTAAGCAAAAAAAACAAGCTTATACCAATTAAGAAAGAAATCAAACATAAAACGCTCCCTCGTACTAAAAAATTATACAAAAAAAAAGGAGAAGATATTTTATTTATCTCCTCCCTTTGGTATTTTATAAGTCAGAATTGGGTCAGATCAAACTAACCGCTATTTTTGAACTATAACTTTTCTTGAAATTACACCATGGTCCGTGTTGATGAGGGCATTATATGATCCCGATACAATATTGGTCAGGTCCATTTTCAATCTCGAATCCTGTACATTACTGAAACTTGAAGAAGTAACCACTTTGCCATCTACAGAAATCAGATCTACCCGTACATTTTGAGAAACCTTCTCCAACTTTACATCAAGAAATAACTCAGAAGAAGCCGGATTCGGAAATATGCTTGCTTCGCCTTTTTCTGCAATATCATAAGTAGATGATTTCAGTACGACGTCCATTTCAATATACGCCATTGACCAGGCTCCTAAAGCTTCACTTCCGGTTCTGACATATGCTCTGTTTCTGATATCTTCGTATGTATTATTAAGGCCTGCTCTGCTCCAGTATGAACCACATATTCTATTTATTTTGAGTGTATCAAAAGCGAGATTAGCCGGTGCTGGGTAAATCGATCTGTCATATATATCTGTCTCACTACCACTATATTGCAAAAATTTATATCTGGGCGCAGATGGCTCTGTAGGAGCTGCATGTATTGTCAAAAAATAGTTTGTATTGTCTTTTAATGCAACCCTTGTCTCGTTTTCAGATGGGCCGCCTTCGCTGTTTGGCACATAAATCGGAAGTTGAATATTCCTGTAATCTGTTAGATTCTCAAGAAATACAGAACCCGTCCCCACCAGAGTTCTTGAATTAGGCGTTGAAATTCCGTTTAAATCTTTAACTCATACAAATCAGCAAAAACATAGCCTGTACCATCCACTTCGGCTTTAGTATTGTCTAATCCAAATCTTACATTTGAGACAGTATAACCAGTTCCTTTCTTGACATAATAGACATTTCCGGCTGAATAATATTTAGTAATATCATTTATCACCCAACTATCTGCAATATCTTCCATATAAGCAACACCTATCTCCGATTCTGGCCAGATATTACCAAATGTTTTATCCGTAATATAAAACTCAAAATCCTCATTATTATTGGTATTAGTGCCTGTCGTCTCATCAGGTGAGCTGATAATATAAGACCCCGTATATCTACCTGGTACCGCTGGTGGAGTATAAGTTTGAGCAAATGGTTTATTTTCGACCAAAGAGTCACCTGGTACTAATCCGTAACTATTAATCAAAGTTGAAATTACATTGCCTGCTTCGTTTTTAAATTCTACTTTTAGTGAGGTACCACTTGCAGATGCATTTCCGATATTCTCAATGTCTGCCAATAAAGGAATTTCAGATACCTGGTCTTTAGGTACTCTTAGTGATGGCGAAACTGCATACCAGTTTGTATTCACCCTGATATCTACGATTTTTTTATCAGAGAAGATGACATCATCCAGAAGAAAATAATAAAAATCTCCCGAGACACTAAATCTTACTCTACAGTTCTGTTTATTTGCAAGCTCTGGAGCCGGATATGAAACAACTTCTGATACTGCTGATGTGTTTATGCCGTTTTTTGTTTCTATGATTCTTGGTGCAGACCAGTTTGTACCATCAAAAAAAGATATCTGAGCATTACCGTTTAGCCGATTATGAAGCATGGTAAACTGAACTAGTACGTTATTTTTTCCAGTACAATTGATAGGTGGAGAAATTAGTGATGAAGAGTATCTATTTAATGGCGTATTGAAATTTGGGTTATCCGCAAATTGCAAATCCCATAAATCAATTGCAGCTGCACCATTACATTTAGTTTTGGATGCAATATCATTTGATGAAAATAAGAAGAGAGAATTTGGGTTTCCTGTTTCAGAATGATACCATGTAGTCCTTGTGTTTAAAGCTGGGTCAGCATTGTCAACTATCCAACCATTCAGACCATTGTTAAAATCGCCCTGACCAGGTACATTTCCATAAAAAACGTCCGCATCGTAAGTAGCCGGACATGTTACAGGCTTATTCAATAGTTCCACACTCATTGTTCCTGTCAAAACATTGGTTCGAATCTTTTGACAATCAGCGTTAGACATCAGATAGGCATTTATTTTTAATTTTGCACCTTCGCCTAAAACACCTGAGCTTATTACACCTGCTGATGAACCAGTAGCTGTATTACATATTACAACAGCAATAGCTCCTTTCATTTCAGCTCTTAAAGCCTTTTCACTTAAACCACAAGTACCTCTGTCAATAAACGAAATTTTTCCGGTTAAGTCATTTAATATGTTAGTGCAGGCATCTGTCTTTGGGTCAACACCATCATCAACAAATGCGGTCAATGCTGATTTAGGAGTTGATTTTGGCGGGCCCCAGTTGAATCGCTGAATACTATATTCACCAGCTATTCCGATAGGATCTGTTATTTTTAAAGTATTAATTTGGCCTGAAATATCGTGAATCAAAAAACCAATAAAGTCAACACTATACCTTGCGTCAAAAATCTTTTCATAACTTATTCATTTAGATTATATTAATTTAAAATAATTTGCAAAATGTAAAAGTAATGTTTTCATGGAAAACAAAATCCCACTTTTAAAAAAATTTCAAAATTTTAACACAATTCTCAAAAAAAATTGACTCAATAATGACAATAATTACATACCTTATTCATTCAACTTAATCCAAAATTATGGGAAATACTTATATTTGATTTTAATTCAAAAAATAAAAAAAGAAAGTAATGTGACTAAACTTCACTTTCTAACTCTCTTTGAATACTGTCCTTATTAAGTACAGCTACTCCCGGTATTTCACAAACTTGACCTCCGGCTATATTAGCAACTTTTGCTATAGCGGATAAATCCATCCCCTTCAAATAGCAAACTGATACTATACTTATGACAGAATCTCCCGCACCGCATACATCAGTTATGACTCTTGGTGATGTTGCATATTTTATCCCTGTTAAATCTTTCTGAATGAAAATACCTTCTTTACCAAGGGTAATGATGGTGACTTTATTTTGAAGTTTCGATTCAATAATGGTGGCAATCTCTTGATAATTATTATTAAAGTTCCCGACAGCCTGTCTTACTTCCTTTTTATTGGGCTTGAAAACAGTGCACCCCTTATAGGCAAAAAAGTTTTTTTCTTTCGGGTCAACGAATGAAAAAATATTATGCTCCTTACATAAGCTGATAATGTCCCTGATAAGTTGTTCAGTCAGAAGTCCTTTGTTGTAATCCTGGAGGATAATACCATCTACTTTATTCTTCGCTATTAAGTCTTTTAACTTGTTTACCAAATCACCCTCAACAGTGCTGTTGATATCTTCTTTGTCTTCATGATCGATTCTCAACATTTGCTGATTGACTGCAATGACTCTGGTTTTAACTGTCGTCTTACGTCCCCTTACTTTGACAATTTTTTGATGTATTCTATCGGATTGGGAGCACAAATCTATCAGGAGCTCTCCTTCTGCATCGTCTCCGACTATGGAAATCAGGGTCACCTTTACCCCCAATGCGAGCAGATTCATTGCCACATTTGCAGCTCCGCCAGGTCTGTTTTCAATCGTTTCCATATCCAGCACAGGTACCGGAGCTTCCGGCGAAATACGCCTCACAACTCCTGATATATATCTGTCGGTCATGATATCCCCAATCACCACTATATGAAGGTTGCTGAAATCGGGCAAAACAATCGGATTATTATCTTCCATCATACAAAGGTACGTTTCAGGTCAGAGATAAGTATATAAAAAAGAAGCTGTTTTTTCTGTAGCCCCCATGTTACCGGAAAAAAAATCAGCCGCTTTTTCCGTTATATTTTGATATTCTATGCCTGATTTCTCAAGGTTTGCTATAATATGAATCATCTCATTTTGTCTGTTTATGGCAAATGCGATCTTTTCATTACTAAGGATTACAGCTTCATTAAATTTTTTATGTTCAGGACCAAAAAATACAGGAATTCCAAATACGGCAGGTTCAAGTATATTGTGTATTCCATTACCAAAACCACCACCTATATAGGCATACTTTGCTACCGCATATAAGCTGCCAAGCATTCCTATATTATTGATTATAAGTACATTAGAATGCCAATCAGTGTCAGAATAAAGCCATGAATCGCTTGAAATCATGCTGCACAACTTCTTTATATTTTGGTTTGAAATATCATGAGGGGCAATGATGTGTATGAAGTCTGGAAATCGTTTTATACTTTTTTCTACAATCTGCATATCAGACTGCCACACACTTCCATAGACGATTACCGTTTTATTATGGCAGTATTCTTTTATTCTTTTATCTACGATTGGCTCTTTTGATCTTTCTAAGACCCTGTCTATCCTGGTATCGCCGGTTATCATATGGTTGTTGATCTGGTAATGCTTCAGGGTATCAGACGAATTCTTATCCTGGACAAAAATCATCCTATAATTTTTAAGCAAATCTAAAAATGGAGCAAAGAATGGTCTGAAGAAATAATCTTTTTGCCTGAAAACTGCTGATATGAGAAAAGCGGGAATGTCCCTCTCAGTGAGGGACCTGATCAGATTCCACCAAAACTCATATTTAACAAATATGACAATCTTGGGATTGAGTTTTGATATGATTTTTTTAGCGTTTTCAGGCATATCCGAAGGCAGATAAAAAATGGTATCAGCAAATTCATAACCCTTTTGAAGTTCATAACCGGAAGGCGAAAAAAAGCTAAGTGCTATGTGGGAATCCGGATATTTGACTCTCAGCATTTCTATGAGTGGTCGCCCCTGTTCAAACTCTCCTAATGAAGCACAATGTATCCAAGTGACCGGACCAGAGCCATGATGAATATTTTCCAACTTTTTCCAGACATCCTGTCGGCCTTTGTTCAACTTACCGATCTTATCGGAAAAGAAACTACCAATAAAAACATATATATTTCCAATTCTGACAACCCAGGTATAAAGTATGAAAAGAAGATCGTGCATCATAAAAAATTAATAATAGATAGCAGCCTCACTTCCACCATGATAAAAAGGAAGATTCCAGACAATTCTGATACCAAACATTAAATCCAGTCGTGATGGGATTGAAGCAAGACCTGTATCAAAATTGAAAGCCCTCACTTCTGAAGTAAACCCCTGGATAAAATCAAACATAAATTCAAAATTTAACCTTCGGTCATGGCTAAGGTGCTTATATCCTATAGACTCCTTTAAAGAAAATCCACGGGTAAGCCTGTCATAACCAATGTGTCTGCCGGCTCTGATTTGAGCCACTGAATTCCTTTCATCAGCAAATCTGATATGGTGCTGCAATATTCCCGCATGTAAATTAAATTTAATTCCTGATCTGGATTCTCTATTAAATTGAATCAACCGACCTATTCCAGCCCCAATAAAAATGCCCCTCTGCCTCAAAAATACATCTGCTATCTGATTATCATCTCCGAGAATCACTCCTGTCGAAGTTCGGAATGGTGCCAAAACGTCTTCCTTTACATTCGCACCAAAAATAAATAATAGTTCACTCCCAAAAATCCAATTGGCAGATGTGATATACTCACCTTGCAGTGTAAAATTAAGATTGCTCCCATACCTGATACTAAGATCACCTCCTGGAAGGTCAGCACCCATACCAAATCCAAATGAAGTAATTGAGCTATTTATATATTTTGTCGAGTCAACCTGAGCATTGATTTGGGAAAAGCCAAAAATTGCGCTGAAAAATAAAAGAAATATCTTGCCCAAGTTCATTTTGTTTCATTGAAGTGCTATAAAATCATACGGATTCATCAATACATTTCTGAAAATCCGACAAAAGTATGAATTATTGGCAAGGATATAAATAATAATCAGGGTAAACAAAGTTTTTCGTAGAATGGAAGTTGCGTGGAGCTGTCTTTACCAAAAAATTCAACAAATTTGACCTGAGGAAAAACGCCTAAATCTTCTGCATAAATATAAATAAACGAAATCTCAACAGTTTTAGAACCAAATCTACTGAATACTCTGAAATGCTTTTTATTCTCTTTTGCAAGGTAAAAAATTCATTTGGTCATATGAAACAAACCTGAATTCTATTAATTCATTGCTGATGACTCTATGATGGTACCCATATGCCAGTTTTTTCTGTATATAATTGAGTTCTTTTACAGTAGTATTTCTGTTTTCATCAAAATACATCCAACTTATCTTAATGGGATCGTTCAGATTTAAAATTTCTCCGGGCAAATGATTCAATTCATAGATGACTGTGTTGATGTTTTGATTTCGTTGTATAAAAAACAATAACTCAGGGTATGGCTCAATCACCGGGTAATCCGCAGGCCTGCCTTCCTGGCCATGAACGAGAGAATCATATTGTTCGGATTGTGTAAAAAACATGTGTAGTAAATTGTGATGTAAATATAGGGTATTTTTGATTAAAGATTCCTATTTTGGCAATTTCGGCCGTTTTTATTCCACGGAGATAATATCAGAATTTTATATCTCTTCAGACAAAAATTTTAGTAAGGTTGCTTTTGAACTCTATTCAAGATAAATAATAACTGACTAAAAGGAAAAATAAAAAAGGTTTGATACTCATTGAAATGAAAATTTTGTCTGTATTAGTATATTGGATAAAGAAAAGGTGGCGCATTAAGCTTAATTTCACCTAAATATTGAGTTCAATCCGAAAAGACAAACGTAAAGAAATGCCACAAGGCCGCAAAGACTCGAAGGTTCACAAAGGATTTAATATCAACTATTTAAAAATTCCAAATTCTTTTTGACTCTTAGTGTTTTTGTGCTTTTGTGTCAAAAATAAATTTTTCGGAGCAGACTAAATATTAAGATTGTGTAAATCAATAGATAAAGCAGAAAATAACTGCCATAATGCTAATTAACTACCATCTAAGTAAAAAAACCAAAAAGTGTACTTACCTTTGCATCCCGTAGCATAGAAAACAAAGTTTCTGTCTTCAATATAACATGGCTAAACATATATTTGTTACGGGTGGAGTGACGTCGTCACTTGGGAAAGGTATCATAGCAGCATCTCTTGCTAAACTTCTTCAATCCAGAGGTCTTAAAGTTACCATACAGAAATTAGATCCTTATATAAATGTGGATCCGGGCACTCTTAATCCATATGAACACGGAGAATGTTATGTCACCGAAGATGGTGCTGAGACAGATCTCGATCTGGGCCACTACGAAAGATTTCTCAATACACCTACATCCCAGGCCAATAATGTTACCACGGGTAAAATTTATCAGACTGTGATAGAAAAAGAAAGAGCCGGTGCTTACTTAGGTAAAACGGTACAGGTAATCCCCCATATCACAGATGAAATAAAAAGAAGGGTGACTCTGGTAGAAAAAGGGCATAATTTTGATATAGTTATTACTGAAATTGGTGGAACAGTGGGTGATATAGAATCATTGCCCTACCTGGAAGCGTTGAGACAATTAAGAAGAGAAGTCGGCAAGGAAAATTGTGTAGTCATCCATCTCACGCTCATACCCTATCTGAAAGCTGCCAAAGAACTCAAAACAAAACCTACCCAACATTCTGTAAAAGAACTACTTCAAGCCGGTATTCAACCCGATATACTTGTATGCCGAACCGAATACCCACTGCCCAAAGATCTTCGGGAAAAACTGTCTTTGTTTTGCAACGTTGATGAAAAATCAGTAATAGAGGCCATTGATGCCAAAACTATTTATGATGTTCCATTACTGATGCTCAAAGAAAAACTGGACAAAACAGTATTAAAAAAACTAAATATAAAAAATACTACAGAGCCGGATTTGCAAACCTGGAAAGAATTTCTGGGTAAACTGAAAAATCCCACCAAAGAAGTTACAATTGGACTCGTGGGCAAATACAACGAGCTTCAGGATGCATACAAGTCTATTTATGAGTCCTTTATCCATGCTGGGGCTGTCAATGAATGCAGAGTAAAAGTAATCCCCATACATTCCGAAACATTAGAAAAAGGTGATATTGCACCCAAACTGAAAAATATTGACGGAATCCTTGTTGCTCCGGGGTTCGGAGAGCGAGGCATAGCAGGAAAACTGGAAGCAATAAGATATGTCAGAGAAAATAATATCCCGTTTTTCGGAATTTGTCTAGGAATGCAATGTGCCGTGGTGGAATTTTGTAAAAACGTTCTTGGGCTAACAAATGCTAATTCTACTGAAGTAGATCCTGAAACTAAAGACCCGGTCATAGACCTGATGCCTGAACAAAAAAAGATCACATCAAAAGGTGGAACGATGAGATTGGGAGCATATCGCTGCAAGCTGATAAAGAATTCTATCAGCTATAAAGCTTACGGCAAATCCGATATTTCTGAAAGACACAGACATAGATATGAGTTCAACAATGCATATCTGGACCAGATTGAAGCAGCTGGATTGATGGCTACAGGCAAGAACATAGAGTCAGGCTTGGTTGAAGTCATAGAACTCAGAGATCACCCTTTCTTCTTGGGAGTACAATATCACCCAGAACTTAAAAGTACAGTAGAAAATCCCCATCCTCTTTTTGTCAGTTTCATTGAGGCTGCCCTACAAAATAAATAGGAATCATGGCCAAACTAAAACTGGAAGAACTGGGGAGGATATCGGTTGAAGAATTTCACCTGGCCCTGAAAATTCCGGTAGTCGTTGTGTTGGATAATATCAGATCTGCCATGAATATTGGTTCGATATTCAGAACTTCTGATGCATTTTCCATAGAAAAAATTATCATCTGTGGTATCAGCGCCACCCCTCCCAATCGGGAGATAAACAAAACAGCTATCGGTGCTACCGAATCTGTAGAATGGGCTTATGAAGAAAATATTAATAATGCCGTTACAACACTTAAAGCAGAAGGTTATACCCTTGCGGGAATAGAGCAGACTAATAATTCTGTAAATCTGGATTCCTCTGATCTGGATTTTGAAAAGATAGCTGTAATATTTGGCAATGAAGTTGATGGGATAAGCGATGAAATAATTGATCTGCTGGATATATGTATAGAAATACCCCAATATGGAACCAAACACTCGCTCAATGTTTCAGTATGTGCAGGTATAGTATTATGGGAAATGATGAAAAAATTCCGCTCATCTCACAAGATAAGTTAAAAGTGTCAACAACCGAATGAAGCCTGATTTGTTTTAATTCAGAATACCTACCTTTACGCTCCATAATTTTTATTCATTGACGCCAAAATTTATAACTGTCATTTTTCCATTGGCACTGCCCAAAATGTATTCATACTCTGTTCCGGAGCATATGGTTGGAGATATAGTTGTTGGGGTCAGAGTAGAAGTTTCTTTAAAAAACAAATTATATTCAGCCATTATAGCCGAGGTTCATTCAGATCTAGAGCTTACCTATAAGCCGAAACCTGTCATTGCCGTTCTGGATAAAACGCCTTTGGTGACATCAACCCAACTGAAACTTTGGCGATGGATGGCTGATTACTACTGCTGTACAGTCGGTGAAGTAATGCATATTGCCATGCCTTCCGGATTGAAACTAGAAAGTGAGACCAAAGTGGTTTTCAATGGTACCTTTGGTGAATTTGTTTCTGTACTTTCTGATGACGAATATCTTGTGTCAGAAGCTGTCTCCATTCAAAACGAATTGACGATATTGCAAATCCAGGAGATACTGAATAAAAAAACAATATTTCCCGTATTGCGCAGCCTTTTGGATAAAAGAATCATATCCATAAAAGAAGAATTAATTGAAAAATTCAGACCCAAAACAGCAAATTTTATTACACTGAATGAGCCCTATCTTTCCGATAGCGGTCAACTCACTGATGCTTTTGATCTAGTCGCCAGGAGTGAAAAACAGACTAAGGCCTTACTGGCTTATGTCCAGCTTTCCAGAAATAAAAATTTTACACTTCCTGTAGCAGATGTATGTAGCCTGGCAGTTACAGACAGCAGTGCGATACAGGCTATGGTGAAAAAAAACATTTTTACCATCACGAAACAGGTATTGAGTCGGATTCATGATAAAAATCATGAAGCAAATGAAATAGAGGCGATGCTTCCGCTAATTTCACAGCAAATCCTGGCATTGTCTGAAATACAAAATTATTTAGATCAGGAAAAGCCGGTATTGCTTCATGGAATAACCGGTAGCGGAAAAACCAGAGTCTATGCTGAATTAATTAAAGAAATGCTTCATCATGGAAAACAAACGCTTTATTTACTACCGGAAATAGCACTAACCAACCATATGGTAGAGCGACTTAAGATAATATTTGGGGGCGATGTACTTGTTTACCATAGTAGAATAAATAATCAGGAAAGGGTGGAAATGTGGAATGCAGTCTTACTGGGAGCAAAAATTATTATCGCAGCCAGATCGGGATTATTTCTTCCATTTAGTAATTTAGGATTGATCATAGTGGACGAAGAGCATGACCCATCCTTCAAACAATCTGATCCGAATCCCAGATATAATGCCAGGGATGCAGCCATATTTCTGGCCAATCTTAGCAGTGCACATATTGTACTCGGAAGTGCCACACCCAGTCTTGAATCCTATTCAAATGCTTTTGCGAATAAATATGGTTTGGTCAATATGGCTGACCGGTATGGTAATTCTGTTCTGCCAAAAATCCATGTAGTTGACCTGAGAGAAGAATACAGGGATCAAGGTTTTAAAGGGCTTTTCAGTCGCGAACTTATTACTTCCATAGAAAATGCTCTGATCAATAAAGAGCAGGTTCTCCTCTTTCAAAACAGGCGTGGATATTCACCGGCCATTTATTGTCAAGTATGCGGATGGAAAGCCGGGTGTGCCAATTGTGATGTACATCTGACGGTCCACAAGTATTTTAATGACCTGAGATGCCACTATTGCGGTTCCAGAGCTAAAATACCAGATCAATGTCCGGCATGCGGTAATCAGGATCTGATTGAAACCGGATTCGGAACAGAAAAAATAGAAGAAGAAATCAAAGAACTCTTCCCGACAGCTTTGATTTCAAGACTGGATATGGATACGGCAAAAACCAAATTGGCATTTGAATCCATTATACATGAATTTGAAGAAAGAAAAATAGATATCCTGGTGGGTACTCAAATGATAACCAAGGGATTGGATTTCGAAAATATTGCTTTAGTGGGTGTACTGAATGCAGACTCAATATTGAGATACCCGGATTTGAGGGCCAATGAAAGGGCTTTCCAGCTTATGACTCAAGTATCAGGAAGAGCAGGCCGCCGAGCTAAACAAGGTAAGGTAATCATACAAACTTATGACCCTTGCCATCCCGTCATTATAGAAACAATGCATCACCTTTATGACAGATTTTTTGAACGTGAATCAGCTGAAAGAAGGCAATTTATCTATCCGCCTTACTTCAGGATGATTCAGATTGAATTTCTTCACAAAAATGCTGCCACCGTAAGCCACGCTGCTGCCCTGTTTGCTGATTCGGTAAAAAAACAAATAGGTAACAGGTTACTTGGGCCTGCAACACCGGGGATTTCAAGATTAAGAGGTCAATACATACAGCTCATAACCATAAAAATGGAAAAAAATGCACAAATCGTTGCCAAGGTGAAAAAGATACTTCTTTCTGAAAGGGATAAATTACGACAAGTCCCTGACTGCAAATCTGTACGGGTGAATATTGATGTAGATCCCTATTGATTTACTTATCTCACTTAGAGAATGTAAAATATCGTTCTGAAACAGACTACTTTTTTGCCGTCAGTTTCTTAAAATTTTCGGCTCTATAAACAGCATTTTCCCGAATATTAAAATAGTAAAAATTGATATCTGCAATATGATAGTTTTTAGTCCTGAGTAAGAAGCTGCCTCTGAATTTGGGTTTATTTGCCCAAAGGATATCACCGTTTACCTGGGCGTCAATAGTATGCCGTTTGATTTTATGAAAATCAAAAAGCAATGTACCAATATTAGCAGTTTTGGGCATATATACTGTATCTGTGGTCCATGAGAGCGGATTTGTCACTAATATATTTCCTGAATCGGGGACTTTCGGAAAAGAAAATCCTTTTTTGAAAGTTCGCCACGAAATTAGACAGCCAGTATCGGTGCTGTCTCTGCAAGGTTTTATATCAGAATATTTATCCTTTTTTACCGGCATTCCAATTAAGTATGCGGCAATGAGTTTTGACTTCAATGGCTTTCCTGAAAAGAAATCGGTCAGCAATTTTTGCGCATGGTCAGTACCCTGGCTATGTGATGCTATAATGATGGGTCTGCCTTGGTTATAATTTTTAAGATAATATTCAAATGATTTCTTTACATCAACATAAGCCAGGTCAAAAGCTTTTCCGGCTGATTCTTTATCTTTTGTAAAATAGGCATTCAAATGGGCTTGTCTGTATCTGGGAGCAAATATCCTACCCGCATGATTAAATGCACTTGCCTGAAAGCGAATAGTACCTTCATCGGTTTTCTTATTAAGACGACTATCATCGACGTTCCCATTCCACTGATCCTCATGCTTATCTCCGGTATAAGTGGTAGGGTGTACAAAGAATACGTCAGCATCCATTTCAAAATATGATACCGTATCTCCTTCAGGCGTAAAATCAGACTCATCCAATTTGTCGGGATGTGCAGCCCAATTATCTAATTTGGAGTAATCTATATCTTTTGATTGACATCACTATATGTATTATTTGGTTTGTATGTCTTACAGCTTATCAGAATAATACCGGCACAAACAATAATTATATTTTTCATAAAATTTAGGAGGCCTGATACAATTTAATTCTTTGAAACACTTCAAACCACCGTAAGTTGAGCATATTCAAAAAAAAACCTAATTGTTTAGGTATATGATTTCAAAAACACTAAAATAATGGCCACTACCAGATATATCAATAATCTAATTACCAGGAGCAATTTCAAACTTATTATCATGTCAAATCATCTCTTCAGGCTTAACCCAGGCATCAAATTCTTCAGATGTGAGATATTTAAGATCAAGAGCCGCCTGCTTCAGGGTAGTGCCTTCTTTATGGGCTTTTTTGGCTATTTCGGCGGCTTTATCATATCCTATCTTTGTATTTAGTGCCGTTACAAGCATCAGGGAATTGTCAAGATTGAATTTAATACGTGGCCTATTTGCTTCTATCCCAACTGCACAATGTTCATTAAAGCTGACACATGCATCACCAATAAGATTGGCTGAAGTGAGGAAATTGTATATCATGACAGGTTTGAATACATTTAGTTCAAAATGTCCGTTCATACCACCTATGTTGATAGTCACATCATTGCCCATAACCTGAGCCATGGCCATTGTGAGTGCTTCTGATTGAGTTGGATTCACCTTGCCCGGCATAATAGATGACCCTGGCTCATTTTCGGGTATATTGATCTCGCCGATACCACATCTTGGCCCGGAAGCAAGCATCCGAATATCATTACCAATTTTCATCAATGAAACTGCGACGGTTTTCAGCGCACCGTGTGCTTCAACGATAGCATCATGTGCAGCCAGTCCTTCAAACTTATTTGTACCTGTGATAAATGGAAGTTTTGACACTTCTGCTATTTTTTTTGCCACAAGAACATCATATCCCTTAGGTGTATTTAGCCCGGTGCCCACTGCTGTGCCCCCCAGAGCTAATTCCGAAAGGTGAGCAAATGAATTTCTGATAGCTGCAATTCCATGATCGAGCTGAGATACATACCCACTCAACTCCTGGCCAAGAGTAAGCGGGGTGGCATCCATAAAATGTGTTCTTCCGATCTTTACCACTCCCATGAATTCTTTAGATTTTTCATGTAGCGTAGCTCTCAGCGTCTCCAGGCCAGGAATCGTAACATCAGTCAGAACTTTATAGGCTGCAATATGCATGGCGGTCGGAAAAGTGTCATTTGATGACTGCGATTTGTTGACATCATCATTGGGATGCAGGATTTTTTTATCATCATCGAGTGTTCCACCATTTATGACATGTCCACGATTGGCAATTACTTCATTTAAATTCATGTTGGACTGTGTCCCTGAGCCGGTTTGCCAGACTACAAGCGGAAACTGATCATCCAGTTTGCCTTCCATGATTTCATGGCAAACTTTTTCAATCAAATCTCTTTTTTCGGCTGAAAGAACTCCAAGATCAAAATTTGCTCGGGCAGCCGACATCTTCAGGATAGCAAAGGCGTGAATGATTTCTTTTGGCATGCGGTGACCCCCGATTTTAAAATTTTCGGCAGACCTCTGCGTCTGTGCACCCCAATATTTTTCAGCAGGTACATCTATGTATCCCATACTGTCTTTTTCTTTTCTGAAATGAGTCATGCTATTATTTTTAATTGGATAGAATATTTATTTTTTCTTCGAAGAAACAAAGGTACGATTTCATAAAAAGATTGGAAAATGATTCCTACTAAAAAAGTATATCAAAGATTTTGATTTCAGTTCTAAAATTCATTCTTCATATTTATAACCCTACTACTTCCGTCTGTATTGCAGAATTGGAGAACTTTAAACAAAAACTTATCTTTGCATCTCAATAACACCCATGTTTGATATTCACAGACATATATCTCAGGAACTAACCACTTTAAAGATGAAAGGCAATTACAGGCTTTTCCTTCATCAGGTTAGGGATGAATCCGGAAATCCGTATATCAAATATAAAAAAGATGGAAAATGGATACGAGCTGTCAATTATTGCAGCAATGATTATCTGGCCATGAGTACGCACCCTGGGGTAGTAGAAGAAAGTATAAAAGCTACTCAGATGTATGGCCTTAGCAGCGGTGGTACCAGAAATATTTCAGGCACAACAGATGCACATATTTCATTAGAGAAAAAACTGGCATTGTGGCACAAAAAGGAAGCATCATTACTATTTGGAAGTGCTTATATAGCCAATCTGGCAACATTGCAAACTATTGGTCGGCGGATACCTGATCTGACCTTCTTTTCGGATGAAAAAAACCACGCTTCCCTTATTGAAGGGATGCGGTCAGGTGGAAATAAAAAAATTCTTTTTAGACATAATGATGCACGGGATCTGGAGCAAAAATTGGCAGCTTCCGACCCTTTTTCTCCAAAAATGGTGGTATTTGAGTCTATTTACAGCATGAATGGACAAATAGCACCGGTTTCAGAAATTTTAAGAATTTCCCGTAAACATAATGCGCTGACTTATATAGATGAGGTGCACGCAATAGGTATGTATGGTGATCGGAATGCGGGGTATTGTGACCAGACTTCCATACCAAACAAACCGGACATTGTTAATGGAACGCTTTCAAAGGCAATAGGTGCTTTTGGTGGTTATATAGCCGGGCCGGCAGAAATTATTGATTTTGTGCGCAGTTTTGGAAGTGGTTTCATTTTTACCACATCATTACCACCTTCAGTTTGTAGTGGAGCCGAAAAAAGTATAGATATATTGATGCATGATAAAGTAAGGGTTACAAAAATGAAAGCTATGGTCAGCTTATTCAGAAAATTACTTAAAGAAGATGACATTCATTTTAAATCAAATGCATCCCACATTACACCCATCACAATCGGGAATCCATCCAAATGCAAGTCTGTGACAGACCGATTGTTATCTGAATTTGGCATTTATATTCAGCCAATAAACTACCCTACCGTCCCATACGGTGACGAATGCCTGAGGGTTATTATTACTGCCGCTCATCAGGAAGATCAAATTTTTCATCTCGTAAAATGCCTCAAAATCTGTCTGGATGGATAAAATAAAGATTGTATGCCGTGCCAGCAAATTAAGCCTAATACAGGCAGATATTGTCCGATCAAAAATAGCTTTAATTTATCCTGACCTAAGTGTAGTGATAGAAGGAATTGTGAGTCGAGGTGACCGAATGAAGGAAGAACCTTTGTCCGCATTAAGTGGTATAGATTTTTTTACGGAAGATATTTATCAAAAACTTATTACTCACCATGCAGACATAGCGGTTCATTCTCTCAAAGATATGAGTTCAGAGCATTTTTTCAGTCATGATTCATTCGCAGTGGTAGATCGCGATATTTCTCATGATGTAGCCATATTTAATCCTGAAATAATTGAAAAAATAAAGAAAGGAAGCCACATATCAATAGGAACCTCATCACCCAGAAGAGAAACCATGGCCATTCCGTTTTTGAGACAAGCTCTGCCTCAGAACGGGGACCCAATACATATTTCGGCTGTACATATACGTGGCAATGTTGACACAAGGCTAACAAAACTCAACCAGGGTAATTATGATGGAATTATTCTGGCAGCGGCCGGTATCAACAGACTCCTTAATCACAAAGGCCATAGCAAGCAGATTCAAAAATTACTATGGGATAAAAAGATCATGTTTTTGCCTCTGATAGAATGTACACCGGCACCTTGTCAAGGCATGGTCGTCGCAGAATGTCACCCTGAAGATATTAGGGTTAAAAAAATATTATCACAAATAAATAGTCCTGATTTGCTCAAAGATGCCATCGGTGAGAAAAAACTGGCCATTCAGAAAGGACCAGGATGCAGTCAGAAATTTGGGGTTACAACCATACGTACCAAATATTCGCATCATCATTTTGCTTCTGGCAAAAGTGCTGACGGAAATGATATCAATGACTGGACTCATTTACATGGTTATGGAAAATATGATAATATTTTTGCTACTCATACGGTAATGAAAGATTTCTTTGAATACTTGTGGTACCCAAATCAGGAAGAAATATCCACCAATCATGTCTTTGTAGCCAATCCTAAAATTGCTCAACAGTCTGAAATTACGAATAAATTAAAAAACAAAATGATATGGGCTGCCGGAAGTAAAACATGGTTTGAGCTGGCAAAAGCAGGATTGTGGGTTTCAGGATGTACTGACGGCCTGGGATTTGATTCAATCCGGCCCCTACTCGATGCACGATTAACGGGTACCACCGTATCTGATATCACAATGCTAACACATAATAAAGCGGCCATCAAATGGCAAAATAAAGGAGTCCGTGCCATTGGATATTATGATCTTATACCTAAAAAAGATCCATCGATTCTGAATGCTGTAGCTAATGCTGATTTTATTTTCTGGAGTAGCTTTTCGCAATACAGCCATTATCATACTTATGCAAAACTATCTGTCACCCATGCTTCAGCAGCAGGAGAGACAGCTGAAAGTCTTTTGTTAGCCGGTATAAATCCTATCATTTTCCCCACACTCAAAGCATTTGAACAATGGAGAACTCATATCCAATGAATCAGCGTCGGCTTAGGAGCAGCCCTCACATAAGGGAACTGGCTTCCACGGTCACCCTTAATCATAAAAAATTCATTCAGCCTCTATTCGTAGATGAGAGTCTGTCAATAAGGAGACCCATCAGCGGAATGAATGAAATATACTCCGAAACAGTTGAATCTGTCCTCAGAACTATTGAGAGTGATGTGAAAAATGGCGTAACAAAATTTCTTCTATTTCCGGTGCCAGGCGAAAAATTCGCAAATGATTTTCATTTTGATTTTGCGGTTTCTGTGATTCATGAAATTAAAAGCCATTTTGGTGATGCGGTGTGGCTGGCTAGCGATCTGTGTCTGTGCAGCTATACCAGCCATGGTCATTGTGGTATATTGAATTATGACCAAACACAATTGCTCAATGATGCAACGGTCAGGTTACTAACTGAATATGGATTAAAACTTGCAGGTGCCGGTATCGACTGTATAGCTCCCAGTGATATGACTGATGGTCGTATTAAAGCCATCCGTCTGCAACTCGATCGTCTGGATTATGATTATATCAGCATTATGAGCTACTCTGCCAAATTCAGCTCACAGTATTATGGACCATTCCGCGATGCCTGTCATTCAACTCCTAATACACAAAACCTCAAAAACAGGAAAACATATCAGATTTCACCACTTAACCTGAATGACGCCATCGATAGTTCTATCAGAGATGCCCACGAAGGGGCTGATATTCTAATGGTAAAACCATCATCATTATATACTGATGTGATCGCAGCCATTAAAAATAATACATCAAAACCTGTAGCCGCATACCATGTAAGTGGTGAATATGCTTCAATAGAAAATATGGTAACCGCAGGTCTTCTCCATCGCGAACCTGCCCACCTGGAAACCTGGTCTGCTGTGGTCATAAGTGGGGCCGATATCATTATTTCATATGCATCCAGACATGCAAAGGATTGGATAAACAGAATGGAGGTGTAGGATGATTAATGGTAATTAATTAAATTCTACCACATTTAGTTCGCGCCCATGTAATTTGTCCATGTCAACATTTCAACACAGTTCCGGCTGCCACTGTATTATTGGTGTTTTCATCTATAAGGATGAAAGTGCCGGTACGCCCGGCGGACAAAAAATGGTCGGCAAGGACTGGGTCGGCCGTTTTGATAGATACCTGACAAATTTCATTTAGACCTATTTCTTCTGAATTGTCATATACTTCACGGTTAGTTTTAATGTCGATTTTGTGTAGGATTTCTGTTATTCTCGCTTTTGTGGTGTGGCTGTGATGTTGCAAAATCAACTTTTGGCCAGGATGAAAAGGACTATTATCCATCCAGCATAAAGTAGCTGTAAGTTCGTTGGAAGTTCCATTTTTCTGATTATCCTGTACGATAGAATTTCCCCGTCCTGCATCAATTTCGTCTTCAAATTGTATAGCGACTATTTCGTCTTTTGAACCTATATGAGTTTTAATTCCATATTTCTCAAGAGCAGAAATCTTTGTAGATATCCCGTCAGGTAGTATTGTTACCCGATCGCCTGTCTGATAGCTTCCTGATAAAATTTTACCAACAAACCTACGCGTAATGGTATTGGTCATCGTATCAACGTAATTGGAAACATATTGTATCTGGAATCTTGATTCCTCTGATTTTTCAGTCGGTCTATAATCTACATTCTCAAGAAATGACAATAATGGCTCTCTGCTGTACCAGCGCATTCTTTCTGATGGTATGATAATATTTTCACCCTCAAGTGCGCTTACAGGTATAAAGTCCACCTGATGCATTGGCAGGTTCTTACTGAATATTTTATATTCTTCTACAATCTGTCTGTATGCGTGCTCACTATATGCGACCAAATCCATTTTATTTATACAAACCAATATGTTTGGTATTCCAAGGATAGATGAAATGATACTGTGTCTTCTGGTTTGCTCTGTGATGCCATTGACTATATCAATCAGTATGATCGCCAAATCTGCCGTGGAAGCACCTGTAAACATATTTCGTGTGTACTGGATGTGGCCGGGTGTATCTGCTATGATAAATTTGCGTTTTTCTGTACTGAAATATTTATAAGCCACGTCTATGGTGATACCCTGTTCACGCTCTGCCCTGAGACCGTCAGTCAGCAAAGCCAAGTCAAGGTTTGTATCTTTACCCTTATTCTTACTTTGCCTTGTGAGCGTCTCAATGATGTCTGTCGAAATAGATTCACTATCAAATAACAACCGACCTATGAGGGTACTTTTGCCATCATCAACATTTCCAGCTGTAAAAAATCTTAATAAATTCATGGTTAGTAGGTTTTTAGAGTATTATTCCGCTTTCCGCTTTCCGTATTTCGTATTTCGTATTTCGTATTTCGTATTTTTAAAAATAACCGTTCTTCTTTCTGTCTTCCATAGCTGCTTCGCTTATTCTGTCGTCCATTCTGGTGGCTCCACGTTCAGATATTTTAGTTATTTTTATCTCCTTTATAATATCTGAAACGGTGAAAGCCTCGCTTTCAACAGCAGCGGTACAGGTCATATCACCTACGGTGCGGTATCTTACCTGCTTACTGAAAATTTGATCATGAATATCCAGATTGAGGTAGTCGGAATATGCCATCAGCTGATCTGAATCTGTCTTGACCACTTTACGCTGATGGGTAAAGTATATTTCAGGAAGCTCTATTTTTTCACGCTCAATGTAGTGCCAGATATCCAATTCTGTCCAGTTGGAAATGGGGAATGCCCGGACATTTTCCCCCTTGTTAATTCTGCCATTATAAATATCCCAGATTTCAGGTCGTTGCTTTTTAGGGTTCCACTGTCCGAAATCATCCCTTACCGAAAAAATTCTTTCTTTCGCTCTGGCTTTTTCTTCATCACGTCGCGCACCACCGATACATACGTCAAATTCAAACTCATCGATAGTATCAAGAAGTGTATAAGTCTGCAATGCGTTCCTGCTTGGAAATTTCCCGCTGGAGTCTGTCAATTTTCTTTTTTTGATGGTATCTTCCACTTTTCGGACGATCAGTTTCTCATCTATCTGGCTCACCAGCTGATCTCTGAAATTGAGTGCTTCAGGAAAATTATGCCCGGTGTCGATATGTACCAGTGGAAATGGAAATTTTGCAGGTCTGAAAGCTTTCAACGCCAGATGAACCAGGCAAATACTGTCCTTTCCGCCACTAAACAGCAAAGCGGGCCGTTCAAACTGACCAGCTACTTCAAGCATAATGTGGATAGCTTCTGCTTCCAGTTGATCGAGATATTCTGCAAATGCCATAGTTTTTGATTATAGTTGTTAATTATTAATGATTTACCGTATGTAGTCCGCACTCCTTCTTTGAGGCATCTTCCCACCACCATCTGCCTGCTCTGAAATCTTCTCCCTGATGAACAGCTCGTGTACAAGGCTGACAACCTATACTGATGAATCCCTTGTCATGAAGGATGTTATATGGTATCCCATGTTTTTTTATGTACGACCATACATCATCATTTGACCAATCCAGTAATGGATGAATTTTTATAATATTGTTTATTCTATCAAACTCAGATTTTTTCATATCTTTCCTGTTGGGAGAATGCTCGGTTCTGATTCCTGTGATCCAGATAGAATAACCGGTCAGGGCTCTTTTCAGCGGCTCTACCTTTCTTATATGGCAACATTCTTTACGATTTTCAACAGAATTATAAAAACTATAAGGTCCCTTTTGTGTCATCAGATTTTCAACATCGGAGCTGACTGGAAAGTAAACTTTAATCTTATTTTATATCTTTCAATAGTTTTATTCAGGGTGCTGTATGTTTCCGGAAACATTCTTCCGGTATCCAATGTGAAAATGTCTATTTTCAGATTGTTTCTGAATATCATGTCCGTTATTATCTGGTCCTCCGCCCCCAAACTGGTAGAAAATACCAGACGTTCTTGTTCCAGCTCTGACACCGCTTTTAGTAACTCTAAACCATCAATGGTTTTTACAATATTTTCTATTGTCTCTGTTTTTATCATAAAATGCTAATTTTCAACAAGTTCAACTGTAAGATTTCGAATATTTTCATTAAGTTTAATCTGGCATGCGAGCCGTGATTCTTTATATATAAATGGTAATGTTTCCAGCATATCGAGTTCATCTCCTGATGGTCCGGATAATGCCGGGGCTGCTTCTTTTACTTTTATATGGCATGTGGCACATAGTGCCATACCACCACAAGTCCCTTCTATCGATTCATATTCTTCTCCTTTCAACAGCTCCATAAGGTTTAGTCCCATATCTTTGGGGACTTCAAGGGTACGCTTTACTCCGGATTTTAAGATATTGACTTCTATCATTGCCTTTGTTTTGTCTTAAAAACTACTGATTCCATTGACTGTAGTATATTTCATGGTATATTTAACTCCGGGATGAATATACTGATATACAGAATGACTCATGAGTGCCGCTTCATGAAATCCACAGAGAATGAGTTTCAATTTATTTTTGTATGTATTGATGTCTCCAATAGCCCAAACTCCCGGGATGTTGGTAGAGTAGTCGTCCGTATTTACTTCTATGGCATTTTTAGTAATATTAAGGCCCCAACCTTCCATAGGTCCCAGTTTTGGACTCAAACCGAATAGTGGCACCAAATAATCCGTATCAACCAACACTTCTTCATTTGATCTAGTATTCAGGAGAGTGACACCATTCAGTTTTCCGTTGCCATGTACCGTGGAAAGATTTGTGTTGAGATGAAGGGATATTTTTCCGGAATCGGCGAGCGCCATTACTTTTTCAACACTGTCAGGTGTCCCTCTGAATGATTCGCTGCGATGCACAAGAGTTAATTCAGAACACAGTTCACTCAGATAAATGGCCCAGTCGAGGGCACTGTCACCCCCGCCGGCTATTATTGTTTTCTTACCTCTATATTGTTCGGGATCAAGGATCATATAGTTGACACCTTTTCCGTTCTCAAATCGGGTGAGACCTTCTACCTCGGGCTTTCTGGGTTCAAAACATCCTAAACCACCAGCTATAACTACAGCACTTGCTTCAATTTCAGTCCCCAGATTGGTGACAAGATGAAAATCTTTTTCAGCCCTTTTTTCCAGGGTTTCGATACGTTCTCCAAATGTATAACCCGGGTTAAATGGTTCGGCTTGATGTACCAGGTTATCTACAAGTTCCTGTGCCATGACAGTCGGATAACCCGGTATGTCATAAATAGGCTTTTTGGGATAAATCTCTGATAACTGTCCTCCTGCCTGGGGTAAATAATCAATCAGGTGGCAACGCATCTTGAGCAATCCAGCTTCAAAAATGGCAAACAATCCAACCGGACCCGCTCCTATAATTGCTATATCTGTTTTGATTTTTATTGACATATTATTTGATTAAAAATGTTGCTGTTCTTAATTTATTTTAGAAAAATATTCTTTTAATACTTAAAATGATTACTATAATTCCCACTAAAATCATGACAGTTTTGGCAGGGATTCGGCTGGTAAGAAAGGCACCAAGTGGTGCAGCGGCAACTCCCCCAAGTATCAACCCTAAAATAATATTGATGTGTGTCGTGCCGATCATAGCAAAAAATGTTATGGAACTGGCTAATGCGACAAAAAATTCAGTCAGGTTTACCGAACCTATGGTATATCGCGGTGCTTTTCCTTGTGCAATTAAAGTGGATGAAACTATAGGTCCCCAGCCACCTCCACCTACGGCATCCAGAAACCCTCCGGTAAAAGCAAGCGGGAACAATCTACGTACTCTCTTCCTGATCTGATCATCTTTTTTAAGGGCTTTCATTAAAATAATAACCCCTAAAATCAAGGTATATGCGGATACCAATGGCTTGATGATATCACAAAAACCTTCAAAGTAGGAAATCAAAAACGACCCTAAAATGGCACCAATAACGCCTGGGAAAAGAAGATTTCGAAAGAGTTTATTATTGACATTTCCAAATTTCAGGTGACTAAGGCCAGAAACACCACTCGTAAATACCTCAGAAGTATGCACACTGGCAGATGCCGCTACCGGGCTCAGTCCATAAGAAAGAAGTACAGTTGTAGCGGTAATACCGTATGCCATACCCAGTGCGCCATCAATGGCAGAAGCAAGAAAGCCGGCAAAAATGAAAATAAGAATACTTGAGTCAATTTTGCCCATCAATGAAGCCCATGCCCCGGCTGCCTGATCAGAAGGAAAGTAGTTGCCAATAAAATAGCCCGTCAGAAATAAAACCGGCAATGCCAGAATGACTGACCATCTGATGATCTGACCTTTCAGATAATTTCTGTTGTATTCTGATTCGCTCAGACTTCCTGTTATATTGTTGAGCTCCAGTACTCTGTCCCTGAAGGATCCTTTCAGAAAGGTTTTGACTTCTGCCAGATTTTCAAGTGTTTCGTTTATTTCTTCAGGAAATGAATCATTGAGCACTTCCTTTACCCTTTTTGCTACTGTGGGTGATTTTCCATTTGTAGAAATAGCTATTTTCAGCTGCCCTTTCTTAACTACTGACCCTAGGTAAAAGTCGCATAGAGCAGGTCTGTCAGCTGCATTAATCAATAGGCCGGCATCCTTTGCATTTCTTCGTATTTCTTCAGTCATGAGTGGGTCATCCAGTGCTGAAATCACCAGATCTACATCATCCATATCAGTGACATGATATGCTCTTTGATGAATTTGAATATTTTCGTTTGTTTCTGCGATGTCTTCGATCTCAGGATTTATGGTTTTTGCGACGATTTTTATTTTTGTCGCCGGACTGTTATGAATAACAGCATGAAGTTTTTCCAACGCTACTGTCCCTCCACCTATCAGAAGCAGGTGAAGTTGCTCCATTTTTAAAAATACCGGAAATAGATGATTCGACTTGCTTGCTGACATAAAATACTATGCTAATACATTCTTAACCTGATTATATATTTGGGAGGGCGCATATAGATTGACCACCTCTCCGATGACAATGACAGCAGGGGCTTTTATTTCTTCGGCTGCAGCCTTGATGACTATATCAGATATCTTGCCTGTCAGGATTTTTTGGTTGCTCAGCGTACCATTTTGAATGATAGCAACAGGTACATCATTTTTATTTTTTCTCAGGTATAAATTTACTATTTGATCCAGTTTGGATAATCCCATCAACACGACCACAGTGGCATCTGTCTCAGCTGCTTTTTGAATATCTTTTGCTAAATTGCGTTTCATGTCCGTTGCAGTTACTACCCAAAAACTTTCACTCAGCCCTCTGTGCGTCACAGGAATACCTATGATCCCGGGTACCCCAATTGAGCTTGATATACCTGGAATGATACTTACAGGCAATCCTGATTTTCGAACATATTCCATCTCTTCTCCACCCCTTCCGAATACAAATGGATCACCCCCTTTGAGTCTGACCACATGGCCGAACAACAGCGCATTTGACACAATCATTTCGTTGATTTTTTCCTGGCTGTAAGTGTGGTCGGAAGATCTTTTTCCAACATAAATTTTTAAAGCTTCAGCCGGAGCAAAACCAAGAATCTCAGCACTTACAAGCGCATCATAGAGGATTACATCAGCAGATTTTATGGCTTTCCATGCTTTGATGGTCAGTAAATCCGGATCCCCTGGACCGGCACCCACTATACTTACTCTTGGATTTATCTGTTTCATATGGCAACTTGATTTAATTGGGTTCGGTAGTTTTTTGCTCCGGAATAAAAATTTTGCGCTTGGTCAAGATATTGGCCGGCAAAAACAGCATCCGGTGTCAGCTTATTAATTTGTAAAACTATGTCTTTGAATGGTTGGTCAATCCAGGCTTCATCTTCAGAAAAATGTTCAGTAAATTCAGAAATAATACCATGGTGGGTATTGGTTTTAACATCTTTCAAAAGCAAAATAGTCTTTGCCGTATTTATAAAAGCTGCATAGCTATAATAGGCAGAATCACCAAACCTTCCTTCTTCCAGTGATTCTTTAGCCCACTGCAATTTTTCTTCAGATTCAAGAAATAATGTGGATACCAGATCTATTACTGCCCCGGCACACTCTCCCACTCCAATAGCGGTATGGAACTTTTTTTCTGAACCCCAATCGATATAGTCGTTTTCTGAGAGGGTCGTATTGTCTGCCAATGGCTTTAATAATTGGTAAAAATAATCCTTCCCTACGCGATCGTAATATTCATTAAATGTCTCATCAATTATGCTGTTTTTTTTAAGATCGTCAAATATATATCTGAGTATATCTGGCGTTCTCTTTGATGCTACTTTTATTATTTTATCAGAAATCCTTCCATTGCCATCAAATAGTTTTCCGCCACCCAGCAATAGCTGAACTGCTGGTACCACAGTCGTTCCTATTTTGAATGATGAGCCATGAAATCCTATTTGTGCCAGGCTGTGCTGGCCGCAGGCATTCATACATCCGCTTATTTTGATTTGTATGTCTTTATTGTGCACGAGATCCGGATATTCATCTCTGATCACCTGCTCCATAGCCATTGAAATATGCGTACTGTTAGAAATAGCAAGATTGCAGGTATCTGTACCCGGACAAGCTGTAATATCAGCCACTGAGGCAAATCCAGTGGTTGCAAGACCAACACTTTCCAGTGCATTGAATAAATGGGTTAATCCTGAAAAATGTATATTTTTGATAATAAAATTCTGATTGATCGTGATACGCAAGTCACTTGAATCGGCAAAAGTATCTATAATATCAGCTAGAATTCTGGCTTTTTCTGAAGGTATATTTCCTAATTGAACTTTGATATATACGCCATATAAGTCAGCTTGTTTCTGCTTGAAGGTATTTGTATCGAGCCATTCCTGATAATGATTTTCATTTGATACTGTACCCTTTACATCAAATGTGATGACTTCAGCATTTGCCAGCTTCTCAGGAAAATAATCTTTTACCTTTACTGATTTTATTGCGTTATTCTCCTCTTTGATCAGCTCCAAAAAAGCATCCACTCCTATCTTTTGAATCAGATACTTTAATCTGGCCTTATGGCGGCTGGCTAGTTCTCCATGTCGATCAAATACCCTTAAGACACCTTCAACAAATGTCAGAATTTCTGAAGCATCTAAAAATTGATGTGCTACATGTGCCAAAAAAGGCTGTGCCCCTAACCCTCCGCCAATGAGAATTTTAAATCCTTTTTTGCCCTGGTCATCTATTTTGGGAATGAATCCGATATCATGTATAAATGTATAGCTGGTATCTTTATCAGAATTTGAAAAAGCGATTTTAACCTTTCTGCCCAACTCCTGACAAAAAGGCTGACGCAAAAAATAATTAAAAACCGCATACGCATAATCCGACACATCAAATGGCTCACTTGGATCAATTCCTGCCTCAGCTGATGCTGTCACATTTCTCACTGTATTGCCACAAGCTTCACGCAAAGTAATATCGTCCTGCTCGAGCTTAGCCCAAAGTTCAGGAGTTCTATCCAGGCTGACATGGTGGATTTGAATATCCTGCCTGGTAGTTAAATGTAGATTTCCATTGGAGTATTCGTCGCTTATATCAGAAATCCTTCTCAACTGTGTCGTACTCAGCTTGCCAAAAGGTATTTTAATTCTGACCATCTGGACGCCATGTTGCCGCTGTCCATATACACCACGGGCTAACCGAAGACTTCGGAATTTCTCTTCATCTATTTTTCCCTGACGAAAGAGAAATATTTTATGCTCAAGATCAATGAGATCTTTCTCCACCACAATCCTGCGATCTTCAGGTAAATATTCCAGTTCTGTACGAAAACTTTGCATTATCTATATTATCTATGTTATTAGTAGATTAATAATGATTTATATAAAAAAAACTTTCTGACCTATGCCGAAAGTTCTGATATGTTTTAGTATATATGCAATACTATAACACCTGATTACATTACTTTAATAATTTGAATGCAAAGAAAAGGCCATTTTATGATATATACAAGCCGTTTAACATTTTATTATATAAATTCTATTGATTTAGTAGATTATATTTAATTATAAACCAAAATATAGATGGCTAAGAATTTGAAATAAAGAAAATGGAAGCACTCTTAACAGAGTTTTTTTATGTAGTTAAGTAACGGCTTAAAATTAGTTCAGTATGAAAGCCAAAAGTACATTTAACTAAAGTTTTGTTAGAAGTAAACCTTTTTAGCTCCATCCAGTTTCACTTCGATTCAATGCCCAGTTTCTATTCAACAGGCTTTCCCAAAGTTTTCTCCCTTTGTACCAGATCCTCAAGGCTGGTTTTCGACAGAATATGGAGACTGGCATCCCTAACTTCACGCATGACATCTCTGAATCCGCATGTCGCTTCATCAGTACACTCTTCACATCTCTCGTAAAAATTAAGGCTGACACACGGAACCAGTGCAATCGGACCACCTGTAAATCGTATGATCTGACTAAGGAATATCTCATCAGGATGCTTGGAAAGATAATATCCCCCATGAGCGCCCATCTTACTATTAACTATTCCGATTTTACGCAAATCAAGCAGAATTGCTTCGAGAAATTTTTGGTATATTCTCGTTTTCTGCGATATCTGAAATTCGAATGGGCTGTTTGCTCTCAAACGTCTTATACAGTACCATAAGTGCTTTGACAGCATATCTTGTTTTTTTAGGAAGCATTTATATGTTTATAAATCTATGGCAAATATACTAAAATACTCATAATTGTCACATAACTTTGCCTAAGCCTTCAGAACAAACATTTTACTTGATATCTGTAGCATTTATGTCAACTTACCACATCCATATAAAAGGGCAGATTCAGGGAGTCGGTTTCAGGCCATTCATCCACCATCTTGCTGAAAAACATACACTAAACGGTACAGTAGCTAATAGTACAGATGGCGTCCATATATTCATTAATGCAACAGAATCATCATTAAACCAATTTACAGCTGAAATTAAAAGCAATTCGCCCCCTCAGGCTAATATCATTTCTATCCGTATTTCAAAGGTAGATAATCTTACATTCAATGATTTCAGAATAGTAGATTCTATCTATAAAAAAGTCAAAAACCAATATATAAGTCCGGATTTTGGAATCTGTGAAGAATGCAAAAATGATTTGTTCAACCCATCAGACAGACGATATCACTACCCATTCATTACCTGCACTCATTGTGGCCCGAGGCTTTCTATTATGACCAATTTACCCTACGACCGAAGTCTGACTACTATGACAAAATTCAGGCTGTGCAACAATTGCAGCAATGAATATAATGATGTCAAGGACAGAAGATATTACTCTCAAACTGACTCCTGTCATGAGTGCGGGGTGATACTTACTTCTGAAACTATTAAAGGAGATTCAACCCAACAAAAAATTGCTACCACAGTATCACTACTAAAGGCCGGATACATCGTAGGAGTGAAGAATACAGGAGGATATTTGCTCATGTGTGATGCCACCAACCCCGGTGCTGTCACCATGCTTCGACACAGAAAACAAAGGCCCGATAAACCATTTGCCTTATTATACCCCGACATTGCCATTCTAGAAAAAGATGTCTACATCAGCCATAATGCATTTGAAGAATTGAATGGCATAGTCTTTCCAATTGTTTTGTGTCCAATAAAAAATCCTATATATCATCAGCTATGCATAGAGCTCATAGCTCCTGGTTTAAACCAAATAGGTGCGATGCTGCCCGGCAGTCCATTGTTAAGCCTAATATCCAGTGGATTTAATGGACCTTTGATTGCCACCAGCGGCAACATAAGTGGCTCCCCTATTTTGTATGAAGATGATCAGGCCGCGATATTATTAAGTCCCATTACAGATCATCTGCTCAGTAATAACCGGGAGATCATGGTGCCGCAGGACGACAGTGTCATAAAGTTTTCAACATACCCAGATACCAGAATAATCATACGAAGAAGCCGGGGACTTGCCCCTACTTACTGGCCAGTTTCTTCTGTTAATTCCACCCCTATTCTGGCATTGGGAGCTGATATGAAGAGTGCTTTTGCTATCGCCAATGGT
The DNA here is from genome assembly GCA_016722285.1 of Saprospiraceae bacterium. GTDB lineage: Bacteria > Bacteroidota > Bacteroidia > Chitinophagales > Saprospiraceae > OLB9. Next base: position 889,209 of record JADKGI010000001.1, read on the forward strand.
GAAAATATTTACATAAGTCAATACCTTGGCGATCTGACCAGTTTTGATACCCAACACCAGTATAATAAAGTTCTCCGACATTATCTTGAGTTGACTGCTATAAACCCTGAAATAATTCTGTATGATTTACATCCTGATTATCATTCTTCATCAATGAAGGAGATTTTTCCTGAAGCTCAAAAGATCGGGGTTCAACACCATGAAGCCCATTTTATGACAGGTATGTTTGAGCATCACATTCCGGAAAAGAACGAACCTGTTTTAGGTGTAATCTGGGATGGAGTCGGTTATGGCACTGACGGCAATATATGGGGTGGCGAATTTTTTTCCTATGAGAATGGAATCATTGAACGAATTTCTTTTTTTGAATATTTTGACTACTTTCTTGGAGATAAAATGTCTCTTGAACCAAGGCTTGCTGCCTTTTCATTGTGCAAAAATGTTGAAAATGCTGAATCAATCCTAAAAACCAAATTCACGGATACAGAGTGGAATCTCTACACAAGGTTGTTGGCAAAACACAGTGGCCCCAATACATCAAGTATGGGAAGAATCTTCGACGGTGTGGCATCATTATTAGGTTTGGGAGATAAAAACACTTATGAAGGCGAAGCAGCTTTGTATCTCGAACAATTGGCGACTGAATTCATCGATTCATATGGAATTCACTTTTCAGAATACTACGATGTGACTGTATCACTCGACACCTGCATAGAAACTACAATTCTGGTTAGAAATATTCTGATTGATCTTGAAAATGGCATTGACAGATCAAAAATAGCTGCTAAATTTCATAGGTCACTCATAGATATCATTGTCAAAATAGCCGTTAAATATGGTTTTAAACACCTTGTTTTTAGCGGGGGAGTATTTCAGAATGCGCTTTTGGTTGATATGATACAATATCATCTTCAGGATAATTTCACATTATATTTTCACAAGCAGGTTTCTCCAAATGATGAAAATATTGCTTTAGGCCAACTTGCCTGGTATTGGCACCAAAATAATATGATTTAGATCATTTTTATCTCATTATATGATATGAAAATTTAATTAATTGATTAAATTTTTGAATATTGCATGTTCATTTCCCAAATAAAAGGGCCATGAAGTATATTTCAGAATACAGAGATCCTGAACTGGTTGACAGGTATCTAAAAGAAATTCATACCATTACTACACGGCCATGGAATATCATGGAAGTATGCGGTGGTCAGACCCATAGTCTCGTTAAAAATGGTATCATCAGGCTCCTGCCGGATAATATAAATATGATACACGGTCCCGGATGCCCGGTTTGTGTAACTCCACTGCACCTGATAGACAAGGCGGTGTTTCTTGCTATGGAAAAGGGGGTAATATTATGTTCATTTGGTGATATGCTGCGTGTACCAGGATCAAAGTATAGCCTGCTGGAAGCTAAAGCCCGGGGCGCAGATGTCCGCATTCTCTATTCTCCACTCGAATCGGTAAAACTGGCCCGGGACAACCCTGACAAAGAAATTGTTTTTTTGCAGTTGGCTTCGAGACCACCGCACCTGCTAATGCGCTTTCAGTAATATTAGCGGAAAAAGCAGGGTTGAAGAATTTTTCTATACTGGCTTCACACGTACTTGTTCCCCCCGCTATGGCAGCTATCATGGACGATGATTCAGCTACCATTGATGGTTTTCTGGCAGCGGGTCACGTATGCACTATTATGGGAATACAGGAATATTTTCCTTTAGTAACCAAATACAAAATTCCGATTGTCATCACAGGATTTGAACCCGTTGATCTCTTGCAGGGCATACTTATGACAGTAAAGCAACTTGAAAACGGGATATGTGCATTAGAAAACCAGTACTCACGTGTTGTGTTGCCTGAAGGTAATCCGGAAGCCATCAATACAATCATGGAAGTATTTGAAGTTTCCGACCGCGAATGGAGGGGCATTGGAAATATACCACGAAGTGGCTATCAGGTAAAACCAAAATATGAACCATACGATGCCGATAAAAAATTTGATATACAAATCCCTAAAGTAGCAGAAAATAGTGACTGTATAGCAGGCCAGGTGTTGAAAGGAATAAAAAAACCATATGAATGCCCTATGTTTGGTAAGGTTTGCTCCCCTCAGAATCCATTAGGTGCTCCGATGGTAAGCAGCGAGGGGGCCTGTGCGGCATATTACCATTTTTCTAATGCTATAGAGCAGATTACAGAAATTAATCAGGCATAACATTATGAAGATAAATATGAGCTGCCCCATGCCAAAACTTGACTTTGATGTCATCACTCTTGGACATGGCAGTGGTGGTTTACTGACCAACAAACTATTGGAATCGGGAGTATTCAACCTGTTATCAAATGAATATCTGGACCAAAAGCACGATGGAGCTACCATTGAACTGAATGGGAAGATAGCATTCAGTACGGATAGTTTTGTGGTGTCGCCTGTTTTTTTTCCTGGCGGCAACATAGGCGAACTGGCAGTAAACGGAACGGTGAATGATCTGGCGATGTGTGGTGCCCGGGCCAAATACCTTTCATTAGGATTTATCATAGAAGAAGGGCTGAAAATGGAGGAATTCTGGGAGATTCTGGTTTCTATTAAATATGCTGCTGAAAAATCCGGAATCCAGATTGTTACAGGTGATACCAAAGTGGTAGAAAGAGGCAAAGGAGATAAGATTTTTATAAATACCACAGGTCTTGGCAATGTCCATCCCGGAGCGGATATCTCCACATCAAATATCAAGGCAGGTGATAAAATTCTGGTCAGCGGTAATATTGCCACTCATGGTATTGCAATTATGAGTGTAAGGGAGGGCCTTGAATTTGAGACCACAATCGTCAGTGATACGTGTCATTTCAATGATATTATTGAGCACCTTATGATCCAATTCGGTACAGGTATTCACCTACTCCGGGATGCCACCAGAGGGGGCGTTGCTACCGTACTCAATGAAGTAGCCAGAGATATCAGATTGGGAATGGAACTAAATCAGAAAAGCATTCATATTTCGGAAGATGTAGAAGGTGCTTGCGAATTGCTGGGATTAGATCCACTGTATGTGGCAAATGAGGGAGTTTTTGTTGCGTTTGTTGCCCCTGAACTGGTAGATGACATGCTCCAAACCATTCAAAAATGGGAAAATGGAGCAAATGCATTCATTTTTGGTGAAGTAGTTACATCCCATCCGGGACAAGTCATCTTAAACAGTTCCATAGGTGGCAAGCGGGTAATCAACATGCTTCCAGGCGAACAACTACCCAGAATCTGCTGATCAATAGTCCGGTTAAAATAATAATCTTATTGGATGAATTAATTTCCCCTACTTAATCCTATCTAACTCCATGCATTAGTTTTCTGAGAAGCGGCCCCAATGACAAAATAACCACCGCTGCGATGACTGGTATAATAGTAAATATCAGGAAAAAATTAGACAAGCCATACTGTGCGGATATGCTATCTATCATTCCACCCATCGTTCCTGCAACTTTATTTCCAACAGCAATGGAGAGATACCAGATTCCGTATGTCACGGCTATCATCCTCCCGGGCACTAATTTACTGACATATGACAAACCTACCGGTGAAATGCACAATTCTCCCAAGGTATGGAAAAGATAAGCAACGACAAGCCATAAAATGCTTACTGCCGCTGTTTTGGCACCAAACGGAATACCATAAGCTCCATATGCCAGTGAAAGAAATCCGATACTGAGAAAAACCAAACCGATACTATATTTCACCGAAGCTGAAGGGTTGTATTTGCTTTCCCAAATCTTTGAAAACACTGGGCCTAACGCTATAATGAAAAAAGAATTCAGGATTCCAAACCAAGTGGCGGCTATTTCAGTATTTGTCTGGCTGAATTCGTTGGACAGCATCCAGATCACAATGGCCCAAATGATGATAAAACTGCTTCCTAAAAATATATTAGCAAGTGCAAACTTTTCAAAAGTCTGTTTAAAAAGCTTCCACAACACAAACGTAATAATACCTAATGGTAAGATCGTCAGAAAAGAATTAAATACCTTAAAAAGTATGGCACTGTTTCCAACCAGCGTCCTGTCCATGTAATCTTTAGCAAAAATTGTCATGGATCCACCGGCTTGTTCAAAGGAAGCCCAAAAAAACATATAAAACACAGCGATAATAAAGACGGCCAACATTCTGTCTCTGGTAATCCGGGAGTATCTCAGAATCCTTGAAAAAAGGATGTATAGGAAAAGACACAGACACCCAAGAATAACATATCCTGCATTTCCGGAATTTCCAAAAACATTATAATTATATACTTTTGACATAGGGTCGTTTACTACCCAGACAAGGGCTCCGACGGCTGTTATTGACACCAGGATAAGATCTGTTGTACTAAAAGGATTCAATTTACCGCCGTTCTCTTTAGTACTCATATCTTCTGCTGATCCGGCTATGGCCGCTTTGACATTTCTATCCGGTGGCAAGCCCACATTTCCAAAAATACTTCTGGAAAGATAAAACTGTAACATACCACAAAACATAAATATACCCGCCAGACCGAATCCCCAGGAAAAACCCACTTTCTCACCTATATATCCGCATAGCATGATGCCCAAAAAGGCACCCGAGTTGACACCCATATAAAAAATAGTATAGGCACCATCTTTCTTTTCTGGATAATCTTTGTACAGTTTGGCCACCATAGATGTCATATTTGGCTTAAAAAAACCATTGCCAAAGATCAGCAATGTAAGTCCCAGATACAAAAACAACTGGCTTTCCATAGCCATGGATGCATGTCCAAGGGTCATGAGAGATGCACCGATAATGATGGCATTTCTGTGACCCAGAAATTTATCTGCCAGGATACCACCGATGATAGGTGTCAGATAAACCATAGATGTATATGTGCCGTACAGAGCCAGTGCATTTACCCTGGGCCATCCCCAGCCATTATCCAGCAATGATGAGGTTAAAAATAAAACAAGAAGTGCCCGCATCCCATAAAAAGAAAACCGCTCCCACATTTCTGTAAAAAAGAGGGTAAACAACCCTGCCGGGTGACCCAGGACTTTGGTCTTAAAAAAATCTCCTGATGTGGTATTTGCAGCCATAAATTATAAGATTTAATAGTTAATATTGTCCTTAGTTTGTAATTGTCTATGAATCATCAATTACATTGGTTTTATTTTACCTCATGCATGAGTTTACGAACAAAAGGTGAAATGGCAATCAGAATAACTCCAGCTATCAGAGCATATATCCCCAGCTGCAAATAACCTTCTGTATAGACAGTTAATTTATCGATATTGCTTGAATTTTCTGATGCATCTGATATGTTTGCTCCCAGGATTCCGGCAAAATACTGTCCGTATGCACTAGCTAAAAACCACATACCCATCATGATGGCTTGCAACTTTTGGGGTGCCAATTTGGTCATGATAGACATACCGATAGGTGATAAACACAACTCGCCAAAAGTAATAATCAACCAGCCAAAAGTAAACAAATTGAGCGAGGTAACTCCGTTTTCATCGGTAAAAAATCTGGTAGTATAAAAAATATAAAAGCCCCCAGCCAGAAATATAAATGCCAATCCAAACTTGATCAGTGTATTCGGTTCAATTTTACGCTTTGCCATCCAAACCCATGCCAACCCCACCAAAGCAGCAAATATGATCACAAATAATGAATTAGCTGAATTATTGACTCCATTAGGATCCAGAGGAATACCAAGGACTTTATTATCCAGATTGTTGGCAGCAAAAAGGCTCAAGGACCCGCCCCCCTGTTCGAAAAATGCCCAAAAAACAATACTGAAAAAAATAAATACCAATCCGGCTATCATTTTATTCCTGTCTTCAATCTTCATGGACATCATTTCATATAGTAGATATATGATAGTCAATGGCCCGATAGTGTACATGAAATAATCAGTATATTCTGTTTTTGCCACCATAGTCATGATGACAGGCAGCAAGACCAATGATCCGATATAAGTAGCCCATTCATACAGTTTTCGTTTATCCGGAGCAAGATGCAATAATGGAGAAACACCAATATCAGCTATTTTTTTCTGAGTGCGGATAAATGTCAGGAGGCTTATCATCATTACAAAAGCGGCAAATCCAAAAGCGACATTCCATCTTAGATTTTCAGGAATAAAACTTCCCATCATTTCTCCTTTGCCAACGGCAATACAGATATATCAGCCTAAGAGAGCACCGATATTGATTCCGGCGTAAAACAGGGAAAACCCCGCATCTCTTCTAGGGTCTCCTTCCTTGTACAACTGACCTACCATTGTAGAAATATTGGGTTTGAAAAATCCCGTACCAATAATAGTAAAACTTATCCCAAAAAAGAAAAATGCTTTGGGATCAATGGCCAGGATCAGACTACCTGCGATCATCAGAATACCCCCCCAAAACAAAGATTTTCGGTATCCAAGTATCTTGTCTGCAAACAATCCCCCGATAAAAGTAAACGCATAAACAAATGCCTGAGTGGCACCGTATTGAAGATTTGCTACTGAATCATTGAGCATAAGCTCTGTGACCATAAAATAAATCAGCATTCCTCTCATCCCATAAAAAGAGAATCTTTCCCACATCTCCGAAAAGAACAACGGCCAAATCTGTTTAGGGTACTTCCCTTCAAAATTCTGTACTTTTTCCAATGGGTTCAAAGTATTAACACTCATATGCAAGTATGTTTAGGTTTTTTATTAAAATAAAAAAGGATAAGTCCAAAATATTGCCTCATCCTTTTTATTATAAATATCATAGTAATTGCTTAGAAATATTCTTACAAATCATAAAAATAAAGCAATTACAGTTCAAATACAAATAGCTTTAATTAACTCCGTGCATCATCTTTTTTAGCATTGGGGTCAATGAAAACAAAATAATGGAAGCAACTCCGCAGAGTAATACAAATACCATAAAAAACTCGTATAAATTCGTTATCTGAAAACCTGCAAATACAGGATAATGGTCCATAATATTTTTATCTGCCAACATCTGCAATTGTTCCGCACTAGGAGTTAAAGTCTTATCCAGAACAGCCTGTAAGTCGATACCCATATCACCCGCCGTTTTGAATTTGTCACCTGTAGCCGGCAGAATAGAACCCAGAGTTCCGGCTAAGGCATAGCCTGAAGCATTGGATAGGAAAAACACGCCATACAGGAGGGATGTAAATCTCTTAGGTGCTAGTTTGCCAACCAAAGAAAGTCCGATCGGAGACAAACAAAGCTCCCCTATTGTTTGCAATAAGTATAATAATATCAACCATTTAATACCCAATAATCCGGCATTTCCTAAATCCTTGACATTATTGGCTATGATAAAATAAGCCAAAGCAATCGTCGCCAGACCTATGGCTTGTTTTACGGGAGATATTGGTTCCTTGCCATTTGCTCTCAGTTTGTCCCATAGCATACTGAAAGGAATAGCCAGAAGGACTACAAATATACCATTGAAGATCTGAACCATAGATGGCGGCATATTCCATCCTAAAAAGTTTCTGTCTGTCTGATTATTGGCTATGAAAGTAAGTGAAGAACCTGCCTGTTCAAATGCTGCCCAAAAAAAGATGACAAAAAAGGATACCACATAAATGACAAGAATTCTGTCCCTTTCCACTTTAGACAAAGAAGAGTCAGTCAGAATCAAACCAGCCAAAGTCAGCCCACTCGCATATATCAGCGAATATACGGAATTTTGTCCTACAAAATAGTAAAATACAAATGCCAATACCATAAATGCTGCAACAGCTGATATAAGTGAATTAGATGTAAAAATGGCTCTCTGTGATTCGCCCTCTTCATAGTCAGATGCAATATTATGTTTAGGTAATCCACCCAACGGTCTGCCTTCAGGGGTAACCACATATTTGTCTTTCAATATATAGAAAGTCAAGGTTCCTATTAGCATGGCAATTCCAGCCGCCAAAAAACCCCATTTAAAAGAAAAAACATCCCTGACACCATTGGCATCTACGACGTCTCCTACAGCCGGGCAAATAAACTGACCGAGAAATGCACCCACATTGATACCCATGTAAAAGATCGTAAAAGCCGTATCCAATTTGTTCTTTTCCTCTTTAGGATACAGATTGGTCACCATACTGGAAATATTGGGTTTAAAAAACCCGTTGCCAAATATGATTATTCCCAGTGCTACATACAATAAAGTTTTAGCCAGTTCGAGATTCACTCCGAAAGTACTGGCACTTGTAAATAACGTAAACTGCCCCGCTGCCATAAGCAATCCTCCCAAAATAATGCAATTCCGGTTTCCCAAAAATCGGTCGGAAATGAAACACTCCAACATAGGTGTCAAATAACACAAACCCAGAAATCCTCCATAAATGAGTGATGATTGTTCTTCACTCATCAACAAAGAATGGACGATAAACAAGGTCAGTAATGTCCTCATTCCATAGAAATTGAATCTCTCCCACATTTCTGTTCCGAATAATACCCATAACCCTTTAGGATGGGAAGTACTTGTTTTTGTGCTCATTTACTTTTTTGATTTAATAAATGATAAAAGTAGAATTTTTTTTTTAGAGCAGGGATATTTGATTTAATTAATTTGAATTGTATTAAACAGTTGAAAGTAGTAATATGAAGTTCGACAAAATTTAATTTGTAAATGCAGCTGGCATCATTAAAAATATGGATATATATACTGCTATTATCAGGAATAGTAGTAATAAATTTTTAAACACAAACACACATCTTCGCCATGTTTTTAAAGATGAATAATGCTTTATTATTACTTTATGTTATCACCCGATTTTTTATCCTATGGAAATGAAGGGTCTTCTTTACATTTTAAGTGTTGAAATCCACATATCCACACATTTCATTAATTTTTTGAAACCAAATCTATTGAATGGGTAAAAAGCATATCTGATGTGTGGGCAATTTCTTGAAAAGGACAACGATAACAATGAAAAATGGACTCATTTTACCACCATCAAAACAGACCCGAACGAACAATGGATTGGTTCCAATGCTTTACAATATTGCCAGGATTCCAAAGAAATAACCTATATAAAAAATGATTTATCTGTTGTTTTGAAAAGCAGATTTGATCCACTTAAAAACCTAACTAAGTAATCAATTGGGAATTAATAATCAAAAAGCAAGTTTATCTATTTGATATTAGTTCGTGTATTGAATATATACTCTTTATAATATATATTGTTCTATTTCAAAGTTTTGAGAATATTTTTAGCTTTTTTGCCACCTTTGGATGCGGCATCTTTGATATCCTTGGCATATCCGCTCTTTCCGGCTTTTTGTTTGGCTATTCCTCTGTTGGTGAGTATCTCTGCTTCATTAAGTCCATCAGCTACTTCCGGCAAATTGGCTGCTTTGTCAAATGCTTTCAGTGCATCTCCATACTCTTCCATTTCCATCAAAACATTGCCATAATGATAAAATGCCCATCTGAGCCAGAAGCGGTTAGGATTGTCTTTTTCAAAATTGCGGTTTGTAAATAGTTTCAGGTCAAAAGCTGCTTTTTGCCATTCCTTCTGAACAATATGACATTTGGCCTTGAGACGCCTGGACTTCCAGTATAATGTCTGGAGTGCTATGGATTTCTTTATAGATTCTTCCAGATTTTCTATGGCAAGTTCGTTCTCCTCGCGGAGGATATGTATTTTTGCTTTGCCATAAAATGCAGTAGGTATGGAGGGATCAATGCCGATACATTTATTATAATCACGAAGTGCGTCGTGATAATTTCTCATGAGAAAATTAACTTTAGCCCTTCTTTCATAGGCTTGTGCGTGGCGATCATATTTTTCTATGGCTGTGCTTAAAGCTGCGATAGCTTCATTTTCCTTTCCTTTTACCTTGACCAGTTTTCGACCTCTGACAAAAGACTGGACCGCCCCTTTATCACTATCCGGTTCAAGCGTTTCAAAATGAACTATTTCGCCTTCATTTATTAGCCAGGCACGAACTGAACCGGCCACGGCAAATTGAGCACAATATCCGATAAGTCCAGTAGTAGTCCTGAATGCTTTGTCTGTAACTTGTCCTACAAATCTGGGTATCTCAAGGCAAAGTGCCTCATCTTTGAATACATCTTCAAACTTAAATATCACATCCGTTTTGTAGTAGGTCTCAACCCGCTGCAAAAACATTTTGGTTACCTTTTCATAACTCTTTTCTGTCCCGAATTCCAGCCTGCCCTGTATGATTGTCTTAAGGTACATTAAATTTTATATTTCACTCATATACACATAGAAAAAATCGTTCCAAACTTTAAACATGCACATAATACACATAAATAGTCATTAAAGTTCCAAGCGTATAGGAAAGGCGAATTGGAATAATTTCCGGTAAACTGTCAGATATGTATAATTCCTGTTCAGATCAGGTCTGACTCAGTCACTTCATTATCAATGGAATCAGAGTTTATATTCAATCCGGTGATGTCAACATAACCAGCATAATCAGCCGCCATCACGACCGGATATGCTACCACTATCCCAACCAGTAAGGCGACAAAACCCAAAAGAATAAGCAACCCACAAACCAGTAAAAACAAAAAATGCATGATCCACCTTTTATTGACCAGCTGCCAGCTTGTTTTGATGGCAGTCACCGCATCGTATTTATGGAATACAATCAGGTAATTTGTCCATCGCGTACATATGCCTACATAAACAAACAAGGCTCCTATAAAAAATATCCATACTCCCAGTTTTGCTACTTCCTGGTATGATGCCATAATAGCTTCCGGGTCTCCTGATGCAATTGTTGAAAAGAAATTGATGCCAAGTATAAGTATTAGAGGTATAGCGATCACAGTATAAATGAGCAGCATGATGATATAAGCTACGATCAACTGACCAATATAGTCAAACCCCTTAAAGAAATTTCCGAATTCCATACTTCCGTCATTTTCTTGCTTGTGTACCGCTATGGCAATACCAACGCTCAATGGAGGTGTTACAATCACTGCAATAACAAAACCAAACAAGGGTATCATATTAATCACCAAAGAGATGATAAAAAACAATATGGCAAATCCTATATAGCCACCAGGATTCTGCTTAAATAATTCAAATCCTTTGGAGATATAACTGCCTATTTTAAAATCGTATCCATTATCTATAGCCTGCCGGATACTCTGATTGTTTTCCATAATATTAATGTTGATTTAAATTATTAAGCATTAAAAAACAAATCTATTAAATTCCTGAATATAATAAGATAACAATTCAAGATTTTTGGAAATTATCTTATCAGCGTAAAATTTTGTTCAACCGTGATATCCAAAAAGTTTCCTTTCTTTGATAAGCGCAGAAAGAGATTGGGGAACATTTTTTTCCCAACCCTTGATATTATGTTTGATATCAGACAGTACATCCTGAGGATATATGTGTAAAATACCTCTGTTGTATCCATTTACAGCTACTATCTGCTTACTGTCGAGCAAATACTGATACAGGAATTTTATACCTTCCGGCACCACCAGATTATCTGCATTTCTTATCTCATTTGTATTTGGATCCTGCATGGGATAAACATATACCCGTATATTCTGGCTGAAAAGCTCACCAAATGCAACAAGAAGTCTTCCATCCTGATTTTGCTCATACTTTTCTGATATGATCGTCTGTAATTCGCGGGCACCGATGACAAGTCCCAGGTGAGAAATTTTATAATCATTCAGATAGTTTATCAACATTTCATGATTTGCACAGTCAGAAAGCAATACTTTATGTCCAAGTGCAATGAGCATGTCAGCCCGTTCAAGAAAGTCCTTTTCATTTACTTCATTCTGTTCGCCTTTGAGATTATCTAAAGTGAGTTCCATCATGAGATTCAACTTATCTTCAGGAAGGCCGGTTTCATTTCTGAATTGCTCAAAACTACTTCTTATCACATCGAGTGTCACCAAAGTAGGAGGCCGGAAATTTCCCCGAATGACCATCAAGGCTTCTTTATAAAGGAATTCAGACGGATGGATACCGGTTTTATTTGTGTCAAACATCGCAACAGAAGTAAGCTTGTGTTTGATCAGGTAGAGAGATATGATCCGTCTGTCAAAAAAATTAAAATCATCTCCGTTTATTCTCAGCAGGTCGATACTTACCCGATCTTTGATATTATCAACCAGCGACATGACCATTTTCTCCGGATTGTCATTGAAATAAAATGAAGCATAAATCATATTGACACCCAAAACGCCGATCGCTTCCTGTTGCAGTCTGTTGTTTGTATCCAGCATTTTTACATGCAGCACCATATCATTTACCGGTCCTCCCGGCTTGGTGCGAAAACGGAGACCCATCCAACCATTTCCTTTGATGGTGCGGGTGTAATTTATCGCCTGTACTGTATCAGCAAAAACAAAAAAAGTGGCATCCGGCCGGGGAGAACTAAGTCGCTCTTCCATTAAACTCCATTCATGGTCCAGCATTTTATAGAGCCTGGCTTCTGATACGTATCTTCCTGATGATTCCACACCATATATAGCGTCAGAATATGTTTTATCATAAGCTGACATGGTTTTGGCAATAGTACCGGCTGCCGCACCCGCCTGGAAAAAATTTCTTGCCACTTCCTGCCCGGCACCTATCTCTGCAAATGTTCCGTAAATGGGGTCGTTCAGATTAATATCAAGGGCCTTTTGCTCCGTTTTTACCATTTGGTATTCCATAATTATATTTTTCCTTTAGTAATTTCAGAACGGTTTATTTCTGATTTTTGATTGGTAAGGGACAAAATTACAAAAAGCATATTTAGGACAGGGTTAAATAACAGTTAAGTAAGAAATGTATTGACAAAGTTAATCATTGTGAAAGCGGAATAACTGACACAAAATATCTCAGAATAAAAGGAACTCATCAAATAAAAATAAATGGATTTGAAAAAGAATTTAATAAAAAAAAAAAAGCCATACCCCCGATAAGAAGTATGGCAAAAAAATAAATTCGAATTGTTTTGCAGATAACTGCTGAATATAATACTTGATTTAGAGTTTGATCAAAAAATTATCTCCTGAGCCAATATCCCAACCATGTACCACATATGCCCCAGCTAACCAATGTGTCTATCAAATACGGCATAGAGTTGATTTCAAACCAAATGGCATTGGAATATTCAGTCGTCAGATATCCAATCAGGCCGACTGCTACCGAAGCCATAATACTCGTTCCCATTGTCAGTTCAGGTATCTTACCCAATAACCAAATAAGCATGAAAACGGCGACAATATCCGCCAGATAACCACGAAGCATATTCATGCTCATACTCATATTCATTGCTTTATGATATGTAACTTGTGCCCATGGTTTGCCTGCGGCTGCTTCAATGAGTTTTTGCTGGTCGTCGGATGAAGTTCCTGGTGGATAGGATGGCATAAAATAATTACCTTCCTCCGACAGTTGAGACTCCAGACTCTGTAGGATAGCTTCCTGATTTGGGGTATATTTTTGCTCCGAAATGTGTATATTTATCACAGCCCAGGACAAAAATTGCCAAATAAAAACGATTAGTCCTCCGACCAGGGTTCCGATTATCATTCTCTTATCCATAAAATGTCATATTGTTTTGAAGTGAAAAAATCAAATATTCAAATTTGCCTGGCGGTTAGTTTCAATCCGAGTATTGTCATCGGCAAATAAACACAAGTATCCGATATGGCATACCACAGCGGATGCGACAGTAATACTATTTCGCTTACCCCAATAAAAGTCCATATTAATCCCGTTACAAATGCCAGTAATGGCCAGGATGATGCAGCAAATCGACCTATTATCCAGCCAGAAAGAAAGGCTCCTAAAGCATGAATCAGCAAATAAAGTGCAAGTTCTCTCGTCTCAGATCTCTCGATATAAGCTGTCACTGCGCCTATATCTGCCCTGTTCATTTCGGGAGGAAGGGTAAATAGTGCCAGGATTAATGACTCTAAAACAGAAACTAAAATACTTCCTGCTAGTATGGCTCCGACTACGATGAGAACATTCCTGACAGGATGACTCATAATCTATATTGTTTTGCAACGCTAATGTAAAATATAAAATTAAACTGCCAAAATATTGACTAATAATATTTTCATAATTGATCAGAATACAAACTTGACTCTTCTCGAAGTGAATCATTACAGTATTTTAACAAAGAGTATGTTTAAATTTTCATTTTTGAGCGAAAGTGAGGAAATTTTAATCATACTCAAAAGATGCAATTACTCAGAATCTACCCCGAAAGGGCGCTAAATCAAGATCGCTATAATTCTTTTAAACTCAAAAGCAATATGTTAAAAATAGCTTCTGAAAAAAAATCTGCAAAGAAATAATCCCTACATTTGTCTAAACATTCGATATCATTATGCGGGTCAAATATTTGAGTTCATTTTTATTAATTCTTGTAATTTGCATTTCATGCCACAGATCTGCATTTATGTCAGAAGCTGATGTATTAAAATTCAGTTATAATCCTGCCACCGATACCATCAGAAAAGAGAAAAAAGAAATCCGGGGAGTTTGGCTGACCACAGTCAATAATTCCGATTGGCCTAAAACAAAAGGAAACATTAAAGCGCAGAAAAAAGAACTTATCCGGCTGCTGGATATGTGCAAAGAACTGCACATCAATACTGTAATTCTCCAGATACGACCCACCGCAGACGCATTTCATCCTTCATCACTCGAGCCATGGTCTTATTATCTAACAGGGGAGCAGGGCAAAAATCCCGGATATGATCCCTTAAAATTTGCCATCGAAGAAGTGCATAAAAGGGGCATGGATTTCCACGCATGGCTCAACCCATATCGCATTGGATGGGACAGTATTCCATTAGCAAAAAATCATATTGCAGTTCGGTATCCATCCTGGGTGGTAAAATTTAAAAGAAACCAGTATTTCAATCCGGGTATCCCGGATGTACGACAGCACCTCAACAATGTAGTACACGAAATTGTCTCCAACTATGAAGTAGATGCGATCCATTTTGATGACTATTTTTATCCTTTCGGGTCTAAGGTGGAAGACCCTTTTGTTTTTAATGACAGTTTGGCGTATCAGCAATATGGAAATGGCAAAGATATCACTACCTGGCGAACAGATAATGTAAATACTATGGTACAGGAAGTATATAATACGATAAAGAGTACCAAAAAGGAAGTGCTTTTCGGTATATCTCCGGCCGGAAGACGCGAAAACAGTATCGCTTTATATGCAGATCCATTCACCTGGCTTGAAAACAAATGGATAGATTATCTCGTGCCACAGGTTTATTGGGAATTCGGACATCCTGTGGCCGATTTCGGCAGATTGGCAGACTTTTGGGACGAAAATACGTTTGGAATATCCATGATCATCGGGATCCCGGCTTACCGGTTTAAGAACCCATCGACACCGGCATTCGCTTCACCAGAGCAAATAGGAAGACAAATCCAATATACACGTTTAAAAAATAATCTCCAGGGACACTTTTACTTCCGCACTGAAAGCCTTGCCAATCCTGAACTGAAGGCTTATCTGAAACCTCTGTATCCTTACCCGTCGTTGGTTCCGGATCTGAGACAATCCTCAAAGCCCCTGAGCTACCCACCTGCTGTTAAAATATCAGGCAGGAAAATTTCCTGGCCAAAAGCATCAGAAACGATAAAATATGCTGTTTATGTGATGGAAAGAGACACCATGGGTGGCAGCTCATTTACAGCACACTGTACTGACATCACCACTAAAAGAAAATACAAAGGAGACAAAGGTAAAAGCTACTTTGTGACGGCAGTAGGTGTCGGCAATAACGAATCAATACCATCAAAGGTAATCACTATTAGGTAATTCTTGTTAGGTGGATTCATACAATATTATCATCAGGTTGGGGCTTACAGATAGAATGATAAAAGTCAGAACAGCTTATTATTGGTATCCAGAGAGCATTTTTAGACATCTTACCGGTAACTGTTTGTTGAGTTTAAAAATTAAGTGATCCCTTTCTTTCATATGAGATAAATATATTATTTTATTCCCGAAATATGGATTCTGTATGCAATTTTATGAAAATCAAATCTTCCATTTGTACAATCAGGGAAATAACCGAACTAAAATATTTTTCAGCCATGAAAATTATTTATTTTTTCTGAGAAAAGCGAGGGAATTCGTCTTACCTTATGCTGATATATTACCTTATTGCCTTATGCCAAACCATTTTCATATGCTGGTATATGTGAATAAAATAGAAATTGAAATATCGAAAGATAAAATAAGGACTATCAATAAATCTATTGGCATTATGTTGATGTCATACACATCTGCAATAAATAAACAGGAAGGCACATCAGGGTCGCTATTCAGACAGCATTCGAAAATAAAAGATGGATGGGAGGACGATGCAAGGACCGTCGGAAGCAGATATGAAAAACTGATGTTTTCAGGGGACAATCTATACGGAAGAGTATGTTTTGAATATATCCACCATAATCCTGTGAAAGCCGGTCTTGTAAAAAACCCGGAGGAATGGCCATATTCTTCTGCCAGTGATTATAAAGGTATCCGCAATGGCACACTTTGCAATCAGAAAGTCGCAAAGAATCTGCTATTATTTTAACATCGGTACGATAGCTAAAAGACTTCTTACCGGTTAGGGAGGCATCAGCTACGATGGCTAAGACATCCTGCCGGTTGGAGCCCAGCCCCAGATACGAGGGCTCAAAGACATCCTACCGGTTAGGGAGGCATCAGGCACGATGGCTATAGGACATCTTACCAGTTAGCCCAGCTTAGCCGTGGGACCGTCTTTCAGCCGTCCAACGTCCTTGCCAAAATCGTTGGAAATTCACATCGCCACTTCACAAACACATATAGTAAATATCATATAGTCAATACTTAAAATATATATCCTTCTGAAAATAACGTAGAATAGATCTTCATCTAATATTTAATAAAAATATCATTTTATAAAATATTATAAATCAATATTATATCTTATATTTGTAAACATAAATTCAATAAAGAATTATATCATCTTTTTCAACTACAAATCATATATAATCATGCATAAAATTTTAATAATTGTAATTTTGTTGTTAAATCAATGCTTAAACTCTCAAGTTTTAATCTCTGAGATATATGGAGGTGGCGGAAATAGTGGTGCACCTTTTAAACAAGATTATATTTCTATTACAAATTATGGTAGCACAATTCAAAATATAAATGGTTGGTCATTGCAATATGCAGCTTCAGCAAGCAACTTCAATTCGATAGTTAATTTATCTGGAAATATTTCGCCAGGTGAAGTTATTTACATTTGTTATGCGTCTGGCGGTATGAATGGAGGTCCATTACCTTTTACTTGTAATTTTACATCTTCTACAAATTTAAATGGTACTGATGGCAAAGTTGCTCTTGCTAATAATATGACAACTGTTGATACCACAGCAGGCATGGTGACTCCGGGATCCGGAAACTATTTAAATGTGGTAGATTTTGTAGGTTATGGAAATAGTGCAAACCAGTATGAAGGGAGCGGACCAACAGCAAGACCATCAAATACTAAATCAGTAATAAGGATACAAGAAACCAACAATAATAGTAGTGACTTTACCACACAAACCTTAATGCCGGTAATAATTAAGGAATATCAAATATATTTTAACAATAACAAAACCCACATTTCCTTCTCCACCGCCTCAGAAACCAACAACGATTACTTTACCATCGAAAGGGCTGCTGATGACATGTCCTTTGAAGCTATCGGCATGATCACCGGCGCCGGCAACAGCAATACTGAAATCAGGTATCAGTTTACCGATGACAAACCAATGAAGGGGATGAACTACTATAGAATAAAACAGACGGATTTTGACGGCAAATTCACATATTCTGCTGTCAAATCTGTCCGGTATGATCGCGGAGAGCGGATATCGATAAGTCCGCAAATGACCGAAGGAAGGCTACACCTTACGACTACCTGGGAGGATTATACCATTAGTATCATAAACTCAGCCGGTCAGGAAATGAAAAGGTTTCCATCTATGTCTCTGAGTCAAAGCATATCTATAGACGAACTGCAAACAGGAT
The DNA here is from genome assembly GCA_016722285.1 of Saprospiraceae bacterium. Lineage (GTDB taxonomy): Bacteria > Bacteroidota > Bacteroidia > Chitinophagales > Saprospiraceae > OLB9. The sequence goes on from JADKGI010000001.1 coordinate 907,244, forward strand.
TATATTTTCTCAGGGCAACTAATGGTGCTGAGATCGAGACCCTAAAGATTATTAAAATTTGATCCGTTTTTATGACTTTAGGTAAGTTGGAGTGTAAGGGTTAACAATTTGGAGTTTGTTGAATATTTGTGATTTGACTTTTTTGCCACAAAGACTGAAATTAGCAAAGTACCATCAAGACCATAATTTTATCCCATCCCATTTTATCAATTGTAAAATTCATACATTTATTATCGTAATTTCACTCCTCAGTTTGTTTTCTGATTAAATGTTGTTGCCTTGCTGTTTAACTCCATCGATTTTGCCATTTTCCTCCCTGTAGTATTTTTGCTGTACTGGTTTGTTTTTCATCGCGATCTCAAGAGGCAAAATACTTTTGTTGTAGTGGTAAGTTATGTCTTCTATGGCTGGTGGGATTACCGGTTTCTCAGTTTGCTTTTCATCAGTACAATGATAGACTATCTGGTAGCCAAGGCTCTAATGAATTCGATCAAAACCAATCAAAGAAAAAACCTGCTTACACTGAGCCTGGTAGCCAATCTGGGTATCCTTGGATTTTTTAAGTATTATCATTTTTTTGTTGATGGTATTACGGATGCTTTTACTTTTTTTGGTTTTTCAGTTTCCGGTGCGTCGTGGCATATTATTCTTCCCGTTGGCATCAGTTTTTATACTTTTCAGTCGATGAGCTATACGATCGATGTATATCGACGCAAAATGACAGCCACGGACGATTTTATGGCATTTGCAGCTTATGTGAGCTTTTTCCCTCAGCTGGTAGCAGGCCCTATAGAACGGGCAAATCACCTGTTACCACAATTTATGGCTCATCGATCATTTGATTACGGCCTGGTAGTGAAAGGATGTCGGCAGATACTTTGGGGCCTGTTCAAAAAAATAGTCATTGCCGACAATTGTGCCATGCTGGCGGATCAGATTTTTGATAACCATACTTTATACCCGGGGAGTACCTTGTTTTTAGGAGCTGTTTTCTTTTCATTTCAGATATACGGCGATTTTTCAGGGTATTCGGATATAGCCATCGGTACATCCGGATTGTTTGGTTTTGACCTAAGGAAAAATTTTGCCTTCCCATATTTTTCCAGAGATGTGGCAGAGTTTTGGCGTCGGTGGCATATCTCTCTGTCCACGTGGTTCAGAGATTATGTCTATATACCACTGGGTGGGAATCATGGAAATAAATGGCGGAAAACCAGAAACATCTTGCTAGTCTTTATCATCAGTGGCTTCTGGCATGGCGCAAATCTGACATTTATCGTATGGGGAGCGCTCAATGCCCTATTATTCCTTCCCCTGATGTTAGCCGGCAAAAACAGGCAAAACTTAAACATCATTGCTTTCGACAGGTATCTGCCAAACCTAAAAGAGACATTTCAAATGGTCTTCACTTTTTTATCAGTCACGCTGCTCTGGATACTTTTCAGGTCAGAAAGCTTGAGTAAAGCACAGGAAATATTATCAGAGATTTTTTCCCTTTCATTTTTTGTTGTGCCTGCCTTTGATCGTATTGGATTGGTCGCTTCTACTATGATACTCATTCTCTTTTTTATGATTGTTGAATGGACAGGTCGGACACATCTATTTGCTATTGAGTACTTATTTTCAGGAAGAAATAAAGTAATAAGGTGGGGGTTTTATTCTCTGCTGATAGCTTTGACAGGTGTATTTATGCAGACCGGCGGATCACCTTTTATCTACTTTCAATTCTGACGGCATGAGAGTATTTTTGATATCAATTTTAAAATTCATATTGTTTACTGTTACATTCTATGTAGTATTTATTTGCATTTGGGGCACCATATTCCCCGCTTTCCTGCGACCTAATGTTCATAAAGCTGAGGATGTTTCCGGATTTACAAATATCAGGCTTGCCGAAGCAGCCATTGCAAAAAATGTTGATATTCTTTTTTTAGGGTCATCCAGAGCCTACCGTGCATTTGACAATCGCATTTTTTCGCTATCCGGTTATAGTTCATTCAACCTCGGCACCAGCAATCAGACGCCTGTCCAATCTTTCTTTCTACTCAAAAAGTATTTTGCAAACCTTCAACCTAAGATGGTCATATTTGAGGTAAATCCAGATATCTTTTCTGGGGATGGCACAGAGTCAACAGTGGATCTCATTTCAAATACAAAACCTGATATAAACTTACTGCTTATGGCCAGAGCTTCCAAAAATATTAAAGCATGGAACTCTTTTATATACTCATCCTTCAGTCATTTGATACAGAACAAATTACCTCAACAGAAAAATAATACCCAAAACGACCTGCAATATATTAAAGGTGGTTTCGCCCGGACTTCTGATAACTTTTATCACACTAACAATGGAAACTACTACTATTGCCATCTCAATATTAATCAATTGGTTGTTTTTGAAAAGATGATATTATTTCTAAAAAATAATGGCATTAGAACCATTCTTGTACAGGCACCAGTTGTGAAAAAACTGTACCTATCATGTGCCGAGAATGAAAGATTTGACTCCATCATGATTGCACATGGCGATTATTATAATTTCAATTTGACTTCTGTACAATCAAAATTCACAAATAATCATGCCACCAGCGATGTTTTTTCAGATTATAAAATTACGGATACTATTTATTTTTCTGATGGTCAGCATTTGAATCAAAAAGGAGTCGTGTTTTTTAATCAAATGATATTGAATCTCTTGAAAAAACCCAATAATCAGTAACCAATATCGAAAGAAGTAATAGTTGAAAATGGGTAACCATTCCATCAAAAGTTTTATGTAATCCCAACGACAAAAAATAAAAGATCAAATGACAGCATAACCAAAAGATAATCTGGCTCTAATCAATGTAGTCGTAAATTTCCTCAAATTAAGCCGCACTTCGATGTCAATCAATTCTTCACTCAGTATTTTTTTAAGCTCTGTTGTGCTGCTGAGCATTCTGAGCTGGGTTCCTGTAGTAAGAGGAACAATATCAAGATAATACATTTCACGTTTTAATGTTGGGTCTTTCTGAGATATGGCATAAACAGAAATCCTTTCTACAAAATCAAAATCCAGATCCTGAAACTTGGAAGCTATCAGACCTTTTGAAGCGAGTACATTCAGAATGGAAGATGTATCCACTCCTCTGTTATCAGCTGATTGTTTATAGAATGTAGGTACATTCCTGATGATAAAATAATGTGTTTCTATGGTGTTCAATCCGGATGGAATATCAAATTCTGCGTCAAGCGATACATCGTACCGTATGACTGTATCTTTTTCACAGGAATAAAACATCAGGGTAATGAAAACCAAAAAAATGAAGTGTTTCAGCATTTTTACAGCTTAAAATAGTATCTTATTGTAACCAAAAAAATGAAAAATTATTGTTAATTGTGGAAAATAGAAATTTTGAATATCAATATTTTAAAATAAAAATGGGTATAAATGAAAATATTTTGCAATCCGACCTATATTGCGACAAAATACTTTGGTCCTTTTTTTGTTATAAAATATCCTGAATATCTAAATTATTACATCTAATATGGGAGAACAGAAGGTGTCTCTGGTGAATGACCAGAAACAAATGCAGAAATTCGTAAAATCGCTTCTCAATGATGTGACCGCACTCGAGTATATGCTGGACAATGATTGGTTTGAGTCTGATATAGTGCGATTAGGGGCTGAACAGGAGATGGTCATGGTAGATAAGAGTACCTTCAAACCCTCTCTGGTAGCGATGGAGGCACTCGAAAAAATGCAGCACTACCCATGGGTAGAGACCGAATTGGCCAAGTTTAATCTGGAAACTAATATTGAGCCTCGGGTATTTGAAAAGGATTGCTTTACTCAACTCGAAAACGAAAATACAGAAAAACTCAATAAAATACAGGAAGTTCTGGACGGTATGAACACATCTATCGTTCTGACCGGAATTCTTCCTACACTTCGCAAATATCATTTGGAAATGGAAAACCTGACTCCAAAGAAAAGATATTTTGCGCTGATGGAGTCACTTAACAAACAGCTGATCGGGCAGTCTTATGAACTCCGCATAGTGGGAATTGATGAATTATTGGTTAAACACAGCTCACCACTTCTGGAGGCCAGCAATACCAGTTTTCAGGTTCACCTCCAGGTAGCCCCGTGCGACTTTGTCAAAATGTACAATATAGCTCAGGCACTGGCCGGCCCCATGATGGCCATTTCAGCCAATAGTCCGATTGTTTTTGGAAAAAGATTGTGGCATGAAACCAGGATAGCATTATTTCAGCAATCTCTCGACACCAGGACCTCGCATGATCATATGCGTGAGCGAAGCCCGAGAGTTAGTTTCGGACGCGATTGGTTGCATGATTCTATAATGGAGATTTATAAGGAAGATATAGCCCGTTTCAGGGTTTTGCTCAGTAGTGATGTAGAGGAAGACTCCATAGATATGATAAAAAACAACAAAGTCCCTAAACTCCACGCATTGCAGGTACATAACAGCACTGTATATAGATGGAATAGACCTTGTTATGGAATCAGCGAAAATGGAAAACCACACCTTAGAATAGAAAATCGAATCCTGCCAGCTGGTCCGACAGTACTGGATGAAGTAGCCAATGCTTGTTTCTGGCTCGGCTGCATGGTAGGTATGTCCATGGAAGTTGAGGATATTCGCACCAGAATGTCTTTTGCTGATGCCAGAGACAATTTTGGAAAAGCGGCAAAATTTGGCATAGATTCAAAATTTACCTGGTTTTTTGACGAAAAGATATCCGCTGAACAATTAATACTTCAGCTACTTCCCATCTCGCGCAAAGGACTTGAATCCAGAAATGTAGATGCCGCAGACATAGATAAATACCTGCACGTCATAGAGCAAAGAGCGGTCAAGAATATGACCGGAGCCCGGTGGATGTTGCGGGCATATACAAAGTTGCACGAAAATACCAATACAGACGAAGCGCTAAGTGTCCTTACTGCTACCATGATTCAAAACCAGCAATCCAACAGACCTGTTCACGAATGGGAACTACCCAATCTGGATGATTTGAAAATGTACAGACCTGCACATCTCAAGGTTTCTGAATTTATGCTGACAGATCTCTATACGGTTCAAAAAGATGATATTGTGGATTTTGTTGCTGAATTGATGGATTGGAATACCATCCGATTTACGCCTGTGGAAGATACAAAAGGTAAATTGGTGGGACTGGTGACCGCAAGGCTTCTTCTGCGACACTTTATGAAAGCCAAACAAAGCAATTCTAAAAAGACTACCCTTGTCTCAGAAATTATGATTCATAATCCGGTCACTGTAAATCAGGATACCAATATACTGGAGGCAATGAAACTTATGCGCGAAAATAAGATCGGATGTCTTCCTGTTGTAAATGGAGATGAATTGGTGGGACTAATCTCAGAAATGGAGTTCCTTCGTATCACTGCCAGGCTAATAAACAGGGTGTAACATCTTGAGTAAATCTGTTTTACTATTTTCATCCTAATTTTAGCTGAAATTAGCAATATATATCTAAATATACTTAGATTTAGAAGCTCATATTTGACATGTGTGTATAACTTATTGCACTTTCTGTATCCAATCCCTCCCAAAGTAGTGAAAAGCAATTAAAGGATGGAAAAAGTTTCGATGGGCGGGTCTTCCCTTTAAGGGAATGAGCCTGCGGCCTACGGAGTCAGGCAGGCCCGCCTGACCACTACATGGTAGTCGGGCAGGGGTAGCGCAGCAAATGATCAAATTTGTGCTATCTGTTTTACACACATTTGACATTCCCTCACTTCTATGATTCAAAAAAATAAGTTGTTTTCCCTGAATCATATTATTTTAATATCCATCATACATTTGAAATGTCCTTTAGGACAGTGATCAAAGCCCAACTTGGAGCAAGGGCGACAGGATAGATCTTTTACCTGATAGTCCGTATGGCTGTCAGGATGATTGTAGCCATAAAAAGGATACATTCCGAATTCAGGTATTGTATTTCCCCAAAGTACAATCAATTCCTTCTGAAGAGCGGCAGCTATATGCATTAATCCTGTATCCCCTGAAACAACCAGGGATGCGTGATTGATGATACCGGCACTCACACCCAAACCAATTTTTCCAGTAAAATTGATTACTTTTTTAGGGAATAATTCTGCAATTTCATGGGCCAGATCATGAACATCCTTTCCCCCAAGTAATATTGTCGGGTGCTTATACAAAGCGATAATATCTATACATTTTTCCTTCGGTATGCGTTTTGTAAAATAAGTTGCTCCCAGTACCAGTACCTGATATTCTGATACGCCCTTTATGAGATCCTGGGCATCATACTCATCTTCAGGCATGATAAAGTAGTCCAATCCATCTCCATCATCTTTTATCCCCAAATCGGACATCGCTTCAAAGTATCTGTCAACAATATGCTTGCCTACCGGAAGCTTGTTAATCTTAAGGTTAACTGCCAGCCACTTACTTACATTGAGTTTATCATATTTGATGGTTTTTATTCCTAATGTCTGAGAGATGCGAATTGACCTTAAATTTTTATGTAAATCAATTATCAGGTCAAATCCGATATTTTTTAACTCTTCAATCGTGTCCTGAATATTATCTTTTAGCCGGTGAATCCGGTCAATGTAGGGGTTTTCATGGATTACATGGGCAAAAGCAGGTTTTACCAGATAGTGTATCTCAGCTTTGGTCTGATTCTTCAAACACCTTATGACAGGAGTCGTCAGAATGATATCCCCAATAGATGAAAAACGAATGATGAGAATCTTCCTAAATGGCATATTTGCTCAGTTTGTACAAAAATACCACATTAAATCAAAATAAACTACAGCTGAGTGATGATCTTAATCAAGTATTTCTATGATCCCGGCAATACCCTGCCCGCCACCTACACATGCAGTGACCATGCCATATTTCTGTTTACGTCGTTTTAGCTCGTTGATTATCTGGATGCTGAGTTTAGCTCCGGTACAGCCTAGTGGGTGTCCCAGTGCTATAGCTCCTCCGTTAACATTAACAATTTCCGGATTTAATCCTGCTTCTTTTATAACCGCTAATGCCTGGGCAGCAAAAGCCTCATTGAGTTCAATCAAATCTATATCATCAAGTGTTAAACCGGCCTGTTTCAGAGCTTTGGGAATGGCTACTACCGGCCCGATACCCATATACAAAGGGTCAACACCCCCTACAGCACATGAAACAAGTCTCGCAATTGGCGACAGCTTAAGTCTATTGACCATTTCTTCACTCATCACTATGACAAAGGCAGCGCCATCAGATGTTTGAGAAGAATTACCTGCTGTTACGACCCCTCCCAATTTAAATGCTGGTTTTAATCGGGCTAATGCTTCCATATTTGTATCAGGTCGCACACCTTCATCTGTGTCTATAATAAACTCTTTTTCTACTCTCTTATCATTTTCAACAAATACTTCCTTTACCGTAATCGGTACGATTTCATCTTTAAACTTACCATTCTTTATTGCTGCCGCTGCAAGTGAATGGGATCTTACAGAAAATTCATCTGCCTGTTCACGTGTCACGTTATATTTACTTGCCACGGCCTCAGCAGTATGACCCATACTCACATGATAATTTATATTTTGCATGGCCGCTTCATAACTTGGAGCCAGCTTATATCCTGTCATAGGAATAAGTGACATGGACTCTGCTCCACCAGCTATAAAACAATGTCCCATTCCTGCATTAATTTTGGCAGTAGCAATAGCGATTGCTTCCAGACCTGATGCACAATATCTGTTGATGGTCAAACCCGGTACATCCTGCCCAAGAGCTCTGGCTGCTATCAGTCTTCCTACCTGCAGACCTTGCTCGCCCTCAGGGTTTGCACAACCCACTATCACATCATCTATTTCCATTGGCTCCAGTTGCGGAATCTCAGATACTAAATAGGTTATTATCTCTACAGCAAGATCATCTGATCTGAAGTTGCGAAAACCACCCTTTTTTGCTTTTCCGACTGCAGATCTGAATCCTTTTATGATATATGCATTCATTTTTATTTTTTTAACATTAATGATTTAGATAAAATTTTGAGACTCTTTAATTCCTCAATGGCTTATTATTCATAAGCAAATACTGGATTCTGTCCAGTGTCTTCTGATTGCCCAACAACTGTAGGAAGGCTTCCCTTTCGATGTCAAGCAGATATTGCTCAGAAACTTTCTGCTGCCCCGTGAGATCACCGCCACACAAGACATATGCGACTTTTTTGGCTATTTCCAGATCATAAGCGGACATATATTTTCCAAGATAAAATTCATTGAGGGCAGTATATAATGTCCCTAATCCGCCTCTCCCAAGTACGGTGACTTCTTTTGGAATAGGAGCCGTATAATGTCTTGCCAATTCAAGCACTTTAGCTTTTGCTGTACTTAAAACACTGCTTAGATTGATTTCTACCATATCCCTGTCATGAAGCAAATATCCATGATTGAATCCTTCATATGCCGACGTAGATACAGTGGCTGTAGCAATGGTCTTTAATTTTTCGATCAATGTTGGTATCTGTACATCTCCTTCAAAAAAGGAATCCGATGCTCTGACGGCAAATTCCTTTGTTCCTCCACCGCCAGGTATGAGACCAACACCAACTTCTACTAGTCCTATGTAAGACTCAGCATGGCAGACTGAAGCATCAGTATGCATCAATATCTCACAGCCCCCTCCGAAAACATAACCTTGTGTTGCAGTGACAATCGGTACAGGAGCATATCTCATTGCCATATTTATCTGCTGAAATCCGTTGACCATCTCGTCGAGCTTAGCAAAATCCTTTTGCATAGCCACCATCCCTACATTCATTAGATTTGCACCTACAGTAAAGTTTTTGGCGTTATTTCCTATGACAATACCTGCCCAGTCTCCGCTTTGCGCTATATTCAGTGCTTCAATGGCACCTTGACCTATACCTTCTCCGATAGCGTTGGATTTAGACGTAAACTCAAAGCAAAGCACCCCGTCACCTATATCGTGGATGATACATTCAGAGTTTTTGTAAACGGGGGCATTAATTCTATAATTATCCAGATGTATGTTCAGTTCAGTACCGGGAATCACCTGATATGTCCCAGTGTTCAGATCATAGTATTTTCTTTTTCCATTCTCGGACTTGTAGAAAGATTTGATCCCTTTAGCTAACATTTCATTGATCCAGGCGGGTACTTTTTCGCCTATTTTCGTTGCCATGGCAGCTGCATCTTCAATGCCTATCATATCCCAATACTCAAATGGACCATAGTTCCAGGCATATCCGGCCTTCATCGCATTGTCAATACTATAAATATTATCACTAATTTCCGGAATTCGGTTGGCTGCGTATGTCATAACGCCCAGAAGCAGATCTCGTACTAAATGTCCTGATTTCTCATCTGAGGCCATCATTTCTTTGAGTCGCTTATCCATGATTTCGACCTTTTTGGCTATGCCTACCACAGGTATCATTGGCTTCTGAGCTGGCTTATACTCAAGGGTTTTCAGGTCAAGTGCCAGGATAATCCTGCTTCCCTTCTCATCCCTCTGTTCTGTTTTTTTGTAAAACCCCTGTCCCGATTTATCACCCAGAAAATTGTTGTCCAATAAAAACTGAGTTGCTTTAGCTGTTGGTCTGTTTTTGAGTACTTTTACATACTCATCGTCAGGGCAATTGTCAATGACTCCTTTAGTGACTTTTACTGAAGTATCCAGGCCGACCAGGTCAAGTAGGCGATAACTTCCGGTATTCGGCCATCCGATGGTTTCGCCGGTAATTTTATCTACTTCCTCAATAGAAAGTCCATATTTTTCAGTGAGTTCACCCACCTTGTTTCCACTATAAAAGCCTATCCTATTGGCTATGAAAGCAGGCGTGTCCTTACAATGCACAGCTTTTTTTCCTAAATATACTTCTGCATAACGCATCCAGAAATCCACGACTTCTTCGTCCGTCCCGGAATGAGGAATTACCTCAAATAATGCCATATATCGGGCAGGATTAAAAAAGTGAGTGCCGCAGAAATTTTTTCTGAAGTCTTCACTTCTGCCTTCTGCAAGCTGCGAAATAGGGATACCTGATGTATTAGAAGTCACCAGAGATCCTGAACTCCGAAGTTTATCTATTTTTTCAAAAATTTGTCTTTTGATATCAAGTCTCTCGACTACAACCTCGATGATCCAGTCGCACGATGCTATCTGAGCCATATCATCATCAAAATTACCAGTAGTGATACGAGATGCAAAAGCAACATCGTATAGTGGAGCTGGCTTTGATTTTATGGCATTGGCCAGTGATGTATCAGCAATTCGGTTTCGGGCTACCGTATTGTTTTTGCTTTTCGTCCAGGTCAAAAGGAACAATATCCAACATAATTACTTCCAGACCTGCATTGGCTAGGTGGCAGGCAATGCCTGTACCCATGACTCCTGATCCCAATACAGCTACTTTTTTTATTCTATGTGTCATATTTTTATGGCTGATATGAATTTTCAAAAAATTTTACCATAAAATTAAGCTCTTTTTCCGAAAGGAGAAATATTTGGGTACAAAAATTTAACTCTGAGTTAAATTTTTGTTGTCCGGGTAAAAAAAGGCAAGCCAAATTAATGACTCACCTTTCTATTAACTAACAAATCACCTTTAATTTTCAAAAGACCTTGTTCTAGCAGATTTTGGGTTAAACTCTTTGTGTGTCTACTTTTTCAGATTCACTGATTCTAAGTTCCTTTTTATCCACCCAATGGCCTCCCTGCGTCTTTGTAATCTCTTTAACCAAGTCCTTTACTTGTTCTGTAATTACATTGTTGATAATACTTAACATATTACCTTTATTTTATTTAATTCATAACGCAAAAGTAGGTAAAATGATCAGACAAGTCAAATAGTTTAACTATACCTTAACAATATTTTATTTCGTAGCAAGACCTTTTTTAAAGTTATTTTATTATTACATTTTGCTATTGTACATTTTATTAATATTTTATTTGTTTTATTAATTTTATTTTGAAATGCAATCGGCCTTATACAGAAATTCAAAAACTATAAAATAATAAGTATTAAAACAGCCGCCGGTATAAAGAAAGTCAATATTAGTTTGCGATCAAATACAGTTTACAATCAATATTCACCCGACGACTGTCATTCCTTGAAGAGCAGATATTAAATTTTAGTGCCCACTAATTTAAAATTTACTGTTTCATTATCAAACTTCATAGTGTAGCGCAACTCTATTGTTCCGTTGATAAAAAATCCATTTCCTTTAATATTAACATCCTTATCTACCTGCTGATTAAAAATATTAAAATCCATGACCCTTTCCGTCTGATTATCGATATCGGCTTTAATTGTGTGCCAATAATCGCCATCAAAAGGCGCTTCAATGATTACATTGTCTCCCTTATCTGTGCTTATGATCAGATCAAAAGGCCCGGCAACACCAATTATGTGTGCCCTGTATATACCGACAACGGGAAGTATATTTTCATCTATTTCGAAGCAGGATGAAAGTATCATGGCAAGGAAAACAGAAAAAAGTAAAGTACGTATCATAATCCAACATTTACTGGTATAACTCAATTCCGGTACCCGATGTGAACTCTCTTGGCATCATTTATCATTAATTTAACTTGAAGTAAAACAATTGTTAAAAATATTATGAAAAAGATGTCTTTTAAGCATTGGCCATGTCAGAAATCGTCCATTTGCTGATTTCATAATATTAAACATTATTTAATATCAGCGTGAATTTAAATAGCATTACATTTGTCCTTATTAACCTTTAAAAAATCAAAACAATGAAAAAGTTTTTATGCATTACTTTATTTACTCTAAGCTCTTTATATCTATCTGCTCAACAACAATATACCTGGGAAGAATATGGAATTTCTTTTACACTTGCCGATGACTTTAAAGAAAGTGTCAATAGTATTGATGAATTTTCAGCATCTGGAGATGGTATGGAATTGTCGATAATTCCGTTTAAGGACGATGCCATTGACGATAGTGATATACACGCTTATACCATGTCTATCGCAGAATCTTTAAATCTGGAAAGAGTGGATGATGTGAATACTATTGATATAAATGGTTTCAAAGGTGGATATGCTGAAGGTGTACAAAACGGTGCGAAAATATTCGTCATGGGATTAATAGACCCGGATTCTGAAACTAATTTTTTTGTAATCATTACTTTTCAGGACGAAGATCAGAATGCAATAGATGAGGCTATAAACATTTGTAAGAGTATCAAAAAAATATAAATAAAATACCCCGATTTTAGTCATCGGGGTATTTTCATATAAAAAGACGAATGTTATTATATTTATTGTCTCATTATTATAAGTTGATGTCATTATAAGAAAATATTTATAACTTTAACGTGTTATAATTTTTACTTATGAACATCCAATTTGCTCAACTAAGATATTTCGTTGCCCTTGCTTCAACAAAAAACTACAGTGAAGCAGCGTGTCAATGTAATGTATCTCAGCCAGCCTTGAGTATGGCTATCAGAAAGATGGAAGAAGATCTCGAGCTGATGCTGATAGACCGTAAAAACAACCCTATATCTCTCACTGAAAAAGGAGAATTGATAGCGGCACAAGCCGTAAAAATTCTGGAGGAACTATCAGTATTGGAAAAAATGGCATCCGATTTACACCAGGACAAGCTCAAAGGCAGTCTTACATTTAGCATTATTCCAACGCTGGCACCATATATTATCCCTCTGTTTGTTGAAAAATTCAGTCAGCTTTTTCCTGATATAGAACTCATCATCGAAGAGGAAACTACCAGATCCATAATACAAAAACTTAAGTCTTCTGAGACTGACGCTGCATTACTGGTGACGCCTCTTGATGAAAAATCTCTGATAACGCATCCTATTTTTTATGAAGAGTTCTATGTTTTTGCACATGACAAAATGAACAAATCATATATTTTGCCGGAAGATATAGATTTTAAACATTTATGGTTGCTGGAAGAAGGCCATTGTATGCGGGATCAGATGATAAAACTTTGTGAGTTGAGAAACCTGGAAAATAATAAAATAAAATACAATGCAGGAAGTATTGAATCTCTGATGAATATAACTGAATCTATAGGAGAATGACCATTATTCCGGAATTGGCTACCTGGAATCTTACACCGGAGCGAAAAGAACGGGTTATACCTTTTGTGGAACCTACACCGGTCAGAGAAGTCAGTCTGATACATCATAAATTTACTACAAAATTAAGACTTATTCAAACAGTGCTCAATACCATTACTGATGTCATACCTGCTTATATGAAAATAAAAGAAAGTTATCAGCGAATAGACATAGGGCCGGTCTAATCTTCCTATTCATCTTCTTTAAACCAACCGGAATACATCACATAATTATTGGCTATGCGGTCAATCTCTCCGGATGAGAGTTCCTGACTGATGGTCTTGATTTTTTTTGCCGGCATACCCGCAAATATAGATCCTGATTCTACATGTGTATTTTGGGTTACTACCGCACCTGCGGCTATGATAGAATTTGACCCGATCACGCAATTGTCCATAACAATGGCACCCATGCCTATCAATACGTTGTCATGAATCGTGCATCCGTGGACAATGGCATTGTGGCCAATCGATACATTATTCCCTATATTAGTGGGAAACTTCAGATAAGTACAGTGAATGACTGCACCATCCTGAACATTTACTTTATCTCCCATTCTGATAAAGTGCACATCGCCCCGAATCACAGCATTAAACCAAACACTACACTGCTTACCCATTTTGACATCTCCCACGATGGTTGCATTTTCGGCTATATAGCAGTCGTCCCCAAATTGAGGTAATTTCCCTTTTACTGATTTGATTAACATAGTTATTGATTGACGAAGTATTTTACTTGTATGCCTTCCCGAATAGATTTTATTATGTGGTTTCCTATCTCAGTTCTGGTATTAAGTGCCGAAATTTTATTATTGAGCCTGGTTGGATAAACTCTGTTAGAGAGGACAACATACACCAGATTCAACTCAGGATCTATCCATGTAAATGTTCCGGTAAAACCTGAACGCCCAAAGCTTTTCTCTGATGCCAGTGATGGTCCATTCTTTATATTGGGATCAAAATCTTTCTTGTCAAATCCTATGCCACGCCTGTTTTTTTCATCTGGAAACTGATATGCAGTACATATATCCAATACTTCCGGTTTGATGTATTGTTTACTTCCATAGCTGCCTTTCTGAAGATACATCTGCATCAGCTTCATAAGATCATTGGCTGTTCCGAAGAGTCCCGCATGGCCAGAAATACCTCCCAACATTGCAGCTCCTTCATCGTGAACATATCCGTGAATCAGAACCTTTCTGAATAAACTGTCATATTCGGTGGCCACAACCCTCTCAAGTGATACTTTGTCAAGGGTTGTAAGTCAGAGTATTTGCCCCTATTGATTTATAAGTCTCATCGAGGTATTTATCAAATGGTTTGCCAGTGATACTCCTGATCATATCGGGATACAGATAGTAATGCAGGTCACTATATACATATCCTTGCGATGGATTCAGCGGCGATGTTGCTATCTGATCCATCATCACTTTTTTATAATTTTGGTTCAGATAGAGATCTTTATCCACCCGTACAGTAAAATCAGGTCTGAGTGTCGTCGAAAAGATATCTTTTTTCCATGTTCTTGTTTCAGGGGTCAGCATGGCATTCCATAGTTGAGGCCGTGCTGTAAGTGACTCAAAATACATCAATTCCCTGACTGGTTTTTTGCCAAACAATCGCTTAAAAAATCCGGGCTTTTTGATATTGACAATACACTGACTCTCCAGTTCAGGATATAGTTCAAGAGCTTTTTTCATAGTCGTCACAGTATCAATGGCATCTCTCCAAAAAGGTATCCAGGCCTTTAGTCCGGCCCTGTGGGTTAGCAGGTCTTTCATAATGAGGCTACCTTTATCGCTGTTTTTGAAGTCAGGGTAATAATCTCCCAGACTTGCATTCAGATTAAATTTTCCTTCACCCATCAGCTGCATAACAGCAAGTGTGGATGTACTTATTTTGGTCACTGAAGCGAAGTCAAAAAGGTCATCCTGCAATGTCTTCCCCTTTGGTACATATGAAGTGACAGCAGGTCTCAAGGTGGTGGACAGGCTTTCGGGATTATCCATGGCATCATCAATGAAACTATATATATCACCGCGATCTGATACATTCTCTCCTTTGGCTTTTTCTGCTTCTTCGTATGTGTGGTAACCGTATGATTTCGAAAATATCACCTTACCATCTTTAGCAACCTGCACTACTGCACCCGGAAAAGCTTTTTCCGTAAGGCCCAAATGGATAATTGAATCTATCCCTGTATTCAGAATGGTACGACTAATACCTACTTGCTCCGGCAATCCATAGGTCAGTCTGTCAATTGAAGGAAAAGTAAGACCCATACCGCTTTTGAAGTTATCATTTAAGAATACAGGTAATCTCCCTACCGGAGATAAAGCTCCAAAAATAATTTGTCCGGCGGCTCTTTCGGTATAGACACTCTGCTGATATCCTAAAATAAAAGATTTACTCCGTGCCAGCTCCGGAATTTTATTGAGAATAAATGGATTACCGAATAGACACAAAATGACATTATCCATGGAAGCAAAATCAGCGATTAGCTTTGTATTTTCAGGCGTCAATCCATAATTTTTGCTTGCTCTGATATCGATCAGATGCACACCCGCTATCACTATATCATATGTATTAAGCTGTGACATAACCGAACTCAATACAGAATCACCGACATTTTTTGGTATTTTGATATAGTCACAGGTAGTATAATTGCTGGCCATTTTGTATAAATCAGAATACTCATTTTCTGAATCGACAGATACAACAGCAATCCTTTTAGTCAGATCCATAATCGGTAGTAATTTCAGGTCATTTTTAAGACAGGTGATACTCTTTTCAGTAAGTATTTGGTTTAGAACGTCAGAATTTACTGTGTTCAGGTCTTCGACCAGTCTCTCCATTTCGATCGGCTTGTATGCATCCAGCCCTACCCAGGATTTTGCCATGAGTATTTTTTTGACCTTATAATCGATAAGATCTATCGGGATGATTTTATTCTTAACTGCATTTTTAATGGCTTCCACAGTGCCTTCCACATCCATGAAAGTTTCAAGAACATCATTGCCCGCGAGCAGGGCCTGAACCATCGCTTCCCCCTTGGGAAAATTTTTAACAGCACCCTGCATTTCCATGGCGTCAGTAAATGTAAGTCCCTGAAATTTTAATTCTTCCTGGAGCAACTTATTGACTATATTCTTTGAAAAAGTAGAAGCCAGTCCAACTTTTGGCTCAAGAGCCGGAATATTCAGGTGGGCAGTCATGATACCTGATAATCCACTATCTATCAGCTTTTTGAACGGATATAATTCTATTTCATCCAATCTCTTCTTATCATGGGTGATCACAGGTAGGTCCTGATGGGAATCGACATCTGTATCTCCATGGCCAGGAAAATGTTTTGCCGTGCATAAAATACCCTGACTTTGCATACCTTTCATATAAGCAAGACCTTTTGATGCCACCTGATCGCGGTCGGATCCAAAAGACCTGAAATTAATCACAGGGTTATTAGGATTATTATTTACGTCCACCACCGGAGCATAATTGATATGGACACCTAATCTTTTACATTGTCTGGCCACCTCCTGACCCATCATTTCTACCAGATAGTCATTGCCAACGACAGCACCAATAGATGCTGCGTATGGAAATCTATCCGTACTATCCAGTCTCATTCCTACCCCCCATTCAAAATCCTGCCCGATGAGCAAAGGTACTTTGGATATAGATTGCAGTTCATTTGTCAATAGAGCCTGAGTAGTCGGATTGGATGCAAAAAAAACCAGACCGCCAATTTTATAATCTCTTACCCACTTCTTCAATAAATCAACATCGTGCGGCTTACCGGAATAATTTCCCCGGGGTAAGAGAAGTTGGCCAATTTTTTCGTCCAAAGTCAGACTATTAAATACTGAATCGACCCACCTGCGATTGTGATCCTTAAGAAATGCAGGACTTGTGGTCTGACTAAAAACAGAGACTGAAATCCCGAAAAGAAGTATGCTGAATATTAATCTCATCATGAATAATTTATTATTTGGTTTTTAAAATTACTACGAAATAAGGTAGCCGCCATCAGCAGTAAACTCCTGACCTGTACAATAAGCGGATGCATCCGATGCCAGAAATACGGCAAGCCCGGCCATCTCATCCGGATGTGCCATTCGTTTTAATGGTATGTTGGCCGTCCAATGATCCAAGATATCTTTGTTGTTCCAAAGTGCAGCGCTGAATTTTGTTTGCACCAGGCCCGGGCATATAGTATTTGCTCTCACTCCATACACTCCCCATTCTTTGGCCTGTGACCTGGTCAGCATAATAAGGGCTGCTTTGGTGATGCTATAAATGGATAATCCCGGACTGGGTCTGAATCCTTCTACTGAACTGATATTGATAACTGACCCGGAGCCACTTACTTTCATCAGGGGTAAACAAAGGTTTGAAAGTTTGAAAGCTGCCTTCACATTTATCTGCATCAATTTATCAAAGAGATCACCGGTCATATCTTCTATGGGACCATAAAAGGGATTTGTAGCCGCATTATTCACAAGTATATGAATGGCTCCGTATTGGCTTTTAGTGTCAGAAACTAACTTTTGAAGCTGATTTTCATCGCCTGAATGGCAGGCTACAGGCAAAACATCCAGTCCATCTTTCTTAAATCTGTGGGCAACATCATCGACACCTTCCTGCTTTCTGCCTGTGATGACAACTTTGGCACCAAATTCGGCCAATCCTCTGGCAATACTCTCACCTATACCTCTGGAGGCCCCGGTGACAATAGCGACTTTACCAGTCAGGTCCAGACTCTGTTTTATTCTTGGATTAATCATCTTTTTATTAATAGATTTAATGTGGTTGTAACCCGGCTTTCAATATTTATTAGGGTAATAAAATAATTTCCGTTTAGCCATTGGTTTGTATTGATTTGTTTTGATTCATGAGGAGGTAGCTGCATCACATCAGTAAAAACTGCCCTACCCATCATATCGCCGGCGATGACTAAATACCGACCACCTGTTTCTCCGGAAGTAATATTAACATAATCTGATGTCGGATTTGGAAATACCCTCATTTCTTCCTGTGCTGGGTTAAAAACGGCAGAGATAGGTTCTCCCAGGTCAACATAAGTAACCCCTAAGAATGAACCTGAAGGATTATATTCGGCAGAAAGGATAACTTCTTTTCTGGCATTGCTATAAAAATTATAGATAATGGTGGTGTCCTTGCCAAGCAGTCCGCTTAATTGAGGAGGAATACTTCCTGCAAAAATAGCCACTGGATCCAACCACAATCCAAGTATTTTTACAAACAATTTTGTTTCACTGATGCTTTGAGCCTTTTCTCTGAGTATTTCAAAAGATTTTCCTGATAATTTTAACGTGCCATATGCATCTACAATCCCAGCCAATGAATTTGTAAACTGTATTCTGATACTATCTGGCTTTATGGGTAAAACAGATAGAAGGGTATCAGGAATATTATTTGTTCCTACATCTATCTTAAATTCGCTTACTGTACCTGTGGTGGTAATAAACATAATAGGTGTCGTCCTGAGAGCTGGTCTCTTTGAATATTTGACAACAAGTGGGGTATTAAAAAAAGCATTGGCTCCACTGGAACCCAGACCTTCCATTTTGTTTGCGGAAGTCTTAATATAGAGGCCCTGACCACCAGTCCTTCTGATCAGATTAGCTTCCGGAAACATATTGAAATCGGCACCTGAAGATGCATTGAGATATATCTCCTGCTGACGGTTGCCGAAATTGAGTTGACTGAACTCCCATACTTTTGGACCCCCTTGACTCCCCAATTCCAGTCCTCCCGGGACATTAAGTGCAAAGACAGTCCGTAAGGTATCTCCGGCTTTTGGAAAAGTAACATTGGTAACTGTAATTTGACAATACACCTGAAGACAAGCTAAAAAAAATATACAGGTGATCAGGATGTGTCTCATGTGCTCAATTAAATTAATCTATATATTCTACTTTACGCAGGAATTTGATACCTACTTTCACTTCAATAGAAAGATTCCTGACCTGACGTAAACCTATATTTACAGGCTGGCTGGTCCAAGGGTCTATAATATTAAAGAGTGGTTGTTGTTCATACTGAAAAGAAAGATCAGGCTGTAATGAAAACTCAATAAATACATTGCTTAAATCGGAAGCTGGCATTTCAAATCCGCCACCTGCTGTCACTCCGTAATTGAACTTACGCACAAATTCATTAATAGGATAAAATAACTGACCAAAATTGACATAGGTGTCCAGATTTGTGCTCAATGTGTACTCACCTCTAACCCCAAGAATGAAATAAGACATATACTTTGAATTTTCACCAAAAGTCTTTTTAGCACCAATTTCAGATACCAGATTCCTAAATTTAAAGCCCTGTTGCTGAGAAAAAACGTTGTTAAAACTAAAAAAACGATATGAACTACCTCTCGTGTGCAATCCAATCTGGGCATAAAGTGCTCCTTTATGAAATTCATCAAGAGACTCAATAAAAAAATCTCCATTCAAAGAAAACAAGGGATCTCTATTGACACTTCCTCCAAAACTTCCATCTCCCCAA
This sequence comes from Saprospiraceae bacterium, assembly GCA_016722285.1. GTDB lineage: Bacteria > Bacteroidota > Bacteroidia > Chitinophagales > Saprospiraceae > OLB9. The sequence goes on from JADKGI010000001.1 coordinate 926,906, forward strand.
CTCTGAAAATTCATGGCACCACCGCCTTTGGCTCCAAACCAAAAACTCTGGCTGATGCCTGACGTATTAGTCAAAGCGATGATGAAAAACAAAACACAAACCCGATGACAATCACCCATTTTATTAGTATTCATTTGTTGCTCAAAATTACAATTTTTAGTCCAATAATTTTAATTTTTATGGTTTGACAAACAGTCACTCTAGTAATCTTTAATATTTAAACTTTTTAATCCATCACTTGTTTATCCACAATTCACAACCTTTGTACCCTAATTTTGCTGAACAGATAAATAAGCAGGTTTTGAAATTGTATTAAATTAACCTTTCCAAAAGAAATTAGATTTTATTAATGGTAGCATATTCGATAAAAGATCTTGAAAGTCTCTCAGGGGTTAAAGCCCATACTCTGAGGATTTGGGAGAAACGATATGGCATCTCTATGTTCGAGCTGTGTGAGACTAAATTTAATATCATTCTGGATCATCAGATCAATTCAAAGGGATTTGAAGAAACGATGAATGATGTGGTGTATCCACTACTTGACAAACTTAGTATCATGTGGGAAGCCGGCTCAATAAAAAGTGTTCACGAGACTTTTGTGAGTAATATCATTCGCAAGAAGATCATCGTACAAATAGATAAATTAGGGCGCGAAAATTGTTTTACAAATGTCAGGTGCCTGATTTATCTTCCGGAAAATGAATCTCACGAATTAAGTTTGCTTTTTTTGGAATATATACTCCTGAAGAATAAAGCCAAAGTGATCAATCTGGGCACTTCTGTACCACTCATCGATGTGCTGGAAGGTAAAAACATATTTAATGCAGGCTATATATTTACCCTGTTTAATGACAGCTTTAGTGAGTCACCACTACAGCCATATCTGAATGAACTGGCCAGAAACTCTCCCGATCAACAGGTGATAATAAGTGGCTTCCAAACCACAAGCCAGGACCTTGACCTACCACCCAATGTAATGATTGTCAATAGTATAGAACAAATGAAAACATTTATTGGGGAAATTATTAATAAGTCTTGTCCAGCCTGATAAATGAAATTACCTATTTTCTATCCATTTTCTTGCATTGACAAAGGCTTCTGCCCACGGGCTTACTTCATCCTTTCTTGTGTCGGGATAGTACGCCCAGTTCCACTGAAAAGTCGATCTTTCTATATGTGGCATCATCACTAAATGACGGCCATCCCGGCTACACATCATGGCAGTATTGTAGTCAGAACCATTTGGGTTTGCCGGGTAGGAATCATAACCGTATTTGGCCACTATATGATAGTCACTTTCAGCTTTGGGCAAAATAAATTTACCTTCTCCATGAGAAACCCATACCCCAAGGGTCGAACCGGCAAGAGTTGATAACATCACAGAGTGGTTTTCTGCTATTTTGACAGAGGTTAATATACTCTCATGTTTGTGTGAATCATTAAAATGCATAGAAGGCTTAATGTCGTGGTCAGGATTTATTAGTCCCAGTTCAATAAACAATTGGCATCCATTACATATACCTACTGATAAAGTATCCGGCCTGCTGAAAAAATTTGCCAGCGCCTGATTCGCTTTTTCATTGTATCTGAAAGAGCCAGCCCATCCTTTGGCAGAACCCAATACATCGCTGTTGGAAAAACCTCCGACTGCACCTATAAAACTAATATCTTCAAGGGTTTCTCTTCCGGAAATCAGGTCCGTCATATGAACATCTCTCACATCAAATCCGGCTAGATAGAGTGCGTTTGCAAGTTCCCGCTCCGAGTTGCTGCCTTTTTCACGTATGACCGCAGCTTTCACTCTTGGCATCCCTGCTTCAATCTCTGGTTTTTTACCTGTAAAATGGGCGGGGAATTTAAAATTGAGTGATTGATTCTTATAATTTGAAAAACGTTCTGCAGCCATTTCTGCTCCACATTGCCTCTTATCCAGCAGATAAGATGATTTAAACCAAATATCCCTCCATACATCAGTTTCCAGCACAAATGCGCTGCTATGACGGGTTATGGTGACTTTTTTGTCATCAGTATAATGACCTAAATGTATTATTTCAATCCCATGCATCATACAAGCATAAGTTACATCCGATTCAGCCCCTTTGCAAACCTGGAAGACGACGCCTGCATTTTCTGCAAACAGGAGTTTGATGATGTCATTTTCGTTTATCTGCCCTGTATTTACCTGCAGACCGGCATCAGGATCGGCAAAACACATTTCCAGCAAAGTGGTGACCAATCCACCGCTTCCCACATCGTGTCCGGCTATAATATTTCCTTTGCTGATCTGTTCCTGAAGCACATTAAACGCTTTTCTAAATTTATGTGCATCTTTAATATCCGGAGCTTTTTTCCCAATTTTGCTCAAAACCTGATAGAATGATGATCCCCCAAGTTCAAATTCAGAAAAAGACATATTGATATAGTAAAGTTGACCCCCGTCTTTTTGTATCACAGGTTCAATAACTTTTCGGATATCTATACAATGGCCTGCGGCACTTATGATTACAGTTCCTGGAGCGAGGACATCCTTGTCAGGATATCTTTGCTTCATCGACAACGAGTCTTTTCCTGTAGGTATGTTGATACCCAGATCAATAGCAAAGTCTGAACATGCCTGTACGGCCTGATATAGTCTGGCATCCTCACCCGGATTTTTACATGGCCACATCCAGTTGGCTGATAGCGATACGCTTGTTAATCCATCTTTTAATGGAGCCCAAACTATATTTGTTAAGGCCTCAGCGATGCTGTTGCGGCTGCCTGCTCCCGGATGAATCAATCCGCTCACCGGAGAGTGGCCAATAGAAGTGGCTATCCCTTGATGGCTTTCATAATCAAGCGCCATAACACCACAATTATTTAGCGGAAGCTGCAATGGGCCAGCACATTGCTGTTTAGCCACTTTACCACCAACACAGCGATCAACCTTGTTAGTAAGCCAATCCTTACAAGCTACAGCTTCCAATTGGAGCACCTGCTCGAGATACAAATAAAAATCTTTAATATCGTATGAAGGATTTGCATATGTTACATTGGCTGTAGTGTCATTTATTATCATTTTAGGGCTTGAGCCAAACATATCATCCAATGAAAGATCAACGGGACTAATTCCTGATTTTTGGGAAAATATCTTAAATCTCCCGTCTCCTGTTATTTCGCCGACATTACAGAACGGGGATTTCTCCCTGTCTGCTATTTCTTTCACGAAGCTGACATCCTTTTTATGGATCACCATACCCATTCTTTCCTGGGATTCATTTCCGATGATTTCTCTTACCGAGAGTGTCGGGTCTCCAACCGGAAGTGCATCCAGCTGGATGATGCCACCCGCTTCTTCTACCAACTCCGAAAGGCAATTTAGATGGCCACCAGCCCCGTGATCATGGATAGACACGATTGGATTTTGGTCACTTTCGACCAAGGATCTGATTGCATTCGCTACCCTCTTGTGCATTTCAGGATTTGATCTCTGGACGGCATTCAATTCAATTCCCGTGCCAAATGATCCTGTATCAGAAGAAGATACAGCTGCACCACCCATTCCTATGCGATAATTGTCACCACCCATGACGATTATCAGATCTCCGGGTTGTGGTTGTTTTTTTATAGACTGTTCTTCTTTGCCGTAACCTACCCCTCCGGCCATCATGATGACCTTATCAAAACCAATCATTTTGCCTTCTTCTTTATATTCAAAGGTCAATACTGACCCTGCTATAAGAGGCTGACCGAATTTATTTCCAAAATCAGATGCTCCGTTTGATGCTTTAATCAGGATATCAACCGGTGTTTGATACAGCCATTTTCGTTCAGAAATGTTCTTTTCCCAAGATCTGTTTTTTTCCAGCCTTGAGTAGGCAGTCATGTACACAGCGGTACCTGCAAGTGGAATGGAGCCTTGCCCCCCTGCAAGTCTGTCCCTTATTTCGCCGCCTGATCCGGTAGCAGCTCCGTTAAATGGCTCTACTGTCGTAGGAAAATTGTGGGTTTCAGCTTTAAGGGAAAGTACGGAATCAAATTTCTGCTTAATATATGAAGAAGGTTTATGGCCAAATTGAGGCGCAAATTGAATCACTTCGGGCCCTTTTATAAAAGCTACATTATCTTTGTATGCCGACACTATACCATTGGGATGAATCTTTGCTGTTTTTTTATCAAAGCAAAAAGGCTGTCGGCCTTCTCTTCACCATCAATGACATAAGTCCCGTTAAAGATTTTGTGTCTGCAATGCTCTGAATTGACCTGCGAAAAACCAAACACTTCAGAATCGGTAAGTTTCCTGCCCAAAAGAAGTGATAAATCCTCCAGATAGGTCACTTCTTCATCACTCAAAGCCAAACCTTCCCGAAGATTATATCCGGAAATGTCTTCTATCATGACTACAGCTTCAGGAGTGATATGTAAAGCAAAAATTTCCTGATCCAATTTTGAATAGCGCTGTGATAACATCGGGTCATACGAATCACCATCAGATAAACAAGCATGAAATAATTCGATTCTTAGGATGCCTGAAATTCCCATATTCTGCGTGATCTCCACTGCATTAGTGCTCCAGGGGGTGACCATGGAAGCTCTGGGGCCAATAAATGAAGAATTGACTGATATACCTTCTTCCCGATTAGCATCTCCGAATAGCCAGGTCAGTTTTTCAATATCTTTTTCAGTCAGATTTGAAGCTGACTGCACGGCGTATATCTGGTCTTCAGATCCACGAAAATATGTGATCATAGTAATAGGGTGTTTGCTTCAGATAAGAAGCCACAAATGTCCTCATTTAGATTGTAAAAAAGGAATTGAAGGGGTATTTTGTGAAAAGAGTGATGACTCTTACATTTAGATTCTTTTGAAAATGGCTGCTTCCTTCCAGTGTTTATAATCTTAAAAAAGATGTTGGGATTCGAAGGATGAAAATCAAATCCCTGGAATTTCTGCAATAGTGTGTATAAGAAATTGCACATTAACTTAAATGCCTCGCTACCCTCATTCACTTATATGTTTACATTTTAAGAATTAAAGTCTTAAAATAAACTAATAAAATAATTTTAAAAAATATTTTGGAATTAAAAAAAACGATATATATTGCTCACATTATTAGTCTGTACCGGCTGATATATGAGTAAAAAACACCCGTTGTAAAATATTTTGGAAAAACTTCTGTCAGTTTTCTGACGGATTCGAAAAATATTTTCTGCTTACAACGGTAGGAAGAAAAACACATCAAAGTAGGATTAAAAGCATTTCAGTGTCGGAAAATACTGAAATGGGACATAAAATAGGGAATTCTGAAAATTTTCAGACGAAGTTCGGGCTCTGATCTTTTTTGTATATGTACGGATACAAAAAAGAGAGTCCGCATCAATGCCCCCCGTAAAACGGGATAAACCCTGCAGGAGCTGCAGACTCTCAGGTGTACTAGACGTGTACGATGGCAAAGATATGGTTTTTTTGAGAGATGTGATGAATGTCCTATGGTGATTTGCATTTGCGAAAGCGGATGGATCGACCTGAAAACCAGCCAGGCCAATGTACAGACTCGGGAGAAGCGGACAATATCAAGACAAAGACGCTCAGAGTCACATCGCCTACGGTCATTCAGCTCTTATTCATCACTTGGATCAGATGCGCAAGACCATATCGGTCGCACGGTGGGCACTGCTGGGTCAGTGCCGAGAGCAATTTTTTATTAAAATTAAAAAGTTAATTATGACGATGATTTTATTAATTTGTTATCTTTTTTTATTACCATCTTGTACTAAAACTAACTCGGATGAAAATAACCGGAATGTCATGCTTTATTTTAATGGTAAAACACATTCCCTTTTTTACAATTCCCATAAAAAAGAATTTTATTTTATTCAGTATTTAGTACAACCTAAGTTAGAAGATGAAATTATTTTCAGTTCCATCGATGCAACAGCATTGACTGTCAGCAATCACAATAAAATTATTAAATTTAAAATTGGAGATGGAAATATATTTGGAATATCTAAGTTAATTGGGTTTGAAGATAAATATTTGATTAAATCCAATATTAATAATTTAACTGAAATAAGAACATGGATACCCTATCAGTTTAATCCAATAGTATTTGATGATAATTTTGAAGAAAAAATATATTGTAAATGTCAGGATGTTAAAAAATCTGACAGTAATTGTACATCTGGGGGTAAAGGTTCCACTGAATGTTCTCAATCTATTGGTTCACCGGTGGTACTAACGCAAAGTTGTAACACAAAATGTGATACCAAAATTAGTTATGCTTGTTGTTGGTCAGATTAAGACTTTATAAAATAATTTTAAATGGGTGTATCCCAAAATTTCATTTTATAAAATTTCTTTTTAGATTTCCCAATCTCATATAGAGTTAAAAAGAATTTGACTACTTTTGAATGTAAAAATGGAATACACCCTTTAAAATGAAAGTCTTCTTGCCATCAATAGCTTCCTTTATTATATTCACATATCTGTTGATACTCACTCTTAATGAATATTATAATGTAAATAATACCAGAGTTTTCATTGGAGTAATTGCCTATCTGATTATGGCAACATTAATTATACTGAATCTTTATAAGAAAATGAAATCTTTGAAGTAGAACTGTGTGCAGGAGGAAGGTATGAACTGTATTTTTTATGCCTTCCTTTTTATAATTATCTGTGATCGAATCAGCTTTAGCCTTTCTAATGGTTATCTAATGAATCCGCTATTTGCATGTTGAATGAAGTTGGTGAACCGGTATATATTACAATACATCCTTAACCTTTTCTAATTAAGAAGTATCTTTGATAAAGTTTATACTTAGAACTGATTTAAAATTAGAACGATGAAATTCTCCTCTTTACTTTTTGTTGTATTAAGCCTTTGCTTTAATGCCAAAAATCAACCCAACGACCCGGCTGGTATTGCAACTTCACAAATCAAAACCGGTGCCGAACAAACCGAAAAATATGTGCCATACCTAAAAGGGAAAAGAGTAGCCATCCTTGCCAACCAAACGTCCATCATCGGTAAAACCCATTTAGTAGATAGCCTTAGAAAGCTTGGTATCAATATAGTCAAAGTGTTTGGCCCTGAACATGGTTTTCGAGGAAATGCAAGCGCCGGCGCCAAGGTTGCCGATGAGATTGATATGGCTACGGGCATACCCGTCATCTCTTTGTATGGCAAAAAAAACAAACCTTCCCATGAAGATCTCGCCGATGTTGACCTGATGATTTATGATCTGCAAGACGTAGGTTGTCGCTTTTATACCAACATCAATGCTTTATTCCGATTGATGGATGCTTGTCATGAAAATGATAAGGAGCCTCTCATACTTGACAGGCCCAACCCCAATGCATATTTTATTGATGGTCCTGTATTGGATATGAAATTCAAATCGGGTATAGGCATGTTTCCCATACCTATATCGCATGGATTAACGGTAGGCGAGTTTGCACAAATGGTAAATGGTGAAGGATGGCTGACCAATAAAGTAAAATGCAAACTTAAAATCATCCAAGTGGCTAATTACAACCACGACATGCCCTATATTTTGCCCGTCAGTCCATCGCCAAATCTGAATACGCAACAATCCATACTCCTCTACCCTTCTACATGTTTATTTGAAGGCACGTATATTAATCATGGTCGTGGTACTTATTTTCCCTTTACTGTACTAGGCAGCCCGGAACTAAAAGGAAAATATGAATTCAGTTTTACTCCGATAGGAATTCCGGGCATGGCAGAAACACCGCTATTTATGAATGAGGTTTGTTACGGCATCGACCTTCGCAATTATGATGTTGAAATATTGAGAAAAACGAAACAGATTAACATCCAATGGATCATGGAACTTTACGAAGCATCTCCGCACAAAGAAAAGTTCTTTGACTCCAAACTGAGCAACCAAATGGGCGTGATAGAAAAGCTAACCGGAAGTGATAAGTTTAGACAGCAGATCATAGATGGTACATCTGAAAAAGAAATCCGTCAAAGCTGGGAACCAGGCTTAAGCCAATATAAAGTGATGCGAAAAAAATATTTGCTTTACCAATAATGAATATTGCTTTCCTGCATTTAACCATATTTTGAGCTTAATCAAATGAGAAAGGTGATTTACTCAGATTGTTGGTACCCTTTAAGCACAAACACCATAACGAAAGTGCCTAAATTATATAGAGGAAATTCTTGAAATCAAATTGAAATGACAAAGTTTATAAAAATAATTAGACGAACTCTTTTGATTTTTCTTATTGCTATTCCGATTTGTGCCTTCGCTCACTTTGTTTTATTCCCACAGCAGACCCGAAGTATATTGATTGACTATTCCGACCTTCAAAAAGATGGCAGACTATATTTCAACTACAGTGCGCCTCAAAATAAAATTGATACAATAAAACTTCTCATGGAAATTGCGTCAAATCGGGTTGCTGGTTTCTGGGGACAAAAAACCTGTAACCCCACATTTATTTATTGTGAAAGTGAAGACGATTTTAAAAAATATGGAAGCCCGTATCAGGTTCCGGCTCTGACACATGTAAAATTGGGCTCTTACATTGTGATTAGCCATGACGGCATTGACTTAGATATTATAGCTCACGAAATTTCACATGCAGAATTTTATGAACGAATTGGATTCTATAATTGGTCATTTAAAATCCCGGCGTGGTTTGACGAAGGATTAGCTATGCAGAATGATTACAGAGATTATTATTCAGAAGACACACTTAGGGTAAAATCAAATAACTACAAAGACTTGCCTGACGTTAAAAATCTTACATCAGGCAAACAGTTCAATGGAGAGGGAACTCGTGAACAAATCAAACTTAATTTTATGACTGCAAAACATGAAGTTAAAAATTGGTACACAAAAGAAAAATTAGATCAACTAATCAAAGACATAAATTCAGGTAAGTCATTCGATGAAGTTTTCGGTAAATGATTCTTACTCTTATTTGGGGTTTAGTAGAATGAAGACGAACGATTTTACACCTGGAGTTGTTATTATCATAGTATTTCATTTTAAGTTATTTCTAATTGATGTGGACATCTACAAAATTTTGAATATCACAGTATTATAAAAACCTTTGAAAGATGAATGAATATAATTTAAATGAAAATTTTGGCACTTTATCTGAAACCATAAACGGATTGCTCAAGTTGGGCTACACTCATGACTTTAATATTCAGGATGAATGTATTGTATGCCATGTAACGAATATCACCCTGTCTCCAAACGAATTTCAAATAGACAAAGTTTACCGGTTTGAAGGAGATTCAGATCCCGATTACCAGTCCATACTGTATGCCATATCTTCTACAAAATATGACATCAAAGGAATTTTAGTGAATGGTTATGGCATTTCAGCGGATGAAGCAACTTCAAAATTAATAGAAAAATTACAAACACATGTCTCTCAAAACATGACGGAAAATAAGTCCAGCGAATCCACACTTAAACGTCCTGAAGGTGACCGGGTTTTAAATGCCCCGTTGGTAGAAATGGACTTAAATAAATTCATTGACCAAATAAAAAATGAAGCAACCTGGAAAGACAGTGACCGCAATTCTTTAACAATTTTCAAATCTAATACCATGAGAATAGTGATAATGGGACTTCATGAAAATACAGAATTAAAACCACATCAGGCGAAGGGAGTCATCAGCGTTCAGGTATTAGAAGGAAAAATGAATTTTATCACAGAAAAACAAAACACCTTGTTGGAAAAAGGACAAATGATCGTATTACATGAGAATATTACACACAGTGTATTGGCCTGGCTGATACTTTCTTCCTTCTTACTCTTGCTATGAACACAAAAAGGATCATTAAGAAATGCTTGGTGTGCATCGACTTTAGGCTATTTGCAAACCTTCACCGAAGTTCATTCCTCCAAAACCTCCCAAACTTCGACGACAAGTCAAGCGATCTTTAATTGTCCTTTTCACTCAAACCCATTCTCTGACAAACTCCGAAAACAAATATCTTTCCCACCAGACCAGATGATCTTCGTCATATTTTGAAGTTTCCTCAGATAAATACTTGCAAATGTAAATAACATACCCTTATCTTTGTGAGCGAATATTCACTAACTTTTATAATACACTAAAAATGAACGGTAAAAATAACATCGCAATCGGGTTTTTAACCATGGGTTTTTTTATGGCTTACGGCTTTTTGCTCATTTATTTGCGTGACTTTGCGCCCGGCAAAGAAGAATGGGTGAACACATATAGCATTGGCAAACATTTTGAAACCAGACTGGCTCATGTACACGGAAACTTATTTGCGTTTCTGAATATTTTAATCGGATACCTGCTTTTACACTTCAAAGACAAGCTCGAAAACGTAAAAACCATATCATGGTTGGCACTTACCGGATTATTGATGCCAATCGGAATACTTACTGAAGTGTATTTTGGATTACCGCCAGCTTTAGTATTAATAGGAGCAATGGCTATGACAGCTTCAGTGATTTATTTAGAATTGCATTTCTTAAAATGAAAACATTAAACTAAAAATTGTAAAAGAAAAACACTATTCTATTAAACACAATTATCTAACTCCATCAAAACGCTTAATAATTAGGAGATGGTTCGAAGGGGAGCGATGAGAACATTAATTTTACTTAAAATATAAAAAAAATGAACACAAACAGAATTGGTCTTGACAAAGACAAAGCTAAAAACTTAGCTATCAAACTAAATATTTTACTAGCAAATTATTCCATATTTTATCAAAACACAAGGGGATATCACTGGAATATCAAAGGTCAAAAGTTTTTTGAGCTACACCTTAAATTTGAAGAACTATACAATGATTTATTACTGAAGGTAGATGAAATAGCCAGAGCGTATTCTTACATTGGGCGATACTCCGGAACATAATTATTCAGAATATGCAAAACATCGACAATAAAAAGAAAGCGAAAAATATCAGACGGTGTAAAAGAAGTTGAACGATATTAGAAAGTTTCAAGACAGTTATTCTTTGCAAAGAGAAATGCTCGATCTTTCTAGAAGCAAATGATGAAGGCACAAATGCGCTCATGAGTGACTATATCAGAATGCAAAGAAAGTAGGTTGGATGTACGCTTCATTTTTACATTAAAAGAAATGACAGCAACCGTAATAGTAACAGATAGGCAACTGGAAATCATAGAAGCAGCAGGCAAAATACTTACTTCATCTGGTATAAGTGGTTTGACAATCAAAACCTGGCAAAAGAAATGCAGTTTTCCGAAAGTGCTGTCTATAGACACTTTACAAGCAAGGAAGAAATAATTATTGCCTTACTCGAATATCTGGCCAGGAGTATGGACGAGCGCTATACCGATGCTATTTCCAGTGAACTATCTCCGGAAGAAAAATTCACCACATTATTCCAAAATCAGTTTTCATTCTTTAAGGAGAACCCTCATTTTGTGGTTGCTGTTTTTTCTGACGGCCTGATGGAAGAAAGCCAACGTATCAACGAAACAATACTGAATATAATGGCTGTAAAAATGAAACACCTAATGCCAATTATTTTGGAAGGGCAACACCAGAAAGTATTTACAAATTCAATAACTCAGATGAGTTGACGCAAATCGTGATTGGTACTTTCCGGCTTCAGATGTACAAATGGAGGTTGCAAATTTTCAATTTGATATCATTAAAAATGGAGACCAAATGATACAATCTATTTTAACATTGATAAAAACCAAATCGAAATGAAAAAGTATATTTCAATCATTGCAGCAATCATCCTTGCTGGATTTGGACTGCTAACTTTATTCCTCAGCAGCTCAGTTATTTTTGATCTGTTTGGCATCAGAGCCAAAGAAGGCAACTATGTTTTGTTTATTGTTTGGGCAAATTTTATATGCAGCATTCTTTATCTATCTGCAGCTTATGGGTTTATAAAGAGTAAAAAATGGACAATAAAACCATTAGGCATTTCTGTTCTTATTTTAATTATTGCTTTTATTGGTTTATTTTATCATATCAACATGGGCGGTATTTATGAAACAAAAACTATCGGTGCTATGATATTTAGGATTTCAGCAACGCTTATATTTACTATTATTTCTTATTTCACCATCAATAAAATTTTTCCAATTAAAACTTAAAATTATGAATATCAAAAAATCAATTTTTAGCATGATCACTTTTGCTTTATTTCTGTTTAGTTGTGGAAACAAAAATAATGGAACCACAACCGAAAGTAATACTCCGACCATAGAACTTAACCATGGCGAAAAGTGGACGGTAAATACTGAAATGACCCCTTACATCCTTGATGGTGAGAAATTGTTGTCTCATTACGATAGCAACGATTATGCTTCGCTGGCTGCACAATTGAAGCAAAAGAACACCAGCCTTATAAAAAGCTGTACGATGGATGGCAAAAGCCACGATGAATTGCATAAATGGCACACCTGGAATTGGTAGATGCGCTTTCTGCAGCAGATTCAAAGGAAGCTGCTAATAAAATTATCATTCAATTAAGTGATTCTTATAAAATTTACAATCAATTTTTTCAATAAATAAAAATCGAAGATTATGAAGTATTGTAATTGTATAACAATAACGGGTACAACCGTATCAGAGATCCGTCCGGTCGTAGAAGACGCACTAAAAGCAGAAGGTTTTGGAGTGCTTACAGAAATTGACATTCAAGCTACGATGAAGAAGAAATTAGATAAAGATTATTTGCCGCACATCATCTTAGGTGCTTGCAATCCCGGATATGCTGATAAAGTTTTATCTATTGACCCTAACATCAGCACCATGCTACCTTGTAATGTCACCATAAGAGAACTGGAAACCGGTGAAATCGAAATTGCTTCCATCGATCCATCGCTAGCCATGAGTGCGATAAGCAATCAAGAACTTGAAGTTTATGCAAAGGAAGTGAATGACAAATTACAAAATGTGTTACAAGCTCTTAAAATAAAATAATTGTGCCACCTGAATTTTTAAACTGCTTAAAGGTTTAAATAAATACGGCCTTGTTATCTACTTCAAAAACTCAGCTCATTAATCATATGCAAGATATAAAACCGATCAACATCTTAGAAAAACTGTCACTGTTTACTGATCATTGGTCGCCTAAAATTGTCGGCGAATTGAATGGCCAACAAGTAAAACTGGCAAAGTTGAAGGGAGAATTTGTATGGCATAAACACGATAAGGAAGATGAATTGTTTTTCGTAATAAATGGTATTTTAAAATAGAATTCCGAGACAAAACGGTAGAAATCTATCCGGGTGAATTTATAATAGTGCCTCGCGGAATTGAGCATAAGCCTGTTGCTATTTCTGAGGAAGTATGTATCATGTTATTCGAACCAAATACCACTTTAAATACTGGTGACACTTTGAGTGAGTTGAGGGTTAAGCAGTTAGATTGGATATAAAATAGAAAATTTTAAAAAATAACAGGTTTATCCAAGTATAAAAGGATAGTTCGATCCGATCCTGGTGATGGCTAATATTCGATGTATTTAGGAAGGGTGTAACAAATGAAAATCAGATAAAGGCTTGATAATGGTCTGAGCAAATAAAACTGCTGAAATCAATCAATTATTCATATTCCATTTATTACCATATCATTATTGACAATGCAAAGATACAGCAGCTTTAAACGAACAGAAATGGACGATTGCCGCATTCATATGGACAATTTCTTCAACAAAGGTGAAGGCTAAAAAGCAATTTCATTTTTGGCTTTTAAGACTTTGATAGGTATGTTGTTCAAGTGTTACTTTTCAATATTTTCAGCCAGCATTGGACAATCTTATATCACATAGACATTAATAAGCATTAGAATTTATTGGCAGCCGGACAATAAATGGAAACCATCCAATTTATTCAATCTCGAAATTGAAGAAATTATTAACTTGCAACCAATGAAAGGAAAGGATAAGCCAATTCCAGTAAATCAAATAAAAGAGTTCTTTCCAAAATATAGAAATAATTTGAAAGATTAACATTAAAATGTAAGATATGAACAACACAAATAATCATGATGTACGCATTGCAAAAATGGCATTCGCCTCAGTGTATCCTCATTATCTCACAAAAGTGGAGAAGAAAGACAGATCAAAAGAAGAATTGCATTGGGTTATTCAGTGGCTAACTGGTTATGATGATAAAAAGCTGCAGAAACTCATTGAAGAAAAGGTAACTTTTGGAAAATTCTTTCAGAATGCTGCATTACATCCTAATGTCCATCTAATCACCGGTGTCTTTTGTGGCCATAGGATAGAAGAAATCGAAAATCCACTAACCCAACAGGTAAGGTATTTGGACAAGTTGGTAGATGAATTGGCAAAAGGACGTAAAATGGAGAAGATTTTGCTAGTTGAATAAAATGATAATCAATCGATTTGGTAAATTTTATCATATGACACAAAATCGTATCGATATGACAAAAGATGCACTGCCGGTGACAACTATATTTTATAAACTTGCACGTGCAAAACCATAAACTTTTTGCCTTAATTGAAATAATTACATTCATCTCTAAATTTGTATCGAAATAATTTAAACGTAACACAAAACCATTTATGACAGTAGAACTTTTTAATCAGGAATTTGAAGGTATCACAGGGCAGTTAAAATCTTACATTTTAAGAATAACAGCTAGCATTGCAGATGCAGAAGACATCGTTCACGACACCTACCTGAAAGCGTTGGACAAATTACACACATTTCGGGGCGACTCATCACTAAAAACATGGTTGTTTACCATTGCTTCAAACCTGGCTAAAGACAATTTAAGAGCACAAAAGCGTTGGGCAGAAAATGTAACCGACATCACAAAAGAAGCGGCACTATCCAACAGACAGTTTTTTCAGGAAGCAATGCATATCCGAATGACTTCACCTCAGGGTCAATATGAAGCAAAGGAGCACATTGCATTTTGTTTTACCTGCATTTCAAAATCACTGCCATTAGAGCAACAGCTTTGTGTCTTTCTGAAAGAAGTGTACGAATTTAAAGTTTCTGAAGTAGCTATTATATTGGGAAGCAATGAAGCAATGATTAAATATTACCTGCACACTGGGAGATCAAAAATGATTAATATTTTTGAGGGACGATGTGCATTGATAAATAAAGAAGGTGTATGCCACCAATGCTCTGAACTCAACAGCATTTTCAACCCTAAGCAAAATACCCAGGAAGAATTAATGAAAATTGACTTGGTAAAAGATGCCGAAAAGGGGGATAAGGAACATTTGTTTGATTTAAGAATGCAGATTTTAAAGATATAGACCCATTTGAATCAAAGGCATCTACATTGCAATTGCATCATTTAGAACACAATAGGCAGGTGATGGAAAAATATTTGGAAAAAAATACGGAATAATCCTATCGTTTTGTTTAGCCCCATCGTCAGAATAGAAAGCAAAACAAAAAATGAATTGCCGAACAATCACGAACCCCTATTTTAAAAATAGGCAAAAAAGCAGGCAATTATTTATTCCTAATTTCAACAATCACAAAGATGATCACAACAAAAAAGCAAAATGTCAATCTTAATGACGATGTAAGGCGGCGAAAGCCACAACCGTTAAAACAACTTTTCACAGAGAAACATCTGTCAGTACCGAAATTAATGCAGACCCCTTCAATTGTATGGGGGCCTTGCTGACGAATGCTTCCGATTATTCCCGGATGGAATTCAACTGTAACTTCAATTGAAGGAAATATTGCCTTAGGAGAAAAAATCAAATTAAAATCAATCCTTGATGCCAGACGAACGTTTAAACTTAAAGTAAAAGAGTTTGAGCCAGAAAAGAAACTGGTTTGGGGAGACGGGCAAGGTAATCGTGTTTATACGATTGCAAAAATCGGAAAAGGCACTGTAACATTTTCCATGACTGAAAATCGAAGATTAATGTTTCCACTTTTATGCCAAAATGATTCCATCCTTTGACCAATCATTTGAGCAATTTGCAAGTGATCTGAAAAAGGAATCGGAAACCATAATGGGTGCCAAATAATTTTCAACTTTCAAAATCAACCAATATGAAAATAGTTAAAGTAACTTACACAACTAAAGCGGAATTCGCTCAACAAAACAAAAACAATATATTAAATGTTATGGCTGACTTGAAAGGGGGAAAACATCAAGGCATCAATTACAATGCTTGTTTGTCTGCTGACAATAAAACGTTTATTCACACAGCATTTTTCAAATCAAATGAAGACCAGATAATGCTTAATGAGTTGCCTTCTTTTATAAGATTTCAGGAACAATTAAAATCAAGCGGACTTGAAGTTCCACCCAAACAAGAATTACTGACATTAGTCGGAACATCAATCGATATTTTTTAACACTAAATAATTATTAAAAAAAATGAAAAACAAAATCGGAACCAAGGAGAATCCAATGGTATTGAAGACGCCACCATTGTCATCTGAGTACACTATGCATGTGGATGAAAAAGACGGCAAAGAAGTTTTAGTCTGTACTGTTGGCAAAACGGTCCTGCTATATAATATTCAATGCCTTAACGACCTCCACGCAATGCTTAAAAACCATGGTGACTGGATGGAACTGGGTAGTGCGGACGAACAGAAACCTACCAAAGAAGGAACTGTGGAAGCCTGGGGTCGTTCAGAAAATAATCCGGTCGGTGGATGGTATGGACTCAAAAAAGGACTTCGTGGACGATTCGGCATGTATATTCCTCCTCTGATGGAAAAACTCGGACTTGCTGACGTGACACATGAGCCCAAGGGAAATAAGATGAAAGCAAAGTAAAGACAAGCAGAAAATCTTCTGGCAAATATTATGTTTAAGTCAGGTGGTGATCACAGAAGATAAATGGCAAAATTATTACCAAAATTGATGAAATAACATATGATGCATATCAATCTAAAAACATTGTCCAAAATGCGGAAAAGAAATTAAATAAAATACCTTCTGCATTGTAATAATAAGTTTAATTTTGGTATCAAAATCAGATTGTAGCTTAGAGTGATTAATACATCCTGCCAAAGCTTTTCCTTTTACCAATGTTATATATCCACCAATGGTCAGACAGTCGTTTCGACCTTTTATTTTGACGAAGGATTCCTGATTCTTATATGTGATTAAATTGAACAAACTAGCATTCATTTAGATTCTTTCAAATCAAAGTCAAATTAGAAAAACATCCCGGGTATGGATTATAAATTAATTGTTATTATTTCTTTTACTTTTTTGTATGGACTTTTTGAAATCTTTATGAGTGTAAGACAAAGACGTAAATTAAAAATTGTAAAATCGGGAGATAGATTTAGTATCTGGATTCTAAGTATTTCTATTGCGATTGGGTATTGGATTTCTTTTAGTTTTGCATCAACTCAGGTTGGTCGTATTCGGTATTGGGATTCTTTTTTTGCCTTAGGATTAATTTTAATAAGCGTTGGATTGATAATAAGAATTAAGTCAATATCTACACTAAAGCAACATTTTACGTATGCTGTTAATAAGATAGAGGATCATGAATTAATTGAAGTGGGATTATATAGAAACATCAGACATCCCGGATATTTGGGTCAGCTGATTATTTTTCTTGGGATTTCAATATCCTTATCTAATTGGATATCGATTTTATCTATGATGATTGCAGTTTTATGTGGATATATTTATAGGATAAATACAGAAGAGAAATTTTTGGTAGCACAAATGGGTACAATATATATTAATTATCAACGTAGGACTAAAAAATTAATCCCAAAGCTATACTAAAATAAATCATTTCACTCTGTGAGAAGAAATAAGGGATTCTGGCGGTATTTTTGTCGATGTTACTACTTGAAAGTTTGATAAATCTAATGAGGAAAATGATATTCCTTCCCAAAACAGGAGTTTACATTTCCATCGTTAATTTGACCTGGATAATGTTGACAAAAGGCGGGCCGAAGTGGAGCTAAGTTCTATTCAGAGTTATATTTCCAATTGGTGATTGACCTGGAATGTGGATGAATACAAGAAAAAACTACCCGAATATGAGGCTAAACAAAAACAATAAATAATAGGCGGATGCTGCATAGGGCGTAGCAACTGGTGGGTGAATAGGTTATTTAAATCATTTAACACATTGTCTGCCTTGATTAAGAGATCCATTAAATCGACATCTATCCAAACTAATGACCAGACAGACACGAAAGCAAATAACGCTTTTTATTGAACCTGAAATAGCCCGGACAATTGAAAGGGTCCGGCAAAAATATAATCCCGTTCAGTATGCCCTCATCGACAGCCATGTCACCCTCTGCAGGGAAGATGAGATAGTTCAGTTTGAGCAAGTTTTAACCAACATAAGAAAACAGAGATTTAAAAGTATATTTATTGATTTTGGTCCCGTTGTCAGATTTTCAGAAGGTAAAGGAGTGATGATACCTGAATCCGGAGAAAATGAATCATTTCATGCCCTCCGCCAGGCTGTATTAGCAGGAATTGATGCCTGTACACGATTACTTGCACCCCATATCACACTCATGCACCCGCGGAATGCAACTTGTACGGACGAAATCTTTGCTGATATGGAGTCAGAAATTTTTCCTAAAAGGATCTTGTTTCGAAAAATCAGTGTCATCGAACAGTATGGCACAGACCCGTGGCAAATATTATATGAATCTGATACGGTGTGATTTACACTTTTAGTCCGGTATCCCGTTTTAGTTCCGTCATGACAAATGAGCTCTGAACATTGGCGATATTGTCGAGTGATGCCAGTTTTTTACTCACAAAATGCTGATAAGAATCCATATCCTTTTCTACTACTTTCAGAAGATAATCATACATGCCTGCTATATGATAACATTCGTGCACTTCGTCAAATCTGACAATTTCTTCCTGAAACTTTTCTATCATATCCTTCTGATGATTTTTGAGGGAAACATTACACATCACAATCAATCCAAAGCCCATTTTTTTTGCATCAATATGCGCATGATATCCGGTGATAAAGCCTTCTTTCTCGAGCTTTTTCAGTCGTTCGAAGGTGGGAGTTGGGCTGAGATTGATATTTTCACTCAGTTCTTTGATCGTAATTTTAGCATTACTCTGTACAATTCTTATGATGTCCAGATCAAATGAGTCAGGCATACAGATTAATTTTCTGTTTATGAATAAAATATAATACAAATATGCGTTATTAATCTAAAAATTAGCATATTTATAGAAATATATTCTAAATTATTATGCAAAATGTAGAATAAATATGTAAAATAGTATCTTTGCGACAGATTAAATTAATATTTGATGAAACCAGTTCATAACCACAATTTCCAACCCGAGTCAATGATGATGTCATATGGGTATAAGCCGGAACTTTCAGAAGGGGCCATAAAATGTCCTATATTTCAAACATCTACCTTTGTATTCAAGAATGCGGAGAAAGGCAAAGCTTTTTTTGAAGTAGCATATGGGCTAAGAGAACAGGATTTAGATGAGGAGCTTGGTTTGATTTATAGCAGGCTCAACAATCCCGATCTGGAAATCCTCGAAAACAGACTCTGCATCTGGGATCGGGCAGAAGCATGCGCTGTCTTTGAGAGTGGTATGTCTGCCATCACAACAGTACTACTTGAGTTTCTGAAACCAGGCGATCTGCTCTTGTACAGTATGCCGGTATATGGTGGTACGGACCATTTTATCAATCACTTTCTCCCCAAGATAGGCATTACAGCAATGGGCTTTACACCCGATTTAAGTGAAGAGCAACTTAAAGAACTCGTCATCAAGACCGGTCATTCTGCTAATTTGGCCATGATATATATTGAAACACCGGCCAACCCAACAAATACAATCATTGATATCGAAGTGTGCGCGAATGTTGCAGCTCACTTTTCATCTGAAGAAAAAAAGGTGCTTACGGCAGTGGACAATACTTATATGGGACCTCTTTGGCAACATCCATTGAAGCATGGCGCTGATATCATTATGTATTCTGCTACAAAATATATCGGCGGCCACAGCGATGTCATTGCCGGAGCAGTATTGGGCAACGCAGAAATCATTAAAAAGATAAAGACCCTGAGGACATTTTTGGGCAATATGGCGAGTCCAAATACCGGATGGCTGCTCTTGAGGAGTATGGAAACCCTAAAGGTACGGATGGACCAACAAGCATTAAATGCCCAAAAAGTGGCAGATTATCTTTTGAAACACCCGAATGTAGAAAAGGTATATTATCTGGGTTGTATCAACGAAAACAGTCCGTCCTGGCCAATTTACAAAAAGCAATATTTATCTCCCGGAGCGATGCTATCTTTTGATGTCAAAGGAGGTGAGAAAGAAGCATTTGCTTTCCTCAATCAACTGAAAATGATTAAACTTGCCGTCAGCCTGGGGAGCACGGAGAGCCTGGCTGAGCACCCGGCCAGCATGACACACGCAGGTATCGAGCCCGAAAAAAGAATCAGTATGGGGATTACAGATAAGCTGGTACGCATCTCTGTGGGAGTTGAAAATCACGATGATATCATCTGGGATATCGGACAGGCACTGGGTTCCATTTGACAAATTCATTGTAATAACGTCACCGGAGTGCTGCATTTGCCTGATTTTGCCTACTTTGTGATATTCCCTGTCGAAAATATATGTGTTGGAAGATGTAAGTATTCATGATGTAAGCCCAAAATTGAGAGGCCTTGTGGCAAAAGTTCTTAAAGGCACACAGGTAATAATCAGTAGCAATAATGAGCCACTAGTAGAAATAGTAGATTGCAAAATGAAAATACAGAAACTACTCATGACGCTTTTGTGGCTGAAGATATTTCAGACAGACTCTTTGAACTTCAATACTTTGTCAGAAATAAGTTTTGCCCCACTTCAGGCGATTTTGGAGAAAACAAAAACCCTGAAAAAGAACTACTTCCTAAAGCCATAATCTGTGACTCAGACATGCTTTGGCTCATAAATATGGAGAAAATGATCATTGAGTCCATCTCTCAATTTAACTTCAAAATAGAATTCATAGCAAAATAAAAGCTGATGGGTAGAAATCATTTTTTTTTGACAATAAAAAAAATTTCTGGTGTTACACCCAATGAATACATCCAGGAAATGAAGATGATTATGGCCAGATACGGTCTCGAAAAACAACTATATAAATCTGTCAAAGATGCATCTATCTCTGTTGGATATAAAGATGTACGATATTTTTCCGGATTATTTGCCCAGCGCTTTGGCGCTCTTCCATCTACATGTCTCGAAAATTGATGTCTTAAATCAACCAAATTTACACCAAAGTACGATTGTCACCCTACATTGATACAATTGTCAAACTTTTCAACTGTATTTTTGAGAATAATATTTATCAAAAAAAAACGCCTCATAATATATAGCCATCTACATCTTTTTAGATGAGTTATCATCTCTACAAGAGGGTTAGGCCATGGGGTAAGTGATATTTGACCATTGATTTTAACATCAGAAAAACAAATATACCATGCATAAAACATTACTTTTTTGGATTTACATTTCTTTCATTCCACTCTTATCTGCTCAAAGTATTCAGAATCAGGTGATAGTCAGTGCGGGAGGTAGTAATGTGGCTATCAACTCGCTTGACTGGACACTGGGAGAGCCTTTAATCGAATATTTTAAAAATAAAATTTTAAAGGAAGCACCTGACTTCAGGTACTTCCTTTTTTTATTCTAGAAATATTGTATGGTATAACCAGGTTTTATGTAGGTACTCAATATATCACTTAAATTTATTTTAGGCAATATAACTGATTAAACAGCAACTTAAAGGTGCCGTGAGATTGCGCTCTGAATGTAATCTCAGGCCCATAAGCAAATAATTTTCCTTTGCCTACCTGAGCCATGAACCCGGTTACTTTATCCTGCAAATAGGTTTGACCCCAGGCCCACCCGCTCCTGAGTGGTTTTTCTTTGCCAAACCACAACAGTGGAACGATTTCCCTGCTGGACAGTGCTGATGGTGAGATGTCAAAAACAGGACTTTCATCAAAATATACGTCGGCAGTATTTCCCATTCCCCAGGTGGCCATGTTTTTATTATCAATGTTTACTTTCAATATACTGCCGGGGACATAATATTTCTCCTTTGGCAATGGTTTTTCTTCCCCGTTCACTATTTCCGTAAAGGCATCAGAAACAGGAAGTTTTAAATGATATGCAAGATTGGTGGCGGTACCGATTGTGACAATATTGCCACCATCCTGAAGGAATTTACTTAGTTGGGGAATTGATTTATCGACAGAAATACGACCTAAAGTATGTCTGTATTCCACTGGTATTGAATCTGCAACAGGCATGCTTTGACTCCTTCCGGAACCGCCGGATACCCCGGGTATAGATCCGCCGACAAATACGATCACGTCGTAATTTGCTTTCAGATTGCCGGTATCTATTTCATTGGCATAAATAAGTTTTATTGGGAAGTCAAATTGCTCCATTATCCATCTTATCCACCCTGAAGGCATCGATCCACCGTAAGTATCCCACAATGCTATGCGAGCGGGTGACACTTTCTGCATGGAGGCAGGAGGTACGTTTACAATTTCCGGTGTTTGTTTTATCAATGCCGCATTGGCTGTAATAACAGATTTTGTTTTTGAATTAACCGGTACAAAGAAAGATCCCAAGCTGCTTTTATATCCTATAATTTCTTTAGTAATCCTGAACACATCGATGTTGTTTTTCAAAAATGCATTGATTACTTTAAATGAATTATTGGAAGATGCATCAAATAGATATCCTTTTGCTTTTGAAATGTCCGTAAGGGTAGCTTGCAGGTCAATGATTTGACCAACAGGATTTTTTACAAAAGGTCCGTCAAATCCATCCATAATTCTGTCAAATTTAACCCCCATCTGATAAGCCAATGTCCACCCTGCTGCATCATAAGGTGGCACAGGCGGTCCTCCCGGATATTGAAAATCGTTGGGATGATCCTGCGGCTCAAATAGATCAATCACATGTGGCCTGAATGCCTGATCCGTTTTTACGACAAATGAGTTGGCAGGATAGGATTAACCATTTACCACAAAGGCATTGGTCGATTTATGCACAATCACCCCTGTCCTTATCAAAGCATTCAGGAATTCTACAGCAGTCGCAAAATCTGGCTGATCGGAAGGAATGATAAATCCACGCGGATCTTTAAATGCAGGATTGGTCATCACCGTATCGAAATATTTTTTAGATACCGTATTCCTGTTCCCCCAGGCCGGTTCATCTGATACAGTCTGTGTATCTTTGGCTGGTTTTTTCTGACCTTCTTTTATCAACCGATCCATTTCGGCAATCTTAGAAGGGCTCAACGCCCAGTAATCTTTGCTACCTCGTTCAATGGAATTCATGCCCATTTTATAAATATTGTACAATAGTTGATCTCTGTTGCGTGCCGCATAATCAAGCATGGCATAATTTAATGAAACCGAATAATCGATGCTTTGTTTGAATAACCATTTCTGAGGAACTATCGGATTTGGCGTGCCGGCATTTGGTATGAGCCGCTGAGTGACCAAAGGGATGTCTGAAGGGGTCGGGCTCCCGATGATCTCAGTGAGCAATCCGATCATATTATGAAAGTACGTTGTGGTTCGCAATCCTCCATTGTACCAAGTCGAAAACACAGAGCCGCTTTTGCTGGTATAACCGGGTTTTGCCTTCTACGTTCAACCTGTTTTGATTTGCCGCTCCGATCGCATCCAATCCCGAGATAATCAGCGGATCCAGAACATAATTAAACGGATCCCGGTAAGGAGCACCTGCTACGACAGATCCCGGTGGTCCGGACTGATGATGATTGTACATGATCTGCGGTATCCAGTCAATAAATAACTGTTGACCGATATTTTTGGATTCCTTAAGATTCAGCATATAGAAGTCTCTGTTATTATCATGTCCTGCATATTTCTCATATAAGCGAGGGAGACCTTGTAGAGACCTTTTTTCCGGGTTTGGGTTTCTCATGTACCAGTTACTGACCAACTCCTGACCATCCGGATTTGCATGGGTCATGAGTATGATTACATTATCCAGTATTCGGTTTGTCTCGCCGTCAGTCCTTGACAGAAGCGTATAAGCAGTTTGAATCAATTGGTGTATGCCGGCAGTTTCGGTAGCATGGAGTCCTCCATCTATCCAAACAACAGCTTTTCCTTCATTTGCTAAGGCTTTTGCCTGTTCGTCACTCAATCCATCCGGGTTACCTAGTTTTTGAGAAATAGATCTGTAATGTTCAAGTTTTTTAAGATTTTCAGGAGAGGTTATGATCATCATGAACTGGTCCCGGCCCTCTTCAGTCTTTCCTATGACTGTGTATTTAGCTCTTGGAGAAGCTGCAGCTATCTTTTTAAAATATGCTTCTGTCTGAGTAAAAGTGGCTAATTGGTAATTGTCCCCTATATCAAATCCAAAATGTTCTTTGGGTGTTGGAATATTTTGAGCCCATACAGAATTTGAAAAAATGAAAACGAAAAAGACCCATTTGAAAATATGGCTGGTTAATTTCATACAGCAATTATGTTTATTGGTAAAAAAATAAATATTAATGATAAAGAATGCATTCCAGCATCGATTGCCAAATATAAAAATAAATTTGAAATGCTAAATCTTTAAATCAATACTTTCCGGTTTTTATTGATATATATTTCACAAGGTAAATATGTATTTTAATCTATGGGTTGACATATTAATAAAATATTCAAAAAAAATCAGGAGGATATTGATAGTAAATTCTAACTCTGAACTTCTGCAAATATTCATTAATATAATATTGAGTCCACTCCGAAAAGGCAAAATAAAGAATTGCCACAAGGTCTCTAAGTCTCGAAGGTTCACAAAGGATTGAATATCTATTATTTAAATTTCGTTATTCTTTGCTACTCTTAGTGTTTTTGTGCCTTCGTGGCAAAAATAAACTTTTCAGAGTAGTCTAAATAATGATGATTTTGTAAATGACAGCTTAACCATTATACTCTATCATTTCTCTTGAGACGTTTCCATCATTTTGAAAATCAAATACTGCGTAAGCCGGCTCAAACTCCTGAAAGGCGCCCTTCCACCAGTTGCCACTGATAGCACCATTGCAGAAATATCGGATGCCCAGGTAGTTTACTTCGTCCTGCAGGTGTATATGACCACTGAGGCATGTCTTGATGTTGGGATATTTTGTGAACAGACTTTTGATTCTTCTGGCATCCGTATGGAGCAGGACTCTCGACAACTTCCAGTCACCATTAGGCAGCATGTCATTAAAAACATAGCCGCACAAAAAGATATGATCGGGATATGGGAGACGATGCAGATAAAAGTGTCCTTGGGGACTGAAGCCAACTCATTTTCAAGCCATTGATATTGCTCTTCATCCAGTCTGGCGATATATCCGCCATTATTCTCCTGTGTACTGTCCAAAACTATAAAGTGCCACCTACCTTTTGTAAAACTATAATATCTGCCGGACATGCTGTGTTGGCTGATGACCCAGTTCTTTTCGTAGAGAGGATCAGACTTGATACTTTCATCTTTGACCTGCCAGCCCCAGATGTCGTGATTTCCGATACAATGATATACGGGCAATTTGTTTTCTGAATTAAGGATACTGGCCCATACATCCCACTGTGCCTGGGTAGCTATTTTGTCTGCTGCCAGCGCATCCATAATGCTATCCCCGCCATTGATGATAAATGCAGGTTTTTGTTTGAGATTGTTTACATGTCGGAGCGCTTTGCGCATGCCTGCCTGCGATACTTCATCCGGTTTGACATGTATATCTGATATGAATGCTACCTTGATGGAAGACTTCTTGTAAAGTTCATTTTTTGCCGATGTGGTGATCGGATTTTCAATTCCGGATATGGCCGCTGTGAGCAAAGTAGTATTCCGGATAAAATTTCTTCTGTTCATATTAGTATTGGGTGATGGTATCTTTGGTCCAAAGATATTAAACATTTTAATAGCCTTGTAAACAACAATTATTTCTTACTTAATTCTTCAAATTTCATCAAAAGCTGGTTGATTTTTTGTTCCAGCAATTCTATTTTATTATTCTGAGTTTCTATAATGACTTGTTGTTCCTGTACTGCCTTCACAATTAGGGGTACGAAACTGGCATAGGCAAGGCCATAGTTGTCAACTTTGCTTTCAGGCACGTGTAAACCACTAAAAGTGTAATTCAGAGATTTACAAACCTGCTCTACATCCTGAGCAAGGAAACCTGTCTGGATACGATTCGTACTTTCAGCATAATCCTGGGTATCAGATCGGAGTTGTTTCCTATTCTCCGGTGAGTTTTGTACAAGATGTTCTTCAAACTTTTGTGTGTTAAACTGGTATGTTACAGGCCTGAGTTTATTTATAAATGCAAGCCCGGGTATATTATCATCATGAATATTGAATTTAAATCGGGCGTCAGAGGGGAAAGTCCAGTCCACCTGGCCTTCTATCACGGTAATTGCTGCATCTCCAATTCTCACTTTGTTGCTGGCATTTATTTTAGCATTGGCACCAATTGCTGTGGTGTTGCGTAATGAATCTGATGAAGCTTGTATATTAAAACCAATTGCAGTATTCCCATACCCGGCAGTAATGGCAGAAAGAGAATAACCTCCAATTGCAGTGTTATAATGGCCCATTTTATTGTTGGTAAGTGAATGACTTCCAATTCCAACATTTAAATCGCCGGAAATATTAGAGACTAAAGCTTGGAATCCGGTCGCAGTATTGTCACTTCCAGTTATGTTATTATATAAAGAACTTGAACCTGTAGCTGTATTATATCTTCCCGTTGTATTTTTTAACAAAGCATCTGTCCCTACCGCGGTTAGAAGTAATCCATTTGTATTTGAAGACAAAGAATTGTACCCAATAGCTGTGTTTGAAAATCCGGTTTTATTAGCAAATAGTGATTTGAAACCAAATGCGGTATTATAATAACTTTGAGGAAAATCAGCTAATTCAATTCCATTATTATACAATGCAGAATCTCCTACTGCTACCGAATAGGACTGTATGGTGTTTTGGTACAACGAAGCAGTTCCTATAGCAATATTCGAATTACCCGTTGTATTTGAATAAAGGGCCTTGGTTCCTGAAGCTGTATTGTTTGATCCCGTCGAGTTTTTATAAAGAGCAAGGCTTCCGGTTGCTGTGTTATTTTTTCCTGTGGTATTTGTAAATAACACCGCTTCACCAAATGCACTATTGTCATTGCCTGTTACGTTAAAAGATAGTGCACTTCTACCTACTGCTGTATTTTTTGATCCCTCTGTGTTTTTATACAGAGATCGCCAACCAAATCCTGTATTATCAAAACCATCAGCATTCACATTTCCAGATTGAAATCCAAAAAATGTATTTTCAGTATTGGGATCTATGCTTCCAGCTTTGAGGTTAAAAACTCTGAAATTCAGCGCATTATAACTTGTGGTTCCTATAAAATTAGTGCTGTCTGTTACGCCACTATTACCCGTCAGCGACCATCCATTAGCAGCATTTGTTTGCCACGTACCTACTCCATTGGCATCTGATGTCAAAACTTTGCCTGTACCTAACTCTCCACCTCTAATTTGTATCTTTCCCGCCACTATAGTGGTAGAGTCTGTGCCCGCTATTACTTTGGTAACAAGCGAATCACCCAATTGAATGGTATTATTTTCCTTCACTATGGCATAGGCACCAATAGCGGTAGCATTAGTTAATGAGTCTGATAAACACCTGCCAGGTAGCCAAGAGCTGTATTTTTGGATCCGCTAATATTATTTGAAAGAGCATTGTTTCCTATTCCTGTATTTTGACTACCCGTTGTATTTCGAAGAAGTGATCGATGACCATTTCCGGTATTGTCTGACCCTGTAGTATTACCAATGAGAGAAAAGAAGCCGGTTGCACTGTTATTTATTCCTGTCGTATTAGCATAAAGACTTTGTAAGCCGATTGCTGTGTTTCTGAATCCGGTTGTATTAGAAAGAAGCGCATTATAGCCGTTTGCTGTATTACTACTACCTGTTGTGTTTGAACTAAGAGATTGTGACCCTGTGGCTGTATTGCTTAAACCAGTGGTATTGGATTGAAGTGAGTAAAATCCAAAAGCAGTGTTAAATTGTCCTTCAGTATTCGAATAAAGTGATTGGAATCCAAAAGCAGTATTACGTGATCCGGAAGTATTTGAATATAATGCTTTAATTCCAAGACCGGTGTTGTGGGTTCCTGATGTATTTGAAAATAAAGACTTATAGCCAAATCCGGTATTGAAAGTACCGGATGTATTAGAATTGCCGGTTTGATAACCAAAGAATGTGCTTTCAGAATTTGGGTCAATGTTTCCGGCAGCTTGATTATTGACTCTGAAATTTAGTGGTGAATTATCTAAGGTACCGATAAAATCAGTGCCTCCTGAAACCCCATTATTACCAGTCAATGACCATCCAATGCTATTATTGGATTGCCATGTTCCAACACCATTGGCATCTGAAGTCAAAACTTTGCCTGTACCTAACTCTCCGCCTGTAATTTGTACACTTCCTGTTACTAATGTCGTATTATCGCCACCGGCTATCACTTTTGAAATCCCAGAACTTCCTAGCTGAATAGTGTTACTCTCCATCACAATAGCATTAGAACCTAATGCTGTAGCATTAAATAATGAGTCCGAAGAAACATCAGCCATATAACCTATTGCAGTATTTTTTGAACCTTTAATATTCTTTTGAAGAGTAAAATATCCAACACCTGTATTTTGATCTCCTGTTGTATTTTGATAAAGCGAGAAATAACCATTTACGGTATTTTCTGACCCTAACGTATTATAAAGGAGTGAATTGTAACCAGTTGTTGTGTTTCTCTGTCCTGTAGTATTTTGATATAGACTTTGCACACCAAGGGCTGTATTACCGGATCCGGTTAAGTTAAATTGAAGAGCATTAAAACCACTTGCTGTATTACCCTGTCCAGTTGTGTTTGATTCCAGTGTATTAGTTCCATTAGCAGTATTACCACTTCCTGTGGTATTCGATTTCAATGCGTTTATTCCAATAGCACTATTGCTTTCACCTTCCGTATTCGAATAAAGTGATTGGAATCCAAAAGCAGTATTGTGTCTTCCTGATGTATTTGAATATAATACTTTAATTCCAAAACCAGTATTGAATGTACCTGATGTATTTGAATAAAGTGATCTGAACCCAAAAGCAGTATTGTTAAATCCGGATGTATTAGAAATGCCGGATTGATATCCTAAGAAAGTGCTTTCAGAATTTGGGTCTATGCTTCCGGCTTTTTGATTATTGACTCTGAAATTTAGTGGTGAATTATCTAAGGTACCGATAAAATCAGTGTTGCCGGAAACCCCATTATTACCTGTCAATGACCATCCAATGCCATTATTGGATTGCCATGTTCCTACACCATTTTCATCAGAAGTAAGCACTCTTCCTGCTTGTTGCGAACCATCTGTAATTTTGATGTTTCCTATAATATCTAATTTTGTCTGAGGAGTTGTTGTACCAATACCAAAATTACCAGATGTAGAAAGTGTCATCGATGGATTGCCATCATTAGTAAAAAAGTGAAAATCAGAATTTGAATTAGTACCTATCCACCCTCCGGAAGGATCGACATAGGTTCCCATGATTACATCTCCATCAATTTGTGTAAAACCATAATAAGCTTTCTGGATATTAATGCCACCAACGACCTCAAGTTTTTGAGAAGGGGTTAATGTGCCAATGCCTACATTTCCATTCGCACCTATGATCATTCTATCCGCAAAATTAGTTGCAAATTTTATAGGATGATTTCCATTTTGTGTAATATATAAAGCATTTGCTAAAACGCCTGTTCCGGATCCATTTACCCCGATTTGGCCCAAAACTTCCGGATTGTCTGTTTTGAATTTAATTCCTGAGCCTACATTAGATTTATTGGTACGTAACTGTAAAGCACTCCACCCCACATTGTCGAAAATTTCTAACTTTGCCCCAGGAATCGTTGTTCCTATTCCGATGTTTCCGCCATTGTTAAAAAGATTGCTTGAATTAACGATCCATTGTGTTCCATCCCAAAAAGGTGTATTACCAGCCGAGGCACCATTTATTAAAAGCCCTTGTATGCCTTGAACTCCCTGTGGACCGGTGTCGCCTTTCGGACCAGTCAATCCTATTGGGCCTTGGGCACCAGTATCGCCTTTTGGGCCTTGGGGGCCTTCGTTACCTTGAGAACCTGTCAATCCTGTTGGGCCTTGTGGGCCTGCATCTCCTTTTGATCCTGGTTCTCCTTTTTCACCTATCGGACCCTGTGGCCCTGGAAGCGAGCTCCCGGATGATCTGGCATACAAGGCATATGGAACACTTAATAACTCTGTTGTTCCGGCAATTGAGTAAACTGTACCCCCCAAAGGATCCGTTTCTGTTTTTATGAAATATGGCCCTTTAGACCAGTCAATAGTTTCAAAAGAACCGGCCACGGGAGATCCGGCTCCAATTTCAACACTTACCAATCCATTCACGTTGGTGACCGCAGTATGCGTTTCAACATATACTGTCAAGCCGGTTTTTGATCCTTTCAGAATACTCATTTGCATGCCTATCTGTTTTGAAGCAATTAAGTCGTTATTGCTATTTCGAATGACTGCCTGATAGCTCATTTTTTGCGGAGTCTGACTTAACAGGGATACACTAAAAAATAATAATATTGCTATTGAAGAAAGAAATTTCATGGTGTATTAATTTTTGATTATTTTAAATGATTTTATTTCTCTTTGGTCCTGAGAAATTTTGAGAATATAGGATGATGGCTGATAATTGACCATCTTAATATTCGTAATACGGTCACTAATTATTTCAGATTGTAATAATCTTCCATTTATATCAAAAAGTAGATATTTTAACTTGTCTAAAGTCAGGTCTTCTATTTTTAGAATAAGATAATCAGTAGATGGATTGGGGTAGGCTGAAATATACAGCTGAATTTTTGAATTATCTATCCCTGTTTTTACTGATATTTCATAAGGTTGCTGTACTCCCTGCGCAACACTTCCATTAACTCCTGAGTTGGTCGTGTAGAATACCTGACCAACAGAAAAATGTACTATTCCACCGGGTCCGATTGAGTTTCCACCTGTCGGTAATACGGTTTGTTGCGACAATACACTTGCCAGTGATATTACCTGAAATACCCACAATAATATTCCTGAGTTTCTATTTTTAATACACATGGGCTAATGATTTATGTTTTTAACTGATGTTGATATAAAAACAAATCGAATTGTCCTGAAATTGTACCCAGAATAATCATTTTGTCTTATCTAAAATTTTGTACTTGAATCACACTCAAACAAATATATAATTTTAAATTAACACACTGTGTATGAATCTAAAAATAATAGGTTACAAATTTATATTTTGCAGGTAAAACAACATGCAAATAATTATCTTTTAGAGTAAGGAAGGCGGTATATTAAAATTTATGAATTTTTTCCAATAATCATTATTATAATCATTGGTTGGTATGAAAAAAAATTGAAACAAAAATCAATTTATTGGCAAATTGAAATTTCACTATCCTCTCATCACCAGGCTGCCACTGAAATTATCGAGATAAAAATCCACGTTTTCTTTCAGTACAATATCCAACGGAAGGTATTGAGTCTTTCGGATTTCTTTTTAAGGATAAAATAATTGACAAAATTCATGATGCCGGAATATCCCTGCTGAATTGGGTTTTGGTTGATTATAAAGTCAATTTTGTCCTCCTTCAGATATTTTATATTGGGTTCGATCATATCAAAACCGATCACATCATATGTATCTCTGTCCTGATCAGTAAAAAATTGAGCAATTCGGTAAGCCCTTGAGTTGGTGAAAAAAATCCCCTTCATTTTAGGGTGCTTTGATTTTATTTCATCCCAGAAATCTTTTAATTTTCTTTCATCATAAAATTGGTCAAATTCGTACCAGAAAACCGGATTTTGGAGCATATTATGACTGGAAAAATAGTCCTTTAACCCGACTACTTTATCATAGTAATGTTGTGCATTTCTCAGGGTATGGCCCAGATTAAAGGCGACGATCTCTTCTTCCGGCTTTACCCGAAGATGAAAGAGACGACCGGCCAGGTAACCGCTGTTATGCGAGTTTTGACCGACATAACACAGGATATCCGGATGATCAATTTCCGTATTGATCGTAATAAAGGGAATGTTCAATTTTTCAGCCGCCTCCAGATACTCAAGGGACTCAGAGGTAAAAACAGGAGCTGTGAGTATGGCATCGGGGTTAGATTTGATGGCATTTTCCATCTGCATACAAAATTGATCTTTTGTAAAAAGATTAAAATCATAATATTCGACAATGATGCCATAATGACGCACCAGTTCCAACGCATTGGTGATGCCTTCTCTCGGTTGTGCCCAAAAAATGTCACTGGAAGGATCCGGACATACAATAGCAATTTTGTACATTTTATTTGAAGCAAGGGTGCTTGCCATGAGATTTTTTTCATACCCCAACTCATTAGCAATTTTAAGTATCTTTTTTTCAATACTTTTTGCAACATTACCCCGTCTGTTTATAACGCGATCCACTGTGCCCCTGGAGACACCTGCAATGTGGGCAATATCTTTGATCGTTACTTTCTTCATCAAAGATACAAATATAACTATCCGGTTCTGATTAATAAAATTAAGTTCTGAATATTTCCTGAACTTTTTTGGATTAAGATCAGATCACTTTTTGGTCTATATAATTTGAAGGTCTAGCATGTTCTGCAAAGCATTCACAATCGCTGAAAGCACACCAGGGTTGGCACCAAAACCAAAATGACTGGAACTCACTTCAATATTTTTGTGGCGATCATCCGCATCTTTGTCAATACAAGCTGCCCATGGCACGATACCATCTTTTTTGGAGTATATGGCAACAGTGGGAACAGGTGCCTGTGTAGCCAGCCTGGTCACCAATGTGTGGTCTATATCATAATCATCATTGAGCAATTCAAAAACCCATCTGGCATTATTAGGTGCCTGTACTGCTGAAAATGGGCTTCCCAAAGTGACAACAGCTGAAATAAGATCCGGACGCTGATGACAGACTTCACGGCTGAAAAGCCCCCCATACTCCAGCCAATCAATATGATTTTCTGATGGTGCAATTTCTGAAGTGTTTCTATTTTGGCCTGTAACTCCGGGAGATTTTGCATTCTCCCCAGATTAATCCCCATCTGCCATCCATATACAATAAAACCTTTTTTAGCAAGGTATTTCCGGAGTATCACTGTCCAGAAATCTGATGTAAGCAATCCGGGTATCACCATGACTACTCTACCGTACCCGACATTTTCACGGGTAGCAAAAAGAAAGAAAAAAAAACCTCTGATTGTCTCAAAAAGTGATCGGACAAATTCAGTCAAGTGCAATAATTGAGACGGTCTTTTGATATCTGAATCCATTATTTTAAATTATATAAGTCATTTAATACATAACATTGTTCCCATTCTCTCACTCTAATTATTGAATAATATTCTACCGGTTTGAATGCTTACATTAAAGTAAGAGTAACATTTGGAGATGCCAATTTGGTCTGTTTGATAACTTCATCACCTATTCCCATATTTTGACAAATTTCGTCACTGGCCAGACCTGATAAATAAGTGCAATATAAGAAATCGGTTATTGAACCAGTTAATCCGAATAACTTTACGCTTTCTCCGGCAGTGACTATTAGATTGTCTTGTTTCAGTATTTCAGATAATCCTTCCTGCACATCAAAGAGTCTAATTTCTCAAGGTGTTGGTCTCTTCAGAAGGTCATTAAACACATCCACGGTAAATTGGTTTTGTATTTGATAGTTCATATCAGCTTATTCTTTCATGTCCTAAATCCACTTGTGATAATCTACAGTGAACTGTAGTTATTCTTTCAAAGATTGCACATATTCCAAATAGATACTAGTAATCCAGGCATTTTAATTTAGTCTATATCTATGATTTTTTTAGTTCCCATTTCCAAATAGGTCCATCGTCCGGATCATCAATATCTCCTA
Source organism: Saprospiraceae bacterium (assembly GCA_016722285.1). Lineage (GTDB taxonomy): Bacteria > Bacteroidota > Bacteroidia > Chitinophagales > Saprospiraceae > OLB9. The sequence goes on from JADKGI010000001.1 coordinate 960,887, forward strand.
CTTTAATAAATCCACATTTAGTTAAAATTTTGGCTGAAGCGTTTTCTTCTCTCAGGGTATGAGCAATTATTAACTTAACCTTAATATCTGAAAAGGCATTTGAAATAAGTGCTTCAGCCATTTCTGTGGCAAATCCTTTGTTGCGATAATGGGGAGCTATCTCGTAACCAATTTCTACCGAACCATTTTCATTTGGTTTGCCCTTATATCCTGCACTTCCAATTAGTTTGTTGTCTTGTTTATGGATTGGAAAATAAGTCAACCAACCAATTTCTTCCATGTCTTCTGATATTCTGTCAAGTGAAAACTGAAATGGATCAACTCCAAACTCCGTCCAATTGTCTGCTACTTTAATATTGAGCATTTTTTCCAATTTGTCGTTTCCTTCAATCGCTTTCACTAAAATTTCTTTGTCGCACGGGATCAATCTAAGATTTTTAGTTTCGATGATCATTTTACTTTTATTTTTTTTGATTGTTGTTATTTACTGACCTGATTGTTATTGTGTCATTAAATTTTGTTAAAACTACCAGGGTCCATTTTGTTTTACGCGATAAAAACGTGTACCATCAAATCGAAAGAGTCCACTGCTTGCACCCCACCACATATTTCCTGACCTGTCTTGGAACATGCTTTGAACACAACAATTAATACCGTCTTCAGGTGTAAAGACAGTAAACGCTTTTGGGTTTGGAAGGGGAATGGAGGGGTCAAATCTTGTGGTACTGCCTCGGGCTGTAATCCAAATAATACCTGACTGTTCTATAATTATGCCCCAAAATTCAGTGCCACCTAATCCGTCTTTGGGTGTGTATTCGGTTAAAGTTTTACCATCGTATTTGCAAATGCCGTTTTTCATTGTGAACCACATATTTCCAGCTTTATCCTGTGCCATGCCTCCCGCATAGTTTTCCCCCAAACCTTCTTTTTCTCCAATTTGGGTAATTGTTTTACCCTGTCCGACCGGCAGGTGGGCATCATAGCGAAAGACACCATTATCATACGAAGCAACCCAAATGTTGCCACTTTTGTCCTCCATGATACCAGCAACATTGATAGGAGGAAACTGTTTGAATAGAGAAAAACTTTGACCCCCAGTACTATCTCCAGATGGGTCATATCGGTAAACGCCGCCGTGTGTGCCGACCCAAATAGTTCCCGATTTGTCCACTAGGATGCTTTTTCGACTTATCTCAATATGACCCAGACCATCTTTTTGATTATAATTTCTAAAGGTTTTTCCGTCATATTTATACACACCCTGGTCAGTCCCAAACCAAAGATTACCATTTTTATCTTCATTAATGGCAAAAACAGAAGTGCTATTAAAGCCATCCGGATGGGAATAGTAGGTCAATGATTTTACATCATACTTCACTACACCTTCTTCTATCGTACCAAACCATAGATTCCCTTTGGAATCCTGAAAAATACTTCGGATATACTGACTGACTAAAGTAGGGTCAAAATCGGGAGCCAAAGCAGCCGACTTAAAGTTTTTAATTACTGTTGGGCCCAGTTTGGAAGCATTTGGGTCTACTTGGGAGTAGGTGCTTTCTTGTCCTTTGCAAGAAGAAAAAATTGTCAAAATGGTAAGAAGTAATATTTTGTTTGATGACATTAATTTGAGATTTAGTGGCTTAAAATTTTAAGCACTCAATGAATGATTGTTCTACATATGATTAACAAAGGTTTGCAAAGAGCTGAAATTGATGCATTCAAAGCACAAACTAGTCAAGGTGTTTAAATAATTACCAAGTCCTTAAAAGTCTCTCCATCTAGTTCAACGCATCTTTTGATAAATTGATCTCTTTTGCTTCAGGTCTTCTCTCTGGATATTTGTCCAGTTCTCTTTGTAAATCCGCCGTAATTCTTTTTAATTCAACATTGTCAGCAACAATGTCAACGTAATATTCTATGTTATCTTCAACTGATTTGGGGCGTGATTCAAGATTAAAAAAAATTCTGAATTTTTTGGAATCATCATTAACAGTGTTCATAAGGACAAATGAAAGATTTGGTTCAGTAAATCTCATGTCCGTAAATTCAGGTCTTAGATTTTTTGATAAAATGTCAAACCATGTAATCAGTTGGTGAACATCCCACGTTGTCAATGAAGGATCAACTGTATGCCAGTTTCCAACTTCACTTTTTACAATTAAATAAATATTAAGCCAGTTACTATCCCATCCTCCGTCAGTATTATAAGGGTATTGGTAGTTGATTATATTCAATTCAACTGTCTGGTTGTTTATTCCTTTAAATATCACTAGCGTCTTTTTCTATGCGTATCCATAACTAATCTAAATTAACACAACAAATTCATAACTTACCACATAGCCATTACCAAATTGCCAAAAACATTCCCCCCTAATAATCCAACAAAGCCACCACTCCAGTGTAAGATATCAATATAGAGAAAAATAATGCCGAATATAGCCCTATATACACGCCAAGGCTGGTTTTGTAGTCCTTCATCACCTTTTTATTGTGCAACATCAGGATGATACTGAGCACCACCAGCGGCAGTACAAATACATTAAAAACCTGTGATAATATTTGAATTTCTATGGGGTTGGCGCCAAAAGCTGGCCCGATCAGTGCTACCACACAAGCGAAGGCTGTGATGATTCTAAACTGTCTGGAGTTGGTATCGAGAGTTCCGGACTGATAGTCCGCTACCAATAAGGGAGCTATCAGCAGACATGGAAAAATAGATGATAATCCCGCACTCAACGCTCCAAAAAAGAAAATACTTACCGCCCATTTGCCGGCCACAGGCTCCAGTGTATTGGCCATGTCGAGTACTTTAGTGACAATCTTTCCTTCGTGAAACAATGCGCCACAAGCCACCGCCATGATAGTACCACTAATCATAAATATCAATATTGCGGCGGTAATTGAATCCTTTTTTTGTTGTTGCAGGTTGTCGATGGTCCATCCTTTTCCTTTGACGAACAACGGCCTGGATAAAAAGTAGCTGCTGCCATCGTAGTGCCGACAAAAGCTGCCAGCAACATCTTACCTCCGGGCACATCAGGAATACTTGGTATCAGTCCTTTGACAATATCTATCGGTAGCGGCTGTACAAAACAAAGTGATAGAAAGAACGAAAATCCCATCAACACCACAAAAATGACCAATATCTTTTCGAAAAAAGTATATTTTCCCACCAGCATGATCAGGTAAAAAGTTAAAATGATCGTCACAGCTATGCCCAATACGAGTTCGTATTTGTAGGCTACCAGGCCATCGAAATTGATAGACAATATCTCATAAATGATATTGGATGAAATGCCCAGAATGCCCATCAAGGAATTCCACTGGCCAAAAGTGATCCCTACCATGATTAAGATGGCGATGGTCTTCCCATATTTCAAATGTTTTTTGAAGCCGTACAGTGCCGTTTCGCCGGTCAGCAGGGCATAATTACCATACGCATACATCAATACTCCTGAAAATAAGCAGCTCAACATAAGCACCCATAAGAGTTGCATCCCAAATTTACTTCCGGCTACAATCATGGATGTCACACTGCCAGTACCTATGGTGTAACCAATGGCAAAAATACCAGGCCCAAAGGCTAATACGATTTCTGCTATCCTTTTAAAAATGGATTTTTTGTTTTCTGCTGTTGACATGTTGTTTTGTTATTTGCTGTTGATTAAATCCACAAGGTATGATAAAATGCACCGGTAGCGTCATCTACCCTTTGGTATGTGTGGGCACCAAAATAATCTCGTTGTGCTTGTATAATATTGGCTGAAGAATCGGCAGTAGTATATGAATTGAAAAAGTTAATGGCCTCACTCAGGCACGGGATCGCCAGATCACACAGGATGCTTTCGGATACTACTTTCCTCGCGGCAGGTCGCAGCCCGTGTATTTGGCCTATGATGTTTTCATCGGTCAGGATATTATTGGTGGTTTTAAATGTCGTCACTAATTGTACCATCAGGTCTGATCTGATGATGCAGCCATTGGTCCAGATCCTGGCCAATTCGCTTATGTTCAAATCCCATTGGTAGGCCTTAGATGCTTCATAAATTAACTTAAATCCCTGATGATGATTGACTATGCGGGCAAACTGATATGCGTGCAACATTTCATCATTTGTCAAACTTGGTTTTGACATATCACCAGGACCTAAAATGATGGCTGGCCGCCACCCTTTCAGCTTTGTAAAAAGATGTATAACGGGCGAACAAGGCGGAAGCTATCATTGTACTGGGCACGCCCAACTCTGCTGTGGTAATCGTAGTCCAGTTGCCGGTACCTTTATTGCCTGCGGTATCCATTATTTTATCCACCAACCAGCCGTCGCCCTCCTTTTTTCTTAGGATATCTAAGGTAATTTCCAGGAGGTAACTATTGGCTGCACCTTTCCACGACTCCAGGATATGGGCTATCTGGTCCGGATCATTGCCCATAGCTCTAAGTACAGAAAACACCTCCGCCAGCAACTGCATCTCTGCATATTCGATACCATTGTGAACCATTTTTACAAAATGCCCGCTTCCCTCTGTTCCGATATAGGTGCAGCAAGGCTTATGGTCGGCGTCTTTGGCAGCAATGGCTTCCAGATAAGGTTGTACGTACTTGTAGGCACTTTTGTCCCCACCGGGCATGATAGATGGACCTTTCAATGCCCCTTCTTCTCCTCCCGAAACTCCGGAACCAATAAAGTGTATGTTTTTAGATTTTAGGTAATCAAATCGATCCTTCGTATGATGATAATTGGAATTACCACCGTCAATGATGATATCGCCTTCAGAAAGCAATGGGAGCAGATCTTCTATGACCAAATCAATAATCTTTCCTGCATTGACCATCAGCATGATCTTCCTGGGCATCTGTAGAGAGCGTACAAAAGACGCCACATCATCAAATGCTTGGGAGGTCGCCAATTCCTGATGATCGTTTTTAAAATGCTCGGCGACATTTTCTTCTGTGCCATCCACATGTCTGTTGAACAGGGATAAAGTAAACCCCTTATTGGCCAGGTTTCTGGCCAGACTCTTTCCCATGACTCCTAATCCGAAGAGTCCAAATTCTGATTTTTCCATCAGTTCCGTTTTTATATAATGTATGATAGTATTTGGTGATTTACTGATATCTATGATGATAGCTTTATCAGGTTTTTCGAGAATATCAAACTGAGATTTCAATAAATCCGAGTTCATAAAGTGTCCTTTACGTTGATTGATTCTATCTGTAATTTTCTCAAAAGATCCGTCCAGGAAAACCCACTTTGTCGCACTTTCGATACCTGCAGACAATATATTTCTATAGCTCTGCTTTAGGGCCGAACACGCGATGACACAGCCATTATTTTTGGTTTGTTCGACAGCAAGTGCATGTAAGGTCTGCAGCCATTCTTTCCTGTCATCATCATCCAAAGGTTGCCCATTTGCCATTTTGGAGATATTGCTTTCAGGGTGATAATCATCGCCATCAAAAAAAGGTATCCCAAGCTCTTTGGCCAGGAGTATGCCTATAGTACTCTTGCCCACACCAGATACTCCGATGATATATATTACACGGTGATTACTCATATTTCTTATTCACAGTCAATGGTAGAATACTGATATTTCAAACTTCATAATGTATATTCCAAATGTGGGAGTAAAAGTATAAAAAAAAGTCCGGTTTGTAGTGGTAAAAAATTCTACTTTTTACTTTTGAAATTGGTGGGCTGATGATGTAAAAATGCTGCGGTTTGCCTCATATTCTTATTTGTTTTGATAAATAGGGACGGGATGTAGTATCTAATCTGGCACGATATAAATCTATCAGAGTGTGCGATTTCGCTCTGCAATGAAGGAATGGAGACTTTTCGCTTCGGGGAATACTTTTTCCGAGTTAATTGCTAAAGTTTTAGATTCATAAAGAATTGACAAGTTCTAATCATAGTTCTTCTATTTTGATTTCAGTGATTGGTTCTTTTCGCCTAAAATTTCAGAAAATTTTATTTACTTTATTAATGGAGCCAAACAATTAGCCGTAAAATGTTGTGGTGTTTAGCAGCTACGGCCAATGTAGTTGGTGTACCCTTGAATTATATCTTTTCCAGCTCTGTTCTCATTTTTAAAACGCCTTCTGTATCAATTATTTCTTTAAAACCTTTACGGGTAATTCCTTTTATAAGTTTTAGTGTCGCCAGTCCAAAATAATGTTTTGTCCATATATAAACTTAATGCGACATAAGCAACGTCGTCCATATCTACTTCTCGTACAAAGTCTACTGCTTTTTACCAGTATTCAAACGGAATGATCTCTTCTGAAATAAATTGAATTTTGGCGAATATTTGGGATTTAATTTGAGCTATCTCTTCTATTGTAAGATTGGATATCTTGCTCAATTTAAATATGTGATTTTCAAGTTCTTCTTTAAGATAAGATGCTGAATAGAATTCAAATTGGCCATCAGAATTGAGAAGGAGATCTCCAATTACGCTGTCTGTATTCAATATTGAGCTAAAAACTAAATTGGTATCTACAATGAGCTTCATTCTCCTAAAAGTCTATATTTATTCTTCGCCCACCAATCCTTATTAACCTCTGAACTCAGTTTGTCTACATCTTCTTGTTTAGCTTTACTGTTGTTTGTTAATTGATTATATTTGATGTAATCAATTAATCGCTGAAGCCCATTTAGATCTATATTCTTAGGCAATTTGATAATAAGTTCATCCCCTTTTCTTTGAATTGTCATATCTTTAAATTAATAGGTTGTTCTTAATCAATTATACAATTTTTATTTCTTATTTGTTCCTTTTGACGGTTAAGAATTGTATAATCCTTCTTATCCTTAGCCTTATTTCGTATAAATCTATGATGCCGGTCCATATTTATAATTCATTATCAGCACATCATAATAATGCGATAAATAAACACCAAATCCAAATTCAAGACTAATATTCATGTTTAAAATCGATTATGCTTTATGTCTTGATATCAACTTTCTCAAATAAGTCTGTGATCTTTTCGGCAAATCTAATTTTGTTGATCATTTTAAATTTTACTTGTAGCGTATTTATAATTCTGTTGAGTTTTGCAGATATTACCAATACATCCCGCCTTTAATGCTGTACAATAATCTTTCGGGAGGTCACATGATGACCCGATGAATAAATCCTAACCACATATAATCCGTTGATCAGTTTTGAAGTATCCAGGGATATATCTTTAGCTTGATGCTCAATGGTAGAAGATAAGACTGCTTCGCCTGCTATGTTAATTATTTCGACCTTATAAGTCGTGCCACCCAAATTTTTCAAATGAAGTATCTGATTTGTTGGAACTGGGTAGGTCAACACCGCACTTGTACGGTCAAAATCAAAAACACTGGAGCTAATATCTTCGTATGCATTGGGACCCACATCACTCACTTTCAAAGGGGCATACCTGATACTGGTTTCACTGAAATGATCTGCGCCCGGATTGCTTTTTGTCGGTCTCACTTGTCCCTCAATATCTTCAGCAATGGTTTCCGATGTTATGCTGTTCGTATATAGTGGAGTATTACTTGTAGCTGTCCAAACTTTGCTAGCATCGTTAAATACTAGCTTTGGATTTTCATTGACGACCTTGGTAGCATCAAAAGAAGTGGAAGTTTGTCCTGATAATAGTGATGCACTGGCTGTTGGAAACATTAAATTATTTTTCCAAACAATATTATCTCCCTGATCATTATCTACGATTTTAACCAAACTATTCTGAGTGCCGGTAATTAAATTATTAGCGATAATAATATTTTTTAAACCATTATTGTACGATTTGTTGTTGTCAAAACCTATTTCAATTCCAAAGCTATTATTGACCAAAGTATTGTACGCAATCGTTACCCTTTCTGCTCTAAAGTGTTTGGACAGACTAGTACTTTGACCGTCAATGGCATCTCCAAGAGTAAGTGTTATCGGAGCATCCCACTTGGTGCCATTCAATCCTTCCATGTAATTATTGATCACCATATGATCGGTACCATAAATCCGAATGCCGCCTGTGTATAGTTTGGATCCCGTAGCCGAAGTCCCAATAGGTTTTCCATCCCCAAAAAAGTAATTGCCTTCGATTCTATTTCTATTGCCATGTCTGAGAGAGACTGTTCCATAACTAGCTACAAATGTATTGTGCCTGATCGTGTTGTCGCAAGATTTAACGGATATAATTTCAGGGTCACCGTCACAATCCTCAAATAAATTTTGCTCAACAGTTGTAAAACCACTTGAAAGAGACATTTCACTCCATCCTATCCTTATCGACTCCTGTTCATTTACAGCCCTTGGGCCATTGTTTTTAAAATAATTGTGATCTATCCTGTCATATTGTGACTGGTAATACACTTTTTGTGATGTCGTAGCGTCATTTGATCCATCAATAGTGATGTAATTCCCGGGTGTGGTTTTGTTTTGAAAAATATTGTGATCGATTCTGTTGTGATGGCTTGGATATTGAAAAGGAAAAACATTATCATTCCAAACCCCACCGACAAACACCCATTTAATTGACTCTGTGGTTTTCAGTTCAAAAACATTTCTGGTAATACGTATGTGGTTGCATCCTTCTAATTTGACAAGTGTATTGTCTCCAGTGCCATCAAAAACAAAGCCTTCCAGAGTTACATATTCGGATTTTTTGAGAACGACATTGGATTCACCAGTCAGTTTAACGCCCCCAACCGTCTCCGCTTTTATGATGATTGGATTCATTTCCGTTGCAACAACGCTAAAAGTGGGGTCAAAATCATTGTAGGTTCCGTTTTTTACTATAAATACACCACCTTGCGGGGAAGAATTGACGGCTGTCACTAATTTCTTGGAGTCCGTGTAATATGTTTGGGAATTAAGGTTACCAAAACTGAAAAGAAGAAGTGTTATAAGGTAAAATCTATTTATTTTGTTATACATTTCATTTCATTTAATAACTATGAAGGTGATGGTTATTGATTCCAAAACTTTCCATTTTTTCTAAAATTCAAAAATACAAAACAAATTTTAATAAATCAATATTGCTCCAATTTCTAAATCCCATTTTAAAAATGAAGTCAGCAGAAATTTAATTTTACTTTGTTAAATTACAATTTTACAAGAAAAAACATGGTTTTTTATGAATTCTCTTAAATAAACATACTTCCTGATGGATTACTGTAAATTCAAATCAATTGCTACAGACTTTAGACTGTGGGCCTATTAATGAAAAAATGAGTTGACTTTAGTCAAAATATGGAAGTTTTAGGCTAAAGCCATTATAATGTTTACTTTGTTCCACTGGCTGAAGCCAGTGGTAATTGAAAAACCGATTGCCTTTTACTAAATTTGACAAAGTAGAATTAATATTCTTTTCTCTTCGTTTAATATGTCAGAAATCCCCTTTCGATCTAATTGCTTACTACCAGTACCACAAGGTCCCGTCTTCCAGCCTGCTTACAGGCAAATAAGATCTCTTATATGTAAGCTTTGCTGCTTCCTCTTCATTGTACTCTACCCCCAAACCAGGTTTATCTTCCAAGCGAATATAACCATTGTCAAAAGACAGGGGATGGCTAAAGACACTGTTCAGTTTTTCTGTACCAAATCCAATAAATTCCTGTACTCCGAAATTGGGTACCCAAAGATTAAAATGTGCATGAGCTGCATGACAAATTGGTGACAAATCTGGCGCACCATGAGGTGCCATCCTCACATGATACATATCTGCAAAGTTAGCCATTTTTACCATAGGCGTAATACCACCACCGTGTGTGATAGCTGTTCTCAGATAATCAATCGACTGATTGACAATTAAATCTTTGGCGTCCCAGACTGTATTGAAAATTTCCCCAATAGCCAACGGAATGGTCGTATGAGATCTGATGACTTTATATCCTTCCTGATTGTCAGCAGGCGAGGCATCTTCAAGAAACATCAAATTATAAGGCTCCAATAGCTTCCCCAGTTGTGCAGATTCTATAGGTGTAAGTCTGCTATGCACATCATGAACCAGCTGAATGTCATATCCATATTGTTCCCGAGCTTGTTTGAAAAGCTCAGGTATGAAATTCATGTATTTTGACGTTGACCACGGCTGTTCCGGTGGTAATGGCCGATTACCCTGAAGTTCAAAATAGTCTTTTTTACCTTCTAAAGTCCCATATGTACCTGCCAGACCCGGAATCGCACATTGCAACCGTACTGCCTTATATCCTTGTTCAATAAATTTACCAAGATTATGGAGTGTTTCTTCTAAGGTTTCACCATTGGCATGTCCATATGCCATGATGCCATTCCTGCTTTTTCCTCCCAGCAATTGATAGACAGGCAAGCCGGCCACTTTCCCTTTAATATCCCAAAGTGCCATGTCAATAGCGGCAATAGCGGCCATAGTGATAGGGCCTCTTCTCCAGTAAGCTCCTTTGTATAAATACTGCCAAATATCTTCTATCTGTTGGGGATCCCTATTAATTAAGCATGGCACTAGATGTTCTTCCAAATATGCCACCACTGCCATTTCACGCCCATTTACAGTGGCATCACCAAGGCCATAAACTCCTTCGTCCGTTATGATCTTTAAAGTAACAAAATTTCTCCCCGGGCAACTTACCAATACTTTGATCTCGGTAATTTTCATTATTTCAGTTTATATGTTTTAATATAATAAATGCAATAAAAAAACTGGTCGATTAACTTCATGCCCTACCCTTTTTAAAGTATTTCTAAAAAAAATCAAATATAGTTGATAAACCAAAAATTAAAATTAGTTTTATGCATAAATCATCAAATTTGAGTAAAAATATATATGGATAGAAAATTAAAAGTACTGATTTCAGGAACTGGATTTGCCGGGCAGGGACATGCAGACGCTTTTCGTGCTTATGGAGTAGAAGTAGTAGGCATAGTGGGAAGGACAGCCAATGTGGTGAGTGAGTTGGCCAAAAAGATGAACATTCCTTACTCCAATACCAATTGGCAACAGGCATTGGTTGATTGCCAACCTGACATCGTTTCTATTGCAACCCCAGGAGGTGCTCACTATGAGACCATTACACAAGCGATCGAGTTTGGATGCCATGTGTTTAGTGACAAACCTCTGACTGATAAAGGAGAGACAGCAGTGGAGTTGTATAAACTATCGAAAAAGAAAGGAGTAAAAACGGCATACGCTTCCAGCTTTCGCTATATGCCCCATATTATACATGCTAAACGACTGGTGGCAAGCCTGGCTATTGGCGAACCTGTAGAGGTAGAGTGCATATCACATTTCAATCTGGAGAGGGACATACCCTTCGGTTGGTCGCATAGGAAAGAAGATGGTGGTGGTCGTCTTAACAACAATTTTACCCATATGATCTCCATTGCAACTTCTGTAATCGGTGAAAAAATCTTGTCGATATCTGGCACAATTCGCGATGACTTGGGTAAAGCCCCAATCGTGGAAGGTGTTCATAATTTTAAAAAGAGAAGAGATTATATTCCTGAAGACCTTGCCGATCCATCACTTAAATGGGGTGAAAGTAATGTCGAATGGTCATATACCGTTCTCGCGCAACTCGAAAGCCCAATAGCCTCCAAGCCGGTTTCCGTACTATTCAAACATGGGGGACTCAACCCAAGATTTAATGAAGATCACATTGTGATATACGGTACCAAAGGAGCGATTTATATTAAAGGCCACTATGGTATGGGTCCACTATATATTTGGGATGAGCATAAAACATGGAAAGAACTGGCTTTGCCTCAGGATATCGTAGATGACCAACCAAAGGTAGTAGGTGATACAGAGCGAAACTGGCATTATTTGGTTAGAGAATTTGTGAAAGATATCAAAGGTGAAACTGTGGCTCCTTATCAAACCTTCAAAGAGGGAAGTCTATACCAGCAGCTCGTTGATATCATCAGAAAAAATAATAATTGGACAGACGTTCTTCATCTTCAATAAAAAGAAAAAATTATGTTTTATGACTATGTAGTAATCGGTCTGTATTTTATTTTGATTCTTGTTATTGGAGTGGTGTTTTCCAAAATGGCGAGCAAATCTACCAGTGATTATTTTCGCGGTGGCGGTAGAATGCTTTGGTGGATGGTAGGTTCGGCTGCTTTTATGACACAATTTTCTGCCGTCACTTTCACAGGAGCTGCGGGAAAAGCCTTTGCCGATGGTTTTGCTATTTGTGCGGTTTATATTGGCAATACTTTTTCATTCTTTTGTGCATATGCCTACTTTGCTCATCGATTTAGGCAAATGCGGGTAGATACACCCACTGAGGCAATAAAAGGGAGATTTGGACCTAAAAATGAGCAGTATTTTTCATGGATGTTGATAGTATTTTCCTTCTTAAATGCGGGTGTATGGTTAAATGCACTAGGTGTATTTACCACTGCCGTTTTTGAAGCTGACATTTATCTGACTATTATTTCAGTTGGCCTTACGGTAGTTTTTGTATCAGCAGTATCAGGTGCCTGGGGAGTTGTTGCCTCAGATTTTGTTCAAACTTTGGTGGTAGCCGTGGTTTCTATAGCTTGTGCTGTAGTTGCATTGGTTAAAGTGGGAGGTCCGGTAAATTTGATAGATAAATTTCCAGGTGGATTTCTGATCGGACCAAATATGAGTTACCCCTTGATTTTATTCGGGACATTCATTTTCTTTTTGCCGAAACAGATCTTTACCATGATGAATCTGCACGATTCGTTCCGATATTTAAATGCAAAAGACTCTATGAACGCCCGCAAAGCTGCTCTGTTAGCTATGACGCTCATGGGAGTCGGAACTATTATTTGGTTTATACCACCTTGGGCAGCAGCTACTTTGTACCCGGATGCTATGGACAGCTATTCTCAATTAGGCAGTAAGGCGTCAGATACAGTATATCTTGTGTTCGTGCGCAATGCGATGCCTATAGGTACAGTAGGCTTACTATTGGTGGGCATTTTTTCCGCTTCCATGTCGTCAATTGACTCTGCTCTGAACAAAAATGCCGGTATCTTTATACGAAGTATCTACCAACCTTATCTTGCTAAAAACGATAAACAAACAGATGACAAGAAATTGTTGCGAATCAGTAAGTTGGTTAGTTTCATAAGTGGTTTGGGTGTAATAGGTGCTGCGTTATATTTTGCTTCGCTCAAAGAATTGAGTTTATTTGAGCTCATGATGTCTGTTTCTACCATGGTTCAGGTACCTATGATGGTGCCACTTATGTTAGGGATAATCATTAAAAAAACACCTGAATGGGCTCCATGGGCTACAATTATATTTGGGTTGTTCGTTTCCTGGTTTGTTACGTATGTGTTCACTGCGGATGTATGCGCAGGATTGTTTGGGATAGAATCACTAACCAAACGTGAAACCATTGACATGAATATCATTTTAACAGTTGCCGGGCATTTGTTTATTACAGGAGGCTTTTTCTGGGCCACAACGTTGTTTTATAATGAAGAAAAAGACAAAAATAAACTTGGGACAGATAAGTTTTTCGAAAATCTTGAAACACCTGTTTTAGCCGATGACCAGCAAAGCGAAGCTGACCGTCAACAAAGGATGAAATTGGGTAATATGGTAATGATCATGAGTACAGGAATGTCATTCATGTTTTTTATACCTAATCCTCTTTGGGGAAGACTGCTCTTTGTCTTATGTGCTTTGGGTATATTTAGTATCGGCTTTATGCTGAAGAGAAGTGCCATTGCTAAACCTTCATCAACGTGACATTAGAAAATCATTAGTGTGTATAACAGATTGTAGAAATTTGATAATTTGCCACGCCACCTAAAGGGAGTCCACGATCTTTCATTTTTTAATTTTAACACTCCCCTTTAGTGGTAGGGGGCATAAATTGGTTATCAAGATACCTATATAACCCGATACAATTTCACAAATAGAGTATTTAAAATACCTGCCGGCAAGGCAGGTATTCCTGTTTTTTCTGATTCCATGATATTTAGCCTTATTTTTCTAAAGAATTTTATCATGGGTATTAGTTATTTTTCTTTTATTTATTTTCGATTATCCCAATTTCTTTTGTTAAAGCGTGTAACAAGTCTGTTACTTGTCTTTCAATAGCTCCCATCGGGTTTTCAAGAAGCCAACCTTTTCGATATTTTTGGGTCTAAAGTTAAAATAAATATTCCTGATAGGTCTTGAGTTTTTCGAAATTTCAAAACTCCAGACTCCAGTTCAATATAATAGCGCACAAAAATGGCTTTGCAATCTCTGATTGCAAGCACAATTACAAATTACATTCAAAGAATGCAATGCCAATATGCTTATTAAGGAATGGAAAGTATGTTCGTTATGAAGCAGCTTTTTAAATAATAGAGAAAAAAGATAATTGCGCTATGGAAACGCTATTAAAATATCAGATTTATTGACTCCTTATATACCTGAATTCAGGTAAAGATAAATTCAAACTTTTAGAAATTCCCAATTCCAATCCTCTTAGTTCAGCTAAACCTCTCAGTCTTCCAATTGCAGAATATCCGGGGTTGGTTTTTTTCTGTAAATCATCAAGCATCTGATGTCCATGATCGGGTCTCATGGGTATTAAAGCATCAGTTCGTCCTTCTGTAACTCTTCTTTTTTGCTCAATTAGTATTTCTTTTACAACGCCATACATATCAACATCACCTTCCAAATGATTGGCTTCATAAAAATTTCCTTTAGCATCTCTTTTCGTGCTTCTTAAATGTAAAAAGTGCACTCTATCAGCAAATCGTCTAAATATCTGTACCAAATTATTATCTGCACGTACGCCTAATGAACCGGTACAATAGGTTATCCCATTGGCTATATTTGGAACATGCTCAAATAAATAAGCGTAATCTTCTTCCGTACTGACGACTCTTGGCAAGCCTAAGATAGGATAAGGAGGGTCATCGGGGTGAATACACATGAGTACATTATGATGAGCTGCTTCAGGAATAATTTCTTTTAAGAACGCTACCAGATTTTCTCTTAACTTTTGAGCGTTAATAGCATTATACGTGTTTAGCACTGTTTGAAACTGATCTAAGGTATAGCCTTCTTCTGCTCCTGGTAATCCTGCAATTATGTTATTAATGAGCTGCGCTTTTTCTGTGTCTGAAAGATTTTCAAAGTAAGTTTTGGCTTCAGTTTTTTGTTCTTCAGAATAGTGCTTTTCTGCACCCGGTCTTCTTAATAAGTATAGTTCGAAAGCTGCAAAAGCTACCACATCAAACCGCAATGCTCTTGAACCATCTTCAACTTCATAGTCTAATGATGTTCTTGTCCAATCTAAAACAGGCATAAAGTTATAGCAAACTATATGAACACCACAGGCGGCCAGGTTTTCAATGCTTTTTTTATAATTTTCAATATAGTTTTGAAAGTTCTCCGATCGGGTTTTTATATTTTCATGCACAGGGATACTTTCTACCACACTCCATGTCAAACCAGCATTTTCAATGATTGTTTTGCGTTCTTTTATGGCATCTATTTCCCAAACCTGTCCGTTTGGAATTTGGTGCAGTGCAGAAACTATTCCTGTAGCGCCCGCTTGCTTTATGTCTGATAATTTTACGGGATCATTTGGCCCGTACCAACGCCATGTTTGTTCCATTGTTCTTGATTAAATCAATTATACACCACTATAAGCACTAAATCCACCGTCAATGGGCAATACAATACCTGTTACAAAATTGGATGCTTCTCAGCATGAATAATGAATGGCACCTTTTAACTCCTTGGCTTCACTAAATCGTTTCATTGGGGTGTTTCTTATAATTGAATCCCCTCTTTCAGTATAAGCACCGGTTTCTTTATCAATTAATAAGTCTCTATTTTGATTTCCAATAAAGAAGCCTGGTGCATCGGCATTAATACGTAATCCTTCTCCAAATTTTAATTGTTACTTCCTTTGTAAACCTGGATGAAAAATCACTTGCCAACTGCTGAAATGTCAATTAGTCCGGATAAAGTTCTTTGACCCTTTTAATGTGATTGGCTATCATTTTTTTAAGGACTTCTATGTCTATATCTGCAATGGTTTTTATATGTACACACCCTTTGTCTGCTTTATGTTTCCCAAATTGAGTTAGTAAAACATCTCTGTTGTCAAAATTTGCAGACAAATAAATGGCTATAGATGAAGCTCTTGGCGAAAATGCAATATTTGGACTATCTCCTTCCCGGCCACTTTCGTAAATATAATGATGACTCCCAAAACCAACGATACTTGGGCCCCACATTTTGGGTTCATAACCAGTTTGGTTTTTTATTAGCTCTATTAAACTGGAGCAGTCTTTACGTTTTGTTTGGTCAGAGATAGCACTTACAAAATCGATAACACTAAGAGAGTTTTCTGTTGTTTTATTTTTTGCCATATATATTAAGATTTGTATTTAGAGGCGACAAATAATTATGACTTGGTGGGAAAATGCTATTTTGGATAATTTGGGTGAATTTTTACTTTCCGTGGTTGTTTCAAATATCTTTCAGTATGAGAAATACAAGTTATTACAATTTGATGCATATCTCTTACATTATAAATTTCAGCATTAGTTAATTGACCATCAAATTTGAAATTTCTAAAAGTAAAATGCTTTCTGAAATCATTTTTAGAATTTTTAACTGTTCCGAAAAGAGCATCACGTATGCGATTATATGCAAATTCGGTCTTGTCTTTTGAACAATATTTACCAAAAGGACTCAAAAATCCTGCATTTGCTTTTAATGGATCGTCGCTATATTCAATAAAAACCTGATCATTACCTTTTATCTGCTCAATAAATTGGGGTTGTTGAGGTTGATTCAAACAAGTCCAAATTTCTTGGTTATAACTTTCGTCTTGAGTTATAAGATGATCAATAATTTCTGAAACGGACCACCGCCAAGAATCTTCTTTGAAATTCCATTGTTGGTCTGTAAGCCCTTTTATTTCCGAAAATACTTCATTTTTAGTTTGTTCCAGTCCTCTGAGTAAGGATTCTCTTTCTGATTCTGTCCAGAGTCTATCAGTTGATTGACTATAAGATTTTAAAGTCATCAACAAACAGCAAAAAATGAAAGCAATGTTTTTCATAAATATATTTTATCCGGATGATATAAAATTAATATCAAATATAATATTATTTCTTTGATTCTCGTATCACTATTTCATTTCCAGGAGTAAGTTTTAATTGTATCCCACCAAATGAAATATTGGTGACAAATAATGAAAGAAATTATAGATTACGTTCAATTCGGATTGGCATTCTTATTTGTAGAATAAGTCAAATGGTTCACTGTAGAATATGATTTGGAATACGCTGACTTGTCATTTGGAAATGAATAATAATATGTGTTCAAGGGTATCCTTAGATTTATGGTCTCCAACGGAAAGGCATACTGTCCACTGCTCTCATATTACATAAAATGCCATTGAAGTGAACATATTCATGTTGTAAAAATTTTGATAAATCGTCTGACATATCGCATTCCATTATATTCCAGTTTTCATCCCGATATTTTAGTTTGTCAGACCTAAGCAGATAGGATCACCAAATTATCAGGGGGGTAAATTTCGTCGGAATATCCGCTACAACGGTTGATGCTATATGCGGTAAGGGATAGCGGGCTACTTTCCTGTCCACCGACTCGAAATTTTATACGGGACAGAATACTAAAATTACAAATGTTGCAGGTAATAAACAAAAACTGATAAATGTTCCGTTCGGCCCCGAACTGAAGTTGATATATTTGATGCTGCCGGGATAGGCCAATGTCCTGCCAGCCTTACATAAAACCCGATGTCAGGCGTTGTTTTCCTTAGTAACCAGATATTTTTTTGTCCATTTAATAATTAGTGGCAATAATATTAGGGTAGGCAGTAACCAAAGTAAATAATTGGGTATTAGTCCGTCAAAATATTTACCATTGACAACCAAGAAAGCGGTTAGAGCTGCAATATAAGCGCCAATCATCCTTTGTAGATGAGCAACCAGCCAATAGTTGACGATTTCCGTTTTCCCTTTATAATTTTGTATGTCTTTACTTACCATTCTCAATCCTATAAAGCCAAAAACAATAAAAACTATTCCGAAGTTTTCGCCATTAATCAGGTGATAAATTCCAAATCCTATAAATGCAACTCCAAAAAGCAACATAGATATCGTCAATATCCAGTCAATAAGTTTTGGCTTCTGGGTGGTTCTCAATTCTCTGAGTGATAGATATCGGTCACCTGTCGCAGCCATATAAAAAGTGAAAACGCCAACTATGAAAAGAAAATAGTTGGTGTGCATTAAAGAAAGAACGAAAGCTGATAATCCGACAGTTAACATACCATAAAGGAAAAATTTGCCGGCAAGCTTATGCTTTTTGTCTCCTTTTTTTCTGATAATATTTATTGTACCCGACAATAGTCCAATTGTCCCCGCTATAATATGAATTACAAGAAAAGTTCTAAATATTGTGTCCATAGAGTTGTTATGTTGAAAACGGTTAGCTATACGACGTAGTGGCGTTTTGCCGCTATTGCCGTTGTAGTTGGTAGCTTCCGCTTTATTTTTTATGCTATTTCTTTCATTTAAAGTTTTCTCAAACAATCTGCTTCTCTACAAATTTATTAATCCTTCAAATAATTGCCTGAGCTTCTATTTCTATCATGAATTCTTCGTTTGCCAATCCTTTTACATTTATCCATGTACTTGATGGAGGGTTTTGTGTTCCAAAATTATCTCTTAAAACTTGGCTTATTATTAAACCATCACCACTTTGGTAGTTTACCTTATAAATTCTTAACATTACTATATCTTCTAAATTACCCCCAGCCGATTCTACTGCAATCCTAAGGTTCTCAATTGATTTTTCAGTTTGTTTGGCCAGGTCATTTTTACCAACAATTTTTAAGTTTTTATCCCATGCAACCTGTCCAGATATAAATACCATTTTCCCAGGGTTTGTTACTACAACTTGGGAAAATCCATATTGCCTAGAATCAAATAACGTTTTTGGATTTATACATTCTCTTTTCATTTCAAGGTCTTTTGCTTATTTTGATTAACGTTCATAATTCATTAACTTTCAATACCTATAATTTAATATTTTTCTTCAAAATCCACCAAACCTATTCTTTTCAATCGTTTACCCTCTTTATAAATTCCAGGGTTCAAAATAGATGAATGGAAGCTAACGATTGTTATGTCGCAGACATGCTCCAATCTTAGCTACAAAATTAGCCGTATTATTTAAATAGTTCTACATAATCCAAAGGTGATTTCATATCACTCTTCATTTTATCTGTGATGCGTATATAGTTGGCAGTTGTCTCAGCTGAACTATGTCCCGGAAATTCCTGAACCCTCCTAAAATCTGCTTCATCCAGGTTCATGTGTGTACCAATTTATTTCCGTTAAATTCAGCTATTGGCATAGTGTTGTTTTATTTTTTTACTAACTTCTAACCCTTGGCGTTCGTGAGGATTTCAGGTCCTGAAACCGCCAACCAACAACTAAGTTGATTTGAAAAATTGAACTAGAATTTAAACATGACGCCAAATGAATGTTGGCGGATCGTGCTTTTATTTCTTTCTTCAGGATTAATTTTGTTTATATGATTGATTAAACAAATATCTTTTATTTAGATTTATGAGCTTCCATATCTATTTCTATCAACTGACCGCCCACTGCAAGCCCTTTTACTTCGAGCCAGGTGCCTGTCGGGAATTGTTTTTTATAGATAGTATTACGAAATCCTGATGCGTTAATAAAGTCTTTCATATTTGTTGTATATACGTTTTCTACAACCACATCGTCAAAAGTGTAGCCATAATGTTTTAGTATTTTCTCTAAATCACTATAGCAATTTTTCATTTGCTGTTCGATGTTTCCCGGGTCAACAATTACGCCTTTGTCGTCCATACTTACTGCACCTGATATTTTTAAATCATCACCTATTCGGACTGCGTGTGAATAACCATAAGATTTTTCAAGTTCAGGTCTCAATAAAAAGTATTCGGGTTCTTCAGTTTTTGTTGCTATGTCTTTGACTTCTTTTGTTTCTTGCTTGCAACTTTGAAAAGTTGTTGCCAAAATTGAAATAGCTAATACAAATGTAGTTTTCGATAATCTCTTGTAATTGAAAATCATTTTAAATTTAATTTATGTTTTTGCTTACTCTGGTCGGTTTTCAGCGTCCCCGTTTTATAAAATGTTTGTCCGTTGGAACTATCTGCATCGCAGCATTCTGACTAACTGTTTTTGGCCAGGTATTAAATCCACATTGATGCAATAACAATGTTTGCTCCAGTGTAATTATTTTTATTAATTTCTCTTTTGTCCTTTATACCATTCCATCAATTCTGCTCTTAATTTAGATTCACTTGTAGTATCATTTAGAATTTCCTGATAGCTTAATTTTTTGTAATCTTTACAGTATTGCATCAGTATCCACCAACTATAATAATCTTTTCCTACAAATGTGCTGTCTGCAAAACTAATGCCCCATTCATCTTTGTCTTTTTCTATTGACTTGTTTAAATTAGTTATATTTTCTCTAAGGTTGGCTTGGTCTTTTCGTGCAACATATTCATTGTAACCTTCCCATTTCCAGTTTGGATATTTCGCTATTGGATTTGATTTCCATAAACCAAGTTTATTAAACTGAAAACAATGTATTGACTCGTGGGTCAGTAGTTTAATTAGGTTATAATTATAGCCATTGATTTCTGTATAATTATTTTCGATATTAATTTTCCCCATTATAATTACTTTGTTGTAAAAACCAATACCAAATGCTTGCTCTTGAAATAATTGTATAAAAGTCGGATAGCAGGAACCATCGTTCAAACAAATATCTATTTTGTAGTTTGGGTCATAAATTTCACTTTTCTTCAAAAACATTACTGCTTGGTCAAGTTCTACTTTGAATTCCTTTACTAATGGTTTATTATGATAGACCGTACAGTTTCCAATTACGGATTTGTTAGCATACATTAAGGAAGGTGTCAATACAATTCCAATTAGAATCCTGGTAATAGTAAAGCCATTGCAATAATTCTAAATGCCCATTTCAATACTTTTCTTTTCATTTTTCCATCTAAGAGTTTTGTTTGAGAGTTCTGAATACCGAACAGTGCCTGGCGTAGGTGGGATATTTGAAAAACGTCTGCGCACAACTACAGACCAATATTTTATTAATGTTGAAGTTAAGAACCAAAGCTAAATTAATAACGTCGAGCTGAAACCGAAGCTGATAGTGAACTATAGCCGATGTTTCAACGTCCTGCCCCAATAACGTCAAGCCCCTTATTGGCTGCTGTATTTCCATTATTGATAGCAGTGGCATACTATTCACTTTTTATAATTTTCCCTCCAATCATGACAAATTTTACTTTTTGTAATTCTGAGATGTCCTTTAAAGGGTCGCCCTTTACTGCAATAATGTCTGCAAGTTTTCCTGCTTCAATACTGCCAATTTCTTTGTCCTTTTTAAGGATTTCCGCATTTTTTTTCGTGGCACACAAAATGGCTTGCATTGGTGTCATGCCAAGTTTCAAATACTCCTCAAACTCTTTCGCAGAATATACAGCCGGCCAGCCAATATCATCGGTGCCCAAGCCAAACTTCACTCCTTTTTTAAACGCCAGTTTCATATTTTGATACACCTGTTCATTTGTCCTTTTTGCAATTTCTACCGCTTTTGACAATACGATATTATCGTTTGTGGGTTGACCAAAATATACGCGTACCATCATAGTGGGAATTAAATAAGTTCCATGCTGTATCATTAAATCCATCGCTTCCTCGTCTATGAATGAACCGTGCTCTATCGTTCGCACGCCTGCTTTAACAGCCAGCTTTATTCCTTCAGCAGCATGTGCATGTGCCATTACAGGCACATTTCTCCGTGCTGCTTCTTCAACTGCCGCTTTCATTTCTTCAATGCTGAAATGTACATTGTTTGGATTATCGCCAGCAGTCATCATTGCGCCGGTTACCAATAACTTAATCCAGTCACTGCCATATTTTATTTCAGTACGAACAGCTTTACGCATTTCATCAGGCCCATCGACTATCAATCCGTCAGGTATCACCTTCTGCTCGTACGAGAAAAAATTAATATCCCCCCCGCCACCTGTTGCTGAAATATAATGTGCTGCTCCATAAATATGAGGCCCGGCGAATAATCCTTTGTTGATAGCATTTCGAATTTCCATATTTGCGTAACCTACGTCACCATCGCCTGCTACTCTTAATGTTGTCCATCCTGCAGCAAGCAGATCCTGTACATTCTTTAGCCCTAGTAATGCCTTCGTCGCTGATGAGCCTTTCAAAAAATCAACCTGATAATCGCCGGTTGTAAGATTAGGATGAACATGCATGTCTATTAAACCAGGCAATAGAGTGTAATTACCCAGATCAATGATCTTAGCATCTTTAGGGGTATTTTCTTTTGTAGTAATTAAAAATATTTTGTTGCTATCGATGATTACTACTGGGTTTGAAATTACTTTTCCCGTTCCGTCAATTAAGCTTTTGGCAATCAGTGCAGTTTTTTGAGCAGAGATAGAAAATTGTATAAGAAGAAGTGCAGCGAATAAAAAGTATCTCATGTCAAATGTTTTTTGATTAATATAGCAGTCAATGTTTGTGTTGGGGCAAACATACGCCAAGCGAAGATATGTAAATTCTTAAATTTATCTCTTAAATAACTGACAATCAATAGATATCGATCTATTCATTATTCCTTTCATGTGTTTAAATTTTGCTAAGTTATTGATTTTGTTTGAATTGTGAATTTGTTAAGCTTCAAAAGTTCCTTGATTAACGGATCTATTTAATCATTCAGGTTTGTATGCAGACCGCTTATGGGGATTTCATCTGTTTATTTTTTATTTGTATTTTAATTGCCAGATGGAATTCGCATAAAAATAATCATCCCCGTTTGTGCCCGCCTGCTCACGAGAGTCGGGCAGGTACCACAAAGGTGGATTCATGCTCCTTTCATGTCATTTTATATTTTTTTTGGCACCCATTTACAAAAGTGTCTAAATCGTAAGCAATCAACTATTATAAATTTTCTTCTCACAATATCCACACAAGTCATCGGTTTTATCATTCGATCTATTCTGACCATTGACTTACAGTGCTCTTTCGCTGCTTACGGCAGTGCAAATATAAGCAAAGCTCCATTAAATTATTACATCATAAACCAAAATTCATGATTAATGGGGGGTGGTTAATTTCAACCGGATTGCCTGGTCAATTTGGCCGGATTGCCTGGTCAATTTCAACCGGATTTTGCACTTCGGGCGATGTGCCCTATCGGGTGAGTTATACATTGCTGTTCATGAAAAACCTGCTTCACTAATTTCAATTTGATTTACTAAAGGAACCGAAACCTACCGAATTTCTGCCAAGTTATCTGTTATGATATTTTATATGCTTCCCATAAAAGCATACACTTTTGAAATCCCCATGATGCAAACATCACAAACCAAAATAATTAAATCACGGGGATTCCATGTGGCCAAACAAATAAAATAGATTTAAACACATAAAATAACGATTCTTTGGACTTTTTGAATTCTTCTTACAAAGGAACAGGATAAGACATAAGCCCGGACGAGAAGTCCATAACTTGTGATGCTCCGGGTTAATAAATCAAATTTCGTTTTCCAAGTTTGGTAAAGTCTATCCACCACCATAAGCAAACTACCGAAGCTTAAGCCTTCCTGCCATTGGTACGGTTCTCCGCCTAGGCGAATTCATGATTTGTGCTGTGCACGCCACAAAACCTTAGTTGTCAGCGGTTAGTTGTCTTCTTCTTGCTCAATATTTTTATTGCATTTTCAACACTCTCACTTTGTTGCTGTGCAAGAACAGGTGGTAAAAAATCTTCTCTTGGCAATCCTTTAACTGTTTGTAGTTTAACGCAAGGAAAGGAAAATGGTATTTTTAATTCCGGTGTTTCAAAGGTAAAAATCTCTCCCAATAACCCCGCCATCTTAGTTCCTGCAATTGTTGCCCTTTGCATGGCATCAAAACCAATTGCAATGCCTTCACTCATACTACCTGTCCAATTGCCTGCTAAAACTATAAGTCGCTTTCTATAAACATTTTGTCTTGGCGAAACGAATTCCAATGTTGTTCTTTTAATGCCTGTTTCTCTTTCTTCTGCTATATAAAGATGTTTTTGATAGGGTAATTCTTTATCAACAAATCTACCCATAATTGCTCTTGCAATTGTGGAAGTGCCTCCGCCTGGAGTTTCCCGTAAATCCAAAATAAGCCCATCCGTATTAAATAGCGTGTCCAATGCAATGTCAAATTCTTTTATCAGTGCGTCATCACCTAGTGAATTATTTATTTTAATATAACCAACGTTATTTTTTAATTTTTTCCAATCCAAAACACTCTCATAACTTTTTTCTGTTTTGTTTGGAACATTATCCGGGAAATAGTCTTTGGTTACTTCATTTAATCTTGCCGTAATGACTCTTTTTTCATTATGCGTACCTGCTAAAAGCATATTTGCAGCATATTCAAAAATTGCATTGTCGTAATTTGAAGTAGAAAGGGGTAGAAACTGTTTAATCCCTTCTTTAATTGAAATACTGTTAAAACTAATAATTTGCATTCCCTTCTTAAGGCCGCACAGGTCAGAATTAAATCCTTCTCTAACTTCATCAATAACAAATATGTCATCTTTAAAAACAACTTTTAAATCCGAACCACTTGGAATTAATCTATTAGACTCATCAGTATTGGTATTTAAAAAATTATGCCCGTTATACAGTTCGTTCAAAATTTTCTCAAGAATTTGAATGAAACTATTTCGTGAAGTGCAGGTATCAACTTGTGGTTGATAAATAGGTTTCACTTTTTCCCAATTCGTTTTTTGTTGGTCAAAATAGGCGTAATTGCCCTGAATGGTCTTTAAATAATAATCAAAATCCTTTTGATAAATTGTCTGTCCATATGAATTTGATAAGCATATTGAAAATAAAAGACTAAAAATTATTTTTATCATGTTGTTGCAAAAGTTTAAATTATTTCATTGTTAAGCAGCTGCTCAAAAAAAGCACCAATTTTGTTTTTTCTATCAACAAAATGCAATTCCAGCATCCAATGTCTTTTGTTTCCGTGTTTGTCCATTTGTAGTATATCTGTATGATTGTCGGGATGGACATCTAAACACAAATCACTTGGGTCGTCGGGTTGTTCGTGTGGATATCTCCCTATGATATGACCTGAAATGGCATTTCCAAATTCGTATCCATTTCGTATTGCAAGTTCAGTTGCATAATTGAAAAATGCGGCGCCTGTAAGTTTAGTTTGCTTAAAATACCAAACATTTCCTTCATGCCATGCAGCTTCTACATCTTGTTTAATTTTTAGTTTTTTTAAGTCATTTCCCAATACATAAGTTCGTCCCAGATCGGCCTCCCAACCATCAAAAATAGGGTGAAAATCGAAAAATATAATGTCGTCTTCTTTAATCATCAAGTCAGGCGCATCTGCCATATAGGGTTGCAGCGTATTAATTCCTGCTCGTACAATTTTTTTGCCCCAATGATTTTCTACGCCAAATTCATCTTTTGCGATTTGAAGTATTTCATCGCAAAGTCGTTTTTCTGTTTTACCTGCAACGATAAGTCCACGTTGTTCAATGGTATTAAATAATTCTTTTGCCTTTTGTTCAGCAAGGAGTAAATTTTGTTTAGGGTTGTCCATAATTTTTTTTAATTAATACTAAATATTTTTGCGCATCCCATGTCAGTTGAGTGATTCGTTACAATTTCAGCTCTTTGTGGTTCATTGTTTTTTATTGTTCACTTATCGTTTATTAATTTCATTAAAGCATCAATAAATTTGACTACTTGTTTTTTAGTTTCCTTGTCAATTAAATTTCCTTGTTCGTCAAACTTTCCTTTTATTCCTTGAATGAGCAAACTTGTTTCATCCGTAAATTTTGCCATTGCTGTTTTCATTATCAGTTGCAATTCTTCGTGCCCTTTTTGTCCGCTAGCAGAAGCCGTTATCATTCCAAGCGGTTTGTCCAAAAAGATCGTTGTTGCAATACACCATTCAATTGCGTTTTTCAGTCCACTTGGAATACTAAAAACATATTCTGGTGTACAAATGATTATCCCGTCCGCCTGTTCAATGTTTTTTCTAAATTCAATTATTTGTCCTGGTGGATTATCTGCAGAAAGTTCCGGGTCAAAATGAGGGAGTAATTTTAAGTCGCTATAAATTGTCAGGTTGCAGGCGTTTCTTGCCAAAACTGAGATTTGTTCTACAAGTTTGAGGTTAGCAGAATTTTCGCTGGCACTTCCAATAATTGCTAAAATATTTTTCTTTTGCGGCATTAAATCTATAAATTTCTTGTCCTTAATTCGTAACTATTCTATTGGTCTGAATGCCTGAAATGAAGAAAAGTCAGTCCTTTGTCAAATTGTTTTATCGAAACGAACTCAAAAATATTTACTCAGTATAAAAAGCATACATTTTATTTACTTTTCCTAGATCGTTAAAGAACATTACTTCTATCGCTTTTTTATTCATTACTGATTTATAGAACAATGCGACAGAATTTACACCAGATGTCACGTCATAAAGTTCAAAATGCAGATCGGGAATTCTTTGCAAAGCCTTTTTCCAATATTCTTTAACCTCTTCTTTTCCTTTTAACGAACCACTTTCAATATTAGCCGCCAGTTTTATCATCGGTGTAGTAATTTCAACATCATCAGAATAATGTGTTAAAATCTCATCTAAATCATGAGAGTTCCATGATTCTATCCATTTATTTGCGAATTTTTTTGCGTCCATTATTTTTGTTTTTTAATTACGGTTCATTTATGCTGTCATTTTGTTGCAGAGTCTTCATATTCTGATCGCTAATGTTTAGTTATTCATTCATTTTCATTTTTTTAAATACAATGTCGTCAAAGCTCTTGCCCAATACCTTGGCACTGCACAGTCATTTTGTAGAAAGGCAACCACATCATTTGATTTTTTTTCAGCCGCTTTAAATTTGTCAAGTATTAGTATCCATTCAGAAATTTTCTTTCCTGTTTTTTCAATTACTTGTTCGTCTGAAACATCCCAATATTCTTTTTTCATTTTCCTAAATCTGATTTTAGTTTTATAGGGCTTTTACAATGACCGCTAACTTCCCGCAGGTACACCTTTTCGATCTTATGGGAGGTATAGATGTTGGCTCCATTGTTAGCGGTTCGTTATCATTTAGTGACTTGTGTTAATAATTATTGCATCAAAAAGTTCATGTCCTTTTGGTATTTCAAATTCAGTCTCCATAAAATCAAACATCGCTGGTGTTACTTCAAATGAAAATGTTTCCCCCTTTTTAATATTTCTTTCTAAAACTCTTTTTCGTCTTATTGAATGATGAGCATTGACAAAATGGAATTGAGCCGGAATGTTTTGGTCGTTCGCTAATGTTTTGAACAATTCTCTTTTCGCTCTTTTTGTAAAACCAAGGTCAAGAATTACTTCATTTCCACATTCAGCTATTTGTTTTGAGATTGACCAAATTTGGTTTTCGCATCTTTCTACTCTTTCCATTATCCATTTTAAGTTCATCGGTTTAGGTAAGTCATCTCCGTATAGTTTCCACATCCAATCATCAATTGATAAATGTACCCCCTTTACTTCTTTTGATAGCTTCTGAGAATAAGTAGATTTACCAGCACCTTGAGGGCCAAAAACAATATGTATTTTGTTCATTTCTAGATTTATTTTTTTGCTTTTTCTTTTTTTAATGACCTCCCTGCGAATAAGGCTTGGCGTTGTCGGGATATTTTAAAAACGTCTGCCGGCAACTAAAACTAAATTATTAACTTCAAGCCGAAACTAAAGTTGACAGCGGGATGCAGCCGAAGCTAACAATGTCCTGCCCCAATTACCCCGAACCCCAATCTTAGCGGTTCGCTGTTCCTTCTTTCAGTCATTAGATGTTAATTTAAATATCATTAAGTTATTGCCATCAACGCTATGTTTTTTAAAATTAAATTTCTCCAAAAGTTTGGTTGAACTTTGGTTTTCAAAATGAGTATATGCTTCTATGGAATGTAGTCCGATGTGTTGAATTCCAAATTCAATTACTTTTGAAGTCGCCTCCTGCATTATTCCTTTTCCCTGAAAACCGGGTAATAATTCATATCCAATTTCTGCTTTTAAATTGTCGTCCGAAAAGTCAAATAAACAGATTGTTCCAATTAGTTTGTCAGTACTATTCAATGTAATTGCCCAATAAATTGAATCGTTCCTTTGGATGTTTTCATTAATAGTCTGAATGAAAATCTTTGCGTCATCAATTGATTTACTTGGTTTCCTGTCAAGATATTTGTTTACGTTGCCGTCCGAACGCAGAGCAAATATTTCATTGGCATCACCACTTACAAGTTGTCTCAATGTCAACCTTTCTGTTTTCAAAACCGGAAACGGTTTAAAATTTCTATCTCCCATTTAAACTTATTAAAAAAAAATTATCAGTGTCTCTCTACATTGACCTCTAACGCCCAGCACCGGCCACGGACGCAGCGATAGTAAGTCTGTCCGTCCAGTGGATTGTCACTGGTCGTCTTCTATCATCCGATAGCAATATTTAAAGTTTTACCTAATCCCATTTCAATGATTCTGTAAAAAGTTGACAATTGTATATCACTTTTCCCACTTTCTATTCTTGAGATATAACTTTTTTTAGTTCCTGTTTTATCTGCAAGTTCTTCCTGAGTCATTTTTGCTTCCTTTCTGGCTTCTTGAAGCATAACTCCAATTCTAAATGCCAGAGAATCTGAATCAAATTTTGCTCGTTCTTCACTTCCAACTTTCCCCCTGTGCTTGTCTAAATGGGCTTCAAAACTTGTTAATTTGTTCATGATAATTTTTTTGTTTTGAAATATTCCTGTTTTAGTTTAATTGCCAAATATAATGACTCTTCTGGCGTTTTTTGCCGTTTTTTTTCGATACAGTTGGTTAAAATGATTAGATTTCCGTGGATAAAAAGCAAAATATCCTGATGTTTTTAAAGGTTGTTTTAACTCTGATTTCATATAACCCATCTGTACTTTCTATATGTTTTAAAAATTTAATTGATACTTGCTCCACATGTTTAATAACGTCAAGCACATAATCAATTTTGTCCTTAACTTTTTGCGTCTGTTCTACATAAAATTTTTCAAAATAATAGCCGTATATCCCAATTTTACGATCCATTACACAAAGTTAACCAATTAGTGTACATTTTGGTTTAATTTTGATATGTTTTTTCATTTTTATTTAATTTTAATTCTGGGCCTACTCTGGTCGGTTTTCAGCGTCTCCGTTAATTTTTAGTTGACAATGTTAAATTTTATTTCTGTCGCTGAAGTTCCAATGTCGCCCAAGCATGACGCATAACATTTGTATTGGTGCAAACATGCGCCAAGCGAAGATATGTAAATTCTTAAATTTATCTCTTAAATAACTGACAATCAAAAGACATCGATTTATTATTTTTTCTTTTCATATCATGTTATGTTTTTTCGTGTTATACCCATTTAAAATCGTGTCTAAATCGTAAGCAATCAACTTGTGCTCTGTCAAGATAAAAAGTTAAATTATAATGGGAGTTATTTTTTCAAAGATCAAGGCAAAAAACGCAGGCGTAGCAGTAGCTACGGCGAGTATTTTTAACGCAGAGATTTGGAAAATAGCCTCATTTAAATAAGTTCTTTATCTTGACAGAGCACTATTATAAATTTTCTTCTCGCAATATCCTCTCAAGTCATCGGTTTTATCATTCGATCTATTCTGACCATTGACTTACAGTGCTCTTTCGCTGCTTATGACATGACAAATATAAGCTAAGCTCCATTAAATTATTACATCATAAACCAATATTCATGATTAATGGGGGGTGGTTAATTTCAACCGGATTGCCTGGTCAGTTTGGTCCGGATTGCCTGGTCAATTTCAACCGGATTTTGCACTTCGGGCGATGTGCCCTATCGGGTGAGTTACACATTGCTGTTCGTGAAAAACCTGCTTCACTGATTTCAATTTGATATAATAAAGGAACCGAAACCTACCGAATTTCTGCCAAGTTATCTGTTATGATATTTTATATGCTTCCCATAAAAGCTTAAACTTTTGAAATCCCCATGATTCAAACATCACAAACCATTATGATTAAATCAAGGAGATTCCATGTGGCCAAAGAAATAAAAATAGATTTAAACACATGGAATAAAGCTTCTTCGGATTTTGAAGTCTTCATACAAAGGAACGGAAAAGATATAACCCGGACGAGAATTCCATAACTTATGACGCTTGGGTTTAATAAATCAAATTTGGTTTTCCAAATCTGATATATTCTATGAGCCAATACAGGGGGACTACTGAAGCTTCAGCCTTCCTGCCTTTGGCACGGTTCTCTGCCAAGGCGGATTATTGATTTGTGCTGAGGTCATCACTTAGTTGTTAGCGGTTCGTTTTTTTCTTCACTTACGTATTCCAAAATGTCACCTGGTTGGCAGTTTAATGCTTTACAAAGGGAGTTTAAGGTGCTAAAACGAATTGCTTTTGCTTTTCCCGTTTTTAATATAGAAAGATTAGATAATGTCAGATCAACTCTTTCAGAAAGTTCATTCAGAGAAATTTTTCGCTTTGCCATCATCACGTCTAAGTTTACAATAATTGGCATGGCTTAAATTGTTAAGTCATTTTCAGATTTCATATCAACGGCATTTTGCAATACTTTTTCCAGCACCGCCAAAGCAGTAGCAACGGCGATAGATATAAAAGTAAGAACGATACATACTGCAATAAAACCAGCAGGGTCGTCTTCATTATTATGAAATATCCTTATGTATAGTCCTGCCGTCACAATTAATATGCTTAATATGATTGCGCAATATTTTATACTTCTTAAAGTTCTTACCGAGTTTAGTGAAAACAATTTATTTTGTCCTATATAAGCTAGTAATTTGAATGTTTTAAACAACGCTACAAAAAAAGCGATCGATGATGCATATGCATACAAGATGAATGGGTCAAAGTAAATGCTGAACATATCTAAGTTCTGTGCTCTTCCTTCGGTCAATGGAAACAGAATCATAATGGAAAGTGCAACAATACCGATAAGCACGATAACTGCCTGAAGAAATAATATTGAAATTTTTTTCATAATGATTTTTATGAATTTTAAATTATTATACAAATATATTACCCTTTTAGTGATAATCAATAAATATTTATCGTTTTTAGAAAATTTTGAAAAAAATTCTTTGTCATATTTAACTGATTTACAAATTTGGAATTTGAATTGTCAGAATGTTTGGATTAGTTGACTCGTCAGATACAATAACTACCAATCGATTCACCTTGGGGAATCGCATCTCTAAGTTCTCAGGGAATCGGGCATGAAAGTCTCTCTGCTACTGGTTGACTCTTCATGTTCGTAAATCACACAAAGCTACTATACGACTAAGGAAATACGAATCTCCAATGAGCAAATAGTTGGGGGTTTTCTTTGTACTTCGTCTTCAACCATCGAATGGCTGCATACTTATACAATCCCTTCTCCCATTTAGCCCACTTAAGTAAGCGGGCATAGAGCAGGTTCCATACATAACATGTACTGCCATTGTCAAACTTGTGATAGCAGTTTATTATACCACATATCATCGTGTTCAATTCTTTTGCTATTAACTCTATAGCCTTGCGTCTTTTAGGAATTGGACAGCATCTGAATTTATTCAAAATACTCGCTCTCGATTTGATAATCACAAATGTATCAGGCATATCTTTGACTCCTTTCTTACTCCTGACTCCCATCGGCTTCAATATGCCTATAAAGTGAGCGGCATCAGATGATACAACCCCAATGTTTTCTTCAAGGTCCGGCACCTCCGATAGACTGGTCTATGCTGGTATTGTTAAGTTTTCCTATTTTAGATTATATATCAAAGTATGGGATGTATTATTTTGGAAATATTGTAACTATAACTCTCCTGTATCCTGATATTGGAGGTTCACGTATATTTGTAACTTTTAATATAAAATGTGCTTTTTCTTTTTTGTCCGATGTCGGGGCCGTAAAATTTACAATATGCACATTTTCTACACCATTAACTTTTTATAAGTTTCAGGTTCAAGATAGTTAAACCAAAGAAAACTGAATTATTACTTTTTTGCTTTTTAAGTTGCTTTTAAACTGCCTTTCGGCGATGTGTCCAGAGTTGAAACATGCCAAATATCAAAAGCAAGATGGCTAAGGTGATAATAATATTGTTGAACCGGCCGATAAAAGCTGCAAAGGCAGTCAGGATGGTTGCACCAAGCCACACAGCCAATGATGTGAGCCAACAACAACTGGTACCCAATATGAAAGCCAAAACACTGCCAAAAAAGGTTTTTTTATAATTTGCTTTCATCTTCAGGGTTTTTTAGCACTTACAGATATACTGGCAATTGAATCTGCAATACTTTTGATTTCCTTATCTGTTAGATTATTTTCTCTGACAATTTTCTCTGCAATAGGGTCGTGCAACATTAATTCTATTGGAAAAGGGGCTTGTTTGTCAATGGTGATTTCAGTAAACCCTGCATTCCTTATGGCATTCATATAATCTTCTTTTCGTACTGCACCTGCCAGACAAGCAATGTGTCCTTCAACCGAGTT
Organism: Saprospiraceae bacterium; assembly: GCA_016722285.1. Lineage (GTDB taxonomy): Bacteria > Bacteroidota > Bacteroidia > Chitinophagales > Saprospiraceae > OLB9. The sequence continues at coordinate 993,494 of JADKGI010000001.1, forward strand.
TTTGACATAGTCAGGTAAATCCTTCAGCAAAATAATATCTGAAATCATAATCCTGCCATTCGTTTTAGCTACTCTGAAGGCTTCTCTAAAAACCTGCTCCTTTTGGCTTGATAAATTGATTACACAATTGGAAATGATCAAGTCAATACTATCGCTTTCAACAGGCAAGTTTTCTATTTCGCCAATTTTGAATTCCACGTTATTGTATTTCCCTTTTTTAGCATTTTTCTGGCTTGGGTTACCATTTCAGGTGTGATATCTACTCCTATAACTTTTCCTGTGTCGCCTGTTTCCCTGGAGGCTAAAAAGCAGTCAAAACCTGCGCCCGAACCAAGATCTAAAATGGTTTCGCCTTTTATGATGGAAGCCAAAGCTATTGGATTGCCACAACCTATGCCCAAATTGGCATCTTCGGGGACATTTTTTAGTTCATCTTCGCTATATCCAATTATTTTTCCAATTTCTGTTGCCATCCCTCTTGGGTCGCAACACTGGAAAATGTTTGGAAGAAAAGACTTTTTTGTGTTGCGCTTGACTATCTCAGCATAACCCCGTTTTACATTATTTTGAACTTCTTGATGATTCATGTTACATTATTTAAAGATGATTAATAATGCAAAATTGGGATAACTTTTATAGGTATGAAAGGACAAATGTCCTCAAATAATTATTTAGAAATTTCTTGTCGTATTCTTGACAATGTTCGCCGGGTAACACCTAAATATGAAGCAATATCTTCGATATTTGCTTTCTGTAAGACATTGGGTTGTTCTTTTAGCAAGCGCAAATATTTTTCTTTGGCAGATTCATTGTTGAGCACAGAAGCATATTGTTCCATAATTAGAAATTCATTTTGAGTAATGACTCTTCCGATATTTTGCCAGGCAGGGTAATTTTTGTATAATAAATTCAGATGTTCATAATCTATGGTAAGCAATTTTGTATCTTCCAATGCTTGTAAAACCAAGTGGCTTGGCATTTGAGAAACAAAACTTTTGAATGAAGTTGTCAAGCAATTTTCTTGGCAAAAACCATAGGTGGTTTCTTCGTCTTTTTGATTTGTATAATATATTCGTATTGTACCACTAATAATGAATCCGATGTGCTTGCATACCCTGCCTTGCTTCACAAAAAAGTCGCCTTTGTTTAAATTCTGCTCTGTAAAATATGAGATGGTATCAGCATACTCTGTGTCAGTGATTGGCGAAATATTTTTTAGAAACTGTTTGAATTTGTCCACTTGTCCGCTTATTTATTTTTGTCAAAGTTAATGATTTTCTACAGGATGAGCGTGAGAAATCTGATCCGATTAAACATTTCACTGGCTTTAGCAGTATTACGATTTATGCCAAGGTGTTGCCTGCTCTAGTATAGGCTTGGCTTCCTTGTCTTATCAAAGTAACTATCAGGCTAATCGTCCAACCCTTTTCCATTCAGTATGTGTTGCAGATATTTTTCTATTCTTGCTTCCCTTGTCTTAAATTGTTTTGCTCCGGAAAAATAAAGTAAGTAACCTCTCTGTCGTCCCGGTGTTAATGCTTTAAATGCCGTTTTCAATTCTGGCATCTAGTGCTCTGTCAAGATAAAAAGTTAAATAATAATGGGAGCCATTTTTTCAAAGATCAAGGTAAAAAACGCAGGCGTAGCAGTAGCTACGGCGAGTATTTTTAACGCAGAGATTTGGAAAAAGAGCCTCATTTAAATAAGTTCTTTATCTTGACAGAGCACTAGTCTAAAACAATTTTGAATTCTTCCGGCATTTTTTGGCATTGAGTCTGCTAATTCTTTGGAAAATTCAACATTTTATTTAAAATTAAGATTCGATAGCTTACAATAAATCCATCATCTAAGTATAGCCCCAAAATAATATTTTGCTAAATATTTTTCATTGCCTCGAAGCCAGACACGACATCAAACAGTTCTTCATCAATTGAGCTTTGTCGCTGACTATGGAATTTATGACTGAGTTCAACCAGCAATTCATCAATATTTTTTTCGGCACGTTGCATCGCAGCAAGGCGACTGGCGTTTTCGCTGGCCAAAGATTCGGCACAAGCTTTGAACAGAGAAGTAAAAAGGTATTCATGAATGAGGGCAAACAAGGTTGGCTTATTTTCTCCTATTATCTGTGGAATGAGTTTTGGGCCATTTAAGATCAGAAAGTGATTGCCTCCATTTTTCATCCAATGGCAACAATTGCTGGCATACCGGTTCATAGCCAGATCCTGATTTTGGTCGATTGTGAAAAATATAAACCTCCGTTAGATTCCCTTGGTCATAGCTTTCCTCACTTTTTACTAAAATCTGCCTTACAAAGGGATTAATCGCATTTACAGAATTGGGAACAGAATAAAGTTTTGAAGTGTTAAAGCCAATATCTGACAGTAGCAATTGAACACGTTCTCCCACTGCCCATATTTCTTTCTTCCCCGGTAAAGCCTGAAGTGATTGGGAAACAAAATCGGTTAGTGAATCGTTAAACTGCCCTACTAATCCCTGGTCAGAACCAAAAACAATGGCGCAAATTAATTTCTCATTATTTCCTTTCGGTTCTTTTTTATCAATGATGGCTTCCATTTTTTCTTGCCTAAAATAGGCGATGATGCCTAAAGAGACCGTCCGGTAATAATCGCCCAGCGAACTAACTGCCGTTTCATATTGCCCGATGTTTGAAGCCGCAACTAATTTCATTGTACGTACGACAGATTTGAGTTCTCCGGCTCCAGCCAATTTTCTGGTTAAGCTTTCCTGTGTCTCCATTACATATCGTTTTGGTCAGACTCAGACTTCTCCTGAAAAGGCAGAAGTGTATTTTCTGCTAATTTTAAAATGACTTCCCGGTCGGGACTGCTCAACTCCTTATCTGAAATTATCCGATTCACGACGTCGGGAGAAAGTTCAATGTTCATTTTCTGTAAGGCCATCTCTGCTTCCTTCATTTTATTTAATGGTACGGTATCAAAAAGGCCATCAGTCAATGCAATTAATATCACTATTTGCTCAGGGACGGACATGGGTTGAAGTTCCTGTTGTTTGAGACAAATCCTGATTCGTTTTCCATGTTCAATTACTTTCCGGGTATCGGCGTACAACCGTGTACCGAAACGTGAAAAAGTTTCTAATTCTTCAAACTGTGAGTAGGCAAGTTTTAGGTTACCAGCTACAGAGCGGTATGCCGGCAATTGGGCTTTACCACCAACACGGGAAACGGATTTACCAACGTCCACAGCAGGTAAAATGCCTAATTCAAATAGTTTTGGTGAAAGATATATTTGTCCATCAGTAATGGATATAAGATTTGTAGGTATATAAGCTGAAATATTTTGCGCTTCTGTCTCAATTATTGGCAATGCAGTAAGAGAGCCTCCTTTGAGTTCATCGCTCAGATGTGTAGCCCGTTCCAGTAATCTGGAATGGATATAAAATATATCTCCGGGAAATGCTTCACGTCCAGGAGGCCTTCTTAAAAGCAAAGAAAGTTCACGATAGGCGCGGGCATGGTGTGTGAGGTCGTCATAAACAATAAGTACATCGCGGCCTTGCTCCATAAAATACTCTGCAATGCTTGTGGCTGCATAAGGAGCAATGTATTTTAATCCAGGCGCGTTATTCCCTTCGGTGGCAACCACAACGGTGTATTCCATTGCCCCTTTTTCTTCGAGATTAGCAATTACTTTCGCAACCGACGCTGCCCGCTGTCCGATGGCACAATAAACACAGATTACATTCTTATCATGCTGGTTGACAATGGCATCAATCGCAATGGCTGTTTTGCCGGTCTGGCGGTCTCCTAAAATCAATTCGCGTTGTCCGCGACCGATAGGAATCAGTGCATCAATAACCTTTAACCCTGTTTGTAAAGGAACCGAAACCGTAGAGCGATCCATGATCGCATGAGCAGGACGCTCAATGGGCAAACGTTGTTTAAAAGCAATATCGCTTTTTCCATCCATAGGTTCACCCAATGGATTGATCACCCTTCCAATCAATGAGTTGCCGACCGGAATATCCATGACACGACCTGTGCGTTCTACTTCGTCACCTGCATTCAAAAGTGAATCTTCACCAAGTAGAATGGCACCAATCTCATCTTCATCTATATTGTAGGCTATGCCAAATAACCCACCCGGGAACTCTAACAGTTCTTCAAACCCGACACCAGGTAAGCCGGAAACTTTGACAATACCGGAAGATACTTTCATAACCGAACCAACTTCGCGAGGTGTAAAAGAAGGAGTATAATTATCCCTGCCTCTGGCCAAAAGTTCAAATGTGCTGTTTATCGTCTTATTAAATGGGTTTGCTGGCATGTTGCTCTTCTATTGGTTCAGCACGCACTGATTCTGCAATACTCTTTTGAAATGAATTAAGGTAATCTGAAATGCTCCATGCCAGCTTGAATCCGTTTGATGTTAGTTCTATACCACAGATTAATTCAGGTGCAGTTTTAAATTGAAATTGAGTTTCCAAACCAAGTATTTCATTCACGACATTTTTTATATCTGCTTGTTGTTTCTTTGCCAGATCAAAAGCGCTTTGTACAAGAATCGAATTTGACTTCTTTTTGAAAGCTTCTACGAATTTTTTCTTTTCCTCTTTTTTTAAATCCACTATACGTTGGATAAATATGCTTACTGATTGTTCCTCCAAACTTTGATTTGCAAGGTCTGCAAGTGTTTTTCTTGTTATGGCAAAAACTTCCTGTTGAGTCTTTTGTGCCATGTCTCGATTCAGGTTCTCTTCCATCTCTTTCAACGAGTTTTCAAGCTTAGACTGTAATTCAATGGCTTCATTCCTTGCGGACTCAAGCAACTTTTGTCGCTTTTCATTGGTTTCGGCAATGGCATTGTCCATTAGCCCCTTCTTTTCCTTTTCGAAGGTTTCATTTTTTGCGGCGAATTCTATCTGTTCTTTTTTAGCCTTGGCATCTTTTACTTCCGCATCCTTTATATGTCCGGCTATTTTATTTTCGCGTTCGTCAATAGCTTTAAGTATGGGTTTATACAAAAACCGTTTAAGCAACCATACCAAAAAGATGAAGTTAATGATCTGAGCTATTACCGTAAACCAATTGATTTGCATCTCCTTTTCAGTTATTTAATAACGAAATTCCAAAAGGGATTGGCAAAGATGAGAATCATCGAAACCACAAAACAATATATGGCTGTTGACTCGATCATCGCCAGTCCCACGAACAGTGTCCTTGTAATGGTAGGAGCAGCGTCGGGCTGCTGAGCAATTGAGCTTAAAGCTGTTGATATTGATTTTCCTTCGCTCAATGCGGGGAACATACACCCGATTCCTGTTGTGAGTCCTGCAGTGACAATTGATGCTACTGCAATTAGTGTTGCATTATCCATTTTTGATTGTTTTTATTATTTATTTATTCATTGGTTTAGAATCATGCACTGCCGCAGCAATATATACTGTGGCCAGAATACTGAATATATATGCTTGTACCACGCCAGTAAGCAAGCCAAGGGATTGCATTACAATTGGAAATAATAATGGTGTTATACTTAATAATATAGCAATAATCAACCCTCCGCTCATCATATTGCCAAACAACCTTACAGCCAAAGCCAGGGTGCGGGTTATTTCACTTATGAGGTTAAATGGCAGCATTATAAATGTGGGTTGTATATATGATTTCAGATAACCAAGCAAACCTGTATTTGCAATTCCAAAAAAAGGAACTGCCATAAAAACACAAACAGCTAAGGCGGTGGTTGTGGATAGCGAACCGGTAGGTGGTTCATACCAAGGTAAAATGATTAAAATATTGGATGTTACGATAAATATGAACAGTGTACCAATAAAACCAATATAATCCTTGGGGTTCTTTAGTCCTATGTCTTCAATCTGATTGTTTATACCCACAACCAGCATTTCAAGAATAGATTGCCATCGAGAAATACGAATACCTGTTTTAAGATTTCTTGTAACTAATGCTGCAGCAATCACCAGCACAAGCATGACTGCCCACGTAGTAACAATGGTCAGGTTAAGGGTAAAAAAGCCATGTTGCCAAAATATAGTTTCGTCAGGACTAAGCTTCATTGTAAACCTCCCTTTTTGCTTGGTTTTTATCTATCGATTTTGTGATGTGTGTAACAACAACCCGAGCTACGATAAAACCAAATGTACAAACAATGAGTGGTAGCCAACCACCCGGCGCTATGTAATAATAACCGATCATTACAAGGCATACTCTTAAAGTAAAACTGCTAAAAAACCATATTGCCGGTATTTTTGACGTAATAGCTTTTTTTACTGTAAACCAAAGTCCACTAAAAAATAGTGTTCCCAATACAATACCTGCATTGAATACCATTATTATATCTAGAATATCCCTCATCTTATTAATCTTTATCTTGATACATCTCTTTATGTTCTTTTGTTACCCAACGCCACGCAATCATACAGCCAACTCCTAAACCTATTATCAATAAAGTCAGTGTCCATGAAAATGTTTGCGGGTATTTTCTGTCTAACCATATTCCTAACAAAGCACCAAGCAATGTTGGAACTACAATAGTCCAACCCACTATTCCCATCATTCCAAGGCCAAACCATACACTTCTATTGTCGTTATGCATCGCTTTGAGTTTTCGTTGCGCTTTTTTTTCAACTTCTTTGCTAAATTCATTCAATTCTTTTTTATCGGAAGATTGCATTTTATTCTTTTTGAAATTTCTCCATAAAATAAAGGAATCCACTTTCCATCTTGGCCATTGCAGAACGAATGTCCCTTTCGCTATCATCCAGTTTTACAAACTCTTTTTCTACCGATTCGTGTAGCTTGCCAAGGTCAGTTCCACCAAAAGCATTGCGAACAGATACCAGTACCTGCGTACCTGCTTTTACCAATATGCCTTCGTCAACGGCTAAGTAATGGACGCTTTCAGAAGTTGTTTCATAAGTGAAAATACCAGGGACAAGGGCGGCAACACAATCCAAACGCTGTGGCAACAAGCCAAACGACCCTTCGCTCGTTTCTGCAACAATGCGGCTGACATTTTTAACTTCTGCGAAAATGCGATAAGGTAGAAGAATTTTTAAGTCCATGGTTATTTCATTCTGTTCTCAGTTTGTTTGCTTTTCAATAGTCTCTTGAAACTTTTCATTTGATACAATATCTGATTTATCCGTTTTAATATTTTTATCTCCTTTTTTCTTTGCCTCGTCGATTGTCCCAATCAAATAAAAAGCACTTTCCGGCAAATCCTTAAATTCATCAGAAAGTATTCGTTCACAGCCGTTCAGTGCATCTTCCAAACTAACCTCCTTTCCCTTAATACCACTATATTGTTCAGTTGCGAAAAAAGGTTGGGTGAGAAAACGTTCTAAGCGTCTGGCACGGTTTACAACGTTGCGGTCAGAGACCGATAATTGTTCCAAACCAAGCATAGAAATAATATCCTTAAGTTCTTCGTATTGTGCCAGTGTTTGCCTTATTTCATGCGCCAAATTATAATGCCTTTCACCAATAATTGCGGGTGTGGCCATTTTTGAATTTGATTGGAGTAAATCAATGGCTGGATAGAGACCTTCGCTTGCTTTTTTTCTGGAAAGAACGATTGAAGCTGAAAGATGAGAAAAAGTATGGACAGCGGCAGGGTCGGTTAAATCGTCTGCAGGGACATAAACTGCCTGTATAGATGTAATAGCTCCGGCATCGGTGTTGGCAATGCGTTCCTCCAATTTAGCTAATTCGGTTCCAAGAGTAGGTTGATAACCCAGGCGGGAAGGCATTTGTCCCATTAAACCGGACACTTCCATACCTGCCTGAATAAACCGGAATATATTATCTATGAGTAACAATACGTCACGATGTTCGTCATCACGAAAATACTCAGCCATAGTCAAAGCTGCATGACCAACACGGAAACGAGCTCCAGGTGGTTCGTTCATCTGACCAAACAGCATCACCATGTTTTCAAGCACACCCGCTTCTTTCATCTCATGATAAAGCTCATGACCTTCGCGACAGCGTTCGCCGATGCCACAAAACATGCTTACCCCTTTGTTGTGACCAACCATATTATGAATCATTTCGGTAAGTAAAACCGTTTTACCTACACCGGCTCCTCCTAATAATCCTGCCTTTCCGCCACGTTCTAATGGTATCAGTACATCAATAGCTTTAATCCCAGTTACAAAAATCTCTGATTTTGTTGACCGTTTTGCTAATGGAGGCGGCGATTGGTGGATATTACGTCGTTCAACTTCGGACGATAAAGGCTGCTCATGGTCAATGGTATTACCAAAAACATCAAACATCCGTCCCATGATATTTTTTCCAACCGGAACAGTAAGTTGTTTTCCATCAGTTTCTACCACCATACCACGCGCTAATCCCTGGGTAGGAGTAAGTGCAATACCCCTAACTCGATGTTCTTCAAGCTGGGTCAATACTTCAATAGATATTTCCTTATCCTTTCCAGCATGTAGTAGTGTATAAATAGGAGGTAAATTATTTTCGAACCATACATCTACAACACTTCCACGCACAGAAATAACTTTACCTTGGGTAAGAGGAATACTATCAAATTTTAAGTCTGTCTCCATTTAATGGATTCAAATATTTAAAAAACAAATTTAGGAAATATTAAGATGGTAAAGGTTACATGTTTTACTAAAATAATTACATTATTTATAAATTCTAATAACATTTTTCATACTATTGAGTTTCAGTTTTATTATGATAAAATATAAAATTTGAACACTTTAGTAAGCCTGACGAGCAACAAATTAACCCACATTGTTGCCTGCTTTTATAATTGGAGTATATCTGTAGGTGTCACAACTAATATCGTCTTGTCCCCTCTTATGGCAATGGGTTGCTTAAGAATTTCCGGATTCTTCTGAATCATTTTAATCCAATCTTCTGAAGATAGATTGAGTGCTTCAAGATTGATTGGTTCTGATTTTGAATTGAATACATCATTGTCCCGATATATCAGATCTTTGATCTCCATTCCTAAGCGATTGGCAATTTCAAATATTTGTGAACCGGTAATAGGTGTTTTTGATATATCTATGGTTAAAACAGGAACGCCAAGTGCTTTAGCATAAACCAAAGTTTGTTTTGCTCTGTTAGAGTTTTCGATACAGTACAGGGTTATCTGTCGGTTACTTGTTTCGATTTGTGCCATCATTAGTAGTTCATGATATTTGTCTTTGCTATCAAAGATATTTATTCACCAGATATTTTTGTTACTTGATAAAATGGGGTACCTCTTTATCGGCACTTATTCCATTATGTTGCTATAAAGATACGGTTAAAAAACTATTTATGTGTAATAAATCTTTTATAATAGTTCTGAAGATTGGCTTCATAGGAATCACTTAGTTTCTGACTGGGCACATATTCCGGGCTATTTTTCACCTGCTCTTCAGACGCATTTACAATTACTGAAGAAGGGTCCCCGTTTATTTGAATAATTCATTTGGGAGATATCAAAACTTTTTTTCCGGGAAACCAATTGCTGACCCTAATTAGTGTACGTCTTTTTAATGTTATATCTACTTCGACAAATTGTTGATTTGTCACTTTGTATAAGATTTGACTCGACAACTGAAGTCAGGCAGTAGTTATTAGTAAATAAAAACTCAAAATTATTTATTCATGGCTACTGCCAGCAAACCACATTGTGCGTGCCCTGAATGGAAAATGTAAAAAAAGATGAGTAGTTCTACAAACTGTTTGAAGAATCAGTGTGGCATGCCCTAAGGGTGCTACCGTTTGCACACAATTATTAATCAGTCGATCAACTCTAACTTTGGAGATAATATTAGAGATAGGTGCTTGTATTTAGCATTTTTACCCATCCCTTCCCTTAAAATGGAAGGGTGACTCGCTCGCTTGGCCTTTGAACTTATTTCTTAGATTTCGTATGTTTATTTATTCCATTTCACATCAAAGAAGCATCCCCCCTGAGAAGTGTGTAAACGGTAGCCCTAAGGGTGAAAGTCATTAAGATATTCGTCCACGGAGTAGAAAGTTTTGAAGTGCCAAAGTAATGGCTGTAAGATATTCGTGAATCATAACAATAGAGAGGTTAGAAAAGATATTTATGTGAGCCCGGTGGCCCTCTTCCATTTAAATGTGCGGGAAACTTGATTTATTATATCTCAGCGTTAAATAAATGCCTCTGCCTCGAGTGGAATAACCATATATTTCATTGTATTTAATATCAAAAATATTTTCGACTCTCAAAGTGGCAGTAAGGTTTTTAATAATGGGATAGCTGATGTCCATATCTGTCAGGGAATAGTCTGCCACTCCCGTTGTTCCTAATGCTCCGAATGGCCCTGAAGTGGCATTAAAATAAATATCACTTCTTGGCCCTACATATCTCACATTCATTACCAGCGATAGTTTTATATTCGGCTTATAGGTCAATCCTACATTGGCTGTACTTGGTCTCCTTACTAATCCGATTGTTTCTTCTTCTTTATTTATGAAAGCTCCACTTGCGAAAAGTTGAACGTGATTACCCTGGGTATGTGAATTATCGATGTTTGATGGACTGTAGTCCAATTTACCACTTATTAAACTGAGATTGCCGGTTATCCAAAGTTTACCGGACACCTTCGATTGAATGGCTACTTCTAATCCCTGATTTGTTTGTTTACCTATATTCATATAAGTTTCTCCACGATAATCTCCGTAATCTAATGTTACTGTTGATTTGCTCTTATTCCACAGATACACAAAGTCAATGCTGTTTTGTACAATGGTTTTGAAATATGACATTGTAAAAGTGATGTTATCATTTATTTTTTGCTTATAACCCAATTCATATGAAGAAGATGTTTCAGGCTTCAGTGTTTTATTTCCTCTGCTGATCCCTGAAATAAAATCTTTTTCAGGTGCATAAAGTTGATAGAGCGATGGAGCATTAAATCCCGATGAGTAAGCAGCAAAGAGCAGTGACCCTTCTCTAACTTTTAGGGATGGATTGACTTCATATGTTAAGTTGTACCCGAATAAATCGTGTTTAGTATTCCTCACTCCCAAGCCGATGGCAAATGCTTTATATTTGTTGCCGATAATGCTCCCGTCCAGATCAATGTGGGCAAACTGGTTGATGGTTTTCACATTTATTTTCAGACTATCAAGATTTTGAGTTGATTCATAAACCCCAAAAGTGTTGGAATAGAAATAAGTATTGAAAGTCATCTTCTCATGCAACAATCCTCCCCCCAAAACTCCGTTTATACCTTTCAGTTTAAAATTTGCCTGAAGTTCGTTGTTTGATACATTCGCTTTATGCTTGCCTGTAAAATATATACCATCATAAAATCCAGCTATGTTTATTTGGGATGAATCGTCGGTGAAAACGTATTTAAAATCAGTCATTCCACCTGTGTAAGTCACACTGAATTTATTATTTATTTTATATAAGCCTCCGTATGTGGTCAGGTTCCTCTGAATTTTAGATATATAATTATCGTCATCGTTGTATGCTCCTTTATCAAGGTCTGTTTTTTGATTCACATTTTTGTAGGAAGCGAAAACATCCCACTTCTCATTACTATATCCGAGTTTTCCGAATAAATCCGTTTTGGTAAAACCATCTTTGTCGGTATGATTATGCTTGTAGTCATTAGGATTGGTTACGGTATCTATGGTAGCATTCAAACCTATTACATCGATATTATAGACTCCTGCGTTCACATAAAGGCCGTCCTTGTTAGTATAATTCAATCCTATGTTTTCTGCCAATAAGGATGTACCTGAGCCAAACGTTCCTGATATTATTTCAAGGTCAGTATTTATACCTGGTGTTTTATTTTTCTTTGTGATAATATTGATCACTCCGCCTATCGCTGAGGAGCCATAAAGCGTGCTGTGAGAACCGCGAACTATTTCTATCCGGTCAATATTTGCCAATGATATTTCTGAAAGGTCAATCACATTATCGGTTGACGATGGGTTTGATATTTTTACTCCATCAATCAAAATATTTGTTTGATTACTGTTTGCTCCCCTTGTGAAAATACTTTGCAACTGTCCTGGCGTTTGCCCTGTACCTACTATGTAAATTCCCTCCTGCTGAGAGAGCAATTCAGCCATTGTGTTGGCACCGGAATTATTGATTTGTGAGGTGGAAAGAACGGTAATGCTTCTTCCAACTTTCATTGGAATTTTTTCACTGCGTGTAGCAGTTATGGTTACTGATTTCAGTTCCACGGCTTTTGTTGTGTCTGCCCCTTGTGCGTGGCTTATTTGCGAAGCCACTAAAATGGTAACGACAAGGATTGCTTTGCGCATCATTGTTGTATCTTTTAAAGATTATAAAATCATTAAAAGTTCTTTGCTAAAGATCACAATGTTATTTCTGCAATAAATTTAAGCGAGGAAATGTGTTTTGGCTGATGAATTATGGAAGCAAGAAAATATATAAAAGCTTATCCAAAATAAAAACACATCATACCTGACTCAAGCTTCAATTCGCGAAAGCATTGTCAATACGGTAAAGGCAGGTCTCCTGACTTGTAACATTTTTACCGTCCTTCCCATTCCGATTGCCCGAAGCAGTGGATTTTTGTTGATAAAAATCTGTGGTTACTTACAGTTGCGCGACAGTTCGTGATTTTAACACGATTCCCTATTAATTAGCGGTTAAGCAAAACCTTTCCCGGTTGATGAAGAAATAAAATAAAGAACTTATAAGAGGGCAATATAGTAAATATATTCTAAACCATAATTTTTTGCACGTAAGAGTGTACGCATATCAAATTGCACTTCTTATTTATTCTGAGCATTTGCATATACTTATCAAATAAAACATTGACAATTATGTTCACTAATTAAATTCAACAGGATTTTTCCGACTGAATTTATATTATCGGTGTCAGTGATTTTGCAATTCATCTCTTATTTTGTGTATTGCCTGTCCGGTAATTAAAGATAAGAATTAGCAGTCGTTTTTGTCAAGTTGGTTTTGCAAGTCTTTCGATTGTCAATCCTTGAACAATTATACTGAACAAAACGCAAAAATATGTCGATATTAAAAGTACGTTCTTGGTGTAACTGTCCGGGAGTGATAGAACCAATGCTAATGAAAGTCCACCACGCAATCCACCCCAAATAATTATTTTTACATCAGTGTTTGTCAGTTTCAACAGTTTGGGAAATACTATATGTGGTATATAAACAATAATAATTCTTGTAAACAACACAATAAAAATAGACAATAGTCCTACCAAAAAATACTTTGTCTCAAAGTCAATGACTATAAGTACCAAGGCAATTAAAATGAATAATATTGAATTGAGAATTACGTCAACTAATTCCCAAAACTTTTTTACATATTCCTGTGTAATATCACTCATTGCAATGGCTTGTTTGAAATTTCCAACCATTAGTCCCATAACCACCATTGATAAAGCACCCGAAAGGTGTAGATAATTGCAAAAAGTAAATCCTGCCATTACAAAGGCGAGTGTCAACAATATTTCAGTTTCGTAATGGTCAACGGATTTTAAAAGTAAATACAAAAAATAACCCAAAACAAAACCCATAAAAATTCCACCGATGGATTCATGCAAAAATAAATAACCAAAGTGTGAAAAACTAAATGAACCTGTTGATAATGTGTCCAACAATGTAATAAATACTACTACTCCAACTCCGTCATTAAATAAACTTTCGCCAACAATGGTATATTGTGTCTTTTTCGGGACATTCGCTTTGGTCAAAATTCCTAAAACTGCAATTGGGTCCGTTGGTGAAATTAAAGCTCCAAAAATAAAACAATATATTAAGTCAATTTGTATTTGAAAAAGCTGGGTAACCCCATAAAATAGTAAAGCAATGATTATTGTAGAAAGTAAAACGCCACCTAATGCAAAGATGGCTATAGGCTTTATTTGTTGTTTTAGGTTGTTCCAATTTGTGTGAAATGCCCCTGCAAAAAGTAAAAAACCCAATAGATAGTTGAGTATGATTTGGTCAATATTAGCATGTTCAATGTACGATTTAATATCTTCAACAGGAATATGAAGCCAAAATTTTGAGCTGATAACAAATACGGATAAAAGTGTCGAAAGAAAAAAAAGTCCGATTACAAACGGGAATTTAAAAAATCGTTGGTTTATGTAAGCAAACCCCGCTGATAGACAAATTAGGATGGTGAGAGCCAGGTAAAAGTTCATTTATTTTCTGTCAAAGTTAGTTAATCAGTACATTTCTGCTTGGTTGTCGCAATGTTTACTTATAATGCGTATTTGTTTTTGCAGTGATGTACTTTTTAAAATATCTATGTCCACAGTGGGCAAAATGTTGAACGAATATAAATTTTTTTTGGCAAATAATTCAATACACAATAGAACAAATATTTTATATACGCCTTGAATGGTCAGCCTCTCACAAAAATAGTAGTAAAAAGGGAGAGAGTAATCATTTTATATGAGGACTTTATAAAAATTATAAATACCTAATCTTGGGCTAAAAATCAGGAAATGTTCAAAGGACAAAATCGATTACCTTATTAATAAGTATTCTTATTCTAACACTATACATTGCCTTATGGCTATTATGAAAGCAAATCAGTTTTCAGAATATTTTACTTCTTCTTGAGTTCAAACAGGTCTTTTCGTCGGTCTTTTAAGTTCTTGACACTTCCGAAAAGATGGAGTTCTCTCAACAGATCGATATCCACATCGGCTATTAAGATCATTTCTGTATTTGCGGTCGCTTCGGCTTTTATTCCGTTGGCAGGAAATGCAAAATCACATGGTGTAAATACCATTGACTGAGCATACTGAATATCCATATTGTGTACTTTAGGCAGGTTACCGACACTTCCTGCTATGGCGACGTAACATTCATTTTCGATGGCTCTTGCCTGAGCGCAGTAGCGCACCCTTGAATAGCCGTTTTGGGTATCTGTCAGGAACGGTACAAACAGGATGTCCAGTCCTTCATCCGCCAGAAGTCTGCTCAATTCAGGAAACTCACAGTCATAACAGATCAGGACCCCAACTTTGGCACAATCCGTATCAAATGTTCGTAAAATATCTCCGCCTTGCATACCCCAGATTTTGGATTCATCAGGGGTGATATGGAGTTTTTCATATCTTTCTATTCTGCCGTCTCTATGACACAGGTAGCCCGCATTATATAAGAGGTCATTTTTAATTTCGGGCATACTTCCTGTGATGATATTGATATTGTACGATATAGCCAGTTCAGAAAATTTTTCAACAATACTTGATGTGTATTTTGCCAATTCACGGATGGCATCGGCTTCTGACAGATGATTGTTTTCAGCCATGAGTGGGGCATTAAAAAACTCCGGGAACAAAGCAAAATCTGAACGATAGCCTGATACTGCTTCAATAAAATATTCTGCCTGCACCATCAAATCATCGAGATTTTTATATGGGCGCATTTGCCACTGAATCAATCCAAGACGTGTGATGGATTTCTTATTTGTGGCTTTCTTGGGTCTCTTCTGGTAATAAACATTGTCCCACTCTAGCAATACTCCAAACTCATTGGAAGCCTGATCTCCTTCCAGATAACCTTTCATTATTTTTGCCGGATGAAAATCATTGGATATCTGAAAATTTAAAACAGGATCATTGATTTCTTTTCTTTTTACTCTTTCTATGTACTCTTTTGGCGAAATTTCATCTGAATATTTATGATAATTAGGTATTCTGCCGCCAAAGGCAATCATTCTTAGATTCAGACGCTCGCAGAGCTCTTTTCTGTAATCATACAGTCTTCTTCCCAACCTCAGTCCCCTGAATTCGGGTTTGATAAACACGTCAATGCCATATAATACATCTCCAGAAGAATCATGGGTATCAAAAGTATAATTGGCTGTGATTTCTTTGTAGGTATGGTGATCATCAAACTGGTCGTAATCCACTATGATAGATAAAGCACAACCTGCAAAATGGCCGTTTACTCTCAGGATGACCTGACCTTCAGGAAATCTTTGTATTAAAGTTCTGATCGGTTTTTCTTTCCAATACGAATCGGGCATATTGGTGTAAGCATCTATCATGGCATTTTTAAGCTCAGGATAGTCTTCTGTAGATAAAAATTTCAACTCAATATTCTCTGTTTCATTTATCATATTATTATCATTAAAAACAACATTTTTATCTGTTGTATTAGTATTTTAAATTTTTTAAATAGTATTTAATTGGACATGAAGCTTCAATCAGATGCAAATATATACAGTACATTTATATCTGAGATACATTGAAGTTATTTATAACCGAACTTTGGTCATTGACTTCTGCTTTAGACGTTTTTTTTTACTAAAACCGAAGATAGGGAAAATTGAAGAAATTACAAAATCGGAGACTTTCCGGTATCAAATAGTCTATATAAGTGTGGAAATTGATGTTTTACAAATATGGTTTTAACCAGTTTAATCTTACGATACTTTTATATTTCAACCCACCTTTTAAGACTATTTAGATCGATGCACCAAAACATTACCGAAGGAAAACCTGATATCCGGTTTGACTTTCTAATTGCATTTTTACCCTCTCTTTTTCGATCACATCTTTGGTCAAAGGATGCACCTTTATTATAATAGCCCGTCCTTCTACAGAAATATCTTCAACTTCAGGAGAATTTTTAGAATGTTTAAGAATATCACCTGCTTTTGAAAAAAGAGTAGTCTGGAACTGTGATGCTGAATTAAAATTATTAAAATTCATTGCAAGCGGGAAAATAATAGAAAACCCCATCGTTATGATCACCATTGTGCCCAAATAAAACCATCTACTATTGCGGTGATGTTGCAACCCCAAAAGAAAAAATACCAAAATCGCCGCAAAGGCGATGCCTATCAGATTAGTAAAAAACAATAAAAAACTACCTTTTGCCAAAATCATATGGCCTTCTTCAATCATCATTCCGCAAGCACAAAGAGGTGGTATCAAGGCTACTGCTATAGCGACTCCTGCAAGTACTGTAGAGTATTCACTTCTATAATATCCAAAGGATCCGGCTGCTCCTGCGAATATAGCCACGCCAAGGTCTCGCAGATCAGGTGATGTTCTGATTAAAATTTGCTCATTAGGTGTTTCACCTCTCAACAATAAACCGTATAAATAAGATATAAATATTGAGAAAACTGCACCAACAACAATAATATATACCATCTGAAAAGTTTCACGCCGCCAACCCAACGCAATTGCACCACCTAATGCTACGATTGGCTGACCTAAAGGTGCAATAATCATTGCACCTATTACGGTAGCAGATGAATTTTGAGACAAACCTATAGATGCGATACCAACACTTAATGCAAGCATAAGACCAAATGAAACTTTCCAATTGGCTTTAAAATTGAAAAAAAGATTGTTAAAGACTGTTGCACGGTCAGCATAAGGTATGTTCTGAGAAAAAAAATTCTTCTCTACAAATAGGTCTTTTTCATTAGGATCAATTTCCACAATCTCAATTGTTTTAATGGTTTCTAACTACCTCTCTTTTTATATTGATGATTGGAAATGAATGACAAATCCAAAAATTCCTTGCTATCGCTTCCTTTAAAGGTACTCCAAATTAAAGTATATTAAGCTGACATAAGACACTACAAAATTATACTTTTGTTTGTAACTACCCATGTAATTATTTTATTTAGATTTTAATGTGATGCTATTTATTTTTAACACCACCACAGATTATTAAATTTGATATTTTTAAGAATGCCTTATTTATTTTAAGTGAAACTACAGCTTGCAAAAAATCGATTGTATTTGACACAGTCCCTCATAATTTTACATTACTATCATCCTATTAAGATTACATTAAAATATAGTGCATTACTTATTCTTGGGGTGCATTCATCTTCTGTATTTACGAGTTAATTTTTACAGTATAATGACCTACAAATGAATGTCGTTCAAAAGATAGAATCCAGATATGTAGTAATCCGCTTTCTTGACTATCCCAATGCAATAGAGGTCCGTCTATGCCTATCTCATGACTATCCAGCCATCTGTCATTGTCATCAGTCAGCACACTAAAATAGGGGTTAGTTTCACTTGAATGAGATAGGGAATGCTTGTATGTCTCATAAAAAGTATGGTTGCCGAACCCCATTGAGTTTTTCCATCCATCATCAGCCTGACCTGCATCAAGGGTAGGAATTTCTTTAAGATTGATTCCTGAAATAATAAGTTTTGTGTTCTTCAATTTGTCAGCATCTTGGTAATCGATTTCTATCTCCAGCAAACTATCTTGCCCCTGTGAGCTTACCCATCTGATGATTGCTTTTACTGGATGTGACAGCCTGCTCAGCTGGGTCACTCGGGGATCTTTGGTATTGTAGTATCCCGGGGGACTGAAGGTGGCATATCTGGTGCTATCGGTCAGAAAATCCTGAATTCTGGTCGTATTCTTAGGATAGATGATGTTTTTATACTTCTTCTTTCGCTCTCCTGTCAATGGATAATTTTCATTGTTGTGATTGGCCAAAACGACTTCCTTTTCATTATCAACTGTTCTTAACTTATCAAAAGCGATAGTCTTACTTTCAGGCTTTACCCAATCTATAAGTCCTGTTTTGTTTTTCTCAAATGAAAGGTGGTTATATTTTTCAAATAATTCTGAATATAGTTTCTGGGGAAAATTAAACCAACCATGATAAACCGGCTTAAAACTAACTGCTTTATCAGAAAAAGTATGACCTCCCATAGATATGCATTCAGGCAATTTCTGGCTATATCAAGTCTGGTAATATCTTTGGAATCGACTATGTTAATATTAAATTCACTCCTGTCAAAACTTACCTGATTTCGGTTCCATTCCTGATTGATCAATGTTATATGGGTCAGATAATCATCTCCTTTTACTTTGGAACAAGCTAAGGGAATCATCTCTTTTAATTTGATAGATGACAAACTTATGGTATCTCTACGGCTATCAGATGTGATTTGTATATCAAACAAACTGTCATTAACTGGCTTAAAAGAGACGTGATCAAATTTATACGTTTGCCTTACAGGATTATTCAAATCCAGATCGGGATTGTCCGGGTATGCTTCATCTGAAAGAATGGTGAGCGGAACTCGATAGACCTCCGGCCCATTTTTACATGAATAAGTCAAAGTGATAGCAAGAAGCAAAATAAAAAATTTCATTTTTAATGTATTTCAAAAGATGTAATATAAAAAAACTTAATTCAAACATCTTACAAAGTTGTCATACTGTGAGTGTTTTATGAACTCCAGGTGGAGGAATAGTGATGAAATATACGATCACCAAAATTGTTGCTACAGCGGTTGTCAAAAATGCTGTCGATGCTCCGAAATTATACCAAATCAATCCTGTCAGGGTACTGGCAAGCATACTGCAAATACTCTGAAGTCCTGAAAACGTTCCGATAGCAGTAGCCGTATCTTTTTTATCAGAGATATTGGAAATCCATGCCTTTGCGATGCCTTCTGTAGCTGCTGCATAGACACCATACAGAAAAAATAGAACAAAGAAAACGACAAGACTTGAATTGGCAGACAATCCAAAATAAACAATAGAAAACAGCATAAGCCCTATAATAAAAATGCGCTTCAACCCCACTTTGTCAGCAATAATACCGATAGGGAATGCGAATAAAGCATAAATGAGATTGTAAAATATATATACCCCGATCACCATAGAATCATCAAGTCCTGACTCTTTTGCCTGCAGTAGCAGGAAAACGTCCGAACTATTGAAAACGGTAAATATCAATAATCCTGTCACCAACTTTCTGTATTCTGAAGGACTTTCGGTCCAATATTTAAGGAATGAAAAAAAATGAACTTTTACTATTGAATTACGGGCTGGTACCTTTCTTTCAATTAAGCGGGATGATGACAAGACTGCCAGAAATCCCGGAACAAATGCAATAATAAAAAGGGTCTTGTAGTCTTCAGGATATAAGTACAAATATATCAGAGCAAATAATGGTCCTAAAACTGCACCAAGAGTATCCATCGACCTGTGAAAACCAAAGACCTTTCCCTTAGACTCAGGTGTGGCTTCGTCAGACAAAATGGCGTCTCGTGCTCCTGTCCGGATTCCTTTTCCGAATCGGTCGATTGTTCGGGCAAAAAATATCCAAACCGGAAAAGTAAATACAGCCATCATGGGTTTTGAGACAGCACTCAGGGAGTAACCGATTTGCACAAAAGGAACACGTCGGGCAGTTGCATCGGATAACTTACCAAAATATCCCTTGCTAAGTCCGGCTGTAGCCTCAGCCAAGCCTTCCAGAATCCCGATAAGCACAATAGAAAATCCGATTGACTTCAGGTAAATCGGCATTATGGGGTACAGCATTTCGCTTGCCATATCTGTAAACAAACTTACCAGAGATAATATCCATACGGTACGGGTTATATATTTCAAAAGTATTATTTATTTAATTTTTTAGCTCCTTTAAAGCGATACATCATTGTTCAGGTCTGATTTCGCAGATCAAATCTGGTATAATAATAAGTTTATGGTCATTTGTATTGCATATTATGGCTGCCTTTTTAAATGATGCTCAATGTTTTTAAGTATCTCGAGCTGTCTCGCCTGGCTATCAAATAAAATTTTTATCTGCTCTTCTAAGAGTAAATCGATTTTCTGATGTAAACTTCTTACTTCCATCTCTGCTTTGAGATTGATGAGGTAATCATTTTCACCTCTCTTTCTGTCTTTCTCTTCTTTTCGGTTTTGGCTCATCATGATGATTGGGGCCTGCAAAGCTGCGATGCAGGATAAAATCAGATTCATCAGGATAAATGGATATGGGTCAAAATTATCACCATTCGGGGCAATGCTGTTGTACAGAATCCAAATGGTAAGGATGATTCCAAATATAATGATAAACATCCAACTGCCACCAAAACTGGCTACTTTATCCGAGATGGTTTGCCCCTTGCTGAGTATCTCCTGCGGTTGATGGAGGAGGTTTTCGACTATGAGTTTTTCTTCATCTATAGCCTGCCTGACGATTTGCTGGAGTTTCACCAGTTGTGCATTTTCAGACTGAAGCATTTTTTTTGTCTCTGTATTCATGTTTAATCTATAAAATTTAAGGTTATAAGTAATATGATGACCAGTATGCCTATCAGTGCAATCAGAAAAAGGTATTCAGCTATGGTTTCGAAATATTTTTCTCTCTTTAAGTTTGATGTTCTGATGGAAATAAAAGAAAAAATACTCGAAAATGTCAGAAATACTGCCACGCCTGATGTAAACTCATCTATTACGTGCATCTCTATTTGATTTGCAATATGGAGCGAAGTGATGACAAAGAGACAAAATCCCAAAAGATTTGCTGAAGTATTTAATATATGGGGAGATGTGGTATTTGCCATAACCAGAAATTGGTTTACTTGAATTCAAAAATGTAAAAAGGTTCAACAGTCTGTTGGGATATAGAGTTTAAAATATATCCGGTCATTTGAACAATACATTTATTCTTAATATTGCTTTCTGGCTATAAATCTGTTAATCTATTGGTATATAAAATTCAACCAAGCATTTCTTATCAGGATGTTCTGTAAAATTGTTGTGGTATAATTCAAATGGATTCTGAGTTGATTTTTTGTATCCATTTTCTCTCATCCAAAGATATAAGCTCTTCCATGATTGTTCGAAATCATCCGGATGAATTTCAAAACTTCCGACAATGCATTTTCCTCCTTGATTGGTTTTAAGATCTATGCCTTCACCACTCACATCAATGGGTTCACTCAAGATCACACAGGCACTGGCTCTGACATTACCCGGTTCTGTGTTTTTGAAATTGTCATGATAGATCGTCATCATTTTGGTATTCTCATTTTCATTGACTTTATTTGAATTCATCCAGTTGATCAGTTTTGTATAAGCACCTGCCAATCCCGGATCCCCCTGAAATTTTAGTTTTGGTCATATGCTCATTTCAGCACTTCATAATGTAAACCTACCACACAGCATTCAAAAGTTTTAGTAGCTTTAAGCTTCAAATCTTTTTTGCCTGAAATATTTGAAAATAGTGGGATACCCCTTCCAAGAACAACCGGGTTGATAAATAACCAATATTCGTCTATAAGTCCATGCTCCATGAGGGTGTGGACAGCCGATGGGCTTCCAAATATCAAAATATTCTTTCCTTTCTCAAGCTTCTGATTTGCTATGTTGTCCATGATGTCTTCACCCACAAACGTGGTTTTATAGAGATCAGGATTTTGTAAAGTTCTGCTTAAAACGATTTTATTGACGGTGTTATACCATTGTGAATGTTCAATGTCATGCTTTGATGCCCCTGGGTTGTCTCCTGCACCCGGCCAATAACTATCCATCATTTGATACGTTACCCTTCCATACAATGCAGTATCGGCATGATCTGTCATTATTTTTACCAGATCAAACATAGCCTCGTCAAACCTTATCCAGTCCATTTCACCATTTGGCCCTCCCACAAAACCATCAAGAGACGTGAAGCGATACAATTATTTTTTTCATACTTCAGGTTTGTTAGATTGTCTGTAGATTACATATGGATACCAATAAACGTTTTAAGCATTAAAATTAACTTTATTTTTTAAATCTGCTTTCTCAAGGATCTGAATGCGTATATAGCTTATTGCACTTCTTATTATTTAGAATATTTGCCGGTAGATGATTCCGGTATTTCAGATGGCACCACCACATTAGGAAATGATTCTGCGACTTCATGAGAAGAATCTTTTAAATGCCTATGCAGTTTTGATGAAGCCGGAACTTTTGGCAGATTATATGTTGCATTATTCATGATGCTGTCCAGCGCGCCATTAATCTCATTCATTGGGACTGCATCTCCACTATTGGTGAGAAGTATCCAGCTATATCTGTCTGTTATATTCCTCTCGATGAATGTTCTGAATCCTACCAGGCTTCCGCTATGCCGGACAATTTTTTTTCCATTCCTGTCAGAAATTACCCATCCAAATCCATAATTTGAGATACTTCCATCATTCAATGTGGTAGTTTTAAATGCATCGGCAAGGGTTTTTTGAGAAATGGGTTTATTGGTAAATAAGGATTGATTCCATAAAAACAAATCATCAACTGTCGAAAACACACCCCCGGCTCCCGTCGTAAACAACTCGTAATCATCAGGATTTCCGGAGGCGTTATATCCGATAACCCTGTTTTTTATTTCCGGCTTTGATTCGTCAAATACCAGGGTATTTTTCATTCCCAACGGCTTAAAAATATTTTCTTTCATAAAAATATGGAATGGCTGTTTCGATACTTTTTCGACAATCATGGCAAGTAATACATATCCTCCGTTACTGTATGAATATTTGCTGCCGGGAGCAAAATCAAGTGTATCCTGTTTAATTAATAGACTAAAAACATCTGCATTTTTTAATCCTTTCTTATAAGCACCCAATCTGTAATGGTCCGGTATGCCTGAAGTATGTGTCATCAAATGTCTGATGGTCACATCATTGGCATATGATGGAAATTCAACAAAATACTTTGAGAGTTTGTCATCATAAGATAATTTATTTTTTTGTTTCAAAATCATAATAGCCATGGCAGTAAATTGCTTCGAAACAGAACACAGATAGAATGAAGACTGAATAGTTAAAGGCTGTTCTTTTTCTTTGTTTGCCATTCCAAATGCTTCTTTATAAATGACTTTATTTTTTTCTGACACCAAGATAGTCCCGTTAAATAATCCATTCTCATGGCAGTAAGACATCAATTCGTCAATTTTGGTACTCTTATCACCCGGTTTATTTATTGATTTTGGTTGGGAAATAGCCGACACTATGAACAGTGTACAAATGAAAATTGGAATTATTATTCTTTTCAATTCTTCTATTTTATTGTTTTATTAATATGGATATGAGCAGGTATCATTTCTCAAATTTGGGAGAAATTTTATATGATATAATGAATAAAGATAATGATATTATTGTAAAATCGGACTCAATATCGCTATTTTAAATTTGAAGATATATTGAAACATTGTGAAAAGTCGGATGCGGGTATTTTCCTGATATAATCTGCCAAATCTTTTAATCCCAGATAATGGTCTGATTTTTTGGGGTCAGGATGCAGGTATCTGAAATTTTTATACCTCCAGAACGCCATAGCCCCAGTAGCATAAACGGTAAAAGCCTGCAATGCTTTATACTCAAGGGGTAATAACCGGATTTCCTGCTCATATCCTTCTATCAAATATTTAGTCTTATCCAAATTAATCGTTTTACCCTCAGCACACAGGCCAGTAATCGCCATCCCCAGATCAAAAACCCTATAGTAGTATGCTGCCTCTTCAAAATCCATGATAACAACGGCATTATCATCTGAATCAACAATAACATTGTCGCAAAATACATCACCGTGAATGATTGATTTCGGCAACTCAATACTAATAAATGTCTCCGCATCCCGGAGTATCTCATTCAGCCAGGTATAAAATACCATATCGTCCGGATGATGAGTGAGAAAACTAAATTGTTCTTTTCCAAAACTCATTATTTCAGGCATATAATGAGGTGGCTTAATTTTGTGAAGTAATCCCATTTCTTTTCCTGTCATTTTCAATTGATGGGCAGACATATTCTCTATGATTTTGCCTTCAATAAACTCTTTGACCATGACGGGTTTATTCTTCCAGTTCGATGTCAGGTTATTGCGGCTGGTACAAACAATTCTCGAAGTCCTGAAATTGTTGATTTTTAAATGATCCAGCAAGAGCGCTAACTTTCTAAGGTCATCTTCAGATTTGTTTTCACAAATGGTCAAAACATACTTCTTTTTGCTTGCTATGACCAGAAAATTCGTATTTTCTGAACCACCACTCAATATATCAAACCATGATATGTTTTTAATATCGTATTCTAAAAAAATATTTTCAATATCGCCAACAGACAACATGGTGTATTGTGCCATATTAATGAGAATTTTTTACATTCAAATCCAGGTTACTTTCCATAGCATGGATTAATGCCGTTTCGAGATGTTCAAAATCACAAGTAAAAGTCTTTTGACATAACTTTTTTGCCCTTTCAATACCGGGATGCGTGCCCTTCTGCGGCAAATCATGGATGCCTAAGGCCTTCCTTATTATTGCTGGAAATTTAGCAGGGTGGGCAGTCGCAAGGCAAATCAATTTATTTTTACCCAATCGGTCTTTCAGATAATCCGCAGCAGCCAGAGCCACTGCTCCGTGCGGATCCAACAGATAGTCTTCTGATTCATAGATTTCTTTAATTAATTTTAGGGTATCTTCATCTGTCGAACTGTGAGACAAAAAACCATTGCTATAGAGGTCAAATGTCTTTTCATCAAACCGAACCAAACCTTCAGACTCAAAGGTATCAATCCAGGTTTTTATTTTCTCTGTATCCTTACCACAAGTAAAATATAAATACCTCCAAAAATTGATGGGTATCAAAATATCAATGGCTGAGGACAGTGTTTCAAATATGGCTACTTTTGATAAAAAGCCTTCACTAAATATCCGATGTAAACAAGCGTTGTCATTATTGGCTACGATCATGGTTTTGATAGGTAATCCCATGATACGTGCCAGACTCCCTGCACATACATTTCCAAACCCACCCGAAGGAACAGCTATATTTACTTCCTCTCCCACAGCATCAACTACTCTGAAATATCCAAAAAAATAATGGACGGTCTGCATCATGATTCTGCCCCAGTTTAGTGAGTTTACACTTGAGAGTTGCAATTTTTCTTTAAATACTTTATTGGCATATAAGCGACTGATTACCGCATCGAGATCATCCCCTCCGTCCGGACAATTGGATACCCCGACAGGATGAATATTGGCATGCTGAAGCGTTGTCATTTGTCGCTCCTGCTCCTCGGTAATCATACCTTTGGGATACAGAACCCATGCATCCATATTAGATTTCCCTGCTATAAAATGTGCTGCCGCAGGCCCTGTATCTCCGGTAGTAGCTACAATAATGGAAAGTCGTTTGTCTTTTCTGTTTAGAAAAAAATTGACCAGATTTACCAGAAACGCCATTCCTATATCCTTAAATGAAATCGTAGGCCCGTAAAACAACTCCATGATATAGGCATCTTCTCTGGATTTCAATTTGTAAAGCGGAATGATATCTTTTTGTTCAAATGACGCATATGCCTCCGAAATCAAAGACTTCAATTCGGCTTCAGACATAACCGACCTGTCTATAAATAATGACAATATTTGAAAGGCCAGATCAGTATAACTCAGATTTTTCCATCGACGCAATTGGTCCATTGAAATCTCTGGCAAATGTGTAGGTACATATAAGCCCCCATCTATGGCATATCCATCCAAAATGGCGGTCTCAAAATCTACTCCCTGACCTCCGCCTTTATTACTTATATATTTAACCATTATCTCTTTTTGTTATAATTATTATAAACTGCTTTGGCAATCATGATGTCCTGCACAGCTACTCCGGTGAGATCAGCCACCGTGATCTGATCATCATTGTTTCTTTGATATCCAGGGTTTTGAATTACATAGCCCAATTCCAGAATCTTTTCTTCAGATATCAAATTTGCTTTTACTGCCTGATATATTTCACCTCTGCTCTTGCTTTGTGGAATGCTGTCACTTATCACTATATCCGCTTTGGCAAGGATGTTACCATCCAATTCCTGTTTGTCAGAAGTGTCTGAACCGACAGCCGTTATGTGCGTTCCGGGTCGGATATCATGCGCAGAAAGCAATGGAATAGTTGAAGGAGTCGTGGTAATAATAATGTTGCAGTGTAGGGCCACTTCAGCGGGATCAATTGCTATATGGATGTTCAGGTTTTCACCAAAAACTGATTTTAATTTTTCAGCTTTATTTCGATCTCGCCCCCATATCCATATGTTCTCACAAGTATGGTCTTTTAGTAAATATTTCAATTGCAATTCGGCTTGAATGCCTGTACCAAGCACACCAATGCCTTCCAGCTTTTTAGGAGCAAAGTACCTGGCAGCCAAAGCACCAGCCGCAGCGGTACGAATGTTGGTCAGATATCCTTCATCCAATAATATTGAAACCAAGGCCCCAGTTTTTTGATTGAAAAGCAACATTAGTCCCTGACCTGAAGGAAGACCTATTTTGGGATTATCATAAAACCCTGATGCTATCTTAATGACATAATAATCATCATCCTTTATATACCCGTATTTGATGTGTACATCACCGGGAGGTTTTTCGAAAATCAACTCTCCAACCGGGGGGACGACACTATTACCGTTACTGTACTGGATGAATCCTTCCTCAATGGCAGCGACAACATCCAGGCTTCCCATCAGTGATTTAATCTCATCCAGATTTATAATTGAAGGCATACTCTTTACAATTTAATTATACAGGTTTATATTACTTTCCTTTTAGTTCTTAATATCTGCCAAAGGTTGGGTTTTTTATCACTATTTCTAACAATATTTTCATATTTCCTAATGAAATTAGTTAATAGAGATTATTCTCCATTTCAAATATTTTAAAGTGTCTTAATACCCGCATGGCCCTTAATGTATTCCACCGACTGGGTTGACCTGACTTTTCCATTTCAAAATGTATCTTACCGGGATGTTTTAAAGCCAGTTTCCACAATCCATCTTTAGTCTTTTTACTAAGAATCAGATCAAGTGCTTCATCCATTCTGTTGTCATAATCTATATGAGCCGACTGAAAATAATCCAAAGCCCTCAATATATCATAATACCAGCGTCCCGGATAATAAAGTTTTAAAAAATTAGGATTGATGATCTCACCCGTTTTATCAGAGCGAAATAATTTGTGCATCAAAATGAATTCAATAGAAGTTTTTTTTACTTCGATCAGCTCGTCAATTCTGTACATGTATCCATTTTTTTCATAGGAAGAAATACCTTCCAATACTGATAGTGTCGTATGAAGTGAGCTGTGTTTAGCTCCTGTCGTGTGCAGTCTGCAATTATATCCGCCATCAGTCATTTTTTTGGTCAGCAAAAAATCAACCAAAGACCTTAATGATTCTTCTGCCATTTGAAAATATGAAGCATAATTCAACACCATGCCATTCACACAAACATCGCATTTTTTTCTGGGTCCGATAGGTAAAATACCACCGTCAGGGCCCTTTTCTTCTTTAAATACCATTTGAAGTGTGTCCCGAATAGATTTATTTTGCGGTGAAATATTCAGATTTTTCAAATCAAGCAAGGTATAGTGAGTGGAAATCCACTTTGGTTGGTAAAAGCGCTCACCCCAATGGCCGTTGGTGTGACGATAAGAAAGAAATTGTAAACCCCATCCCTCTGATTCGATTTTATTTCTCAGATCATGCCTATCAGTATCCAATAAGTCTCTGTACGTCTGATATTGAATGGACACGTCTCCTTCCAGCAACCATGATATAATTTGTTCGTAGGACATGTAACTCAAATTTGACTTTTAATACTTAAAGTTTAGGAGATAAATTTATGACAAATTTGCTTTGCAATTCAGCTTGTTTATTAAAATACCATCTTTGTTTGTTAGTTTTACTTAAATATCGGTTGTCATGATACAAAAGAAACAAAATGCCAATAAGTCACCGAAACTGATATGGCAGCTTTGCTGATACAATATTTTATTAAATCTTTAATTTCATTTTTGAATATTGGTTTAATATATTAAACATAAACGTTTTATGTATTATTATTTTAATCATATTTTATAATTCATTGTTATCAAATGATTTTAATTGAAAAATATTAATACTTCAAAATGAGTCAATTATAAGGACACCTTTATTCTCAAACTTATCCATTTTGGGTAATTCAATAGTCACTTCATCTAGAGAGATTGTTCTTTCTATGAGTTTTTCAGGATGCAGTTTTCCATTTTTGATCATTTCCAGCATTTCAGGATATTTATGCGACTGCATACCATGGCTTCCTATTATCTCGAGTTCGTAAGCCACCACTTTGTCCATTGGAATTTTAGCATTCTGATGATCTCCTGTCAT
Source organism: Saprospiraceae bacterium (assembly GCA_016722285.1). Lineage (GTDB taxonomy): Bacteria > Bacteroidota > Bacteroidia > Chitinophagales > Saprospiraceae > OLB9. The sequence goes on from JADKGI010000001.1 coordinate 1,022,447, forward strand.
TAATCCTATCTGGATATGTTTGCCCCTTTTGCGAAGATTCGATACAGAATTAAAACATGTTGCGGCACTGCCAAGCGCATCCACGGATACATGAGCTCCGCCCTGAGTAAGTGACTTAACCATTTCTACTACATTTTCGTTTTGAGTTGAATTGACAGTAGCTATTGCCCCCAATTTTTTAGCCAGTTCCAGAGTCTGTTCATTGATATCTACTGCTATGACCTGTGCACCCAGCGCATTTGCAATCATAATAGCCGACAAACCTACTCCACCGCATCCATGGATTACAACATACTGACCACCCATCACCTTTGCCTGTGATACTATTGCTCTGTAGGAAGTTATGAAGCGACAGCCTAATGTAGCCGCAGTAGTATCACTGATCCCTTCAGGTATTCTGACCAGATTTGTATCGGCATATTCAATAACCACATATTGTGCAAATGATCCCCAATGGGTAAACCCCGGTTGGGACTGGTGATCACATATCTGATGATTTCCTGAGTTGCATTGGTAACAACGTCCGCATCCACACACAAAAGGGACGGTAACTCTGTCTCCGACCTGGTAATTCAACACATTTTTTCCGATTGCCACGATTATTCCTGCCAATTCGTGTCCGGGTACGTGGGGTAAGATAATATCATGGTCATGACCCATCCATCCGTGCCAGTCACTTCTGCACAGACCCGTTGCTTTTACCTCAATCACTACTCCATGATCCTTTGGAGCGGGATCTGTAACATTTATTATATTTATCGGACCCTGAAAGGATTCATAAACGGCTGCTTTCATTTAAATTTATTATTACTACTTGTCACACACAAATGCCCAGAAATTGATTTGAATGTTATGTTATTGGCCATTCAATTATACTGTTATCAATGGATTTTACTCTCACATGTTGTAAAAATATGAAACATAATGTTGGTTCAGATATGATTTACCAGGTTAATTTTTCAATGTCTGCAAAATTCAAATTACTCTGTATTAGTTTGTAAAGCTATTCACCCAGATTTTTTAATTTTTTCGGTACCAGCCATATCCTGCTTGATATTATATATTTAAAGCAGGCCCTTCAAATTAACGTCAAAAAAAGAGTCAGGCTTCATAATGAATGAGACTGACTCTTTACTAAAATAAGTACCATAAAAAAAGCGATTAAATAAACAGGTGGATAAATGATTGAAAAATTATAGAAATACCAAATGGAAATAATTTTTCAAAAATTCGTATTTCGTACTTCCACATTCGTAATTTAGATGAATTACAACAATGCACTATCCACCAAGTATCGTCATTCCGTAATCAGCAAAAATTTTTGCTACGTGCGCCAAATCAGGCTCTCCCATTGGTAATGCTGATAATTGCTCAAAGAATTCCTCGAAGTTACCACCGGGGACAACCGTCCACAAAGTCTTTCCTGACTTGCTTCCTACGTTTTGAAATGCATGCGGGATGTGTTTGGGAAAATAAACTTCATCACCAGCTCCGGCATTAAAATTTTCATCTCCAAGTGTTATTCTGAACTCTCCTTCAACAACATAGATCAGCTCATCTTCCCGGTCATGCACATGTTTTGGAATGCCCATACCCGGAGGGGTAATAAGTTCGAAGACATAATGATTCCCTTGAGTTTCATGCTTAGCAAGTTTTACTGACACTGAATGTCCTAACACATTCAGTTTTTTGCCTTGTCCTGATGCGACAACAAGTGCAATAGATTTTGAAGTTTGCATTGATTGTTATTTTTAATTGTGAAAATAAATGATTTAACAATGCAAAAATATGGTAGTCTAACATCAAAAAGCATGCACATATGTTAACTAATCATTTGTCCTTTAAAATATTTTTACGGATTCGACTTAAAGATTGCGGTTTTATCCCGAGGTAAGATGCTATGTAATGTTGAGGGATGCGCTGGACAATTTCCGGAGCATTTTTAAGAAGTTTCAAATATTTTTCTTCACCAGTCTCCGTTTGCATATCAATGATTTTCTGCTGAGTAGCTTCGTATGATTTTCTGGTTTTGACACGATACCATTTTTCAAAAACAGGGATTTTGGATAGTGCCTCTTCCCATTTAAATTTATCAGCCCTAAATATTTCAGACTCTTCCAATGCCTGTACACTGAAGCGCGATGGAGCGTCAGAATAGAAACTTGTTTTGTCTCCCGTCCACCAGTTTAGAAAAGCAAAATACAAGGTAAACTCATCACCTTTATTGTCGGTATGGAAAGCCCTGAGACAACCGGAATTTACAAAAGCAAGATATCTGCAATGATCCCCCTGGACAGTAAAAAATCTTTTTTCTTTAATGTAACAGGAGTGAGATATGAAACCAATTTTTCAAATTCCTCATCGGAGAAATGGTCCGTCTCTTCTAAGTGTTTGCGAAGCTTTGAGAATCTGTCATCTATCATTTCCTGCATTCATTATGGAATCGGTCATGTCAAATTGATAATCCAGAGATATCTTTTTACTATTTTAGTACTAATATAATGATATCCGGTATATTAAGCTGATTTTGTTACGTTTATTTATAGTGGAAATTATATTTGAGATTATACGGTGCCATCAAAACTATCATGTATTCAGAAATAGTATTTCCTATTTGTAAATGAAAGGATTAATATTTGCTACCGTTATGAAAATACCCGATTTTTGTCAGACAGGATTTGATTTTTTCAAACTCAGAAACACTCTGATAGCTAATATCTATATCAATGATCGGCTTTGCTCCCAACTTTGGTACAGATGTGCCGCTGACGTGCTCAATATTACTTTCTACGCCGTTTAATGAAGATTCCAATACTATCTTAATCTTTTCAAAGTCCCTGATCCTATCTGACGTATAATCATTTATCAGCATCCTCTTTTATGTTTAAAAATATAGAACAATAAAATCATAATATTTTGTAGAAGACACTGAACAAATATTTACATATAGCGAATAATTCAATCCCTTACTTCAACAATTGCTTCGATTTCGCAGGCAAGATTCCAAGGTAATGAAGTCATCCCTACCGCTGATCGCGCATGCCTGCCTCTCTCTCCGAATACCTGAATGAACAAATCTGAATATCCATTGATCACTTTGGGATGGTCTGTAAAGGATTCGTTACAATTTACCATGCCAAATACCTTGACAATCCTTACTACCTTGTTCAGATCGCCTATCTTTTCTTTTAATACGGACAAATGATTGATGGCTGTTAATCGGGCTGCTTGATACCCTTGTTCAGTCGTCAGCCCGACACCAACTTTCCCTGTAGTTTTGCTTCCGTTTACATCTATCGGCCCGTTGCCGGATAAATAGACCAAATTCCCCACCTTTGTTGCCAATTCAATATTGATGCCCGGTGGCACTTTTGGGCTTTGCAATTCTATCCCTAATTGTGTTATTTTAGCTTCAACATCGTAATCATACAGGTTGTCAATATTTTTGATTTCTTTAATCCTGGTTGTGCAGTTTCCAAAAAATAAAAACAGAATTATGTACAGATATCCGGTTTTCATACTATTGTGTATTTGAATATATTTTCATGTTTCGTTCCTCACTATTTCTTTTACATAACTCTGACAATTCATATGAGTTGTCAGAGCCAATATAAGTCTCCTTTCCAGGACTTAGCCATGGAGTTTTATGATCACAAATATAATTAGTTTGTTCAATTTGTTAAGCATAGCCTTATCATCTCTTATCCCAAACTTTCTTATCAAAAATATTCATGTTATTATAATGGACTAATTCAGCTAAGTTGGATATCTTTGTAAAGCCTTATAAATATTAGAGATGGTGACTGAGATAAGCTATTTCTATAATTAATAAATGAAGAGAGAACCCAAAATGCAATCCGGTGAAATGAAGCGAAAAAAGAACATGGGAATAAAATTTGTGCATCCACATTTCTTAATGAATTACTTAATGAAAGCGGGAAAGAAATGAAGGCTTTAGTAATCTCAGGAGGCGGATCCAAGGGTGCATTTGGAGGAGGTGTTGCTGAATTTCTTACGGGTGAACTCAAAATTGAATATGACATCTATGCAGGGTGTTCAACAGGAAGCCTTCTAATACCTTTTTTTGCTGCCGGTGAAGTAGAGAAAATAAAGCACACATACACGTCAGTAAAACAATCAGATGTATATACAATATGTCCTTTTAAGATCAAACATCTTCCCGATGGGAGCATCACAAGTAAAATAAATCACTGGAATACGATCAGAATGTTTATTTCGCGCCAGAAAACATTTGGGGACACCAAGGCTCTCAGGAAAACCATTTCCAATATTTTTAGTGAAGAACAGTTCAACAAGTTGAAAACTGCTCCGGTTAAGGTTATCATCAATGTAGCCAATTTAACCACAAACAGAATTGAATATAAATACCTGTTTGATTATACATATGTTGATTTTTGCGACTGGATGTGGGCGTCCTCCAGTTTTGTACCTTTTATGAGTCTGGTAGAAAAAGACGGTTTTGAATATGCTGATGGCGGTTTTGGTGATTATATCCCTATAGAAGCTGCTATTGATGCAGGAGCTACTGAAATTGATGCCATCATATTAAGTCCAAGAATCAAACAGGTCATGAAGTCAAAATCATCAAATCCGTTTGATACCTTAATGCAATCTATGGATTTTATGATGGAGCAAATCATTTCGGATGATATCCATAGAGGTTTTATCGAGAGCATTTACAATAATAAGGTCAAAATCAGATTTTTTTATACACCGAGGATACTGACAAAATATTCTTTTTACTTTGAGCCCAAGCAAATGAAAGCCTGGTGGGACGAGGGTTTTCAATATGCAAAAGAGACTTGTGGTCAACTCAAAATTTGATGCCATACCAAATCACTTAAAATTTGAAAGCACAAAGTAAAGGGGCAGAAAATCATACATTTCCTGCCCCTTTACAAATTACATTTTGACTACCTTTCCACCTTCGTCATACATTACTTCTACAGTTTTAAGGCCTTTTTTAAATTCCACTTCATATTTGACCGTACCATCGGAACTATCAATTTTAGCGGCTGCTTTTACTTTTGAACCTTTGTTGCTGTTGTTATAACTTTCCTGCACTTTTAAGGGAAGAGAAGCAAAAGCTACGGTCTTTTCAGTCTCTATCCAATTTCCTTTTGTACCAAAGTTTGCTGAATAGGAAGCCCCCTGCCACTCAAATTCCGCTTCGTATTCCTTATCATTCTCTTTGTCCCACTTTACTTTAGTAGCGTTAGGAAATTTTTCATTGAAAGCCGCCACTACGGCTTTCGGTGCCTTGCTTTGTGCAAAGCAGGTTGCACTGACAAAAATAAATGCCAGTGCAATTAATAATACTTTTTGCATTTTTATTAGATTTTTTTATAAAAATAAATTAAACAGCCAGTCCTGTTGGCTCAATCCTAAATGAAATAAAAAGGATGGGAGGGTGAAAAATGGATGTATAGAATTCTGACGTATAGCACCATATAAAATACGGCAGATTTACTTTTAGTTTCTGCTGAAAACTTATTTTGTGATAGATACTGATGTTATCGATTTTTAGATAAACAAACTCATGATTGATGTGCCGGGGCTTGATGGGAGCATGTGGTTTTTGATGGTCCCCATTATTATGTTGGTCAAAGATCCCATCAATATTTAATAAATGGTCAGTCACGAAATCAATAACTGTCATATCCTTATCTTCGGTTGCTTTACAGTGACTATACATTTCGGGCAAATCCTGCAATCCGGAAAAGTCTCCCATCGGCAGTAACAGAGTGCCAAGGGTGTAAAATGACAATAGGAATATGCTTAAAAATCTTACCACATTTCTAAAACGTTGGATAATTCAGTTTATTTTGATAACTGCCTTATTCCGGTCAAAGAAAATTGATTTCCTGTTAAAATTATTTTTTCGATCGGAGGTACCTTGTAAGTTGTCGAATGGACTATCAAGTCAGTCAGATTCTTGTCTTTCAGTTGCTCGACAGATTTGATTTTGACATGTCTGAATAATTTACCGGTACCTTCAAGAAGGTGATGGGGGTCGGGCAAATCAGCTCCATAATTAAATCCTAGATTTACGTGATGGGTAGCAGGCATAACCCAACAAAAGTGTTCTGTTTTTTCCTGATACCTGTACCAAATCCGGTATTTTTCTGTTTTACCCAGACTACTTCTGTCACCTCGGGTATAATAGTATAAATTAATTTCCTGATATGGCGGGCAATATTTTTGATTTCGTCAGAAAAACTTTCTATAGCTAATTCAAATGGTTGATTGTCTGATTCCATGGCTTTTATTATTTAAAATATTTCAACTCTTAATTCCCGATAATTCAAACAGATTCTCTCAGCCCATACATCAATATTTTTAAGGAATCAACCTAACATCAGGATTGCAGAATTATCAGGCAGGCATGTCCACACTGATTTGCAAAAAAAAGTACGGTGAACTAAATCCATTTTATCAACTGAATAGGTAGCTGATATCTTCTGTGGTGAGGCTCTTAAAAAAAGCGGTGTCCTCCTGCACGATCTCTTTTGAAATATTGAGTTTTCGCTCCTGAAGCTGCATTATTTTTTCCTCCACACTATCCTTACAGATCATTTTATATGCAAATATATTGTTCTTTTGTCCAATCCTGTGCGTGCGATCTATCGCTTGCTGCTCTACTGCAGGATTCCACCACGGATCGACTATGTACACATAATCGGCTTCCGTCAGATTGAGTCCTACTCCCCGGCTTTCAGAGAAATCAGAAATACATTTATATCTTTTCGTGTCTGAAACTGATTTACCTGATCCTGCCTGTTCGCTGCTGATGTGCTTCCATCCAGATAACAGTAGGTAATCCCGTTAGCGTCCATTTCCTCCCTGATGAGTGCCAGCATTTCAGTAAATTGAGAAAAAACTAGCATCTTGTGCTCACCCATATTTTCCTGAATCTCCCGTACAAGCTCCAGTATTTTAATACCTTTAGTAGGCTTGATATCCTTATCTTTGATCAGTCTTGGATCATCACATATCTGCCTCAATCTTAAGAGTCCTTCGAGTATATAAACACCAGATTTGGACATTCCATCCGTTTCTATTTTTTGGAGCAAGGCGCGGCGATAGTAATCCTTATACTCATCATAAATAGCTTTCTGAGCTTTTTCCATTTGACACCATAGTACCATCTCTGTTTTTTCAGGCAGGTCAGGGGCTACTTCTGACTTTGTCCTGCGCAGCATGAACGGCTTGATAAGTCTTCGCAACATCATTCCGGCGTCCTTATTTCCTTCCTTATCTGCGGGGTTTGCAAACTCTTGCCGGAAAAATTCCCTACCTCCCAGCAAGCCCGGATTCAGAAAATTAAATTGCGAATATATGTCGAAGGTATTATTTTGCAATGGTGTACCACTGAGGATAAAACGATTTCTGGCTTTCAGCAATTGGACAGCCTTTGTGGATATGGCATCCGGGTTTTTTATCGCCTGACTTTCATCCAGGATCACGTATTCCCATTCAAAATTGACCAGCGTCTCAATATCATTTCTCACGATGCCGTATGAAGAGATCACTATATCATAATCATTAAAATGCTCATCACTGAACGTTCTGCCCATGCCGTAAAACAAATGATATTTGAGATCGGGTGCAAATTTTTTAAGTTCATTCTCCCAGTTGTATATTAGTGAGGTAGGGCATATGATAAGGCTGGTTGGATTGTTGTATTTTTGTTTTACAAAAGACAGGAAGGTGATGGCCTGCAGGGTCTTACCCAGTCCCATATCATCGGCCAGACACCCACCCCAGGAAATTTCATCCAATACCTGCATCCACTGATATCCGGTCTCCTGATACGGGCGCAGTGTTGCCTTTATTGAAGCTGGTATTGGCGCAGTAGTTACATTTTCAATATGCAACAGCTTCCGCTTCTTATCTTCAATTTCAGCCATTATATCCTCATCAGATATCTGGTCAAAAAGCATTTCTATGATATTGAAGTGCTTTTTACTTATTTTAAGACCGGTTTTATCGTCAACTCCAAACTTAAACAGGCTGCTGTATTTTTTTATCCATTCCTCCGGCAACATACCAAAGGATCCGTCACCGAGTACCACAAAATCCTGTCCGTTTATGATGGCCTTTCTTATTTCTTTAAAACCGATCACCTGTTCCCCCCACGAAGCGGTGACTTTTACATCAAACCAGTCTATGCCGCTGGATACATTCATCTCCCATTTTGGAGTAGCTGTATTATATTTAAATCTGGTCAACTCATTGAAGCCGATCATTTTAATATTTTCGGCCATCAGTTGCTTCGAAAACTGAATAAACCATTGGTTTTTCATCACATCTTCAAAGGCTATCAGAAAGTAAGGCTGATAATTCTGAAGCTTAAACTGTGCGTGCATGGATCGGATATATTCGACAAAACCCTGTTCAGTCTGTGTGTCCCTTATGAGCAATTGATGCGGCTTCGTTTCAGTAAAATAATGATCAGACGAATCATTCATATCTATAGCTATATCATCATAGCAGAATTTGGGGCCTATCTGCAAAAATTTATCCTGAAACTCTTTGAGATGGATGGCCGGAATCATAATCGATTCTCTTACCTGCATTTTAAATTGTTCCGGAAGATTTACGCCATAACTTTGAGATAATGGGAAAAGCACATCTTTAATGACGTTGTCAGATATAACTGCTGGAAATATCAGTTTTCCCTTAGGCATTGATTCCATCAGAGCGACAAGATCATTTCGTTTGTTCAGATATAAAATGCCGCCACACAATATTAGTTTGCCGAAGTATATTTCTTTATCTTCAGACACACCTATCACCTCCCTGCCTTCTACATCCTGAAAGGTGGCTTCCAGTGTGATAAACCGGTCCGAATCAGATACCCTGATGTCCGCATATACAGGCTGAGGAGCAAGTTTTACATTTTTAAGATTTGATTTTGAAAAACTATCGTTTTCCAAAATCAATTTTACACTTTCCCACTTAGACAATTCGTGCCAGTGCTCTTCGAGTTTCGATGCAAAATACTTGAGATATTGCTTTCGAGTTGCATCATAGGGCTGGCCGGAGAATACATTGTAGCTGCTGGTATAGTATCCGGTACCGATTTGATCCTTGAATACAATAAAACTGAAATCCATCAGGATATTATACTGATCATCGTCCAGTACCGAAAGTAAGGCAACATTGTCTTCTTTGCCGGTTATGATGCGGGAGAATTTGTCTTCACCTTTTTTGCCGGTTTCAATTTTTGTCGCTTCTATCCTGACGGGTGCATTGTAATGAATCGAGTGGGACAACTGGAAGAGCAATCCTACGGAGTGTGCATGATTCTTTACTTTAAATTTTTTAACCTTATGGGTGGAGATTATCAGATCACGGATCTTGGGCAATCGCGGTAAACTGATATAATGAGGCGGCACATAAGATAACGACAACCTGCCTGAGTAATCATTGTTAAACCTGAATTCCTGTGCTTCAGTATCTTTTAAAGTCAGTCCATATTCCCTGAGCAATTTGTTTTTTTCGCTATCCTGATTGCTGTATGGTATGAAAATCGAATAATTGCCCAATTCTGAAATATAGACAATGCTATCCAGTGAATGCTGGCAGAGGTTATTTTCATAACATCGCCTGCAGCTGCATGTGATTTCTATATCATTGTCCTGATTTACCCTGTATGATATTTTATTTCTTTCGCGCAGATATTGGTGATTTATATCAAATCCATTGGCCGGACCAGTCACTTTTGCCATCACTCTATTTCTTTTGGTCACATTTCTCAATGCCGGAATCACAGCCATCAGTCTGTAATAATTAAAATCCTTGGCATCTGCAATGATGTATGGTTTTGACGGATCTCCCGGTTTTTGGATTTCTGATATTTCCAATGGATGTGGTTTGGGAGCGGGTCGATTTTTTGGTGCACTTTGCACCCTATTCATGAGACCCACCTTGTATTGTTTTTCTTTTTTTTCTTTAGCTAAAATCATCCGCGCTTCTTCCAGCTTTTTTTTGCGGTTTTCCTGGCTGCACTGGGGTTTCATTGAGACCAGCACCTGAGCGATGTGCAGGCATTTTCCTTCATTATTATACACAGCACAATCGCATTGGATACTGTATTTTTCTCTGCTTCTGTTTATCATGACTGAGTGGGTATCATCTCCGTCATGTACCAGATAGGTCAGATAATTTCCCAAAAGTCGGCGTGGCTCGTGAATGATCTCATTCGGAATATCTGTTATTCCAAAGACTGGTGATACATACTCTTCAAAGAGGTCTTCCACTTTCTTAATGTCAAAATGATCAGTTATGATTATTTTCTCTGTCTGACTGTCATTATTCATTAAAGTTGGGTTTTGACCAAACCGCAAAGGTTAAAATTATATCAGATAATTGATAACTTCACCCAGTTTTTTTATTTCGTTTTGGTTTATAATGCGATATTTTAGGCTTTCTGAACACTTTTCAGCCAGATACGCCTGCTCTGTCTGTCCTGGGGTCGGGATGAAAATGGCTTTGATCTCCAGATGTATGATATCCATGATAGTAGAATATCCTGAGCGGGAAATAAGCAATCCGGATGAATTGAGGATGTGTTCTGTTTCTGCTGATATCAATAGATCTTTGACAATAATATGCGTTGGAATGCCGGGAAAAGTGATCCTGGTATTTGTCCCTCGCACTAACAGGATACGGAATTGATTGAGTAAATTCAATTCATCCAGCAGCAAAGCCTCAAGGATACTACGTTGGGGTTCGGGGCCGGATAAAACCACGCAGATATCATAAATCCTGGGTAAATTCAGCATAGATATACGGCTTAGTGGTCCGATATAGACTTTTTCAATACCGCCGTAATGCGAGAGTGCCGGACAGAGTGCCCTGTCGTCACTATAGTCAGGTACAAAGCATAAATCAAATTTACGTATAAACCACTGATGACATTTGGAACCAAGCCAGGATATTATACTGTTAGGATGCAGGATATTGATCTGATGAGTGAGATAGTAATTCTTTACCCCACTGGTTCTGAATCCCAGCCTGTTGTCAGAAAGTATAACGGTGGCACCGTTCAGAGCTGCCAGTTTTAGTGCCGTCTTCCGTTCAGAAATGACAGCCCTGATGATGTAAAAGGAAGAAAGCAGGATGTTTAATACGATGCTTTCGTATCTGTATTGGATATTGTAACTGCTCAGGGGATAAAACGGAAGGTCAGGAAATTCGGATTTTAATAATTCCAATGCCACCCCATCTGAAGCGATGATAACTTTCTTACATTTTTCCGAAGCATTCTGATCAGAGGGATACCCCTGCTGGCATGTCCCAATCCCCAGTTGAGAGGGGCAACCATGATGATATCATCTTCAGTAAAGTGAGATAAAAACTCCTTTTGTATGTCAGTACCGGATTGTGTCATATCTGGTAGCAAAGGTAGTTATAAGGGCAGTATAATCTTTAACAATGGAAATAAAATGCACACTGTGATGTACTGATATTTTGCGTTGAGCTTCAAAATGAATCTGATTCCTCTGCTATAATTTCCTAATGATATGGCGTGCTTTTATGGATGTAGAAATTTATATGGATTATATTTGAAAAGACATCTTGTTTTTGGAATCAAAAAAAATAGACATCTTCTGGTCTATGATTTTATAAATAAAAAGGTAGTTAATAGATCATACTCCAAAACTGAATAGCATAGGAAAGTGTCTAAAACAAATTGCACTTTTTGTCATAAAAATGCAAACGGATGAATGAATTTCTACCCAAACAAGAGTTAAACACAATCGATTCGTTAGATAGCTGTAAATTTTACGACTCACATCAATAGCAAGAATGATTAATGACTAAATTATACACAAATAATGTATTTAGATTACCACTCGATAACTGGCCTAAGCCATTGATGAGAGCATTCAACAAAGCGAATCATGAAATATACATTCACATGTAGGGTATTGACGAGTTTAATGTAACGGACAATGTTAAATATGGGGAAATATGGGCCAGATTAACAAGAATAAGAGTACCAACGCTGGTTATTGGCGGTATGCCTGACGAAATGAATCCATATAATATGATGAGGGAATGAAACTTAATCCCCAATAGCCGATGATATTTGCGTCCTGGTGGAAGTCATTTATATATATATGATGACCAATAAAATTACTTCTTAAATCTATTTGTATTTGAAAATTATGATACTTGTCATAGTTAACAAAAATGAATGGCGACAGGCTTATAATAATCAGATACACAGATAAATTGTATTTAGGTATGTTTAAAATTTCCTCACTTTCGCTCAAACATGAAAATTTAAACATACTCTTACAGCACTAAACCTCCATCAACACTTATAACGGATCCATTTATATAATCAGCTTGACTAGAAGTAAGAAAAGCGTTGATATTAGCAATGTCTTCAGGTTTGCCTAGCCGGCGAAGTGAAATTTTGGATATCATTTTGCCAAGGACATCTTCTGGCATTTGATCAAGTATCTCTGTATGAATAAAGCCCGGTGCGATCGCATTGACATTAATTCCTTTTGGACCCAATTCACGAGACCACGTCTTCGTCATGGCAATTACCCCTGCTTTTGCAGCCGCATAATTTGTTTGTCCAAAATTTCCATAGAGCCCTACTACGGATGAAATATTTACTATTCTACCGAAAGATTTTGATACCATAAATGGGGCTGCTGCTTTAGTACAATTAAAAACGCCAGTCAGATTGATATCAATAACCTGCTGCCAATGATCCTCAGACATTTTAAGGAGCGTCGCATCCCTTGTAATTCCGGCATTATTTATCAGTATATCAATTTGACCAAATTTGTCAGCTACTTTCTGAGCTACTGCGTGCACATCATTAAATGAAGATACATTTACTTCATAAAAAACGATTTCCTTCTCATCATTTCCCAATTCTTTAACCAGGTTCAGGCCTCTTTCTTTATTGATATCCCATACAACTACTTTTGCTCCTTCCTCTAAAAAACGGACCGCAGTAGCTTTTCCAAGACCACTACATCCCCCTGTTATTATAGCTACTTTCCCACTCAGTGAATTCATAATTTTAAATTTTATTTTGTTTTAACAGATTTAACTTTTACGAAAGATTTTATTTGTTCATTTACAATTTTATAACCTTCCCATTGAACAAAATGGCCGCTTTCAGGAATTATGACTAATTTTCCTCTTTTGAATTGTTCAGATCCCGACTCAGCAATATTTTGAACGCTAAGATTCGAATGTAAAAACTTGTTGGGAATGAGCTTGTCTTCAGCACCAAAAATAATCAAAGTCTCTATACTCATAACTGACATACTATCGAAGACTGGATTGTCCAGCATACTTAACACGCAAGAAGGTATCAAACTACAATAATTATCAAAATCCGGATTTTCTGACAATTTCAGTCTGTCGTCAAGCATAAACTGTGCATCACTTGGGAAATTTACAAAATTGACCTGAAAATTAAACCTGGTCCGTTCAGGCGTAGTATTTTTGACTGCTTCCTTTGTGATAATTGATTCAAACCACTTTTTATCTTTTTCGCTGAATTTTTCAAAACCGGCAGGAGCCAGTAAAACAAGTTTATTGAAAATATTTGGGTTTTCAAGAACTGACATTACTGCTATTTGACCACCCATAGAATGGCCAGCAATGGTGACATTTTTTAATTTCAGTGTACTTATAAACTGTTGTACTACTTTTGCATACTCCGGAAGCGTATTACAATTTTCTGAGTATGGAGAGAGCCCATATCCAGGTAAATCAATGGCAATACATCTGAAATCTGCCGAAAGACTTTCGATATTCTTCTTCCATGCCGCCGAATAGCTACCCAAACCATGAATAAACAATATGGTATTTTCTCCACTTCCAGTATCTGAAAAGGCAATCTTTAGTTGATTGTCTAATATTACTATTTTCTCTGCATACGGAAACGAAGCACCAGTGAAGGAAATATTTTTTGTCATAGTCGGTTTTACTACACAATTCAACTGCAACAATATCAAAAGTATAATCAGGATTCTATTCACTTTAGTTTATTTGGTTTTATACATTTAAAATTTTATGATCTGAGCCATTAGCTATTAATTTTTATCATCATCCAATAACCTTTCGATAGATTTGGCAATTTTGAATGCCCCATCACCATATAACATTGTAAGGTGGTTTCCGGGTATATTTTCATACACACAATTCTTCATTAAATTGACGGTTTCCATTGCTAATTCTTGTGGAAGTATAGGAGCGCCTAAAGCGTAAATCCCTGTGCCATTAAGCAGGATTGACTCGTGCTCAAGACCTGAAATATAATCCAGCCATTTTGCGCCTATTTCATAAATATCCTGAACCGCAGCTTGAATATGATCACTATTGGATTTTGTGACAAGTGTGCCATTTTCTGCAAGAGTTACATCAGCTTTATAATACAGCTCCATATCCGAATGCCATTGATCGCCAATATACTCTGCGCTTCTGATGCTATTCAGATATGTTTCAAAATCCGGCCAAGTCAATGAAAGCCTTGCAACAGAAGGGCCTATCATTTCTCTGGTATCCGGGTGCATCCTTGCCGCAGCATCTATTAATATGATTTTATCTACTCTGTTTGGAAAATGATACGCAATATAAATACTCAATAAAGCACCATAACTGTGCCCACCCAAAATGGCCTTCTTTATATTTAATGCATCCATCAATCCGATGATATCATTCGCATGATCTTTCATAGTATATCCGGTATCTGGTTTTTCGCTTTCGCCCCTGCCTCTTAAATCAATGGCAAGTACCCTATGCTTAAATCCTGTATTAAAAATTCCAGCAAAAGACCATGCATTTGCTGTCAACCCATGCAATAATATCACAGTTGGTTCTTTTCCCTTGTATTCAAGGTAATGTATTTTAATTCCATTAGCTTTGATGAATTGAGATTGCACACCGATCATTTGATATTATTTTGTTTTGGAAGCAATATATAATTCTTTGATTTCATTTTTGAGTATTTTCCCGGCCACATTTCTAGGAAAAGATTCAAGGATAATCATGTCCTTAATTTTGTGAAAACGTGCTTCCACTCTTTCATTAATCCATGTCATCAATTCACCTATGTCAGACTTACTTTGAGTCTTCAATACCACAGCTGCAATGGGTGACTCTCCCCATTTTTCGTCCGGAATGCCAATAACTGCAACTTCTGATACATTTTCATGCAGGATAATCACACCTTCAATATCTTTTGGATATACATTTACACTACCGGATATAATCATATCTTTTTTACGATCTACTAAAAAAAGATAACCATCTTCATCTACATATCCCAAATCTCCGGTATAAAGCCACCCATCTTTAATGGCCTCTTTGGTTCTGATATCATCCTCATAATATCCCTCCATCAGTATAGGCCCTTTTCCAATTATTTCACCCACATCTCCTGATGGAAGTTCCCTACCCAATTCATCAACAATTTTCATTTCGAAAAATTGAGGTGGCTTTCCAACTGATCCGGATTTAAGTTCGAAATCCGTTTTATCTAATATAGTTACAAATCCTTCTGTTAATCCGTACAATTCATAAAATACATCGGGTATGCGACTATTCAATTCTTCTTTAAAAGATTTGTGTAGCGGAGCACCAACTGTCAAAATGCATTGCAAGGAAGATAAGTTTTCATAATTAAAACTATTCTCCTTTAGAACAGAGATTATTTGGGTTGGGACCAGTATTGAATGTGTAACTCTTTCATTTTTAATCTGATGTGCTATTTCTTTTGCATTGAAATTCTCATTTAAAATGAAAGTACCGCCATGAAACATTACTGGCATTAGCATCAAAAATGAACCATTGAATACAATCGAACCTGATTGCAAAACGACTGACTCAGGTGTCATTCTGAAAAAACTACCAAATAAGGTCATATAATTTGCCCTTATTCTGTGCGTAAGCATTATTCCTTTTGGTGAACCGGTTGTACCACTACTAAAAATGATATTATATAAGTCATCGGGGCTTATTTCGGGTTCAATATTATGTGATTCCGGAGCACAATTTTTATTTGTATAGAAAGATCCAAAATCTGATGCATATTCTTCACCCGTTATCCAAATTTGCTTGGGAGAAATATTCAGATCTGCTATTATTTGATTAACGAAGTTAACAGATTCAGCATTCGTAATGAGGAGTTGTGTTTCAACAAAATTTAATTGGTTGATTAACCCTCTACCTCTAAGAAGCGGGCTTAACGGAACTGCAATCGCACCGATCTGAGCAATGGCCCAATATAATTCCCATAATTCCCGGCAGTTAGGGAGCAACATGGCAACTTTGCTTCCTTTGGATACTTTTGCCGTGGCCAAAGCATTGGCTATTTTATTTACACTTGAATATAGTTCTTTATAGTTCAGTCTTACATCACCACAAATAAAAGCTGTGTGATAAGGCCTGTATTTCGCATGATAGCTGAGAATATGTCCGATATTCATAAAATAGTAATTAACTCTAATCAGCTAAGAGTATGTTTAAAATTTTTCTTAGTTGTAAATCAAGAGATTATGGTTCTGACAATAAAATAATTAACGGGTTTAGTGACCCAAATGAGATGATTATTTTGGAGGCAGGTTCATAAGATATTGATTATAAAGCAATAATAATTTAAACATACTCTAATATCAAAAAAGTATCATCTTAAGCTTTTACAAGTTAAGATGATACTATATAAACCACACTATTTTTTTGCAAAGGCGTTGAACTGATATTTCAATTCAATACCAAAAAGGAATGCTGTCGGAGGTGAACAAACAAATTCGTAGTTTCCTTCACCCAATATATTATTTACATATATGCCTGCTGAAAATGCTTTGGATACTTGTACTCCCCCATTTAAATCAAGGAAAAAACCTCCCAAAAGGTCCTGCATTATAAGCAGTTCCGACTCTTGTACCTACCAGTACAGGTGTTCCGCCTATGATCAAACTTGGATCGTCTTTAGCGGCAACATTTTTACCTGAGAAAAAATCATATTTTTCAACGTATCGAGCCAAAATACTTCCATACAATTTGCCGGAAGCATAATTCATTGCTACGCTAAATTTATTGGTTGGTGTATTTAGAGGTAGATCTGTAGTCAAAACTTTACCGTCTTTATTGGAATCATTTTTCAAATCTGTTTCATCCAGAGAAAAGTCAAAGTAAGAATAATTTAATCTTGTACTTACTTTGTCAGACAACTGATAACTGATTCCAAAATCCGCACCAAAGGTATTAACCTGACCAAAATTTACATAGGTCAAAATTGATGCTCCTGAAGCTGTAAAATCTGTAATCGGCCTGGTGCCTCTATGAGTTACCGTACGTCCGTTGGTTGCTATTTGAATCAATGGGCTCAGAAAGTTTTCTGAGATATTGTAATAAGCATTCACATCAAGATATAGTTTTGGTGATACAGTTCCTTTATATCCTATTTCATATGTATTTATGGTTTCAACTTTTAATCCTTCTATTTTTGAGCCATCACTTAAAGTAAATCCTTCTCCATTTCCAAGTATAATCCCTCCAAATAATTTAGCGCTCAAATTAAGGATCGTAGGTGAAACAATTCCTTTACCATAAGTAATTCTCCATGAACCGTTACCCGTTTTATATGTCAATCCCGCTTTAGGAATAAAATTAGATCCATATAAATCATGATTGTCAGCTCTGGCAGCAAAAATGGCTTTAAGCTTATCTGTCAGAGGCTTTTCTATCTGAGTATAAAAACCTGTCTGGGCAATTTCTATTGGTCCAGCTTTGTCTAAAAGATAGGATTGACGGCTATCGGCCTGATCTTTTTGATACTGAACACCTAAAATTACTCTAAATCCAGCCCATTCGTTATTATATTGGCCCTCATAATTTATTCTTTTAGATTTATCGACAAAAATCGGTGAAATAGCCCCTCCATAAGACCCTGTCAATGCTTCCTGTTCGGTCTTACCTTGTAATTTTAATGTCAAATAATTTGTAGTTCTTCTATTTATAGCAAAAGTACTGTCTGTATTACTGGTGGAGTTATAGATCTGGGCAAAAAATCTCGGGGATGTGTATTTAACATGTAAAACTCCAATACCCCAATCCTTGATTTGATTTCTACCGGCATTTGTTACAGCTAGCATGGAAGATTTGCTCGCTCCATAGGAAACCTTAATATCAGAAGACTTTGTCACATTATAATATACCGATGCTTCTCCTTTCATAGATTTAAAATCGAAATTTGGATTCAATTCTGAATAACCTTTATTTAAAAAATACACCGAATCAGTCCAATTGATGTCTTTTCCGCTTGAATACTCGCCTGTAAGCTTAATGGAAAATTTATCTGATAAGACCTGAGCATGTCTTAATCTTCCGCTTATAGAGTTATAATTACCTGCTGTAACAGCAAATGTAGTACCTTGAAATTGCCTTGGATCTTTAGTAACTGTATTAATTAAACCGTTGTGAGCATTTGGACCATACAATGCAGCAGAAGGTCCTAATACAACCTCAACCCTTTCAATATCTTCTTTAACAAGAGGTGACAAAACACCAAAAGGAAGTCCTGTCGCAATTAAATTAGAAACACGACCATCATCCATCTGTAACATTTTAGTATTGAATGCACTGTTAAATCCTCTGATATTAAAACCGGTGCCGAAGGCACCAACTCTGAAATAATCAACTCCTTTTTGTCGGGCTAATAATTCTCCGGCGTTACCGGCATATTGTCCAATCTCTTTTGAAGTCATGATTTGAATAGTTGCCGGAGCATCGGTTATTTTTTCCCGCCTTCTGCTTGCGGAAACAACCACGGCGTCACCAAAAAGAACACCTTCCTGAAGTGTTATCATACCCATATCAGTTACGCCATCAGTCACGTTAACTTCTCTTACCACGGTTTTGAATCCCACGAATGAGATATCAACCTGACATACACCTGATTTCAAGCCTGTGATCTCAAACATTCCATTATCGTCAGTAATCGTCCCCTGATTGCGATCCATCAAGGTAATGTTAACTCCGGGAAGGCCTACGTTTCCGGCATCTACTACTTTTCCTTTTATTCCGTTTTGAGCTTCTGTAAAATGCATACTGAGTACGCAGATTAGCATGATTAATAGATTTCTGTACATTTCATTAATTAAATTAGTTATTAAATATTGGTTGTTCAATTAAAATTTTAAAAATCTGTCTTTAAGTTGTTGTATGGTATTCACAAGGTGCTCTTGTCTCCCCGTGTACAAATATGTGCTGAAAATACCCACTCTGAAAGTTTCAAAATCAAGTGATGATTTAGCCGGGTCTTCATATCCCATTTGTTCAAGCAGTTCATAAATTGTCCTTCTGAAATTTTTGGCACTTTCATTTACTTCATTAAAAATAATTTCCTTGGTATCAGGCTGATATATAATGGCCATATATAAGGCCCATATGTTTTTGTCAATCTGCAATGATTCTGCAAATTTATCAATGATAAATTCCAGCCTTTTTTGAGGCGTTTCTATGTTTTTTCCAGAGCTTATTATTTCATCCAGTTTAAGAAGTACCGTTTCTACTACAACTTTCAGCAAGCCTTCTTTCGACTGGAAATGGTAAAATATAAGACCATTTGATACCTCGGCTTTTTTGCATATTGAATTTACGGATGTCTTGTGATATCCTCTTTTTGCAAACATAGTAAGTGCCGTTTCCACGATTACTTCTTTTGCATCTTTTTCACGATCGTTTGATAAAGGTTCACTCAACATTTTATACTGACTGACTGATTAGTCAGCAAAGATATATAAATATTTTATACGCAGATAGTTTTTTTAATTAAATTTTTAAATCTTGCAAATTAACCGCAGAATGTCTTTTCCAGGAAAATAACTTAAGTATCTTTCGACCTTTATTTAATTAACCATAGAATATAATTCTAAAGCTATTTTCATATAACCATGTGCATTTATAGTATTTGCTGAAAAAAATGTTGCTGATCTTGTGCCAATCTTTACTCCAAGTTAAATTAGATTTCATGTCAAATCCAAATAATTAATACCTATGAGCTTATCATCTGCTACTATAATTTTACTTTCCATCTATGCCATTTTCACCATATTTCTGGTAGTAAAAGGAGCAAGAAACACAAAAAATATAAAAGATTTTGCCCTTGGAGACGGTTTTTCACCAGTTGTAGTAGGCTTGTCTTTAGCAGCGAGCATAACAAGTGCCGCCACTTTTATTATAAACCCCGGATTTGTAGCTTTGTATGGCTTGAGTGCTTTTTTAGCAATGTCCGTTGTTATACCCATTGCATTGTTTTTATCATTGATTGTAATGAGCAAAAGTTTTCGGAAATATGGGAATAATACAAAGGCAATTACTTTGGCTCAATGGGTTGGGAATCGATATGATAGTTCGTCCTTTTCGCTAATTATGGCATTTTTATCTCTGCTTCTTTTAACATTTATTGTATTGATTTGCGTTGGTATAACCAAGGTTTTATCTAATGCTCTTGGTACATCAGAACTCGTCACACTCATTGCTTTAGTAGTTTTTGTGTTTGGATACACCATGTTTGGTGGAGCGAATTCAATGGTTTACACCAATACTATTCAAGCTGTTCTGATGTTGGTAGTTGCCATCATCTTGCTGACTTCCGGGTATGCTCACTTTACTGACGGGATCGCTGCCTTTTGGAATAAGATAGAATCAATTGATCCCAATATGTCTAAGGTATTTAACGAAAACAGTCCATTGTTCCGGGACTGGTTTGAAGTCATATTTTGTAATTTTATAGTTGGAATCGCTATTGTATGCCAGCCACATATCATAACTAAATCACTCATGCTTAAGTCAGATAAGGATGTCAATAAGTATTTATATATAGCAATATTGACTGAACTAATTTTCTTTCTCGTTATTTTTGTTGGATTTTATGCTCGTAT
Source organism: Saprospiraceae bacterium (assembly GCA_016722285.1). Classification (GTDB taxonomy): domain Bacteria; phylum Bacteroidota; class Bacteroidia; order Chitinophagales; family Saprospiraceae; genus OLB9. The sequence goes on from JADKGI010000001.1 coordinate 1,043,401, forward strand.
TATGTTTCCGGACCTGACGGTTGGTGACAAGGTTTTGAAAATGGATGGGATTATGTCCGCGTATGTTGTACATAAGTTTTCGGTAGGAGTTGGAGTTTTAGTGATAATGGGATTAATCTCGGCCGGACTATCTACGCTGGAAGGACTAATTCAATCTTTGTCAACTACTATTACTAATGACATTGTATCTCCTTTAGCAAAATGGGAAAATCGTCCGGAAAGATTAATCAAGACAAATAAAATTGTTATAATTATCCTAGGTATAGTCTCAATACTAATAAGCTACAATCAAATCATAAATCCTAATCTAAGTGTAGGGATATTGGCTCAGAATGGTGTATATGCTTTTTTCTCAGCTGCATTTGTTCCTGTTTTATTTGGGATATTTGTAAAAGAAATGCCAAAACAAGCCGCTATTGCAGCATCAATCACGGCTATTATGGTTCATTTTAGTATATACTATGGAGAATTAACTCCATATACCACAGGTGCCATCAGAAACCCGGCAGTAGCTGCTGCCATTGCTATCATTTCAGCTTTAGTTGTAGGGACAGTCTTGTGGCAGATATTAAGAAAAAGAGTAATTAATTAACAATAAGTCTTTGTAAAAAAGACCAGGAGAAATTGACATTCAAATTTTCAAAAAATGGATAGAAATGCAGTGATAATTTCAACAGGTTCTTATGTGCCTGAAAGGATTATAAAAAATGCTTATTTAAGTGAATTGTTGGGTGAAAATGTTGACACATGGTTGGAAGAAAATATGCAGATATATGAGCGAAGGTGGTGCTCAGAGTCAGAAAGTACAGCAGATTTGGCAACTAATGCCTGTAAAATAGCCATTGAAAATTCCGGTATTAAATCATCTGAAATTGACTTGTTAATCATTGCCACTGATACACCTGAATTCATTTCGCCTTCTACAGCTTCTGTTATTCAAGATAGACTGGACCTATCCAAAGCCGGAAGCTTTGATGTAAATTCAGCTTGTGCTGGTTTTGTCACCGCATTGGATATAGCATCCAAGTATATAAAATCTGACCCCCGATACAAATATATTTTGGTGGTTGGGGTCTATACCATGAGTAAGTTTCTGAACCTATCAGATAAAAAAACAATGACTTTATTTGCAGACGGAGCGGGTGCCATTTTACTAGGATGCACAGAAGCTGGAAATGGATACCTTGAAGGCAGACTGATTACCAGAGGTGAATATAATAGTTGGATGGGTGTCTATGGTGGTGCCAGTAAATATCCCATTACAAAGCAGAGAATAGATGACCACGACCATCAGTTAAAGTTTATCCAAAAAATTCCCAAGGAAATAAATCCTGTAATTTGGAGTGACATGATTGGAGAAATGTGCAAAAATCAAAATATAAGTCCAACAGATATAGATCACTTCTTCTTTACTCAAATTAATATAAATTCAATCTTTGAGACTATGGATAAACTCAATGTAGATAGAAGTAAAGCAGAGACAATAATGCATAATTACGGTTATACCGGTTCAGCCTGTATCCCCATGGCAATTGATAGCAGATTTAAAAAAGGATTGGTAAAAAAAGGAGACATTATTTGCCTTATGGGCTCTGGTGCAGGATTGTCGTTTGGTTCATCCCTGATTAAAATTTAGAAACACGTAATTCATATTATGGAATTTTCAGACAAGGATTGGGTATCAAGATGGGCACTTTATAGCCCGGACAAAATGGCTTTAGAAGAACATGAAACAGGTAAAACAATATCTTATTCAGATCTCAATCTATTGTCCAATTCATTTGCATGTGATCTGGACAAAACGTATAAAATCAACAAAGGTGATAGAGTGGCCGTATTATATGAATTCAGTATCGAATATGTGGCATTGTTCTGTGCCGCACAGAAGAAAGGGTTTATAATAGTCCCACTGAATTACCGGCTTACGCAACTGGAAATTTCTGAAATTATCGAAGATTCAATACCTGGATTAATCTTGTCCGATTCAAAATTTAGTCACCTTATCAATGATGAATATTGCCATCGGGTCAAAAAATTTTCGGACTTAAATGACAGGTTAAGTAATTTGGGCCCCGTTGTTGTTGACATTGCTGAAAATGACCCAGTATTTATCATATACACATCCGGGACAACAGGAAAGGCAAAAGGTGTTAAATATACGCATAAAATGCTTTTATGGAATAGTATCAACACTACCATATCATTGAATCTGAATTCGGATTCCAGAACAATAGTAGTCATGCCTCCTTTTCATACAGGCGGATGGAATGTATTATTGACACCTTTTTTACATCATGGTGGTTTTGTTTATTTATGTAAAAAATTCGAACCCGATATTATATTGAATAAACTTTCATCACTAAAATGTAGTATTTTCATGGGCGTTCCGACTATGCTTGCGATGATGGCAAAGGAAATATCATTTGATAAAAGTGAATTGGAATGTTTGGATTATATCATTGTTGGTGGCGAATCAATGCCAATCTCTTTAATTGAAAAATATGCAGAAAAAGATATTGCCATCAGACAAGGTTATGGTATGACCGAAGTAGGTCCTAATCTCACATCATTGCACCAGGACGATTCGATAACTAAAAAAGGAAGTATAGGACGCCCTAATTTTTATGTTGAACACAAAATAATTACAGAGGAAGGGAAAACAGCTGAAATCAATGAACCGGGCGAATTGTGGTTAAAAGGCCCAATGGTCACTCCGGGATATTGGAATAATGATAAAGCAACCAAAGAAGCGTTTTCACAAGATGGCCTATGGTTTAAAACCGGTGATATAGTGATTGAAGATGGGGATAAGTACATTTATGTTGTAGATAGATTGAAAAACATGTTTATTAGCGGGGGCGAGAATGTTTATCCTGTTGAAATTGAAAAAGTACTAAGAATGCTACCTGAAATCTCGGAATGCGCTGTAGTAGGGGTAAAAGATGAGAAATGGGGAGAAGTTGGTAAAGGGTACTTAATACTACACGAAAATCACTCAATAAGCGAAGACGCTTTGAAGAGCCATTGCTCAACTTATCTTGCCAAATATAAAGTTCCGAGGTATTTTAAAACAGTCATGCAATTACCTAAAACTGATACTGGAAAAATAGATAGGAAAACTTTGAAAAAATGGTAAGACCTTTATTATAATGTCAATAAGAAGTATAAAAGGCTTAAAAACTCAATGATTTATCCAGGAAACAGCCCTGTGCATGATGAGACACCACAAAGCATGGTCGAGGTTGACTCTAAATTACAGATATCGTACATGTTTTTGATGATATTATAACGACTATATTTTGCACACTCACTAAACATAACAAGCCTCGATAATGATTCTACTCACAATGTATGCTAAAAATACGGGGCAAAGAATCATGAAAAAGTACAGAGAAGATATAATTTTGTTTTATATAATTTGACAACAAACAGTATCTGATTTTGTGATAATGAAAAAAATTACTCCTGCCATAACTTCCCTTATCTTTATTACACCAAAAGAAAGTGAATAATGCATCATCTACGGCTGAAGATTTTATTTTTCAAAAAGGATAGGCTATATTTTGTTAATTTCACCCTTGCATTCGTCCATCACCGCCGATCTGTTGAAAAAATACCTTACATTGGACAACAGATGCATATCAAAGCTTATGTAAAATACAAAAACATGATTAACTTTATCATTCAGATAACTCAATTATATCATCATCTTATTTTTTAATCCTTAAATCTACAAACATGGAAATTATAAAAAATGATGCGATGCCCGCTGCTGGTGGACATTATTCGCATTGTGTCGCACACAATGGCATTTTATACCTGTCGGGCCAACTGCCTATAGACCAGGTGACCAAAACGATACCCGAGAGTATAGGAGAACAAACAGATATGGTCATGGAAAATGTCAATCGTGTGCTGGAAGCAGCAGGAAGTACCAAAAATGATGTGATTCAGGTGCGGATATTTATCACTAATATTGAGTACTGGAATGAGGTAAATACAAGATATGCTGCATTTTTTGGCGATCACAAGCCAGCGCGATGCATCATTCCTTCCCGGGATTTGCACTATGGGTGTTTGATCGAGGTAGAAGCTATAGCAGTCCAAAATGATTAGTGCTATGAACAAAGATAAAATCATCCACTGCCATGAATCCATCAAAGCATATGTGCATCGCACCCCAGTGTTGACTTCCGGATTGATCAATGGTATCGTGGGTGCCGAAGTATTTTTTAAATGCGAAAATTTTCAGAAAATGGGCGCATTTAAGATGCGGGGTGCTATAAATGCCATCATGAACCTTTCTGACACACAAAAGAAAATGGGTGTAGTCACCCACTCATCTGGTAATTTTGCGCAGGCATTATCACTCTCAGCAAAGCTGCTGGGCATCAAAGCATACATCGTCATGCCGTCCACTGCTTCACAGGTCAAAAAAAATGCTGTCAACGGGTATGGCGGACATCTGGTCGAGTGCGAACCGACGATGGCCATGCGCGAAAAAACTGCTCAGGCCATAGTAGCCGAACATGGAGCTACCTTCATTCACCCATCCAATGATGCAGACGTCATCATCGGAAATGCGACATCCGCCAAGGAACTTCTGGAACAACATTCTGACCTGGATGTCATTTTTGCCCCCTGTAGGTGGTGGAGGCTTGATAGCTGGTACAGCATTATCAGCGCTTTATTTTGGGGATGATTGTCAAGTCATCGGTTGTGAACCAGAAGCAGCAGATGACGCATACAGATCTATGATTTCCGGTAAAATAGAGTCCAATGTGACTGCACTTACGATAGCAGACGGACTGAAGACAGAGCTGGGAGACATTAATTTCCCCATCATTCAAGGACATGTGGATAGCATCATCCGGGTGTCAGAAATTGAAATCATCTCCGCCATGCGGCTTATATGGGAACGATTGAAAATATTGGCTGAGCCTTCCAGTGCCGTGGCTTTTGCAGCCCTGATCAAAGAAAAATCTAGCTTCAAAGGTAAAAAGGTAGGCATCATTATATCGGGGGGCAACGTAGATTTGAGCAATTTACCATTTTAAGATGAATTGGTTTTGTCGAATGCTGACAAGTACATCAAAATGTAAAAAAACACTAAGCAAAATTCTGAATTCAATAACGAACCTGTCCGTTGTGATCTACAGGGCACAACTTGTAATGCCATGTCAAACTGAAAAGACAAAATAGGGATCACCCTACCTTTTTGATGAGGACTTTCTGATCAGAAAATATCATCCATGAGAAGTCATAGATATAGTTGACCAACTTATTGTGGGTGTTGATGTGATAATGTGTGATGTATTGCCAATTGAATTTTTTGGCATCAAGCTCTTGCCTTTCTATTCTCTTTTGGGAAGTATTTTTGCCTATGATTTCGAAGAGGATCGATCTGTTGCGGTGCAGAATTTTGTCGATTCGCTCAGATGCATTCATCGTAACTTTATTGAGCTTGATGTGATATTGAGATTTGCAAGTTGCGGAACAAAATATTTTATCAGCTCTGCCGGAGATAGGTTGTTTGCAAAGTCTGCATTGTCTTTGGTCAGCCATAAGGTTTGATTTTGGATAACAAAAGAAAATAAAAGCTGACAGTGCAAATAAAATAAAAAGTTGGTAATGAGTGGCTATAAAACGATATAAAAGTATTTAACCGTTAAGTACCGTTAATAAACGTATATACCCGCTTATTAAACGATTAATGAAGTGATAATCTATACGTTTGCTACAAAAAGACCGTAATGAACACAATTAATATTGCCAAAGCAATCATAAATGAACAGATTTTTATAGCTTTGAATATAGCTAAAGACTCTCCTGAATATGATCTCATCAAGCAAGTCAAAGGCAGAAAATGCAGGTCCGATGCCAAATTGTGGCTGGTACCCAATGAAGTTGATAACTGGAAGTCTTTCAAAACCGTGTTTGGAAATTACCGGATTATGATATCCGAAACCAACCAAAGGATCCGGACTCAAAAACCGGTAAATAAAACACCCGTAAAAATAATCAGCAAAAGTGAAGTATTACCTGGATATCATATAAATGCAATACATAAAATGACCGAACAGCTCATCATTCAAAAGTATAGTCCGAATACAAGAAAAAATTATCTTTCCTCTTTTACCGAATTTTTGACATACTTTAGAGATCGCGAGCCTGATACACTCACAGAACAGGAATTCAGAAAGTATATTTTACTTAAAATAGAAAACGACAGCATATCCGAAAGTACTCAGAATAACATCATTAATGCGTTGAAATTTTATTATGAAAAGGTTAAACTCAGGCCAAAATTTTTTCTGTATGACATTAGACCAAGATCCACTAAAAAGTTGCCTGGATTTCTTTCTAAAGGCGATGTAGAAAAGCTGATTAAATCGTGTATCAATATCAAACATCAAACCATACTTAAAATAATATACTCTGCAGGACTGAGACTTGGAGAGCTAACCAAACTTAAAACTAAAGATATTTTGTATGACCAGGGATTGATAAGAATAAAGTCAGCAAAAAACAATAAAGACAGATATAGCATACTATCACCTAAAGTAGCAAAAGCGACACAAGAATATATTACACTTTTCAAACCAAACTATTGGCTATTTGAGGGTCAGGATGGTGGAAAATACTCCGATAGAAGTGTACAGAATATACTAAAAAATGCAGTTATCAAGTCTGGTGTCGATGAAAATACCACTGTACACACTTTACGGCATAGTTTTGCTACACACCTGATAATGAACGGAATAGATATTCGAACTATACAGACTTATCTTGGGCATGAAAGTATAAAAACCACAGAAATATATACCCACATCACAGATAAAATGAAATCACAAGTAAAAAGTCCTATTGATGATCTGGATATATAAAATCGTAGTGTATATTTGTAGATACTTACGAAGATATATGGCGTAAGTACACACGTTACTTGCGATTGAAGGAAGAAGTACACTTGCACCAAAAATCATTACAATAGTCAAAAGATTTACATAACCACAAAATGGGATAATATAGAATTACTCTTGAAGCCAAGAAAAACAAAATTACTAATAAAGATGAGTAGAAAACAATTTTAAGCAATTTCTAATAATTTGTTCCTAAAAACTAATTTCATTGAAGAAAGCGCACCCTTTAATTTATCTTCAACACAATCAACCATAAGTAGTTCATCTGCTGAACAAATTCCCCTTTTTGCATCATAGTAATCATCCCAACTTTTAAAGTTGCAATTTTTGTATAAACTATTAACAGTTCTGTCTGATAACCCACCTATCTTTAGTAGATACACCAATCTGTCAAAATCAGATGATTCAGGTCGACCATTAATTACCTTTTCAACTATGCATTCTAGCTCTGAAAAGTATTTTTGATATGGATTATTTAAACTCACTTTCTATGGTTTTTGAACTTTTACTAATTTCTTCTTCTGCTTCATCAATAATATCTACCCTGCTATTTAATTTATCTAATGCTGTTTGAGCTTGTGTTATTTTGTTTTTTATAGATGAACTGTAATTGTCAAATTGATCGTCAAAGGCATCTCTTGCAGCTTGCTTGGAACTATTGTAATACACTACTCCAAACAATATAATTATACCAACTAAAATACCAACTATTGAACTTCCATATTCCCAAACCGCACTATCATTAGCATCTGAACGACTGGTTAAATCTTTTAGATCTATTTTTATAACCGCCAACTCTTTAGTTAGTGTTTTAACACTATCCTTTGATTCCTGCAATTCTCTACTTAAAGAATCTACTTTTGAAACAATATTTTTACTAACTTCGTTCCCTAAACAGGAAAAATTTGTAAACAGAACCAAGAAAATGGTGGTTAAACATCTCATGCGGCAAAAATACAACAAAGAAATTAAAACCACAAGTAACAAAGGCTATGATGTATATGCTTCCTATCGTCAGCACATCACATAGCCAAGCCGTTGTGCGACACCCTAGAACGACCGTGCTAAAAGACAAACTCTCAATAAAGGAAAAAATTTGAATGACAGATTTACAAAAAATTATATCAAAAGCTTATGAGAATCTGCCAATTGAAAAAAGAGCAAAACCTTGGACATTTGTAAATCACGGAGTTGACCTTTTAAAGAATGAAGACGAACTGAATTGCTATCTAGTTGCATATGGGAAAATGCACGAAGAAAAAATACATTCAGCTTTATCGACATTGACAAACCTCAAAGAAATCGTAAAAAATAAATATCAAATAATTGATTGGGGTTGTGGACAAGCTTTAGCAACATTGTGTTTTCTTGACTTCATAAAAGGAAGTTTAGACAACAATAAACCTCAAAGTATCACGCTTATTGAGCCTTCTAATTCAGCAATTTCAAAAGCTGAAAAATACATTCAATCTATTACTCAAAATAATAAAAATCAACTAATCGAAAAAAGATTAGATGATGTAAATTTATCTGATATTGAAATTACCGAACCTATAACAATAAATTTTTTTTCTAACATTTTGGACATTGAATCTGTAAATTTAGCAAAGCTTACAGATTTGATAAAGAACAACTTAAAAGGCGAGCAATATTTTATTTGTGTAGGCCCAATGAATGCAACATCTACACGTATTGATACTTTTGCAAAACTCTTAAATTGTACAGACGAAAAATTAATTGGAAAAGAAAATGGAAAATTAAAAACGACAAGAGGAACAATCAAATTGTTAGTTTTTAAAATCAAAGGAAAAGAAATCGAAATTATTAAATCTATTTATTACCCACCGATGCCGAAGAATAACAACATTATGCACATACTCGATAAAAAGCTAAATGCAATTAATTCCAATAATTTGAATTCGTTGGATAAAATTATGGAGTATTATAAACTTGTAGTTGAATTAGAGCAACTAAAAGAACCTGCTGTTGATGACTACAACTATTATACTTATGAAATAAATGAAAATAATGATTTTGTAATTGACTTAGAAAGTAATCCAAATTTTTTGAATATTTTTAATATCAATAGAAATAGTGCCATCACTAGATGGCCAAAAGATTTAAATATCACATTAGAAATTGGGATTGAAGAAAAAAATATTCGATTTTAAATTATACCTATCTTTTGATGACATCAAAGAAATCAATACAGCAAACGAAAAGGTTAAATTGCAACTATCGAATTTTGAATTAAATTATGGCACATTATCATCTAAATTTGAAAAGGATGAAAAAGCAATAGACGAACTTGAAAACTTAATCAAACAGCAAAAAACGCTTGAAGGAGTTATCAATATTTTAAGAATCGAATTAGACAATAATTTGACTTTTGATAATAAATTATCTTTGCATTAAGTTCAAAAACCCTGCTTTAAGTCAAATTTATTCAGAGTTCGAAAAGTAAATAATCATTCAGTAACTGACAATAGCGTTTTGAGTATTTTTTATTTAACAAAACGATTGACAACCAATTAAATAATTATTCAGAAAATGACTTAATTCAAATTAGCAATTTAGATGATAGTCAAAAAAATGCTGTTTTAACAGCATTTAATAATAAGGTAACGGTAATAACTGAATTACCGGAAGTGGAAAACGCAAGTTATTTCAAATATTTAGCGGAATGCAGTCTTGCAAAACAAAAAGTTCTTAGAAAAGTAAAATAATCAAGCCGTTGACAATGTAAAAAGTAGATTTGACAGAGAAGAAAATACAGGTTTCTTTTAAGATTTGGCAACAAAAAGATTTTAGGCGACAAAACCTTGCCTGAAATCACAGAATAAGTGTGTTAAAGCTAAATTTATTAGACAATGCTATTCAACTTGAAGAAAGTCAAGAAAAACTTAATGAACTAACAAAAAGAAAATCGGATAACAAAAAGAAGCTAAAGCAAAGAGATTTGTTTCAATCAAAACTACCCGAAATCAAAAGAAATATTGAGCATTTAGAAAATAACCTTTTACAACTAACTCAAAAAAAACCTGATTTTGAAAAATTAAGATTGAACCATAATATTGGGGTAATTGAAAAATATCAAGCTGAGTCAAAGAAAAAACGAAATCAATTTGAATTAAAGTATTCTGGCTTGAATAAACTTTGGATTGATTGGTTCACTAAAAAGAAATATGCTTTTGAATTGATTAGTTATATAGACGAAACGCATAAAGATTTCAACATTGTTTTTAAATCAATTCCAAATCAAATATCAGATTTTAGAAATGGAACAAAAATTTCTGAAACTTATAATGAAATAATAAAAACACTTAATTCAATTTCAGATTATTATACCGAACATTCTAAAAAAGAAAATGAAATAAAGTCAAAAACTGACGAACTTAAAAAAGTTGAGGATTTTATTAAACTTATAAATTCACAAGAGGCAGAAATATTAAGAACGATAACAATTTGCGATATTGAAATAATTAAACAAAGCAAAGTTGTTCTAAAAGAAAAAATCGAAAATAAACTTTTCAATGCATCCCAAGCTCAAATTAATAATTATAAAGACTTTTTACCAGACGGCATACCTTGGATGGATAAAGATTTATTATTGTTTACAAATTCAACGATAAACTTTTTAGATATTTTCAATATTATTTCGGTTACAAGTTTATCCGCAAAAGCATCATTACCACTTTCCAACGAATTGTTTGATATGGTTGTAATAGATGAAGCTTCTCAATGTGATATTGCTTCTGCAATTCCATTGATTTTAAGAGCCAAACAATTAGTCGTAATTGGCGACCCTTTACAATTAAAGCACATTACTTCTTTAAATAATTTTGAAGAAGAAAAAATAAAAGAACATCTTCATCTTAGCGGTTCGGTTTATTTGAAATACAAAGAAAAATCGTTGTGGGATTACAGTGAATCTTTTACTGCAAATGCTAGCAATAATAACAAAATTGTAAATATTGACAGACATTACCGATGCCACCCTGATATTATTGGCTACTCAAACGAAGCATTTTACAATCCAAAACTTGGAGTTGATCTAAAAATTTGCACAAAAAAAGAAGATTATAATATTCTACCAAGCGGAATTAAATGGATTGATATTATAGGAACTCATAAAGCAAACAATATAAATATTAACAGTGCAGAAGTAGATAAATCTATTGAAATAGCGACCTATTTTGCAAATCAAAATCCAAACATTTCAATCGGTATTGTAACACCATTTTCACATCAAGCCAAAGAAATTCATAGTAGAATACCAATTCATTTAAGTCAAAGAATTGTGGCAGATACAGTACACAAATTCCAAGGCGATGAAAAAGATGTAATGATTTACAGTTTAGTAGTTACAAATAATTCACCTGACTCAAAAATATATTGGATTGATAATATGGTGCCCGAATCTGTAAATGTAGCCGTAACAAGAGCAAGAAATACAATTTATATTGTTGGTAACAAAGAATACATAAAATCAAAATCCACGGTGTTAAAACCACTAGGAAAATTAGTTGATTATGTTGAAAAATTGCAAAACTAATTATGGACTTATTTAATTCTAAAAATATAAACTTACCTTTTCAACTTCCAAATTGAAGTAGGTTATCATTGTGAATTTAATGAGGAATTAAATGTTTACTTAATAAAAATTCCAAATGGAGAAATCTTATATGCAGAACATTTTTTTGATGAAAAGATAAGCGATAGAAGTTTAGAATATTTCCTTGAAAATGATTCATTTGATTGGAAAACTGCAAATTGGCGAGAATTTGATAAAGAACAACTAGAAAAAGTAAAATTCAAAAACATCAAATGGCATCACGATAAATTAAAATTGTATTGCAAAGAAGTTTTCTTACCACGATATTCAGCTTGGTATGGCGACAATGACAAATCATATTCTTATTCAGGCATAACTTTACAACCCAACAAATGGAATAATGGACTACTATTTTTAAAAGAACAAATTGGAAAAATAGTAAATATAAATTTCAATAGTGTACTTATGAATTGGTATAGAGATGGCGAAGATTACATAAATTGGCACACAGACGCAGAAAAAGAATTGGGTAAGAATCCCATAATTGCTTCATTAAATTTTGGAGCAACAAGAAGATTTTTAATTAGACGAAGTGATGACAATTCCATAAAATTACAATTTCCACTAAAACACGGAACACTTCTTATAATGAAAGACGATTTACAACATTTTTGGCAACATAGTGTTCCCAAAGAGAAAAAAATAAAACAAACAAGAATTAATTTAACTTTTAGAACAATAGTATAATGAGAAAGGGCGATCGCACAACATCGGTTTTGCAAAATGGCGGGTCCAGTGCTTCTATGAAACATTTGTGCAAGGCTGAACATTTGGAATTCTAATGAACTTTTGTGCTAAAACTCTGCCACTTCGCAAAGCCGAGAACCGTTATAGGGCATTTTAGGGCGACAGTGCAAACCATAAACTTACGAGTAAAAACAGACAAATTTTTCGTTACATTTGACAAGACATATTTTAAAAATGAAATTACCACATCCAATTCCATATCAGGGTAGTAAACGCAACTTGGCAGACCAAATTATGCGATTCTATCCTGACGACTTTAACAGACTTATTGAGCCATTTGCAGGTTCAGCCGCTATGACTATTGCATCGGCTTTTTATTTCAAGGCAAATCATTTTATAATCAACGACATCAACGAGCCATTGACACAACTTTGGGACAATATTATCAATAACCCAAAATCAATCATTAAACACTATCACGACATTTGGCACGGTCAACATGGAAACGAAGAAGAGTATTATTATCAAATCCGAGACAAATTCAATGAAACAAGAAAGCCCGAATATCTCTTATTCCTTTTAGCCAAGTGTGTAAAAGCAGCCGTGCGTTACAACGCACAAGGTGGCTTCAATCAAAGCCCAGACAAAAGAAGACTTGGAAGAAATCAACAAATGATGAGAGATGACATTTTAAGAGTTTCTCATTTATTAAAAGGCAAAATAGAAATTTTCTCAACGGACTATTCTAATATTCTTGATTTAGCAAGTTCAGACGATTTAATTTATATGGACCCACCTTATCAAGGAACAGGATTAAATGGTGGTTTTAACTATTCTGGCAATATTGAGTTTGAGAACTTTGTTGTTTCCCTATTTGAACTTAATAATAAAGACATACCATATATTTTAAGTTATGACGGCAGGACTGGAAATAAAACTTTTGGCAATCCATTACCTGACAATCTCAACCTTACAAAAATTGAAATAAACGCAGGACGTTCTTCTCAAGCTACTTTGCTCAACAGAAATGAAATAACTTATGAAGCAGTCTTTCTTTCACCAGCACTTGTAGCAAAAATTGACTTGCAAAAAGTAACAGGAAATCAAATTTATCAAACAGACCTTTTGCAACTCATGGCTAAAAAGAAAATAAAATATCCAAAGGAATTTTTAGAACACGTAAAATCAATAACCAACAAAAGAGCAAAAGTTGTCATAGACCATATTCTTGAACATGGTTTTATCACAACAGATGATTTACAAACTAAATATGGTTATACTCATGCTCCAAGAGCAGCAATGGACGTAAAAGATGCAGGTATTCCTCTTGAAACATTTAAAGTAAAATCTGACATTTCTGGACGACAAATTGGTGCTTACAGGTTTGGCGACATTACACAAATTCAAACCAAGCGTGTTGCAGGACGAATTGCTTTCTCGAAAAAATTCAAAAAAGAACTTTATGAATTAAGCAATGGAAAGTGCATGATTTGTAACGGAGAGTTTGAAGAACGCTATTTACAGATTGACCATAGAGTTCCCTATGAAGTTGGCGGAGACATTGATGTAGCAAGAAATATTGAAGATTTTATGCTTTTATGTGGTTCATGTAACAGAGCTAAATCTTGGAGTTGCGAGCATTGCGATAACTGGCAAAAAGAAAAGAAGCCATCTCTATGTATGCAATGCTATTGGGGAAGTCCGACAAATTACAACCATATTGCACTCAAAGAAATTAGACGACTTGACTTGCAATGGACTGGTGACGAAGTGAAATATTATGACGCAATTAGAGTAATCGCTGAACAAAACAAAATAGAACTACCTGACTTTGTTAAAACCGTAATTGTAGACAAAACAAAGAAGCGGTGAAAAGAAAAACGCCCTATAACACGGGTTCCTATGTAAAGCCTCCCAGCCCGGGACAAAGATAATATGTTAATTTTATTTACGTCATTATTTATGTTTTTTTGACTCTATACTCAGGCTCCTATGTGTAGCTGCCATTTCTGACACTACCGGCATCTGTTTGATAATAGAGACATTATATATCAGCTTCCTGCTTGGCGATGTAGCAGTTAACTTTTCAGTATACTCTACCACGGCTGTTTTAAAGTCTGATATGCTCTTCAGTTTTTGAGTAATAAAGTGATTAATTGTATTTTTGCGACGACAGTATAAACGGACTGGAGCACTGCAGAGGTGCAACTTCATAGGGATAATACTGTTGGGTGACGGAATACATTCGTCTGAGCTGATACTTTTTTGTATCAGCTCATTTAGACGAATATTCCAGTGCCCCTTATACCTTAAAAAACCTATGTCGCTCATAACGTCGTATTTTGTTGTTTTATAATGTCAGCTTCCTGCTTGGCGATGCAGCAGTTATTCTTTTGAACAACCCTACCACCCGTGTTATGAAGTCTGTCTTACTGTTTTTATATTTCATCTTCCATTACTTCTGTATCTTCTGGTAATTTAATCTTGGTATCTAAGGTAATGTTCTTATTAATTTGATATCGTTTGCCGCTTTTGATTACGGAGAGTATTCTTTTGGCCATTTGTGAGCCACTTTAACGATGATACACTTTGGATTTTTGCCAAAATGAGATTTATAGTATGCCTGTATCTCAGGATCTTTTCTGATGGCAATCCATGCACTCTCTATGATGTAAGGCCTTAAGATAGTATTGGCCCGATGTGTAACACCCAAATTGCTTTCGCTACCGCCACTATTGAATATACCAGGCACTACACCTATGTAACTACTGAATTGTTTTTCATTGTCAAATCGACGCAAATCACCACACTCAGAAAGGATAGCAGCAGCGAGAAATCCACCTATGCCAGGTATGCTTGTCAGCAAGTAATAATCCAAACTTATATGTTTACGACAATGTGCTCGCAATAGATTACCGCCATTGAGATATTCAGAGTGAAAGAAATTCAAAGTACGAAGTTTACTCTCCATGGACTCTTTGCCGCATGTGGATGTCCACTTCAGTTCTAAAAGCCATTTTTTAAATTCTATCGTCCAGTTGACATTATCAAATTCCGGTGGTATTGTGATGCCATGCAAAAGCAGCATGCCTTTAATGTGTGACTTGACTCTTCGGAGTTCCTTAGTAATGTTGGTTCTCTGACGGAGGAGACTTCGAAACTGTTCTTGCTCTTCTGTAGGTATATGGATGGCCTTAAGATTATTATTCTGAAGTTGTTTACATAAATTGCGACTATCGATTTTATCTGTCTTCTGATAGTTTTGTTTATCCATTTTGGGTACATCAGCCGGATTGACCACAGTGACCTGCCATCCGAGATTCAAAAATATCTTGCTGCACTAAATCCACAACAGCCAGCTTCATAGGTTGCAGAAATTTCATGAGATGGAAAATGAGCAGCAACATATTCATACAGGACATCAGGATCTGGTGGCATAGAAAATGTTTTATGATCAAATGATTCTGTTCTGATAGATACCGACCAACTTTTCTTGTGTATGTCGATTCCTATGAATAACTTTGTGTCAACAGCATTTTGTAAAGGCATAATCTTGTTTTTAATCGTGAGAAAATTTTGAGCTAAGATATGCTTTTACATAAATGCTTGGCAAAAGTGGCGGTTCAGTGCTCCGCAGACACATTTGTGGTTAATCAAACTTTGGTTCTCCGCATCAATATTTGTGCTTAAAATCGCCACCTTCGCCAAGCCCGAAAACGTTATAGCATATAAAATAAATAAAATGACAGACGAACAAATACAACAAATTGCTGCCGAAGTTGCTAAAATATTAGCAAAAGATGTTTACAGCGACGCCCTGCAACCTGGAATGAAACAAATTGGAATTGCAATTGAAACCGTAGCTAAATTAGGCAATACTGTACTTACCCCAGTTGCTTTAATAAACGATGGTGCAAAAATTATAAGAGAACGAATTGTCAACAAGTGGCAAGAAAAAATGAAACAACTTCCGGAAGGCCAAGTTAAACCTATGGATGGAGAAATAGCAGTTCCAGCTCTTAAAAAGTTAGAATATAATACTTCAGAAGAACTCGAAGAACTATTTTTAAATCTTTTAACATCAGCATCAAACCAAGCAAAAGAAGGTATAGTTCACCCTTCATTTGCGAATATAATATCAGAATTGTCTTCAGATGAAGCAAGAATTCTTACCTATTTAAAAACCGAAAATCAACCAATTTGTACAGTAAATATAAGAGTTAACTACAACAATGGTACATATTCAGATCATTACCATGACACTACAATTTTCGATACAAATGACGTGATTAAATTTAAAAATAATATTAGAGCTTATCTTGAAAACATGAAACGATTAGGACTAATAAAGTTATGGGGGAATACCAACTGATGTAGATCAATATAATTACATTGAAGATTATTTAGAACCTTCAAAACAACAACTTGAACAAGAAAAGTCCGATTATCGAACCATTGTATATAAAAGGTCCTTTTATGATTTTACAGAATTTGGTAAAAATTTTATCAACAGTTGTTTACCTGACTGAACTTAGATTACATGCTATAACAATGCACTGGACGGACAGACTTGCTATCGCTGCGTCCGTCCGTCGCCAGTGCTAACCGTTAGCCACAAGCAAGATGAAGACACTACAAACTATAAGCATATTGATTTTTTTGACTCTTTGTGCTAATTCACAAGAGATAAAAAGAATAAATACGAAAGACTTGATTTCAGTATCTAATGAATTCGGACTTGATTCTGCATTGCATTTATCAGGAGGTTTTCCAATTTATCGAATTGATAGTGCAACTGCAATTTCATTGTTAGATAAAATGACTGAATATAAAAGATATACTCGTTCTGAGTACTTTTTCAATGAAATGGCGCATAATTGGAGTAATGATTTTGTTAAAAACAAAACAGAATTCTTTGCGATTAGTCAACTTGAGAGAATTTCCAAAACTAATTCCAATAAGTTTGACAGTTTGATAGTGCTTGATGATAAGCTAGCAATTAGTATTGTAAAACAAAATCTGATTTCGCTTGATTCTGTATTGTTAAAAAGCTACAAGAGTAATTTGTTGCTCAGCGATACATTAAAAGAGATGTTTCCTTCAGGATTCGTAAGATTCTTTAAATCATTTAGGCATGGGACTCTTCCAATTGTTAGGGCATACGAAGATTGTAACAAAAACTGCTACAAGATAATGCAGATATTAGATGAATTAAAAAGCGACAAGTTTGATTCTAAGAAAATACATTATCATCACAATCAACTTAGACCTTATCAACAAAATCGGGATTTTTTTAGATTTCAAGAATATTATTTTGAGTATGACACAACTACTATTAAATTAAGTGCTGATTATAATACAATTAGTGAATTGGATTTTCAAAATGAGACTGAGTTACAACAGATAATTAAAGGATTCGATGAAGATAAATGCTGGAAATTTATAATTCAGAACGATAAAAAAGGATTTTTAGATTTAGGATGCCAATTTGCACCTTTATCTGGATATGGTATAAAATATAAACTGGTACTGATTGATAAAAACAGATTACAGATTATTAAAATAGAAGAATGGATTTCTTAATAGAATGCCAGTGGCTAACAATAAATATAGGTCATTTGGCGGATATTGCTAAATTTGAACATGAGTACATTTAATAAAATATATAGGGGTTTGATACGGTGGAGCTTTGAAATGCCAAACGCCCCATATTCTCAACGTTAGCGGTAACCTTAGACGACCAACATTGCGACAATGACAGACAAGAAAATCGACTTAGACCAAATGATGATTGACGAGTGGCGACAGCTTGGCTTCTATTACGACCTTGACGAAAGACTTGAAGTAAACCAATGGAGATTTTACGGCAGCAAAAGCGGACTACAAAACTTTGTAAAACTTCTTGACGACTATACTAACAGAGCAAGCAACGACAAAGAATTTGAACACGACCACTACGGACCATATATGTATTTGAAAATTATTACGCTTGACGACCAAGCAATAATTAATGAAAACGCAATCGGTGGGACAATTGCTGACTTAAAAAAATTAAGAAACATCATTGCTGACAAACTTAGCAAAGCAGAAGCTGGACAAACTTTCAATATTGACAAAGACTACGGAGAAGACAACACCGTTACCGCCAAGTTTTTTGTAATGGCTGACAACTTTGACCCTGTTTCAATGGACGAACTAATTGTATCTGGACGACAAAAGATAGTAAACCAAAAACATTCAAAATGACAGCGGACAAAAGAAAGGCTACCGCTAACATAGGGTTTGCAATAGCGGGGTTGACGTGCTTCGTTGACACTTTAGTGCTTGGTGAAAGTATTGTGCTTCGTAGAAACTGTTGTGCTATTTCACCCCGCCATCGCAAACCCTCAAAACGTTATGCCTCATTGTAAAATGACCGACAGACCAACAAAAATTAGACAGGAAAAATGATAGAAAGCCAACCCTTCGCAAATTTAAAAGAGCTACAATGCAACCACACCAGCCGACCCAAATTGTAGCACATTTAATTTTGCCCAACCGCATCCAAAGCCTAACTGACCTGTAGACAGCGGACATTTTGAGTGTATTTTTACATTAACAGGCATCAAAATACAAACTTCACGTATGAAAACTGAAATAGCGAACGCCCAATGATAACATCAATAACCATAAAAAATGTAGCCACTTACGACTCTGTAAATGGGGTTAAAATAGATGGGTTAAAAAAAGTAAACTTTATCTATGGGGCTAATGGTTGCGGAAAAACCACTTTGTCAAACTTTCTACAAAATCCAGTTGATGGGAAATTCGCTAATTGTGCTGCTAATTGGAAAAATGAATCTCCGATTAGAGCCTTGGTGTATAACAAAGAGTTTCGGAAACAGAACTTTGGCAATGGAAAATTAAATGGAGTTTTTACGCTTGGTCAGGCAACCATAGATGAAATAAAGGTAATTGAGGATAAAACTGAGGAATTAAAAATCATAAAGGCGGATGGAGCAAAAAAACGTGAAGTGCTTAATGTTCAAAAACTAAAAAAGGAAGATTTAGAAAAAGAATTTATTGAGAACAGTTGGAAGAAGATTTACAAAAAGTATGATAAAGAATTCAAGGAAGCATTTGTAGGCTCAATGAAATCCGGTGAGTTATTTAAAAACAGATTGTTACAGGAGTTTTCGAATAACACCGCTACTTTGAAAACGCTGGAAGAATTAAGAGGAAAAGCACTAACCATTTTTGGAGAAGTTCCGCAAACCATCACACCAATTAACACAATTAGTTACGATAGAATACTCGAAATTGAAATTGAATCTATTTGGAAGAAAATAATAGTAGGAAAAGCGGATGTTGAAATAGCAAAACTAATACAGAAACTCAATATCAACGATTGGGTAAATCAAGGAAGAAGTTACATCCAAGAAGATGATGAAACTTGCCCCTTTTGCCAAAATCAAACTATTTCGGAAGACTTCAAAAATCAGTTAGAAAATTGGTTTGATGAAGCCTACCTAGACGATACAAAATCAGTAAAAGAACTGAAACAAGAATATAATTCTTTGGTTCAAAATCTTATCAATGAACTAAATGGTATTGAAACAAATCAAAAGAATTTCAAAGACACAAAATTAGATATTGATAAGTTCTCAGCATATCTAAAAACCTTAACAAGTCAGAATACTACCAATAACGAGTTTTTAAACACTAAAGTTAAAGAACCAAGCAGAAATATTGAATTGCTTTCATTAAAAGACCAACTGGATTTAATATCAGGTTTAATTACAAATGCGAATGCAGAAATAAAAAAGCATAATGATATTGTCGCCAACTTCAATGCTGAAAAAGCAAGCCTGATACAATCAATTTGGAAATTCATTATTGAAGAATTCAGAACTGATATTGCTAAATTCATTTCTGATAAAACAGGATTAGAAACTGGTTTAACAGCCTTACAAACTCAATTAACAGCGAAGTTAAGTGAATTCAATACATTAAACGTTGAAATTCAAAACCTAAGTAAAAATGTTACCAGCATACAACCGACTATAGATGAAATAAATAGATTGCTAAGATCTTATGGCTTTTTGAATTTTGAAATTGTTCCCACTGCTGAACAAGGATTTTATCAAATACAACGAGAAGACGGTGAAATCGCTGAAACTACTTTAAGCGAAGGAGAAATTACCTTTATCACATTTTTGTATTTTCTGCAACGTGCAAAAGGCGGAGAAACAGAAGAATCAGTTAATGAAGAAAGAATTTTGGTAATTGACGACCCGATTTCAAGTTTAGATAGCAATGTTCTATTTGTTGTCAGCACATTGATTAAGGAAATAATCAAAACCGTAAAATCAGATTTAGGCAACATCAAGCAGATTATCCTGCTAACACACAATGTTTATTTTCACAAGGAGGTTTCTTATGAGGGCTTGAACAGAAAGGGAGAAAAATCACAATTCTGGATTTTACGCAAGAACAACAAAGTTTCAACAATTCATTTCTATGCTGATAAAAATCCAATTCAATCATCTTATGAATTGCTTTGGCGAGAAATAAAAGAGTGGGAAAACAATTCGGGCATTACCATTCAAAATACACTAAGACGAATACTTGAAAACTATTTCAGCATTTTAGGAAGCAAACGAGATGATGTTTTAATCAATAAATTTTCAAATCAAGAAGAAAGAGAAATTTGCAGGTCTTTATTAAGCTGGGCAAATGAGGGTTCCCATACATTGCCTGATGATTTATTTATTGAAGCACCAGACGGAACAATCACGAAATACTTAGAAGTTTTTAAAAACATATTTAGCCACACTGAAAATATTGGACATTACAATATGATGATGGGCATTGGCGAAGAAATTACAGAAGAAGTTGAGGTATAGATACTATGGAAAAAAGCAGAGTGGTATAGTATGGTTAACTTCGCAACTGTGTTGCCAAGTTAACCATACTTCATTGAATTTCAAAATGTCCAGTTTTTTCGCTAATAAACTGGACAAATCAACTATCTTTGCACTACAATCAAAAGATGAAAACCGCTGAATACATATCATTTATCATAGATAGACTGCCCAATGGCTATGTATTCACCTATGCCAACTTTATTACAGAGGTGAACCAAAAAGAAGCGGTAATAAAAGCCCTAAACCGTATGGTGGCTTCGGGTAAAATCGCCAAGCTATCAAAAGGCAAATACTACAAACCTGAGAATACGCCCTTTGGCAACCTACTACCCAATCAGGCACAAGTAGTAAAAGACTTATTGGAAGAAAACGGAAGAATAACAGGCTATCTCACGGGTTATAGTGTTTACAATCAGTTGGGCTTAACCACACAGGTAAGCAATACCATACAAATCGGGAAAAATCAAATTCGCCCCAATTTTAAAAGAGAACGCTATACGATTGCTTTTGTAAAGCAAAAAAACACCATCACCAAAGAGAATATTCCTTTGTTGCAGCTATTGGATGCCATCCGATACATCAAAAAAATACCTGATGCCAGTATAGAAGCATCCTGCAAACGGTTCTTAGCCATAATAAAAAACTTTACAGACAAAGAAACAAATACCTTGGTACGCTTAGCATTAAAATATCCACCTGCTACAAGGGCTTTACTAGGTGCGTTGTTAGACCAATTACAACAGGGCAAAACGGCTGAACCACTTTTTAAATCATTGAACCCAATTACTAAGTATAAACTAACAGGTGCAGCGAAAGCAATTTCCAACACCGAAAAATGGAATATTGTATGAACCTGCACGAGAATAAAACCTTATTCAGACAAGCCGTTCAGTTTACGGCTGACCAAATGAAAATCCCTGCTATTTATGTAGAAAAAGACTATTGGGTTACCTATGCTTTGTTTACCATTTTCAATAATGATATTGGCAAAGACACCGTGTTTAAGGGCGGAACAGCACTATCCAAGTGTTACAATATGATTGAACGATTTTCAGAAGATATTGACTTGGTAGTATTAAGGCGAGAAGGAGAAACAGATAACAAGTTAAAATCAAAATTAAAAGCAATAAGTACAGTTGTAGAAACCGTATTGCCAGAAGTAACTATTGAAGGCATTACGCATAAAATGGGAATGAACCGAAAAACGGCACACTCTTACAACAAAGAATTCAAAGGTGATTACGGACAAGTAAGAGATGTGATAATTTTGGAATCAACTTGGCTTGGATACTACGAACCATACACTACCAAAAGCATTGTTTCATTTGTCGGTCAAATGATGTTGGATAATAAGCAGTCTGATATTGCTAAAGAAAACGGGCTACTTCCTTTTGACCTATTGGCATTAGAACCCATAAGAACCATTTGTGAAAAAACAATGAGTTTGGTTCGCTTTTCTTATGGAGAAAATCCGATAGATGATTTAAGGAAAAAGATACGACACACCTACGATTTACATCAATTACTAAAACAAGAAGAATTTGCAAGTTTTTTCCATTCAAAAAACTTTGATGATATGTTGCTAAAAGTTGCAAATGATGATGTAGCGAGTTTTAGAAACAATAATAAATGGCTGAATCATCATCCTAATGAAGCACTTATATTCAAAGACTTGGAAAATGTGTGGAATGAGTTGAAAACGATTTACAACGGTGACTTTAAAAATTTGGTGTATGGAGAATTACCGAAAGAAGAAGCGATTTTGGAAACATTAAAAATGATTCAAGAAAGATTAAAAGCAATTTCTTGGACAATAAAAATTGAACCCAAGGAATGAAATTTACGGAAGAAAAACTAGAAAAAACGTTTGCCGAGTTGTTGGGACAAGAAGGATTTCGCAGGACAGCCAACGCATTTGGCAGCACATTTACATTTTTTACCGAAACACAAACCAATACTAAAAAATGTAAAAGAGCTACCAAGCTAACGCAACAAGACACAGTAAACAAGGGACAACAGAGTAACGACAAAAAAGAACAACGAAGGCATAACAGCACCTACCCAAAAGGCGGGGTTTCGTGTTCCAAAGACAGTTTTGTGGTTAATCAAACATTAGTTTTTCAAATCAAGTTTTGTGGTAAAAGTCCCGCCCTTCGGGTAGCTGCAAACCGTTATAGCCAATGGAGAAAGAACTAAAAAAGCCAAATTTTGATAAAATATGATATCTTTGATTTTTAAATTAATAAACTAAAATATAATAACATTGACTCTTTGGAACAATGATACTGAGATACAATTTTTTACAGAAGCATTAAAGAATTTTGCTTCCCCGGAACAATTATTTTACAATTTGCAAGGTGGCTATTTTGCTTATGTCCCAAAAGGTTCAGACGCAGAAGGACAAACTTTGCAAAGTAGAAATTCACTAATAGGACAGTTTACTGAAAAATGGAGCAAAACACTTTTTGAACCGATTGCCACAGAGTTAGGACTTTATGCTGTAAATAGTGTAGTATGTGACGAACTTGGTCTGTCAAGACAATCCAGTGCAGACCTTGCATTTTGCACTACAAACAATACAGTTCAGAAGCCTGAAAATATAAAACTTCTTTTTGAAATTAAGATGAGTGTTGTGTCCAATTATAAATTCACTCACCCAAACAATGTTCAATTTCTTGGCGACTACAAACAGCATAAAGGAAATCCTGCATTGTTACGCTCTGACTCAATGCTTAAAGCTATAGGTAAATCCATAAATATTCGTGTTTCGGGTATTGCTTCAACAAAAATACCAGTAGTCGTTTTAGGTAATAGTCCTATAACTGACAGCTATATTAAGAAGGTAGATTTTCTAAAAACATCAGGAGTTATTCAAGGTTTTTGGTCTTTGAACCCAAATCCTACAAACTCAAATTATGTAAAGAACACACCAAAATTAGGTTTTCAAACAATTTTAGACAGAGAACAACTTTTCAGTAATTGCCAAAATCTTGTAACTAATGATATGAATTACTTTTCATCGATGATTTCAAAATTGAAACTTGGTGAAATTATAAGAATTGCAAGTCAAGAATCTACAGATATTGCAAAAGCGGAAAAATTTTTAAATTTAATCCAAAGCTAAAATGAAGAGACCTAAAGGAACAGAAACAAGTGCTTTCGGGACAAACGGAAGAAGTAACCACGACAGCTCAAAGTTTTATAATTCTAAACTTTACACAGAGCTTGGAGATAAAATTATTCTTGATAAAAATGAAAATGACTTTCCTGACAAATTAGAAAATAAATTAATTCTTGGCTCTGCTGAGAATATGAAAGAGTTACCAGACAATTCAGTTCATTTGATGATTACATCACCACCTTACAATGTTTCAAAGGAGTATGATGAAGATTTATCGCTCACTGAATATCTTCAACTTTTAGAAAACTCATTTAGAGAAACCTATAGAGTATTAGTCAATGGTGGTCGTGCCTGTATAAATGTTGCCAATCTTGGAAGGAAACCATACATACCACTTTCTGACTATATTTCAAATATGATGATTAAGATAGGCTTTAATATGCGTGGTGAAGTTATATGGAACAAGGCAGCAAGTGCAAGCCCTTCAACAGCATGGGGCAGTTGGCAAAGTGCAGCCAATCCAATTTTAAGAGACATTCATGAGTACATTTTAATTTTCTCAAAAGGTGAATACAAAAGAGAAAAAGGGAAAAAAGAAAATTCCATAACTAAGGAACAATTTATGGAATGGACAAAATCAATTTGGACAATGAATGCAGAAAGTGCGAGAAGAATTGGACACCCAGCACCCTTTCCAGAAGAACTTCCTTATAGATTAATTCAACTATATTCGTTTAAAGGAGATATAATCCTTGACCCTTTTATGGGTAGTGGAACAACAGCAGTTACTGCAATTAAATCAGATAGAAAATTTGTGGGCTACGACATTTCCCAAGAATATATTGACTTGGCTGAAAAAAGACTAAAACCATTTTTAGAACAGACAACACTTAAATTTGAAACGGTTTTGGAATCTGAATAAAATTAGAACCACTGGCTATAACAATGCACTGGACGGACAGACTTGCTATCGCTGCGTCCGTCGCCAGTGCTTGACGTTATGCGTAACCATTAACAACAAGACTATGTATTTTAAATTAACAAAATATCTACTTATAGCAAATTGCCTGTTTTTTAGTTCGGGCAATTGCCCAGACGACATTATCCAAATCACAAATAGACAGTATAGAAAATATCATTACACGGGAAATGGCTAATCAACATATCCCCGGTTTGAGTATTGCAATTTCAATTGACACAAATATTGTTTGGAAAAACGCCTATGGAATGTCAGACATTGAGAATTCTGTTCCAATGACTACAAACACAAAATTGCGCACGGCATCAATTGGCAAACCCATGACCGCAACTGCAATAATGCAACTATATGAAAAGGGCATTATTAATCTTAATGATTCAGTTCAAAAATATTACTCATTGTTCCCTTCAAAAAATTGGCCAATATCAATATATCAACTTCTTACGCATCAAAGTGGCATTAGACCATACCATGATGGAGAAGTAATAAACCATCAACATTATAAAAATGTTTGTGACGCTCTATCCATATTTGCAAATGACACATTATTATTTAAACCTGGAACAAATTACTCATATACATCATTCAATTACAATTTACTTGGCTGTGTTTTGCAGCAGGTTTCAAAGACAGACTATTACACTTTTATGTGTAAAAATGTTTTTGAGCCGTCAAAGATGAATGCTACTGTGCTTGATGATGTAAATTCACTAATAGAAGACAGGGCTAGTGGCTACCGTTATAACACGCAAAATAAAATACTTGAAAATTCTAATTTTCACGACCCCAGTGATAGAATTCCTGCGGGTGGGTTTCTCACAACACCGACTGATTTAGCGAAATTTGCTATTGCTGTTTATGACGGTAAATTAATTTCTCAAAAAACATTTTCGGAAATGATATTAAACCCAAAATTGCCTAACGGTAGTTTTTCCGGTTATGGTATTGGATGGGGCTTATACGAACCGAACGACAAATTTCATGGATACACAGAAGTTTTTCATGGTGGGCAGACGCCAGGAGTAAGTAATATGCTAGTTTTATTTCTATCATCAAATAAAAAGGTTTCCATAGCAATAATGACGAATTTAGAAGGGGTGCAAAGAAGAGGAGAAATTTGTGAAAAAATATTTGAAATGATTTTAGACAATAAATAGATAGCAAAAAATGGCAACGCATAACAAGCAGATTTGCGATAGCAAGGCCACTGTACGCCGCGGGAGCATTATCGGGTCAGGAAAGCTCTGTTTGCCGCATTGAGTCTTTCTGTAAATTGCCTTGCCGAATGATTGCTTTAGCTATATTGACTGCCGTCATGGCATAATTAACATGATTATGGATTTTCTCCACAGACCTTGCCTGACAGTTGTCCAATCCCATAAACTGCTTACCATCTCTGAATATGAATTCCATTTGGAATCTAGCTTTGTAATATCTCACTATGTCGATCGAATCTCGAGACGTGTTGGTGCTAAAATAAAGGATGGTGTTGGTGACTTCACCTTTCTCATTTAAATATTCTGTATATGCCACTTTGATATTTACCTTTAGACTTATCGAATACACCACTGCTTCGTATATGACTTTGGCATCATCCTGAAATATCTTTTTGAATACGCGCTTATCTATTTTTTTGAGATTTACTTTGCCTGAATATTTTTTTGGACGACCTCTTCCTTCCTTCTAAGGACCATCGTATAGATACTTTAAGTTTGCATCGGGTCCTAATCTACAGATCTCTTAAAGCCCCAGTTTGGTCATTGATCTTATAAATTTTTGCTTATTAAACCACCTATCTACTACCAGGATTTTACTGTTTCCTGATAGTATTTATTCTGTTGGTAAATATCTTACAATAGTGTTTGATCAGACCAGTTTCTGCATTTCCTTTCTTCACGGGTGGTGTTTGTTTGGTGCTTGATTATTTGATCATGTACGATCAGGAGTACCCGGATCAGGTTCGGTTAGTTTTTTACGCAGCCTATTCAGATGATGCACTGATGATGTCGAAGAATCCATAGAACCGTCTCTAATGTTGTACAAAGTGATTGAATAGGAATAGAAAGTAAATTACGATTGACGAATAAAATTAGCTTTTAACTTTAAGTTCTGTCTGTTTCAAGGCAGGAAGTTCTGAAGGTTTTCTGGTTATAAAATTATAATTTTTGCTTTGTTTTTTGACACAAGCTGCAAACTTGCGACTACAAAGGATCAACGCATAGAATACCATTTGCGCTTATAATAGATTGGGTTTCCCGGCTTAAATAGATCAAATCTGTTTGATTTCTTTTGAGCGTATTTACCCGAATAATAGTAAAAGTGTTAAATTTGTCTCGAATCAAAATAAATATGATTTGACCAACATCATTCTTTTTGACGACCATGAAATTATTTTGGACTCCCTCCGGTTATATTTTGATGAAATAGATGGCATTTGTATTTGTGCAAGTTTTACTGAACCAAAAAAATTACTGAACTATTTGGAATCTGCAGATCAAATAGACTATATCATTACTGACGTACTTACTGATGATGAAATAGGACTATCACTATTTGAAAATTTACATCAAAACTTCCCTCACATCAAATTGATCGCATATACCAGCATTACTTCAGAGTTTGTTAAAGATGAATTACAAAAATACAATGTCATCTCAGTAGTCAATAAAAAAGAGAAGCCTGATGTAATATTGGAAATCATCCGCAATTATGATACAAGAATTGGAAACAATAAAACTTATCAATCGGCTTACTTTTTGACACCAAAAGAGAAGGAAATTGCTCATTATTTAGTCAAAGGATTGGCTGCCAAGGAAATAGCTTCGTTGACCAATACGGCAGTCAATACCATCAATAATCAGAAGAATAAACTATTAGAAAAATTTGAGTGTACAAATAGTACAGAGCTGATTGTTAAACTGAGTCAATTAGGATTGTTAAAAGTACTATAATAATCATATAAATTAATTAAGCTGGTGTGATATTTGAACTGAACTTCCCAGAATGGTCATTCAATAGTAATAATATCTCATTTACTAAATATTTACCTTTAATGCTTTTGTGGATTACTCTATGGATACCCAATTCTAAAACCTCATCAATGATAAATTTTGAATAAATTGTTGAAAAAAGTATTCTTATTGCATTAGGAGCCACTTTTTTTATTTCATTTATAAGATAATACAGATCACTAGTAGATGTCAGAGAATTTATTAAGATGATATTTGGGGAACTTGACGAGATTTTTGAAACAAATTCTGGCACTTCATCATAAATTCCAATCAGATTTATATTTAAATTTCTAAAGTCAAACGTATTAAAAAAGTATAATTCTGACTTAGGTAGTTGATAGCAAATTATTTTTATGGAGTTCATTTGGTACTAATTGAATCTGTAAATGTAATCCTATAAAACCTCATGTGATATAGTTATTAATAACCAATAGATTTGTGTTTTAAAGTACTGCATTTTATTTAGATTTGCTACTTTCATAATTTGTTTTATGTATAATTAGGGTATTTCAATATTTCAATTTTAAAAGGTGATCTATGAATAAGCAACTTTTACTTTTTTTTATACTGACCTTTAACACAATATTGGAAGGAATAGTGCATGCTCAGGTAAATGCGGATTCTTTGTTTTCTATCATAGAAAAATCTTCATCGGATTTTAAAAAATTGGATTCTACGCTCTTGTTTGTCATTAACAATACAGATATCAAAAAGAACGAGGAAAGGATTTTAAAGTCTATTGACAGTATACTTGATGATGAAAAAATTTCAGCAAAAGACAGATTAAACTTTCTTTCCCAAAAAGGAATACTCTATCAGAAATTATCAAGGTTAAAAGAAGCTGAATATTTCTTTGGCAAGGCTTATGAGTTGTATAAATCCCAATCATGTATTGATTGTAATCCTGCATTTCTTACTAATTATGCTACCATTAGAAATAACCTCGGTAATAAAAGTGAAGCTGTAAATCTAATGTTCGAATTACTAGAAATAAGTGAAAAGAAGCAAGACTGGGAGGTCGTAAGTAATGCATATTATAAATTGGGCGTTTTTTATGGGCAAATTCAGAAATACGTAGATGCTGGAAAATACTGGGATAAATCTATTGAAATTTCAAGAAAACATAATTATAAAGATTTGGAAGGTTCTGCATTACAGTCGAAGGCCCTGATGTTTATGTTGACAGATAAAGAGAAGGCAGAGAAGCTACTTCTCGAATCTATAGAATTTCTTGAAAAAATTGGAAATCAATACTTATTAACAAATTCAAAAAAAAACCTGGGCTTTCTATATGTGGATTCTGGTAGGTTTGATGATGCAAGAAGAGTATATAATGATGTAGAATCATATTTTATAAGCGTTGGAGACGATGTGGGATTGGCTCGAAATAATGCAGATTTAGGCTTTTTAGAGATTGAATTAAAGAATTACAAAAAGGCCATAGCATACTGTAAGTCAGGAGTAGATGTCCTTGTGGAAAGAGGGGATGTTAATGGAGCTAGAGATGCTTTTGAGTGTCTTTACTATGCAGCTACAGAAATGGGGGACTATAAAAGTGCGTTAAAATATTTTGAACAAAACATTGCCTATAGAGATAGCTTAAACAAGCAAGAGGATATCGAAAAAGTAACTGAGCTGCGCAAGGATTTCGAATTTGAACGAGAGCGCGAAAAGACAGAATCAGCAAATATATTGAATATCGAAAAAGAAAAGACGTTTCAAAATTATTTGGCATTAGGCATACTCCTGCTTTCTGGCCTTCTATTTTTTGCCTTTCGTGCCTATCGCATCAAGAAAAAGGCGGCAGAGACCATCTCAATTCAAAAGGCCGAAATAGAAAAATATAGTCAGATCAACGAAAATCTCATATTTTCTCTTTCGCATGACATCAAAGAACCTATGCTCGGGGTACAACTACTGCTCAATAAAATCAAATCCGAAGATGCCTATCTCCAAAAAGCGGCCATCAGCATAGGTGAGCAGGTGGGGTCTATCAATAGCATCGTAAATAACCTACTCCAACTCAAAAAAGCATCATCAAGCAATGAGATCGAAACATCAACCCCAATTGAAATCATAGAAACGGTAGCTAAAGTCACCCAAGCATTGTCTTATAGAATATCGGAAAGGAATATTCAAATTATAAATCAATTGAGTGATTCGGATACACTTAATTTGCCCATCTCCAGTAAAAAACTCTATATGGTGACGCTCAACCTACTGTCAAATGCCATCAAACATAGCCCCGAAGGTGCAAAAATAGAAATATATTCTACCAAAGATGGGCTCTTCATCAGGGACTATGGCGAAGGAATAGATCCGACTATTCTGGATAAAATAGGCAAAGAACAAATTGACAAAACCGATCAGGGAAGTGGCTCGGGTATGGGACTCATGTTGGTGAGTAATGTTTTGCTTGGCTCGGGTCTAAAGCTTCACTTCGAGAATGTATTGGGTGGTGGCACTTTGGCAGGATTGAAGATGGATGCTGAGTGAGGAGTGTTTTGATGAAAACTGAAAAAAAAGGGGTTGTCCTTCAATAGATTCCCCTCTTTTTTTTAGATAATTTGTAAAGTGAGAAGATCATGGATCAATGACCGGAATATCTAAAGGCGGTCTGGATGACCAGATGATATCTGAGCCAGATGCACCACCCCTTATTACTAGCTGGCCATCTGGCTGCAATATAATGTCTTTGACTTGTTTGTTGTGAGTTTGGCTACTCCAAAGCGCATCACCAAAGGAATTTTTTACTACCAAGTTACCATCTTGTTGAAAATTGACAGAAACTGCGTCTCTAAATGTAGCAATAGTATATTGCATTTGACCGGTCAATTTTTTTATAATCCCCAGTTTTTCATTATAAAGAGCAACAATATAAGTTTCATCTGTACTCGCTAACCCATTGATATCTGTACCTTTGAGTTGTGCTCCACTTTTTGATTGTGCTATCATGTTCATTTGCCCAACCAAAATGATAAAACAAAGCATAGTTAATTTAAAAAAATTCTTCATTTGAATAAATATTTTATGAATGTAATAATGACCTACTCTATTTCAGGCTTTTCGGTGACCGCCTTTAAATGTATTAATTGCATTTGATTAAATCAAAGAATTGACAATCAATCATTTTTTAGTATCGAAGTGATTTAAAAACGTATGTTAAAATGTTATGTAAGTGCTTGGAATTCAGATTGATATCAAATTTCATTTTCATAGCCAAAGCTATGGGGATTAAATTTGATGAAGAGCTGGGTTTCAATGACTTGCATAGGAATTAACAATATGTTTTTAAATCACTTCATCCATAGTAGAGTTACTTAAGTAAACCTTTACCACCATTCTGATCATACTGGCCATTATTCATTTTCAAGGTCCAAACAATGGAATTATCTTGACGATAGATTACTAAGTTTCCATCATTTTGAATTTTTAATGTATTTCCTCCACGTCCGTTAGCATCTACTGCCCATTTGGCTTGATTGTTTGCTGTGTACAAGACTAAATTGCCATCGTTTTGAAAACTACATTTAGAAACACTTTGATTTGCAGAATTAGCATACCATAAACCCTGACCATTTTGGTACAAGACCAAATTACCGTCATTGTCTAGGGATAACTTGTATTGCAAGTTTGGAGATGTAATTGCCTCACCCAGATTTAATGACTGATCCTGACTAAGTTCAGATCGGGGTTGGGAAGAGCCACCGCCTGTAGCGACTCCACTTGATGCTGGACTGCCACCTACAGTAATGGGAGAAGGCATAGTAACATTCTCTGTAAGACTTAAAAGTTTTAATTGACTATTACAATTTCCACCTTGTTTAGGATTCGCTGTTTCCATTACAGAGACCCATCTTTTTTCACCATAGCCAAAATTACAAGAGTTACAATTTTGAAAACAAATCTCTCTGTGTATCCACCTAGAATTTCCATCAATATAAATCCATGTGAGAAGAGAACGTGCGCCCCATTCGATATTTTTTGATTGAACTGTTGCACAATTTTCAGAAAAACCCGAATAACAGGGTTCATTTGTAGGCTTCCAAGCTTTATATATGTTTGCTGTTCGGCTTTCAAAACTTTCACCATTTGGGCCATTGTGTCCTACATAATTATTTTGGTCACAATATTCGGCATGTTTTGTGGCAAAAATACTAAGACCTTCTTCTATTGATTGGAATGTCTGTAAGTTTCTGCATTTTCTTTCTTCGTTCAATAAATAAATAACTTTTCTAACTGGTGAATATGAAGAAAAGTTGGCAGATATTTCTAACGTACCTAAAGACAAGGGTGTCAAATTTAATTGTCTTTCTTCATCTCTTCTACTAAAATTAAAAAGTTTTGTTATATCAGAAATTGTTCTTATAACAGCCTCTTCGCCTAATTGATCATTGTTGCATTTATCGCATGCGTTCACTACATCTTTGTAGGTAAATGACTTTGAATAATTTACATTTTCATTAAGATTTTTTGGAGTTTGCCCAAGGATAAAGGAACCAGAAAATATACTTGACATGTTGATCAAACATAGAATTAAAAAACTCCTACCAAATATTTCGTTTTTCATCTTATTTTTTTTAATAATAACAGATTGATATCCGTACTCTTTTATAAGGCTTTTCGGGTTCCGCCTGCTATATTTTAGTTCTACCTTGTGCCTTCTGATCCACACCCATTCAGTACTCCTCCACAGGTACCGGTAGCCCATAATGCATCACCATCATTACCAGTCCAGCTTCCATTATAAAGTACTAAATTTCCATCGATTTGCATCTTTAGAAAAGTCCCACTTCCTCCTCTTCCTGCAGTCCCTGTACTCCAAACTGAAGTTTCAACTTTCTCTTCCTTGCTATTGTAAAGCACCATGTCTCCATTGTCCTGAACTTTCAGTTTGATTGGGTTTTTGTCTTTGGTGTTACTAGACCAGATTATCTTGCCATATGATCCTCCTTTTTTAATGTAAAGATTACCATCTGCATTAAAATTTAATACATAGTCAGATTCAACTTTTTCACCCTTTCCATTTGATGAAACAAATAAATCATTGCCCGGATAAAGATATTTATCTGTAGTATTGAGTTTACCTGCCCATGTCTGACTAAAACCTGAAAAGGCAGTCATCATCAGGCCAATCACCAGAGTGTGATTAAATGTCCAATTTTGTTTAAATGAATTCATTGTTTTCATGATCTAAAAATTTTAAAATGATTTAATTGTGAATATTTAATTTCCGTATATCGGCCCCCAAACCACTACACCATTTGTGTTTTTGACTACGATACTGCCCTCGTTTGTAAGCTCAAAAGTGTGACCTGCATTGGTGTTTGAGTTAAAAATGGGTACTGGTGGCTCAGTGGATGGTGCACCTGGGATCAAGAATGCATACTTAAGATTTCCGCTAGGTTCTAATCTCAAAAATCTATTGGCAGAAGGAGGATTCGGGTCGTTTACTTTAGGTAGAAATTCTACCTTCTTTTTAGCCCCACTTTGGCGATCCTCGATAAGCCAATCATGATACTGAAGTGAAAAATAGAAACTAAACCTTTGGTTGGGTGATTCCATATATTCTGTAGTGGCAGTTCCAGCGGTCCAGATGATTTGGATTTCTTCGCCTTTATTGAGTATGCTTCCACGGCTCATTTGTCCGTAGCTATTGGATAGCGTGTTACAAATTAGTGCAGTGCAAAAAAATATTTTAAGATATTTCATTTCTTATGTATTTAGTATTTTTGAAGTTTTATGGCTTACGTAAATTAGAAATTCTAAGTACTTATCTTGTTCCTACACTACCACATCCGTTCTCCTTACCGCCACATGTACCGGTTGCCCAAAGTGCGTCACCATCTCCACCATAAAAAGTACCGTTGTATAGTACTAAATTTCCATCATTTTGAATCTGTAGATGCGTACCAGACCCACCTCTTCCATTTGTGTCTGAAGACCATAGGGCAGTTCCTCTAGAATAAGCTACCAGATTACCATCTTCTTGAACAATTAAATAGGCACTTTCAAAAAAACTTCTCCCGTCATCATTATAAAGTTTATAACTCAATAAAGTCTCCTTGGTAGAACCATCTGCATTAATTTTCTCAATATAAATATAACCCCTTGAAAATAGTGCTTTATATAGGCCATTAGCACTTACTATAAATTTGCCGTCCTTGAAACTAATACTTTCGCCTACTTTTACTTTATTAGATTGAGCATTAGCATTAGTACTTAGACCAACAATTAGTATGAACACTAATAATTTTAAATTTTTCATTTTTAAGATTTTAGAATGTAAAAAAAAATATTTACCTACTCTATTCAAGGCTTTTCGGTGACTGCCTTTAGCTGGTTTGTACTGCAAATTTAGGGGTGAAATGCTGTACTGACAATAGTTATTTATAACTATAAGCAGGGTATCAGACATTTAGTTTTTCTTGCTGTTAAAACTATAATTGACAGATAATCCTATATTATGAAAGTACTGCACTCTTGGTCCGCTTCTCCCGGTATTGGTACCTAGTTTTGAATCACCTTCGAAAATTCTGAATTTTCGGTCTTCGTCATATATGATGGTAGTTGATATGGATAAAGCAAAATGCTTATTAAAATTAAAGTTGAGACTATTTTGCCATAATTGGATATCTACCGATCCTGGTCTTTCTGCCTCAGGATGTTTTTTGTTTTTAATATAGTTGGTAAACATTTGAAGTTTGGAATTGAAGTTGACATTTTTAAGGATTTCTTTTCTGTAATTCAAACTAAAAAATGATCCAAACTCAAAAGCAGCTGATCCGTCAAATACATCAAATCGATCTCGCAATGAGGGAATCAATACTTCCAAAATCTCAAGATCACAAGGCGAATAATAAATGTTTAAGTATTTATTTGGTCTGTAATCTATTCCCCCTCCAAGGTTGAAAGTTCCAGGTGATAAAAAATTGGATATTTTATTCAATGGTTGACCCTTAGCCAATGCATAAGGGTCACTATAGCCTGGTGCAAACTGTGACTGAAAGTTTGTCAAAAGCGTTACGTGAAAATTATTGGAAATTTGTTGTGCAAACTTAGAAGTGACAGAAAATAAATCTCCACTTTTAGAATTTGCTGTCACTGATTTAATGCCATCAGCATTTTCAAGCCTAAGTTTTGTAAATGACTCACCGTATAACAAATTGACATCGGTAATCCAGGAGTAAGCTTTTTTCTGCCAATCTAGGTGAATAATTGCTTTGCCTAAAATGGTAGTAATGTTATTATTATTTCCTGAGGACTGATAGGCTGAAAAAAAGGAACTCGATGCAGCCAATGATGATTCTATCCGCCAAGAGTAAATTCCCAGCAATTTATCAAGATTGACAGTTATAAAAGTACTGGTATCATTTTGATTCAATTTAAAATGAGCTTTATGCTTGTCACCAGATTCTTGAAATTCTAAGATATTATATCCTTCAGGTACTTCGATAGCAAACTCGCCCAGTTCGTTTGATATGACTTCTTTGGTGAATTTTGATCCTTCGATGGTGATTTTGACGTTTTTTTCTGGCTTATCGTATCTGAGTATCACACCTTTGATAGATTTTTGTGCTGTCATCTGAATTTGGGTACCCCCAACAATAAATAGGATGACTATTGCTACGTAAAAAGTATTAAAATACCGCATGGCGCATATATTTATTTTAGTCATAATATTGTTTTTAAAATCTTTAGGTCTACGTAAAAATATAAACAAGTCCAACTTTTCTCTGAAAATGACAATGCAAAAGTAGTATGGTGTTGTAGCGCTGACAATAGTTATTTATAACTAATCAAATCAACAAACAAATCAGTAGCTCACAAAGTAATATTGTACTAAAATAGTGTGTTAACGATTAATTTCATAATGATCAGTTTTAGAATGATAAAAGTGCTAAATACATATGAAATTAATATCGCTCATTGCCATCAGCTGGTAACTAACAACTAAACTGGATGGTCGAAGTTTCAGCCTGCCGGAAGCCTGGCAAGTAAGTCTGCTGGGAGATTTAGGCTATATTAGTAGTTGATTCTGAGTTAAAAATTCATAAAATATGCGATCGCAGTTAGATTTATCTGCCTTGAAACAGGCAGAAACTGCGTCCATTGTATTAGTCTTGGAGTTTCTTTTGGTGTTTTAATTGGAATATTTCTAACTAAAAAAGGAAAAAATAGATAAGGTTTAGGTTCTTCGAAAGGAATTATTTTCTATCATTGAAGTATAAATCTCGTATTTCTTATAAATTGATGTTGAATCAAAAAGCCCTCGTGCAAATAAATACACTCTTACAAGTCCCACTGCCCCACGCTGAAACCAAAACTTGTAAGAGAGTATTTATTTTTCCACCCCAAATAAAATTAAAAAACAAAAATCTCCACCGCACAAAAAAATAAAACTTCATTCCACCACACCACTGCAAACTTTGACAGACAACACACTAACTGCTAATCACTTTGAAAATTGTGGTTGCAAAATTGACAATTCAACGCTTAGGATAGACAGAAGGGCATCCGGTAACAGCGGGTTTAAGAAATTGGCGGTTCAGTGGTTAATTGAAGTTCAGTTTTCCAATCAAACATTCGTGCAGGTTGACAGTTTTGTGCTCCGAAATCGCCAACTTCTTAAACCCGCAAAACGTTATGTAGGATGAGAAAAATCACAAAAAACACTTGATAACTATACCAAATATTGGTATCTTTGTAAAAAAATGTAGAAATGTCAAAGAACACATCAGTGACTTTAGGGGATCATTTTGAACAAATCATTGAAAAAAGTATAGAATCTGGTCGGTATTCTTCTGCAAGTGAAGTAATTAGAGAAGGACTAAGACTTGTCGATGAAAGGGAACAGAAAATTAAGATTCTTAGGGATGCAATTGAAGCGGGAGAAAAAAGTGGTTATGTGAAAAATTTTGACCCAGTAAAACACTTAGAAAAACTTAATCAAAGTTACAAAAAATGAAGCTTAAGTTTGAAATAAGCGAATTAGCATTAGAAGATTTAGATAATATATGGGAATATACGGTTGAACAGTGGTCTAATGAACAAGCGAACAAATATTACATTGAGATATTTTCGGCAATAGGTAAAATTTGTGAAAACTCGGATATTGGTAAACCTATCGACGAAGTTAAAAAAGGACACCGCAGAACTAATGTGAAATCACATATGATTATCTACAAAGTAAAAGGAACAACAATCTATATAGACAGAATATTGCATCAAAAAATGGATATCGATAAACATTTGAATGAATAAATCACCCTACATAACAATGCATTGGACGTACAGACTCCCTATCGGTCGTCCGTAGCCAGTGATGGGACGTTGGGCAACATGCACTTTTGACAGTTGACAGACAATGAAAAGAGAAATACCAAAAGACCTTGTAAAGTTTCTGAAACCCTACGACAAGAAAGTTGCAGAGACAGCATTGTTGCTTCGGGACTTTGTTATCGGACAACATCCGGACTGTAACGAATTGATTTACGATAACCATAACGCAGTTGCAATTGGTTACTCGACTACTGACAGACAAAAGGAATTGTATTGTCACATTGCTGTTTACACTAAATATGTGAACATTGGTTTTAACAAGGGGACTCAGTTGGACGACCCAAAAGGTTTACTAAAGGGGACTGGGAATTCTTTTAGACATGTCACGGTGGACAATTTCTCTGAGTTTCCTGAAAAATATGTAAAGGGACTTTTAAAACAAGCTTACAAATTGTCTATTGACACATTGGAGAACAAAGAACAAAAGATAAAGGGACAGTCGATTATTAAATCAGTTTCCTCTACAAAGAAGAGACCGAGTTAACGTGCCAGCTGCCAAAAATGTATATAAAACATATGCTGTATTGTAGGTTCTTAAAGTGCGTGCTGTTAAATTTCGTCAGCAACGTGGGACAAGGATGTAGGTTTTAAAACGCATACGTTTTATATACTAGCGCTGCCATGAGAATGAAAAATACCCACAAAATATTGTTCCAAATATAGAAACATTGCTTATCTTTGCATAATGAAGCATTTAAAGAAAAAATAGAAGTAGAATTGCTTAAAGAAGCAGAAGATTACTTCTTAGAACTTACGGATAAAATGCAAGGAAAATTTCTTAGAGCTTTTGATAAAACCGAGTCTGGTCTAAAAGGAAGCTGGTTTGAAAAGTTGAACTCAGAAGATGGGATTTTTGAATTTAGAGAAAGAGACCAAGAGAAATTTTACAGAATATTTGCATTTTGGGATGGTGAATCTGACTCTAAAACGCTAATACTTTGTACTCACGGCTTAGACAAGAAAACAAATAAAACCCCTAAATCTGATATTGAAAGAGCAATTAAAATTAAAAAACAGTATTTCAAGGATAAAAATAAATAATGAAAACAATAACATTATCAGAACTCAAAGACAAAACTCTTGGAAAGGTTGGTACACCCAAAAGAGATAAATACGAACAAGAATTAAGAGTAGAAATCTTAGCTGAACAGATCAAGCAATTGAGAATTGAACGAAAACTGACCCAAGAACAACTTGGAGAATTAGTAGGAGTCCAACGTGCCCAAATTTCTAAAATGGAGAATAATACTGGCAATGTAACAATCTCAACCTTAATGAAAATTTTTGGAGCTCTAAAAGCCAAAGTAACATTTGAAATTGAAAAGGAAGACTTTGAATTAGTCTAAAATCACACAGCAAGTAACAACGGCTATGATGCCATCTGCCTTATCAGGCAGCCGTCACATAGCCTTGGCCGTTAGCGGTCATTGTAACAGACGACACCAAAAGGCATCGAACAGACAAGAAATGAAACTTTCAAGCAGACAGATAAAAAATATTTCAGTGGTCATTTTAACGACAACTTTCCTGACTTGGTTTTTTTATTACCATGAAAATTTACCAAAACCAATACGTGCAGTGACAGCTATACTTGAGACACCAGTGGCCATTTCTTCAGGAATTTCTTTTTATTGTAATCTTGGAATACCAGTTTATGAAACTCCCTGGGCAGTTATTCTTACTAATCTTATTTTCTCTTTCTTAATGGTTTATTTGGAGGGCAAATCTTTTCATAGATACAAACAATCGACAAATAATAAATAAAATGAACATAGCAATTACAATTCTACTGGGAATAGTCGGCTTTATAGCTTTACTTTTAATCATTGCTCTATTCCTAAAAAAAGAACATTATGTGAAACGTGAAATTGTCATCAATGCGCCAACACAAAAAGTATTTGACTTTTTGAAACTGCTCAAAAACCAAGACAAGTTTAATAAATGGGCAAAGACCGACCCCAATAGAAAATGGGAATACAAAGGAACGGACGGAACTGTAGGTTTCATTATAGCCTGGAACGGAAATAAAAATGCTGGCGAAGGAGAAAAAGAAATTATGAACCTAATTGAAGGGAAAAGAATTGAAACTCAAATTCGTTTTGTAAAGCCAATGTCAATGACGGCAGATGTGATTATGGAGACAAAAGCACTATCCGATAACCAAACCAAAGTATCCTTAATGAATTCCGGCACTATGAAATATCCTATGAATTTATTCATTCCAATGGCGGAGAATAAGTTTCCTAAAGATATGGACGATAGTTTAGCAACTTTGAAAAACATACTTGAAAGCGACAACGAACAATAAACAATGAACCACTCACTCTGATTTGGCAAAAATGGCTTTTCAGTGCTCAGCAGACACATTTGTGGTTAATTAAAAATTGATGCCCCATATCAACATTTACGGTCAAAATAGCCATCTTCGCCAGACACAAAGCCATTGAAAAATAATAAAACCAAGAATATGATAATGCCTGGAATTAAAAAAATAATAAATTTACGAACCTTAATTTTATTTCTACTGACACTTCAAATGTCGTCTTGCATAGGACAAGTGAAAGAAAAATCTGCAAATGATGGTATTGAAAAAGTGTTGAACAACCAACCATTGGTATTAAAACAAAATACAACATTTCCCCAAATTCATACCAATTTAAATGGAATGGTAAGGGAGTTTGTAAGAACTATGTATCAAGACAAAAAAGGAAATTACTGGTTTGGAACAAATGGAAATGGAATCATACGATATGATGGCCAAACACTTGAAAAAATGACAATTAAACAAAGACAAAAGTGGGTGGCCGTAAGAGAAATTGTTGAAGATAAAGTAGGCAATATATGGTTTGGAACTTCTTCCGGCCTAGTAAAATATGACAGAGAAAAATTTACAACGTACTCAACAGAAGTCGGTTTACAAAATGAAGAAATTTGGGGGTTAGCAATTGACAAAAGCGGACTAATTTGGGTTGGTACGATTGGTGGCGTTAGTCATTTTGATGGAGAAAAATTTATACCCTTTTTATTACCGGATATAAAGGTTGAAAAGCCGCAATATATGTTATCTGATAAATTGGTCAAAAAATTTGTGGAAGACAAAAATGGAACGATGTGGCTTTTAACCGATGGAAATGGAATTTTCAAATACAATCAAGGTGAATTTACTCATTTAACGAATAAGAATGGACTTACCGACAATAACACTGCTGATATTTTGGAGGACAGTCAAGGGAATATTTGGATTGGAACCTATTATGGAGGTGTGAGTAAATTTGATGGCAAAACATACACCAACTTCACTAAAGATGGAACAATTGAAGGAGTAGAAACCTATAATTTTTGTGAAGACAGCAAAGGAAATATTTGGTTTTCGGCTGAAAATTATGGTGTATATCGATACGATGGAACTAATTTTACCCAATTCACAACTGAAAACGGATTAACTACAAACGGTGTTCAAAGTATTCTTGAGGATAACAAAGGCCAACTTTGGTTCGGAACCTGGCAAGGAATAAGTATTTATGATGGACAAAAATTTATGAATGCCAATGACAAGGAACCCTGGACGAATTAAATTTAACTGTTGCTATCAATGATAACTGGTATAAAAATGATGTAAGCCTCAAAAAGTTCTTATTCCTGGTGCTGGTATGGCAGGCATGTCTGTTGCAATTGGACTCATAAAATTTGGTCATGATTTGATTCTGCATGTAGGTGTTTGCCATAATCGGGTTTATTAATTTCGTACCTAAAGGCACAATCATTCTTCCGCTAATCTATAATTATTAGACCAGTTTCCTGTCCCTAAAGGGACAATTGAGATTGTTTTAGGAAAAAAAATAAAGGGTGTGGCTTTGTTGTATTGGCCAGCCCCAGTGAGGTCTGGCTTCGAAATGATGTTGTGACATATTCAGCAGATCCTACATAAACTCCGTGACCTCTACATAATTGCGGTGCTGTATTACCAGTCCTTCATTTTCTAGCTTTTTCATCAGCCTGGAAATGACCACCCTGGATGAATGCAGATCATTGGCTATCTCAAAATGGGTGGTATGCAGTTTTGAAATTTTCGTGACCATAACTTTGTCTCTCAGATATTTGTACAATCTATCTTCCATATTATTAAAAGCAAGATTATCTATGGCTTCCAGCATCTCATTGAGTCTGAAATTGTAACTATCGAGAACGAAATTGCGCCAGGATTTATATTTAACCATCCATTCTTCCATCTTTTCTACCGGAATAAAAAGCAGCTCTGCGTCTGACTCTG
Source organism: Saprospiraceae bacterium (assembly GCA_016722285.1). Taxonomy (GTDB): domain Bacteria; phylum Bacteroidota; class Bacteroidia; order Chitinophagales; family Saprospiraceae; genus OLB9. Next base: position 1,085,255 of record JADKGI010000001.1, read on the forward strand.
TTACTGCTTTGATGGCACTTTTTGTTGGTTTTGTACAACAACTCAGCGTGACCGCACAGGTATCGCCCAGCTCCAGATAGTAGAGCAACAATTCATTTCCCTCTTTATCTTCTTTGAGCACTTTGACCGATCCGCTGATAACCAGGGGCATATGGGTAAGTTTCTGACCAATATCCATGAGGGTAGTTCCCTCTTTGTAAGTTTTTACATTGCTGCAGGTACAGATTTCATTGATCAGTTCGGGCTCGAAAAGAAACTGAAATTTTTCATGAAGTTTGTTGTAGCACTGGATATGGAAAGGTGTAAAAGCGACTGTCATGTTTTAATCTTAAATAATTAAAATAAATTGAAATTAATTAGATTCCATTGGATATTGATTGTCCTTTAAATAGGGTGAACATCAAGAAGTTTTGGATTGCATCTAAATAATTTTATAATTTTTATTTGTCAAACCATCTTCAACTTACCATTTCTGAAAACTGCATATCATACAACTCACGGTAATGGCCGTCTCGTTTTTCCAATAGCTCATCGTGCGTCCCGCTTTCTACTATCCTTCCTTCAGACATGACAAGGATATTGTGGGCATGTTTTATCGTAGATAGGCGGTGTGCTATGATTATCGAGGTCCGTTTTTCGATCAGCTTTTCTATCGCATACTGGATGACGGCTTCACTTTCCGTATCTATGGAAGATGTAGCCTCGTCAAGTACCAAAATATCCGGATCAAAAACCAAGGCTCTGACGAATGAAATCAATTGTCGCTGGCCGACAGAAAGGTTGCTGCCACGTTCTGACACTTTGTACTCATAAGCTCCCGGAAGTCTTTCTATAAAAGCATGGGCGCCGATGGTCGTGGCAGCCTCGATTACTCTTTCATGGGAGATATTATTATCTCTTAGAGTGATATTTTCCATAACAGTGCCATCAAAAAGAAAAACGTCTTGAAGCACAATCGCAATTCGATCTCTTAAGCCCTTCAAATCATATTCCCTTATTTCCTTGTCGTCGATGTATATATTTCCCTTTTGATTTTCATAAAACCGATTCAGAATATTGATAATGGTAGATTTGCCTGAGCCTGTACTTCCCACCAATGCCAAAGTATTTCCCGGAAGGATCTCAAAGTTTATATTATTTAAAACATAGTTTTTATCATCGTAGGCAAACGACACATCATCAAAAACCACCTTACCTTCCAGACTTTCGGGAACAAAAGAACCATTATCAGGGATAAAATCTTTACTGTCAAGCAGCTTAAACACTCGCTCTGAAGCGACCAGTCCCATCTGGAGGGTGTTGAATTTATCAGCCATAAACCGAATGGGTCGAAACATCAGATTGAGATACAATGGAAATGCCACCAGGGCTCCAAAAGAAATAGTATCCTGAAGATAGCCTTTGGCTCCAAGCCAGATCATCAGGGCCAGTGACACTGCCGAAACAAGCTCTACGACAGGAAAAAAAACAGCATAATAAAAAACTGATTCCAGGTTGGCACTCGTGTAGGCCCGATTTATCTTTTTGAAATTTTCCCCTTCCTGTTTTTCGGCATTGAAGAGCTGAACGATTCTCATTCCGGTGATCCTTTCCTGCAGGAAGGCATTCATATTGGCAATCTGGGTGCGTACTCTCTGATAAGATACTTTTACTTTCTCTTTAAATATATAACTGGCGATAATCATAAACGGCATGGTCATAAATACTATCGCTGTCAACCTCCAGCTGGTGTACAACATTATAGCTACCACAGCGATAAGTGTCAGAAAATCAGCTACAATAGTGATTACTCCCTGTGCAAATACATTATTGATGGCTTCTATATCATTGATGGTTCGAGTGGTAGAAGTTCCGATGGGGGTCTGATCAAAATAACGGAGTCTGAGATTGGTAATGTGCCTGAACACGCGCACGCGCATATCTTTGATGACAGACTGGCCCAACTCAGCAGTGACATAGATAAAATAGTACTTCATGATAACATTTACAACGAGCACTATAAGAAATATGCCCCCAAGCAAAAGCATTCCTTCTTCCTTACCTTTTATGATATTTTCGTCCACGATCTGCTGAACGATAAAGGGCTGGGCTATTGAAAAGGGGGTAACCACGATAGCCAGAACGATACTTTTGATAAAAAGAGATCTGAACGGAGTGGCTGTTGCCAAAACGCGTTTCAGTACAGCCCAGTCATTTCCTTTTTTTAATTCTTTAGACATCAATGCAGATAATATAGAGACAATAGTTTTCTAACGTAATGTATAAGAAAAGGTTTTTGAAGATTGAAATCGGTTGTCTGATAAATACAATTTGAATCAGGTATATGATATAGTGATTTGATCAGCAATACCAAATGCTAAGAATCTCATTTATACGCATAAATTTTTATGATAATCATATAGAATACATTAGATTTAGAATGCTTTTGGCCCCCTTCTAATGGAAGAAGCAATTAAAATCCTTGATTTGCCATTAGATGGGTGAAAATCAAGGGCTCCAGAATAGCACCTAAATAATTACATCATGTATATAAAACACAAAAAGGGTTAATCCGATTGGACAAACCCTTCAATGATATATTTTGTATAATAAGATTAATCGTTTTGCGAGCCGAACTTAACTTGTCTGTATGCAGCCGAAATGATTTCATTTCTTCTCACTACAGATGGCTTTATGAAGTGCTTTCTGCTTCTGAGTTCTTTTACTAATCCCACAGACTGAAATTTTCTCTTATATCTCTTCAGTGCTCTGTCGATTGATTCGTCGTCTTTGATATTTATTATCAGCATAAAATAATTAAATTTTTATCTATTTTCTTTAAGGACTGCAAAAGTAGGACTTTTTGGTGAATTAAAATATTTTTGATTATATTTTTATCATCAATTTATTTTTTTCATTCATTTTAACCTTACATACCCGAATCCAATCATTTACCAAACGATTCAAAGTGCTCAATTTGACTGATCCTTTGCTCAGGACCAGATCATGAAATGCTTTGATGTCAAATTTATCACCCAATTCCTTTTCTGCCCGTTTGCGCAACTCTCTGATTTTAATTTCGCCGATTTTATAAGATACAGCCTGTCCAGGCCATCCGATATAACGATCTATTTCGGTATTGACCTCATGCATCGATAGTGCTGTATTGGAAGCCATAAACTCTACAGCCTGTTCTCTGGTCCATCCTTTATAGTGCAGCCCTACATCCACCACAAGCCGACATGCGCGCCACATCTCATAGGTCATCCTGCCGAAGTTTTCATATGGAGTCTCATACATTCCTGCTTCTATACCCAAAAATTCAGAATATAGCCCCCACCCTTCCCCAAAGGCGCTTATATACAGATTTTCCCGGAACTTAGGAACATTCTTCAGTTCTCTGGAAAGCATAATCTGTAAATGATGCCCGGGTACGGCTTCGTGCAATGTCAAAGAAGGTAAAACATAAATTGGTCTGCTCTCCAACTTGTATGTATTGACCCAATATGCCCCTGCCTTACCCTCTGAGTAAGAACCTTCAGAATACCTGCCTCCTGTATAATTGGGTGCTATGGCTGAAGGGACCGGTTCGATGGTGAAAGGCATTCGGGGCAGGATATTAAAATATTGAGGTAGCTTGCCCTCCATTCTCTTGGAAATCCATGCTGCCCGATTCAATAAATCCTGAGGAGTTTGCACATAAAACCTGGGATCTTTCCTGAGAAATGCAATAAATTCATCAAAACTTCCCTTAAAACCCACCTCATCTATGACTTCGAGCATGTCTTTTTTGATTCTTGCTACTTCAGATTTACCTATTTCAAATACTTCGTCTGGTGACATAGTCAAAGTAGTGTAATACCTGACTTTGTTTTCGTAATACTTTTTACCACCGACCAAATTACTGACACCTGCCTTAATTTTTGAAGCAGGAAGGTATTCGTCTTTCAAAAATTTCGAAAATGATGTATAAGCAGGTATTATTTCACTTTTCAAAATAGTCTCTACCACCATCTTAAGACTATCATGGTTGCCACACGGTTGTGTAAAAATATTATCTTCATTTGCCAATGTAGTATAAGGTTGTATAAGGTCAATGCACCTCTGGGTTATAATATTCGGGGAAGTTTTGCCCTTCATTATTCCCTTCTGTAGTATTTTTTGATAAGCTGCAAGGTAACCAGGTAATCCCTGCAACTTCTTTATATATTTTTCCTGATCCTTTTTGGCTTTAGTAGAAGCATACTGGATAGTAAATACAATACCTGCCAGAAAACCCCCTTCAGAATTTAATGGAAGCAAATAGTTTTCAAATTCAATTTCGTTCAATTCATTTTCTATCTCAAGGATGAGCAACTCCTTATTGATGTAATCATCCATTGACATTTGGCTGCTGTCGAGCTTTTCCAAGCCTGGTATCAAACTCTTATAAAGTACTTTTTTAGCATCTCTGATACTGTCGGTTTCTATAGCCCAATCGCCTTTTGATCTGGAACTCAGGGTGTCCTGAAATGCCTGATAAATCGAAATATAATTATCCACACTATCCGCCTTCCTGCAGGAAAGCAAAGCAATAGTGCATGTCAAAAGTAAAACATAATATCGCATCGTATTTCATTTTTAAATATCACTTAAATTTTGCATTTTTTGATTGAAATCGATCATACTTAAACAATTTCATTATGAATTTGAATCAATGCCCGTCTTTTAAGAAACAAATATCCAGTAAGGACAACGGCAATACCTAAAAACGATGCCATTTCTTTAACCAGTGCCTGCCTGGCAGAGAGAAATATTACATCATCGGGCATTTTTATTAATCTAATAAATTCTATGTGGTTTTGGACATAGAGTCCTGCTATAAACATGCTTACTGCTCCGGCCAGCAATACGAAAGATATTATCTTGCCATCCCAATGAATGCTGTACAGCCTGCTATGAGCTAAAATCAAATATGAAATACTGCATCCAAACCCCAAAATAAAAAGAGGAGTAAAGTCAAAGGTGTAAAAAAGGCCCGTACTGATCGTGATCAAGACTGCTAAAAAGAATATCCAGCCAGCATTTGAAAAAACTTTAATCAGATTTGATAGAAATGCCCTGAAAATAAAAACTACTATCAGAGAAACAGGAAAAGTAAGTCTGCTGATAATCCCCTGATGATCATTTTGTAAAAGCAACGACCAAAATATAAACATCAATTCAAAAAGGCAAAAGGTCCCTGATAAGATGATGATAATTCCTCTTATTGGCAATGGATAAAGAGGTGATTTATTCTCCTGATCAGCATCATTTGAAATATGAAAAGATTTAAAATAAAGTAAGATCATAAAGACAATGATTGATCCTGACATGAGTACCATAGGTAACATATCTATATCGGCTGAGACCATCCCGGATGCTGCTGTAACCTTTTTAATGGACATGCCATATCCTAAAATACTAGTCAGGATGGCAATAACCGCTCCTAATAAAAACAATGGCAAGCTTTTATAAAATGATCCTGTAGTAAGATTTGCTTTTAGGTGTAACCCAAGTAAGAATCCATGTAAAAGAGAAGTGATAAGGCATGTAATAAAGACCATTGTTATATTCAGGTCTGATATAATAAAAGTTGCACTGATTAAAATCAGAGTAAAAAAAGCAGACAAAAATATAGACCATTTAGGCACACGAATATGTAAATAGGTAATTCCTGATATAACAATCAACATCAAAGATCCGCAAAAACCGACCATCACAAAATTAATGATGCCTCCACTCACTAATTCAGGTAAAATAATACTAAACCAGCATGACAAATAAAAAGCCAGCAGAAAATTCTGACTGGCAAGTATCAATTTGTCTGTGTTCATTTCTTATGGCAATAAGGTTAAATAGTCGTATTTAAATTTCTGTATTTGACAAAAATATCAGGGGTGTAGTTTCTTTCGAAAAATAAATAAAGTCCCGAATATTAGAACAAGTATGGCCGGAAATATGGCAATATTATCCAATGTTGCCTGGCCTGCTGCCAGTTCGGCGGCCTCCGCTGATAAGCCGCTTGCCAGTGCTGTACTTCGCTCAGTATCCAGCCATCCACCGATGATGGGTTGGAATATAGCCAGGCCCACCATCCCAACGCCACCGATAAGTGACATTCCGAACGCCCCGGTTTTGGGTAAGTATTCAGCCACAAAAGATATCATAGTAGGCCAGAAATAACATACGCCAATGGCAAATAAGATAGCATACAGATACACGATACCGCCGGTTCCGGTACTTAAGAGTCCCTAATTCTGTAGTAGCTGTCAGTGCCATACATCCCAACATGAGCCAGTAAAGTGGAGAAGTGAAAATGGATTTTAAGTTATCCAGGGTACTCGACTTACCTAGTTCATTGTCTGTTTTTGGAAATTTCTGACCAAAAAACAAGTAACCATATATGAGGAGCGGGATAAACATCACAGCGAGTTTGACTTGCCAGACACCATGCATATTGGCTATCATGAGGGTAATGACCGATCCTATGGCAATGCGTCCCGGGAACCATACATGAAATTTATTCAGCATTTTGGCTTTTTGTTCAGGATACATATCAGCAATCATAGGGTTGTAGGCTGCTTCTACCATCCCGTTGCCAAAACTAATAAAAAAAGTACTGATAAAAAGTGGTAGAAAACTTCCTGAAAGGATAGAAAATGTGATCCCGATCAGGTGTGAAAAGAATGCAATATATCCTATATTTTTGGGACCAAAGTTATTGTAAATAGACCCTCCCAAAAGAGTTGCTATGGGAAATCCAAATGCACCCATAAAATTAATCCAGCCCAACTCTCTGTCATTCAACTGCATATCTTTTACCAGGTCATTCATTATGCCCGCTCTTATTCCAAATGCAAAAGCGGTTGTTATCAAAGCAAAACAACTGGCTATAAAAAGTCTGTTTCTGTTTATCTGTTCCATAAATCTAAGATGTTGATTTTTATGACTTAATTTGATAATGAATGTTTGAACTTAACACTACAATGATAATATATTTTATATCCCTTTTATGTAAATGCAAATGTACTTTCTCTATTTCAGCTCTTTTATTTTCAGATTTCTGAACCAAACTTTATTACCATGGTCCTGCAATGAAAGGTGCCCGGATTTCGCTTTGCCAAAATCGGGCATATTCTTAAATTTGCTTTGGGCTACCATCTTAAGCCAGCTATCATCATGCATGGTAAAGCTCACGACATTGATACCGTTCAGCCAGAATTCTACTTTTCCGTGATCACTTTTAATTCGTGCTTCATTCCACTCACCAGCCGGCTTTACTGTCGAATATTTACATTCGATCATATCATACAGGTCTCCTGCCCTGTGGGTCACAAATCTGCTGTCCGGATGGCAGGTATTGTCCAGTACCTGCATTTCCGGGCCCGTGTGCCATACATAGTCATATTTATCGCTTTCTACCACATTGAATATCAAACCACTATTGCCACAATTGCTTATCTTCCAATCATACTGAAAGTCGAAGTTTTCATATGATTTTTCAGTAACAATATCACCTCCGTCCTGTGCCTGCCAATCACCATTTTTATTTGGTCTGGCATCCAGATGAATTGCCTGATCATCGATTACCCAACTTTTTCCTAGCGTTTTTTTACGGAAATTATGCCATCCATTCAAGGATTTACCATCAAAAAGCAGTTGCCATCCGGCTTTAATTTCCCCATCAGTCAGGGTGTTATTTGCAAAATTGTAAGGAGGCTTTGTTGCAACACCTGGATTATTAACAGGCACCTGATTCATAGTGTACCATGCTTCCGTTGACCAGATCGATCTGCCTGCTTCGCTTATAAAATGTTTTTTCAATCGTATGTAAATCATATGATTATCCTTATTACCATCAAAAGCCAGAAATACCTTTTTACGGTCGTCAGAGACAGTTGCTGATTTCACTGTTAGGGATTTTTCATCTATTTTTGGTCCTCCGTAATCAGAGGTAGGTTTGTAATACCATTGCTTTACTTCGTAATCATCAGGATTCCATCCATCACCGTCCCTAAGAGACTCAGTAAATTCTATCTCCATACCGTTTGATTTAGCTCTAACTGCCAGCATCTCAAAAGCAGGCTTACTATTATATACCAATCTCTGAAGGCCATAGTGCAATTTTCCGCTTTGACCCCAGTTGCCCGGATTACCTATTTCTCCAACATATAAAGCTCCGTCCGGACCCCAATGAATTCGGTTGACTCCTGCTTCCAGTCCCTGAATAAATCTGAAAACACATCCTTGCAGTTGGCCGTTTATTTCTTCAACAAAGACCCTTTTGATGCCCCCGTGGGTGACTTCACCATGGATCATTTGTCCTTTATACGGTCCTAAGTCTATGGAAAGAGGGGTGCTGGGTGAATTACCGATCTCATCCTGTGGCAACCACACCACCGGCAAATCTTCCTTTTTATCCTTTGTACCTTCCGGGTCCACGGATCTCGAGCCGTACCATGCCCCTTCTCTCACATGTACTATCTTGGATGCGGGTAACCAGTCACCTTGATTGTCAGCTACAAAAATATTACCCTTGTATCCTATCCCGATCCCATTTGGCGTACGAAGTCCCGATGCTACAAATGTCAGCTCACCGGTATTCTTATTTACTTTTATAACTTTGCCTCTGTCCTGTATCTGAGGGTTTGCACTTGCACCTCCCGGATTGATAGCTGTAGCTAAGGTAGCATAAAAATATCCGTCCTTATATGCCAGCCCAAACCCAAATTCGTGAAAATTGGAAGATACTTTCCAATCGTAGCATAAGGTCTGATATTCATCTATTATATCATCTCCATTATTATCAATCAGCCGGGTCATCTCTTGCTTTTGCATGACATAAATCGTATCATTTACTACTTTCAATCCCAATGGTTCAGCCAACCCGAAACCTATGCGCTTAACAGTCATTTTGGTACTGTCACCAGTCTGCACATTATCAATAATGTAAACCGACCCAGCTGCATCCCAGGTACTGATTACCATTCTGCCATCAGATAGAAAATCGATTCCTCCAACCATCGGCTTAAAATTATTAGGACGGGCTTGAAAAAGATCAAATGACGGGTGCACATCCTGTAGCGGATACTGATCGCCGGGTATCTTTGATATATTTGCCATAGGCAGATTAAACCCTTTCAGTGTATTTTGCTGTTCGTTACTATGAAATAAATTAAAAATGGGTATTGCCTTCAAATCCTTTTCGCCCGGTTTCTTCCAGTTGAAAGATAAATAACTGCCACCACCCCCTTGAAAATATTCAAGCCTTAATGGATAATATCCTTTTTTCATTTCTATAGTTGCATCCACATATTCAGCACCATGAAGTCCATCATTATCAATCACAAGTATGCCACCGATATATAGTTTGGACCCATCATCGCTCCACAAATGAAATGTATAGGTTCCGGCAGTATCTATTTTCAGGTATCCGGATCCTGTAAGGGCAAAGTTGTCTTGTAGATCCTTAAAATCATTTCCTGATATGTTATCAAACTTCTGTAAAACGCCAGCCTGCTTAGGACGTGTACTTGCCGGGAAGGATGGCACCTGTTTTGTGTTGGCGGGTGTGTCATACACTTTGACTAAAATACCGGCCAGAAGGTCCTTATCTTTCACAGAGGTATCGGGGACCATGGTAAGGATAGTTGCTTCTTTTTCATTTGCAACCTGATCATCACTATCTTTATCTAATGACATGATAAAGGCCACCATTTCTTTAATGACCTCTTCGCCAAGATCAGCATGTGGTGTCATGGCTTGTTGGCCCCAAACTCCGGATCCGCCTTTTTGAACTTTTGAACTCAACACCGTAATATTCTCAGGTGTATTTTTATATTTCTGAGCAATAGAAGTGTATGCCGGGCCTATAGTTTGTAGTGTTTTATTATGGCAAGTCTTACAATCGCTTTTTGCTATCAATTTCAATCCTTCAGGCAATTCACCGGACGGCTCATCGCTCTTTTCCATATCAATTCCGCCCGCTAAATTTTTGTTTTCAATGGTTGGAGTATTTATAAATGTAATAAAATATTTTGTATTTTTATTTCTGTTGAGCAGTAGAGTTGCATCAATATTTATGCTGTTTATCTCATTTTCTTTAACTTCTTCTTTTGCTATGACTGTCAACTCTCCATCAGTGTCAATATTACTTTCTACGACAACGGAACTTATATTAGTCTTTAAACCAACTTTCATCCCATTGGGTACATTTTCAGTTACATAGGTTCTTTCCAATACCGGAGAACCAGATGCAGTTTTTGATGTTTCTACTTCTTCATATATCAATATCGGTTGAGACATGCTATCCGCTGTAAGACTATACATTAATTGTGCCTTACCATCTACAAACCTGTGCCCTCTGTACTTAAAGACCGTGGAGACCGTATCTTTTCCGGATAGCAAAAACCAGGGATTTTTATATTTATTTTCGATGTAGCTGTTTCCAATAGATATTGGCTGAGGGCCGTGTGCTGTCGTATATACTGCACCATCAAAATATACACTTCCTTTCCATGCTTTATACATCGCTCCTGTCTCTGCATGGTAGGATACCCACATATCATCCGAAAGGGCGAGTGTAACCATCCGTGGATTTCGGTCAAGAACAGACCGGAATACCCAATGCCCAATAGGTCGCACTTTATCTAGTCCGCTTTTATTAATGCAGCCAAATGACATAAAGATAAGGGATAGGAGAAGCAGATTTTTAAAAACGTACATTTTGTGGTTAATTTTTGATTTTTAAAATTTGGGCCTAAAGTATAAATAGATTTTAAAAAAGTACTTAAAATAAAGGAAATGTTTTATTATGTTGACGATTGAATATCTTATATTTGATAAAACAGCTCAATAATAGAATGTTGTAAATAAAATAATGACATTTGCGTTTTAATAAGAAATGACTATGGATAAGAAGGGTATAGAAGTGCTTAAAGATAAAAGAATAAGTAAATCAACCGCTTTTAATGCTGATGAAAAAGAAAAACTTGGTCTTCGGGGATTGCTTCCATATGCTATATCTTCACAGGACAAACAAAAACAAAGGGTCATAGAGAATATCAGGAGAAAAGAGTCCAGTATTGAAAAGTATATTTTTTTATCGGCTCTTCAGGATAGAAATGAACGACTGTATTATAAAACCATTATGGACTATATTCCCGAATTGCTGCCGATCATTTACACACCTACTGTTGGTGAGGTCTGTCAGCAGTTTTCACATATATACAGGATCGATAAAGGCTTTTATATCACACCGGAAGATAAGGGGGATATCGCACTACTTTTAGATAACTGGCCGGAACAAGATGTCAGAGTCATCGTGGTGACAGACGGGTCCAGGATACTCGGTTTAGGAGATTTGGGATGTAATGGCATGGGGATACCCATCGGTAAGTTGTCTTTATATACAGCAGGAGGCGGGATAAAGCCTGAGTATTGTCTGCCAGTGATGCTCGATATGGGTACGGATAATGAAAATTTACTTGAAGAAATCATGTATCTCGGATATCCGCACAAAAGATTGAAGGGGGATGAATATGATGAACTGATAGAAGAATTTATCACTTCAGTACAGGAAAAATTTCCGAAAGCATTGATTCAGTTTGAAGACTTCCTTACTCCAAATGCATATAAGATACTTAATAAATATCAGGGCCGGGTGTTGTGTTTTAATGATGATATTCAGGGTACAGCAGCGGTAGCCCTTGCTGGAGTATATAGCGCTCTCAGGATAACGAAGCAGGTTTTTACTGATCAGAAGATCATGTTTCTGGGAGCCGGCAGTGCGGCTACTGGTATTGCAGATCTCATGGTAAAAGCTCTCTTAAAAGAAGGTTTAAGTGAATCCGAAGCACTGCTTAAGCTGTGGTTTGTCGATATTCAAGGTCTTGTCGTCAAAACGAGTACTGAACTGATGCCCCATAATAAGCCATATGCCCATGATCACGAACCAATGGGTTTTATAGACGCTATCAAAGACATTCGTCCGACAATTCTGATAGGGGCATCAGGAGCTAAAGGCGTATTTAATGCCGAAGTCATTCAATTAATGTCGTCCATAAATGAGAGACCTGTAATTTTTGCTCTTTCAAACCCAACTTCCAATGCTGAATGTACTGCTGAGGAAGCATATACATTGAGTAAAGGAAAGGCAGTTTTTGCAAGTGGCAGTCCTTTTGATCCGGTCACTCTTGATGGAAAAACTTATGTGCCAGGACAAGGCAACAACGTATATATTTTCCCCGGAGTCGGACTTGGTGCCATTGCGGTGGAAGCTTTACAGCTACCGGATAGCGCATTTATGATAGCAGCTACCGAATTGGCGCGACAGATACATCAATCTGATCTTGATCAGGGTACAGTTTACCCCCGACTGACAAATCTGCGAACTATATCATTTGAAATAGCGGTCTCCGTTGCCAATCATCTTTATGAATTGGGACTTACCAGGCTCGAGAAGCCAAAGAATCTGAGGACTTATATCAAGAATATGATGTATGATCCAACTTATTAAAAAGACCTATTGTACCAATGTACCTATCAATTCCCCTTTAGCTATTCTGGTAAGGTGCCCTGGCTTATTTATATCAAAAACAATAATAGGCAGGTTATTTTCCTGGCAGAGTGTAAATGCAGTCATATCCATGACAGATAATCCCAGACTTATAACTTTTGCAAATGAAATGTTGTCAAACCTAATAGCATTCGGATTTTTTTCAGGATCACTGTCATATATACCATCCACCCGTGTGCCTTTGAATATGACGTTGGCATTTATCTCATTGGCACGCAGGGCAGCAGCCGAATCAGTTGTAAAATAAGGACTTCCTGTACCGGCAGAAAAGATCACTACCCTTCCTTTTTCAAGATGCCGAATAGCGCGCCGTCTGATATACGGTTCGGCAATTTGCCTCATCTCAATAGCCGTGATCAACCGCGTATAAACACCTTCAGTTTCCAGAGCACTCTGAAGCGCCATGCCATTTATACATGTGGCAAGCATACCCATGTAGTCGCCTGTAACACGTTCAATACCGGAAGACTCAGTACTAAGACCTCTGTATATATTTCCCCCACCTATGACGATGGCAACTTCAGCTTTCTCTTTTACCAATTCCTTTATCTGTAAAGCATAATAATTCACCATTTCTGATGATATCCCAAATTTCTGCTCACCCATCAGTGATTCTCCACTAAGCTTGAGTAGGATTCTTTTATATTTAAGTGACATAGCTTGAAATTTTAAATTATTATTAAAAACGGGATGAATTTTGGAGAAATGTAGGTGAAAAAGTGACAAATGGGTATAAAAAAAGAGCGGTTTTTTTTACCGCTCTTTTTCATTTTTTTAACCCAATTTAATGTGTCTGAATCCAATTGCTGTCAATTCAGGATTTTTTGATTTGAGATATTCAGCAACACTGATTTTCCCATCCTTCACAAAAATCTGATTGAGCAAGGTATTGTCTTTAAAAAACTTATTGAGCTTTCCTATCGCAATTTTTTCCAACATCTCTTCTGCCTTCCCTTCATTTCTCGCTATTTCTTTGCCTATCTCTATTTCTTTGTTGATGATATCCTGTGATACATCATCTTTATCGAGTGCCACGGGCTTCATAGCAGCTACCTGCATAGCAACATCCCTACCGGCATCAATATATTTTTCATCATTCAGATTGAGACCTACCAGAACTCCAGCCTTATTTCCCATATGGATATATGAAGTCACCAGGGGTGCTTCTATTTTCTGATAATCTGCAATTTCTATCTTTTCCCCTATTTTAGCTACCTGTTCAGCTACTATCGTCTGCAACGGAACGCCTTTCATTTGCTGCTGCTGCAAAGTATCTAAATCTGCCGGAAAAGTGTCTAATGCAATCTTTGCAATATCTTTGGTCAGATTGATAAAATCTTCATTTTTAGAAACAAAATCAGTCTCGCAACTCAATCTCACCACTATACCTTTTTTGTTATCAGCAGAAACCATAGCAATAACAACACCTTCTTTTGCATCTCTGTCGGCTCTCTTTTCAGACATCTTCTGTCCTCTGAGTCTGAGCAATTCAATCGCTTTGTCAAAATCACCATTTGCTTCAACAAGCGCTTTTTTACAGTCCATCATCCCTATTCCTGTCTGCTCTCTGAGTTCTTTAACAGCGGATGCTGAAATATTTACTTCACTCATTTTATCTTAATGTTTAATGTTTTAAATTATAATTTTAGTCCTCCTTCGTATCCAGTTTTGATACCCTTCTCTCTTCGAGACCTTCTTTGATCGCGCTGACCACATAATCAGTAATAAGTTTAACTGACTTGGATGCGTCATCATTGGCAGGAATGGCAAAATCTACTTTATTAGGATCTGAATTTGTATCAACCATGGCAATGGTCTTCATACCCAGTCTGCCTGCTTCAGCCAGAGCAATATGTTCACGATGTATGTCAACCATAAAAACAGCACTTGGCAACCTGTTAAGGTTAGCTATACCGCCCAATACTTTTTCCAGTTTATCTTTTTCTCTTGAAAGGGTCAGTCTCTCCTTTTTAGTAATTGAGATGGCCGGATCACCCAGCATCTTATCTATGCTGTTCATCTTTTTTACTGATTTTCTTATAGTCGAAAAGTTGGTCATCATCCCTCCAAGCCATCTTTCGGTAACATAAGGCATTTCTGCGCTTCTAGCCGCCGTCGCCACTATATCCTTAGCTTGCTTTTTTGTAGCTACAAAAAGAATTTTTTTACCAGACTTAGCCATTTGCTTCATAGCATATGCAGCTCTGTCGAGGCATTCTGAAGTTCTGTTCAGGTCTATAATGTGAATACCTTTTCTTTCCATGAAAATGTAAGGAAGCATCTTGGGGTTCCACTTTCTTTTTAAGTGCCCGTAGTGGACTCCCGCCTCTAACATTTCATTATATGTCGGTTTATTCATTTCTTTAATATTTTTTTTGAATATATTACTTAATAAATTAATGATCTAAGATTAACGCTTAGAGAACTGGAAGCTCTTTCTCGCTTTTGGTTTTCCAAATTTCTTTCTTTCCACTTCTCTTGAATCTCTTGTCAGATATTTTTTGTCCTTGAGCGGCTTTTTCATATCCTCATTAATCTTTACAAGTGATCTGGATATTGCCATCCTGATAGCTTCAGATTGTCCTTTAAATCCTCCACCAACCACGGTAACTTTGATGTCATAGATACTTTCAGACTCGGCTATTTTCAAGGGATCTACAATGGCATCCTGCGTGATGGCCATCGGGAAATAATCCTTGTAATCTTTACCGTTGACAGTGATCTTACCACTTCCTTTTACTACATAAATGCGGGCTGTTGAAGCTTTTCTTCTGCCTATACTATTTATCATTTCCATATCTTATTAAAATTTAAAGGGTTCAGGTTTTTGAGCTGGGTGTGGATGGGTGGCTGCAGTGTACAAAAACAATTTTTTAATCATTGCCCTTCCAAGTCTTGTCTTAGGCAACATACCTTTTACAGCTAATTCCAGTACCATTTCAGGTCTTTTAGCCAGCATTTCTTTTGCTGTTCTACTTTTTTGTCCACCGGGGTATCCTGAATATCTCTGATATTCTTTGTCATCCAGTTTAGCACCTGTAAATCTTACTTTGTCAGCATTTATTACGATAACAAAATCTCCTGTATCCACATGGGGTGTGAAATCAGGTTTGTGTTTGCCTCTGAGAACAGTTGCAATTCTGGTCGCAAGTCTCCCGACAACCTCGCCCTCTCCGTCCACGACATACCACTTTTGATTTACAGTGGCGGCATTGGCCGATTTGGTTTTGTAACTTAGTGTATCCACTTTTATAAAATTTATTTTTAAAATATGTTCCTGACTACGGTTTTCCGTTAGCGGGCGCAAAGGTATTGTCTTTTCGAAATAAAAAAAATATTTTATTATTTATTTTTAAAAATATTTTTTCGTAACTAACTGAAAAACAGTATGATTTTCGCACGGCAAAATATTCGGGACACCATTATTACTTCTTTTGGGCGTCAATATCTTCTTACTAAGCGCATTTCCAGCATTCCTTTGTCAACTATAATATATAACCATCTTACATTAAATGAAATACATAAAAGAAATTTTATAAAATAATTGCATGGTTTTACAATTTCATTAATTTTGCATTGGTTTTTAAAATCCAGGACATTATCAAAACAAAATACTACGGACACGGCAAATTATTGCTCACAGGTGAGTACGCTGTATTGGACGGGGCAAAAGCTCTTGGGCTACCTACTAAATTAGGTCAAAGGATGGTGGTCAAGAGGACTACCAGCTCTGATCTGTTATGGGAAAGTCTGGATAAGAATGGTAAGATGTGGTTTGAGTCCACCATCTCACTTTTTGATTTTTCAGCCGTCACGACTACTGATCAGAAAATTTCAGATTATCTTCAAAACTTACTGAAAAATGCGGTGCGACTCAATTCAGAATTTTTATCTCAGTGGAACGGATTTAAAATAGAAACTCAGGTTGAGTTTCCTTTGGATTGGGGACTGGGTTCCAGTAGTACGCTCATATTTCTCATGTCTGAATGGGCGGAAGTTAATCCGCTGTTATTATATTTTAAAACTGAAGATGGATCTGGTTTTGATGTCGCCTGTGCTTTTGCTGACGGCCCTGTCGAATACTTAAATTCTCCCGATGAAGTAAAATATACTGAAGTTGATTTCAATCCTAAATTTAAAGATAATATTTTTTTTGTGCATTTAGGGGTCAAGAAAAATTCTGCTCTAGGCATAAAAGAATATTTAAAAGCTGTTAAAAATAAAAGCGCTTTTGTAAAGACTATTTCCAAAATCACTGAAGACATTCAATCCACCAAGTCAATTTCAGAATTTGAGTCATTGCTCCAAAAACATGAAGATACCGTTGCCAGTCATACAGGATTTGAAAAAGTAAAAGACCTGTTATTTTCTGATTATAGCGGAATTGTCAAATCGTTAGGAGCTTGGGGTGGGGATTTTGTACTAGCCACTTCCATCGAGGGAGTAGAAAAAGTAAAAGAATATTTTGGAAATAAAGGATATCAAACAGTCCTAACTTACAAAGAAATAATATTGTAAAGTTATCTTCTTTCCCACTATTAATTGCATAATTCCGGGTCGCTGTTCACATATGCGTCAGATCATTTATTACCCACCAAACCCTTGGAGAAATATTATTCTCATATATCTTCGACCTCTTACTTTAATCAATTATCTTTCGGCCACATTTTAATCAATTCAATTTGTCATTATGTCGCCATTAGTATTATTTTCGTTTGTATTCGGGTATTTTCTACTGCTGCTTACAGTAGCCTGGTACACCTCCAGAAATTCAGACAATGATTCTTTTTTTATAGGAAACCGCAATAGCAACTGGTTGCTGGTGGCCTTTGGCATGATAGGTACATCATTGAGCGGTGTGACATTCGTAAGTGTTCCGGGCACTGTCGGCACCGCAGGCTTTGGATACTATCAGGTCGTACTTGGATATTTCATAGGTTACTTTGCTATTGCCTACATTTTACTGCCTTTGTATTACAAGATGAATCTGACATCCATCTACAGATTTCTGGAGGAGAGATTTGGCAAGACTTCCTATAAAACGGGTGCTTTATTTTTTATCATCTCACGTACATTAGGCGCAACAGCACGCATGTATCTGGTCGTAAATATCCTGCAGATTTTTATCCTGGATACGATGGGCGTACCTTTTATTCTCACTTCCTTCATTATGTTGTTGCTGATATTGCTATACACATTTGAAGGTGGCGTAAAGACCATCGTATATACTGATACATTGCAGACGACATTTATGCTTCTCGGACTGATAGTCTGCATTATAGCAATAATGAATAAAATGGATTATTCCATTGGTGATACATTTTCTGCACTTTCTTCACATGGCTATACTGACATTTTTAATATGGATTTCAATTCATCGGGTTTCTTTCTAAAACAAATTCTGGGAGGGGCCTTTATTACCATCGCCATGACAGGGCTTGATCAGGAAATGATGCAAAAAAATATCAGTGTAAAAACCCTCGGGGGTTCTCAAAAAAATGTTATCACTCTCGCAATAGTCCTACTCGTAGTCAATATGCTTTTCCTGACTTTAGGTGGACTTTTGTACCTTTATGGTGCTCAAAATGGTGTACAGGCGACCGGAGATGACATCTTCCCATCCGTTGCTCTGGGAGGATATCTGGCATCGGGCATAGGTGTGATTTTTATCATTGGTCTGGTTTCAGCACTTTTCCCAAGTGCTGATGGAGCATTGACTGCAATGACTTCATCATTCTGCATCGATATACTGGGTATGCAGAAAGATAGTTTATCTACAGATGGTCAGAAGAAAAAAACAAGACTGAAAGTACATTTAAGTTTTACCATCCTGTTTTTCTTATGTGTACTCCTATTCAAGTGGATCGACGATAAATCCATAATTGATGTGATCTTAAAGCTGGCTGGCTATACTTACGGTCCGTTATTAGGTTTGTTTGCATTCGGGATATTTACCAAAAGGGTGGTAAAGGATAAACTATCAATATGGGTATGTTTGATTTCGCCTGTATTAATTTTTATTTTGGATCTGATCAATAATGCAGAGTGGTTTGCAAAAAAACTGGCTATGAGTGCTGAATCCACAGCAATGATATCACAATGGTCAGAGTCAATTTTTTCTGGATATAAAATTGGCATTGAAATCCTGATATTAAATGGCATATGTACTTTTGCTGGATTGTGGATGATTTCTAAAAAACAAAATGGTTGATTTCATGGAAAAAATCACAGAATCTCCTTCATTATACAGACATTTGGAGTTAAAATCTACCCTGGAACTGCTTAGTGATATCAATGCAGAGGACCAAAAGGTCGCAGAGGCAGTACATCGGACAATCGGTCAGATAGCCCCGTTGATAGATGTCATTTATGAAAAAATGAAAAATGGCGGCAGACTTTTTTATATTGGAGCCGGAACCAGCGGAAGATTAGGCGTACTTGATGCTTCTGAATGCCCGCCTACCTTCGGTGTACCTGGTGATTGGGTCATAGGACTCATCGCCGGCGGAGACAGAGCTTTGCGACTTCCTGTAGAAAATGCGGAAGACAATCCTGACCAGGCATGGAAAGATTTGCAGGAATACAGCATCGACGAAAATGATGTTTTGATAGGAATTGCGGCTTCGGGTACTACTCCCTACGTCATCAATGGTCTCCAAGCTGCCAATAAAAACGGGATTATCACCGGAAGTATCACCTGCAATCCCGGTGCTCCCATATCGGCCGCTTCAAAATTTCCTGTTGAAGTAGTAGTGGGACCCGAATACGTCACAGGAAGCACAAGGATGAAGTCCGGAACAGCTCAGAAATTGGTGCTCAATATGATCAGTACCAGTGTCATGATTAAACTGGGAAGAGTAAGAGACAATCGCATGGTGGACATGCAACTCAGTAACGACAAATTGGTGGACCGGGGCGTAAAAATGGTTATGGACAAAACAGGTCTGGATTATGACTCTGCTAAAACTTTACTTCTCAAAAACGGTTCTGTAAGGAAAGCTATTGATGCATTCTTTCTTTGAAAATAAAGTCGCCGGTATAGCTTTAAATTATTGATCTTCCAGTAATTTCATAACCTGATCAACTACATTTTCCGCCGTGTATCCAAATTTTTCATCCAGTACAGTATAGGGTGCTGAATACCCGAAATGAGTCATGCCGAAAACGATGCCGTTATCTTTTATCATTCCTTCCAGGGTTACCGGCAAGCCTGCTGTCAACCCGAATACCGGAACATAAGATGGAAGTATCGAATGTCGATAGACCTCGCTTTGCTCTTTAAACAGTCCCTCGGATGGTGCTGAAACCACCCTGACTCTCAGGTTCTTTTTTTCGAGTATTGGGGCAGCTTCAATCAACGTTGCTACTTCCGAACCATTTGCAAGAAGGATTACGTCCGGATCTTCACTATCTTTAAAAACAACATAAGCCCCCTTAGACAGTTGTCGGCTTTCTTCCAGTCTTGAAGTGGAAATAGCGGCTATATCATGAATGTTTTGTCGCGAAAGTATCAATCCAGCGGGGCAATTTTCAGTATTCAGCAATAGTTCCCATGCTGCCACTGTCTCTGCACTGTCGGCTGGTCTCAAAGCGAGAAATGACGGGTTTCCCGAATGGTTTTTTAATTTTTCAAGCAATCTGAGTTGCGCTTCCTGTTCGATTGGTTGATGTGTCGGCCCGTCTTCACCCACCCTGAAGGCATCATGCGTCCATATAAATTTGACTGGTTGCTCCATCAATGCTGCGACTCTTAATACTGGCTTCATATAGTCTGAAAATGCAAAAAAAGTAGCGCAAACCGGAATCACTCCACCATGTAAAGCCATACCCGTACTCAATGCTGCCATTGTAAGTTCTGAAACTCCTGCCTGAAGAAAGGAGCCCGAAAAATCACCTTTCTTAAATGCCGTCGTCTTTTTCAGAAAGCCATCGGTCATATCGCTGTTAGAAAGATCCGCAGATGCAACGATCATATTTCCGACATTATCTGCCAGATAAGATAATACTCTGGAAGATGCGTTTCTGGTTGAATCATTTACTGCAAGTTCGATATTGCTGAGATCAATACCTGCTACTGAGCCGCTCAAATATTTCTGAAGTATGGCTGCTGCTTCTGCATTTTCAGATATCCAGGTAGCCTCAACCATTTTTACTTCTTTGACTTCTTTTCTTTTCTGATCCAACACAGATTTGTAGTATTTGGCTACATCCGGAAATACTACAAACGGATCACCGGGGTTTCCTCCCAGGTTTTCTATCGTTTTTGGAAAAGAGGCCTTTGATTTTCCGAGTGGCTTGCCGTGGGTTTCTACCATTCCTTCATATGGTAAGCCATCTGCTTTTACCGCTCCTTTACCCATAATGGTCCTCCCAATTATAAGGGAAGGTCTGGAAGTTTCGTTTCTACATGATATTAATGCTTCCCTTATCTGATGCTCATCATTTCCATCTATGGTTACGACATGCCAGTTCCAGCTCTCATACTTTTTCGCTGTGTCTTCAGAAGTTACCTCATCTACTTTGGTAGATAGCTGCACCTCATTCGAATCATAAAACATAATGATCTGTCCGAGTCCAAGATTTCCTGCTATGCGGCCAACTCCCTGAGAAATCTCTTCTTGTATGCCTCCATCAGATATATACATGTAAGTATAATGGCTCATCCAGTTGCCAAATCTTTCTACAAGAAATCGCTCTGCAATGGCCGATCCTGCACCAAAAGCATGACCCTGACCAAGTGGTCCAGACGTATTTTCGATTCCTCTCTTTATATCCAGTTCCGGATGCCCGGGGGTCGAACTTTTCCATTGTCTGAAGTTCTTAATATCGTCGGTAGTCATCAATCCACACAAAACAAGTTGTGAATAAAGCATGGCTGACATATGTCCGGGGTCAAGAAAAAACCTGTCTCTGAAGGGCCAGGTACAATCATCCGGGTCAAACCTCAAAAATTCACTGTACAGAATATTTATAAAATCTGCACCACCCATTGCTCCTCCGGGATGACCCGAAGCAGCTTTTTCTACCATGGCAGCAGAAAGAATCCTGATATTATCTGCCGATCTGACAGCTATTGATTTTTTCAAAGTCATAATCTTTTAATTTTCAGAGCGCAAAATTAAAAAGAAAATCACTAACAATACTACTTTTGTCACCATTCCGTACTTTGAGACAAGTAAAAAAAACATTAAAAAATTTAAAAAATTAGAATTTGTACAGGTTTCAGATTTTATTGTTAAAAGCAGACATGGGATTTACCTGGCAATACAATGAATCCATATTTTGAAATTTTAAGTAATTTTCAATCAATTAAAAAAGTAAAAAAGAAATTTTAATGGACAAACAGGAATTAAGAGAACTTGTGTCTGAAGCAAGAACTGTCATACATGATTCAGCGCTGTTTATTAAAAGCAATGTCAATAAAGTTACTTCTGAACAGGTTATAGAAAAAGGAGTAAATTCTCTGGTTTCGTATGTCGATCAGCAATCCGAATCAATCCTCATAGCAGGTCTGAGTAAAATATTGCCCGACGCTGGTTTTATCACTGAAGAAGAAATGGTGGAGCAGTCGCAAAAAAAATATACCTGGATAATTGATCCTTTAGATGGGACAACTAATTTTTTGCATGCGGCGCCTTATTTTTCAGTTAGTGTTGCCCTTCACGATGGAGATAAAGTAATAGCAGGTATCGTTCATGAAGTAACACACGATGAGGTCTTTTTTGCATCCACTGGTAATGGGGCTTTTTTAAATAAAAAATCAATTTCAGTCACTAACAGGCCTGCATTTTATGATGTACTCATCGGTACCGGGTTTCCGTATAAGACAGAACATCTGTCAGACGGGCATTTTGATGCTCTTAGGAATGTCCTCAATAAAACCAGAGGAATAAGGAGATTTGGATCGGCAGCATTGGACCTTTGTTATGTGGCTTGCGGACGATTTGGTGCTTTTTATGAAAAAGCACTGAATTCTTACGACATAGCTGCCGGTGCTCTGATTGTTCTGGAAGCCGGAGGTATGATTTCGGATTTTCGTGGAGGTAATGATTGGTTGTTTGAAGGAGAAATATTGGCGACAGCTCCTCAGTTCAGAAAAGAAATGTTGGATATACTTGAAGTTTTCTGATATGAGATATTATATAATCACAAGCATATTGATGACAGGCCTTGTATTGACGGCACAACTTACCAATCCGTCTGATCCAACCACTGAAGATTCTGTTATTGTTCCGATAGGTGGCAACACTTGGAGAATAAAACCTGGAAAAACAGGAGGAAACATCAAAACGGAAGGTATAACCGACTGGACTGATAAATCTGTCAGTTTTGTAACATATGTCAG
The DNA here is from genome assembly GCA_016722285.1 of Saprospiraceae bacterium. Taxonomy (GTDB): domain Bacteria; phylum Bacteroidota; class Bacteroidia; order Chitinophagales; family Saprospiraceae; genus OLB9. The sequence continues at coordinate 1,108,177 of JADKGI010000001.1, forward strand.
AATTAATAAGACAGGGATTTTAAACATACAAATATTTGCCAACACACCCGATGGAAGTGCTGAAATAATGATCGAAAACGCATTGCAGCAGAAAACAGTCAGTATCAGAAGTGGTGAAAAAAAATACTACGACACAGGCGAATGGGAGATAAGAGATACCGGTTATATCGCTTTTAAAATAAGCGGTATTTCTAAAACCGCCTTACATTTCAGCAACATTGATCATTTCAAAATATCGGGTGTCTCAGCATCTCATACTTCATTTGTTAAAAACAATGAAGGCAATTTTTTCTACTGGGGACGTCGTGGCCCTTCTGTCCATCTTAACTATCCTTTTGATGATACCATCCCGTCTGAATGGTTTTATAATGAAATTACTGTACCCAAGGGTCAGGATGTGGTTGGCTCTTATTTTATGGCCGCTGGTTTTGCAGAAGGATATTTTGGTATTCAGGTTAACTCTAATAAGGAAAGGCGAATTCTTTTCTCAGTATGGAGTTCATTTAAAACGAATGATCCGAAACAGATACCTGCAGATGAAAAAATACAGATGATTCGTAAGGGAAAAGATGTTTATACCGGCGAATTCGGAAATGAAGGGTCTGGCGGTCAGAGCTATCTGAGGTATAACTGGAAATCAGAAGTAACCTATGGATTTCTGCTGAGAGGTGCGCCTGATGGGTTTAACCATACAATATATTCGGCCTGGTTTTTTGATCCTGCTACACATAAATGGATTCTTATTGCCAGTTTTAGAAGGCCTAAAACGAATACATACCTCAAAAAACTACATTCTTTTCTTGAAAACTTCGAACCCGAAACAGGAAATGTGTCCAGAAAAGTAATATTTAAAAATCAATGGATATGTGATATCAATGGAAATTGGACTGAGTTGTACAGGTCAAAATTTACGGGTGATAATACCGCCAGAGTTGGTTATCGAATGGATTATGGCGGTGGTTCAGAAGGTAATGCTTTCTTTTTGCGAAATTGCGGTTTTTTTAATGAATTTACTCCACATAATACCTTGTTTGAAAGAATCAGATCAAATAGGCACCCCGATATTCAATTTGAAAAGCTGCCATAATCCGTAATTCCGGTTTGTTTTTTTAACCATATCTTTGTCACATGAATGTACTCACCGATACGATTATAGCTCCTGCAACTCCTCAGGGACAAAGTGCATTAGCAGTGATCAGACTATCAGGGGCTGAAGCTATAGATATTACAAATCGTATCTTTAGGGGAACAAATCTGAGCCTCGCTCCATCGCACACCATCCACTACGGATGGATAAATGACGAAAATACAGATTTGGACGAAGTGATGGTTTCTGTATTTAAGTCGCCAAAAACATTTACAACCGAAGACAGTATCGAGATTTCATGCCACGGATCACCCCAGATAGTCCAGTCGATCATTTCTCTGGGCATCAAAAATGGGGCAAGACTCGCTAATCCTGGTGAGTTTACTTTACGGGCATTTCTGAACGGCCGCTTGGATCTTTCTCAGGCTGAAGCGGTGGCTGACCTCATCCATTCCACAACTTTGCGCTCGTCTGAAATAGCACTAAAACAACTCAAAGGCCATTTTTCAACTTTGTTGAAAGATCTCAGACAAGAGTTGATAGACTTTGCCGCTTTGATTGAACTCGAGCTTGATTTTTCGGAAGAAGATGTGGAGTTTGCACACAGGGGAAGACTAAAAGAATTGATTCATAAGATCATGCTGATCATCAAGCCGATGCTAGATTCATTCAGATGGGGTAACAGTATAAAAGATGGGATACCTGTTGCTATCATCGGAGCGCCAAATGCTGGAAAATCGACCTTACTCAATACTATACTCAATGAAGAAAAGGCATTGGTCAGTGACATTGCCGGTACGACTCGTGACTTTATAGAAGATACGCTGGTGATAGATGGTATTATGTTTCGTTTTATAGATACCGCAGGAATCCGCGAGACATCCGACATTCTCGAAGGATTGGGTATCGAGAGATCAAAACAAAAATTGCGTGAAGCAGACATCGTATTATTTATCAGCGATGTGAACAAAAATGTTGATGAAACCATAAATGATTTTCATAAACTTGAAATATCAAAAGATCAAGCAGGCATAATCTTGTTGAATAAAGCAGATACCATCTCAGCCGCCATTGCCGATCCAAAAACCCTGGCTATAGCGGAAAAAAGCGGGGCGAAATCCCTGCTTATCACAGCGAAATATAAAGAAACACTGCAACCATTGTTGTCTTACTTCTCTGAATATATCAAAACCCAAAATAAAGCAGAAGGCACCATTATCAGTAATGCCAGGCATCATGAAGCACTCGATAATACAAGGGCTGCGCTTGAAAAGGTTCTGGAAGGATTGAGTTCAGGAATTTCCACTGATTTTGTGGCCATGGACATCAGAGAAGCATTGTATCATTTGGGTACGATCACAGGGCAGGTATCTACGGATGATTTACTGGATAGCATATTTAGTAAGTTTTGTATCGGAAAGTAATCAATAAAAAATTAACCATGAGCTTGAATAAAAATAATAATCTGAAAACCAAAACCTTACTTATCCTTTTACTCTCTATTTCAGCAGTTACATTTGCTCAGAATAAAGAAACATTTGATATCCTTTCTACTTTTCCTAAAAGAGTAAATACAATAGTCATCACTACATTGGATACTATGCCACAGGCTTTTAAAAATATCCAAACGCATCTGGTGGATTATGGGTTTTCTATAGAAATCGCAGATGAGCATTCAGGCATCATTCGAACGGCAAAAGGAGACATCGATCATTATCCTTTTAAATCAACATTAACGGTAACTGTACAACAAACAGATTCCACATCTACTATTGAGATCAGAGGAAACGCATCGAATAATGGTTTTGATTTTGAAGCTCTCAACGGGAATTCTAAAACTGGGGTAAACACCGTCCTTTTTGCAAAGATGTATGAAGTGGGTATGATGTATATCAATGCCAGATCACTTTCGGTAAAATAGTCATACCCAAAGTTCATTTCTATACCTAGATATACCTCAATATTATTTTATTGAATACCTGAAATAAATATTTCAGCTGTGGCCGCGTGGACTATGAAAAAGGAGGTCATCGAAGCATCTGCATCTCTGAAATTTAAAGTAGAAAACGGCAAGAAAGGAATCTTTACCATTTCAGTAAAAGTGTATCTCACATTTGGGTAGCAATTTGATATTGACTTGCTTATATCTCTTAATACTCGAATCGAAAGATGTCTTTTTCAGTGATAAAAAAAACTGTTCAGCCAGAGTTTCCGCACTTCATATTTATATTTGCCTTATTTAGGTATGTAATGCTACACTTCAAATAGATAAAATACATATCTATCTCAAAACAGACTTATATTTGTTTGAAATATATAAACAGTAACGCATGAAATGGTATCACTTCGGGGCGATCTTAATCTATGGTAGTGCCATCCTTTATTTTGGCTATCAGTCGTATCTGCAATTATATGTATATTTTGCCAATAAATCTCTGGGGCACGAAGAGTCCTTTTCTATGGCTGGAAAGTATTTGGGGCTGACTACTGTTTTGATTGCGATGTCAGTTGGTGGTTGGTATTTAATGAAATACACATCAATGACAAAGCTGGGAAATGTGATATTGTTTTTTCCCTTTATTGTTATTGGATTGTTTGCGCTTTGGGCCATCATATTAATCTTGTCGTCAGGTGGAAAGTGGAATTGATTACTGTACTTTTACAATAAAGAATTTCAATATTATTTAAATCAAATTTCTATGATCAAATTTCTAATTTTTTGTAATGTTTTATTTACTTCAACTCCTCTTTATCAAGGATACAAAAGCGAAAAAAGTATAGGAGCATTGATCAATGATGGTTTAAATAATTCTGATAGTGTAGCTATAACTAAATCTATCAAAGGCTTTCTCTTATGGTATAAATCCAATTATAATAAGGCTAACTCGGTAGGATTCACTAAGAGTGACAAAAAAGGAAATTATGTCGTCGATATGGTGGCGTGCAACAAATATCTAGCTATCCTGAAGTCGAGTACATTTATATCAGAAAGATATTTGACAGAGTGGCGAAAGTACTTCGAGTCAAAGAGTCAAGCATTTATAGATAACCCACAAAACGAAGGGCCACCAGAAGGATTTGATTTTGATTTGGTATTGCTTAATCAGGAGCCTGACCTCATACTCAATAATGTAAAAAATCTTAAGTTTAAAGTCAAAGAAATGCAGAAAACTACTGCCATTGTGGAGGTAATGGGCGAATTTACTTACAACTTCGAGATGCGTAAAATCAATGGTAAATGGATGATCGATTATATCGGGTCAGAAAATTATGACTGAGATGAATGAGTGTTTAGTTTTTAAAGTTTACTACCAAAATTAATAAAATATTGAATATGGAGTTCGTGTATAAAATGGCATTTTATGTCATGTTTGGGATCACTGTTTTTATCATTCTTTACTTGATGGTAGGATCAATTTCTATGATTTTTGATCCCTACAGCAAAAAAATGGAAATAGTATATTATCTCATTGGCTGTACCATATTAGGTATTGGATTATACAAGTCATATAACATCATAAAAATAAGCGATGAATATATGAACAGTTGTGGAGTATTAGGCATAACATGGATAGTTACTTTAGTTTTTATCGTAATCACCCTGTTGTTTTTTAATGGACCATTTAGATGGCAATAATATCATCATATTAAAATACAATTTAGAAAATGGAGTTTTCTTATAAGTTGGCATATTATGTCATGTTTGCAGTCAGCTGTTTATCAGCATTTATCCTCATTAAAATTGGATTTGACATATTATGGGATGGTTATGGTAAGAATGCTGAAGCTATCATGGCATTTATTGCCGCATTAATATTAGGAGTAGGTGCGTATATGGCTTACAATGTCATTAAAACCAGTGATAGATATGCTTACAGTTGTGGTGTATTGGGTGTAGCATGGATTTTGGCGTTTGTCATAATAATAAGTAACTACTCAGGTATAAAACAGTAAGTTAAAGTAGTAAAATAATAATATGCTTTTATTTTATCAGTGGACCAATAAAATGGCAGTAGCTTGGATTTTTTCATAAAACTATCATATTACTGTGGTCTGTTTGGGACAGGAGTTCTGAGTATATTTTATATCTATACTGCATTATTTAAACGTACCATATCAGAAAACCCATATTATATAAAGGAATGTTTTGGATTGTCATCTATTTTCGTTCTGATGATTTTGTTCAGGGCATATCAAGTGGGAGAGATCCAGGGAAAATTTATTAATGGCATTTGGCTTATCCTATCATCGTGGCTGGTTTGGGGAGTTGTAGTGTTGGGTTATGTCATCTTGGCTAAGTCACAGGGACGAATTTAAGCATCAGGTAAAGAAGTGCATTTAGCTAAATGGAATGGAAAACTGAGTAAAGTTCTCTATCCAAAACAGATCATAAATTTATGAGTCAAAAAAGATATTCCGGCGATCCAAAGAGACTATATGACTTTATGACTTCTTTTGTGGTAGTTTGTCCCAAATGTGATTTGGACGGAGAGATAACAGTTCCATATTTTTTGGATTACAAAAATGCCATTTTTACTTGTGGACATTGTTATCATTCAGAAAAAGCCAAAGATAGATTAAGATATAAATCCACTGCAAAAGCCAATTGCAATCAATGTCAAGCCAGCCTCAAGATAGAAGTAGCAGATAGGAAGTCAATACCCAACTATATCACCGTGATATGCCCTGAGTGCACGTCTGCAAACAAAGTGAAGGAAAATTGGGAGTCATATATATTGAAATATAACAATTCAGGAACCATCGATCCGGCATTTGGCTTGCCACTTTGGTATCAGGCACCGATAAAAGATGAGGTCATCTGGGCTTATAATCTTTATCACCTGCATGAAATAAGAGACTATGTCTCATCTAGGCTCAGAGAAAGAACTACAGATAGATATAAAATGACGATGGTGGAGAAGCTGCCTGACTTTATAAAAATGGCAAAGAATAGAGATGAAATACTAAAGGCTATTGAGCGGATGAAAATAAAATAGCTTCAATTTTTTCTAGATAATACTGACTCGAAATGTTACTTAAACTTATCTTTAAAATTCTGTATTTCCTGAAGTAAACTTTGGGTTTTATCTTTAAAGTCTTCTCTATTTATATTTTTAAGAGCATCCTCCAAAATGGTTAATTTGCTTGTGATCTCTGGCATTTTATCTGAAAATTGATATGCCATTGCTGCTAATAATTTGTCAATAAACAGCGCATCCAAATCGCCAGCAGCAGCGTATTCGTTGGCCGCCATGTTGCTGGTCATGGCAGCTACACATCCTATACTTTGAGTAAAAGGACCTATGAGTTTATCCGAATTTTCAACTTTGTATGCACTTAGATAATAATACAATTCAAGAAAATATTGATCGTTTTTGCAATTTTCTAATGCTTTGGTGATCTGGTATTCCCATGTAGGATCAGACTTTATTTTGCTCAAAGCAGCATCCACAATTTTTCTATCATTATAATCTGGTCTTGTAAAGTATAATAGATTCATTGCTTTCGGTTCATATTGAATTCTGTCTAAAGTTTGTTGATAAGCGTCTTCTGTATCAGAAAGTCTTGGTGTAAATATTGATTTTACAAAACCAAAATTGAAATACATGAAGGTGGCAGCACCGATAAATACATTAATCATAATGGGCACTTTTAACGCCATGCTATTATGAAGCATAAAATCACTTTTATATACCCACAGACCATATGGTATGATCATCAATAGCGGAACCCATATATAACCCGTAAATGCCATAAAGTCTTTTGGATGAGAAATGGATTGGCTTTGATATGAAGACCACTCGGCTTTGATCATGATGGCGTTAAAAAGTGCATACAGAATAGCAAGCATTCCTACAACTAAGGCAATATTTCTAATTTGAGAGCTCGAAGAAATCCAATCAAAACCTCCTGATTTACTTAGTTTTATCGTCATAGTAACACTTAATACTGAGTAAATCAGAAATAAAACTCCCATTAAAATAAACGGTACAACTGAAGGGCCAATCGTACCAGGACGGTTGATCGAACTAGAAATAACTAAAATGGCATAGGTCGATAAAAGCAAGATGAAGTTGGTTTTAAAGTTCATGAATTATTTATTATTTTGTTCTGAAAAAGTAAATAAATTTAAGACTAATTTTGATAATTGAATTTATCATGAATGTATCAATTGATTATTTTTCCTTCAAAATACCTGTGTACTTCATCTTCCGCATCAGCATCTCCCATAATGTGGGGAAATACTTTAAACGATGCAGCATTGGCCCCTTTCATTTTATAAAGATTATAATATACCCCGTTTTTGTCCATACTATATTTCTCATTCAATATTTTAAAAGTAGCAGCGTCAACATTGGGAAATATATGATCATTGACAAAAATATGATTCTTGTCTTTGGCATAATATGTATTACCTGAAGACAATTCATTTTCAGCATATAATTCAAAAGATTGTGGATCAGCATTTGATATAATGGAGGAATAATAATATACATGTTGCTGGTCTTTTGAATATGGTGCGCTTATAATTTGAAAATGTTCCGATGTTGAACCCTTGATTTTTTCTCCATTATAAAATGTATTTTTGTTGTCTTTACTGTAGATATAGTCCAGTAATTCATAAGAACTATAGTCGCATGTTATGGGTTTGAGCGTATATTGTTCACCATCTGTATGTATGAAGTAAAAGTGTAGAGCATCCTTAGCATAAAAAGTATTGATCCTTTCAAAAGAAAGCCCGAGGATATTAGGTACTTTCTTGTGCTGTACATAAACATGGTTTTTGTCCTTGACAAACTGAAAGTCTAATACTTTCAGACTTGGAAGATCTGATACCTCAAAGGTTTTGTTATTATACCATGCTGAAGATCTATCCTTTCCGTAGCCATAATCCAGGCTTACAAAAGTGGCGGCATCTGCCTTGTCAATCAGGTCAATATAGTGTTTTTTGGAAGTAAAATAATCCTTGCTTTCACGATATGTACTGTGATAAAATACATGGTTTTTATCTTTACAATAATATTCATCTAATATCTCAAAACTTTGTGCGTCCACATTATCCAACACTGTATCATAATATTGTATAGCATCACCTATTTTACTGAAGCCATATTTCAGTTCTCCCATCTTATTGTTCTCGCTTTTGCTTTTGCATGAATAGCCTATAAAGAGTAAAATTATAGATAAAACGCAAATCAGATATGTTGTCATTTTTTGAATCATTGAAAGAAAATTAAAGAATATTTTAAGACAAAACATTATATAAAATATTACAATCCTGAATTACAAGGCCTTGCTTGTTTTTGAGAAAAAGGTTCTTTAAGGCAAAAGAATGAAACATATACTGTACTAAATTTTTCTCTTTAAGCTTCATGTTTTCATTTATTTGACTTCTTTGAAACCGTTGAATTTTTTATTGTTAGTCTCCCCTGTTCCCGTATCACCTGATATTACATTTTTAATTTCAATCCCTTGCTCCTTCAGCCATATATATTCAGGATGAAATTCCAAAAAATGCGATAATGTTGCAGTTGAAATCATTCTGGCCATGAGTTTATCATCATTGGTGACTCTAAAAGAACGCACATCTTCACGACTCAGTTTCATCGGTAAGGTGCCACAATAGACATCATTTTTATCTTTGGAGTAGGGAAATTCTATGACTTCAAATGTAGCAGGATCAGCATGTATGATTACTTCATCATTAAAAAAAGCATGATTGTTGTCTTTGGCATACCCGTACTCATCATCGGTCAAAGGCAAAAAGCCATCAGGTGAAGCATGGTTTATTTTTCTTCCTTTGAAATAAACCTGATTTTGGTCCAAGGCAAAACTTTTATTTTTTAACACTGTAAAGGTATTTTGGTCTATACCTTCTATCCACTGCAATCTTTTACCATGACTTTCATCAATAGTCACCCAAGTCCAGTCTCCATTTTTTTTAACATAGCCCGTTTGGCTACCTTTTAAAAAGTATAAAATGAAAAGAAGAATTACTATGATTAATGCTATTTTCATCTGGATGGATATTTTTATTAAAATTACTAAGTTTTTATTTAATTGATAATGGCATGCAGGAGCTTGATATCTTAGAGATGACAAATCACACTTTTTATTTGCTCCTTTATTTGGGACCTTTGTAAAAATTAATCCAGCTTTCTTCAATTTTAAAAAATGCACCTGAAGAAGAAGTCTGTGCACGAAGCGTTTCAGTAGCTACAAATTGGATGATTTCATAGCGCTCCGCAAGACTGAATCCGGTTTGCTTTTCCCATGTTTCTGCAGTGGGAATACTGATATAGAAAAGACACCCACCACTTCCAAACTCGGACCAGAAACTAAAACTTTTTTCACCATCTTCGTAAAGGACATTATTTGACCTGCCCATGTTTTCAAATACAACTTTTCTGCTGAATTTTCTTACCAAATCTTTCATAAGCTCTTCGCGCATCAGCAAGTCCTGATCCGGTAAGATATTTCCGAATCCATCACGGTACACGATGGGTGGGCGGTAATCATCCTGTTGCACTCCTATTGGTTGGACAGAAACCTCCGGGACGAAGTTTTCTTCATGTTTTTTTAAGTTGATGATGTGTTGAAGTCCGTCAATTTTAACAATTTTTATGGATATATCACCGGGTGGAAAGGGTAAGGTATCCAATATTATCTGAATGCTACCATTGATGATCTCCCTGATTTCTTTTCGCCATATTTCTGTGCCAGATGGTTGAGTGCTGATCGACATATCCTTATATGCCACCCAATTAGTCGGCAACCAGATGATCAGTTGCTGGCAGTCTGGATAGTGAACAAACTTAATGCTGGCTTCGGTTAAAAAAAAATCAGATTCTGTTTTGTCAACATTAATATCGGTAGATAGCCAAACATTTTGCAGGCTGGTCATTGACACTATACCGAAAAAACTTGCTGCCATATTGAGGTAAGTTAAGACTACACGATTAATAAAAGACGAAGCCAGGTTTTCCAGGAGACTTCTTTAATTCTTGGGCAGACGTATTCTTATAAAATTACCTTCGATTTCATAAGAAAAATAGTTTGAGATATTGTTCTATAGGACATATAAAATTTCTTTTAAAAGTGCAGACATCTTTGGGGGAAAGATGCCTGCAAATAATCGTATAAAATTAACAAAACAATCAATTAGGATTAAAAACAATACAAATTTGATGGATTAATTTCATAGGATAAAATTTTCCATTGTGAAATGGATAAAAATAGCATTGAATGGTATAAATAGTAGATTAAAGTAAAAAGATCAGCTCCCTCAAACGTTTATGTTGTGGCATCTTATAAAAATTTACTTCAAAGATGATTTACATTTTACCAGATTGTTTGTGAAATGCGATATTTCGACCTGACATCAGTTTGGCTCACTACCAAAGGAAAACATTTGATCATAGTGAAGTGGTGGATAACAAAATTGGATCTCAACAGACTAATTTCATAAAATCCAGCTTCATAATTATCAAAATTTAAAATGGGTGGTACATCTGCATTAATGATAATGTTGGTCAAAACTTCTGAAACTTTATTTTTAACCAATGCTGTATCTGGTTTTTCTTCAGAGTTTAAGTCAAAATAGAGCGTGTTTTTTACATATTTTTCTGAATCCTGATATAGAATTTTTCCTTTTCCAAGCGGTAAAGGTGAAACATAATAAGGATCATCGATGGCTTTCCCGAGAGATTTGCTGACTGAAGTAATCCTGCAAGGACCACTTTTTACATCTACAGAACTCAATATATTCTCGGGACAGTCGAATGTTGAAGGCAAAGGAAGTTCGGCTGGTGCGCCTTTACCATCGTCTGGTAGATAGTAAACTCTTTGGTCATAGCAGGATTGTTTTTCTCTCACCCGATCATCATCGTCCCACCCCGAAACACCGATGGCATCACTGACTGTAAAAACACTACCTGCAAAGTGCCGGATGAAAGGTTCTGACAAAACGATAGTTGGCATAATATTTTGGATTTTATATCAAAAAAGCCCGATCACTTTAATAATTAACATAGGCATTCCGATTAAACACAAAACAACTCCCCATTTTAGTAAACTCTCAGGCAAGGTTCCTGGAGTGTCATCTTCCAATGCAAATTCTCGGCGCGACCTATAAATGTAATAGTATATTTTCACTTTCTGCCCAACAAAATATCTGCATGAAAATCTAAAACTTGATGAATAATGCTTATACAAACCGTTTTGAGTTTTAAATTCAACCACCGGTGCAAATCCACGACTTTGATGCTCCCTTATCTCGATGACAGTACCTTCGGTCACTTTACCTTTCTTAATCGTATGCTCTATTTCGTGTTTTTTTTGATAAGATAGGATCAACAGAAATGCTCCAAAAAATGATGCTAACGGTCCGAATTGTAAAATATTTTGAACGAAAGTATTCATATTAATTAATTATTACTTGCCAAAAAATTGTGCCATAATCAATATCATAAGGAATCCCAGTAGTAATAATAATATTGCACCCCCTGCAGGAATAAAAAGCAGATAATGGCCTGTTTTTTCGTTACCATTGTATTTCAAATAAATAGATCCGCATAATATGGCAAAGGGAATACCTATTTTTTTTAAATTCATCATGTTGTAATACCCTCTGTCGGACCAGTCATTGATTTGAGTAAAGTATAACATGATAAAAACAAGTAAATATATGATATACAACCCTACCAATGGCCAGTAAATTTTGGATAGAAATGAAGAAAAGGTAATGTGCATCTCGTATTTTATTTAAAATGTGATGCGCCAGTCTGAAAAGATAAATCGAGGCATTCTATCCTTCTTATGGCACATCACTGGGATCTAGTAATGTTAATTGGGTCTATTTTAGATGATATATGATTTTAGTTTCAAATTCATTGATATCGTCGATTTGAACACAGGTCAATGTGCCATTTAACAGCTCCCCGTAGTTGTATTTTACCAGCGACAAGGTATCTCCTTCTGTCGTTTTATTGCTCAATTGTTTAACCAGGTTTTTATTTCTTATACCCATTCTTTCATTAGGAAGTATGTCGTCTGCGATGTTTTCAATAAATAGATTCAGGATATTGACTTTATCCGGATAATAATCATATATATAGGTGGCAGTCAATTTGCCTTCTGTGTCAAATATTTTAACTTGATCAATATTTCCATCTTTATATTCAAATTCATTAACTAAATTACTATTTGACTGAATTATCAATTGCTCTGATTTCATAAGATATCCTTCGGTATTGTATGAATATTTTATAGTACTTACTTTTTTGTCTTTTTCATCAAATATGTCAGCACTGATTATCCTTCCATTCAAATCAGTTAGATATTCTGTTGCAGAATGCCAGCTCAGACTCTTGTCAATGTGTCTTTTGACAATTTTCCTTCCTTCATATTGATACACCATAGTATCAATATCCACCGCTTCACGGATAATATCACCCTGTTCATTGTATTCAAACCATTTCTCCGCCTGTGGATCATCGTTATAGGAGATAAAATCTATCTGCCTTACATCTGATTTGCCTGAGACCAAATTTTCAATACTCTTACCGGGTTGACTTTCATTTTTGCATGAAAACATTGTAAGGAATAGTGATAAAAACATGAAGTAGATATATAATTTCATTGAAAACATGCTTGTTTAGTAACTATACAGTTGCGGTCCATAATATTTGATTTTTTCCCAATCCCCATCGAATTCGCGATAATTCTCAGATCAAAGTTAAATGCTAAAAACATAACCGCCCGGTATTTATTAACGAACAGGATAATTATAAATTTGAAGCGACAAGATTGATAAATGAACCGAAATAGTTCATTAAATTTAAAGAAGTGTATGAAAAAATATATCGCTTCAGGAACCTATAAACACGATTTAACCAAGCTCATAGTACGCTTGATAAAAAATTTGTTTTTTCAAACCATTTTTTCATTCATCTTTGTAAGGAAATGAAAACTCTTGATACTTATCAAAGTGAGTATCCAAAGAAAATAATAAAAGATGTGGCGAGTTTTTTATATGATATGTTTGATATATCCGGGCTCAGATGTCGTTTCCCAGAAAACTCCGCCGGAGATATCTGACACTGCAGTCGCAAAAATGGATCTCGTATTTGATCACCTGAAAGATAGAGATGGCTTAAGTTACAATTCTGTTTCCGATATCCTCCAGGATAATGCCGGAATGTTGTGGATCAGTACGTACTCCGGACTCAACAGGTATGATGGAAAACGATTTGAAGTTTTCAAAAAAAATAATAAAGACAGCTCGAGTATCATCAGCAATTATATTGTGCAACTTTGCAAAGGGAAAGAAGGAAATATTTGGGGCAGCACCACCGAGGGTTTATTTTGTTACGATGTAAATTCAAAAATATTTAAAAGATATTACAATGGTGACAACATCAATTCGCCAGGATTAACAGGTCTTGATTGTGATGTAAATGGTCAGATATGGGCGGGAAGTCTGTATGGCTTGCACCGCCTTAATATACTGAAGGGCATATTTGACATCTTTACTCACAATAAAAAAGATAAATATAGTATTACGTCCGATGTAATTAAACAAAATGGAATAGTTTCTGATTATTTTGGAAAAGGTCTTTGGATTGCAACTCCTTCGGGCCTCAATTATTATGATCTCACCACTTCCAGATTTATAAATCATCAAAACGAAACTACCCGTCAGATTTTTAATAATCATTCTATTGGGACAATACACCTGACAAAAAATGGCATACTTTGGCTATTGGATGAAACCGATCAAACCATTGTTGGAATACAAAATGATACCAAAGAAAAGATATACACGATAGAATTGAAGGGAAAAATCAAAGAAGCTTATGATGGCACAATATTCGAAACATCTGATCACAAGCTTTGGTACTCCAGCATATCATATGAAACTATAATCATAGATTACAAAAATAACAATAAGTATTCACTCATAAAAAGTGATCAGTCAAATAAAGAGTCAATATGCAGCGACCGTGTGAGTGCCGTCTGGGAAGACAAAGACAATACCATATGGCTGGGTACACCAAATGGCATTTCCAGATTTAATGAAAAAAGACTTTTTTATAAAATTACCAAGTTAGCCGACAAATATCCTGAGCTTGATCAAAACTGGCAAATCACTTGTTTGGCAGAAGATAGAAATAATGGAACATGGTGGTTAGGGACAAGGGACGGGGCTGTGTATGTCTATGATTCTCATACTAATAAGATAAAAAAAATTGATTTTAAATCGTATAAAAATAACGCGCAACCATATCAGTATATCACCGATATTGATTTCATAGAAGGCAAAGCGATTATTTCTTATTATAATGGAATTACACACCAATATGACATCACAAGCGGTAAATATGAAAAATTTTACCCATTGAAAGGTAAATATGAAGAATACAGGGCACGAACCATTTCCCGTGAAACAGATTCTACCTACCTGATAGGTAATAATTTTACCCCCATATTGCGATGGAATGCTTACAGAAATACTTTTCAGGAAATAAACTATTCAATACCAAATAATAAAAACGGTGAGAAATATATGACAGGCTGGCTGAAATCATCCTTAGGAATAGGTACGTGGCTAGCCAGTCAAAATTCTTCCCTGGGTTATATACCACTTGGTTCAACAACCATACATCCTTTCCCAATGGATACAAGCAAGATTCTTTGTGGGTTTATCAATGCTTTGGAAATCGACTATCAAGGCAATGCCTGGATAGCTTATTATGGTCTCGGACTTATTGAAGTAATAAAAAAGAAAAACGATGTTCTGGAAAGAAATGATGTTGCGTTCAAAAAATGGGACAGCTCAGATGGATTGGTCAACGATCTCGTGCTCTCATCTGTATCCGATAAAAATGGACACGTATGGGCAGCATCTTATAATAAATTTTCAGTATTTAATCCCCGGACCAATAAATTCACAAATTTCGAAATCAATCATAGTGAACATAATATGTTTTATTATAACTACATGATTGCTCTTTCGAATGGAAATATTCTCACCAATATTAAAGGAAGTCTTGTTGAGTTTTTTCCTGATATGATGACGCAAACTCAACCCAAAAATGGGCTCTTAATCAGCAAAATTGCGCTACAGAGCAGAAATATCTATCTTACCAGTGAGAAAGTTATATATCTAAAGCCCAATGAAAATTTTATTAACATTGCTTTCGGATGTTTAAGTTCAGATAAAACATACGGGTATCACTTTGAATATACATTGGAAGGTGTAAATAATGGTTGGGTGAAATCGGGACAAAAGGCAGAGGCCACTTATACAGACCTTAGTCCTGGCAAATACACTTTTCGTCTTATAGCCAGATCTGAGGACCCAGGTTGGTCATCAGAAGAGAAAACGTTGACCATTATCATAGAAACACCCTTCTATAAGTCGTGGTGGTTTATCCTTTGCCTACTTAGCTTTATTACATTCCTTGTTTATTCGATCATTCAGGGGAGAATAAAAAGCATCAGAGACATGAATCTGCTAAAGTCAAAAGCATATTTACTTGAAAAGGAAAAAACAGCGGTGATGTATGAAAACCTGAAGCAACATCTCAACCCTCATTTCTTATTCAATTCGCTGACATCATTGAGTAGCCTGATTAGATTTGATCAACAGCAGGCGGGTGATTTTCTTGACAAAATGAGCAAAGTGTACAGATATATCCTAAAAAATAAAGATATAGAGACGGTACCACTCTTTGAAGAGTTAAAATTTATCAATATGTATATCCAGCTTCAGAAGACAAGGTTTGACAAAGGGCTTGAAATAGATATAAATGTACCTGAAGAATTGACTGACCGGAAGATAGCACCAGTAACTCTCCAAAATTTGGTGGAAAACGCCATCAAACATAATATAGCAGATGATGAAACACCACTCACCATTCGGATCTATATTGAACAAGATTACCTAATAGTTCAAAACAATCTCAATAAAAAGAATTTTGTAGAGACCAGCAATCAGCAGGGCCAGATGAGTATGGTGGCACTTTATCGGTTTTTATCAAATAAACCTGTCATCATTCAGGAAAGTGAAAGCCATTATACAGTTAGAATACCTCTTTTATAGTCAAATCTAATATCAATCCTATGTATCGAACCGTAATAATAGAAGATGAATCATTGATAGCCAAGGAGCTTCAGTACAAACTATCAGAATTGGCTAAAGATATCGAAGTCATACAGATACTTCCAAGCCTGAAGAAATCTATTAATTGGTTTGATGAAAATCCTGAACCGGACATCATATTTGCTGACATACAGCTGAGTGATGGCATCAGCTTTGAGATATTCAGGAAGTTTGATTTCAAATGCCCTGTTATTTTTACTACTGCCTACGATGAGTATGCTCTACAGGCATTTAAAGTCAACGGCACGGATTATCTGTTAAAGCCTGTGGATATGGAAGAACTCCAACGGGCTCTGAACAAATGCAGACTCATTCTCAATACCAGATCAGAGTATCCCAAAGACTTCAATAATCTGATGGAGTTATTTTCAAAAGTACAAAGCAAAACCATTAATTATAAAGAAAAATTTATCGTTCAACACCGCAAACAATGGCTGCCCGTTTTAGTCAAAGATATTGCCTGTTTTCGCAGAGATAGTCTGAATTTCATATATACATTTAGTGGCGGAAGATTTGTACTTGATTTCGCTACTCTGGAAGAAGTGGAAGAAGTCATAGACCCTAAAATATTTTTCAGGGCAAACCGCCAGACCATTATCAATGTTGCTGCGATACAGAGCATCACTCCTTTTGAGAATCAAAAACTATCGGTCAAACTCATTGTTTCCAATGTGCAGGAAGTGGATGTGAGTCGCGAAAAAGCTCCTATTTTTAAGAAGTGGCTGGATAGATGAAAGGCTCGTTTTGATAAAATAACGTATCGTTGAATGTGTTAGAACCCCCGAAATGAATCATATTATATATGAATTATGATTAAATTGCAAGATCATTCTTGGTATGCTACGGTATGCTGCTTTTGCTGACCAAGACTTTGGACACCGAGTTCGACGATATCTCCGGGCTTAAGGTACCTTGGCGGCTTCATTCCAAACCCAACACCTCCCGGTGTTCCGGTTGAGATGATATCACCAGGAAGCAAGGTCATAAACTGGCTTAGATATGAAACGATATAATTGACCCCAAAAGCCATATCATTTGTATCAGAATCCTGAACCACGTCGCCATTTACCTTTAACCATAGCCTTAAATTCTGCGGATTAACTATTTCATCTTTGGTGACCAGGTAAGGACCTACCGGGGCAAAAGTGTCATTACTCTTTCCTTTTACCCACTGGCCACCTCGTTCCATCTGAAAAGCACGCTCAGAATAGTCATTATGGATCGTATAACCGGCAATATAGTCAGGAGACTGATCCTCACTAATGTATGATGCTCTTTTTCCAATGACCAGAGCCAATTCTACTTCCCAGTCTGTTTTTACTGAATTTTTCGGTATTATAAGGTCATCATTAGGGCCGCATAATGCTGAAGTAGATTTCAAAAAAACCACTGGTTCAGGAGGAAGCAGCATTCCTGATTCAGTGGCATGACCTGTGTAATTGAGACCGATACAAACTATTTTAGAAGGACGACAAACACAAGACCCAATCCTTATATTATCCGGGACCTTGGGACATTGCGTTTTATTTATTGCCAGCCAAGCTGAAAGTCGAACTAAACCATTATTGGCAAAGAAGTGCTCATTATAATCTTCTCCAAACCCTGAAACGTCTATACGTGTACCATCAGTCAGCCGGACGCCCGGCTTTTCATTTTCAAATATTCCAAATCTAAACAATCTCATTTTATTATTTTTTTATCCAAAGATTAAATAAACTTTTGACCAGCTTCACTCACAATACATTTATTCCAAATCATTAGTTCCTGACCTTATATATGAGTGTGTTTACTCTTATTTTGAAATAAGTGCTTACCATTCACTTACCTCATCCAACAATTTTATAATCGATTGATAATTTTTACCGACTGCTTCTGTCAATGACATTTCGCATGTTCTGGCAGTGCTGTAATATCCGTCATAATCCTGTTTATTTACTTCATATGCTTCTTTTTTTGTAGCCGCTTTTGGTAATTCGGGTATATAAAAGCCCCTGTCACCAGCCGTTCCACAACATCCTGCTATAGCCGGAATCTCAGAATCAGTGGCACAAGCCTTACCTATGTATTCTAATTTGGAAAATAAGCCCATTTTATATATGCTGCATACCGGATGAAAGACAATTTTATCTTTTTTATTAATGATTTTCAATTTTTGCAAAAGCACATCAGATGAGAAGTCGATGGTATCGTATATTTTCAATTTATCAAATTTCTCCTGATTATTTACAGTGAGGTGAGATCGACAATGTTGTAAAGTAAAGGTACAACTGGTGACATCAATCATAACAGGAAGCTTTCCTTCCTGTGTAACAGACCACAATCCTGAGATTGTTTTATTGATCATGTCTTTATAAGCTGCATGATGACCTTTGGATGAAAATATCTGTCCGCAGCAAAGGCTGTTTATATTCTGATGAATGACTACTTGAATATCTGCTTTTTTACATACACGTAAAAAAGTATCCATCAGATCTCCGCCCATCATTCTGTTGATGCAGGTAGGAAAATATACTATAGTATCAGCGTCTTTTGTTCCTGCCGGGTAGTGTGTGGCCGCGTTGTATGATAGCTTTGGTGGTTTATCCATCGCATTTGACCACAACGGAAATCCCCCGAATGGCTGTCGCAACAGCTTAGTCAAATTTGACATACTCTTTCTTCCAAAAATCTGATTAGCCAAAAAACCCGCTTTCAATGCTAATCTGGCTGTGAATTGAACCAAACTAAAATTTTTGGATACAGTAAGTGCTACTTTATTCGCAAAATCGGAGTGATTTTCACGCCTGAGTCGCTTTACCAGTTCACCGGTATTGATAGACACTGGCAATCCGTGGCACACATACCATCTACGGCACAAGTATCCAGGCCATCAAACTCATAATCCTTTGAAATCTGGTGGTATATGTCCATCTTTTTTCTTTCTTCAGACGCTGTAAGGCCCTCCTGATACCTATCCTCTGACGGGGTGTCATCGTAAAATCTCTGCTGGGACATCTGTTTTCGCAAAAGCCACACTCCACACATTTATCCACTTCTTCTTCCACCACAGGGAGGCTCTTCAGGTTTTGGACATGTTCATTTTTATTATTTGAAAGAATTACATTGGGGTTTAGCAAATTTTCAGGATCAACCAATTTTTTTAATTTAAGCATAATTCCATACGCTTCTTTGCCCCATTCTGCTTCTACGTATGGGGCTACAGCCCTTCCTGTACCGTGTTCTGCTTTCAGGGCCCCGTCATATTTTCCTAATACCAGATCAAAAAGTTCATCATTAAATTTGCGGAATCTCTCAATTTGCTCATCGGTATCAAAATGTTGAGATATACAAAAATGCAAGTTGCCATCTTTAGCGTGGCCAAAAATAATTCCATTTTCATAGTCATATTTCTCAAACATGTCTCTCACATCTTTGATGGCCTCTCCCAATCTCTCTACTGGAAAAGTAAGATCCTCCAGAAGCATAGCTGTGCCACTGTTTCGCATACCTGCTACAGAAGGGTACATACCTTTACGGATTTTCCATAACGCAGCTTGTCGATCCGGGTCGAGCGTAAAATCATGATCATGAATGAGTGGCAAGCCTTCTATCACTCCTATAGCATTCTCCCATTTTGTAAGCAATTCTGATTCAGTATCTGCCTGATACTCCGTCAAAATAGCAGAAGCTTTTGCAGGAAGCAGCCTAACAATTCCAGGGATTCCCGCCATATTTTCTACTGATCGCAATGAAGCTCTATCCATAAACTCAAGCGCTTCAGCCCCGGATTCTTTCAACAATAATATAGACTGGCAAGCCATTTCTGGGGTTTCAAAATACAACATTCCTGTCATTTTGAATGCATAATCCGGAATGGTATTAAGAACCGCTTCTGCTATAAAAGCCAGAGTTCCTTCGGCCCCAATCAACAGATGGGTGAATATATCAAGTGGATTTTCATAATCAAGGAATGCGTTGAGACTGTATCCTGTAGTGTTTTTTGTCTGTATTTCCTTCTTATTTTTTGTATCAGATCATCATTTTGCAATATTTCATTTCTGAGCGTGAGTAATCCGTCTGATATATCTTTTGCTTCCTTTTGGAATCTTGTGTAGTCTTCCTTATTTTCAGTACTAAATACCATTCCATTAGGCAAAACAAACTTTACAGCGCTGACTGTATGATAAGAATTATGATGCACACCACAGCACATTCCGCTGGAATTATTGGAAAGGATGCCTCCCATCATCGCAGCATTGATGGAAGCAGGATCGGGGCCGATTTTTCTTCCAAATCTTTTGAGTATAAGATTGGCATGACCACCTATCACTGCAGGCTCTACTCTTAACCTAAAGCCACCATCTTCAACAACAATGTGACGCCAGTGACGACTCAGATCTACTAGCATTCCGTCTGTCACACCTTGCCCGCAAAGACTTGTACCTGCTGCTCTGAAAGTCATCGGAATTTTGTTGTCTGATGAGAAGGCAAACAATGATTTTATCTCTTCAATGGTATCGGGCTGAACCACTACCTGAGGTACCATGTAGTAACTTCCGGCATCACTGGCAAAGGCATATCTGTCGATAAGACGTCCTTTGATACGGTTTTGAGGTAAAATATTTTCTAAAGCTTTATTCAAATCCATATCTGTGAATAGCTGTCAGAGTACTTTAATTTTAATATTTTTAAACCATACTCCTCCACCATGATCCTGAAGGCAGATATATCCAGTTTTATTCATGCCATAATTTGGCACATCTTTCCATTTTCCGGCAGCTTTTCTCTTTTCCCAGTCAGGTGTCCATGCCTCAAATTCGAGCACTTTCACACCATTCAACCAATGCTCCCGATGAGTACTATTAACTATAATTTTGGAAGTATTGAATTGCCCAACCGGATTTGTGGGCCTGGAAGTAACTATGTACATCGCATAATCTGATGCCGTTTTTTGCCATTCTTCCAGTTTTTCAGGAAACCCCGCATCATCGATTAGCTGATATTCGGGTCCACTATAGTATGCTGCAGTCGTATCCTCAGATACGTGGTACATAATGCCACTGTTTCCTTCGGGGGCAATTTTCCAGTCAACGCTTAATTCAAAATTTTCATATTGATCTGCAGAAACAATATCGGCCCTGAGATCACTTTTATCTGTCTCGCTGCCCTTGCAATAAAGGATGCCGTCCTTTACTCCCCATGCATCTGCTGGTTTATTCTGATACATCCTCCACCCGTTGAGTGTCTGACCATCGAAGAGTAATTTCCAGCCTTCAGCTTGCTCGGCCTGGCTTAGAGTGTTATCAGTCGCTAGTTGTTCTTTTGTGATAACATTTTTTTGTTCCTTACATCCCATTGCAATAATGCTAAGGAAAATTGCGATTGTACTGATATGCTTCATATTAAATTGATTATTTTTCACTTAACTCCCTACTTTCATGTTGACAGGATCCCATTTTACGGCTTTATCCGTAAAGTAACTGTCGTTGCACAATAATGCAGGAGCTGCTGCTCTGTATCCGAATAAGGCATCTTCTACTACATTAGATTTATTGCGGATGGCAGTAAAAAAATTGGTAAAATGATCAAAATGTGCCCCTTTATACCCCTCTTCAGCAGTAAATATAGTTTTAGCCGGCGGGAGGATCTTTTTTCTTTCGCCCTCTACTTTGTCTTTACCCAATTTTGTAGTCATCAACGGATCGTCATTGGCAGCGTAAGCCTTATTTTTAAATAAGGTGACCTTATCCCACTCAACATTCATGCTACCTTCACTACCTACAAGACGCAAGTATGTGCTATCAGCCGTCCCGTCAATAAAATTAACCCGAAGCGATAAATTGAAAGCGGGATGTTCCTTTGTTTCAGCATAGTCAAACATGCCCATAAGTATATCAGGTACCTCGCGTCCGTCTTTCCAGTATCTGAGTCCGCCCATAGCCATGATCTTCTGCGGCCCTTTGGAGTTGGTAATAAAATGCAGACTTGAAAATAAGTGCACAAACAAATCGCCGGATACCCCGGTACCATAATCCTTGTAGCATCTCCATCTGAAAAACCTCTTGGCATCAAAAGGTATTTCTTGATTCTGGTGAAGAAACATTTTCCAATCAACAGTCGAAGTTGAAGCATCTGCCGGAATGGTGTACTGCCACGCCCCTTCAGGAGAGTTGCGGGCCCAGAATCCCTCAGCGTAGTTGAGCTGACCAATGGCCCCGGCTGCCAGCAGTTCTTTTGCCTTTTCATTCCCCAAAGAGCTTAAACCCTGGCTACCCACCTGAAATACTACTTTGTTTCTGTTTTGAGCATCTACCACGGCACTTCCTTCACTCACATCATGCGTCATAGGCTTTTCACAATAGACAGCTTTTCCACTATTCATGGCTGCGACCGAAATGTCTTTATGCCAGTGATCCGGGGTAGCTACTATGACGGCATCAATATCTTTACGCTCCAAGATTTCTCTGTAATCTCGTGTGGTAAAAATATCACTTCCGTATTGCTTTTTTACTGCCGTAAGTCTCCCGTCATACAGATCGCAGGCTGCAATGAGTTTGACACCCGGAACTGTAATCGCTGTATTAACATCTGCAGTACCCATACCTCCGGCTCCTATTACGGCTATTTGAATATTGTCATTGGCACTAAAAGGGTTTGCGCGTTGCATATACATGTTTTCATGATACGATTCGGATGATCTAATGATCTCAGGTATTATAACAGAGCCAATTGCCCCGGCTGACATTTTCCTGATAAAAGTACGACGGGAAGATCTGCTCATAATGATTAAGTTTAAAATTTAGCTTATTTAGAAATTTGAGTAAATGTAGAAATAATTTGATAAACCAGATTGGTAATATCTTAAATGTTACAACTCCAATAAAAAAAATATCCAAATTTTATTAGGAGTGACTTTACTTACTGACACATCAGCTTTCGTCATCATAGTACAAAATGTAGTACTTCTTTCCGGCTTCATCAATGCCCTTCAAAATTTTTTCTTTATCACCGTGCACATAGATATGAAAGTTTTTATCCAGCTTTATGACACTCTTAAAGACGCGGGATTGTTTCCTGACTGCATACTCTGAGATATCAAATGAATCAAAAAGGGTGGCTGATCTTAGATTTTGAAACTCCTCCTTATAATCCTGAAATGCCTCGACTACTTTACTATCTTTAAAGACCTTTTTTTCATACTCATGGGCATCAAATTTATCCTGATTTTTGAAATATTCAAATGACCTGTTCATCACACCGGCTTCATCCGACTTATCAGTATCAAATTCCTTTGACATCCTGTCTTTGATAAAATTTTTTGTTGCGTGAATGTAGTTTTTGGTTTGGTGATAATCATCAGCACGCGCCGTGATCATCAGGAATTCTTCCCGCCAGTATTGTGCTTCCTTGTACCTGTTACTGTGATCGATATTGCATATTTTAAATCCTGTATCGCGGTCAGTATTAAAGATTAGACAGCCCTTATCGAGCTTACTGGTATTGGTTCCCGCATCCTGAATCAGATTGAAATGGACACCTTCTCTGTTAAGTTTTAAAAAAATGTCTTTGTTTTCTGATTTGAAAATACCCACTGCGTCAACCATTTCGTCATCCACCAGCACATTTTTAAAATAGGTGATATACAGTTCACCGGATTTGATATTCGGGTGTTTTGATTTTTCATATAAGTGACGTGCTATTTTGACAGACTGCTCATGCAGACATTCAGGATCATCAAAGATATTGGCCACAAAATTATAGACCGGGTTGAGTGCAAATTCTCCTGAAGAAAAAGTGAAACTGAAATATTCCGGCTCCTTAAAATGAGAAAGGAAGTATTTAAACAATGTAGTGTACAGATTTTCATCGTTGACTCTTATCAATTCAGGCGAATAGATAATGTCTTCGCCTTCATTTTGATTGCCAATAAGGTGGGCGGTGATCCCATCGAGAGAAGCTTCTGTATAATTGATCATGGGTTATGGTATTATATTGCCAGGGGTAAAGATAGTTACAGCAAAATCAATACTTCAGTATCTTATTCAGATTTTCGATCATAAAGTGCATTTGTTCCGTGCTGACAAAACCCATTTTTTTTATGAGTCTATTTTTTGAAATGATTCTTATTAAAAATCAGAGCTTCAGAAGTATATTTCATTCCAATAAAGAAAAACATTCTTTGTACCCAATAACTATAAAATTTAATGAAATCCTTCTTGATTTCGAATGTAGAAAAGCTTATATCATCAAAAAAAATAATTTCCTGGTTTATTAAGTAAAAATTCTTCCCATTTAACTTTCTGAAATCAGATCTTTGTGATCAGAAATTTTGATGACTTTCACTTCATCAATTTTAGTATCAGATTTTGTGAGGATTTCAAATTTGTAGTTGTCCAATTCTATTGTTTCGCCTACTTCAGGTATGCTGCCGTGGGTCATCACTATATACCCAGACAGAGTGACGTATTCTTTCTCTGGCAGGTTGAGATGTTCATATTTATCATTTAGATATCCCAACTCGAGTCTGCCGGAAAATATATATTCATCGTCAGAAATCATTTTTTCAGTATAATCTTCTTCATCGTGCTCGTCGGCTATTTCTCCAAATATTTCTTCAAGGATATCTTCCAGTGTGATGATACCAGCTGTACTTCCAAACTCATCCACCACACAGGCTATATTGGTGCTGTTTTTTATAAATTTATACATCAGATCCTGCACATTCATCACATCGGGAACAAAATCAATATCCATAATATTCCGTTTGAGGGAAGTGATGTTTTTGAACAGTTGTTGGTGATGGAAGTAACCTATGACATTTTCAACATCGCCGTCGATTACGATAAGTCTCGAATGTTTTGAAGAAATAAATGTTTCCTTTACAGTCTGGAGGTCATCATTTTTATCTACAAACATCATCTCATTACGCGGCACCATACAGTCTCTCACCTTTAGGAGATTAAGATTGAGGGCGTTGGTGAGGATTTCTTTATCTATCTCTTTTTCCTCGTGCACATTAGAGTGTATGTAATGCTCCAGATCCAGTTTTGTGATATTGTTATCATCGGCCACCTCTACATTTCCGATCACCAATCTTATGATCAGGTTAGATGTCTTGGTAAGAATCCAACTTGGGATAAGGAGAAGCCAGCTAAAAAACCGGAGTGGGTGTGCCAGTCTGAATATCAATTCGTTGGCGTATAATCTGAAAATCGTTTTGGGTAAAAACTCGCCGAAAATAAGGATGACGATGGTCAGAATTATCGTCGTAACCAGAGAGGCAGATATACTCCCTGAAGGAAGCAACATCTCGACCAATGGGGTGATGACAGAACTGAACAGGATGGTGTACATGACCAGCACGACATTATTGCCTACGAGCATAGTGCTCAGAAATGATTTGGGATCTTTGTACAGGTCAGTAAGTATCTGTCCTTTTTTGGATCCCTTATTTTTAAGGACTTCTATGCTCAGTTTATTGGCAGAAAGGTAGGCAATTTCTGTCCCTGAAAAAAAGCCCGAAAGAATGATGGTAATTAAAACAAATATAAGCGTAGTAACCATTTAACTATTTTGCGCCACAAAGTTAATCTTTTAGCGGGACAATATCGGCAATATTGAGCTTGCCCTGGACTTTTTTCTTAATTTCAAAACGGGTAAAATCTTGGTTGGCTTTAAAACCAAACCCGTAAGTAGTATCGCCTTTTACAGGATTGGTGATGCGGACGAGTTTATCAGTATATACTGTCCGTTCGATTTCATCAAAAATAAGCTCTGAAGTTTCTATTTTTTTGTTTTCGTCATCATAGCAGGTGACATTGCCTCTGGCTGTTATTTTCTTGGTTTTTTCTTCACGAACGGCTGTTTCTGCTTTAACCCAACTCTTGACCACTCTATTATCATCCAGAAACTCAAGCAATATGCCTTTTGGGAATACATCACTGGAATTGCCATACTCACTGTATCTTTCCATTACAGGCGCATGAATGACTGCTTTGACGATGGCCGAGTCGCTATAAACTATCCGGATATTTTTGCCCGTTTCGACTTTCGATTGCAGATTTTCTGCCAGAAGATCATTGATATCCTCTTCCTTATTGCTGCATGCGGTAAAATTTACAATTAAAAGTATTCCTATCATAACAAAAACCGACCATCTTATCCCCATGCTTCTGTCATCTGAGTAAGGTAATATCTCCTGCAAAAATTTTCAGCTCCTCGTCTATAAACCGCACTTTTGCCCGCCATGTATATACTCCTGCTACGACCGGCTTGCCATGAAATATACCATTCCATCCGCTTTTTGCATCACCTGTCACCAGTTCCCCAGGCGATGGGGCTTTTATATCCGTCCCCTGATACACCAGATTTCCCCATCTGTCATATACTTCCAGAAGCTCGATATACTTCACCCCTTTGGTAGTCCAGATATTAAAAAAATCATTGTACCCAGATTCGTCAGGCGTAAAAATATTAGGAGCATGGATTTTATAATCCTTTATCACCCTTACCACAACGGTGTCTCTCCCTACGCATCCATTTTTGTCCACGAGCGAAAGAATGTAGTCAGTTGTTGTCTTGGGGAAAACTTCAGGATTGGTAACACCGTTGATTTCAAAATCTTCTTCCGGCATCCAGACCAAAGTATCGACCCCATTAAATGATGTAAACGATCCATTGAGGAAGGTAGTATTACCGAAATCAATTTCCTGATCATCGCCGGCATTAATTACAATTTTCGGAGGCTGACCGATAGTTCTTGTGATAGAATCGACGCAACCTTTGGTATCCTGCACTGAGATAATGTATGTTCCGGTATCGAGTTTGCCGAACAACGGATTGATATTGAACTTGCCATTGTTTATCCGAAACTTATAATCCGGCAAACCACCTGACGCTGATGCCAAAATCTTTCCTTCCGGGATATTAAAACACTTCAGGTCAGTAATCCCAACGTTAACTTTCAATGTGGTTGTATCCTTGCAACATGCATCAACAAAAAATTCTTTGATCTTTGTCACCACACAACCTCTGGAGCTTTTGACTGTCAGTGCTGCAATTTTATCACCAAAAGACAGATATGTAACATCATACGGACCCTGTCCTGACTGTCTTTCGGGAATCGCCTTGTCTCCGAAATTCCATGTATAATTAACTATCGGATCCGTTGCCGATGTGGATTTATTATTAAATACGATGCTTTTATCACATTCAAAAGCCTTATTGGCATTGATTTCAAAATCCGGTTTTGGGCCCAGAAATGTCCCGGTACCACCAAACTCAATACCAAATCCCAATCCTGATCTGGAAAAATTATTGATAATCAACGCGTATGACTTTCCTGCTTCCATATCAATAGGCGCAACAAAATTATTATTGTTCCCCACACAGCCTGCCGGTTCGGCGAGATCACTTTCTCCTTCCCGGAGTCCGGTAGGTCCATTGCATTTTGCCCACTGTGCTAAGGGTGATACATTTCCGACTGCATCTGTATTTGCGCCCGCACCTTCACATCTGAGCAATTTTTTCAGCCCACAGTTATCAATACCACTTGATAATTCATAAAGGGCAAAATCTATATCATCCGATATCTGATTGTTTATATTGTTATTGGGGGTAAGGGTAAAAGTAAGCCTTCCCGGCACATCGCAGGTCCATTTGTACCAGGCAGAAGCAAATTCACCGCCGATGCAAATATTCGGATCCAATTCATTTTTGTCATTTCCACTGCCTATGAGACGATCAACAACAAAAGGGCTCTTATCACACAGTATGACTGCATCTCTGCAATCACTTTCTGGCGAACTCACGGGTACAAAGTCATCAATACATAATCCGAAAGTACCTTCGCCTCCTATAGAAGATTCAACCATGATAAAATACGTCTGCCCAATATTAAGATCGCCGTACACGAGTTCGTCAATGCCTACATCCTTACCCGGTGAGCATGAAACATATTGACCACAGCGTTGAAACAAAACAATTTTCGGGCTTCTCAAGGTTCCTCCGTTTCCAAAACCTAAAACCCTTATCAGCACAGCCGGTTGACGCGGAACAAACGAAAACCACACTCCGTTTGCCCATTTTAAAGATACACATGACACATTCGCCTGAAGAAACTGATTATCGGCTTTTGCGCCTATATTTGTAAAAGCATTTGCAGCCGAGCAGTAATTGTCAGAAGAAGGTATGGGAGTAGCAAACTGACAATCGTCATTCAATACCTGTGCCGAGATAATGCCCCCGCCTGCCATCAGGCTGGCACAATATATCAGGTTAATAAAAATCAGTCTTTGGATATATAATCGCATAGGGAGTACTATCTTATCAGTGTTATAACGATCAAATTTAATAACAGTTGCCATTAAAGACCGAAATAGCATGTCATACAAACAACAAAAGTATCATTTTAACGTAATTTTAATGTTTTTATGATAGGTAAAAAGGTAATTGCTACTTTTGTGCATCTTTACAGAAGTAAATTGGATTAAAAAAAATTGCTACCATAATCATCACAATGCTTTATTTAGTGCCCACGCCGATCGGAAATCTCGAAGATATGACTTTCAGAGCCATATCTACACTTAAAAGCTGTGATGTAGTCCTGTCAGAAGATACACGTACGAGTGGCGTATTGCTCCGTCACTTCATGATAGACAAACCTATGTGGTCTTTCCATGCTTTCAACGAACATCGGGCACTCAGTAATATCATTGATCATCTGAAGCAGGGAAAAGATATTGCCCTTATATCTGATGCCGGTACACCCGGTATCTCAGATCCGGGATTTCTTTTGGTGCGGGAGTGTATCAAGGAGGGAATAAAAGTAAGTTGCCTTCCGGGAGCTACGGCTTTTGTTCCTGCATTGGTTTCTTCAGGTATGGCTACGGATAAATTCTATTTCGAAGGATTTTTACCTCATAAAAAGGGAAGACAAACCCGACTCAAATACCTCTCAGGAATTGATGTTACTATCATTCTATACGAATCTCCGCACCGGCTTATCAAATGCCTCGAAGAGATACGCGACTATCTGGGAGCCGAAAGAAAAGTATGTGTGGCAAGAGAAATAAGCAAAAAATTTGAAGAATTTAATACCCGGTCTGTTACCGAATCTATCGAACATTACACAAGACATCCGGCTAAAGGAGAGATCGTGATCATCGTGGAAGGAAAGGATTTATCAAAAGAAAATGTGAAAAAACATGATATTATTTGAGCGATTTATATTGGACAATGGTCTGAGAGTCATCGTACATGAGGACCCGTCAACACCCATGATTGCAGTGAATGTGGTCTATGATGTTGGATCCAGATATGAA
The DNA here is from genome assembly GCA_016722285.1 of Saprospiraceae bacterium. Classification (GTDB taxonomy): domain Bacteria; phylum Bacteroidota; class Bacteroidia; order Chitinophagales; family Saprospiraceae; genus OLB9. The sequence continues at coordinate 1,137,731 of JADKGI010000001.1, forward strand.
GATCCTGAAAAAACAGGTTTTGCCCATCTGTTTGAACATCTGATGTTTGGCGGATCAGCCAATATTCCGGATTTTGATGGTCCAATACAGGAAGCCGGGGGTGAAAATAATGCATTTACAAACAGCGATCTGACCAATTTTTATGAACTGCTTCCGGCTCAGAATGTAGAAACTGCTCTGTGGTTGGAATCTGACAGGATGATGCAACTCAATTTCAGTACAAAAGCTCTGAATACCCAAAAAAAAGTAGTTATTGAAGAGTTTAAAGAAACTTGTCTTAACGAACCCTATGGCGATATGTGGCACCATCTTAGTAAGTTGGCATACAAATTTCATCCGTATCAATGGCCCACTATAGGAAAGGAAATGAAACATATTTCTGATGCCACCATCGAGCAGGTTGAAGCTTTCTTTTATCACTACTACCGACCTGATAATGCGGTCTTGGTAATGGCGGGTAAAATCAAACCTGACCAGGGGTATGCTCTCGCAAAGAAATGGTTTGGAGATATTCCTGCAGGCAAAAATATAAAACCAACACTACCAGCTGAACCTGCCCAAAAACAGTTCAGACAAGAAATCCTCCGACAGGACGTACCGCACGATGCCATTTACAGAGCATACCATATGGATGGAAGACTTAGCAATGAATATTTTGTCTGTGACATGATTTCGGATATTCTGTCAAATGGCCGCTCGTCAAGATTTTATCAGCGATTGTATAAAGAGCAGCATCTCTTCAGTACCATTGATGCGTTTATTTCAGGCACTACAGATCCCGGTTTGTTCATCATAGAAGGCAAAACTATGCCGGGTGTGAGTATCGATCAGGCAAGTATGGCAATTGACATAGAACTTGAGTTCATGAAGAATGAACTGATATCTCAACGGGAGCTTACAAAACTAAAAAACGGACTCGAAAGCAGTCTTGAATTTTCTGAAGTAAGCGTGCTGAATAAAGGCATCAGTCTGGCATATTTTGAAATGTTGGGAGATGCCAACTTCATCAATCAGGAAGCTGCAAGGTATCACAGCATAAACGCCGAGGACATCCGAAGGACCGCTCAGAATATATTCAGGCACGAAAACTGCAGTGAGCTGATTTATTTGAAGACGAGCTAAGTCAAATCGCAGCTAATCTACCCTGAATTTGAAACCGACACGAGGTATGTTTTCAATTTTTATATTTGTGTCACCTGACAAAAACTTGCGTAGTCTTGAGATAAAAACGTCCAGGCTACGTCCCAGAAAATAGTCGTCTTTTCCCCACAATGCTATTAATATGTCTCTTCTCTTGACCACGGCATTCCTGTTTTTATGAAAATATATCAGCAAATCCGCTTCTCTTCCGGTCAATCGTATCGTTTCAGAATCTGATCTGAGTTCCATATCATTATAGTCAAATATAAAGTTTCCAATGTTGAATTTAGTTTCTTTTTCAGGAAGTACTATCGATGTGGCAATGTTTCTTTTCATAAATATTTCTACTTTCAACAACAGCTCTTCGATACTGAATGGCTTAAAAATATAATCATCTCCGCCTATCTGAAGTCCCTCCAGTTTATCTTCTATCTGTACACGTGCAGAAATAAAAATGACCGGAATGTTGGGGTTTTTATCACGAATGGCTTTCGTCAGTGTAAAACCGTCCAGATTGGGTAGCATCACATCAAGGATACAAATATCATAATCAAATTTATTAAACGCACTGAGCGCTTCGTCTCCCTTTGTAAAATGGTGCACGCTATGTCCAGCTATCTGGAGACAATCTTTTACCACAAAACTCAGATTGGCATCATCTTCTACATAAAACACTTTAGCCATAATATTTTTACTTTTTCTGATGTATTGATATAACAAATGAGGTTCCAATGCCTGGCTCGGATGCAACGCTGATTTTCCATTGGTGGGCGTCAGCTATTTTCTTTACATAAAAAAGACCTAAGCCAAATCCTTTTACATTATGCGTATCACCCGTGGAAATCCGGTAAAATTTATCAAATATTTTTTTTACTTCCTTTTTATTTATGCCCTCGCCGTTATCTGCCACGGTCAGAAAGATCTCGGAGCCTTCGTTTTCAGTACTTACTTTGATTTCTGCCGTGCCTTGTGAATATTTTATCCCGTTTTCGATGATATTGCAAACCACATTTGTAAAATGTATCCTATCCGCTTGTATTAGGCTATTTCCTGCTTTTAAGTTTTGGCTGATATTGATTTCCTTTTCAAAGTCCGCATGTGTCAGATTAAAGACTACTTTATCTATCACTTCATGGACGTCTATATCTTCAATATGCATCTCAACCTGCCTCTTTTCGAGTCTGGATATATGAAGTACTCTTTCTACCTGGTCATTGAGACGACTTATTTCATCTCCGATGATCTGGGTATAAGTAGCCAGTCTTTGTGGTGTTTTGACTATTTCTGGATCAGAAATTACCTGCTGGATAACAGAGATAGTAGATATGGGTGTTTTAAATTCATGGGTCATATTATTGATAAATTCACGTTGAACTCTGGTGACCGATTTCTGAGAGAATACCACAAAAAGCGCATACATGATGAATAACACTACGATGATCAGTACCAGAGAAGTGACTATCCACATGGGGATATTGTTGAGAGAAACAATCGGATAGTGCGGAAAAGTGACGGTGAAGTAATAGTCCAATCCTTCAAATTTGGGCAAATCTGTGACCGTGACTTCTTTTTGAGGCTTGCTTTTCTGGATATAATTGCAATAAACCATCTCTTTTGTATCACAACCATAAATACCATATTCAACATCCTGATCTATATTAAAATAGTCAAATGTGCTGACAATATAGTGATCCAAAAGAGAAGCATCAATTTCACTTCGGACCTCCACAACATAGTGTCTTGGGTTGATTTTGATGACGGGGTTCTTGTGATGGAAGTTGGTCTTATTCTTAATGGCAATCTTTTCAGCTACCTGTCGCAATGCTACGGTTACATTTTGTTCAAACTGACTCTCAGAGATATCAAATGCCTGTTTGACCCAAAATATTTGGACTAAAAAGACAGAAATTATGGCTATAATTCCAAAAATAGTTAATATTCTGACGTGATTGTCCTTCAAAATTGCGATGATTTAAATCCAAATTTAAGGTTGATTTGCATATCCTTAAGAAAATTGACACCACTTAACATGTGAATAACACAGGTCGGAAAGATACTCAACAAATAAAATATAAATATAGATCTATAATTGATGTCAAGTAAATAACTATATATTTTACCATTTGTAACAACTGAGACAAAAACGATATTTTATTGCTTTTGGCATGCTAAGTATAGCTAAACCTAATCAAACGATTTTGCGACCGTGAAAAAAACTCAATCCTGTTTTGCCAATAATTGAGTCCAGATTATCTTTTGTAATTTTTCCGGCAGCGATTATTTCGATATTGGGTTTTCCGATTTTTTGCATATCTATGAGCATTTTTGTTCCTGCTTCAGCTGTAGGTTGTCCTCCTGAAGATAATATATACCTGATATCAGGTACCAATTTTAGTTTTTCAACTTCTTCGGTTATGTTATGACACAGGTCTATCGCTTTATGGAAGGTCACCGGATAAGGTGCCGCTGCCCGACAGAGCTTATATACCGTACCCATATCTATTTGGAGCCTCCCAGCCTCATTTTCGTACAACGCTCCAAAAACGAATCCTACTATATCGCAGGATTTAAATTCTACAATGGATGCAATCATCTCTGATATCTCCAGTTCATTATATATAAAACTTACTTCCCGACCTCGGATCATCACCTTAACCGGCAACTTTATTGATTCATTTATTTCTTTAACAAATTCAATATCAGGGGTTAATCCACCCAAATCAAGCCTATTGCAAACTTCCAGTTGGTCAGCATTACACTTTAGAGCATTTTGACACTCTACTATGGTTTCAACACAAGCTTCTATGACAGCACTTCGGATCATGACAAATTTGTATTTACAAAAATATGAAAACAAATAAAATGTTCATGGATAAGTCCAAAGTATTTCAGACAAAAAAAATGAGGTAACACGTTCGTATTACCTCAACCCTAACCAAATGAAACCAAATTGTTTTTACTTATTGTAAAACAAACACAAAGGTAATTTAATAAAAATTATTTGGCAAGTATTTTACGATACTAATATAAATAAATACTAAAAAAGTATCAGTTTATAAATTTATTACTAACAATAATCAAGTTTTTGCCAAATAAATGATAACCATTATCAGATACCTGTAAAAACATAATTTATTGAATGGCTTCCAGTACTTAAAATAATTCTTAGGTCTGCTTGAATAGTTAGAATAATACTTTGAATTGTAAGCTCTTTTCAGAACCACTCTTTCAAATTAATTTAATAAAAGACAAATTACAGAAACAGCTAATTTTCAGGGAGATCAATAGGCAGATTTATCTCTCAATATTGATTTGGGAACGCTTAAAAGAAACTATCTATCGGTTGTACGCCTTAAAACCAAAAAAACTACCACAAAAACCACCGATGATATGTGCAGATTCAGCTATTTGATTTGACTCTACACTGTGCAATAACTCTTTGCCGATAAAGAGGAGGGCAACCAATATAAAACTGACCGGAATCTGACCGGAAGAAACATTTGTAAATGAAACCAGCAGTATCATCATAAATACGATGCCACTCGCTCCCATTAATCCGGTGTTGAAGAAAAAAATATTGAGAAGTCCTGTAATAAGGGCTGTAATGAAAATCATATAAATAAGCCTTGATGAGCCATATTTTTCTTCGATAATAGGTCCAAGCAGAAGGATAAAAGTCATATTGCCTATAAGATGCTCAAGTGAAGCGTGACCAAACACATGGGTGACTAAGGTTATAATTGAAAACGGGTTTGCCCAGTTGACCGAAGGATATATTGTAAAAAACGGCATGAGCCTGCCTAATAAAAGCTGATCCAATATAAAAACTCCTGTACAAATCAACGCAAAGGTCAGGACAACAGGCGAATTCCATTTAATAGCAAGTCTCATATTATTATCATTTTTGCATTATTCCTGTAATTTTTTGCCGAAAGCGAGATCCCCGGCATCACCTAATCCGGGTACAATATAAGACTTGGCAGTGAGTTCATCATCCTCGGCAGCCAGCCACAAATGAGCATCCGGATAAAGTCTTTTGATATAATTGATCCCATATGTTGAGGCGATTACAGAGACAATGTGAAGCTGCTTATACTTTCCATACTCTTCCATAGATTCCAGTGTCTTTTGGATGGAAGCCCCGGTAGCCAACATGGGGTCTGACAAAATCAAGGTGGCTCCATTCAGGTCCGGGCATGTGATATATTCGAGATGTATTTCAAAAGTGCCGTCTTTATGTGTTTTGCGATAAGCAGCAATAAATCCATTATTGGCTTCATCAAAATAATCCAGCAAGCCATTATGCAGCGGAAGCCCGGCACGCAAAATAGTGCACAGAACAATTTTATTATCGGGAAGCATAGTTTTTGCTGTGCCGAGAGGGGTTTCTATGTCATGTTCATTATAATTCAGGTATTTGCTGATCTCATAGGCAAAAATATTACCCAACCGTTCCATATTTTTCCTGAATATCAACCGGTTGTTCTGGAAATGAATATCCCTGAGCTGGCTGACATATTTATTGGCAATTGAGTTTTGGGATGATAAGTTGTGAATCATAATGCAGGATAAAAATGAAGAATAAAGTCAATGCACAAAGATGACAAATATCTCTCAATGGGGAAGAATAATCAGGTAATAAATCTACCATCAATATGATAAACATTAATTTTGCCTATATTCTAATTACATCAATGTGGCAAGACAACAGAGCATAGGCAAACTGGGTGAAGATAAAGCTGAAAGCTACCTCATTGGTTTGGGGTATGCCATTCTAGAGCGAAACTGGCGGTTTAGTAAAGCAGAAATAGATATTATTGCAAAAGACGGAGACATTTTAGTATTTGTGGAAGTAAAAGCAAAAACATACACCTATTTTGGTGCACCAGAAGAGAGCATCTCCGCCCATAAAGAAAATTTGATTATTGATGCGGGTAATCAATATATGTTGTCTGTCAATCATATGTGGGAAATAAGGTTTGATATTATTTCCGTCATCTTTGACAAAAACAATAATGCCACCATAACACATTTTAAAGACGCATTTTTCCCAGGGTTATAGTTAAAATTACACCCCCGGGAGTTTAATATTATCCTGCTTTTTCCAACAGTGCCAATGCATCAGTGTCATAATACTGCATCATAAGTGTCTTTAGCTCTTTTTTCAATTGTAAAATGATTTTATCATTTCGCTGATCTCCGTAACCGTTTTTCATTTCCTGAGGGTCGGTATTCAGATCATAAAACTCCCAAAACGATTCATCTCCATAAAAATAAATAAGCTTGTATCTGTCAGTCCTGACCCCAAAATGTGGCATAACTCTGTGTGAATCCGGAAATTCGTAGTAGTGATAATACATCGATTTTCGCCATTTTACGGGTACTTTCCCTTTTTGGACCAAAGGCAGTACAGATTTGCCTTGCATATCCGAAGGTACAGTCACACCGGCAAGCTCGAGAATTGTAGGTGCGAAATCCAAATTTACTATCATATCATTAATGACAGTTTTCTGCTTGATGATTTTGGGGTATCTCATGACAAATGGCATACGAAGTGACTGCTCATACATAAATCGTTTATCAAACCATCCATGTTCTCCCAGATAAAATCCCTGATCAGAAGAATAGATAACTATGGTGTTTTCAGAAAGTCCTTTTTTATCCAGATAGTCCAGTACTCTTCCTATATTTCGGTCAAGAGAAATAATACAGGCCATGTAATCGTGCATATATCTTTGATATTTCCAAAGAGCCACTTCTTTTGGAGTCATTTTGGTGGTATCCAATCTGGCATTTTCAGATTCATAATATTTGTCCCACCCGGCTTTCTGACTTGATGTCATTCGCTTCACATAACCTACGTCTTCTGTATTTACTTTCAGGTCATAGTCCCATCTCAGATCTTTTATTTCCATCAACTGAAATTGCGCCGCTTTACGCCCCGCATATTCATCAAAAAAATTATCAGGGACAGGAAATGTTTTATCATCAAACGCATGAAGATCCTGAACGTCGGGCTGCCACTCCCTATGCGGTGCTTTATGGCCAATGACCAGACTGAATGGTTTTGATCCGTCCCGCCCAGTATCCAGCCATGACAGCGCCTCGTCGGTGATGATATCTGTGGCATATCCATCCACCCTTACCCTCGAACTATCCATATTGATAAAATCAGGGTTGTAATAAAGTCCCTGACCTGGTAAAATCTTCCAGTAGTCAAAATGTTGAGGATGGTTATTGATATGCCATTTTCCTATCCATGCTGTCTGATATCCATTGTGCTGAAGATATTGCGGAAACATCGGTTGGCCGGTATTAATGCGGGTTCCGGTGCGGTTGTCATATTGCCCATTGATGTGATTGTATTTACCGGTAAGCAGAACTGCCCTACTTGGTGCGCAAATAGAGTTGGTGCAGAAAGTATTCTTAAATATGGCCCCTTCATTTGCAATCCGATCGATATTGGGTGTTTTGACATATGGGCTTCCATATGCACTTATAGCCTGAAGTGCATGGTCATCAGAAAAAATGACAATAATATTTGGCTTTTGTGCATTCTTCCTGCCAGATGATAACAAACCAAAAGTCAATAAAATAAATATTGCATATTTTTTCATTTCAAAAGTGGTTTTTTCTTTTCGATTAAATGTGGCAGTTCAAAAGTAATGATATTTTTTAATTTATCTAATAGAGTATTCTAAATGTCTTTTAAAGCAGCATAAAAGGATGTATTATAGTCACATCACAAACTAAAAAAGTAGCATTTTGGCATAAAATAAAGGCTTTTACATAGTATCAATTAATGTCTGCCAAATAGTATTTCTTCAAAATCTGAAATTTACCTATTCACAATTAATACTTACCTTCGCACTTACAAATCAGCCAAACAGATGAAATTACAGAATTATGCTTGTGGCCAATGGATAGAGGGAACTGGATCAGGTCAGTTGCTTTTTGATGCCAGCACAGGTCAGGAAGTAGCTATAGCCAGTAGTGATGGTCTGGACTTTGGAGCCATGCTGGAATATGGCAGGAAAACAGGCAATAAAAATCTGAGAATCCTGACTTTTCAGGAGCGTGGCAGAATGCTCAAGGCACTCGCTCTTTTTCTGATGGAACGGAAGGAAAAATATTATGAAGTAAGCTATAAAACCGGAGCCACGAGAGTGGACTCATGGATCGATATCGAAGGTGGTATTGGCAATCTTTTTGCTAATGCAAGCCTCAGACGAAAATTTCCCGATTTACCTTACTTTACTGAAGGCGACACTGTGGGGCTTAGTAAAGGTGGTACTTTCATCGGACATCACATCCTTGTCCCAAAAGAAGGCGTAGCTATTCATATAAATGCTTTCAACTTCCCGGTTTGGGGTATGCTTGAGAAATGTGCCGTCAACTGGCTCGCAGGAATGCCTACCATCGTGAAACCGGCAACACTGACTTCATTTCTGACCGAAGCAGTTGTGAAAGATATCATTAGTTCAGGTATCTTACCTGATGGGGCTCTTCAGCTTATTTGCGGAAGTGGCCGCACTTTGCTGGATCATGTCAACTATCAGGATGTCGTGACTTTTACCGGATCTGCGAGTACCGGTATTCAACTCAAGTCCAATCCCAATATCATTCGTGAAGCAGTACCATTCAATATGGAAGCTGATTCGCTCAATTGCATTGTGTTAGGCATAGATGCTGCCCCCGGGACACCTGAATTTGATCTCTTTGTCAAAGAGGTGCGAAAGGAAATCACTATAAAATGTGGTCAGAAGTGCACTGCTGTAAGACGAATCATAGTTCCGGAAATATATATGGATGATACTCAAAAAGCAATTGCAAAATCTCTTTCTGGAATTGCAATTGGTGACCCGCGCGCCGAAGGTGTTCGTATGGGTGCACTGGCCGGACAAGATCAGGTAAAGGAAGTCAAGGATAAACTTAAACAACTGATGTCTTTTTCTCATTTGGTATATGGTGACCCGGAAGAATATGAGGTCACGCACGGGTCAAAAGAAAAAGGCGCTTTTATGCCTCCATTATTATTGAGAAATGATGATCCTTTCCACCACACAGGCACACATGAGATCGAAGCATTTGGGCCAGTATCTACTCTGATGCCATACACAGATATGGATGAGGCTGTATCTCTAGCTGCAAAGGGAAGGGGCTCACTTTGTAGCTCGATCGTAACTAATGATGACAATATCGCCAGGGAATATGTAGTCAATGCCGCTACGCACCATGGAAGGATACTAGTGCTCAATCGCGAATCTGCGAAAGAGAGTACCGGTCATGGATCACCGATGCCGTTATTGGTACATGGAGGGCCGGGCAGGGCAGGAGGAGGCGAAGAGATGGGTGGTATGCGCGGAGTAAAACATTATATGCAGCGATGTGCTATCCAAGGCACTCCCACTACTATCAGCAATATCACACAGCAATATCAATATGGCGGTAAGTACAAAGAAGAGATAAAACATCCTTTTAAAAAGTATTTTGAAGAGCTCGAAATCGGAGAGACACTCATCACCCACAAAAGGACTGTCACTGATACAGATATTGTCAATTTTGCCAATGTATCGTGGGATCATTTTTATGCCCATACCGATGATACCTCTCTTGAAGGAACTCCATTTACTCAAAAAGTTGCTCATGGATATTTCGTCCTTTCTGCCGCCGCCGGACTTTTTGTTGATGCAGCCAAAGGACCTGTCATGCTTAACTACGGACTGGAAGAATGCCGTTTTACAAAACCTGTATATCCTGGTATGACTATCGGGGTCAGACTTACCGTCAAAGAAAAAGTTGCTCAGGAAAAACGTGAGAACGAAGATTATAAAAAAGGAATAGTCAAGTGGCTCGTGGATGTATATGACGAAACCGGCGAAACGGTAGCTATTGCTACCATACTTACTATGGTGAAAATGAAAGAATTGTAAAACAAATAAAATAAAAAGTATCATGTCAGAAGGACATATTATATCTACCTATAAAGATTGTATTACCACCATAGAGTTTTACCATCCTGCTCAAAATTCCTTGCCCGGATATCTGCTGACAGACCTTGTGAGTCATATAGTCGAAGCTGGAAAAGATGAAAAGACTATTCTCATCATTCTGAAAAGTGGTGGTGACCGTACTTTCTGCTCTGGTGCGAGCTTTAACGAACTGTCAGCTATTCAGGACTTTGAAACAGGTAAACGTTTTTTTATGGGTTTTGCGGCAGTCATCAATGCTATGAGAAAATGTCCCAAACTAATCATAGGCCGGATCCAAGGCAAGGCTGTTGGTGGCGGCGTGGGTCTGGCAGCAGCATGTGATTACTGTATGGCAACCAAATATGCTTCTGTCAGGTTATCTGAGCTGGCAATAGGCATAGGCCCATTTGTCATCGGACCAGCCGTCGAACGCAAAATAGGACTTTCAGCTTTCAGCCAGCTTGCTATCAATGCCACTGAATGGCAAACAGCAGAATGGGGAAAACAAAAAGGGCTTTTTACGGAGGCCTTTGAATCAGTGGAACAACTGGATGCCTATCTTGAACATTTCACCAATGACCTGATCAAAAAAAATCCGGATGCATTGGCCCGACTAAAAAACATATTTTGGGAGGGGACTGAAAATTGGGATAAAATTCTGGAAAACAGGGCAGAAATGAGTGGCAAATTGATATTGTCTGACTTCGCAAAAGATGCTATCAGTTCTTTTTTGAAAGTATGAATTTTATTTTTTGTCAGAATCACGGATTTGCAAGGATTTTAGGATTTCACAGATTTATATTTCTATTGGTTGTTTTTTTAATCCGTGTAATCTTTTAATCCTATTAATCCGTGATTCAGACAACTGGCAATGAAATAATAAACTCAGTTCCTTTTCCTTCTTCACTTTCTACCCTTATCTCCCCGCCATGTGCCTTCACAATATCATAACTAGTCAGAATCACTGATTGACACGGATTTTTGGATTTCACTGATTTTAACCTATTGTACTTCCTTGTAATCTTTTAATCCTATTAATCCGTGATTCAGACAACAGGCAATTGAATAATAAACTCAGTTCCTTCCACCTCCTTCGTTTCCACCTTCATCTCCCCGCCATGCGCCTTCACAATATCATAAGCAAGAGATAATCCTAAGCCTGTGCCTTGTCCGGTAGGTTTTGTAGTGAAGAAGGGTTGGAAGATTTTGCCTTTGATATGATCGGGATGCCGTTGCCGTTGTCTTTTACAGAAATTAGTATTTGGCTGTTAGCTGTTAGATGGGTGGTGACGGTGACTTTGGGGCCATAGGCTAAATCTGTCAAATTCGCATCGCTCGATTGCTTTGCTAAATTTAACAGATTGGCTCTTTCGTTGACGGCGTAGAAGGCATTGGTGATCAGATTTAGGATGACGCGTCCGATGTCTTGGGGGATAACTTCTATCTTAGGTAGATAGGGATCGAAGTGAGTGACCATCTCTGCATTGAAAGTTTTGTCTTTGGCTCTTAGTCCGTGATAGGCCAACCGTAAATATTCGTCACACAGTTTGTTTATATCTGTGAGTTCTTTTTTACCGGAGCTTGTCCTGGAGTGTTCCAGCATACCTTTGACGATGTCGGATGCTCGTTTACCATGGAGATTGATCTTTTCCAAGTTTTGTTTGATATCATCAGCAATTGCAAAACCTTCTTCTGTATCACCTTTCATAAACTCAGTTTTCATTTCATCAATCAACTCATTACTAACTTCCGAAAAATTATTGACAAAATTCAACGGATTTTGTATCTCATGGGCAATACCGGCAGTGAGTTCGCCAAGGCTGGCCATTTTTTCTGATTGGATAAGCTGGGCCTGGGTGGATTTGAGATTATCCAGAGTCTTTCTTATTTCTGCTGTTTGCTTGGTTACTTCTTCCTGCAACATCTTTTGTTGGTTAAGTGCCTGTTCTTTTTTTTCTTCTGACATCTGTACCACTTGCTTAGCATTTTCCTGAACATCATGTATTATTTCTTTGAAACGCATAGCAACATATACCATCAATGATATTGGAAAAGAAAGATATAATACTGCAATGATTAATATGGATAATGGAGCTAAAAAACTCGGCGATATTAATTCAAAAATAATTATTAAAAATAAAAAAGATAGTTCAAATATTAATCCAACTATAATGGCCCACTGGGCACCTTTGAGGGTTTTCCATGATGAGACAACATAATAGATACTGACTATAAATATAAATAATAAAAATATGAAAAAGAAAATTTGGTGAAATTTTTCATCAACTTCAATTAGTCGGGTTCCACTTATTATCAGAAAAAATAAACATAAGAGAAAAATAAAGATGATTTTCAGAGGAACCTTTCTTTTAAAAATACGGGTAAATATTATGGGAATGGATATAAAATAGAGATTCATAAAATATTCACTAATTTGTCCAAATACCCTTAGCCAAACAGATGAAATTCCTCCGGATGTAACGATTTCTTTATTAAAGATGGCTTCTCCAGATAATCCAATAGTCAGACAAATTAAAGCCACCGAAAACAACAGGAGGTTTTTTTCACTTCGGTTTTGAAAAAACATTAACCAGAACAGCAGGCTCAATACAGCACAAACGACAGCAATTAGGGTATTGATGTAGACTTGATTAGTAGCTTCATCCACTAAAATCTTATTGTATTTAGGAACAGTGATCCTGATCAATCTTCCAAGACCCGTATCCTTTGCTTTTAGCTGATAAGGAGGGAGTCGCGATAAATAATCCACCACATGAAGAGTAAGAGTGTATTCAATCCCGGGTTTTAAATTGACAGAAACAGGAAGAAAATTAGTGGTAAATCTGTTTTCTTGATAAGGTGCTCCGTTGAGTCCAGTATTACCAAAAGAAGCAATCCGTTTCCCATTAATGTACAAATCAGAAGCGGCCCTTGTACTCATCCTTACACCAAAGGAGGTTTCTCCAAAGGTACTATCCACTTTTATCTTTAAACGGAACCAGCCTTCCATTTTGCCATTCTTGTCGGCAAGATTTTCAGAAAGCTCAGTAGGCAACATTCTTTTCCAACCCGCTAAATCAATATCCGCTTTAGCCCAGGCTGTATCATTACCTTGCTTGAAATACCAGCCTTTCATTTCGGTGATGTAAATCTGCGTGGAATCTTTGTTCAGCATGGTTGGTTTAAGCAGCAATGTTGTATCCTGTGCATTGCATAAATGAATGCCAACAAATAAGAATACGAGAAATGTTTTAATTAACTTCATACAGTTGTTTCAATGGGTAACTGAATAATAAAGTCACTACCTTCCCCTTCCACACTCTCCACCTTCATCTCCCCGCCATGCGCCTTTACAATATCATAAGCAAGAGATAGTCCTAATCCTGTTCCCTGACCGGTGGGTTTGGTGGTGAAGAAAGGCTGAAAAATTTTGTCTTTGATGTGTTCAGGGATGCCGGAACCGTTGTCTTTTACAGAAATTAGTATTTGGCTGTTAGCTGATAGCTGGGTGGTGACGGTGACTTTTGGGCCATAGGCTAAATCTGTCAAATTCGCATCGCCCGATTGCCTTTCTAAATTTAACAGATTGGCTCTTTCGTTGACGGCGTAGAAGGCATTGGTGATCAGATTTAGGATGACACGTCCGATGTCTTGGGGTACGATTTCTATTTTTGGTAAGTTGGGATCGAATTGAGTGACCATCTCTGCATTGAAAGTTTTGTCTTTGGCCCTTAGTCCGTGATAGGCCAACCGTAAATATTCGTCACACAGTTTGTTTATATCTGTGAGTTCTTTTTTGCCGGAGCTTGTGCGGCTATGTTGGAGCATGCCTTTTACAATGTCTGATGCGCGCTTTCCGTGGAGATTTATTTTTTCCTGATTGCTTTTTAAATCTTTCGTCAGATCTGTTATTAATTCTCTATCAAGATCTGGCTTTTTTATTTCATCTTCCAGTTCACCAGCTAAATCTACTGAGAGTTCACTAAAATTATTGACGAAGTTCAAGGGGTTTTGAATCTCATGGGCAATACCGGCCGTTAGTTCTCCGAGGCTGGCCATTTTTTCGGATTGGATGAGTTGGGATTGGGTGGATTTCAGGTTTTCGTGGGCTTTCCCCAAATCCTGATAGGCCTTCTCAATTTCTTTGGAGTGTTCCAGCTCTACTGCAAGCGCCTTTTCTCTTTCTTTTTTGACGGCTTTGGATTTTTGGAATTGGTGTAACTTCCATCCCGCATAAGATATCAACAACAGGTACATACCATATGCCCAACAGGTACGCCACCAAGGTGGAAGAATCGTAATATATAAGGGATTTTTGATCTCAAACCATTGCTCGTCATCGATAGAGCTTTGTACTTTGAAGATATAGGTGCCCGGAGGCAAGTTGGTATAGGCGGCTTCTCGTTTTTTGTCCACGTATTGCCAGTCCAGATCGAATCCGACCAGCTGATACGCATACTTTCTTTTGTCAGCATGCACCATATCCAATGCGGCATATTCAAGTGTAATGACATTCTGCTTATACTGAAGTGTGATGGCTTTGGTGATATTGATGTTATGATGTAAAATAGAGTCGGGTCCATTAATCAAGACATCCTTATTATGCAATTTTAAATTGGTGATGAATAGTGGTGGAACAAATGTATCTACTTTAATTCTATCCGGAAAAATGCGGTTAAAACAATCTCCCGCAAATAGTAACGAGCCGTCAGCCATTTTTAAGCTGTTACTTTCATATGAACTTACAATTCCATCTGATTTGTCAAAATTCAGGATTTTACCGGTTTTTGGGTTTATTTTAGAAAGACCTCTATCGGTGCCTACCCATATATCCTGAAAATCATCCACTAAAATATTTCTAACATTACCATCAGACAAGCCCTGTTTTGAAGTATAACATTTGAATTTTCCGGTCTTTTTGTCAAAACTATTGACCCCGCCGCCGAATGTAGCAATCCAAATGATGCCCGATGAATCCTGCGTGATCGTGGAGGTGGTATTAAAACTCAAGGCCGTAGTATCGCCAGGCATGGAAAGATAATGGATAAAACTATCCTGGTTATTTTTCTTTAAGTTTAAGCCATTCTGAGTGGAAATCCATAAGTCATCATCTCTGTCCTTAAATACATACCTGATATTTTCAGAGCTTAATGACAAGACATCTTTTCCTGACGTATAGTGAGTTTCACTACCATCGAGTAGGTTCCATTTTAGAAGACCACGCCAGCCTCCTATCCAAAGGTCATCACCATTTTTGGTTATTCCAAATATAACACCTATAAGTTTGGATATTATGCCTATTTTCTCTATTGTATTACCTGATGATGGTAATCGGTAAAGAGTAACCTTATATGGATTTCTTTGTTGATGGGCTATCCAAGTATCTTTGTTTTTATCAGTATACATTCTTACATACTGAGATTTGTATATAATATTTGATGAGTCCAGTACAGATAAAAACGGATATCTGACACTAACCCGCTCAGCAATCTGATTTTCAAAATCCAGTAAAAAACCCAACCCTAACCCCGGATACATATGATTCCATTGGTTTACTAAAGGGGCAAACCATACAACTGAAATTTCATTGTTAGTTTTCAATTTATAAGTTTCAATACCCTGATCTCCAGTTGTTGAAGAATAAATTTTGTCTCCTGTAAACCATACACTCCCATTTTTTAACTTATGTGAACTATTGAGATAAAAGTCTTCATTTGCAATGCTATTGCTATATACCGGAGTAGAAAAAGTATTTTTACTGATATCGTAGATTTCAAAAGATTTTTCAACGGATATATATATTTGACGATTATCTACGGCGAGCATGCTCAGAACGAATTCTTTCTTATTCGGGGAAGTTAAAACGTTAAGTTTTTTTAACTTATTATTATAACTATAGAAAATACCTAATTGATCAATGATATAGATTTTTTGATTGATCACCACTGGATTAATTAGCACATTAGACTTTGTTCCCAGTGTATCGTATCGAACCAACTTATCTTGATTTATATCAAAGTAGGATAATGTTTTATCAGATATCGTTAACATCCAAATTTGTCCATTCATTTTAAAAGTCCATGAAGATTTAATTTCTGGATAATATACTGTGGTTTCTGTTTTAGTGGAAAATACACAAAACTCCCCTTGTGTAGTTATGTAAATCTTATCATGATAAAATAGTAAACTTTGAATTGTTTCAAGAGATTCCTTACCAGGAAATTTATCCTTGTATAGTGTAAATTTTCCGGTAGTTGGATTGAGTTTTTGGAGGCCACCTCCAAAAACCCCGAACCAAATATTACCTTCATGATCTTCAGTTATGCCCGAAATCCAATTTCCTGCAATTTTATCAGGCTGAGTCGGATCATAAGCATAGTGAATGGTCTTGTAACCATCAAATTTGTAAAGTCCTGATAGAGATTGTATCCAAATGTAGCCTAGATGATCTTCAAAGATTGCTTCAGGATCCAAAATATGTTCCAAACCTTTGACAGGCTGAAGATTGAATATTTTCTCCAGCTTTACTTCCTGAGCATATGAAGGATAGATGCAAAAGGAAAAAAAGCATGATGCGATGATTATACACCCATTTTTATAGAGTGAATTAAGAATTATTTTCATATAAAAAAATTTTCATAGGGCGAATCAGCGTATAAATTTCAATATTTCCTTCAGCAATCAAACCACCTATTAAACTATAAGAATTCACATTTTTCATTTAGATTACGATTGCAATGTAAATATCATAATTGTTTTGAATGCAGAAATTAAATTGGTATAATATTTTTGTGTTATTGCAGGATATTTAATAAATATTTTATAATATCAATTACATTGAAACACCAGATTTATTGATGATTGTCAGAAATCATATCAGATATCCAGGACTTTTATCATTTATTTGTAATATCGATTGCCAACAATGGACAAATTTTAATTACTAAGGAAAGTTGTCGATTAAAGAGATTAATATGACAGGGGCTCTTCTTTGAGTTTAAGAGATTCAAGTTCATTTCATACCCATAAATTGTTATATTCACCGATTGTCACGGATTATAGGATAACCCAGATTTCAATTTCTATTGGTTGTTTTTATAATCTATGTAATCAATTAATCCCATTAATCCGTGATTCAGACGATTTCCCATCTGTGATTCAGACAATTTGCCACTTGTGATCCCGACTAAAAAAATATCTTCTATTTTCGCACATAGGCCGTATATTACGCTCAATTTATTGATTTTTTAAATTTTTATATTAAACCATTTTGCAAGCACTGATGGAACAATCATATAAGAATATTTCTTTCCTGTTTGTAGGTGTTTTTATTGTCATTTTTGCCGGATTTTATAAGACCTATTTTGGGTTGTTTCCGACGTTCGACAAAGTGACGACCACACAGCATATCCATAGTGCACTTTTTATGATGTGGTTTGTGATGCTGATCGTACAACCTATGTTGATACGAATCAGAAATTACAAGTGGCATCGAATACTGGGTAAATTTTCTTATTTTTTAGTTCCGACATTGGTGGCTTCTATTTTTTATATTGCTAAGGGGTTTTACCAAAAGATGATATTGACTTTACCAGTTGAAGATGTTTTACCTATGTTGTTTGTTCCTTTTTATCAGATTATAGACTTTGTCGCTTTATATCTGCTCGCTATCTTTTATAAAAAATTCGCACCTTATCACATGCGCTATATGATTGCAACGTCACTGGCTATCGTAGGTGCTGCCGTACGTAGGATTTTTACCAAACTTATAGGTATGGGTGGTCCTGATGCTTTTCTTTATACCTTTATACTGACAGATGTGGTATTGATTGCTCTGATCATGTATGATATCAGATATAAAAAAGACTGGAAGCCTTATTTTATTGCACTCATCATAATATCGTTATCTCAAATATCGTACTATCTGATACCCAATACTTCATTCTGGCAAAATGTTGTGGAGTGTTTGCTGATACATTTTTTTAAAAAAAATCAAAATTTATGAACATGAAAAATTTAAAATTCATTTCGCTTTGCTGCTCGTATTTATTACTCAGATCCATTGCAAGGCTCAAACCAAAAACGATGTGGTTATTGGTACAATTGACTCTATCGAATCAAAAATATTAGGTGAGCAAAGAAAAGTCTGGGTTTATGTTCCTGACCAGGGTGGAAATGAAATATTTAGCAGACAGCGTTATCCTGTTGTTTATTTATTGGATGGCGATGCCCATTTTTATTCAGTAGTGGGCATGATTCAACAATTGAGCAGCGTCAATGGCAATATGATTTGCCCAAAGATGATTGTGGTGGGCATTCCTAACACAGACAGAACCAGAGACTTAACACCGACCCATGTAGATGCCGACCCTCCTTATTTGGACAGTACTTTTGCTAAAACTTCAGGAGGTGGCGAAAACTTTATTGCTTTTATTGAGAAAGAATTGATGCCACATATAGAGGCAAAATACCCAACTGAACCCTATAAAATGCTCATAGGTCATTCTTTCGGAGGCTTAGCCGTGATGCAAACTTTTATTAATCACACAGACTTGTTTAATGCTTATATCTGCATTGACCCGAGTATGTGGTGGGATAAGCAAAGGCTATTAAAACAAACGAAACAGGTTTTAGGGGAAAGGAAGTTTGAAGGAAAATCGCTGTTTTTGGGTATTGCCAATACAATGGACGAAGGAATGGACTTAACAAAAGTCCAAAAAGATACGACAGGGGATACAAAACATATCCGTTCAATATTAGAATTGCAGGCTCATTTTGAGAATAACAAGCAAAATGGTTTAAAATATAGTAGTAAATATTATAGCGAAGATTCGCATGGGTCGGTACCCCTCATTGCTGAATATGATGCTTTGCATTTCATATTTGATTTTTACCCCTTGAAATTTTCCAATAAAGATTTTATGGATTCAACAAGTGCTTTGGTTGATAAATATGTGAACCATTTTGCCCAAATTTCAGAAAAAATGGGCTTTAAAGTAAAGCCTGATGAAGGAGAAATAAATTATATGGGTTATGAAGCATTGAGAAGTAAATTCTATAAAAAAGCAGAACGTTTTTTCAAGCTCAATGTGGAAAATCACCCTGAAAGTTTTAATGTTTATGACTCATATGGCGATTACTTTATTGACAAAAAGGACACAGCAAATGCCATTATTCAATTGAAAAAAGCCTTAAGTATTAAGGAAAATGAAGGTTCCAGGCAAAAATTGAATAACCTTGAAACTGGTAACAAATAAGAGTCTACGCCCTTCATTTTAGTAGGCCGTAATTGTTTAGGTATGATCATTTTCAATCAAAAAATTAAATTTTAGTCATGAAAAAAAATCAAATTCTTTCTATCCTTATCATCATCCCCTTTCTGGGTTTAGCACAAAGCAAGCCGTTTGAAGCATTTAAAAAATATCCTTTCCCAACAGAATTAACTGCATCAGCAAGTGGGTCTAAAATTGCCTGGGCATTTGATGAGCAGGGAAAACGGAATGTGTATGTTGCCGAAGGTGGCGACTTTAAAGCACGAAAACTCACCAATTCTACAAATGATGATGGGCAGGAGATAACCAGTATTTCTATTTCAGAAGATGGTAATTGGGTCGTATTTGTTCGAGGGGGTGACCACGGAAGCAATTGGGATGAGAATCTGCCTGTCAATCCCACTGCCGACCCAATACCTGTTGATGTGAAAATAACAAGGTATGCCGTTCAAAGGTGGAGAAGAAGTCAATGGTTGAAGGCGACGATCCCGTCATTTCGCCCAATAGTAAACAGATTGCGTTTATCAAAGGTGGGCAGGTGTGGACAGCGCCAATAGATAGTATAAATTTAGCCAAGATCTTATTTAAAACAAGGGGAACTGTCAGTTCATTATCATGGAGTCCTGATGGTCATTCATTGCTTTTTGTCTCCAACAGGGGCGACCATTCCATCATCGGTATTTATAAAAACGCAACCACACCTATCCAATGGATCGCACCCTCTTTTAGTTTCGATTTTTCACCCAAATGGTCTCCGGATGGAAATAGCATCGTCTTTGTAAGAAGACCAGGAAGTGGCGGCTCGCCTGATTCATTATTGACAAAAAAACATGATCCATGGAGTATCTATACAGTAAATATAGCAACTAACAAAGCGATACTTTTATGGAAAGCACCCATTACTTTGCGAGGATCTTTGCCTACTACACATGGTTCTGTCAATTTGCACTGGGCAGCTGGCGATAGGATTGTGTTTTTATCTTATCAGGATGGGTGGCCGCATCTGTATTCCATAGCATCTACCGGGGGAAAAGAAATATTACTCACACCAGGCAATTTTATGTGTGAACATATCCAATTGAGTGCTGATAAAAAATACCTGACGTTTAGTGCCAATACAGGCAATGATAAACTTGATATCGAAAGAAGACACGCTGCCATGGTGAGTGTTGAGAAAGCAGATATGCAGGTATTGACCCAAGGTAGTGGCCTGGAATGGACACCCGTTTTGATTAATAAGGGGAATACAGTAGCATTTTTAAGTGCCACCGCTCAGCAATCGCCATTAACTGCAACTATGAATTTGAATGGTTCAGATAAAGGTAAAATCAGATTAATTGGAACAGATTTAGTACCTGCCGATTTCCCAAAGGAAAAATTAGTAACCCCCAGGCAGGTCATTTTCACCGCTTCCGACGGCGTCATTGTGCACGCAGACTTATTTGAACAACCAGGTGGCGCAGCAAAAAAGCCTGCCATAGTTTACATACATGGCGGTCCACCAAGGCAAATGCTGCTGGGGTGGAATTATTCTGATTATTATTCAAATGCGTATGCTTCCAATCAATATCTGGCCAGTTTGGGATTTGTTGTATTATCTGTCAATTATCGCCTGGGCATTGGCTACGGATATGAGTTTCATCAAGCGCCCGATTGTGGGATAAGAGGAGCCTCGGAGTATTTAGATATTAAAGCTGCCGGCCAATGGTTACAAAAACAAAACTTTGTGGATGCCAAGAAAATTGGTGTTTATGGCGGTTCATATGGCGGATATCTGACAGCGATGGCATTGGCTAAAGACTCAGAAATCTTTGCAGCAGGTGTAGATATACATGGCGTTCATGATTGGGGCGTTAGTTCTTCATTAATGACCCGATATACCAATAAAACAGAAAAAGCACCTGATTATGAGAAAGCCATTGAGGTGGCCTGGCTCTCATCTCCCGTATCGGCAATGGACACCTGGAAATCTCCCGTATTGATTATACATGGTGATGATGATAGAAATGTACGCTTTAACCAAAGCACCGATTTGGTCAGTCGTTTAGAAGAAAAAGGTATTCCTTATGAGACTCTGATGATTGTAGATGACACCCATCATTGGATGAAATGGAGCAATGCTGTAACTGTTTATAATGCAGTGGCCGAATATTTTGTAAAGAAGTTTAAGTAGAGTTTACATCTTTTTTGGAGAAATTTGACCCAGTGGTTTATATGCTTTCACTACTTCTTTGTTTTTTAGTAAAAAATCAATATTTGGATATGAAGGTTTTGCTTTTGAAAAATAAATACAAACCTGAATAAATGATGGAAGAAAATAAAAATATCTCCGACAAAGAGTCTGCAGGAAGCGGACAATCGTTGGTATTGACTTCAATTTTGAAGAGAAACTGGACATCATATATCAAGGAATTCCTGATGCTTTTTCTGGCTGTATTCTGCGGATTTCTTGCTGAAAACTATAGGGATAATCTCAGTGAAAAACAAAGAGAAAAGCAGTTTATCTTGTCCTACATCGAAGATTTAAAAGTGGATACAGCCACCATCCATGCCAACTTGATTTTTCAAAAAAAGAAAAGAGAACAATTGGACTCATTGACTTATCTCCTCCGTGAGCAAAAGATAAAGGGCTATGAATCTGAACTCTATTATCTGGGTAGATTATTAGTAAGAACTTCCAGGTTTCAAAGCAACGACAGAACGATCTCTCAATTAAAATCTTCAGGTTCTTTACGGTTAATCAGAAATGAAAATGCGGCAGACAGCATCATTTCTTATCAAAAACTGGTAGATATTATTATGACAAACATTGACGATGAGCGTTTCGAAAGAAGAGCTGCAGACCCTATGCTAACCAAGATGTACAACCCTTTTGTGTTTAATAGTATGTTGGATGAATTTAACAACATTCAGAAACCTATTGGAAACCCTATGTTAAGGTCCTACGATCCTGCTATTCAACAAGACCTTGCATATATTATCAATCAATTGAAAGGAAGTAATATTATCATTTCCACAAGATTGAAATTGTTGCAAGAAAGAGCCAATAATGCTATCCTTTTTTTACAAAAGGAATATCAACTCGCAGAATAGACCATGGAAGAAAAACAAAACTTAGAGCAACAAAATCCACCTGCAGAATCCCCCATCATCATTGCCGCCCCAAAGAAAAAATGGAGCTTTTACATCAAGGAGTTCATCATGCTTTTTCTGGCTGAATTCTGCAGATTTATATACCAATGCAAGTGCAAGAATTGTGCCGGAGATGATGCTAAATTTTGCTTTTATATCGTGAAATTATTTACATTTGCCTTCATCGGTTTGGGACTTTGCGATTGTTGGGAATGAGAAATAATAAACGTTCAATATATCACGAAAGATTAATAGATTTCTAAAGCTAAAATTTAGCACAAAAGCATCATAAAATCGATTTAACAGTTAACGGATATTTGATAAGTTAACGGTTATTAGATATTTTCTTTTGTCTGTTTACTCATTCCTTTTTTCCAATTCTATTATAACAGCTTTCAACATTGCCGGAACAATTAGTTTGTGAAATGGACGGATTATTAAAAAATATAAACGCCCAAACCAATTATTGAAATCTACAGTTGTTGAGATAGTCAGGTTCTTAATATTATGTTCCTTTTTTTGATTTAAAAACAATGAAATCCTGAAATTCAAATGTTTATCATCTTCACCTAAAATGACTTCGCTTTCCGTTTTAGCAAATACTTTGAATGGTCCGATTTGCTCACCTGGCTCACATTTGAAGTTGTCAAGTTGTCTTTTTCTGTCGGCAATATCACCTGAAATTTTTAATCCAAATATAGATACAACTTTATCTCTTAATGTCATCAGTTTTTCAACCCATTTTGGACTGCTTGTAAAAAATGCTTTCCCTATGTCAACCGGATTAAATTTGTAATCATTGTCATTAAGATCACCCTCAAAACTATCAACATAGTTGTACCCTGTGCGAGACACATTAAGTATGGATTTTTCAGGTAAAGTTGTTTTCCTTATTTTCATTTCAATACAATAATCATTCACTATTTACGGATTTACAACACATGTGTTTTTCAAAACAAATTTTCATTGTTCTTCAATAATTGATTGACCATTTGATTTATCACCAGAAGTCCATTCCCATGCTTCGTGAAGTCTTATTTTCCCATTAGATAATATCTCAGGAATTGATGTGCAAACACCGGTCATAAGCACTCCCTTCTCATTTACCTGATGATATCGCATTTCTATTTTTCCGTCCTCGTCCACAAGTCCAATCAAATGCCCTTTGATAATATTACCTCCGGAGTATTCTGAAGTCAAAATGTTGCCATCTTGCTTATATAGAAAAACAGTATCACCTGAAGTTTCGCCATTTGCGGTATTTCTTATTGGTCGGAATGTTTTATTGTCGTAATGTATCATGGTCAAATTCGATTTTATAATCTTTCACTCACCCAGGATGTCATGAATGCGATTATCTCTTCCTTATTTGTTTCATGAAATATTTCATGATATGCACCATCCCAGATTTTCAGAGTTTTATCGCTGGATGAAGCCAGTGCAAATAAGGCTTTTGAGCCTTCCGGATTAGTAATTTTATCCGCGCCTCCATGCATGATCAGAACAGGAAAATTAAATTGGCTTAGTATGGTTTTTGTTTGGTTGATAGAATTAATAAGTGCCAGTCCCAAACCCGCTTTTGCACCATCTTTTGTGATCAACGGATCAGAAACATATGATTCTACTGCTTCCGGATCTCTTGAAATACTTTTAGGATTCAGCTTGGAAGTTTTTAGTCCCGGAAAGTATTTACCAATAAATCTGACTATTTTGACAGTAATAGGAGTTATATCTTTGCCTACTTCAAGTGCTGCACCGGACAAAATAACACCATTGACATCTGTGCGCTCCTGATACAATAAAAAATTGACAGCTATCAGACCCCCCATACTGTGTCCAAGGATAAAAAATGGTATGTTTTTGGGGATGGAACGATATACATTTTCTACATCTTGCCTGTATTCATCCATATCCTGTATGATGTGTCTTGGACCTCCGGATTGACCATGACCCCTCAGGTCAAATGTAAAAACGCTGACTCCGATTTCATTCAGACTATCTGCTACTTGTTGATACCGTTCACAATGCTCATGCAATCCGTGGACGATCAGAAGATTTGCTTTGGGATTTTTTACAGGATAGTCTTTTGTATATAATTCTATGTTTTGGCTTGACCTGATCATATCGATAAATTTGGCGTTAAAAAAACAAAAGTACAAAATCAGAATAAATTCAGATTTTGTACTTTCTAATAACAACTCAGCAACTACAAGGCATCTTGTTTACCTATTTTGTAATTGAAAGTCTTTTGCATTTTTTTTTCACAGTCAGAGACTTGAGACCATAATAATTAATTTTTGCTGAAAGCAAAATCTACAAGATGACTTTCCTTAAGCGTCTTTTTGGTTTCTTTTATGGCCTTGACAGATGTACTTTTCATTACTTTCTGATTTTCAGTCATCGCTTTGGAAGTTTCTTTATAAATTTCTTTTCCGATGTTCAAAACTTTTTTCCCGGCTTTACCGTAAATACCTGCAATCGCTTTGGTCGTCTTTAATGAGTTATCAAGTAATGTACCACCGGCATTAGCCAAAATTTTTGAAGTCTGTTTTCCGGTTTTGATCACTTTTTTAAGTGAGAAACCATCCGTTACATCTTCAATTTTGTCAGAAACATTTTCAACCACTTTTTTCACTTCATTTTTAGCTTTGTCAACTACTGAAGTCGCTTTTTTGGCAGATTTATTTACTGATTTTGAGACAGCCGTTTTTTTGGATGTTGCTATGCCTTCTACTTTAGTGGCTACTTTAGTTGCTGCCTTAACTACTGGTTTTTTGACTGTGTTTACAACTTTGGTTGCTTCTACTGTCATGTTTTCTACTGGATTTTTTGTATTAGATTCCATAATAATTTTTTTATTTGTGTGATTTAATAATGCAAATATATGATCTGAGAGTTACAGAAAAGTTACAGTTTTATTATGCTGGAATAAAAATAGAAATAAATACTACGCTAATCTTATTTTGAAGAAACGGACTGGTAGCCTTTATCATAATATCCCTATATCTAAGCTCCTCCTGGCATAAAGTACTTTTTTGTAATCCTTGTTTATAAGGTTGCACTTTATTGAGACAGTTATATTCCAGATAAGAAGCGATCTTAAAACATATTGTTAATTCCTATGCAAGCCACCTGCCTGCCGAAAAAATTCTTTGCCAAGCAGGTTGAGAATCAGTCTTTTTCTGGATAAGAATAATATTTTTATTCTGCAGACCTTATTTTTTCATAGAGTTTTCGGGTCTCTGGGAGAGGCTTGAGGGCCATCTCTTCCCATAATACCTTCTCGCATACCTGATATGTTTTTATGGCCATAGGTCGATTACCTCGGGCATAGAACGCAGCCATTTGGATACGATATGCATCTTCCCAGGTCAGATCTTCCAGCAGGGCATTCTGGCAGAGCTGAATACTTTCTGCCGGATTTTTTTCCAGCAGCAACTCTGCGAGGGTGACACTTGCATTCAGAAACATCAGCTGTAATCGTTCGCGCTCATCAGCTGACCAGTCTTCAAATATTCTGTCGGGTAAAAAAGTACCTGTATGAAGTAAAAGAGCTTCTCTGAGTGCTTGTTCTGCAATCGTCGGATTAGTGTGGACATATCGGTTACCCATATAAATCAAAGACTCAAATGAAAAACTATCTACCCATAATTCACTGGTATTTAATCTGTAAGTATGACCATTGCGTTCGATAAACCTGGATTCGGCATGGCTTTTTTTGGAGGGCTCGAGTACTTTACTGATGCCGTGCAATGCTACCTTAAAACCCTGATCATCCATATCATCTTCCCACAAACGATCAATGATCTGCTCCTTATGAAGTGCCTTCTGATGGCAGGAAAAAATCATAAACTGCAATAGTTGCA
Source organism: Saprospiraceae bacterium (assembly GCA_016722285.1). Classification (GTDB taxonomy): domain Bacteria; phylum Bacteroidota; class Bacteroidia; order Chitinophagales; family Saprospiraceae; genus OLB9. The sequence continues at coordinate 1,164,113 of JADKGI010000001.1, forward strand.
GGGATTTATCTCTCTTCCAGCTTTTTTGAGGAATTTTTTTAGAGTCTGAATACACTTCAAAATTGCCAAAAGTATATATGACTACAGCTGCATTATTTTTTCTGCATTATTTCGCTGATACCGGGATCCTCCTTTATCACATCAACCTTTTTTTGTTGACTTTAGCTTATCCAGTTTACTTTCTATTGCTTCAAGCCGGGATGTCAATTGATCCAGCTTGTCGATAATCTCAGCTTTCGAAGCCGGTAGTATGTTGTCCAATTCAATTTTGGATCCGATAGTATCTTCCAATTTCTGGCCAATGGCATCTGAAATTTGGTGAATTTGTTCCTGTATCTGATCCTGCAAGTGTTCTGCCTGTTTTTTGGGATCTTTGATTGAATCCATCACTAATTTTGGAGTTGCAGTGGCTACTTTTTTCCAAAAATCAAAGCTTTTGGAAAGTATTCCTTTCTGGGCTTCATCAGGTTTGTCCTCCACGGCTTTCATTGTCATGGAGGTCAGTTTTTTCTGAACAAATGATTCGGCATCTTCAACATTGGAAAAGCGTACTTCTTCTCCGGACTGTACATGTCTTATGTTGCCCCTCCATTCTATCTGATGTTCACCGGTTTCGGCTTCAAATATTTTTTGAGACAATCTCAATACAAACGATGCGGTCTCTTCTTTTTTTGATGACATAATTTATTTCTTTATTTCATGCAAAATAGCGAACTTATTTTAGCTCTTTCGGAAAACTTTAAAATCACCTTACTTATATAATTAAAAGTATGCAATGATAGTTCCAAATTTAAAAAAGTGAGACAAAATTGATAAATAAAGATCATTAGTTGATTAGCAGAATTGTTGTAAATAATAAATATCATGCGCACTATTATAAGAGTATATTTAAAAAATTTCTTAGTTGCTAATCAGTAGGTTATGGTTCTGACCATAAAATAATTAACGGGTTAAGTGAACTAAATGAGATGATTATTTTGAAGTCAGGTTCATAATACATTGATTTTAAGACAATAAAAATTTAAACATACTCTAAATTGTCTGTGAACATAGTGTGTACTTTTTCGTATTTTTACGTTTTATTAGAAAGAATAAAATAAATTATGTTTGATAAAATACTCGAAAGTCTGGCAAAAGAAACATTGACCCCTATTTCGGGCATGGATGCTACATTTTTATATACTGAAACGCCTACCAGCCCAATGAATATCGGATCCGTCATCGTGATTGAAGGGTCCCTTGATTTTAAAACTTTTAAAAAGAAGGTACACTCCCGCATACATCAGTTTCCCAAGCTGAGACAACGCCTTATTTATGTTCCAATGTCCATTGATTATCCGTACTGGGTGGACGATCCCAATTTTGATATTGATCTCCATATCAAACATATTGCCCTCCCTAAACCCGGTAGCTGGAAAGAGTTGCGCAAAATTGCCTCACAGATTTTTAGCGAGCCTTTTGATCAGAATCGCCCCCTGTGGTCAATGATATTTGTGGAAGGACTCGATAACTTGCCTCAGGTACCACCCGGCTCCGTCGCAATCATCTCTACGATCCATCATGTAGCTGTGGATGGAGTAGGTGGTGCCGGACTTCTGAGTTTATTTCTTGATTTTACTCCTGAAAAACAAGAGATACCTGAGCCTCTGCCATACACACCAGCCCCTTTACCCAATCATATTCAATTGATTGTCAACAGTACCATGAGTTTTGCAAGAGACCCTTTTAAGTTTCCAAAAATAATTTCAAATACCCTCAAAGCTACCATAAGAGCTGGTGTACTCACCAGAATGCAGTCCAGCGAGTTGCCCACAGCGCCTTTTACAGCGCCTTCTACCCCATTAAACGGAATCATATCAGGAGTCAGGAAGTGGAATTCTGCTATTTTGTCGCTGCAGAGAGTTCAGCAAATAAAAAATGTCATGGGTACGACGCTCAATGATGTGCTGCTCGCTATCTGTTCAGGAGCTCTGAGGCGATATTTGCTTGAAAAAAATAAATTGCCCGAAAAATCTCTCGTATCACTGGTACCCATTTCTACGAGGAGTAAGGAAGAAAACAGTGCGGACAATCAGATATCAGCTATGTTGGTGCAGATAGCTACCAATGTAGAAGATCCGATCGAAAGACTGGAAACCATTCATGAAAACAACAACCGGGGTAAAAATTATCAAGGAGCGATCGGAGCCAAGACACTGGCAGGAATGGCTAATGCAATTCCATTTGGTATAGCAAATCAAGCTGCCCGACTGTATTCAAGATATAAGATCTCTGAGTTTCACAAGCCTATTTTTAATGTTACTATTATTACCAATGTGCCTGGTCCTCAGATGCCATTATACATCAACGGACATAAAATGATCACAGTAATGGGATCCGCTCCCATCATTGATGGTATGGGTCTGATCATCACTATATTAAGTTATGACGGTCACATTACCATTAGTCCAGTCTCTGACACAAATTCCATGCCTGACCTGGATCAGTTTACTGTATATTTAAGGGAATCAGCCAATGAACTCGAAGCAGCTGTAATTCAATATCAGAAGAAAAAGAAAAAGACGACACCCAAAAAGAAGGTAATACCTGAATCGGATACACTTTTTAATAGTCTCAGTACGTTTTTGAAATCATTGCCTGACAGCGGCAAGCCAAAGAGTGGAATTTTTCAGTTTGATGTAAATGGGGATGAATTATCAGAATGGGTGGTTGACATAAGTGTATATCCCGGAGAAGTCAAAAAAGGGCGTGCCGAATCTGCTGATGCTACTTTTACCATAAATGAAACCTATTTACAACGAATAGCTGCAGGCAAACTGGATGTGCAAACAGCTTTTATACAAGGCAGACTGAAAATAGACGGAGACTTTGACCAGGCTATGAGAATGGGTAAGATTTTGGGCAAAATGCTGGCAGCACAAAAAAAGTAAACGTATCTGATTATTCCCAATAAATCTTAAATACCGTTTGAGATCAAGTTATGAATTATGCTTTCAGCTTTGAGGATATCAATGTGCATTAGACGATCTTCTTCCAAAGGAGGAATGGACTTCCTGACTTCTTCTATCAGATGCTCAATAGCCTGGGAAGATTTTAATGGTCGCCTAAACTCAAATGCCTGTACAGCTACCAGTAACTCAATAGCCAGAACTGATTTAACATTCTGAAGCACTCTGAATGCTTTTGTAGCTGCATTGGCTGCCATGCTTACATGGTCTTCCTGTCCTTTGCTGGAGACGATTGAGTCAATGGATGCCGGTGTGCAATATTGTTTGTTTTGAGACACGATGGATGCTGCCGTATATTGTGCTATCATAAACCCTGAATCGATGCCCGGATATTTAGTAAGGAAAGCTGGTAGGCTCCTGTCGCCATTGATAAGCTGATAAGTCCGCCTTTCTGAAATGCTGCCAAATTCTGCCAACGCTATAGCGAGGTAGTCTAATACAAGGGCAAGTGGCTGCGCATGAAAATTACCGCCACTGAGTATCTTTTCTTCTTTGTCAAATATAGTAGGATTGTCTGTTACCGAATTTATTTCTGTCTGAATAGTTTCAGAAGCATGACTGATGGCACTGTATCCCGCTCCATGCACCTGAGGCACGCACCTGAATGAATACGGATCCTGAACACTGAGTTTATTCATCTTTCTGATCTCACTACTTTCCAGGTAGTTATAAATTTCTGAAGCTGTCAGGATCTGCCCGGCATGAGGTCTGATACGGTGAAGCAATGGGTCAAATGGGGAAATATCACACACAAAGGCATCCATTGATAAAGCTGCAATTTTATTAGCAACGTGAAACAAGGCTCCTGATTCAGCTACTATATGTGCTGCATAGGATAATGAAAATTGGGTGCCATTCAGAAGTGCAAGTCCTTCCTTGGACTTAAGAACCAATGTTTTTATTCCTGCAATTTTCAAAGCATCTTTGGCATCCATTATCTTTCCTGAAAATAAACATCTCCGGCACCCAGCAGCGGTAATGAAAGGTGAGCCAGAGGGGCCAGATCCCCGGAGGCACCTAAAGAACCAAGCTGAAAAATAAGTGGGCTTACACCCGCATTATACATCTCTATGAGCTTATGAATCAATTCGACCCGAATGCCAGAATAACCAAAGGAAAGATTTATTATTTTCAGCAACAGTATCTTGCGGCATAAATGTTCGGGTACCTTCTCACCTGTACCACAGGCATGAGACAAAACCAGATTCTCCTGCAGCTTTTCCAGATTAGTTTCTGATATGATAACATTACATAGAGAACCAAAACCGGTATTGATACCATATATCACATTTTCAGCTTCAGCCAGCTTTTTTTCAAGATATATTCTGTTTTCACCGATACGGGTTGTTACATCATCGCTAAGAGAAAGACGAACGTCCGGTTTTGAAATATGATATATATCCTCAATATTGATTGGGCTGCCATCAATAATAAATCGGGTCATGTGGTAGGGCTTTAATTATAATCTGCCAAAGATAATTCATTTATGAAAAGTAAACACGACATTAAATTGACATATTTTGATTCAGTGGTTGCTGACGACTGGTTTTGGCAGGATTATCGTGTGCATTTATACCAAATTATAAGTTTTTGTCGTTAAACTAAAGTTAAATAAAGTCGAAAAACAGTCAATTAATTAGTTTTAAACAATTGATAATCTGTATGTTAAATATATTTAATGAAATATTAAGCAAGAAATATAAGTAACTTTTATGTCTGGCTTATTGTCTTAAATGCATGAAGATTACAATAAAATTGTACTTTTGGCAAAATTTTTCAAAACATTTCAATTCATCAAAATGAAAATAAAAAATTTTATAATTACTCTTGCTCTTATGATTGGGTCATCAATTGGTACTGAAGCTCAAAAAATAGCAGTGGTTGATATCAATGAGGTATTATCATCCTTACCCGAATACCAGAATGCACAGGCAGAACTTGACAAAATCGCTGCCGAATGGAGGCAGGAAATTGCACAGGAATTTGATAAGATAAAAAGCCTTTACAATAAATTTCAGGCAGAACAAGTATTGTTGAGTTCTGACGATAAGAATCGCAAAGAAGAAGAAATCATCAAAAAAGAAGGGGAAGTAAGGGAGATGCAAAAAGCTAAATTCGGACCTGAGGGGGCATTGTTCAAAAAACGCCAGGAAATGGTATCTCCTATTCAGGAAAAAGTATTTGCAGCCATTGAGTCGTATGCAGCTGACAGAGGTTATGACATTATTTTTGACAAAGGAGGAGCGACAGGCTTGCTTTTTGCCAACGCAGAATATGATAAGACTGCAGATCTTAAGAAGAGATTAAATATTAAATAATAAGATTTTAAAACAAACAAACCAATCAACATTAATAACATGAACAGATTATTTTCAATTATTTTATTATCACTTAGCTTTATATTATCTGGTGAAAGCCAAAAGATAGGATATATCAATTCGCAGGAAATACTGGCTTCTCTTCCTGAAGTAAAACAAGCTAATTCTGACATAGAGGTTATGAAAACCATGTTTCAGAAAAAAGGAGAAGATATGGTAAAAGAACTGCAGGGAAAATATCAGGATTTGCAGAAAAAACAGCAATCCGGTGAGTTAGCACCTGTTGATATCGACAAACAATCAGCCTTATTGAAACTGGAAGAAGCAAAATTGAGCGACTTTGAAAAATCAAGCCAGGATAAGATATATCAGAAAAGTGAAGAACTATTACAACCTATTCAGGATAGAGTAAACAAAGCGATAAAAGATGTCGCTACTGAAAATGGTTTCCTGTACATTTTTGATGCTGGCATGGGGGTGATACTCTATTCAGATCCGGCAGGTGATGCAACTAAGCTTGTTAAAATGAAGTTGGGAATAGCCCCACAACCTGAAAAATAATAGAGAATCCTTATAACTGGAAAGGATTAAAATAAGTGTATGTTTAAATGGCGTTAGTATCTTAAGTGTTATTAATGCCATTTTTGAATTAGAATACCAGGAACTTCTATGAAATTATACTGGTAGATTATTCACTCTATTTTTAACTATGGTCATTGGAATATGGTAAAAAACAAAACTAATCCTTTAGCCTGTTAAAAAAAACGGTTCATTACATTGAAAAAGAATGAAATAGTTGGTTGCTTTATGGTATTAAAGTTCGTTTCAAACACACCATTTCAGAAAGATTAAATCTTTTCCACAATTTTATATGTGGTATCCACATCTCCCATAGTATAAAAATGGAGGCAGGGCACCCCAGCTTGTTTTAACTCGATGCACTGAGCTATACACCATTCTATGCCCAATGAGATGATATTTTTGTCCTCTGTTTTTAGGGCTTCCGTGACGAGAGCTTCGGGAAAATTGATAAAGAATTTTCTGGGAATGGAATTTAGCTGGTATTTTCTGGTCAGAGGTTTCAGGCCTGGCACGATCGGAACATGAATGCCGGCAGCATGGCAGGCATCCCGGAATCGGAAAAAATTTGTATTGTCGAAAAACATCTGAGTAACTATATAACTTGCTCCGGCATCTATTTTTTGTTTGAGATATTTGATATCTGTCTCAAAATTGGGTGCTTCGAAGTGTTTCTCGGGATAGCCGGCTACTCCTATGGAAAAATCGGTTGGTGATCCTTTTTCTATGTTACTGTCCAGATATATGCCATGATTCATATCATTGACCTGTTTTACAAGATCTACGGCATATTTGTGCCCGTTGTTCTCCGGTATAAATTTGTCTTCAAATTGTCTGGCATCACCCCTGAGTGCAAGCACATTATTGATGCCTAAGAAATTAAGATCGATCAGTGCATTTTCAGTTTCTTCTACATTGAATCCACCACATATGAGATGCGGAATAGCATCAATACCGTACCGGTGCATGATTGATGCACAGATACCTACAGTGCCTGGACGTTTTCTAATAGCTGTTTTTTCATAATACCCACTAGGCTGTTTATTGTAAACGTACTCTTCTCTGTGATATGTCACATCAATAAACGGGGGCTTAAACTCCATCAAAGGATCGAGCGTACTAAATATGTCAGCCATGCTTCCACCTTTGAGAGGAGGAAGCACTTCAAATGAAACCAAAGTCTGACCTTGTGATTTTTTAAAGTATTCTGTTATCTTCAATTTGAATATTATTCTTTCGGGCAGCAAAGGTATAAAAAGTGAAAGGACAAAAACAAGGGATGCTTGTTACAAATTTTCTTTGCAGAAAATCTATATTTTGCAGAGCTCAGCATTTGCTACTTGAATCCAGGATGTTTTTAAATTTCTTGAAAAGGAATTAATAAAATATGATTAAATTATTTTAATAATAACATCACCAAACAAAAACCCAAACTGACCAAATACAAACCCAGTCTTTATCGGTTTCGTCTATCACTGCATTTTTGAACCAAAATGAAAGGTAAATGAAAAAGGCCACTCAATTAATCACTTTTATTAGCATCATCAACACTCTATCAGCTGCAAATTGGTACGTAGCTCCAAATGGAAACAATAATAATCCAGGCACTCTTTCACAACCATTCAAAACCATCCCTAAAGCCATTGAAGTGGCTGTTCCGGGAGATATTATAGAGCTGCGCAATGGTAATTATCCTTCCAACGAAATCCGGATTTCAAAGAGCAATCTGACCATCCGAAGTTATATTGGCGAGTGGGCCATCATCACTGCTACCACCAAAGTGGAAGACATCTCGTCCTGTATTTGGTACGATGAGCCAAACGTAAAAGGCGGCACTTTAGAGCGACTCGAGATCGTGGGTGGATACTATTATGGCGTGAGTTTTGAGACCAATTGGGATTGGGGTCTACCTACCCAAAACGGAGCAAGTAATATTACCATCCGCAATTGCAAAATCCACGATACAGGTCGGGATTGTATCAAGATAAAACCTGCTTGCAACAATATCCAAATCCTTTCGAGCGAGATTTACAATTCTGGCGTTGGCATTTCAAATTCAACTGCTAATGGTGGACCAAATGCAGAAGGTATTGACAATGTGAATGGTGATGGTATGGTGATTCGCAATTGTTATATTCATGATATTAGCACTTCCGGAGTGTATGTAAAGGGTGGTGCAAAGAATTGTATTATCGAAGAAAACCTGATTTATAGAGTTCAGGAAGGCGGCATCCTGCTTGGTTTTTATACCGATTCAGATTTTTTTGACCAAGATGGAACAAACCCTGACTATTATGAGTGTCAATATAGCCAGGCCCGCAACAATATAGTCTATAATACAGGCGGTGCAGGAATCGGGTTTTTCGCTGCCCGCAATTGTTCAGCTTATAATAATACCGTAGTGACTGCTTCACCTAATTTTCATGCACCATTGTATTTCTCATCTGGCGAAATATGGATTAGCAATAATCTTACGCTTAAGCCACCCAATTTTAATATAGAGGTCTATAACAATATTTTTGTTGACCAAGGCGGCAATGGTGATGAAGATTATACCGTACAAATCCGGGAAGGTGCTTTGTCAGGTACCAATTTTATTAATTATAATATTTATCAAAAAATCAACCAAAATGCCAAATTTGATGATGGGATAAGCTGGCCGGCACTTACTTTTTCAAAATGGAAATCTCAATTGGGTTTTGATGCAAATAGTAAAGATGTTTCCCCAATGTTGGACAACAATTGGCATTTAACAGCAGGCAGCCCTGCAATTGATGCTGGATATAAATCACCTGCCAACAAAGATTATGACGCACAACCCCGCTCTGGTAACACCGATATAGGGGCTGATGAATATGGCAATGGAATGGTACTTCAAGTCCCCCCTCCTGCTAATTTCATAGGCACGGGTGCCAACACTACATTATCGAAAGTGCAAGAACTCTTCACTACTGTGTCAGTAGATGTTTATCCAAATCCAGTCAGCGAGTATATTTATGTAAAACTGGATGAAGAAAATATAATACCCAAATTAGCTATATCCAGCATTGACGGCAAGCAAATTAAAATTATAACAGGAAATAAAATCAGAGTAGAAGAATTGCCAAATGGACTTTATTTTTTGTCGATTTGGGTAAATGGGGCAAGAGCTTCTGTACCTATTATTGTGCAGCATTAAATTTTTTAAATCACTTCCAATAGAAATATTAAAATTCCTACAACATGTATCAAAAAATAAAGAACCTAATACCAATCATTTCGATTATCCTGATTTCATTCTCTTCTATTATGTGTAATAAAGCAGAAAATATCGAACCAGTATATACCTCGCTCATTGGCAAATGGGAATTGATATCTTACACAATTGAAGCAGTAAAACTAAATGGCGAAGAATTCAATTACTTTGAAGACTACAAAAAAAATGGAAATGCGCTTGCTTGGGAGTTTTTTGATAATGGTATCATGAAGGCTACAGAAAATAACGTCACCGTGAATTCAAATTGGTTACTGAAGGTGGAGAGGCTGTCTGGTATGAGTATTGATAAAGGACAATTGATATTGACAGGTCAATATGCTGACCAGGTAAAAAACGGCATTGAAACTGAATGAATTGTCCTATCATATTGTAACTACGGCGTCTTCCAACACAATGCACGTTTTAATAGATCCTGCCAACCTATCCAGTATCTATTCAAAAGTGACCATAGATTATCTTTATCAAAGATTATGAAAATATCAATAAATATTATCCATTTAATTTTACATTTATGAAAAGCCCCCTCTTTTTTTGCACATCTTTATGTCTCTTTATAATTGCCTGCGGCAATCCAGTGAAACAATCAGACACGGTAACAATTTCGGCAACTGAGTCAAAAAATTAACGACTGAAAATTATTTATCCATGGATATAAATGGCGTTCAATGGAAAGCTGACCATGATATATTTGGCGCATTCCACCCAAAGGGTTATAATAACGTCATTATGATTTCGGGAAAGAAAGGTGCGAAAGATGCAACAGAACAAGGCTTCAACATCAATATTTACAATACTGTAGGGACAGGATCTTATTATTTAAAAAACGATAATACCGACCTGAGTGTAGCACAGATGAGTGGTTGGGACGAGCAAAACTTTATATGTGGCAGTGGAACTGGTTTCGAAATGAAAGTGAAAATAACCTCCATTTCCAGTAATCCAGATTTGGTGGAAGCCACTTTTGAGGGCGAAATGATTTGCGTCATGAACGATATTTTGAAAATAACCAACGGTAAGTTTTATTATCACGAATGAACCTAATAAATGAAATATCCGATCAATGTCAAAGTCGCCATCTTCGGTATCGTTTTATTAGTAATCCTCAGCAAGGTCGGGTGTTTTTATTTGGATAAAAAATACGAGACTTATATGCGCCCTTGGGCTTTTAGTTCTGATCCATTAAAGCCACTACTTGTCGGGAAATGGGGAGGAAGTGTTATCGATCCCGACAATCGCATACATGAGGTAGAAATGGAGATTTTCTTGCCAACAACCGATGAAGACCGATGGAATCGGATGAGTTCCCGACAAATCAAACATGACTTCAGTAATACAACCTATTTCGATGGCATAGCTGTACTGAAAACCAATGGCAGCATTGATACTTGCGAGCTTTGGGGCGGATTGGAAAAAGCAGATGGCTTCGAAATTCACTTCCAGCTTAACCCCATTAATGACATACATCCTCCTGGATTCAATCTAAATCTTCTCAATGGTACATGGCACGAAAACACCTTAAACCTAACAGTGGATTTCGCCTTTTTCAAAACTGATGGCAGTAGTTTTTATAATAGTGAAGACCCTCGATATGATACCAAAGGAATACTTGTTTTGAATCGAATAACCAACTGAAACGAGCCTTTTCAAAATTTAGTTAATCATTTTCACTGAACAAATTTCCAATTTAATGAAATCAATAATCTGCCTTCAAGTAAGACTGACAAAGTTGTGCTTCCTATATTTTTATGTCCTTCTCTTTATGCCAGCCTACTGGAATCATAAGATCCATCTTTTTGAAGGTTCTAACTTATGGAATAGCGCGCTAACTGATAGACCTTTTTATTGTCGGTGATCGAGTGAACAATCAGCTTGAGACGAGTATGCCAAAGTTTGTAATGTATATATTGGCTAGAGAGATAAGAATCAAGTTGCTATTTTAAGAGAAGTAAAGAAAGTTTGAATTCAAATATGATGAAAATCTGGAAAAGATTTTGATATTTATCCTCATAACGACTTAATGTTGCTTTGATGACATTCCGTCACTAGGGAATATAATTGAAAGCACCATTGTCTGATAAAATATTGAGTATGCGTTTGTTCCTTCTTTTGCTGCTTTTCACAACCATCGCACAAGCGCAAGCCATCAACTATTTCAACCATTTCACAGAAAAAGACGGACTTACTGACAATAAAGTTCAGTGCATTTTAAGAGATAAACAGGGCTACCTTTGGGTCGGAACGTCCAACGGTCTGAACCGCTACGATGGATACAATTTTCGGCACTATTTCCCTAACTCAAGGCAGCCAAACAAAACCGTTAGCAATGAGTTTATTGCAGATATAGATCAGGACTCCGCGGGCATTATCTGGCTGGCCACCAACAATGGACTGAATCGCTACGACCCACGCACAGAGACTTTTACCATCTGGAAAAATACTGGCCGCAATGATGGCTCATTACCCAACTCTTTAGTTAGGAATATCCTGGTAGACGACCACCAAAAACTATGGCTGGCCTGCGACAATCGTGATCTTGCTCATTTCGATCCTATAACAGGCGTTTTCAAAACCTATCCATGGAAGGCTTTTTTAGAACGAGCTCAGCCGCAGTCAGCAAATTCTGATTATAAAAACATTTTTACTATTCGCCCCAAGGACAAACATGAACTGTGGCTCCATACCAATTTTGGACTTTTTAGTTTCGACACTTTGACAGAGCTTTTTACTTCATATCCACTCACTTCTGGAAGGCTTGCTACAATAAAACCTTCTGACTGCCCCGATCTAGTTTATCAAGGTTCTTTGGGCAAAGATGTCTTGCGCTACGACCCATGTAAGGAAGAATGGGCTCAGGTACAATTGCCAATACGTGTTACCTCAATAGACGGTCGCAGGTATGTTCCGTTGGTTTTCGATTTTGGAAAGAGTTATGGGGTGTGCAGCCAAAAAGGGCTTCTTTTGATGGACAAAACCACTTTGAACTTGTCGCTTGTAGGACCAACTTTACAAAATGGATTTACTGCCCCAACAGGATTATTGCAGGCTTATTTTGCTGAAGCAAACGGGATGCTTTGGCTCGGAGGTGACAAGGGGCTTTGGCTGTACGATCCATTGGCCCAGCACTTCGATTATACAGCGTTAAAGCCAGAAAATACTAAGGATGTGTACAATACGTTCTGCCGTTTCACAGATTCTAAAGTGGACGGTCGACACTATTTGCTCGACTTTTATTTAGGCCATCTGCAAGTTTATGAAAATAATATCCACCTGAAAACCATTGCTTTGCCAGGACAGACTTCCCTTCTATATGAAGATAAAGGCGGCAAACTTTGGGTAGGCGGAGGCCATCAGCTTTTTCAACTAGATCGACAATCTTTGCGACTCCAGCCTTTTATTCTTCCATCAGAAATTCGCCCACAGAACCATTCTATTTTTATTGATATGATAGAGGATGCCGCTGGTAATTATTGGTTTGCCACCAATCATGCTGGTATTATTGTTTGGCAACCAAAATCAAATCACTGGTGGAAACCTGGAAAGGCGGATGGATTTATTGCCCATGCAGCCACTGCCTTATTTGCGGATCAGGAATATAAAACTGTCTGGATTGCAACTGAAGATTATGGATTGTTTCGCTATGACGAAGTAACGCGAAAATTCACTTTGTACCGTCAAGAAGAATCTAATCCTGAAAATAGCATAGGAGCCTACTGTGTTAATTCTGTATGCAAAGATGGACAAGGCAAAATTTGGGTAGCTACCAATCCTGGGGGTATATCCCGTTTCGATTATAATGCTCCGTTGGGTAAAGAATTTATTACGTTAAACAAAGAAGACGGTCTGCCCATTACGCTGATTCTCTGAATATCAATTACTTAAAACAAGTAAATCTCAATTGGCAAGAGAATTTTTTCTCATTTGATTTTGCATCTGTACATTTTTCTCAACCGCAAAAAAACGAATACGCCTATAGATTGCGGGATTTTGATACTGATTGGATTTTTACCAAAAACAACCACTCCGCCAGTTATACAAACGTGCCCCCAGGGATTTATTTATCTATAACACTTTGGTTTCTATATCGGTGGAGGATTGGCCAAATCCGTAAGGAAGCCGCTTTAAAGACCGAATTCAATCAACGTATCGCCCGCACGGAGATGGCTGCCTTTAGAGCGCAGATGAATCCTCATTTTGTGTTCAATTGCCTCAGTTCGATCAACCGTTTTATTCTAGTAAATAAACCCAATGAAGCATCAGACTATCTGACCAAATTCAGCCGTCTCATTCGCCTAATTTTGGACAACAGCCGTACAGAAACAGTTCCTTTGGACAAGGAATTGGATGCGCTCAAATTGTATATGGAGATGGAGCAAATGCGTTTTTCTGATCGTTTTGTCTATTCTTTAGTAGTGGGCAAGGATGTACAACCAGAGCATCTGGAAGTGCCACCTTTGCTCTTCCAGCCTTTTGTCGAAAATGCCATATGGCATGGACTCATGCACAAAAAAGAACAAGGTCTGCTAGAAGTACGGGTATTTTACATGGACAAAAAATTGTGCGTTGAAGTCGAGGATAACGGCATTGGCCGCCAACGAGCCATGGAATTAAAAAGTCGATCTGCAACTGTCCATAAATCACTTGGCATGAAAGTAACTACCGATCGGTTGGAAGTTATCAACCAATTGTACGATACCAATGCGGAAGTGATGATAGATGATTTGGAAAATGACCAAGGAGAGCCAGTAGGGACAAAGGTTCGGATTGTATTAGGGATAGTTTATTAAGAATAAAAATTATATTATGACTACTTATCTTATTGACGACGAGCCCAATTGCACAGAGGTATTGCAATTACTCTTAGAAAAACATTGTCCTTCGGTGCAAATAAACGGCATATTTAATGACTCTGAAAAAGCATTAGAGCATATTCTTCATACCAGACCTGAATTGATATTTCTGGATATAGAGATGCCGATGCTCAATGGGTTTGACTTATTACGACTATGTGAACCCCTTGATTTTAAAGTAATATTTACGACTGCTTATGATCAATATGCGGTAAAGGCTTTCAAATTCAATGCGCTTGATTATTTGCTAAAACCTATCGATAAAGAAGAATTAATATCTGCAGTAAAAAAAATGCAAAGCAATCTATTACCAAGTTTGATGCAATTAAACCCTGCTCAACACATCAAAAACAACCCTATCCCGGAGCGGATTGCCTTGCCCGTTGGGTATGAATTAGTATTTGTGGAAGTGGCTGATATTATTTTTTGCGAATCAGATGGTAGTTATGTATCGGTGTTTTTACATGGGCAAAATAAGCCCATCATATTGTCAAAATCACTACGGGAATTAGAGGAATTGCTTAATAACTCCGATTTTTTCGGTCACATAATACGTATTTGGTGAATTTAAAGCATATCAAGAAAATCAATCGAATGGATGGATGGGAAATTATAATGGACAATGGTAGGTCACTACCAGTGGCGAGGGCCAAAAAAGTGAACTTGATGGAGATAATATCGAAAATTTAATGCTTTAAAGCTTTTACATTTAAACGCATTAATGAAATCTTTTATCGATTAAAAGAGAAAATAGAAAAATCAAATCATCACCTTGTATGTTAAAAATTATGTGCATAGACAACTTTTTTAACTTCTACCTTCACTTAGTTCTTTCCAACGCATTGACAATCACATCGACTTCCTATTACTGAATAAACAGGGGTGTTGAATTAATAATGGTATAAGGCGATGTTTTGACAATAGGTCCATGCTTTAACGTAACTTGATTAATAGCAGAAATGATAAGTTTGGAATTAAGTGGTCTGAATTTAAAATATATGGCAAAATAATTTTGATAAGTAGATAAGGCTTTTCCCTATTTTACATAAATGTTGTCTGGTGTAAAATAATTACTTATTATCTTTCTTTTTATAATCGCCCCTGCGCCAGGCGCATCAATAAATTTCTTCCAGGCCAGTGGATTGAATATATTTTGCGGTTTTGTTTGACCGGTGTATATATAGTCGGCAGCCTGTTGTTTCAGAACAAGGCTGGAAGTCTCTCTGCCATCAGCGGGTATGGAGTATCTGATTTCCTTCATTTTTTCCTCCGCGAGGTTTGCCATAGCATTCTCTCTCAGCTCGTTATTGATATCAATTTCCAGAAATTCCTGCTTAAAATGATCTTTGCTGGGCCAGGGAAAAATGACGGCTTCCGGCAATAGTATATTGTCCTCAGTCATTATCTGAATCCATTTATATTTAGCTGATTGCAGCGTATCCGGAATTTTTATTTCAGCGGTCTTATACCCGATTCTGGAAAAAACGATGGTTTCTCCCGGGAGTGCAACAAATGAAAAGAAACCGTCAAAATCAGCAGCAGCACCTCTACTGGTACCCATGACAGCTACGTTGGTATAAGGCAATGGTCTGGGTTCACCTTTTTCATCTTCATAAAAAACCATACCAGAAAACTCTATGACTTTGAGTGGTTCAGTCTTTTGCTGTGCTGACAATGAAAAGGATAAAATAAGACCTAATGCAATAAGTGGAAATAATCTGAATATCATTTTTAATTCGTTATCCGGCTTTCGTTATTTTAAAATGTAAGAAATATATACTAAGTATTCATCCCAAACGCACAAATGTCTTCAAAATTAATGGAAAATTAATATTTTAACAGCGATTTAACGCAGAAGTTTTATGCAACTTGTACAGATGCAAAGAATAAACCGGTTGAATTAAAAGACCAAGAAACCAAGAGCATTTTCGATTACCTGATCCATTTTAGTTACATATGTAAAATTAATTCCCTTGATATAATCCGCCGGAATCTGCTCTACATGTCTTTTGTTTTCTTCACAAAGCATGATCTCTGTGATACCTGACCTTCTGGCTGCCAATACTTTTTCTTTGATGCCACCCACTGGTAATACTTTGCCTCTCAATGTAATCTCCCCCGTCATGGCAAGAAAAGGTTTGACCGGTTTGCCTTTCAGTGCTGAAGTGATGGCAGTAAGCATGGTAACTCCTGCACTCGGACCATCTTTGGGAATCGCTCCTTCAGGAACATGAATATGTAAGTCAATATTTTCAAATAAATCTGGATCAATACCGAGGGAAGTACTGTGCGCTTTTATGTAGCTTAGGGCTGTAGAGGCAGACTCTTTCATGACATCACCAAGATTGCCGGTGAGTACGAGTTTGCCTTTTCCCTTACTAGTACTGGCTTCAATGAACAGAATATCTCCTCCTACCCTGGTCCATGCCAGACCGACCGCTACACCGGGCAGATCTACTTTGGTATATTGCTCATTGTCATATTTTACCGGACCAAGTGAGTGTGAAATGTCCTTTTCTGAGATTTTGGGGTTGTACTCCTCATCCATAGCTACTTTTTTGGCCACACTTCTCATCACACCTGCCAGCGTCCTGTCCAGCGATCTCACGCCCGATTCTCTGGTATATTTTTGGATAATATACTGTAATATATTCGGACTTAAGATGGCTGCTTTATCTTTGAGACCGTGTTCCTTGAGTTGCTTAGGTATGAGGTGCCTTTTGGCTATTTCTACTTTCTCTTCCAGTGAATATCCGCTGATCTCAATAATCTCCATTCTGTCCAGCAAAGCTGGTTGAATAGATGACAATGAGTTTGCTGTGGCTACAAACAATACCCTCGAAAGATCATAGTCCAGATCCAGATAATTGTCATGAAAAGTAGAATTTTGCTCCGGATCCAGCACTTCAAGTAATGCAGAAGAAGGGTCACCCCGAAAATCTTTCCCCAGCTTATCTATTTCATCCAGAATAAATACAGGATTAGATGATTTGGCTTTTTTGATTGACTGGACTATCCGTCCGGGCATAGCTCCGATATAAGTTTTTCTGTGTCCCCTGATTTCACTCTCATCATGGAGACCACCTAATGACATTCTGATGAATTGTCTGCGCAATGCGGTAGCAATGGATTTCCCCAAGCTTGTTTTACCAACTCCCGGAGGACCAACAAGGCATAAAATTGGTGCTTTCATGTCTCCTTTGAGCTTCAGGACAGCGAGATGCTCAATGATTCTGTTTTTAACATCTTCCAGACCAAAATGATCTTTATCGAGGACAGCTTTTACTTTTTTCAGATTAAAGACATCCTTGGTTACATCATTCCAGGGAAGGTCGAGCATGAGTTCGAGATAATTGAGAATGACCGAATACTCGGCAATCTGAGGGTTGATCCTTCTTGCTTTTATTATCTCCCTGTCAAAGGATTCTTTAGCTTCTTTTGGCCAGTTTTTTCTATCGGCACGCAATTGCAGCCTGTTCAGTTCTTCTTCCTGAGGATTGCCTCCAAGTTCTTCCTGAATTGTCTTCAGTTGCTGATTGAGAAAATATTCTTTTTGCTGTTTTTCCAAGTCGCCTCTTACTCTGGTTTCTATCTTGTCTTTAATCTGGAGGAGCTGAAGTTCCTGATTCATAGCAGACATGATCAGTTCAGCTTTTTCAGTATAGTCATCCACTGCTAGTATCTCCTGTTTTTTATCAACCCCCAGATTCATGTTGGATGAAATAAAATTCAGGAGAAAACCATTATTCCTGATATTTTGGATCATCATATTTGCTTCTGAAGGTATATTTGGTGAAAGCTCGATAATCTTCTTGGCATAATCGCGGACAGATGAAATCATGGCATTAAATTCCAGATCGGCAAGAGGTATGTTGTCTTCAAGAATATTGATTTCGGCTTCCAGCATTTTATCATTATTGATATAGGCTCCGGGTGTGAATCGCTTTCTTCCCTGGAGGATAGCTGTCGTACTTCCATCAGGCATTTTTAAGATTTTCATAATTCTGGCGACGGTTCCCACTTTGTGTAATCCTTCAGGAGAAGGATCTTCACTTTCAATATCTGTTTGGGTAATGACACCCAGCAATTTATCGATTTTATCTGCTTTTTGTAACGCTTTTATAGACTTATCTCTACCTACTGTGATGGGAATGACAACACCGGAAACAGAACGGTATTTTTTAGTGCCAGAATGGGCATCACGTCTTTGTAGTCGTCTTCAAATTTGAGCTCATCATCTCCTATAGTGAAAACAGGCAATACTTCGCCCTCCTCTTTCATATCATCAAGCATATATATATTTTTATCAAACATTGATATTGGTTTCAGATTACTTTAAGCAAATACTATCGCAACATATATACCAAACGTAAATTTAAGGTTTTCATGTATCAAAATGTCACTTAAAAGAGCAGATAATAGACAAAGTGGCATAATGTTTACATATTTTAAGCCAACTTGCAAAAAAAGGAACATTATATCTTTAGAAAAAATACAAGTCAATAATTTTAATTTTAATATTCGTTAAAGTATTTTGAAATATGATTTTCAGGATATTAGAAAAGGAAGATTCTTTTTATCTAAAGAAATTACTCAAGAAATATATTCTATTTATGAATTTTTTAATATCCTTGGTATAAAAATTATTTACTGTATTATATTCAATCAGGCTACCATTTATAAAATATGAAATCCCCATGATGCAAACATCACAAACTATTAAGATTAAATCATGGGGATTCCATGTGGCCAAAGAAATAAAAATAGATTTAAACACGTGAAATGAGCATGAATCCACCTTTGTGGTACCTGCCCGACTCTCGTGAGCAGGCGGGCACAAACCGGGATGATTATTTTCATGCGAATTCCATCTGGCAATTAAAATACAAATAAAAAATAAACACATGAAATAATGAATACTAAAGCATCATACACAGCATCCCCTGAGGAGGTCAGGAGACATTTGCACACCATACCGGAATTGTCTGCCTGCGAAAAGGAAACAAGTGGTTATATTGCTGATCAGTTAAGAAATGCAGGAATAAAAGTAATCTATCAGAATTTTTCATTCCATAGCATTCTGGCAGTGATAAGCGGTAAAAATGAAGGACCTTCCATCCTGTTCAGATGCGAGCTGGATGCTTTGCCGATTTTGGAATCAAATGATATCGAATACAAGTCAAAGTATCCCGGAGTATCACACAAATGCGGGCATGATGGTCATGCCGCTAACATGATCAGTTTTGCCCACAAATTAAGGGAAAATCCATTTGAACGGGGCACAATTTTACTCTTTTTCCAGTCAGCAGAAGAAACTGGTGCGGGGGCAAAAGCTGCTCTGGATACCGGAATTTTTGAGCAATTCAATATTGAATATGTTTTTGCATATCACAACATCCCCGGATATCGACTTGGTGACATACTGGCCAAAGAAGGATTATTTACTCCTTGTGTAGAAAGTATGGAAGTAGCATTGACCGGCAAAACAAGCCACGCGGCAGAGCCTAAAAATGGCATCAATCCTGCTGTGACATCTGCCCAGATAGTCATGTACCTCGATTCTATTAACCAGCCTGAAAAAAACAGTCAGGATTATTTTATCTCTACACCTATTCACTTGTTTATGGGTGAAAAAGCATATGGTACGTCAGCTTCAAAATCATCCATAGGATATACTTTCAGAGCCTGGAATAATGCGTTTTTTGAAAAACAAAAATGCCATATTACTGAAAAAATAATGGCCCTGGCAACTGATAATCTGCTGCAATGCACAATTACCTGGCTGGAAGCATTCAAAGCAAACCATAACGATACATCAGCGGTCAATTACATACAATCTGCGGCCAAAGAATGTAATTATCCATTTGTATCTCTTGAAAATGCTTTTGAGTTTGGTGAGGATTTTGGTGCATTCA
This sequence comes from Saprospiraceae bacterium, assembly GCA_016722285.1. Lineage (GTDB taxonomy): Bacteria > Bacteroidota > Bacteroidia > Chitinophagales > Saprospiraceae > OLB9. Next base: position 1,184,036 of record JADKGI010000001.1, read on the forward strand.
CTCAAAAATACAAAGGTGCTATGTTTGGAATTGGTTCAGGGGAAGATCACTCACTCCTGCATTCGGAGGAATACGATTTTCCAGATGAATTGATTGAAGTTGGAAGTAACATGTTTTACAAAATCGTCAGGCAAATTTTAGGGTAAAATCAGATGTAGGCACTGATCGAAAACAGTAGATCAAAGATGAAAGCATTAAATTCAATTTAAAAATCGAATAAAGCATTATCTTTACCAAATAGACAAAAATGGAGAAAAGGATAAAAAGTCAATTTAGAGTTCTGTTTTAATATTCATCTGTTTTATTTTTATTATAATCGTTTGTTGTGATTGATGACAAATTTTTATTTTCTGTGCCACTAAACTTACGTTTTGCATGAAAATAATCATCAATGTTTTTGTGTGCTTACTGCTCATCGTCATTTCATCAAATGATAAATTTTTTCTTTAGTTAATTCTAAAATTCCGATTTAATTTCGTATTTGTGAGAGTTGTTTTTCTTCTTATATTTCTGGCATCAGCTTCGTTAACCGGTCAAAAAAACATACCTGACTTTTCAAAACTATCTGTAGATCAGGGACTCGCCAATGTGAGTGTGTATGCACTATTGCAGGACAGCCAGGGATTTATTTGGGTTGGTACCCAAGGCGGGCTGAGCCGGTTTGATGGTTATAGTTGTGTCAATTATTATAACGATCCTTCAGATATAACCACACTAAAAGATAATTTTATCAATTGCATCCTGGATGATAAAGATGAACATATATGGGTTGGAACCAGAACGGGGATAAGCAGGCTCAATAAAAGAACAAATCACTTTGAAAATTTTGAGGTCGCTGATGACCTTCAGAACAAAAAACTTCTCGATGTAGTATATGCAATTGCGAAAGATAATAAGGATAACCTATGGCTTGGTACCAAAGGCGGTTTATTGTTTTTTAATATTTTAGAAAAGAGATTTACTAAAATAGACCTTGCTGATTCTATAGAAAAAAATTTAATTTCAAATAAACGCATCAATGACATTTCTATTAGTGAAGAAGGAAAAATATGGCTTGCCACTGATAATGGATTATTAGTTTGTCATCCCGAGACGCATCAGGTATCTTACATTTCTCAGGCTAATCTTGATGTAAAAAAGATTTGTATCAGTGGTCAGAAAATATGGTTGGGAACCACCACCGGAGTCTATTGTCTGGATACAACCAGTGGAAATATCATCCCATTTGCGATGTCAGAAAAAGGCCCTGATGAAATCTACACATTATGTATAAATAGTAAAAATCAGATTCTTGCCGGAACTTTGAAAGGAGTAAAAGTATTGGATCTACAAAGTGGAAAATTCAGTCCCTTCTTCGAAAATGAAAGGGTGGTGAGTTGGTACCAATCCAACAGACCTCAGGCAATTCTGGAAGACTGGGATCATACTTATTGGATTGCCACATTTAGCGATGGGGTATATCATTATGACCCTAGTCCTCCCAAATTTTTGCACTATAATTATGATAAAGATGACCCATATTCACTCAATGAAAATTCGGTTTATGGTCTGTGTGAAGACAGAAAAGGCAACGTGTGGGTAGGTACTTCAACCGATCTGAATATACTTGATAAAACAACCGGTAAGTTCAGAAGGTTGGCTGACGTGCCGACAGGTATCATCTGGAGAGTCTTTGAAGATAACGAGGGTGTCATCTGGGCAGGAGGCAGAATAGGTTTATTGTCTGTAAGCCCGTCAAACGTGATCAAATATTACAGGTACAAAGATAGATGTTCCATGTATGCGGGCAGGGTGTCCAGTATATTTCAGGATAATGAGGGCATTATGTGGTTTGGAGGAAGAGATGGCTTATACAGTCACAAAAAAGGAACTGACATTTTCGAGACATTTTCACTCCCCAAAATAACACCAGACACTTTGTTACTCAATCATATCACCGAAGATCAGACACATCAACTCTGGATTAGTTCCAATTACGGCTTGTATCGGATCGACAAAACCAGAAAACATGTAGTATATATTCAAAAGAAAGCCAATGACCCGGGTAGCTTATCGGATAACAACTTATCCGGAACTTTGGTCTCTAAAAAAGGAGATATATGGGTTTCGTCAATAAATTACGGTTTGAACAAGTTTGAACCAAAAACACAATCATTTTCACACGTACAAAAAAAAGATGGACTGCCAGATGAAAAAATTTGGGGAATTCTTGAAGATAACAGGGGATTGCTTTGGTTGAGTACGAGTAGGGGATTATCGAGATATGACCCCGTAAAAAAATCTTTTTTAAATTTTGATATTCATGATGGATTACAAAGCTATGAGTTTAATATGACATCTTCTCATAAAGGAAAGTATTCGGACAAGCTCTATTTTGGAGGAATAAACGGTTTTAATGTCTTTCATCCCGATAGCATTCACTATAGTAAAACCCCACCGAAAATAGTATTTACGTCGATGATGTATCACAAAGGCAATTATTCTGAATCTGAGCTTTCAATTATACCCGGTATTTGTTGCCGGGACAATCTGATTCTTCCTTCGGGCACTAAAGCTATAGTCATTGAGTTTTCAGCATTAAATTACATTCATACTTTCAAAAACCAATATGCTTACTTGCTTAAAGATGTCCATCAGAACTGGATTCAAATGGGAGGAAAACACGAAGTGACATTCGCAAATCTGGAACCCGGAAGTTACACCTTGCTGGTGAAAGCTTCCAATAGTGACGGATACTGGACTAAGGAGCCCGTGTCTTTGCATTTCAGGATCACCCCAACATGGTGGCAAGCGCTGTGGTTTAAAATATTAATATTGTTTGGGGTATTGTATCTTGTTTATGCTTTTTACAATATAATATTTCCAAGAGGGTCGAGATGGAAGAAATGAGGACACAGATAGCCAGTGATCTTCATGATGAGGTAGGTTCTATGTTGTCAGGTCTTGCCATGCAAAGCGAATTACTGCTCTACGGAGAAGAAATAAAAAATGCAACCAGACTGGAAAACATAGCACTTATAAGCAGATCTGTCATTGGAAAAATGCGTGATCTGGTTTGGAGTATTGATAGCAGACGGGATAGTTTTGAATCATTGACAGATCGCATGCAGGAGCAGGCAGCTGATATGTTGGAACCTATTGATATTGGTTATAGCTTCAAATTTGAAGAAATTTTAAGTAGTAAAAAAATTTCTGTCTTAGTAAGGCAGCAATTATTTCTTATCTTTAATGAAGCTTTGACCAATATTGTCCGCCATTCCAATGCCAGCAGAGTACAAATACTTATCGGTAATTTTGGAAATGAATTTATATTGTCCGTACATGACAACGGCACCCAAAACGGAGCAAATCTGAAAACATCCGGAATGGGCAAATCCAATATGGAAATGAGGGCAAAAAAATTAGGTGCTTCCATACAATTTAATAGTGACTATGGCTACGAGGTCAGACTCTCTATGAAACGTATTTAGAAAAAAGCCTTTAATATTTGGGAATAGTGCATCACATCAAAATGTGATTGATTTTAAAATATTTTTAATTTACCTTTGCTAAATGAATCAAATCAGGGTCAGTATTATCGAAGATGATATTATAGTGCGAGAAAGTCTGGTCAATTACCTTGAATTGAAGAGCGAAATTGGTGATATTCAAGCCTTTAGTTCGGTCGAGGATTTTGAGAAAAATTATATCAATCCTACCACAATCTTGCCTGACATTATCATTCTAGACATACAACTGCCGGGCAAAACCGGCATCCAGGGCATCCCGATAATAAAGCAAATTATCCCGGATACTGATATCATCATGTTGACTACATTTGAAGACAGCGAAAAGATATTCGATGCATTGTGTGCAGGGGCGTGTTCCTATCTTTCTAAAAGAAGTACCTTAAGTTCCATTTTTGATTGTATCATAACGGTGAGCAAAGGAGGATCTTATATGTCACCTCCGATTGCACGTAAGATTACTCAGTTTTTTATCAAAAAGAACAGTATAGAAAATCCACTTACCGACCGTCAGATGGAAATAGCACAAGGTATAGTCGATGGACTTAGTTATAAGATGATTGCTAACCGCCTTGAAATTAGTCTGGATACGGTCCGAACACATATTATGCAAATTTACAGGACATTAAATATAAATTGTAAAGGGCAATTGATAAAATGGGCACTGAATAATAAAATTCATTGATCAGGTAATTCAAGTTTTTATTTTATAGCAGAGTAGGATGTTTTTTATTTTAAAATCAAAACAATATGGAAAATCAAACCCTAAATTTAAAACCAATTGAACATTCTGAGCGCATTACGGCTCTTGATATTATGCGTGGCATTGTACTTTGTGGTATCCTATTGATGAACATAAATGGATTTGGCCTGGCAGAAGCCTATAGTGACCCAACAGTATCAGGTGGAGCGACAGGATGGAATCTATACACGTGGATCACTACTAATATGCTTTTTGAAGGAACAATGAGAGCACTGTTTTCACTTTTATTTGGCGTGGGTATGTATATTCTTCTGGATCGTATGGGCAAGAGACACGCTGGTATCAAAGGGGCAGATATTTATTTCAGGAGGCTAATGTGGTTATTGCTTTTCGGCATTATCCATGGTTATCTCCTGTTATGGTCAGGTGAAATTTTATATAATTATGCCATTATGGGGTTTCTGGTCTATTCATTCAGAAATCTTACATCGAGAGATCTGGTGATCGTTGCCATCATTTTATTTAGTATCGGAGGTATCTGGAATTACTTTGAGTATAAAGGCAATGTTAAGATGGTGGAGCAGGCTGAGATGGCTACAGCCTATAAGGCAGAAGGAAAAGAGTTGACCAAAGATATGAAAGATGCCGAAAAAACATGGCAGGAAATCCTGGAGAGAAGATCACCTGAAAGCATAGCCACTACTAATGAAGGCATGACCAAGAGTTATTTGAGTGCTTTAGCTATAGTAGCTCCCAGTACTATGCATTGGAAATCTTACGGACTCTACAGATATGATGTCTGGGACATTCTGAGTATGATGTTGCTGGGAATAGCCCTGTTTAAATGGAACATTCTTTCGGGTGAAAAACCCGTAAAATTCTACGCAATTATGGTAGTGCTTGGCTATCTGGTAGGCCTTACAGTAAATTATTTTGAAACCATACATATCATAAATAATAATTTTTCATACGTATCATTTCAGGAGTCGAATATCACATACGATCTGGGTAGGGTACCGGTAGCCATAGGGCATATAGGTTTGATTATGCTTTTCAGCAAACTGAAAATATTGGGTTGGCTCAAAAATGCGATTTCATCTGTAGGTAAAATGGCCCTGACTAATTATCTCATGCACTCGGTGATATGTATGATAGTATTTACGGGTGCAGGATTTGGGATGTTTGGCAAACTTGAAAGGTATGAATTGATCTTTGTGGTAGTGGGAATATGGATTTTTCAGTTGATCTTAAGTCCGATTTGGTTGAAATATTTCCATTTCGGGCCTGCTGAATGGTTGTGGAGAAGATTAAGTTATCTTCAAAGCCCGCCATTTAGAAAACTGAAAAATATGGATGTAAATAATGTTATAAAATATTGACATATATTCAAAATATAATAGTAAATAATAGTAAAAATTCAAATAATAGAATTGCAACTATTATATTTGTACATATATCTATTCTAAAATAGAGTGCGCTGAAGTATTTTTATATACGGATTCGTATTGGCAATTTAGAGTATGTTTAAAAATTTTCTTAGTTGCTAATCAGTAGGTTATGGTTCTGACAATAAAATAATTAACGAGTTTAGTGAACTAAATGAGATGATTATTTTGAAGGCAGGTTCATAAGATATTGATTATAAGGCAATAAAAATTTAAACTTACTCTTAGGTAAGAAAAATCAAAACAATGTTCATACACACACAAAAAATACTTTTTTTCTCAGGCTTTTTTATTCTGTTTTCATTACTCTGCCACGAAAATATTGCGCAATCCAGGGTCAGTGGAAAGGTGTCAGATGTGAATGGTGCACCGCTCGGATTTGCCAATATATTATTGCAATCGGCAGCTGATTCCTCTTTTATCAAAGGAGAGATAGCATTGGATGATGGGACATACACCTTTAAGAATGTCCAACCGGGAGAGTATTTTTGTGAGATAAGTATGGTGGGTTATCCGGAAGAATTTACAGAAATTTTTCAAATCACTGGAAAGTCAGATGTGATTGATTTGGGTACGGTCATGCTGGATGAAAGCCTAACCCTTCAGACAGTAGAGATAATCGCAAAGAGGGCGTTTCTGGAGCAGAAAATTGATAGAATGGTTGTCAATGTTTCCAATTCAATCACCAATGCCGGAGGTAATGCTCTTCAAGTCCTTCAGCGGTCTCCGGGTGTCCAGATAAATAGAATGACAAAGTCCATCTCTCTGGTAGGAAAAGAAGGGGTTATCATCATGATCAATGGCAAAATTTCAAGAATTCCTCAAGATGCGGTAGTTCAAATGTTAGAGGGTATGAATTCTGACAATATAGACCGTATAGAGCTCATTCACACTCCACCCGCCAATTTTGAAGCAGAAGGTAATGCTGGTATCATTAATATTGTTTTGAAATCTACGGGTGATGAAGGACTAAATGGTACTTATTCACTAAATGCAGGACGAGGTCGGGGAAATAAATATGGCGGAAGTGTCAATTTTAACTTTCGCAAAAAAGCAACAAATCTTTTTGGTGGGTATGACAGGAATTACAATCTCAATCCACAGGTATTTACCAATTATAGGGGCGTCTATCAGGGCACTGATTTTCTGGAAACGGATACCCGAAGTGATCGGCCTCATACACCTACTACGGGACAAAATATCAGGTTGGGAGCTGATTTTCAATTGACAAAAAATACCGTCCTTGGCGTATTGACTACTTTTCTGGATCGCGATTGGTATATGGAAGCCGTCAACCATGCTTCTTATTACAAAAACGGAATCCTGGAGTCAAAAATAACGATGCCAAATACTGAAACCAATCATGCGCGTTCGTACACTGGAAATATCAATCTGACGCACAAATTTTCAGAAAATCAAACTCTGAATTTTGATGCAGATTGGGTGAGTTATAAAATTAATAATCCCAGCCAATATGATGTAAATAGTATTAAAGCGTCCGGAATTCCGGAATCTCAATATTCGTTGCGAATTGACAAAAAAACACCCATCAGAATAGGTGTCTTAAAAATGGATTATACCATAGATATAACAAAGGATATTAAACTTGAAACAGGAGTCAAATATACTGAAACAGGTTTTCATAATGATGTGATTGTGGATAGTTCCGGAGTGAACAAAAATTATACTAACCTTAAAGATTACACATCATTTTCTACATTGGATGAAAATGTAGCCGGTACTTTTGCTACTATTTCAGCTAAAATAAGCGACAATACTGACATCAAAGCCGGTTTGAGATATGAATACACTAATACCAATTTGAGTGCTGTAGATGAACCAAATATTGTAGATAGACATTATCCATCATGGTTCCCAAGCATATTTATCAATCATAAAATAACAGACAAGAACAGTATTAATCTTTCTTACAGCAGAAGGATAACCAGACCGGGACTCATGCAGATGGCCGCATTTCTGGTCTTTTCTGACCCGACCACTTTGCTGGGAGGCAATCCAGCCATACAGCCCTCCTTCACCAATGCATTGAAAATGGATCTGACACACAATTCTATGAGATTAGGACTTTCATACAGCATCGAAAAAGATCCTATAGGAACCGTACCTTCTGTCAATGCACAAACCAACAGACAAGTCAATACATGGCAAAATCTTATCGACACAAAAATTGCCAATGCCAATGTTTACATTCCGTTACATCCGGTAAACGGTTGGGATATAAGCAGTAATATTTTTGCAAATCAAGCCACAATAAATTTCAAGCTGGAAGGAAAACCTTTTCAGGTACAAAATTTCAATTATGGATTTAGTATGAATAATACCATAAAATTAGCTGAAAGTTATACACTGGAAGTAAGCGGCAACTATAATTCTCCAAGTTATTGGGGAGTAACTAAGTGGAATGCGACCGGATCATTGGATATAGGAGTACAGAAAAAACTGGGTGACCATTGGGGAGATCTAAGATTTACAGCCAGTGATATATTTTTGTCTTCCAATTGGTATGGATCGACCAATCAGCCTGATGTCAATCTTTTAGTAGATTTGTCATTTAGATTTGCAGAAAGGGTATTTATGGTATCATGGACCAATACTTTCGGCAATTCAAAACTGAAATCATCCAGGAGCAGGCAGACAGGTTCAGCAGAAGAAGTCAGAAGAATTTAATCTACTGACTAGTCCTGAATAGTTGATGCAGATTTTCGGACAAATATATATTTAAAATTTTTATATCTGAATAATATTGATATATATAGAATATTATTTCAATTTTTTTCTATTTTTGTGTCATTGTGGTTTAAATATATTGAATTTAAAGAATATTATTTCCATGCCAAAATTTGTAAATAATAATGAAATGTTTTATCCTGATACTATCCAATGTTAGAGTATGTTTAAAAAATTTTCTTAGTTGCTAATGAATAGGTTATGGTTCTGACAATAAAATAATTAACGAGTTTAGTGAACTAAATGAGATGATTATTTTGAAGGCAGGTTCATAAGATATTGATTATAAGGCAATAAAAAATTAAACATACTCTTAATTGTAATCAACTTAATTTATTAATAAAAAAAATTAATTATGAACAATCAATCATCAAAACACAACACATTATTATTGGTAGCAGGAATTGCATTTATTATTTGGGGAATTTTGGGTATTATGGATTCCAAAAATTATACATATACAGGCTATCAAAGTTCAGGAGATTATTCAATCATTAAAGTAGAACCAGGTAGCCCGGCTGAAGCGGCGGGAATGCAGGTTGGAGATGTTATAAAAACTTCCGGGGGTATTGCAATCACTGATTCAAAGTCACTTACGAATAGGGCGCGGGCCAAAATTGGTGAAGTAAGGGAATTTGTAGTGAACAGAGATGGTCAGGACGTAACTTTACAGTTGACATATAGTGAAATGACAGGAAAAGATAACACCCTCAATATGGTTGCTTTTTTTATAGGGCTTCTATTTGTAGTGCTCGGTTATTACATAAATTCAAAGTTTAATACACAACTGAGTTTTGCTTTTGCAATATTTGCGATAACTTTTGGTTTTACCTTTTTTCCAGACCATATATTGGGCCCGGGTTTTTGAGCAATCTGATAAATTCTATTACAACTGGAATTTTTATGTTTTCTTTTGCAGCGCTTGCATTATTTATGCTAAAGTATCCGCCTAAGAGTAAGTTTTTTGAAAATGACAATAATAGAAAGATGCTTTATGTACCAGCAATATTAATAATAGCAATCATTACGGTACTAAACTTTCTACAACCTGATGGATCCAGCAGTTTAAACACCATATTAAGATTAATATTTGGTGTCATTATAATATTCTATTTTGGATTAGCCTTGGTTACATTGATCCGAAAATATATGAATGCAAATGTGGAGACCCGTTCGGCATCAGGGTTGAATCACATGGTATTAGGAGCAGTTATTGGCCTTTTGCCCATTCTCATTTATTTTACCATAAATACACTTTCGCCCAAAACGATAATCCCCGGAAATGATTATATTTTTCTTACATTTGCTGCAATACCTATATTTTTTGTGCTTGGGTTACTTAAGCATAAAAAGGAACAGTAATAAAAATCATCATTTTAGAAAAATATTTAGCTGATAGTGTTAGCCGGACAACATTGGTAAACTAAATCAATGCTGCCCGGCTTTACGATTAAACGACAATCTTGTCAACCCAGGGTTGCATGATAAATCTGATAGTCACTTCTCAAATGACCTGATAAAATTCAGAATTTAGATGCGTTAATTTACGTTTTTGTAATAATGCATTTTTCATTCTTGTGTATCATGACAGATATTTAACATATATCAGGAATGTGTGGGAAGCTCTTATTGAATTCCTTATATTGATAAAATCATTTGGACATTTGAGACATTAAACTTAAATCAAGTATTTATTCAAAAGTTTCAATTCAATATTTTTATTGTAAATATCAAATTAATATGAAGACATCTATTTTTTATTTATTATTTATATCGGGACTTTTTCTCAATGCATCTATTGCGCAAACGATTGCTGATAAACAATTAACCACTAAATTTGATCAGTTATTATCTGATAAATTTAAGAGCAACGAAACAGGTGGAACTGCTTTGGTAGCTAGAAAAGGACAAATCATCTATAAAAAAGCTTTCGGCATGGCCAACTTGGAGTTGAATATTCCGATGCAGACTGAGAACGTATTCCGGATTGGTTCCATTACCAAGCAGTTTACAGCGATTGCGATTTTGCAACTGATGGAACAGGGCAAGCTGGATCTACAGGATGACATTACAAAATTTATCCCTGATTATCCGACTCATGGGCACAAAATTACTATTGAACATCTTCTGACGCACACTTCAGGGATTCAAAGTTATACTGGGATGAAGGATTTTGATGCTATCAGTCGTTTGGACAAAAAACCGGAGGAACTGATTGCATATTTTAAAAATCAACCCATGGAATTTGCACCTGGAACCAAATGGAATTACAATAACTCGGGCTTCTTTTTATTGGGTTATATCATTGAAAAAGTTACGGACAAAACCTATCAAGAATATGTAGAAGAAAAAATTTTCAAAACCCTGGGCATGACTCAATCACACTATGGGAGCGATTCGAAAATCATTAAAAACAGGGCTTCAGCTTATAGTAAAGTAGAATCAGGATTTGTCAATGCGGAGCCTTTGAGCATGACCCTGCCTTACTCTGCTGGTTCTCTGCAATCTACCGTAGAAGATTTATTCAAGTGGAATCAGGCTGTTCATTCATATAAACTGGTCAATAAAGAAAATCTTGACAAGGCATTTACATCTTACATACTGGCAGATAGGAAAAAGACAAATTATGGATATGGATGGTCATTGGGAAATATTCAGGGAAGTCCGACCATCGAACATGGCGGTGGCATACCTGGATTTTTGACTATGGGTATTTATCTGCCAGTTGAAGATGTTTTCGTAGCTGTATTTTCCAATTGTGATTGCAATGGACCTGACGAAGTTACTGCAAAATTAGCAGCACTTACCATAGGAAAGCCATATGAATACAAAGAATTCAATGTAGATAGTATAGTGCAGCAAAAACTCACTGGTGTATATGAAAAAGAAGGTAGTGACGAACAACGTTTTATTACCTTTAAAGATAATCAATTGAGTTCTCAGAGAAATAGAGGAGAAAAATACAAGCTAAAACCATATGCAAAGGATAAATATTTCTTTGAAAGTAATATGACTACCATCGAATTTGTGAAAAATCAGTCCGGTGGTGTAGAAAAACTTATAGTCAAAGGCCGGCAGCCTGATGAGTTTTGGATTAAATCAAATAAACCCATTCCGTTGATCATGGAGATTGATGTAGATGAAACTATTCTTGATACTTATGTGGGTGACTATGAGCTGGAACCTAACTTCATACTTACCGTAACCAAAGAAAAAAACAGATTGATGACTCAAGCCACCGGACAAGGCAAAATCCAGATATTTGCCGAGACTGAGACAAAGTTTTTTGTAAAAGTCATGGATGCGCAATTGGAATTTATCAAAGGAGTCTCCGGAAAAGTGGAAAAACTGATTCTGACCCAAGGGGGTAGAAAAATGGATGCCAAAAAGATTAAGTAAATTTGGGATTACTTTTGTTTTTAGGTAATTGTTTATACCTAAATTATATGCTTTTAATTGATAAGATAAAGGGTCACATAGTTACAAATTGTTCTATTTAAAAAGTCTTATCTATCACATTAAAATGTGATTGACACAGATACAAAAAGTACATAAATGTGCATTATTTTAAACCCGGATTCATAGACATATGACTTAAAATATGAAACATTCATATGTGAGGAATGATGTACTTGCTTCTGGCAACTATGTCGCAGAAATGGGTAAAAAGACCTAGACTGACAGTACCATTGGTAGAAGCAGGTCACGGAAAATATATGGTATTATTTGAAAAAAGAGATGGCAAAAATGTTGTAGTCAGAGAAATTTACAAAAAGGATTCTAAATAACCTTATCCGATACCATTCGTATCAATGCAAGGTATTAAAGTTTATATATTTAGGTTTTAATTTTTAATTTGTCGGATAAAGAGTGATTAAATTATTTAATTTGGCAAAAAGTATAATATTAATATTTAAATATCTATATTTACGATATTTAATAATTCAAAACAACCAAATCATTTATTATGAAAAACCCTTTTAAATTTTTAATGCTATTTTTAGCTTTTGGCGCAATGATGATATCCATCACTTCATGCAAACAGGCCGCATCAACTGAAGCTGCTGCTGCCCCTGACATGGCTCAGTTGAAGACAGATATACAGGCCATGGAAAATGCATTTGAGGCAAACATGACAGCCGGTGATGCTGCTGCAGTCGCTGCATATTACGCGGGCGATGCTCTGAGTCTTGATAATAATGGTCCCATGTTGTCAGGCAAGGAAGCGATCACTGCCAACATTGCCAAAAACATTGCTGAAAGTGGAAAAAATAAAACGAGCTTTGAAGTTGTTGATGTAAAAGCTTCAGGTGATCTTCTCGTAGAGGTTGGAAAATCGACTACCGTTGACTCAACCGGTGCGGTGGTAAGAACAGGGAAATATCTATCTGTTTTCGAGAAAAGGGATGGAAAATATGTTTGTATCAGAGACGCATATAATGACGATGCTAAAAAGTAGGAATCACAATATCAATGTGAATCCTGATAAGTAGATTCAGAATAAGTTTAAATTTTTATTGCTATTTTTAGCTTTTGGCGCAATGATGATATCCATCACTTCATGCAAGCAGGCAGAGTCACTGAAGCTGCTCCTGCACTTGACATGACTCGGTTGAAGACAGATATGCAGGCTATGGAAGATGCATATGCCAAAGCATATAATGCCGGTGATGCCAATTCGGTAGTTGCCTATTATGCTGATGATGCGACCAGCATGGTAAGTAATGAGCCAAGTTCTGTAGGCAAAGCTGTCATCATTCAGGCGGTTCAGAAAGGTATTACTGAAAATACAGGAAAGCATATGTCCTCCTTTGAGGTAATGGATCTGTTTGCTGATCGCGACTTCCTGATAGAAACCGGAAAGTCAACTGTAAAAGACAGTACAGGGGCTGTAATCAGAACAGGAAAATATATGAGTCTGTTTTAGAAAACAGATGGAAAATATCTCTGCATCAGAGACATCAGCAATAGCGACAGTAAGGAGTAATTTTATTTTAGAATAAGAAGTGCAGAAAGGTTATTGACATCCAGTCAGTAGCCTTTCTTTTTTGATATATGTCATATTGTTTATTAATCAAGGCAGCGTGGCTTCTATACTCTAACTTGACTCTCAAGCATTGCTTTGTTTCAGGTGTAAAGCAGCTTAATCAGAAATGATTGTCACTTTCGAACAAAGAGCTTTTATTCATTCAGTTTAAGAGACCAAAACGACTTTTGCGATTCACATGGTGGCTATTTGATTTACTTGATTTTCGGAGTTTAGAATATGGCAGTTTCTGTATTTAATCATATCTTTATCAGAAAAATATTTTTTCAGTCAGCTAGCATAAATATCTTACTATGAGTCAATGGTAAAAAAAATACCTGAAACTCATAAAAAGCCAAGATTTGTGGCTGAAAATCTCCTAAAATCAAAATTCTATGTTGAATATTTCAAGACTTGTCTTTCTGATTTTAATGATTGTCATCAGTTCATGTGATCCGAAGCAAAAAAGAGAAGACCAGGATGTATGGATTATATCAGCTCCGGCCGGGGTCGAAAAGACCCATATAAATAGAACCGGAAAAACAATATTACCCAACGGAAGATACATCAGCCCTGCTGGTATCTGTATAGAGACAGCACCTCATCCTTATGGTATGACTCTGAGTAAGGACGACAACGTAGCAGTTACTGCTAACTCAGGGATTAATCCTTTATCCATTACTATTATTAGAAATATATTATCAGCACACCCCGAAGTTCAGCAGGTACCGCCTGGGGCATCGACTGATGATGGAGTGCTCGCATCGGTATTTATGGGTCTTGCGATCTCACCAGACAATCAGGTCATTTATGTTGCGGGAGGTCAGGAAAATAAGGTGTATCTCTTTGACGTAAATACGGGAGCAGATAAGGGGCAGATCGATTGCTCTGAAAGAACGTCAGACAGGGACTACTGCCATGGTTATATAGGTGATATGAAACTTTCAAATGATGGAAAAACCCTGTATGCTGTGGATCAGATCGGATTCAGAATGGTGGTTTTAGATACTGAAATAAAAAAGCTTATTCATTCTGTTCCGGTAGGAAGGTATCCTTTTGGTATATGTCTTTCGCCCGACGAAAAAAAAGCTTATGTAGCCAATGTAGGAATGTTTGAATATTCCTACATTAAAGAAAGTCAGGATGTTGATTCGAAAATAAAGCCAATTGATTATCCTGCTTTTGGATATGGTTCTGAAGAAATGATCAGTGGTATTAATAACGATACTATGATGGTAAACGGTTTGGGTGATCAGAATGCTATTGAAGCATTTTCGGTTTTTGCGATATCTCTCAAAGATAAAGATCACCCAAGAGTGGCATCTAAAATTAAGACAGGACACCTTGTGGGGTCCTTGATTGAAGGCATACCGGCAGTAGGTGGTTCAAGTCCCAATTCCATCGTAGCCACAGATGATTATGTATTTGTAAGCAATGGTAACAATGATAATATTTCGGTTATTTCTGCTAAGTACGATTCTGTAATACACACTATTGATCTCAAACCTGATGATCGCCTGAAGCATTTCAGAGGTGTTATACCCTTTGGGTTGGCCATAAGCCCGGATCAAAAACAACTCTTTGTAGCTGAATCGGGCATCAATGCCATCGGAGTCATCAGTCTTGATGACTTCAAAGTCAGGGGCCATATACCTGCAGCTTGGTTTCCTGCAAAGGTGGAAGTGAGCAAAGATGGAAAAAAATTATTCATAGCCAATGCCAAAGGATATGGAAGCGGACCAAACGGAGGTGCTTCTTTTTATGACGCGTCTGGAGACAACTATATCGGTTCATTGATGAAAGGAAGTGTTCAGATTGTGGATATTCCGGACGGGAAGCTTCTGGAAGAAATGACAAAGCAGGTTATCGATAACAACTTTACCTTTACCAAAGCAAAAGATCCGATATTTAAATGGAGAAAAAATAACCCCATCCCGTTGTATCCGGGAGAAAAAGTAAGTCCGATAAAACACATAGTTTTCATTTCAAAGGAAAACAGGACTTATGATGAAGTATTTGGTCAAATTGAAAAAGGAGACGGAGATTCCACGTTAGCACGATACGGTAAGAATGTAGCTTTTTCAAACAGAAAAAAAACAAAATATGTAGCCGACGCAACGGTGATGCCCAATCATCTAGGACTGGTAAAAGAGTTTGCTATTTCAGATAATTTTTATGTCGATTCCGATGTCTCGGCTGATGGCCACAGATGGCTGGTCAATACTTATCCAAATGAATGGTGCGAAACGACTACTGCAGCCAGCTATGGCAACAATCGTGACTTTATAAAAGACTCCAAAGCACCCGGTGTTTTTGCCATGAACGGTGCTGCCGGAGCAATATATCCTGAAGACTATAATGAGGCTGGATCGATGTGGGATCACCTCGAGAGACACAAGGTGGATTTCTATAATTTTGGTTTTAGCGTTATGTTTGAACCAGCATTATATGCGCCGGATAATAAATATACCGGTGTTCAACATTACATAAACTATCCTGTGCCCCAGCCGCTTTTTGGAAGAACTTCAAGATCATATCCGACATACAATATGGCTATTCCTGACCAATTCAGAATAGATCAGTTTATCAAAGAGTTCGACAGTAAATGGGTTGGTGGCAAAGATACCATGCCGGCATTTATGACAGTCATCATTCCCAATGATCACGGTGCCGGAGATAGACCGGAGGCGGGATATCCATATCGTGAGAGTTATATGGCGGACAACGACATGGCTGTAGGACGCATCGTCGAATATCTGTCACATACTGAGTATTGGGAAAACATGCTCATCGTCGTCACAGAAGACGATGCTCAAAACGGAATAGATCATATAGACGCCCATCGAAGCATATTGATGTTGGTTTCTCCCTGGATAAAGAGGGATTATGTCAGTCATATCCATTATAGTTTTGGGAGTATTTTTAAGACATTCTGGAACATTCTGGGTCTGCCATACCTCAATCAATATGATGCAGGCGCAACTGATATGAGCGATTTTTTCGCAGATATTCCCAACCTGACAACGTACGATGCTGTCGCTGTCGAACGAAGAATATTTGATCCCCAAAAAGCACTGGACCCTTTGGATGAAAAATTTAACTGGAAAGCAATAAGGAATTCTCCACAGATGGATAATATAAAGGACATGTTTCGTGAGAGTAAGGAGAAGGATGCATTTCGGCTTGAAAATAGGGAACGAAAGTAATTATTTGGGTATTTCTGAAATATGCGCCAAAAGAATGATTTCAATATCGAATATAATGAACGATTCATTTTAATATTCGTGATTTAATATACTGTACCTAACGGCACAGAAAACCATGTTCTGAATTTTTTCTACCTAATATATTGTCCCTATAGGGACTTAAAAAAGAATCACTAAAATGATAAAACTTTTTAGAAACCTGCCTCGCCGGCAGGCAGGAATCCGCCAAAATCTGTTACAAAGTGGAAAACTCAAATCGTATACGGTCTATGCTTTGGGTGAGATCTTTCTTGTTGTGATCGGTATATTGATGGCCCTACAGATCAATAATTGGAATGAACAGCGTAAAAGCAAAAAATTTGAGCAGGAAATTCTTCATCTTATAGATCAGAATTTGGAGCGGGATTCCGTGCTACTTCTATCGAACTTGGAAAAGCCAAGGAAGCCATAGAAATGACCGATAAGTTAATGGAGCAAGTAGCTCTTAAAAATTATAATGACAGCCTGAATAATTGGATGTGAAAGATCATATCATTCGAGCGATTCAAATCCCAATCAAGTGCTTTTGAAGTCCTGAAATCAAAAGGCTTTGAATCAATAACAGACAATCGGCTACAAATCGAACTGATATCTTATTATGACGAAAGTCTATTTAAATTGTATGAAAGCTTAACAGACCTTTTAAATTCTTTCAACAATGATTGGATCCCGGTAGTCAAACAAGAGTTTTCGGATTTCAAATGGACGGAATACTGTACTCCTTTAGATTCTGAAAAATTCTTTCAGAAACCGTCTTCCATTGTACTTTTTAAATTGTATAAAGACAATAGAGCAGGTTTTGTCAGAAAGGCAGGTTATTCTCTGGAAAAAATATCCGAAATCAGGGGACTCATCAAAAATAATTTACATGATTAAGATCTTCAGAAATCTGCCTCACCGGCAGGCAGGCATCCGCCGGATACTGCTCCAAAGTGGTAAAATAAAAACCCTTATTGGTTATGCCACTTTAGGAATCACCTGATTAGGTACTGGTATTCTGATCGCATTGCAGATTAATAATTTGAATGAAAACAGAAAGAAAAGCCTGTTAATAGATAACCGTCTTTGATCCCAGATGATTTTTCTGAAATTAAGTACATCTCGAGAAAGAGAAATAATAATCTACTATGAAGCATCAATTTTTATTTGATCAAATTTCGGCAAATACCCAGAAATATTTTCCATCAAACAAACTCTAGAATTAAATAATTCAACTTTGGTTTTAGCGTTTGAAATAAGAAATTATTTTGCAATTATCTAATCCATACAATCCGTTGGTATTATTAATATTTTGAATATATGATATATTGCTATTTTTTATTTTGTTTTTTAAAATATTTATGCTATTTTGCAATGTTTATTTATTTTTTAACCAAATCACTTATCATGAAAAATTTAATTTTAGGTTTGATCTTCCTACCGATATGCTTGTTTTGTCAGTCGGATAATGATCCTACACTTTTTGAAGTCATTAATATAGAAGTAAAACCCGGACAGGAAAAAGCTTTTGAAGCCGCAGTAAAGGCACATAATAAGAAATTTCACCCGGAGGGAATATACGCCGCCCACCTGTACAGCAATCTTAACGGACCCAATGGTGGAAAATATACATGGATCATGGGGCCAACAACCTTTACAGCTTTGGACAGCAGACCAGGCGAAGGTGCTCATGATGATGACTGGAAAAATGTAACGGCAGTTTCACAAGAAACGGATAGTCCCAGGTATTGGTCATCAGATGCCAAATTGTCACATAGAGTTGTGAATGCAGCCAATACGAAAAGTTTAATTTGGATCTATGATATCAAGCCAAATCAAGAGGCAAGATGGAGTGAACTGATAGCTAAGGTGAAGAAAGTTTATGACGAAAAAAGGCCAACTGAATCTTTTGGTGTTTCCTGGAATGAATTTTCAGATACCAAGGCAGGCAATGATGTTGCTATTATCTTCAGTTTTGATAAATGGTCCTGGATGGACAGAAAAAGTAACTTTAGTAAGGATTTTGAAGAAGTATTCGGTGCCGGATCATGGCATACTTTTCTAAATGCTATGGCTGAAACAGTCGATGGAAGAGTGGACTGGTTACGAACAAAAGTGGACTAAGTATTTTTAGCATGTAATACTACCAGTTTTATTAAAATACTATGTAGAAGCAGTCAATATGCCAAGACAATATTGCCATAAATGGCTTTTGTCTTGGCTTTTTCATTTTATAAAATATGCTTCACTACACCTAATTTCATCAAATTAATAAATGAATAACCTAAAATATTGATTAATAAAGATATAAATATTTTTGAATAACTATTTCAGCAAATAGATTGTTTTCATTATCAAGTTTCAAAAGCAAATTTATAAAATAAAAATTTGTTCCTATGCCGGAAAACAAATCTATATCCCGGAGATTGGCTGTGAAAAGCTCAATCTTTGGGATTATGGCCGTCTCTTTACCCCATGCTTCTTATGCAAAAAGTGCTAAGGGTTTTGAAAATGATATTTCAGGAGGAAGTAAACTTTTAAATCGATATCCATCCATTGATGACATCATAGTCGCTGAAGTGGTGGGTGCTTCTCATTTTAATTTAGATCGCGTAAAAGAACTTGTAGATGCCAGACCAGAGTTGGCTCGTGCCACCTGGGATTGGGGTTTTGGAGATTGGGAAACTGCCATAGGCGCTGCATCACACGTAGGCAGAAAAGATATAGTAGATTATCTGATGAGCAAAGGAGCCAGACCTGATATATTTACCTATGCCATGCTTGGTAGCTTTAATAGTGTGAAATCGATGATCGAGGCCACACCCGGAGTCCAGTCTATTGCCGGTCCACACGGTATAACTTTACTTCAGCACATTACTACAGGAATGAGGTCTAAAGATATCAGCCCTGCAAAAATGGATGAATATCATCAATTGGTGACATATGTGGAAAATATAGGTGGAGCAGACAATAAGGCACCTGATATAGAAATGAGTGAGACAGATAAGTCAAAATATATTGGTGATTATTTGTACGGTGAAGGACCTGAGGATGGTTTCAGTATCAAATTAAATATGAGAAAGATGCTTTCTTTGGGCAAAATAGGGAAATTTGGTGGCGGTCTCTATCAGAAAGCACCCAATGTATTTACCTATAATGGCGTATCATCTGTCGAAATATCATTTCAGATAGAAAATAATGTTGTTCATTCTATGACCGTACACGAACCTGAATTAGTTTTGCTGGCTAAGAAAATATAATTATACCAATTATAAAATTTTACAAATCTGACACATGAATAATATCTTAAAAGTAGTACTGATCATTTTTTCACTATCCATCATAGGTGGGCGAATAGTAAAAGGCATCATACTAAAACAAAATGTCACCGGATATATCAAAAGAGCTGCCGATGCCAACACCATTGATCTGGCTGAGATAGAACTCACCAAAGCAATCGGATATCTTGAAAAAAATAATCTGACGTCAGGATATACATCTATCGTCTATCAGACACCGGATGAAGATATCGATTTTTGGTACCGAAATCTGAAAGCCAGTCAAAATGAACTGCAAACTTTGCATTCTGAGAGCGCACTGGAACGCACCAATGTACTGATGAAACTGCGGGAGACGCTGCTCGACACAGGTCAGAAGACCAGAGTAACCGTACCTAAAGGGCTGTCCGTTTATCCTAATAATATATTATGGGCAGTCTTGATGACACTTTCAATAATTTCATTAATTATAGGGTTTATTGGTATTGCTTTGAAGTATGAAAGAAAATCAATGCACCAAAAGCATACCTGATTTTAAACCTAAGAAAATGAGGATGAAAAATTATTTTTTTATTTTACTATCACTTTTT
>JADKGI010000002.1 GCA_016722285.1 Saprospiraceae bacterium
ATATGTTTTGGACAAACTGCATCGTTATTTTCATGTGGTGTCAGCTATTCGTGGAGTACAGGTGCTATAAGTGCATTTGTAAATTCATTCCCTTCCACGACAACAAAATATAGTGTAACTGTCACAGATGCCAATGGATTTAAAGCAAGCACAGATGTCACTATAACAGTAAACCCACTTCCTGTTCCTACCATGGGTGGAAATAACATTATTTGCATTGGTGGTAACACTACTTTGACCGCAGGAGTGCGGGGAGTATCGTATCAATGGAGTGGGGAGGAAGTGAACCAACAAAAGTAATTTCAAGTGCCGGAATATATACAGTAATCGTAACATCACAAAGTGGGTGTACTGCGTCATCATCCATTAATGTGATTCAGGATACAGGTATTCCGGATATTTCCGCATCTAATGACGCACTACGACTCATGTTCAAAAACTTCTGTTTTATTGATAGCATTGCCATCAGCCGGTGTGTTAGCCCCGGTCAGGGAGGCGGAACAAATCAAACAAAATCTGTTTCAAAATGCAGGAACTTATACAGTTACAATTAATAAAATAAGTACTGGGTGTACTCCAAATTACTTCAACTACAGTCGAACAAAATATTTCTGTACCAACAGTGACAACTTCCAAACACGGCCCTCTTACATGTTCTAAAACAAGTGTAACGATGTTCACATTGTAGGCCTGGTATTCATGGAGTGGTGGAGTGTAGTTCTTCGATAAAATCTGTTTCCAGGCCCAGGAACTTATACAGTCACAGTCACTTCATCCAATGGTGCACCGCATCGTCTTCAACGACAGTAGAACAAAATGTCAGCAGTCCAATAGTGACAACTTCAAATGACGGGCCTCTACCTGTTCTGAAGCAAGTGTAACATTCACTGCAACAGGTGGTGGCTCTATTCATGGAGTGGTGGTGGTAATTCTGCGACAAAAATCTGTGGCAAGTCCGGGAACATACACAGTCACAGTCACTTCATCCAACGGGTGTATTCTCGACTTCATCTACAACGGTTCAACAGAATATCACGACACCAACGGTCAATACAACCAATGGTCGACCACTGACCTGGCAGCTAAAACAAGCGTAACACTTAATGCCACTGGGAGGAGGCATTTATTTATGGAATATTGGTGGCACTACAGCATCAAATTACAGCTTCATCTCCAGGGACATACACGGTAACAGTGACGGGATCAAATGGATGTACATCAACCTCTGCAACTACAGTGGAACAGAATATAACTACTCCATCAATCTCAGTAACCAATGATGCACCTGATGTTCTCTAAAAACCAGTGTTTTGTTGACTGCTACAGGAGTGGAAACCTTTATAGCTGGTCAGGTGGAGTCTCATCTTCTACAAAACAGGTTTCCCAACATCAGGAATTTATACTGTTACGGTAACATCATTAAATGGATGTACAGTTTCTACTTCTACCAGTGTAAGCCAAAGTGATGTTCTACCGGTAGTAACTACAAGTAATGATGGTTTTTCGACTTGTGTTAAGGCAATCAGCTACCCTAACCGCCACAGTGATGATGAAGTTATTTGTGGAGTGGCGGAGCGCAGTTCAGCAACAAAACCTGTTTTCTAACCCTTGAACGAGTACAGTCACCGTTACCTCTGCCAATGGGTGTACAGCAACATCCTCTACAATTGTGGAGCAAAATATAATTGAATTAGCTCTTCTTCACTCGCAATCACAAACGATGGGCCACTAACATGCATAAAAACTCTTGTTTCTGTGATCAGTTTTAGGATAGTATTGTCTATTCATGGAATAATGGAAGTACGTCTTCTGTAATAGCTAACAATTCAAAAGGCACTTTTTCAGTAACAGTTACATCATCCAATGGATGTACCGCTACTGGCAGTACGATCGTAGATCAGAATATTACTCCTCCAACAGTGTCAGTAACCAATGATGGAATTTTGACTTGTGGCACTACAACCGTAACACTTACTGCAACAGGCGGTAAAGGTTCGCAGGGAGTGGTGGCAGCAGTGCGTCAATGAAACCTGTGACCAATCCTGAAACCACAGTCACTGTCACTTTAATGGTTGTACTTCGGCGGGTAGTACTGTTGTTGATCAGAATATCACACCTCCTAAAGCCATTGTAAGTAATGATGGGACCACTGCCTTCGTTTAAAGACCAGCAGGAGGCTAACAGCTACTCGGCGGGGGAGCTTATGCTTGGAATAAATGGTGTCTCTTGTCAACTAAAACCGTAAATACTCCCGGACTATATACAGTGACTGTCACTTCTGCAAATAGATGTACATATCTTGTTAGGAACTACTGTCGTAGAACAAATATTGTACCTCCGGTAGCTCTTATCTCCGAAATAATAAAATCCTTGCATGATGAAAACGACCCTCACAGCATCCGGTGGAATGCCTTATATTTGGAACACTGGTCAGACATTATTTCAACTAGAAGTTCAACCAGTAAATAATTCAATTTATACTGTTACAGTAACAAATTCTATTGGTTGCACTCTACCGCAACAGAGTCAGTTATGATCGCTTCAAAACCTGATATTCTTCTATCAGGATTAAATAAAATATGTAAAGGTGACTCAGCTTTTATTGTCGCGACAGGATTCACCTAAAAATGAGTGCCAGGGAGTATGTAAAATAGGTCAGCCATCAGTTCTGCTCATGAACCTAAATGCATGTCAGGCAGTAATGAATTTGGGAACTCATCTCGACTATTCAGAATTTACGCCTGATGTATCTAAAGGAAAATTGTACTAACGTCACGGCGGGAATTGTACATAGATTGCCCGGCAACAAGCATTCCTGTACGCCTGACCACATGGGGATATAGCTATGTGTATCGGGACACAAAAATCCTGTAACCCTGCAAAACTAGATTACCAGCAAGCATTAAGATTTGAAATGACCTTGACTCCTGACCAGGTGGGGCGATAACCGAACGGGAATTCTACGAACAGAGTCCACTAAACTATCAATGGGTAGATGGGGCCAGCGGTCTGAAATAATCCTTCTTTAAGGAGGAAGTTTCTTTTGCGGGTAAGCAAAAATGGAGATACATTTATTATGAAGATGAAAAACTTACTAACAGAACCTGGGAATACAGAAATTTAATTTTGAAAGCAACGATAATTTCAGAACTATTTCACCGGCAACTTACTTATTTGAAATAATTCCTTATTGTACAATAAATAATGGTGCAACAGAATCAATCTGGGATATCGATGAAATTAAAATCTTAGGCGGATGTTGTTCCGGCTCGACTAAAGAAATATCAAGTTATTTATGGTCAAACGGACAAACAGGAACATCAATAAAAGTAAAACCAACAGAAAACACAACTTATACAGTTACTGTAACTGATTGTTGCGGATGCAGTAATGAAAGAATATAAGGTTGATGTATCATGCCTGATGGCAGACCTTGGCCCGACAGAATGATAAATTTTGGGTGAAACAGTCACATTAACTCCGGTCATAACTGGTAAATCTATTTGCGATGATGCCAATCCGGCAAACAATGAAGTTAAATATTTATGGTCGAACGGAGCTACCACATCCAGTATTACGGTAACTCCCAATTCATCTATATTTTACAGAGTTACAGTGGTTGATTGTATGATTGTTACGATACGGAGAGTATTTCAGTGATATTGATGTTGCAAAGACCTATCACTATATATCCTAACCCTGCTTACGACAGAGTAAATCTGGCTTCTGAGTTTGAGATAGAACCTGGAATTAAAAATCAGAATATTGAGTTCGGATGGTAAGACTGTTGTGGCAGCTCAGCCTGAAATTATTTTAATACAACTTCAAATGTATCAATCATTATCCCTGATCATGTCGCGGATGGGATGTATTACATGGAGATTAATACTGGGAAGGAAAAATTTACAGAAAAGCTGATTTTGATAAAGAAGTAAATCTGAATTAGTACTAAAAGGATGGGCGATAATCTGTTGGTATGGATTATCACCCATTTTTTAATGGTATTTTTGTTTCCGGTTAAAGAGTTTTTTCCTAAAATTCTGAATAATTTATTCCATAAAGAAAATGGCCATTACTCTTCATTATTAGTAATTATCAATTTTTGTATGTTTACATCCTAATTGAGTAAAATAAAAGAATAAATGCTGGTTACTATAATTGATTTTTTGAAAATCTAATATCTCCACAAATTTATATGGATTGTAGGCTGTCTTTCTGTATTTTGGATTGCAGAAGGCATTTATCCCCTCATTCCATTCAAGTACAACAAATGGCAACATAGCAAAGTCAACCTTTTTTGTTGACCACCACAATATTGATCAACGTTCTTTTGGTGTGGCAACTACTGGTATCTTTGAGTGGACTAAAATAAATCACTTTGGTCTTTTCGCATGGTTCCTTTACCTGTTTGGCTGGAATTAATTCTAGCCATTTGTGCCCTTGACCTGATAGCTCAATATCTGGCTCATTTCCTGCTTCACAAAGTAAAATTTATGTGGAGATTCCATATGGTGCATCACAGTGATACGGAAGTGGATGTGACCACGGGGACGAGACATCATCCCATAGATTTCATTATGCGTGAGACTTTTTCACTTTTTGGCATTATCATATTTGGAATGCTGGTTGCCTACTATCTGATTTACCGCATTCGACTATTTTTTTTTACTTATTTTTCACATGCCAATTTAAACTTACCGGGATGGCTGGATAAAATCATTGGATGGGCTTTTTATTTCACCCAATATGCACAAATTTCACCATCACTTCGAAAGACCTTGGACGGACACGAATTTTGGCAATATATTTTCTTTTTGGGATCGCATTTCGGTACATTGGTGTATGATGATCCGTATAAAATCCATTATGGACTTGATGTAGTTGACGCTTCCAAAACTGATAATCTGGGTTACCAGCTTAAATTCCTTTGACAAATCCATCAAAACGGACAGATAAAACTTTATTGTTAAAGTATTTTTAATTGATAAAATCCTTCTGATAGCCATAAAACTGTTCTAAGGATTTCAGTGATTAATATTGTTGTTAGATGGAATTATTTTTATTGAAGTAATTTAAAACCTATTTTAAAATGATATGTAAGGTGACTTGCATAGGGATTAACAATATATTTTTAAGTACCATATAAATGCTATTTTATAAACAGGCATATAAATTTGCGGCCTTTACTTTTACGGTGACTTCAAAAGTCCTTCTATTTTAAGGAAGGATTTAGCCGCCTGTCCCGAAGATGGCAGGGATGGGTAAATTTAGTGGAATCACTTCATTAGTTACCGCAAATCATAATCTGATGTAAAAGGTGATTTTAGCTTTATAATATCCACTACATTTTAAGCTTCTTTACCCACTCTTTTTAAAATCAAAAATAATTGCCTTCAGGCGAAGGAAAATTTTGACTTTATCGTCTAATGATTTTGTATTCTGTTACAAAGATCTATACATCTCGTGTACAGGAAATAGCAATCATCCAATTTTTGACTGAGTATTTACACTCTTAAAGTGTGAGATAGATTTTTTCTATTCTCCTGAATTCTATTTTCTAAAATCAAAAAAAATATTCATTATGCTAAAACATGAGAGTTTTATTATTCTGTTAGTGCTTCTGATTTCTATTTCTGAAGCCGGTATTACCCAAAAAAAACAAACTGCGGTAGAAGGTAAATCATTTGAACATAATCCCAGAAAAAAACCTTCGGGACCGCCACTTTTGAAAAATGAAAAGTATAGGAATTATGATGGTACATTAAACAATATTCAGCCTTCCAGATCAGAATGGGGAAGTACTGATATCAAACTGGCCAGAGAAATACCGGCAGATTATGGCCCATCTGACAGGTTGAATGCCATGGCTGGACCATCAAGGCCATCACCAGAGAAATATCAAATATGCTTTGTGATGAACCGGAAACGATATTTAATAGCAGGAATATCAGTGCTTTTGGGTATGTATGGGGCCAGTTTTTAGACCATGACATCAGTCTAACTCCTACAGGTAATTCAGAATCTATGCCTATAGTTCTTCCTGACAATGAAAAATATTTACTGAAAATATTCCTTTTAACCGAAGTGAAATTTTATCGGGAACCGGAAAGAATAATGTAAATAGAGAACAGATGAATCTGGTGACGGCATGGATTGATGGCTCCAATGTTTATGGTTCAGATGTGGAAAGAGCTGATTGGCTCATAACTAAAAAGGATGGCAAAATGAAAACATCCTTCGGTAATTTACTGCCATATAATACCAACACCGGTGAATATGACGGTATGATCGACACTGAGGCACCTAGTATGGTAAATGACGGGAATAAAACTATTAAAACATTTGTGGCGGGAGATGTACGGGCAGCTGAGCATCCGGCACTGACATCGATTCATACTTTATTTGTTAGAGAACATAATAATATTTGTGCAAGACTCAAAATAGAAGGCTTAAGAAGTGATGAAGAAATATATCAAATGGCCAGAAAAGAAGTAAGCGGATTGATCCAGGCCATCACTTTTAATGAGTTTTTGCCGGCCCTTGGGGTCAATTTGGGTCAATACAGAGGTTATAATCCCAATGTAAGTCCGGATATTATGAATACTTTTGCTACAGCCGGGTACCGTCTTGGTCATACTATGGTGGCAGATGACATTCTGATGATTGATAGTGATTGTGACGAATTTGGACCAGGTGAGTTAGATCTTTTGGATGTTTTCTGGAATCCTTCATTGATAAAAGATTATGGGATTGATTATTTCCTCAAAGGCCTGTCTGTGCACACTCAATATGAAACTGACCTTAAAATCAACAGTGTATTAAGAAATTTTCTTTTCGGAGATCCAACAGCGGCAGTTAGATTTGGACTAGATCTGGCAAGTATTAATATACAGCGAGGCAGGGATCATGGCCTTCCTGATTATAATACTATTAGAAAATACTATACTGGAAGAGGTGTCAGGAAATTTTCTGGAAATAACGAATGACACTGAAAAAGTAAATGGTTTAAAGGATTTATATGGAAATGTTGATAACATTGACCTGTGGTGGGCTTGTTGGCTGAAGATAATTTGGCTGGTAAATCTGTCGGAAAGACCATCAGTGAAATGCTGAAGGTTCAGTTTGAAAAACTCAGAGACGGTGATTTTTATTATTACCAAAATGATCCTTATCTTACTAAGAATGTCAAAGACCGGATTCAGAAATCCAGTTTAAGTGACTTGCTGATCAGAAACACAAAAATATTGACCTTCCAAAGCAATGTCTTTTTTTCGGAACCGTGTCCGGAGGAGGTATTAGGCACCACTTCTGCAAGGTCAAAAGAATCAGTAATAGCCGAAGCAATTCTATTTCCAAATCCTGTATCAAAGATGTTACAAGTTGACCTTGGCCATCATTCCAATGGAGGCACTATAAACATCAGTTCAGCGGACGGTAAAAAAATAATATCCTTCATTATAAATTCTAACCAACAATTTATGGATCTTGATGTATCTGAGCTTAAAGAAGGATTGTACATTCTTACTATATCTGAGAATGATCAAATCAAGTCTATTAAATTCTCAAAATTAGATTAATTCAGAAATTAAGGCTTCCATAGTAGTGCATCAAAATAATTATTAAAAAAGCCCTTTCAATATTATTTGTATTGAAAGGGCTTTTTTAATATTAATTATTTCATTAATTCTACTTTGTCAAATTTAGTAAAAGGCAATCGGTTTTTCAATTACCACTGGCTTCAGCCAGTGAAACAAAGTAAACATTATAATGGCTTTAGCCTAAAGCTTCCGTATTTTCCTGTTTTCCGCTATGGGTCACCCTAGAAATATTTATTGATAATTCTGACAAGTTCCGCTTGGTCTTTATCCATTTTAAGGAGAATGTTTTTAGAATGTCTTGACTCAGGTAATGTTATTTCCATTTGATACATATTATGCGTTATTTCGGATGCTTTCTCTACAGATAGTCTATACTTTTCTTTCTGTAATACTCTTTCGAGTTCTTTATATATTGAATACGCCACGAACGATAGACATATATGTGCTTCTATTCGCTTCCTTACTCGATGATAGATAGGTCGTATTCTGAGATCTGTTTTTGACATTCTAAATGCCTTCTCAATGTGCCACAGATTCTTATAATTTTCAATTATTAAGGACGGTGCTTGGTTGCAGTTGGTGATGTATCCCTTCAGGCCATCCCATTTTTGATCTGCTATGAATTTTTCTGCATCTATGGAGATTGTGATCTCTCCTTCCATTTTTAAATACTTATTGTACCCTCTATTGTTGATGTTCTGCTTCGTTAACTTTCCTGATTTAATTTTCTTCTCCAGGTTTTTCAGCCCTCGTTTGCGGTTATGTTCATCCTTCTTTGCTCTCTTTGTCGAGTACTGCACAATTAATTTTGCATTACCGCTTTCCAAAAGGAGATATGACCCGTCTTCAAAGCTTGAAGAGAGCATCTTTTCTTTATTTTCTTTGCTCTCATTCTTTATTTTTGCTCCTAGGATATACTCGTATTTCTGAGCTTCTAAAGCTTTAATGTTATCATTATTTAATAGTCCAGCATCAGCCACAATAATAGGTTTTGATAAATTGAATTTTTTGCTGATCTTTTCAATAGTGGGTAATAGTGTATGTCCCTCATATATGTTACCTTCAAAATATCATATCCTATTGCATACCCTCCCATGCCAACTAACAATCCAAGATAGATTTGTGGGTTACTATGTTTCCCGTCCTTACTAAATCCTGTTTTACGTAAATCATCCTCATCACTCGCTTCAAAATATAGTGTGGTCATGTCATAAAACATAATACTCAAATTACCATTAAGAACTTTGAGTGTGTGCTTAAAACTTATTCGCTCTACTTCATCCTTTAAATCCGTATTCAATTTATCTAAAAACCGATAAACACTATCTAAATCAAGGACGATCCCTGATATCTATATAAATATTCTATCGTTTTTAGTTTACTGAGAGGAAAGGCTAGTCTGGCAATAACTAGATGCCTAAATAAGTCACTACTAATTTTATTATAACCAATGTGATTATAAACCTTCCCAAATACAAGCTCTGGGCCAATAGTACGAATTTGTGCATTGCTCAGCTCAGATAGAAAGCATTCTATCTGAACATCTTTATCAAAACAAACATACTTCTTTGGCCTTTTAATCTATCAAGCTCTTGTTGAGCCTTCTCTCTCAAGATAGCTAACTCCTTTTCATCAGAACTACTTCCAATTGATTTTATGGAGTCTATTGCGACCATTTTCTTTCAATAAAATCTGGACACTAAAACTACCTGATTTTTTTTTTTAGCCTTATAAACATACCCCAAAAGTACCAAAATCGTAGTTGGGTCACCCGATTTTTGATTATTTTGTTTATATATCATTGATTATCAGCAGTATAAAATCCTACTTTTTTCATGTGCGGAAAACAGGGGCTTTTTTAATATTAATTATTTCATTAATTCTACTTTGTCAAATTTAGTAAAAGGCAATCGGTTTTTCAATTACCACTGGCTTCAGCCAGTGAAACAAAGTAAACATTATAATGGCTTTAGCCTAAAGCTTCCGTATTTTGACTAAAGTCAACACATATTTTCATTATTAGGTCCACAGACTAAAGTCTCCTGTTTTCCGCTATGGGTCACCCTAGAAATATTTATTGATAATTCTGACAAGTTCCGCTTGGTCTTTATCCATTTTAAGGAGAATGTTTTTAGAATGTCTTGACTCAGGTAATGTTATTTCCATTTGATACATATTATGCGTTATTTCGGATGCTTTCTCTACAGATAGTCTATACTTTTCTTTCTGTAATACTCTTTCGAGTTCTTTATATATTGAATACGCCACGAACGATAGACATATATGTGCTTCTATTCGCTTCCTTACTCGATGATAGATAGGTCGTATTCTGAGATCTGTTTTTGACATTCTAAATGCCTTCTCAATGTGCCACAGATTCTTATAATTTTCAATTATTAAGGACGGTGCTTGGTTGCAGTTGGTGATGTATCCCTTCAGGCCATCCCATTTTTGATCTGCTATGAATTTTTCTGCATCTATGGAGATTGTGATCTCTCCTTCCATTTTTAAATACTTATTGTACCCTCTATTGTTGATGTTCTGCTTCGTTAACTTTCCTGATTTAATTTTCTTCTCCAGGTTTTTTCAGCCCTCGTTTGCGGTTATGTTCATCCTTCTTTGCTCTCTTTGTCGAGTACTGCACAATTAATTTTGCATTACCGCTTTCCAAAAGGAGATATGACCCGTCTTCAAAGCTTGAAGAGAGCATCTTTTCTTTATTTTCTTTGCTCTCATTCTTTATTTTTGCTCCTAGGATATACTCGTATTTCTGAGCTTCTAAAGCTTTAATGTTATCATTATTTAATAGTCCAGCATCAGCCACAATAATAGGTTTTGATAAATTGAATTTTTTGCTGATCTTTTCAATAGTGGGTAATAGTGTATGTCCCTCATATATGTTACCTTCAAAAATATCATATCCTATTGCATACCCTCCCATGCCAACTAACAATCCAAGATAGATTTGTGGGTTACTATGTTTCCCGTCCTTACTAAATCCTGTTTTACGTAAATCATCCTCATCACTCGCTTCAAAATATAGTGTGGTCATGTCATAAAACATAATACTCAAATTACCATTAAGAACTTTGAGTGTGTGCTTAAAACTTATTCGCTCTACTTCATCCTTTAAATCCGTATTCAATTTATCTAAAAACCGATAAACACTATCTAAATCAAGGACGATCCCCTGATATCTATATAAATATTCTATCGTTTTTAGTTTACTGAGAGGAAAGGCTAGTCTGGCAATAACTAGATGCCTAAATAAGTCACTACTAATTTTATTATAACCAATGTGATTATAAACCTTCCCAAATACAAGCTCTGGGCCAATAGTACGAATTTGTGCATTGCTCAGCTCAGATAGAAAGCATTCTATCTGGAACATCTTTATCAAAAACAAACATACTTCTTTGGCCTTTTAATCTATCAAGCTCTTGTTGAGCCTTCTCTCTCAAGATAGCTAACTCCTTTTCATCAGAACTACTTCCAATTGATTTTATGAGTCTATTGCGACCATTTTCTTTCAATAAAATCTGGACACTAAAACTACCTGATTTGTTTTTTTTTAGCCTTATAAACATACCCCAAAAGTACCAAAATCGTAGTTGGGTCACCCGATTTTTGATTATTTTGTTTATATATCATTGATTATCAGCAGTATAAAATCCTACTTTTTTCATGTGCGGAAAACAGGAAACAAAGTAAACATTATAATGGCTTTAGCCTAAAGCTTCCGTATTTTGACTAAAGTCAACACATATTTTCATTATTAGGTCCACAGACTAAAGTCTGTGGCAATTGATTTGAATTTACAGTAATCCGTCAGGAAGTATGTTTATTTAAGAGAATTCATAAAAAACCATGTTTTTTCTTGTAAAATTGTAATTTAACAAAGTAGAATTAATCATTTCACCGTTTATCATTCGTATTTCCAGTCGGATTTCAATTGCCAAAGGAGAGAGTATCTAATTAAAATAAAAAAAATCTGCACAACTTTTAAGCCAAATGATATTCCTAATTAATCTTATACGCCAGGCCCATCATTTCCAGCTCATTGATAAACTGATAGTCCGCCGTGACTTTGAGGGCAGTGGAGACCAGATCTATTCCAAAATCATCTTTTTCATCTACTATTTTTAATTTGAGTGTATGGGGTCCTACCTTGTCCAGACAAAGATGTTCCACTTCATGGACCAGTTTTTCGTTTATGATATCAAGTGGAATTCTGACCGTGACAGATCTGGTTAGATTTTTTCCGACTGTGTCAAGCATCCTGATATCCCGTACATTGAAGTAGGTCCGGTCCTGATTGTATCCCTTTTCATTCACACCTTCCACGTATAGTACTTGTCCTTTGGTGATAAGATGTTTGTATGATTCAAATTTTTCATTGTACAGATTGATCTGTAAGCTTCCTGTAAAATCCTGAAGGGTAAATCTGGCATAACCAGTGCCTTTCTGGGTTGTCCCAAAGGTAGCATCGGTGACTATACCACCCAACTTCAGTAGTTTACCTTGTATCTGGTCAGCTTTCTCCAGCTGACAGTTGATAAAATGTTTGAACTCCAGATGATAATCATCCAGGGGGTGTCCACTAATATATATGCCAGTAACCTCCTTTTCGCGCTCAAGTTTTTCGATTTGATTCCATTCTCCTACCTGTGGCGGTTTGGGATTATCTATATAGTTGGTCATGGCATCACCAAAAAGAGACATCTGGTTGCTTTCTTTTTGTGCCTGGTAATTGGCCCCGTATTTTAGTAATGACTCGATAAAAGTTTCATTTCTTTCGCCTGAGAGATCAAAATATTGGGCCCGGTTTATGACACCAAAAGAGTCCATAGCTCCGCCAAGTACCAGACTGTCAATACATTTCTTATTTACTGACCTTAGGTTAAGCCGGCGCATCATGTCATACACATCTGTAAAATGCCCATTTTCCTTCCGTTCTCTTACGATTTCTTCGACCGGGCCTTCACCCACGCCTTTGAGTGCGGAAAGTCCAAAACGGATCTGGCCCTTTGCATTGACAGCAAATTTGATATTACTTTCATTCACATCGGGACCTAAGACATCAATTTTCATTCGTTTGGTCTCACGGAGGAAGAAGTTGATTTTTGAAATATCGCTTTTATTGTGATTGAGCACAGAAGCCATAAAAGCAGCCGGATAGTGTGATTTTAGATATGCTGTCTGAAATGCGATATAGGCATAACATGTGGAGTGGGATTTGTTAAAAGCATAGGATGCAAATGCTTCCCAGTCTGTCCATATTTTTTTTACGGCTTCTTCAGGATGACCATTGGCTTTACAACCTTCGACAAACTTGGGAAACATCTTGTCCAATACCGCTTTTTGCTTTTTACCCATTGCTTTCCGGAGCATATCGGCATCACCTTTGGAGAATCCACCCAATTTTTGTGATAGTAACATGACCTGCTCCTGATATACCGTTATGCCATAGGTCTCCGCCAATATCTCCTCCATATCCGGAAGATCAAATTTGATTTCCTGCTTGCCATTTTTTCTAGCAATAAAATCAGGGATATACTGTATTGGTCCGGGGCGATAGAGCGCATTCATTGCAATAAGATCTTCAAACCGGGTAGGTATAAGATCTCTGAGGTGCTTTTGCATGCCTGGAGATTCATACTGAAATATGCCGACCATATCCCCTCGCTGAAACAGTTCAAAGGATGCCTCATCTTCCAGTGAAATAGCATCAATATCTATTTCTGTGCCATATCTTTCTTTAATGTTTTCAAGGGCATCTTTGATGATGGTCAATGTCTTGAGTCCCAGGAAATCCATTTTAAGCAAACCGGCTTCCTCCGCCACCGAGTTATCGTATTGTGAAACGAGCAGTTCTGAATCTTTTGCCACTGAAACGGGAACAAAATTAGTGATATCATCAGGTGTAATGATGACTCCGCAGGCATGGATTCCCGTGTTTCTGATAGACCCTTCCAGTTTTTTGGCGGTCCTGATCATCTCACCTATAGCAGATTTTTCTTCCGCCAGTTTTCTGAATTCGTAAGCACGATCCTTATCTTCTTTGGTGAAAACATCTTTTTGCTTATGTACAATATCATTATCTGCAAGCACACCTGCCAGTGTTGCTGTGAGATGAGATGGGAATATCTTGGCCACCTTATCCACCTCACTGAGTGGTATATTCATCACACGTCCGACATCACGAAGTGAAGATTTGGCCGCCATCGTGCCATATGTCACAATCTGTGCTACCTGATTTTTTCCGTATTTTTCGATCACATAATCCAATACTTTACTCCGCCCTTCATCATCAAAGTCAATATCTATATCCGGCATTGATACACGCTCAGGGTTGAGAAAACGCTCAAAGAGGAGGTCGTACTTGATAGGATCTATATTAGTTATTCCCAGACAGTAAGCCACACATGATCCTGCAGCCGATCCACGACCCGGACCCACAGATACTTTCATTTGGCGGGCCATACTGGTGAAATCCTGGACAATAAGGAAGTAGCCGGAATACCCTGAATTGATAATAACTTCCAGTTCAAAATTAAGCCTTTCTTCAACAATCGCATTTACTGAGCCATATTTTCGCTTCGCACCTTCGAATGCAAGGTGCCTCAGGAAAAGTTCCTGCGTATCAAATCCGGCTGGAAGCGGAAAAGCCGGTAAGAGTATATCCCTTGCCAGTTTTATATCATCAATTTTTGAAGCCACTTCCATAGTGTTTTCAACTGCTTCCTGTACATCACCAAAGATCAAATTCATTTCAGCCTTGGTCTTAAAGTAAAAGTCAGAACTCGGAAATTTAAATCTTGACTCCTCAGCAAGCAATGAGCCTGTATTGACACAAAGCAATACATCATGAGGGGCATAGTCCTCCTTTTCGACATAATGGGCGTCATTGGTGACGATGGTCCTGATGTTGTATTTTTGGGCTAAAGTAAGGAGGACCTGATTGACATCTTCCTGACTCATGCCGGTATTATCAACATTGTGCATACCGCTGTGCCGCTGAAGCTCAATGTAATAATCTTCACCAAACAAATCCAGCCACCATTTGAGCCTTTCTTCTGCCAGAGGTATATCGCCTGCCAAGATAGTTTGCGGGATTTCGGCTCCTATGCAACAGGAAGTGGCTATGATACCTTCATGATATTTTTCAATCAGCTCTTTGTCTATACGAGGATATTTTCCATATAAGCCTTCTGTATATCCTAGAGAACACAGTTTAGTCAGATTCTGGTATCCTAATGTGTTTTTTGCCAGCATAAGCTGGTGATAGCGCACGTCCTTCTGGCCCCGGGCTTTCTCAAAATGCTTAATATGGCGGTCATCCGATACGTAAAATTCACATCCTATGATGGGTTTTATACCCTGGGCTTTAGCTTCTTTTACAAATTTAAATACCCCAAACATATTTCCATGATCAGTAATGGCTACAGCTGATTGTCCATCGGACTTGGCTTTTTTCATCAGCGTCTTAATATCTGATGCACCATCAAGAAGAGAATACTGGGTATGAGAGTGAAGATGACAAAAATCAGACATATCAGAATTGGTTACTTCCTTGAGATAGGGTGACAAAGGTAATGCACAATCCTGAAACTAGGGAATTGCATAAACCAAATAAAAATTAAATAAACAAAAATTGAAATATGAATGTACAACAATAAAATACTTTCTTTGGTTTCTAATGACATTTCAGGCATACAAAAAATTAATAAATAAAGTGAATGACATGCGGGTTTTTTCTGCTTTTGGCCAATATGGATTTTAAGTCTGTTTATTATGAATGGCTGTAGCCAAAATGATAACATGGAAAGCATTGTCGATAAATTTGCCAACCTCGAGTGCAGAGCTATCAACCTGAGAAACAAAAGATTTGAATTGGCTTCAACCATAAGAAAACTGGATGGGGAGACATCTGCTTACAAAAAAAAACAATTGGATTCATTGAAATTGATTGCTGACAATACTGCAATACAAAGCTTACAACTCGCAGATACAATTAAAGAAGACCTTCAGAGATATTTTAAAAATAATTTAACTACTCTGGAAGCCAGAAGCCAATTTAATCAAGACCTGAAAGCAAAAATTCTTGCCAAAAAATGTATTCAGGCTGTAATTGAGTAATGGTTCCATAATTACTTATCGACCATTTATTTTTTCATAAAGGGGAAATTATTTCAATCGATTCATTTTGCTAAGCTTGGGGTAAGATAAATCATTTTAATTAAAAATGATCTTATTAATTGAAAAATGAAGTAATAAATATCATGATATTGATAATATAATTACATTTGTATAGCCATATCCAAATGCTTTTTTTACGCTGTTCCAATGTTATCTTTTAATTTCTTCTGATAAAATAATATAATGAAATCGTTGACGGCTTCTAATGGAAATACTTACCCAAAAGTATTGATTATTTGCATTATCTTTTGTCTGGTACTTATAGAGTCCTGCTCAAAAGACCCTGTAAATCTGGAAAATAAAATGGCAGAAGATTATAATCCTGATTTTTTACTGTCATATTACAATCACCTATGCACGATTGTTAAAACCACTCCTGGATTTTTTCCGCCTCAGGCTTCCAGAGCTTATGGTTATATAGGGATAGCCGCATATGAATCCATCATAAATGGAATTGATGGAGGACAAAGTCTTCAGAATCAATTGAATGAATTTTCTTCATACAAACTACCGCAGCCAATTGATGGTGAGAAATACAACTGGGCCATTGCATCAAATGCTGCCGTTTCAAAAATGATGAAGTACATGTTTGATAAGAACCTGACTTCAGCCACCAGATTTACAATTGATAGTTTAGAAACTGTATTTCACAAGCAATTATCTGACAAGGTAGATTTGAGTACTTCTGAAAGATCAAGGCTATTTGGTCAAAAAATATCTGATGTCATTTAAGAATATTCTAAGACAGATGGTGGGCATGAATCCTATCTTGAGCCCTTTCAGTTGCCATACAGCATACCAACTGATGCATATTGCTGGGTACCTACAAGTTCGCTGCAAACACCACTCTGCCCCAAATGGGGAAAGAACCGGTCTTTTTTAAAAAACAACGTATTACTGACCCAAGCTGGGCCTCATGTTCCGTATTCAGAAAGTAAAACTTCAGAATTTTACAATCAGGCACTTGCTACATATAATCAGGTAAAAAATAATACATCAGAAGAAGTAGAAATAGCAATGTACTGGTCAGACGATCCTTTCAACACCTGTACCCCTACAGGCCACACTTTCAATATTCTGGCTCAAATACTAAAAGAAGAAAATGCCACTCTGGCTAAAACAACCGTTGGATTGGCCAAAATGAGCATTGCTGAAAATGATGCATTTATTGCATGTTGGAAGGGAAAATATGATTATGTTTTACTAAGACCGATCACATATATTCAAAAACATATTGATCCGTCGTTTACTACCCTGCTGGGTACTCCGCCATTTCCAACATACACGTCCGGACACTCATGCGAAATGGGAGCAGGATCCCGTATATTGACATCTCTTTTTACAAATGGAAGCGGCAATTATCTTTTTACAGACTATAGCCAGTTGCAGTATGGTTTCTTCGCCAGAAGTTACTCAAATTTTGATAAAATGGCCGATGAATGTGCTAACAGTCGGCTATATGGTGGCATACATTTTCCTATGGACAATAGTAAAGGACTTCAGGTCGGAAAAGCCATCGGTGATAATGTAAATAAGGATATTAAATGGCCTTCAGTAAATTAATACTTGTAAACCCAGATTTAATTGAGTAAAAAAATTACTCAATTTTCTCCTGACCAGCTATCATCAATTTCAGAATTTCAGATGCCGCTTCAGAAATAATAGTGCCTGGGCCGAAAACAGCCGCTACACCTGCATCAAACAAAAACTGATAATCCTGTGGCGGAATGACCCCACCTACTATCACCATGATGTCTCCTCTTCCAATTTTATTAAGTTCAGCTATCGTCTGGGGCACCAGAGTCATGTGGCCGGCGGCCAATGAAGAAATACCAAGTATATGAACATCGTTTTCAGCGGCTTGCCTTGCAGCTTCATCAGGTGTCTGAAAAAGCGGTCCCATATCGACATCAAAACCAAGGTCAGCAAAACTGGTAGCTATCACTTTTGCCCCTCTGTCATGTCCATCCTGACCCAGTTTCGCAATCATAATTCGGGGCCGACGGCCTTCCAAATCTGCAAACTTGTCTGAAAGGTCCAATGCCTCTTTAAATTTCTGATCCATTTTTATTTCTTGTGCATATACACCTGTTATAGTTCTGTTGGTTGCAGTAAATCTACCAAAAATTATTTCCATAGCCATAGATATCTCACCTAATGTAGCTCTTTGCCTTGCTGCATCAATGGCCAAAGCGAGAAGGTTTCCTTTTTGAGTTTTTGCACATTGAGTGATTGCATCAAGTGTTTCCATTACTTTATGATCATCTCTTTTTATTTTAGTCGCATTAATTCTGGCAATCTGCTCATTTCGGACTTTGGTATTATCTACTTTCAAAATATCCAGGACTGATTCCTGATCTGTAATGTACTGATTGACACCAATGACATGCTCCCCGCCGCTATCTATCCGCGCTTGTTTTGATGCAGCTGCCTCCTCAATGCGCATTTTAGGAATACCTTTTTCGATAGCAAAAGTCATCCCGCCCAAAGACTCTATCTCATTTATATGTTCACGCGCTTTGGATACCAATTGGTCGGTAAGAGATTCAATATAAAAAGATCCACCCATAGGATCGATGGATGAAAGTATGTTGATATCAGATTGAAGATATTTTTGTGTGTCTCTGGCTATTTTTGCTGAATAATCTGTCGGCAGCGCTATGGCTTCATCCAGCGAGTTGGTATGCAATGATTGTGTACCACCGAATACGGCAGCCATTGCTTCGATGCATGTTCTACTGATATTATTAAAAGGATCCTGGGCCGTAAGACTATAACCCGAAGTCTGGCAATGAGTTCTCAAAGCCATAGTTTTGGGGTTTTTAGCCCCAAATCCAGACACTAGTTCTGCCCATAAAAGCCGCCCTGCACGCATTTTGGCGATTTCCATAAAGAAATTCATACCAATGCCCCAGAAAAATGAAAACCTGGAAACAAAACTGTCAATATCCAACCCTGCTTTTTGACCGGCTCTGATATACTCTACACCATCACTCAATGTATATGCGAGCTCAATATCTGCCGGGGCTCCAGCTTCATGCATATGGTAACCACTGATGGAAATACTGTTAAACTTAGGCATATGTGCTGCAGTGAATGCAAAAATATCTGATATAATACGAATCGAAGGTGCCGGAGGATAGATGTAGGTATTACGAACCATAAACTCCTTAAGAATATCATTCTGAATAGTTCCACTCAGATTTTCCATAGATACCCCTTGCTCTTCGGCGGCAACTATAAAAAATGCCAGAATCGGTATGACGGCCCCATTCATTGTCATGGAAACAGACATATCATCCAGTGGTATATCAGCAAAAAGAATTTTCATGTCTTCTACACTGTCTATAGCCACGCCTGCCATCCCGACATCGCCTGAAACCCTTGGATGATCAGAATCATAACCTCGATGTGTGGCGAGATCAAAGGCTACAGAGAGGCCCTTTTGTCCAGCAGCCAGATTTTTTTTGTAAAAAGCGTTACTTTCTTCTGCCGTCGAAAACCCGGCATATTGACGGATAGTCCAGGGCGATGTAAGATACATTGTACTGTAAGGCCCTCTTAAAAACGGGGGTGATCCCGCCTGAAAACCAATATGCATTAAAGATGATAAATCACTTTTGTCATAAATTGATTTAATCTGAATGCCTTCAGGCGTTATTTTGGACTTTAATACTGATTTACTTTTTGACATACACCAACGACTTTTAGCAGATGTAAAGGTATGTACTTAGAGCCTTACTCAATAATAATGATAAGATGATTTTTATTACTCATCCTTATGATTAAAGTTATGTGGGAAATTTTTAACTAAATAACAGTTTCTTAGTTACTAATCAATAGGTTATGGTTCTGACAATAAAATAATTAACGAGTTTAGTGAACTAAATGAGATGATTATTTTGAAGGCAGGTTCATAAGATATTGATAATAAGGCAATAAAATTTTTTAACACATCTTAGATTAAGCGGCAATCAGTTTTCGAATAGCACTTTTATTTAATTTATCTTCGACATAGATTTTATCTACAACAAACTCTTTGATGTCTTTCTGTGAAGGCAATTCAAACATGGCATCAGTCAGAATAGCTTCACAAAGTGATCTGAGCCCCCTTGCACCAAGTTTGTACTCCAATGCTTTGTCGGCCACTAAATTGATGGCTTCCTTATCAAATATAAGTTTAATGCCTTCCAGCTCAAAAAGCCTTGAATATTGTTTCATCAAAGCATTTTTAGGTTCAGTCAATATGGCAAGCAATGTATCTTTATCGAGTGGTTCGAGATATGTCAGGACAGGAAGTCTTCCTATCAGTTCCGGAATCATACCATAGTGCCTCAGGTCCTGGTGTGTGATGTACTGAAGCATATTTTCTCTGTCAATATGTTCCTTCTCATCAGAATTAAAACCAATGACCTGAGCATTCAGTCGTTTGGAAATTACTTTCTCAATTCCAGCAAAGGCTCCACCACAAATAAAAAGGATATTTGAAGTGTCAACTTTTATCATTTTCTGCTCCGGGTGTTTCCGACCTCCGTGGGGTGGAACATTTACATCTGTGCCTTCAAGCAATTTTAACAATGCCTGCTGGACGCCTTCTCCGGATACATCTCTTGTTATAGATGGGTTATCATTCTTTCGGGCTATTTTATCAATTTCATCGATATAAACTATGCCTTTCTGAGCGGCTTCCACATTGAAGTCACATGCCTGCAGCAGTCTGCTGAGCATGCTCTCCACATCCTCTCCTACATACCCGGCTTCAGTAAAGACCGTCGCATCAACGATAGCAAAGGGCACTTCCAGAAATTTTGCAATAGTCTTGGCAAGCAGAGTCTTACCAGTACCTGTCTCGCCGACCAAAATGATATTTGATTTCTCGATTTCTACATCACTGTCTATATTATTATTGAGCCTTTTATAATGATTATATACCGCGACAGAAAGGTATTTTTTTGCATCTGTTTGTCCGATCACATACTGATCCAAAAATGCCTTAATCTCAGCTGGCGTAATGTTAGTAGGTAGTGAGCCTAAACTCTCCTTTTTAGAAGTTCCTTTCTTGGTCGTTTTTAATTCTTCATTAATAATATCGTAAGCCTGTTCAACACAAGATTCACAAATATGTCCGTCTATCCCGGCAATGAGCATTAGTGAATCTCTTTTATCTTTTCCGCAAAAAGAGCATTTGATATTTTCTTTATATTTTGACATTCTATGGTATTATTATGACTGAATCCTATTTTTGAGTTGCAGATTTTCTTTCCAGCACCTCATCTACCAGGCCATACTCTTTTGCTTCGGTTGCTGTCATCCAATTGTCGCGATCGGAATCCCGCTCTATATCTTCAAAAGTCTTTCCGGTATGAACTGCCATGATGTCATATAATTCATTTCTAAGCGTTTTGATAAGCTTATATGAGATCTCCATGTCTGTAAATTGTCCTTGCATACCACCTGATGGCTGGTGAATCATCACTCTGGAATGAGGCAGGCAGGTTCTTTTGCCATTTTTTCCGGCACAAAGGAGAACAGCTCCCATGGAGGCAGCAAGCCCTGTGCAAATAGTAGCCACATCTGGAGAGACATACTGCATGGTGTCATAAATGCCCATACCGGATATCACAGATCCGCCTGGACTATTTATAAACATCTGGATATCTCTTTTAGAATCTGTGGACTCAAGAAACAAAAGCTGAGCCTGGATCACATTAGCCACATAATCATTGACCGGCAACCCCATAAATATAATGCGATCCATCATTAATCTGGAAAATACATCCATGCCAACAATATTCATCTGCCTTTCTTCAATAACCTGCGGGGTAAAACCGTTGATATCAGGAACTGATGTACCCATATATTTATCAAGATGCATGCTGCTCATGCCCATATGGCCCACAGCAAACTTTCTAAATTCATTCTGTGAATTCATTATATTATTTTTGGTTAGTGATATAATTCTGAAAAGTGCTGTCAGCAATTTCCACCCCTTATTAACAACTGAGATTAGAAATTGTTAACTCGTTCATTAAGTTCCTTGACTTTTTGTGCAAAATCTTCCTGGGTGATGCTCACTTTATTTCTTTTCACTAACCCGCCTACTTTGACAAAAATTTTATCAGCCAGAATTTCTTCATATGCTTTATTAACTTGTTCTTTGTCTTTCATCAGGCGATCTACGGTCTGAGTAATGAATCCATAATCCATATTGCCATAGGATCTCATGTAGGAAAATACTGAATTGGTAAAGTGTTTTTTAATATCATTATCATCTACTTTGATATCAAATCTCTTAGCAAGGCTGGACTTCTGAAGCGACCACTTCATGTTCTTTGCAAAGGCATCAAACTCTTTTTCAAGCACTTCTTCAGACACTTTTTCATTTGATACTTTGAGGTATCTTTTCAAAAAATCTTCCGGTAAGTCAAAAGTATTATTTTCCATCAGATAGTCCATCACCTCACGGTACATAAATTGCTCAGCTTGGTTATCATAGTACTTTTTGATATCATTTCTGAGAAAGTCTCTTAGTGACGCTTCATCAGTGACAGTTTCATCACCAAAAGTGATGTAGAACTCTTCGTTCAGCTCAGCCGGCTCTATTCTGGACACTTCAGTAATAGTTGCGGTAAACATATTGCCAATTTCCTGTTCACTCTCTGCGGGCACCTTCAGAAGATACTTGCGTATATACTCCTGATCTTTATTTTCTAATTTATAAACATCAAAGGAAATGGTATCTCCTATTTTTTTAGTCAGTAGTTCATTTTTTACGGCTTCATCATCTATCACATTTACGAGCATGGTGATATCCGTCTTCCAGCCATCTTCTTTTATTACATTATCATCGAGCTCTTCGGCATCAAGCTTGATCATATCCATAAGCTGAATGACGTCAGTAGCTTCTATTCTCTTACCGTTCCGCCTTCTGGCAGCACTCAGTTCCTCATCTACCAGGCTTTCCTGGACAGAAACGTCATAAAATGTATAAGCATCCGTTTCTGAAGCTCCTTTTATGTCGAGGTCCGGTGCTATACCCAGATCAAAACTGAACTTATAGTCTTTGGGATTATTAATATCCAGATTCAATACAAGATTTTCATCTTCATTTGCCAGTGGTTGTCCGAGATAATTTATTTGCTCTTCGTCGAGATATCC
This sequence comes from Saprospiraceae bacterium, assembly GCA_016722285.1. Lineage (GTDB taxonomy): Bacteria > Bacteroidota > Bacteroidia > Chitinophagales > Saprospiraceae > OLB9. The sequence goes on from JADKGI010000002.1 coordinate 22,956, forward strand.
AAATAATTTGTCCTGCAAAGTCTCGTTGATGACGTCTGCAAGAATAGATTTGCCATACATCTTTTTGATGACGCTGTCGGGCGTTTTTCCTTTACGGAATCCTTTGAGCTGAGCCTGATTCTTATATTTTTTAATTTCACTATCGAGCTTTGGTTTATAATCTGATGGCTCAAGAGTGATGTCCAAAGTAAGGTGTAACGGCGTGGTTTCTTTTCTAACAATCTGCATAGAAAAATGATAAATATTTTAGTAAATGATGTGAAACATGTTATTGCAAATCAGATGAAGTGTCGCAATTTTTTTCTATAAGTATAAAGAGTGTGCGGGTGGAGGGACTCGAACCCCCAAGCCTCGCGGCACCAGATCCTAAGTCTGGCGTGTCTACCAATTTCACCACACCCGCATTTCATCAGAACTATGCTTTTTTGAAAAGCGGTGCAAAGATATAATAATCCTTATAAAGTAAAAAGGAATCTAATGGAAATTGAAAAATAAAAATTCAGAACGAGGTAATTCTTGCTCAGGCATCAAAGTATCAAAAAATCATGGTGTCACTTTACAACTACATTGTGTACCTCAGTAAGTTTGCGTTGAATGTCCTGAAGTTTCTCTTCGAGCATATTGTTAAATGTATATTTTGAATCTGAAAAACTCAGATGCGCATAATATTGCCAGACCTCAGCTATATCTGTATAATTAATTTCATAAGGAAGATATGCTTCGTTATCCGAAATGAGCATTAGTTTATTTGTATTGGCATCGTTTTTCACTCTTTTATAGACAACACCATCCGTTTTACTGATGATGACATACGTCTTTCCGGCTTTTATGTCTTTCAGTCTCTCGAGATATGCACATATCACAATGCTCCCTGACTCCATCGGCAACATAGAGTCGCCGTGTATTTCGAAGCCCCTGTATGTCCCTTGGGGAATATTGGGGAAAGCAATTTTAGGAAGATCGCGGATGTATTCCGGATCTGCAAAAGATTCGAGATAGCCTGCTTCTGCCTTTGTCTCCACAAGTTCTATATTGGAGTTATTGTCAGCATTGACCGAGATAGCGAGTACTTTCATATCCTTATTTCGGATGATTTCCAGCTCCCGATGACTGAGATTGGTGCGCACCATATCGTCTATCCTGACATCAAAGATATCAGAAAGCTTGATGAGGGTATCTATGCCCACCTGTGTATGTTCGCGCTCGTAATCACTGAGCGACGAGCGGGGTACGGATAGCTTTTCGGAAAGCTCCTGTTGAGAAAGTTTGTTTTTATTGCGGAGATATTTGATGTTTTGACCTAGCATGTTGTTGATTTTGGAAGTACGAAATACGATTTATGAAATACGATTTTTGAATTGTGGAAGTACAAAATATGAAATAATAATATTTAATGATATAATGATTAATTTTTCCTGAAACTACCACAAAGTGATATCTGATATTCTAATGACCAAGAGCTATTAGCTAACAGCCTAAATACTGCATACGAATGTTTATTTACTACCATTTCTGGCAGTTTTTATTGAGGATACAATAATTGCGATAATTTCATTACTCTCTTTAAGTAAAGGTATAATGTAAGGCTCATCACCTGTCAGGTTGACTTCTTTTATTAATTCCAGCCAATACATAGTTTCATCAGCTTCTTCTTCAACGATTTTCAGCTTGTTTATAAAATCTGCATTAGATTTTGCACGGCAAGCAGCTCTATAATTTGCACCTATGGATGTAGCACTTCTGACTACTTGCTTACCGACGATCCATGCGGACTGTTTAGCAAGGAATGAATCAACCCATCGAATAATTTCAATAGCGAACCTTTTGGTTCGATCTTTTAAGTCTTGACTCATTTACGGGTAATTAAAAATCTTTTGACAAAGATAATAACAATTTTAAATTACGACGTATATTGCGACATATTTACGACGTAAAATGCGACATATATTAATATTCTTCATAAATTTACTTGAAATGAGTAGTGTTTCCCCTTATTTTTATATACAAAATCTGCTACATCCGCATTCCGCTTTCTACATTCATACTTCCGCATTCGTATTTCGTCATTCGTACTTCGTACTTCATAATGTATAATCGCGCTATCCTCCACCTTGATCTCGATTCCTTCTTCGTATCAGTCGAGTGTCTCAAAAACAGCAGCCTGCTAGGATTACCGCTGCTCATCGGTGGCACATCCAATCGTGGCGTAGTCGCATCATGTAGCTACGAGGCTCGTCGATTTGGCGTCCACTCCGCCATGCCTATGAAGATGGCTCTCCGGCTCTGTCCGCAAGCCGTCATCATCAAGGGAGACATGGATAGCTACTCCAAATACTCGGGCATCGTCACCGACATCATCGCTGAGGAGGCTCCCGTGTACGAAAAGGCATCCATCGATGAGTTTTATCTGGATCTGACTGGTATGGACAAACATTTCGGGTGCTTCAAGTGGTCAGCAGAGCTGCGACAGAAGGTCATCAAAGAGTCTGGGCTACCCATCTCCTTCGGCTTGTCTGTCAATAAAACCGTCTCCAAAGTCGGAACCGGCGAGGCCAAACCCAATGGCACCAAACACATACCCAATGGTACCGAGAAAGGTTTTCTCGCACCGCTGCCTGTAGGTAAGATACCCGGTGTGGGCGACCAGACCCACAAAAAGCTCAACTTCATGGGCGTACGCACCATAGAGACACTTAGTCAAATACCCATTCGTCTCCTGGAGCGGGAATTTGGCAAGCCGGGACGTAGTCTATGGGAAAAGGCCAATGCCATCGATCATACACCCATCGTACCCTATCACGAGCAGAAGTCCATGTCCAAGGAACGAACTTTTATGGAAGATACCCTCGACATCACCATGATGAAGCATCTACTCCTCGATATGGCGGACAAACTATCCTTTGAACTGCGTGCTTCCGGCAAACTCGCATCTACCATCACTGTCAAGATCCGTTATGCCGACTTCAATACTTATACCAAACAGAAAAACATCTCCTACACAGCCAATGATCGTCTCCTGGGTCAGCACGTACTCGATATCTTCGACAAGCTCTACGAACGCCGCCAACTCATCCGCCTCATCGGTGTCAAGTACAGCGGCCTGGTACAGGGCAACTATCAGATCAATCTATTCGACGATACGATAGAGCATATCCACCTCATGCAACAGATGGACAGGATCAGGAGGCGCTTCGGCGCAGATGCGATCATGCGAGCCAGTGGGCTTGTGAAAGCAAAGGTGCTTAGGGATCAGTTGCCGCCGGATGGTGGGTGATTTTTTATTAACTCAAATATTTTTTCAAAGACTATTGTACTATATCCCTATCTTCGCCCTGTATCCACCACAGTTTTCCATTGGCAAATAATAACATACCTGCATCGCTCTCTTCGCTCAACAAACAGCAAAAGGCTGCTGTTACTGCTGAAGATAAGCGGGTGATAGTCATAGCAGGGGCCGGATCCGGCAAAACACAAACCCTACTCCAGAAAATCCTATATCTCATCAATGAAAAAAATGTAAAGCCTTCTGAAATTCTCGCCATCACTTTTACCAAAAACGCGGCCAATGAAATGATAGACAGGCTCATACTTTCTATAGATTTTGATGGGCATTACAAAGATATACTCCAAAATAAAAAGCTGTCTGAGAGCACAAAACATACACATCGCAGAAAGCAAATCGTAAAAACTGGTTGGATACGCAATCTGACGATACGTACTTTTCACAGCCTTTGCTATAGCATCCTTAGGACATATGGAGTCAGCGAATTTGATAACAAATTTAAAATCATCACAGATACAGGGCATTTGGATGAGGAGATGTCATCTATTACAGCTTCTGAGACCACATACACCGCTTTGCACAAAGTACTGATCGACTGCTGTAGTGAAAAGGATTATCTCATAGAGTTGAAGCGATATGTACTCGATTATCTGGTGGACAAACTACACTTACCGCAACGCTCAGCATTGGCATTGAGCAGTGATAATAAGATATATACTTCGCTCAATGGGACCAAAGTCAGATCCAAATCGGAGCAGTATATCGCTGACTGGCTGTATAGACACAACATAAAATTTGTCTATGAGCCGAAGGTCACTTTTCAGGAAAAGGAGTTCTATCCTGATTTTTTTATTCCTGATGCCAATCTGTACATCGAGCACATCAGCAATCTGAGTAAAGGCTCAGGCTTCAAAGAAAAACAATTCAATATCGCTGGCAAGTTGCTCGTCAAGACGTATGAAGAGATGACCAGAGATACATCGCTCTTTAATCTTGCTCTTGAACGGATCATTAGAAATAGGCTGCCTGATGGATTTGACGTCGATGCAGTGTTGTATTATGAAGAAGAGTTCAGAAACCGGCATCACGAAATCAGGAATTTTCTGCGCCAATTGATTCGGGTGATAGATATGATCAAAGTCGATGGCCTAAGTATGAAAGATATAGCTCAAAAAGCATCTCTTGACCCGCATCAGCGCATCAGGGATTTTTACAAATTGGTGTTGCCACTGGTAGATAAATTCGAAACTTACTGTACAGATCGTTCTTATTTGGACTTTAACGATCTGAATATTAAGGCTATACATCTACTCAAGAATAGTGAAGAAATCAGACATAAATTTTTCCAACAGTATAAATATGTGCTGGTGGACGAATTTCAGGATGTCAACAAGATACAGGTGAGCTTTATCAAGACACTGATGAATCCAGATGCTCAGCTCTTTTGTGTAGGTGACGACTGGCAAAGCATATACGGCTTCAGAGGTGCTGATGTTCAATACATTGTGGAGTTTACACGCTTTTTTAAGGATGCTCGTTGTATAAGTTTGGATACTAACTACAGAAGTACACCAAATATAGTAGATGCTAGCTCTGAAGTGATACGCAATAATCGCTTCATGGTGGATAAAGTCATCAAAGCACAGAAAAAGTCTAGAAAAAAGATCGAAGTATATTCAGCCATCGATTTTGAAGATGGTGTGGATTTTGCAGTTCAGGAAGTAAAAGAATTGCTGGCACAGGGCATACCCAACGATCAGATTTTGTTTTTGTATCGTAGGAGCAAGATGTTTGAGCCATATAGGGAGAGATTTAAAAAAGAAAAGATTCATGTCAGTGCCAAAACCATTCATGCAGCTAAGGGCCTGGAAAGCAAAGCTGTATTTATCGTTGGACTTACACAGGGGAGCGGTGGATTTCCGGATGTATGGCTCGATGATCGAATATACCAAACCATCAGACCAGTAAAATATGATATCTTACTGGAAGAAGAGCGGAGACTCTTTTATGTAGCACTTACAAGGGCCGAGGATATATTGTATCTCATTACTGAAAAAGGAAATGAAAGTATGTTTATAGATGAGATACCGCCATCCTACAAGGTTCTTTTTTCGAAGTCATTGCAATCCGTCTTACCCATTAAGGTACATTGTCCGTCATGTAGCAGAGTCGTTGAGCCTCACTTTAAGTTCTGTCCCGAATGCGGTGAGCAGATATAAAAGGTTGGAAGATTATTTGAACCATATTGTACATTTTCATATACTATTTTTTTTCATATCTACTATTTTTCTCACCTTTGAACCCAAACACTCGATATATTCACATGGATTCAAATATCAGAACAGCTATTGGTACAGCACTCAGAGCTTATAAGTCCAATCATACCTTATACCAATCAGCGCTAAACATTTACCAACATGGCAATATCACCTGCATTTGGCATGGCGTCGATGAAGATGGATTTCTAATAGATATGCCTGGGTCAGAAAATGTGGAAGTAACCATGCACTTCCCTGATGGTGAGCTATCAATGCCCGATGAAGTTGATGAAATATTCGTAGCATTGCTGATGTGGTATTACAATGAATATAAGATAGAGTCATTGCCAGAGATGCAGGGAAAGATTTACACCCGTGAAGGTATGATGGCGCGCGTGATCGCTGAGAGAAAAGAAAAAAGCGATAAATCTACCTACAGGATTGTGGCAGGCAAGTATTATTACGGAGAGCATACTTTGTATAATGAGCGAAACGAAAGGTTTGGCATCACACTTTGGAATCTTGAAAAAAACCAAGGCTATATAGACAACATTGATTGGAAGACGAATAAACTGGCTACTACCAAACATATCATTCACCTATGTGATTATATGCAAAATCATCCCGAAAAATTCAACAAGTTGCCCAAAGTATCACCCTACCTGGAATTGACTTTGGACCCATTGCATGAATATGATTTTACATGGAAATTTACCGGGCAGCTAAGTGCCGACCAAAGTACGGTACTGACCGAGTTTTTTGGAAAAGATGAGACACATCTCTCAATAGAGCAATTGGCGATGAGAGTGGCTTATCTTCGAACACTGGAAGGAATTGAGGGTATCATAGTCAGATCTGAAATATATTATAGATTGTCGGAATACTTCGATCAGCTCCTCATCTCCAAAATGGATAATGACACCGCCGAACTTGATTTTTCAGATATAAAAGTCGAATTGTTTCCATATCAAAAGGAAGGTGTGAGATTTTGTCTCTTCAAAAAGGCCGCCCTCATAGCCGACGAAATGGGACTGGGTAAGACGCTGCAAGCCATTGCTATTGCCATGATGAAGCGCAAGTATTTTGGGTTTACCAAGACTATGATCATTTGTCCATCATCTGTTAAGTATCAATGGAAGGCCGAGATTTTAAAATTTACTGGCGAAGATGCATTAGTCGTGGAAGGTTTTCCCGCAGACAGAGCTACACAATATAAAAGTGAAGAGCATTTCTTTTTCATTACCAATTATGAGACAGTGATGAGGGATAAATTGTATATCGATGATAGTGGTTTTAGTTTTATAATCCTCGATGAAGCTCAGAAAATAAAAAACTATGAGACTAAGGTATCGTCAGCCATCACCTCTCTAAAAAAAGAACATGGACTCGTGCTGACAGGAACTCCTATTGAAAACAAGCTGATTGACCTGTATGGGGTCATTCTTTTTCTTGACAAATACAAGGTCACGCCACTTTGGGAGTTTTCATATCAACATTGCATCTTTGACAAACAGAGCAAGAACAAGATCAATGGATACTACAATCTCTTGAATCTGAGAGCCAAAATCAGTGATCTGGTCATCCGAAGGCAAAAGAAAGATGTACTGGCTCAATTGCCATCCGTCATCCAGAAAGATGTATTCATCCACTTGTCCAAGCCTCAGGCAGATATACATGCCCGTATGGGTCAAAGACTGTCTTATTTGTTGGGTAAAAAATTTAAGACTCCTTTTGACTGGGACGAGATCATGATGATACTGACCAATATGCGCAGGGTGAGCAATTCCACCTATCTCATTGACAAACAATCCAATCACTCTAGCAAGATGACAGAACTCGAAGTCATATTGCGCGATCGGCTAGATATCATCAATGGACATAAGAAAGTCATCATATTTTCTGAATGGCTTGATAGTCTTTATCTGATTGAGCAATTGCTCCAATTACTCAAAATTGGATACGTCAAACTCACGGGAAGTGTGGCTGCCAAAAAACGTGGTGATCTAATCAGAGCTTTTCAGACCAACGATGATATCAAAGTATTTTTATCAACCGAGGCAGGAGGATCCGGGCTCAATCTACAGTTTGCCGATACGCTCATCAATTTTGAATTGCCATGGAATCCTGCTAAAAAGAATCAACGAATAGGGCGGATAGACCGTATTGGTCAGGATAGTAAAAAATTGCATGTATTCAACCTGATATGCAGAGATTCTATTGAGATCAAGATCGCTTCCGGTCTTATTTTAAAACAGAATCTTTTTGATAGTGTCCTCAATCATGACAATAATGAGGACATGGTGGATTTTTCCAATGAAGGTAGGGCGCAGTTTATCAAGATGCTGGAGGAGATGTTTGATCTGGACGAGAATGGTATGTTTAAAAATATGACACATGAAGATCAGGATGGCATCTCAGATGAACAGGTACCGGAAGACATAGATATTGCTTCAGAAGAATCTACTGATCAGGATTCAGAATCATCATCACCAGCAGCATCACCGGAATTTGAAAAGATGGAGGAAGTACTCACCAAAGGCATGGAATTTCTCTCCGGTCTCTTCGAAATGAGTACGGGCCAAAAGCTTGGGGGCACCGATGGTCACACTATCAAGGTAGATAAGGACACCGGGGAAGTCACTCTTAAATTTAAAATGAAATTTTAACAATAAGCTTTTCCAGGGAGAAGTGGCATAATTATTATACACTTTTTTATTTACACTCACTCATAATGGTTAATCTATATCTTGAGCAGTAAAATCCCTTTAATAAGGGTGGTTTTATCTTCCAACTTATTGCACACATTGACGAAGATAGGAAGCTTCCAATAAGGTTTTGACCAACCGATACTATAATACCAATTTTCAGCTGTCAAAATGGGTATATTCACAACATATGCACGCCATAGGATTGTCCAAATAAATTAAAGAAGCATTTTTATCACATCCTCAGTACGATAATAAGTGACGAAACTACTTTTCAATATTATTTCTTCATATCTATTCCAGTACACAAACACAGTAAAATACATATTAAATAAATTAATTATAAAAAAAAAGATGTAAATCATTACATTACATATTAAAATAATTTTACATTTGTGTTGTTAACTTGTTTTCATCTGAATGATGTTCAGTATTTAATACAGGATAACATAGATAAAGTAATGCCCATTACAGTAAATATTTTGCCCTGAAAAGAAAGGAAAAGGCGATGACAATCTTTAAAAGATCAAAATCATCAGCTGAAGCGAGTCAATAGTATGTCTATTTTTAACTATTTCATAACCTATATGCGGATTAAGTTTTGCATAGATAGTAAACATTTCATTAATTTTTTTTAAACTCAAAATGGATCTCATGATGAAAACAAATTTTACGCGAAACACCCGGTTACTCAAACTATTCAATTTGATAATTATGGGTATGATCTGCATCCACCAAATTGAAGCCCAGGCCCCTTCCTGTGCTTGTAAAGGTACTGCTATCAATGTTACCCTTGGAGGAAACGGAACAGTAACAATTACGCCGGCAGATGTATTAACAGCTATTAATTCCTGTGGTGATAATGGAGCAGGAACTGTAGTGGTAATGGCTACTCCCACAGGACCGCCTATCGCGGGAAGCCCGGTTATAACTTGTGATCACATAGGAAAAACATTGTATGCTAAATACACTAATCAGGCAGGAACCAATAGCTGCTGGACTACGATTTATCCTATTGAAGACAAAATACGCCCTACTATTCAGTGTCAGGCAAACATGACCATATCCTGTGTAGATATGGCTGCTTATGTACCTATTGTAAATGACAATTGCCCGATAGGGTTAAAATACAATCAGGTAGGCGGAGACATAGTTGTCAACAATAATTGCTCCGGCCTGTTTGCTTCAAATGTAATTAAAAGAATTACAAGAACTTATATAGCAATTGACGGTTCGGGAAATAAATCTGACCCATGCACTATCCAGTTTGATGTGACAATCATACCCAGCCTGGCTGCTATAACCATACCAGCCCACTGGGATATTGCTGTGGGTAACAATCCACCACTCCAATGTAATGGACCGTGGCCAAAACTAGCCAATGGTAATCCAAATCCGGTTGGAACGGTCGCAAATCCGGGAACTGGAACACCAAAGTTGGGTGCAGTTGATTTGTTTAACAATCAGGACCTATATTGCGGACTAATGATATCCTACTCAGATACTAAGGTACAAATTGGTTGCGTTTCCAAAGTGATGCGTAGTTGGAATATCCTGGAGTGGTCTTGCTTAAACAGAACTATTGCCCCTCAACTACAACTTTTAGAAATTGTGGATGACAAAGGCCCGATCATAACTCATGCTGCTGATATAAATGCATCGACGAGCAATCATAAATGTGAAGGAGTTATAACCCTCCCTGCACCGATAGCTTTTGACAGCTGTTCTACAGCATTGACATCGACAATAACCGTGTATGCCAATGGAGATTATAATACTCCAGCTGCTTTTGTAGCAAATGCTGCACCTAGAACTGTCACGCTACCAGTTGGTAACCATAAAGGGGTATATGCCGTTTATGATGCCTGCCTGAATGTATCCAGAGACACTATCAATATAACTGTAGAAGATAATACACCTCCGGTGGCTATCTGTGACGAGCAGACAACAATAGGTCTTAATTCAAACGGAGAAGCTTGGGTGCCTGCTTCTGTTATAGATGATGGTAGTTTTGATGAATGTCAGCTGGCCAAGTTAGTGGTAAGAAGAATGACTCATACTTCATGTTCAAGTTGCGAAGTATCAGAATTCCCGGGATTCAAATTATTGGGAGAAGCAGGTACAGGTGCGCTTAAGAGATGGTATTACATTTCTCAGCATAAATCTACTCGAAAAATAGCGGCAAAGACTGCTGCTGCATTAGGCGGCGCTCTTGTGGTTTACTCAGGTACTCCGGCACAAATGACAGCTGAACAAACAGCGGTTAGAGCTCTGGCAGAAGCATACCTTGCCAATGTAAATTACCACATCGGTAACAATCAGAAAGATAGCTCTTCCGTGGCAGTGCATACTGTACAACCATCCACAGCTACAGATACATTGAGATATATTATTGAAGTGGATGATCTGTGCAATACTTTCAGTACCCATGCCCGATTCTGCTGTACTGATGTAGCTTCAGATCCAAGACAAGTGGTCATACTAAGAGCTATTGATGCGTCAGGTAATTTCAATGACTGTATGGTTACCGTCGAAGTTCAAGATAAAATAGGTCCATCCATCACTTGCCCTGCAGACAGGACAGTGACTTGCGATTTTGCATATGATATCAATAATCTGGCAAAAGATTTTGGTAGCCCGACAGTGTATGACAATTGCGCGCCATATCCTACTCCGGTTGAGACAGTGACCAATAATTTGACAGGTTGTCGTATTGGAAATATCAAAAGAAAATTTGTAGTTGTGGACAGAGGAGGAAAAAAAGACTCTTGTACACAGACTATCACCTTCCTTCCGAATCCGAACAAAATATATACGGGACCAGCCAACAACCAATGGCCTGCAAGTCCATATATGGTAATAGGATGCGGCTCGCCTTCAGATGTCAATCCGGATGTAACCGGCAGACCAACCATTACACAAGGAGCATGTTCTCTGGTAGCAGCTCAATATGTTGATCAGGAATTTTTCTTCAACAATGCATCCAGCCCTGCGTGCTTTAAAATACTCAGGACCTGGACTGTGATAGACTGGTGTAAATTTGCGCCTAATAGAGATTTGAGTAATACTCTTTATCCATCATCTAAAACCGAAGGTGTCAATACATGGACTTGGGTTCAGGAAATCAAAGTGATAGATAATGTGGCTCCGGTAATTGACAATTTAGCACCTGTGGTAACAGCAGACACTTATGATGCGACCTGCGCAAAAGGAAACATTTCACTTTCAGCAAGGGCAACAGATTTATGCACTGCCATTTTGAGATACAGTTACAAGATTGATACACTTAATGATGGTAGTTTTGGTATTGTTGTTAGTGGTAATGGAAACAGCATCACAGTCAATGCGTCATTTCCGGTAGGAACACATAAGATTGTTTATACTTTTGAAGATAAGTGTGGTAATCTGTCTTCAAAAGAACAACTCTTTAAAATTGTAAATAAAAAGGCACCAAGTGCTGTAGTTTTACAGGGACTTGCCATGAGCTTAATGAAAATTTCAGAAGGTGTAGGTATGGCTGATGTATGGGCAAAAGATTTTGACCCGGACAGAAAATCGAGTCACCCTTGTGGATACACTATTTATTATTCTTTTACTCAGGTTACAGAACTTGTAAATGGATTACCTAAATTGACTCCAAACAAAGTGTTTAATTGCGCAGATATTGGAAAAGATTCAGTCACGATTTGGGTGGTTGCTGTCACACCAGCAGGTGATATTGTCCAGTCTTCTGTCAATACTTATATAGAGATTCAGGATAATGCTATACCTAAAATCTGTCCACCTATTGGTGGTAGAGTGGCAGTAACCGGTACTTTATCAACCGAGTCAAATCAAACCGTAAAAGATGTCAGAGTGAGTCTGGTCGGTTCTGAATTTAATTCAGTGACAGGTGATAATGGTAAATTTGAATTTATGAATATGCTTTCAGGTGGCAAATATGAAGTGACCCCTGAAAAGAATGATGATCACATCAATGGTATATCAACCCTTGACTTAGTCATGATACAACGTCATATACTTGGCATCGACAAACTCAATTCGCCATACAAGCTTATTGCAGCCGACGTGACCAAAGATGGCAAAATTACAGCTGCTGACTTGATAGAATTGAGAAAACTGATTTTGGGAACAACCAATACATTTGCTAACAATAAATCCTGGAGATTTGTGGATAAGGCTTACCGATTTGCCGATCCCACATCAGCTCAAGGAGAGGCCTTCCCGGAAATCTATTTTATTAATAAACTTACTGCAAACATGACAACCGATTTCATAGCAGTAAAAACAGGAGACGTCAATGGCAATGTCAAAGCAAACAATGTGGAGAATAATGTTGAGACCAGGTCTTCCAATAACTTGGTTTTAAACACAGAAAATCAAAATTTTGTGAGTGGCCAAAAAGTAGTAATACCTGTTAAAGTAGCAAAAACCAGCGAAATCAACGGTTTGCAGTTTACCATAGCTTTTGACAATAATGCACTTGCTCTGACTGCAATTGATCCTGCTGGCATCAACGTCAATGACAGTAATTTTGGTCTAAGCAGAACAGGTGAAGGATTGCTTACATTCAGTTGGAATGATAGCAAGGCCAAAAACCTTAATACCGGAGAATCGATGTTTAACATCACCTTTATTGCCAAGGAAAATGGAAATCTTGCAGATTTATTAAAGGTAAATTCAACCGTCACTTTTGCAGAAGCCTACACGCCGGAAAATGAAGTAATGAAGGTAATTTTCAATGTTGAGAATAGAGGAAACGACATTAGAGGTTTTGACCTCAAGCAGAATACGCCTAATCCATTCAAAGAGACGACCATTATTGGATTTGAATTGCCTTCTGAAATGAAAGCATCCATCACTGTATATGATATCTCAGGAAAAGTCATCAGAACAAGTAATGTTTTGGGTGCAAAGGGGTACAATACTGTTGAACTGAATAAATCAGAATTGCACTCAGGTGTATTATATTATACACTTAGGGCCGGAGAATACAACGCTACCAGAAAAATGGTAGGCATAGACTAATGAGTTTTTAAGTAATTTACTGTTTTTGGGATGGGACCCCTCTTCGGAGCAATCTGAAGGGGGTCTTTTTATTTAGAGAACCAATGAATATTCAATATTAGGTATGTTTAAATTTTTATTGCCTTATAATCAATATCTTATGAATCAGCCTTCAAAATAATTATCTCATTTAGTTCACTAAACTCGTTAATTATTTTATTGTCAGAACCATAACCTATTGATTAGCAACTAAGAAAATTTTTAAACATACTCTTAAATGACCTTAACGCTGGTATATCATCTTTTACAATAAATAACTCAGGAACTTTTTCTTTATCTTTGCAGTTGAGATGGCGCGAATATTATGTTTGGATTTTGGACTCAAGAGGTGCGGATTAGCTACAACTGACCCGCTACAGATCATAGTTACAGGACTTGAAACTGTAGAAACAAGAGATCTTTTCAATTTTTTGGAGAAATACCTCAATATTGAAGTGGTTGAAAAGTTAGTCATTGGACTTCCTGTACATAAAGATGGAAACTTTACCCATATAAAAGGAGATATAGATAGGTTTTCGAAGGAATTTGCTGCCAGGTGGCCAAATATAAAAGTTGATTACGCTGACGAACAGTTTTCATCAGTTATGGCTAAACATGTAATCCTGCTTAGTGGTGTTAGAAAACAAAAAAGACAGGACAAAGCTTTGGTTGATAAGATAAGTGCTGTTATTATTCTTCAAAAATATTTAAAACACATTTAATTATATGATTTTACCTGTGTATGTTTTGGGACAACCCGTGCTCAAAAAAAAAGCAAATGAAATTGATAAAGACTATCCGGATCTTGGAGACATAATCGCCAATATGTGGGACACTATGTACGATGCCCACGGAGTCGGAATTGCCGCTCCACAGATTGGTCTTTCTATTAGGGTTTTTGTGATTGATACCATTCAGGTTATGGAGGATGATAAAAGAGAAGAAGGGATCAGGAAGGTTTTTATCAATGCTGTCGTAGTAGAAGAAACAGGAGATTATTGGACATATGAAGAGGGATGCCTTAGTATCCCAAACATCAAAGGTGATGTTGACCGGCCACAGAAAGTAAGAATTCAATATATGGATGAGCATTTTAATAAGTATGATGAAATTTATGAAGGTATTAATGCCAGAGTCATACAACATGAATATGACCATATTGAAGGTATCTTGTTTATAGAGAAACTCAAACCTTTGAAAAAGAAGCTGATACAACGCAAATTAAAAGATATCAAAGCGGGTAATGCAATAGCTGACTATAAAATCAAGTCTGTAAGAGTATAGCAAAGTGCTGGTGATTTGCGTTCTTCACCAATAGAATGTATTGCCGTGTGGTTAATTATTTTAGTCTAAAAATATTTACTTCCTTCCAAAATCTGCCGGTATCTCACCCCAACTTTCAGTATTCCACTTTAACATTTTTGTTTTATGGTCATTTTGCTTCAACCATAGCAGTGCCCGGTCGATCAGTGCGAATATGATGCTGTTTTTACTTGTCTTTTCAAGACTGGTCTTTACTTTTTTATTCTTCACCCAACTCATAGCAGTCAGTGAATCTGTGTAAATAATAGTGTGCTCATTATTTAGTTTTTTAAGTAGTGCCAATGCGTGAACGAGCCCTAAAAACTCCCCAATGTTGTTCGTCCCGTCTTCGTACGGACCTTGGTGAAAAACCTGCCTTCCTGAGATTGTTTCCACACATTGATATTCCATACGACCTGGATTGCCACTACAGGCAGCATCAACTGAAATACTGTCAGCAATAATTTCAGATTTGTTTTGTTTTTTAGTCTGTGGCTTTGATACAGATTTTTTTAAAAATTCAAAATAACTTCTTTTCTGAGCATATTCAGCTTCTGCCAGGTTATCAAATGCTTTATACTTAGCAGCAGGATGTCCGAATATTTGTTTTTGACATTCCTCCCAGGACTTATAAATACCAGGGACATTCCCTTCCCATACTACATAATATTTTTGTTTCTTTGCCAATATTTTTACTATTAAATCACAAAAGTAATGTTTGTCGATACACATGCCCATATTTATACAGAAGAATTTAGCAGTGACCTGGACATAGTTCTTACTCATGCTAAGGAGATCGGGATAACAAAAATTTTCATGCCCAATATTGACAGCACCACGATTAGTAGCATGCTCAGCTTAGCGGAAAAATATACATTTTGCCACCCGATGATTGGTCTGCATCCCTGCCATGTGAATGAAAAATATAAAGAAGAACTTAAAATCGTTGAAAAATACCTTAGTGCGATTGATTTCTCAGCTATAGGTGAGGTCGGAATTGACTTATTTTGGGATAAAACATATATCTCAGAACAGGAAAACGCATTTAGATATCAAATTGCACTGGCGCGGGATAATGACCTGCCTTTTGTGATTCATTCAAGAGATTCACTTGACATCACTATCAAAATAGTAGAAGAAATGCAGGATGGCAGACTATCCGGCATTTTTCATTGTTTTGGCGGAAGTTTGGCACAGGCCAATAAAATTATTGATCTTGGCTTTATGTTGGGAATAGGAGGAGTTCTTACTTATAAAAATTCAGGACTTGACAAGGTAATCACAAATGTCCCGTTAAGCAGTCTGGTACTTGAAACAGATTCTCCCTATCTCAGTCCGGTACCGCATCGTGGAAAACGCAATGAACCAGGATATATCATCAAAGTAGCAGAAAAGCTTTCTGAAATTAAAAATTTGCCATTGTCAGAAATTGCCATGCGTACCAAATCAAATGCACAAAAGATATTTAAAAATATTCAATTTTGAATAGTCAATCGATTTGAAAATACTATCTTAGCATTCTATATTCTAAAAATTATTTTGAAATAGTGCATATATTAAGCATATCACACTGTTTGTCTGATAGTTGTACATTACAAAAATAAGAATAGAAAAATAATTTTTGATAAGTTAGTTTATTTTCCAACATTTGCGGTGTTGGAGAGTTGTCCGAGCGGTTTAAGGAGCACGCCTGGAAAGTGTGTATACCTCAAAAGGGTATCGAGGGTTCGAATCCCTCACTCTCCGCAAAAAATCGGTTGTGTTTATTAACTATTTTAAATACTTTTTTTTACTTTTAACCTTTATTTATTAATCTTATTATTCTAAAACGTAAATTAACAAATCATGCGAAAATTTTTATTATTAATCGGGGTATTTATGATTGCATCTTATATGGGTGCATTTGATATTATGGCTCAGGCAGCAGATACAACAGCTGCAGCTGTTTCAGATACCGTTGCTGCAGGAGCTGCTGCTGCTTCCGAAATGGTAGATGAAGCATCTACTGCACTAACTCAAAATGCTGATAATGCCGGTGCTTTTCAGGTTTTGAAAGAAAAATTCATTGAGGGAGACTGGGTTTGGATGACCCCGGTATTATGTTGTATGATCTTCGGACTTGCATTTTGTATAGAACGTATCATCACACTAAACATTGCTTCTGCTAACACAGATACACTTTTGAGCAAAATTGAAGACAAACTTTCAAGCGGAGACCTTGAAGGAGCAAAAGATGTGGCAAAAGCAACACCTGGACCTGCAGCCAGCGTAATCTATGAAGGCTTAAGAAACGCCGCTTCAGGACCTGATGGTGTAGAAAAAGCAATTGTATCCTATGGGTCGGTACAGATGTCACTTATGGAGAAAGGCTTAATATGGATTTCATTATTTATTGCCCTAGCACCAATGTTAGGATTCCTGGGTACAGTTATTGGTATGATTCAAGCATTTGATAAAATCCAGGCTGCTGGAGATATCTCTCCTACTGTGGTAGCTGGTGGTATCAAAGTAGCCCTTTTGACTACAGTTTTTGGTCTTATTGTGGCTATTATTCTTCAGATTTTCTATAATTATATAGTATCCAAAATTGACGGTATAACCACGAAAATGGAAGAATCATCTATAGCATTAGTAGAGACTATGCTGAGAAACAAGACTATCTAATAATTTTCACAGTAAAACAAATAAACAATCATGACTAAATTATATAATTATTTAGTAAAAGATGGTGATGCGATAGCAGTTGGGTTCAGTGCACTTATGTTCATATTATTTGCAGCAAGTGTTTACTTTGGGGCCCAATCAGGTGGATATGACCTAAGCTCACTAACAGATATGCAGGATAAGTCAAATGTTAATATCTTTAATTTAGGCTTATATATTGTTATGATATTAGGTGCAATTGCAGTATTTTTAATGCTTTTCGGAATTTTTTGGGACCTTATTAAGAATTTTAAAACGGGATCAAAAACGATCATGGGATTCGGAGCTATTGTAGTTGCTTTCGTAATATTTTACTTTACTTCTTCACACGATTCCGGGGGTAGATTTGATGCATATTGGAGCACAGATCCATTTAATATCACTGTTGGACTCAGTAAATTTATTTCAGCAGGATTATACACGCTTATGTCCCTGACATTGTTATCATTTTTACTGATACTTTTTTTCGAAATTAGAAGTTTCTTTAAATAATTGACTAAACTGTTAATAGAATGGCAAAGAAAAACAGAATGACTAACGAGATCAATGCGGGATCAATGGCAGATATTGCCTTCCTGCTTTTGATTTTCTTTCTCGTTACCACAACAATAGCAGAAGATAAAGGGGTGCTTGTTAAGTTACCTCCTTATTCTGAAGAACCGCCACCAGATGTAAGACTTAATACCAGGAATATTTATTCTGTAATGGTGAATGCCCAAAATCAATTGCTCGTCAGAGGAGAACCGATGAAAATCGAGGACCTTAAGCACAATGCAAAAATTTTTATTTTGAATCCGGAGAAGAGGGCTGACATGTCTGATGATCCTACAAAGGCTATCATTTCGATTAAAAATGACCGGGGTACTAAATATAAAACGTATCTGGAGGTATATAACGAACTCAAAGCTGCGTATAACGAACTTTGGGAAGAAGCAGCGATGAAAAAATTTGGTAAGAATCTGGACGAGCTTAAAAATGCTCAGCAAAAAGAAATTAAAGATGCAATTCCATTGGTAATTTCTGAAGCAGAACCTACTAAGTTTGGTGAAGAAAAATAATTTATTGATAATTAAATGAGATAACAAATGTCTAAATTTAAGAAAAAACAAGGGAATGTAACTCCGGGAATTTCAACTGCATCACTTCCTGACATTGTTTTTATGTTATTGTTTTTCTTTATGGTGGTAACTAAAATGAGAGATACTGAACTGATGGTCAAAGTAATAACACCTCAGGCTTCAGAGCTTACCAAACTTGAAAAGAAAACGCTTGTAAACTTTATTTTTATCGGACGACCTACCGAAAAGTTTAAAGCGAAAGCAGGTACAAAGCCTAGAATTCAATTAGCAGATAAATTTGCAACAACAGATGATATTCCATTATTTTTGGAGAAACACAAAATCTCAGTTCCTGAAAGTCAGCGTCAGAGTGTGATAACTTCACTTAAGATTGACAATGATGTGACAATGGGGGTTGTAGGCGATGTCAAAACAGCGCTTCGTAAAGCAGGGCAGCTTAAAATAAACTATTCAGCTAAACAACGCGAACGAACTAAAGGATAATATTGTATTCTTAGAAATAAAAAAAAGCTTGTTACGAATAGTTTCAAGCTTTTTTTTAACTAGATCGCTATAGTTTAGGTATGATTAATTCAATCAAGAACCGCTAGGTTTTTATTATACTTTTGCTCTTTTTTCGTCAATAGCGATGTTATTCTCTCAAAAAGTAGGTTAGGCTACTAAAAAATGGCTTTATTTTTATGATTGGAAAGCATACCCCTAAAAAATACCTGAATCTTGTATTATTGTGACTCAATTGAAGAATCTAAAGTGATAGCTACTATGTAAAATTTATACCACAACTTGCTCTAAAGGTAATTTTTGAGCATAATGAATAACAAAAATATCTGATAGAAATTCCTCTTTACCAAAAATGTTATAGTCTTCTACAAATATTGCTATTGCATTGCACCATGATACATCTTTTACTATGTAGGCTACTTTTGGTTTTGACTGGTATTGGCCTTAGCTTCTGAGCCAGAAGAGCGGACATCAAAGGATTTATTGAAAATCAAGGAATGAGGATTGTACCTAAATAATTACCTTCATCTTTTAAAGCCGAACTACTTGGATAGAAAATAGAAACACTTTTAATTATCATCTTTCTGATAAATAAATCGGGTTCAATCAAACACAATGTTATTCATTAGGTATTTTTCTATATCAGAGTCATATAAGGTTAAGTAATTGAAGTACCAAGAACCAGTAAAAGGAATGCCAACTTTTTGACATTCCTTTTTACCAACAAAACAATTATATTTTTCTATGAACCGGATATCTGGTATTCAGGCTTATTTAATTCTGTTTTGCTCATCTTCCAAACCAGTATTTCTCTTTCTGGATTTGCCTTTTGTCTGTTTTCCGAAATTATAGCTAAACGTCATTCTCGCTCTGCGACTATCCCATCCACCCATTACATTCATGTAGAGGCCTCCATAGGTACTTTCGCCACTCCAGATATTGGTTTTGAATATATCATCTATATTTAAAGTAATCTTTGCACTGTTCCCTGCAAATTTTTTACTTATTCCCGCGCCCGCAGCCCACATAGCTTTCATAACAAAAGTGCCTTCCCATAATGACGGAGAATTGTACCAGCCATTCACTTCAGTGCTCCATCCTTTGCTTAAACTAAAAGATTGCTGATGATACATATTGAAAGAACTTACGTTAATATTTATCGCTTTACCGTTGCCGAAATCTGCATAATTTCTTGTGTGAACGCCATTCAGATTTGTATAGGTACTCCATTTTTCAGTAATAGAAAATGGGGCTCCAACTCCTACAGAATACACTTTACGGTATGCTATGTTATCCCAAGTTATAAATGTTCCTTTTATTCCGGAAGTATCTACTAGTCTTGTAATGACATTAGTGGTATGACTGTAAGACAAAGTCGTTGTGAGCTTTTGAGCAAAATTATGAGTCAACTGGATATTGTCAGTATATTCCGGATTAAGAAATGGATTTCCTTTTTCAAATGTTAGCTGATCCAGTTGAAATTCGAAAGGATTCAAATCCTTATAATTGGGTCTGTTTATTCTCCGGCCATAAGATAATTGAAAACTGTGTTTTTTGGATGGTGTAAAAGACAGTCCTGCTGATGGAAAGACATTGGTATAATCTCTCTTCACCAGCTTATTATTAACTGGATTCATGGCAATAAGGTCACCTTTTGTGTTACTGTTTTCTATTCTGATACCAATATTAAATCCAAGTTTTTTTCCTTGTAAATTATAATTGATATACCCTGCATTGACCCACTCATTGTACTTAAATCTATTACTAAGATTTTGGTTCAATATTTCGGTGCCTTCGTTAATATTGTAAAAATTAAATGAATTATCAGTTTTGACCAAAGCTGATTTTAAGCCTCCCGATATTTTGCCCTTTCCAAGTTTCCTTTCATAGTCCATTTTTAAATTCATAATATCAATTTCAGTGGGCGTAATACTTCTAACTTCATAGCTACTGGTCACCTTTGAACCTTCAACATTTGTATATTTATTTGGAGTATAAGAATTATTTTCTCTGATATATTTGCCATAGTTCAAGTCAATATTAAATGTGGTTTCATTTCCACCGTCAAAATAATAATTGGCATTCAGATTAGTATTGTTTGAATTTGCTTTAGTGTTTCCATTATTCAATAACAGAGAATCTGTTCTTGAAACCAGAATATTTCCGAGCTTTGTAATGGAGTTATTTGTCATCTGATCTGTACCTTCGCTATGTTCAGCTATTATACCCAGTGTACTTTTTTTATTTACATAGTAATCTGCCGAGATTTTAGAATTCAACCCAATACTATTATTCCTGTTTTCATTTAAAGTTTTAAATCCCAGGTTATTCTGCTCTCTGTAAAAATCATTGTAATTAAAATTATGGCTATTATAAAAACCACCATTTGCGGCAATATTGAATTTTTGATTTCTGAAATTCAGGTTAAGGCTGCTACTCAATCCTGATGTCTTTCCTTGTCGGCCTGTTACAGTCGCGGAACCATTGACGCCTGCATTATTAAGTTTCTTTCTCTTAATATTTATAATGCCGGCAGTACCCTGTGCTTCATATTTAGCTGATGGATTGCTAATGATTTCTATACTTTCTATATCATTGGATGACATATTTTTCAACATATTTGCCAAGTCAGCAGAAGACAACGGGGATGGCTTACCATCGATGTATATAACTAATCCGGTTTTTCCGAGCAATGTTATATTTTCATTATTATCTACCAACACTCCGGGAGCTTTTCTCAAAAGACTTAATGCGTCATCTCCGGTAGCCAGTACACTTCCGGCGACATTAAGTACTATCCTGTCAGGTTTCACTTCCATCAAGGGTTTTTTTGCAGTAATAGTAACTTCTGATATCTTATTTGATGTAGCGGACATAGAAATAGTCCCAAAATCCAAATCATCTGATAATACAGTAAAAGCATTACTAGTGAAATCATCCAGTCCTACAAATGTAGCTTTAAGAAAGTAGTTGCCCTCCTTGATATGAGCAAATGTAAAAAGGCCATTATCATCAGAATAGGTAAATTTTCTTAATGAAGAGTCTTTCGCATTGTGGAGCATTACATTGGCGTAGGCGACCGGAAGACTGTTATCATTTAGGGTACCTTTAATAGATTGTCCAAATCCTAAAGTAAGTATTGAACTAAGTAGAAGAAGTAAAAATTGTCTCATTTGTATTGTTTTAATTGGTTTAGAATCAGAACAATGACGAGACCAACATCTTTTAAGTTGCAAAACCTAATTCAGTATTCTATGAACGGTTTAAATTAATAGACAAAATGATTAATTTGTATGCTTATAAAGCATATATAGAAACAATTGATAATAATTTAAATAAAACTTTTGATCAGAATTTTAAAAATTTTTGTCTGTATCTCTGTCCGGAGGATGTTGTTAATATTAATAAATAAGTTCCTGACGGTAATGAAGAAATGTTCAAAATAGACTTTTGCGCGCTGGTATTAGCCAGAATGATTCTTCCTGATATGTCTGATACCATCAATTCATTAATAAATAAACCATCAGGAATCTCAATATATAGTTCGTCAAAAGCAGGATTAGGGCTTATTTTAAATAAAACCGAAGGATCGTTTACGTTGTTTTTGCACGCGGTCTTAAAGGTATCAATTACAGAAAAATCGGAGTATAAAGAGTCACAGTTTTTCTGAAATCTGTATTCATAGACGGAGCATTCTTTGAGGTTATTTATTTTTATCGTATCAAGGGAAGTGATTTGCTGCCAGGTCAGCGATCCTTTTAATCTGTAGCTAACCCGTAAAGTATCCTGAATAATGGTAGTTTTCTTCCTGATGATTTTAACAGAATTTTGTTCAATTTCTTCTGTCTTAACTTCCATATTATTAGTACATAGGCTATTCTTTATAAGGACACAATAGTCTTCTACCTCTCCATATTCAAATTTTGAATCATCGCAACCTCCATCAAATGCCTGATATGACATGATCAATCTCAGTTTAGTGAAGCCTCCGATAGCTTTAGCCGGAATGGTAATTTTACCTTTAACTTCATTAGCCAAAGAAGTAGGAGATTTATAAGCAAGTTCGTCTGTTGACCAGATTCCATTCTGGTCATAATCGATATAAATTTT
The DNA here is from genome assembly GCA_016722285.1 of Saprospiraceae bacterium. GTDB lineage: Bacteria > Bacteroidota > Bacteroidia > Chitinophagales > Saprospiraceae > OLB9. The sequence continues at coordinate 45,943 of JADKGI010000002.1, forward strand.
AAAATAGTCCGGGAAAGGTGTCCCGGAATATCCGCACTGAATAATGAAATCATATATTTTGCTGGTCTCAAGTACATTTCTGTTAAAGCCCGTAAAATCCCTGTACCCCCCGGATATGTTTCCCGATTTATTCTCAATATTATTTAATGTAAAAGCCTCTATCCATTCCTGTGAAGCATCTTTCCTTCCAAAAGTGCAGTATCTGTTTTCAGTGCAGCTTCCGCAACCTGTACTTACATTATATTCCGGTGTGAATTCCGAAATATTGCCATATCTGGAACAATTTGCTTTTACTTTAAACGTATATGCCGTACACTCAGGAATGTTTTTTAATACAAAAGAATGGTCATTTGTGACAGTGTCCACCCATTTTCCTGCAGCTGATTTATATTCAACATTGAAAGATGCATCCTGAGTATTGACCCATGCCACTCCTACCGATGTCAGGTCAGACTGGAGTGATGATATAGTTGGTATCTCGCAACATCCACTGGTTTTAATAAATTTTGAATAGCTGTATCCTGAAGGCAAAAAGCCACAATCGCTTCCTATCTGAACTTCATATTCTGTACAATTGCTAAAACCCTTCAATTCGCTACCATTTGAAATATTCAAAACTTCAGTCCAGGGTACTTTGTCAACCTGACGATATCGGATATTGACTTGGGAAGAACCTTGGTCATTTTGCCAGAATATTCTTAATAATAAATCCTCAGTTTTAATAATTATGCCTGCGGGAATAGAGCAATTCTGACATAATTTCATAATGTTCCTAACTGCTCTGTTGGCATTTAGTTTTCCCCCAGTCGTAGTAATGTCCTTCAGAGTAGCGTTAGGAAGTGTTCCGTGCAAGATCATATCTTTCGCTACCAATGCTGCTGCGGCGGGATCAGTTTTGACCAAATTCTGGAAAATATTGCAGGGTGCAGAATAGATTAATCCTATCACGCCTGTCACATGTGGAGATGCCCCGGATGTACCCCCAAATGGTCCATAACCTGTTCTGGTGAGCGTATAAACCTGATTGCCATATGCGCCCAGATCAATTGATTTCCTGCCAAATCCGGCACTGCTGACTTTCGCGTCAGATCGACTAAGGTTTGTAACAGATATAAGATATTCACTATTGCATGAAGTGGGCATATCACCCTTGACGTCCACGTCTGTGTTATTATTTGTTGTAGCTGCACAATTCAATATCCCGATTTTACCTAAAGAATCAAATAATGCACACCATAATGGTGCATCTGCTGCATTCAGGTCATCGATGCCCCAGGATGCATTTGTAGCTACGATGAAAGCTCCTTTTGTTCCTTTACTTGTATTGTATAATTTCCTTTGAGTATATGCATATCCATACGAAGCCAAGGCATTTGCCTCGCTGGAAAAACCATAATTGACCGGCATAATTTTGACTTTCCAATTTACACCACTCACTCCAAGCTTATTGTTCCCTCTGGCTCCTATTATTCCGGCCACTGGTGTGCCATGGGAACCGCCTGAATAGACATTATCATTTTTTGAAGTTATATTCCAACCTCTGAAATCATCTATGTATCCATTATTATCATCATCAATGCCATTTCCGGGTATTTCATTATAGTTGAGCCAAACATTTCCCTGCAGATCTTCATGGGCTGCATTAATCCCATCATCTATCACGCAGATTACCACTGTATCGCCCAGTGATGTTATTCCACCGGTTGTTACATCCCAGGCCAACTCCATATCGATGTCAGCGTCCACACTCCCGCCTGATGACCCATCATTGATATATTGCCATTGCTTAGCAAAATCTGTATCATCAGGAATTGTTCGATTAGTAATATATCTGTTTTTACGCACACTTAGGAAACCATCGACTCCACCCAATAACTTCTCCGATTCAGAGTCTGATAAACCAGCTTTATTTGTATCAATTAACCATAAGTTAAACGGTTCGCGCATCAATTGGCTATAGGATAAATCTATTGCTGAGTTCTTAACCCTAAAATTTGTAATGGAATTTCTAAATTGCTGAATACTATTATCCGATTTCACTTGAACTATGTACTCACCAGGTACAAACAGCAGTGACTGTCCACTGATGTCAGTTAGATATATTATGAAAAAATGCAGATAAAAACACATTTTATCAGCAAACGAGGCATTTTACAAATTTGATTCAAAATAAAAATATATAATAACAAAATCCATAATAATGTTTTGAAAATAAATCCAAAGCTTGAATTCGCCGGAACCTAGTATGAAAATATTAAATTTTATACAAATTATAGAAATAATTAATATAATGTTATACATATTAAATATAATACTTATATTTGTCATTTATTTTGGTCTCAAATTTTAACTTCAGCATAATGAAAATGAAAGCAATTTTAATTTGCGTATTATTTTTAACCTTTGAAATAATGGCAATCAATGGTCAAAAAATACTCAAAAGAGCAGAAATATACAATCAGAGTCTCGAATTCAGTAAAGCTTCGGAACAATATCTGGAATATTTGAAAAGTCATGAAAATGACTATCAGGTAATGGCATTACTCGCAGAAAACTTAGCTTCTTCAGGCGATCTATCTCAGGCAGATGTGTGGTACAGCAAGATTCCTGACAATGTAACTATCAATCCTTATTTCTATCTAAAGCATGGTGATGTTCTGAAGAAAATGGGACATTATAAAGAAGCCTTAGAGAAATTTAATCAATATAAGAACTTCAATTACGCTGTTGGAGCGCACTATATTAACTCTTGTACATTTGCCATGTCTGCTGTGAAAAAGCAACCGGAATATGAGTTGATCGCTCTTCCTGTCAACAGTACTTCATCAGATTTTGGATTGACATTTTATAAAAATATGCCTGTTTTTACATCTTTCAGAGAAGATATACTTATGACGGATATAGAAAAAGAGATACAGGGTTCGGATTCAGGTCAGAGGACATACATTTATAATGCTCAAAAGAATAGATTATTATTTGTCAAAGGCCCGGAAAACAAACTTTTTAATATAGGCCCTGTTAGTTTTTCAGCAGATGGAAGCAAATGTGCTATAATTGAGTCTAAATCGACGGATGGAAATTCTTTTGTTCAGTACCCCAAAGCCTCAAGATTATTAATCGCTGATCTCAATGATAAAGGTGAAATTGTTTCGTATAAGCCATTTAAGTACAATGAAGTCGGTTCATCCATAAATTCTGCTCACCTTGCTTTTGACGGAAGTGCTTTGTATTTTTCTTCGGACAGATCGGGAGGTCATGGTGGGTATGACATTTTTGTCAGTTATTTCACCGATGGCGATTGGACATTACCAACTAATCTAGGGACAAATATCAATAGTCCTGGCAACGAAATCACTCCTTTCCTGAAGGGCAATGAATTGTATTTTTCATCCGATTACCATGATGGATTGGGTGGCTACGATATCTTTGTAAGTAAGGTGGAGAATGGTGTATGGCGTTATCCTATAAATTCGGGTAATGGAATAAACTCTTCTGCAGATGAGTATTTTCCAGCCATAAATAGCATGGGAGAATTATATCTTACTACGAATAGATTGGGTGGAAAAGGTAAAACTGATATTTATAAAGCTTTTAAACCAATGCTTCAGAGTACTCCTGAAATATTGACAGATGTACCACCGGCTGTTAATTTGGATGATTTAGCCGCAGAAGTACAAAAGCCATTATTAGGAAATTATGCAAAGAGTCAGGCACTGGATAAGAAGACACCTTCACCTGCTTTTTCTTTACCGGAATTTAATGCATCCAAAGTCGGATCAAATGCAGATGCTTCTTTGACTCTCGCCGGAGCTTACAGAGTAGCTATGCAGGAGTTTATTCCAAATACTGAAGTTTATTTTATTCAATTGGCTTCAGTGGCTACAAATAAACCAAATTTTGAAATTTTTAAGCCTCTGCTTAGATATGGAAACATCTACAAGATGCAGAACAATAATACATTAAAAGTCAGGTTAGGATATTTTACAGACAGAAAAGAAGCAGAAGATATATTATCAAAAGTAAGGCAAAAAGGGTACAAAGATGCTTTCATATCGCATGAAATATTAAATACGGCGCAGATGGAATTGGTGCTGACCGGAACAGATGAAAACAGTTTTACAGATAAAGGCAACTTCAATACAAGCAATCCTGAAGTGGCTAAATCTTACAAATCCACAAATAAGTACAAAGTGCGTCTTGCATCCTACGAAGATCCTATCTGGTTTGATGTAAATAAGGTTAAAGATTTGGGTCGTATTGAACAATGGACAAAAGGGGGATGGACCATCTTTATTCTGGCTGGTTACAATGATCTGGAAGAAGCAAAAAAAGCACAAATCCAAGCACTAAACCGTGGATATAAAACATCAGAAGTTGTCATAGATAATGGAGGAATCCTTGAGAGATTAAAACAAAACTAATTTTGAAATTACTTTAAGATACTTAAACCAGGAACTGCTAAGAGTCCTTTTTTATAGCATGAGGAAAGAAATTTTCTTTCTTTGGTAGGACTTCAGAGCCCAATCTACCAAGAATAGCATTACAAAACCAGTTGTGACCATTGTGATCATGTTGATCAATTTACTATTCAGGGCGGGTAGATATGAGATATACGAGCTTTGATCCGTGTTAAATATTAGAGCATACCACATTATGCCTATTGAAACACATACCAATATTAATATCCATTTTACAGATAACACATCAGAAATTTTTAATTCCTGAACCGTTTGAAGCTCTTTATACATAGAATATTCCAGTTTCTTTTTGAAAGTCTGTGACATTTGAATATTGGCTGATTTGGATAAATTAAAGTCCAAATTTTTCAAAACCTGATATGAATTCCTGAAATCAGGATCTGTATCCAGGAGTAATTTTATTTTTGCACTTCTTCTTTAGTACAGTCATCATCAATATATTTCCAGATAAGTTCTTCCATGGTGAAATTTTATTTTAATATTGATATATATTTATTTGCATATTCCGACATCAGTTTCCTAGCCCTGAATAACTTAATTTTAATATTGCTTGTAGTAAGACCTGTCAATTCATCGACTTCTTTTACATTTCGCTCTTCAAGATAAAAAAGAGTAACAATCATTTTTGATTCATCATCAAAAAGTTGAATCATTTTATTCACTCTTGATTTCAGTTCCTGTTGCTCAATAAGATCATCTGCCTGTTTATCATATGCGATATCTGTCACCCCATTGAGTTCAACATAATATTTAGACTTCCTTTTATGGTCAATTGAAGTACGGTAGGCTATTGTATAACACCATGCCTTCAAGGACGAATTAGTGTCAAATGTATGAATATTTTTCAAAATCTTCATTACCGAATCCTGTGTTGCTTCTTCAGCATCATGTGTATTTGATAATATTTTATAACAAACATTATAGATAAAATGTCCATAAGATTCTGTAAACTTATTCACAGCTCTATGATTGCCATTAAGCAGAAGTCTTACAATAAGTTGATCTGATTCCGGATTTGCCATAATGTATATTCAAATATACGATTGCAAATCATCATGGGTTACAAAATTAAGGATAAATCTATAAAGAACGAATATTTATAATTGTCTGTAATCTGAATTATTCACCTTTAAATACTGAAAAATCAAACAATAGTGAGAACCTGAGTGTATTGTCCAATGGATTTGGAATGACAGATGTTGGTATAAGATAAGATAAATCAATGCCAAAAACATTATATTTAATACCGGCACCAACAGTGAAAAATCTGCGGTTTCCTTTTTCTGCGCTTTCCCAATAATATCCGCCCCTGAAAGCAAATTGTTTGTCATACCAGTATTCCATTCCAAAGGATAAGGATACCTCTTTCATTTCTTCTCTAAAACCACCTTGGGCATCGCTAAAAGAGCCTAGTATGCCTGAAAAAAGTGATTTCTCTCTGTAATCTGCTATATTATTACCATTCTTGTCCCAATCTTTATTTTCAGAAAGCGTACCATCTGAAGCAATTATTTTTTTGGTAATAGGCGTCGGGACCAACAATTTATTAAAATCCAGAGCAAATGTCAATGAGTTGAAATCATCAAAATCTAGTTTTAAGGCGGTGCCCAAGCCCATATTTGCAGGGATAAAATCTTTTACAAGATTGTCTGTAGTGTAAGTTACTTTTGACCCAATATTAGTGATCGCAAGGCCATATGACCATTCTCCTTTATAGCCACCCAATGTGGTTTTTGATCTGTAATTAAGTCCAAAATCTGCCGCAAAAGATGTGGCCGTATTTATATCTACTCCATTAACCTGAAGTCCTGAAGCTAAATTTGAAAATATATATTTTCCTGAAAGGGAAGCTGAAAGTTTATCACCCAATTTTCTGGCATAAGCGAGTGTAAACTCGCCTTCTCTTGGTCTCCCTGTACCTAAGGAACCACCATTTGCGTCTGTAAAATCAATATCTCCCAATGAGAAAAACCGAATTCCTCCTCCGACTGCCTGATTTTCATCCAGTTTATAAAATCCTGAAACGTATAATAAGAAGATGTCATCCAGATTCAGGTTGCGCAACCAAGGAGTATAAGTGAAAGAAAACCCTGATTGCTCTTCAGAAAAAACTAAATTTGATGCATTAAAATGTAAAGAATTTGAATTTGGCGAAAGTGCCACACCAACATCTCCCATTGCGCCGGACCTGGCGTCAGGTGTAATCCTGAGAAAAGGAACAGCAGTTAGCAAAGTGTTAGATATACATTCACCGTTATTATCTATGACACACCCTTTGATTGGATCAAAAACCTGACTGAAAAGTGAATCAGACGTTATAAAAATAATACCCAACAAAAGGCATTTTATCAAATTATTCATACTCATTGTTTAAAAATCGTCGCAAAAATACAAAATTAAATTTGTTAATAATTTATTTAAAGTTTTATTAGTTTCTCAAAGCTACTTTCTCTTGTCTGATTTAGTTCCTTTGAATGCACTTTAATTTTATACAAGTAAATCCCTCTCGCTAATGAGGAGTCAAAATCATCTCTTCCGTTCCAACTGATATCATTAACTCTAAATCCTGAAGAATATTTCGTCTGAATTATACTTTTTATTAGTTTTCCGGTAATTGTGTAAATATCGATCACTGTTTCCAGTTCCGTATTCACCAGATCATGTTCAAATTGAAAGAAAGTATTAGTAGAAAATGGATTTGGATAGTTATAGACATGTCGCAATTTATTATCACCGATATCTGCCACTACAAAGTCAACTCTTTTTTCTGTTGAATTGCCAGCAATATCCCACGCCTTTGCAATAATATAATGTGATCCCTTGCTCAGTTTGGTAAGTGGAAACTGAACTTTTCCTTTTGAATAGTCATCTTTAGCCGCCTCGTAGAATTCATTCAGAGTATATATATTCTGATAGTTTCCATCAATAACTGCAGTTATGTCCTGACCGATGGCATTTCCTGTGACATTTATACCAAAATCATCTTTAAGATTCAATATTAGAACAGGGCTTTCATTGGTAATACCTCCGGAAATAAAACTCTCATCGTTCATAAAAACATCCATGACCGGTCCCTGATCGTCTGTTACCAAATCGTTGTTGGATCCTCCTACAATAACATTAGTAAACACGCCACCTGCATCAGTAAAACCATTATTAGCATAATAGGAAATTCTTGGGTTTCCAAAACTATAATTTATATTTTTAGGCATCCAGAAAGTAACTGACCATTTGCCTTCCTGTACGGTTGCAGCCCCTTTAAAAAGTATATTTCTGAAAGTGGTAAAAGTATATTTCGGGGATCCGCTATCATTTGATAAGGTCTGAAGTGATGTCTTTTTGTCAAAAACTGTCGGGAAAATAGTACCGTTAAAACTTGATATTAAAACTCCTTTATCGTCACGTATCTCACCTTCCAGTGCAACTTTTTCCAATGCACTCAATGTATCTTGTGCAGCCATGGCATCTGTATTATTGACTTTTGTGGTTACGATATTATATCTTGGCAGCGCAACACGGAGTGACGGGTCACCCAATAAGGTAAATTTACGGGAGTTGATTCTAAAAAAGTCACCCTGATACTTATTCTTACTTTCAGCTAATATATATCCTAATGTAGGGGCCTGACCATTAATTTTAGAAAACATGAGCTCATGTACTCCATCAGTCAATATTTTATTTGAGTTAGTATAAACGGCTCTTGTAGTGCTTAAAAGAGCTATAGCGCCACCCTTTGGATTTAACATGGCATATTCTGCCGGCGTAAGTACAGCGGGATCATCATATGCTGCAAATGAACAGGTGGCGGTAACCATAATTACCATTTTGTCGAGATTGGTCCATGCCCGTATTTCAGGTACAGTCAATATCCTTTCCTGTGCCCATCCTAATGGTCCTCCATGACCCAGGTAGGTCAGGGAAAGCTGACCTTTAAAAATGTTGTCATTTATATTTCTATTGGCATCAGGATATCTGTTTTCTCCAGGTGTCGATACCTGCTTATAAGCATCAGCATACACTTTCTGCTGGTTTATAAGAATATGCCTTTTTTCATCTGTCATAGCTATTTCATCCATATCTCTAAGATGCGTATTTCCATCTTCATCATCGGCCACATATCCTGCTCGCATTTTCCAATCACCAAGTGACTTGGGTGATGTTTCATAATGTATGATTTTATTGACCAATATATTTGCATCCTCCAGTGTTTTTGCAGGCAACCTACCCACATAAATATCCAGGCCACCTTTTAGATCTGCCCCTTCTTCCTGTCCCAATAATCCATAAAAATCGTCTGAAGGAAAACCATCTATGGGATCAAGGGATTCATCAGTTTCATATACAGGGACAAAATTTTCGGAAGGCAAGTCTTTAACTATCCTTTTGTAATCATAGGATCCGTCACCGAATAGCAATAGATATTTGAAATTAGGATTTCGGCTGAGTAAAAGTCTGGACAGATCCCTTATGGATGCCGGATCCACCCTGCCACTACTGAATTCATTGTACACCTGATCAGTGGTTGCTACAACAATTTTCAATCCCGATACATTTTTCCTGTGTTCTGCCAGACGCTGAGCTTCCAATAAAAATATCGGATGTGTAACTACAATCATGTCTTCATCCTTAATAGCATGAAGATTCTGGTTTGAAATTTTTCCTAATGCTAACGGCTCATATGCACCTCCCGTATTATTATGTGCAATAAATTCTCTTAAGGTACCTTCAGGTCGAAATAATAATTTATTGTCTGAAACTGAATACTCAACCGGTTCAAATGGATTTGTCACATCCCAGATTATCTGATTTGTGTAATTACCTAAGACGAATGAAGCAACACCTTGTGATTTTGATTTTCTGCTTCTGAAAGGTAATTGTGTGTTATTGAGTACTAGGTTTCTACTATTGATTATTTGCAAAAAATCCAGCCATCCATCAGAATTGCCTGAAGACTGAGGATATGACACTTTAACCTGAGGGTTTATATCAGAAATACTAAATGATTCGTTTATATAAGATTTTCTGGCGTATAATGATTCAGCATCAAGAACACTGACTGGCGGGACTATTTTGGAAATTGTTTTACTTCCAATAGTCAGGTTTACAGTTGAATTTGCATTGCTACGGCCTGCAAATGTCATCTCTACTTCTAATGGTTCACTTGATATGAATCCTGAAAAATCAAATTTTGGAGTATATATTCTTTCACGGGATCCTGCTGAAAATAAATCTCCATACCATTCTTTTCCCGTTCCTTCAGTCCCGCTAAAACTGCCTAATAGATTTATTTTATCTTCTTCAAGTCGTTGCAACATATCATAGTTCGATAGTTCAATACTTGCTTCCTGCCCGATGAGATTATTTTTTTTAACCCTGAGCCCTTCCTGACCATCGATTTTTATAAAATAATAATTTTTGTCATCATATATATTTTTATCAAATGTGAATGTGTTTGTAGTTTCCCTATATTTCCATATGTCAGCTCCTTCAGCATAAAATATGATGTAATCACTATTATCAAACTTATTATCTGATTCGCCAGCCACAAATATTCTTAATTCACTTAGGTCGTCAGTACGAGGGACGCTGTTCATTTCTGGCAATCTTCCACCTCCGGCTCCAAATATTTTAATCATTTTGGGGTTGATCTTAGAGACATCAATGCCTAACTTTGTCTCTAAAAATGTTTTATCAATTTTATAGATTCCGGTTTTATCAACGCTTATCTTATATAAATCACCTGTTGATAATACAGAATTAAAAGTATTTTCGGGTCCTCTCAAGCCTTGTTTTTCTAAGCTTTCTGAGCTAATTTCGTAACTGAAGGATAAAAGCTTTTCAAAATTTCCGTTATTCGATCGGCGAAAAGGGTTTACAGTTGTATTTAAAAAATAATTTCCCCTGACTTCTGTAATTTCAGCCGAAATCTGAAAATCTGAATTAATTAAACTGATTTTTTGCTGATCATGCAAATTTGCCGGCTCAGTTTTAGTAGCAAACAGCCTTACACTAATTAATTTACTACTGCTGAAAGGAATGGACTTATGAAAGAAAGCAATCTTATTCCCTTCGTTACTGTTATCCAGACCATCAAGCAAGACATCATACTTTTCTGAAGTATCTCTTATCCAGGTGAGTGCCTCCTGAAATACAAACGTATTCTGTGAATATGCAAATACAGAAAGAAATAAACTTAAAATACCAATTATAAATAATCTCATTCTTCAGAAAGCTTATATAACCGTACAGTCTCAAACAAAAACCCAACTTAATAACCAAAAATCTAACCAAAATTATAAATAAGTGTTAAAATCTCGATTAATTCACCTTAAAACGACCATATTTGCCGTTGTATTGTCTATAATTTTGTTAATGCCATCCCAAACATCAAAATATACACTGCTTTCAGAAATTTTTAGAGTTTCATTAATTTTAATGATATGGCTGTTAATTAATGTAAACAAAACAAAGGCGCAAGATCCTATTTACAGCCAATATTACAATGCACATTTACAGCTTAATTCTGCACTGGCCGGAAATACAAGGGGTCCATTATTCCAGTTGAATTATCGAAATCAATGGCCAAATTTGGGCAAGATTTATTCCACCTATTCCTTTTCTTATGACCAGTTTGTACCTAAACTCAATAGTGGTATCGGTGCCTTGTTACTTACTGATAATGCAGGCGATGGAATCATCCGTACCACAGGCATCACCGGTTTTTACAGTTACAGACTAAGGGTTAATAAAAATTCATATGTGAAAGGTGGAATTGAAACAGGCTTTGTAAACCTGAGCCTTGACTGGAATAAGTTGCTGTTTGGTGATGCTATTGACCCGGCACAAGGTCCTTTGTCGCCGGGAGGTGTACCTTTTCCAAGTCAGGAGTCAATCCCCGGATCTACCACAAAAAATTTCATCAATATAGGAGCAGGAATTGTTTACTACAATCCGGACTATTATTTTGGATTAAGCCTAAAAAATCTGAATACTCCGGATATATCATTTTTAGGAAATACTAATTCATCTGATAAATCGGCCCAATCTTTGCCAGTAAGAATATCATTGCACGGAGGCATGCAAATATTATTGAGGTCAGGCAATAAAAATGTTGATCCCACGTTTTTATCTCCGAATATAATGTTTCTGAGACAATCAGGTTATAACCAGGTGAATGTAGGTGCTTATTTGTCAGTTGATAAAATACAGGGCGGTTTATGGTTTAGGCATTCGTTATTTAACGGAGATGCTTTTATTACATCTTTTGGTGTCAAAAAGGACTTTTTGAAGATAACATATAGCTTTGATCTGACCTTGTCACAACTAAATATTCGTCAGGGAGGTAGCCATGAGATAGGGGTAGTAGTGAGTTTTGAGCATCTATATCCTAAAAGGCAGGATTATAATGACTGTTTTGCGATTTTCAGATAGTATGAATTTTACTTATAATTGTTTTTTTTAATAAATTATTTTCGGTTTTTCAAAAAGCCGTATATTTGTGCGCTAATTTTAGAATTTTAGAATATCAATCCATGAAAAATTTAATAAATGCATTAAGTTTATTGGCGTTAACTGCCATGATCTTCACATCTTGTGGTAAAAAGGGGGGCGGCGGATCTTCTTCTGCGACTGGATGGAAATATAATGATCCTGAATGGGGAGGCTTTGAAAAAAAGAAATATGAAGGACAAATAGACGGTCCAAACCTTGTAATGATAGAAGGTGGTACATTTTCTATGGGAAGGACTTCTGATGATCCCGTTTATGAATTCAACAATGTACCGAGACGTGTCACCGTATCATCCTTTTATATGGATGAAACCGAAGTATCTAACATCAACTATCGGGAATATTTGTACTGGCTTAACCATAGGTATGTAAGTTATCCCGAAGTTTATAGAAAAGCACTTCCCGATTCACTTGTATGGAGGGAAGAACTGGCTTTTAATGAGCCTTTGGTTGAAACGTACTTCAGACATCCATCCTATGACGATTACCCGGTAGTGGGTGTTTCGTGGCTACAGGCAAATGATTATTGTAAGTGGCGTTCAAGCAGAGTTAACGAAATGATTCTTATTGAAAGGGGTATTTTAAACTCAACTCCGGACTCTAAAGATTCTGACAATTTTGAAACAAAAGCATATCTTTCAGGCCAATATCAAGGTAATGTGAAAAAGAATCTTCCAAATTTAGCAAATGGTGGTGAAAGACCGGTAGCTTTTGATGACGGAATATTGTTGCCCGATTACCGGTTACCTACGGAGGCTGAATGGGAATATGCGGCACTTGCACTTCAAGGAAATCAACCTTCTTCTGATGATGAGGTGTATCTGGAAAGAAGAATATATCCTTGGAACGAAAATACAGCGAGGTATAAGAAGAGAAATTCAACTCAGGGTAGAATTTTAGCAAACTTCAAAAGAGGCCGGGGAGATTATATGGGATTGGCAGGAAATCTGAATGATAATGCATCTTTCACCAGTCCGGTTAGATCATATCTTCCAAATGATTTTGGCCTTTACAATATGGCAGGAAATGTAAGTGAATGGACGGCAGATACATACAGGCCAACGACATCTTCTACACTGAATGATGCTGAAAATCAGGACCTTAATCCATTCAGGGGAAATCAATTTCAGACATTAGTTATTGATGAAGAAGGCAAGCCTGTTGAGAAAGATTCTTTAGGGCGACTTAAGTACAGATATGTCGAGGATGATGAAGCCAGAGACAGAGAGAATTATAAGAAAGGAGATGTAAGGTCTTATCAGGATGGAGATTCTGATAATATTAAATATCTTTATGGTGAGACTACACTTGTTTCTGATAGGTCAAAGGTGTATAAAGGTGGATCATGGGCAGATAGACTTTACTGGCTACAACCGGGTACCCGAAGATACAAAGACGAAGATAAGTCTGATAGGACTATTGGATTCAGGTGTGCCATGATCAGAGTTGGTGGTCAGGCTGGAAATGAAGATGTTGGAGGCAATACATTTAAAGAAAGTGGAAGGAAAATCAAAAGAAGATATAAATAATTATAAAATATATTTCAACGGCCCCTGCACAAAATGCAGGGGCTGTTTTATTTATGGAAATTGATAAACTTTATAAGCTCTACGCTTTACATCCTGAAATATGTATCGATACCAGAAAAATAATCCGGGGCTGCATTTTCTTTTCATTAAAAGGGGACAACTTTAATGGCAATCAATTTGCTCATTCTGCACTTGATAATGGTGCGGCTTATGCTGTCATAGATGAACTTGAATATGATACTGACAACAGATGTATTTTAGTTGAAAATGTATTGGTTTGCTTGCAAAATCTGGCCAATTATCATCGCCATCAGCTTAAAATTCCGGTTATTTCTTTAACAGGGTCAAATGGCAAAACCACTACCAAAGAATTGTGCAGAGATGTCCTGGCAAAAAAGTATCGTGTAGAAGCCACTATGGGCAATCTAAACAATCATATAGGTGTCCCGCTTACCATTTTGAATGCAAGGCGAGATACTGAAATACTATTGGTGGAAATGGGTGCTAACCATCAGGGTGAAATAGATGCATTATGCACCATAGCAAATCCTGATTATGTAATGATCACCAATATTGGCAAAGCACATTTAGAGGGTTTTGGTGGATTGGAAGGAATTAAAAAAGGTAAATCCGAGATGTACAGGTACGCTACCATGCACCAGAAAAAAATATTTATCAACACAGACGACGATACCCTTATCTCACTTCTACCTCCAAAGGCTGAGACAATAAGATATTCCGCATCAGAGTTGATAGAAATTATCGCTGAAGAGCCTTATTTAACTATTAAATATAAATCTCAGACCTTAAAAACCAAACTATACGGAGCCTATAATCAGCCTAACATAGCTTTTGCAGTTGCTGCGGGGCAATATTTTCATATTGGTGACGACGATATATCAGAAGCTATTAGATCATATACACCTGAAAATAACAGGTCCCAGATAGTGGGTAAGGGTAGCAATACATTTATTAAAGATGCTTATAATGCAAACCCAAGCAGCATGAAACTAAGTATAGAAAGTTTTAACAAATTAAGAGCTGAAAATAAAGTACTCATTTTAGGCGATATGCTAGAATTAGGCGATCATGCCGATGAAGAACATAGACAAATAATAAAATTGACTCAAAATCTTGGTTTTGAAAAAGTCATTTTTATTGGCAGGTTATTCAATTCTGTAGCATTGCCAAATTTTGGAAAATATTTTACAGATATAAAAGACGCCAAAGAATATTTTGATGATCAGAATTATAAAATTCTACCATATTTCTAAAAGGATCTGGGCATAGCTGTTGAAAAATTAATCTCAGACTGAGAAAAAAAGGTATATTAAAGCTATGATTCGTTATTTATAAACTTAAAAATTCTATCCGGTATGTCATCATTTATAGTGTCGTGATACTCTTCATAAGAACAAGCAAGATATTGAGGTGGTGTCACCCTGAATGGATGTTTAAGCCACCATTTTGTGGTCTGATTGTGTTTTAAGAATTCCAGATCTTCATCTAATGACAAGGAATGTATTATAAATTGTGTATAATCAGAAGATATGTCCGGATGATCTGCCACTCTGTTATTAATTCCTTCAGCAAAATACCAAACCGCTTCTGCTACTATTTCAGCTTCTTGGTTGCCTATATCAGACTTTAATTGGGCTTCAAAAAATACTGCTTTGATGCGAGATCCGGTCCCTGCATGTTTCAATATCTGACAGAGTTCTTCCGCATACAATCCCGTTGGGTAAGTAGATATGATATTGCTTGCATCTGAAGATCTCAATGCTTTTAAGTGGACAAACAATTCTGAAGTATGGCGGAGTGCCGGCTCAAGTATTGACGGATTTGATCTCATTTTACCCAGACTTATAGTATTATATTTAAATTCTTCAGCCTGAAATACATTTTCCAAAGTACATAGATGGCGCTGATAACCAATAATATTGGATGATGAGGTCATCTGTTTCAAATCATTGGAAATGATAATACTGTCATTTCTGTTTCGGCTATCGTTGACAGTACCAAAATTTTCTCCGATAAATACAGGAATTATCCCTGATTGTCCACAAAATGTTAAGATGTTATTGATATTTTCCGGACTTTCATCTTTTGGATAACCGAAATCATAAAGTTGGATGTTTCGGAACTGTGAGTGCAATATTCTGAGGCTATTCCTTACTGCATCAGTCAATGGTGATTTACAACCTACCAGTGCAACACCAGGGCCTTTCAAACCAATTAAAGGCTCAGCATCATTAAAAGTCAGGTTAAAAAAGTTGTTTTTTTCTAAAGTTATATTTGTTGTACTTATCGGAATGAAAAATGCAGAAAGCATAATATTATATTTTTTGCAAAAATATAAAATATTAATAATGTGTCAATTAATTTATTTACAGAAAATATTATTTATTAAAATTATGGGGTGATATTATAAGTGTGAATCAAATCTAAGGGACAACAAAAAGCCATTTATTATTTTGAGATAAGATGTTTAAATTTTTTGATATCTTTGGCAATATCAAAATGAATCAATTGACATAAGCTGTCATCGTCTATTTTTCGGAAGTCCCGATCAAATTTTTATTCGGTAGTTTATTATTTGTATTACTCATTTTAACTAAAAAGGAATAAAATATGAAATATTTTAAAATACTATTGGCTGTGATTAGTATCCTAGTCATCACATTTTTTGTGGTAAAGTATAAATATAATGTGAATCCGGCATTGTCATTCAAGGGTCCAAATTACCATGGAAATTTACCACTTGACAGCCTTACACTTCCTGAGGGTTTTGTTATTGATATATTTGCTGATAGCATAGATAATGCAAGGTCACTCTGCTTATCTCCAGCAGGAACTTTGTTTGTTGGCACAAGGTCTAAAGGAAATGTATATGCTCTTAAAGATACAGATGGAGACATGGTAGTCGATAAGAAGTATTTACTCATGGTAGGTGGTAACATGCCCAATGGAGTAGCATTCAAAGACGGAGACTTATTTATTGCTGAAGTCAACAGGATATTGAAATTTGAAAAAATTGAATCAAAACTTGAAAATCCCGGGACACCGATCACAGTTTATGACAAATATCCAACTGAAAAACATCACGGCTGGAAGTATATAGCATTCGGTCCTGACGGAAAATTATACATACCAGTAGGGGCACCATGCAATATATGTGAATCTAAAGAACCCATTTATAATAGTTTGACCAGAATGAATCCTGACGGGTCAGGTATGGAGATAGTGCAGTTTGGTATCAGAAATACTGTTGGATTTACCTGGCACCCTGTCAGCAAAGATCTTTGGTTTACTGATAACGGACGCGATATGATGGGTGACGATGTGCCTGAGTGTGAACTGAATCATGCTACGAGAGATAGCATGCATTTCGGGTTTCCTTATTGCCATCAGGGAGATGTACCCGATCCTGAATTTGGTAAAAAGAGAAAATGTGAAGAATTTACACCTCCTGTGGCTAAAATGGGCCCTCATACCGCCCCGCTTGGTCTCACGTTTTACACTGGTAAGCAATTTCCGGAAGAATACAGGAATCAAATCTTCACAGCGCGCCACGGATCATGGAACAGAAGCAAAAAGAGTGGTTATGATATTGTGTTGACCACTTTAAATGCTGACGGCACAGTTAAAAGCACCAAACCATTCATCTCAGGATGGCTTGATACAAAAACGGATGATGTGTGGGGAAGGCCTGTTGATTTGGAAATTCTACCTGATGGATCTATGCTCATTTCTGATGATTTTGCAAATGTGATATATAGGGTGCATTATAAAGGATAGCGTAAAGTGTCCTGCTGATCACTTGTCCCCATTCTATAGCCATTCTTGGTTCAAAGTCTCAGTTTGCGTTTTATTTTAAGTATAATGATCCCCCGCAAAATGATAAGCATTTTTCAAATAGTTAGCTGTTTTTTAAATTCATCATACTTAGTTTGAAATTGATATACAAAAGTCAGTTTTGTTTCAAAATTGAAAAATATTCCATTTAATATTATAATATATTTCCGATGAAGCTCCAAAACCAAGATTTCTTCTGGCTATACTCTCCATATTTGATCCTGCGAAGTCCAGTATTACATTTCTTCCAGCAAATTTTTCTATTACTTCATTTATAATCAGATATAGTGCTTTGGTCAGTTTTCCTTTTGGATCAGATGCGCATAAAAGAAAATAGAGTTTTCCTCCATCTTCAATAAAATAGGCCAGGGAAACTATGTTACCGGATATTGCAGCCTTTATCGCAAACCCGTTTTCCAATTCAAATGACTTTGTAATAAGACTGAGGATCATTTTAGAATATGTTTTGACATACCCACTTCTATCATTTTTTTCCAAAAAATTAAGGATAATATCCGGATTCTTTTCTTCCTGTATCATCAGACCTGATTTAGATGCAAATCTGATATTCCTGATAGTATTCCGATTGAATCCTTCATTCAGTTTTTCATATTCATCATTTAAACTCAGAATGTGGTTGACCTTTGGGAAACACTTACCCTGGTCAGGTAATTTGTCACGAATCAGGAGATTAATGCTGTAGCCTTGTTTCTTAAGAAGATCATAAAAAAATGAAGATTCAGAAAAATGTCCCACTTTCGAAAATACACCTCCACGCTGGCATAAAAACGGCTGTGAGATATATGGAATCAACCATTTTTTCTTCTTATAAAATGGCATGACAGAAAGATAATCACCTTCGACTATCCCTTGCCATTGATGATCGGTAAAAATATCCAGGTACCAGCTCTTAGCAAATAATGATGGAAAGGTTGAACGACTAATACAATAATCCCATAGTTCATCATCTATTTCGTTTCTACCCAGCAGGTGTAATGTCATTTCCAATTGTAAAAATCATGCATACAAATTTTCCACTTCTGTTGCGTATTTCTTGAGAATTATCCGTCGCTTCAGTTTCATGGTAGGCGTTAACTCCGTGTCTGAACCATCTTTACGACTTGCTTCCCAGGATGTAGCCAACAAGGTAAATTTTTTCACTTGCTCTATATGACTGAAGTTTTCATTTACCAGATCAATTGCATGTTGATATCTTGTCAGAACTTTATCATTCTTCACTACATCATCCAATGAAGTCCATTGCACTTTATGCTCGTCACACCAATTTTTTAAGGCATCCACAGAGGGAACTATCAATGCGGAAACAAATTTTTTCTGATCTCCTATGACCATAGCCTGTTCAATAAGAAATTCTTCTTTCAACAAACTTTCGATCGGAGCTGGTGCTACATATTTACCTCCGGAAGTTTTAAGCAATTCTTTTTTACGATCGGTTATTTTCAAATATTTATGACCATTTGGGCCATCAACAAATGTACCTATATCTCCTGTCCTGAAGTAAGTTTTACCATTCAATTCCTTAAAGACAGCAGCAGTTTGTTCAGGTTGCTTGTAGTAGCCTAGCATAATATTGGGTCCGGCAGCTATGATTTCTCCTTCTCCGTCATTATAGTCACCATCAGACTTATCTATGATAATATCACAAATATCCAAAGGAACGCCTACAGTACCAATCTTATTATTTCCTCCAAAATATTGATTTATTGTCAAAACCGGGGATGTTTCAGTCAACCCATAGCCTTCAGTAATGATAATACCCGCTGCTGAAAATACCCTTGCTATCTTGGCCGGACAAGCTGCAGCTCCTGTAGCAATTGCCTTGACATTTCCGCCCAGTGCTTCTCTCCATTTGCTAAATACAAGTTTATCAGCAATTTTTCTCTTTAATGCTTCCCATCCTGAGAATGTCTTACCGTGTTCATAATTGTCGGTGAGACTGAGTGCCCAAAAGAATAACTTCCTTTTTAGACCTGTCAATAACAAACCCTTATTGTAAATTTTTTCATATACTTTTTCCAATAATCTTGGTACTGTTGTAAAATAAAATGGCTTGACAGCGGAAAGGTCTCCGGTTTCACCACCCAGATTGTCTGTACCTGTAAAATAAATTTCAGAACCTATCGAGGTATATACATAGAGAATTGCTCTTTCGAAAATATGACAAAGGGGTAAAAAGCTCAATACACGCTCACCCCGTTGTATTGGTAACAAATGGCAACAACTCTCGACAACACTTATTATATTAGTATGAGAAAGCATAACTCCCTTAGGATTCCCCGTTGTGCCTGAAGTATAAATAATAGTAGCCAGGTCATCAGATTTTATCGTTTCGCTCAAAGCCTGTACTTTTTCAAGATTATTATCATTTAATATCTCACCCCAATATGGTCTTTCCCCATTCCTATCAAAACAAACGATATGTTTTAAAGAATCCACTTTTGCCTTCGCTGCTGATACTTTATCATACAAATCTCCCGCACCGGTAAAACATATTTTCAGCTCCGCTTCATTCATTATATACTCATACTCCCGAGAACTAATTGTGGGATACATGGGTACCCCAACCGCCCCGATGTATTGGATAGCAAGGTCAGTAATGACCCATTCAGGTCTGTTTTTATACACAACAAGCCCTACTTTATCCCCTTTTTGAACACCTAAATCAAGCAACCCCGAAGCTAGTCTTCTGGAAATCTCAATGACTTCATTAGTCCCGTAAAACTTCCATTCGCCAGCTTCATTTCTTGAACCAATAAATTGGTCCACCGGCCCTTCATCGTACTGCTTTACTATATAGTCAAATAATCTTGCTATTTTCATCATGAAATTAAATTTTTAATGGCTTTTAGGATTAAAATAAAATATTGGATTGGTAATAATATACCAAAGGTAAAGATAGTTTCAAAAAGATAAAATTTCAAAACTTTAAACAAATATTATTATTTTCAAAATAAACAATATGGTACCAGAGGTTATTTATACTTAAATTTGGGATTAACTCATAAATATTAATCATGATCCCAGGTCGAAGTCTAATTTTCATTTTAAAAATCAGAAAGAATTGATTTATAAAAATTAGTTATTTGGGTGATTAGGCTTATGCTTAGGGTTAGATAATTTTAAAATATATCATCTGTTTATTTTTTATTTGTATTTTAATTGCCAGATGGAATTCGCATGAAAATAATCATCCCGGTTTGTGCCCGCCTGCTCACGAGAGTCGGGCAGGTACCACAAAGGTGGATTCATGCTCATTTCATCTGTTTAAATTTTTCTAAGTTATTGATTTTGTTTGAATTGTGAATTTGTTAAGCTTCAAAAGTTCCTTGATTAACGGATCTATTTAATCATTCAGGTTTGTATGCAGACCGCTTAAGGGATTTCATCTGTTTATTTTTTTTATATTTATTTATAACATATGACACCAAAACTCAATTTCAGAATAATTGGTCAGGGTAAGCCTGTTATCATTTTACACGGTTTATTTGGTATGCTGGATAATTGGCTCACTATAGCCAAAAAACTGGAATCAGCAGGATATATGTCCATACTTATTGATCAAAGAGATCATGGCAGGTCAGAGCATACCGATGACTTTAGCTATCCTTTGCTGGCCAATGATTTGTATAAATTTATGGAAGAAAACTGGATTCATGAATCTTATTTGATAGGTCATAGCATGGGTGGAAAAACAGCTTTACAGTTTATTTCAGAGCATGAATCGATGATATCAAAACTTATAATAGTAGATATAGGAATAAAAAAATACGCTGCTGGGCACGATGATGTTTTTAAAGCATTGTTTGCTATCGATACAGATATTCTTCATACGAGGCATCAGGCCGAAAATATTTTAAGAACCCGGTTACATGACAACGGAACTATACAATTCCTGATGAAAAACTTAACCAGAAATAAATCCGGAAAATATGAATGGAAAATGAATCTGAATCTGCTTTATGAGAAATATGATAATATCCTTGAGGAAATCCACTTTGAGCACCCTGTCTCCACAAAAACCTTATTTATCAAGGGAGAAAAATCTGATTACATACTGCCCGAAGATTTTATTTCAATAAACGATGTGTTGCCTGAAGCCAGTTTTTCAACTATTCTGAATGCCGGCCATTGGACCCATGCAGATCAGCCGGATGAACTTTTTACCAGAATTATTGATTTTATTACAGACTAAAACTAATGTTTTACGTTATTAATATGAATAAATTTTAAATGAAAAAAAACATCAGAATAATTATCATCGCTGCAACTATCTTTTCAGGATTGGCAGCGGTTACCATAACTAACAATGATAAGCTCTTTGAAATCAGCAAAAATCTGGAGATCTTTATCAGCGTGTACAAAGAGCTAAATACTAATTTTGTTGATGAGCTAGACCCTGGTACTATGATGCGTAGGGCCATCGATGCTATGACCAACTCACTTGACCCATACACCAATTTTGTATCTGAATCCGAGATTGAAAGTTATTGGATCAATGATGATGATAAATATCAGGGTATCGGAGCCCGCGTCGGAATAATTGAAAATAATTTCACAATTATTGAACCTTATGAAGGAGGGCCGGCATTTTCTTCAGGCATCAAAGCAGGTGACCAGATCATCGCCATTGATGGGATTAGCATAGTAAGTAAAAAACTGGATGAGATCCATGCTATACTTAGGGGATTGCCAGGCACAAATCTGAATCTCAGAATCATACCAAATGGCAAGACGACATCTACAGACATCAAACTCACACGTGGTGAAGTGAATATCCCAAATGTACCATATTCAGGATTTGTTTCTGATGATGTAGGATATATTTCATTAACCACATTTACACAAAACGCCGGTGCTAATATCGCCAAAGCATTGAGAGAATTAAAAGAAAAAAATCCAAACATGTCAGGAGTTATCCTGGATTTAAGACATAATGGAGGGGGCTATTGCACGAAGCCGTAAATATTTGTGGTATATTCTTACCTCAGGGGAGATAGTTGTAACTACAAAAGGTAAAAATAAAGGAACGTGATCAGACTTATAAAACTATGGCTCCGCCTGTGGATCTGGAAATACCATTGGCAGTTTTAATTGATAAAAGATCAGCTTCTGCTTCTGAAATTGTCTCCGGAGTGATTCAGGATATGGATAGAGGTGTGCTCATAGGCCAACGATCATTTGGGAAAGGATTGGTCCAGAATACAAAAGAACTTCCATACAACGCCAGGTTAAAACTCACCATTTCTAAATATTATATTCCGAGTGGCAGGTGTATTCAGGGTGTGGAATACGAAAATGGGGAACCCAAAGATATACCGGATAATCTCAGATCAAAATTCAAAACCAAAAATGGTCGTTTAGTGCTGGATGGCGGAGGAGTATCCCCGGATGTTAAAACCGAGGGCAAAATATTGTTTCCAGTCACCAAAGCTTTGATAGATCAATATATGATTTTTGAGTTTGCCAATGAATATTGCAAAGGAAAAGACAGTATAGATAAAGTAGGTACTTTTTCCTTTAAGGATTTTCAGGTATTTACTGATTTCATAAAGAAAAAAGGTTTTAAATATGAAATACCAGCTGAAAAATATTTGAGTGATGCAAAAAATGAATTGGAAAAATCAGCTTCAAAAGACATCATTGATGAAATACAAAGAGTTCAATCCAAAATAACTGCATTAAAAAATAGTGAGTTGGTGAAAGCCAAAGAGCAGATAATCGACGAGATTGAAAAAGAAATCATCACCCGATATTACTATCAAAAAGGTAAGGTACAGCAAACACTTGATGATGATACAGAAATAAAAGAGGCCATAAGTGTGCTCAGAGATTCAAATAGATATAAGACTCTGCTTTCATCAAAATAGCCAGATATGAGTTTGATTTTACAACTAGAGACATCCTCAGAGATATGCTCAGTGGCTTTGTCTTATAGTGGTAATACATTGTATATAGCGGAATCAAACATTCCAAATAGTCATACCGAAAGACTGACTTTATTGATAAAGGAATGCATGGATCAAGCCGGTAAATCATTTTCACAATTGGATGCGGTTGCGATAAGTGCAGGGCCAGGATCATACACTTCACTCAGAGTAGGGGTATCTACTGCTAAAGGTCTGTGCTATGCTATAGGGATTCCCCTGATTGCTATCGATAGTTTGTTAAACCTCGCTTACGGTATTGATATGGAGCTTATTAATGAGGCAGATAGAATTATTCCTATGATTGATGCCAGAAGAATGGAAGTTTATGCTGCCGTATTTAAAAATGATTATTCTTATTTTACAGAAACAGCGTCTGTCATTTTAGAAAACGACCCCTTTCACTCCTTGACAGTTGGAGAAGGAACTATTCATGTATGTGGAAGTGGTGCGATAAAATATTATGATAGATATCAATCTGAAAGAATAGCTCTTCACCACACAAAAACATCAGCTTCCTATATGTGCATACCCGCATCAAATAAGTTTGAAGCAGGGCAATTTGAAGATGTGGCTTACTATACCCCCAACTATTTTAAATCGCCAAACATTACAAAATCCGTAAAGAAATATTTTTAGTATTTTGAACTTTTAAGCAAGTAAAATAGTTCTTTATATATATTGATTACTGCTATATAAAAAAAATAGAAAAATTATTGTTGTTCCCTCAAATGTTTGGTACGGTTATTGAATTAGTCTATCAGAATTCCGTGAACTAACAAATCATTTCGTATGAGAAATAAGAAGAACGAAACCGTTACATTAAAGAAAGGAGGAAAGGAAGTTCAGTTAGATTATGCTGACCTGAGAAAAGCAGTATTAGTCCTGAGAGCTGTAAACCACAAACTTCGCCAGAGAATCATCGATCTTTTAGAAGATGGTGAGACCATGACAGTCACTGATATTTATATCAAACTGAGACTGGAACAGTCAGTAGCTTCGCAGCATCTTGCCATATTAAGGCGAGCAGGTGTTGTAGCAACCGACCGGCAAGGTAAATTTATTTACTATTCTTTGGACAAAGAAAGATTGGGTCAGATTTCTTCGCTGGTTGAAGATTTAACCAGTTAAGACTATACTTTCAGTCACTATCTTTTAATTAATGAACGTCAACAATTTATGTAGCCAAATTTTACCCTTCCGTTGTTTTAAGTAGCATTAAATACCAGTTTTGAGATTTTTTTTTGATAAATTACATTTTTTTTTAATATTTTCTTTGTCAATCAAAAATATCTCTTCATATTTGTGCCAAGGTCTTAAAATTTAAAATAAGGAAAACACATGAGAGGTACTAAGGTTACTTTCGACAATGACAAGTTACATTACTCGTCAGAGTTGATGCGAGCACTGGCTCACCCGTTGAGATTAAAAATTTTGGAATTTATTGATTCTAACAAATCGATAAATGTCAATAAAATTTACAGCAATCTTGACTTAGAACAAAGTATTACATCCCAACATCTTAAAATATTAAGAATGTCCGGTGTAGTTTCGGTAGAAATAACCGGAAAGTATCATGTTTATCATATTAATTATGATGTGATAAACAAAGCAAGTTTTGCCGTCAACAAATTTGTTGGTAAAGCATAACAAAACGATTTAACCCTCAAGAATAATAAAGCAGTTGTAAACTTTTTGTTTACAACTGCTTTTTATTTTAATCTAAAAAAACATTCTTAGCTATATTTTTTACTCACAAGTGGTTTAATCCGCCATCCTGAAGTCTAAGTGTCAGTCTTTACTTTTATTTAACTTGGTATGATAATGTGGATCCCAAAAGTACTTACGCCACCAAAGCTATAGACAAACATTTAGCAAACTTGAATATATAATTAGTCCACATTGCTTATTAACCAGACGCTATTGACCGGATTACGGGGTTTTAGGACTTTTTGAGTTTCGGTTTGTGTACTACAAATTATAATTTCGGGGAGGGTCTTTTCTTGATATTAAAGGCTATTTGAAATGTCGGCTGTAGCACATATTTCCGTTTTTAATGGCTTTTTATTGGTTTAATTATTGTTCATGATTTTGACAAAATCCAAAAAAACAGGCTGCTTTTGTCTATTCTGCCAATCTAATTATTGGGACTTCAATAATTTAATCAATGAATTGTTCAATCCGGAAATTTCCAAATAATAAACCCCTTCAGGTAAAGAAGAAAAATTTTGTCGTTCAATAAAATCACCATTGTAAATTTCGATACCTAAACTATTAAAAAGTTTATACGTATTAAACTGATTTTGGCCTTCAATTTTTATAAAATCTGTAAATGGATTTGGATAAATGGAAAGTGATGATGGATTAGAATCAAATGTAGGCGTCAAACTGCAATATTCATTTTTGCCCGTTAACTTCGTCATCTCGGTACATAGATAATTATAGTTAGTTAAGGCTTCACTATTCAAATTTGAAGCTAGGAGATTAATTTTTTCTGTAGGATCTGATTTAAGACTATAAAACTTTTGTGCTCCATTATCAAAATCAAGGAGCTTATAGTCTTTATTTCTCATAGCTTTACCATCTCCTGAGACTGTTGGATTTTTAAAAACTTCCGTAAATATCCAATCTCTAATATCAGTGCTTTGATTTTTAATTATAGGTAATAAGCTCTTACTATCTACGGGTTTGTTAGATGATATTTGGGTTTGCCAGGTTGTATATCCAAACAACTCCAATATGGTTGCAAACAAATCCTGTGTATTGATAAGAGCTTCAGACGTGCGGCCAGGGTTTATGACTGAAGGTCCGGATATAATAAAAGGGACATTTACTCCGGGCTGATAAATACTGCCCTTAGCACTGGATTCACTTTGTGAAACAGTATTGTCATCTCCATTGTCACCTATAAAAATAATATCGGTATTATCCCAAAGATTATTTGTTTCTAAGGAGTCAAAGAGACGTCCGATTTCTTTATCCATAGCTTCAACAGACGCTTTAAAATATGGAACAGGATTATTATTGATGTTTGCCTGAGTGCCACTTAAGTTGGTGTTGGAATGCAAAGAAGCTGGTGGCAGATGATAAGGTGTGTGAGGCGCATTGAAGGCAAGCCATAAAAAAAATGGTTTTTCTTTGACGGAGTTTATCCAGGTGATTGCATTATTTATTGTCTCAGTGGTTGCATATGTAGTAATATTTTTTGAAACACCATTTGTTACTTTTGACCAATCATAATAATCATTTAATGTTCCTATGAAGTTGCCTTCAAAATGATCGTAACCCACCTCATTGGGAATTTTGAGATTGGAGATCGGCATGGCAATGCTCAAATGCCACTTACCTATATTGGCAGTGGCAATCCCTTCTTGTTTATATTGTCTTAATAAGCGTGGGATTGTTAATTCTGATATATCCAAAACTGCTGAGCCAGCTCCGCCTACGGCATCTCCTATGCCGGTCCTAAAGCTATATCTACCAGTCAGGATACCGGCCCTTGTTGGTGAACACAGGGGGTTGGACCATGCATTATTAAACTTAACACCTCCGGCAAGTAATTTTCTGATATTCGGCATCGCAACGGTATCCTGGTGATTTTCATAATATCCGCAATAGTCTGTGCCAAGATCATCGGCAATGATGAGAATAACGTTTCTTTGACTTTGTATCTTAATGATAAATAACCAAAATAAAAGAATTGAAATTAATATTTTTTGCATAAAAAAACGGTGAATTGAAAAATAGTACTAAAGTGATCTGTTTTGCCCCTAATTAATTGTACTACTATTAATTTTTATTTACTACAATCTTTTTTGTGGTTGTGTGGCCTTGCAAAGTTACAGAAATTAGATAAGTTCCGGTGTAAAGTGTCGTAATATCTAATATACCGATGGTACTACCTTGAGTCAACTGAGTTTTTTGAATTTCTTTACCAAAAATATCTGTCAATTTTATTTCAGCACTAGATTTTACAACATCAGATAACTGAACAGCAATAAAATCAGAAGCGGGATTAGGGTAAACCATCATCTCGAAGTATTCTTTATTCATATCAGCTATAGCCGAAGTAGTACCAACAAATGTCGTTACCGCTTCTGTAATACTTGTTACTTTAGACGCAGATCGTACACCATAAAAAGTTGGACCAACAACATAAGGATAAGCTGAATTCCAATCAGCATCCACAGTAGCAAAATAACAATAGATGCCATTGGGATATTCTGGAGTGACACAAACTCTTCCATTGTGTTCGTCTAGAAAATCAGGCGTGGCTGCAGATGTAGCAGTATATAAATAATCTTCTCTAAAGTATCCATTAAAAAACGTCTGAGCACCTACTACTTGCCCTACATTCGGTCCATTGGTTCTTGTGGTATTTGTACTTAAAGAGTAACTGGATTTCATTCTGACGATTCCACCTGTGCCATCTAAGTTTTTGTATCCATAAGCACCATAAATCGGAAAGCCATCATAAGCGAATCCCAACAAAGGGGAATGTTTATTGGCGTCAATAACGTATAGACCATCAGCAGGATAAAGGTCACATACGTTAGAAGCTACCACTTTGTCAAGATTGAAGGCGCTAGGGTTTTGATGATGGTGGTAATTGCCCATCGCTGGATGCGCTTTGGCACAATCAAAACCACGTCTCTCCGCTGGTATTGCATCCCTATTCCATGCTTGAGTGGCACCCATTCCGCCAGCGCATGCTGCATTACCGGGGCCTCCACAAATATTATTGGAAGTTGGATTCCAAGCTACGCCATCTCTGTAATCAAATAATGCAACACCATTGATAAATATGCCGATATTACCGCCCGTTGTAGGACTTGGTGTACCTGATTGTCTCACAGGATTGAGTGGCAACTTAAAGATGGAATTTTGATCTGTCGCAAATGATGGATTACCGTCTTGAAATGGTCCCGTAATATAGGCAGGAATACCTGTGGCAGAGACATACACTGAACTGGCAGAATACTGAACTTTCTGAACATTGGCCAATACATCATCTTGGATAGGCGTGGAATTGCCCGCTACATAGTGACGTCCTTTGATATTTGTGGTGTTTTGCAGCCATGATGTGATGGCTGGATTGTTTTGAGCGGACAATTGGTTAATGACCACCAGAAATAGAAAAATTGTTTTTAGTGTTATAAAAGATTTCATAAATTTTGATTTTTAAAGTGTTTTAATTATTAATGTTCAATTTAAAGGATGTATTCTTATCTGCTTCTCTGATTATCAAAAAATAAGTACCGTCGTATAGCGTTTGAGTATCTATAAATGTATTGGCTACGCCTGCCAGAAAACTTGTAGCTTTTACAAGCCTGCCCATTACATCATACAAATGTACATCGCAATCTTGTTTGTTTAATCCTGAATTATCAATGACTATCTTACCAGCCTGTGAATTAAAAAAAGCTTTAAAGTTATCGATTTTGCCGTACGTGACATTTACAATTTTTGAATATTCGTATTTACCATCGTAATCGACTTGCTTTAGCCTATAATAACTGGTTTGTTGTAATGGTTCATAATCTGAAAAATCATAATCTATCTTGCTATTAGAATTTCTATTGCAAAATACTACTCCTATTTTTTCAAAATCATACCCATTTTTACTTCTCTCTATCTCAAAATGACTACCATTTACTTCTGCAGTCGTAGACCAAACTAGATCAACTTGTTTATCATGCTTTAGACAATCAAAATCCAACAATTCAATAGGCAAAGGAGCAGACAATACACACACATTAGCATTGGTATTACTATTTTCAATAATAGTACTTGTAGTTAAAGCTGTATTATCAAAACCACTAAAATTACTTGGGTAAAAGTTACATCTAAACACGATATTTTGCGTGGGTGTAGTTCCTTGTGACATGATATCAGCATTTGAAACAGGATTAATATATTGCCAGATCGTATTTCCAGCCGAATTTACTTCAATAAATTTACCACCAGGGCCATCACACAGCAATACATTACCATTGGATAGTTGCTGAGCACCAGATATATTTTGAGCATAAAGCCCATTGGGATTACCATAATTATACATCCAAGAAGTATTAGAAGGCAAATAAGGCAATGATCCTGAATAGTTATAACCATTTATTGGTGGATCTATAATTTCGACCGTAGAATAATTTCCACCTAGTCTTCCATTACCGTTATTAAAAACCATTATTTGATTTTGGTATCGCAATGAGTTTTCTATTCATTTGGCATCATGCTGACCAAAGAATTTTTGAGTTGTAGCATTTCCATTATTGTAGGCCATTGGGTTTCCCCATCGATACAATATGTCTCCACCTTGGTTAGCATTTCCACCAGCATGACTTGATGCTTGTGTTGTTGTGGTACTATGATCAATAATCCATATTTCATCAAAGGAATGCGAACTTACTAAGATCTGATCTAAGGTAGGATTGTAATCAATAGAATTTAGATGTATCCAGTCTCTACCAAGTGTAGCATTGGCACTGGCTGCATAATTAAGATTTATTAATTGATGATTTGATGCAACGACACCAAAATTAGGTTTTGCCATATCAAAATCTTGCACCAAATGATCCCACAAATGCCACTCCCAGACAATTGTCCCACCTGTAGAACCTTGTGGCTGAATTTCAATGATTTTTTCACTCCAAACAGTAGCAGTAGTCAAAGTAGGATTCCGTCCCTGTGTAATAGCTTCTGTATTCGTTTTGGATTCCCAAACTATAGCTAATACATTTCCATTTGGCAGTGCTTTAATGTCATGATGTTGGCATTGTAGCGTACTTGAAATAGTATATGACCAGATAACAGTTCCATTCCAATCTATTTTTTCAATAATTCCACCTTTGCCGCCAGCCGTAAATGTGGTATTATTCACATTACCTGATCGCAACAAATTACCATCTGGCAATATATAACAAGATTGCCCAGGTTTATAACCACTCGGCCATGTATGGACTTGTTTTCCACATTTATCAATAAGGTAGGTGGTATTGCTTACAATTGGCGCAAATAAAACATAACCATCATCCAGACTTTCTGCGCTATGCTGGAGTAAACCAATGGTGGTCTGGGCATTAATTGTAACTAAATTAAATGTAAATATTAATAAAAAATACCATGATGCCATACCTTTCATACTGATATTTTAATTAAATATTTTTTACACTCAATTTGAAGGATGTATTCTTATCAACTTCTCTGATTATCAAAAAATAAGTACCGTCATAAAGCGTTTGGGTATCAATAAATGTATTGGCTACGCCTGCTAGAAAACTTGTAGTTTTTACGAGTCTGCCCATAGCATCATACAAATGTACAGGGCAATCTTGTTTGTTTAATCCTGAATTTTCAATGACTATCAAACCAGCTTGTGAGCTAAAAAACGCCTTAAAGTTATCGATTTTATCGTTAGTGACATTTACAATTTTTGAATATTCATATTTCTCATCGTAATCGACTTGCTTTAGCCTATAATAACTGGTTTTTGGCAATGGTTCAAAATCTGAAAATTCATAATCTATCTCACTATTAGAATTTCCAAAACATATTACTTCACCAATTTTTTTAAAGTCATATCCATTGCCGCTCCTTTCTATTTCAAAATGGCTGCTATTTACCTCCGAAGATGTTGACCAAACTAAATCTATTTGTTTTTCTCTCTTAAGACAATCAAAACCCAATAGTGTTAAAGGCAAAGGAGCATTATATGTTGTGACTGACTCAGTGATAGAAGTAACTTTTGAAGCCGATTTAACTCCATAGAAAGTCGGTCCTACGACATACGGATAAGCAGAATTCCTGTTAGCATCTACGGTGGCGAAATAACAATATATCCCATTTGGATATTCAGGTGTAGTACAAATCCGGCCATTGTGGACATCTAAATAATCATTTTGCCCCGGATGACTAATATATTCATAATCTTCTCTGAAATACCCTAGTGGATAGGTACTACTAACAGCTGGTCCATCTGCCACATCTGTTCCATCAGCCCAGTGTGTTCTTACTGAAATATTTCTCAATTGGTATCCAGATTTAATTCTGGTGATACCACCAGTACCATCTAAATTTAAATATCCATAAGAACCATAAATCGGAAAGCCATCATAAGCATAGCCGATCAAAGGCGAATGTTGACTACTATTCATCGCATACAAACCATTCGAATCATATAAGTTGCAAATAGTAGATAAAACATCCAAATCTAAATCAAATGCACTCGGGTTTTGGTGATGATGATAATTGCCCATAGCAGGATGACCTTTTGAACAATCGAATCCATCCATTTCTGCTGGTATGGCATCTCTATTCCAAGCTTGTGCCGTCCCCATTCCACCTGGGCATGATGGGTTTCCGGGTCCACCACAAAGCGCACTGGTATTTGGATTCCATGCGACACCATCTCTGTAGTCAAATAAGGCTACGCCATTGATAAACACACCAATATTGCCACCAGTAGTACTTGTAGCTGTGCCTGTATTTTGAACAGGACTCAATGGAAATTTAAATATGGCACTTTGATCAATGGCATTCGAAGGATTGCCATCCAAAAACGGACCTGTTGGGTATGCAGGGACACCTTTTGTACTTACATAAACATTATTAGCTGAGTATTGTACTGCCTGACAATTGACCAAAATATTATTGGCGATTGCTGTAGAATTACCAGAAACATAATACGTACCCGTAATCGAAGTATTTTGAAGCCAAGATGTGATGGCTGGATTTATCTGTCCAAAACCAGAAAATGCAGTAACGAAACATGAAACTATAATTAAAAAGGTTTTCATTAATAATGTGTTACTGATGGTATAGATGTGAATACGTTTTGTTTCTAATATGGAGTACGCAGAAAAAATAAAATTTAACCACAAAGACACAAAAAAACTATACTCACAAATTTCAAATTATCAATAATCATCTATTTGTGATGCTTAGATCCTTAGTGGCTTTGTGGCATTACTTTGGTTACTACTTTTCTGAGTGCATTATTGCTTTATGATCTTTTTAGTGATCTTATCATTTATTCTGATGAAATACATACCAGATGCATTTGACATAATATCGATGCCAACTGTTTCGCTGTTCAGGTCGTGCAAGCTGACAATTTGATTGCCTGTAGCATTATATACCTTTACATTTTTTATCCAGCCACCAGTATTATAGATATAAAACTGGCCGGTGCCCGGGTTGGGATATATCATCATTTCGTTCAGTTCGATATCATTCGCAGCAGATGTGAGGCAATTTTCGGTGCCAAAAGACGGACTGTAGGCTTTGAAAGGACCTGTTCCATTGGGGCATCTCAAGTAAGAAATATCTTTGGTCTGAGCACCAAAGGATATACTGTCCACTACATACCCATCTGCATATGAAAGCATTACTTTTTCGCCTGAAGCAGATAATTTTATAGTTGTATGTAAGCCTTCCTGATTTAGATCATCATCAGCCCATATAATGAGGTACCCCTTAGGCTCAATGGTTACAGTATCAGGAAATTTCCACTTCAATGGAGTAGTATATGTATCTGTCAGATATAGATTGGCGAGACTAAGTGTATTGGAAGTATTATTATATAATTCTATCCAGTCATCATATTGACCACTGGGATCAGCTTGTGTGCTGCCATTGTCAGCCATAAATTCATTTATGACTAGCTCTCCTTTTTGAATATTACTGATGACAGCAAATAAGCTGTAAAACTCATGCTCAGCACGCAAGGGTGAAAAAATTCCTGCATTGCTATTATCAGCATAAAAATAGTATTCCATGCTCTCGCCGGACATTTTCACTTGTGCTCCATACACTTTATCACCTGCTGCTCCATCACCGTGAGCACCGTCGTCATACATTTGCACCTTTACAAATGCATTTTGATTGGAATATCGGTAGGCAAGCATTACATCTGTTGCGTTGCTTGCAGAGCATGTAATGTATAGGTTTGAATTCAAAGCAGGAGCAGTATTTGATGTCTTGATATTTGAAATGGCGGGTGCGAGTGCTGTAAATTCCGTTTGAGACAACAACCACGTAGCCCTACCATCCATAAGGGTTTTAATGCCGGGTGTATTGGACATACCACCAGCGATATCTGTGGTCAGATTGCTTTGATACTGTGTATATGTAAAAAATTTATTCGGATCAGCAGCAACTGCTGTATTGACAATGCTTTGCATGTTTTGAGCAGTGGTAAAATACGTATCATTGCTGAAATTTTCCTGTATCATGGTCTTCATATGCGCGATATACATCCTTTTATATCTGGGTACTGCTAATAATTTTTGTATTAAAGGCCAAGCGGCATCGTTGAGATGAAGCAAATGTGTCAATTGTTGTTTGGATGCAGTAGTGGTCAGATTGATAGTACCTGTTGAACTGAAAGTACCAAAAGATTCATTCAAGTCCCACACGATGGGGTTAAATCTGCCTGTACCATCCTGATACAGATAGTAATTTTGGGCAAAACCACCTGAGTAGCTGTCCATATTGACAAATACATTATTAAAGGCCAACATCCATAAGGCACGGTCAACATCCAGGATTTTTTCTATTTCATTGGTATTGGTACTTAAAGTATTGCACAACGAAATCAACTCTTTCCAACCAAAATCTGATTTCAACTCATATGCTGCATAGTAGGCAGCACTATCTGCTCCCAAATAAGAGAGATTAGGTTTGGCTGTATTTCCTGGTCCGGCACCCGCTATAGGGTTGCATTTAAAAAATGGCTTGTCCTTTGAGTAAAAGTGATTATTGACAAACTTCTTAGAAATAGATTCCGAACTTGCATATAATCCGATCAATGAACCATTTACAAAAACATTAGCATAATTTGACAAAGGAGCATCCATGTAATTTCTTAAAATACTATATGATAGAACTTCTCTTACAAAAGTTGGGTCTTTGGCAACATTACTCATCTTGATATCTGTGTAACCCTGGTAGTCCTGATTCTTGTAAGTATCCAATTCTATGTGAAAAGGGTTCTTTTTTTGATTGGCATTATATGTACTATTTCCTTTGTACTTAACACCCACGCTGTCAAAGACTGTTCCGTTGATAGTCACGGATTTTGCCATGATATATCCTTCAGATCCCGCATATGCTGTGTCCAATTGATAATCCCAGTTGGTCTGAGTGAAGGTGATTTCTATCTTTTGAATTGTATTAAGATCATATAAATTCTGGGCCTGAGTGTGGTAATTGAACAGAAAAAAAATAGTAAATATGTATAAGTTTTTCATAATTATGGATTTATTTGAGGAGTTAAAAATATAGTGTGTTAATTTACTTTAGACGACAAAAGAAATGATTTCCTTCTGTCAATGAAGATTTAAATTGAGTCAATATTAAAAAAAAAATAAATAATGTAAAAATGATTCGGGACTTTTTTTGAAATTATGGGGTAGGCTGGAGTTTGTCAGAATCTAATTAAATGTTTTAATATATCTTTAGGAGATGTTGAATCAGCTTTTACACGCCAAATGGTGATTCAGAAAGAATAGCACCATGGCTTTGAAGTCTATCAGCCGAAACTTCACTTATTGACAGAAAATGAATCGATGATTTCCTTTGGATATTGAAATTTTTTATTGAAGACGAATTCCTTATCCGACAGAGTAAGTAAAAATGAGATAATATCCACTTTTTCATTGGAGGTAATCACTATCGGGTTTAATAGTTGGGGTGCTAAAGTTGAAGAAGATTGTATATCTTTTGTGTAATGGTTCAAGACCTGAGATAGTTTTTTATATCTGCCATCATGCATATAAGGGTAAGTGTATTCAATATTCCTGAGGGTAGGTATTTTAAATTTGTACAGGTCATTCTCATTTAGGCTTACTTTTGCTCTCCCAACATCAACCAATGTGGTATCCACCTTAAGTCCATTATTGGCAAAGCCAAAACTGGTAAACAGAGGTTCTTTATGGCAGGCCTCGCAGTGTTTTCTGAAAAGCCTGTAGCCATTGTTTTCCTGCAAAGTGAATGTATCAATTTTGCGCATCACCCGATCGTATTTAGAATCGGCGCTGATAAGAGTAAGCATAAATTGCGAAATAGCTTTTAATGTCTTTTCTCCAGTTGCATCAGGGTTTCCGTATGCTGCTGTGAACAAAGAGTTATACATTTTATCATTATTGAGTCTTTGAACCACAGTATCTAAAGAATTCCCCATCTCAGCAGGGTGTGAGATAGGTGCCAACGCCTGCATATCCAGGTGGTTTATCGCGCCATCCCACATGAATACATCCTGCCATGCCAGATTCATCAGGGCTGGCGCATTGCGTGTGCCAATGCTGTCGTGAATACCATGACTCAGATCATGATCGGTGTGGGCAAAGGCTGAAAAAGGAGAATGGCAACTAGCGCATGAGATAGAATAGTCTTTTGAAAGTTTGGGATCATAAAAAAGAACCCTACCTAAGTTCACTTTTGCCTGAATTAATGGATTTTTAGTAAAATTATACACTGGCTTCGGCCAATGTGCGGGAATATAAAATAATTCTGAAGTATGGATGACAGAAAAAA
This sequence comes from Saprospiraceae bacterium, assembly GCA_016722285.1. Classification (GTDB taxonomy): domain Bacteria; phylum Bacteroidota; class Bacteroidia; order Chitinophagales; family Saprospiraceae; genus OLB9. The sequence goes on from JADKGI010000002.1 coordinate 81,793, forward strand.
AAATCAGTATTAAAATAGCTATGCCAGATTTCATTCAGAACGATTGATTTTAAAATTCTCAGCCAGAGATTTGGAAAGTTTTACTGCATTTTCTGAAGGAGACATGATGTTATTTTGTACCGATAAATTTATATTTTTGATCCATGTGCTCAGATCGAAGTCAATTACTATGCTTTGACTGACATTTTGAATTTTAAGAGATATATTTTGAAAAGAATCAAAAGGTTGCTTATATCCTCCCAGATGGAAAATAAAGGCATTTTTTCTGGTCTCACACTGGCTGCATGTACCTTCGATTTTGGCATTGATATATCCACTTTGCCAGGTCCAGTACATACCCAACATAGGATCAAGGTCGCCTCCCATTGCTCCCGAAACATTAGTGATGCTGTCTATACCCAGAATAAAATTAATTTTATTTATTTTTTGAAATTCCGGGATTGGAAAAGACATAGAGAATGATTCAGGTTTCGATGCATCAACTAAATGAAAACTATTGGGTTCGGAATAAACCAGATCATCATCATGAAGCAAGGTAATTTTAGAAATGTAAAATTTTAATACATCAAATGAAATCTGATTTTCCGTTGATAATTGGTATATGGAATCAAATACCATTGGTTGGTTTTCCCATTTTGGTCTAACAACGAGCTGCATGTTATTTTGACTATTTGACAAAGTAACCTGAAGACAAAAGATAACGATCAGATATTTCATTTTAGGGACCATACTGAAAGGTTTTTTGGATTAAACATAGAAGCAACATCTGACATAAAAGTTTCAAAATCTGTAATTTGATCAGGAATGCAAAGAAGTTCTAATTTTTCAAAATGATTAAAACGGATATTTTCGATGGCTTTCTGTTTAATGCCTATCCCATTTATGATCGAATCTTTCTTGACATAATTACCATCCGATTTAAACATTTCAAAAAGATTGTTTTTAAGTATTAAAAGCTGTTTTTCTTTATTATTAATATCAGATTGGCGACTGCGTATCAGACTGTCATATACTTTTATCCGGGCTTCATCAAGTTTTAAACGATGTATAATTACATCTCTGATCACTTCATGTCTGAATGTAGGCATGGGTTTTCTTAAGAAAACGAAGGCAACCTTTATCATATTAATTATCAGTAGGCCGAGTGAAATTATAGGCAGAAATTTTATTTTTCCATTGGTAAAGACTATTTTGTGTGTATATCGAATATAGCTGGTAAATAAAAAGTTAGACGATTATTCTATTTTTTTCCTTCGAAAATCAAGCAAAGCTTCTAAAATCTGGGTTTTGATGAAAAAAGAAAAATTAATAGAAATTATTTTTTATCAGTCACTTTATGTAAAGAAGTGATTCCTCTAAATTTACCCATCCCTGCCATCTTCGGGGCAGGCGGGCTAAGTCCTTCCCTTAAAATGGAAGGACTTTTGAAGTCACCGTAAAAAGTAAGGGCAGCAAATTTATAAGCCTGTTTATTCAATGGTTTTTATATAGTACTTAAAATTATATTGTTAATCCCTAGGCAAGTCACCTGCTTGCCGAACAAATTCTTTGGCAAGCAGGTTGAAACCCAGTTTTTCATCAAATTTAATCCCCATAGCTTTGGCTATGAAAATGAAATTTGATATCAATCTGAATTCCAAGCACTTACATATCATTTTAACATACGTTTTTAAATGACTTCAATATTTTACTCTTCTTTAATACTTAATGCTCCTGATGGACACTTGGCTACTGTATCAATTATATCTGAGGAAGTAGCATTGTCCATTTTTATCCATGGTTTTTCTCTGGGTTTGAAAACTGAAGCTAAATGTCGTGCACAAACTCCTGAATGAATGCACTTTCCGGATTGCCAGACTACAGTGATCTCACCATTGCTATATTCCTTTATAATATTATTTTTATCCATATTTTGAAATTTATCCTACGATTGTACTTAGTCCAAAAATTATATGTTATATCATTGACTTAACTGAAAATTAGAGTTTTAGTTTATAAAAGATGACTCTAGAGAAATTTTATTTTCAAGCAGTTTTGAAACAGGACACTTGGCTGCGATCGCAAGCAATCTACTTTTTTGTAATTCATCTACATCATTTCCCAGGTGAATTTTTCTGGTAATGGTAGTAGATAAATTTTCCATTTTTTCCTGGTACATATTTACTTCAATAGAAATATTAGGGATGTCCCATTCTTTTCTGTCTATATACATTCGCAAAGTAGAAAGGGTACATGAAGCCAGAGATGCCAGTAATAGGGTATAGGGATCGGGCCCGAGATCCTTTCCGCCTAGTTCCAGAGGTTCATCTGATATTAGCTGACCATTACGCCATTCGAGAATCACTTTATATTTTTCTATGCCAATTTTTCCTTTTACCGGTTTTTCTAATAAAAAATCCATATTAATATTTGTTTGAAAATAATAGTTATTAAAAGCTTTATTATTGCATTATTTTAGATTATTATAAACAAGCTTTTGAAATTGATGATAATTATTTAACAGCATTTATTTAAAATTCAAAGGGATAAACTTACTTGACATAATATTCTGATCATCAATCTCATAAACGGTAAATCCTGACCTAACTTCAAAGCCATAATAGTCAAACCTATCAGGTCTTGTAATCGCTGATGTCTGTGCAAAAATGGTGTTTGTACCTTGTATGGTGCATTCCTGTGCGGCGTGATAATGACCGGATAGAGATAAAATATACGGTCGTGACCCTATTTGTTTTTTAACTTCATCAAAATTGTAAACTATGTGCCGATGCCTAAGATGGCCATCTTGCATCAACAACTGAGGTCCATAAAAATTATCATTATCATAATCAGAAAATGAAAACCCCGGAGATACAAAGGGTATATGACTAAAAGATACCACAGGCATATCATTTGGTATATATTTTAAATCATTACTAATCCATGATAGCTGTGTTGAATCTACTCCTCCGAAATAATACAGATTTTGGTAATCGAGACCATCAATAGAGATAAAATGTATTCCACCGTAATTGAAAGAATAATAGTCTGGCCCTAAATAATGTCTGTACATTTTTTTACCATACAAGGGATGTTCAGAGCTTACCAGGGATTTGTCTCTCTCAATGCCAAAAAGTTCATGGTTTCCAACCCCGCTGTAAACTGGTATTTTAAATTTTTCAATTTCACTTAGGTACATTTTGAAGTAATTGCCAGCTACGGTTTCATTTACACGCAATGCATCCCTGATCAGATCACCGGAAATGATTATAAAATCTACACCTAAGGAATCAGCCATTTGCCTGAATCTTTCCATCCGGGGCAAATTAAGCGAATCTATGTGTGTATCTGATGCATGAATAAATTTAAAGTGACTTTTGAGTTTTTGTTTTTGAATAGGAAATAAGACTTCTGAAGAGGTTGGGTAATAAAATATTCCCTTATATCCATCTGGCATGGTGATATTTATGTAAGGATACTTACCTTCCGAAGGTAACTCAAATTGACCGTTTGTGTCCGTAATGGTAGTAGATACCTGGTCTGCAACCACAACATTTGCCACTCCAGGTTCGTACATGTCTTTTTTATTGTTGCCATTTATATCTTCAAAAACCAAACCTTTTATACTGATTTCCTGTGCATTTAGTTTTATTGTTATCAATATTAATATAAAAATGTAGGGGTATTTCATTATTTGAGTGATTAATTATGAAAAAAGTAAGATCTAAGAAATCTTGCCAAAGATAATAATTTTATAGTAGATATGATTCAATTAATGGTCTCATAGGCCTGGTTTCGATGCAGGATATCTGATGATAAAAGAATTGATGATCAGATTTTTGACTTTCTACTTTAGACTAAATAATATGTAGTGACTTAACCTTGAAAACTGAACAGTAATCAATTTGAATTTAATTCATTCTTGGAAGTAGAAATAATTAATTTTTGATTTCGATATCTGAAATATCATTATCCGTTAAATCTTTTGGGGATCTTCCGGTGAATTATTGGGAACAATTGCTGCCTACTTTATTGCTTTCAAAACCGCCATCAGGAGATCATCACTCATCCTGGTTTTATAATCCGGATTGATATACTCAAAGAGTATTTTGCCTGAAGTATTTAAAATGAATACTGATGGAACGGGTAAAATTTCAGTTAGGGTACCTTTGGTTTTATTGGAGATATATTGGGCGCTTTTTTGGGACATTTTAAAAGCAATCCCTATTTGCTTCATCAAAGTCGCATTCTGATCGGAGTAAACAGAGTAGTTGAGCTTATCATTACTTTTGGTAGGCTCAATATTTTGATAATCTTCAGGGGAAACAGCCACAATCTGATATCCTAATTTTAATATTTCATCTTGCGATCGGGCAAGGGAGGACAATTGTACATTGCAAAATGGACACCATCCACCCCTGTAAAAAACCAAAACGGTCGGTTTAGCTTTCAAAATGGCAGCCAATGAGATGGCTTGATTCTCGGCATCCCATAAAGTTACATCGGGGATAGACTCCCCTATAAGTAGGGGTGAAATATCTTCTGGTTTTTCTGGTATCTGAGCTTTTGCTAATGATGCTGTCAACCCCAAAAATGTAATCAATAAAGAAGTCTTTACAATTTGGCTAATTTTACTAATGAGCATGGGTATTTATCGATTTTATTAATGAATGGATGAATTCGAAAAAAATGTGTATCGGATTAACACTAAATTTTCGTTTCGGTTTTGGATTTCATGATACTTAACAAATATAACAACTCAGTGTAAACGATAGTAGGGTAATATTATTACTAAAAAAAGGGAAGTCCGAGTTTGGAAAATAGTATTATTTGAGAAGAATGGTATTATATCTTTGGGAAAACGAAGTAACACGAATTTTTTTTTGAAAAAAAACTTTTCACTATTTAAATTAAGTAAATTTCAGCCCAACCAGTTGATATGTATGTGAGGAGCCTAATTCTTTATCAAACAGAATTGTTTTCAAGCTGGATTTTGCTCTTTGTATGAGTGATTCAACTGCTTTTGGACTTAGGCCCATGATTATTGAGATTTCACTTTGTGGAAGGGCATCTATTTTATGTAGGATTAGTGCCGTCCTTTGGTTGGGTGATAACTGATTGATGGCAGCAAATATCCTTTTTAGGGTTTCTTTTTGTTCAAGTAGGATGCCCGGATGATTGAAATCAGATAATTGATGATGATTGTTAGCCATATCAGATATAAAGATAGAAGTTAAAAACCCAAATCTTTTTTTACAATTTTTTGCTTTGATGTGATCCAGAGATTTATTGATTGTTATCCTATATATCCAAGTCTTTATATTGGCATCCTGCCTGTATTCTCCTATATTTTGATGCACAGAAACAAATACGTCCTGAGTTATCTCTTCTGCATCTTCTATATTTTGAACATACTGGAGGGCCACATTAAACACAAGGTTTCCATATTCTGCGTATATTTTATCAATAATCACATGCCAGATTTTAAGGTATAAGTATTGTAAAGGATATGATCTATTATTTGTACTCTAAATAATTCAGCTAATTATTTTTTTCTCAAAATTGTAATCCAGCTGATTCTTTACTTTACAGTGGGAGAAATTATTTAATATAAAATTTATTTTTTGACCAATATTGATTTATCGGGTAGTATTATCATAATATAATGAAAAATTCGTTTTAATAACTAAAAATACATTATATTTGTTTTAAAATTGGGAGCATGACTCTTAGTCCCCTTGAAGAAGAAATAATGACTGTTTTCTGGAAACTTGATAAGGCTTTTCCAAAAGAAGTAATTGCCCATCTCGAAGAACCGGTATCGCCCTACAATACAGTTTTATCTACCATACGAAAGCTCGAAAAAGAAGGCTGGCTTGATTATCATGTTTTTGGCAAAACACATCAATACTTTCCAGTCATAAAGAAAGAGGACTTTACTAAATCTGTATTTAGCAAATTATACCATCAGTTTATGGGTGGAAATAAAACTGATCTTCTACGGTATTTTATGGAAGCAGAAGATATTGACATTAAAGAATTGGAACAATTGGTAAAATCTCTAAGAAATTAATCGACTTTTGTATGGCGACTACTTAGTTAGTTCCGCTGTCATTTTTTTGATTCGGTCATCCAGTTTTTCCGAGGATAATTTTTCGCGGCTGAGTCTATCTACTATAATAGGAAATGAAAATGGAGTCGCTTTTTGTGGCTTACTAATAATAATATGGCTGGATATGATTTTTTGCAGGCATTGTCTCAATCGTTGCTCTTCCAGCTGAAAAGTCATGACTTCGTCATATGTCTGTCGAAAAAGTAAGTTATCAGGCTCGTATTCCCGAAATACTTCGAAAATCAATTGACTGCTTGCCTGCAGATGCCTGTCCTTTTTTTGTTTGCCTGGGAAACCTGTAAAAATCATACCTGAAATTCTGGCAATATCTCTAAACTTTCTCCTTGCCATTTCGACATTATTGATACTGGATTGGATATCAGAAGCGAGATCAATAGTTGAAAACAGTGCTGGATTGATGAGGTTATCTACATCTATTTCCTGATCTGAAAGCAGCTCAAAGCCCAAATCATTCATGGCTATTGAAAAGGTAATAGGCAGCATCATAGAAAGCCTTTTAGCAATGAGTGCGGCCATTCCCTCATGGACATTTCTGCCTTCAAAAGGATACATAAGCAAGTGATGACCTTCTTTGCTTTCAAAATACTCTATCAGGAATTCATTCCGCCGAGGGATCAGTGATCTTTTTGACTGCATCTCAAAGAGGGGTATCAGGACAGTTATTTCACGATCAGTAATATTTTTTTCCGTATATGAGTATATTTTTTCCCGGAGCACTTGTGACATTTGAGAGCTTAAGGGCAGCCGTCCGCCCATATACGAGGGTATTTTCCCGTTTTTTGCCTGGCTTGGTCTGACTTGAGCTGTCATATCCTTAAATCTCACGAGTTCCAGAGCCCGGCCGGCAAACCAAAAAACATCTCCGGGTTTGAGTTGAGAGACAAAATATTCTTCTATCACTCCGAGATGAGTTCCCTTCAGTAGTTTGATAGATATCATTACTTCTGAGATAATAGTACCTATGGAGAGTTTATGTCTGAGTATTTTTCTTTTATCACTGACGTAATATTTGCCATCGGGTGCTATTTCAATCTTTTTATATTCGTCATATGCCTGTAATGAGTCACTGCCTGATACCAGGAACTGCAAAATCTGAAGCCATTCTTCCTGATTGATGGATTCATAACTGAAAGTATTTCTTATTTCTTCAAAAATCTGATCAGCATAGAATCCTTCTGACACAGCAAGCGTCATTAAATACTGAATGAGGACATCAAATGATCTGATATATGGAATGCGATCTTCAAGGCTGTGATTTTCTATGGCCATGCGAAGACCGGCTGCTTCCACCAACTCCAAAGCATGTGTAGGTACAAACCAAATATGGCTTTCGGCTCCGGGCTGGTGCCCGCTTCTACCGGCTCGTTGTACAAATCTGGAGACTCCTTTTGGGCTACCAATTTGTATTATTGTCTCAACAGGTCTGAAATCCACACCCAAATCGAGACTCGAAGTACATACTACGGCTTTGATTCTACCTTCATAAAGCGCTTCTTCTACCCATTCTCTTATCTCTTTGCTAATGGAACCATGATGCATAGCTATCTGACCAGCCAGATCAGGATCCAAGTCCAACAATTTGTGATACCATATTTCACATTGTGCCCTTGTGTTTGTAAAAATCAAGCTGGTTTTACTTTTATGCAATATGCTCAGTACCTTATCCGCAAGCCGAAGTCCCAGATGTCCTGCCCATGGATATGTTTCTATCTCATCAGGGAATACAGAATGAAGAGAAATTTTTTTCTCAATATCGGCTTTTATAATGCTTCGTTGTTCCTTCGGGATGGAATATAGTAACACATCAATGGCTTCTTCCATATTCCCAATGGTCGCAGATATTCCCCAAACTTTGAGACTACATTTTATTTTTTAAGGCGAGAAATTGCCAGTTCAACCTGCACTCCTCGTTTTGAGCCTATGAGTTCGTGCCACTCATCCACTACAATACATCTTAACGAACTGAAAAACATTGAGTATCCTTCAGTTGCAAGTAAAACATGCATACTTTCAGGCGTCGTAATCAATATCTGTGGAGGCTTACGCAATTGTTCTTTTTTTTCTTTTCCGGAAGAGTCACCGGTACGAAGTTCTGACTTCCAGTCCATGCCCAAGCCCTCAATAGCACGAAGTGATGCCAGATGGATTTCTTTGGCTAAAGCGCGTATTGGTGTAATCCAGATAACTCGGAGACCAGCAGGTGTAAATCCTTTACCTTCTTGTTCTTCAATCATTGCTTCTGTTAGTTCCGCTAGCAGGACTGAATAGGTTTTCCCACTTCCCGTTGGCGCATTGATCATACCCGATTTATTCGATTGGTAGGCTTTCCATGTATCTTTTTGAAAATCCAGAGGTGTCCAACCCAATGAATTAAACCATGTTTCAGCTTTTAGATATCCGGGATTTTGCAATGACAGTTTTGTTTGCAAATAGTAAAAATTATAATTACAAATTGTTGCAACAATAGATGTCAAAATTATTAAGCAATGAAATACTCAATCAAACATTGGCCAGTTATTTGATAATTGTAAGTTTGCGAATCACTTTCAGCTTTTCAGTCTGAATCTCCACAATATAATGGCCCAAAGGGAAACTGCTTGTGCTAATTCTGGTAAAATCCCCTTCGTCAATGGTTAAGGCCTTTTGACCTGTTAAACTGATAAAACTTATAGACTTGATTTTTAACCCGGATTCATTAACAACTATAACAAAATCATTGGTTGGGTTCGGATACAAACTAATTCTATCAGAAATGTCCTCATCAAAAGTACCTGTAGGAATAAAATCAATACAATTTGATATACTGCTGCACCCGTTCGTATCCATTAGTTTTACTTTGTATTTACCGCTTTTAAGAGGCTGAAATGTTTGTCCAATTGCTCCTGTAATATTTAATCCACTTACACAATCAATCCATTGATAGGTAACATCAGGAAGATCTGCGGTCAACGAATGTAAAGTTTGAGTAACAGAATTTTTAAGGGATAAAAAGGTCAAATTTGCATTTACTATACTATCACACTCAGCAGTTGTCGATAATTTAACCTGATACTGACCTGTCTGATTATAAGATTGATTTCCTATTTTGAAGACTTCTCCCTGGCATATTGTTTTAACCAAATTGGTTACTGTAATAGGATAAACAGAAAGATTTAGATTTACTAAACTGTCACATCCCGTAGCGGATGTAAGTTTAACCTGATACTGACCTGTCTGAGTATAAGATTGATTTCCTATATTGAAGACTTCTCCCTGGCATATTGTTTTAACCAAATTGGTTACAGTAATAGGATCAACAGAAAGGTTCAGATTTACAATACTATCGCATCCCATGGCAGAAGTAAGTTTAACCTGATACATTCCTGTTTGCGTAAATGATTGATTACCAATGCTCTAAATTTGTCCCTGGCAGATTGACTTTGCCATGTTCACTGCTGGTGATGGAATGACAGTAAGGTTCAGATTTACAATACTATCACATCCATTGACATTCTTTAATGAGGCTTCAAACTGTCCAGTTGATTTAAATATCTTATCACCTATTTTAATAGAATCACCCATACAGATAATTCGGTTTACATTTACCGAACTGCTTACGCACAAGTTATTTTCATAATATCCAATACCTTCTCCCTTTCCAATTAATCCCTGAATGACAAAAAGATCCAGATCCCCATCTCCATCAATGTCAACAAGTGTTGGTGGTAATAATGTTTCATCTTCACCCGCACTTGGTAACCCAAATGGTGAAAATACGGGTGCCTGAAATTTAGGATTATTTTTAGATGAGGAAATATTTTTCCAAAAACCAAAGAATGACTTACTATCAAATAGTTTCAATGAAAGAAGGTCAATGTCTCCGTCATTGTCTAAATCACCAGCAACACATATTTGGGGTTGGTTTTCAGTTGGTATTATTCCGTAAGGATTTTCATACCATCCTAACCATTTAGTTTGGTTTGGTGTTCCGATATTTTCAGCGTACATAAATGACTGGACCTGAATATTTTCACCATTTGCGTTTCTCCTTCCAATAAATCCGCTCATCAAAAGATCCAAATCGCCATCACCATCTAAGTCAGTTAATTCTGGAAGGAATAGGCTTCCAGGGGTAAAGACATCCAGATCCATCGAATCTGAATTTATTATGTTGAATTGGTTGTCACCAGTCAATGATTTTCTCTGATAGTATAGCGTTTGGACCCTATTTATTGAGTCAAGACCGGATGAAACCATAAAGTCAGGTTTTCCGTCATTATTCAGATCTCCAATTGCCGGAAAAAATAACCATTTGGAAATGGGAACTTATCAATAATTGGTTTTGGTGGGCCAAAAGATGGGCTTCTTTTATTACCGATATTCTCCTGATATAAAATAAAATATTTGACTTTGTCAAACCCAAAATCTCCTGTAAAATCAATACTATCAATGCCAGTCACAATAGCATCCTTGTCACCGTCATTATCCAGATCATAAAATATCAGTTTGATGGCAGTTTGATTTGCTGAAGTGGGTTTGTCCTTTAATCCAAAAAGATTTAATCCCTTATATTTGAAATCCTGGCTAAAAAGAGCACTGAAACAAAAGAAGCTTATAGATATTACTATTATGCTATTTCTCATGACGTTTTGGGTTTTAGCATTTTAATAATAATATTTCTCACTGGAGTACCTATTCTTAATACTTGAAAGTCGTCCTTTGATCCATATTCTCTATGAGATGTATAGATATGAAGTTCGATATAATCTTCATCAGTTACATATGTATGTGTTCTGTTAAATTTTGCCGGATTTGAATTTCCATCTTCGACTTTATGATCTACAACATTGAATTCGCATTTTTCGCCATTCTTGAATTTTTGATAGGTGTATGTTGAAAGTTCAATATCAGCACCGGAAATAGGGATGCCCGTTTCTTTATCCAATACTGTTATAATTATTTCATGGACCACCAGACTTTTTTCTGCACGAAAATTGCAGTTTTCTGATGGTTCGGGGCCTATCTCGGGTACACTGGCAATTGCTATTATTAAAAAAGTAATAATAACGACAGTTGATAAAATCGGTCTTTTATACTTTTTCATAAAAATTATTTTTATTGTTAAATAGTAGAAAAGGTAATACTGCACCCAGGATAATAAATATCATATCTATCCAGTCGAAGAATCCTAGCCTGGAGACAAAAGCCTGAAAAATTTCAAATGTAATCCCCAATAGAATTGAGAGATAAATCCAAACCTTACCAGGACCCGCCAACCGGAAATCCCAAATTGACATCATAAGGAGTACAAATGAAAACATCCACAGACCATCCGGTAACGAATATATAAACCAGGCAGGAAAATGAAGAAATGACACATAATCACGTACATTATCTATGGATTCAGAAAATCCTAATTTTGTGGCCAATAAGTATAATGAAGTAGTAGTATGTCTGAATAACAAATATATTGTCATTCCTAGAGCAATAGAAAATATAATTACGATATATCTTTTAAATACGTACATATATTGCAATTAGAGCTTAAATGTACAGTATTAAATAATAGAAAGTTAATAATTACCAACCTTATATCAGTATATTATAAATATTAATTATATCAATACATAAAGTGCATTTAATAAATTAGATATATGTAATTGATTATTACATTATATAATTTAATGAAATTGGCATCAATTTAATATTGACGGAAAATGCTGGTTTTCAGGATACTTAAAGTAATTTTACTGGAAAAGAATTACTTGCTTGTAAAGTTCAAAAAGGATTTTTTATCAAAAGAAATCAAGCCTTTTTCTCAACTAGAATTTTTGCTTTCTTCACCTGCTGGGTATATGTATCAACCGTCTTTGAGACTATTTCAATATTTTGCTGTGCTTCTTCCCATTTTCTTTGTTCAATTGCCTCACGGATGCCGGGCAATGTTTTTACTCCATAGCCTGTATAGTAGCCCGGAGCATAGATCTGGTGTTTGTACCATGATCGTCTTGGTAATCCATTTTCATTGATTAAGCTTCGTTCAAGTTTATAAAGTATCTCATTTAGAGCCTTTTGCTGTTCCCCCGGTAATTTAGTTGCATTGGCATATTCTTTTTGAAATTCTTCGGCATTTTGCATCAGTTTTGCCATGGCATTTTCAAGAGCGCTAAAACTGAGATAAGGAACAGATTCCTTGATTTGCGGTGCTTGTGGCCTTTTAGTGGGATCCTGTGCAAGTTTAAATAAATTGTCCTTAATCATTTTATTTTCGCTTTCTGTCTCAGATCGTGAATTATCAAGCATAGTTTTAAGTTCGGTGACATAGGTAGCCACAGTATTATAAAAACTATTGATATCAAATGGCAATACTTCAGCGTTTGCCATTCTCATAATAGCTCTTCCTGCAGTTTGGGAAAGGGCTACCCCATATTGAAATCCGGGGTCTTTAAATTTTATAAAATGATCATAAGAATCATAAATGGAATGATATTCCCCTCCTGAACCTTCACCGCCAAAACCAAGATTGAGTGAAGCGATGCCTAAAAACTGAAGAAAACCGGACCAGTCAGACCCGGCACCCAAGGCACCCAGCTTGATGTTTTTATTTCCCATCATTTTAGTTCTGGCAACTTTGTCTGCATTTACGACAGAACCTGCATATCGACGCTCTTTTATACTCACCCCCGTTTGAGGGTCGATCACATCATTCGCTATTTCATTTACAAAGGGTTCAAGGGTATGTGATCCTTCGGCTCCCAAAAACCCTCTTGAGTTTCCGTCCGTATTTACATAAAATACTGCTTTTTTTTCTTAATTCTTCCTGATTATCTTCAGACCATTCAGTTGATCCTAATAAACCAGGTTCTTCACCATCCCAGGCACAATAGACAAGAGTTCTTTTTAGCTTAAAACCTTGCTTTACAAGTTCTCCGATAGCTTTGGCTTCACTTAACTCCGCGACCATGCCGCTGATAGGATCCGCAGCACCGTTTACCCAGCCATCGTGATGATTACCTCTGATCAACCATTCATCCGGTAATTCGCTTCCAGGCAATTTAGCGATCACATTATAGAGAGTTTTTATATCCCAGTTAAATTCTAATTTTAAATGTATTTTATCTGTACTTGGTCCTGTATGATAGGTTACAGGCAATCCACCTTTCCATGCTTCAGGCACTACTTCGCCTCCCAGAGATTGTATTAACGGCAAGGCGTCTTCATACGAAATTGGTAAAACCGGAATCTTCATGATAGTCGGTGCATCCTTAATGTTCAATCGTTTGGCAACTTTTGTGGCTCCAATGCCAGGTGTCAGCGGATCTCCCGGAGCTACAGGCATATCCATGACAGAGCCTCGTTGAACTCCATTATTTGGTCTAAAAGCACCTTTTGGATAAACATCACCCCTTACATAACCATCGTCTTCCGGATCCGAATAAATCAGGCATCCGATAGCTCCATGTTCAGCGGCGACTTTAGGCTTGATGCCTCTCCATGATCCCCCGTATTTTGCAATGACTATTTTACCGCGAACATCAATACCCATTCTTTCGAGCATGTCATAATCAGCAGGTACGCCGCGATTTACAAAAACAAGCTCAGCGGTCACATCTCCATCAGCAGAATATGCATTGTAAGAAGGCAACTGTTCTGCTTTCTGACCGGAAGTTCTGTCTTCCTTTAAAAATGGTTCTTCGAGCTTTGCTTTGAATGGCTTGGTACCCAGCAATTCAAGAATTCTTAACTTAGGACTGGGAAACAATACATCGTATGAAGCCAATTCGGACTGAAATCCCCATTTTTTGAAGAGTTCATTCATGTATTCGGCATTTAATTTGTCTTGTGGACTGCCAACATGGTGGGGGTGGGAAGTGAGAAACTGCATCCAGGTATCCTGATCCTTAGCACTAAGCTGAGCATCAAACTGTTTTTCCCATTCCAATTGTTTTATTGCATTTTCATCTTTGTAGCCCATTATTTTTTGGGAATTTCCGTTTTGAAATACTAAACATATAAGACCTATTAAAATAAAAGTTTTCATTTCTGTTGTTTTAAAATGGTAAGATGATATTAATGCAATAATAAAATATTTCGACTGGACGATAAAAGAAAATTGAATTTCATGACAAAGTTATTAACCGGTCAGCCAAACCGGTCTTATCAGCCGTAAAGAAAAAGTAATCCCGATTACAGGGAAGTCTGAATTCAATCAGTCATATTTTGGCTTTTTGTTTTTCTTTTCAGCCTTCTTTTCTTTTGGAGATTTTGCAGCTTCTTTTTTCACTTCTTTTTTGGTGTCTTTACCTTTTGACATGATATTATTATTTTGGTATCTTTAATTAAGCAAATGATTGTTTTGAGTTGCATTAATTGACAAAGAATCAATCAATGCAAATGACAGCGTAAAGGTAAATAATTCATATTTGTTCTTTTAGTCTTGATCAATAATATTTATAATTTTGGAAAGGAAAAGAATGCCTGGCTGGTAATTTTGAGATAGATATGTGTGAGTTGAACAATAGAAAAAATTGAAGGATCATGGAAATTAAATATAGGCTTTATCAATTATTATTTTATTTTCAGTTCAAAGGTAAATCAGGGAAAGCAAAAGAAGAGCAATTAAGAGGGTTGATTTTAGTCCGAACACGATTTTACGGATACTAAACCGGCTCGGGGGCATCCTTAAAATGATCATATTTTCTCAATAATTTGCCAACAAAGACTGTAACGGGCATAATTACTTTTTTTACAAATCCGGGAATGACAGCAACATCGTACTCGGTCTTATATCTCGTAACCAGAAAAGCTGTATCAAAAGGATCACCTTGTTTTTTACCGGCCTTATCCATAGAATTGTAGATTCCGGTAAGATAGTAATCAAGGGTATTTGCTGGTTTGACCCAACCGGAACATTTAAGTAAGACATCACCTGCATTCCAAAATCGGTGCATTTCGCCCCTTTTGAAGAGTACAGTTTCCCCCTCTCCAGCAAACTTTTCTTTGTGGCCGTCAATCTGATATCCCATTCTACCTTTATTGACCGTGAGACTTTCATCCTGTTTAAAATGAACATGCATCACAGGTCCATGCCCCGGATCAACTTCATTTTCGACAATCATCTTTTTAACACCATCTTCCATTTCAATAGCTCGAAAGGTAAGTTTTTCTCCAAATTTGTTTATAATTGTGTGCGGTAACGTATATGGATACATAATATTAAAATTTTAGCAATACAAATATAGCTCAATGTACTAATAATTCCAAACTTTATTAGTACATTGTCCAATATTAAATAAATTTGAATAGTTGAAGACGCGAGATAAAATTCTAGATACATCATTGGAGTTGTTTAATGAAAAGGGATACGGAAATGTAGGGAACAGAGAAATTGCAAGGTACTTAAATATAAGTCCAGGAAATTTGTCATACCATTTTTCTAAGAAAGAAGACATTCTGATTCACCTTTTGAATGAATTTAGAGATAATAATTCAAACTACTATAATGTCTATCATCAAGGAGTACCTTCATTGGATGCCTTTCTTGGGTTGATGAAAAATATATTTCATTCTCAGTATAAGTTTCGCGGAGTGTATATTGGAAATCAATTTGTTCAAATGGATGTAGCGTCTTCAGGACAATTCGATTATGTACAAAATGCAAGTGCAAGACTTGAGAATTTCAGGCAAATATTTACAGATCTTGTGGCACACGATTACTTAAAGGCTTCGGAGTCTGGAATTGACTTTTTGGTCTCATTTATTTCTCTTTTCGGAAGATTTTGGATCCAGGAAGTTTTTCTGCTTCAGACAGAGAATGATGAAGAGAAGATAATAAGGCATTATCTTAAAATTTTGAAGAAACAACTTTCAATGTTTGCCACAAAGAAGGGAAAAAAGTCAATTAAGAAATTCAGCCTTAAAAATTTCATCGCCTAACCAGTCTCAATTCATGTATTCTGGCTTTTATTTATCTTTTGGTAGTTGTTTATTGGCACCCTTTTTTTGAATAGTCAGCATGATGAGAATTATAAGTGGAAGAGCCATTTTATATAAGTGGGTCAGATCACTTGAGACGTAGGTTAAAATGCAAAGAACTACAGCTGCCAGAAGACAACATATTATACCGATATTGAGAAATATTATTATAAATTTTGCACCAGATATTTTATTATTTTTGAAATAGTAAAATAGTAATATGAATATTGGCACAATGGCAAAAGGAATCAGGTATAAAAGATTCATTGTACTTAATTTGTAAATATTTAAATGTAATTAATTTTTATCATTACTTCTCGAATCAATATTTTGCTAAAATATGTCTTATTTCCCAATGACACTTCAGTGGGTAAGCAAATTTATGATGTCATTTAAATGAAAGAAGTGTTTTATCAATTAAATGAAAGGTTTCTAAAAATGTCTTGGCAAGATTTATTACTTCAAGCTGTAAATAATCGTGATTAAATTTCACCCAACCTTCCATCAAAGTTAATGGTCCGAAGTCGGTACTTACATTCGGATATAAGTGTTGGAATTCGATAAAATATGATCTGAATAAGGTTGCAAATTTTCTGCTTTCAATTCTATAGCCTACTAATTTACGCAGTTTTAGGGCATGTATGTTGTAAAATATTTGTTGTTTGGCCAGTGTTAAGTCATTAACCCATATAGAAAAGAATATCCTTGACTCTGATGTAAGCGGGGTATTCTGATCATTGGCCCATGACAATTTATATACTTTCAAAAATACAGAGTCCAGATATAAACCTACAGCAACTTCGAGATTCTTACTTTTAATTGCTTCATGTTCAAGACTATTTGCTGCGTTTTGAAATATATTCAGGTAGTGTTCAATTTCCATGTTTTCTCAGCTTTTTGGCCAATCACCCAAAAAAAGATGCTGCCAGGATTAAAAAGAATATTGCTTCATTACTAACAACATTTTCGGGCTTATTTTGCCACCGCCTTAGGCCTGGGTAATATGAAGCTGCGGCTAAGGCAGAGAAAGTGACGCATAATCCGATATTTGATGATGTGAATAATTTTTTAATTAAGTCTATCAAAATATTGTCGGCTATAATGGCTCCAAATGAAATAATACCGCAAATTAAGGCAATCCAAAATGAATATTTTGCTAGTTTTTTCCAGTCAAATGGCCTTATCGAATAACTTTTTTTGAGGGTATCTGCCGTTTCATTTGAAATAGTTCCATTGAATTCCCAGATATCTATTGTTGCGTTGAGAAATTGTCCTTGTTTTTTGTTGAAATACATCATACTTTTATAGTTATGCGTATTAAATTTTTAATCTTGGATAATATATTATTTTCATTGCCTCAATTATTTAAGTAGCGAGTCTAGGCCATTCTTAAACAAAATTAATCAGTTTTAGCTGGAATACAATGATTTGTATTTATTTAATTCGAAGATACAAGATTCAGAAAATTTATTGAAGTAACGTAATTGATAGCTAAAGGGGAAGCAAGTTTTGAGTTTATGCTAATTGGACCAACTATTCCATTTTACCATTCATTAATAGTGACATGATTCCATGGATTGAGACTCAGGTTAAAATAAGATATAAACTTATCCTTGTTATTGGTCTTTCGATATGGTCAGATGGCAATTCAGTAAAAAAACCATAAACTATCAGAAAGCATGCGATTGAAATAATTACTGAACCTCCTACCTGACTTTTTCTAACCCCATTTATTTTCTGATATCTGAAAATGGGGCCCCAAAGAATCGTTGATCAGGCTAAACAGCAATATGTATAAATGTCCGGGTCTGAACAAGGCTCTTTTCATTAATTCCATATCTTTAAGATGGTCGTAATAAAGTGCATATTTTGACCAGTCAAAAGGAATAAAAATATATTGCCAATTTCAGATATTTTCCAGTTTTATGCTGACCTGTGAGATCCTGGCGTTTTCTTCGAAACAAATTTATCATTTCAATAACTTTATCTCATTAAGACAGTGTGAAGGTAACAAAAAGTATAATGATGATTTTGCTTGTTTGTAAAACCTTTAGTTTTGTCTTTTAAATAAATAGATCATATTGAAGTGAATAATTTATTTTTGCATTGGATTTAGATTAAATAAAAAATCCGGCTACGCAGAACACAGCCGGATTTAGTGGGTTTAATTTTAGTTAAATACCACAGTATCTTCATAAAACGCAACCTCACCAGAACTAATATCATGGGTACCGCCCGCTATGCCAACTGCACCACTTTGTATTAATTCTTTTAGAATCGGACTTCTTTCCATGATGCTTTTGATGGTTCTTTTAACATTGATAACGGAGACTTTTTCTACAAACTCTGCGTTACCGGAATTTCTGTTATCTTTTACTGTCATTTCATCATCTACTGCTGGTCTTATTTTTGACAAAAGTGCTGTCAAATTTCCCATTTCAACATGATCGCATGCGCCTTTGATGGCTCCGCATTTTGTATGTCCAAGGACCATAATTATTTTTGATCCTGCTACTTTAGTAGCAAATTCCATACTTCCCAGGATATCTTCATTTATGATATTTCCTGCTATACGAACACTAAATATGTCTCCCAGCCCCTGATCAAAAATCAGCTCAGCTGAAGTCCTTGAGTCAATACAGCTCAAAACAACAGCAAAGGGGTGTTGGCCATCTGAAGTCTCATTGGCTTGTTGCAGAAGGTTGCGATTGATTTTCAGATTGTTAATAAATCTCTTATTTCCTTCTTTTAGTAAAGTTAAAGCCATTTTTGGAGTGATGGCATCCTGCATTTCTTTGTTTAAAGTCTTCATTTTTTTTATAGTGATGTTAATTAATATGTGACTGGTTCAATAAAATTTATTTTCTCTACCGTTATATTTTTTCTTTTGGCATTTGTCTCAAAATTTAATATTAGCTCAATAACATCAAAGGCAATAGACTTTGAATGTGTGCAATCGATAATAACTTTAGAATTTTGAGGGATGGCATCTAATGCTTTCAAAACACTTGCTTTATTGAAAAAAGAAACTTCCTGTGCCAGAGTCAAATGATGTACTTCCTGACCTTCTTCTGTAGTAACGATGTCTTTCATGTGGTGCGAATTTCTATAACTATGGCGTAGGGTGTAAAAAATACCGAAAATCATACCTATAAAAATACCTTTCAACAAATCAGTTGCAAGTATCCCTATTATTGTCGCAACAAAAGGCACCAGTTGTTCCCAGCCCTGATTATACATTTGCTTAAAAAATGAAGGCTTAGTAAGTTTGTAACCAACCATCAGTAAAATAGCGGCTAAACTCGCCAATGGAATGAGATTTAAGATTGAAGCCAGCATCAAAGCACTGAGCAATAAAAATACCCCATGCAGGATAGCAGATAATTTTGTCTTGCCACCGAAATTGATGTTGGCAGAGCTTCTTACAATGACCTGAGTCAATGGAAGACCTCCTATAAGACCTGAAATTATGTTTCCTAATCCCTGAGCCTTGAGCTCTCGGTTCGCTGGAGTTACTCTTTTGTATGGATCCAGATTATCTGTTGCTTCTACGCATAAGAGTGTTTCGAGACTGGCAACGATGGCTATGACTATGGCCACCTGATATACCATCGGATTATTTATAGCTGTAAAATCAGGTAGCGTAAACTGACTGAAAAACGCTGATAAATCTGATGGAACCGGGATGTTTACAATCTGGTCAGGATTTAACGAGAAATTTAACAAACCATTTTGATAGCAAAGATTAAATACAATACCGATGATTACTACTACCAGTGGCCCCTGAATTAATTGGAATATCTTATGTTTTTTGCTGAGTACTGTTTCCCAAAAATCAAAATGAATAAAGAAACCGCAGCAATAATAAACGCACCGGGTGTAATATAGCTTAATGCCTGTGAAATCGATGAAAATGTATTTTCGCCGTCTGCCTGTAGTAATTCAAAATCACCTTCAGGGTCCTTGTCATAGCCAAGGGCATGCGGGATTTGCTTTAAAATAATCAGGAGCCCTATGCCACTGAGCATTCCTTTAATAACAGAAGAAGGGAAGAAGTAAGCAACAAATCCTGCTTTGAGAAAACCAAGTATCAACTGAATTACTCCTGCTATTAGCACAGCTAAGAGGAAAATTTCCCATGATCCCAGTGTTTCTATAGATGTCAGTACAATCACAGCCAAGCCAGCTGCCGGTCCGCTCACTCCCAGGGGAGATCCACTTGCCATACCTACTACTATACCCCCAATAATCCCGGCAATGATCCCGGCAAAAAGTGGTGCTCCTGAAGCTAGCGCAATCCCTAAACATAGAGGCACAGCTACAAAAAATACAATGATACTGGCCGGGAGATCACTTTTAAATTCTTTAAAAATATTTGTTGAAATCATAAAGACAAAAGATTTATTTTATTTAAGAAAACACAAAGATAGTATTAATGTTTGAGATAATAGTAATACTATCATAAAAAATTTAAATACTTTTATTATATTTGCATTTTGATTTTCTATTTCTTATTTTGCAATTAGAACTGATGACAAGATTTATATGCTTTTTGTGTAATTAAATTTGAGTATGGAATTACAAATTCAAATTAAAATGAATGAAAAACTGTATCTCAGAGATCCTGAGCATACAGAACTAGGCAAGAATATTATTTTGCACAGTATAAAGATGATTTATAAATTGGGCTTCGAGTCTTTTACTTTCAGGAAACTCGCTTTGGATATCGGTACGACTGAAGCTGGTATATACAGATATTTTGAGAACAAACACAGATTGCTGGTATATATTATTGCCTGGTATTGGTCGTGGCTGGAATATAGAGTAAAGATCCATACCTACAATATATACAACCCTGAAGAAAGGCTTAGAATTGTATTGAAACTTCTCGCCACTACTGTTGAAGATGATATACAAACTTCCCATGTCAACGAAAGCATATTGCATCAGATTATAATTGCAGAAAGCACCAAAGCCTTCATGACCAATCACGTTACTGATGATAATAAAGATCAGCTGTTCAAACCTTATAAGGATCTTTGCAAAGCAATCGGAGATTTTATCCTTGCATGCAACCCGAACTATAAGTATCCGAAGTCACTTGCCAATTCAATTATTGAAATAGCGCACATTCAAAATTTCTTCATGCACAATCTTCCCGCCTTGACCGACTTTGCTGATGAAAAGGATGAATCAAAAATCCTGGAATTTTTGGAAGATCTTGTTTTTGCGAGTATAGGAAAATACTAAAAAATGCAGTTCCTGATTTGTGTTTTGATGGAAAAATATAACCTGAATCAGACCATTTAATTACAGATTATTTTCCCTTATTGAGATTATGCAACATCCCAAACCGATTTGAAAATAATGATTAATTCAAATACATCAATGAAGATTTCTATAGGTAATTTCAATTTTTAATCATCAAGGATGATTATGATTTTTGTTCTCTTCTTCTGACGCAAAAGACCTTAGTACTTTAATCTTATTTTGAGCAATGAGGGTTTACAAGAAACATTCCTATTTTACCTGATTATTTGTTTGTTAAAGGATGGTTTTTTACTTCGGTTCTTCATCTTTTATAAGGTGAGATACCTTTTGTTACTATAAAAGGCTTTTCAAGTTCTTGGTTCAGATCAGAAAGAACCATTCGATAAGCACCAGCTTCCAGAAATGTCTCATAGTGTATAAAATAAGGCAGGTTACTCGACTCTCTTTTTAATACTAAATCCCATCGGTACTGATTGAATCCCTTATGACCTTGCAAGGTATCTGTCCAAATAATTCCGTTATCTGAGTCTTTTACAGTAAGTGTGACCAGTTTTGAATCTCTCAACCAAAACGAAATATCAGCATTCTCCACAGTACGATAGTCCGGTTCCCTACCCGAAGAATTAAACCAGGGTCTGTGGGCTTCAAGTATATCAAAGAGATGGTCAATAGTATCAGATGTTCCCTGTTGTAGCATTTCGTGAACTGGCCGAAGGTTTAATTTATAAATTCCTCTTCCATGTGTGGCAGCGACCAGGTCCATTGTAGATTCATGGATCTCCAAATCCGCAATAGCAGTACCTGGCATGTTATTTCCCAAATATGACCAGGTGTTGCCTCGGTCAGCTGATATATACACCCCCCTTAATCCACCTGCATACAGTATGTTCTCATTAAAGTGGTCTTCCAGGATAACATTTACGGGTTCATTGGGTAAACCTTGAGCTATACTTTTCCAATTATTACCATTATCTTCTGAAACATACAGATAACTCTGCAGGTCATCATAATTTATTCCGGTCATGGCTGCATAAACCCTTTCTTTCTTGAATCCGGAAGGGCAAATGCTGCGTATATAATTGTTTGCTAGTCCGGTCGAGTGTTCTTCCCAATTTATGCCATCGTTTTGAGTTACCCAGAATGCACCTCTGTCTGTTCCTGCATAAAGTAATCCTGGTTGTACCTTTGATTCTGCGAGTGCTCCGGTTGCAATAGATTTCTTTTCTATATTTTTTGAGAGAGCCAGATCAGGACTTATGACTTTCCAGTTATTACCGCGATCAGTGCTTTTGAAAATGAAATTGCCGCCATGATACAGGGTTTTACTGTTATGCGGAGATATGAAATACGGGGCTACATAATTAAAAACCAATGTATCAACTGAAGTCTTGGGTAGATGAGGTTGAATAGTATAAGTGGTGTCCATTTTGCTATCAAAGCGAACAGCATGCCCATGCTGCATACTATAATAAATCGTGTTTTCATCTTCAGGATCTACCTGAGTGACACAACCGTCTCCACCGTCCCACGGATCAATCCATACATATTGCCAGGTATCTGGAAAATCAGGATTGAATTCATGAGATTGACCGTACACGGTCGCATTGTCCTGTGTTCCACCATAAATAGTATAGCTTTTTTGGTCAATCGTAATATCATAAAATTCTCCTACAGGAATATTATTGTAATGAAACCATGATAATCCTTTGTCATAACTGACATAAAATCCACCATCATTACCAGCAGCAATATGCTGTGGATTATTTGGATCAATCCAAAATGCACACTGATCTAAATGAAATCCTTTTGCCAGGCTTGGAGTAGAGCGTGTCACATTTCCTCCTAAAAATGAAAACGTTTTTCCCCCATCTGTACTATGTGCAAGCCGAACACCTAAGCAATAGACTTCATCATCATTTTGGGGATTGACAAACACATCAGCAAAATACCATCCGATGACAGAAAAAAAGTACAAAGGACTCTCATGGGTTTTGACCCAGGTCAGGCCACCGTCTGTGGTCTTGTACAATTCTGCTGCTTCACCTTTAGGATTATTTAGATTATCGACCAGAGCATAAGCTTTTAAAGGGTGAGTATGTGACACAGCAAGGCCAATACGACCGACCAAAGGTCCCGAAGGTAAGCCGTTGGTGCAAGCTTTCCAAGTTTTACCACCATCAATGCTTCTATGTACCCCGCTGTTTTTTCCACTGACACCCGGATAAACCTCCCATGTGGATGCGTACATTATTTTTGGCTGAGAGGGTGATATTACGACATCATTAACTCCTGTAATTTCATCTTTGTATAAGACCTGTTTCCATGATTTGCCGCCATTGGTAGTTCGATAAAGCCCCCGGTTTTTATTTTTTGACCACAAATGACCCAGGACTGCTACCATGACTATATCCGGATTTTTGGGATGGACAGCAATTTCTGCAATTGACCATGAATCTTCAAGACCTATATGTTTCCATGATTTGCCACCATCATTTGATCGGTACATTCCTGTACCCGGCAAAGTGAAATTTCTTGGTTTTTTCAAATTTTCACCTGTACCAAGATAAATTATATCCGGGTTGGAAGGAGCTAATTTTATATCACCTATACCTAATGATGCTTGTTCTTCGAAAACACATTTCCAATTGATTCCATTATTTACTGTTTTCCACAAGCCACCTGATCCAAAGCCGACATACATTGTACCGGGATGTTTAATATCTATTTCTATCACATCTGCCCGAGCTGAATTTATGGTAGGGCCCAATGAAACCCAATCAAGTTTATATTTTGTATCTTTTTCATTTCCTGATACGTATGAAAAGATGATTCCAGCGGCGACCTGACTTGTTGAGCAATCACGTCATTTTTGAAAAAAAAGACAATGAAAAAGGATATCAGTAATGCATTTTTCATTTTTCTTATTTTGGTAGTAGTAAAGTTTGTAAATTTTTGCTAAAATCTGTTGTCTTGCTATCGAGAGCAGAAAAAAAATCTATGTCAAATGTCTCGACAGTTAGAACAGCTTTCTTAATTATTTTTTTCCCTTCGTTGGTTAGTCCAACTGTTTTGGCTCTAGTATCTGTCAAGTGTTCCTGCCTTTGTATTAAATCCTTTTGTTGCAAAGTTCTTAAAACAGTTGAAGTTGTCATGGGGTCAATTTTTGTATGATTTGAAAGCAGTATTTGTGTTACTTCTTTATTGTGAATGGTCAGCCAGTGAATACTTGCCATCAGCACAAATTGAGAATGAGTCAGTCCATACTGCTCCAATGCTTTTTTGATTTCTCGTTGCCATAGGTTTGTCACTTGCCACAATAAAAAGCCCAAACTATCTTCCGGTCTTTCTACGCTAAATGTGTTTTCTCTTTGATTCATAGTTTTGAAGCTGCTTTTATTTGAATTTGCATATCAGTTTGTAAAGTATCTGCGATTTTCTGTGCAACAATTTTTACCCAAAGAAACCCCAATATACCTTTCATACTAATAGTATTGGTTATTTTTAGTCCTTCTTTTGTCTCTTCAAATGTATGGCTGTCATACATTTTTGCAAGTGGAAATTTTGTGACGTCAAGAAAACTATGGTTTTCATTGGTTTCAACTAATTCAACCTTTACATTTGGTCCACCTTTTGGCCTTAATGTAAAATAGTTTCCTTTTTCAAACTTGCCTTCAAGTTTAGCAAATTCTATTCCGCTATCCCAATTATGCCAATTATTTACGTCTGCAAAGAGTTTCCACATTTGTTCTTTTGTAACTTCATTTGTTTGAATAGAGTGCGATTTTGTCCACATTTTTTTAAAATTTAATAATAAAATTAATTAATAAGTGCAAATATAATATGTGTACATATAATAATCAAATTTATTTTCAATTTAATTCTTTTTTATCATCGGGTTTAGTCGTATAATGTTCAAGATATACAATTTAAACATACTCTTATATCATATTGGTTTATAAAACGAAACCAGTGAGTTTTGAAATTTATTTTTAAGAGAATTCCACCCATTCAAAAGCAATATAAAGTAAGAATAGTGTAGTTTTAAAGCTCAGTTTCCCCACAACAATTGTTAAAATATCTGTGGATATCCTGTGATAGACTGATATAGTCGAGGTATAAAATTTTATACATATTGAAATTTTAGAAATTATATAATCCCATTATAATTTAAAAATAAAATATAATTTTTTAATATTAAGATTGAAAGAATTATTGATTAGAAATCGTTTGCGCAAAGGTTTGTTATTTGAAATCCATTTGCCCATTACTACATCTTAAGTGTTGGGCGACCAGGATTATTTGTTACCGGAGTCCAAAAAACGTTTTGTAAGAAATATCTCCCTATTCAGTATTGCTTGGTGTGTATTACTGATAGCACAAATTTGATCATTTGCCTCGCTACCATCATTCCTAAAGGGAAGACCAGTCCATCGAAACTTTGTCCCTCCTTTAATTGCTTATCATTACTTTGGGAGGGATTGGAAGCAGAAAGTGCAATAAGTTATACACACTATTGCTTGCGGTGCAGGACTTCGACGATGACCGGTATATAGGTAAGGCTTCATTTTTTAATCAAAGGGTAATATAATATTTAAAAAGATTGCTAAATAATTTTACCACCAAACCATCCTGAACCTTATTTACCTGATTTTTCTTTGATGGCTACCTGAATGCGTATATTATGAATTTTGCTGTCAAGCCATGCTATAATATCAAGGTACAAGAATGGCCTCCTTTCATATGGATCATTTTGATATTTTATGAGCTTTGATCTGAGTTTGATAAATTCGCCTTTGAGATCTTTTTTAGTCATTAGCGGAGTTCTGCGCAGAAAATTCAGAATTTCTTTTTGAACAGCCTGCATGTCTTCCATTTTATGCAGGAATCGATATACTGACTTTATCTGATAGCTTACCAGGAAGTCATTTCCCATTTCATAATGGCTGATTAATGTCAGAATTCTGGCAAAACACTGGATATCTTCCCTAAGTCCACCGATGGAACTGTTGATTATTTTATTTAGGTAATCTGTTGCCTTATTAAAATCATCTGCACCGAAATATACACACGCTATTTTGTAGTAAAATACGATCTCCCTGTTTATGTCCCAATAGTGATCCCGGGATTTGAGTACATCTTCTATTTCTTTAATCTCAAAGATACCTTCATCATAGTCCCCTGTCAAAAATATTTTATTGAGCAGGTGTATGTATTTAAAAAGTCTGAAATTAGAAATCTGAAGATCAGATATTTGTTCATTTTCAAGCTCCGAAAACTCAGAATAGCTTATCAGGAACTTATCTTTTTTATTGGCCATATATAATGCATTGAGGGCATTATGGAGGCCTTTGAAAAATAATACAGAATCTTCTTTTTTCATTTGAGGCTCAAGACGAAAACAATCTACCCATTTTTGGGAAAATTTGTAATAATTGGCAAAGTCCTGGGTCATATGATGATACCACACCATGGACTGGAAATAAAATATTTTTTCATAAAATCCAAGTTTTTGAACTTTGACATCTGGAAGATTTGAATAAAAATAGTCTTTGAGTTGTTCATAATCTTTTTTATCCCGTACATATCCATATTTAAGATACATACCATACAGCATAATGGAGAGATTGGATAGCCTGTCCCTTACCCCAACATTTTGCAGTATTTTTACACTTTCTTCATTTAACTGTACTGCTTTTAGTGTCGAGCTGCCGGTGATGTATTGGGTTTCAATTTTTCTTTCTTCATCGAGGATGTGATACGACAGAAGAGTTTCATGACTGTTTTCAGCGATTTTTTTTGCTTTTTCAAGCATGTCCAGGCATGTTTTTGTCATCCCTTTTGCCTGGAGTATTCTCGAATAATCAAGCAGCTCCCGAATAGATACATCTGAATAATCCTGCTTATGGAGATGTCTCAGATTGGAAAGTATCTGCTTCATCAGGTTTGCCTTAATATTCGACAATTGGGATTTTTTGATTTGAGGTATTTTTTTAAGCAGATCCGCTTCTCTATAAGTTTTTGCTGAATCCACATAGTCAAAGAGTTGCATAAACAATTTTTCATTGCCATTATTGTCCCTGTTGACATATAGCCTGAAACTTCTTTTTTCAGCTTTTGTTAGTGATTTGATAAGTTGGATCAACTGATCTGTCTGGTGGCTTGGCATTTATTTATTATATACTGGAATTTGTTGTAAAGGTAGAAGTATTATGTAACTTTTTTATTTCTATATTTGGGTAAAAATTTAAATGTATGCGGGCTGCTTCTTTTTGGTTTCTGGTTTTTGATGTCTTTTTTATCTTAAACGACATTTCAGGGCAATACTTTTCTTATCCTAAAAACAATCCTGTTGAATTAGGTAAAGTCAACTGGATCAGGGATTATGACAGAGCCATTAGCCTGGCTGTGGAAAAGAAACTTCCCATTTTGATTCTGTTCCAGGAGGTCCCTGGTTGCAGCAATTGTACCACTTTTGGCAATGAGATATTGTCTGACCCATTGATCGCTGAAGCTATTGAATCTTGTTTTATTCCCCTTTGTATTTATAATAATATTGAAGGCCCTGACAGGAAGGTACTCAATAAATATAATGAGCCTACGTGGAATAATCCGGTAGTGCGTATAATAGATAATGGAGGCCAGGACCTGATCCCAAGGCTACCTGATTTCAGAAAGAAACATTCTATTTTATCTGGCATGACTGAAGCTATCAGCAAATCGGGCCGAATAGTACCTGAGTATTTGAAAATGTTGAAAGAAGAAGTTTACTCCAGGGAGTTGGGCGAACTTTCGGATGTGTATTTCAGCATGTTTTGTTTTTGGTCTGGGGAGAAAGAAATAGGAGGTATTGATGGTGTAATATCCACCGAAGCTGGATACATGAACGGTCACGAAGTGGTAAAAATTGAATATAGGAAAGATAAGATTACATTGGATCAATTGTATAAAAATGCAAGTGGAAAAGGATGTGGTGATGCAGTCTTCGGGTCTGTAAATGCTAAAACTAAGCTGACTATAAAACCTACTGGTAAATATACAAAAGATAGTGAAGACAAATATTACCTGTTGCATTCCCCTTACAAGTCAATACCTATGACTGAATTGCAAAAAATGAAAGTGAACAGAGCATTAGCTTTTGGTGAAAAACCTGATTACCTTTTGTCACCTCGCCAACTTTCTGTACTAAATTATAAAAACAAAGAAGTCAGTCACATTTCTGACAATATAATGGATGCATGGTGGATAAGCCTTGAAAAATGAAAACCCATAATTTCCATTGTTATGGTCAGGCACTCTTGCTCCCTTACAAGCTAAATGTTAAGGAATTTGGGTTAAATAAATATTTTAATAAATACAAATTACCATGAAAACTTGTAAAATATCATTAATGTTTTTGACCATTATTATATGGTCTGCATGTGCCAAAGTTTATTATAGCCCTGAAGCAGAGAAGGCATCTTTACAGCACAAAATTATTGCGGTAATACCCCCTAGAGTATCTATTCCACCACAAAAGAATTTGACAGCTGATGAGCTTAATCAAATGTCTGTAAAGGAGTCAGAAGCCTTTCAATACGGAATGGTCTCATGGCTACTCAAAAGAAAAGCAGAAAATAAGATCGGTGTAGATATTCTGGATGCGACTACTACATTTGCTAAAATTAATAATGAAACCTCCAATAAAATGCTTACTCCTGTAGAAATGGCTGAGATACTGGACGTAGATGCTGTCATTACTTCCAACTTTAAATTGACCAAGCCTATGTCAACCGGTGCAGCTGTGGCCACTACGCTTCTATTTGGTTTTGGTACGACAAATGAGATTGTGGTAACCATGGAATTGCATGACAGACAAAGTAAAAAGATGATTTGGAATTTTAATCATTCGCTTTCAGGGGGCCTTTTTAGCAGCTCAGATCAGCTGGTTACTGAGATTATGCGGATAGCGAGTAAAAAATTGCCCTATACAAAGTATAAAAAGTGATTTCCTGATAAAAAATGGGGATGCTGATTATTTAATATCAACATCCCTCTTCCTTATCAGATTTGAACTGTCTTAATATGATTTGATACTACCTGAAAATCCGGAATGTATATTTGTCTTTTCGGGATTTCCTTTGTATTTAATACTTCCACCTGAACTGGCATCGGCATTCAGTTTTTTAGAAGCATGGAGTGCAATACTTGCTCCTGATGACACATCGGCCACTGCCACAGAGGCCATCATACCCTCTGCGTCAATTCTTGCTCCGGATGATGCATCATAATTTACAGAATTGCTTGTGCCATGAACTATTACTTTAGAACCGGAAGATGAGTCCACATTCAAGTCATCACTTTTAACTATGACATTGCAATTCGCACCGCTGGATGATTCTATATCCATAGTGGTGCTTACTATCTCATTTTCAGCTCTGATGCTTGAACCAGCCGCACAATCAATGCTTTTGAGTGTTTGATAATATACGGTTACTTTGGCTTTTGTTTCAGACCTGTTCCAAAATGAATTCGATTTGATCTTTACCTGTAGTTCCTGCCCTTTTACTTCGATGATCAGATCTTCTGAATCTCCCTTAATAATGGTGTAATCTACTTTTGGACTATCCCCTTGGATGAGTTCTACCTGAACACTGCCGCTGGTAGAAATAGCATTGAAAGGAGAAACGGACTTACTTTGGGTCGATCCGACCTGTATTCCACAAAGCAGGAATAATGCAACAAACAGTCTGGACATAATGCTTAAATTTTAAAAAAAGTTAGTTAATTCTCTTAAAGACGGAAAAAAATCAAACGAGGTTGCATTATGGGGCCTAAATTTTTTCAACCCTATAGAAGGTGGTTAATTATGTACTTTAATTATCATGTTAATAAGATAATACTTTCCGGATGGTGGTTGACAGTTTTTCGGAATTTGGCAACATAGTTCTTTCGAGCACTTCATTTAGCGGGATGGCCGGCATATTTTCAGCTCCGATAGTGGTAACAGGTGCATCGAGATACTCAAAACAATTTTCCTGAATGCGTGCTGCCAGACTCTGTGCAAAAGAATTATCCACCGGTTCTTCAGTCAGAATGATTATGCGGTTGTATTCTTTCGCTTTTTGGTAAATCAACTCAGTGTCCAATGGATATAACGATCGCAAATCAAGAATCCCTATTTTGAGTCTGATATCACTATCAACATTGAGTGCCCAATGTACTCCCATGCCGTAAGTGACTACCAGTACCACATTTTTATTCATTGTATATTCAGCATTCTGAACCATGATACCCTTTCCGAGAGGCAATATATAATCCGGAGATGGAAGTTTTCTCTTGGCAGTTTCTGTGCCTTTAACTTTGCTCCAATACAGACCTTTATGTTCAAGGATTACTACAGGATTCGGATCATAATACGCAGCTTTCATCAGGCCTTTCAGGTCGGCACCATTACTTGGATAGACTACTTTTATTCCTTTGATATTGCAAAGTACAGACTCAATACTGGAACTATGGAAAGGTCCGCCACTTCCATATGCTCCCGTCGGGACCCGAAGCACCATACTGACAGGCCATTTTCCGTTGGAAAGGTAGCAACTTCTGCTCACTTCAGTAAATAATTGATTTAATCCCGGCCAGATATAATCAGCAAATTGTACTTCGACTATTGGCCTGAGACCTGTTGCTGACATACCTACTGTACTGCCTATGATAAATGCTTCCTGAATAGCCGTATTGAATACACGGTGGTCACCAAACTTCTCTGCCAGGGTAGCTGCTTCTCTGAATACGCCACCAAGTCTTCGACCTACATCCTGTCCGTATAGCAGGCACTCAGAATGTGCTTCCATCAATTCCTGGACAGCAAACAATGCGCAATCTACCATTACTTTTTCTTCAGCTCCTTTTGGGGCTCGTTCTCCTGCCTCCACTGTCACCGGTGTCGGAGCAAAGTCATGGGTAAATAAATCTGATGGCTGTGGGTCGGGCGATTTAAGTGCTTTTTCAAAATCTGATGCAACAGTTGATATGGCTTCATCTTCTATATTTTGTAATTCAACTTCTGTTATTCCTTCTGAAATGAGATATTTTCTTAGCTTGAAGTATGGATCTTCTTTTTTGTGTTCATTCATATCGTTTCGGTACCATTCTTTGCGGACCCCGGATGTATGATGGTTTAAGAGTGGAACCCGGGCGTGAAGTAAAAAAGGCCTTCTTTCTGTCCTTATTTTCTTAATAATTTCTTCAACGACACTATAGCATTCTGCAAAATCACTTCCATCTATACTGACAGCCTCAATCCCAGGAAATCCTTTGGCATACTCATATGCATTCATAGCTCTGGTTTCTTCGGCAGTGGCAGAAATATCCCAACCATTGTCCTGCACCAGATATAATATAGGAAATTGCTTAAGCGCTGCCATTTGGAAGGCTTCTGATACTTCTCCCTCCGTGACAGATGCATCACCAAATGAACAAACTACAATGGCTCCTTTTTCTTGGTTAAGTCCTTCAGTCTCCCGATATTGGATTCCCATCGCCACCCCTGTTGTTGGTATCGCTTGCATTCCTGTTGCTGAAGACTGATGAGGTATTTTGGGTTTATCCTGATCTTTCAGACTAGGATGTGCATAGTATGCTCTGCCTCCGGAGAATGGATCATCAATTTTTGCGAGTACCTGCAACATAAGATCATAAGGCTTCATTCCGATGGCCAGTAACATAGCATCATCTCTGTAATATGGTGCGGCATAATCTTTGGCTGTGAGTTGCATACCCACTGCTACCTGTATGGCTTCATGGCCACGCGAAGTGGCGTGAACATATTTTGATACAAGTCTGAACTGCTCATCATAAATGGTCGTGATAGCTTTGGCAGTGCACAACAATGAGAATGCTTTAAGAAGAGTTGGCCTTTCTATAATTGGTTTCATCGTGCAAAAATAGAAAAAATTCAGGGTTAATATTTCTTAAAAGTATAGTCAGAACACAAAAAAAATTGTCACACTTCAGGAATATGTTCTCCAATGGCTTCTTCAAAAAAGTAGTGAATGGCATAAGTCTGAGCAGCGCCAAGCTTCTGCCCCAGTTGACTGGTGACGTATAGTCCGATTCCCAGCAGAATAAGGAATGGTAAGGCCCATAATATATTTGCTTCCTGACCAAGCGCAAATTGAGAAAAACCGATAATAGAAATAAAAACAATCAATACACCGATAGCCAGATAGCTGACTGCAAATAGTGTCCAGACATTGGGCATCGGGCCGTAAATTCCGGTTATTTTAGTCACCGTGTCTTCAGGTTCACGTTGCATCAGTACGCTCAATTGAGGAGACCAATAATGTCTGTGCTCTTTATCGACCCTAATAGTAATGTGGTCCTGCATAGCCTGTCCATGAAGATTATGGGTATTATGCCTGAGTTGATTTTTGACAAGTATGATAATTTCTTCCATTGGTTTTTGGCTTTTCATGACAAACTTAGGCCGTATTCTGAAACTGGACATATTATGGAATTTTTGCTGATGCCAAATTATGTATAATTTTTTTCTGAAAATTAAATAAAGCACATGACTTTTATCATATTCAGGTAAATGAGCCCAAATTTAACCGTTTGGCAGGTTAGAATGCTTCATTTATGGTAATATAGAAACTACCTCCTTCGTGGAGAGTAAGCCCATAATCAACCCGAAGCCTTATTCTGTCTTTTTCATTGAGTATAAACCGGAGCCCTGAGCCATAACTCAATTTATATTCATTTGAAAACAAATCCATGTACTTATTTGAGACAGAGCCGGTGGACAAAAAGCCAACCCCCTGAAGGCGCTTATATATTGGGAAACGATATTCTGATTGCAAAACCAATATATTCCTGTCCTTAAACCGGCGGTCCTGAAATCCACGCATGATCCTGGGACTTCCGAAATACAACATATCATAAAAAAATGGATTGCCGGCAATGGATGCAGTATAAATTTGAAGTGCTAATGTATGGTTTTCGGCAAGGCTAGTGTACTTAACCAGATCCAGAGAGTATCTTTTATAACTAAAATCGCTGTGAAAAAATTTATCATTGGTAAATATCTCTGCTTCACTATAGATCCCTGACGATGGATTGTAAATATAATTTCTCGTATCCAATTGGGCTACCAGTCCAATACCGGAACTCGTTCCACCATCTTTTCCGGTCAGATTGGTGCTTTCGATGAGGCCATTATTTTTTAAGCCGTTTATAACCATATTATCATATCTGATCCGAATACCGGCATATACACTTTTGAACCTTCTCAGTATATCTATCCTGATACGAGGATAGTTGGCATTAAAAGTTTCTTTTTCAGCAAATTTGCTATCCTGTCCTATTCCATAAAAATTATACAGGTATCGGTAATAGCTGACTTCACCTTTGAATTTCCATAGATTCTTATTCCTATATATTTCAAACGGTATAGTGAAAATATATTGTTTTTTTTGGGTAATACTAAATGTAAATTGTATCTGGGAAGGATTGGAATTGAGCGGTTCGTCTGAAAACCTGAAAGTATAAAATCCGGCTCCACCAAATCCCCATCGGGTCTCAGGGAGATAATATATAATTGGATAAGCAAGTATCTGATTCTTAATTTGGGTTGTATCGCCATCATTAGCTGAAAATCCAAATGCAGGAGCACACAATAGAAAAAAAAGTATGGATAAAATCAGATGTAGAATAACTTTTTGCATAAAACTAAAAAGGTGAGTACATTTCTATACTCACCTTGACTCTTATTTGAAAATTAAACTTATAATTTAAAGACTATTCACAAACCTGGTCAGCTTAGACTTCAGGTTAGATGATTTGTTTTTGTGCCAGGTATTTTTCTTGGCAAGCTTGTCCACCATGCTGATCACTTTGGGAAGAAAAGTTGCCGCTTCCTGTTTGTCAGTCATTTCTCTAAGTTTCGCTATAGATGTCCTCGCAGTTTTTTTATAATATCTGTTGCGAAGTCTTATCTTTAGATCTTGTCTTATTCTTTTTTTGGACGACTTGTGTTGTGCCATATTACTATGATGTTTACTTCAATTTCTTAAATGGAGCGCAAAATTATCATTTTTATTCTGAAGTAAAAAATATTTCGCAACATTTTAAGCTCATATTTTATAATTGATGTTTTTTGACACTTTATGTAGCGATATATGGATAAAGTAACCTGATTTGTATAATAAAAAAATTAGAATTTGAGTTTTGATATTTTATTAATAATTATTTTGCCACAAAACAGATACATTTTTATGAAAAACAACATTTTTAACACTTTACTATTTGTAATTACAATCCACTCTATTATGAATTCACAAGGCATTCCTGCCGGGATTACCAAAGGGGCATCAGTAGAAGGAATTACCGAATACCAGCTAAAAAATGGTCTTAAGGTACTTTTGTTTCCGGATGCTTCCAAACCTACAATCACTGTTAACATCACATATATGGTAGGTTCCAGACATGAGGGGTATGGCGAGACGGGTATGGCCCACTTACTGGAACACATGGTTTTTAAAGGTACTCCCAGGCATTCTAATATTCCTCAGGAGCTAACAGAACATGGAGCGAGACCAAATGGTAGTACATGGTACGACAGGACCAATTATTTTGAATCTTTTAACGCAACAGAAGAGAATCTCAAATGGGCACTTGACCTTGAATCAGACAGAATGATAAATAGCTATATCGCTAAAAAGGACCTTGAAAGCGAATTTTCAGTTGTCCGGAATGAGTTTGAATCCGGCGAAAATAACCCATCAAGAGTATTGATGGAACGAGTACTGAGTACTGCATATCTGTGGCACAATTATGGAAACAGCACGATTGGCGCAAGAGCCGATATAGAAAATGTACCTATTGAAAGATTGCAGGCTTTTTACAGAAAATATTATCAGCCTGACAACGCCATTCTGACAGTGACAGGAAAATTTGATCCGGCTAAAACACTCAAATTGATCGATGATTATTTCTCTCCTATTCCAAAGCCGGAGCGGAAATTGGAAACAACCTATACGCGGGAACCCATTCAGGATGGCGAACGTCAGGTAATTCTCAAACGCACGGGCGATGTGCAGGTCGTAAGTTGTTCATATCATACAGCTCCTGGATCCCACAAAGATTATGCAGCCATTTCCGTCATTGAAGAATTATTGACTAGCGAACCATCAGGCAGGTTATACAAATCATTGGTGGAATCAAAAAAAGCTTCCTACATCTGGAGTTCTGCCCCAAGTCTTAAGGAACCAGGATTTATTTATATAAATACCACCGTACGCAAAGAAGACAATCTCGAAACAGCGAAAAATATAATGCTGGCTACACTGGACAGCCTTAGGATTAATCAACCAACCAAAGAAGAGTTGGAAAGGGCAAAAGGCCGATTGCTTAAACAGTGGGAATTGGGTTTTAATTCTTCAGACAGAGTAGGGTTAAATATAAGTGAATACATAGCTCAGGGCGACTGGAGGCTATATTTTCTTTACAGAGATGCATTAGAAAAAGTGACGCTGGAAGACGTCGTACAAGCAGCCAGCAAATATTTTAAACCATCAAACAGAACAATTGGAGTTTTTATCCCTGATGAAAATCCGCAACGAGTTGAGACCCCGGAAGCACCGGACTTGCAATCACTTGTAAGCGAATATAAAGGAAAAGAGCTGATAGCACAAGGTGAAGAATTTGATCCTTCATTTGAAAATATCGATAAAAGGACCATAAAAGGGAAAGAAAAATCCGGACTCGCATACGCACTGCTCCCCAAGCAAAATAGAGGTGATGCAGTAAATGCTACGATATCATTGAGATATGGAAGTCCAAAAACATTATTGGGTAAGTCTTCTATTGCTCAACTTACTGCATCCATGATTGATAAAGGTACGACTACCATGTCAAGACAGGCCATCCAGGATAGGTTGGATGCAATTAAGGCAAGGATAAATGTATTCGGAGGCCTATCAAACGTATCATTCAGTATCGAAACAACCAATCAAAATCTGGAGCAGGTAATTGATTTGGTGGGTGACATGGCTCTCCATCCTTCTTTTTCAAAGGAAGAATTTGATAAGCTGAAAAATGAAAGGATTGCAAACATGGAAGAGCAACTTTCTGAGCCTCAGGCAGTAGCTTTCAACAGAATGAATATGTTAAGAAATCCATATCCAAAAAGTGATGTAAGACATGTGAATTCTTTGAAAGAAGATATCGAAGATATGAAAGCAGTGACGCTGGATGATGTGCTGAAATTCTATAAAGAGAATTATGGTGCAAGCGAAGCTACTGTTTCCATCGTTGGTGATTTCGAACAGCAAGAGATAAGCAGCAAATTGACTAAATATTTTGGAAATTGGAAAAGTCCATCTAAATATATAAGAATCACGGACCCTTATATTGAAATAAAACCAACAGATGAGAATATAGAAACACCCGATAAGGCAAATGCTATGTTTGTGGCTTCACTACCGTTGCAAATCAATGATAGCCATCCCG
Source organism: Saprospiraceae bacterium (assembly GCA_016722285.1). Lineage (GTDB taxonomy): Bacteria > Bacteroidota > Bacteroidia > Chitinophagales > Saprospiraceae > OLB9. Next base: position 118,616 of record JADKGI010000002.1, read on the forward strand.
ATTATCCGGCAATGGTTATGGGTAATTTTATGTTAGGTGGAGGCTTTTTGAACTCCAGATTAGCCACCCGCATCAGACAGAAGGAAGGACTAAGTTATGGTGTGGGATCCTTTTTTAATGCCAGTTCATTAGACGATTCCGGCAATTTGGGTGCTTATGCCATTTACGCCCCAGAAAACAGAGACAAAGTGCAGAAAGCCTTTAAGGAAGAAATTTTGAAGGTTAAGACAGAAGGATTTACTCCAGCTGAATTGGATGCCGCCAGATCGGGTTGGATTCAAGGCCAGGTGGTAAATCGCGCACAGGATAGAGCTCTGCTTGGTAAATTGGCCAATAATCTCAGACTGGACAGAAATATGATGTGGGACAAAGCGATGGAAGACAAGATTTTAAATCTCACAGCAGCCGACATCAACAAAGTAATGGCAAAGTATCTTGATCCTGAAAAAATGCTTTACATAAAGGCCGGAGATTTTAAGAAAGCTTTTAAAGAGGTTAAACCATAACGTATGTAAGGGTGACCAGCCTAATATTTATGTTAACACCATATATATTGTGACTTAGAGTGTTTAAATTTTCATGTTTGAGCGAAAGTGAGGAAATTTTATTTTATTCAAGGCATATTTTGCAGCCGTAGCTGGTGGCTACGGCGAAAAATATAACGTAGAAGAAATTAATATTTGCCACATGCAGTCAAATGATAAAAATTTAAACATACTCTTAATTGATCAAATCAGTATCTCATTGATATTAGTTACTTTTATTCCTTCATTGCCAAAATATTAGCATCTTTGCGCCAATTTTAAGTGCCAGACTATATGACCGATCTTATCTTTGGAAAAAATGCAGTAATTGAAGCGTTTGAAGCAGGACTTGATATAGAAAAAGTCTTTGTACTGAACAGTATCCGGGGAGAGTTTGAAGTGCAGATAAGAAATACGTGCCGCGAGCACAACGTGCCATTGGCAAAAGTTCCTGAGATAAAACTTAACGAGCTTTCAAAATTTAAAGCCCACCAGGGCGTTGTAGCGCTGATATCACCTATCAAATATCAGGATTACAAGGCTTTGATCTCCGGCTCTATTGAATCAGGAAGTGTCCCGCTCATAATCATTCTGGATGGTGTCACTGATGTCCGCAATATAGGGGCTATTTCCAGATCTGCCTATTTCTTTGGAGCTACGGGCCTGATAATATCCGGAAATTTTGCCGGACGCATCAATGAAGATACGGTAAAAACTTCTGCGGGTGCTATTACCAGATTACCTGTAGCCAGAGCCAACAGTCTGCTTCATCTGGTGAGTGACCTTCAGTCCTTGGGACTGAGAGTCATCGCTACCAGTCTCAAAGACGCTTCGACCCCAAACGAGTGTGATTTAACACAGCCAACAGCGATCATCATGGGAGCTGAAGATAAGGGCCTTCATTACAAGGTGTTGGAAATCGTAGATGCTGTTGTGAAAATCCCGTCAATCAGTGAATTTGATTCTCTTAATGTATCCGTGGCTGCAGGAATATTATTATACGAATGTGTACAGCAACGAAATCAGAAAAACATCAAATGAGCAGTTTATGAATATACTTAATAGACATTTTCTTTATTTACTGACAGGTTTGACAATATTTTGGGTCTCTCCGGGATGTAAAACCACAAAAAATACAGATATAGGATATAAACCTCTTGAGAAGGCACTTCTTTGGGAGATAAGTGGTCCTGGTATCAATAAACCATCCTATCTGTACGGAACTATCCATATAATTGACAGCAAAGATTATTTTCTGCCCAAAGGCACGATGACAGCCTTTGATGCTTCGCAAAAAGTCATCTTCGAGATAGATATGAAGGAAATGTCTGACATCTCCAAACTAATGGGGATGATGAATAAAATTTTTATGAATGATGGAAAAACGCTGAAAGATCTTGTCACTGAAGAAGACTATAAGATGATTGGCGACCACTTCCAGAAAATAGGACTTCCCATATTTATGTTGGAGCGAATGAAACCAATGTTTCTTACTGTATTTGCATCTGGTGAAATGGATCCTTCCGGACTTAAAAATGGAAACATGAAGTCTTATGAAATGGAGTTTATGGAAATGGCCAAAAATACAGATAAAGAGACCGGAGGACTTGAAAGTATAGATTTCCAAATCGGACTTTTTGATGAGATCCCCTATGAAGCGCAGGCAAAAATGCTAGTGGACGCCATCAAAAACAGTCAAAATGAAGGGGATGATGAGTTCAGAAAAATGACTGACATGTATCTTGCTCAGGATATTCAGGCCATGGTCAGTATGATCGGAGAGGAAGGCAGCTCGACTGCAGGTTTTGAAGATAAGCTACTGACCGGTAGAAATAAAAACTGGATTCCACTCATAATAGAAGAAGCTAAAAAAGGTCAGGCTTTTATTGCTGTTGGAGCGGGTCATCTGGGAGGGCCGGACGGAGTCATCCATCTTATGAGAAAAGCTGGTTACAAAATGAATCCGGTAAAATAAAAACTAAATTCTATGAAAATATTACATTTGGATTACCGGTTTGCGGTAATAATAGCAGCTATTATTTTTATGATTTCGTGCAAAAATGGATCAGGAACACCTGCACCGGAAGTACCAATCGCGGGAGATACTCTAAAGACACAGGTTCCGGTAGAAGCACCTTTGGTCATGGATACAGTGGACTATTTGAAACGGATATCCACTCTTGCCCATGACAGCATCTCTGATAAATGGCCGGCGAAAACAGCCATTCCTAATCCCGGAGCTATTCTTCCATTCAAACGTATTGTGGCTTATTATGGCAATTTTTATTCTAAGAATATGGGTATCTTAGGCCAGTATCCGGAAGATACACTGATAGAAAAACTATTAGCAGAAGTAGCATACTGGAACAATGCCGATCCATTAACTCCGGTATTACCTGCCATTCACTATATTGCCATCACAGCCCAGAGCAAGCCAGGAGCCGGAAACACCTTTCGTTTGAGAATGCCGGAAAAACAAATTCTAAGAGCGATTGAACTCGGCGAGAAAGTAAAAGGTATTACCTTTCTGGATGTTCAGGTTGGACATAGCACTATTAAGGCTGAAGTACCCACACTTGAAAAATATTTGCTGAATGAAAATGTGCATCTTGGTATTGATCCTGAGTGGTCCATGAAGGACGGAGCTATTCCGGGTCGTAAGATTGGTTCACTTGATGCATCTGATATAAATTTTGCGATTGAATTTCTTACTGATTTGGTAAAAACCAACAAATTAAAGCCCAAAATCCTGGTTGTACACCGATTTACCAGGGGTATGATTACAAATTCTGATAAGATCAAACCAACTCCTGAAGTCCAGGTAGTGATAGATATGGATGGGTTTGGATTTCCGGCAAAAAAGGTAGATTCTTACAGAAGGTTTGTTTCAGGCTACCCTGTTCAATTTACAGGTTTCAAGCTATTTTATAAAAATGATATTCTGACCAGCCCTTACAGGATGATGACCTCGGAAGAAGTGCTAAATCTGTTTCCCAAGCCTATTTACATTCAGTACCAGTAATGGCTATAGTATGTCTCTGAAACCATCATACCATATGAAAAAAATACTCATTTTAATTATTCTGCTGAACACAGGAGCGATTACTCCGGAGACTGTTGGCAAAATTAAAGAAGTTCCAATTTTATGCTACCATAACATTTTTGAAAAGGAGGGCAAACCAGGACCATATTATATCAGCGCACAACTCCTGGAGGAGCAAATTAAATATTTTAAAGAAAATGGTTATGTAGCTGTACTGCCTGAAGATATATACAGATCATACATTTACGGACTACCACTACCAGAGAAATCAGTTATGTTCAGTTTTGATGATACCAGAAAAGACCACTATACACTGGCAGCACCACTGCTGGAAAAGTATGGTTACAAAGGTGCCTTCTTTATAATGACAGTAGCCATAGGCAAAAAAAACTATATGACAAAAGATGAAATCAGGGATCTGGCCAGACGCGGGCATTGCATTGGAAATCATACTTATGACCACCAAAATCTTAAAAAACTGCCTGAAGATCAATGGAAAAAGCAAGTGGAAGAACCTAAAAAAAAAGCTTGAAGACATCATAGGTATTAATGTATGCTATCTGGCTTACCCCTTTGGCCTGTGTAACGAATATGCTGCTGAACAACTTGAAAAAAGGGGCATTTATGCTGCTTTCCAGCTTTCGGGTAAGTCTATTATCACAGATTCACCATTATTCATAAGAAGGCTTTTAGTCACAGGCAGTTTGACTTCAGAAAAGTTGGCGCGGGAAATAAAAGGTACTTTCCACTGATAAAACAGGTTTTCAATAAATATTTTAAAATGCTACCTTTCAACAATTTTTATTTTTGATAAATTCTACATCTGAATTCATATTTTCTGCAATATATTTATTTTACTATTCGTTTAATGTGAAAGAATTACTATGTTAAAGAAATTTATTTTTCTTATCTTTCTGACATATACTACGACTTCCATCGCCCAATTTGGAATTCATATCGGAGGTGGGGCTAATTTCTCAGATTTTAGTTTTGACAAAATCCAGCTACCTGAAATCAATAAGGCTACAAATTACTTCATTTCCGTCAGACCTGAAATAGGGCTTTCAGAAGGCTTATCAGTTGGCATAGATTTGCAATTTTCCAGAAAAGGATATGATTATGCCACTCCAGACAAATCTGATATCTCCGGATATAGGTTTCAATATCTGGACCTGATCCCCCAGGCACAGTTCAGATTTATAAAACAGGTGGCTATATATGGTGGTTTGGGTATAGCAATCAGAACATCAGAAAAATACAACATCAGTGAGGTATGGAAAGAGGCTACAGCAAAGCTTTCAAAATCTACAGATTTTACCTATGTGGCAGGATTAAGGCTTTTTCCAATCAGTAGATTTTCGATTCAGACACAGTTTGCTGGTAGTTTGGGCTCTTTTCTTGATGTGGAATTCACAGACGTGCAAGGTAACCCAATCCCTAATGTCAAAACACACCTCAACAACATACAGATAGGCATTGCGTATCAGTTATATTAGAGCTTATAGTACAGACTCTTGCTATAACATAACTGAAATCAGATGTTGGCAGTCTGGTATTATTCAGGATGCTTTTAATCTTTTTTCAGAATAATATTGTCAATCAGACGTACCCCATCTGCCCAGACGGCAACACAAGCAACGGCATAAGTTGAAGAATTAATATCGTTCAAAGGTTGTAATGTAAAACCATCCACTATAGATAAGTAATCCGGCTGAAATGGTGGAACAGCAAGCCGTTTCAATCCATACTTTTTCAATTCGGATACAGATTTGCTGTTTCTGTATTTTTTAACGGCCTTTAAAGTCTTATAAATCAAGCCGGCTTGATCTCTTGTTTTTTGTAATAGTCTTTCATTTCTCGAACTCATAGCCAGGCCTGAAGACTCACGGATGATACGGCACACTACCAGTTCAGTATGTATATGTAAAGTCCTGATCATGTGGCCAATGATGCTGAATTGTTGAAAGTCTTTTTGTCCCATATACAGTCTGTCGGGGGTAACGATCTCCAGCAATCTTTTGACTACCTGTGCCACCCCCTTAAAGTGCCCCGGTCTAAAGGCACCTTCCATATATTCATCCAAACCACCGAGATCAATATCTGAACCCAACTCAACACCTTTGGGGTAAACTTCATGCATACCTGGGGCAAAAACAATACTGACCCCATGTGGTACCAATAATTCGACGTCAGCATCGAGGGTCCTGGGGTATTTCTCCAGGTCTTTTTTATCATTAAATTGAGTAGGGTTTACAAAGACTGAAATGATTACGATGTCATTTTCACGCTTTGCTTTTCTGACGAGGGATATGTGACCCTCATGCAGTGCGCCCATGGTAGGAACAAAACCGATTGTTTTCTCATTTTCCCTGTATTCTTCGATTCTCTTTGAAAGTGCGTCCACACTCTCGATAACTGCAATCATGTATTACACTTTCTTGATCTGACTAAACCATTTTTTAATGATATTTTCTGCTGGTTTGTCCTGCGGGGTATAGTCTTTTTCAGGATATCCTTCATGACCCATCCCATCCGGAAACCACTTCCATAGAAACCCACCACCCCAGAAGCTTTCCGAAGACAAGGAAGTCCACAGCGCATCGTAGGCATTGCTTTGAGCAAAATGATTGATGTTGAGATTCTTTTTGTTTTTTTCTATTTCCCAGGACTTTCCGGCACAACCATCGACGGACATGTATCCGTATTCAGTAAATAGAATTTTCTTTTTATACTTATTTGAAAAATTCCGAAGCCTTCTAACTATTGGTTTCCATTCTTTTACCAATAATCCAACAGTTGGATTCCTGGCTTCAGACAGAGGAAAATAACTGCTAATACCTATAATATCAAGGTCCTTCCAGATACCTACTTTATCATAATTGTCCCAATTGGCTGAGTAAGTAAGTTGACCCTTGTAAGTCTTTCGCATATCTCTGATCAGCTCCTTCCAGAACGATTCTCTTTTTATAACAGCAATATTGAATTCTGTCCCAATGCAAAACATCTCTGCATTATTTTTGACAGCGACATCCAGATAATCCATAATGAAAATCCGGTAATTTTTTTCCCATTCAACCCATTGTTCTTCTTTTTCAAAATCCATATCTCCGATCCATCCGCCTCCCATAAATACCTGTGGCTTTAACATCACTTTCAGCCCCTGTTTTTTGGCTTCGGTAATACATACTTCTATCCCGGCAATTTTTTCGCCCCACCACTGTCTGTCTTGATTGTACCTTACGTCAGTGCTTCCTTTTCTGGTGAAACCATACGGCACAAAACATACCCATTCTGTGTTGATTTCTGTGAGTTTTTTAAAGACAAGTGGTCCGATTGCTTTGGGCGGGGCCACTACTGTGATTCCTTTTATGACATCAGCAAAAACATCACCGTTGGTTTTGATTTCAACCCGACCATTATAGTCATTATTTCCCGATACAGATTCAATAATAAAATTGATAAGGATCAGAGTACAGATGATTAATAATGATTTTGTTAGGGATATATTCATTGCTTTTTGATAGTAAAAGAATGTAAAGTTACTTTTTATTTTTTAATGTTGAACCCATACCTAAAAGGCAAAAATAAATAATTGCCACAAAGTCTCTAAGTCTCAAAGGTTCACAAAGGATTGAATATCAATTTTTAAAATTCGTTATTCTTTGCGACTCTTAGTGTTTTTGCGCCTTTGTGGCAAAAATAAACTTTTCGGAGTAGTCTCAATATTAATGCTTGATTTTTGTAATACATTACTGATGTACAGTATTAGACGACTCAATTGAATAGTTTTCAATAAGCAAAAGTAAGTGAATGAAATAGTTGATACTTTCTGGTAAGATATTATATTTGCTAAATTTCAGTTTAGAGTATGTTTAAAAATTTTCTTAGTTGCTCATTAATAGGTTATGGTTCTGACAATAAAATAATTAACTAGTTTAGTGAACTAAATGAGATGAAAATTTTGAAGGCAGGTTCATAAGATATTGATTATAAGGCAATAAAAATTTAAACATACCCTAATTTCAGAAGTACTTTCCTATTTTTTTAAAGACAGATCACTCATTATCATTGAAAAATTCAGAACGTTCTGCGCTCATCAAAAAAAAAGCTGAAAAGCTGGGATTTTTTATGTGTAATACTGCCAAAGCGGAATATATGAATGATGAGGCAAACCATCTGGAGAAATGGCTTCATCAGAATTATCAGGGAGAAATGTCATATATGAATAATCATTTTGATAAAAGAGTGGATCCGACGCTCCTTGTGCCAGGGGCCAAAACTGTAATTTCTCTGGCATATAATTACTTTAGTACTGAAAAGCAGACCGATGATAAAGCACCAAAATTATCCATGTATGCTTACGGAAAAGATTATCATAAGGTGGTGAGAAAGAAGCTTATTTTACTTTTCGACTGGATGAAAACTGAATTTGGTGATGTCAACGGACGGGTTTTTGTTGATTCAGCTCCGGTACTGGAACGTGATTGGGCACGCAGGAGCGGTATGGGCTGGGTAGGCAAAAACACCATGGTCATACACCCAAAGAAAGGGAGCTGGTTTTTTCTGGCGGAAATTATCACGGATCTGGAGTTTGAGTACGATGCACCCATTTCTGATTATTGTGGTACCTGCACGAGATGCATTGATTCCTGCCCGACGGATGCTATCAGCCCATCAGGATATATCGTGGATGGAAGCAAATGTATATCCTATCTGACCATTGAACTGAAAAACAATCTGCCGGTCGAATACAAACACAAAATGGAAAACTGGATGTTCGGCTGTGACATCTGCCAACAGGTATGTCCGTGGAATCGTTTTGCCGAACCACACCACGAAGAAAGATTTTTACCCGATCCTACAATGATGAAAATGACTTGGGAAGAGTGGCAGGACCTTTCTGAACCCATCTTTAATGAACTTTTTGAAGGTAGTGCTGTAAAGCGTACTAAATATGAGGGGCTGAAAAGAAATATTGAGTTTCTGGAATGAAGATTTTTTGCATTAAACTATTATTAATGATTTAAGATCTGCCAATTTGTGGGCATCCTCCGGCAGTTTGTCTCTGTTCCACCTGACGATCCGGGGCAATCTGAGCACTATACCTGATTTATGTCTTGCAGAATTGGATACACATTCAAATGAAAGTTCGAATACTAAGTCCGGATGGACACTCACCACAGGGCCCGAAAGATTCGATTTTGTGGCTCTTAATCCAGGCTGATATTTCAATAATTTCATCATCCCCCAGTCCTGAAAAGGCTTTGGCAACAGGGATCAGGTTGTCCCCATCCCATAATGCAAAAGTGAAGTCAGAAAAGAAGTGATTGCCACGTATCAGACTGCGATGAGCATAGATCAATACCGCATCTATAGTATATGGTTCGTTTTTCCACTCCCATATTTCCTCTGGAACAATATCAGCACGTTGTTTCGCAGTTTTCTTCTTAAGAATCAGCCCGATAGCTCCTGTTTCTCTGGCTTTATTCCTATGATATGCCAGAGCAAAGCGGTCATTAAATTCTATCAAAGGCGACAACAGCACATTTGGATTATTTATCCTTGCCATCAGATTCTTCAACCGGGATCTTCTTTCTTCATAAGATTCAAATCTAATATCTGCCATTTCTTCTTCCAGCAGATCTTCGGCAATGAAGACAGCAGGGATGGATTGAAACACTTTTTTGGTTATATATTTCCTACTCATGCGTGCAAGAAGCTTCTCGCTGTCGATCGGTTTGTCACCTATCCAACTTACCATCACTCCTTCTATTACAAAATCTCCATAACCACCCTGAAGGAATCCAAACTCAGGAAGTTTATTGGTAATGAGTTCTTCACCCATGGTCCGGATATGGATTTCCCCCTTCCGAACTATCAGTTGACATCTGATACCATCCCATAACCACAAGGCTACCCATTGTTCCGGAGTTATGGTTTCTACTTCTTCCGAATGGATAGCATATATCTTTGAAAAAGGATAAGGGTTTGAAATTCGGGATTCTGAATTTTCAAAATTAAAAAGCTGTTGCCAGTAAATTTGATCAGGGTGCCAATCTTTCATAAGATGGTAGCTGACGGCATTTATATCCTGACCGGTTGTTTTGCACACGGCTTCTACAATGATATTTTTTGATATCTTTATTCTGAATTGACCGGTGATAAGCTTGTTGAATATATACACTGAATCGTTTTCCAGACTGGACCAGGCATGCATGACTAATTCTCTTATCTGATCATCCTGGGCTTTTTGGACCTGTTGAATTTTTTCAATCCAATTATGTAAGTATAGATTGTTATTTTGAACTTCAGAGGCTACCATAAGCCCTATGGTTTCAGCATGATCACCAGTGATCTGATGGCTAAAATCATACAACCATATCGGAATCCCAACATGCCCGATGCACCATTGCCGCATTTTCTTCACGGGAATAATGCCTGTAGGTCTTATTCCTAATAATAATCCGATAGCCCAAACTCTGTCTTTATCATTCTTTTCAGAAGTCAAATAACCTGATATCAAATTTATTTTTTGAATGGAGTCAGATGTGCCTTCCAACAGTCGGATCATTTCGGAGAATGTTTTCATTCATCCATCCTTTCAGAAATTAAACCTGATTCATCATCTCCTGAAAATTCAGTTTTTACTACATCCGCATCATATCTTTCTTCTCTTAGAAATTTTGCATATATTTCTGAATAGCCATGGGTGACATATATTTTATCAGCTCCTGTGAATTGGATGGCACTATTGAGCCCTTCCCAGTCAGCATGATCAGATAGTACAAAGCCTCTCGTGGCATTTCTCTTTTTTCGGATACTTTTTACAGCCATCCATCCCGAAACCGTGGCTTCTTCAAAAATACCAAATTTCTCCGTCCACGCAGAGCCAATCGCAGCTGGAGGTGCCAATACCAATGAGCCAGTAAAATTCTGTGTTTTTAACTTATTTTCTGAAATATGTCCTTCAACAAGTTTGTATCCCTGTAATCGAAGTATGTTATGTATGTTTTCTATAGCCGCGTGGGTATATATCTGTCCAATAGACAGATCTAAATTGTACAGCAACCGTTGAGCTTTTCCCAATGAATATGCGGCGATGACACTCACTATGCCATTTTCAGCATTTGACTTCCACCATTGATTGATATCTGAAATAACATTTTGCTGGGGCTGCCACCTAAATATGGGTAGCCCAAAAGTGGACTCCGTAATGAAGGTATGACACTTAACAGGTTCGAATGGCTCTGATATACCGTCATTTTCGAGTTTGTAATCACCACTAACTACCCATATTTCACCTTTATACTCGAGCCTCACCTGAGCCGAACCGATGATATGTCCTGCTGGATGGAAAGAGACTTTTACTCCCCTGATAGTAAAACTTTCCCCATAACTGTACCCACAGACCTTTATAAAAGAACCAAGCCTGAATTTCATTATTGGTATGCTTTCCTTTACAGTTATATATTGACTATGACCAGATCTGGCATGGTCAGAGTGTGCGTGGGTGATCACAGCTTTATCTACTCTTCGCCAGGGATCTATATAAAAATCCCCGGGAATGCAATAAATTCCTTTGTCAGTAAATCGAACCATATTTCACCACTTTAGGTCTCAACACCAGGATTTTTTTTTTTTGTAATAAACCGCAATATAAAAAACGAGGTGGTATAATGTTTTAATACATTAGTTAATTATTTGTACCTATTAAGGTTCATGTTGGTTTTGACACGATTTTTGCTTTTTTTGGCAAAAAATTCCACTAAAACTGATTGATTAATTCACTATTGTTATGGAAACACCCATGACTACCAATATAACCCCCCATGGGTAGTACCTGTGTAGTTATATTTATTCAATTAGGGGGATTCCATGTGACCAATAAAATTAAAATAAATTTAAATGCATAAAATTGGATTATCAAAGTTAAAAAATAAGCCAATTCATAAAGATTGAAATGTGTAAAGTACTTCATGATTTACAAAAACTGTTATTGGCTTCTAAATCAGTATAAAACTACCTTACGAATTATTTTACATCAAATATGGATTGTTATTATTGGGTTATATGGTCATTAATATCAACAACTGAGAAATATTTTTGGCAAAACTAAAATTTCACCAATGTCACTCCTTCGCCACCCTGTTCAGGCGCTGGATGCCAGACTTCCTTTACATCTTTATATTGTTTGAGCATTTTTCTGACTTCGTTCTTTAGCACTCCGGTCCCGACACCATGTATGATTTTCAGTTCGTATGTATTATTTAATAATGCCCTGTCCATAAAATTTTGAAGCATATATAAAGCATCGCTTTTTGTATATTCACGGATATCAATTTTAGTGTCCGGTTTCTCATTGGAAGCTGCCGGTTTGTTTATGCTCCTGGATTTAAGTTCGATAGGTTCCTTTGCGGAAACGAGGTCAATAAGTGACACTTTCAGGGTGAGAAAACCCATTTGAACTTCTGCCGTTCCTTTTTCTATCGACAAAATTTCACCCGTGCTGTTGCCGTTTCTCATTCGTACAAAAGATCCTTCTTTGAGCTTATCTTTGGAGGTACTGATCTCTTTAGCAAATACCTCCATTTTTAGAGATTCCAGTTCTTTTAGGGTATCTTCCTGCTTCTTTTTAAGAGCTACCGCAGTTTTGAGCGCTTTTTCTTCATCTTTGGAATGCTTTATTTCTTTAAGGATTTTTTGCATTTCCTTGGATTGCTCCATTACATTGGAAGCTGCCTGTTCTTTAGCTTGAAGTTTGATCTTTTTACGCTTTATATCCAGATCTGTGTTCATGTGCTCATAAGACTGAATGAGTCTGTCCAGTCGGTCTTGCTTTTCTATGAGTGACCCCAGTTTTTCTTCATATTCTTTTTTTTCCTCCATGAGCGTGATCAGCATTTCGTCAATGGCTTTTTCGTTTTTGCCCGTTTTGTGCTGCGCATATTTTACTATTCTGTGGTCTATTCCTGTTTTTTCTGCTATTTCATAGGCAAATGAACTTCCCGGCTTTCCCACATGCATTTTGAATGTAGGTCTGAGATGTAGTTTGTCAAATTCCATTGACCCATTTACTAATCCTTGTGCCTTGAATGCAAAATATTTTAGATTGGAATAATGGGTTGTGATGACACCGAATATTTTTTTATGATTGAGATCATTGAGAATGGCTTCGGCAATAGCGCCCCCAATTTTGGGATCTGTTCCGGAACCGAATTCATCTATTAGCACCAGCGACCGATTATCTGCATTTTCAGTAGTGATCTGCATATTTCGCAGGTGAGAGGAGTAGGTGCTCAGATCGTCTTCGAGAGATTGCTGATCTCCTATATCAACAAATATTTTATGAAATATTCCAAAACATGAATTTTCATCTGCGGGAACAAGCATCCCTGATTGAAGCATAATCTGTAAAAGCCCGACCGACTTCAGTGCCACTGATTTTCCACCTGCATTAGGGCCGCTCAGCACCAATACTCTGTTGTTTTTATGAAGTTCAAGATCAAATGGAACAACAGGTGTGTCACTGTTTTCATTTTTTAATGTGAGCACAGGATTGAATGCCGATTTGAAATTAAATAAGGGTTTCTCCTGGATAAATGGCTTTCCGGCATTTATCCTGTATGCAAATTTTGCCTTTGCCCGGATTGTGTCCAGTTTTTCAAAGTATGCTGAACCATAAGCAATGCATCCGAAAACGGGCGAATAAAACTACTCAAGGCTCTTAGTATTTTATAAATCTCGTGCCTTCTCTCTGCATAAAGGTTATATATGTCCTGATTGATATGAATGACCCTTTCAGGTTCAATATAGACAGTCTTACCTGTGGCAGATTCATCGTGAATGATTCCTTGCAGCTTGCGCTTATGTTCAGCAGCTACAGTAAGGACTCGTCTCCCATTTCTTAAACTTTCTAATGTATCAACCAGATAGCCTTTGGCTTTATAATTGTCGAGTTCTTCACTGAAAATTTTATCCAGTTCACGCTCTTTTGACTTGATAAGTTTGGAAATTCTCATCAATTCTTCAGATGCGTTAGGTCTTACCTCGCCTTCATCATCCAGCACCCGGTCAATTTCATTGGTAAGAGATTTATCTATGATGATACCGGATACAATAGTTCTTGTGATGGGATTCAATTTGCCTTTTTCGGGATCTGAAAAGTACCTGGTAAGCTCAAGGCCAATACTTACTATGAGGTAAATTTTTCTGATGCTTTCTATTTCCAGGACGTAACCTTCTTTCCTGACCAGATGCACATCTTCTGATATGGATTCAAATGACGAAATCGGAAAATGCTCGTTTCTCAGGAGTGCTTTTTTATATTCATCTGTCTCATTGATCAGCTGCTCAATTCTTAAAATATCGGTAAGTATTTCTATATTTTCAAAATACTCGGCAGCCATTCCCGAAAGACATTCCTTGCGGATATAATCAATGATCTTGTTAAATTCCAGCTTTTCTTTGATATCTTTTGGATAAAGTAACATGGAGGGCAGTTGTAATTATTTTACAAAGATATTGCTTTGCAGGGGGAATAAACATTAAACAGGCAAATGATGTTTCATAAATCACGATCATATTTTATTGTTTTTTTCCAGATTTTTATTACCCGCCAGGAGGTATTCTTATAAATTTCTGAGTATTATATATCTTTGCACCATGTTTCCAAAATATAATGTTATTGTTGTAGGCGCAGGACATGCAGGCTGCGAAGCTGCTGTGGCTGCTGCTAATATGGGTTCTAAGGTGCTTCTTGTCACTATGAATATGAATACTATTGCCCAAATGTCATGCAACCCTGCTATGGGAGGCGTAGCTAAAGGTCAGATAGTCAGAGAGATAGACGCACTTGGAGGTTACTCAGGCATTGTGACTGATTACTCTATGGTACAATTTCGCATGCTCAATATGTCGAAGGGGCCGGCCATGTGGAGTCCTAGGGCACAAAGTGATCGAATGATGTTTGCCGCTAAATGGAGAGATGCTTGAAGGTCATCCGAATATTGATTTCTGGCAGGAAACGGTACCTGGCATGATAGTAAAAAATGGAGTTTGTACAGGTATTGTTACCAGTTTAGGCCTCGAAATTCTGTCTGATTCAGTGGTTTTGACAAATGGTACCTTTCTAAATGGACTGATTCATATAGGTGAAAAAAACTTTGGAGGCGGAAGAGCGGGAGAAAAATCTGCAACAGGTATCACAGAACAGTTGTTAAGTCTTGGATTTGAGTCAGGAAGGATGAAGACCGGAACCCCGCCCAGAATTGATGGAAGGTCTTTGAATTATGATAAGATGGAAATTCAGCTCGGAGATGCTTTACCGGGAAAATTTTCATACACTGATACACCGGTCATTGAAAAACAACTACCATGCTATATCACCTACACCAGTGAAGATGTACATGAATCATTAAGAGAAGGATTTGACAGATCGCCTATGTTTAATGGCAGAATTCAGGGGTTAGGACCCCGGTATTGTCCATCAATAGAAGACAAGATAAACCGGTTTGCAGATAAAGACAGACATCAGCTATTTGTAGAGCCTGAAGGATGGAATACTTGTGAAATTTATGTAAATGGATTTTCATCTTCATTACCTGAAGATGTCCAGTACAAAGCTCTCAGAAAAGTCGCCGGATTTGAAAACATGAAAATGTTCAGACCTGGATACGCCATCGAATATGACTACTTTCCTCCTACTCAGCTGAATATGAATTTAGAAACGAAACTGATAAAAAATTTATTTTTTGCCGGACAAATTAATGGCACTACAGGATACGAAGAAGCAGCTTGTCAGGGATTGATGGCCGGTATTAATGCTCATTTAGCTATTCTTGATCGTGACCCTTTTATTCTGAAGAGATCAGAAGCATACATAGGAGTTTTGATCGATGATTTGGTCAATAAGGGGACAAATGAACCATACCGGATGTTTACCTCCAGGGCTGAATACAGGATATTGCTGCGTCAGGACAATGCGGATATCCGGCTGACTCCAATTGCCCATAAACTGGGTATGCAGGGCATGGATGGCCGTTTAGAAAGGGTAAATTCTAAAATAGAAAATGCATCAAGGATCGAACGATATTTTGATGATACCAGCGTGGATCCTGTACTGATTAATGATTTTCTTGATTCTGTGGATTCATCTCCGCTGAGACAAAAAGTTAAGGCAAGATCAATCGTTACAAGACCCAATATTGATATAAAAGATATGAGAAGATCCTTGCCATACTTGGAATCCTATTTGTCACAATACGATGAAGAAACCATAACTATTGCTGAAGTATCTATGAAATATGATGGTTATATCCGCAAGGAGCAGGAAATGGTAGATAAAATGGACAGGCTCGAATCAGTAAAACTGGCAGACCATTTTGATTATAAAACGCTTAAATCTTTGTCATTTGAGGCACGGGAAAAACTGAATCAAATCCGTCCCCGCACGATTGGTCAGGCAAGTCGGATCAGTGGTGTATCACCTTCAGATATTTCAGTATTGCTGGTGCATGTGGGCCGTTAAATCTTCATTAATGCAATGAGCATGAGCACAAAGAACATAAAATATGATTATTATTTTTCATGGTAATCCTTTCATACCAAAAGATCAAACCACCCTAGTTGATTATAGCTTAATAGACATAGATGAAATACAATAAATGTTGCCCCAAATGTCAGAGTACCGAAATAGCAATTATAGAAGGAGGAACCTTCAAAGGCAATGTATATAATACCATTTCAACTGGACTGAATACTATTTTTTTGACAAGATATTTATGTACCCAATGTGGGTTTACAGAAAATTATCTGGATGATGTAAATGACCTTAAAAAACTAAAAGACAAATTTGTCCGGCCTTCAGATTCCACAGATTTTGTATAGTTGGGTTCACTCGGTACTCTTAATGTTTGGTTAAACAAACATAACTTAATCATGTATAATAAAAATCTTATATATTTGTGCTTAATTAATGTTGAATTGTCTCAATAAGGAACCATCTTAACGGTCAAAAAAATGTCCACTAAAAATATCATTTATTCTATAATACTGCTTACCTCTGCTACTTTGAGTTTGTGTGCTCAGTCAACAGATGGAAACAAAATCACAGCCCTGAATAACTACATTAATTTCACAAATGAAAGTACTCATGGACTGCTTATAGTACACAGATTGCTGGAAAATTTTAATAAGAACATCAATAAATATGTTGATCTTCCTGACCAGCCTATCAACTTTTATTCAAATAAAGATCTCCCAAAAGATATTTTTGAAGATACTGAGAATTGGTTTTATGACACTTCTCCAAATGAATGGTACGAGATAATAACCAAATCGTCCGGAGTATTTCCTCAAGCCCAAGAAATCAAACTGAAAGCGATTTCCGCAGATATGAAATCTATCCTGGTGGCAGTAAATAAAATTCGATTTGATCTGGAAAGCCAAATAAATACACTGGATTTATCCAAAAGAGAAAACCTCAGTCTGGTCTATGACAAGCTTGAAGAAGGCGTTAAACTGTACAAAACATTCTTTGATAAACAGTTAATATTAGAGCGGGAAATCAAAGCCAACTATCAAAACTTGAATGTTAAAAGTGAAGAATTAGTAGCTCCGACTGTTGTTTCAGCTGTTTCTGACATCTATCAAACCATGAGAGCCGCCCTCGTGGCATTGTATAACAAAGACGATAACCAATTTGCTGATTTGATTAAAGCTCAGGAAGTTGCTTTACAGAAATTTAATGCAATCGATCTGGCAGCTTTCAAAAATACAAGGCTTATCAATCCTAAAATACAACTGTATTGGAGCAATATAAAGAGACAAGCGGCCGAATCAATAAAAGTACAGAAAGCATTTGCCGATTCAGAAAATGTCCCTGTGGAATATAAGTTGTATGGCAAGTACTATTATTACTACAATATTGCCATTATCAACAAGTTCAACAGATATGGTAATGGCATCGTTTTTGAAACAAACAGAATTATCGAATTTTTAAATTTGCCGCTTATCCGCAATTTTGAGTTGCCGCATTATTTTAAAGTGGTCTATCCCAAACTCCTTGACAGTACAGCTTTCCTTGAGTCGGCTGATCCTGTCATCAAAACATTGCCAAAAGTAGTGAAGGGGAGGAATGTGGTCACAGCGACAAGAACCATAAAAGTAGATAAAGAAATAGTAGATTTCGATATGTATGATCATAAGATTGTTGATAAAGATGTAGTTTCGCTTAGTTTCAATGGTGATTGGATAGTGGAGAAATTTCAGATAAGTGAGAAGCCCTATAAATTTACGCTCAAATTGAATAGTGAGGGTAAGAACTTTCTCTTACTACATGCCGACGATATGGGTCGTCAACCACCTGCCACGGTTGCACTTTCTTATATTTACAAAGGCAAAAAGGAATTAATTATTCTCAATTCTGATACGGTAAAGAGTGAAGTGATCGAAATTGTATTGCAAAAATAGAATTGACATGTATCCCTGTTTTAAAGGTACTCTGTTTTTCAGTATTCATCACTTTATTGCGTTTCACATTCTAAAATACATGGGTTCTGATAATTAGGACAATGCCAAAAACTATCAGCATAATTCCGGCCATCTTACCAAAAATTTCCATGTGACCGGGCTTCATTTTTTTTCTTATTGCCTTGGCCATGATTACTTTTAGTGAGTCTGTGACCATGATGGTAAAAAGAATACTTCCAAAAAGATAGATGACCTGAACTCCATTGATTGCTTTGCCTGACACATAACTGGTCATGACACTTATCCAGAACGCAAACGAGAAAGGATTGACAAAATTAACCACAAACCCTTTTGAAAAGTAACCAAAATAGGAAACTGCATTAAATGCAGGTGTTTTTTCTTCTCCCTTGTGGGATTTGAAGAATGAAAATACACCAAACACTAATAATATCACACCTCCTACCAATCCCATCCAAAAATGGAATCCTTGTGTTTTTATAATAAGGCTCAACTGCGAAATAAAAAAGTAACAAGCTACAATAATTAAAAAATCACTGATCCATATACCACTGCCGACTGCTATCCCGGCTTTAATCCCATGTTTTATTCCTGTCTGTGTCAGCGCCACAAAAATAGGCCCCAACAATATAGTCAATGTGAGACCCAACATGATACCGTCCGCAATGTATTGCATTTATTTACCCTTATTCAATCATTAATCATTGAGTCCTGCTGTTTGCTTTTCCCTCCTCACCAGAGCATTTTCGCGCGAGCTGTAATATTCATTTCGGTTGTTTACCATATCTACAGCTGTAAAGAATGCTTTCTGCATAGATGACTCGTCTGCCACATTATTTCCGGCTATGTCATATGCAGTGCCATGGTCTGGTGATGTTCGGATAAAGGAGAGACCTGCAGTCACATTGGTACCTACTCCGAAGGATAACGCCTTAAAGGGGACTAATCCCTGATCGTGATACATAGCCAGTGCTACATCTGATTTTCGCCAAAGTCCACTGCCAAAGAACCCATCAGCTGCATAAGGTCCGTTGACCAGAATACCCTGTTTTTTTACCTCAATGATAGCAGGTCTAATTGTTTTTTCTTCTTCATCTCCTATCAAAGAATCGTCAGAGGCGTGCGGGTTGAGTCCCAAAACACTAATAAAAGGTCTCTCAAGCCCGAAGTCTTCAATAAGGGTTTTATTCAGTATTCTGATTTTATCTATAATCAGATCCTTAGTAATAGCTTCAGATACCTGTGAAACCGGAATATGGTTTGTGACTAATGCAACTTTTAGTGCTTCACTTACCATAAACATTAGACTTTGGGCTGCATTATCTTTTGATGTGAAATATTCGGTGTGACCAGGAAATGGAAATCCGGACATCTGCATTGCATATTTATTGATAGGGGCCGTCACTATTGCCTGGATGCTTCCATCCTGCACATCACTAAATGCTTTCTCCAATGATATAAATGCATATTTGCCGCTTTCGGCTGTCGCTTTACCTAAGGTAATGTTTACATTGTCATCCCAACAATTGACCAGATTTATTTTTCCTGGTATTGCCTGCTTTCCATTTTGAACTGAATGAAAACTGATATTGCTTTCTTTGACTATATTCTTATGATATGAAAGAACCTTATATGAGCCGTAAATGACCGGAGTAAATGATTTGAGTATTTTTGGATTTGCTAATGCTTTTATGATCACTTCAGGGCCAATACCATTTATATCCCCGATTGTAATTCCTATTTTTAAGGCCATTGATTTAATATTTTTAATAATACAAAACCACAAAAGTAATCAAAAGGATGCACATCACTATATTATTGAACTACTGAATGGGGAGATATTTTATTCTTTATGAGAAAAAATTATTGAAAATATTTATATATGCTGCTAATAATTCAGGAATTGAAAACCTGTCCGGTATAGTCTATATCATTTATTCAATAGGTTATATATATAATATTTTTAAAATGATTAATTTATTTGCCCATAAAGTTGAAGAAAGGACATTTTCATATAGCAGAACGTATTAAATTTCAGTATTTTATTGAAAAAATATTCAAAAAATACTTCGCAGTATTTAAAATAATAATACCTTTGCGTCTCTTTTTGAAGAAGGAGTATTTTTCCTTCTGTAGAAATCTAAAGTTTATATAAATTTTCATTTATGCCAACTATTAATCAGTTAGTAAAAAAAGGTAGAGAAAAAGTAGAATTTGCAAGCAAATCCAGAGCTTTGGATTCATGCCCACAAAAAAGAGGCGTTTGCACAAGAGTATATACTACTACACCCAAAAAACCAAATTCTGCACTAAGAAAAGTAGCTAAGGTTAGGATGACCAATGGTATAGAAATCATTGCCTATATCCCTGGTGAAGGACACAATCTACAGGAACACTCGATTGTGTTGGTTAGAGGGGGTAGGGTAAAGGACCTTCCCGGAGTAAGATATACTATCGTAAGAGGTGCTTTGGATACTGCAGGAGTTGCTAAAAGACTTCAGAGCCGTTCAAAATATGGCACTAAAGCTCCTAAAAAATAATACAACCATAAGACATATTAATAATATTATCGAAAGATGAGAAAAAGAAAACCAAAAAAGAGAGTTATAGCACCAGATCCACGATATGGTGATTCGATGGTAACTCAGTTTGTTAACAACATGATGTGGGAAGGTAAAAAAAGCGTTGCTTATAGTATCTTTTATGATGCTATGGACAAAGTAGAGAGCAGGACAAGCGAAAATCCGCATGAAGCCTGGAAAAAAGCCCTCGAAAATGTTATGCCTGCTGTAGAAGTAAGAAGCAAAAGAATTGGAGGAGCAACTTTTCAGATTCCTACAGAAATCAGACCTGCAAGACGTCTCTCAATAGGTATGAAATGGTTGATACGATTTTCCCGAGCACGAAGCGGAAAAGGTATGGCTGAAAAATTATCAGCTGAAATCATCGCAGCCAGCAAAGGTGAGGGCGCTGCAGTAAAAAGAAGAGAAGATACACACAGAATGGCTGAAGCAAACAGAGCTTTTGCCCATTTTAAAGCTTAATTGCCTTGTTACATTATCATTTAATAATTAAAGAAAATTAAATCTTTATAACCATATTATCATGGCAAAAGATCTTAGATATACAAGAAATATAGGTATTGCTGCGCATATTGATGCAGGCAAAACCACCACAACCGAAAGAATACTTTACTATACCGGTATAAGTCATAAAATTGGAGAAGTACATGATGGTGCAGCTACCATGGACTGGATGGAACAGGAGCAGGAAAGAGGTATTACGATCACTTCTGCCGCAACTACCTGCAACTGGAACTACCCTACCACACAGGGAAAAAGCATAGATGACACAAAGCAATACCATTTCAATATTATAGATACACCGGGGCACGTAGATTTTACAGTTGAAGTGAACAGGTCTTTGAGAGTATTGGATGGACTGGTGTTTTTATTCAGTGCGGTGGATGGAGTAGAGCCTCAGTCAGAAACTAACTGGAGACTAGCAGAGAGATACAGGGTACCCAGCATTGCATTTGTTAACAAAATGGATAGATCAGGTGCCGATTTTTTTAATGTAGTTAACGACATTAAAGAGAAATTAGGAGCTAATGCCATTCCTTTGCAGGTGCCGATAGGAGCAGAAGAGAAATTTAAAGGTGCGGTAGATCTGATCACCAACATAGCGATGGTATGGAATGAGGAGGATCAGGGCATGACATATAGAGTTATTGACATACCGGAAGACATAAAAGACACAGTTGTTGAGTACAGAGCCAAACTTATTGAAGCAGTAGCAGAGTATGATGTTGAGCTGATGGAAAAATTCTTTGAAGATCCTGATTCAATAACTGTACCCGAGATCAATGCTGCAGTTAGAGCGGCAGTGATGGATTTGGCTTTTACACCGGTCATGTGTGGTTCAGCATTTAAGAATAAAGGTGTTCAGGCTGTCCTGGATGCAGTTTGTGCATTCTTGCCATGTCCCCTCGATGTAGAAGCTATTATTGGAGTGAATCCAAAAACAGACAAGGAAGAACAAAGAAAACCAAACACAACAGAACCATTTTCAGCACTTGCTTTTAAAATAGCCACTGATCCATATGTAGGTAGATTGGCATTTATGAGAGTGTATTCAGGTGCTTTGGACGCAGGTTCTTATGTCTTGAACACCAGGTCAGGAAATAAAGAGCGAATTTCGCGTTTGTATCAGATGCATGCCAATAAGCAAAATGCTATTGACAGAGTTGAAGCCGGTGATATTGCTGCAGGAGTTGGATTTAAAGATATCCGAACAGGAGATACTTTATCAGATGAAGCGCATCCTATTGTGCTGGAAAGTATGGTATTCCCTGAACCGGTAATTGGACTCGCAATAGAGCCAAAAACACAAAAAGATCTTGATAAATTGGGGATGGCTTTAAATAAGTTGTCAGAAGAAGATCCAACATTCAGAGTAAAATATGATGATGAAACCAATCAAACTGTAATAAGTGGAATGGGAGAACTTCACCTGGAGATTATCGTGGATCGACTAAGGAGAGAATTTAAGGTTGAAGTTAATGAGGGTGCACCTCAGGTAAATTATAAAGAAGCGTTGACGACCAGTGTTGAACATACTGAACGACTCAAAAAACAATCAGGTGGATCAGGATTATTTGCACAGATGTCATTTGAACTGGGTCCTGCTGATGAGAAATTTCTGGAATCTGAAGAGTTTAAATCAGGTAAAACGAAACTTCAGTTTGTCAACGACATTTTTGGAGGATCGGTTCCCAAAGAATATTTTACATCTATTGTAAAAGGATTTACATCTATGATGGACAATGGTATTCTTGCTGGCTACCACATTGATAGCATGCGAGTACGATTGTTTGACGGTCAGACACATGCCGTGGATTCAAAGCCTTTGGCCTTTGAATTGTGTGCCAAAGAAGGATTCAGGGAAGCATCCAAAAAATGTCATCCTGTACTTCTTGAGCCTATCATGAAACTGGAAGTAGTATCTCCGGATGAATATGTAGGATCAGTCATTGGTGATCTGAACAGAAGAAGAGGCCTGCCTAAAGGCCAGGAATCAAGATCTGGTGGTGCCATTGCGATTTCAGCTGAAGTGCCTCTGGCTGAAATGTTCGGTTATGTAACACAATTGAGGACAATTACTTCCGGAAGAGCCAGTAGTAGTATGGAGTTCAGTCATTATTCACCGGCACCGAGAGGTATAGCCGATGCGGTAATAGATAAAGCAAAAGGAGCTAAAGTTTAATGAAGAATAAAGGTGGCAACAATTGATTTGTTGCCACTTGTTTTTAAATTATTTTTTATTTTTTTTAATAATTGTTTGATAGGTTTTAAAAGAGTTATATCTTTGCGCCCTGTTAAAAAAAGCAGATAGAATATTAACAAAAGGTTATGAATCAAAAAATCAGGATAAAACTCCGTTCTTATGATCACAATTTGGTAGATAAAAGTACTGAAAAGATTGTAAAAACGGTTAAGAACAGCGGTGCTGTTATTTCCGGTCCGATTCCGCTGCCAACTGAGAAAGAAATATTTACAGTATTGCGGTCCCCGCATGTAAATAAAAAATCTCGTGAGCAGTTCCAGCTAAGGACCCACAAACGCATCATCGAGATTTTTACGCCGACTCAGAAGACTGTTGACGCATTGTCAAAGTTGGAATTACCAAGCGGTGTAGATATCCAGGTGAAGCTTACATAGTCGCTGGATTTTATTTAATTTTTAGATTCTGAAGATATAGATATCAGGTAAGTTCCTGTATCTTTTTTAAAAATTTAATCATGAACGGATTAATAGGAAAGAAGATTGGCATGACCAGCATTTTTGATGCAGCTGGCAAGAATATAGCTTGCACTGTCATAGAAGCTCAGCCAAATATAGTCACTCAGGTTAAGACCAATGAGACCGACGGATATGATGCCCTGCAATTGGGTTATGGTGATGCAAAACCTAAAAATACATCGAAAGCCCTTCTGGGGCATTTTGAAAGGGCAAATACTACACCAAAACAAAAAGCGGTTGAATTCAGGAGTCATTCATTAGATAAGAAGCTAGGTGAACAAATAAACATTACTGAAATGTTCAGTGAAGGTGATAAAGTGAGTGCTATAGGAACTTCCAAGGGAAAAGGTTTTATGGGTGTGGTCAAAAGGCACAACTTTAGCGGTGTAGGTCAAGCCACACACGGTCAGCATAACAGACTTCGTGCTCCGGGATCCGTAGGTGCATCTGCCTGGCCATCCAGAGTTTTCAAAGGTGTTCGTATGGCAGGAAGGATGGGAAATGAGAGAGTGAAGACCAAAAATTTGAAAATAGTAAAACTTTTACCGGAAATGAATCTGATACTTATTCAGGGTTCTGTTCCCGGACATAAAGGTTCTTTTGTAATCATTGAAAAGTAAGCAGGATGAAACTCGATGTATTAAATATTCAAGGTAAAACTACAGGAAGAAGTATTGAACTTCCTGAAGATATTTTTGGGATTGAACCAAATCCGCATGCTGTGTATCTTTCAGTTAAGCAATATCTTGCAGCTCAGCGTCAAGGTACCCATAAGGCAAAGGAAAGATGGGAAATTGCCAGAACAACAAAAAAATTGAAGCGACAGAAAGGTACAGGTACTGCAAGAGCAGGTTCAATGAAGAGTCCTATTTTCAGAGGAGGAGGTAGGGTTTTTGGACCCAAACCGAGAAACTATTCCTTCAAATTGAATAAAAAAGTAAAGGAGCTGGCCAGATATTCTGCATATGCAGATAAGGCTGCAAGTGGCTCTCTTCTGGTAGTTGAAGACTTTAACATTTCAGTTCCCAATACAAAAGAATTCAAGAATATTTTGACTAATCTTGATTTAAAAGGTAAGTCATTGTTCCTGACTTCAGAACGAAATAACAATGTGTATTTGTCAAGTAGAAACCTGCCTAAATCAGAAGTGAGATTTGTAAGTGATGCAAATACCTACGAAATAATTAATGCTGATGTATTGGTAATTTCTGAAAATTCTGTTGGAAAGCTGAAGATAGCTAACGAACAACTATAAAATATTAAAAGGAAATGACTAAAAATATTTTAATAAAACCTATAATTTCTGAGAAATCAGAAAATCTGACTGCTAAAGGCAATCAATATACATTCGTAGTAGATAAGAAAGCGAATAAGCTGGAAATTAAAAAGGCGGTAGAAGCTATGTTTACAACAAATGTGATCGCAGTTAATACGGTAATTGTTCCTGCAAGAGCAAAAGCTAGAAACACCAGATCAGGTGTAGTAAAAGGTAGTGTGAGTGCGTACAAAAAAGCTTACGTTAAGCTGGCAGAAGGAGAGAGTCTTGATATTTATGGAAGCACAGAAGGATAATAGGTTAAACGATAAAAGATAATCGAAATGGGAATTAGAAAATTTAATCCGATTACTCCGGGACTGAGACAAAAAGTGTCAGTTGATTTTGCTGAGTTGACGGCTTCAAAGCCCGAGAAAAGCCTTACCTCAGGCTTGCATAAGTCAGGTGGTAGAAATCATGACGGGAAGATGACTATGCGTCAGATTGGTGGAGGAAGTAAGAAGAAATATAGGATCATTGACTTTAAGAGAGACAAGGAAGGCATTCCAGCTAAGGTATCAACCATTGAATATGACCCGAACAGGACATCATTCATTGCACTTTTGGCTTATGCTGATGGCGAGAAGAGATATATTATTGCTCCTGACAAAATAAAAGTAGGAGATAAAATACTTTCCGGTAAAGATGCTACACCTGATACAGGAAATGCACTTTACTTTACTTCCATACCATTGGGGGCAGATATTCATGCCATTGAAATGACACCGGGAAAAGGTGCCGCTTTGGCAAGGAGTGCCGGAACATATGCAACCATGATGGGTCGTGAAGGGAAGTATGCTATAGTAAAACTGCCTTCCGGGGAAGTAAGAAGGGTATTATTGACATGCAAGGCTGTCATCGGCCGTGCATCTAATCCTGATCATGGTCTCGAAGTATTGGGAAAAGCCGGTAAAACAAGGTGGTTAGGAAAGAGATCAAGAGTTAGGGGTTGCGATGAACCCAGTAGATCACCCGATGGGAGGAGGTGAAGGTAGAGCTTCAGGAGGTCATCCAAGATCAAGAACTGGAATCATGGCCAAAGGACAAAAAACAAGAAGTGTGAATAAAGCTTCAAGTAGGTTAATTATTTCAAAACGTAAGTAATCATTATCAGCACATGGCTAGATCAATAAAAAAAGGACCTTATGTACATCACAAACTTTACGAAAAAATAGTAAAGGCAGGAGATAGTAATAAAAAATCTGTTATTAAGACTTGGTCCAGAGCTTCAATGATTATACCTGATATGATAGGTCAAACCATTGCGGTTCATAACGGAAAAACATTCATTCCTGTTTTTATAACAGAAAACATGGTTGGACATAAATTAGGTGAATTTTCACTTACAAGAACGTTCAGAGGCCACAGTGGTAATAAGAAATAGTATTAAAGTAATAAGCAATAGCGTAAAATCATAAATAATGGAGGCACTTGCAAAACTAAGAAATTGTCCAATGTCAGCCCGAAAGATGCGGTTGGTGGTTGACAATATTAGAGGTAAATCAGTTGACGATGCCCTTAACATATTGAGGTACACAAATAAGGAAGCGGCTGGCTGGTTAGAGAAACTGCTGCTGTCTGCCATTTCAAACTGGGCTAGTAAGTCAGAAGTGGCAAGCCCTGAAGATTACAGATTGTTTGTAAAAACTGCCTTTGTAGATGGGGGTTCTGTTTTAAAAAGATTCAGACCGGCACCGCATGGACGCGCAAACAGAATAAGAAAGAGAATGAACCACGTGACATTGGTGGTAGAGAATAAATTAGAAATCCAAGATTAAAAATAAATAAAATATCAATTCATGGGTCAAAAGACAAATCCAATTGGTAACAGACTGGGAATCATCAGAGGATGGGATTCAAGTTGGTTTGGTGGAAAAGAGTTTGCTCAGAGGGTAGTAGAAGACGAGCAAATAAGAGTATATCTGAATGCACGTATTCAAAAAGGGGGGATTTCAAAAATTGTTATCGAAAGAACCTTGAAGAGAGTTACCGTGACAATGCATACTTCCAGACCTGGAATCATCATTGGAAAAGGCGGCCAGGAAGTTGACCGAATTAAAGAAGAATTGAAAAAATTGACCGGTAAAGAGGTTCAGATTAATATTATTGAAATCAGACGACCTGAAATGGATTCGGCTATAGTTGGAGAGACTATTGCGAAGCAAATTGAGTCGAGAATCAACTATAAAAGAGCTATAAAAATGTCTATTCAGTCGGCTATGAGAGCAGGTGCTGAAGGTATAAAAGTTCGCGTGAGTGGAAGATTGAACGGAGCAGAGATGGCGAGAAGTGAAGAATTTAAGGATGGAAGAACCCCTCTTCATACATTCAGGGCTGATATTGATTATTCTTTAAAGGAAGCTTTGACTGTCTATGGTAAAATAGGTATCAAAACCTGGATATGTAAAGGTGAAGTTCTGGAGAAGAGAGATTTATCTCCAAATGCCGGAGTTGGAAAATCAAACTCTGATTCAGGAAGTAGCGACAACAGAGACAGAGGAGACAGAAGAGGAAATGATAGGGGAGACAGAAGAGGGAATGACAGAGGAGATCGAAGAGGAAATGACAGGGGGGGTGACAGAAGAGGTGGAGGAGATAACCGTGGAGCGGGAGGAAATAGAAAAAGATAATAATAATTGATAAATTTATATTACCTTTGCGCCACTTTTGGAAAAAGGTAGAAATTTAAATGATAGCTAGTTATGTTACAGCCAAAAAGAACGAGATATAGAAAGCAACATAAAATGAACCCCAAGGGAATTGCTGTTAAAGGCAGTACTATTTCATTTGGTTCATTTGCCCTAAAGTCGATGGAAATTGGTCGGATTACCAACAGACAGTTAGAATCTGCCAGGATAGCTTTGACAAGGTATATGAAGAGAGAGGGAAAGGTTTGGATCAGAATATTTCCGGACAAACCAGTAACTAAAAAGCCTCAGGAAGTTCGTATGGGTAAAGGAAAAGGGGCGCTTGACCATTGGGTAGCGGTAGTAAAGCCAGGAAAAATCATGTTTGAATTGGATGGTGTGCCAAGTGAAATCGCAGTGGAGGCATTAAGACTGGCGGCGCAGAAGTTACCCGTTTTAACAAAAACAGTTATTAGAGCAGATTATAGCGAATAATATTAAAGTGTAAGCTGATTATGGCAACAAAAAAATTTTTAGAATTACAGACCATGTCTGTTGAAACTATTGAAGCTGAGTTGAGTCAGTCAAAAACTGATCTTAACCGAATGAAGTTTGATCATGGAGCTAAAGGTCTTGAAAATCCATTGGAGATTGGTATTTTGAAAAGAGACATTGCCAGATTGAAGACTGAGTTAAGAGCGAGAGAGGTGAAATCGATGACCGATGAACAATTGGCAAAAAGATCAAATATTAGATTAAGAAGAAAGTAAACATATAAAATTTAAGTCCAATGACTGAGAATTTATTAAATAAAATAAGAATAGGTGTGGTATCCAGTGCTAAGATGGATAAAACGGTCACAGTTTCAATAGAAAGAAGGCTGAAGCACCCTATTTACGGTAAGTTTGTAAAAAAATCAAAAAAGTTCTTCGTGCACGATGAAAAAAATGAATGCAATGAAGGAGATACTGTTAAGATAACTGAGACCAGACCCTTGAGTAAAAATAAGAGCTGGAGACTTGTTGAAATAATCGAAAAAGCGAAATAATTAAAAAATTAATTAGTCATGATCCAACAAGAGTCAAGATTAAAAGTTGCCGATAACAGCGGAGCAAAAGAGGTACTTTGTATAAGAGTACTGGGGGGAACGAGAAGAAGGTATGCTTCTGTCGGAGACAAAATCGTAGTTGCGGTAAAATCTGCTACGCCGACCGGAATCAAAAAAAGGTACTGTAACCAAAGCTGTAATCGTAAGAACGAGCAAAGAGATCAGGAGAAAGGATGGTTCTTATATCAGATTTGATGACAATGCTGTTGTATTGTTGAATGCAGCTGATGAACCCAGAGGTAGTCGTATATTCGGGCCTGTAGCAAGAGAGCTGAGAGATCGCGATTATATGCGTATTGTATCATTGGCACCTGAGGTGCTTTAATAAATTTAATATCATGTCTTCTTCAAAAAGATTTGCTCCAAAGTTAGGAATAAAAAAAGGCGATAAGGTAGTAGTTATCGCAGGTTCAAATAAAGGACAAAGTGGTGAAGTAAAAGTAGTTTTCCCAAAGGAAAACAGAGCCATTATTGATGGATTGAATATGGTGAAAAAGCATATTAAATCTACACAGGATAATCCTGGTGGAATCAATGAAATGGAAGCTCCAATACATATTTCAAATTTGATGGTGGTAGATCCTAAATCAGGTAAGCCGACCAGAACAGGTAGAAAAGAAGTGGATGGTAAATTAGTAAGATATTCTAAAAAATCAGGTGAAATAATCAAGTAATGAGTTATATACCCAGACTTAAGACAAAATATCGTGAGGAGATCGTCCCTAAACTAAATGAACAGTTTGGATATAGGACAATCATGGAGGTACCAAGATTGGAGAAAATTTGCATCAATCAAGGTGTCGGATCTGCTACCCAAGATAAGAAACTAGTCGATAATGCAGTCAATGAAATGACTACTATCACTGGCCAGAAAGCAGTACCCACGATTGCTTCAAAATCGATCTCTAACTTTAAGTTAAGAGAGTTTATGCCCATCGGAGCAAGAATAACGCTTAGGGACAGAAAAATGTATGAATTTCTTGACAGGTTGGTTACTGTCGCTCTTCCAAGAGTAAGAGACTTCAAGGGGATAAATGATAAAAGTTTTGATGGCAGAGGGAATTACTCTTTAGGTGTAAAAGAGCAAATCATTTTTCCGGAAATTGATATTGATAAGGTAAGTAAAATCACTGGAATGGATATCACTTTTGTAACGACAGCAAAAACAGATGCTGAGTCATATGCCTTACTGAAAGAGTTGGGATTACCATTTAAAAATCAAAAGAATTAATTTTCCATGGCTAAAAAATCAGTAATAGCAAGAGAAAGAAAACGGGAGAGATTGGTTGCAAAATACGCCGACCTCAGAAAGCAATTAAAAGAAGCCGGAGATTATGAGGCACTTGATAAATTACCAAGAAACTCTTCAAAAGTCAGACTGCATAATAGATGTAAACTTACCGGAAGACCTAAAGGTTATATGAGAAGATTTGGTATTAATCGTGTGACTTTCAGAAAAATGGCTAATGAAGGGCTAATACCCGGTATTACAAAAGCCAGCTGGTAACATTAATTAACAGAATATTCAGTATAAAAATGATAGTAACAGATCCAATAGCAGATTATTTGACCAGAATCAGAAATGCTCAGATGGCAGGTCACAAAGTTGTTGAAATCCCATCATCGAACATGAAAAAATCCATTACAGAAATTCTGTATGAGAATGGATATATATTAAAATATAAGTTTGATGATGCTGCCGGAAAGCAGGGAGTTATTAGTATAGCTTTAAAATATGACCAGGTAAGTAAAAAACCTGTTATCAGAGAGTTAGGACGAATATCTACATCCGGACTACGTCAATATTCCGGCTCGAATGATATTCCAAAAATAATCAATGGTTTAGGTATTGCGATCGTATCCACATCAAAAGGCTTAATGACTGATAAACAGGCCAGAAGGGATAATATTGGTGGAGAATTGATCTGTTATATTTATTAATTGTTAAAATAGGCAATAATCATGTCAAGAATCGGAAAAGCGGCAATCAGTATTCCTTCCGGAGTAACAATAAATGTAAGCAAAGGGAATCTTGTGACTGTAAAAGGTACCAGAGGCACTCTTTCTGAACAAATAAATCCAGATCTCAGTATAAAATTGTAAGATGGCACTTTAACTGTAGAAAGACCAACTGACCAAAAGAGACATCGTGAAGCTCATGGATTATCCAGATCTCTGATAAACAATATGGTTACAGGTGTTTCCAGTGGTTTTAGTAAAAAGATGGAGCTGGTAGGAGTTGGATACAGGGTAAGTAATACTGGAAACCTGCTTGAATTACTTATAGGATACTCTCACCCAATATATTTTTTAATTCCTTCGGAGGTGAGTCTTACCACTAAAATGGAAAAGGGAGAAAGCCCGTCTATCTTAATGGAATCTTCAGACAAGCAATTATTGGGTCAGGTTTGTGCCAAAATAAGATCATATAGAAAACCAGAACCTTACAAAGGAAAAGGTATCAAATTCGCCGGAGAAGTGATAAGAAGAAAAGCCGGAAAAACATCGGGTAAAAAGTAATTTTAAAATACAAAGCCATACAAAATGGATAGTAAATTATATAATAGAACAAGAGTCAAATACAGAATACGTAAAAAAGTCAGTGGCGTTAGCCAAAAACCCAGACTTTCAGTATTTAGAAGCAATAAAGAGATTTATTGTCAGCTTATTGATGATGTGAATGGCGTAACACTCGCGAGTGCTTCTTCAAGAGGACTTAAAGTTGATGGACCTAAAATACTCGTTGCTGCAGAAGTGGGAAAAATTCTGGCTGTAAAAGCAAAAAGTGTCGGGGTGAACACTGTAGTATTTGACAGAGGAGGATACCTGTATCATGGGAGAGTGAAATCTTTGGCTGATGGAGCCAGAGAAGGTGGTTTAATTTTTTAAAAAATATATATATGTCAACACCAGTAAAAGTTAATCAAGGCGATTCGGAGTTCAAAGAGAAACTTGTAAATCTTTCGAGGGTTGCTAAAGTAACCAAAGGGGGCCGTACATTCAGTTTTTCAGCATTAGTAGTAGTAGGAGACGGAAACGGAAATGTGGGTCACGGTTTGGGTAAGGCATTGGATGTATCTGAGTCCATACAAAAAGCAGTACAGGATGCTAAGAAAAACATGATAAAAGTTTCTTTAAATAAAGGTACAGTACCACATGAGCAGAAAGGAAAATATGGTGCAGGAAAGGTATTGATAAAGCCAGCAGCCGATGGTACAGGTGTTATTGCAGGTGGAGCAATGAGGGCAGTCCTTGAAATGGCTGGAGTACATAATGTACTTGCAAAATCTCAGGGTTCTTCAAATCCTCATAATGTGGTAAAGGCCACAGTTGATGCATTATCCAAAATGCGTGATGCCAAAGAAGTCGCAAGAAATAGAGGTGTGAATTTAAATAAAGTTTTCGAAGGATAATTTATAATCTGAACTTAGAATGGGAAATATAAAAATAACTCAAATAAAGAGTATAATTGACAGAAGCAAACGACAAAAAGCGACTATTGGAGCATTAGGTATTAAGAAACTTAATCATTCAGTTGTAAAAGAAGCCAATCCTCAGATTTTGGGTATGGTAGCTAAGGTTCAGCATCTGGTAAAAGTTGAGGAATGCTGATTATAAAATCAGTTTAGTAATAAAGTAAATTTATACAAATGAAATTGCATAATTTGACTCCTGCTGCGGGTTCTGTAAAAAAGGAAAAAGGAAGACTAGGGCGTGGAGAGGGTTCTGGCTCGGGTGGAACAGCATCTAAAGGACATAAGGGATCAAAATCCCGATCTGGTTTTAAAAGCAAAAGGGGTTTTGAAGGCGGGCAGATGCCAATTCAAATGAGACTTCCAAAAAGAGGATTTAAGAATATTAATAATGTAACTTATGTAGCTTTAAATGTTTCACGACTCCAGGAGATTTGTGAAAACTATGGTCTGACTGAGATCAATAAAGTTGCATTATATAATGAAGGAATAATAAACCGCGGCGATAAAGTTAAAGTTTTAGGTAATGGTGATATTTCTGCAAAACTGAATGTAACAGTTGATGCTTTTTCAGCTACGGCAAAAAGTAAAATTGAAGCTGCAGGAGGAACTATTAATGCTTAATAGGGAATAACATGAATAAGTTTTTAGAAACATTAAAGAATATTTGGAGTATTAAGGAGTTGAAGGATAAAATTACCTTTACACTTATTATTCTGGCCGTTTTTCGTTTAGGATCCTACATAGTACTTCCGGGCGTAAATGCGATAGCACTTGATGCAGCAGCTTCAGGTAGAAAAGCAAACGATCTACTTCAGTTGATTAACACATTTACAGGTGGTGCTTTCAATCAGGGTTCTATTTTTGCATTGGGTATTATGCCATATATTACGGCATCCATTATAGTACAGCTACTTGGGTTTGCAGTCCCTTATTTCCAGCGATTGCAGCAAAAGGAAGGCGAATCAGGAAGAAAAAGAATAAATCAGATCACGAGATTTTTAACACTTCTGATTACTTTGGTACAGGGTAGTGGATATTTGCTTATGCTTAAGACAACTGCAGGAGCTGTCGATACCACCATCAACCCTGGCGTATTTTGGTTTAGTAATATGATTATTCTGGCTACAGGTACTATATTTTGTATGTGGCTTGGAGAAAAAATAACAGACAGAGGCATCGGAAATGGAATTTCACTTCTGATTATGGTAGGTATTATCGCAAGATTGCCACAGTCATTTGTCGCAGAAGTACTCGGTCAGGCAGCCAATAACAGATGGATTCCACTTATACTGGAACTTATAGCATTTTTCTTTGTCATCATAGCTACTATATTAGTTGTGCAGGGAGTTAGAAAAATACCGATTCAAGCTGCAAAAAGAATGGTTGGAAGAGCAGCAGGTGCTTCAACCAGTGGAGCCCATGATTTTATTAACCTGAAGCTTAGTGCCGCAGGTGTGATGCCTATCATATTTGCTCAGGCTATCATGTTTTTACCTCTTACTGCTGCTCAATGGGCATCAAATAGTGCCGGAGTTCAATCCAATCTTTTGTTGTCATTAAATAATCCAAAATCTCTACCTTATAATACGGTGTTTTTTATATTGATAGTAATATTTACTTACGTTTATACTGCCTTAATAGTGAATCCGCAACAATATGCTGAGTACCTTAAACGAATGAATTCGTTTATACCCGGAATAAAACCAGGACAGGATACACAGGATTATATTGATACATTAACAACCAGAATAACGCTACCAGGTGCAATATTTATTGGAATAATTGCTATCCTGCCTGCTATAGTTTCTGTTGCAGGTGTAAATGTAGCTTTTTCGTATTTCTTTGGTGGAACATCACTATTGATCCTGGTAGGGGTTGTCTTGGACACTTTACAACAGGTAGAAAGTTATTTGCTAATGAGAAAATACGACGGGCTAGTAAAATCCGGACGTATCCAGGGTAGGAATAGTCAGGGTATTACGATCGGCGCGGGAATGTAAATCTAATGATTTATTATAAAACGAACGATGAAATAGAATTAATGAGGCACAGCAATTTACTGGTAAGTAAAACGCTGGCACATATAGCTGAGATCCTAAAAGTAGGAAAAACAGGAAAATTAATTGATAAGGAGGCGGAGACATTTATTCGCGATAATGGAGGAATTCCTGGCTTTAAAGGCTACAGAGGATTTCCAGCCAGTTTGTGTATGTCGGTAAATGATGCAGTTGTTCATGGCATACCTTCAGATAGAGTATTTACTGAAACCGACATTGTCTCTATTGATTGCGGTGTCGTGTTGAATGAGTTTTATGGAGACGCGGCATTTACGTTTGCATTCCAAAGTGTTCATCAGGATGTGTTAAAACTCATGAAAACTACAAGAGAATCTTTATATAAAGGAATTGCTGCCGCAGTCATAGGAAACAGAATAGGTGACATAAGTTATGCAATTCAAAATTATTGCGAAAAGATTCATGGATACAGTATAGTTAGGGAATTAGTAGGACATGGCGTTGGAAAAAATTTGCATGAAGACCCTGAAGTACCTAATTTTGGAATGAAAGGCAAGGGACCTTTATTGAAAGAAGGTATGGTACTAGCGATAGAACCTATGGTAAATATGGGTGGGAAAGCAGTGAAGCAGCTTAGTGATGGCTGGACTATATTGACAAAAGATGGAAAACCTTCAGCTCATTTCGAACATAGTGTAGCCATCAAGAAAGATGTGGCTGATATTTTATCAGATCATAGTTTTGTAGATGATTCTATCAAAAAAAACAAAGAAATCGTAGATATTTCAATTAATTTTTAGATATTTGCGCTCCAAAATAAAAAATGGCTAAACAAGACCTGATAAAATTAGATGGAATTATAGAAGAAGCGCTTTCAAACGCTATGTTTAGGGTGAGATTAGAAAGTGGACACCTGATAACAGCTACCATATCCGGCAAAATGAGGATGCACTATATAAGAATATTACCTGGAGATAAAGTAGCTGTTGAAATGTCCCCATATGACTTATCGAGGGGGCGAATCAATTACAGATATAAATAATAAGATAAAAGGCTTAATACAATGAAAGTACAGGCATCAATAAAGAAGCGATCAGTAGATTGTAAGATTGTAAGAAGGAAAGGGAAACTTTATATTATAAATAAAAAGAATCCTAAGTTTAAACAAAGACAAGGATAATAAACAGGAATTATGGCACGTATTGCTGGTGTAGATTTACCGAGAAACAAAAGAGGAGTCATAGCTTTGACTTATATTTATGGGATTGGACCTACTTTAGCCAAAAATATTTTGGCTTCTGCGGTTGTTTCAGAAGATACAAAAGTTCAGGATTGGACGGATGATAATATCAAATTTATCTCAAAATATATTCAGGACGAATACAGAGTGGAGGGAGAGCTAAGAAGCGAAGTCCAGTTAAGTATAAAGCGTCTTATGGACATTGCCTGTTACAGAGGTATTCGTCATAGAAAGGGTCTTCCTGTTAGAGGGCAGAGTACAAAGACAAACGCACGTACCAGAAAAGGTAAAAAGAAGACTGTAGCAAACAAAAAGAAAGCAACCAAATAATAGGTAATACATAAATATTATGGCTAAAGGTAAAAAAGTTAGTAAAAAGCGGGTAGTAAAAGTTGAATCGGAAGGATTGGCATTTATTCATGCTTCTTTCAATAATATAATCATTTCGCTTTGTAACAGAGCCGGACAGGTAATTTCCTGGGGGTCAGCTGGTAAATCAGGTTTCAGAGGAAGTAAGAAGAATACACCATATGCAGCTCAGATGGCTGCAAATAGTTGCACAACAACGGCCTATGAAGCTGGTCTTAGAAATGTGGAAGTATATGTAAAAGGTCCTGGCGCAGGAAGGGAATCAGCCATCAGGGCTATAGATGCATCCGGCATAAAAGTAACCAGAATTAAGGATATGACTCCTGTTCCGCACAATGGTTGCAGACCTCCTAAGAAAAGAAGAGTTTAATAAGAATTATTTAAAATCCATTAATAATGGCAAGATATACAGGGCCAACTACAAAAAAGGCAAGAGCATTTGGTGAGCCAATTTTCGGGTATGATAAAGCGTATGAAAAACGTAAATATCCTCCCGGACAACATGGTCAAACCAAAAGACGTAAGCAACGTACAGATTATGCTCTGGAATTAATTGAAAAGCAAAAAGCCAAGTACACCTACGGCGTTCTTGAAAGACAGTTTAGAAACCTGTTTGAGAAAGCTTCCGCTAAATCAGGTGTGACTGGTGTAATTTTGTTGCAGCTTCTTGAGTCCAGACTGGACAATGTGGTTTACCGCATGGGAATAGCCAAGACCAGAAGGGCTGCCAGGCAGTTGGTGACTCACCGACATATAATGGTAGATGGTATTTTGTGTAATATACCGTCAATGCTTCTTAAGCCAGGGACCATTGTTGCTGTAAGAGGTAAATCTAAAAATATTGATGTGATCAAATCAAATGTAGGAGCTAAGAGAGATGGCACCAGATCATATGGTTGGATAGAGTGGAACGGAGACAAAATGGAAGGTAGATATTTAGCACATCCGGAACGTGAAAAGATTCCGGAAAATATCAATGAACAGCTTATCGTCGAGCTTTACTCTAAATAAAATTAACGGCTGCCTTTTGGGTGGCCTATTCCTTTTTATATAATAAGAAAAATTATCATAAATGAGTATTCTAAATTTTCAAAAACCGGACAAAATCTTACTTCAGAAAGCAGATGATTTTGACGGCATTTTTGAATTTAAACCATTGGAGCCTGGCTTTGGCCAGACTATTGGAAATTCTTTGAGAAGAATACTTCTTTCCTCATTGGAAGGATATGCAATCTCTGCCATCAGGATTGCCGGAGTTGATCATGAATTTTCAACAATCAAAGGTGTTGTAGAAGATGTAGTAGATATTATTCTTAATCTGAAGCAAATAAGGTTAAAGCCTATGGTTGTTTCAGAAGGTTCTGATGAAGAAAAGCTGTATGTGACCATCTCAGGTAAGGATAAGTTTTTGGCCGGGGATATTGAAGCTACTTCCAATACTTTTAAAGTAATGAATCCTGAATTGTACATCTGTACTATGGAGCCAAGTGTTACTTTGGAAATAGAATTTACTATTACTAAAGGACGGGGGTACGTACCAGCAGATGAAAATCTTCCAAAAGATGCAGCTATAGGAGTAATCCCTGTAGATGCTATCTATACGCCTGTAAAGAAAGTAGCTTACAAGGTCGAAAGCACCCGTGTAGGTCAAAGGACAGATTATGAAAAACTGACCGTCGAACTGAAAACTGACGGAACAATACACCCTGAAGACGCTTTGAAAGAAGCCTCCAGAATCATGATTCAGCATTTGATGCTTATCACTGATGAAAATATTACATTTAATGATTCATCATCCAGACAGGATGATGTGGTAGATGAACATATTTTACATATGCGTAAACTTCTGAAGACATCTCTGGAAGATTTGGATCTCTCTGTAAGGGCATATAATTGTCTTAAAGCTGCCAAAATTAATTCACTTGGTGAAATGGTGAGGTTTGACATGCATGAATTACTTAAATTCAGAAACTTCGGTAAGAAGTCATTGGTAGAAATTGAAGAGTTACTTCAGCAGAAAGGGCTTACCTTTGGTATGGATCTTTCGAAGTATAAACTTGATGAAGAATAATCGTTTCGGCCCTTATAAAGGATTTTTATTAAATAATGTATTAAACGTTGCTTCACAGAGTGCAAGGCCGGATAGTAACTCAAGCAATAGTGGTACCCAAATAATTGTGTATGAGACACGGTAAAAAGTTTAACCATTTAGGTAGGAAAAAAGGGCATAGAGATGCATTATTGCTCAATATGGCAAATTCATTGATTCTTCATAAGAGAATAAATACCACTTTGGCAAAAGCCAAAGCATTAAGAGTATATGTTGAGCCAATTCTCACAAGGTCAAAAGATAACACAACTCATTCGAGAAGAATGGTTTTTGCAGATTTGCAGAGCAAGGAAGTCATCAATGAGCTGTTTGACGTGGTTTCACTTAAAATTGCTGATCGGCCAGGTGGCTATTGCAGAATTATTAAAACCGGATTCCGAAAAGGTGACGGTGCTGAAATCGCTATGATTGAGCTGGTAGATTTTAATGACATTTTGAAAGCTAAAACATCTTCATCAAAGGCTGGAACTAGAAGAAGCAGAAGAAAGTCCGGAGGAAGTGATAGTTCTCCTGAAGTTGTTGCAGTAGCAGCAGTTACCACTGCAGCCATAGTGCCTGATGTGATTGAAGAAGTTACCGGGAACGAGGAAGAATAATTGTAATTATAAAAGTAAAGTAAAGGGGAAAATACAATTGTATTTTCCCCTTTTGCTTTTTTAATGCTATAAAATGTAATTCAGCAGGTGTTGTTTCTTTTTATGAAAATGCATTGAAACCGGTTACGTCCATTCCTGTTATCAAAAGATGTATATCATGGGTGCCTTCATAGGTGATCACTGATTCCAAATTCATCATATGTCTCATAATTGGGTATTCACCTGTGATTCCCATTCCACCATGGATTTGACGTGCTTCTCTGGCTACTTCCATAGCCATATTTACATTGTTCCTTTTAGCCATAGATATTTGAGCGGGAGTTGCTTTTCCTAAGTTAGCCAGCGTTCCGAGTCTCCAGGCTAAAAGCTGTGCTTTTGTAATTTCTGTGATCATTTCAGCCAGTTTTTTTTGAGTCAATTGAAATTGCCCCAGTTTTTTTCCAAATTGCTCACGTTCTTTGCTGTATCTCAATGCTGAATCATAGCAATCCAGAGCTGCACCAATGGCCCCCCAGGCAATACCATAACGAGCTTTGGAAAGACATCCCAGCGGACCTTTTATTCCAGACACATTTGGTAATATGTTTGCTTTGGGTATCCTCACATCTTCAAATACCAATTCACCTGTGACTGAAGCTCTCAATGACCATTTACCATGGATTTCAGGTGCAGAAAAGCCTTTCATGCCTTTTTCTACGATCATTCCTCTGATTTTTCCTTCCTGATCTTTTGCCCAAACAACTGCTATATCGGCGACCGGAGAGTTGGTGATCCACATTTTGGCACCATTTAAGATATAAGAGTCCCCATCTTCCCGAATATTTGTAGTCATACCTGACGGGTTTGAACCATGGTCTGGTTCAGTCAGACCGAAACAACCTATAAAATCACCATTAGCTAATTTGGGGAGATATTTATTTTTTTGCTCCTCACTACCGTATTTATAAATGGGGTACATGACCAGAGAACCCTGAACTGATGCCATTGATCGGATACCAGAGTCACCTCGTTCCAGCTCCTGCATGATGATACCGTATGCGATTTCATCCATCCCACCTCCCCCATATTTGGCAGGAATGCTTGGGCCAAAAGCACCTACTTCAGCCAGGCCCTTAAATAAGTGTGTCGGGCAAGCTGCTCTGTTAGCGAAATCTTCAATGATCGGACTAACCTCCTGTTTTACCCAATCTCTGACTGCTTCACGTGCAAGAAGATGATCATCACTTAATAATTCATCAATCTGGAAGTAATCGTGATATTCATAATTATCCGTTTTGGCGGATTTAATTGTATTGTGGTTCATTTGCACTAATTTATTTTCTTCAAATGTATTATGGCAAAGGTAGGAGTATCCCTGCACATTGCAGCGTAAGTTAACCAACATTTATTCTGGTACTCAACAAATATTTGACTTAAGGCATCTACTTTTTGATTTTTTTCCTGAGGTACATTTTACAAAAAAAAAATAATAATTGGAAACAATAATCGTTTGGTTTTTTAGTATTTTGTGTCTATAAATGTTGCTCTTTTATTCATATAGGTCTTTCATAAATATAAATTGTTATGATTTTGAAATACTGCTTTGATTAAAAATCTTACTTTTGTGACTTTACAGGAGACTTATTAATTTATACTAAAAATATACAAAATGGCCAGAAAAAACGTTGCAGCAGGAAACTGGAAAATGAATACCAATATCAGTCAAGGGATTGAACTGGCTCAGACGATATCAAATGCTGGAAGAGATAAAGAAGTTTTAGTTATATTAGCAGTGCCTTTTACACATATATTTGCTCTTCAGAAAAAGGTCAAGACAAGCTCAAAAGTAATATTGGCAGCTCAAACTTGCCATCACAAAACTTCGGGAGCATATACCGGCGAAATTTCTCCAACTATGCTGGCTGATATGAAGGTACCATATGTAGTCTTAGGCCACTCTGAAAGACGGGAGTATAACCACGAAAACAATAGTTTGCTTGCGGCAAAATTAAGAGCTGCATTGGATGCCGGCCTGAAGGTCATTTTCTGCTGTGGAGAATCACTTGAGATCAGGAAAGCCGGAACCCACATTTCTTATGTTAAAACCCAACTTACAGAGTCACTTTTTCAGCTTGATGCCCAGGAAATGAAAAATATAGTAATAGCTTATGAACCAATCTGGGCAATCGGAACCGGCGAAACTGCATCACCTGTGCAGGCGCAGGATATGCACGCAGCCATCAGAGATATGCTTAGAAAAAAATATGGAAAACGTGTGGCTGATAATACAAGCATACTTTACGGAGGTTCAGTTAAGGGCAGCAATGCAAAAGAATTATTTGGTCAGGCCGATGTTGATGGCGGATTAGTTGGTGGGGCATCACTTAACGGACAGGAATTTGTACAGATAATTAATTCATTCTAACCAGAATATTAGTTAGTACATATTTTCCACATATTTGTAGGGCGAGCCGGTATTTATCAGGACAACAGAATCCGTTTTCTTAATGTAATCCATTTTTATCAATTTGATGAAAGCAGAATAAACAGCTGACCCTTCAGGTGAAAGAAAGATGCCTTCTCTCTGCCCGAATTCGTGAATACCGTCCAGCATCTCTTTTTCTGTCACATCCAATGCATATCCTTTGCTTTCAGTCAAAGTACTCATGATAAGTCTGTCACCAAAAGCTTTAGGTACCCGTAATCCGTTTGCAATCGTTTCTTCAGGATCTTCATACAATTCACAATAGTCTCTACTTTCATTAAATGCCCGAACTACCGGGTTACATCCTTTGGTTTGGACAGCCACCATTCTTGTGGGGATATTGTCCACCCATCCCATTTCCTGCATTTCCTTAAATGCCTTCCAGATGCCTATGAGACCTGTTCCGCCCCCCGTTGGATAGATGATAACATCAGGTAAATTCCAATCGAGCTGCTCAGCAATTTCATACCCCATTGTTTTTTTTCCTTCAAGTCTGAATGGCTCCTTGAGCGTGGTTATATCCCACCATTGATTTCCTTCATTCTCTTTTGCCATAGCTAAGCCGGCGTCTCTGATACTACCTTTAACTTTAATAACGGTAGCACCCATCACTTCACAATCAAGTTGAAATACCCTTGGGGTAGCTTCCGGCATATAAATATAAGATTTGCCATCCATAGCAGCAGTATAGGCTGCGAGTGCACTACCTGCATTTCCTGCAGTAGGTATGCAAAAAGACTTGATACCCATTTCCTTTGCTTTGGATACTGCCATACCTATTCCCCTTGCCTTGAATGATCCGGTTGGGTTAAGCCCCTCTTCCTTGAGTATAACAGATGCTATTCCAAATTTATCACTGG
Source organism: Saprospiraceae bacterium (assembly GCA_016722285.1). Classification (GTDB taxonomy): domain Bacteria; phylum Bacteroidota; class Bacteroidia; order Chitinophagales; family Saprospiraceae; genus OLB9. The sequence goes on from JADKGI010000002.1 coordinate 160,651, forward strand.
TCTTTTTTAAATGTAACATTTGTGTCCAGCCTTCGCCCAGGGATATAATATTTTCAGGATTTTCTACCGGCAAAAGTGCTTCATACCTCCACATATCATACCTATCTTTTATAATGATATCTTTAGGAATCTTTCGATCTAGAGTGTATTTGGCTACAAGTGGTTGAACACAGGTGTGGCAATAGTTTTGAACTATATTTTTATCAAATTTTGAACCACAGTGATTGCATTCCAAATGTGAATAATAAGGCATATCGAAATTTTATTTGGTCAAAGATAACAAGAGTTTAAACTTTTGCTCTATTTTTTTGTATCAATAGTCCAATCTATTTATATTCACATGAAGTCTATTTTATATATTTATCTATTATTTTGCGTATCTTCATCTGTATATAGTCAGAAAGAAACAAGGAATTTTTCTTCTGCAGAGATCAGTGGACAAGTGGTAGAGGAAACGAATGGTATTGCCCTGGAATTTACAACTGTTTCAATATTTTCACAGAAGGATAGTTCGCTTGTTGGAGGAGGACTGACCGATGAAAATGGGTATTTTAAAGTAGATGCAAAACCAGGAAAATATTTTGCCAAAATTGAGTTTTTATCATACGCGACTTTAAATATACCCAATATAAGCATTAAGCAGGGCCAGGAGTTAATAGATTTGGGTATTCTTAGGTTGAGTCCGGATGCCATTTCTCTTGATATGATAGAAATTACCGGCCAAAAGAGTGAAACTACTTTCGCATTGGATAAAAGAGTGTTTAATGTAGGGAAAGATTTATCCAATAAAGGTGGAACTGCACAAGACATATTGGACAATGTTCCTTCTGTCACGGTAGATGTGGACGGAGGCGTAAGTTTAAGAGGAAGTGGGAATGTACGGATACTAATTGATGGAAGACCAAGCGGTCTGGTAGGCATAAGTGGGGCAAACGGTCTGAGATCAATTCCGGCAAATATGATAGACAGGGTCGAAGTGATTACAAATCCATCTGCGCGGTATGAAGCAGAGGGCATGTCAGGAATTATTAATATTGTACTCAAAAAAGACAATCGATCAGGAATGAACGGCTCTTTTGAAGTATCAGGAGGTTGGCCTGAAAATTATGGCTTGGGAGCTAATGTAAATTATAGAAAAGGTAAGACAAATTTTTTTGTTAATTATGGCTTGAATTATAACTTCAATCCTTCAGTTGGATATACATATCAGGAAAGATATCTCGGTGACACTACAAATGCCAGTTACATAGTACGAAACGGGGAGAGATCCAGACTTGCCAATAGTTTTAGAGCTGGGATGGATTTTTCTTTATCTGAAAATCAGATATTGACTGGATCTTTTTTGTACAGATATTCCATAAGTGATAATAATACGCCTATAAATTATTATGATCATACTTTTTTGGGAAATGAACCCAAAGGAAGACTTCTTGTCCCAACATTTAATTATACCCAAAGATCAGAGATTGAGAAAGAAACCAGCCCAACCCTCGAATATACACTTGACTATGTGAAAAGCTATGCGAAAGAAGGCCAACAGTTAAAGGCGTCTGTTCAATTCAGTAGTAATATTGATAATGAACTGGCTGATTACAAACAAGGATATTTTAATAATGATGTGTTTGAAGGCAACACCTTAATCCAAAGATCTGACAATAATGAAGACCAGCAAACGACAATTATACAAACAGACTATGTTCATCCTTTCGGAAAGGAAAGTAAGTTTGAAGCTGGCTTAAGATCTCAAATCAGAAATATATCCAATGATTATCTTGTAGAAGAATTTGAAAATGGATATTGGTCTAAGCTGACCAATTTTTCTAACAGATTCAGATACACTGAAAACGTACAAGCTGCATATGCTATTTATGGATCTAAGATCAATAAGTTTTCCTATCAGGGAGGGTTAAGGATGGAATACACCGGAATAAATACCAAACTCCTTGAGACAGAAGAAGTTAACCCCAGAAATTTTCTCAACCTTTTCCCTAGTGGCCATATAAACTATGATTTTGGAGCCGATAATCAGGTTCAGATTAGCTTTTCGAGGAGAATACAGCGACCCAGATTCAGGGAGCTGAATCCTTTCTTTACATTTAGTGACAACAGAAATTTATTTAGTGGCAATCCAAATCTAAATCCCGAATTTTCAAATAGCTTCGAAATCGGACATATTAAGTATTGGGATAAAGGCAATATAGGTTCTAATATTTTTTGGAGACACACATCAAATGTGATACAACGGGTAATCTCTATTAATGATGATGGTACGACACTTACCCAGCCGCTTAATCTTGCAAAATCAGACAATACCGGATTGGAATTCTTTTGCATATAATCCCTTCAAATGGTTAAGATTGGATGGAAATGCAAATATTTTAGAAATATCATCAAAGGCGATTACGAAGGTATAGATTTAGGAGCGGATAGTTACAGCTGGTTCGGAAGAGTAGGGGGTAAGTTTACATTCTGGAAAAATACAGACCTGCAGACAAGACTGAATTACAGAGCTCCGGTTGACATACCACAAGGTCAGCAGAAAGCGATGTACATGGTAGATATTGCAATCAGCAAAGACTTGATGAATAATAACGCAACTTTCACGATAGCGTCAAGGGATTTGTTTAATTCAAGGCGCCGAAATACAGAACTGTACAGCGATAATTTTTATCAGAGAGTTGATCAGCAATGGAGAAGGTCGCCCATCGTGGCAACATTCAGTTATCGTTTAAATATGAAAAAGCAAAAGAATAAAGAGTCGCGTGGTGAAGGTGACTATGATGAAAGCGAGATGTAATTTTTATTCTGAATCAAAATTACTGTGTAAACTAATTTACATCTGAATTCACAATATATTTTTTATCACTTCTTTGAGGTGATTTGTATCATTATAACATTGATTATCAAAAATTTAACCTATTTTTGTTGAAGCTTTTAGCATGTTACTGAAGGCTTAAAATGTTTATTTTAACTTAATATATCAATGTATTTTAATAAATATTTATTTGTTGGAGGAGCGTTTTGCTTTATTGATAAGTCTTTGTTTATGTAGATTACTTATGACATTTTTAAATCATGATACGATGAAAGATAAAACAATGCAATTTAAAAATAAAATTCTCCTGGTTCTGTTGGGTTTGTTTTCCATTTTATTTTCAGTTACTGCCCAAAATTGTGGACAGGCAGATTTTTCTTATACATTAGATGGAACTATCGTTAGACTCACTGGCAAGTCTTCTTTGGGAGATACTGCCAAATATTACTGGACTTTTGGCAACGGAGCGTCATCAGAGGGCAGAGAATCAAAATATCAATATGAAAAACCGGGTGAGTATCAGATATGCCTGAAAGTCTATACTTCCGGATGTACTGTCGCTGAGTGTAAATCAGTAAAGATACTTCCTGTAATTACTGTCGGTTGTGCGCTGAAAGTTGAATTTCAGACTAAAGTGGATGGCACTACAGGTATTTTTCTGGCAAGCAGTAATGATCCCAAAGCAAAATATTACTGGCATGTTGGTGGCCAAAATGTACAATATGAAGGCAATGAAATTAAGATTCCATTTGAGAAGGAAGGGATATATGAAGTTTGTTTGGTAGGCGTAGATAGTGCACAAACCTGCAAAGTACAGCTGTGTAAGAAAGTTGAGATTGTAAAAAATTGTAACCTGGGAGTGGATTTTGGTTTCACCATAGATGGATTCGTAGTTAAATTATTAGGCAAATCTATTGTTGGTACGAATGCAAAGTATAGCTGGAGTTTTGGAGATGGAATATCTGACGATGGTATTGAAGTAAAACACCAATACGAAAAAGCAGGGAATTATGAAATATGCCTTAAAGTAGTAACTCCTGATTGTATAGTGCCGATATGTAAAAAAGTACAGATCGGCAGCATTTCGGATACATGTAGCTTGAAGATTAGTTATGAGTATAAAATCGATGGCAATACCGTTTATGTAAATGCCAACAGTAATGATGAAAAGGCATTGTATTATTGGGTAGTAACAGGACAAAACAGAACTTTTGAGGGCAAAGAAACTAAAATTGCTTTTGAAAAGTCTGGAATATATGAGGTTTGTCTGATCGGGGTTGACGGCTCCAAATCATGCAAGGTTCAGGTTTGTAAGAAGATAGAAGTAAATATCCCGTGTAATCTTGGCGCTGACTTTTCTATAGTCGTAGATAGCAATCGGATCGTACGGGTTGTGGGTAAATCAGTAGCTGGTGATTCTGTCAGGTATTACTGGACATTTGGAAATGGAATGTCAGCTGATGGCAGAGAGGCTAAGGTGCAGTACGAGAAGGCAGGAGAATACGAGATATGCCTGAAAGTAGTCAAAGGACTTCTTGCTAGTTCGGTCGATCAGGCTTGCATCCAGACCATTTGCAAGAAAGTAACCATAATAGTTCCTGTAATAAATGTCTGTGAACTGAAAGTCGAAATAGATCACCGTATCGATGGCAATACAGGGATATTTATAGCCAGAAGTAACAATGATGTTGCCAAATATGTATGGTTTATTGATGGACAAACCAAGCTATATGAGGGCCGTGAGGTTAAAATACCGTTTGAAAAAAGTGGGTTATATAACGTTTGTGTGAAGGCAAATACAAGTGAGACTTGCAAGGTTCAGGTTTGTAAGAAAATAGAAGTAAATATCCCGTGTAATCTTGGCGCTGACTTTTCTATAGTCGTAGATAGCAATCGGATCGTACGGGTTGTGGGTAAATCAGCAGCTGGTGATTCTGTCAGGTATTACTGGACATTTGGAAATGGAATGTCAGCTGATGGCAGAGAGGCTAAGGTGCAGTACGAGAAGGCGGGAGAATACGAGATATGCCTGAAAGTAGTCAAAGGACTTACAGCTAGTTCGGTCGATCAGGCTTGCATCCAGACCATTTGCAAGAAAGTGACCATAATAGTTCCTGTAATAAATGTCTGTGAACTGAAAGTCGAAATAGATCACCGTATCGATGGCAATACAGGGATATTTATAGCCAGAAGTAACAATGATGTTGCCAAATATGTATGGTTTATTGATGGACAAACCAAGCTATATGAGGGCCGTGAGGTTAAAATACCGTTTGAAAAAGTGGGTTATATAACGTTTGTGTGAAGGCAAATACAAGTGAGACTTGCAAGGTTCAGGTTTGTAAGAAGATAGAAGTAAATATCCCGTGTAATCTTGGCGCTGACTTTTCTATAGTCGTAGATAGCAATCGGATCGTACGGGTTTTGGGTAAATCAGTAGCTGGTGATTCTGTCAGGTATTACTGGACATTTGGAAATGGAATGTCAGCTGATGGCAGAGAGGCTAAGGTGCAGTACGAGAAGGCAGGAGAATACGAGATATGCCTGAGGGTAGTCAAAGGACTTACAGCTAGTTCGTTGGATCAGGCTTGCATCCAGACCATTTGCAAGAAAGTGACCATAATAGTACCTGTAATAAATGTCTGTGAACTGAAAGTCGAAATAGATCACCGGATCGATGGCAATACAGGGATATTTATAGCCAGAAGTAACAATGATGTTGCCAAATATGTATGGTTTATTGATGGACAAACCAAGCTATATGAGGGCCGTGAGGTTAAAATACCGTTTGAAAGGAGTGGGGTATATGAAGTATGCGTGAAAGCCTATACCAGTGAGACTTGCAAGGTTCAGGTTTGTAAGAAAATAGAAGTAAATATCCCGTGTAATCTTGGCGCTGACTTTTCTTATACCATTGAAAATAACATTGTAAAGGTGTCTGCAAAATCTAATGGTGGTGATTCTGTAAAATATTACTGGACATTTAGCACAGGAGTTTCTGTCGAAGGAAAGGAAGCGGTATTTAAATATGAAAAAGCAGGTGATTATCAAATGTGTCTTAAAGTCGTTAAAACAGGTGTTACATCCGCCAATACCTTGCCTTGCATTCAGACTGTGTGTAAAAATATTGGTATCAAGAGTACCAGCGCAGTTGAATGTAAACTGGCTCCTGATTTTACGTACAAAACAGAAGGAAATACGGTCATATTTACCGGATCTTCAGTTGACGAAAAAGCAACCTATTTTTGGTATGGAAATGACCAAAAAATAGATCTTGCCGGTAAAATGGTTCGATATCAATTTGATAAAGCTGCCAGTTACGAAGTATGTATGGTAGTGGTCAATGGATCTCAAACTTGCAAGGATCAGGTTTGTAAGAAAATAACCGTCGGTAACCGCATAAATATTTTTCCAAATCCAACTGCTGATTTTATAAATGTGGTTGTAAACGAAGACATAAGCAGGGCTGTTATTTACAATCAGATGAATCAAATAGTATTATCCACTAATTTATATGATTCATATGGCAATATAGATATTACAGGATTGAAGGAAGGTATGTATTTGGTTAATATTCAACTGTCCAACGGCGAAGTGATATCAAAAAGATTCTATAAAAAATAAAATATATTTAGTTGTGATAAAAAAAGCGATTGCTCAATTCATTGAACAATCGCTTTTTTTTATTGCACTATTTTATTATTTTAAACTGCAAAACTCTCACCGCAACCACAGGTTCTGGCAGCATTTGGATTGTTGAAATAAAAGCCTTTTCCATTGAGACCGCCTGAAAACTCAAGAGTTGTATTACACAAGTATAAAAAACTCTTCAAATCAGTCACAACACGAACGCCATTATCATCAAAAACCTGATCATTTGGCTTGTTTTCATTATCGAAGTCCATGTGGTAGCTCAAACCTGAGCAACCACCACTTGTGACACTTACACGAACAAAATAATCATCCGTTAATTTCTTGGTCCTGATGATATTCTCAATTTTTTCTTTGGCGCTATCTGCTACAAATAACATGTTACAAATGGTTTTAACTACAATTACAGCGAATATTACGCTGTTACCAGTTCATTTTTCTTTTTATAATCTGCTATAGCACTCTTTATAGCATCTTCAGCCAGGGCCGAACAGTGAATTTTTACAGGCGGTAGTGCAAGTTCTTCTACAATAGCCATATTGTCGATGGTTAGTGCTTCGTCTATTTTTTTTCCTTTCAGCCATTCTGTGGCAAGTGATGATGATGCAATAGCAGAACCACAGCCAAAAGTCTTAAATTTGGCATCAATAATAGTATCTGTTGCTTCGTCAACTTCAATCTGAAGCCTCATCACATCTCCGCATTCCGGAGCGCCTACTAGTCCTGTTCCGACATTTTTTTTGCTTTTGTCGAGAGTACCTACATTTTTTGGATGCTTAAAATGATCCAGTAATTTATCAGAATATGCCATTTTTATTAAATTTTTAGATTATGAAATATTGTTTTTTTTTTAATGGAAAATTAATGTTCTGACCAAACGACAGAATCCAGATCTATGCCTTCTTTATACATTTCCCATATGGGGCTCAGGTCGCGCATGTGATTCACACCTTTTGATACTGCCTCGATCGCATAGTTGATATCATCTTCAGTGGTAAATCTACCCAAGCTAAATCTAATGGAAGAATGTGCCAGATCGTCGCCCAAACCTAGAGCTACCAAAACATAGGATGGCTCCAATGAAGCAGATGTGCAGGCAGATCCTGATGAGACTGCAATATTTTGATTGAAAGTCATCATGAGCCCTTCCCCTTCCACGTGTTTGAATGAAATATTTGTCACATGGGGCATACGATGATCTATGTTACCATTGATATAAATTTCTTCCAGACTATTTTTGAATGCATTTTCTAGTTTGTCGCGCAGTTTAGAAAGTCTTTCTGCATCTTTTGCCATCTCCTCTTTAGCAATCGCTGCTGCTTTGCCAAAGCCTACTATACCAGGTACGTTTAATGTACCGGATCTCATACCACGCTCATGTCCACCACCGTCCATTTGAGCTGTCACTTTAACTCTTGGATTTTTTCTGTTTACAAAAAGCGCCCCGACTCCTTTTGGCCCATACATTTTGTGTGATGTAAAAGCCATTAGGTGTACGCCAACTTCTTTAGGATGAACAGGAATTTTTCCTACTGCCTGTGTCGCATCACTCATAAACAGAACACCGTGTTTGCGACATATATCTCCAATTTCCTTCATTGGTTGGATAACTCCTGTCTCATTGTTAGCCCACATGATAGAAACCAGAACAGTTTTATCATTAATGGCTGCTTCCAGATCTGCCAGATTTATCAAGCCATCATTATTGACTTTAAGGTATGTTACCGAGCCTCCCATTTTTTCAACACGCTTGCAAGCGTCAAGTACTGCTTTATGCTCAGTAGTGGCAGTAATGATATGGTTTCCTTTGCTGGTGTACATTTCAAAAACACCCTTTATTGCCAGGTTATCAGATTCTGTCGCTCCAGAGGTAAAAATTATTTCTTTTGGATCAGCATCTATCAGGTCAGCTATTTGCTCCCGGGCATATTCGACTGCTTCCTCCGCCTTCCAGCCATATGGATGATTTCGACTGGCAGCATTGCCTGGAATTTCATAGAAATAAGGCAACATAGTTTCAATAACTCTGGGATCTGTTGGCGTTGTTGCGTTATTGTCCAAATATATAAGTCTGTTATCTGACATTTTTATGCTTGTTTATATTTAATCTAAATACAAAGTTAGGTTAATTTTGTTTAATCTTAGTTAAGTTTTTATTAAACTTTTAATTATATAGCTATAAGAGATTTAAAAATACCGGAGATATTTACATGGCCAATTATTAATTAATATATCCGGAATTGTGCCACAACGATATATAAATTAAGTTTAATAGTCAGATTTAAAAAATGCTGTTTCAGAAGATACAGCATTTAGAAAAATATTTATATTCTAAAGCACCCTGATTAAAAACTATGAGAAATTTTCACTCTTCAAATTTTTTGTTTTTCCAAACCCTGATGTAATCAATGTAAAATGTCGATGGTAAGTCTTTAGTGTCAGGCAAACCCATCCAGGTTTCCATAATTTCAGCATCAAATACAATGTGGAGTGGATTAGTAAAGTAATCGTTTTTTACGCTCAAATACTACTTCACCATCCACAAACCACTTTAGAGTATCGGGGGTCCATAAAAATCCGTAAATATGGAAATCATCGTAAAAGTTATATGGCATTTTTACTGTTTTTGAATAATCGGGGAGTTTTGTCTTTTTCTTATTGACAATAGACTCTACATATGGGGTTTCATGCCTGTGTAATGTAGCCCAAAATACCCTGTTGTATTCTTGTTTTCCAGGTTTTCCAAAGATTTCGAAAATATCTATTTCTTCTGAAAAATTGCCTTCTACGTATTTTTGAGGTGGATCAAGAGGATCATATAACCAAAATGCATTGCATACATTTGCTCTCATTGATTTGCACCGAGCTTCAAAATATCCGTATTTTATTCGTTTTTTACTTTTGACAAGCGCGGTAGTAAATTTATCCAGCCCACGCGCTTTATTTTCAACAGAGACTTTTTTGGGGTCCTGATTTCTTGCTGTCAACTCGAGGACCCCTTTCTTAATTTTAACATTTTCTCTGGCAAAATATGCCGGCTTCCTTCCAACCCAGGCAGGGTTAAAATCCCACCATTTATCATTATCCAATTTGTGGACTGTAAATTCATCGCTGAATGTACTATCCAGTTCCCAATCAATGCCAAGAGGGCAAGGTATAGTTTCACTTTTTTGTGATGAAAGATTCCCAATATGAAATATTGAGAGTAAAAGGAATACAAAATTTCTGGACATAATGATCTTTTTTAAGGTTATATATTTTCTTTCTTAAAGGCATTTTCTATTTCTTTTTTTTCTACAAATAACACCAGAAACAGAAATAAAAAGAATATGCCTATATTAACAAGCAGGTTCCCCCGAAACATAATAAAACTAAGTGTGCAGAAAACTGTAGCTACAGAAATAAAAAAGAGAATCTTACCCGTTTCGTACAATACAGGATAGTGAAGCCTACCCAAAAACCAGGAGATTACCGTCATTACAAAATATGTAAAAAGTGTTGCCACTGCCCCCCCCATGATTCCAAAAGCGGGAACAAACATATATAGACTCACAATTGTAATTACAGCACCCAAAATGCTGATGTACATCCCAAACCTGGTTTTGTCTGTCAGTTTATACCATATTGATAAGTTGGCATAGATACCTGAAAAAAGATTAGCAAGTAGAATAACAGGAACTATATATAGACCTTCAAGATAGATTTCATTTTTAATTATGATACCAGCCAACTGATCGACAAAGACAGTCACAAAGACCAGGAAAATACAACCAAAAATAACAAACCAGGTCATGATGGTACTGTACTTTTCCTTTGCATTTTCTTGATGGGAATGTTTAAAAAAGAAAGGCTCTGCACCCAATCTGAAAGCTGTGATATATAAAGTCATGAATACACCTAACTTATAACAGGCCGCATACACTCCATTAGATTCCTTATCTATCAGCTTTTGTATTAACAATTTGTCCAGGTTTTCATTGATAGTAAAAGCTATACCTCCTACCATAATAGGCCACCCGTAATGGAGAAGTTTTAGCAAAATAACTCTGTCAACCTTCCATTTTATTTTTAATAATTCAGGTGCAATAATCAATAGGGTAGTAGAGCTTGCGATCAGATTTGCTATGATGATATGAATAACTCCTGGCTTGAAGCCACGATGGATACCAAGAAAATTTAAAAAAACATTCTCATCAGAATGAATCCCGGGTACTACCAGTAATAAAAAAGCGGTAACCAGAAATAAGACAGTAACATTGGCAATTTTGATTATCATGTACCTCAAGGGTCTGCCAGTAACCCTAAGATAGGCAAATGGTATTACAGCAAGTGTATCCAGCACCGTAATTATCACCAGTATCTGTATAAACCTGTGATCGCTAAATCCAAGAAAAGTAGTGGCATAACCACCGGCAAGCAATCCAATTATTAAAAATAAGCCTGAAGTCACGAGCAGGATGACAGATGAAGTGGTGAGTACTTTATTTTTGTCTGTTTCGCTTGTATAAAATCTGAAAAATGAGGTTTCGATTCCCATCGTGAGTATGACATTAATAAAAGCAGCATAAACATACCAGGTAGTCTGGTCCGAAAAATCTGCTTTTCCTAACACCATCGTAAAAATAGCCACCATTGCAAGATTGATGATCCTGGGTAAGATGGATGCTACTCCGTATATAATTGTATCTTTAAAAAATGATTTAAGCACGTAGGATGTATCTTTTTCTAAAAATGAAAAATATTAACTTTAAGTTTGAAAACACAAAGTAATTCTCGGGGTCTTAAAACCATCAAATTTAATATTCTGATTTTATCTGTTATAATTAATTTTGAAGCGTTCAATTTTTAAAAGCTATTTGATGCTGATTACAATATGAATTTTAATAAGTGATAGTTTACTTACATTTTATGAATTTTATTGAGAATGAGCAAAATAAGTCAGAATAATTGAACTTTTATCTTTTAATTTCTCTTAATTTTACGACAATATTATTAATATCAAAAAAGAATAGAAAATGGGATTTTTAAGTTCAGTTAAAAGATTATTTTTTACGACTGAGTCTGTAGCTAAATCAGCAGTGGACAAAGCGGTGGATTTTACAAAAGAAAAAGCAGGAGAGATATCTGAAAGTGCAAAAGGAACAGTGAGTGGAATATCAGAGAAGACAGCCGGATTGAGAGAAACAGTAATGGAAAAAGCTAATATAGCATTGGAGAAAGCTGAAACGGTGGCTGAAAGTGCCTGGGATAAAACAAAAGCAGTAGCTGCGGATGTTGCTGAAGCGGCGGAATCTGCTTTGGACAAGGCAGGTGACATTGCCGAAAGTGCTGCTATTAAGGCAAAAGAAGCAGCTTCAGTAGCCTCTGACAAAATAGATCACGCAGCTGATGTGGTCTGGGATAAAACCAAATCTGTAGCTAATGATGTAAGCCAAGCTGCAGGAACAGCTATCGATAAAGCCGGAGATATGGCTGATGAAGCAAAAGACAAAGTAAAACATGTGGCATCGGACGCAAGTGAGTTTGTACAATCTTCTTATGTAAAATCAGCGGATACGGCTTCGTCAACATTGGACAAAGCTTCTGATAGCCTGAGTGGTATAGTGGATAAAACAAAAGCTTTTGCTGATAATGTAGTACATAAGATTTCAGATAGTGAACTAGCTCATAAAGTTGGAGAAGTAGCTGAAAATGTCGGATCAAAAGTGCTCGAATCATCAGATAAAGCTTGGGATAAGATAGGTGATGCCAAAGATTCTTTATCAGTAAAAGCAAAAGATGTAGTTGATCAGTTGGGAAAGAAATTTGATGAGACCGTGACAAAAGCAGAAAAATATATGGCTGAAGAAGATGCAAAACCCAAAAAGGATTTTGCAGACGAAACGTTAACTACAGGAGGTTCGCTTCTGGATAAAAAGGATGATTTTTTCTCTAAAGCCGGTCAATATGCAGATGGAAACTATGATGCATTTAGCGAAGGCAAAATCACAGTGACAAATCCAAACCCAGCAATAGTTAATAAGGCTCCGGCTAAATCTGCTGGTCAGGATGATAATGACGGAGATGGAAATGAACAGATAGATGATGCAATAATTGTCGAAGGTTAACAGTTTAAAGTGGAATAAAAGTAAGGTGGGACGGAATTTTTCAGGAAATTATTCTATTGGAGTCTTTGCAAAAGTATTCAATTGAATAAATACAATTTCTGATTATGGTAATATAACATCGCTACCTGCTTTTTTCTTCAAAAAATATTAAATGTCGCCACTTCTAGTAAACGGTAAGACTGAAAAGGACCTCATAAAAGCTTGTCTATCAGGAGACAGACAGGCACAGAGGGATGTTTTCTACATGTATTCCGGCAAGATGATGGCTGTATGTATAAGATTTTCAAGGCACAGGCAAGAAGCAGAAGATTTATTGCAGGATTCCTTTGTAAAAATATTTACCCACCTTAAGGATTTTGAAAATAAAGGTTCATTTGAAGGTTGGATCAGAAGAATTATAGTCAATACTGCCATAAAAAATAATCTTAAAAAATCTGTAATAGCTGAAGAAATAGACCTGGATCACATCGTTGAAGAAATGTCAGTTCCTGAAGTTTTTTCAGTTTTATCCGAGGAAGAGCTGATAAAATTGATTTCCGGATTGCCCGATGGGTACAGGATGGTGTTCAATTTATTTGCCATTGAGGGATTTACACATAAAGAGATAAGTGAAATTCTAAATATTGAAGAATCCACATCCAGATCTCAGCTGACCAAAGCCAGAAAAATGTTAAAGGAAAAAGTTAATGACCTGTATAAAGTGGCGGTATGAATTCTATCGATAAAATATTCAGAAGCAAGTTATCGCATCACACACTAGAAACACCTGATGATGCCTGGACGAACATTGCATCCAGATTGCCTGATCAAAAGAAGAAATTCAGCCCTTGGTGGATGATCGTTTCAATTTTAGCCATTGTCAGTTCATCTGTTGCCACATTTTTATATTTCAAAAAAGACATGTTGATGCAGGAGATGAATTCTCCTGTCCAAATATCGGATCAGGAATTTATAGCGACAAATTATCACGAACAGCAGGAAGGAACATTGATTGCTGAATTATCAAAATATGAACCTACTTTTGATAGGAATAATGCAGGAAATGATAACGGTCTTAAATTTTCTAAATCAGGATTTAGTAAAAATACAGAACCATTAATCTTAAATTCAAGTTCGAATTTGGAATTTTTTAATCAACCGGAGAAGACTTCATTTGAGATAAATACTCCTTTGATTAATAAAATATATTTTCGCCCGATTTCTAATTTTCTTAAATTTGAAATTCAAAATATGAAGGGAAATCTGAATTATGGTAATTCTCCCATCGGCAAAGATCACAGTATATGTCCAACGATGGAAATTCAAAAAAAGAAGCTTAGCCTTGAATTATATGTTTCTCATGATTATGCTCCCAAGATTTTGAAGCCGCTTTCTGAAGATATGTTACCATATGCTGCGATCAGAATGGAAACAGAAAAGGCATCATACTCATTTTCAGCCGGGCTGCGATTCAACTATCAGTTATCAGACAAATGGAGTGTACTTTCGGGGTTAAATTATTCTCAAATTAATGAAAGATTTAATTATATAGATCCTGAATCTAACCAAACCCGAGAAATCACGATAAAAGACTATATATATCAAAATGGTAAAATCGTAGATAGCATTATAAATAAGCAGACAGTTATCATCCCCGGTGAGACTAAATTAAGTGTAAAAAACAAGTATTCAAGTGTTGACATACCTGTTTTAGGCAGGTTCAGGGTTATTGACAATAGCCATATTAATATTTCAGGGATTGCAGGTATTTATCTGAACGTATCATCAGTTACCAAAGGCATGGCATTTGACAGTGACAATATTTCTATTCTTGATATTTCAAACAATTCAGGTATAGGAAAAGAAATATTCAAAAACTACCTGGGTATCAGTCCATACATAGGATTAAATGTTTCCTATCATATCAATCCTTCCGTCGATTTTTTTGCAGAACCGCACGCCAGATTTCAGACCTCGAGCATCACAAAAGCGGATTACCCGCTTACTCAGAGATATAACACCTATGGTTTGACTACAGGAGTTAAGTATAATTTTTAACCACACAAATAAAATTTTTTGCCTTCTTCTGAAAAATGATTAATTCATGTTTCATACTTTTCAATTTAATGGCTAAATTGGCAGATCATTATTATTCATATTTTAAGTAAATCTGTCATGTCAGCACCGAATCATCATAGAAATAAATCCGGAAATTGGTCAAGGAGAAAATTTGTTAAGAATTCTGCATTATCCGCAGCTGCATTTTCAATTGTGCCCAGTTTTGTTTTAGGTGGAAAAAATCATATTGCCCCAAGTGACACTTTATATATTGCGGGGATAGGCGTAGGTGGAAAAGGAACCAGTGATCTTACGGAGTGTGCTGTTAGCCCAAATGTCAAAGTAAGCTTCCTTTGTGATGTTGATGACAGACAAGCTATAAAATCAAAGCAAAACTTCCCGACAGCTGCATATTACAAGGACTTCAGAAAGATGCTGGATAAAGAGTATAAGAATATTGATGCTGTAACCATTTCCACACCGGATCATACCCACGCTTCAGCTGCCATGGCGGCAATGGAAAGGGGCAAACATGTATATGTCCAAAAACCTTTGACCTGGAGTGTACAGGAAGCCCGAACACTGACAGAAGCTGCAAGAAAGTATCAGGTAGTCACCCAAATGGGCAATCAGGGCGGTTCCGGCAATGGTGTACGGACGATGAAGGAAATAATTGATGCTGGATTAGTAGGAGATGTGACAAGAGTATCTGCCTGGACGAATCGACCCATTTGGCCACAAGGTATTCCGGCGTCCAAAAAGATTCAGACAGTTCCTAAGGGTTTGGATTGGAATCTTTGGTTGGGCCCTGCTCCTGAAATTATGTTCAATCCGGTGTATGCACCCTTTGGATGGAGAGGATGGACTGCCTTTGGAACCGGAGCAATCGGGGATATGGCTTGCCACATTTTGGATCCTGCATTTCGGATTCTGCCTATAGATTATCCTTCCGATGTAGAGTGTAGTTTTACAGGGGTGTGGGGTACCAGTTTTAATGAAGTGCTGATACCGGAAGCTTTTCCTTCATCATCGGTAATGTATTTTACTTTCCCTGGCAAAAACGGGAAGCCTGATATCAAACTTTCCTGGATGGATGGTGGAATCAAACCTGAAAGACCACAGGAATTAGGCGCAGACGAACCAATGGGTGACTCGAGTGGTGGTATAATTATGGAAGGCACAAAGGGTAAAATAATGGCTGATTGTTATGGGCGAAACCCAAGATTGTTACCCACTTCCAGAATGGAAGGTCTGGCAGTCAGTGAAAAACTGGCACGAGTACCTGAAGGTCATTATGTCCAATGGGTAAATGCTTGTTTGGCGGGATATGGCAAAACAGAACTTAGTTCATCATTTGATTATGCCGGACCGTTTACGGAAGCGATCCTTCTGGGTGTGTTGGCAATGAGGAGCTACTATCTGAAAGAAGCTGAAAGTTATCCCGGAAGGAGAAAATTAGTCTGGGATGCGGTCAACATGAAAGTTACCAACGTTGACATCGCAAATAGCCTGGTAAGTCGGATTCCAAGAGTAGGATGGACAATTTGACAATATTTGAATGTGCGAAAATATAGCCCCAAAACTTGCTTATCAAAACTGGCAACTTTTTTTTAGCAAAGCAAAACATGTCAAATACGAATCATCCGAAGAGCCTGTAAGTGAAAGTATGGACAACAATAGTTAAAATACTATAGGCTATGATCAACCTAAATTATTCTTCCAAAAAGTCTAAATCGCGATCATGGGTCTCAGGAATGGTAGCTACGGACACCAAGCCTAATGTAAAAGTCAATATGCCGACTATAGAACCAGCCATAATTACACCCATAGAAGGTTTTGCCCATACATAGATTGATGTCATTAAAACTACAGTTCCTCGTACCATATTTGGGATGGTAGTAGCTGCTGTGGCCCGAAGATTAGTGCCAAACTGTTCTGCACCAATTGTAACAAACATTGCCCAGTAACCAATCCCAAATCCCATCCATATGCAAATTAAATAAAGCACTGAATCAGATTTTATGCCGGCAAACAAGAAGATAATGCTGCCGAATAAAGTGAAAAGCATCATAAGGCCTACTGCTTTTTTTCTTGACTGTAAGGCATGACTGAGGAACCCACTCAACAGATCTCCCAAAGCAAGGCCAACATAGCACCACATAATCGATAACCCTGGTTTTATGGGTTCAGAAATTCCCAGGGCTTTACCAAATTCATTGCTGAAAGTGGCCAGGATTCCGATAATAAACCAGGTAGGCAATCCGATCGCTATACATTTAAGATATATTAAAAACCTTTTCTTATTGGTAAAAAATGAAAAGAAATTACCTTTTGAAATGCTACCTTCCTGATGAATATTTTTAAACATTCCTGACTCAAATACTCCAATGCGCAAAAAAAGCAATACCAATCCTAAGCCTCCTCCGATGAAATATGCTATCCGCCACTCAAAGATATCCGCTGTAAAATAAGCCACTATTGCACCACAAAGTCCTACACCTGCTACCAGAGATGTACCGATAGCTCTTAAATTTTTAGGAAGAATCTCAGATACCAGGGTTATACCAGCTCCCAGTTCACCGGCCAATCCTATTCCGGCAATAAATCTCAGGATCTTATACTGCTCAGGGGTTTGTACAAAGCCACAAATGATATTTGCTAGCGAGTACGTCAATATAGAGCCAAATAATACTGAAATCCGCCCTTTTTTATCTCCCATGACTCCCCAAAGGATGCCACCTAATAATAATCCTGTCATTTGCCAGTTGAGAATACTGGCACCTTGAAGTGAAAGTTGCTCATCATTAAGACCCATCGAAGTAAGACTGGGTATGCGGACGATGCCAAAGAGGAGCAGATCATAAATGTCAACAAAATATCCTAAGGCAGCCACAATTACAGGAATGCTTAAAAGGAGTTGGATATTAGATTTGTGTTTGTCCATCAGAAGGGCTTGTTTTGATTTTTATTCTGTATATTTTACAAATGTAATATTTAATGTAGTGTGACTATAATTTTAGAATTAGAATTAATATTCGTTTTGATTCAGGTCAATGCCTATGTATTAGAAAAATTTTGCAGTAACGGTTGAAATCAATCAGTAATAATTAACGAATGCTTGTTTTGACCCATTTTTATTGAATTTATGTGAAAATGTTGATAAAAAACTAAGAAGTTAATATTCAGATGCTTTCAATGAATTGAAATGTTGGAAAATAATTTGGAAAACCTGAGATTGACTTAGGATGAATTTGTAATACATAGCAGTTTGGTTTTGATTCAGGTGCTTATCGTTGATAGTCATAGTAGTTTGTAGGCTCGACTTATTTTGCATCTTAGTTTTTTCATTTTTCTTTGTATCGTTTAAGATGACTGGTTTGGATTAATTTTTATATTGCAGCATAATTATTAAAATCAATTTTCAAAATGAATTATATTGCGAGTAGCAAACGATATAGTGACATGGCATATCGAAAGTGTGGAGGTAGCGGACTTTTTTTACCTGCTATTTCACTTGGTCTGTGGCATAATTTTGGCTTTATAGATTCGCTCGAAAATGCAAGGCAAATTTTAAAACAGGCATTTGATTGTGGAATTACTCACTTTGACTTAGCCAATAATTACGGACCTCCTCCAGGCTCTGCAGAAGAGAATTTTGGTAAAATTTTGAAAGGTGAATTTGGCAGTTACAGGGATCAGATGGTGATTTCCACAAAAGCGGGATATGGTATGTGGGAAGGGCCATATGGTAATGGAGGCTCCAAAAAATACCTCTCTGCCAGTCTGGACCAGAGCTTAAAAAGAATGGGACTCAACTATGTGGATATATTTTACCACCATAGGCCCGATCCCGATACACCAATTGAAGAAACGATGACCGCACTTGACCTCTTCGTAAGACAAGGTAAAGCGCTATACGTTGGTATATCGAACTACAAACCAAGGGAAGCCACTCAGGCGATCCGGATTTTGAGGGAATTAGGTACGCCATGTATCATACACCAACCAAGATATTCAATGTTTGATCGCTGGGTAGAAGGTGGTTTACTCGATTTTTTGGAAGAAAATCATGTAGGGTGTATTCCCTTTTCCCCATTGGCTCAAGGTCTTTTATCAAATAAATATTTAGCCGGAATACCTTCAGAATCAAGAGCTGCCAGTCATCGTGGAAATGGAGCCATTGAAGAAGATCAGATTACTCAGGATAGAATCAATAAGGTACGCAAATTAAAAGTTCTGGCAGAGGCTCGGGGACAGAATCTGGCTCAAATGGCGCTGGCATGGATACTTAAAGATAAGAGAATCACATCTGTCCTCATCGGTGTCAGCAAACCTGAGCAAGTCGTTGATTCTATTGCCTGCTTGAAGAATATCATTTTTACAGAGGATGAGATTGATGAAATTAATGTCATTTTAGAATAAAATTTTTAGATGTCAATAGTCAGAAACAGAGAAATACTGCATTTTATTAAGTAAAGTAATTGTTTAAGCATGATCAATTTCAATCAGTAAATGACTTCATATCTTATATAATTTCAAAATAAATTTATGAAAGTTTTATTTATCGGAGGAACCGGGAACATAAGTACTTCTGTCAGTATTTTAGGTCTTGAAAAAGGGATAGATCTTTACCACTTGAACAGAGGCAACAAATCTCCTCTAAATGGCGTAACCAATATTCAGGCAGACATAAATAATTTTAACCAGGTTCAGAATGCATTAAGTAATCAAACCTGGGATGTGGTCGTGAATTGGGTTGCATTTACACCACAAGATACATTGCGTGATATTAAGCTTTTTGAAGGCAGAGTTGGCCAATACATTTTTATTAGTTCTGCTTCAGTATATCAAAAACCAACCATTGATCCTATTATTACAGAAAGCACTCCTATTTTCAATCCAAATTGGGAATATTCAAATAATAAAATTGCCTGTGAAGATCATTTGATGCAAGCTTGTCAGGAGAGAAATTTTCCGGTAACTATCATACGACCTTCTCATACATATGATACAGTTATTCCTGTAACATTGGGTGGATGGGATGAATATACAGTTGTGGACAGAATTAAGAAAGGTTTGCCTATCGTGGTCCAGGATGATGGGACTTCATTGTGGACACTAACACATGCAAAGGATTTTGCTAAAGGATTTATTGGTTTGGTAGGAAATCAAACGGCTATAGGAGAACCATTCCATATTACATCAGATGAGGTCATGTCCTGGAATCAGATATATCAAACACTTGCTGCTTCGACAGGATATGAAGCAAACATAGTACATATTCCATCCGGTTATATTTGTGATTTTGCAGATGAGTACGATTTTCCGTCCAAAAGAGGAAGTCTGCTTGCCGATAAATCATTCAACACTGTATTTGACAATTCAAAGATTAAAAAATTTGTGCCGGATTTTAGTGCATCAATACCTTTTTCCAAAGGCATCAGGCAGACACTTGACTGGTTTGAATCTGACCAGAAAAGGATGATTGTCAAAGAAGAAACTAACAGATTTCTGGACGGTTTGATCGCTAATTATGGCAAATAGAATCAACATTACGTTTTTATCTCAATTCAAAACACATTTATCAAAACAATTGCTTCCAATGAAAAATAATATTGTACTATTTCTGTTTGTTATTTTATCCGTTACCGGTTTGTCTTCCCAAGACGTGAATCCGGGATATTATGATTTCTTAAAATGGCGAATGATTGGCCCACACAGAGGTGGCAGGACAGTAGGTGCGGTAGGCGTACCTTCACAACCCAATACATTTTATATTGGTGTCACCAATGGGGGAGTGTGGAAAACCACTGATTTTGGGCGTACCTGGTTTCCCATTTTTGATGGACAACCGACCGGTTCAGTAGGCGATGTTGCCGTGTCCCTTTCCAATCCCGATATTATTTATGTAGGAAGTGGTGAAGGCTTACAACGACCGGATCTGTCCGTAGGTGATGGCATGTACAAATCTGTAAATGCCGGAAAAACATGGTCGCACTTGGGACTAAAGGATGTACAGCAAATAGGTGGTCTCGCGATTGATCCTAAAAATGATAATATAGTTTTTGTGGCGGGATTAGGTCATCCATATGGTCCGAATCCTGAACGGGGTGTCTATAAAACTATCAATGGAGGAAAGACCTGGGAGAAAGTACTTTATAAAGATGAAAACACCGGAGCCATACAGGTAACAATAGATCCTAATGATTCAAAGATTATTTTTGCAGTTTTATGGGCCGGTAGGCAGGGACCCTGGGAAAATGGAGCATGGGATGGCAAAGAAAGCGGATTATTTAAGAGCACAGATGGTGGGAATACTTGGAGAAAAATAACAAATGGTCTGCCATCTACAGACCAGGGATTGGGACGAATTGGTTTTTGCATTGCCCCATCAGATTCAAAAAGGATGTATGCTACGGTGGATGCCGGAAAAAAAGGGGGAATCTACCGAAGTGAAGACGGTGGGGAAAGTTGGTCTGTTATCCAAACCGATGAGAGATTCTGGGGACGCGGAAGTGACTTTGCTGAAGTAAGAGTGGATCCTAAAAACCCGGATATTGTGTACAGCGCCAATGTTGTGACCTGGAAATCTATGGATGGTGGAATAACTTGGAATGCATTCAGAGGTGCTCCGGGAGGAGATGATTATCACCGTATCTGGATCAATCCGGATAACCAGGATATTATACTTATAGCAAGTGATCAGGGTGCCATCATAACGGTAAATGGGGTGAGACATTTTCATCCTGGTATAATCAGCCGACTGCCCAGCTTTATCATGTCAGTACTGACAACGCATTTCCTTATAATGTATATGGCGGTCAGCAGGAAAGTGGTAGTGTTGGCATAGCATCAAGGGGAAATGATGGCAGTGTCACATTCAGAGAATGGCATCCGGTAGGGGTGGAGGAGTACGGATATGTAGCAGCAGATCCATTAAACCCTGACATCATATACGGTGGTAAAATTTCACGATATGATAAAAAAACCGGTCAAACTCAGAATATCTCTCCCGAACCGGTAAGGAGTGGAAAGGTCCGTTTTATCCGGACGGCTCCCGTATTGTTCAATCCTATTGATAATAAGACTTTGTACCTTGCCGGCAATGTGCTTTTTAAAACATTAGATGGAGGACACAGCTGGCAGACAATTAGTCCCGATTTAAGCAGGCCTGAATGGGATATACCCGAAAGCGTGGGTATTTACAGTAATGATGGTCTAAAAACCATGCCAAGAAGAGGTGTCATTTATACAGTGGCTCCATCATATAAAGATATAAATACAATATGGTGTGGAACTGATGATGGATTGATTCATGTCACACGGGACGGAGGGAAAAAATGGACTAACGTTACGCCTCCTTCGATTACGTCCTGGAGTAAGGTTTCTTTGATGGACGCCAGTCATTACGATGCCAACGGGGCATATGCAGCTGTAAATCGTATCCGATGTGACGATATGCGCCCCCATATTTATAAAACAAATGATGGCGGAAAATCATGGAAGGAAATAGTCAATGGCTTGCCCAACGATCCGATAAATGTGGTCAGAGAGGACCCAAAGCGCAAAGGGTTATTATATGCCGGAAGTGAGACAGCCGTTTATGTATCCTTTGATGATGGTGACAACTGGCAGAGTCTCAGATTGAATATGCCAGCTACCTCAATTCGGGATCTGGTGATAAAAGACAATGATTTAGTTGTTGGGACTCATGGCAGAAGTTTTTGGATCCTGGACAATATTATGGCTTTAAGGCAATTAAATACTGCATTGGACAATAATACATCAATTCTTTTCAATACTCAAAAGACCTTCAGAGTAAGGTGGAACATGAATACAGATACTCCTTTGCCACAGGAAGAACCATTTGGGGAAAACCCACCAGATGGAGCAATGATTGATTATTTCCTTGGTGGAGATAAGAAGGAAGTTGTTGTTGAGATAAGAGATTTAAATAATAAATTGATCAGAAAGTTTTCAAACCATGACACTCTTTATAAAATTCCGGATAATAATGTTTCGCCATACTGGCTCAGGACTCAGGGGATTCTTTCAGATAAAAAAGGGTCACATAGGATCACCTGGGACATGCATTACGAACCATTAAATGAACCAGCGTCTTTTCCGATAGCCGCGATTTATAAAAATACGGCACCCCGAACTACATCGCCCTGGGTAATGCCCGGAAAATATTCTGTAAACCTGATTGCAGATGGAAAGGTGCTCTCTAAACCATTGACAATAAAGAAAGACCCAAGGGTAAAAACATCTATTGCCGGGCTCCAATTACAACACGACATGTCCATGCAATGTTATGAAACAAAAATAAAGTCAACAGAAATAATAAAAGAAATCAAGGAATACAGACAACAGCTCCTGATGAAGATAAAGGAAACGCAATCATCAGATGCGGAAGCATTAAAACTTCTTATCAGAGAAAGCGAACAAATGGAATCTGAAAATAAAGAAAATAATTTTACTAAAGTAAAAAATTCTTTTTCATCCCTTTTAAGAATAATAGAAGATAATGACAATCCACCAACCGCGCAAGCAGTCAAAGCGGTTACCGAAGCAAGGAGCCAGTATCAAAAATTAGTTTTGTTGTGGAATAAATTGAAAGTCAAAAAGTAAATAAATTATAGCTGGAAGTTTACTTTGTTACAAGGAAGTAAGAGTATGTTTAAATTTTTATTGCCTTATAATCAATATCTTATGAACCTGCCTTCAAAATAATCACATCATTTAGTTCATTAAACTCGTTAATTATTTTATTGTCAGAACCATAACCCATTTATTAGCAACTAAGAAATTTTTTAAACATACTCTAATTGAAATTTGCTGATGAAAGCATTATGATATGAATTTATGACAAAAATTGTTGCTATTGCAAAAACTGGCCCTGAAATGGAGTTTATTTTTTTTGAAGTTGTTTTATTTGGAAAGAAATAAATTTGGTCATCTCTAAAAGGGCACATTATTTGTCTAGTACCGTTTTTTAAAATGCATGAATACCTTCAGACTTATGCCGAAGGTGGTTACATTTTTTCCGGTTCATGACTGCTTTTATTTCTGAGATGACTGATAGCGCAATTTCTTCTGATGTTTCAGCACCTATATCTAATCCGGCAGGGCAATAAATTGAATCTATTTGAGCTGAAGTAAGCCGCCTGCCTTCATCTTCATATTCGGAAAGTATTCTTTCGAGTTTGCTCTTTGGCCCAAGCAGGGCTATGTATTCTGCGTTGTTTCCAGTAAGTTCATATAATAATGCTTTATCATAATTATAATTGTGCGTCATCAGCGTAAAG
Source organism: Saprospiraceae bacterium (assembly GCA_016722285.1). Classification (GTDB taxonomy): domain Bacteria; phylum Bacteroidota; class Bacteroidia; order Chitinophagales; family Saprospiraceae; genus OLB9. The sequence goes on from JADKGI010000002.1 coordinate 184,569, forward strand.
CAGGTATATTTGTCAATAGAAATTAGATTTAATACTTCTTTTGGTGTGGCAACCATGACGCTGCATGCATCTGGAAATCTTTCTTTTCTGGCATAACCCGCTCTGCCATCTATTATGGTAGTTTCCCAACCTAAGATGCCTGACATCTCCACCAATGGGATCACGTCATTTCCGGCACCTATTGAGACTAAATGAATAGGGGGAAGGACAATTTCGAAAAATACTGACATCTTTTCTCCATTATATTTAAAATTTACCCAATCACTTTTGTCTTTTGACGACAGTTTTGCAGCATGATTCTTTAATGTAGTCTCCATTTCAGAATAATGGCTATTACCAATAAAATCTCCTTTTTGATTCAAATAATATCTGGTGCCGGCGTGGATAAGTTTTCTCATATCCCATGAAAAGAGCGTAACTATGACCGCATGTTGCCTATAGTTAGTGATTGCCTTCAAAATTTGAATAGGATTATCTGCCTGACCACTTTGGATAGGTTCGATCAGAATATCAATAATACCATTGCAGCCGAGTCCGATTCCAATGATGGCATCATCTTCATCCATAGTATCATACGTGACAAGGGTGGGGATTTGTTCATTGATAACAAGTAATGCTTTTCTCATAGCATCCCCTTCGAGGCAACCCCCACTTATGGCTCCGGTCAGTTGTCCATCTTCTGAAATAAGCATTCGTGCTCCCGGGCGACGATATGATGAACCTTCGATATGTACAACAGTAGCCAGGGCACACTTTTTACCTTCAGCGACGCAGGTATTATAACTGCTTATGATATCTCTTATTTCCTTCATAATATTAAAAAAAACCAAAGGAGTGCTATCCGATTATCTTTTGTTCGCCCATAAATGGCTGGGAATAATATCTTTTTCCTGTGGCCTTGTACAGACTATTGGCAAGGGCTCCTACTATCGGTGGATTAAGAGGTTCGCCCAAACCTGTAGGGTCAATATTGTTTTTCACAAAATGTACTTCGATTTCTTTAGGTGCTTCTTTATGCCTGATCAGGCGATAAGTATTAAAATTATTTTGCTGTGATACGCCATCTTTTAATGTAATGGCACTATACATGCTATGACCAATGCCATCTATTATTCCACCTTCTGCCAGATTGGTCGCCGCTATGGGATTTACTACTATACCACAATCCACGGCAGCAGTTACTTTTTTGATTACAGGATTTTTATCTACCATCACGATGTCAAGGACATGGGCTACGTATGTATTATGGCAAAAATAAGCAGCAATTCCTCTGTGAATGCCGGGAGCAGAATTTCCCCAGTCAGATTTTTCTTTTATAAGCTTCAATACGCCTGAATATCTGTCAGGATCGTAATCATTTTTTTCACCAACGGGTTTATTTTTCGCTTTTTCCAGCAATTCTAACCTCATTTCAATCGGGTCTTTACCCATTTCTTCAGCCAATTCATCCAGAAAAGCCTGCTCTGCTCCTGCTATGAAATTTGAACCTGGTGCTCTGAATGCGCCAATGGTAATATTGGATGGCACTTCCCACTCTTCTGCCAGATAATTTTTCACTGCCCCTGCCGGAAAGCGATTAGCCGATAGCGGGCTATCCATGATACCACCGGTATTGACATGAAATGCTATAAGGTTTTTATTTTCATCCAGTGCAGCCCTGTATGTAGCCTGATATGCAGGACGATAGATACCACTGGTCATATCGTCTTCCCGGGTATAAATCAATTTAATGGGCGATTTCATTTTTTGTGAAATCAGTGCTGCTTCCATCAAAAAATGGCCATAGAGCCTTCTGCCAAAACCTCCTCCCATACGTGTCATTTTGATGTCAACCTTTTCCAGCGGCAGTCCGAGTCTGGCAGATACGGATTTTTCCATAAATTCAGGAGTTTGTACTGGACCTACCAATTCTGCATTTTCGGCAGTAACATTTGCATAAAAATTCATTGGCTCGAGCGTATTGTGTGCCAGAAAAGGAGCGTTGTAGTGCCTTTCGATGATATGGGCCGCTTTCTTAAATGCAGATGCGGGATCTCCGTCCTTACGCACCACTTTTGCCGACGATATAGCAGTAGATTTCATTCTTTCTGAATGCAAATCAGAGTTTTCCAAACCTGCAGGTGTAGTTACCTCTATGGTGTTTCCCCACATGGATTTGGTCTCTTTTGTGGTCGTTATAGGCTCCCAATCTATTTTTAAGACTTTTTTGGCATTCATCACTTCCCAGGTAGTGTTGCCTACGATGACCACTAAATCATTAAATGTAATGGTATCCAATCCCTCTTTGATATAATCGTCATTATAAACATGTATTTTAAAGACATCTTTGATGCCCGGCATGGATTTGATCCCGGTTTCGTCATATGACTTGAGTTTAAGCCCAAATGCCGGGGGATGGACTATCATAGCTATGAGCATGCCTTCCTGCCTATAGTCAAGTCCAAATAAAGGTTGGCCGGTAACGATCTTTCTACCATCTACATTATTTCTGGATGTTCCGATTATAGTAAAATCTTCGACATTCTTTAATTTTACTTCCTTCGGTACTTCCAGAATAGCGGCAGCTGAAGCCATAGACCCATATCCTGCGGACTTGCCACTCTTTTTATGGAATAAAACTCCGGCCTCTGTATCGATTTCTGAAACAGGAACATTCCATAATTTAGCTGCTGCCTCTTTGAGCATGTGTCGTGCGGTAGCTCCGGCCATACGGAGACTTTGCCAACTTTGCCGGATAGATTGACTTCCTCCGGCTATTTGTCTTTTGAAAATGGAAGTATCGAGAGGGGCTTGTTCTACCATCACATTTTTCCAATCGATATCGAGTTCCTCAGCCACAATCATTGGCATGGATGTCTTTACATTCTGACCAATTTCTGGATTGGGAGACATGATAGTCACAATACCATTTTCACCTATTTTTAGATATCCATTTATTTTAAACCACTCCTTTGGCATAGTGAGTAGTTCTGATGCTGATGGCTTGCAAGATGCCAACCAACTAAAACCCAACATCATACCTCCGCCTGCGAGTGCAGTGCTTTTTATGAATGATCTTCTGCCGATGGATGTTTTTATGAGTGTCATAATAATATTTTAAGGTGCGATTTGGAAGTTATTTTGTACATATCACATTTTTTCAGCTGCTGTTTTTATTGCTGCTTTTATCCTGATATAAGTGCCACATCTGCAGATATTGCCATTCATGGCAGCATCAATATCATCTTCATTGGGTTTGGGATTGTCTTTCAGCAAAGCGGCAGCGGTCATTATCTGGCCTGCCTGACAATAGCCGCACTGAGGTACATCATGTTCCAGCCATGCTTGTTGCACAGGATGATTTCCAGCTTCAGAAAGTCCTTCAATGGTAGTTATTTGTTTATTTCCGATAGCACTAATTGGTAAAACACACGCTCTCATTGCTTTATCATCAAGATGTATCGTACATGCACCACATGATGCTATGCCGCACCCATATTTGGTGCCTACCAGATTGAGGTGATCTCTTAATATCCAAAGCACAGGCGTAGTGGGGTCGATATCCAAACTATGGATTTGACCATTGATGTTCACACTGAAATTGGCCATATTGATAAAATTATATTAGGAATTGAATTGTTATAGCAAATATAAAACATTATTAAAGTAAAATCTGCCAAAATTACAAATATAAGACACAGAAATGAAATTCTTACGAGTCCACGTAATTGAATATAAAATTTGTATAATCGGTTCTGGTATCTATGTCTATGTGTCCATTGGGAAATTCTATACTTGCGACTTCCTGAATAAATTTACTTACAACACTTTTTGCACCATGACTTGATTCAAGATCTCTTAAATGAGAGAACATTCTTTTGTGGAATAATGTTGGGGGACCATTTGTGTATGAATACTGACAATTTACTATAGGTTTATCGGAATTGATGTGTTTATTGATGATCTCATTCAGAATTGCCGTGGTTAAATATGGTTGATCACACAAGACAAGGACGACCGCCTCAGTTTGTGGATTCAATTCCAAGGCACAGTTCAGACCTACACTTATAGAAGAAGATAATCCATCTTTCCAGTTGAGATTGTGAACAACATGAATTTTTTGCGCATCAAGCTTATTTTGGATAGTCTGGCCATATGCGCCTAATATAAGAATTACACTTTCGGCCAGTGAATTGATGGAAATATCGATGAAATGTTGTAACAACATTTTGCCATCAAAATTGAGCAATTGTTTAGGCTCGCCAAGTCGGGATGATTCTCCGGCTGCCAGCAATAAAATAGTGATATTTGATATCTTCTTATAACTCATAGATTCAACTCCAAATGTATGTTATTATTATGAAATGATTAAGAGTATGTTTAAATTTTTATTGCCTTATAATCAATATCTTATGAACCTGCCTTCAAAATAATCATCTCATTTAGTTCACTAAACTCGTTAATTATTTTATTGTCAGAACCATAACCTATTGATTAGCAACTAAGAAAATTTTTAAACATAATCTTAATAAAATAGTATCGTTGCATATCATGTCGTGGGAAGACATACATTTTTTTAAGCCAAATGCTATGGTTATTATCTGAGCTCATTCAGATTCTATTATATCAGTCAATAGAATGTTTTTCTGAATATTTTATATCAATATGTTCAGTACTTATTATATTGTCAAAACAATCTGTATTGAAAGAAAGATAATTATTTTTCAAATAGTTTCATATTTTGCATCGTTATTGGTTTTGAAAAATATTCATAAAAATGAATGATACCTTAGTAAAAAAATTCTCTAATAGAGATCTAAAGCCAACGGCAATGCGAATACTTGTCTTGCGATTTTTAATGGAACAAACAAAAGCAATATCGTTGAGTGACTTAGAGCTAGCTTTTGAGAGAGCAGACAAAAGCACTCTTTTTCGAACCTTAAAAACATTTGAACAATCAAAGTTAGTCCATAGTATTGAAGATGGGACAGGTCATTTGAAATATGCATTGTGCTTAGAAGAGTGTAATTGTTCTGCTGTAGATTTACATTATCACTTTCATTGTATCAAATGCAAAGAAACTTATTGCCTTACTAATCTAAATATTCCTACCATAGACCTTCCAAAGAATTTTGAGATGCAACAAGCCAATATGGTTGTAAAGGGACTATGTGCCAATTGTAATCACTAAATCTTTGCAATCCAGTTGCAAGCATATTTTATTATCTTTGCCTTTCAAATGAGAATATTCACCTTTATATTATCAATTTACATAATGGCTTTATCCATTATACCTTGTGCTGACGGCATAACCCGCAGCACGGATAATAGGAATACGATCATCTCAGTAAATCACCACGACCATAAACAATCAGACCATAATAAAGACCAATGCACTCCTTTTTGCACTTGTGCCTGTTGTGGTTCGCTTTTCTTTATGTTGCATATTACAAAACTGACTCCATTAAAAATTGATTTAAGTTCATTGTTTGAACTTCACTATTCCTTTGATTATACTTTCGACTATAATATAGGAGTTTGGCACCCGCCAACCTTAAGTTAAACCAAATTTTCAGGGATTACTATGCCCATTCAAATCATAGTTTAGGTTTAATTTTTAAAAAAAATGAGTTCACTCCGAAAACACAAAAATAAAGAATTGCCACAAGGTCTCTAAGTCTCAAAGGTTCACAAAGGATTGAATATCAATTTTTAAAATTCGGTATTCTTTGCGATCCTTAGTGTTTTTGCGCCTTCGTGGCAAAAATAAACTTTTCGGAGTATTCTCAAAAAATCATTTATATGTTTGATAGAATAATTACTTATTCAGTTAAGAATAAGTTTGTTATAGGGCTATTTGTAGCAGCCCTTTCAGTCTGGGGTATATTTTCACTCAGACAGCTACCCATAGATGCTGTACCTGATATTACCAACAATCAGGTTCAGATAATCACTATTTCTCCTACTCTCGCAACGCAAGAAGTAGAACAGTTTATTACTACTCCAGTAGAATTGTCATTGCAAAATCTACAAAGGGTGGAAGAGATAAGGTCAATCTCTCGTTTTGGCCTTTCAGTCATTACCGTAGTATTTGAAGAAAACTACGATATATATTTAGCAAGACAGTTGGTCACTGAAAGAATAAACGAAGCGCAAAATGCAATACCCTCTGGTTTAGGTGTACCTGAAATGTCCCCAATTTCTACTGGTTTGGGCGAGATATACCAATATGTGGTAAGGCCAGATCAGGGCTTTGAAAAAAAGTATTCTGCAACCGAATTGAGGTCTATTCAGGATTGGATAGTCAAAAGACAATTATTGGGCATTGAAGGAGTAGCTGAAATCAATTCGATGGGCGGATACCTAAAGCAATATGAAGTAGCTGTCAATCCTACTCTTTTGAAATCTTTAGGCATCAGTATCACGGATGTGTTTGTCGCTCTTGAAAAAAGTAATGAAAATACTGGGGGAGCATACATTGAGAAAAATTCGAATGCTTATTATATCAGATCAGAAGGAGTGGCAAAGTCTGTTGACGATATCGAAAATATAGTTGTCAGTAATGCCAGTGGCATTCCCATCTTAGTAAAGGATGTAGCTATTGTGGAGTTTGGGAAAGCACCTCGTTATGGAGCTTTAGTCCGAGATGGCAAGGAGGTTGTCGGTGGCAAAGTAATGATGTTTAAGGGTGCCAATTCTGCACAAGTAACCGAACTAGTTAAAGAACGAGTTATTCAAATTCAGAAATCACTTCCACCAGGCGTTGTGATAGAACCATATTTAGTAAGAGATAAACTTGTAACAACTGCCATCGGCACGGTAAAGAAAAATTTGATAGAAGGTGGGCTGATCGTAATTTTTATATTAGTACTCTTGTTAGGAAACTGGAGGGCAGGTTTGATAGTGGCTTCTGTTATTCCATTTGCTATGCTATTTGCCGTTTCAATGATGAATTTGTTGGGTATTTCGGCCGATCTTATGAGCTTAGGTGCCATCGATTTTGGTTTAATTGTAGATGGAGCAGTGATCATAGTGGAAGCTATTGTGCATAGACTACAAGTGAAACACTCAGGCAATACACTATCACAATCAGAAATTGACGATGAGGTCATTTCATCATCACAAAAAATTAGAAACTCAGCGGCCTTTGGAGAGATCATTATTTTGATGGTTTATATTCCCATTCTTGCATTAGTAGGAATAGAAGGAAAGATGTTCAAACCTATGGCACAAACTGTTATGTTGGCTATTATCGGTGCTTTAATACTATCTTTAACTTATGTGCCTATGATGGCAGCATTATTTCTAAATAAAAAGATATCTAACAAAAGAACAATAGCAGATAAAATTATTGATTTTTTTCAAAAAGGATATACACTGATTCTCAATAAAGCGCTGCAATTCAAGACCTTTTTTGTCGGCATAACTATGGCTATTTTCATCATCAGTTTATATGTTTTTAGTCATATGGGCGGAGAATTTATACCCACCCTGGAAGAAGGTGACTTAGCTATGATGCACATTTTACCACCTGGTGGTTCACTCTCTCAAAGTATAGAAACTTCTAAAATGATCCAAAACAAACTTTTGAAGGAGTTTCCTGAAATTATAGATGTAGTGGCCAATATAGGATCAGCTGAAATCCCTACAGACCCAATGCCGGTCGAAATTGCCGATTACGTTCTGGTTATGAAACCAAAGGCAGATTGGACTTCTGCAAAAAATAGGCCTGAAATGTTTGAAAAAATTGAAGAATCACTTAAGTCGATTCCGGGCGTTGGTTATGAATTTTCCCAACCCATTCAGATGCGGTTCAATGAGCTGATGACAGGGACTAAAGCAGATATTGCCATTAAAATCTATGGAGAAGATCTGGACTTACTTTTTCAAAAAGCTACAGAAGCTGAAGCTATAATAAACAAAATAGAGGAGTCGGAACAGTCAATGTAGAGCAAACTATAGGTATGCCGCAAATCATTATAAAATACAATTATAGTAAAATGGCACAATATGGTCTGCATATTAAGGATGTTAACCAGATCATTAGAGCTGCTTTTGCGGGCGAGAAAGCTGGAATTATTTACGAAGGTGAAAAAAGATTTGATTTAGTCATACGATTAAACGAGCAAAACCGCACTGGATTGGATGATGTTGAAAATCTTTTTATTACATTAGACAATGGCACTCAAGTTCCACTCAGTAGTGTAGCCACTATCAGTTTGGAAAATGCTCCCATGCAGGTATCCAGAGAAAACACGAATAGACGAATTGTGATAGGTGTCAACGTGGGAAATACAGATGTGGAATCATTAGTAGAAAAAATTCAAATAGATTTAGATTCCGGATTAAAATTACCAGTAGGATATTATTTGACTTATGGCGGCCAGTTTGAAAACTTAAAAGCTGCCAATGCTAGACTATCCATCGCCTTACCTATTGCTCTGGCATTAATTTTTATTTTGCTATTCTTCACCTTTGGTTCAATATCACAAGCTGGGTTAATATTTACGGCTATTCCACTTTCAGCGATTGGCGGTATCTGGGCTTTACAATTAAGGGGTTTGCCTTTTAGCATATCAGCGGGTATTGGTTTTATTGCCCTGTTTGGAGTGGCCGTTCTAAAAGGTATTGTACTCATTGGTTATTTCAATCAACTTAAAAATGAAGGTATGACAGATATCAAAGAAAGAATTTTGACAGGAACAAAGGTGAGACTTCGCCCGGTAATTATGACAGCTGCGGTCGCGTCACTAGGATTTTTACCGATGGCTATTTCTACTTCAGGTGGTGCTGAAGTACAACGTCCACTAGCCACAGTTGTAATTGGTGGCTTATTAACCGCAACATTCTTAACCTTGGTCATTCTACCTATTCTCTATTATTGGCTAGAAAAATGGAACCATAAAAAACTAAAAGTTACTTCAGATCTCAAAGGTGGCTCATTAAGTATTTTAATACTTATAGGAATTTCTTGTTCATTACAAGCGCAGCCAATACCAATTGACTTAGAAAATGCCATTTTAGTTGCTTTGAATAATCATCCGAATGTCAAAGCAGCTGCGCTGGAAGTAGAAAAAAATCGGTCTCTTCAAAATCTAAAATATAATTTTGGCACGACGGATATTAGTTATCAGGGAAATGGTTTGACAGACAGACAATTTGGCCAGCAGGTAAATCAAATCGGTATTATTCAACACTTTCCTAGTCCTGGTATTTCCAAAGCTGCCAACATACTTCAAAATCAATTGGTTTATCAGAGCACCTACGTAAAGCAAATATCTGAAAATGAATTAAAATGGAAAGTCAAGAACCTCTACTTTGAAATTCAATACAAAAAGGAAGTAGAAAAACTATATTCAAATTTGTTATTTACCTATGCTGACTATTATGATAAAGCAAAAGTAAGGGTAGATGTAGGAGCCGCAAATTCGATAGAAGCATTGACATTAAAAGCCAAATGGAAGGAATATGAACTACTACTCCGACAGGTTAAGATTGAATTAAATAGTTTGAATCAGCAATTCCAATTGCTCTTGAATTCCAACGAGGCTCTCACCACAAAAGATAGCCTGACTTCAATATTTATTTCATCATCTACCGTTGACACCACTTCTAATGTATTTCTGCTTCTTAGTAAGCAAAACGTGGCTATCGAAAATGCTAAGGTTGATGTTTTGCGATCTGAGTTGATGCCAAGCTTCAATGTCGGATATGCAGCCCAAAACTTCAATCAAGGAGGCTGGTTGAATGCAGTTCAGGCCGGTATTTCAATTCCATTATTTAAAAATCAAGCTAAAAAGCGTATCGAAGCACAGAAAATGCAAATAGATATTGCAGCATACCATTATGATGACAAAGTTTTAGCCATCAGGCAAGCATTGCTTCAGGCTCAGAATACGATCGACTTATATCAGGAGGGGATAGACTTTTATAAAGAACAAATTGACGCCTTCAATCCAGAGCTTACCAGGATAAGTCAGCTAAATTACCAAGCAGGTGAATTAACCTATCTGGAATTACTAAACACCCTTGATCTTATGGCGACCAATAGCAAATATTATTGGGAGCAAATAATAGCCCACAATAAAGCAGTGGCAGATTTCCAATTTCTTACTAATCAATAAATAATATCTAAAATGAATAATAAAATGAAATATATCACAATAATTGGCTTATTTTTAGCAATATTTGGATTCAATTCTTGTGGCCAAAACCATAGCGAAGGAGATGGCTTTAATCACGAAGAATCAGCTGCTGAACATAAACATGAAGATGGAGAAGCCCATGGTTCTGAAACCGATGAATCTGCTCATCATATGGAAGAAGGTTTGTATTTGACCAGGGAGCAGACGGAAGCTATAAGTTTAGAGTTTGGAACTCTTACTTCTATCAAACTTAATGATTTTGTAAAGACAACCGGGACTTTAGGATTACCACCACATGATTATGCGTCTGTCTCAGCAAAATCCAATGGCATTATCAAAGGTACAAAAAAATATGTCGAAGGAAACTACATTAAAAAAGGTGAAATTATAGCCTATGTAGAAAATCCTGAATTCATCGTAAAGCAACAAGAGTATTTAGAATCCAAAGCACAGCTAAAGCTCAAAAAATTTGACTTGGGTAGGCAGAGAACATTGTTTGATGCCAATGCCGGAGTGTCCAAAAATCTTCAAAGTGCTGAAGCAGAAGTGGCTATTTTAGAAGCAAAGTCTGTAGGTTTGGCCAAGCAACTCAATTATTTAGGTATTTCAAGTGACAATTTAACACCCAAAACAATAAGCCACCAAATTGCTATCATCGCTCCTATGAGTGGTTACATCTCCAGTATTACTCTACATAATGGTATGTATGCACAATCTTCTGTGTCTCTGATGGAGATAGTTTCTTCTGATCATTTACATTTGGAATTGGATGTATTTGAAAAAGATATCGCAAGCATAAAAATAGGCCAAAAAATAAGTTACACCATCCCTGCATTAGGCGCCACCATATACGAGGGCGAAGTTAATGTAATAGGCAAAGAGTTTGATACCAAATCTAAAACAGTGCGTATTCATGGTCACTTGGATGGTACTAAGCCGATGTTTCTCAAAGACCTGTTTATCAATGCTAAAATATGGCTCAATGATAAAACTTCCATAGCTGTACCAGAAAAGGCAATTATAAAAGATGGAGAAAATGCTTTTGTGTACGTAGCCAAAAATGAAAAAGATGCAAAAGAAATGGAGTTCAAAATTATTAGAGTCATTCCAGGCACAACAGACAATGGCTTTACAGCAATAAAAGTATTAGAAGAAAAACCTCCAGGCATGCAGATTGTAATACAAGGAGCATATTATGTGTATGCCCAATCTAAAGCTGGCGAGTTAAAACACGAACATTAAAAATAATTCAATTATGTACCTTTTCATATTTCTCCTTTTTTATTTCTTCTTAGTATTTCTTCTAAGGTCATTTTTGTTATGGAAAAAGACCAAAGTGAATCCGATTACTTTCAACAAAGAAGATAATGCTCACGGATATAACGGAAGAATATTTGCTTTTATCTTGATGTTAGAATTAGTCATTGTCTCCATCTATGCCTTTGCTCCACATTGGCATAAGTTTCTTTTGCCTTTTTGGTATTTAGAATATGATATTTTAGTTTATATAGGATGGGCTTTACTCTTTCTTTCTCTGGTATTTGTATGGTTTGCTCAATCTGATATGAGAGAATCTTGGCGTATTGGTATTGATGAATATATCAAAACTGAATTAGTAACAAATGGCTTTTTCGCTATTTCCCGTAATCCCATTTTCTTAGGCATTATGATAGCCAATGTAGGTCTGTTTTTGGTGTTGCCAAATGCCTTTACCTTGTTAATCATAGCGCTATCTACAATTAGTATCAATACACAAATCAGGCTCGAAGAAGAATTTTTGTTAAAGGAATTTGGAGAGCAATACAAACAATATCAATCAAAAGTGAATAGATGGCTTACCTTAAAATAATCAATAATGGAACATAAAAATCACATACATAAATACGATAGTACCGGCAAACAAATATGTTGCTCTTTAGAAGAAAAAATTGACGGACAAACACCGCCATCATTACTTCACAATGAACATAGCGAGAATGATGGTCACGACCATTCTCACGACCAATCCAATACTAATAACCATTGGAAGGAATATTATCCAGCAATAGTAAGTTTTGTTTTACTAATAACCGGACTTTCATTCGACTACTTTGATGTCGCTTTTTTCAAAAATTGGGTAAGAGTTATTTGGTACGCGATAGCCTATATTCCTGTTGGCGTTCCAGTTGTCAAAGAAGCATTACAAGCGCTGAGGAAAGGTGAAATATTTACAGAGTTTTTCTTGATGAGTATTGCCACAATTGGGGCATTTGCGATAGGAGAATATCCGGAAGGGGTTGCTGTCATGCTTTTTTATGCTGTTGGCGAATTATTTCAAGGAGCAGCTGTAAGACGAGCCAAGAATAATATAAAAGCACTTTTAGACGTGAGACCTAAAGTTGCCAATGTTTTTAGAAATGGATCTTATCAAACAATAAATCCGGAAGATATAAGTATCGGCGAAACCATACAAATAAAAGTTGGAGAAAAAATCCCATTAGATGGTTCACTTCTTTCGGAAAAAGCAAGTTTAAACACCGCAGCAATCACAGGTGAAAGTAAGCCGCGGTCTATTCTCAATGGAGAAAATGTTTTAGCAGGTTCTATAAATACAGAATCGGTTATCGAGGTGAAAGTGACGAAACTTTTTAATGATAGTTCAGTTGCCAGGATTTTAGATTTGGTACAAAATGCTACCGCCAAAAAAGCTAAAACAGAATTACTTATCAGGAAATTGGCTAAGATTTATACGCCGATTGTGGTTTACTTAGCCATCGCCGTTTGTGTCCTTCCTTACTTTTTTGTTCAAGATTATGTATTTTCTGATTGGTTATATCGGGCACTAATATTCTTAGTTATCTCTTGTCCTTGTGCCTTGGTAATCTCTATTCCATTGGGTTACTTTGGTGGTTTAGGGGCAGCTTCCAAAAATGGTATTTTATTCAAAGGTGCAACTTACTTAGATGAGCTCACAAAAGTAAATACCATAGTAATGGACAAAACAGGTACGGTTACCAAAGGGGTATTTAAGATAAATGAGATAAAGATTTTCAACACCATGTCAGAGCAAGAATTTATGTCATTACTCTTGGCAATAGAATCTAAATCTACTCACCCAATTGCCAAAGCAATTTTAGAATATCAATCAAATATCATCATTCCAGAAGCATCAGAAATAAAGGAGATTGCGGGTAAAGGATTATCAGGAACGGTAAACGGCAAATCCGTAATTGCTGGAAACAAGAAGCTGTTGGCTCAGTTCAATATTGAAACTCCTAAAGATATTGACAGCATTGTAGAATCGATTGTTTTAGTTGCTATAGATCATGAATTTGCAGGATATGTTACCATTGCAGATGAAATGAAAGATGATGCTAAAGCAACGATTTCAAACTTCAAAAATGCAGGAATCAATTATATAATGATGCTATCGGGCGATAAAGACTCCATCACCCAAAAAATGGCTCAAGAATTAGGTATTGTCAACGCTAAAGGTGCTTTACTACCGGAAGAAAAATTGAATGAAGTAGAATTGCTAAAAAAGCATCCAAATAAAAAAATTGCATTCATTGGTGATGGCATCAATGATGCTCCAGTTTTAGCGGCCAGTGATATTGGGATTGCAATGGGAGCTATGGGTAGTGATGTAGCAATCGAAACCGCAGATATTATTATTCAGACTGATGAACTTTCAAAAATCATTACCGGCATCAAAATTGCCAAGTCCACGCAAAAAATCATTTGGCAAAATATCGTATTGGCATTTGGCATTAAAATCGTTGTATTAATATTAGGAGCAGGTGGACTAGCTACCATGTGGGAGGCTGTCTTTGCAGATGTTGGCGTAGCCTTGCTTGCTATCCTAAATGCCGTGAGATTACAACATTTAAAAATGGAAGAAGCCAAATATTTTAGCTGATATTTCCAATTCTAAGCTTAAAAAAGTCGAAGTCTCCGGATATTAAAGATGCCTTTATAATAACTCCGAAGTCATAATAGATCGGATTCTGGACGAAGCTAAATGCCAAAACTTAATATGATGTGACCAAAGACACTTCATTATTTGTTGGGTAATTGATAAAGTTATATTACATATCACAGTGTCTCTCTTTTAGAGTGAAAAATGTCGCTGATAAATTTAGCTTCACAAGCATATCTGATCAAAAAGGCTATTTCTGACAAAATTGTCATTTCTGTTTCCGGTCACAATGATTTCCTAAACAATCCACAAAAAAACAAACATTGGTATCGAGTTATTCAATTATAGACGAAATGCAAAATATGAAGAGATCCCAGAATTTTCAAATATTGAAAAGCGATACACGGAGACTAAATTATTAGTAAGCAGAAGCTTTTAGAAAGGCCCCCAATTAAATTTTTGATGCTAGTTTGGTTTTACAAAATATTGGATAGAGAAACCTTCTTTTTCCTATAAGGAAGTTTACTTTTTTAGTGAAGCTTTTGAAAAGATGTAATCAGCTATAGCTACATTAAACTGAATAGAGTTACCACAAAATCTGTTCCTTTTCCATCTTTCAGCATGTCTTTGAAATTTATTTTCTTCGGATACCAGCGATTGCTGATTTTAGTAATGTCACTCATCACTGTCTTTTTTAATAACTGGCCACTCTTGGCAAAAAGTTCTTCTTTCAGGGGAACATAACGCACCTGATCCACCCATAGCTTTCGTTTGACATAGGATACATCTTCCACTTTTGCGTTCAATTCCAGTACCCAGGATTTGCGTAAATCAATGGTTTCTTCTCCGACCACTTTTACATCATACATTTCTGAGAGTTTTCGGTCTTCCATCATATCTTCATACGACAAATCTGAACCCATTACAGATTGACGCAACATATGCCCGGAAAGTTGGATGGTGCGGTCTGTGGACGGAGAGAATATCCAAAGTCTGTCTTCCAGTTTCAACATTTTGGTGCCTTTATCCCTGTCGGGAGCCAGGTATTCAGTAAAAGATTTATTGTGACCCTGTGTATATCCTTTTGAGATCACAGTTCGGCTGCCACGCTTACCATGTATGATCATTTGTGATTCGGTAATGTTTGTTTCGGAGCTCATATTATCATCTACCTTTTGTAAAATCATATTTCCATCAGGAAAATTTTGGTAAAATATCATGGATCCAAATACCAAAATTGCTGTGATTAAAATTTTCATACTATATAATTTTTATACTTTTTTATAAAATCAAACTTCAAGTTCTTTAAAGAGTGTTGCTGTTTCGCGTTTGTAGATGCCTATCCCGGAGAGCATATTGCCAAGCACCATGGCAAACAATCCCGGAATAAATCCAATGTAAAGTAACTCGGTGGTAAATCGTGCACGCATAATTGATGGCATCATCATAGAAGAGTTTTGGAGCATCCCGCTAATATCAATGCCATAAACTTGTAAATAATAAACTACCGATAAGCCAATGATGGAACCAATAATTGATCCAATCGCACCAATGAGTACTGCTTCATATATGTTGGATCGATAAATGCGGCCTTTGTCCTCCCCGAGTGCCAGACGGATACCAAACTCCTGGTATCTGCGCAAACCACCAAGTAATCCTGTGTTCCATAACACAATCGACATGGCTAATACAAATATCAACACAAACAAACTGGAAAAAGTGTCCACCAAATCGATATAACCTGCCAGATTATTTTGTTCTTTTAAACGCTGCATAACAGGTGCAAATTCATCATCTGAATTTTTGTAAAGTGCGTTAAACTCATCACTCATCTGTTTTGCTTTTTCATCTACATAGATACCGTCATTTAGATAACCAAGTATTTCACCGGCACCATCCATCATATCCAGCACTTTTTGTGCATCCGAAATATCTATGATGATAGTACCTTTATCTAACGCAGCCGTACCAAATCGCACTGTACCTGAAATAACAAAATTCTGAAAGGTCATGCTGCCGTTCATCGTTGTTCCAAAATAGGTAACGGTGTCACCAATTTGCAACCCCAGCTTATCAGCGAAACTAAAACCGATTAAAGCACCACCGCTTTTTTGAGGCATTGACCCAGAAATAATTGAACTTTCAATGTTCAGTCGTTCTGCTTCGCCACTTTTATTATTGAACAATTCCAACGCCATACCCAATGCGGGTCCTTGTCCCTTTGTGTTGCCTTTCGAATCCGGAACATCGATCAATCCTCCAAATTTGATACGCTTCACCCATTGTGTTTGGGGAAATCTCATTTGCAGGGAATCAATCATTTCATCAACTCCGAGCAAGCACAAATCATTGGGCAATTGGTCTTTATTTTCTTTATAAGCACGTGTCATTATTTTTACGTGACCTGTTTCATACTTCGCATTCTGGTCAACAATATCACCCAATACACCTTTCATAAATCCGCTGAGCGTAATCGTAAGCGCAACACCAATGGTGATGATGATGATGGGTAATAAACTTCTGTTTTTATCCCTGAGTATTCCTGTTATTAAAAACTTTATCATTGTATTTTTCCTTTAAGTGCGTCAACTGGATTCATTTTTGCAATTTTTAGAGAAGGTAAAAAGCTTACGATTGTGGACGATAAAACTATGAGGGCAATCGTGCTTAAAATCAAACCTGCACCAAAAACAGGAAATATTTTATCGGCTATCGCAAGGCCCATATCCTGCGTTGCTTGTGGCACTGCAATGCCTGTCGTGGCAAGGTATATAAAAAGCGGCACACCGTATAGGCAACCCACTATAGTAGCGAGCAAACTGTTCATGCTTCCTTCTACAGTAAACAAAGCCACTACCTGTATCCGTGTCATACCAAGGGAAATATAAGTTCCGATTTCTCGTTGTCTTCTGAACACAGATAATACCTGTGTGTCAAAAATAGCCAGCAAAGCTATGGCAAGCAGCAACAGGTACATAATAGATCCGCTAACTTTTTTCATGGATATGATGTCATTGATGTCTTTTAATAGGAGATCCAGCGATTTGAATTCCCAACCTGCAATTGATTCATGTTTGTAATCCTTATTTGCTACGTATAGTGTAGCATGGTTTTCAAGACCTGTCATTTCCCAAAGTTTTCCAATAGGCATCCAAAGTTGTCCATTGTCCACCATAGAAACATCCGAATCAAATACTCCCACTATGGTCACATTGGCTGCATCAAAGCTTCCGTTTTTATCCCGCCATCTTAGTAGTACCTCATCACCTTTTTTCATATTGATAGATGCTGCCATTCTATTCCCTATTATGACAGGTCGTTCGGCTGTACTTTCCTTTAAAAGATACGTAGGCAATTTTAATGTCGCTTGATTGGTGTCGATACCTTTTAGCGAAATGGAAAGCATCCTTCCCTCTGGATAAATACTTGCCTGACGTATTAAAACAGGCACAAGATTTTTTTCTCCTGCATCGGGCAATATTCCGTGACCATCTTGCAAGCTAAAAGCATCAAAGGGGTCATAATTTTCATTTAGCAATTGTCCATTGCCAAATTCCCATTCGATAGAATCTTTTTTTGCCTGTTGATTCCATCCGTCCAGCAACCCGTTGTAAAAAATTATTACAACAAAAGCGAAGGAGAGTACACCCACTGTAAGCCAGGTGCGCAATCCGGCTCCCATCAGGTTTTTATATGCTAATTGAAATGCTAATTTTATTGTTGTCATTATAATTTCATTTATTGAATTTTTCCTTTCAGTGCGTCCACCGGATTCATTTTTGCAATTTTACGTGATGGTAAAAAACTGACTATGGTTGACGAAATAACCACCAATGATATAGTACCCAATACCAGTCCTGCACCAAATACCGGAGTTATTTTTTCTCCCATGGATAAACCCATATTGTCTGCCCCGGCAGGAATGGCGATACCGTAATAAGAGAGATATAAGAATAATGGAATGCCGTAAATACCTCCTACAATAATGGCCAGTATGCTGTTCATACTTCCTTCAATGGTAAACAAACCTACCACCTGCGGTCTGGTCATCCCCAGGGAAATGTACGTTCCAATTTCGCGCTGTCTTCTAAAAACCGATAAAACCTGCGTATCAAAAATGGCAAGCAATGCGATGGCTAGTAACAATAAATATATAATAGAGTCGCTGATACGCTCTATCTGAACCATTGCTCTCAAATCCTTTAATAATTCATCCTGATCCAAAAATTTCCAGCCTGCTACCCTTTCTTGCTTATAGTCTTTTTCGGCAATAAACAAGGTAGTGCTTTTATCCAGGTCGGTCATAGCGCGCAATTTTTTTAGCGAAATCCAAATCTGACCTGCATCCACGGTGGTTACATTGGTATTGAATATTCCGGCCACAGATATATTGGCTGCATCAAAGGTGCCGTGACTATCTCTCCACCTCATAAGCACCTGATCCCCTTTTTTCAGATTTGCTGATGCTGCCATTCTTTTGCCAATGATGGCTGGAATTTCTTCTGTACTTTGTTGCAAAAGTATGGTAGGCAATTTCAACAATTTTTGATTTATATCAATTCCATTGAGTGTCACCGATACCATTCGTCCCTGTGGATAAATGGATGCCTGGCGTATCAAAACAGGAACCAGATCTTTATTTTTTGAATCTGGCAAAATCCCATGTCCATCTTTTATTGAGAAAGGATCATACGCATCATATTTTTCATTTTGCAATTTCCCATTGCCGATTTCCCAGTTTACAGCATCATTGATTGCCTGATCATTAAAGCCATTTACAATACCATTGATGAGAATGATGATAACAAATGCAAATGACAATACACCCACTGTAAGCCAGGTACGAAGTCCTGCGCCTTCCAAATTTTTATAAGCAAGTTTGAATAACATTATACCGATAATTTATGAGGGATGATTTCATCCTCTCTAATTTTTCCGTCTTCCAGATGAATCATCCTATCAAGATAACCCATTACTTTTTCATCGTGTGTCGAAAAGAGAAAAGTGGTGTTCAGCTCTTTGTTCAGTGCTTTCATTGTTTGTAAGATGGCGTGCGCATTTTTAGCATCCAGATTTGCTGTAGGCTCATCTGCCAGCAAAATGTCAGGCCTCTTTACCATGGCGCGAGCTATTGCAACACGCTGCCCCTCGCCTCCTGACAACTTGCTTGGTTTTTTATTGGCCATATCAGCAATCCCAACCCAATCGAGTGATTCCATCACTGCTTTTTTACGCTCAGCAGCAGATTTGTTTTGAAGTATCAAAGAAAACTCCACATTCTCGAAAACTGTGTAAACAGGCATGAGGTTGTACACCTGAAAAATAAAGCCAATATGATAATTTCGCAGCATTGCGGATTCTTTATGGCTGAGTGCTGAAATATTTTTACCCATCACTATGGCTTTTCCTTCAGTTGGAGAATCAAGCGAACCAATGATATTCAACAGTGTTGTTTTTCCAGATCCGCTTGGTCCAACCAATCCTGCAAATTCTCCTTTTTTAAATTGAAGATTAATATCGCTGAGTGCCGTAAAATCTCCATCACCCACTTTATAGCGCTTGGTGACGTGTTCGAGACTTATGATTATTTCACTATTCATATTTTTGGTTTTTTTAATGATTATATACTGCCATCAACCGGATGCCCGGCCCGGAAAATGTTTGAACTAATTCGTTTTTTTGTATGCCTTGCTGAGTAGCAGGATTGTAATATGCCATGACATAGCCAGTAATTTTTTTAAATTGATGCTGGTAATTCAGAAAAAGAGAAATGTCTTTGGAAGGCCAGTTATAATTGGTGATCAGACTCAGATTATCATACAATGCAATAGGGTAGGATGCCATCACGGCTGATATATTTTCCGGACTTTTAAATTGCAGTGGTTCTTTATCATAAGATAAAATGAGGTGCTCGGCTGTGGCATTTAATCCGTTGCCGATACCAAAAGTATAATCCATGCCTACATTTAGTAGTGTTTGATTAGTAAGTATATCCACCATCTTTGATTTCCGAATATGGGTTCCCTCAAACCACAAACCAATTCCTACATCCCATTTTCCATCTATTCCAATACGGTCTTCAGGAATTTGATTATAAGCGGGAATACCAGGTAATTCTCTAGAATCAGACACCCTATGATGATAAGAAACAGCTATTTCCCCTTTTGGAACAGGGTACTGAACCCGCCCTCCAAACTCAGGAATCTGTTCATAAGTTTTTACTGCATCAAAGCCTCGTGTTTTTTCATTGCCATACAATACCCAAATCCAGATATTTGCGTTGTTTTGAAAGTAATATCTGCCGAGTCCGGCATACACCCCATTGGTCAGTTGAAGCGGATCTCTTGGATCTATCTGGTTGAACCATTGCAAGGTACGGAGGATGGAAGCTGATCCAAAGTCAATTTTTGTAAGCCTACACGAAATTCTGTACGCTTTCCAGTGTATCTCACCCATATACGATACGGCTGAATATCTCCGGTGACCTGAGTTGTATCAAAGGCATGAAACCCTACAGAACCAGAAATATTCACAGATCCCTCGAAATAGAGATTTCTGCTTTTTGCCGAGTCAAGCAGAAGATTAGAGTTTATGTCCGGAATATATCGCACTCCTGCAAAAAAGTCAAGCGTATTATCCGGACTGAAATTTACAATTCCTGAACCCTGACCATCAAATTGAAACTTGGTTTGGGCACCCAGAGAAACACCAATTACATTTATTAATAAAACACATATAGTTATTCGGTACATTCGAGTTATTTTGGGTCAGAAAACAATCCATAAAAAAAGAAATTGGTTACTTCCATGATGGCATCCTGTGTATTTTCATACATATCCAGAAAATTATTATCCTTCATTTTCTCATTGATACTGTTGAGCATATAAATAATAAACTGGACTTTAATACCCTTTCGAATCCACCCATTTTCTTGAGCTACCCGCAAATCTTTCACAAATTCATTCAATGAAATTTCCTGATGCTTTTCAATTATTGCCAATAAATCTACTTCTTCTTTTGTGTATAAGTCATTTATTAATTCTTTGCTGATTCCATTGGACATGTTTTGTTTCAAAAGTACTATTTGATGAATTTTTTCTTTAAATGATATTTCCAAAGCCATTATTCCACGGTACTCTTGCATCCTTTTTCAAACTCCATCTCCAAAACTTTCCAATAATCTCATTCTTATTATTGAAATGACGGTAAAAGGTCATTTTACTCACTCCAGCTTCACGGCACAATTCTTCTATGGTGACTCTACTGCTCCCATGCTTCCAAAATAATTTTTTGGCAGTGGTGATGATCTTCAAATAACTTTTACTCCTTTTTGTCTGCATGGTTACAAAATCAATAATCACAAAGTTACGATTATTGTCATATAAAACCAAATTAGTACCATATGTATTATAATAGTATTATTTTTATTTTGCTATCCAGCTACCCGATATGCCAGATTATAGTAAAATAACTACATCAAAATGAAATTAATTTGTGAGCTATACTATATTCATTAAATAAGGTATTAGACTCAGAATTAAAGAGTAGGGGGGAGGAGGTCTTATTAAAAGAAGTTATCTTAAAAGAGAGAATAAAGTATAACATGATTTCTAATTAAGAATATGTTTAAATTTTTATTGCCTTAAAACCAATCTCTTATGAACCTGACTTCAAAATAATTGCCTCATTTAGTGCAATAAATTTGTTGATTATTTTATTGCCGGAACCATAACCTAATGATTAGCACCTAAGAAAATTTTTAAACAATCTTTAAATAACATACGCATAATATAACGTATTTTTTAGTATTTTTGAAGACGTCCTATAATTGTTTCCAGAGAATTTTTCAATTTATCGATAGACCCAGATATCGCTTTCTCAATGGTATCAGCCTTATTTGATACGGCAATAGGTTTCCTGCCTTCCAGCCTGGCTTCCAGTAGGCATAATTTATCATTTATTCCTTCTTTTCCTCCATTTTCGTCTGTCAGATGAACCTCTATTCTTGTAATATGATATTGATATCTATACAGTTCAGCAGCGATTTGGGAACTAAAAAAATCCTGATTTCTTTCGTCTCCTTTTGTTGATTTGTCTGTATTAAATTGAATTTTCATTATTGGATTTATTTATTTGATTTGTTTCTTTTCAACCTTTATCTTCTTCAAGATCATTATGATTGTCTCCTCCTATACTGTAATAGTTATTTTCTTCATCTTCACTGCCCACACTTTCCTGCTGATCATCCAAACCTGCTCCAGGCACATCTAAATCATCACCAGACATATCTTCTTTAAAATCTTTTTCGTTCATTGACCCATCTTTTTCATTTGGAGATTTATTTTTTGAAATGTCATCCGGGTTTAGTTCCAATTCCATTTTTCTCTTCGTATAGATATCTTCAGAAGGCAGATAGAGTGGATATCCCGGAAGTTCTGATGAATCTTCAACATCTTTTGCTTTAATAACCACGAGTTTTTTTGCATATTTCGCTAACACATTATCTAAAGAATCGCAGTATGCCTTCAAATTTTTATTTACCTTTCCGTGGCTATCAATTCCGGATTTATTATTGTGTACTTCATCAATGAATTTGTAAAGTTCAGGATATTCCATGTGTATTTTCATGGTGATATTTAGAATTTCTCTTTCTAATGATTTTTTTGTTTTCATCTGTTTATTTTTTATTTGTATTTTAATTGCCAGATGGAATTCGCATGAAAATAATCATCCCGGTTTGTGTACCACAAAGGTGGATTCATGCTCATTTCATGCTTTTATTAATTTAAAATGAATTATAGGATTTATTACAAATTCTTCGCACCATATAATTACCCATTTTCCATTAATATCTGAAAGTAAATTAGTGCCGCTTAGCATGGTTGCGACCTTAGATTCATGTGGTTCATCTCCTGTACTGGACATATGAGTAATAGTTTCTAATGTTTACATTATTTTTCTCCTTTAAGAGTTTTTAAAAGAAGTTTAGCCACTGCTTCAGAAGATGCAGGATTTTGTCCGGTGATTAATAGCCCATCTTGCTGTACATACGATGTCCAATCACTTCCTTTGGTATAATGAGCGCCATGTTTTACAAGCTCGTCTTCCAATATAAACGGAACTACTTTCGATAGTTTAACTGCTTCTTCTTCAGAATTCGAAAAACTTGTCAGATGTTTCCCTTTTACAAGTGGCTGCCCTTTTTTTGCCATTGTATTCACCAAAGCAGCTGGGGCATGACATACAAATGCAATTGGTTTTTGATGATTGTAAAACTCTTCAATCAATTTAATGGAGATTTTATCAGTTGCTAAATCCCATAAAGGCCCATGACCACCCGGATAAAAAACAGCATCATAATCTTCATGTTGCATATCAGCGAGCTGGAAAGAATGTGCTACTTTATCTATGAGGACGTCGTCTTTATAAAATCGTTCAGTAGATGGCGTTTGAGCATCTGCCAATTCACTTAGTGGATCGACAGGTGGTTGACCTCCCTTTGGAGATGCGATAGTGATATCTGCTCCGGCATCGGCCAAAACATAGTGTGGAGTAGCAAATTCTTCTATCCAAAAACCTGTATTTTTACCCGTATCTCCCAATTCACTGTGGGATGTCAACACTATCAATATTTTCATTAATATTTATTTTTTATGGTTATTCTTAAATTTTTACGATCATTTTTCCTTCATTTTTTCCTTCAAACAAGTCCATAAATGCTTGTGGAATTTGATCAAACCCTTCAACTATTGTTTCGCTAAAGGTGATTTTATCATCTTTGAGCCATATGGCTAATTGTTTTGTAGCTGCCGGAAATTTTTCGAAAAAATCTCCAATTATAAATCCTCGCATTGTTGCACTTTTAGTTAAAATAATGGGCTGTAATCGAGGCCCAAGATCAACTTGTGTATCATTATAAAGAGATATGGCTCCACATACCGGTAATCTTGAGTATTTATTTATATTTGCCAAAACGGCATCAGAAATATCACCTCCAACATTGTCAAAATAGATATCGACACCATCAGGACATGCATTCTTAATTGCTTTTTTTAGGTCCGGTGTTGTTTTATAATTAATAGCATGATCAAACTGGAACTTAGATGTAAGAAGAGCTACTTTTTCATCAGATCCGGTGATACCCACCACTTTGCATCCCAATAGTTTACCTATCTGACCCACTATAGTTCCCACGGCTCCGGCAGCGCCGGATACAACAAGTGTTTCATCTTTCTTTGGTAATCCAATTTCAGTTAAGCCGAGATAAGCAGTAAGTCCTGTCATTCCTAATACTCCCAGATAAGCCGATAGTTTAGCTTCATTTTCGTCAACCTTCTGTAACCCCTTGCCATTAGAAATTTGATATTCTTTCCAATCTAAGTGGCCTGATACAAAATCTCCTTTTTTAAATTCAACATGTTTGCTATCTACGACTTCTGCTATAATTCCGGATTGTATGGCTTTATTTAATTCAAATGGTGGAACATACGATTTGGAATCATTCATTCTTCCCCTCAAATATGGATCAACAGATACATATTTGGTTTTTAATAGAAGCTCACCATCCTTTGCAATTGGAATTTCTTCATGAATGATTTTAAAATCATCTGGTGTTGGTTTTCCAAAAGGGCGTTTGACTAATAAAATTACTTTATTCATCGGGCGGAGTTTTTATTATTTGTTGAGTTATTAATTTACTATTATTTTTTCAATTATTAGCATACTTTCCATATTTTCCTATATTTGATAGCCATTTGTCTAAAGATATTAAGAATGCTGTGAACGTTAAAATAAAATGCAGCAGTGAATGTTTCAATATATTAACCATCCGTAGCTAATATTCTACATCCTGGCTTCTAAAATTGATACGAAAGTGCTTGTCTTGAGCAAGCAAATAAAGCAATTTGACAGCGTATTATTAAAGGTTTATTTATCTTTAACGACTATTGCACTAAAGCAAATCTATTTAGACTTAAGCAACTTTTTGATTTGTTTACCAGCAGTCTTCTCCATTTTTTTCAAGGTCATTTTTATCATCTTTTGAGTTTTAATTTTCAATTTGGATTTGCCATCCTTGAGATCTTTTTTTATAGCGGCTATTTGCTTTTCATTCTCCGTATTTGCCTTGGTTTGCTTTACATTTTTCTTTAACATGATATTTTATTTAATTTTAATAATTTGACGTATTTGATTTTTTTTATGACAGTATTAACTCTTGAACCTTTGATTCCGGAATTTGGATTTTTTTCATCCGATCTCTATAATTTTGAAGGTGCTTATCAAAAACAACTAACTTGTCTAACGTCAGCCTCGCCATCAGATAACTCAGTGTTGATTCTGCTCCTTGATTGAGGTTGACGTTATACTCCTCTAATCCATCATAGCACCCTCCTGTACATGGATTATACATGATCTGATTCAAATGATTGTGACCTAAAAACCAATCGAATGCAATTTTTGCTTTTCTTTTATAACTTTCATCATTGAATTCAAAATAAAATAGTGCTAATGCATTAATTGTATATGCCACATCAATCGGCTGTTCTCCACCCACTACGTTTTCTGAAATTTTGTCTTTAATATGCCAGCCTTTATTTGATATTACTTTTATTTTTCCTTTTACAAATATTTTTGACAGTAAAAAATAAAAACTTTCTTTGGCAATTTTTTTATACTCGTCATTGTTGGTACTCAAATATGCACAAAGCAATGCTTCTGGCAATACGCTGTTTCCATAAGTTAAATAGTTTTCAAACCAATGCCAATCGCTGGTCTTCGTATGCCTATACATCTGAACCAAGCGGTTTGCTAGTTTTTCTAACAGGAGAAGATTGCTCGATTTATTTTGGTAATGCAAACCTTTAATGATAAAAGCCATAGCTCTGGTCGAATGAATTTTATCTAAATGTGGAAGTGCTTTTTGTATTAATTTTTCAGCATCTTCGGCAAAATGAATTGGCAATATTTCTTTCAAAGAAATGAGATAACCTAATGCCCAAATGGCTCTCCCATTACTATCTTCTAAATTCTCAGAATAATTTTGTTCAGTAAATTCCTTTTGCTTATTTATATAATTTAAAAAATGACCTTCAGGTTGTTGACAGTGTTTTATGACCTGTAAATAAGTGTTAATTAACGCTAAATCAGATTCTTTATGAAACATTTCATAATGCTGACACATGGCAATCAAAGCTCTAGCGTTATCGTCTAAAGCATAGCCGGTATAAATATCAGGAGTAGATATTTTAGCAAATTGAATCATCCCAAAATTAGTGGTCATCCTTTGTATATGATTTAAATTGATGTTGGGATTTTTATATTGTAATTTAAAAGCATTGCCTGTTAAGGCTTTAAAAAGTAGTGCATGGGCTATAGCAGAATTTTGCCAGGCCGTTGATGCCATTTTATGAAAACTATTTGATGAAATTTCTTTCCTCAATTTTTCATTGTCTAATAATGAAACAATGGCATTGGTTAATTGTGTTGGATTTTCAAAGTCAATTATGATTCCATTGTTATTACTTAACACTTCTTTGGCATGTGGAATAGGTGTGGAGATGACTGGACAACCACTACTTACAGCGTATGAGAATGTTCCACTTACTGCCTGATTAGGGTCCTTTGATGTAAATAAATAAATGTCAGAAAGCTGAAGATATTCCAAAAGTACGGGGAGTTCCAAATATTCATTCACAAATCTTACATGTTTCTGAATATTCAAATCCTGAACTTTTTTTTCGAGCATTATTCTATATTGTTCACCATCTCTTTTTACAATGGAAGGATGTGTTTTGCCCAATACCAAAAACAATACTTCCGGATGCGTTTTGATCACTGAAGGTAGTGCTTCCAGCGTGGTTTCGATGCTCTTGCTTGAACCTAAAAATCCAAAAGTTGAAAGCACTTTTCTATCAGATAGCTGATATTGTTTTTTTATTTTTTTCTGGTCTAAAGGTGGTACGAGATGTGTGCCATGGGGAATAACTGTAATTTTTGTGGCAGGAACGTCATACACATTGATTAAAATAGATGCTGCATTTGTTGTCATGACTATTACTGAAGAAGCAATAGTTGCCATTTCCAGAACATTTTCTCTCATTTTTCTGGTTGGATTTGGTAAAACGGTATGAAATACAAATGCAATGGGTTTCGAAATACTATTAATCAGGTTTTTAAATTCATTCTCTTTTCTGGAAAAAAAGCCAAACTCATGCTGAAATACAACTAATTTAATTTGTTTATCCTTATTTATATGAAATGCCGTTTTATCAAACGAATTACGCAAATCTGTATTTAAGATAAATTTTGGCTCTTTAACATAAATATGTTTTTCAGTATTCGATTCTAATGCGCAAATAGTGCATTTAAAAGAGTTTTCAAATTGGTCAGTTAAAGCCTTTACTAAATCCAGCGAATAAGTGGCTATACCACACTGTCTGGGTGGAAAAGAAGTAATAAAGAGAATTTCAGGAAGATTGTTTTCTTGTTGAATTAGCCCATTTGTGTCAATTGTCATACACCCCATTGTAGGTGGTCGCCACAATTTGATTTCTGATTTTGTTCTATATAAAATGATATCCTTTGTCATAGATGTGTTTTTAAATCTTATTTAATTCTAATTCAGTCAGCAGTTCTCTTAAACTAACCGATGCTACTGCGATACGTTCATCAGCTGCACCATAATAAATGTAGATTGTATCGTCTTGTAAAATCGCACCTGTAGGGAAACAAACATTATTAACTTCTCCTGTCAACTCCCATCTGAATTCAGGAAAGAATAAGGGATAAGGTAAGCGGGCAATTTCGTTTTGCGGGTTTTCCAGATCCAGTAATGCCGCACAGGCAGAATAGACAAATCCTTTTACCGAATCATGCACTCCGTGATATATGATCAACCATCCTGCTTTGGTCTCTATGGGTGGACATCCACTACCTATATAACTTATTTCATGTTCATACCTTGGTGATAAAACGATGTGTTCTGTAAAATTTGACATATATGTATTCCAAAATTCTTTGGTAAGGTCACTAAGTTCATTGATGGAAATCAATATCTGGATATCAGGTTTGATGCGATGCAAAAAACATAACATTCGCTGTATCCTTCTTGGAAAAAAAATAAGATTCTTATCCCATAACAATACTTCTTCCTGTGATGAGTCAAAATTCCGTTCATGTTCATTGTATCTAAGATATTTATCATTGAGTTCACCTTTAGATTCGGCGAGCGTTCTAAAGTCATCATAAGTTACTTGCGGCACTATGATCCCCTTTTTATTCCAGTGTTTTAAATCTGTCGATGTGGCCACCGCACCTAAAGCGTTTGTACCATTGAAGGCGGTATAGGTCAGATAAAAGGTATTGTCTATTTTCACTACTCTTGGATCCTCCAATCCTTTGGACTCATATTCAAACTCCGGGAATATCAAAGGTGTTTGCCTTCTATATAAGACATTAAGAGGCGTATCCAGCAGGCAATATCCTATAGTAGAGTGATTTCCTTCGTGCACTGCCCTGTAAAACATATGTATCTGATTATCATGGACGATGACCCCAGGATTGAGGACACCTTCATTTTCGAAGTCTATGTTTGTCTTTTCCAGGACTATGCCGTGTTTTGTAACTTGTATCATTTGATCAGGTTTGTAAGAGCTTTTTGAGAAGATACAGTGTATTGATATCTCGTTAATTTTTTGTAAAAAAAGACAAGTGTGCATTCAGGTTTGCCTACTCACTTGTCCTCAATGTTTAAACATTATATTGTCTTGGCGGGTTTGCCGGTAGGTTTAGGATGAAATGTGTCAACTGCACTATTTTTATTTGAACTTTTACCTTCATTTTTGTAGTCAGATCCATCTTTGGTTGTACCGGTATTTTTGTCTGCAGGTGACTTTTTTTGATTCTTTTGACCTTTGTCCTTACTCATAATAATTTATTTATATTGTGGAAGAATTCCCACATTGTAAAGTTGCTGTTATTTAAATGTATGACGTTACACATTTACATGATGATCTTGTAAGATTAAATTTCATTCAAATGAAAATATGAGGATTCTTACAAAATGGAACTTACAAATTTGAAATAAATCAATGATACCTGATTAGTCTTCCACCGAAAATGTAATAAAAAAATGCCCAAAATACAATTGGATAAACCAATCATGCAAATCAGGCATTAAGACGGAATGCGATGGGTTATAATCAAAGGTCGGGGGGCTGGATTCTGATCACCTTAGATTATTTAATTTTCTCAAATATGAGATCTGTTATTGCGTCTTCCACTTTTACATTTCCATTGGTACTTTGGGGCAAGATTTCAAGCTTCATGCTTTCTATTTTGCTATGTATCATATCTGCATAACCATTCAGGATCTGTTCGAAACTGGCTACATAGCTGTCTCTTTTTTCCATAATTCTCCTACGGGTAGATTTACCTTTATGTGGTGCAAATAATACTCCTGCTGCAGCGCCTGTTATTGCTCCAGCCAACACACCTATTAATACTTTTTTAGCACTCATGATTATATTATTTATTTGTTATTTTAATACTGCAAAGATCGTGATGTCAAAACTAAAATATGTTACACAATTTACACAATTTGTTACATTTTCACCTGATAATTCATTGGCTATCATATATCTAAAGCGCAAAGACGGAATATGTAAATTTTTTAATTAATTGTGTAAATGTTTTTGTGGATTGAGTATGATCTTTGTGATTTCGATACGGAATACAAAATATTAAAATGTCGATATGTCAAAAAGACTTTATTTTGCAAGTGCATACACCTTTTTTGTGAGTGGAATGATATTGGCGCAAACGCTTTCCATAGGACCTGTGGCTGGGGCAAATTTTGCAACAATCAGTAATACCACATCTTCAAAAACATTGGTAGGCTTGTCTTTAGGAGGATTTGCCAACTATAGTATCAAAGAACATCTGGGTTTGAACGGTAAATTGTTGTTTGATCAAATGGGCACCGGGTTAGAAAATACGGACAATATTATCAGGTTAAACTACATTCGGGTGCCATTAAGTGCTGTGTATTTTTTTGGAAAAAACGGCGATAAAATAAGACCAAAATTGTTTGCTGGCCCATACGTGGGATTTTTAATGAATGCTACATACAGCAATGGAGATGATATAATTTTATTCAATGGTAAAGATGCGTTTTCTTCCACTGATTTTGGCGGTCTTTTAGGTGCAGGATTTAATTATATTTTTGGTGATCGCAATTGGTTAAATATAGATGCAGGCTATAATGCCAGTTTTAATAACATATCTAACGAAATAGGCTCTGATAAGAAAAATACAGGATTTCAAATTACAGCGGGAGTAAGTTTCCCGATTGGTAGGTAATCAAAGATATTATATCCCACAACAATTATCCGCTCACAAATTCTATGAAAAGGACTTCTATTTAAAATGTTGTGATGCCATCTGAATGTGGCTTTCAGGTGGCTTTTTTATTATTATTATTTATACCACTCATTATTATAAAGTAGAATTAGTACTTGATGTCATCTGTAATGCTTGAAAATATTATAGATTTTTATGTAGTTACGATATTTTTAGTTCTGCAAAGTATTTTATTAAAAAATAAATTAAAATCACTTTGCCTTGAGATCGTAGTTATATTACACTATTCTAATATTAATATTCGCCTCAAGCCTATATTCCTTCCCTGAAAGATATCCGATAGAAGGAAAGTTTGGTCAGGCAAAGCGAGGGTAAGGTCTTGATATGATAAGAGCTAAGTTGGCTTTCAACGAGTGAATCTTGGATTTCTAACATCATTATGGTGCTTAACCTGGTCAATTTGGCTAGGGTAGCACAGTAATGCCTAATCCAAATCCTAAAAAAAGCTTTCATGCAATGGCGTACCTTGCATCCAAAACAACTACCAATATCAGTGGATTATGCTCCGTTATAGATGGTTAAGTTATCCGGATTATATTTAGACATATTCATCTGTCCCTAATTAACAGCCATTTTATTATACTTATTTCGGTATTCTATTGGGGTAAGGCCTGTGAATTTCTTAAAAATGGTGCGAAATGATTTTGTATCTGTATAACCCACATCATACATTACTTCATTGATGTTTTTGCGGCTTATTTCAAAACTGCGTTTGGCAAATTCGATTTTTACTCTATTGATATATTCCAATACAGAATTATTGGTAGCAAGCTTAAAGCGTCTTTCAAAGCTTCTTCTTCCCAAACATACAAAATCAGCCAACTCATCGATAGTCATCTTTTCCTGAACATTTTTATCAATGTAATCTTGTGCCAATTTCACGGATTCGTCATTGTGATTTTTTTGACCTTGAAACATCGAAAAAGTTGACTGGCTATCTCTGTCAATGTCGATTGCAAAATATTTTGAAGCCAATATGGCTGTTTGTCTATCGGTGTATTTTTCTACCAGATGAAGCAATAAATTCCAATAGGAATTTGCACCACCACTAGAATACAGGCGATATTCTTCTGTAATAATACTGCCATCAATTACTTCAACGTTGGGAAACATTTCCCGGAATTCATTTTGAAATCCCCAATGAGTCGAACATTTTTTGCCATCGAGCAAACCTGTAGAAGCCAATAAAAATGCACCTACACAAAGCGAAGCTACTTCTGCACCTTTTTCGTATTGTTCTTTTATCCAGGGTAGGAATTTCTTATTGGAAGCAATGGCTGTTTTCATATCGCCAAACAAGGCAGGAATAATAACCAAATCCGTGCTATTTACATCTTTCAAAAGGTGTGACGGATTTATAGAAAACAAACCGTCATTTATTTTTACTTCTTTTTTAATTCCGACCAATTGCACGTTGAAAATAGGTTTTTTGCCGGCTACTGCCATAAACTGATTGACTGCCGAAAACAAATACTGTGGATCTGCTATGGCTTGCATGACTGAATTTTCGGGAACGAGGATACTTATTTTCATTTTGAATGGTGGTTAGTATTTTAGTGGTTAGTACTTTAGTGATTAGTAATTTAGTGGTTAGTACTTTATGGCTTTTTGGGTGTGATGGAGTTAATTAATCCGTTTAAAATTTTGCCAATTTCATTTGAATAATTTAACATGGCATGTTTGTCAGATTCGTTAATATATTCTAGTCTGTGTGCTAAATAGAGCATTGATTTTACCTCACTGTTTGATGCCAAGGAAAAGTATAAAAACCTCCTAAAGTCTGGATTCGAACTTCGGTCAAAACCTTCGGCGATATTGTTACTAATGGATATTGCTGCTCTGCAAATTTGATTTTTGACCCAAAATCCTTAATTCTTTAAAATGTTTGTAAATCAATACTGTGAAATCTTGAGCTCTCTGCCAAGCTATTAAGTCCTCAAATTTTTGAATTCCCATTTTTTTAGTGTTATAGTGGTTAGTACTTAGTGTTATAGTGGTTAGTACTTAATTGTTAGTGTTCTAGTACTTTAGTGGTTAGTACTTAGTGGTTATGGCTTTTTGGGTGTGATGGAGTTAATTAATCCGTTTAAAATTTTGCCAATTTCATTTGAATAATTTAACATGGCATGTTTGTCAGATTCGTTAATATATTCTAGTCTGTGTGCTAAATAGAGCATTGATTTTACCTCACTGTTTGATGCCAAGGAAAAGTATAAAAACCTCCTAAAGTCTGGATTCGAACTTCGGTCAAAACCTTCGGCGATATTGTTACTAATGGATATTGCTGCTCTGCAAATTTGATTTTTGAACCCAAAATCGCTTAATTCTTTAAAATGTTTGTAAATCAATACTGTGAAATCTTGAGCTCTCTGCCAAGCTATTAAGTCCTCAAATTTTTGAATTCCCATTTTTTTAGTGTTATAGTGGTTAGTACTTAGTGTTATAGTGGTTAGTACTTAGTGGTTAGTGTTATAGTGGTTAGTAAATTAGTGGTTAGAAGCTAGTGTTTTAGGGAACTTTGTAATAACTACTAGTCACTTCGCATAAACTACTAATTACTCCTTACTAAAAAACAATCCGCACTAACTACTAATTCATCTGTACTAAAAACAACTCCGCCCTACTAAGTACTAACTACTCATTACTCTGTACTAACCACTAATTAAACAAAGGTAAAAATAATTTTGTCGTAAATCACCCTTATGTTGTCATTTTTGCACGCTTTTTATTTTAAAAAATCATCGCATCTTTGCATTATCAATTAACAATCTAAAAAGGAAGTAATGAAACAGGTATTTATCAACTTAGCAGTAAAGGATTTAGAGAAATCTATGGGATTATACACTAAAATGGGTTTTACTAATAATCCACAATTTTCAGACGATACAGCAAAATGTATGGTATGGAGCGAGAGTATTTTTGTTATGATCATGACTCATGAAAAATTTAAAACTTTTACTAATAAACCAATTGCAGACACAAAAAATAGTATCGCAGGACTGTTTTCATTATCTGTGGAAAGCTTGGATGTTGTAAATGAAATCGTAAGCAATGCCATTACAGCAGGTGGGATAGAACCGAGCGAAATGAAAGATTATGGCTTTATGCAGCAAAGAAGTATAGAAGATTTTGACGGACATACCTGGGAAGTATTCTATATGGATATGAGCAAGTTCCCTCAACAATAATAATTCATCATTAAATTTAAAATAAAATGAGCAATACTAAAATTACGGTCCAAGCAACCATCAATGCAGACGTTAGCAAAGTTTGGGATTACTATAACAACCCAAAACACATTGTAAACTGGAATTTTGCAGATCCCAGTTGGCATTGTCCAAGTGCCGAAAATGATATGAGTATTGGTGGAACCTATAAAGCAAGAATGGAGGCAAAAGACGGAAGCTTTGGTTTTGATTTTGAAGCTGTATATTCTGAAATTACAGAAGGCAAACAATTTATTTATGAATTTGGAGGCAGGACAGCCACCGTTCGATTTAAGGAATTAGGAAGTAAAACAGAAGTGACTGTTACATTCGATGCTGAAAATGAAAATCCTATAGATTTACAAAAAAATGGCTGGCAAGCTATTTTGAATAACTTTAAAAATTATACAGAAAATAATTAATCAAACTTTTCAAAAAGAACCAGTATGAGCAAAGTTGCAATATATCTAAATTTTCAAGGCAACACTGAAAATGCCTTCAATTATTATAAATCAGTCTTCGGTACAGAATTTTCATCACCGCTGATGCGAATTAAGGATATACCATATGATCCAAATGAACCTAAATTTTCTGATTCCGACTTAAACAGTGTGATGCACGTTGCACTACCAATTACAGGCGGAACAGAATTAATGGGCTCAGATACGTTAGAGTCTATGGGGCATAAATTAGTAGTTGGAAATAACACCACTATTAGCCTTCAATTGGATTCCAAAGAAGAAGCCGATAAACATTATGCTGCACTATCAGATGGCGGTAGTGATAAAGCGGCCATGAGAGATGAGTTTTGGGGATACTGGGGAAGTTGTTTAGATAAATTTGGTGTCAGATGGATGTTTAATGTAATGAAAAATCAAAATACTTATTAAATAACAACAGATGACAAATCAAATATATCCATGCTTGTGGTTTGATGGACAAGCCAAGGCTGCAGCAGAATTTTACTGCTTTGTTTTCCCAAATTCAATGGTAGTATCAGAAACTCCTATGGTTACTATGTGGGAAATATATGGTCAAAAATTTATGGGACTGAATGGTGGACCAACTTTTACACCCAATCCATCCGTCTCGTTTTTCGTGACATGTGAGACAAACGAAGAAGTGGATATCATTTGGCAACGAATCAATGAAGGTGGAAAAATAATGATGCCATTGGACAAATACGACTGGAGCGAATATTATGGTTTTGTTCAAGACAAATTTGGTGTCTCCTGGCAAATATTCAAGGGAAAATATAGTGATGTCAACCAAAAAATAGTGCCCTGTTTTTTATTCACCGACCATAATTTTGGTAAAGCCAAAGCCGCCGTTGAATTCTATACCAAAGTTATTCAAAATTCGAAAACTGAAGGAATTCTGCTTTACGATGAAAATGAAATGAAAGAAAAAAACATCGTGAAACATAGTCAATTCCTCCTGAATGGAAATGTTTTTATGGCAATGGATGGTGCAGGTCAGCACAATTTTGAATTTACTGAAGGTACATCTTTTGTGATCAACTGTGACACACAAGATCAGATTGATTATTATTGGGATGTATTTACAAAAGATGGCGGGCAAGAAAGCATGTGCGGATGGTGTAAAGACAAATTTGGTGTTTCTTGGCAAATTGTCCCATCTATTCTAGGTAAGTTGATGAATGACCCGGAAAAGATGCAAAATGTAGTTGCCGCATTTATGAAAATGAAAAAATTTGACATTCAAACATTATTAAGCGCATAAAAATGGCGACTGA
Source organism: Saprospiraceae bacterium (assembly GCA_016722285.1). GTDB lineage: Bacteria > Bacteroidota > Bacteroidia > Chitinophagales > Saprospiraceae > OLB9. Next base: position 219,972 of record JADKGI010000002.1, read on the forward strand.
TAATTTTGAAATTGTAATTAACACTTCCATTGAAAAAGTTTGGAACGCTATCACTAATACTGATAATTTTTCTTATTGGATGAAAAACGTTAAGGTAGAAACTGATTGGAGGCAAGGTTCAGAAATTATCTATACTTGCAATGACGAAAATGGTAAAGTGTTGCAATGGGCAGGTATGGACATGATATGGAATGGAGTGATCAAAAAGATATTTAAGAATAAAGAGTTCACCTGTGAATATCCTTCGCAAAGTACAGGGCTTTTGAATGAAAGTTATTTTTTGGAAAAAGTAAATAATCATCAAACAAAACTCATTCAAACTCAGACCCTAATTTCGCAAGAAGTAGCAGATGGCTATAAGGATGGTGTTTTACATACACTTGATTTATTAAAACTACGTTTGGAAAATCCGAAAGCATAATGCAGATTTATGGATACCTCACTTTCAATGGCAATTGCCGCGAAGCAATGACATTCTATCAGGAATGCCTGGGTGGCGAGCTATGTTTCCAAACTATAGGTGAATCACCCTTGTCCGATAAAATGTCTAAAAAAATGAAAGTGCATATACTGCACTCTACGCTTACAAAAGGCAATCTTGTACTGATGGGCTCCGATATGGTAGGTGAACTTGGGTTACTAAAAGGCAATAACGTTTCTCTTTCACTCAATTGTGGCAGTGAAGACGAAATAAAAACTTGTTATGCAAAACTTTCTTCAGGTGGTAAGGCAAATCATCCATTGGAAAATAGTTTTTGGGGAGCACTATTTGGCGACCTCACCGACAAGTTCGGTAATCATTGGATACTTCATTTTAATAGAATGTAACAGCAATTAAGATGAGAGAAATTAATTTCAATGAATTTGCTCGCTTTCGCTCAAACATGAAAATTTAAACATACTCTTAGGTTTTCCGGAATAAGTTGGTAGTGCAATGATTTTTATCAAAGTTCTTGGTATATCAACTTTGGAATCTTCCATAAGTGCCCAAACAAATCAAAGAATGGCTATTTATGCAACATTAAAAGGAAAATCTGCATTACAGCAAAACAATATCTACCTAAATATTTTTACTTAAGAATGCAAACGGTGCCAAATGATAGATTTTCGAACGCATCAGGAAGCTGATATCAAGAACCGGGTTTACTTCTTCATCAAAATGGAAAATTGTAACTAATGAAAAAAGATATAGAAAGCAAAGAAGATATTGTCTTACTAGTAAATACATTTTACGATTCAGTAAAAGAGAACAAAACCATTGGTTATATTTTTAGCGATGTGGCCAAAATAAACTGGGAAACACATTTGCCTAAAATGTATTCGTTTTGGGCAAGTGTTCTATTGGCCGAGCAGAGTTATACGGCAAATCCAATGATAAAACACATTGCATTAAGCAAAATTACCCCTATGACTGAAACGGAATTTAATGAGTGGCTTTTACTTTTTACAAAAACAGTTGACGATTTATTTGCAGGTCAAATAGCCAGTGATGCAAAATTTAAGGCAGGAAATATTGCAAGATTGATGCTGCATAAAATTCAAACTGTATAACTCAACCACTTTCATTTTTTGCATAAGTTTCAGGCTGGCACAAAGCTGATAGTTTGATCCGATTTCTGACCTAAATGGGCTATTAGTGCTTCTAAAACATCGTATGGTTAAATAAATAATAACTGAAATTATGGATATAGGTGTAATTTTATGCCAATAACACCTATGTTCTCAACAAAAAGACAGTAAAAACACAAAATGAAACCAAACAGCCAATAAAAAACGTTAAATTAAAGTCTAATAAATCTTTAATCATGAAATTAATAAATAAATATATAAAGGAGCTAAATAAAGCATGTTTAAACTTTAAAGTGGATGAATTATATGCGTTTGGTTCAATCTTAACAGAAGATTTCGACTCCAAAAGCGATATTGATTTTATAGTTTCGTTACTTTCGAATGACCCGATTGAATATGCTGAGAATTATTTTGAACTAAAGTTTGAATTGCAAAGAATATTTAAAAGAGATATTGATTTGCTTGAACAAAAATCTATTAAGAATAAGTCGTTCGAAAAATTAGTTAATCAGAAAAAATTGCTTGTATATGCAAGAAGAAATCAAGGTTTGGCTTGAAGATATTGAGAAAGCTATATCAGAAATCTCTGATTTTTTACCTGAATCCAGAAATTTCTTTGAGTTCCAGAATGATTTAAAAACTAAGCGTGCTGTTGAAAGAAACATTGAAATAATTGGTGAAGCAATGTACAGGATTTTGAAGGTGCAACCTGATATTTCAATAAGTGATTCAAAAAAAATAATTGATACTCGAAATCGAATAATTCATGGGTATGATTCTGTATCTGATGATGTGATTTGGTTGATAGCAATAAAATACCTTCCAATCCTCGAAAATGATATAAAACAATTAAGAAGGAAAAATTGATGAGAACAAAAGCTGTTCGCTATACCAAGGTACCAACCTTCATCACAAATGTAATTTTTATTAAAGGCATATAATTTCAGGCATAACCAAAATTTTAGAACACTTATGAAGACAATTTCCATTTTACTGTTAATATTATTTACTTCATTTTCATCGACGGCGCAAGACATTACAGGACAATGGAATGGCCTTCTGAAAGTTCAGGGTATTCAATTACGACTTGTATTTAATGTGTCAAAATCTGACAATGGATTCAGTTCAACCATGGACAGTCCGGATCAGGGTGCAAAAGACATTCCGGTGACAAAAACAACTTTTGAAAACTCAAAAATTAAATTTGAAGTTGCAAATGCAATGATCGAATATAACGGTGAATTGAAAGGTGACGAAATTATTGGAACTTTCAAACAAGGAGGTCAGGAATTCTCTATGAATTTGTCGAGAAAAGCAATTGAAAAAAAAGAAATAATCAGACCACAAGAACCGACCAAACCTTATCCTTATTATTCGGAAGATGTCACTTTTCAGAATTCTAAAGCAAATATCTATTTATCGGGGACATTGACATTGCCTGAAAAGGAAGGTAATTTTCCTGTGGTCATCCTGATATCAGGAAGTGGACCACAAAACAGAGATGAAGAATTATTGGGACACAAACCATTTTTAATTATTTCTGATTATTTGACCAAAAACGGAATTGGCGTTTTAAGATATGATGACAGAGGTGTTGGAGCATCAAAGGGAAAATTTGAAAATGCAACTTCTGCGGACTTTGCGACGGATGTAGAAAGTGCAATAGCGTATTTGAAAACGAGGAAAGAGGTGGATAAAAAGAAAATAGGTTTGATAGGGCACAGCGAAGGTGGATTAATAGCACCTATGGTGGCCAGTGAATCAAAAGATGTAGCCTTTATTGTTTTGCTGGCTGGTCCCGGAATTCAGGGTGATCAGATATTATTATTGCAAATGAAGCTAATAGGAAAAGCATCAGGAGCAAATGATAAATATTTGAGAAAAATCGAAAAGACAAATCGAAAAGCATTTGACATGGTAAACAAATCTACGAGTATCGAACAACTAAATATTGACCTGACCAGAAAATCCCAGCGTTGAAAAGCCAAAGGGAATGAGCAATGAAGATTTTGTAAAATTGCAAGTCCAACAAATTGCGAGCCCATGGATGCAATATTTTATACAATACGACCCTGCACCAACTTTAGAAAAAGTTACTTGCCCGGTTTTAGCTTTGAATGGTGAAAAAGATTTGCAAGTACCCCCAAAAGAGAATTTAGAAGCTATACATAAAGCATTGACCAAAGGTGGAAACAAAAACGTAACCACAAATGAACTTGCCAATTTAAATCATTTGTTTCAGGAGTGCCAGACAGGAGCTCCGGCTGAGTATGCAACCATTGAGCAAACTTTTTCGCCGACAGCTTTGACTTTAATACTGAATTGGATAAAGATGCAAACGAAAATATTGGGAGATAAATTAACCGAAAAGAATTGAAATCAAGCACGAAATTACATCAGGATGTAAAACCCATAAAAGGTTCATTAGGTTTGAAAATGTATAAAACCTTATTACCTTCATTATCAGCAGTTAAGAAGCAAAAAATAGTAAAAAAAAACATAAAACCAATATATTGTATAAATTTGCCAGCAATCAAATGTGCTAAGAAAATGTACTAACTAAACCCTGTGATGGCCTTTCCTTTTTACTATTCAGAGGCTTAGCCCAACTTGTAAAGTTTATGAAGCTTTGCATAAAGGCAGTTAACATCGGGCATCGTCAGGCATTCATCAACATTATTAAGTGGTGGTGGTAAGGCATTAGCGATACTGCGGACAAACCAACATACCAATAAAAAACGAAATTATGTCAATAACTAAAGAAGCGGAATTAATCGGTATGAAGAAGGCAAGTGAAGCAGTTGCTTACACTTTGAAGGAAATGAAAAACTATGCTCAATCGGGAATGACGACTAAACAATTAGACACATATGGTGCAGCCATACTTTCGGATTTGGGTGCAAAATCAGCGCCATTTTTAACCTACCGTTTTCCGGGGTGCACTTGTATAAGTGTAAATAATGAATTTTGCCACGGTATTCCGTCTGTCAGCAAGATACTGAAAGAGGGCGATTTGGTTAATATTGATGTTTCAGCCGAGCTTAATGGTTTTTGGTCTGATAATGGTAGCTCATTTGTACTTGGTGAAGACATAAACCGACACAATAACCTTATTGATGCTTCAAAGCAAATTCTCCACAAAGCAATCTACCATATTAAGGGTGGTATTCGTATTTCGGACATCGGGCATCTGATAGAAACAGAAGCAAAAAAACGTGGCTTCAAAGTCATCAAAAACCTGACAGGGCATGGAATAGGCAGAAGCCTTCACGAAGAACCAAGTGAAATAGCAAATTACAGAGACCGGCTTAATCTGACAAGATTTAAAAAAAATTCAGTTGTCGCCATTGAAACATTTATATCAACAACGTCAACGCATGTCGTAAGATTAAAGGATGGTTGGACAATGGTAGGTAATAAGGGCGGCTTTATGGCACAACACGAACATACGATTGTTGTAACTGACGGCAAGCCAATTGTATTGACAGAGATAAATGAAATTTGGAATTAAGAATACCAGTAACCATAAATAACAACTAAGGGTAATAATTCAGGAATTTGCTTTCAAGACAGAACAATATGGACAAAAAGCTTGAACCGCTTAATGTACATTTGCAACAGATCGAGTATCCACATTTAGGTAGGCTGTGCTGTGTGGATCTAATGGGGTGGATGGTTTAAAAAAGTTTGGTTTTCTGAATGAACCCACCAGATGCGGATACTGAAAAAACCACCGATCACAACTCTGTGAAACGTTGGAAATATGAGTAAAGGATATTTAAATTATAGAAATATGAATGAATGGTCTAAAACAATTCAAAATGTTAAATCTAAGTTTAAAATGGAAAAGTGGTTTATATCAGTTCATGATTGGTCAGATAATAGCACTTTGTTAGGTCACACTATAACACTATTTAATAATGAATCAAGACCTTGCGGGCTGCCATGATTCACATACCAATTGTTACCTGCGATATTATGACGACCTTGCAAATGACTAAAAACATACTGACCACCATAATTGTACTGGTATTTTTTCATTTTGCAAACGGACAGAAAACTATTGCATTTGCTGACAGTATCAGGATATTATATAAGATTCCTGAGCTTGGATATGCTGTAGTTTCTTCAGAGGATATTTTAGAATTGGCAACCATTGGCGTTAAGAAAATAAACTCAGATATGGGTGCCGATCCAAATGATATATTCAGAATCGGATCTAATACCAAAGCCATCACTGGTTTTATTGCTGCACAATTAGTTAAACAGAAGAAAATTAATTGGGACACTAAATTCTTTGACTTATTTCCGGAATTGAAGGCAAAAAGCAATCCTGCCTATTATAAGCTGACATTACAAAATCTATTGTCTTTTAGAACAAGACTATTTCCTTATACTTACACCTATAGTGAACCCACCCAAGGCCAGTTCACTGGTACTGAAGAGCAGCAACGATATCAATTTACAACGTGGTTTTTCAAACAAAGACCCGTAAAAAGTAAAGACAATATCAATTTTTCAAATTTAGGATACATAGCTGCAGGACAAATGCTTGAAAAGGTTTCAGGGAAATCTTACAAGGAACTTGTTTTGGATTTAGGCAAATCCTTAGGCATTCATTTTGGCTTTGGCAATCCAAATTCAATAGACACTTTACAGACCTGGGGACACGACAAAGACCTTAACCCGGAAGCACCAAGTGATAATTATAAACTGAACTGGCTTTTACCAGCTGGAAACATAAATGTTAGTTTACCGGATTATGTCAAATTTATCCAGCTTCAACTCTGCGGTTTATCGGGAAAATCTGAAATATTGACAAAAGATGAATTTAATTTTCTGCATTTCGGCTTGACAAAATTTTCAGTAGGTTGGTTTTGGCTGACTGACGAAAACAAACAAACTTACTCATATAATATTGGCAATCCCGGGACATTCCTTACTAAAGTATTTGTATTCAAAGATATTGACAAGGCATTTATACTTTTTGCCAATTCACAAACGACAGATACGGACACTGGATTAAATATTTTGTATGAAGAACTAAAAAGAAAATACGACAGGTAGCGGCAGATTTAAAAGTTCAGTTTTCATTTGTAGCGTGGCACTAATATTTATTGGAACTAAATGAACAGATAAAAGAAAGCCTGCCGGTTAATTATAAAACCCTAAAATTGAAGGATGGTGATACCAATGGATTACATAGGATGATACGAATTACGCATTTATCACCACAACGATATATGTCTTAATGAGATATTAAATAAATTTGAAAATGTGATTACATTGTAATAACTTTGCAAAAATAGAATAAAAAGTATGCAAACTAAGATCATTCAAATTGGTAATTCAAAAGGTCTTAGATTAAGCAAAATGATCCTTGAAAAATACGATATCACCGACACTGTCAATTTACGGCTGGAAGAAAACTACATTATCATAGAACCAATAATAAAGCCTAGAAATAATTGGGAGAAATCCTTTAAAGAAATGCGAAAAAATGGTCACGATGAAATGTTGATTGAGGATATTTTTGATGAAGAGACAAATTGGGAATGACGGTCAATCAATATGAAATAATTCTGGTAAATTTAGATCCTACCATTGGAAGTGAAATACAAAAAACCAGACCATGCGTAGTCATATCACCAAATGAAATGAATCATCATCTGCGAACAATAGTTATCGCACCTATTACATCAACACCTAAAAAATACCCTACAAGGATAAGAATAGACTATCAGGAAGTAAAGGGCATGGTGGTTATAGATCAAATTAGGACAATAGATAAACAAAGAATAACCAGTATAATCAGAAGACTTGAGACAAAGGTCATTGAAAAAATTAAACAAACCATTAAAGAAACATACGTTAAGTAAAGTCCGGTAGGCAACTTTTTAATGACATGACATAAGTATGATGACATGTCAGGTAGTTAAAATCTGACATTAAGTTTAAATCTGCAGACTAACGCATGTGAAGCGCTTGTAAACATTTAGTGTTTTATGAAGCCTTAGAGGCCTAATTATGGTATAACTTACTGAAAAATAAATATATGCTGAAAGTTTTGATATATGAGATTGGAGCAAGTTTATGAAAATACCATTGTTGCCAACAATACGAAAAAATTACTCTGACGGAAAATAACCGTACAATAATTTATAAAGTACGTATTTTAAGCGTTCATTTGATTTTAATAAATGTATGATCGTGGCAACAAAAGAAATAAATCAGAATAAAGCGAGATTTGACATTCGATTATCAAAAGAGCAGAAAGCGTTTTTTGAAAGAGCTGCACGAGTTGGTGGGTATAGAAGTTTAACCGATTTTATCGTTTTGACTGTACAAGAAAAAGCCAAAGAAATCATTTCAGAAAAGGAGCAGCTGATTGCTTCGCAAAGAGATAATGAAATATTTTTTGATGCAATTACCAATTCACCAAAAGCAAATAAGAACCTTATCAACGCTACAAATGAATATAAAGCTCTTTTGAGTTAATGAACGAGCTAACAGAAAACATACATTCAACTCCTAGAATAAAAGAATTTTCGTGCGGAAAAGATATGCTTGATGATTATTTACATAAACAAGTTAGTCAAGACATCAAAAGAAAATTATCTGCTTGTTTCGTTTTAAATGATAAAGAAACAGATTTATTGAAAGGCTATTATACTTTAGCAAATAACAGTATAGCTCAGGAATTAATTCCTAACGAATTTCAGAAAAAACTACCCAATTCTTATAAATCTATTCCTACTACTCTACTTGGCCGCTTGGCAATAGACCATCGATTTCAAAATCAAGGAGTTGGAAAATTATTATTAGTAGATGCTCTCAAAAGAAGCTATGATATTTCAAAAAGTATTGGTTCATTTGCCATCATAGTTGACCCACTCGATGAAGATGCAGAACGATTTTATGACAAATTTGGTTTTATTAAATTGCCTGATAGTGGAAAAATGTTTCTACCTATGAACACCATAAAAACACTATTTGAATGAAAATACTGTGGTTAATCTAATAGACGACCCCACATCCCTGAACTGAAAGAGAGCGCCTCTCAATTTATTATGCTATTCTAGATGAAAGCTAAGACGGATAGTTTGCAGTTTCTTCTTTTCAGAGTGAAGTCATTCACTCTGATACCATTTCATAGCAATGTTCAGGGTCAGTTTGTAAACTGAAAGGTTAAGTTTAATTACATAAACAACAGAGATAAACCACCATGTCTGCCTTGGTTTCGGTGTCACATTAGTACATCAGCCTAACTGTATAGCTCGCTTTCACACTCAAGATATAATGCTTCTTTAAACAATTTGCACAGCTTATTTTCTAGTACATTTGCCCTGCAAGGCTTATACATTGCATTGCCAAAATGGTAGCTGACGGAAGTGTCCCAACATCTGATACTTTATTAAAGAGTAAACTTAGTTGAAACTTAAAGCCTTGAATTCAATCACTAAAGCAACGCCATCAAACATTTTTGGTTTATTTGAATGAGTCAACTCCGAAAAGATTATTTTTGCCACTAAGGCACAAAAGCACTAAGAAACACTAAGAAGTAAAAATTTTAAAGATTTGATATTCAGTCTTTTGTGAACCTTTGAGACTTAGAGACTTTGTGGCATTTACTTAATATTTGCGTTTCGGAGTGAACTCTTGAATAAAACTTAAAATTTCCATCGCTCAATAATAAATCATTGGTCTTAAAAGTGATTTACTGAAGAAATTTGTTTTAATGTTGTGCTTGTATATTTTGTTGAAAGAAGATTTTCTTGATCAAAACAAGCGAAAACAAAAGGCACCCTTTGAGATGCTATGGTTTTAAATCAAAACTTTAGTATTTAAACGGATGTTTAAAATAAAACAGTAATACAATGAATACCATAATTGTAAAATCATTGTCACTCCCCCTTTTAATGGTTGGTCTAGCATTAATGCTTATTAGTAGCTTCGATCCTCCAAAAAAATCTATTAATAAAGCTACAAAAGACCCAATATATCCCAGCGATGTGATTCCTTTTATGGATGAATGGGGAATTCTTTTGGGCGATGGCACAAGTACCAAAAAGCTCGTAAATTATGAGAAGAAAGATTTCTTTTATGTTGCAAATGATGGCAAAACGGATTGGGTAGTCTATAAAACACCCAATGCCGGCGTGACATCAAGAACTTCAAACAATACAAGAACAGAATTAGGGCAAATACAACATTGGATACCCGAAACTGGCGGTAAATTAACCGGTACTTTAAAAGTAATGCATGTTTCTACTTCGGGTGATGCCAGAGTGGCTGCTTCTTACTCTGTAGTCGTAGGACAAATTCATAGTGCTGAAGGGCATGAAAACGAACCCCTAAAAATCTTTTATAAGAAATTTCCAGGACACACAAAAGGATCTGTCTTTTGGAACTATGAAATTAACACAAAAGGGGAGAATTCGAAAAGGTGGGATTATTCCACAGCCGTGTGGGGTAATGATATGTCTGTTATTGGATCAGGTCCAACGTCTTACCCGGCAGAGCCTAAAAATGGTATTGAATTAGGTGAAGAATTTAGCTATGAAGTAAATGTTTTCCAAGGTATTATGTATCTCACTTTTACCAGCAAAGGACACAAGACGGTTAAATTCACAAAAAACCTGTTGAAATCAGAATTTGCATCACATGCAGACATTCCTCAACAAATACTGACCTTATATGCTCCAATAGGTCGTGATGGTATAGAACGTGAAAACGCTTATGCTGGTGAATTACAGTATTTTAAACAAGGTGCTTACAATCAAACAAATGGGAAATCACCTGAAGAAAATATAGTTTGGAATACCGGATCAGATACTTACGATGGAGATATAGCCAAACAATATGTAAATGGATGCTATACAGAAGTGTGGTTTAAGGCAGCAACCGTTGGTTCCGGTACTTTGCCAAATAAAAAATAGTTGCTTCGAAACTATAAATATAGAGTAATATAAGAATTAAGTAGGAAAATGACAATCTATACATGGGCTTTTGTATTATTTTGTGTTTGTGAAGAAAATAATTTTTTTTTCAGACGCACCAATAAAATTTAGATAAAATAAATACGAAGAATGATCTTTATTACTAAATTGTATCGTTTTAGTTCCTTATGATCAAGAGAAGCTCATTAAATTAAATACTTTTACATGTCCACAAATACCATTACAGACATTCACGAGAAAGGATTATTTAAAACATTACGTACAGATAATTGGTGGCTATATCCGGGCTTGGTTGTATTTGGTTTGTCGTCATTCCTGATTTATGGATTCTGGTCAGCATGGCAGGCAGATTATTATTGGTATAGTGCTGGACAAGGTGGTTTCGGAGGATATCTGGCACCTTTTTATTCGCCGCTTCTATTTATTAAGGAAGGAGTAGAAGGTGCAGCACCTATGGAACATTCTTTATTTGGAGCCTGGCCGTCCTGGTGGCCTGCCTGGCTTCCGCCTTCACCATCGCTTTTGATTCTGGCGGTACCCGGAATTTTCAGATTTACCTGTTATTATTACAGAAAAGCATATTACAGAGTCTTTTCCGGGACACCACCTGCCTGTGCCGTAGGATCTCTACCGCGTAAGGGTAAGGAAGGATACAAAGGAGAAACTGGACTGATGATAGTTCAAAATGTACACAGAATTACAATGTATTTCGCTGTCATGTATATCATTGTATTTTTTTACGATGCCTATCTGTCTTTTTTTAGAGGTGGCGAGCTCGGTATTGGACTTGGTAGTTTACTTTTATTAGGCAATCCTATTTTATTAACTTGTTACACCTTTGGTTGCCATTCTATACGACATCTGGTGGGTGGACGTATGGATTGTTATTCATGTGGTATGATGGGAGAAGTTGCCCACAACAACGGGAAAATAGTGGGGTGGCTCAACCAGCGTCATGAGTTTTTCGCATGGTTTAGTTTAATCTGGATTATGATTGCCGATTTTTACATTCACATGGTTTCTATGGGGAATATTATTGATCCAAGTACCTGGAGCTTTTAAATGAAAAATTTATGTTAGACATATCAGAAATAAAAACTATTGAGCACGATGTCCTTATCGTTGGTGCCGGAGGGGCTGGTTTAAGCGCCGCTATAGAAGCATCAGGCCGGGGCATGAGTACCGGTATTGTGATGAAATCACTTTTGGGAAAGGCACATACAGTAATGGCCGAAGGCGGTATGGCTGCTGCATTAGGCAATGTGGATGAACGCGATCACTGGAAAATTCATTTTCGTGACACTATGCGTGGTGGCAAATTTCTTAACGATTGGCGCATGGCAGAACTTCATGCTAAACTCGCTCCTGAGCGTGTTCTCCTTTTGGAAGAATGGGGAGCGGTTTTCGATCGTACAAAAAAAGGATTGATAAATCAGCGGAATTTTGGTGGCCACCGATATCCCAGATTGGCACATGTAGGTGATCGCACAGGATTGGAAATGATTAGAACGCTGCAAGATCACGGCATTCATCAGGGCATCGAAACCTATATGGAGTGTACAGCCCTTGACATACTTAAAAACGAAAAAGGAGAGGTCTGTGGTGTTGTATGCATGTGGAGAGAAACTGGCACATTTATAATATTTAAGGCCAAGTCCATCATCTTGGCCACAGGTGGAGGTGGAAGAGCATGGGATGTCACTGCAAATTCATGGGAATATACGGGTGATGGTTACGCCCTGGCTTACGAAGCAGGAGCAGAACTGATGGATTTGGAATTCAACCAATTCCATCCTACAGGTATGATGTGGCCATTGTCTGTGAAAGGCATTTTGGTTACTGAAAGTGTCAGGGGTGAAGGAGGAATTCTTTTAAATAGTGAAGGAACAAGGTTTATGTTCAATTATATACCTGACCGTTTTCGATCAGAAACAGCTGATACTCAAGAAGAAGCAGCAAGATGGCTGGCTGGTGATCCTAAGGCCAGACGGCCACCTGAACTTTTAACAAGAGATGTCGTAGCTCGAGCCATAAATGCAGAAGTTAAAGCAGGCCGAGGGTCAAAGCATGGTGGTGCGTATCTCAATATTGCGACAGAGCGATCAGCAGAAGATATTAAAAAGAAGCTGCCTTCGATGTATCACCAATTTAAGGTATTGGCTGAACTGGATATAACTAAAGAAGCAATGGAAGTGGGACCTACATGCCATTATTTTATGGGTGGAATTAGGGTCGATGCTGACACCACTATGAGCTCGGTACCCGGCTTATTTGCCTGTGGTGAATGTGCAGCCGGAATGCACGGTGCCAATCGGTTGGGTGGAAATTCCTTATCTGATCTCCTGGTATTTGGATATTTGGCTGGTAAAAATGCTTCAGAATTTGCGAAAAGCAAGTCAGGTCATTCTAAAATCGACGAAGAACAAGCCAGCAAAATCATCCGAAATGCTACCAATATTTTAAATCGGGAGGCTGGGGCTAATCCATATCTATTGCACGAGCAACTGGAACAGAATATGCAAGTCAACGTGGGAATAATCCGTGTCAAAGAAGAGCTCGAAACTGGAATTGAGAGGCTTGAAAAATTAAAAGAAGATTACAAAACCGTAAAGGCAAAAGGCTCCAGTCAGTTCAACCCCGGATGGCATGAGGCTTTGGGCTTGCGCAACTTATTGATAACTGCTGAAGCTGTGGCACGGGCAGCCATACTCCGCGAAGAAAGCAGAGGGGCACATACCCGATCCGATTTCCCGGATGAACTGAAGGAATGGCTCAATTTCAATATTATATCCCGAAAAGGGCTTGATGGCAACATGGAATTAGTTAAGGTAAAACGACCGGTTCCAAATCCGGAATTGGTCCGAATTGCAGAATCTACTATTGAAGATCTTGAAAATGAAATTGTAGAAGAAAGAAAACAAACGAACACATGATTTATAAAATCAATTTTGAAGGTAATCGAATAAACAATGGCAACACGTAAATTTCAAATCTATAGGGGTGATAATGAGAAGGGAGAGATGGTCAATTTCGAGACAGAGGTCATGGAAGGTATGGTTGTTCTCGATGTGATTCACAAAATACAAGCAGAACAGGCAAATGATTTAGCCATTCGTTGGAATTGCAAAGCAGGTAAATGCGGTTCGTGCAGTATGGAAATCAATGGTAAGCCCAAGCTATCTTGTATGACCCGGATGAATGAGTACAAACCAGATGAGACCACTACAATTACGCCTATGAAAACTTTTCCTGTCATCAAGGACTTAGTGTGCGATGTTTCCTGGAATTACACCCAAAATAAAAGAATAAAACCTGTCAAACTGGCACCGGAATCCAAGACTGAGAAGGGTTATGTTATGTATCAAAAAGACGTGGACCGTGCTCAGGAATTTAGAAAATGTATAGAATGTTACCTATGCCAAAACGTTTGTCATGTACTGCGGGACCATGATAAAAAAGACAGTTTTGTTGGCCCGCGATTTATGATTCGCGTTGCCAGTCTCGAAATGCATCCTTTAGATATAGAAGATAGAATTCCGGAATTGAAAAATGATTTTGGCTCAGGATTGTGTAACATTACTAAATGTTGTACCGATGTTTGTCCCGAACATATCCACATCACCGACAATGGAATAATCCCACTTAAGGAACGCGTCATTGACAGATTTTATGACCCTGTAACTATTTTAGGTCGTAAAATATTTGGAGTAAGAAAGAAAAAATTGCCGCCCCTAAATCCTTAAGTTAGAGTTTAAATTTGCAGTTTGCAGACAAATGACGAAATTTTAAACATACTCTTAACCGTCCATCATTGGTTGCATATGATGGTCATCAGGGGAATGAGTTAAATTAAATTCTTCAATTCGTCGCACACAGGCGTTCCATCTTAACACTGCATCCTGATTGCCTTCAGGTTGATTTTTTTCTGCTTCTTCAAAAAAATCCATAGCAGTTCGGTAGTGCTCATAAGCAATATACTTCGCTCGAGGTGTGTTTCGCTGCAAAGTCGCTTTACCCAAACGTTCCGAAATTATTCCCTGGTAATAAATTCGTTCGAATTTTTTTTCCAACGAGGCGCACAGTTCTTTGGCTTCGAATGAAGATGAAGAAGTGCTTTCGTTTCCAAATCTATCAGTAATAGCCAAAATCAGGTATAACAGAGCATCCTGGTTGTTTGGTTCAACCTTCAAAATATCCCTGCATATGCTTTCAGCTTGCCAGGGTTCATTCAACAATCGATAATGTTTAGCTCTTATTAAAGCTTTGGCTATGGAATTTTTAGAAATAAGTTTAAGTTGTAGCATATCAAATTAATTTAATGAGCACAAAATTTGAAGAGAATTAAAAACATATATTAAAATGATTTTAAGTGCCTTGAATTAACAATATGTTTTAAATCACTTCTTTATCTCAAACGTGAAAGTACAAACTAATTGGAAGAAATTATAAAAAATGTTTCAATTTTGTGAGATGCAGTCTTATAATCCAAAAGCATTGGAAAGTAATACAAATATTTGATGTATTTTTGGAAAAATAGTGGTCTGTATTCAATCCATTTTATAAATTAAAAATGAAGACATCTACTTATTAAACAGCGATTTAAAAAGACAAGATGAGTTCAAAAATGCCATTGATTTTCATTAGATTTTTCAAACAATCTTATTTATTTGACTGGTAAAAATTCTGAAGTTGCAAAAGAATACCATAAGTTTTCAATAAGAATACTCTAAATTCAAATTTCTATTTAATGGTATCTGGAAGATTCGCAATGTTTCATGCTTCATAAACCGTTGATGATATGCGTTATCCTATATTCATTGAGAAATAGTAAATATTGTTTTGGTGACTACTATACATTGGAAAACCAAGTTTGAAAAATATAAAGAAATCGAGAAAGACAGCAGATAATCTAATAGGTGGTCCAACCTATCAAATCTAACGGAGAGCGCCTCTCATATCATATTCAAATGTATTCTAGCTCTCAGCCATAGTTTTCAGTTCCTTCATTTCTGAGTGAACTCATTCACTCTCATGCCATTTCGTAGCACCATATAGTGACTGTTCATAAAATGATGGGTTCGGTTTAACCTGGATTATGCTTTGGCTATTTCTGAATCAATCATTTCTGTCTTTATTTTATGTCAAATTTGTAATTAAGCCTTATTGTACAGATAGGATTCACTCTCCAGATAAACTGCTTCTTTAAACAGTTTGTACATCTCAAATGAGAGTTGTACATTTGCCATGTAAGGCACCTATATACATTATTCCGATGATACAATTTCGACAAGTTTATCTAAAAAAGAAGTTCCCGCTATTGATCAGTCGCGGTCTGCATACCGGAGGCACAAATCTCTTTGTATCCTACACCCATAATGGGTTCACGGGTTGGGGAGAGATGGCACCAGGTGATACCGAGGGAGCAGCAGATGCTGAGGCGGGCGAAGCTTCGCTTCAGCCGCTTTTACACCTGGATATTGACAAAATGTCCATCTATGAAGTCTATGCCAAAGGGAGAGAAATGAATGTGGCTCCGTGTGCATTGGCCGCTTTGGATATGGCACTTTGGGATCAAAAAGCCAGGGCTTTGGGAGTGCCGTTATACCAACTTTTAGGCTTACCCCTGCCTGTAGTACCCACCTCTGTGACTGTTGGCATTAATCCGCCCGAAGTCATTAAAGAACGGATACCCCTGTTGCTTACCGGTACCGGAATAAAAGGACTAAAAATAAAATTGGGATCACCAGAAGGCATTGGTGCCGATCAGGCAATGTTCAGCCAGGTCGTAACAAGTGCCAAAGTTTTTCCGCATGTTAAGATTAGGGTCGATGCCAATGGTGGTTGGTCGGTGGCAGATGCCCAAATAATGATGCATTGGTTGGCCGAAAGAGGCACCGAGTATGTAGAGCAGCCTATCAAAGAAGGTGAAGAGGATGCCCTGCCTCATTTATTCAAAAACAGGCCATTGCCCATTTTCATAGACGAATCGTGCCGTTTTTCTACCCAGATACCCCATTATGCCAATTGTGTAGATGGTGTAAATCTAAAACTGATGAAATGCGGGGGCATTACCGAGGCTCTGCGCATCGTTGCTACGGCCAAAGCTTTTAAGTTGAAGACCATGATCGGCTGCATGGGCGAATCCAATATCGCGATTTCCGCCGGGGCGGCTATAAGTGGCATCATTGATTATATAGATTTAGATTCAAACCTCAACCTTGATCCGGATCCTGCGGAAGGAAGCTTTTTGCAAAATGGTATTGTCATACCGAGCAACAGTCCTGGCCATGGTGCTTATTTAAAAAACAATGATTGATAAAAATAAAATATTCGCCATTTTCATGGAAAGTGCATTGGGCACTGAGTTTGGAAAAATGGGAGAGGGTGTCATGCGTTACAGTCCCAACCCTATTTGTTGTGTGATAGACACCAGACATGCTGGTAAAACCGTACGTCAGGCCGTAGGTAGTCCATTTGATGTGCCTGTCGTTGCTACTATTGAAGAAGGGGTCGTATTAGGTGCAGAAGTTTTAGTGCTTGGCATTGCTCCTTCGGGTGGAAAATTTCCTGATACATGGGACGCGCCTATGGAAAAGGCATTAAAAAACGGGCTTTCGCTTATCAACGGTCTCCATGATAGCCTGAATTCACGTTTTGGCCATTTACTGGATAAGACGAACCCCTCACAACTTATTTGGGATGTTCGCACACCAAAACCATCATATCCGATAGCCAGAGCCCGTGCCGCAAAGTATGACAATAAAAGGGTGTTAATGGTAGGGACAGATATGGCCGTGGGAAAGATGACTACCGGAATAGAGATCTACAGATGGCTGAAAGAACAAGGTATTTCGACCGATTTTTTAGCCACAGGCCAGATTGGTATCACGGTGACCGGAAAAGGTATCCCATTGGATGCCGTTAAAGTGGATCAGGCGGCAGGCGCAGTGGAAGAATTGGTCTTAACTGCCAAAGATATAGATGTGGTCATCATAGAAGGACAAGGGTCTCTGGGACACCCGGGAAGCACTGCTACACTTCCATTAATGAGGGGTAGCTGCGCCACACACTTGATTTTATGTCATAGAGCCGGAATGAAAACAAATTTTGACAATCCTGATATTAAAATCCCCCCACTTAAGGAATTTATTGCGCTCAACGAGGCTGTAGCCAGGGTAGGTGGAAGTCTTACGACAGCTACATGTGTGGGAGTGGCACTCAATACCTTTCATATGACAGTTGAAGAAGCCAAAGCAGAAATTGAAAAAGTAGAGCAAGAAACAGGCCTTCCCGCTACTGATGTGATACGTTTTGGAGCTGAAAAATTGGGGAGAGCTATTTTAGGTTAAAGAACTGTGGATTTGTATAGTAAAATGGGTTTATTATCAATTTAATGGGTAACCAAATTTAGGTATTGGTCGTCTATCATAGAGTATGTATAGTGTGTATATCAAATTGGACAGAATGTAAAACTTGAAGTACTTCCACTTTAAGGTTAACTAATTTCTAAACAAGAAAATTAGACCTACCTAAGAATAACCATCTAAATTATAAACAAGAAACCCGCAATCGGAGGTAGAATGTATAGTATGGCTTTTCCTGTACGAGGAGCGATTTAGGGGAACTAGTCCGCCACAGGCGGATTGGTTACTTTTTTTCTGAGCAAGCATTCCAAAGGAATAAGTGTAAGCAAAAGATGCAAAAAAGTATAACAGAACGATCCTGTAAGGTGAAAGTAGTAAAGTGCACAGCACCACAGGCACGCAGCCTGTGACGAATTAAACCGCGACAGCGGGTGGGCAGCCATGACAATTCAGCAAGTGAAGGCACCCGTAAGAGGCGGGAAGCGTGACTTGAACAACATTGCCAGACTTTTGTACTGATTAAAGCCCAAGTAACTTAGTAAATTTTTCCTTTAAACTAAAACTAAGAAAATCCTTGTTTTTTGAAATGTGCAATTTGTTATACACACAATACGAGATAGAGTTAATCAGACAAAGTAATGACAGTAAACAAAAACAACGAAACGTTAACAGCGGTCATTGTAGAGAAACTCACGACAGACAAGAAAAATAATAAATAAGCTAAAAATGAACAATCTATTTAATCAATCGGACGTTTCGGGGATTCTTGCCCGAATTGACAAACTAACACCAAATTCACAAAGACAATGGGGCAAAATGAATGTAGGACAAATGCTAGCTCATTTAAATGCCTCACTTGAAACAGCAATGGGTTTAAATACACCTAAAAGACTTTTCATAGGAAGAATTTTAGGACCATTCGTTAAGCCAAATTATTTAAGTGAAAAACCACTTGGCAAAAATGCACCGACAGACAAATTCTATATTATTACTGACAACCGAGATTTTGAAGAAGAGAAAGCAAAGTCCATTGAATTGATAAAACAATTTTCTGAAAGTGGAGTCACAAAATGCACAACAAATCCTCATTCATTCTTTGGTAAATTGACACCTGATGAATGGGCTCTTTCACAATTGAAACATTTCGACCACCATTTAAGACAGTTTAGTTGTTAGTGTTTTTAGCAACAAACACAACAATCAAGATTAATAAATGAAATTATGGACAGAACACAAGCACATATTGACAAAGACAAAGTCATAACAGGTAAAACACCTGACGACTTTAAGAAACTTGCCGAAAAAAAAGGCTTCATTGTTGATGGAGAATTTTTACCAACAATAAAAGCAGGAGAAATATTAAATTGGCTAAAAGAAGATTTTGAATTGGGACACGGCTACGCTATGGCAATTTATCACACTATGAAAGGGAAATAGAATTGGAAAAACAACGAATCGCTAACATTGATTTTGCATCAGTGTGGCTTTTGTACCAGGTTAAACATTGGGTCTATTGAGTATATTGTACTAAATTTGAACTTTAGTGCTTTCCATTCCGCACCGAACACAAAGCCAAAAAAAGTTAGCAGTCATTATAGAACAACACCCCAACTATTCAACTGACAGACGCGTAAAAAACACAATATGAGAAAAGTAATTGCAGCAATCAATATGACGCTTGACGGGATTTCCGACCATGCAGCCATTATCCCCGATGATGATTTACATCAACATTATGCCGGCCTTTTAGACAATGCCGGAGTTATATTGTATGGAAGGACTATTTGCCTGCTTATGCAATTTTGGCAAACGCTCCTAAAAAAACCTTCAGGTAAAAAATCAATGGACGACTTTGCTTTGGCAATTGACAAAATACCAAAAATTGTTTTTTCACAGACCATGGAAAATACTGAATGGGACAGTGCGAAACTTGCAACTAAAGAAATTGAAAAGGAAGTTTTAGAACTCAAACAACAATCGGGCAAAGATATTTTAATTGGCAGTCGGAGTTTAATTATTCAGCTAATAAATCTGAACTTGATTGATGAGTTTCAGATTTGCATTCACCCAATGGCAGAAGGAAAAGGTCTGCCATTATTTGACAAAATAATAGACAGGAAAACTTTTAAACTTTTAAAAACAAAAATCTTTGATTCAGGTGCAATCGTGCTCCATTACGAGCCAACACGACAATTAACAACGATCCGCTAAACAGCAGTCAGAATAAAACGACACTGTAAATTAAAAACTGATAAAAATATGAATGATGATAAAAAGTAAATTATTGGAAATGCATAATATTGGTATCGTTGTGGAATCCCTTGATAAAGCTGTTGCTTTTTTTATAGAAATTGGACTGATATTAGAAGGACGTATGATGGTTGAAGGCGAATGGGCAGGACGTGTAACTGGACTTGGCAATCAGTCTGTTGAGATTGCAATGATGGTTACGCCCGACGGACACAGCCGACTTGAACTTTCACAATTTCTCACTCCTCATACCATTTCAGACCACAGGACAGCTCCAGTAAATTCACTTGGCTATCTCCGTATTATGTTCAGGGTTGACAATCTTGACGAACTCCTAATTAGACTTGAGAAATTTGGTGCAAGAGTAGTTGACGAAGTTGTTCAGTTTGGGGAAACGTATCGACTCTGTTACATACGTGGAGTGGAAGGATTACTAATCGGATTAGCAGAACAGCTCGGTGGTGATACCGAAACAGATATTTTAGAAAATAAATATGATGACAAATAAGATACAGCGTACCGCTAACATCGCCTGCAAGAAATTGGCGGCTCAGTGGTTAAATGAAGCTTTGTACTAAAAAACCTGCACATCGCCGAGCCGAAAAACATTAGATGCAATCCTCCATATAAAACCCATATTCACTTCCTGAGCGAATATTTAGGGCATTGACAAAAGTAATAATATTGTCTTTATTCTATAAAAATAATCATAAAGCGATACATACAAATCCCGCTTTTGATACTTTCGGATGAAATATTTGTAGAAGAATTTCTAAAGACACATATGAATTCCTGTTTGCAGTTTGCCAGATATACTCACAATATATCAAAGCCCCATTTTATCCCGAATGATGTCTGAAGTAAAATAAAATGGAATTTATGATGGAGTTTTCAGAAATGTACATTATTTTTATTTTGCCAAATGGAGATACTATGCACACAATCAGCCCTGTCTTAGTCAGGATATGGGTAGGAATAAAAAAATTAACATCTCCGAATGTATCGCAACATAATAAATTGAAGAATTCAAGATAGAAATGGACTAAGATTTTATAAAAAATAACCGTGCACAAATGTATTAATAACGTTTGTACACAACTTTAAAGTCATTGAACATTATTCGGCTACAATATTTATAACTTTTTGAATATAAATGGTTTATGAAAGTGTGTAAAAGGGATGTTTTCGACATTGAAAATCTTAGCACTAGTCGCTATTGATGGGAAGATCATTAATTCTAAATGTTTTGGATATGCAAGCAGAGTGCTATTAGTAAAAAATACAATAGATACAAAATTTCGAAGAGGGTCTATTTCCAAACCTATTACAGCCATCGCAAATATGATCCTTATTGAGAGAAGACTTATCGATGCAAACGAACATCTATCCACATACAATTCTGATATTCCAGTGACTTGAAAAGATATTACTATACATCAAATATTAACTCACACATCACACCTTGCCAATCAGCCGGAAGATATGGAGAAAAAACATAAACTTACAATTGAAAAAACATTTGAGATATATCAAAGCCTTCCGTTAGTGCATAAGTCTGGTACCGCTATGAATTATAATAATACGGGATATTTTGTTCTTTCAATAATCATAGAGAAAGTTAGTTATCTGCCACTTGATTCTTTTGTTCAAGAGGAGATTTTTGAAAAATTGGGAATGGTCAATTCTGGCGGAGATTACCCTAATCGAATATTAATGCAGAGAGCGGAAGGATACGAAGTTAATGCTGATGGAAAGGTAGAGAATGCTGAATTTGATAATATGCTCATAAAAAGAGTGGCAGGAAACAGCACAAACGGCAATTTGACAAATTTAAGTAACATAGAAAAATGAAGACAAAAACAAAAAAAACTCTAAAGTGGATAGGAATAGTTCTTGGTTCACTAATATTAATTGTTGTTTCATTAGGGATTTATGTGTATTCTCTTATTCCTAAATATAAAGGCGAGTGCCCACCTTTGCAGACTTTTTTGTTTACCAAGCCGAAAACAAACTTGCTTATGGAAGGGAAGTATATTTACAAACCAGCTACAGAATTGGCTGCTATGATACGCAACCATGAAGCGACTTCTTATGATATAGTGAAAGAATTTATTGCAAACATTAAAAACAACAATTACAAATACAATGCAATAGTTTGGCTGCGTGAAAATGAGGCTTTAGAAGAAGCAATAAAGGCAGATGAAGCTGTTGCACGCGGTGACAGTTTACCTATTTTGCATGGTGTACCTGTCACAGTAAAAGAGATGTTTTGGGTGAAGGGATTGACCAATAACCTGAATGCAAAAATGATGGGAGGCTTTATTGCACCCGAAGATGGTGCTTTAGTGAAGCAACTCAAAAAATCAGGTGCTATCATTCTAGGAACATCCAATGTGCCATTTATGCTCGGTGACTTTCAAACCTATGGGGAAATATATCCAACCTGCAATAATCCTTATGACACAACCAAAACACCGGGAGGTAGTTCAGGAGGCAGTGCGGCTGCATTGGCTGCTGGTTTTACACCTCTTGAACTCGGTAGCGACCTCGGTGGAAGTATTTCTGTTCCTTCTGCCTTTTGCGGGGTATATGGATTGAAAACAACATTTGGCACGTTAAACATGACGCAGGGAACCGGACCAGATACCATAACTAAATACTCAAGATTTGCTATGGGAGTTCCTGGCCCTATGGCAAGAACAGCCGAAGATATAGAACTGATGTGGCTGGCTCTCCGGGAAACACCAATAGACCAACGATTTCAACAAGAAACAAAATGGCAACAATCATCTGACAAAGAATTGAATCAATACAGAATTGGATGGACTGATGACTGGCAATCCGCCAAAGTGGGAAATGATGTTAAGGAGAAATTGCATTTGATTATTACATTACTTAATGAACAAGGAACTTATACGGAAAAGAACGTTCCTG
The DNA here is from genome assembly GCA_016722285.1 of Saprospiraceae bacterium. Lineage (GTDB taxonomy): Bacteria > Bacteroidota > Bacteroidia > Chitinophagales > Saprospiraceae > OLB9. The sequence goes on from JADKGI010000002.1 coordinate 243,049, forward strand.
AATTAAATACTGACATGCAAAAATCATTTTTTAAATCATACGCTTTAATGTTTGCAGAAAACCAACCTTGGATAATGCGGAAATTGATAAGTATGGATTTTAGCAAATTTGATGACGGTTCAACTGACATGACTGCATTTTATGACGCCATGAATAATCCGGGAGAAGAAAACTGGAAACAGTGGCAACAAGAAAATGCCGTACTTATTGAGGCATGGGAAAAATATTTTAAAAAATTCAATTTTGTAATTTGTCCCGTAACATACGGAGCAGCATTTAATAAATGTAAATTAGGAACTCCCATAGAAACAACGGAAGGTAAAATTGCCTATTCATTTTATTCAATTCCTTACTCGATTGTATTTGCTGCAACCGGACATCCAGCTGTAACAATTCCAGTAGGCTTTAATAAAGAGGGATTGCCAATAGGAGTGCAAATTGTGGGTTCATATTATTCAGAACCTGAACTATTACACTTCACTAAATTGGTTGAAAAGCTATTGCTAAAATTTCAGAAGGCCAATAACATTTTAAAATGAAACGACAGAAAAGTATATGCACAGAACAAAGGTTTTGTGGTGGTGGCTATTTTATTTGACGCAACTCACTTATCAAAATCAAGAGCAAAATTTTTAAACAACAAATAGACAAAACAAAAAATATTTTAGCGCTGACACCAATTTTGGGGGCACTAATTTTTTTGTTGCGCTTTATGTTGTTGCGACACTATTATATCCAGGTGGCTCACAGCTTGACAAGAATTCTGTTGGATTTAGTTGGACAAACAACTATTGGTGCAACTTGCTCAACGAGATTGCAATTAACGGACAACCTAATCCTGCTAAACCTATAGCTTTGACAGGAATGTTTGTACTTTGTTTGACACTTTCCGTCTTTTGGTTCATCTTGCCAAGACAAATCTATATCAGCAAAGGCTTAAAACTTACAATTCAAGTTTCAGTTATTTTTTCAATGACGGTTGCATTCTTATTATTTACAAACTTAAACCACGACTTAGTGACGAATCTTGCTTCATCGTTTGGAGCGATGGCAACAATTGTAACTTTCATCGGACTTTACAAAAACAAATTATTTGGACTTTTGCATTTGGGCTTTTAAATATTTTATTTGTAGGACTCAACAACCTGTGCTATTACAATAAAGAGTTGATTGTTTATTTGCCGGTTATTCAAAAAATAAGTTTTGCGACATTTTTAGTTTGGGTTTGCTGCATTAGCGTAAAACTCTTTCGTGGGACAGAAAAACAGCCTCCAACACAGGGTTTTGTTCAAGTTGGGCAGCCGGAATAACATTGAGCATTTGAAATTCTGTTCAGCTTTTGTTCGGGCCGGAGGTACATCGTTGAACTTTTATTCTTAATTTAAACTTTATATTCTCAATCAGCCGCGTTTTCAGACAAAAGGGAATACAATTCATAACCTGTACAAAGCCCTGTTCGTCAGCGGTAATACCGGCGGAGATGCCGGGATTCTGTTCTTATTATTGCTAAAAATAAAAATTATGATGGAGATATTTTATGCGATGTCAGCTGGGATTTTAGGAATATTTACAGGCACACAAATTGCCGAAGCCATTCTTTTTGTTCCTTATTGGAAAGGGCTGGAACCTAAAACATTCTTTTTGCTTCATAAAACTTATGGACCTAAAATTTATCAATTCTTCGCTCCACTGACAATTATTGCTACCATAATCCCTACTGCGACAGCCATATATAGCTGGTTTTCCAATTCGCCAGGGATGATATTCTCTGTGTTAATGGGCGTTTTTGCTTTGCTATTTTTTTGTACCTATTTCCTGTATTTCAAAAAGGCAAACCAAAGTTTTGCAGATGGTAGTTTGACCGAGGCAGAGTTGCCAATTGAATTGGAAAGATGGGAAAAATGGCACTGGGCAAGGATATATTTAGAAATGGCGGCATTGATTTGTTCATTGATTGCGATAATTCAAATCTGACAACACAATGTGTTCAGTGATTTCGTATCACGATTTTCTCGTCTCAGGACGATATCGTTCAGTCTTACTCTCCTGATAAACTGCTTTTATAAGCAGTTTGTACAACTCAAATAAGAGTTGTACATTTGCAATTCATGGCACAAACAATGTGGAAATCGACAATAGTATTCACACGATCAGTTATTGCGTTCCCATATCCTTTACCAGTAATAGTAGGACGGACCCGACACGAAATACAATTTCACTGTTCCGTGACACATTCTGACTTAGCTATGTTGATATGCAATCAGACCCAACTGGTTTTAAAAATTTTACCATCGCACATTTAAAATAGTCTTTCCGATGCACTTTGCCCATTTGGTTTTGCCCGACACACGAGCCGACTCACAGCCAAACCAAAAAAGCCAATCTTGTCAACGCTAAAAAGGACATACATCTTTACAAAATCTTTATAGCTAAAAATATAACTTTGCAATCACTGTTAACCGACTTAAATTATAATTCATCAAATATCACTCGTAAACAACTGACTGTCAATGACCATTGTTTAAGACTTCCTTTAGTACCCCATATTTTAAAAGATCGATAATTGAGGACAGGGTGATTTATTTTTGTCTTTGTGGCTTTTACATAAGTTCTGCGGCTGTTTTCAACCATCCAGATTACATCTATGAGGCTTATCATGTGGATCCTGACCAATGCTGCCACTGTAGAGAAGGCTTTTTTGTTTCAGATTTTACTTTTAGAACCAGGAGTAGTAATTGTGCTATCAATGTGCACCATATTTGTGTCTTTATCCCGTTTTCTGTTTCTGAATAGAAAAAGTGCAATTGAAAATTTTGTTTCAACTTCTTGAACAGGAGCTCTATATTCCACCTGAGTTTATATATATAAGCGACTTCTTCTCTTTTTATTTCAAAGTTATTGGTGATAAACTCATATACCCTTCCTTTTTCGTCTTTGTATGTGACTTTCCTCAAGCACAACGCTTTTTCTTCTCCGTTGTCCTTGTATTTAAGGTGTATGTGTTCTTCTTTTGAGACACCATATTCTGTGTCGTTCAGTTCTTTACAATATGTTTGTTCTATGATGTCATATACTGCATTTTTCTTCAATCTACATACAAAATTAATCTTCTTGCCTGTAAATTTAGCAAATTGAGGTAATGGTTATAGGCCCTGTCAAACACCACCATACTATGCTCGGGAAGGTTTAGGTATTGAATAAAAGTTTTATCATGACATTTGGCCTCGCTGATCTTTACAAACGCAGGGGTATCAGCGTGTGCATCAATGAGCATATGGACTTTGAGCCCACCTTTCTTCCTGCCGTCATCCTTTGGATTGCGCCCCACACCTTTCATAATATCAGAGAATAGTCTAATGGTACTCGAATCAAAGATAAATAGGTCGCTGAATGATACATTATTAATGCGGCTGACCGACAAAATTGGCTTAAAATGTTGCAAAGTTCAAAGTACAGCTTTTCAAAAACACGTTGTCCCGTTCTCTCAATCCATCACCGGCAGTACTCCTGGCAGGTGACGATTTAAGTCCAAGATGATTTAATTTACCTTGCATTCCCATCATTCCATCACATATTTCACCCATAGAATCACATCTGCTATATTCCAAAAGCATAGTGATCAGTTGTGTCCAAGCAGGAATGACCTGTAATGCTTATCTGTTTTGTGGGTTAGTGCTAATATTGAAAACTTATCTTTTGGTATAAAATCAATCAATTGTTTGAAAATTGGCTGACCGACTAAATTTTTTGAGTTATCTTTGACTGTCATACTTAGTGTGTTTGGTAGCCAAAAGGTATGACAAAAGGGTTAATCTTTGAGGTTAACCCACCTTTTTATTTTTAAGTCGGTTAGTAGTGCTTTGCAATAAAAAAATTGGATATTCTAAAAACAAGAAGTTACAGTAAAATAAACCAATATGTAATAAGTATTGTACTTATTTCAATTACTACAGTTATTTGTTTTTTTTCAGTTGAATTTGTCGGGTATCAAGCTGTTGCTCTAATTTTACTATTGGCGGTTTCTCTTAATGCCATTTTATTTGACATTTTTCCAGTGCTTTTTTCAGCTTTGTTGAGTGCATTAATTTGGAATTTTTTATTTATTCCCCCCATTTTTACTTTTCAAATTGATAATATTGGAGATTCATTGATGTTTTTGATGTATTTTGTCATTGCTTTAATCAATGCAGTGTTAACGTTCAAAATCAAGGACTTTCAACAAAAGGCAAAAGAAAAGGAAAACAAAGAAAAGAGTATAAAACTCTATAATACATTGCTGAATTCTCTTTCGCACGAATTAAGAACACCCATTTCAACTATTATTGGAGCCATTGATACAATCAAGGATAAACAAACAAAACTTTCTGACAACAACCGAGAAGAACTGTATTCCGAAATTGAAATTGCAGGTTTTCGCTTAAATAGACAAGTAAAAAACTTACTGAATATGAGCAGACTTGAAGCGGGATTCATTCAACCAAAAAACGACTGGTGCGATTTAAATGAACTTGTTTTTACGGCAATTAAGGATGAGAAAGATGAACCCAACAATAACAAGATTGAGTTTACGCCCAACGAAAATTTGCCTTTATTTAAGTTTGATAGCGGTTTGGTCGAACAAATTTTACAAAACATCATCCATAATGCTTTGCAACATACTCCTAACAACTCAACGATAACCGTTGAATTAAACCACCGAGAAACGCATTGCATCATTCAAATTTCAGATAACGGCAAAGGATTTCCTGAAAACGAAATAAATTTGGTTTTCAACAAATTTTACCGATTGAACAACACCGCAACAGGCGGAACAGGATTAGGGCTTTCCATAGTAAAAGGTTTTACTGAAGCTATGAACGGAACAATTCAGTTGGAAAATTTATCACAAGGTGGTGCAAAATTCACCATTGAAATCCCTGCGGAAACATCGTATGTTAATAATTTAAAAAATGAATAAGGCAGAAATACTTATAATAGATGACGAGCCTCAAATACGTAAATTGCTTCAAATCAATTTAGAAAGCAACGATTATAAAGTCGTTCAGGCAAGCACGGGAAAAGAAGGAATGATTCTCGCTGCTTCTCACCCACCCGATTTAATATTGCTGGACATTGGGCTACCCGACAAAAACGGACACCAAATTTTGCAGGAGCTTAAAGAATGGTATAACAAACCCATTATCATACTTTCGGTAGAAGACAGCGAATCCGATATTGTAGCAGCATTAGATAATGGAGCAACCGATTATTTAACCAAGCCTTTCCGTACAGGTGAACTTTTGGCACGAATCCGGTCCGCAATTAAGCGAAATCAAAATACTGAAAATATCTCAACAGTCATTTGTGGTGATATTGAAATAGACCTGATTGCTCGAATTGTTAAGAAAAACAACGAAATAATAAAACTCACCTCCACAGAGTATAACTTATTGGCACTGTTTGCCAAAAATGAAGGCAAAGTATTGACACACCAATATATCCTAAAAGAAATTTGGGGCGTTGGCTACCAAACCGAAACCCAATATCTACGGGTTTTTGTAGGTACGCTTCGTAAAAAAATAGAAAACAACCCTAACAATCCACAACACTTCATTACCGAAAGCGGTATTGGTTATCGTTTTCAATAAACTTCCTTATACAATCTTTACTTCCTCCTAAAAGATTTTATCTTTTACTTATAGTTATTGCCGTTATTTTGCTATTGAATAAAATTCAAACCAATTATGCATACTGTAGGTGTAATTTTACTAATTGCTATGATACTCTTTCTTTTAATTATGTCGCCTATAGATGTTTATAAAAAAAAGTAAAACACTGTTTTTTACTATTCTCATTTTTATAATATTTTTATGCTAGTCATTTCAATTTTGATATTCTAATTATAAAAAACGTCTTAAATTTGGTCATTCTCAATAAAAGAAGATGACAGATTGTAATATCAATATTTTAACAATAGTTGCTTTAACTATTGGTTTCATCATAATTATTTTGATGTCATTCTATGGCTTGTGCGAATCTTATAGAAATTTCAAAAAGTCTAATTAAATAATATAGACTTTATACTTCCGAAAGGTAATGTCTAAAGATGTACTATGGTAATAATGCTTGTTCATCTTTATAAAATCTTTATGCAAGGCTATTAAACCTTGATTTTTTGCTTATCCGTTTCGAATGATCTTTGTAGCATTAAAATGTTATAAAAATGAAATGGAATTTTTTCTATGATGAAGATAATAGCAAACTCTACAAATCTATTCAAGATCGGAATAAAGACTTCAAATATTTAATTGTATCAACTAATATAAGGACAGTTCTTGAAACAGCATCTTTCACCTACTTCAAGTATTTCCATTTCTAAAATCAAGGTTGTATGAAAAGTGAACTACAAATTACCAAACCCATTGCTGACAGCATTGTAAAATTATGTTTTGATGTACTCGAGTTTTCAAAATTGTATGACCAAGACACTTCCAACAACCCAAAAAAGATTTTTCAATGCAATGACGATATTAAAGAAGGCTTAAATTGGTTTATTGGCTCTGAAACCAACCAAGAAATGAACAAAAATGTAAGAGCATACAAACAAGCCGTAAAAAATACTTTGGATGTGTACAAAAATTTAAAAATTTCATTTTCCAATAAGGAAAAAATAATCAGTACACTTATCGATCTAAACCAACATTTAACCGAATTAGAAAAACAAATCAAATAAATGGCAGCATATAGAAATGGAATTGTTAACAAGGTAACCATAGGAACGCTTTTAGTAGCATTGGGCATTATTTATGGCGACATAGGCACAAGTCCGCTTTATGTTTTAAAAGCAATTGTGGGAGAAAGGCCTATCACCGAAATCCTTGTTTATGGTGGAATTTCATGTGTGTTTTGGACACTCACTTTTCAAACTACCATTAAATACATTTGGCTTACACTCAAAGCCGACAATCACGGTGAAGGAGGTATTTTTTCTCTGTATGCACTTGTGCGAAGATACAGAAACTGGTTAGCCATACCAACTATAATTGGAGCCACAACGCTTTTAGCTGATGGAATTTTAACTCCTCCGATTTCAGTTGCATCGGCCATTGAGGGTATTACGAATTTTAAAGGACTCGAAAATATTCCCACGGTTCCAATTGTGGTTATTATTCTTTCAGCCTTATTTTTCTTTCAGCGTTTCGGCACACAAAGAGTAGGCAGCACTTTTGGACCTGCAATGCTAGTATGGTTCACCATGCTTTCAACTCTTGGGTTGATACAAATATTTTATCACTTTGACATTTTTAAAGCCCTTAACCCTGTTTATGCAATTAAATTTCTTACTGAATATCCTCATGGATTTTGGTTGTTGGGTGCTGTTTTTTTAGCTACAACAGGCGCTGAGGCGTTGTATTCAGACCTTGGACATTGCGGTAGAAGAAATATCCGTATCACATGGGCAGCTGTAAAAGTTTGCCTTTTACTTAACTATATGGGTCAAGCTGCATGGATAATGAATTTAGGCGAAGGAAACTTATTGAACGGACAAAATCCATTTTATGAAATCATGCCAAATTGGTTTTTACCGATTGGAATTGGAATTGCAACTTTAGCTGCAATTATTGCATCACAAGCGATGATTAGTGGAAGCTACACACTTATTAGCGAGGCAATGAACTTAAACTTTTGGCCAAGAGTAGCAGTAAGGCAACCAACAGAATCAAAAGGTCAGATATATATTCCAAGCGTAAACAACATACTCTGGATTGGCTGCATACTAATGGTTTTGTATTTCCAAAATTCAACACATATGGAAGCAGCTTATGGTTTTAGTATTACCATTACCATGCTGATGACAACAATTTTATTGGCTTATTATCTGTATTACAAACTGCGCTGGAAAGGTTTGTTTGTTATTGCGTTAATGCTTTTCTTTGGAACAATAGAAACATCATTCTTCATTGCCAATGTTACCAAGATTAAAGAACGGTGGATGTTTTTATTTTTTGAATTGTTCATTTTTCTTGTGATGTATGTATGGTTTTATGCTAGAAAAATCAATAACCGATTTATCAAATTCGTTGACCTTGGAAAATATGTATCTGAAATAAAAGAACTAAGTCAGGATGAAACCATACCTAAATTTTCTACGCATCTTATTTATCTCACAAAGGCAAACAACCGTCATGAAGTAGAAGAAAAGATTATTAAGTCAATCTTTGCACGTAAGCCCAAGCGGGCTGATGTGTATTGGTTAGTTCATATCCACAGAACTGAAGAACCTTACACACTCAATTATAATGTTTCGGAATTGGTTGACGATAAAGTGATTAAAATAAATGTGAATGTCGGTTTCCGCATTCAACCTAGAACAGAGTTGTATTTCAAAAAAATTATGCAAGAGTTGGTAGCTAATAAAGAACTCAATCTTCATACAAGACCTGACGGCTCAACCAAATATAACAGCGAACCAGATTTTAAATTTGTGATATTTGAAAAATTTCTTTCTATTGAAAATGAATTTGCATTGAAAGAAGGAGTCCTACTTAATTCTTATTTCCTTCTCAAACGTATGGGTCTTAGTGATGAAAGTGCTTTTGGTCTTGAAAAAAATGATGTTATAGTGGAGCAAGTGCCATTAGTATATCAAGCAGCAAGCGAGTTTAAATTAAAGCGTGAAGGAACTGAATGTGTTGAGGTTTAAGAAATGGAAACTGATTTTTCAAATATATTTTATGAAAAATATTTCAATCGTGGTAACAGACTAATAGAAGTGTCTTTAAAAAACGGTAGGAAGATAATCGGAGTATTTATTTCATTTTTTCTTAACGACTTCGATAGTAACAAACCATATATTAGGAGATGGCATATTGGTGAGGAGAAATACAAAAGGACATTAGGTATTGATGAGTTCGGTTTTCACATATGTAAACTAATTATTCTGAATTACATTATGAGCATTAAATTTTTAGACGACAATTCACAAATGCATTTCGAATAGCATGAGAACTGTAATTGCCATATTATTTCTCTATTCCTTTTTGTTTCTGTCAATACTGGAAACAAAAGCTCAATCGGACACTACTAAAACAATATCACCAAAAGTTGAGTTAAGTGGTTTTATTGAACCTTATTATGTGTATGATTTTAACCAACCTAAAACAGATTACCGTCAAATATTCTTTTACAATCATAACCGACATAACAAATTCAACATCAATCTCGGTTTTATTAAAATTTCAGCACAACATCAGAAATACAGGGCAAACATTGGATGGCAAACAGGAACTTATGCTACTGACAATTACGCAAATGAGCAAGGGCTTTTGAAAAACATCTTTGAAGCCAACGCGGAATTTCACTCAACAAAAAGAATAATCTATGGTTAGATGCAGGAATTTTCGCTTCGCACATTGGATTTGAGAGTGCCAATTCCATTGACAACTGGACGCTAACACGTTCCATTTTAGCTGAAAACTCACCATATTATCTTTCTGGGGCTAAACTCACTTATACACCAAGTAAAAAAGTTGAATTTATTTTGCTTGTATCTAACGGATGGCAACACATTCAAAAAATAAAAGGAAATTCCTTGCAATCATTCGGAACGCAAATCAAAGTATTATTGAATAACAAAATCACTTTAAACTGGAGCACATTTGTTGGCACAGACGACCCTGACACAACAAGACGAATGCGATACTTCAATAATTTTTATGGTCAATTTCAATGCACAGAAAAATTTGGATTAATCGTAGGTTTAGACATTGGCACACAACAAAGAGTAAAAAACAGTTCAATTTATAGCTTGTGGTTTAGTCCTGTAATTATTGGTCAATTCAGCATAAACAAAAACTGGAAAACTGCAATCAGAGCAGAGTATTACCAAGACGAAACAGGCATTATTATAGCGACAGGAACAATAAACGGTTTCAAAACAACAGGACTTTCACTAAATCTTGACTATACACCGACAACGAATGTCGCTTGCAGAATAGAAGGGCGTTGGTTGAATAGCAAAGATAAAATATTTGAAACCAAAACAACCCCAACAAATGATAACTTGATTATAGGAACATCAATAGCAATTAAATTTTCGGTCGCAAAAAAGAAATAGCCATCGCACAGGTGTAAGCACAATTGCCTTAGCGAAAGCAAAGGCAAAGAGTAAAAATTGCAAGAGAGCTGTCACCTTTAGCACCAAAAACCATTTTAATTTTCCTTCCCTTCCAAAATTTTCAAAACTGCTAACACGCAACTGCCACAACTTTAGAAAGTGAAAGCCTTTGCAGACAAAACCTTCACGACACAGACGACAGGATGCCAACCGCTAACAACTAAGTTTTTGTGCCGTGCGGAGTACAAACCATGAAATCCCTGTTGAGCGATACCTTCGGTAACGAGGATAGACTTGGAAAATCCACCACTGGTCAGGTTTTTTTATTATTATGCGAATATCGTGATTTCAGATGAGAGTTGTAATTTTTGTGGCCATATATATTTATTAGAATTTGTAATATAGTACATGCAACTTACCGAAAAACAGCTGGTTTCGGATCCCTCACTATATGGTGATTTCGTATCACGATTTTCTCGTCTCAGGACGATATCGTTCAGTCTTACTCTCCTGATAAACTGTTTCTTTAAGCAGTTTGTACAACTTAAATGAAATTTGTACATTTGCTATTCAAGGCACATACACTGTACTTACGACCATATCTATTGATCAACATCATTGAATAATACAAGTTCAAAAAGCACTTCGAAGGGTATATTTTGACTTATTTCCGTATAATCACCATAAATCAATCCATTAGCTCAAAAATAAGCCGCCAAAATTTCAAACCCATTTTCCATCACTTAAAAATAAAAGTCGCTTAAAATACGCTTAAATATACCATTTTTACCCACATTTGATCATAAATCGGTGGTTTTTAGACATACTGCCGTTAGCGGTAAGCGTAAAACAACATACTAGTAAATTCGATAAGAATTATTACTATTAATTTTTTTTAAATTTTCAAAATCAATGGAATTCAAAAATATTTATAATCATTCTCTTTGGGATCAAAATGAAATAGAATATATAAAATCAAATCATTCAAAAATTAATCTAAGAAAAGGTCAGGTTTTGCTAAAGGAAGGTCAGGTTTCAAAAGAGTATTATTGTATTGAAAGTGGCATTTTAAGAGCTTATGCCTTTGACTACAATAGAAATGAGATTACAACATGTTTTTTCTCAGAGAGCGAGATTGCAATTGAACCTTCATCTCTGTTTCTATGTGTCCCATCCAAAGAAAACATTGAAGCTATAACGGATTGTATCTGTTGGAAAATAAATTTTGAAGATTTTCAAAATTTGTTTCATTCGGTACCCCATTTTAGTGATTGGGGGAGACAATGGATGACTATTGAATTACTCAATTCACGACAAAGATCACTTTCTTTACTAACTGATTCTGCAAAAGAAAGATATTTACAGCTTCTGAAATCAAAACCACAAATAATAAAATACTCGCCATTAAAGTACATAGCCTCTTATTTAGGTATTACAGACTCAACTTTAAGCAAAATCAGAAAGCAATTATCCAGCTTTTAATAATTTCTTGTCATAGAACAAGTCAAAAGCAATTCAAAACTTCTAATTTTGGCTTATAAAGTCTGAATCCTTACTTTTAAATAAGTACGGCATAATTATGTCAGCATTTTTTCATCAAAAATGAAAATAACACACATTTCTAAAATACTATTCTCTTTAATGCTTAGCGTAAGCCTTTACGCACAAGATGGGATAATGAACCAAGGCGAAATGGTTTCAAAAAAAGTGTATCACGAAATTCCATTTTTCAATACAAAAGATGAAATTGTTCAATTTGTAACTTTAAAGGGCAAATCATTCAAGTTCATTTTCGATACTGGTGCTCCTTTGGCAATTTCAAATGAATTACAAAATTCTCACCAATATCCAATTCTTCATTTAGTTCCTTTAAAAGATGCACATAATAATTCCGACACTATAAAAATTGTATTAATTGACACTATTCAAATAGGCAACATAGTTTTTAAAGATATTCCAGCTGTTGTAATTGATTTTAAAAACTCTCCTATCGGATGTCAAAACATTGATGGTATTATAGGAAGCAACATAGCAAGATTTCTATTGGTACAATTTGATTTATCCCAAAACAAAATCATTTTTACCGACCAACACGATAAAATAATTTTTGCGAAAGAAAAACTCCCTATAATTCTTGATAATCAAAGCAACGCATTCTTTAAAGTAAATTTTAATGATACAATAATTGATTCATTACATTTTGATTCGGGAATGGGTAAGCTTTATGATATGAATATAAGTACAGCAAAAAATTGATTGTCACTTTCAAAGACGAGAAAAATAATTTTTACAAAGGATATGGGATTTCAGGACAAGGAATACTGGGCAATGCCCAGGAAGAAGAGACGTACTTAATTAATACAAAATTCAAATTAGGAAATCATATCATTGAAAATGCTCAAATAGGTACAACTCCTACTGTTTCTCGAATTGGTCGAGAACTCCTTAATCACGGAATTTTAACGATAGATTATATCAGAAAACAATACAGTTTTGAAAAAATACCCTCACCGATTAAATCACCCTAAACCCAACTTTGGTTTTGAAATAATAACAGAAGAAAACAAAGTGATAGAGGTGTTGTATGGGGAAAATACTAAAGCACAAAAAAGCAGGTTTAGCTCGGGGACTGAAATAAAAGAAATAAATGGCATCGCCTTTAATAGCAAATCTTCTTGTGAAATAGAAAAAATATTGGAAATCGAATTTTCAAAAAAGAAATTAAGAATTACCTACTTAAAAAGTGGGATAGAAAAAACTAGAGTTTTCGGCTTAATCAAAAATAAATAAGGAAATATGAAAAATTATCTTTTATTAATAATGAGTTCATTATTCATTCTTTCTTGTACAATCGACAAAAAAGAAAGCATTCCTGTAAAAAACATAGAATTAGCCAAAAAGTCATTTGCGGCTTTTAATGCACACAATTGGGAGTTGCAAGCGAGTTTTTTTTCTGACACCTGCAAATACCTAGACCCTTCATACGGTGACAAGCACGTTGTGGTGAATAGAAAAGAAAAAGCAATTAAGTATGCATCTTTGGAACAAACTTCACCCGATATTAAAGATAGTATCACAAATATTTTTGGTTACGAAGATAAGGTGGTCATACAATTCACATCCACAGGTACCGCAATTACTGAAAAAGGTAAATATAAATGGTCCGTCCCTATTTGTTGCGTTTTTACTTATAAGGACGGCATAGTCATTGTAGATGAAACATATTATAACAGAGGAAAATAAAACACTATTTTATCATCAATAAAAATGAAAAAACAAACATTAATTTTATTAGTTATAGGGAGCTTATGTGTGAGTTTAACGCTATTTACCAAACACCTATTTTCAGGATTTAATGATATAGATGATTTTGCGAAAGGATTATTAGGAGTTGCACTCATTATATCAGCACTTTTCGTGCAGAGAAAATTAGAAAGAAATCCAAACAACGTAAAAAATAAATTATGAAAAAGTACACCTTTTGGGTAAAAACGGGAATTGCTTTTCAAATGATAACAACAATTTTTCATTCATTAAGTCTTGTCAATGAAGCCCAGCCCGCTAATGAAACCGAGACGCAATTATTGGGTTTAATGAAAAGTTATAAATTCGACTTAGGATTAGGATTTTTTAAATCAATGAATGATTTGATGACCTCATTTAGCATTTCGTTCAGCTTATTGTTGCTTTTTTCAATTTGTATCAATTGGTTTTTATTAAAGAAGAATGTTGAGATTAATATTTGGAAAGGAATTATCCTAATAAACCTAATCATTTTTTCACTCTGCTTTTTGACTATGACTGTTTTCACATTTTTACCCCCAATAATTTGCACAGGTTTAATTGTAATTTCTTTTCTAATTGCATTAATCTTAATAAAACCAAAAACTTCAACAGACTTAATATGAAAAATTTACCAAAAATATTTTTCGCAGTGTTTTTAATTTGCTTTCAATTTTCAGCCTTATCTGCACAAGATAATGAGTGTGCTTGTTGTAAACCAGAGTTTCAGCAATTTTCTTTTTGGGAAGGTGATTGGGAAGTATTTGGTTATGATGGAACGAAACAAGGAACTAATAAGGTAGTGTTTCTTCAAGACAAATGCGTTTTACAAGAAAATTGGAATGGTTTAACCACAAATGATGCTGGTACAAGTTACAATTTCTACAACACTGAAAAAAAACAGTGGCAACAAGTTTGGGTAAGCAATAAAGGGTATGTTTTAGAACTTAGAGGTAATTATATCGACAGTTCAATGGTGCTTAAAAGTGGACTTGTTAAGGACTTTAATGGTAATTCTGTAATCAACCGAGTGACTTGGACAAAACAATCCAATGGTGATTTAAAACAAGTTTGGCAAGTTTCATCAGACAACGAAAAAACTTGGACATATCAATTTTATGGAATTTATAAAAGAAAGCAAATGATAAATGAAAATGACACAATTATTCATTTATCTAATATGAAAAAAGTAACAGGAATAGGTGGAATTTTCTTCAAATGTAAAAACTCAAATGCAATGAAAGATTGGTATAAAACTCATTTAGGATTAGACACAGACCAGTACGGAACAAATTTTGAATGGCGACAAGGCGCTGATTCTACAAAATATGGATTTACTCAATGGAGTCCTTTTGCAGAAAAGACAACATATTTTGAACCTTCAACCAAAGAATTTATGATAAATTACAGAGTAGATAATTTGGAGTTACTTGTTGAAGAACTAAAAAAAGAAGGTGTTACAATTGTTGACAAAATTGAAGTCTTTGAGTATGGAAAGTTTGTTCATATTTTAGATTTAGAAGGAAATAAGATTGAGCTATGGGAACCTAATGACATTGAATACAACAAAATTGTTAGTGGACGAACTAAATAATAAGCAGAATTATGTCAGACAAGAACGCCTAACCGCTAATCGAGTAGACGGCCCCACCAACCGAAGTTGAGAGCAAAGCCTATGCCTTTCATCTACCAAATGAACTGATTCTTCATACAGTTTGTGCAACTCATAACTGCATTGTATATTTGCCATGTAAGGAACACTTTCTGGTCATGATATTGAGATTTAGCTATCGCTCATTTCTAACATATCCAGAAGACAGTGCATCATCTAACCAACCTATTGTCAAGAATAACAAGTAGAGTTATTATATTAATAATTAAAAAGAAAAATTCAATACACAATGACAAAAAAAATAATCATTTTCACCTTATTGTTTTCTCTTTCATTCCAAATGTGTAATCCGGTGAAATTGACCACCTAATCCGGTTTAAATTGACCAGGGTAAAGAATGGTTTTACAAAGGTAATTATTTGTTTTATTATTTCTTTATTCTTGTTTATAACTGCCTGCACTTTTGCTGGCGCGCTTAGCTTTGGGGTAGCCCACGTAGGGAGCCCACAGGGCGACCGAAGGGGGCTACCCCAAAGCTTGGCTTTTTGCGCCTCGCTCCCTCATGGATGGTCCTTTTAGTTCTATTTTGTGTGCATTGTATATCAGTCTGTCCATGATAGCATCTGCAAGTGTAGGGTCACCAATGTATTCATACCATTTTTCTATGGGGAGCTGGCTTGCTATTATCGTTGATTTCTTTTTGTATCTGTCTTCCAGTATTTGTAATAGTGCCAGCCGGGTATCCGATTTTAGTGGTTGTAGCCCAAAATCATCCAGGATAACTAATGCGTGCCTTTCTAATCTACTCAGTTGTTTGACGTATGTTCCGTCTATTTTTGATATAGCTATCTGTTCTACAAATTTGTTCATATTCAGGTATAGCGTTTTATGTCCTAAGCTGCATGCCTGGTGTGCAATGGCGCATGCAAGGTAACTCTTACCACATCCCGTAGAACCACTCAGCAATATGTTATCTCCTCGTTTTATAAAGTTACAGTCTGCCAGGTGTGATATTATTTCTTTACTCAGATTGCGTTCTTTACTGCATTCTATATCCTGGATTTGTGCGGTGTATCTGATTTTACTAAGTTTCAGATACATCTCCATCTTTTTGTGCTGACGACTGTATTTTTCTTTTTCCACCAGATCTGCCAACATGTAATGGGCTTCCGGTTGTTTATCCATCGGTAGGTGTATGATGCTTTCATATCCTTCGTACATGCCCTGTAGATTTAGCTCTCTGAGCTGCGATAGTGTTTGTTCTCTGTTCATTGCTGATGTGTTTTAAATGTTATTTTTGAAATTTGTAATGTATCTGATATTGGTATGAGTTATGGTTTTGTAGTCTTCGGCTTCTCCTTCCGGTTGTCTTTTATCCATATGATTTTCCAACATTGTTTTTACCAGCATATAATTGGCTTTCATCTCCGGACTGATCAGGAGCATCTTTTTCTACCCGTTCTTTACTATATTTATGTTGCAACCTAATGACACCCACCACGCTCATGAAGCTTTGCTCTATATATTGTCTGGACTGTAAGATGTCCTTTACTACCCTCTGTATGTTCGCCTATTTCTTTTGCTTGGCGGATCAGATCTTCTGATGTATAACCCCGTATTTTTTTGCATCTCTTTATGGTGTACAGGCATGTGCTCGGCTTTAGTCGTGTATTGATATTTACGACGATCCCGCAGATGCACGGCTATCCGTTTATTACCTTTGTATATCTCCACTTCCCGAAGAGTATATATTATCTTCACTTCTTCTGATACATATTCTTTAGGTACACTATAGTAATGCTTGTCTTCTGTAAGTTGTATGTGGTAGTTTTGTTTACTTTTCCACCTGCTTCTTTTACACTCCATCAGCTTACTTACTTTTAAGGGTATCATGCGGGGCTGCTCCAACTCAAGGTATTCTTCCCATCTACTCATGCCGTTGCGATCCATTTTGCGGTGATTTAAGTATTCCAGCTCTTTGGATATTAATAGAGTTAATTCGCTCAGGCTTGATAGTGGCCTGTTTTCAATTACAGCGTATATGCGCTGATAGACCAATGTCACACTGCGTTCGACACTGGCTTTGTCTCTGGGCTTCCTTACCCGTGTGGCCGTCATGTGTGTCTCATAGTATAGCGACATCTGTTCACATAACTCCGTGAGTTTAGGTTCATACTTGTCAGGCGTTTTTATTCCGCTCTTTAAGTTGTCGCTTATGATAAGTTTGGGTACGTTTCAATATAGTGTAACGACCGACCTATACCACTCTACAAAATTCATCTGACTCTGATCTTCCTGGGCTTCACAGTAAATAAGGTCACTGTACGGTAATACACATACCAGCACATCACATTGTTTTATCTCTCCGCTTTCCTTGTCTATATACTTAAGTTTATCGCCTGCATAATCTACTTCCAACCGTTCTCCGGGCTTACTCCCCAGAACCATGACTGTTTTTTGCTGAGATTCCCACGTATGAAGGTAATAGCTAAACTGTGAGTTACTATAAGCGTTATCCCCCTCTTCTTCTTTGTATTGTTCCCATAGCAACTGTTTGGTCATATGCTTACGGGTAAGGGATCTTAGGTAGTGTTCTTTTCTGGCTTTTAACCGTGCAAAGCGGGTACTATTATCTGCTTCCTTACAAGGGCTTTGTAATTGTTCTGATAGCTGCTCATCATCCATATCAGTGATAGGGGTCATATTAACTCCGTCATCGCTAAAAAGATTACGGTATTTCTTTATTGTGTTTCTCGATAAGCCATACTTACGGCTTATTTCCATAATACTCTCGCCTTGATTTAGGTTTTGCATGATTAATCTGATCCTATTCATGGTAACTGGTTTATTTGCCATTGTCTTTCGATTTTTACTTCGAAAGATAGGCACCTGTTTTACCATTCTTTTATCAATTCAATGCGACCTGATTTGAACCCAAAAGGGGTGGTCAATTTGAACCGGATTGCCTGGTCAGTTTGGTCCGGATTGCCTGGTCAATTTCAACCGGATTTTACAATAAGTCAAATCAATATACCAAATGAAGAAGACTTACATTAGGTTATTTGAAAATTGTATTTTAGTAAATGGTATAAAAAATAATCTAATTTTAGATTTACAATTTCATTTCTATTACAATATATCAAAAGAATTGTTTGATTTTCTTAATTTATGCCAAAAGGATCCATTAGATCAGGTGCTTTCTAATTACCCTTTAGAAGAAAAATTGCTTTATAATGTGATCGACTCTTTAAAAAATAATAATTTAATTCACGAAATTAATAACCCAAAAAAGATTTTCCTAGAATTAAAGAGAATACAGAGACACCATCAATATTTGACAATTGTATAATTGAATTTTCAGATTATGTTGAAAATTACCTAGAAAATATTGTATCAGAACTAAATTTGTGTAGTGTAAAATTTGTAGAAATTAGATTTTATAATAATACCAAATTATCTCAAATCGAAAATTTATTAGAAAATTTTGAAAATTCGAAAGTCCGAGGAATATAGTTACCCCCAAAAATCGGACAGCAAGTTAAATAAATTTTTTTACACTAAATTTGCTGTTTATGACAAAGAGAAAATTAACATCAGTATTTAAAAGCAAGGTGGTATTAGAAGCGCTGAGTGAGCGATACAGCCTATCTGAATTAGCTCAAAAACACCAGGTTGCTCCCACTCAAATTTCTACCTGGAAGAAAGAATTTCTGAGTAACGCATCGCTGGTTTTCGAAAAAGGTACATCTAGGAACACAGAATCTGTACCTACGGATCGTGATGAATTATTAAGGACAATTGGGGAACAGAAGGTAGAAATTGACTTTTTAAAAAAAAGTTTAAAGAGACTGGGATGAACATGCTGCCATTTATTCAAAAGGATCACCCACAGTTAAGTATATCGCATCAGTGCTCGTTGCTTGGTATAAACCGGAGTACTTACTATCCCGTACAAAGGCGTGCCACGGATGTATATGGCTGAAATGGACAAAGGCTACCAGATCAATATAAAACAGAATAGAACGCCTGTATTATAATTTGATGGGACTTAGAGCTATAGTACCAGGCCCACATACTTCAAAACAGCATCCTGAACATGCTGTATATCCTATTTGCTTAGAAATTTGGAAATAACCAATCCTAATCAAGTATGGGCTACTGACATCACTTATATCCCGATAGTTGCATGGTTACTTGTACCTGATGGCCGTTATAGATGTGCACAGCCGCTTTATATTAAGCTGGGATATATCAACACGATGGATGCGACTTGGTGTGCCAGTGTAGTGCAGAATAGTATAGTACATTGGGAATACCGCAAATTATCAATACAGATCAGGGATCACAGTTTACGGCTGCAGAGTTCACCGCCACGGTACTGGACAATGGTATCAAACTGAGTATGGATGGAAAGGCAGAGCTATAGACAACATCTTTATTGAGCGATTTTGGCGAACCATAAAGTATGAACATGTTTATTTAAATCCAACCAATGATGGTCAACAGTTATTTAAAGGAATCCATACATATATGAATTATTACAATATGGAGCGGAGACACGAATCATTAAACTATTGCACACCATATTCACAATATCAACAAAATACCAATTAAAATAAAATGAGCAAAATAAGGCACCCTATGAGTTATCCACATATCTTTGTTTTGTTAACAAAGAAAAGAAAAAAAGTAACAAAAAGAAAAGAAACATATAATAATAAATAATAATATGTTTATTATAAATTAGTATAAAACTGTCCTAACATTGGGGGTAACTATAGAATTGAACTATTATTAAATTACCAAGATGATATAAACTTTAATACTCTATCAAAAAAGTATCAACGAATTTATAAAATTAATCTGTTTTTCAAAAACGAGGAAAATTTAAATAACTTTATTGCCCTTAATATGGATGAAGTGAATTGTTTTTCTCTTAAAGTTGGAACATTAAAAAATAATGATCATTGTGGAAGCATTAGTATAGATAATTTTGATATTAATCTTTTCATGTATTTGGACAGTTTAAATTTCAATACATGTCTAAATAAAAAGATTACTATCTCTGAGACAGGTGATATTAAAAATTGTCCTTCAATGAGTTCTACATTCGGAAATATATCTTTAACAAAATTTTCTGATCTAATTTTATATTCTGAATTTACAAAGCTTTGGAAGGTTACAAAAAATTTAATTGATGTTTGCAAAAATTGTGAATTTAGATACATCTGTACAGATTGTAGGTTTTATATTACAGATCCGACCGATATTTATTCAAAACCTTTAAAGTGTGGTTACGACCCATCTACTGGAACATGGGATAAATGGTGTGATGATAAAAACAAATTAAGTTTATTTAAGAATTATTATTTAAAAAATTTATAAAAAATGAAAACTTTATATAATTTATCTCTATTTTTTGCAATATGTTGCTTGTTTAATTGTAAAGATAGTCATCAAAATTTAATAAAAATATCTGAATCAGAATTGACACAAATAATATTAAAAAATAATGGTTTCATTAATGTTAATGGGAAGTATGAAGATGAAAGAGGTAATAAAATTACATTAGATTCTATAAAAAAATTAGAATCCAAGCAAGATTTAAGCTTTTCACTTGATTTTTATAAAAATACAAATAACGAAATAATATTAGCCAAATTAAGACGATCTACTCTAAAAGATAGTATATTTATAGATAAAATAAATGAAATATTACAAGATATCAGTATTGTTAGTTTAGATATTGATTGCAATAAAGTAGAAAAGGAACTTCTTGAAATTGTCGATAGGGATCAAAATAACAGAAAGAATTTGAATGTACCTGAATATGATGCCTATAGTATTAATTTTGTAATAAATTTGATTGATAAATGCGATCCAGAATTTATTTCAAAACTTTCAAAACGTGCTCGCTATGGAATTTGGCTAACATTACAACATAGCCCACCAAAAATTTTAAAAAAATATTACCCAATAATTTTTCATAATAATAATGTATTTAAACTAGAAAAGGAAATGCTGCATATGATGGAGGACAGAATTCTTATTGATGAAGGAAAGCCTCAAAAATATAATTCTCAAAAGTTAGAATAATTATTAAAGGATTTTCTATTGCTTATCCCCTTCACCCACCAGCTGGATGCCATGGACTGCGGTCCAGCCTGTCTCAAGATGATCACCGATCATCATGGGCGAGTGGTATCGTTGCAAAAGCTAAGAGAGAAGTGTCATATCTCCAGGGAAGGCGTATCTCTGGCAGGGATATCAGAAGCGGCAGAGAGTCTGGGACTTCGCACCTTGGCAGTCAAGGTGACTTATGATAGTCGTACAGATCAACCTGGATTGACAGAGTTTCCGCTGCCATGTATCGTACACTGGGAGCAGCGCCATTTTGTGGTGGTGTATAAGATCAGTGGCAAGTATGTATGGGTGGCAGATCCTGCACATGGTAAGATAAGGTTGAAGAAGGAGCAATTCAAAAAATCATGGTGTAGCGATGGAGATCAGGGGATAGCGCTTGGTCTTGAGCCATCACCAGAGTTTTATCAGGCTGGTGAAGTCAATACATCCAAAGGTGTATGGGGTGGTTTGCTGCCATATCTGTCTCCCTACAGGCGCATGATCATACAGTTTATGATCGGTATTTTGGTGGGTTTGGTCTTTCAGGTCATGTTTCCCTTCCTTACGCAGTCACTTATCGATGTAGGCGTACAAAACCAAAATCTATCCTTTGTCACCCTTATCCTGATAGCACAGTTGGTACTTTTCGTCAGTCAGACTTTTGTACAGTTCATACAATCGTGGATCATTCTTCAGATCGGTAAGCGGGTCAATGTCTCACTCATATCCGATTTTCTCATCCGGCTCATGCGCTTACCTTTGGGCTATTTTGACAGCAAAAATGTAGGTGATCTCATACAACGCATTCAGGACAATAGTCGGGTCGAGAGTTTTCTCACAGGATCGGTGCTGAGTATATTTTTTTCATTTTTATCGGTGGTGGTGTTCAGTGGTATATTGCTGATGTATGATGTGCTGATTTTTGGCGTATTTCTGTTTTTTACTACTTTGTATATTGTCTGGGTCATGATCTTTATGAAGCGTAGAGCAGACCTAGATTATCTGGCCTTCCAGCAAGCATCTGACAATCAAAGTACCCTCTTCGAGATGATCAATGGTATGCAGGAGATCAAGCTGCAAGGTAGCGAGCGCAAACGCAGGTGGAAGTGGATAGATATACAAGCCTTGCTGTTCAGGGTACAGTCCAAATCGCTTGCCCTGCGTCAGTATCAGGATTTCGGAGCCTTATTTTTTAATCGACTGAAGGACATCATCATATCATTCATAGCTGCCAGAGCGGTCATCAATGGGCAGATCACCTTGGGTAGTCTGTTTGCCATACAGTACATCGTGGGCCAGCTCAATGCGCCTTTGATCAGTTCATCGCATTTGTCCGATCGGCACAGGATGCCCGCATCTCGCTCACCCGTATGGCTGAGATCACCGATGTCACCCCCGAGGAAGACCCCAATGTACAGACCATCTCCGAGATACCGGGCGAGGCGGCGATATCGCTGGACAAAGTGGGATATGCATATACTCCACTCTCACCACAGGTGCTCACAGACATCGATCTGACCATACCGGCAGGCAAGGTCACGGCCATCGTAGGGGCGAGTGGCAGCGGCAAGACGACTATGCTCAAGTTGCTGCTTGGCTTCTACCCACCTACCGAAGGCAAGATATCCATCGGCAGCATCCCCCTGCAAGCGATCAATAAAAGTGCATGGCGGGCCAAATGTGGCACGGTGATGCAGGATGGGTAAATCTTTTCGGATACCATTGGCGATAATATCTCTGAGTGCGATGAGTCCATCAGCTTTAATAAATTGGATCGGGCCCTTCATGTGGCCAATATCTAGGATTTTGTCTATAGCATGCCCCTGTCATACAATACGATGATCGGCGCCAAAGGCAATGGGGTCTCACAAGGGCAGCGGCAGCGCATCATCATAGCCCGGGCAGTGTATAAAGACCCGGAATATTTGTTTTTTGACGAAGCGACCAATGCTCTCGATGCGACCAATGAGCGCATCATCATGGAAAATCTCCAGCAGTTTTTTCAGAATAAAACGGTCGTCGTCGTAGCCCACAGACTGAGTACGGTAAAAAATGCAGATAAAATAGTGGTACTGGATGCAGGGAAGATCGTAGAGACAGGTACACATCGGGAGTTGGTGGCTCTGCGAGGCAAATATTGGGAGTTGGTGCAGGATCAGTTGGATCTGGAGTAATAGCATAATGGAATTGCAAATTTATTTGCAATAAAATAGAGTGTTTCAAATGAAATTTGAAACGCCATTAAGGGCAAAGGTTTTGGGAGTGTAAGTGGTCAGCAAGAATAATGGGATTCCAAATTTATTTGGCAGTTGGTACACTGTTAATTGGAGCATGAGTAGTTTTTCTACCTTGTTTTAACTTTGGTTTAGACCTAATAGATTTTGAAAATCTATCAGGTCTGGTTTCGGTCTGATAACTTCATATGTTTCAAATGAAATTTGAAACGCCATTAGGGGCATTCTATTAGCATTGGAATAAAAAAATATCATATCTTTGTTTTACAAAAAAAAGATACTTATGAATGAAATCATAGTTAAGCCCAGAAGTAAGAAAGAGAGCCGGGAATTGCAAGAGTTTCTTAATAAAATGGGTATAAAATATGTGATATCAGAACCTGATAAAGAAGATATAGCCTTACTCAATGCCATGCTTGAGAATGATGACATACTCCCAAAACCAATAGCTGATTTATATGATAAAATGGGTTGGAAATGACCATTAGGTATAATAATTCATTCTTGAGTGATCTGAAAAAAATTAAAAATGAAAAGATAACTTCTCTGGTGAAAGTAAGCATTGATGAGTTAATGATTATTCATGATTTGAGTAGTGTGAAAAATTTGAAGAAGATAAAAGGAGATAAAGATGCATTTAGACTTAGGATTCGAAATTACAGAATGGGTTTCTTTTATAGAGATAATACCATTATTCTGTCGAGAATTTTAGACAGAAAAGATATTTACAAAAATTTTCCGAAATAATACCCATGCCCAACACACCCGATACACAAAAAGAAGAAATATTTGCCATCAGAATATCTTTGGCAAGCCACCAGGTTAGCTGGTGTATTGGGGCATCACCTGCGCTTTTGTCTTTTTGGTTGTTTGCTTAGGTATAGCCGCTTTTGTCAAATATCCCGACAAATTAGCGATGCCTGCCAAGCTATTTACACAAAATCCACCCATCGAGATCATCAGCAAAATGAATGCGGAGATAGACTCGATATATATATCAAAGATAAAGGGACAGCCCACAGGAATGATGTTTTACTCACCTTCAGATCTACCCTGGATGAGGATGACCTCGGGAGGTTGAATGCTTTTTTTGATGACATCGACCGGGTGGCGTACATCCCCCAATATCTGACCATTGCTTTTCCCAAAGGGCTACATCTGGGATCGCTCAGTCCATCATATACTTCTATGATGCAAAATTATGAAGAGTTCCAACACTTCCTCAAGCAAAGTGCCGTCTTTGTCAAGATAAAAGCATTGAGCAATGAAATAGAGCAAATCCATAAACTCAATCGATCACTGACTAAGCAAGAAGAGTTTTTCGAACAAGATGTCGCCTTGACCGAAAAGGACTTCGGTAGATTTCAGACACTCAAAGAGCAAGGCGTGATCGCAGATGTGGAAAAAGAACGAGCGCAATCAAAGATACTAAATGAAAAGAGAAATCTGGAAGCTTTTCGGTCTCAAAAATTGAATAATGAAGTCAGGATAGAGCAACTGAAAACCCAGATCAGTGATTTGTCATCTGATCGGTCATCGCGGGTTTCTACCCGCATCTTTGCCATCCACCAGATGAAAGAAAGGCTACTAAATGAAATCAAAGAGTGGGAAGAGCTACACATAGTAAAATCCCCTTTTGATGCCAATATTGCTTATAAATCCTATCTCACAAAAAGCCAATTTGTCAAGGCTGGCGATGTACTCCTGAACTGCATACCACACAACACAGGCAACAGTTATATAGCGCAGGGAAAATTGCCCTTGAGAGCTTGGGGACACTACAAGTTGGACAAAATGCACTATTGGAACTGGAGAGTTATCCAGCAGCACAGTTTGGCGTGATAGCAGCCAAAGTCAGTGATTTTTCGACCATTCCCAATGAAGATAGTTATTAGGTGCGCTTCGACCTACCGTCTCCGTTTATCACTACTTACAAGAAGGAAATTCCCCAAAATCAAAATATGACCGCCATGGTAAACATCCAAACCAAAGAGTATAGCCTACTCGAAAGATTGTTTCAAAATGTCTGGGATGTGGTCAAAAATAAGCAGCAATGATATACTGATGGATTTGCCTAATTTTAAGTTTGAATGAAACAGGATAAAGTCAACATCGGAGCTATTCAACAATAAAATCAATTTTGAAGTGAACAAGATATAAATCAGCTATTTAATGTAAACTACGAGCTTATATTTAGAAGATCTGAGTATAAAAATATCCTACCTTTGCGACCTTAATAGTAATATACAATGCGCAACAAGCAAGCTGCCATAGGATTTATCTTTGTTACCCTTCTGATTGATGTCATAGGTTTCGGAATAATTATCCCCGTGTTGCCCAGACTTCTTGCTGATATGAAAGGCATCGGCATCAATGAAGCCAGCAAATACGGAGGATACCTGCTTTTTGCATTTGCAGTGGCACAATTTATTTTCTCTCCTGTCATTGGCAATCTGAGTGATCAGTTTGGCAGAAGGCCTGTACTTCTATTATCACTGTTTGGGTTTTCCATTGATTACCTGATTCTGGCTTTTGCACCTGATTTCGGATGGTTTTTTGTCGGAAGGATTATAGCTGGAATTACCGGAGCCAGCTTCACAACGGCTGCAGCATACATTGCTGATATCAGCACACCTGAGACCAGGTCAAAAAATTTCGGTATGATTGGAGCAGCTTTTGGTCTTGGTTTTATAATTGGTCCTTTTTTAGGAGGCGTTTTGGGGCAATATGGTTCAAAAATTCCTTTTTATGTGGCTGCTGCATTGAGTTTTACTAATTTTCTATACGGATATTTTATACTTCCTGAGTCCCTGGCACAAGAAAACAGAAGAAAATTTGATATCAAAAGAGCCAATCCATGGGGAGCATTAAAACAGATAGGAAAATATACACAGATACGGTATCTCTTATTCGCTTACTTCTTTTTGTATATTGGTGCGCATGCGGTACAAAGCACCTGGAACTATTTTACGATGTACAGATTTGAATGGAATGAAGCGATGGTGGGTTATTCACTTGCTTTGGTTGGGATTCTGGTAGCAATAGTTCAAGCGGGGTTAGCCCAAAAAGCGGCACACTTTTTTGGACTGGAAAGAAGTATCGTCGCAGGTTTTGCGCTCTATACTATAGGGATGTTCTTATTTGCATTTGCCAGTCAGACCTGGATGCTTTTTGTTTTTTTGGTTCCCTATTGTTTCGGAGGAATAGCCATGCCAAATTTGCAGGCGTACATGGTAGGTAAGGTAGAGCCAAATCAGCAGGGAGAACTTCAGGGAGGACTGACAAGTCTGATGAGTCTTACTACGATCATCGGGCCTGTCACAATGACAAGTGTGTTCTATTATTTTACAACAGGATTGGCTCCTTTTGTTTTCCCGGGAGCAGCATTTTTTTTGGGAGGGATCATGATGGGGATAAGTTTATTTATCACCTGGGTGGTTTTGATTTACAAAAAAAGTACCATCTGAATTCCATAGTCTCTTTTCTATAACGAATCAATAATATTCATCAACTTCTTCCTTTCAGTTTCCCAATTATAAACCAGTTTAGCCTTAATGCATTCCTTAGCCATTTGATCCCTTTTTTCAGGATTGCTTAGCAGGATATTTATTGCTGCAGCTATGGTTTCAATATCGAGATTCGGGATAGTTATGCCAACGCTATATTTTCCAATGATATGTCTATATTCCGGAAAATCCATATTGACAGAAGGCACTCCAGCATGTATATAATCAAAAAACTTATTGGCAAGTGAAAAATAGTAGCTTTTACTTGATCCATCCAGTAAATTTACTGCCAATGAAGCCTTGTTTGTATATTCTGCCATTTGCTCAGAATCTATCCACCCTAAAAAATGAATTCTTTTTTTAGCAGGTGATTCTTCAGCTATTTTTCGCAGATATTCAGACAAATCACCTTCTCCGATTATATTTAGTTCTGCATTTGAAATTTTTTCTATAGCATAGATCATCTGTTCAAGTCCCCGGCCCTTATTTAACATACCCTGATAAAGAATCGTCTTATTTACTTTATCCGAATTTGAATTTGATGCTTTATTCAAAAATGGGACATTCATGATGGGAGTAAATACTTTTTTAAATTTATTGCCCAATATTTCGGCCAGACTTCTATTTACACTGATGTGCGCGTTTGCCCTGGGTACAAATATTATTTCGATCATGTTCCAAAACCACTTTACAAATCTCCTATCTTGGAGTTCTGGTACTTCTGTAAAATACTCATGAGCATCAAAAATCTGTTTTTTACTAGTTAAAAACTTAAATATCCCACCAGCAGCAAGGGTATCTGTGTCCACTGTATAAATTATATCAATGTCATTTCTTCGCTTTAGTAGATATATTAATAGCCTGATGTTGTATTCAGCATAAAACAGAAAACCTGAATTAAAAAAAACATCCAGTCGCTTCCATTTAAAAACAGGATTTCCATATGGTAAGGAATCTCCCTTTTGCCTGCCCACCAATGTCACATGATATCCGTAATCAGCTAGAGTTGTACATATCCTTGCCATCCTTTGGTCCTGGTTCAGATCGTTGGTGACTGTACATACGATATGGCGATTTGCTTTCATATATGCTAAATATGTATCAGTCCAGAATTATCGATAATAATTTTTCCTTCAGATTCAAACTGCTTTATTGCCCGCACTATCCTGCGCCTTTTGTTGAAGGGATAGAGGGCCACATAATTCCTGATCAGTATGGGCTGTTGGCTTATTGTTTTGAATAAATGGTCAAACACTTTTATGACCTGTTCCGGCGATAGAATAATCTCTGAAGCCCCATTACAAATATCACACTTACCACAATCTCCTTTAATTTCTCCGAAGTATTCTATAATATTCTTCTGTCGGCAGTTTTTTTCGTCGAGTACATACTTTATCATGGCTTCCAATCTTTCTTCAGCCATTTTCTTTCTTTGCTTATATAATCGTTTGTCAATGCTAAAAGATTGTTCAACTGGTCTGGGTTGAAGGAAAGTTATCTGCGGCTTTGAAGACCGGGGCTGGTAAGAGATTATGCCTTCTGATTTCAATATGTTCAGATAATGTACCAGTTTTAGCTCTTCGATTTTAAGTTCATAGGCTACTTTTGTCTCGTCTATCCTGACAGGATCAGTAAAGAGGCCTTCATATTTCCTGAGCAGGTGTATGATAATAATTGTTTTCAAGCCTTTGTCATTTTCCATAAATTCAAGGTCTTCCTGGCCCGCCAAAATCATCAATCTGGAAGGTTCTTTGAACGCATCTGAGAATGCTATCCAGCCTTCTTTTTCGAGAATGTTCATGATATGATAAGCTTTTTTGACCGGAATATTCAGATACTCAGCAAAATTTATCAGGTCAAAATCGTATGTTTCAAGCATTCCCGCCCCATAAGCTACTTTATGGTTCCTGCAAAGCCTATCGTACACACTACCTATGATCTCAAGTGAAGGAAACTGATCATTAAAATTTTGTTTTGCATGATTAATATCCGCATCATCAATTATTGTCACAGCATAAGAATCCTGATTATCTCTCCCTGCCCGACCGACTTCCTGATAGTATTCTTCAACGCTGGGAGCTACATCCAGATGAATGACAAGCCTTACATCTGCCTTATCTATCCCCATCCCAAAAGCATTTGTCGAAACCATGATTCTAACATGATTTCTCATCCATGCTTGCTGGTTTTTATCTCTGACAGATCTTTCCATGCCTCCATGATATGATGCACAACTATAACCGTGTCGATTCAGCCATTGAGCAAATTCGATTGTGTCCTTTCTGCTCCTTACATAAATAATCGAACTTCCTTTGATACGACCCAATATCTGCAATACCTCGTGTTGCTTATTTTCTGTAATAATTACGGTCAGACTGAGATTTTCCCTGGCGAAACTTTTCTTAAAAATTGTAGGTTCACGCAGTTTTAGTTTAACACTGATATCCTGAATTACTTTATCAGTTGCAGTCGCAGTCAGGGCTATGATGGGGACTTTCGGATGCAATTCTCTTAATACCGGAATATTAAAATAAGCAGGTCTGAAATCATATCCCCACTGAGAAATACAATGGGCTTCATCTACCGCAATAAGACTTATCTTTGCCAGTGCGATTCTCATTAAAAAAACTTCTGATTTTATCCTTTCCGGGGATATAAAGTAGCTTCAAATCTCCAAAAATAAAATTATCTAAAATTATTTCTATTTCTTTATATGAAAGATTTGAATTTAATGCCTTTGATTTAATATTTCTGATAGATAACTGATCCACCTGGTCCTGCATGAGTGCAATGAGTGGAGAAATGACAATTGTTTTGTGATGAAACATAAGAGCGGGTATCTGAAAACATATAGATTTCCCGCCGCCGGTAGGTAACAGTGCAATGGTATCTTTATTGTGAAGAACATTATTTATGATATGTTCCTGTGGTGCCCTGAAATCATCATAGCCCCAGTATTTCTTCAATATAAATCTACTGTCTTCCAATCACTTTAGCACGTTAATATTTTAAAACTTGGGGCAAACTACTTTGTTGCTGTTGTTATATTTCCTTCTGCCTGTACCACTGTCAATAATCATATTTACCGTAATCATACTCACAATATAATAATCTTTTATAAAAGCGCCCCCTCGCTGTGCACCTGTGGGCAATTGAACCGGATCAGTCTGACCAAAATATTCCCCCGTCCTGTTTCCAAGATTGGCGGCCAGTGTACCGTTTCCGGCACTGAGATCATCATAGTTGACATATGATTTACTTACATCATCAAGATAATCTGTAAATGTCCTTCTCATAACTACCTCAAGTCCTATATTGACAGATTCTGAAATAATAAATTTTGCCCCTCCGCCAAAACAAAGGGCACCACTAAAAAGACTGTATTTATTTCCAAATCCAGACATACTCTGTCCTTCTGTGCCCAAGGGTTGTAATCTTACTTCATTGCCTCTGTAAATAGTCTTCGGATCAAAACGAAATCCGGATATACCGGCAGTCAGATATGGAGCAAAAACTGTACCTCCCGGTTCGGTATCAAATCCAAACAAATAATATTCACCCATCAAAGCAAATTCAGTCAATACTGATTTGAAGCTAAGATTTCGTTCCTTCTGCCAATCCAGATCTGAATTGCTATCATCCCCTTTTATGTGACCATAAACAAATGAAGCCCTGACCCCAATTCTATTTTTAAATATTTTCCTCAAATGCAACTGAAGAGCGGCCCCGCTGTTTTTTACCAAATTTGAACTCAGAGAGGGATTATTAAGGTCTCCCCAATAAGTTGAGACTCCTCCCCCAAATCCAAATTCTGTATATTGACCATCAATTTTGAATGGAATAATAAAAATAAATAAAAAAATTAGCCTTATTGCTAATGTACTATTCATAACTTTACAATTTTTTAAAGGGTAATTAAAATTGACAATTCCCGGTCTTTGATACCAATTAGTAAATACCCATGTCTTTAACCAATTAAAATTGAAATCTCACAAAAGAAAATCAGATTTCAATGATTATGATTTCATTTTATTGATAAAAATATAATAAAAAGGTCACCAATTTGAACTATTACTATTAATATTAACTTTAGTCTTCCGATAAATATTTTGTTTTAAGAGGTCTTTAATATTTCTTTTATCTCTTAGACCCCAATATTTACCAGTTTTTTTTTAACACAAAAATATACATGATTTATTAATAAAGCCACATATGAAGAATTATTTTAATATATTTTTAGTTTTTTTTGTAATAATTATAAATGCTACCAGCCAAAATTCCGTGCCCAACGATTGGTTTTTTGGAAATCCGGGTGAAGGATTTAATGGCATCGCACTAAAAAAAGCCTATGGAGAATTTCTGAAAGAAAAAAAAACAAAAACTGTCATTGTTGCTATCATTGACTCAGGAATAGATATCCAACATGAAGATCTGAGCGAAAATATTTGGGTAAATCCCGGAGAAATCCCAAACAATGGAAAAGATGATGATAAAAACGGTTATATCGATGATGTCAACGGGTGGAATTTTATTGGAGGTCCTGACGGAAGAAATGTAGGGCCGGATTCGTATGAAGCGACCCGTATCTTTAGCAGTCTAAAGTACAAGTTTGATATTGCAAATCCAGGCAAACTAAATAAAACGCAAAAAAAAGAATACGATACTTTCATCCGCGCCAAGGAAATAGTGGAAATGGAAGTCAATAAAAATAAAGCCATATTAGATCAACTTGATGCCGTTGAAAAAAAGGTAATGTCAGCGTTGAATGCTGTTGAAAAAGCAATTGGCAATAAACCATTTGACAAAAAAACACTTGATTCTTTAAAATTAAGTGACAATTATGAATTAATGTTGGGAAAAAATCTGGCTAGTGAATATCTCTTGTACCCAGATGTAAAATCCATAGAAGATATAAAAAATATTATTAAAAATGAGATAGGGCAGGATAGAACAACTCCGATGCAAAAACTTGAATTTTCGTATAACCCTGATTTTGACCCTAGAGAGACAATTGTAAAAGACAATTACAGCAATGTCCTTGAAAAGTATTATGGAAATAATGATGTGGAAGGTCCGGACCCACTTCATGGAACTCAT
Source organism: Saprospiraceae bacterium (assembly GCA_016722285.1). GTDB lineage: Bacteria > Bacteroidota > Bacteroidia > Chitinophagales > Saprospiraceae > OLB9. The sequence goes on from JADKGI010000002.1 coordinate 274,999, forward strand.
GTTGGAGGGACAATAGGTGCTGTAAGAAATAATAATATCGGCATGGACGGAATTGCACCTAATGTAAAATTGATGTCTGTACGGGCAGTTCCGGATGGGGACGAGAGAGATAAAGATGTAGCTAATGCCATCCGTTATGCCGTTGATAATGGTGCATCCATTATTAACATGAGTTTCGGAAAAGGATTCAGCCCTGATAAAAATGTGGTGGATGAAGCAGTAAAATATGCAGCTAAGAAAGATGTACTACTCATTCATGCCGCTGGAAATGAAAATGAAAACAATGATGAAATTATTAATTTTCCGAATGCCACATTTGAAAAAAAGTCCGGATTTCTGTGCAAAAAGCAAAAAAAAGCAAAAAACTGGATCTCAGTCGGAGCACTTAGCTATAAAGGCGGCGAAAATGCACCGGCACCATTTTCCAACTATGGTGCAAAAGAAGTGGATGTGTTTGCTCCAGGTATGAAAATATATAGTACTTTGCCAAATAATAAATATGCTTCGTTACAGGGTACCAGTATGGCATCTCCGGTAGTTGCTGGGGTAGCCGCTACTATCAGGTCTGTATTCCCTACTCTTACAGCTGAACAGGTCAAAGAATCTATAATGAAATCGGTAACACCATTGAATCAGGATGTTTTTGTCCCTGGTAGCAAATCAGAAAAAATAAATTTTAGCAAACTTAGTGTTTCAGGCGGAGTGATAAATCTGTATAAAGCGCTAACTTATGCATCTACCATGAAAGGTAAAAAGAAAATTAAAGAAATAAAAGCTTAAATATCAATAATGGAGCATTTAAAATATCCTGTTGGCAAGTTCGTTTTACCACAGACAGTTGATGAAAAATCTCTAGCTAATCATATCCATACGATAATGATGTTCCCCGGTGAATTAAAGAAAGTATTGAGTACATTTTCAGAAAAAGAACTGGATAGCGCTTATCGACCGGGTGGATGGACAGCCAGACAAGTGATTCATCATATATCTGACAGTCATAACCATGCACTCATCAGATTTAAATGGTCGCTTACTGAAGATAACCCAACTATAAAACCATATCTTGAATCAAAGTATGCTATCTTAGCTGATTATTCACTTCCTGTAAATATATCTGTGTCTATGATCACTGATATTCATGTCAAATGGTGTTCCATTTTTGACAGCATGGCACCCGCAGATTGGTCCAAAGGATATTTTCATCCTGATGCCAATCGATTTTACAGACTCGACATGGCAGCTGCACTCTACGATTGGCATTGCAGGCACCATCTCGCCCACATTAAACTTTGTAAGCAGTAAAACAAAGTTTAATTTTACGGCAAAATACACCTAAGCCAAAAAATCATGCAATACCTTTCTTTAGAAAATGTTAATCGTTCTTACGGGGATAAGGTTTTGTTTAAAGATGTCAATATCTCCGTGACCAAGGGTGACAAAATAGCTTTGATCGCAAAAAACGGAAGCGGCAAAACCACCTTACTAAATGTTATTGGCGGTGAGGAAGGTTCCGATGGTGAATCATCAAAAATCATCATTTCTAAAGAAATAAAAACAGCAATACTAAAACAGGACCCTGTTTTTGATCCAAAAGCAACGGTTTTGGAAACCGTTTTTGATACTGATAATGAAGCAATTATAGCTATCAGAGACTACGAAAAGGCCATTACGGCAGGTGATGATAAATTACTTCAGAAGTGCGTATCCAGGCTTGAAGACCTGAAAGCCTGGGATCTGGAAGCCCGTATCAAAGAAATATTAAGCAAACTCCAACTTCATAACCTTGACCAGAAAACGGGTGAAATGTCCGGCGGTCAGCGGAAAAGACTTGCTCTCGCTAAAATTTTAATAGAAGAACCGGACTTTCTGATTCTGGATGAACCTACCAACCATCTGGATATTGAAATGATTGAGTGGTTGGAAAATTATTTACAGCAACCTAATCTCACCATATTTATGGTCACACACGACAGATACTTTCTGGAGAATGTGTGCAATGAAATCATCGAACTGGATAATGGTACTCTATATGTTTACAGAGGTAATTACTCTCAATATCTGGAGAAAAGAGAAGCCCGATTGCTCAACGACGCTGTCAATCTGGAAAAAAATAAAAAACTTTTTTCCAAAGAGCTGGATTGGATGCGTCGCCAGCCTCAAGCCCGCTCAACAAAAGCTAAATCGCGAATTGAAGATTTTTATGAAATTAAAGAGAAGGCACATGTAAAGCTTAACAATGATGAATTGAAGATTAATATTGCATCTGCACGATTAGGGTCAAAAATACTCGAAGCTCACTCTATAGTCAAGAGTTTCGGAAATAAAAAGATTCTTGATGGCTTTAGTTATAAATTCAAAAAGGGAGAAAGGATAGGTATAGTCGGTCAGAACGGTACCGGTAAATCCACTTTTCTAAATATCCTGACACAGAAAATAAAACCTGACGGCGGCAAAATAGTAGTGGGAGATACCATCGTCTTTGGATTTTACACACAGGATGGCCTTGTACTTAATGAAGATAAAACGGTAATTGATGTGATCAGAGATATTGCTGAATTCATTCCCCTCGAAAAAGGTCTGAAACTAATGGCTGAATCTCTTCTCGAAAAGTTTCTCTTTCCACGATCTCAGCAACGGGTTTATGTTTCACAACTTAGTGGCGGCGAAAAAAGAAGACTATTTTTACTTACAATTCTAATGAAGAATCCCAACTTCCTGATCCTTGATGAACCCACAAATGACCTGGATATAGTTACACTCAATGTGCTCGAAGATTACCTCCAGGATTTCCCGGGTTGTGTTATTATTGTAACACATGACCGATATTTTATGGAAAAACTTGTTGATCACTTATTTATTTTAGAAGGCGGCGGAAAAATCAAGGATTTTAACGGTTCGTATTCCGAATACAGAGAAATCAAGAAAGAAGAACTAAGACAAGTCTCCGAAGGCATCAATTTTATAGAAACCAATAATAGTGATCAAAATATAAGTGCCGGTAAAGCATCTTTTGAACAGCGCAAAGATTTCTCCAGACTCGAAAAAGAAATCATGAAACTGGAAGAGAAAAAAGAATCAATCACTGATATGTTTAAAGAGATAACTTTAGAGCATAATAAATTGGCAGAACTTTCCAGAGAATTGGATCTGGTAAATCAACAAATTGCTGAAAAGGAAGAGAAATGGTTTGAACTGGCAGAGTTAATGTAAGCCATTCTTACCAGGAAGATAAAATTTATGGTCAGCCTACTTACTTAATTTTTCAACAATAAGAGAGCCCACGGCTTTACCTTGAATAACCCCATTCCTGATAGCTGGCATATAATGTATCCCACCATACAATCTGGATATGGATGCTTCATCTACTGCATGAAAAAAAGACCTGAATGATCGCTCTTTCAATCCAAATTCTACTTCCGAATCGTCCGTAAAACTAAAATTATCACCAAATAGATAAGTCGTCACCACTGATGCGGATCCTGAAGCCACGCTATGACCACTGGTATATTCTGGAAATGGAGGGGTTTGCAATAAAGGTGCCCAATCAGGGTCAATAAATTCATTTATTACAGTTTCAGGACGTATTACATTGCTTCTGTATTTCTCATCCCAGCAGCTGATAAATGCGTCAGCCAAGCCTATAGAAACAAATGCATAAGCTCTGGTCGTCTGTGCTACATTAAATTTCGCTTTTTTGCAAGCTATGCCTGTTATATTGATCCAGTGCCCTCCCGGAGAAATTTTCTTTGTTGCATGCATCACATGTCCGGTTACATTTAGCTTAAAAGGATTGCAATCCCAAAAATTAGCAATTTCCTTTTGCTCTTCCGAACCATTTTTAACTGAATTGTACACCTCCATTGCCTCTTTGTAGAAAAGGCTGTTTTTGTCTTTCATATTGTAAGGTGTAGGTGGTGCTGGTTTAAATTGAGCAGCAGAATCCATAACGAAAGGTCGGATTTTATTCCAGGATGGCTCAATCCCATCCATATATCCTGGCGGAGTTGGCTTCCACGTAGCAGGGTCATTTTGAATAGTGTATTTAGGAGACGATCTGGTTTGTTTATAATTATCTGTGGATGACCATAATATAATAGATGATGCCAATGTGTCAGCCAGAATAGATGATCTTTCGAAAATATCATCGGGCATACCTGAGTTTTGATAAAAACTATAGACCTTGTCTATTTGCTTTTGTATCGAGTCTTCAGAAAAAATAAGATTTTTCCCAACTTTAAGCATGGCAATAGTTCCAACCATTTCAAAAGAATATTCCTTACCTTTCTCAGGTTTGGGTAAAGCAGGCATGTGCAATATTTTGTCACCCAATGATGTATATGAGCTATCTATATATCTTGCACCTTCATATCCGGCCACATTAGAGTAAGTATATATCCTACTGGCTACTGGCGGAGAAAAGATATCATGGACGATCACATCGGTCAGTGCCTTTAATGATTCGTGGTATATAGAAGCATCCGAAGTGATTTTATGGTATTCTTTATTTTGAGTTTTACACGAGTTTAATAATACTAACACTGATATAAATAACAATAATCGTAACATTATAAATGTTTTAGACTGCAAAAGTACGCTTTGATTTACTTTTTACAAATTTTTCAAACATATTAAACCTTCTACCAATTAATATGTCAAAAGGTCAGAACAAACAAGAAATGCTGAATTCTGAAGACACACAGATTTTGAATATGATAGAATCTCCTGAACTACGAAATCAGGGTTATCAGCTACTGGTCAACAAATTTAAAGAAAAACTGTACTGGCATATCAGACGTATAGTACTGGATCACGATGATGCAGATGACGTATTACAAAATACTTTTATGAAAGTAGTCAGAAAAATTGATGGCTTTCAACATCAATCATCCTTGTTTACATGGTTATACAGAATAGCGACAAACGAAAGTTTAAATTTTATCAATAATAAGAAAAACAGAAAAACCGAACATATAGAAGATACTCTCTTTTTTAAATCAGCGGGAGATAATTTGATGGATGAAAAAGTTATACTCAATCTTTTGCAATTAGCCATCAACAGACTTCCTGAAAAACAAAAACTGGTTTTCAATATGAGATATTATGATGAAATGTCCTATCAGGAGATATCTGACATTACAGAAACAAGTACCGGGGCTTTGAAAGCTTCATATCATCATGCGGTAAAAAAAATAGAAGAACAATTAAAAGCAGGAATATGAAAAACATTCACCATCCAGAAATATATAACGAGCTAACTGAGCTCGCACCTAAACTTGCAGAAATTCCAAAGAAAAACTTGTTTGATGTGCCGGAGAAGTATTTTGAAAATGTGGAGGAACAAATCCTAAGTCAATTATATCTGGTACAATTTGATAAAAAATTATCGATACCTGTATCGTATTTGGAAGATGTGGAAAAAGATTTGATAAAATGGGCCGGCAATGAAAATCAAACGAAAATTAATAACATGCCAGTTCTAAACTTTAAAATATATAAAAAATGGATGTATTCCGCCGCTGCTATTCTGGTATTCGGATTGGCATTCCTGATGGTATTCAACAACCAAAATGAAAAAATGGCAAATCCTAATTTTTCAGCGATCGACCAGGATGAATATTTGCAATATATCCAGGATAATATTGACGAATTTGAAATCAGTTCACTTATAGATCACGAAATCCTGGAAGAAGGGGATATCACGGGAATTGATGTTGGATTGAATTATGACGAATCAGAATTTAGTCCAAATGATGCATCTGACATCAACTTATAAAATACTTTATTCTTTTAATATTAAAAATTTTTATCATGAAAATCACCTTAAAAAAGTTTACATCATTATTACTATTTGGCTTTTTACTCACATCATTCATTGCTACATCGCAGGACAACTACATGAAGGATAAAATGAAAAATAAGGTAAAATCCCAAAGAGTTGCTTTCATTACACAACAACTTGATTTATCTGAAGTCGAAGCACAGAAATTCTGGCCGATTTACAATGGATATCAGGCTGATATGAAACAAATTAAATCGTCCATGGACTTCAATCGTGGAAATGAACTTACAGATAAGGAGTCCGAAGATCTCCTGTACAGCATGCTTGATATGAAGAGCAAGGAGATCGAACTGCAAAAAAAGTATATCCAAAAATTGAAAACGGCCATTCCCGCAAAGAAGATCGTTATGCTCTTTAAAACAGAACGTGATTTTAAGGAAAAAGTAGTTTCAAACATTCGGGAGAGAAGGAAAAACAATTTTGACAATTGACAAATAAAAATAATTAGGATTTTGTAACCTGCTTTCCACTGTTTGCGTAATAGTTTTGAACAAATAAAAAAATTAATAATGGCAACAGAAATCATCGGAATTACAGGTTTTTTTATCACAATGATCGTTTTAGTAGTTACTTATTTCAAAACTAGACATACGGAACGTATGGCTCTCATCAACTCAGGTAGAACAGCAAAGATATTTGATGTCAATGCGGGAGAATCTAACAGCGCTCTGAAAATGGGATTGTTCCTTTTATCAATAGGGCTGGGTCTCCTGATCGGGATGATAGTAGATAATATGCTTGGTACCGAACCTACGGGTGTTTTTGTATCTATTCTGGTACTTGGTGGTCTTTCCCTTATCCTCTATCATAGCTACATAGAGAGAAATAGAAAAGCAGAACACATAGATACGGAGGAATTGTTATAAAAATCATCTGTAAATAAATATGCAAAAAGGCTTGTCTGAACATCAGGATCAGATAAGCCTTTTTACATTTAGAGAGCCTCCTAATTGATAGTATAAAACCTTAACCCTGAACGTACAATCTTTTTACCCGGGAAGAAATTCGACTCAGGATTTCATATGGAATAGTCCCGCAAATTTCAGCTAATCGTTCCACCGGTTTATCTTTACCGAATATAATGGCTTCATCCCCGATCTGTATCCCATGATCATTTCCTATATCAATAATAGTGAGATCCATACATATATTTCCGACTATCGGATAGTTTTTACCATGAATAAGAACATTATATTTCCTGTTACCTGCAAACCTGAGCAAACCATCCGCATAACCTATATTTATCACCGCTAACTGGCCATCACTTTCAACTGTGCCTCTGCGATTATACCCTATAAAGTCGGTAGTAGTAATCTTTTTTATCTGAATGACTGTGGCTTTAAGTGTGTGTGCTTTTTCCAGTTTTCCCTGAATAGAATTTGTGCCATCTATTCCATATAAACCGAGTCCCAATCGCACCATGTCAAAGTGATACTCAGGAAACCTTAAAATTCCGGCAGAATTTAAGACATGTTTCATCGGTCTGTATTGTAAGACTCCTGAAATGGTTTCAAACATTGAATCTAGTAAGTGAACCTGGCTTCTTGTAAATTCATCATCTTTATCATCTTCGCTGCTACTCAGATGACTGAAAATTGACATTACTCTCAAGTGATCTGCTTTTAACAAAATACTACATAATGTTTTTATATCAGATGTTATAAATCCCAATCTGCTCATTCCTGTATCCATTTTTAAATGGATGTTGAAAGGCTTTGCTGTATAGCTTTCCATCAATGCAAGTATTTCAAGTAACTGTTCTATGCAATACACTTCAGGTTCCAGATTATGTTTAATCATCTCCAATACACCGTTTCTATCAGGATTAAGAATAATTATGGGTACTGAAATTCCCGCTTTTCGTAACTGAACCCCTTCGTCAATATAGGCAACTGCCAGATATGACACCTTTCTGTATTCAAGAAATTTTGCCAGCTCTTCACTTCCACTACCATATGCTGAAGCCTTTATTACTGCTATCAACTTGGTTCCCGGTTGCAGATGCTGAAAGAACATTCGGAGATTATGCCCAATAGCCTGAAGGTCAGTCTCTAGTGTGGCAGTGTGTGCTCTTTGTGACAAAGCCGAAATCACCTTTTCAAGTTTAAATATTCTCGCTCCTTTTACCAGGATGGCCTTTTTGTTCAGCTGCATATCCTGCAAATTAAAAATAAGGTCTTCTGTTTTTTCAAAATGATGAAACAAAATTCTATCATCCAGATACTTTCCCATCCTGGAAACTTGCCGGCCCACGCCAATAACATGGACAATATTGTGTTTTTGAATTATTGCGGCCAGAAGCTGATTAAGATCATCTGAATTAAGTCCAGTCTGCATAAAATCTGAAAGAATAAGTACTTTTTCTCTCTGACCTGCCTGCTGACTCAAAAAATCCAACGCTATCTTAAAAGCCTGAACATCCGCATTATAGGTGTCGTTGATGAGAATACTATCCTGAATTCCATTTTTCATTTCAAGCCGCATAGGTATATTGTGAAGAGATTGGAATCCATTATTAATATCCGAAGGAGATATCTCAAGTACGAGCAATACTGCCAGACAATGCATGGCATTCTCTATCGACGCAGTGTCAATAAACGGGATACTAAATTTGAATGTATTTTTTTTATATCCGATGAGTACTTCCGTGTTGTATTGGAGTTTTTTTATCTCTTTAATATTAAACAGAGTAGCACTTTGATTCCATCCCCAGCTGTATAATCTTTTATTTTGAAATCTATCCCTGATTGCCATATTGACCATGACATCATCTTCCTCAAAAATTATTGTTTCACTATCTTCAAAAAGGATCAGCTTTTCGTCAAGCTTCTCTGATTGATTCTCAAATCCCTCAGTATGTGCATCACCAATCATAGTAAACAGTCCAAGAGTTGGTCGTATCATTTTAGCAAGTGATATCATTTCTCCGGGCTGGGATATCCCCGCTTCAAATATACCAAGGCGGTCACTGTGCCTTATTTGCCATACAGACAACGCAACACCGGTTTGTGAATTAAAGCTCTTTGGGCTTTTTACTACCTGACGATCATTGATCATTTCATAAAGCCATTCCTTGATAGTCGTTTTGCCATTACTACCGGTAATGCCTAAAACATCCAAATTCCGGAATTGGGATCTGTGTGCGGCAGCCAGTATTTGCATAGCTTTCAGACAATCGTCCACAACAAAAAATTAATATTCACAGGATGTGCCCGAGGAATTTTACGCACAACAATATTTACAATTCCTTTTCAATAGCCTCTTCTATAAAATCATGGCCATCATGCATACTGCCTCTTAATGCAAAAAACAGAGAAGTTTCCGGTGTTTCGATTTGCCTGGTATCTGTATTGATAAATTCAATTATTGAGTCCGGATCGACAAGACTCTTTGGATCTGATCTAATAATGGCAGCTATTTCTCTGGCTTGATACTTCATTTTCCGGTTATTCTTACAGGTCAAAACCTATGTCATGGCGGTAATATTTTCCTTCAAAATGAATTTTATCAGCATTGGACAAAGATATTCTAACTGCCTTACGATAATCATCATTCAGAGTAGTTACTGCCAACACCCGCCCTCCATTGGTGTAAATTTCTTTACCTGTTTTTTTCGTCCCTCCATGAAAGATCAGGCTGGACTTAATTTTTTCACTGCCATTTATAAGCTTGCCTTTATCAAAATCACCGGGATAGCCGCCTGACACCATCATAACTGTAGATGCCGATCGGGAATCAACCTCCATTTTAGCGTCTTTAAGATTGCCACTCACTGCATCTCTGAATAATTGTAATAGATCACTTTTAATCCTTGGTATAATTACCTCTGTTTCCGGGTCCCCCAGCCGACAATTATATTCTATTACCATCGGCTCACCACCTACACTGATCAGGCCAAAAAACACAAACCCTGTATAATCCATTTTTTCGGCAGCGATTCCCTTTATGGTTGGCTCTACAATGGATTGAACTACTTTTTTCCAAAGCAAGTCATCAATGAATGGAACCGGTGAAATAGCACCCATGCCGCCTGTATTCAGTCCAGTGTCTCCTTCACCAATACGTTTATAATCTTTGGCCTCAGGGAGCAACACGTAGCTTTTCCCATCAGTAAGGGCAAAAACCGAAAATTCTATTCCACTCAGAAATTCTTCAATGACAACTATTTCTGAAGCTTTTCCAAACTTACCATTAAGCATATCATTCAGCTGAGCGTTAGCTTCGGTCAGGTCATCAAGGATCAGTACCCCTTTTCCTGCTGCAAGTCCGTCCGCTTTCAGGACATAAGGTGGCTTCAGTTCTTCGAGAAATTTGATACCTGATGATATATTATCGCGCGATATCTCCAAATATGCAGCAGTAGGGATATCATACTTTTGCATAAATTTCTTAGCAAATGCCTTGCTACCTTCAAGCTGGGCAGCATAAGCCGAAGGTCCAATAATATTTATATGTTTGGTATCCCCAATTCGAAATGAATCTGTTATACCCTCAACTAAAGGTGCTTCCGGGCCCACAACAAGCAGGTCCACTCTATTTTCTAAACTAAATTGCCTTAGGTTTCCGATATCCAGGATGTCAATATCTACATTTGTACCACAAAGTCCCGTACCTGCATTGCCTGGCGCAATATATAAGTTTTTACAATGATCACTTTGTGCGATTTTCCATGCTAATGCATGCTCCCTGCCTCCACTCCCAACGATGAGTATATTCATAAATAGAATTTATAGTGGCAAAAATAAACCTATTTATCAATGAAATCTAAAAAAAAGCCGGTGGTTTTAATCTAGATTAAGAACACCGGCTTTTAAAATCATTAAATTTGATATAATCAGAAGTCGAAAATTCTTCTTTTTCTAAGTAAAGCAAACCATCCTTCCTTCTTTCCCATTAGTTGTTCCTTCTCCTCCCGAAGTGCATGAGCAAATATCTCATTTTCAGCGTTTATCATTTCAGAAACTCTAAATCCTGCAGTTTTATTTTCAAAAGTAAGCTGTGAGTCAGTTGCCAATTTTGAAATGGTTGTATTCTTCAAGTTTGCCAGATGATATTCTGTCTCTAACGTATCCAACCTTTGATCATATGGAGACCTCTCACTGATTAGTTTGACCAAAATCGGTGAACATTCAATAATCAGAAATAATAATGTTATAAAAAATCCGGCTAATTTTATAGCTTCCTCTGTCGAAGTAAGCCTTTGAAGTGCCTTCAGCCTGGATGCAAATCCGGTTAATGCTGCCCGATTCAGATTTTTAAGATCAGCACTTTTTCTTTCTTCTATTGCTTTAAGTTTGGCAACTTGTTCATCGAGTTTAGGATTGAATTCAGTATAAGCCATCTGATAATCCTGTTCCGCTTTTTCTGCCGCTTTTGCTTTGGCCCGGTAGATATTACCCATCGCCCTTATCTTGCTTCCCCCTGTACCATCAGCTTCTGCAAGTGCTTCACTGGTTCTGATAGTTCGTTCTGTATCTGACTTGTTTAGTTTATTTCTAAGGAGGATGATTTCATCATTTACGACTTTCACTTCAGCTTCATATCTCTTATTTAACAGATCGTCCTGCTTCTTGTATGTTTCCTGCTGCATCATACCTATCTCCGCATTTATTTCAGATTCAAATAGCTTTAATTCTAAAGGGGTGGCAATCACTATTCCTATAAAAATGGCCAAAACTACTCTTGGGGCTGCCATTGCCATCTCCTTAAAAAAATTATCTTTCTTTCGCATTCCTGATACTATATACCTGTCCAGATTGAATATCATCATACCCCAGAGAGTTGCGAAAAACAATGATGCAACATATGACTGAAATACAGTATATAATGCATACCCGGCTGAAATGGCAGAAAAAATACCGGTAAACAGTATGGTGGCACCTATGCCCTGGTATTTGATATAATCAGTTGGGCAACGTCTTAAAACTGAATTTACTGCTCCCGAACAAAAGATGAAAAACGATGATAGCCGATTCATTAAATAAAATTGGAATTTAATTAAAAATAAAAAATATCATGCCAAATATATCTTGAAACTGCTTTGTTATTATAATATTATAGACAAACAGATCAAAAAGAGAGACAAAGATATATTAAATATTTTTATAATATGTAATGAACAGGATATATTTTGAAATTATTTCAAACAAAAGTGCGGAAACAAATTAGATATCTGTATCCGCACTATTATAATTCCGAGAAGTTACATTTCAAAAATATCTATTCTAAATCATTGAATATCTTTAATTTAGTATAATGAAGTGATATCAAAATATATTGCAAATTCCTGTACAAGTCATTGAATATCAATTTTCTATATCAAATTACACGGTCATAATGTCCTTCTCCTTCACTTCTATCATTTTATCTATTTTACTCATATATGAGTCTATGGTTTTTTGAACTTCATCTTCTTTGCGCTTTCCTACATCTTCAGGAAAACCATCTTTTACCTGCTTCTTTATAAAATCCAAAATTTTATGCCTGTGAGCCCGTATTCCTACTCTTGATTCTTCCGCTGCCTGTTTGGCTTGTTTTACCATATATACACGTCTTTCTTCACTCATTGGCGGAATGATCAACCTCACCACCTCACCATCATTCATCGGTGTTATTCCCATATTGGCTTCAAAAATGGCCCGCTCAATAGGCGCGAGAGATTTCTTCTCCCAAGGTTGAATGCTCAACGTCCTTGCATCCGGAGATGTAATATTAGCCACTTGCTGCAATGGTGTAGGCGTGCCGTAATAATCTACCATCAAACCATCCAGCATTGCAGGCGATGCTTTACCTGCGCGGATTTTATTTAATTCAAAAGCAAGGTGCTCAATAGCCTTATCAAAATGTTCAATAGTCTGTTCTATTTGAATTTCTATTTCTTCTATCATATTTTGTGCATTAATATATTAAGTACCTTTTCGTCAACTTTAGTAATAAAATTAATTTCTGTTTGCACCCAGAAATGATAACAGAAAATATAAAAACATAACCAATGCACCTAATGCTTGAGAAACATATGTCATTGCTGCCCACCATAATGCATCTTTGGCTCCATCATGCTCAGCACCTCTCATGTAACCAGAGTCATCCAACCAAGCCAATGCCCTGTTTGATGCATCAAACTCAACTGGAAGTGTCACAAGACTAAAAAGAGCAGTAAGACCAAAAGTACCTACTAAGATCATGAGCAAAGTAGTACCGCCAACACCTGCTCCTAAACCAAAAATAACTCCCATAAACAAAAACTGCTGAATGCTCGCACTAAATTGTACTACAGGTACAAGTTTAGATCTTAACTGAAGCATACTATACGACTGATTATGTTGTACGGCATGCCCGCATTCATGCGATGCAACTGCTGCGGAAGCGATGGATCGGCCGTTGTAAACATCAGGTGATAAAGCTACAGTTTTATTTGCCGGATTATAATGGTCCGACAAAAAGCCTTGTCCCATCACCACCTGTACATCGTGTATTCTATAAAACTTCAACATGTCTTCAGCTACTTCTTTACCGCTCTTACCATTCCTTGTTCCGATTTTACTATAATGGGCAAATTTTGACTTAAGTCTGTTGCTTACTACCAAACCTAAAATCGTGAAAGCGCCCATGATAATCCAATATCCTATACCTACCATAATAATTTAATCGTTTTAATTTAATTTTTAAAATTCAATACAATATAACTAAAAGTCTATAAAAAAAGTTTCATAATATCACTCAGTCTAAAAACCCAAAGTGTTATTTATTTATTAATTTTTGTTTTAAATGGAATATTTTAAAAGTACCACATCATTACGTAATCATATCAAATCCTGTGTAAGTCTGTAAAGCTTGAGGAACCTTGATGCCTTGAGGGGTTTGATGATTTTCAAGTAAAGTGGCTACTATCCGAGCTAAGGCAAGTGCACTTCCGTTTAGGGTGTGTGCAAGCCTGGTTTTACCATCATCGTCCCTGAATCGTAACTTCATGCGATTAGACTGAAAGGTCTCAAAATTTGATATAGAACTTACTTCCAACCACCTACCCTGTGCGGCTGACCAGGTCTCAAAATCAAATGTCAATGCAGAATTGAAACTCATATCACCTCCACATAACCGGAGGATACGGAAAGGTAATTCAAGTTTGATTAATAATTTTTCAACATGAGCGACCATCTCCATAATTACATCATAAGATCTGTCAGGATGCTCAATTCTCACAATTTCTATCTTATCAAACTGATGTAATCTGTTGAGCCCTTTCACATCTGATCCGTATGAACCGGCTTCTCTCCGAAAACAAGGTGTATAACCCGTAAGCATTACCGGAAAGTCACTTTTTTGTAATATAGTGTCTCTATAAAGATTTGTAAGTGGAACTTCGGCTGTAGGAATGAGATAAAAATCATCTTTTTCACAATAATACATTTGCCCCTCCTTATCAGGCAGTTGGCCTGTCGCTCTGGCTGTTTCCTTATTTACCAGAAGTGGGGGCTGGATTTCCTGATATCCGGCAGCTGTGGCTTCATCCAAAAAAAAATTAATCAATGCCCGTTGAAGACGTGCCCCTTTATTCTTATATACCGGAAATCCAGACCCGGTGAGCATAACGCCATCTTTAAAACTTATCAATCCATATTTCTCCGCCAATTCCCAATGTGGTAAGGCATCTGAACCCAATACAGGCATCGGTTTTTCCCATAGCTTAAATACTTCATTGTCTTCTGCCTTTAGTCCATGAGGCACAGTAGCATGAGGCGTATTAGGTAACTGGATAATCATGTCCTCAAGTGAATCTTTGATTTCCTTCAATTCGGACTCCAACAATTTCGATTCTTCTTTGAGTGATGCAACCTGAGATTTGAGTGATCCAGCCTCAGCCGCCTTCCCTGTTTTAAATAAAATACCTATCTCATCTGATAGTTTATTAATCTGTGAAAGCATATTGTCCAGTTGCGTCTGAACGGATTTTCGCCTATCATCATCAAAAATAATTTTTTCCAATAGGTCTATTTGATCCTGAGAAGCATTTTTTTTCTTGAGACCGGCCACAATTCTATCCTTTTCCTCCCTGATATTACCGATTTCCAGCATTTTATTTGTAATTTAACGATAAAATATAATAAAATAAAAACTTTTTGCAAAGATAGTAATTACAATTTCAAAATATATACCTATTTTTGTGCTTTATTATAATCAAATGAGGCTATCATCCGATAGTAATAATTATTTCAAGAAAATTTCATAATATTTAAGTAGGCATATTTCCTCATTCATTGCGGAGAATCCAAATAATTATCAGGTTTTGATTTCACAATTTGGGTCAACATTTTGTGTTATTAGTGTTTCTGCTACTTTTATTGAGATAGAAATTGAAAAAAGCTATTCTAAATTAAATTTAATATTCTATATTTTAAGATTATGTATGATATTTTGCAGTTAAATGATATGCTTGTTCCGGAATTAAAGGATCTTGCAGAAAAACTTTCTCTGGGCAATGTAAAAAACTGAGCAAACAGGAATTGATTTATAAAATTCTGGACCAGCAGGCTATTGTTGGAAAATCAGCAGAACCTAAAGTGGAAGAATCGACAGAGTTACACAATAAAAGAGGGCGAAAACCTGCAGCACCAGCAAAAGAAAAAGCTAAGCCTGAACCGGCTAAAGCAACTGAAATTATTGTTGAGTCAGAAGTCACTGAATCAATAAAAAAAGATGATTCATCGGCCAAAAATAAAAGAGAACGGGTCAAGGTAGTTCAAACAAGCGAAAGAGCCGAGCAAAAGCATACACCTGCAAAAGTAGAAACGAAAGAATTAAGTCCTGAACCGGTATCAGTTGACCAGGAGTCAGAAAACACTCCTGATACAACCAACCAGAGACCGAAATTTGATCCGAGACAAAGGAATCCCAGATTTCCAAACCAAAATCAAGGGTCGCAAAATAATTCAGGTACACCCAGAGAAGTACAACAAAATGGTCAACAGGGAGAATATAGAAAACACCCTCATCCAGCTCCCGAACCAAAAATGGAGGAGCAAAGGTTTTCACCTGACCTGGATGGAGTCATTGATAGTGAAGGCATTCTGGAGCTAATGGTAGATGGTTACGGTTTTCTAAGATCATCAGATTATAATTATCTTTCGTCACCTGATGATATCTATGTATCACCCTCCCAGATCAAGCTTTTTGGACTAAAAACTGGAGATACCGTCCTTGGTGCTATCCGACCGCCGAAAGAAGGAGAAAAGTATTTTGCACTATTGAGAGTTACGAGTATAAACGGGCTTGACCCCTTAAAACTTAAAGAAAGAGTGCCTTTCGATTATCTCACACCACTTTTCCCAACCGAAAAGTTTAAGCTGACTACACATCCGGCAGGAAAGGACTACGGCAACCGTATGATAGATCTTTTTACTCCCATAGGTAAAGGACAGCGTGGATTGATTGTGGCACAACCTAAGACCGGAAAGACATTTTTATTAAAAGATATTGCGAATGCTATCGCAGACAACCACCCCGAATGCTATCTGATTGTATTACTGATAGATGAAAGACCTGAAGAAGTCACCGACATGCGTAGGAGTGTACATGCAGAGGTTATAGCCAGTACATTTGACGAACCAGCTGAAAATCATGTAAGAGTAGCCGGAATTGTATTGGAGAAAGCAAAAAGGCTCGTGGAGAGTGGTCATGACGTCGTGGTCTTACTTGATTCTATCACAAGACTGGCAAGGGCATATAATACAGTTGCCCCTACCAGTGGCAGAGTGCTGTCGGGTGGTGTGGAAGCAAATGCTCTGCATAAGCCTAAAAAATTCTTTGGTGCCGCACGAAATATCGAAGATGGCGGATCACTGACTATACTTGCTACTGCATTGACAGATACCGGATCCAAAATGGACGAGGTAATCTTTGAAGAGTTTAAAGGTACTGGTAACATGGAGCTTCAACTGGACAGAACGCTTGCAAATAAGAGAATGTATCCTGCCATTGATATCACAAAATCCAGTACCCGACGTGAGGAATTGCTACTACCAGAAAGTGTACTTCCCAAATTATTCATTCTGCGAAATCATCTTGCTGATATGAAACCTGATGAAGCTATGGATTTCATCAAAAAACATATGAGTAATACTACCAGCAATGCAGAATTTATAGTTTCCATGAATGGATAAGATTTTGAATAAAAAAGAATACAGTTTTTTACAATAGATAACAAAATAAAAATTACCTTTGCGCTTCTTTTTAAAATTTAAGCTTTTAAAAAGTTGCTTAGTAATTGTTCAATAGTAAATATATAGATAAAGAAAATGAAACGTACATATCAACCATCCAAAAGAAAGAGAGTCAACAAACATGGTTTCAGATCAAGAATGGCTACCAAAAACGGAAGACGTGTATTGTCTAAAAGAAGAGCCAAAGGTAGAAATAAACTTTCTGTCTCAGACGAGAGAGGCGCTAAGTAAGATATATCATAAAATAATACCAAAATTCTGATTATGGCAATAGCTGTGATCAGAATTTTTATTTTATAGCATTAAGTTTTTATATCTTGCATAAAATAATATCTAAAAACTAACTTGGACCACAGACTCAAAAGTAAAATTCTGATAGACAGGACTTTCACCCAGGGACAATCCTTGTTTGTGTATCCAATAAAATTGGTATATTTAAGATTACCTTTGGAAAACACTGAAAATGCATATCAATTTGGACTGTCAGTTAGTAAAAGGAATCTTAAACGGGCGGTTGACAGAAACCTGATAAAGAGAAGACTTAGAGAGTCCCTTAGGTTACAAATTTTAGAATCAGGTGTATTGAAACCCCAATCAAATCTGATAATGATGATCGTTTATGCGGGAAAAGAAACTTTAAACTATTCTGTCATAAATGCATCTATGAAGAGAATATTAAAAAAGATGAAGTTGAAATCGAACCCGGGGGCGCCCCCTGAATTTAGTCCAATTTTATATTTACCTATATTAAATCAAACAGTAGAGCCTTAAAAGAAGTACCACCTTCCTGTAATCAAAACAATCCTTATTTAATGACTGACTTAAAGCCTATCTGAAGAGAAGACGAATGTATTTTATCTTTATTAGGTCCTATGCCTATATCTGCACTGAGTACCTGTCTGAAATATGAGGGTTGGATATATATAGATGTACTCCGGAAGATGTTCTTTTCTATCCCAAACCCAAAGCCGACCGTTGCAAAATAATTGTCCCTGAATTTATCTCCATTCAAAACGCCTTCAATAAATGGTTTCCTGTCGAGCCTTGCTATCTCAGGCACATATCTGCCTACTGGTGGCCTACCTCTCACCAAAGTTTCAGAGATATCATACTCGGCATTCAGTACAACATTTAGTGCCGCTCCAGCCATGAAATAAACACTCCATCCAGCTCCGTTTAATGTGTGATATTTTATGTTGAAAGGAACTGTGGCAATATCAAATGAAATTTTATTCAGACTTTTTTCGAAGTAATGTTCACCGAATACACCATAAGCTTCCGTAATCTTTTGTGGTTGATAAACCCTCATCGAGTAGCCTATACCACTTTCTATCTCAATATTTGAATTCCGGCTGGAAAAATTCAATCCATAAGAATTATTTAAAGCTTCCTTTGTATAAGATGCCAATGAATAAAACTTATCAAATGGTGTATTTATCAAATTAACATCCGTTGCTGCCCAAGCAGAAATATAAAATGATGCTTTTTTGTTTTCTTTGATCTGGCTTAATGGAATTATTAAGGACATTTCTGATTCAACTGGTTTCATAACCATTTTCCCTATTCGGGGAAAAGACAATAAATCGACACGGGTCATTTTTACCAGATTATCAACTCTTGTAAATAAGCGACCGGGATTATTTAATGTAATTGTTTCATCATTTGCCTGAATATTGTCCAAATGAGAAGATGTTGTTGTTTCAGCATTATTATTATAATAATTTCCAGAAGAGTTAGTTTTATTGTTATTTTCTGTTTTGAAGCTAAATGCTGTTACAAATAAAGGTGAATTACTTATGAAAGATTGGTCAACTTTTCCCTGATCAAATGTTTCGCCTGTCGCCTTTGGATAGGTATCTGCAGAAAGTTCATTTATTGTATTACCTGATGTTTTTAGGTTTTCAGCAATTATTGATTTGTGACCTGAAAGAAATAATGGCTTGTTATTTTCTCCTGAAATGTGTATAAGTGTGACTACAGTTAAAAAAATAGCCGCTAATTCAAGCGCTTTTGAAACATAAACTGTGTTTTTTCTCTCCTCGGTAGTTTTCAGATGCTCTTTAAGCATCCGCCAATGCGCTGAATTGAATGGAGGTCTGTTAGAAAGGAGGTGATTTTTTACTGTATTGTCAAAATTATCATCTGACGCATTGCTTTCAACTTCCGAATTTTTCAGTTTCGTCTCAAAGGAAGACCAATTACTGTCACTCTTCATCTGAGTCAGCTTGTTTAGTTTTCCTTTTATGAGATCGTCAAAATTATTTTCGTTCATTAAAATCGGAATCCGCGGCTAATAATAATTCTCTAAGTTTTGTTCTTGCTTTTACAAGATTTGATCTGCAAGTACTCTCATTTATACCCAACAATTCAGAAATTTCTCTGTGGGAGTACCCTTCGATTACAAACATATTAAATACAGAACGATAGGAATGTGGTAATCGCTGCAAAGCTTTTAAAATTTCTTCACTACTTAAGGTAGAAATGGCGTCAGGAATGGTTGTGCAGACATGTTTTGCCGAATCAAGTTCGTCGGATCGCCTTTTAATGTCTTTTCTGTAAAAATCAATAGCCGTATTGACAATAATTTTTCTGATCCAGGCATTTACAGATGTGCCTGTCTGGTATTTGTGCAGGTTCTTAAAAACTTTTATAAATCCCTCATGCAATATATCCAAAGCATCTTCACTATTTCCTGCATATCTGAGTGATAAAGCCATCATTTGGGAATAGTGGTCTTCATATAATCTTTTCTGCGCCCATCTTTCGTTATTGATGCAAGCACTGATAAGATTTACTTCCTCCGGATTGAGATGAATAATAATATCCATGACCTAAAGGTAATATTTCTATTTCATGATAATGAAATAAAAAGAGTAAAAAAAATTAAAACACTATATAAAGCTGAAAATTTAACACTTTTTAATGAATTATAGGTTGATTCCGATGCTTTTGATGGAATGATAAGGCATTAATAAAATAAAATAATCAGCATGCTTATAATCATGCTATTTTATTTTTTACGACACATTGAGCAATCCTACCAGATCTTTTACTTCCCGAAGTGTTTGCTGTGCAACTTTTCGAATTTCTGATGAAGATTGTTTAACCTGGTCCTTAAGTTTTTTCTTATCAGCATTTAGTTCTTTCTTCTTTTCTATAAACTTTTGAGTCATCTCAACCAAGGAATCTGATGCCATTTGTTTTAAGTCCACATATTTCAACATTCCGGTATTATAGCTGTCCATCAGAGACTTATATGCCTTTGTATTTCCAGAAGCTTTGATAAGTTCAAATAAGTTTTGAACACCTTCTGCCATCAAACCGGACTTGGTATCTCCCGAATCTGTAACCGCTGATTTTATCTGCCTCCGAATGGTTGCTTCTTCAGCAAATACATTTATAAAGTGCTTTTCACCCGCTGATTTACTCATTTTCTTTGTTGGGTCTGCAGTCGATCTGATTTTTGGGGTTTCGGTATATAATGGTTCAGGAAGGATAAAATACTCTTTTCCTACCTGATGGTTGAACCTTTGGGCTATATCTCTTGCCAATTCAAGGTGTTGCTCCTGATCTTTCCCAACAGGTACATAATCGGCTTTATATATCAGAATGTCAGCTGTCTGAAGTACAGGATACTCTAACAGGGCTACTGATACAAAATCATCCTTTGCACTATCCTTTATCTGAAAACTCTTATCCTTAAATTGTGTCATGCGGGTCAATTGACCATAGGAACAAAACAATTAAATATCCAGGCAAGTTCTGTATGCTCCGGAACAAGCGATTGGATAAAAAGGTTTTCAGGTTTTACACCAACAGCAACCAGATTTGTGATCAGATCCCAGGTATTTGTTCTCAGTTTAGCAACCTGGTATGGCATGGTCATAGCATGATAATCCACAACACCATAAAAACATTTATAATTGTCCTGAAGATCTACCCAGTTTTTTACGGCGCCAAAGTAATTTCCCAGATGCATATCACCTGTTGGCTGTATAGCTGATAAGACTGTTTTCATTTTGTGGATGTGTATCGTTTTTGACAGAATTTCCCCTCGCGCCTGTAACTTTTGTTTTAGTCCTGGTTACTTTATAATTGGCTCGAGCTCCTGATGTTTTGGTTCGCACTGTGGTCGAAGATACTCTTAAGGGCCTATAAACATTATGTGCTCTAACTACACGGTGTGTGCTTACTATTCTGACAGTAGGTCTGTAATGGCTGACCCTAAAAGGATGCCAAACTGACCATGCCATTGGTCTCCAGGGTCTCCACCAAGTCGGATAACTCCTCCATCCCCAAGGGGATACCCATGGCCTGTATGCTGGTGCATATATAAATCTAACTGAAGGCCATGCCCAAACATTGACAACTGTCGATGGGCTGTAATTAGCATCTTCAGAATCATTATCTTCATTCTCACCCTCATCATTTCCGTCTGATGGCTCTACTACCATCTCTTCCCCAAATATTTCTTCATCACCTATGATCTGAAGTACTGCATCATCTTTTCCATTTTTTTCTACTTCTATGACAGCAATATCCTGATTTTCAGAATCCGACACGGGCACCTGGAGAATAAAAATACGTGCATTATCTTTTTGATTTGACACAACCCTTATGTAATCTATGTCTCCATCACCATTCAGGTCCAAGTTATTGACATGATTGCTTTCATCATTGAGTTTTTTTTCAAAATCTTCCGGAGAAGCTGCATTCTTAAATAATTCGAGTGCACCCTCCAGACTAAAATTATCACCCGGAAGCCCTGTAGGCGTATCATTTTTATTATTTTGACTATACAATCCAGAATGGACAAGCAGGAATAGAAATACAAATAATAAGTTTTTCATCTCAATCAATTATTAAGGTTTATTAATGATAATAAGACAAAACTAAAATATGAAAGTTTAATATGGAGACTGATAATTATTGGGAGGTATCAAATGCGAAGAGCCCAGGTAACTAACTTACAAGGGCTCTTTCGACTAAGGTCTCAAAATAAGAAAACTACTTCTTACAGGTGAGGTCACCTTTTATTTTCAAATACTTACAAAAGCAGTATTTACTAATTGTCAATAAAACCCAAAGGTACTATTAGAGAATCACGGGTAGAATTTCAGTATTACTGCCTTTGGGTTATGCAAAGATACTACAAAGAATTATATCTACAAGTGAATGATAAACGCCAAACATTCATAAATAGTTTCTAAATATATGAAAAATATTTATATAATTGTCAAAAATGTGTATTACAGCTACAAATGAATTTGTATTTTTCTTCATATCTTCCAGAAAAAAATTAAAAAATATTAATTTTGTCAGTTTTCTTGTTAAAATTCCTATCCTCTTTTGCTATAATTAGGTGATTCTTTGGTGATTGTGATATTATGAGGGTGGCTTTCCAATATTGATGAGCTTGAAATTCTAACCATTTTTGCAAGCTGCAGATCCCTTATATTATTGGCACCGCAATAACCCATACCTGCCCTTAAACCTCCCAGATATTGCACCATAACTTCTGATACTGATCCTTTGAAAGGGACCCGTCCTTCTATCCCTTCAGGAACCAATTTTTTGACATCGTCCTCTACATCCTGAAAATATCTGTCTTTTGAGCCCATTTCCATTGCTCCCAAAGAGCCCATGCCTCTGTACACCTTAAATTTTCGCCCTTCAAATAATATGGTTTCTCCGGGTGCTTCTTCCGTACCGGCAAAGAGACTTCCTGCCATGATACTATTTGCACCCGCTGCCAGAGCTTTGGCAATATCACCTGTATATCGGATACCACCATCTCCTACTATGGGAACACCGGTACCTTCCAGACCTTTTTTAGCATTCATTATAGCAAAGAGCTGTGGTACACCCACTCCCGCCACTATTCGTGTAGTACAAATACTCCCGGGGCCTACTCCTACTTTTACAGCATTTACTCCCGCATCAGCCAGTGCCTTTGCCCCTTCAGCTGTTGCAACATTTCCACCTATGATCTGCAAATATTTGTATTTCGATCTTATTGATGCTACCGCATCCAACACCCCCTTTGAATGTCCATGGGCAGTATCGACGCATAATACATCAACCCCTACAGAGACCAAAGCATCTACCCTATCGAATAAATCATTGGTAACACCCACCGCTGCCCCTACATATAACCTCCCATGAACGTCTTTTGCTGAGCTAGGGTAATTTTCGACCATCATAATATCCTTATAGGTTATAAGCCCAATAAGAAAATTATTTTCATCTACAACTGGCAATTTTTCAATTTTATATTTTTGTAAAATTTCTTTAGCTTGAGTAAGTGTTGTTCCCTTAATCGTGGTGATCAGCCTTTCTTTGGTCATGATCTCGGTGACAGGCCTTTCGGCTTCAGTTTCAAATCTGAGGTCTCTGTTTGTAAGAATGCCTACTAGTTTGCCTATTTTATCGATTACAGGTATGCCACCTATCTTATTTACTTTCATCAAATGATGGGCATCCTTAACTTTAGCGTCTTCTGTAAGCGTAACAGGATCCATGATCATTCCACTTTCAGATCGTTTCACCGTTCTGACCTGATTTGCCTGGGCTTCTATGGACATATTTTTATGTATAATTCCTAATCCACCTTCTCTAGCCATAGCAATAGCAAGTTTGTATTCGGTTACAGTATCCATTGCGGCACTCACTATCGGTGCATTAAGTTTCAAATCTGTAGTAAATTGGGTGGAGATATCCACTTCTCTGGGGAGCACTTCAGAATAGGAAGGAATGAGAAGCACATCATCAAATGTAAGTGCTTCTTCTATTTGGGGTGTTTTAGTGTTACTATATTCCATCTGCAAAAGTATGAACTTTAACTATGGTGGCAAAACTTTGATGAAAAAATTGTTGGTTTTCAGGTTTTTAGATTTATTGTTGCACCATCACATATTTTTACCTTTTTTTGTGCCTGATTTAAAACAAGTAGTATGCTCACCGTATTTTCAGATGATTCCTTTATGGTTCAGGCGATCAAAGAAGCAGAGAAGGCCTTAGAAGAAGGAGAAGTGCCTGTCGGAGCTGTCGTAGTCTGTCGCAATCAGATCATAGCGCGCGCACACAATCAGACCCAATTATTACATGATGTCACAGCACATGCAGAGATCATGGCTATTACAACAGCCTCACAATATTTGGGGAGCAAATACCTTAAAGATTGTACCCTATTTGTAACGCTGGAGCCATGTGTTATGTGCGCTGGTGCACTTTATTGGTCGCAAATTGACAGGATTGTTTATGGGGCTAGTGACGAAAAACGCGGTTTTATGAGATACGGTAAAGAACTTCTTCACCCTAACACAAAACTTGAATTCGGGATAAAGCATGATGTATGTTCTGAAATCATCTCCAATTTTTTTGCAGCAAAACGAGATTGATATCGTAATGATGTTAAAATATATTGTAAATCCCTTCGCAAACCACCTGACTGCCGAACAAATTCTTTGGCAAGCAAGTAATTCATTAAATTTTAATCAGCCTGAATGGCTTCCTTCCTTTTGAAGTGTGAACGGTCAATATATAGATACCTTTCGCTAACATATCAACATTTATCTGTTTGGTTCCCGAATCTGAAATAAACATCGTCTTGCCCTGCATATCTGAAATAGTGATGATAAATGGACCCGAAAAATATGGCGTATTGATGATTATCTGATCATTTACCGGATTGGGATAAATGGAAATACTTTTCATTACATCTTCGTCCGGAACATTTGATGAAGCTTCTACAAATGCTGTCACTTCTCTCAGCTCACTGCTACATTCCACGAAATCATATTGTACTTCCCAGTCATAAAAATAGTAATAATAAATAGCTCCAAAAGTGGATGAAGCAACCGTCAAGACATTTTCAATATCGTAAGGATATGAGGTATTATTGAAGGTCCTTACAAGTCTTGGAGACTTATATCCTAATGAACTTATGTTGATATTTTCATCAGTGAGCATTTTGTATTGAACACCAGGTTTCAATGAAAAATCGAAAATAACTCTGTTCATTCCATCTGCAAGGTTAACATCCTTTGAAAAAAGAACTCTTCCATCCTTATCAGTAATCAAAAAACGCCTCATCCCTTTTGTGTCCGTATTCACTAAAACAGAATGAACCTTACAAGCCGACTCTACATTAAATACCAGTCCTCCAGCAGTGCTGTTGGCTCCATAAAAATCAATCAATGGAAAGTTTTTTTCCCCTACTTTTTTCTCTTTAAAATCTATTATGGCTGTATTACGGGCATAAAATTTAATAGTAGAATCCAGTGATGCAGTCTTCAATGTGTCACCAGTAAAAAAAGGAATTACAGCGTCGTCACTGGAATACCAGGCTGTCGTTTTTTTATCAGAAATCAATAAGGCAGATTCTCCTTTTTTAATTGTATCTCCCTTAACATTCCACTCAATCGAAACAACTTCAACAAGAATACTATCTGACATTTGATTTCCACAATAGTCGCTTGCAACCAATTGAATCATGCCGCTTTTGTCAGCAAATACAGATTGAGTGGTTTTCCCGTTACTCCACTGGTAAGCCGCAGCTTTCGATGCGGATATCTCAACTAAATCTCCACTACATATTTTGATGGAAGAACCGTCAGTAATAAGCTTTTTACCAGCCACAAAACAACCGGATATAACTGAAATAGGTTTCGAAACCGTCACGCAACCCTGATTATCAGTCATTTTCACAAAATATTTTCCTGGTTTAGATATTATTAACTGATTTGAAGTAACACCACTATTCCATACATAAACACTTGAGCCATCCGGAGCTCTTAGGCTTATAGATGTCTCTTTAATAATCAATTCCTCCGGATATAACAAAACTTGCTCAGACATACATTTTCCTTCCTGTGCGAAATAAGTGCGGTCAGCTTTCATGCCTGTGTAAATATCAGTAACACCGGAAGGCCAACGAATAACAAGACTGTCTATGATATCAGAACTACCTAATCCAAAAATCTGCTGAAGAGAATTAAAGACACCGTAACTTTCACCACCTTTGACATATCTGACTTGATTTACTCCTGGTGAATAAAGTGTAAGTAGCGTTCCTATTGCAGATCTGTTGGATATTTTACCTTCAAGAGATATTTTAATATAATGATTACTGTTTCCTTTGTTTATCCATAATTCGTCATCCTTAAGTCCGGGATCATTTAATGGTTCGTTGATATGGGCGTAAATATCCGGAAATCCATCGTCGTTCAGATCTCCGATGGTGAGAGAACGTGCCAGATTGGGACCAATAGCTTTTTTGAGAATATCAAAATGCTTGTCGCCTCTGTTGTGGAGTATAGTAGCACCTTCTATGCCTGCAATGACGATATCAAGCAATCCATCATTATCAAGGTCACTCATGATAGCCTGAAAACCATATGATTGTATCGGTTGAGGCATTGGAATCTGCTTAAAGAATTTACCATCAATATTTTCCAGCAATATATGTGGGGTTCCATGATTAACTACATAAGCATCCTGATCACCATCATTATCAATATCTCCAAAAACAGTAACCCATGATTGATCTCCACTATTCAAGCCATACTCTGCTCCCTTTTCTTCGAAGATTCCATTGCCTCTATTTAAATATAATCTGTTGACTCTGCGGAGATCTTTGGGGTTATCTACGCCGACCCTGCATTTTGAAATACATAAATCAGGTAAAAGGTCTCCATTTACATCAGTCCAAACACTTCCATAATTGCCCGAACCGTCAGTACTGTCATTTTTAAGAAAATCAATCACAGATGTCAATATCAGATTTCCGCTTTTATCATTGATATAAATTCTATTAGGTCCGTCATCATTGGCCAAAAAGTAATCCAGCCAGCCATCATTATTGATATCTGCCGTACACGATCCCTGTGCATATATCCCTGACTGAAATGATTTCTTAGTGGTTTTATTATCTTTAAATGTGCTTACATTGATCAGACTGTACTCTCCGGATGTGATTATCTCATTTACCCCATCATTGTTAATATCACCGGCTGAAAGGGTAATTTCACTATTCTGACCCAATTTGATAGAGTCCACCAGTTTCAGTCCAAAATTTTTTCCGCTACTCAAAACTGTTTTTAGCCAGATGCCATTGTCGAGAATAACAAGATCATCAATAAGGTCTCCATCAATATCCAGTGTGGCTCCAGGTATGACACTTCTTGTGGGAATATCCTTTTTATACAGACGAGATTTGTTTTCAAAGGAAGGCTGAGAAATCAAATAAAATCCGTTAAATAGAAGAAAAGTAAGTAGGATAAACCTCCTTTTATGGTCCATTTCAAATTTTAAAAATAATCTGTAAAAGTAAATACATTTAATGAAATTTAATATGTAATGTTAACAAAAAGTTTTATTAATCCATATAAATAAATAATATAATATATTTCTATATTTGAAAATACCTCATATCAATTCTAAAGAAAAAAGAAAAATGGAAGGCCTGAATTTAATCAAAATATTAAATACATGCCTTAATCTATTTAGCAGTACATTTTTTTCAATATAAACAAATATTATAATGTACATTTGTAGTTTAATTTAACCAAAAAATATGTAAAATGAAAATGAAAACAAAAATTTTATCCACAATGCTTGCTTTGTTTCTTTTTGCTGCTGTTAGTCAGGCGCAGGATTACAAATCTGCTATCGGTTTGCGTTTAGGTTATCCGCTATCCGCTACCTATAAGACTTTTATTTCTGATCAAGCCGCATTAGAACTTGTGGCAGGTTTCAGGACTTTTTCAGGATACTCCTGGTTTAATGTAGGAGGATATTATGAAGTTCATAAGGAAATACCCTCTGTTGCTGGTTTAAAATGGTATTATGGTGCTGGAGCAAACATCTATTTCTGGTCTTATGATTCTGGATTTAATGGAGGAAGTACTACATCTATCGGTCTCTCAGGAGTATTGGGATTGGACTACAAATTTGCAGATGCACCACTTAATATTAGTGTGGACTGGATTCCCACATTTTTCCTGAATGGTTATGGGAATGGTTTTGCCGGTGGATATGGTGCACTTGCCGCCAGATATACAATAAATTGATAATAATATATTAGTAATAAAAAAGAGGGAAACGGATGAGTATCCGTTTCCCTCTTTTTTATTATTGTAAAGCACAACTTATCTACCTGATTATAATATCTCCGTAACTCGATTTAATACTAATAGTAGCTGATGTTTTTTCACTAGTTTTAAATCCTTTAATTTCTCTCCTACTGCCATCTTTTACATTGTTTACTGAGATAAAATCACTTCCGAGATCAGTATCAAAATATTTACCGCTGATTTCTACTTTTGAAGGTACTGATCCATAAATTTTGAATGGCGCATAGCTAGTATTTACTGTAATATTGCTAAATGATGTTTTCAGATTTTCAATTTTCAGGCTTCCGTAGCTGATATCTGCATTAAGAGATGATGTCAACGAAGAAATATCTAATCCTGTATATTTTACATTAAAGGTAGCGGTGTTGACAGAACCAGCATGTACATCATCATAAGATCCGGATAAGGTGATAGTTCCTGCAGTCCCAATCCTGTACCCATCATACTTACTGGTAGCTGTCAGAGTATTCACATTATCCAGGTTTATTTTTGAATACTTTGTGGTAAGGATGGCTACTCCAGCGGATGTGCCATAGAAGTCAGAATAGGAAAATGTACCACTAATACTTTTTACCGTACCCACATTGGCTTTTCCATAGGAAATATCCATCTGAAGGTCATTATCAATGTTTCTTGCCTGCAGGTTGCCGTATTTCAAATTAATACTTGTCTTTCCCTTGAGATCGGGAAGATAAATGTTGCCATATTTATTTTCAATGATGGAACGAAGCTCCGCAGACATATATACGGTATAATTTATTTCGATTTTTACATTGTTTGATCCACTAAACCAGCCACTCCACCAGGACTGACTCTGGCTTTCTATCTCAGTTACGGCAACCACATTATTACCGTTTTTTTCCATTCTGACTGAAATATCTTCCATTTTTTCTTCGGCTTTACTTTTTGATCCTGCCTTTACGATGACGTTGGCGTCTATTTTCACGGCAGCTTTATCCCAGGTTTTGATATCAATTTTGCCATAACGGTTACTTAGTTCTAACACCGTATTATTATCTGCTGTAAATTCCTTTGTATAATTCTTTTTAAGTTCATAGTCGGAAGAATTTGATGCGATCAGCGGAATATAACCGCATGTCAGGATAAGAATTATCCATGATTTAAAGTGAAAGGTTTTCATTTTTTATTTGATTTTGTTTGTTTAAAATATTTTCCAGTATGTCAACTTTGGTCCGATAATTTTTTATCATAGCCTGAATGAGAATGTCACTATTAGAATATCCTGAACTAATTATTTCTTCTTTAAGCTGAAGGTAAACTTCATCCAGTTGTTTCAGATCCTGTGTCACATTGACTTTGGATGCCGGATCATTCACCTGATTTAATTTGTTGCTTACCTGCATTTTATAATATGCCCGTATCTTTTAGCTGCATCAATTCCGGGCTTCGGCGTAGTCAATATTATTTGTCTTTGACTTCAGATTAAAACCAATAATTACTCCTACTCCCAATATCAAAATAACACTCGCTGCTATTTTAAGTATGTTTATCTTATAAATGCCTAAATTTCTTTCATTCTTATTCAGATCATTCTCAATACTCAACCAGATACTTCTATCCGGCATTTTATCATCAAATGCATCCCTGTTTGATTCTATAAATCGTTCTAATTTATCCTTTTTCATACTCATTTTAATATCTGATTATTGATATATTTCATTTATTGATCCGTTTGATTTTAATATTTCATACAATTTTGCTCTGGCTCTGCTGTATTGCGACTTAGATGTTGATTCTGATATTTTCAAAATTTCAGAAATCTCACTATGATCATATCCTTCCATACTGTACAGACAAAATATGGTTCTGTATCCTTCCGGAAGTTTTTGGATTGCATTTTTAATTAAAGATACATTCAATTGTATTTCATTATCATGATTTTCTTCCGCCAATTCCGGAATATTTTCTGATGCTACAAGATTCATCTTTTTTGACCTGATGTGGTTGATGCAATTATTTACTACTATCCTTTTTATCCATGCTCCGGGTGTGGATTCATATCTGAACATTTTCAGTTTGGAAAAAACATCCACAAAAGCATTTTGCAACACATCCTCGGCTTCATTCACATCATTTACCATACGCAAACATATGTTAAACATTGCCTTACAATATTTTTTATATAATTGATATTGAGCATCACGTTTACCGGCGATGCACCCTTCGATCATCAATTTGTCTTCGGCAAGGATTACCAAGTTTTGAATTTAAGTGTTAATCTGTCATAATGACAATAAAAAAAAGCCAGGGTTGCATATTCTTAAAAATATGTTAAAAATAAGTGCCGTCTTATCTTTTTTATAAAACAAATATTAATTCCGAAACATATCATTAACTTCACATTTTATTCGTATTTATTCATTAAAACCAACACCAAATGATAACAAACACCATAAAATGTCTGTTTATAGTGGCATTTACTTTAATTTTACTTCCCCTGGAAGCTCAGAAAAAATCCGTTAAAACGGACCCAAAAACAGCAGAAAAGGAAACAGCAAAGCCTGATAAAAAAGATGACATTTACAATTCTGGTACATTCTCTGCCTTAAAATTCCGATCAATCGGGCCAGCAGTTACTTCAGGCCGTATTTCTGATATCGCTGTAAATCCAAACAATAACAGTGAATATTACGTGGCTTCATCAGGTGGAGGAGTTTGGAAAACCACAAATCGCGGTATATCCTACCAACCGGTATTCGATAAGGAGGGTTCTTACTCTATCGGTTGTGTTACCATTGACCCATCAAACAGCAATACAGTTTGGGTAGGTTCCGGAGAAAACAACAACCAAAGATCAGTAGCTTACGGTGATGGCGTGTACAAATCTAATGATGGTGGTACTAGCTGGAAAAATATGGGTCTTAAATTGTCAGAGCATATTTCACAAATCATAGTTGATCCTAAGGATCCAAATACTATCTATGTAGGTGCATATGGTCCGGTATGGAGTGAAGGAGGTGAACGGGGTGTTTATAAATCCACAGATGGCGGTCTCACCTGGAATTGTGTAAAAACTATAAGCTCCTATACAGGTTGTAATGATCTGATCATGGATCCTAGAGATAATAAGACCCTCTATGCGGCGTTTCATCAGCGCATGAGGAAAGTATTTACATATATAGGAGGCGGACCTGAGTCAGGATTGTACAAATCAACCGATGCTGGTGCCACCTGGGTGAAGCTGGAAGGAGGATTGCCGACAGGTGACATAGGAAGAATAGGAATTGACATAAGCCCTGTAAATCCGGACATTGTATATGCTGTAGTCGAAGCAAAAGAAGGAAAAGGTGGTATATATCGTACAGCAAACCGAGGAGCCAGTTGGGAAAAACGAAGTGGTACCTTCACTTCAGGCAATTATTATCAGGAGTTAACTTGTGATCCTCAAAACGAAGATAAAATCTTTATTACAGATGCTTATTACAAAGTTAGTTATGATGGTGGAAAAACAGTGAGCAATCTAGGAGAAATCAATAAACATATAGACAACCATGAGATTTGGATTGACCCCAAAGATACTAATCACATGATTATCGGATGCGATGGAGGTATTTATGAGACCTATGATCACGCAAAATCGTATGATTTTAAATCCAATCTTCCCGTTACCCAATTTTATAAAGTCGCTACAGATAATGAGTACCCTTTCTATTCCGTTCATGGTGGAACACAGGATAATCTAAGCCTTGGTGGACCAAGCCGAACCACATCAGCTAATGGAATCGTAAACGCTGACTGGTATGTAACATCCGTCGGTGATGGATTTGAATCCCAGGTTGACCAGAGTAATCCTGATATCATTTATGCCCAGAGTCAATACGGCGGATTGAACAGATTTGACCGAAAAAACGGAGAATATCTTCCTATAAAACCCGTAGAGGGTGAAAACGAAGACATACAGATGGAATTGGGATGCACCGCTTTTGATCAGCCAGTTTGACAACAAAGATTATATTTTGGAGCTAATAAGGTTTTCCGGACTGATGATCAGGGAAATAGCTGGAAAGTGATCAGCCCCGATCTCAGTCGCCAGACAGACCGTAACAAAATAGAAGTAATGGGCAAAATATGGTCTGTGGATGCTCTTGCTAAAAACGGGAGTACGGACATATTTGGCCAAACGACCAGCATTGCCGAATCCAAGTTGGATGAAAACATAATTTGGGTAGGAACAGATGACGGCCTGATTCAAATGACTCAGGATGGCGGTAAAAACTGGACTAAGTTTGATAATCTCCCCGGAGTACCTGAGATGAGCTATGTTCACCAGATTGTTGCATCATTGCATGATAAAAAAACCGCCTATGTTTGTTTCAATCATCACAGGTATGGTGATTTCAAACCATATCTGCTGAAAACTGATGATAATGGGGTAACGTGGAAAAGTATTACTTCTGATTTGCCCATACGTGGAAGTGTTTATTCTATAGCAGAAGATCATGTGGACAAAAATCTTCTTTTTGTTGGAACAGAGTTTGGATGCTTTTTTACTTCAAATGGAGGCGGTAACTGGATACAACTCAAATCAGGCTTACCTACAATAGCAGTAAGAGACATCGAAATACAAAGGCGAGAGAATGATCTGGTACTCGCCACTTTTGGCCGTGGATTTTATGTGCTTGATGACTATAGCCCGCTAAGAAATATTAAAAAGGAAGATCTTCAAAAAGAAGCATTTGTAAGCCCGATTAAAGATGCATTGATGTTTGTACCCAGACTTCCACTGGGATTAAGAGATAAAGGGCATATGGGCACCAGCTATTATAGTGCACCAAATCCGGAAATGGGTGCTGTCTTTACTTATTATCTGAAAGAAGATGTGAAGAAGCTGAAAGAGATACGGACTGAAAAAGAAAAAGCATCTTTTGAAAAGAAAGAGAAAGTGTATTACCCTACTCTTGACAGCTTGCGGATGGAAGATACCCAGGACGACCCGTATCTGTTGTTTACTATTGCCGATGCATCAGGCAATGTGGTAAGACATCTTAAGGCACCGGCTAAAAAAGGAATGAAACGTATGACCTGGGATTTGCGTTATGCCCCATCCAATCCGGTCGAGAGCAGATATATACCCAAGGATGATCAACTTTTCGGATCAGCACCTCAGGGACACCTCATCGTGCCGGGATTCTATCAGGTGACAATGTCAAAGTATCAGGATGGTGTATTGACTACCCTGGCTGGTCCGGTATCTTTCAATGCGAAATTACTCAACCAGGGAAGTCTCCCGGCTAAAAGCATGGCCGCAAATGTTGCTTTTTATAAAAAGGTGGCCGATTTGTCCAGGGAGTTAAGTGCTGTAAATGATTTATTGGGCAAAATAGAACAGAGGGTAAAAAGTGCAGAAAAAGCGATATTAGATATGCCGGCACCTTCCGGCGAATTGTTAGGAGACCTCCATGCAGCAATAAAAGAACTAGACCCTGTTAAAACAAAGCTTCTTGGAGATAATACACTTTCCAGCAGAGAATTTGAAACCAAGCCAACTATTAATGATCGTGTTTTTGGAATTGCATACAGCATATGGAACAGTACATCCGATATACCTTCAACTTTCACCAATAGTTTTGCTATAGCAGAAAAGCAATATGCTGAAATTTATCCATTGATAAAACAATTGGATACAAAAGTAAATATGATAGAGTCTAAACTAAACAAAAATAAAGCACCATATACTCCCGGCAGATGGCCGGATAAAAATTAAAATCTATTAATGTACTAAAAATGTAAACGAGTCATTTGAGATTATATTCAGATGACTCGTTTTCTTTTTGTGCGATTTAGAGTGTTGGTATGTCCGTTTTTCGTTATGATTTACTTAATTTAGATCCAATCATTCCCCCAATCCATGCCATTGGGAAATAAGCAAAAATCAAATCAAGAGCATTAAACCAAAATGGAGAGGGCAGTGAAAAAACCATAGAAAATCCTCCTAAAAAGAAAAGGAAACCGATTATCAATGAAACCTGCATTTTATGTTTAGCAGCTATGTAAGCACCTAAAGCGGCGCCTAGCAAAGTACCTATGGCGTGAGCCAAAAATGGCATAATAAAGTGTTTTGGTTCCATGAGACTCATTGATGCTTTAAGACCTTCCATTGTGGTCAAAATCGCACCTTCCGGCGGAGGGATTATTTTAGAGCTTATTGAAATAATTCCACCATTGACAAGGCCTCCAAGAATAGCACCTGCAACTACTCCAAGTACGTTTTTAATTGTATTGTTCATATTATTTTGATTATTTGATAACAAAAATAATTAAAAAGTCAGAATAATATATCGATGATGAGATATATTATGCAATAGTTTCGACTTATAATGTCAAGTAATCCACATTAGTAATAAGAGTATGTATAAATTTTTATTGCCTTATAATCAATATCTTATGAACCTGCCTTCAAAATAATCATCTCATTTAGTTCACTAAACTAGCTAATTATTTTATTGTCAGAACCATAACCTATTGATTAGCAACTAAGAAAATTTTTAAACATACTCTAAAAAGAAATCATCAGTTTCTAAATAGAAACCCCAACTTTATTATAAAAGCAGGGAAGGACCAATCATACAGTCTTCAGGAAGCCTAATTTTTTATCAGGGGTAATGACCAGATGAAAATTTTCTTTAAATAGCTTTATAGCAATAGCCAGTAGAATGATGCCAAATACTTTTCTCAATACCGCAGCTCCAGCATCACCTAATTTATCTTTAATCCAGTCTGAAAAATGGAGCACTCCAAAAACGACCACTATATTAAGAAAAATAGCAGCGAGGATATCAAGACTGGGATACTTTGCTTTCAGAGATATGATGGTGGTCATGGTACCTGCCCCGGCTATGAGTGGAAAGGCAATAGGCACGAATGTGCCAGTCTCCAAACCCTGATTTTCCCTAAAAAATTTCACACCCAGGATCATTTCAAGACCTATAAATAAAATAATAATAGCACCAGCCACTGCAAATGACTGAACATCAACTCCAAAAATGTTTAATATTCCTTCACCTGCATACAGAAAGCCTATCATGAGGGCTAATGATGCCACGGCTGCCTTCAAGGAATCAACTACTACTCCCTTTTTCTTCAGGTCAATAATAACGGGTATATTACCCATAATATCAATAACAGAAAATAGAATCAACCCGATTGATAAGATATTTTGAATACTCATATAAAATTTTATTCTTTTAGAACTTCATATCAATACGTAAAAAACAATATTATGTTGTAAAAAATCAAATAACAACATTATGTTTCACAACATGTTAACAATAGTATCCAGCCTTATATGTTGAAAACATGCCTGCAAGTGCTACCAACAGCAAATAACGACAATCCGGTTAAAATGCTTTTAATTCAGATATCAGAAAATATGATTACACTATATCATCTGTAACTATCTGATTAGGATCTGCCTCCTTCTTAATAAAGATAGATACTATTGCGGCAACTATCAAGACCATAATGGAGCCTGTGACTATATTTAATAGCTGACGTAAAGGTGTAAAAGCATTTGCTGCATCTTCTTCTGCTTTTTCAAGAGCAGCTGCCATTTGATCTTCCGGCATTCCAAATTTTTCCATCATCGACCTGGCAGCATCCACTGACATAGCTGTCAATTTTTCAATTAAGCTGGGGTCAATCAAGTGTACAAGAATAATCATAAACAAAGTACCGATAACCAACCCTGTAAAACCAGTTAAAAAAGTCGTACTCAATGCTTTTTTATATGATAATATGCCACCGTTGTCTTCTTTTTCAGCTTTTCCAGCCAAATAAAAAAACACAATCATAACGATAATCCCTACAAGCATTTGCATCCATATATTAACTGGCAGTACGTAAAAAGAGACAAGCTGGATAAAGATGCCGGCTAAAGCATTATAAACACCATATTTTGCCCAATTAGTTTGTAAAAAGTCCATAGAAATAAAATTTTGTTGGTTAATAATAGGTAAAGTTATGGAATCTTTCAAAATTATTGCAGAATTGGCCGGTAAAAAACCATTTTATAAACTATAAATGGCGCACCTCATCTGATAAGATATTTGTATGTAAATTATTTGATGCAATGATTATCAAAATGAGATGGTGGAAAAATAACACTTGTTTAAAGCTATAGGAAAGCTATTAATATATAGCCTACATTTAGACATTAGTGCCTCAATAATATTTGGGATATTGATGTATTTGGTTCTACCACCAATTTAATGGGAAGACAAATTCAGATCGTTTGAGTATAAGTCATTCATCAAATGAATAAACCCGTTTGACCACTATGCAGTAGGGGCAGGTTTAGGTGGAAACAAATATTGCCTTATTTTACCCCCGACCCCTTAAGGCTACCGTTTGCACACAAATATAAATCAGTCGATCCCTTTAACTTTGGAGATAATATTGGAGATAGGTGCTTGATTTAGCTTTTTTACCCATCCCCATCCCTTCCCTTGAATTGAATGGTGACTTGCTCACTTGGCTTTTGAACTTATTTCTTAGATTTCTTATGATTATTTGTTCCATTTCACTTCAAAGTAGCATCCCCCATGAGATCTGTGTAAACGGTAGCCTCTGAAGCGGAGTCCTAACCGTTTCATCAAATAAGATTTCAATTAAATCGTAGTAGAACCACATTTTTATTGATATTTTTTTTCAAAAAACCATAAATTGCATAAAGTCAATATGAATTGTCAGCATTAAACAAAAATACATTGAATCACCTCACCGGTATATAGTTTTTTCTATAAAATTAGTTGATGCATCCAATCTAAATCCTGAAATCAACAATTCCAGCTGCCGGAATTTATATTACAATTTATTCAACCATTTTCATGGTTTGGATTTTGAACCCTTATTTTAAAATTCTGATATATAAACAGCTAAGTTTGTATCACATAAGTGTGGTCTCTTTATATTCAAACTGACCCGGATGGTCCGTGTTATAATGGAGACCACGACTCTCCTTTCGCATTTGGGCAGCTTTTGTAATCAGATAGGCTATAGTAATCAGATTACGCAATTCACATAATTGAGGGGATATAATTGTGTTGTTATACAGGAGTTCTGTTTCGCTATATAGCAAATGAAGTCTGTCAAGTGCTCTCTTGAGACGAACGTCTGTCCGGACTATTCCGACATAACTACTCATTATTTCCTTGAGTTCTTTTAGGCTTTGGGTCAGGAGTACCATTTCCATAGGCTCGGTGGTGCCTTCAGCGTCCCATTCCGGGATATCATTCTGTAGGTTCCAATGGTCGATCTTTAAGGATATATCCTGGTGGATACGATCTGCAAATACCAATCCTTCAAGTAAAGAGTTGGATGCAAGTCTGTTTGCCCCATGTAAACCAGAGCAGGTACATTCTCCTGCAGCATAAAGCCGGATTATGCTTGACCGGCCCATTTCGTCGGTTATGATACCTCCGCAAGTGTAATGGCATGCAGGGACCACAGGAATGAAATCCTTTGCCGGATCTATCCCCAGACTTTTGCATTTGTCTGTGATGTTTGGAAAATGATTATAGAATGCTTCCTGGTCAAGATGTGTGCAATCCAGATATTCAAATTCATTGCCACGTAATTTCATTTCATTATCGATTGCTCTTGCTACAATATCCCGGGGTGCCAGTGACAGCCTGTCATCATATTTCTGCATAAATTCATTTCCGTCTGTAGTCTTCAAAATACCTCCAAATCCTCTGACCGCCTCAGAAACCAGAAATGAAGGGGTTTCGCCAGCAGGATTGTACAGTGATGTAGGATGAAATTGCATAAATTCCATATTTGCCACCCGACCTTTGGCCCGATATACCATCGCTATTCCATCCCCTGTCGCAATAGCGGGGTTGGTTGTGCTTTTATAAACCTGTCCTGCTCCCCCGGTAGCGATTACAGTCACTTTTGCTAAAATTGTGTCTGTCTCTTTACTCTGCTTATTAAAAACATAAGCTCCATAGCATTCTATATCCGGTGTAAGTCGGGTGACATTTCTTCCCAGGTGATGTTGGGTGATGATATCAATCGCAAAATACTGTTCATGAAATTCGATATTGGGGTATAATTTTGCTTTTTCATTAAGTGTCCGCTGTATCTCCCAGCCTGTGATGTCTTTATAGTGCAGTATTCTATTTTCAGAATGTCCACCTTCTCTTCCAAGGTCATAATCACCTTTTTTGTTTTTATCAAATCTTGCACCCCAATCTATGATCTCCCTTACTCTTTCCGGGCCTTCTCTGACAACTATTTCTACAATATTTTCATCACAAATACCATCACCCGCATCTAAAGTGTCGGCTATATGTTTCCTGAAATTATCTATGTCATTATCCCAAACAGCAGCTACCCCTCCCTGAGCATAGCTCGTATTTGATTCCTTTTCATTCGTCTTAGTAAGAACTGTAATTTTGATGTCCGGCCTTTTTTCAGCCATTCTGATCGCAAAGGAAAAACCAGCTACTCCTGCACCTATAACCAAAACATCTGTTCGTATCACAATTGATAATATTTATCTTAGTTAATAATGAGCAAATGTAAAAAACTTAATAAGACATCCAAAATAAATCCTATAGCAATTAGTTGGCTTATAATAAGATATAAACCAACTTAAGTAGTCTGTATATGTGAATGAAAAATGGAAAGGATCTAAAGGAAGTTATTTATTATTTCCTCTTAGTATATTGGATTCAAAATAAGCACGATAAGTTGTCGATGTTCTCTCACTAAGCATTTTTCTGTAGTTGGCTTGTGAAATTACCATTACATCATAAGTATAACCAGCGTTGCCTGAAAATTCGTCCCTGTCCTTTATTACTTTTTTGTAATAATCTAGTGCTTTATCTTCATTTTCAAACTTACGGATTAGGATAATTTGCGTATTCAGTTCGATATTAAGGCTGGCATCACCTAATTGCAGTCTTTCAGTTTTAAAATTCTTCTTGTTGTATTCCGACACGGCAACTTTGAGATTGACATATTGGACTTCTTCGAGATTATAAGTAACCACCGCTATATAATGAGTTGTATTTGCCTCCCTCTGATAAATTTTATCCACATCTGTGACAGTCGCAAAAGCGGTTTGGTCACCTCCTAAAAAGCGCATTATCTCTTTTGCTTTAGAATACTCAGGTGTATTGGGAAAACCGGAAACGACCTCGTTCAATGATTTGATATATGCATCCTTACCGCTCGTGCCTCCAATGCACATTGCTTTTAGCAAAGCTATTTTGGCATGATAATTATGATTATCACCTATTGATTCGGATGATTTATTTATAAATTCCAAAGCTTCGCTATAATTTCCTCTTTCATAAAGTGAAAAAACAGCTTTATAAAATTCATCCGGTTTACTACTTTTTTTGGATGATTTATTGAAATAGTCAGGATCTGAAATAATGCCGGCATAGCTTGATTGGGGATACTTTTTGAGCAATTCGGATTTATATTCATTTGCTTTGACGGAATTTCCTAAATCTGTATAGTCGAGATACAAGTAAAAGTATGAATCCTGCTCGAAAGGTGTCGCCCCAAATCTGGAATGCATATCCTCAAGGGTTGATGCTGACTTGCTATAATTTTCTATTTTATCTCTGAAAAGCTTTCCCAAAGTAAACATCGCATTCATGATATGTTCATTTGTTTC
The DNA here is from genome assembly GCA_016722285.1 of Saprospiraceae bacterium. Lineage (GTDB taxonomy): Bacteria > Bacteroidota > Bacteroidia > Chitinophagales > Saprospiraceae > OLB9. The sequence continues at coordinate 314,845 of JADKGI010000002.1, forward strand.
TTGCTTTTTGATCGGGTTGGATGGGAGTTCACGAAGAAATTTTTCATATTCCTCTCTATTAAATGTCACATCTTTTCCGTTTGATTCAGCGACTTTATTGTCTTCCTTTTGCGAAAATCCATTGGAAACCTTACTACTACGTCTCCAATCATCCTCCAAAGGCCTTCTCTCCCAAATTTTTTCAAAATCTTCTTTTCCTTTCGCCTTTGTGTTCTTATTATAAGCAAAAAACGAGCTGTTGCCAAAATCAATACTAGCAGATTCAAATAATTGCTTGGTTACTAAATTACCACTTCCTACATTTGGGGTTTGCTTTTTATTTCTTTCTATATATGGCGGTATGACTTTTATTTTTTCTTCATCCGAGAGGGTAACAAAATAAAGAAGTGAATCCAGGTTGTTGATTGTTTCAAGGTTGGATGCTATATCTTTCAGGTTTGCCACCAATTTCTGTACCTTAACATATCTTATATCTGTCCTTTGAATTAATGTCAATGTTGTGTCGAAATAGTTGGAGGCTTCAAGGTATTTTTCTGCATCATAATGTAACCCGGCAATCTTAAAGTAAGTTTCGGCTTTTAATTTCTGATCCCTGCTATTATTAGCTATAGATTTTACAAAATTATCTATTGCTTCATCTGTATTATTTTGCGATACTTCTATTTCGCCAATTGTAAAATATATCTGATCTTTTACGTCACTATTTTTTGTGTCACTCAGCATTTTTTTAAGGTCAGAAAGTACACTTTCTTTGGATCTGCTTCCACTACCGAGTGCCGTTTTAGCCATAGCCAACTCGGACATAAATTCCATTTTTGGAGATCGGGCATATTTCTTTGCTAAAGAAAAGTATTCAAGTGCTTTATTGCTCTGATTACCTAATTGGTATATTTGCCCGGTTATATAGGCGTATCTCGATTTCAATTGTTTATCATTCTCCTCTTCTATTGCCTGGTTTAATTTGGCTATGGCATCCCCGTATTTTTTTTGCTTAATATATAGATTAGCATATGTAGCGGGTAAATCGCTTTTAATGTCATCACTTACGGCACCTTTCTCCAGTTTCTGCAGTAACATTTCAGCTGCAAACCAATTCTCCCTTTTGATATATGTTTTTGCTAACCAAAGCAGTCCTTCACTGTAAGCAGTTTTATCTTCTTCAGGTTTTTTAGGTTTAGGAGCTTCAACAGGTTCCTCAAATATGGCTTCCTCTTTCTTTTGTTCAGGCTTTGCAACTTTGGTTGAAACTATAGGTTTTGATTCTTCTTTTGGTAATTCTTTATTTTCTGTCTTAGCCGTAGTGGCTACTATCACCTGGTCATTGGTCACATTGGTTTGCTCCTTGGTTGATTTTGTGTCTGCTATCTCAGGGCTGGCTTCTATTTTAGTTTCTTCAGGTTTGGCTTCTTCAGGCTTAGGAACAGATTTTTTAGTTCTTATCCCCTTTTTTCTATTTTTAGCATCTTCTTTTCTTTGTCTTTCTTTCTCCTTTTTTAGCCTTTCTCTTTCTTTTTCCTTTTGCTTTTTCTCTTCCTCTCTTGCTTTTATTGCTGCTTTTTTTTCAGCTTCTTTCACTTTTTTCTCTTCTTCTCTGGCTTTTGCAGTAGCTTCTTTTTTAGCTTCAGCTATTTTTGCATCCTGTTTCTTTTGCTCAGCAAGTTCTTTTTTTGCAATTTCACGTTCTTCAGCCTCTTTATCTCTTAATTCCTGTTTTTTCTCTCTTTCTTTTTGTCTGGCATCCACCTTGGCTTTGTCAGCTTCTTTTTTTGCCTTTTTAGCTGCTTTACCGGTTGGCTTACGGCTTTTGTAATTTCTTCCATAAGGATTGGCAGGGTTGAAGTCTTCCTGAAAATACTCCAGAGTTTCTTCAGCAGTTTCATACTCCTGTTTTAAATACTGTGCCTTTGCCATCATAACATAACAATCATCAACCCAATCACTGGGTTCGTGCAATTGTGCTACGGTGGTAACCTTTTCAATAATTTTATCCATTTCCCCTTTGACCATCTTGGGATTGTCAACTGAGATAAAATCTTCTACTTCGAGCATATTGTTGTAATCATCGACATTGGCAGTCCTAAGTGTTTTCATACTTTCTTTTAGTATCTCATTGGCATTCCAGTATCCATTATAGTATGAAGTAGTATTATGATAGAACTTGCCTATAGCTCCTGTTTCGCTTTTCTTCTTCTTGGTAACGCAAGAATTAGGTACTAATGATATGAGTACCAGAGCTGACAAAATGATAAAAAATTGCTTCAAAATATATTGTGATTAAATTTAACGTTGCTTACCGGGAGACAAAGATAATTTCTTAAATTGTTAAAAAATATAAAATTTGTATCCCGTAAGGATTAATATAACTAATTTTGCGAAAAATTATTTTATTTTTTAATAAAAAATAGTCCATGCAGGACGGATTACAGGCAAAAAGGAATTGGTGGGACAGAATTAGAGATACTTACAGAATTTCTATTTTAGACGACGAAAATCTGGAAGAAGTAGGTTCATATAATCTTTCGTTACTTAGTTTTTATATATTTTTGAGCGTGTTTGCCCTTATTCTATCAGGTCTTGTGATATCATTTATTATCTTTACACCAGTAAAAAGATTGATTCCAGGATATGGAGACATTACTGACAATAAAAAATTTATCGAATTATCAAAAAAAATTGATGCTCTCGAAAAAGACATTTCTGCTTATGACACATATACTTCCGGCCTTAAAAACATGTTGACAGGCGGTATATATAACAGCAGTGTTGATAAAATTGATTCCATAGCTGCTACAAAGAGCATACGTCCTGAATTGGTAAATCAGGAGGATATTGCAGAGACAAGTAGAACAAAAGAGTTGGATTTTCTAAAATTTGCTACGCCTGTTTCCGGAACTATTTCTGCCTCATTTAATCCGTCATTGGGTCATTATGGTGTAGATATCATAGCTGCGAAAGACACACCGGTAAAATCGATTATGGATGGAATAGTAGTGAGTGCTGAACAATCAGTGAGCACAGGAAATTCAGTATATATCCAGCATCAAAAAAATGTTGTTTCAGCCTATAAACACAATTCTATCCTTCTGGTAAAGACCGGAGATATTATCAGGACAGGTCAGGCAGTTGCCATCATCGGAAATTCAGGTGAAATGACGACCGGGCCTCACCTTCACTTTGAGATGTGGTACGACGGAAAATATGTCAACCCCGAAAATTATATATCTTTTCAACAGAATAAAAAATAATATTTAATAATGGATCTTAGTCTTAATAATGTAAAAAACGAAAAGGGTGAAAATCTAAGCCCGGTGTTGCCAAAACACATTAAAAACTATCTGATAGATATCGATGGAACCATTTGTGATGATGTTCCGAATGAAGAACCGGAAAGAATGGGTACATGCGAGCCTTATCCTGATGCATTGGATATTTGTAATAAATGGTACGAGGATGGCCATATTATCACTTTTTTTTACTTCAAGAACTGAAGAACATAGAGAAATAACCGAATATTGGTTGAAAAAGCATGGATTTAAATATCATGGCTTGCTGGTAGGAAAGCCTAGGGGCGGAAATTATCACTGGATAGACAACCACCTGGTGAAGGCCACCAGATTTAAAGGTAAATTTACAGACCTGGTCAAAGTAAATGCAACTATCGAAGTATTTGAATCCTGATAATTAATGAGCGAAGTATAATATATTACTTGAATTTGTCATATGCAGCCCAGCCCATGGTATCAAAAAAAAAATAAAATACTTATAACGGGTGCGGCAGGATTTTTGGGAAGCTATATTACCAGAAAATTAATATCTGAAGGTTTTTCAAATTTAGTCTGTCTAAAACGAAATACATCCAACACAGAACTGACAAATGACATCAGTACATCCTTCAACTGGATTGATGGCGATATCCTTGACATACCTATGCTTCAGGATGCAATGAAAGATGCAGATGTCATTATTCATGCCGCAGCTATTGTTAATTTTCATGATTTGAGCCACAAAAAAATGCTTAAGATTGCAAAAGAAGGGACGGCAAATCTGGTTAATATTTCTCTTGATAATAATGTAAAAAAATTTATACATATCAGTTCAGTAGCTGCAATAGGCAGGAGGCGTGAAAACGAGACGATTTCAGAAAAAAATATTTTTAGCCAAAGTGAATTTGACACTACATATGGTCTTAGCAAATTTCTGGCAGAGCAGGAAGTTTGGCGGGGGCATGCTGAAGGATTGAATGTCACCATACTCAATCCATCGATGATTTTGGGAGCCGGTAAATGGGATGAATCCTCGGTAAAAATTTTTAAAAATGTTTATTCAGGATTATATTTTTACCCTCCCGGTTCTACAGGTTGGGTGGATGTCAGAGATGTGGCAGAATCGGTCTTTCAAAGTTTAATAAAAGATCTGAATGGCCAACGATATATCATAAGTGCAGAAAATATTCAATACTTTGATATTTTGAAATCCATATCAAAAAAACTAAGTGTATCTCCTCCGAAAAAAGTGCTTAAAAGCAGAATTTCCTCTTTCTTTTGGAGATGGGAAGTTGCCAAGGCTTTTTTCACCCATCATGTTCCCATTATCACTAAAGAAACTATCAAGTCTATGTCTGCCAAATCGACATATGAAAATAACAAATCGGTTTCAGAACTAGGAATTAAATATACTCCCATTGAAAACACTATTGCAGCATGCTGTAAAGAATTTTTGGACTCTTATCCCATTGGAAAAAAAGTTTGGAATATTATATTAGCCACATGACAAGGTAATAAGGCATCCTTCATTTCAAGAAAAAAAAGACCTGCTATCTCCATCCATTGAGGTTGATAAATAATGAGGTAATTTAAAAAAATATTGTTAATCCCTAAGCAAGTCACTTGCCTGCCGAACAAATTCTTTGGCAGGCAGGGAGAAGCCCAGCTTTCCATCAAATTTAATCCCCATAGCTCTGGCTATGAAAATGAAATTTGATATCAATCTAAACTAAATTTCAAGCACTTACATATCATTTAAACAGACCTTTTTAAATGACTTCAATATTAAAATTTAGATTTGAGTCACAAATGATAACGATTATATGTTTTAGTCAAGAGATAGTTCATCTCTTCTCATTCAAACGATATTACGCTTTAAAGTAATTTCCACCCCGTTATTTTGTATCATTTAAACAGACCTTTGTAAATATAATCAAAAAGATTTTTACGATTGTAAACATAAAAACCATTATTTTTGTCGTTACTATATCATTACGATATAAAAATATATTAATATTATACATAATATGAATTTTCCAATCAAACTTGTAATAGCACTTTTATTTGTTTATTTGTTTGGAATTAAATCATTTGGACAAAATAAATACGGAAATGAATGGATAGAACCATCCAAAACCTATTATAAAATAAAAGTCGCAGAAAACGGCATCTATAAAGTAACTTATGAAGAACTTATCTCTGTCGGTTTTAATAAGGGACAAGTTTTTGGCAGTGCACTAAAACTCATCAATTTCGGGCAGGAACAATCCATCTATGTGAGTGGAAATACTTTCGGACCCGGATCCTGGTTTGAATTCTATGGCCAAAAAAACACGATAGGTTTAGACACGTTTTTGTATTCTGACTGGAAGAAAGATCTGCTTAATCCTGATTATTCTCTTGTAAATGACACAAATGCATATTTTCTGACACTGTCACCGGAAACAAGCAATCTTAGACATACATTGGTAAACCCTGACTACAATAATATCACTCTGACCCCTTTTCCATATTACCTTCATGAGGAAAAGGTTGTTTACAGCAGCACTTTTTTTAAAAATGTGGATGGGGATATAAGATATTCTCACTTTGAACCTAGTGAGGGATTTGCATCAGGCGTACTTCAGGTATCCAATACTGAATTGAAAATGTCCGGATATGTAGAAGCAGGGCCATTGCCGATCCTGAGCTTTAGAACCGGCCAGAATAATCAGGTAAGCCGGCTTGAAATAAGCTGGAATAATAAAGTCAAAGAAACCAGACTTTTGAATCCAAAACTCACTACCCAGCATTCCTATACTTTGGATAAGACCGAAATCAAAGCAACCAACACGCTTACACTTCGAAATGTCAACACAGCTTTGGACCGACATATAATAGCCAATGCCACTTTAAAATATCCAAGATCATTTGATTTTGGAAATAAGGCCACAGTTGAATTTCAACTCAATTCATCAACCCAAAGCAGGCTGTTGGAGATTTCTTCATTCAAATCAGATAACCAAAGTGTTTTTCTTTATGATATAAATAACAAAATAAGATACTCGACAAAAGTCAATGCCGGTAAAGTACTCGCTATCGTCAATGGTACACTCTCAGAGGCAAAATATATACTTTGTAATACAGGTGAGGGGTTCAAGAAAGTCGCTTCCATCTCCACATTTATACCTAGGACTTTTGTAAATAAAGGACAACAATTTGTCTTTATAAGTAATAAATCATTGAATGCATTTGGTCCCGATAATACTCAGGAGTATGCAAACTACAGATCAAGCATTGCCGGAGGCGGATATAAGACCGAAATAATAGATATTCAGGATATTTATGATCATTTTGGGTATGGCATAGATCGTCATTTCATGGGTGTGAAGCAACTTGCCGGGTATATGAATAAAAACTGGCCCGATGTAAAGTTTGTCTTACTTATGGGAAAAGGTATAGAATACCCATATATGCGTACTACCAATGATGTAGTTAATAATGTGGACAGGGTGTTCTATATTCCAACATTTGGGTATGTAGGATCGGATAATATGCTTTTTTCAGAAGGCAATTTTCCGGATCCGTATTTTGCTTTGGGACGAATAGCTGCGAGAACCGGTGATGATATCAGAAATTATCTGGATAAGGTCCGCCAATATGACCAGGCACCATTTGCACCCCAAACAGTAGAAGATAAATACTGGATGAAGCGTGTGCTAAATCTGGGTGGTGGAAAAAATGAATTTGAGCAAAATGCCATAAAGAGCGGATTGGAAAATATGGCTTCATTACTTACTGATACCATTTATGGGGCAGATGTCAGAGCCTATTATAAAAGGAGCAGTGACGCCATACAATTTAATGTCAATGAAGAAATAAATCACTTATTTGAAAATGGGGTCAGTATCATTAATTTCTTTGGGCATTCAGCTGCGGGATCCTGGGATTTCAGCATAGAAAATCCGCGTAACTATAATAATTTTGGCAGATACGCTTTTATAAACTCATTTGGATGTTATTCGGGAAATCTGCACGGGACTGCAAAAGGCATCAGCGAATCATTTGTTTTGGAAAAAGACAGGGGTTCAATAGGCTTCTTAGCTTCTACTGGTACTGCATTTATATCGTCCCTGTCATTTTATGGATACAGATTTTATACAGCCCTACTGAAAGATCTCCGTTATAAGTCATATGGAGAAGCTATAAAAAGTATTGCAACACAAAACAGAACGGCACAGTATGCTGATCTGGCCCTTTATGCTCAGCTCACTTATCACGGAGACCCTGCGATCAGACCTTATATTGAAAGAGGGCCGGATTATTTGTTTGAAGGGAAAAATGTAAAGACAAACCCGACTACAGTCCAGGCAGCATTGAAGACATTTAAAATTGAAATCGATATTGCCAATATAGGTACATATAATAAGGATTCTTTTGATCTAGTTTTCTATCATGAGCTACCCAACGGCAAAATCGTTGATACCATATATATTAGAAAAGAAGGGATACCAAATCTGGCGAATATAGAGCTAACTTTGAAAAATTATGGCAATGCATCCGTAGGAAAAAACAGATTATTAGGAACTATTGACCCAAAAAACACCATAAAAGAACTCCCGAATCCGGAAGGCGAAAACAACAATGAACTGTACACCAATAATCAGAAAGGTTTTGAATTTTTTGTCACGGACAACTATGCTACAGCCATATATCCGCCGGACTTTGCCATGATTAATACCAAAGATCATTTTGTTCTGAAAGCATCGACCAGCAGCGTTCCAGTAAAAAAAGGGAATTATATTTTTCAGATTGATACGACAGCCTATTTCAATAGCCCGATAAAAGAAACAGGCAAGGTAGAATCGGAGGGAGGACTGATCACTTATCAACCAAAAATGGCATTGGTGGCAGACAGGGTCTATTATTGGAGAGTCAGCCCCGATAGTACCATATCAGAAGGGTACAAATGGTCATCGGTTTCCTTTGCTTATTTACCCGGCGAAGATGAAGGGTGGAATCAGAGTCACTTCTTCCAGTTTCAGCAGAATGAATTTACGGATTTAGAGTTATCAGAAGAGACGGGGAGGAAATTTGAGTTTGGGAAGGAATATCATAATATCAAGATTAGGAATAAATTTGGGATCTAGATGATCAGCCAGGATATATTTGATAATAAAATTTTTTGCAAGTTCTTCTGGGATTTTATGGACTCTGGGATTGGAGTTATAATTAATCATAAAATAAATTCAATCGCTGGCATTTTCAATCCACCAGGGGGGTTGTATGGAAGTATCAATCCAACGGGAAGTCCCCTTAGATGGGTATTTTTTTAAAACCAACTCAGCAAGATAGGAAAAAATTATGAATTTTATTGATAACGAACTAAAAGATAAATTTTACATCAACGTTTTTACAATTTTAAAAACACCTCAATCAAAACTAAACATTGAAGATTGGGGGAAGGACTCTCTTATTTATGGAAAAAATTTATTTAGTTATTTTGAAGCCTTAGGTGCAAAACAAATAAGAAATTTAACCAAGTTAGGTTCTGTACCTTATATTTTTCAAGCTGAAAATGGAAAAGGTCTTATTAATGAAATTATTGGTGCGTCAATATATGACATTACTGAATCAAACATTATAATAAACAGAAACCTACAGCTTGGAAAATTAAATTCACAAACAATAGGATTAAGTAATAATTGGGGAGATTTAAAATTTAATTATATTGAAAATCAAGGATTCCAGGAAAAACTAATTAAATATTTATGGAATTAATCGGGATGGTCAAGAATTAATTATTGATTCAAATATTGTTTCCAATAAAAGCATCAAGACAAACAGTGGTCAATACAATACAATCAAACTTGAAGGAATAAACTATGACTCATTAGAGAGGACATCTCCCCAGCTTAACTATTGGCGATTATCTTACACTCCTCTTCCTGATGCTTCCATTTCTTATAGCAAATCAGAACCCAATATTTCTTCCAATGAAATCAAACAAGGTGAAAAAGTAAAAATATTTTACGATGTGACAAATGTCAATTTTGTATCTATGGACAGTATTCTGGTCAAATATACTTATATCGGAAGTGACAATCATGCCAACGTCAATTACAAAAAACTAGGAAAGCTTTTGTCAGGACAGAAAATCAGCGATATGATTGAATTCAATATCGGAGCTGGGAATATTACGGATGTTCGCCTCATAATTGAAATTAATCCTGATAATAACCAACCGGAACTGAATCTGTTTAATAATACCTTAACGGTACAATTCGGAGTTAAACGAGACCAGACAAATCCACTTCTTGATATCCTTTTTGACGGTATTCATATTATGGATGGAGATATTGTATCTCCAAAACCAGAGATCCTCATCACTCTTGAAGATGATAATAAATTATTACCTGTAACCGATCCAAATCTTTTTGAAATGAAACTAGATACGGGAAGAAATCAGATCATGGAAATACCGATGACAAGTCCTCAAATTAAATTTACCCCTGCCGGAAATGGCAACACCACGGCTAAAATCCAATATTATCCGAATCTTAAGGAAGGGGATTACAAACTGATCGTTCAGGCAAAAGATGCCTCTGGGAATAAATCAGGTGTCAATCCCAGATCGGTTAATTTTAAAGTCATTGAAAGACAAAGTATCAGTAATGTATTGAACTATCAGAATCCTTTTTCGACATCGACTCAATTTGTTTTTACGCTTACAGGGGAAGAAGTCCCGGAAATCATGTCGATCTCCATCATGACTGTCTCCGGAAAGGTGGTACGAGAAATAACTAAAGAAGAACTCGGACCACTACATATTGGCCTTAACCGTTCCGAATACAAATGGGATGGAACAGATGATTACGGAAGCAAACTGGCTAATGGAGTCTATCTATACAAAGTGAATACCCGCAAAAAAGACAAATCGTTGTATGATCAGTTTAGTCTTGAAAAAACGGATTCATATTTTACAAAAGGTTTCGGAAAGCTTGTGATTTTGAGATAAAGGATTTGTATAATGGCATTGCAAATTTATTTGCAATATATAGTTCACTTGCAATTTAAAATTGCAAGGCCATTAAAAAACTGAATAAAACTATATATATTTTTAATAACTCTGTAATATTTTGAAACTCGAAATCATCATAAAACCCAAATCTGCTTTCACCTTTGGGTGGAAAGAGCTTTGGGTGTATCGTGAACTATTATACTTCTTCACCTGGAAGGAGATCAAAATCAGATACAAGCAGGCAGCATTGGGAATCGTATGGACATTATTGCAACCATTGGCTATGATGATCATTTTTGTACTCCTGCTCTCTCGGGGACTCGGTATCAAAACGGGTAATATGCCGGCGCCGATCTATTATTTGAGTGGACTTTTGATCTGGAACTTATTTAACCATGCTGTCACCAATGCAGCTCAATCTATGGTAAGCAATTCCAATATCATCAAAAAGATCTATTTCCCCGATTGGTTATACCTATTTCAGCAGTACTCACATCATCTTTCGATTTTGCGATCAGCTTACTCCTATTTACTGGTATTACCATATACTACACTATAAACAATATGGTGGATATATCCTGGATAAATTTAAGTTTGAGCATAATAATAGCCTATTTAATCGCGATTTTTACAGCTTTCAGTCTGGGTATATTTCTATCAGCCTTCAACGTGAAATACAGAGACGTGCGATATGTATTACCATTCCTGGTACAGACATTATTTTTATCACCCCGGTGATGTTTGACACTTCTCACATCAAACTGTCTTGGATTCAAGGGATTATTAGGCTAAACCCGCTCAATTTTGCCATTGAACTTATAAGGCAAAACAATACAAATCCTGATCAATTTTGCTGGCCTGACATTTCTTTGTGGATTCCTCTGGTAATGATCGCTTTATACATCATATCAATATACACATTCAGAAAAACCGAAGCCTATTTTGCCGATATTGTATAATTTTGGGGAAAAATACAGACTTTAGGCTCTGTACATTTAACATTAATAATTGACCCGATTTGAAAAAATAAAAAAGTTTTACCTTTGCCCATTATTTAATATTTTATATATCAATCTTAATTCGTAATTCGTAATTCGTAATTCGTAATTCGTAATTCGTAAATCGTAAATCGTAAATATATAGTGAAGCCCATCATCGAAGTTAATCATGTCTGGAAGGAATACCACAAGGGGATAGACCGAAGGTACAAAAGTCTCCGAGATACGATCGTAGGTATGCCAGAGCGACTATTCGGTCAGGATAAAGAAAAATTCTGGGCATTAGAAGACATTGATTTTAAGGTAGAAGCCGGAGAGTCAATTGGCATCATAGGAAGGAACGGAGCCGGAAAATCCACCTTGCTTAAAATTATGTCGCGCATTACCCCACCTACCAAAGGGGAGATCATATTGAGAGGAAGAGTGGCCAGTCTGCTTGAAGTAGGAACGGGATTTCATCCTGAGCTGACAGGAAGAGAGAATATATTCTTCAATGGGTCCATATTGGGGATGAAGCATTCAGAAATAAAAAGGAAGTTTGATGAGATCGTTGATTTTTCAGGCGTCGAGAATTTTATTTACACCCCTCTCAAACATTATTCAAGTGGTATGCAAATGCGACTTGCGTTTTCTGTGGCAGCTCACCTGGATTCAGAAATTTTACTTGTAGATGAAGTTTTGGCAGTGGGTGATGCAGAGTTTCAGAAAAAGTGTATAGGGAAGATGGATGATGTGAGTAAAGGTGAAGGGAAGACAATTTTTGTTTGTAAGTCATAATTTAAATACCCTAAAATGGTTAACTTCCAAATCTTTATTATTTTTAGATGGAATACTGATTGAAAATGATGAAACGAATTTAGTTATTCAAAAATATAACCAATATCGAATGCAACCTTCTAATTATACTATTAATTTTGAAGATAATGCAAAATACCCAATCTCTATAAAAAGTTTAAAGATTTCTGATATAGAAAATAATACAACATCCAATAATCAATTTGACCTACATTCTAAAATTAAATTGATGATTAAATTTTCAATCAATTCAATAATAAAAGAAAAACTCAATATTTCTGTTAGTCTTTCCAAGGAAGGTGTTTTAGTATATAATACTTGGGATATAGATCATTTATCCGAAAATAAAATTCCTTATAGAGAAATAGGAGAATACACAGCAATCATTATTTTACCTGCTTTGTTAAATATCGGCTTTTATCAAATTAGCATAGATGCTGGAATACCAGGCATTGGGCCTTTTTATAGGTATAATGAGTGTTTATGCTTTGAAATTGCAAATTTAAGAAAAATCTATTCCAATAGAAGTCATTTGCGTGGCGGAATAATTAATCCAAATTTGAAGTGGGATATTAAAATAAATGAAATATGAGAAAGCCCATTATTATTGCCGAAGCAGGATGTAATCATAAAGGTGACATGCAAATTGCAAAAAAAACTCATCAAAACTGCATCATTATATTGTAAAGCAGATATAATTAAATTTCAAAAAAGAAATATTTGTGAATTACTTTCTGAAGAAGAATTTTTAAAGCCTCACCCAGATCCAATTAATTCCTATGGTTCAAGCTATGGAGAACATAGAAAATTTCTAGAATTTGATATTGACCAGCATAAACAATTAAATAAATGGTGTACCAAATACAACATAGAGTATTCATCATCAGTATGGGATATAACATCTGCATCAGAAATTATTAGGTTAAAGCCGAAAAAAATTAAAATCCCATCAGCATGTAATTTAAACAAACCACTATTAGAATTATTATGCGAAAGTTATACAGGGAAATACATCTCTCGCTAGGTATGACTTCGAAATGTGAAGAAAAGAAAATTGTAGAACTTTTTATTCAAAAAAAAAGAAATAAAGATTTGGTATTGTATTATTGTGCAGCTGGGTATCCGGCTCCTTTTAATGAAATTTGCCTTTTAGAAATTAAAAGATTGAAGGAAGAATATGAAGATATTATTAAGTCTGTTGGTTTTTCAGGGCATCATTTAGGTATTGCCTTAGATAGTGCTTCCATTTCTCTTGGAGCGCATTTTATAGAAAGACATTTTACTTTGGATCGTACATGGAAAGGTACTGATCATGCAGCATCTTTAGAACCCGATGGTTTGAGAAAACTTGTAAGAGATTGCAAAGTAGTAAATTCTACGCTTAAATTGAAATCTGCTGACTTGTCAATAACTGAACAAAAACAGAGAGAAAAACTTAAGATTAACCAAATTAAATGGTAATTAATAAATTTGTTATATGGTAATTTCATTTGTTCCCATGAGGTCTGGAAGTAAATCAATTATCGACAAAAATATAAAAGATTTTTGTGGTAAACCTTTATGCTATTGGACTTTAAAAGAATTGCAAAATTGCCCGTTGGTGGATATAATAGTTGTAGCTATAGACAGCGCTGAATACCAATTGTTAATTGATTCTTTTAATTTCCCCAAAATAATAATTTATCATAGAAAGTTTGAAAATGCACAGGATGATTCAACAACTGAAAGTGTAATGTTGGAATATTTGATGTTATCTAAGCATAAGAATGAAGATATTTTCATTTTAGCTCAAGTCACAAATCCATTTATAGAAAGTAATAACTATAGTGATGGAATTGAACAATTGAAAATTCAAAATTTAGATTCTCTTCTAACATGCACCAGAATTAAAGGTTTTTCTGGGACGAATATGGAAACCCACTCAATTATGATTACACCAATAGACCTAGAAGGCAAGAATTTACTGGTACTTTAGTAGAAAATGGGGCATTTTATATCTCATATGTTGGAAATATTTTGAAAGCGAAAAATCGTTTGTTCGGTAAGATTGGTCATTATGAAATGGATCCAAATTCGCTTTTTGAAATAGATGAAATTGAAGATTGGGTAATTGCCAAAAAACTAATGAAATATAAATTGAGTAAAAATAAAATAATAAAATCAAAACCCATTAAATTGTTGCTAAGTGATATAGATGGAGTATTGACTGATGGAGGGATGTATTACTCAGAATCCGGAGAAATGACAAAAAAATTTAATACAAAGGATGGAATGGGATTTGAGTTACTAAAAAGGGCAGGAATTAAAACAAGTATGATAACTTCGGAAACAAGTATTATAAATGAAAATAGATATAAAAAATTAAATATTGATCATTTATATCAAGGAGTTAAATATAATGAAAAACTTTCAGCTGCAAAAGAAATCTGCATTAAGGAAAATATAAACCTTGACCAGATCTGCTACATAGGAGATGATATCAATTGCCAAAAATTATTATTAGCTGTAGCTATTTCTGCTTGTCCAAGTGATGCAATTAATATCATTAAAGAGCTGCCTAATATAATAATATTGAAAAAAAAAGGTGGACAAGGGGTATTACGAGAATTTGCTGATTTAATTATTAACTTCAATCAAAGCTTGAAAATTGAATAAAGAATCTAAAAATAAATATGTTGTAGTCTTAGGTTCAGGTGAAAGTATAAATAGTTTATCACAAAATGAAATTCTTTTTTAAATTCCTGCGAAATAAAAATCGCGTTAAACAAGTACACTGCATTCTATAAAAAGGCAAAAATTATTCCGTCTCATATTTATTTTGTTGATAGTCATTCATTGTCTTCTATTTTATTTTTAAAATTAGTATTAAAAACTTTAAAAATTAATAAGTTAACAAATATTACATTAATAACATCGAGAAATTTTCAAGGATATCTTATATCTAAGAAATTAATCTATTTATTAAAATACATTTTTAGATTATATAAATTAAACATTAAAACTTATTTTAAAAATATTCTTAATATTTTGTTTAAAATATTTCCTAAAAAAAATAAAAAACTATTTAGATATATTGAAAATTCTGAGAAAGCTGAGCTATTCAATTTTTATAAATTAAATTATATCTCCAATAATTTAATTATTCAATATATAGAGTTACAAAATTGGATCAGTTTTAGCAATTCTTGGTCAAATTCTATGAATGAACCACTCTATCATTTTCGTAGTAGTTTGACTACTGTATTAAATTACATTTCTATAAATTTCAAAAATTCAGATATCATATTTGTAGGTGTAGATTTAGATAATCCTAAATATTTTTTTTATGATCAACTTCCATCTATAGATTTCAATTTTAACGACTGGACATCAGAAATTACAAAGCAAGAAGGTAAACACTTCACTATAGTATCGCACGAAAATACTAAAATGCAGGATGAATTTCCCTTTATAATAGAACAACTTCGACTAACGGGAAATAAAATTTATTCAATGAATCATGATTCATTTCTAGTAAAAGAAAAATTCATCGAACCTTTCAATCTCAATGTGTATAATTAATAACGATATAATATTAGCAATAGTAATATGCACATTTAAAAGGGATATACTATTGGATAAATGTTTAAAATCAATTGTACCACAAATTAATACTACAATTGAAATATTGGTCATAGATAACAAATCCAGTGAAAATACAAAAAAGGTTGTGGAAAGCTATAGTAATTCATTCTCGAATATAAAATATTTTTCTGAGCCTAATATAGGGTTAAGTCATGCCAGAAATCGAGGAATCAAAGAAGCAAAATCAGATTGGATTCTCTATTTAGATGATGATACCATTGCTTTTTCTGATTTAATAGAAAGAGCTTTGTATTTAGTCAGCAGAGGTGATTTTGACTGCGTTGGTGGGATGTATTATGGTTATTTTGATGTTGAGAAACCTAAGTGGATTCCAGAAAATTTTGGGACAAAATCAAAATATTCAGACGATCTACAATTATGCCCATTCAATGTTCCACATGGCTGTGTCGTCTTATATAAAAGTTAACATTAAATAAAATTGGATGTTTTGATTTACAATTAGGTATGAATGGGGGAAAAATTAGATATGGGGAAGAAGTAATGCTGCAAAAAAAAATATATGAAAACAATGGAAAAATTGCTTTTGATCCCAATTTAAAAATATATCATTTAGTAAATAAAGATAATAGACTAATTTTAAGAAACATGTTGATAAGGAAATATCAACTTGGGAGAAGTGACAAAAAGGAACTCTATGTCCCTATCACAATGAGAATCTATCAGGTTATTAAATCATTTTTTGGAATGGCTAAAAGAGTATTTGTATTATTGTTTAAATTAATGAATGACAAAAATTACTTTTGGCAAAATTATATAATTGATACAATTGGTCCATTTACTTATTATATAGGAAAATTATAATAAAAAAGAAAAAAAGATGCGATATATCAGTGTTTAATATTATAAATAGTGTAATTGTTTCTTAGAATATGCTATATAATTTTGAGAATAAATCAACTTTATGTCAGATGAATCTATTTTTTGAACTATAGGATTCTAAATAATCAAAATTTTGAATGAAAATAAAATCAGAAAAACTCATAAATAAAACATACAATCTTATAAAATCAAATTTTATTGGAATTTTTACAATCCTGATATTAAATATAACATATTCATCTCAATTCGAATATATTTTCAAATTAAATAATAAAGGAATTGCCGCTCTATTTTTTAGTATGAGTTTACAGCTTTTTATTTATTTCTTAATAATAAAGATTATTCCAAAAAACTGTATATACACCGTTACCTAAGTTTTTACTTGTTCATTTTATTAATTTGTTTTTCAATCAGCAGCATTGGAAAATTCTATTGGCGGGAAATTCCTACTTTAAATTTAATTTATGACACTATATTTCAAGATTTTAATTTATTGAATAAATCCCCAGTTTCGTTACCTATTTTAGGAATAGGAATACTTAGTATTTTTATCACATTCTACAGTTTTCATAAAAGATACTTAAAAGACAAAATTTTAAATTCACCAAATAGCATTTTATTCATTTTTGGCTTATTGGTACTAATAAGTTATTCATTATTGGAATTTAAGAATATTAAACATAACAAATGGGCTTATCGAGATATCATTGGACAGGACCCGTTATTAGGTATATTTAAGAGCTCAAGAATAAATTTTAATAATTTTGTAAGTGGAAAAAAATTAAGTGGAAAATTTAAAAACCTTACTCTAAAAAAAGATGCCCCCAATGTTATAATTATTATCTGCGATGCTCTGAGGGATGATCATATTTCACTTAATGACTACCATCGAAAAACAACGCCTTTTTTGGACAGCTTGAGCGAAAAACTGTGTAATTTTTACAATTCTCCATTTCATACATCATCATGTACATCCACATTTTGTGGAGTTATTTCGACTTTATATGGAGTAAATTTTGAAGAGTTAAGCAGTACAAATTTGGGTATCCATGACCTACTTCATTATTATAGTTACAAATTATCTTTTATACTAAGCGGAAGCCACAGGTCATATTACAATTTAACTGACTACTATGGGAAGCATATTGATAACTATTTTGAGAGTAAAGATATTAAATATATAAGCCCCAAAATACCAGCTTCAAGCGATAGGACACTATTGGCTTATTTAAATTCAACACAATTTAAATATGATAAAAATGAAAAGCAATTTATGTATTTCCATGTCATGGCACCTCATGAAATTTCATTTAAAGAAAATATCGTGTATAGTGTTGGCAATAAAAACAGTAAAAGCGATCTAATAAACGACTATGACAATGGCGTAATTCAAGCTGATAATATTCTCAGAGACCTTTATTATAACTTAAAGAATAAAGGCCTTTTGGAGAATTCTATGCTTATTATAACGTCTGATCACGGCCAAGCACTGAATCAGACAAAAAACTTCTTGCATTATGGACATGGATTCTGGCCTATAGCAGAAACAATAAATATTCCACTTCTTATTATTGATAGGCAAAATAATTACAGAAATGATTATTCTACCAAAATAGACTTGTACCCCACAATAACTGATCGATGTTTTGAAAACCCAGAAATCATCAACATGTTACTACCTGGTATTTCTTTATTAAAAAAATCTCCAACATCAAGAAAAACATTTCATCTTGGAGAACTAAGAAATTATGGCGAGCCTTCAGTTTCAATTATTGAATCTTCAAATGGTATCCCTTTATATAAATATCTCTTTAACCCTTCTGACAAGAAAGCCTACCTATTTGATTTAAAGGCTTCAAAAGGTGAAGAAATGATGATTCAAAACGATAGCATATTAAATATTTTAAAAAATGATCACCATAATTATTTAAAGATGAAATAAATTTGAAAGTATCTGTCATCATACCCGTGTACAATGCAGCTCCTTTTCTGGATAAATGTATTAATTCAGCGTTGTCACAAAGACAGACAGAGAGGTATTGTTGATAGATGATACATCAACAGATGATAGCTTATCTAAATGCAGGGAGTGGGAAGCGAAAGACTCAAGAGTAAAGGTCTTAATAAATGATGGAGGTGTCAAAGGTGCAGGGCCGGCAAGAAACATTGGATTACGCAATGCAGTAAATGAATTTATATCATTTTTGGATGCCGACGATTATTTTTTGGAAGGAAGATTTGATGAAGATGAACAATTGTACAAAAGCAGGAATGATGTTGTCAGTATCGCAAGTAGTGTTATTATAAACACTTATAATTTAGAAGATTTTAAATATTTAAATCGAAGCTTCGAGCACAATAAAATTTGTGGGGGAAGCCAAGATTACTCCTGGGTGTCAATTTCAAATTTATTATACGGTAGTTCCATAAAAATAACTGGATTATCATTAAGAAAAAATGTGGCTTTATCTCTACAAGGTTTTAATGAAAATTTAAAACAATGCGAGGACACTGACTTTTTGGTAAGGTTGATATTAAATTATTCTCTATTTACACCTATAGTAGGAAATCCGGTCTGTGTAAGAAATGTACACAAGTCAAACACAATAGCCAATATTTTAGAATCAATCTATTATCGAAAAATAATTTATAAGAAATTTATGAAACTGGCTATATTTACATTAAAAGATTTTAACCTTTTTATGGATTTATTAAAATCTTACTTTGAAATTGACTTAATATCATTAATAGGGGAAAAAGACTTAAAGTATAAGAAAATGTATAAAGTACTTTTAAGTCCAATAATCATTTTCAAGCTAATATTTATTACTAAATCAATGAATGAAGTGATTTAAAAACATATTGTTAATTCCTATGCAAGTCATTGAAAATCAGCATTTCATCAAATTTAATGCCATAGCTTTGGCTATGAAAATGAAATTTTATATCAATCTGAATTCCAAGCACTTTCATATCATTTTAACATACGTTTTTAATTGACTTCAATGATTAGAATCTGTATTGAAAGGATTTATTCAGAAAACTTTCACAAAATTTTACATATATGATTCTGATGATAAGTTTCATATATTCCTTTGGATATTTTAAAATATACATTATATTATCAAAAAGAGCTTTGAATATTTTTGATTGGTTATATTTAATATGGCCAATCAATATTAAAATATTAGAAAGGCACAATTTTCTCTTTAAGTAACTCTCTTTTATATGCAAGTTGAGGCTAAGTAAATCATTAAAGCATAAAATCTTTGAATTATGATTTTCTGATAATTTTTTCCTAAACCTGCCCCATTTTCTGAATTATAATGATAAATATTGGTGTGCTTTTTGATTATTTTAAGTTCATAAATGGCATTTACTCTCAATAAAAGGTGTAAATCCTGACTATTTACCAATTCCTTTTTAAATCTAACCTGGCAAAAAACCTCTTGCTCAAAAGCAAATGTCGTAAACGCATCAAAAGGATAAAGTTCATATTCATTTTGCACATCAAACTTGGGTATTTTCAACAATTTACCATTTTCATAAATCAACATTCCGGTTCTAAAAACCTTGTATTCCGGAAATTGAATTATTCCAACATACAAAACCCGCAGATGATCCGGTAAGTATTCATCGTCACTATCCTGAAAACAGATCCACTCTCCCTTTGCAAGGCTTATTCCATGATTTCGGGCGGCACTTCGTTCCTGATTTTGCTGCCATACATACTTTATCCTCTCATCTTTATATGACTCAACGACATCTCTCGTATGGTCAGTCGAGCCATCATCCACAATGATCAACTCCCAATCTGTAAAAGTTTGAGAAATGATACTATCTATAGGTTGCCGGATGATATAACCTCGATTGTAAGTTGGAATAATGATGGAGAAAAATGGAGACCTATTCATTAACTTTAAGTTTTGAAAGTTGCTTCTCAATGACTTCCTTTCCATATCTTTTCATAGCTTCATCCTTTGCCAATTCCTTTTTTTTGATAAGTAATTCCGGATTATTTATATATGTTAACAATGAATTTTTGAGATCAACTACATTATTAAATAAATTCAAGTTTTGCAAATCCACAGACTCATTAAAATATTGAGCTGATATAAATATTGGTTGAGGTGATATGGCAATATCAGAAAAATTTCCTGTCACTTTAGTTTTTCCATACCTTTCTTTGATCACCTTGACAACACAATCAAGTTTTAATGGACTCACAATTATATCTGACTCAATTAAAAATTTTCTCATTTCAGATTGCGATACATTATTCCAATTGACAGAGCATGATATCATTTTGTTTTTTATGAAAGACAAATTATACATCAACTTTTTCATTTCGTTTTTATGACCACAACCAATAAACCTAATGGCAATAGGGTGAAGTAAAGTTTCTTCACCAATTCCATTAATTACTTTATAAAGCAATCCTACATCTCTGGTATTTTTATCAATTCGACCTACAATAGATAGATATACTTTTTTGCTAGAAGCACTTTTCTTTGGATTATCAAAATTGGTCTTATACATTTTTAAAGGTAAATACATTACATTTCCAGTGTGAACCTGTTTATATGTCTTTAATGCATATTCCATGATTTCTATGTCAGGAAAAGCAAAATATCGGACTCCTTTGTTAATTTTAGCAATGCTGGCAAAATATTGATTTCCAATTACTTCTTTTATTAAAAATTTCAGAAGATTGAATATATTATAAGGATTTAAACTAGTATTTAAATGCCTAAGCGGTTCGAATTGTCTGTTTGCATTGTGAATTCTTAATATTAAATTTGGGTGATCTATGTAAGTGAATGACTTTACATTTTGGGTAATGGTATTAATAAAAACAATATCTGATGATTGAATAATATTTAAACTTTCCCTAATACATTTATGATGAGAATAAAAGTTTTCAAATATGTGAAAAGTTAATTTTGTATATAGCTCAAATGATGATTCAACTATTGAAAATACATCCTTTTTCAGAATCAGATGTATTGTTTTCAATTTCTTCTCATATTGCATAATAAACATGTCAACCAGTTCCTGAAGATTGTCTGCATGGAAATCAAGTTCGATTATACTTATAGAAATTCGATCTGAGGACACAAAGTGATTTATTAATTAAGAATCTTGTTAACTTTACAATCGTAAATACAATCATCCTATAATGGATAATCTATTAAAAACCGAGTCAGAAGAAATCCTTTCAAATGCTGATTGCAAACAAAAATACAGGGATTTTTTCAGGACTAAGCCAGCGCTTCCTGTTTTTTTTCATCCTGATTGGTTGGATATCACTTCCAAAGGCGGATCGTGGGATGTAGCATTGACTACTGATAAGTCCGGGGATATTACGGCTATTCTACCCTATTATATCACAAAGAAATACGGACAAAGGGCTATAATTATGCCTCCTTGACTCCTTATGGCGGGATATATATTGTAGCAAACTATGCTTCAAAAACAGAAACGTACATCAAAAATGAAAAAGAATTCATCTCTGAATTGATTTCCTGTCTCCCAGAAAACATAGTTTATTACAGCCAGTCTTATTTCTATAATTTCAATAACTGGCTCCCATTCTATTGGAAAGGATATCAACAAACCACCCGTTATTCTTTTGTGATAAATGACCTCAGGCATTGGTCTATCGATAATGTTTCGACAAATATTCGAAATAAAATAAAAAAAGCTGATCAGGAATTAAAGATTATTACAATAGATGATCCTTCCATCATCTATAAACAAATTTATAATGTATTATACAACAAGGACATACATCTTTCATTATCTCTGGACACGTTTTTAGCTTTGGATAGATGGCTAAAAAGTGAAGGAAAAAGGTTGATGCTTGGAGCGGTGGATTCTCAGGGCAATATTCATGCTTCTATATACCTGCTCTTTGATCTTGATAAAACTTATAGTTTGATAATCGGATCGGATATTTCACTGCGCCAGAGCGGAGCCGTTCCTTTTGTTATATATCATGCTATAAAAGAATCATCAAAAAGGGCATCAG
This sequence comes from Saprospiraceae bacterium, assembly GCA_016722285.1. Classification (GTDB taxonomy): domain Bacteria; phylum Bacteroidota; class Bacteroidia; order Chitinophagales; family Saprospiraceae; genus OLB9. The sequence continues at coordinate 337,396 of JADKGI010000002.1, forward strand.
CTTTTGATTTTGAAGGGAGCATGCTTGAATCCTTATTTGATCTTTTTGCCGGCTTCGGAGGTACCCTGACACCGTATTACCGTATCTATAAAGCCAAAAATATATTTTGGGATATCGCTTATAGAATCAAATCATACTATGACAAAAGTAATCGTTGATACGGGCCATAACCGAAATAATATATTCTTTGCAAGACTATCTTATGTTCTCAATTTTATAGAAAAGCACCCTTCTGCCCCTGATGATGTCAGATTTAGCTTGAATGATCCAAAAAAAGAAGGCATCACTATTTCATATTCTGATACCTTATCTGACTTTCAGGTCATTCCACAGTCTCGTTTTTTCATAAATGACGACATCAATGTTCCATCTATAAAGTGTCTCGGAGTCAATTACCTTGGATTTTCACTAAAAGGATTTTCCAATCGTGATGGGGCTGATTTTATCCCTTTTGATATATTTGAGACTATCTTCTTTCATATCAGCAGATATGAGGAGTGGGCTTGTTCGGAAAGTCAACTGGATGTGCATAACACCATGAAATCTTCTGAGCAATATTTGGTGAAAAACGGTCTCCATGATGTGCCTTTGGTAGATCTTCTGGTTCATTACTTTTATTCCAAAATTGGACTTCAACCTAAAAACATCCAAACTTCTTACACCATCACTCATGATATAGATGTTATGTCCAAATATCCATCTTTTTATAAGTTCATACGTGGATATGGTAACATTATTTTGTACCAAAAACACAAGTTGAAAAACTTAGCGCTGCATACCTATCATTATATGCTTTTTATATTGGGAATTTGCCCTGACCCATATGACACTTTTGATTGGCTGCTGATTAAAGATCATCCTCCGATTCAGGATAAAGTGATATATTGGTTATCCGGCGGTACGACTAAATTTGAAGGATTCTTTAATATTACGGATAAGAAAGTAAAACAGATAATGCAATTGGCTAAATCACATGGTTATGAAATTGGCCTTCACCCGAGTTATGATTCTTTTGAAAATGATACAACCCTAATAAACGAGAAGAGAATCCTTGAATCAATTTCGGGTCACAAAATTATACACAGCAGGCAACATTTCTTAAGATACAGTATTAGAATTACAGGTAAAATATTGGAGAAAGCAAACCTTGAAACAGACTCAAGTCTGGGTTTTAGGGATAGGATCGGATTTCGTTGTGGGACAGGATTTCCTTATCATCTTTATGATTTTGAAAGAGAAAAGCCTTTCAAGTTTTTAGAATTGCCATTGGTAGTAATGGACATGGCGGCCATGCACGAATGCGGCTGGAATAGTTTAAAATGGACCGAGCATATCAACCAATTTATTCAAGCCAACCAAAAATATACTGCGATTTCATTAAATTTTCACAACAGTTTTTTTGATCCGGTGCTAACAGATGCCAAAATGCTCAAAGATTGGTATATCCAATCCTTCGTTAGCTTAGGTAGGGATTCGTTGGATGTTTCTAAGTAATAATAAGATGAGCCAATTGTTCTACTCTTGCATCCCAGGACAAATGGTCCAACGGCAGGGAATATTTTGTCGGAGTATTGTTCTTCCAGTTGAGGTAGTTGGAATAAATAAACGATTGTGTCTTGGAGGCTGCACCGCTATCTACACTGGATATCACCAGTCCACATCCAGTTTCATCAAAAATGGTTGATAATTCAACATCCATAACCCCATTTATAAGTGCCAGTATTGGGTTTGAACTTCCGAGATACTCATAAAATTTTCCTGTAAGAATTCCGGATTGTTCCGTATTAGCCCATGTTAAAAGAAGATTAATATTGGCGTGATCCTGTATTTTCTTTGCTTCTATATTTGAGACCAAACCACAATCAATTAAATTATCTCCTAGAGCAAATTCTTCTCCCAATTTTGACCAGTAAGCAAAATCCTTCCCCGCATACACAATAACAATGTCGTCCGATGGTATTCTGTTAGAAGCTATAAGATTCTGAATGCTTTGAAACAGTAACTGAGGTTGGCTAAGATTTCTGTATAGAGACCCTGTGTAAGAAATAGTAAATTTTTTATTTTTTAATTCATCAGGCTTCCTCGTAGATACGCCATTCAAAATAGTTGTAGCATCACATTGTAAAGTTTTTATGTGGTTTCCCAATCCATCTGACACAACAATAGCATGATCCGATTTTCTAAGCATTTTTTGCCAAATCCATTTTTGAAGGGAAGTGAAAACCGTATTTCTTCTAATCCTATCAATCGGGAAATCATGAAAACTAACGGTCCATTTAGTAGCAGGATATTTGAGTTTAAGCAGATAACCTATGAATACATTTGCAAATGGCCGGTATGAAGTAATGATATATTTTTCTTCCTGAGGCTGAAGAATTTTCTTACCCCTCCGATATCCATTGATAATATATAGCATCCCTCCTTCCCCCAGGAGGAGATTGAAGGGAAATGATTCATTGAGCCTTATCAGAAATCGAGTGAGCCTTCCCGATTTTTTATCCTCTGAAAAATGCGTGTCCTTTCTCTTTCTAAATTTTGCAGCAATCGTCCGATAATCAAAGGTGGTCAATGATGTCACTTCCACAGTTTCTAACGGCATGGTTTCAGTCTCCAGCAATCCATTATTTGAAGTAGTCAGGACATGCACTTTTTCAAAATAGCTGGAAAGACCTGTAGCAAAGTAAAAATTTCGCTTCACAGCGATAGATTTTATCGGTGGAAAATAATAGGATATGTAAAGAAGTGACTTAGACTTCATGATTTTCAGGAAACTTGAATTTCTATCTTGCAGATAAAGGATTTGTTCGGAAAGCTGTAAAACAGATGGAATAAAAGAAGTACTACAAAACCTTAATGCTTGAATTCGGATAGCTTCTCTTCAAATTCCATTTTTTCAACAAAATTATTTATTGCTGCATCATAAGATTTGAAAATAAGATTTTCACTATATTCTTTTGTCATCTTTTTTCTTCCCATTTTTCCCATTACAAGCATATCCGCATTATCCAATCGAAGGAATTTTTCCATACTAAGCACTAATGACTCGATATTTCTTCCTTCACAAATATAGCCATTTACACCATCATCTACTATTTCCCGACATCCTACATTGTCAGAGGTGATGATAGGTGTCTCCATCGCAGCAGCTTCCATTAAAATACGTGACACTCCTTCTCTGTAGTAGGAGGGAAAAACCAAACATGATGATTTTTCCAAAAAGGGCCTGACGTCAGAAGTTTCTCCCAGATATTTAATAATTTTTTGGTTCTGCCAGGTAGTAATCTGCGAGTAAGGTATCGAATTAGGGTTTTCCTGATCGATAAAACCTAAGATGAAGAATCTAACGTTAGAGTATTTAGCTTTTATGATTTTAGCTGCTTCGACAAATTCAATAATACCTTTATCTCTGAGTATCCTTCCTGCAAATAGAAACGATTTAGCACCAACAAATTTCTTATCTGTAGTTGGACAGAACCAATCAATATTTATCCCTTCGCTCTTCAAAACCCTGGATTTTTTCCTGTTGGTTATTCTTTTATAAATAAATACATCGCGATCATTTGTATTCAAAAACCAAGTTTCTTTACTCAGATAACTCGCAATTCTATACAAAAAGAGTGTAATCCATCGGACAAATAAATTTTTAAATTCAAATAAATGTCCTAGTCCTGTTGTAATAATAATGGAGGGAATCTTGCAGTAAGCTGCTGCAAAACTGCCGTATATATTCGGTTTGATGGTGTAATGAAATACCAAATCCGGTCTGATAGTTTGATATAATCTAACCAATTGAAAAATCAATCTGAATTCAGAAAAAGGATTGGTTCCATAATTTTTCATGTCGATTTCATAATAATCTATTCCTTCTGAGATCAAATTTGAAGTAAAGCTGTCTTTTGGCGCTATGACCACAATATTAAAGCCTTGTGATTTGAGATGGCGTATAAGTCCAAGCCTGAAGTTATGGATACTCCAAGATGTATTAGCGACAAGTGCTATGGTCTTCTTTTTAATCATTCAGTCGTTTAAATATTAAGCTATTGTTTTTGAATGATCAAAGCGATGTATATCTCTCCATCGTATGATATTGACATCAGTCAGCTTCAGCGTTTCTGCCCCGGTATATATAATATTCATATTCAACGTTTTATCCGCCAGCTTCAGTTTATTCATGTTGGTCAAAAACTCAGTTTTGAATGTAAGTCCTGATTTCAATTCACTCATCCGCACCTCATCATAGGAGATGGTCTCCAGCAAATCTACTTCCAATCCGTTGCTGTCTCTGAAGAAAAACATCTCTATCTCCTGATGTCTGTGGGCATTGAACTTTTTCTTTTCGGCTATCACAAAATTTTCAAATAACACACCAAATTTAGACGATCCTTTCAACGCCTCTTTGTCATGAATATCGAGTAGATGACATAGCAATCCGATATCATAAAAGTATATTTTCGGAGATTTGATGAGCCTCTTGCCAAAATTTTTGTGGTAAGCCGGCAACAAAAATATAATATAACTGCTCTGTAAGATTGATAACCAAGCTTTGACAGTATTTGCTGCTACATTGAGCTGATTACTAAAGTGAGCCAGATTGAGCTGACCGCCCACATGATGTGCCAATAACTTGAGAAACGTTCTGAATACCGATAGACTGCCTATATTGATCAAGTCAGAAACATCCCTTTCGAGGTATGTGCGTATATAATTCCTGTAAAATATTTTACTCGGAATCTCATTTACTACTTTGCCTGGGTAAAAACCCTGCAGCATCATATCTTCCAGTTCTTGGTCAGATTTTACAGGTTCCAATTCTTCGAAGTCCAATGGAAATAAGGTGGAAAGATCAACCCTCCCAGCCAGAGACTGCGAAATATGTCGATGCATCAGGTAGTTATGCGAACCTGAAAGCACATACCTCCCCGGAGTTCTGTCTTTATCAACAATACCCTGGAGATAAGAAAATAGTTCCGGCATTTTTTGTGCTTCATCTATGATGACTCCATCATTATAGGTTTCAAAAAAACCTCTTGGATCCAACTTAGCAATATTCAGTATATCCGGGTCTTCCATGCTTAGGTATTTGTAGCCGGAAAAACCATTTTTAATCGTGGATTTACCAGCTTGTCGAGGTCCCACCAAACTTATGACGGGATAATATTTAGCCGTATTTTTGAGATGATGTATTAACGCCCTGTTAAGTTCCAAATCCGTATCGATTTATTGGGATTAGCGGCACAATCTTTCCCGCTATTCCTACACTTTTTAAAATTAGGACAAATTTATACACAATATATTAATTATCAGGTATTTTGTCTCGATAATTTGAGATAAACATACACTTAAATTGAGGTTTTTCATACTTTAAAATGCAGATATTCATAACTAAAAATGCAAATAATCATAACTAAAACTACTGATTTTCATACTCTAAATTGCAGATATTCATAACTTAAATTACAAATACACAAACTTTAAAATCCAATAAATTAATTGAAAAGTTGGATAGAATATGGACGAATTATTATAGGATTGACAATATCGTGATTTTAGTTTCCTAAGTTTGCTACTACACTTTTTATCTCCTGCTCATCAGCTTTCGGATAAATCAACAGTGCATTTTCTTCATCGACTATGATATAATTTTCCAGTCCTTTGATGACTATTGCCTTATCATTGTTGGACATGACGATGATATCATTACTGTCTATCAGATGAATATTATTCCCGATCTTAACTTTATCGTCTGTATCAGACATGTAAGCATGGAGACTGCTCCAGGTACCCAAATCACTCCACCCAATATCGGCAGGAATCGTATAAACATTGTCGGCCCGTTCCAGGATGGCATAGTCAATTGAAATATTTTCAGTTTCAGGATATACCTTATCGATGTAGTCCTGCTCGAGAATCGTATTGTACTTTGAAAGATCCTTTGATAAAATAGCTAAAATATCCCCTGAATTTCGTTCAAAAGATTTAATGATAGACTTTACACTCCATATAAACATGCCGGCATTCCAAAGATATTCGCCTGAATCGACGTATTTTTGAGCAGTGACAACGTCAGGTTTTTCTTTGAACAAAACAACTTTACTTGCAGATCCATCCTCTGAAGGAACATATTTAATATAGCCGTAGCCGGTATCCGGCCTGGTTGGTTTAATTCCCAAGGTGACTAATACTTCATTTTCTGAAGCAAAATTGAATGCCTGATTTAGAATTTGAACATAAGCATCTTCTTTTAATATTACATGGTCAGAAGGCAGGACAGCAAAAACTGCGTTTGGATCCAAAGCTTTTATTCGCAATGCCGTATAGGCAATACAAGGCGCAGTGTTATTCATACTTGGTTCGCAAAGGACATTGTTTTCCGGAAGCTCGGGAAGGTGCTTCAGCACTAAATCTTTGTACTTCTCATTAGTTACAATGAATATGTGATCCGGTGAAACCACTCCAAGGCATCGTTCAAAGGTCATCTTGATCAATGACTTGCCAATGCCGAGAATATCTAAAAATTGTTTTGGCCTTTCTGATGTACTGGACGGCCAGAAACGACTTCCTATTCCTCCGGCCATGATGGCAATGTATTTATTCATATTGGTTGATGGTTGATGGTCCATTTGACTTTTTTCTTAAGCTTCTTTGAGCATGGTGTAAATTTCACGGATAATTTATTTATTTGTTTTTCTGCTCAGATTGCCTCCGGCCCCTGAAGGCTACCGTTTACACACAAATATAAATCATTTAATCGACTTGAACTTTGGAGATAATATCACAGATAAGTGTTTATTATTAGCATTTCTACCCATCCCTGCCTGCCTCCGGATGGCAGGCAGGCCTAGCCCCTTCCCCTCGTGAAGGAAGGGGTAACGCAAATGGTCTTGCATAGGTAGATATGATATATCATGGCAGTTTTTCATAGAATAAATAAAAGGGTAGTTTCAGAATTCAAAGCACAAAAGTTCTCCCATTCCTTTTTAAGGGAAGGGGTCGGGGGATGGGTAAAAAAACGAATGCGTTATAAAACAAGGAAGTCTGCCCAATGGGATGTGTGTAAACGGTACCCTTAAAGGGGAACCCCACTCATTTGTATTCGTAATTCGTAATTCCAAAATCATAAATTATTTATTTGTATTCATCTTCCAAAATCATCCTGCAACCTTACAATATCGCTTTCATCTGATGGATTTGCCGGATCGGTGTGACTCCAAATTTCTGCTATAATGCCCCACTTTTCGAGACCAACCAATCGATGCCGCTCACCTTGAGCCAGAATAAGTATTTTGTTTTTTTTCATTTTTACTATTTCTGCCTGCTCATCATTGGTACTCTTGATATATCCGGCCTGACCATTTATCAATTTCCATAATTCAGACCTGCGATGGTGATACTGCCAGGAAAGTCTTTTATTCGGCGCAACACATAATATTTTAGGGCTTAGCGGGAGGCTTGTTTGAGATAATTCTTCTTTTAATTCAGGATAGTATGTATCAATAAAAACATCTAAACTACTCTCAGAATCAATAACTAAAAAAAATCCCCAGGGTCGATCCAAATCAAAAGAAGAAACCCTGATCCCTTTAGATTCCAAATCTTTTAATATTTTATTGTAGATCTTGATTTTATCTTTTGCATTTATAGTATTTTAGTCTTAAGATTATTTAAACAATTTTTATTAGTACATCTTTGGTTTCATTCAATTTCCCTATAGGTAACATGAACTGCCCTAATTGATGATCTTTCATTATGCTTTTCACTTCAGACAATGACCCTGGTTCGACTGATATCAACAATCCACCACTGGTCTGTGGATCAGCAAGAATATTCAGGACTAGATTTTTGTCCAATGTTTTATCGACATCGACGTGATGCCCGTAGGCATTCAGATTCCTTCCTGTCCCTCCCGGAACGGCTTTTTGCTCAATCAGATTCATTAATGACGAGGATATCAATGGAACTTTGTCAAAATAAATTTCAGCACTAACATGGCTCCCCTCACACATTTCTGTAAGGTGGCCCAACAGACCGAACCCGGTCACATCAGTCATAGCCGTAATACCATTTACTCTGCCAAAGGCTTCTCCTACCTTATTGAGTCGCATCATCTGTTGTGCTGCCAATTCTTTTTGATCTGAACTGAGAAGACCTTTTTTTTCCGCTGTGGTCAGTATTCCGACGCCAATTGGTTTTGTCAACAAAATCAGATCTCCAGGTTTAGCTTTATTATTTTGTTTGATATGACTGATATCTACGAGCCCATTTACAGCCAGGCCAAATATAGGTTCTGGAGCATCTATACTATGCCCGCCTGCGAGAGGTATCCCGGCTTCAAGACAAATACTGCGACTGCCTTCAATCACCTTCCTTGCGATTTCCGGGGCCAGTTTATTAATTGGCCAGCCTAGAATGGCTATTGCCAGTATAGGTTTTCCACCCATGGCATATACATCACTGATTGCGTTTGCAGACGCAATTCTTCCGAAATTGTAGGGATCATCTACGATTGGCATAAAAAAATCTGTAGTCGATATCAATGCCTGGCCAGTTCCCAGGTCATACACAGCAGCATCATCTTTACTATGATTGCCAACTATAAGATTTTTGTTGTCTGGCATTGCCAGATTGCTATGAAGTATCTCCTCAAGGATATTTGGGGCAATTTTACATCCGCAGCCGGCACCGTGAGAATATTGAGTGAGTTTTATTTCCAAAATATTGTATTTCTATTTTATCGTTTTTAGAGCTTTTTTGCCATTAAGACAGGTTGAATCAAAGCATCAAGTATTTATATCTTTGTGATTTTTCCTTCCTTCGTGACTTGGTAGCTTGGTAATGTGCTTTTCACCACTAAGGTGCTAAGAATCTATGATGCGAAAATTTCTAATCCTTTATAATTTGATTTAAATTAGTGTTTTTCCGACTTTTTAAATCTGAATGTTAGACATTAGATTTTAGACTATATTGCTCTATTATAGTTAATAAATTCTGAGCAGCATTTACTTCATCACATAATATTTGTTTTACCTGGTCCGGCCAATTGGGTTTTTTATGAAGACTTTTATGATAAAACTTATCATAATATTTCAATAGGATTCGAAAAGCATCTTTGATATCTCCTGTGGCCAGATAATTTACAGCATTCTGCATTTCCAATCCACCCAACCTCTTTTTTATTCTAAATACAGCGTCTGTTAATCTGGTCCTGTCCAAATTGCCATACTCCTCAACAATAAAATTTAATCTTTCTTCAAATGGAATCTCCATAAAAAATACAGGTGATGTAAGCATTGTCCTCCACAATGAACCTGGGATATTTACAGCTCCAATTCGTTGGCTTTCATCTTCCATCCAGATAGATTCATTTGTATCCGATTTTTTAAATAATTCCCATGCAAGTATGTTTTCAAACATCTCCTGCGATGGTTGATCCGGCATCCCTATATTTCCAAAAGCAGAACCTTTATGTGAAGCCAATCCTTCCAGGTCAATAACCCGATAACCTTTATGTATCAATTGATGAAGAAGAAAAGTTTTTCCTGATCCTGTATATCCACCGATTAATCTAAATGGATATTTTTTTTCGAATTGCGTCAATGTCCAATTTCTGAAAGATTTATATCCCCCTTTCATTGTGTGGACTTTAAATCCATACAGATCCAATAACCACGCAACCCCGGCACTTCTCATTCCTCCCCGCCAACAATAAACAAAAACACTTTGTCTATCTTTAAAAAGTCCCGTTTTAAGCAATTTTTCTACTTCTTCGATTATTTCTTTCATTTTTGGTCCGAAGTAGTCGAGTCCTGTTTTGATGGCTGCTTCGCGGCTATTTTGTTTATACACCGTGCCGACCACGGCGCGCTCGTCATCTGAAAAAAGCGGAATACTCTTAGCACCCGGCAAATGGGCATGTTCAAATTCACCTGGTGAACGAACATCCAACACGAGACAATTCTGCGAGCGAAGTAAAAAATCTTCTGTTGTTAATATCTGGATAGCCAAATTAAAAAAAGGTCAAATTAAATGCAAGCCAACTACAATATTTCACTGTTCATGTAATCCTGGTTTTGTATAAATATCCCCTTCTAAGGTTTTATTACTTCCTGCTTCAGTATAAGAGCCGGAACATTGCTTGCCTTGTATAGTTCATTATATTTTTGGATATCTTTTCCGATGGTTTCCTTAATATACATCTTGTAATCTGCCCATTGTTTATCCACATCTGCCAGCCTGTCTTTTGCCGATTGGGGAACTCTGGGATCGTGTTGGTCTAAAAATCCCTTCAATTCAAAATACTGCGCATTCAACATACTTGGAAAATTAATCACATCCTGGTTGTTAAACTGTTTTGTCTGAACCATTTTTGACTCCCAATCATCCATTTTCTTAATCAAAGATTTTCCGGCATCTTCAAGCTCTTTATATTGAGGTTTGTCCTTGTATATTTCGTTGTATTGAACGACCTGCGTTTTTATCTTACGCATGTCATTGACCGAGTTATGTACTTCCGTGATTCTTGATACTAATTCTTTATTCAGTGACTGTTGTGCAGCCCAATCAGAAGGAGAAATCCCTTTCAGGTTTGGATCCTGAACTATTGCACAACCCGATTCTGAAGTTGCATCTTTGTAGGAAATCCGGGCCTTATAGTTGCCGGGAGCAAATTTATAACCTGTATAGTCGCCATAGACGTATGCATTCGGAATATCAACCAGGTTTTCACCCTTAAAATCCCAGACAAACCGATTGAGTCCTTTTGCCGCAGGAATCACTTTAGGCGCCGGTGGTCCTCCGGGAAAGGATTTAAATTCAGTATCTTTTTTACTGGAATAAGTACGGATAACCTTTCCTTCATTATTTAAAATCTCCAGTTTGGCTTCGATAGAATCAACTGCTTCAGGCAAGAAATAATCCAAAATAACACCAGCAAGAGGATTTTGACCTATACCCGGAGGGCATCCATCCATGAAGGGGTGAATCCCTCGTATTTATAAGTGGGCTTGGGTGCAAATATTTTTAATGCTTCCATCTTTCCGACTGATTGCTGAACAGGACTAATATCATCCAATATCCAAAAAGCCCTTCCAGCAGTAGAAACCACAAGGTCATTGTCAGCAAAAGCAATATCTGTAACCGGCACTACAGGTAGATTAAGCTGGAATTTATTCCATAACATACCGCCGTCAAAAGAAATATAGAATCCTCTTTCAGCTCCGCCATACAATAAATTTTTTGTCTTTTTATCCTCTCTGATTACCCTAATAAAATCATCCTTCATCACTCCATTATTGATTTTTGTCCAGGTTTTACCGTAATCTGAAGTTTTAAAACTCATGTTTGAAAAATCATTAAACTTGTACCTTGTGGCTGCTACGTATGCAGTCCCTTTTTCGTGCGGAGATACATCGATGCTATTTATCAGGCATTCCTCCAGTCCTGCCGGTGTGATGTTTTGCCAACTTGATCCTCCATCTCTCGTGACGTGTACCAACCCGCAGTCACTACCTGTATAAATGACTCCTTTTTCCAACGGAGATTCTATGATGTAACTAAGGGTATTATAATTTTCACCTCCGGCACCTTCATTGGTGATCGGCCCGCCGCCTGCTTCCTGCTTAAGTGTGTCATTTCTGGTCAGATCAGGGCTAATCACAGCCCAGTTCATCCCACCGTCTGTGGTTTTAAAAAGCACTTGTCCACCATGGTAAATGGTTTTTGGATCATGGGGAGAGACGATTATCGGTGCATTCCAGTTATACCTGTATTTCATTTTCTTGGGTTGAACAGCGAGTACATTGGCAGGATATTGATTGATATCTTTAGAATGCCCCGATTCTGTATCTAATACACTGATTGCGCCCTGATAACAGCCACCATAGACCAGTTTTGGATTGTCAGGATCAAAAGCGATAAAAGCACTTTCGCATCCCGGACCAAATTTCCAGTCTCTATCAGTCAATCCCATAAAATTGTTTCTGCTGGAGATAATCACTGAAGTATTATCTTGTTGGCCACCATATACTTTATATGGAAAACCACGATCTACATTCACTCTGTAAAATTGAGCTGTAGCCTGATTATTCAGGGTGGACCAGGTGACTCCGTTATCGAAAGTAATTTCGCCTCCACCATCATCTCCCAATATCATATTTTTGCTATCATCCGGATTGATCCAAAGATCATGTGTATCACCATGGCCCACCCTGAGTGGTGTAAAGGTCTTACCCCCATCAATAGATCTCGTGGCCGGGGCATTCAATATATACACAATATCTTCATTATTCGGGTCAGCAAACACTTCCATATAATACCATGATCTGGCCGTAATCAAGGGATTGCTGGACATCAGTTTCCAGGTTTTTCCACTATCATCTGATCTGTACGCTCCGGCAACGGATTTTTCCGCTTCGACTATTGCAAATACTCTTTCAGGATCAGCCCTTGAAACAGAAACGCCTATTTTACCCATTTCTTTAGGCAGACCTTCATTGATTTTATTCCATGTTTCTCCTGCATCGGTAGATTTCCACATATTGCATCCTTTTCCACCACTCTGAACCTGCCAGGGCAATCTCCTGTGCTCCCATGTGGCTGCATATAAAATTCTGGGATTGTGATGATCCATACTCAAGGATGATGCCCCTGTATTGACATCCACATATAGCACTTTTTTCCAGGTAGCGCCTCCGTCGGTGGTCTTGTATATTCCCCTGTCTTCACCTGGACCATAGGCAGGACCCTGAGCAGCCACATATACAATATCAGGATTGGATGGATGTATAACCACATCAGATATATGTCTGGTTTTTTCAAGACCTATATTTTTCCAGGTTTTGCCAGCATCTGTTGACTTATACACTCCATCGCCATAAGTGGTCATAACACCACGTATGGCGTGCTCGCCCATACCTACATATATAATATTCGGATCTGATTCTGCAACGGCAATATCACCTACCGATCCTGTTTTAAATTGACCATCAGAGATGTTTACCCATGTGATACCTCCATTTTCTGTCTTAAATAGGCCACCTCCAGTATATCCCACATAATACAGCTTATCATTTCCGGGCACGCCGCAAACCGCATTTGATCTGCCTCCCCGGAATGGACCTATATTTCGCCACTTCAGCCCCTTATAGAGATCTGCATTAAAAGTTGTAGTATCGACGACAGGTGTAACCTGTTTATTTGCTTGTTTTTTACTTTTTTGTGCGTGAAGGGTTGCAAATGGTAAAACAAAAAGAAGTAATATCAGTATTCTATACATGGAGTAAACTTTAAAATGGTTGATTAAATTGAATGAGGTATAAATTTATAGAAAAGGATGGTAAATAAGCAAAATTTAAACTTAAATTTAAAAGGAAGCTTTTTTAATGGAGTTGCAAACTCGTTTGCAACATACTCATTTTGCTTGCAAACAAGTTTGCAAGTCCATTAGGGAGTGCTTCATCCTTTGATTGCAATTTGCGCTTTAGCTTGCAATCGGAGATTACAAGACCATTAGATAATTGCCAGGAAAATCATCCCATTTACTTACAAGGCCCGCTTTTACAGGATTTTGGAGAATGTAAGAACATACATTGTCCAGCATCTTTTCATTTCGGATGTATATGTCATAACTTTCTCTATCCCAGAATTGACCGCTTCTATTCAAATACTTATTACAATACATTGCAGTTGGCCCTTTGATTTTCTTCATGATTATATCCAAAGAAACATATTTCATATCTAATCCAATATCATCTGATATATCAGATAATTGGATGGAGGTGTCTATCAGGATATGAACATGATTTGACATAATACAATATGCTGTCAAATCATACAACAGACCATCATTTTTAAAAAGTTCTTTAGTGATGATATTCCTAATATTCTCATCTTTCAAATAATTTGGCCCTTCATTTATGGCATCAAGCAATACATCATATTCAAACAAATATTGTTTCCTAATGGTAAATATTTCAAGATTTCTAAAGTAAGGGTCTTTTAATAATTTTGCTTGATTAATTTTTAAAGTATAACGCTCTTTGAGTTCTTCAACCTTCTTTTTTGGTACACTTCCGAAAAGGCTAAAAGTTACAAAAAAAGCTGATCCAACAGGCTGGATATGGGGCAATCGTTGTCTGTATTCAGTTTTCATTTTTTTAATGGAGTTGCAAACTTGTTTGCAACATACTCATTTTGCTTGTAAACATGTTTGCAAGTCAAATGGGTATGAATGGCATTGCATTCTTTGAATGCAATATGTACTTTGCTTGCAAACAAGTTTGCAAGGCCATTAGGGCATTAGGTTAAAAATACTGAGTCAATTTCCTGAGCGGCTTCAGATATAATGTAAACCATTGGGGAGTCAATCCATTTACTTCCCAGGCTAACCTGTCTTGTTTATTTGCCGATAATCTGGCATAAAAGTTTGAGTTACTGGCACCACCAGCGCGCATTTTGATGATGGTCTTTGGCAAATATTGACATGTACAATGGTGTTTGTACAGAAACCTGAGCATCAGTTCATAATCTGCGGCTGTTTTTAAATCTAAATTAAAAAGTCCATGTGTATCATATACTTCTTTTCTTACAAAAAAAGTGGGGTGCGGTGGCATCCACCCATTCACAAAAGACAATCGGTCATAGGGTCCTGACACCCATTTTCTTACAATTTTTGAAGTGTCGTTTTGGGAAACATAGGCTAAATCCGCATAAACGCATTGCAAGCACTCATCACCATCAAATAATTCAATAACTGATGAAATTACATCCTTGGTTGTATAAAAATCATCAGAATTTAAAATCCCGATGATATCTCCGGTTGAGATTGAAATACCTTTATTCATGGCATCGTAGATGCCCTTGTCAGGCTCAGAGATAACTTTCGCCAGGTGCTGAAATTTTCTCAAGATCTGCAATGTATCATCTTTTGACTGCCCATCTACTATGATGTGTTCAATTTCAGAATACGTTTGATCTTCCACACTTTTTAAAGTATCTCCGATGGTGGAAGCACTATTGTATGTCGCTGTGATGATAGATACTTTCATTTTAATCTCTCCTCACCACACAATTTTCCATTACCAACATATCCATATCTGTCCTCAGATAACAGTCCAAGGCATGCTCCGGAGAATTAACAATGGGTTCGTTTTCATTAAAAGATGTATTGAGCAGGATGGGAACCCCGGTTTTTTGTCTGAATGCCTCGATCAAATTGTAATATCGGGGCGATACTTCTTTACTAACTGACTGAAGCCTACCTGTTCCATCTACATGGGTTACAGCAGGAATGACAGCATGTTTCTCTTTTCT
The DNA here is from genome assembly GCA_016722285.1 of Saprospiraceae bacterium. GTDB lineage: Bacteria > Bacteroidota > Bacteroidia > Chitinophagales > Saprospiraceae > OLB9. The sequence continues at coordinate 352,702 of JADKGI010000002.1, forward strand.
AATCAGAAAAACTTTTTCCATAAATGGAACCTTATCGGTTTTCTCAAAATATTCATGAATAAAATCTTCCAAAATCGAAGGTGCAAGGGGCGGAAGCTCTCTCTTTTTTTAATTTTGCTATTAAGTAGTTCTTTTGCATCAGCTCGCCTCGGATCTGCCAGAATAGATCTCGCTCCCAGAGCCCTGGGGCCCAAATTCGGCTCTGCCCTGAAACCATCCAATGACGCCACCGTCAGCCAATCTGTCAGCAACAACATTGTACAAATCATCTCCGTCATATTTTTGATACTCTATGCCCTTGCTTTTTAAATATGCCTCAATATCTTCGTTTGAATACTGACTACCTGTATAAGCGCTCCAAATAGCCGGCATTCGCTCTTTTTTCAAAATCTGATTGTGTACATATAAAGCAGCACCCATAGATATTCCCGCGTCATGGCCTGCACTTGGGATATACACTTCTTTAAACGGCGTATTTTCTGTTAGTTTACCATTGGCTACTGAATTTTGAGCGACCCCACCAGCGATACACACATTAGATAGGCCTGTTTTTTTGTGTAAATACTTCAGTATATGAAAAATGATTTCCTCAGTATATCTTTGTACAGATGCGGCAATGTCTTTGTGATACTGGGATAAATCTTCACTGGACTTCCTTGCTGGTCCAAATAAGTTTTCAATTTCCTTTCCAAATAATGTAGCAACCACAGGTAAATTGTCCATACCATAACTTACTACTCCGCTTTTGGTAGGGTTAAAATACATTTGGTCTAACTCAAACAATCCACCTTCTTTAAGTATTACTAATTTCCTGAGTTTGTCGATATGTTTGGGATCTCCGTACGGAGCAAGGCCCATGACTTTGTACTCATCCCCGTAATGTGGAAATCCGAGATACTGGGTCATAGCTGAGTAGAATATGCCTATTGAGTTGGGGAAGTCCAGAGAATCGATTACTTCTATCTGATTGCCCTTTCCGACGCCGAGCATGGTGGTGCTAAAATCACCGGATCCATCGATAGAAAGCAGTGCTGCTTCTTCAAAAGGAGATGCAAAAAATGCTGAAGCGAGGTGTGATCTATGGTGCTCTACCCAGTGCAACTTGCTTCTGATCTTATCAGCCTGAATACCTGGAAATAATTCTACAAATTCATCTTCAATGGAAGCTACTTTTTTTGAATTATTAAATCGGTCCCAAATGGTAGGAATTCCTATAGCTGGGTTGCTTAAAGCAAATTTTATCTTCTTCCAAAACTTAGCCCTCGGATCCCGGCCAATAGCAATATGATCTACCTGGTCTATCGAAATCCCTGCTTCCTTCAAACAAAACTGAATTGCTTCGGATGGAAATCCTGCCCAATGTTTGACTCTCCTGAAGCGCTCCTCCTCTGTTGCAGCGATCATGATTCCATCTCTAAATATGGCTGCAGATGAATCAGCGTGATAGGCGTTTAGTCCTAAAATGTACATATCTTTTTTTTATAGGAAAATTGAATCCTGATTTTTATAATTTCTATCCATTTTGGGTGTATCAACAAGCTACACTTTCCTAAAACTTCCTTTTGTTTTACCCCGTCCCTGAAGGGAGTCAAATGGAATTTTAAAACAATTGAATGAAAAAATGGGATGCCCCCTCTTTTTTAAAGTAGCCTGATTGGTACATCACAATGATGGCTGCAATAAAAAATCTGAGATATGAATATGTTTGATCCCATCAAACGAATTTTTATAAACATCTCCATTGTCACACATATTTGGGATAATTATCTTTTATCCTTTGAGCGGCGAAAATTCTCTTTCTATAGTGGCATCACCTGCCAGTTTATAGGACACTTGTACATATATCCGCTCATTGATTTTCTCCGCTATAAAATCAATCTCTTTTGTACCTGCTTTTCCGATATACACTTTATAGCCCCGCCTTATCAATTCCAAATATACTATTGATTCCATAGCCCCGGAAATCTGGTCATCTTTATAGCCCATCAACGTATATAAAAATGCAATATCGCCAGGAAAGTATTTTTCCTGTGTTTTTAAAATTTCTTTACCTTTCAAGTCATATCGGGGCACCTTGTATATGATGTATGCGCTCTCCAAAGCATGAAGATAGTTGTACACTGTATTGATATCTATCTTACGAAACTGACTTTTAAAATATTTCACAATACTGAGCGCTGAAAAAGTTTTGCCAATATTTTCGAGTACAAACTTAATAACCCGCTCCAGCAGGTCAATATCTCTGATGTGAAACCTCTGAATAGTATCCCTCAGTATCGTAGATGAATAGATATCCAGCACAATCTTATATGCAGTATCGTACTCATAATCCGATGTATGCAATACCGGAAATCCGCCCATTCTCCTGTATCGGTCAAAATACTGAAGAATGGTAAGTCTATCATTGTGTGTACTTTCATAAAACGAAATAGTCTCCTGAAATGAGAATGGCAGGATATGAAACTCAATATACCTTCCCGCCAGATATGTCGATAACTCCGAAGACAGTAGCCTGGAATTGGAACCCGTTATGTAGACATCCATATCAAAATCCACTGTAAAAGAATTGACGGCTTTTTCCCCAACCTTCCACTTCCTGGACTCTCATCCAAAAATAAATATGTGACCTGGCCGGATGTACCTTTGCCTTCACCATTTCGTACAAATCTTCCGCATTTTTTTAAATCTGCATACTGCATACTTTCAAAATTTATACTGATGATTTGGTCACTTGTCCTTCCTGATTTAAGCAAATACTCTTTAAGCAAAGCCAGTATGGAAGATTTTCCGCTTCGTCTCAGACCATTCAATACTTTTATAAACGGCCGGTCAACATAAGGCAAAATATCCCGGGTTATATTATCTCTATTTACTAACATTATTATAGTTTATAACCACAAATATGACGGTGTTAATTTAATTATTTATGGTTATACCCATAAATAAGTATAATTTTGCTCAAAACCTATTACAAATTTTACTTTCTTTCAGAATGTAGCTTTGGGATCTCAACCTATAGCAATATGATCTACCTGGTCTATCGAAATCCCTGCTTCCTTCAAACAAAACTGAATTGCTTCGGATGGAAATCCTGCCCAATATTTGACTCTCCTGAATCTCTCTTCCTCTGTTGCAGCGATCATCATTCCATCTTTAAATATGGCAGCAGATGAATCTGCATGGTAAGCGTTTAGTCCTAAAATGTACATTAAAAAAGTATTATTTTATTTTAATTCCAAAATCTCTATCCAAAACTTCCTGTATAGACAATCCTGATTCCTTAGATATTCTCTCTATCTGATATATTTTAGTATCTACTAGAAACCGATACCAAAATCCTTGCAAAATGTGCCAAATAAACCCGCGTTTCCCATCCAAAAATCCCAATTTTAAGATATACCTATAGAAAAAATATATAAATGGCCTCAAAAACAGAGGCAATCTATTGTAGTAATTATTTTTAAGTTTTCGTTTTTTACCTTCTTGCGACGAATTATTTAATTCCGTTTTTATTTCTGTAGTAAAGTTATATTTATAAATTAAAAATTCTACAGCCTCTCTTAATGAATAACCATTGTGCTTTTCGATCCACCAATTCATGTTATTCAGATTATCATCTATAAAATCATGGTCCATTGAAATAGTGTCCCCATGATTCAGTATAACATGTTCGTCCATCCATCGCTGCTCTATTGATCCTACCCCTTTTCTCCACAAACGCAGTAAATATGTTGGGTAATAACCCCCATGTTTCGATCCATTGTCCCATAAAATGGGCCCCTTCTTTTGAAGTAAATACCGGTAATGGAATCTGAAATGCCGGATAATTTATTTTTATTTCAAGAGTCAAATCTGATGTTAAATATTCATCAGCATCGATTCTCAATATCCAGTCATTTTTAATGATAACATTGTCCAAAGCCCATTGAAATTGTTTCGCTTGATTTACAAATGGATTCTGATAAACTACTGCCCCAAGATTTTTTGAAATATTAACCGTATTGTCTTTGGAGAACGAATCAACAATAATAATTTGATCTGATACTGTTACACACACATTGATGATACATGGCTTTCTTATGATAAGTTAGTTATTACTGAAATAAGGTCATTATTTTTGTGCAGATAAGTTTATTAAGCGTAGCGCTAAAATCAATAATACGTAGTACAAGGTTACCAAACAAACTCAATCATTTCCGGCAATTCTTTGGAGAATCATAGAGTTTGTATTTAAAGGTTATGGTCAAAGTATCTACGAACAAATAACAAAAAGTTTCATTTGACAAGTTCTTAAAGTGATTTAGGCTTATGTAATTTAAAAGATCTGGTGGACCATTAAAAGGTTCATAATTCAGCTCCTTCATTTTTTATCTTAACAAATTGGGAGTGCAATAATTACTATCCCATTGATTTGGAGTATTGTTGATGATTTAAGAATCAATTACTTGGATCGTTAACCTGTCTGCTAAGACTTGACTCATTATTATAAAATTGCAAACTTTCTTCAGGACTAAAGTTTTCTATAACTTAAATGTAACGGATAAAATCCTTTTAATTCAATGGAATATATTTCTTTCAAATCTGGTTTCAATAAGCTAGACCTTCGAAGTAGATTACATAGCAAAATTCTCGGTAAAAAAGATAACTTTCAATATCCTGAATTTTCCTTTAATTGAAGTAATTTCTTTAAATAAACCTACTATTCTAGCACCAAGATCCCATTTGGATCAGCTTTTTCATAAATTTAATAATAAAAAAAGCATAGGATCCATTTGTTGAAGGACAGACACAATATCTATTGAGACCTGCTTCGGGAGATATAAAGAAAGTACGGCTATCAATTCGTTCTTAGGTAAAACTTTTCTTTCAAAACTACCTACACTCGAAATTTTTCAATAATCTTGTAAAAGTTTCATCTACTTAAAATAAAGCAGTTTTTCCTCCTTGATCAATTTAAATTTACTACAATATGAATATTGTACTTCCATTCTCAATTCAATGATTTTTCTATAATATTTGGAGGCATATTGTCCTTTCTAAATTAACCATGAATTTTCACCAATTAATAAATTCAATGACTCTCTAGCATCATTTTCTGGATTTCCAAAACCCGCATTTTCTTCTTCTAAAATTTTCAAGGACAGCCTTTTGAAGCTATGACAGGAGTTGGTTGGACCAGGGCTTCAAAACCACATTGCCAAAATTTTCTGAGTGCGAAGCTAAGAATACAAAAATAACTTTTGCTAATAGCCTTTGTTTTTCTAATCCTTCAATTTGACCTAAAATTCACCTTATTAAGATAATTGATTTCTAACTATAATTGATTTAAGAAAATCAATGTATTCAATCATCACCTACACCTGCAGTATTTAAATGTATGAATTTGCATCTTGATTAAACTTTTCTGATTTGGCCAATGCCAAAAGTATAGTTGATCAATTGCTTTTATAGGATGCAATCTACCTATAACAAAAGCTCTTTCTTTTTCTCAGATAGTTCCTTACAATTAATTCGGAACTTCTATAATTGGATATTTCAATATAGTTTACCGAAGACCTAGATTAGTTTTAACATTAGCTGATTCTTTTGAACTTGTACTATGGAAAGATTTGATTTTAGGTTTCTGATTGAAAACCAAAAAGCACGACCTTTTTTTTAATAGGAGATATTCTTAATGCAGAATCTTCCAAGGTACCTCTAACTGACCAAACCAATTTTTTTTTCAACAATACGCAAATCACTGACAATACGATAGACGGGAAGTAAAATAGTGAGGTTAAATGTATGATATCATGTTTTTTGATTTCTTTAAAGGAATGAAACATCCATTTCAATGGAAAACTATGAATTTTGTCTTTTGTATACATCACTCTTCCGTAATCAGTATTAAACCATTCATCAAGTCTGATCTCTTTTTCATCAATGCCAAGGGATGTAGAGATGCAAGTCACTTCCAAACCTTTTGATACCAAGGCCTTAGCCATCCAATAGACCGTATTGCTTGGGCCTCCATTTTGGGAAGGATAAAGCGTACCTATCGGATACAATATTTTCAAAATTTATTGTTTTTTAGCCATACTTCCAGCGTAACTAAGAGCCAAATTTTGGACCATAAAATATTTGGGTTTCCATTTACAAACGAATTATAATAATGCCCCAAATGCCGACTATCGAAAATATCTCTTTTTGCAAGATTTTCTATACTATGATCTACAAATGGTTTTAATTCCTTTCTCATCCAACTATCCCATGGAAATGAAAATCCCATCTTCTTCCGATCTACAATTTCCGAAGGCAGCATAGGATGTAAAGCGTCCACCAACAATTTTTTTGGAGTATGCGGGTATTTCATTTGATCACCTACCGATAATACGTAGGAGACCAGTTCGTGGTCAAAAAACGGAGACCTGATTTCCAGCGAATTGGCCATGGCCATATTGTCCGAGTCTTTCAATAACACGTTTTGGGTGTACCCTTTCAACTCTGCCATTCCATACTTAGAAAAAAGAGGAAGATGTGCTGTTTCATTGGCTAGGAATAACATGTTTTTCTAATAAGAAATCTGTTTTTTGATCTAATTGTGGGGCTAAAAGATGAATTTCTTCTGTACTAAAGACTTTTCTTGTAAGAGCATAGAATTCTTCCAGAGAAAAATGATTCAATTCGATCAGTGCTCTTTTTTTATTGGTGGCATTGTCTTGTTTCAATAAGTGCAAGACATTTGATATCGACTTTCTTATACTTAAGGGTAATTTCCAAAAAGCACTATACTTTTGCAAATTATAATAACGCATAAAGCCTGTATAACCCACAAACAAATCATCGCCACCCAATCCCGACAGCGCGACAGTCAAGCCCCTTTCTCTGACGGCTTGAGAGATCATATAGGTATTGGGGCCATCTCCACTGGGCACGTCTGCACTCCCCATTATTTCCGGCAGTTTGTCAAGGAGGACGGTCGGGCTTAAGTCAATTTGAGTATGATTCGTATTATACTTTTTTGCAATGATGTTGGCAAATGTACTTTCATCAAATCGCTTATCTTCAAAGGAGACATTAAATGTATGAACGGCATCGGTGGCATGTTCTGCCATCATAGCCACTATGGCACTACTGTCTATTCCACCGGACAAAAATGCGCCCAGGGGCACATCACTTTGCATCTGACCTTTGACAGATTCAGAAAATAAATACCTGGTTTTTTCGAGTACTTCAGGATAGAATGTTTTTTTAGAAATTTCTTCCAGTTCCCGCTGGTTCCAGTAATTATGAATATTTAAGTTGCCTTGCTGATACACTCCATAACTTGCAGCAGGTAAGCATTGTACCCCTTCCACGATGGTATGTGGTCCATTGACAGATTGATATTTCAGATAATCTACGACCGCGGTTTTAGATACTTTCCTTTCTATTAGTTCTGAAGATAATAATGCCCGAATTTCAGAAGCAAATATAAAAATGCAGTCGGATATGTGATAATAAAATGGTTTTTCTCCAAGGTGGTCACGGGCAATAAAGAGTAATTTTTTCTTTTCATCCCAAATGGCAAATGCAAATTGTCCTTTCAGGTGTTTTACGCAATCAAAACCCCAGGTGGCGTATGCTGCTAATATGACTTCGGTATCAGAGTTTGTTATAAAATGATATTGGTTTAGTTGTTTTCGAAGCCTTTTATAATTATATATTTCCCCATTAAACGTAATGGTATTTCTGTTTGTCGGGTCTTGTTTTGGTTGATTTCCACCGGACGAAAGGTCTATTATAGACAATCTTCGGTGACCGAAGGCAACGTCTCTTTCTGACCAAAATCCAGATGCATCCGGTCCTCTATGCATCATCGAATTCATCATTTTTGTGACAACTTCTTCCTTATCATATTGATGTTTTATATCAATCAAGCCAGCTATTCCACACATAACCTACCCTTTGTGATTGTTTATTCGGTACACTTCATGATAGATTTCTTCGTACATGCCGGCGATACGATCCGGATTGTATCGTTGGATATTTTTAAATCCTTTATCTATCAATTCATCTCTATACGTTGCATCATTTATCACCTTTAAGATGCCGGTACGAATGGACGAAACTTCGAATGGGTCTATAAAATGAGCTCCAAAGCCTGCGACTTCAGGCATGGATGATACATCAGAAGTAATGACGACCCGACCTGTGGCCTGGGCTTCCAAGATCGGCATGCCAAAACCTTCATATGTGGATACAAAGGCCATCAAATCACAATCGATATATTTTTGGATCATTTCTTCATCTGATATGCCAAAAGCATTGGAATATTCAATATTATATGATTTCAATTTTGCAATGTATTCATCATTTAACTTACCTACGATACACAAATGCACCTCCAAACCTTCAATGGCTTCAATGAGTCTGATTAAATTTTTATTGGGGGCCATTCCAATATTCAGAATAACGGGTTTGGAATGATTAAAATCTTTAGGTACACATCTGTACTTATCTGAAATGGCTACCGGGACAACTTTTACTTTATCAGGATCACAATCAGTGTATTTAATGATTTCTTGTTTGGTAGCTTCCGAAATGGCGGTGATCACTTGTGACTTTTTATGGGCAGTGTCAGCCAAAATGTTTTTAAAATCCATCGTTTCAAACCTTTTTATTCATAAAGACGCAGTCCAAAATAGTCAGAATAGTCTTGCTTTTTTTCATCAGTAAAGTGATGAAATGTATATCACCAGTCACATGATTTATGTCACCTTGATTTTGACTTGATTCTATCGTATTTATTATTCTATTCCATAGACCTTGACTAATGCATCGGCATTCAAATTTAATAGCATGGATGCTGGCTGAAAGTCTTGACCGGACATCATCAAAAATATATTCTACACTAAAGCTTCCCGTGACCGGTTTTCTATGAAAAAATACCACTTTTATTTTATGCATCCGCAAAGTTTTGCAACTCTTCTTCCAACATAATGTCCAGGACTTCGAAAAACGATTTATTATATTTCCAATTCAATTTTGACTTCGCTTTCTCAGAGCTCCCATAGATATCTTCAATATCGGTAGGTCGATAAAATTCCGGATTGATGTACAGCCTGTCCCTGTCAATATTTAACCTATTGAAAATATGATAGATAACATCTCTGAGATACACTGAAGATCCGGAACATATCAAGTAATCGTCTGCTTCTTGGAACTGTAACACCTTCCATATGGCATCAACGTAATCTGGGGCAAACCCAAAATCCCGTTTGACATCTATATTTCCGACTTCAAGTTTATCCCTTTGGTTTTTAGCGATTTTAATGCTGTCTCTGAGCACCTTTTTAATGAAAAAATTATCTGATCTTAGATAGGATTCATGATTAAATAATACCCCGCAACAAGCAAAAAGCCCGTAGGCTTCTCTATAGTTTACAGTGGTCCAATGAGCAGCTGCCTTGGAAATAGCATAGGGGCTGAGCGGGTGAAATGGGGTTTGTCTGTGATGGGTAAATTCAATACTTTTCCATACATTTCACTACTCGACGCCTGATAGTATTTAATCTTATCGTCGACTATTCTTATCGCTTCCAGTAAGTTCAACACTGAGCTGATGTTAAACTGAATCGTTCCGATGGGCTGTGAAAATGATAATCCAACAGAACTTTGTGCCGCCAGATTGTAGATTTCATTCTGGTTTGTATTTTGTGATAATGTTTACAATCTGGGATATATCCATTAAATCACATGCTTCCAATATTACTTCGTCCTTTATCCCCAAATAATTTAATCCTACCAGGTTTTGGGTAGTTGACCGTCTGGACAAGCCAATCACCCGATAGTTTTGACAGAAGTAACTTACTCAAATAAGCACCGTCCTGACCGGTAATACCCGTAATTATTGCTTTAGGCATGTTTTACCTTTTGAAATAACAGCACAAAAATTTTGTGATAAAATAACACCTGTAGAACCTATTTTTCTGCCAAAGAGAAGAGTCGAATGGAAATGTAAATAAATCATATATAATTCTTCTAATCAGCGATTTAAGACCGTAAACAAGAGGCTTATCATCCACAAATGAAATTTCATTATAATTAAAAAACATAAACAGTTCAGTTAAACTAGATCTAGTAAAAGCTCTCTCATGAGTAAGGTCTCCAAAAAGAATTCTATTACAAAATATACCTTCTCCATTAGGCACATGAACTATAATTTTTCCAGTATTGCTTAAAATATTAGTCAATATTTCAATAAATTTGAACAGATAATCCAAATCAAGATGTTCAATGATATCAAAGAGTATTATTATATCAAATTTAGTTTGATTTTTAATACGAAATCTTCAAATTTGTGATGACCTCAAATATTTTGAATTCCATAATTGTGTGCAACATTTATTTGTTCTTGTGAAATATCTATTCCATATGTATTATAAAAACCTAATTTTTTTAAATGGAATAAAAAAGAACCTGTCCCACATCCAATATCTAATATATTTGAGTTTTTATCTAAAATGTTTTTATTAATTACATTTTCAAAATATGGACTCCATTTAATAGAAGAATAATGGTTAAAACCAGACTGGCCCGTAGACACATATTTTTCAAATAATTTTTCTTTTGATGACATATGGTTTCAATGAATTTAGAATTAATACAATTGGTATAATAACAATTGATCTAAAAATAAAAATAATACACCAATACCACCTTCTGTTAAAGTTAAAAATGAGTTAACCATTGCAAGTATATAGAAAAAGAACATCAATTTTAATTTAACTCAGTGAATTAAAAATAAAAATAATAAAAATAAAAAAATTATTGCTGGATAAATTAGAATTCCTAGTATACCAAAATCTAAAAGATTCAAATATTAAGTATCCCCAAATCATTTTCTCGATGGTTTTTTCCATTACTTAATTCAAATAATAAATACTCCATAGTATAAACTCTATTTTATCTTTAACGAAAAAATTACTTGGCGTTGACTTAAGAAAGCTATTATATATTTCAAGGCCCATGCCCTTTTCAACATAAATTCTATTTGACAAGTTTTCATAGTATGCACAGCACCTAATGGAGTCAAAGGTCTCCAAATTCTATTTTCTTGATTTAGTTTTTTATAATATCAAAATCCTTTGTATTATATTTTCATATAAGTAAATGATATTTTCCCAATTTAATTCTTGAAGTTTTTAACTCCACCCAAAAGCCTATAATTAAATATATTCATAAATAATATTAAGGCTAACACTGATAATGAAATCGAAATAACTTTTTCAATAAAAACTTAAAAGTAATTATATTAGAAAAGTAATAACCGATAAAACAATTATAAAAAAAATATAATAAACTTCTTCTTCCCCAAAGAAAATACCATATAAATTCGATTAAAAGTATAATTACTAATAACTTATTTCTTTTTTCACGAAGGTAAAATGCACTTGCAAAGACAGGGAAAAAACTTATAGGTAAAATTATTGCAACTAATGGATTGACTTCCTTAAATAGGCTAAAATAAAATAAATTAATGTCAGTTTCCAAAAAACATAATTTGAAAAATAAAGCAACAATTATTTGAAAAATAAGGAAAAGCAAATTCAAATTCTTACCCAATATAAATAAATTTGATATAATTAGACAATTGAACCTTAGTTTTTTAAGTAAAATTGATCAACATTAATTTTTATATAAAGACTAGCAAACTCTTTTATTCAATTGTAGAAAATATTCTATTCGTTATTTTATTTACCACTGGTATCATAATCATATCCATTAATATTAATCCTATTGCTACTATTAATAAGCCATAGGAATCAATAAAAATCCACATTATCAAAAGGGCAAGTATTGTGCCCTAAATAAAATAAGACTACCTTGGAATGCTGATTTATTGATAATAAAAGTTCCATCTTGTGTACCAGAAAATATTAGAAATGATACTTAATAAGAATATCGTATAAAATGGGTCTTCTATCTGAATATTTCCTCTTGTCCATTTCCAAAATCCAACCTCCGAAAAAAAAAATATAAAATACTGCAAAGTATAGATGTTAATATTGTAATGAATTTGCAAGATTAAAGAGCTTTATCACTAAGGCTTTATTTTTGAGCAACTTGGTAAATTCTCCCCAAAACGCCAAACTTACGATCATCAATGGCTGCTTGGCCATATTGGACAAAGTTCGTATGGTAGAAAAAACGGCTACACTTGCTGACCCTAAAGCGATGCTAATAACCACGATAATACCTTGAGATAAAAACTTTGACCCAAATAAACAGACATCATGGGAAAGAGATGGTTTTATCATTTTTTTTATAACCGAATATTTAAACCTACCTAAAGAAAAATCAACAATATTGCTCTTTGTCTTTAGGGTCATAAATGATAAAAAAAGCATATAGCAGTCTTGCCGCTAGGTAGGAAAGTGCAACCCACACAATATTCCATTCAGATAAAATCGAAATTAGAAAAAACATGAACTCAACAATTCTGAAAAACGTAGCAACATACTGTCCTCGACCAAATAGGCCGATACTTCTATATAGGCCCTGTGGAAGAGTAATTATGATGGCTAAAAAAGAATATATGCATAAGATAATAAAAGCGTATATAAAGTCTGAAGAACTTATAATTTTTATATTTAACCTGTTCTCAGTTCTGGCCAAAAAAGCCAATAAAATAAAAATAGTAAGCGGGATTAAACCAAACTGAACAATAAAATTAAAAGCATGATTAAAAATTTGTTTTGCCTGATTCTCTTGGCCTTGACTTAAGCACATATTAATCTCTGTACAGACGACTGTTCCTAATCCAATATCTGACATTGCTATGTAAGCAGGAAGAGTAAATAAGACTAACCATATTCTCCATATAACTCTTGCCCCAATATGTCAGCAATGTTGGAATTCCAAGTAATTGGATGATCAGTGTTGTAGCAGTGCCAACAGCACCTGAAGAAAATCCAGAGATTAGTTTTTTAATGGACAAATTTGAAACTTATAGTTTGCAATATTGCCTCTAATCTATGCTTATAAATGTTCAGACATTATCAGTCTGTGTCCATTTCACGCATCTCAGCTACTTTCTCTTTTCTTTCAAGCAGTAGTTTATCTTTTGAAAGCTCTTCTAAACTCGAATAATACATCAAGTGCTCTCCTTCTTTAAATCTATCTTCCATTTCAGGGCATGATGAACTTATCTGAAATCCGCAGAAGTAGGAATTTCAAAAAATCGCATGTTTGCAGCAGGATAATTAGAATGATCAATAATGTTTAAACTGATAAAGAATCATTGATGAATTCAGCATAAATTTTTCAAATAAATGTACATTTTGAGCATATTTTAATAATAATTTAGATTTTGAATTCTCCAAGATCCATTTATTTTAATTCTCAACTCGGGAAATTCATTTATTAAATACACCAACACTTCTTCTCTTTCTGGTCTATGATTTCCAATAAATGAAATATCATATTTAAAGTCTTCACTTTTCTTTGGATTTAATTGATGTATGTCATTGTCTCCTGCTAATGGACACCAAAATACATTTTCAGCTCCAAGTAGATTAAAAGATTTTATTCCAATTTTGGAATAAGAATAAATGGAATTAAAACACTTTACATTTAAACTATTTCGAATACCCATATTTATGATGGCATCAGGATAAATTAAAATACATTTTTTTCCGATTGATCTGAGATAAACAATGGTGCTGGGATTTATTCCATTCCAGCAGATTTTCTAAAGCTTTATCTTTCCAATCCCTAGTTATAGCGTTTGATAAATCATCATATTTCCTTTTCTAAAAAGTATCCATCGGCTCCATCCAAGAGATCAGAATGACCCAATGTTTTCGTTTAAAATAATTGGTAATCGAAAATTCATAGCCTCATTGATGGAAAGCCCCCAGGTTTCACTTTCAGAACATAATACTAAAACATCGCTGGCAATGTAATATTTAGAAATCTCAGATTGATTGATAAATCCAGGTAAAATGACTCTGTCAATTTTTGAATCCAAAATATACTGTTCCATATTGGATTTTAAAATACCATCACCCACCATCACTAAAGACTTATTTTCAATTGATGCAAGTTCAAATGCTTTAATTAAATCCAAAGCTCGTTTTACATCATAAAATTTCCTGTAAACAATACGACAAAATCATTTTCAGGAATACCTAGCTCTTTTCGAATTTCTTTTTTATGATCAATTAGGGACAAATAACTTGAATTAAACCTCGCGTTATCCACGCTATATGGAGTGAAAAATAGTTTGTCGGCCTTCAGTCCATAGAATTCGTAAAAAGCTTTGTTTTGCGAGCCAATATAAAACCCATAATCAATTATAGTTTTAAGAAGCTAGAAGAATTCCCTTTCTAAGTTTACTTAATATTCCTTTTCTTTTTATTTCTTTGGTTATAGGAGCTTCTGTTCTTAAGGAAACAAAATGTCCAAATAATTTTCAAATATTATGGCTAAAATAAATGAAGCATTTGACCATCCACTAACAATTATAATACTCTTTTTGGTTGCTTCCATAGAAATGGTATTATCCGAAATTTAATACGCCCCAAAACCTGTATTTAAAGAAGGCTTCCAAGAATTATTTTTAAAAACTTATGTTTATATCCTTCCAATAAAGGAATATCCCATTTAATTTCCCTACCAAAATGCTTATCAATTTCATATTTTATCGTTTCATCAGTGCAATAAACAACTTCATAATTTAATTGCCCATGTTCTTCAATTACTTGATACAAAGGCACAATATACTGAATAGGATGTGTAGATATAAAAATTATTTTATCACTCATTCTCTAAAAAAATTTATTCTCTAACGTCTTAGTTATTCCTTCTTCCAATGACACCAATTCTCTTCCTAAGATAGACTTCATTTTTGAAAGATCAGGTTTTCTTCTGGTCATATCTCCATCTTTCAATGGTGGTAAAAATACAATTTTAGATTCAGATTTGAGTTGTTTGATAATCACTTTAGCAAGTTCCAAAATTGTAAATTCTATATCACTTCCGATGTTAATCACGTCGTTTAAGCAATGAGTTTCCACCAATATTTTTCGATGGTGTCTAAGTTATCATCGATATAACAAAATGTTCTACTTTGGCTTCCATCTCCATATATGGTAATATCTTTGTTTTCAGAAGCTAGTGATAAAAATTTGGAGATCACAAAATCAGTACTTTGCCTCGGCCCATAGGTATTAAAAAATCTAAATATGGTGTATTCTAATCCATATTCCTGGTGGTATGATTTAAAGAAAGCCTCTCCTACATTTTTAACAATGGCGTAAGGAAGCTTTGAATTTAGTGGAGTAGTATCTTCAAATTGTGGAATTTCAACAGGCTCACCATACACTTCAGATGAAGATGAAAAAAATACGCCCTTAACACTGGTGTTTTTGAAGGTCCCAATACATTTTTATTCCTTCAATATCATCGAAAACCATCTTTGGGTTCTCTAACGTCATCAATACTCCTACAACAGCAGCGTAATGAAATACATAGTCAAATTGGTTGAAAGCATTACTGAGCTAATATCTTTAAAATTATTTACGTCAGCCTTAATAAATCGCCAATTTTTTAAATGTTGTATCAGGTAGTTTTACTTTTATCGCCAGTTGATAAATTATCAACAATAACAATATAATTGTTTGGATTTTTTACCAACCTATTTGCCAGACTACTGCCTATATTGCCAGCTCCGCCGGTAATTAATATTTTATTCAAAGCACTAATATTTAAATGTTAAATGTATTTTTCTTTAATTCTTACCTTTTAGCACTTGTTACTCTGTTAGTTACAAATTCTAAATTTCGGAGATAAATCGTATTTAAACTTCCATAAGTATTCAATATCGAAAGTTTTCTGTAATGGATCATAATTGTAAGGTTTAAAACCAGTTTTACCAATTTCTCATGTATAGCATTTTCATCGTAGTTAGATCTATTACCTGATCCATTCAATTCAATAATAATACCCAATAAACTTGAATTACTCAAGACATTTATTCCACCATTCAATACCTCCGTTTCAAATCCTTCAACATCAATTTTCATTAAAATAGGGTTTAAATTTCCAACAACGTTATCTAACGTATCAACTTTGACTTCTATAAAATCAACTTCATTATCGGTAGCTACATGATTAAATGTATCTAATGCCTTTAGTAAACTTTAAAATACCTTTTTGAGAACTTAATCTATATTTTTACAATCACATATTGATTTAATATTGTTTAATTCTATATGTTTTTCTTAAGCATTTCAAAAGTAGTAGGAATTGGTTCTATACATATCGCTTTCAGACCAATTTACTGGCTGCAAAGTATGGTATAAGAACCAACATTAGAACCAATATCAACGAATAAATCATTTTTCGTAAAAAATGAAGCGAAAAACCCCCATATCAGCAAATTCATGTAGTCCTGTATATATATTTCCTGTAGCTCCTGTCATTCCGCTTTTGACCATCAATTTACTAGATTCAGTAAACTGATAAAGATAGTATTTATTCCAAATTCGACTTTTGATTTGCCAAATAAGAAAATCTAAAATTGCTTTAAATCTTCGTCCTTCATTAAAGGGATGTAAATAAATAAATTTTAATGTTTGAATCATTTAACTTAAAATTATTCTAATGATTATCAAGATTATTGGTTAGCATGTTGATATTATTGATTTACTTTTTAAATGCCATCTTTGGAGAAATCGAACTTTTATATACTAAATTATTCAATCTTTTTTATCAATCAATTTATAGGCTTCTATCGACCTTATTTTTATCAACTTATTTTGTGAGACTTCAATTGGGTGTTAGGTGGTTGGCTTGTTAGCATATTGGCATGTTGGCATGGCATGTTGGCATGTTGGCATATTAGCTCGTTTGCATATTGGCTTGTTTGGTATTGATTGTTTATCTGTTTAACTGTTTATCTAATTATTTCAACATTAGACCTTTATATGGATTTAGAGTTTATTTGGCTAGTTGGTCTTTTCCCGATAGTGATCGGGATTGGGGTTTTTCCGATAGCGATCGGGTTTGGTCATTGGGTTGTAGCTGTTTCATCCAAATAAATTTGGATGGCCATTATGCTTGCAACACGCGGATGTTTCTTTGCAATCAACACATATTCATTTCATTCCGGTCAGAAGACCGTTGGATTGATTCTTTAAAAATCAGGGAAGACTTTGACCATCGAGAAACCTTGTTTTTTCATAAAGGAAGTGTGAACATCAATATTAATTCAAGTTTTTGGCTGAAGTTATATTTAAAAATCATTTCTCTTTAGAAATTTTGAATCCCAGCTAAGAGTTTCATCCAAATAAATCAGCATGGGTACCACATCTCACTAAAATAATTTCCTTCAATTTGGGTGTAAAACTCCAAATAAGAAGCCAGTCAGGTTTTATATGACATTCCCAATATCCTTTCATTTTGCCTTTTAACTTGTGGGGTTTGTACTATGCTGTAACCGTTCCTTGGTTTTCTAATAAAGTTAATACTTCATTTAAGCTATTTATATCATAATTTCTGCGAAAACAGAGACCAATATCTTTTTCAAATTTTCGGGTAGTCTTAATTTTAAACACTGGAATCTTTTTTTAATTTAGCCATCATCTCTTCGACGGAGTTGTAAGACTTTAATCTCCCTTTTTCTACATCATCAATAGCTTTCAGCGTTTCTTTATTGGGTAGCTTTTCGTTAATAATCTTAGCATATTTTGTAGATTTTAACAATTCTACCATTTTTTTTGCTTCTTCAGTCTTAGTATCAATTATTACAGTTGTCATAATATTCATTATTTAGCCTATTTAGATTGAAACACCAAATTCCAAAAGTAAGTTTAACAAGTTGGTTTTTAGGTGTTGGTTTTTGGTCTTTTCCCGATAGCGATCGGAATGGGTTGTTAGGTGTTTCTTCCAAATGAATTTGGATGGCCATTATTTTTTACAACGCTTAAAGGTTTCTTTGTACTATAGCAAGACATGCTTTACCATTTCCGACTGGATGATCCCACGCCGTGCTGGTGTGCAGCACGGTTTCCTCTCTATCCCGCCTCCAGCGGGATTGCTGCGCACCGTTCAGTCACTTTGCAACACGCGGAGTTTTCTTTGCAACATCAGGAGTTCTCTTTGTATCACGGAGATTGTTTGCTTGGCGCGGAGATTACTTTGCCACAACCGGAGAATTGCTTTGTAACAATATGCGGAGTTTTCTTTGTAACATCGAGTTTTCTTTGCATGCCGAAGATTACTTTGCAACATGCGGAGAATACTTTGTAACGTTCTGATGTTTCTCCATTTCATCATGAGATTATTTAAACATCAGATCGACTTTGGGTCTTTGTTGGTCTTTGGGCTTTTCCCGATAGCGATCGGGATTGGTCTTTGGTTTGTAGCTGTTTCATCCAAATAAATTTGGATGGCCATTAAGATTACAATAGTTGTATTATTAATAATAGTAATAATACTTTATATGTATAATATGCTAATAATAAATAATATACGAACTCATATTAGAAATTACCCACATGTAATCCAATATATTTAAATTATATTTATTTGATTTATAATGCATTGCAAAGTTATCCACATTGTGTGGATAATTATGTGAATGCCTCAAGCTCAATTTACAAATAATTCAATGTATATTTGCTATTATTATCAGAGCCTTACCGATACAATGATAATAGCATCAGGCTTAAACTACTACCGTATTTATCTCCTGCGCTGCCCATCTAAATTAACCAAAACTCATATACTGTCCTGACAGGTCATCATAATGATTTGTTTGCAGGAAAAAACATATGTCTTCAGCCTATCCTGCCGGCGTGAGACATCTTAGGACAAAGGCAGTTTTTATCATGTTCTAAAAATTATAAAAATGAACATTGATTTTTACAACGTCTCGTGTGAGGCAGTCAGCGAGGATAAACAAATGACTGCACCCTATTTTTTTACTTTTAAATTTTTAGTCTATGAGACCCACTAGGTCATCTCAAGCCTTAGAAATCGCCAGACGCCGTCTGGAAAGGCTCAAATCTATCACCCCAACGCCTGATTTCGGCACAGGGTTTTCTATCAGCGACTATGAGACAGAGATCAATGCTCTGGCCTCTCTGGAAGCTAATTACAACACCACGGTATCAAGTCTGGATGCTAAACTCTCAGAAATCAAGGTCAAGGAGAAGACCATCAGAGATCTGAGGGAGCGCATCCTGACTGCGATTGCTTTTCACTACGGTAAAGACTCTGATGAGTATGTTGCTGCAGGAGGCGTGCGTAAAAGTGAGCGGAAGAGGCCTTCCGGAAGGATGAGCCCTTCCGCTCCTGCTGAAAATTAATCTAGCCATTAATTTTCAAATTTGGTTGAACCTCCACTGTTGGTAATACAATGGTGGGGGTTCTTTTTTTTATATCTGATTTTATTGATATCTTTCTCAGGAAAATAATAACCATACAAAAATATCACAAAAAAATAAATATTCGGCATTCAGGACCTTGAATTAACATTTTTATTATTGGCTTGTTGGCTTGTTGGGTGGTTTGCTGCTTATTGGATTGTTGAGCGATTGATACTGTCTTACAAATTTCATTTGCAAGGGGTTGGTGCATGTTGCAAATAGAGTTTACATCGCCATTATATTCTAAGTTCCAAATAAATTTGGAAGCCCATTATAGTCAGCCATCCAGTAGTTCCTTTGGCAATACTGCCTTGACATCATACACCACGGAATTTTCCTTTTTGATTGCTTCCAAGGTCAGTGATTCAAAAGTTTTGTGGCCCATTGCCAGTATGACAGCATCATATTTTGTATCAGGTAGTTTATTGTACGATGAGATGCCATATTCATGCCTGACTTCTTCAGGATTGGCCCAAGGGTCATAGATATCCACGTTCAGGTCATAGGTCTTGAGTTCATGATAGATATCAATGGCTTTAGTATGGCTGATATCAGCAACATCCTCTTTGAAGTAATAATGTTTTTTATTAAAATCAGCAAAAAGGCAAACAAGTTTGATAGTCCATTAGTCCATTAAATACATCCAAATAAATTTGGGAGACTGCCAGACGTTCGTGTAAGCTTGCAATCGGAGATTGCAAGGCCAATAAATAATTTGTGTAGTATGTTTTTTACAGATTTATAAATTCAGAATATGCGATTCCTGATTGTTTGCTTATGGACTTAAGAGTACCTATGGGTATTTGCTTTCGTGGAGCTGGCACGATGACTGGTTTTTTCGCTATTTTTGTATTTTTGATGGCTACCTTTTTGACTTTTAAATACAAAGCCATAATCTAATAAAACTGAAATAACTTTCTCGGATGAAGGTAGTTTTGTCATGAAACCTTTATCTTCATCTCACCTATTATAGTTTCTGTGATGTTTTGCAAATCAAACCTTTCATTATTATCTTCAAAATACAAATCCAACGCTTCTTTTAGATTAGATTTAGCCTCATCAAGCGTCTTACCAAAACTAGATACTTCAACATTTAAACATCTGGAGATATAAAACTTCCCTTCTTTTGTAATGATATACTTAAACGACTTCATAATGTTGATTTTATTTCATTAACAATAAAATAGGATTTTTAGTTTTTATGGTGTTCTTTGCTATATTTCTTTAAACTCGTGATAAATAAATCTGAGACTGTCCACTTAGTGTTCTTTATTACTTGCACATAAATTTGTATGGCCATTAAGTGTTTGCGGGAAAACCTTACACTTTCAATCTGCCTTCATTGCATTTAAGCAGACAGACCTTAAACATTAAATCTGCCTTCATTGCATTCCAGCAGACAGACCTTAGTTTACTACTATTCCCTCGGTGGCTGAGCGCAATACAACGCGTCGCGCTGAGCGTTAGTCGAAGTGGAGCCGAAGTCACGCCCATCCTTTTGCGTCTCTTTGATTCTCAATCGCAAATTGTGCTATTTTTTTAGAAATCAGTATTGGCATTAACCTAATTTAAAGCAATAAAAATTACTTACGTTCCCGATTAAGAAAAACACTCTCATCTATAATTTGAGAATAGTCTTCAGAACACACATCAATACTATTAATCCAATCAAATTTGATACCTACATTTAACCTTGCACCTAATCTATCCACAATACATAGCGCATTCCATTCTTCTTGTGTTAGGTTTTCATTAAACATATCTACAAGTTTACCAGTTGCCCCAATTATTTCTTCTTCCATAATTATAATTTTTACAACTTATAACAGCATATATTAGTCATACTCTGATAAGTATTAGTTTTATTTTAAGTATCATTTTTAGTGACATTTTCTACAGGGAAATTCATTCGAATAAAATTGCCAAAAAAATAAAAACATTCTGTCACAATAAGACTAAAGAATTCTTGCTACCTCTTTCTTTCCCACTCTTTAGTAAAGCTTTGCTGTAAAGGGCACTAAGATATTCACTTAGATCACAGAGTACTTTTCTTAGTGTGACTTAGTGTGGTTCTTAGTGTTACTGTGTGGTGACAAGTAGTTAAATTTTCTCATATTTTCTATGAAAAAGCTTTTATTTCTTCCTTTAATCTTGGCAAGTGACGATTGAGAATGGCCCAAACGATAGAATTATCAATACTATCATAAGAATGAACCAACCTGTTCCGAAAGACGATTATTTGTTTGTCATTTTCAATTTTCATATTTTGATCTGATATCTTAAGTTTATTCAAAGCTTCTCCAATAATTACTAATTTTCTTTCAACGGCGCTTTGGGTTTTTAGGTCTTTTTGGTAAACATCAAAGTCTGCAGTATCAACTGTAAGTTGTTCTATTAAGTCAATTGCAATAAGAATATCAGATAAATACTTTTTGCTCTTGTCCACTATAGATAAGGATTTTCGTATCATCAATATTTTTTTTCAAGACCGGATTTTTAATGGATGTGCTCGTTAGTAAGTCAACTTTCCTTTGAAAAAATTGTTCGAATTTATCCCATATATTCATCAAGCTTTCTCCTCTCTCAATGGGGTCATCATTATCAATTTCAATGATTAAGTCTATATCACTTGAATCTTCGTTAAATCGATCATTTATAGATGAACCGAATGCATACAAATTTCTGACGTTATATGTTTTACACAACAATATAAAATCGGTAATTTTATATCTGATTGAATCCCTTAAATTCATAAATTCTATTTTATTTAATTAACCGATTGCAGAAAAATAAGGTTCCTTACCTGAGGATTATTGTATCAAAAATTAAAAAAGCTTATGATGTTTAGATAATCACTCCGATCACTCAGAAGTGTTACTGAGTTGTTAATTGTTTGCTTTACCACTTAGGGCACTAAGATATTCACTTAGATTATATGGGTAGCTTCATCATTGAAAGTATTATAATTGATTTGCATTTTGTCCAATATTTCTTTCAACTCCTTTATATTTCGCGTCACTATGTACTATTAAGGTTTCTATTTGAAATATTTTATTTATTAATTTAAAATACAAAATTAAGTTTCTTTAAAGAAATTCAATCTAAGTGTTTTGGTTTTTTTCCCGGTAGCTATAGAGATTGGGCTTGGGCTTTGTCTTGTATCAAACTTTGTGATCCTTCGTGACCTTGTGTCTTTGTGGCGTATTGGCTTGTTGGCGTATTTGCTTGTTAGCTTGTTAGCTGGTTTATCCAAATGAATTTTGATGGCCATTATTTTTTACTGCGGCCGAATGTTTCTTTGCAATATAAAAAACGAATTGATTGATGTGCTGGTGTGCAGCACGGTTACATTACTATTGGTCGTTTTGGGTTGTTAGTTAGATGGGTTAAGATTTACACATCCGAAAGTGAATAATAGGGTCTGATTTCTATATTTTGACTTCGTTTTTGAATCATATCTCCCGCGTATATGATCAAACCTCCTGTTCTGCCTGTGAGTTGATGCCAGTATAGCAATCCTTTTAAATACTCATTGGTAATGGTTTTACCTGATTTAATTTCCAAAGGCTTTACATCACCTGCATCATCTATGACCAAGTCCATTTCATGACCTGCATTGTCTCTCCAAAAATAAAGGTGATCAGGGGTTGCTTTATTCCATCGCTGCTTTAAAAGTTCAACTATGACCATGTTTTCAAATAATGCCCCTCTGAACGGATGTAAAATCAATTGCTCAGCTTTCTGGATGCCCAGTAAATTGGTAGCCAGACCCGTATCATAAAAGTATAATTTAGGCATTTTGACTATACGCTTATTGTAATTATTGTGGTATGGCTGCAGCCTAAAGATAACAAAACTCGCTTCGAGTAGACTCAACCATGCTTCCACCGTTTTATTATCAATACCACATTCTATGGAAAGACTACTCTTATTTAATAATTGACCTGTCCTTCCGGCGCACAATCTTATGAATCTTTCAAAGGTGATCAGGTCAGTTATATTTTTTAATTGTCTTACATCTCGTTCTATATAAGTCCGTATATAGTTATCCATCCATAATTTAACATCTTTGCCTTTGTCATACAAAGCAGGGTAGCCTCCTTTATATAAGTGATCTTCAACGCTAAGATCAGAAGAACCAATCTCAGTAATGGACAATGGAAGTAACTGTAAGTATCCCACTCTTCCAGCCAGACTTTGCCCGATACTCTCTTGCAATAAAAAGTTATTGGATCCGGTAAGGACGAACATTCCATTTGTATTTTGTTCATCTACTATTTGTTGTAAGTATGAAAACAACAAAGGCACTCGTTGTACCTCGTCAAAAAATAGCGCCATTAGCATAATTTGACAAAATCCTCTCGGATCTTCTATTGCAAAATTTCTTATGTCCGGATTTTCAAAATTTACATATGATTTATCGGGAAAAATCAACCTCACCAATGTAGTTTTTCCTGATTGTCTGGGACCGACAACTGCGACTACCCTAAATTGGGCAGCCAGATATCGTAGGGTTTCTGCTGCTTGCCTTTGAATCATGCCACAAATTTATACAATTTCGGAATCTAATTCCAATATTGTATGATATTTACAGATAATAATTATAAATCTTTATATTTAGTTGTCTGACGCTCTCACTAAGAAGCAAGCGGTATGGAGGTTGCTTTTGGACGAGTCAGAGACCTGCTGATAAATCACGTCCTAGTCAGGGAAGACTTTGATGAACGGAGAAATAATTTTCAAACCATTTGAAATGCACTTTTTGAAGCAAAATCGTACAACATTACAGGATCAATTTCATAATCAGATTCGATAATATCTCCATTTTGGACTATTTGGCTTGCCAATTTGGGCCAAAACACGGTTCTGCCATTACAATCTATAGTATCAAAGATCTCTTTTGATTTTAATTTTTTATAAATAGTGTTGTCAGGGTTCATTTTGAAGTATTCTAATAAGTTAATCCCAAACTTCTGTCCCGTATTAAAGCAACATAGGATATTAAAATCCTTTAATTTTTCAATTCTTAATATTTTTGGTATCATGATAATGGTGTTATCTTTTTGTATAATTTGCTGTCACTACGCATTGATATAAAATTTTCTAATAGTTCTGCCTTATGAATATCACTCCAAACCTGGATATATTTCAACTGTTTGGCAGGTAATGATCCCCTTAAAATATCTCCTGATTCAATTTCAATCATGGCATCATATTCTGAATATTCTACATGAAATCGACATAAAAAATAATCATGGTTTATTTTACCTGCCCGACTAAAGTGTTCAGGCTGGTACAAACCACAATGATTTTTTATCAAAGATTCCACCAGCCTGCTGCGAAGCTGGCAGGTCTGACCATTAAAAAACAAATAAAAATAAACAGATGAAATCCCCATAAGCGGTCTGCATACAAACCTGAATGATAAAATAGATCCGTTAATCAAGGAACTTTTGAAGCTTAACAAATTCACAATTCAAACAAAATCAATAACTTAGAAAAATTTAAACAGATGAACATGTGGTGGATTGTGATCATCAAAATACTTGTAAACTATGATACCATAAAAACGACTAATCTCGGGCATAATGCAAAAATATGTTGGGTTTTATTAAAAAAGAGAAAAAAGAATTACTTTATTTATTTATTGGGTATTGGTCTTTGGCATCATCATCCGGTAGCTCACTTTGTGATCCTTGGTGCCTTTGAGTCTTTGTGGCTGTTTGGATGTCGGCTTGTTGGCTCATTGGCTTATTAGGTAGTTATATGGTTGGCATATTAGCGCATTAGATATTGGTCTTAGGGTGTTGGGCTGGTTGTTAGCTGGTTGGCGAATTGGCTTCGTTATGTGTTGTGACAAGTTATGGTATTGGCGTGCTTCATTGATCTGTATATCAATCCTGATAAGCTATTTCGATTATCCTGGGGAAGAGGGAAAAAGAAAAAGGGAAAAAAGGAGTGGGGAAGAAAAAGAAGGGGGAAGGAGGGGAATAAAAAAGAAAGAGAGGAAAGGAAGAGGGAAAGGGAGAGAGAGAAAGAAAAGGAGGAAGAAGGAGAAAAAGGGGGGGAGGGGGAGAGAGAAGCGGGCGAGGCATGAGACAATAAAAAAAAAGAAAGAAGGGGCAAGACCAAAAAAAGGCTAAAATTATTAGAGGTTTTGGTAAAAAAAAAAACTTTATGGACTTATCTCCAGAGCGCGGGGCGCGCGGCTGCCTCAATTCCTTTTCAAAAAAAAAACCAAGGGGGTTATTATCTGTAGTTCAACAATGGTCATCACTAATCGACATTCTTTTCAATTCTAACTCCATTGATATAATATCTTTAATGTGAAGATGAAGGTAAAGCACAACCAAATCAATAATGCCCTCTGAATGATGATATATCAATTTCATAAGTATTTTCATAAATCGTATATACCATTCTATCACTATGACTAACTCTTCTGCTATACACTTCCTCCCGAAAATATTTTAATCTTTCAGGCTTACCTGTGCCACTTCTTGGATTTGCTGAAAGTTCTCACACAAGATCAAAACATTTTATATAACTTGTTTTATCATTGCGACGAAACCAATTTAAATCTTCCTCCGCTAAATCAAGGATATTAATCTTGTAGGTCATAAAAAGCACTTTCCGGAGTAATAGATTTAGGTGCTTCACCATTTTTTCTTGATCTGTGACCATTCAATAGTGCGGATAGCGCAGGCTTATCTTTTAATATTAGTAAGGTTTCATGAATAGAATTCCATTCTTTCTCTGACATCAATACAACGGCACCGCTGTCAGTAGTAATTGTGATTTCATCATTATCATCAATAGTTTGCTGTATAAAATGATTTAATTCTTTTGGATCTGACTTAGAGATATTGTTTTCATTTTAAAAGAATTATCAATTATGTAACTAACAAAAATAAAATATATATGGTTCCTATCCGAAGTTTAGAGTATGGCTGGTTAGCTTGTTGGCGAATTGGCTTGTTGGTGGTTGAAATTTAGACTATGGGTGGTTGATTTGTTTATTTGTTGATTTGTTGGTCAGTTAAACGTATAAACGTATAAACGATTAAACATCTCAACATCAAATGATTCAGTTAAACGTATAAACGATTAAACCTTTCAACATCTGTACACACTTTTTTCTTTATGATGACTGCCAGATACAAAATCAAGAAGTTTTATTATCTCAAAATCAGTAAGTAACAGCCATCAACTCGATTTTGCCGATCCAATTATTTTGTTATTCAACTTTATGATAGTAATGATTTATGTTAAATCTTTAATTATTTTCTTTGCTTAAAGCTCATTGATTTCAAAATGCCTTGGTACAGGTTGTGTAGTACCTTTTTGTGGATTATGGTATATAACATGTTTAGCACCATTCCTTAATAAAACACAACCTTTATCATCTAAAATTTTGATAAGGTATCTTCGCTTCATGCAATTAGTAAGTCTTCCACTTTTTTTATACCTATAATTTGTGCTTCATTAAACATATGAAATAAATCTAACAGATGATCCTTCAAATCCTGCAAATTATCTCCTTGAGTCCAATGATCAGGATGAGCATTTAAATAACCTAAATATATACCATCGTTTTCTAACCAATATGTAAAGCTACTTTCTTTTCCATTTCTAATAATTATCTATTTTTAACATTAAATGCTTTAATTTCGTTTATTTATCCAGCTACCTGACTCATTAATTTGTTAACCCAAGTATAGTCACTTCCTCTTTAAGGATGCCTGACCGATACAAAGTAAAATTGTCTTATCACTTCAACATTAAATAATATTTGCTTTCCTAAAGCTAATGAAGTGATTTAAAAACATTTTGTAAATTCCTATGCAAGTCACCTGCCTGCCGAACAAATTCTTTGGCAAGCAGGTTGAAACCCAGCTTTTCATAATTTAGCATATAATTTAAATCGTCATTCGTCATCCGTCATCTGTCATCCGTAAATCGTATTTCGTCATTCGCCATCCGCAATCCGTCATCCGTCATTTCGTATTTCGTATTTCGTATTTCGTATTTCGTATTTCGTATTTCGTATTTCGAATTTCGAATTTCGAATTTTACTAATTGCTAGTTTGCTGATATTCCTTATATACTCTTTCAATTCCAGCTTTAAGAGAAATCAGGCTCTTATATCCTAAGCGATTCAATTTACTGCTATCCATCAATTTTCTGGGTGTACCATCCGGTTTTGATATACCAAATAATAATTCCCCTTTAAAACCGACTATTTCTTTAATCAAAGATGCCAGATCTTTTATACTCACTTCCTCTCCACTTCCTACATTTACAAACTGCTCTTCAGAGTAATGATTCATCAGAAAATAAGATGCATTTGCGAGATCATCTACATGCATGAATTCTCTAAGTGGAGCTCCTGTTCCCCAGAGGGCAACTTGGGTGGTTGGGTGGTTGGCGTGGTTGGCGTGTTGGGTTGGGTGGATGGGTGACGCCATATTTATTAAGTATGGCGATAATGTCAAATTCGCTACTCATGCCATTGACTCTCTCTATGGGTAATAGATTAAGGTCTGCTCTTATCGCTTCCCAATTTCCATCTTCGAGGCATTTGCCCAGGTGCATCTTGCGTATCAGAGCGGGTATCACATGAGATTTCTCCAGATCATAATTATCTCCAGGTCCGTACAGGTTGGTAGGCATAGCTGATATGAAATCACAACCGTATTGTCTTCTGTAACTCTCACACAACTTGATGCCCGCTATCTTCGCAATAGCATAAGGTTCGTTAGTCTCTTCTAGTATTCCGGTGAGGAGTTGATCTTCGTTCATAGGTTGCAGAGCAAACTTGGGATAGATGCAGGAACTGCCCAGGAAGAGCAACTTTTTTACTTCATACTTATACGCAGCATAGATGACATTGGCCTCGATCATCAGGTTCTCATACAGAAAATCTGCCCTGTAGATATTATTGGCCATAATGCCGCCCACTTTGGCAGCAGCCAGAAATACATATTCGGGTCTCTCTGCATCAAAAAAAGCGTTGACTTCTGCCTGATTTCTCAGATCCAATTCTTTTGATGTACGTAGTAACAGATTATCGTATCCTTCGGCTTTCATCTTTCGGACGATAGCTGATCCTACCATTCCATTGTGGCCTGCAATGTAAATTTTACTTGTCGAATTCATGCTTTAGGACACTAATTTTCGCAAATTATTCTAATTATTTAGTTTGATAATGTATTGATCACTCTTTTGTATTCAAACGAAGCTCCTCCGAAATTCAAAATAAGGCCCAAATTACTTTTAGCAATTGAAATATAATTTAATGTTTGTTTCACAAAATCATCATGTATATTTTCACATGCTTTTACTTCAAGAATTAAATTGTCATAAATGACGAAGTCAGCGTAAAAATGGTGATTCAATACCACATTTTTATATGATACTTTAAATTCTTTTTCTCTCGAAAAATGAATTTTATTTTCCCTAAATTCATACTCCATCGCATCTTTATAAACAATTTCATTTAATCCCTTACCCAAAATTCTATGAATTTCCATACAAAGTCCAATCACTTTATAACACTCCTCTTTATAAATCAAATCATGATTCCTCATCTGAATTGGGTTAATTTTAATCGTAAATCAATTAGAGAAATTTGAGCAAATTCGTGTTAGCACTATTCAAATTCATTTCTCACAATAAACCCGTTTTCTCTTAATACCTGATCTCTTTTGAAAAGCTCGATATCAGCTAAAACCATTTCTTTACATAACATTTTGACATCATATTTAGGTTTCCATCCGAGTTTGGTCATAGCTTTGGTAGGATCGCCGATCAGCAAGTCAACTTCTGTCGGTCTGAAATATTTCGGATCTATAGCCAATATTTCTTTGCCAATTTCGATAGGATATGCTGATGAACAGGATTTTACATATCCTTTTTCGTCGATGCCATCGCCTTTGAATTCTATCTCGATGCCAGCTTCTGCAAATGCCATGCGGATAAACTCCCTGATCTC
The DNA here is from genome assembly GCA_016722285.1 of Saprospiraceae bacterium. Taxonomy (GTDB): domain Bacteria; phylum Bacteroidota; class Bacteroidia; order Chitinophagales; family Saprospiraceae; genus OLB9. Next base: position 382,093 of record JADKGI010000002.1, read on the forward strand.
GGTAGTCACCCCGGTAGCCAATACGAAATCTTCCGGTTCGTCTTGCTGCAATATCAGATACATGCCCTCCACATAATCTTTGGCATGGCCCCAATCTCTCTTGGAATTGATATTACCCATCCAGATTTTATCTTGCAATCCTAAAGCTATTTTTGCAACGCCACGGGTAATCTTGCGAGTCACAAAGGTCTCTCCCCTTATAGGAGATTCGTGATTGAACAGGATTCCATTGCATGCAAACATGCCATATGCTTCCCTGTAATTGACTGTAATCCAGTATGCATACATCTTGGCTACTGCATATGGCGACCTGGGGTAAAAAGGCGTTTTTTCTGATTGTGGCACTTGTTGCACCAAGCCATAAAGTTCTGAAGTGGAAGCCTGATATAATTTTGTTTTTTTCTCCAGATTTAGAATGCGGATTGCTTCGAGCAGTCTTAATGCACCTATGCCATCGACATCAGCGGAGTATTCTGGCTCTTCAAAACTCACCTGTACATGACTCATGGCGCCCAGATTGTAGATCTCGTCAGGCTGTACTTCCTGAATGATGCGTATGATATTTGTACTGTCAGATAGGTCCCCGTGATGCAATATAAACTTCCTGTTATCTACGTGCGGATCTTCATATATATCATCTATTCTTCCTGTATTGAATAAGGATGACCTTCTTTTAATACCGTGCACTTCATATCCCTTAGTTAAAAGTAGATGCGATAAGTATGCTCCATCTTGTCCTGTGACTCCTGTGATTAGGGCTCTTTTCATGTTATTGTTGGGTTATTGGGTTTATAGGTTTATGATGTTTATGATGTTGATGAGGTTGATGAGGTTGATGGGGTTGATGGTGGGTTGATGGGTTGATGAGGTTGATGGGTTGATTAGGTTGATGAGGTTGATGGGTTGATGGGTTGATGAGGTTGATGGGTTGATGGGCTATAGTTTATCGTAAACACAAAATACCTCTACAGTTCCAATCCAAAATCGTAATTCGTAATTCGTAATTCGTAATTCGCGACTTATCACCGACAATTCAATATTTCTTCATTCAACATTTAAAATAAAATCAAAGCTTCCAATAAAAATCAAAATCAGATCTCTTCTTCGCTCCCTTAATATCAAATAGGAGAAGGCTTCCATTGGACAATGCTTCCAGTTCTCTTTTGTCCATGTTTTTATATTCCTGATGCCCTACAGCTAAAATGATGGCATCGTAGGTTCCAATAGGTTTTTCGATCATAGATATGCCATATTCATGCGCGACCTCATTGGCCGATGCCCAGGGATCAACTACATGTACATTAAGAGAAAATGCCATCAGTTCTTTGATCATATCTACTACTTTGCTATTGCGAATATCGGCCACATCTTCCTTGAAGGTGATGCCCATAACTAAGACCTTACATTCACCTGGGTTTTTGCTTGCCTCAATTAAGGTTTGCACCACTCTTTTGGCGATAAAGTGTGGGATGAAGTCATTCACTCTACGCCCGGCAGCGATTACCTGTGGGTCGTGACCCAATTCTTTTGCCTTGTGCATTAGATAAAACGGGTCCACACTGATACAATGACCACCCACTAAACCCGGTTGGTATTTGTGAAAATTCCACTTGGTGCCTGCTGCTTCGATCACCGCTTGAGTATCGATATTCATTTTATCAAAAATGATGGACAATTCATTCATTAATGATATATTTATGTCTCGCTGAGTATTTTCGATCACTTTTGCCGCTTCTGCCACCTTTACTGATGCCGCTTTGTGAAGGCCTGCTTCTATGATCGATCCATAGACTTCGGATATAATATCCAATGACTCCTGATCACAACCTGATACTATCTTTAATATCTTGGTCAATGTACGCACCTTGTCACCTGGTACAATTCGCTCCGGGCTGTAGCCAAATTTAAAATCTAAAACGGCTTTCAATCCACTTTCGGCTTCAAGTATGGGCACACAGTCTTCTTCTGTACACCCCGGATAGACCGTACTTTCGTAAACTACAATATCCCCCTTCTTTAGAGATTTTCCTACACTTGCTGATGCACCCATTAATGGTTTGAGATTCGGCACTTTGTATTCATCAATATCCGTGGGAACGCCTATAATATGAAAATGAGCATCTCTTAAATCACCAGCATCATAGGTAAAAGTAATGTCACATCCGTCAAAAGCTGATGTCTCCAATTCCTTCGATGGATCTATGTGCTTCTTCATGAGTTCGATCCGCTCTTTATTGATATCAAAACCTATCACCTTGAAATGTTTGGCAAATTCTAATGCCAAGGGAAGGCCTACATAACCGAGTCCGGTGACTGAAATGGCTTTCTTTTTATCTTTTAAGTCCTGATAAAATTTAGACATATATATATTTTGGGGTGTTAAGTGTTAGTCCTAAGTTTGATGTGTTGATGTCTTGATGGGTTGATAGGTTTGTGGGTTGATGGGTTTTTGGGTTTATAGGTTGATGAGGTTGATGGGTTATAGTTTATCGTAAACACAAAATACCTCTACAGTCCCAATCAAAAATCGTAATTCGTAATTCGCGACTTATCACCGACAATTCAACATTTCTCCATTCAACATTTAAAATAAAAAAAATCATCTTTCTATTTTAAAAAATGCAGAAATTGCGGAAACAATCTGCCTGGCTGTATTTCCGTTACCGTAAAGTTCCGTATCCAGAGATTTTGTTGGTTTTGAAATTGCATCTCCCAGGGCACTCAGATCGTGAAACATCAGTACATTATTTTGGTTGTCCAATGTCTCAATCCATTCTGTCTCTTTACGAATGGTCACACATTTTTTTCCAAGCCAATACGCTTCTTTTTGCATGCCACCACTATCCGTGATCAGGCCCTCAGAATGAAATAAGTAACCTAAATTATCAAAATATCCCTGAGGAGATATGAAATCAATATTTTTGAAATCATCCTCTGGCATTCCAAATCCTTTTATGGCATTGCGTGTCCTAGGGTGAATAGCAAATATTGTCTTTTTGTCTAAAGCTTCCAAACAATTAAGAACGTAAAATAATCTGTCTTTTTCATCTGTATTATAAGGTCGATGCAGCGTTACGTAGTAGTAACCATTATCACTACCTGATTTACTGCTAATCCACGAATTTTTTACAGACTTCTGTACCAGGTCTTTCATTATATCCCCTACAATACTTACATTAGTGCTGATTCCTTCTTTCTTAAGATTCTCAACTGAAATATGACTGGGTACAAAAAGAAGGTCTGAAACATGATCAGTTAGTATTCTGTTTATTTCTTCAGGCATTTCCTTATTGAACGACCGCAGGCCGGCTTCTATATGTGCCAAAGGAATATGGAGTTTTGATGCTACCAAAGCTCCGGCAAGTGTTGAGTTGGTATCCCCATAAACAACCACCATGTCAGGCTTTTCTTTTATGACTATTTTCTCTATTTCCACCATCATCTTACCTGTCTGCTCACCATGATTTCCCCCACCTGCATGTAAGAGATAATCAGGCTTATTCATCCCCAAATCATCAAAAAACACTTTACTCATATTTTCGTCATAGTGCTGTCCTGTATGTATAGTTAATAGATTAAACAGATCCTTCACTTCAGATTCAAAAGCAAAATGTTTGATAAACTGAGGTCTTGCCCCAATGATGGCTATTATTTTTTTCAAAAAGAATTATTTAGTAAAGCTTAAGATTGACAGATGTAAAGAGAGTGATTACCTATTTCAAGCAATTGAATTTTTAACAAAAAAATCAGACTTCCTGACAATCTGCCAAAATGAATAAGCTAAAAGTATCAATAATAACAAAGATGAAATCGCACTTATTTTATTACCCAAATAGTAAGAATTTGGTTTGAAATCAAATACAACGGTATGTTTTCCAGAAGGCAATTTAAGTGCTCTTAGCAGATAATCAGCCCTGATATGGTCAACCGGTTTTCCATCCACATACGCTTGCCACCCCTTATTGGGACCATACCAAATGTCAGAAAAAACGGCTAATTGTTGTCCCTCTGTCTCATATTCGTACTCAAGTTTATCCGGAGAATATTTGGTCAGGTTTATTTTGCCATTTTTATTCAGAGATAAGCCGGATATGTATTGGGCAAACTCTTTATGCACAATTGCCTTGGTTGCTGGATCAAATCCATTTAATGAATCAATCTCTGCATTTGGATTGTCCACTACAGTTATCTCGTTGACAAACCAGGCATTTCCTAATGCTGCTGGATTTAATTGTGCCGCTATGTTGCCATCTTCTTCCTTAAAGATAAAATATCTGGTATTCAGCATATTTAGGACAGCCTGATTGTTTTTTGAAATATGATGATCAATGATATCCTGGTATCTCTGCAATTTGGCCGGGTGATACCCTCCTATAGTTTTATGAAAATATGAAGAAGAAGCATCATTAAATGTATTTATACTCGCATCATAAACTCTGAAATATGGAGTTTTATCCTGCAAGATTTGAGTATCAACCGGTCTGGGCTCAAATTCGTTTTTCATTGATTTTGCAGTTACGAAATTGCGCTTGTTTAAATAGTCCCGGTCCACCTGAACTAAATCAAAAACGCCAATCAAACCAATGACAACTAAAAGTACTGTCTGACTGATCTTTGACGTCATATAAAACCATAAAGCACCCGAAATTAACAAAATGAGAAAAAGACTTCTCAATACAGATGAAGAAAGCATCTCTTGTCTCTGAGTCAGAAGCGCATCTTTAATCTGTTCATACTGACCATCTCCGGGTGATGAAAAATCGAAAATAGAACTTCCCAAAAGCCAAATAAGCAACAGGAAACCTCCAAATATACCAAGTGAGTAGAGCAAAGGTTTTTTAAAAATTAATTTATCTTTTGCTTTGACTATTTCAGCTAAAGCCAACATACCTAATATCGGAATAAATACAACAGTTACACTAAGAACAGAATTTGGGGTCCTAAATTTATTGAAAAGAGGAAGATAGTCAAAGAGAATGCTATTGAATAACTCTAAGTTTTTGCCCATAGATATCATAAAAGTTAATAACACCGAGCCCGCAAGCCACCATTTTAAAGTACCTTTAACAACAAAGAGTCCAAGGAAAAACAGAAAAAAGGCAACAGCACCAAAATAAATGGGCCCGCTTGTAAAAGGCAGATCTCCCCAATATATAGGGGCTTGAAAAGCTTGCCTTTGACCAATTGCTTTTCCCAAAGATGATTTACCATCAAGCCATTCACCGGAGCCCCCGCCTACAGCTTTGGGAATAAATGATGTTAACAAATCTCCTGCGCCATTACTCCACTGCATGGCATACTCCCAATCAAGACCATCAGTTGTGCTCGAAGAATTGGATACCGTATTTGCCGCATCAGCTTTTAAGATCGGTTTGCCGCGCATCGTATCCTGACTATATTCATAAGTCGTCCATAAGGTAGATGCCGATGACAACAAACCTAACAACCCCATTAATGCTATAGCTGCTGATGCCTTTAAGAAGTTGCCCCATTCATACTTTTTAATATAGTAAGCCCTAAGTAATATAACACTAAAAGTCCGATGGTCATGCCTAAATAATAAGTCATTTGCGGGTGATTGGAAGCTACATTCAACCCAAAACCTATTCCAAAAAGAGACGCGCCGATTAAAAATTGTTGTCTGTATGCAGAAATGACACCTGCTATTACCAATGGACTAAAACAAATCGTATAAAGTTTTGTAGGGTGTCCCGCATCTATTAATATGAAGTTATTTGTGCTTAACCCAAAAAACAATGCTCCGATTAGGCTCACCCATGGATTTATACCTAAAACCAGCATCATGATAAAAAAACAAATCATCCCCGTAAGAATCATAGCCGGTGGGCTGAACGGCTTCACAAATAAGGAAAGAAGTGGTTCCGAATATGTTAAAAAATTTGTAGGTTTGGATCCTCCAATCTGATAAGCAGGCATTCCGCCAAACATAGAATTGGTCCATAAAATTTCTTTATTATCTTTAGCAGCATAAGTTGCAATTTCTTCAGACATTGCTGTAGATTGAACCAAGTCACCGGCCTTTAAAACTTTTCCCTCAAAATGAGGAAAAAAGTATGCCACATTGACCAGGTACATTATCAGAATTGGTACAACATAGGGGATGATTTTTTTAATATTGATATTCTTCATGTTCTGATTTTAGGTTTTATATGTAAAATGAAATCATAATATTAATTTGATTACCAATGATTTTCTTCCATTTGGTTGAAATAAATCAAAAGTAATAACTATCGGAAATCGGCAAACATTATCTGACGGCATTTCTGCCAAGTATGAAAAATTCTATTTTTTTAAACCAGGTTTTTTTATCACATCCTGTTTTCCAGATTATTCTTTTTATCATCTCGGCTCCCACCAACTTAAGATAATTTAAAGGGGAATATACATACGGATGACGGCTAAGAAATTTCAACCGAAGGAGAGCACCCTTATTTACTTCAGGCTTATTTCTATCTTTAGTCTGCTCATTCATCGTACTCAAAACGAACCGGACAAACTTGTCATAAGTATAGTTGCCGGATTTTACAATGGAATCAAAAGTCCTTTCAGCCATTGCTTCGCAATAAGGCACATCTTTCATTTTAGAAAATACGTCATCCAAATTTGAAAAATCTTTCCTGATAGGGATATAATTTTCATTAGGTTTAAGAACTCCATTATAATTTCCTTCAATCAAAACCTGACATGTCCGCAAAACTGCTGCTTCAAAATGCCGTGGGGAAATAGCATAATATGGAAATTTTCCATCCTCATCACCGAAACAGGCACTCTTTACTTCATCAAAGCTCAAATTCGGGTTGCTTAACATCAACTTATCACAACATGCTCTTATGGTGCCTTCCGGGTCATGAAGACTTGATCCGCCTTCACTACCAATTATTATCCTCGAATTGCCAATAAATTTATACCAGTCTAACCCAAAAATAAATGAATTCGGATCGTTTGAGACATCCAGCTTTAAGTTAAATTCTTCATTTTTTTTTTCAAATATTTCTGTCAGCTTCCATTTGTATGTACCAAAAACTCCTAAATTATAAGGCATTTTCCTTGCCCTGTACACAACATCAAATTTTCTTTTGCCGTGTTCAACAGGATTTTTTCCATATTCGCTCACAAAATCATTATCAATATATCCTGTCAGAACTGTGTAATAGTGTTTCAATCCTGAATATTCTGAAGGATAAACTGTCTGATATAATTCTGGTGGTAAACACGTGAAAACTGTTTCTACCTCAAACTCTCTAAAAAACCTGCAAATACTCGATGTGTTAATATATTCATCCTGTACCAATGCAGCTTTAGGAACATGAATGTCCTTTAGTATCTTCCACTTACTAAATTGATCGTCAAATTTTTTATTAATATTAGGCAGGAAAAAAGTAAAATGAAATAGTATCGAACTAAACTTACATTCTGCTAACAGGGGTGGCAACCCAAAAGCTACATTCCAGTATTCAATTTTAAAATCTGAATTTTTAGCAAAAGAAAGCAGATGCTTTGAAATCGCTTCTCGTTGAGATCTTGGTTTTTGATGATATAATATTAATATCATAGACTAACTGACAAAATACCTAAGTAAATTATATCTAATCAAATATAGCTTGATGGTTCCTTTTATTTTTATTATGATGTAGTTAATTGGACTAAAAATAAAGGGAAAAGCATGTTTTAGCTTGAGTAACGTAAGTGGTAAAGAGCTGTATGAGATGCTTTTATCTATTTTGTTCTCAACAGAATCTAAAACCTGATTAACAAAATCCCTGTATGTAAAATTGCCATTAACTACAATGTCAGTATAAGCTTCAAAGCCATTCTTTCGCAATATTCCTGATTCTGTATTTAGAAATTACCCAATCTACATTGCTAAAATCTCTTTTGACAGGTATATAGTGTATGTTAGGAGCCAATACCCTGAATACTTTCCTTCTATCAAAACCTGGCACGTTTTGGTAATAATGGATTCAAAATGCCTTGGAGAGATTGTTGCCAGTTCAATATTTCCATCTTTTCCTTCAAAACATGCTTGTTCACAAGACTCAAAGTCTGATTCAGGAAAATTTTTCTGAAATAATTCTACCTTTTTCCTTATTGACCCATCAAAATCCAAAAGACTACTTCCACTTTCTACACCCAAAACACATCTGCAATTGCCTAAAAATTTATACCAATTCTCACCATATAACACATCTTTGTCATCATTTGATAAGTTGGTATTTAATCCTTCCGCTTTTTTTTTGAAAACATCAGTAATTTTCCATTTTAATACACCAGCAAATCCTAACCAAAATGGATTGCGTCTGGCACGATATCCCAAATCAAATTCTCTATTCTCATGTTTTTTTAATCCCTTGCTCCATTTGTTTAAAGACTCTTCATCCAGATAGCCGGGAAAAACGGTTTCTATATGTCGGACTCCTGTCAAATTTTCAGGATAAGCTTTGCTATAATCTTCAGGGTCAAAACAAGTAAAAATAGATTTTATTCCTTGCTCATGAATAAATTTACATACGAGATCGTTGTACACATATTCATCTTGCGGAAGACACACCTTATATCCTATTATTTTTTGTAATCTGGTGATTGATGGCGAAAAAAGACTTTTCTCCGGAACTGACCATTTCAGGCTCATGATTGTGTAATGAAATATTACCAAATCTGAACTAATGTATTTCACCCAAAAAGGGACACCATATGCAACATTCAGATAATAAATATGGTGATCCGAATAATTCTCAAAAGACTTTAAATGTTCGAGAATGGTATTCCTAACTTTTGCCTCCCAATTATTATAAAGGATAAGTATGTTAAGTTTTTCTCTTTTCATCCTACTTAATCAAAAAAGGCATCTGCTTAATTCTCATTTACTACCCATAATCCTTCCCAACAATGCGAGTTTAATATTTACCAACTTCGGGGACAAAAATTTGAAATTTTCTCATATTACAGGCTATTAAATCTTTATTTTTAATAGTCCAATCAATCGTTAATTTTAGACCTTCATAGAGATCTACCTCCGCCTCAAAGCCAATTTTTTCTTTTGATTTCTCTGTTGACCCAAACCTCTTTCCTGATCTATCCCAATCTCTCGCAGGTTTCAGATCAATCGGTGTCGGATTATGAGTAAGTTTGTTGATCATCTTTGCCAGATCAAGGATAGTTGTTTCTACGCCGGATGCAAGATTATAAGCTTCACCAGGATTCCCATTATCAGCGCAGGCTATCAATCCTCTCACCAGATCTTCAACAAATATAAAATCACGACTAGCGTTTCCCCCGTTATCAAGGGGCAGCGCTTCATGATGAAGCGCTTTCCAAATGAAGGTTGGAGTCACATTTCGCCAAACTGTGTGCGCAGTACCACGCCAGTCACCGGCACCTAAAATTTCTCTGGGACCATAGATATTCTGAAATCTGGCTTTCACAAAAGGTAAATCATATCTCTGAAAGTAATAATTTCCATACATCTCGCCGATCAGTTTTGAAATAGAATATGGACTGTCGTGAAATAGTGATACAGGCGCATCTTCAGAGGTAGCTGCAGCTTCGCCAAATGTTTTTTCTGCGACGGCACAGCCGGCGGCGGCGTACACTACTTTCTTCAGATGTTTAAAATCTTTTAAAGTCTCAAATAGCTTCAGGCTGGTTAGTGTATTATTCTCATGGTCTAAATACGGATCGGCGATGGAAGATTGATTACCATGAAAACATGAAAGATGGAACACATATTCCAAATCTTTTGGTAACTTTTTTAATATTTTTTCCGATGTAATCGAACCGAAAATAAATTCAACCTTCGGATCAATGGGGACATTTGAGATATCAGCAGAAAGCAAATTATCGACTATCCATATTTTTTCGGGATCACAAATATTCAGAAGTCTATGCACCAGATTACTTCCTACAAATCCCGCTCCTCCAACAATTAATACTTTTGAATTTTCTAACATATATTATTTATTTCCGCTTTTAAGGTGGCTATATACATCATTAACGCCAAATTGATCATACCATTTGAGTTGGTTGATTATGGTATTCTCAAAACTGACTTTTGCCTTCCAGTTAAATATTTTTTCAGTATGGGCCGGATCCAATACTACGCTGGCTACATCATCTGTTCCGGTGGAACAATAGGTACATTCCGATCTGAAATATTTAAATAATCAGCTACTCTATTGAACACATCAAGAATCGACTTACCCTGACCAGTGGATACATTATATACTCCGGTTTCAATATCTGCTAGCAATAAAATATCCATAAGAGAAAAAAAATCCTGAATATCAATAAAGTCCCTGATAGTATCACTGCAAAAACAGCTTTTACCTTGTTTTAATCGAGTATAAAATGTAGGAATAGGCACTATCGACGATCTGGGGCCACAGATATTTGCTAATCTGAGAGATACAACATTAACGTTACTATTCAGCATATATGCTTCTCCTGCGGTCTTGGAAATTCCATAACTGGTAAATGGTCTGGTAGGGTGTGAAACAGGGATAGGAATGTATTCAGGCCTGCCATAACATAATGCTGTCTGGAAATTAACAATTTTTTTAACTCCAGCTTTCTCTGCTGCCTTCGTCACATAAATGGAGCCCAATACATTGGTTGCTGCGTCTTCTTCCCAGTCATCGGGATTTTTATATGAAGCTGCGCTGTGAATTATGACCTCCGGTTTAAAATTTTCCATCACAGAATCTACCAGGTCCTGACTTGTGACAGAGCCCTCAACTACAGTCAATCTATCTGTCTCGGGCACAACTTCTCTTTTCCCTGTCGAAAAATTATCTATCACACATATTTCGTGCCCTAAAGGGATATACCTCTCTATTAAATTTGATCCAAGACAGCCTGCTCCCCCTGTTATTAATAATTTCATTTATTGTTCATTGTGTATTGAAGTGATATTATTTTTTTTCTTCTATCCTCAGATGGGTGTATTCACCCAATGTTCCATATTTTTGATAATATCTGATGGCCTCTGTAACAGTAGTCTCTATTGATGTGAAATCTATCTTACCAAAATCTGCAAACGTCCTTGACGGATCTAATAATATGGAAAAAACATCATCAGGACCCAAATCTCTTAATTCTGCTTGAGGGTAAGGATTTATACCCATTGCTTTTACAACTTCATCATAGAGTGTACTGATATCTATATCACTTCCTGATGAAAAATGGTAGGCACCATGACCCGTTCCGTCACAAGCGTCCAGCACTGTTTTCGCCAAATCGTTAACAAAAACAAAATCTCTTCTTGACTTCGTAATAAAACACTTTTTGCCATCTTTCAGACGCTGATAAAATATCGGTAGTGGTCCTGCCACATTTCTGGGGCCTACTACATTTGCCAATCTAAATGTGACATAATCAATGCCCGAAAGTTCTATATACAGCTCATTGGCTGTTTTGGAGATAGCATAACTGCTTCCTCCCGGGTTTCTGGGATGATTCAATGTTATAGGTTGTTCCATGGGTTTCAACCCATAGCAAAGAGCTGTTTGAAAATAGATAAACCTTTTCACACCAAATCTTTTGGCGGCATCAACAATATTGGTTCCTCCGACACAATTTGTGAGAGTATCATTGTACCAGTCGTCCGGATCTTTGTAAGATACAGCTGCATGTACCACAGCTTCAGGTCTGAATTCTTCAAAGGTATCTAATATAAGCTGTCTATCAGCAATGGTGTCAATGATGACTCTTAGGTTCGGATGGGCCGATAAATGATTCTCTCTTCCTGTTGCCAGATTATCAATGACCACTACTCTATCTCCACGTTCAAGCAACATCTCTGCCACATGGGACCCAATTTGTCCGAGTCCTCCCGTTATTAAAACTTTCATTTGTTACTGTTTTCTATAATTTTAAAAATTGAATTAATTTTTGCTATCAGTCAAGGGATCAATTTTCAGATGCGTATATTCATTTTTGACCCCATATTCTTTATAATATTTAATAGCATCTTTTACTATAATATTTAATGGGGTAAACTCCATAATCCCAAATATCTCAAATGTTTCTGATGGATCCAACTTAATGGTAAAAACATCATCTTCTCCCAATTCTATTTCCTTGTATTTGTGCTGATGTTTTATATCCATTTGTTTCAATACCTCATTATACAAATCAACTATAGCAACATCATTTCCTGTAGAAAAATGGTATGGTCCGTATCCAACTCCATCACAGGCCTGGAGAACTATTTTTGCCAGATCTTTGACATAAACAAATCTCTTTG
>JADKGI010000003.1 GCA_016722285.1 Saprospiraceae bacterium
CTGAAAGGGGCGAACTATGTAGGGATCTGACCGGGAGCATTAGGAGATGACGAGAGCCACCGTGGGATTAATTTCCAAAGATGAGGTAAGCTGATGAGTTATGTGGGAAGCAATGAATGACATTAGGAGAAGGAACCTTAATAAATACACCATCATAGTAGAAAGCAGACAGAGCAGTGAAAGTAAGGAAATGATATCTATCGGTTCGGCAGTAACACAAGCAGAATCTTGCACAAGTGACTTGGAGGAGGGAAGAGTAAGCCCTGAAGTGAGAACAGCACCGGTTACCGCAATTGCATTGATGCAGAACGAGCCTAACTCCGTTCAAGGGTCAAACGACGACCTTCTTTAACATGCCGAATGCTGCAGCTGCGACATTGAGCGCGTATGATGTTACCGGTAAGGTAGTAACGGTGAGAGACATCCAGGCAAACAAGGGCTTTGAACAGTGAAATTTTCACCAGAAGCAAGTGGGAGCAAGTGGTGTGATGTAATATACACTTAAGAGTGGTGAGTTTACAGCTACTAAGAAGATGATTGTGATAGAGTAATTGAGAATAACCAAAGTGGATCTAATTTTGTCTTGCCTTTTTTTTTGGGAGGAACATCTTTATAGAACAGTGGTGTACAATCTAGATCGAACGCAATTAAGTTTTCGGCATATTATGATACTCGACATAATCTAGAAAAGTATTACAAGATTAATCAGTTCAAGGACACAAATTCATATAATATACGAAAGACGATACGTGAATTGTAGCATTTTGCTTGGGGATAGGGGCATTATACTCTAAAACTGATTTTACTAGTTGAAAGAAAAGTTTTTGGAATTGATTTAGTTTCTAATACCCTCAAAATCACTGCTTAATATTTGTTTATAAATGAGTTGGAAATTTCAACCCTTGAAAATAAGAATAAATGTGAATGACTTTACATTTACAGGAGTTCTTCTTAAGATGTTTGATACATCTCAATGTGTGTTAAGAACCACTGCAATCTTTGAAAAATATAAGCTAATATATTGCATGATTTTTGCAAACGAGAGATTATGTTTTTATATCTCGCTTTATTCATTTAACGGTGAGTTTACCTGGCCATATTATAATATTGCTCAGCTTCCTTGTTTAATCCCTGTGCTTCTTTTATTTTACCTACTAATTTGTAAATGGGTTTTAAACTCTTGTTGTAAGTCATGCATAATTTTTGCATTTTTAGTGGCCATTCTCATATTTTTTATTAAAATATAATTCAGACAAAAAATAATAGGCCAAGAAAATAATTAGGTTTTCTTTTTATAAGTGTATTATATGCTTTCACAGCATTTTCAAAATCGCCTTTAATAATATAAACTCTTCCAAGCATATCTAAAGCTAGCGGGTACGTCATATGGCTTTTGAGAGCTAAATTAACATAATACGAACAGCTATCAACATTTCCAAAAATTAAATAACAATTAGCAAGGGACGACAGCACCGAACAATCTGAAGAGTCCTTTTTTAAATAACTCTTAAAATATGGTATGGCTTCACCTATACTGTTTTGGTTTAAAAGAAGGTTCCCTTTATATGCATCAGGCGAAGGTCTTTTGATGATAGCACAAATGGGCTTTCCATCAACTTCAATTGTATGGATAGTGCCTGATGGTGGCCAGAATTTGTTTTTAAGCTGGTAGGATTAATATGGGTATTAACACAAATGTAGTAGTCCCAATCTGTCAAATGCCGGTCGTAATATCGCGAGTAGTTGTATTTAATTCTTTTTCGTCCTTAAGATAGTATGAATATTCACTAAAATTTGAAGCAGTCCTTATTGTATCTGAATTATCCGGGTGGTATTTTGAAATATACTTTAAGCCTCAGATAGTTGCTTTTTTGTGGAATGGTAGTAGTAGTCAAGTTCATAATTTGTAGGCATTCTTTACGCCACAAAAACTTCATTAAAATAAATATATTCATAAGGATGATTTTTAATGATATGCCGGATAGGGTGCATGAGTGAGATGACCAAAACAATCCAGAAAAGTTTTTCAATGCCGGTAATTTATTGACAATGGACTCTCTGATAGAATATATTCCTAAAGCACTTAGTGCTGCCATAGGTGGGTACAGAAATAATACTTGTCGCCAGCCACCATATACATTTGAATCTCTGATGACAATATACACTAATGGAAATATAATTGAGAATGCCAATAAATAGTGAATAATATTTTTCTTCCAAACTGAATCGGTAAGCTGTTGAATTACAAACAAAAATAAGCCGGCTAAAATAATAATTGAGTTGTTATAAAAATATACTTCGATAGATAATAGGGTGGTAAGCTTAATGGAATCCGTATAACTTCCCAAAAAGCTGATTTATACCAACACCGACTTTTTTCAAAACCAGCCAAAGCAATAAAGGATTTTTTAAGGGGCTTACCAAGCCATATGGGCATAATAGCAAACCCAAAAAATAGCTAACTATACAAACAACTAATAATTTGATTAGATTATTCTTATAGATAGGTAATCTAATATTTTTTGATTGGTTATAAACTGCTATAGGGAGAAATAATCCTAATAGCCGTACAATATCATACCTCCAATCCTTATGCTATTAGTAAATGCTATGGATAAAATTAAATATAATATGGTCTTTTTATCCACTTTGTCTGGATATAAAACCATTTTGACATAAAATATAAAAGACATAATGTACCCAAAAGCAAAGGGAATATCTTTGGAATTATTGAATGATTGACCCAACAGGTGAGGGCTACAGAGAATGCAACAATCATTGCAGTGATGCCGACTTTGTCATTTTTAAAAAGCCTTCCAAACAAGCCAATAAATAAAATGATAAACGCCCCGATGACTCCATTAAGTATATGGCGAAATCGGTAATAGTCATCAAATTCAAACATCTGGATGAAAAATTGACAAAATGTATCGAATGAAGATCCATAGTACTGCAATTGATCTATTCCGTCTGGGGCTAGTGCTGTAGTATCTGCACCAAAAGTTCGTAGAAATTTAGGGTGTTATTTCCCTATTTTTACTTGCGTTCCTTCATCTCCTGATACGGATGATGTGCTCGCTAATGCAATTAGAATGATAGACAAAATAGCAAATACCAGATAAAAAAGGTTTAATATAGGTCATATCTACATTTTTGGAGCTGGTATGCTTTACCTCTCTTTTATTTTCCAATTGACTAATCAAGCAATTCATCCAGATCATAAATTATTTTTATTTTTTCCGTAAGTACCAAATAAAAATATGGATATTCTGAATAAATTTTTTACCAAAGTTGGCCTAGCATCATCCATTTCTGAGGAGTTGAGCAATACTTTAGCTGAATACATTGATCTACAATATTTCATTGAGATATCTATTTTCAGGTATTGCTTTATCTGGTAATATATCAATGCCCAGTTGAAGTTTGGCTTATTACGGCAAGAATTGCAATTTTGCGATTGAAAACCTGAACATTCTATGTCTTGCTGGCAGTCAAAAACCTGCAACAAATTGTTCGAAGTTTTATAAGGAATGTGAAGGATAGATGACAAACCATGCATACCGGTATTTCCAAATGGAATAAGCGAGCAAAATAGACCATCCATCATAGTTATACCCACATTTTTTAGGTTTTCTGATCTTTCACAGAGTATAATTTCACAAAGTTAATATATTACATCAAAAAGTGAAAAGCCAGCTGTCTCCAAAATCTGATTTGTGCTTGCATAGGTGGCGTTTAGAACAAATTCCGTTGCGATTTTTTTCTTCTGAATTATACTGTATTTCAAACGTTTTGTCTTCGTATTTAATTGAATTTATCCTTGTATTAAAATGAATACTGCAGTTTGGGTATTTGATAAGTTCATCAAGAAAATACTGTTTCAAGCGCTGAGCATCGTATGTATATTCTACAGTTTTCCACATAACTCTCATATTTATCTGAGAGTAAGATGTGACTGTTCTCAACTTGTAAAAAGGGTATATTGGCAGATTGGCAAAAATTTTCAAATTGAATTTTATTGATTTTCGAATTTAAAGCAGCGACCGAATAAATACTTTTGAATTTTTTTTGAATACAAAATGGGTAACTATTCGCAAAACGTTCAAAATATAAGGCGGACTTGAGAGCAGTGGATAGACTTCTTGGATAATGGTAGCCATTGTGTATTCTGGATTGATTTAAAAATGAAGCCCTCGAAAATACTCCGTCATTGTATTCAAGTACAAATACCTTTTCTTTCCTTTTGGCACATTCCAATGCAAAATAAAGACCGTAAATACCAGCTCCGAATTTCACTTTGTCTGCTGAGATCATTTCTCTAATTTTTTAAAATTCTCCCTTTCCTTTTTTAACCTGAATATTTCTTTCAGATATTGTCCGGTGAGCATCGCAATATCTACTTTAGAATGGCCAGCATCCGTCCAGCGAACAGGTATTTCTGTCACTGTGATATCTGACCATATCGCCTTTACCAGCAATTCGGAAAAAAAAAACCATCCTTCTGTTCTGATTCCGGTATTTATCAATTGAATAACCGTAGGTTTTTTGAAAAGCTTAAAGCCGTACATGCGGTAAGTCAATCTGACATTCAGAATCCATGTAACGAGCTGGTTAAAAGTTCTGGAGGTGTTCTCCCTCAGGATGCTTCTGTTTTTAACTACGGAACCTTTTAATATCCTCGATCCGTTGATGATTTCGTATTTATCCACCTTAAGCAATTAGGATACTTCTCTGAGATGGCTCAGATCAGTCGCACGATCAAGGTACATATTAGACAATATCTGCTTCTGACTGAAGCCAGGAGGTCCGAAGAGCCAACCCAACACCTTTTTTTGACAGTTTCAGATATTTGATTTCCAGATGCGTTTTGCAAAGCTGCATCGCTATTTTTCCTGTCAAATCTGCAGAACCACTGTCTGCTATTACGATAGAAATTCTGACAGGTATTTCGTTTTTAATTAACTTGAGTGCCTGCAATACATTGTTTTCTAATGTTTTTCTTCATTTAACATGGGGATGGTTATTTCCCAGGTAGTACTTTCAGAACATTGCTCTACAAAATATTTCTATATTTCCTTTAAACCAATTATGGATTTTCAAGGCACGACTTATTAAATTTTAATTCAAGATGACAAAAGAATAATAATTTTTGAAAATCAGACCTACTTTATCCCTGATCTGTATTTTTTGGATTAAATAAGCTGGTTGAGGAGTTAAGTATTCTGGCTTTTCCCGATTTCAACACTTTTTTTATTGAATGTAATATAATTTCACCTATTTAGGAATTCAGCAAAAAGTAGTAAAAATTTACCAAATTTTAAACCAGCTAATAATTACAAATTTGTTCGGTGTTTTTGACTTTGAATGTAAAATTCCCAAAATGAATAAATGCTGGAATTCTGTAGAATTAATTTTCCCTATTGATACTCAATGGTTGATAGAAAGTTAGTTTGACTTAGTAGTTGGGGCTATGCTTTTTATATTTATATTATTTTTCTTTCTAATTTGCTAATAATTTATTTTTATAAAATAATGGTAATAAATTATTTAAACAATCAGATAAAAGTTAAATTTGGACTTTGGTTTTAAATAAGGATTTACTACATTTTCGATATCTATGAATTATAGAGTACAAGTAATTGTATTCCTGTAATTTACATGTATTCTGATTTTGTATTACAAATATTTAAACCCATGACCCAATCCATTTCCCTTATTTTTTCCTATTGTGCTCTCTTGTTGAATCTGAACTCAGATCTGATCGATATAGCATGCAAGAAACCGGATACCAAAATTTGTTCTGTTCAAATTGAAAACAGGTTAGACAATTTTTGTCAAGATAATGTAGCAGATGAAATGTTCGGGCTGAATATCGTTGATACTAAACGTCAATTGGATATCAATCCTCCCTGTAGTCCGCCAGACATAACCCTTACAACTTATGGTGCATGCGCTCCAAGTGCAAACGGTCGGATTACAGTCCAGGTATCTGGTGGAACAACACCATATAATGTATCCTGGAGTGGACCATCTTCCGGTGACCCAATTGGTGATGAAATTACCATGTCGGGGGGGGTATATAATATAGATGGGTTGGTATCGTCAGTCAATACTTATTATGTTACCGTTACTGATATGAATAGTTGCTCAAATACAGCAACCGCTATTATTACTGCACTTTCAGCTGGAACAATCAGTGCAAATCCAAACATTGCCTCTAATCATGGTTTTGGAATCTGTTTTGGCACAAACATTACATTGTCGTCAAATGGTACACAGGGTGGAACCTGGACTCCCAATAACCCATCGATAATTTCAATAGATGCTATGGGGGTAGTAACGGCATTGGTTAATAATATTTTTCAAGTAGATACATCCACTGTTTTCTATTTAGTGTCATCGGTTGATGGTACCGGATGTGTCGCCACAACTTCCCAAGTGCAGGTTTTAGATACTCCTACTCCCGGATCGATCGGCAACCCCCAATCTATATGTACAGGAGGAGACCCTGCATTACTGACATCAGTTAGCTCGGGAAATAATTTGATTGGTAATAATCCAACCGTTTATATTTGGGAAAAATCTACATCTCCATTTACGACATGGACTACTATAGGTTCGGCTACAAGTGCGACATATGATCCTCCATCCGGTCTGATGGAAACTACAAAATACAGGAGGATCACTATTGGGACAAATTGTAATTCTATCCCTACAAATGAAGTACAGGTGACGGTTGGCGATGATACAACTCGACCAACCCCTATCTGTATGGGTATTACTGTTCAAATACCTATGTCAGGAGATGTTACCATTAATTCTGGACAAATAAATGCCGGTTCATATGACAATTGTGGAATAGCAAGCTTAAGTTTATCCAAAAACGTCTTTTCATGTGCAGATATACCCTTCTCTATTGTGAGATTAACGGCTACTGATACTAATGGTAACTCAGATTATTGTGAAACTGTGGTTACCGTTCAGGATAATGTTGCACCTGTAGCAAGATGTAAGGATGTCACTGTCCAAATCACAACATCAGGTGATGTTACCATAAGTGGAACAGCCATTGACAATGGATCTACCGACAACTGTAGCATAGCTTCATTGAGTGCATTACCATCTGTCTTTAGCTGTGCCAACCTTGGGCCCAATAGTGTTACGCTCACGGTTACTGATGGTAGCTCCAATTCAAGTACATGTTCAGCTACCGTCACTGTTCAGGATAATAATATACCACCAATAATTTCTTATGCAGGTTCTCCTGTATGTAAAAGCAATCCTGATGTGACGGTCAGTCTTACCGGAATCGCAGGAGGAACTTTTACTGCGGCACCTATGGGTTTGAGCATAGATGCTATGTCAGGTACTATCAAACCATCAATTAGTACACCCGGAGATTATACGGTGAGTTATGATATAGCAGCCTTAAATGGATGTTCATCCGGGAAGGCAACAGCTACAATTACAATATATAACTGTGGCATTACCAACGATCCATCCATCTCTGACCCATGTACCTGTAAAAATAATGCGACAACACTGCAGACTGACGGGCAGTTTACAGAAGACATAGAAATTGATGCACCAGCAGGTCAGATATGGACAGTGACTGCGGTAAATGGTTTGTACACGACAGGTAGTCCTGCCCCTCCAATGGCTCCCATACCAATAATGGTTAATGATGTAATCCCATATATCTCTGGAACGACGTACCGTCTTTCTGCTATTCATATTGATAATATGGGGTATAGTATTACAGTAAGTAATGGACAAGGTGCTACCCAGACCATCGGCAATAAATGCGCCTACCCTAATGTGGATATAACAGCAATTGGACCTTTTACAAATCAAGCTGGACAAGTCAATGTAACACTTACTGCGACTATTACATCAGCCACCACACCTGCCAACGGCATGTTTACCTGGTCAGGTACTGATGTAATCCTTCCAAATTTATTTAATCCGTCTAACCTGACTTTAGGATCGAAGACGATAAACCTAAGTTATAAAGCAGAAAATGAGAGCAATGTGTCCCCTGACAATGGAGTGACAGCTGCTTTACCAGGCTGCATACAGCCTGCTACCAGCACGGTAATTATTCCGGATGCTGGAAGTATTTCCTGTTTAGGCCAACACAATATATCCGTGAGTGGCAGTTGCTCGTTTGATGCCAGAGCAGATGAATTCTTACCTTTAGGTGCGACGGGGATACGCTACATCATAGATGGCAAATATCTTTTGGATGGTACTACCTTAACAGCATCTGGTGGATTAAAGTTAACCTCTACCCCAACTCAAGTCAACCTGATCACCCAACCGGGGATGAAGCTGCTCCTTGGGAAACAGATCAAATATGAACTGATAGGAAATGGAAATGTATGCTGGGGCTATTTGATCTTTGAGGATAAGATACCTCCAGTCCTGACTTGCCCTGCCCAGAGCACCGTTTACTGCTGGGACGAGAGCACGCTCTTCGGCCAGATAGCATTATTTAACGGAGCGGCTCCGGGTGGTGGATTTCCATCAGGTGCAGCTACCCCGGGATTTAGTTTATCTCCTTCATTAGGGGTACCAGTTCCTACAGTAGCAGAAAACTGTGGACTGACCAACTGGAAGTTCACTGATGTGGTGACAAATACTGTTGATAAGTGTAATACGCTTGTGACCAGAACATGGTTGGTAACAGACTGTGGTGGCAATACCGCAACGTGTCAACAAACCATTATTGTAAAACAGCCGAACTGGACATTGACTCCAAACCGGCTTATTTTGCCGGTTGACATTATACTCAACTGTGGTGCCAGTACTGTTCCGATATGTCCTTTGGATGACAATGGAGTATATCAAGCGGCTACAGCAGGTGCACATCTTCCGGTTATACAGGTAGCTGGCTATGCACCAAATCAAGCTACGCCTATTTACAAATGTATTACTTTAGGCTTACCGAGCCTGTGTAATTACTATACTACGTACACAGACAATGAAATATCTGCGTGTGGTGTTGACTGTCATGGCAACAGGAAAGTATTCAGAACATGGCAGATCCTTGACTGGTGTAATGCAGTGTTTGTGACGCATATCCAGGTGATCAAGGTGATCGATCAGGTAGCTCCAACTGCTATCGCAAAAGACACGGTAGTGACCACAAGACCATGGGACTGTACAGCAGATGCATATATCCCAGATCTATGGGAACTGCACGACGATTGTGACCTTCACCCTACAGTCAGACTGGAAACAAAAGACCCTAATGTAGTGATCTACAAAATAGGAGCGAGATGGAGAGCCAGCGGCTTGAAGTGCGGAGCGAATACATTGAGCTGGGTATTGAGAGACTGCTGTGACAACGAGCGTGTAGTAGATTTCACCGTAACGGTGTATGACAATACAGCGCCTATCGCTGTTGCGAAGCAGGATATCGTGATCAGCCTGACACCTGGCTATGATGCTGCGGGAGTAGTGGATGCACAGGCGAAATTGTTTGTCAATAGTGTTGACAATGGATCCTATGACAACTGTAGCCCAGTGAGACTGGAGATCAGAAGACCTGCCGGACCAAGTTGTGGTAACTTAGGCTACCAGGGACATAATAGTAACAGAACATTCAGAAGCAACCCTGGAATCAATATACCTCCACAAACATCAAGTCCAACTCCATATGCCAATGGAACTACTGTGCCAAACTTTGGTCAGAATATGACATGGGGATGGACCAACTCTAGTGGTACTGCAGCGACAAGAGATGCCGGCGTAAGCCCAACTACAGCAAGTTATGTAGTGACTTCTATCAATGTAGCTGAGGGAGTATGGTACTGGAAAAACAGAGCCACAGGATTAACGACATCCAGTGCGATCGGAAAAGATTATACGGGTAGTTACGCAGTGACAGCATGGGGAGCAAATTCAACAGCAACATTGTACAACTTCCTGGATGAGGATGGTGGACAGTATGTGAAGTTCTGTTGTGAGGATTTGACTACAGCAGGAGCTGACGTTGACAGAGACGGAAAACTAGACACAATGTTCCATCAAGTGATCCTGCGAGTATGGGATGACGGAAACAAAGACGGATGTATCGGCTGTTGGGTACTACCTACTACAGCAGATCCATATCCACGTCAGGATAACTACAATGACACGTGGGCAAATGTGAAAGTGGATAACAAAGTACCACCGGTACTTACCTGTCCACCAAATATAACAGTAAGCTGCGAGGCACCGATCACCACCAATGGTGGCACAACTTGGTTACCTGCCACAGCAAATGTATTGACCTTTACAGGCGTACCTACAGCATGGTCAGCATGTGGTGTTCCTGCAGTAGAATACAAAGATGTAGTTAGTTTGAATCAGTGTAAATCAGGTACCGTAACGAGAACATTCAGAATAGTAGGAAACCCTGGAGTTAACTGTACTCAGATAATCACCATATCATCAACTTATAATTCATCAGTAGTATGGAATTTCCTTGGGTCATGGTTAGCGAGTCCTGGTTCGACCAGTGCTTCTTCAAAGAGATGGAATGCATATACTCCTAATAAAATATGTGGAGTTCAGGCAAATGGTGCAAGTACTGATATAACAGATCCAAATGTCTATATAAACTATGGACTGAAAGTACTTGAGACGACCAGTTGTGATGGACCGACAGAAACAGAATTGAGAAATGGTCGCCCACACTATGTACAGGGCCCATGTGATGTGATCGGAGTGAATACAGCGGTAGAGCGTTACGACTTTGAGGACGGCGTATGTCGTAAGTGGGTCGTAACCTATACTTTCATGAACTGGTGTAACAACTATTGTGTCAGATTCAAGCAAGACTGGATATTCAGAGACGTGATAGCACCGGTTATCGAATGCGCACCACGAGCAATCTTCCAGCAGCAGGCGAACTGTACCACAGGTATCACGCTTAAGAAATCAGCGACAGACCTGGGTGGATGTACCGTAGCAGCACCGGCGATAAGTGCGTGGTTGAAGTGGGAAGTATTTGTAGATGCATGGGGAGACGGAACGTGGGATTATGCGTACAGTTCATTCAGAACAGTATGTACTACAGGAGACGGATTCTGTGATGTTACTTACGGAGGAATAAGCTCAAGTACAAATCCTGCAGGATTAATACCTACGAAGTATCTGGCACCTACCGTACCGGGAGCAGATGCGACGATCGACTTCAGATATCCTATCACAGGCAAGTACAGCACGCACAAGATATTGTGGAGAGTATATGACGGATGTCACAACTCAACACAGTGTATCGAGAGATCGAAGTAAAAGATCTGAAGCCACCAACCCCATACTGTATCCACCTGAGTACTGCACTGATGCAGGTACCAGTAGGAGCACCGGCTGGATCAGCACCGATGGTAGAGATCTGGGCTAGAGACTTTGACAGAGGAAGTACAGACTTCTGTACAGCACAGCAAGACCTGAAATTTACTTTCAACAACTGGTTGCCAAATGCAGACAGAATCTACAGTGAGCACTACTTTGATGCAGCGGGCAAAGGATATGACATCACAGCGAGCAATACGATTAAGTATAATGCAGGAGAATACCAGAGATGGTTACCATCGCAGAAGTCATCTTCGATGATCTTCACGAAGGCAAATCTGCCTGGCATGACGCTAAAAATGTCCGTAATCGACTGGAATAACAACGTAGATTACTGTTCCGTTGACCTGAGACTGGTATGTAATGATCCGATCAACTGTCCACCGGGATCAGCAACCCGGATAGCGGGCAATGTACATACAGAATCAGGTCAGGGTGTGATGAATGTAGATATCGTCACGACATCGAACCTGCCGGAAAACCCGACCATATACAAGGACCGATAATAAGGGTAACTATGGACTTGAAATCTACACTGATACAGAGTTGAGTGCGCACAAGAATGATGATGTGATGAATGGCGTGAGCACATTGGATCTGGTGATGATCCAGCGGCATATATTGGGCATCGAACCGATCACAAGTCCCTATAAGCTCATCGCTGCCGATGCAAACCATGACGGACAGGTGACCGCTTCCGATCTGACAGAGATCATTCAGCTCGTATTGGGGACGACAAAAGAATACCCGAATAACTATAGCTGGCGTTTCCCGATAGAGGATCAGGTGATGAGTGTGGATCGACCTTTCCCGTATCTGGAGAGCATGATAGCCCATACAGGGCCCGGAGATGGTAATTACAACTTTATAGCGGTGAAAATAGGAGATGTGAGCGGCAATGCGGCCGGTAGTGTAATGAATCCGGTAGCAGAAGCACGAAGCAGTAAAGTGGTAGTACTGGGTATGGAAGACCAGGAACTGAAAGCAGGTGAAGAAGCGGAATTAGCGGTGATGGCCGGCAACTTCATTGATATAGCCGGCTTCCAGTACACGATGAACCTGAAAGGGGCGAACTATGTAGGGATCAGACCGGGAGCATTAGAGATGACGAGAGCCAATGTGGGATTAATTTCCAAAGATGAGGTTACGATGAGTTATGTGGGGAAGCAAGGAATCACATTAGGAGAAGGAACCGTACTATACACCATCATAGTGAAAGCAGACAGAGCAGTGAAAGTAAGCGAAATGTTATCTATCGGTTCAGCAGTAACACCAGCTGAATCTTACACAAGTGACTTTGCAGTAGGAAGAGTAAGCCTTGAAGTAAGAACAGCACCGGTTACCGCAATTGCATTGATGCAGAACGAGCCTAACCCGTTCAAGGGTCAGACGACGATTAGCTTCAACATGCCGAATGCTGCAGCTGTGACATTGAGCGTATATGATGTTACCGGTAAGGTAGTATCAGTGAGAAACATCCAGACAAACAAAGGTTTGAACAGTGAAATTTTCACCAGAGAGCAATTGGGAGCAAGTGGTGTGATGTACTACACGCTTAAGAGTGGTGACTTTACAGCTACTAAGAAGATGATTGTGATAGAGTAATTCCAAGGTCAAGAATTTGAATCGCTATAAAAATTAAAGGCCTATTTATCAAATTGAGATTTTAGAGATTTGATATGTTTTTATATATAGATTGTAGATGTGCATATTATAAACTTTAATTTTTGGTCAAATAAAACAATAGCCATATTATTAAGTTTATGAATTAGTATCTTATTGCTTTTTCTATGTATAAGTTTTTTATAATCTTATTTACTTTTTTTACGACCAGGGCATTCAACCAGGATCAAGGAATTATTTCTGGGGCATTTGAAACAAATGCAAATGTTTTTCTTAGAGATTCTTCTATTAATGCTATTAATACGCCTCAATATGACAGGCAGTTTTTTGGCGGGGAGGCTTGGTTAAATTTAAATTATTCTACTAAAGACTTTAAGATTGGGACTAGATTTGACATGTTCAATAATTCCAATCTTAGAAACCCTACCGATTCATATTCCGGTATCGGCATTGGTAGATGGTACGTCCAAAAATCACTCGGGCAAGTAGAAATCAGTGTGGGATATTTATATGATCAGATCGGTTCCGGTTTTATATTCAGGGCTTTTGAAAATCGCCCTTTATTTATTGATAATGCCGTATATGGAGCAAGGGTAAAATATAATTTTTCTGATAACTGGAATGTGATGGCTTTTGCTGGAAAATTGAAAAATGCATTTGATACTTATACTGGTAATATTAAAGGCCTTAGAGTAGAAGGGTTTGTTTCACTTGGAAGTGATGAATCTCCCTTCACATTGGCTCCAGGTGCAGGTTTCATCAACCGAACTATTTCAGATGAAAATATGGCCGGAGTCATTGATGCCTTGAGGACTTATCTGGACGAAGACAGATTTATACCTGATCATAATGTATATAGTGGTACTATTTACAATACAGCAAGATATAAGGAATTTAGCATCTATACAGAATTGTCAGTAAAATCAAAAGATATTTTTTATAACCCGTTTGCAATGAAAAAGGAAATTGTAGGCAATTCTACCGGAAAATTGGAACAAAGAGCAGGGACAGTTTTTTATGGAAGTATTTCTTACGCCAAGGGAAATCTGGGTATCAACTTTGAGGCTAAACGGACCGAAAATTTCAATTTCAGAATTGATCCCAACCAAAGACTATTGCGAGGCTTAGTAAATTTCCTTCTCCCACTCAACCGGCAGAATACCTACAGACTAACAGCACGATATAGCCCTGCTGCCCAGGACATTTCTGAAATGGCGTATGCTGCAGACATTAGATACAAATTCTCTAAGTCCCTTAGCGCAGCTTTAAATTATTCAGATATACGAACCATCGAAGGCAATGCCTTATTTCATGAGATATATACTGAAATTATTTACAAATATAAACGAAAATGGCAATTGACATCCGGCCTTCAGCTTTTGAGTTACAATCAAGAAGTTTATGAAATGAAATCTGAAGTACCATTAGTTAAGACTATAGTGCCATACTTGGATTTATTATATAGATTTTCTTCAAACCGGTCACTAAGAACAGAATTTCAATATATGGATACTAAGCAGGATTTTGGAAGTTGGATATTTGGATTGACAGAATATAGCATAGCACCAAAATGGAATTTTGAAGTCTCCGGTATGTATAATGTAAAGCCCAAAAAGGTAAATTCGAAAGGTGAAATAGAAAAGATTTTTTATCCTACTTTGGGAATAGTTTTTATTAAAGATTCACAGAGATATAGCTTAAGGTATGTAAAGCAAGTAGAAGGCGTAGTGTGCAGTGGTGGCATATGCAGACTCGAACCGGCATTTAGTGGTTTCAGATTTAACATGACTGCGACTTTCTAATATATAAATTTGATTATGGCAAAAAAGTATATTTTTCTGACATCAGCATTTGTTTGGATGATCTTTTTAGGCGGATGCGATGAAATTCCTGTAAAACTGGCAGATCCTGTCATACCGGATTCTGAAAGGGTAGTTATAATTGAGGAGCTTTCTGGAGTTAGCTGTCCCAATTGTCCAAAAGGCAATACTTCTGTTGACAATATTTTGGCTAAATTTCAAGGAAGAGTGGCGGCTGTATCCATCCATGGTGATTTTTTATCAAAGCCTACAGCTAAAAGTAAATTTGATTTTCGCAATCAGAAAGCTAAAGATCTGGAGAATTGGTTTAAACCCTGGTTTGGTAAGCCATCTGCTTCTATCAACAGGGTGCCTGACGAAAATGATATTTTGATGAACAGCATCCCTGATTTGTGGCAGGCTGCAGTGGAAAAGGAATTACAAAAGCCACACATTTTAAATATTTTTCCTGAAGTTAAATTCAATAGTGATTCCAAAACAATTGATCTGAATATTGCAGTCATTCCTTTAGAAAGTATAAAAGGTAATTTTAATATAAGTATCTTTCTCACTGAATCTGAGATCATTGATGCACAAACCAATGGGGCCGATATAGAAAATAATTATAACCATAAGCATGTGCTTCGAGATATGATGACTAATTTTGATGGTGATTTTTTTGGGAATGATCTTAATAAAAATGAAATATTAAGGAAGACCTATAGCTACTCAGTGTCACCTGCTGCCAGCACACTTTGGAAACCGGCTAATATGGAAGTAGTCATCATCATACATCACAACGAACCAAAAGACGAAAGTGTTATACAGACAAGCTACCTCAAGCTAATAAAATAATTAGCTATTATGTTTTTTGAATTGTATTAAGCATGGGAATAGCTATTATTGGATCTGGATGCTCCGGCAATTCAGCTATCAATAAATTGCTTATTTCCATGGAATTTAGGCTTTTAGGTCTAAAAAATTTCAGAAAGATCGAAGCCCAAATTGGTAGCTTCAGCAGGTTTCAGATACATTTTACTTTTAAGCCTTTTGAGCAGACTTTTTTGTAGTGTCGATATTTTGTTATGAATTAAACTAAGACCTTTGGCTGAAAGTAATCTCAATTGACTTCTACTTATATTTTTGGTTTACGCTTATTTTTAGAAAAAAAATCATTGATGCCAATTCTCAATTAGTTGTATTAATTATAAATTTTATTTATAATTAATTAAAATTTAATTTTATCAATATTTTATTATAAAGCAATATATTTGTTGGGAAAATCCAATTATTTCCAATCTTAAAATTTATTCATGAAAAACATACTTTGTTTTTATTTACTACTAATCTCTTTTAATGCATACAACCAGAAACTGACATTGGTAAATATTGAAGAAAAAAGATCAATTACAGGCGGGTGGGATTATTGCACTGTCGAATTAAAGCCTATAGGAGATGAGGTCAGAAATTTTACTTATTATAAAATCAATGAGGTCAAAAGTGCTACCGATAGTAAAGGATTAAATCTTATGCCCGAAAATCCGGAAGAATATTCCTATACATATATACCCGTGACCGAAAATCTGAAAATAAATCTTCAAAAGGCTTCCAGATCAGCTGCAACTATGGCAGTAAACGGTTCAGTAAGCTTTATAAAACCTACTGAGGCCAATGGGGGTATCATAAAAATCAGTGGATTCAGAGGGAAGCCCGAGATCAATCTATCTCCAAAAGGCGTAGCATTTGCTATGTATTATTATGATAAAGCATCGTTGACCAAAAAAAGTAAAGTAGATTTGGAAAAAAGAATGGCAGAAGTAGAGAAATTACCTGAAAGCGAACAGAACTTTGCTTATGAGATTAATTCATTAGTCAATGGGATGTCTTATTATAGCGAGGAAGATTTAAACAAGACATTATTTTTCGCTTTCAATGGAGACAATTCTAATATATTGGGCCTTGAATTTGAGGATGCTAAAGGAAAAAAAATCGCTCCGGTATCCACATCCATAACAAATAAAGTACATACCTATTATTTCAATGACGAAATCCTGCCTTCCACCAAGGTTATACTCAATATGGTGAGTGCTAAAGCGGTGAAAATTGTTCCATTTGTTTTAGTAGGTCTTGACCTGCCATAATTTTGGAATCTTTCAGATCTTTCGATCTAATTTTCACTGCTATCTGTATTAATTGAAAATTTATCAAAAGTGTATAAGCTCATTTTAATGGTTAAATAAAGTATGTTGGTCAGAAAATTTAGAAATTTCAAATAAATTAATTGTACAGGCTGAAGCTAAATGATAAATTTGACGAAGTAATAGAAAAAATATGAAAAATCAAACACCTACATGGGCTATCATTGTAGCCATATTAATGATGCTGATCGGCGGATGCGGAATCAAAATGATATTCAATCCATCAACATTCGATCTGTCCTCGAGATGAAGGATAAAATTCTCGATAATATTCAAACTAAAAATCTCATTCAAAAAAACTAAAAGAGATTCGTCAGATAATTCTACTGAAAAAAGCAAGGCTGCAGAATTAGATTCAAGTGATCTATTGAATGTAGGGCAAGTTGTCTTGCAGGATTCATTATCCAATGATTCATTCTCAAAAGACTCACTCTCGGATTCAGATAATGAAATAAATGTCAAAGATATGTTTGGCAGCTTGCTGGATGTGCCAGAAGAGACAATTTCAACCATAATCCGGTTTGGTTATATTGGGTTGTTCTTTTCTTTTTTGTTTATATTAGGCGGGGTGTTTTTATTGATAAAAAAGAATTTTTCGATTAAACTTGCCTATGCAGTATTAGGCGCAAATATCTTATTTAGCATTTTCAGATGGGTTATGCTATCCGGCAAAGGAGGAACTCTTCTTGCTCTGGGGAATAGTATCGGGGCCGCATTTTCCATCTTTTCTTCCATAATTCTTGTAGTAGTCATTTTGTCAAGTGATAAGAGTAATTATGAAGATATCTATGCAGATGATTTTTGACATTTATGGAGTTGTATAATTTAATAAATAATCTCTGTCTTGAACATGCTGATAGCGCCAGAGCATCCGGGATGAAAGCTTATATGAAAAATCAATTTGAATTTTTTGGAATTCCCAGTTCACAGAGAAGATTATTGGTTAAGGATTTGAAGCAACAAGCAATGACTCTTTCTGACGACCGGTTATGGGAATTAGTAGGTGTCTTGTGGAGTAACCCCCATCGCGAAATGCAATATATAGCCCTTGACATTATCAGACCTATGTCAAAAGGTATGAATTGTACTCATCTGCCTGTCTTAGAGAAAATGATCATGACAAAATCATGGTGGGATACTGTTGACAGCATCGTCCCAAATATAGTTGGGGATATATTCAGAAGTGATACTAATTGTAGAGATCAATATGTTTATAAATGGATGGATAGTCCAAATATATGGTTGAAAAGAGCCTCCATAATATTTCAACTCAGGTATCAAAAAGAAACAGACTGGAATCTTTTGTGCGAAGCAATACTCAGAAATGATACATCAAAAGAGTTTTTTGTCCGAAAAGGGCAGGGTTGGGCATTGAGGCAATATAGTAAATACAATCCTCTAGCTGTGAGACAGTTTGTAGAAGCAAATCCGCAACTTTCCGGTCTGACCAAAATGGAGGCACTTAGAAAAATTCTATAAAAGAAAAAGCACCTTAATTTTGTTTTAAACTTCACTATATGCAAAAATTAACAGGAAAATGACAAGAAAATTAATCATTTTATTGCTGTTACATCTATACATTCAACTTGCGTCAGCTCAGGATGCTGAAAGTAGGCTCATAGCATTGAAACTAGTCCTTCCACCAGTTACATCACCTGTTGCTTCATATGTCAGCAGCGTAAGAACCGGAAATCTTCTTTATATTTCAGGAAAGGGACCAAAAAAAATTGATGGGACGTACATAGTTGGCAAGGTTGGGGGAAGTCTGAACATTGAACAAGGTCAGGAAGCGGCCAGACTATCAGGAATGATAATTCTTGCAGAATTAAAACAACAGCTCGGCAGTCTCAATCGAGTCAACCGAATAGTAAAAGTTTTGGGTATGGTAAATGCCACTCCTGATTTTGAAGATCATCCTAAAGTGATCAATGGCTTTTCTGATCTGATGATAGAAGTATTTGGAGATAAAGGCAAGCACGCGAGGAGCGCAGTGGGAGTAACTTCACTTCCGTTTGGCATGGCAGTAGAAATAGAAATCATTGTAGAAGTGATTGACTGAGAAAATTATTTTTACATTTTATTTTTGATTCCCATTTTCTGATAGGCAGATTTCAGCTCTCTGAGTTTTGATAAATCGTAAATGCCTGAATAACTGTCATCTGTGAGTTCAGTTATTTGAGTCTGATATGGATCAGTTGTTGGCGTGGTGGTTTTCAAACCATATGTTTCAAGTGCAAAAAATGATATTACACTTAAAACAGCAACACTTATGGCAGCAATAGAAAAATATTTATAGAATACAATTTTTCTTTTACTTCTTTCTTTTTCCAATTTTGACTCCAATCTGAACCACGCAGTATTTTGCGGTGCGACTTTATATATTTCTGCTGCCTGTTTGAGTTGTTCTATATTTTTAAGTGTCATGATGCTTCAACTTTTTTAAACGAGGTTAATCCTCGGATTTTGTTTTTTTTTAAATATTTCGAGAATTCTTTTTTTGGCGAGTATGAGTTGTGATTTAGATGTATTAATACTGATCCCAAGTAAATCAGCAATTTCTCTATGTTTAAAACCTTCAAAGACATACAGATTAAATATTGTCCGATAGCCTGTTGGTAATTCATCCAGAATTTGCATAATTTTTTCGAAATCTAGGTCTGATTCATTTTCTTCACTTTCATCAGAAAAGTCTCTTTCCGGTAACTCCACAGTCATATGTAGATTTGTCCTTTTGCGCAGAAACATAAGAGATTCATTGACCATAATCTTTCTCATCCATCCTTCAAAACTTCCATCTCCTTTGAAATCAGCCACTTTGGTCAGAATTTTGTAAAAACCATCTATAAAAACATCTTCAGCATCCTGATGTGATTTTACATATCTTAAGCAAATGGCATAAAATTGATCCTTGTACTGTTCATATAACATTTTTTGAGCCTCAGGTTCCTGATTTCTGCATTTGTTGATAATATGGTTCAGATCACCGGACAAGTTCACTATTTTACATTAATGATGCAATAATATTCATTTTGGTGGAGCATCTAAGAAAATATTTCATACAATTTTGAAATAAAACCAGTCACCGATCCTTACTTTACTATCTTAGCGCTTATATAATTTCAATAATTAAGCAATTGAGATGGATAAATTTTATATTTTCACACAAAGTAATATCAATTCGATTTCAAATTATTAGAAATTTGCCGGGCTTTTTATTTTAACTTTCGCTTTGAAATTGTGGCCCGGAATTTTTTAATATTTAACTAAAATAATGATATTCATACTAAAAAATAATGTCAGGTATATAATACTCTTATGGGTTTTTCTCATAGGTGCAGGTATCAAAAGTCAGTCCGATCAATCAAAGAAAATATTATTCGTTGGGAATAGCTATACTTACTTTTGGAACCTTCCTCAGACGGTGAGTGCAATGTCACTGAAAGACTCGATATTTTTAGACACCCGCCAATCAACAATGGGCGGAGTGAGTTTAGGTCAACACTGGAATGCATATAAAGGACTCAATACGAGAGAAATAATAGAAAAAAATAATTATGATATCGTGATACTTCAGGATTTTAGTCTTCAGGCGATTGAAAAACCGGATAGCCTCCTTTATTACGGAAAGCTGTTTGGAGAATTGATAAGAAAGGAAGGTGCTAAAGTTTACCTGTATATGACGTGGGCGAGAAAAAATAATCCAACAACACAGAAGGAGATAGCCAATGTATATTTGAAATTGGCCAATGAAATAGATGCAATAATAGTTCCGGTAGGTCTGGCTTGGGAAAGAGCCAGGAACATTCAGCCTGAAATAGAATTGTTTGACGAGGACGGGAGCCATCCATCTCCAATGGGTACGTATCTGACTGCGTGTGTTTTTTACGAAATTTTAACTGGTAAGTCATCTGTTGGTTTGTCAAATCGGATCACCGCTACTGATTTAAATGGTGAAAAGCTCTTTCTTAATATTAGATCAGATACCAACGCCAACTTTTTGCAAAATGTGGCGCATGATGTAATTATAGAAGCAAAAATGAGATAGGATTACAATTATGTAAAAAATTATTCCTATCAGAATGTGCACTTTTTTCTAATACACTTGTCTGGTCTTGATGTATTATCCAATCTTTTGAGATTATCAAAAATTCAATATTTTAGGGAGAATTTCGAGTCTCAGTGCTGTAGTCCTGGTTCTTATTTTTCCATAAATAATTTTATAAAATACGTCACTAATATGCTTCGAATCATAATTTCTGAATTTGGATTTTGTAAAAAAATAAAAATTTTATTTTTTATTTCTGGCTAATTATTTTATATTTGAATTTTACATATAAGAAAAATATTTTTATATGCTTAATTAATAACTATTTAAACACATTTTATCAACAAAAATTTTACAAATGAAACAAGTTTTTACTATTTTGCTTTTGGTATCTGGAATGAGTTTGTCTTTTGGACAGCGGACTATTTCGGGTACTGTTACAAACGGCGATGGTCAGGTACAAATTGGTGCCAACGTGACAGTCAAAGATTTTCCAAACATAGGTACTATATCAGATATTGATGGAAAATATCAATTGAGCGTGCCAAATGAAGCATCTATGCTGGTCTTTAGTTATACTGGTTATGAAACCCAGGAAGTAGCCATTGGTAGTTCAGATAAATTGGATGTTATCATGTCTGAAGGTAGATTATTAGAAGAAGTGGTGGTCACAGCCCTTGGCTTTGCTACTAAAAAAGACCGGTCAGGTACCACTTCATCTAATGTATCATCCAATGCCATCAAAAGTTCTGGTGAATCAGGCATACTCAATAGTCTCGCCGGTAAGGCATCAGGAGTAAAGATCGTCAGAGCCAACGGTGATCCAGGAGCGGGTGTCAATATACAAATCAGAGGAGCCAACACAATAGGTGGGTCAACGCAGCCACTGGTTATAGTAGATGGAATTCCAATCTCCAATGATAACTTAAATGGAAGTGGAAGTTCAAGCACAGGTGGTGGCGTATCACAGCAATCTCGACTCAATGACATCAATCCTGAGGACGTAGAGTCCGTTCAAATACTCAAGGGAGCCTCGGCTGCGGCATTATGGGGCTCAAGAGCTGCCAATGGCGTACTCATGATCACTACCAAACAGGGAAAATTGAACCAGAAAATGAAAATATCTTTTTCTACCAGCTATTCTATGGATGAAATCAATAGAAAGCATCCTATTCAAACTGCATTTGGTCAGGGGGCTGCTGGTAAATATAGTCCTACATCACTGAATTCCTGGGGAGACAAGATAGCAGATAGAAGTGGAGCAGCTGATGAGGTGACCACGACAGGAGCTTATTTTCTTGCTGACAATGGTACCAAGATTTACCCTATCAAAACAAAAAATTCAAGAGAAATATTTACTGATGCCAATTTTGATCAAGTGTTTCAAACTGGACACTTTACAGATAATAATCTTACCATTACAGGTGGTAGCGGAAAAAATACCAACTATTTTAGTGTTGGTTACTTAAATCAGGATGGTATTATTAAAAATAGCTCATACAGAAGGGCAACGGTAAGATTTAATAATCAATCGTTTTTTAGTAATAACATAGTACTGACAACCAAAGCTAATTACATTTACTCTGATGGAAATCGTATTCAGCAAAATTCCAATACTGCAGGTTTGTATTTAGGACTGCTAAGGAATCCTGCAGATTACGATATAAGCACTTACAAAGGTACTTATTTTAATGCTACAGGAGTGGCATTTCCTCTGCGTCAGAGAGCCTACAGAAGGTATTTAGGAGACAACGTAAATCCAACTTACAATAATCCACTTTGGACCACCAATGAGCAGGAAGCCACTACGACAATCAATAGATTCAGTGTTTCAACAAATTTGAATTTCAATCCAAAGCCATGGTTGCAACTGGATTTGAGAGGAGGTATGGATTCGTATTTGGATAAAAGGGTCTATTTTGCGCCTGTTGGATCTGCAAGTTATAATAATGGTCGTCTGGATAATGAAGACTTCAATAATTCTGAATTAAATGTGGACGCCATTGCAAGAGTTACGTTCCCTGATTTGGTCAAAGGTGTAGTTGGATTCAACGGTACATTGGGATTCAATATCAATGATCGTCAACGAAAGATATTATATGCTGCAACGCAAAACTTCCTTGTAAATAGTAAACTTCAGAATTTCAATAACGGCGTAGCCCCTTATTCAGTTTCCAATAGTTTAAATCACATCAGATCTAACAGACTTTATGGCATACTTTCTTTTGATGCTTATGATAAACTCTTCCTTAATCTGTCAGGTACACAGGAAGCAGCATCAACCATCAATGGCACTTATTTCTATCCATCTGCAGATGTAGCCTATCAATTTATTGGAGGTACTGCGGATGATGATAAAATCATTAGTTTTGGAAAGTTGAGAGCGTCTTATGGTCAGGTAGGTGTTCAGCCTACTGCATATAAATTTGGAACAACATATGAATCATTTACCTATGGTACATACGATGATGGTCTGGATATCAATGAGTTTGGTGGTGGGTTCAGACTCAATGACGATCAGGGAAATCCAGTTTTAAAGCCTGAGATTAAGACAGAAATCGAATTTGGTGCCGACTTAAGATTTTTGAAAAACAAAATCAATCTGGGTGTTACTTACTACAAAAATGAAATCAAAGATATTTTACTTGCCGTAAATCTATCTCCAAGTTCAGGATACCTATCCAAGTATGCCAATGCAGGACGTATGGAGAATAGAGGTATAGAAATAGACTTAGGTCTTAAAGTTTTGGAAACTAAGTCTTATGGACTTGAACTTTATGGTAATTTCAATAATAATAGAAATAAAGTACTGGATCTTGCGGGAGCTGACAGAGTCCCACTTACTGATCAGTCTATCACATCCAATGCGATCGTTGGACAACCACTGGGTATTTTATTTGGATCGAGAGCACTTAGAAATGATGGTGGTGATCTTGTTCTGGATGCAAACGGTTTTCCTCAACTGGCTCCGGATCAGGGAGTCATAGGCGATCCAAATCCTGACTGGAGAGGAGGCCTTGGCTTGAGAGGTAACTATAAAAACCTCAATTTCAATGTGCTATTTGAGACCTATCAGGGGGGTGATTTTGCTGAGAGAACCCGTTTTGTATTGACCAGTTTTGGTACTTATGGAACAGTGGGTAATGAAGTTACTCTGACCAAAGATCTTAAGAACTCAGCTGGAAAGGTGTTTACTGCCGGAACTACTGTCAGAGGAAATATTCACAATTATGGTGCAGGAGATGTATTGCTTGACGAAGGTTGGTACACTTCTATTGGTGGTGGACTTGGGGGCTCCGCAATCAATGAATTTTCCATAGCAGATGGGAGTTGGACTAGATTGAGAGAAGTTTCTATGGGATATACCATCCGTGGAGCTAAATTTAAAAAGACTACAGGTCTGGAGTCTATTGAATTGTCTTTAGCAGGAAGAAACCTTTCATTATGGACAGATATCCTTGGAATAGATCCGGAAGTAAATCAATCGGGTGTGGACAATGGATTTGGGATCGAATACTTTACCAATCCAAGCACCAGATCTTGGGTAGCATCGCTTAAAATCAATCTATAATCTCTTTTTCTCAAATTTTTAATATTAATAATATGAAAACATTTAAATATATATTTTTAACCTTGTTATTTTTCTCTACTATTGGTTGTGAAGGACTTGTAGAAGATATTAATGACAATCCAAATCAGATTTCTTCTGACAACTTTGATGCTGGAGTTTTATTGCTCAAAGGCATCGAACTTGCTAATGTTTCAGTACAAGTGGGACATCAAACCCGTATTGGCGGTATGTGGAGCGGACAAACGATTGGAATATCTTTGCTATATAAGAGTATCTATGAATACAATCTTTCGGCAGAAGAAACAGACAATATTTGGCAAAATGCTTATCAGGGGATTGTAAAACAAGCAAGGACGATGATAAAGCAAACTGAAACTAGCCCTAAGGCAGCACAATATTCTGGCATTGTGAAAGTGATAGAAGCCAATGCCATAGGCACCATAGCAAGTCTGTTTGGTGATGTACCTTATTCTCAGATTTCTGATGATGCTGTAGATGATCCTGTATTTGACGGTCAAAAAGCAGTTTTGCAAGCTTGCAGACTACTTTGGATGAAGCCATTGCTGAACTAACATCTGCGGCAAACACATCTGTGCCTGAAGACCTTTTTTGTCAGGTAACACTGTGAAATGGATTAAAGTAGCCAGAACATTGAAAGCTAAATATTATATGCACACCCGTGAATATGACAAAGCTTATACGGAAGCACTTTTGGGTGTCAATGCTTTAACTGATGCACTTGTATTCACCCCACCAAATCTTGGTGTAGGAAGTTGGAATACAAATTATAAAATGATCAGTGAGCGTGCTGGTTATTGGGGATTTACGGGGTCGCACCTGGATAAATTGATGGGAGCAACCACAGCATCCAGAAATCATGCAAAGACCAATGAAGCTGCCAGATTGGTATATTATCGATTCGATGGCAACACTGCGAATAATAATAAAGGTATTGCTGCATCAAACAGACCAATGGTACTTGTAGGATATGAGGAAAATCTTCTTATCCTTGCAGAATCAGGCGTCAGAACCGGTAAGGTTACTGAAGGGTTGGCATCTCTAAATGTACTCAGGGCACATCTTGCTTCCGGTAAAGGTTATGTTAAATTGAATACAACAGATGTATCTGTATATTTGCCATTTGTGATAGCAGACTTCAGTGCTGGCGGTATTGAGAACAAAGACAATATTGACCAAACCAGAGCACTTCTTCGTGAAATCATAGAAGAAAGATATGTTTCCGGTTTCACCACATTGATGCCTTTTGATGATTTGAGAAGATTGAGCAGTAAGGAGAGAGACATCGCTGTCTTGCCACCGTTCAATTCGCCAACGATCAGCAAGTATCCGCAAAGATTTATTGTATCTCAAGCTGAACTTAGTGCCAATCAAAATGCACCAAAAGACCCTGGAATTTTTACAGAAACTGAAGTTAACAAGTGATATTTCATTTTAGTGTGGAGAATCATTAATAAAAATGAACAATATGGAAATCCTTCTCCCATAAGAGAAGGATTTCTTTTAAATAAAATATCTTATAGATTTACAAAATTTCTGGTTACAATAAGATTAGATTTTCTTTTTCTTTAGCTTTTAAATTAAACCATATGAATTTCCAAAAAGCCAAAAAAATATTTTCATTTATACTTTCGTTTATATTTGCTGCTGTTCTATTTTCTCAAAATGATCATCTAAATATTTCTGATCTTACCTTTAGGAATATAGGACCTGCCAATGCCGGAGGGAGGGTAGTCGATATAGAGGCAAACCCAAATGATTTTACAAAAGTATATGTGGCTTCTGCTTCGGGAGGAGTATGGAAGTCTGTAAATGCCGGAACAACATGGCAGCCCATTTTTGATAAATATGAAACAGCATCTATTGGAGACATAGCGATTGACCCACTCCATAGTGAAACCATTTGGGTGGGCACTGGTGAGGCCAACAGCCGAAATAGTGTTTCGTGGGGAAATGGAATCTATAAGTCAACAGACGGCGGTGAAAATTTTGAAAATAAGGGATTACAAAATACACACCATATCAGCAGAGTACTCGTCAATCCAAAAAATTCTAAAGATGTATGTGCATGTGCTTTAGGACACCTTTGGGATAGTGGAGACAGAGGACTTTTCAGAACAAAAGATGGGGGAGATACCTGGCAAAAAAAGACCAAAGGATTGCCAAATGATGGAAAAACCGGCTGTATAGATATCGTCAGAGATAGTAAAAATCCCAATATCCTTTACGCCGGATTTTATCATAGATTAAGGCTACCCTGGACCTTCCAGTCCGGAGGTGAGCAAGGAGGTATTTATAAAAGTATTGATGGAGGTGAGTCATGGAAAAAATTGACGAACGGGCTTCCTTCAGATCCGACCGGTCGAATAGGATTAGCTATTTATGAGAAAAACCCCAATATTGTTATGGCCATTGTTGAAGCCAAAAAATCGGATACACTTTCTGTAAACGGTAGTGGCATTTACAGATCAGAAGATGCGGGAAAGAGCTGGAAATATGTAAACACATACAATAACAGACCATTCTATTACAGTCAGATCAGAATCAATCCGCTGGACGATAAAAGAGTATATGTATTAACGACTAGGTTTATGGTTTCTGTAGATGGAGGTAAGACGTTCACAGATGGAAGTGAAGATCAGGAAGTTCACGGAGATTTTCACGCTATGTGGTTAGATCCTAAAAATAAAGATCGATACTATTTAGGCGCGGATAAAGGCTTCTCGCTTACTCATGATCATGGGGCTCATTTTCAATTGATTGATAATTTGCCCATATCTCAATTCTACCGCATCAACTTCGATATGCAATCACCTTACTATATTTACGGAGGCTTGCAGGATAATGGTTCGTATGCTACTGCTTCTTTCGGCCGGGATGCCAGAGGTATCCTGAATGATCAAAACTGGAAAATGCATTGGGGAGATGGTCAGGAAGCAGCTGTAAGCCCAAGTGACCCCACCGAAGCCTATACAGGTATGGAAAATGGGCATTATTTTAAATATAATCCTTCAACTCGTGAACTAAATAGGATTAGCCCTTCATTCAATAATGTTACCAATTTCAGTCAGTTTTTTAAAGCGGGTGATACGCTAGCTGACCTCATACGTTTTAACTGGTCTTCACCATTTGTCATGTCATCAAAAGACCCTTCGGTACTTTATCTTGGGGGAAATCATATCTATAAATCTGAAAATAAAGGGAACAGTTGGAAAATAATCAGCCCCGATTTGTCCACCAATGATCCGGTCAAAAGGAAGCAAGGTGTGAGTGGGGGAATCACCCCGGATAACTCAGGAGCTGAAACCCATTGCGCTGTTTTTTCGATTTCTGTCTCATCTATCTCTGAGGATATTATTTGGGCCGGGACGGATGATGGCTTGATCCAGATAACTAAAGATGGTGGCAGTCATTGGACAAATGTCAGATCCGCAATTCAGGACGTCACTGATGGCTTATGGGTGAGCAGGATAGAAGCATCACATTTTGAACAGGGCCGGGCTTATGTAACTTTTGATGGGCATAGAAGTGATCATTTCGGTACGTGGATTTTTATGACAGATGACTTCGGAAAAAGCTGGAAGAAAATTACAAATGGAATTTCAGAAGGTGAAACAGTTCGGGTTATCAGAGAAGATCCTGTAAACGAAGGTTTGCTGTTCATAGGGACAGAGACAGGAGTCTGGATGACACGAAACAGGGGTCAACTATGGGAAAGAATGAATGGACTTCCTACAGTCTCTGTGTATGATATAAAGATACATCCAAGAGATCATGATCTGATAATTGCGACTCATGGACGGGGCATTTGGGTGATGGATGATATGTCGCCCCTCGAACAAATGACTTCTAATATGGATGACATGCAAATTCATCTTTTTAATCAGAGAGAAACGGTGCTTTGGGAGAATGTAAGCCGAGGCGGACAGCGCGGTCATTTTTGGTGGGCAGGCGAAAATCCTAAAAATATAATAAACACATCATCTTTGCCCAAAGCTGAATTCAGGGTTGCTGCTCCGGTGACTTTTTACATCGGCTCGCCGGAAATTGATAGTGTTCAAATCAAGATTTCCGACCCTGCAGAGAAATATAGTTCTAATAAGATGGTCAAAGTGCATCCCGGATTGAACAGATATTATTGGGACAGGGAGTTTGATGCTGTTGATTACACATCCGATGAAAAAGATTTGATTAACCAGGTTTTTAAAGAAAGTATGGGCCGTGATAACTCAACTTACTACAAAACATTATACCAGCGTTTTGTCAAAGCCAATACACCCGTTTTGCAAAGAAGGGTTGTACAACAACTGACCAGCGGAACTCAGAAAAACCCGCTACCTAAAAGATTCGGCATCCTTGAGGCAGAAGAAGGTAATTATGAAGTTCAGATTTCGTTTAAAGACAAGAAGGCAAAGAGTTCATTATCAATCATCAAAGATTCCCTAAAGGATTAAATGGTTCAGTTCTGTAATAGTTTAGGTATGATCAATTTCAATTAAAAAATGAGAATTTTTCGTAGAACTTCAGCTCTTTTTTCGTCAATAGCGATGCTATTCACTCAAAAAGTAGCTTCGCCTTACAAAA
Source organism: Saprospiraceae bacterium (assembly GCA_016722285.1). Lineage (GTDB taxonomy): Bacteria > Bacteroidota > Bacteroidia > Chitinophagales > Saprospiraceae > OLB9. The sequence continues at coordinate 29,182 of JADKGI010000003.1, forward strand.
AATTGCTTTATTTTTATGATTTGAATGCATATACCTAAACAAATGCTTATTTTTTTAGCAAATTTATGGAAAAATGGATATCAAATTGTTAAATTATTCAGCTTATTTGAATAGGTCTGACAGAAGCGATAAATCATCATGTGATAAATTGCTGAATAATCCAGATTGTGCATAAGCCCCAAAAGGTTCCGGTCGCCATACTTAGTACGGCCAGAATGATAGCATGAGGCATCCATCTTTTGTCGTATGAAGCAGTGACAGCCGGGGCAGTCGCAATACCCCCGACATTTGCCATGCTTCCTACAGCAACCCATGCCATATTTACCTTTAGCCAGAAGGCCACCAAAATAGTAAATATAAAATGTCCTGATATCCATAATCCTAATATGCTTAAAAGGACATAATCTAATCGAAGATTTTCAAATTTAAGTTTTAGTCCCAATATAGACATAATGATTAAAATGAGAACGGACGATATTTGCAGGGCAAATTTCCTGTTCCATCTTGGCCAGGCATTGCCTATATATAAGCCTAATATCGACAGACTAATGATTTGAAAAATAAAAGATAAATTCAAATAATAATTTATAACTGTGATAGAAATTAAAATTAATATCATCAATATACGCGGAATGGGGCTGACATGAGATACTGAAATGGCATCCGGAATATCTGCCTCATAGATTCCCAATCTCTTATTAATTTTATCAGAGCGTTTAATAAACTGAAACATATAGATTGTCCATACATTAACTAAAAGATTGTCAAAAATCAAGATCGTGAGAAATACATTTTCAGGACAGTTGACTGCTTCTTTTAATACCAATTGGCTGATACTTCCACCAATCCAGCTACCTATCACTGTAATAAGTCCCTTCCATTGGTCACCAGTGAGCAGCCATTCATGTAAAGAAGGTATAAAGTGTCCTGTAGCAAATAGTATGATAGGAAAAACAGCGATGAAAAAAGAACCACTAACAAAAACTACTACCGGCTTCCACCCGACTTTTTTCAATTCCAGCAAAGTCATGCTGCTCATCACCACTAAAATGGTAAAGGGTATCAATAAGTCTTTGCTGAGTTGGTGGATAATATGCTTATTAAAATCATAATCCATAACGCCACAAATGATAGCCGGTATAATATAGGCCAGCAGGATAGCCGGCACCCAATCTAAAAGCAATTGGACTTTTATATGTTCGCTGGCTGACACTCTTATTATTACCATCACTGCAAATGCTACGATCGCAAAAGGAAGTAAGTAATCAATCATAGGATGTTACATTTATTATTTGCAGAAAAAGGTAATATTGTGAGTTGTTATAAACAAAATATATCTTAGGTTGAAAGACAGGAGGTACTGCTTTAAAAACGATTACACAATTGGTTCCAAATCATAAAAAAAAATTTCTATTTAAAATAAAATATTTTTATGGCATTTATTATTTAGATACAAATAAACCAAAATTTAAGCAATATCATAGCTTTTAGTTGAATCAACTTCTAAATTTTCTAAAACCCTTTTTGTCTAATATCAGGATTTGGAAAGGTTAATCAGAAAAATAATTTAGTTTTGCCCAGTTAATAATTTGGTCTATTCCCGTTTGGATCACCATATCAGCTTAATTTAATGCATATGTTTTATGAATCAAACTTAGATAAAAAGGACTATTTCAAACCAATAATTTTAAGTACAAGAGCAAAATGTTCTGATTTTAATTAAATTGAACATATTTAATTTTGAGTAATAAAAGCTGTAAAATGAAAATCAAATATTTGCGTAAGATCGTCAGGATCAAACAAAATAGATGGATAAATCTGACCCACCTCTACCTTAAAGATTTATATGATAAAACGATTGAAACCAATTCAATTATTAAAAATCAGATTTTGCAGTTTCTACCCTTCCTGATTGCTTCCTTCCTGACTGGTACCGTTGCTTTTCTTTATAGCAGGCTTTTTAGTTATACAGAAGAATTGTCTTTGTATATTTTTGAAATAAACAGAAGTTATATTTTTATATCTGCACCCATTTGTTTTTTGATTTCATGGTGGTTAGTAAAACGTTTTGCACCTTATGCCAGAGGGAGTGGAATTCCTCAGGTGATGGCATCAATCGAATTGGCAAAACCTAGATCAAACTATATTATTGAGACATTCCTTGGAGTAAAAATAATATTCATCAAAGTAGCTTCGAGTGCTGTTAAAGTATTAGGTGGCGGAATATTGGGTAGGGAGGGGCCGACCATACAAATTTCCAGTTCAATTTTTTATCTGGTTCAAAAATGGGTGCCAAAATGGTGGATGCCTGTTTCTCAAAAAAACATTTTGATTGCAGGTGCTGCATCCGGACTTGCAGCTGCTTTTAATACACCATTGGGTGGAATAATTTTTGCCATCGAAGAATTGTCAAAATTTCATATTAAATATTCCAAATCACCTCTTTTTATTGCTGTCATTATAGCTGGTCTGACCGCGCAAGGTTTTGGTGGTTCTTATTTATATTTGGCTTACCCCAAAATAGACTTTACAGGTTGGAATGTAGCTCTTGGTTTGATATTGGTTTCAGTCATTTCAGGTTACTTTGGAAGTAAGATGTGTGTGATATTACTCAGATTTATGAACTATTTCAATTCTATTAAAAATAGAAGGAATGAAATAGGATTGGTATTGCTAAGTTCTTTTTTTGTAGCTGCTTGTATCTATTTTTTTGGTGCTGAAGCCATGGGGTCAGGAAAGGAAATCATGGTACGCACATTATTTACTACCAGTAAAACGGTAGAATGGTATCTTCCATTTATAAGAATGATTGGTCTTGTCACATCTTTTGGTATAGGTGGTGCTGGTGGTGTATTTGCCCCTTCACTAAGTGCTGGGGCGTGTTTTGGAGCGTTAATTGCTCAATTATTGCACTTTACGGGAGGCAATGCAGATGCCCTGATATTAATTGGAATGACTGCCTTTTTAACCGGGGTCACACGAGCCCCATTTACATCCGCAATTATTATTTTTGAAATGACGGACAGGCATAGTATCATATTTTTTTTATTGTTAAGTGCCATTATAGCCAATGTTATCGCCTACTATGTGGACCGGCATCCTTTCTATGAGCAATTGAAAGCCAATTATATACAGGAAGTAACATGACTATGATGGCAGATTTATTTTTACTATTTGAGTGTAGAAGAATGAGGATACTGTATCAGTTTTTGGTTAATTTTGGTTCATTAAAATACTTCATCTATGGAATTCAGATATTTTTGATCTGCAATATTGAGCCCACTCCGAAAAGGCAAAAAGAAAGAATTGCCACCAGGTCTCTAAGTCTCAAAGGTTCACAAAGGATTGAATATCAATTTTTAAAATTTGTTATTCTTTGTGACTCTTAGTGTTTTGTGTCTTTGTGGCAAAAATAAACTTTTCGGAGTAGTCTCAATATTAAATATTTTTAAAAAATTTCCCCAAATCTGTACTGATACTTATGTGGTTGGTGGCACCCGCCACATGATGGTAGCCTACACCATAGTCCAGCTTGAATACATTTACTTTTATCCCAAATCCCAGACTGAAACCGGCGAGGCTTCGGAATGTAGATACTGAAAGTTCTTTTCTGAGGAGATGATTATAGCCAGCTCTTAATCTGAGATTTTCGTTTTTACCCAGCATAAATTCTCCGCTGAAAACAAGGTGTCTGAAGATGTTGTCAACAGATTCTGCAAAACTACTTACCGTAACAGGGTCGCCAAAGATATCAGTTTGGACTTTTTTGTTTGGATCATCATATCTTACATTGGCTGTTTGAAGTTGCTGAGCAATGACAGAAAATCTGAAAGGAAGATATTTTAATTTTTTTGAAAGGCCTATTTGTATATCCAAAGGCGTACCGGATCTCTCACCAGTATAGGTCGTTAATTCGTAACCAACATTTTTTACTAAAAAAGTTATAATAAAATTTGAAGAATCATTCCGATAATTAATTCCCATATCCATCAAAGCCCCTATTGACGAATAAGATTCCGGATTGCTGAACACAGTTTTCAAATTTATACCTGCATATAGTCTGTCTGCTATTTTTTTACCCGCTCCTCTTATTATCGCTGTCTCTTTTAAAGAAAATTTATCTTGCTGATTACCAAGTACATCAGTATAGGTAAATTAGACGTAATTTATATATTGTATGGCAAAGTGAGTATTCAGTTTCCATTTACTTATTTCCTTGCCATATCCAAAATATCCATTCTGTACACCTGCAAAATGAAAATTATGAGAAAAAGAGATTCTGTTATTCATTTTCCCGTTAAGAGAAGCAGGGTTGCTTCCCGCTATGGTGACATCTTCATCCATGACACTTACGATATGACCTCCTAATGCTGTCTGGCGTGCTGAAGCAGGCAAATTAAGGAATTCATATGAGTGTTTTCCGCCTATTTGAGCATCAAGATTATATATAAAAAATTGACATCCAAATATGAGAATATAAAGGTAATTATTATTCATATCTGACTGTATCAACATTAATTTCCGGCATACCTGGTTTCCATATTGTTCTGCAAATGGCTAAAGTATCACATTTCATAATTTTTATCGGAGCACCAAGTGAATCATATTCATATAATATACCGTATTCATTGTCTCCATTTCTGTAATTGCCTTTCCAATGGATAGCACCATTTTGGTAGTATTCTGAAAAAGGACCATTTTCCATATTGGCATACATTGAGACTTCTTCTTTTACCTTACCATCAGGATAAAATAATTTTAATTCTCCTGAAAGTACATTAGCTGAATAGTATTTCTTGACTTTTATTTTCCCTGAGGGAAAATAAGCAAAATACGGTCCTTGAAGTAATCCTGTCTCTGAGTACAACTCTTCAATTTCTTTTTGACCTGATTCAAAATATAGCGTCCTTTTACCGTATAAGACTCCACTTTTGTATTGACTTATTTCTTTGAGTTTTCCCGAAGGGAAAAAGGATTGGTAGGTTCCATTTTTCTCTTTATTTTTATTTACTGTGTACTCTTCGGAAAGGCTGCCCTGGTCATTATAAATTTTTACTTTTTTGTCAGAACAGCCCAAAATGAAAAGAAAGCTTAATATCATCAATAAGTACTTCATAGTCTTTTAAACGTATATACGATTTAAAATTGTATCTCTTCTTTCCAATTAATTTTAGTCGGGAAACGATTTTTGTTTTATTAAAATAAATTTCCTACACCAAACCTATTAGGTTTGACTTAATTTTCACTGTTTATGACAAAAATTCGGTCAAAACTTATAAATTAATCCACTTTTGCTACAGGAAGTAAGTCAAGTCACCAATATTCAAACACAATCGGCAAGTACCAGAGTCGTTACGAATAAATATGATTTATAAAAATGGCTATATACCTCTTCTTTTTACTTCGGATTCGATCAGGCTCAACTCTCTGCTCATATCTCCGGTAACCGATGCATTTTCCTGAGTACGTCTGATAAGATATGGTATCACATCTTTTATGGGTCCGTAAACAACATATTTCGCAGCGTTATATCCGGCATTGGCAAGATTATATGTGATATTATCACTCATCCCGTACAATTGACAAAAATTGATATGCTGATGGTTATGATCGATACCTTTCTCATGAATAAGCTTTGCTTGGAGCATATTGGACTCCATATTGTGTGAAGCACAGCAAGAAGATATGGTAGTATAGTTTTCAACGCAATATTCAATGGCTGAATTGAAATCATCATCTGTTGATTTTTTATCATCTTGAATAGGACTAGGGTAACCCATCTCTTCGGCTCTGTTTCTCTCTTTGTCCATGTATGCACCTCTCACCATTTTACAGCCAAAGATAATCCCATGTTTCTGACACCGTTCGTGGTCGCGTTTTATATGTGCAAGTTTAGATTTTAGGTATAACTGATATGTATTATAAATGGTGGCACGTTCTTTATTATATTTTTCTGACATTTGCATCACCAATTCATCTATCGGGTCCTGTATCCAACTTTCTTCAGAATCAACAAAAATACTTATTCCTAATTCCTGGGCTTTTTCACAGATTTCGTCCAATCTTTCTTGAAGATGTTGATACTTACGTTTTTCTCCTTCTGACAGGGTTTCATTATTCTGAATTTTTTCAAGAATCTTTTTATCCACCAACCCTGTGATTTTAGTACTTACCACGGGCACAGAATTATTTGAAGCTGCCATTTCTACAGCCCTGAGTGTTTCTTCCATGACGGCATCCAGATCTTCCTCATCACATTTTCCCTCTGCCCCGAAGTCCAAAACAGTCAAAATGTCGGATTCGTAAAGATTGTCAATCGTTTTCTGGCAGTCAAGCAGGGATTCTCCTCCACAAAACTGCGGGAAAATTGTATTTCTTACCATCAAGTCAGTAAATGGAAGTCTCAACTTAATAGCAATCAAACCGATTTTTGAACCAAAATCAACGAGAGTAGGGTTGTTCATTAATCTAAATAGCCAGGCTGTCTTTTTAAGTACTCTATCAGATTTATTTGAAAATGCTATTTCCGTATTGGAAAAATCAAGTTGGAATGTAGGTTCGGGTTCAATCATATAAATTTATATTTCTGGTTGGTTCCATATTTCCCACGATCGTTCAGCTTGCAGGATTAGCATGTCATGACCATTTTTAACTTTGGCGCCATGAATTATTCCTTCGCTCAAAAATATGGTTTTTTCGGGATTATATACTAAGTCGTATAAAAAATTATTTTCATGTAGCAGATGATATGGAATTGCTGGTTTTGACAGGATATCCGGGTACATACCCAGTGGTGTGGTATTGATAATAAGATTGTGGTCATTCATAATATCATTAGATAAGTCTGAGTAAGATATATTATTTTTTGAATTTCGGCTGACTATTTTGTATTTTATTTTTAATTTTTTCAGAACATACTTTACTGCTTTGGATGCTCCACCTGTTCCCAATATCAACGCCCCGCTTATTCTATCAGGGGTTTCGATCAGGCCAAGCAGCGAATTCTCAAAGCCATAGACATCTGTATTGTATCCTATGCTAATGCCGTTGATAAATTTTATTGTATTGACAGCGCCAATTTCTGACGCAACAGGATCCAATTTATCAAGAAAAGGCATTACTTGCTCTTTATAGGGAATCGTTACATTTATACCACTAAAAGTTAAACTTCGTAAAAGTTTGACAAACTCATCAATCTGTTCCAAAGGATAGGATTTATAATTAGCATGAATTTTATTTTTGGCGAATTTATTTTCAAAATAATCTGGGGAAAATGAATGTGAAAGTGGAAATCCAATAAGCCCGAAATGTTTCATTTTTTTGTTTTTAGCAATTACAAAATTTGTTTACATGATGTATCAGGTCCGGAAAGAAACTCAGAAAATGACCGTCTAATTTTGCATAATTTTTCTTTAAGTCCAGATGGATCGTTTCAAAATGATTGTCAAATTTTGCCCTCCTTTTTAATCGTAAAAAAGTTTGGACAAGCCTCTCTTCGTTTTTACAACTCATGAGAAAATCATCAAAAATCATCAATGTGAGTTTGTCTCTTAGCTTTTCAGGGAATGAATATTTATTCTGTTCCAGAATTAAGTAAACCCTTTTTGTAAAAACGTCAATTGATTCACTGCTGAATTGATTCCAATGTTTGGTCAGAAAATAATCAAAAAGTATATCTGAAATTACGGGTGCGTATTTACCCTGTGTCTTACTCAAAATGGTATTACAGGCTCTGACTTCATCATGCTGATCTGTAAACTTATCAATTGATTTGTGTAATTCGATGCCTTTTAATATTGAGGCAGATTGATTTTTTATATCTTTTGTAGTCAAAAAATCTGTTAGAAAATTACCAATTAAAAGATCTTTATCCTGGCAGGAAAGATACACATGCGCAAGATAGTTCATATTTTTAAGTTAAATATTCCAAAGCTGGTTCATGTTTTAATGACCTGAAATCCACAGGGCTTACAGATGAAACGCCAGGTTCGGACATATAAACACCAAATAAAACATCTACTTCAGACATAGTTGATTTATTGTGGGTGACAATAATAAATTGTGACTCGCCGCTGAATTTTTGTATTATTTTATTGAATTTTTGAATATTTGCATCATCTAATGGAGCATCTACTTCATCAAAAATACAGAAAGGGGCCGGTTTGAGAAGGTATAAAGCAAACAGCAGGGCGGTGGCTGTCAATGTTTTTTCACCACCTGACAATTGACTGAGGGATTTTGGCTTTTTACCTTTTGGCTTGGCAATAATTTCGATGTCAGATTCCAACGGATTGGCTTTATCTACCAGGATGAGGTCACACGTATCATCTTCAGAAAACAAATTTCGAAAAACCATGATAAAATTTTCTCGAACCCTTGAGAAAGCTTCCATATACTGACCTGTCGCTGTCGTTTCTATTTCTTTCATGGTATCCATCAGGCTTTCCTTTGCATCCATGATGTCTTTTCGTTGAATATTTATATTGTCATATCTCAGTTTCATTTCATGGTAAGCTTCTACCGCCAATGGATTAATGTCACCGTACGAGGACATTCTTATTTTTATTTTTCCAGATCATCATTCAGAGTCTCAAAATCTACATCCGGATCAAAACTCTGGTCAATGAAATCATTAATCGACACATTGAATTCTATTTTCACACGCTCGGCCACAGATTGGATCTGAAATTTTTGTTCAGAGTACCTATCTTTCAGAACCTGAATACTTTGCTGAAGAATAGATTGGGTTTTGTTTAAATTTTTCAATTGGTCGTCAAGAGAAGTGATTACATTTTTTGCTGTAAAATAGTCCTGCTCTGCCTCACTTAATGTGGACTGAAAGTTGTTTTTATCAGCGTAGAATGCCTGTAGTTCTGTGTCTATCTTTATTATCAGATCTTCGACATCAATTCGTTCCCTGTCTTCTGAAAGTAATTTATTTTTGTCATTAGTCATTCTGTGCTGCAATTCAGATAACTTGAGGTCCTTAAATTCCTTGTCTTTTCCAAAATTACTGATGAGATTCTGATGTTTGATGAGCTGAATGTTATCATTATTAAAATTCTCTGAAGCAGCTGAAAGTTTTTCACCCAATTTATCTACATCTGAAATTTGGCTTTCTTCAGGCATACTTAACATGACTATTTTGCTTTTAAATGAGAGTATTTGTTGATTTGCATGGGATAATTTGTCTTTGATTTCTGTTATCTGAATATGAGACAACCTGAGTTTTGCATCAATGTCTGCTTTCAGTGTTTCATATGAATGGATCTGGTGATCCAGCCTGATTTTATCCTGCTCTAATATGTTAATTTCTTTTTTCAGAACATCGATTGACTTATTCAGTTCTGAAGTTTTTAATTGATCAATTTCCTTTTTTACTAATTCCAGATTTAATTTTTCTCTATCTCTTTTAGTATTTTTTTCTTCAAGCAATACGGCTATTTTATCAAGATTTTGCTTCCGCCCTATTTTTTTACCCTCAAAAAGGCCTACTGAACCGCCTGACAAGGTGAAACCCATTTTTAAAAATGTTCCGAGCGACGATATGATGGTAGTATTGTCCGGGGCGTCAAAATCCATGCTTTCTAATTCTCCTGTGAAGATATATACATTACAGAGTAAATTTTCGATGAGCAACTGGTATTTAGAAGAAGTTTTTACCATATCGGTTGCTTTGATAAGGTGATTTTCGGTAACTTCGCGGTGTTGAGTTATATTTTTTATTTGGTTTAAAATGAAAAAATGGGCTTTCCCTTTTTGAGAATTTTTAAGCAGATTGATTCCCTGGGCTGCATCTTTATAATCGTCCACCACATAATAGTTGAGATATGGATCCAGAAACAATTCCAATGGTGCTTTAAATTCTTCATCAACATCAAGGATGTCAGAAAGTATCACAAGGTCTTTTCGCCAAGTGTCATTCAAGAACTTAATAGATTCGGGAAATCCTTCAAAATTATCAACCATGCTTTTCAATAAGTCAAATTCATTTTGTTTTGAATCAATACTGCGATTGAGTTTATTCAATTGGTCAAGAAGACGGTCGCGATTGGATTCAAGGATTGATAGTTTTTGTTTTCGATAATTTTCATTTTCCTGCAAATGAGCAAGTTCTTTTTCCTTTATTGAGAGAGCAGAATTTAATGCTTCAAGGTCATTGATATATTTTTGATTTTCCAAACCTTTTGCATCAATCAATTCCTTTGATCTGGCATTTTCTCTTTCATGATTTTCGATAGTATTCTTGAATATTGCAATCGTCTTTTCAGTGTCATACATTTGTCTTTCCAGCTCATGTTTCTCTTTTTGACGTGAATCGAAATTTATTTTAGCTGCATTGTATTCTGCCTTTACTGTATTATAAGTTTTTTTTGAAGTTTCATAAACTTGCGTTAATAATTCTAACTGAATAGTTTCTGTATTAATGCGGGATTTTAGGTTATCTGATTCCTGCTTGACGATAACCAGTTCATTTTCATCAGATTGAATGGATTTGAATAGATGATCTTTATTTTGTTTCTTAAACCCTAGTTTTTGAGTTAACAGACTTTTTTCACTCTCCCGGGATCTTATCTGATATACAAGTTCATTAAGTTTTTTCTGATGATCAGAAAGTGCCGATTCTTTGAGAATATTTGTTTTTTTCTCCTTCTCGTTTTGCTTCCAATGCATGGATTTGAACATCATTTGATCTGTACATATCCTGATCTGTTACCAACTGGTCAGAAATATCTTTTATATTCGAGTTTGAGCCTATTTATAGAAATAACAGCATGCTTGATACTCAATTCCTTATAATCTGTTTCAGGTCCAGATATTTCTGAGTACGTTTGGCTTGCTTTTCCAGTGACCTTAGATTTCCTTCTATTTCAAATAATAAGTCATCTATCCTGTTCATCTTCTGAAGCTCCTTTAAGTTTATTGAGCGTTTCACGTTTTCTTACTTTGTATTTTGAGATACCTGCGGCTTGTTCAAACATGCGTCTTCGAGCGCTGTCTTTATCATCCAGTATGTCATCAACCATACCAAGAGCTATGATTGCATATGAATTTGAGCCTATACCGGTATCCAGAAATAAGGAATTGATATCCTTGAGCCTGCAGACAATATTGTTTAATCTATATTCGGATTCACCAGACCTGTAAAGAGTTCTGGAAATAGTTACTGTTTGATATTCAGTGGGCAGGATATTTTTTGTATTGTCAAAGGTAAGCGCAACAATAGCAGTTGCAGATTCTTTTTTTTGTCTTGGTGCCATTAAAAATAACGTCTGACATAGCTTCAAGGCGCAGTTCTTTACTTTTTTGCTCGCCCAATACCCATCTAATGGCATCGACTATATTAGATTTACCCGACCCGTTTGGTCCGACCACACCAATGACATTTTCATTGAAGTTAAGCAGAGTGTCATTTGCAAAACTTTTTAAATCCCCTTTATTTGAAGGCTCCTCAATCTCATAAGTCCACAAAAGATATAACATATTTTTACTGTTTTTGGATATAATGTTATCTAGTTTTATTGGCTGATATTATTTTCTTTGATTAGAATTATTTTAATTAATTACTTACTTTCTTCTTAATGTGGTACAGTTTGGAACGACCTGAACGGGATGTACATATCAGGTCATAAGATTTTAATTGCTCAAGTACCTCAATTGTATATGGATGATCGAT
>JADKGI010000004.1 GCA_016722285.1 Saprospiraceae bacterium
CACCTTATTTATATTATGAAATGGGAGTTAAAACAGACTCTAATTCCTTGGTTAATTTAATAAAAGGAGATTATACCCTGGGAGTAAGAGATAAATTTGATTGTTTATTTGAAAAAAAAGTTTCTATTTCAGAGCCAAATAAGTTCATGGTGAATACACCTTTAGAAATAAATATTTTTTATAGTGAAACAGCAGAATTAACATTCTCATCCAATTATCCTGACAGCGACATTGTTAGCATTAAGTGGACGAACAGTAAAGGAGAAATACTTGGAAATGATTTTGACTTAAAATATAATCCCAATTTAAGTGATGTGGTCAATGTGGAAGTTACTACAATAAATGGCTGTATTGCTACTTCCAAAGTAAAAATAAATGTGGACAATGAACTCAAATTCTACATTCCAAATATATTTTCTCCAAATGGTGATGGCATAAATGATAAACTTGAAATTTTCAAAAATAAGATACCTTTAACTTTAGGGCAAATTTCTATTTTTGACCGGTATGTGGTAACATGGTGTACAATACTAAGAATTATGAATTCAACAATTCCATTGATGGGTGGGATGGCACTATAAATGGGAGAAGTGTTGTCCCAGGTGTATATGTTCTTCTTATTGAATATACTGATTTTTTGGGTGAAAGACAAATTATTAAAAGCGATATAACGGTTGTCAAATAGTTTAAGAAGTCCAATCTGCTTTTGAAAATACTGGAAAAATGTATCGACAAGGACTTTCATAAAATTCCTACATTATGAAAATGCAAATCCTGGATTACGTGTTTTAGTATATAATAAATTATAATATCATAATATTATAGTAATTTTACATGTCTTTTATATTTTACACAAAATATTTATGCATATTAATCGTTAAACTAAAAATACATACAAAGAATCATTATGCTTAATTTAATTTTCTTTTATTTCAATCACCTGTTTCTGTGGATAATACCACAGATGTACAGTCCCAAAGTATTGTTGATATAATTATTTCAGGAGGAATTATAGGAATAATAATCGTTGCTGTTTTACTCATTTTATCATTTCTTGCGCTATATATTTTCATAGAACGGTTTCTTACTATAGGTAGAGCAGGAAAAATAGATGAAAACTTTATTAATAATATAAGAGCTTCGGTTGGGGCTGGAAATATAGAAGGTGCCAAAGCACTTTGTCGGGCTACTGACACTCCAGCTGCCAGAATGATAGAAAAGGGTCTCATGCGAATAGGAAAGCCCTTAAAAGACATCGATGCAGCAATAGAAAACGTTGGAAATCTTGAAGTATTTAAACTTGAAAAGAATTTATCTTCGCTGGCAAGTATTGCCGGAGCAGCTCCTATGGTTGGGTTTTTAGGAACTGTGACAGGTATGATACTTGCTTTTTATAATATGTCCACGCAGCAAAATGTGACCCCATCTCTATTAGCAGGCGGTATATATCAGGCTCTAATCACTACGGCATTTGGGTTGGTGATCGGAATATTTGCCTTTGTTGGCTACAACTATTTGGTTGCAAAAGTTGAGAAAGTAATTTTCCAAATGGAAAAAGCAACTATAGATTTTATGGATTTACTTCAGGAACCAGGCCATTAATAAAAAAAGAGAAATATAATGGCAGTAAAAAAGAGAAGTAAGATTACAGCGGAATTTAATATGTCTTCATTGACTGACATAATATTTTTACTCTTAATATTTTTCATGTTGACATCCAAAATGGTTAATATTCAAGTGAAGCTACCGGAGTCTGACTCCACAACAGTGGCACCATCGAATTTGCCCGTAATGATATTACTGGATGGAACGATTAGCGTTGCGGGCAAAGCTAGCAGTTTGGGTAATCTTGAAAAAGATGTTGCTCTGGCTGTTCGTGAAACAAGTAATAAGGAAAATGCCACAGTGACAATAATTTCCGAAGTTGGTGTACCATGGGAGAATGTACATAAAGTAATGGCAATAGCCAGTGGTTTGAAACTTAAAGCAATCATTGCAACACAACCTAGTTCAAAAGGATAATTCATAATGGCAGTAAAAAAGAGAAGTAAAATAACAGCTGAATTTAATATGTCATCATTGACTGATATAATATTTTTGTTATTAATATTTTTTATGTTGACATCTTCTATCGTAACACCTAATGCATTGAATCTCCAATTGCCAGGTAAAAAAACCAGCCCTCCACCACCAACAGCTAAAAACAAAATAGTTTCAATTGATGCTGGAGGAAGTTATACCCTAAATGGCACTCCTATAAGCATTGATGGTATTAAGAGACAAATGGAATCACTAAAAAGAATAGACAAAGACAAGGCAGCTATTGTAGTTTCCCCGGCAGCTAAGGCAAGTAATGAGACTGTTGTAGCAATTCTGGATTTGGCATATAAAATGGAAATTAGGGCTGTATTAACCGAACCTAGGTAATTTAGAACTTACAAGATTTTCAGAAGGCTTTTTGTGAACTGGAAGGTTTATGGCAGGTAAGCAACCCCCGTTAAAGTACTATAATTATTATGCAGGTTAAAGATTCATACTATAACGAAGATACACATAAAAATAAAGGACTAATAAGTAGCTTTATAATCCATGTTATTATTTTATTACTTCTTCTGCTTCCATTTTTATCCAAAACAGAATTTGAAGATCTAGGTGGAATATTAATTGCTTTTGGCGATCCCGATAAAGGACTTTTAGATGATCCTAATATAAACGAAAGTGCATCTACCACTTCTGAAGCCCCATCTCAAAAGACATCAGAAAAATCTCAAAATGAAAACATACAATCTAGTGCCAAGGAAGATGAGTCAATCTTTAAAGCTACAGAAAACAAAAAGAATACCCCAAAAGTAATAGAATCAACTTCTAAAAATAATAAGCAAGTCGAAGATTCAAAAATTAAGGAAGAAGCTGAACGAAAATCGAAGGAGGCTGCTGAAAAAGCTAAGGCGGAACAGGAAGCCGCCGACTTGGCCAACCAAAAGAAGAAATATTCTGATATGCTTGGTAAAGGTCAAGGTAATAATAATTCCAGTGGCAATCAAGGCAGTGAAAAAGGTAATCCTGATGGGAAAGCACTGGAGGGCATCAGCAAAGGATCCGGCCAGGTTGGAGGAGGATTAAATGGCCGAGGAGTGGAATATGAACCTTCATTTACAGATAGTTCTCAAAAAACAGGAAAAGTATCATTAGAAATATGCGTGAACAAGGACGGAAAAGTATCAAAAGCTGATTTTACCCAAAAAGGTTCTACTACTTCTGATCCATATTTAGTGGACTTGGCCAGGAAGACAGCTCTTAAGTATAGATTTTCCAGATCCGAGATCGAACTTCAATGTGGGACAGTTACAATTGATTTTAAAGTAATGTAATTCTCCCGTTATTTATTTTCCTGAAGATATAAACCCGGTCATTATCTGTATAGAGTAACTTTAATGAATAACTGCTTGCTATGAAGTTCATGGTCCTTACATGATAAAAACTTACATGGGTAATATCCCTCAGATAGTACCAGGATTGTAATTGATCAGGACTTTTCCAGGTTTCAGTCATGATCGCAAGGTAGCCACCCGGTCTTATTAATGCAATTATTTTTGGTATATCAACTATTGGGAACTGAAACTGCTCAAAACTTTCAGTAGATATTACATAATCATAATTCGACTTGATTATATTGTTGAAAAATAATGGATCATAATTATCACAGGAAAAGCCATTTTCATGTAACATTAGTGAAAGAACAGGGTTAGGGCCACAACCGTAATCTAAACCGGTCATAGTCTTATTTATATATAGGAGCAAAGGTTGAAGAACTGTGTCTAAAAAATTTCTATAACCTTTATTTAATATATTATTTTCATGTAATTTATATCGTTCCAACTCGACATATAGTGATGGTAGAGAGTCCCTGTCTGAAAAAATCAAGAAGCAATCATCACATTTACAATAGGAGCGATTTTTAAATAAAATATCTAATTGGTTTGTATTTTTTGAAGAACAAAGCGGGCAAGTATCACCTATCATAATCTATTTGGATATTAGAGTAATAGTTTAGGCATCATCAATTTCAATCAAAAAATGTCAAGATTTTGTGATTTGAAAGCATATACCTAAATTATTACATATTTGTTATATTAATTTATATCACTGTTACTATCAATGACTATATTTGTTTGGGTAACCAATTCAAATTATAATGTCAAAAGCCAGCAAAAAATATAGATCTAATTTATATGTGCAAGATATATACATGTCATCATTGAAAAGAAACAGAACTATAAGAATTTTATTGCCAGGTGCATATTTCAGGTTTCCCGAAAGACGATTTCCGGTTTTATATATGCTTGATGGGCAGAATATTTTTGATTCTTCAACATCATTTGCTACTCCCTGGAACCTTCAGGTCAGGATGGACAAATTGCCCTATAAAGAACATTGTATCATCGTTGGAATTGATAATGGTGGAAATTTAAGAGGTTCAGAATATTTGCTTCCACACCATCACAAACTTTTTCACCATGGAGAAGGAAATAAGTTTGTTGATTTCATAATAAAAGATCTGAAGCCAAAAGTAGATGACCACATCAGGACTTTACCTGACCATAATAATACTATAATTGCAGGCAGTTCAATGGGTGGACTTCTTGCATTTTATGCAGCTACCCGACACGGAGATATTTTCGGCAAAGCCGGTATCCTGTCTCCTGCTTTTTGGCTCTATCCTTCGGTAATGCATTTTAAATCCAAGGTATTCTCAAAGATCTATGTTATAGGAAGCAAAACTGAAAGTAAAGGGATGGAAAAAACTTTATCGAAAACGTACCATTCTTTGCATAACTCGGGTTATCCTGAAGAAAATATTAGGATAATAATTAAAGACAGAGGAAAACATAATGAAAAATTTTGGGGCGCCCAATTTAAACATATGATTAAATGGTTGATGGCCAATAAATAATCATCCGCATAATTGGGCTAAAGAAAAATTTGAAATAACCGAGCAAATAATTTTATTGTAAAACATGAGATGAACTATGGGAAATATTGTTAGATGGGGAATAATCGGATGTGGTAAAATTGCACAGAAATTTGCTCTTGATCTGGCTTTGTGTGGGTCGGGAATCTTAACAGCCTGTTCCTCCAGAGATGAGAGGAGAGCAATTGCGTTTTCTCTTCAACATAATGTGGAAAAGTATTTTACGGATTATCACTTGTTGGCAAATTGTCCTGACATTGATGCAGTTTATATAGCAACGCCGCATTCCCACCACTACGTGCACACTCTATTAAGTCTTGATGCAAATAAAGCTGTACTATGCGAAAAGCCACTCACTGTCAATGAAGCACTTGGACAAAAAGTAATAGAAGTGGCGTTAAAAAAGAACTGCCTACTTATGGAAGCAATGTGGACAGCATTTCTGCCATCAATACAGGAAATCAAGTCCAAAATTGAACATGGTATAATAGGCGAAGTCAGACATCTTAGAGCAGATTTGGATTTAAAGCAGAAATTGAAAATAATAGCCGACTATTGTTCCCATTATTGGCTGGAGGTTCTCTTCTGGATATAGGCATTTACCCCTTGTTTATCAGTATATTTCTGATGGGTGTACCTGAAGATGTAGTAGCCTGTGGACATTTGAGCGGAACAGGTGTAGATGATGAAATGTACCATTATGCTAAAGTTCAAAAATGGAGCGACAGCAGTACTCTATTCATCATTTACTATTCATACAGATACTAAATGTGAGATATTCGGAACAAAAGGAAAAATATCTATACCTACACGATTTCACGAACAGAATAATTATAGCATCCACTTTGCGAATGGCAAAAACGAACATTTCGAAACGGATAAAAAAGGATATGGATATTCATACGAAATCGAACATTTTAATCAGTGCCTGATTTCAGGGTTAAAAGAAAGTCCAGTAATGACATATAATATGTCATTGGATATCTTGAGAATCATGGACTCAGTTCGTAAACAAATAGGCTTAAAATATATTTGGGACTAAAATGAGATGGTACTTGAAGGTTAATATTTTTCAATACTAACCTTCAATTCCATCTTAAATCCTAAATTTAACTTCCACACATAAGACACCCATCTTCCATAGAACATGTTGCACCTTCGGGTATTGATATAATTTCGGCTTCAGCGATCGGTTCTTCTGATTTTACAGCTTGTACTCTTTGATGTTGTTCATCCAAAGTAAATTTAATGGGGTCAACTGCTGCTTTGCTACGCAAATAGTACATACCTGTTTTGAGACCTTTTTGCCATCCGTAAAAATGCATGGAGCTAAGTTTGGCAAAATTAGGGTTTTCAACAAAAAGATTAAGGCTCTGGCTTTGACAAATAAAAGCACCTCGATCGGCAGCCTGGTCAATAATTACTTTCTGGCTTATTTCATAAACGGTCTTGTACAGTTCTTTTATTTCTGCCGGTATTTCAGGAATGTTCTGAACAGAACCATTAGCTGCCATCATTTTTTGCTTTAGTGTGTCATTCCATATACCAAGCCCGGTAAGGTCTTTTAAGAGGTGTTTATTTACAATAATATATTCTCCTGATAATGTCCTTCTGGTGTAAATATTTGATGTATAAGGCTCAAAGCATTCATTATTTCCGATTATCTGAGATGTAGATGCCGTTGGCATAGGTGCCAACAGAAGACTATTTCTTAGTCCTTTAGTTTTTATCTTTCCTTTCAGTGAGTCCCAATTGTATCTTCCGGAAGGAGAAACGCCCCACATGTCGAATTGGAGAATTCCCTTACTTGCAGGTGAACCTGCAAAGGTTTGGTAAGAACCATCTTTTTGAGCCAGCGTGTTTGATTCTTCCAATGCGGCATGATATATGGTTTCAAAAATAGCTTTATTTAATTTGGCGGCTTCGGCACTGTCAAAAGGCATCCTCATCAAAATATAAGCATCCGCTAAACCTTGAACTCCAATTCCAATCGGGCGATGCCTTAAATTTGAATTTTCAGCTTCCTTAATTGGATAATAATTGATGTCAATTATCTTGTTGAGATTTCGGGTAACAACTTTAGTTATTTCATGTAATTTTTCAAAATCAAAACTATGTTGTTCTTCGTTAACGAACTTGGGTAGAGAGATAGATGCCAGGTTACATACAGCTACCTCATCAGATGCAGTATATTCAATAATTTCAGTACACAGATTACTTGATTTAATCGTTCCAAGATTTTTTTGGTTTGACTTATTATTACACGCATCTTTATACAAGATATAAGGTGTTCCTGTTTCTATTTGTGACTCAAGGATCGAGAACCAAAGGTCCTGAGCATTAATGACTTTTCTGGAACGCCCTTCTAACTCATATTTATGATACAAGGCTTCAAACTCTCCTCCATAACAATCATGGAGACCCGGTGCTTCGTTTGGGCAAAATAGTGACCATTTCCCATTTTCTTTCACTCTTTCCATAAATAGATCGGGTATCCACATGGCGTAAAATAAGTCCCTTGCTCTCAACTCTTCTTTTCCATGATTCTTTTTTAAATCCAAAAAATCATAAATATCTGCATGCCAGGGTTCAATATAAATTGCGAAAGCACCTTTTCTCTTTCCACCTCCCTGATCGACATAACGGGCCGTATCATTGAATACTTTTAACATAGGGATAATACCATTTGATTGACCACCCGTACCTTTGATGTAAGATCCTTTGGCCCTGATATTATGAACTGACAATCCAATTCCTCCGGGTGATTGTGATATTTTAGCACACCTGGTCAAAGTATCAAATATACCTGAAATACTATCTTCTGTCATACTCAACAGAAAACAGGAAGATAGTTGAGGTTTTGGTGTACCTGCATTAAATAATGTAGGGGTGGCATGGATAAACCATTTTTCAGACATAAGATGATATGTCTCCAATGCCCCTTTTATATCGTGACCATGAATACCGACCGATGCTCTCATAAGAAGATGCTGCGGTCGTTCTACAACTTCGCCATCTGCCCTCAATAAATAAGATTTTTCAAGCGTTTTAAAACCAAAGTAATCAAAATTATAATCCCGGTCATAGATGATAGCGGAATCCAGAATATCTGCATTTTCACGAATCACTTTTATTGTTTCATTACCTATCAAACCAGCCTTTTCGTTTGTCTTTGGGTCTATATAGTTGTATAGATTTTCCATAGTAATTGAAAATGATTTTTCTGTGTTTTTATGGAGATTAGATACCGCAATTCTGGCTGCCAACAATGCATAATCCGGATGTTTTGCTGCCATTGAAGCAGCCGTTTCTGCAGCAAGATTATCCAGATCCGTTGTCCTGACACCATCATGCAAACCCTGAATAACTTTTTTTGAAATTTCAATAGGGTCAATAAAATCAGAATTCAGACCGTAGCATAATTTACTTATTCTTGCTGTCACTTTATCAAAGCTTACAGCTTCCCTTTTGTTACTTCTTTTAATAACTTGCATTCGAGTTAATTTTTTAATGTTCGGAAAAAATAATTAATACCATTTCTCAGGATGGTATTTACGATTTGGGAAAAATGTAAGTTTGTTAAAAATCTGCTTCCAAAGTGAATACCTGATTTTCTTTTTCAGCCATTACGCCCGCTTTTTGGTAGTCCCCTACTCTTTTTTCAAAGAAGTTTGTTTTTCCTTGAAGTGATATCATATCCATCCAAGGAAACGGGTTTTCAACATTAAAATGTTTAGGATTGCCTAAGGAGACAAGTAACCGATCAGCGACATACTCTATATAATTGCACATCATTTCGGCATTCATTCCTATCAGATTGACAGGAATAGCATCAGTGACAAATTCTTTCTCAATAGTAACGGCATCAGATATGATGGCCAAAATGGTCTCTTTTGATAATTTATTTATTATATGATTGTTATATAAAAGGCAGGCAAAATCACAATGCATTCCTTCATCCCGGCTGATGAGCTCATTTGAAAATGTAAGACCCGGCATCAACCCTCTTTTCTTTAACCAGAAAATAGAGCAAAAAGATCCCGAAAAAAATATTCCTTCAACAGCAGCAAATGCGATAAGTCTTTCGGCAAAACTACCATTTGATATCCAACGTAGAGCCCAATCTGCCTTTTTCTTTACGCATTCCATTGTATCAATGGCATTTAACAGATAATCTTTATCCTTAGAATCTTTGATATAAGTATCAATAAGCAATGAATAGGTTTCTGAATGGATATTTTCCATCATGATCTGAAACCCATAAAAAAACTTGGCTTCCGTATATTGAACTTCCCGTACCATATTTTCAGCAAGATTCTCATTAACAATGCCATCACTAGCTGCAAAAAATGCAAGAACATGTTTAATGAAATGCTTTTCGTCATCATTAAGTCTATGTTCCCAATCGCTTACGTCCTGATGTAAATCTATTTCCTCTGCTGTCCAAAAACTTGCTTCGCATTTCTTATAAAAGCTCCAAATGTCATCGTGTTCTATTGGGAAGAGCACAAACTTACCTGGATTATCAATTAGTAATGGTTCATTATTAATACTCATTCATATGTTTTTCGAATTTGATTTATTTTAAAATAATAACTTAAAGTGCTTTCCTAAAAATTTATTGCGGATTAAATCACTTTATTACCGGAATGCTCTTATTAAAATTAATTCAATATATAAATATTTGATTAATAAAAGACACCAGCAAGTATGCTTACTTTTGCATTAGACATCTGATCAATCTATAAATTCTAATCAGACTGCAAATTAATATTGTTTTGGTGGTAAAAAAGTGCGATGTAAGGACAAAGTTATCAACATAATGTGGATAACTCTGCAACACATTAAAAATCAGAGTAATATATTTATACTTTTCGTTATTATATGTGGATAACTTTTAATGTGTAAAATAATTCGCTGGTTTAGTATAAAGTACATATTATAAATAAATATGAATTTATTTTTTACGCGAATAATAGTGAACTACACCGAACCCAAGAAGGATAGAAATAAATATTATGAAGGGGAATGCAAATCGGGTACTTCGAAATGGCAAATATTCAAGATTCATTCCATAAAAACTGGCAACCATAGATGGCACCAATAAAATGATGGTGACTATAGTGAGTCGGTGAATTATAACATTTAAGTTGTTTGAAATAATGGATGCGTAGGCCTCCATGGTACTTCCAAGGATATTGGTGTAAACATTTGACATCTCCAAAGCCTGTGAATTATCAATAATGATATCTTCAAACAAATCGGCATAGGGCTCTTCATTTCCGATCTTAAGCAAATCTGTTCGTTTTAGTTTCATCTTCAGCAACTCATTAATGCTGAGACTACTTACAAAATAAACCAGTGATTTTTCTATTCTTAACAGTTGCTGAAGTTCTGAACTTCTGCTTGAATTGTACAGCTCCTGCTCAATCAAATTGCGCTTAAGATTGAGTTTTTTCAGGCACTCCAGAAACCTGTACACATTTTGTTCAAAAATCTGAAGGACAAACATGTTCTTGTCGGAAGGTTCAAAATTTTTAACCCTGTTTTCTTCAAATTTTTCCAGAACCGGATTTTCATCGGAACATATAGTAACAATATGAGAATCGGTCAATATGATACCAATTGGTATTGTAATATATATGGCTTCGCTGTCCTTTCCTTCCTCATTCAGGACAGGACTATTAATTAATATCAGTGTACAATGATCTTCCTTTTCGAATCTTGATCTTTCATCAACATCTAAGGAATCGGTAAGAAAATCTAGGGGTATTTCGAGAACTTCAGCCAGATGATCGAGCTCACCATGCTCAAAAGGGGGAAAAACGTTAATCCAGGAAGCCTGTTCTGAACTTGTAAATTGTTTCAGTTCTCCATTTATTTTTGAAATGTACCTTATCATTCTCCTCTATTTCCATTTTTTAATAAATAAGTGAAACAATACAGTGTTGTAAATTAAGCAACAAATATAATAAATAAATTTGAAAAATCTTTTTACTTTGATGATAATGGATTAAAAAATCTGTTTAATTAAAACTGTCTTTTTTGCTTAAAACAAAAAACCGGAAAACACATTTAAAAGCATTTTCCGGTTTACAGACATTAAAAATTTCTCATCCTATCTTCTTTCCGCAATTATAATTTTCTGTGAAAAAGTATCTTCATCAGTAGTAAAATTTATCAAGTAGAGGCCAGCTCTATATTGAGATACATCCATTGTAACCGTATTTAATCCAATATCTCCGGTCACCTTTCCTGAAGACATTAATTTTCCTGCAACATCAAACACTGACAGAATTCCTGTTTTTTGGTGGCCGAAAGGCATAACAACGGTTATTTCATCCGTGGCAGGGCTTGGAAAGACTAAAAATTCATTCGCGACTATCTCAATTTGTTCATCTTCGTCAGTATTATTACTCAATCTATAGTTTGACCCAGATATCTGGATGAGTAAATCATAGCAACTAAAGTCATTAAATGCTCCGCCTACGCCATACACCTGAACATAATAAGTTGTATTACTTAAAATATTATTATACACTATTTGCTCATCTGTTGTCCCTAAGTTTTGAGATACACCAACTTGAGTAGTAGTGCCTCTGTATAGTTTGACATCATAATTGGCAGGAAGGTTTGTAAGACTGACCTTTATATTCTTATTTGTTTTTGTGTTAGCAAATTTGAACCAGTCAACATCAGTTGCTGTTAAAATTTTTGCTTTTAAAGTTGTACCTACAGTAAGGCTTTTTGCAGCTTTTGATGTGTTATTACTCTCATAGTTATCGGGACAAGGTGCCGGAGGAGTTGATGTTGCAAAAGCACCAAGGTTGTAACCACAACTGGATGAACCGTTACAATTGGTTTTTACCCTGAAATTATAAAACTGACCGGCAGATAATCCTGTCATGTTGTAGGAGGTACCTGCAACGGGAGTTATCACGGTCCACGTAGATGCAAAATCAGGTTTGTATTCTAATGTATAATTTATAGCATTAGGTGGAGCATTCCAATTGGCTGTTGCAGATGCTGATGTAATGCTAGTAAAACTCAGACCTGTCGGAGCATCACAAGCTGCACTCTGCCCTGGAGCCAAACAAGCAGAAGAGCAACTTAAACCTGATCTTGCACCTCCACTTGCCAGCACAGCCTGCATTCTTGCTTTTTGGCCTACTGTAAACATATACATACATGCATCATCGGTATAATCCAAATAATTCATAGTCATTTCAACTGGGGTACCTGAACAAGTGCTCAAATGTGGATAAGCCGGGCATCCTGAATTGGCAGCATTATGAACTGGGGTATCACTAACCAGGTCATTACCACAAGATGCATCACCCCAAATATGTTTTAGATTCAACCAGTGACCTATTTCATGTGTTGCAGTCCGTCCTTTATTGAAAGGGGATACGGCTGTTCCTATCGTACCTGTAAATCTATAATCCAGAACTACCCCATCCGTAGCAGAAGATCCACCAGGAAACTGAGCATAGCCCAAAGTAACATTCGTATTGCTTTGACTTATTCTACATATCCAAATATTAAGATAGCTTGATGCGTTCCATGGATCTATTCCGCCCAAAGAAGATTTCTTAACACTGTCGTCTGTTCCCCAGTATGTTTTTGAAGAAGTCTTTCTGTTTATTCCAGTTGTTGCATTCCCATTCGGGTCTCTCTTTGCTAAACAGAATTCTATTTCTACGTCTGCTGCCACTCCTGAAAATATTGCCGGAGTGTTACTAAAATCTGAATTGGAGGCTCTGTAATCCTGATTGAGCACATCTATTTGAGATTGAATTTGTGCATCAGAAATGTTTTGTACTGGTACTGCAATATCTGACACTACATGAAAAACTACCGGAATGGTAATAATGTTTCTTTGACTTAATCCTTTCGGATTTTTCCTTAAAAATTCCTGAGTTTGACGTTCTATTTCTTCCATATTTCGAATTATAGAAGGATTATTCTGAATTTGACGGTCTAATATATCAACCGTAGCACAATTTCTTTCCTGAGCAGAAAGATTTGAAGTAAAAAATAATGATACTAAAATGATAGTGTAAAGGATTAATTTCATTTTTTATGAATTTAATTATTAATAAAAGTTATTCTTAACTTATCCTTTACAGCGGGTGATGAGACAAATGTAGATCAGTTTTATGTGATTACAAACATTTTTGAAGAAAATAAAATCAACTTTTCAATATTACTATTTTGGGAAATTTGAATTTTTATGTTATATCAAAGAAAATCAATATATTATCATAGTTTTGACATATTATTTACTTATTGTATGATAGTAAAAAAATTCCTTCCAGATGCAGATAATATTGAGTTAATGTTCCTCAAAAATCATATTTAACAAGATGGCTGAATATTCATCACTTTGTGACATCTTAAAAATGAATACCCGTGAAGCTAGAATTTTCCTTTTTATTCATTAAATATTGAGCCGATACTTTGTTGACTAGTTTCATCTGGGTGGTTTATAAGTTGGATTATTAGGAATACGCTCTATTAAGTAAGAATGAAGGTCTATTAAAAGAAAATTTATTATGTTTACTTAATTCTTGATATAGTTATAGATGGAGTTTGCGTAATTTCCTTTTTCAATTCTATTCCATATTCGTCCTTTAACTGTGTAAAAAGGCCTGGTATATTTTCAAATTGAAGATTCCAATCATGTTTTGTATTGTCATTGCCACAATATTGAAATCTCAATCCTGTATTATTTGAAAGCAAAACTGCAAAATCCTGAATATTATAATTGTCTGCTTGCAAGTTTGAATCCCATGCTATAAATGAAGAAGAAAGATCCACATTCCATTCATACAAATCAGGTGTCCAAAGCATGGTACTGTCCACTAAGATCATTGAATATATTTCCTTTTCCGTTATAACTTCTGTGGAATAAACATGAAAAGCATCATCTATTAGTTTTAATAAAGACTTGGAAGATGATGTTGAGAATTTATCAAATATGGTTAGATATCCATATAAATTCAGGTTATTTAGATTAGTGATATCAGTTTTCGGCATATTCAAGGCTGAAGCGATTATGTCATTGATAGAACCAGAGAGTTGAATATTGCCTTTTTCTTCGGTTCTGTTAAAAGGAATCGGATCCTTAGAATTGATAAAAGAAATCCTGAATCCATTATATTCCAGCATTTTTGAATCCAATTTCGTTACTTTTACTGATTCAGGTTTGAAGATTTTTATTTTATCACTAACCGGTGCATTTTTATAGGTGCTATAATCGGTTAGTGATTTTATTTTAGTAAAACTCATTTCAGAAGGATTCCCCTCCCAAATTATTTCCCCATCAGGCGCGATTAAAACCGAGAAAGGTATAGATTCAACTTTGAATTTATTGAATGTATTTTCATTGTAATCTATAGCAATCATTGTTTTAGCCTGCCTAATTGTAAAAAATTGCTTTACTATTTCCGGGTTTTCTTTTGTGAGACTGACGAAAACAATATTATCCTTAGTCACCTTTTTTAACTCATATAAGTGATCCATAGCTTTTATACACGGTCCACACCATGTTGCCCAAAAATCAACCATTATGAACTGGTCATTTTTTATCTCCGGCGCATTTGTGGGATTAATCCACGACTGAACTTCTATTAAAGAAGCTTTAATTGGAATATCTAAACAAAAAAGTAAAATTAAAACAAATAGAATTCGCATAAATCTTTATATAATCTATTCAACAACAAATATGCCAATAATTAATTATATCTAAAATATTACAAATGTTGAGTTTATAACTGAAATAATAAAACTTATTCAAATTAGCTTAAAGCAATAACGTATGACATCTCTAAAATATTTACTTATTTTCTTAAAATAATTCAATTTAATGCAATTTTAATGTAACTTTAAGAAAATACGCCGTCATATATGAAGTAATTATTTTTTAACTAAACCAAACATATTATGAAAAACTTATTTAGTATTCTATTAGTATTTGTCACTATGAGCATTTCTTTTGCTCAGGATGGGTTACCTGCAAACCCGAAACCTGGTAGTTGTTATGTCAGATGTATATCTTCAGACGAATTTAAGACCGTTGAGGAAAGAATTATGGTAAAGCCTGAATATACCAAACTTGAAGTAGTTCCTGCAACTTATAAGACTGTTGAAGAAAGAGTTTTAGTCAAAGAGGCTTCAAAGAGAATGGTATATGTTCCTGCTGTGTATGAAACTGTAGAAATGTCCTATGTACAAAAACAAGGAAGAACTGACCTTACCACTATACCAGCTTCATTTACCGATGCAAATGAAGTAAGAGAAGTTTATCCTGCTACTTCAGGATGGGAATATACATCATTGACAGATTGCAAATCACCTAACCCCGGCGACTGTCAGGTACTTTGTTATGTAGAGAAGCCAGGTGCATCAAGCACGACTCCAGTACAAAGACTTGCGGCTGATGCCGGCACAGTCAATGTTCCCGTAAATGAGAAAAGCGCATCTTATAAGAAGCTAGTCATAAAAACAGCTGCAAGAGTTGACGAAATAGAAATACCAGCTGAATACACAACCATAAAAAAGAAGTACTTGATGTACCTTCATCCACAAAAAGAGTTACAGTACCTGCTGAATATGTCACAATTTCTAAGACTGAACTTGCGAAAAAGGGAGGTATAACCAAATATGAAGAAATAGATTGTAAACTGGTAAGTTATAATGCTTTACCAATACTTTATGATCTGGGAAGTGCAGCCTTAACTGCTGAGGCTAGAAGAATTATTGATGACAATCTTTTAAAGTTGATGGTTGCAAAGCCTGATGTATCAGTAGAAATTGCTTCCCATACAGACTCAAGATCAGATGATATCTACAATATGAATCTATCCCAAAGAAGAGCTGAATCTGTAGTGAATTATCTGGTTGCAAAAGGAATTAAGAGAAGCAGACTGGTAGCAAAAGGATTTGGAGAATCTAAATTAAAGAATAGATGTGGTAATGGTGTAGATTGTACTGAAGCAGAACATCAGGTTAATAGGAGAACTGAATTTAGAGTTATCAATGCAAATTAATCTCAATAAACGAGGTTTATTCAAAATGAAATAACACAATGGAGGGTATCTATACGATATTCTCCATTTTTTTTTTGGAGTGGTGATTAGCTATTGCAATATAAAATGGAATCTGAGTTCCTTTAGTTGAATAACAGTTGAATTATTTGCCTTTTCCTTGGATTAAAACAAAGATTGTATAGAACATTATTTTAATATCTAGGCTCAATGACATATTTTCAATATACAGAATGTCAAATTTGAGTCTTTGGATCATTTGATCAATATTTGATGCATATCCGTATTTGACTTGACCCCATGATGTGATGCCAGGCCTGACTTTGAGCAAATGCCTGTAATGCGGTGCCTGAAGTGATATCTCATTGATATAATATTTCCTTTCCGGACGTGGGCCTACTACTGACATATCACCGACCAGAACGTTATAAAATTGTGGTATTTCATCAAGCCTCCATTTTCTCATCACCTTTCCCCAAGGAGTTACTCTGTCATCATTGTCATTTGATAATTGAGGTCCATCCTTTTCAGCTTCATCATACATTGACCTAAATTTAATTATGTTAAATGGTTTGCCATTTAAGCCAATCCTTTCCTGTCTGTAAAATATTGAACCCTTTGAAGATAGTTTTACCTTTATTATTGTGTAAATGATGAATGGAGATAAAAAAATAAGTGCGAGTACACTTATTGAATAATCCATAAATCTCTTTATAACCTTCTGCCAGTTAGGCATCAATTCCTGATCTATTTCAATCAAAACAGCACCGTAAATATGATTCATCTTTACGGTACCCAACATTATATCATAAGTGTCGGGGATTACCTTGATCAATATACTCTCCGAAAAATCAAATAAATCATCCAGGATGAGTTTTAACTTGTTGTGTTCAGATGTTTCGATCGCAATGATAACTTCTTCAATTTTATTATTATTCAATATTTCCCTTAAATCCTGTATATTTCCTAATTTGGGTAAATATTTTTCCAGAAAATTTTTGCTGCTCCCATTACTGTCCAGGAAACCCACAAAGCTGTGGCCCAAACTATATGGTCTTGAAATTATTTCATCATATAAATCTACAGCATTCTTATCGCCCCCAATAATTAGAGTATTGTAAGTAACTTTTCCTTGCTTAAGCCTTTTGCTGGCAATGGTAAGAATGACCATTCTAACCAAAGATGTTATAGTAAAATGAATAGTGAAAAGTGAAATAAGTAAATAAATGTGGGAGGTAAACTTTAATGCATTATCATCCAATAATACGGTAAAAAATAAAAGGAGGGTACCAATAACTGATGTAAAAAAAGTACTTTTCAGGGTTTCCAATCTCGAGTACCGATATATATCCCGATACTTGTCAAAAATAGAATATAAAGTCATCCAAATAAGGGGAATAATCATAAGTCCTTGCCATAATTTTGGATCTTTTATTATTTCCCAAAAAGTTAAAACAGAAAATTCTATTTTCTTTCTGTATATAAAAAACAGGAACCAGGCAATAAATGCAGAAAAATAATCTCCGGCCCTATATATCAAAAGTTCTGATTTACGTTGCTCCTGCATCAAAAATGAATGTGTTTAATGTTGTCTATGTATATTTTGGACTCATCGCCAAGACCGGTTTTTCGAAAAGAAAGCACAATGTTATATTCATTGTAATCACTGGCTGATAATTTATCAGTAAGATTTACGTAGATCTTATTCCATGTCTCCTTTGCAGGAATATACAGGGCATAGTCTATCCGGATTATATTTCCTGAAATTTTAGCCACGCCGACAGCTATTTCTCCCTGGCCTCTATAATCCAACTCAAGATAGCTTTTACCTCTGGCATTCTCCCCATTTTTTATTCTATTTGAACAGCCTGTCTCTAAAATAAGATTATTATTTGTAAGGCTGATGAGAGCAGATTTATTTCCTATGGTTGCAAACTGGTCAGAGAGATGGTTAAAAATGATTGAGGCTGACCATCGAAAGCAATGGTAAAACAATTCCCCGTTTCAAAGCTCTCATTAATGGGAATTTTAGCATTTGAAATATATTGAAAATCCAGAGGTATGCTAATTATTTCATTTGGTGATGCTTTAATTACTTTCTCCAATGATTTATAAAATGGATAAAATACAGGTTGGTCATTCATCCCATTATCTCTGATTCCTGCTAAAATAGTTATTTCAGATGACGAGTCAGAAAATTCAATCGGAACTAAAGCTGGCAGTGGGAAAATACCAATAATTTGCCCCCTGTCAAATACCCAGACATCCGTAATTTTGTGTGTATCCAATGAATTACTGGCTGGAAGATTTACTGAAGGATTTTTAAATCCAGATAAAAAGGCACAGGCCTTTCACTGTCCAGCAAATTGCAGGAAGCTAAAATGATGATTAACCCAAATAAAGATGCTTTTTGACTATTATGCATTATTATTTTTCATTTTCTCCTCAATTAAATGAGCGAGTTTCAAAGCTTTATATCCGTCTTCTATCGTTACTGAAACTGGTTTATTATTTACAATTGATTCATAAAAATCATTCAACTCGTCCTGAATAGCATTATTATGCATTATTTCAGGTGTTTCAACTATTATTCTTTTTTTTCCATTGTTTGTGTTTAGAGTCATTCCGCTAAAATTGTCAGCCTCATTGTCCTCTTGAATTTTTATAACCTGCGCATTTTTTTGTAGAAAATCAAGGCTTATATAAGCATCTCTTTGAAATAATCTTATTTTTCTCATATTCTTCATACTTACCCTGCTGGCTGTGAGGTTTGCTACGGCTCCTCCTTCGAACTCAATTCTGGCATTACAAATGTCCGGGGTATTGCTGACAATACAGATTCCGTTAGCCCTTACATCAATAATTTTTGCCCTGATCAGACTCAACACTATATCAATATCGTGTATCATAAGGTCAAGGACGACTGAAACGTCTGTACCTCTTGGATTAAACATGGCTAACCTGTGCGCTTCTATAAATCCCGGATTAATATCAATGTCTTTTAATGACGTAATTGCCGGGTTATATCTTTCAACATGGCCCACCTGAACTATTTTATTAAATTCAAAAGCTAATTGGGTAAGTTCTTCTGCCTGAATTAACGATTCTGTTAGAGGCTTTTCTATAAAAACGTGTTTGCCCTTACAAATTGCCTGCTTTGCAATTTCATGATGAAAAATAGTTGGACTGACAATATCCACAGCGTCAACTGAATCAAGCAATTCATCAAAAGAATTGAATGAATGGACACCAAAAGCCGATTGCACATCCTTTCTGATATTTTCATCAGGATCATAAAAACCTGAAAGTTCAAACTCTGTGTTTAACAAACACTTTAAGTGAATTTTTCCTAAATGGCCAACGCCTGCAAGTCCGATTCTCAAAGTTATCTGTTATAAATTATTAATAATAAATCCCATAATGGTAATTAATGCGATCAAAATTATAGCAATCAATATAGATTTTTTAATATGACTTGTAAATCCCAGGATTTCTCTTGTGAATTTTGGGTATTTCGTGAGTACTTCTCTTTCCATTTTTTTTGAGTTGAAAATATGGGTCGAGTCAAACTCTATTTTGTTTTGTACCAATACTTTATATATTTTTAAAACTTTTACCCTAAAGTATATATTAAGAAACAATAAAGCCAAAAATATTCCAATTATTAAAAAAAATACTAAATCTGCCATCTATCTATATCCGGTATAAAGTGCGCAAAGCTACTAAAAATAAATTCCTAAAAATTTAAAAAATAAAACTCAACCAGTAAATAATATTGCATTTCTCATAACCTAACATCCATTGTCTAGACCTGGTATTAATATTTGTCCAATTTCAACAAAAAATTAAATAAAATTGCCTGCGTTTTCATAATAATTCATCGAGACCTTTGTCTTATGGCTTCAAAAATCAAAATTGCCGCACTCACCGAAACATTTAGTGAATCAATCTGCCCTTTCATAGGAATAACTAATTTTGCATCGGCCGAATTTATCCATTCTTGGCTCAAACCTGAAGATTCTGTTCCCACTACTATAGCGGTGGGGCCTTTAAAATCATACTTATAACATGAAACAGAATCAGGGTCAGGAATGGCGCAATAAATTCTTATTTTACGTTCTTTAA
Source organism: Saprospiraceae bacterium (assembly GCA_016722285.1). Taxonomy (GTDB): domain Bacteria; phylum Bacteroidota; class Bacteroidia; order Chitinophagales; family Saprospiraceae; genus OLB9. The sequence goes on from JADKGI010000004.1 coordinate 20,146, forward strand.
GAAAAGTAATAATTTGGGACGAACTACCGATAGCAACCTGGTTAGTAAAAACAGTGCCGACACTGGACCTGATAATGTTAGGATTATATATATCGGTATTGGGATTTGCTAACATAAATAAGTCAACACCTGCTGCATCTGCTGTTCGAAGTAATGCACCGATATTGCCTGGTTTTTCTGGCGCTTCAGCCACCAGAATCAATGGATCTGGCTTATCAATTTCAATCTGATTTATCAGAAGTTCTTTGCTTCTAAATATTCCTATCACTCCTTCAGTCCCCTCTCTGTAAGCAATTTTATTATATACAAGATTGGTTACCTCTATCATTTCTACTTCAAATAATATATTTCCATATAAATCAAGAAGTGAGTTATATCACTATAGTTGGATTAAAAATAATTGTATTGGGTATATATCCACCTTTCAAGGCCAATAAAATCTCTTTTTTTCCTTCGATAACAAAAGTGGCAGAATCCTTACGGGCCTTTGATTTATCACAAAGCTGAACTATTTTTTTAATAAGTGGGTTGACAGGGCTGGTAATTGATTTAACCATTAAATTCTACTAAGTTTTTTTATTTCCAACACAAAAGTAGCAAAAATGCAGGAAAAACTATTCTTAGATAATTACGGCATTATTATTAATATTGTGCCTATTATAAAATCATGCTTAATATCTTACTTTCCAATTTATTTAACACTTTAAGCTAAACAAAATGAATCTTGATGATATTATCACACATTTGGGAGAAAACAGGGATCAATATTTTTATTCTATAGCACCTCCCATTATCCAAACAAGTAATTTTGCATTCCAATCAATTGAAGAATTGCGTAAAGCATTTGCAAATGAACTCACCCACCACATATATACCAGAGGCAATAACCCAACAGTAGCCATTTTGCGCAAGAAACTGGCTGCCCTTGAGCATACTGATGATGCTCTGGTGGTGGGAAGCGGAGCAGCTGCTGTCTCAGCTTCGATCATGTCTATGGTAAAAACCGGCGATCACATCATCTGTGTTCAAAAACCATATTCATGGACTTACAAGCTGATTTCGAAGCTTTTATTCCGCTTTGGTGTGGAATATACATTTGTTGACGGAAGACACATTACTGAAATTGAATCTGCAATCAGACCTAACACAAAATTGCTCTACCTTGAGAGCCCAAATACTTTGACTTTTGAAATCCAGGATTTAAAAGCTTGTGCTGCCTTAGGAAAAAAGCATAACATAACAACAGTTATTGACAACAGTCATGCATCCCCTATATTTCAGAATCCTGCTGATTTTGGTATTGACATAATTATTCATTCAGCAACAAAGTATATAAACGGCCACAGTGATGTTGTAGCTGGCGTTATTTGTTCAAGCCATGAGATAATAAAGATTATTTTTGAGTCAGAGCTCATGACACTTGGACTTACTATTTCGCCGCATGATGCGGCTTTGATTATCAGAGGATTGCGCACCCTTGATTTAAGAGTAAGAAGAAGTGACTTGAGTGGAAGGATCATAGCAGATTGGCTATACAATCACCCAAAGATTGAAAAAGTATATTTCCCACTACATCCATTATTTGAACAGTATGAATTGGCATCCAGTCAAATGTCAGGATGCGGAGGACTTATTACATTTAAATTGAAAGCCGAAACTAAAGATCAGGTATTAAAATTTGTCAGTTCCATAAAAAGATTTCTTATGGCAGTTTCCTGGGGCGGGTACGAATCCTTGATGATGCCGAGTATTGCATTTCATGATATTCGCGGAATTCCGGACTCTCCCATACATTGGAGTATGATCAGATTATATATCGGACTTGAAACACCGGAATATTTAATAGAAGATCTTTCCTTGGCTTTGGATCAAGTAAAGCCTGACTAATTATCTTTAAGAATATTGCGGCTAATAACCAATTTTTGGATTTCAGATGTACCTTCTCCGATGGTGCATAGTTTTGAATCCCGAAAGTATTTTTCCACTGGGAAATCTTTGGTATATCCATACCCACCAAATATCTGGACTGCATCCGTTGCCACCTGAACACAAATTTCTGAGGCATAATATTTAGCCATAGCAGATTCGGTGGTTACGGGTTTATTATTATTTTTAAGATGAGCAGCTTTCCTTACCAAAAGTTCTGCGGCTTGAATTTTTGTTGCCATATCAGCAAGTTTAAACGCTATAGCCTGAAAATTTGCAATCGGATGTCCGAACTGCTCCCTTTCTTTAGCATATTTCACCGAAGCTTCGTAAGCTCCCTTTGCAATACCAAGTGACAATGCCGCAATACTTATTCTACCGCCATCCAATATTTTCATAGCTTGTATAAATCCCTCTCCCACTTTCCCTAAAACCTGTGATTTATGTACTCGGCAATTTTCAAATATCATTTCTGCAGTTTCCGAAGCTCTCATGCCAAGTTTGTTTTCTTTTTTTCCGGCAGAAAAACCCTGTACTCCCCTTTCTACAATAAAAGCGGTTATTCCGCGACTGTCAAGTAATTCACCTGTTCTTGCAAGGACTACTGCGATATCTCCTGATTTTCCATGGGTAATCCAATTTTTGGACCCATTTATTACCCAGTGATCGCCATCTTCAACAGCAATACATTTCATTCGCAAAGCGTCGGATCCTGTATTTGATTCTGTAAGCCCCCAAGCTCCAATGTAATGACCCGATGAAAGCTTCGGTAAATATTTTAGTTTTTGCTGTTCGTTCCCAAATGATAAAATATGGCCTGTACAAAGGCTATTGTGAGCAGCAACGCTCAACCCTATAGATCCGCATACTTTCGATATTTCAACTAAGATACTAACATACTCTTGATATCCTAATCCTGAACCTCCATATTCCTGAGGGACAAATACCCCCAAAAATCCGAGTTCACCAAGAGCTTTCATAGTATCCAAAGGAAAATATTGAGCTTCATCCCACTCCATAACAAAAGGCAATATATTTTGTTGGGCAAATTGTTTTGCTGCTTCCTCGATCATCTGGAGATTGTCAATTGTATCTGTATGCATATTTAAGATATTATCGAATTAGAGTAATAGTTTAACCAGGATGAATTTCTATCAAAAAATGACAATTTTTCGTGATTAGCAAGCATACAACTAAACAATTACGATTTAGAAACGAAGCATAAAGATAAATGTTTTAAAAATTTGGGATTTTATCCACTCCCTTAATTATTATGGGCATTTATTGTTTTAGTTTTGCAGACAGATATAATCTAATAATGGTCAAACAAGTAGAAATCAAGGTTTTTCCTGATCAGGTAAATGATGACAATTATATATTAAACCTTCAGGATATGCTTTTGAAAGGAACAAGTGGTAAAGTCTTCGATAGGATACTTACCAGAAAATCAATAGATGCCAGAGGAAAAAGACCCATATTTTTATTGCGCTATGATATCTATATAGATGAACAATTTACGAAAACTGAATTAGTTTCAAATAGCTTTAAACATGTCGAAGATGGTACTCCTATAATCATTGTCGGTTCAGGACCTGCAGGTTATTTTGCGGCGTTAGAATGTCTTGCTACCGGTTTTAAACCTGTCATATTGGAGAGAGGAAAGGATGTCAGAGAGCGGCGTAGAGACCTCAGAGCTATACAACAATTAGGGTTTGTAAATCCGGATTCCAATTATTGTTTTGGCGAAGGTGGAGCTGGAACTTTCAGCGATGGCAAATTATACACCAGATCTCATAAAAGAGGAACGGTTGACAAAGTATTGCGATTGCTGGTAGAACATGGGGCAGATGAAGATATTCTTGTTGACTCTCATCCTCACATCGGGAGTAACAAACTACCCGTCATCATTGAAAACATAAGAAATACCATTGAGAAATATGGTGGGGAAGTTCATTTTAATCATAGAGTCACCGATATAATCATAAACGACTCTTGTATAAGTGGCGTTATGTGTGGAAGTCAGGTTTTTCTCTCAGAATCTGTGGTGCTTGCAACAGGTCATTCAGCAAGAGACATTTACAACCTTTTGAATAACAAAGGTATTATAATCGAAGCTAAGTCGTTTGCACTCGGGTTAAGAATAGAGCACAAGCAGTCATATATTGACAAAGTCCAATACCATCAGGAAGTCCGTGAACCAAATCTTCCCGCCAGTGCTTATAATGTTGTATCTCAAATAGGTGGAAAAGGTGTTTTCTCATTTTGTATGTGTCCCGGAGGTTTGATTGTTCCGGCCAGTACTTCACCAGGTGAAATCGTTGTAAACGGAATGTCTTTATCCCGTAGGGACAGCCCTTATGCCAATTCAGGGTTTGTTACTTCTATTGACCTGGATGAATTAGCTTTATATGGCTATCTTGGTGAGTTTGCCGCTTTGGATTTTCAAGCTGAAATAGAACATAAAATGTTTAATGCAGGCGATGGGTCACAAAAAGCGCCAGCACAAAGAGTCCAAGATTTCGTTGAAGGGGTTGTTTCAAGTGAATTAAACGAAACATCATACATACCTGGATTAATTTCTGCTCCGCTCCATACAATCCTTCCCTCTTTTGTTTACCAAAGACTAAGATTGGGCTTGATAGAAATAAATAAAAAAATGAAAGGATACCTTACTAACCAAGCAAATATTATTGGAGTAGAAAGCAGGACTTCGTCCCCAATTAGAATACCCCGTAATCCTGCTAATTATTGTCATCCTGATATCAAAGGCTTGTATCCATGTGGTGAAGGAGCCGGATATGCAGGCGGAATTATATCTGCTGCGATGGATGGTCAAAATGTAATAAGAGCTGTCAAAATCAATGTTGGATAATCTGGTTTTTAGCTTTACTTTTCTGCCGTATGTGGTGAACAGAAATACTTGCAATGAGTTCAAAGCCAACAAGCAGGATAAATGAATTGAATTGAATCCAGGTCATCATGACAATCAGAGCACCTATGGATCCATATATTTCATTGTATCTTCCAAAATTATTGATAAAAAAGCTAAATCCAAGTGATGTAATAAGCGAAAAAATAGTAGCTATGATGGCTCCCACATTAATAAAAGGTATTCTGCGATGCATTGATGGCCCATATGTATAGATCAGGCTAATACCTGTATATACCATAAATATTGCAAAAAGCCAGTTGAAAATACTAAATAATACAATGACAGATTCAGACACTCTGTGCACATCGCGGAGATAATCTATCACATGCCCTTCTAATACCATCATTATCAATGACATGATGAGCAGCATAGAAAGTACAACTGTAAGAGCAATAGCTATCAATCGGGAGTTTATCCAACTTCTGGGTTTAAATGTCTCATGATAGGCTTTATCAAAGCCAGACATAAGTGTCAGCATCCCATTGGAAGAAAAAAAGAGCGCAAGCAAAGCTCCTAATGAAAGAAGGCTATCCCTCTTAATTGAAGTGATATCATTTATAATTGAAAAGATGTAGTCATGTGCATTTTTGGGTATGACACCTCGCAACTGCATATTTAACATCAGTGTATAGTCTTTTACTATTGGGAATAGAGGCAAAAGAGTAAACAGAAAAATGATAGCCGGAAATATTGAAATAAAAAAGCTGAAAGAAATAGAATTTGCCCTGGTTGTCAGGTTGTCCTTTTGTATTTCTTTAATGATAAAACTTATCGTATCATATAATGAAACATCTGAAAAGCCAGGAGGAATGTATGATTTGGACCAAAGTAATAGGCTCCTTACAATCTTAAGATTGCTAAAAATGTTCTTTAGATTGTGTTTTCTTTTTATCAAAACAATGGTCTTAGTTTTTCAAGCATATATTCCGGACATCGTATTTTTTTTCCTGAATCCATTTCAACAAAAAACAATTTGACAATCGCATGGTGCAATTTGACACCATCAGCATTGTAAATTTCATTGATGAAAGTGATCATTCTTGAAGGTAGTTCAGGGAGTATTGTTCGAATTGTAAGTTCCTCATCATATTTTGCGGGTAACACAAATCTGGCATCAACGTGTACGACCGGCATAATAATCCGGTACTTATCTTCAAGTAATTTGTAGGACAAACCTAAACTCCGCATGGCCTCTACCCTACCGATTTCATAGATCTGGGCATAATTTCCATAATACAGATAACCCATCATGTCAGTCTCTCCGTATCTCACCCGTTTTTTATAATCAAAACTCAGCATATTTTATCTAAATTGACTCTCGGATAATAGGACATGTCATACAATGTGAACCACCTCTGGCCCTTGATAGTTCGTTTGAAGGTAGGGTTATAATGGTTTTTTGTATTGTTTCAGGATTTATGTCTCCTCTTGCGGTCTTATCAATAAATTCCTTGCATGCATTATCACATATCCTGCATCTGTTAGCGCCTCCTCAGTTTTTGGATTTCTGTCGTATGTAAGGGCCACACCTGGTTTTATTGCCACCATATTACAACCATCCGTCCATTGCTCCCGCTCCTGATAAGGCGATACACCTCCTCCACTAAAAATGAAATTGATCTTTGGGTTTATTTCATGGAAGAAAAATGTTTTTACAGAATCATAAACTATTTCTGCACCATTTTTTCTGAATACTTTTACATTAGAACTTACACCATCATATACAGTAGGCTTATAGCAGACTATATCATTGTAATCTATCATAGTAAAAAGTGTATCAATATGCATACATGTTCGGTCTGCCGGTATATTAATTTGGGCTATATTATTTACAAGTCCCTTGGAAAAAAGTACTTCTTTTAGACTTCTGATAGCATAATCAGTCGTTCTTTCTGAGCAGCCTATCAGTATAAAGTCATCATTAAGCATCATGACATCGCCTCCTCCAATGAAACCACTTCTCCTTTTCTGGAAGGAGGAAATTTATCTAAATGGTTTAGATTAATAATTTTGTCCTGATCATTTAAAGCTTTGAATAATGGATGTGCATAAAATATAAATCTGGTAAGCAAATTTTCTCTGTATCGTGCTGACTTTGCTGCCTTTGATATGATGATGTGATCTTTTATTGCTATTGCAATATCCCGTGTAAAAATAAAATTAGGGATAGGATCAAAATAGATATAATCTTCATCCTGATGGTAGCCGGTGATTAGCAATCCGGTAAGTTCATCCGGAGGGAGACCCATAAAAAAGGATTTAGTCGTTATTGGAAGCTCCTCATAGTCTATAATCTTATCGATAAGCTCTTCTTTAATTTCAGGGCTTGCTTCAAATCCTTCAATGATCAACGATTCGGTATCCAGCACATTCTGTTTGCCAATAAGTAACTGCAATACTTTTCTGAATATGTCATGCTCTTCTTTCATTTTCGGTAGATGTACTATATCGTCAAAAAGTAATTCTTCCGCTTTTTTTGGAGAAATTCTTGCTATTCCATCATCTGGTCTATGGATAATTACTTTTTTAAGAAGGCCTATTTCAGAGTTCACATTGATCATAATACATATTTAATTTTAGGTGCGAAGATAATGAAAAGATATGTATAGCTGAGGATATAAAAAGAAATTGGCAGTTCCTCCTTCGGGCATCGTTATTTTTATGAATGATGGAAATCACTATAATGAAAAACGCTCATCATCATTGAAAAATAAGATTAGGAATACTTTTGCATAGAAGTATTAATTGGTAAAATCCATAAAACGTATAACATGACAGATAAAGCTAAAGTGTATCTTTCCGATCTACATTTTGAACACAACCAATGGTTAAGCGAGTTGAAGTTTTGGGATGAAGAAATCAACTCTTTTACAAAAAGACTAGAAGAAGTAGTAGAAAGGTATAATGACAATGAAATCCGAGCAAAAATTGAACACTTTCAAAACAGATTTTTATTAAATCATCAGGCCATAAACAAACAAATCAAGGAAGTCAATAAGCATGAAAAAATACTGGCAAGATACGCAGAACACCATATGTCAACATTGGAAAATACACCGGTGCATGATCACGCTTCACTTCGGGAGCTCATGCAGGTTCAGCGGGCTATGTATGCTGAATTAAAAAGTGAATATTATTCATTCCTCACAAAAAACATATAAATAATGTACCCCCCACTAAAAGGTGTTTAGAGTTATATTTAGGCACCTTTATTATTTTCCCATTCTTCCATTGATTTTTGTAGATAATGATAATCGATTCCAAATAATATTTTGATTTTCTCAATTTTTTCAATCATATCCGGATTGAATCCTGTCTTTTTTACTCCAGTAATCATTATGTTTTTTGATGTATGTTCAGTTGAAATAAACTCAAATATCTGAGTTTTGTACCCATATGCTTCCAACATAAGAGATCTGATACCATCTGTAAGCAATTCGGCCTGTCTTTCCTCCATAATCCCGTGTTTGAGGATAGGTGTTTAGTCATTTTCATGCTTCATAGCAGATCTGACCTGTTTGTGGCAACATGGGGCTACTATGATGTATTGTGAACCAGCCTGAATCCCTTTTACTATGGCCATGTCCGTTGCAATGTTACAGGCGTGCAGGGCTATAACCATATCTACGTCATCTACAATAGTATCCTCAATACTTTTTTGTTGGAAATTCAAGCCAACAAATTCGTTTTTTAATGCCACCTGGTTACAAAGTGTGACGATATCTTCCCTTATTTCATAGCCTGTCATTCTGCATCTTAAATTTTTAGTTTTAATCAGGAATTCATAAAGGGCAATTAGATACCCTTTACCACTTCCCATATCAGCTATTTTGATATTTTTATCTATCGGATAATCAATTAGAAGATGTGCAAGAAGTTCGACGTATTTATTAATCTGTTTAAATTTATCCTGTGCTTTATTGTAAATCTTTCCCTCCTGGGTAGCTAACCCCAAATCAATTAACCTATAGTTACCCCCAAAAATCGGACAGCAAGTTAAATAAATTTTTTTACACTAAATTTGGATGTTTATGACAAAGAGAAAATTAACATCAGTATTTAAAAGCAAGGTGGTATTAGAAGGCGCTGAGGAGCGATACAGCCTATCTCGAATTAGCTCAAAAACACCAGGTTGCTCCTCCAAATTTCTACCTGGAAGAAAGAATTTCTAAGTAACGCATCGCTGGTTTTCGAAAAAGGTACATCTAGGAACACAGAATCTGAACCTACGGATCGTGATGAATTATTATTAAGGACAATTGGGGAACAGAAGGTAGAAATTGACTTTTTAAAAAAAAAAAGTTTAAAGAGACTGGGATGAACACGCTGCCATTTATTCCAAAAGGATCACTCACAGTTGGAATACAAATCGCATCAGTGCTCGTTGCTTTTGGTATAAACCGGAGTACTAGCCATTATACTCCAGTGGACAAAAGATGCGCTGAATCTGGAGCTCATGGCTTATAGGTGAGCACTATTTGCTACATCCGTACAAGGCGTGCCACGGATGTATATATGGCTGAAGATGGACAAAGGCTACTTCGATCAATATAAAACAAGCGAACGCCTGTATTGTAATTTGATGGGACTTGGAAAGCTATGGTACCAGGCCCAGATACTTCAAAACGGCATCCTGAACATGCTGTATATCCCTATTTGCTTAGAAATTTGGAAACAAATCCTTTAATCCTAATCAAGTATGGGCTACTGACACGCTTATATCCCGATGTTGCATGGTTACTTGTACCTGATGGCCGTTATAGATGTGCACAGCCGCTTTATATTGCTGGGATATATCCAACACGATGGATGCGACTTGCGTGCCAGTGAGTGCAGAATAGTATAGTACGAATTCGGAATAACGCAAAATTATCAAGTACAGATCAGGATCACAGTTTACGGCTGCAGAGTTCACCGCCACGGTATTGGACAATGGTATCAAACTGAGTATGGATGAAAAGGCAGAGCCATAGACAACATCTTTATTGAGCGATTTTGGCGAACCATAAAGTATGAACATGTTTATTTAAATCCAAACCATTGATGGTCACCAGTTATTTAAAGGAATCCAACATATATGAATTATTACAAGGAGCGAGACACGACATTAAACTATTGCACACCACTTATTCACAATATCAACAAAATACCAATTAAAATAAAAATAGCAAAATAAGGCACCCCCTACGAGTTATCCGCATATCTTTGTTTTGTTAACAAAGAAAAGAAAAAAAAAAAAGAAAGAAAAAAAACATATAATTGTAAATAATAATATGTTTATTATAAATTAGTTGCAAAACTGTCCCAACATTGGGGTAACTATAACCATTATTCTTGCGCTTATATACCTTGTTTTTTCATGATCGTGACTTAGTTCTATGCCAACCGGAGTCTTATGATACTTAGTGAGGACCGTACCAACTCCTTTTTTACTTTGCAGAAAGCTCACTTCTTTGGTATCGCTAAATGACACTGCGTTGAAAAACATGGTTTAACAAACCATTAATGACTTCAGCAAGCTGACCGGCGGTATAATTTTTACTTCATCTTTCGTACCTATATCTGTTTGTGGTAAATGAATATTGTCATTTTTTAATGATTGTTGGCTTAACATAAACATTTGTGATTTCTTTGTTTTTATGCCTTGGTTTTGAAAAAAAATGTAATCTTAAATGGAGTTTCAGTTTTGCCAGATTTGTAATCATTGACAAAAATAATTTTATTGTTATCTGACATATTGAAATTGATTGAATAAACAAAAAAGTGAACAAATACATCTTCAAATATGTTTGACTTCCAGAAATAAATAGATTACTTTGCTGGAAGAAATCAACTTGATGAATCAAACAGTATTTTTTTATCATTGGATTTGTTATCAATGTTTTGCAATTATTGATGTTATGCGGATTAGTTTTGTGCTGCTGCCTTAAGTATATGTGTATATTAAATTCAACGTTTTGATTTTTTTATTCGAAATGACAATCAGGCTAGTAAACCTAGTTATCTCGGCTTTAGACTCAAATTAGTCTCTGCTTTTTGGATTTTCATGTTCTTTTTAATCATACACGCATTATCAATTACTGATGTGATTCTGATAGTAGACTTTAATGGTATCTCCATTACTTTGAAACCCAAAGGTGTAAAATCCTAAGCCTTTTCAGTGTCGCTATTCTGTTTGACTGGATTATAAGTCATCTTGTTATAAAAAATCGTTTTCTGGCAAAGAGAAATGCCTCTACGCACTCCTTTAATAAGAGAAAATACCAACGAAACAACAAAGCGACCAACCTGGTCAGATATATGTGTATCTTTATGTTGCAGATACTTATAAAGAGAATGATATTGATGCCGTTATCATGCAAAGAATGATAAAAGGTGAATTATTTTCAATTTTAATCTCCGATATCCTGATAGCAATATTAATAATCTGCTGGCTAGAGTTGTGATTTGGTTCATTACTCAAATATCCTTGTACAGAATGTCAGGAACAATGATATGGATGAGAGATCCAATTTGCCATAAATCAATTGGTATCCTATATAATTTATGTCTTTTTTTGCATTCATTTTCGATGGATCGGTTGGTTTCTGTCATGAGTATTATTTGTGGCGGAGCAGCGGCTTTACTTGTAGGTGTGGGATTAGGCCTCCAACAAACATTCAATGATTTTTTCCGGACTGGTTTTACTTTTGAACGATCAGTGATGATAGGAGATATACTCGAAATAGATGGTCAAGTAGGCCGGTTATTAAGATAGGCTTGAGAGCTCAAAAATTGGAACCAGGCATGTGTATCCATGTTGGTTCCCAATAGTAAACTTGTAAACCAAACGGTGGTCAATTGGACTCATTCAGACAATATGGTAAGATTTGAGGTGAAGGTGTTAATCGAATACGGTGCCGATACAAATTTAGTTAAAGAACTACTGATCAAATCATTAGAAAAAAATGACTCAGTCAAGATTAAACCTGCACCATTTGTGAGGTTAAATGATTTTGCTGATAATGGCTTGTCTTTGAGTTTGTATTTTTTTTCTTCACAAGTTAAGTGGGCTGAAGAACCAGAAGTAGTGTTCGATTTGAAATTGACCGGCTTTTCGTAGAGAGAATTCCATTACCATACCTTTCCTCAACGAGAGATATAAGGGTGATATACACTTCCAAGTGCCAAACGAATACCTCATCGCTTCTCTCTCATTTTGTAATCAGGCGCAATTTCATTAAAAAATTAATGTTAAAGATTTGAAGATCTTCTTTTCGGCAATAGCATTACTCGTCCTCATTTTTGACAATTATTGATAAAATCAGATTG
>JADKGI010000005.1 GCA_016722285.1 Saprospiraceae bacterium
GCAAAGCTTCACGAAATCGCAGTCAATACGGGGCTGCTTGCATTTATAAATAAGCTACCTGATGGATATCAAACCCTGATAGGGCCTCAAGGAAAAAGGTTACCGGGAAGTATAGCCCAAAAATTAATACTGGCCAGAAATCTCCTAAAAAGCCCTCGTCTCCTTATTATCGAAGATATATTCATCAATTTGGAAAAAGATGAGAAGAATAGAATATTCAAATATGTGCTGGACAAAAGAAAAAAAGTAACGGTAATAGTGGTCACGAAAGATCCGGATATCATCGCCATGACAGAAAGGGTGATACATATGGACAATGGCAAAGTTGTACCAGATACTAAAAAAATAAAATAAAACAATCTATGCTCAATTTATCTGACGAATCGATTAACGACATATTCAATAAGGATAATTTCCGATCTTTCAACATGCTGAAAACCTCACATGGATATGCTCAGGACAAACTGATGAAATTTTGCCTGGTATTACTCTTGGTTGTGTTAGGTATATTGTTTTTACCGTGGACTCAGAATGTCAGGGCTAAAGGAGAACTGATAGCACTTAGCCCCGAGCAACGCCCTCAAACTATCCAGTCAGTGATCGCCGGCAAGATAGAGAAGTGGTATGTGCAGGAGGGTCAGTTTGTCCGGAAAGGAGATACCATACTGAGAATTTCGGAGGTTAAGGATGATTATTTTGACCCTGATTTGTTGACTAATACACAGCTTCAGATCGATGCAAAGGAATTTTCATGATGTCTATGAGGGAAAGTCAAGGCTATCAATGTTCAGATCAAAGCCCTAAAAGAAACAATGAACTTAAGCTAAATCAGGCAAAAAAAAATGATTCAAAAAAATTTTCTCAAAGTTACATCAGACAGTATAGATTATCAGGCATCAAAAATAAACTTTAGTGTCGCCAATGAGCAATTTTTGCGAATGAAATCACTGTATGATGAGGGACTGAAATCACTTACTGATCTGGAAAACAGGAATATCAAAATGCAGGAATCGCAGGCTAAACTCATTTCGCAGGAAAACAAACTGCTAACTAGCCGAAACGAACTGGTTAACAGCAAGATAGAACTAAATAGCATAGAAGCCGACTACAGAGATAAAATAGCAAAGTCCTCTTCTGAAAAGTTTAGTGCCATGGCTGGTAAATATGATACAGAAGCTACTATGAATAAACTTCGAAATCAATTTGCCAATTATAAGGTACGAACATCATTGTATTTTATACTTTCACCACAAGATGGATATGTTACTCAGGCAAAACAAGTAGGTCTAGGCGAGACAATAAAGGAAGGAGATGAAATAGTGAGCATTATGCCCGCAGTCTATGACCTGGCCGTTCAAATGTATGTGAAACCATTGGACCTACCTCTTTTTGAAAAGGGTCAAAAAGTAATGATCCAATTTGATGGTTGGCCTGCCATTATTTTTTCAGGATGGCCTGGCATCTCGTATGGTACTTACCAAGGGGAAGTGCTTGCTTTTGACAATTTTATATCTCCAAATAGTATGTATCGCATACTGGTCAAACCATCACAAAATAGCCATACCTGGCCGGAACAACTGCGGGTGGGTGCAGGAGTTAAGACCCTGACATTGCTTAAAGATGTGCAGGTATGGTATGAACTATGGAGACAGCTTAATGGATTTCCGCCTGATTATTACAAGAAGAATTCCAAAGAAAAGAATGATGACATTGAAAAATAAATTATTTATCTTTTTTAGGGGTAAAATGAAAGGACTGATATGTGTCATAGTCCTTGGATCAATAAGTATTAGCAATGCGATTTCACAAAATGCAATCCCTCTGTCAATTGATGTATTTTTTGATAAAATCAAAGCGGCACATCCTTTGGCACAGCAGGCTTCGGTACAAAATGATATTGCAGATGCAGAACTTCTGAAAGCCAGAGGTAAATTTGATCCTGTATTATCGGGGTCACTCAATCAGAAAAATTTTGCTGATAAAGAGTATTTCAGTTTGTTAAATTCAGAAATAAAAATACCAATCTGGCCGGGATTGGATATCAAAGGAGGCTATGAAATAAACAGGGGAGCTTTTTTGGGACCTGAAGACAATACACCTGCCGGAGGGCTTGCTTTTGGCGGAATTTCAATTTCACTTGGGCAGGGTTTATTGATAGATGAAAGAAGAGCAGGCATCAGGACGGCTGAGATTTTACAAAAATCAGCCTCTGCCAGACAATCTGAATTAATGAATGATCTTCTTTTTGAAGCTTCTATAGTATATTGGGAATGGTACAGAGCTTATCGAGTGAACGAAATTTATAAATTATCTCTGAAAAACGCAGTTGAGAGATTTGAAGCGATAAAGTTTAATGCGGCTATCGGTGAAAGGCCCGAAATCGATACAGTAGAGGCAAAAATTCAAATCCAAAATATCCGTGTCGGATTAAATCAGGCTATGATGGACTATAGAAACGCGGGGATCATTTTGTCAGGATACATTTGGGAAAATGAAAATAAGAATTCAGAACCTGACTCAACTTACATACCGCAAGATTTGAATCAGCCTGAAAGTGATTTAGATGAATTAATGAGTGAACCCAATTTAATAAAATTAATAGGAAATCATCCGTATCTGGAGCAAATAAGACAAAAATCAACCAGTTGGACATTGAAAGAAAGCTAAAGCAGGACAAATTGAAACCTGTCATCAATCTTCAGTATAATCCGATCATCGAGCCGATAGGAAATAATTTTCTTACCAATTTCAGCTTTAACAATTACAAATGGGGAGTTGAGTTTAAAATGCCATTATTTTTGAGAAAAGAAAGAGGGGATATTAAAATCACAAAACTGAAGATCAAAGAAAATGAGCTGATTTTGACCGGCAAATTTCAGGCACTCCTTAATAAACTTCAGGTTTATATAAATGCATGGCAGGCGACACTGGAGCAGATAGAAATATTTGAAGAATCTGTAAGATTGTATGAGCAGATGTATATTTCAGAAAAAAGATTGTTTGATATAGGAGAGAGCTCTTTATTTCTGGTTAACTCAAGAGAACAATCATATATAAATGCCAGAATAAAGCTCGCAGAAATGGTGGCAAAGAACAGAATATCTTATTATTCTATTTTTTATTTTGCCGGTAAACTTGGAGTTTAAATTTTTGTTCTAATGTTTCATAAAATGTTTTAAGGCAATTTAAATTTAAAAACACTTTTAGTCTAAGCATACATACCGTTTGTCTGAAAATAAAAAATAAATACCAATCGATCAAAAACATGAGCAGGTTAATTTTAATTGTTTTTATTTTTTCAACTACGATCATATTTAGTCAGGATTCCTTTTTTGCAGATGGGAACAGAGCTTTCTCCGAAGGGAAATATGAACAGGCGATTGAAAATTATAAAAAAGTTGAGCAAAGAGACCTTGGTGGATTTGGCTTGTATTCCAATATGGCCAGATCTTATGCAATGCTCCGGCAAGATGCCATGTCCATACTTTTTTTTGAAAAAGCACTTAAGCTGAAACCAAATGATATTGCAACAAAAAAGGACCTGATGCACATCAGGAAGAGAAATCCGGATTTAGATATCGGTTTGGAAAAGTTTTGGGCTTCTAAAATCTGGGCATATATTACAGGTATTTTCAGTTCAGATTTATGGGCTATTTTTTCTTTGTTTTTGTTGTCCATATTATGTATTTACATTGTCTTGAACAAAAGTTGATATTGTATAATAAGAAACATTCAGCCATCACTTCTATTATTATGTTGTTCTTTGTTTTTTCTATGATGGCTGCCCGGAGCCGGGAGAAAGACATTTATCACAATCAGGGTATGATTATCATGTCTGAAAGCGTACAATTGAAGGCAGGTCCTGACGAGTCCAGCCCGGTCATATCTGATTTGGCACCAGGATCTAAAGTGTATAAAAATGACTTTATTGGTGAATGGACTCAAGTCAGAAATGAATACGGCGACTTAGGGTGGATCAGGACTACATCAGCCGGAAAGATATGAAATGGAAAATGCTTTTGCTCTTGAGACTTCGGATTTTTCAGTTATTGAGGATGATGAAAACAGTTGGAACATTTCTTTTTGTGGTTTTTCTATTTGTTTCTATAGGTATTTTGTTTCCACTGTTAGACAATTTACTATCATTATCGTCTGGGTATTCGATTTTGTTTTGTCTGGCACTCATTGCTTTGATTGATTACAGCAGGGAAGATAAGGTGTTTTTGAAATCGGTATTTCTATCATTAAAATATTATCGGTTTTATATTATGCTGGAATATTTCCTGATTTCTGTTCCTGTCTTTTTTATCAGGTTATTATCGGGCAATTATATAATGCATTGAGTATTTTTGCTGCCTGTTTAATGATTGGAATGGCATCACCAATGATTACTCCGAAACAGGTAAGCAATGGCAAGAAAACCATCTCTTTATACCGGTTCAATATTTTGAATTTAAATTTTTATCGAAGCATCAGGATTGTTATGGACGATATTCTGGCTTGCAGGACTTGCATCGTGTTTACATGTAGGAATATACATATTGTGGATATTTGTTATATTAATAATAATGCCTGAAATGTTCAAACACTTTGAAAGCAGAGATATGCTCAAGTGGAAAGACAATTTTGTCAGTTTCAAATTTCTTAATTATTCCTTGTTTTTCTTAAAAGTGATAGCGTTTCAAACAATACTTGTAACCATATTTCACTTTGAATATCTTTGGCTGATTTTATATTTCATATTCAGTTTGCTGGTGGCACTTTTTATGAATATTTCAATAAAGTATGAAGGCTTTACGCCTGTATTTCCTACAGGCTACGGACAGAATATTGTAAGCATCCTTACTATTTTGATGATTCTGCCTGGAGGTGTTTTGATAGCATTATTTTATGGTGTATGGAAATATTTCCGGCTGAATCAAATCTAAAGTCATTATATGCTTAATATAGAAAATTTGTCATTTTCATTTGGGAACAAGACAATTTTTAGTGATATAAGCCTTAGATTTAATGAAAATCAGGTCACTGGTTTAGTTGGAAAAAATGGGGTAGGGAAGACAACTTTATTCAGGATTATTACAGGTATATACAAGATGCAGAAAGGCATAATAACTCTAAATGGCAGGAAGTTAAGTCCTTCAGAAATATCTTTTATGCCAACTGAGCCATTTTTTTATCCTTATATGAAGGGCAAGGAGTATCTTGAAATAGTTGCATCACTGCCCCGGGAATTAAGTGAAGCAGTGCGATACAGCCAAATTCTGGATTTACCTCTGGATGAACTGGTAGATAATTATTCAACCGGAATGAGAAAAAAATTAGCATTCTCAGCTTTGTTCTCTTTGGATAAACCTGTGATCATTCTTGACGAACCTTATAATGGTGTTGATCTGGAAGGCAACGAGATAATACAGCATATCATAAAGTCAAATGGTAATGAAAAGGCTGTCTTACTTTCTTCTCATATTTTATCAACAATAACCAATATCAGCGATAGTGTTTATCATATATGTGATTGGTCTGATATTACACAATATTTGAGTGCGGATTTTGTAAGTCTGGAGCAAAAATTACAAAAAAATATGCATCAAAAATTATTTGAATCCGGACTATGATTTGATATTTTACTATGCAGTGATGCAACAAATCCCTTCCCGTGTCATTCGCTCCAACTATAATAATTGTGGTCATCATCCACTATAAACCCGGTTTTTGGATACAAATTATTGCCTATCATATTTGTTTTATCAGTTTCGAGTATTAAACCTGCTGATTTACTTGATATAGCCAGCTCTTTTGCCTTGTCAATCAGGGCAATTGAATATCCCTGACTTCTAAAGTCCGGATGAACAAAAAGGTCATTCAGCAGCCATAAACGCTTCAGTCTCGTTGATGAAAACAATGGATATAACTGGACAAAACCTGTCAGGTGCCCTTCTGGTGTCTCACTCACAAAAATGATAGATTCGTTTTTTGTCAGTCTTTCTGATAGAAATTGTTTTGCGGCATTTATATCTGATAATTTTCCATAAAATACCCTGTAGCTATCAAATAGGATTGAGAGGCGGTCAATATCATTCAAGGTTGCATTGCGCGTCATTACTGTATCGTTACAGATCAAAGATAATCTAAAATGTGCGGAATAGTATTTTTATCATATATATTCGGACCGAAATTCTATATATTCTCCAATCTTAATACTCCCCGGGGACACACAGCACTACAGATACCGCAGCCAACACATGATGCGCGGACAATGTCTTCCTGTCGCTGAGCATATGCTTTGACATCGATTCCCATCTCACAGTAGGTAGAGCAATTGCCACAAGATATGCATTGACCGCCATTGGTAGTGATTCGGAATTTTGACATTCTTTTAGTTTCTTTAAACCACGGCAATTTGATGGTAAATCGTTGCAAAATACCCAGATATGCTGCCATAGGACATCCGAACCGACACCAGACTCTACTGCCCATGATAGGATAAAACCCTACACCTACTACTCCTGAAAAAGCAGCGCCTATCAGAAATCCATACCATGAACTAAGGGTATAGCTATCAATTCCAAATATTCTGGAAAAACCAGTAAATCGGGTAACGAGGACAGATACAGTCATGAGCGTGACAAAGATCAAAACACTATGTATAATCCATCGTTCTAACTTCCAGGCCTTCAGTGACTTATCTGATAACTGTCTGAAAGGATCACCAGCTGTCTCCGCCAGCCCACCGCAACCACACACCCATGAGCAATACCACCTTTTACCATAAAAATAGGTCATCACAGGCGTCACCACGAGAAATAATATGATACCCCAAAAAAGGACAAAATATCCGAAAAGACCACTCGCAATCAAATCGTTGATATGCCAGTCAAAAAAGAAATAGTAATTCAGTGGCCAGATATTTTTGAAGTCATTGTATGGAAGATTAAGACCAACTAATATTTCAGGCAGTATAAATGCAATCGCCGTCTGAAAAAATATAATTGACATCGTCCTGTAAACCTGATAACGGTTGTGTCTGTATTTGTAGATAAACTTGACACCCATGAGGAATATGATCAAAGTATAAAGTGTCCCATATACAAACCATTGACTTGCGGGCTTTCCTTTGAGCAACATACTCAGTGGATCAAAGAGTGCCACCAAACCACTATTGGCTGCTCCATCACCACCCAAACCCAAATACTCCGGAAACCAATACAAAACCACATAAAACCCCGTCAGGACCACACCCAGCATCCAGGCTAAAGTGCCCTTTGCTGTCAAAGAAGCAAACAAAACTCCATTGTTTTTGATACCTGGGAGGGTATCTTTATACTGCTCTCTGAAATACCAGAGTGATCCTCCCACTATCAATGCGAGCGATGAATACAGCCAAAGACCAGCATTGGCGGTGATATTCCCCACCCAAAAGACGATTTGAATAAGCGCACCTATGGCGACCAATGAGAGTGCTATCTTTTGGTGAAAAGGCAAGTCTTCCTTGAGATGGTGGCTGGAAATAGCTATGGATTTATAGGGTTGCATTTATTTTTATTTTATTATCAAACTTATTAAGTTTGATTCTTCAAGCATCATTATTATTTTTGGTAAGTACCATTCAATTCTGTATTTATCTCTAATGTTCAATATCATCGGCTCAGTCATTTAAATCAGATTGTAAAAAATTCTCTACCAATCTTAATTTCCTTTTTGATTTCAAAGTGAGATTCTTCCGATTGATAGCATTATATTTGTCCATCAAAGACTGCTCGTACTCATTAAAAAATTCAGGATCAAAATTGGCCAATGACAGATTTTCTAAGACTGTTTCTATATGCGTATTTTCGGTAAGCCACTTTTCGCAAACAGTATGCCGATATCTGATCCCCATCAGATTAAATCCTATGACAGATTTGCTTGCCATTTCGTAATTGATGCGTATGGCTTTGTTTTCAGAAGGATGCTCCCAATAAAGCGTACCTATACCTTCCGGCAATACCACAGAGATCTGCCCATATACCTGATACTCAATATCAAAAAACTTGGCAGAATTGAACCATATACCCTGATCATATGATTCTGAGCTATTGCAAATAATATTTGCCACGGCTTCACCCATCATCCTTCCTGTGTACCATACGGCTTCGATATTTCGTCGGCCTTCTTTTGGCGATGACAACTCAGCGCAATCGCCTATGGCATAGACATTGGGCACGGAAGTTTGAAGATTTGAATTTACTAAAACTCCTTTGTTTGTTAGTATATCTGAAGATTTGACAAAATCTATATTAGGGCTAACACCCACTGTCAATCCTACAAACTCGCAGTGTATCTCTTCGGTGGAATTTTTACATACGATCGATGAGACACTACCGTCCTTGCCTTTGATTTCCAACAATTCTTCTTCGAGTCTAAGGTCAATGCCATTGGCCAGGATGTGGCGATTGATCATTTGTGATTCATTCTGTGGCAATACGATATTCCAAAAACTGTCTTCCCGAACCAGCATAGTCACCGGTATTTGCCTGCTGTGAAACATTTCAGCCATTTCTATCCCTATCAGGCCACCCCCTACGATCACGGCTCGTCGAATACCTTTCCGGCTGGCTGCCTCCATCATCTTCAGGTCTTGAATATTGTAAAGTCCCTGTACTCCATTAAGGTTCTGACCCGGCCATCCGAATTTATTTGATTTTGATCCTGTTGCGATGACCAATTTGTCATACTCCATTAAAGTGCCATCTGATAACTGTATCTTGCTTTGATCAGTATTTATATGATCCACATGACTATTTACAGTTTCAATGTTGTTTTTTTGCCAAAACCAATCTTCATACAATTTGGTATGGTCATATTTCATATGCCCCATATAGATGTACATGAGTGCAGTCCTGGAGAATGGATACTCTGTCTCCGATGATATCATCGTGATCTTGTGGTCACTGAGTTTTCTGATGTGTCTGGCTGCTGTCGAACCTGAGATCCCATTGCCTATGATGATGATGTGCATAAAACCTTCTACTTAATATCAAAATGTGTCAAGCCAATATTTGGGCAAAATTGGTGATACAAATCTAACAGGCATGTATCACAAATGTATCACAACATAGGATTTAATGGGGAATAAGCAGGAAAAATGCGTAATGCGTGTGTATAACAAAATAGAATTTCTTTATTAATTACAATAACTTCTATTTTGTTATACACACCGGGATAAATGTCTATTTATGATACATTAAAGCAACAAACCCAACATCCACATAGGCATCACATCCGGCGCACCTCTGGCAATGCCTTCTTTGACCAGAACCGCATTGGGCATACCAAATAACTGGTGGAAATCTTTATTGGGACCACCCACTTCGATCGCATATTTACCATCAAAAAGGAAATCACCTCTGAACGGTGTAGAAATACTGTGGCTTTCTGACAGAGCATTGTACACAAAAGTCTCCCGCAGCGTGCCGGTATTGACCAGATCAGCATCAAATGCATACAATAGATTGGTGTTTTCCAAAAATATTTTATCGGGCTTTGTCATGACACTATCCGATTTGGAGTCAGATTTTAAGATATTGATGATTCCGGCTTCAGATAGGTAATCTATATACTTCAGTACACTGTTGCGCGACATACTTAGATCTCTGGCCATTTTAGAGACATTGGGTGTAAATGGCCCAAGACGGGAGATCAATGCCAGGAGTCGTTTGATTTGTCTGGCAGATTCATAATCTATGTTGAATATGGCAGCCATATCTACATCTATCACTTGCAGTATCTCGGCCAGCAACCGATCATGGTATTTGCTGCCGGCTTCCTTATAGATCGGATAATACCCTTTCTTCAGATAAGCACTAAATCTCCTTGCAATGTCAAAAGATACATAGTATTGATCATGTATGAACTCATGTTTCCGCAGTATCTCATCAAAAGTGAATACAGGTAATTTTTCACCAGTCTCAAGCTCATAGTACTCATCAAAAGACAAACCCTTCATCAAATAAACATCAAGTCTCCTGCTCAGATCTCCCGAACCTGCCAGTATATTCAATGCGGACGAAGAAGCAATAATGAGCCTAATGTCAGGGTAATCATCATATATATTTTTCAACTCGATGGACCAATCCGGATATTTGTGCACTTCATCCAGTGCAAATAGTTTTATCCCTGATTTATAAAATGTATCAATGACATCTGTAAGCTTAGTATCTAAAAAGAACAAATTGTCCAAAGAAAGATACACAGATTCAGATCTTGCTTTTTTCAAATATTGAAGGAGCAAGTACGTCTTACCTACTCCCCTACATCCTTTTAGTAAAATGAGCCTCGAACTCCACTCAATATCTCCATATATTTTGCGGACGTATCCCAGCTCTACATTATTTATTCTGCGGAGACTGATTTCTTTCAGCCGATCCAGCTCTTCAATATTCATTACAAATAATACTTAAATGTTTACAACAATACAAAGATAGTCATAATAAATAACAATTTATACTATTGTTTAACAATTATAGTAAATATACATATTGTTCATCAATGACAACAATTAATTATATTGTAAATTATTATGAACATATTGTAATATCAGAACACCAGACCTCTCGCAATTTAAGAAGCGGTAGATTTAAAGAGCATAAGTAGCTCTGTACCTGGAAAGACGGCTTTGGCCTCATTGAGCACTTCTATTAGTTTTTGGACGGCTTGGTTATACCTTTGGTTGGACATGCTGTGAATGGTGACGGTAAGTGTATTGTTTTGGTAATCGGGGAATATGTCTGCCGGTGTTTGGATGATTTGTTTGACTAACATCCGTTTTTCATCTGTTTTGGAACTTAACGCTTCGCTCACAATATTAGCTACTGCGGTCTCGGCTCGGTAACATATCATTTTTATGATGTTGATAACAAGTTTTGATTGTGTTTTTAATTTATCGTATTGTTGTTCGGTTGGCATATCTTTTAATTTGATGTGGTAAGTTTGTTCACTTCTGAGGTTGATAAGTTCTTTTTCTTGCTCTTTCATTTGTTGTATTTCTGCTACTATTGCCCCTTTTTTAATATCCATTTTTTTTTGTTCGTCTATGGTTAATTCTGTTTGGTCATTGGTGAATTGATATAAATGGGCCTTTCTCCGTGATAGCTTTTCTCTTAGTTTCTTTATTTGATTATTGTATTTTTTATAAGTGGGATTGACTATTTTTATTTCCGGATCGATGGATTCGGTGCCATATTCGATGATCTGATCAAAGTTGTAATTGGCCATCATATATTTAAAGAAGTTCTCTTGTGTCCAGCGATTAAACATATACAATGCGATATACAGGATATTCATGGTTGGGTGCGTAGTGATGATAGAAGTCTGATGTCCACTGGTACCGAGCTTGCGTATTTCCCTGTATTTCTTGCTATTACGCTCATAATCCTTCTCGCAAATTTGCATTGTTGATTTATGCTCATTGTCTATTATTTCATAAGGTTCGAAGTCAGTATCTGCCCATTTATCCTTTACATATTTGCGATAGGTTATGATGGCTACCCGATACTGGTCCCAGAGTTTGTCAAAGAAATCGAAGTCGTATGCTTCTCTGTCAAAAACTAAGGTGCACTGTGGTGTCTGCGGATGTGTGAGTGGATCTTCGATGGATTTTATGTAACCCACTTTGATGAGTTGCGGGATGATCTGATGGATGATGATTTCTTGCAATTTCTCATTGAGCTCTCCGGTAACCACCATATATGGCAATGAATCACCATCGTTAACCCAGTATTCTGAAGTCGCACTAAGGCATAATTTTTGCCTCGATATGTATTTGGCAGCAAGTGTGGCTTTATAGCCGTTATAGATGCTCACATGACCATCTACATACAAGATGAGTTCGCCGTCGGTATGATCAGTAATACCGTCTTTCCATAGTTCCATGAGCTCTTCGTTCCATTGTGTGGCTTTGTTTTGCTTGGCTAAGTAGTGTACTTTATCACGCAAACATTTAGATTCTGGTATGCGATCCATGCCGATCAAACGGCCAATTTCGCCACTCCTCACGTTTTTGATCTGTTCTATGTTTTTGACCCGGCATAATGCCAGTATGGCCAAGGTTAGTATGATTGATTCCAGGGAATAGTAATAACTATCTTCGTACTTATAGATTTCTTTACTCTTTAGTAACCCTTGACTCAAAAGAGCAGGTATCATCAATAGTACTCGCCACAGTTTAATCCGTTGTGCGCCTCGTGTATGATCTGGGCATTACCTGCTTTAT
Source organism: Saprospiraceae bacterium (assembly GCA_016722285.1). Taxonomy (GTDB): domain Bacteria; phylum Bacteroidota; class Bacteroidia; order Chitinophagales; family Saprospiraceae; genus OLB9. Next base: position 12,251 of record JADKGI010000005.1, read on the forward strand.
GAAGTGATGATAAGGTGCGATCTAAATCCCTACTTGTCGCATAGCCATAAACACTTTGTTGATCCAGGGCATTTCTATCTGTAGCATGGGTAGCGTTTACTTCTACTTTGTTTATGGTTTGATTACTCTTTTTTTAAATATCCTTGCTGTATCTGGTAACGGATGGTACCCTCCGAAATACCAAATTCTTTGGCGATACTGTTAACACTCCTGCCTTTATCTATTTCTTTTTGAATTTTCATTGTTGTCTCTCCTACCATTTTGTGACTTCGCCGCTTTGATCGGGGGCGCTCACCAAAAAAACCATCTGCTCCCTTCTCCTTATATAGTTTATGGTAACGATATACCGAGTCGTCACTCACATGGAAAGCTCGCTGTACTTCTACTTTCTTACACAGTCCCTGATCTATAAAATTGCTGACAATATACCGGAAGCTGTTTAAGTCTTCCTCACCGTGTGCGAACACTGGCAGACCATTGACTATATACTGAACTATTCCCTCCTTGGTATAATAGCCTACACAATCGGATATAAACTTTGTCTCTCTTGAAAATATAGGTAGTTGGAGCTGCATGGTGATTTATTTTGTGTTGAAACCACAAATATAAAAAAATGCCGCAAAACCTTTTTGCGAATTGTACGCTGTAACCATTTATTTTATTGACATGGGGTCTGGTGTTCTGAATATATTGAATTCGTGTAACTTAAGCGAAATTTATACTCAATACTAAAAAATGAAAAGTCATTCATTAGATAGAATTGAGTTGTAGTGAATGTAATTCTTTACATTAGATATTGAACTTTTAGCCTTGTCTGCATCGGAGCTCACTCTTAAAGGGATTAGCATGCAAAATTCTTAAATGCTAACAAGTAATCATTGTTGTATTTTGATCATTGCATTAAAGTAAAATCAAAGATAAAGTCAAATCAATACCAAAATCTTAATATGACATGAGTAATGAAACCAATCTTATAAAATTAAAGGCTTACTATCCGACCCTACTTGACCAGATCTTTGACCTTAGCGAGGGTGCGGGTACGTCGTGGAATGCTCTCAGCGCGTACATATCCCTGATTGGGATTGCGTTTTACAAAATCCTGATGATACTCCTCAGCTTCCCAAAATTTATCATAAGGCACTACCTGAGTAGCAATGGGTTTGCTGTAGTCAGCAGAGATTTCTTTGATTTTTTGTTCAATAATTTGTTTTTCAGTATCATTTCTGTAGAAAGCTATGGTTCTGTACTGCTTACCTCGATCAGGTCCCTGACCATCAACGGTGGTTGGATCTATAGATGCAAAAAATACCCTTACCAGATCGGAGTAAGAGATCTCAGATGGATCATAATACACTTCAAATGACTCTGCATGGCCTGTCAGGCCTGCTCCAACCATTTCATAAGTCGGATTTTTTTCTTTTCCGCCCGCATATCCTGATATCACTTCTTTGACACCTCTGATACTTTCAAAAATGGTCTCGGTGCACCAAAAACAACCACCCGCAAAGGTGGCAACTGACCACTTGGGAGCAGCAGCATCTTTGGGCACAAATAAGAGTCCGTCTCCATCAATACAATAGCGAAGACCGGTAGGTTTTGGACCATCATTAAAAACATGACCCAGGTGCCCACCGCATCTCTGGCAAGTCAATGCATCCCTCACCATTCCGAGACTATTATCTCCACTCACATTGAGGCTTTTTGCTGAATATGGTTTGAAAAAACTGGGCCATCCGGTACCTGAATTAAATTTCGTAACTGAAGAAAATAAAGGATTATTGCATCCGGCACAGACATAGAGTCCTCCTTCTTTTACTTCATATAGTGAGCTGCTGAATGGTCGTTCTGTGCCTTGCTCCCGCAATATATAATACTGTTTCGGGGTTAATATTTTTTTCCATTCTGCATCTGATTTCACAATTTTTTCTGTCCAGCTTGTATCTATTAGGATGTTTTCTCCAGTCATTTTTTGAGAAACAGAGCTTGAAACTTTTTTGTTTTGCTGTCCACATGCTGTAAAGCAAACTGTGAAACATAGGAAAGTTAATATTCGGATCATGATTAAATTATTTTTTTGAGTCGTTTAATGTCCAGTCATAATTCAGGTATTCAATTTTTGCCTTAGCATTGATCTTTATGTTGGAATATTTATTTATAAAATCAATTAAATTGCCAAAGTCACTTGCGTACCAATCCATGATTTTTGACAACTTAACTTTTGAAGCAGACAATTGCTGTAGCTTTGAAGTTGTGAAAATTTTTTTGGTTTGGTTTTCAAGTTGTGCTTCTAATGTAGATGGCAAAAAAGCTGCATTTAATAATGGTGGACATGATTTCGCGCCACAATTCACCGCAAAATGGATCCTTGCATCTTTAAATTGTTTGCGGATTATGTCATTTTCTATATTATTGAGCGAATATTTTTTTCCGCCAATGCTAATCCTCATCACATCCCATGTTTTACCTCCATCGAGATTTTGAATGCTTGAAAGCGGATAATTGTCTGCAATCAGTTTGATCGTAAAAGCATTGTAAGCATTGATCCAGTAAGCCAACTGTTCATTTTTATTCCAGGATGAACCAATATTGACAGTAGAGAATGACTTGATTATATTATCCAATTCGGACTTATTTGATTTAATTTTGCTGTAATTAACCTCACCGGAAGCAGAGACATATTTTCGAAGAAAACCATCCCACGATCCGTAATCCGGCTGAGCGTATATCGAAGAGATAAGTGATATTGAAAGCAAAAAACAAATAATTCTGACCATCCCTTATAGTTTTATAAATGATTTTGAAAAAGCGACACCTGATTCTCTGTTTTCTAGTCTTATCCGATAAAGAGAAGATGGAAGTTGTTGAATGTCTATCTGATAATCAGATGTTGAAAATGAACCTTTACCGATCAATTGGCCAAGTGAATTTAGTATAGCATATGTATAACCTGTCAGGTTTAATTCAGTTTTCATTTGTATTGTGTTAAACGCCGGATTCGGATAGATGGTTAATAAATTTGTATTATTTAAGTTTTCATTAAAGGTAGCGGATACTGTTTCAGAATATAAATCTGAAGAAGCAGCCTGTACAACCTTTTTACCCATATCTGTAATGATAGCTATTGCTGCCAGCCTTTTTAGATTCCAATCACTTTTTTTGGCTATCCTATAACTGAAAGTGACTGGATTTCCGCCCAAACCAGGTGGGGTCAACGGGACTGGTTGAGATCCTGTAAAGGACTTTCTAAAGACATCATAATGCTTGTTTTCGCCATTAGGGGCATTATAAAATACGGTATCTTCAGTCAAAGGAATGTACAATGATAAATTAGAAAGATTATGAGCCATCACTGCTTTTATTGAAACAAGGACACTTATAGAATCATTGGTAGCCGGAGATATATTAATATTGATACTCAGCGGTGAGCCTTGATTTTCGTATGATTGATATATGGTTGCTGATTGTACTTCACTTGAATATTTAGTATCACCGTTTACGACAAATACAGGTGTTCCACCATAAACTCCGTAAAAATTAGTCCGTGCGTCATTTTCGGATTTATTCTGGGTGCTGAAGAGGCAAGTACTGTAGGGAGAGCTGGGATGATAGGCTATATGCAAAACGTTCGGTTTATTGTCAAGTGCTGCATAAAACCCCGGATTATTTGAAGCACAAATAGGGCATCTGGTATTGGTAAAGTGCTCAACTATAACTTTTTTTGGTACGGATTGGGCAGAGATGATGTTAACCTGAAGAAAAAACACAAATAGAATTAATTTTAATGGGATCATAATTAAATTATTTTTTGATCGGTATTGATTATACCTAAAAAAATACGTATTTTTTATAAACAAATGCTTTTTATACCCAGATTATCAGTTAAAGATTTATAGTGAAAAATTGCTTCGTCCCCTAAGACTATCTGACTTATTGCTACGGTTTTTATTTGCTCATTATATTTTACATTTAAAAACTTTTTGTGATCAGCACCTTCTATTGAGTGCAACTGCCAGATTTCATTTTCATCAGGCTGCTGTGACACAAATTTTGAAAACATTTGTGAACGGCAATACTTTACACTTTTACTATAAAGTGTTGATGACGAAAATATTACCGCTTTATCTAAGTCCAATACATCTATATGCTTATTTTGTTCATCCCATCCATATAAAATCATTTTTTTCCTTCCTTCGTATAACACCAAAGTAAAGGGTTCGTACCCGGATGGATCAAATACAGCAATAAATTTATCTGTGTCATAGGCCTCAAAAAAAGCAGGAATAATGCTGCCTCGACTGGCTTTATAGGTTTTTTTAACATGACATTCATCAAAGCCATTGAGGATGATTCCGACTTTTTGGCCATCTGATGCTATCCAGGTACCATCAGAGACAGCATCTTTGGGCATCCAAACAACTTTTTTATTTATTAGTACAGGAGCTAAATGTTTTGAAGATTGCTGACGGGATATTTGTTCATCTCTGTTGTGTGTGAAAATCAATTTGTTATCTGTGGTTTTATATATTGAAAGACAGCACATCAAAAGATCAGTTTAATGGTGATGATGAGGTCCTTCAGAGACCATTAAATTATGTTTTGTAGTGGAATGCGCAACTCCAAAATTTTGTGGGATATCAATATGTTTAAAACAGTGGCGCAAAGCAATTCCAATAATGGCATAATGATGGATACTATGCTCAATGAGGTAAACCATTTCTCTTCCCACAGAACTATCTGTAGAGATGGTGACTCCGTTGAATTCTATCATATTGGTCAATGATGAATCTTTTACATCTGCTACAGAAAAAGTACTTATCAAATCATCCAGAATTATGACGGCATAATTAGGGTCATTTTGTGTTGACATATTTCTTTTTCGCCTGTCATAATCTACCATTCCTGATCCAAAACCCTCAGACAAACAGATATAAAATTCCAATATATGCCTGACATGCTGCCCTATTGTACTATCATTCAAGACAGTAAGTTTCTTAGTATATTCTTCACTTGTTAACTGATCAATAATATACTTTAATTGAGATAGCGTATCAGAAGTGATGATGGTTAACATGTTTTTTTATTAAATCAGGTTGTAAAAATATTCGATCCGGAAATTGCCATATTTTATTTTTAATTATTTTAATTCAGCACTTCCGAATAATACAGAAAATTGCTTGCACCAAATTAATACAAATTTTTGTTTTTTAAAATCAACTCCGGCAGGAATCGCCAGGTCATAAGTTCCATTATTGGGTTTGGACACGACTTCAAAAGAATTTAATGCCTTTTTGTCATCTGCCAGATAAAGTCTGAGATCGGGTCCACTTTCTGAATTTAAACTCTGAATTCTGAGTATATTCTTACCATCTGTTGATTTATATATACTTGCTTTCCCACTTGTGCTATGTGCCTCGCTCATGAAAACGCCTGAATATAACAATGTTGCTGTTGAATCAATCTCCTCATTTACTGTATCAACATTATCCTTGCCACATGATGTGAAAAGAGATATTGATATAATTAAAGTTAACACCTTTAATAAATACATTTTCCTGATTTTGACATAAAAGTAATACACAAGTATCACAGATTTATCACAATATAATTTTTATTTTCATCTTCCCAAGAACAAGTGGTACCAAAATTTTAAAACTTTGGTTCTTTTGAAGCCCCTGGCTTTATTTTCTTCACTTATTTCATACATAAACCTCATGTGTGTAAAAAAATCCCGATAAGCATTGATTAACCCGGTTTTTTGATCATAAATATGTGCTGGCTCTGAGTTAATACCATTCAGTTCAACAATTTTAAAATTTTTTCCATCTTCCAATTCTTCCAGAGAATTATATTTTAAATCATATCTCCCATAATAAAATTCACAAATACCTTTGGAGATGTCATCGAATACGGCTTCAAGTTTTTTAGAAATTAGATGATTTGATTTAATAAATCTGGTACCTCTGTTATGGTTTCCGATAGGCTCTAATTTCACATATTCTCCATTATCAGGTATTTTTAATAAAAATTCTGCATCCATTCTTTCGATTTGAAGCCTGCTTCTAAAGTTCAAAAACATCAATTGTCCTATATTTTGCTTTCCATCACCTATGACGTGCAAAAACTCTTTCGTCGAAAATGACGTAATCCTCCCAAAAGATTCTGATGGCTTTCTAACATAAAATATGCCTGCTTCATTCGGACTATCACAAAATTCCTGTAGGATAAAATTGCGGCCAATAGAGTCTGAGTAAGCCTTGAGTTCGTCATGGTTATGAACGATTGTTACCCCTTTTCCACGTTCGCCCATATCAGGTTTTACTATCAACGGAAAAGACAAAAATGAAGGTAATGAGGTTATTTTTTCTGATGGATGCATTAGTATTCCCCTTGGTTTAAATGCTTCCGGGATAGAATCCAGTATGGCAGATTTGCTGTATCTGATTATTCCGCTATCTTTGATAGATGGATTCACTCCTGTAAAAAATGTCGCTGACCTGGCTTTCATAGCCAAATAAGTGATATATGCACCTATAGGAATATAAAATACCCAAATTGGCCAATACTCATAATTTAATAACTTTCCCAGCCATAAATATCTGATTTTCAGACCAACACCCGAAACACCTGACTTCATAATCTTTGTGTCGATCATACTAAAAATTATACTTGAAACACAAATAATTTAAAAATATGGATTCTAATTTTAAAATACAAGTGGGACTTAATTTGTAAGATTTTTCGACCATATCTACTTTGGAATTAATTCAAAAGTAGATAATAAATCTGACTTTTTTATTTATTTAGGGTAAAATTTGAGTCAGCTTTTTGGATGAACCCCAGACGGTCTTCATCCCATTCTTTTTGGACTCCTTTATCATAATTAAGATATAATCTTCCACCAACTATAGCCCAGGCATCTGGTTCTGTTTTTACAGCATAACCCTTGGCCCAACCATAAGCGCAGTAACCGCCATATTGTGGAGCATATTTTTCAGGATTAGCCTCAAACATTTTTTTGTTGCTTTCAGAAGAAAAGTACCAAATTGATCCATTCCAATTTAAATTAATGGTTTTTACCCCTTTTACAGGTTGATTTTCAGTGAAATATGATACAGGATCATAACCCCTGATAGCCCCTTCTTTGGTGGTAAAAAATTGTCCATTTTTTGATTTCTGGGATGTTGCAACAGCCACTATGCATATAGTAAAAAAGAAAATGAGTAATGGTTTCATTATAACGATTTATTTGAACTTAATGTTGGAAAATATTTAGTGATCAGCTCAAGCAATTTTTTTCTTTTCAAAGCGATGATGCCAATACAACAAACAGCAACGAAAATAGCAAGCATAAATAATTTTCCACCGTCGTTTTCTACTACTATGCCTAAAATAAAAAGATGAGACATGATAGCTCCGCTGATGATCCCGATAGCTAATATCGCTCCAAACAGTGAGGTCTTTGGTCTGATAAGAAGAATACCCGAAATCAGCTCGATGATTCCTGTTCCAATTCTGCCCCAGGGCTCCATCCCCATGACAGTAAAGATATGCACACTAACTGGTGCGGCCGTAAATTTGAAATAAAGCGTCTGAAGTAAAATAGCTGCTGCAATAAAACTAAGTGCTCGTTCTACGTAATAGATAGTGGTCGGATTTGACATAATATTGATTTGATTATTTGGATAATAAACCAAATGTGCATTTCATTTATCACAGAATTATCACAATTGAAATAATATTAAATAGATCTGTTATTTTCTATAAAAATGCTCTTTATTATAGCTCTGAAAAAGCACTGATCGGTGCCATGTGCTAAATAATAATTCTTTTTCGGTTATTGTGTGAAAACACCAATGGAAAAAGAAGGGGATGCCAATACATTTTGCCCTTTTATGGCTCCGGCTGCTCTGAATGAAATTCCTAAATGTGGCTTTAGAAAATAAAGAAATTCTAACCCCGGCGACATGTATTCCACATTATTTGAAAACAGACCTGTTGGGGATGCGGAAACACTACCATTATTCAGACTTTCTATACCTGAAAGTTTGAAAATAGACAATAATTTTTCATTCAGCATTTTATATCCAAATTCTGCGTCATAACGAATTTCGTCAGAAAATCCTTTTGTTCGATTATTATATCCAACTCCAAACTGGGTCCACCATTTTGTGTCACCAAAACCGGTACTTAATTTTAACATTTGGTTGAATTCACCATCTCCGCTATATAAACCCGAATTTTCCTGGCTGTCACCTGTCGGCAAACCAAGCAATAAAGTCGCGCTTACCGGGAGTCTTCCTGTTGGTAAAGCATACCTGAATGCTATATCAATATCACCAATATTATTTGTAATTATACCTGGCTTAAGTACAGATCCTGTTTGGGCATCTTTAGTCTCTTTCAGTACATTTCTTACTAAAAAGGTATGTACGCTTGCAAGGTAAACTTATCAGTTATACCTCTTTCTCCATAAAAACTGAGGGTGTGGTATCCCAGAGTTCCGGAAGATACCACCTTGCCTCCCTGATCAAAAATTTTATTTCCTTGTATAATTGTGTAATCCAACTTATAAAAACCTTCGCCTTTTGGTTTGGTCCAGGCTTGTCCTGATAAATTTATCACTATCATAAGTGAAAATATAAAAATAAATGATTGCTTCATTATAGGTTAATTCAATGGTTATTTTATTCAAAACAAGATATTTCCTACCGATTGTAATAAGTAAAGATGTATATCAAATATCACAGAAGTATCACATCACTATAATTTTGTAAAAGAAAAGGCATGTAACTAAGGTACTACATCACTGGAGTTGAATATTGGTGGCCATGGGTAATGATCCGTGGCTTTCCTTATTACTTTTTTCTGATTCAGCTGCGAGTATCTTATTTAACAAATTCAAACTCGTTGGGACTCTTTTAGTTCTTTGTTGGAGCTTATGTCCATTTCCATGAGGAAGTTTTTCAAGGTTGATACTTTTTCTTTTTCGGTATGAATGATTGAGATATCCCTGAGAGTCAATTTGATGTAAATGAAAGCCTATCCAAAATAGCGAAAGTAAAATTACTTAAGTTTCTTCATTGCTGTAAAATATGAGGGCTGATAATATGGCAGATGATCAAAAAATAAATCACTCACAATCCAGCCTTTGGAACAGTAAACCAAAAAGAATTAACTGAATTGTTGATTTCTGCCTTAATAGTGCAGCCATGCAATGTGCAAATGCTTTTGGCGATGGCAAGACCGAGACCGGATCGGGCATTATCACTTTTTTCGTTGGTATAATATCTTTCAAATATGATATCTAAATCTTCCTTTGGAATTAAATCACCCGAGTTACATATTTTGACTTTGAATTTGTCGCCAGCATCCAAAATCCATATTTTGATATATCCACCTTCATCCACATATCTGACAGCATTATCCAGCAAATTCTGGAAAACCCGGTCTATATATTTGATGTCACCGTATGCCAAACCCTGGTTTTCTTCAATCTCAAAATTTAATTCCACATGTTTTGCTCTAATCCTTAACTGATATTTTTGGATGATGTCTGATACCAACTCATAAATATTAAAAGGTTCTTTATTTATTTTAAGCTGACCGGATTCGAGTTTTGTTATTTCGAAAAGATCCGATACAAGGTGATTGAGTCTGATTGTTTCGGAATAAGCAATGTCAATATACTTATTTTTTTCCTCATCATTCAAAGATGGCTGGCTGTTTTTGATTAATTCCAAAAAGCCAATAATTCCTGCCATAGGTGTGCGAAGATCGTGAGAAATATTAGAGATCATTTCTTTTCTGAATTGATCCAGATTGCTTAGTTTATTATTCGCTACCGACAACTCCTTATTCATTCGGGTAATTTTACTATTGGCTTCTTCAATTATATTTTTATCTTTTTGTTCGCGGCTGAGTATCTTTCTCATTTGCCATATTAGAATGGAAATCAAGGTTAAAAAAATAGCCAAAGACAATAAAAATGCTTTCAAAAGCTCTGATCTGACTGAATTTTGGAAAATATCCAGTTTTTCATCGACCATCACAACAGCTACCGTTTTATTCTTTGAATTTTTTACAGGAGAAAAGGCAGATAACCACATACCAAATTCATCTTTATACGCCGGGATCATGCCACCACTAATGTAATGATCTTTTAATGTAGCGTGGTAAGTATTGTATGGGTGTCTGTAATAAGGCACGCTATCTGAGGTAATACCAAACTCATAAAACATGCCGCTACTGTCCATGGTAATTGTATAAACAGGGCTTTTGAGCATATTGGCTTCGTGATTTGATTTGAGAAGTTCATGGAGTGAACGATATAAGCTGTCCTGATTGTTATTGGTAATCTCATCTTTTGCCTTATGGGCATAAAATATTTGTTGGTGGATATCTCCATCTATCTGAAGGGCCAGAGAATTTGCAATTCCTGAAAGTCTCATCAAGGTGGATGTTTCATATTGTGAGACAGTAAAATTATAGAACAAAACTACTATCATAATCCATAATGCTACGATGGATCCGGCTACCAAAATAATAATATGCCTAAGCCTTCGATTTTTCCAGATATTTGATTTAGCCATATTCAATGTCCGGGTATTTATTGAATTTATATCCGAGTCCCCACATGGTTATAATATATTTGGGCTGGGATGGTTCTTCTTCTATTTTATTTCTTAACCTGTTTATATTTGAATTCACGGTATGCTCCAGTCCTTCAAATTGCTCGCCCCATACGCGTTCCAGTACATCCATTCTGGTAAAAGTACGACCGGGGTTGGACATAAATAGCTGAATCAAATCAAATTCTTTGGCAGTAAGATTTATTTCAATTCCGTTTTTTGTAAGTATGCGATTATTCAAATCCAATGACAAAGTACCAATAGAGATTAGTCGATTTTCTTTTATATCTGTATTTGATTTTAATTCAGATCTGCGTAAAAGAGCTTTTACTCTGGCCAGTAATTCTCTGTTGCTGAAAGGTTTAGTGAGGTAATCATCTGCTCCTATTTCAAGGCCGGCAATCTTGTCATCTTCCTCAGACTTTGATGTCAACATTAGAATAGGCATTTGCTTATCTGATTGCCGGATCTTGCGACAGATTTCCAGTCCATTGACTCCGGGTAGCATCAGGTCCAGGATTAGGATGCTGAATTTTTTTTGAGAAAGAGCGTCAAGTCCCTTCCAGCCATTATCATATTCATAAATGGGGACATTCAGTTCTGATAAGACAATTTTTATTAATTTGCGAATATTCGGATCGTCTTCTATGATGGCTACAGACATATGTAAATTGGATAATACAAACAAAGATAAATTGCTTTTTCATATTACAGGCGTAACATTACTCTTAACTTGAAATCTTAGAAAACCAAAGGAATGAGTATGTAAGGTAAAGATGCAAAAGTGGATATTGTATTATTACGTTTAAATTTTCATGTTTGTGAGAAAATGAGGAAGATTTATTTTATTCAAGGCATATTTTGCAGTCGTAGCTGTTACCTACGGCGAAAAATATAACGTAGAAGAAATTAAAATTTGCCACATGCAGTCAAATGATGAAATTTTAAACATACTCTTAATTGCAATGAAGTGGGTTTTGTAAAATGGTATAAATGAAAAATCAACCAGATTGACCCCAATGCCAACGCTGGTTGATATTAAAATAGACCGATTTTGAATATACAATTTGACTTAATTTGCTTAAAGATATTAGCAAATTGAATTATTGTTTTTGATTTGCACGGTATTCATATCAATATTAAAATGTAGAGTCGAACTTATTAATATTTTTTTTCAGTTTTAAATCAACCAGGCTGACCCCAATGTCAGCACTGGTTGATACCAAAATAAACCGATTTTACTATAAATTTAATATCAATGTATTACCGTATTACAGTTACATCCCCACTGATCATGTCTTCAAATTCCTTTTCGTTTTCATCGAGAGCTGTGTAGGTAAAGATAAAAGCATACACACCTAATTCAACAGGTTTTCCACCGAAATATCCATTCCACGGAGCTAATCCATCGTCAGATTTATACACGAGGTTTCCCCATCGGTCATAAATGGATAATTTTGAAGTCAAAACACAACCCGAGTGCGAAATTTGGAAATTTTCATTTCCTTGCCATGAACTCAGACTGATGATATTCGGGTGATAGATCTTACAACAGAATTCCTTAATTTCTATAATGTCTGAAGCAATACAACCATTTTCATCAATTACTTCTACTGAATAAGTGCCATTATCGACAATATCCATATTAGTATCTGAACTTCCGTCACTCCAGTGAATAACAGGGTAGTTATCTACTTCAAGTTTAAATCCTCCATCCAATTTACAAATAACTGTATCTCTACCCAGATTTACTCTTGGAAGTGGGTTTACCTGTACTTCCATTTCAACTGGTGGTGATGTAAGATTACACTTTTCAAGTCTTTGCAGCACGGTAATGATATATTTACCTGGTTGACGAGGCACCATTATGTTTGTCCTGTTGCTGGTGAGTTTCAATCCTGCCATAGCAGAAGATGAACTCCAGTTATAGGTAGCTTCATCCATTCCATTGACTGCAATGGTGATGGTATCTCCTAAGCAAATTGGATTAGGATTATATGACAAGTCATATGGTGAACCGATCTGCTCAATTGTCGTAAGTTGTTTTGACACTTTATTACTGCATCCATATACATCGGTGACCGTGACGGTATAGCTTCCGTTTCCACTCACGATGATGGCTTCAGAAGTTTCATTATTGCTCCATTGATAATGTACACCACCTGAAGCCCTAAATGTTGATGTGGTGTTCTTACAAATATTTGTCTGACCAGATATCTGAGGGGTAGGGAGGTCAAAGATTTTTAGCAACACAGATGCACTGTTTTTACAACCATTTATATCCGTTACAGATAATGTGTAAGTTGAAGGACTATTAGCTGTTATCAATTGAGTTGTTGCACCGGTATTCCAGGTATATATCATTCCGCCCTCTCCTTTTAAGTCCGTATTTGAACCCTTGCAAACTTCTGTTTTACCAGATATCAAAGCAGTAGGTAACTCATTAATTATTAGAGTTTTGGACGCCGACGAGGTACATCCGTTTTGTGATGTAACTGTTACTGAATATTTAGTATTATTCCCCGTATTAATCTTGGATGAAGTCTCTCCAGTGGACCAGATATACTTTGAACCTCCAGAAGCAACATAAGGAATATTTTGCCCTTTGCAGACCATTGAGTCACCATTTATACTTGCTGTTGGAATAGAGTTTACCGTTAATACCTTGGATGCTTCAGTGGTACAGCCATTACTATCCGTAATGGTTACCTTATAAATACCTCCGGTACTGACCAATAGATTTGATGAATTGACTCCATTATTCCAATTATAGAAACTTCCACCGTTTGCTATAAATGTTTCTGACTCTCCGGAACAAATTTCTGATTTTCCGCTGATTGAAACAAGTATAGAATCCGAAACAACCAATGATTTTGAAGCAATGGCAGTACAGCCATTAGTATCTGTAACGGTAACAGTATAATTTCCTTTTTTATTGGGATTGATGGAAGAACCAGTATTACCATCATTCCAAAGATATGATATACCACCTGTTGCAGAAAAAATGGTAGAATTACCATAACATATTGTATCCTTGCCGGCTATAGTAGCTACAGGTGGACTTGTTATTGTAATTATTTTAGATGTTACATCTGTACATCCTTTATTATCTGTTACTGTAACGGAATAGGTTGAAGGTAAAGAAACATTAATAGAAGAAGTCGTAGCCTGATTACTCCAAATATAAGTGACTCCTCCAGTGGCTGTCAATGTACTTGAATTTCCTCCACAGAGACCATTTACACCTGATATACTTATCTGAGGCAGCTTGTTTACAATAAGACTTCTTGCCGCTATGCTATTACATCCCTGAATATCTGTTACAGTTACCATATAAATTCCTTCATTTTGCAGTGTAATTTGTGAGGTTGTCATACCATTACTCCATAGATAGTTACTTCCTGCAGATGATGTGAAAATGGTATTTTCTCCTGTACAAATTTCTGGCCTTCCTGTAATATTTGCTTGAGGCGGTGACACTACGTTCAGGTTGTGAATTGCTGTATTTTTGCATCCATTTGCATCAGTTACTGTGACCAAATAGTTTGTATTATTTGTAACTATTATGCTTTCGTTTGTGGCACCATTGTTCCATAGATACGACATACCACCTGTCGCTACCAAGGTAGTTGAATCCCCTTGACATATTTGTGCTTTACCTGAAATGGAGACAGTTGGGATATTATTTACATTTAGCGATCCAGTAGCTTTGTTTGTACAACCAGCCGCATTGGTGACTGTAACAGTGTATGAACCTGCAGTACTCACCACCAATGATGATGTATTTACTCCGGTATTCCAAATATAAGCCGTACCGCCACTTGCTGTGAATGTACTGCTTCCACCAGCGCATATTTCTGTATTTCCTGAGATGCTCGCAACAGGATTGCTGAACACATTGATGGTCACTACATTGCTCGTATCAGAACAAAGGATGCCAGATGTCGTCGTAAATATTCTTCTGTATCTGTGGCTACCTATAATTAAGGCAGGGGTAGTATAATCTTTTGAATTGTTAGTTCCAATTGCAGCTACGAAAGCAGTGTTGTCAAAGCTATATTCCCAACTGTATGTTCCTGAGATAGGTGTCGCTGCATTGCCTGTGATGGTGATGCCATTGGCACTTTCACAATAGCTCAACGTTGATGGTGCTGTGATCGTATTACCAGCAATCGGACATGCACAGTTGTTGTTTACCACTATCGTCGCTGTATCGCTACAGTTTCCGTTGGAATATATCATCACATAACTTCCAGCTGCACTAAAGCCGCTCACTGTGGTTGTGGCACTCGTCGGATCTGCTATCGTCGCATTTCCTGAACTGGCATTTCCTAATGTCCATGTTCCTGCTCCACTGCCCGACATGACTGCCGTGCCACTGGTGAAACAGCCTACCGCTGCCGGGTCAATCCCTGCATTCGGTTGTGGATTTACAATTAATGTTCTTTCTGATGTAGCTGTACATCCATTCGCATTCGTCACAGTGACAGTGTATGTACCTGCAGTACTCACCACCAAAGATGATGTTGTTGTTCCGGTATTCCAAATATAAGCCGTACCGCCACTTGTTGTGAATGTACTGCTTCCACCAGCGCATATTTCTGTATTTCCTGCGATGCTCGCAACAGGATTGCTGAACACATTGATGGTCACTACATTGCTCGTATCAGAACAAAGGATGCCAAATGTCGTCGTAAATATTCTTCTATATCTGTGGCTACCTATAATTAAGGCAGGGGTAGTATAATCTTTTGAATTGTTAGTTCCAATTGCAGCTACGAAAGCAGTGTTGTCAAAGCTATATTCCCAACTGTATGTTCCTGAGATAGGCGTCGCTGCATTGCCTGTGATGGTGATGCCATTGGCTGTTGCACAATAGTTGACTACTGCCGGTGCTGCAATCGTATTACCTGATATCGGACACGCACAGTTGTTGTTTACCACTATCGTCGCTGTATCGCTACAGTTTCCGTTGGAATATATCATCACATAACTTCCAGCTGCACTAAAGCCGCTCACTGTGGTTGTGGCACTCGTCGGATCTGCTATCGTCGCATTTCCTGAACTGGCATTTCCTAATGTCCATGTTCCTGCTCCACTGCCCGACATGACTGCCGTGCCACTGGTGAAACAGCCTACCGCTGCCGGGTCAATCCCTGCATTCGGTTGTGGATTTACAATTAATGTTCTTTCTGATGTAGCTGTACATCCATTCGCATTCGTCACAGTGACAGTGTATGTACCTGCAGTACTCACCACCAAAGATGATGTTGTTGTTCCGGTATTCCAAATATAAGCCGTACCGCCACTTGTTGTGAATGTACTGCTTCCACCAGCGCATATTTCTGTATTTCCTGCGATGCTCGCAACAGGATTGCTGAACACATTGATGGTCACTACATTGCTCGTATCAGAACAAAGGATGCCAGTTGTCGTCGTAAATATTCTTCTATATCTGTGGCTACCTATAATTAAGGCAGGGGTAGTATAATCTTTTGAATTGTTAGTTCCAATTGCAGCTACGAAAGCAGTGTTGTCAAAGCTATATTCCCAACTGTATGTTCCTGAGATAGGCGTCGCTGCATTTCCTGTGATGGTGATGCCATTGGCTGTTGCACAATAGTTGACTACTGCCGGTGCTGCAATCGTATTACCTGATATCGGACACGCACAGTTGTTGTTTACCACTATCGTCGCTGTATCGCCACAGTTTCCGTTGGAATATATCATCACATAACTTCCAGCTGCACTAAAGCCGCTCACTGTGGTTGTGGCACTCGTCGGATCTGCTATCGTCGCATTTCCTGAACTGGAATTTCCTAATGTCCATGTTCCTGCTCCACTGCCCGACATGACTGCCGTGCCACTGGTGAAACAGCCTACCGCTGCCGGGTCAATCCCTGCATTCGGTTGTGGATTTACGATCAATGTTCTTTGCACTGTGTCTTTACATGCATTGGCATTGGTGACTGTCACAGTGTATGTACCTGCAGTACTCACCACCAAAGATGATATCGTTGCTCCGGTATTCCACACATAACTTGTACCTCCACTTGTTGTGAATGTACTGCTTCCACCAGCGCATATTTCTGTATTTCCTGCGATGCTCGCAACAGGATTGCTGAACACATTGATGGTCACTACATTGCTCGTATCAGAACAAGGGATGCCAGATGTCGTCGTAAATATTCTTCTATATCTGTGGCTACCTATAATTAAGGCAGGGGTAGTATAATCTTTTGAATTGTTAGTTCCAATTGCAGCTACGAAAGCAGTGTTGTCAAAGCTATATTCCCAACTGTATGTTCCTGAGATAGGCGTCGCTGCATTTCCTGTGATGGTGATGCCATTGGCACTTTCACAATAGTTGACTACTGCAGGTGCTGCAATCGTATTACCTGATATCGGACACGCACAGTTGTTGTTTACCACTATCGTCGCTGTATCGCTACAGTTTCCGTTGGAATATATCATCACATAACTTCCAGCTGCACTAAAGCCGCTCACTGTGGTTGTGGCACTCGTCGGATCTGCTATCGTCGCATTTCCTGAACTGGCATTTCCTAATGTCCATGTTCCTGCTCCACTGCCCGACATGACTGCCGTGCCACTGGTGAAACAGCCTACCGCTGCCGGGTCAATCCCTGCATTCGGTTGTGGATTTACAATTAATGTTCTTTCTGATGTAGCTGTACATCCATTCGCATTCGTCACAGTGACAGTGTATGTACCTGCAGTACTCACCACCAAAGATGATGTTGTTGTTCCGGTATTCCAAATATAAGCCGTACCGCCACTTGTTGTGAATGTACTGCTTCCACCAGCGCATATTTCTGTATTTCCTGCGATGCTCGCAACAGGATTGCTGAACACATTGATGGTCACTACATTGCTCGTATCAGAACAAGGGATGCCAGATGTCGTCGTAAATATTCTTCTGTATCTGTGGCTGCCAATACTTAGACTGCCAGTTGTATAATCTTTTGTATCGTTCGTTCCAATTGCAGCTACGAAAGCAGTGTTGTCAAAGCTATATTCCCAACTGTATGTTCCTGAGATAGGTGTCGCTGCATTTCCTGTGATGGTGATGCCATTGGCTGTTGCACAATAGCTGAACGTTGCCGGTGCTGCAATCGTATTACCAGCAATCGGACACGCACAGTTGTTGTTTACCACTATCGTCGCTGTATCGCTACAGTTTCCGTTGGAATATATCATCACATAACTTCCAGCTGCACTAAAGCCGCTCACTGTGGTTGTGGCACTCGTCGGATCTGCTATCGTCGCATTTCCTGAACTGGCATTTCCTAATGTCCATGTTCCTGCTCCACTGCCCGACATGACTGCCGTGCCACTGGTGAAACAGCCTACCGCTGCCGGGTCGATGCCCGCATTCGGTTGTGGATTTACAATTAATGATCTTTCTGATGTAGCTGTACATCCATTCGCATTCGTCACAGTGACAGTGTATGAACCTGCAGTACTCACCACCAAAGATGATGTCGTTGCTCCGGTATTCCAAATATAAGCCGTACCTCCACTTGCTGTGAATGTACTGCTTCCACCAGCGCATATTTCTGTATTTCCTGAGATGCTCGTTACTGGATTGCTGAACACATTGATGGTCACTACATTGCTCGTATCAGAACAAGGGATGCCAGATGTCGTCGTAAATATTCTTCTGTATCTGTGGCTGCCAATACTTAGACTGCCAGTTGTATAATCTTTTGTATCGTTCGTTCCTGCTGCTGTTCCGAAGGCTCCGTTGTCAAAGCTCTATTCCCAACTGCATGTTCCTGAGATAGGTGTCGCTGCATTTCCTGTGATGGTGATGCCATTGGCTGTTGCACAATAGTTGACTACTGCAGGTGCTGCAATCGCATTACCAGCAATCGGACATGCACAGTTGTTGTTCACCACTATCGTCGCTGTATCGCTACAGTTTCCGTTGGAATATATCATCAGATAACTTCCAGCTGCACTAAAGCCGCTCACTGTGGTTGTGGCACTCGTCGGATCTGCTATCGTCGCAGTTCCTGAACTGGCATTTCCTAATGTCCATGTTCCTGCTCCACTGCCTGACATCACTGCCGTGCCACTGGTGAAACAGCCTACCGCTGCCGGGTCGATGCCCGCATTCGGTTGTGGATTTACAATTAATGATCTTTCTGATGTAGCTGTACATCCATTCGCATTCGTCACAGTGACAGTGTATGAACCTGCAGTACTCACCACCAATGATGATGTCGTTGCTCCGGTATTCCAAATATAAGCCGTACCTCCACTTGCTGTGAATGTACTGCTTCCACCAGCGCATATTTCTGTATTTCCTGAGATGCTCGCTACTGGATTGCTGAACACATTGATGGTCACTACATTGCTCGTATCAGAACAAGGGATGCCAGATGTCGTCGTAAATATTCTTCTGTATCTGTGGCTGCCAATACTTAGACTGCCAGTTGTATAATCTTTTGAATTGTTCGTACCAGATGCAGCTACGAAAGCAGTGTTGTCAAAGCTATATTCCCAACTGTATGTTCCTGAGATAGGTGTCGCTGCATTGCCTGTGATGGTGATGCCATTGGCTGTTGCACAATAGTTGACTACTGCAGGTGCTGCAATCGCATTACCAGCAATCGGACATGCACAGTTGTTGTTCACCACTATCGTCGCTGTATCGCTACAGTTTCCGTTGGAATATATCATCAGATAACTTCCAGCCGCACTAAAGCCGCTCACTGTGGTTGTGGCACTCGTGGGCTCTGCTATCGTCGCAGTTCCTGAACTTGCATTTCCTAATGTCCATGTTCCTGCTCCACTGCCTGACATCACTGCCGTGCCACTCGTGAAACAGCCTACCGCTGCCGGGTCTATGGCCGCATTCGGTTGTGGATTTACAATTAATGATCTTTCTGATGTAGCTGTACATCCATTCGCATTCGTCACAGTGACAGTGTATGAACCTGCAGTACTCACCACCAATGATGATGTCGTTGCTCCGGTATTCCAAATATAACCCGTACCTCCACTTGCTGTGAATGTACTGCTTCCACCAGCGCATATTTCTGTATTTCCTGAGATGCTCGTTACTGGATTGCTGAACACATTGATGGTCACTACATTGCTCGTATCAGAACAAGGGATGCCAGATGTCGTCGTAAATATTCTTCTGTATCTGTGGCTGCCAATACTTAGACTGCCAGTTGTATAATCTTTTGAATTGTTCGTACCAGATGCAGCTACGAAAGCAGCGTTGTCAAAGCTATATTCCCAACTGTATGTTCCTGAGATAGGTGTCGCTGCATTGCCTGTGATGGTGATGCCATTGGCTGTTGCACAATAGTTGAACTTGCAGGTGCTGCAATCGTATTACCAGCAATCGGACATGCACAGTTGTTGTTCACCACTATCGTCGCTGTATCGCTACAGTTTCCGTTGGAATATATCATCAGATAACTTCCAGCTGCACTAAAGCCGCTCACTGTGGTTGTGGCACTCGTCGGATCTGCTATCGTCGCAGTTCCTGAACTGGAATTTCCTAATGTCCATGTTCCTGCTCCACTGCCCGACATGACTGCCGTGCCACTGGTGAAACAGCCTACCGCTGCCGGGTCGATGCCCGCATTCGGTTGTGGATTTACAATTAATGATCTTTCTGATGTAGCTGTACATCCATTCGCATTCGTCACAGTGACAGTGTATGAACCTGCAGTACTCACCACCAATGATGATGTCGTTGCTCCGGTATTCCAAATATAAGCCGTACCTCCACTTGCTGTGAATGTACTGCTTCCACCAGCGCATATTTCTGTATTTCCTGAGATGCTCGCTACTGGATTGCTGAACACATTGATGGTCACTACATTGCTCGTATCAGAACAAGGGATGCCAGATGTCGTCGTAAATATTCTTCTGTATCTGTGGCTGCCAATACTTAGACTGCCAGTTGTATAATCTTTTGAATTGTTCGTACCAGATGCAGCTACGAAAGCAGTGTTGTCAAAGCTATATTCCCAACTGTATGTTCCTGAGATAGGTGTCGCTGCATTGCCTGTGATGGTGATGCCATTGGCTGTTGCACAATAGTTGACTACTGCAGGTGCTGCAATCGTATTACCAGCAATCGGACATGCACAGTTGTTGTTTACCACTATCGTCGCTGTATCGCTACAGTTTCCGTTGGAATATATCATCAGATAACTTCCAGCTGCACTAAAGCCGCTCACTGTGGTTGTGGCACTCGTCGGATCTGCTATCGTCGCATTTCCTGAACTGGCATTTCCTAATGTCCATGTTCCTGCTCCACTGCCCGACATGACTGCCGTGCCACTGGTGAAACAGCCTACCGCTGCCGGGTCGATGCCCGCATTCGGTTGTGGATTTGCAATTAATGATCTTTCTGATGTAGCTGTACATCCATTCGCATTCGTCACAGTGACAGTGTATGTACCTGCAGTACTCACCACCAAAGATGATGTTGTTGTTCCGGTATTCCATGCATAACCTGTACCGCCACTTGCTGTGAATGTGCTGCTTCCACCAGCGCATATTTCTGTATTTCCTGCGATGCTCGTTACTGGATTACTAAATACATTGATGGTCACTACATTGCTCGTATCAGAACAAGGGATGCCAGATGTCGTCGTAAATATTCTTCTGTATCTGTGGCTGCCAATACTTAGACTGCCAGTTGTATAATCTTTTGAATTGTTCGTACCAGTTGCAGCTACGAAAGCAGTGTTGTCAAAGCTATATTCCCAGCTGTATGTTCCTGAGATAGGTGTCGCTGCATTGCCTGTGATGGTGATGCCATTGGCTGTTGCACAATAGTTGACTACTGCAGGTGCTGCAATCGTATTACCAGCAATCGGACACGCACAGTTGTTGTTTACCACTATCGTCGCTGTATCGCTACAGTTTCCGTTGGAATATATCATCAGATAACTTCCAGCTGCACTAAAGCCGCTCACTGTGGTTGTGGCACTCGTCGGATCTGCTATCGTCGCATTTCCTGAACTGGAATTTCCTAATGTCCATGTTCCTGCTCCACTGCCCGACATGACTGCCGTGCCACTGGTGAAACAGCCTACCGCTGCCGGGTCGATGCCCGCATTCGGTTTTGATAATATCTCGACTTCTACTTCATCAGAACAAATATCATTTGTAAGTACAAAAGTATATTTACCTTCAGAAGTGAAATTATTTAAAATAAGTGTTGCTTGATTCTGTCCGCTTAGTGAAACAGAACCAGGATTACCTAATTTTGCTGACCAAGTTCCTATTCCATTGCCAAATAAACTTACATTTCCACCAGGTAGTAAAATACAGCCTAAGGTTTTATCTTGACCTGCATCTGGTTGTCCTATAACAGTTAATGTTCTTGCGGAAGATGAACTACAACCATTTACATCAGTTACAGTAACCATATAAGTATTCGCTGATGTCATGTTAATGGTTTGACTTGTTAAACCATTGCTCCAAATATAGCTTACCCCACCACTCGCAGTGAACATTGCATTCTGCCCATTACATATTTTATCAATTCCTGTAATATTTGCTACTGGAGAAGGGAGAATTGCAATGTTTTTTATTGCGGTATCGGTACAACCGTTCGCATCGGTGATGGTGACGGTATAAGACCCAGCACCAACCGTAATAGAAGCGGTTGTAACACCTGTAATCCATGAGTAACCTATGCCACCACTTGCTGTAGGGGTGCGTCAGGTCTCCGAGATAAGGTGGGTGTTTTGTCGTCCGGCATCGGTGCGGTGACGGTGTAATCCGGCGTTATCGCGGGGTACGCCCCTGCCGCGTGATGGTTGTTGTTTTACCATTACAAACGGTAGTATCTCCGGCGATAATCGCTATTGGAGAAGGGAGGTTTGCAATGTTTTTTGATGTGGTTGCGGTACAACCGTTCGCATCGGTGATGGTGACGGTATAAGACCCTGCGCCAACCGTAATAGAAGCGGTTGTAACACCTGTATTCCATGAGTAACCTATGCCACCCCTGCTGTGATGGTTGTTGTTTTAGCATTACAAACGGTAGTATCTCCGGCGATAATCGCTAATGGAGAAGGGAGGTTTGCAATGTTTTTTGATGTGGTAGCGGTACAACCGTTCGCATCGGTGATGGTGACGGTGTAAGCCCCTGCACCAACTGTAATAGAAGCGGTTGTAACGCCTGTATTCCATGAGTAACCTACGCCCCCCCTGCGGTAATGGTTGTTGATTTGGCATTACAAACGGTAGTATCTCCGGCGATAATCGCTAATGGAGAAGGGAGGTTTGCAATGTTTTTTGATGTTGTTGCGGTACAACCGTTCGCATCGGTGATGGTGACGGTATAAGACCCTGCGCCAACCGTACAGAAGCGGTTGTAACGCCTGTATTCCATGAGTAACCCATGCCACCACTTGCTGTGATGGTTGTTGATTTGGCATTACAAACGGTAGTATCTCCGGCGATAATCGCTATTGGAGAAGGGAGGTTTGCAATGTTTTTTGATGTGGTTGCGGTACAACCGTTCGCATCGGTGATGGTGACGGTATAAGACCCTGCGCCAACCGTAATAAAGCGGTTGTAACACCTGTATTCCATGAGTACCCACGCCCCCCTGCTGTATGGTTGTTGATTTGGCATTACAAACGGTAGTATCTCCGGCGATAATCGCTAATGGAGAAGGGAGGTTTGCAATGTTTTTTATTGCTGTTGCGGTACACCCTTTTGCATCGGTGATGGTAACGGTATAGCCCCTGCTCCACATAATGGCGTCTGTCCTGATTCCGAGTAACCTACCACCCTTGCGGTGATGGTCGTTGTTTACCATTACAAACGGTGTATCTCCGCGATAATCGCATGGAGAAGGGAGGTTTGCATGTTTTTATTGGGTGTCTGTACAACCGTTCGCATCAGTGATGGTGACGGTTAAGCCCCTGCACCAACCGTAATAGAATCGGTTGTCGCACCGGAACTCCATGAGAATCCCACGCCCCCTGCTGCTGTGATGGTTGTTGATTTGGCATTACAAACGGTAGTATCTCCGGCGATAATCGCTATTGGAGAAGGGAGGTTTGCAATGTTTTTATTGCGGTGGCGGTACAACCGTTCGCATCGGTGATGGTGACGGTATAAGACCCAGCACCAACCGTAATAGAAGCGGTTGTAACGCCTGTATTCCAGGAGTAACCTATGCCCCTTATGGTTGTGGTTTTCTCCGTTGGGGTTTTTGGGCCACGCGGTCGGTTAACCTTGGCAGTTGCCTGATCCAGCCACGCGGAGGTCGTTGTTTTACCATTACAAACGGTAGTATCTCCGGCGATAATCGCTAATGGAGAAGGGAGGTTTGCAATGTTTTTTATTGCAGTTGCGGTACATCCGTTCGCATCGGTGATGGTTACGGTGTAAGTCCCTGCACCAACGGTAATAGAAGCGGTTGTAACACCTGTATTCCATGAGTAGCCAACGCCACCACCTGCTGTGATGGTTGTTGATTTAGCATTACAAACGGTGGTATCACCAGCGATAATCGCTATTGGAGAAGGGAGGTTTGCAATGTTTTTTATTGCGGTGTCTGTACAACCGTTCGCATCGGTGATGGTGACGGTATAAGACCCAGCACCAACCGTAATAGAAGCGGTTGTAACGCCTGTATTCCAGGAGTAACCTATGCCACCACTTGCTGTGATGGTTGTGGTTTTAGCATTACAAACGGTGGTGTCTCCGGCGATAATCGCCAATGGAGAAGGGAGGTTTGCAATGTTTTTGATGTGGTAGCGGTACAACCGTTTGCATCGGTGATGGTGACGGTATAAGACCCAGCACCAACCGTAATAGAAGCGGTTGTAACGCCTGTATTCCATGAGTAACCTATGCCACCACCTGCTGTGATGGTTGTTGTTTAGCATTACAAACGGTAGTATCTCCGGCGATAATCGCTATTGGAGAAGGGAGGTTTGCAATGTTTTTTATTGCGGTGTCTGTACAACCGTTCGCATCGGTGATGGTGACGGTGTAAGCCCCTGCACCAACCGTAATAGAGGCGGTTGTAACGCCTGTATTCCATGAGTAACCTATGCCACCACTTGCTGTGATGGTTGTGGTTTTAGCATTACAAACGGTGGTATCTCCGGCGATAATCGCTAATGGAGAAGGGAGGTTTGCAATGTTTTTTGATGTGGTTGCGGTACAACCGTTTGCATCGGTGATGGTGACGGTATAAGACCCAGCACCAACCGTAATAGAAGCGGTTGTAACGCCTGTATTCCATGAGTAACCTATGCCACCACCTGCTGTGATGGTTGTTGTTTTGGCATTACAAACGGTAGTATCTCCGGCGATAATCGCTAATGGAGAAGGGAGGTTTGCAATGTTTTTTATTGCTGTTGCGGTACAACCGTTCGCATCGGTGATGGTGACGGTGTAAGCCCCTGCACCAACCGTAATAGAAGCGGTTGTGACGCCTGTATTCCATGAGTAACCTATGCCACCACTTGCTGTGATGGCTGTTGTTTTACCATTACAAACGGTGGTGTCTCCGGCGATAATCGCTAATGGAGAAGGGAGAATTGCAATGTTTTTTATTGCGGTATCGGTACAACCGTTCGCATCGGTGATGGTGACGGTGTAAGCCCCTGCACCAACTGTAATAGAGGCGGTTGTAACACCTGTAATCCATGAGTAACCTATGCCACCACCTGCTGTGATGGTTGTTGATTTACCATTACAAACGGTGGTATCTCCGGCGATAATCGCTATTGGAGAAGGGAGGTTTGCAATGTTTTTATTGCTGTTGCGGTACGAGGTGTTGCATTCTCCAACAGGTATCGGAGGTTGTATTTTCGGTTGCTGTTGCGGTACAACCGTTTGCATCGGTGATGGTGACGGTATAAGACCCTGCGCCAACCGTAATAGAAGCGGTTGTAACACCTGTATTCCATGAGTAACCTATGCCACCACCTGCTGTGATGGTTGTTGTTTTACCATTACAAACGGTAGTATCTCCGGCGATAATCGCTAATGGAGAAGGAGGTTTGCAATGTTTTTTGATGTGGTGCGGTACAACCGTTTGCATCGGTGATGGTGACGGTATAAGACCCTGCGCCAACCGTAATAGAAGCGGTTGTAACGCCTGTATTCCATGAGTAACCTATGCCACCACTTGCTGTGATGGTTGTGGTTTTAGCATTACAAACGGTGGTATCTCCGGCGATAATCGCTAATGGAGAAGGGAGGTTTGCAATGTTTTTTGATGTGGTTGCGGTACAACCGTTCGCATCGGTGATGGTGACGGTATAAGACCCAGCACCAACCGTAATAGAAGCGGTTGTAACGCCTGTATTCCATGAGTAACCTATGCCACCACTTGCTGTGATGGTTGTGGTTTTAGCATTACAAACGGTGGTGTCTCCGGCGATAATCGCCAATGGAGAAGGGAGGTTTGCAATGTTTTTTGATGTGGTTGCGGTACAACCGTTCGCATCGGTTACGGTTACGGTATAAGTCCCTGCGCCGACATTAATATTGGCAGTATTCTGACCTGTATTCCATGAGCCAGCCCCCGCTGCAGTGATGGCTGTTGTTTTACCATTACAAACGGTGGTATCTCCGGCGACGCATTGAGAAGGGAGGTTTGCATGTTTTGATCGGTTGCGGTACACCCTTCGCAGGTGGTCGGTAATCCTGCCAACTTAGCGGTTGTAACACCTGTATTCCATGAATATCCGACTCCTCCACTTGCTGTGATTGAAGTGGTAGTTGCGGTACAAACGGCATTAGCGCCTGAGATAGAAACGACAGGTACAGGAAGATTTGAAATTGTTTTAGTATCCGTTGCAGTACACCCTGACGCATCGGTTACGGTTACGGTATAAGACCCTGCGCCAACCGTAATAGAAGCGGTTGTAACACCTGTATTCCATGAGTAACCAACGCCACCACTTGCTGTGATGGTTGTGGTTTTAGCATTACAAACGGTGGTGTCCCGGCGATAATCGCATTGGAGAAGGGAGAATTGCAATGTTTTTTATTGCGGTATCGGTACAACCGTTCGCATCGGTGATGGTGACGGTGTAAGCCCCTGCTCCGACATTAATATTGGCAGTATTCTGTCCTTGTATTCCATGAGTAACCTATTCCACCACTTGCGGTGATGGCGTGTTTTACCATTCCGGTACTCCCGCTGGAGAAGGGGGTGCAATGTTTTTTATTGCGGTGTCTGTACAACTGCAAGAACGACCCCCACCACAACCCGATTCCAAGTCCCCGCTTATGGTTGTTGATTCATACCGGTTTCACCGGAAACGGGAAAGGGAGGTTTGGTTTTATTGCGGTGTCTGTACAACCGCGCACGTGGTGCGGTATAACCCAGCACCAACCGTATAGAAGGTTGCAACGCCTGTATTCCAGAGTAACCTAGCCACCACTTGCTGTGATGGTTGTGGTTTTAGCATTACAAACGGTAGTATCTCCGGAGATGAAACGCCAATGGTACAAGGAGGTTTGAAATTGTTTTTGATGTCGTTGCGGTACAACCGTTCGCATCGGTTACGGTTACGGTATAAGCCCCTGCTCCGACATTAATATTGGCAGTATTCTGTCCTGTATTCCATAAGTAACCTATTCCACCACTTGCGGTGATGGTCGTTGTTTTACCATTACAAACGGTAGTATCTCCCGCGATAATCGCTATTGGAGAAGGGAGGTTTGCAATTGTTTTTTATTGCGGTGTCTGTACAACTGTTAGCATCAGTGATGGTGACGGTATAAGACCCAGCACCAACCGTAATAGAAGCGGTTGTAACGCCTGTATTCCATGAGTAGCCAACGCCACCACCTGCTGTGATGGTTGTTGATTTACCATTACAAACGGTGGTACCCGCGATAATCGCACTGGAGAAGGGAGGTTTGCAATGTTTTTTATTCGGTGTCTGTACACCGTTCGCATCGGTGATGGTGCGGTATAAGACCCAGCACCAACCGATAAAGCGGTAACGCCTGTATTCCAGGAGTAACCTCCACCACTTGCTGTGATTGTTGTGGTTTTAGCATTACAAACGGCAGTATCTCCGGCGATAATCGCCAATGGAGAAGGGAGGTTTGCAATTGTTTTTTGATTGGTTGCGGTACAACCCTTCGCATCGGTTACGGTTACGGTATAAGTCCCTGCGCCGACATTAATATTGGCAGTATTCTGACCTGTATTCCATGAATATCCGACTCCTCCACTTGCTGTGATTGAAGTGGTAGTTGCGGTACAAACGGCATTAGCGCCTGAGATAGAAACGACAGGTACAGGAAGATTTGAAATTGTTTTAGTATCCGTTGCAGTACACCCTGACGCATCGGTTACGGTTACGGTGTAAGTCCCTGCGCCGACATTAATATTGGCAGTATTCTGTCCTGTATTCCATGAGTAACCGACACCTCCACTTGCTGTGATTGAAGTGGTAGTTGCGGTACAAACGGCATTAGCGCCTGAGATAGAAACGACAGGTACAGGAAGATTTGAAATTGTTTTAGTATTCGTTGCAGTACACCCTAACGCATTGGTCACGGTTACAGTGTAAGTCCCTGCGCCGACATTAATATTGGCAGTATTCTGACCTGTATTCCATGAATATCCGACTCCTCCACTTGCTGTGATTGAAGTGGTAGTTGCGGTACAAACGGCATTAGCGCCTGAGATAGAAACGACAGGTACAGGAAGATTTGAAATTGTTTTAGTATCCGTTGCAGTACACCCTGACGCATCGGTCACGGTTACGGTATAAGTCCCTGCGCCGACATTAATATTGGCAGTATTCTGACCTGTATTCCATGAATATCCGACACCTCCACTTGCTGTGATTGAAGTGGTAGTTGCGGTACAAACGGCATTAGCGCCTGAGATAGAAACGACAGGTACAGGAAGATTTGAAATTGTTTTAGTACCCGTTGCAGTACACCCTGACGCATCGGTTACGGTTACGGTATAAGCTCCTGCTCCGACATTAATATTGGCAGTATTCTGTCCTGTATTCCATGAGTAACCGACACCTCCACTTGCAGTGATTGAAGTGGTAGTTGCGGTACAAACGGCATTAGCTCCCGAGATAGAAACGACAGGTACAGGAAGATTTGAAATTGTTTTAGTATCCGTTGCAGTACACCCTAACGCATTGGTCACGGTTACAGTGTAAGTCCCTGCGCCGACATTAATATTGGCAGTATTCTGGCCTGTATTCCATGAATATCCGACTCCGCCACTTGCTGTAATTGAAGTGGTAGTTGCGGTACAAACGGCATTAGCGCCTGAGATAGAAACGACAGGTACAGGAAGATTTGAAATTGTTTTAGTATCCGTTGCAGTACACCCTGACGCATCGGTCACGGTAACAGTGTAAGTCCCTGCGCCGACATTAATATTGGCAGTATTCTGACCTGTATTCCATGAATATCCGACTCCTCCACTTGCTGTGATTGAAGTGGTAGTTGCGGTACAAACGGCATTAGCTCCTGAGATAGAAACGACAGGTATAGGAAGATTTGAAATTGTTTTAGTATCCGTTGCAGTACACCCTGACGCATCGGTTACGGTTACGGTATAAGTCCCTGCGCCGACATTAATATTGGCAGTATTCTGACCTGTATTCCATGAATATCCGACTCCTCCACTTGCTGTGATTGAAGTGGTAGTTGCGGTACAAACGGCATTAGCTCCTGAGATAGAAACGACAGGTACAGGAAGATTTGAAATTGTTTTAGTATCCGTTGCAGTACACCCTGACGCATCGGTTACGGTCACAGTATAAGTCCCTGCGCCGACATTAATATTGGCAGTATTCTGACCGGTACTCCATGAATATCCGACTCCTCCACTTGCTGTGATTGAAGTGGTAGTTGCGGTACAAACGGCATTAGCTCCTGAGATAGAAACGACAGGTACAGGAAGATTTGAAATTGTTTTAGTATCCGTTGCAGTACACCCTGACGCATCGGTTACGGTCACAGTATAAGTCCCTGCGCCGACATTAATATTGGCAGTATTCTGACCTGTATTCCATGAATATCCGACTCCTCCACTTGCTGTGATTGAAGTGGTAGTTGCGGTACAAACGGCATTAGCGCCTGAGATAGAAACGACAGGTACAGGAAGATTTGAAATTGTTTTAGTATCCGTTGCAGTACACCCTGACGCATCGGTTACGGTTACGGTATAAGTCCCTGCGCCGACATTAATATTGGCAGTATTCTGTCCTGTATTCCATGAATATCCGACTCCTCCACTTGCTGTGATTGAAGTGGTAGTTGCGGTACAAACGGCATTAGCTCCTGAGATAGAAACGACAGGTACAGGAAGATTTGAAATTGTTTTAGTATCCGTTGCAGTACACCCTGACGCATCGGTTACGGTCACGGTATAAGTCTCCTGCGCCGACATTAATATTGGCGGTATTCTGTCCGGTATTCCATGAATATCCGACTCCTCCACTTGCTGTGATTGAAGTGGTAGTTGCGGTACAAACGGCATTAGCGCCTGAGATAGAAACGACAGGTACAGGAAGATTTGAAATTGTTTTAGTATCCGTTGCAGTACACCCTGACGCATCGGTTACGGTCACAGTATAAGTCCCTGCGCCGACATTAATATTGGCAGTATTCTGCCCGGTACTCCACGAGTACCCGACACCTCCACTTGCTGTGATTGAAGTGTTGCTTCCGCTACAAACGGAATTGGCCCCTGCAATGGATGCCGTTGGAGCTGCGAGATTTGCAATGTTCTGAATTGCGGTTGCTGTACATCCGCCGGCATTGGTTACCGTCACGGTATAAGATCCTGCCCCAACGTTGATGGTTGCGGTATTCTGCCCTGTACTCCACGAGTACCCGACACCTCCACTTGCTGTGATTGAAGTGTTGCTTCCGCTACAAACGGAATTGGCCCCTGCGATGGATGCCGTTGGAGCGGCTAATTTGCAATGTTCTGAATTGCGGTTGCTGTACATCCGCCGGCATTGGTTACCGTCACGGTTAATTACCTGCCCCAACGTTGATGGTTGCGGTATTCTGCGGTACTCCACGGTCCGACACCTCCACTTGCTGTGATTGAGTGTTGCTTCCGCTACAAACGGAATTGGCCCCTGCGATGGATGCCGTTGGAGCTGCGAGATTTGCAATGTTCTGAATTGCGGTTGCTGTACACCCTCCGTCATTGGTTACCGTCACGGTATAAGATCCTGCCCCAACGTTGATGGTTGCGGTATTCTGCCCGGTACTCCACGAGTACCCGACACCTCCACTTGCTGTGATTGAAGTGTTGCTTCCGCTACAAACGGAATTGGCCCCTGCAATGAATGCTGTTGGAGCTGCGAGATTTGCAATATTCTGAATTGCGGTTGCTGTACATCCGCCGGCATTGGTTACCGTCACGGTATAAGATCCTGCCCCAACGTTTATGGTTGCGGTATTCTGCCCTGTACTCCACGAGTACCCGACACCTCCACTTGCTGTGATTGAAGTGTTGCTTCCGCTACAAACGGAATTGGCCCCTGCAATGAATGCCGTTGGAGCTGCGAGATTTGCAATGTTCTGAATTGCGGTTGCTGTACACCCTCCGGCATTTGTTACCGTCACGGTATAATTACCTGCCCCAACGTTTATGGTTGCGGTATTCTGCCCTGTACTCCACGAGTACCCGACACCTCCACTTGCTGTGATTGAAGTGTTGCTTCCGCTACAAACGGAATTGGCCCCTGCGATGGATGCCGTTGGAGCGGCTATATTTGAAATGTTCTGAATTGCGGTTGCTGTACATCCGCCGGCATTTGTTACCGTCACGGTATAATTACCTGCCCCAACGTTTATGGTTGCGGTATTCTGCCCTGTGCTCCACGAGTACCCGACACCTCCACTTGCTGTGATTGAAGTGTTGCTTCCGCTACAAACGGAATTGGCCCCTGCGATGGATGCCGTTGGAGCGGCTATATTTGAAATGTTCTGAATTGCGGTTGCTGTACATCCGCCGGCATTGGTTACCGTCACGGTATAATTACCTGCCCCAACGTTGATGGTTGCGGTATTCTGCCCTGTACTCCACGAGTACCCGACACCTCCACTTGCTGTGATTGAAGTGTTGCTTCCGCTACAAACGGAATTGGCCCCTGCGATGGATGCCGTTGGAGCGGCTATATTTGAAATGTTCTGAATTGCGGTTGCTGTACATCCGCCGGCATTGGTTACCGTCACGGTATAATTACCTGCCCCAACGTTGATGGTTGCGGTATTCTGCCCTGTACTCCACGAGTACCCGACACCTCCACTTGCTGTGATTGAAGTGTTGCTTCCGCTACAAACGGAATTAGCTCCTGATATTGAAGCCGATGGAACTGATAGAGAGCTGATAGTTTTGAATGCAGAACCGGTACATCCAGCTGCATCTGTTACAGTAACAGTATAAGTACCCGGACTAACAGTAATATTTGGTCCACTACCGCCATTACTCCAAGAATAAATAATACCTCCACTTGTAGTTATAGATGTGGTGGTACCGTTACATATTGAATTTGCACCTGATATAGTTGGAGACAAAGAGGAGGCAACCGATACCTTCATTGTATCTTTACACACTGCTGTGGTGTATATGAAATCATAGTTTCCACTTGCTCCTGCACTAAAATTTACTGTAGCACTACCTCCCACTGTACCCCCCAAACTTGAATTAGGCGGGTTGCCTGGCTTAGATGTCCAAGTGCCACTAAATGAGTTTACTGCACTAAGTATTACATTACCTGTTCCACATTTTACCTGATCCGGGCCCGCATCAGGCTTAATTTCAGATGTAATATTTAAGGTAGATGTACATCCCAGATTATCAGTAACAGTTACGTTATATATTCCATTATTAAAAGAACTGGCAGAAGGTATAAAAACATCTTCAGCGGCTGATGAATAGCCCGGACCTGACCAATTGTATGTTAAGGGCAATTGACAAGCTGAGCTCTTGGCAGTAAGGTTTATATCTATATTGTTTGAACAATTATTTATATATGTCAGTGCAGGTGTTGGAGGTGTGACATTGCTAAGTAGAGTAGGAAACATTTGAAACGGATTGCCAACGGTAAATCCATGGCTGAAATCTCCTCCCCCCATCCCAGGCGCGCTGGAATTCGGGTCAATGCCTGGAGATAAAAACCTAAGATTTCCACCGCAACTTTTAACCACGGATCCATCTTTTCTGAATGCTCTTAAGCTGAACAATTTAATTGTATCGTTTACAGCAAGATTATTATACTGAGATGTGGGAGATAAAGAAGGGATTATACTGAAAAAATTGCTTTGAGGCTGAGCTGCAGGCTCGAAAACAGTACTTGAGACAAGCCATTCCATTGGTAAGACACCATTATAGGCAGCATTATTTTGAAGAGGCATATACCTCTGAACGATCTCCAATGTGTCGGTACTAGGTACAACAAAAGAAATCTGAGCATTAAATCCGGTCCTTTGGGCAACTGTGGTTGCAGAACCAGCTCCTATTATTAAGCTTACATTATACAAACACGTCGTTGTATCGTATTTCAACTGAAATTTTACCGCTGTGACTTGAGCATATGATTGGGTGATGCTAAGATAACTGCACAGTAAAACTACCAGAGTTTTCAGTCCTCGGTTCATTTTGGGTATATTTATTTAAAAATCGGTCAAATCCATACCTGAACACAAACATTAATAACCCGACCAGAACTTTTCACATTTTATCAACATAAAAAAATACCAGCTAAAGGCTTAATTTATTCCCGAATTAAAAATGTTTGATTAAAAATTTATCCCTATAAACCTTCACGGGTTGTTTAGGCCCTTTTTAGCTTAATTTTGGGAGAGAAAGGGTGATTTATTTTATGCTAAATACCAGTAAATCAAATCATTACTGACTTCATCTTAAAATCAAGACCCAAACCCTATGAGTTTTGGATAAATAAATTTAGGTGTATAATTCAAAGTATAGACACAGATTTGTGGTCGAACCCTATATTCAATATATTATTTTTTATTTTATATTAAGCAAAAGGGCTTTTGCTCAAAGAAATTTTTTTGGTAAGAAGCTTTCATTTTTAGCTTTCACACCTTATATTCAGTAAGGCTATTTATGAGAAGTACGGTTATTTTTAGAATTTGAATTTTTTTAGAATTAATTCACAAATTATTAGGTCACATCTTCTGCAAAGCTTTTATTATTACAGTCCATTCAAGGCTATTCGATCTACATTTCCTAAAAGATAAGCTGCATCCATTGTTGAGGTATGTCATCCTTTCAGGTTTTTTTAACAAACCAAAACCACATTCATTTTGCCCAAAGTCAAACAATATCTGCCACTTTTGTCCACTTGCTGATACCAGCGGCAATCTAATCTGATATTATTCTATTGTAATATAATTAGCGGAAGCCAGATGTTCCGATCTTATTCATTGATGTATAATCTGACATGTATATTATTGGAGAATATACTTTATTTGAAAGTGCACTGAGATGTCCCAAAATCAATTTGCTACTTCAGGAATAGGAAAATGTCATATGACTATAATATCCTTCGTTTGAGATCCTGAATGAAATCTGGGGTGACAGAAGGCCGTTTAACATTATTTCGAACAAAATCCCGAAAATCTTTTTCTTTATTAAATATTTTAGTACATCTGGGATCAGATTCTACCCGGTGTATCAGGCTTTTTTCATCTTCAATTGGTAGTTCATTATCAAGGTAAAGATTTATTTGCTGTCGTAGTGATTTCACTGAGTCAAAACTTCTCATACTTTCAGTATTTACAAATTAATATTTAATAATTACATGTGTTATCATTCATTCTTCTTCACTGCTATACTCACCCCTCCGTAGCCCACGCATATCTTTATAGCCCATTTTTAACGCATATTGTTTTAGTTGTCCTTAAGCATATTGCGCGCTCTGAATAATCTTGATCTAACTGTTCCTATGGGCAATTCGAGAATTTTGGCTATCTCTTCGTATGTAAAATTTTCAATATCACAAAGCAGTATTACGGTTCGAAATTCATACGGGAGTACATTCATGGCTATTGTCACTTCATCCCCCATGGTATTATCAAAAATGTCCTGACGCATATCGTGATAAGTCGCTTTCCCGGATTCATCTCCTTCCCGAAATGCAACTATATCATCTATGTCAACCTTGGTCGGACGCCTTATTTTTTTACGGTATTCATTAATATAGGCGTTCTTAAGAATCTTAAACAACCACGCTTTGGCATTAGTTCCCGAATCGTAATTTTCCAGAAATTTATGTGCTTTGAGGTAAGTTTCCTGTACCAGATCGTTTGCGTCTTCTTCGTTGTAGGTAAGGTGGTAAGCAAAGGTTTTCAGTGCTTCCATGTGCGGAAACAATTCCTCCTCAAATATCTGTTGACTTCTACTCTTTGGCACTTCTCAGTTTTGATGTGCAAAAATAGTATATTTTTCATAACATAAACCATAATACACTTTATATTATATAGCCCAAAACCGCCCATTAAATGCAGGTAATTACTATGGAAAGGTTAATGTTGGTGTTAAACTTTCTTAATTTGTGATACTTTTTTGAATTGAATTCATTTATGTATATGTAAATAGTCTGGTGAATGAGTTTTGATGGTCGAATCTAAAATTTTGGGTTTAGAATACGATCGGTGAGTTGGTTATTTAAGATTTTTAGCTATTTAGAAAATGTGAAAGTGAATTCAAATTTCTGTATAGTATTAAAATGATTCAAAACTGGCGTTTGTACCAAATCAGATTTTGCAGCATTACGATAAAGAAAAATAATTTCAAAAAATCAATCAGGCAATTACATATATTAAATAAAAATTAATTTCATGAAACATCTATTATTATTGAGTGTGGTTTCCATTTTTTCTTCTTGTTCATCTTCATTGAGATATTATACTAAGGATATTCATGATGATGGCAGATGGACTGATTCAGAACTCAAAAAGATTCAGTTTTATCTTTCTGACGACATTGTACTATGGCGGGATATAAACAGAGGCGAGACTGAAATCATAAACGGAAAAATCCGGCTGGTAGAAGGAAGAAATGTGGAAGAAGTGACTATCCGCAAAGGAACGCCCGGGATATTTAGATTTTCGCCTCAGAAAAACCACTTTGCCGTATCTTTTGATGAGAAAGATGATTCGCGGTTTCTTGTTTTTGCACCGTCCAGGGAAGTGGATGGCCGTTTTGTACTGTTGGCAAAGAATTGGGATAAAAGTTATGGGAAAGTTACTTATGGAGATAAACTTTTTACCACATCAAACAAAAGTGCATTTGTCTTTCTGATGGCAGATATTGATAAGATTCAAAAAACAGTTGTGACTTCTTCGATCCCTCGAGGCCGCAAAGTTGAATAAGCTTCATTACGAATTACGAAATACGACAAACCAACCCATCAACCATCAACCCATCAACTATCAACCATCAACCATCAACCATCAATCAACCATCAACCCATCAACCATCAACCCATCAACCATCAACCCATCAACCCACCATCATCAACCCATCAACCTCATCAACCCATGAACCCATCAACCTCATCAACCCAATACGCCATCAACCTATCAACCCATCAACCCATCACTACCCCTGAACCCCCCTCAGGAAAGGGACGAAGCTGTAATTTCCGAAGCTTTCACTGGATAAGGTGCCGTCTTCTTTTTTTGTAATGCGGAGCATCTTCTGTACATCACCCCCTCCCAGTGGAACTACCAGAATGCCGCCGGGTTTAAGTTGTTGAATAAGTTTATCAGGTATCTGGTCAGCAGCAGCGGTAAGGAGGATTTTATCAAAAGGAGCAAAGCGTGGCGAACCTTCATACCCATCGCCATATAGTGTTCTTACGCTTCCAAAGCCAATTTCGTGAAGAAATTTCTCTGTTTTATCAAAGAGTTTCTTTTGCCGCTCGATGGTATATACTTTAGCTCCCAGGTAAGCAAGTACGCAAGCCTGAAATCCGGATCCGGTACCTATCTCC
This sequence comes from Saprospiraceae bacterium, assembly GCA_016722285.1. Taxonomy (GTDB): domain Bacteria; phylum Bacteroidota; class Bacteroidia; order Chitinophagales; family Saprospiraceae; genus OLB9. Next base: position 48,894 of record JADKGI010000005.1, read on the forward strand.
AGAATTTTATCCTTTTTTTTGACTTGAAGCAATGCTGTTTGTATGGCTACAGTATAAGGCTGTGAGATGGTCTGATCGGCATCTATGGGAAAGGCCACATCTTTATAAGCCCAGTCTGCAAAGGTTTTATCCAGAAAATAGTGCCTGGGTATATCTCTGAAGGCATTGAGTATTTGTTCGTCGGTGATGCCCTTGGCGCGCAACTCGTTGACCAGTTTCTGTCTGAGGCCTTTATTCCTGTGTGTATCCTGCACCTGAAGTATTTAATTTAGGGCAAATGTATTAAATAAAAATGTAATATTAAGAATCAAAATCATTATACATATATATAAGGTGTCAAAAGTTTACGAAATACGAAATACGAAATACGAAATACGAAATACGAAATACGAAATACGAATTGAGAATTACCATCAACCATCAACCCATCAACCCATCAACCCATCAACCCATCAACCCATCAACCCATCAACCTCATCAACCCATCAACCCATCAACCCATCAACCACCACCCCATCAACCCATCAACCCATCAACCCATCAACCCATCAACCCATCAACCTCATCAACCCATCAACCTCATCAACCCATCAACCCATCAACCTCATCAACCCATCAACCCATCAACCTCATCAACCCATCAACCCATCAACCCATCAACCCATCAACCCATCAACCCATCAACCCATCAACCCATCAACCCATCAACCCATCAACCCATCAACCTCATCAACCATCAACCTAAACCCATCAACCCATCAACCTCATCAACCATCAACCTATCAACCCATCAACCCATCAACCCATCAACCCTGACCAAAACCTCCGCATTTATTTTAAAAAAACATCTCCCTACATTTTTTTTATTCAGATTATCTCTTAATTTTGCAATGAAGAACACCTAAAATATCGATGTATGTCAAAACATATTTACTTTTTTGTAAAATAATTTGTAATAAGTTATACTTGATATTGTATTAATATTTAGTTTTGTGCTTCATTCTGTACTGTCAAAGGACATACAGCGTATGTAAATAAATAATGACGTAAAAGAAATAAGGAAACTACACCGGGGCAGGTCACAATCCCTATATCAGACGAAAATCAAAATCATGTGATCCTACTCGTTTCTTTTTCTTGATGTTGTACTATATTATAAATAAAGACGAAATCAACTGTGTTTATAATCATACTACCACTCACGTCGGCTAAGGTTTAAAAAATGATCGTGGATATCTGATCCTTACATCGGATACTTCTGTCGCATTGCGTCATGCTCAGGCTATGGCTAATTTATTATTTTTTAAATAACATTTATTTTTTTAACCAAAACTCAATCTCATGAAAAGATTTTTATTTTTTTTAATTGGTGCTTTATATGCGCTCGCCCCGAGCAATATGATTGCACAAACTCCGGCATTTGCAGTTTCCTGCGGTGGTCAGGTCAACTTCTCTGTTAGTTCCCAATGTGCAGCATCTGCCTTGGAATTGTTTGGAGCAGTTGGACTTAACACAGGAATTCGCTTCAAGATAGACGGCAAATATCTGCAAAGCGGTACAACTTTGACGGCTAATGGTACCCTTAATTTGGGAACAACCCTAACTTTAATTCCATCTATTGATCAGGATGTGATGAAACTCCTTATAAACAAGGACATCATATACGAAAAAGTACTTGGAGCTAACACTTGCTGGGGCAATATTTTGTTTCAGGACAAACTTCCTCCAGTCCTGACTTGCCCTGCCCAGAGCACGGTTTACTGCTGGGACGAGAGTACGCTCTTCGGCCAGATAGCATTATTTAACGGAGCGGCTCCGGGTGGTGGATTTCCATCAGGAAGTGCTACACCGGGATTTAGTTTATCTCCTGCCTTAGGCGTATTAGTACCTACAGTAAGTGAAAACTGTGGACTGACCAACTGGAAGTTCACTGATGTGGTGACAAATACTGTTGACAAGTGTAATACGCTTGTGACCAGAACATGGTTGGTAACAGACTGTGGTGGCAATACCGCAACATGTCAGCAAACCATTATTGTAAAACAGCCGAACTGGACATTGGCTCCAAACGCGCTTATTTTACCTGTTGACATTATACTCAACTGTGGTGCCAGTACTGTTCCGATATGTCCTTTGGATGACAATGGAGTATATCAAGCGGCTACAGCAGGTGCACATCTTCCTGTTATACAAGTAGCAGGCTATGCGCCAAATCAGGCTACGCCTATTTACAAATGTATTACTTTAGGCTTACCGAGCCTGTGTAATTACTATACTACGTACACAGACAATGAAATATCAGCGTGTGGTGTTGACTGTCATGGCAACAGGAAAGTATTCAGAACATGGCAGATCCTTGACTGGTGTAATGCAGTGTTTGTAACACATATCCAGGTGATCAAGGTGATCGATCAGGTAGCTCCAACTGCTATCGCAAAAGACACGGTAGTGACCACAAGACCATGGGACTGTACAGCAGATGCATATATCCCTGATCTATGGGAACTGCATGACGATTGTGACCTTCACCCTACAGTACGACTGGAAACAAAAGACCCTAATGTAGTGATCTACAAAATAGGAGCGAGATGGAGAGCAAGCGGCTTGAAGTGCGGAGCGAATACATTGAGCTGGGTATTGAGAGATTGCTGTGACAACGAGCGTGTAGTAGATTTCACCGTAACAGTGTATGACAATACAGCGCCTATCGCTGTTACGAAGCAGGATATCGTGATCAGCCTGACACCTGGCTATGATGCTGGGGGACAGGTAGATGCACAAGCGAAATTGTTTGTCAATAGTGTTGACAATGGATCCTATGACAACTGTAGCCCAGTGAGACTGGAGATCAGAAGACCTACCGGACCAAGTTGTGGCAACTTAGGCTACCAGGGACATAATAGTAACAGAACATTCAGAAGCAACCCAGGAATAAATGTTTCCTCTTCAGTTGCCAATGGAACTACTGTGCCAAACTTTGGACAGAATATGACATGGACATGGACTGGTAGCGTCACGAGAGATGCCGGCGTAAGTCCAACTACAGAAAGTTATGTAGTGACTTCTATCAATGTAGCTGAGGGAGTATGGTACTGGAAAAACAGAGCCACCGGATTAACGACATCCAGCGCGATAGGAAAAGATTATACAGGTAGTTCCGTAGTGACAGCATGGGGAGCAAATGCAGCACCATTTTACAACTTCCTGGATGAGGATGGTGGACAGTATGTGAAGTTCTGTTGTGAGGATTTGACTACAGCAGGAGCTGGCGTTGACAGAGACGGCATCCTAGATACAATGTTCCATCAAGTCATCCTGCGAGTATCGGATGATGGAAACAAAGACGGATGTATCGGCTGTTGGGTACTACCTACTACAGCAGATCCATATCCACGTCAGGATAACTACAATGAGACGTGGGCAAATGTGAAAGTGGATAACAAGGTACCACCGGTACTTACCTGTCCACCAAATATAACCATAAGCTGCGAGGCACCGATTACCACAAGTACCACAACCTGGTTACCGGCCACACCGAGTGTATTGACCTTTACAGGCGTACCTACAGCATGGTCAGCATGTGGTGTTCCTGCAGTAGAATACAAGGATGTAGTATCATTGAACCAGTGTAAATCAGGTACAGTAACGAGAACATTCAGAATAGTAGGAAACCCTGGCGTGAACTGTACTCAGATAATTACGGTATCATCGAACTACAATTCCACTGTAGTATGGAGTTTCCTAGGGTCATGGTTATCCAGTCCTGGTTCGACCAGTGCTTCTTCAAAGAGATGGAATTCATATACTCCTAATAAAATATGTGGAGTTCAGGCAAATGGTGCAAGTACTGATATTACAGATCCAAATGTCTATATAAACTATGGACTGAAAGTACTTGAGACAACCAATTGTGATGGACCGACAGAAACAGAATTGAGAGATGGACGTCCATTCTATGTACAGGGACCATGTGACGTGATCGGAGTGAATACAGCTGTAGAGCGTTACGACTTTGAGGACGGCGTATGTCGTAAGTGGGTAGTAACCTATACTTTCATGAACTGGTGTAACAACTATTGCGTTAGATTCAAGCAAGACTGGGTATTCAAAGACGTGATAGCACCGGTTATCGCATGCGCACCACGCCCAATCTTCCAGCAGCAGGCTGAATGTACCACAAATATCACGTTGAAGAAATCAGCGACAGACCTGGGTGGCTGTACAGTAGCAGCACCAGCGACAAGTGCGTGGTTGAAGTGGGAAGTATTTGTAGATGCATGGGGAGATGGAACATGGGATTATGCGTACAGTTCATTCAGAACAAATATTACTTCAAACGGTGGATTTGCCGATGTTACTTATGGAGGAATAAGCTCAAGTACAAATCCTGCAGGAACAATACCTACGAAGTATCTGGCACCTACCGTACCTGGAGATGATGCGACGATCGACTTCAGATATCCGATTACCGGAAAGTACAGCCACCACAAAATATTGTGGAGAGTATATGACGGATGTCACAACTCAACACAGTGTATCGAGGAGATCGAAGTAAAAGATCTGAAGCCACCAACCCCATACTGTATCCACCTGAGTACAGCACTGATGCAGGTACCGGTAGGAGCACCTGCGGGATCAGCACCGATGGTAGAGATCTGGGCGAGAGACTTTGACAGAGGAAGTACAGACTTCTGTACAGCACAGCAAGACCTGAAATTTACTTTCAACAACTGGTTGCCAAATGCAGACAGAATCTACAGTGAGCACTACTTTGATGCAGCCGGCAAAGGATATGACATCACAGCGAGCAATACGATTAAGTATAATGCAGGAGAATACCAGAGATGGTTACCATCGCAGAAATCATCTTCGATGATCTTCACGAAGGCAAATCTGCCTGGCGTGACGCTGAAAATGTCCGTAATCGACTGGAATAACAACGTAGATTACTGTTCCGTTGACCTGAGACTGGTATGTAATGATCCGATCAACTGTCCACCAAGTGCAGGCTCAAGAATAGCCGGTACAGTTAAGACAGCGGGAGATCAGCCGGTAAATAATGTAACTGTTACGATAGATGCCAACATAACTGAGTACCCTGTATCTGTAATGACACCTGCTACAGGTTCATTTGAGAAAACTGTACCATCAGGATTGGATTATGAGGTGACAGCGAGCAAAGGCGGAGACTACATCAATGGTGTAAGTACACTTGACCTTGTAATGATTCAGAGACATATCTTAGGAATCCAGACATTCGACAGCCCATACAAGTTGATTGCTGCAGACGCTACCAATGATGGTAAAGTAACAGCTGCCGACCTGACAGAGCTTAGAAAACTGATCCTGGGTATCACCAATGAATTGCCAAACAACGCAAGCTGGAGATTCCCTGTTTCATCACAGACAATGGATGCAAGTAATCCTTTCCCATTCATGGAGAAAATAGCGATAGCATCTATCAGTGTTGATAAGATGGATCAAAACTTCGTAGCAGTGAAGATAGGAGATGTAAACGGAAATGTAAGCACGAATGTAGCTAACCCTGCAGTAGAAGGCAGAAGCAACAAAACAGTTGCAATGGCAGTAGCTGAGCAGGCAATAGCAGCAGGAGATGTGGTAGAAATACCGGTTACAGCAGCTAACTTCAATGATGTAGCAGGCTTCCAGTACACGATGAACCTGAAAGGTGCAAGCCTTGTGGGAATCAACAGTGGAGCACTGGAAATGACTGACAATAACATCGGAGTGATAGCAAAAGATGTAGTAACAATGTCTTATGCAGCCAACAATGGTGTAACAGTATCAAGTAACGAAGTACTCTTCACATTAGTAGTGAAAGCAGACAGAGCAGTAAAAGTAAGCGAAATGTTATCTATCGGTTCAGCAGTAACACCAGCAGAATCTTACACAAGTGACTTTGCAGTAGGTAAGGTAAGTCTTGAAGTGAGAACCGCACCGGTTACCGCAATCGCATTGATGCAGAATGAGCCTAACCCATTCAAGGGTCAGACTACAGTAAGCTTCTTAATGCCTGATGCAGCAGCAGCTAGTTTGAGTGTATATGATGTTACCGGTAAGGTAGTATCAGTGAGAAACATCCAGGCAAACAAAGGTTTGAACAGTGAAATCTTCACTAGAGAGCAATTGGGAGCAAGTGGTGTGATGTACTATACACTTAAGAGTGGTGAGTTTACAGCTACCAGAAAAATGATCATTATCGATTAATTGATGATGAATATCTAAAAATCAAAGCTTAAGCAGGGGCTGTCATACAGCCTCTGCTTTTAAAATAAATCGGTTTTTGGGATGGCCTCTCTTCGAGCAATTGGAGGGGGGCTTTTTTTATTGATTCAAATGAAATGTGACTTTTACGAAGTCATGGGGAATAAATACACAAAATATGAGATCAGAAGACGATCCTGTAAGGATCAAACTATATTAGAAAAGAAATAAAATAATGGAAAGACTGACCCTGAAGGGGTCACACCAAATTAGAAAAGAAATAATGGAAAACTGACCCTGTATGGGTCATACAAAATCAACATAGGATAGTGTGACCCTTCCCGGGTCATATATTTTCCAAGTTATATAATTTGAACATAGTAAGACTTCTACGAAGCCATGGGGAATAAATACACAAAATATGAGATCAGAAGACGATCCTGTAAGGATCAAACTATATTAGAAAAAAGAGAAAATAATGGAAAGACTGACCCTGAAGGGGTCATACAAAATTAGAAAAGAAAGTAATAGAAATTGACCCTGTCGGGGTCATACAATATCTGTCACTCGTTGGTAGTGTGACCCAAACGGGATCATACAAAATTTGCTCAGAATATCCTTCCTTTAATATTTATGCATCGTAATAAAATTTCTAAATGGTGGAGAGAAATAATTAGAAATTTTATTTCTAAAAAGCAATTTTTTCTAATATTTCCTATCTTTATTATAAGTTTGAGAATTGATTCAAATTATCAGTTTTAAAACAGACCAATGGCAAACCCATATAAAAAAGTCTATCTGCATATAGTTTTTGCAGTCAAACACAGACAAGCATTACTTGGAAAAGACTGGCGGGATAAGGTATTCGCTTATATAGCAGGTATATTAAACAAAAGAGGCCATTATTCTTTGGCAGTTAATGGATACAATGACCACGTCCATATTTTTTTTGATTATAGTTGCAAGGAATTGATTTCTGACTTGGTAAGAGAGATTAAAAAAGCTTCAAACCAATATATTGTTGAAAATATTTTTACTAAAAATAAATTTGAATGGCACAATGGCTATGCTGTTTTTTCGGTGGGTTATAGGGATAAAGAAATTTTTTAAATTATATTGTTAATCAGGAAGCACACCACACCAGTCGAACTTTTAAAGAAGAGTACATCTCCCTGATGACTAAATATGAGGTCGATTATGAGGAAGAATATATATTTGAATTTTTTGATACTTTTAATGAGAGTTGAGTTAGTTATTGTCTGACCGCTCCGGATTCAGAATTTTATTAATAATATTTATCAAATGATAATTTCTTTTATGTCAGGAAATAATCTACTATATAATATGAAGTAAAAGCGACCTGTAGGGATCTAACTGCACTTAAACGAAGAGACTTGATAAACGATCCTGCAGGGAAGCAATTATATTAGAAAAGAAATAAAATAATGGAAAGACTGACCCTGTATGGGTCATACAAAATCAACATAGGAAAGTGTGACCCCTTCAGGGTCATAAATTTCTGAAATAATATTATTCGAACATAGTAAGACTTCTACGAAGTCATAGGGAATAGATACACAAAATATGGGACTAAAAAACGATCCTGCAGGGATCGAACTATATTAGAAAAGAAAAAAGATAATGGAAAGACTGACCCTGTATGGGTCATACAAAATCAACATAGGAAAGTGTGACCCCTTCAGGGTCATAAATTTCTGAAATAATATTATTCGAACATAGTAAGACTTCTACGAAGTCATAGGGAATAGATTCACAAAATATGGGATCAAACGATCCTGTAAGGATCGAACTATATTAGAAAAAAAAGAAAATAATGGAAAGACTGACCCTGAAGGGGTCACACTAAATTAGAAATAAAATAATGGAAAGACTGACCCTGTATGGGTCATACAAAATCAACATAGGAAAGTGTGACCCCTTCAGGGTCATAAATTTCTCAAATAATATTATTCGAACATAGTAAGACTTCTACGAAGTCATAGGGAATAGATACACAAAATATGGGATCATACTATATTTAAAAGAAAGAGAGTATAAGAAATTGACCCCATCGGGGTCATACAATATCTACATGAAACCAAATCATTAATTGCTACAGGCTTTAGCCGTGGCAATTTTAAAATACCTATTATTTGCTTTAGCCAAAAAATGGGTAGTATAGGCTAATGCCTGATAATAAATCTTTCTCATTTCCAAAGGCTGAAGCACCTTTCTAATTATAATATTGAATATTTTCAATTATTTTTTACCTATTTTTGTATTTGGAAATTTCCGCATTTTTGCTTTTAGCATATTTTTTTTGATCGAAATTACTAAAATGACTTTACAGGCTTCATATATCGTCAAAGGCTGCCGTACTCCTGTTGGTAAACTCAGAGGATCATTATCTGGCGTCAGAACAGATGACCTGGCAGCCATACCGATACGTGCACTTCTGAACTACTTCGATAATCTTGATCCTTTATTCATCAATGATGTAATACTGGGATGTGCAAATCAAGCAGGAGAAGATAACAGAAATGTTGCCAGAATGGCCTCATTGTTGGCAGGCTTACCTTTTAATGTACCTGGAGAGACCATTAACCGTTTGTGCGCTTCAGGGATGTCAGCTGTCATACATGCTCATAGATCGATATTGGCGGGCGATGCTGACCTTATCTTAGCAGGTGGGGTTGAGCAAATGACACGTGCTCCATATGTATTATCCAAGTCAGCTACACCATTTGGGAATGATGCCACCATTTTTGACAGCAGTTTCGGATGGAGATTTATCAATCCTGAGATGAAAAGACTCTTTGGTACCGATGCCATGGGTGAAACAGCTGAAAATCTGGCTGATATGTACCAAATTTCAAGAGAAGACCAGGATTCTTTTGCCTGCTGGTCGCAAAAAAAGGCATATTCTGCTGTGAAAGCAGGGTTGTTTAAAGAAGAGATCATAGATGTTGAAATTAAGAATGATAAGAAACAAAATGTTTTATTTTCTGAGGATGAGTTTATAAGGCCGGATACAACTATTGAAGGCTTGACAAAACTACGGCCCGTTTTCAGAAAAGATGGAAGTGTGACCGCAGGCAATACTTCAGGAATAAATGACGGTGCTGCGGCCATGCTCATCGCTTCAAGCAAAGCACTCACAGTACATGACTTAACACCAATGGCGAGAATAGTGAGCTCGGGAATAGTAGGAGTAGAACCACGCATCATGGGTATCGGGCCAGTCGGGGCAAGCAAACTTGCTTTGAAAAAAGCCGGCTTGAGTCTGGACAATATGGATGTTATCGAGATAAATGAAGCATTTGCAGTACAGGTACTGGCGTGTACCAGATTACTGGGCCTTTCGGATACAGATATCCGATTGAATCCAAACGGCGGGGCAATAGCGCTCGGTCATCCTTTGGGCATGTCTGGTACCAGAATTCTATTGACCGCTGCACTAGAACTGAGGAGAAGAAAGAAAAGATATGCTTTAATAACTATGTGTGTCGGAGTAGGGCAGGGATATGCTGTCATAATAGAGAATTGTTTATAAGTATTTTGCTACCACGTGATAGGTTTGATATTTTATTTATTATTATTATGATAATTAATCAGAAGCTACCCAAAAGGAGTTGGATATTGGTAGCCAGGGCTTATAACCTGTGGCCAAAGTGGATTAATGCATCGGTTTTGACGAAATTTTTGCAAAAAAAACAAAAATTGTGCCTTAGCCATTAGTTACCTGCGTTGGTGCATAATAGTACATTAATATATTATTTAAAATGAAAAAGGTTTTTTACATCTCTACAGTTTGCATTCTGGTAATGTCATGCAGTAAAATCATGGTAGCACCTGAAGAAAATAACGGTGATGTTGTATTGATGTTTGACAGCATATATGAAGTTATTATTCATGAGTCTTCAGTTAACCGACCTTGTGAACCCAGTATTTCTATTTGTCCTGATAATACTGATCACATAGTAGCCGGTTCTGTATTGAATAATGTATATATCTCAGATGATGGGGGCAAAACATGGATATCAGATAAAATGAAATCGGCGTATGGTGTATATGGTGATCCTGTAGTCAGATATGTAAATGGTCATCGGATTTTGTACACGCACCTCTCGGATCCTGCGGGCAAACCATACAATAGCATTGAATTTCTGGACAGAATAGTAGTTCAGGCTTCCGATGATAATGGCCGAACCTGGAATGATGGCTCCAGTCCGCTGGCAGATATGAGTAAGGATCATGATAAGCCTTGGGTAGCTACAAGACCTGGTACAAAGTTGGTACTAATGTCCTGGACTGAGTTTGACAAATACGCCAGTGAAGAGTCAGGGGATGTTTCAAAAATTCTTTTTTCTGCATCTGCGGATGAAGGAACAACCTGGTCTGAGGCCATAACCATAAGTGAATTTAGCGGCGATTGCCTGGACAATGATAAAACTACTGAAGGGGCCTATCCGGCTATTGGGGTTGATGGTACATATTATGTTGTATGGGGATATGATAGCAAGCTTTACCTTGATATTTCGAAGGATAGTGGAAAGATCTGGTTGGACAATGATAAAGTGGTAGCTGACCAGATAGGCGGATGGGCAATAGATATTCCAGGTATAGGCCGTTGCAATGGGATGCCCTCAATAAAATGTGATCATTCTGCAAATAAGTACCGTGGAAATCTTTACATTTCATGGAGTGACCAGCGAAACGGGCTGAATGATACGGATGTGTGGCTCATATCGTCATCGGATAAAGGCCTGACATGGACTACCCCGGTAAGAGTCAATACTGATGGGACAGGAAAACATCAGTTTTTTTCAGCTATGGATGTAGATCAGAGTACTGGATATATTTACTTTGTTTTTTATGACCGGCGTGATTATTCTGACAACCGAACAGATGTATATCTGGCATATTCTCTTGATGGAGGAAAAACCTTTGAGAATAAAAAGATAAGTCAATACTCTTTTTTACCTGAACCTTCCCTATTTTTTGGTGATTATAATGATATTAGTGCAAGCAACGGTAAAATCCGACCTATATGGACACATCAGGATAAGACAAAATTAAGTGTCAGAACAGCTATAATTGATATTAAGAAATAATATAAATATACTATTAAATTGAAACAAAAGATGAAAATTGCCGGCTTTGCCCATATTATATTTCTGATAGCTATCTTTAATACAAATTTGTGCGGGCAGAAATTATTGCAACTTGAAATACCCCATCAAGTCGAGGCTGTAAAATTTATGGAAGGGGCCTAATTACTTTTAAATCTAAGGATCGGCCCGGAGAATGGCAAAAAGAGTTATCGAAACTATCATCACCGGTGATGACCTGATTGTTTTTGAAGACGGCATGGTTCCACTAAAAGATATTACCCATTTTAGGATATATAATGGTACAGCTAAGGCGTTTGGTCAGCTTCTTACGGGTTTTGGTGGTGGGTGGTTTTTATTTGGCGGGATCGCACAATTAGCGGGAAAGTATTCATTCACGTGGGGAACATTTGCTATTGGTGCTGTAGCTATCGGAGTAGGCTGGATACTCAATAAGTTTGTTTCGAGAAGGACTTTTAAGATAAATAAAAATGGCAACTTAAGGATTATTGATATCAGTTTTCCGGCTAAAAATCCTGATGTCAGAGGGCTTAACAAAAATATACCTTGATGTTTGTAAAAAGGTAAAGTAGAATAATGCATAAATCAGCTCAAAACGTCGGCTCTTATGGCTTCTACCTCGGCTATGGATTTTGGAACTGACCTACCTAACAGCTGGCTTCCTGATGTTGTTATCACAAAATCCTCTTCAATACGGATTCCACTAAAATCTTTATAAAGCTCAAGTCTTTCATAATTTATGAAGTCTGAAAATTTTCTTTCAGCGCGCCACATATCAATAAGTGTAGGTATAAAATAAATCCCGGGCTCTACAGTGAGTACAAATCCAGGTTCCAGTTCCCTTCCAAGTCTCAGTGACTTCATGCCGAATTGAGTACTTTTTTTAATGTGATCTGTATAGCCTACATATTGTTCTCCCAAATCTTCCATATCGTGCACATCCAAACCCATCATATGTCCAAGTCCACATTGAAAAAACATGGCATGGGCACCTAAAGCAACTGCTTCAGCTGCATCTCCTTTTGTTATATTTAGAGATTTCAATCCATTAAAAATGTTTTCACATGCATGTAAGTAAACTGACTTATATGATATGCCAGGTTTTAGATTAAATACTGCTTTTTCATGAGTATCCAGGACGATTTGATAAATTTCACGTTGCCTGGAAGTGAATTTTTTACCAACAGGAAAGGTGCAGGTCATATCTCCGGCATAATGCATATCAGTTTCTGCCCCGGCATCACATAGCACCATTTGACCTTCCTTTATTGTATTGCCATGGAAGTGGTTGTGAAGTGTTTCTCCTTTAACGGTTAGAATGGTCGAGAATGAAATATTTCCTCCACCTTTGAGAGCTTCCTGATGGACAGCCGCAGCAATTTCATATTCTTTCATACCTGGCCTGGCGAATTTCATCGCAGCAGTGTGCATATTTGCCGTTGTATTTACTGCATTATTGATTTCTTCGATTTCACATGCCTCTTTAATTGATCTTTGGCTTATTACAGATTTTATCAATGACACGGAAGTGTGGTTATGTACTTCGTGGATTGGGATATCGAGCCAATAACTAAGACGGGCGATATTATCATGTCTGTACGGCGCAAGAAAATGAACTGACCTTCCTTTTTGTCGTGATTTGGAAATAAATTCAGTAATTTCGCTAAAATCTTTTGTGACGGTTACACCAATGGAAGCAGCCATATCCTGAACAGAAGGCAAAGGACCTGTCCATACAATATCGTCTATAGTCAGCTCGGTGCCATAAATAATCTCTTCACCTGAATCGAGGTCTATGATAGCGGCCAGGCCCGATATGTCTAATCCGAAGTAATAAAGGAAATTACTGTCCTGTCTGAATTGGTAGGTGTTATCCTTGTAATTCATAGGGGCTTCATGATTGCCCAAGAGAAGGATAATACCTGAGGGTAATTTTGTTTTAAGTACTTTCCTTCTGTTGATATATGTAGCTGAAGAGAATGTCCTGAAATGCATCATTTTCCAAATAATTGTTTTAGTACTATGAAGGTACTAATATTTGCACATAATTGGCCAAAATAAAATCATCTACATTTAAATTTTTATTGTGTTTCTGACCAGGTCATTAAAATTATCTTTTTATTAATTACCACCTAATTTTTATAATAATCACTCAAATCTAATAAATCATATCTGAAAAAACCGCAAAATGAATTTTAATCAGAAAACATATGCTTTATTACGTTAGTCCTAAAAATTAATTTTGCAATATGTACATTCTCTTTTTCTTTATTATTCTTTTTGCATTAAATTATTCTGTAGAACATAAACATATACTGAAAATATAGGAATTGTATATATTAGATATTGAATCTATTATGCCATTAATGAAAATCAAATCTAAGTCCAAAGGAAACATTTTTTTGCTCCACCGTATTGTCTGTAAATATTGGATTTAAGTCCCATTTAGTATAAAGACTTATATCCTTATATCCTACATAAGCACTTAAACCATAGATAAAATCACTGGTGTTGTAATCTCCTTTGGTAGTTTGGTCTGTTCTGAGTCCATCCGTTTTGTATTTTAATATTTGTTTGGTGCGAGTATTTATACCTGCATAACCTCCAATACCAGCCCGAATACTATTCTGAGTCCGAATGATGATTTTATCATCATCCAGCTTTCTTTTCTTTGAAAAATCAAACTCAAGGTGGACTGGTATGACCAGATTTGTCATCCTGAAATAGGGTTCATCCCGGAGGCTATATGGATGTTCGGCCAGCAAGGTCTTATTTCCGGACTTGATGTAATACTGATTATTGTCAGGCCTCAAGTTATTGTATGTCAAAGAGAGACCATACTTCAGATTCAAGAACGGGGAGTTTGGTGCTAATCGGGTTTTCCAGGTCCATCCCCATTCATAAAATCTTGAATTACTGAGTTTTATACCATTCCCTTCAATTGTGCCCAGATCTCCATTAGTAACAATATTGTTCAGACCGAAGGCAAATACAAACTGGGTAGTAGTTAAGGGTTCTCCTCTTTTTTTATGACGTTTTCCAAAATTCCAGTTGAATGACCAGTTTCCTAAATTATCATAATCACGATTTCTGGTTTTATCTCGTTTTTCACGGCCTCCATCTCTGTCTTCTTCATTTTCCTGGTCATCCAATGATTTTATTCGGTTGTCTTCTTCATTTATATCACTCTTTATCAACTCTCTGAGTTGCAACTCCATTGATTCAATCTTTGCTTCGATTATGGCAGCACTTTTTTCAGATGCATTTTTTTTAAGGATTTCAGCCTGCCCGGAAGTGATTTCTTTATTTTCTATTTTTTGGTAAATGAGTTCTATTTCACCCTTCAATGTTTCTTTTTCCTGCTCTTTGACAAGCTCAATATTTCTTTTTAATTCTCTTACTTTGTTCTCAAACTTTGATTGACCATTTACAGTGAGACTCAAAGCAAATATGATTGTAATAAACAAAACTCTGTTCATGATTACTTATTTATATATATTATGAAATAAAATTGATTATTTAGTTTTTTGCAGATTCCTATCCAAAACCGCTGTTATGACCGGACCAGATTTTTCGTGTATAGATTTAAAAACTTTGGATAGGAAAGTCCGGTTTGATTCATTTTCTGCTTCTCTTAGTAATTTTTGTGGGTCCACTCCATATTTATTTTGGATCACATCAACATTTTCAGCAGCAATTTCGGCTTCAGCGATTTGTAGTAGTTTGTCGGAATTAATATCGAGCGATGTACTGTTTTGAATTACTATATTGTCGGCAATAGTATTTTTGTTATTTTTTTTATCAATATTGTTATTTTTTGATACGGTGCTCAAATCATTAGTTATTTCTTCCTTATTTATTGGTTCTTTTTCTTTATTTTGAGCTTCTTGCCCGTTGTTTTCATCCGTTTTTTGGTGACTTATCGACGATACATAACCTGAGATATGAGAATCATTATTTTTGTTGTTGATAAATGAATTACTTCCTGATTCCTCATGGAAATCATGTTTGGATTTTGGAGTTGTGATATTTGTGGCTTTATCCGAATATTTTGCAGTAGTCTGATTGGCTTCTTTTTCAGTCTCAGGCAATATTATCCATATGCATACCGCAATGATAGCGACAATACCGGCAGCGACACTAAGAAGCACCTGCATTTTGTTTTTCTTGACTTTTTGATTCTCAGTGAGCAGAACTTCCAGATTATCCCATTTATTAGTTAAAGGGCTTATCCTTCGATTGTCGAAGTGCTCTTTTATTTTATGATCGGGAGTATTTTTATCCATGGTTTGTTATTTTATCAGATTCCAGCATTTGTTGCAATAATTTTCTGGCATATGCCACTTGAGATTTAGATGTACCTTCATTGATATGTAACATGTCAGATATTTCATGATGCTTATATCCTTCCACTGCAAATAGTATAAAGACCATTTTGCAACCTTCCGGTAAGAGATCTATCATATTCTGGATATCGTCAGTGATTAGTTTATTTTCAACAGATGTATTTTTACACTCAATTTCCAAAATTTCTTCTCCATATATGATTTGTTTCCTGGTGCGAATAAATGAAATACTTTCATTTACAGCGATCCTTCGTATCCATGCTTCGAAATTCCCACGTTGCTCAAAAGTATGCAGATGAGTAAATATTTTCATAAAAGAAGCAACCATAACATCTTCTGCATTATATATATCAGTAATGTATTGTCTGCAAATACTCAATAATTTAGGTGCATATTTTTCATAAAGTCTTTTTTGCGCTACCCTGCTGTTTTGAATAGATTGCTCTATTAAGATATTCAATTCACTATTGATATTTATGACCTTCAAGTGTTGCTATTTTGCTTTTCTGTTTTAATGACGATTGGAAGGATTAAATAGTTGTAATCATATTTTGAAATTTATTAAAAATTTTAATGAGTGGGGGCCCCCCGGGGGGGGAAAAAAAAAAAAAAACCCTTGGACTCCAACCCACAAAAGTTTCTCAAAAAAAAATTTTTTCCCCTTTTTTTAAATGGTTTTTTTGTTTTTGTTGTTTTTTTGGGGGAAAAAAAATTTTTATGGAGGCGTCCCGAAAAATTGACAAAAATATTGTAGCCAAAAACTCCACACACTACTCTTTTTTTTGACTAATTTGAAGTATAATCCCCGATAATTCATCTACTATTTTTGTCATGTTAAGACAGCTGTCATATTCAGCACTAAATACAAATGGAATATTATTAAATATGTATTGATAAATATGCCAATCAGTTGGAGGTGTATTTAGATGTTTCAGTTGATTTTTATGAATCCAAAATAACTCACCTTCGTCACAGTGTGGAGCAGGTATAAATTCTATTTCAGACGAATAAATAAAACTCACCCAATTGTAATTGGTAGGTGATGTTTCAGTCAGGACTCCACAAAATTTAAAAGTCGAAAGGTGGAGGCCTGTTTCTTCATGTGTTTCTCTGACTACGGCTTGGTATGGCGATTCGTAAGGGTTAATTTTGCCTCCTACAGGGACAAATTTTCCTTTATTAGGATCATTTGCCCTTTTCAGGAGTAAATAATGATCACCACTATTGATTATACAAAATACTGCGGCACGTTTATTGCCTTCTGAATCCATAATATTACTAATATTTTGATGGAAATTGAACTTAAAAGTGTGAAATTAGTTAATAGTACTTAGCAATAGTAAAAGAAATTTCCTTTTCTTTTTTTTTCTGGCTTGGGAGTGTATTTATTATATTCATACCATAAGCCAAAAAATTGATTTCCATTTGTAATAAAATTATTTTATTTAAATCAAGCATTGTTTATTACTTATGCATAGCAAATTGGATATTTTTTTCTCTTATCTTAAATCAAATTATTTTGGCTTGTATTGCATTATAAACAAGGAACCAAGACTGTATAATGTGTTTTTTATAATGGTGTTTGGTTATGTTTTTGCAGTTGGCCAAAGTTCTGAAAAGAGTCTTACTATTAATTCAGATGAGCAGTATGCAAGCTTAAAAGAGAAACCTTTTTCAAAAGATGCATATTTTTTTGATCTTGATATACCTTACTTAAGCGGTAGGTACGGCAAGATACCCTCCGATCTGGAAATTGATGCAGTACCGGCTAAAATCACTTTGCCGGACGAAA
This sequence comes from Saprospiraceae bacterium, assembly GCA_016722285.1. Taxonomy (GTDB): domain Bacteria; phylum Bacteroidota; class Bacteroidia; order Chitinophagales; family Saprospiraceae; genus OLB9. The sequence goes on from JADKGI010000005.1 coordinate 66,389, forward strand.
AAGGTAACATGTCGGAATATTATATTTTGGAGTCTTCTGTCCTTTCCCTAGAAATGGCCAGAAAGTTTCCTGACTTTAAAACATATACCATATCAGGTATAAAAAATAAATCTTCTCATGGACGGATATTTTTAAGCAGGTTTGGGCTTGAAGGGATGATTATCATTGATAATAAACAAGTTAAGCTGGAGCCGATTGACAATAATAATCCCATAAAACATAAGGCATATACTCTGGAAGCAAGAGAAGATATTATTTGTAATCAATTATCTGAAGACAAAGTAATAAGAGAGACAGGAAAGCGTTTTGCGCCTTTAGGAATGACAAATGGTGGAAGCAGGAGAACTTACGAAATTGCGCTTGTCGCCACAGGTGAGTTCTACCAAAACGCTAATCTCGGTAATAACTCACTTGTCACAGCAAATGCTGCCATCGTAAGTATTATTAATTTAGTGAATATACGCTACAACGTTGAGATGGCAATCCATTTTACCATATTCTCGAGCCCCACGATATATACAGATCCGGCCACTGATCCCTTTGATCCGTCAGGCTCAAACCTAACCAGTCAGTCAACATCAGCAGTGCAATCAAATTATCCGGGGGGTGGATATGACCTTGGCCATGTTCTAAATGGGATGTCAAGTGGTGGTAGTGGTATTGCTGGTATCAGTGTGATATGTGGATCGTTCAAATCAAGAGGCTGGAGTGGAGGTTCAGGTATAAATACAATCGCCCTCAGTATTATGATTCATGAACTTGGACATATGTTAGGAGCCGGGCATACATTTAATGGTATTGGAAATAATTGTTCTTCTGGCAATCTATCGGTAAATAGTTCAGTTGAAATTGGAAGCGGTACGACTATCATGTCTTACGCGGGGTCATGCCAAACTGATAACAATATTCAGAATAATGACGATCCCTATTTTCATAGTGTCAGCATTCAGAGTTTTTTATCGTATTTATCTTCCACAGGAGGTACTTGCGCTACAAATAGTTCTACAGGAAATACTCCACCTGCTGTAAATGCAAATCCGTGTCTTGGAACATTTGTTATTCCAAAACTCACTCCTTTTTCAATTCAAGGAAGTGCGACTGATCCTAACTTATCAGACGTATTAACCTATATTTGGGAAGAAACTGATGAAGATGGACCAGGATATCCCACTCAGGGATATATTGGTACTACGGCAGGTAATAGTGCTATTGCCCCTTTATTCAGGTCATATCCCCCTTCTGTATCGGGGTTAAAGCGCACATTTCCAGCTATGAATACTATTCTTAATAATGCCAATCAAAGTAATTTTGAACCACTACCAAATGTGGCCAGAAGTATAAACCTCAGATTGATTGCCAGAGATAATAATTCGTTAAACGGCGGTATAGGAAGTGATGATGTAGTAATCAATGTGAATGGTACAGCCGGTCCCTTGTCTGTCACATCACCGAATACTGCTGCTAATTGGTCGCCAGGATCTCAAACGGTCACATGGTCAGTAAATAATACAAATACACTTTTTGCTTCAGTAGATATATTATTATCTCTGGATGGGGGAAATTCTTTTCCTATTACTTTATTGGCCAATACACCAAATGATGGATCAGAAACTTTTGTATTGGGGAATTACCCTGCAACAACTAATGCCAGAATAAAAGTAAGATACGCCCCTAACTCGTGCTTTGAGATTTTTGACATCAGTGATACGAATTTTACAATTACAAGTTCTTGTTCCGTTGCGTCTTCAAATATATGTCCGTCACTTCCTTTGACAGCCACGTATGGTGATGCTGCTTTAAATCTTGGTCTATCGCCTGTCTATGGAAATGCAATTTCATCGAGAGCTATGACCACAGGAGGGTCAGTAATAAATGTCGCTTACAATCTTACACCCGCTTCTCCAGGATCTGGCAATTGTACAACAGGTAATTTCGGTTATGTTTCTGATTCTTTTAAATTCAGAATCACTGTATCTGGAAATTATACTTTCAGTATGAATAGTGCCAACCCACTTTCTATATTTAATGGTGCTTATAATTTTATCTCACCTTGTTCTAACTATCTTGGGTCAACAGCTTATGATGCTGATGGTAATCCTTCAGGTAGTGCGTACTTTACTAGCCAAATGACTTTAAACCTCTCAAATATATGCAGCGATTATACTGCTGTACTTTATAGGCAATCTGGTACTAATGTTAATTTATCTATCTCAGGTCCAGTGGGTGGAACTATTTTCGAAAGTAGTGTGACTCCACCTGTAGGTTCATCGTATACCTATGTTGCTGTTGAATCAATTAATAATCTTATATCTGCCGTGAGTAATAATTCAGATTTTACCACACTACCCGGAGGGTCGTATTGTGTTTATGGTGTGAGTTATCAATCGGCATTGAATCCTTCCACCTGGAAAGGGCTGAGTATTGCAAATCTTCAGAGTTCAGGAAATTGTATTTTGTCCAGTACTAACTGCAAGCCGTTAAATGTAAATTGTACTTCTATAGTTACTTCTACAGCCAATTCAGGAGCAGGTACGGTAAGAGCAAGTTTTGAATGTGTGGCAGATGGAAGTACAATAACCTATGGTGCCGGGGTAAATTCTATCTTAACCCAATCACTCATTATAAATAAAAATATTACCCTTCAGGGAAGTACATTAAATACTATAGATCTCAATTTTTCAGGTCTATATGGAATTAAAATTGCTGCAGGTAAAACTCTTACTCTCAAGGATATAAAGATAAATCTCATTGGTACAGCCTCACCGGTTATTTTGAATAAGGACGTTGATTTTGGAAAATGCAGAAATAAAAGGAAATGTCAATCCTGTCATTAACAATCTTGGAGCCGTAAATGTAGTTGGAAATTTACCTTCAGTTATTAAAAAACTATAAATGCGGGTGATTATGTAAATTTTAATATTATACATTTGTTGTTAACTATCAGAAATAAATATATAATAAAAAATAATATACAAAAATGTACCCAAAATTTAAATTGATATTCTGAAAAAGGCATAAAAATTGAAGTAATACCATGATAGAAATATCAGGGTTTTTCTCTATTTTGCATAAAATCTTACCAGATTGGTTGCACATTTTGAAAATTGTTTTTATTTTCGCATTGAATTAAGGTTCAAAGTATCATCTCAATCATTGATATCCCCCTTTCAGGTGTCTGCTTAATTATAATCCATTGATTTCCTAGTATCCCACAGGTTAATAATTTATGCCTGATAAAAACCAAAAATTGCATGAAACGTTGTTATTTATTTTTTTACTTGTTTTGGATAGTGCCTGGGTCAATAGTAGCTCAGCAAAGCCTTCTTAAACCAAATGCACTGGTAATCAGTGCAAGAGAGAAATCTCAGCAAATTAAAACAGATATTTTCAGAATTTCTACTGAAAGAAGCGGCCTAAAAGTGCCGTCAGATATTAAATCTTATAGTTTATTATCAATAGATAAAGAGGCTGTCAGAAACTTATCGTCTTCCAAATCTTCATTTATATCATTATCAATACCGCAGTCAGGAAGAAATGAAATTACCCTGGATCTGGTAGAAGTAAATCCTTTGGCGGAAGATTTTATCCTGCGAGCAGCCCCGTCTATGAAGATCATGCCTGTTATTCATGGGAAGCATTACCGAGGTGTCGTGCACGGAGATGATAAAAGTGTAGCTGCCATCTCAATCTTCGATGATGAGATAATGGGAATGATCTCTTCTCCATCTGCTGAAGGAAATCTGGTAATTGGAAAACTTGAAAATTCAGACCAACATATAATTTATCAGGATGACCAGACTGCGGATAAAAGAAAAGCCGCCTGTAGTACCGTTGATGATATGCAAAATTATACTGATGACGAACTCAGAGGAGTACATACCGGAACAAGAGCACTCACAGATTGTGTCCGTCTTTATCTGGAGGTTGACTATGATATTTTTGTGAACAAAGGGAATAGTGTACTCGGAGTAAATAATTACATAGCTGCAGTTTTTAATCAGGTAAGTACATTGTATGCCAATGAGCAATTAAATACGGTAGTTTCAGAAGTGGTGGTATGGACACAAGCCAGTCCTTACAATGCTACATCTTCGGATGGTATGTTGACTGCATTTGGAAACAACAGACAAGGCTTTAACGGAGATCTGGCTATGTTACTTTCATATAAAGTAGGAGGTGGAATTGCGTGGGTAAATGGTTTTTGCAGATCTAATCCTGATTACTCTATGTCTTATGCAGGTATTCAAAGCTCTTATCAAAATGTGCCTACGTATAGTTGGACTGTTGAAGTTTGTGCGCATGAATTTGGTCACTTATTTGGTTCGCAACATACACATGCATGTGTATGGAATGGCAATAATACAGCGATTGACGGGTGTTCTACTCCTGAAGGGAGTTGTCCGAATCCAGGTCTTCCATCTGCTGCGGTAGGTGGTACTATCATGTCATATTGTCATTTGACTTCAGTTGGAATTAAGTTCAGCAATGGATTTGGGCCGCAACCTGGCAACATTATGCGTTCAAAAGTGACAACTGCTACTTGTCTTCAACCGTGCAGCGGATCTGGTGGTGGAGGTGGGACCCAATGTACAGACAACGTCTTGACTATGGAGCTACGGACCGACACCTATGCAAATGAAACTACATGGGAAGTAAAAAATTCAGCAGGAACCATAGCTTATTCGGGAGGACCATATACATCTTCCAATACTTTATATAATATTAGCATGTGTCTTCCTTCCGGATGTTACACATTTACAATAAAAGATACATATGGTGATGGCATATGTTGTGCGTATGGAAGTGGTTCATATACCATCAAACAGGGTTCAACCTCACTTATAACCGGAGGACAATTTGGGGCAACTGAAACCAAATCATTTTGTACATCCGGAGGCTCTTCAAATTTGTCTTTAAGCACTAATAGCGGATCAACAGGATCTTCGTCAGGCAGTGCTTCTGTTGGCGTTACTTCCAACGTAAGCTGGACAGCAGTATCCAATGCGACATCCTGGTGTACTGTATCTCCCGGAAGTGGTTCCAATAACGGAACCCTTGCGGTATCGTACCTGACGAACAGTTCGACTAGCTCCAGATCAGCCACTATTACCGTTTCTGGTGGAGGACTATCGGCAAGCTATGTTCTTACGCAAAGTGGAAGTACACCAAGCCCGACTCTGTCATTGAGTACAAATAGTGGGTCAGCCGGATCTTCATCGGGCAGTGCTTCTGTCGGAGTTACTTCCAATGTGAGCTGGACAGCAGTATCCAATGCAACATCCTGGTGTACCGTATCTCCCGGAAGCGGATCCAACAATGGAACCCTTACAATAACATACCAGGCCAACAGTTCGACTAGTGCAAGATCAGCAATCATTGTCGTTTCTGGTGGAGGACTATCGGCAAGCTATGTTCTTACGCAAAGTGGAAGTACACCGAGCCCGACTCTTTCTTTGAGTACAAATGGTGGATCAGCAGGATCTTCGTCCGGAAGTGCTTCTGTCGGAGTTACCTCCAATGTGAGCTGGGCAGCAGTATCCAATGCAACATCCTGGTGTACCGTATCTCCCGGAAGCGGTTCCAACAACGGAACCCTTACTGTAATATACCAGACTAACAGTTCGACTAGCGCAAGATCAGCCACCATGACCGTTTCCGGTGGTGGACTATCTGCAAGCTATATCCTTACACAGAGTGGAAGTACACCAAGCCCGACTCTTTCATTGAGTACAAATGGTGGATCAGCAGGATCTTCATCTGGCAGTGCTTCTGTCGGTGTGAATTCCAATGTGAGTTGGACAGCAGTATCTAATGCAACATCCTGGTGTACCATATCTCCAGGAAGCGGTTCTAACAATGGGAACCTTGCTGTAACATACCAGACCAACAATTCAACCAGTGCAAGATCAGCGATAATTGTCGTTTCCGGTGGTGGACTATCGGCAAGCTATATCCTCACACAGAGTGGAAGTACACCAAGTCCGACCCTTGCTTTGAGTACAAATAGTGGATCAGCAGGATCTTCATCTGGTAGTGCTTCTGTCGGTGTTACCTCCAATGTGAGCTGGACAGCAGCATCCAATTCAACATCCTGGTGTACCGTTTCTCCCGGAAGCGGTTCCAACAATGGAACCCTGACAGTAACATATCAGACCAACAGTTCGACCAGTGCAAGATCAGCCACCATTACCGTTTCAGGTGGAGGATTGTCAACAAATTATATTCTAACCCAAAGTGGAACCCAGGTAGCTACATGTTTTGACAATATTAAGAATGGAGATGAAACAGGTGTTGATTGCGGAGGCTCATGCGCCCCTTGTGGAAGCTGCATCACCATAGTAGTAGAGATAAAAACAGATCAGTACCCCACTGAAATATCATGGAATATTAAGAATGCTTTGGGAGTCATCGTAGGTAATGGCGGGAGCTATACAGCTCCATATGCAGTAAATAACAGTACTTTTTGTTTACCTTCTGGATGCTATACCTTTAATATTAATGATACTTACGGGGATGGAATTATTTCACCCGGTTATTTTAAAGTTAGTCAGGGTACTAATGTTGTTGTTAGCAACGTACCATATTCAACATCAAAGACCATAAACTTTTGTTTGAGTACCAGTTCCGGACCTACCTGTAATGATGGTATCCAGAATGGTAATGAGACAGGCATTGATTGCGGGGGCTCATGTACTCCATGTCCTACTTGTAGTGATGGCATCAAAAACGGCAACGAGACCGGCATAGATTGTGGCGGAAGTTGTGTACCATGCAGTACTTGCAATGATGGCATCAAGAATGGCAATGAGACAGGCATTGATTGCGGAGGCTCATGTACTCCATGTCCCACATGTAGTGATGGCATCAAAAATGGCAACGAGACTGGCATAGATTGTGGCGGAAGTTGTGTACCGTGCAGTACTTGCAATGATGGTATCAAGAATGGCAATGAGGCAGGCATTGATTGCGGAGGCTCATGTACTCCGTGTCCCACATGTAGTGATGGAATTAAAAACGGCGACGAAACCGGTGTGGATTGCGGAGGCTCATGCGCCCCTTGTGGAAGCTGTATAAATATTGTGGTGGAGATTAAAACAGATCAATACCCCACTGAAATATCCTGGAATATTAAAAATTCTGCAGGGACTATAGTGGCAAATGGGGGAAACTATACATTGAGTTACTCTACAAATACACACGCATATTGTTTACCATCTGGATGTTATACATTTAATATAACTGATGCATATGGAGACGGTATTCTTTCTCCTGGTTATTTTAAAGTAATGCAAGGAAGTACTACTGTTGTGAATAATACCATATATACTACATCAAAAACTATAAATTTCTGCTTAGGACCAGGCGTTGAACCCACCTGTAGTGATGGGATAAAGAATGGAACTGAAACAGGTGTCGATTGTGGAGGATCTTGTTCGCCATGTCCAACCTGTAGTGACGGAATAAAGAATGGAAATGAGACTGGTATTGATTGTGGAGGAAGTTGTGCTCCATGCAGTACCTGCAATGACGGAATAAAGAATGGTAATGAGATAGGCATTGATTGCGGGGGCTCATGTACTCCATGTCCTACATGTAGTGATGGCATCAAAAATGGCAACGAGACCGGCATTGACTGTGGAGGGTCTTGTCCACCTTGTACCAGTGGAAGTGGCATCACAGTATTATCAGGAACTTATTTCGAAGTTGACTGGGAAGGTTGGATAGATGGCGGCTCAGATTGTTTCCGATATTTTGGCTCCTATTCTCCTGAAGGTAATTACTCCATAAGGATTAGAGATAATTCTGATATAGAGTCTTCAATGACTTCGCCTGTCTATAACTTAACACCTTACAATACTGTCATGGTCGAATTTAAGTTTAGGGCTGTTGATATGGATCCAGGCGAAGATTTCTGGTTAAGGTATTATAATGGTACAACATGGAGTACTGTGGCTGCTTTTATTAGCGGATCATCATTTCAAAATGATCAATTGTACACTGTTACCATTACTTTAACAGGCTCATTCCCGAGCAATGCTCAGTTTAGATTCCAATGCGATGCTTCAGAAAATGATGACCAGGTTTATATTGATGCCGTGATCATAAGTGCAAGCTCAGGATCCAACCTGGTTAATGAAGTTATATCAATAAAATCTGAAAACAATATTGTTCATAATGTACAAGCAGATTCAGGAATTTCTATTATCCCTAACCCATCTGAAGATTTCATTAAAATAATATTGGATGACCATATTAGCAAAATTCATGTTTACAATCTTGCCGGTCAGCTGATGGCTTTGCCTAAAATAAGCGATAATAATATTCTTGACATATCAAATCTGAATACCGGGGTGTACATTATTAGTGTAGAAACAGAAGATCAAGTCTTTACCCGGCGAATAATAAAAATATAAGATTGAATTTTTGAGTTAGAAAGGCTTTCTTCATCATACTGAAGGAAGCCTTTTTTTTTAATTGGATTTTGCCATGACCTGAGATAAGAACCTAATAAAATTCTATAGATACATTTGCAGCGATGTAAAACAATATTGATTTACTTTTGATTTTAAAGCATTGAATATATTTTAGCATCTGATTTAAATATAAGCTTCATTATTTTTTTTTGGCTAGAAAGCAGATAATTTATACATTACCTAATTTTTGAAAATCTGGTAATTTTCCTTATAATCAAAGTTTACATTTATTAACAAAATGCTGCAATTTTCTTGCTTTATAATAGTGGTAATTAAACCGGTCAATGTTATGTGTTTTAAAATTTATAGACTAATCGAATGAATTCAATTAGTTCAGATGTTCAGAAAAAAGGGATATTGTATATGCTTACGGCTTCATTTTGTTTTGCCCTGACTGGGGCATGTGCAAGGTGGCTGAGAGATGATATCAATCCGATAGAACTGGTTTTGTTTAGAAATATTATCGGAGTGATTTTTATTTTGTATTCTATCAGACTTTCACCTGTTAAACAGAAAGGTGGAAAACCCTGGTTACTGATATTTAGGGGCGTTATAGGGACATTGGCACTGTACTCTTTTTTTTATGGTATCTCAAAAATAGGTTTGGCTATAGCTATCACCTACCAACAATCTTACCCGGTTTTTCTGGCGCTGTTTGCAGCTTACTTTTTAGGCGAAAAACTTATTGGTCGCGAATGGGTGGCTATAGTAACCGGCTTTGTTGGTATATGTCTGATATTTTTACCATCTGTTGATACTTCCTTACTTACAGTCAAACACCATACGATAGGTCTTTCAAATGCATTGATGACGGGAATGGCATACCTAAGTATAAGGGGACTGAGTGAAATTTATGATCAAAGGTCAATTATCCTTTCTTTTATGTTGTCTGGTATTATATTACCGGTGATATCACTTTTTATCGGCCAATTAATTGAACCCGGACATTTCGACTTCATCATAAATACATTTGATGTGCCTAGATTGGAACATTATCCAGTAATCCTTTTATTAGGTTTGGCAGCGTTGGTTGGTCAGATTTACCTAACTAAGGCATTCTCCTACCAAAAGACAGGAATTATTGCTGCTGTCGGCTATTCCAACATTGTTTTTTCTATTATTTTTGGGACATTGCTTGGAGATGCTTTTCCGGATTTGTTGCGAATTACCGGAATTTTTCTAATAATAATTTGTGGCGTTCTGATTAGTTTTAGTCCTCAGAAATTAAAGAAATTGATAAGGAGATAACCATTCAAATAAATGACAGCAATAATGAACATTTTAAAAATTAATATTAGTTTAAATTTATATTTATAATAAATTGATATTCAAAAGTATATAATCTGTAAAGGTATAAATAATATTATAATTGAGTCCACTTCGAAAAGGCAAAAATAAAGAATGTCCACAAGGTCTCTAAGTCTCAAAGGTTCACAAAGGATTGAATATCACTTTTTAAAATTCGTTATTCTTTGCGACTCATAGTGTTTTGTGTTTCTTTGTGGCAAAAAATAAACTTTTCGGAGTAGTCTCATAATTGATTATCTGCTAATAAATATATCGCCTGTCAAATACTCTGTTTTATTTTCCGGTGTTACAATCTTTAAAATAAATACTACTACCTGGTTTTGGAGATTAAAATTTTCTGATCCGGGATTCCAGCATACTTCCGTTCCTTCACCTTTATATAAAAGGTTGCCCCATCTGTCAAATATTTGAAGCACCTGATTGGTAACACATTCTAATGCGGGGCTACACCAGACATCATTCATTCCATCATCATTTGGTGTGACGATGTTCGGCAAGACGATAGTACAATGATCATTAACTTCAATGGTAACACATGCTTCGGAAGTACATTCATTGCTGCTTCCGGTGACACAATATGTTGTAGTAAGCCTGGGAGAAGCGATAGGGGAAGCACAGTCAGAGCAGCTTAGACTTTCAGCAGGTCTCCAGACAAATTTATCGGCACCTGAAATGCTAAGTGTCAGGCTTTCCCCTTTTTGAATAGTGGCTGGGGGATTAGCTTTCAATACAGGCCTTGGTTTTACAATAACAAATGCAGAAACGCTATCTCTGCACCCGTTTAGATTTGCTATGATGGTATATTTTGTATTTACTTTGGGTCTTACGGTAATGGAGGATACTGTTTGCCCGTTGCTCCACAATAATAAGCCTTGGGCAGTAGTGCTAAGTTTTATATTTTCACCAAAACAAATTGTATCGGCCCCATTTAGATTGATGTTTGGTTTTTGACCAACTGAAACAGTTACTGTTTTTGAGGCTGTACAATTTAGTGAATCGGTCACAGTGAGTAAATAATCTCCACCGTGATTAACAGTGGCATTCAGAATTTGTGGATTTTGCATTGAGCTGTTAAATCCCATAGGACCACTCCATACATAAGATTTACCTTGGGCAGATGTCAATAGAATCGTGTCCCCGATGCATACCGGAATGTTTGATAAGGTTATAATTGATGGTAAAGCGGATATGGTTACAAGGGTAGATGCTGATGAAGTACATTGATTCTGACCGGTGACAGTGACGATGTATGTTCCAGAATTCATTAACGAAGCGTTATTTAATGTTGGATTTTGAGACAGGGTGTTGAACCCCCCCGGACCAGACCATGAAAATGTATTTCCGCCCGATGAAGAGAGCATTATTTGACTTCCGTCACAAAGTGGTCCATTTGATGATGCGAGTGCATTTGGTGCCGGATTAATTGCAACAATTATTGCTGATGTGTTGCTGCAATTATTGTCATCAGTAATTGAAAGTATATAGGTTCCGGCATGTAGCGTATCGGAATTAGGGATGATCGGATTTTGGACTATACTAGTAAATCCATTTGGCCCGGTCCAAATATATGTTTTGGCCTGTGATGACATAAGAGAAATTTGTTTTCCCGCACATATTGGACTATTTGATGCAGGTGATGCAATGGGAAGATTTAATATAATCAATGATGTGGATGACGACGATGTACACCCATTAGATTCTGTCACTGTCACCGTATAACTTCCCGATTGTGCAGGTTGTGATGAGATGATTATGGGGTTTTGGGAAGTACTGCTGAAACCATTAGGACCTGACCAGAGATAAGAGCTGCCTATGCCAGAGGATAAATTGACCTGACCTCCAATGCAAACAGGGCTATTGGAAGATATAGAGACTATTGGTTGTGCATTGGCAGAGATTGTTTCCTGATATAGAGAAGTACAATTATTAAGGTCAGTTATTGTCACAGTATATGTTCCGGTATTGATCGGCATGACCTCATTTATGACCGGATTTTGTGCCGAACTCATGAATCCGGCAGGCCCAGACCACGAATATGAATTGCCACCTGATGCTGATAGTTGCAGTTGATTCCCTAAGCAAACCGGGTTGTTGGATGAAACTGTAGCTGCCGGGAGTGGGTTGATGACTACCCTTGTGGAAATGGTATCGGTACAGCCGGTTACATCCGTCACTGTGACAGTATAGGTGCCGCTATTAAATAACAAAGCGTTTGGTATGATTGCATTTGGTTCACTGAATGTGTACCCATTGGGACCTGACCATTTGTAAGAAACGCCTCCTGAAGCTGCCAGATTTAAAGGTTTTCCTGAACAAACAGGACTGTTATTGAAAGAGATTTTAGCAAATTTATCAGGACATGGGGAGAATTTGGCAATTATACCATCTTCATTACCTCCTCCGAATGTGATTTGTGCTGCACCGGGAGTAAACAGGTTAGTGCTTCCTTCGGTTTTTCCACAAATATAAACACCATTATTTCCATCTAAGACTAAGCCATATCCAAAATCATTGGATGATCCACCGTAGTATGTTGACCAGACTCTTTTACCGGATATATCAAACTTCGAAAGAAATATATCACTTCCCCCAGCATTTGATGCCTGCCATGTGTTTGGAGTTGAAATTTTATCCGGTGATTGGCTGTGCCCTGTCATGTATATCCCATCATCTGATCCTACTCTCAATCTGTAACCGGAATCATAATTGCTGCCACCGAAGTATGTACCCCAAATGCGGTGGCCATCTGAATCTAAATAGACCAACATGGCATCAAAGTCCCCACTGAGAGCATTTTGGTATGATCCAGGTGTGCTTATAGCGTTCGGCGAATTGGAGGACCCACTTAAGAATATTTTTCCATCTGAGGCTACAACCAATGCATCACCATATTCATCTTTGCTGCCACCATAGTAAGTCATCCAAAGCCGGCTACCAGCAGAAGTAAATTTTCCGATAAATGCATCAGATGTTGATCCGCCATAGGTGCTCTGATGCGAACCTACACTTGAAAAGTTACTAACTGATGAAGTCGATCCTGATAATATTATGTTGTTTGCCCCATCTGTTTCTACCTGTAATCCTCGATCAAATCCGGTATTTCCATAATAAGTCGCCCAGATTAATAGCGCGTTTGTATCAAACTTAGCCAGGATGACATCTTCTTTATCGCTATAATTTGTTTGAAATGCTCCAGGTGTGGCAATACCGCCAGCGGAGTAAGTCCATCCTGTAATGATGACATTTCCTGCATTATCCACATCCACGTCATTAGCAGAATCATAAGCATCACCTCCATAATATGTTCCCCAAATCCTATTGCCATTTGTACTGAATTTTGCAACAAATATATCACCGCCACCTATATTAGCCGATTTGTGGGTACCTAAAGTAGCTATACCATTGGAAGAAAAAGTCGAACCTGTTATGTAAATGTTTCCTTGCGCATCCAGATCTATGCTTTGTCCAATATCATCGGCTGTACCACCGTAATAAGTCGCCCATATTTTTTTTCCATCACCGGCATATTTTGCAATAAATACATCAGTTAAGCCGGCATTTGCGGATTGATAACTTCCCGGTGTAGATATTGAGCCTGAGCTCTTCGTACTACCGATGACATAAATGTTGCCACTTTTATCTATTGCCATGTCACGGAATGCATCAGACTGATTACCACCATGGTATGTGGCCCATCTGAGATCCGGCACGGGTTGCGAAAATAAACATAAAGAAAATAAAATAAGGACGAAAAACGGAGCAACTACTTTTAACACAAGTTAAATTTAAACAGATTTAATATTTTTCCAATCAAAAAAGATGCAAATGTCATAATCCGAAAGCAAAAATACAATAATTGATATGCTCTTCACATATTGTTATAAAACGATTTACAACCAAATGTCCCACCGGAATATTGTATTGTTTATTAATATTTTTATTTTTCCTCCATGTCCACTCAGTGAATCCGCATCCTTTATGCTTAAAGCAATCTGATATAAAGAAAATTATTTTGAACGTTTTTTCATCAAACATTTGGCAATAATTTCTATATCTTTGCTCACTATCAAACCAAGAATATAAATGAAACGCCGAGAATTTTTCAGAAATGCTGCTTTTGGTGCAGCTGCAAGTTCTTTTTTATTTCCAGCACAAGGTTGTAGCTCCAGTCAGCTTTTAGTAAACGGTCAGGGTAAGGGCAGGACAGCTAAAAATATCATTTTTCTGGTCAGTGATGGAATGAGTACCGGTACGCTCAATATGGCTGAGCTGTTATTGCGCCGCAAAGAAGGTCGTGGTTCGCATTGGTTGGACTTGTATAGAGATCAGAGAGCTGCCAGGGCATTAATGGACACAGCATCATCTAGCTCTTTAGTGACAGATTCTGCTGCGAGTAGCTCATCCTGGGGCGGGGGACACAGAGTTCCTAACGGGCATCTGAACATTGGTTCAAATGGAGAAGAATACTTGCCCATTCTGCAGAAATTTAAGAGAGCAGGAAAGAAAGTAGGTTGTGTGACGACAGTTCCGATCACTCATGCAACTCCGGCAGGATTTTGTGTAAACAGTAAAAGCAGAAATTCCCAACCTGAGATTGCCATCGATTATCTGAAACTCAGATTTGATGTCATGATGGGTGGAGGTGCCAAGTATTTTGAAGGAAGAGAAGATGGAAGAAACCTTTTTGCGGAGTATGCTGAACAAGGTTTTCAGGTATCTAGAGAAAAATCAACAATGTTGAAGGCTGATTCAGGCAAACCTGTACTTGGTATATTTGATAAGGATGGTCTTCCGTATGAGATTGACAGATTGCATCAGCCTAACTTACAGGAAAAAGTCCCATCATTAGCTGAAATGACCACTAAAGCCATAGATTTGATGAAAAGTCATACCCATGGGTTTGTATTGCAGGTTGAAGGCGGCAAGGTGGATTGGGCGGCACATTCCAATGATGCACCCGCGCTTCTGTACGATCAGATTGCTTTTGATGAAGCCATTCATATAGCCATAAACTTTGCTGCCAAAGATCAGAATACCCTGGTTATTATCACTACAGATCATGGAAATTCAAATCCAGGTCTTTATTACGGTTCAAAGGCGGATGAAAATTTTGATAAATTTCTGACGATCCGTCGTTCAAATGATTCTTTGCTCATGGGAATAAAAAAGGAAGAAACGCCAGCTCAAATACTAGAAAAAATTAAAGAATTTCAGGGAATTGACATCACCATTGAGCAATCTCAAAATATCAAATCCAAGTATCTGTATCTGGACGGTGATGGGGTGTATAACGCATATAAATTGCCTTTCAAAGAGTATGGGCAGATCACTGCAGATCATACTTCTGTGTCTTTTGGTGGTATGGATCATACGGGAGATTTTGTCGAACTCGCTATGTTTGGTCCCGGAAGTGAACGTTTGAAACCATTTGTGATCAATACCGATTTGCATCAACTGATGCTGGATGCCGCTGAGGTGGAAAATAAGTTTTAATATCCGGCATGTTCAAAAAAAAGGTGACTACCTGGATTGTAGTTCTTGTACTTTTCTCCTTATTGGAATTTTTGATGTTAAGTTATCTGAAAGGCTATTTTGGTATCTATTTCAGCCCTGTTATATTCTTTATATCTTCAGCCGGTGTTAGTATTTCAGCACTTTATGCTGCATTTTTCTTTAAAGAAACTCCAGTAATAAACCAAAAGTATATAAGATCCATTTTACTCATGTTGCCATTGCTGATAGGTTTGTTATATTATGGATATTCGGTTTTCAGCCAATTTCCAGTCGATAGTAATCAGTCA
Source organism: Saprospiraceae bacterium (assembly GCA_016722285.1). Classification (GTDB taxonomy): domain Bacteria; phylum Bacteroidota; class Bacteroidia; order Chitinophagales; family Saprospiraceae; genus OLB9. Next base: position 81,972 of record JADKGI010000005.1, read on the forward strand.
GATGTATTTGCCCAGGTCTTGTCTCCTTCTACCTGGTTGTTGACTGGAGAATATCCATATCAGGATGTGGTATTACCCACTTATACGATGCACAATACATATTTGCCCATGCAATGGCTGCCATTTATCTTGGCTGTAATATTTAGTATTGATCCCAGGTGGATACCATTGACTGCGTGGGTAATTATGATGATCTTTTTTCTTTATTTTTTACCTGTTTCTCAAAGGAAATGGGATTTTAAATTTACCGCTGGCTATTTTTTAACCGGCGTTTTGGCTATATTTAGCATGTATGGTTTTATTTCGGAGAATAGTTTTGACTATGCTGTTACGCTTGAGATGCTGCCAGTCGCTTATTATATTGGGCTGACACTTAGCCTGCTAAGAGGCAATTGGTTTTTCATGGGATTATCGATGGGGTGCTGTCTGATGAGTCGGTTTTCTATCCTACTATTTGTACCATTCCTGATGTGGTATGTATGGAAAAGATTTGGGTCAGCCGTGTTTTTAAAATCCTGTGTTACAACGGTTGTGTTTATAATTCTCATTTTCATTCTTCCATTTATGCTCAAGGACCCGCAATTGGTATCCAAAATTGCAGGCAATTATGAAAACGGAGCTTTTGGTGAGTGGCAAGTCCATGGATGGCAACAAGATGGCGAAGAACCTTATCAGTTGGCCCGAGGTCTGGGCGCAGCTATATTCTTCAAAAGGTTATACGAATATGACATTGAATCCGGAATACAGCACATCAAAGAAGTCGGAACTTTACTAAGTGGTATTATTGCAATTTTTATGATATACCTTTATCAAAGGAACAGGAAATTTTTAAATCACGACTGGGTACTTTTGGGTGGAGTTAAATTGTATTTGACGATATTTTATACCTTTGTCCTGATACCTTATCCCTATTTATATGTACTACCGGTCACTATGACTTCTCTAATGATTTTAAAAGCATATTCGGACTATTCTCGTTTTGAGATACGAGATCCCAATGTACCTTTATGTATCGAAGCGTCTTAACACAAGTATTGAGCCTGATGAAAAATATTGACATTACTCTTCTTATACCCGCTTTCAATCCTCCTGCGGGATGGCATCATGTTTTTATAGAAAGGTACCTTGATTTTGTGATATGTTTGGGGCAGAAATCCCTGTGGTCCTGGTCAATGATGGCAGCACCAGAGACATAAGGGGTGAAGCTGATTTAATAGCATTGCAGTTAGGACAAAAATTTAAATATACAGGATATCAATACAATAAAGGAAAAGGCGGAGCACTGAAATTTGGTGCTTCTATGTGTGAAACAGATAGGATTGTATTTACCGATACTGATTTTCCTTATGATAACCAAAGCATGAAATCTGTGATCAAAAGTGTGCAGTCCACTTCCGGATTGGTGACCGGATTCCGGTCAGAGGCTTATTACGCGGATGTTTCATTATTCAGAACTATTTTGTCCAAATCGTTGAGATGGCTCAATAAATCTTTGCTCGGACTTCCGGTAAATGATACCCAATGTGGACTCAAAGCCTTTGACGGCCAAGTCAAAGCAATATTACTTAAATGTGAGACGGATAGATTTCTGATTGATCTGGAATTACTCTTAGCTGCCAGCAATCAAAATATTAAAATAACACCAGTACCAGTAAAGCTGAGAGATGATATTGGTTTTACCAGGTTTAACGCTTCGGTTTTGCTAAAAGAAGTATTTAGTTTTTTTAAATTAATCTGGAAATACAGGGTTTTGAAAAAGAAATTTTAGGGTATGGTTAAAAATTTTTTTAGTTGCTAATCAATAGGTTATGGTTCTGACAATAAAATAATTAACGAGTTTAGTGAACTAAATGAGATGATCTTAAAACTTGTACACAAAATCAACATATGGTATGCCTATGGCAATGGCATCTCTTGCTATGTCGGGTGAATTGATGAAGGCAATATCGACAGCTATCTGCTCACCAAAAAATCTGAGACCGTAAGAAAAGAATGGCTTGTAACCTTCAAAAGGCACCAGCCAATTTTCAGAGATGAATGCCATATTTTTTCTGAACCGGTACATGCCACTTATCGTAGCCACTGGTTTGGTTTCGAGATCACCATCAGAAGAAAAGGCCCAGCCTAACCCGAAAGTAATATTTTTATCTTCCGTCCCCTTTGTGATCATCCCATATCCAATCCCAAAAATACCCCCCTCGGCGGCGGCAAGAAAGGCCCCTCCGCCTGCATGCAGGTTGTTTCCGATTTCGTAGCCTCCAAATTTGGGGGTCACCAATAGTACCGGAAAGCCACTGAAAAGGGAAATTATTTCTGTACCCGCACCTAAAGTGAAGTGATCAGAAAGACCGTAGTTGACTGAGTTTATTACACCATAGATATTTTGATAATATCCTTCACCTTTTTTAAGGTTAAAAGCAGACGGACTGAACAGATATCGGGAGTGGTGGGGATTGGGAAACCAATATTTACCATTAACAAAACGGGATTCGTCTATCTTTTTGGCTGACACAATCTCTGCCATCAGGAGTTCTACCCGTGCAGATTTGGTAGCTATGATGATGATATTGTCCCGTTTCTCCACAAACTTACCGGTAAAAGTTGACTCATCTTTCATGGTAATGAGATAAGTATCAGTGGTGTTGAAATCGAGAATTGGTTTTTGCTTTTGTGCTGAAACCGTCGAATCAAAATATAAGGTTATTAAAAGAAGAATGCTGTAATATTTCATTTTAATATATTTTTGTTTGAATCCTGATAGAATATTCAATTTTTATTAGCCTCGAAGAATATTTATAAAACTAACTACTCACAAGGAACCAATATAAAAGTATTTAAGTTTCAGGAAGGAACTTATTGCAAAACTGAATTAGTTATTTTCAACTCTTCGGTTTCTTTTTGTTTTTCTTTTGAAATCCTGAAAACCAGTTTGGCGGCTTCATTTTTTATTTGTACCGGTATTTCTATGAGCAATTTATTGCCATCGTACCGCTTATAGTTGTATCTGTTAGCCTCACCTATGTAGTCGATACTATTGTCATTGTTGTCAAATTGCCAGATTTCTGTGATAGAATGAACCCTTGGAGCATCTGTACATTCAATCCAATACGAAAGTACATATTTCCCATTCATGGTGCTGTCTTTGGGTAGGTAGGCTTCATAGCCCCATCCATTTGAGCCTTTAACTTTGGTGAAACTAAGTTGTATCTCTTTTATATCCTTTAAGTCATCTGATACACTCAGCGAATCATTTTTTTTGAGAATATTTATAATGTCGGGCACTTTATATGGTTGACATACTAGTTCGTTGAGCAGAAATGATTGCCTGAATGATGTCCGGCTCATATTGGCTCCCATAGTAGGGAGATGGAGATTATATCCTAATTCGAAGTTTTGATTAACAATATGTCCCTGATCACCCCAACTGTAACATTCTGAGCCCACATGGAAGAAAGGATCAGGAAGCAAGGCCTGATAGTCTGCTCCTTTGACGGGAAAATTATTATAATCGTTGTTGCAATAATAGGCTTCAATTGGTATTTGCTGAATTGGTTTTTGATTGTAATACATGAATCCTTCGATCAAGATAACTGAAGGAATCACAAAATATAAAATATCTCGTTTTTCACCATGGGTTGAGTTTTTCAGCCATAGATATACTGTGGGAATCGCTACCAGATTGATAGCATAAAAACTGACCCAGGCTACCCTGCCTATACTTCTGAATTGTTTGAATGGACCGGTATAGTCGAGGAGCCCTTCCAAACCCGGTATGGTAAACGGAAGTCCAAAAGAAATGAGTGCTGAAAGTATAAATATTGCCATTAAGATGGACCTGGTATCTTTTAGAATAAAAATATTTTTGATGGCTTTGATATTCAATAATATTCTGAATATTCCTGCAATACAAAACATAACAGCCGTGATTCCTATATAACTTTTACCTTCAAAATCAAAGTCCCTGACCGTTATGATATTTTTATTTATAAATTCGAAAAGTGGTAACTTATAGCTGAAAAATAATCCCTCCCAATAGGAATGATAGCTGAAAAACCCCCATGGACTGGAAGGCCTGTCATCTGCATGATTAAAAGCTGATGCCAGAAAATTCAGGATAAGAAAAGGGATCACCACCTGTATCAGGAATATCAGGGACATATTTTTTACGGATGGCTTTTGCAATGAAGAAACAGACCAAACAAATACCGACAGGCTGACCATAATGGCACCTGTGATAAAATAATACATATGTAGCATACCACTCAGTGAGATTATTATGCCGGTTGCCAGGCTATATCTGAGTAAGTTTTTTCCATCCCAAAGTTTAAGCCAAAAATAGAAAATCCAGGGTAGGATAGGGTAGAACATACCAAAATGTCCATGGATTCTGTCAGATTGAGGGTGGAGCAACATGAGACCTGCAGTACACAGGACGGCAAAAAAGAAGTCAATCTTTAGCTGTCTGAAACAAAGAAATAATCCTAAAGCCCCTAGTATCAACCCAATGAGCAACATGAGATTATGAACTGAAGGAAGATAGCAGATGATGACAGGAAATATTTGTGAAGCTACTTTAGTAACGTTAGACAACAAGGGTTGGTTATCTGTAAAAATAATATTTTCGTCAAAAGGGTAATTCATCCCCTCAAATGACATGTAGGAAGTATCATATTTAACATGGTACATGAAGGTATAGTAGTTTTTCATACCATCGCCACCTGTTACCAGAAATTGATTGGGGTGTTCGATGATTTTTCTGTATGTAAATCCTAATATTAAAGACAGTATAAGCAGTGCCCACAACCACTCTTGTTTAAATCTTTTATCAGAATATAGCTTCATTAGGAAATAATCATTAGAGCTGGTAAAGGTAATATAATTTTGATTTTCATATTTTTATTTAGCTTTGCCGGCTATTATATATGTATTCAATTCGCAATTTAAATATTGAAGGAGGTCTTTTGATAATGTCGGGCCTGATCCTGTTATTTCTGATAGCTAAGGAGGCTTTTGTCATACCACTTACACATGATGAATTGAGTACGATAGACTATAGTCAGAAGAGTCTGTTTGATATCATTACTTATGCAGATCCGGTACCGAATAATCATATACTAAACACTCTGCTTCTCAAATTGAATATAGCCATATTCGGGGAGCTGTTATTTACAGACCGGATCCATAATGTATTGTCTTTCATACTTTTCTATTTTTTTTCTGTCAAATCTGCATTTCTGCTTTTTAAAGATAATTGGCTGAGATTCTGTTTTGTAGCATTATTAAGCCTCCAGCCTTACCTACTTGATTTCTTTTCTGTCACAAGAGGTTATGGACTAAGCGTTGCATTTCAGATGGTAAGCATATTCTATTTTTACAGAAGGTTAAGGGAAGGCAACGAGAAAGATTTATGGTATTCAGTCATTTTTGGCGCCATTGGGGTCTATGCTAATTTTACGTTGCTTAACTACTATATGCCTTTGGTATTTTTACTTGGAATCCACACAGTTGTCATTAATTATAAATCAGATAAAAAGAAGACTATAAGACCTTTTATGATTCTTGGGGGTGTAAGTATTATATTGGGCTTACTTTGTTACCTTCCCTTCTCTAAAATGCTTGAGACCAAACAATTTGTATATTGGGGAACATCAGGGTTTTTTTCGGATACTGTTAAGCCCTTAATTATTTCACTTCGGGCGGGCACAGAATATTTTGGGTGGACTAATGACACCATTTATGGATTGGTATTAGGTTTTATTATTGTTATATGCGGTGCCGGTATATTATTAATTAAAAGAATTGGAAATAAAACGTTCTTAACGTACAGTTTTTTATTACTGATTTCTACCATATTGTATAATCATGTGCAATTTTGGCTTGCCGGAGTTCCATTTCTGAATGCGAGAACTGCCTTGTTTTTGATACCTTTGGTGAGTATTGTGGTTTGCTACGGGTTGGAAGTCATAACATGTACTAACAGAATGTTTGGACTACTATTGACGGTGTTTGTTATTTCACTTTCGTGTCAGCATTTTGTGCGAGGATTTAATGGCCTTGCTACATATGAGTGGTACAATGATGCAGATACATATGTGGTACTGAAGGATATAGAAAAAGATATAGAGAATCAAAATCTTCACACTCCTGTGAAAGTTGATTGCCATTGGGTTTTTCATCCGTCCATGACCTACCATATCAAGCATTTATATTCGGATAAGATTGAGCTAATGCCTTACCATAAAACAGTGAAACCCGATACAGATGCTATGTTTTACTATACCGGATCCGAAGACATTGATAGTCTATCACCGAGATTTGGAATTTTGCAGGAATATTCATGGAGAACAAAGTTCTTAATGAAAACAAAATAAAACCAGCTATTTATAATAACACATTTTACAAAAAATGTATTTTTGCATTTGAATTAGTCACTATACATACATTACCATGGCAAGTAACAGCGATTACGGAAAAAAAGGATCGATTTTTGGCAAAATTATGCTGACAATAATATTGTTTATTATCTTGTTGATTTGGGTTTACAATAAGAATGGCCACTTCGTACCTGTCCAGTAATCATAGTTTTTGAAATTATTAGCTTAGGGAATTTCACTATATGTACAAAAGTAAAAAAGTAGTAGTGGTACTGCCTGCTTATAATGCAGCGCTTACGCTGAAAAAAACATATGAAGAGATTCCTTTAGATCTTGTCGATGAAGTGATACTTTGTGACGACGCATCCAAAGATAAAACAGCCGAGCTCGCCCGGAATCTGGGTATAAAACACATCATCATTCATGAAAATAATAAAGGCTATGGAGGCAACCAGAAGTCTTTGTACAATAAAGCATTGGAGTTGGGAGGTGATATAGTAATCATGCTTCATCCTGATTATCAATATACGCCACTGCTGATACCATCTATGGTCAATATCATAGGAGAAGAGCTTTATCCCGTCGTGCTTGGGTCCCGGATTCTTGGGAAAGGGGCACTAAAAGGTGGCATGCCATTGTATAAATTTATAGCCAATCGCTTTCTTACCATGACTCAAAACCTTCTGATAGGTTATAAACTATCAGAATATCACACAGGCTATCGTGCATTCAGCAGGGAAGTACTTCAGGCTATCAAATATAATAATAATTCAGACGATTTCATTTTCGATAACGAGATGCTGTCACAGATTATTTATAAAGGTTTTGACATAGCCGAGGTCACATGTCCGACCAAATATTTTGAAGAAGCATCTTCTATCAATTTCACCAGAAGTTCCAGATATGGATTGGGAGTATTAAGGGTATCACTTAATCATCTTATGTGTAAGCTTGGCTTAGCAAGTTCTCCATTATATTGACGGCTACCTTATTTTGCTCAGGTCTATGATGTCCTGTAACATCTCATATGGAATAGTATAACTGATCTGTCCAACTGCATATGCAGCCGCTTCATAATTGTTGTAAAAAAGGTTTAATCCATCCCCGGTGATACAAAATTGAGAAGGCAAGGCATATTTTCCCTCATCAAAGAAATATCCGGCTTCTTCGAGATCCTGTTCTTCAGTAATTTCCTGATTTTTTCGAAATTCTTTTTCAGCAATCTTCAAAAACTCCTTATACTTTATGATAATATCAGCCAGAGAGATTATTCTGCCTGTTGATTTTTCAAAACTATGGTAAGAGGTGAATGAGTTTGGATGAGCCCCCCCGAGATAAGTATATCCATTTACTGCGAGAGATATTGTTTTTGTATTTTGGTAGATCGAATCCACGTTTATGTCTATAGACCAAACTTTTGAAACAGCTTCAGGAAATTCATTTATAAATTCCTGATGTTGATTGAAATAGATTTTAGCAAGTGAGTCTAATGACAGACTACCATATCGAAAATGATTTTCTTCCGGGAATATGCACTCGCCAATCATACCTTTTATAAAGTAATCTAAAGTATCTGATATAGCAGAATTAAGGTTGTTATTAGAACTGAGGGGTTCCAGCCAGGCTACGTCAAGAACCGCACATTCCATAACCATGCTGTCCGGTAATCCGCAGTCTTTGCCAGAGTTCATCGACTTATTGTGTGGTTTGAACGCTACAAGTGTTGAATCACTATTAGTAGATTTATTTTCTTTGCATGAAAAAAGCAAAATTGAAATACTAATTACTAAAACAGAAAAAATGTATTTCACCATTGATTCCTTAATTCTTTTTCGATAATTTACCTGCATCAGATTATATATCTTAATGACGAATAGTCTCTTTAAAATAGGATGGGTTGGACTTCAGGCTTTTATATTTTTCAAGAAGTTTGGCAGCATTTACGCCATGATCATAGTTGTTTTCGACGAAATCTCTCGCAGACTTTCCAATTAGTTCTTTATCTATTTTATTATTTACCACATCCGAGACTCTTGCCACAAAAGCATTGGCATCATTTGCTTCCAGAAGATGTACTCCGTCTTTTGCATTGATACCTTCTTTTCCCATAGCCGTAGTAATAATGATTTTCCCAAGAGCCATGCCTTCCAATATTTTTACCCTCATGCCACTACCTGAAAATAGTGGAACTATCATCGTCTCATATTGATCCATAAATAAAACAGCATCAGGAACTTCTCCATGAATCACCACATTTGGTAATTTCATTTCCATTAATGAATCAGGAGTATTACGACCGGCAATGTGTAATTTTATAGTTGGAAACTGCTTGTGCAGTTTTGGCCATACATTTTCTATAAACCACAGAAGACCTTCCATATTTGGCATCCAATCCAAAGCTCCAATGAAACATATATCCTTGGAGATTTGATTATTTGCTTTAGCATTGTAATTGCGAATATCGAGACCAATAGGTGAAGACATAGCCCCATTTTTATAGCCCAAAGCTTTGAATTTATATAAATCTCTTTCCGATACGGCTATGAGGTAGTCATATTTATTAAGGTTATTCAGCTCATATCTTCTGAGTTTTCCTGTCAGATATTTAAGGTACCATTTTTTCAGGAGATATTTTGTATTTGAAGTTATTCGTTCCCATATCTCAAATTCTATATTGTGCGCCCGCATGGTAACCAAAGCATTAGAATACTCTTTTATGACATCGATATATGGAGCCAGATAAAGTGTTTCCAATTGGACGACATCGTATTCATTTGATTTAAGTAAATCTATGAGTTTATCTCTGAAATCAGCGCAAATAAAGCGGCTGATATGATAAGAATCTATAGAAAATAAATTTTTAAATGCTGCCAGTGGTTTCAAGCTATTGTCAAGTGCAGTGACGTGAATCTCTTTATAATGATTAAAATCGACCGGAAGATCGTTTATTTTCATATAATGCTTGGATGTGTTCATGCTTAAAAGAGTCACTTCACAGCCTAAATCATTCAATGCCTTACTCAGATAGGTAACCGCAATCGATTCCCCATCTTTAAGTGGGTATGGAAATTTTTTACACAATTGAAGGATCTTCATATCATTTTCCAGCTATCAGTTACGATATTAATGGTTAGCAAAGGTAAATAATTAAAGCGACATTTTAACCATAGTGAATCGAATATTTAACTGCACATTACATCAATATTGAATATATGTTCAACTAAATCGATTCTATACATATGTTAACATTTCTATAACAGGAATTATTGCGCTATGTGTAAATAAGTTAATTATTTTATTTATATATTTAATTAGTGAATATATAATGTTTAGTAATATAAATATTATATATGTAATAATTTAATTGCATGTATCGTTCGCATTCATTCCATAACTTAAGTTTTGACTGTAATACATGGCTATTCCAACAGACTCTTTACGGCTTTACCGATATTCGTATAGTGAAATTTAAAACCGGTATTAATTATTTTATCGGAAAGTACTCGGTTGGAGTTGAGAACAACATTGGCCATCTCACCCATAAGCAATCGTAACGAAAAGACGGGTATGGGTATCAATATAGCATTCATTGAGTTGGTCTCAATGATCTCTTCCATCATCTGTTTATTGGTTATTTGTTGCGGAGATACCGCATTATAAATACCCCGATAATCGTTATTTTCTATACTTTGAATTATCATTCTACACAGATCATCGATATGAATCCATGGATAATATTGCCTGCCATTGCCAAAATAATTTAAAATTCCAAATCGTTTAGTCATCAGCATTTTAGGAAGAGCACCACCTTTGTTTGATATGACAATACCTAATCTTAATATCACATTTCTTTCACATAGATTTCCGACAGCTTTTGCTTCATTTTCCCATTGGATACAGCATTCTGACAAAAATCCCACTCCAGGCTTGCTTTTTTCAGTGAGTAGCTCTGCCTTCCTATCACCATAATACCCTACTGCTGATGATGCAATATATGTCAACGGCTTTATTTTATGCTTTGTTAAGTAAGTTTTTATAGTTTTAGCACTATCGACCCGACTTTTCACTATGAGTCTCTTTCGGTTTTCTGTCCACCTTTCGTCAGCAATACCAGCTCCGGCCAGATTTATTATGTGGTCAGGAGAAGGTATCGATTCAATGTAGTCCATTTCTGTATTCCATACTACATAGTTAATCGTATTGCGACTTTGTACATTCTGATTTCTGGTCAATACTACGATCTCATATTTATGTTTATCAAGCATATGTATAAGCCTTCCTCCTACCAACCCGCTACCACCTGCTATCAGGACCACCTGTTTATTATTTTTGGGCATGATAATATTTATTTTTAACCAGGCTAACAAATAACTTATCAACCTGTTTAAGTTTAATGTAACAATAATAATGAAGATGTGAATTTAAGGCACATGGTTAATTCTTTTACAAGTCATTGAAAAACAGCTTTTTAGCATTTTTTCAGCCCATAGCAATCGCTATGAACTTCCAAAAGCGATTCTATTTGCATTCCAGGCACTTACAAATTATTTTAACATCTGTTTTTAATTGACTTCTATTATATGCATTTAATTATTGCTGATATTGTTTTTTATTATATATTTTTGTGGCTCTAATAGTCAGCAATATGAATAGGATTGGTTTTATATTTTTTTCCCTTCTGGTTGGATTAATCTCGTGCAAGACAGATAAAAACCAGGTTGATAATACCATCAATATACGGATCAAGAAAGATCCAGAACGGTTAAATCCCCTTTTGTTTCCAAATCCGACAGCGAGAGAGATATATCAGTATATTCATTTGCCTTTAGCTGATTTTGATCCTGAAAGTCTGGAACTTTCACCGATTCTGATTACTGAAATGCCGAAAGAGATGGATATAGATACAGGTATGTATAGCGGAGGAATATACTTCGATATCACACTATTGGATAATGCAAAATGGGATAACGGGACTCCTATAACATCTGATGATTATATTTTCACCCTAAAAGCCATAAATCTTCCCCTCACTAATGCTGGCAAATATCGGGAAATAGTGCAGAATATTTCGGAAATCATTGCAGATCCTAATAATCCTAAAAAATTCAGGGTGATTTTTTCTAAGGACTATATTCTTGCACTGGAAGCCGCTGTCAATATAGAAATATACCCGAGATATATTTATGATAGTCTTAATGTACTTGCATCTTATAGTTTTACAGATTTGACTGCAAAACATGAGGCTGCTTTAAAAGAAGATTCGGTACTAGCTGGCTTTGCAGACAGGTTCAACAGCAATGATTTTTCACGTAACATCATCAGTGGTAGTGGGCCATACAAATTTGTATCCTGGACATCGGATCAAAATATAATACTGGAGAAGAAAGAAAATTATTGGGGAGCCGGAATGACTCATGCATCTCTCAGACAAGGCCCTGATAAGATGGTCTTTCATATCATTCCTGACGAGTTGACTGCAGTTACCCAACTCAGAGCCGGAGCGATCGATGTGATAAATGAAATTTCTGCTGACAGCTACAATGAGTTATTATCCGATCCAACTGTAAGGGAAAATTTTAATTTTTACCACCCTTCACTGATCAAACATTATTACATCAGCATAAATAATCAGGATCCGATTCTGTCAGATAAAAATATTCGAAAGGCTTTGGCTCTTTTGATAGATGTTGATAATATAATAGAAAATCTGGAAAGTGGTATGGGGGTCAGGTCAACAGGACCGGTTCACCCTGTTAAAAAGACTTTTAATAAAGATTTAAAACCGATAGAGTTCAATACTGAAAAGGCAAAAGAAATAATCACTCAGGCTGGATGGAAAGACACTGATAATGATGGAATTGTGGATAAAATTTTAGCTGGTAAAAAGACAAAACTTGATCTTGAAGTACTCATATCAGGACAGGAATTAGGTAAAAAACTAGCTATTATGCTCCGGGAGAGTGCAAAAAAAGTAGGAATAAATATAAGAATTACTGAAAAGGATTTCAAACTTATCAGAGCTGAAAATCTAAAGACAAGAAAATACCAATTGGTACCAGCTGTACTATCACAGGATATTATTGCATGGGATGACTTGAGTAAGTGGTTATCTGAAAATGATACACCGGATGGTTCCAATGATATGTCATACAGAAATCCTGTTACGGATGAACTGATCAACAAAATCATTGTAACTAAAGATGAGGCCGAAAGGATACAATTATATAAGAGGATACAGGAACAAATTTACAATGACCAGCCTGCGATTTTCCTTTATGCCCCTGAGGAAAAAATTATTATCAGCAAAAAATGGAATAGCTCTTCAACTGTAAAACGACCAGGATATATGGCCAATACATTCAGTAAGTCTGCATGGAAAGTCATCAATAATAATTAGGACGACATGGCCAGGTATGCGATCAGAAGAATTATCCTGATACTGCCTACCATTTTTTTGGTAATGCTTATTGCTTTTATATTAAGTAAATTAGTACCTGGTGATGCAGCATCAGCCATGCTATTACTACAGGGAGTTAATCCGGAGAGGAGCAATGCGAAAAATGAATATCAGCGCCAGTACGGGCAACTTGGTTTGAATAAGCCTACCTTTTATTTTTCAGTTATTCCGGATTTTTATCCTGAAAACATAAATGAAATATCAGATCAGTCGAAAAGATATCAGACTATTGCGCTTTTAAAACAAAAGCTGAACTATCAGAATATAGCATCCTATCTCGATAAAAGAGATATTTTTATCAGCCAGATGTTTATAGACAAATCTTACAGGGAAACGGATACTTTGGAAATGGCCAATAAACTTGCCTTCGAAACAGACATATCCCGCTTAGATGAAATTTTTGATGGAGTCAATATCCCTGATGATGCCCAATTAAAGAGTAAATTGGCTGATTTGACAAGTGCTTTTCAAGTTTTGAAAGCAGGAAGAACCAATATGTTTTATCCTCGATTTATCTGGCATGGCATTAACAATCAGTTTCACCAATGGGGAGTAAATATGATATGCGGCAATTTCGGTGTATCCATGAAAGATGGAAGGTTGATCGCTGAAAAAATCTATAGTGCCATTAAATGGACCATTTTATTGGTATTTCTGAATATCCTGATTTCCTGCTTGATTGCCATACCCACAGGAATGTATGCTGGATATCGTGAGAATAGCCATTTTGATATTATCAGTAATTATTTTTGGTTGCTTCTTTATTCAGTTCCTGTTTTTTGGTTTGCCTCCATGATGATTATTTATTTTACATCAGAGAGATTCGGAACATGGATGGATATTTTTCCAGCACCAGGCAATTGGTTTTTTGCAGACCACCTATCCTTTTTCCAGACAGTTGCCAATTATTCAGGACAATTGATTTTGCCGGTATTGTGCCTGGCTGCCAATGATATAGCACAACTGAGCAGAGTCGTTAGAAATAATGTGATTAATCAGAAATCTGCGTTGTATGTAAAATTTGCCCTTTCGAAAGGGTTAAACAGCACGCAAACACTTTTCAGGCATATTCTGCCTAATGTTATGATACCTTTGATAACCATCATCGGGGCCAGAATCCCGGCAGGTCTATCCGGTGCTCTGGTAATAGAGGTAATTTTTAATATTCCCGGCATGGGGAGGTTGATGTTTGACAGTATTTTTAGTGCTGATTGGAATGTTGTCTTTGGGATACTTATCATTATTTCGTTTTTTACTATAACATTTATGCTTATTACCGACCTACTTTATGCTATAGCGAACCCCAGGATCAATTCAACATTCAGATGATGATAAATAGAGGTATTTTATATCGATTATCTATTTTTATAATTTTCTTTTATATTGCTGTTGCCTTTCTTGCACCATTTATTGCTGGAGATACACCAATTATTTGTTTAAACAATGGAGTCATATCGCTTCCTATTATAAATTCAGGTATTAGAAATGAAATCAGTGAAGGAAGTAAATGCCTGATGCCTCTGATCCCTTTTTCTACTCAAAATATAGATCCCAAATACAAAACAGGGATCAGCCCGTTTGACAAAAGACAAAGTGGTGTATTTAAATCCCGCCACTGGATGGGTACGGATAAACTTGGCAGGGATGTCGCATCAGCCATGGTACATGGGTCAGCTATTGCTTTGAAAATTGGTTTTTTATCAGTATTCTTTTCCTTTATTATCGGTGTTTCTCTTGGGATGGCTGCAGGATATTATCAGGATAATTCAATAAAGATGAGTTGGATTCAATTATCAGCAGATTTTTTGTTTTTTATTACTGGCGTGTATTATATGTGGATGGAATTTATTGTATTTAATGATTCATTCTATTTATTCTTGCTTGGTTCAATATTTGTCATGATTTGCCTGATTATTCTTCACAAACTTACTGGGAAATTTGTTACCCTGTATCAATTTTATGTACCGATAGATTTAGTCATTATTAAAATAATAGAGATCAGAAAGTCTTTTCCAGGTATATTTTTACTGTTGGCGTTGATTAGTATTTTCAGGGTACCGTCTGTCTGGAATATTGTCATCATAATCACCATCTTGAGTTGGGCTGATTTTGCCAGACTTACTCGTGGTGATACGCTTTCTATTAAGAATGAAAATTATATTATAAGTGCACAGGTTCTTGGTTTTAGTGATATTCGAATAATGTGGAGACATATCCTGCCCAATATATTGCCTACTCTGATTGTAGCAGTTTGTTTCAGTATTGGGGGCGCAGTTATTCTCGAATCCACATTGTCATTTTTAGGTATTGGTCTGCCTGTGGAAGAGGTTTCGTGGGGTAAGCTGATGGCTGAAGGAAGAAATATGAGATACTGGTGGCTGGTTTTCTTTCCGGGACTGGCCATATTTGTGCTTGTCCTTTCTTTAAATTCGATAGCATCAGCTTGGCAGAAATCTAATTTCAATATGTTTTCATGATTTTGTTTTCATGCGTTTTCTTTGTGATTTTGAAAACAGATTGGATTTACCTTTTTTATTTGACTCAACATTGGGATTGTTATATTTTTCTTCCAGTCCGCAACCTTCCTTAGTCTTGCAGGATGGATGAATCACAACTGCACATAAGACCAGCGCGCAAAACATGATAAAATGTATCGGTTTCTGTTTCAAGGTATATATTAAGTTTTAGGCAAATTATAAATTTTGAATTTCAAAGGTATTGAGTTAAATTTGCTCGGTGTCAATTGAAATAAAGTATAAATGTATAACAATTTTGGTTTAACCGGCCCTTCCAAAAGTGTGAATACACCTGAAATACTTAATTTAATTTTTTATAAATATATACTAAGATTTACAAATTATCGTTTTTAACAACATAAATGGCATCTGCATGGTGTGATGAGTATATTTTTATGAATGAATCTTTGTAATTATATGAATATGACGTACATTTGCGGCCGAATAAATTCTTAATTTTAAAATCAATAAAATGAACAAAGGAGATTTAATCAATGCAGTAGCTGACGCAGCTAGCATTACAAAAGCACAAGCTGGAAGCGCAATTGATGCAGTATTTGGAAGTATTGAAAGCACATTGAAAGGTGGTGACAAAGCTGCTTTCGTAGGTTTCGGTACTTTTTCAACTGCACACAAACCTGCAAGAGATGGAGAAATCCTTCTACTGGGCAAACTATCAAAATTGCTGCTAAAACATCCGTAAAATTTAAGGCTGGAAAGTCACTGACTGATGCAGTTAACTAATTTAAAAATTAGAAAAAATAGAGGCAGCCTTCTTAATTGAAAGCTGCCTTTTTTATTATTTTTCACCAAGGCCGGCAAGATCCAACAGGAATGCATATTCCATAGCTGTTTCACGGAGCCTTCTGAACCGGCCGGATGCTCCACCATGGCCAGTATCCATGTTGCAATACATTAACAAAGGATTTTTATCTTTTTTCATATCACGAAGCTTTGCTATCCATTTTGCCGGTTCCCAGTATTGAACCTGCGAATCCCAATAACCTGTTGTCACAAGTACAGGTGGGTATGATTTTGGCCCCACATTGTCATAAGGTGAATATGATTTCATATAGTCATAATATTCCTTACTTTTTGGATTACCCCATTCATCAAATTCTCCCGTAGTCAAAGGTATGCTTTCATCCAACATGGTGCTTATGACATCTACAAACGGCACAGCGGCAACAATTCCAGCCCATAAATCAGGTCTCATATTCATGACTGCGCCCATCAGAAGTCCACCGGCACTACCACCATTGGCAAAAAGTTTTTCCCTGGATGCATACTTTTCTTTTATCAGATAATCTCCGCAATCAATGAAGTCAGTAAATGTATTTTTCTTTTTGAGAAACTTTCCATGTTCATACCAATCCCTACCCATCTCCTGGCCTCCCCTGATATGAGCGATGGCAAAACCAAATCCACGATCCAGCAAGCTAAGCCTTGCTGAAGAAAAATAAGGGTCACTGCTTATTCCATATGATCCATACCCATACAGCAAAACTGGTCTGGTGCTGTCAGGTTTAAATCCCTTTTTGTAAACAATAGAAAGCGGTATCCTGGTACCATCCTTTGCTTTTACCATTTTGCGTTCAGATTTGTAATCAGAAGGATTAAATATTCCCATCACTTCCTGCTGCTTTAGGAGGGTGAGTTTTTTAGTCTTTACATTATAATCATAGGTTGAGCTTGGGGTGGTCAATGATGTGTAATTCAACCTGAGTAAATCAGTTTCAAAATCAGGATTAATACCCGTATTTGCTGTATATGATGGCTCACCAAAACCAATGTAATGTTCATTTTGGCCAACCCAGGGTCTGATACGAAGTTGAGTTATGCCATTTCTTCTTTCTGATATGACCATATGATCTTTAAAAAGATCTAATCCTTCGATAAATATGTTTTTGTCATATGGCATAAGATCAGTCCATTTTTCTTTGAATGTGGTATTTTCCGGAGTTTTCATAGTCTTAAAGTTGGTTGCACCATCTTTATTTGTGTGGATATACCAGTTTTGGCCGTAATGATCAATATTGAATTCAAGTTTGTGTGCTCTGGGTTGAAACATTCTGAATTCACCCGTTGGATTGTCAGCTTCCAGTATCTGATATTCATTTGAGAGGGTGGAAGCAGAAGCAATGATCAGATATTTTTTTGATTTGGTTTTATAAACATATGTGCCGAAGGTTTCGTCTTTTTCGTGCCAAATGAGAATATCATCTTTTATTTGGGTGCCGAGGGAATGTCGGAATATTTTATAAGATCGCAGAGCGGCATCTTGTTTTGAATAAAATATTGTTTTATTATCATTGGCCCAGGTGATGCCTCCCGTTGTGAGTGGAATTACATCAACATAGTATTCTCCGGTGATTAAATTTTTGAAGCGAATAGAATACTGACGACGGCTGACTGTGTCCTCAGAATATGCAAGAATAGTATTGTCAGGGCTGACAGATCTGCCGCCAAGTGCAAAATAGGAGTGACCTTCTGCCAGTTCATTTATGTTTAGCATGGCCTCCTCTGGCGCATCCGGATTATTCTTTTTGCGGCTGTGTATCGGATATTCTTTGCCCTCTTCATATCTTGTGATATAGTAGTAGCCATTATCTTTATATGGTACAGACATGTCCGTTTGTTTAATTCTGCCTTTGATCTCATCGAACAGCCTGTTTTGGAAACTATCTGCATGTGACATCATTTTTTCCCTATAAGCATTTTCTGCAACAAGATAATCCAATACTTTTTGGGTCTGATGATCCGGGATTTTGGCATTTTTCTGCTCATCTGTGAGGCGCATCCAGAAGTAATTATCAACTCTGGTATCGCCATGGATGGTTGATGTTATTGGAATTTTTTCGGCTGTTTGTGCCAGAATGTCAGTATTTTTCATCAACATACTTTGGTTGTATTTCATTTCACTATTGATTGAACCATCGTAATTTTTACAAGATGGGAGCGCAAAAGTAATGTAAACGAGGACTAAATAAAAATCATTTTTTAACATAAGAATTAATATTTGAAGCAATGGGAGAAATATATTTTAATCCGGATAAAATTTAGATAATTTTACTGAATAGCTACCAGATGACCTGAAAAACAGATATTTTGCGCTCGGTATGAATCTTAGAACATCCTACAGACAAATATTATCTCTTTCAGTTCCTATCATGTTAGGCAGTGCTGCCCAAAACATTATTGTACTCAGTGACAATGTATTTTTATATCATTATAACTCTTTGGACTTTGCGGCAGCCGGATTGGTTGGTGTATTTTACCTTGTCATAGCTAGTATGGGTTATGGGTTTTCCAGAGGAGGACAAATTATTATTGCCAGAAGGAACGGGGAGTATAATTACAAAGGAGCTGGAACAGATTTTCAGGCATTATTTCTATTTGAGCTTTTATTATCCATCATTATTTTTATTTTCCTTCAGTTTTTCAGCAGAGAGTTTTTCACTCTTTTTATCAAAAGCCCTGACATCCTTGAAAAATGTGTTGAGTACATACATTACAGGAGTTGGGGTGTATTCTTTAGCTATATCGGTGTCGCTCTGATAGCGTTTTATACAGGCATAGCTAATACAA
Organism: Saprospiraceae bacterium; assembly: GCA_016722285.1. Classification (GTDB taxonomy): domain Bacteria; phylum Bacteroidota; class Bacteroidia; order Chitinophagales; family Saprospiraceae; genus OLB9. The sequence continues at coordinate 100,907 of JADKGI010000005.1, forward strand.
AGTTTATCATCTACGATACTGTTGTATTGATTGTTGTCAATGTATTGCTCAATTATGTCTTTGTTTTTGGAAAATTTGGTTTTGCAGAAATGGGTATTGCCGGTTCAGCTTTGGCGAGTACGGTAGCAGAAATAGTAGCCTTTTTTGTATTTATCGGTTATATGGCTTATGATAAATCAAATCGCAAGTATGAGTTGCTCAGCTTTCACAGGTTAAATATTTCTACATTTAAAAGCATGTTTGGGATTTCTACCCCTATTGTTTTTCAATCAATACTTGGGATTGGCTCTTGGTTCTTATTCTTTAGTTTTATTGAAAATGTAGGTGGACGTGAGCTCGAAATTTCCAATTTGCTCAGGACGGTTTATCTTATCCTTTCCATACCATGTTGGGGGTATTCTGCCGGAATTAACACGCTGGTAAGTAATTTCATCGGCAATAAAAAACGTCAGGCTGTCCTGCCGATGATTTACAAAACCACGAAGATCAATTTACTATCGACGATGTTGGTATCTCTACCGATTATTCTTTTTCCTGAGTTTTTTTTATATCCTTTATTTGGAAAAGAAGATATGACCTTGATTCTCCTTGCAAAGCCTTATATGCCCATGTTGTTAGCTATATTGATGACATTTAGTGTCGGTGGCATCTTTATAAATGGTCTGATAGGTACCGGGCATACCCAAACTGCATTGCGAATACAAACAATTTTTACTGTATTCTATATACTTTACAGTTATTTCATGATTAAGCATTGGTACTTTGGACTCAACTGGGCCTGGGCTGCTGAGATATTTTATTGGGGAGGTATCACAATCATGTCTTTCTTATATCTTAAGACTAAAAAATGGCACTTTTTAAAATTCTGAACAAGTGATATTAATTACAATTGTACTCACCACTGCAATACTTATATTTGTCATTGCAACATAAAAATTCATGGGACTAAAATCATTTATAATATTAAAAGTTGCCGGTTTAGTCGCTTCAGATATACACCGATGGAAGAAGAAAGCTGTATCGGACCAGCTTAATGTTATGAACCATTTAATCAGCAGGGCAAGGACTACAGTATTTGGTATTGATCATAATTTTGGAAATATTTACTCGTATGAAGATTTCAAAAGGAATATCCCTGTACGCGATTATGAAGAATTGAGGCAATATATTGACATGGTAACATCAGGGAAACCGGACATTTTGTGGCCAGGCAAACCAAAATATTTTGCTAAAACATCCGGAACTACCAGCGGGGTCAAATATATACCTATATCAAGGGAAAGCATGCCCAATCATATAAATACAGCCAGGAATGCGATGCTTAATTATTTTCACCGGAGAGGGAATGCCGATGTTTTTGGTGGTAAATTGATATTCTTATCCGGTTCACCTGTCCTTGACGAAAAAGGCGGAGTGCCTACAGGCCGATTATCGGGGATTGTCAATCATGAAGTACCTGCCTGGGTAAAAAGTAATCAATTACCTTCTTATGAAACAAACTGTATAGATGATTGGGAAATCAAACTGGAGCATATTACGAAAGAGACAATGGATAGGGATATGCGTCTTATCAGCGGCATACCTCCCTGGGTTCAAATGTATTTTGAAAGAATCCTGGAAGTTACGGGTAAAAAAACGGTATTAGAGATCTTTCCGAATTTCAGCCTATTTATGTATGGGGGTGTAAACTTCGAACCCTATAGGACAAAACTGGAAGAACTTATCGGAAGAAGAATTGATAGTATAGAGACTTACCCGGCTTCAGAAGGATTTATAGCCTTTCAGGATGAAATTAATGATAGTGGTCTCCTGCTGAATACCAATTCAGGCATTTTTTTCGAGTTCGTCCAAGTAGAGGATGCTTTTGAAAAGAATCCTGAAAGATGTATGCTCAGCGATGTCCAACTCAATAAAGACTATTTGCTCATCATCAACAATAACGCGGGACTTTGGGGATATAATATCGGAGATGTTGTCAGATTTGTTAGTATCAATCCATATAAAATCATTGTCACAGGCAGGGTAAAACATTATATTTCTGCTTTTGGAGAGCACGTGATAGGTAAAGAAGTAGAAGAAGCTATTCTCACTATTGCCAATAAACAAAATGTAAGCATTGTTGAATTTACTGTTGCCCCTCAGGTCAACCCTCCTGATGGATCGCAACCGTATCATGAATGGTTTGTGGAGTTTTACAGACCGCCTGCTGATTTAGATAAATTTGCTTTATCCGTTGATGCTGAAATGTGTAAACAAAATATCTATTATCAGGACCTGATATCAGGAAACATCCTTCAGCCACTTAAAATAAGGGCAATGAAAAAGGATAGTTTCAGAAATTATATGAAAACACAAGGCAAATTAGGTGGTCAGAATAAAGTACCCAGACTGAGTAATGACAGAAAGATAGCGGAAGATCTTACCGATTACATATCCTGAAGTGGTTAAATAAAATCTTCTTAAATATTTGACAGCACTTTCAATAACTCATGATTTTCTTTCAATTCCTGAAAGAAAACAGAAATCCATTTTAATCTAAATAAATACAAAATTTCAACCAATACTACCTATTACCTTTTATCTTACATCTTGCTTTCAATAGCTTTAATTTGCTTGTTTTGAAGCAATTTATTGATATTAGCGAGATCTGTGCTAATTATATTTTCCAATTTACTGAGATGACCTTTCAATTCCTTTGTCAGCTCATCAAAAACTAAATAGACGCCAGAAGTCGGTTTTGCATCCCCTGTTTCTAGACTCCTGCGGACCGCTGATATCCGGTTGCCAAGTTTGATCGGGAAATTCAGAGGATCCTGTCCACTACGATTTTTTGTCTGATAAAGATCTTCTTCTACCATAGTGAGTTTAGCCATCACACCTTTGGCCTGGGCTGAAAAAGTAACTTCATTTACTTCTTTATCTTTTTCTTCAATTTGCTTACGAATATTTCTAATCTGAATGACAGCTTCATTGTTTGCACTCTCTTTGTCCCTGATTTTCATGGCCAGATCAAAAGACTCTTTTAAATCAGCCGCAGTCACTCCTTTCAGATTTGGATTCATTTTAAGGCTGAATGGAAACGTTTCAGTATAGCTTCCCGCTTTCAACCTTACCTTATAATTTCCTATAGGTGCTTTTGGCCCGCTTTTAGCATTAGCACCCCATAAAATCATACCATCGAAGGCTGTAGCACCAGGGTATTTTAAGTTCCATGTAAATGTGTTCAGACCTGTTGCTGTTGTGGGTTTTGCGGGTTCTCTTTCCCACCGTGGGATATTAGGATCTTGCTTATATTCAGGCTGAGTTCCGGTAAAGCTACTAATAAGTGTATTGTTTGCATCCAGGATTTCAATATTTACAGTATCCATCTTTTCTTTGATATAATATTGGAATACAGCATCATATACCCCTCTGATTGCATCTCCCGGGGCAAACAAAGTTACATTTTGGGCTGCAATTTTTTTAGAAAATTGTCTCAGTGGCTGAATATCGTCCAGAATCCAGAATCCGCGACCGTGGGTTCCCAATATCACATCATTGTCTTTTATCACGAGATCCCGAATAGGTGTATCTGGTAAATTTAGTTGTAATGACTGCCAGTTGTCGCCGGCATCAAATGATATATATAGTCCATGTTCTGTACCCAGAAAAAGCAAGTCTTTTCTTATATTGTCTTCTCTGATTGATCTGGCAAAATGGCCATCTTTTACTCCATTTATTATTTTTGTCCAGGATTTTCCATAATCCCTTGTTCTGTATATATAAGGTTGCCTGTCATCCACCTGATATCTGAATGCAGCCACAAAAGCTGTGCCCGGCTGATGTTTTGATTCATCAATAATAGAAATAACCGAATTTTGAGGTAAGTCTTTTGGTGTGATATTTACCCAGTTTTTACCTCCATCTCGTGTAATGTGTATTTTTCCGTCATCTGATCCCGCCCAAATTGTATTTATATCATGGTACGAAGGCGACAGGGCAAATACGGTTGCGTATATTTCAGGTCCGTTCATATCTTTAGTGATTTCACCTCCGGTAGGTCCTAAAGTTTCAGGATCTGCATAAGTCAGGTCAGGGCTGATTTTTTCCCAACTCTGTCCGTCATTTGTGGTTTTCCAAACGTGTTGAGAGCAGGTGTAAAGTGTTTTTGAATCCAGTGGTGAGAATACAATCGGGTAGGTCCATTGCCATCTTTCCGGGAGGGAACTTGCCGGTTCTCCTGAAAAGAATCTGGGATATACCTGTATGTCCCTGATTTGACCATTTGTTCTATCATATCTGGTGAGCAGAGCACCCTGACTTCCGGCATAAAATATATCAGGGTTGTCCGGATCAGAAGTTATGTATCCACTTTCACCACCTCCAACATCATATCCCCATTCTCCCAATTCATTCATATGTCCCCAGCCATCACTTGGGATAGCGAGAGTACTGTTGTCCTGTTGTGCCCCTACCACATGATAAGGTACATGATTGGTAGTGGTAACATGATAAAACTGGGTAGTGCAAAAATCTTCGTCCGTCCAGGATTTACCTCCATTTACAGAGACGCAAGCTCCGCCGTCATTTGAAGTAATCATTCTCATAGCATTATTAGGGTCAATCCAGAGATCGTGATTATCTCCATGTGGCACTCGTATCTCCTGATCGAATTTTACACCTCCATCTATAGATTTATAGAAATTTACATTCAGACAATATACAGCATCTCTATCAAAAGGGTCAGCGTAAATTCTGGAATAGTAAAAAGCACGTTGACGAAGTTTTCTCTCATCATTAGTCTTGCTCCAGGTAGCACCGGCATCATCAGAACGATATACACCGCCTTCATTGGCTTCAACTATGGCCCAAAGTCTTTTTGAGTCAACAGGGGATACCGTGATACCTATTTTACCTATCGTTCCGGTAGGCATTCCGGGGTTTTTGCTTAATTCGATCCATGTTTCACCGGCATTTTCAGATTTCCAAAGTTTGCAATCAGGACCGCCGCCCCACATTTTCCACCTTTTTCTGTACACTTGCCAGGTTGTTGCATAAATCACTTTTGGATTATTGCGGTCAATAATGAGATCAGCAACACCCGCTTTTGGACTTACATAAAGTACCTTTTTCCAGGTATTGCCTCCATCTGTTGATTTAAAAACACCCCGATCTTCGCTATCCCCATATGGGTGACCCAGCGCACCTACATAAACAATATCCGGATTAGTAGGATGCACTCTGATGCGGGATATCGCCTGTGTTTCTTTCAGGCCAAGATGGCGCCAGGTTTTTCCACCATCAGTTGATTTATACACACCATCTCCCTGTGTGATACTACCTCGCAATTGTGTTTCACCACCACCGATATAAACTATATCCGGATTTGTCTCTGCAACGGCCACAGCACCAATGGAGGAACAGCTTATTTTACCATCAGTCACCGGTGCCCATTCCTGGCCGCCATCGGTCGTTTTCCATAATCCACCGCCTGTTGCTCCAAAATAATATTCAAAAGGCCGACCGGGACTTCCTGTACAGCCTAATGATCGTCCACCTCTTTGAGGGCCTATATTCCGCCATTTCATTTTATCAAAATATTTCATGTCAAATGGCTGGCAAAATATGTCTTGAGCGAGAAATGAAGTAAACATAAAAAATAGTAGATAAAATAATTTCATTATGCTAAATTTAGATGATTCAGTTTGAATTCGATTTAATGGAACAAAATATCAAAATATTCAATGCAAATGGTGAAAATCAATATAAATTCCATTTATATTGAAAATAAAACTATATTTTTTCGGCTTAATATATTTTGCCTAATTGTGGGGTAAGCGATGTATTTGCATGAAGGTCACCACTTACAATTGGTCCCCAAGCCAAACGATCAGCATTAATATGTATAATTAGACAAGCATCAGAATGTCTGATTATTAATAATGTGTTTTATGATGCATTTCCATACATGAATTTTATTAAACTTGATTTTAACCCTACACTAAGCACTAATATCGTTTTATGCATGAAGTTGAAATCTCTCTAATATTTCAAAAAGATTAATCTTCGAGGTCAACCAGTTTTTCTTTTGCGGGCATACTGGCATGAAATTCATGTTTTACCTTTTCACAATATGAATCAAGGAGGGCAAGGATTTTTTTTCTGTCTTTTGATTTCAGAATCATGCCGATGTGGTTTTTCTTTTTCATTCTCCATACGATCTCTTTATCATTAAAGGCTGAAGTGTCCGGACGCTCGTACTTACTTAGTGAAACCAAAATACCGGCATTGTCTTTTTTAATTTTAGGCAGAATATACTTTTCTTTACGGCATACGGCAGTTTCAATTCTGGCCCATTCTGCCCAAAGATTGATACCTGTAGCAAATTCAACCATTTCTGCCAGATGCGCCCCTCCAACTCTGGATGCAGTTTCCAGAAAATAGTATTTATCATCTTCAATACATTTAATAAACTCACTATGAGAAGCACTATACTCCATGCCAAAACCTTTCATGACATCATCATTAATTTTTTTCAATGATGCGTCTTCGGCACTCCCTTCTTCTATTGTGCAAGACCTGAATATGCCACCTCCATGTGCTACTTCATATGGGGTGTCAATGTATTCACTTACTCTGGAAAATACGACCTTTCCATCATAAGTCAGTGAATCCACATGGAAAACAGTTCCGGGAGCAAATTTTTCCATCAGGTATTGGTGTCTCTCTCCGCCAAGATAATTGAGATGATCCCATAACTCTTCTTTATTAAATACTTTTTTGATTCCAGCTGCAGATGCCTGCATACGGGGTTTTACCAGCCATGGCGGTGGAACAGAATCGGTGTATTTATGAATAGCCTCATCGTGAAAAAGTGGTGTAAATACCGGAACAGGAATACCTTCGGCTTGCGCCTTAATACGCATAGCAAGCTTATCTCTGAAATACCTTGCCGTCGTCTCTCCCATCCCCGGTATTCTGAAATATTCTCTCAGATGTGCTACATGCTCTACATCAAAATCGTCAAGAGCTACCATGACATCAAACTTTGTATTACGCATTTTGTAAGCTAAGCCACCTATCAGGTGATCTCTGTGCCAGTGACCTTCTTCGTCCTCCACCATATAAAAGGTATCATCTATATAATCCCATGGCCAGTCTTCTTTATCCAGCTTATTGCTTGTGAGTAAGTACACATTGTTACCTTCTGCTTTTGCACTTTTTATAAATTCACCCCCTTTGAAGAATCTGGATATGCAAAGTATATTGAGTACTTTTCCGGCCATAATTGTTATTTTGAGCCAAATATAGCAGGATGTTTATAAAAACTCCTCGCTGATAATAATAAAATTAGAAATTAAGCAAATATAATTCCAAATTGAATTGACCAAATACCTGATTTTTATATTATTGGGTGCACAATAATAACCAGTGTAATCATCCGAATTACTTAATATGATTAAAGAAAATGATGCAGCCAGACTTCATAAACTACTATTGGCTATAGAATCAGAAAGAACGCATGATGAGCTTTTTTATAAGTCCATGCAAGAGAAAAATACCATTAAGGATAAATTGAATGCCGGATTTTTATGGTATCCGGTTGAGATCATCAGATCATCATATACAGTGGGTGACTACGTGGAGGTTGAGCTCAAAAGAAATAAATCAGGCCCTGAAAACCATAGATTTACCGAAGGCATTGCTGTTTCTATCTTTAATATTCAGACTGAACGTACAGATATCAGAGTGTACGGTATCATCTGTTAGGAATGATTTGATGCGTGTTGTTGTTCAATCAGGACTAATAGAAAAAGATGGGATTTCTGATAAAGGAAATACAGGAGTGGAAATGATTTATGATGACAGGCCATATAAGGTTATGACGGATGCAGTCAATGATGTGTTGAAATCACCACTAATGCACATCCAATCCATTAATCAGGCACTTTTCCAAGGAGAATTTACTCAGGAATTACTTCCAAATTCTGAGGATATCAATTTTGAATGTTTAAATAAATTGAATCAGTCTCAGAAAGAAGCTGTAAAAATGGGCATTAGGATTCCATTTCTTGGTATCATACATGGACCTCCTGGAACCGGTAAAACAACAACTCTGGTTGCTCTTGCTGAAGTATTGCTTCAGAATGAAAAAAGAATACTTGTCTGTGCTCCAAGTAATAACGCCGTGGACCTCATGGCGGACAAGTTGAATTCGAGAGGTATTTCAGTCCTCAGGATTGGAAATATCACCAGGATACATGATGACCTTATTCATCTCACCATCGATGAAAAAGTAAGAAATCATCCTGACTGGGCTCATATAAAGAAAGTCAGAATTCAGGCGAGAGAAACGGAGAAAAAGGCTTCACAATTTAAACGCCAGTTTGGTGCTGCAGAAAAGGACAATAGAAGTGCCCTGAGAAAAGAAGCAAGAGATTTGCGCAAATGGGCATCTGAGTTAGAAGATCGTCTTATCAATTCTCTTATCCGTGGTGCTCAGGTAATAGCCACAACACTTATCGGAGTAAGTAATAGAGTTATCAAGGATTTGTTTTTTGAAACTGTAATTATTGATGAAGCTTCACAAGCACTTGAACCGGAATGCTAGAATGCTATTCTTAAAGCAAAAAGAGTTATCCTTGCAGGAGATCACAAACAGTTGCCACCTACTGTAAAAAGTAAGGAAGCAATGAAATTAGGTTTTGATAGAACAATTCTTGATACGTTATCTGATAAAATAAATGAATGCATTTTGTTAGATACTCAGTATCGCATGCATGGTAGTATCATGTCATTCAGCAATCTGAGATTTTATAAGAGTAAACTGCTTTCAGATTCGGGAGTTGTTTATAGAAGCCTTCGCAATGATACGTTGCCACTTGTTTTTATAGATACTGCTGGATGTGGGTTTGATGAATTATCTCCCGGCGATTCCAGAAGCTACCTAAACGAAGGCGAGTATAATATCATAAGAGAGCATATATTACTTCATATTGAAAAATTTGCAGGTTGCACTATAGGAATTATAAGCCCCTATAAGGATCAGGTCAGATATATCAGGCAGCAGATCGTCGATGACATTGTTTTAAATAGTTTGGATATTGAAGTTAATTCTATTGATGGATTTCAGGGTCAGGAAAAAGAAATAATTTACATTTCTTTGGTGAGATGTAATGATATAGGCGACATTGGTTTTCTGAAAGATGAGAGAAGGTTAAATGTAGCCATGACCAGGGCTCAGAAAAAACTTATAATTTTGGGTGATTCTGCTACCATAGCACAACATGAAATATATGCTTCTCTTATTGCACATGTGGAAACACAAGGTCATTACGATTCCGCCTGGAATTATATGAACTATTGAACTATTCAAAATGAATTCAGGCTTCTATTTTGGAGTTGTATGATTTTTTCCTGATTCTGATATAAAATTGCCGCATGCTTCTGCCAATGGGCAAAAGTTGAAAATACTATTTGGCTTTAGCCTTAAGATTTGCAAATCAAATAATTTAATCAACTCAAACCTACTGGGAAAACCTGTGGTAATTGAAAAAAATAGCACATTTACTAAATACAAGAAACTTAATGAGCCGACTCCGGATGAATCAAAGTACTATTCAGATACTTTTTTTAATGATGCTGAAATAACTGGTAAAGGTTATTAGATTATAGGCCTGTATGTGACAGAAATAAAGAGTCCAGGGTAAATTAATCAATTTGCATTTCCGGTATGTCACAATCCACGATAAGATTGCCCTCGGTGACTGATTTGATATATTCTACGGATACACCCGGTGCTCGCTCGAGAAGTCTGAAACCTTTTGCCGTTAATTCGAGTACAGCAAGTTCTGTGACTATCTTTTTTACACATTTTACTCCAGTCAGGGGTAGGGTACACTTTTTAAGCAGTTTTGATTCTCCGGCTTTGTTTACATGCATCATGGCAACGATAATATTGTCAGCTGAAGCAACCAAGTCCATAGCACCTCCCATACCTTTGACCATTTTGCCGGGTATTTTCCAATTTGCAATGTCCCCTTCCTGAGAAACTTCCATGGCCCCAAGGATAGTCAAATCCACATGTTTGCCCCGGATCATGCTGAAACTAAGCGAGGAATCAAAAAAACTGGCACCTGGCAAAGTAGTAATAGTTTGTTTCCCGGCATTTATGATATCAGGATCTTCCTCGCCTTCATAAGGAAATGGGCCCATTCCTAAGACTCCGTTTTCACTCTGAAATTCGACTTGTAGTCCTTCAGGAACATAATTAGCGACGAGGGTTGGGATACCTATTCCAAGGTTGACATAGTATCCGTCTTTGACTTCTTTAGCTATTCTTTTGGCGATTCCTGTTTTACCTAGAGACATTCCTTCATTTATTATTTAATGACAAATATAGGGATTTTTTGGTTACCCATAATTTAGTAAGAAATAGGTGTGTATAACAAATTGCACATTTTTAAAAACAAGGATTTTCTTAGTTTTAGTTTCAAGGCAAAATTTACTAAGTTACTTGGCCTTTAATCAGTACAAAAGTCTGGCAATGTCGTTCAAGCCACGCTTTTTGTCCCTTTCGGGTGCCTTCACTTGCTGCATTGTTATGCATCACCTTTCAGGATCGTTCTGTTATACTTTTTTGCATGTCCGAGTCCGCTCTAAAAAGGTAAGCTAGAATTTGTCATATTATAATAATTATTATATATTGGAGCATCAAAGATTATTCTAATGTTTAAACGTAATACTGGGTATCAGCAGAGTGAATTATTTGGATTTGAGAGTGATTTGACAAAGAAACAAAAATTGTATTTGCATCAATCAACAGAGTTCACATTTTTTAAAGAAATATTTCCTAGAATTAATGAAAGCAAATTTGCTCATCTTTATTCATCAAGTAAAAGCCGCCCTAAGGCGCCCATCAATCAACTTGTAGGAGCACTTATCCTAAAACACCTATATGACTGGACATATGCCGAGTTATTTAAAAATCTGACATTTAATAATTTGACAAGGTATGCAATCGGAATATCTAATTCAAGGGCTGATATTTTTTCGGAGGCTACTATCTTTAATTTCCAAAATAGAGTAATCAAGCATTTTGAAGAAACAGGTAAGGATCTGGTGACCGAAGTTTTTGACTCTTTGACTGCAGGTCAACTTGAGCAGTTTAATATAAGTACCAACATTGAGAGAGGAGACAGTTTTTTAGTTGATTCCAAAGTTATCGATTACTCACGCTTGCGCTTATTCATAGAAGTATTAAAGAGGCTTAGTAGAGTTTTAGAAGGAGAAGTAAAGAAGGTCTTTGTACTCTAGTATCTCAATATGAAAATAAGACGGCTGGCCAATATGTTTATGAAATTTCCAGGGAAAATTTACCAAGTGAACTTACCCAAATAGCTTCAATTTATTTGGATATATATTATCTAATTGAAGAAATTAAGAATGACTCTCTTGAATTTAAAAACTTTAAGCGCGTATTTTCAGAATATTTCATTGTCGATGATACTAAAATTGAGCTAAAGCAGCCGTCTGAATCAAAATCAAGTAATTTAAAAAGTCCTGACGATCCGGAGGCCACTTTTAGCGCAAAGTATGGTAAAGGCCACATTGGATATAGCACTCACATAAGCGAAACAGCTAATGAAGAGAACAAGATTAACTTAATCACAGATGTAGTTGTGGTAAAGAATAATGTTAGTGACGATAAAATCTTAGAACAACGAATCCCCATCCTTAAAGATAAAACACCCACACTTTCAGAGTATTTTGCAGATGGAGCATATGGAAATGAACAAATTGATATATTAAATAAAGCACATGGGATAACCCAATACCAAACAAATGTAAAGGGAAGGAAATCGGATGCAAATCTAAGGATAAAAAAAATTGGAGAAGATGTCACAGTAACATGTGCGGGAGGGCAAATAATAAAAGCACATAAAACAGAAAAACAATACAGAGTTTTTTTTGATGCTGAAAAATGTAAAAATTGCCCTTTAAACGCATTGTGTAAACTTAAAAGAATGGGTGGTAAAGGGGCCGTAAAGAAGCGATATTATTACTTTGCCAACAAAAATATTTTGGCACATGAAAGATTCCAAAACATCGAGAAACTACCGCCCGAAAGGAGGCAGACTAGATCAAATGTTGAAGCAACGGTAAAAGAGCTCAAAAGAGGAATGAGAAATGGGAAAGTAAGAATAAAGCACAGGATACGTGTGTCTTTCCATATGGCATTTAATGCAATAGCAGTCAATTTAAGGCGAATTCACCTTAAAACAAAGAAGGTTTATCAAAATACGACATGTGAACTTGAGTGGGAGCTCACAGTATGGATTAATATTGAAAAACTAAATAAACCTATAATGAAGCACAATCAGAAAATAAGAAAAATCGCATAAGAATGAGCTAAAAACAATGATTCAAAACTTAGTTTTTAGAGCGGACTCATTGCCAAAAAAAGTAAACAAAAAAGGCTAGTTCCGCTAAACCGCTCCGCGTACCGGAACGGCCACGCTCTTTGCATTCTACCTCCGATTTCGGAGTTCTTTTTTATAATTTAGATGGTTTTTCTTTTGGTAATTTAATTATCTTTTTTAGAAGTTAATAAACTTAAGAAATAGAAGTATTTAATGTTTTACACTTTATGCAATTTGTTATACACACAAGAAATAGAGTATCTGGGCCAATCAGAATAGGGTGGATTAGTGAATGTGTGTTTGAGATGTTTCATCAATAAACTTTTTAGCTATTTTAAGGGGTCTGAATATAAATCTCTTTTTACTTCTATGTTCGGATGTACGCTGGTGTATATCCTTTAATGTCTCTATAACTTCTATCGTATGTAGGCCTTTATTGATCATTACACATTCTGCCTGTCCAGCTTTTACGGCATCAGTTATCTCAGATCTCGTGGCCATACCTGATTTATTCATGGTTTCGAGTACTTGAGTAGCCCAAATTACAGGAGTGTGTGCAGCTTCACAAATCCATAATATTTCTTCCTGAATTTCTCCCATTCGTTCGAATCCAATCTCAACTGCCAAATCACCACGAGCTATCATTACACCAAAAACTTCACTTTTCATACCTTCAAGCAATAATTCAGGTAGATTGATGACGGCTTCTGGGGTCTCTATTTTAATAATTATTGACGGCTCTTTATCTGAAATCTCACTGATTACTTTGTGCAAATACAGAAGATCGCTTTTTTCTCTGATAAAAGAATAACCAACCATATCGGCATACTCGCATACAAAGGGTAATACAGAAATATCAAATGATGTAAGGGACGAAATATTTAAATCAGAATCAGGGAAGTTTATGCCTTTGCCTTCTTTTATTTGTTTTTTACTTGCAGCGATTCTTACAATGCGAATACTGGCACGATCTTCTTTTATTTTATATACTTCCGCTTGAATGATCCCATCATCGATATATACTCTGTCGCCTTTTTTTAAGCAAACCTATTATCCCGGTTTCATTTGGACATATGACAATATCATCTTTGTCGAAGCCTGTATTATTTTCAGCAAGCCAGATTATTTGCCCTTCTTTTACTTTTACTTTCCCCTTTTTTGCACCTTTATTCAGAATTCGTGTTCTGATCTTAGGACCTGCCAGATCCATATAAATTTTGCAGGATTTTCCTGTTTTTATAACTGCTTTTCTTAATTTCTGGATCATCCTGGCCCAGGTGGTTTCATCATCATGTGCACAATTGATTCTGGCAATGTTCATTCCATTAAGTAGAAGATTTTTTATAAGCGCATAATTATCAGCAAATGATATATCAAATGTCACCATAATGTATGGTAAGGAACTGTTTTCTTTCGTACCAAACAGCAAGGTACTTTTGTCCTTAATGTCCTTTTTGCTCCAATCGTGTGAGCATAGTGATATTTCACCATCATTATACTTTTTCCCTAATCTTTCTCTGATTGCCTGAAGCTGGCGCCTAATATGGCTTTCAGAGCTAGCCAATGATGATAATCCTAATTCATGAAGGCTGGTCTGCAGATCACGCACGTCTTCACTCCTCAATGAAAGGTAATGGATCAGGTTTTTTGCAGCGCACAATTGAGATGAATCTATTAAGTCTAATTGTTTTTGTCTCTTTTCAACAGCAGATGTCATAGCTTCATCCAAGTCAGCCAACTTTTGTTCTAAAGCAATTAACTTTTGGTTTTCATTTTTCATATAATGGCAAATTGAACTCACAAACTTATTTCATTTAGGTGATAAATAAGGTGATGAAGATTCTACCAATCTATGATTATGATTATTGAATAAATTTTCTTATTCAGCTTCTATAATTGTTATTCTGATGTGAATGCTGCGGTGGATCAAATAAGTTCTGAATTTGAGATATATGAATGGATCTGACTTAGAGTCTGGTTTAATTTTTATTGCCTTATAATCAATATCTTATGAACCTGCCTTCAAAATAATTATCACATTTAGTTCACTAAACTCGTTAATTATTTTATTGTCAGAACCATAACCTATTGATTAGCAACTAAGAAAAATTTTAAACATATTCTTACTGATTTGGTGGCAATGTTGCAAATCATTTTTTTATTCAAAACTTCATATTAATTTCATTTTTAATATCTTTGCCCAAAATAAAGTAACGTTTGTGAAACAATATCATGATCTATTGAATCATATTCTCGATAATGGAGTTGATAAAACGGATCGCACAGGTACTGGCACGATCAGCATATTCGGATATCAGATGAGATTCGATCTGCGTGATGGATTTCCGATGATCACTACCAAGAAACTGCACCTGAAGTCGATTATTTACGAATTATTGTGGTTTCTAAAAGGTGACACTAATATTAAATACTTAAATGATAATGGTGTTAGAATATGGAATGAATGGGCAGACGAACATGGAGATTTGGGTCCCGTATATGGTAAACAGTGGCGCTCATGGACAATGGCAAACGGAGAGTCAGTTGATCAGATTTCGCAATTGATCAATACCCTCAAAACCAATCCTGACTCCCGTCGAATGATTGTCAACGCATGGAATGTGGGCGAGCTCGATCAGATGGCCCTGACTCCGTGTCATTGCCTTTTTCAGTTTTATGTAGCTGACGGAAGGCTTTCCTGTCAACTTTATCAGAGATCTGCTGATACTTTTTTAGGGGTACCCTTTAATATTGCTTCCTATGCTCTTTTTACTATGATGGTCGCACAGGTTTGCGATCTTGAGCCCGGTGAGTTTATCCATACTTTCGGTGATGTTCATTTGTACAACAACCATCGTGAACAGGCAAGATTGCAATTGACACGGACACCAAAATTACTGCCAAAGATGATTTTAAACCACCATGTAAAATCCATTTTTGATTTTAAGTACGAAGATTTTACCCTTTTGGATTATAATCCGGATCCCCATATAAAAGCAGATGTTTCTGTGTAGAGCTGATTTTTTCATATTTTTAAACTATATTTTATTTTACAACCATTGGAATGGTTGTTGTGTTTGACTGAAATAATTAAGTTGGATTTATATGGATCAAACTCAAAATCAGGGCAAACTGATTGCCTTATCAAAGACTGTCATGACAGAAATGATCATGCCAAATGATACAAACCCTATGGGGAATCTGATGGGAGGATATCTGATGAGATGGATGGATATAGCCTGTGCTATCTGTGCGGGCAGACATTGCGGAACTCAGGTGGCTACAGCTTCAGTTGACCATATTTCATTTCATGAGCCTATTAGCCTGGGTGATGTCATTACTCTCACTGCAGTAGTCACCCGCGCATTTAATACATCTGTCGAAATTTTGTGGAAGTATCAGCTTCAGGTATCACCGGCGAAAACCCACGGCAGTCAAATTATGCGTATTTTACATTTGTAGCAATAGACTCATCAACTGGTAAGCCTGTAAAAGTTCCCGCTGTAATCCCACTTACCAATGAAGAAAAGAAGCAATACGAAGTGGCCATGCGCAGGAGGGAATTAAGATTGATCCTTGCAGGCAAAATGAAACCTGAGGATGCCGGTGGACTCCGCACCTTTTTTAATGACCTTAAGTAAAAGACGCGATAATTCAGTACACTTAATCTACTCTACAAACAAATCAGATTTCCTGGTATTCCAATCAGGGATTACAATTTTGAATAAGGTCTGAATGGCTTTTTTTACCATCCTGCCCAAGGTTTTTGTAAACTCGTTGACATAGAGATTAATGTGAGAAAGCATGACATTTTCAGCCATCTCCTGTGCGTGATTCTTTATAAACTCCATTCCTGATTTTGGGTGGTCAAATGCATATGCGATACTCTCTGAAAGGATAATGTTGATTTGTTTTTTTACCATTTCAGGAAGTGATCTTCTGACTGCAATTCCACCTAAAGGAATAGGGCTGCCGGTCTTATCTTCCCAGTAGCTGCCCAAGTCTATGATTTTCCTGAGTCCTTTCTCCTGATAGGTAAACCTGTTTTCGTGTATTATTACACCGGCATCAACTCGTCCTTCAATTATGGAATTTTCTATATCAGAAAACAAAATTTCTTCAAAGTTATGAATTTCAGGATAAGCATATTTTAGTAATAAAAAGGCTGTAGTATTGTAACCGGGAATCGCTATTTTTTTATTCTTAATTTCAGAATCATGAATATCATTTTTTGAAATTAAGAGAGGTCCTAATTTGTGCCCAATGCACTACCGCAATCTAGGAGTTGATAATCGTTATACAGTTTTGTAAAAGCATTAAAACTGATTTTAGAGATATCAGGTCTCTTTAGTAATGCAGCTTTATTTAGATTTTCCACATCCTCCAATTTTATATCAAACTCAAAGCCTTTCAGGTCTATACGCTTATTTACGATAGGTTCAAAAATATAAGTATCATTAGGGCAAGGAGAAAATGATAAAGTCAATTTCATAGATGATGGATAGCGGGAAATACAATAAAAAAACACCGAACAAAACGCTAAAGTTTATTCGGTGTAAGGTAAATAGGTTTTTGAGGATATTTGGGACGAATTTTTTCTTTCAGAAGCAAAGTTAAAAAAAAATGGTCGCCCCCCAGCGACCATTTAAGATTATAACCCATGAACTTTTTAACCTTTTCGCAGAGGTCTCAATCTCTGCAACTCAATCTCTTTTAACCTAATTTATATAACCAAAACAAATTACTACCATTTTCATTCAGGATTCATGATTTTGGGTTGGTTTTGATAACCATGTCAAAACCAACCCAATTACCATGTGTTTTTAATCCCATGAACAAATTCGAATTTTCTGACCGATTCTTTAACCGGTTGTGACTGTTACTTTATATCTTAATGTGGCTTTAATAACTTTCACGATACAAAGATGCAACATCATTTATCGCAAACAAAATACAAAAAAAAGCAATTATAACATATAATTATATGTAATTTATAATGTGTTTTAAATCAATAATATATATTTGTATTTTTTGGCTAAGTTGCCAAATATGGCATTTTACTGCATAAAATTATTTTTCTTTGAGGAAAATTAATTTTATACAGTAGCTATTTTATCCTGCATTCTTATTTGCTTCTTGCCAGAATAACCTATAGTGATTCAGCTCTTTCCCGGTATGACTACTCACATAATAATATTGTGATGTTGCAGCTTTATTTATTTGGCGTGGTAAAGAGTATTAATACGTATGCCATTTTCATAAACCGCGACGAAAGCATCCCTGAATCCCATTTTTCTTACTTTATATACATCTGCTGCTGCCGACTTGATATCATTATATCCATCCAGAGTATATCTGAAAACAGACATATTAGGGAAAAATTCAGTTGAAATATTACCTACTTCAGCAAGTTTAGGAAATGTAGCATCCGGTTTTTTCATTGCAATAAACTGAATCTTATATTCTTTTGCAACTTCCTTAGTATTAAGATTTGAAACCAGATCAGTACCATTGGCTTTTTCGTTTTTCGCTTTTATATTTTTCAGTTTGCCGGCGGTAGCACATCTTTCCAGATGAGATGCAAAAATGATTTCGAGGGTCCTTGAGTCAGTTTCCTTATATTTTTTAGCAAATTCTTTGTATTCTTTTTTAGCCTCATAACAGTTGCCCATAGCAGACAGAGCCAATGCAAACATGTACTTGGCTCTGGGATATTTAGGATCTGCTTTTAACTTGTTGAAGCATGGCAACGCATTTTCAAAATCATTGGTAGCAAAATATGACTCACCCGCTTTGTATAAGAATTCAGCAGCCTCTTCATCATATCTGGATTCCGGTGCGTCATATGATGTTGCGGGTATTTCGACAAGATCAGCCATTTCACCCTGTGGTGCTTCATTGGCATTTATTATGGGTATATCGTCGATATTAATAGATTTTTATCAATTATTTCTGGCTCTGTTTCTATCTTTTCAGATATGCTGCCATCTTTTTTACCTAATATTGGATTTTCTGAATCTTTTGTTTTCTCCATCACATCAGGGACAGATGATGGAAGCGTTTTGCCTGCAGGGGCAGCTTCAGAGACTGCAATCTGGTCACTATCTGTGACAGGTATGATCAGTTGCTCGATTTCATCAGGCATCATCTGAGTGATTTTTTCAGATTTTGGTTTTCCGAGATGAAAAATAAGACCCATGTTTAAATTGATGACACTCAGATCGGATGTACCGGTATTGGTTATTTTTTGTGCTTCAAAATATTCAGTGTCTTCAATTATGCCATTTCTGTTACCATCTGAAGCATTTCTGAAAGTGTTGTCATAATTTACCTTACTGAGATAGGAAGTTGTAAAATAATCAGCTTTTGCCTGAATACCCACCCAATCATTAAGTTTGAATGTAAATCTGGTTCCGGCAGACCAGGCAAATTGACCACTTGCTGCGCTTCCTGAAAAATGATAGACTTCATAAAATTGGTTAAAAAATGTTTTCGTAAAGAGCAGATCAGGTACTTTAATCTGACTATATCCGCCTTTGCCATAGATGTCCCACTCTAATTTATTTCCTCCTATTTTCAAGGTGGGTCCGAAAGTGACATATTTGCTATTCCAGTTTTCAATACCTGAAAGGCTTACTTTTTCAAGATATTTATGTTCCAGATAGGTATTAAAAAGGTCCTGACTGTTATTGCTGAACTGACCGATAGAAATGCCTAATCCTATTCTGTTGAAAAAATAATCAAATCCACCTGAAAACCCGACTCCGTTGCCGGCAAACATGTGCTCGCTATTGAACGACTGAACAGGTTTTGAAAGCCCTCCACTTATATCTATCTGAAGATATCTGTTGTCCTGTGCAGAAATCGATATGAAACCGAAAAGTAATAATATGAAGAGAAATGAGTGTATTGGTTTGATTTTCATAACTTGACAGAATAATATATTTTCCAAATTAATATGATTAACTATTTAGATTATATTATCGTGGCAAAGGTAAAATTTATTTTTTAATTTAATACATATTATATTTAATTAAAATTTCAAATTACTGTAAAGCAGTATATTATGATCAATATAAAATATAATTATAATGTATTTTATATATATGGATATTGATAATGGGATAAATTTGAAGATATATGTATTGATTGCAAGATTTAAAAAATGAAATTAATTTGGTTTTATGTATTTAAAAGAGAATTTTTAAAACAAAAAGACCCGCTGTCTATGCGGGCCTTCTGTAGTTCTGATAGAAAAAACAACAGAATAACTTATTTGACCTCAATAGCTTTTGGTGTAATAACTGCTTTAGGTTCTTTCTTATCAATACCAATATGTAATATGCCATCTTTGTAAACAGCTGATATTTTATCTTCTTTTACATTTTCAGGCATACTAAATGATCTGTTGAAAGATTCATAGCTGAATTCTTTTCTCAGGTAGTTTCCTTCTTTGTCCTTTTCTTCCTTTCCACTTTTTTCTCAGATGTTATGGTAAGGATACCATTGAGCAATTCTACTTTAAAATCATCCTTCTTCATACCAGGCGCCGCAAGCTCTATATGATACTCTTTGTCTGTTTCTTTGAGGGTTGACAGATGGTGAGTAGAACCCACTTTTGCAAAATTTTTATCATTCCAGTCGAAAAAGTCTTTTGTAAAAAAGTCATCAAAAAAAGTAGGAAAGGTAGGGAACAATGATGGTTTTTTAACTATTTGTGACATGACTACATGATTTTTAAAAGTGAATAATCATTTTTATCAATACAAAAATATAAGAATTTTAAGCCGTCTTCCAATGACCAATATCATAACCCATCATGATATTGGTTGGCGGGTAATTATATGCCAATGTTCATGGATTTTACAGTACCTTTGCGGAAATAATTTACCATATATGCGTTTTTCGCAGTACCATTTTGTAGATGAGATAAAGAGAAACCTGGAAAAGCTGGAGTTTAAAAAGCCGACGGATATACAGTATAAATGTATCCCCAATATCCTGAGAGGGGAGGACCTCCTCGCAATAGCTCAGACAGGTACAGGCAAAACCGCCGCATTCGCTATACCTGTTCTCCACATTCTGCACAGTAAGATCCATACAAAACGTGAGGATGGCATCAAGTGTGTCGTTATGGTACCTACGAGAGAGTTAGCTATCCAGATTCATGAAGTATTTCAATCTCTGGGACAAAATACACGTGTGAATGTTTTTTCGGTCTTTGGAGGGGTCGAACAAGGACCTCAAATTGCTAATCTGGAAAAGGGAATAGACATTCTTATCACTACGCCTGGCCGAATGTTTGACTTGGTAAGTCAGGGCTTTATCAGGCTCAACAGGGTTGAGATTCTGGTGCTAGATGAAGCTGATCATATGCTTGACAAAGGCTTTATCAAAGATATCAGAGATTTGATCCGCTTTCTACCAAAAAAAAGACAAACACTCTTTTTTTCTGCAACTATAGATGATGAAATCAAAGATCTGGCATATTCATTAGTTAAAAACCCCATCCGAATTCAGGTATCCCCAAAAGATCCGGTATCAAAAAACGTTGACCATTCGGTGGTTTATGTAGAGATGGATGACAAAAGGTATTTTCTGGAGAGAATGGTTAAGGATAACCCAGAAAGTAAAATTCTGGTTTTTGTTCGGACAAAAGTACGTTGTGAAAGGGTCCATGCAGCTATGCAAAGGGTAGGAATAGAATCTGTCTTTATGCATGGAGGAAAAGAACAGCAGGATAGACTGGAAGTGATGAGTACTTTTAAACAAGGAAAAATACAAATGCTGATCGCAACAGATGTAAGTGCCCGTGGTATAGATATACCTGATGTTGATTTTGTAGTAAATTATGACCTTCCTGAACATCCTGAAAATTATGTACACAGAGTAGGGCGAACAGGACGTGGCCGCAGGAAGGGTATGGCATATTCCTTCTGTGATGAGCAGGAAAAGCCACAGCTTGCTGCCATAGAAGATTATATTGGAAAATCTGTTAAAGTACTCGAGCTCAGTAAAGATGGGTACAAAGAAGTCAAAGATTTGACTTTATCCAAAACTATGGATCTCAAACAGATTGTGGGTGAACTAACTACATCACCAAATAAAAGATATGGTGTTAAAAAAGCCAAAAAGACCAGATAATACTACTTCTTCCATTGGTATCTCAAAGTGAATTTTAATCAGGTACTCGGCAAGGGCACCAAGTTTGTTTCACGATATATTTTATCCGTTATGTTATTGATGTTAACACCAGCTGAGATGTATTTCATCCGGTATTCGATTTTCTTCTATCTGGCCGGTGGTATCAACCTGAGACCAGGCGTCAAAGTAAAATGTCAACGCCCATGATATTACAATTACTGTATTTTTCTTAAAAAATAGTTTTATATATTGCATTACGCAAAAGTACAAAACACTTAAAATTTAGTATTAATCGACAATGATCCAATATAATCCTGATCAGACCATTTGGATGGTTATGGAAAGTATTGCCGGGAAACAAGAAATTTATTTATTGGCAAAACTAAGTTCAGATATTTTTTTCTCCAGTTCCAACTCATCACCTGGATTATAACCATTATGCGCATACACAATTTCACCTTTTTGATTCAAAAGGAAAGTTTGGGGTATAGTCTGAAAATTCAGTGATTGCTGTAGTTCCTGTTTCGAGTCTGCAAGAACAGTAAATTCCCATCCTTTTGTTTGGACCATAGCGGGTACTTTGGCTAAACCCCTGGCATCATCAATAGTGATGGCAAGCAACTGGATGTCATATTTTTCTACCCACTCACTATACAAATCATTGACTGCATCCAATTCCCTTTTGCATGGAGTACACCATGTCGCCCAAAAGCTCACTATCGTGATTTTGCCTTTGGAAGTATAATCTGATGTGTTGACGGGCTTGCCATCCAGTGTTTTGATATTTACTGATGGAAATGGATTATTAGATCCAATCAGTGACAAAGAAATGATGAAAATTAATGAGCTAAAAAATGTCTTTGTAATAATCATGAATAGTTTTATTTGACTCTAAAACAAAAGTACGTCTAATGTGGTGGGTATATTGTGCTCACTTAACTTTTTTTAACCAACGGGCAAAAAAAAAACCCGGACACTTTGCCCGGGCTTTTCATGTTCAGTTAAACATAGTAATGCCTATGTACCTTTATAACTGATAGCCATAAAAATGATTAATAAGCTAAGAAGTATAAAAGCAAAAGAAACCTTGAGTCCCTGAACAGAATCTCGTCTTTTTTGTAAAACATAAAATTTGAGTTTGGACTTGGTTATTAAGTTTTATTTTATCGATATCTTTATATCGTTTCGTCTGATCTCTGTAAGCCAAAAATGATACCATAAGGAAAATAGATAATATGAATAGTACCCACATATTTTGCTATAAAACAAGGGTATTTTATCTATAGAAGAAAAATGATGTTTTTTGTGTTTTAAGGATCAACACCTTTTATATGGTCTGTTTTCTTAAACTGTTTTTTTCCATAATATCAAAGTTTAAAAAATTACCCAAAATGGGGGTGTAAATATTTTTTCTTCTTTTTTGAAAAGTTAGTTTTTGTTATGTAAAAGTTAATTTATATTTGATATTCCAATTTTTTTATTTTCTAAAATATCTTAATGATGGTATATCCGATAGAGTTTGAATTTAAGGTGATGGCATTTGCGCCTCAGTTTTATGTGCGGGATGGAGACGGCAGAGAAATCGCCTTCGTCAAACAAAAGCTATTTAAACTCAAAGAAGATATAACGGTTTTCGAAAATGATAGCCAGCAAAAGGAATCTTTCCGGATAAAAGCTGATCGGTGGCTGGATTGGTCTGCTGCCTATACATTTTACAACATTAATGGAATGGAATCCGGAAAAGTACGCCGAAAAGGTGCCAAATCATTGTGGAAGGCCACATATGAAATATTTAATAAAGAAGATATAAATGATTTTAAAATTGAGGAAAATAACTCATTCGTAAAAGTAATGGATGCCCTGATTTCTGAAATACCAATACTTGGTTTTTTGACAGGATATGTACTTAATCCAAAATATAACATCACTGATGAAAATGGCTTGGAAGTTGCTGTTTTCAGTAAAGAGCCATCCTTCTGGGGTAAAAAGTTTTTATTAAGGCAAATTGAGGAAGTTAGCCCCGAAGCAGAGGAGCGCATTATACTTAGCCTCATGATGATGGTATTACTCGAAAGGAGAAGAGGATAAGAATCCCGATTTTACAAATCTGATTTGACTTCTTCCACAATAAAAAAACCATCGTGGCCCTGAGACTGATAAAGTGGCATTAAGAGAAGTCCGTCAGACACGGCCATTACATTTTCTCCATTGTATTTAGCAAGAATCTCACCGGCAGATATCTTTTGGAAATTTCTGTATCCCGGTTTCATTTGCCATCTACTATTATCTTCTACATGGTATCGGTATTTAACATTTACGACATCAGGAAGATTTTTTGAATATTCCTTTAGAATATAATCATGCCGATTTTCGACATCATCACCGTTGATCACCCCTACTGCCCGCATAAAGTTAATTGTAGCGGCTATACATCTGTTGACGGCAAGAGGATCATCATGATGGCCACCTTCAAAAGCGATTGCCGTCGTTTCAATCCCTTTGTTTTCTCTATTGAAATAATGTAAAGTTGTACCTGAGATGCCATCCAGCAATCCTACAATGACGGGGGCATGTATTTTGTGGGCTATATCAATACTTTCCGAATCCCGGGTAGCTATACAAAAAATACCACCGTCAGAAGACGTAGTATGCAGGTCCAACAAGTAAAGTTTGTCGGGATTTGTCCTATTTATTTCATCAGATACTGAATCGAGTATATCTCTGATTTCAAAATCTTCATTTTGAAGAATTGATTTATCCTTCTGCAAAAGCTTGTTTACATAATCGCGATGCCAGCATCTGTTGATGTCTTTTTGAACAAATCTTTTTTTTTCTGTGTAAGCCTTTACATTACCTATCAGGCCGATGATCTCTCCATTATATTTAAAGTCAGGATTGGTAATAGGTTCTACTTCTAACATTTTGAACAATAAGTCCAGGGCTTTTACGCCTGCCGGTTCATTGCCATGCATAGCTGCCGTAATCACCAATAGTGGTCCGGGTTCACTACCCTTGTACTTACCGATGATTCTGTTCATTATTGAAAAAAATAAATTATGTTTAAAAAACTATTTGGTATCAATAACAAGTTGAGCCAATGCTTTCATTCCGACAATGAATCCACTTTCGTCAATGTAAAAGTCGGGTGTATGATGCTGTGATGCATCAATTGTATCTATATTTTTTGGTTTTCCACCCAGAAAGAAAAACAGTCCAGGAACTTTCTGAGCATAAAACGAAAAGTCTTCTGCTCCGGTACTTGCTTTTATCACCCTTACATTGTCCTCTCCTGCTGCTTTCTCGAGTGAAGGGAGCATCTTTGAGGTCAATTGAGGATTATTGTATGTCACCGGATATCCGATTTGAATTTTTACTTCGGCAGTTGCTCCGGAACTTTCGGCTATTTTTTCTGCTGTCCATTTGATTTTTTCATGTATTATTTTTTGCATACTGGTGTCGAGAGTTCTGATGGTTCCTATCATTTCCACTTCTTCGGGGATAATATTATTTCTTACTCCACCTGATATTTTACCTACGGTGATGACAGCGGCTTCGTTTGTCAGGTCTGTCTGCCTGCTAATGATAGTTTGCAACCCCATGATAACCTGAGCTGCGGCCACAATAGGATCCACCCCGCTCCATGGTTTTGAACCATGTACTTGTTTCCCTTTAATTTTTATAGAAAACTGATCAGCCGCAGCCATAAGTCCCATAGGTTTGTAAGTGATGGTACCCACATCTGTCACACTGGAAATGTGTAATCCATACATTACTTCAATACCGTATTTATCTATGAGTCCCTGCTTTATCATTAATGCTGCCCCTCCTTCCTCTCCTGTCGGGGCACCTTCTTCAGCTGGTTGAAACACAAAAACAATTTTTCCTTTCAGGTCATTTTTCATTGCGCTCAGGATTTTTGCTGTTCCCATAAGAATCGCAACGTGACTGTCGTGGCCACAAGCGTGCATAATACCCACTTTCTGACCCAGGTATTCAGTTTCTTCCTTTGATGCAAAAGGTAGATTTACTCTTTCTCGAACGGGGAGTCCATCCATGTCCGCTCTCAGACCAATGACAGGACCTGGCTTTCCTGTATTTAGTACAGCGACAACTCCGGTATAGGCCATGCCAGTTTCAATCGTGACATCCAGATCTTTCAGGTTTTCAGCAATATATGCCATAGTTTTTACTTCTCTGTTGGACAGCTCCGGGTATTGATGCAGATGGCGTCTCCAGTTTATAACCTGATTTTCGTTGATTTTGGCCAGTTCTGCGATAGTGTTTTCAAGTTTTTCCTGAGGATTTAATATCTTTGTTTGTTTTTTCTTCTGTCCGGTGGCTGCGAAAACCTGCAATAAGATACATAAGGAAAGTACGTATTTCATGGTATATAAGTATTGGTGAAAGGTTATGTTAATAAATTTGAATAAATTCCTGCCAAAGAAAGATATTTTTGCGAACAGTATAGAGATTTCGCATACTTATTTACTTATATTTTTGTTTTTTATTCAAAGTTCGGGAAACGCTCAGAAGAGTACAACTCCAGAAAAGCTATATAATGATAACGGTATAATACATATTGCTAGCCGATACCTAGGTGTCAGATATGAGGCAGGTACCCTTGAAGGAATTGGTCCTGAAAAACTTAGATATTTTTCAGATAAATTTGATTGTGTTACATTTGTCGAGTACGTATTGGCCGAATATCTTTTTCAAAATTCCGGAAAAAATAAAAATCAAACTTTTGAACAAATACTTCAAAACCTGAGATACAGGGATAGAGAGATAGATGGTTATGGATCCAGAATCCATTATTTTACTGAATGGATCCTTCAAAATACTGAAAATGGAATTCTAACAGATATAACTTCACAACTGTCAGATGTGAAATATAATAAGAAGATAACCTTTATGTCATCCCACATTACGTTGTATCCGAAATTATCAGATTCAACATCATTAAGCAAAGTGCTGGAATCTGAAATAAGAATTAATGCTCAAAATTGGTGCTACATACCTAAAGATCAGATAAGCAGCGTAGAACAAAAAATAAAAAGCGGGGATATCATAGCTATTACTACGGATATAGCAGGACTTGATATTGTCCACACGGGATTCGCTTATAAAAAGAATGATGCTCTTTATTTACTTCATGCATCAGAAACCGAGGGTAAAGTCGTCATTAGTCAGCAAAATCTTAGTGCTTATCTGATGAGCCACAAGAAGCAATCCGGCATCATGGTGTTGCGGTGTAATTGAGATAGAGATGAATGAGGGCATCATGTTCATCCCAGTTTCTTTAATTTTTTGATAAAGTCAATGTCCTCCTTTTGTTCACCGATAGTTTTAACCAATTCATCACGATCTGTGTGTACTGATTCTATTTTTTTGGTTTTCCTTTTCGAATACAAACGCCGCATTGCTTAAAAATTCTTTCTTCCAGGTAGAAATTATACTATGTGTTACCTTTATGTTTTGAGCTAATTCCTGATAGGTATATCGTATTGGAAATCTTTCCCAAATATATAGTTATCATCAAAAACCAAGCTCAGATAATGGAAAATTCGAAATACCAACGGCTGCATTATTACTTCTGCCCTTTCAACCGTCGATCCAGTATCTCTGTCAGATGTGGATCTAATGGTTTCTGACAGCATTACTCTAATCGGTCCAGTACAGAACATAGATTGGGATCAGCAGGAGGTGGAGCTTGTACCAGAACAATTTTACCTTCTTTGTCAAATAAGAAATAAATGGGGTCATCAAAAAATCCCGACTCTTTGAATAGTTGATCTTCTCTCCCTCTTTTATAGTAAAATGTACTATCATCCATATTTACACCTTTGAGTGGTAATTTATGGTCATTAGTAATATTTTCATTCATTTCTATTATATAAAACCTTATATTTTTACTCTGATAGGTGATACTCAGATCTTGAAGTCTTCTCTGAGTTTCTTCTTATTGTACTTTCCATGTACAAAAGCTACATATTTATAATCTCCGGCATATTTTGCATTGAAATGGAGTCTTTGCTTCTCGTATAAAAATTTACGTACGGTTTGGGGCGCAAATTGGACCCATAATCACTGTATCAAATTCGTAAAATATTCTATTAACTGTCATTGGTTTTTCATTTTCATCAGGAGAAAAAAGATAATTTTGCATGATCTCCAGACAATTTATTGGCAATGGTACTATTTCTTTTATTTTAGATTTGTCATATTTGCCATGTAGAGAATATTCAAAATCTTTTTCTAATATAAAAGAACCTTTAAAAAATATTTCAGCAAAATTATATGGTAGTTTTGATTGGTAAATATAGTTTGATTTAGGGTCAATGACGACTCTGAATTTACTTTGATTTTGATTTCCTATATATGCTTTCAGTTTGTTTTAGTTAGGTCTGTATAGCTTCTAGCAACCCATTCTTTTACAAGTTCTATTCCATGAGCAATATTCATTTTTGTAAATGAAATTTGGTTCTCATCTCTAAAATAGGATTGATTTTTGATTTGAGCATAAACTGAAAGAGTATCACCTTTCAAATTAGTTCTAATGACTATTAGGGTATCTCCTTTTATGAAATATTCTTTCGTTTCAGTAAGTTGAAGTTTATAATCAGAAATCAATTTATCTTCATCAATTATTTGATTTCTAAATCACTAATTTTTCGTTTTTGGTATAAAATTCAAAGCCAATGTCATTTTCTTGTTTTATAACTTGAACCGTGATTTTCCCAATAAAACAAGAATCTAATGGCATCGAACTACTATATTGGTAATATAGTAAAAAAATAATGCTTAAGATTCCTGTAAATATTTGTTTTATTTTCATTACATAGTTTATAATTCTCAAATATAAATTTTGAATAGGGTATCTCAATTATGTATTAAGGCTAAAAAATAATTTTGGCAGTATTTTGCCAGAAAGTAGCAATAATACTGCCAAACGATCCAATATTAATATTTATGTCTTAATCACTTATATTACATCAATCCTAAAATGAAAAATCTAACATTGTACAGTGACATAGTATGCAGTTTCGAAAAGTTAAATATCCGGTGCAAGTCGCATTTCCCCAAATGCATTGTACTCCAATAGTAGAAAGTTGATTTACAACTGCGTCAAATTGGTCAGGATCAGCTTGATCAAGATGATTTAACACACCATCAATACCAGTACAAGAAATTCCTCCACTTATTTTAACAAGACTATCATGTCCTTTGATCTCATACTCCTTAAAATCTTTCAAACTTAACATATGTATCAATGACGCCATACTTTGTCTATGCACCTTTGAGTCCTCATATCTGACGTAGATGGTCAAACCAGTGTCAGGGTTCATCATCAATAATTGGCACAACTGTCGGAAAGCGTCCAAACAATGACGACATGATAGATGTATGATGAGTATAAATTGCACCCTTCCTGCCTGATTGCCCAATCTGACTCCATCTGTTGTTTCGGATATTATTAAGAGGCTACTGGTTAAAAACGCTCTATGACTACTTTGTGTGGCCATATCTGATTTTCTCTGATCGTAGATTGCTTTTGGAGATGTACAAGACCCAGATGAGAAGAAACCAAAGCAACAAAACCTAATGAAATAAAACCTATCGACAGCAGAATGATATTATTTGAAATGTCAGTGTCTAACATTTTGAATTGAGTAAATATAGTATGGCTTGAAGGATCAGGATGATATTGATACACATACACAGCCGACAGACGGATTTGTTTTGAACCATTGTTGGTATATCGAGACAAGGACCATAACAAGGCTACATATGACCGAAATAAAATAAACAACAGATATGGACAACTCATCAAAACCCAACTCAACACATACCAGAGCAAATATGCTGTATAGGAAATAGGCTGTCCCAAGCTCTGCAAAAGTAAATCCCACGATGGATACCGATGGCTTCTCAGTGCAAGCACTTTGGCCACTATCCGCGGCGCACACCATGTCAAAAGCGATATTGCCAAACCCTTTCTCCTGCATAAAATACCCAACAGCCAGACATATCCCTGCGATGCTCAGCAACAGCAATCCGCTCATCATCCAAGTCAAATTGGGCACAGATAATAATAACAGGAAAGATATAGCCAAACAAATAGAAAATATATAGTACTTATATTTCGCACTTTGGGCCGCAAAAATATAACTCAAGTAACCTTTTTTATTTATTGAAATCGATTCTGTCCTTTCGAGAAGTAGTATCTCGGGTCTGAAGGATTTTTTATAGTCCTCCGTAGTGAGTTTTATTTTTTATTCTTCTGTATATCGAAAAGAAATAGTTGAGTGTCATCTTTGGCTTCCAGCATATAAAAATGTTGATCCTTAGACTGCACTATCGCTGGGAATAATAGTGATGTAGTCGATATATCGGGTACAGATATCACCATAGTGGCCACATTGTGATACTTGAGAGATATAGCAATCTCTGTCAGCGTAGATCCGGCGGTGAGGTATTTGATATCTAGACGAAGATGCAAATAGTGAAATATTTGTAGCAGCATAGTATTGCTTTTCACTTTTTACCCATCAGCAAGCGATCCAGTACAGCTGTCAGATTGGGGTCTGAAGGGCCAGGTGCATTCTCGAGCATGATGCGGCCTTCGGGGTCGAGCAGGATGTAGTGTGGTATGGCTTTGACATTGAGCTGTTTGCACAACTCTGAGTCAAATCCTTCGTGCATGATGTAATTGTCCCAGTATATATTTTCTTTGTCGATCATCTTTTTCCATTTTTCTGAAGCAGGCTCTCCATCGAGGGAGATGGATACCACTTTGAGGCCATGATAGCGGTATTTATCGTAGATATCACCTAGTGCAGGCATGGCATAGATGCATGGCTGACACCAGGTAGCCCAGAGGTCCACGATTGTGTAGTGACCTTTTAGATTTTCTAAATTTACTTCCGTGCCATCAAGTCCTCTTGCTAGAATAGGTAATAACTTTCGATCCACTTCTTCGATGATGGTGGTGTCTTTTCCGTTTTTAACCAGTAATTTATCTAATGTAATGATATCTTCATCATCTTTTAGTTTGAAAAATGAAAGCTCTTCAAGCTTAGATTTACAACTGCGTTCTAAAAGAGTGATAGATTTACTAAAGATGTTGAATTATGATTCCAAGGTCTGTAACTTTGTTCAGATTTTAATATCATACCATTAGAATTAAAGATATCTTCAAAAGATAACCAAGACTGTTTTGGAAACATATATTTTAGTTCAGTATTAATATAAAGTTTAAACTCTGTACTCTTTTTAGGTGTAATTCCTACAAATTGTCTTGTTTTTATCCCAAGAATTTCTTGATAATTCTTACTAGGTAAAAATTCTTTGACTTCATTTAAAGATGATTTTATTTTAACATTTATAAAGTTTTTATTCTTTTTTGATCGTATAAACAGGTTTTTATTTATTTGGATATTTGTCGAAACTGTATCCCCAATTGAGTTTATTAAAAAATGTATCAAAGTATCGTTACAAATTATATAGCTTTCATTTCTATCAAGAAAAGTATTGTATTCTTCAATAGATGATAAGTTTTTAAATTTTTGATTAATAAATAAAAAACCTTCATAACCTCTTTCGGTATACTTCTCATCTGTTTTAATAAGAATTTTACCCGAAAATAAATTTTGGCAAAAAACTACATTATTAAAAATAATAAATATAATGAACGCTTTTATCAAAATTATTCATTTTTATGAATGAAGAACCTAAGTTCACATAGTCTTTAAACAAATAATAAATAGGAAAAATTAACAATTTTAACATTAATTTTTCCTATATTACTAAATTTTTTTATTGATCTGTCATATTATACCAACCACCATCTTGGGTACATTGGATTCCACCATTTCGCAATTGATAGACTACCTGATCAAATTGTGCTTTATTATACATGGAAAGGTGCTCCATAACACCCCAAACAGCATCACACTCAATTCCTCCACTTATTTTAACAAGACTATCATGTCCTTTGATCTCATACTCCTTAAAATCTTTCAAACTTAACATAATTTTAAAATTTAAATTGTTTTCTTTTGTATCACCTCTCTCTTTTATCGCCATACCGGTAACCCGATACAGCAGGGTTTGAAGTATATATCCCTGGACTTGCAAATCTTTTACAAATATAGGTGGCGAGTGTCCGAAAAAATCGGACGCTGAAAAATATTTTCAATAATTTGGAGATTATTTACACCTGCTATTATTTCTTCCCCTTCAGCAATCTATCCATTATCTGTCAGATGGTAATCAAATGGTTTCTGACAGCATTACTCCAATCGGGTCCAGGACAGTACACAAATTGGGATCAGAAGGAGGAGGTGCTTCCACTAAGACGATTTTACCACCTTTATCAAATAAAAAATAGATAGGATACACTATAAAATCAATCTTTGCAAAAAGCGGATGTATAATACCTTGCTTAAAAAAATATGACTTCATTCCGGTCAATGTGTGCGTCTATCGGTGGCACATTATATTTATTTGAAATATTTTCATTTATCTCTACAATATAACATCTGATATTTTTATCTCGATAAGTTGTATTCAGATCTTTGAAGTCATCCATGAGCTTTATCTTATTGTAACTATTATGTACAAAAGCGATATATTTGTAATCCCCGGGCAGATCTTCCAAAGCCATCGAATCTACCTCACTAGTATAAATATAAACGTTTGCTTTTGGGCGTAAATCAGAGTGAAGAATTACGTTATCTGATGCATAAAAAATCCTGTTGACCGTAAGTGGCTTTTCGTACTCATTTGGGGTAAAGGACAATTTATCCATGATGTCCTGACAATTAATGGACATTGGGTTAATGTCTATAGTTTCGTAAGTACGATTTAACCCTTGCAGATCATAGATTTCATTTTTATAAATAATAATACCTCCTTCATAAAAGACATCCTTAAAATCAAATGGCAATAATGATTGATGATTATACTTGTGAGTATAATCTACAGAAATAGTATTAATTGCATTTTGATAGCTTCCAATATAACTCTTTACATGATGATTATTTATGTGGCGTTTTAAGCTCTTCCAGCTTTTTATATGCTCTATTAAATGTGGTATATTCATTTTGGTAAAGTTTTCTTTGCCTTTACTTTTTACATAAGAGTCCTTTTTTATTTGAACACGCGATGTTAAAGTATCCCCTATCACATTTATTGAAAACATGATCAAAGTATCTCCATTTATATAGTACTTTATTTCCCGCACCAACCCAAATTCATAGTCTTCTTTCCATTTACTCTGGTTGGAAAATCTATGACGCAGTGTTGACTTAACTTCTTCTGTTTTATTAAACCACTCCAAGACCTTTTTCTGTATGAAGTTTTGAATATGATATTGTGATTACACCTGTAAATGAAGTATCAGAAAGACTTGACATACATTTGCCATCATGTAATAAAAAAATACAATTATTATTATTGATAACTTTATCATAATTGTGGCATCTAAGTTTTATAAATTATCGATAGAAAATTGGGTTGTATTTTAAATGTACAAAATTAAATTGCAAAAATTTTAGATTTTAATCGTTTGATTATGAACATAATAATATTAATGTTTTTCGCAATATAATTTCTTTTGACTATAATAATGAAATCCAAAATTGCATAAATACAAAGTTCGACTCATACTACAATAGTATTATGAAGCAAGAGTCGAACTTTAAACAATCCTCTTTTTACAAATATTGTCTAGCAGACAGCATAGTTTCGGGCTTCACCATTTGCGTTATAATAATAGCCGACTGTACAAGTATTATTTCCCCATTGACATTGAATACCTCCTCCCCAAAGCATCTCTATGACAGCTGATTTCTGAGGTTGCCCATCGAGTGCATCTAGCACTTCATCTATAGCAGAACATTGTATACCACCAGAAATTTTATTTAAAGTATCTTTCTTAACCTCATACTCCTTAAAATCTTTCAAACTTAGCATAATTTTAAAATTTTATACGATAAATTAAAAATTTACCTCGCTCTTTTGTAGCCATACCGGTCAACCGATACAGCAGGGTTTAAGGTATCTGTCCCTGGACTTGCAAATCTTTTACAAATATAGGTGGCGAGTGTCCGAAAAAATCGGACGCTGAAAAATATTTTCAAAAAAATTGGAGATTATTTACACCTGCTATTATTTCTTCCCCTTCAGCAATCTATCCATTATCTCTGTCAGATTAGGGTCGGATGGACCAGGTGCATTCTCGAGCATGATGCGACCCTCCAGGGTCGAGTAGGATGTAGCGTGGTATGGCTTGACATCCAGCTGGCGACACAGGTCTGAGTCAAATCCTTGCGGCATGATGTAGTTGTCCCAGTATATATGTTCCCTTTCTATCGTTTTCTTCCATTTTTTCTGTGGCGGGCTCTCCATCCAAGGTGAGATGGATACCACTTTGAGACCATCATACCGGTATTTATCGTAGATATCTCCCAATGCAGGCATGGCATAGATGCATGGCTGGCACCAGGTGGCCATGGGTCTATGAGGGTGTATGAGCCAAGAAAATTTCTTCCGTCGTTTTATTATCCATGTTTGTCATAAAGCTGGACTTGTATCAGATTACGGGAAATCCTCCTCAATTATTGTATAGTCCTTGCCTTCTATGACCGGAATGTAAATCAACCAATGCTTTTGCATCCAGCAAGTTGAAATCAAAATTTAGTTTTTCGAGTTCCTGCCTGCAACTACAATTTTCTTTTTCGAATTTCATAGACTTCGGATGTATCTTTGTATTATCAGTTTTACTAATAGATTCTGTTTTAAGTAAGATACCGTTTCCGAAGAAAATACTACCCAGTTGATATTTTATTTTCAGTAGTAGACATTAAATTAAAATCTTCAGTTGTACCAACCCCCTAAATATTGGACAACTTGTTAATGAAATAATTAATAATAAATTGCTCTTTGACATCCGTTTTCAACAAATTCAACATTCCTAAATTTCCTGAAAGGGAAAATTTAGAACCATTGAATTGTGGAAAACACATTCGTTTTTTGATCTGGTTCTCTTTAGTGCTTTGACCTCTTATCATGCTACTTTTTGTTTAGATAGGTTGTTGGCATCCAATAATGATACATCCACTTTTATCTCGGTACCTTTTTGCAACAAATAATTGTATGGGCTAAGATACCCAATTCCTGAATGTATGCGCCTGAAGTTATAAAATTTAACAAATCTTGTAAACGTATCTGCCGCTTCTAATAGATTGTCAAACTCATATTTTTGACAAATTACCCTTTCTATGATGCTGTGGTATGACTCTATATGTGCATTTTGTTCCGGCGTTGCTGGCTTAGTAAACTCTTGTATGACCTTCTTGCTCTTAAAATAACTCTGGCACTTTTGAGCCACCATTTGTGACCCATTATCGTTACGTACATAAATATTCTCAGCCATAGAATATGCTCCAAATATCTTATCAAATAATTTGACTACGTCACCTTTGTTTACTTGCCAGGCGATATGTTGACCCAATACCCATCTGGAATATACATCTATGACGGTGATCAGCAGGGCATTCTTGCGCTTCCCTTTGATATATATGTATTTGATGTCAAACTCAAGATAACTAAAAGTGTGCTAATGGTTTTGGAACTAACTCTTTGACCCACAGCCGCTTACTTAATTTAGGCTTTGTGGGGTGATTAAGTAATTTGTTCTCTTCCATCAGCCGATATACTTTCTTTGGACTTATAATATACCCACACTGTTGTCTGAGGGCATGTGTCGTCTTCAAATAACCGTAGTCCACAAATTCTTCACTCAGTATTTCCTTGATGTCAGATATTACTTCTTCATTGGTCGCCCAAGTCTGATCTTTCTTCATCGCATGACTACTACTGGCCTGCCTTTAGACTTAATGCCTTGTGGCGGTTTGTAATAATAGGTACTCCTTGGTATCATCAAATTGCCTTAATACGGTATCCTGCGGATGTCCTCCTTCTATAAATTCTCGTGCCAACTGATCTTCTCTTCCATGGTAAGTTACTTTTTTTTTTTTTTTTAATAGACGCTCCATCAGCATTATTTTCAATTCTTTATCCGCATTCATCTCCTTGAGCTGTTTATTCTCAGCGATGAGTTTCTTGTTCTCCCGTCTCAGCTCTGGGGCATGTAAGCCTTCAAGTGATGACTCTCCAATACTTTCTACCTTATCCAGCCACTTGCATATACTTGTGGTGGATACTTCATGGTGCCGAGATGCTTCTAATACACCTTCTGCCTTGGCCTTGGAAATGACCGCTAACTTTTCGGATTTACTCCATGTTTTCCTGTGTGTTCCCATATTCACAAATTTATAAACTTTTTAGTTAAATTTGTGTCCAGCTATTAAGGGTTGAAAAGACAGTCAACATAATATTTAGAAGTAAGTTTTGGCTACTTCATATAAAACAAATGGAAAATTATCAAAAATCAATTGTAATTATTGCTAAAATTGTACTTTACACTACAATAATTTTATTTGTTTCATTATATTTTAAACTAAGTATACATGATGAAAATTTTGAAATTCTACTATCTAAATTACCATTTAGCATTTTTTGTTAGTATCTTAGTCGTTTTTGAATACAAGTTCAATTCAAAAATGCAAAATAATTATACCCTGACGCTAACAATGTTTAAGACGGTGGAGTAGCTATTCAGCGCTCCATCGTTTCTACTTGACGCTGATGGCAACTAAATATATTGGTTATGCCGTAAAGGGGCAGAACAGGAAGAACTATAAAATTTAATAGTCGAAAAGTCAATTAGTGGCCTGATTATCTTTGGAGACAGGTCGCAACTTCGTAGGGCTATCCACCTCACTGATCCAACACTGGAAGCACATCATATTATACCTTGGTCAAAAAGTATCCATCGTTTAATTCAAAATATCGGCAACTATGCTAATAAAGGAAAAGATTTTTTCATATGAATCACCCCAAAAATGGTATCGCTGTCGCCCCTTGGCGACAATCAGGGGTCATGCGACTTATAATCTGCTGGAACTAGTTATGGTAGCGGATTTGAAAAGAGATCTATAATATCTATGGATATTATTCAAATGTACTCTCTTATAAGCATAGGAGTTACCCCAAGAACTCTCAGATTATTTCAAAAAATTTTAGACCCCGAATGCTAAAATATGAAAAAAATAAATTTATTAAACTTATTATTCATCTTGACTTCAGTCAATACTATTATTTTGGGTCAAAAATTGATATCCCAGATGACAGGGTGGTAAACCTTTATAAAACTTTTTATTTGAAGATAATATTAGACTTGACTCAGTCTATCTTAGTGCATTTAACATTGAATTTGATACTAAATATGCTGTAAAATATCATTACATAGAAAATATCTCCAGATTAGATCTTAATATTGCTTCTGATCGTCAAGTCATTGTTCAATTTCTAAAGAGTATTGTACTATTTGCACAAATGGAATATTTCATTAACACTAGAAGAATGAATTTCCATAGGGACTTATTTTTTAAAACCAGAAGTTTAAGAAGGAGTATAAAACATCATTTAACGGCGAAAATTTATCTAGAGAATTTGGCCCAACTAAAAAGTTATGATTTTTCTGAAAAGCTTATTACGAAATGTAACAATAAACAAGCAATCATTACATTTGGGCAGAATGGGCCTGTTTTGAAATGCCCCATTAATTATTACAAGAAAGTATTGAAGTTTATGTGTTGTTGGATCTGGAAAATGACCTGTTAAGAGATTATATAAATTGTGACTAATTTAAATGAAAATCTTATAAATTACCTATTACTTTTTAAATCTTTAAGTAATATGCAATAACAACAATACTGCTTTCTATATATAAATTGTAAAGCTTTCATAAAATAAAATAAAATAAATTGTAAAATTGAAGTTTATGAATCCGAAATCAAAATTTCCAATTAGTCTTTTTATTATTTTTTTTCTAATGAATGTATCATGCAATGACAAGGAAGTTTATAAATTCAAAATGAATAAAAGTATTTTATTATCTCCTGAATTATTACCTCCAAAATCATGTTATAGAGTACATGTTATTGCTTCTGGATCAATTACCTGTGATACAAAAATAAAGTTATTAATGGATGACAAAGAAACTAATTTCATGGATCATGTGAAACTTAAAGGATCATATTTAAACACTGAAATATATCAAAGTGATTGGTATCAAAATAAGTTTCAATTAAAAAATTCTGAATGGCAGTTGTATAGAAGATGATTTTGAGTTTAAAGTTAGATTTATATATTAGTCAAATTATTGCTATATCAAAATATAGAATTTAATTTTTTATAGTCCTTTTTAATATCTCTGTATAAAATAGCTTCATAGAATTGTCAATTTCGCCTTAAAGTCAAAGTGTTGGGAAAGCTTCGGACTTCCTGATAAATGAAAATCTTACACCAAAGCCAGCTTTCAATAAGCTGGCTTTGGTATTTTAGCAAAAAAATAATTTTAAAAAAATATTTTGGAATTAAAAAAAACGATATATATTGCTCACATTATTAGTCTGTACCGGCTGATATATGAGTAAAAAACACCCGTTGTAAAATATTTTGGAAAAAGTTCTGTCAGTTTTCTGACGGATTTGAAAAATATTTTCTGCTTACAACGGTAGGAAGAAAAAAAACATCAAAGTAGGATTAAAAGCATTTCAGTGTCGGAAAATACTGAAATAGAAAATAAAATAGGCAATTCTGAAAATTTTCAGACGAAGCTCGGGCTCTGATCTTTTTGTATATGTACGGATACAAAAAGAGAGTCCTATCAATGCCCCCGTAAAACGGGATAAAACCTCGCAGGAGCCGCAGACTCTCAGGTGCACTGGACGTGTACGATGGCAAAGATATGGTTTTTTGAGAGATGTGATGAATGTCCTATGGTGATTTGCATTTGCGAAAGGGATGGATCGACCTGAAAACCAGCCAGGCCAATGTACAGACTCGGGAGAAGCGGACAATATCAAGACAAAGACGCTCAGAGTCACATCGCCTACGGTCATTCAGCTCTTATTCATCACTTGGATCCAGATGCGCAAGACCATATCGGTCGCACGGTGGCACTGCCGGGTCAGTGCCGAGAGCAATTTTTTATTAAAATGAAAAAAGTTAAATATTTTAATTGTATTTTGTTTAAGTTTATTTTTTTGGGGTGTTCTAAAGATTCTGTTGAAAGTGAAATAGCTTTTGATGATCAAATAGTACAGGAATTTGCTAATGAGTTAATCAATTTCAAGCTTGCATTTATTGAGAATAAAAGGCAAATAAAAAAGAATCTTACTGAAATTGAACAAAAAGGTATATTTTCTGTGGATTTATTTGTAGCAAATACCAATTTAAAAAAATCAAAATATTTTAAACCTAAATACAAAAATGATATTATCAAAGATAAATTCAGATGTAAAATTCAGAGATTTAATCGCAATAAAAGCTAGTATGATTGAAAACTCAAATAATAGTATAGCAGATATCCAAACTATACCATTGAAACAAGAGCCTGGGATCAACGATCCTAAAAGGGTGGATGGTTTTATTTGTAAAAGTTTGGCAGGTCGCAGGTGGTGTAGCAGCTTGTACAACTGGTCCTGGATGTGCCATTGGGGCAGTTGCGATTGCTGATGCCGTTGGGGGCATTTCAGATTGTGATTTCTGGTGATTAAAAAGTAAATACTAACAAATGAGGAAGAAGAATCATATATTTATTTTAATATCATTCATATTGCTTTTGTTTTCAAGATTTGGATATTTCACGAATATATTCATAGTTGTAAGTGTGATAGTATTTGTACTCTATGTTTTACATAATTTTAAACATAATTATTTTAAAATATAAATAATTGCAAAATTACAAGTGGCTTATATTTAATAATGCTTGGCGATAAAATTGCTAATTTTTCAATAAACACAATGAAAGTATTATTAATTATTGGAATTCTAATTTTAATAAATGGAGTTGTTAGTAGAATCCGAAAAGTAGGAATTAAAAATTACTTTAATTGGAATTTTGACTCATAAAATTTATTAACAACCAGATGCTAATCGAGTAGACGGCCGTGGGCACTAATGCCCATGGTGCGCCTCTCACACCACGTTACTTACGGGTACAGGTTTACCATTTGCTGCAACTGATGCTGCGGGTTCACAAGCTTGCGATTGATAATCAAATAAATAATTAAAAAATGAAAAATTTGATACCTTATTTAGCTTCCTTTATTATATTCACATATCTTTTAATACTCACTTTTAGTAAGTATTATGATGAAAATAATATTAGAGTTGTTATCGGAGTAATTGCCTATATAGTTATTGTAACTATTATCATACAAAACCTTTCAATAAAAATGAAATCTACAAAGTAAATCTATGACTAATCGGAGGATATAAAAAAATATTATATCCTCCGAATTTGTAGTTAAATGATTTGAGATATTTTTTTCTGTACATAAAAGTATAGGATAAATGTAACTTTGAATTCCATTGTTAAAACCTCCAAAAAAACTTTGCTTAATGGCCAATATAAAGACACGACAGAAGTTGGAAGACAATTAGAGTCACATCTTTCATGGTCATTCAAAGCTCTTATTCATCACTTGATCAGATGCACAAGACCATATCGGTCAAGCACGGTGGGCACTGCTGGGTCAGTGCCGAGAGCAATTTTTATTAAAATGAAAAAAGTAATTATGACGATGATTTTATTAATTTGTTATCTTTTTTATTACCATCTTGTACTAAAACTAACTCGGATGAAAATAACCGGAATGTCATGCTTTATTTTAATGGTAAACACATTCCCTTTTTTACAATTCCGATAAAAAAGAATTTTATTTTATTCAGTATTTAGTACAACCTAAGTTAGAAGATGAAATTATTTTCAGTTCCATCGATGCAACAGCATTGACTGTCAGCAATCACAATAAAATTATTAAATTTAAAATTGGAGATGGAAATATATTTGGAATATCTAAGTTAATTGTTTGAAGATAAATATTTGATTAAATCCAATAGTAATAATTTAACTGAAATAAGAACATGGATACCCTATCAGTTTAATCCAATAGTATTTGATGATAATTTTGAAGAAAAATATATTGTAAATGTCAGGATGTTAAAAAAATCTGACAGGAATTGTACATCTGGGGTAAAGGTTCCACTGGAATGTTCTCAATCTATTGGTTCACCGGTGGTACTAACGCAAAGTTGTAACACAAATGTGATACCAAAATTAGTTATGCTTGTTGTTGGTCAGATTAAGACTTTATAAAATAATTTTAAATGGGTGTATCCCAAAATTTCATTTTCATAAAATTTCTTTTTAGATTTCCCAATCTCATATAGAGTTAAAAAGAAATTGACTACTTTTGAATGTAAAAATGGAATACACCCTTTAAAATGAAAGTCTTCTTACCATCAATAGCTTCCTTTATTATATTCACATATCTTTTGATACTCACTCTTAATGAATATTATAATGTAAATAATACCAGAGTTTTCATTGGAGCAATTGCCTATCTGATTATGGTAACATTAATTATACTGAATCTTTATAAGAAAATGAAATCTTTGAGTAGAACTGTGTGCAGTGAGGGAAGGTATGAACTGTATTTTTATGCCTTCCTTTTATAATTATCTGTGATCGAATCAGCTTTAGCCTTCTAATGGTTATCTAATGAATCCGCTATTTGCATGTTGAATGAAGTTGGTGAACCGGTATATATTACAATACATCCTTAACCTTTTCTAATTAAGAAGTATCTTTGATAAAGTTTATACTTAGAACTGATTTAAAATTAGAACGATGAAATTCTCCTCTTTACTTTTTGTTGTATTAAGCCTTTGCTTTAATGCCAAAAATCAACTTAACGACCCGGCTGGTATTGCAACTTCACAAATCAAAACCGGTGCCGAACAAACCGAAAAAATATGTGCCATACCTAAAAGGGAAAGAGTAGCCATCCTCGACAACCAAACGTCCATCATCGGTAAAACCCATTTAGTAGATAGCCTTAAGTTGGCATCAATATAGTCAAGTGTTTGGCCCTGAATATGGGTTTCATGAAATGCAAGCGCCGGCGCCAAGGTTGCCGATGAGATTGATATGGCTAAGGGCATACCCGTCATCTTTGTATGGCAAAAAACAAACCTTCCCATGAAGATCTCGCCGATGTTGACCTGATGATTTATGATCTGCAAGACGTAGGTTGTCGCTTTTATACCAACATCAATGCTTTATTCCGATTGATGGATGCTTGTCATGAAAATGATAAGGAGCTACTCATACTTGACAGGCCCAATCCCAATGCATATTTCATTGATGGGTCCTGTATTGGAATATGGAATTCAAATCGGGTATAGGCATGTTTCCCCATCTACCTATATCTCATGGTTGGTTGACGGTAGGTGAGTTTGCACAGATGGTAAATGGTGAAGGATGGCTGACCAATAAAGTAAAAATGCAAACTTAAAATCATCAAAGTGGCTAATTACAACCACGACATGCCTATATTTTGCCAGTCAGTCCATCTCAAATCTGAATACACAACAATCCATACTCCTCTACCCTTCTACATGTTTATTTGAAGGAATATATCTCAATCATGGTCGTGGTACTTATTTTCCCTTTACTGTACTTGGCAGCCCGGAACTAAAAGGAAAATATGAATTCAGTTTTACTACTCGATAGGAATTCCGGGCATGGCAGAAACACCGCTATTTATGAATGAGGTTTGTTACGGCATCGACCTTCGCAATTATGATGTTGAAATATTGAGAAAAATGAAACAATTAACATCCAATGGATCATGGAACTTTACGAAGCATCTCGCACAAAGAAAAGTTCTTTGACTCCCAAACTGAGCAACCAAATGGGCGTGATAGAAAAGCTAACCGGAAGTGATAAGTTTAGACAGCAGATCATAGATGGTACATCTGAAAAAAGAAATCCGTCAAAGCTGAGAACCAGGCTTAAGCCAATATAAAGTGATGCGAAAAAAATATTTGCTTTACCAATAATGAATATTGCTTTCCTGCATTTAACCATATTTTGAGCTTAATCAAATGAGAAAGGTGATTTACTCAGATTGTTGGTACCCTTTAAGCACAAACACCATAACGAAAGTGCCTAAATTATATAGAGGAAATTCTTGAAATCAAATTGAAATGACAAAGTTTATAAAAATAATTAGACGAACTCTTTTGATTTTTCATGGAATTGCGTCAAATCGGGTTGCTGGTTTCTGGGGACAAAAAACCTGTAACCCCACATTTACTTATTGGGTGAAAGTGAAGACGATTTTAAAAAATATGGAAGCCCGTATCAGGTTCCGGCTCTGATACATGTAAAATTGGGCTTACATTGTGATTAGCCATGACGGTATTGACTTAGATATTATAGCTCACGAAATTTCACATGCAGAATTTTATGAACGAATTGGATTCTATAATTGGTCAGTTTAAAATCCCAGCGTGGTTTGGGAAGGATTAGCTATGCAGAATGATTACAGAGATTATTATTCAGAAGATACACTTAGGGTAAAATCAAATAACTCACAAAGACTTGCCTGACGTTAAAATCTTACATCAGGCAAACAGTTCA
This sequence comes from Saprospiraceae bacterium, assembly GCA_016722285.1. Lineage (GTDB taxonomy): Bacteria > Bacteroidota > Bacteroidia > Chitinophagales > Saprospiraceae > OLB9. Next base: position 144,077 of record JADKGI010000005.1, read on the forward strand.
ATGGAGAGGAATCCGTGAACAAATCAAACTTAATTTTATGACTGCAAAATATGAAGTTAAAAATTGGTACACAAAAGAAAAATTAGATCAACTAATCAAAGACAAATTCAGGTAAGTCATTCGATGAAGTTTTCTGAAAATGATTCTTACTCTTATTTGGGGTTTAGTAGAATGAAGACGAACGATTTTACACCTGAGTTGTTATTATCATAGTATTTCATTTTGGGTTATTTCTAATTGATGTGGACATCTACAAAATTTTGAATATCACAGTATTATAAAAACTTTGAAAGATGAATGAATATAATTTAAATGAAAATTTTGGCACTTTATCTGAAACCATAAACGGATTGCTCAAGTTGGGCTACACTCATGACTTTAATATTCAGGATGAATGTATTGTATGCCATGTAACGAATATCACCCTGTCTCCAAACGAATTTCAAATAGACAAAGTTTACCGGTTTGAAGGAGATTCAGATCCTGATTACTAGTCCATACTGTATGCCATATCTTCTACAAAATATGACATCAAAGGAATTTTAGTGAATGGTTATGGCATTTCAGCGGATGAAGCAACTTCAAAATTATAGAAAAATTACAAACACATGTCTCTCAAAACATGACGGAAAATAAGTCCAGCGAATCCACACTTAAACGTCCTGAAGGTGACCGGGTTTTAAAATGCCGTTGGTAGAAATGGACTTAAATAAATTCATAAAAATGAAGCAACCTGAAAGACAGTGACCGCTCTTTAACAATTTTCAAATCTAATACCATGAGAATAGTGATAATGGGACTTCATGAAAACACAGAATTAAACCACATCAGGCGAAGGGAGTCATCAGCGTTCAGGTATTAGAAGGAAAAATGAATTTTATCACAGAAAAACAAAACACCTTGTTGGAAAAAGGACAAATGATCGTATTACATGAGAATATTACACACAGTGTATTGGCCCTGGCTGATACTTTCTTCCTTCTTACTCTTGCTATGAACACAAAAAAGGATCATTAAGAAATGCTTGGTGTGCACGACTTTAGGCTATTGCAAACCTTCACCGAAGTTCATTTCCTCCAAAACCTCCCAAACTTCGACGACAAGTCAAGCGATCTTTAATTGTCCTTTTCACTCAAACCCATTCTCTGACAAACTCCGAAAACAAATATCTTTCCCACCAGACCAGATGATCTTCGTCATATTTTGAAGTTTCCTCAGATAAATACTTGCAAATGTAAATAACATACCCTTATCTTTGTGAGCGAATATCTACTAACTTTTTTAATACACTAAAAATGAACGGTAAAAATAACATCGCAATCGGGTTTTTAACCATGGGTTTTTTTATGGCTTACGGCTTTTTGCTCATTTATTTGCGTGACTTTGCGCCCGGCAAAGAAGAATGGGTGAACACATATAGCATTGGCAAACATTTTGAAACCAGACTGGCTCATGTACACGGAAACTTATTTGCGTTTCTGAATATTTTAATCGGATACCTGCTTTTACACTTCAAAGACAAGCTCGAAAACGTAAACACCATATCATGGTTGGCACTTACGGATTATTGATGCCAATCGGAATACTTACTGAAGTGTATTTTGGATTACCGCCAGCTTTAGTATTAATAGGAGCAATGGCTATGACAGCTTCAGTGATTTATTTAGGAATTGCATTTCTTAAAATGAAAACATTAAACTAAAAAATTGTAAAAGAAAAACACTATTCTATTAAACACAATTATCTAACTCCATCAAAACGCTTAATAATTAGGAGATGGTTCGAAGGGGAGCGATGAGAACATTAATTTTACTTAAAATATAAAAAAAATGAACACAAACAGAATTGGTCTTGACAAAGACAAAGCTAAAAACTTAGCTATCAAACTAAATATTTTACTAGTAAATTATTATTCCATTTTATCAAAACATAAGGGGATATCACTGGAATATCAAAGGTCAAAAGTTTTTTGAGCTACACCTTAAATTTGAAGAACTATACAATGATTTATTACTGAAGGTAGATGAAATAGCAGAGCGTATTCTTACATTGGGCGATACTCCGGAACATAATTATTCAGAATATGCAAAAACATCGACAATAAAAGAAAGCGAAAAAATATCAGACGGTGTAAAAGCAGTTGAACAGATATTAGAAAGTTTCAAGACAGTTATTCTTTTGCAAAGAGAAATGCTCGATCTTTCTGAAGAAGCAAATGATGAAGGCACAAATGCGCTCATGAGTGACTATATCAGAATGCAAGAAAAGTTAGTTTGGATGTACGCTTCATTTTTACATTAAAAGAAATGACAGCAACCGTAACAGTAACAGATAGGCAACTGGAAATCATAGAAGCAGCAGGCAAAATACTTACTTCATCTGGTATATGGTTTGACAATCAAAAAACCTGGCAAAAGAAATGCAGTTTTTCAAAGTGCTGTCTATAGACACTTTACAAGCAAGGAAGAAATAATTATTAGCTTACTCGAATATCTGGCCAGGAGTATGGACGAGCGCTATACCGATGCTATTTCCAGTGAACTATCTCCCGGAAGAAAAATTCACCACATTATTCCAAAATCAGTTTTCATTCTTTAAGGAGGACCCTCATTTTGGGTTGCTGTTTTTCTGACGGCCTGATGGAAGAAAGCCAACGTATCAACGAAACAATACCGAATATAATGGCTGTAAAAATGAAACACCTAATGCCAATTATTTTGGAAGGGCAACACCAGAAAGTATTTACAAATTCAATAACTTCAGATGAGTTGACGCAAATCGTGATTGGTACTTTCCGGCTTCAGATGTACAAATGGCGGGTTGCAAATTTTCAATTTGATATCATTAAAAATGGAGACCAAATGATACAATCTATTTTAACATTGATAAAAACCAAATCGAAATGAAAAAGTATATTTCAATCATTGCAGCAATCATCCTTGCTGGATTTGGACTGCTCACTTTATTCCTCCAGCAGCTCAGTTATTTTTGATCTGTTTGGCATCAGAGCCAAAGAAGGCAACTATGTTTTGTTTATTGTTTGGGCAAATTTTATATGCAGCATTCTTTATCTATCTGCAGCTTATGTGGTTTATAAAGAGTAAAATGGACAATAAAACCATTAGGCATTTCTGTTCTTATTTTAATTATTGCTTTTATTGGTTTATTTTATCATATCAACATGGGCGGTATTTATGAAACAAAAACTATCGGTGCTATGATATTTAGGATTTCAGCAACGCTTATATTTACTATTATTTCTTATTTCACCATCAATAAAATTTTTCCAATTAAAACTTAAAATTATGAATATCAAAAAATCAATTTTTAGCATGATCACTTTTGCTTTATTTCTGTTTAGTTGTGGAAACAAAAATAATGGAACCACAACCGAAAGTAATACTCCGACCATAGAACTTAACCATGGCGAAAAGTGGATGGTAAATACTGAAATGACCCTTACATCCTTGATGGTGAGAAATTGTTGTCTCTCATTACGATAGCAACGATTATGCTTCGCTGGCTGCACAATTGAAGCAAAAGAACACCAGCCTTATAAAAAGCTGTACGATGGATGGCAAAAGCCACGATGAATTGCATAAATGGCTGCACCCACACCTGGAATTGGTAGATGCGCTTTCTGCAGCAGATTCAAAGGAAGCTGCTAATAAAATTATCATTCAATTAAGTGATTCTTATAAAATTTACAATCAATTTTTTCAATAAATAAAAATCGAAGATTATGAAGTATTGTAATTGTATAACAATAACGGGTACAAACGTATCAGAGATCCGTCCGGTCGTAGAAGACGCACTAAAAGCAGAAGGTTTTGGAGCTTAACGCACAGAAATTGACATTCAAGCTACGATGAAGAAGAAATAGATAAAGATATTTGCCGCACATCATCTTAGGTGCTTGCAATCCCGGATATGCTGATAAGTTTTATCTATTGACCCTAACATCAGCACCATGCTACCTTGTAATGTCACCATAAGAGAACTGGAAACCGGTGAAATCGAAATAGCAGCCATCGATCCATCGGTAGCCATGAGTGCAATAATCAATCAAGAACTTGAAGTTTATGCAAAGAAAGTGAATGACAAATTACAAAATGTGCTTCATGCTATTAAAATAAAATAATATTGTGCCACCTGAATTTTTAAACTGATTAAAGGTTTAAATAATATGGCCTTGTTATCTACTTCAAAAACCCAGCTCATTAATCATATGCAAAGATATAAAACCGATCAACATCTTAGAAAAACTGTCACTGTTTACTGATCATTGAATGCCTAAAATTGTCGGCGAATTGAATGGCCAACAAGTAAAACTGGCAAAGTTAGGGAGAATTTGTAGTGGCATAAACACGATAAGGAAGATGAATTGTTTTTCGTAATAAATGGTATTTTAAAAATAGAATTCAGAGACAATGGTAGAAATCCATCCAGGTGAATTTATAATAGTGCTCTCGTGGAATTGAGCATAAGCCTGTTGCTATTTCTGAGAAATGTATCATGTCATTCGAACCAAATACCACTTTAAATACTGGTGACACTTTGAGTGAGTTGAGGTAGAGCAGTTAGATTGGATATAAAATAGAAAATTTTAAAAATAACAGGTATTCATATTCCATTTATTACCATATCATTATTGACAATGCAAAGATACAGCAGCTTTAAACGAACAGAAATGGACGATTGCCGCATTCATATGGACAATTTCTTCAACAAAGGTGAAGGCATAAAAAGCAATTTCTTTTTTGGCTTTTAAGACTTTGATAGGTATGTTGTTCAAGTGTTACTTTTCAACATTTTCAGACAGCATTGGACAATCTTATATCACCTATAGACATTAATAAGCATTAGAATTTATTGGCAGTGGACAATAAATGGAAACCATCCAATTTATTCAATCTCGAAATTGAAGAAATTATTAACTTAAAACCAATGAAAGGAAAGGATAAGCCAATTCCGTAAATCAAATAAAGAGTTCTTTCCAAAATATAGAAATAATTTGAAAGATTAACATTAAATGTAAGATATGAACAACACAAATAATCACGATGTACGCATTGCAAAAATGCGTTTATCGCCCAGTGTATCCCTCATTATCTCACAAAAGTGGAGAAGAAAGACAGATCAAAAGAAGAATTGCATTGGGTTATTCAGTGGCTAACTGGTTTGATGATAAAAGCTGCAGAAACTCATTGAAGAAAAGGTAACTTTTTGAAAATTATTTCGAATGCTGCATTACATCCTTCAATGTCCAACTAATCACCGGTGTCTTTTAGGCCATCAGGATAGAAGAAATCGAAAATCCACTAACCCAATAGGTAAGGTATTTGGACAAGTTGGTAGATGAATTGGCAAAAGGACGCAAAATGGAGAAGATTTGTCTAGTTGAATAAAATGATAATCAATCGATTTGGTAAATTTTATCATATGACACAAAATCGCTATCGATATGACAAAAGATGCACTGCTGGTGACAACTATATTTATAAACTTTGCTACCAAAACCATAAACTTTGGACTTAAGTGAAATAATTACATTCATCTCTAAAGTTGCATCAAATAATTTAAACGTAACACAAACCATTTATGACAGTAGAACTTTTTAATCAGGAATTTGAAGGTATCACAGGGCAGTTAAAATCTTACATTTTAAGAATAACAATTGCATTGCAGATGCAGGACATCGTTCACGACACCTACCTGAAAGCGTTGGACAAATTACACACATTTCGGGCGACTCATCACTAAAAACATGGTTTTTTACCATTGCTTCAAAACCTGGCTAAAGACAATTTAAGAGCACAAAAACGCTGGACAGAAAATGTAACCGACATCACAAAAGAAGCGGCACTATCAACAGACAGTTTTTTCAGGAAGCAATGCATATCCGAATGACTTCACCTCAGGGTCAATATGAAGCAAAGGAGCACATTGCATTTTGTTTTACCTGCATTTCAAAATCACTGCCATTAGAGCAACAGCTTTGTGTCTTTCTGAAAGAAGTTTACGAATTTAAAGTTTCTAAGTAGCTATTATATTGAAAGCAATGAAGCAATGATTAAATATTACCTACACTCAGGAGATCAAAAAGGATTAATATTTTTGAGGACGATGTGCTTGATAAATAAAGAAGGTGTATGCCACCAATGCTCTGAACTCAACAGCATTTTCAACCCTAAGCAAAATACCCAGGAAGAATTAATGAAAATTGACTTGGTAAAAGATGCCGAAAAGGGGGATAAGGAACATTTGTTTGATTTAAGAATGCAGATTTTAAAAGATATAGACCCATTTGAATCAAAGGCATCTACATTGCAATTGCATCATTTAGAACACAATAGGCAGGTGATGGAAAAATATTTGGAAAAAAATACGGAATAATCCTATCGTTTTGTTTAGCCCCATCGTCAGAATAGAAAGCAAAACAAAAAATGAATTGCCGAACAATCACGAACCCCTATTTTAAAAATAGGCAAAAAAGCAGGCAATTATTTATTCCTAATTTCAACAATCACAAAGATGACCACAACAAAAAAAGCACAAAATGTCAATCTTAATGACGATGTAAGGCAGGCGAAAGCCACAACCGTTAAAACAACTTTTCACAGAGAAACATCTGTCAGTACCGAAATTAATGCAGACCCTTCAATTGTATGGGCCTTGCTGACGAATGCTTCCGATTATTCCCGATGGAATTCAACTGTAACTTCAATTGAAGGAAATATTGCCTTAGGAGAAAAAATCAAATTAAAATCAATCCTTGATGCCAGACGAACGTTTAAACTTAAAGTAAAAGAGTTTGAGCCAGAAAAGAAACTGGTTTGGGGAGACGGGCAAGGTAATCGTGTTTATACGATTGCAAAAATCGGAAAAGGCACTGTAATATTTTCCATGACTGAAAAAATCGGAGGATTAATGTTTCCACTTTATGCCAAAATGATTCCATCCTTTGACCAATCATTTGAGCAATTTGCAAGTGATCTGAAAAAGGAATCGGAAACCATAATGGGTGCCAAATAATTTTCAACTTTCAAAATCAACCAATATGAAAATAGTTAAAGTAACTTACACAACTAAAGCGGAATTCCTCAATAGAATCAAAGCAATATATTAAATGTTATGTCTGACTTGAAAAGGGGAAAACATCAAGGCATCAATTACAATGCTTGTTTGTCTGCTGACAATAAAACATTTATTCACATTTTTCAAATCAAATGAAGACCAGATAATGCTTAATAGGTTGCCTTCTTTTATAAGATTTCAGGGAATAATTAAAAAATCAAGCGGACTTGAAGTTCCACCCAAGCAAAATTACTGACATTAGTCGGAACATCAATCGATATTTTTAACACTAAACGGTAATTATAAAAAATGAAAAACAAAATCGGAACCAAGGAGATCAAAGTGGTATTGAGGCACACCATGCCCCTAAATCTGAAGTACACTATGCATGTGGATGAAAAGCGGCAAAAGTTTTAGTCTGTACTGTTGGCAAAACAGTCCTACTATATAATATTCAATGCCTTACGACCTCCACACAATGCTTAAAAACCATGGTGACTGGATGGAACTAGAGTAGTGCAGACGAACAAGAAACCTACCAAGAAGGAACTGTGGAAGCCTGGGAGTCGTTCAGAAAATAATCGTCGGTCGGTGGATATGGTATGGACTCAAAAAGGACTTCGTGGACGATTCGGCATGTATATTCGCCATCAGATGGAAAAACTCCGGACTTGCTGACGTGACACATGAGCCCAAGGGAAATAAGATGAAAGCAAAGTAAAGACAAGCAGAAAATCTTCTGGCAAATATTATGTTTAAGTCAATTGGTGATCACAGAAGATAAATGGCAAAATTATTGCAAAATTAGGTGAAATAACATATGATGCATATCAATCTAAAAACATTGTCCAAAATGCGGAAAAAGAAATTAAATAAAATACCTTCTGCATTGTAATAATAAAGTTTAATTTGGTATCAAAATCAGATGTAACTTAAGGCGATTATAGCTTCCACCAAAGCTTTTCCTTTTACCAATGTATATATCCTACAATCTTGGTCAGACAGTCGTTTCGGCCTTTATAATGAGACAAGGTTTCCGATTACTTATATGTGATTAAATTGAACAAGCAGTATTCCACTTTGGATTTCTTTCAAGTCAAAGTCAAATTAGAAAAACATCGGGTATGGATTATAACTTAAGTTATTATTTCTTTTACTTTTATGGACTTTTTGAAATCTGTTTAGGGTGTAAAGACTAGAAGACGAAAATTAAAATTGTAAAATCGGGAGATAGATTTAGTATCTGGATTCTGAGTATTTCTATTGCGATTGGATATTGAGTTTCATTTAGTATTGCATCAACTCAGGTTGGTCGTATTCGGTATTAGGATTATTTTTGCCTTAGGATTAATTTTAATAAGCGTTGGATTGATAATAAATTAAGTCAATATATACACTAAAGCAACATTTTACGTATGCTGTTAATAAGATAGAGGATCATGAGTTAATTGAAGTGGGATTATCATAGAAACACATCAGACATCCAGGATATTTGGGTCAACTGATTATTTTTCTCGGGATTTCAATATCCTTATCTAATTGGATATCGATTTTGTCTATGATGATTACAGTTTTATGTGGATATATTTATAGGATAAATACAGAAGAGAAATTTTGGTAGCACATGGGTGAAATATATATTAATTATCAACTGGACTAAAAATTAATCCCAAGCTATACTAAACTAAATCATTTCACTCTGTGAGAAAAATAAGGGATTCTGGCGGTAGTTTTGTCGATGTTACTACTTGAAAGTTTGCTAAATATAAAGAGGAAAATGATATTCCTTCCCAAAACAGGTGTTTTGCATTTCCAATGACCAATTGACCCGGATAATGTTGGCAAAAGGCGGGCCGAAGTGGGCTAAGTTCTATTCAGAGCTATCTTTCCATTTGGGATGACCTGGAATGTAGGATTAGTTACAAGAAAAAACTACCCGAATATGAGGTAAACAAAAACAATAAATAATAGGCGGATGCTGCAGGGCGTAGCAACTGGTGGGTGAATAGGTTATTTGATCATTTTAACACATTGTCTGCCCAGATTAGAGATCCATTAAATCGACATCTATCCAAACTAATGACCAGACAGACCACCGAAAGCAAATCGCGCTTTTTATTAGACGTCGAAATAGCCCGGACAATTGAAAAGGGTGTAGCAAAAATATAATCCCACGTTCAGTATGCCTAATCAACAGCCATGTACCCTCTGCGGGAAGATGAGATAGTTCAGTTTGAGCGAAGTTTTAACCAACATAAGAAAACAGAGAGATTTAAAAGTGTATTTATTGATTTTGGTCGCGTTGTCAGATTTTCCAGAAGGTAAAGGTGATGACGCCTATTCGGAAAATGAAGCATTTCATGAACTCCGAAAGGTTATTAAGAGGCATTGATGCTGGACACTTGGTTACTTGCACCCCATATCACTCATTCACCCGAGAAATGCAGTTTGTACAGTTAGACATATCTTCACTGACATTGGAGTCAGAAATTTTCCAAAAGAATCATATTCCGAAAAAATCAGGTCATCAGATTGTTTATGTCACAGACCCGTGGCAAATATTATATGAATCTGATACGGTGTGATTTACACTTTTAGTCGGTATCTCGTTTTAGTTCCCGTCGCTGACAAAATGAGCTCTGAACATTGGCGATATTGTCGAGTGATGCCAGTTTTTACTCACAAAGCGCTGATAAGATCCTATCCTTTTCTACTACTTTTTCGAAGATAATCATACATGCCTGCTATATGATAACATTAGTACACTTAGTCAAATCTGACAATTTCTTCCTGAAACTTTTCTATCATATCCTTCTGATGATTTTTGAGGGAAACATTACCTCACAATCAATCCAAAGCCCATTTTTTTGCATCAATAATGACATTATATCGGTGATAAAACCTTCTTTCTCGAACTTTTTCAGTCGTTCGAAGGTGGGAGTTGGGCTGAGATTGATATTTTCACTCAGTTCTTTGATCGTAATTTTAGCATTACTCTTAGTACAATTCTTATGATGTCCAGATCAAATGAAGTCAAAGGCATACGAAAGATTAATTTTCTGTTTATGAATAATATAATACAAATATGCGTTAATAATGCAAATTAGCATATTTATGGAAATATATTCTAAATTATTATGCAAAATGTAGAATAATATGTAAAATAGTATGCTGCGACAGGTCATTAAGGTAATATTTGGTGAAACCAGTTCATAACCACAATTTCCAACCCGAGTCCAATAGTGATGTCCTAGCATAGGGTATAAGCCGGAACTTTCGAAGGGCCACTAAGGTCCTATATTACCAACATCTACCTTTGTAACATTTCAAAGAATGCGGAGCAAATAAATTTTTGAAGTAGCATATGGGCTGAAAGGAGCAGTTTAGATGGGGAGCTTGGTTTCCCGGGTTACCAGCGGAAGCACAATCCCGATCTGGAAATCCTCAAAACAGACTCTGCATCTAGGATCGTGGCGCAAGCTCGTTGTCTTTGAGTGGTATGTCTGCCATCACAGCAGTACTACTTGAGTTTCCCAAACCAGGCGATCTGCTCTTACCACAGTATGCCGGTATATGGTAGTACAGGCCCATTTTGTCAATCACTTTCTCCCCAAGATAGGCATTACAGCAATGGGCTTACACCCAATTTAAGTGAAGAGCAACCCAAAGAGCTCGTCATCAAGACCGGTCGTTCTGCTAATTTAGCCAGATATATATTGAAACACCAGCCAACCCTTAACGTACAATCATTGATATCAAGTGTGCGCGAATGTTGGCTCCTTTTCATCGGAAAAGGTGTTTACGGCAGTGGTCAATACTTCTATGGGGCCTCTTTTGTAACATCCATTGAAGCGTAGCACCGATATCATTATGTATTCTGCTACAAATATATCAGCGGCCACAGCGATGTCATTACCGGAGCAGTGACTGGTTAACTTAGAAATCATTAAAAGATAAAGACCCTGAGACATTTTTGGGCAATATGGCGGGTCAAATACCGGATGGCTGCTCTTGAGGAGTCTGGAGACCTAAAAATTGCGGATGGACCCAGCAAGCATTAAATGTCCAAAAAGTGGCGGATTATCTTTGAAACACCCGAATGTTGAAAAGATATGCTCTGGGTTGTATCGGCGAAAACAGTCAAACCTGGCCAATTTACAAAAAGCGATATTTATCTCCCGGAACGGTACTTTCTCTTTGATGTCAAAGGAGGTGAAAGAAGCTTTGCTAACATCAATCAACTGAAAATGATTAAACTTGCCGTCGGCCCGGAGAACCGGAGAGCCTGGTTGAGCACCCAACCAGCATGACTTTGCAGGTATCGAGCCCGAAAAAGAATCAGTATGGGGATCTGCAGATAGCTGGTACGCATCTCTTGGGAGTTGAAAATGCGATGATATCATCTGGGGACCTCGGACAGGCACTGGGTTCCATTCGACAAATTCATTATAATAACGTCTCCGGAGTGCATTTGCCTGATTTGCCTGCTTTGTGATATTCTGCCGAAAATATATGTGTTGGAAGATGTAGTATTCATGCAGTAGGCCCAAAATTGAGAGGCCTTGTGGCAAAAGTTCTTGAAGGCACACAGGTATCAATCAGTAGCTAATAATGAGCCACTAGTAGTAGTATTAGTTGCAAAATGAAAATACAGAAACTACTCATGACCTTTTGGCTGAAAGATATTCAGACGGACTCTTTGAACCAATACTTTGTCAGAAATAGGTTTTGCCCACTTCGGGGCGATTTGGAGGAAAGCAAGCCCTGAAAAGAACTACTTACTAAAGCCGTAATCTGTGACTCAGACACGCTTTGGCTCTAGACCTGGAGAAAATGATCGTTGGTCCATCTCTCAATTTAACTTCAAAATAGAATTCAAGCAAAAAAAAAGCTGTTGGGGTAGAAATCATTTTTTGACAATAAAAAATTTCTAGTATTACACCAATGAATAAATCCAGAAATGAAGATGATTGTGGCCCGAAGATACGGTCTCGAAAAAACAACTATACCAGTCTACCAAAGAAGCATCATCTCTGTTGGATATAAGGGTGTACGATATTTTCCAGTTATTTACACAGCGCTTTGGCGCTCTTCCATCTACATGTCAAATTGATGTCTTAAATCAACCAAATTTAACCAAAGTGATTTATCACCTACATTGATACAATTGTCCAAACTTTTCAACTGTATTTTGAGATAATATGTTATCAAAAAAACGCCCTGTAATATATAGCCCATCTACATCTTTTAGATGAGTTATCATCTCTACAAAGAGGTTAGGCCATGGGTGATGATATTTCACACATTGATTTTAACATCAGAAAAACAAATATACCGCCATAAACATTTACTTTTTGGATTACAGTTCTTTCCGTTCCACTCTCTTATCTGCTCACATTATTCAGAGAATCAGGTGAGGTTTGGGTGGGGGAAGGTAGTGCAGTGGGAGGTAAGTAAATGTGGCCTATCAACTCTTGACTAGGACCACTGGGAGAGCCTTTAATGGAATATTTTAAAAATAAGATTTGAGAGACAACGACTTTAGGTACTTCCTTTTTATTACTAGAAAATAATGTATGGTATGAACAGGTTTATGTTAAGGTACTCAATATATCACTAAAATTTATTTAGGCAATGTAACTGATTAGACAGCAGCTTAAAGTTGCCAGAGATTGCGCTCAGAATGTAATCTCAGGCCCACTAAGCTAAATAATTTTCGTATGACTACCTGAGACATGAACCAGTTGGCACCTCCTGTGAAATAGGTTTTGACCCCGGGCCCAACCACTCCTGAGTGGTTTTCTTTGCCAAACCACAACAGTGGAACGATTTCCCTACTGGACAGTGCTAATGGTGAGATGTCAAAGGAGGACTTTCCTCCAAATATCCGTCGGCAGTATTCCCATTCCCCAGGTGGCCATGATTTTATTATCAATGTTTACTTTCGTATACTGCCGGGGACATAATATCTTCTCCTTTGGCAATGGTTTTCTTCCCCGTTCACTATTTCCAGCGAAGGCATCAGAAGCAGGAAGTTTAAATGGTATGCAAGATTGGTGGCTGTACCGATTGGTGACATATTGCCACCATCCTGAAGGAATTTACTTAGTTGAAATTGAGTTATCGGCAAATACGACCTAAAGAATATATCATATTCCACTGGTAGTGAATCTACAACAGGCATGCTTTGACTCGTCAGGAACCACCGGATACGGGTATGGATCGCCGACAAATACGATCGTCGTAATTTGCTTTCAGATTGCCGGTATCTATTCATTAACTTAAATAAGGTTTATTGGGAAGTCAGTAATTGCTCCATTATCCATCTTATCACTGAAGGCATCGATCCACCGTAAGTATCCCACAATGCTATGCGAGCGGGTGACACTTTCTGCATGGAGGCAGAAGTACGTTTACAATTTCCGGTGTTTGTTTTATCAATGCCACATTAGCTGTAATCATTGATTTTGTTTTGAATTAACCGGTACAAGAAAGATCCCAAGCTGCTTTTATATCCTGAGTCTCTTTAAGTAATCCTGAACATCAATGTTGTTTTCAAAAATGCATTGATTACTTTAAATGATTATTGGAAGATGTCAAGTAAGATATCCTTTGCTTAGAAATATCCGTAGGGAAAGCTTACAGGTCAATGAGTTGACCAACGGGATTTTTACAAAAGGTCGTCAAATCCATCCATAATTCTGTCAAATTTAAACCCATCGATAAGCCAATGTCCACCCTGCTGCATCGCAAGGTGGCACAGGCGGTCATCCCGGATATTGAAAATCGTTGGGATTGATCCTGCGGCTCAAGTAGATCAATCATGTGGCCTGAATCTACCTGATCCGTTTTACGACAAAGGAGTTGGCAGGATAGGATTTACCATTGTACCACAAAGGCGTTGAGGTCGATTTTGCACAGTCACCCCTGTCTTATCAAAGCATTGAAATTCTACGCAAGACGAAAAAATCTGGCTGATCGGAAGGAATGATAAATCCACGCGGATCTTTAGATGCGGGATTGGTCATCACCGTATCGAAAATATTTTTAAATACCGTATTCCTGTTCCCCCAGGCCGGTTCATCTGATACCGGTCTGTTGTGTCTTTGGCTGGTTTTTTCTGACCTTCTTTATCCATCGATCCATTTCCGTAATCTCTAGAAGGGCTCAACGCCCAGTAATCTTTGCTATCGATTAATGGAATTCATCGCCCATTTACTTAATATTGTACAATAGTTGATCTCTGTTGCGTGCCTGTCAAGCATGGCATAATTTAATGAAACCGAATAATCGATGCTTTGTTTGAATAACCATTTCTGAGGAACTATCGGATTTGGCGTGCCGGCATTTTGGTATGAGCCGCTGGTGACCAAAGGGATGTCTGAAGGGTCGGGCTCCCGATGATACCAGTGAGCAATCCGATCATATTATGAAAGTACGTTGTGGTTCGCAATCACCCATTGTACCAAGTCGAAAACACAGAGCCGCTTTTGCTGGTATAACCGGGTTTTGCCTTCTACGTTCAACCATTTTGATTTGCCGCTCAATCGCGTCAATCCCGAGATAATCAGCGGATCCAGAACATAATTAAACGGATCCCGGTAAGGAGCACCTCACGACGGATCCACGGTGAATTACAGACTGATGGATTGGACGCGATCCGCGGTATCCAGTCAATAAATAACTGTTGGCCGATATTACAGGATTCCTTAAGATTCAGCATATAGAAGTCTCTGTTATTATCATGTCCTCATATTTCCATATAAGCGAGGAGACCCAATAGAGACCTTTTTTTCCGGGTTTGGGTTTCTCATGTACCAGTTACTGACCAACTCCACGACCCTCCGGATTTGCATGGGTCGCGAGTATGATTACATTATCAGTATTCCGGTTTGTCGCCGTCAGTCCTTGACAAAGCGTATAAGCAGTTTGAATCAATTGGGTTGTATGCCGGCAGTTTCGGTAGCATGGGTCATCCATCTACCCAAACAACAGCTTTTCCTTCATTGCCAAAGCTTTGCCTGTTCGTCACTCAATCCATCCGGGTTACCTGGTTTTTGAGAAATAGATCTCTGTAATGTTCAGTTTTTAAGATTTTCAGGAGAGGTTATGATCATCATGAACTGGTGCACTCTTCGGTCTTTCCTATGACTGTGTGTTTAGCTCTTGGAGAAGCTGCAGCTATCTTTTAAAATATGCTTCTGTCTGAGTAAAAGTGGCTAATTGGTAATTGTCCCCTATCAAATCCAAATGTTCTTTGGGTATTGGAATATTTTGAGCCCATACAGAATTTGAAAAATGAAAACGAAAAAGACCCATTTGAAAATATGGCTGGTTAATTTCATACAGCAATTATGTTTATTGGTAAAAAAATATTAATGATAAAAATGCATTCCAGCATCGATTTTAGATATAAAAATAAATTTTAGAAATGCTAAAATCTTTAAATCAATACTTTCCGGTTTTATTGATATATATTTCACAAGAGTAAATATGTATTTTAGAAATCTATGGGTTGACATATTAATAAAATGACTAAAAAATCAGGAGGATATTGATAGTAAATTCTAACTCTGAACTTCTGCAAAATATTCATTAATATAATATTGATTCCACTCCGAAAAGACAAACATAAGAATTGCCACAAGGTCTCTAAGTCTCGAAGGTTCACAAGCCTTGAATATCTATTATTTAAATTTCATTGTTACTTTGCCTCTTAGTGTTTTTGTGCCTTCGTAGCAAAAAATAAACTTTTCAGAGTAGTCTAAATAATGATGATTTTGTAAATGACAACTGAACCATTATACTCTATCATTTCTACTCTTGAGACGTTTCCATCATTTTGAAAATCAAATGCTGCGTAAGCCGGCTCAAACTCCTGAAAGGCGCCCTTCCACCAGTTGCCGCTGATAGCACCATTGCAGAAATATCGGATGCCCAGGTAGTTTACTTCGTCCTGCAGGTGTATATGACCACTGAGGCATGTCTTGATGTTG
>JADKGI010000006.1 GCA_016722285.1 Saprospiraceae bacterium
TAAAGTGGTGAAGGTAGCTCTTTTATGAAATCCATGTTGAAAAGTCTCATTTCGATTATTTTAACACCAAATTTATTTGCTTGTTCCTGTTGGTGTGAAGTGAGTGCTCTAATGCCTACCTGAGTCAATGATGCTAATTTGTTTTTTTCCATTAGTCTTGCAAATGGTGATGCATGCGAATAAGGATTATTGTCATAACTATTATACAAATCACTGTGGGCATCGAGTTGCAGCACATGCAGATGTTTAAATTTATCTGTATAAGCGTCGATAACTGGGTAACTAACAGAATGATCACCACCTAAAGTCAGGATTTTCAATTCATTTGAGAGCAAAATAGAAATTTTATCCCGAATTTGATCAAATGCTTTTTCAGGATTTGTATCTTGGAAATAAAGGTCTCCGAAATCGGTATAATGGATGTTCTCCTTTATTTCAGTACCTTCTTCTGTAAAAGAATTGGCTGAGCCATCTTTTTCCATCAGTCGGATTCTTGGGGGAGCATATGATGGGCCCCGAAGAAAGGATGAATTAGCATCGAAAGGAATTCCTATTAATTGAATCATTCTTAAAATTACTTTTAAGAGCAAGGTAAAATATTATTTATTATAAATTCTGTTCTGGTTTGCCGCAATTAACCTACCCTTCAAATAAAATGATGATTCAATAGACTTGTGATGGGTAATTAAAATTTCAGCGATTTGAAACAAGCTTCAACCAATTGTGATATTAAGTGTTCTCATAACATCACAACTATTTACCATTAACGTAAAATAATAATAGTGCAAAATATCACTACGCTTGGAGAGTTGAAAGCTTCAAAGTATCAACCCAAATCCATAAAGCAGGAAATGAGGGACAACCTTGTCCAGAAAATTAAACGAAAGGAAAAATTGTTTGATGGAATTATGGGATTTGATGACACTGTCTTGCCTGATATAGAACGGGCAGTACTTTCATGTCATAACATTATTCTGCTTGGATTGAGAGGACAAGCCAAAACCCGGATTGCCAGATTGTTAACCACTTTACTTGATGAATATATTCCGGTTGTAACCGGTTCAGAATTGAATGATGATCCAGTACAACCATTATCCAGGTATGCTATTGATAAGATAAACGAACAAGGAGATAAAACCCCTGTGTCATGGCTACACCGTTCTAACAGATATGTTGAAAAACTGGCAACTCCAGATGTCAGTATTGCTGACCTCATTGGAGATGTCGATCCCATCATTGCAGCTACACTCAAGCTACCTTATTCTGACGAAAGAGTCATCCATTTCGGTTTGATTCCAAGATCACACCGATCCATTTTTGTCATTAATGAATTACCGGATTTGCAAGCCCGTATTCAGGTATCTTTATTCAATATCTTACAAGAAGGAGATTTGCAAATCCGGGGTTTTAAGATAAGATTGCCATTGGACATCTCTTTTGTTTTTACAGCCAATCCGGAAGATTATACCAACAGAGGCAGTATAATTACCCCACTCAAGGACAGAATTGAAAGTCAAATTCTAACTCACTACCCAAGAAGCCTTGAGATTGCCATGACAATAACAGCCAATGAGTCAAAAATTCATGAAGATCAAAAAGCAAAAATTAGTATTCCGGATATACACAGGAGACTCATCGAAATGATAAGTTTTAATGCAAGAGAGAGTGAGTATGTGGACTCAAAAAGCGGTGTTTCTGCCAGGCTTAGTATATCCGCATTGGAAAATTTGTATAGCACAGCTGAAAGAAGAATGCTGTTAAACGGAGAAAAACAAACTACAACCAGAATGACAGATTTCTGGGGTGTCATTCCTGCAATAACCGGCAAAGTTGAGTTAGTATATGAAGGTGAGCAGGAAGGCCCTTATAATGTGGCAATGAATCTTATATTTAAAAGCTGCAAAGAACTTTTTTTAGAGCATTATCCAAATCCAAATACCAAATTGAAGCGAGATATTAAAGATGAATATGGAGTCATAAAAGCTTGGTTTTCAGGTGGAAATAGTGTTGAAATTCTTAATGACGATAATGACAAATCTTATACAGGAGGCTTGATGGCTGTTGCAGGGCTCAAAAAGTTTACAGAGTCTTATATTAAAGTAGGAGAGGAGATATTACCCATGATGGAGCTTGTACTTTTTGGCTTGTCAGAGTCAGAAGTGATAGGTAAGAATATTTTGGAAAACAGCCTGTCTTTTTCTGATCCATTGTCAGATATGTTTAATGACCTTGACAATTAATTCATCGATATATATCTGGAAATTATATAAAATATTTTAAAAAATATGTGACTTTTTATTTTTAAGTCAACAATATGAGATCAGAATGTAATATTCTGAGTTTTAATTAATTCCTAAATAAATCATTTATAACGATGAGCAAGTTTGATGAAATGGTATCTCTGTATGAAAGAGAAATGAAAGATTTGAAAATATCTGTTAACGGAGAGCTTTTGAAAGCTGTAACTAAAGGTTGTGGTCCGGTCATTTATTTACCCGATGCTTCAAAAGTATCATCGAGCGATCAGGCCGAGATGGACAGGGTAAAAAATAATTTTCTGATTAAAAAGCTGGGACTGAAGGATAGCCACGAATTAGACAAAGGCATTCAGGCAGCCGTTGATATTATGGGTGCATCAAACCGCAATAAATATCGTGCTATATTCTACTACCTGTTGGTAAAGCACTTTAAAAAAGAAGGGCTTTATATATAATTGTGGATTTCATGTAATGAGATAATAAATTGGCACCAGCTTTTAGTTCGGTGCCTTTTTAGTTTGTAAAAATTTCATTAATAATTTTCACAATTAGTTAGTTATTATCTACATTTGCACCCGATTTGAAGAAATCGAAAAGCCTACGGTTCCGTAGCTCAGCTGGATAGAGCAACAGATTTCTAATCTGTGGGTCACAGGTTCGAATCCTGTCGGGATCACACATAGCGACGCCAAATAGTATTAATTTACTATTTGGCGTTTGATTTTCAGGCAGTTATGGAAAAATAGAAACTCAAATCCACATTATTAAACTCAAGTAATTTGCAACCATATTGCAGCCATAGTGCAGCTAAGGTATTTTTTGGTTATTGATGGCTGCAAATGATGAGGCAATATGACATGATCTTATAATTTACTGGTTATGAGTGTTTAAGCGGCAATTATTTACACGAATTATTTTTTTTAATCGTTTAAATAAAACAACCATTCAAAAATTAGATCAAATGAATGTGAAATTTATCATTCGGAAAAACAGGGAAGTTGGTGGCTTTGTCCCCATTCAGATGTAAATTACTTTTGAAGCAGTGAGGCTTTTTATTACTGCTGGTCAAAAAATAGAGGTAGAATATTGGGATGTAAGATCTGGCATGGTCATAGGTAAAATTCAAAAAATAAAAGTGATTAACGAACATTTGAATAAAATGTGAGTTGATGAGTATCGAGTATTTAATGAAATGAAGTCACTTCAAGAAGAAATTATAACGGAAGATTTAAGAAGAATCCTTTCCGGCAGAAGTTAAGCCAATACGAAAAATGCTTCTGGAAGTTTGTGATATCTTCCACTCCATTGCAGAGAAGCTCATACTAAAGATTGGTATAGACATTAGGTCAAAATGCTTAGTTTGAATCCAAATGTGTACAGAAATTCACTGACTTGGCTTTGAAGATGTATATTGTGTTTTATTTAGTGGAGTTCTACAGAATTCTATAAAAATGATTTTCAAGATGGTGTCTCATACCCATCCTGAATTTTTCCGCATCCCGGGTTTGTAGTATTTCTACAAGTTGTTTATGTGAGGTAAATTTTCTTTGAGCTGTAGGAAGATTGAGCAAACCACTGGAATAAATATATTTATACACAGGCAATAAAAGCTTTTGAAATTCTCTAAGCGTGTCATTAGCAGTAATTTCGTATAATTTTCCGTGGAATTTTATTTCATAATCAATGTCAAAAAGTATATCTGCAGATTGCCCTTCTTCATCTTTAACTATTTCAAATAATTCCAAAATGTCTTCATTGGTCGCTCTGGTGACTACAAAGTCTGCCATGCCAACTTCCAGAGCTAATCTCAATTCAAAGATGTCACGTAATGTGCTATGGTCCAATATGTGCGGAATAATTGATTTTTGAAGGATCAGAGTGATATCCGGGCTTTTTATCACAGTCCCTCTTTTCTTCTTCGTTTCAATCAATCCCATTGTCCGTAACCTGTTGAGCGATTCGCGTATAACAGTGCGACTGACACCCATAAGATCTGCCAATTCAAGTTCTTTGGGTATGGAATCTCCAACATTCAATTCCTTGCTAATAAAAAAATCAAGTAGGCTCATTTCTACTTTGTCCACCATGCTGCTATTATCTATTGCAGAGAGTGTTGAAAAAGATCTTAATTTTTCCATAAAAAACAACTAGGTTAACTTATATGAAGAATTTTTGGAGAATAAAAATAGTAACTGTAAATTATATGTATGACATAATGCACAAATTTAAGCATTTTATTTCACGAACAAATTTAATAATGATTTTTATTTGATATGGATTAGAGTATATAAAGTTTAAAAAAGAAATGATTTGCGTTTAAAATTTTAATATGACTTTTTATTTGGGACCATACCAAACAAATTAAAATAACTGGATTATCTGTCAATTCCGCGATGTCCCGCATTGTACTATAGTATAATTACCTTCCGGATTACAAATATCACAGTTGATTTCTATCAATCGTCTGCCTTTAAAAGATGAGATATATAGCTATGAAAATTTCAAACTTTTTAGTAACCCTTATCAATCAAAGTCAATAATTTTTTTTCAAGTTAATGCTGCCTTAAAATTTAAACGTGTAATAGTTCTTAATCAGTGTTGGCAAGATTATTTGAGAATACGTGATAAAAGGCTAATAAATGAACAGATTTTATATGCCGGCAGGCGGAAAGAGGATGGATGTGGTATGTTTATTTATGTGAATCATTAAAAGAAGTTGGCTGAAAAATAATTAAGATAGGCTAATAAAAACACTTCATACAATCTTCTTAAAGATCACATTTCTGTTTTTTTTATCAAAAAAATATATTATTACCGGATTGTTTAAAAGATACAAACTTCTGCTTTTGAGCGTTTTAAAATGATTCAAAGGTATTTTTTATGAGTCGTCTGCAGGCAAATAAAATTCTTCAACTCTAACACTTCATATTATTTTAATGCTGTTTTGGTAAGTAATGTTGGTAAAAGTCACTAAATTTTACGAATAATAGTTATTTATTAAAATTATTTTTAATAAAATTTTGAGGTAACAGAAATAGCAATTACATTTGCGTTATGTATGACATAATACAAAAAATAATTTCTTAATAATCAACACATACAAATAATGAAAAATTTAGAATTCAGGAATTTTATTATTTATGCACTTCTTCTCTTTTCTTGGAATCTTGGCTTGTCTCAGGTAAAAATCAATGGAACCATTAAAGATGCAAGTAGTGGTATCACTTTACCGGGTGTTAATATTTTGGTGGTAGGTACTGACATTGGTACCGTAACAGATATCGATGGAAAATTCAATCTGGATGTTGATAGTCCTAATAGGGAGATTTCCATATCCATGATTGGTTATGCCACAAAAAATATTCCGGTCACACTAGTGAAAGATCTGGAAATTTTACTTGAAGAATCTTCAAGTACTTTGGATGAAATTGTTGTGGTCGGATATGGAACTACAAAGAGATCAAAGCTCACTGGTTCAGTATCTAAACTGGAGAATAAATTTTTGGAAACGGGAATCCGGTCAAGCCCTGCTCAAGCATTAGCAGGCACTATACCAGGCCTTAGGGTGTCCAACACCACGGGTCGTCCTGGGGCGTTACCCAATATAGTATTGAGAGGTGGTACAAACTTTGATGGTACGGGAAGTCCTTTAGTCATCATGGATGGACAGATCAGAGGTTCATTTAGCGATATTAATCCTGAAGAAATTGAGAGCATTGAAGTGTTGAAGGATGCTTCTGCCACAGCTATATATGGAGCTCGGGCCAGCAATGGGGTAATTCTGGTTACATCTAAACGAGGAGTGGCGGGTACTTCTGCTGTAACTCTCAAAGTAAGAAGAGGTATCAGTGATCTAAATGTGCCATACAACTTCCTGAGTGCTGAAGACTACATCAAATGGACTCGTATGGGTGTCGTCCAGGCGATGGTAAATGGCACCCTTGGTACTGTCACAGCAAATACAGCGTTATCCGCAGTAGGACCAAGAGGTACAGGAAATCTATATAAAGATGCTTCAGGCAATATTGTCGATGGCAATTATAGTAGTGCTGGGGTATGGAGTGTGATGAGGCTTTCTGATACAAACAAAGAGCTCTTGAGCAAACCAGGATGGAAGACAACTAAGGATGCCGTAAAAACAAATGCTGCGGGTAACTACGACCCAAATGGTTCTATTGCAGATCTCATTTATAAAGATTTTAATTATGGTGACTTTGGTCTCAATCAATCTGCACCAATTGGTGATTATAATTTAGGATTTAGTGGTGGAAACGAGAAAGGAAAATATTTTGCAAATTTGGGTTATTATGACGAGGGAGGCCTTTCTATAAAGACCTTTTACAAAAGATATAATTTTTCTTTTAACGGCGACTATAATATAAATTCCTGGCTAAAATCAGAAAGTGGGATCCAGTTTGCCAGGGCTGAATGGAGAGATCAATCTTTGCAGAATGGTGAGGGCAACTTTTGGGGTAGGATGCTTTCAGCTCCACCAACGATGAGAGGATATAATGAAAATGGTGAGTTGTTACTGGGTAGAGATGCAAGTGATGGTAATCCAATTTATAATATAGATAAATATAAAAGAAAAAACCAAAACGATAAATTTACTTTAAATCAGGCTTTCAACATTAGTCTTACTAAAGACCTTTATGTAAGGGTCAATGGGATTCTAATGTATGATGAAGGTGTTTTTGAAAGCTTTAATCAGGATTTTCGTACAGGAGTATTAAGTTTAACCAATCCTAATACGGGATGGAATAGGGATCGAAGTTCATCTTCATCTTTTGACAGAACCACCCGGCAGACATACAATGCTATTATCAATTACAGCCGTTCGTTTTCTCAACAACATAATGTAAATGCCATGGTGGGATACGAGTATTACGATGCATATAATGAAGGTTTGGCAGCAAGTGGAAGATTGGCTCCTACCGATAATTTTCAAGATCTGGAGTTAACTCAAAATAATGTTGACCAACAAACCAGAGGAACGGATTCTTATCACAACAGAGAAAGAATTCTATCATCTTTCGGAAGGGTAAATTATGATTATTCCGGTAAATATTTGGCATCTTTCACCGTCAGACGTGATGGATATTCTCGCTTGCTTGGTGATAATCGTTTTGGAGTATTTCCTGCATTTTCTGTGGGATGGCTTATGCACCAAGAAGATTTTATGAAATCCTTCAGTCCTTGGTTGTCGTATATGAAATTAAGGGGAAGCTGGGGTAGAAACGGTAACATAGGTGGCATAGGAACATATGAACTGCAAGGAGCATTTGGTTCGCAAACAGCATATGCCGGGACAATCGGCTTCTTACAAACTGGAGTTGCCAATCCAAATCTAAAATGGGAAAAAACCAATACCACTGAAGTAGGAGCAGAGATGGGATTATTTGATAACAAATTGAATGCATCGGTGGCATATTATAATAGAATCACAGATGACAAAATAGCAAGTGTACTTCTACCTACATCGTCAGGTGTTTCCAGTATTCGAACAAATAATGGAAGTATGAGAAACCGAGGAGTTGAACTGGAAGCCACTTACCGGCTATTGCGAAGCAAAGATTTTAATATTCAAATAGGGGCCAACGCAGCATGGAACAAAAATACTGTTTTAAAATTGCCTTTCAATGGTAATGCAAATAATCGCCAAGGAGGACAGCAAGTGTTCGATCCTAAAACCGGACAGTTGATTTGGGTCGGTGGATTTCAAGAAGGCCAGGAATGGGGCGAAGTGTTTGGATTTGTGAGTGACGGAATCATAAGAACTCCTGAAGATTTAGCTTCATATAATAAAACAGATTTGGCTGCGGGTCAGGTTTGGTTTAATGGTTCTGCAGGTAGGAGAGTAGCTAGCCCTAAAATTATCACAGAAAGAAATTTAACTCTTGCCGGCGGGTGGCTATCAACACAACTTGGAGACATGAAATGGAAAGATATAGATAACAATGATACCATTGATACCAGAGATATGGTTTCATTGGGCAGGCAAATACCTAGATGGACTGGGGGTTTTAATACCGCTTTTGGTTACAAAGGGCTTTCACTTTTAGCTAGGTTCGATTTTGGTTTAGGACATATTCAGCAGGACTTCCAGCAGATGTGGGCCTTGGCATCTGCACAAGGTGAATTTAATCCTACAGATTTAGTAAAAGATACCTGGACTCCTGAAAATCCAAACGCATCCCTTCCAAGATACGTTTGGGCAGATCAACTCAATACTAAAAACTTTGACCGGCCTTCGAGTATGTTTTATGTTCCATCGGACTATTTGGCCATCAGAGAAGTGACCCTGAGCTATAGTTTACCTGTCTATCTGATCAAAAGACTCAAAATGTCCGCTTTAAATTTTAGCGTAACAGCGCAGAATTTAGGGTACCTCACAAACAAAATGCTGAATCTACCAGAACGAACAGGCGCCCAAACTAGTGCTTATACAATACCTACACAACTTATTTTTGGTGCCAATGTAACTTTTTGATAAGAATTAATCAACACATGAAAATTTAGATAAAATGAAAAATTTAAAATATTATATCCTCACATTTGCTATCTTTTTTGGAGTTTCTTCCTGTTCAGATACACTGGACTTGGCACCTGAAGATTATTTTGGTAGTGGCAACTTTTGGCAGAATGAAGCACAGGTAAGTAATTTTATGGTTGGCATCCACAAGCAGTTGAGAGATAACCAATTTATGTTTGTAAGGCTCGGAGAGATGAGGGGCGGTGGTTACAGCAATATAGACAGACAAAACACGTCGCTCAATGAACTTCCAATAATTGAGCAAAGATTAAGTGAAAACTCAACAGGAGTCACAAGCTGGGCAGGATTTTATGGAGCAATTCTTCAGATAAATCTATTTATTCAGAAAGTAGAATCCATAACTTTTTTAAACGATGCAAAAAAGAAATATCTGTTAGGTCAGGCGTATGGCATCAGGGCTTTTTATTATTTTCATCTTCTAAGGACATATGGTGGAGTGCCTATACGGTTAGAGCCTGAAGCGTTGAATGGCAACACAGATCCTGTAGCTCTTAGAAAAGTCCGCGCTCCTGAGACCGAGGTACTTTCTACAATTAAAGCAGATATATCCAAGTCATTGACATCCTTTGGAACTACAGCAAGCCCAACAGAAAAAAGCCAATGGAGTCCCAATGCATCTGCTATGTTGAAAGGTGATGTTTTCCTTTGGTCTGCAAAAGTTTACGGAACCAATGCTGATTTGGCAGAAGCAAAAAGTGCATTACAATCTGTCACCGGAACTGCATTACAATCGACATTCCCAAGTGTCTTTGCATATTCCCAGAAAAATAATAAAGAGATAATATTTGCATTGAGGAATTTTGTAGGCGAATCTGAGATGCAAAATGTTGGTGCTTACACCTATTCCACTTTCAATTTTGATAATCAACATTACAAAGATTCGCTGGGAAGTGGGCCTTTACTTGTTGATCCCTTAATTATTGCAGCCACCAACTCTCAACAAATCATTCAAAGGTATGCCTATACTTTTGAGTTATTTAAATTGTACGATGTATCAGACAAACGCAGAGATGCCACTTTTTATGATTATTATAAGGTTAATAAAACCGGCAATCCACCTTATGTCATTACTGTTAGAAACACTGCATTAGTAAAATTTTTAGGGGTTATCAGTGCCAATAAGAGATATTTTTCTGATGATTGGCCTGTTTATAGGGAAGCCGACAGATTATTGATGTTGGCTGAAATAGCAAATGCTGAAGGCAGTGACCCATCTTCTTTTGTCAAGCTAGTGCGAGATCGTGCTTACTCTCCCGGTACTGACCCCAAGCCATTTGTAAATTCTACTAAAGATAACAATGAAGTAGCCATTTTTACTGAGAGATTTAAGGAATTTGTGTTCGAAGGCAAGGCGTGGTATGATCTTTTGAGAATGAAATTTGGAAGTGATCCAATGGTATTCAAAAGTGCAAATCAACCATTTGGAGTCTTAAATAAATCGACTCAATCACTTGAAATCAGGTGGCCAATAGAACCAGCTATTTGGACAAATGATCCTCTGGTTGATCAGACACCTGGTTATCCTACCAACAAACCAAAGTAGGTTTTAGCGAAAAATATAAGTATGCTAGTAAGCTTTAATGATTGTTGTATAAGTTAGTTTTTTACATTCTGGATGTGAGTTGATACTCAAGTTATAAGTAAAAACTCACATCTTTTTTAAAACCTATGGGATGTTTTTTATATTCAATGTTAAAAATTTAATTTTTAGCAATTTAGTTCATTTTTTGCTGATATCTCAGATCTGTTATCCAGACAGTTTGTGTGAACGTGGATTGCCTGTTGTTTCTGTAAGTTTTAAAAAAGGGCACTATTTATATTAATCAGATGAAGACCTGTATTTCTAAGTTTAAAATAGATATTTCAGAAGATTTGCAATCGGTTTCTTCAGACAAAATTGATCTGAAATTTTCAGGATTTAAAGATAATGAGAGGTTGCTTCCAAAATAATTTATATATGAATAGAAAATGTTTCGATTATAAGTCAACAGGTTAGTCAGAAACTTTATTTTAAAAACAACATTGTATTTAAATCCAAATTGCCTATTGGACAATGAACCTATAACCTCGAATTGGTATGTGTGGTAAATAAAATAATTTATAATCATAATGGCTATTTCAAATAGTTTATCTTAGATCATGTAGAACTATTATATACTTATTATTGTGCACAAAGAATTTGAAAAATGTGAATAATTGTCGGTTTGACATTTATTAGTAAGTTTTATTGATACATTAAATTAACATTTCAAAATATTATGGAAAAATTAGATGGATTAATAGCTGCGACTCATACTCCTATGAGGGAAAATGGTGATTTGAAACTCGAGAATATTTCTGATTATTTCCACTTTTTGAGTAGAAACAATATTAGGGGTATTTTCTTAAATGGATCCACCTCAGAAGGGTATCATTTGACTACTGCCGAACGCAAACAGACGGTGGAAGCCTGGTCAAATGCTGCTGAAGGAAGTAACTTCAAAATATTTGTTTTTGTTGGTCATTTATCTACCCGGGATGCGTGTGACCTTGCAGAACATGCAGCAAGTCTGAAAAATATTCACGGAATATCAGCTACTGCACCATTTTATCAAAAACCGGCTTCTTTGGATTTGCTTATTGACACTTGCAGTACAATAGCAGCTTCATCGGCATCCAAACCACTTTACTACTATCATATTCCTCTGTTGACTCAGGTAGCCGTGCCCATGACTCAGTTTTTAACACAGGCTGCTGACAGAATACCAAATCTCAAGGGTGTTAAATATACTCACAATGATTTGGAAGAATATATGATGTGCAAGGATTTATGTGGTGGAAAATTTGAAATGTTTGCTGGAATTGATGAAATTGTGCTTGCAAGCAAAGCATGTGGAGCCACCAATTATATAGGTAGCACGTACAATTTTATGGCACCGTTGTATTACAAAATATTTTCTGCCGTTGATCAGAGCAATTTACCCGAAGCACAATATTTGCAAAAAAAAGCAATTAGCATAATTAAGATGATAGCACCTTACGGCTTTATTTCTGCATGTAAATTTATCATGAAAAGAAATCGGTATGAACAACGGTTTACGTAAGACTTCCATCAAAACAAATCTCAGACATGGAAAAAACAGAGCTTATGAAAGGATTGAAAATGATGGGTGTGGATGATTTATTAAGTAAATAATTATCTTACTTTTATAAGTCAGTTAAAATTATATAGTGAAGGAATGTAATTAGTAGATATGAAGAAATTTTATTTAATTATAATGATATCATGTACCATGTTTGAATTGCATGCTCAAAATATTGAGACTAAATATACATTTACATCAAAAAGAATAATTGACTTACCTTCATTAGATAATGGTGAGCCTAATCCTGGGGTTGCAGGACCGATTACGGGTATTATTGGCAATAATCTACTTGTTGCCGGAGGAGCTAATTTTCCGGATATACCTCCTTGGATAGGCGGGAAAAAAATGTTTCAAAGTAAAATTTATCTCTTAAAAAGACTAAAATCCGGTAAATTTCAATGGTCAACAAAACCTATTGGTCATCTATCTGAGCCCGTGGCATATTCTTCAAACATAAATATTCCAGAAGGCATCTTGGCCTTAGGAGGTGAAAATGAATCAGGATCACTTAAGTCAGTTAAATTATTTCAAATTCAGAATAAAAAACTTGAAATTTCTGAATATCCGGAGCTCCCTATACCTGTCTCATCAGCTGGAGCGGCTTTCATAGGCAATAAAGTATTTTTGGCAGGTGGTGTCTCTAATAATAAAGTGTTGAATAACTTTTATCTATTAGACCTATCCAACTCAAACGAGCAATGGAAGGAATTGAAAAGCATACCTATCCCACTTTCAAATGCTGTAGTGGTTGCCCAAAATGATGGATTTGAAGAATGCATTTTTGTCATTGGTGGAAGATACAGACTGGAAGGAGATGACCTCACTACTTATTCTGACAAAATATTTATTTACAGCCCCTCTAAACAGGCCTGGAGAATGACAGATTTCATAGCCTATGATGGAACCAAAATTAAATTAGCAGCAGGGACCGGCGTAGCCATTGGTCAACATGAGATTGCGATTTTTGGTGGTGATCAGGGAGATATTTTTAATAAAATTGAGGATTTTAATAATAAGTTGGCGATGACTGAAAATGTAGATAGAGATAAATTACAGGAAGAAAAAGTACAATTGGTGACCCATCATCCAGGATTCAAAAGAGATGTCTTAATTTATAATACAATTTCAGGCCTAAGCAGGATAATAGGAACCTTGCCTTGCGCTGTCCCTGTCACAACTTCTGCCTTTTTCTGGAATCATGGTGTTGTCATTGTTAGTGGCGAAATAAAACCCGGAATCCGATCACCCGCTTTGATAAGTATCAAAATAAGTAACTAACTTTTTGTATTAATAAAACTGATGTAGTAAATATTATAATACATGGGGCAAATTAGAAAGTATGTTTAATATCCGCAATAAAGTCTATTATCCTTGGATAGTTGTTGGTTTGCTCTGGGTAGTTGCATTATTGAATTACATGGACAGGCAGATGCTAAGCACCATGAAGCCCACCATGCAGATTGATATTCATGAATTGCAGACAGCTGCCAACTTCGGATATTTAATGGCGATCTTTTTGTGGATTTATGGTTTTATGAGTCCTTTGGCCGGTATCATTGCTGACAGAGTAAATAGAAAATGGCTGATAGTAGGAAGTTTATTAGTATGGAGCGGTGTTACATTTGCAATGGGTTATGCAAAGACTTTCGATCAACTGTACTGGTTAAGGGCCATAATGGGAGTGAGTGAAGCTTTGTACATTCCCGCCGGTTTATCACTCATTGCTGATTATCATTCGTCTAAAACAAGGTCATTAGCAATTGGCATTCACATGACAGGCTTATACGTGGGTCAGGCACTTGGCGGATTTGGTGCCACCATCGCCGAAACATTCTCTTGGCAGGAGGCATTTCATTCTTTTGGTATTGTCGGCATTGTTTATTCTTTCGTTTTGATTTTGTTTTTAATGGAAAAGAAAAATGATGTAGCATTAGACACTGAAAATAAAAATTTTATAAAAGATAAAATACCCCTTCTCAAAGGTTTAGGATTATTATTCACCAATATCTCCTTCTGGATTATACTCTTCTATTTTGCTGTTCCAAGTTTGCCGGGCTGGGGTGTTAAGAACTGGCTGCCTACTTTGTTTGCAGAAAACCTGAGTATAGATATGAGTCTGGCAGGTCCAATGTCCACTATTACCATAGCAGCCTCTTCATTCCTTGGTGTTATTTTCGGCGGCATCTTATCCGATAGATGGGTGCAAAAAAATATTCGTGGAAGAATATACACTAGTGCCATTGGGCTGGCACTTACCATACCGGCTTTACTGTTTATTGGGTTCGGCCATTCTATGTTTGCCGTCATTGGTTCTGCTTTTTGTTTTGGTTTTGGATATGGCATGTTCGATGCTAATAATATGCCCATCCTTTGCCAGTTTGTTTCTTCAAAACATAGGGCAACCGCTTATGGGTTGATGAACATGGTAGGAGTATTTGCAGGGGCATTTATAACAAATGTATTGGGCAAATCAACCGATGCCGGAAACTTGGGAAAAGATTTTGCAATGTTGTCGGGAATTGTTGCACTGGCTTTGATAGTACAGCTTGCATTTTTGAGGCCAAAGTATAATGATTTTGCTGATTGATAAAAATAAAAAGATGAAAAGATATGTTGTCAAATTATGGGTAGTAATTTTTATTTTTGGATCGACTAGTTTTGCATGTTCAAAAAAAATATCTATACCTTCAAACGGAGAAATACAAGCAACATCTCATTCACCTAATGTGCCGGTATTAAAGGGCCTGGCAGCTAACCCTGTTGTAAGAATTGTTGTTTCTATACCCGAAAGTAATGCAGAAAAATATTATCGCAAACTACAGTGTACGGTAAATACGGCTGCCATTAATGATATTGAAAAAGTTGATGTTTATCTTACTGGCGCTGAACCCTTTTCAGAAACCAATTTAATTGGTTCGGTAAGTCCTTTAACTACAGCATTTGATATTCCGGTTACCACACACCAACAAAATGGTATTGCTTTTATGTGGTTAAGCATTCTCTTAAAACCAACTGCTGGATTGAATAGTAACATTGAATTGCATTGTTTAAAATTAATTGACGATACAGGTAAAGAATTATTAGTGAAGCAGGATAACTCTGTTTATTTAAAACGAATCGGCGTTGTTATCAGGAAAGCCGGTGATGATGGAGTAAATACATATCGCATTCCCGGTATTGTTACTACTGAAAAAGGAACTTTACTTTCTGTTTATGATATCCGATATAATAGTGCGAAAGACCTGCCTGAAAATATTGATATAGGCCTAAGCCGTAGCACTGATGGCGGTACTTCCTGGCAACCTATGAAAGTTATTATGGATATGGGTACACCACATGAAAATAATGGCATCGGCGACCCGGCCATTTTATTTGACCCGGTTACAAAAAAAATATGGGTAGCGGCTTTATGGAGTAAAGGTAATCGTTCCATTGCTGGGTCAATGCCCGGATTGTCACCTGATACCACCGGGCAGTTTGTGTTGGTAAGTAGTGCCGACGATGGACTTACCTGGTCTGCACCCTACACTATTACACCACAGGTGAAAAATGCTGCCTGGCGTTTATTTTTTAATGGTCCAGGTAGTGGTATTGCTATGCAGGATGGAAAACTGGTATTTGCTGCTCAATATTGGGATGAAAACAAAATGCCGCACTCTACCATCATTTACAGCGATGACCACGGCAGCACCTGGAAAGGAAAATTAGCAGGGCCAAAATCGAATACTACAGAAAGCCAGGTAATAGAAACTACGTCCGGCACATTGATGCTGAATATGCGTGACAACAGGGGTGCATTTAGAAGTGTGGCTATAACAAATGACATGGGCAAATCATGGACAGAGCATATCACATCATATAGTGCCTTACCCGATCCTGTTTGCATGGGCAGCATTATAAAAGCCCGGGTAAATGTGAAGGGGCAAATGAAAGATGTATTATTTTTTAGTAACGCCAATTCCCCATCAGGACGATACAATATTACCATAAAGGCCAGCCTTGACTTGGGTGAAACATGGATGCCTGCTAACAAATTGTTGATTGACGAACGACCTTGTTATGGTTATTCTTCATTAACAAAGGTGGATGATCAAACAATAGGCATTTTATATGAAGGCATCAAAGATTTATACTTTATGAAAATTCCGGTAAATGATATTATTGCAACACAGTAACTATTAATTCTTATAAATGAAAAGGAGAAGCTTTGTATTTAGTTTGACAATAGGCATTTTTTTTATTCTCCCAGTTTTCTTATTGGCATTTAAAAATAAGAAAAAAATAAAATTAATTCAGGAAAGGCCAAATATATTGCTGATTGTGTCAGAAGATAATGGTTCAGACCTGGGTTGTTACGGAGTTAAAGAAGTAAAAAGCCCCAACATCGATAAACTGGCAGAAAATGGTGCGCTGTTGGAAAATGCCTTTGTAACCTATTCTGTTTGCAGCCCATCGCGCAGTACTATTTTTACCGGTTTATATCCGTTTCAAAATGGACAAATTGGATTGGCTACACATGGCTACAGGATGTATGATAATATCCTGAACACATTACCAGTAGTGTTGAAGAATGGGGGATACAGGACGGGTTGCCTTGGAAAAATTCATGTGAATCCTGAGTCAGCAATTCCTTTTGATTTCAGACCAATTAAGGAAGACAATTTTGCAAAGAAAGGATTACCACAATATGCTATAGAAGCGGCTAAATTTTTCAATGCTGCTAATGATCCATTTTTTCTGATGGTAAATTTTCCTGATGCCCACTTTCCATTACAAAAGCAAGTAGAAGGAATGCCGGCCCATCCTTTAGAACCCGAAGATGTCGATCATACACTACCTTATGTAGGGGCTAATAGCAAACGACTTAGGGAATTCACAGCGAACTATTATAATGGTATGATGCGATTAGATGAATCTGTTGGAATGCTGATGGACAGTCTTTTGGCAAGTGGAAAACTCGAGAATACCCTAATTATTTACCTGGGAGATCATGGTGCACAATTTTCAAGAGGGAAGTGTACTAATTATGAGGCGGGTCTTCGGGTGCCAATGATTATATCATGGAAAGGACATATTGATCCTATGCAGCGTTATACACCACTTATATCATCTATTGATCTCTTCCCCACCATCCTTGATGCGGCAAAAATAAAATCTACTGAAAAGATTCCAGGTATATCATTATTACCCTATATCACAGAAACTAAAAAAGAATGGACAAGGAAGTACGTTTTTGCAGCGGCAGAGGGCACAACACCATTTTGGTATTTTCCTAAAAGAAGTGTTCGGGATGAGAGGTATAAATTAATAATTAATTTGCTCGCGGGTATTGAGAACCCCATTTACGAGGCTTATGAAAAACACCAAGGCCATTTTGCCGGTGGTGCTACACAAGACGAAATAGATGGAAGTAGCGATGCCTTTAGGAAAGCCTATGCCACATGGAAACAGCCACCTTTATATGAGTTTTACGACCTCTTGAAAGATCCGTTGGAACTAAATAATCTCGCTGACGATTCAAAATATAGAAAAGAGTGTAATCATTTGAAAAAAGTCCTTTTTGCCTGGAGAAAAGAATGTGCAGATCCGTTTCTTGATAAAATAAAAATGCGTCTTTATAGTAATGAAGTACAAGCTACCAATCAAAAATATCCGAAGAATGATTATATGAAAGACCCGGCATTTAGCTGGAATTACCCGAATTATTTTAAAAAATGAGTAGGCTTGTAATTCTTCATTTTTGGCTTTGTTGATGGTATTAGTTTAAAAAATGGATCAGTTATATGGCATATTCCAAATTGCAACTTAAAGAGTACAAAGAATTTTATTCAAATCAATTATTAAAGGATACAGTCCCTTTTTGGTTTCCTCGTTCATTTGATGAGGAAAATAGTGGTTTTTTATTGATGAGGGATGCTGATGGCAGTTTGATAGATGATGACAAAGCTGTATGGATTCAGGGTCGGGCCACTTGGATGCTTGCCACTCTATATAATACAGTAGAAAAAAAAAAGGAATGGTTAGATGGTGCAAAACTCGGGTACGACTTTTTAAATAAACATTGTTTTGATGATGACGGACAAATGTTCTTTCATGTAACAAGAGATGGGAAGCCAATACGTAAAAGAAGATATTTTTTCTCTGAAACATTTTATGTGATTGCAGCGGCTGCCTATGCAAAAGCAAGTGGTGATGAAGAGGCCGGTCAAAAAGCAAAATTTATTTTTGGTAAATGTATTGCGTATGCAACTACTCAGGGTTTATTACAACCTAAGTTTACAAATACCCGGCCATCAAAAGGGATCGGTGTGCCCATGATCATGATAAATACAGCGCAGCAGTTGCGGGGAACTATTGGCGACCCACGCTGTGACGAATGGATCAACAAATGGATTGCTGAAATAGAAGAGGATTTTGTAAAAGATGATATTAAATGTGTGATGGAACAGGTGGCTCCGGATGGCAGTATTATTGACCATATTGACGGACGCACATTAAACCCGGGGCATGCTATGGAAGGGGCCTGGTTTATTTTGCACGAAGCAAAGTATCGCAATAATGATCAGAAATTAATAGAGTTGGGTTGTAAAATGCTTGATTACATGTGGGAGAGAGGTTGGGATGAAGAACATGGTGGTATCTTATACTTCTGTGATGTATATAATAAACCGGTACAGGAATACTGGCAGGATATGAAAATGTGGTGGCCGCATAATGAAGTAATCATTGCAACTATGCTTGCATACCTGATGACTGGCAATGATGAATACGCCAAAATGCATAAGCTGGTACACGATTATGCATACAAACATTTTCATGATAAGCAACATGGCGAATGGTTTGGTTATTTACACCGTGATGGCACACTTGCTCAAGCAGCCAAAGGAAATTTATACAAGGGGCCATTTCATTTGCCCAGGCAGGAGTGGTATTGTATGCAACTTTTAAAAGAATATCTCAAATAAAAAGAATGAAATTATACTTCATATTATTTGGTTTAATTCCATTATTTGTAAATGCCCAGTTACGGTTAGCAAAAATATTTTCCGATGATATGATGTTGCAACGCAACCAGCCGATTCATATCTGGGGCAAAGCCATTCCGGGAAAAACGGTACAGGTATCATTTGCTCATGAGAAAAGAATCACTGTAGTTCAAAGCGATTCAAACTGGATTGTTATTTTCAGTAAACAGAATGCCTGCATTAAACCACAGTCTTTCTCTGTGATTAGTGGTGATGAAAAAATTGAAATCAAAAACATTTTAATTGGTGATTTATGGCTTTGTATCGGGCAAAGTAATATGGAATGGCCGATGCAAAAGGAAATGCATTATAAGGAAGCATTGCCAAATAGCCGTCAACCATTAATACGCTTATTTAATCCAATCTACGCCGGTAAAAATACATACAGTGTATCTTTTACAGATTCTATCATCCAAAGCCTTACCAAGGAAAACTTTTATAAAGGTCAATGGCAAAGCTGCGATAGTAATTCATTTAAAACAATGAGTGCGGTCGCCTATTATTTTGGAAAAGAATTAGTTGCCAATATTAATATTCCCATTGGGTTGATAAATATTTCCATCGGTGGTGCACCACTCGAATCTTTTATCAGCAAAGAGGCTATAAAGAACAGTAAGAAGTTTTCTGATAAATTAGATGGGGATTGGTTGACCAATTATGCACTGCCTGTTTGGATAAGAGAAAGAGGTTATCAAAATGTAGGAAATTTAACAAGTGTTCCAAATGACGAATATGGAAACAATCATGCCTTTAAACCAGGCTTTGCATTCGAGGCAGGTATTGTCCCAATACTTAATTTGCCTATAAGTGGAATACTTTGCTATCAGGGCGAAAGCAACGCACAGGAAATCGAAAGGGTAAATGAATATGCTGATTTATCTGCATTAATGATTGCTGATTACCGGAAAAAATGGAAACAACCGGATCTGCCGTTTTATTTTGTGCAACTCTCTTCCATTGATACACTGAAGTACAAAGGGCAATTATGGCCACAGTTTAGGGATGAACAAAGAAAAATGTTAAGTCTGATTCCAAATAGCGGAATGGCGATTTGTAGTGATATTGGTTTTAAAGATGATGTACATCCTACCAATAAAAAAGATGTGGGGGAAAGGTTGGCAAGATGGGCATTGAATAAAACTTATCATAAAAATATTATTCCATCGGGTCCTTTGCCGCTTCGTGCTCGGTATGAAAATGGAAAAGTTGTAATCCATTTTCAATATTGTGGAAAGAAGTTACAAACTTCTGATGGAAAAACATTAACTGGATTTTTCAGTTGACGGGAATAATGAAACCAATGCTGCTATTCAGAACAGAACCATTCTTATTAAAGTAAAAGAAAAACCTGAATTTATTTATTATGGATGGAGACCTTTCAGTGATGCTAATCTTGTCAATTCTGAAAAGCTGCCTGCTACTACATTTAAAATTGAAGTCAAGTGAAAAAAATTCAATTTACATTAATTGCGGTCATTACATTTCTTGTTGTGTCAGCGCAGCAGAAAAATAATACGATGATTGAAGTAGGTGACAGTGAAGAAGATATTATTTTCAAAGCTGCAAATATTGTTCCTTCACCCAGACAACTAAGATGGCAACAACTCGAACTCATTGCATTTTTTCATTTCGGCATCAATACTTTTAAAGATAAAGAATGGGGTACTGGAAAAGAAGATCCTACTATTTTTAATCCTTCCTCATTGGATGCCCGCCAGTGGGTACAGGTTGTTAAAGACGCCAGCTTTAAACAGGTTATTTTAACAGCAAAGCATCACGATGGATTTTGTCTGTGGCCAACAAAAACTACCAGGAATTCAGTTGCTTCAAGTCCCTGGAAAAAGGGTAAGGGAGATGTAGTAAATGAAGTGGCTGAGGCATGCCGTGAATATGGGTTGGGTTTTGGTATCTACCTTTCTCCCTGGGATATGAATACCGCCGTTTATGGAACGGAAGCTTACAATGATTTTTTCGTGGCCCAATTGACAGAATTATTGTCTGATTACGGTCGCATTGATGAAGTGTGGTTTGACGGTGCTAATGGCGAAGGGTCGAATGGAAAAAAACAAGTGTATGATTTTAACCGCTGGTATAAACTTATCCGCCAGTTGCAACCGCAGCAGTTATAGCCGTGATGGGACCTGATGTACGCTGGGTTGGTACAGAAACCGGATATGGCAGGGAAGAGGAATGGAGTGTTGTATCTGTTGATAATCTTGATCCTTCAACAATCGAAAGTAATTCTCAACAAACCGTGAGTTTCAAACCCACAGGCGATATGATGGGTGATGATTTAGGAAGCCGGGAAAAAATTGTGAAAGCAAAAGGACTGGCTTGGTATCCCGCAGAAACAGATGTTTCAATCAGGCCTGGATGGTTTTATCATGAAACGGAAAATGCGAAAATAAAGTCACCCGAAAAATTGATAGATATTTATTTTAATTCAGTTGGTAAAAACAGCGTTTTACTGTTGAATATTCCACCCGATAAAAGCGGATTAATCCATAGTAATGATATCACTACTTTAGCCAAATGGAAAGAACTGCTTAATGAAATCTTCAAGATAAATCTTGCTAAGTTTGCAACTATTTCATGTTTAAATGGAATTAATACAAAAGCATTAACCGATGAAAATTTAGCTACTTTTTTTACTACAAAAAATAAGGATGAAGGCTCAGTTATTGAAATTGACTTCAAAAGCCCACAACTGGTAAACGTGATTTCGTTGCAAGAAAATATCAGTATGGGACAACGCATTGAAAAATTTGAAGTGGAAGCCCTGCTGAATATGAAATGGAAGAAAATTGCAGCAGGTACCACAGTAGGATATAAACGGCTGATTCAATGTGAAACCGTCCATACAAAAAAAATAAGACTAAAGATCATCTCCTCAAGATTAAACCCGCTTTTATCAGAAATAGGACTTTATTATACAAAAAAACAGTTTAAATGAAAAAATTATTTCTTGTTTTAGTTTTAGCATCAAATCTCCTTATTGCCCAACGGAATGTAAGTATTATCCCGCAACCTGTTTCGCTGCAAATAAACCAGGGTGCATTTGTAATTGATAACAGTACCGCTGTAAAATTCAATACAGCCGATAAAGAATTGAAATTGGCTGTCAACTTTTTTTCGGCAGCTATTAGGAATATTTCCGGCAAAACACTATTGCTGAATGACGTAGCCAAAAATAATATAGTATTTAAAATTGCTAAAACAAATGGTATTGGTGATGAAGGTTATACACTGAATGTATCCCCATCTTCCATAACAATTGTTGCGAATACAAAGGCAGGAGTTATCTATGGTATCCAATCTCTGTTACAAACCTTACCTGCTATCCGCACCAATGAGGTGTTACAAGTGCCTTGCATGAGTATTACCGATTTTCCTCGTTTTAAATACAGGGGTATGCACCTGGATGTAAGCCGTCATTTCTTCAGTCCCGAATTTGTGAAGGAATATATCAACCTGCTGGCTTCTTATAAAATGAATACTTTCCATTGGCATTTGGTAGATGACCAGGGCTGGAGAATTGAAATAAAAAAATATCCATTGCTGACATCTGTTGGTGCATGGCGGGTTGACCAGACTGATAAAGTATGGGCCAGCAGGCCGCAGGCAAAAACAGGAGAAGCAGCTACTTACGGCGGTTACTATACACAAGAACAGATAAAAGACATAATTAAGTATGCTGCAGAAAGAAACGTCACCATCATTCCGGAAATTGAAATGCCGGGTCATGTGGCATCAGCAATAGCTTCATATCCTGCTTTAAGTTGTACACAACAACAGCAGCTTCCATTAACAGGCGGAAATTATTCAGGTATGTCTTCAAATTATTGTGCAGGTAATGATTCTGTATTTACTTTTTTAGAAAATGTGTTAACTGAAGTTATCGCCTTGTTCCCGTCTAAATACATTCATATTGGGGGAGATGAAGTGGAAAAGGGCCCATGGAAAGTCTGCCCGAAATGCCAGACAAGGATAAAATCAAGTCACCTGGAAAATGAAGATGGATTGCAGAGTTATTTTATTAAGCGCATCGAAAAATTTATTAATAGCAAAAATAGAAAGATCATTGGCTGGGATGAAATTTTAGAAGGTGGTCTGGCTCCCGAAGCAACCGTAATGAGCTGGCGTGGCGAAGCCGGGGGCATTGAAGCGGCAAAGGCACATCATGATGTGATTATGACGCCAGGGTCACCTGTATATTTCGACCATTACCAGGCCGGACCTGAAGGCGAACCATTGGCTATTGGTGGTATGAATACCTTGAAAAAAGTTTATGACTACGAACCCATCCCCAAAGAATTAAATGCAGCCGAAGCCAAATATGTGTTGGGTGCCCAGGCAAATTTGTGGGCAGAGTATATTACTACCGCCGAGCAAGTAGAATATATGGTATTACCTCGTATGCTGGCATTGGCCGAAGTTGTATGGAGCCCAAAAGAGAATAAAAACTGGGAGAATTTTAATGAGCGTTTGAAAAACCATTTCAAAGCATTCGGACAAAGGGGCTTGCACTATTCTCTCGGCAATTTTACGGTTAGCATAAAACCATCTTCTCAAAATGGAAGGTTGTTTGTTGACTTATCAACAGAAATATTGAACGCAGCTATCTATTATACCACTGATGGAACAGAGCCAACATTAAGCAGTAATATATACGCAATCCCAATTGAAATAAACGCTTCTCTTTTACTGATAGCATCAACGATTTTAAATGGCCAAATCATGGGTGTGAAGGCTGCTAGACAAAATTTTGTAATGCACAAAGCCATTGGCAAAAATGTAACCTATACCAATCCCTTAAGCAGATATTATCAAGCGGATGGCCCTAATTCACTCACTGATGGGGTTAGAGGAACAGCTGCCGTGGGTAAATACTGGCACGGCTTCAATGGTGACGATTTAATTGCTATCATAGATATGGGTGAAGAAAAAAATATTCAAAACATAGCAATTGGTTGTCTGCAAAACTATAACGACTGGATCTTTTTACC
The DNA here is from genome assembly GCA_016722285.1 of Saprospiraceae bacterium. GTDB lineage: Bacteria > Bacteroidota > Bacteroidia > Chitinophagales > Saprospiraceae > OLB9. The sequence goes on from JADKGI010000006.1 coordinate 23,968, forward strand.
GCAGTCTGTAAAATTTGAAACATCCAATGATGGAAATGTTTTTACCGAAATAAAAACTGTAAACAATCCGATAGACATCAATACGAAAAGTGTGATGTTTGATTTTAAAACTGACTTTCCGATACTGTCTGTCCGGTATATCAGAGTAACGGCAAAGAATAATTTGTGCCCGCCGGATCATAACGGTGCAGGTAAACCGGCATGGATATTTGCCGATGAGATAGTTGTGGAGTGATTGGTAAAGACACTGAATTTTTAAAATTATTAATGAATGATGATACGGGCAATACATTATAAGCGCTTGAAACTAGGTGTGAAATTTTTAAGATTTGGGAAAATGCAGAAAGCAGACTTTAAAATATTATATGCGGCTATAATTGTATTATTTTTTACCAATGATGCTTTTACCCAACTTCCAGCCGAACTTCAAATACCTGAACTGGTATCTGAAAACCGCATGCCCATGCGTAACTCCGCCTTCGCTTATGAAAATATGGAACTGGCAAAGCAGAGTGACAGGGAAAAGTCTTCCAGGTTTTTTTCTTTGAATGGAAGTTGGAACTTTAATTGGGTCAAAGACCCCAATCATCGACCGATAAATTTTTATACTGAAAATTTTGACGACAGCCAATGGGACAATTTTCGCATCCCTGCCAGTTGGGAGGTGAATGGTTATGGCCTGCCCATTTATGTAAATCAGCCATACGATTTTGCAGGACACAATCTTCGCTATGGGAAAATGAACCCGCCATTTGATATTCCTGAAAATAATAACCCGGTTGGTTCTTACCGAAAAAAAATCGTCTTGCCTGCAGCTTTCAAAGGTAAAAAAGTTTATGTTCATGTGGGCAATGCAAAGAGTTGTTTGTTTGTATGGGTTAACGGAAGAAAGTTGGCTATAGTGAAGATAGCAAGTTAGCTGCAGAATTTGACATCACAGATTTTGTACATGAAGAGGAGAATTTAATCGCTTTTCAGGTGTTTCGCTGGAGCGATGCCAGTTACCTGGAATGTCAGGATATGTTTCGTTTTTCGGGAATTGAAAGAGATGTGTTTCTATTCAGCACCAATTGCCTGAATATCCGCGATACAAAAATTACCAGCTCATTGGACGATAGTTACAGCAATGGTTTACTGGACATCAATACAGAAATTAGTAACATCAAGTGGGAGAAAGGGTTGCTGAGTAAAAAGGACAGTATAACAGTAGAAGTACAATTGCAGGATGCTGCCGGTCATATTGTTTACCAGGATAAAACCAATGATTTTAAAACCGTTTTGGGGAATTATAAGACCAATGTGTTCTTCAAAACATCCATTCCTAATGTGAAAATATGGTCGGCTGAAACACCTTATTTATACAGCCTTTATCTGACTTTAAAAAATGTCAATGGTGAAGTTTTGGAAGTAGTGCCCCTGAAAGTAGGATTTAAAAAATTAGAAATAAAGGGAACGGACTTTTTAGTGAATGGCAAACGGGTTTTCTTAAAAGGGGTGAACCGTCACGAAGTGCACCCAAGAAATGGACATACCATTAGCAAAGATGATATGCGAAAGGATATGGAAATGATGAAGAAGCTGAACATAAATGCAGTTCGAAATTCACACTACACGCCAGACCCTTACTGGATGGAGCTTTGCGACGAATATGGATTATATGTGGTGGATGAAGCCAATATTGAGAGTCATGGCATTGGTTATGATTTAACTGTAACTTTGGGTAATAAACCTCAGTGGAAAGAAGCTCACATGCAACGCATACAACGCATGTATGAGAGAGATAAAAACCATGCATCTGTTGTTACCTGGTCATTGGGAAATGAAGCGGGCGATGGTGCCAATTTCTATGCAGCTTACGATTGGTTACGGCAGCAAACAGATTTGCCCATTCAATATGAAAGAGATATTGATTATGACAAGCCCAATAATACGCATTTTTCCCAAATATTTTGCCCACAATACATGAGTCCGGCATTTATGCATTCTTATTCAAAATCTGATGCCCGTCTTCCCCAAATTCAAAGTGAATACGCACATATCATGGGCAACAGCCTAGGCAATTTTCAGGATTATTGGGATGTGATAGAAAATAATCCCAAGCTACAGGGCGGCTTTATTTGGGAATGGATTGATCAGGGAATAGACACCTTAAAAAACGGCAAACGCATCAGAGCGTATGGCGGGGATTTTCCACTGGAAGGTCCGGTGGATGGGAACATTAGTGACAATAATTTTTGTGTGAAAGGTGTGGTTACGGGCTACCGGGAACTTACACCCATGGCGATGGAAGTAAAAAAAGTTTATCAGCATATTAAAACAACATGGAATGGTTCCAATAGCATCACGCTAAAGAATGGATACTTTTTTAAAAATTTAGATAATGTTTTGACGAATTGGGTATTGCTGGAGAACGGACTTACAAAAGAAACCGGTTGCATCAATAATATTTCTCTTGCACCACAACAGGAAAATACTTTTACAGTTGGCATGAAAACAAAGATGGATGCCAAAAAGGAATATCAACTGAATATCTATTATACCTTAAAAAAGGAAGAACCCTTTTTACCAAAAGGATATGAAATTGCCAGTGAACAGTTTTCATTGCAAAACTTACCTGCAACCCATTTTATCCCAACTAAAAAAACCGCTTTGAAGGTAAAACAAACGGTAGAACAATGTTTTATCAAAGGAACAAATTTTACAGCAGTATTTGATTTGCAAAAAGGAACTTTATTAGGCTATACTTACAAGGATGAAAAAATGATTGAGCAAGGCCCGATGCCGTCCTTCTGGCGGGCACCAACCGATAACGATATTGGTGCAGGATTCAATAAAAATTTAAGAATGTGGCGCAATGCTTATGAAAGTGGAAACGAATTGAAAGCTGTTGTTACAAAAATAAATGATAAGGAATATCAAGTCAGTTTTACTAAGCAATTGATTGATGGCGATGCAACACATCAGCAATTATTTACAGTGCATAGTGATGGCTGTATTAAAGTAGAAAATAATTTTAAATCCATAAAAGGTAAACATACATTGTTGCTCAGGGCGGGAAATGATTTGGTGATAAACAAAAGTTTTAATAACATAAACTGGTATGGCCGTGGGCCTGGTGAAAATTATTGGGATCGTAAAACCAATACATTCATTGGCCAATACAAACGAACAGTGGATGAGCAATATTTTCCATATGCACGTCCGCAGGAAAGTGGCAATAAAACGGAAGTGCGTTGGGTAAGTTTCAGCAATGCAAACGGAAAAAAAATAACGTTTTCATTTGCGGAAAGCCTGTTAAGTTTTGCAGCCCTACCATACAGCCTGGACGATTTAGATCCGGAGATGAATAAAAAACAATACCATAGCGGAGAATTAACAAAGCGAAATGAAATTTACCTGCACATGGATTTGCAGCAAACAGGTCTGCAGGGTATGGATAGTTGGGGCGCCTGGCCATTGGAAAAATACAGGATACCTTTTAAAGATTATAGTTACAGTTATTGGATAAAGTTTGAGTGAAAAATAAATAAATGATTATGTTGAAAAAAGGACATTACATTTTTACGATTTCATTTTTGTTAAGTGTGCAAGTCTTTGCTCAACGAGATACCATTTCTGTTAATAGTGGATGGCAATTTTCTGTTGATAAAAATGCAGAAGGGTTAACTGAAAAATGGTATGAACGCAATTTGCCTAATGCAAGGGGGGTGAAATTACCGCATACCTGGAATGTGGAGGAAACTAATCAAAACCACTATGGCTGGTGCTGGTACCAGAAAAAAATAAACATTCCTACTGATTGGAAGAGCAAAAATGTGGTATTGCAGTTTGGTGCCATCAATCATACGTCTTATATTTATATTAATGGAAAGAAGGTTGCTGAAAATATTGGCGATGGGTTCAATAAATTTTTCATTAACCTTAATGGCAAAGTCAATTATGGAAAAGAAAATACGATCACTGTTGCCTGCAACAACAACTATGGAAGGAATAAAGTGCCATTTGGCAGTTCCTTTGACTGGCCCAATGATGGAGGCATTATCCGCCAGGTTGCGTTGATAGTGAGTGATAGGCCGTCTGCTTCTTATTTGCATGCTACACCTATACTAAATGTAGCTGCAGGCTCAGGCACATTAAATCTAAAGCTGGGATTTGATGAAGCAGTGAATAAAAATGTTGAGTTGGCCATTAATATATATGAAGAAAATCAAACTACACATAATAAAATTTTGCAGTCCACCATAAAACCAATCTGGATAAATGGCGAAGCGGTGGTGGATCTGAAGTTACCAAAGGTAAATCCCTGGCATTTTGATTTTCCCAATTTATACAAAGTAGAAGTAACCATTTTGAACGGGAAGAACGCAACCGATATAATTTCCACCAACATTGGTTTCAGGGAAATGAAATTTGAAGGCGGGCAAACCTTTTTGAATGGTGAAAGAGTAAAGCTGATGGGTGTCGAATGGACGGCAGGCAGCAATCCCGATTATGGTTTTGCAGAGACTGATTCCGTCATCATTGTCATGGGTAAACTGATGAAAGAAGTGAACTGCATTTTCAGTCGCCAGCATTTTCAGCAGAGTGATGTGTTTTACGATTTTTGCGACCGAAATGGCATATTGGTGCAGCAGGAAGTGCCGCTTTGGGGACCTGAGACGCCGGCCAATGATACCATTCGCAGTATTGCCATGCAACAAATGAAACAAATGATTTTTACAATGTACAATCATCCTTGTATATTTTCATGGGGTGTAGGCAATGAGTTAAGAGCAAGAGATGGGGATATGAAACAAATGATAGCGGACTTATTGAAGCAAGCAAGGGAACTCGACCCTTACCGGTATACCTCATACGTAAGCAACACGCTTACACAAGGATTTTATAACAATCCGAAATTTGTACCTGATGCTGCTGCCGGTGGTGACTATCTCATGATGAATGAATATGGAGCAAGTTGGTGGGATATACCTGTTGGTAAAATTGGGATGTATCTGGATAGTGTACATCTTTCTTACCCGGACAAACCATTTTTTATTTCTGAATTTGGTTTATGCGAACCCAATTTTAAAGGCGGGGATGAAAGAAGGATGGAAGATTTAATTTATCACATGGGTATCTACGAATCCAAAGATTATATAGAAGGTGCCATTTATTTTGATTTGACAGATTATCGCACCCATTACCCCGGCACGAGCGAAGAAAATAAATACAGAAGAAGAATCCATGGCATTTATGATATGTATGGCGATCCGAAACCTTCTATGAAAGTGCTGAGGGAACTGTCATCGCCGGTAGAAGTTCAGCAAGTAAGGAAGTGGAAAAAAGGGAAACTAAATATTCTGATATTTGGTAGTATGGGTTTGCCGCAGCATGCGGTGAAAGGGTATAAATTATTTATTTCTGATAAAATGGATAATTATAAAACAACCAAGGCATATGATCTGCCCGATATAAAACCAGGTGAAAGAGTAAATTTTGAAATAGATGACCCGGAAGATGGAAGCAGGATTGTTACCATCATACGATCCAATGGTTATGTAGTATCACAAAAATCTTTTAATTAAATGATTCAGTATAAAACATTCAGACACATTTTACTATTGCTGGTGATTTCTTCAGTGGTACGTGCACAAGTGAACTTACCTTCGTATTCGGACTCAATATTTTCCACCTATTATCATCAGCGGGTTTCACTTTTCAACACATTTCAACCAACAAAAGATGAAATTATCTTTTTGGGAAACAGTATTACAGATGGCGCTGAATGGAGCGAATTGTTTAATGATTTAAAAATAAAAAACCGTGGTATCAGTGGTGATATCACTGCCGGAGTGTTGTATCGATTAAATGAAGTGGTAGTCAGAAAGCCTTCGAAAATATTCCTGTTGATAGGCACCAATGATCTGGCAAGGGGTATCAGCACAGATAGTCTGGTTACAAACATGCTGCTTATAGCCGATTATATAAAACAAGAAAGTCCTACAACTCAATTTTATGTACAAAGCATTTTGCCTGTAAATAAATTGTTTGGAAAATTCAGCGGACACACAAAAAATGATGAACAAATAAGACTAATAAATAAACAGCTAAAAGAAAATTCCTTTGCAAAGGGTTATACCTATATCGATTTATATTCTTCCTTTAGTGATGACGAGGGAAACTTGAAGGAAAAGTTCACAAATGATGGTTTACATCTAAAAGGCGAAGCTTATCTTATGTGGAAACATATTGTCTTTCCATACATCTATGATCTGCAGCAGAAACCATCCCTGATTCCCTTGCCCCGGCAATTGAAATGGACGGAGAAGGATTTTGCCCTGTTTAATTGCAAGACAATTCTGATTAGTGACAGCACTTTACTCAAGGATGCCATCTTATTGAAAAATGAATTGAAAAGTAAAGGCCTCCGTGTTAGCATTAAAAAGATGGAGCATGAAGCTGGCAATTATATTTACCTGAAGCTGGGATCGGTTCCATCACCACAGCTTGCTGTAGAAGCCTATGCGATGGAAGTAAATGATACCAGCATTATAATAACGGCTAATACAAGTCACGGCATTTTCAATGGAATACAAACATTGGTTCAGCTCATGAGAGACGATGTTTATGTCAACGGATGTGCGATCACTGACTGGCCTGCTTTTTCATGGCGGGGTTATATGATTGATGTCGGAAGGAATTATATGTCTATGGATTTGCTAAAGCAGCAGATCGACATGATGGGCCACTACAAGCTCAATGTCTTTCATTTTCATGCCACAGAAGATATTGCCTGGCGATTGGCCAGTAAAAGATACCCACAGCTAACAGCGCCGGAGCATATGCTTCGCAATAAAGGAATGTATTACAACGAAACAGATATGAAAGAATTAATTGCTTATTGCCAAGAGCGATATATAGAATTTGTCCCGGAAATAGATATGCCCGGTCACAGCGCAGCTTTTAAGAGAGCCATGAAAACTGATATGCAAAGCGATTCGGGTACGGTGATCGTAAAAAATATTATCAAAGAATTTTTACAAACCTACGATGTGAATTATCTGCATATAGGCGCAGATGAAGTTAAAATTTCAAATAAAAATTTTATACCGGAAGTAACCACCTATATAGAAAGTTTTGGAAAAAAAGTCATTGGCTGGCAACCAGGGGGAAATTTTGCACAGCATACCATTCGCCAGTTGTGGATGGATGATAACGGGCATTTGTCAGAAGATTCGGATATACAATTTATAGACTCCCGTCATTTGTACCTCAATCACATGGATCCATTGGAGGCGGTCGTCACGATTTTTAATCGTCGGATCGGTGATAAGGAAAAGGAAGATAAAAATATGAAAGGTGGTACTATTTGTATGTGGCCCGACAGGAGGGTGGAAAATGAAACAGATGTTTTAAGAATGAACCCGGTTTATCCTGGTATGCTATCTTTTGCAGAAAGAAGCTGGAGAGGCGGTGGCCATCAAGGTTGGGTGGCCAACATAAGCGAGCCAAATACTCCGGCAGCCATTGAATTTGCCGACTTTGAAGAGCGGTTGTTGGACAATAAAAAACTTTTTTTCTCTCCGTTTATATTCCAATACGCAAAGCAATCCAATATGATTTGGAGTTTGTTAGGACCTTACGAAAATGGGGGTGATCTTTCTAAAATATTTGAACCGGAACAGGAAAATTTTAATGAAGTTAAAACTGAACCAGTTAAGGAAGTTGTGGGAGGAACCATAGTCTTAAGGCATTGGTGGGCACCATTAATAAAAGGTGGGATAGATGAACCAAAAGAAAATACAACCTGGTATGCTACCACAAAAATCTGGAGCGACGAAGAAGGACAAAAAAGTTTTTGGATTGGATTTAATAACTTCTCCCGTTCACCTGCTACGGATTCGCCGCCCCTCGGTACCTGGGATAATAAAGGAAGTTCTGTTTGGGTGAATGGAAAATTAATTGATCCGCCTCACTGGCAATATGGAGGCCAAAGAGGCAATTCTGAAACTCCATTGATGGACGAAGGGTATGAATACAGGTCGCCTTCCAAAGTATATATGAAAATAGGGTGGAATACTGTACTCATAAAAGCACCTGTGGGATCATTCAAAGGCAAAGATTGGCAGAATCCTGTGAAATGGATGTTCACGTTTGTGCCCGTAAAATAGAAAACTTATTTTAAAAGGATTTTAGACGAAATACTGATAAAGAAGAGCTGAAGTACCACGAAAAATTCGCATTTTTTGATTGAAATTGATCATACCTAAACTATAATCTTTTTTTTTCTTTTCGGGATTTAACATACGCTTCCTTCATTTTCAAAAGATCAATTTTTGAACAATCAACAATTAATTCTTTGATTATGTCTAAAGGCATATCGCTTTCATGTGTAAAATTGATACATCCTTTCTGAAAAATTGTCTTAGGAAGTAGTGCTTTATATTTTGAATGTAATAAGGTTGACCCGTAGATTGGCATGGCGTGCAAAGACATATAATTTTTGACACTTGCAAGCCCGTATTTCATAAGTCCTTTTCCTTTATATACTATCATCTCTTTCCCCATCATGGGTTCAACTACCGCTTGAACGGTTTTATCATTTTCCATGATTGCCACATGAATGCTGGCCATTATGCTTTGTCTGTCTTTGGGTTGATTAGATATGTATGTTTCAATTTCCATACGTTTTATTATGTTAGATCCGGGAGTTTATTTACTTCTGCAAGTTTAAAATATCACAATAACATATGTCAAAAAACGATAAATAAGATATCATACTGTACCATACCATTAAAAGGTTTTGCAAATTTGCAACGACAAATATAAAGTGAATTATTTCAATCTAAAAAATCAAATTGTTTTATTTTGATTCTGGTTAATTTTTTATTAAAATTGAAACTTAATCCTACAAATTAAGATTACTTGGACAATGGTGAAATCTCCCTAACTTAATCTAAAAGCAGAGATTTAGAAATCTTAACGAAAAGATAAAATTATCAGTTTTTGGCATGATTAATATAAAATAGCTTATTTTTGAATTAATTATATGTCAAATCAAATCAAATTTTCAAATAAACAAAACAGCAGGATGAAGTTTTACATTGCTTTCTTAATCTTTGTGATATCACAAAATGTATATACTCAAAACCAACCAAATACAAATATGCTTCCTTTTCAGGATATTTCTGATTACCCCGATTCATATACAAAAGAAAACCTGTTAGCCAGGATGATTGATGGATTGGGTTTCAGATTTTTTTGGGCTACCGAAGGACTTCGTCCTGAAGATTTATCATTCAGGCCCACTCCTGAAGCGCGAAACTCAGAGGAGACCATTGATCATATCATGGGGCTTTCTGCCATGATCCTGAATTGCATTGAAAATAAACCAAACGTGCGGTCAGGTGAAGAGACGTCTCCGTTGTCCTTTACAGATAAAAGGAAAATCACCCTTGATAATTTGTGGAAGGCGCGACAAGTCCTGTCTTCATCCAAAGCAAAAGTTGAAGATATGAAAATCATCATGGTCAGAAAGGAAGGTAATCAGGAAATGCCTATCTGGAACCTTATCAATGGACCTATAGAAGATGGCCTGTGGCATGTGGGCCAGATTGTTACTTTTAGAAGATCATCAGGAAATCCGTTTAATTCTAAAGTGAGTGTACTTTCCGGTAAAGTAAGGCAATAGGTCAGGTCAGGCAAATTTTTATTGACGGTGGCAAATTGAATTTACTGCAACTTTTGTTCACCATTGTCATTCAATGATTTCCTGAATTGTTTTTTCACTTAAGTTTTCCAAGTTTAAAATATGATATATTAAAAGTATCATTTACCAATTCTCCTTGTACTTCGGCCATTCTTATCGCTTCACAAAAACCGTCATCAGCATGGGCATCTCCGTGATCATCGATATCAGTACCTTTGATAAAATGAGCCTGACCATCGATTCTTATGGCTAAATTGCACCCCTTTCCGGGCATTCCAAATTGACATTGACCACAAGATGCCTCCACTGTCAAAAGCTTTTTAGTAGGATCCGGTTGCTTCTCTGCCATAGATACTTTTTGGCCCATTAAGATGAAAGAAAAGAGTAAAAAAAAGGCAAAGCAAAATACATATTTCATTGAATTATTTTTTGAATTAAAATTATATTTCATACACCGTAATATACTCTATGATTTAAAATCTGTAATCCTAATTTACTTTAGAATATCTTTTATTAGTAGGTCAGAACGAAAGTAATCAAAATTTTCCTTTCAAAACTAATTCTATGACCATTTTTCTTTTATATTATTTTGATTTCAAATAATAACTTTATTTCTAAATCTAAATCAAAGTTATAAGAGGTGTTGGTAAATTTAGAAATTAATTTTTTTATATTTACAGCTCATTCTTTTATTTTTATCAATCTGACCTTTATTATGATGCAATCAGGAAATAGAATTCATTTCTTATTTTTATTTTTTTTAATTTCATTTTCTCTTGGAGCTCAGGAATTTGATGCATTACAATATCGTTGTGTCGGCCCTGGACGCGGAGGAAGAGTAACTACGGTTGCGGGCACTCCAATGGCACCCGGTACTTTTTATTTGGGTGCATCCGGCGGGGGAGTTTGGAAATCTGAAGACTATGGTACCTCTTGGAATAATGTATCAGATGGTTTTTTCTCGACACCATCTATAGGTGCGATCAGAGTGGCTTTAAATGATCCAAATATAGTGTACGTGGGAACCGGATCAGATGGTCTGAGAAGTAATGTGATACCAGGCAAAGGAATGTACAAATCCATAGACGGAGGTAAGACATGGCTGCACATCGGTTTGTTAGAATCAGGACACATAGGGGCAGTAGAAATAGATCCAACAAATCATAATATCGTTTGGGTAGCAGCCATAGGCAATGCTTTTAAACCCAATGCAGAAAGAGGCATTTTCAAAACAACTGACGGAGGTAAGAATTGGCAAAAAGTCCTTTTCATCTCAGATAAGGTTGGCTTTGCTGACCTTGAATTATTGCCTGGCAACCCGAATGTGGCGTATGCTGCAGCATGGAAGGCTGAGAGAAAGCCCTGGACAATAATATCAGGCGGTAATAATGATGAAGGAGGGATATATAAAACTGAAGATGGTGGCCAGACTTGGAATAAATTAAATAAAGGACTTCCGAAAGGACTGATAGGTAAAATAGATCTTGCTGTTTCACCTGCGAACTCAAGTATTTTGTATGCAGTAGTAGAGGCTCCAGGAAAGGAAGGGGGATTGTATAAATCCGAAGATCAGGGAAACTCCTTTACTCAGGTTTCAAGTGAAGAAGGCTTAGTAAACCGACCTTTTTATTATCTGAATGTCGAGGCAGATCCTAAAAATCCAAACATAGTGTACTCAATGGCAAACCCCATGCTTAAATCCATAGATGGAGGCAAAACATGGACACGCATCAATCCTCCTCATGGCGACAACCATGATATATGGATAAACCCGAACAATACTGATCTATTTATTCAATCCAATGATGGAGGAGCAAATGTGACTCATAACGGAGGCAAAACCTGGTCCACACAGTTTAATCAACCTACGGCAGAACTATATCAGGTGGAAGTGGACGACCAGTATCCATATTGGCTCTATGCTGGTCAGCAAGACAATTATACAACCATTGCCGTACCTAGTTTTGCACCCGGTGCTATTCAGTATCCTGGTGTAGGTTGGATATTAAATACAGGTGGTTGTGAGACAGGACCCGCCGTACCAAAGCCGGGAAATCATAATATTGTTTATGTCAATTGCAAGGGAAGTTTTGGAGTTTTTAATAAATTAACCGGAGTAGAAAAAGGATATCAGGTAGGTGCTTCCAATATCTATGGCCATAATCCCAAAGATTTGAAGTACAGATTCCAAAGGGTGGCTCCGATTCATGTTTCACCTCACAATCCTGATGTTGTGTATCATGGGTCTCAATTTTTGCATAAGACAACAGACGACGGACTCCATTGGGAGACGATTTCTCCGGATTTGACAGCTTTTGAAGCAGATAAACAAGTGATATCAGGAAGTCCAATCACAAGAGATATTACCGGAGAAGAAATATACAGCACCCTGTATGCTATCAAAGAATCTATTTTGAAAGAAGGACTGATATGGACAGGATCAAATGATGGACTTACTCAAGTCACTCAGAATGGTGGTAAAACCTGGACAAATGTTACTCCAAACAGCCTGCCTAAAGGAGGGCGTGTCAATTGTGTCGAGCCATCATCTCATGACCCAGCCAAAGCCTATATTTCAGTACTAAGATATCAACTGGGAGATGAAAAACCTTATATTTATAAAACAACCGATTTTGGAAATTCCTGGGAACTTATTACTTCTGGTAATAATGGAATTGCATTTGACAACCCAACCAGAGTTGTGAGAGAAGATCCTGTGAGAGCAGGGTTACTTTATGCAGGAACAGAATCAGGTTTATTTATTTCGTTTGATGATGGAAAAAATTGGAAGCCCTTTCAGCAAAATTTACCTATAACTCCTGTGACCGATATAAAAATTCACCGTGGAGACTTGGTGCTCAGTACAATGGGACGATCTTTTTGGATACTTGATAAGATAACAGCACTAAGACAAAAGGAGATAAATACTTTAGGGAGCCAATCGATTTTGTTTAAACCGGACAATACGATCAGATACAGGTACCCAAAAATAAATAATGATGAAACAACGTTTCCTGTGTTCCCGCAGGCTGGTGTTTTTATCGACTACTATATTCCCAAATATGATACATTAGGAATAATAATGGATATTTTGGACGCTAGTAAAAATATTGTTGCTTCATTCATCAGTGATAGCACAAAACAGAAATTGCCGGATGAAATTATTCAGGATATGAAGGCAAGCAAAACCATTTATCTTATGCATAAATCCCTGAGTGCAAGTCCAGGTTTAAACCGTTTTAAATGGGACATGAAACTTACCGGACCCTGGTCAAAAGAAGCCAGAAGAAGGTATCAAAATGGCCCCATTGTTAGCCCCGGAATATATTATGTGAGACTGACAACCAGCAAAGGCATGATGGAACAGTCTTTTGAGCTTTTGATAGATCCTCGAGTCGAAGCAAGTGGAGTTTCCAGCCAAAATATTCAGGAACAAGTGGCGATGCAGCAAAAAATTTCGGGACTGATTACCAATGCTAATAAATTATTAGATAAACTGGAAGATGAGTCTAAAAAACTTAAAAGCCAGAACGACATTTCAGGGCGATATAAAATAATTGAGTCAGCGATCCTTCAATTAAAAACTGATAGTGGCGCATATCCTCAACCCATGTTAAATGATCAGATATCTTACTTGTATAATATGATAGGGGATGCAGACCAAATACCCGGAAAAGAAGCCGAAATGCGTTTTGAAGAGTTGTCCAAAATATTTGAAAAAATAACAAGAAGTCTGGAATAAGTTGGAAATTACATAAGCAAACTAATATTTTTTAACATTACCAAAGTTATACTGCAACGCATCTCTTATTGATTTTTCGATGTTTAACTTATAAATTAAGAGTGTAATAGTTATTGTTTTGACAATTTTAAGAATAATAATTCAACTTATTTATGAATTATTTACTAATTTTATTCTACTTTTTAAGTATTTGTTTATGTATATGCTTTCAAATCATAAAAATAAATAAATGAAATCCCCATGATGCAAACATCACAATCCATAATGATTAAATCATGGGATTCCATGTGACCTTTAAAATTATAATAAATATATACGCATGAAGTACCCTGATATTCAAAATTATATTAATGGAAAATGGGTAAGCACATCAGCTACCGAAACTATGGATGTTATTTCTCCTTTGGATGGAAATCCATTGGCCAGAGTTCCACTATCATCTTCAGCAGACCTTGATCTAGCTGTACAAGCTGCCAAGGAAGCCTTTCCTGCATGGAGTAAAACACCTATTAAGGAAAGAGTGCAGGTGTTTTTCAGGTATAAATATCTGTTGGAAAAACATTTGGAAGAACTCGCTTATCTATGCAGCGAAGAAAATGGTAAAACTTATAGTGAATCTGTCGCCGAAATAGAAAAAAGCATCGAATTGACAGAATTTGCAACATCACTTCCCCAATTAGTTACCGGCGAAATTCTGGAGGTGAGTCGTGGAGTGGAGTGCCGAACTGAACATGTAGCATTAGGCGTTGTAGCATCTATCGTACCCTTCAATTTTCCAAGTATGGTACCTAACTGGACCATTCCTAATGCTATTGCACTTGGTAATTGCATGATTCTAAAACCGTCAGAAAAAGTTCCTTTGAGCTCAGGGAGACTGGCAGAATTATTGAAAGAAGCAGGACTTCCGGATGGAGTCCTTAATATAGTAAATGGTGATGTTGAGATAGTCAATGCTATTTGTGATCACCCTGATATCCAAGCCGTATCCTTTGTTGGTTCTACCAGAGTGGCAAAGATAGTATATCAAAGAGCAACTTCAAATCTGAAAAGATGTGTTGCCCTCGGCGGAGCAAAAAATCATTTATTGGTTCTTCCGGATGCTATTCCGACTATGACAGCACAAAACGTTGCAGCTTCGATGAGTGGATGTGCTGGACAGCGATGTATGGCTGCTTCTGCTATGGTAGGGGTGGGAAATGTGGATCACATCATTGATAAAATATGTGAAGAGGCCCGTAAGATAGTACCTGGTGATAATTTAGGTGCTGTAATCAATAAAGAATCCAAAGAAAGAATAGAAAGATATATCAACGAAGCAGAAATAGCAGGAGCTAAAATTCTGGTTGATGGTCGAAATACTCGGGTATCTGGCAAAGAAGGGGGCACCTATGTAGGACCAACTGTCATCGATTATGTTACCCCTGATATGAGTGTGGCAAAGGAAGAAATATTTGGACCGGTCATTTCTATCATGAGAGCGAAAACGGTAGATGAAGCCCTCTCTATTGAGAATGCTAATCCATATGGTAATGCAGCCAGTGTATTTACACAAAACGGTGCAATGGCACGATACATTATCGAGCGGGCAAGTGCAGGGATGATAGGAGTAAATGTGGGTGTCCCTGTCCCTAGAGAACCATTTAGTTTTGGTGGATGGAATGAAAGCAAATTTGGAGTAGGCGACATAACCGGTAAAAGTTCCATAGAATTCTGGACCAAACTGAAAAAAGTACCACTAAGTGGAATCCGGAAGCAGGGATAAATTGGATGAGCTGATTTTTATTAAATTATGTTAAATGTTGAATGAGGAAATGTTAAATGCTATTATTTTGAATGTTAAATGTGTTTTGATTTCAGTTGTTAGCTATTAACTTTTTCTTTTATTGAATTTATTATAATTCAAAATTTAAAATAATAAAATTTAAAATAATATAAAAAGTGGATACAAAAACAATAACTGAAACAAAACAAGTCGTTCAAAACAGTATGGACTACACCATGTTTTCGTGGAGTAAACAAAAAGGAATCAATCCGATTGCCATTGAGTACGGAGAAGGGGTTTATCTTTATGATTATGATGGGAAACGAATAATAGATTTCAGTAGTGGTTTGATGAATGTGAATATAGGCCACGGTAATCAGCGCATAACGGAAGCCGTAGTAAATCAAATGAAGCAAATTGCTTATGTAACACCAAGTTGCGTGACCAAAGTGCGGGGAGATTTGGGCAAAAAACTGGCTGAAATCTGCCCGGGTGATTTGAACAGATCATTTTTCACACTTTGCGGAGCGACATCAATTGAGAATGCTATAAAACTTGCCAGATTATATACAGGAAAACATAAAATTTTGTCTCGCTACCAGTCATATCACGGATCCAGCAATGGGGCTATGACTGCAAGTGGCGACCCTAGAAAGTTGCCGGTTGACAGTCAGCAAGCACCTAATTTCGTCCATTTTGATCTGCCTATAGCATACCGATGGGAATATGGTGCTGAAAGTTTTTTGAAAGAAGCTGTAGAAAGCCTTGAACGAATAGTAGCATATGAAGGGCCTGGCAATATCGCTGCCATCATGCTTGAAGGCGAAAATGGATCATCCGGTTGCTTGAAATACCCTGAAGGATATTTGAAAGCGGTCAGGAAGATCTGCGATGATAATGGAATTTTGCTGATCATGGATGAGGTGATGAGCGGCTTTGGTCGCACAGGCAAATGGTTTGGCTTCCAGAATCATGGCATCATACCTGATATGATCGCTATGGCTAAAGGCTTGACTTGCGGATATCTTCCATTCGGGTGCCTCCAGGTATCCGAAAGAATAGCTGCCAGGTTTGATGATCAGGTTTTGGCCATGGGATTGACCTATGCGGCGCACCCGGTATCATGTGCTGCGGCATTAGAAACTCTTCAGATTTATGAAGATGATCATTTGATTGAAAATGCAGCCGAAATGGGCAGATATATGGACACCCGGATTGAAGAAATGAAAAAACAGCACCCTTCTATCGGCGATTGGAGGAATACAGGTTTATTGGGTTGCCTTGAATTGGTTAAAAACAGGGATACAAAAGAGCCTTTTGCTCCATTCAATGCCAAACCGGATCAAATGGTCATCATGAACAAAGTAGCAGCTTCCTTGAAGGAACAGGGACTTTATACTTTTGTGCGCTGGAGTTACATATTTATAGCACCACCGTTATGTATAACTAAAGAGCAGATAGATGAAGGATTGGCAATCATAAGTCAAGCATTAAAAATAGCTGATGAGGCGACAGTTTAAATAATTTAATTTACATATGTCAGACCACCTTGATATATCCGACAGTTCCTTATATAGCAAAGATTTAGCACCTATACATGCTGATCAAAGGACCTGGACAACCTGGAATTATGCAGCATTATGGATAAGCATGAGTCTTTGCATTCCAACATATATGCTATCGAGTTCTCTGATAGAAGGAGGAATGAATTGGTGGCAGGCGATACTGACTATTTTTTTAGGAAATAGCATTGTATTAATTCCTATGATACTCAATGGACAAGCAGGAGCCAAATATGGCATCCCATTTCCTGTTTTCGCCAGAGCTAGTTTTGGGACTCTGGGTGCCAACATTCCCGCTATCCTGAGAGCGATAGTAGCTTGTGGTTGGTTCGGAATTCAAACATGGATAGGAGGTTTTGCGATTTTCAGATGATGAAATTGTGGATACCTTTACTGGATACTTTACCACAGATATTTCCTGTAAGTTGGGGATTGGAGACCGGTCCTGCTATTTGTTTTTTTTTATTTTGGTTGTTGAATATGTATGTGGTTTATCTGGGGGTGGATAGTATCAGAAAATTGTTGGTGTTTAAAGCAATTTTCCTCCCACTTGCAGCTTTGGCACTTTTATTTTGGGCTATTAATGCGGCAAATGGTCTGGGTCCGATATTAGAAACACCATCTAAATTTTCAACAACTGCGGAATTTTTTACCTTCTTTTTTCCGGCTTTAACCGGAATGGTGGGATTTTGGGCGACATTATCACTCAATATTCCTGATTTTACAAGATATGCTACTTCACAAAAAGCACAGATAAAAGGACAAGCTTTAGGCTTACCCACTTCCATGACCCTTTTTGCTTTTGTAGGTGTCGTGGTAACATCAGCCACAGCCATAGTTTTTGGGACGACTATTTGGGATCCGGTAGTTCTGGCGGGTAAATTTGAAAGTAAAATGTTGGTTAGCGCAGCCATGATTGCCGTAGCTATTTCAACTTTAGCCACCAATATTGCAGCAAATATTGTTAGTCCGGCCAATGATTTTGCTAATTTGTCTCCCGGGAAAATTGATTTCCGAATGGGCGGCTACATCACGGGAATCATTGGAATATTAATATTCCCCTGGAAACTCATCGCAGATCCTGAAGGATATATTTTCAAATGGTTGATTGCCTACTCAAGTTTACTCGGACCTGTAGGTGGAATTTTGATCGTTGATTATTATTTTATAAGGAGTAAGGTTTTGATTACGAATGAGTTATATAATTCTAATGGAGTGTATAGTTATAAAAACGGGTTCAACTATAATGCTATCATAGCCTTGATTTTGGGTATTCTTCCAAATGCTCCGGGTTTTCTGACTACCGTTAATCTGGTTTCATTGGATACCTTTCCTCATTGGATTTCAGGACTATACAATTATGCATGGTTTGTTGGATTTGTGATAAGTGGTATTTTGTATTGGATAATGATGAAAAATCAAAGTAGTAGATGAAATAAAATGCCGAATGAAGATTTACGAAATAAGAAATACGATTTACATCATTCAACATTTAGCATTCAACATTTAACATTTCAAATAAAAGATTTCAACATTTCAATTCGTGAGCATATTAATTAAAAACGGAAGAATTATAACGGCAGATGCAGATTACATTGCCGACATATTTATCGAAGGTGAAACCATCAGCATCATCGGCCATAATCTGGAAATCAATGCCGATCGGGTGATCAATGCGTTAGGATTGCTAGTCATACCTGGTGGAATCGATCCTCATGTACACCTCGATATGCCATTTATGGGTACATATTCCAGTGATAATTACGAGACCGGGACGCGAGCAGCATTGTTTGGTGGTACAACCATGGTCATTGACTTTATTCTTCAAACACAGGGTAAGAGTCTTAAATCTGCTTTGGTAGAATGGAAGGGGCGGAGTGATAATAATGCAGTAGGCGATTATAGCTTTCATATGGCTGTCACAGATTTTAATGATGAGACCAGGAAGGAAATCCAGCATTTTATAGAAGAAGAAGGCATTACATCTTTTAAAACATTTATGGCCTATAAAGGTGCACTCATGATAGATGACCGACAGATGATAGGCTTGATGCAGGAAGTCAAAAAACATGGAGGTTTGATCAATGTACATGCGACCAATGGCGATATGATTGATTATTTAATAGCTAAACACCAGGCTGAAGGAAAATTGGCACCATTATATCATTATCTTTCACAACCGGAAGTTACTGAAGCAGAAGCCAGCGGTAGATTTGCAGATATGGCGGATTATACTGGTTGCCCGGGCTATATAGTCCATTTAACCTGTGAAGGGGCACTCAATGCTGTGAGAAATGCTACAAGAAGAAACCAAAATGTTTTCGTTGAGACGTGTATTCAATATTTGCTACTGGATGCCTCATTGTATGAAAACAATTTTGAAGGTGCTAAATGGGTTATGAGCCCACCTCTGAGAGAAGTAAAAGACCAAAAGACACTTTGGGCCGGCATTAACCAGGGATTGGTACAGGTAGTAGCAACCGATCACTGCCCATTCAAATGGGAACAAAAACTGTTGGGGAAAGATGATTTTTCTAAAATTCCAAATGGCCATCCGGCAATAGAAAACCGAATGGAATTATTATTCAGTGAGGGGGTATCAAAAGGCAGGATCACCCCGAACAGATATGTAGAAGTGACCAGTACCAATGCTGCTAAAATATTCGGAATGTTTCCGAAAAAAGGTACTATTGCCGTGGGAAGTGACGCAGATATTGTATTAATCGATCCATTCGAACAACACAATATTTCAGCATCAACACATCACATGAATGTTGACTACAGCAGCTATGAAGGCTGGGAGGTAACCGGTAAAGTTAAAACTGTCTTGCTCAGAGGAGAGATTGCAATTGAAAACAATCAATGTAAAGTAAGTAAAGGATATGGAAAGTTTATTAAAAGAAATAAAGTAGAAGGGAAGATTTGATTTAGTTGAAAATTACTATTTCTTTGAAATTATTTTAAATCTTCTCAACTCTTTAAATAACCGGACACAACATTCAACATATTAAAACACAACATTCAACATAACAAACCACAACATTCAACATAACAAAACACAACATTCTTTTCAACCCCTTAAATAGCTGGACACAAATTTAACTAAAAAGTTTATAAATTTGTGAATATGGGAACACACAGGAAAACATGGAGTAAATCCGAAAAGTTAGCGGTCATTTCCAAGGCCAAGGCAGAAGGTGTATTAGAAGCATCTCGGCATTATGAAGTATCCACCACAAGTATATACAAGTGGCTGGATAAGGTAGAAAGTATTGGAGAGTCATCACTTGAAGGCTTACATGCCCCAGAGCTGAGACGGGAGAACAAGAAACTCATCGCTGAGAATAAACAGCTCAAGGAGATGAATGCGGATAAAGAATTGAAAATAATGCTGATGGAGCGTCTATTAAAAAAAAGTAACTACCATGGAAGAGAAGATCAAGTTGGCACGAGAATTTATAGAAGGAGGACATCCGCAGGATACCGTATTAAGGCACTTGATGATACCAAGGAGTACCTATTATTACAAACCGCCACAAGGCATTAAGTCTAAAGGCAGGCCAGTAAGTAGTCATACGATGAAGAAAGATCAGACTTGGGCGACCAATGAAGAAGTAATATCTGACATCAAGGAAATACTGAGTGAAGAATTTGTGGACTACGGTTATTTGAAGACGACACATGCCCTCAGACAACAGTGTGGGTATATTATAAGTCCAAAGAAAGTATATCGGCTGATGGAAGAGAACAAATTACTTAATCACCCCACAAAGCCTAAATTAAGTAAGCGGCTGTGGGTCAAAGAGTTAGTTCCAAAACCATTAGCACACTTTAGTTATCTTGAGTTTGACATCAAATACATATATATCAAAGGGAAGCGCAAGAATGCCCTGCTGATCACCGTCATAGATGTATATTCCAGATGGGTATTGGGTCAACATATCGCCTGGCAAGTAAACAAAGGTGACGTAGTCAAATTATTTGATAAGATATTTGGAGCATATTCTATGGCTGAGAATATTTATGTACGCAACGATAATGGGTCACAAATGGTGGCTCAAAAAGTGCAGAGTTATTTTAAGAGCAAGAAGGTCATACAAGAGTTTACTAAGCCAGCAACGCCGGAACAAAATGCACATATAGAGTCATACCACAGCATCATAGAAAGGGTAATTTGTCAAAAATATGAGTTTGACAATCTATTAGAAGCGGCAGATACGTTTACAAGATTTGTTAAATTTTATAACTTCAGGCGCATACATTCAGGAATTGGGTATCTTAGCCCATACAATTATTTGTTGCAAAAGGTACCGAGATAAAAGTGGATGTATCATTATTGGATGCCAACAACCTATCTAAACAAAAAGTAGCATGATAAGAGGTCAAAGCACTAAAGAGAACCAGATCAAAAACGAATGTGTTTTCCACAATTCAATGGTTCTAAATTTTCCCTTTCAGGAAATTTAGGAATGTTGAATTTGTTGAAAACGGATGTCAAAGAGCAATTTATTATTAATTATTTCATTAACAAGTTGTCCAATATTTAGGGGGTTGGTACACATTCAACATAACAAAACACAACATTCAACATAACAAAACACAACATTCAACATAATAAAACACAACATTCAACACAACAAACCACAACATTCAACATAACAAAACACAACATTCAACATAATAAAACACAACATTCAACACAACAAACCACAACATTCAACATAATAAAATTCAACATTCAACATAATAACATACAACATAACCAAATGACTCGAATAATAAAATCAGGACTCATTCAAGTAAGTCTGGCAAAAACAGAAGGGGAAGGAACAATTGAAGAAATCAAAGAAGCCATGGTGCAAAAGCACATACCCTTTATCGAAGAAGCTGGAAGACAAGGCGTTCAAATCCCTTTGTTTTCAGGAAATTTTTAACACGCCTTATTTTTGTCCGGGACAAGATAGTGCGTGGTATGCATCTGCTGAATCTGTACCCGGCCCAACAACAGAAAGAATGCAGGAATATGCCCGAAAGTACAATATGGTAATCATCGTACCTGTATATGAAAAAGAACAAACCGGAGTATATTACAACACAGCAGCCGTGATTGATGCCGACGGTACATATCTTGGTAAATACCGAAAAAGTCACATACCACAGACTGGTGGCTTTTGGGAGAAATATTTCTTCAAACCCGGAAATCTGGGATATCCGGTATTTCAGACTAAGTATGCTAAAATTGGTGTTTATATTTGCTATGACAGACATTTTCCGGAAGGAGCCAGGTGTCTCGGTCTCAACGGTGCTGAAATAGTGTTCAACCCGTCAGCAACTACGGTAGGCCAGTCTCAGTATCTTTGGAAATTGGAACAACCGGCTCATGCGGTTGCCAACGCCTACTTTATGGGATGTATTAATCGGGTAGGGGTCGAAAAGCCATGGAATCTGGGTCATTTTTATGGTACTTCGTATTTCGTCAATCCGCTTGGTCAGATTATAGCCTGTGCTTCAGAGGACAAGGATGAATTATTAATCAGCGAATTTGACCTTGAGTTAATCAATGAGGTAAGAAGCAAATGGCAGTTTTACAGAGATAGAAGACCTGAAACGTATGGTGAAATCGCTCAATTGTAAACATAAATAAAATTTGGTATTAAATTGAGTAAATATGGCAATTAGAAATAATCGTTTATCATCGCAAGATTACCAGCAAAATTTTGCAGATATTCACCCGCCTTTTGAGACACAGGATGCAGCAGCCATCGAAGCCAACAGATGTTTGTTTTGTTATGATGCTCCATGTATGAAATCCTGTCCAACTTCTATCGATGTGCCAAAGTTTATCAAACAAATAACCACAGAAAATATCAAAGGGTCAGCATATACTATTTTGTCTTCCAATATTTTAGGGGCTGGGTGCAGTAGAGTCTGCCCTGTAGAAAAGTTGTGCGAAGGTGCTTGCGTATATAATTTTCTGGGTGAAACTCCTATACATATTGCCAAATTACAACGGTATTCGACCGAAATTGCCATGTCCAATGATTGGAAGCTCTTTGAAAGAAAAGAATCAATTGGTAAGAAAGTAGCTGTCATCGGTGCCGGGCCTGCCGGACTGAGTTGCGCTCACAGTCTGAGTCGGGAAGGAATTGACGTAACCATTTTTGAAAAAGAATCAAAAGCGGGTGGATTAATGACTTATGGGATTGCAGCTTACAAAGTTACTCCGGAATTTTGCGAAGATGAGGTAAATTATATCACATCTGTTGGCGGAATCGATATCAAATACAATCAAACTTTTGGCATAGACATTACTTTACAGGAGTTACAAAAAGAATTTGACGCTGTTTATTTGGCATTTGGTGTTGGATTAGCCCGACAATTGGATATACCCGGGGAAGAATTGGATGGTGTTGTAGATGCTATCAGTTTCATTTATAATTTAAGGACGCATGATTTTTCAAAATCAGAAGTCGGAGACAAAGTAGTAGTAATAGGTATGGGAATGACTGCCATAGACGCTGCAACCCAAGCCAAAAGATTAGGTGCAAAAGAAGTATCATTAGTGTACAGAAGAACACAGGAAGAAATGCCATGCACCGAACACGAATTAAATATTGCCAAACTGGATGGGTGTCAGATCATTTGGTTGGCATCACCCAAAGAAATAAAAAGCTCAGCAGGCAAAGTAAGCCAATTGGTGTGCGATGTCATGAAACTTGGGGAACCAGACTCAAGTGGAAGACGCAGCCCTGAACCTACAGGTGAGCTTATCACAATGGAAGTGGACATGGTCATCAAAGCAGCAGGACAAATGCCTTTTGAGAACCTTGTGAGCCAAAATGATTTTGATAATAATTACGGAAAAGTAGTAGTCAAAGATAATGCCACCACAAACATCAAAGGAGTTTTTGCCGGCGGCGATTGTGTCAATGGCGGAAAAGAAGTAGTAGATGCAGTACAAGCTGGGAAAGAAGGAGCGAGCGCTATTTTGAATTTTATTTTAAATGCTAAATGATTAAATTTTGAATGAAGACTGAGAACAAAATACTTGAGATGACTTTTGATTTTTCGATTAAAATCATTGATTTATACAAGGTGTTATTGGTACAAAAGGAATTCGTTATATCGAAACAATTATTGAGATGCGCAACAAGTATTGGGGCTAATGCAGAAGAAGCGAGTGCCGCCCAAACAAAAAAAGACTTTATAGCCAAGATGTCAATTGCATCAAAAGAAGCCAGAGAAACAAAATATTGGTTGAGACTTCTTGATAAAAGTCAAATTGTAAAACATGATTATTCAAATTACTTAGCATCCATTGAACACATTATCAATGTTATCACCAAAATCGTGAAAACTTCCCAAGAAAGCCTTAAATAATTATAAAACACAACATTCAAAATAATAAAATTCAACATTCAACATAATAAAACCCAACATTCAACATAACAAAACCCAACATTCAACATAACAAAACCCAACATTCAACATAACAAAACCCAACATTCAACATAACAAAACCCAACATTCAACATAATAAAACTCAACATTCAACATAACAAAACTCAACATTCAACATAACAAAACCCAACATTCAACATAACAAAACTCAACATTCAACATAACAAAACCCAACATTCAACATAATAAAACCCAACATTCAACATAACAAAACCCAACATTCGACATAACAAAACCCAACATTCAACATAACAAAACCCAACATTCAACATAACAAAACCCAACAAATTTCAACATTCAACATAACAAAACTCAACATAATTAAACATCATGGCAGATATATCATCCAATTTTTTAGGCATAAAATCACCTAATCCATTTTGGCTGGCAAGTGCACCCCCAACGGACAAAAAACTTAATGTACTCAGAGCTTTCGAAGCTGGGTGGGGCGGAGTGGTGTGGAAGACTTTAGGGTCTCAGGTTAAGAATGTTTCATCCAGATATTCTTCGGTTGACTATGGTAGAAGAAGGATGATGGGATTCAATAATATAGAACTGATCAGCGACAGGCCATTGGGTATAAATCTTCAGGAGATCACCGAGGTAGTTAAATTGTTTCCGGACAGGGCGATGATTGTCTCACTGATGGCAGATAATGACCGAAAATCCTGGCATGAACTCATCATGAAATGTGAGGATGCGGGTGCTATGGGTTTGAACTCAATTTTGGATGCCCCCACGGGATGACCGAACGAGGTATGGGAGCTTCCGTCGGACAGGATCCTGAAATCGCGAGGATGGTAGTCGGATGGGTGATGGAAAAGGCAACTATTCCTGTCATCACAAAACTTACTCCAAATGTACATTCCGTTGTTCCTACGGGTAGGGCTTGTGTCGAAGCCGGTTCTAATGCCTTGAGCCTGATTAATACAATTCAAAGCGTGACAGGAGTTGATCTGGATACCTTGGTGCCCAATCCTTATGTGGCCGGAAAGAGTGTTTTTGGGGGATATTGCGGACCAGCTGTAAAGCCAATTGCCCTGAAAATGCTGACTACTATTGCACAGGATGAAATTACATCCAGGGTTCCGGTGTCAGGGATAGGAGGAGTAAGTACCTGGAGAGATGCGGTTGAATTTATGCTACTTGGGGCAAGCAATGTTCAGGTTTGCACGGCTGCCATGAATCACGGATTCAGGATCGTGGAAGACATGATCAGCGGTCTGAACAACTGGATGGACGAGAAAGGATTTGACAAGCTTGAAGACTTTATAGGAAGGTCAGTTGCTGCGATTACACATTGGGAAGATCTGGATATTAATTATCATCATATAGCAAATATAAACCAGGACAAATGTATTCATTGCGGACTTTGCTATATCGCCTGCGAAGATACATCACATCAGTCTATACACATAGCAAGAGGAAATCCATATAATAAGTACACTATAATCGAAGAAGAATGTGTCGGTTGCAACTTGTGCAAATTAGTTTGCCCCGTTGATGATTGCATAACCATGGTTGAAGACCGGGTAGCACCTGAATATGTTAACTGGAAAGATTATCAGAAACTTGGACTTCCGCTAAATGACCATTGAAAAATACGAATTACGAAATACGAAATACGATTTGTGCGTGCCTAAAACAGTTTGACAAAAAAAAACGTAGGACAAAGTACAATCCTCGGTTATTCTGTATTCACTATCACAATTTAATCACCCGTTGTTGATATATTCTTTTACCCTGTCGAATTACCACATTATAGGTATTTGGTGATAAATTTTGAGTGTCTATAAGTTCAATACCATTTCCGGCTACTTTTTTTCTTAGGATCAGCTGACCGGTCATATCGAACATAGAAATCTCTGAATTACCGCTCTCAGGATCTAAACCAGATAGATCCACATTTATCCTGTCCAGGGTAGGATTTGGGAAGATATTTACTTTACTGGTATATAATCTATTGAAATTGACCCCTTTGATATCAGAATACTTGAAAGTACCGTCGAGATCGGTCAGGCGAAGCCGGTAATAAAACAATTGTTCATTGCTGCGCATTAATGGTAATCTGTCGTCGATTAAGGTATAGTGTAATTCTTTATTGCTGTTTCCTGCCGCCGCCACTTTTCCAATCGTCTCCCAGGATGCCCCGTCATTACTCCGTTCTATCCCAAAGTATTCACTGTTGAACTCGGATAAGGTGGACCATTCCAGTTTTGAAGATTTGTCTGTGTATTTGGTCGCCAAAAAGGTGGAAAGGGTGATGGGTGCAATAGAACAGTCTGGACTAAATCTTGTATTTGGAGGACTTGGTAATACGACACCTAATGGTGCAGAATCATCAATAGTGAATGTAATTATGCCCGATAACGATTTGCTCCAATCAAATGAACCACTATAAGAACTCTGGCCAAATCCTCCAATAATTTCACTATTTCCGTTTAAATCGCCAGTTCCAATAACTTCAATACTTGCTGCAACAACTTGACTCGCAGAAAGTGACCAGTCAAAAGTTACACTTGATCCATTGTCAGTTGTAGATATATTTAAACAATATGTATTCTGAGAAATTCCAATATTTAATAGTACACTAGAATAAATAAATAACAATAAGTATTTAAGTTTCATAAGTATTTTATTGATTAAGATTAACCTGTTTATTAATGTTTGAACCTGTTGAAACAACATCACCTGAAATAATTCTTCCATCTAAATCCGCATCAGTAGATCGAGTAAAGTAGTTAAAATTTCCTAAAGAAGTATTAAAAAAACCACCAATAGCAACAATGTCGCCCGATAAAATCCTACCGTCTCTATCAACATCACCTGTCAGTATGCCATAAATACCAGACCCGACAGATACAAGCTCCTTTTGTGAATTTGCAATGGCATTAGCATTATTTGTGAAATTTATGGGTGTTGAAGTCTCAGATAATGAAAGCGAAGTTGCAGTTCTGGTACCAAGATGTACTCTATGTCTTACAGATAAATGATAATTTCCATCGGATATATTGTCAAATCTTACCGGTGATACTCCGTCTATATCAACAATATCCCCATCCCTTTGCAGAAGGGCTGCTCGTCTGGCATGTACTATGGATCTGTTGGCATTATCTCTCAACTCAAGCAAAACCCAATCAACAACAGCATTATTTCCCGTGACATCAAAAATCGACTGATTTACGGCTTCATCACTATTTAGCGAGGCTGCATAAGTACCGGTAAATGTGAGTAGCCCAAACGGTTGCGCCAGAGGCAGTTTATTGTTTGCTCTAAGCACATCACGCATCAAACCATCAGCTACTACATATGCGCCCTCCAGAAATAATTTTGGTGCTACTTTCACAAATGAAGAAGAAGAAACGATAAAATTTCCCGTATTTGTTATCCCTGACCTCTGCAATGAATAAGGATCACTTCCACCTGCAGGTAGTTTTGTACTGGCATCCAGGTCATATTTCTGACCATTATATCGAGCTACTCTGCATAGCGTTCTGTTAAATGATACTTCATCGCTCCCTTTCCAGTAAGGCGTGATGGTGAGATTATTACCTCCGGGTGTGGCATCGCTAATTGACCATGTGGCGTCCACAAAAGATGTAGTCAGAGCTGTGCCACTACTTCCGTTAGCATATGCTTTCTGCAGGACTCTGACTCCAATGTTGTCTATGGTTCCGTTTTCAGCAATGGTAACAGGATTATAGGTAACTGCATCAAACCCTACAGGATAAGTAAATGGGGTTGCTCCCAGATTCGTCTTTTTCATTTGTCCGGTAGAGCCAGTTACCACATATCCGGTGGCTTGGCTTGCACCGGTTACTGTAGATGTAGCACCGAGGGTCAAATCATTTGCGCCAAGGATGATTGTACTGCCCCCTGCAGAACCACCGAATATCAGAGAGTCATTGACGGTTACAGCACCGGTAAGCGTTACGGTACCTGTTGAAGTTGTCTTCAATAATTCCACTTTATTGAGCACATCATCGCCCGGGCTCAGGTTTGAGTTTGTTGTACCAAAAAATTTTATTTTTCCATTCCCGGAAAGGGTAGTACCGGGACCAACCACGCTATTAAAGTTACCCTGTACTTCGAGCACACCTTGATTATCAATCGTTCCGGCCTGATTGTCAAAATCTGTCTCTATTCTAAGCACAGCTCCTGGCTGGATTGTTACAGTGGCTCCATTGTTAATCAACTGTGCCTGTAGCGCAACCATCATCATGATGAAGCATATCAATAAGTTATATCTTATCATATTGATTATTTAATTGGTTTATTGACAAAAGGTTATACATTTATAAGTCAGTTAATGTAAAGATATGCTTTATTTAATATTGTATGGCAAAAACCATGCAAAATGCATCTATAAATTAGTAAAATGTTAAATTATTTTATAAACAAAAGGTAGTTTTAGCAGTTTTTTTACGATAACAATATGGAGACTTGCTGACATTACTATTATATAACGATTTTATAATATAATACCCTACTAACTGATATTTTGCGAAAAAGCCAATCAAATCTCGTTAGACTCCATTTGAAACATTTCTTCACCTAGTTAGTATTTCCGTTATTAGATTATTATAATACTACCCTGAATTTTTAAAGCTCATAAAATTTAAAGAATCCAGAAAATGGATTATTGACAGAAAGTGGCCTTTGCAAAGTATTTAATATCATACACCTTACAGGTTCTGAAAAGTTAAGAATTTGTCTGAGATTGCGAAACTTCTTCTTTTGTTAGATTTTTAAGAATAAAAAGGGCTATAAATAAGCCTGCCATCGGTATCAGTGTATAATAAAAAGCCTGACCGCCACCTACGGTTTTAAACAACCATCCAATGATCCGGGAACCCAATGTGCCACCCAGAGCCGAAAATATCACTATCAGCCCGGTCATTGGGCTATGTAGCTTTTTTGGTAAGGAACTGAGCACTACTGAATTGAGCAAAGGGTAAATAGGCGCAATAAATAATCCCACCACAGGGAAAGCAAAAGCAATTAACGGTAAGTCTGAAAATGAATTAATAATACCAACATGAGCAGAAACTGTCTTTGGTAAAACAAAAACTACCATCAACATCGCTGCAATCAGACACACTACCAAAACCTGAAACCAGGTATATTTTTTGGTAAGCTGTCCCGCCAATAACCTCCCGATACCCAATGTGACTGCCAGGATGCTGGCCATCATGATACTTATATTTTCGGGCAGATGAAGGACTCTGTCATTAAAAGTAGGTAGCCAGGTCATTATACCTTGCTCGATCATCACAAATAAAAAAGCAGACATGACAAATATGATTACCAACATTTTTGTCATGAGAGCCATCATTTGCCTGATATCATCAGAAATGTTCACACCCGGGATTTCATGACCTTCATCAAACCGGGCAAAAAATAAAATGACGAAAGAAACTACGCTCATCAAAGCCAATAATGGATATACATTAAGCCATGAGTTGGGATTGGCTTCGTTATTGAAAGCGGGAAAAAGAAAGTATGCGAGTGCAATTCCAAACATAAAAACCCCTTCAATCGAACTCATCAGACTATTATGTGCCTTCTGCCCGTCTGTGACAAGGCCTATAACAGAATAAACAGAGACTTTTATCAATGCAAAGGAAACTCCGACAGCGGCAAATAAAAGTTTTGCACTCCAGAAACTATTGCCCATATACATGCCCATACATGCGAAGGACACAAGAGCCAGGGCCGTAAGCATTGCTTTTTTATAACCTATCCTTGGCAAAAATGATGCTATGATAAATGATACTATAGCAATAGGAATGTCCTTAAATAACTCAAGTGTACTGGCTTGTACCTCGTCAACGCCGTATATCTTCTGAGATTTCAGTATCACAATTCCCACACTATTTAGTAGGATAGCAAACACAAAATAATTTATATATAGCGAGAACTTGATTCCTGACTTCATGATGTACTATTTTAATTTATTAAAAACAAACTTACACAATTGGCAATAAAGCAGGCTTAAAAATCAATAAATTATTCTTCTTCGTCGTTTGCGTTTTCAGATTTGGCAGTTAGAAAGCCTCGTTCATTCAGGAAATTGAACCACTTGATTATTTTTTTCATGTCACTGTGGAAGACCCTATCCCGATCATAATCAGGTAAGATAAGGTTAAAATATTTTTGTAAATCAGTATGTGATGCATTTGAAGCCGGTATCGGGGTATCTGTAAGCATATCCAGCATGGTTTGAAAAACTTTTGCAATTTCTATTGTGTCAGTTTCGGTATATACAGCTACAGTTTCCATGGGTGTAAATTGGTGCTGTCTGACTGAACAAAATCTGGTTTTGCCGGTATCCGGATCAGAAACAATCAGACCATTTGTTTTGGTAGAAACCAGCTTATACAAGCCGGGAAGTCCTCTCACAGCCACTATATTTTTTATATTCATATATTTTTTGTTTATAAAAAGAAGGCAAAGATATGATATTGTACAAAGATTACAAGGTTATTATAGTGATTAGGTAGGTCGTTATAATTCATTGCTAACTTTCAGTTTATTTATTAAGTCAGCCTTGTATGTTGATGAAACTTCAATTTCTGTATTGTCTTCAAGCACCAAATATCCGCCTTTGCCTTTATGGTACGAAGTTACTGAATGTAAATTTACAATGTGGGATTTGTGCACTCTAACAAAATTAGATGGAAGTACTTCTTCAAAATACTTTAGAAATCGACAAACCATTTTCTTCTTCTTCCCTGCAAGAAATAGGTCAGTAAAATTTCCACTTCCTTGCAATCTTATTATATTATCTGTTTTCACAATGTCAAATCCTTCCAATGTTGGAAGTACAATTTGTTGGTGTCCTTCATTTTTTTCATTTAGATTTTCTATGATTATTTTGTTTCTGATCGAATCAGTTTTATTGTTAATATCAATTCTTGCTTTTTCTACTGAGGCAATCAATTCATCAATACTTACCGGTTTCATTAAATAATATGCCGCAGCTTTATTAAGTGCTTTGATAGCATAAGAGGCATATGCTGTTATAAATATAGTTTCAAAAGTAACTTCCCGGCATGCATCCAGGACATCAAATCCATTTCCATGAGGCATTTCTATATCTAAAAATACAAGTTGAGGTTGTTCTTTTTTAATTAAGAGGACTGCCTCATGATAATCAGCGGCTTCACCAACTATATTTACAATAGGGCAATACTTTTTTAGATAATTGCCAAGTACTTCCCTTGCTATTTTTTCATCTTCTATTATCAGGGCTTTTATCATATACTCTTAAGCTTTAATTTTAGATACAATGTCGGATGGAAAAATTATATTTACCATAGTGCCTGTTGGATCATCCATATCTATTGTTTCAAAGGAGATATTTAAATGGTACAAATCATTTAATAGTCTGATCCGCTCAGAAACATTATTCGTTCCCTTGCTTTTATAATCTTTTTGGTGAGACGTTTTAGACTTTTGGCTGGCATATCGTCCTATTCCATCATCGTTTATATTCACAATGATTTGGTTTTCTTTTTCAGAAATAACTATGAACAGATGGCCTGGTGTATTTTTATATCTGAGGCCATGCCAGATGGCATTTTCCAGATGCGGCTGAATGATCATATTGGGTATCAACGTGTGTTCACTATCCATAATATTTTCCGTTTTAATAGAGAATTCAAATTTATCATCAAATCGGTGATGTTCCAGTTCCAGGTATTTTGTGATCATGTCCATTTCCTTATCCAGAGTAATAAAATCGCTCGATGAATTTTCCAGAACATTGCGCATAAGGCCTGAAAAGCTGAAAAGGTACTTATTTGCTGCGCGTTCATCATTTTGAGATATAAATTGATTGATGCTATTCAGGCTATTAAAAATAAAGTGCGGATTCATGTCTTTTCTTAATGATTGAAGCGCAATCAACTTGTTATTTCTTTTTATTGTTCTTAAGGAGCTGTAAATATAAAAACTAAATAATGCCAGCATAATTACTCCACTGGCTAAAAAAATACTGATAATCTGTTGCCTTGATATTAATTTGTCTTTCAGCGTTTTTTCGATTTCAAGGTTTCTTATTTTTTGCTCAGTAAGTGCTATAATTTCGTGATCCATCAATGTTGAATCATTACGGATCATTTTTTCCAGATTGGCTATAAAATCTGCCTGAAGTAATCTTATTTTTTCTTCATTTTTACTTACAGTATAAATTTTGGACAGATTTTCAACAATATTTCTGGCTTCTATAGTTTGGCCGGAATTTTGGCTATTTCATAAGATTCGTGAAGTAATTTTATGGCACCGGATTGGTCATTGTTTTTTAGATATAATGAACTAAGTTGATTAATTATTTCCACCTTTTTTAATGGATTGTTGTTTATCTCTGACTTTTTTACCAGTTCATTTCCCGCATCAATGGCTTTCTTAAAATTATTTTGAGTGATGAATGTTTGCATCAACTTCTGATTTATATCTATGAGTTTATCCGGGTCTGACGTATTGACCAGAGCATTTTGATAATTAAGAATAGCTGTGTCCAGATTTTGCTGTTTTGCTTGTACATCAGCAAGTTGGACATATGTTTCAGGGAGTTCACTTTGATTTTAGTTGATAATTTAATGTCATTTAGCTTAGTATTTATGATTTCTTCTTCCTTTTGAATGTGATGTGAAGAAGCGGCGACTCTTGCTGCATCTTTCAAATTTAATCTGGTACCTTCAGAATTCAAATTGCTTTTTTGAATATGATGCTGCCGTTTTGTAGTTTAAAATTGCATCATCTTTTTGATCTGCTTTTCCTGTACCCGGGCAATTCGCCTGGTTACATCTGCAAGAGAATTTTTGTCATTTATTTTTTCAAAATATTGTTTGGATTTTATATAATAACTTTCGCTCTCAGGGAAATTTTTTGCATTTTCATAATCTTCGGCTATGGCAAAATAGGCAGCTGCTATCTCGGAGTCATTTTCTGATTTTAATGCCTGCGTAAGTTTTTCTGCATTATTAATAAATCTTGAAGTCTTTAATTTTTGCTGAATAGTGTTATTCTCTTGACAAAGTAAATTCCCGGTCATGATCGAAAACCATGAGACGAAAAATATGATGCAGCTTGCCTTCATAGAGAAAATTTTAAGATTTTTCCAAAAACAAAAATACTTACAATTAAGCAAACATCCGTACTGTTTACCATTTCAAGCTACCTTTTTACCAAGTGGAAAAGTAAACAACAGCTGTAAATCCCATTTTGGCAATAGCAAAAAGATCATGAGTTGCAATAGCCACCGACCATTTTGTAATTTATTCATACTTCCATTTCACCAATTCAAAACTGACTTTCACCATTTTTTACTTTTCTTTATACGAGATATGGGATAATTTTGAATTAATTATTCATTATCATAAATAAAAATTAAGAAATTATGAGATATCAGAGTTTTTGGACAAGTATTATTGTTGGAATTGTCGGATTTATACCTTTATCAGCAAAAGTTAATAAAAGTACAACTGTAAATATTCAGGTAGCAATACTCTTTGATACATCCAATAGTATGGATGGATTGATCAATCAGGCAAAATCCAGATTGTGGAATGTCGTTAACACATTGACAACTCTGAGGTATAATGGCAAAGCACCTAACATTGAAATTGCATTATATGAGTATGGTAATGATTGGATACCTTCAAATAAGAATTACATAAGGCAGGTAGTACCATTTTCTACAGATCTGGATCTCCTGTCTGAAAAACTGTTTTCACTCCGTACCAATGGTGGGAGTGAATACTGTGGAGCCGTCATCGGCGATGCTTTACATAATTTGAGATGGCAAGATGGCAAGTCTGACATGAAGTTGATATATATTGCTGGTAATGAACCGTTTGATCAAGGTCCGATTTCCTGTAAGGAAACGATTAGAGAGGCAAGAAGAAATAATATTTTTGTTAACACCATTCTTTGTGGTGATAGAGACAGGGACGAAATAAGTGGTTGGAAAGATGGTGCCAGATTAGGCGAAGGTGAATTTTTTATAATCAATGCAGATAAAAAAATTATCTATATAGAGACTCCCTATGATTCCGAAATTGATCGTTTAAACATTAATTTAAATGGTACTTATATGGGTTACGGAAACTTAGGTAAGACAAAAAAAGAAATACAACACATGCAGGACATGAATGCGGCTACCTTAAGTATGTCAAATAAAATAGAACGTGCAGTTGCTAAATCCAAATCTATATATAAGAACACAGATTGGGACATAATTGATCAATACAAATTAAATCCGGATA
Organism: Saprospiraceae bacterium; assembly: GCA_016722285.1. Taxonomy (GTDB): domain Bacteria; phylum Bacteroidota; class Bacteroidia; order Chitinophagales; family Saprospiraceae; genus OLB9. Next base: position 58,457 of record JADKGI010000006.1, read on the forward strand.
TATTTTTAACAATTTCTGATACTGATCTGCCTGACGCTTTGAAAGGAAAAAACATTGAAGACAAAAAGTCTATTGTGAAGAAGAATATAGAAGAGCGGGAAAAAACATCCGCACAAATCAATGAGTTATCTGCAAAAAGGCAACAGTATATTGAAGCCAAAAGTAAATTGGAGGGAAGAACTAATGACGATGACCTGGGCTGGGCTATTGAGTCATCAATATTAAAAATTGCCGGCAGTTTAGGATACAATCAAATGAAATCCCCATGATGCAAATATCACAAACCACTAAGATTTAATCATGGGGATTCCATGTGGCCAAAGAAATAAAAATAGATTTAATCATGTGAAATAAATCAGAAATATTTAGTCTTTATGAAAATATATGGCTACTCACATATGAGGCGGTTAATTTTACGCGAATTTCTTTAAAATAAAAAATTCTTAACATTAGGCATTAAAATGGTATTTATCATATTGGTTTTTCTAAAGAAAGAATAGGTGAGAGACCAAAAAATTATACTGGATTGCATGAAATATCTTACATTTTAGTTGAGTTACCTTTCACTTTTGAACAAATCAAAGATACCCAACCCGAGCCTGTAAAAATCCTGAAGGATATTATCTGGTACAAGGCTGTTGTGCGAATAAAAAATCAGGTAATAATTAGCTGCTTCTACAGACCAGCCACTTGTTTTTGAAAAGAATTTAAGTACATGATCATTGAAAGTTTCTCTTATGAAATCTTTATATTCTCCGGTCAGATGGTATTCATTGGAGAAGATCGGATATTGCTCAAAATCAATATCTTCCCAACCTAAAAAAGCAGAAATACGATGTCCGAAGTTTTCCGGCTTCATAGTAAATTCAGGAAGACCAAGATGTTTAGAATTGATGAAAAAAACAGTCTGATCAAAAACATGATGCGTTTTTCCTGTAGATATTGTGTATTTATAGTCAAAAGGTTGATCTCATCTTCGAGAGATGATGATTTGGAGTGGCAAAGATTTCTGATTTTTCCGGATCTGTGTTTAAATAATTCAAATAATTTTAAATATGACTTAGTTCCAAATTCGTCATTATCCAAATATTCCATTCCTTTCGAAGCACACAAATTTTTGTATTTTTCACTTCTAAGTATTTCTTTATTACTCTTGCCAAAAATCACAGGACTCAAGATTTGGAGCGAAGTTATTATTATTTTTCGTAATCATTTATTTTTTATATTTTAAACTTGCGTGGTGTAAGGAGGAGTCATTAGATTCATTCTAAATAATTTATTTTGATTACTACTCTTCCCCAAATAGTATTAGTATTTTTAATTTTGCAATGTTCAAAAAAAAAATAATTAATTATGAAGTGGATAATTACCTTTTTTGGCTCTGGCATTGGCAAAAAATTGCTGATGAGTCTGACAGGTTTGTTTCTGATTTTATTCTTGGCTGTGCACTTACTAGGTAATCTACAACTTTTAAAAGACGATGGCGGCCACTCTTTTAATGTGTATGCTAAATTTATGACGACCAATCCTTTGATTAAAACAATCGGGTATGGAAATTATTTTTTTATTCTTCTTCATGCTTTTGTTGGTATATCTCTCGCGTGGTACAATCGAAATGCTAAAGGGCAAAAATATGCTGTGTTTAATTCAATGCATACCACATGGGCATCAAAAAATATGGCACTATTAGGGTCCTTGATACTCGCTTTTATATTGATTCATATGGGAGATTTTTGGCTTAAAATGAAACTTGACCAACTTCCTATGGTCACCTATCCGGGCATCGAAGGAGAAATCAAAGATTTGTACTTCAGAGTAGCCGAAGCCTTTAAAAATCCGGTATTGGTTGTTAGCTATGTAGTAGGTATGATCATTTTGTCATACCACCTTCAGCATGGATTCCAAAGTGCTTTTCAGACTTTAGGTATCAATCATCAGAAATATACTCCGGCCATAAAAGCATTAGGAATGGCTTATGCTATTTTGATACCCTTTGGATTCGCAATCATTCCTGTGTATCATTTTCTATTGAAATGATGCCTTAACAACTAATTATTGAAATTCATTATCGTTTTGATATAAAAAATTATAAAATGAACATAAATTCGAAAATTCCATCAGGTCCATTGGCAGACAAATGGAAAAAATATAAGTCCACCATTCCAATAGTAGCCCCAAATAATAAGAGAAAACTTGAAATCATTGTAGTAGGTACTGGATTAGCCGGTGCAGCTGCAGCCTCTTCTTTGGGAGAGTTGGGATATTCAGTAAAATGTTTTACTTTTCATGACAGCCCAAGGAGGGCGCATAGTATTGCAGCACAAGGAGGAATCAATGCTGCTAAAAATTATGCTAATGATGGTGACAGTATTTACAGGCTGTTTTACGATACGATAAAAGGAGGTGATTATCGTTCCAGGGAGGCAAACGTTTATAGACTGGCAGAATGCTCCGTAGATATCATCGATCAATGTGTTGCTCAGGGCGTACCTTTTGCGTGAATATGGCGGACTTCTTGAAAACAGATCATTTGGTGGAGTGCAGGTATCCCGTACTTTTTATGCCAGAGGTCAGACAGGACAGCAGTTGCTTATTGGAGCTTATCAGTCTTTGTCCCGCCAGATTTCATTGGGCACTGTGACCATGTACAACAGACACGAAATGCTTGATTTGGTTATTGTCGAGGGTAAAGCAAGAGGTATCATAGCAAGAAACCTCATCACTGGAGAGTTACAAAGGTACGCCGGTCATGCTGTAGTGTTAGCTACGGGTGGGTATGGTAATGTATTTTACCTATCTACCAATGCGATGATGTGCAATGTTACGGCAGCATGGAAGTCAGTTAAAAAAGGGGCTTTGATGGCGAATCCTTGTTTCACCCAAATTCACCCAACATGTATCCCTGTATCAGGAGAATACCAGTCCAAACTGACACTTATGTCAGAATCATTGAGGAATGATGGCCGGGTGTGGGTCCCGAAGAAAAAAGAAGACGCTGAAGCAATCCAGAAAGGTAAACTGAAAGGAGTGGACTTAAAGGAAGATGACAGAGATTACTTCCTTGAAAGAAGATATCCAGCTTTTGGTAATCTTGTGCCACGTGATGTAGCCTCCAGAGCTGCCAAAACAGAGTGCGATAAAGGCCACGGAGTAAGTCCTACCGGATTAGCGGTTTATCTTGACTTTTCAGCAGCAATTGAGAGATATGGAAAAATTGAAGCAAATAAGCAAGGCTTATTGGAACAAACTCATGACCAAATAGTGGAAATGGGAGAAAAAGTTATTTCTGATAAGTATGGTAATCTCTTTGAGATGTATGAAAAGATCACTGGCGAAAATCCATATCAGCTGCCAATGAAGATTTACCCGGCAGTACACTATACAATGGGAGGTATATGGGTAGATTATAATTTGGAGACAAATGTTCCGGGACTATTTGCTCTTGGCGAGTGCAATTTTTCAGATCATGGCGCCAACAGACTAGGTGCTTCAGCTCTGATGCAAGGACTGGCTGATGGTTATTTCGTTATACCTTATACTATCGGAACCTTCCTTGCCAATGAGATTTCTACTCCTAAAATTAAAATTGATTCTCCTGAATTCATTGAAGCTGAAAATGAAACTAAAGCATTAATAGACAGATTGCTAAGCATTAACGGAAACCAGTCTGTAGAAAGTTTTCACAGGCGTTTGGGCAAGATAATGTGGGAGTATTGTGGTATGGCAAGAAATGAAAGCGGACTCAGGAAAGGCCGTCAGCAGATCAGAGAGCTGCGTGAAGAATATTATAAAGACGTTTTTGTACCCGGATCTAATGAAGAATACAATACTGAACTGGAGAAAGCCATCAGAGTTGCTGATCTATTGGAACATGGTGAACTTATGATGCTGGATGCACTTAACAGAAATGAATCATGTGGTGGTCACTTCAGAGAAGAATCAGCTACTCCGGAAGGAGAGGCAATGCGAAAAGATGATGAATTTACTTATGTAGCGGCATGGGCTTGGGATATTAACAATCCAAAATTATATAAAGAGCCCCTTACATTCGAAAATGTAGAATTGAAAACAAGAAGTTATAAATAATCCATACAAAAAATAATATATAGAATAATGGATATGAATTTAAATATCAAGGTCTGGAGACAGAAAAACAATAAATCAACAGGTGGTTTTGAGACATATCCGGTGTTGGCAAATGAGCATATGTCATTTTTGGAAATGCTGGATGTGTTGAATGAAGATTTAGTAGGACTGAAAAAAGAACCAATAGCATTTGAACACGATTGCAGAGAAGGAATTTGTGGTACCTGTAGCCTCGTTATAAATGGACAACCTCATGGTCCAAATTCAGGAACAACTACCTGCCAGTTGCACATGCGATTTTTTAAAGATGGCGATACTATAGTAGTTGAACCATACCGTGCAAAAGCTTTTCCGGTACTGAAAGATCTTGTGGTGGACAGATCTTCTTTTGATCGCATCATCCAGGCTGGAGGTTACATATCTGTCAATACCGGGCAGGCTCCGGATGGAAATTGTATTCCGATCGGGAAGGATCTTGCAGGCAAATCTTTTGAATCAGCTGCATGCATAGGCTGCGGAGCTTGTGTTGCAGCATGCCCGAACGGATCTGCCATGCTATTTACTTCAGCCAAAATTACTCACCTTGGGTTGCTTCCGCAAGGGGAAGTAGAAGCGGATAGACGTACCCAATCTATGGTAGCACAAATGGACAAAGAAGGATTCGGAATGTGCAGCAATATAGGTGCTTGTGAGGCACAATGCCCTAAAGAAATCAAGCTTGACAATATCGCCTATATGAACAGATCATATTTTAAAGCAGTTTTCAGCGGAGAATAGAATAAATATGCAAGATGGTTTTAATTGACTAAGAAGGTTTATACTGATTATTAGGTGCTGGTTTTAAAATTAAAAATTAATATTAGGAATATTTTAAATTTATAATTTTGATTCTTTTCAGCTTGTTGGCATAATTATTGTTTTAATTGCTCATACAAAGTAGCAACTATCGTTTCAGGTTTTGAAAATAATTTGTCAAAAACTAACTTTTTCTTATAAAGTGATAAGAAAAAATTATGATTATATATTTGATTTTGTATTTTTGCACACGAATCTCAAACAATTTCGGCACCATGATCTCAAGAGTTACTTTACTTGGCTTATTTTGTTTCTTCATTTTGATTAGTTGTAATCATGACGAACTGACTGATAATGATAAAGTGCTGAAGAATTTGATTACCGACAGATCACGCTATATTCTTCCTGATGAAACTGATTACAAATCAATACCGCAATCTCCTGTAAATCCACTTACAAAAGAGAAAATAGAATTAGGAAAATTGTTGTTTTTTGAACCCGCTTTTGCAAATGAAGCAAAAAGGGAGGATTTAAAATTTACCTATACTTGCAGTAGTTGCCACGTACCGGATGCCGGATTCAGACCTGGTAGGATGCAAGGTATTGCAGATGGTGGTGTTGGTTTCGGTATTCAGGGAGAAAGCCGATTTAAGTATCCATATTATCCAAACGACAGTATAGATGCTCAGGGAGCCAGGCCACTAGTGACTTTAAATGTAGCTTATGTTGAGAACACGATGTGGAATGGATCTTTCGGCTCTGATGGCCCAAATGCTACTACTGCAAATGTCTGGGGCCTATATGATCCTTCAACCGCAAGAAATAACCAAAGACTTGGTGCGCTGGAAGGCCAGAATATTGAAGGACTTATTGTCCACAGGATGAATTATACCAAAGAACTTATCACCAATGCTGGTTATAAAGAAATGTTTGATAAAGCATTTCCTGATATGCCGGAAGATGAAAGATATTCTAGAAAAGGAGCCAGTTTTGCTCTCTCCGCTTATCTGAGACAAAACCTTACCAACAAAGCACCTTTTCAGGACTGGCTGAAAGGAAATAATGAAGGCATGTCTGAGCAGCAGAAAAGAGGTGCCGTCTTATTTTTTGGCAAAGCCGGATGTAATGGATGTCATTTTGAAAAAAACCTTGGTTCTATGAGATTTGAAGCATTAGGCGTGGATGATCTTTACGAACACGGAGGCCTGAAAACCGGTCCGAGTGATAGGCGAAATATGGGAAGAGGGGGCTTTACAGGAAAGACTGAAGATATGTTTAAGTTCAGAACTCCTCAGTTATATAACCTTGGGGACAGCGGGCCCTATTTCCACGGAGGCAGCATAGAGACGCTGGAAGGAGTAGTCAGATATTTTAACAATGGTAAAAAACAAAATAGTAGAGTGTCAGATAGTCAACTTTCATCCTTTATCAAACCTTTGGGACTGTCTGAAGATGAAGTAAAAGATCTCACTGAATTTATTGCAAATGGATTGAGAGATCGCCACCTGAATAGATATGTTCCTACCAGAGTTCTTTCAGGTATGTGTTTTCCAAATAATGATCCGGGCTCTAAATTTGATATGAAATGCAACTAAGAGTATGTTTAATATTTCATCACTTTCGCTCAACCATTAAAATTTAAACATACTATAAGGCAAATAAGTATGTAAAATATAATAATACCTCATAAAATAGCCGTTATTTCTTTTTGGAATGCGGCTTTTTTTATTTGTGTTAGCTAACAGTATCAACTCAGGTACCTCCCCGTTAGGAATTGAATATCGGTAGCCATAGTTGCACCACAGGTCAAGAGTGGATTAATCCATCAGGTTTGGCGGAATTTTTGTAATAAAAAACAATAATTGTGTCAAAACTAGTAGGAACCTGAGTAGTTACGCAGATTCAGATAACAAATGTTATTACTGAATAAAAAAGAATTATTCATTATTTAATGAGCAAAGTTTCCGTTTATTTTATCTAATTTCAGGATCTATTTAATAGCAATATCAAAAATCCGCCATCATCTCTTAAAAACTATTTATCTTTGCGTCCTTAAATAAGAATCTGATATGCAAATAATAAATAACAGATATGTCCTTGACGGAGGTTTGGATCCTTTGGAGCTGGGACAGAAATATGGATTTCCGCTTTATATTTATGAGACGGCTACTATGAAAAGGCAGTATGAAAGATTGTTAAATGCCTTTGATCTTAAAAAGCTGAAAATAAATTATGCCTGCAAGGCTCTGAATAATATATCTGTCCTTAAGTTTTTTAAATCTTTAGGTTCAGGTTTAGATACAGTCTCAATCCAGGAGGTTCGTGTAGGCCTTATGGCAGGATTTAGGCCGGAAGATATCATTTACACTCCAAATTGTGTCTCTATTGAAGAACTGTCTCAGGCAGTAGATATGGGGGTTAAAATCAATATCGACAATTTATCTATTTTAGAGCAATTTGGAAATCTTTTTCCGGATTATCCGGTATGCATCCGCATAAATCCACACATTATGGCAGGAGGAAATTCAAAAATTAGTGTTGGGCACATAGATTCAAAATTTGGCATTTCTTTTCATCAGACACCTCCATATACATCGTATCGTAAAAACCCACAATATGGTTGTTGAAGGCATTCATATGCATACGGGGAGTGATATAATGGATATAGATGTTTTTTTGCAGGGAGCTGAAATACTTCTAAGTGTAGCAAAAGACTTCAAAGACCTTCAGTACGTTGATTTTGGCAGTGGGTTTAAAGTACCTTACAAAGAAGAGGATATTGAAACGGACATAGAAGAGCTCGGAGAAAAAATTGGAAAACGATTTAAACAGTTTTGCTACGATTATGGAAGAAATCTTACTTTGATGTTTGAACCAGGTAAGTTTCTGGTTAGCGATGCCGGCTTTTTTCTTGTAAAAGTAAATGTTGTGAAGCAAACCACATCAACTGTATTTGCTGGTGTAGATTCAGGACTTAACCACCTGATTCGCCCTATGTTGTATGACTCATACCACAAAATTGTGAATATTTCCAAGACAGAAGGAAGGCACAGGATTTATAATATTGTGGGCTATATTTGTGAAACTGATACTTTCGGAGTAAATCGTAAAATGACAGAAATTAACGAAGGCGATATTCTGGCATTTCACAATGCCGGTGCTTATTGTTTTACAATGTCATCAAATTACAACTCAAGATACAGACCTGCTGAAGTGCTGATTCATGAAGGAAAGGACTACTTAATACGTGAACGGGAAACGATGGAAGATATTTTGAAAAACCAGATTAATATAGATATTTTCTCGGAGCACAAAGCACTGCAGGCACCTGCAATGGACCTGAATCCAGAGAATGAAGTCATATATAACAATATTACAATAGAGCAAAAGCAGCAAAACTGATGACAAAATATTTATTTAAAGGAAATTTCATTCTAATATTATTTGCCTTTTTAATGTTTATTTTTTCCTGCAAACAGGATATAAAAATTGTGGACATTAATGGCAAAAAGATTTTATCCATTGAATCCAACATCATAAAAACTGAAGATGGGACCCAACTTGTTTTGGAGGAAGACAGCATTGCTAAAATCTATTATCTGGTTAGGCATGCAGAAAAGGACACATCTGTCAAGGTTGAGCCACCTTTGAATGCTGATGGCCTGAAAAGGGCGACTAAAATAGCTGATATCATGAGAGGAACCCGGGTGGATGTGATCTACTCTACACTGACTCTTCGTACGATGTTTACAGTGGATTCTTTGGCTGATATTAAGGCTATGTCTATCAAGCCTTATGAAAATAAAGATTTAAAAAAACTATTGACCGATATTCAACAGTCAACAGACTTTAACAGAATATTTATTGTAGGCCACTCAAATACAATCCCGTCGATAACAAATACATTGGCAGGAAGGGACATTTTTACAAAGACCTTTGACGAATCCGACTATAGTAACTTTGTAATCGTTGTAGAGAAAAAATCAGGTGTCAAAGACGTTTATACATTAAAGTATTAATATATTGAAAATCTGATATAAAATACTTTAAGGAGGTATTCTCACAAAGATATTATTGAATTATAATAAATACTGAAAACCATTATAAAATAATGATTTCATCCAGATATAATCCCTTAGATGTAGAGAACAAGTGGTATAGCCACTGGTTGCACAAAAATTATTTTCATTCTGAACCAGATGAACGTGAGTCATTTAGTATAGTAATTCCCCCACCAAATGTCACAGGTGTACTTCATATGGGGCATATGCTCAATAATACCATCCAGGATATTCTGATCCGAAAGGCAAGAATGGATGGTAAAAATGCATGTTGGGTACCTGGTACAGACCACGCGTCCATAGCCACTGAAGCAAAGGTAGTAGGAATGTTACGGGAAAGAGGAATTAAAAAAGGAGATATCACGCGGGAGCAATTTCTGGAATATGCCTGGGAATGGAAAGAAAAATACGGTGGTATAATATTAGAGCAATTGCAAAAACTGGGGGCTTCCTGTGATTGGGAAAGAACTGCTTTTACAATGGATGACGTCAGGTCTGTAGGTGTGACAAAAGTATTTGTTGACCTATATAATGATGGTAAACTATACAGGGGAAAACGCATGGTCAATTGGGATCCGGAAGCTAAAACTGTATTGTCCAATGAAGAGGTCATCTATAATATTGAGCAATCAAAATTGTATTTTGTCAAATACCAAATAGAAGGCTCAAACCAATATATTACTATAGCTACTACCAGACCGGAGACCATAATGGGGGATACTGCCATAGCTGTACATCCGGATGATCCCAGATATAGCCACCTGCATGGAAAATATGCTATAGTTCCGATCATCGGCAGAATTGTTCCAATCATTACTGACACATACGTAGATTTAGAATTTGGTACTGGCGCATTGAAAGTAACTCCGGCCCACGATGTCAATGATAATGAAATTGGGAAAAGGCATAATCTGGATGTTGTCGAAATATTTAATGAGGATGGGACGATGAGTGCTGCGGCTACTATTTATGTGGGTGAAGATAGGTTTGTAGTTCGTAAAAAATTTGTAAAAGACATTGACAAAGCAGGTCACATCGAAAAAATTGAAGACTACCAGAACAACGTCGGCCGATCTGAACGAACAAACAGTGTAGTGGAACCTAGGTTGTCCCTACAATGGTACGTAGATATGCAAGCATTGGCTGGTCCTGCACTTACGGCTGTAATGAATGATGATGTAGAGTTTTTCCCGAAAAACCAGAAAAACGTTTATCGTCATTGGATGGAGAATATTAAAGACTGGTGTATCTCCCGGCAACTTTGGTGGGGACATAGGATTCCTGCTTATTATTATAAGGGAGAAACATTTGTAGGGGAGTCCGCTGATGTCGCATTTAATCTCATAAAAACAAAATACCCGGAGGCTGATATTAATGAAATGAATCAGGATGAGGATGTCCTGGATACCTGGTTCTCTTCCTGGTTGTGGCCAATTACTGTATTTGATGGTTTTGAAGACAAAAAAACGCTAAATTACTATTATCCTACATCAGTACTTGTCACTGGTTGGGATATTATATTTCTTTGGGTGGCAAGGATGATTATTGCGGGATATGAATGGGAAAATGAAAAACCATTCAAACACGTTTACTTCACAGGCATGGTGAGGGATAAACTGAGAAGAAAGATGTCTAAATCCCTGGGTAATAGCCCGGATGCACTCAAACTGATAGATGACTTTGGTGCCGATGGGGTTAGATTTGGTATGATGTCGTGCTCGCCGGCAGGTGGGGACTTGTTATTTGATGAAAAATTATGTGAGCAGGGCAGAAATTTTTGCAATAAAATATGGAATGCACTTCGATTAGTAAGCGGCTGGGAGACTGATGTTCAGATAGACCCAACTGTCTCGGATAAGATTGCATACGATTGGATATCCCATAAGCTTAATTCAGTGGTATCCGACATTGATAAGAATTTCAAGGAATACAGACTCTCGGAAGCATTGATAAGTATATACTCTTTCGTCTGGAGTGATTTTTGTTCGTGGTATCTGGAGATGATAAAACCACCTTTTGGACAAAAATTATCGGTAAAAACTAAGGAAGATACTTTAGCGATCTTTAGTAAAATTTGCACACTTATGCATCCTTTTCTTCCTTTTATTACAGAAGAAGTCTGGCATCTTCTCAAAGACAGAAAACAAGGGGATGATTGTATTATTGCACCATATCCCGCAGTCGCAGGTTTTGATCAGGATGTTATAGACAAGGTGGAGCAGGCTAAAGAGATAATCACATCCATTAGGGATGTACGTAATAAACAGGGTATCAAAATGAAAGATGAGCTGGAAGTTTTTATGCTAAAAAGCGATAAATCTGAGAGTTTGTTCAATCAGTCTGGCTGGAAAGAGATTTGTGTAAAAGCAGCTAACCTTGCCCATATTTCATTGACATCTGATGAAGAAATATCCGGAATATCCTTTATTTCAGGAACAGAAAAATGTATTGTACTCATTCAAAATGAAATGGATGTAGCCAGCCAACTTGATGAGAAAAGAAATGAGTTGGTATATCAGCAGGGCTTTATATCCACCGTTCTGAAAAAACTTGAAAACGAGAAATTTGTCAATAGTGCTCCGAAAGAAGTGGTCGAGAAAGAGAGGATAAAACTAACTGATGGTCAGGAAAGAATTAAACACTTGACTGAAGAAATATCCCGACTTTCATCCTTGATATAAATTGATTAATACCTTCAGGGAAAACTACACACATATTAATTCAATATTTGTTGAGGGAATATAACAATTTGTACATATATTGCGTTTAATTTTAATATTTGTCTTTCCTTCCTAGTATTTATACCTTACATATTGCTTATTTATATAATATTTTGTTGTAAAACTATATATTATGTAAAAGTATTATGTATTTTTGCCACTTATTAAGTATAGTTTTAATAATACTTGTAAATTATGAAAAGATTTTCATTAATACTGCTTATAGCACTTTGTTTTGGGGGTGCATTACATAGCCAGAATCCTGACTATAAATCAGGCATTACATTTAAAAAAATGTTTATAGACTTTCAAACTCCAAATGGGGGTGAATTTACAAAATTTAATGACTACAGACATGGATTTGAGATCGGATATCAACGACAATTAGGTAATAAGGCAGCACTTGCAATTCCTGCCAGATATGGGGTGATTGATTCACATCCTGATTCGGTAAATTGCCTTAAAAAAAGGATTTACAGTTTAGATGCTCAGTTTCAGTATCATTTTACTGAAGCAGGAAAAAGAATCATTCCATATGTTGTCGCTGGTGTTGGAGGTCTTTATGATGATTCAAATATTGACTTGCAGATTCCGGCAGGACTGGGATTTTATGTTAAGGTTGCGCCTAAAGCATTTATTCATTTTCAGTCTGAATACAGGTATTCATTTGAAGATAAGAAAAGTAACCTGCAACATGGTTTAGGTTTTACTTACCTTTTCGGCAAAACAAAAGAGGAACCTCCTAAGCAGGAAATAAAACTATTAGATAGTGACAACGACGGTATTCCTGATGAATTGGATTTGTGCCCGCACGATTTTGGATCTAAAGATCTAAACGGTTGCCCTGATAAAGATGGAGATGGAATTGCTGATTATATGGACAAATGCCCGGACACAAAAGGATTGAAAGAATTTGGTGGCTGCCCTGACACAGATGGTGACGGTATTCCGGATAATGAAGATGAATGCCCGAACGTATCTGGTGTAGTTTCAAATAAAGGTTGCCCTGAAAAAATAGAAGCGCCAAAATTTATTGACTCAGATGGCGATGGTGTGGAAGACAGTAAGGACAAATGTCCAAATGAAAAAGGGTCTGTAGAAGCAATGGGATGTCCTGACAGAGATGGTGATGGTGTTCCTGACAAGGATGACAAATGCCCGGACCAACCCGGTCTCAAAGTGTATTTCGGTTGCCCTGATACGGATGGTGATGGTATAGATGACAGCAGGGATAAGTGTCCGAATGTTCCCGGCACAGTAGCTAATGACGGATGTCCGGAGATCAAAAAGGAAGATAAAAAGACACTTGAAATTGCTATGCAGGCTGTTCAGTTCCAGGTAGGTAGTGCCGTTTTAAAACCGGAATCCAGTATCGTACTTATTCAGATTGTGGATATCATGCAAAGATATACTGATTTTATCATGACAATAAGTGGACACACTGATAATACAGGAAGTGCTACAGCCAATCAGGTTCTTTCAGAAAAAAGAGCCAGAGCCTGTTACGACTTCCTGATCAAAAATGGGGTGCCTGAGTCAAGGGTTAGTTATTCAGGTTTTGGAGAATCAAGACCCATTTCAACAAATATTAATGAAAAAGGGAGATCTCTAAACAGACGTGTAGAATTTAATTTGATACCCAGGCAATAATTAAAGTATTTGAAAGATAAAATGGGGTTTATCAGATGTTTCTGATGGACCCTTTTGCATGCATCATTAATTGACTTTAATATCAAAATCAAATACTTCGCTGAATATTTTCCCTAATTCATGCGACACATGATCTATATTCATTGTCTTACCGGTTTCTTTCCTGAGAGAAGTAACTGTCTTATCATTGTCAATAATGCCACAAGGTATGATTTTATCGAAGTAAGAAAGGTCCGTATTTACATTAAAGGCAAAGCCATGCATGCTGACCCATCTGGAAAGGTGCACTCCAATCGCACATATTTTTCTGTATTTATCAAATGAGTTGTCAGGAGCAAGCCAGACACCGGTATATTTGGGTAGTCTGATTCCACACAGGTTATGTATTTCAAGATACTTTATGATGACATCTTCGATTTTTCTGACGTAAAGATGTACATCGGTGAAAAACTCATCCAGGTCAAAAATAGGGTAACCGGTTATTTGTCCCGGACCATGATATGTTATATCTCCTCCACGATTTATTTTAAAAAATTCTATTTTATCACCGTTTATTTTATCCGGTCTAAGTAAGAGGTTTTCCATTGATCCGCTTTTACCAAGAGTATAGACAGGAAGATGCTCGCAGAATATAAGCTCATTTAATTGATTTTTAATTTTTTGCTGATCAATGGGTAAGCTCCTCTTTTTCAGCTTATTGTCTATCAGATCTTTGTGTATTTTTGTTTGGAGATCCCAGACTTCCTGATAACTTTGGTCTTTTATCGTCCTAAAATGTACTTTTGGCTTCATTACTTGTTGAAAATGGCAAATTTAAAGACTAAATTTAAGTATTGACTTAAATAGGGTTGATTCTTATTATGAAATAGGTTATTTTTGTATATTGTTTATATTTTAATTACATAATCTTGAAGAATATAATTTCCTTAGGTATTGTTGCATTGCTCTTAACGCAAATATCAATTGCTCAAATGACGATGCATAATTTTAGTGTTACTGATACCCACGGCAAGACCCATAATTTGTATAATGATTATCTGGCACAAGGCAAGGTTGTTGTTGTGAAGTTCTTTTTTACTACCTGTCCACCATGTATTGCAAATGCACCATATTGGCAGCAAAAATATGTAGAGCTTGGTTCTGGTTTGCAGAAAGTTGAATTTTTCAGTGTCACTACAATTCTATCTGATAATAATCTGGATGTCGCTTCATTTGAGCAAGCATACAATCAAACTATGAAGGGTATAGGAAATGATGGTAACGCCCGTAAAATAGTTGAACCATTTTTATCCGGAACTTATGGATCTTGGTGGGGGACACCATCTTTTGCAGTTATTGGTCCCGATAAAAAACTTACGTACCCGGTTTTTTTTAATGAATTGGATGAAGCCATAAAAAATGCGGAAACAGTGACAACAGTAGTACCTACAGCGGTAAATTTGCAATTAGTCAGCAATAATTTTGATGTTCCGGAAGAGCATATTAAATTTTTTCTCCAATCTAAAAGCGGATCAGCCCCCAGAGTGGAAATTTTGAAAAATAATGATGGTAAATATTCTTTTAGCTATCCTTCAGCCGCATTTCCTCAAATTTCAGATCCGGAGGTAATAATGGAAAGTATTGGTCCTGCATATACTTATAACGTATCTGCATCCGATATACTGGCTATTCAAAAGCATATTCTGGGAATTGAAAGTCTGAATGCTCCATATAAAATACTGGCAGCAGATGTAAATTCGGATGGCATAATCACAGCTTCTGATCTCCTTAATATGAAGAAGGTTATTCTAGGGCTTTCTGACTCTTTCCCCAATGGTACCCCTTCTTATAAGGCTATTCCCGAAAAAATCAACCTGAGCCCTGCTCCCGGAACTACGGTACCACTTGATTTTATTATTGTTAAGATGGGCAACGTGAACTAGTTTTGGATTTACAAAGAGATAGATAAATTGGCTCTATGAATAAAATTGAAGGGGCTATTGAAAACCAACATTTCATCAATAAAGGAATTTAAAGCATCCAGCGTAATCTTATCTGGCTGACCATTTAGATCCAGGACCTTATCAACTGATGAAACCGGTAATCTATTTGGCATCACAACGACATTCAGGTAATTAAGGATACCTGTCAAATGTTCCATGCCTCTGAAATTTCCTGCTCTACCACTGGCAACTCCAATCAATGAAGCCTTTTTTGTGGAAAAAGTTTCCTTATATTGCTTTACAGATACCGCATCTATAAAAAGCTTTAGAACCCCCGGGAAACTCCCGTTGTATTCAGGACTGACAATAAGCCAATGATCAGATTGAATCAGATATTTTTCCTGCAAAGCACTGATATATGGATGTTGATGGTCCCTTTCATACATGGAAGCAGACAACAAAGGGATGTTAATTTTTGTCAATTCAAGCAATTGGGATTCAACGCCTGAATTTTCCAATTTTTTCTGGCACCATTCAGCTATTGCCAGTGTTCTGCTTTTTGGTCTGTTTGTTCCAGAAATTATTGTTATCATTTTGATTTTAATTTGTCAAACGTTCTTAATACTTTAAAGTTCAATTTTTTACGTTGACTTTGCGGCTTATTGGGCAAAAAGTTGTAATTTTGCACCCTGATTTATTAATATTTATTCTTTAATTCACTTCATAATTTATCAAATTATTTATCTAAAGTTCTTTAAAACAATAAATTAGATATTTAATATTATAATTATTTAATTGTGTGCATCGTGCTTTTGAAGATATTTTGTAAGTAGAATTTCTTGTTATGGGTGTTTAGTGTAAGAAGTAAATAGTAATGGTTTCACAAGCTGTCTTAATTAAAATGAAGTTGAACAGTACGGTAAAATTGAAATAATAGCAAATGAATCTCACATATCTTGGTCATTCAAGTTTTCATATTCATACTAAAGGATTTAACATCATATTTGACCCTTTTATTAGCCCAAATTCACTTGCATCCGGGATAGATATTAAAAATATTAAATCTGATTTCATACTTTTATCACATGGTCACGGTGACCATCTGGCTGATGCTGAATTTCTTTCCAAGCAAAATGATTCAACTATTATTTCCAATTATGAAATTGTATCCTGGTATGAATCAAAAGGAATAAAAGGGCATCCAATGAATCATGGGGGAAAACGCTCCTTTGAATTTGGGACAGTAAAATATGTCAATGCGATACATTCAAGTATGCTGCCTGACGGATCATACGGAGGCGCTCCTGGTGGATTTGTTGTATGGAACAATGAAGTATCATTTTATTTTGCCGGAGATACTGCACTTACATGGGATATGAAACTGATTCCGATAACGTGCCCTAAACTTGATTTTGCTATTCTGCCCATTGGTGATAATTTTACGATGGGATATGAAGATGCTGTAATAGCTTCGGATTTTATTCAGGTTGATAAAATTATTGCTTGCCATTATGATACATTCGGATACATTAAAATTAACCATGATGCAGCAATAAAGGAATTTAAAAATGCCGGGAAGGAATTAATACTCTTAGAGCCCGGATCTTCTTTAGAATTTTAAAAAATTACATATGGGTAAAGTAATAGCTATTGCCAATCAAAAAGGTGGAGTTGGAAAAACTACAACAGCAATTAATCTCGCGGCAACTATTGCCATACTTGATAAAAAAGTATTGTTGATAGATGCAGATCCCCAGGCCAATGCTACATCCGGAGTTGGCATAAAGGCAAATCAGATAACTCTCACAACTTACGACTGTCTGGTTGACAATGCCGATCCAACTTTAGCTATACTAAAGACAGAAACGCCAAATCTTGATATCCTTCCATCATCAATAGATCTGGTAGGGGCAGAGATTGAATTAGTCAACGTTACTCAAGGGAATTCAGGATGAAAGGCGTCACTGACCAACTTAAGGATAAGATGATTTCATTTTTATCGATTGTCTTCCTTCCCTGGGATTGATTACCCTCAATGCATTGGTAGCTGCTGATAGTGTCATTGTACCTGTTCAGTGTGAGTTTTTCTCCCTCGAAGGATTCGGTAAACTGAAAGATACAGTCAGTCTTGTACAGCAGGCACTCAATCCCGGATTGGAAGTTGAAGGAATCGTTTTATCAATGTATGATCAGAGATTAAGAATGGCAAACATGGTGCTTGAAGAGATCAGACATATTATATCGGACAGGATATTTGAGACCATAATACACCGAAACAGTAAAATAGGAGAGGCCCCATCTTTAGGCCAACCTGTGATAATATACGACGCTACCAGCAAAGGAGCAATTAATTTTCTAAATCTGGCAAATGAGTTTATGGCAATAAACCAGAGCGAACTCCTGAAAACTGTCTGAAAATGAACAAGAAAAGCGAAGTGTCAAAGGGACTCAGGTCACTTTTATCAAATATCGAAAAAACCAACAATCCTGTAGAAAGAGGCCAGCTGGTTAGAGAACTAACCAATTCAATAGCTACTATCAGTCCTGAATTGATAGAAATAAATCCCTACCAGGTGAGAACTGAATTTGATGCGGATCAACTACTTGAGTTGGCACAGTCTATTAAAACATCAGGACTCATTCAGCCCATAACGGTAAGAGCTATAGGAGGCAATAAGTATCAATTGATATCAGGCGAGAGAAGGCTTCGGGCTTCCAAAATGGCTGGTATAAATGAAATTCCAGCTTATATTCGTGTCGCTAATGATCAGGAGATGTTGGAAATGGCGCTGGTAGAAAATATCCAGCGTGCTGATCTCAATGCAGTGGAAATCGCCATTTCATATCAGAGATTAATGGATGAATGCAACCTGACACATGAAGCACTTTCAGCCAGAGTTGGAAAAAACAGAAGCACGGTGACAAACTATGTCAGATTATTAAAACTTCCTGCTCAGATTCAGTCATCCGTCAAGGAAGGTAGTTTGAGTATGGGGCATGCGCGGGCTTTAGCTGGTATTGAAAACCTGGTATTGCAAATAAAAATTTATAAAGAAGCGGTTGATAAGGAATTGTCAGTAAGGGCTTTGGAGCAATTAATAAAATCTTATCAATCCTCCAATCCTGTCGGGAGAACTGCGGTATCCAGTCAGCCAAATCCTGAAATCCACAAAATAAGAGATCATTTCAGACAGATTTTTGGTGCAAAAGTAGAAATCAGAAGAGAAAATAATGGAAAAGGAACCATCATTTTACCTTTCAATTCTGATGATGAGTTTAACAATATTGTAGAAATTCTCACCAAAGAGAATTAACATGAATGGTCTTACGTTAAACTTGATATGATTAGATTTGCATTTACAATACTCTTAATTCAGTTGGGTACAAGTACCGTATTCAGCCAATTTAATACGAATCCAAATCAATTTCAAAACAATAGCTTTGAACCTGATACATCTTTTGATGAGTCAGATACACTGGTTAACAAAAGTGGATTATTCTCAATTTTTAAAGGTAAGCCTGGTAAGGCTGCATTATTTTCTTTGATTATACCTGCCGGAGGACAGATTTATAATAAAAAATGGTGGAAAGTTCCTCTTGCTTTAGCCATTGATGGCGGATTGACTTATGTTCTTATTACAAACAGGAGTAATTATCATAAAACTCAGGATGCATATCAGATTGCCTTGGCCACTCCTGGAGCAGAAAATGTATCAAGTCTAAAACAACAAAGAGATTTTTATCGAAAGTGGAGTGAATATGCCTGGATCTGGCTGATAGGAGGACATATCCTTACAGTTGCAGATGCATATGTTGATCGACATTTGATGGATTTTGATGTCAGTGACGACCTTACTTACAATAATATATATCTGAGAAGCTATGAGAGTCTATCTGTATTCAAATTGGGATTCAAAATCAGCTTAAATAGTAAAATTAATGCAACGGCAGGTAAAATTGTATTTTCAGCTCAATAATTTCCTATATCAAACCAGTTCTTGATATTTTGGAATTATCATATTTTCTTCAAATTGAAAGTGAATTAAGCACTTTTTACTAATATTGTGAATATTTATTATAATGAGTATGTCGTACGCGGGTTATTTATTTTTTCGATTTGTAGTATGGGTATTTTCTTTTATCCCTTTTAGTGTTTTGTATAAAATATCTGATGGTCTTGCCTGGTTATTGTATAGAATAATAAAGTATAGGAAAAATGTAGTCATAGGACAAATTAACATCTCATTTCCTGACAAAGAACAAAGCGAAATTCAAAGAATTGTTTCTGCATCTTATAGTAATTTGGCAGATATCATTGTCGAAAGCATTAAGGGATTTTCTATGGATCAATCTGAATTCAGGAGAAGGTATAAGTTTATTAATCCTGAAATCTCTTTAGCCTATACAAATTCAAACACTTTAAGCGCCATACACATAGGTGCTCATTATGGAAATTGGGAGTGGGGAGCCATTTCTTATCCTATTTGGTTTCCCGGATCTGTATTGGCATTTTACAAACCACTATCCAATAAATTTATTGAAGCATACGGCCGGAGGATGCGCGGGCGACTCAATATTGTTTTGATTCCTATTGGCGATACTTCAAAAGCATTTAAAGATAACGGCAATAACGGAACTACATATGTGTTTTTAAGTGACCAAAGCACCTGGTCCGATAAAGCGCATTGGGTGACTTTTTTAGGACAAGATACTGCTTGTCCACCAGGGGCTGACAAATATGCGAGACAACTTTCATGCCCTGTTTTTTTTACAGATATACAAAGAGTTAAAAGAGGGTTTTATGAAGTTTCTCAGTTTTTACTATCTGATGGAATAATCGCACTTGAAGAAGGTGAAATTACAAAAAGATACATGAATAAGCTGGAAGAAATAATCATAACTAAACCTGAAAATTGGCTTTGGTCCCATAAGAGATGGAAAAAAAAGAGAATTATCAATTGATTGTAATGATCAACTAGTTTATAAGCCAAAAGTAGATTTCGAATTGAAATGAAGATAGAAAAACATAAGAAACATAAGAAGAGATTATCGAAGTCCGGCCTTCCGCCAGGAACTCATATTTACACAGGTAAAATCGAAACAAAAGATTCAGAGATAGAGATATTTTCTTACTCAGAAAATCAATGTACCAGGAAAATATTAGGTGTTGGAGACAGCCCGGATCTAGATCCATCTTTGAACCATTGGATAAATATAATCGGCCTAAGTGATCACGAAACAGTCAAGAAATATTGCGATCTTTTAGGTGTTCATTATTTGTACCAGGAAGATATATTGAATGTATTTCAGAGGCCAAAAGCTGAGGAAGAAGATGGGTACATTTTTACTACTATGAAAGCAATTGAATGGAATTCAGAGACCAAAGAGCTGAATGATGAACAAATTTCCATTGTGCTTTCCAACCGGATTGTCATCACTTTTCAGGAAAGGCCAGGGGATTATTTTGGACAAATACGTGACGGATTAATCTCTAACGGAACGATCATTAGAGAAAAAGATATCGACTATTTGTTTTATCGCCTGATTGATGTTACTGTTGATATTTATTTTGATATTCTTGAAAAGTTGGGAGATTATCTTGAAGAAGTTGAAGATATTGTGTTGGGCCAACCAGGCAATGGCTTACTCATAATGATACAAAATAATAAGAAGGACATAATGATGTTGCGCAAAATGATCTATCCCATGCGGGATATGATTTCAAAAATAGTATCATCAGAACACAAGCTCATTGAGGAAAGAACAAAAAAATATTTCAAGGACGTTCAGGATCACACGATTCAGATCATGGAAACAATAGAAACTTACCGGGATATTAATTATAGTCTTAAAGATCTGTATTTAAATGCTATGAGTCATGAAATGAACCGAATAATGAAGATTTTGACTATCATTTCTACATTTTTTATTCCTTTGACATTTATTGTTGGAGTTTATGGTATGAACTTTAAATATATGCCTGAACTCAATTGGCTAAACGGCTATTATATAGTCTGGATTCTGATGCTTTCTATTGTCATTTTTTTGACATTTTGGTTCAAAAGAAAGGGCTGGTTTTGATTTTGTTATAAAATCTACAATGAGATAAACATTTTAGATCTTATTACATTGATAGCCATAGCTGAATATTGAAGGCACATATAAACCTAAAAAAAAAGGGTGTGGTGACATTACTTCCACACTCCTTTGTTTTTACTAATCAATGTTTTTAAATAAATTAAAAATTCACCTTTAGTGACATCCAGATATTTCTTCCAGGGGCATTGCTTCCTGATGAAAAGTATCTGTATTGAATATCCAGAATATTTTCTCCTCCTGCTTGCAGTTTGAAATACTTATTGACTTTATATCCACCTCTGGCATTCAATGTCATCCAAGCCGGCATACCGGAAGCCGGGGCGTACTGTGCATTATCCTCTCCACTTGGACTATAATCAGATATTTTCTTTTTACCATTAGCTATAACATAAAATGCTCCTTCGAAAAGATCAAATTTAGATTCTATTCCTAATTTTGTTAATAATGGTGCTATATGATCCAAAGGAGACTCATTCCCTTCGTTTTTACTTCTCCCATAAGTATAGTTTACAGTGGCGTAAGCAAGCCAATGGCTATTTAATTTTTTGGAAATACTTGAGTTTAATCCATAAATATAGCCTTTTGCTTTATTTACTGAAGTGAATACCTGACTTTGTGTTCCATTATACAATATAGTAGATTTTCCTTCATAGGTTCCGGGAGCAAGACTTATAAAGTCGGATAAAGAAGAATAAAAGACAACATTCTCAAAACTCCACGATTTATTGAAATAGCCAAGATTAATTTCATTATTAAGAGTTGTTTCAGGCTTAATATTAGGGTTTGGAATGATAATAGCACCAGGGGCAGACTCAAATACTTTAGATAGATCATCCACATTTGGTGCTCTGAACCCAAGACTTGTCATATAGGACCCCTTAAATCCATTTTTATTATATATTAGGGCAATGCTTCCTGAATAGACAAAATTGTTTTGTGTTACATCATCAAAGGGAAATGGGAAAAAAGTTTTATTATTGAAAGTGCTGGATAATTTATTAAATCCCAGTCGGATTCCGTCATTTAAAATGAGATGATCGTTAAACCTAAAACTATGGGTTGCATAAGCAGCCCCATTTATAAGAGTATTTTTGCCATCAGGGTATCTGGTGTCCAAAGATGTTGATATTTTTGTGGTTATATTTTCCTGAGTGGCCGTAGATTTCAGCCCATTCCAATATAAATCCACCCCTGTTTGAAATTCGTTTTTTATGGATTTGTGGAGGGCAGATATCTGTAATCCACCTATCGTGACATCTTCAATTCGATGATTCAATTTTACACTCTCAAAACCTCTGTTATGGCGGCTTTCCTGAAGGCTTTGCATACTTCCTGTTATGTCCAGTTTTTCAAAAAAGCCACTCAATTTATGTGTAAAGTTGTATGCCGCAAAAAACCTGTCCTGGGGACCATAATACCATTCACTTGAATTTAATCCGGTACCCTTTAAGTCTGTAAGACGGTCATATCGGGGGATGTTTGATGACGTCGAATATTGAATATTCAAGCTGTGTTCACTTCTTTCAGAAGGTTTGTATAAAAACTTCTGAAGGATGTCAATCTGGTCATATCCGCTGTATTTCTGGACAAACTTATTTTCATTTTGAACCAACACATCCTGATTGTTTATTCGATCTACATAGTAAGGCCGTTCCCCATAGTACCCGTCTTTATTATATGGGTTTTTGGCACTTCCCATCCTGAGGTCTCCGAATTTTGTAACGGTGACAGAAGAAAAAGATGCAAAATTTTTCCATCCTGCATTCACATTGAAATTAAAGTTTGTACCATTATTGGCAGTATGATATCCGGCAGAAAAGGATCCAGAGAGATCAGATGAACCGTCATAGCTAAAAACGGGGTTTTTTGTACGAAAGTGAAGGACTCCGCCTAAAGCATCACTTCCATATACAGTGGATGAAGGGCCATTTAAAATTTCGACCCTTTCCATCACATTTGGGTCAAGCGTAATCACGTTTTGGAGATGACCTGCCCGATAAATGAGATTATTCATCCGAACACCATCGATAACTATCAGAATACGGCTGGCTTCAAATCCTCTTAAAACAGGACTTCCTCCACCTTGCTGGCTCTTTTGAACAAAAACATTCCCGGTAGATTGTAATAAATCAGCAGTATTGAGCGGCGATTGTGACGAAATATAATCGTTGGAGATTATACTTATTTGTTGTGCTACATCTGATCTTTTCTGTGATGTTCTGTTGGCAGAAATTACTATTTCATCCAATTTTGAAGTGTCCGCAATTTCAGTCTGACTGAAAGTTGATTTTGTAATGATAAAATTTAATAAAAATATTATATATATATTTCTCATTTTTAATCTTTTAGTAATTTATTTAAATAATCCAATTTTAGGAAATTAGATTTCATTTCATATGGGGAAGGTCGATAAATAGTCTTATAAAATATCTTAATAATCAATTCCAAAATTGGAATACTATTTCCATTCCGATAATAATCAAAAGCAATTTATTAACTATTTATTCAGAAAGCAAGATGCTAGTGAATAAACCCGATTCTATGTATTATAGATTTTGAAGCAGATTGATAGGAGGTTTAATAAGAGATACAAAACCCAGAAACGACTTTATAGAGATTAAAGAACTTAAATTAACAATAATATGATCACCGATGGATATCGAAAGAATAAGTGGTTGAGTCAGGATAAATGGTGTCAATAAATTAGGAAAGAGCTTCAGTATTTTTTTTACAAATTCCAGATCTAGTTTTTGCACCAATTGTTTTATCAATGCCGTTTCTTTTACATCCCAAAATCCTGACACTGTAATAACATTATTTTTGAGTGATATATTTTTAATATCAAAATACTTGCCATTGATCACTAACTCTTTTTTATTTATCTTGAATTTATTAAATTCAGCAGCAGGCAAAACCAAATATTCAGTTGGGCTTCCCTGTTCAATTCTATTTTTTACTTCTGAATAAATGGACAAAGACTGAAAATGGTAAAATCCAATAACTATTATATTTTCGAATATAATACACAGCGCTAATAATAATGAAATCTTATTTTTAAATTTCATCTATCTAAATAGAGAGTTCTGGAGTCAAAGATATTCTAATATTTAATAAAAATTATCTTTTTATCCTGTTTGATATACAATGACTTTTCATAGAAGCAAAGATTAAATTTTGGAAATTGTTTAAGTTATATAAAATTTTAATTGCTTTGGGGCCCACCCTGAAGAGAGAAGCAATCAAAATCCTGTATTTTCCTGTAAGGATTAAGTGAAAATCAAGGAGTTTTGAATAACACCTAAACAATTCCCTGGTTTTTTAATTTATAGTTTTAGAATTTAATGTATTGATAAAGAGTACATCTGAAAGATCATCATATCCGTCAAAAATTTCTATACCTTTCACTTTAACAAGGCTTTCATGAAACCCGATCAGTGTCAAATCAGCTTCACATGAATGTTTATTTATCAGGCTTTTTCTATCTTCGCCTTCACCACAGGAGATCACTGTTATATTTGAAGGAGATATAGGCAACCTGCCGGATGTGGTCAGTTCGATCAGATTTTGTTTTTCTTCAGCCATATTCTGTTTAGAGATGATAGCAAATATTTTTATTTCACCATTATTCCAATCCGGGTGGCCTAGTATGATATAAGACATTAAGATCATGAGACTCGCATTTTCATAGTCTTCTTTCCTTATCCAAACATGAATGTTTTGTTTGTACCCAAAATTCTTTTCTGACGACCTCAGGATACATATATCATAATTTGCTGATGTCAAAATATAGTAATTGTCTATTACGGTAGATAACCATTCTGTTTCTCCGTATTTATATTCAAAAAGCATCATATTATTAGCTTGGCCAGAGATGGCAGGCTGCTGTATTGCCTGGATGATGGCACCTGTATTTGATGGCGCGATAATGGTTTCTAAAAAGACATTGGATTTACTTACTTCTGCCATCTTGATAAGTTTATTCAACTTTTCATCAGCCAATAATTTTGATTCTCTGGAAAAATAATTTTTTTCAAAATGAATATAAGTCCCAAAGCCATATCGATTTGATATCCATTTTATCATTTCAAAAGCTGCATATCTCTCAAAACTATCTTTGGAAAGGCAGATCACAGAAGGTCTCCAGCTGTGAATCGATTTTTCAGTGTCTGTTTTTTGAAGAAAGACCTGGATTTGACGACTGAGTTGATTTATCACCCCTTCGAAAATCTTGGCCATACCTACCTTGCTGTCATTATTATAAGTAATGTAAAAATATATGCCTATCATAAGCAGAATGGAAGCAAAAGCATAGAGCGCATTGATCTTAAACATAAGATACATACATATCAGAGCACCGGCAAGCGAAATGTACCATTTGGATTTGAATGAAGGCCTGTACGAAGGATCAGCAGCGAAATGCTGAAGAAAGGAAATGAGGCATAATGATCCGTAAGTTACCATAAAAAACATGGAAATTACTTCTGCTACAGCATTTACGTCGCCCATTAATACAAAAACTAAGGCAATGGCGCTTGTTATGATTGTTGCATTTTTGGGTTCATTTGTCAACCTTACCCCAATTGCCAACCACTTATTAATTTTTTTATTTGGTAAAACATCATCCCCACCTATAGCCTGAAGGGTACGTGGCGCCACCATAAATGAGCCTAGTGCTGATGAAATGGTAGCCGCAGCCAGTCCTAATGGTATGATAGGTCCCCACAATGAAATTTTACTCATTATCAGTTGATCTGTAATAAGTCCATTTGGATCGGCATTCACAGCCAGTTTATATGCAATGATAATATAAATTATTAACCCTGTAAGTGTGGCGGCAATGGTTCCTAAAGGGATAGATATTTTGGGGTCCCTTAAGTCACCGGATAGGCCTACACCAGCAGTCATACCTGTGAAAGCTGGAAAAATAATGGCAAAAACATAAAAGAAGCCTTTGTCTGGAGAAGGCATGCTGAATAGATTTGTATGATCAAATGTTTGTCCATAACTTGTGCTACCCAATATGAAAAAAGACCAGGGACAAAAATAAAATAGCCACTACAACATATAAAGCTTTGACACCCATATCTGCACCTTTGGTTATCATCAAAGCGATGAGAATCAATAAGGCCGGAATACTGAATATCCTGTTATCGTAAATTGTCAATCCAAAATGTCCTTCAAACCAGGGTTTTACGGCTTCAAATGATTCAGCAAAGGCTATAACATAAAAAGCAACACTGATGGCCTGTGACAAATACAGGGCAAGACCGATAGCCGCCCCAACATTTAGTCCGAATGATCGGGAGATAATGAAATACTCACCCCCTCCTTCCACTTTTTGATTTGTTGCTATTTCTGCCAAAGCCATGGCTGTAGGTATTGTCACCATATGACCTAACAGAATAATGAGGAGTGTCCCACCAAATCCTACTGATCCAACCGCAAATCCAAATCGTAAAAACATGACTGCTCCCAGTATCGTCGAAATAGCAGTCAGATATACCGGCAAGGTGCCGAAGTTTGCTTTCGCAGTTTGAAGATGATTACTCATTTCTTATATTTATTTTTTAAAATTTTTATGCACGTTCTGTCGATTCAAATCTTGAGACCAAAAGTGCCACTAGTACAGTCAGATATAATGGTCCGGTTGTACTCAGGAGCATAGCCACAGCTCTGGCAGCAGCACTTACAGGAGTAATATCACCCAATCCCAAAGTGCTTAAGGTTGTAAATGAAAAATAGAAAAAATTTGAGGTAGAATCAAGTTTATCTATACTTAAATTGTGGATCGAACCGGGACTGCTGTTTTCTATAAGCATAAAAATGAATCCACCTATAATACCTATCAGTAAGTAAACATTTATAGCAGCATATAATACACCTTCATTCACCCTTTCTGTCCTGATCAACATAGTCATAAGTTTGTAAGCTATAAGACAATAAAAGAAAATGTAAATTATGAAACTTA
Source organism: Saprospiraceae bacterium (assembly GCA_016722285.1). Taxonomy (GTDB): domain Bacteria; phylum Bacteroidota; class Bacteroidia; order Chitinophagales; family Saprospiraceae; genus OLB9. The sequence continues at coordinate 85,758 of JADKGI010000006.1, forward strand.
AATAAAAATCGATCCTAACGGAATGCTGAAAAATGCCAATAGAATTGATAATAATTACTATTATTCCTAAAGATATCCCTGTTATGAATTGTCTTTTGGACTCTTGAATAGAATATATTCCCGCAAATACTACCAATGATCGGGTAAGAAATGAAATCAATGGCTGAATACTGAATCCTTCAAATATACTTGGAAACAAAATCATTGAAATTAATGCAATTAGAAGTAATCTGTATCTCCTTGCAAGAAGTTTATTTATAGCATTAAAATGTCTTGAAATTATTTTTCGCACTGGGGTTTTGTAAACATGCAAAGTTAATATTTAATATGGAATTCTTTAATATATATTATATTTTACAATATAATTTTAAAATTTAAAATTTTTCCGGTACAAACCTAAGACTTCTTTTTTGATAAAGCAATTTTGGAACTTCCGATTGCAATTCCAAAAGTTTTAAAATGCTATTTTCGCCACCGTCGTCTTAGCAGGCATCATCCAAAAGGCTGTCGGATTCTTAAGACTTGGCAAGCTCATTCGTTTGGTGCCACATCCGGTGATTTTTGGATTTGTCAATGGTTTGGCCATCATCATATTTTATGTCGCCACTAGCTCAATTCAAAGATGATTCAGGTAACTGGTTGACAGGTGCATCATTTTATACATTACTTGCTTTGGTATTCCTTACCATGGCCATTATCTATGGATTACCCAAACTCACTAAAGCAGTTCCGGCTTCTCTTACTGGCATCTTAGTGGTTTTTGGTATAGTAACACTCTTTGGAATAGAAACTAAAACGGTAGGTGATATTGCTTCTATTCAGGGTGGATTTCCGCCGTTTCATATGCCAGTTGTCCCATTTACATTGGAGACATTGATGCTGATTTTGCCTTATGCAGCCATCGTCGCTGGTGTAGGCTTGATAGAAAGTTTATTGACCTTAAATATTGTCGATGAGATCACAGAAACCCGTGGACGGGGCAACAAAGAAGCGGTGGCACAAGGGGTAGCAAATATTTTGTCTGGCGTATTTTCGGGTATGGGTGGTTTTGCCATGATAGGTCAGAGCCTGATAAACGTGTCCAACGGAGCCAGGGCAAGATTGTCAGGAATCGTGGCGGCGGTAATGCTGCTTGTCTTTGTTATGTTTGGTTCAGGTTTGATAGAGAGAGTTCCCATGGCTGCCTTGACTGGTTTGATGATCATGGTAGCTATCGGGACGTTTGAGTGGGCCAGCTTGAAAACATTTACCAAAATGCCGAAATCAGATATTTTTGTGATGATCATGGTGACATTGGTCACCGTGGTGCTTCATAATCTCGCTTTGGCGGTAATCATTGGAGTGATCATAGCTGCATTGGTATTTGCCTGGGACAATGCTAAGCGAATCCGGGCGAGAAAGTCAATAGATAACAATGGTGTTAAACATTATGAGATTTATAGCCCATTTTTCTTTGGCTCCGTGTCAGCTTTCAACGAAAAATTTGATGTACTGAATGACCCGGATGAAGTGATAATTGATTTTGTGGAATGCAGGGTAGTGGATATGTCAGCCATCGAGGCACTCAATAAAATTACAGAGCGTTATCAGAAAGTCGGCAAGAAAGTTCACTTGAAACACTTAAGCCCTGACTGCAAAAAGCTGTTGAAGAATGCAGTGGAAATTATAGATGTGAATGTACTGGAAGACCCAACTTATAAGGTAGTTGTGGATGATTTTTAAATCTGAAAAGAAAGAATTCTAATTTGTCTCTTTTGTACATTTAAATCAACTATCAATATCGTCTGACTAATATTAAAACCAAGCTATGAACCCTAAATTATTTTCTCCATAGAATGGATCCCTTTTCTGTTTATCGCGAGACGATACTTTACCAGTTCGTTCTGATCCTCACTTTTCATTTGAAGAATGAGATTGATATAATACAGTTTTAGACCTTTCACTATGATAAAATCTTTTTCTGCATCGGGATAATACAATGGAAAATCAGGGTTGTCCATATTCTTAAGAAATGAGGTGAAATTGAGCCTGATGATTGAATTAATTCCACTTATAAAATATTTACTACTATTATCCAGTGCTTGTCTGTCTATAAACATTTGAGTTCTGAATAAAATAGCTTTCTCACTATTTCTCCTTGATATATTTTGAAGGATTGAAAATTTTTGTCTGCATTCCTTCACTTCCTCAGGCAATTTTTTATAATGAATAAAATCCATACTTTCTTTTGCCCATCCGACTTCTTTTTCGTGGACACTGATACGTATTTTATGATCAAAAAATCTGGTACTCATTTTATTAGCAAGGTAGTAGCGGGTGAATTCCTTGATGCGATCTTTCAACATATAACTGACCACAAGAGCTACAAAAAGTGGCATAGTGAAGTTCCCAAATTTTCTTTGGACCGAAAATGCAATAAAAGTCGCAAAAACCATGGAGATACCAGCTGCCAGACTGAATAACAATTGTTCCACCAGGATTCCATCTTTTTGTCTGTCAGTATTGAGAAACAAGTGGCTTTCCATATATTTTTTTAACACACCGAGTTTAAGAACAATTTCTGTATTTCCCTTCTTATTATCCCGCTCTACGGTCAGATAGTTTTTTGATTTTTTGTAATGCAATTCGTTTTCAATAAATAGGTTCAATTGGCTTCTTTGTTCTTCAAAATTTGTGGTTTTTCTCTGTTTGAATTTTCTGAGCAGAAGAAAAGAGTTATACTCCACCAGATTACTCATAAACTCATCACCATAATTAAAATATTCTACCAGTTCATTACTAACAGTGGGAACGTTTATAATAAAATACAATGCCCGGTACTGAATCATTATACTATGTAAGTATTCAAGATGGTGCAGCAGCAGATAATCAATATCCTCATCTTTCACATTTGAAATATGGTTTATCTCTTCTCGCAATGAACTTTTGAGAATAGACAAAAACATTTTGATCTGATATTCATAATCCGCCTTATTTGTACGGGTAGGTTGAGAAGCAAGTTGTTGAAAAGATAATTCAAGATTTTCAAAAACAGGGCATTTTCTCTCGGCAATATCTCTTAATAAAAATATAGGTGTGATAAGCCTGATGTTTGACTTAAGATCATTGTAAAAACTCTCTTTAGAATACGTAAATCTGTTTATGTCAAGACTCTCAGGGAAAAATATCCACGTATTAAGTGTAAAATTATTCTTTAATGCTTTTTTGCGTGCAATGAAGCCCAATTTGAGCTCTACAGAAAATTTATCATGCAACTTTACATTTTCTTCAATCAAAATATATCAATGTTTTACCAACCTGTTGTTAAAAAAATACTGCATCACTTGTATAACCCAAATATTTCAAAACTGTTTCACCCCATATGATGATCATGATCCAGCTAATGACCATCATTGTAAATCCAAACTTAAAAGAATCGCTCATACTATAATGATTGGTGGTGTATAAAAGTGCAGATGGTTTGCTATTGAATGGAAGCACATACACATGTTCAATAAGCAGGGCGACAGGAAAAGCAAGGCTCAAAACAGGATAGTTAAATTTTTGAGCAATACCTATAGCCATTGGCACAAATATCAGTGCGCGCATTGTCTTGGATTGGAAAAGAATGGCACTAAACAACATGATGAAAGTAAGACCAAGGTACAACACCCAAAAAGGAGTAGAGTCAGAAATCCCAAGGTGGGTAAATAAAGCATCAACCAGACTAGCCGGCAAATCAGTTGCTTCCAATCCTGCACCCAAAGTATATGCTCCAGCTGAAAAGAGCATTAAGTGCCAGGGGATGTCCACATCATTCCATTTCACCACGCCAATGCCGGGTAATAATGCCACAACTGCACCCATAAAGGCTACCGCAGTCTGAGATATACCATGTTGCTTATCCGTAGCCCAAAGTGCGAGAACGACAAGAAAAATAGCAATTGATTTATACTCATTAATGGTCATATTACCTAATGCAATGTATTCCTGCTTCAGCCGCTCCATTCCACCTTCGATTTGTGGTTTCTGTTCATCAGGCGTCATGGGAAATATAAGTTTAGTTCCAACAAACCAACCAATAATGATCAAAATGATACAAAGGGGAAACGCTGCAACAAACCAATCCTGATATCCAAACATAGTCCACCCCATAGCGCCTGCTATGAGAGATCCAGCCAGCAGATTGGCTCCGGAACCAGTTATAAAACCGCTGGCACTAATGTTGATCTGGAATAGATTCTGTAACACTATATTTCGGCCAAAATTATTCTTATGTTCTGACGTAGCCCCGTAAATGGCTGCAATGACCATAAATATAGGCAGCAGTATGGTGGCCTTGGCTGTTGTTGCTGAAATAAAAACAGAAAGTACCAAGTTGATGACGATGAAGCTAAAAAATATTCCAACCGCATTTTTACCAAATTTGTTGACAAACCACAATGCAAAACGTTTGGCTACTCTGGTCGTTACTAACATACTCGCGAGTACAAATGACAATATATTGAGCCACATGACCGGATGACCCAATTGTGCATAAGCTACTTTTTCAGAGGTGACTCCGGTCAGTACCATTGCGATAATAACCAACAATGATGTAAGATAACTCGGGACACTCTCAGTAATCCATAAAATGATAGAAGCTACAAAAATGGCCAGCATGGCATAATTGATTCTTGAAAAACTTTCTGCCCCGACTTCATTAAATCGCTTCAGGCCATCACCTTTTAAAGATTCAATATTAATGTCATTCAGAAATGAAATGTCCGCCCAAAAATAAATGAGTAAAAATGAAATGATAGCCAAAGGGCCTCCAAACATTTCCATCCAACGTTCAAATCCTTTTTTATCCGCTTTTTTTAGTTTTTCAACGCGGTAATTTTGCATATCCAAAGGATCAAACGGAAGTATTGGCGTATCTGTATTTCTCACTTCAGACATGTTGAATCCATTTAATTTTTATGTAATTGATTGATTTGTACCTACTAGATAGTTAATTTTATCCTGTACAAATTTCCGGTTGCATCGCAACCCACCCAGGCAAGGCCAGCGACTCGATCCACAACAATAGCCTCAGCTTTACTTATATAGTCAATGTTCTGAATACCCAACACCTGGCCATTGATATCACAATGAATTATCTTCTTTTTTTCGCTATCGCAAATCCAAAGTGTTTTGTCAAAATCATCATAAAAGATGTCAGATAAATATGCCGCAAACTCTACTTTAACTCTTGAAACTTCTTTCATAGTTTTGAGATCATATTTCATCAACAATGTAGGCGACTCGTGATTGACAATATACAATGTGTCATTTCCAAAAGACAAACCTTCTATACCTTTATTAAATACTGCATTGGGAATAAACACATCTGTAACTGTCACTAAAGACTTTTCATCTTTAGATAATTGATATACACGCATCTGCCCTTCATCAGCCAGATATATGTCCTCTGTCACAGGATTAATAGTTATACCTTCAAAATCATTAGAACCTGAATAGGGGAACTTCCTTACAATAACTCCTTCTTTGCTTAACTCGAAGATGCCGATTTTATCACTGACAGCCAGAAAAGTGTTGGCATTTCTTGAAAAACATAAACCAGACAACCCGGTAATAGACGTATGATATACCTGATAAGCTTCTGTTGGAATTTCCTGCTGGTTTCCTCCATCCAGATCATTGTCAAGAAAACAGGAAGGCAGAAAGATTGAAATAAAAATTACAAAAATAAAGGATCTCATCATTTTGATAATTAAGTTGTTTCAAAAGCGGAAATCAGATTACCATTTTGTAAATGGATGTTTCATCAACATGGAGTTGTAATATTTTGTGTCTCCTGTCACTTCAGCACCCAACCATTCAGGTTTTGTAAAAACTTCATTCTCATCTGACAGTTCAACTTCAGCTACAATCAATCCTTTATTTTCGCCATAAAATTCATCTACTTCAAAGGTGTGTTTACCTGATTTTACCTCATATCTGGTTTTATCTATGACTCCTGCTTCACAAATATTCAATAAATCATCCACTTCTGATACTGGTATTTCTTTTTCCCATTCATACCTTGTAGCACCTGAAGCATTTCCAATACCCTTGATGGTGATATATCCTTTATCTCCTTTTATTCTGACTCTGACGGTTCGTTCAGGGACGGATGACAGGTATCCTTGGGTAATACGGGTCTTTTTTTCAACTTCCTTTTTAAAATTTTCTGATCGTACCAGAAATTTTTTTTCAATTTCGTTTGCCATAATGTTTTATTAAATTTTAATTCGCTAATGGTTTATCTATCATACCAATGATCCTTTTGATCGCCTGAAGATAATTTATATTTTCCACCCCTTCCAATCCGACATCACGGATCGTCTTTTTGATATCTTCAACTTCTGTAGATTCAGAATTGATGGTTTCAACTTTTGCACCGTTGATCAGCACTGACCCTGTTTCGCATATGGTATCATTGACCATATATCCGAAACGCTGCTTATGTACCTTTACAGCTTGGAGATCAGGATGAGCATCAATCATACTGATGAACTCATCATATGTAATCACATCCTTAAGCAAGGCAGGCATAGTCACCATAAAAGCAGGAAAAACTTCATCCCTCAACACTGAAGCAGCAATAGGAAATTCACCTTTCATCAATGGATTCCACTGTTCAAGCCCATCCACTGTTTGAACATAAGTTTTTATATCCATCTTACCATCCCTTATTTTGGTATTATTGATGTCATTTGTGCGTGATAGTATATAAATTTCATCACTATGTCTTTCCCAAACTTTTTCAGGCACCGGCATAGACAAGCGTGCCATTCTTATGTTAGCATTCCTAAAATCCTGGCCAAAAGACCTGAATTCAAACCGGGGCTTGGATATCTCACCAATAGATAACTCGACTTTGCTCATTTTTTTATATTTTGATTTATTTAGACATTAAAAAAAGTACCTGATTACGTTTTCCAAGATGATCAGATACCTTTATTATTTATATTTAATAATTATTTGGGTTGGTTTAGTTATTCGACTTCCCCTTGGTAGGAGTATCAAAAATTACCAGAGTTGCAGAACCATCGGGCTTTCTTCCATAAGATTTTTTACCTGATAAGTTAATTGTCAAGAAATCCATCGAAGCTACCAATACGCCACTGGTATTTTCAAGATAAACCGCATCCCCGGTACTACTTAAACCAAATTCAACGGCATATTTTCCTTCTGTATATTCTGTACTTTCCACATGAAATCCCTTGGATGGTATTACTGTTCCTGCATTCAGGATTCTTTTAGGTTTTGCCCCTGTTTTGATACCTTCATCATAAAAGGAGTATCCGCTGAGATCTACCGGAATATCCGAATCATTGTATATCTCCACCCAATCTGGGTCTGTAGCATCTTTAGTGCCATCTGAAAATACTTCATTGATAAAAAGTTTTACTAAAGTAGATGCACCAACCGTGTATTCTGCAAGTTTTGATGGTGCTTCTGATGGATAAAGTGTTGTAAATCCGCCGATATTTTTAACTTCAATATAGTAACCCACTTTAGTGTCTTTTGGAAAGGCAGGGATTACGGCTTGGTAAGTATGACTGGCTCCTGAGGCCATTGGAACAGTAGTAAAAGTACCACCGGTGGTGGTTCGATATAGTAAATTTACACTTACTACACCCTTGAGGTCTATAACTGTAGCTCCCAAGGTCACTGATTCAGTTGATTTCGGTGCCACTGGCGTTGCCGCCACATTACTGATTGCAGCCGGGCCATCAAATATTTCATCTTTCACACACGAAGAGATCAACGTTGCAGTAAGAAATATGGCTGCTATAATATTTAAAATTTTCATTTTTATCGTTTTAAAAGTTAATTAATAAGATAATTAAAAAGCGACTTCACATCTTACTCCCAGTTGATGGTAGTCTTCCCCGCCTTTACCATTTGCATCAGCTACATTCTTTGGATTTTTGGTAAGTTCTCCATTGATGTCTTTTCCTACAAATAGTTTGCCTTTTCCACTGGCAAACCGATCATGATTTATTATGGAGTAATTGAACATAAATTTTACATTTTTTGTAGTATAAACATTGATACCTGCTGAGATGCCATCACCTGAACCACCTAAAATATCTTTGTCATTGAGGGTAATATAATCGTATCTGATTGCGAGCTCAATATCTCCCCAGGACTTTCCTTTATTTGGCGAGGTAAATTCAGCTTCCGATTTGTTGTACACTTGATTTCCACCAAGAAGCAGATAAGCTGCCTGAACGTAAAATCCTCCAAAATCCAGAGATTCCTTATTGTTTTTTCTGTAAGTTCTGCTGCTTAATATTTCAGAAACGATATTCAACCCTTTGTGATAAGCCGCAATTTCAATATTTGTATTCACAGAATGATCAAAATCTGCTATCAGGTCGGTATCAAGGAATTTTTTCCTGTTAATGTTGCTTAAAGATCTGGTACTGTATCTGGCATACCCGTATTCTCCCACAGCAACATCTGTCTTAGGCGTACGGTACAGCACCGTATAGCCAAGGTGCAAGCCTTGTTTTTTATTGTCACCAAATGGTTGAATCACCAATTTACCTAACAAATCCGTACCTTGATCACGGCCAAAATCTTTATTATTGTCTTCTACAAATACTGCCTTTTCAGCATCTTCTATCTCCTGAAAGAAAATGCCTCCTACAGCAAAAAACCTTTTCCCGGAATAATTTAAATCTAAACCTATACTTCTGTTGGGTGACAAAGCATTTACGGCCATGGGTCTTTCCATAAACTTGACATACCTGGAAGACTCTGTTCGGGTCATGGAGAATCTTTCTTTAAAATTACCCATACTTGCTACCAAACCATTAAGAAAGTTGTAACTAACATATGCGTCTTTCAACTCCAATTTTCCATTGTTGAAACTCAAATCCAACTCACCATACCAATTTTGTGAAAGGTCAGCTTTTACAGCCAATCTTGCTCTACGCAAAGAAACCCCGCTTCCTATTTCGTTGTATTTTTCTTTAAAATATAACTGTCCATCGATGTTAAGTCTGAAATCAAACCAAAGTTTATAGGATTGATCTTCAGATTCATGTACCAATATTCCATTTCGCGCTTCCGTTATGAGTGGAACTCGTTTTACTACTTTCCCATATTGGTCCAGCCGCAGTGAAGTGTCCTGATTTTCCTGTGAAAATGTTATGTTTACTGATAAACAAAACATCACAGATAAAAGTAATGCTCTCATGTTGTTAAAATTTTTAGTTAAAATTAGATGATTTTCGATAAAAGTCATTTTTATATCACAAAGTTAAGACCACCCAAACCCTCAAACTATGACAATCATCATTAAAGAATATAATCATGATCATAAAATTTAATGTGGTTTGCGAAATAATTTTGTTCTTTAAAGTTTTTCTATTCCATTTGAACTCTTAAATTTTAGTTCCGTTAAAATATATTACAATGCTTTTTGCAAAATCAAACAAATCCATAGCTCTTATAGACCGATTTCTCAATCTGGTAGATCAGAGTGTTTTACTGTTTAAAGAGGGCGTAAAAAATTATTTATTCAACAATACGGATAATTTTAAAAATAACCTTCAATCGCTGGCTAATCTTGAAATAGAGTCAGATACCATACGTAAGGACATCGAGAACACTTTATATACCCAATCCCTGATGCCACAATTAAGGGGTGACATCATGCGGCTGCTTGAAGAAATGGATAATATTATTGACCTGGCAAAAAAGAATTTATTCCAATTTGATGTCGAAATGCCAATGATTCCACCAGGTTTGATCAATGATTTCATAAAGCTAACTGAAATATCTGTGTCTTCGGCGGAATCAGCCATACCAGCAGCAAAATCATATTTTAATGACCCTGCTTCCGTAAATGAGAAAATCCATCGGGTATATTTTTATGAAAAAGAAACCGATGTATTGGCAGATGTCATCCGGAGGAAAATATTCAGGGAAATGCCGGAACTCCATCTGAGTGAAAAATTTCACTTGAGATATTTTACCCTTCATATTGAGCATATTTCTGATTCTGCCGAAAAAGTAGCTGACTTATTATCTATTATGGCAATCAAACGAATAGTATAACACCCATGCTTATACTATTTTTCATATCAAGTGGTCTTTTTTTAGGTTGGTCTTTGGGAGCAAATGATGCGGCCAACATCTTTGGTACTGCTGTCGGAACACGTATGATAAAATTTTCCAAGGCAGCAATTATTGCCAGTATTTTTGTCATACTCGGAGCTGTGTTGCAGGGCTCAGGTACTACAAATACACTCTCACAATTGGGAAATGTGGATGCTTTGGGTGGAGCATTTACAGTGGCACTTTGTTCTGCCGTGATAGTCTCTATCATGACCAAAAACAAGCTGCCTGTCTCAACAGGACAAGCGATTGTTGGCTCAATAGTAGCATGGTGTTATTTCACTTCCAAGCCAATAGATTACGGGATACTTACCGTATTAGTCAGTTCATGGATCTATGGTCCTATTTTGGGAGCTATTTTCGCAGCACTTTTATACCTGTACATGCGAAAATTTATTCGTACATCAACGATTCACGTTATTAAGCTTGATATACTTATAAGATATGCCTTGATATTGACAGGTGCATTTGGGGCTTATAGTCTGGGAGCAAATAACATTGCTAATGTTATGGGTGTCTTCGTACATTCGGCATCAATCAAAATTAATTTTTTAACTTTTACTTTTGATACGGTCCAAATACTATTTTTATTAGGTGGTTTTTCCATTGCAATAGGCATAATAACTTACAGTAAAAAAGTAATGGAGACTGTAGGAGGGGAAATCATGACTCTAACTCCCGAAAATGCAATAGTTGTTGTATTGGCACAGGCTCTGGTATTATTTCTTTTCTCGTCATCAAGTTTATCTAATGCTCTGATTTCGATAGGATTGCCACCTATACCTTTGGTACCGGTATCCAGTACTCAAGTAGTTATTGGGGCTGTATTAGGTATAGGTTTAGTAAAAGGGGTGCAAGAAGTTAAATTTGGTGTTTTGCGAAATATAGCTTTGGGATGGATACTTACTCCTATATTGTCAGGGCTACTTACTTTTTTCAGTCTATTTTTTGTTCAGAATGTATTTGATATAGGTATCACAGACAAAGGACAATCTAGTGACTTACTAGGTCATGAGGCTGCCATCCCTATTATTATTAATTTATCGAATGACTATTATTACGCAGTCCTCCTGATTATTTTAGCTCTTTTTATACTCGGAATTATATATCTGTATTTACTATTTCTAAGAAGTAAAAGAAGAGACAATTCAAATAAAGGAAAACAGGCAATTGAAAACGATCTTATGGAAATTTATACAGCTCTTTCAGAATTGGAAGTCAATATACTCAGGGATTCAAACTCCACTTTGAGTCCGGACAAGCTCAAACAGACAGTCTTGAATGAGCTCTCCCCCAATATATATGAAATTCAAAAACATCTACAATCAGTACTTGATTCACTTAAAGATACCGGTGACAAAGTCGATAAAGTTTCAGTCAAAAAGAATCTTGAAAAAATTATTGCTGATTTAAATGAAAAAAGGAGAAACATCGGCTGACTTTTGGAATAAAATAGAAAATCTGGAGAGCTGTTTTTCAATGATTTGCAGAAGAATTAACGATATCTTGTAGAATCACTATATTGATCAAACAGAAACAGGCTTGATTTTTTGTTTTATGGGAGATTTACTGTCAACTTTTTATAAGGAATGTATAGGCGGAGCATCGCAAATCATTAAAAAAAGTAAGGATACACTTGATTATACCAGATCGTTGAATATAATCCCACTAACATTTCAATGGCTATTTTTGTAAAGAAACAAGTCAGACAGAATTTAGAACAATTGTTCAATTGTCATACCATTTTCTCAAATTTTTTTAAAAAAAATAGGGTTTCATGGAACTAATAGTCCTTCAAACTTAATTATGTAAATTAAAGTAAAAACAATTGACTAACCAAACCATAGTATAATTTGCACAAAGATCGGAGTCGAGGGAGTAGCGCTTTAATATTTTAAAAATTCATATAATAAAAATTTAAATATTTATTTTTTAAAATTCTTTTGTGTAAATCAAGAAAACTATTATCTTTGCACCCTGTTAGTGTAGGGATAAAAATGTTTATTCCATGTAATACTTATAAAGTATTGGATAACAGAGATATAAGAAGGTTTCAACCCTAGCAGGCTTCGTAGCTTAATTGGATAGAGTCCCTGATTACGAATCAGGAGGTTGAAGGTTCGAATCCTTCCGAAGTCACTTTTATAAAGTTTGATGGCGGTTTTTCCGCTGTAGTTTTAAGATTTAAAATAATAAGCAGAATGTCCAGAGTTTGCCAATTAACGGGTAAAAGACCTATGAAAGGTCATACAGTATCACACTCCAATATTAAAACTAAGAGAAGGTTTTTACCTAACCTTTTTACTAAAAGGTTTTTTATGCCTGAAACAGGAGAGTGGGTGACACTGAAAGTTTGTTCTACTGCATTGCGTACCATAGATAAGAAGGGTCTGCATGCATATCTTAAAGAACTTAAATATTCAGGTGTAAAAACCGGTGTTAAAATCTGATTTGAAAAAAAGTAGTAAATAAAGTAGCACCATGGCTAAAAAATCAAAAGGTAACAGAATCCAAATCATCCTTGAGTGCACGGAGCATAAAACAAGTGGTATGGCTGGTATGTCAAGATATGTGACAGAGAAAAACCGAAAAAACAATCCTGAAAGACTGGAGATAAAAAAATTTAATCCTGTTTTGAAGAAATATACCCTTCACAAAGAAATTAAATAATTATGGCAAAAGTATCTAAAAACGCGAGAGTTGCTCAAAGAGCTGCAAATGCAGGTTCAGGTAGGGACCATGTAAAGGTTGTAAAATCTATAAAAGATCCTGTATCTGGAAAATATTCTTACAAAGAGTCAATCATCCATAAGGATAAGGTTAAGGAATTTTTTGAGGAAAATAAATAATCAGTTTTTCCAATAAAGTAATATTCAGGGTTTTCTTTGCATGAGGAAAACCCTTTTTGTATTTTAGAGAAGCGGAGTTTTACCAATCACCCTAAATCTCAGTTTAAATGAGTTTTTTTAGTAAATTTTTCTCCAAAGAGAAAGAAGAAGACCTCAATAAGGGACTTGAAAAGACGAAGGAGAGTTTTTTTAGTCAGATCAGCAAAGCTGTTGCCGGCAAATCAAAAGTGGACATTGAGTTTTTAGACGAGCTTGAAAGCATACTTATTTCGGCTGATGTTGGTCTTGAGACGACAGTAAAGATTATAGACAGGCTGGAAGAAAAAGTCTCAATCGATAAATACTTGAATGCTGATGAATTAAACACCATTCTTAAAAATGTGATTATCGATATTCTTGAAGAAAATAATACAAGAGATATAGACGATTTTGACATCCCCTCTGGAATTAACCCATACATTATCCTGGTAGTAGGAGTAAATGGAGTCGGGAAGACAACCACTATAGGAAAGATAGCATATAAATACAATAAATCAGGTAAAAATCTGGTACTTGGTGCCGGAGATACATTCAGAGCTGCTGCTGTAGATCAGCTGAAAATATGGGCTGGAAGATCGGGGGCTCATTTTTATTCCAAGGGTATGAATACTGATCCAGCAGCCGTAGCATACGAAACGACTCAATATGCCATGAACAACCATATGGATGTGGCTATCATTGATACTGCAGGGAGACTACATACCAAGAAGCAGTTAATGGAAGAGCTTACTAAAATAAAGAAATCAATAGAAAAAAAATTGCCTGGAGCTCCTCATGAAGTTCTTCTTGTACTTGATGCCACGACAGGCCAAAATGCTATAGAGCAGGCCAAACATTTTACTGCGGCAACTGATGTCACAGCGATAGCTCTGACCAAATTGGACGGCTCAGCAAAAGGTGGGGTAGTTCTTGGTATCTCGGATCAGTTTAAAATTCCAATTAAATATATTGGTGTAGGAGAAGGTATGGAGCAACTCCAGGTTTTCAACAGGAAAGCTTTTGTTGAGTCACTTTTCGCCTGAATCAATTATCCTGAAATAGATTAATGGATGATTTTATTTATCTTGATGGCTTATTTATTTTATGATTTTTAATGATGACTCTTTATACATCAAGTAGCATGAATATAAAATGGAAGTTAAATAAAGTTCGCAGCCATACATGTCTGGTGATTTTATTGCTTCTGTTCAATAATATATTTCTGATATCACAACGGCCTGCCAATGTTGGACAGGGAGGCGGTGGTGGAAGACCTAATCAACAAAATGTTTTATCTGAAGATAATGGTCCGGATACTACCATTTATGAGTATGTACTGACTGATGATATTTTTAGAAAGACACCCAGGGTAGATACGCTTGCCGATATATCTTTTATGAAGAAAAATATGCTCATTCCTGCACAGGGAGATTTTGTCAATACGGGAAATTTTGGTTCTGCAGTATATCCACTTATATACAAAACTGAGATAAATTCAGGCTTCAACACAGGTTATAATCAATATGGCATTTATAAAATATCATTAAACAATTTTCGGTTTTATGAGCAAAACCGACCAATATCTGATTTATATTTTTCGCAACTCAGTAATCAGGAGAATATCAATGTCAGGGCTGATTTTTCCAGAAATTTCAGTGACGGTTTATCACTGAGTGTCAATTATCTCCGTATCAGTCAAAAAGGTTTCTATACCGGGCAAGACACCAAAAGTACCGCTTTTGGTATAGGTATGAGGTATAAAAGTAAATCAGAAAAATACAACGCTTTTCTTATATTTATTCACAATGCCAATCAGGAAGGACACATTGGGGGCATCATCAATCCGGATGATCTGAATGAACGATTTAAAAAAGACATATCAGTAATATTGTCAGAGGCTAATACAAGACAGCAGGAGCGAAATCTGTCATTTGTACAATATTATAAACTTACCGGATCTAAAGACAAAGGATTCAGATTATATCTGAAAAACGATATCCAATATAAGCCATCTTATTATCATTTTTCAGATGTAAATATCAATGACAACAACGACTCTACATTCTATAATGGAATCACTTTGGATAAAAGAGGTTTGCGAAGATACACATCAGTAAGTCAGATATCGAATGGTTTTTTTATAAATGGGGATAAAACAAATGGACTGTCCGGGAGAGTAGGCTTGGTAGTAGATTATTTTTCAATAAAAGATGGTCTGGAAAACCAAAACAGGCTGGACCTCACTGCTTTGATCGATGGAAGTCTGGCGATTTTAGGGTCACTTCGGCTGGAAACTAAGGGAAAACTTGGATTGGCAAAAAATATTGGAAACTTTGACATAGAAGGAAAACTCAATTTTGATGTTAAAAAAATTGGTACGCTAAGTGGATTCCTTAAGATTTTCAGATCAGAAAATGCATATAATTCATATAAACTGGTCATAAATGATGTGATTGAAAGATAAAATACCTTGGTTAATCCGTTAGGTACTGAAATAGGTGGAAACCTTTGGATTTCTACCATAAATATGAACGCCGGCCTTAGTCAATCAGTAATTAATAACCCTATTTATTGGGGTAAAGATGGCAATCCTTATCAGTATGACGGCGTGTTTACATCAACGTATCTGCATTTGCAGCAAAATTTTAAAACAGGGCATTTTCATTTGGATAACCATATACATTTTCAGGTTTTTAATACTAACCTGTATCCATTACCCAAGCTATACAGTACTCACCAACTTTATTACACAGGAGCATGGTTTCAGAAAGTAATGAATGTAACATTGGGCATTGATGCAAAATTGATACCTGATTATCAAGGTCCGGGATTCCAACCGTTGTATGGTCAGTTTCACCTTACCGATTCATCTCTTCCTTTTTTTCCGGCTGCAAATCTGTATCTGCAGGCTCGAGTTAGTAGTTTCAGAGCAATGCTTTTGATGGAAAATTTTTCACAATATTTCTTTAGCAATACTAATTTTGATGTTGTAGGTCAACCACAGTTTGATCCTAAATTCAGATTCGGAATACAATGGCTGCTCAAGGATTAACAGCGTTTAATGTTTTTTAAGTGAATTAGTGATCTTAAATGAATCCAGAAATTTATCCATATCCGGATTGAGGCTTTTTTCCGAGAGAGTGTACACTTGCAAAGCATAGAACCGATCTCCCGACAGAATCATTCTCGATTTCACCACAGCTTTATTATTGTTGTAGGAAGCACGATACAAAATCCCTGGATAAGACAAATATGGTGATTCAGACTTATAAATAAGTTTTCCATTCAAGTCACTTATGTGTGTTTCTATACTCACTTTAAATAGTTCTTGGATTAATTCAGTACTATCAGAATGAAAAGTTCCTTCAGGATAATCCACATAAGAAACTGAATACAAATAATTGGATTCATCAGCTTTTGACTGATAAAGACATGTGATAGGATGAAGTTCGCCAACTTTGGTTAAAATTTTTTTCTCACCATTTTTCATTTCCCCTGGTACATAGACTTCAAATGGTTGTCCATCAGGCTTAAATCTTATCCATGATTGTGCTTCAATCCCAGATGGAATAGTAATAATGTGTAATAGTAAAAGACTTACAATAAGATGTTTCGTCATATAAATTTTAATATTTATGTAAATAACGCCGTTATTCATTATAATGTGTGTATTTCGGGCATAATTATGATTTTATTAGGAGGAGATTTTATTATAATTGTGAAAAAATATAAGAATAAAATAATTTATGAGCTCACTGGTATTTACTTTAGCAACGTCAGATATTGAATTACTCCAGATCCTCAATCTGCAACAACAAAACCTTAGAAGTACACAAAGCCATGAAATTGAAGCAGATCAGGGCTTTGTAACTGTACAGCATAATTTTAATATTTTACAGGAAATGAACAATGAGGCCCGGCATATCATTGCCAAAGATGGAGAAATTGTAATCGGTTATGCACTGGCTATGACGAAATTTTTTCAAGATAAGATACCGGAGCTTTCAAGTATGTTTGATCTTCTGGACAATCTTGAAGTGGATGGTTTACGTATAGGGGATGATAAATATATCGTGATGGGTCAGGTATGTATTGATCTGAAATACAGAGGCAAAGGAATATTTAAAGGCATGTATGAAAAATATTTTGAAAAATACAAGCCCTTATACCATTGGGTGATTACGGAGGTGGCATCCAGAAATACAAGGTCACTTCGGGCTCATTTTAATGTTGGATTTAAGGAAATATACAGATATGATGAGCCTGGAATAGAAGAATGGGTAATATTGAGGTATTAAAAAAACAGGTCTGAGTGAATGATTTTAATAGATTCAGTATTATTCCTTGTGTTTTGATAGTGTTAATATTTTTATTAACACTACTTTTGCCGCTCATCATAATTAATATAATAATGTCCAAAAGTTTTAATTTTTCTGAAAGTCCTGAACCCCACATAAAAAGAACCAGAGATATAATAAGAAAATATCCGCAAATTAAAAGCCTGATGGGGCGCAATCCATATACATTTCTGTATATTTTAGGCGTTGTAGGATTTCAGATCGCTATCTCACTTTTACTTAAAGAACAGAGTTGGTGGGTAGTGTTGCTTGTTGCCTATGCTATCGGAGCTTTTGCAAACCATGCTCTTTTTACACTAATACACGAGTGTACGCATAATCTCATATTCCGCAGCAGACTTGCTAATGTATGGGCAGGTATAATATGTGATCTTCCAAATGTTTTTCCCAGTTCTATTCAGTTTAGAAAATACCATTTGAAACACCATGCATTTCAGGGACATTACGATATCGATGCAGATATTCCCAGCGTTTGGGAAGCAAAACTGATAGGCAATTCATTTGTTGGAAAAGCAATTTGGCTCCTGTTTTTTCCGATTTTCCAGTTAACAAGACCGCCGCGTTTACGTGAAATTGAATTTTCAAGTATTTGGGTTTGGATTGATCTTTTAGTAGTTTTATCATTTGATGTTGCTTTAGTTTATTATTTTGGTTTTATGCCATTCTTGTATCTCGCTAGTTCTTTTTTCTTCTCTGTAGGCTTGCACCCGTTGGGTGGCCGATGGATTCAGGAGCATTATTTATTGGATGGTGATCAGGAAACATATAGCTATTATGGACCATTAAACAAACTTGCTTTTAATGTAGGGTTTCACAATGAGCACCACGATTTTTCTTATATTCCGTGGAATAAGTTGCCGGATATTAGAAAAATGGCACCTGAATTTTATAATAATCTGACATACCACAATTCGTGGGGTAAATTAGTATGGAAATTTCTTACAGATAAAGATATTTCTCTGTTTTCCAGAACCATCAGAGATAACAAAGGGAATGTGGCAACCACAAAAAATAATGAATCGGATTATCATGAACAAATTAAAGTAAAGGAGGCCATTTAATTGCATCTAAATTTTATATTATTTTGTAGTCAGGAAAAAAAAAGTTAAATATTAGGTCAAATATAGTATCAATATACATAATGCATTATGTCGTACTTTGGACTCTTGTGGAAGATTATCCTGGAATAACATTAATGAACATCCAAAATTTTGTAAAATGAAAATTGTTTTATTCTTATCTTTTATCAGTGTATTTGGACTGCATAGTCAGGATATTCAACGTGATGCCAAACTGATGGATCAGGCGAAAAAATTATCTCAAAAGTTTATTATTACTGATGGTCATGTAGATTTACCATTCAGGCTCAAAATCACAAATTTCAGAATGGAAAAAGAATATCTGGGTATTCCATATCAGACGAGCACTGGTGATTTTGACTTTGTGAGAGCTAGGGAAGGAGGCTTGGATGCACCTTTTATGTCTATTTATATACCTGCAAAGACTCAGGAAGAAGGTGGAGCAAAACAACTTGCAGATAGTCTCATCAATATTGTAGAGTACATAGCAAACGGTCAACCCGATTATTTTAACATAGCGCATACTCCCAAAGACGTAGAAAGTGCAAAAAAGAAGGGCAAAATTGCACTCCCGATGGGAATGGAAAATGGGGCACCCGTTGAAAATGATCTGAGGCTGATATCTTATTTTCGTAAAAGGGGAATTTCTTATATTACTTTGACTCACTCAAAAGATAATAAGATCTGTGATTCTTCGTACGACACCACAAGGACCTGGAAGGGGTTGAGTCCATATGGGTTCAAAGTTTTGGATGAGATGCAGAAAACCGGAATTATGATAGACATTTCGCATGTATCGGACAGCACTTTTTATCAGACAGTCAGATATGTCAAAGTACCAGTGATTGCTTCACATTCGAGTTGCAGAAAATTTACACCGGGATTTGAGAGAAATATGAGCGATGACATGATAAAGGTTATGAAAAAGAATGGTGGAGTTATTATGGTAAATTTTGGATCAACTTTCCTGGATGGAAATATTGCAAAGTATAATGATAGTCTGCGCAATATATATACTACAGAATTAGCAGAAAAAGGGATAAAGGAAGGATCAGACGAAGCAAAATTATTCAGTGACACATTTCAGAAAAATAATCCCAAATTATATTCTGATGTTGAAAAAGTAGCAGATCATATTGATAATATTGTGTCTCTGGCTGGTATAGATCATGTAGGCATTGGATCTGACTTTGATGGCGTTGGAGATTCATTGCCTGTCGGACTCAAAGATGTGAGCGATTACCCTAACTTAATTTATGTGCTGCTTAAACGGGGATATTCTGATAAAGATATTAAAAAAATATGTAGCGGAAATCTTTTCAGAGTTTGGAATAAAGTTTTAAAAAGCGCAGGAAGGTAATTGTTATAAAAAAAAATGAGACCGGTTTAATTCCCCTTGAACCGGTCTCGAGTAACAATTTGCTTAAGTATTCCTTAAATAAATCTGAACTTCTAATTATAGTTCCAATACCATGCCAAAAGCAAACAAAGAGAGTGAATAATCAGAATTATAATGTATTATTGTTTGATGGCATGTATAAAAATCCTGATAGATAAGATATATTATATCTATTATATTTATATATGTAAAATAAAAATGTTTGTATGTAAGACCATCGAAACAGATTATTGAAATTATGTTGATTTCAAATGGAAATATTTCATTTCTAAAATAATCTCCTTTTCGTCTAAATATATCTGAGATGACCACATAATTGAACTTGAAATGTTGAAAAATGTGTTACTAATTTGAGTGAACTGTTCCTAAACCACTATAGAACTATTGATTAGCTTTACTTGAATATTGTGGTTCGTGTTATATCCAAAGACTGAGAAGACAAAATATCACAGATTCATTATGTGAAGTGAATCGATGATACTTTTGCAGGACACAAAAATGATCTCCCGACCTACAATAGTGACAGGGTTATCTTCGTCAGGTTGCAATGCATCTTCTACCAATGCTAATAAATCTTCTTGCGGATAAGATGTAAAATAGATATCCAGTATTTTTGTAAAACTTTTGGAAGCTGCATTATTGAATGTCTCCCAATTGGCTTCTTCTGATTTTTCAATTTCTGATCCTGAAATCTTAAGCTGATGCCGATATTGATCTTTGCTGCTAAAATATATAACTACGGTAAGATATTCCAGTAAAGCAATCTCATCTTTAGTCAACAGATTATTATTTTCCTCATCAATAAAAGCCATAAGGTCGGGATGCTCCGAAAGCAGAAATTTGATGTCCCTGAGATAGTTTTCAAGGATTTCATATTGTGAAATATACTTTTCAATCGTGGATTCGGTGATGAAGATCATTTTTTCAATTATTGTATTCAAGTTATCACAAAAGTATTATTATTTGGGTTACATTTGATGTTTAAAGGTTTAAATACCTTATCTGTCATGTAAAGCAGCCATAAATGTTAAGAACAGTTATTACCGGAACGGGTTGTTATATTCCGGAAGAAATTAAAACCAATAGAGATTTTTCTGCCCACGAGTTTTATGGAGAAGACCATAAAAGAATCACTGCACCAGCTGAAGAAATTACTAAAAAATTTCAGGATATCACTGGTATTGAAGAGAGAAGGTATGCATCATCTGAACACACAGCTTCTGACCTGGCTTACTTTGCAGCAGAACAAGCCATAGTAAGTTCGGGGATAAATCGTGAGACACTTGATCAGATCATTTTTGCTCATAATTACGGTGATGTCCCGAAGCATTATATACAAACAGACGCAGTTCCATCTTTAGGCTCACGCTTAAAACAAAAGTTGGGTATAGTAAACCCATCTTGTATAGCATATGATTTATTATTTGGCTGCCCCGGCTGGCTTCAGGGTGTCATCCATTCTGATGCCTTTTTTAAAGCTGGAGTGGCAAAGAAGATTTTGGTTGTCGGTGCAGAAACATTGTCCAGGGTGATCGACCCGTATGATCGTGACAGCATGATATTTAGCGACGGGGCAGGAGCAACGATACTGGAATACAAAGAAACTTGATGATTCCGGTATATTATCTTCAGGTGTACAATCTCATTGTATTGAGGAGGCATCCTATATAAATTTTGGTAAATCTTATTTTCCGGGTTCGGATGCAAGGTTGAGATTTATTAAAATGAAGGGGAGAAAAGTTTACGAATACGCCATAAAAAATGTTCCGGCTGCAATGAAGGATTGCATTGATAAAGCAGGTATTGATATAAAGGACATAAAGAAAATATTTATACACCAGGCCAATGAAAAGATGGATGAGGGTATCATCAAAGTCTTGTACAAGCTTTATGGCCAAAAAGAGATTCCTGAAAATATTATGCCAATGAATATACATAAATTTGGAAACAGTTCGGTAGCCACTATTCCCACTCTACTTGACCAGGTATTACACAATAAGCTGCCAGGCCACTCTCTAAACTATGGTGACATCATCCTTTTTGCTTCTGTTGGAGCAGGAATGAATATAAATGCTGCATGTTACAGGGTATAAACGACTCATACTTTTTTGCCATTTATCCTGATTTTTATTGATTTTGTAGAAAAAAGAATACCTATTTGAATCAATTTGTGTCAATTATTGTTATTTTAAACAAATTTGTTTCTAAAATGACTGATTATAAAGAATATAAGATCGGAGGGAGTAATAGCCCTTTCGGGTTTTTGGGACCTTTGTTGATTTTGGCTGTATTTTTTGCTGCGTTGTTTTTTCTTGCTAAAGGTATGTTTTGGCTATTGTCCTGGGTGGCCCCTGTGCTTCTGATTATTACATTGATTATCGACTACAATATAGTAAAAAACTTTTTTGTCTTTATTTGGAAGTTGCTCAATGATAACCCTGTTATGGGCATACTTGCTGTGTTAATGGTGATTTTTGCTTATCCATTTGTGGCAGGATACCTTTTTGTAAAAGCCCTGGGTGTGAGAACTATAAAAAAGGCGATTGGCAATGTTCAAAAGGAACAGAACTCATACACCGATTATGAAGAAGTGGATGATGAAGATGATTCATTTTTGGATTTGCCTTCCCTTAAAAAGAAACCGGAACTTACTAAGCAAGCTAAATCAAATGAATACGATGACATGCTTAAATAATGTCACTTGATATTTGTTTTTATTTTTTCACTACTACTTAGTATATTCTATTCATATCTCATATTCAGGATATATCTGCTCTGGAATAAAATTACCATTGAGAAACTAGAAACCAACATTACCCAAAATTCAATTTCTGTAATTATTGCAGTCAGAAATGAAGAAGAAAATATTATAGAATGTTTGACAAGTATTCTGAATAATGATTACCCTTCTGAAAAGTATGAAGTCATTATTATCGACGATCATAGTAATGATGACACAAGAGAAAAAATCAAAAGTATTCGGTCCGACCAAATAAAGCTTTATAGTTTGACCGAAGACAAATTTGGAAAAAAAGCAGCAATAACTTATGGAATAAATCTGGCAAGATATTCATTGATTTTGTGCACTGATGGCGATTGTATGGTTGGCAAAAACTGGCTAAATACTCATAATTCATTTTATTCATCAGGACAGAATATGATGTGTACAGGCATTGTGCTACCTGCTAATGAAAATTCTATCTTGAGTGACTTTCAGTATTTTGACTTTTCTGCCATCATGGCTGTGACAGCATATGGGATAACAACCGGTAATTTTTTTCTTGCCAATGGGGCCAATATCAGTTATAGAAAAAATGTCTTTGATGATTTAGACGGATTTAGTGGAAATGAGAATATTGCATCCGGGGATGATTTGTTTTTGATGCATAAACTGGGTCAAAAAAGATCGGATTCGATTCGGTTTATTGCATCAAATCAAGGAGCTGTAATCACAAAATCTGAGAAGTCCTGGTCTGATCTTATCGAGCAACGTATAAGGTGGGCATCAAAATCTATTGAAACCACAGATAGTAATCTTAAAGCTTTACAGGCATTTGTTTTTATTTACAACATGGTTATTTTAGGATATTTTTCTGCCTGATTTTTTCTTTCTCCTTGATGGGTTTGCTCTCATTTGCAGTGGTGTTATCTTTTAAGCTGATAACGGATTATTTTTTTTTGAAGATAATTTGTGACAGATTTGGGAGACAGATACCGATAAAAAGCTTTTTTGCTTGTTTCGGAATATATTTTATACATATCATTTGTTCAGGAATAGTGGCTCTGGCTCCAAAATTTTATTTATGGAAAGGAAGAAAAGTCAGATAATTTTAGAATGATTAGTTATTACTTTTTGAAATGACCAGATTATGATATTTTTTTGTGTTGCGGAGATACAAATCAAGAGAAGTTTTTTTATCCTGGTCAAAAGAGTAGCTTATGTTATTTTTAAAGTAATAATACAAGTCAAGATTTTCGCTGCTTTCTCTTTCTATTATTTTGTCAAGATTGTTCATTCCTGATTCAAAAGAATGATTTAATTTTGCTATAATGTCATCATTTACTTCGATTTTTGCAGCCCATACAGCAAAAGCCAATGGCAACCCGGTAAGTTCTTTCCAGGCTAATCCCACATCATATTTATATAAAAAATTAGGCTCTTTATCGAATACTTTATCGCCAATCATAAGCATACAATCATAAGGGATAAGAGAAAAATCATCAACATTTGCAGAGATTATTTCTGGTTGCAAATTGAATAATTCATCCAATAACAGCGCTGACAACAAAACAGAAGTACGTGAGTGGTTGTCTGTAATCAGACGTTTACATTGCTTTAGTGGTTCGTTGGAGAAAATTGCAACGGTTCTTACCGCACCATCACAACCAATACAATAATCACTGATAATCTTATATTTTCCGGAAATATCATGGAGTGCA
The DNA here is from genome assembly GCA_016722285.1 of Saprospiraceae bacterium. GTDB lineage: Bacteria > Bacteroidota > Bacteroidia > Chitinophagales > Saprospiraceae > OLB9. The sequence goes on from JADKGI010000006.1 coordinate 110,041, forward strand.
CCAGAAGGGATTAAAGCTATATCGACTTTATTATCATCAAAAAGTTTTGCACATACAGCAGGTGTTTCTGTTAATATTTCAAATTCATCACCATAAATACTATTTACCAACCCTTGCTCAAAAGGCTTTGAGTTAAGATAGGATACCATTGCAATACGTATTTTTTGATTTAACTTCAAAAATTATAATTAAGCAATAAAGATAACCATATTTTACAAAGCATGATATCTGATTAGCAATGAAAATTTATTTTTTCAATATACTTTTTTTCGATAATTCGGTACCAGCATTGTTTTGAAATGACAGATAGTATAACCCCGGATTGAGATGGCCAATATCTATGCTTCCATTTATATTTTTAAATACTCCTGCAAATCTTCCGATAATATCAGTGATGACCACTTTGTCTATGTCATCAGCATCAATATTGATTATATCGATCGCAGGATTGGGATAAATTTTGATGTTCCTTCCAGAAGCTGTATCGTCGCTTGATGTTGTATTTTGACTGGAAAGAGTGAGTTGACCGGTAATGTGGGTATCACCACTTTCATTTCCATTAAGGTTTACTGCCAGACCAGCAAAATAAAATCTTATGCTATCTTTATCGGTGTCCGGTGCTTTCCATGTAGCTGTAAATATTCCATCTGCTTTGGGGTTGGATTGTACAATATATTTTCGTTGCTTTTGCAGAATTACCAGATTTAATTGCTTGACTTTATCCCCGAAAGCAGTCCAGTTTCCCTGATCTGAATTTGTTTGTAAATCGAGGGTAGATAACTGGAACCCAAATGACTTTGGATTATTAGTCGCACTCACGCTAACTTTGATCGTATATAATTCACCAGGTTTATAATTATTTACTTGGTTTTGATTTTGATTAAATACTTCCAGTTTGATAGAAGGTACGTAGTTGCCAGGAGAATTATGGCAAAAACCGCATGAATTGCTAACTGCTTCTGCTGGGCTGCCAGAGACACCTTGTTGTACGCCTGATGAGCTGGACAATAGACTCCAGGCACATACCAGAAGTCCTAAACAATAAGTAAAGTATTTGATTGGTTTTATCAGAACTTTTATCATATTCAATACATATTTTCAAATCATTTCTTCTTCCCATTGACAGGCAAGTTCAGGATTTTCCCCAATGGTGCCTTTAAAATGATTTATTATTAGCTTAATATCATCAGCATAAACTCCTGTGGTATAAAATGGTTCACTAAAAGCAACGAGCTTGTTTCCGAAATCAAATTTTACAAAAATTAAAGGTACGTTAGCATTGTGTGCTATATAGTAAAAGCCGGTTTTAAATTTTTGTACTCTTTTTCTGGTACCTTCTGGCGCAATTGCAAAAGCAAGGCGATCGTATTTTTTGTATAAATTTACCATTCCATCTACAAAATTTGTACTTTTTTTTCTATCAACAGGAATTCCACCCAGCCAACGGAACAGCCATGCCCAGGGCCATTTGAACAATGATTCTTTGCCTACATAATTTACATTTATCGGGATGGCAAACTTTATAAGTATCCCAAGGAGGAAATCCCAGTTTGATGTATGAGGATATACAGCGTAAACTTTTTTTGGTATTACTTCAGGATCAGGCCCCGTCACTCTAAATCCCCAAAGTTTTAGAATCACGCTGCTAATGAATTCAAGCATCTTTTATTATGGTTACTTTCAGAGACAAAAATGTAGAATTTTAATGACTGTTTCGCAATATTTCTACTTTAAGTTTAAAATTTTCATTGCACTATTAAAGCTTATATGAAAGTTATTTTGGTTTGATACAGGATAAAAGTAAGACTCAAAGACAAACAAGCTGTTAAGTTAGTCTATTTAACCTCCATGAAACTGGAAAAAGAAAAGGTTCTGCTAAGGTTAAAATATGGAAATGACTTAGAATCCTGATAATTTGAAGCAAATTAAGTGAGTGAAAAATTAACTATTACTTTCAACGCCCACAAAATGTTAATTCACAGCCAATTATACCTGTCGTATTTATTGCTAAACTAATTCTCCTTTGTTAAATTTAGTAAAAGGGAATCGGTTTTTCAATTACCACTGGCTTCAGCCAGTGGAACTAAGTAAACATTATAATGGCTTTAGCCTAAAACTTCCGTATTTTGACTAAAGTCAACACATATTGTCATTAATAGGCCCACAGACTAAAGTCTGTGGCAATTGATTTGAATTTATAGTAATCCGTCAGGAAGTATGTTTATTTAAGAGAATTCATAAAAACCATGTTTTTCTTGTAAAATTGTAATTAGACAAAGTAGAACTAATCCGCAGAAAATAAACTTACTTCAACCTTGATTACAGTATGTTTAAATTTTTATTGCCTTATAATCAATATCTTTTGAATCTTCCTTCAAAATAATCATCTCTTTTATTTCACTAAACTTGTTAATTATTTTATTGTCAGAACCATAACATATTGATTAACAACTAAATATTTTTTGAATATACTCTTACTTTTTCAATAACTTTTAAATTTTTTATATATGTCTGACATTAATATACATCTATTTTATTTCTATATATATATCTTTTATTTTATGACTGAACGCTAGGTTTTTTTCAAAGTTAATTTGTTGTTAAAATCAACAGCTAAACCAAATCTTTGAATAAATTTGTAGTCATGACAAAAAAAGCAATCTGGAGCATTATTATAATCATGTCCCTGTCTCTGATAGGGGTAGGTCTAATTCAATTTTTCTGGATAAAAAGGGCTGTTGACCTGGATGAAAAAAATTTTAATGACAAAGTAACCCTAGCCCTTTCTAATGTCAAAAAAAGACTAAATTTAGATGCTGAAACCCTTGCTGAGAAAAAATATTATGAGAAAAGACTCCTTGAACCTGTAAGTATTTTAGACGAAATAATACGCGAAGACCTGACAAAAGGTGCTTCAGAATTAAGTCAGAGAATCAAAGAATTGGAATACAAATCCTCTATATATGATCCTTATCAGTTGCTTGAAAATATTGATATAAAAAAACTGGATAAGTATTTGAAAACAGAGCTTGAATCCAAGGAGATTGATCTCAGGTATGAATATGGAGTTTATTCAAACAGAGATAATGCTTATTTTATTGAGAATGGCAATTATGCTGCCACTATAGGTGACACGACAAAGTCAAGTAATGTTGCTGCAATGAACCCATTATATAAAGCCGAGTACAAAATATCCTTATTTGCGGACGAAATGAATGATCCGGGCCATCTTAATCTGTATTTTCCCGGTAAGAGCCGTTTTTTATGGTCCAATGTAATTGGTATTCTGTTAAGTTCGGTAGTATTTACAGGTTTAATCCTGGTATGTTTTTCTTATACGGTATGGGTGATTTTTCATCAGAAAAAAGTGTCAGAAATGAAAACTGATTTTATCAATAACATGACACACGAATTTAAAACACCCATTGCTACTATTTCTTTGGCTTCAGATTCTATTCTCAATCCATCCATTCTTGAAAATAAAGAACGTGTCTCCAGATTTATAAATATAATTAAACAGGAAAATAAGAGAATGCTGGGGCAAGTCGAAAAAGTATTGCAGATGGCTCAGATAGAGAAGCAAAATGTCGAACTAAAGCTTAACGATGTAGATCTCCATGAATTAATACAGGATGCCGTAGTCAATGCAGAACTCAAAGTGCAGGCAAAAGGAGGCAGAATAACTACCAATCTTGAAGCATCAAAATATATCATCACGGGTGATGTGACCCACATATCTAGTATCATAAACAATCTCCTGGACAATGCTGAGAAATATACTCCTAAAAATCCTGATATAATCATCAGTACGAAAGATGGGAGGGGAGGGGTAGAATTTTCCATATCAGACAATGGTATAGGAATGGCAAAGGATACGCTAAAACTTATTTTTGAAAGGTTTTACAGAGTGCATACCGGCAATCTCCATAATGTCAAAGGATTCGGTCTAGGATTGAGTTATGTCAAAGCTATGGTCGATGCACATCATGGAAAAGTTTCAGTAAAAAGTGAGCTGGGTAAGGGAAGTACTTTTACCGTTTTTTTACCTGAAAAGCAAAATACAAAATAATTTGTCTAAATTTGAGTTAATATACTAATTGAAAAATTGAACTTATGACTAATAAAATATTACTCGTCGAAGATGACCAGAATTTTGGCGATGTTCTCAGATCATATCTGGAAATGCATGATTACGAGGTAACACTTGCTACAGATGGAGAATTGGGCCTTGAAGCGTTTAAGAAAGGACATTTTGACCTTTGCATTTCTGATGTAATGATGCCCAAAAAAGATGGTTTCACAATGGCTAAAGACATTCGGGTATTCAATAAAGAAACTCCCATCATTTTCCTTACTGCAAAAACTTTAAAAGAGGATGTGCTGGAAGGTTTCAAACTTGGTGCAGATGACTATATCACAAAGCCTTTCAATTCTGAAGAGTTGTTATTCCGAGTTAAAGCAGTTATGAGACGATCGGCAAAGCCGGAAGAAAATCCTGAAAACCAAAGGGAGTTTATAATAGGAGATTATCATTTTGATTATGCCCTAAGAATACTAACATATAAACCTGATAACACAACGGATAAACTTTCGCCCAAAGAAGCTCAACTTTTAAGACTTTTTTGTTTCAGGATCAATGATGTGTTACAGAGATCAGAAGCTTTAACTAAGATTTGGGAAGATGACAATTACTTTACTGCCAGAAGCATGGACGTATTTATCACTAAAATAAGAAAGTATCTCAATAAGGATCAGAATATAGAAATCGAAAACATTCATGGAAATGGATTCAGACTGTATCTGAAAAATCTTCAATAAATCTAATCTCTTTCGTTCTAAAAGTTATTTTATTGCGGCCAAAAACTCCGGACTGTCTGGTTTTATTTTTGGACCAAAATAATTGAGGAGTTTTCCATTCTCATCTATTAGATATTTTGAAAAATTCCAACTTGGTTCTGTATGATTCCATCCATTAAGTTTCGGATTTGTGAGCCATGCATATAACGGACTTTGATTGTCCCCTTTGACATCAATTTTGTCAAACATCTGAAAAGTGACACCATAATTCTTTTGACAGAAGCTTTCAATTTCTTCTGCTGTACCGGGTTCCTGACCCAAGAACTGGTTGCACGGGAAACCTAAAACTACATAATTGGCTTTATTATTTTCAAAAAATGCTTCCCAATCGGCATATTGAGGTGTATAACCGCATTTGGAAGCTACATTTAAGACGATTACCTTTTTACCGCTATACTTGTTCATTGATAGTAATTTCCCATCAATGGAAAGTGCTGATAATGAGTGAAATGATGTTGAATCACTGACTGCCTGATTAATGTTGGTATCGGCCGATGAAAGCACTGTGTCTGAATTGAAATAATGCTTAATAAAACCAGTAGCAGAAAATAACATTATGGTCAATAATTTTATAAACATGATTAAATATTTTGACTGAATTAAATGGACAATGTAACATAAGACTGTAAATATTGTTTATTCTCATTTCAAAAAAAACTTTGGAATACTGATTTGCGTTTATAGCATATGGGCAGATATCATGATAAACCTATTCGGGAAGTATTAAATGATTTTATATCCGGTAATAAAAAAGTATCGAAAGGGTATCATACGGCCAATATTGCTGATGTATGGAAGGAGCAATTGGGTCCTGTTATTGCTGGATACACCAGCCGGATATATTTCAATGATGGCGTTTTAAAAGTGTATTTAACATCGGCCCCATTGAAGAAAGAACTCCTGATGGGTAAAGATAAAATCATTGGTATAATAAATGAAGCTGTAGGAATGGACCTGGTTACATCAGTAGAAATATATTGATGTGGAAGATCAATAGCAATCAGCTTAATGTATTCAATTTATTGCCCAACCATATTGCAATTTGAGTTTTCATAAATGTAACAGTTATGCGAAAATAGTCTGGAGACAGACTAGTTTTGTAAGTTGATTCTTGATTTTATTAAAAATTGATTACTGACCAATAAAGTTAATTACTTATAGCTTATAAGCTGATCTACTATTGTATCCACTTAGTATGGAGCAACGAATTTTAAAATTGCAAACAATGGTGTCGAAGTAATAACAGAAATTTGAATTCCTTTTTTATTCATTGATCCTTCGCATCATTTCATTCAATATTTTGATAAGAATCAATTTAGTTATAAATGACCATTTAATACAGTTAGTTATATAACAATTTTATCTTATATGTAAGTTTTAGTTGTTGTGCTATTAAAATTATCATGGATTATTTTTTAGGATTACTCGGTAGCATATTTATCAGCTATTGATTTGAATGATGGCAACAGACAAACCGGGCAAGTCATATTTCGAATCTTGGTGACTAAGGCTCCTCCGGCAAATTTCAAAAGATCATTACTTGACTTATACCAGGATGAGCCATTTAGAAAGCTTGAATATATTGTCAGCGGATCATTTTGTGATGTGTTTTTAAATAATGGCCAATACTTTACATTCGCACACGATGTAATTATCAGTTCGGGTTGGTAACTTAAATTTAGTATGTTATCCGGGCCTTTATTGCTCATGTTTTCCCAAAACCATGATTCCATAAATGGCATTTCTGTGTATGGAGCAAGCTTATTTCTCTCACGCACCTTTACTAAGAAGTCCAACTGATCATTAGTCAGATTTAAGCTAAAAAAGTCTTTATCGTCAGGCTGCAATCGCATGAAAGTAAACAGGAAAGCCGTAAATCCGGTAGCTTCAATATGATTTTCATTTCTTTTTGACCATTGGTCGTTTGGAAATTTATTGGGAATCAAAGCGGGAAGATTTAAAAATTCGAATGATGAAAAATTTGAATCCTTGCAATAGAAGAAATTATTTTTAAGATCCCATTCACCACCAAGCCACAAAAAGTCTCTGAGGTCTGACTGCCAAAATGGAGTTGTGCATTCAGATGTACTCACTTTTAGGTTTCTTTGGTCACAATAAGTATAAAAAAGGCCTTCAGCTATTTTGCCTTTTATTATATTTTTAATTCTGGGTAGGGTCTCTATCAGTCCCATTCTATCATATGTAAATCCGACAGATATTATGGCGTATCTGGCTGCATTGATTGCAATTTTCTTATAATTTTCTGGTGATATGTTGTCAAAAATGATGACTTCTTCGGCTGTCATACATTGGATTTACTTGTATTAAAGCAAAGTATGTTAAATACTAAATCAATTCTATCAATGAATTTCATTTATGATGTCAAAATTAATATTTGCAGCTGATATTTTTCTATTTTTTAGCCCTGGGAATACAGTTTTTATACTATTAAAAAAAATATTCATGATAAGTATTAATAGATGGGATATGTCAAACATCAATTGTGCAAAATAGGACTTTAATTGTAGTTCATATTTAAATAATTGTATTTTTGTTAAACAAAATTCAAAGAATCCGCTGCTTTTTGTAACAAATGTGATATTTATTATTGAAGTCATTTATAAACGTATGTTAAAATGATATGTAAGTGCTTGGAATGCAGATTGATATCAAATTTCATCTTCATAGCCAAAGCTATGGCGATTAAATTTGATAAAAAGCTGGGTTTCAACCTGCCTGCCAAAGAATTTGTTCGGCAGGCAGGTGACTTGCATAGGGATTAACAATATGTTTTTAAGTACCATATAAATGCTATTTTATAAACAGGCATATAAATTTGCGGCCTTTACTTTTTACGGTGACTTCAAAAGTCCTTCCATTTTAAGGGAAGGATTTAGCCCGCCTGCCCCGAAGATGGCAGGGATGGGTAAATTTAGAGGAATCACTTCAATAAAAAAATACGCCCTGAATGAATTATTCAATCAGAGCGATTTTTTTTTGATCAATGACTTTTAGAACCTGGTAATCAGGAGATAAACATATCTTCTTTTCCAAATTTCTTTGCAAGCAATGCATAAACCAATGCCCTATGCTTATTTCTGTTTGATTTACCCATTTGCTCGATCACTTCATTGATCGCTCCATCGAGTGCAGGGCGATCTTTCAGACCAAGTTTTTTGATCAGGAAATTTTGCTTTACTCTATCCAATTCCGCCTGATCAGTACCGGAAACCAAAGAAGCATCACCCAAATATATGGATGGCCCTAAACCTTTTGCTACACCCGTAATGAGTTTATCACTAAGTTTCAATCCTATTTCGGCTGCAGAATTTTTGTACATCTGTACTTTTTCATCAAATTTACTCATAATTATACATTTAGTGTTAAAAAAATAATTCTCCAGATTAGTTTTTATTCATTTTGAAAACAAATATAACTCATATTGTCGTAATTATTGATTGTGTAAATTTTATTTTTCAAAGCATGTCTTTTGAACTTTATATTGTATAGGATATTAGTGCTATTTATCATAAATTAAGGAAAGATTTTTTGAAAATAGGGTGTCTTTTTGCAGTTATTTAAACTGATTAGTAGCAGTCAGGAGTCAAGAGCCAGGAGCTTGTTATTTGATAGGAGATTTACCATTAATTCTAATAAATTTACGCAATACCCCCCGTTTTTGGAAAACGAAAAAAAAAAATACTCGCCTTTTTTTTTCGACGATTTTTGAAGGGAGCGGCCCCCGCCGGGGGGGGCGGAAGGGGGAAACCCCCCAACTAAAGGGGGGAACGGGGGGGCCCACCCCCCCACCTCTCCTTTTCCTTCCCTCCCCTTCCTGCCACACCCGGGTCACACCCCCCCCCCCCCCGGCTCCGCTCTTAACACAAAACAACCTTTTTTTTTTGCCTTTCCGGAGCACTGCTTTTCTCAAAATTGGCTTGTCCTCCTGCCCCAATGGTTCTTGGCCCCTTTTTTATTTCCCCCCCCCCCGCCCGCGGGGGGCGGGGGGGGGGGGGTGTCCCGCGGGGCCACCCGAAGACTTAGCAATTTTTTTTGCGGGGCGCGTTTTTTTTTTCCCCCTTCCCCTACCCTCACCACCGCCCTGTTTTGCTGTTCTGGGCCCCGCGCGCCTTTCCTCTTCTTTTTGCCGCGTTTGGGGGGGGGGGAGGGGGGGGGTTTCCCCGGGGGCCCCCCCCCTTGCGGGGCCACGCTTGGCCCGAGAAAAGCGGCCGAAGCTCTCCCCGCGCAAAGGGCGGCCCCGCCCCAAGTTTTTTTGGGCCAAAAAACCCTTTTTGGGAAAATCCTCCCCCTTCACACCTATACCCCCCTCCAAAGGGCGGCCCCCCCCTCTTTAAACCAGCCCCTGTTGGGCGGGGGGCCCCCCCCCTGGCCTCTCGCGGCCCTTCCCTCCTCCCTCGCTTCGGGTTGGGCGTCGGGTGGCGCCCGGGGGGGGCGCCCCCCCGGGGCGCCCCCCCGGGCCCCCCCCCCCCTTTCTCCCCCCCCATTCCTCGCCGCCTCCTCCTTCGGGGCCCCCTCGCGGCGGTTTGCCTCTTGGGGGGGGTGGGGGCGGGGGGGGGGGGGCGGGCCGGGTGGGGGGGGGCCGGTGCCCGGGGCCCCCTTTTCGGCCCCGGCCGCCCGGGGGCTCCCTGGGGGGGGACACTCAAGAGGTGGTATATTATTTGCTATCATATATTGAACTTCATTTTATAAGTTTTCAAATAAAATTCAAAAACCTTAATCATGGATAAAAAAATATATTTGTCAGAATCTGAAATGCCTGCTCACTGGTACAATATCATCGCTGATATGCCTAATAAGCCACTTCCGCCACTTCACCCCGGCACGAAACAACCGGTTGGTCCGGAAGATCTGGCCCCTTTATTTCCAATGGAGCTGATAAAACAGGAAGTAAGTACTGAGCGGTACCATGAGATTCCTGATCAGGTCAGAGAAATATATAAATTGTGGAGGCCGACACCTTTAGTAAGGGCAACTGCACTGGAAAAAGCGCTGGATACTCCTGCCAAAATTTACTTTAAATATGAGGGAACGAGCCCAAGTGGATCCCATAAACCCAATACAGCCGTAGCGCAGGCCTACTACAATAAGCAGGAAGGTGTCAGAAAAATTACAACTGAAACAGGCGCCGGTCAATGGGGTACAGCCCTTAGCTTCGCTTGTCAGCAATTCGGCATCGAATGCGACGTCTATATGGTGCGGATAAGTTACGACCAGAAACCATACAGGAAGATGATTATGAAGACTTTTGGAGCCAATATATTTGCATCTCCATCCAGAAATACCAATGCCGGCCGGGCCATACTGGAAGCCGACCCGCATTCTAATGGTAGTCTGGGCATAGCCATTTCTGAGGCCATCGAAATGGCAGCACAGCATGATGATACAAAATATTCTTTGGGAAGCGTACTGAACCATGTCCTGATGCATCAGACCATCATCGGTCAGGAATGTATTAAACAGCTCGAGATGACCGGAGACTTTCCGGATGTGATAGTAGCTCCGCTTGGTGGTGGCAGCAATTTTGCCGGCATCAGCTTTCCATTCCTGAGATACAACTTTGCTGAAGGCAAAAAAATAAGGTGTGTAGCCGTAGAGCCGGCATCTTGCCCAAAACTCACCAGGGGTGTGTTCAAATATGATTTTGGTGATACGGCAGGATATACACCACTTTTGCCTATGTACACCTTGGGACATAATTTTATGCCCGATGCCATCCATGCTGGTGGACTACGGTATCATGGTGCCAGTGTACTCTGTAGCCAATTGTTAAAGGATGGACTGATCGAAGCGGTGGCAGCACAGCAACTAGAGTGTTTTGAAGCCGGGCTGCTCTTTTCAAAGACAGAAGGCATTCTCCCTGCGCCTGAAGCAACGCATGCTATCTATCAGGTCATAGAAGAAGCAAGAAGATGTAAAAGAGAAGGGAAATCAGAGACCATACTGTTCAACCTGTGTGGTCATGGATTCTTTGATCTACAGGCCTATGAGGATTATTTTGCCGGAAAACTGATGAACCATCATATGTCAGATGCACAGTTGCATACAAACCTGGCTGAACTGGAAGCATTGCAACCAGCCTGATATAGAAAAACCGATTTTTAATATAGATTAGGGGTGGAATCATACATTTTACCCCTTTTTTTATTGGCCGATATCTCAAAGTTAAATCTAGTCAAAATTGTATATCTTTTTGCTTTCAATAATCAACTTTTATTTTTGGATGGACTGGGGTAAATAAGAATAACAATGTACGATTTTGGAATGACGAACTACGAATGAAAAACTAAATACTATTGCGATAAACCAACACTCTAACAAGCCAAATAAGAGCAGGCTTCCCTTTAGGCTTGCCTGCTTCGAAGAAAGCAGGGATCAAGGGCAAGGGCGGGAAAACGATTTTTGATTTACGATTGCCATAGGTCAACCTCCCAAATTGCCACAAAGACTCTAAGTCACTAATAATCACAAAATCTTGAAAATAACCAAGGTCTTATATCCTATCGCGCAAATAAGCCAAAAGAGCGGAGACTCCCCTTTAGGGGCTGGGGGCAGAATGGAAAATAGGATTTACGTTTTACGATTTTGGCTTGCCTGCTTCGAAGCAGGCAGGATTTACCATTTTCGAATGAAAAGTGATTTACGATTTACAATTTTGGAAGATAGTTTAAAAAAATAGTAATCTATATAACTCGCCACAGGTTTTAAACTGGCCTATGGGTATATATTTATTTGTCTAAAGCCATATATCATTTCTAATTTTTGGTCACTATCTAAAGCAAGTGGCAAGTTGATTTTTTTTGAAAGAAATTTGATATACTTATACTATAGATTGTTATAATATTAAGCTAATAATCCAACTATCAAGATAGCAGATCAGATAATATCTTGGCTGGAATATTTGCAAACAACCCCAAAGGTTATTTACGGTAATATTGCATATAATGCTGAAAATAAGTTGATTATATAGTGACATTTTTTATATTGAAAAGAAATGCATATAATGCAATCATCTTATTGGATTTTATTTTAATTTTGCTGTGTATAAATTGTTTTTTAATAGAACCAATAAACAAACCAACCTGAATGAAATTTTACTTAAATTTCATATATGTATTATTTAATATTCCTCTTTATATTATTGGATTTCTCCTACAAATTTGTATGGCACTTAGGATATCTATTTCTTACCTGCCTATTATACATACTCAAAGTTCTTTTTTCCAGGTTTTTATACCAGGATCAGATGATCAATCTGGATTCTGGCAAGAATCTGCTGTTAATGTCTTAAGATATTACAACAACATATATATCAGACTTATATCATCAAACTATAATTCATACCAACCATTTTTTTTTAAAAACTAAATCATAACCTTATGACACGTATCCCTCTGCAAAACATAAAACAAATGACACACAAATCATTATTTGACAAAATATCATCAGCAGGATGGACAGTTGTTAACCGTTTCTTAACATGGTCTGAATTATTTAAAAGGTTTCAGATAGTATTTCTTTTATTATTATTCTTAATTTTATTTGGAAATCATGATACTAGTGCCCAAAATTCTGTTACTGTAACCAGTACAGATGGCTACAGCGTGACTATTGAATTAAATCCTTCAATGGTAAATGTTACAAGTAGTTATTGCCCAAGTGGATATAACTACAATGTTTCAATACCTTATAAAGTGACTTTCAGCGGTGCAAATATTCCAGCTGGAGGCCTGTACACCTTGCTAGGTTCTTATTTAAGATGTAGTGGCACAGATACGGGTTTTCCTATCTTATATGCAGGGGGACATGTTAATAATGGAACGAATCAAATGGGTACTCAAACTACTTACACTGGATCTAAGGGTAATTGTACCAATTATCCGGCCCCTGGGGTTACCCCGGAAAATTTGGGCTGTAATGTTGCGCGAATTCAAATAGCGGGTCCCGGCATATCAGATCAAATTAGGGATATAACAATAAGCTATAATACATGCCCTTCACCACCATCCGCAACTATTTCCTATGCAGGCTCTCCTTTCTGCCCTAACAGTCCGGATGTGACTGTCAGTCTGACAGGAACGACAGGAGGTACATTTACTGCAACGCCTCTGGGTTTGAGCATTGATGCCATGTCCGGAACTATCAAACCATCAATTAGCACACCGGGAGACTATACGGTAAGTTACGATATTGCAGCTGCTGGAGGATGTCCTGCTGCAAAGTCTACCACTGCTGTAAGCGTACGCGATAATACTGCCCCAACAGCCAAGTGTCAGGATATTACCGTCCAAATTCCTATGGCTGGTGATATTACAATTAATGCTGCTATAGATATAAATAACGGTTCAACTGACAATTGCGGAATAGCAAGCTATAGTTTGTCTAAGAGTGTCTTTACCTGTTCCAACCTTGGGCCCAATAGTGTTACGCTCACGGTTACTGATGGTAGCTCCAATTCAAGTACATGTTCAGCTACCGTCACTGTTCAGGATAATAATATACCACCAATAATTTCTTATGCAGGTTCTCCTGTATGTAAAAGCAATCCTGATGTGACGGTCAGTCTTACCGGAATCGCAGGAGGAACTTTTACTGCGGCACCTATGGGTTTGAGCATAGATGCTATGTCAGGTACTATCAAACCATCAATTAGTACACCCGGAGATTATACGGTGAGTTATGATATAGCAGCCTTAAATGGATGTTCATCCGGGAAGGCAACAGCGAAAATTACAATATATAACTGTGGCATTACCAACGATCCATCCATCTCGACCCATGTACCTGTAAAAATAATGCGACAACACTGCAGACTGACGGGCAGTTTACAGAAGACATAGAAATTGATGCACCAGCAGGTCAGATATGGACAGTGACTGCGGTAAATGGTTTGGTACACGACAGGTAGTCCTGCCCTCCAATGGCTCCCATACCAATAATGGTTAATGATGTAATCCCATATATCTCTGGAACGACGTACCGTCTTTCTGCTATTCATATTGATAATATGGGGTATAGTATTACAGTAAGTAATGGACAAGGTGCTACCCAGACCATCGGCAATAAATGCGCCTACCCTAATGTGGATATAACAGCAATTGGACCTTTTACAAATCAAGCTGGACAAGTCAATGTAACACTTACTGCGACTATTACATCAGCCACCACACCTGCCAACGGCATGTTTACCTGGTCAGGTACTGATGTAATCCTTCCAAATTTATTTAATCCGTCTAACCTGACTTTAGGATCGAAGACGATAAACCTAAGTTATAAAGCAGAAAATGAGAGCAATGTGTCCCCTGACAATGGAATAACAGCTGCGTTACCGGGCTGCATACAGCCTGCTACCAGCACGGTAATTATTCAGGATGCTGGAAGTATTTCCTGTTTAGGCCAACACAATATATCCGTGAGTGGCAGTTGCTCGTTTGATGCCAGAGCAGATGAATTCTTACCTTTAGGTGCGACGGGGATACGATACATTATAGATGGCAAATATCTTTTGGATGGTACTACCTTAACAACATCTGGTGGATTAAAGTTAACCTCTACCCCAACTCAAGTCAACCTGATCACCCAACCGGTGATGAAGCTGCTCCTTGGGAAACAGATCAAATATGAACTGATAGGAAATGGAAATGTATGCTGGGGCTATTTGATCTTTGAGGATAAGATACCTCCAGTCCTGACTTGCCCTGCCCAGGGCACCGTTTACTGCTGGGACGAGAGCACGCTCTTCGGCCAGATAGCATTATTTAACGGAGCGGCTCCGGGTGGTGGATTTCCATCAGGTGCAGCTACCCCGGGATTTAGTTTATCTCCTTCATTAGGGGTACCAGTTCCTACAGTAGCAGAAAACTGTGGACTGACCAACTGGAAGTTCACTGATGTGGTGACAAATACTGTTGACAAGTGTAATACGCTTGTGACCAGAACATGGTTGGTAACAGACTGTGGTGGCAATACCGCAACATGTCAGCAAACCATTATTGTAAAACAGCCGAACTGGACATTGGCTCCAAACGCGCTTATTTTACCAGTTGATATTATACTCAACTGTGGTGCCAGTACTGTTCCGATATGTCCTTTGGATGACAATGGAGTATATCAAGCGGCTACAGCAGGTGCACATCTTCCGGTTATACAGGTAGCTGGCTATGCACCAAATCAGGCTACGCCTATTTACAAATGTATTACTTTAGGCTTACCGAGCCTGTGTAATTACTATACTACGTACACAGACAATGAAATATCTGCGTGTGGTGTTGACTGTCATGGCAACAGGAAAGTATTCAGAACATGGCAGATCCTTGACTGGTGTAATGAAGTGTTTGTGACGCATATCCAGGTGATCAATGTGATCGATAAGACAGCACCTACGTCTATAGCAAAAGACATTAGTGACTACAAGACCATGGGACTGTACAGCAGATGCATATATCCCAGATCTATGGGAACTGCATGACAATTGTGACCTTCACCCTACAGTCAGACTGGAAACAAAAGACCCAAATGTAGTGATCTACAAAATAGGAGCGAGATGGAGAGCCAGCGGCTTGAAGTGCGGAGCGAATACATTGAGCTGGGTATTGAGAGACTGCTGTGACAACGAGCGTGTAGTAGATTTCACCGTAACGGTGTATGACAATACAGCGCCTATCGCTGTTGCGAAGCAGGATATCGTGATCAGCGTGACACCGGGCTATGATGCTGCGGGAGTAGTGGATGCACAGGCGAAATTGTTTGTCAATAGTGTTGACAATGGATCCTATGACAACTGTAGCCCAGTGAGACTGGAGATCAGAAGACCTGCGGACCAAGTTGTGGTAACTTAGGCTACCAGGGACATAATAGTAACAGAACATTCAGAAGCAACCCTGGAATCAATATACCTCCACAAACATCAAGTCCAACTCCATATGCCAATGGAACTACTGTGCCAAACTTTGGTCAGAATATGACATGGGGATGGACCAACTCTAGTGGTACTGCAGCGACAAGAGATGCCGGCGTAAGCCCAACTACAGCAAGTTATGTAGTGACTTCTATCAATGTAGCTGAGGGAGTATGGTACTGGAAAAACAGAGCCACAGGATTAACGACATCCAGTGCGATCGGAAAAGATTATACGGGTAGTTACGCAGTGACAGCATGGGGGAGCAAATTCAACAGCAACATTGTACAACTTCCTGGATGAGGATGGTGGACAGTATGTGAAGTTCTGTTGTGAGGATTTGACTACAGCAGGAGCTGACGTTGACAGAGACGGAAAACTAGACACAATGTTCCATCAAGTGATCCTGCGAGTATGGGATGACGGAAACAAAGACGGATGTATCGGCTGTTGGGTACTACCTACTACAGCAGATCCATATCCACGTCAGGATAACTACAATGACACGTGGGCAAATGTGAAAGTGGATAACAAAGTACCACCGGTACTTACCTGTCCACCAAATATAACAGTAAGCTGTGAGGCACCGATCACCACCAATGGTGGCACAACTGGTTACCTGCCACAGCAAATGTATTGACCTTTACAGGCGTACCTACAGCATGGTCAGCATGTGGTGTTCCTGCAGTAGAATACAAAGATGTAGTTAGTTTGAATCAGTGTAAATCAGGTACAGTAACGAGAACATTCAGAATAGTAGGAAACCCTGGCGTGAACTGTACTCAGATAATTACGGTATCATCGACTTATAATTCATCAGTAGTATGGAATTTCCTTGGGTCATGGTTAGCGAGTCCTGGTTCGACGAGAGCATCTTCAAAGAGATGGAATGCATATACTCCTAATAAAATATGTGGAGTTCAGGCAAATGGTGCAAGTACTGATATAACAGATCCAAATGTCTATATAAACTATGGACTGAAAGTACTTGAGACTACCAGTTGTGACGGACCGACAGAAACACAATTGAGAGATGGTCGCCCATTCTATGTACAGGGACCTTGTGATGTGATCGGAGTGAATACAGCGGTAGAGCGTTACGACTTTGAGGACGGCGTATGTCGTAAGTGGGTAGTCACCTATACATTTATGAACTGGTGTAACAACTATTGTGTGAGATACAAGCAAGACTGGATATTCAGAGATGTGATAGCACCGGTTATCGATTGTGCTCCACGAGCTATCTTCCAGCAGCAGGCGAACTGTACCACAGGTATCACGCTTAAGAAATCAGCGACAGACCTGGGTGGATGTACCGTAGCAGCACCGGCGATAAGTGCGTGGTTGAAGTGGGAAGTATTTGTAGATGCATGGGGAGACGGAACGTGGGATTATGCGTACAGTTCATTCAGAACAGTATGTACTACAGGAGATGGATTCTGCGATGTTACTTATGGAGGCGTGAGCTCAAGTACAAATCCTGCAGGAACAATACCTACGAAGTATCTGGCACCGACCGTACCTGGAGATGATGCGACGATCGACTTCAGATATCCTATCACAGGCAAGTACAGCACGCACAAGATATTGTGGAGAGTATATGACGGATGTCACAACTCAACACAGTGTATCGAGGAGATCGAAGTAAAAGATCTGAAGCCACCAACCCCATATTGTATCCACCTGAGTACTGCACTGATGCAGGTACCAGTAGGAGCACCGGCTGGATCAGCACCGATGGTAGAGATCTGGGCTAGAGACTTTGACAGAGGAAGTACAGACTTCTGTACAGCACAGCAAGACCTGAAATTTACTTTCAACAACTGGTTGCCAAATGCAGACAGAATCTACAGTGAGCACTACTTTGATGCAGCGGGCAAAGGATATGACATCACAGCGAGCAATACGATTAAGTATAATGCAGGAGAATACCAGAGATGGTTACCATCGCAGAAATCATCTTCGATGATCTTCACGAAGGCAAACTTACCTGGCGTGACGCTGAAAATGTCCGTAATCGACTGGAATAACAACGTAGATTACTGTTCCGTTGACCTGAGACTGGTATGTAATGATCCGATCAACTGTCCACCGGGATCAGCAACCCGGATAGCGGGCAATGTACATACAGAATCAGGTCAAGGTGTGATGAATGTAGAGATCGTCACGACATCGAACCTACCGGAAAACCCGACCATATACAGGACCGATAATAAGGGTAACTATGGACTTGAAATCTACACTGATACAGAGTTGAGTGCGCACAAGAATGATGATGTGATGAATGGCGTGAGCACATTGGATCTGGTGATGATCCAGCGGCATATATTGGGCATCGAACCGATCACAAGTCCGTATAAGCTCATCGCTGCCGATGCAAACCATGACGGACAGGTGACCGCTTCCGATCTGACAGAGATCATTCAGCTCGTATTGGGGACGACAAAAGAATACCCGAATAACTATAGCTGGCGCTTCCCGATAGAGGATCAGGTGATGAGTGTGGATCGACCTTTCCCGTATCTGGAGAGCATGATAGCCCATACAGGGCCCGGAGATGGTAATTACAACTTTATAGCGGTGAAAATAGGAGATGTGAGCGGCAATGCGGCCGGTAGTGTAAAGAATCCGGTATCAGAAGCGCGAAGCAGTAAAGTGGTAGTACTGGGTATGGAAGACCAGGAACTGAAAGCAGGTGAAGAAGCGGAATTAGCCGTGATGGCCGGCAACTTCAGTGATATAGCGGGCTTCCAGTACACGATGAACCTGAAAGGGGCGAACTATGTAGGGATCAGACCGGGAGCATTAGAGATGACGAGAGCCAATGTGGGATTAATTTCCAAAGATGAGGTTACGATGAGTTATGTGGGAAGCAAGGAATCACATTAGGAGAAGGAACCGTACTATACACCATCATAGTGAAAGCAGACAGAGCAGTGAAAGTAAGCGAAATGTTATCTATCGGTTCAGCAGTAACACCAGCTGAATCTTACACAAGTGACTTTGCAGTAGGAAGAGTAAGTCTTGAAGTGAGAACCGCACCTGTTACCGCGATTGCATTGATGCAGAACGAGCCTAACCCGTTCAAGGGTCAGACGACGATTAGCTTCAACATGCCGAATGCTGCAGCTGTGACATTGAGCGTATATGATGTTACCGGTAAGGTAGTATCAGTGAGAAACATCCAGACAAACAAAGGTTTGAACAGTGAAATTTTCACCAGAGAGCAATTGGGAGCAAGTGGTGTGATGTACTACACACTTAAGAGTGGTGACTTTACAGCTACTAAGAAAATGATTGTGATAGAGTAGGCTATCGTTAGGTCTTGAAAAATAAGAAGCCCTTTTAGTATCAAAATTGCTAAAAGGGCTTCTTGTTTTTATTCATTTGAGTTAATATGGATAACAATTGATTAATTTTGGCTCTGGTCACAAAGCTAATATTGACTACTATTTGATTTATCAGATATTTCATACTCGATATTCAATCTAAAAGAAACCTATAAGCGATTAGTTTTAGGCAATTAGTTAACAGAATTATTGATGGTTATAAACTATAAGAGGTGGAAAGAGTATTATCTTTACCTTAAAACTTCATTAACTATGAGTTTAGATAATTCTGGGCTTGACAATAAAAGCGTATTGGCAAGACGTGCACAGTTTGGTTCAAATATTTTGGAAAAGGAAAGGCGATTTGGATTCTGGCCAATCATATTAGAGGTGGTTACAGAGCCATTATTTCTTATTCTTGTTCTGACTGCGACCATTTATTTTGTTTTGGGTGAGTATCAGGAAGGATTTATTATGCTACTGGCTATCATTTTTGTTTCCGGCATCTCAATTTATCAGGAAAACAGAAGCAGAAACGCAGTCGAATCTTTGAGAAAACTAGTTAACTCAAAAATACGGGTAATCAGAAATAACAAAGAGCAGGTTATAGATGCACAAGAGCTTGTAGTTGACGATGTTTTTTTTATAGAAGATGGGAATATAGTTCCAGCTGACGCATTTATATTAGATTCCAATGATTTGTCTGTTAATGAGGGCATGCTTACCGGCGAATCTGTCCCGGTTTACAAAAGCCCTGAAACTTTATCCAATATGATCAGTAAAGGGACTTTGGTAGAATCGGGATATTGCAAAGCCAAAGTGACAGAGGTAGGTGTAAACACCGTTTTAGGTAAGATTGGAAAAAGTCTGGAAAATATTGAATCTGAAAAATCGCCCCTGCAGCTTCAGATTGCAAAATTTACACGTTCAATGGTGCTATATGGTGTTCTGGCATTTTTTATAGTTTGCATCATGTACTATCTTCTCAAGGGCAATTTGATAGAAAGCCTTCTTAAAGGGCTCACTCTTGCCATGTCAGTTCTCCCTGAAGAAATACCGGTTGCATTCAGCACTTTTATGGCCTTGGGAGCTTTCCACTTATACAGAAAGGGTGTTATCGCCAGAAGCCCTTATACTGTTGAAGTGTTAGGTGCAGCTACAGTATTATGTACTGACAAAACCGGGACCTTAACAGAAAACAGGATGCAGTTGTCAGCTATTTATGATTTTGTTTTTGATGAAGAATACGATTATTTAAATGATGACTTTAAATATAATGAGGTGCTAAATTATGCCATGTGGGCTTCAGAATCAGTACCTTTTGATAATATGGAAAAAACAATACATGAAGTATATGGTAAAGTGGTACCATCTGATGAAAGAAAAGTGTATAACATGTATAAAGAATACCCGCTAAGTGGTAACCCTCCTATTATGACACATGTTTGGAAAGATGAAAAAGAAGCATTTATTATTGCAGTCAAAGGTAGTTTAGAGACTATTCTGCGCCAATCCAGTCACTCTGCAGTTGAGCTTGCCAAAATTAAAAATCATGCCTACAGACTAGCTAAAAAAGGATATAGGGTTTTATGTGTGGCAAAGTCGCAACAGCAAATCAATAACCTACCGGAGTCTCAAAGTGATTTCAATTTTGACATCCTCGGTTTGATTGCTTTTTATGATCCCCCTAAGGAAAATATGCAGGAAGTAATCAAATCATTTTATAAAGCCGGTATAAAAGTAAAGATGATAACCGGTGATCAGGTAGAAACAGCTACTGCCATAGGTCACCAGATAGGAATAAAAGGCAGTGATTCTTTTATGACCGGTGATCAGGTTCAGAAAATGTCATTAGTGAAATTAAAAGATGAGGTCGATAAAATCAACATATTTGCCAGAATAGATCCGGAAGCAAAGCTGAAGTTGATCGAGGCATTTAAAGCAAATGGGGAAGTTGTTGCCATGACTGGTGACGGCGTAAATGATGCACCAGCATTAAAAGCCGCCCATATAGGAATTGCTATGGGTAAAGGTGGAAGTGAAGTAGCTAAAAATTCTGCATCACTTATCCTTGTGGATGATAATCTCAAGTGGATGGTGGATGCAGTTGCACTGGGGAGAAGGATATATGAAAACCTGAAAAAGGCAATCAGATATATCATCTCTATCCACATACCTGTAATATTGATAGTTGCCCTGCCTTTGGTTTTATACTGGAAATTTACAGATATTTTTTCACCGGTACATGTCATTTTTCTTGAGCTTATAATGGGTCCAACCTGTTCTATCATATTTGAAAATGAGCCCATAGAGAAAAATTCCATGGCCAAACCTCCCAGGAAAATGGCAGCTGATTTTTTTTCATTCAGAGAATTATTATTGAGTATCATACAAGGATTAGCCATCACTCTATTTTGTCTGGCAATGGGATATTATTACATGAAAACCGGAAATAGTGAAGCCATTGTAAGAACAATTATATATTCAACCCTGATATTCAGCAATGTTTTTCTGACTTTAGTGACAAGGTCATTTTATTATTCAATATATACCACAATCAAATACAAAAATATCTTAATTCCAGCTGTAATATTAATATCTCTTTTAGTGCTAATTCTTTCAGTCTATTATCGGCCTATACAGCAAATATTCAGATTCGAAACATTATCCTTGCTACAACTTGGAGTTTGTCTTTTGGCAGCCTTTATATCGGTGGTATGGGTGGAAATTTATAAATACTTCATAAGGAGGCAAAGCCCACAACTTATTATTTGAATCTAATCATGAGAAAAACTACTTGATATCGGCTTAGACCTTCCAGTTGGAAGATTTTTGTTTTTTTGTAATATAATTTGAGCAGCAATACTCACAGCTATTTCTTTTGATGTTTTGCTATATATGTTCAAACCTATGGGTGTAAATAGATGGGAAATTTTATCTGCGTCGAAGCCTTCATCCCAAAGTTCAGTGAGTAAGGTGTTGACTTTATAGTCACTGCCCAACATACCCAGATAGGCACATGGTGTTTGCCATAGTTTTTGAAGTACAAGCTTATCGGTCCTATAGCCTACCGTCATGAGTACGATAAAATCATCTTTGCAGTCGGTGATGTATTCGTTTATGGATTCGTAGGACGATAAGATGATTTTTTCGTGGGCAAAGTCGTTGTCAAGTAAAGTTTTTACGTCTGGTCGATCGTCGTAGATTTTGATATAAAACCCTAGAAACAACATCAATTCGGATAAAGCCAGTCCAACATGGCCTCCACCCACAATATGGACAACTGGCTTGAGGAGATTTTCTCGGTATAGCTCCAAGTCTCATCCGATTCTAAATTAAGACCAGAGCTTTGTTGTTTCGATATACATAGACCTGAGTCAGAAAACTGTACTCTAGCGTTAGGACGGAGCATAAAGTGTTGTATTGTTGCCAAATCTTTCTCTTTTGACAAGGGAATAAAAGCATTAAGCTGCCAACCGGAACAGATCATGCCGGATTGATTGGTCGCTTGTTTTTTATCGTGGTGCTGTCGCATAAGTAGAACTGTACATTGATTTACTGCAAGCAGGGTTTTGGCTTTTTCCACCAGCTTGTGTTCCATGATACCACCACCTATGGTCCCGAAAATGCCGCCATCTTCGTCCACCGCCATTTTGAAGCCTTGCCGACCTGGGGAGCTACCTTCACTTTCGACTACTACAAGCAACATCATTTTTTTGCTTGCAGTCAGTTTTTCGACTATAAATTCCCATAAAGACATGGCTTACTTTTTGCGGTTTTCCAGAATCTTTTTGAAGGATCTTCCTTGTATCTCTTCGAGTGTAAGACCGGTTACTAAAACTTCTTCTTCTGTGATGGCACCACTGTTGAGTGCTCTCAGGAAATAATTCAACAAACCTTGGCCTGTAGCCGCATCATCAAAAACATCTCCGATCAAAGTAGCTCTGGCTGCTTTTTCTACAAAGGTTTTCAATCTTTCCACTGCATCGTCGTAACTCTCCATAAAGAAGGCATAAACAGCTGCGTATCTCATCGGAAATTGCGCCGGATTCAGATCCCAACCTTGATAATAGCCGTTCCAAAGTGAATGTCTGATGTGGTCGTAGCCTTTTTTCCAGGCTCTGTGAACCGTATCTCTATTTTCTTTGAGCTGTAGCTCTGTCAGATCATCACCTCTGTGTGGTCCGATAGGCATAGTATTAGTCGCGCCGTCAGAAAGCCAGATGCCTGTATGTGCCAGTGCTACCTTGGTCATATGATGGGCAAAATCACAAACAGGATGATCCATTTCCTGGTACTTTGCCGTGATGCTGCAACTGGCTGTATAATCATAAGTGCCAAAATGCATCGCAATGCACCTCCCTTTGCTCGCTTTGATAAATCTATACAACGGATTGCTACCGTCAATATCCATGATGGCTTGTGTCGTTTCAACCATCATCTCCATTTTCAGACTTCCTTTGGCAAGGCTAGTTTCAGCTTCCAGAATATCAAAAAATTCTGCCAAAGCTGCTGGTTGTTCGGGTATGGTCACTTTGGGTAACATGACCACAAAATTGTCTGGAAGCTTTCCGCCCGATGCTTTAACCAAAGTCGAAACAAAAATATCAAGCGTGCTGAGTCCGCGATCTTTCATCTCCTCTGTAAATGGCTTGATTCTTATGCCGATAAAAGGCGATAAGGTATTTTCTTTCATGCCTTTTGCCACTTCCAATGCCGTAGTTTTGGCTGTTTCATCTTCTTCTTCGTTGCTGCGATTGCCGTAACCATCTTCGAAATCGATCCTAAAATCTTCGATGGCTTCGAATTTGAGTTTGGCGATGACTTTGTTGTAAACACGTTCACTGAAACCAGATTTTGTATCCATGTCAAATACTTTTCCGAAAACAAAATGGTCTGGCGCATAGGTCTCAAAGATTTCAAGTGCTCTTCTACCTAGTAAAAGTGCCGAATCATGCTTAAATAAATTGGCACCACCGTACAAGGTGTGAACTGGTTGGCGATCGCTCCGATCTCCAGGGTAGATGCTGTTAAACTCAGTGTTGGCAGACCTCAGTTTTTGGAAAATCTGTTCTTTTTTATTGTTTGGTATAGATAGAGACATTTCATATATTTTATTCTAAAAAAAAATATTATTTAATATTACATAATGTGGGCATGCAACATTCAACATTTAAACATTCAAAATTTCTTAATTTCCTCGATAAGTAGAATATCCAAACGGGTTAATCAACAAAGGTATATGGTAGTGGGCATCATCAAAGATGGTAAACTGAATATTCACTTCTGGATAAAAGCCAGTCAGATTTTGCGATTTAAAATAACTTGCAGTATCGAAGGACACGTTGTAATTTCCAGGTTTGAGTATCCTGTTCTGTGGCAGAAGATCTTCTATTCTTCCATCAGCATTGGTAATTCCATGCACTATGGTATACCAGCTCTTGTCTTCCGATTTTTGTAGTCTGATGGAGATATCTTTGCCTGGCTTACCTATAGAGGTGTCCAAGACATGAGTGGTCAATTGACTTACTTTCAGACAA
This sequence comes from Saprospiraceae bacterium, assembly GCA_016722285.1. Lineage (GTDB taxonomy): Bacteria > Bacteroidota > Bacteroidia > Chitinophagales > Saprospiraceae > OLB9. Next base: position 134,682 of record JADKGI010000006.1, read on the forward strand.
GACCAAATAGCTCCTGACATCAATTTTTTCAAGCGGATGATGGTTATTTTCATTTGCTCGCCCATGGCAATTGCCGTTTCTTCTTCAACATTATTTTTTAATCGGTCCTGGAGCAGACGCAACATTTCAGCAGCAGATTTTCCGGTGGCACAGACGATAAAAATAAAACCGAACTTTGATTTGTATTCTGAATTTGCTTGAGCGAGTGCTTCTATGGTTTTCATACCTGCATCAGCGATACTGGATTGTTCTTTGCCGGCAAATTTTTCTTTCAAGCAGTTGACATCGCCTATTTCAGGATGATGACTAAAAGCTTCCCGGTAGTCTTCAGAATCACATTCGTCATACCAACAAGAAATTGCATTTTCAACCAATTCTTTTTCTGATGTAAATGGGAAATTCTTCATCACTATCTTGGCCCACTTTTGAGCAGTACAGCATGTGAGTAGTGCTTTTTGAGCATCTTCCGTCGAAAATTTATTGAATGATTTTAAATCCATATTTTATTATTGATAATCAAAAATGATTAATTCAGACTTGCACCTTGTTCTATCCAGCAACGTATCACATCTCGCTCTTCCGGCGTCATTCCGGTGATATTATTCTGAGGCATCGTTTTGGTGATGACTACTCTTTGCAAGATTAAATTTTTTTTCACCACGATCTGATCCGGCGTATCATACTTGACGCCATTGGGTGCGACTTTATTTATTTCATCTGTTGGTTGGGCAGAATGACAACTAATACATCTTTTTTGAATGATGTTATTTACTTCTATAAAACTTATTTCTGACTTGCATTCTTCCGGGTTTTTGGCAGGAGCAGAAATAAAACTGGCTGAAAGAAGGATCAAGGCAGAAATTGGCATTACCCAAACACTTTTTTCGTTTTTTTCGCGAAGGTTGAGATAGTGTTTTACTCCAGCGGCTCCCAATGTGATCAATGCCAGAATCAACCACTGATATTTGTATCCGAAAGTGGATGGAAAGTGATTGCTCACCATCACAAACAAGACCGGAAGTGTGAAATAATTGTTGTGAATGGATCTGGAAAGCGCATTTTTACCCAACTGTGGATCCAAAGGCAGACCTTCTTTGGCGGCTTTGACCATGGCTTTTTGGGCAGGAATGATGACAAAAAACACATTGGCAACCATCAATCCACCAATCATGGCTCCGAAATGGATGTACGCAGCTCGTGCACTGAAAACCTGATTGTAAAAATAGGCAAAACCAACTAATAAGGCAAAACCGAGTAGGACAAACCAAACCTGTTTTTTGATCAGTGGTGACTTACACATCAAATCATAAATCATCCAACCTAAAATAAACGAACCTACACCAATCAAAATACCCTGAGTTCCTGTGATATCCAATACCGTTTTGTCTATCAAAAATGCAGACGCATTGAAATAATACACCACAAACAATAAACAAAACCCGGATAACCAGGTAAAATAAGCTTCGTATTTGAACCAATGAAGGTGTTTTGGTATCGTTTTGGGAGCGACTTTGTATTTTTCTAAATAATAAAATCCACCCCCATGAACTGCCCATAGATTACCAGCCAATTCTTCACGAATATTTTCTGTTCTGTTCAATGCATTCTCCAAAAAAACGAAGTAAAAAGATGCGCCGATCCACGCTATACCGAAGGTAATATGCATCACCCTGATTACGATATTAAGCCATTCCAAAAGGTGCGCTTCCCAAGGACTTCCCTTAACTGCAAAATAAGTATTGGCAATTATAGATAGGATAACCAGCATGATACCTGCATACACGTAGTTTTGGGAGGCTTGCAGGTTTTCTTTGTCAGACTCACTTTCGTCTTTACTTTGCAGACCGATTATTGCAGGCAACTTGTATGACAAGGTGACGAGAGATAAAAAATATCAAAGCTAAAAGACCGTATATAAAAGTAAAGATCATTTAATTCTTTATTTTTCCGAATAAACGAAGACGACTGATACCCCCATCGGGGAAGATGTTGAGCCTGACGTGAGAAACTTCACCAAGCTTACAAATTTCATTTTTGTATTCGTGAATGTGGTCAGCACTCAATTTCTGTTGAGGGAGCAGGCTTTTCCAGTCAACATTTCCAGCAATAACTGGTTCGTTATTTACTGAATGACAAGCTTCAATTAAACAACTATCGGGATAATTGCCTTTAAAATGACAGGTATCCACGATGATTCTCTCAATGCTTCCTGGTTTCCCGAGTTTGAGAATGACCCAATCCCGATTATTAGGCGTTCTGTTTCTTTTGGTTTCCCAACCGTCACCCATATTGATACCACGCCCCGGCATAATTAGATTACCCATTGCGCTGAAAAACATATCGTTGCAATCAATAGCAAGACCACCGTTTTCAGCAGCGACCAAATCTGTTTCTTCGTTTTCAGTAACCAGGTCCCAATTCTTAAACACATCACCATAAACCTTAAATCTCGCGATACCGCCATCAGGATACATATGCAATCTCAGATGAGTAAAGATTTCATTGCTTTGCGATTCGTAGAAGTTTTGAGATCCGGCGTCGAGATGTGATTTTGGAAGGATCTCTTGCCAGTTAAGGTCAACATTTTCCCAGTCTGTTATAAAATCAGCGTCAATCAAATTGACGGCATCGACAGAGGCATGTGGGGGATGATTGCCCAGAAAAAAATTGGTGTCTATATCAAAGCCCGTGATTTTTCCCGATGTTGCCAATTGGACAATAGCCCAATCGTGACCAGGAGTTCTTTTTCTTCGACTTTCCCAGCCATCCATCCACTTTCCGCGGTCGGTATATTTGTCAGTAATAAAAATACCGCGACCCGGCTTGAGCAAATTTTCTTTCTCAGCAAAAAAATCATCTGTCGCAAATAGCACCTTACCACCCAACCTTTCTGAAGCCAGATCTATCAATTTTGTAAATTCCGGGGCCGTTTTTATGGTTTCTTTTACTGTTGTATGAGCCATTTACCTTTATTTTTTTGAATAATCATCTTGTCTTTACATACGGTTTCTCCATTGACGAAGGTCTGATGCACTCGCCCGTATAAAGAAGTGCCAAGATAAGGACTTATTTTATGTCTGAATAAAATCTCATCTTGTGATACTATGAATTGCTCCTCCGGATTCCAGATCGTTAAATCAGCATGGAAGCCTTTGTCTATTTTTCCTTTTTGATCTTTGAAACCTATAAATGAAGCAGGTTTTTCGGTGATAAGTGGAATAAACTGATCCAGAGTCATCGTATTTTTTAATGCTGACCATGAAGCTGGCAGCAAAAACTGGATACCTGCAATACCACCCCACGCTTTTTTTAAATTGCCGCTTTTAATTTCTTTGATTGAAGCTGGCGCAGGAGAATGGTCGGTTGTAATAAAATCGAGTACTCCATCAGCCAATGCTTTTTTAAGCAAATCATTGTTGGCTTTTTCTCGGATCGGTGGTGCACATTTATAAATCGTTTGACCATCGGGAATATCTTCAGTATTAAAATACAAGTAATGAGCGCAAGTCTCTGCGGTGATTGGGAGACCTTCTTTTTTAGCTTCTGATATCATGTCCAATGCTTCAGCAGAAGATACGTGGACGATATGGACAGGGCAATGGTGTTTTCGGCACATTCTTATCATCAGAGCGATGGCATCGTTTTCCCATCTTTTGGGTCTGCTTGCAAGATATGTCTGGTAGCTTGTTGGGTATTTTTCCAAATCATTTGGTTTACCATCGTCCAGTTCACAATGTGCCAATAAAGGAATTCCATATTTTGCCAAAATAGGCATGGCATCATCCAGTTCTTTTTCGGTAACATTGGGGAAATCCTCAATACCTGAATGGGTTAAAAAACATTTTATACCAATGACTCCTGCTTGAATCAAACCTTCCATTTCATCAGCATTGCCGGAAACCAGGCCGCCATAAAAACCACAATTAACATTCATTTTGTCCTTGGAAGCCTCCAGCTTTTCCATAAAGGCCGCCAGCGTAGTAGTGACAGGACAGGCATTCAAAGGCATGTCGATGATGGTCGTAGTTCCACCTGCTCCTGCAGCTAGCGTTGCTGTTTCAAATCCTTCCCATTCTGTTCTTCCGGGCTCATTGACATGCACATGTACGTCTATGACACCGGGCATGATGACCAGGTCGCCATAATCCAATGCATCACTTTCTTTACTGAAAATAATGTCTGTGATTAGTCCATCATCAAAGCAAATCGTTGCTGGCTGGAGCCTGCTGTCTATCCAACATCGTTGGCTGTATATTTTATTGGTTTTATTCAACATCTGGAATTATGAGTACAAGGCCATCAATACTTTCTCCGGCGTAATAGGCGCATCATAAGGAATTTTTGCTTGTGGATTGAAGGCCAAAATGGCATTTCTGACCGCAAAAAAAGCACCGATACCATACATTAACGGCGGCTCCCCGACGGCTTTGGATTTTAAGATGGCCAGGTTATCATGATCGGTATTTAAAAAGTGAATGTTTATTTCTTTAGGCACCGAATAAATGTCGGGAATCTTATAGGTTGACAAAGCATTCGCCAACAGACGACCATCTTTATTATAGACCACTTCTTCCATCGTCATCCAACCCATTCCCTGTACCAGGCCACCTTCACATTGTCCCAGATCCACCAATTTGTTCATACTGCTTCCAAAATCATGGACAACATGAACGGCGTCGAAGGTATAGATTCCACGCAAACAATCCAGGGTCGTAATGGTCAAAGCTGTTCCATACACGTGGTAGGCAAATGGGTGGCCTTTTTCTTTAGTTTTATCAAAATGAATTAATGGCGTTGCATAATGCCCCTTGGCACTTAGGTTTTCGCGATTCATAAATGCCTGAGATATCAGTTGAGTCCACGAAAGATCGCTTTCGACACTATCTAAATAGACCAACTCATTTTTAAAACTGATTTTAACTGAATCGCCAATTCCTTTAACAGATCTCACCACATTTTTGAGACGGTTTAAAATTTGTTCGCAAGCATCGGCAACGGCTTTACCATTCAGGTCAGATGTTGAGCTGGCCGCTGATGGTGAAGTATTAGCAACCCTAGTGGTATTGGTGGTTTCCAGCTTGATCTTACTTAATTTCAATCCAAAATAATGGGCTGCCACCTGCATCATCTTAGTGTTGACAGATTGACCCATTTCGACCGCTCCGGTGCTGACACCTACCGTGCCATCAGAATAAACATGGACCAGCGCTCTAGCCTGATTCATCATAGTATTGGTAAACGAGATACCAAAACAAACCGGCATCATAGACAAAGCTTTTTTGCAATGGCAATTTTTAATATTATAAGCTTCGATTTCTTTTTGGATGTGGGTCAAATCATATTTTTCATTGACTTCATCCCAACACTTCTTAGCTTCACAACCGTCCACTATTTGACCGTAAGGAAATTCATCACCATCGGCCATCATGTTTTGTCTTTGGAGAAAAGATGTTTCAAGGCCCAGACTTTTAGCAGCATGATCAATGGCTGATTCGATCACAAACATACCTTGCGGTCCACCGAAACCACGAAAAGCGGTATTTGGCGGCAGATTGGTTTTGCAGGAATGTGCTGTTACAAAAACATTGGGTATGCTGTAACTATTGGTAGCATGAAATAAGGTTCTCTCTAATATCGCCGGTGAAAGATCTGCTGCCGCACCGCCGTTTTGATAAAAAGTAGCCTCATAAGCCTGGATTTTATAATTTTCGTCAAAGCCGATTTTGTAATCACTGCTGTAAGGATTTCTTTTGCCCGTCATGCGCATATCTTCCATCCGATGTGGCATACACTTAGCAGGTCTTTTCAATACCCATGCAACCATAGCTGCCATCGTACCCCAACCAGAAGCTTGGTCTTCCTTGCCACCAAATCCACCGCCCAATCGGGCCACTTCAACTTCTACCTGATTCATACCTACGCCCAAAATTCTGGAAATGGTCCTTTGCACAGCCGTAGGTCCTTGAGTAGAAGAAAACACTTTCACACTATTGTGTTCTGTCGGATGGGCATAAGCGCCCTGTGTTTCAAGATATAAATGTTCCTGGCCGCCTGATTCGGTTCGGCCTTCAAAAATATATTTGCATGTTTCGAAGGCTAAATCGACGTCTCCTTTTTTAAATTTTCGAGATCCCGACAATAGATTTCCTTTTTCAAAAGCTTCTCTCGGATCGGTAATGACCAGTAAAGGGTCTATTTCTAAACGAATTAGTTTGATCGCTTCTTCTGCTGCATCTTCATTATCTGCTGCAATGATGAGTATAGGCTGACCCTGGAAATGAACTTGTTGATCTGCCAAAAGGGGCTCATCGGGGATTATACCGCCTATTTGATTTTCTCCCGGTACATCTTTATGAGAAAATATCTTGACAATTCCAGGCAGCTGTTCTGCTTCTGAAATGTCGAGACTTTTAATTATGCCATGCGCTATGGGAGAGTCAAAGACTTTTAAAAAAACCGTGCCTTCCATAACGGGTATGTCATCCGTGTAAATGGATTTGCCTGTAACATGACCAAAGGCATCGATATTGCCGACTCCCTGATCATCGGAAAGTATTGCTTTTGATGATGAAGAAATAATTTCCAAGTCTTTTACAGGAGCATTTAATTCCCGGATATGAGCTCTGAATAATTGTGTCAGGAGCAATCGCTTGTAAGTTTCTGATCCACGAATATCGCTGATGGGTGCTATTTCACTTTGGATGATCGAAATGGCTTGTGTAACATTTTCTTCCGTAAGAGATTTACCTTTTAAAAAGGCGGCTGTTTCAGCAAGATATTTTGGATAAGGTGCAACGCCACCAGCAGAAAGGTTGATTTTATCGACAAAACCATTTTTATTTAACATTATTTGACAAGCAGAATTTACGCTTGCAATGTCGAGGTGTGTTCGTTTACATACTTTTTCGAAGTTGAAAAAATTGGATTTAGAAGGCGGAGTGAAAATGATTTCTTCAATCATTTCATCGCCTGCCTTGTCGATTTGCTTATAGGCTTTATAAAAATCTTTAAGCTTTACCGTTCTTTTATTTCCATTTTGAGAAAGAATCAAATCTGCATCCAGGGCCAATAAGAAAACAGTCATATCTCCGATGGGTGAAGCATTGACTAGATTTCCGGCCAAGGTTGCCATGTTTCTGATCGGTGTTGAAGAGACTAGTTTGACGTATTTCGATAAGTCAGGAAAAACAGCTTGTATAATTTCTGATTCGGCAAAAGCAGTGACAGTAACAGAAGCACCGATATGGTAACGACCATTCTCAACATAAATATTTTTCAAATCAACATTGTCAAATACATGTTTGACGGCTGCTTTTTTAACCTCCTGTTGTTTTTGTACGATCAGGTCTGTACCTCCCCCAAGTACGAGTTTGCCTTTTTCAAGCTTGGTGTCAATTGACAGTTTAGACCTTATGCTTTTAAGTCTGGAGTCAATACCTTCAAAATATTCGGGGATAAACCCATTTTTGATCAACCATGGAATACTTTGTCCCTCCGGCTTTTCGGCTATGTCTTCGACAATCTGGCATGCTGCTTTTTCGATTGATTTGTAACCGGTACATCTGCAAATGTTTCCATCAATACTTGAAATGGCTTCCTGACAATTGCCAACTTTTTCTTTCATCACAAAACCGGTCAGGGACATTACAAAACCTGGGGTGCAAAAACCACATTGGGTACCATTGGAGGCAACCATTGTTTTTTGGACAGGACTCAGCTGAGTCATATTGATGCCTTCTACAGAAACGATGTGTTTACCTTGAGCATTTCCCAATGGCAACAGACAGGAAGTCATAGACCGATACACCAACTTTTTGTTTTCAAAATCACCTACAAGTATAGTACATGCACCACAATCTCCTTCGCGGCAACCGATTTTGGTCCCGGTCAATCGTTTGTGGTATCTGACGAAATCAAGAACCGTACTGCCAGATGCAAGATCGGTGTTGATTTCTTTATCATTTAAAATAAAATGCAACATCAATATTCTATTTTAGCCAAACTATTCTTCCATTTTTCGAAGGCTTCCATCGCTTCTCCACGCATCATCTGTTGTGTAAAAAGTTTTCTTTCAGATATCGGTCGTGCTAACTCTTCGTAAATAAACTGATCGTCAAACTCTATAGTTGCTGCATCTTCTTTGCTGTTGGCATAATACAATTTGTCAGGTCTTGCCCAGTATATTGCACCGAGGCACATAGGACATGGTTCGCAGCTGGTGTAAATCTCGCAACCATCTAACTGAAAGGTTCCCAATACTTGGCATGCTTTCCTGATAGCAACCACTTCTGCATGAGCAGTTGGGTCATTACTTTTGGTTACGTTATTGGCACCACGAGCGATTATTTTACCGTCTTTGACTACCACAGCACCAAAAGGACCACCTTTTCCTAACCTCACGTTTTCAACGGAAAGCCGGATTGCTTCTCGCATAAAGTTATAATGATCAGTTTTATTCATTCAATAATTATTTAACTGATGATTTTGATTAATTTCACAAAATACAAATGTAATAATAAAGCAATTATATATTCAAAACATCTAATCTTTTAAAAATGAGAATATTAATTTTATTGATGGATAAATAAAACATATTTTAATTTTATAACGGTGTACAACATGGTATGAAAATTGACTCAAAGCCATATTTGTTAAAATAAAAAAAGGGCTTTAACATGTGTTAAGCCCTTTTTAATGCTAATTTAATTATTTGAATATTTCTTACTTAATCAATCGAATTTTTGGTAAGTCCATTCAAAAAATTATTATTCTTCTTCTGATACCGGAGGAGTAGTTACTTTTGGAGTAGGTTGAATCTTAACTATTGGAGCTAAAGTTTCCTGTACTTCTGAAAGTTCAGGAATGATACTTATCCACATCCTGTCTTCTTTTCCTTTTTTAAAAGCGACTACACCATCCACCTGAGCATGTACAGTAAAATCTTTTCCAAGATAGGTATTATCACCCGGATGAAATTTTGTACCTCTCTGTCTGACAAGGATATTGCCCGCTTTAGCGGTTTGTCCTCCAAATAATTTGACGCCTAATCTTTTACTTTTGCTATCCCGTCCGTTGTCTGAACTACCGACACCTTTTTTATGAGCCATTTTTCTTCTTTTTTTTGAAATTAGTTAATGCCTGCTAACCAGCTGGTTATGCAGAGATAGATTCAATTTTAATTTTGGTAAAACACTGTCTGTGACCGTTTTTCTTTTGAAACCCTTTACGTCTTTTCTTCTTAAAAACGATTACTTTGTCTCCTTTTTGGTTGCCAATAACTGTGGCATTAACTGTGGCATTGCTTATTACCGGCGTGCCTACCTGGACAGAACCACTATTATCTATCATCAGAACCTGATCGAAAGACACAGATGACCCTGCAGAGGCTTCTAACTGGTGGACAAAAAGCTCCTGACCTTCTGTCACTTTAAATTGCTGACCAGCTATATTTACGATTGCAATCATGGTGAAATAATTTATTGATTTAAAAATGAGCACAAAAGTAAGAATAATTGTTATATCTGTAAGTGTTTTATTGCTCCTTTTTTTAAAATTATTACATATTTCTATATTTTTGTCCTGATTAAACAAAGAAGTGGATATGCCTTACATAATTGAGAAACCCAAAACAGTCATTTCCATTTCTATAATCAATGAATTAACAAAATTTACCCAGGAATATGGTCAGGTAGTTATCCATGGGTTTTGTAAAACAGGAAGCGAGCCATTTTTATACGTATTTGGCCCACTACATTTCTATTTGATCAACACTCTAATCATATAAGTGAATTGATCCATTATCAGAAAATAAGTGGATTTCCAGTTTGGACTAAAGTTCCATCTAATAAGGAATATATCTTTACTCTGATTTTTTCAGGACTTCCCAAGTCGTGTAAGGTTTTTGATTTGCATGAAGTCATTCCAGAAAATAATGGATTTTATATACCGGCCATTGTTAGAACTAAATCTGATGTTTACTTTTTAGATTTTACTGACTAAGTGGAGTTATAAATAGTTACCATTTTTTCATTGGGAGAATTATTTGATTATAATTGTAATTTGTTCCGGTATTTTATTTTTATTTCATAAAATAGTCTTACTTTTGCGGCGCTATTTACAGATCCATAGGTTTTGTATCATTGGTAATCATTAAAAAAAATTAAACATGGCAGTTTATTTAACAGAAGAAAAGAAAAATGAAATTTTTGGAGAGTATGGTGGAAATGCCACAAATACGGGCTCCATTGAAGGCCAGATTGCTTTATTTACTTTTAGAATCAAAGCTTTATCTGAGCATCTGAAAACCAATAAAAAAGACAACTCCTGCAAAAGGAGTATGTTGACAATGGTTGGAAAAAGAAAAAGGTTGCTTAAATACCTTATGTCAAAAGATATTCAGGGATACAGAAACCTGATAGAGAAATTGGGAATCAGAAAATAAGAGAAAAGGGGCAGGCTTAAAAATCTGCCCCTTTTTTAGTTAAAATTTATTGTATGGCTGATTGCTGACTTGATTTTTAATTAATTACTTTTACGAATAAGATTATAATATTATATTTGCAGCTAATATTTTCTGCGAACTTGTTTTATTGCCTCCAAACAGTTTGTGGAATTCCTTTAAGACAAATTCATCATTGTTATGGATGAATTATTTTTTCTACTATTATTTATAATATTAATTCAAGTTATCATTTATATTTAAATCAAAAATAATTTTATGGGAAATATCATTCCTACTAAGACTTCTTTCAGACTTCCTGATGGAAAAGAAGTAACATTAGAGACAGGCAAGCTGGCCACTCAGGCACATGGCTCTGTTGTATTAAAAGTTGAAAATACCATGTTGTTAGCAACGGTTGTTGCAAGTTCTGAAGCTAAACCGGATCAGTCATTTTTTCCCTTGTCAGTGGACTATCAGGAAAGATTTGCTGCAGCGGGTAAGATTCCCGGTAATTTTTTCAGGAGAGAAACCAGACTTTCAGATTATGAAATATTGATTTCCAGATTAGTGGATAGAGCAGTGAGACCTTTATTCCCTGATACATTTTTAAACGAAACACAAATCATAATAAACCTGATATCAGGCGATAGCAAAAATTTGCCTGATTGTTATGCTGCATTAGCGTCATCGGCAGCACTTTGTGTTTCGGATATTCCTTTTGATGGCCCCATTTCTGAAGTAAGGGTAGCTAAAATAGATGGAAAGTATGTGGTAAACCCTGAAAGAGAGCAATTGGCCAAATCTCATCTGGATATTATTGTTGCCGCATCGATGAAAGACGTGATGATGGTAGAAGGAGAGGCAAATGAATGTCAGGAAGATGAATTGATTGAGGCTATTAAGATAGCTCATGAGGCCATTAAAGTTCAGTGTCAGTCCCAGATAGATCTGGCCAATTTGGTCGGAGAAAAAGCCTTGGTAAAAAGGGAAGTTATCATTCCTCAGGTAGATGAAGAACTCAAGTCATTAGTTTCTGATTTTGCACAAGCAAAAGTACTTGAAATATCTTCAGCTTCACTTGACAAAAATTCGAGAAAAAATGGTTTTAAAACGTTGGGTAAAGAGTTACTACAAAACATACAGGAGCAAAAAGGTGATGAATACTTAATGGAAAATGAGAAAAAAATCAATGAATATTTTGATAAATTAAAAAAGTCCACCATTCGTAAAATGGTACTCGACACCAATCTAAGACTGGATGGGAGAAAGTTAAATGAAATCAGACCAATCTGGTGTGAAATTGACTACTTGCCGTCAGCACATGGTAGCGCTGTTTTCAACCGTGGAGAAACTCAGTCATTAACTTCAATGACATTAGGCACAAAGCTGGATCAGATGCTTATAGATAATGCACTCGCAAATTATAATGAAAAATTTATACTTCATTATAATTTCCCGGGATTGTCTGTTGGTGAAGTAAAACCAAACCGAGGGCCAGGTAGGAGAGAGGTTGGGCATGCCAATCTTGCAGGCAGGTCTTTGAAAAAAGTGATGCCTGAAGGATTGCCCTACACCATCAGAATTGTATCAGATATTCTTGAATCTAACGGGAGCTCCTCTATGGCAACCGTGTGTGCAGGTTCTCTGGCACTGATGGATGGTGGTATTAAAATAAAATCTGCAGTGTCAGGTATAGCAATGGGCATGATCGCTGAAGGGGGAAGGGAAGCTATTTTATCAGACATACTTGGTGATGAAGATGCTTTGGGAGATATGGATTTTAAAGTCACTGGAACAACTAAAGGTATCACTGGATGTCAAATGGATATCAAAGTTGACGGTCTTTCGTACGAAACGCTTGAAAAAGCATTGATGCAGGCTAAGGAAGGAAGGCTGCTCATACTCAACGAGATGGGCAAAGTGATAGAAGAGCCAAGAGAAGATCTTAAACCTCATGCTCCGAGAATGGTCGAAGTTATCATTGATAAATCATTTATCGGTGCTGTTATAGGCCCGGGTGGTAAAATAATACAGGAAATTCAGGCCAAAACAGGCACTATTATCAATATTGAAGAAGTCGGCGACAAAGGAATTGTTACCATAGCCAGTACAAATGCTGACGGACTGAATGCAGCTAAAGAAGCAATCGCACGTATTGCATTTACTCCATCTGTAGGAGATGTATATGAAGCTGAAGTGGAATCACTGATGCCATATGGGGCTTTTGTTAAATTCTTTGGTCAAAGTGGTTTGCTTCACGTGTCAGAAATAGATCATAAAAGGATCGAAGATGTAAGTACTGTTTTTAAAGTAGGAGATAAGGTAAATGTGAAAATTATTGGTACTGATCCTAAAACAGGAAAACTTAGATTGTCCAGAAAGGCTTTATTGGAAAACCCACATGGATAAGTCACAATAGTAAATATTAATATTGGCTTTTAACAAAATTATAAAAAGCTGCCTTCAATTACTTGGGCAGCTTTTTTTTTGTTTTAATCGGATCAGTTTATTACATTTTATACTTTAACATGTAAATTATTATAAAAAGAATTTATATTGCGAAAACTTTAATTTTAGATTATGGAGCAAGCCACCATTAATAAAAAGAATTTTGCATTAAATGTCATTTAGATAAGGCTCGATTAGTAAGTCTTTGTTTTTCAAGATAAGGACTTAGGAAGAGTAAAATCATATAAATTTGGATTAACTAAACGACATTGATTTTGCATTTAAATTTACTTTAGATACAGTATGAAGAAATATAGAAATATTTTTGTAGCTGCCACTAGTCAGCATGTTGGGAAAACAACATCAACCTTGGGTCTAGTCTCAACATTCATGAAAAAGGGTCTTAAGGTTGGGTACTGTAAGCCAGTAGGACAAAAATTTCTTGACATTCAGCACCTTAGAGTTGATAAAGATACCATTCTTTTTGCAGATTTAATAAACTTTGAGATAGTTCCGGAAATGCACAGTCCTGTGATTCTGGGACCTGGTGCTACTGAGATGTATCTGGAGAATCCGGATGAAGTCGGACTTGATAGTAAGATATTAATGGCTGAAAAAAAACTAGCGGAATCAAATGAAATTGTGATTTATGAAGGAACCGGACATCCCGGCGTAGGCAGTGTTGCTAGTGTATCTAATGCAAAAGTAGCAAGATTATTAGATGCCGGAGTGGTGATGGTCGTAGAAGGAGGGTAGGGAGTACTATTGATATGCTGAATATGACCACTGCTTTATTCAGAGAAGAAGGTGTCCCTATTATCGGAGTCATTATCAACAAGGTATTGCCGGAAAAAATGGATAAAGTCCGTTATTTTGTTGGCAAATGGCTTGAAAAAAATAATTTGCCACTATTGGGATTGATGCCATATGAAAAAAAACTGGCATACCCACTCATAAAATCGGTTGCCGAAGCTGTCAAAGGATTTGTCACATATAATGCAGATTTTATTGACAATAAAGTAGAAAGCATTATTGCAGGTTCTCTTATTGACTTAAAAGAGTTAAAGAGTTCTGAAGATTTATTATTGGTAGTGGCAACGAGATCTATAAACGAAGCTATTAGAAAAATAGAATTTATGGCTCAGAATCATGGTATTGCGAGTTGCCCTTTATCCGGAATAGTTGCCACTGGAGATGGGCAAATGGATAAGCACACTATAAAATATATCGAAAAAAATAATTTACCACTTATCAGAACAGAACTAGATACTTATGGATCGTTTTTGAGGATCAGTAAAATCGAAGTAAAGATCAACAGAAGTACTCCCTGGAAGATAAAAATGGCAATAGACCTCATTGAAAATAATATAGACCTGGACTATATCCTGAATGCAAGCAAATTGGAAAATTGATTAATTTTTAAGATTTTCCGAATATTTGATAAGTATTTTCCATCTTATTGTTATTATTGCAATAGTAATTTTAAAAATTTGAAATATTAAGAAATATGAATCATTCTAACCATATTGTGGCTAAAACCATATGTCTGATTTTAGGTGGCGGAGCCGGGACCAGACTATATCCTTTGACTAAAGATAGATCTAAACCTGCGGTCCCCGTAGGAGGAAAGTACCGACTCATTGATATTCCTATTTCAAATTGCTTAAATGCCGGATTATTCAGAATATTTGTTTTAACCCAATATAATTCAGCTTCTCTAAATAAACATATAAAAAATTCATTCCACTTTGATTTGTTTTCAAATGGGTTTGTCGATATACTTGCTGCTGAACAAACGAGTGGCAATATGGATTGGTTTCAGGGTACAGCAGATGCTGTAAGACAATCCGTTCGGAATTTTGCTTATCACGATTTTGATTATATTCTTATCCTTTCCGGAGATCAGTTATATCAGATGGATATTGAAGAGGTGCTTCTCGATCATTTTGAACAAGGTGCCGATGTAACAATTGCGACTATACCTGTAGTGGCAAGTGATGCTACCTCTTTTGGCATCATGAAAGTAAATGCTGAAAATAAGATTGTTAGTTTTATAGAAAAGCCTAAACTCGAATTACTTCCGGAATGGACGTCAGAAGTTAGTGATGAATTGAAGGCGAAAAACAAGGTATATCTTGCATCTATGGGTATATATGTTTTTAGCAGGCCTGCATTACGGGTGTTACTCAATGAAAATCCGAAAGCTGTTGATTTTGGGAAGGAGCTGATCCCAGACTCAATTAAGAGAGGTATGAATGTAGTCAGTTATGCGTATGATGGGTACTGGACAGATATTGGAGATATAAAGTCATTTTTTGAAGCCAATATTGCCCTCGCAGATGACATTCCTGAATTTAATATGTTTGATAATATAAATAAGATTTATACCAGGGCAAGATTACTTCCTCCAGCAAAGTTTACAGGGGTTTCATTTTCACAAGCAATTGTTGCTGAAGGATCAATCGTCCACGCAAAATTGGTTGAAAATTCAATTCTAGGCATCAGGACACGGATTGATGACGGAACTATCATTAAAAATTCATACATTATGGGCAATGATTATTATGAATCTTTGGAAGATCTGTCCGCTCCGGGCAAAATTCCAATGGGTATTGGAAGAGACTGCTACATTGAAAATGCCATAGTTGATAAACATGTCCGAATAGGCGATAATGTCACTATTAGAGGAAATGAACAATTAGAGGATGAAGAAACAGATTATTATGTTATCAGAAAAGGCATTGTCGTAATTAATAAAAATGCCGTTATACAAAATGGCACCGTCATCGGCGTTAAATAAACGAGCCAGATTGGTTAGTGTTATATGATTATCCGGGATTAAGTTAGTGCATCAGTTAGGGTATTATTGAAATATGTTATAAGACTTCTCTTTCGACAGGCTTCAATTTTGTTTTTACTGAAAGAAATATCACTTTTGGAGTTGATCTATATCATATCTCACCTAATGCTTTGTGATTACTTTTATAAAAAATTGGAGACATGAATACGGAAATGCCCATCAAAAAGATAAAAACTTCCAAAATCATATATGTTAAGCCGTCGGATTCGATGCTTAAAGTTGAAGAAATATTAGAATCATTTAATATTCATCATATTCTTGTATTGGAAAACGAGTTATTAGTCGGTATTATCAGCAAATCTGATTTGTTAAAATTGTACCAATCCTTTGCATCAAAGGGCATTATTCCAGTTAAAACTGAAATCATGGCTTCAGAGATGATGACTCCAAATCCAATTACTCTGGATACGGAGGACTCAGTTGGATTAGCAGCTGATATATTTTTATCAAATAAAATCCACTCTGTTCCTGTCTTGAATGGAGATAAACTTTCTGGCATCATCACCAGCCATGACCTGATCAAGTATAGTTTCAGGTGAATGTTGAAATATCATGAAAATATGGATTTAATTTGTTCGGAAGCCACCTGTCTGCCAAACAAGTTCTTTGGCTGTGGCAGGTTGAAATCCAACTTTTATCAATTCTCATTCCCATAGCATTGGCTATGAAAAATGAAATTTAATATCAATCTGAATTCCAGACACTTAGACATCATTTTAACATATGACAATAAATGATTTCCTTAGTTGTTGATCATTATATGGCGCATTCCTCCTTCATTTTTTGGAGCACCTAATGCATTCAGCGTATAAGTACAACCAATCATAAAATACTGCCCGATGCTGTTTGATATTGATTCTGATATGTATGTTTCAGATGCAGATCTGCTGACGCCCCGATTTTGATCAAGCAGATCAAATGCACTAAGTTTTGTTGTAAGTTTATTATTCATGAAACTTTTTGACAATGATGCTTGCCAAAGTTTAATAGTTGTTGATTCTCCAAATGAACCTTGCCCATATATATTGTACGACATTCGAGAGTCAACTGTCCAGCCCTTTCCAGCAAACCATGCAAAATATCCATTATATGTCTGATTGAGATATTTGGTATTCAGAGATGTATTTTCTTTATAAATATTTCTATTGTCACCTAAAATGACTCCCACGGACATATCAAATTTTGTTTTAAGCTTATTTTCCAGTGTGAGATTAATGCTGTTTGTCCATCTGTCAATATTATTTTCTTGCTCATTTATGAAATTAATTCCACTGATAAGTGATGAATTGAGAGATACTCTATATTTGGCTTTGAGAGCATTGATGGGACTACTGTATGATACGTTGCCAGATAATGTCTTCTCTGATTCAGTATTGCGCGGAATTTGTTTTCGGATAAACAAGACCGGATCAAAAAAGGAAGAAGTAGTAATTCTGTTTTTAGTATATCCCAATCTCACATTGGCAAAAAGACTTCTAAAATTGAACTGATCAAAAAAGTTGTACGAAAGCCTCATATTATGTCTGTATTCCGGAACCAGATTAGGATCACCCTGATATAGATTTAGTGGGTCAGAATTGTCCAAAACAGGTTGTAATTGATCCATTGATGGCTCTCTGATAGACGTAGAATAATTTATCCTAACTCTTATTTTATCGAGTTCAATATTAAATTTAGGAAGAAAATAATTAAACTCTCTATCTATTTTTTCACCGGTACTTGGTACTCCTGTCAAGGCAGAATTCTGAAAGTCCAGTCCTGTACTGAATGAGTAGGATTCTTTATTTACTCTCAGATTGGTACCTACGGTAGTATATAAAAATGAATTATCAAATGTCCGGCTCAATTCTTCATTTAGGGAACGTATATCGATATTGTCAGGATTAAGGTTGAAGAAGTCTTTGATTAAGTCAGTTTTATTATTCTTTCTGGAAAGACTGGATGTTAAGTAAACTGAGGAGCTTAAAGGCTCCGTGTAGGAAGCACCAATATTGTAATTAGTATTGTCTGAAGTTTGCTCCTGATCCTGAAATACACTTGATTTGGTGTTAAGAATCAGACCTGCACCATACACTTCGCTCAATATTCTGTTTTTTGCATTCGAATCTGTCTTCCCGAAACCGCCATCAAATGTCATTGTCCTTCCCGTTTTCTTAAGTCTTTTTCTAAAATTTAATGAAAAAGAGTAGTTATCAGAATCTGAATTATTATCTTTTTTCTGAACATTTCTATTCAATAAAACACTTGAAGAGTTGCTGGTAGAATCTTGCAAATTGCTGATATTGTCATTTGCCTTCAACCCAAGACTACCTCTGAGGGTCATTTCAGAAGATGAATCAATTTTGACATCTACTACCGTGTAAAAATTGTGATTTAAAGCATTTGAATTATTGGTTGAGAAATTATTTGAAAGTAGATTTCCGGAAGGAAAGAATGAATTGGTGTATGAATTTTGCCTCAGATCTGTGCCACTTTGAGTCAAATAATAGCTAAAGTTAAGTTTATTCTTCAACCCGAAGTCCTGATTTAAATTGATTCCTACTGTTTTACTGTCCGTTTCACCATTGTTATTTTGTCCAAAAGAAATTGGTACACCTGAATTCAGATTTAAGTTTCTAGTATTGCCACCTCCGCCTGACATACTAACAAAATCATTAACACTAACTCCGGAATTATTGAGGTTATTTAATGATCCCAAAAAAGAAACCTGTGTTTTTGGGCCAAATCTATTTATCATAGTTTTGCCTTCATACCGGCTGTCGGTTCCGTATCCACCAGTGACATTTCCAAAGTAACCATTTTTCCGGTTATCTTTAAGCTCTAAGTTAATCGTTCTTTCTTCCAGACCATCATCGACCCCGGTGAATTCAGCATTTTTTGACTTTTTATCAAATACCTGAACTTTTTTAACGGCATCGGCGGGTAAGTTTCTGGTCGCCATCTTTGGATCCTTCCCAAAAAAATCTTTGCCATCTACCGTCACTGCTTTTACTTCTTCACCTTTGACTTTTATGGTACCATCACTTTCCACCTCTACTCCCGGAAGTCTTTTAAGTAAGTCTTCCACCAGGGCATTTGGTTGTGTTTTGAAAGCATCTGCATTAAACTCCAGTGTGTCCTTTGATACTTTTATAGGGACATAATCTGTCGATATTGTGACCGCATCCAGCATGGCACCTTCCTGAACCATTTTAATAATTCCCAGGTCTAAAGATTTTTGCTCAGGAGTAAGTTCAATAATTCGTTCCATAGTGCCATATCCAATATATGTAATTTGTATTTTGAGTTTTCCCTTACCGATGTTAGTCAATATGAATTTCCCATCATCTTCGGTCACTGAATACCCGATCATAGTAGAATCAACCGGATTAAGGACTACAACCACAGCTGCTACAAGATTATTTTTTTCATCGTCCTGAACCTGCCCTTTTATAGAATAACTTTGAGCCGAAGCCAGACCTGAAATGAGTAAAATGAGTATTAAATATATATGCTTCATGTGTAAATTAAAGATGAGGGATTGAATAATTTTTAGTTGAAATATATGTATTTGCAATGTTTGCATTTTATTGCCGGATGACTCTGACTTCTCCGCCTCTGCCACCACCCATTTGTCTCATTTCTTTCATTTTTTCATCGCGCATTTTTTCAAAATCACGCCTATTCATTTTATCTCCTTTGGAAGGTATTTTTATAACAGGAACGTCTGTTTTTATATCTATAGCAATGATATGTGTTTGAGCGCTTTGCATTTCCAATATGATGCCGGGTAGTCCCCCATATTTATCAGGTCCGAATTTTTTTGGAATCTGAGGAGTAAAAAATACAACCACATTAGATAAACTGTCTTTGTAGGATGCTTTCATACATGTATAACCCGCTATGACTTTTTGTTCACCTGCACTTACTTTCCATTTGATATTTTCTATGGAATCACTTATAAGAAAGTCTTTTCCAAATAAATTCAATTGTTCGATTGATATAGATTTTTCCAAATTTGTATAATTAGTTTTGCTTGATCGCTCCCTCATTCTCCTGAACATTCTTGGTGTATTATCATTGGCATCGGTTTCAATTTTTACATCAGGATCTTTTTCATAAATTGCTTCATTACTATTAAATAACAATCTTGTAAACGTCTCAGAAGATTTTGGCATATCTGGAGGCATATTTTCAAATTCAAAATAAACAGTGTGCTTATATTTGATAGTGCCACCAGTAACCTGTGCCTGAATTATGACTGAGAATAAAGTAAAAATCAAAGTAACATAAAGTCGGGAAATTACAGAGTTTTTCATGTATAGATTGTATTTAAAGTTTAAAACAATTTTGACGGCGCAAATCTACATTATATTATGACCGTCGATAATTTGTATATATTCTTTTAATAAAACATTAACTAAAAGAATAACATTAATCTAAATAGACAATATCATTAATAACAAGTTTAATTGGATATGGCAATTAATTGAAAAATAAATTAGATACTGTGCTATAACGAATTAATTATTGACTTCCCCCAAATTAAAATTCAAAAAAAAGATTAGTTTTGTAATATGAATATTTTAAGTACTTACAATAATTATAAGAATTGAAAAAGATAATAATCGTCAGGCATGCAAAATCATCATGGGGTGATTTCGGACTTTCTGATTTCAACAGACCATTAGATGCACGGGGTTTAAGAGATGCTCCTGAAATGGCTTCCAAACTTAAGAAACAAGGACACCGGCTTGATAAAATTATATCCAGCGATGCTTTGAGAGCCAAATCGACAGCAAAATATTTTAGTGAAGAATTTAACGTCCCACTCTCAGAAATGCATAGTTTATATCATGGTGAACCCGATGATTACTTGAATATATTGGCATCACTGGATGATCAGGTCGATTGTGTGGCCATGTTTGGGCACAATCCTGGCATCACCGAAATAACAAACATTATAAAAGCAGGTTGCACAACAAACATACCTACATGCGGAATCATTATTTTAGAATACAATTCAAAATTATGGTTAGGAATTGATTGGTTCAAGATGAAAATGTTAGGAATTATGACTCCCAAAGGAAATGGATATGCAAAATAAGAAATTTATTATGCTGATTGTAATAATATTCATTTCATGTCAAAGCGATAGTAAAAATGCAAATACATTAACATTAACCAATGATGAGCTGGTTCAGGCTATGGTCGAAATGTACGCTGTCAATGCAGCATTAAATACGAATGATGCTTCTTTTAGAGACAGTACATCTCAAATTTATTATAATAAAGTGGCAGATATTACTGGTAAACCATACAGTGTTATAAAGTCAGATTTTGAAAAGTTATTATTAATGCCCGATACTTTACTACTGATTCAGAGTAGGGCATTAGATACACTTCGTTCGCTAATGGAAAGAACTATGAAGTCACCTGCAATAAGCATAGGGATAAATTAACATTAAAATAATATTACTTTCAATCTTTATACAGGGTTTGAAGGTATTTTTGCAAAGCCAAAAGTATTAAAATGTCTCCACGCAACAAAATCCTTATAGTTGATGATGAAGAAGATATCCTTGAAGTTTTAAAATATAACCTTGAAAAAGAAGGCTACATGGTTGAGACTGCTGGAGATGGAATTGCAGCCATAAAAAAGGCGCACATCTTTTTTCCAAATCTTATCATTCTGGATATTATGATGCCAGGTATGGATGGTATTGAAGTGTGCCAAAAACTTCGAACAGATCCCAGATTTGAAGATACCATTATCGCTTTCCTTACAGCCCGAAGTGAAGCTTTTACACAAATAACAGCACTGGATTCAGGTGGTGATGATTTCATTAATAAACCTATCAAACCTAATGTTCTTAAATCAAGGATAAATGCCTTGTTCAGAAGACAGGCCCAGTCGGTGGGCAATGACAATGTTCGTAATATTGCTTCATTCGGAAAACTGGAAATTGACTTTGAGCAATTTAAAGTAACCATCGATGGGAAAGATGTAGGGTTAGCCAAAAAAGAATTTGAGTTGCTATCATTGCTATCTTCAAAACAAGGAAAGGTATTTAAAAGATCAGAAATTCTTAATACTATATGGGGACATGAAGTCATTGTCGGGGATAGAACCATAGATGTCCATGTCAGGAAATTGAGGGAAAAAATTGGAGAAGATTACATATATACCATGAAAGGTGTGGGATATAAATTTGAGTTTTGAAATTGTATAAAAACATTAATATAAGACAAATCACCATTTTGATTACTGTCATTGTTTCAGTACTCAGCTTCCTCATCATTTTTATTTTCTGGAATTATCTTACTGAAGTCTGGCGATTAATAGTTTTGATCCCACTGATTGCACTGAATTTTCTTATAGTCAGGTTCTTTATTGAAAAATATGTTTTTCGCAAAGTGAAACTCATTTATAAACTTATTTATGACTCAAAAAAAGATAAAATATCAGACGATATCAGCAAAGAAAGCCTTGAGGACGTGAATAAGAGGGTAATTGAATGGGCTGAAAACACAAAAAAAGAACTGGCAACACTAAAATCTCTGGAAGAATACAGAAAGAACTATGTAGGAAATATCTCTCACGAATTAAAAACACCGATTTTTTCAATTCAGGCATATCTTTATACACTTTTGGATGGTGGGTTGTATGATGAGAAAATAAACAAAGACTATTTGAAAAGGGCAGTGGATAACACAGTCCGGCTTCAGAATATCGTAGAAGACCTGGATACCATCACAAAACTTGAATCGGGTCAGGTACAAATGGACTTCAGAAGGTTTGATATCAGGGAACTTGTCGAAGATATATTTAAGGATTTGAAATCAATGGCGAGAAAAAAGAAAGTCAGTCTGAAATTTAAGGAAGGGACATCAAAGCCGTTTTTTGTTTTGGCTGATCGCGACTCTATCAGGCAGGTTTTAACTAATCTTATAGTGAACTCAATAAAGTACGGGAAAGACGGAAGCACAATTAAATTGTCTTTTTATGATACAGAATCAGAAATACTAACTGAAGTTTCTGATAATGGGCTTGGTATTGAAGAAAAACATTTGAAACATGTATTTGACAGATTCTACAGAGTTGATTCGAGTCGTAGCCGAAAACAGGGTGGTTCAGGATTAGGCTTGTCGATTGTAAAGCATATAATAGAAGCACACGACCAGACCATAAATGTCAGATCAACAATAAATATTGGATCCACTTTCGGTTTTACACTCAAAAAAGCCTAAGAGTCCTTCAAATAAAATAGTTCAATTGACTTTATATATGTCATGCTATATAGTTGGAATTACAAAATAGATATACACCTAAATATTACCCGATCGGGGCCTGAATATAGGTAATCAATGGATTAACTGTGGCAAAAGTGAGATAACGTATCAGCTTGAGGGAAAGTTTTGCCAAAAAAGCAAAAATTGCATCAATAATAATGCGCACCTGTTCAGTAAACAAAATCAAGGAGTCTAATAACATAAATTGAACAATTTGCTATCATTCAATCAACTATCTTACGTCTTAATCAGCTAAAAGAGTGTATAAATATATAAGAGCCATTCACATTGGTGTTTGTAAATGGCTCTTTAAATGGTGTTTAATTTATTTTTTTAGAGGAATTTTTGAAGTTGCTCTTCCAGATTTGTCCTTGGATTTATGGCAACAATATTACCATCACGGCCGACCAGGAAAGTCTGGGGAATGCTTCTTACACCATAAATACCGGCGGGGGCACATTCCCATTTTTTCAGATCTGAAACATGACCATCCCAGGCTAATTGATCCTGTTCTATGGCACCTATCCATCTGGCTTTGGTGGCGTCCGTCTGTTCCTTCAATTGTGCCGGGTCTGTAAATCTTTGGGCTGTTCTGCTATCGATTCCATCCAGAGACACGCTGAATATTTCAAAGCCTTTTTTCTTATATTTATGGTAAACTTCAACAACATGTGGGTTTTCTTTCCTGCAAGGCCCGCACCATGAAGCCCAAAAATCAATTAATACAACTTTGCCTTTATAACTGGAAAGTTTTCTGATCTTACCATCAGGACCAGGTAAGGCAATTTCAGGTGCAGGTTCCCCAACCTTAATTTTTGCTGCTGCAGTTTCCATAGTGACTTGCTGTTCTATTTGACTAATTATCATCGAATACTCGCTGGCAATACTTGATGATGGGTCCTGAGCAGTCAATCTTGCCGAAACTTCTTTGTGAAGATCCAAAAATTCAGGTCTAAGTGTAAACAGACGTACTGCAAGTTGATAAGCTACCAATGGTTCAGCAGTTTTGGCTGTATAAGTTGTTAATGCCGGTACATCCATTTTCTGTTCAATATAACTTCTCACGGTCTGAATATAATTTTCTGTAAGGGGAGATCCAGTTAGTTTGTATCCAAATTCATTCAGATCAGCGAGTTTTCCGGTAATATTAATAGTTTTTTCACTTCCATCAGAAATAATATCAGCTATCTGTTCCCCAATTCGGAGCCGGTAAATTCCTTTTTTCAATCCATCAGGAAGAGACAATTTGAATTTTCCATCAGCGCCGATTGTCGCTTGCAATAAGATATTGCTCTGTTGGGTAAGAGTTACATTATCCAGATATATTGTCATATTTTCAGCACCTGTCAAAGTGCCGGCTATCTCGGTCTCTTTGCTGGGAGTACACGCGAGAAACAGAATCATAGAAAACAAAATCAAATTAAATTGCTTTATTAAGTGCATATTAAATAGTTTAAATTTTTTAAATGTAATGAGAAATACTTTATGAAAGTAATTGGTTAGGTATGATCATTATTTTAAGCACAAAAATATGCTTTAAACCAAATAAAAGCACATCTTGTTGTTTCCAATTAGTCGATAAATATAATGTTTGTGAAATAATTAACAAAAATCATACGCGATTTTACCAAGTGAGACTGATATAGTGAAAAGTTAAATTTTAATCACTTTGGCAATTTGGCTCCGTCCATCAGATATAATCTTAATAAAATAAATACCGGAGTGTCCATTAATCTCAACGCTTCCACTCATTTGATGGAAAGGTATTTTTTTTCCTGTAATATCAATTATATCAGTGATCTGAGCTTCAGCATCGTTTATTCTGAAGAATCCACTGCCTGGATTTGGGGTGAATTTTATTTCCTTTTCAGTAGGATGAAAGTAATCTAATTGGATAGTCTGGGTTCTATATTCAGCAAGTAATACTTTTGATTCATTTTTCCAAATCAAACCAGGTAATTTTTCATTTGCTGAGCTTACTATCGTAAATAATGGGAACTCATCAGACACATCCATATCTTGCAACACTACAAATCTTAAGACATTTGTGACCGGATCAATGGACATATTACCAGGGCTTATATCAAAATAATCAGATTGTACTTCAATATTTTTAACATTTTTTGGGAGCTCAATACTAATCTGAATTCCAGATATTAATACTTTAGCTATGGTATAATACGAAAACCCTGACATGTGAGGTCTCTCTTCAATTATTAATTTAGACCGTACAGTACTGATTTTGTTATTTGCATCAGTGATATCGCCTGGATATATTGCTTTAAATCTTAATTGACCCGAGAGTTCTTTTATCCCAATTTCATCTCTTAGTTTTTTCAGGTCGGAAACTGAATTAAATGATGAATCCGAATTATAAATAAATTGCCATTTATTTCCTGAATTTTGATCAGGATTGATAATGTTTTTTTTGATTAATGACAGATCACTTATTTTTATTTTTTTATCTCCGTCTGCATCAGCAGCTACCCATTGGAATTTTTCAAGTTTCTTTAGGCCAAATATGTAGTCCTGTAATAATTTGAGGTCTGCAATATCCACTCTACCCTCCATCCTTTTTGAATATTCGCAAGTGATCATATAATCATCAAAGATGGCAATATTGCTTCAGTTAAACTCCCTCTGTTGTCAGAAATGGTTGTTATCTTTTGTTCATTTGGCCGCTTGAGTATCATATTGACATCTTTCAGAGGAGAATTGTTAGCTTCTGTGACTGAACCATTTAGACTGCGCCCGCCAAAACAAGACCCATTGTCAAACACAAGCATAAAAACATCTATTTTCTCATAATTTCCTGCTTTATCAAAAATGTGGATGGTAAAAAACTGAAACCCTGCATTTGTACAGTCAACAACCCGAACAGAATCGCTGATATCAGGAGAATAAGAAAATTTAATGTCCTTTTGGGCTGTACAATTGTCATAAGATCCTGCATCAAAAATTCTGGCTGGTATTCTTAGTCCTGTTTCATCAGCTTGAAAAGCTGCGGTAATAAAATCGATAATATAAGGTGTAGGTGGACTTGTATCTTTAGTCTCAATTAAACTGAGGCATGAACTGAAATTACTGCATTGATCTCTCACCGTCCATTTTACTTTATGAATGCCGGGACCTACCCGAATTGGCAGAGTGATAGTAATCTCCTTACCATTTGCCACAGGGTCAATCCTGAATTCATCTTGTTCTGTAAATCCATATTTGTAATCAACGGTACCATCACCCCATAAATCAATTTCAACAATCCAACTTAATAATTGAGATGGGCAGTTATTGTCATCAGTTGCTGCGTTATGTAAGGTTATTGATGTTTTACAATCACTTCCAAGGCCAATGAGTTTGTTTGAACAGTCAGCAATGACAGGTGGGTTTTTCTCTTCAATTTTAATAATCTGAGTATGCGTCCAGACTCCGGTACCAAAAGAACTCCCATTGTATTCGCACCAATTGATGACGGTGAATTTTCTCAAAATTTTATAACAAGCATCACCGCTTACTTCAAATTTTGAATCAGTTACATTATATCCGATTACATCACATGAGCCAGATATCCATGTAGGTTTTTCGAATCCAATGGCGTCTTTGCAATTATACGATGTATCCCTTGGGAAAGATATTTCG
Source organism: Saprospiraceae bacterium (assembly GCA_016722285.1). Lineage (GTDB taxonomy): Bacteria > Bacteroidota > Bacteroidia > Chitinophagales > Saprospiraceae > OLB9. Next base: position 161,339 of record JADKGI010000006.1, read on the forward strand.
ATGGGTGACCCATTTCCTTGTATATTAATGACCTGGTTACAGTTTTCTTCTACTCCTGGCTGAAAAATGCCGTCCAAATTCGTATCAATATACCACAAACGATTTATGGTTCCTATGTTACACCGATTTAAGGATTTTATATCTTCGTATCTTACCAAAGATGATGTATTACCAGTTGAAGTGGCTCTTCCTGTTAGATTAAGATTATTTATATCATCAAAACAAGATAGAGTTAATGAAGTCGGACAGATAATTCCAGCCCGCAGAGAAGGAGCTATAAAGATTAAAATAATCAAGATTCCAAAATAAGATCTTGTCATGTAAATATGTAGTAACTAAAGTTAAAAATGATATTAATGCAAATATACATTAAATGACTAAAAAGAGTCAGATTTAGTCATCGAAAATAGCTGGATGGCGATTAAGGACTTTTCTAACTTCCGCAAAATTTAATTTAAATCCCCAAATAGGGTGCAATAAGTACATAATACTTTTAAATTGCACACCAATTTCTAATATTTATGAATTTTTCAAGACTTGGACTGCTATGGTTTCTGATCTTCATATATTACCCATGTTCAAGTCAATGCATTATAAATGATTTTAAAATAATTGCCGGACCTTGTAATCAAAGAGGGCAGTTCTATATCACCATTGATTTAAATTCAAATGAAAATTTTCAGAGGTTTAATGTAATCGGCAACGGTATAAATTATGGGACTTTCAGTTATTCTACATTACCCATAAAAATTGGACCACTGAAGGCTGATTGCATCACAGACTACGAATTTTTAATAAGAGATTCACTAATTGCAAACTGTCAGTTGTATAAAAAAATCGGAACTTTTTGTTGTGATGACCTATGTAAAATAAGGATAAGCGATATATCTGCCACTAATTGCGAAAATGGTAAATATGGTTTGGGTCTGAACTTTGAAAATATTTCTTTTGGCGGACAATTTGATATATATAATAATAGTAAAAAGCTGGGCTCATATCCCGTTGCTGACTTGCCCATCAGCCTGAATAATATAGAATCAAACTTAAATGAAACATTCAATCAGATTTCAGTATGCGCCGTAAATGAGAAAGTCTGCTGTGATACCGTCATGCTGGCAAACCCATGCATTTGTACAATTGCGAACTTGAGAGGACAAATAATAAACTGTAATGATAAGTCTGAAGAGTTCAGTGTTAAAATCAACCTAGACTACCACGGAACTTCTGATAGCTTCAGAGTTGGCGTAATTTAACCAATTATGGTACATTTGCTTATAAGGACTTGCCTATTATCATCAAGGATCTGCCATTCAGCAATGATATGGAATATGAATTTCTGGTCATAGATAATGGTGACCCATTTTGTTTCAGTTCATTTGAACAGGGCACCGTGAATGGCTGTAATTTTAATTGTAATCTTGAAAAACTTGAAGTACGTCCTGAAATTTGCGATAGCAATCATGCTTTAGTTAGTCTGACATTTTTATCAATAAATCCGGGAGTAAACGGGTTTAGCATATTTGTAAATAGTGAGAATAAAGGTCAATATCAATATGGAAATAAAGATTATTTAATAAAATTACCTAAAATTGATTGCCTGAACCAATATAGTTTTACGATTTCTGACAGGGACATCAGCGATTGCAGGCTTGATACTTTAGTTAGTTTTAAAGAGTGCTGCACTCAAAAATGTAAAATATCAGATGTTGCTATTAGTGAACAATGTGTCAATAACAACCTACAGTCTGTTGGTATCAATTTTAATCACGTTGGGGTATCAGATTCATTTGCTTTGACAGTAAATGATATTAAGGTAAGCAATTACAGTTATTCTGATTTGCCCGTTAGCATTACAAATCTAAATTATTCACAACAAGATGTTTCGATTAGAATTAGTGATACTTATTCTGATCATTGCGCAATAGAAATTCCTTATACAATTTTATGTCATCCGCCTCCAGTCTGCAGCATTTCAGAATTTAATGTTGTGCCGGGAGAATGTAACAATGAAGGCAAATTTACCAGTAAATTAGAATTCATAGCTAAAAATGCTGTCTCCCCGTTGTTTCAGTTAAAAATAAATGGGCTAACCGCAGACACCGTCACATATGGAGACAGTTTATATAAGATATTTCCTCTGATCGGAGATTGTATAACCCCATATACCTTTTCATTATTTAGTGTTCAGGATAGCTTGTGCCAGGCTCATTTTGAATTAGCTGATATAATCTGTTGCCGGGCATGTAAGTTAAGTGAACCTGTAATTTCATACCTGCCCTGTATTGATGGTAAATATGACTTAAAACTCGATTTTAAATACAAAGGAACAAATGAGCTTTTTGACATAAAAATAAATAACAGGATTATCGGGACGTACAGATATTCAGATTTGCCCATTATTATTCATGGAATTGATACAAATACTGAAGTAAATTTAAACATTGAAGATACACAAAACAAGATCTGTTTTCTGGAAATAATATTGAATGGTAAACCATGTCCTCCCGCAACAAATGACCTGATATCAAAACATATGCCGGTATATAGCAGTCAGGATAAGGTGTTTATTCAATTGGGCAACTTTACATATCAGGTACGAATTCTTGCCTTTGATATCACTGGCAGAATCATATATCAGGCAGATGTGTCACAGGACTCACAGATAGACATCAGCACCTGGCCAAGAGGAATGTATTTTATTGATATCGTTGGAAAGGAGACGAAGTTTCGTCAGAGAGTAATGAAACTATAGTTAGGCTGAGCAGACAATAACTTAGATAAGGGCTAAAATAAAAAAAGCCCGTGTAAGACGAAAAACACGGGCATTACTCAATTTAATAACCAAAACTCATATACTCTTTATATTTCAAATACCATGCCAAATATTTTTACATGTTTTAATATGACAATATGTATTGAATACTTTATTTGCTGGCTCTGAATTACAATATTTGGGTAGTTTTGTCGCATTTAGGAAAAAAAAGTGCTCGTGACTTTTCACGAGCAACTACGAATTTTACAATTTAATAACCAAAACTTACACAATGCAAAGATATAACATATTATTAATATTATGTATATATAATGTGTTATTTTTTAAAAAATTATTATATATTTTATTTATAATGTATAATATTCTGTAAATAAGTGTTGTATATATTTAATTAACTATATATAAAATTATTTTATTTTATATTAATCGTTGATTTTCAATTAATTTAGTTTTTTAGTTATACTTATTGTAAGTTTTGGACCATGAAATATTCTTTATTTTACTGCCAAAATTAGGATTTTTATAAAGTACAATTAAAAAAATACTTCCTGTACTACCCGAAATGTATTGGCATGGGCATCAATAATATCTGATAATTTTGGAGAATATCCTCCCCCCATAGATATAGCTGTTGGGATTTTGTTCTCTTTAGCAATTTTGACAACCAATTTATCCCTTTCCATGGCTCCCCGTTTAGATAGTCCAAGCCTGCCTAACTTATCTGTAGCCAAAACATCCACACCTGCCAGATAGAAGATGAAATCTGGTTTGTTTTCTTCTATTAACCTGGGTAGGATATTTCCTAGTGTTTTTATATATTGATTATCGTCGGTGCCATCGGGCAGGCCGATATCCAGACTGGAATTTTCTTTTCTTGATGGATAGTTTCTCTCACCATGCATTGAAAAAGTAAATACTTTTGGATCATGCTCAAATATTTTTGCTGTCCCATTTCCCTGATGCACGTCCAGATCAATTATCATAATATTGTTACAGAGATGGTTTGCAATTAGTAAATTGCTTGAAATAGCTATATCATTGAAAATACAAAAGCCTTCACCTTTGTCAGCATATGCGTGATGGGTTCCTCCTGCGATATTCATCGAAATGCCATATTCCATTGCAAATTGGGCGCACATCCATGTTCCATTTGAAATATGTTTTCCTCTGGTTATCAGCTGTTCTGACATAGGAAATCCTATATTTCGAATTTCTTTTTGGTTTAATGTGAGGCCATTTAATTTCGTTAAATAAGATTCAGTGTGTGTCAACAGTATCATTTCATCTGTCAGAATGCCTGGGTTGAAGAAATTTTCGTTTTCTGCGGTACCTTCATATACTAATTGTTCGGGTAGGAGGTCATATTTTGACATAGGAAATCGATGGCCTTCAGGCAAATCATATCTGTAAATCGGAGACCAGGCTATCTTCAGCATAGTTATCTTATCAATGTGACGGTTCCTGTATATTTTTCTGGAAATTCCTTGCCGGGTACTTCCAGCTCAAGATAGTAAATAAAAACACCTGGTTGAATGGATATACCATCAAAATATCCATTCCATCCATACTGAGTGTCGTTTGCCGGCACATTATGAATTGAAAAAACAGTATTACCCCATCTGTCATATATTGACATAGATTTTATTTTGCCGTGAATACTTTTAGGTAGCTGAACATAAAATATATCATTTATTCCATCATTATCAGGACTGAAAATGTTGGGAATGATGATTTCAGTGTTAATTTTTTCTACTTCAACATTTGTTTCACCAATACAGTCTATCCCATAAAGATAGGTCAAATTAAAGATCGTAGTTTCGGGAGGATCAGCGATCGGATCAAAACAATTATCACAAGTCAGATACAGTGATGGTTTCCAATTCAAATTGTAAATATCAATTATGGAGGCTGAGGCTACAACCAAAATTTGTGTTTTCCCATCAGATGTATAATTTTTAGTTATATCTACTTTTGGCTTGTTAATTTCTGGGACCTGGACCGAAACAGTTTTATAACATCCTGCAGAATTCATGAGTTGAATTTTATGAAGTCCCACGTTAAGGAGGGTATTGTATGGCAAATTCAGGAGCGAATCCTGTTTATATCCATCAATATAGATATCAAAAGGACCATTGTGCGAAGCATTGGTAATATAGATGACAGCGTCGGAATTTTGGCAATCCGAAATAATCTTTTCATCAAAAGAAAAATCAGAAAATAGCAACTCAACATTTATTATACTATCGCAACCATTTATTGACTTTCCAGTGAGGATTATTTTACCTTTTGGATTTGATTTATCAAATATCGTGTTTTCAATTTTATAATTAAATAAATCATTACAAGTACTGAATTTGACATTTGAATCAGATTTATTCAGATAATTAAGGTTTATGTCTATAATGCTATCACAACCATTGGCTGAACCTTTGGTGAGGACTACAATTCCTTTTGGATTGTTTTTGTTAAAAATTTTATTCCCTACCGAAAATTGAAAATATTCATCACATATATCCTGATTAATTATTCTAATTTCAGGCGAAATAAATTTTATAGATACAGTTATAATACTATCACATCCAAGGAAATTAGCCCCGGATAAGATTACATTTCCTGAAGGATTTAATCGGTCAAAAGTCTTACCCGCAATGATAAATACGGAATCAGGATTACAAAATTCAGCTTGGAATTCATATACTGAAGGCGAATTAAATGTCAGATTAACCGAAACAATACTGTCGCATCCATTTACATTTGTAAGCATTACATCACCTTTCGGGTTGGACTTATCGAATGTTGTATTACCTATGTTAAAGCTGAAATTTTTATCACATGTCGGAATGTTGATTTGGGTTGGTTGAGTAATATCATAAAAATGAAGAGTTACCAAGATTAAACTATCGCATGTTTCGGGATTTTCAGAATTTTTTATAGTACTTCCGGATAGGTGATTTGAATCATAAGTATCATTTTCTATTTTCAATGACTGACCGGTACAAAGCCACGGATCAATTTGCCTTTTAGGTAACGATATCGCCAGAACAGTTATTGAATCAGTATATTTATATATGCATTCATTCGCTGATTCCATTAGGGCTATCAATAAAAATGGTGTAAATGTTTCCTGCTTCAATATTATTGAAATCATACGGACCGGTTTCTTTCGCACAGACTTCAAAGGATTGATTTATCGTATCAGATAGAGTGAAAACGCTTTTGTATTGTTGTCCAAAATTCCCCAGTATGGTAACATATATTTTTGACCCGTTGCCAGCATTGCTGTTTATTATTATTTTATCGCATTCACCTGTACATATTTTTGGCTCTGCAGATATATTAAGTAGAGGTTTTGCATTTTTAGTAAAGGTAATTTCAGAAGTATCAGGCAAGCAAACATGGCCTTCTCCGACAATGTATTTAAAAGTCAAATTCGGGGTATTTTCTATGACATATTTTCCATCCTGAATTGGCAAATTGTCTAAATAGAAAATTCCATCCATATCAGCATTGGGGTTAAGATAATCCCAAAGCGAAACACTAATTTTTTCGCATGTAAAATGAATCAGAGTGTCATACCCTGCAAATGATTTTTTCTGAAGTACAATATTTATCACCGCAGTATCGCTGGGACATGGAAGTGCATTTTTGAAAATATAATTTATAAAAAATGATCCATCTTCGCTTTCTGAAGTATTCCATAAATTATTATTAATATCAGGTATCATGGCAAAGTTGTCTATAATACCCCCATTGAAGGGCTCATTAACAAGTGCTCCGATGTCTATTGCAGCACCAATACATTGATTCAGATAAATATCAGGTCCGGCTACATTATTTTTTACCAACTCAATTAGTATGAATGCTGTATCAGGATCACAAATTCCATCGGACGCAATATATTCAAAGCTATATGATCCGGGTGTTAAAGATGAAAGATCTACATCACTGGTGTTAGTTAAATCTACATCGATATCGGTGTGTTGTATCCAATACCCAGTATCATCCCGCAATCCTGTCAAAGAATCGAAATTAACATAGTCTCTTGATGAAGAACAAAGCGTAATATTGGAATCGTTGCCGGCATGATTTTTTGACAGATGTATAGTAATCAGCGATGAATCATTTTTGCATTTAGGATCATTAATAATGTAATAGAAATATTGGTTACCAACGTTCAGGCTGGAAATGTCAAATTGCGAAGCGTTTATTATACTGTCTCCTGAATAATTCCAAATCCCATTTGGATTGACGTTTTTGCCCAGAAGTGTATTTAGATCTATTGCTGTATCCGTGCTTTTACATATATAAATGGATGTATCAGGTCCGGCATCAGTTATCGTAATGTTGAGATCAAAAGTCGATCCACATTGATCAGATTCTGGAGTAAATGTATAGGTCTTTGAAACGTTTGCATCAAATGCAGGAGACCAAAAACCGGATATTCCATTTTTTGAAACGAGAGGTAATGTTACATCCTGCCCTTTACAAATACTTATAAATTCATCAAAAGCGGGATTCACTACTGGCCTTATCACAGCAGATATGCTATTAGAAGTGATACATCCTTGCATATCTGTAACACTCAAAGTGTAAGTATCTCCATTTTTTGCACCGTCGACGGTGGTATTTAATGATGTCGGATTGGAAATGGTTCCGGGGCCTTCCCATAAAATTTTTGATATATTCAAAGGCATACTGAGTGATGACTTCAGTACTAATAATTCGTTTACGCAAGTGGGCAATGAAGCTATATTAGCGATAGTCCCGTCCCGGCAATTGACTTTAAGATTGCCGAAGATATTCTACTTCTGTACTTCCCCAATTCTGATTTATTATACTAATACCCAATCTAGAAGCACCATTAGTGCACCCTGACCATTTTATTTCCCCAAAGCTCCGGGTTTCTTTAACAATACCGATGAGTTCAGTATAAACTACTGAGCCGTCCAATGAGAGCTCAGCATATAAAAAATCCCAGCAATCCTTGCATCCGCCATTGGACGGATTCTTAGGGTCGCCATTGCACCCAAAAATACATTCGTCAGGTGATTCCATATTTCCATTGCCAACCCAACCTAAAGGAAAAGAGTAATCCATGCTGAAACTTACAGATGAACAATTCGAAATATCTACAGAAAAAGAATCTAAAACTGGGCCATCTGTATTCTTGTGTGATTTCCCGGGATTGGTCCAGATAGTATTTTGTGCCTGTGATGACCCAAGGAGGCACATAAAAGATATGAATAAAATATATTCTGAATAATTTCTAACCGATATACAAGTAGTAACAATAATATTTCTATTTTTCAAAGCCATATTCAAACAGCTTTTCACCTTTTGAATTTTGAATTCAACCATTAGTTTTCTGTTTTTAGTTTCCTCCGGATATTTTGAAAGTAGCAAATTTCTTACCCCTATCATCGATCCGGGTATTCTTAAGGTATTAGGCTCATTATGAAGTCCGGTGCTGGAAGTGATAGCTGAACTTGTGACGTCAAAGAATACATTTCCTTTTGATGTTTTAAGTTTGCATATCTCAGAATGATGCCTGTCTCCGGTTATAAAAACTACTCCTTTTATATTATTATCATCCAAAAACTGTATTAATTCGTCCCTTTCGGATTCATAATTTGAGAAATTTTCATAAACCTTAGCATCATTTAAAAACTGGCCCCCGACACAGATAAACTTATAATTTGCCTGTGAATTCAGAAGAGATTCTTTGAGCCAATATTTTTGCTGCTCACCTAATATGGTTCCGTTTTCCCTATCGACGGTTCTGTACCACCTATCGTCAAGCATAAAAAACTGACAATCACTCCACATAAAACTGCTGGTAACACCATCAGTGTGACCCGACCCATAAGACTCTGAAGGCCAGAAATCCTTAAATGCATCCAAAGAATGGTACTTGAGTGGATAAGTCCAGTCAGAATCATTCGGGCCATAATCATGGTCATCCCAGGTTGCATAATTCGGAGCAAGTGCCAACAAAGATTGTAAGCCCGGAAATGAACGAGTTTGTGTATTTCGGTAGTAAATACCTGACCTGCTTTCAAAATCACCTTCCCTCAAATAAATGTTGTCCCCAAGCCAAACCATTAAGTCCGGCTTGGCATTTCGCATATGATCAAGTATTTCGTACTCACCTCCATACGGGGTTCCGGGCCTATCATATAAAGAATCATTTACATAGAAACATGAAGCTGCCACAAAGGAAAAATCAGGAGGGTTTTTCCTGTATTGCCAATGTTCCTGTGTACTGAACTCAAGAGGATAACTAAATGTGACAGGTTGATTATTAATGAATACGCTATATTCATATTTTGTACCGGTTTTCAAATTTGGTAAATGTACAGCGGCAGTAAATCCTTTTTCAGGCATAGTTTTAACAACCATAGATTTGTTTCCGGTGCCTTGGCTACCTTTTTCTTTGTAGGTAAAAAATATGTTGGCCGCTGATTTTGTCTGGAGCCATAAGGTAGCGTCCCTTAATGTTACTGGTCCCAACATCGGACCGCTTTGCAACATGCTCTTTTGTGAAGATAGAAACGCTGAATTCAAAAAATAAACAAAAGCCAGAAGGAAATAAATTTTATATTTCATTATAATAAATATTTTTAAAGTGCAGTGAAACATCAAGTCATTCAATTTATAAAATATCTGGTTTTAATAAATTGATGTAAATCTGCTCAAATATATATTTTTTTAGATTCATTATTACCTAATCACCTTATTTTTGGATTGAAATTAATCATACACAAACAATTACGATATTAGATAATAGTCAACAAGACTAAGTACCACCACTAAATACATATAATATATTCCGTACTGTATCTGAAAAATAAGAAATAACGGCTAATATAATTCCCGGAGATATAACTGGATGGTGTTTTTTAATCCCAAATACATGGCATCGCAAACGAGTGCATGGCCGATCGAAACTTCGAGCAAATTGGGAATATGGGACTTAAAGAAGTTTAAATTTTCGAGATTCAGATCATGCCCTGCATTTATTCCCAGATTGATTGAATTACATATTGCTGCTGCTTGTGCAAAGGGTAAAATGGCTTCATCCTTATCTTCAGTAAAATCATGGGCATACGGGCGGTATAAAACTCTATCCGATCTGCCTGTATTTTTTTTAGCGGCGTATAATTGTTCAGATATTGGGTCAATAAACAGGCTTACTCTGATACCTGCATCATGAAGTTTGGAGATTATTTCAGTAAGAAATGTCTTATTTTTTATAACGTCCCAACCATTGTCAGAAGTAAGGGCTCCTGGCAAATCCGGTACCAAAGTACATTGGTGCGGGCTTATTTTTCAGCACTAAATCAATAAATTCCACAGAAGGATAGCCTTCTATGTTAAATTCTGTAGTAACAACAGATTTCAATAAAGGTATATCACTAAATTTGACGTGTCTTTGGTCTGGTCTGGGGTGGACGGTAATACCTTCAGCACCGAATTCTTCACAATCTAAAGCAGTTTTGACCAAATCAGGATAATTAGCTCCTCTGGAATTTCTAATAAGGGCTATTTTGTTTATATTTACGCTAAGTTTGGTCATATTATTATTGAATAGTCTGAGATAAATTCTAAATAGTAAAATCAGGAATCCTGACTTTTTTTACTACTGATGATATCTCTGATTTGAGCCGCTTTTTCATAATCTTCTTTTTGAAGGGCTTCTTCAAGTAGTTTCTCCAAACTTGCCGTGTTCATATCTTCAATAGACGTTGACTTTGCGAGGATAGGTGTTTTTGTTGTTTTTCTTCATCATCCAGGATTACTCCGGCACTTTCCATTATAAATTCAAAAGTATAAATGGGACATCCGTATCTGACTGCCATAGCTATTGCGTCAGAAGTTCTGGCATCTATCTGCATGACGTTGCCATCCTGAACACATATGAGCTGTGCATAAAATATTCCATCAAGTAAATTATTAATAAGAACTTCTTTTAGTTCAATTTCATACGCATCCAATGTATTTTTAAATAGATCATGGGTCAGAGGTCTGTTCGGAGTCATATTTTCAAGCGCCACAGCAATAGCTTGTGCCTCAAACCCACCAATAACTATCGGTAACCTTCTTTTTCCCTTTTCCTCACCCAACACCACGGCATAATTGTGAGATTGTGTCACACTATGAGACAAAGCCATGATATCTAACCGTACTTTCTTCATTATTAAGTTTATAATTGAAATGCAAATCTAAAAAATATATTTCTATTCGATGGAGGAACAGCCTGAATTTAGTTGCTGGCCCCCATATGTTATAATATTCTTCTTAAAATAGTTGACCCTAATGGTATGTTTGAATTTTATCAAAAACTCAGATTCACCTCACAGTTGCGACAGTGTTTGTATGTTTATCTGTGTCAAGTCCCGTTGAGTTTGTAACCTTCACAAAAATCTTAGCTGCAAACCCAAACTTCATATACTTAAAACCAAAATCAGAGATACTTGTTCTGTAGAAAAAATAAATATATGTTTGGACTTTTTAAAAAGAAAAGTAAGAATGAAATCTTAATGATTCAATATAAGAAATTAATGGAAGAAGCATTCAGGTTATCCAAAATAAACAGGGCTGAAAGTGATTCAAAAATTGCAGAGGCTAATGAATTAATAGAAGGTATAGATCAAAATAAAGAATAAAAGATTGAAAATAGTCTTAACAGGACCAGAGTCATCCGGTAAAACTACATTAGCATCCTGGATAGCAATGTCATATGGTATGCGTCTTGTCCATGAACTCGCTCGGGATTATTTGCTTTTGCAAACAAATGGGTATAATGAAAATTCAGTTCGTGAGATTGCTTTGCTTCAAATGTGGGAAGAGAGAACAGCAGAAAAAATTTCTGATTTAGTAGTGTGTGATACAGATTTACTGACTATTTTGATTTGGCAGAGTGAAAAGTTTGGACATTATGATGTTGACTTGTATAGCAAATGGGTCAATTCAAGAGTTGATATGTATTATTTATGCAGTCCTGATATACCGTGGGAGCAGGACTCCTTGAGAGAAAATGAACATGACAGGAGCAGACTTTTCAACATTTATGAAAAGATGCTTTGTGAGCATTCAAAAAAATTCACTTTAATCTCAGGTGATTTTCAAACAAGAAAGAACGAAATTACCCAATCTTTATTTCTCCTTCTCAATAGGTTGTAACATTTGTTACATTGATATGACTAAGATCATATTACCTTTGTGACTTAAATCATAAAAAGTCATCATGCAGGAATTATTTGGTTACCTCGCTTCTGTTTTAATTGGTGTGTCATTAGGCCTGATCGGCAGTGGAGGAAGTATATTGACTGTGCCGGTTTTAGTCTATCTTTTTTTGGTGGATGCGGTTGCAGCTACGTCATATTCTTTATTCATAGTGGGCTTTACGGCGGCATTAGGTAGTGTGCAGTATTTTAGAAAAGATTTGGTCAATGTACGCACAGCTATAGTTTTTGGAATACCATCCATTATTGCAGTATTTCTTACCAGAGCTTATATAGTTCCTGCGATACCTAAACAAGTATTTCAAGTGGGTGACTTTGTAGTTACTAAGAGTATATTACTACTACTTATGTTTGCCTTACTTATGGTATTTTCAGCCTATAGTATGATTAAAAAATCCGAAATAAAGGAAAGTGAAACTTCTGGTCCTCAGAAATTTAATTATCCAGTAATATTGATTGAAGGATTGGTTGTGGGGCTAATAACCGGATTGGTTGGTGCCGGGGGAGGATTTCTTATTATTCCCGCCTTAGTGTTGTTTTCAAAACTTCCAATGAAAGAAGCAGTAGGAACATCATTAGTAATAATTGCAGCTAAATCTTTAATTGGATTTTTTGGTGAAAGTGGTGAGACCTTTATTGACTGGCTACTTATAAGTAAAATTTCTTTATTTGCGGGGGTAGGAATTTTTGTTGGCATTTACCTTTCAAAAAAGATTGATGGTGCTAAGTTAAAACCCATTTTTGGATGGTTTGTCTTAGCTATGGGTATTTATATAATACTTAAGGAAACTGTATTTTCCTGAATTTCAATAATATACTGAGTTTTATCACATTTTTATGATATTTGTATTTACAGCAGATAGCCAATTTTTATAATTTTTAATAAATTTACATACTAATATTTCAATTCTATGTTATTTCAACACATTTATGATAAGAGTTTGGCACAGGCCAGTTATTTTATAGGTTGTCAGAAATCAAGCGTTGCAGCTGTTATTGATCCCAAAAGAGACGTTGACACTTATATCGAGATTGCAAAACAAAACAATATGCAGATCACGCATATTTTTGAGACACACATCCACGCAGATTTTCTTTCCGGATCAAGGGAACTTGCAGCTTTGACAGGAGCCGAAATGTTTTTATCAGACGAAGGCGGCTCAGATTGGCAATATGAATTTCCCCACAAAGGTATCAGGGATGGAGATAAAATAGCCTTAGGCAATCTAATTTTTGAAGTTATTCACACACCAGGGCATACTCCTGAGAGTGTCAGCTTTCTGCTTACTGATAAGCCGGCAAGTAAGGAACCAGTTATGTTATTCACTGGCGATTTTGTTTTTGTCGGAGATGTGGGGAGACCTGATTTGCTGGAAAAAGCGGCTGGGATTAAAGGTACTCAGGATGCAGGCGCACGCCAAATGTTTGATTCAGTTCAGAAATTTAGTTTATTACCCGACTATCTGCAGGTATGGCCAGGGCATGGTGCCGGATCTGCATGTGGTAAAGCTTTAGGTGCAGTTCCAAGCACGACAGTTGGCTATGAGAAAATCAGAAACTGGGCTTTGCAGTACAAGCAAGATCAAAATGGTTTTGTGGATTACCTTTTAGCGGATCAGCCTGAGCCTCCTAAGTATTTTGCTATGATGAAAAAGCTTAATAAAGTCGCAAGACCTTTATTGACGTCTGTTCCAAAATTGAAATTATTAACAGGAGAGGATTTGAAGTCTGCAATGGACAAGGGGATAAAACTGATTGATACAAGAAATAAAAACGATTTTGCTAATGGGTTTATACCTGGAAGTATCAATATTCAAGCGAATAATTCTTTCTCAACCTGGGTAGGATGGTTTTTAAACTATGAAGAACCATTTATTTTACTTGCCGAAGAATCACAATTGGATGATATAACCCGAAAACTGATGCGCATCGGTCTGGATAATGTAATGGGTTATATTCCATCGACTGAAACATATACATCACTTGGAGCAAAACTTAACCAAATGAACCTGATAGATTTTGAAGACATCAAAAAATGTGTTGACAAAAATGACTGTCAGATAATTGATCTCAGAGGTATTTCAGAATACAAGAGTGGACACATAAAAAATGCTGATAATATTTTTGTAGGTACTATACTTAATAATATAGATAGAATAAACAAACTGGAAAGAGTCGTTATTCATTGTCAGAGCGGGGATCGATCTTCGATAGCATATTCATTACTTGCAAAAGAAGGTTTTACAAATATTTTCAATTATTCCCCAGGTATGAATGAATGGATCGCTAATGAACAGGAAATAATCTTAAATTAATCTATCTTGTTTTAGATAATTAAATAATAGAATTATGAGTTCAATATTGAAAAATTATTTGGCACAGATGTACAGGATACTGTTATCGAGAAAAACGCCATGATCATTGACGTACGGAGTAAGCGAATATGAATCGGGTCATATTGTTAGTGCTGAAAACATACCTCTTGAGCAAATTTTGTCAAACTTAGATCGAATCAAATCTTATCATCAAATAGTTGTGTACTGCAGAAGTGGAAATCGCAGTGCACATGTCAAAAAAATATTGAATGATCAGGGAATATCGAATGTATTAGATGCAGGTTCATTGGCATCCATGCAAACTTTGGCTAATGCTTCAGGTTTTCTAAAAGAAGAATTAGTAAAGGAAGTGGAAGCCATTCCGCATAACCCAGCCCTAAAAGATGACAGTATTTTGAAAATTTTGATTCCGACAGATTTTTCAGTTCAAGCAGACTATTCCTATCTCATGGTACGGAAACTGGAAGAAAATCTTTCAGTGGACATACATTTTTTACATGTGTTGGATGTTCCGGACACCGTGACTTTGGATTCTGGGGGGAATATAGAGACATGCGGAGAAATTGATAAGGAGTTCCTGCAAACGCAGAAAGAAATCATCGAACGAAAGTTAAATAATCTCAAAACAGCTTATGGTGACCATATTTCGGTCCATTTATTATTTGGGAAAGTTACGGATGCTATCATTCAGTTTGCAGAGTCTAATCAATTTGAACTTATTATTATGGGCACCAAAGGTTCATGGGGTCTGAAAGAAAAAATAAGTGCTTCACAGGCGCAAATAATAGCTAGAAAATCTCATATACCCCTTTTGTCTTTGATGTGCGATAGATCTGATTTGGTTATAAAGGATATCTTATATGTACATGATTTTAAGGAGGCAGGCACCATGCACATTCTTCTTATGAATAAGTTTGCCAAATATTTTGATGCGAATTATCACCAATTGTACGTAGCGAAAGAGAATGAAGCCATCGATGAAGTGAATATATTGAATATTATGGATGCATATGCGAAAGAAAATGGTTTCTCAAAACATTTTAATCATATAGTTTATAGTTCAGATGTTGATCAAGGAGTCCAGAAATTATTATCTGAGCAGGATGCTGATATTGTTTTCGTAGGAACACATGGACTTGGGGGGCTTTTTCACCATAGTGGAGCTGAGAGTTTGGTAAAGCATCTATTTAAACCACTCATATCTTTTCACCTTACTTAAAAACCTTAAATATGCATGAATTTATTACCCAAAGCTGGTCATGGTGGTTTTCAGGATTTCTGATATCTGTTATCATGTTTTTATTATTGTATTTTGGAAAGTCTTTTGGCTTTTCTTCAAATCTTAGAACAATATGTGCTGCAGTCGGAGCAGGGAAAACTGCTAAATTTTTTGACTTTAATTGGAAAGGTCAAATATGGAATCTGGTTTTTTTAGTTGGTGCAATTTTGGGAGGGACCATTTCAGCTACTGTTTTAAGGAATGATGAGCCAGTCCGTATTTCAAAAGAAACCATATCGGATCTAATGGAATTGGGAATTGCAGCACCGGAATCTTTGCAGCCATCAGAATTATTTGGGTTTGATGCAGTTTTTAGTTTAAAAGGCTTTTTAATACTTTCAATTGGGGGATTGATGGTTGGATTCGGAAGCCGTTATGCGGGAGGATGTACATCAGGTCACGCTATCAGTGGTCTTTCTGACCTTCAGATCCCGTCACTTATAGCAGTAGTTGGTTTTTTTGCTGGCGGACTAATAATGACTCACATTTTATTACCTTTTATTTTTTAACTAAGTAGGCTAAATTGAATAATGAAATTAATAAAATTTTTAATAACCGGGATAGTTTTTGGAATTGTGATGGCAAAATCAGAAGCCATTTCATGGTATCGGATTCAGGAGATGTTCAGATTTCAGGCCTTTCATATGTATGGCATTATTGGTGTGGCTGTTGTCATGGGTGCCCTTGGAGTGTGGCTCATAAAAAAGTATCATATCAGGGACTATTCTGGGAACCCAATTGCATTTTATCCCAAAGACAAGTCAGTCATTCGGTATTTAGTCGGAGGAACCATATTCGGTATGGGTTGGGCACTAAGCGGAGCTTGCCCAGGACCAATGGTTGTTAACATAGGATATGGGTATTTTGCCATGGCTATCGTTTTTTTCTTTGCCATAGTCGGCACATATCTTTATGGATTGATTAAGGACAAATTACCGCATTAATTATGCTTTTTATAATTCTCACATATCTATTTTTTAAGCTTAGATACTCATTTATTTATTATAATTTTTGAAAATACAATGTTAAATTTCTTAAAATCATTATTCAGAAGTGCACCACCTGTGGATTTGTCCGAGGTGATGACCAGAAAACCTTATTTAGTAGATGTCCGAACGGTCGCAGAGTATGCCTATGGTCACCCTAGGGGCTCTGTGAACATTCTCATACAGCAATTGGCTTCAAATATTCAAAAATTTAAAGGGAAAAGGATATTATTGTATTTTGCAGAAGTGGAAACAGAAGTAATCAAGCAAAAATTCTATTGGAATCTCGCGGCATCAGTAATATCATCGATGCTGGCCCATGGGAAAATGTAGCAAAATATACCGGATAAATATATTTTTGATTGTCAATTCATTAAATTTAAACTAGCAAGATATGATCGAAATTTTATCTAAACCCTGGCCTTGGTACATAGCAGGACCATTAATTGGTCTCACTGTACCCGCTTTGTTATTATTGGGAAATAAAACTTTTGGGATTTCGTCATCCATGCGACATGTTTGCGCAGCGTGTTTACCAGCTAATATCCCATACTTTAAGTATGATTGGAAAAAAGAAATCTGGAATCTGGTCTTTGTGGCAGGTATTCTTATTGGCGGGTATTTAGCTGTGATTTGTTTGCAAAATCCTAATGAAATCATTGTAAATGAGACACTGAAGACTGAATTGGCCGGATATGGTATTACAGATTTTAGCAACGCTCTGATACCTTCAGATATAGTAAGTTGGGAAAATCTCTTGAGCTTTAAAGGTTTGTTCATGATAGTTTTTGGTGGTTTTCTCATTGGGTTTGGGACAAGGTACGCAGGTGGATGTACCAGCGGGCATAGTATTATGGGGCTATCTGCTTTGAGTTTAACTTCTCTAATAGCCACAATTTGTTTTATGGCAGGTGGCTTCTTGGCGGCAAATGTAATATTGCCTTTTATTCTTTCATTTTAAATTCGCAAGGTTATGAATAACGATATAAATAATATTGAAGTGGACGAATTTCAGCCTGAATATGACAATGATCTGAAGATGCGTGAGTTGGACAGCATGTGTGTCAATGAAAGTAAATTAGAACACAAATGGTATTACAACGTAAAATATTTACTGGTAGGGATCATATTCGGGATTGTTTTTGTCAAAGCAGAAATTATTTCATGGTTTAGAATACAGGAAATGTTCAGACTACAGTCATTTCATATGTATGGAATTATAGGCAGTGCAGTAATTGTAGGAGCTTTATCGGTATGGTTGATTCGTTTATTTAACATAAAAACCATCTATGGTGAAGAAATTATTATTCATCCCAAACCCTATAATAAAGGTGTGGTAATTGGTGGCTTATTATTTGGAATTGGCTGGGCAATTACCGGGGCCTGTCCGGGACCACTATATGCCCAAATAGGTACAGGAGCATCTGTCATCATAGTAACCTTATTTAGTGCAGTTTTAGGCACATGGATTTATGGCTTACTACGCGAAAAATTGCCTCATTGATTGACAAACCAAAATTTTTAGCATTCTTTAGGAATACCACAAAAATGCGGGTACACTTCTGAACCATGAAAAATAATCATATACAGTCTTCGGAATACAATATACTCAATATCAATTCATTGATATACCTAGTTATTATTGTTGTTTTTGCTTTGCTTTTTATTGTTTATCAGATATTTAAAACATCAGATGCATTACTGCCATGGCCTGAAAATTTTAATTCCGAAAACAAAAAAAAGCTGATTGATCCATTATTTTCAAGTGCAACTCAAAACTATTGGCAGGCACCTGAACTAATTTCAATAAAAGGCTCAGGTCTTGAAAATCAAATTCTATATGGAAAGGAACTTATTCAAAATACTTCCAAATATCTTGGTCCCAAAGGGTCAGTAGTTCAAATCTCCAACGGTATGAATTGCCAGAATTGTCATCTTGACGGAGGCACAAAAATATATGGGAATAATTATGGGTCAGTTGCTTCCACTTTTCCAAAGCTTAGAGCCCGCAGTGGCAAGGAAGAAAATATTTATAAGCGAGTCAATGATTGTTTTGAAAGAAGTTTAAATGGCACAGGTTTAGACACAACTAGTGCGGAGATGCAGGCAATCAAAGCATATATGCTTTTTTTGGGAACTAATGTAATCAAAGGGACAATTGTTAAAGGGTCTGGATTGAAAGGATTACCATTTCTGGAGAGAGCAGCCGACCCTCAAACTGGAAAAAAAATATATACTGCCAAATGTGCCTCATGTCATATGGCAAATGGAGAAGGTGTTATAGCAGGTGATGGTTTACAGTATACATATCCACCACTTTGGGGAGCACACTCCTATAATGATGCTGCAGGGTTATACCGAGTCTCAAATTTTGCTAAATATATAAAATATAACATGCCTTTTGGGGCTACTTTTGAGTCTCCGCAACTTAGCGACGCAGAAGCATGGGATCTGGCCGCTTATGTCAACAGCCGATCCAGACCTCATAAAGATACACCTGAAGATTGGCCTGATATTTCTAAAAAGCCAGTTGACCATCCATTTGCACCTTATATTGATACTTTTAGTGAAAACCAACATAAATATGGGCCTTTCAAGCCGATAGCGGAGGCTCAGAAAAAATAAATATTATTAATCAATTATTACAAATCAAGCCATGAGCCAAAATAGGAGAGATTTTATTAAAAAAGTGGGAGCGGTAAGCGCAGGTGCAAGTTTAATTAGTCCAAACTTACTTGGGAAAAAAAGTGATTTAAAAAATGATCTTAATGTCTCAAATTCAAATTCTGATTTCAAACTCACTATATTACAGACCACAGATGTTCATTGTCAGATTCATGAGCATGATGAATTGTTTTGGGAAAATGAAGAAATTGTTTTCAGGCTGACAGGAGGTTATAGTCGGTTTGCCACTTATGTTAAAAAGCAGAGAAAAATCAACGAGCATGTGTTTCTAATGGACACCGGCGACATGTTTCAAGGGAGTGAATTGTCTATAAAAACCACAGGGAAAGCATTGTCCCCAATTTTAAATGCCTAAACTACGATTTGTATCTGCCAGGTAATTGGGAAGTAATTTATGGAAAAAAAGAAATGCAAAAGTTGTTGGGTGGTTTGTACGCTCCAAAGGTTTGTGCTAATATGTACCATGATCTGGGAGAAGGCAAAAAGGGAGAACATATCTTTCCCCCATATTATGTTTGGAACATAAATGGAGTTAAGGTAGGATTTCTTGGATATACGGATCATCTGGTACCAATAAGGCAGTCTCCCAATTATAGTAAAGGTATCCTTTATACAAAACCTGACGAGAATATAGCACATTTTGTTGACGTACTGCGCAATCAGGAAATGTGCCATTATGTAATAGTCATTGCTCACATGGGACTTTCTCAGCAGATATATCTTGCTAATCAGGAAGTAGCAGAGGGAGTGGATTATATTTTAGGAGGAGACACACATGAAAGGGTAAGAAATCCCATCATATGCAAATATGCAAAAGTTGTAGAACCCGGAGCATTCGGCTCCTTTTGTGGACGTCTGGAATTGGATGTCAAGAGTGGTAAAATAGTAAAAGATAGCTACTATCTTGATGAAATTAGTTCCGACAGGTACAAAGAAGATAAAGATATCAAAACGCTCATTTCAAATATTGAAGATCCTTTTCTTGATGATATCAATTCTATCGTCGGGTATAGCACGATTCCACTTTACAGATATTTCGTGATTGAAAATCCTATTGATACCATGGTGTTGGATGCATTGAGATGGCGCATGCCCGAGATTGACATAGTCTTATCGAATGGATTCAGATTTTGTCCACCCAAAACATCTCCTGATGATTCGGGTAATATACCTATTACAAATGGATATATTTTTGATATGTTGCCTGTAGATAGTTATATCAGAGTTGGAAAAATCACCGGGCTTCAACTCAGAAACTGGTTGGAAAGAGAGCTTAATAATGTATTTGCAAAAGATGCATCTAAGAGGTTTGGCGGATGGGTGACAAAATTTAATGGTATGAAAGTCAAATTTTTTGCCTTTGGAGAAGAAGGGAAAAGAATTGAATCTATATTCATTGGTGATTTACCGCTAAATGATGAAATGATTTATTCTATTGCGGCGTGTGAGAGAGATGGCGATCCTGACAATATGATTTGCAGGATAAAAAATGTGATGGAAGCCAGGAACTTAGAATATACTCTACACGAAAACATGAAAGGGTACTTAAAAGCGAATTCTCCGGTTACTCCTATTCCAAAACGATCTGCAATTGCGCTAGATGCACCAGAAACCTTACTGACTCAGGTTCATGGGGTGGATTATCATTTTTATTAATTAGTGTTAATTGTTTGGATATGATCAATTTCAATCAAATAAAGACGAATTCATAAGGAATTGAAGTAAACAATGAAATTCATATTTTGCTAGAATACGGTGTTGAATAGAAATAAACCACACAATTTGTTTCAATAAAATATTATAAAATTCGAACGCCGGAATATAACAACTTTTACTTAGCACTTTTTCTTATCCTGTTCATCCATGTATATTTTCAAACAGGACAATATGAATGTCTGGAACCAATCCTATTTTCAACTTTCCTAATTGTCAGAATTTTCAAATATGAAGAAATTATCCCTTGTCCTACTTATTTGTTTTTTTGCAAATATATCTTTTGCTCAACATCAGAATATAGAGGAAAAACCTAAAATATGGGGGAATGATTCAAATAGACCTGAAGATACAACCAGTTTGCTATCAGTTTTCAAAGCAGGCAAAATTAACGGACATTTCAGATATTACCATTCTTCAATCAGAAATAAGGGCGATCTTTCTGATTATCAAGCAAATGCGATTGGTGGAGGGCTGAGATTTGAATCTGGCAATTTTCATGGGTTAAATATGGGTTTAAGCGGTTTTTATATTTTTAATGCCGGATCTTCTGATTTAAGCAAAAAGGATGCGAAATCAGGGCAGTCAAACAGATATGAAATTGGACTCTTTGATGTGACCAATCCTCAAAATCTGAATGAAATAAACCGAGTGGAAGAATTGTTTATTAAATACACAAAATCAAATAGTAAAATCATTTTCGGTCGCCAATTAATAAATACACCATTTATTAACCTTCAGGATGGCAGGATGAGACCAACTGCCGTAGAAGGACTATGGATTGAAACTACATTAAGTAATAAAAATGCTATACAAGGAGGATGGCTATATAGTATGGCTCCTCGCAGCACGAGCAAATGGTATAGTATGCAATCATCTTTTGGTTTGTATCCTGCTGGAATTAATGGGGAGGGGGTCAAATCTGACTATTTAGGAAATATAAATACATCAGGAGCTTACATTCTTAATTATGAATTCAATTCTTTTAAAAATTTAAAAATAAATCTTTGGGATATGTGGGTGGAAAATGTCATGAATACATCATTGATTCAAACCGATTGGGAGAAGAAACTTCCCCATGGAAAGTTGTATTCCGGTACTCAGATTACATTCCAATCAAAATCGGGTAATGGCGGCAACCCCGATGAAACAAAAACATATTACTCCAATAATAAACCGGTTATAATTTTTGGAGGCCGGATGGGATGGAAATCCAAAAAATGGGATTACAGTATTAATGTCAACAGAATCGGTAGTTCCGGCAGATACCTAATGCCTCGTGAGTGGGGTAGAGACCATTTTTATACTTTCATGCCCAGAGAAAGAAATGAAGGATTTGGTGATGTGACAGCACTTGTTGGAAAAGCAACTTTTTTTCCTCGTCAAAGCACTACATTACATCTTTCTTACGGATATTTTTCTCTTCCTGATGTACTTAATTTTGAACTTAATAAATATGGTATGCCATCCTATACCCAATTGAATGTTGACTTGAGACAGAAATTTTCCGGGTTTTTGAATGGCTTTGAAGGTCAGGTTTTATGGATAATGAAATGGAATCAGGGTGAAACCTATGATAACCCAAAATATGTTATACACAAAGTAAATATGAACTTACTGAACATCGTAGTGAATTTTAGATTTTAGGGATGTTATTTCATGCGGACTTGAGTCAGATTTTTTAATATCAGGAAGGAAATAATTGTCTATTGCACATTTTAAGAATTTAAAACAAAATAATTTTGAGTAAATGAATGAATGAGAGAAGCATGCTACATTAGTTCAGGATAATGTCAAAACTGCTGTCAACATCAATTTTTTCAAACAATAATCTAAATATTTTAGTTGAAGATAAGTTAATATTCATATTTTTGACCTGATTATTAACTTTGCAATTCTGTTTTTTTTCACCCTTTTTTAATTATTGACAAAATTAAATTACTAATGAAACATTTATTATTTCTGTTGATTCCAGTTTTTTTCACCATAACAGTTCAAGCCCAATTTAATCCCGATAATTTCAAAGGAATGAAATTCAGGAGCATCGGACCTGCAGGTATGAGCGGTCGTGTTACCGCCATTGATGTAGATTTGTCTAACCCAAACAGAATCTTTGCAGGTGCGGCTTCAGGAGGTGTCTGGCTTTCTGAAAATGGAGGGAATTAGTTGGAAACCTGTATTTGATGAACAGTCTTCACTTGCTATAGGAGCAATAAAAATAAACCAAAAAAATCCATCTGAAATATGGGTAGGTACTGGTGAGGGCAATCCCAGAAACTCAATGAATACCGGTAACGGAATTTATAAATCACTGGATGGCGGAAAAACATGGAATAAAATGGGACTTGAAAATACAAGGACAATTCACCGGATTATCGTCAACCGAGATAATCCTGATATTGTTTTTGTTGCTTCATTAGGTTCTCCATGGGGACCGACCAAGGACAGAGGTGTTTTTAAAACTATTGATGGAGGTAAAACCTGGCGGAATGTACTCTTTGTCAATGAATTGACCGGCGCTGCAGATATGGTTACTGACCCTACCAATCCAAATAAGCTCGTCGTTGCTATGTGGGAATACAAGCGTGATCCCTGGTTTTTTAACTCGGGGGGTAAAGGTTCAGGGCTCTATGTGAGCTATGATGGGGGCGAAAGTTTTAAGAGAATGACTCCGGAAGAAGGTATGCCAAAGGGAGATCTTGGGCGTATTGGCCTTGCAATCGCCGCAAACAAACCCAATATCATTTATGCACTCATTGAAGCTAAAGAAAACGGATTGTATAAGTCGATTGATGGTGGTAAAAAATGGACGTTGGTATCTACCAAAAATATTGGAGAGCGACCTTTTTATTATTCTGAATTGTACGTTGACCCTAAGAATGAAAACAGAATATTTAATGTATTTACTTTAATCACAATGAGTGAAGATGGAGGAAAGACATTCCGTAATATTTCCGATTACAGAAGTGAAGTTCATCCGGATCACCATGCCTTCTGGATACACCCCGATAATCCAGATTTTATTATTGATGGAAATGATGGAGGATTAACCATTTCACGGGATGGCGGCGAAAATTGGTATTTTGCCGGTAATATTCCGGTCGGCCAGTTCTATCATGTAAATGTGGATAAAGACTTTCCATACAACGTTTATGGAGGAATGCAGGACAATGGAAGTTGGGTAGGTCCGTCATCTGTACTGAAAAGAGGTGGAATCAGAAATAATGATTATCAGGAATTATATTTTGGGGATGGATTTGATGTGGTTCCATATCCCAAAGATAGTCGATATGGTTATGCTATGTCTCAGGGAGGCAATGTAGGCTTTTATGACAGACTGACCGGGAAAACACGCTTCGTAAAGCCAAATCATCCCGATCCGAAAATGAACCTTCGATTTAACTGGAATGCCGGCATAGCTCAGGACCCCTTTAAGGATTGCGGCGTATATTTCGGAAGTCAGTTTTTACACTATTCGGATGATTGTGGTGAGACATGGACAATCAAATCACCTGATCTGACCACCAATGATACATCAAAACAAAATGCAGACAAAAGTGGAGGATTAACGTTTGATGCCACATTTGCAGAGAATCATACTACGATTATCGCTATAGCCCCGAGTCCAGTCAATAAAAATGTGATTTGGGTTGGTACAGATGATGGAAATGTACAACTCACTACGGATGGAGGAAAAACATGGGCCAACCATAATAAATTTTTGAAAGGACTTCCTCTTGCCAGCTGGATACCTCAGATTCATGTTTCTGACAGGAATGAAGGGGAAGCCTGGGTTGTGGCCAACAATTATAGAAGAAATGATTATTCTGCTTACGTCTTTTACACTCAGGACTTTGGAACAACCTGGAGCAGATTAGTAGATGATACCCAGATCAAAGGATTTGTGCTCAGTATAGTCCAGGATCACAAGGAACCCAATCTTATGTTTTTAGGCACTGATGTAGGTTTATATGTCTCGTTTGATAAAGGAAAAAAGTGGACGCATTGGAGTAAAGAATTTCCTCAGGTACAGGTTAATGATATGAAGATTCATCCTGTAGAAGATGATCTTGTATTGGGTACATTTGGAAGGGCATTTTATATTTTGGACGATATTAACCCCTTGAGAGAATTGGCTTCCAAAGGCGAGGCCATATTGAATTCGGATTTTAAAGTCTTACCAACCGCGCCAGGTTATCTGGTCAGTTACAGGAGTGTTGATGGCATCAGGTTTGCCGGACAGGGGGAATTTAAAGGCGAAAGCAGACAATATGATAGAATTGCATTTAATGTCTGGAAAAAGCCTTCAGATAAAACCATGGATTCAAAAAAAGATGCAAAAGATGAAAAGGCCCCCAAAGCCAAAATCAATATATACGATGACAGTAACAAACTAGTTCGGTCCCTGAGCATGAAAATAGAGGATGGTTTATCCAGATTAAGTTGGGGGCTTGAAAATAATGGAGTGAGATTGTCTGCCAGAAACAGGCCTTCGTTCAGAGGCGAAGCAGCTGACGAAGATGCCATTCCAGGTGGTTACAATGTTTTGCCGGGTAAGTACAAAGCTATATTTCAATTTGGAGACAAGAAGGACTCTGTCATAGTTGAAGTTAAAGCAGATCCTCGCAATAATACTACTATAAAAGACCAGCAGGACATAAATAAAGTAGAAGATGAATATGAGACTTTAGTAAAGGATTCAAAAAAGTCTTTTGATAAAATTACTGATGCCAGAAAATCCATATCAATTGTAGAAAAATTGTTGGAAAATCAGCCAGACAGTACAAAAAAGATGTTTACCGGTTTTCATAAATCGCTCAATAGCAGGCTGGATTCATTATCTGCATTGTATGTGGAACCGGAAAACACAAAAGGTATAAAGCGCAATCCTGATCAGTTGAATAGTGTATTGGATGAAGCTCAATCCTATGTAAGATCATCCTGGTCAGCTCCTAAAGAAAATGCAATATTTGCCTTGGAAAAAGCCAGATATATGAGTAAAGAAGCATCAGAAGCAATTCGGCTATTTATAGAAAAAGACTGGAAAGAATATCAGGAAAAGGTGAAAGAAATCCAAGTCAAGATATTTAAATAACAAAGAGTGAATATAAAATAAAAGTTCGGAGGGGAAATAAACCCTCCGGATTTTAACTTTGAATGATTTTCTTTTTCATCGTTTCAAACTCTTCATTTGTGAGGATACCTGCATTTTTCATTTCTGCAAGTTCTTTAAGTTTATCAACAGCAGATGTTGAATCAGCGGATTTTACAACCGTTTCCTGCTTTTTTCTCAGTTCTTCAGCTACTTCCTTACCTTTCTCAAATTTTTCGTTGTAGTATTTCTTCAATCTCTCCGGATCGAAATCCAGAAAAGTACCCCCTGTTTCAAAATGTTTTTTGAATACTTCTCCTAATGCATAAGAAGAAGCACCTGAAAGGACGGCCATGGTCACACCGCCTAAAATTGATCCAACACCTGGTATGAATTTGACCGCCCTGGCTCCCAGCCGTGCAAGCCCGGATCCGGTAAGGGCAGTGATGATTGCTTTTCCTTCGGTTTGTTTAAAATCAATTTCATAAAGTTTACATAATTGCCTGATCATATCTAACTGTACGGCACTGACTGCAAACAAATCGGCAATCGGTACAGGAATAAATCCGGCGCCCATTGACCATATCATGTGATTTTTGATAATCGAATCGGCACTGTCACCGCGATTGCTTTTTAGGTATTCTGACATTTTTATTTTGATTTGTTAAACGAAGTATAAAACATCAATTCATAGCTAACAAGTTTCATTCATTTTGATTTTATCGATATACGCTCACTATTTGTGGACTAAATGATATAAATCATATTTATTCCGGCAGCACTTTTTAATTTTTATTGTTCTTATCTTAAATAGCCATTATATCAGCACTTTTAAAAGATTAGTTCGATATTATTTGAATCGGTAAATAATATTTATGAGAGTTTACCGTTTTTTTATCGTGTCATATTGTGAAGAATACTATGTACTGCAAAAAACAAGGGATAATATCATTTAATCTTATGGAGGGGATCGGTAGTTCAAAAATAATTAAATGTAAACAATTAAAATGGGTTTTGTTGTCAATATCATTTTTGATGATTGGGTCTTGTACCCATACCCCCAATGTGATTGAAAACATTGCTGGAAAAAACTATATCACATACACTTCAAGATGTGCTTCCTGCCCATCAGACCCGATATGCGCCATAGTGGATGATATTGTTGTAACAGCCGGTACAACTTTTAGTGTATGTTCTGTTATCCTTGCTGGTGAGGGAACTATTCAGATTAATTCATCAAATTGTCTGATATGGACATCCAATTCTAATCATACAGATATCATAAAAACATGCATAATTGCTTGTACAAACGGTGTGTGCGACACGACTGAAGTTAGTATTTTACCACCTGTACCCGGAGATTCTACCGGTGGATTTAACAGCTGTAGCCCGGACTCCGTTTATTTTGAACGTGACATTCTGGAGGTTATTACATCTAGTTGTGCCTATACCGGATGTCATAACTCTGCATCTGCTGCAGAAGGTATCCGGTTGGATAATTATGCCAATATAATAAAATATGGAAAGATCAAAGCAGGGAAACCGGCTGATAGTGACTTATATAAGGTGGTAACCACAACAAGTTCGAAATCTGTAATGCCCCCACCTCCGGCGGCACGGCTTTCGTCAACTCAGATCAGTAATATAGAAAAATGGATTACCCAAGGTGCAAAGAATAATAATTGTATAAATTCGGTTTCTGATTGTAATTCAAAGGATATTAGTTTTAATAGTTTTGTGAAGCCGGCATTGGCCTCATGTGTATCATGTCATAGAACAGGGAACACTGGAGGTGGTATAAATCTTGATTCATATCAGGGTATTAAATCAGCTGCACAAAGTGGCAGTATTCTTGGTTCGATATCATGGCTCCCTGGATTTATTCAAATGCCGCAAGGGGGCAGTAAATTGTCAGACTGTACTATTCAAAAGGTAAAAACCTGGATTGAATCAGGATCTCCCAATAATTAAATGACCTGAATTATCAGTAAAATCATGTTTAAAATCTTATTTTTGCAACGTATTAAATTTATTAAATGTATGAAATCACTGTTTATCATCTTATTGGTAAGTGTTTTTGTAGTTGGCTGCTACTATGATTCAGAAGAAGACTTATATGGTACAAGTAATTGTATAACTACTAATCCAAGTTTTGCAAATGATATACAACCTATAATCAATTTATCCTGTGCGGCTCCATGTCATTTTCCGGCATCTTCACTCGGTGGAGGGATATCGCTTGATTCGTATAATTCAGTTCTGATAGAGGCAAAAAATGGATCTCTTGTCGGTTCTATAAAACATGAGGGATTTTCAGCTATGCCAAAAGATCAACCTAAATTGGATGATTGTAAAATAGCCAAAATCGACGCCTGGGTTAAGGCAGGAAGTCTCAATAATTGAAATTTTTAGCACAGTAATAATCTTGAAATTAACAAATCACATTAGAATCATATGAAATTGACAGAAAAAATAATCATAAGCAGATGAAAAAGTACATATTTTATTTTCTTCTATTGGCCATTTTTGGTGCTGGCTTTGGGTTTTATAAATACAATCAACCCCATAAGGAAACTTCCGGCAACAAGCCGGACATTATTATATCTCCAGCTGAATTGCTAAAAGCTTATGAATCTGATGAAAGTGCCGCTGATAAGACATATCTGGACAAAATTATTGAAACAGAGGGAACTGTGAAAGCTATAAATGAAATAGAAATGGGTTCCAGCCTTACCCTTGATTCAGGTAGTGAATTGTCATCTATAATTTGTGAATTTGAATCAAAATCAGCAATTTTGGAAATAAAAGAAGGTGATAGAGTCAAAATAAAAGGATTCTGCTCAGGTAAACTAATGGATGTAATACTTGTACGATGCTCTCTGTCTAAAATTTAACATTATTTTAGTGATATATAAAAAACTAAACACATGCTTAAATCGTCTGAACAATGGCATTCCGCTTGTTTGCCTCAATAATATTAAATAAATATCTTATGAAACATTCATTTTTAATTGCTGCAATATTTTTTTTATCAGCATCTGCTTCTTTTGGTCAAAGATATTTCACTAAAACAGGATATGTGTCTTTTTATTCTGACACTCCAATAGAGAAAATAGAAGCGCACAATAAATCAGCAAACTGTGTACTGGATTTGAATACCGGGAAATTGGAATTTGGTGTTTTAATAAAAGGATTTCAATTTGAAAAAGCACTTATGCAGGAACATTTTAATGAAAATTATTTGGAAAGCGATAAGTACCCCAAAGCCTTATTTAAGGGACAGATTGATAATTATTCAAAAATTGATGACACTAAAAACGGCAAGATTACATGCAAAATTTCAGGGGATCTGACTATGCACGGTATCACCAAAAAGATTACAACAGATGCTGAAATTGTAGTCAACAACGGCAAAATAGAAGCAGAATCACAATTCAATATCCTGGTAGCTGATTATAATATATCGATACCTTCATTAGTAAAGGATCAGATTGCAAAATCTGTAAAAGTAAACGTACGATTAAACCTTGAACAGCTAAAGATGTAGGGGTATTAATGGTGTAAGACTGGTACATTACTTAGTGATATATTACTTTTTTTATAGGACAATAACGGAACAATGAAAACCAATTTTTTATTTTTAGTCTTATTATTGAGTTTTTCTTTTGTCAGGGCACAGGATGATATGTTGTCTCTGCTAGGTGAAGAAAAAACCATCCAATACACCAATGCAAGTTTTAAAACCAACCGGGTAATCAATCTTCATTCTCTGGAAAATACAGCGGGCGGGGTATTGGATTTTAAAATCAGCCATAGATTCAGCACGCTTAATGGTGGATTTTATGAACTCTTCGGCCTCGATAACTCAACTATAAGAATTGGACTTGACTATGGTTTATCTGATGTTTTGACCATAGGTGCCGGACGAAGTAGTTATGAAAAGGCGTATGATGGCTTCATTAAGTATAAATTTATCCGTCAAAGTACTGGCAAGCGCCGCATGCCTATTACCGCAGCCTTATTGTTAACGTCTGCCATTCAGACATTAAAATGGTCAAATCCGGATAGAGATAATTTTTTTTCCAATCGTTTGTATTATACATCCCAACTCATTATTGGAAGGAAATTCAGCCAGTCATTCAGCATGCAACTCAGTCCAACTTTGGTACACAGAAACCTGGTAAAGACTGACATTGAAAAAAATGATGTATATGCCCTTGGCGCAGCAGCCCGAATAAAATTGTCCAGAAGGGTTGCATTAAATGCGGAGTATATCTATCTTTTGCCCGATCAGGTAGCATCTGATTACACAAATTCACTTTCAGTAGGATTTGACATAGAAACTGGCGGGCATGTTTTTCAATTGCATTTTACCAACAGCACATCTATGATTGAAAAAGGATTTATTAGCGAAACCACCAATAAGTGGAATGATGGCGGAATCCATTTTGGATTTAATGTAAGCAGGGTATTCACGCTAAAACATAAAAATCTGGATTGAAAAGGTGCATAGTATTATTGCATTATCATCATTTATTGTGTCGTCTTTTTAAAGTATGATTGCAGAAAATTTATGTGAATGATTTTATTTATTTCCAGTGACGTTTTAGTTTTGGAAATCGATAAATATTATCTTTTCAAAAGCTAAAAACTGCTCCAGACATTTTCATAGCCTTATTAAATTCCTGTTTTTTAAGATTATGAGTTATATTTTTATCATCAAAATACTGTAATATATTTTCAGTTGCCATGTTGCCGGTCAGGTCGTCTTTGGCCATTGGACATCCTCCGAACCCTTTTATAGCAGAATCAAATCTTCTGCACCCACTTTGATATGCGGCATCTAATTTGGGTAACCAATTGTGGGGTTGAGTATGAAGATGTGCTCCAAATTCCACGTCAGGGTAGGGAGGTATCAGATATTTAAACAGGTATGAAATGCTTTGAGGCGTCGCTATGCCTATAGTATCCGACAATGCCATTATTTTAATATCCATATCTGCCAGCTTGTCAACCCACTGCTGACAAATATCCACGCTCCAAATATCGCCGTAAGGATTTCCAAATCCCATTGATATATAGATGACCAGTTTTTTATTGTTTTTGTAGGCTATATTCTGAATTTCATCCACTCTTGTCAGTGATTCTTCAATGGTTGCATTAGTATTTCTGAGCTGAAAAGTTTCTGAGATGGAAAAAGGATACCCAAGATAGGTGATTTCATCGTGCTTTACTGCATCTTCAGCCCCTCTGGCATTGGCGATAATAGCAAGTAATTTAGAGACAGAGGATCCCAAATCAAGTTTTGAAAGTACTTCAGAAGTATCCCTCATTTGTGGTATTGCCTTTGGTGAAACAAAGCTCCCGAAATCAATTGTATCGTATCCGACTTTAAGTAATTGGTTTATGTAGGTAGCTTTGATATCCGATGGTATAAATTCATGGATTCCCTGCATGGCATCCCTCGGACACTCAATAATTTTTACTTTTTTATCAATACGGTTAGCGATATTATTCTCTTTCTTTACCTCCATAGATTTAGGAATTCTTAATTGTTAAGGTTATATCATAAACAAAATAGACGTGTTTTTGATTACATAGGTTATTATTTCTCAATTAATGTTGATCTTATGAATAAACCTCTCTACACAGTTTTAGGATTTTTATTTTTTGCTATTGGAATTTTATCAATCATAATGTCAATGGTTGGTTTGCAATTTTCTTTTCTCAGTTTTATGTACAATCACGGAGTTATGACCGTTGTAATTCAGTTAATACTTCTTTTTGGAGGCATGATACTTTTATATGTAGCCCGCACTCCAGATTTGGAAGAGTAAGAATCAATTACAATTTTAATTAAAAAAAATTCCTGCTTTTTTCATAATTTACATGATTGAAAGTTATTTAAATCGGGATATTTCGAGCCTAACATCCAATCCCCAAGGTTTCAATTATTGAGTATTTGAGACAGCCTGATTGTTAAACCACGATCCCTGAATCCACCTCTGTCAAATGCCCAGGTGTAATCAACATCAAATAAGCTGATCGGTCCGATTCTGAAATTTTCAATCCCCAGAAAAGTTTCTAAATACCTTCCGTCAGTGGGCTCAAATAGTGCAGAAAAGCCTAGCACCATCTTGAGACTGGTTTTGTTGAGCAAAGGTATCTTATCAAATATAAATCCATTGAAATGATGCCTGAAGTTAATTTGGCCGTAATACTGATTAGTACTGAATGCATAGTACGGCATTAGATTAAAACTGCTCAGGTCAGGTGATATAGGCATAAGGAGTTCATTGCCCATAGGATGGAAATAATCCCCAAAATAACTTGGCCTTTTACCAATATAAGTTCCGGCTTCTATATTGTAGCTGGCAAATCCATACAGCCTGAGATTCAAATTAATATCTCTAACCCTAAAAACGAGCTTGTTAAATTGATGAGAAATTTGGTCCAGGGGCAAACCACTTTCAAATTCGATTTCTAAATTTGGCCAGTCAGATGCGTC
Source organism: Saprospiraceae bacterium (assembly GCA_016722285.1). Classification (GTDB taxonomy): domain Bacteria; phylum Bacteroidota; class Bacteroidia; order Chitinophagales; family Saprospiraceae; genus OLB9. The sequence goes on from JADKGI010000006.1 coordinate 193,956, forward strand.
TCTGTCCTTATAAAAGGGATAACTGCTATACTTTTGAGCAGGACGAATGAGAACAGATACCTTATTTTTCCAGTATTGGTTTTCTGCCAGTGAAAAAGGAGTGAGGTCAGGACGCGGTATATTCTCATGGTAAAGTATATGCTGTTTTCTGAAGCTGTATTGAGTATTTATTTCAACTGGTTTTCTCGATGTCAGTTCGGTTGCAATATTAATATAAACTCCATTATAAATTTCACGCCTGAATCCGAGTTCAATAAAATTATTTTGAAAAAGTCGTATCCGATTACGTTTATTCCACAATGAAGCCCATGAATTACCACGCTCACTCACGGGTTGCCTGGGATCAAATTGTTCGTTTTGACGTCCTGCCCTGAATGAAATATATCCCTGGTTAAAATTGTCATACCGGTACTCTGCCGCAATCGAGGGTTTGAATATCTTGTCAGCAAATCCATATTGCAGTTTAGGTTCCACTACCCACCTTCTGAAAGTGGTATCGGATTTTTGCCATCTGAAATTCAGGTCTGCCTTAAATCCTTCGACTGCGTTAAATCGAAGGCTTGATAAAGGACTTGGATATGTAAATGACGATTTATCGTAAGTATTGGTCCTTGTATATCCCGTGAGGATTTTTAATGCGGTCAGCCTGTTCCCTTTATTATCAATGGAATCAATGTAGGTTTTAGTACTCCAGATTTTTTGAAGAGAATCTTTAATCATGTAATCCATAGATTCTTCTTTTGTCAAAGCAATGGGCCTGATACTTCTCCAAAATGAGGAGTCCTTATTCAAAGCTCCTTTGTCCACGCTGAATATTTCATTGTTTAGAAATTTAGCCGAAACATCTTTCTCCGGAATATAGTCTGAAAAAATATATGAAAAACTGCCACCAATTTTAAAACCCAATAAACCTGCTTTAAAAGAAATAACCTGACTAAACAAACGCCACTTATCAGGTTTCAGAATCGGGATATAAATTTGCCTTATTGAGATAGTATCAAGATATGTATTCTTCAATGCCGGACCTGCCAGGATGAGATCGGTACTATAGACATTCCATAAATCATCTGCTATATAAATATATCCGGTCAGCAGTGGTGCGTTTTCTGATTTCGGAATGATTTTTATTTTATTTACAATGACCCCATTTGGGTCGATTACCACCTTTTCTAATACATAATTGTAATAAGAAAAGCAGCATCGGCAATAGGTGAAACAATAGATCTGCTGAAGTTTAAATATTCAGTATATATGTCAAAAGAAGCCCAGGAAAACTGATTTGCCGTAAAAAGACTGTTAGAGCCTGAACGCACTGAAGAAATCATTTCTTCCTTAGTTTTATCAGGACTCTGGAAATAAAATTTGGATTTAGACTCTGAAAGGTAAACTATACCCCGACCGGTAGAATCCAGTAATCCTTTCATATCCCCGATTTCTTCTCCAAGAATTTTCTTTGGGCTATCCGTAATTTTGACCAGACCCTTTACATACAGATCAGCCTCATAACTCTTGAATTGATTCTTGAAGTAATTCCTCCTTTTTATGGCTTTCCTCATGATATTATATGCCGGATCTTCCCTGTCGGCAGTGATTACCAACTCATCTGAGATATTTTCATCTTCGACCATGATTACATCCAAAACTGTCAGACCTTCATAATCTATGGAATGTGATTGTTTAGTGTATCCTACGTATTGATAAATTACCTTTACCAGTCCTTTTTATTAATTTCGAGTCGATAGTAACCTTCTGAATTACTTACAGTACCGGTACTGGAACCTTCTATATATATAGATGCATAAGGCAAAGCAATTCCATTTTGATCTTTTATAGTTCCTGATACCTGACCCCGTATGTCTGCAATTATAAAAAGAAACATTGCTATGATTAAGAGCAAATTCAATTCATATATAGTTCTAATAAGGTTGCTAATTTTGTATTTACAGATCACTATATTTATTTAGGAAGTCTAAAATTACTGTTTCAATCCAGTAATATGAAGTTCCGAAAGTAGTAAATCCGACATGGCCTCCATATTTAGGCGTCATTAAAAATAAATTTTCATTTTGATTTGCTTCTTTATAAGGATATGATGAGTTCGGAAGAAATGTGTCATCAAGTGCGTTTACAATCAATGAAGGAATACGAATATTTTTCAAAATTGGAGACTATTACTTCGATCATAATAATCTACAGCATTTTTCAAACCATGAATAGGAGCTGTAAAATATTCATCAAAATCCCAAAGTGTTTTGACTCTACTTATATCTGAACTATTTATGGCTTCAGGAAATTGTATCACCTTTTGTTTTATTTTATCTAGTAATGTACCGAGAAACTTATTTTCATAAAAATGATTTTGCAATTCTTTTATCTTACGGCTGCCTGATTGAAGATCACATGGAACAGAAATACCAATAGCTGTTTTTACTTTTTTATTTAAATTATAGATACCATCTCCGCAATATTTCATAACCACATTTCCTCCCAGGCTAAATCCACAAATGTTTATTTCTGGTAATCATGTTGTATTTGGGTAATAAAATGATCAAGATCCATTGTCCACCCACTGTGATACATCACAGGTTTATTATTCATCACCCCTTTTTTTTCTGAAAAAAGACGGGTAAAAAGTATTAATATGGCCATTGCGAAGCCACAAAGCGGGTCTGTAAGTGTCTAAAGGAATTATTGGCATAATAATCTATACATGAGAGAATAATGCAGTGTAGAAGAAGCACTTATGTAATAACAGAATAATAAGAAATTTACACGGTGTAAAAATGATCTACCATTGGAGATTGGGATATATCACACCGAGACTAAATACAAATTGAGCGTGATCAAGGATCCATCTTGGCTCAATAAAATAGGTATATTTATCAGCCGGAACCCGCATGGCAATACCCAAACTCAGAGAATTATTTGTTATGGTAGTTCTGGTAAAGTTAATACCTGCCATAGGGCTAATGTATATTTTGTCAGAGACATTAAGTAATTTATAATGCAAATCAAAATTAAATGACCAGGAAGCAGCACTTGCTAAATAATAAGTAATCTCTCCATTAAAATCAATTTTTTCAGCAATATCTTTACCCACCTTGGCATTCAATCCCAAGGCTTTAAACTCATCGTTTGTATTAAATTTCATACCCCCACCAAAATAAAACTGACCATACGAATATGGCACACTCATCAAAGTACAAAAGAAAGTAAATAGTATCAGTTTTTTTAGTTTCATCTGTTTATTTTTTATTTATATTTTAATTGCCAGATGGAATTCGCATGAAAATAATCATCCCGGTTTGTGCCCGCCTGCTCACGAGAATCGGGCAGGCCCGCCTGACCACTGCTCGGTAGTCGGGCAGGCCCGCCTTACCACTACTCGGTAGTCGGGCAGGTACCACAATGGTGGATTCATGCTCATTTCATGTTTTTAGATTGATTTAGTGTAACTCTGGATTATCATTGCAAATTTAACATACAAACATAAGCTTATTTTGACAATTCCACAAAATACGATAGAAAATAATATAAAATGAAAACTTTGTTCTACCTAAAAGATATATGCGAAGTTATCCCGTTGAAAATAAGAGTATAGAATTGTTGTTGAGGTCCTGGATTATTTAGTTTGAATACTTTAATCATACTATTTTACATGATCAGTTTCCTTTTAAGGCTTTCAGTCAATAAAAATAAAACTCACTCAAAATTTTAATTCATCTAATATTTAAGCATTGTAAATCATTTATATATACATTAAAAAGATAATTATGTAATTCTATCCAATTATCAAAGCAGCGTTTTATGTTAAAAAACAGTTAATATTAAAGTCATAGTAGTGTTTTCGCATTTTGAAGCACCTTTATGGCCAAATTATTCATTTACTTAAATCAAATTTTTACACATGAAACAATTGTTATTTACACTATTTATGTTGTTGTGTGGGACTGGTTTTTTATCAGCCCAACGCACTATTTCAGGTACTGTGTCTGACGAAGCCGGTGTACCTCTTATCGGAGCTAATATTATAGCAAAAGAGGCATCAGGTATAGGAACTATTTCAGATGTAGTGGGTGGATTCTCACTGCAATTGCCGCAGAATGTCAAAACTCTGGTAGTAAGTTATGCCGGTTATGATACTAAGGAGATAAGCCTAGGAGAATCAAATGTGGTGAATGTATCGTTAGCTGAAGGAAATTGCTTGACGAAGTTGTAGTGGTAGGATATGGAACCCAAAGGAAAAGTGACATTACGTCATCTATTTCCAAAATAGGAGGTTCTGACATTACAGGTTTAGTCACACCCAGCTTTGCAACTCAACTTGCCGGAAGGGCAGCTGGTGTTCAGATTACTCAGCAGACAGGTATATTAGGCCAGGCACCAAGAATTAGGATTAGAGGTATTGCATCAGTTAATTCTGGCACGTCTCCCCTTATTGTCATTGATGGAATGCCTATATATTCCGGTGATGTGGGTGGTTATGCAGATGCCAGTGGACTAGGAGACTTAAATCCGGCAGACATTGAGTCATATGAAGTGCTGAAAGACGGTGCAGCTACTGCGATTTATGGATCCAGAGCAGCCAATGGTGTCATCCTGATTACGACCAAAAAAGGTAAAAAAGGAACCGCTAAAGTTTCCCTCAACTCAGTATATGGAATCGCAAATGCTGTCAATACTTTTGATTTGTTAAAAACAGCAGACTTTATTACTATATCCAATGAGAAAAGAACCAACAGAGGTCAAGCACCTTGGGCTATAGGAAATACTTATGATACAGACTGGCAGGCAGCAGTATTAAATAAAAATGCCGGACAAATGGATCATACATTGTCTATCAGCGGTGGAAGCGATAGGACTCTGTATTATATTTCAGGTGGTTACGCCACTCAGGATGGAATTGCAAAAAGTAATTCTATGACTCGTTTAAATATGAAAACCAGTCTTGAGCATAAAATGCTTTCATGGCTTACACTTGGGGGTGGTTTGACTGTCAGTCAGACAAATTATGATGGACTAAACACCGGAGGCAATTCTCTTTCAGGTAATATTTTCAACGCAATGAGACAATTGCCAAATACTCCTATTTATAACACTAACGATCCTACCGGTTATAATTTAAGTTCGAATGGTCAGTGGGTTGGACAGTGGGACAATACTGATCCTGTGGGAGATAATATTTCAAATATAGCTTACGTTCTGGACAATAATGTTTTGAGGTCAAAAATTAAAAGAACGTTAGCCAATATATTTGTATCAGCAGACATAATAAAAGGACTGAATTATCGAATGCAGGCAAGTGTGGATAATCCTAACACCACCGGATTCTTATATTATAATCCTGTACATGGTGATGGCTCAGGTGTAAATGGAAGACTGCAAAATAGAACTGACGACTTATTGAGGTGGAATGTTCAACATATTTTAAACTACAATAAGGTATTCCAGGCAAAACACAGCTTGGGAGTTACTGCCGGAGCAGAATTCCAGAAAGAAAGAAATGAAAGTTTCATAGCCATTGGTACAGGATTGTTGGATAAATTTTACAACCAGGTATTGGTATCTAATGCCTATGAAGTACAGCAATCCGGTGGAGGTGCTACAGAAATCGGTTTAATGTCTTATATCGGTCGCGTGAACTACAATTATGATCAAAAGTATTTTGGTCAATTATCTGTAAGAAGAGATGGCATTTCTAAATTAAGCCCTGAACAAAGATGGAATAATTTTGTGGGATATTCTGTTGGTTGGAATATTGCTAACGAATCATTTATGAAAGACATGAAAGATGTTATTTCACAATTCAAGCTCAGGTATTCTTTTTCTGCAGTAGGAAATACAGAAATAGGTACTTATCCGTATTTGGGTCTGGCTATTGCGTCTCCATATGGTACATTAAACGGTATAGCTTTCAACCAGTTTGGAAACGATGCGTTGACTTGGGAGACCAGTAACAAAACCGACTTTGGTATTGATGCGGGGCTTTTTAATGATAAGCTAAACGTAACTTTCGACTATTTTAAGAATGACATCGACAATCTGGTATTCGAGCAACCTGTTGCTCCTTCATTGGGTGTACCTTATAATAAAATTAATAAGAATATTGGAAAATCGTTGAGTCAGGGGTATGAATTTGGTATCAATTATGATGTTTTAAGCTCAGGTACTATGAAGTGGACCGTCGGAGCAAATCTGACCTTGATCAAAAATGAAATAGTAACCCTTCCAAATAACGGGGCTGATATCCTATTTACCAACAACATTCTAAGAGAAGGTGAATCTATGTATGCTTTGTATGGATATAATTATTGGGGAGTAAATCCGGCCAATGGAAATCCTGTTTACTACAAAGGTGATGGTACTACTCTTGTACAAGGAAATCTGGCTAACTCAGTATATTATAAGTTTGACCCTAACAATCCAACTGTTCTGGGTGAGGTATCTTCATTAAGTGCAGCAACAGACAGAAGTATCATAGGAAATTCACAGCCAAAATATTTTGGTGGCTTCACTTCAAAATTGGAAATGAATAGTTTCGATTTATCCTTTTTAGTAAGATTTAGTGGTGGCAATAAAATATTTAATGCGACAAGAAGAGACTTATTAAATCAGAATTTAAATAACAATAGCACAGAAATATTGGGTAGATGGCAAAGTCCGACTCAAGTTGGTGACGGTGTAACTCCAAGATTGTGGGCAAGTTCAAACACTTTTGTCAACTTAACTTCTGCCCCGATTACAAGATTTTTGGAAGACGGAGATTTCATTAGTTTAGATAATGTCAGCCTGGGATATTCAATTCCTAAATCAGTTATCAAAAACATTGGAATCAATAGCATCAGAGCCTACGTACAAGCTCAAAATTTTGTGATGATCACCAAATACAAAGGATTGAATCCTGAAATGGAATCTACAGGAGTGGATCTAAACGGTACGCCAAGAGCTAAAATTGTTTCATTTGGCCTCAACGTTAATTTTTAATATTAAGCTATTTTCAAAACATAAAATTTTTAGAAATGAAAAATATATTTAAATATTTAGGTGTTTTTATCTTTGTAATTGGCTTTAATAGCTGTACAGAAGATAATATACTTAACCTAAGTCCCATCAACAACATATCGGTTGATCAGTCTTTTAAGACTCCATCGCTGATTCAGAGTTCTATCAACGGGATGTATAATGCCGCAGCCATTGGATCTTACAATTCAGGTACTGCCAATGGTGGACGTGGCTACATTTGGGGTGCTGCTTTTGTTCAGCAAGGGGATAACAGGGGTGAAGACGTGGTAAATACAGCTACATTTTATCAGTTAACTTATACAGCCACATATGACCCTACCACCGCTAATAATGTCTATTACTGGATTGATGGATACCGTCTGATAAATAGAGCTAATTTAGTGATAGAAGGCGTAACCGGAGCTGTAAAAGACGGAGTTATCACAAAAGAAATAGGTGATAATTACATTGGACAGGCTAAGTTTTTAAGAGCAATTACACATTTTGAACTGGCCGTTCATTTTGCAAGACCTTTCAACGAGACTAGTGGTGCTACTCACTTGGGTATTCCTTACAGAGACGTTGGGGTGGACACACAAACTGAAATAGATTCTGAAGTTCAAAAGAAAAGGAATACAGTAGGCGAAGTTTACCAAAAAGTGATTGCTGACTTAAATGATGCTGAGAGTTTAATTACAAGCAACACATTGACATATGCGAGTAAAAATGCGGCAATTGCATTCAAGACCCGTGTTTACCTGCATATGAGAGATTGGGCTAAGGTGATTTCTGAAGGTAAAAAACTGGATGGTAAGTACAGCCTTGAAGCAAACCCTGGCACGCCTTTCCTTAATTCATACAGTAATAAGGAATCAATTTTTTCACTGTTGCAAGCTGCAACTTTGAATCCTGGTGTAAATGCAGCCTTAGCATCGCAGTATAAGAGACGGACATTAGTATGTATCAGCCCTATAATATGGAAAGATACAGATTGGCTGGCAGATGACAAACGGAGGTTTGAAAGTGCTTCTGATCCATTGGCTATGGTCTTTACTTTATCAGGTAGAAAATATACCAATAAGTATAAGGACGATGTCAATAATACAGATGCATCACCTATCATAAGATATGCTGAAGTAGTACTAAATATGGCTGAAGCTTATGCAAGGACTGATGATGCTGTTAATGGTTTAGCATTACTTAATAACGTGAGAAACAGGTCATTAGCGGCTCCTGCTACTCAAGCTTACACTGCTTTTCCAAATAAAACGGCATTAGTAAAGGCAATTTTAAAAGAACGCAGAATAGAATTTCTAATGGAAGGAAGACGTTGGTCTGATATCCACCGACTTCAGAAAGATGATATCGCTCCTATAGATGGGATACCAGCTAAAGTAGCTAATGGCAATCCTGCGGCGGCTTTATTTACTTTAGGCACACCTTATACAGGACCATATGGTGTTGCTGCAATTCCTGGAAGTGACTTTAGAGTTTTATGGCCAATTCCTCAGGATGAGCTGAATGCCAATCCAAATATGGAGCAAAATCCAGGCTGGAAATAATTCATCTTGATTATTTAAGATATTCAATATTATTAAAAAAGGGAGTTTCTTTGAAAGAAGGGCTCCCTTTTTTAGATTAAAGTCAACAAACCATCAATTGTTATGTCGATTTTTCCAATATTTCAATTTTAATTCCAATATTATGTTTGAGCCCAATATCGTCTTTCTTGATGCATTTACGGTTAATCAGGGAGATCTGAGTTTTGATATCTTTTCAGACATTGGAGAGTTTGTGGCTTACGACCGCACTAATTATAATGAACTACAGGTAAGGGGTTCCAATGCTAATATAGCTATTGTAAACAAATTTCCCGTAAATGAAGATACTCTGGCTCTGATGCCAAATGTTCGATATATATCATTAGCGGCAACCGGATTTAATAATATAGACATCAGGGCTGTAAAAGACCGAAAAATTGAAGTCAGTAATGTGGGTGGATACAGCAAAGACTCTGTCGCACAGCATATTTTTTCATGTGTACTTGCCTGGATCAATCGGTCTCAATACTATGCAAATGAAGTTAGGAAAGGAAGGTGGTCTGAAATAGATGATTTCTGTTTTTATGATCACTCCATTACAGAGTTGCATGGAAAAACCTTTGGTATTATAGGACTTGGTAATATTGGAAAAAGAGTTGCCGCGATAGCCAATGGATTCGGAATGAAAGTAATTGCAAAAGTCAGGAATGATGATCAAAAAAAAGAAGCGTATATCACACTTGTTGACGAAGATCAGATTTTCAGATATTCAGATTTTATATCATTACACTGTCCATTGACAGATGATACTGCAGAAATAATAAACAGCAGAAATTTGGCCAAAATGAGATCAGGTGCATTGCTCATAAATACAGGGCGGGGCGGATTAGTGGATGAGTCGGATTTACTTTTTGCCCTGGATAGCGGTCAGATTTCAGGAGCGATATTGGACGTATTATCAAAGGAACCTCCTTCGATAGAAAATCGCCTTATCAACCATCCTAAGTGTATGATTACGCCACATCAGGCGTGGGCAAGTCTGGAATCAAGGCAAAATCTGATTGAAGGCATTGCTGAAAATATTAGATGTTGGCTGGCAGGACAGTGGGTAAACCGTATTTATTGACAAAATGTAAATGATGATTGCCAGGGAAAAACAGACTACCAGATATTGACTTCGGGCTCAATATCTATTTTAAATTTGTCTTTAACTACCTTTTTAATTTCAAATGCCAGATCAAGAATATCTTTACCACATCCTCCACCATAGTTTACCAAAACAAGGGCCTGATCTTTATGGACCCCGATTTTATTGAATGTCTTCCCCTTAAATCCCGATTTTTCTATCAACCAACCAGCAGGAACTTTCACCGTTGTTTCTGAAATAGGGTAGCAAGGTATTTCAGGATGAATATTTTTTAGAGAATGGTAAAGAGTTTTCTGGATTACCGGATTTTTAAAAAAACTACCAGCATTTCCAATCAAATTCGGATCTGGTAATTTTGATTTTCGGATTTCTATAACGGCATCGGAAATATTTTGGACATCAGGAGATTCTATTCCATTTTTCAGGATTGTGTCTCTGATAGCCCCATAATCCAATTGAAGTGAGTGATCTTTTTTTCTAAGAATATAATTCACATGGGTGATGAAATATTGATCTTTTAATTCTTTTTTAAATATACTTTCCCTGTAACCAAAATTGCACTCATCTTTAAAAAAAAGTTTTTTTTCTCCGTTTGCCATATGTACAGCATTAAGGCTATGGAAAACACTCTCCTGCTCTACGCCATATGCGCCAATATTCTGCATAGGAGCAGCACCAACACTTCCAGGTATTAGGGATAGGTTTTCTATGCCACCCAGATTATGAGATATAGACCACATTACGAATTGATGCCATTTTTCGCCGGCACCTACCTTAATCATGATCTGATTTTCATCTTCATCAATTATTTCAATGCCTTTAATTTCGTTTTTTAGAGTGTAACCGACGAGATCGCCCGTCAACAGAATGTTGGATCCACCGCCTAAGATTCTGATTGGACACAATTTTTTAGCTATCACTTCAAAAAGTCCGGCTTCATGATATATGGCGATTAAATTTTCAGCATTGACATCAATGGCAAAAGTATTTAATGACTTGAGGCTAATATTATGTTCTAAAAGGATCATGTATTTTCTCTTATTTATAACTCACTTTCGGGACTGGTGATTTTTTTCAGCATTGGTACATTGAAGTCATATTGCAGTCCAATATTGAGTGAGTTGGCTTTTGTTTCATTGTTGAAGCCATACCTTACTATTCCATGAGCTGTAAAACCGCTCAGACCGAAACCATAACCGGCTTGAATTATATAGGTTGGAAAGAATTTTCTTTCGACACCTTTTGATGCAAATTCGTCAGTTAGTCCAAATAATTCAGTTTTGTTGTATTGAATACCCCCACCTATACTCCAACCAAATTTTCCTTCCCTGTCAAAAGTGCTGAGACCTTTGAAATTAAACTTGCCAATGAATGGAAAAGCCACTGTTCCCAAGCCTTTGTAATCTTGGGTTGATAATCCCAAAAATCCTATGACCGCTTGGGTTTCAGCTGAAAATGAGACTTTTTTTCCGCCAATCCAAATTTTAGGGCCTAATCCAATGTTTAAAATTGCACTTCCTGATGCCTGTGCTGCTTTTCCGTCAGGAGGATTGACGTACCGGTGATACAGATCATTTGAAGCAGTAAACCCATATCCGAATTGCGCACTTAAACTGGTCAAATTGATACTGAATGCCAGAAAGAATATAATTTTGTTCATGCAAGTATTTTATTGAAAATAATTAATTATTTAGGTAAATGCCTTCAAGTCATGAAAAATTAACATTTTTTGATTGAAATTGATCTCACTTAAGCAATTACTAAAATATAATTTTTTCATGAAACAGTAACATTTCATCTGTTATTGAAGTTCAAACTGTAATCTTGCCAAAGAGTTATATATTCCGTTTTCATTTTCAATTAGCTCGTAGTGGTTTCCTTGTTCAATGATCTTGCCCTGGTCCAAAACATAGATACAGTCAACTTCTCTTATAGTTGCCAATCGGTGAGCAATAATAATGGATGTCCTGTTTAACATGAGTTTATCAAGGGCTTCCTGTACCAATTTTTCTGATTCTGCATCCAGGGATGATGTGGCTTCATCAAGAATCAGTATCTTAGGGTCTTTAAGAATCGCTCTGGCAATGGCGATTCTTTGCCTTTGGCCCCCTGATAATTTTATGCCTCTATCACCTACAATAGTATCAAGCCCATCCGGAAATGAAGATATAAACTCCCAACTATTAGATTTTCTTGCGGCCTCCTTGATTTCTTCCTCGGTAGCATTTGGTTTGCCATATAAAATGTTTTCCCTTATACTTCCTCCAAAAAGAATTACCTCCTGAGGTACTATGCCGATATTTTTACGAAAATCAGTGAGGTTGTACTCTCCAATATCCTTGCCGTCAATATAAATATTTCCTGAATCAGGATTGTAGAATTTCATCAACAATTGTACTATAGTAGATTTCCCACCCCCACTTTGTCCAATCAAAGCAATCTTTTTACCAGGAGATATATTTAAATTTATTCCATTGAGTACGGTCACATCTTTTCTGGATGGATATGAAAATATGACGTTTTCATAAATGATTTCTCCCTTTAATCTCAAATTTTGGGAAGAGCTTACTTTTTGAATGTCAAGTTCTGTGGGTGTGTCCAGAATTTCCTGAATACGCTCTGTTGCACCTACAGCACTGACTATCTGTGTGTAAAGCGTTCCGAAGCTGGCAATTGCTCCGCCAAGAATACCTGTATAAATGATAAACGAAAATAAGTCGCCGGCTTCCATAGATCCTGCCTGCACCATAAGAGCCCCGCGCCAGAGGATGTAGAAAATACCACCAAATAAAATGGTAATCACGAAAATAAAAAACACGCCCCTTATTTTTGCAAAACTTAGGGATACTTTTACTATCTGATCTACTGATTTGCTATATCTGATAGATTCATACCATTCATTTGCAAATGATTTTACGATAGTGAATGATTGAAATGTCTCCTCTACAATAGTATTTGTTTTTGCCAGTTCATCCTGACGTTGTTTTGACAACTTTCTGATATATCTTCCAAATATCATGGCAACTATTACAATGGCCGGAAATGTCATCAACATAATAAGAGACAGGCTAGGTGTCCAAAACATAATAATAATCACTCCGGAAATTAATATTACTACCTGTCTGATAAATTCTGCCAAAGTGATTGAAAACACAGATTGAAGTTGCTCTACATCTGCGGTAATTCTGCTTGTGAGTTCGCCCACTCTTTTCTCTTCAAAAAATGTAACAGGCTGGGTGATAATTTTGTCATATAAATCTTTTCTGAGATCAGCCATACCTTTTTCGGACACAATGGCAAAAAAAATGGTTCTGAAATAACTTAAGACTCCCTGAACGATCAGGATAATAAGAAAAACCCATCCGTAATCCTTGACACTGATATTTAGTTTAAATTTAGGTGCGCCAATGGCTGTATTTGCCATTTCACCCGGCAGTCCCATCAATGCCATAAAAATAAGGCTACCGGAAACTAAAAAAAACATTGCAGCTATAAAATAGCCTTTGTACGGTTTTATATATTTGAAAATCCGAAATGACTTTTTAAGAGATTCTATACTGATTTTAGTCACTTTTTGTGCTCTTTCTTCTTTCACAGCCATTTTAATATTTATAAAAATGCAAAAATATTGTAATTTTTTGATTGAAATTGATCATATCTAAACAATTACAAAATAATAACAGTTAGATCCTTTAAAGTAATCATTTCATCCATATAAAGGTTTCAGACAAATCTTTTATTAACACTTAATTTATCTGAATTGTCATAATTTGATAAATCTTAAATACCTTATATCTCTGCCGGAATGCAATTTTAAGATGTAGATCCCAGGAATTAAATGTAGCGAATTAAAAATGACTTCCTTATCCTCAGCAACCGGTATATTTTCAATAAATTGACCGTCATGTGCATAGAGGCTTAAGCTCATAATACTTTCTTCGGATATTAAATGAATTAAATCATAAGAAGGATTGGGAAAAAGTATAACCTTTGATTTTGTAATTTCATCAACACTTGAAATGTTTTCAACTAAAAAACTCATAGCAATTTGACAATCAAGGGCATCTTTTACTGAAACACTATACAAACCTGGAAAAAGGTTTTCAAGACAAGTAGCCGTCTTATTTTGAGCTTCCCAAAAAATCTGGTAAGGGCTTACTCCACCTCCCGGGTTAACACAAATTTTACCTGATCCGGAGCGGTTATTATCAGGCGTAATTTGAGGATTGAGCTTTATGTCAGAAACAGATGAAATAGACAGAGGTAAAATATCTAAAGTGCATCCCTTTGAGTCAGAAATGAAACCGGAGTAAACATCATTGTGTAATTGTGATATATCTCTACCCGCATATAATCCTCCATTCCAAAGTATTCCAAAAGGAGGACTTCCTCCTGTAATTTCTATTTTTATATTGCCCAAACTGTCTTTGCTGCAAGTATTGTTTTTTACAGTTGTGACAGTATAGAAGTAGGGAGGCTTTTCCTGTAATGTGATGAGATTTGAAATGCCGGTGCATCCTTGATTATCGGTGACAGTGACCTTGTAGGAACCAGCAGGAAGAAATTTTATAGTGTCTCTTGTAAGATCACTAAAGTATTGTAATCCAAAACTCCAGTTATAATCAAATGGCTTATTTATTCCATCGGTCTGTAATGAAATTATACCATTTTTTTCTTTATAACATTTGTTATCATTAATAGAGATGAGAGTTATTGGAACATCATTATTTAAATATGGAATATATATGTTAGGAAGGGTTGCCTTGCAGCCAAGCTTGTCATATAGCGTTACACTATAATTACCCGATACTAAATCTGAAAAAGCATTGACAGATTTTTCTGAATGACTCCAGGCATAATTATAGTTGTCATTTCCACCAAAAGCTTTGAGTTTGACAAATCCGTTTTTCCCAAGGATGCAGGTAGCGGCTTTGATACTATCTATCTTTACGTCCAGTATAGATGGTTCTTTGATTTCTACCGCTTGAAAATTCACTTTGCAGCCATTGGCATCAGTGACAGTAAGTGTGTATTGACCAGCTTTAAGGCCAAAAATATCATCTGTATTATTGAAATTATTCCACAAATAGGTATAAGGTGAGAACCCTCCTGACACATCAGTTTTGATAGAACCATTTTGTTCTCCGAAACATCTTACATTTTCTGTACTCAATAATTTTCCTGTAAGAGGTGGCGGCGATTTAATTTCAATTTTGATGATATTTTGGCAACCGACATTATCAGTAATAGTACTTGTATAATTGCCTGATGTGACATTGGCAATTGAATCAAATGTCGAGCCTGTACTCCATTTGTAATAATAAGGTGCCGAACCATTAAATGATATCAATCTGACATTTCCTGTACTTTGGCCGAAACATAACGGGTTTTTTATTTCAAGAATATCGCTGACTATTTTTGGTTTGGCTTGTATTATTATGGCCCCTAATTCGGCACTGCAATTCCCATTATCCGTAACTGTTATCGTATAGGTTCCCGGAGGCGCGTTTATTAAGTTTTTTTCTGAAGATTTGTCAGACCAGAAATATTTATAAGGTTCATTCCCTAAACTATGTTCAATAAAGATACTTCCGTCTGATTTACCTAGACATGATGCATCTGTTTTAGCTGTAGAAATGACATTAAGTGAGATTTTTGTTTTTACTTCATAAAAATTGGTATTTACTACACAACTACCCACATCAGTTATTGTCGCATAATAGACTCCCGGCTTAGTATTAGTGAGTTGTAAGCCTTCTTCACCATTATTCCACTTTACTTGATATGGTGGGTTTCCGCCTGAGATATTCAACGAAATCGAGCCATCAGATGAACCGTTGCAGGAAGCGTCAAGAATATTAGAAGACATTTTGATCGGGTTAACAGCGGGCTGATCGTCTGAATTCCCATTACAATTTTCGTCAATGCCATTACATGGAATTTCAATAGCACCAGGATAAATATTTTTATCACCATCATTACAGTCTCCGGAATTCCTCACGTATCCTTTTGGAGGATTTATTGAACATATTTCTATTTTTTCTGATTCCGCACCAAAACCATCGCCGTCTTTATCAATGAAATATGTAAATAACGAAAAATTTTCCGTCGATTTATAAAATTCTATCTGATCAAGTGCAATATCACCTAGAGAGCTAAAAGCAGTTGTGCCTGTAAATCTGAAAATTCCTGTTGAGTTATCATATTTTTTCAATGAAAGTGTCATTCTATTCCATACATCTCCCTGATTGCCTGAGACATAAAATAGCTCTTCCCAGGTTATGCCATTATCGGTACTTATTTCCAGTTTCAGAGTGGCTATGTCTGCCCCATAAAGATGATAAAAAAATGACATATCACATCCGGATTCATTCGATTTAATATTAATGCATTTTGATTGAAGGATTACTTTTGTATCCGATTTACAGAGTGTTGGATTATTTTCAATATAAATATAGTTGCCCGTGCCATTAATATCGCCTGATGGCCCTGTGTTTTCAGTATCTGTTTTGCCTTTGAATATTATCCAGTCCTGATCGCCATCAGTAGTACTATTAAACCATAAACCACTTGAAATAGTACAGTTAGCCGCACAGCCTGCAGGGCAGATTTGGTATCCATCAAAGCTCTCTGTCATAGTTACGGTTTCGCATGTCGTACTTGCAGAGAGTATGCAACTTTCCTGTGATTGGGATGTGAGAGAACAGACTGAAGATATAGTCAATTCATATTTTTCATTTGGAATTAGGTTGTCAATTATAAACTTTTCAGCCTTACACTCAACAAAATAGGTATTAACAATATTCCCGTTTTTAAATAAAGAAAGTTTGACTGTATTGCAATTGATTAAAGATTTCCAGCTTACAGTCAGCGCATTTATATCAGATTTACTGACAACAAAATTTTCCGGAATCAGGCAGTTGATATTATTAAATCTGATGTTGATGTATTTTAATGTACCTACATCTTTTGCGGCTCTGTCATAACATATGAGTTTCCAATAACCTCTGGA
This sequence comes from Saprospiraceae bacterium, assembly GCA_016722285.1. Taxonomy (GTDB): domain Bacteria; phylum Bacteroidota; class Bacteroidia; order Chitinophagales; family Saprospiraceae; genus OLB9. The sequence continues at coordinate 210,658 of JADKGI010000006.1, forward strand.
AAGGGTGTCGGGCTTCCATCCGGAGATCTCTCCATCCATCCTGAATGTTCCAATGAAGGGTGGTTTGTTGTTTTTTAGCAAAGAGCAGGCTTGTGGCGCAAATGTGGTGACCTTTTTGCATAATGTATCACTGATATCCCCAAAATCATCTGTAACAGTTCCGTTGTGGTTTGTTAGTACCAGTTGTTGCCCCTGCGGACTTTCGAGTGTTAATTTTAGATCCGCAGGCCAATCATGTTCCACAATTATATCCACCCCATCTAAAAAAACATCTTTTCCTAAGATGCCTCCTTGTTTGACATCAAGAAGTAATATTTCGGTACCATTGTCTTTCAGAGGAATACTAGTCCCGCACTGAACAGGTATTTCCAGAACCGTGATAAATGGTATAGCAACATTCCAGGCGCTAGAAGAATTTAAACTGCAAACTGTCCTTATATAAAGCTCATAGGAAGTAGATGGGCTTAAATTTTCCAGAGTAAAATCTTTTGTAGTGATGAGGGGTGAAGTAGGAAAGCCTGTTCTTAATTGTCCTTTTTTAACAATTTCTATTTCCCAGCCCAAAGGGAGTGCATTTGAATCAAACCATTTGATTCTTATTGAATTAGTTGTTCTTTCTGAAAACGAAATCGAAAACGGAACCTTACAGGACTGGCTGAATAATGTACTTTTTCCTATTAGTAAAATAATTATAAGCCTACAAAATCTGTTGAATAGATTTACCAAAGTGCACATTTTAAATCAAAAATATGTTTCTTTTGGACGTTCTCATAAGAAGTCCGCCAGAATAGTAGGTGAAGTGTTGGGTAAATATCATCCGCATGGTGATAGTTCAGTGTACGATTCAATGGTTAGAATGGCCCAGGATTGGTCACTCCGATATCCACTTGTGGATGGGCAGGGAAACTTTGGATCTATGGATGGGGATCCACCTGCGGCCATGAGATATACTGAAGCCAGACTTGCCCGTATCAGTGATGAAATGTTGGCCGATATAAATAAGAATACCGTTGATTTTAAACTGAATTTTGATGATTCTTTAGAAGAACCTTCAGTATTACCCGCCAGGATACCCAACTTACTCATCAATGGAGCATCCGGTATAGCTGTAGGTATGGCGACAAATATGCTTCCGCACAATCTATCAGAAGTTGTAGCCGGTATTAAGGCAACAGTTGATAATCCAGATATAACAATAGATGAATTAATTGAATACATTAAAGCACCTGATTTCCCGACCGGCGGAACGATATATGGATATGCAGGAATAAAAGAAGCCTTCCATACAGGTAGAGGTAGGGTAGTAGTCAGAGGTAAAGCAACCATAGAAGCAGGCCATAATGGCAAAGAGACTATCATAATAACTGAGATACCATATCAGGTTAATAAAGCAAATCTCGTTTCGAAGATAGCTGAGTTGGTAAATGAAAACAAGATAGATGGTATCACAGATATCAGAGACGAATCAGACAGGAAAGGACTCAGAATAGTAGTGGAAGTACGAAGGGATGCGATGGCAACGGTAGTTCTCAGCAAACTCTATAAATATACCCCATTACAGACATCTTATGGTGTCAACAATATTGCTTTGGTAAATGGAAGGCCAAAAGTGTTGAATCTTAAGGATTTGATAACTGAGTTTATTAAATTCAGAATCGAAGTCATCATAAGAAGGACACAATTTGATCTGGATAAAGCACTGGAGAGAGCTCATATTCTCGAAGGACTCATTATAGCTCTGGACAATATTGATGAGGTTATCAGAATCATACGCCAATCAAAGACAGTTGATGAGGCTAGAGAAGGATTAATGACTTCATTTGCCTTAAGTGAGTTACAAGCCAAGGCAATTCTCGAAATGAGACTTCAGAGGCTCGTAAGTCTTGAAATCGATAAAGTGCGTGAGGAATATCAAGAACTCCTGGCCAAAATAGAACATTATAAGAATATCCTGTCCAGTGATCAGATGCAAAGGCAAATCATAAAAGATGAATTGGATGAAATAAATGAAAAATACGGAGATCTGAGGAGAACTGACATTTCGTATGCTGATGATGAGATTTCAATAGAAGATCTGATCGCAAATGAAGAAGTGGTCATTACAATTTCTCATTTGGGCTATATAAAAAGAACCAAAACAGATGAGTTTAAGCAGCAGAGTCGTGGAGGGAAAGGCTCGAGAGGAGCGAAAACGAGAGAAACCGATTTTGTAGAGCATATGTTTATTGCGCACAATCATAATTACCTATTGCTTTTTACCGAACAAGGCAGATGCTTCTGGCTTAGGGCTTTTGAAATTCCCGAAGCGAGTAAGATATCACAGGGTAGAGTCTTACAGAATATATTGGCAATACCATCTGATGATAAGGTACGTGCTTATATTAAGATTGAGAATCTCAATGATGAAGAATTTATCAACAATAACTACATTGTTTTCTGTACAAAGAAGGGGATGATTAAAAAGACGATTGTAGAGGCTTTTTCAAGGCCCAGGACAAACGGTATAAATGCTATCACCATAAATGAAGCCGATCAGCTGCTTGAAGCAAAACCATCGAGTGGCCAAAATGAAATTATCATTGCAAACAGAGAAGGAAGAGCTATTAGATTTAATGCATCGAAAGTGAGACCAATGGGTCGGTCTGCAGCCGGCGTAAAGTCTATGAGATTAGGAGCATCCAATGATGAAGTAATCGGAATGATATCAGCTGATCCGACAAAGGCTGAATATTCTGTTTTTGTTGTTTCTGAAAAAGGAAATGGCAAAAGGTCTCCATTGGAAGATTACAGAATTACCAACAGAGGAGGTAAAGGGGTTAAGACCATAAATATTACTGAGAAGACCGGAAAGCTGATAGCTATCAAATGGGTAAGTGAGTTTGATGAATTGATGATCACCACTCAGGATGGAATTATTATCAGGACAGCGATTTCGGATGTAAGGGTGATGGGAAGGGCAACCCAAGGTGTCAAGGTAATTAGGATTCAGGACAATGAATCTATCGCAGATGTAACCGTTATCAGAAGAGTAGAAATTTTGGATGAAGAAGAATGATAATAATTTATAAGATTATTTTAACGTAGATTGGACTAATTTTAACAAAATTTAAAGATATTTGAGAATTGATTTGCGTCTTAATGACGAAAATGCATATTGTAATAATATTATTTTTTAATTTTGACACTGAATTTTCTAACATTTAACAATTAACGATGAAACGATTTTTTTTAGGTACGTTTTTAGTACTTTTAACCGCCACCCTTATTCATGCTCAGGACTATAAAAAGCAGCTGAAAAATGCAAATAAGACTCTGAGTAAATATTTTCTGGATCCGGTAGCCAACAAAGCTGACCTTAATGAGGCTTTGGCTATACTTGATCAGGTGTTTTCTATCGAAGAAGCAAAAGCTAATCCTGAAGCTTGGATCACTAAAGGAGAAATATTTAATGAGATTGCAAAAGCTGAGATGAATAAAAAAGTATTAGATACTGCTTATGAGTTAGGGACACCACAGGCAGGATTGATGGCTTTGGATGCTTTTAATAAAGCAATGTCTCTTGCATCTAAAAAATCACACACCAAAGATGCACTTGAAGGTATAAGACTAAATGAGGACTTTACTAATAATATCGCTATCACTCATTTTCAGGCTCAGGATTATGATAATGCTTTTACTAACTTTATAGCAACACTCAATGCTAATAAAATATTAAAAGAAAACAATATGGCTAGCAGAATAGATGATCCTGCTATCAAACATGATCAAATATTTTATACTGCTGTATCCGGTTATTTTGGCAAGAATAAAGATGCTTCTATTCCGCTTTTTGAAGAATTGTACAAGGCTGGAAAAGCTCAACCTTTAGTATATGAAGCACTTTTTACCGTGAATTCTGATACCAATATTGAAAAGGCAATGGAATACCTCAATGCAGGTAGAGAAGCCAATCCGGATGATAATGGATTACTTTTTGCTGAAATTAATTACTATTTGAAAGTGGGCAAACTGAATATTTTAACTGATAAACTTAAGGCAGCCATCGAAAAGGAACCGGATAATGTCTCCGTCTATAATACACTTGGTAATGTATATGATCAGTTGAATCAGGGGGAAAGAGCGAAAGATAATTTGGTAAAAGCTGAAGAATATTTTAAATTAGCATTTAGTTATTTTGAGCAGGCATTGGCAAAAGACCCGAAAAGCTTTGATGCCATATACAGTCAGGGGGCATTATATTACAATAAAGCTGCAAGTATGACGGCTAAACTAAATGAATTGAGCAATGATTATTCGAGTGCCGGCACAAAAAAATATAACGCAATTAAGGCGGAAATGGATGGATATTTCGCTCAGGCGCTTCCATATTTCCTTAAGGCAGAATCATTAAACCCTAAAGATCAAAATACATTGATCGCTTTGAAAGAGATTTATGCCAGAGAAGGGAATCTTGAAAAATCTGCCTCCTATAAAGTAAAATTGGAGTCAATTCAGAAATAAGTTTTTCTCTTAAATATTATAATTGTAATTTAATCAGGTTTGCAGGTGATTCTTGCAAACCTGATTTTACATTGGCCATATTTTTAAAATATTATTCTGTCTTCAATTGTTTGTTTTATTAATTTCGTAATTTTGTTTTACTATTGATTTAAAATCAATATAATTTTTATGGATAATCGATCTAAGGTATTGGTCAGCCTTTCGGAATTGTTGAAAAAAAACAGGGCTACAATTTTATATGAAAATTCTGTTGATTTGGCTGCAACCGGCGATTTGGATCCGTCATTAACCGACAGGCTGAAAGTAGATAATAGTAAGCTTTCAGAGATGAGTTCCTCCCTTCTTGTCACTTCAAAAAAGATCAATCCGGATGGAAAATTATTATACATGTTTGAAAATAGTGAAGGATTAATATTTAAAAACAGAAGTGTGCCATTTGGTTGTATATTAATAATTTATGAATCCAGACCTGATGTAACCATAGAAGCCGCCGCCATGGCATTTAAGTCTGGCAATACAATTTTGCTTAAAGGAGGAAAGGAAGCCCGAAATACAAATCTGAAGCTTGTTGAACTATGGAAGTCCGCTTTGATAATGAATGGATACACCGGAGATGAAATCAACTATCTTGATTTTACCAGGGAGGAAACTCGGCAATTTATTTCGGATAAGAATTCAGGCATCGATCTGATCATCCCCAGGGGAGGAGATAATTTGATAGATTTTGTCGTTAAAAATGCTGCATGTCCGGTCATTGTTAGTGGAAGAGGGAATAATTTTGTATATCTTCACGAAGATGCGAATCCAGACATGGGTATGGATATCATAATTGATGGAAAGAGTAGAATTTCGGTTTGCAACGCAATAGATAAAGTTTTGATTAACAAGAGTTTGATTGAGAAAGATAAAAAATTTACGATACAATTATTGCAGAAGCTGAGTGAAAAAGGTATTCAAGTAGTAGGTGATCTTACTGCTAAGGGTTTTGCACCTTCTATTCAAATCATAGATGGAGAAGAAATTATGTATGAAGAGTTTCTATCATCCAAGGTGTTACTATCATTTGTTGATACCTTGGATCAGGCCATAGACACTATTAATAAATACTCGGGTGGACATTCGGCTTCTGTGATTACTCAAGACGAAAAAGTAGCTGAAAAATTTATGCACCAGACAGATTGTGCCGCAGTGTACCACAATGCATCTACACGATTTACAGACGGAGGTCAGGTTGGGTTCGGAGGAGAAATGGCCATAAGTACCCAGAAATTACATTTTCGAGGACCTATTGGGATGGATCAGTTAGTGACCAATAAATGGATGATTTTCGGTAAGTGGCACATTCGAAATTAAAGCTTAAAGGAAAATATGAAAAAAAAGATTGTTGTAAAGATAGGAACTTCAACCCTTACTTCTGGCAGCAACAGAATATCGCATGCCAAAATTGAAGACCTGGCACGGCAAATTGTTCAGTTAAGAGAAGAATTTGATATCATTGTGGTATCATCAGGGGCTATTGCAGCAGCGCGACAATATGTAGATATAAGCGGACACACCAATTATGCGGATTCCAAACAAGCAATGGCGGCTATTGGTCAGCCAAAATTAATGAAACTTTATGATGATATTTTTGAGAGTTTTGGACTACACATTGCCCAATGTCTTTTGACTTATTCGGATTTTGAACATGATAAAGCCAGAAAAAATACCAAACACACTATATCGAAATTGCTTGAGCATCAATATATTCCAATTATTAATGAAAACGATACTGTTGCAAATGAAGAGATTTTATTGGGGGATAATGATAAGCTTTCAGCACTTGTTGCGAGTATAGTGGAGGCTGATATTTTGATCATAGCCTCTGATATTGATGGGCTTTATGACGACAATCCACATTTGAATCCCGATGCCGGTTTTATATATTCTGTCAACAATCTGGAAGAAATAAAACAATTTGCTCAAGAAAAACATTCCACTATGGGTACTGGAGGAATGAAAACCAAAATCCATGCTGCTGAAATATGCCATCAATTTCATGTTGAAATGTGGATAGTAAATGGTGGACTTAATAATTTTATTATCAATGCCCTGTCGGACAAAATCAAATTCACAAGATTTATTACTTTCTAATATCTTTTTAGCTGGAGTAAATTAATGAAAACAGAAGAATTTAAAGCAATTGCTGAAACCATCCCGCAAGAGCCAGGAGTCTATCGTTTTTTGGATGAAGAGGGTACCATACTTTATGTAGGTAAAGCCAAGAGCCTTAAAAGCAGACTAAATTCATATTTTGGTGAAAAGAGACATATACAATACAAAACTGTCCTGTTGACAAGAAATGCATCAAGTATAGAATTTACAGTGGTGGAAACAGAGCATGACGCTCTTTTACTTGAAAATTCTCTGATAAAAAGATTTCAACCCAGGTATAATGTGATGCTTAAGGATGGTAAATCCTATACATACATTTGTATTAAGAACGAGCCGTTTCCAAGGGTATTTTTTACGCGAAAACTAATCAGGGACGGTTCTGTGTATTTCGGGCCTTATACGTCGAAGTACAGGGCAAACATATTACTAGAAATAATTAAGAAACTATTTCAGCTGCGTACATGCAATCTCAATCTTACCAGAAATAATATTGAAAAGGGAAAATTTAAAGTGTGCCTCGAATTTCACATTAAAAACTGCCTTGGTCCATGTGAAGGATTAGAATCATCTGATGAATACGAAGATAAGATTGAGCAAGTAAAAAATATACTCAAAGGTAATCTGGGAGGCGTTAAAAGATATATTTCTGACAGCATGAAGCTCAGAGCCAAAAATCTGGAATTTGAAAAAGCACAATTATTAAAAGAAAAACTTGTTGCATTTGAAGATTATCAGTCAACATCAACAGTGGCTAGTGTCACAATAAAGGATGTTGACGTTTTTGCAATATTTAAAGATGATCAGATGGCATATGTTAATTATCTCAAAATCATCAATGGATCATTAGTAAATACAGATGTCCAGGAATTACAAATGAATCTTGACGATGACCCTCCAGACTTATTAAGTTTTGCAATACCTGCAATAAGAGAAAAATTTGAAAGCACCGCACCGGAAGTAATAGTCCCTTTTGAAATCCAGCTCCCTGACCCAAAGTTAATAATTACTGTACCTCGCAGAGGTGATAAAAGAAAACTGATCGAACTGGCAGAGAAAAATATAAATTACTATATTCTTCAAAAGAAGAAGGACGATATTTCAAAACAAAAAAAAGTATCATCTTCAGAACGAATATTAAGTACTTTGAAAAAAGACTTGCAAATGGACGTCATACCGCTTCATATTGAGTGTTTTGATAATTCAAATATTCAGGGCACTAATCCGGTATCAAGTTGTGTTGTGTTTAAGAATGCAAAGCCAAGCAATAAAGATTACAGGCATTTTAATATAAAAACGGTAGTGGGACCCAATGATTTTGCTTCAATGGAAGAAGTCGTGTACCGAAGATATAAGCGGCAATTAGATGAGGGCCACTCATTGCCACAACTCATTATCATTGATGGGGGAAAAGGGCAGCTTAGTTCTGCGGTTTCCAGTTTGGAAAAATTGAAAATCCTGGATAAGGTAACAGTTATAGGAATAGCTAAAAAACTTGAGGAAATTTTTTTTCCGGGAGATTCCCTGCCACTTTATATAAATAAGAAATCTGAATCACTTAAGCTGATACAGCAAGCCAGAAATGAGGCTCACAGATTTGCAATATCTTTTCACCGGGATCAAAGGTCAAAATTATTTTTAGATACGCAACTTACTAATATACCCGGAATCGGTAAAGTGACAGCAGAAAAGTTATTAAAAAAATTCGGATCTGTCTCCCGACTTAAAGATGCTGACCCATTAGAAATAGAAGAATTAATTGGTAAAGTAAGTTCCAGAAAATTAATAGCTTATCTCAACGAATAATATTGTAGAGCTTCACTCAATTTTAATGAAGGGATTTGATAGTGACGGCAATGCCAATTATTTTTCGTTTTTCATCAGGAATTATCTACATTTGTGTCCATTGAAATAATCTGAGAATAAATAAACTTTGGCCAGGCAGACTATTACTTCCGTTGATGAAATGAGTAAAGTGACACCATTAATGGCACAATACTTCAAGCTGAAAGCTAAGCACCCGGATGCAATTCTCCTCTATAGAGTCGGTGATTTTTACGAAACATTTGCCTCTGATGCGATAAAAGTTTCAGAAATATTAGGAATTGTACTGACTAAAAGGAATAATGGAGGCAATGATATTGAATTGGCAGGGTTCCCTTACCATTCCCTGGATAGTTATCTCCCTAAACTCGTAAGGGCAGGCTACAGAGTTGCCATATGTGAGCAATTAGAGAAACCAAGCAAAGATAAAAAGATAGTTGATCGCGGAGTCACCGATGTGGTTACGCCTGGTGTTACCATAGATGATACAATACTTGATAGAAAATCAAATAATTTTCTTGCTTCTGTACATTACACTACAAGAAATGAATATGGTCTGGCATTTCTTGATATTTCGACTGGAGAATTTTTAGTTTCTGAAGGAAATGCTGCTAATATCGAAAAACTTATAGATGGTTTTAATCCTTCGGAAATTATATTTTCCAAGGCTTATCAGAAAGAATACTCAAAAACATTTGGAGACAGGTATTACTTTTACACTTTGGAAGAATGGGTATATATGCCGGATTATACCCGTGAGAAATTGTTGAATAAGTTTTCAGTCAGTAACCTGAAGGGGTTTGGTATTGAAGAATTAGAACTTGGTCAGGTAGCCGCAGGTGCCATCATTCATTATCTCTCCACAACTCAAAATAATAAGACAGCCCATATTTCGGGAATAACTCGCATACAGTCCGAGCATTATGTTTGGTTGGACAGGTTTACTATTAAGAATCTTGAACTTTTAAAGAGTTCACACGAATCCGGTACTTCTTTGGCTCAAGTTATTGATAAAACATCAACCCCAATGGGTGCAAGATTATTGAGGAACTGGATTCTATTGCCATTATTGTCGATAGAAAAGATCCAAGCGAGATTGGATATGGTTGAGTATTTTGTAGAAAATTATTTCGATCATGATGCCTTGATTAATTTGCTTAAGCAAACCGGTGATATTGAGCGTGTTGCCTCCAAACTTGCGATGGAAAAGATATCTCCAAGAGAATTATTGCAGCTCAGAAAATCATTGGAATTGCTTCCTGATATTTTGGTTATATTAAAAGCGAGTGGTAATATCCAACTTGGATTACTCGCTGACAAACTTAATCTGTGCCAAAAATTAAGAGAAGTGATCAGCAATACCATAAGTGATGATCCGCCTGCCATAGTTTCAAAAGGAAATGTTATCAAATCCGGATGCAATGAGGAGTTGGATGACTTGCGGAATGTAATACGAAACAGCAAACAGTTGCTGCTCGATATCCAAATAAAAGAAGCGGAGAAAACAGGGATTTCCAGCCTTAAAATCGGATTTAATAATGTATTTGGATATTACCTTGAAGTCACAAATAAGTATAAAGACCATGACCTCATACCAGATACTTGGGTTCGCAAACAGACTCTTGCTAATGCTGAAAGATATATCTCTGAAGAACTAAAACAGTTGGAAACTAAAATCCTGACAGCTGAAGAAAAAATAGGGGATCTGGAAGAAAAAATCTACTATGAACTTGTATTGAAAGCCATTGAATACCTGCAGCCTTTGCAGCAAAACGCCAAGAATATTGCTTTTTTGGATTGCATCCTTTCATTTGCTACGACCGCCGGCAAAAATAATTATTGCAGACCCATTATTAATGAAGGATATGAAATTAATCTGATTGAAGCAAGGCACCCTGTTATCGAGAGACAGTTACCCCTGGGTCAGGATTATGTGCCGAATAATATCCTGCTTGACAATAGTGATACTCAGATTATGATGATAACAGGTCCAAACATGTCTGGTAAATCGGCGGTACTGCGTCAAACTGCTTTGATAACCCTGATGGCTCAAATGGGGTCATATGTACCTGCCACCTTCGCTAAAATAGGTCTTGTAGATAAAGTTTTTACCAGAGTAGGCGCAAGTGATAATATTTCAAGTGGTGAATCCACTTTTATGCTTGAAATGAATGAAACCGCCAGTATTATGAATAATATTTCTTCAAGGAGTCTTATTTTACTGGATGAGATTGGTAGAGGCACTTCCACTTATGATGGTATATCTATTGCATGGTCACTGGCAGAATTTTTACACAATGGAAAAGTAAAACCCAAAACACTTTTTGCAACTCATTATCATGAACTCAATGAATTGGCATCCAAATATCCGCGTATTAAAAATTTTAATGTCACCACAAAAGAATTAGGTAATAAAGTGATTTTTTTGCGTAAAATGATGGAAGGTGGATGTGAGCATAGTTTCGGAATCCATGTTGCAGCTATGGCAGGAATGCCAAAAGATATTATTCTCCGGGCGATGGAAATACTTGAGGATCTGGAGAAAAAAACTATAGAGAGTTCCGCTAGTCATGATAATGGTAGCATCAATAGAAGGGAGTCTGCTAAAAATATTTTACCCAATAATTTTCAGATGAATCTTTTTGAAACAATAGACCCTTTGGCAGGTCAACTCAAACAAGCTATAAGTACGATAGATATAAACACTATGACCCCCATCGAATGTATGTTGAAACTTCATGAAATGAAAAAGCTGATCGAAAATGCATAATATTGACTTCTTTGCCAGTACATCTTATAAAAATGGCAAAGCTTTAACAGGTTTACTAATTGTTCTATTCAGTTGTTTAGAGATGGAATATTTTTATATTTGCTGCAACTTATGAATCAGGGCAAAATTATCTTAACTTCTGAACGGATTGAACTAACCATTCACAGATTATGTCATCAGATTCTGGAAAATCATCTCAATCCTGATGATTTGTGTATTATAGGGATTCAGGAGCGTGGAGTTCTTCTTGCTGAAAGGCTTAGGGAACAACTGGCAGATATGCTGGCTGGTCACCCATTTCAATATGGTAAGCTTGATATTACATTTTACCGGGATGATTTCAGAAGACGGGACACTCCACTGAAGGCTTCAACTACACAGATCAACTTTCTGGTAGAAGACAAAAATGTGATTCTTGTTGATGATGTTTTGTACACTGGCAGAACAGTGCATGCCGCTATGTCTGCCATTCAGGATTTTGGTCGCCCCAATAAAATAGAAATGCTATGCATGGTGGACAGAAGATTTAACCGGCATTTTCCGATCAAAGCTGATTATTCAGGCACAGTAGTTGATGCTTTGGATGAAGCTTATGTCAGGGTAAGATGGAAAGAAACGGATGGAGAGGATGAAGTAGTTCTGTTCTCCGGTAATAAATAATTGATGAAAATTTAGGATATCTAAAATTATGCAAAATCAACTCAGTACCAAACACCTTCTTGGCATCAAATATATCACCAGAGAAGATATTGAGTTGATTTTTAAAATAGCCACCGAATTTAAAGAAGTTATCAATAGGCCTATTAAAAAAGTACCATCATTAAGGGATGTTACTATTGCAAATATTTTTTTCGAAAATTCTACCCGAACACGAATTTCATTTGAACTAGCTGAACGACGGCTATCTGCCGATGTAGTTAATTTTGCAGCATCTTCATCATCTGTCAGCAAGGGAGAAACACTTTTGGATACAGTTAATAACATTCTGGCTATGAAAGTAGATATGGTGGTCATGAGACATCCGGCTCCAGGTGCGCACCATTTTTTAGCCAGACATATCAAAGCCAATATTATAAATGCAGGAGACGGGACGCATGAGCACCCTACTCAGGCACTTTTGGACTCGTATTCTATTCAGGAGAAATTGGGAGCGGTCGAAGGAAAAAATGTTGTTATAGTAGGTGATATTTTCCACAGCAGAGTTGCATTAAGTAATATTTTTTGCTTAAAAAAATTAGGAGCTAATGTCAAGGTATGTGGTCCGGGCAACCTTGATTCCGAAATATATAAAATCCCTTGGTGTAGAGGTGGAATATGACATTAAAAAAGCACTGGAATGGTGTGATGTGGCAAATGTGCTCAGAATACAGCTTGAAAGGCAGGAAATAAAATATATCCCATCTCTCCGTGAATATTCAATGTATTATGGCATAAATAAAAGTATGCTTGATAGCCTGAAAAAGGAAATTGTAATCATGCATCCCGGGCCTATAAACCGTGGTGTGGAGATGACCAGCGATGTAGCTGATTCCGGACAGTCGATCATTTTAGATCAGGTAGAAAACGGGGTGGCAGTAAGAATGGCTGTATTATATCTGCTGGCAGGAAAAAAATAATAGAAAAGTTTTGATTAGAATCTATGAATTCCTAAATCGTTGGATTTATAGATATTGAACCGTAAAAAGTAAGTTTAAATAAAATATAGAATTCACCAGGTTTTTAAAGCAAAATGGCTGACTTCTGGGGGAGAAGCCAGCCATTTTATCTTTCTTATGCCTCTTTTAAGATCTTATCCCCAAACATAATGAGGATCATCAAGGCGATGGTGAATATAATCATGGGTTAAAATTTGAAGTAAAAATAAACTAATCTTGAACACTTGTAAAGAGGTAGTGATCAATTAGGTCAAAATTAGTCTAATTTTAACAAATTAATGAAAATATATATATATAAATTTTATAAATTATTTTATTTTATATTTCATTCAATTATACAATACTGTTTTTAGTAATATAATAGTCACAGGTCAGCATTATACTGATATTAATGGTCTTACATCAGATACCCTGACTTTCATGACCATTGCCTTACTTTACCTCTTACATATTATATTTATCTTTTCCAAGAGATAAACATAAACATGTCAGGTATTACTTATTATGAATATCTTTTACTGCACGCCCTGATGGGTCATTCATGTTTCTGAATGTTTCATCCCATTCCAAAGCCACCGGTGAACTACAAGCTACAGACGGAACAGAAGGAACACAAAGCGCAGCTGATTTGGACGGGAAATGCGATTGAAATATACTTCTGTAATAGTATTCTTCTTTGGATGAAGGCGTTTGATCAGGAAATTTGAATGCCGCATTTGCCAGCTGATCATCTGTGACCTTATTCTGAACCAGCTCTTTAAGGGTGTCAATCCAACTGTACCCGACACCATCACTGAATTGCTCTTTTGTCTCCAGACTATACTTTCAGGGAGCATATCTTCAAATGCTTTCCTGAGTACCCATTTTTCAATCCTACCATTTCGCGGTAGTTTATCTTCCGGGTTGATCCTCATGGCAACATCCATGAATTCTTTGTCAAGAAACGGAACCCTTCCTTCTACTCCCCATGCAGCTAAAGATTTATTAGCACGCAGATTATCATAAAGATGCAGTTTGTCTAACTTCCGGACAGTTTCTTCATGGAGGGCTTTAGCATGCGGAGCTTTATGAAAATAGAGATATCCACCGAATATTTCATCGCTTCCTTCGCCACTGAGTACCATTTTGATGCCCATAGATTTTATAACTCTGGCCATAAGAAACATAGGAGTGGATGCCCTTATCGTCGTAATATCGTATGTCTCAAGATGATATATAACATCTCTTATAGCGTCCAGGCCTTCCTGAATGGTAAAGTTTATTTCATGATGGATTGAACCTATATGTTCTGCTACTTTGCGTGCTGCAATAAGGTCAGGAGCACCTGGTAAACCTACTGCAAATGAATGTAGCTGAGGATACCAGGCTTCATTTTTATCCTCTGTCTCAACCCGACGAGAAGCGAATTTCTTAGCTACAGCTGAAATGATTGATGAATCCAATCCACCGGACAATAAAACTCCGTAAGGAACATCACTCATTAATTGTCTGTGAACCGCATCTTCAAGCCCTTTCCTTAAAGCGGCAATTTCTGTTTTATTTTCTTTTACATTTTCAAATTCCATCCAATCCCTTGAATACCATTTTTTAGGTCCTTTGTCTTTTGAATAATAGTAATGTCCCGGAGGGAAAACCTCAATCTTGTTGCATACCCCTTCCAGAGCTTTTAACTCAGATGCCACATAATATTGGCCATATTCATCCCAACCATGATACAATGGAATGATGCCCATATGGTCACGACTTATAAGAAAAATGTCATTTTCGATGTCGTATAGAGCAAAACCGAAAATTCCATTCAGGTCTTCAAGAAATGAAGCTCCCTTATCACGATATAAGGCCAGTATAACTTCACAGTCTGATTTGGTTAGAAAATTGTATTTCCCTTCATATTTTTTTCGGATATCACCGTGGTTATAGATCTCTCCGTTTACAGCCAAAACTACTTTCTTATCGTCTGTATAAAGAGGCTGTCCGCCAGATTGAGGGTCCACTATTGCAAGTCGTTCATGAGCCAAAATAGAGTTCTCACCACAATATATCCCTGACCAATCCGGACCCCGATGTCTGACTTTTTGGCCATATTTATAGCTTGCGATCTCATGCTCTCATCAGACTTCTTTACATTAAAAATACCAACAATTCCACACATAAATTTTATAATTTATTCTAAAACTAATTATTTCTTAACATTGACAAATGCAATTTATATATTCCAAATACTTTACTGAGAATACGGGCTGGGAAAGGCCCTTAAAAAAATGCAGGACAAAGGTAAATTGAATAAATGTTATAATTGAATGAAATGTCAATATTATTTTAATAATATTGATAATATCTAAGATTATATATAATTATTTGAATAAATTCTAACTAATATACTATAATGCTATATATTGTTTAATTAATAAATAGAGCATTTCTTAATACCTTTTAATGTAAAGGCACAATACATTGGAGTCATATGGATATACATGTTTTGTAATTTTTGCTTCACAAAAAAATATCGTAGGTTTGCTTTATGAATCGTGAACTTGTGATACTAGAAAAACTAGAAAAAGAATTAAGTCTTAAACAGCTACAGATTAAGTCACTACTTACTATTACTCAGGCAATTAATGACAATGTCTCAGCAGAAGGACTTTTTAATATGTATAAGTCATTTTTAAGCTGGGAAATGGGTATAGAAAAAATGGCACTTTTCGTAATTGAAGATCAGGGATGGGAATGTACGGCATCAATAAATTTTAACAAGGAAGGCATAGATGAAATGGTTCCATTGTTGCTCAACCATAAAAGGCTTTATACCATTAAAAATAGTGATAATGCCCGTTTTTTCGGCTTTGATATAATCATACCTGTCTTTCATAAAGAGCTACCGATTGCATACTCAATCATAGGTGGTATAAAGGAAAAAGATGATCTGTACAATAAAATTCAATTCATCACTACAATAACAAATATCATAGCTGTTGCTATTGAAAATAAAAGGTTGTTTAAAAAACAATTGGCCCAGGAGAGATATAGCCGTGAAATGGAGCTTGCTTCTCAGGTTCAGCAAATGTTGATTCCGGAGAAACTACCCGTTGAAGAAAAGTTTGCTTTATCCAAAATCTATAAACCACATTTTAATATAGGAGGTGATTATCTTGATTTTATAAGATTTGACAAAGATAGGTTTGCTTTTTGCATCGCTGATATATCTGGTAAAGGTGTCTCGGCAGCTCTGCTTATGGCAAATTTTCAAGCTATGATCCAATCTTTGATATTTCAATACCGGGATTTAGAAACATTTGTCTTTGCTTTGAACCAGTCTGTCTATAGAATTACCAAAAGTGACAGATATATTACGTTCTTTGTAGCTGAGATAGATGTCAAACAGAAAACGCTCAGATATGTTAATGCCGGTCATTATCCACCATTATTAAAAATGAATGGATCAGTAACAAAGCTGGATAAAGGATGTTCTTTTATAGGTGCATTTGAAAAGCTTAATGATATTAAAGAGGAAAAGATATCATTAATGGATAATGCCATGATTGTCAGCTTTACTGATGGCCTTCCGGATTTAAAGAATGAAAAGGATGAGTATTTTAATGATGCAATCCTGGAAAAATTTCTTGACCAAAATTATATGCTTGATCCGGAATCATTTAATCAGAAACTTTTAGCCGAAATAAATCGTTTCAGAGGAGGTATAGAGATATCTGATGATATAGCTGTTTTGACATGTAAAATTTATTAAATATGGATTTTATTGAATATGGTACCAAAAAATAAAGTAACTGCTGCTATGCTGGCTTTTTTTACCGGCTTCATGGGCGGGCACAAGCTGTATTTGGGTCATACAGGCGGTTTTATCGGTTTGATGATCCTGTTGATTGTTTCTATCAATGTAGGAATTCCTATTTCATTATTTGTGGGTGTAATGCAAGGCATTAGACTACTAAATATGAGCGAACAGGATTTTGATAAAAGATACAACAGAGGCTATGTCCAGATAAAAAGAGGGCCTTTGGAGGCAAGACGCGATGCTCAAATGGAGAAATATGAGCAGATTCCGGTGAATAAGCAACGCAGATCAAGTGGTGGGTCCAATCCTGTAAATGTTTTGAGGGCAAACCCATATAAAAATAGTGGTATAAAAAAATATAAAGACTTTGATCTTGAAGATGCTATTGTAGATTTTAGGAAGGGCTTGGAGATTGCACCAAATGATGTAGCGCTCCATTTTAATATTGCGTGTGCATATTCTCTTACAGAGAAAAAATCATTGGCTTATCATCATTTAAGCCGGGCAGTTTCTTTGGGTTTAAAGGATTTAGATCGGATTTTAAGTCATGACGACCTTGCATTTGTACGAATACAACCCGAGTTTGAAAAATTCAAAAGTAGCGGATTTAGAGTAAACCCCTTTACATCTTTTCAGGATTCAGAGGCAACTTCAAGCCAGCAAGAAGCTGAAAAAGTACTTTCAGAACAGTCTCCTGATATGGATGATAAATTATTGGCTCAACTTAATAAATTATCACAATTAAGAAAAAAAGGTATTTTGTCCGAGGATGAATTTATATTTGAGCGAAAAAAAATTATCAGAATATAATACAATATTAAATATAAAGGATTTGATAGCGAATGAACTGATATCCCAAACTCTATTTCCGGTACAGACTTCTGATACAGGAGAAGAAGTACTTCAGCAAATGCAGGTGTATCATGTCAGGCACCTTCCCATTGTAAATCATGAACAATTGCTGGGAGTAATCTCCGAAGATGATATTCTGATTCATGAAATTAAGGAAGCTATCGGAACGTACAGATTGTCTTTCTTGCGTCCCTATGTTATCGAAAATGAGCATTTATTTGAGGTAATGACTAAGATGGGTAGATTCCAGTTGACGGTGATTCCGGTAATTGATAAGGAAGAAAATTATCTGGGAGTCATCACAATGGAAGATTTACTTCAATATTTTGCTACTCACTTTTCATTTGCCGACCCCGGTAGTATAATAGTAATAGAATCAGCCCGTGGACATTATTCTTTAGCTGAAATAGCGCGCGTTGCTGAATCTGAAGACATTACAATTTTGAGTAGTTTTATTAATAGCATTCCAGACACAAACCGCATTTATATAACTTTAAAACTAAATCGTCAGGATGTGGCCGGTTTTAAGGCAACTCTTGAGCGCTTCGGATATGAAGTATCAGCATCATTTTCTGAAATGGAATATCATGACGGACTCAAAGACAGATTTGATTCTTTGATGTCGTATCTCAACATCTGATGTTATGGTTTCTGAAAAATAGTTTAATCAGAAATTCTATTTGTGCAGGCTTTGCTTTAATAGCATTAATTGCTCATGTCAATGGTCAAAGAGATTTTGTAATCCTGGATAGTATTCTTATACATGGAAATAAAAAAACTCGCAGAAATGTAATACTCCATGAAATAGATTTTCATTCCGGAGACACGATTTCTTTACAAATGCTATCAGGTAAATTAATTTCCATTGAGAAAAGATTACAGAGTATTGGGATTTTTACTGCTGCTAAGATCAATGTAAAGAACTGGAAAACTGATGTAAATATTTGCAACATCGACATAACTGTTCAGGAGAATTGGTATTTGTATCCATATATAATCTTTGAACTTGCAGACAGAAACTTTAATGTTTGGAGAAAAGAGCAAAATTACAGTTTTGCTAGGGTAAACTATGGATTAGCACTAAATCACATCAATCTTACAGGCAATAAGGACAAGCTAAAGATTAAAATTCAGCGGGGATTTACAAAAAAATATGAAGTCACGTACGATTTTCCTTATTTAAAAAACAAATGGGGTATATTTTTCAATTATTTATATTCTGAAAACAGAGAGATTGCTTACAAAACGTTGAACAATAAGCTTGTTTTTTATAAAAAGCCTGATGATGGCAAACTTTTTTTCAGGCATAGAGCAGGAATTGGTGTAACCCACCGAACTAATGCCCAAACAAATCAAATTTTAAAGATTGAATATCTAACTGCAACGGTTGATTCTGTTATTTCCGGAGATCTTAATCCTGATTATTTTGGAGCTGGTAGATTAGCACTGAATTATCCTTCGTTGGATTATTTGTTCAGATATAACAATACTATTTATCCACAGTATCCAACAGGAGGTTACGACATTGAGCTAAATTTCAGAAAGGAAGGGTTGGGTGTTTTGAATAAAACCAATAATACATGGATTTCTTTTAGTTTTGAAAAACATTCATCACTAAATAATCGCTTTGTGTTAAGTAATCGTATGAAATTGAAATACAATTTTCAAAACACTGTTTTACCTTATTTCCTAAATTATAGCATAGGATATAACAATGACAATATCGCTGGTTATCAGTTATACGTTATAGATGGAAGGAACTTCATCATTTCAAATAATGCCATCAAATACAGATTATTAGATAAAGATATCAATTTAGGGGATAACCTGCCAAGGCAACTCAAAATAATGAACTTTAAAATATATTCCAGATTTAATTTTGATTTAGGGTATGCGAGCGATCCGGCTTATGGTAAAAATAACTTTTTGACCAATAAATTAAATTATGGATATGGGCCATCCTTTGATATTATTATTTTCAATAATGTAGCTTTAAGTTGTCAATATGGAATTACAGGATTTGGGGACAAAGGGTTTTTCTTTGAAAGCGGCGTCAATTTTTAAAATTAACTTTTTATCTAAATATTTTATGAATGCTGAGGAGTGTTATATCTTTACTCATCAGCAAAATGTTTGTAAGTATTATATTATGAAAGATTTATTATTGCGGATTTCTTTTTCTTTTACCTTCTTACTGACTATGTATCTTCCTCTAACTGCTCAGACATCCTTCCCACAGGATTCAGCATGGATTGTGAATAATTATATCAAGCAGGAAATAATGATTCCCATGCGGGATGGTGTTAAGTTATTTACATCCGTTTATATGCCAAAAGATAATAGTGAGTCACACCCAATTTTGATGAGCCGCACACCATATTCCTGCGCTCCATATGGGGAAACTTCTTTCAAATCATTTTGGGACAATCACTGGAAGAATTATATGCGTCGTAACTATATTATCATAATTCAGGATGTCAGAGGCAAATGGATGAGTGAAGGCGAATTTGTTGATATTCGTCCTTTCAGGGAAAATAAAAAGAATTCTGAAACAGATGACGCATCCGATACTTACGATACTATAGATTGGCTAATCAATAATCTCCCCTATAATAACAAAAGAGTCGGTATTATGGGCACATCATATCCAGGATTTTATTCCACAATGGCGGCTTTATGCGGACACCCATCTCTTGTTGCGGTTAGTCCTCAGGCACCGGTGACTGATTGGTTTATGGGTGATGACTTCCACCACAATGGTGCATTTTTTATAATGGATGCCTTCTCATTCTACTCATCTTTTGGAAAACCTAGACTGAAACCTGTAAAATCGGGACCTTCAGAGTTTGATTTTTCAACAAAAGATGCTTATAAATTTTATTTGCAGGCAGGCACCACAAAAAAGTTGGGGCAACTGATCGGTGATAGTATCCGATTTTGGCACGAATTAATTAAGCATCCTGACTATGATGACTGGTGGAAAGCCCGAAATGTAAGAAACTTCGTAAATAATATCCCGGAGCATACTGCAACGCTTGTAGTAGGTGGCTTATTTGATGCTGAAGATTGTTTCGGAGCCTGGCACACATATGAAGCGATTGAGAAAAAATCAAAAAATAACAACAGGCTTGTTATGGGACCCTGGAGTCATGGCCAATGGAGCCGCGGAGAAGGCAATATGCTTGGAAATGTAAAATTTGGTAGCAATACTTCCTGGTATTATCAGAATGAAATTGAAATACCATTTTTTATTCATCATCTTGAAAACAGGGCAAATATAGATGACCTTGCCGAAGCTACAATTTTTTTTACAGGCGAAAATCAATGGCGACATTTGCCAGAATGGCCTTTGAAAAATGTAATCAATACGCCAATATACTTTTTGGATAAGGAGAAATTGAGTTGGTCATCTCCAAAAGATAAAATGAGTTTTTCAGAATATACAAGCGATCCAAACAAACCGGTACCTTATACTGAAGATGTACACTTCAGAAGGACGACTTCATATATGACAGATGATCAACGGTTTGCAAATCGCAGACCGGATGTATTAAGCTTTAGTTCTGATATATTGACATCTGATGTGACAATAGCGGGAACAGTGGTTGCAGATCTGGTTACAAGTATTTCTACCACGGATGCAGATTTTGTTGTTAAAATTATAGACGTTTTTCCAAGTGATTTTAAATATTTCAGTGATAAAATTAACGAGAGCAGAGACTTTGAAAAATCATACCCTATGGGTGATTATCAGATGCTGGTCAGAGGTGAAATAATGCGAGGGCGATATAGAAAAAGTTTTGAAAAGCCGGAACCATTTGAGCCGGGCAACTTTGAAAAGTAAAATTTGAACTACCAGACGTAGCTCATACCTTTAAAAGGACATCGTCTTATGATACAGATTCAAAGTACCTGGTTTCCATTAAGTGATAGAAATCCACAAAAATTTGTGGATGTTTATAATGCCGATGAAAGCGATTATCAAAAAGCTAATATAAGAATTTGGCATGATTCTAACAATACATCAAAGATTATTTTACCAATAATAAAGTAAACAAAACACACAATGGGAAAAGTAAATATAAAAGATTCTAAACAGCAAAATAAAAAGCAAACTGTGTCACAAGAAAAATTAGAAAAATCTTTGTTGGCAGAACGGATTACTAAAGTCTTTTATACTAGTGCTGAGTGTTTTCCAATGGCAAAAGTCGGAGGATTAGCAGACGTGGTGGGTTCTCTACCGAAATATTTAAGAAAGATAGGTGTTGAAGCAAGCGTTGTTATACCTAAATATGATATGCCATGGTATGAAGGAAAACATTACCGAATTGCTCATATGGGCCATTTTCATTTGAATCACGAATATTTATATTTTGAAGTTCGATACTATATAGGAGATCAATTGGGATTTCCTTTTTACAGTATTCACATTCCTTCAAAATTTGACAGACCAGGAGTATATGCAGGAAAAGATGGAAATTTTTTTGGTGATGAAATTGAAAGGAATATAGCATTTCAACGGGCTTTCCTGACCTGGCTTAGAGATAGTCAGGTAGAAGTTGACATAGTTCATTGTCACGATCACCATACCGGCCTCATTCCATTTATGATGAAATATGCATATGAGTTCAGATCATTGGCTCATATTCCAAGTGTGTTTACCATCCACAATGAGCGGTATCAAGGGGCTTTTGGGTGGAGTAAACAAGGACTTTTACCTGAATTTGATAATTGGAAGAGTGGTCTTTTGGAATGGAATAATGTGATAAACCCCCTTTCATCAGCTGTGAGGTGTGCACATAAAGTAACCACTGTATCACCCAATTATATGAACGAGTTGATGTATGATTCCTATGGACTTGAGGATTTATTCAGATCTGAACACTGGAAATGCCAGGGCATATTGAATGGTATTGACAATGATGTCTGGGATCCTGCGACTGATCCTATGATAGAATATCATCTCCAAGGCGATATAGTACATTACAAGAAAGCAAATAAAAATGTTCTTTGTGAAATGGCGGGCTTTGATCCGGAACTACCATTATTTGGATTTATTGGAAGATTGGTACTTGAAAAAGGGGCTGAATTTATTGCCGGTATTATCGATACCTGGCTTTCACAGCATCGAAATGCAAATTTTATAATATTAGGAACCGGCGATAAGAGCATTGAATCCACATTACAAACAGTTGCATACAGGTACCCTTCCAATGTCGCATGTATGCTTACGTACAATGAAGCCATGTCTCATAAAATTTACGCCGGTGCAGATTTTTTGCTGATGCCTTCCAGGGTTGAGCCATGTGGACTCAATCAGATGTTCGCTATGCGATATGGCACTTTGCCTATCGTAAGGACAACTGGCGGATTGAAAGATAGTGTCCGGGATATTTCTGAGGATGGCGGTGTAGGAATCAGATTTGATTACATGATATTTGATCAAATGATTTTCTCTGTTTGGAGAGCATACGAATTGTTCTATAATACAGAATTCAAAAATCAATGTGTTGTCAATGCCATGGTACTTGATTATTCCTGGGATGCGTCAGCTGAAAAGTATAAACTGATATATCTGTCCCTCAAATAAGGATTAAAATGATATGGATGGAAATATTTTGTACTTTTTAGCCTTTATTAAAAATGAAGTAAGTTGAACAAGAATAAGCTGGATCAAAAAATAGCCATTTTAGGCGGAGGCCAATTAGGTAAAATGCTCTTACAGGCAGGTAGCAGATTAGGCTTAAACTTGTCAGTCATGGATGCCGATAAAAGCTATCCTGCAGCTTTCATAAGTCCTTATTTCATATGCGGGGATATTCGTGATTATGATGATGTTTTGAATTTTGGAATGAAAGCTGATATAATCACCATTGAAATTGAAAATGTCAATATAGAAGCTCTGGAAGAATTGGAGAAAAGAGGTAAAAAAGTTTTCCCACAACCAGAAATACTTAAAATAATTAAGGATAAAGGCAAGCAGAAAATGTTTTATGAGGGAAATCATTTTCCTTCTTCTGACTTTGCACTATATAGTAATATTGAAGAAATTAAAAAGGATGTTGAGTCCGGTCTCGTCAAGATGCCTTTTGTACAAAAATTGCGTTCAGACGGTTATGATGGGAGAGGAGTGATGGTAGTGAAAAAAAGCGAAGATCTTGATCAATTATTTACTCAGGAGTGTGTTGTTGAAGATTTTGTTGATTTTGAGAAAGAAATTTCTGTAATTGTAGCTCGAAACCCATCCGGTGACATCACAGCTTTTGCCGCTGTAGAAATGCATTTTCATGCTACTGCAAATTTGGTTGAATTTTTATTTTGCCCGGCCAATATTAATAGTGATGTGGAAGAAAAAGCTGAAAAATTAGCTATGGAAATAGCGAGCACCTTTGGCATTATTGGTTTGCTTTCTGTGGAAATGTTTGTTGATAAATCTGGAAATATACTGGTAAATGAAGTGGCTCCCAGACCACACAATTCTGGTCATCATACTATTGAAGCGAGTTCAATTTCTCAATACGAGATGCATTTACGGGCGATTTTAGATTTACCTTTAGGTCGGCCTAATTCCATCAGGCCTGCTGTGGTGGTAAACTTATTGGGAGAAAACGGATACATTGGAAGCCCGATCTATGAAAACATAGAAAAATGCCTTGAAATTGATGGAATTTATCCACATATTTATGGTAAAAGGGAAACCCGGCCATTTAGAAAAATGGGACATGTAAATATATTGGGTGATAATCTGTCAGATACAATAGAAAAAGCGAAATTTGTTCAGAAAACCCTTAAAGTAAAAGCCTGATATGAAAGCACCTTTAGTAAGTATAATAATGGGATCGGACACGGATCTGGCAATTATGAATCAGGCTGCTGAAATGCTTGAGTATTTTAATATTTCATATGAAATAAATATTGTTTCAGCACATAGAACGCCTGAAAGGATGTTTGATTTTGCAAGTAATGCGCACCTTAGGGGTATAAAAGTAATCATTGCAGGAGCAGGAGGGGCGGCACATCTTCCGGGCATGGTGGCATCAATTTCACCTTTGCCAGTTATAGGTGTACCTGTAAAATCTTCAAATTCTATAGATGGCTGGGATTCAGTACTTTCTATTCTCCAAATGCCTGGTGGTATTCCGGTGGCAACTGTCGCTTTAAATGGGGCTAAAAATGCAGGAATATTGGCAGCAACGATACTTGGGGTTGTTGACATCTCAATACAGGAGAAAATAATAGCTTATAAGAATCAACTTAAGCAGGAAGTGATTGCTAAAGCTGACAAAATAGGAAAGAAACTTATTTGAAATGAGTAACAAACATTTTGGAAACGTACTGAAACTATTATTAGAGCGATTTCAATTTTATTTACATTATGATTATTGATTTCTTTATCTTTCATCAAGCCTTTAAAAATCGAATATTTGTAGTTGAAAATTAATTCATATTTATATGCAAATTGATATTATCACTGTTCTCCCTGAATTGCTCAAAAAGTCCATTTGAACATTCCATATTGAAAAGAGCTTCTGAAAGAGAATTACTGATAATCAATATTATAAATCTTCGCCATTATGGACTTGGTACTCATAAGCAAGTAGATGATTATCAATACGGAGGTGGGGCAGGTATGGTAATGATGTGCGAACCATTAGACAATTGCATTTCTGACCTTAAATCCCACCATGAATATGATGAAATTATTTTTTTGACTCCTGACGGAAATACTTTTGATCAGAAAATTGCCAATCGCCTGTCATGTCGCAATAAGTTGTTGCTTATATGTGGACATTATAAAGGTATAGACCAGAGAATCAGAGATATGCACGTAACTTTGGAGATTTCGGTAGGTGATTATGTTCTGTCAGGCGGAGAGTTGGCAGCCGCTATTGTAACCGATGCAATTGGCAGACTAATCCCTGGTGTTTTGAATGACGAAACTAGTGCATTGACGGACTCATTTCAGGATAATTTGTTAGCTCCACCAGTATATACACGACCTTACGACTATAAAGGATTGAAAGTTCCGGAAGTACTATTATCAGGAAATGACAAATTTATTGAAGAGTGGAGATTTGACACATCCCTTAAAAATACTGAAATTAAAAGACCTGATTTACTGGACTAAATGATATGTATTAATATTAGTGAAAATATCATTCGATGACAGTAATTTTAAGCATATTTGTTCTGAATCTCTTATGTAATGGCATACTTCCTGTGTTGATAACAATATCTCCGGTGTGCAATATACCTTCATCAACCAGTATCTGATTCAGATCTTCTATGGTTTCATCTGTAGTTGTAAATTTTGTATATAAGTGACAAGCTACCCCCCACACCAAGCTCAGAGTATTTAACATATGGGGCTTATCTGAAAAAATATGAATATCAGGCTTAGGTCTATATGAAGATATCTTAAATGCTGTATATCCGTTGACAGTCAGACCTAATATGGCTTTTGCATTGACTGTTTCTGCAAGACGTGGCGCATTAATACAAAGAGTATCTGACAGGTACGTTTCTGAATCAGGGTCAGGAGATGGTCGTTTTGCTGTAGAATGATAATGACCTTCAGTCTCTCCAATGATCCTGCGCATGGCTTCGACAACCAGCACGGGATGATCACCCACAGAAGTTTCACCGCTTAACATTACTGCATCTGTTCCATCCAATACAGCATTTGCCACATCAGTTACTTCAGCTCTGGTAGGCGATGGATTGGTGATCATACTCTCCATCATTTGAGTGGCTACAATCACCGGTTTTGCTTTTTGAATACATCTTGCAATAATCATTTTTTGGAGACCTGGCAATTTTTCGATTGGAATTTCAACACCCAAATCTCCTCTTGCAATCATAATAGCATCTGAAACTTTTATAATTTCTTTGATGTTGCGGATAGCTTCAGGTTTTTCAATCTTTGCAACCACTTTTGCAAAATGTTTTTTTGCTTTTATTTTTTTCTGCAGATCTTTTACATCCTTTGCTTCCCTGACAAATGAAAGTGCAATCCAATTAACTGGTTGAGTCATAACATAGTCCAGATCTTTCAGATCTTTTTCTGTAAGGGATGGCTGTGATACTTTAGTATCAGGTAAGTTCACACCTTTATTGGATGACAAAACACTACCAAACAGTACGATTAATTTTACTTCATTTATTTTGTTGGTGGATAATACTTCTAATACTATTTTGCCATCATCTATCAGTACCTTCTCACCTATCTGCACATCGTTGGCAAAATGGTCATAACTCATATAGATTTTAGTCATTGTACCTACACATTCATCATTGACGAAAGTAAGGATATCACCTGGTTTTATTTGCAAAGCATTGTTTTCGATTTTACCTACCCTGAGCTTTGGTCCCTGAAGATCAGCCAGAATTCCTATATGAACGTTATACTTTTCATTTATTTCAAGAATATTATTTATCACTTGTTGATGTTCCGAATGAGCACCGTGAGAAAAATTCAGCCTGAAAACATTAACACCAGCCTGCACAAGCTCGAGCAAATTTTGTTTGGAACTTGATGCTGGCCCAACAGTAGCAAGAATTTTTGTTTTTTGGTGATTATTGACATGAATTAAAGGTGCCATGACTCTGCTTTGATTTTAAGAAGGGCAAAGATAGTGTATTTTTACATTATAAAAATTGGGACTATTCTGATGATTTAATCTAAAGTGCATCAGTACAAAAAAGTTGAACAATATCCCCAAAACTTAATATGATAAAGTGAGGAGTTTGTCTGATATTCAGAAACGTTAATCGGATAATTCGCTAAAATAAGGAATTTATTAACAATTAATATTGTTAGTGGTTTTGTATTTATTAAAACTATATCTTATGTTAAATTTTCTTATAAATGCTGATATCTATCTCAAAACATTTTGGTATATTGCCATTCCTGTATCAATAATTTTTATAGTTCAAGCTATTTTAACATTTATCGGTATGGATCATACTGATGCAGATACTGATATGGATGGAGATATTGGACACTTAGATAGCCCAATGGAGTTATTTACACTGAGAAATGTAATCAATTTTCTTTTAGGGTTCAGTTGGGGTGGAATTAGTTTTTACAATACAATTGAAAATAAATTATTTCTCGTGTTTGCAGCTTGTTCAGTAGGAGTCATATTTGTTACGCTTTTCTTTTATATTATTCAACAAATCAAAAAACTGGAAGAGAATAATACTTTTGATTTTCAGTCTGTTATTGGGAAAGAGGCCGATGTTTACCTCAGAATACCTGAAGCAGGAAAGGGGATAGGTAAAATCCAAATATCTCATAAGGGCACTCTTCATGAAATTGACGCCGTTTCTGAATCAGCAGCATTTGCAACAGGACAAAAGGTATTAATACTGGGTACTCTACCAGACCAGAAGGTTCTGGTGAAGATGGTCTGATCATGCAAGGTAATTATTCTAACAAGTGTAATGCACCTATTTCAAAAGTCTATTAAACTTTTAAACATTTATCAATATTATTATTAATTAATCACAAACACATTTTATGAATGAATTAAGTAGTTTTGGACCGATGCTCATTATTATTGTGGCAGCGTTCGTAATTATTATTATTACTCTCGCTCTGGTTTCCAGATATAAGAGATGTCCTTCAGATAAAATATTGGTTGTATTCGGGCGTACTGGAGGGACTTCCGCAAAATGTATTCATGGTGGGGGAGCATTTATTGTGCCGGTTATACAGGATTATGCTTATCTGGATCTTAAGCCCATCTCAATTGAAGCCAACCTGACAAATGCTCTAAGCAAGCAAAATATCAGAGTAGATGTACCTTGTCGTTTTACAATAGCGATTTCTACTGAACCAGACAGTATGAATAACGCTGCGGAGCGTTTATTAGGACTGAAACATGAACAGATTCAAGAGTTGTCTAAAGATATACTTTTCGGTCAACTTAGACTGGTAATTGCGACTATGTCGATTGAGGAAATCAATTCAGACAGGGATAAATTTCTTGAAAATATATCCAAGAATGTAGATAATGAACTCAAAAAAATTGGTTTAAAGCTTATAAATGTTAATGTAACAGATATAAAGGATGAGTCAGGTTATATTGAAGCCTTAGGTAAGGAGGCTGCAGCAAAAGCGATTAACGAAGCTAAAATCAGTGTAGCCGAGCAAGAAAAAATAGGGGAGACCGGCAAGGCGATGGCAGATAGAGAAAGAGATATTTCTATAGCTGAGACACATAGAGACAGGGATGTTAAAATGGCAGTAACTCAGAAGGATAAGGAGGTATCTATAGCCGCAGCCAATAGGGATGAATCTATCGGTAAAGCTGAGGCTGACAGAGATTCAAGGGTAAAAATGTCAGAAGCTAACGCTGTAGCTGTTAGGGGGGAAAATGAAGCAAAAATATCAATCGCAAATTCTGATGCCCAACGAAGAGAAAAAGAAGCCGAGGCACTTCGTATTGCTATTGCAGCTGAGAAGGTACAACAGGCAAAGGCTTTGGAGGAAGCTTACTCAGCTGAGCAGAAAGCAGAAATGGCCAGAGCGGAACGTGAACGGTCAAGTCAAATGGCAAATGTGATAATACCAGCGGAGATAGCTAAGCAAAGAGCCATTATTGAAGCGCAAGCCGATGCTGAACGAATAAGAGAAAATGCAAAAGGTGAAGCGGATGCTATTTTTGCCAAAATGGAAGCTGAAGCCAAGGGACTTTATCAAATATTGACTAAACAGGCAGAAGGGTATGAAAAAGTGGTTCAGGCTGCAGGAGGTGACCCAAGTAAAGCATTCCAGTTATTATTAATAGAAAAATTACCTGAATTGGTTCGTACACAGGTTGAAGCAGTTAAAAATATTAAGATAGATAAAATTACAGTTTGGGACAGTGGTTCAGGAACATCCGAAAACGGCAATGGTGCCACAGCAAATTTTGTTTCAGGTATGATGAAAGCGGTTCCACCACTTAATGATCTGTTTAATATGGCCGGCTTAAATCTGCCTTCCTATCTGAAGGGTGCTGAAAATAAAACTGAAATAAATGATCCTGAAAATAAAATTTCTGAAAAATAATTTACTGATTTAGTTGAAATAATAAAGGGTTAGCATCATAATGAATTGATGACTAACCCTTTATTAAATTACAGGAATTAAACTTATTTTTTAATCATCTGCTCTACACCCGCAGTAAATTCTTCAACTGAAGAAGTATAGCCGGTTTTTCCTAAAGCTTCTATTGAATATTGGTTTAATTTTTCATCTTTTAAAAGATTAAAAACCCATACCGTTGGGTATCCACCAACTTGAAATGCTTGCTGAAGGCTCGCATTCTGTGCTTGTATATTTTGCGGTATTACTTTTCTTCTCGGGAAGTCAAGTTCCAGAAGTACTACATTTTTTTCTGCCCATTCTTTGAAAGCATCCTGACTGAATACACTGGCAGTAAGTCTCTTGCACCATCCACACCAATCACTTCCAGTAAAATTTGCCATAATAGGTTTTCCTGTTTTTTTCGAAATAGTGTACGCCTCGTCCACACTTACCAACCAACCGGGATTTTCAGCAGTATATGTTTCAGCAACAGGATTACTCATATTATTAGCTGAATTTTGATCAGTTTGTGCATTGATTTGATTGCTTAGAAAAACAGAAATATATATACAAAATATAGCTAAGACTTTTGAAGACAGTTTAATACTCATTTAATTTAAATTTAATATCCAACAAAGATATGTTGATATTTTAAAATAATACGAAAATAAGAAAAATTTAACTAAAAAATGGATTTGAAAATAAAAAAATCCCGGAACCAAAAGGCTCCGGGCAAATCAAAACAACAATTCTTAACCCTCTAAATGTTATAAAGAAAATTAATTCATAGGTAATGACTTGGTGCAGAAAAACCAATCACTGCATTTGACATCATCAGATTCCATTCTCTCTTTAGCTGTACCGCATGATCCTGCGGGAGGTACAATTACATCTTCACCCGGTCTCCAGTCGGCTGGAGTGGCTATTGAATATTTATCCGCCGTTTGCATGGCTATAAGTGCTCTTTTTAATTCATCAAAATTTCTTCCCAGTGATAATGGATAGTAAATTATCGCTCTTATAATGCCCTTTGGATCAATGAAGAAAACCGCTCTGACTGCTTTTGTGCTGCTTTCTCCTGGTTGTATCATACCATATTTTTTTGCCACCTCCATTGTAATGTCCTCGATGAGCGGAAATTGGACTTCAATGTTTTTCATGTCTCTGAATTGTATCTTTTCTTTTATGGTCCTTAACCATGCTATATGGCTATACAAACCATCCACTGAAAGTCCCACAAGGTTACAATTAAGGTCATTAAATTCTTTCTCCATTTTTGCAAAAGTCATAAATTCTGTAGTACACACAGGAGTGAAATCTGCCGGATGGCTGAATAATATTACCCATTTGCCTTGATAGTCGTTAGGGAAATTAATATTTCCTTGAGTCGTAACAGCTTGGAATTCAGGAGCTTTCTCTCCAATTCTGGGCATTGAAACTATTGTTTGAACATTTGTTTCCATTGTTATATATTTTGTAGATTAATTAAAGCATTGTTGTAGGACAAACGTAATCTGTAAGTTTGAATTTGCCACTGTCTTTTATTTCCTTAAAACCACCATCAACATTTATGAAATTATCATAGCCCCTTGATCTGAGAATCGAAATAAAACTCATGGATCTGTATCCTCCGGCACAGTGCACATAATACGTTTTTTTAGGATTAACCATTTTCATAGATTCATTGATGTAGTCCAGGGGTGTATTTTCAGCACCGATTATATGCTCAGAATCAAACTCACTTTTTCTCCTGACATCCAGAATATTTATCTCAGGATTTAATACTTCTGCTTCAGCAAACTCATGAGCACTTATATTATTCACTATGTCCACACCTTTGCCGGATTTGATCCAGGCATCAATACCACCATCAAGAAATCCGATTGTATAATCATACCCTACTCGAGCCAATCTGGTGATAATTTCATCTTCTCTCCCTTTCTCTGATACTATCAGAATTTCCTGTTTGATATCAGGGATCAGAGTACCTACCCAAACTGCAAAATTTCCATCGATGCCGATATTAATAGAATTGGGGATATAAGCCTTGGCGAATTGATCTGAGCTTCTGGTATCAAGAATGAGCGCATGGGTTTCATTCGCTACAAGTTCAAATTCCCGGGGTGTTAATGCTTTTTGACCTCTTTCCAATACCTTATCTATACTTTCGTATCCTTGTATGTTCATAAGTACATTTTTGGGAAAGTACCCCGGTGGTGGCATCAATCCATGCAGAACTTCACCAATGAAAATATCTTTTGTAATACCGGGGCGTAATGCATAATTAATTTTTTTCTGATTTCCTAAAGTATCTGAAGTCTCCCTGGACAAATTTTTTCCACAGGCACTACCTGCACCATGTGCCGGGTAAACTATCAAATCATCACCTAATGGAAGTATTTTGTTTTGAAGTGATTCATACAAATGACCTGCTAATTTTTCTTCAGTCAATTCTGAAATAACATGTTGTGCCAGATCAGGCCGGCCTACATCACCAATAAAAAGTGTGTCTCCAGTGAAAATAGCTTTCTCTTTTCCGGTTTCGTCAATCAGTAAAAAGCAACTACTTTCCATTGTATGACCAGGCGTATGTAATACTTTAATTTTTACATCTCCCACATTGAAAATTTCACCATCTTTAGCAACATACATTTCAAATCCGGTTTTTGCGGTAGTTGGACCATAAACAATAGTGGCCCCTGTTTTTTTGGCCAGATCTATGTGCCCCGAAACGAAGTCTGCATGGAAGTGGGTCTCAAAAACATATTTTATTTTCGAATGGTTTTTTTGAGCTTTTTCAATATATGGCTGAACTTCCCTTAGGGGATCGATTACTACCGCTTCGCCTTTACTTTCTACATAATAAGCGCCCTGAGCAAGACAGCCTGTATAAATTTGTTCTACTTTCATTAGATTAAAAATTATTTAATAATGATGAAATATTGCTTAATAAAACAAAAGTAAGCCAAATGCATTATTCAGAAAGTGACGAATGTTACATAAAAAGTTGGATAAATATTAAATGAAACAATAACTGGAAAAATTGTCCATTTTTACTCCATTGGTCAAATATCATCCTTGGACATTTATATTGCATCATATGCATTAATGTAAAAGATATCACATTAACAGGTAATATGGCATGGATTTACTTCGATCACCAATGAGATAGAAATAATAAAATGTTACTGATGGGCTGCATCCAAACCTTTTTCCAGGATGTCTTTGTACAAAATAGGTTCTGGGTATTCCTTCCTGAATTCATATCTGAGTACATCAAAAGTAGTTACCAAACCCACCAAAATTCCTTTATCTACAACTGGAATAGCATGAAACCTGTTGGCAAGAAATAATTCTGCGGCCGTTCCTATTTTGTCTTCCGGATCAAGTTTGGCTAATTTAGTAGTCATTATGTCTTTAACCAGGGTGGTATGAAAGTCTGATAGATTCAAATTTATTTTCCAAAGATCAAAAGTGGTAACCATGCCTACCAACAATCCTTCATTTATTACGGGTATGTGATGAATATTTTTTGATCTAAAGATATCTCTTACATTGGCCACAGTACTTTCAGGTGCCAAGGTAATTAGATCCCGTATCATAATAGTGGCTACATTTTCATTCATCATAGTTCTCAGATTTTGGATGCAAATAATTAAGCAAGGTAAAAATATTTTAGGAATTTAAAAACATAAATTTTTTATTATATGGTTTCTATGTTTCAATATAACAAGGTATTATAAATAAAAATTTCATTTTTGACAGTCAATTTTAAAAGTTTCTAATAAATGAATCGATTCATATTTCAACCTAAGTTGAGATTATTTATATGTTATATCAGTTGGTTTTTAGGGCTGTTTCTTATGCGATTTATCTAAGTATATCCATTATTATAGCTCTTTAGCCAGGTTTCACGTTGT
This sequence comes from Saprospiraceae bacterium, assembly GCA_016722285.1. GTDB lineage: Bacteria > Bacteroidota > Bacteroidia > Chitinophagales > Saprospiraceae > OLB9. The sequence goes on from JADKGI010000006.1 coordinate 244,199, forward strand.
AATTAATTAATTTTGCCGTTCATTTGAAAATTTGTATCACATTATGAGTCAGAAAGATTTATTGTATGATCTGAGGGGTGTCTCGGCTTCAAAAGATGATGTTCATAAGGCTATTGCAAATCTTGATAAAGGACTTTTCCCGAATGCGTTTTGCAAAGTGATTCCCGACATAGTATGTGGTGATGCTGATTATTGTAATATAATGCACGCAGATACAGCCGGCACAAAAACAAGTCTGGCTTATGTTTACTGGAAGGAAACGGGAGATATTTCAGTATGGAAAGGGATAGTAGAAGATGCCATAGTCATGAATCTCGATGACATGGCATGTGTAGGCTGTCTGGATCATATTGTGTTGTCATCGACTATTGGAAGAAATAAAAGTATCATACCGGGAGAGGTAATATCAGTCCTTATAAATCATACTCAGGAATTTCTAAGCAAATTAGAATCATATGGTATCGGAATTACATTGGCTGGAGGTGAGACGGCAGATGTGGGTGACATAGTCCGCACTATAGATGTGGGATATACTACTTTCGCCCGGATGAGAAGATCAGACATAATCAATATTGATATAAAGTCGGGAGACTTTGTTGTAGGTTTTAGTTCATTTGGCAAGGCAGTTTACGAGTCTGAGTATAATGGAGGAATGGGGAGCAATGGATTGACATCGGCGAGGCATGATGTCTTTAATAATTCATATGCCGTTAAATATCCGGAATCATTTAATACATTTATTCCTGATGAAGTTGTATATTCAGGTAGCAAGAATCTTACGGATACTATAGTGATAGATGGAATTACTCAAAGTATAGGAAAGTTGGTTTTGTCCCCAACGAGGACCTATCTGCCTTTGTTAAAACCGATCGTCGAACAATTCAGAAAACAGATTAATGGTTTGATTCATTGTTCAGGCGGAGGTCAGACAAAAGTCAGTAAATTTATGAGTAACAACATCATGATAATCAAAGACAATCTGTTTAGCATGCCTCCTCTTTTCAAACTGATTAAAGACGAAGCAGGATTAAGCATGGAAGAAATGTTTCAGGTATTCAATATGGGACACAGGTTGGAATGTTATGTCTCTGACTTGCAAGTTGCTTATGAAATTATAGCAATATCACAATCATTTGGAGTAGAATCTAAAATCATAGGAAGAGTAGAGAAAAGTAACTCACCGGTCATCAACATTCATTATGAAGATGAAAGCTATACATATAACTATTGAAAATTGATTTAAAATATTTACCGAAAGAGTTCAGTCAAAAACCTAAATAATTACCATTTATTTAGGTTTTCCTTTGTACATATCCGTCATTTCTTTTGACACAGCACTCGATACTACTCTTATGAAAGTTTTGCTGTCCACTTCCAGTGTAATCACATTACTTTCAATTTTATTGATCTGTCCGATGATACCACTGGTTGTCACAACTTCATCACCTTTTTTAAGGTCTGAAGAAAATGCCGTTTGATCTTTTTGCTTTTTAACCTGTGGTCTGATAAAAAAGAAATAAAAAAATGCCAACATTAAGGCAGGGAAAATCCAGCTTAGTACACTTCCACCTGCAGCTTGTAAAATAAATGCAAGAACCATTATATGAAAAGTTATTTTAAAATTTGACTGCAAATATATGGATAACAAATGTAAATAACGTTTAACTTTGACTTTATATATTTGTCTAAGTCAAAAATATCTAATCTATGAATGATCTTGAGTTGTGGAGACGACTTAGAGGTGGAGATCAAAAAGCTTTGAAGGAAGTATATGATATGTGTTCCGGTAATCTGGCAAATTATGCTAAAAAATTTACTCAGGACACAGAATTGATTGAGGATGCGATTCATGATTTATTTGTTTTTATATGGCAAAAGAAGGAAAATCTAAATGATACTGACTCTATTATTAAATATCTTTGTGTATCACTCAGGAGAGAAATTATCCGTCGTGTTTCAAAGACATTAAATGTAACTTCCTTTGAAAATGCTGAAAATAATGATTTTGAATTCTCTCTTTCTGTAGAGGACATGATCATTCAGAACGAAACAAATGAGTCCAATAAACTGAAATTGAAAGAAGCTTTCAAGGAATTGAGTAACAGGCAAAGAGAAGCCATTTATCTCAAATACTATGAAGAAATGTCATATGATCAGATATGTGAAGTCATGGAAATCAATTATCAGTCAGTCAGAAACCTCATTTCTAAAGGTATCATTGTGTTGAAAAAAGTCATTGGACTGGTTATTTTATTAATATCAGTATTAATATGGTAAAAAAGGTAAATGTTTAGATATGATCGATTTCAATCAAGAGATGCCAATTTTTGTGCTACTTCTGCTCTTTTTATGTCAGTAGTCGTGCTATTCAATCAAAAAATAGCTTCGTTCGACAAAAAAATGTTCTATTTTTATTATTTGGAAGCATACACCTAAATAATTACTAAAGAAAGTATAAATAAATGAGTACAAAAGTGTTATGATATCCCTTTCATTACTGTAACACAGTATAAATTTGCGTATGAGTAATATAAATTTACATAATTTTCAAAATGAACTGATCGAAGACGACTCATTTATCAAATGGGTAAGATCGGAATTTCAGGAGGATGACGACAGGTGGTCTGCTTTTATCGATGATCATCCTGAAAACACAAATGAAATTAATGCGGCCATTGCCTTTATCCGAAACTTCGAATTTAAAGATGAAAAATCATTTGATCATAATAAAGTGTGGGAAAGGATTTCTGTTTCAGCTGAGCTAAAACCTATTAAAGAAGCAAGAGTAAAACAACTTTTCCCGAATAAAATAAAAATTATTGCATTACTAGCCGCTGCTTGTATTTTGCTTATAGTAGTTTTCAGGATGGGAATCTCCACAGAGAAAGAAGTAAATTCCCACATTGCAGAGCAAATAAATGAAGCCTTGCCTGATGGTTCAAAAGTTCTTCTAAATTCAGATTCCAAAATCTTATACAACCCCAAAACATGGAAAGAATCCAGAACTGTGAAATTGGAAGGAACCGCTTATTTTGAAGTAGAAAAGGGAAGTAAGTTTAAGGTGAAGACCAAATTAGGAGAAGTGACCGTATTAGGAACCAGTTTTAGTGTCACTCGAGATGGGTTATTTGAAGTGATTTGCAGAACAGGAAAGGTAGCCGTCAAATCATCCCCCAAACCATCAGAAGAAATCATTCTTACGCCTGGTGATATTGTAGTACTGGATGGAGAAACTTTAAGATTGGATCGATCGAAAAAAGAAAATAAGAACAATATTTCCTGGCTCGATGGGGTTTATACCTTTGATGCAAAACCTCTGAGCATTGTTATAAGTGAACTGGAAAGACAATTTGATTTAAAAATAACCATCCCAAATGAACTCAGATCCGAGGCATATACAGGTTTTTTTAGAGACAATGATATACAGGAAGCCCTGAAGTCAATAACCTGGCCTTTGGGACTACAATATAAAATTGACGGTAAAAAAGTAACGATAACCAGGTAATATTTACTGTAAAGAAAATTTTTTATTACTCTGAAAACTTATAGAATATCATAAAGGAAGGAAGGATAGGTTTTGTTATTTTATTTTTTTTAATACTTCTGACCAGGAGTGATGTGACTTTATATTCCCAAAGCCTATATGTTTATTCTTACCCGATTAAAAAAGGTACTTCCTGCACATATAATCTGGACGCATTTAAGAATAAATTTAATGTATTAATTGCCTACAGCCCATCATTATCTGAATATATCGCATCTAATGATAGGGTTCTTGTTGCCTTTAGTTTGGATAATTTATTTGAAAAATTATGTAATAGCTTTCAGTTGGAATTTACAAACGGAGGCGAAAGGTCCTATCTGGTAAGGTCTGAAGCGGTTGACATTCGAAACGCTGAAGAATTGATTTTTCATATTCACCTAAAAGATGCAAAAGATAATCAACCCATTTCGTTTGCAGCAGTATATGACGAAAGTCGAAAATATTACGGATTTACAGACGAGCAAGGTGATTGTTTTATTAAAATGCCAAAAAGTACTAATAGCCACAAACTGACTATTCACTCACTTTCTTATAAGGAGAGGGATATAGAACTCAATAATGAAAACCTTTATCAGGAAATTAAAATCATAACTGATCCGGTAAAAGTATTGCCAATAACAATAAATACAATTAAACGGAAGCTTAGTTTTGCCAAAAGTCAGGCAATAACTACCAACAGTGACTTCATCGAAAAGGTAATGGAATCTTCTGTTTTTCAGAAAGACATCATTAGGACTTTACAGCTGTTGCCCGGTGTAAGTGCGATTAATGATTCCAAATCCAATATCAGGATAAGAGGGGCAAATGAAGAAGCCACACTGATGATATTGGATGACATGCCGGTATATAAGGCAGATCATTTTTTTGGTATTTTTGGGGCTTTCAATTCGTGGTATATTAATGACATTTCTCTTTATAAGAATAACATGCCGGTGGAATTTGGAGGCCGGACCAGTGGACTATTAAAAATGGAAAGCTATAAAGAAGTGGAGCCATTTCAACTAAATGTGGATTTGAATCTGCTGAATACTGGCTTAAAAGCAGATATTCCAATAAATAAAAATCTGGCCATAAAAATTTCAGGTCGGAGTACTTATACTAATCTAGTCAAATCCGGTTTTTATGATCTTAGTCAGAGGCAGAATTTGGAATCGGGATCACAGTCCAATACAAACAACTCCCAGATTACTTCAAATCCATCCTTTGACTTTCATGATATAAACGGCAAGATAGTTTTCAGAAAAAACGGACACCGAATTGACGCAAACCTTTTTACAAGTAATGATCGATTTGAAGACAAATATGGCCTTACTTTCAAAAATAAGACTTTGGTCATCAATGATGAATTGTTCAGTCAGGTATCAAAATGGTCAAATTTAACATCGGGACTAAACTACGTGTATTCTGACCAGTTAAATGAAATCAAGGCATCAATTTATTCTACATCATTTTCCAGCACATATAATATAAACAGTCACCTTACCAGAAAGGAAAAAAACGAAATAATTCGGGATACAATTAATATTTTGAATGAAAACAGCATTAAAGATGTTGGGCTGAAGCTAAGCTACAGGCACAAATCCATTCAAAATTTGCTTGTGGGTGCTGAGCACATTTTTCATAATAATAATTTATATATTGAAAATGATAAAAATCCGGTTTTTGAAATCAACAAAAAGGGGAGGGAATCAAGCTTCTTTAGCCTTTTAACTGTCGGGAAACGGACTGCTTTTTATGCCGAACCTGCGCTGCGACTGACCTATCTTCATAGTTTGAATAAGACATATTTCCTGCCACAATTGTATCTCAGCACTGCGATTTCTGATGATATAATTTTAAAGGCATCAGCAGGAAGGCAAGCTCAGTATATCCGATTATTTGAGCATGAAAATGCTTTGGGGCAAAAGCAACAATTTTTTGCAATGAGTAACAATAACAGCGTACCCGTTGGGATTGGAACAAACTTCATGATTGGAATATGGAAGAGTTTTGGTAAAATTACATTGGATATAGAAAATTACTACCGTACATTGGATGGAGCTATATTACATGCGACTCAGATGCCGGGATTACGTCCCCCACAGCCTGGAGTTATAACTTCAGGTTTCAAATTATTCTCCGGGCAAAGCCGGTTTTATGGCACAGATATATCACTTGTCTATGAAGCCAAAAGATATTTTTCATTGTTTACATATACACTTAGTAAATCTGAAAATAAATTTACTGAGCTTTTTATTAACCAATATTTTCCAGGCTCTGACGATAGTCGGCATCAGGTAAAATGGGTTAATACATTTTCAGCGGGAAAATTTGACTTTTCAGTAAATTATATCGGGGCAACAGGAAGGCCATATCTTGATTTATCAAGTATCAAAACACCTCAGGAGCGTATTAATCTTGATATAAATAAATATTTAAAAAATCTGCCAGCCTATCATAGAATTGACGTTGGAGCATACTATAAGTTAAACTTTGGAAGCTTGAAATCCAGATTAGGGTTATCAGTTTTTAATTTGGCAAACAGGATTAATGTTAAATACAAACAATTTGTATATCAGTTGCCGTCAGGGCAAAATAATCAGCAAGGACAAATCAATACTATTTTGGGATCGGATGTTGCACAACTAGAGAGAACAATAAATTTAAGTTTTAACGTTACTTTCAGATAAATGGCTATATAGTCTCGTCTATATGACAAAATGAAAGTTGTGTATCCATATCTACTTCATTTATAGTTTTTTCAAGTAAGTTGGCTTTAAGCTTTCTTAATTTTATGTCAGAGTCTGATGACCTGATAGATATTATGACCTTGCATCGGGTGCTAAAGTCTTTAGAATCAATGTCAATTTCCAGATCTTTCAGTTCAGCCAGAATTCTTCCCATAAACGCATATTCAAACGATAAAATGTATTGCTTTGTTATATGCTTTATTATTATATTGGCACTACTTAGGCCACTGATTGAGGCCTCCTTATAGGCTTGAATTAATCCGGAGACACCCAGTTTCGTTCCACCAAAATACCTCACAATTACTATGATAATATTGGTAACATGGTGGCTCAAAATCTGTCCGAAAATAGGTTTCCCTGCAGTACCTGATGGTTCGCCATCATCATTAATCCGAAACCGATTATGGTCCAATCCAATATTATACGCATAACAATAATGCCTTGCTTTGGGGTGTTGTGATTTAATATTATCTAAAATAGTTGTTAATTGGCTTTCATCATCAAATGGAAAGCAAAAAGAAAGAAATTTGCTTCCTTTGTCTTTGTACTCACCAGTGGAAGGAGATGCAATTGTCTGATATTGATCATCCATGCTACTGTAATTAAATTAATCTCAAAGGTAAGTTTTACCGGTCAATGTAAAACACACGCATGACCACTCTGAGGATTATTATTAAGATCACAATATTAAAGAGCAATTTGAAGTATAATAATGCGATTGAATTCAAACTTTATTATTTATTTTTTCTACTTTATGAGTTTTCTTTTTTGCTCAAATCAAAGTTTAGGAACATATTTATTATGAAGCCTTTGTTATGCTGAAAAACATTTCTTCCATTTATTTCCCTTGCAAGTTGAGCTATCTGACAAAAATAGCCCCCTTCTATTCTGAAAGTATTGTTAAATTTATAACCCAATACCAAACCTAATCGATTTTGGTCAAAAACATTTTCATTTACATTTTTGCCGAACCCTATGAGCAATTCATCAAAGGCTGCAATGTAAGGAGTATGATCTATGATTGAATTGTGAATCAATGGCATCTGACATCGAAGCATATACCTAAATCTACTCCCGTAAACATGGGAATCCTGTTTATCCAAATTTGCACTTGAGTATTTACCTTGCCATCTTTGCTCCAGCATAAAACGGTGAGAAATATCAATTTTTGAAACTTTATCAGTGAAAATGGCTGCTTCAAATAATCTATTTTCCGTAAACCCTTTTCCAAAACTGTTGAGCGGATATTCGCCGTAAGCTATGTTTTCTATTAATCCGTAACCAAGTCGTAATTGTAACTTAGGGTGGATTTGATAATTAATTATACCTTTAAACATGTTAGCCTGGCCCTCACTGATCAATTTTACTCTTCTCCAATAGAGTTCGGCAGAAAAACTTATTTTTGGAGAAACCTTAAATGCGTTGTTTAAACTAAACCAACCAATGGTATTATTATCAGATATTCTTGTATTTTGAGCATATAAAGATGTACAAACTGGACACAAAAAGAAAATAAATCCAGAAATTAGAATTTGTTTAGCCATAATTTATTTTAATTTAATAATATAAGTTGGAGGTTTAGGTTAAAAACATGGGTACTTTAAAATTTTATGCAATGGTACTCAAAGATTTTTCAATTTCCCTGAAAATCTTATGGAAAAAATAAATAATAAATTTGATAAGTAAGGAAAATATTAAGATGATTTAAAAGCAACTGGGTGGTATTGTTTGATATGTGGACCTAAATAAATTCTGGTTTAAATCCTGATTACTGTAATTTCAATAAATATCAGACTTAGTCATAACTGCCCGATAAATATAAAGTCATTGTGAAGCAAATTGGTAAATACAATGTCCATTCCAATAAATGTCGGCGTAAAAGGCAAACCTGCAAACAAAAATCTCAAATATAGTTTATAAACATATATGACCTAAAAATTCATTTAAATCGTAGATTTGTTCCAGCAATCTTGATCTTTTTAAACAATCAAACCCTATTATTCCAAAACAACTGAGATATTAAAATATATAAATGATTCATCTGCATTTAATGTTTCAATATTAGTATTGACTAATACGAAAAAGAATGGATACGATTTATTCCATAAGACCAGGACTCTGATGATATCCTATAATAAAACCGACTTAACGCTTTGTAGTATTAGAGATTTGAGAAATGGGTAAAATCATTTTGCTGTTCTTATTTTCATGTGATGACTGAAATCATTTTTGATGCAGGATTTAGTGATATTTTTGTTATAAGAACCTCTGGAAATGTCATTGAAGATTACAAATTTGGTAAAATATAATATGTTGTTGTACATCTATAACATTATCTAATTTATAATAGATTATATCAAAAGAGAAGAAGATGAAATAAATTTAAACATACTTTTAGATAAACGATTACCTAATTATGTTAATTCCAGAAATTAAAGGTAATATTATTCAGGGCGCAAATCTTCTAAAACATAGTAAACCTATTTTAGAATAATTAAGTGGAAGACATGAAACTGAAGTGATTAGAGTTGATTATCATTTAGAGAATTAAAAAGTGAAATAATAAAATGAAATTACCTACCGAATTTACACCTAAGTTCTTTTCAGTAATACAAGAAGGTATTACAAAAGCTCAACTGCAGCAAGATATATTATCAGGTATTATTGTAGGGATAGTAGCTTTACCCTTAGCCATTGCTTTTGCTATTGCAAGTGGAGTTTCTCCCGAGAAAGGATTGATAACAGCCATATTGGGTGGATTTATTATTTCGGCTTTTGGCGGAAGCCGTGTTCAAATTGGTGGGCCAACGGGTGCGTTTATCGTAATTGTATTTGGAATCATTCAAAAATATGGCGTTGATGGATTAACCGTTGCGACCCTCATTGCAGGGTTTATGATGCTGGGAATGGGGTTTTTACGCTTTGGGTCCTTGTTAAAATATGTTCCACACCCTTTAATTGTTGGTTTTACAAGTGGTATTGCAGTCATTATATTTTCATCACAAATTCGAGATTTCTTTGGATTTAAAATAGAAAAAGTACCGCCTGAATTTATAGAAAAATGGATTTCATATGGGGAACACATACATAGTATCAATTTTACGGCTTTGATCATAGGATTATCAACTATTCTAATTACTGTTTTTATGCCAAGAATAACGGCAAAAATACCAGGTTCTTTGGCTGCCATAATTCTTTGTACACTTATTGTTCAGGTGTTTTCATTGCCAATTGATACGATTGAGACAAAGTTTGGAGAAATACCCAACACACTGCCCAAACCACAATTTAATATGCCTTCTTTTGAGCAAATCAAATCGCTTCTTTCTCCGGCCTTTGCGATTGCTTTTTTAGGCAGTATCGAAAGTTTGTTGTCGGCAGTGGTGGCAGACGGCATGATTGGGAGCAAACATCGGTCGAATATGGAATTAATAGCACAAGGTTTTGCAAATATTGTATCTTCTGTTTTTGGTGGTATTCCTGCCACAGGAGCCATTGCCAGAACTGCAACAAATGTTAAAAATGGTGGCAGAACACCTGTATCGGGTATCGTACATGCACTTGTTTTATTAATTATTATGCTCGTGGCTGCGCCTTACGCAAAGTTAATTCCTTTAGCCTGCCTTGCTGGTATATTGTTAGTGGTTGCATACAATATGAGCGAGTGGCACAACTTTAAATCTGTTTATAAAGGAAATTTTACGACAGAGCTGTTTTATTGACTGTTTTCCTATTGACAATTGTTTTTGACTTAATCATTGCGATTGAAATCGGCATGGTGCTATCAGCTTTTCTTTTATAAAACGGATGTCAGACATTACTCAAGTCAATATATTTGAAACTCAAAGCAATAATGACAATATCATCACAAATTTGCCAAAAGGCATTATGATCTATGAAATTACTGGCGCATTATTTTTTGGTGCAGCTCAAACATTTCAAGAAGCCTTGAAACATAGTAATCAAAAGCCTAAGGCGATAATATTAAATTTCAAAAATGTTCCCTTGATTGATGCAACGGGTATGTACCGCTTAGAAGTCATCGTCTCAGAATTCCAAAGAGAAGGTACATTGATTTATATAACCGAATTCTCTCCAACAGTTAAAGCTGAGATAATCAAAACTTCAATAAGTCATTTGGCAACTTTGCAACCTAACTTGTCTTTTTGCATCAATGACGCAAAAGAAAAGCTCAAGATAGACTGATTCCATATGTTTGGGAAGGGGGGATGCTTTTGCGATTCAAAGACCAAATAGCAATGCCAATAAAAGAAAACCATAAACCCTGAAATATCGTCAGTTGAAAAATTTCCTTTGCGTCCGGCAATACCTTCTTTGGGCAACGCCAGTTTGCTGTTAAGTTCAATATTATAATCTGTTGAAATGAATAATTTAACTAAGTTTATGCCGGAAGTAAGCAGAACACCAATTTGTATAGCCCTGAAACAGGCAATATTAAGGCATCACACAAAACTTATAAAAGATATAATTTCCGACTTTGGAAAATAATGAAAAGCTAGCCACAAAAGACTCCGGAGCGATATTATTAAGATTTTACTGTACAATATGTCTTGAATTCCAGGAATTAGAGTAATTGAATGATGAACCGTTAGGGAAGGCGATAGGAGCCTACGGTAAGACTCATCTTCTGTAATATAATTCTGCTTCAAGCTCAAAAGTAATCTTTCTATGATTTATTTGTGGTTCCAAACAAAATAAAATATTTGTAATATATTCATTTTAATAGTAATTCTTCCGTTGTATGTTCCCTTTTATACCTGATAGAGAAGTAAACTCCAAGAATTACAGAAAGAGCAATTACACCTAAAGAGAGTCCCAGTGATAAATGATAATGATTGGCCAGGATGAGCTTTATACCTACATAAATGAGTATTGCAGTCAGACTGTGTTGCATATAATGAAATGAATCCAGCATATTTGCAACAAAAAAGTACATCGATCTTAATCCCAGAATTGCGAATATATTGGAAGAAAAAACCAGAAAAGGGTCCCTGGTGATACCCAGAATTGCGGGAATACTATCAAGTGCAAATAAAATATCAGTAAACTCTATCAATACCAAAGCCAGAAAAAGAGGGGTCGCTATATTAAGTCCACCTTTTTTAACAAAAAATCTTTGACTATCTATTCTTCCTGTAACGGGAATTAATTTCCGGATTATTCTGTAAATAATTGAACTCTTTGGATCAAAGTCTTTCTCTTCGTCTGTCAATGCCATTTTAATAGCAGTGAATATCAGAAAAGAACCAAATACATACGTGGACCAGGTAAATCTTTCCATAAGAACAACCCCAAATACTATCATCAAGCCTCTGAAAAACAATGCACCCAGGATACCCCAAAAGAGCACCCTATGTTGGTATTTCAAAGGAATTTTGAAAGAACGGAATATCATCGCTATAACAAAAATATTATCTATACTTAGAGTAAGTTCAATAATATAGCCGGTAAGATATTCAATTGATGCAGTAAAAGGAGAAGATGTTTTTGATGATGGGGCTAACCACCCATTGTAGTAAATGATATAGATAATACTTGAAAATGACAACCCTATAATGGACCAAATCAGCGTCCATCTGCTCGCTTCTTTGTAAGAGATTACATGGGAATCCCGATTGAAAACACCCAGATCAAGGGCTAAAAACACCCCGATCATAAGTAAAAATAAGGACCAGACAATCATACTAAATAATTAGATATTAATTGAATAGATGTTATTTCTTAATATACGATGAAATAATTTTAGCCCATTCCATCGCTTCGAGCAGGTCGTCGCCAGGATATGGATGTGCTTTTGAGTCATAAACCGGAATATTTATTTCTGACTTTTGGATAGTCTTGAGTTGCAAAGTTACTGATTTTAGTGCACTAATATCTTGTTGGTGAAGATTTTCAGTTTGGTAATTCTTTTTAACTTCGCATTGTGAAATAGATTGGAGATCCACTTCATGAATTGCCTGATCCAGGAGTTCAGAAGAGTAGCATAGCTTGCCTGATTTTTTATCAATTCCAATTGCACCGCTTTGCCAAAGCCCTACCTTTTCCGGATTGATGTTTAATGATTTTGACTTTTGGGTGAATGCTTCTATTTTACCTTTGTTTTTACTTCCTCCTAAAACAAAGTATGCCATTTGTATAAGAACTATAAGCAATAAAACTGAATTTAATATTATGGTTGACATGATTTATTTTATTTAATAATAATGACTCCTACGATAATCCTTCAAAGATACTGAACCAATTCTGCCATTCAAATTTGAAATATTTGAATTAAAAGTACCCAACGGTATCATTAAAATTTTGGCTAAGGAGCCTAAAAAAAGAATAAGATTTTTAAAAATTTAATCGCTAATAAAATGACATTGTACAGAATGCATATATCGCCAAATTATATTTATTTGCAATTATACAATTTAATAGTTTCTACCAATAGCTGTGGTGGGGAAAAATCTTAAGTCTTAAACTTGTATTTTGGAAAGAAATGATGTGGAAAAAATCAACCGAAGATAAGTTGCGTACTTTGAAAATTCTGCTTAATAGTTTGCTTGAAAGATATCCCGGGCTGCAGACTGCGCTCCCAAGTGTATATATATTTGACTCAGCAGGAAATTGAGCCAGATTATTTTTAATAACATTGGTTTTGCCAAAGTCAAATTTGCTCTCCAAATGATGCTCGTTGGGGCGAGAAGCCGGAGTTATGTTTAGCGTAGGTACATAAAAAAGTGACGTAAAGAACGTTACGAAGGCAAGAAATAATGCTATAACTGGATTATTTAATTTTCACGATGCAAACTTAATGCTAAAATTCTGAATATGCTTTAATATAATGCAGGTAAAAATGTTAATATAAATATAAGGGTTGCCTTTTTCTTGGTCAAGCTTAATATTTTTGGAAGGATTTAAAATGTAATTCATTACATTGATATTTGAAATTGGAATTAACGATAGAGAAACTAAGTATTGTCCTCAATGAATTTATCGATATTGTCTTTTTCACCAAAAACGAGAAGCAAATCATCCGATTCAAATTTGTAGATTGAATGCAAAATGCCAAAAACACTCTTTTCCATATATAAACTGCCCAAGTAATTTTTTTTCTCAACTTGCTTTATAACAGTAACTATATGTATGTAGAATTTCTTTTTAATGTCCAGATCACCTAATGTGAGTCCAATGATTTTAGGGGGTATTTTTACCTCCACTATTTCATACTCACCATGTAGTTCCATACTTTTTATTGCACCTTTTACCATGATGCGGTTTGAAAGCTCATGGGCATATTCGGCTTCAGGCTCTATTATCTCCTGAATCTGCATAGCTTCGAGTATCGTTTTATGCATTGGAGAAAGAGATCTGGCGATGATTCTTCCGGTATAATTTTTTTTGATGAGGGCTGTGGTGGTGACAGAAGCACCTACATTCTCACCTATAGCTATTACGACAAGATCACAGTCATCTATGGGCAGATAATTGATAGATGATTCTTCACCTGCATCCAATCCTATTGCGTGGTTGATTTTGCGCTGAATGAGCTCAACTTTGGCTGGATTTTTATCGACGCCAAAAACCTCATGTCCATCCTCAGTAAGTTTTACGGCCAAATTGTGACCAAAATTACCAAGCCCGATAACTATTATTTTCTTTTTCATTTGATATATTTTATTTCATTGACGATCAAAATGCCATTCACTTTATTATGTGATATAAGTCGTATGAATTAAAAAATTCGTGGCATATTGATTTGAATTAATTAATAATTACATTTTCTTTAGGATAATATGGTTCACATCCTTTGGATTCTGAAAATATTCTGGAGAATATTCCGATTAAAAATGTCAGAAAACTGACCCTACCAAGAAACATGAGACAAATAAGAACAATTTGAGATCCACTTGTTAATGAAGGCGTTATA
>JADKGI010000007.1 GCA_016722285.1 Saprospiraceae bacterium
AATAATAATTTTTCCATCACTTTGGATATTGGCTACCCTAATTGTGTTATTCGCTCCGATACCAGTATTAAAGGTTTCGTCAAGTGATCCATTTGCATTAAGACGAGCAATATGGTTTCTTATAGTTCCATTATATTCAGTGAAGAGCCCTCCAATAATAATTTTTCCATCGACTTGGATAGCACTTGTCCGAACCCAGTTATTTGTTCCTGTTCCAGTGTTAAAAGTATTGTCTAAGCTGCCATCAAGTTAAGACGAGCTATTCGGGTTTACAAGTATTCCATTATGTTCAGTAAAGGGCCGCCAACAATAATTTTTCCGTCACTTTGAACAGAAGCGGAAGTCATTAAAATCATTTTCACACCCAAACCGGGGTTAAAGGTTTCATCAAGAGATCCGTTTGTATTAAAAGGCGAGCAATACGATTTCTTGGGACTCCATTAAAAAAGTAAAGCCATCAACAATAATTTTTCCATCGTTTTGAATTGCGATAATTCTTATATTATCATTAGCCCCCAAACCGGGGTTGAACGTTTCATCAAGAGATCCGTTTGCATATAGACGAGCAATACGATTTCTTGAAATATTATTTAAGGAAGTGAAGTTTCCACCAAGATATTCTCCATCACCTTGAATGGTGGATGTCAAAATGGATGAATTTTGTCCAGATGGCCCGAGTTAAACGATTCATCTAGAGAACCATCTTCATTAATCCGTGCAATACACGGCTACCCTAGGAACTCCATTATGAGGAAATGATTCACCACCAATAATAATTTCGGCATTCTCCAGAATAAGTGGTATAAATAAAGTTGGTTGTCTCTGTTGGAAGGTCAAGTTTCGTCCAGAGAGCCATCTGGATTAAGACGAGCAATACGATTTCTTGAAATGCCATTAAAGGTAGTAAATCCTCCTCCAATCAATATTTTTCCATCACTTTGGATATTGGCTACCCAAATTGTGTTATTCGCTCCGATACCAGTATTAAAGGTTTCGTCAGGTGATCCATTAGCATTAAAACGAGCAATACAGCTTCTTGAAATGCCATCTAAGGTACCAAGCCCCCCCAATGATGATTTTTCCATACACTTTGAATAGCTGATTATTAGGACGGTTCCGTTGGCTCCGAAACCAGGATTAAAAGTTGAATCAATACTTCCATTGGCATTAAGACGAGCAATACGATTTCTAGATGCTCCATTATACGAAGTGAAATTACCCCCGATAATAATTTTCCCATCGTTTTGAATACAAATTGTTTGTACAGTGGCGTTTGGCCCTAATATAGGGATAAAGGATGTGTCAATACTGCCATCGGTATTAAGTCTGGCAATACGATTTCTTGCTGTTCCATTATATGAAGTGAACTCACCTCCGATAATAATTTTTCCATCACTTTGAATAGCACTTGTACCAACCCAATCATTAGCCCCCAAACCGGGGTTGAACGTTTCATCAAGATATCCGTTTGCATTAAGACGAGCAATACTATTTCTTGAAATGCCATTAAAGGTAGTAAATCCTCCTCCAATCAATATTTTTCCATCACTTTGAATATCACTTGTACCAACCCAATTGTTTGTTCCAATTCCGGGATTAAAAGTTGAGTCAATACTTCCATTGGCATTAAGTCTGGCTATATTATTTCTAGATATACCATTATAGGAAGTGAAATCCCCCAACAATTATTATTTTGCCGTCTTTCTGTATTGAAACATCATAAACATCATCATCTGTCCCCGCTCCAATGTTAAAAGTTGAGTCAAGCGACCCATCAGTATTCAGTCTAGCAATCCTGTTTCTTGGTAATCCAAGATAATAAGTGAATTCGCCACCAATAATAATTTTACCATCGCTTTGCGTTAACGTACTATAGACACTACCGTTGGACCCTTCGAAATTACCAAACCCAACGCCAGGTGGGTTAAAGGTGGGGTCTAAGAACCAGGAGCTTGTGATTGTCCAACAATTATTATGGATAAGTATATCACAAATGAGAATATTATCTTTTTCATAATTAAAACTTTCAAATGATGTGAAAAGGAGATTATTTATTTATTAAGAATATTCAAAAATCGTTTTTCAAGTAAGCCTTAGTCTTTAGTAAAGAATATAGGATTAACCGCAATAAAAAAAAACTAGGGTGATAGAATAAATTTCCGGACCATAAAAGATGGTTTATCCCTTCAGTGAAAGCAATTATATTTCCAAGCAAATGTAGAAATATAATTTTATAATATAAGCTTAATTTAAACTTATATTGTAATGATATTAGTCATTCAGTAATAAATACTTTTTTTATTGGTTGACAGTCAAAATATAAATTGGATTTATATTCTACAAAGAATTTCATTTTGGCATTTAAAAGATTTACTCTATAAATATCAACTTATGATTATACCGGACACCGTCAATATTAAATACTACCGTATAAATGCCTTTCCCAAAATCTTTACCATCAATCTGTCTGATTGCCAGTCTATCATTTAATTCTTCCGTGAATATATTTTGACTCACCTTTTGACCCAAACCATTAAAAATTTCAATGTTTACCTTTGCCCCAATATATGCTTCTATATAACAGTTTATTACATCAGTAGTAGGATTAGGGAATATTCCAGTTTTTATATCTTTTGATCTAGAAACAATGACAGAAACAGGCTATCAGTAGGTCTCTTTATCATTAAAATCACCTGTTTAAGCCTGTATATATAGTTCCCGTCTTTTGAAATATTATTGTCATTAAATACACAATCTATTACTGATGCTGAATTGCCAGAACCGTTCACTTTCCCGATGAACTCAAAGTCGGCACTTTCAAAACTTCTTTCTATATCAAAACAGGCATTGTTTACTTCTGATGAGGTTGACCAGGATAACTCATTTACCAGTTTACGATCATTCCAAAATGCTTTGAGATTAAGTAGGTTAACCGGTAATGGTACCAGGTTACTTAAATCATTTCCAAGATTTCCAGATACTACATGGATTGTTAAACTTTCTGTATCCACACAATCGTTGCAATCCGTTACTGTGACTCTATAAAAAACAGAACTGACCGGAGTAACTTTTATACTTGATGTGGTAGCTCCCGTGGACCAAAGGTATTTAAAATTATTTGTGGCAGTACTGTCTCCACTGCAAGTGGAAAAACCGGTAATCATTGGGGATAATGTAAGAGTAGGGCCGGGATTTATCATAAGGTCAAGTCCCAGATCCGCAGTCAAAGATGCCACCTTAATTTCATGTTCCTCTGTATATGAACAGCCATTACAATCCGTTACTGTAACTTTATAATTAGTGTTTTCAATTGGTTTTACAGCTATAGAAGATGATGAACTTCCTGTTGACCATTTAAATGATGAGATTAATTTAGATGTGCCCTGGCAACAACCACCTGTAATTTTGATATCGTCAATATCCCAGATGGTTTCGACAGCTCCATTATTTATAGTACAATATGGGATTAATTCAAATAAATAGTTAGCGGGTACCAATGTTCTGAAATTATCAATATATGTGAAATTGAAATTTCTTAATTCCCATATCCTGCTAGATGTCAAGCTATCTGAGTAATAAATAAATTCACCATTTTTGCTTACTCGTAAGATAAATTTTTGAGCGAAATTATTCGGGCCGGTTGCCCCGTTTAGAATTCTAAACTTTTCGGGCGATTGTTCATAAAATTCCAAACCAGTAATCTGACCAGTTAAATCGGGATCAACAAATACTTCAAATCTTAGAGCTTGATTAAAGTCAACATTAGCCGGATTGCAGGTTTTTTGTGATCCTATGCACATTGCAATACTACCATCTGGCCCTGTAGTGCATGAATGCTTATTGCCAGGTAATCTATGTACATTGCCGGCATTAATACTAATGCAATTGGAATTTGAAACAATAGGTATAAATTCAGAGTAATCCAGATGTGTTCCCAACGCCATAATAGACTGACAAACATTTAAATCCCAATGCACCAGAACTTCAGGGTTTGTAACCATACAATAATTGGTGCAAATCGTACTATCCAAGTTTTCACCTATTGAATAAATGTCAGATTTTGCTGACCCGGCAGCTAAAACCACACTGGATCCTTTACATATCTGATTAGGCCCCATGATGGTTAGGTCTGGTATTTTACTAACATTTATTGTTTTAGAAGTGCTAATTTTACAGCCTTTAGAATCTGACACGGTTACAGTATATAGTGTAGTAATTAATGGACTGATTATAATAACAGATGATGTTTCACCTGTGGCCCAAAGAAATGATGAACCTCCTGATGCTGATAAAGTAGAAGATGAGCCACTACAAATAGCGTTTTCCCCAGTAATTTTCGCTTCGGGTAATGGATTTACCACGATAGTTGCTGATGTCAGGTCTGTACAGCCAATGCTATCTGTAACTACAACTGTAAGGGTAGAATCGCCAAAGGGCATTAAACTAATTTTTTTAGTATTCAAATTGTTGCTCCATAGATAAGATATTCCACCGTCGGCAATCAAACTTACGGACGAACCTAAGCAGACTGTAAGTAAGCCATTAATGGAGGCAACAGGTTTGGTATTTACAATCACGGTGATAGTTTTACTTGCCTGACCACCTAAATCATTAGTAACAGTCACAGTATAAATAGTAGATTGTTGTGGATTGACGTGTATAGAGGAGGTTGATAATCCATTACTCCATCCATATGTAGTGCCTCCGCTAGCTGTTAAAGTTGCTGACTCCCCACTACAAATCACGGTATCACCACTTATTGTAATGTCAGGTATAGTAAGCACAGTAATGGTTTTACTGGCAATGGCATTACAATTATTTGCATCAGACACTGTGACTGTATAAGAAGTAGTTTCTAAAGGAATGACTAATATTTCAGCTGTTACTGATCCTGTATTCCAAATATAATTGGAACCACCACTAGCTACAAGAACAACTGACGAACCTAAATTTATGGTGCTTTTTCCAGAAATAACTGCAATAGGCGAAGGGTTCATTTATCATGGAGTTTTCGCTTGCTGAGCCATTAATATCTGTGATAGTTACAGAATATGTCCGTGATGAAGATGGACTTATTGATAAAGAATTTTCGGTAGAACCCGTATCCCATAAATAGCGTATGCCACCTGAAATTGTTAATGTGGTTTTTTGTCCATTACAAATTGTGGTAATGCCTTCGATTGAAGCTTCTGGCAAAGAATTTACCGTAATAGATTTACTGGCCAAGGATGTGCAACCATTAATACCCGAAACCGTGACAGTATATATCTTTGAATTCAAAGGGCTTACTGTTATGGATGCAGATACTGAACCCTGACTCCAACGGTACGAATTGCCGACTGATGCAGATAGCGTTGTACTTTCACCTTTACAAATAACATTATTACCGGATATATTAGCGTTTGGCAATGGGTTTACAGAGACTTGCTTTCCTGAAGAACTTTGACACCCATTAATATCTGTCACAGTAACGCTGTAACCACTTGTGGTAAAAGGACTAAGAAATATGGAAGATGTAGTAGATCCTTGATTCCACAAGTACATAACTCCTCCGGATGCAACCAAAGTAGTACTTTCACCGTTGCAAATTGAAACATTTCCTAAAATTTCAAATATTGGTTTTGGGTTTACTTTTAATATTTTGTTTGCTACTGCACTACATCCTTTTACATCACTTACGGTAACTGTGAACGTGACGGTAGATAAAGGATTTATTTCAATAGAAGCAGTAGACTGACCATTATTCCATGAGTAAAAAGTACCACCAGATGAAATCAGTGTTGTGGTGGCCCCGGCACATATTTCATCTATTCCTGAAATAGAAGGGATAGGAGATTGGTTAACGATCAATGTTCTAGCAGCGATAGTGCTACATCCATTTGAATTTGTAACTGTCACTGTATATTTTCCTGGAGTATTTAAGTTTATTGCCGCTGTAGATTGTCCGGTACTCCATAAATAACTACCGTTGGCATTAGCAGTCCAAGTAGTAAAGGATCCATTACATATCTCTAAGTCTCCACTTATAGTTATAATTGGATTCAAGTTGACTGTCAAAGTTCTGGAACCTATTAAAATGCAACCATCAGCTGAGGTAACAGTAACAGAATATGTTCCTTGTAAACTAGCGGTAATTGCTGAATTTGTTGCGCCATTGCTCCAAAGGTATCTTCCACCATCTACAGCTGTGAAAGTGCTGCTATTTCCCTCGCAAATCACATTTGAACCTGTTACAATCGCCGATGGATTATTAGTAATACTTAATATTCTAGAAGCTGAAGCGGTACAGCCATGTTCATTTGTTACGGTAACGGTATATGTTCCAGCAGTATTAAGATTTATTGCTGCTGTTGATGCTCCTGTACTCCATGTAAAACTTGAACCGCCGCTTGTAGTCCATTTAGTGGACGAGCCACTACATATTTCAGATGTTCCATTAATGAAAATATTTGGCTTAGTGTTGACTGTCAAAACTCTGGAACCAGTTGAGATGCATCCGTCTGCAGAGGTTACAGTAACAGTGTATGTTCCTTGCAAGTTGACGACAATAGATGAATTGGTTTGCTCCATTACTCCAAGGTAAATTCCGCTATTGGTAGTGGCGAAAGTGCTGCTGTTTCCATCGCAAATTATATTGGCACCTATAATGGTGGTCGATGGGTTAGCAGTAATGGTAAGTGTTTTTGATACTGAGGCCGAACAACCATTAATATTTGTTACAGTAACAGTATATGCTCCAGCAATATTAAGATTTAGTGATGCTGTTGAAACTCCGGTACTCCATGAAAAACCTGAACCACTACTTGCAGTCCATAGGGTGGAAGAGCCATTACATATTGTAGCGGCTCCAACAATGGTAGCTGATGGTTTAGCATTAACGGTTAGAGTCTTGCTCCCTGTAAAAGTGCAACCATCTTGGGAAGTTACAATAACAGCGTATGTCCCAGCAGTGTCAATATCAATAGATGCATTCGTTGCTCCGGTACTCCATAGGTATGTTCCGCCGCCTGTAGAAGTGAAAGTACTGTTTCCTCCTTCACAGATTACACTTGCACCAGTAATTGTTGCTGATGGGTTAGTAGTAATATTAAGCGTTTTTGTTGCTGTTTCTGAGCAGCCACTTGCATTTGTTATTGTAACGGTATATGTTCCAGCAGTATTAAGATTTATTGCTGCTGTTGAAGCTCCGGTACTCCATGAAAAAATTGAACCGCCGCTTGCAGTCCATGATGTGGATAGGCCATTACATATTTCAGATGCACCAATAATGGTAGCTGTTGGTTTGCCTGTAAATAAAATGGTCTTAGTACCTGAAGAACTGCATCCGTCACCATAAGTTACTTTTACACTATATGTTCCCGAAATATTAATCGATATAGTATCTGCTGTTGACCCTGTACTCCAAAGGTAGGTACAACCAATACATGAATTTGTTGATAATGTCATAGACTCGCCATTGCAAGCAGTAGGTGGTGACGCAGATATTACTTGTGAGTCTTTCGAAGAATACTTGATGGTTTTGACGTCCTCCCCGGTTCCATTACAAGAAGAATGGCCAGTGATGTAAATATTGTCACATTTATCAATTACCATTGAAGAAGCTATATCCGAATTATTGTTACCACAATCATAAGTTTGGGTCCAAAGTGAATCACCATTATTGGTATATTTCGATGTTTGAATATTTCCAGTACTAGTATAACTTGTAGCAAATATATAAGGCTCATTTGGTAATTTGCTTAGCGCTAATGCTACTGGATATTTATCAATATTATTATTATCTGATAGAAATTTACTCCACAGTACTCCACCAATAGAATTAAATTTGCTTGCATATATTTTATGAAGGTTGTTAATAAGAATATCGTCTAGGATGTAGGAGTTTAATTCTCTATCTAATTTTAGATCAATTCCTTGTATTCTGGAACCTAATACTCCTTTACTCCATGCTGGTTCGCCTACTCGATAAAGTAAATTTTGACATACTTATTATGACTGGATTAACTGAGTTTATATTATCATCGGCGGTACTTAATACATAAATATTGCCAACTGGATCTGATAATATCTTATCGGGAACCCCTCCAACCTGAGCATTTGAATTAAAAGCGGTATTATATTTAAACAGTTGAAATCCATTATCAGAGCTATACTCATATGTTTATATTTGTAATCAATCCCCGCACTCATGGCCACCAGCACGTTTCCAACATTATTTAATATTATAGCGGACGCCGTATTCCCTTCGAAAGCAAAATCAAGATTTATAGAATTTACCCATCCCCGAACTCCTAAAGAACTTATTTTAAATACTAAGCTGTTCCTAGTAGCATTTTCACTACCACATACATAGGAATTACCAAAAACATCAATAACAATGTTTGAAGCAAAGTCATCTTTATTTGAACTGCCATTGTATGAATTAACCCACTGCTGTGCTCCATCAGAATTGTATTTGATGGTAACAATATCAAATCCAGAATTAGTACCTTTACTTTTTCCAGTTACATAGGTGTTTCCATTTTTTATCTATTGCTATAGCCACTGCCTCGTCTTCACCATCTGCAGTACCATTATATCGTGCTGTCCAGAGAGTGTCCCCATTGGCATTATATTTTATAGTTAGATAATCACCAGAAGTGATGCCATCACTTTTACCTGTTACGTATCATTTCCACTATCATCAACTGCAATTTTATTTCCTTATCGTTTGCAGTTGGTCCATTTAAGCTAGATTCCCAAACTAAAGTAGCTTGAGACTGCATAGTGGATATTAAAAAAATAAAAAAAAGCGAAATTAGAGTTAAGTTTTTCATACAGTTTTATTGAAAATGGAATATTACATAAAAATTTATATCGAACCCTAATATTTTATTTTGTGATGAGCGGTAATACAAATGAGAAAGCATCATAACAGAATTTGCATGGTTAAAATTAACAGGATGAAACAAAAAATTATGGGTCTTTTCCACTTTCCAAAAAACAATTGATAGAAAGAATTTAACTATGTCTTACAGGACCTGAATATTTGCAACTAATCGATTTTATAATGTCATAATACTACTCTAGCAATTCAAAATATCTATTTTTTATCTCAAATATAGTACTAAAATATTTAGCATTTTAAACCAGTAATTAATTAATATCTTAATTCTTTATCAATTTTTGTGTATAAATATTGTCATTTGTTTCCACACTTATTATATACATTCCTTTATTTAGTCCTGAAATATCCAAAACATTATTTTTATCTGCTGGTGGCAATGCCATTAACTGACTTGCCAGATTGAATACCTGTATTTTGGTAATCTGATCATCCATTATAATTTGAATTATTTGGTCAGATGGATTAGGAACTATTATAAATCCATAGCCTTTTGATTTTAATGCCTGAATCATTACATTATCCTGATTTGGGTTTGAATCATGGATGCATTACTGCTTACCAAACAGAAATTCACAGTTTTTGAGGTTGTAAATGTTGAATTACTTACTATTTCCGATGTTCCCTGAAGTACTCTAAAATAACCGGGTGATAGAATGCCGTCACCAAAAGCATCTACAATATTAAATGTATAACATCCCGTCGGCAGACAATATGGGTGTGTATATAAAGTCTGACCGAGCAAATAATTACCTCCGCTTGATACAATAGTCCCTGACGCGTTTTTAATAGTCCATGATATTTCCCCAGGATATTGGTCGGTCTTTATTTCTACTGAAATATTAATACAACTTCCGCATGGAGCACATATCCCGCCACAGTCCACTCCTGTTTCAGTTCCGTTTTTGATTCCATCCGTACATGTTGGACAGACAGGGCAACTTCCACCGCAATCAATTCCGGTTTCATTACCGTTTTTGATTCCATCATTACAGGTTGGACAAGGTGCACAACTGCCACCGCAATCCACGCCTGTTTCATTGCCGTTCTTGATTCCATCATTGCAGGTAGGAGCTGGGATGGATCCCAAACAGAAATTCACCGTTTTAGCTGTTGAATATGGAGAATTACTTACAATCTCTGTTGTTCCCATAAGTACTCTAAAGTAACCAGGAGAAATTATCCCATCCCCATAAGTATCTGTAATATTAAATGTATAACAGCCTGGCGGCAGACAATACGTATTTGTGTGTAAAGTATTATTAACTATATAGTTTCCTCTGCTGGCAACAATGGTTCCTGCTGAATTTTTAATATTCCAGGAAATCTCCGAAGCATATGGGTCTGTCTTAATTTCTACTGAAATATTTATACAGGTTCCACATGGGGCACATGAACCACCACAATCAACATCTGTCTCATTGCCATTTTGATACCATCAGAGCATGTAGAACAAGGAGCAGGAACCACCGCAGTCCACTCCTGTTTCTGATCCGTTTTTAATTCCGTCGGAACAAGTTGGACAAGGTGAGCAGATCCACCACAATCAATACCCGTTTCGTTGCCATTTTTGATACCATCAGAACATGTGAGGACATGGGTGCAAAAGATCCACCACAATCAATTCCCGTTTCATTTCCATTTTGATTCCATCATTGCAGGTAGGACAAGGTGCACAACTGCCACCGCAATCCACGCCGGTTTCATTGCCGTTCTTGATTCCATCATTGCAGGTAGGAGCTAGGATGGATCCCAAACAGAAATTCACCGTTTTAGCTGTTGAATATGAGAATTACTTACAATCTCTGTTGTTCCCATAAGTACTCTAAAGTAACCAGGAGAAATTATCCATCCCCAAAAACATCTGCAATATTAAATGTATAACAGCCTGCCAGCAGACAATACGTATTTGTGTGTAATGTGTTATTAAACATATAGTTTCCTCTGCTTGGCAACAATGGTTCCTGCTGAATTTTTAATATTCCAGAAATCTCCAAGCATATGGGTCTGTATTAATTTCTACTGAAATATTTATACAGGTTCCACATGGGGCACATGAACCACCACAATCAACATCTGTCTCATTGCCATTTTTGATACCATCAGAGCATGTAGAACAAGGAGAGCAGGAACCACCGCAGTCCACTCCTGTTTCTGATCCGTTTTTAATTCCGTCGGAACAAGTTGGACAAGGTGAGCAAGATCCACCACAATCAATACCCGTTTCGTTGCCATTTTTGATACCATCAGAACATGTAGGACATGGAGTGCAAGATCCACCACAATCAATTCCCGTTTCATTTCCATTTTTGATGCCATCATTGCAGGTAGGACAAGGTGCACAACTGCCACCGCAATCCACTCCGGTTTCATTGCCGTTCTTGATTCCATCATTGCAGGTAGGAGCTGGGGCAGATCCCAAACAGAAATTCACCATTTTAGCTGTTGAATATGGAGAATTACTTACAATCTCTGTTGTTCCCAAAAGTACTCTAAAATAACCTGGAGAAATTATCCCATCCCCATAAGTATCTGTAATATTAAATGTATAACAGCCTGGCGGCAGACAATACGTATTTGTGTGTAAAGTATTATTAACTATATAGTTTCCACTGCTGGCAACAATGGTTCCTGCTGAATTTTTAATATTCCAGGAAATCTCCGAAGCATATGGGTCTGTCTTAATTTCTACTGAAATATTTATACAGGTTCCACATGGGGCACATGAACCACCGCAGTCAATTCCGGTTTCTGTACCGTTTTAATTCCGTCACTGCATGTTGGACAAGGTGCACAATTTCCACCACAATCTACGCCTGTCTCGTTGCCATTTTTATTCCATCGTTGCAAGTAGGGCAAACAGGGCAAGTACCTCCGCAGTCCACACCGGTTTCTGTGCCGTTTTTAATTCCATCACTACATGTGGGACAAGGAGTACAGCTTCCGCCACAATCCACTCCTGTTTCACTACCATTTTTTATACCATCAAAGCAAGTTTGACAAGGAAGACAAGGTCCACCACAGTCTATCCCTGATTCATAACCATTCTTAATGCCATCAAAGCAAGTTGGACAAGGAGCACAGTCGCCGCCACAGTCTATCCCGGTTTCGTTTCCATTTTTAATACCATCCGAGCAATTAGGACAAGGAACACAGGAACCACCACAATCTATTCCTGTCTCATTTCCATTTTTTATTCCATCCGTACAGTTAGGAGCCGGTGGAATGCCCAAACAAAAATAGAAGGTGGCAGACGATGAGTAAGGACTATTATTTATCAGAACTGAATTACCTTGTGACACCTTAAAGAATCCTGGTGATAGTATCCCGTCGCCATAAGTATCTGTGATATTAAACGAGTAACAGCCTTCATACAAACAATACGAATGTGTGTTTAGAGAGTAGTTTATAGAGTAACTTCCATTACTCGCAACAATAACTCCTGCTGAATTTTTAATATTCCATGAAATTTCAGAAGGATACTGATCAGTTTTGATTTCGACGATTGTATTTAAACAACTTCCACAAGGGGGACAAGAGCCTCCACAATCCACTCCTGTCTCATTCCCATTTTTGATTCCATCCGTACAAGAGCACATATATGTAATTTGACTATTTGGATTATTAATTGAAGTTGATATATTATACACAGAACTAGTGCTTGTACAATTTGCTTCATAGGCCCTAAAATAGTATATTGTATTACATAAGAGGCCAGTTATCATTACACTATTATTTACTCCGTTATAAATACATTGCTGACCTGAATTTGAGTAAATTGAATTTGAAAGCGGTTCAGTTCCATTAACGGGTGGGGTGAAACTGTTAGTCGTATTGATATATATTACACTCCTGCTGATATTTGTATTAACGATTGTCCAATTTGCTGTCATGGTATTGGTTCCAATATCTGAAAATGAAATATTACTTATTTGAATGGTGGGTTCTATACAAGCAGAATTAGTTGTAAACGGAAATGATGTTGCATATCCTGAGGTTGAATTATTACAATTTGTAAAAGCATAGACTCTGAGGTAATAAGTAATCCCAGGAGCAAGGGCAGAAGTTGATACTGATGTAGAACTTGTGCTGTTTTGAGCAACTCCATTTCCATAAGTAACAGTTGGGCTTGTACCAACAACCCAATAGTAAGTAATTGAAGGACTACCTGCAGGCGAACCGGATTGCCAAGATAAAATAGCTGAAATATTTCCGGTCACCAAAGAACTGAGATTGCTTGGAATACCAGGGGTGAAGCATGGATTATTAGTAGTAAATGCAGCAGACGTTGAATAAACAGAGCTTGAGTTATTACAATTTGTAAAAGCATAAACTCTGAGGTAATAGGTAATTCCAGGTGAAAGAGCCGAAGTTGAAACTGATGTAGAGGTAGTATTGTTTTGAGCAACTCCATTACCATAAGTAACTGATGGACTTGTACCAACAACCCAATAATAAGTTACTGTAGGACTACCTGGAGGTGAACCTGCAGTCCATGATAAATTTGCTGTAGTTTGTCCAGTAACAGAAGCATTGACATTGATAGGATTACCTGGTATAATACAGACTGTATTAGTTGTAAATGCTGCGGATGTGGCATAACCAGAAATTGAATTATTACAGTTTGTTAAAGCATACCCTTAGGAAGTAGGATGTCCCTGCTGAAAGCAAAGATGAACTGGCTGAAGTTGAATTAGTGCTTCCCTGATCCACACCGTTTCCGTAAGTGACATTGGGGCTAGTACCGACAACCCAATAATACGTCACTGTTGGACTTCCTGATGGATTTCCTGCTGACCAAGAAGGTTTGCTGAGTTTTGCCCTGTTACTGATGCATTCACATTTACAGGTGTACCTGGTATAATGCAGTCTGTATTAGTTGTAAATGATGCTGATGTGGCATATCCTGAACTTGAGTTATTGCAGTTTGTTATTGCATAAACTCTTAGGTAGTATGTGATTCCTGCTGAAAGCAATGATGTGCTAGCCATTGTTAAAGATGTGCTTCCCTCATCCACTCCATTTCCATAAGTAACATCTGAACTAGTCCCAATAACCCAGAAATATGTAATTGCAGGGCTTCCTGGTGGATTTCCAGGTGCCCAGGATAAATTCGCTGTAGTTTGACCTGTAACGAAAGAGTTAATACTGACCGGATTTCCTGGAGTGGTGCAGGAAGTATTAGTTGTAAATGATACCGATGTTGTATATCCGGAGCTTGAGTTATTGCAGTTTGTAGTGGCGAAAACTCCCAAGTAATAAGTCGTTCCAGCTGAAAGCAATGATGTACTAGCAGTTGTTAACGTGGTGCTACCCTGATCTACTCCATTTCCATATGTAACATTTGGGTTTGTGCCGATAACCCAATAATATGTTACCAATTGGCTTCCAATTGGCGTTCCTGATTCCCAGGTTAAATATGCTGAAGTTTGCTCTGTTTCAAAGCACTGACATTATTAGGGCTTGCAGGCGTCGAGCAATCAGAGTGTGCACAAATTGGAAAATTTCCTGACATACCGTAACCACTGCCGAAATGCCAAACTCTAATATAATATAATGATCCTATTGAAAGACCATCTAATGTTAAAGTTTCTACTCCATTCAACCCGGTATTGTTTACACATCCATTTGATACAGGGATCATTAAATCGCTGCATGGGCCATTTAATACTTCAAATACGGCATCATAGCCGGACAAAGATTCAACAGTAATTGTAGCTGTCGATGTATTAGGTATAAAAGAGAAAAAGACATCATCATCCTGGTCTCCAACACAGGAAATAAAATCAGATTTCGTTGCACCGCAACTCGAATATGTTACAGGACTACAATCTGAATTGAATGGTAGGAATTTGGCAGTGATACATTCGTCATTTGACTGACCATCATTTAAAATAACATCTATGCTTCCACATTCTGGAGACCAACAATTATTATTTGTATTTAATGCTCTTAAATAAAATCTTCCACTTGTCATAGCAGTATATGTCGAACTTGAATTGGTGTTCAATGTTCCGCATGAATTATTCTGCCAATACCATTGTACTCCTCCTGGGGGTACTCCATCCCAAGTTATCGTTGAATTTCCGCATTGCTGGCTGGTATTAATTGGATTTGATGGGCTAAACGGGCTTTCCTTTACAGTTATAGTAACTACAGAACAAGGCATAAATCCAGTTGCACAATTCCCTCCTTCCGGTTTAACAACATATGTTGTGCTTATATTTGGAGATACGATTATTGAATTGCCAGTCCCTGCAATTTGACCAGAATTACACTGATTGCTACGCCAGGTCATTATAGCCCCTGTACCAGTATAGCCGCCCTGAGCTGTTAGGGTCACACTTTCACCCTGACAAATAGAAATTGATGATGTTTGAATACCGGTGGTTGGTGAAGAATATGTACAAGCTTGAAGACTTGCAATATTTGTATAGTCTGAACAATTGGAGCCGCAGCATGCCCTTACTCTATAAAAATATGTACTACCTCCATTTACTGTGGCATCATTATATCCAAAGGTCTGACCCGATGTACCAATTGGTACAAAAGGACCGGTACTTGATAGGGAACGTTCTATTTCAAAAATTTGTAACTCCGGAATTATTTCCAAACCAAGTCAAGTGCAGTATATTGCTGCCATCTACATAACCGGATAATGTATTAGGAGTGGCTGGCGGTACGCTGCATGGAGCAATACTTCCAACTTGATTTACTGTAAATACCTTACCCCCAACTGATATTGTACAAGATCTGGAAGTTGAATTTGGGTTTGCTCCTACATTAAATGTGATAAAGCCATTTCCAGACCCTGTTGGATTGGTTATATTTAGCATTCCATTACAATTGTCCGTAAAAGCATTCCAAGTGCAATCGTTTGATGTAAATACCCAGAATGAATATTCCCCACCTTGTGCTATTGCAGAAACACTATTACTATTTATTGTGTAACTACAAGTCGTAAAATTAGCCAGCAAATTTCTACTACTCTGCACATTAAAAGTATGGGTAGAAGTATATGCTGCCTGGATGCCATTTTCAGTCCAATTCACAAACGTATATCCCGGATTACTTGTAGCAGAGATGGTGGCATTTAGCCTGAAGCATATTGGCCACCCCTGATGTTGTGCCACCAGCTTAGGTGAAGATGAAGTTGAAATAAAATATGAAACATTTGATGTTGTCGCACTTTGACAATTGCTATTTTGTGAAAAGCAGGTTGAAGAATTTTTTGCCACCACAACGAACTTATAAGGTGTACCAGTTGACAAACCGGAAATGGCAAGAAAGTTAGTAGTAGTATTGCCATAAATCGTACCAGTAGTCCAGGGGCATGATCCTGAACTGTAATATACATCATAACTTTGGGCACCAACATTATTCCAACTTAAATATGCCGATGTTGAAGATACGTTAGAAAGAGTTAAAAGCGGAATAGTGGGTGTAGTACAACCCGATGAAATATTAAAATATAAGGGACTTGCGAAACCACTAACACATGTAGTACCGCAATTAGTAACCGCTTTAATATTCCATCTATATTGACCATTGTTGCTTAAAATTCCTGCAGGTACTGTAGAATTAAGCCCTGATGTAGTACAATTTTCATCTACCACCAACATATTTGTGGTCAAATCTCTGATATTAACTCCATAGTGTGTTGCCCCGGGGACAGCGTTCCAACTTAAAGTAGGGGTTGTAGTTGTTAGCGTTGTGCCCGGACCTGATGCAAGCCCGGGGGCTATTAATGTTGGAATTATACCGGTTATTGCACAGGATGTTGAAGTTATCCCACTTTGACAATTACTATTATCAGATAAACACGTTTCAGAATTTTTAGCAACAATCATAAATTTATAAGTAAGACCTGCACTCAATCCTGTGACAGTTGCAAAGGTATTTGCTGTATTGGAATAAAAATTGCCAGCCGTCCATGGACATGACCCTGTACCATAATATACATTATAACTTGCCGCATTGACGTTATTCCAGCTCAGATATACAGATGTGGATGTAAAGTTTGATGGTGCATTTAATATAGGTGCATCAGGTCTAGTACAAGATGTTGATTGGCTTACCACACTAATCTTAAAGTTACCGCTTCCGGATCCTGAGTCATAATGATACACCCTGGCATATAAAGTTTGATTTATAGTAGATTGGTAGGTAATTAGATTAAGTACTCCTGAACTTCCCACCTGATCATCACATGCGACACTTACACCATTGCAGCCACCAGTTCGCAAGTCTAAAACACCATCAAATCCGGATTCATTTTGTAGCCTGACCACATAAGTTTGCCCTGCCGTGGCTGAAAACTTAAACCATACATCATCATCAGCATTTCCGTTTGGGATTCCATTGCAAGGGGAAATAGCGGCTATACTTTGAGTGGCACAATTAGTGTTGAAAGGCTGATAGTTTACAGAAGATGATGGAATTAAAGCGAAAGCACCTGTACATTCATTATTCATTGGCGCCGTACAGGTAGTCTGGCTAACCACACAGATCTGAAAGTCTGTGCCTGTTAGGCCAGTATTATTATAAACTCTGATCCAATAAGTATTTCCAATTGTTAATCCACTTAATGAAACTGTTTCAATACCTGATATTCCATTGCTATTTGTACACGAAAGTTGATTATAGACTGAGCCACACAAAACATTGGAAAATACGTTGACAATAGCATCAAAATCTGGACCACTTTTTACGTTTATTATCGCTGATGTTGCAGGTGCTTCAAACTTAAACCATACATCATTTGCTGAAGATGGAGAAAGACTGCACATTTGTAAACCTGTTGTAGGATTGGATGGAGATGATCCACATGTCGTTCCGTCAATATAATTACAATTTTCTGAAGGTGTGATTGTGAAAGCATTTGAGCATAAATCATATTTCGTTTTTGGATTACAAACGTTTGCAGGTTCCCAAATAAATTGTAAATCATAACAATAATCACTAGTGAAACTACACGAATTTTTTGCAATAATTCTCAAATATACCGAATTAGGACCTGACAAAGTGATAGAGACGTCTTCTTTAATCAAACCTGAATATTCGCTTTTCGCCAAGACAGTTGATCCAGTAGAATTGTACATTCTTATATCATAGTCATAAATCAAATTAGAAAGATAAACTGTTATCCGGCCTGATGTGCCTATATCAACTCTATACCAATCAACATCGTTTTGGTAACCGATGTTTCCTTTTATTGTGTAATTAGAAACATTGTTTGATAAAGGTGAGTTAAAAACATTTGTAGCAGTATTGAGAGTATTGTTTGGTACTTCAAACTGATCTATGCATATGGAGTTAGTTTTTACTGATTTTCCTAAGTTTTTCCTATAGTCCCATTGGCCATAGCTGTTTGAATTCGAGCAACCTGATCATTTGTAAACATGTATTTGCAATAGTCATCTGTATATGACATATAATTCATTGTCATGTCATTTCCAGCACTAAGCAAGCATGTATTTTTTGTACCTGAAGGACACTTCCAATCATCATAACTTGTTAATGGTGTATCACAACAACGGTCTCCAAAATCATCGCAGTTTAAGATGCCAAAACAACCGCCTTCAAATGTATGTAGCAACCCTAAATAATGCCCAATTTCATGTGTTGCTACCCTGCCATAATCATTTGAAGGTTGTAATGGAGAATACCCTGTAGGAACAGTTCCAATATTACCCCACATTCTTTGATTAATAACGACACCTGAAGTAAATTCATTTTCAACATCACTAAAATTTAAGCTATTTTCTGGAAAAGTTGCATACCCTCCAATACCAGAACCATCAATAATTGCCAACCAAACATTTAAATATCTATCTGGATCCCAAATTGAAGCCTTTTTGATTGTGTTATCAAAATGGGCTTTTAATTGATCTTTATTTCCAAAGGAACTTGGATCAATCCAATTAGCTTTCTTTTTCCAATTAATTCGTTCAATACCAAGTTCAGGCAATAGATTACCATTGGTGTCATGTGAAGCTAAACAAAATTGAATACCTGTGTCATGAGCCAATGCTGAGAGAAATTCTTCGGGCACTTGAGAAATGTCACAATTTGTACCTGAAAAATCAGCATTTAACAAAGGAATCTGAGAATGTGCTTGGGCTAGTGAGATATTTTCATTTGCACCTATAGGATCTCCATCATGCAGTATATGAATGATAATTGGAATTTTGTAGTTAACAAGTGGTGATCTTTTATCAGACTGAGTTCTTTTAAATTCTTGTACCTTTTCTGAAAACCATCTGTTCCATTCATCTGAAGGGGAGACAGTGCCACACGGATTAAAATCTGAAACAGGCTTCTGGGCTTGAGATATAAAATTACAAAAAAGTGTAAAGACTAAAACTGCAATGATTTTCTTTTTCATATTTAAGCAATTAATTTAAATAATAAAATTGATTAAAAAGCTCTGAATATAACATTAATTGAAACAAAAAGGAGAAATAAGCAAATTTGTGAATAAATAAGGATAATTCAGATGCTGCGAAGACTGATAAATTTCTCATAGTTAATAATTTACATATTGAAAATATTTTATTGTAACTGACTGTTTTTATCGAAATTATTTTCTATTCCTCACAGATTCTATCAATACTAAAATTAAGCTTACAAATTAATAATTATATTTTACCATAGTTAGCCTTTAATTACATATTATTTTGCATAATATTTTAAAATATAATGTAATATATTTTAAAGAGTCAAAATTTAAACATATAATTATGCTTTGAATTTTCTAAAAATATAGCAATATTAGATGATTTGGAATTCGTACATTGCTTTATAAGTAAAATAGTTATCAAAAGTGATCAATATCATATGTTCAATTCATTGTTGGATCTAAATTTGATTCACAATTGGAGGGTTTCCAAAGATTTTCTTTAGGAAGGCAAAATTTTATGTTGAAAAGAAGAACACCATTTTTTTACTTTTATGGGTTTTGTTTACTTTTGAGTCGTCCGCTCAGGATCCGGCCTATCAAAGTTTTGCGCAAAACAGATTTTTTATTCAATCCATCACTTACAGGAAGTTATGGGGGCGGAGAGTTGGAAATTGCGTTCGAAGCTTCAGTGGAACAATGACGGTGGCAGTGGCTACCGGACGCTCAGCCTGTTGTTTGAAGAAACCATGCCCTGTAGTATTATAGACATTGGTGCTAAAGTCAATTATAATGAAGAAGGGGCAGGCTTGTACCGTACTCTTGAAGCGGGATTTCTTTCTTCGGCCTTCTTGCCTTTTAGCCCAACACAGTTTAGTGACCATAATTTCAGATTGGGGGTTGATTTTTCCTGGGGTGTAAATTCTATTGATTTTTCACGACTGGTTTTTTCTGATCAATTAGACCCAAAGTATGGCAACATAAAACCCACATCTTTTATTACTCCAAATCAGGGGAAATCATCCTGGTACTTCAATCCGGGATTTGGTATATCACTCAGATCACTCTGGAATAAGAAAAGTGCCAAGGCTATTATGACTAATTTTGGTTTGGCGATGTACAGATTTTACTCTTTGGAAGATGGGGAAATCAATCAATCTGTATCAATATTGGGATTAAAAAACAGCAATCCATATCGATTTTCCGGTTTTGCAGAATCAGAGTTTGTCGTGTCATATTTTAACAAGAAGTTTATTTCTTTTCGTCCATCAGTTTTGTACCAGAGGCAGGGAAATATCAATTATATGGAAGCAGGAATCAGGGGTGGATATTCCAAAACAGGAGGTATAGGCATTTATTACCACACTGCCCCAGGAAACAGCATTGGCCAAACCCCATGGATGACAATCTCAACAGATTTTATGATACCCGTGAATAAAGGCAGAAAGCTTGAGATGAGTTTTGCCTATTCTGAAAACCTTGGCGGTCTTCAGAATTTCGTAGGTCCACAATTTGAAATAGGAATCAGTTACCACCTATCCAGGAGTAGCATATGCAACATCATGGGTATGAAAGATGATGTCCCGTACAGTAATGAATATAAGTGTCCGATTATGGCTATCACCCCTGGTAAAAGAAAGATGTATGAAAACATTTGGTATAAGGATTAGTGTAGTTTGTACTTTTTGTTTACTTTTTTTTGAAATATATAGCCAAAGTTGCGTTCCAACAGTTCAGCAGTGTAATGAAGCCCAATGTGGTGGAGTACAGATTGCCCTGGCGACGGATGATAATAATGTGTTTTGCCAGGGAAAAAACGTTATTCTTCAAATTGATCAGGCGAAGACTTCCCCAATGGATAGTTTTTTTGTGTATTGGTGTGATGGTGTTTTAAGCAAATATAGTGGAAATGAATTTACATTTTCTCATGTTTATGAAGTTCCAGAAAACTTAGTCTGCGCTAAGCCTTTTTCAGATTATTTTGTATTTGTTGTCGGCAAAAAAAAATGTAGTTTAGGACTTTCTTGCCGAACAATTGGTGTATCCTTAACACTTAATCACGAACCCCGGGCAAAATTCACCTATGCAAATTCTGTTTGTATCAACAAAAAAGTAGATTTTACAAGCACATCATGCAATGTGGATGAGATGCTTACGGGGCCATATTTATGGACTTTTCATGACGGAACGATATCAACATTAAAAAACCCTAGTAAAACATATCCTGCACCTGGGCAATATAATGTAAAGCTAAAAGTAAAAAACGGCTGCGGTGAGAATGAAATTACTCAATTGATAAATGTGGTTGATTTTCCGGATGCTGTTGTAGATATTTCTGCTGAAGCTCAGGATAGTATTGTATGTGTTGGGGATACTATTACACTCATAAATAAAAGTAATAAGTGGAGCAACATATCCTGGATTTTTCCCGGATTAAACACAGTCTCAAAAAATGTACTGAATGACACCTTAATGTGGAAATTGGATCCAAGCATCAGGAAATTGGAAAAAATTTGGCCAATTGATACAATAAATTTACTTGATACCATTAAATTTATTGTGTTAAGCCCTAATCCGGCACTCCGATTCAGACTCGTATCTACCAATGTATGCGGTACTGTCAATTGGAGTTGGAATCTTAAAGTTTTAGATGTTCCCAATGTCATTCTGAATCCGGCACCACAGTATTGTGAGAGAGCAGATTATATACCCAGTATTACTTCATCTGTCGATACTATAGTCTATCAATGGTCGTTTCCGGGAGGTTTGCCATCCTCATATTCCGGAAAAAATCCCGGAATAATTAAATATGAACAACCTGGCACCTATGAAGTCGCATTAGAAGTAATGGGTCTTTGTAAAACTATTACTCAGAAAACTAATGTGGTGGTTAATTCCAGGGCACCAGTAAAAATTACAGATCCGATGAAATTGTTTTGTAAGAATGGAGGACCAGATACCCTGAAGGTAGATAGGGCAGGCGGTATTTGGTCTGGACCGGGTATTATAAATACTTCAAAAGGTGTATTCAATCCAGTAAACTTAAACCCGGGCAAATATGATATTACTTATACCATAGGCCCTGTAGGGTGTCAGTCTCTGGATAAGATTACGGTTGAAGTAGTTAATTCTATTGCAGTGACCGTCATGGATCAAACACTGTGCGAAAACAGCTTAAGTACACAACTGTCAGCGAATCCGACTGGTGGAATATGGTCTGGTCTTGCGGCTGTTTCTCCGACAGGTATATTTGATCCGTTCATTTCTAAAAAAGGTACCTTTAATGTTTTGTACACATATCGTGACATGAACCAATGTCTCAGTCAAAAAACTGCCAGGGTTATTGTAGAAGCAAAACCGATTCTAATTGCCAAAGACAGTGTATTGCTTTGTTCCGGTAACGGTACAGTAAACCTGCAACAATTATTGCAGGTGACAACCAGTCCTTCAGGGGGAAGCTTGAGTTATTTAATAGAAAACATTGACATAGGCCAAAACCTGGACATCTCTGTCTATAAAAACCAGGCTGTGCCTATAGAAGTAACCTATAAAAGGAATGAATGTACAGTCAAAGATACTTCCATAATAAGTTTTACTGATCCGCCGACTGTCAATATAACAATGGATACCAGTATATGCATAAACGACACTATTTTTAAACTGGCATCAAATGTTAAAACAGGAACATGGTCAGGGCCGGGTGTAAATGTCAATACCGGAATTGTAAATTTATTGTTGGCCGGAAGCGGAATTAAATCTTATAAATATAATTATCTTCCTAATACCTCCTGCGCACAAGAGCGAACGGTGCAATTGAACATTAAGGATCCAAAAATTGGTCTTAACGCCGGGACAGATACTTCTATATGTGAAAGAAACGGGGTTTTTAAGTTTACAAATTTTACACCTTCGGGCGGTCTTTGGTCTGGTATTGGAATTGATAGCATATCAGGGGCTGTAGATCTGATAAAATTGAAAAAAGATACATCCTATGTATTTACATACTATCTGAAAGATGCCGCCATAGCTGGATGTCAGGCTTCGGATCAGTTAACTTTTATCGTGCACTCTCCTCCTCAACCAACATTTGAAATATCCGGGCTGTCATGCACCGGAGAAAATATCACCATAAAAAATAAAACTTCAGGTATCAATACAATAAGTTTTGATCTCGGGGACGGCACCACTTCTTCAAATGATTCATTGACCCATGCTTACAAAAACAAAGGCATATATTCTGTCATTCTGGAGGCAAAAAATGCATTTGGCTGTAAAAATAATATTTCAAAACAGGTGAATGTCTCCACGAAAGCCAATGCTGCTATATCAATATCCAATAAGGAAGGTTGTGCCCCTTTCGTCCTTGATATAAAGAACAACAGTTCTGGAGATGATATCTCTTTTCAATGGATCATAAATGGTCAATCATATACTATTCCTGAAATTCCAAATATTACACTTGACAGTATTACGAAAGACAGCAATTTTATTATACAACTTTCGGTCTCAAATACATGTGGTACTGTGCTTACCCGTGATTCAGTGTTAGTACACCCATATCCGATTGTGAATTTTGGAATTAAAGAGCTACAAGGCTGCTCTCCATTTAATGTTATTTTTTCAAATATTTCTGTTGGAAATCCAACTCAATATACTTGGGATATGGGCAATGGTGTAATAATAAATGACTTTAAACCTGCAAATCAAACATATATTACACCTAAAGATAGTGTTTCTCATTATTCGATATTATTGACAGGATCCAATAGTTGTGGCACCGACAGTTTAAGAAAATCTATTACAGTTTATCCTCCTGATGTTAAAGCCTTTATTCAATCCCCTGGTTTCACTCTTTGTCAATATGATAGTTTAAAGCTGGAGGCATTTTCTACAAAAGGAGCTGTTAACACCTGGAAGATTATATCTCCGGATGGAACGCAACTTGGGGCATCAGGTAACAGATCAGTAATCAGAGTAAATCAATCCGGAAAATATACGGTTATACTCTATGCCAGCGGCTGTGGAACTGACACGGATACAATTTTTGTAAATGTACATCCAGCTCCTTTGGTGGATTTCAACACCCCTTTATTTGGTTGTGCAGGCACAAAAATAAATTTTGAAAACAAGAGTATAAACGTTGCTGGTTCCTTTTGGGAATTTGGGGATGGTCTTACCAGTAATGCAACCAATGGTGAACACTCATACATTAATCCGGGAAATTATAAAGTAAAGCTTACTGCTTATTCATTAATAAACAATTGTCCATTTTCCATTGAAAATTAATTAAAATAACAGGAATTCCATCTGCTTCTTTTAAACCATCTTTAGTCTCAGGTTGCGAACCCCTTGAAATAAATTTCCAAAATCTTAGTTCAGGAGGAAACAAATATGAATGGTCATTTGCCGATAGTTCTTCCAATTCAATAGAAAGCAGTCCTACCCATTTATTTAAGAATTCCGGCACTTTCCCTGTTAAGCTGACGGTATTTGATGATTATGGTTGTTTTGCCGATACTTCTATACTTAATATTATTGTATATCCTAAAGCAAAAAGCTCTTTTTTTATTGATGAAAAGAAATATTGTTTAAGATATGATACGATAAGAATAACAAACCTAAGTGTTTCAAGCACCGGGCAATTATGGACTATTGGAAAAGATAGCTTCAATACGAAGAATCTGTTATGGTTACCGAGTGATTCCGGTGATTTTGTAATAAAGCTAAACACATTCAGTACTTTTGGTTGTAAAGATTCAACAAGTAAAACCATTAAAATTTTACCTTCATCAAAAGGCTTGTTTATTTCTGATAAAATGAGTGGGTGCGAAGATCTCAAAATAAGTTTCTCAAATAGTTCAACTCATGCTGATAAATTTGTTTGGGATTTCGATAATGGCACGAAAGTAGTGAATAGAGATCCGGTATATACATTTACAACAGCCGGAACATTTAATGTGAAGCTGATTGCAATAAATAATAACGGATGTCCAAACGATACTTTTATAAAGCAGGTCAATGTTTATTCCTTACCTGATGCAAATTTTTCACTTAACAAAGATGCAGAATGTGGAATACCTTTGACGCTGTACTTAAATAATTTATCAAGTGGAAACGTCGATAATAGCTGGCTGATAAATGGAAATTTAGTAAGTAAAGAACCCAATTATACCCATAAATTCAATTCCAGCGGTAAGTTTAGTATTCAGTTGATTGTACAGAGTGAAAATCTCTGTATGGATACCATAATCAAAAGTATTGATGTTTTTGAGAAGCCCTTAGCTGCTTTTGAAATAAAACTAAATGCCTGTGAAGGGGAAACATTGACATTAAAAAATAACAGCAAAAATGCAATACAATATGAATGGGATATCCAGGGAAAGGGCAAAATTACGAAGCCAGAGCCTGAAATTTCATTTGAGAAATCAGGGAGTTATAATATTCAACTGATAGCCATTCTTAATCAATTTTGCAAAGATACTTTCAGGACCCTAATTCCGATAAGAATTTTTGATCAGCCCAAAGCGGATTTTGAATACACCACCGGATTTGATGAAAAGGTAATTGGTGAAGTTTTATTTAAAAATACTTCTCAAAATTATACTAATTCTTTTTGGGATTTTGGAGATGGATTTTCCACACCTGAAGCAAATCCTACCCATGAGTACAATTTGAATCGTGATATCAACGTCAAATTGATTGCCTATAATGTTAATGGGGGAGCATTTACCTGCATCGATAGCATAAGCAAGTCAATTGCACCTGAATGGATTACTACATTTTATACTCCTACCGCATTATCACCTGAATATGGAGAAGGTGATGTAAAGGTTTTTAAGCCTGTGGGGGAGGGATTATTAAAATATGAGATTTCAATTTTTTCTCCATGGGGTGAAAAGGTGTGGCAATCTGACAAGCTTTATGAAAATGCTC
This sequence comes from Saprospiraceae bacterium, assembly GCA_016722285.1. Lineage (GTDB taxonomy): Bacteria > Bacteroidota > Bacteroidia > Chitinophagales > Saprospiraceae > OLB9. The sequence continues at coordinate 26,217 of JADKGI010000007.1, forward strand.
CATCAGAATCCTGGGATGGAACATATAAGGGTTCAATCGTCCCACAAGGTGCGTATAGCTGGATGGCAGATATAACGTTTTTAAGTGGATTAAGAAAAGTGTTTAAAGGGTCTGTTACCGTATTGAGGTAATAATAACTTTAAGCCACAGATTAATCAACTTTGAGATCACTCATGGAAGGAAATATATGGAAATAATTTGTTATTAATCAATGTGTTATATTGAGTTCATGCACCATTTTTTAATTTATAAAAAATGTATTATTTATCTTAGATCATCTATGAAAACATCTGGTTTTCAGGACCATTAAATGTTCAAAATTTTAACCTTACTTCTTTATCAATTTTTGTGTATAATTGTTGTCATTTGTTTCCACGCGTATTATATACATGCCATTATTTAGTTTAGAAATATCTAAAACATTATCTATGTCAGCTTGTGGCAATGCCATTAACTGACCTGCCAGATTGAAAATCTGTATTTTGTTTATTTGGTTATCCAGTATAATTTGAATAAGATTATCAGCAGGATTGGGTATAATCGAGAATCCTTCCAATCCAAACCCTGCATTGAAAACATTGTTAATTTGGGTTAAATTATTATTATCAATTCTATATGAATCAGCAAGTCCTCTGATACTCACAGCATCGATATAAATATCATCATCCGATCCAGGGGCATTATTTTGGATTCTGAATTTTGCATTCGCAGGAAATGGGCCAGTTAAGGTTTTAGTAATTGTGTAAACCTGATTATTGAGATAAGGTTCTCCTATTATGTATGTTGCGATAGTCGTCCAATACCAACCATTATAATACCGTAACCAGAACTCCTTACCTGACTCTATATTAGTAGCTCTGAATTTAAATTCCACAATCACTGTATTAAAAGAAGATAGGTCATAGGTAGAAGAAGTCATAGCTGATTTTGTGTCATGATTGTCTCTTAGCCTGATTGAATAACTGCCTTCAGGAGAAAGAGTGCCAAAGTATCTGGAACAGTCAACGCCTCCGGCTGCCCAAGCATCCCATCCCGCTTCAAAGTAGTATCCTCCCACTGTTACGTAGGCCCCTTGAATACATGAAATGCAGGAACCACCACAATCTACTCCTGTTTCATTGCCATTTTTTTTGCCATCAGTACAGGTTGGACAAGGATCACATATTCCTCCGCAGTCAATACCCGTTTCAAGTCCATTTTTTATCCCGTCTGTACATGTCGGGGGTATGGCATTGCCCAGACAAAAATTAACAGACTTTGATGTTGTAAAGGCAGAATTACTTACCAATACCCTGGTTCCATCGCTAACTTTAAAGTATCCCGGTGCAAGTATGCCATCAGCATACACATCATTGATAGTAAATGTATAACAATCAACCGGCAAGCAATAAGTGTGGGTATTGAGCGTAAAAGGCAATGTATATTTTGAGCTATTGGCAACAACAACCCCGGCAGAATTTTTTATATTCCATGAAGTTTCTGTGGGATATTGATCTGTTTTTATTTCAACTGAAATATTTACGCAGCTCTGGCAAGGTGCGCAGGATCCACCGCAATCTATTCCCGTCTCATTGCCATTTTTTATACCATCAGTACAGGTTGCACATGGCAGGCATGAACCGCCGCAATCTATCCCTGTTTCATCGCCATTTTTTATTCTGTCACTACAGGATGGACAAGGATCGCAAGATCCACCACAGTCAATACCCGTTTCATCGCCATTTTTTATCCCATCAGAACAGGTTGAAGGGATGGCGTTACCTAGACAAAAAATGAAAGCTTTTGATGTCGTAAAGGCAGAATTGCTTACCAATACCCTGGTTCCATCGCTAACATTAAAGTATCCTGGTGAAAGGATGCCATCCGCATATACATCATTGATAGTAAATGTATAACAATCAACCGGTAAGCAATAAGTGTGGGTATTGAGCGTAAAAGGCAATGAATATTTTGAACTGGTAGCCATTACGACACCTGCAGAATTTTTTATATTCCATGAGGTTTCTGTTGGGTACTGGTCGGTGCTTATTTCAACTGTAATATTTGTACAACCTCCACAAGGATCGCAGGATCCACCACAATCTACTCCGGTCTCATTGCCATTCTGTATCCCATCATTGCATGTAGCACACGACGGGCTTGCAGATATATTAAGGACTTTTTGAAAGGTAGAAGTACAACCACTTGCGTTTGTAACTGTAACCGTGTATGTTCCTGCATTATTAAGATTTATGGATGAAGTTGAAGTTCCGTTATTCCATATATAACTTAGACCTCCGGTGGCTATCCAGGTAGTCGATGATGTATTACATATTTCGGATGCTCCAATGATGGCAGCAATAGGTTTAGCGTTTACTGTAAGTGTTCTGGCCCCTGAAGAGATGCAGCCGTCGGTTGAAGTTACTGTGACGGAATATGTCCCTTGCACATTGACATTGATAGAGGAGCTTGTAGATCCCGTGCTCCAAAGATTATTTCCACCTCCAGCTGCTGTGAAAGTAGTGCTGCTGCCTTCACAAATTATATTGGTACCAGTGACAATTACTACAGGTAATGGAAATATAGTGATTTTACCGGTAACACTTGTATTGCACTCGCCTGTACTTGAAACGATAAAATTGAATATACCACTTTGTGTTGGGGTTCCGCTGATGGTAAATACACCGGAAACAAAATTTCCATTTACACCAGGTGGCAAGCCTGTAACCGTTGCACCAGTAGCGCCATTGATATTATAGGTTATGTTGGTCATGGCTTTATTAATGCAGACTGATTGGTTATCAGTACCTGAAGAAGAAGTTAGCGAAATGCTACACCCATCTGTTATTATACGAGCAATACGGTTTCTTCCCGTTCCATTATATAAAGTGAAATTGCCTCCAATAATGATTTTCCTGTCACTTTGTATAGTTATAGTATAAACAAATTCATCTGCTCCCGTGCCGGGGTTAAAGGTTATGTCAAGGCTTCCATCGGTATTAAGGCGGGCAACCCGGTTTCTTGACGTTCCATTGACGAAAGTAAATAGGCCCCCAATTATGATTTTCCCATCGGTTTGGATTGCACTTGACCTGACCCTATCGTTTACTCCCGTATTGGGGTTAAACGATGCATCAAGGCTTCCATCTGGATTTAGGCGGGTTATACGGTTTCTTGCCGTTCCCCCATATGTAGTAAAATTGCCCCCGATGATAATTCTCCCATCGCTTTGGATTGCACTTGACCAGACATCATCGTTTGCTCCCGTACCAGGGTTAAAAGTTCCGTCAAGACTGCCATCGGCATTGAGGCGAGCGATCCGGTTTCTTGACATTTCATTGACGGAAGTAAAATTGCCCCCGATAATAATTCTCCCATCGCTTTGGATTGCACTTGACCAGACATCATCGTTTGCTCCCGTACCAGGGTTAAAAGTTTCGTCAAGGCTGCCATCGGCATTGAGACGAGCGACCCGGTTTCTTGACGTTCCATTATATGAATTGAATCTGCCCACGATAATGATTTTACCGTCGTTTTGTATAGCAATTCTTTGTATAAGGTCGTTTGCTCCCGTACCGGGGTTAAACAATGAATCAAGGCTTCCATCTGCATTGAGTCGGGCAATATGGTTTCTTGCCGTTCCCTATATGTAGTAAAATTGCCCCGATAATGACTTTTCCGTTACTTAGTACAGCACTTGTAAAAATAGTGTTGTTTGGTCCTGTACCGGGGTTAAACAATGAATCAAGGCTTCCATCTGCATTGAGTCGGGCAATATGGATTCTTGGCGATCCATTTATGGATGTAAAGATGCCTCCGATAATGATTTTCCCATCGTTTTGTATATCGCTTGTAATAATAGTACTGGCGTCATTAGAATCGGGGTTAAAGCTTGTGTCAAGGCTACCATCGGTATTGAGTCGGGTTATGCGGTTTGTGATCACTCCATTATAGGACGTGAATTCTCCCCCGATAATAATTTTTCCATCGTCTTGTATAGTGATGGTAAAGATGGAGTTATTGGCTCCAGTACCAGGGTTAAAGCTTGCATCAAGACTGCCATCGGCATTGAGACGAGCGATCCGGTTTCTTGACATTCCATTGATGGAAGTAAAACTGCCCCCAATAATAATTTTCCCATCGCTTTGGATAGCGCTTGACCAAACATTATCGTTTGCTCCAGTATCAACATTAAAGCCTATATCAAGGCTGCCATCAATATTAAGGCGGGCAATACGGTTTCTTGACGATCCATTATACGAAGTGAAATCGCCACATATAATAATTTTTCCATCGCCTTGTATAGTGATTGTAAAGATGGAGTTATCGGCTCCAGTACCAGGGTTAAAGCTTGCATCAAGGCTTCCATCTGCATTGAGACGGGCAATATAATTTTTTAAAACTCCATTATAGAAAGTGAAACCGCCCCCGATAATAATTTTCCCATCGCTTTGGATTGTACTTGACAAGACAAAACCGTTTGCTCCCGTACCGGGGTTAAAAGTTTCGTCAAGGCTGCCGTCGGCATTGAGGCGTGCAATACTGTTTCTTGCCGTTCCATTATAGGAAGTGAAGTTGCCCCCGATAATAATTTTTCCATCGTTTTGGACTGCAACTTTATATACCACATTGTTTGCTCCCGTACCAGGGTCAAATGATGCGTCAAGGCTTCCATCTGCATTGAGACGGGCAATACGGTTTCTTGTCGTTCCATTATAGGAAGTGAAGTTGCCCCCGATAATAATTTTCCCATCGTTTTGGATTGCACTTGTATAGACTGAATTGTTTACTTCTGTACTAGAACCACTAAAGGCGAAATCAACCCTTCCATTAGCCTTGATGAGAGAAATTCGATTCCTCACTATTCCACTAAACCCAGTAAAATCTCCCCCGATAATAATTTTCCCATCGCTTCGTATTGCACTTGTATAGACTGAATTGTTTGCCCCATCAAAACTTTCTTGTCCGATTTCTATTGTGTTGAAGTTGGGGTCGAGGGCCCCAGGAGACTGAGCATACCCTGCTATTGAGAAAAAAAAGGCAATGGAAACGAATAGTAGATTTTTAAACATTTTGATTATGTTTTATTGTGAAATGAACTAAAATTCGATTTACTATTGTAAAGTGTATTGTCACATCATTTATTTCAGTACAAGTGTAATAATAATTTGGTTGATGTAAGTATGTTTGAAACATTATTTTTAAATAATTTTAATAAATAATACAATATGTCTAATTATGTCATTTATAAAAATTATTATTATGTCCTATTTTCCAATACGATTTGACATGGCAGCGGTAATTATTGTAAAACTATTAACTTATAATTTTATCTCACAAAGTCTATTGTAAATATAATAGACCTGGTGACCCAAGCTATTAAAAATATCAGTATTGACCTTTGCCCCAAGATACGCTTCAACCTAGCACTTTGACTAAATCGGTATCATGATTAAGGAATACTTCGGTTTATATGTCTTTTGTAAATTTAAGCAAGAGAAACGAAGAAAGGCTTTTGGAAATGAAACAGGGAATTATCTGTGTCGTGAGAGGAGATAAAATAGTACACGTAATAAGTGCTGATTTTGTAAACTCAATCAGTTCATGTGGAAATCCTTTAAGTCATAGTTCTAAGAATTTGTGTAGCCTTTGTAAAGTATTCACTTTTTAATCATCATAACCTTTTGCTCAGTATTATTTGATAAAATTAGTTCTAATATATACATTCCTTCACCCAACCTCCAGGACATCAACCCAGAATAGGTCAAATGATGCGTCTACAGAAGCTTTCCGGAAGCATTTGAGATCTTCATAATAATTGGTCCTTTGTAATCCGATATGTAAATATAGAAAAGGCCTTTGGAAGGATTGGGGATAAATTTTTATTGATCAAACAATAGCAGCTGACTTTAAACTGAAAAATTATGACTTTTTCAGATCCTAAATATTGGTACCTATCCACTACCTGACTAAATCATATTCGCTAATTAAAATTTCTGGAGATAAATTTAAACGTCTAGTCAAATTTCTTATCATTCCCACTGTTAATTTTCTCTTTCTATTTAACACTTCTGAAACCCTACTTTCACCTCCTATGGCATCAACTAAATCAACTTGCTTCAATTGCATTTCTTCCATTCTGATTTTTATCGCTTCTATTGGGTCGGGTGTTTCAATATGGTAATGCTTCTTCTCGTATTCGTCAATCATCATCCCTAAAATGTCAGCCTCGTCACTTTCCAAACTTCCAATTTCAGCGTCAAAAATTTCTTCCATTCTTTTTAAAGTTTCTCTATAATCTTTTTCTGTTTTTATCGGTCTTATATTCATTGCTTTTCTGTTTTAAATGGTGTTTGCATCTATTTTATCATATTCCTGGTGGGTTCCTATAAATCTAATAAACACCCATTGTTTTTCAAAATTAAATTTGGCTATTAATCGATATGAATTTCCTTTAATCTTAAATACAATTCTATTATTTTTCAATATCGAAGCGTTTGAATATGTTTGTTTGACTTCAGCAGGTGATTTCCAATCAGCCTTTTTTACTGTTTCGTGCCAAGTTTTTAAATATTGTTCTGAATCTGCATAGCGCTCCCAAAATTCTACTAATGTACTTTTTGAAAAAATTCTTTCCATTTATTTCTAAACTCTTCACAAATATAAAATAAGTTCTCGAATTGCGAAGTTTTTCTTACGATATTTTTTTAACAGTGTGGTTGCTAAGCTTGGTTTAGGTGTTAGTCTTTGGAGAGTGATGAGACCTTTTAAACATTATCTATTTTGGATTAACATAATAAAGGTTCTGGTTGAGTATTCATTCAGTTCCAAGTAAATCTGCCAAACCCCATCGACCAGCCTCCAAGACATCAACCCGGAATACATCAAATGATGTGTCTCTAGATGCTTACCAGATTGATCAGAGATTTTCATGATGATTGGTCCTTTGTAGTTCGGAATGTCAATATAGAAAAGACCTTTGGATGGGTTGGGGTAGATATTGACGGAATATGATTTAGTAGGTATGTCAGGGTAGGGTGCGCAGAAACATCGTTCAGCTAGTGATGGATCAAAAATGAAAGGATTAACATCGGACTGAATGCGAGCGATGGTCAAAGATCGGTTTATTTCTGCCGAGTCTGCTTTGTCGGATCGATGCCAGCTGCAGAGATCGGGAATCATGGAAGAGAAGTAAGTTTTACTCTTTTTGTCAGCTTCAACTTTATAAATTATGTAAAAATAGAATAAGGATTGGTTGGCACAGTCAGGTAATCACAGCATCTTTATTATCTTTAGAATATCATTATATTACATATTGTGCATATATTCATATATAATTTGCTATATGCAAGGTAGCATAGAATTAACATTAAATTACCACTATTTACAGACTTGAACCTACAAGTCTCAAATTTATTTTTACCTTAAAATTTGAATTTATTCCACAGTTTATTCCACAGTTTATTTACGTACTTCCCAAAAGCCAGTTTTTTTTAATCTTACTTTATAAGACCAAATTTGTACTCAATAGTTTTCCATTTAAAAGTATTATAACTTAATCAATAAATTAAATTATTTGGGTTATATCTTTGCGACACAACCCAAATATATTAAAATATGGGTTATATTTGTGTTTTGTAACCAATAAATGGAAAAAGATGGGTGATATAGCACTACTTCCTCCACAGGTTGATGTTGAATCCAAAAGGATTCTCAAGAAAACTGCTGAAGCACATAGGTATCTCGCAGAACTTAAAGGCATAGCATCATCTATTCCTAATAAAAATATTCTGATTGATACGCTTGCTTTGCAAGAGGCAAGAGAGAGCTCTGCAATTGAAAATATAATTTCAACATTTGATGACTTGTACCAATCGAACTATCAAGCTCAATCCTTTATTTCTTCTGCCGCAAAGGAGGTTCATGCTTACTCAAATGCCCTGAAGAAAGGTTTTGAACTTGTGAAAAATTCAGGTCTCTTAACAAATAAGATAATTCTTGAAATTCAAGCACAGATTGAAAGTAATACAGCTGGCTTTAGAAAGTTGCCAGGAACAAAGCTATTAAATGAAGCAACCGGGCAAATGGTTTATTTGCCACCGCAGGATTATGATACTATACTTTCGTTAATGGATAATTTGCAAAAATATATAAATGATGATGACATATCAGATGTTGATCCATTGGTCAAAATGGCCATTATTCATCATCAATTCGAAAGCATCCATCCATTTTATGACGGAAATGGCAGGACAGGCCGTATCATTAACATACTTTATCTGATTAAAAATGATTTATTAACGCTCCCCATTCTATATTTGAGTAGGTACATTATAAAGTATAAATCAGAATATTACCGATTGCTTCAATATACCAGAGATTCACATGATTGGGAACCATGGATTATATATATATTAGACGCTATCATTGATACTTCTAAAAATACAATCCATGTAATAAAACAAATGAGTTCAGCAATGCAAAAATATAAATTGATCATAAGAACTGAAACTCCAAAAATTTACTCTCAGGACTTGTTAAACAACCTTTTCAGATATCCATACACAAAGATTGAATATATTATGAATGACTTGAATATCAGCAGAAATACGGCCATTAGATATTTGGACCAACTAGAAAAGTTGGACCTAATCCAAAAAAAGAAAATTGGCAGAGATAATTTCTTTATAAACAAGGCATTACTTGATTTACTCATTTACCCTGTTTGATTTTAAATCAGGGAGTTTATGATAATATTTAGGAAAGATTCCTTTCACGTGACCAACACTCTCTTTCCCAACAATTGGCCACTTTCCAGCTTCAGTTCGATATCATATGTTCCTGCCGTAAGCCTCCATGTCATCAACCCGGAATACATCAAATGATGTGTCTCAAGAAGCTTACCAGAAGCATCGGATATTTTAATGATAACCGGTCCTTTATAATCTGGAATATCGATGTAAAAAAGACCTTTGGAAGGGTTTGGGTAAATATTTACTAAATAGGTCTTTATGGGTTTGTTAGGATAGGTCACACAATAACATCGTTCAGCGAGTGATGGGTCAAAGATAAATGGATTGATATTGGCCTGGATGCGAGCGATGGCCAAGGATCGGATAATTTCAGTGGAGTCCACTTTATCAGATCGATGCCATCTACAGAGATAGGGCAACATGGAAGAGAAGAAGGATTTGCTCTTTTTATCGGCTTCAGCTCTATAGAATGTGTAGAAATAAAACATGGACCTGGCGATGTCGCCTTTTCTGAGTTCTGGGGGCTCAAAAGAATTGGATTTGGATTCAGAATACAGTTTGATGTCTTTTCTGGGAATAGAAGTGATCACATCGTCTTTGTGGATCCAATATTTTGTTTGTTCATCAGGAATATCTTTGAAAGGAGCATTGCGTCGAAGTGTATTGATGGTGGCACGGGCAGGTACCAGATGATGGAGATCACCTAGTGCCGGCATAGAAGCTGATCCAAGCGATCTGGGAAAAAGATGTTCTGTTTGGATGCCATATTTTGCTGTCCAGGAGAGAATATTGGTACCATTTGGAACTGGTATTTTGTATCCGGAATAAAAGCACTCTAGTGAATCTTTCACCAGAAAGATTTCCGAGTAGAGTTTGGTCCTGGCTTCGTCGTAATTGAGTACTTTTTTGGGGGTGTAGTATCGTTTGAGTTCGGTGATTAGGGTGTCACCTTTTAGGCCGGGGAAGAGGATTTCTTGAGAGGTGGAAGAGATTGAGAAAAAGGTTAAGGATGAGATTAAAATGGAATTGATGAAAAGCTGGATCATTTTATTTTTTGTAAGGTGAATTTGATGGTAGTTATTTCAATTTGATATTGTCGCTCGAGCCGCGACTGGCTTTGACTTTTTTGGCCGTCAAAAAAGTCAACAAAAAACCTCGTAGCCCGAAAAACTCGCTTTGGAAAATTTCTTTGGTTTGACTTTCTAAAACTTCGGTTCTTCGCGTATTCCTTATTTTAAGCTATTACTCTAAGGCCCCGACTTTCGCGGCATTTAAAATAAGGGGATTTGTGAAGCTCAAACAGTTCCGGACTACCTGTAACTAAAATCAAAGCAATAAATTATATAGATGCAAATAGTAAAAAGAGCGCTGCTGAAGCTGAGAGCTCCAACATCTGCTCCGCTCATGCATCTTTATGCATGATGACGAAAATAATCAACCAAAAAGTGAAATGATATGGCATGGTGTTTTGAAAGAGCGGCCACCGCCAGTGCAGTGACCGCAATACCCAAAACGATGTTGACCACCATGCATTTTTTAAACTATCTGCGTTTGTCAGTAGATGTGGATTTGTACTCTATCCAGTTACACATCTCCCGGAGACGGCTGCGTACTCGTTCGCCATAATATTTTTCTATCTGTGGTGCTGTAAGATTGCTGGTGAAGTGAGTGAGTATCTTACGGCCTTGGAAAAGTTCATAACGCATCATAATGATTTGACCTAAAACATTGGCATTTGTGCCGTAATGTTTTACTTCATCTTCAGTGCCTATGTCATCGAAGCAATAGGCCTGATTGATGGTGCTGCGGTCCACATGATCGACATAATTACGGCCATACTGCGTTAGTATTTGGGAGCCGTGATCCATATACTCCAATGCTAATTGTTGGCAGGATTTCATTTTGTATCGTTCTTTGTAGTGCATAAACTGTCTGACCAGTTTCATATGAACCGTCTTGCCTACACCTGTTTTACCTGACAAGAAAAGGCCTTTGCCAAGATGAATTTCGTAATGTCTGCACAAGTCTGTATCGCCAGTAAAATAAGCATAGAGTTGTAGGATCACATCTTTATCTTCTTTGTAAAGTCGAAACTCCTGTCCGTAAATGATCTGACCATTCAGCTCCATGAGCCTTGCGAAATGGTCATAATTAAAGTGGGACTGAGTAGTCAGCATCTGGATCGATTTGAACTCCTGGAGGACGGAGACCGGAACGTCCCGATTGTGAATTCTGATGGTTTGCATGATTGCTATTATTTGATGGTGAAGAAATACGATTGTCTATTTGGGATGCGTATCTGGGATCGGTGAGTGGGTTGAAGGTGGAGTTTTTACGTAATTCTTTTTGATGTCCGCTATAATCTATAAATATTGATTTTTCTAAAATCAATGATCCTTTGCCATTGAATAATTTTGCTTTAGTATTGATATCTACTTCTTTATTTTGTGGTTCTACAGCGCTTGTCTGGAAATCGATTTTGGATTGTATGGTTTTATTCAGAGAATTATGATGGGTCAGGCCCCATACATCCACACGAAATCCAGATTCTAGATGCTCGATTGTTGAGATGCAATAATAACTATGCTCGTATCTGGATTTTGATGGATAATAGCGAATTAAATCTAAGGCGTCAAGCTCTTTTAAATTGCGATAAAATGCGTCTTTTGACTTAATGCCTGCATGAGACATGATTTCTCCCCTCGAAGGACTAAAAGGATTTGCAAAGTAGTTGATGTTCCAAATTCTGAATAAAGAAACATAAAGTGCTACATGACCGAAATGAATGAAGTCTCCATAATTTACGATCGAAAGGAAATTTTCCAAATGTCTGATATAGTTGACTTGATTGATTGACTTTGACATAGGTGGAAGTTATAGTGATTTACGTTTTGGCTTAGCTTCTTTTTTATTACTGATTATCAGTTGAATGATGTCATTCCAATCGTAAAAGATCGTGCCGTTGACCTTAGAGTAAGGGAGTACTCTCGCATTTCTTAAGTTTTGCAAAGAAGCTGGAGAAAGGCTGAGAAGCTCCTGAACTTCGGAAGATTTTAAAAAGCGTTTACCATCAGGATTAAGAGTGTTTTTTGATAAATGAAGTATTTCTTTGATCTCTTCCAGGAGTTCTACTTTGAACTCTCTGAGATCATCAGTGGTAAGAATATTTGCGGGCATGGTGAATGATATTTGTTTCGGGGCAAAGGTCAGGGGAAAGGCAAGATGAATTCTACGATGTGACTACGAGTCGTAGGCTAATTTTGGCATAAATTTAATACATTAAAATATATTTAATATAAAAATTACTTTAAACCAAAATTTTACAAAAAAATATAAAATCAAAAAAAATGTAAAAAGCTGATTTCAAGATAAAATTCCCGAAAAGGCAATTCAAAAGAAAAATGATGTAGATTTTTTGATTGTGTTGGAATTGTATTCGAAAAGTGAATGAAAAGAAGTTATATTAAACGGGAAAATAGAAACCCTTTGGAGCTCAAATTTGCGCGAAACTTTGTGCCGGGGCCTGGTGCAACTATCCGTTTGGTTTTTTATTTTTTTCAAATTTTTTTTCGCTTTTGTTTGTAATGTTTATTACTGGTTTATTTAATTGTTTAATATATGTTTAGTTATATATGGTACTGTTTGAGTTCCGCATGTATTCCGTGTCAAGTCCGTGTAACAGGACACATATCGACCTGTTTCACGGACTCACTAGGCTGTTTCACAGACTCATCGGTCGGTTTGACAGACTACAATAGACCGGTGTAAATTTGATCATTTTTGTCGTAGCTTTTAGGTGTCTATTCAAATAATTTTACCCTTTCAGTTATTAGATTCATATACAATTTTTTCCTTTCTAAGCTCAAAAATGAGATGTCTATGAGTTTAATGGCTCGTGGAAACCATTTATCCAATCTTTTGAATACCGCCTTAATTTGTTTTTGATTGAGGTTTAGTACACTTCCAAAATGTTCGAAGTAAGTCTTATTAAAGTTCTCCTTTTTACCACCCATCAATAATGCAAAATCCTCTTTATCTTGTGGTAAAATCATTTTGACATTTAATAGATCATAGGCCGACGATAATGTCCACTTATTATCGGTAAGCCACATAGAAAAGTTTTTTAAGTGCATATCATTATTTCCAATCACAAAATTAAAAACTGCCAATTCGTAAAATCTTAACTTGTCTAAAAGTGTGTTGGCAGACATCTCTCCGATGGTTTTCCCCAGCCGCTCCATGGTGCCTTTGTATTTATCATCCAATTCAAGAATTTGCATAAAATCTATCATATGATTTTTTGACCCATCATGATTCCTGTCAATTCTTTTGGTGATGTAACATAATTCGCCGGATGCCAAACGAATCATATTGACAGGCACTATGTCAATATTGAACAATGCTGCCATTTTCATAGAAAGATGTTCGTTTTCCGGCATTTGAGGATACAAGGAATTCTGAGGCTTCAAAATATAATTTCCTTCCAAGGCATTCATGATTGTCAATCGGCCTTGATGTCCATCCACTAGTTCAGATTTAATCCATCCAAGAGATAATTTTGGTTGAACACCAGGTACAGTAATGGACATCATTGCCGCTTGCTTTGCCAAATTTTCTATTTCTGAAAATTGATAGGGCAGGACAGGTGCATAAGCAGTTCCGAAAAATGCTTTACAACATCTGGTGTGGTAGTCCCCATCGTGGCTTTCCTCGATTTCCTGATAACAAGACAAACATTTATTCATCAGTATTAACATTTATTGGGTGAACACTCACTGCTCCAATAGCATTTTGGCAACATGCCAACAATAGACCCATGCGGTCATTTTTATTTAGTTTCCAGCTTTCTATTGCAATATTCAGTAGCCAACCTTCAGGAATCAGACCTTCGAAAAAAGGAAATAATCTTTTGCTCCGATAAATCTGACGCGATACCGGCATTTGAAATGTGATGAATTGGTTAGGTGAATGGATGATGTACTGTTCGTCATAAGCAAAAAAATATTCACCATTATCGCCCTCCGTCAAAATGCCGGCAAGTTCATTACTGTATTTCACTATTGCTTGTCGCATATTTTTCATTTATTGGTCCTAAAACGTGTCCAAACATATGCAAAACCTGATTTACCTTGGATAAGCTGAGATTTTCTTTACCTTGTTCGATCTTTCTAATGACGGTGAGGGCCACTCCTGCTTTCTCAGCAAATTCATCCTGAGTCAGGCCGGCTTGTTTTCGTCTTGTTTTTACAAATTCTGAAATTAGATTCATTTTATATGTATTTGCATACAAAAGTAGTGCATTTTAATGAATTATATGTATTTGCGTATAAATATGTTTAAAAACGATGTTTTATACGTTTTTCAGTATAAATTCGTGATGCACAGAAAAGAGGAAAAATTTGAGATCAATGCTCAAAAAACTATGATATTTAGTGATAAAATTGGTTTAAAACTGCCGTAAAATAATTTTTTAACCACATTTTGATATGTCGTAAAAATGGACTAAATTGCGATAAAATTAATGCGACAATGCAGCGACAATATAACATATAACGATATGTTTAATATGTAAAATATAGGATATAAATAAATTAATAAGGTAGTTATGTATTGCAGACTGTCCCGTCCAGTCCGCAAAACATAACGCCAAATAGAAGTAAAATTCTGTTTGGCGTTTGTTTTTCAAGGAGTTATGAGACTCTTGGGAGGTAAAAAGAAGTAAGTAGCATAAAAATATATTTCTCCCTTTTGATTTGTTTATTAAGAAAAACGCTAATTTATAGTTCCATTTTGATCAAATAGGTTTTTTGGGCAAACTCAATTACAAAGTTGGTTCCAATTGTAAATAGTTTTTGAATTTTTAAGAAGATAGATGGCATGATCTTTTATCTATACAACTTTATACTGATCATCAAATGGATTTCCAACTAAGCTTTTGTGTCATCCAGCTATGAATTGATAATCATTAGTATAGTACCCGGATATTAACTCAATCCAAAAGTATCTTCTTCTAATATCAATGTCATAGAAATAACTTATACCCTTTGGCATATGATAATAAAATACAATCTTGCATTTCCATAGAAATAGTCTTAGGTTTGGGTAAAGTTGCAAGATCAAACTCTGATATGATCTCAACCTTATCAGATCATCGGCATACCACCGGAAAAAAAATGCCGGAACGAAAATCCATTGCAAGTATCTGCTATAGTTGTTATCTTCGATTACCGAAACTTGGTTCTGATCATTTTTAACAGGTGAAAAAAATCAAAACATTGTAATACACATAGTTCTTGGAATTTACATAAAGCTCAATGAATTTTAGTAGAAGTATAAAGTTCAAATGATATTAATTTAAAATTTCATCCGTCTATAGCAAAACTAAGATGTGTTATATTCTCATTATAATTGAAAAAACTTATTAATTTCCATTTATATCCATCAATTTAAAATCACTATTCTGCCATTTTGGGCCATATCTTTATTTTCTACTCTTTAAAAATATATTCCGGTATGAAGGTCATTTGAATTTACAATGCTGCTTTTTTGTACTGACCTGTTAAGTATTACAGACCCCTTACTATCAAAAAGTGTAAAATTAAATGGTTCATCAAAGTCAGAAGATATATTAATATTCATATTCTTCCCAACTGGATTTGGATATACATAGATATGTGATTGGTTTTGATTGATTCTTGCTCTCTTAATCGACGAGAATTCTTCATAACCATCAAAATCCACTATTTTTAGTTTATAGTAATATTCTATTCCTTTGATAACCTCCTGATCTGAATATTGATAATTTGAACGACCACTATTTCCTAAAGCAACTATTTTGGTGATGTTTTTGAAAGAGTGACCATCGGTTGATCTGAGTATTTCGAAATGCGATACGCCATCTTCTCTGTCTGTCCACCATTCCAGGTCTATTGATTCCGTATTTGTAGTCGTTTTGAAATCCAAAAGATGGAGTGGAAGCAATATATTTGATGGCTGAAGACAGATGGTATTATTGACGGTAGCAAAAACCTGAGTGGCTGGCTGCGGGTCATTAAAGACTACAGTTTGAGTAGTTCCGCCATTATAGCTCCATACAAGATTGGCCATGGTAGCATTATTCATTGTAGTAAATTTAACTCTGGCCAATGTTGTATAAGAAGTTGGGATATTGATACCATTGGATGGTAATAATAAATGAATATTGAGGGACGCCTGATTGGTAAGTGGAGTAGTAATTGTTGGTGCTGCATATGATGCTGTAAAATTATGACTAATGATAACAGGATTTGATAATAATTCTGCATTAAATCCAAATTGCAGGTTGCTGCTACCTAGTTTAAACGGATTACTTCCAGACATTGATATGTCAAATGTCAGTTCATTTTTATCAAGTTCTGCATTGGAGAAATTCAGGCAGAAAGTTTGACCTTGAATAAAAGTATGAATAAACAAAATGAGTAAAGAAAATATATATTTAATGTACATGATATTCGAAATTTTATTTTTTAGTTAGTCTAATTGTTGTATTCTTGAATTGTTTGGATGCCAATAAAGATTGAGATCCACAGAATTGATAGCTCCATCCAAATTGAAATCAGCTCTGGTAGTCAGATAATTGAATGGATTTCCATTTTGACCATGCCAGTGAGCATTAAGATCTACTGCATTGACTTGTCCATCTCCATTTGCATCGCCGGAATACATAGCATAAACTCCTGCGGTCACTTCTTTTAGTGCATTGATACCATAAATGGGTATGGAGCCATTTGTGAAATTCAAATTTAAACTAGATGATCCAAGAGCGGTAGTAAAATTAGTCCTAAAGCCAAGGTGGTTCCTGTGTCTGACTGCAACGTAATAATTGTCTGATGGCGCATTTGAAAAATGAAGTGGTGAGTCGCCATCCATATCTACCACATCACCATCTCTCTGGACAAAAGCAGATCTGGTGTACAGTATTGCAGCTGGATTGTTTTTATCTCTGAGTTCTACCCAAATCCAGTCAACTATTGCATTATTGGGATCTGGATTGCTGAATCTGGCACTATTTGTACCTTCTATCTCCCCGGCGACATGTGAAAATCCCAGACTCGGGTAGGGATCTGTGGTTGGCAGGTTATTTGATGCTCTGAGTCCATCATTCATATTGCCTAATGCAGAATTATAAGGCCCTTCCAGAAACACTTTGATAGCCAACACAGCCGTAGGATCTCCTGTATTTAAATTGCTCTCCCATGCCCCTCTACCATATGTTGCCGCCCTCAATTTTCCAGCAGGGTAGTATATCTCGAGATCATTGATGGTACTATTGGCTAAGCCTGTTGAAAATAATTTCCATGTTCCTACTAGCGAATTATTAGTAACATACACCCCGATATCACCACCTATATATACTTCATCATTGCTGCCGTTTCTATATACAATGGTGTTGAAAGGTATGTTAGGTAGTGTGCCAGTGATATTTGTCCAAGTCACACCACCATCTGTTGTTCTGAATACTTTGTTGGTAGCACTATATCCGGAAAATACTACCCAAACTTTATTCGGATCCGTATTAGATATTGCAATATTTTTGATATAAGCGAGATTTACGGGGAGTGTATCCATACCCGTGCCAGTAACATCCGACCAATTATCTCCTCCATCTGTAGTTTTTGATACCGTTTTCTCTTTCAATGTATAAATCGTCAAAGGGTCAGATGGTGCAAAAACAAATCTAGTGACACTTCCGGTGCCAGATGGTGTTCCTATGGAAGTCCATGTATGACTTGGCGCAGAAAGGTAATTTGTGGATTTCCACAGATCTTCCCGTCCGCCTGCATAACATGTAGTTGATGTAACAGGGTCCTGAATGATGGGACTGAAAAACTCAGTTCCTTCGGGTAGTCCGTTTCCATTTAGGGTTTTTCTGGTAGCACCACCGTCCGTTGAGACGCTGTGATCCCCATTCGGATCTGATGTGACTATATTTTGATTATTGGTTCGATCTATAAAAGCACTCTCACCATCACCACCACCTATATATGTCCAATTGCCATTTGTATTTTTGAGATTTCCGATATCTTGTAGCCCCGTCACCATGATGTTTGGATCTGTCGCAGAAAGTGCGATATCTGTTTGCTGGGCAATCCGGAGATTGTTACTGATATCGGTCCAAGTCAATCCGCTGTCTAGCGACCTTGATACACTGCCATCACATGTACTATATAAGACAGTGCTGCTACCCGGAGCATAGGTGATGCTTTGCACATCTGCATGCATATAGGGGGCTATGTCTGGGGTGCCACCAGATATCAATGGGTCAGTCCCATACCAGTAAGTCACTATGCTCCAATTCTCGCCTCCATCAACTGATCTATATTGATTGATTCCGCCGATGATCAACGAATCTGCATTAGTAGGAGATACCACTATCGCCAAATCATGCGAAGCCTGTCCTTTTCTGTTGACAGTGAGTAGTGGTGGTGGGAAGTCGGTGTTGAGAAAATTTTTCCTTGGCTCGATGAATCTTTCTGTAAAGGTCAGTCCGCTGTCTTCTGATCTATATGTGCCTAAATATCCGCTGACTGAATTTCCGATAAGGATATAGATGTAATTAGTACTTGCTGCTGTCAGTCCCATGATGACCCTTGATGACAGTGAATCTACAGGGAGACCTGTGGACACATCACCCCAAGTGACGCCATTATCAAAAGATTTTCTGAAAAATACTTTGTTATCAGTTCTACCCGATGCATACACTATAGAATGATCCCCCGGTTTAAACTTTAAGTCGTCCACGTTGAAGTTGCCATTCAATGCAGTAACAGGGCTTGTAACAGCCGTAGCCCAACCGTCTGTAGTACGCCATACTCCTCCATCCGTAGCTGCCATCATGACAAGAGGATTGGTAGGATCCATGATCAATCTTCTGATTTTATAGTTGTCTGACAATGCCCATGTCAAACCTGTAGTATTCCAATTAACTCCTCCATCAATGGATTTGAGGATTCCAATACTTCGTTTATCTGATTCCCAACTTCCTGTCGCCAGGTACATGGTTACACCATCAGGAGCAATGGCTAAATCTGAGCAGCCTATCACTGGTAAAAAATCATTATAAGTAGTCCAAGTAGGCAGAGGATCGTTTCCGTTGGTGGTTTTCCAAAGTCCTCCATCGGGCGTACTCACATACATCACATTTGGGTTGGTCGGGTTAAATTTTATAAAATCTACTCTACCAACACCAGCATCATAGCCTATAGGTTTTGACAAAGGGCCAAGTTCGACCCAATTACCTGATGTTGATCTTTCATCCACCTTATTGCTTCTGGCCCACGTTTGATAATTTTGAAGAGTCCCAGTAGTTAGGTTCATATTTCCACTCGGATATACCTTTGGCAGGGTACGCGCTTCCCATCTTTTGAAGATCTTATACCCTTCGCCTTTCTTTGGTTTTTTGTCTTTCCAATAGTCATAAAAATCTTTTTGGATGTCAAAAAAGTTAGCATTTTTATTTGCATCCATTAATCTCCAATCTACTTTTTGAGCGTTTATGCTCACAGAGATAAAGATTGCAAATAGGATAAAGGCTGAATTTTTCATTAAATTATCGGACATAGAAAATAATATTTATATTAAATGAACTAAGTTGTATTGTATTTATTACTAATTTGATGCAAGGTATGATGATTCTATGTTCTATAGTCAATAGATGAGGTGACAAATAGGGTGACAAGCTTATAATCTTAAAAGAAAATATGAATTTCAATGATTCTTATTGTTTGTGAGATGACAAAAAGATAATAATCAGTGTACTGAAAATCACCTGTTAAGCTATATATCATTTTTTATAAAATTTAAATTTGAAATTTTCAAGAATTAATATGCGAAAAAAAATAATACTATGTCTTTTCTGGGTAGGTATTTGTTTGACTTCTTTGGGTCAGAATATTTTCAAAAATGGATTAGATCAGGCAAATCCGGTCAGGAATAAGCCCGAATTGTCTGCCGACCAGAAGATAGAAATTCATCAACAATTTCTAAATTCATCTTTGGTTGGTAAAGACAGGACAATGATATTTTATGCTTATCTTTTTCTGCTCTCTGATTATATGAGAAATCAGGATTATTCGACAGCCAACTTTTATTTGCTCCAAGCTGACAGTATGGCTCAACTATCACAGGATAAGACCTGGATTGGCCACATGTGCCACAGGAAGGCTATTTTGGCTATACGATTAGAAAAAAATGAAGAAGCAATTAAAGAGTATTTGGAGTCAATCCCATTATGCGGGATCGGATTAGATAGCCTTTGTGTCGGAGAAGCCTATGAACAATTGAGTTTTTTGTATGGCATTAAAGGAGACTACAGTCAAGCTGAAGTTTATCACCAAAAAGCGCTACCATTATTGAGGAAGTATGGAGGCCCGTCTCAAATCGCCGCGGCATTAAATAATTATGCCATCATTTATACGAAAAAAGGTATGGTATCAAAAGCTAACCTGCTCTATCAGGATGCAATTAAGATGTATGATTCCCTTGAGATGGTCAAAGAAATGTCTAAGGCTATGAATAATCTCGCTGACGGTTATCGCAATTCAGGTCAATATAAAAAAGCACTAACCATGCTGAATGAATGTATAACGTTAAATATAAAAGAAAATCTGCTTGAAAATCTTCATGTCAATTACCACAATATTAGTGCTGTTTATGATTCATTGAACGAATATAAATTATCACTTAAATTTTTTATTATGTATCATGACCTTCGGGATAGTCTGATTGGATTGGCTACCCAATCTAAAATTGATGACATGAATCTCAAATATGACTTAGCAAATAAGGAATTGAAAATAGTGAAAAATGAATTGAAATTAAAACTGCAAAGCGATAGGAACAGACGAAAAAATTTTATCATATTTGGCCTTTTCATATTAGTCATTATTGGTCTGATATACATGTATCAGAAATTTAAAAAGCAAAAAGCATCTATAGTGCACGTTAAAAAAGTAGTTTCATCATTAACCCAGAATAATATTGATAAGGCATCAGAAATAAAAGAACTCCAGGATATAATTATAAGATTTAAGTCAATGATACGACATCCTGAGACAAATGAATACGATGATAAAATAGATTTCAAGTATAAAACCATCCTTACAAATAGTGATTGGTTGAACTTCAAAAATTATTTTCAAAGTAATCATCCGGGGTATATAAATAATTTGAGAAATACATTCCCAAAACTGTCGGATGCAGAAGAAAGGCTATTCTTGCTTATAAAGCTTAATCACAACACTAAAGAGATATCAGCAATATTAGGGATAACAATAGAGAGTGTCAAAAAGACCAGAAACCGACTACGCAAAAGGCTGAATCTGACTGAGGAATTAGACCTGGACACCTTTATCAGTGATTTTTGAGGTTACGATCCCTAAAGTGTTATTATTCAGGATTAATGGAAGTGAGCTTATATAATGTGACTAACTTAATAATAAATGAAAATATCCTAACTGGTTGATAAAAAAAAGGTAATGATATGAGTATTTTTAAAACTAAATAAGTATAGATTTAGTTTTTTAGACTTTTCTATGGCAACTGTAATTTTAGTACAAAATAACATTACAAGACCAACTTGGTATAATATATTTACATAGATTTTTTGCAAATTACAGGATTATACCAAGTTTAGTTTCTTGTAAAAATAACATATTCTGAATCATTACTTGTTTCAACATTTGGTTATTTTTTAAATTATAGTCTAAGCCAATTTAACTATCAGATATACATATTAATCAATTGTTCGTATAATTCTTGTTTGCCGCTCTTAGGTATTATGTCTCCTACAGATGTGGCGTAAACTGCTAGTTCATCTAGAGATAATTTACCTTCTTCAAATAATAAACCTGTTCCGAATTGGAAACTTTCATATCTGTTTTGTTTCATTCGTAAATACGGGGAATTTTGGAGTATGTTATCGGCAGTAATCAGTGCTCTGGCAAAAAGATCCATTCCGCTGATATGGGCAATAAATAAATCTTCCGGATCAGTAGAGTTCCTTCTTATTTTTGCATCAAAATTGATACCTCCGGTTTTTAGACCTCCATTCTCCAGAAACACAAGCATCATTTGAGTGAGTTCGTAAAGGTCTATTGGAAACTGATCTGTATCCCAACCATTTTGATAATCACCTCTGTTTGCATCCAGGCTTCCTAACATGCCCGCATTTCCAGCAATTGTCATCTCGTGCTCCATGGTATGACCCGCTAGTGTCGCATGATTTACCTCCAGATTTAAGGCGAAGTCATTCATTAAATCATATTCACGCAAAAATCCTATGACTGTAGCAGCGTCAAAGTCATATTGATGCTTGGAAGGTTCCATTGGTTTTGGTTCTATAAGGAAAGTGCCTTTAAATCCATTTTGACGTCCATAGTCTCTTGCCATATGGAGGAATCCTGCAAGATGGTCCAATTCTTTTTTAACATTTGTATTGATAAGAGAAATATAACCTTCCCTTCCTCCCCAGAATACATAATTTTCACCATTCAATTTGATTGTTGCATCAATGGCGCTTTTAATCTGGACGCCAGCTCTTGCTACCACATTAAAATCAGGATTTGTTGATGCTCCATTCATATATCTGGGATGAGAAAAAAGATTGGCAGTGCCCCAAAGCAATTTTATACCTGATTCACTCTGTTTTTGCAAGGCATAATCGGTTATTATACTCATTCTTTTCTCATAAACAGCAATAGAATCTCCTTCTTCTATCAAATCAGTATCATGAAAGCAGTAAAAAGGAACTCCCAATTTGTTTACAAATTCAAATGCGGCATCCATTTTGTCTTTAGCTGCCTGAATAGGATCAGATGCGGATACCCATGCCATTGGCCTGGTAGGATTTCCGAATGGATCTGACCCATTTCCACAGAAGCTATGCCAATAAGCGACGGCAAACCGAAGATGATCTTTTAATGATTTTCCATTTACGATGCACTTTTCATCATACCATCTGAAAGCTAATGGATTTTTTGAGTCTTGTCCCTCAAAATTTATTTTTTGGATTTTTTAAAATATTTGTTCACTGTGAATATATTTTTAAGTTAGTAAGTTATTTAGTTCCTTGAGCCATAATCCATATGATTCCACATACTGATGATCAGAAGTTGAATACTCAATAGTTTGTATAGGCTTGCATCTTTTGATGGCATCATCTATTTTTTCGTAGATACCCAAAGCAACCATACTTGCTTTTGCTGCGCCTGTGGCACCTGTTGTTTCATACACCTCAATATTACATCGCAAGAGATTAGCCAGTGTCTTAGTAAATGTTTGAGATAGAAAGAGGTTATCGTTACCGACTTTGATGACGGAAGGCTGAATATCTATGGACCTTAGTATATTCATGCCATAGACAAAAGAGAAAGCAATGCCTTCCAGAGCAGCCCTTAACATATGTGCCCTGGTGTGTAAATTGAAATGCAGATTAACCATTCTGGCTCCGGTCATTTTATCATTAAACATACGTTCACTGCCATTACCAAATGGCAGAATTCTTAAACCTTCTGAACCTATAGGAACAGATTGTATTTTGTCTTCCATCATGGAGTATGTCATCCTAGTTTCACAAACATTATTTCTCATCCATGCATACAATATGCCGCACCCATTTATGCAAAGCAGCTGACCAATTCTGGGCTTCGCTTTGGTATGATTCACATGTGCAAATCCATTTACACGGGACAAATGATCATAGTGAAGGGTTTCGGATATTCCATAGACAACTCCTGATGTTCCACCGGTTGCAGCGACTTCTCCCGGATGTAATACGTTTAATGACATGGCATTGTTAGGTTGATCTCCTGCTCTGTAAGTCACCTGAGTCCCTGGAGACAATCCGCAATCATTCGCAGCCATAATATTGACTCTTCCTTGATTAGAAAAAGTATCAGTAATTTCAGGCATAATTTCTTTTGGAATTTCATAATAGGCTAAGAGATTATCTGCCATCATATGGTTCTTAAATTCCCAGCAAATGCCTTCAGAATAGCCGGAAACGGTGCTGTTAATATTACCCGTAAATTTCATGGCGATATAATCACCTGGTAACATCCACTTATGAATTTTATCAAAGATATAAGGTTCATTTTCTTTAACCCATCTTAATTTTGACATGGTAAAATTTCCGGGTGAGTTCAACAAATTTTCCAGACAGTATGTATTACCTAAATCATTGAAAGCTTTTTCACCAATATCTGATGCACGGCTATCACACCAGATTATCGCTGGTCTGAGTACTTTTTGATCTTTATCAACCAGGACTAAGCCATGCATTTGGTATGAAATACCTATTGCCAAAATCAACGATGGGTTTATGTTTCCTTTTAACAAAAGAGATTTGGTAAGAATGCAAACTGCATCCCACCAGATCTCAGGATCTTGTTCTGCCCAACCTGCTTTTTTTGAGTTGATGGCCATTTCTGAATCAGGATACTTTGAAGTCATAAAAACTTCTCCGGAATCAATATTAACAATCGATGCTTTTATTGAAGAACTACCTATATCATATCCGATCGTGTACATTGTTAAATTATCTAATTATGATCAAAATTAATAGGGCCTAAGTAAGTGAAGTGATTCCTCTAAATTTACCCATCCCTGCCATCTTCGGGGCAGGCGGGCTAAATCCTTCCCTTAAAATGGAAGGACTTTTGAAGTCACCGTAAAAAGTAAAGGCCGCAAATTTATATACCTGTTTATAAAATAGCATTTATATGGTACTTAAAAACATATTGTTAATCCCTATGCAAGTCACCTGCCTGCCGAACAACTTCTTTGGCAGGCAGGTTGAAACCCAGCTTTTCATCAAATTTAATCCCGATAGCTTTGGCTATGAAAATGAAATTTTATATCAATCTGAATTTCAAGCACTTACATATCATTTTAGCACACGTTTTTAAATGAGTTCAGTGCCTAAACTTATAAGAAAAAAATTAAATTATTGAAATATTTATACAACCAGTTGCATTTTATAATTAACATATTTAATATCAAATTAAGTACTATTATTCTTCTCCTGAATGCTTCAATTTCGTCGTAAATTATTGCAATCAGGAGAAGAATAATTATTGATTAAAAAAAGATATTCAACCATCTTCATATTTATATTTATAAGGAAGGAAGCGAAAAATTCTTTATTAATTTTACATTCCATCTTTTTTGTGAAAATCAGTTGCCTTACTTATGTAAAAACAAAATTAACGAGAATTTATCATTATTTTAAGATATTGAGCCTGGAAGTGAATTAAACTAAATAAATATATTATTGTTAAAATTATAATAAAATTAATATTATGATTTCAATTTCTAAATTGTTAAGAACAACATTTTTTTCAGGACTTATTATGGCAGGCCTCCTTTCATGTAGTGGCTCAAAACAAGTAGTTAAGAGTGACAATAAAAGTCAGGATATGCATAAAACACATATGGGAAATATGATGGATGTAAATAAGGCAGTGTGCGTATTGTATCCGACAGCAGGACATAATGTTTCGGGAACAGTAGTTTTTACAAAGCAACCTGAAGGCGTTAAAGTTAATATTGACATTAAGGGACTCAAACCTGGTAAACATGGATTTCATATTCATGAGTTCGGGGACTGCAGTGCTTCTGATGGTACTTCAGCTGGTGGGCATTTTAATCCGGGAAGTAAAGATCATGGAGGTCCCATGGATAGTATGAGACATGCTGGTGACATGGGTAATATAGATGCGAATTCCGATGGAAAGGTAATAACTGAATATTTTGATAAATCAATAATGTTATCCGGCCCAGGATCTATTATTGGTCATTCTATTATTGTTCATGACAATGAAGATGATCTGAAAACACAGCCTACCGGAAATGCGGGACCTAGAGCAGCTTGTGGAACAATTGGAGTTGCCAAAAATCAATAAAATTATTCTTTGAGGCTTAATTATTTTATACCATCTGTCTAAATAACGGCTTGCAAATCTTTTAGTATCTGCAAGCCGTTATTTTTATTTATAAATATTGCTTTCTAAGCGTGTCACTTATTGCTGTTAATTTTTTGCAATGACAATTTTGTATTATTCAAGAATAATAAGTTTATGATTATATCTAATCCCGTCTATTGTAAATACTACAGTGTAGGCACCTTGCCCAAAATCCTTACAATCAAATTTATATCGGGTAGATCTGCCTGAAATAAATTCGCTTATACTTCTTGATATAATATTTTGACCGATACTATTTAGGATGTCAATTGACACCTGAGCACCATCTTTGGCATTTATAGAAAAATTTACTTCATTAGATGCCGGGTTAGGAAATATAGATGTCTTTATTAATTTATCTCCGGGAACAATGACTGAAACAGATTTTGAATAGCTTTCTTTCCCATCATAATCAACTTGCTTAAGACGATAGGTATATTTTCCATCTGCATAAATATTTTCATCAGCAAAATGATAGGTATTTAAAAATCCCGAATTGCCAGCTCCGATTATTTTCCCTAAATATTCATATGTTGAGCCATTGACACTTCTTTCAACCTCAAAATAGCTGTTGTTTATTTCGGAAAAAGTACTCCATTTTAATTCACTTGCGTTTTTTGCGATATTAAACTTTGCATCAAAATCATCCCATCTTGCAGCAAGCGGTAGTTGTTGAGTTGAAAACCCAATAGGTATCGTTATGCCCAATAATCCTCCTTCGTATAACAACTGAAGTCCTAATTTATTGGAAGAATTTACCTGAATCTCAGTGGGGTGCGTATATGAAACTTCCAACATGTCTTGAGCAGTGACTATAGGTGATCCCAACCTTCCATATTTTGATGGGTTTAGAGCAATAACTCCATCGGAAACCACTATGCCTGTAGTATCTACTAATCTGAATGCAAATTTTATAGCATTCGAGGCATGGAGTATGAAGCGTGTATTGGATGAGCCGTCAGCCTTTAATTCCATCAAAGGTATATTTCTTTCAAAATTCTGCAAAGTGTAAAAAGGTATTTTTACTTCCTGATTATTCGAATTAAGACCAGCCGTGGAGCCATTAAAAGAAAACATCGCTGGCACTACAGTAATGGTTTGCTGACTTGACGGATTACTTATTGACGGCGAAATATTATACACAGTATACGTTCCGCTACAATTTGCCTCATACACTCTTATCCATAATGTAGAGTTTAGTGGGAGACCGGTAATGGTTACAGAATTACCTGTTCCGTTATAGACTACCTGCTCTCCTGTTCCGAGATAATTATTATCGGCAACCGGATCTGTACCATTTGCAGGAGGGGTAAACGTGTTACTCGTATTTATTTTTACTAAACTTCTTTTTCCATTTCCTATCGTCCATGATACAGTAAATTTTTGTGTACTTACCATAGAAAAATATATATTGGAAGATTGGATACTAGGTGGGGCACAAGATCCTGATGTAGTAAATGGTGCTGAAGTGCTATAATCCGAGTTTTGATTATTACAACTCGATTTGGTAAAGACCCTAAGATAATACATAGTGTTGGGCTGAAGAGCATTTGTCGATGCCCAATTTCCCAACAAACTTCCTTGGGCAACCCCGTTTCCGTAAGTAACAGAAGGTGAAGTACCTACTACCCAATAATATGTTATAACCGGACTTCCGCAAGGGTTTCCTGCTGACCAATCAAAACTGGCTGAATTTTGACCAGTTGGTGTTGCAAATACATTTATTGGCTTTCCTGGTGTGATGCAGGAGGTGCCGGATGTGGTGAAAGCCGGTGATGTGCCGTAAGCAGAAGGCACATTGTTGCAACTTGAAATGGCATAAACCCTGAGATAATAGGTTGTGTTTGGATTAAGAGCATTAGTAGAAACCCAGGTGTTATTGGTGCTACCCTGAGCTATACCATTTCCAAACGTAACTGAAGGCGAAGTACCTACTACCCAGAAATATGTAACAAGTGGACTCCCAAGAGGATTTTCTACAGACCAATCCAGACCGGCAGAGTTTGGTCCGGTAGGAGAGGCATATACATATTGAGGGATGCCTGGTTGAATACATGGATATCCTGAAGTAGTAAAAGGCGCTGAAGTGCTATAATCCGAGTTTTGATTATTACAACTCGATTTGGCAAAGACCCTAAGATAATACATAGTGTTGGGCTGAAGAGCATTTGTCGATGCCCAATTTCCCAACAAACTTCCTTGGGCAACCCCGTTTCCGTAAGTAACAGAAGGTGAAGTACCTACTACCCAATAATATGTTATAACCGGACTTCCGGAAGGGTTTCCTGCTGACCAATCAAAACTGGCTGAATTTTGACCAGTTGGTGTCGCAAATACATTAATTGGCTTCCCTGGTTGAATACATGAAGGTCCTGAAGTAGTAAAAGGTGGCGAGGTACTATAAAGCGTAGGCACATTATTACAACTCGAAATGGCATATACCCTAAGATAATAGGTGGTATTGGGGCTTAGGGCATTAGTTCCTACCCAATTACTTGTCGTAGTACCTTGAGCCACTCCGTATCCGTAAGTGACGGTGGATGATGTTCCCACTACCCAGTAGTACGTTATAGCGGGACTTCCCGACGGACTTCCAGACGACCAGTCAAGGCTGGCAGAGTTTTGACCCAACCCGGTACCGATGACATTGACGGGTGCTGCGGGTTGAATACAGGAAGGTCTGAAGTAGTAAAGGTGGCAGGTACTATAAAGTGTAGGTACATTATTACAACTTGAAATGGCATATACCCTAAGATAATAAGTGGTATTGGGACTTAGTGCATTTGTTCCTACCCAATTACTTGTCGTAGTACCTGATCCACTCCGTATCCGAAAGTAACAGTGGATGATGTTCCTACTACCCAGTAATATATTATAGCGGGACTTCCCGACGGACTTCCAGACGACCAGTCAAGGCTGGCAGAGTTTTGACCCAACCCGGTACCGATGACATTGACGGGTGCTGCGGGTTGAATACAGGAAGGTCCTGAAGTAGTAAAAGGTGGCGAGGTACTATAAAGTGTAGGTACATTATTACAACTTGAAATGGCATATACCCTAAGATAATAAGTGGTATTGGGACTTAGTGCATTTGTTCCTACCCAATTACTTGTCGTAGTACCCTGATCCACTCCGTATCCGAAAGTAACAGTGGATGATGTTCCTACTACCCAGTAATATATTATAGTGGGACTTCCTGCCGGATTACCAGACGACCAGTCAAGGCTGGCAGAGTTTTGACCCAACCCGGTACCGATGACATTGACGGGTGCTGCGGGTTGAATACAGGAAGGTCCTGAAGTAGTAAAAGGTGGCGAGGTACTATAAAGTGTAGGTACATTATTACAACTTGAAATGGCATATACCCTAAGATAATAGGTGGTATTGGGACTTAGTGCATTTGTTCCGACCCAATTACTTGCCGTAGTACCCTGAGCCACTCCGTATCCGAAAGTGACGTTGGATGATGTTCCCACTACCCAGTAGTACGTTATAGCGGGACTTCCCGACGGACTTCCTGCCGACCAGTCGAGGCTGGCAGAGTTTTGACCCAACCCGGTACCGATGACATTGACGGGTGCTGCGGGTTGAATACAGGAAGGTCCTGAAGTAGTAAAAGGTGGCGAGGTACTATAAAGTGTAGGTACATTATTACAACTTGAAATGGCATATACCCTAAGATAATAGGTGGTATTGGGACTTAGGGCATTTGTTCCGACCCAATTACTTGCCGTAGTACCCTGAGCCACTCCGTATCCGTAAGTGACGTTGGATGATGTTCCGACTACCCAGTAGTACGTTATAGCGGGACTTCCCGAAGGACTTCCTGCCGACCAGTCGAGGCTGGCAGAGTTTTGACCCAACCCGGTACCGATGACATTGACGGGTGCTGCGGGTTGAATACATGAAGGTCCTGAAGTAGTAAAAGGTGGCGAGGTACTATAAAGTGTAGGCACATTATTACAACTTGAAATGGCATATACCCTAAGATAATAAGTGGTATTGGGACTTAGGGCATTGGTTCCGACCCAATTACTTGCCGTAGTACCCTGAGCCACTCCGTATCCGAAAGTGACGGTGGATGATGTTCCCACTACCCAGTAGTACGTTATAGCGGGACTTCCCGACGGACTTCCAGACGACCAGTCAAGGCTGGCAGAGTTTTGACCCAACCCGGTACCGATGACATTGACGGGTGCTGCGGGTTGAATACAGGAAGGTCCTGAAGTAGTAAAAGGTGGCGAGGTACTATAAAGCGTAGGTACATTATTACAACTCGAAATGGCATATACCCTAAGATAATAAGTGGTATTGGGGCTTAGTGCATTTGTTCCTACCCAATTACTTGCCGTAGTACCCTGAGCCACTCCGTATCCGTAAGTGACGGTGGATGATGTTCCGACTACCCAGTAGTACGTTATAGCGGGACTTCCCGACGGACTTCCTGCCGACCAGTCAAGGCTGGCAGAGTTTTGACCCAACCCGGTACCGATGACATTGACGGGTGCTGCGGGTTGAATACAGGAAGGTCTGAAGTAGTAAAAGGTGGCGGTACTATAAAGCGTAGGTACATTATTACAACTTGAAATGGCATATACCCTAAGATAATAAGTGGTATTGGGGCTTAGTGCATTTGTTCCTACCCAATTACTTGCCGTAGTACCCTGAGCCACTCCGTATCCGTAAGTGACGGTGGATGATGTTCCGACTACCCAGTAGTACGTTATAGCGGGACTTCCAGACGGACTTCCTGCCGACCAGTCGAGGCTGGCAGAGTTTTGACCCAACCCGGTACCGATGACATTGACGGGTGCTGCGGGTTGAATACATGAAGGTCCTGAAGTAGTAAAAGGTGGTGATGTACTATAAAGTGTAGGTACATTATTACAACTCGAAATGGCATATACCCTAAGATAATAAGTGGTATTGGGGCTTAGTGCATTTGTTCCTACCCAATTACTTGCCGTAGTACCCTGAGCCACTCCGTATCCGTAAATGACGTTGGATGATGTTCCGACTACCCAGTAGTATGTTACAGTGGGACTTCCCGACGGATTACCAGACGACCAGTCGAGGCTGGCAGAGTTTTGACCCAACCCGGTACCGATGACATTGACGGGTGCTGCGGGTTGAATACATGAAGGTCCTGAAGTAGTAAAAGGTGGCGAGGTACTATAAAGCGTAGGCACATTATTACAACTCGAAATGGCATATACCCTAAGATAATAAGTGGTATTGGGGCTTAGATCATTTGTTGCCATCCATGTAGAAGAAGTATAACCCTGAACAACTCCATTGCCAAAAGTAACATTTTGACTGGTACCAATAACCCAAAAATAATTTATAACTGCACTCCCTTCAGGATTTCCCGGAAACCAAAAAAAGGTAGCTGAATTCTGCCCAACAGGATTTACAGTTGGATTTATTGGTATTCCTGGTTGAATACATGCTTGTTTAGTAAAATTTATTAAGTCGCTTTTTTCAAATGTTGGTCCGGCGATAGAAACATAAAAATTTGAAAACAATAACAAAAGAAGTGACGGGATTGAGAGAAATAAGTTTTTCATCATTAAGTATTTACATATTGGGAATTAAGCAAATTTGTATTTTTTCTAGAATTTTAAATCAATTGACTATTTCATATTTGAAGATTTTTAAACAAATAAAAGGAATATGTTGAATATTACAGAAATTAACTGCTTAATTTGTTGTATATTTAATTATGTAATATATTGATTTTTAGTTAACTAAGGTTGTAAAGTATCCAATAGCCTGGTCTTGTTATATTTTTTATGGTATTTAGGATAAGATGATTGGAAAAATTAAAATTCATTTTGACTAATACTAATAAATATGATAGCTATATTTGAGCAAACACTTTATATTCCATACTAATTCATTATTATTTTTAAATAAATTAATCATTTTATGAAAATTGAAAAATTAATATTCCTGATATTATTAACCTATATTGGTTTGCCTGCCACTCTAATAAGTCAATCCAACCAGTTTAAGGCATTGGTTGTCACCACTACCAGAGGCTGGCACCATGAATCGATACATACTGGAGTACTAGCAATACAGGAACTTGGGAAAAGAAATTATTTTGACGTGACTATTTGGGATGACCCGGATGGATTTACAGATAAGTATATGGAACAATTTCAGGTTGTCATATTTTTAAACACTACAGGTGATATATTTGATTCTAAGCAAGAAAAAGTGATGGAAAGATTTATACAATCAGGTAAAGGATTTGTTGGAATTCACAGTGCTTCGGATACAGAATATGATTGGGAGTGGTACACCAAATTGGTAGGTCGAATGTTTTACATCCATCCTGTAATCCAAACAGCAAAAGTTTATTTAACGGACTCAACATTTCCAGGTCTCCAGGGGTTTGCTCCAAATAAATTGTGGACTGACGAAGAGTATGAATTCGGTCCGGAAAAAATTGATGGCCTTAAATACATCCTGGCAGTTGATGAGCAATCATATGATCCAAAAGTCGAATGGAAGGGCAAGAACAAAAGGTGTTGGTATGGGGAAATTTCACCCCTTATCCTGGTATCATGATTACGATGGCGGGCGTTCATTTTATACTGCTTTAGGACATTTGCCTGCAGTGTTCGGCGAGCCGGCTTTTTTGGACCATATCTATGCAGGTATTTATTGGGCAGCACTTGGAAGAAAGTAAAACAATCTTTTATTTGATCTATAAAATATTTTAACAAATAGTAATAAATTATTTGAGATACACTTTATCAATTATATAATGTTGCAATTTTAAGATATTTTCGGTTTGCATATTCTTTTATTATGACACAACTTTAATATATTCCAAATAGCCGGATTATTATGCAAAGAGTAGTTTAAACACTAATTTTGCAACTTTATAACTTACTGAAGATACTTGATAATATATGTTAATATGGCTTTTATTAGGGTTGCCATTACGTTATTAAGCTCATTCTTTATGATAATATAAAAATAAAATCGTTATGCCCTTATCATGAGAAAGTCTTGCAAAAAATATTTTTGTTTTATTTTATTAGTATTTATTTTCTATTCTTTTGTAAATGCTCAATCTCAAGCTTTATTCAGATATCTGTCAAAAAAAGACGGTCTGTCTCAGGTATCAGTGTTTGCAATCTCACAGGATAGTGCTGGTTTTCTTTGGTTTGGAACCAGAGATGGATTAAATAAATATGATGGATATCAATTTAAAGTATATAAAAACGATAATTCACCGAATAGCTTGTCGTCAAATGATGTCAGAGTCATATATTATGACAGGTATTCTAATTCTATAATTGTTGGTACAACCAAGGGATTAAGTTGGTATCGATCGGATTCAGATGACTTTATAAATTTTGTAAGTCAGGGCACGGCAAATAGTCTAAATTCTGATGTCATTCATTCAATATACAGAGATTCAAAAGGAAGACTCTGGGTAGGTACCTCAGCGGGAATAAATTTGTATAATGAAAAAACAGGCCAATTTTCACAATTTATTAAAAAAGGTAAAGCGGATGATGATTTTCCTCAAGTGAATATTGATGCCATCATTGAAGATCACAACGGGGTCTTATGGGTAGGATCAGATAATGGATTGTATTACCTTGATGAATCAACTGCTTATAGTTTTGTCAGAGTAGATGGATCAAAATCAGACATTTCACTTTCCAACTCTAATATTAATGCTCTTCTGACAGATAAAAATGGAAATATGTGGATAGGAAATGAAGAAGGTGGCCTGCATTTCTGGGACAGAAAATCTAATATAATCACAGTATATAAAACTCAAAAAGATGACAATAAGTCTATAAGTAATAATAATATAAGAGTTATAAATGAAGATAGTCAGGGTTATATCTGGATCGGTACATTTGATGGGCTAAATATTTTTGATCCATCCACTAAGAGCTTTAGGATAATCAAAAAAACAAATTCGAAGTCTTTAGGTCTTTCCGATAGTTCAGTAAAAGCAATTTACAAGGATAAACGTGGCGCTATGTGGATCGGGACATATTATGGTGGAGTCAATCACATAGATAATAATTTTCATAGATTTATCAACTTTGCACATAATCCTTATAATAATGAGTTGAGTGCAGATGTTGTAAGTTCGTTTGCTGAAGATCATGACGGAAATCTATGGATCGGAACTGAAGGTGGAGGATTGAATTTTTATAATATTAATACAAAAAAATTTACCGTATTCAAAACAAAATCCGGCTCTGTTAACTCTATTAGCGGTAATAATGTAAAACAGCTTTTGCTTGAGGGGGATTATCTTTGGATCGGTACATTTTCACAGGGATTGGATTTGCTTGATATTAAAAATTCAACTTTTCAGCACTTCAAATCATCACCAGGAGGGCTGTCTGATAACAATGTTTATGGGTTACTTAAAGAGAGTAATTACCTATGGATTCTGACATATGGTGGTGGATTGGATATTTACAACACCCTGACAAAAACATTCCGGAATTACAGGTATTTAGCTGAAAATCCTAAATCAGTAAGTTCAGATTTAGGAAGGGTATTCTTAAAGTGCCGCAATGGTACTCTTTGGATCGGCACAGAAAGAGGGATTAATAAGGTAATAAGGGACGACTCAGGTCTTCCTATTGGTTTTCAATCATTAATGAAAGATGAGAAAATCTATACTTTACATGAAGACTTCCAAAACAATATCTGGATAGGTACTATCAGCAATGGATTGTATAGATATAACCCTAATTCAGGAGAGTTTGAACATTATACTACTATAAATGGCTTATCAGGTAATACAATTTATGGAATTTTAGAAGATTCCGGTCATCGCCTCTGGTTGAGTACCAATTTTGGATTGTCAAAATTTGACCCGATAAGCAAAAAGTTCACAAATTACAATAATGCCAGCGGTTTGGAAAATACCGAATATAACTACAATGCATATTATAAAACAAAATCAGGGGACATGCTTTTCGGTGGTATTACCGGATTTACCAGATTTAACCCAAATGATATAAAACCTAATACATTCATTCCAACCATTGCATTTACTGACTTAATACAAAATAATAAACCCGTTGCTATAGGTGATAATTCAGGCATTCTTCACACATCTTTGAATACTTCCAATTTCATCAAATTCAAATATAATGAAGCAAATTTTACGATAGGATTTACCGCATTGGATTTTTTCAGCCCAAGAAACAACCAATATGCATACATGCTGGAAGGTCTTGATAATGATTGGAATTATAATACAGGTAGAACAGAAGCTAGCTATACAATCCAAAAGGAAGGCAACTACTTATTTAAAGTGAAGGGGGCAAATAGTGATGGTATCTGGAACCCTGTAGAACGTCACATTGAAATATTGGTTTTGCCTCCACCGTGGCGCTCATGGTGGGCCGATTTGATTTACATTGCCTTGATTACTTTTGCCATTTTTGGATTATTCAGGTATGTCAAACTGAGACACACCATTCAATTACAAAGAGTGGCCAGACAGCAACAAGAAGAATTACATGAAGTGAAGCTCAGATTTTTTACCAATATTACACATGAATTTAGGACTCCCCTGACTTTGATATTAGGGCCATTGAAAGAAATTGCTGTTCAGGAACATGCAGACGACATCAAAAGTAAAATCAATCTGATCACTAAAAACGCTCAAAGGTTATTAAATCTTGTTAACCAGGTGTTAGTATTCCGTAAGTTAGAAACGGATCATGAACCGTTAAATGTAACCAATGGTAATATTGTAACATTTTTTAAAAGAAATATTCTTATTGTTTACAGAATCTGCGAGATCAAAAAATATAACATATGAGTTTCGCACAGACGAGGATATAATGCTATGGCTTTTGATGAGGAAAAGATAGAGAAAGTGTTTTTTAATCTTTTATCAAATGCTTAAATTCACCCATGCAAACGGGAAAATATCAATGTTTATTCAACAGAATGAAAAAGAAATTACCGTTGAAGTAAAGGATAATGGAATAGGTATAAGTCCAGATCTCCAGGATCAGATATTTACCCGATATTATGAAAAACAAGATCCAATATATTCGCATATAAAGGGTAGCGGCATTGGTTTGGCTATTTCAAAACAAATGGTTGAATTACATCAAGGCACTATCGATTTAGTAAGTACCAACCATAAAGGATCCTGTTTCAGGGTTGTCTTTCCCAGAGAAATCATCAATTCGATAGATGTAGAGCCACAAGTATTAAAAAATGACTGGAGTATTCAAAATGATTCAGCTGACAAATCTAAAGAGAACGAAGGTGCTCCATTTCATGACGATTTAGTTGGATTGTCGGATGAATGTGAAAGAAAAAATGAAATGATCTTAATTATTGAGGATAACCTTGAAGTGAGGGATTATATTTCTCATATTTTTATCGGATTGTATCAGGTGATCACCTCAGACAATGGCGAAGAAGGGTTACTAAAAGCAAGGAGACACCACCCTGATTTGATATTGAGCGATGTAATGATGCCCGTGATGGATGGTGTTGCCATGACCAAAATATTAAAACAGGATATAGAGATAAGCCATATTCCGGTCATATTACTAACAGCGAGATCAGCGACATTATATAAGATTGAAGGACTTACTTTGGGTGCCGATGATTATATCACCAAACCATTTGACCCGGAAGAACTCAAATTGCGGGTTCGAAATATACTGCGATTAAGAAAAGAATTTCGCAATAAATTTGCCAGGGTTCTGACTTTTGATCCCAAATCCATTGAAATAACTTCTTCAGATGAAGAGTTTTTAAACAAGGCAATGAGCATCACAGAATCTAATATTGAAAACTACGAATATTCTGTGGACCAATTCGCTTATGACCTGGCGATCAGCAGACCCCTTTTATTCATTAAACTTAAGGCATTAACCGACCAAACTCCAAATAACTTTATTAAAACCATCAGGCTAAAAAGGGCAGCACAATTATTGTTAATGAATAAACTCAATGTATCAGAAGTGGCATACAAAGTCGGATTTAAAGACCCTAAATATTTCAGAAAGTGCTTTCAATCCCAGTTTGACATTTCACCTTCAGATTACCCCCGATCTGATCAAAAAGTATAACATATAATAAGGTAATTGCTATTATATGTGATATAATAGTATTTTCTTTTTGGAGTAGTATCTTGAACTGGAGAAAACCCATTACTGCAAATATTTTGCTATGAAAAAAAGAAAATTAGACAATTTTACCCCATATTTTAGATTTTTATTCCTTTTCATTCAATTAATTTTGCGTTAGTAATAAGTTTAATTAAACAATATTATATTAAATAAACCGAGAAAGCTCAAAATTAAATTTGTATGATCATTAATAAGGCTACTTCAGTTTTTCTTTTTGGAATATTATTTTCAATGTCATCCATCATCATGACAGGACAGACTGGTTACATCACGGGAACTATATATGACAGTGATGGAAAAACAACGCTGCCTGTAGCAAATATTTATTTGAAGGATGCTATCAATGTTGGGACGTTTTCAGATTTGGATGGTACTTATCTATTTAAAAATTTGAAAGTTGGAACATATACTATAATCTATTCCTATACTGGCTTTGAAAATCAGGAAGTTTCACTTGAAATTTTTGAAAACCAAGCAACAGTGAAGGACATTGTTATGCAACCTATGGCAATTTTAGGCAAGGAAGTGATCATTACAGCTCAGGCTTTGGGACAAGCGAAAGCAATAAACCAACAAAGGAATTCAGATGCGATTGCTAATATTGTATCCGCAGATAAGATCAAAGAGCTTCCTGATGTCAATGCGGCTGAAGCAATATCCAGACTGCCAGGTGTGGCCATTAATAGAAATGGGGGTGAAGGCTCAAAAGTTGTAGTTCGGGGCTTGGACCCAAAATTTACAGCTATTTCTATAAATGGAGTAAGGCTTCCCGCTACAGGCGGTTCGGATCGGTCAGTTGACTTGTCTTTGATTTCACCAGAATTACTATCAGGAATCGAACTTTTCAAATCACCTACACCGGATATGGATGGGGATGCATTAGGAGGGTCAATAAATCTGAATATTTTAAAGGCACCCAAGGCAAGGAAAATTTCTATTAAAGGGATTGAACGGATATAACTTTTTTCAGTAAGACACTGCAGGATTATAAGGCGACAATATCTCTGACACAAAGGATATTAGATGATAAAATTGGAATTATTGCTACAGTAAATACGGAAAGATTTAATCGCGGTGGTGAAACTATCGGTCAGGGATGGGGTGATGATCAGTCTGTCGTAGTAGATACCGCTTTAAATATATTTAAACAACAAGGCAATTATCTGGAATTTCAGAAACGACAGGAACAAAGGAAGAGACAAAATGCCAGTTTAGGAATTGATTTTAAGTTAGGGGATAAAACTGATATTACCATTTTAGGAATTTACTCAAAAACATCAAGAGACAGATATAATCAGTCAGAGAGATATGATATTCAGAATAACAGAATTAGGTATCTGCCTAATATTGTTGAAAATTCTATTTCTCTCTATTCAGCTTCCGTTTCTATGAATCATAATTTATCATTTGCTAAAATAGATTGGGGCGGGGCATTTTCAAGAGTAAAAGGGGAGACACCATATGATTTTACAACTGAATTCTGGAATGCAAGTAATCCCTATAATAAGGACGTATTTAAAAGCAGATCGCAGCCTTCCACATTTTATGATTTTATTACCAGAAAACCAGAAGGAGATTATTTGCAGGGAGCTACTTCGGTCGTTTCGGGAAATAGTGAGGATATAAAGACGGCATTTGCAAATATAGCTATACCAATTGTATCAGGAAACAAAATTAATCTGACTTTCAAGACCGGAGGCAAGATTTCCTTAGCTTCAAGAGTCCGGACTTATGATGAGCGATATGTTAAGAATTATTATTTGTTCAGAAATTCTCATTTCCTGCCTTTCGACCCTGAAGGTAAAGGTGCAGTAGGCGTGGACCCATCCAATACATTTTATTATGGTATGTCTAATTTTACAAATAATGAAAATTTGACCTTTCAAAATGCAAGTGGGGCTTCTGTTGCCCTCCTGACATCTTATGACGAAAATAAACTTAGGAAATTTTCAGAGGTTTTTAGTTCAGATCTTAGAGAAAACAGGTATCAACTTACTAATAATTATAATCTGACCGAAAATGTATATGCCACTTATGCCATGTTCAAGCTCAATTTGGGCAATAAGATCACATTAATATCTGGTATCAGGTATGAAAAGTCAGATAACAATTATCAGGGAATCTACTCAGATTTGAGTGGTGATTTTGGTGAGAGTGGAGCATTAAAAGATGTTCTGGTAGATAGAAATTATGGTATAATTTTACCACATTTACATCTAAAATATAAACCAGTAGAATGGTTTGATATCAGGGCATCATATTCTACAACATTGGCTAGGCCGGATTATGATTATGTTGTACCATTTACTTCCATAAACAGATCGAGCGATGTGGTGATAACTCAGGGAAATGCAAATCTTAATGCATCCGTTTCAAGGAATTATGATTTGTATGCGACAGCCTTTTCAGGGAATTGGGGATTATTATCCATTGGAGCTTTTTACAAACAGATAGATGATGCATTTTATCCACTCATAGTTGGACTGAATAACGATTCTTTAGCGGTGGCTTATGGATTTCCTAAAACAGGATATACAGGCGCTGAATTAACAACTTATACCAATTCGCCTAAATCAAATGTAAAAGGAATAGAAGTAGATCTTCAATCTAATTTGAATTTTTTACCCAAGCCTTTCGATGGGTTTGGTACTTAATATAAATTATTCACGACTGTTTTCAAACACCACAATAAATTCATTTTATGAAGAATCAAGGCTCGCAGGTAATTTTCCTTTCTTTTATACCATTGTAGATATCATATCATATCAAAGAGAAGCGAACCTAATTGGACAAGCGAAACATATTTTAAACGCTTCATTAGGCTACGATTATAAAAAGTTTTCTGCCAGATTTTCCACGTCTTATCAGGGTACTAAGATTTCTGGTTATAGTGCAAATGCCGACAAAGATCGTTTTAATCAAGGGTTCTGGAGATTTGACGCTGTAGTAAAACAAAAATTTGGTAACAACTTTAATGTTTTTGTTAATATGAATAACATATCTGACCAGAAGGGTACAAATTTTTTCAGATCAGAAGACCTGGTTACATCTATAGAAAGGTATGGCTCGACAGTAACCTTTGGGGCCGAATTTATAATAAGATAATTAATAGACATGTAGAAAAAATATTTAGAATTATTTGAACCAGAAAAGTACTTGGTTACTTTTCTTAAAACACTATATTTAATAACATCATTAAAATCATTTAGAATGAAATCACTTTACTTAACGCTGGCATTTATGGCCACTTTATTCGGGACATCATATTCGCAATCTATTACTGTTCCAGCCAACTTAAATGGAACTACGGCCTTCCCGTTCACCTACATTGATGACTTTATTACCGCGGATACTTTTCCGGATGGAAAGCACAAAAATGTCACTTATCTTCTTCAGCGAGGCGGGTTATATTTTTTTACAAAACTGAACACCTGGACATTCGATGTCAAACTTGTAGCAACAGGAGACCTGGCTAAGGGAAGACCAGTCATTTCGCGGGCTAATAAAACCGGAGGAACAGCTTTGGATGGCTTGTACAGAGGGTTTGGAAGCTTTACCTGGGATGGACTCTATATCATCATGGGTGAAGAAGGCGCCACTGCTTCACAATATGAATCTACCCCATTCTGGTGTGAAGGAGATAATAACAGATACATTTTTAATGATTGTATCATAGAAAAAAGCAGGCAAGGTACTATCAGAATTGAAGGTGAAAACACAAAGACCTATATCACAAATTGTTGGTTAAGAAATTTTGGAGATTATGAAAAATTTCAGGGAAACGGCAGGGTAGTGGATACCCGGGATAATTTTTCAGATACTGTTGTGATAAGAAACAATGTAATTCATAACATACTGGATAGATTATATATAGGATTCAGGCAAAAAGGACTCAATTATTTTGATTTTTCTCAAAATACGGTCTTTAATCATGTAGGACGGCATGGCTTAATCCAATTGAGAAATACGAAACAAAGTATTATTAAAGACAATTTATTCATGAACCCTTCCATAATGGGGACATCACCAACGTTAGCTAATGAACAAATAACCTATTTGAATAAAACAAATTACTTATTTACGATAGATTCAATAGTGCCGGGAGCAACAATGAATATGTCAAACAATAATATTTTTTGGACTCAGGATGTTTTAAATCATTATACTGCGTCAACTTTAGTAACTAAACCATTGATACTTAGCCCGGAGGTTGCTGGAATGTTGGCCGACCCATCTAAAGCATATTTTACGGAAGTTCTTGAATTGAATAACGTTCCAAGTCGGGCACCGGTAATAAAATCTTCAGGAGAAGCGGTTAAATATCCGGATTCTGTTGGTATCACAGATATAATGGTAGAAGACATTAGTTTTAAAGGAACAGCTTTTGATAAAGGTTATTTGTTTGATTGGAGTAAATTTGATCCTTGTTACAATAAAAATTCCCTGTCAGCTAAGTCGGCTTCAGATGGCGGTGCTGTTGGGTCAAGGTTTATGTGCAATTACGTATCTTCAACAGAGGAACTCGTGTTTAATCCACTTCTTGATTTCTCGTCAAGTCCAAATCCTACTTCAAATATCACCACATTTAAATATAATCTTGCGAATAGCAGTCAGGTAGATTTAAGTGTTTTTGATATGAGAGGAAATAAAATAATTAACATATTTAATGGTATTAAAGGGCCAGGATACCATAATGAAACATGGACTGGTGCCAATGAACTACCAACTGGTATGTATTTTGCAAATCTTCAAACTGAAGAAGGTAGAATGTTTGTAAAAATAGTTGTTCAAAAGTGATTAAAATTTAAAGGAAATCGGGTATAAACCTGATTTCCTTTAAATTTCTGGTACGAACAGATTAAATTTTAGTATTCAGAATTAATCGACAGCAAATACTTATTTTTTGTTTTGTCACACGTTTCACTGAAGTAGTAAGATCAACAGTTTCTTACATCTTTCTTTCTTCTATGAGATATGATTATGCGTAATGTTTGTGCCTTAAAGACAATTCATTACTTAAAGTCTAAATATAATATAAAC
The DNA here is from genome assembly GCA_016722285.1 of Saprospiraceae bacterium. Classification (GTDB taxonomy): domain Bacteria; phylum Bacteroidota; class Bacteroidia; order Chitinophagales; family Saprospiraceae; genus OLB9. Next base: position 68,148 of record JADKGI010000007.1, read on the forward strand.
ATACTCTGAGTTCATTTATTTATTTTGATATTATTTTAGAATTTTATCTATGAAATTTTATTTTGGTTTTTTTATTTTATTTATTGCCGCCTGTTCTTCATGTTTTATGTCGAATAAGAATGCTGCAGTAATAAATGATGAATTTTTAAGAAAGGAATTAAATTTTCTTTCTGAAAAAATGGTAAATTATCAATCGAAGTTGAAGATCGATTCATTGATGATACCCAGATCATTAAATGAAGATGGTTCTTTATTGGTAACAAATTCAAAAAATTGGACAAGCGGGTTTTATCCAGGCACTCTTTGGCAGCTTTATGGTTATAGTAAAGAAGAAAGTTTAAAAGAATCTGCCATCATATGGACTTCATTTGTTGAAAAAGAGAAATGGGATATACATACACACGACCTTGGGTTTAAGATCAGCAGTTGTTTTGGTAAAGGATATAAATTAGAAAAAAATGAAGCTTATAAAGATGTTATAATACAGGCTTCAGCCACGCTTATTAAAAGATTTAATGCAAAAATTGGTGTTATTAGGTCATGGGATTGGAATGCAGATAAATGGCAATTTCCGGTAATAATTGATAATATGATGAATCTTGAAATGCTTTTTGATGCTACAGAGTTGTCAGGAGATTCGATATATTATAAAGTAGCATATCAGCATGCAAAAACAACTTTGCACAATCATTTCAGAAAAGATAACAGTAGTTATCACGTGGTAGATTATGATACGCTGACAGGTCAACCCAGGCTAAAAATAACCCATCAGGGCTATAGTGATGAATCAGCATGGTCAAGAGGGCAGGCATGGGGATTGTATGGTTTTACAACTGCATTTGGCAGGACTGGTGACAGCACTTTTCTGAAGCAGGCCAAACTTATAGGTGAATATTATTTTAATCATCCTAATTTACCAAAAGACAAGATTCCTTACTGGGATTTTAATGCACCCAATATACCAAATGAACCAAGAGACGTTTCTGCCGCTACTGTTATGGCATCAGGACTGATCGAACTGGCAAATTATGTGCCCGGAGAAAGATGAAGTATCTAAACATGGCTGATCAGATTTTATCATCTTTATCTAAAAAGGAGTATCAGTCAGAAGTACCCCCATTTCTGCTGTCCCAAAGTACCGGGAGTTTACCGGGTAATTTTGAGATTGACGTACCCTTGTCTTATGCAGACTACTATTATGTGGAAGCACTGATTCGTAGGTTATCAGGATTAAAATCAAGATAAATAAATTGAATGATTGGAGTAAACATTACAAACACAACTTTAAGAAGAAATAAAAAGACGTTATTATTAAAATTGACGGTTCTTGTGGTAATGCTTTGTCTTACATCATGGTCAGGTATTCTTAAAAATGAATATCCGAAAGAAACCAGAAAAAAAATAAATATAAATGCTGGGTGGCAATATCTGGAAAATAATACCGATCAGATTAGTGAAGCAAAGCAATCATTATTGTGGAAAAATATAGATCTGCCTCATACCTGGAATCAGTGGGATGCAGTCGATCAAATTCCGGGATACAGAAGGGATGCAAGTTGGTATAGAAAGACGTTAAATATAGAATCTAAAAATAAATCACGATATATCTTATATTTTGAAGGTTCAAATATAACTAGTGAAGTTTTCGTAAATGGAAAGAAAGCAGGAAGCCATGTTGGAGGTTATGTGGGTTTTCAAATCGACATAACGGATTTTGTCATGAAAGGTAAGACGAATACTCTAATGATAAGAGTAGATAATAGTTATAACCCTGAAATCATTCCTTCCCAGAAAGCTGATTTTATTATTTATGGAGGAATCACCAGAGACCTGTGGTTGAATATTATTCCTGATGTGCACGTGTCGGATATGTTTATCAGTACCCCGGTCGTTTCATCAGAAATGGCAAAAGTGAAGGTCAGAGTCAAGCTATCCGATTTCAAGATTAATAGTAAAGATTGTAAGTTAATAATATCTATTTATGATCCACAAAAGAATAAATTAATATCGTCATCTGATTATTATCCTGTTAGTACAGCTGAAAGTTTAGAGTTCGATCTCCCAAAAAATTCTCAATCCCAAGCTATGGTCCCCGGACCAACCCAATTTATACAAAATGAATGTAATACTATTTTTTAAGGGAAAGTTAGTGGATATGACAGAAGAAAATTTTGGTCTTCGTTGGTTTCATTTTGATGATTTTGGCCCTTTTTACCTCAATGGCAAAAAATTATTATTAAGAGGAACCCACCGTCATGAAGAATATGCCGGGTTTGGAGCTGCTATGCCCAATCAACTCCATAGAAAAGATATGGAAATGATTAAAGAAATGGGAGCTAACTTCATTCGATTAGGTCATTACCCACAAGACCCAGAGGTGTATAAAGCTTGTGATGAGTTGGGGTTGATCGTTTGGGATGAATTGCCATGGTGCAGGGGCGGAATTGGCAATGCAGCATGGCAATCCAATACCAGCAGACTATTAAAAGAACAAATTCTTCAGAATTATAATCACCCATCAATAGTTTTTTGGGCATTGGGTAATGAAGTATATTGGTTACCTGACTTTCCTGGAGGTGATGATATCAACAAGATGAACCCATATATCTCTTATTTAAACAAAATTGCGCACGATCTGGATCCTGGGCGAATGACATCCATAAGAAAATACTATGAAGGTGCAGATTTAGTGGATGTTTTTTCTCCTTCTATCTGGTCTGGTTGGTATGCTGGTGTTTATACTAACTATGGACCTACACTGACAAAAAATCAGGCATTATATAAAAGATTTCTCCACATGGAATATGGCGGTTCCAGCCATGTAGGACGTCATACAGAAAATCCTGTCAGCGGTGACGGAATGATTAACGAGGATGAATGGGCGGAAGTGTCAAACCAATTAGGTGTTGCCAATATTGCACAAACTGGAGATTGGACAGAGAATTACATTGTAGACTTATTTGATTGGTATCTGCATGTTTCCGAATCACAGACCGGATTTGCTGGTAGTGCTCAGTGGGCATTTAAAGATTTTGCCACCCCTTTGAGACCCGAAAACGGTATTCCATATATGAATCAAAAAGGATTAGTAGATAGAGAAGGAAGGCCAAAAGATTCTTATTATGTTTTTAAAAGTTACTGGGCTAAAGAACCTTTCGCTTATATAGAATCACATACATGGCTGGATCGAAGTGGACCTGTAGGTAAAAAGCGTGAAATTTCAGTTTTTAGTAACTGCAAAGAAGTAGAACTTTTTCATAATGGAACAAGTTTAGGCAAAAAGATGAAACATAAAGATACTTTTCCTGCTGGTGGGCTTACCTGGGAAGTGCTGTTTAATGAAGGAAATAATTCATTGAGAGCAATTGGGATAAGCGAAAATAATTCTACCGTATATGATAGCATTTCAGTACATTACACCTACAAGAAATCTGGAATTGCTGATCATATTAATCTGAATCAGATAAAACTTGATAATGGCAATTACCTGGTAGAGGCCACAATGCAGGATAAAAATAACCAACGCGTTCTGGATTATGAAGGAAGAATTTATTTTGCTCATGATGGTTCCGGCAAACTAATGGTGGACTATGGCGTTCCTGATAAGAGTCAGGTGATTGAAATGGCAAATGGGAGGGCAGTAATTCAGGTTATCCCAGGTACCGGGAAAGCAGTGTTTGAAGTTCGGAATCAGGATTTTAAGGGCAGTTACCTGGTTATAGACGATACTCAGGAAGCATCATCACTTATTATAGATGGTAATTCTAAAAATCAAAGAAAATGAATACTTTAAAAGCACCAATAATTTTAATTACACTGATTGTTTCATTAAGTTTGGTGGAAAAGATTACTTGTCAAAAGAGCGAGATTTACAAGCATTCAAAGCAAATATTGTCTTCTGCTGACAAATTATTAACCGAAAAACCAGTTACTATTACAGCTTTCTTTGCAGAAAGAAGTGCTGGTGGTAAACATGATTATTATTCAGAAGGACCCTATTGGTGGCCAGATCCCCAAAACCCGCGAGGCCCTTATATCAGAAAAGACGGCGATCGTAATCCAGGTTGTTTTTTAAGCCACAAAAATGCATTACTAGATTTTTGTGAATCAATAACGACTTTAACTGCTGCTTTTATTATAAAGAATGATTCTCAATATTTATCTAAAATTGAAGGTCATTTAAAGGCTTGGTTTATTGATACAGCAACAATTATGAATCCTTCACTAAGTTATGCACAAGCCATTAATGGTATTAATACTGGTCGAGGAATAGGCTTAATTGATGTTATTAGATTGATTGATGTAGCAAATTGTTGCAGATATTTAGAAAAAGAAGGCTTGCTTGACACGATTACACTTGAAGCAAGCAAAAAATGGTTTACTGAATTTTCAGTATGGATGACGTCACATCCATATGGAATTGATGAACGTGATAATAATAATAATCATAGTACATGGTGGGGAGCTCAGGTCGCTGCTTATAGCCTTTTTTGCAAAAGAGCAGATTTATTTGTAATAAGTCAGGAACAATTTAAAAAGCAATTGGAGATTCAAATGGCTGAAAATGGAAGTTTTCCTGACGAATTGAGCCGAACCAAACCATTTATGTATTCAGAGTACAATCTTGATGCGTGGACTACCTTCGCCATATTTATCTCAAAAAATGGTCAGAGAAATGAGGAATTAGCATCAAAAATATTAGAAACTAAATTGGCAGTAGATTTTATACTTCTTTACAAGATAAAAAAACTAGAATGGCCATATAAGACAAATCTGGAACCTGAAATACATCAAAATCAGAGAGACTATCTTTTATTTGCATCATATTTATTTAAGGATGAAAGTTATAAGAAAATTTGGAAATCACTTAAACCGATTAAAAAATGATACAATGGCTAGTTTGATTATTTGGGATAAACTCTTTGGTTTATGGCATTAATCAAGTTCTTAATAATCTCTTTTTTAATATTAATTACTGGTTGGAATGCTAAATTATCTCCTAATAATAAAACCAATTTTCCCAAAACGCATTCTATTTCAATTCCAGCAGACACTGTAGCCATCATCTCAAAGGCCACTAGTTATCTTGCTGAAAGTCCGGTTCCTATAACTACATTTTCATGTCCAAGAAGTTCAGGAGAATTGCATGATTTTTTTTCAGAAGGAGATTATTGGTGGCCTGATCCGGATCATCCTGAAGGTCCATATATCAGGAAAGATGGGCAAACTAATCCTCAAAATTTTAATGCTCACAGAAAAGCAATGAGAGACTTAAATAAATGGGTTTCAACATTGGTTGCAGCTTATCAGGTTTCTGGAGATAAAAAATATTCTGAACATGCAATAAATCATCTTAGAGCATTTTTTTTAAATGAAAATACACTGATGAATCCAAATCTTGTTTACGCACAAGCCATTAAAGGTATTGCGAGCGGCCGTGGAATAGGCATTATAGATACAATACATCTGATTGAAATAGTTTTATCAATTCAAAAACTAAAGGCTTTAGGTGCATTAAACGAAACAGACTATAATGGATTAAAACAATGGTTTAACGATTATGCAACTTGGATGAATTCTCATAAATATGGTCTAGAAGAAAAAGATCACGGAAATAATCATAGTACCTGGTGGGCAGCACAATTAGCCAGTTTTTCATCATTTGCAGGCAGAGAAGATCTAAGAGAAGTGGCCGTAAGTCAATTTAAAAAATTGTTGTCAACTCAAATGTCAGAAGATGGGAGTTTTCCGGAAGAAATGAGCCGAACTAAAGGGTATAGTTACTCATTATTTAATTTGGAAGGTTTTTCTGTTCTATGCCATCTCTTATCAACTAAGGATGAAGATTTATGGGATTACGATGGTAAAAACGGAAGTTTAAAGAAAGCATGGAATTATATGTTACCCTTCATAGAAAATAAATATATCTGGCCAAATGGTCCTGATATTGCTCATTTTGATGAATTGCCCATACAATCAGTTGGATTTCTCATGGCAGCTGAAGCTTATGATGATGTTCAATATAAAAGCATCTGGAGGCAATTGAGCCCTGAAAAAAAATCAGAGGAAATAGAGCGAACATTCCCTTTATGGCAAGCTACTCTTTGGTTTAACTAATATTAATCATTATGAAATTAAAACACATCTTACTAATTATATTTGGTGTTATATACTTCAATTCAGAAACCAAATCCCAGTTATTATGCAAGGCCACCTCAATACCTAAAGGAGGATATGCAAGCATAGTTTCTTCAGGTCTTGATTATGAATCACCAGATTGCGTGCATACGGATTTTGGCCCGCATATTACTCAGGTTTATGATAGCTTATTGAGCAGATATGTGTTTTTGTTTCACAGTCATATTGAAAAGGATAATGATAGGTGTGAGAATTTCGATAGGGTTAGAATGGAGATCAAAGGCGGCCCCAACACTTCACCTGAAGCGCAACATCAGCTCAATACTACTTCCTATTACAGGTGGAAATTCAGGCTTCCATTAGACTTTAAAGGGTCTTCCAGTTTTTGTCATATCTTTCAAAACAAAATATACGGAGGTTCAGATACTGATTTACCAGTTATTACCCTTACTCCGAGAGCTAATGTTCTTGAAGTGATTCATAATGGAGGTTCTACCGGAAATGACCTTGGAAAAGTTGCATCTGTAGATATAGCTCTGCTCAAAGGAAGGTGGATTGAAGCATATATCAAAGAGTTTCATTCTGAGCAGGGGAAAATCGAAGTAGAACTGAAAGATTTGATAACAAAAGAAATTCTGTTGAGCTATAAGAACGAAAATATTGACCTGTGGCGTACAGGCGCAGAATATTCAAGGCCAAAATGGGGTATATACAGACTTAAATCTGCTGAATTAAAGATGAAACTGTGCGATTTTTTGGACTTTTGCATATCAGAGGTTGCTGAATTGCTTTGTCCGTCTGAAAACTTCATTTTACCGGATAATATACCTCCTTCAGCTCCAACTAATCTGATCTCAACAGGTAAAAGCAGATATTCTATTGATTTAGAATGGGACTCATCCACGGACAATATAGGAGTTGTAAAATACATTATAAAAAGGAATGAATCGAATTTTGATAGTGTAAATTTGACTCTTTATTCTGATACGAATTTATCTGCCGGTAAATTATATTCATATGTTGTATATGCTGTGGATTTTGCAGGCAATATTTCTGGTCCAAGCAATATTATTTCTATAGAGACCGATAGTGCTACTGTATTACCGGGTGTGCCTACTTTGATTAGTCCTGCCAATCAGTCAGAAAACCTTGGAATTCTATCAATATTGAAGTGGGCAAAATCAAATAATGCAATATCTTACAGAGTGTATTTTGGTACCGAAAATGCGCCAGGATTAATTTTGGATACTATAGGTATTTCATGTAGTCCGATTCTTAATCCGAATACAAAATATTATTGGCAGATAGGGGCTATTAATGAAAATGGAGAATCAAAAAGTCCGGTATGGTCCTTTACAACCGGCGACTCTAATTCAGATTTACCCTGGTATGTGTATCGGGCTAACAATAAAATGCATGTAGAAACCAATTTTTGGGAATTAAATTCCATACCTGATATGCCCCTTAAAGATAAATTATTTGATGACCCAAATGGGAGTGGCAACAAGTATTATGCTTATGAAGATGACTCTGACATGAATTTTAGATGGCGGTTCAGACTTACTGATAAAGATACCGCAATTACGATAGTGGCAAGAGTCAAAGCATTATCTCCGTCTATCAATGGAATTTGCTTTTTTGAAATAAGAGGATTTGGATGGCGAGAAAAATTAAGACTGAATCAAAGTACTTTAAAACTGGAAAAGAGCTTCGCCGGTTATTGAAGTAAACCATCCATTTAATTGGAATGATGAATTTCACATAATAAGAATAACAATGAAAGGAAAAGTAACCCATGTTTATTTGGATGAAAATCCGATACCAATAGCTGTTGGTTCAAGTGGTGAATCTACCACAAGTAATTATGTTGAGTGGGGAAAATCTGGTCCGGGCCCATATGCATCTTTAATTGATTGGATGGCAATTGACAGACAAAATGCATATCCTCCAGGGCGAAGGCAAGGCGTTACCAAATGATCTTTTTATTAGTAGTGATGCAACTCTATCTGAGATTAAATTCAATGCAAAAAATGTTGACGGCTTTAATTCATACGTCTACACCTACAATATTCCCGTATCAGGTACTTTCGTACCCAATATTTCTTTCAAGACAACATCTGAACTGGCGACATCTGAAATTATTCACCCACTATCGGCGCCAAATACATTTTCAAAATAAACGTATCAGCTCAGGATGGATTTACTAAAAAGATATATACTTTAAATTATGTATCCGCAAGCGGAAATTCCGAATTATATAAGCAAAATGAAATATCTACATTTCCCAATCCATCGTCAAATCTGCTTCACGTAAAGTCAAACAATGGACAAACAGGTAATTATTATGTCATGGATATTCTGGGAAATAGAATAATGACTTCATCCTTTGTTCATGATTTTGATATTGACGTTTCTGAATTAAAAAAAGGAATCTACCTATTAGTATTATCTTATAAATATGGAAAGATTTTTAATAAAAAAATAATCATAAAATAATGTCAGTCAAAGGTAAAATAGTAGCGATAACAGGTGGTAGCGGAACATTGGGTATGGCCCTTGCCCAAGGATTGGCAGAAGAAGGAGCAATTATTTATCTGCTTGCCAGAAATGAGATTAATTTGATCCAAAAAGTTGATTTTCTAAAAGATATGTATTTGGATGCAACTGGTATTTCTTGCGATGTTCTTAATTCGGATTCAGTAAATTCTGCTGTAGAGCAGATATTAGCAAGATCAGGTAGAATAGATATTCTGATAAATGGGGCTGGGGGAAATTTGCAGGGAGCTACCATACGGCCTGATCAATCTCTTTTTGATCTAAATATAGAAGAGTTTAAAAAAGTAAGCGAACTGAATCTGTTTGGAACAGTCATCCCTACCATTGCGTTTGCAAAACCTATGGTAAATCAAAAAAGGGGATGTATAATAAATATTTCTTCCATGTCTGCTCAATTACCTTTGACTAGGGTAGTGGGATACTCAGCGGCCAAAGCTGCGGTAGACAACTTTACCAGGTCCATGGCCGTAGAATTGGCTACCAAATATGGTGAAGGTATTCGGGTTAATGCAGTAGCACCTGGTTTTTTTATTGCAGATCAAAATAAAAATTTGCTTTTAAATTCTGACGGTACTTTAACTGACAGGGGAAATACAATTTTGAGTCAAACTCCGTTTAAAAGATTTGGTGATCCGAAAGAACTCATCAGTACAATTCTATGGTTAGCTGATGACAGATCATCTTTTATCTCTGGTATAGTGGTGCCTGTAGATGGTGGCTTTTCAGCATTTTCAGGGGTTTAATTTAAAATAAAATTAGATAATGAAAAGCAATTACAATAAGATTGGACTGGAACAAACCTGGCGATGGTTTGGTCCTTCAGACACTGTGAAGTTAAATGATATAAAGCAGTCAGGTGCAACTGGAGTCGTCCGTCTTTGCATCAAATCCCAAGTGGTGAAGTTTGGAACATAGGCGATATTCTTGAGCGAAAAAAGATTATAGAAGCTGAAGGTCTGACCTGGTCAGTTGTAGAAAGTATTCCGGTACATGAAGACATCAAAAGAAGGTGTGGAGATTTTAAGTATTATATTGAGAATTATAAAACAAGTATAAGAAATCTTGCTAAATGCGGAATATATACCGTGACTTATAATTTTATGCCGGTTTTAGATTGGTCAAGAACTGACCTTGAATATAGGATGGATGATGGATCTACCGGATTATTTTTTGAAAAAGCAGCATTTGCCGCCTTTGATATTTTTATATTGAAGAGGCCTGATGCAGCCAAAGACTACTCGGTCAATGAAGTATCCAAAGCGAGGTTCAGATTTGATACTATGAGTGAAGCTGATCAAATGCTACTCACAAAAAATATTATTGCAGGTTTGCCCGGAAGCACAACAGATAGTGTTCCTGATCTGCAAAGTTTCCAAAAAATACTTGAGACTTATGCAGATATCGACGCTGATGATCTTAGAAGAAACCTTATATTGTTTCTAAAAGAAATAGCCCCAGTTGCTGATTCAGAAAAAGTATTCCTAGCTATCCATCCTGATGATCCGCCTTTTCCTTTGCTGGGATTACCTAGAGTAGTAAGTACCCATGATGATGTGATGCACATCCTGAAGGAGGTTGATTTTCGCTGCAACGGTATATGTTTTTGTACAGGTTCATTTGGTGTAAGGGAAGATAACGATCTTACGGAAATGGTAAGAGCGTTTTCAGAAAGAATACATTTTATCCATTTGAGATCAACGAAACGAGATAATGATGGTAATTTTTTTGAAGCTAATCATCTGGAAGGGGATGTGGATATGTATGAAGTTATGAAGCAACTACTATCTATTTCTTATCAAATGGAAAAGAGAATTCCTATGAGGCCCGACCATGGACATAAGATGCTGGATGATTTAAATAAATCAACTAATCCAGGATATTCAGCAATAGGGAGATTGAGAGGTTTAGCTGAGTTGAGAGGATTAGAGCAAGGTATTGTCAGATCATTATTTTCAAAAAGTACCCTCATGAATCTTCTTAGATTAACTTTCATTTTTTTCTCTGAAAGACAATAGTCTATAAAATATCCCTAACAAATATAAAGGTTACAAACTCCGCTATTATACCCACATCTATATAATAAGGTCAAAGTGATGATTTCAATTTGTACTAGTGTAAATTCAATAGTAAGGATTTCATATTTCAAATTTCATAAAGGTAACGAATTATACAATTATTTGCTTCATTCTATGAAAAAAAACTCAAAGGCAAGTACTTCTTAATATTATTGCAAAAAAAATTTATAAAAATTTTTAATTGTAAATAATTATTATATATTTGCGTCGGTATAAATTGGTAGGCCAATTATTGGTTGACCAAAAATCATAAAGCCTATGTTAGATAATCTCCAAAAAATAAAGATCGACAAGCCAGTTGACAAGATCATTGGCCAAATTAAGTCACTGATATCTAATGGCGAAATTAAACCAGGCGATAAACTTCCTTCAGAAAGAGCACTAGCTGATCACCTTGGCGTGGGCCGAAGTCATGTCCGGGAAGCAATACTAAAACTTGAATTTTATGGCATCCTAAAGACCTATCCCCAAAACGGAACTTTCGTTTCCGGTATTGGAATTGTTGCCCTTGAAGAATTGATCTCAGATGTTCTCAACCTTGAAGAACATGATTTTAAATCACTAGTCGAAACAAGAGTATTACTCGAAAAGCAAGCTGCATACCTGGCAGCCAAGAGACGTACAAGTGAAGATATTGCTTCTATATCTAATGCACTCAGTGCTTATGAAAAGAAAACAAAAACCGGTCAGCAGGCTGTTGAAGAAGACCTCCTATTTCATATTAAAATTGCAGAAGCGTCTAAAAACAATGTTCTAAAATCATTGATGATGATTATTACACCAGATATTGTTAAGAATTATATTAATCTAAAAGTATGTGATGATTTAAATTTTAATAAAACGCTCCAGGAGCATCAGGCTATTTTAGAAAGTATAATTAACCAGGATCCGGAAGCAGCTTCTGCAGCTATGGCGATCCATCTGAAGGATGTTTCAGAATTTAGCGAAAGCGTTAAAGATTTACAATATGAAATGATCAAAAAATAATATAAAGAAGAATAGTTGAATGTCAATTTCAACTATCCTTCAACTAGAATGTAAAAAGGTTGCTGAAACAACCTTCAATTTAATTAGTCCATTTTTTTAATACCGTTAAATCATATGATATTATGAGAACTAAAAACAACAAATTTAAATTTATTTTATTACTCAGCGCAAGAATTAAGCAATTAAATTATTTATTGCTATTGTCTTGTTTTGTTTTAACACTCGCTGGCAGCCAATTGCAGGCCCAAGGGGTTGAACAAATTAAAGGTACAGTAACCGGAGAAGACGGCATTGGCTTGATAGGCGTAAATGTTGTTGTTAAAGGAACACAAACAGGAACAATTACTGATATTGATGGGGCATACAACATTGCAGCAAAATCAAGTGATGTACTACAGTTCAGTTATATCGGCTATCTTAGTCAGGATATAACTGTGGGAAATCAAAAAGAAATATCAGTTAGAATGTTGCCAGATTCCAAAGTCCTGGAGGAAATCGTAGTAACAGGGTATGGAACACAGAAGAAATCGCACCTTACCGGTTCTATTGCGAAGCTTGATGGAGGTAATATTGCTGCCATTCAAGCTAATCGTGTTGATGACGCTTTAGCCGGTAAGCTGTCAGGGGTATTAATTCAAAATCAAAGTGGTGAACCAGGTGCTGATCCAAGGATTCAGATTAGAGCTGCATCATCACTATCCGGTGACTCTAATCCTCTGGTGGTGGTTGATGGATTCCCTATCTCAGGTAGTTTGGCTACAATAAATCCAAACGACATCCAAAGCCTGGAAGTACTAAAAGATGCAGCTTCTGCTGCCATTTATGGATCAAGAGGGGCAAATGGAGTGATCTTAGTCACCACTAAAAAGGAGGTTCTGGCAAAGCAAAATTTAGTTATAATACCTATACAGGTATTTCAAACAAATACGTAAAAGATATTGCAATGCTTAAGACGGCTTCGGAATGGGCTAATGAAATTCAGACTGATGCTTACGACCTTTCAGAAATAAACCCTAAACTTTTGGAATATAGATTAAATGCATATAAAAATGCTCCTGATGTAGTAAGTATTGAAGATTGGTTATTTCAAACCGGATCAACCAATAGTCATGATTTCAGTGTTTCCGGAGGAAATGATGATATAAAAGCATTTGCATCTGTAGGTTATTTAAATACGAAAGGTGTAGTAAAAAAGCAAGGATTTGAAAGATACAATGGCCGTTTAAATGTAGATGCTAAACTTGGCAGTAGATTTACAACAGGATTAACCATAAACGGAAACTATAGCTTTCAAGAAATCGTACCTGCTGATATGAGAGATTTGTTGAGAGCATATAGCATCAGCCCTATCTATCATACAGCCGCCTCGATTGCATTTGTTCAGGATTTAGATGCTAAAAGACAGGCGTTAGCTAATAGCGGATTGACCATCGCTAATCTTGGAAGATCTTTTGATTCAGACAGAAGAGGAAATCTTGGACCACAGAGTATATACAGTCTGGTACCAGGTGACATAGCGCACGATTGGCACTATGGCAGAAATCAAAATGGAATAGGTGGTACTGGTGACCAGGGTCCTGCTGCTAAGCTTGATTATGCACGTCAAACATCAAGGAACATATTTTGGTAACGTAAATTCATATTTACAATTTAAAATATTTGAAGGCTTGAATATTAAAACAGTACTAGGAGCAGACATCAATGATGGACAAGCATATTACTATCAAGGCGTCTTAGCCGATCCTACACATCGTTTCAGTGAAACTGACTTGAACCAAACAGATCTTAAAAGAACATCAGTATTGAGTGAGACAACATTAAATTACGCCAAGACACTTGGTAAAAATGATGTTTCAGCAGTAGCAGGCGTTGAATTTCAAAACTTTTATATAAAAGGAACTGCTATCACAGGTACGAATGTACCTCTAACCGTCCCTCTTAATTATTCGTATCTAAATACAGCCGATGTAACTACAAAGCTAAGAGACGAAACGGTATCAAGAAGGAGTGTTTTTGGCAGAGTTAATTATGCATATGACAATCGATATTTAGCATCCATATCAGCCAGAAGGGATGGTGATTCTCGCTTTGGAGCTAATAACAGATATAAAGTATTTCCTGCTTTCTCTTTGGGCTGGAATGTGCACAACGAATCATTTTACCACTCTGACTTACTTACTGATTTAAAGTTGCGGTTTAGCAGAGGATCATTAGGTACAACGTCATTCTTAGGTTCATATAGCGCCTTGAGCCTTTTACTAGCTCAACCTACCATATTTGGAACCGGTTTTCTAATACCAAGTAATGTATCAAATCCAGACTTGACATGGCAGAGTAATACAGAAACAAACTATGGAGTTAATCTGGGATTTCTTGGCAATAGATTCACATTCGGAGTTGACTATTATACATCACAAATTGAAAACATGTTGATAAATCAAAGTGTTTCTGAAGTATTGGGTACACCATCTATTGTACTCAATCGTGGTGATGTAAAAAGTTCAGGTATAGAGTTTGAATTTGGAGCAGCAGTAATCAATAAAGGTGGACTGCATTGGGATCTTAGTGGTAATCTTTCTACTGTAAAAAAAGAAATCACCAGTTTGGGTGACCTTACATCACTGCCTTTTGTTGTATATGGAGGACCCGCAGGAAGAGGCCCGCAATTCAGAAACTATGTAGGTGGGAGAGGTTGGTGAAATGTGGGGATATCAGACCATCGGACAGGTAGAATCAAAATACATTAAAGACCCTTCACAAAATATTGGTTTCAGTAGCTCAGAATATTATGTGGTAGATCAAAATGGTGATGGCAAAATTGATCCTGAACATGACTATGTAAAGTTAGGATCAAACACTCCTGATTTTTATTGGGGATTGAATAGTAAAATGAGTTTTAAAGATTTTGACTTTTCACTTCAGTTTCAAGGATCACAGGGAGCGGAAGTATATAATATAGATCCAATCTATTGGCAGTCAGAATTTGGCGGCAGGCTTAAAGCAAGCTTTGATGTAGATAATGATCGTATTGCTGATCACAATAAACTACCTTTTCAGGAGACTAGAAATGCTGCGGGTGCAATGATGCAAGATGCTTCTTATATTGCCTTGAGAAATTTCACTTTAGGGTATAGCATCAATCCGAAGACAGCGGGAAAAATAGGTTTAGCGTCAGCCAGAGTATATGTAGCAGCTACCAACTTATGGTATAAAATGGCGAGCAATTATACATCATTCAATCCCCGAAGGCGTTGAAACAACGAATACTGGATACTTAGGCCAACCACCTATGGGTACCAGGAAGGAGCAAGCCTGATAGTCAGACTTTCACCTTAGGTCTGAATGTTAATTTTTAAATAATTTTTTAATCACGGTGCTATAAAATTTTGATTTTTTTTAACGAAATGAATAAGCAATATAACATCACAAATAAAAATAATATTATAATGAAAAATATATATTTAATATTAATATCACTACTGTTTATAACAGCATGTGACAATGATTTGAACCAATTTCCACCACTAGAAGCTGAGGCATCATCTTTAACAACATATGCAGAAGTATTGAATGCTGCCTACCATTATCAGCAACCATCAACCACTCCATTGGCTGTAATGGGAGACTTTAGAGCTGATAATATGCTGATGAAAGAAGCTCCTTTTACGGCATTTGATAATTATAATGCTGCTCTGTCAGGTGGTGATTTGGTAGGGCAATTTTTCCAACCTTTCTATAGCAACTTATACAAGTCCATTTTAAGTGCAAACAATGTGATAGATCATTCAAAAAATGCAGTTGAAGTAGGAGAAGCTAGGTTTTTGAGAGCATTATCTTACTTCAAGTTAGTTAAAGTTTTTGGTGATGTGACAATAAATTTATCTTCTGCACCAAGCATTTCAGATAAATCTATATTAGTGAGGCAGCCTGCTGCAAAAGTGTATGATGAAGTCATCATTCCGGATTTTCAAGCTGCCATCGCAGTGTTGACTAATACCAGCGTAGCTAATGGACGTGCATCAAAGATTGCGGCTCAAGGCATGTTAGCTAAAGTGTATATGCAAAGGAGCAACTTTACCAGTGCGGCTCCGTTATTGGCAAGTGTAGTAAGCAGTGCCGCTGCTGCGAAAATCAGCTTAAAGGCAAAATTTGCTGATGTATTTGGCGAAGCTAATGACTTGAATTCAGAAATTCTGTACGCTACCCGAATCTCAACTTCAATCAACAACCTATATGGATTTTCTAAGTTTCCAGAGTGGTTTAAAGGAACTGATACGAAGTCTCCTAATCCACTAGATCCTAAATTGACTGCAGCTTTTAATGTCAATCCAGCAGATTTAAGAAAAGCAATTACCATAGATGAAGCCAATAAAAAGGGTAAAAAATGGGGTGGTCTTGATCAGGACTGGATTGAGCTTAGGTATGCAGATATTCTATTATTGCATGCCGAGGCCCTAAACGAAAACGGTACATCTGCTGAAGCGGTACTTGATGTTTTAGACCCTATTAGAGTACGGGCTGGATTAGCGGTATTGGATCATAACGTTTTGAAAACAAAGGATCAGGTTAGAAAAGCGATTTTAGACGAAAGAAGACTGGAATTGGCGCTTGAAGGACAAAGGTGGTTTGATTTGGTGAGAACCGGTACAGTTAACTCCGAAATGGGGCAAACGATAAGTCCTAATTATTATTTATTCCCAATTCCAAACTCTGAAATACTTTCCAGCAGTGGAATAATCACTCAAAATGCAGGCTACTAACAATAAAAATTAGTACCTTTCAAACCATAATCTTTAAATGTTGGAACATAGAATATTTCATAAATACTTTGTGTTCCAGCATTTATTCTCAAAAATCACAATTCTCATCAGGTAATTTCGTAACAAATTATAATGGGAATTATTCGGAAACCACTTTAAAGAGGGAAATTACTTAAAACCTGAAGTTGAAGATGAAGGATCATCTACCTTTATTTTCTAAAAAATGTTAACTCCATAAATTAACCTTTAAAAAAATTTGGCAATTCAAAATAAAATTATATATTTGCGTTGTTGGTAATTGGTTGACCAATTATTGGTTGACCAAAAATCATAAAGCCTATGTTAGATAATCTTCAAAAGATAAAGATCGAAAAGCCTGTTGACAAGATCATTGGTCAAATTAAGTCATTGATATATAATGGCGAAATCAAACCTGGTGACAAACTACCATCAGAAAGAGCACTCGCAGATCACCTCGGTATAGGCCGCAGCCACGTCCGCGAAGCAATATTAAAACTTGAATTTTATGGCATCCTCAAGACATATCCCCAAAACGGAACTTTCGTATCAGGTATTGGAATTGTTGCCCTTGAAGAATTGATATCAAATGTTCTCAATTTGGAAGAACACGATTTTACATCACTGGTAGAAACCAGGATATTGCTCGAAAAGCAAGCAGCATATCTGGCAGCCATGAGACGCACAAATGCTGATATTGCATCAATATCTAATGCACTCCGTGCTTATGAAAAGAAAACAAAAAACGGTCAGCAGGCTGTTGAAGAAGACCTTCTTTTTCATATTAAAATTGCAGAAGCGTCCAAAAACAATGTTCTCAAATCATTGATGATGATTATTACACCTGATATTGTTAAGAATTATATTAATCTTAACGTATGCGATGATTTGAATTTTAACAAAACCCTTAAAGAGCATCAGGCTATTTTGGAAAGTATTATAAATCAGGATTCTGAAGGCGCATCTAATGCAATGGCTTTGCATCTAAAGGATGTATCAGAATTTAGTGAAAATGTAAAATATATAAATCACGAAATGATCAAAAAATAATAACAAAAAGAAGAATAATTGACTCTTCATATCGACTATTCTTCAATTAAAAAGTAAAAAGGTTGCTGGAACAACCTTCAATTAATTAGTCCATTTTTAAATACCTTAATCAAATGATATTATGAGAACTAAAAACAACAAAATTAAATTTATTTTATTACTTGCATCAAGAATTAAGCAATTCAATTATTTAATGCTATTCTCCTGCTTTTTACTGATTAGCTCTTCAAGCCATGGACTTGCCCAGGGGGGTGAACAAGTAAAAGGTACAATTACCGGAAGTGATGGTATTGGTTTGATAGGAGTAAATGTTATTGTAAAAGGAACGACGACAGGAACTATTACAGATATTGAAGGGGCATATTCAATAAAAGCCAAATCCGGTAATGTGTTACAATTTAGCTATTTGGGTTATCTTTCCCAGGAAGTAGTTGTAGGAAATCAAAAAGAAATTTCATTAGTAATGTTTGCTGATGCCAAACTCCTGGATGAAATAGTAGTAGTAGGTTATGGTACACAAAAGAAATCGCATCTTACAGGTTCTATTTCCAAAATTGAAAATAAAAAATTGGATCAAGTGGCAGTTTCCAGAATTGACGATGCCTTAATAGGTCAGGTATCCGGTGTCAATATTCAGGCCACCAGCGCTGAAGCCGGTGCTGCACCTACCATTACCATAAGAGGTTTTGGATCAGTATCTGCTAATACGGGACCTGCAGTGGTAGTAGATGGTATAGTTGTAGATGCTAGTTTTCTTGGATATATGAACATGAATAATGTTGAATCTTTTGAAGTTTTAAAAGATGCAGCATCTGCGGCCATTTATGGAAGTGAAGGATCCAACGGTGTAATCCTGATTACAACTAAGAGTGGTAAAGAAGGGAAAACCAAATTCAGTTATGAAACTTATGCGGCTAGAAAAGAAGCTTTTGGAAGCGAAAGATACAAAAAGAATGTAGCCAGTTGGGCTGCAAAAGAATTAGCAGAAACAGGTGAAATCTCAGATGAAACAGCCTATGCACAGGAGTTAGTGGCAGTAACAGGGATTGATAGAGATTGGCAGGATGTATTTTTTGATGGTGGAAATGTCATAAGCCATTCTCTTTCTGCAAGAGGCGGAAGTGATAAAACAAAATTCAGTACATCATTAAGGTATCTTCATGATGAAGGTGTGGTATTGACCGATGACTACAAGATATATTCTGTGGATTTGAAGTTGGAATCTAAATTATCCAAAAAACTAAAATTTGGAATGAATGTGACTCCTTCATATTCAAAGCGAAGAGCTTTGCCAACATCTATACATAATCCAATAAGACAATCTCCATGGCTGCCTATATATCATACAGAAGAAACATTGAAATATATTGATAGAAAGGCCTATCAAAATGTTGGTGTGGGAGATTATTTTCTGGAAAACCATTTGATTTCAAAAGATATTAATGGTGATGGTAAAACCGCCAGACCACGTACTACAGGCGATATGAATCCTTATGCTCAATATGTTGAAAGAGAACATTATGAGTATAATACCAATGTGCTGGGATCTACATATCTAAGTTATAAAATTGCAGACGGACTTACTGCAAAATCATCTCTTGGAGTTACTATAGAACAACGTAAAAGAACCAGATATGATGGTACTCTATATCATGCAGCCGGGGCAACTAATGCAGCCTATAATTTACAAAATAGATTTAACACCAGGTTGATTTCAGATAACACGATTGATTATTCAAAAACAGTCGGCAACCATGATTTCGGTGCATTAATAGGTGCAACATTCCAGAAAAGAGCATCTGAAAACAGTACAGTTTCGGGTAGTGGCTACACAAATGACCTACTTAAAAACTTACAAGGGGCAACCATAATTTCCGCATATCAGGAGCTCAATTTTGAAAAAAGGAAGATAGGTTATTTTGCCAGACTTAATTATGCATATGAAAACAAGTATTTGGTGAATGCTTCTTTTAGACGAGATGGAAGTTCGGTTTTTGGGATAGATTCTAAATGGGGTAATTTCCCTGCATTATCCGTTGGTTGGAATGCGCACAGTGAAGACTTCCTGAACAAGAGCAATATAATAAGTCTGTTGAAGTTCAGAGTTAGTTATGGGCTTACTGGCAATGAGAATTTCAATGTTGGTGACGATATTATCAATGCATATCCTTATCTGGCTTTATTAAATAATACAAATGCCGTTACTAACAATAGCATAACTTCTGGTGTTGCAGCTCGTAATATAGCAAATACATTGTTGCAATGGGAGGCTAATAAGGAATTCAGCCCGGGTGTCGATTTTGGATTTATGGATAATAGGATCACAGGATCTCTTGATTATTATATAAGATCAAGTAGTAAATTACTTTTGGAAAACCCTGTTTCTTATGTTACTGGCTTTACCAGTGGTATTGTCAATTTAGGTGAAGTACAGAATAAAGGATTTGAAGTGGAATTGAGAAGTATAAATGTCACTAAAGAGAAATTTAGATGGAATTCAGTATTAGTAGCTTCCACAAATAAGAATAAATTAATTAGCTTTGGAGAATCCAATGGTGCACTTTTAGAAGATAGTTACGGTCGAAATTCACAATGGATAAATTTAATTGGACATCCTATATCATCTTTCTATGGTTATGTGGTTGACAAAGATCTACCGAATAAATATGTCAGCACACCTTATCATCCCATCAATAGCTCAGCTCAGGATGTAATAGTTAAAGATTTAAATGGGGATGGTTTAATTTCTGACGAAGATAAGACGATACTTGGAGATCCATATCCAGACTTAATATGGAGTTTTACCAATGAATTCCAATTTGGCGATTTTGACTTTTCCGTTATGATTCAGGAAGCCAGGGTGCAGAAGTGAGAAATGTAGGAGACGAATATTTCTTTACCTGGTTTAGTAATGCGACTGTTAATCCCGAGCAGGCAGTCATTGACGGATTTGTTCCAAACTCCACATTCATTAAACAAAAGGTATTAACAAATCAAATTGTTCAACCTGCGGGTTACTTTTCATTGAGAAATGTTAACATTGGATATAATTTCTCAAAAAGTCAATTATCTAAATTAGGCTTGGAAAATCTAAGAATTTATGCATCTGGACAGAATTTGATTTACAATACTTCTAAAAAATACAACGGTTTCAACCCGGAATTTGTGGATGATCCTAATGCCAGAAAATATGGAGAACAAAGGGCTGGAACACCGTTATTTAGTACCATGTCACTTGGTGTAAATGTTAATTTTTAATCTTAAAATAATAATAATAATGAAATACAATAAATATATAATTCTCGCAGCAATTGGATTTACATTTTATGCTTGTGATACTGAGGAATTCTTAAATCCATTGCCTGATTCAGCTGTTGTTGCAGATGCCTTCTTTAAAAATGATGCAAGTTTGCTGGCTGGTATTATGGGTATCTATGACGCTATACAAGGGGTAAACGATAATACAACTTCTAGCCTTATAAATTCTAATAGGGGAGTACAATTTGAATACCTTTTTACAGAACATCGCTCAGATAATACAAAAAGTGCAACACTTGAAGGTTCTAAAGCTGATTTTCACAGATATCTGGTTGATCCCAACAATGTACAATCTGAAGATTACTATCAATCGATGTATGAGGTTATTTTCAGAGCAAATAATGTTTTGAATTACATAGATGTCGCAAATGCAAGTAATAAGGCTAAATATAGTGCTGAAGCTAAATTTTTAAGGGCATATGCTTATTTCAATTTAGTAAGATTGTTTGGGGATGTACCACTTGTTACTGAAGTGGTTGGAGCTGAGGATAATGAAAAACTATTTACTAGAGTGCCTGTAGCACAGATTTATCAGCTTATAGAATCCGATTTTAAAGAGGCGATTAGCAATTTAGACAACACATATAACTCCAGAGCATCCAAAGCAGCAGCGCAAGGCTTATTGGCAAAAGTGTATTTAACACAAGATAATCGAAATTATGCCGGTGCAGCACAGTTATGCCAGGATATTATTAGCAGTGGAAAATACGGATTACAAGCTAATTTCAGCGATGTTTTTTATAAAGAATTGAATAATGAAATTATCTTTGCTATTCAATATATAGCAGGAAATACTCAGGAAAGCCAGGGATTCTCTGCTGAATTTACATCAACATTCCGTCAGGGAAAGGACGATGGTCTGAATATCGTAAATGCAAATCTCATTGCAGATTTTGTAAAATATGGAGGAAAAAGAACATCAGTTTCTTATGTTACTTTTGGCACTTCAAATGAAGTGGCTAAGTTTTTACCTGAAGGTTCTAATATTACAACCACCCCGCCTACTTATGGTTTAAATGCTCGTAATGCAGGCAACGATTGGATAATATTGCGTTATGCAGATGTATTGTTGATGCATGCTGAGGCTATTTTGGCCGGTGGAGCAGAAACAACCAGTAGTGCGGCCATTGATTCTTATATGAAAGTTAGGGTCAGAGCAGGATTTAATCCTGTAACTGACCGACCTGCCGTACTTTCTAAAAGTGACTTACTTGTAG
This sequence comes from Saprospiraceae bacterium, assembly GCA_016722285.1. GTDB lineage: Bacteria > Bacteroidota > Bacteroidia > Chitinophagales > Saprospiraceae > OLB9. The sequence continues at coordinate 90,267 of JADKGI010000007.1, forward strand.
AAAGACGCGTAGAATTGGCTTTTGAAAATCAACGATTTTACGATTTGGTTAGATTTGGAGTTGCTGACGCTGTATTAAGTGCTCATGCTGCATCATTGGGTTATGGTAGTTATAATCCAAGAAAATTACTCCTTCCAATCCCTTCAAGAGAAATTAACCTGAGTAAAGGTATCCTTACTCAAAACCCTGGATATTAGAATATTAATTAAAAATTAAAATATAAAAAAATGAAACAGAATCTTATTTTTTTCCGGAAAATACCTATGCTATACTTATCAGCATTATCCATCTTTCTATTGATAGGCTGTGAGAGTTCTTTTACATTTGAATTACCTGAAGCAAACTCAAAAGTTGACACTGTTTTACCTAAAGCAGACTTTTCTTATATTCCTGATGCCAATGATTTTCAAAAAATTCTTTTCAAAAATCTTTCTTTTGAATCTACTAAATATGTCTGGGATTTTGGTGGTGGTAAATCCACTAGCATAGATCCTGCATTTAGGTTTCCAGGCGAAGGAACCTTCAAAGTGACACTTACCGCCAGTGATCAAAATGGAGCTTCCAGCACAGTAACCAAGGATGTGGTAGTTAAGGACGTATTTGTGCCTATTACTCCTGAAGTTTTAAATGGAGATATGGAAGCTGGTACTGCAAATTGGAGTTTCTCAACTTTCACAGGCGGTACTACCAGTCCATTCAATACAAGTGCTGACGGATCCTGGTTGAAATATGACGGTACGGACAATGGGTCTAAAACAGCTGGAGCAAAATGGACAAAATCAACTTCTGGAGGTGCATATTTAAGCTCTAGTACTAGATATGCTTACCAAGGCATAGTAGTATCTCCAAATAAAAAATATATATTAGAATACGAATATGCTATTAAGACGGAAGCTGAACAAGCCGGAATCGCTCCGGGAGGAAACAGAATCATTGGTGGAATACTTGATGGTCATTTTAGTGATGGTGCTGATGCAATTATTAGTAATGATAAAGGAGCATTATTGAAATTCGTAGGTACTAAGGTTCTTGGTAAAACAACCTTTACAACTGTTGCACAAGAGTTTACGGCAAATGCCACTGGTAAAGTAGGCATACTTATATACGCGGTGACCGATGTGGACGCTTACGTTGATAATGTCAGAGTATATCCTAAGAAATAATTAATTAGTTTACACATGGTACACTTCAGAAAAATAATATTGCTAAACATTTTTTTAATAATGTTCTTTGCTGTAAACGTTGCTTGTCAAAAAGAGACAGGCAAAGTTGCTGAATCGGATGTAAAATTTGAGAAATCCAAAAAGAAGAAAGTAAAGCTTCCGGAGATAGATTTGAGCCACTGGAAAGTAACCTTACCTGTAGAAAATGAAAAGGGTACTCCATATGAAATAGATCCACCAGAGATTTTAGATTTTGCTTCGGATGAGATGGCAAAACCTTTTATGTATATCGATTCTACTGATGGTTCGATTGTATTTCATGCGTATCCGACAAGTGTAACTACAACAAATACAAAATATTCCAGATCTGAACTTAGAGAACAGATGGTACCAGGAGAGAATAATATAAATTGGAAATTTGCAGATGGTGGTGTAATGAAAGGAAAATTGGCCATGGAAGCTATCTCAAAAGATAAAAATGGCAAATATCATAAAACAATCATTATGCAAATTCACGGTCGTTTAACGAATGAACAGCGTGATAAGATAGGAGCTAGCGACAATAATGCGCCCCCTATATTAAAGATATATTGGCAAAATGGACAGATCAGGGTCAAGACTAAGGAATTGAAACCGGCTAGTCTTGCTGGTGATGCATTGCTGCACGAGGAATCTTGGGCTGATGATGAAGGTTTTACATTTAAGCAAGAAGTTGGTTTTAGAAAATTTACCCTGGAGGTAAAAGTTTCAGATGGAAAAATGGTAGTTATATTAAATAATAATGAGTTTAAAGTATATGAGAACATCGACATGAAAAAGTGGGGAATATTCGAAAATTATTTTAAAGCAGGTAATTACTTTCAATCAAGAGATGAAGGATCTTTTGCTAAAGTTAAATTTTATGAGCTGACGGTCAACCATTAATTGAATGAATATTGTGCAAAACATAAAACAACATTTAAAGGCATTTATAATTATTTTGTATTGTTTGATTGGATTAAGTTTTGGTCAGAAACATGATTCCATTCCATTCATTGTTGTTGAAGATGAAGTAACTTATAAACTACCTAAAATTGATTTAAATAATTGGAAAGTTACTTTACCTATAGGCAATCCCACGGAAGTTGGACCACCTGAAATTCTGGACTATGCAAAGAGTTCATTGCTTAAACCATTTATGTATAATGACTCATTAGATGGATCTCTAGTATTTTATGCCTTTCCTGATGCAACAACGACCAATACTTCCTACTCAAGGACAGAGTTAAGAGAACAGATGGTGCCTGGAAGTAATTCTATTAATTGGAGTTTTGCTCAGGGAGGAAACATGAAAGGAACTCTTGCTATAGGAGATGTTTCGAAGGATTCTGGTGGAAATTATCACAAAGTGATAGTTATGCAAATCCATGGACGATTATCTAATGAACAAAGAGATTTAATCGGTGCTAAAGATAATAATGGACCTCCGGTGCTAAAGATATATTGGGAGAAAGGCAAGATAAAGGTTTCAACAAAGAAACTTAAGAATTTGAAAGCAACAGACCTCGAAATACTTGATGAAAATGCCTGGACAGATGTAAGCAAGTATTTTAATCAAGCAGTAGAATTTGATAAATTTACTCTGGAAATAAACGTTAATCAAGGTGTTTTGATAGTTACATTAAATAATCTGGAGACATTTACTTATGACGATGAAAATATGAAGAGGTGGGGGGTATTTGAAAATTACTTCAAAGCAGGTAATTATCTTAATACTACAGATAAAGGTGCTTATGCCCATGTGAAATATTATGATCTGGTTGTAAAACATTAATATCAAAAGTCAGATATTAATTATTTTTTTTAATAAATCATTTGTAAATTGCTCTTTAAGTCATCATTAAACATGAAAACATATATTTGTATTTTTTTGAGTTGGTATTTACTCTTATCAGTTGGATGTACTACCTCAGAATCCGTTTTAGTCAAAAATAATGAAGAACTAAAAAAAGCGATATCATCTGCTAAACCAGGTGCAAAAATAGTTTTAGCTAATGGTGTATGGAATGATATTGAAATGGATTTTCATGCTGTGGGTGAAAAAGATAAATTAATTTCACTTGAGGCCCAGGAAAAAGGCAAAGTGTTTATAGAAGGTAAATCAAGCCTTACCTTGTCCGGAAGTCATTTGATCGTGACAGGACTTGTATTTAAAAACGGATATACACCGGTAAGCGAGGCTATATCATTCAGAAGAAGTAAGGAAGAGCCTTGCAATAACTGTCGCGTTACAGAATGTGTGATGGATAATTTTAACAATCCTGAAAGATTTGATGATGATTTATGGATCGCATTGTATGGTAAAAATAATCGTTTTGACCACAATCAGATTACTGGAAAAAGAAATCAAGGTGTAACATTAGCCGTAAGACTAGACAGTGATTTGAGTCGGGAAAATAATCACAGAATAGATCACAATTATTTCGGTCCCAGACCAGTGTTGGGATCAAATGGTGGAGAAACTGTTCGTATTGGGACAAGCCATTTTTCCATGTACAATTCCAATACCATAGTTGAGGATAATTATTTTGACCGTTGTAACGGCGAACATGAAATAATTTCCAATAAATCGTGCCAAAATATCTTTAGAAATAATACTTTTTACGAATGCCAGGGTACAATAACCATGCATGGTAATGAGACTCTGGTTGAAAATAATTATTTCTTTGGAAATGGTAAAGCAAATACAGGAGGTATCAGGATCATCAACCAAAAACAAACAGTCAGAAATAATTATTGTGAGGGACTGACCGGATATAGATTTAGGGGAGCATTGGTTATTATGAATGGAGTACCCAACTCGCCACTTAACAGATATGTACCCGTAATAGAGTCAGCAGCTTCCAATAATACTTTTATTAATTGTGATTATATTCAGTTTTGTGCCGGCAGTGACAGTGAGAGAAGTGTTCCGCCCAAAAGCACGACTGTTTCAAAAAACATTTTCTACAATGATAAGAAGGGTGATATTTTCACTGCATACGATGATATCTCAGGCATAAGTTTTGATGGTAATTATGTAGGGTCAAATATTGAATTGTTAAAGGAAAAAGGCTTTACTAAAAAAGACGATGTACTCGAATTGGTTCAGGGCATTTATCAACCCAAAGCAGGAATTGACGCCGGAGCAAAATTGAAAAACCCCGAAAACAGACCTACCAAAGACAATACAGGGGTCACATGGTATCCCAAGCACGAAGAAGACATCTTTTTTCATACGGGCAAAACCAAATCAATTTCATCATCCGGTAATGACCTTTATGAAGCAGTCAGCTCAGCAGCATCCGGAGATATTATTTTACTTGCTCCTGGAGAATATTTGATAAGAAAATCAATAGATGTTCATGTTCCTTTGACTATTGCAGGAACAGGAGAAAAAGGATCCACAAAAATCTATTTTGAAAGGTCATCTCTTTTCAATATTGAAAACGGAGGTGCTCTGGAATTGAAAAATTTGTGGATATCCGGTCGGGATGCCCCGGATAAAGCCGGAAATTCTGTAATCAGAACGAGCAGGTATTCAATGATACATAATTATAAACTTATCATCGACAATTGTGATTTTACCAATATGAAAGTGAATAACAGCTTCAATCTTTTTGATATTTATAAAAACACTTTTGCCGATACCATTAGTATTAAAAATTCAAGTTTCAGTGATATTTCAGGCAATGTGTTTTCTCTTGATAAGGAATATGAAGATTTGGGTATTTATAATGTAGAGAACATGATCATAGAAAACTGCAAATTTGAAAACATCAGTGGTGAAGCGATCAATTTGTATAGAGGAGGGGAGATGAAAGTACCTTCGGTCCATCATTGAAGGTTTCTTCAAGTGTATTCAGAAATGTTGGAAATGGTTCAAAAAATAAATCAAATTCTTCTGTAAAGTTATATGGTGTTCAGTTTGCTGATTTTAAAGATAATGTATTCGAAAAATCCAAAGCTATTGACATGTTTCTTGCAGTAGGGGACCCTGTTATAATGTATTCAAACACTACATTTATTGATAGTGAAAAAATTAAATCAAATAGTGATAAATATATTTTCATTACTGATACACACAATAAAAAATAGAAAATACTGTGAAAATTCATATTTTAATTTCAATATCTTGTTTGCTTTTTATAAGCGCACTCCAAAGTCGGACCATACATCCCATACTGACATTGACCAAATCGGGGCTTGCAGATATAAGAAAAAACATAAATAAAGCACCGATATTTAAGGAATCATATATCCAAATAAAATCTGATGTTGATGAGTGGGTAAAAAGTGGAGTTAATGTACCTGTGCCCAAGGATATGGCAGGTGGCTACACTCATGAAGTGCACAAAAGAAATTTTTTAATGTTACAAGCTGCTGGTAATGTTTATCAGATATCAGGAGATAAGAGCTATGCTTTGCATATTAAAAAGGTGTTTCAGGCTTACGCTGCAATGTATCCCACTTTAGGAAAGCATCCTGCAATGAGATCTTATGCAAGGGGTAAGATATTCTGGCAATGTTTGAATGATGCCAACTGGATGGTTTATGCCAGTCAGGCTTATGATTGTATATATGAGACACTATCAAAATCTGAAAGAGATAATCTTGAAACAAATTTATTCCGTCCGTTTGCAGATTTTATATCTATTGAAAATCCTTCATTTTTTAACAGAATCCATAATCACAGCACTTGGGGAAATGCTGCAGTGGGTATGATTGCTTTGGTTATGGAAGATGATTCATTATTGAAGCGAGCACTGTATGGTATTAGTGGCATGGGAGCTATTTCAGGTGTTGATAATGATGGTGGTACAATTGATGTCAACCAGTCTGCCGGATTTTTAGCTCAACTGGATGAAGCTTTTTCACCGGATGGATACTACAGTGAAGGACCGTATTATGAAAGATATGCTATGTCGCCCTTTATTCTATTTTCTCAGGCCCTAGCAAATGCAAAACCTGAATTACATATTTTTCAGTACAGAGATCATCTGCTTAAAAAAGCGCTAACATCACTTCTGAATATGACGGATAGTAAAGGTCGGTTTTTTCCAATAAATGATGCCCAAAAGGGGATGTCCTATCAATCCAGAGAATTGATAGCTGCGGTCAATGCCATTTACTTTTATGAAGGTCAGGATAATGCACTGCTTTCTATTGCGGAATCACAGGGAAAAGTTCAGATAGACCAAACAGGTTTGGCAGTTGCCTCTGCAATAGCTGAGCATAAATCTCAACCTTTTGTTAAGAATAGTATGCTTTTCAGTGACGGTCCCAAAGGCAATGGTGGGGCGGTCTCAGTATTAAGACAAAATGTAAACGGGTTTGAAAACGCATGTTTTTTTAAATATGGAATTCAAGGTATGGGGCATGGTCACTTTGACCGACTATCATACTCTTTGTATCAAAATCAAAATGAAATACTTCAGGACTATGGTGCTGCAAGGTGGGTCAATATTGACCAGAAAGCGGGTGGTGTATATCTTAAGGAAAATCAATCCTGGGCTAAACAAACAATTGCACATAATACAGTGGTAGTAAATGAATCATCCCAATTTGGTGGTAATACCCAACGTGGCGATTTATATCCGTCACAATCATATTATTTTGATGTATCAAATCCAAATATCCAGATTGCAAGTGCTGTGGATACAAACGCTTATAAAGGTGTGTCCTTGCATCGGACTTTATGTTTTTTACCAGATGAGTCATTTGATCAATCCATGCTAATTGATATTTTTGCCGTTGATAGCGATACTCCCAATAATTTGGATTTGCCATTTCATTTTGGCAGCCAATTGATGACATCTTCGGTTGACATAGTAGTCCCTGAAGTACAACTTAAAACTTTAGGTAAGACTGATGGTTATCAACATTTATGGAAAGAAGGTCATGGAATTATTGATTCCACCCAGTATATTATCTCCTGGTTTACAAATGGTGTTTTTACTACACAATATAGCTTGGCAGAGAAAGGCGATGAAATTATTTTTGCACGTATAGGGGCGAATGATCCAAATTTTAATTTACGGAGGGATCCGTTATTCATTCATAGAAAACGACAAGAGAAAAATGCGCTCTTTATCAATGTAATAAGCAGCCATGGTAATTATAACCCTGTAGATGAAGTGCCAATAAATTCATATGGCCCAAAAGTAATGATCGATTTACTTTTAAACAATGATGCTTACACTATCGCAAAAATTACTACAGGAGGAAAAAACATCTATACAGTTATGATATCAAACAAAAATAACACTCCCGGACAGTCACATTCAGTATCTATAAATGATGTTACTTACAATTGGAAAAATGCAGTATCAGTTCAAAAAATAAAAATTTAATAATATGAAAGCAAGCAAAGAATATCTTTTAGGAAATGACATACCATGGGAAGAGGTAGGACCGGGTTTAAAAAGACAAATTATGGGATATGATGATAAAATCATGCTTGTAAAAGTTGATTTTAAAGAGGGTGCTATTGGTACAATGCACAACCACCATCATTCACAGGTTACTTATGTCGAGTCTGGTGAATTCGAAATGACAATTGGAGATCAGGTTAAGAAATTGAAGGGTGGAGATTCCTTCTACATCCCACCTTTTGTGATGCATGGATGCGTTTGCGTAAAAGATGGAAAATTGATCGATGTGTTCAGTCCAGTCAGAGAGGATTTTCTCGGTCACCCTATGAAAGAAATAAAATGAAGATTAGCGGACTAAGGTGGTGGGTGATAGCTTTGATTGCATTTGCTACCATTATCAATTACATCGACAGACAGTCACTAAATGTCTTGTGGCCGCAAATTTCATTGGACCTGTATCCTGACAAAACGGATGATCAACGAAAAGAGATATTTGCATTAATATCCGTCATCTTTGTCTTTTCTTACGCTTTTGGACAAGCTATATTTGGAAAGATATTTGATTGGGTAGGGACAAGAATAGGCTTTGCACTGTCTATTGGAGTGTGGTCTGTGGCCACAGCTTTACATGCTTTAGCTTATAGCATATTAAGTTTTGGTATATTTAGATCTATACTTGGTATTGCTGAAGCTGGCAACTGGCCTGGCGCTGCCAAGGGCAATGCAGAATGGTTCCCAACAAAAGAAAGAGCTTTTGCACAAGGATTATTCAATTCCGGTGCAGCTATTGGAGGTATCATTTCTATACCCCTTATCGCTTATTTATCAGTTCACTTTAGGTGGCAAGCCATATTTATTATAGTAGGTATTACAGGGCTGTTATGGCTTATTCCCTGGTTGGTTTTAGTGAAATCACCTCCTTCTACACACCCATGGTTAACAAAAGCAGAAAAGGAGTACATACTGAGTGGCCAAAACAACCAGGATATAGATCAGGATGGAAATTATGATGAAGGTTATGCCCCATCAACATCACAATTGTTAAAACATAAGCAAAGTTGGGGTGTCATCATCGCATCTGCGGCCATTGATCCCATATGGTGGTTATTTGTTTTTTGGATACCCATCTACTTATTCGAAGTCTATGGTATGAATGTCAAAGAAATAGGAATCTACGGTTGGGTACCTTATGTAGGTGCCATGTTTGGTGCTTGGTTTGGAGGGCTCTTGGCCCAAAATCGTTTGAAAATCGGATGGTCTGTTGACAAAACACGCAAAATGGTCATTACTTTGGGATGCTTAATCATGTTGCCATCATTACTTGCTATGGCAAATCCTGGTGGCCCTACATCTGCAGTCATCTTAATGGCAATCATTTTGTTTGGGTTTCAGACGGCCATTGGAAATGTACAGACATTACCGAGTGATCTTTTTAGTGGTAAAACCGTTGGCACACTTTCAGGCTTTGCAGGCATGAGCGCTAAACTTGCGGTTGCAGGATTGACGTCACTTGTTCCCATGTTGACATCTGGCGGAAATTATACACCAGTATTTGTAATAGGCGCAGGCTTAGCAATTTTAGCCTTGGGTAGTGTTTGGATACTTTGCCCTAAAATTGAACCATTAAAAGCACAACATTAAAAATCTTTTATAATATAAATAAATAAAAATGAGTAAGAACAAAGTAGCTATCATTACTGGCGCCACCGGTGGAATTGGTTTTGAAGTAGCAAGGACATTAGGAAAAAAAGGATATACTGTTATATTGAATGGTATAGAGGATGAAGCGGGTGCAAAACGGGTTGAAGAACTCAAGTCAGAAGGTATCAATGCTGAATACTATGGATTCGATGTCACAAACGAGACAGAAGTAACTTCAAACATCAATAAAATTGGTGAAAAATATGGAAAGATTGACGTACTTGTTAATAATGCCGGTGGATTAGGTGGAAGATCCAGGTTTGAAGAAATGACTACAGAGTTTTACAGATTTGTCATGGCATTAAACCTTGATTCTGTGTTTTTTGCATCAAGAGCTGCCATCCCATTTCTTAAAAAAGGGGAGCACCCATCCATAATAAACTATACATCAAATGCTGCATGGAATGCAGGAGGACCGGGAGCCGGAATTTATGGAACTTCAAAAGCGGGAGTTCATGCTATTACAAGAGCCCTGGCAAAAGACTTAGCTGAATATGGAATCAGAGTAAATGCTGTATCACCAGGAACGATTGATACCCCATTTCATCAACAAATTAAATCCACAAAACCAGAAGTTTTTGCTTCCTGGGCTAACAATATCATGCTGGGAAGACTAGGTCAACCAGAAGACGTAGCTGGAGTTGTGGCTTTCTGGCAAGTGAGGACGCTTCTTTCATCACAGCAGAAACAATCCAAATTGGTGGTGGACAGGCATTAGGAATCTAATTTTTCAATTTAATAAAGAGTATAATGATTAAATTTAATGGGAAAGTGGCAGTTGTAACAGGTGGATCCAGAGATATTGGAAGAGCCATATCTGTTAAATTAGCCAAAGAAGGAGCCAAAGTTGTGGTAAATTATCATAGTTCTGAATCCGGCGCAAAAGAAACGGTTGATGAAATATTGTCTTTTGGAGGAATGGCTATTGCAGTCAAAGCAGATGTTTCCAAAGTAGATGAAATTCAGCTGCTAAAAGAAAAAACAGTGGAGGCTTTTGGTGATAAGATAGATATTTTGGTCAATAATGCAGGTGGACTATTTGCCCGTAAAACGTTACAGGAACTTGATGAGTCATTTTATAATTTAGTGATGGGAGTAAATTTTAAAGCTACTGTCTTCGTAATGCAAGCTTTTGAGCCTTTGATGGGACCAGGTGGATCCATCATTAACTTATCTTCTCTTGCGGCCAGAGACGGAGGCGGTGGAGGGTCATCTTTGTATGCATCATCCAAAGGAGCGGTGACAACATTCACCAGAGCCATGTCAAAAGAACTTGGACCTAAGGGCATAAGAGTTAATGCTGTCAATCCGGGCATGATAGCGACGACTTTTCATGACACATTTACTACTGATGCCGTAAGAGAAAAAGTAGCAGGAATGACGCCTTTGAGAAGAGAGGGTAGTGCAGAAGAAGTAGCTGATTTAGTATGTTATCTTGCATCTTCAGATTCTTCTTTTATTACTGGTGGTAACTTTGATATAAATGGAGGATTGGCGTTTAGTTAGAATTATGTTATTATATCAGATCAACAAATTTAGAACATTTATAATCAAAAGAAATTAAATTGCGAAAAATATTGATTTTTATTCATTGAAAATGTGACAATTAAAATAAAAGACTTTCGCAATCAAATTTACTTTATGTATATTGTCAATTACATTTTTTAATTTTTTTTAAATAATTAAAGTTATGATTTCAAGATATTATTTTTTATGCTGTATGCTTTTTATTTTTTGTGAAGCTAATTCACAAGTTAAACTTCCGTATTATGAAGGATTTAATTATAGTATTGATTCGGTATTAATTAAGCCTGGTACTAATAGTGGATTTGGCGGCTGGACAATCCCATCTTTCCAAACGGCAGGTTCATCCCCAGATCCATATATCATTGCATCACCAAATTGGAAATTGCCTGCTAATTTGCCTTCGGCAACAGGTAATGCATTAGAATTTATTGGTAGTGGTGATGATCCTATTATAACAATTCCTGATCAAGATACTACTGGAATTATTTATTCTTCATTTATGTTTAGAGCTTCAGACTTTTCTGCTGTCACAGTAAATAATCCTGTATATTTTTATTCTTTTGCAAAAGTAGCTAGTAGTGGTACCTCTTTAAATTATACATCATGTGTGTATATAAGAAAGGTTTCAGATTCAACATTTGATCTTGGCATATCTGAAAATAATAATACTACCAATGCAGTATGGAGTAGTACCCCATTGGATATAAATGCTGATTTCTTTATAGTAATTTCTTATGACATTGATAATGCTACTTCTTATATGTGGATCAATCCTGTTATAAATGGGACGCAACCAAGCACTGTCTTAGTGACAAACGAGACAGCAACATCCAAAAGAACAAACTTAACCATGGTTAGGCTCAATTTAGATTCTAATGCTAAAACACCTAAATCTCAAATGGACGAAATCAGAATTGGCAAAACCTGGGCTTCTGTAACTCAATCAACTACAAGCGGTGTGGATTTTGATGTGCTAAGTGGTGTTAAATTGTATCCTAATCCTGTAAGAGATAATTTATTTATTAGTTCAGATGATTTTCCTGCTGCCTCGATTTCAATATATAGTGTGAATGGTCAGGAAGTTTTGAACCAAAAGGATATATCGAATAATAGAGTAGATGTGTCAAACTTATCCCCGGGGAATTATATAGTTAAATTATTTGGAAGTGGCAAGATAGTTTCATTGAAAATGATAAAAGAATAATTTAATCTTTAACAATTAAAAATCTTTAATAATTATTAATATTTCAATATATGAGTAAAGTCGTAACATTTGGGGAGATTATGCTTCGCTTAGCCCCTCAAGGATTTTTAAGATTTTCACAGGCAGACAATTTTGATGTTGTCTATGGTGGTGGAGAATCAAATGTAGCAGTATCATTGGCTAATTTTGGTATTTCTGTAGATTTTGTAACCCGTTTACCTAAAAACGATATCGGCGAATGTGCCATGATGGAGATGCGAAAAAGAGGTGTTGGTGTAGATAAAATTGTTTGGGGTGGAGAACGATTAGGAATTTACTTTTTGGAAACAGGAGCTGTTTCAAGAGGAAGTAAAGTAGTTTACGATAGAGCACATTCTGCCATGTCTGATATTCAACCAGGAATGGTTAATTGGGAAGAAGTATTCAAAGGGGTAGAGTGGTTTCATTGGACTGGCATAACTCCTGCTATTTCTCAAAGTTCTGCCGATGCTTGTTTAGAGGCCGTTAAGACTGCCAGTAAATTAGGCATTACTATTTCTACAGATTTAAATTACAGAGCTAAGCTTTGGAAATACGGTGGAGACCGTGAAGCAATCATGACTGAACTTACATCATATTGTGACGTTATCCTTGGGAACGAAGAGGATGCTGAGATGCATTTTGGTATTAAACCCGCTGGCGCAGCAGTTCAAACACACGGACACGATGTAAAGGCTGAAGCTTTCTTATCCGTTTGTCAGCAGATGATGAAAAAATTCCCTAAAGCTAAAAAAGTGATTACCACTTTAAGAGGCTCTATTTCAGCATCTCACAACACTTGGGCAGGGGTTTTATACGATGGTAAAGAAATGTTACAGACTCGTCAGTATCAAATTACAGATATAGTTGACAGAGTAGGTGGTGGAGATTCATTTATGGGTGGCTTAATCTATGGGTTATTAACATACCCGGCAAACGATCAAAATGCGTTGGATTTTGCGGTAGCAGCATCTTGTTTAAAACACACTATTAAAGGGGACGCAAACTTGGTCACAGTTGATGAAGTAAACAAACTTATGGGTGGTGATGCGAGTGGTAGAGTTGCTAGATAACAATAGAATTTAAGGAATTCAAACCTGATATGTAATCATTACTTTGCAGGTTTTGGAATCTTTTCAGTAGTTTCATCATAATCAAAAATCAACAAAGCCATATGAATAAATCAATTGTAATTATTTGTGGTGGTGGACCTGCACCTGGCATCAATACTGTTATTAGTACGGTAGCTAAAACCTTTATAAAAGATGGATACGAAGTAATAGGAGTTCATCACGGATACAAAGGGTTGTTATCTGATGACCCGGATATCAAAATTTTCGATTTTCATCATGCTGACCGTATTTTTAGTAGAGGAGGCTCCACATTGATTATGAGTAGGTTCAAACCTAAAGATAGTGATTTTAAAGCAGATTTTTTTATAAAGTATAATGTAAAATTATTAGTTACTATTGGTGGTGATGACACAGCGTCAACCGCTAACAGGTTAACTAAATATCTACAAACTCAAAATTTATCTGTAGCGCATGTGCATGTTCCTAAAACAATAGATAACGATTTACCCTTGCCGGACAGAAACCCGACTTTTGGTTTTCACACGGCAAAAGATGAAGGTGTTCGTATAGGGAATACGGTGTATGAAGATGCCAGAACAAGTGAAAATTGGTTTGTAATGTCAGCGATGGGACGATCAGCTGGTCATTTGGCTTTCGGAATTGCTTCGGCTTGTCATTTTCAAATGATGATAATTCCGGAAATGTTTGATAAAACCAAAATCACATTTGAGAAGATAACAAACATGATCGTTTCTTCTATTGTAAAATGTAAGATTAAAGGTATAGAATATGGTGTAGCAATGGTAAGTGAAGGTGTTTTTCATTTTATGGACGAAGATGAAATAATAAATTCTGGTATTAATTTCACGTATGATGACCATGGACATCCTGAATTAGGTACCGTAAGTAAGTCACATATATTCAATTACTTATTGCAAGTTAAATTAAAGGAAATAGGGCTAATGGTTAAATCGCGACCTGTAGAACTGGGCTATGAATTAAGATGTTGCAATCCAATAGCGTTTGATTTAACTTTGTGTACGTTGTTGGGCATTGGGGTTAAAAAGTTATATGATCAGGGAATTTCTGGTTGTATAGTAAGCGCAGACTCAAAAGGTGATATCTCTCCGTTATTTTTAAAAGATTTTGAAGATGAAAATGGAAAGATTCCACCAAGACTTGTTGACATCAATTCAGATATGGCACAATTGTTCATTAATAACCTGTTCTATATTAAAGAGGATGATTATGAACAAGCAAAAAAATATCTATCCAATCCAGAGGCATACGATTTTAAAAAGATTTTGAACTGGAATTAACAATTTGTAAACGATTAAATGGCGCAGTTTTAAAGATTAGAAGCGGCTCAAGCCATTTTAGATACTGGGATGATGCCTTTTAAGAGAGGAAAGGTACTGCTGATGGAATAGCCAACTTAGTAAGTTATTTTGCTCTTTCAGATTCATCATTTAGGACTGGAAATAATATTGAAATTAACGGAGGACTTGCTTTTAGTTAACTGGAATATAAATTCAGAAAAGTATTTAGATATCTGTCATAAAATAATTCGAATGCTTTACTTAAAAACTTATCATAGAGTATTAAAAGAATTTTGAAATTCTTCATTTCAACGATCCTTATTTTGATTATATTTTAGTGTTTGATTATGTGAATTTTTCTGTATCAAAATCAACATTTATAATATTTTGAAAAATTAGTGGGTATTTTATACTTCATTTTTTTTAATTTATTTATTATACCAAAACATTTACAAGTTGACTTAGTTAATAAATATGGTTCTCGTTGCATAAAATGATTTTTACTAATCATTATGAGAAGTAAGGAAATATAAACTCTGTGTTAAAAAGTGAGACATAATGATTCTTGAACAATTCAATTTAGAAGGAAAAACTGCCCTGGTAACTGGATGCAATAAAGGTATTGGCAAGGCAATGGCTCTTGGCCTCGCAGAAGCAGGTGCTGATATCATTGGCGTTTCAGCTTCACTTGCCTTGACTGGCAGTGACATTGAGAAAGAAGTAAATAATCTGGGTAAGAAATTTACAGCTTATCAGTCAGATTTTTCCAAACGGGTGAGTATTTACGAATTTTTGGAAAACGTAATGAAAGAAAACAAATCAATCGATATCTTAATAAACAATGCAGGTACCATCATGAGGGCACCTGCCGCAGAACACCCCGATGAATACTGGGATAATGTTCTCAATATAAATTTAAATGCGCCTTTTATCATCGCTCGTGAAATAGGTAAACATATGTTGCAGAGAGGAAGCGGGAAAATCATTTTTACTTGTTCATTGCTAAGTTTTCAGGGAGGTATTAATGTGCCTGGATATGCTGCCAGCAAAGGAGCCATAGCCAGTCTGGTAAAAGCATTTGCCAATGAGTGGGCTTCAAAGGGTATTAACGTGAATGGAATAGCCCCGGGATATATTGCAACTGATAATACAACAGCATTGCGCAATGATCCGGAACGGAGTGAGTCAATTCTATCCAGAATACCGGCTAATAGATGGGGGAGTATCGAAGATTTTAAGGGAGCTGTAGTTTATCTTTCTTCCTCCGCATCATCATATGTTCATGGCACTATACTTACGGTAGATGGCGGTTGGATGGGCAGATAATATTGTTTAATAAAAAGAAAAAAAAACAGAATAATGGAAATAAGATTTCAAAACAGCCCCTTGGAGACTGCAACAATGGATACCCGGCAACTCAGAGATAATTTTTTAGTGCAAGACTTAATGCTGCGAGGCAAATTAAAGCTTGTTTATTCTCATTATGATCGTTTAATTATAGGTGGGGCAGTGCCACAAAAAGATAGTATCGGGTTGCCCATAGAAAACGAATTGAAATCCAATTTCTTTCTGGAAAGGAGAGAAATGGGAATTATTAATGTAGGTGGAACCGGTAAAGTTGTTGCTGACGGTATTAGTTATGAGTTGAACAAACTCGAATGCTTATATCTTGGGAAAGGGACAAAAGAAGTCCTTTTTAATAGCAATACTGATAAAGATACTGCAAAATATTATATATTATCTGCACCAGCGCACCATATCTACCCAAATCAAAAAATGACAAAAGAAGAAGCCGCACCAGTAAAACTTGGTGACATATCTACTTCAAATAAAAGAATTATTTATAAATATATTCATAATGATGGAATTCAAAGTTGTCAGCTTGTAATGGGGTTGACAACACTTGAAGATGGAAATGTTTGGAATTCTGTGCCACCTCATACTCACACCAGAAGAATGGAAGCTTATTTCTATTTTGATTTGCACGAGTCACACAGAGTTATGCATTTTATGGGTCAACCACAACAGACCAGGCATATTGTTATAGCCGATAATGAAGCAGCTATATCACCACCATGGAGTATGCATTTTGGGGTTGGCACATCAAACTATGGTTTTATTTGGGGAATGGCTGGAGAGAATAAAGAATTTACAGATATGGATCAGGTGGCTGTGGCTACAATAAAATGATTTAAAGCTACTTAAATTGATTTTTTTCATTGAATTATTTTATTTCAGAGTATAATTGATTATTGCACGGTCTAGTTATTTCAATAGCTTTTGAAAAGTCTGAAAATTAAATTTATGAGTAAAGTATTATGTTTTGGAGAATTGCTGTTGAGGTTGCCACCTGCCAATGCCGGGGAGTGGCTCCGCAGTAATACCATGCCGGTATTTGTTGGCGGAGCTGAATTAAATGTTGCCACTGCTCTTGCGACATGGGGAATCCCGGTAAAATACTATACGGCATTGCCCGATAATATAATATCAAAAGATATCACGGAATATTTAATTCAGAAAAAGATTGATACTTCTCCTATAACTTATTCAGGAGAACGAATTGGATTATATTATTTGAAAGAAGGAGCTGATATGAAAAGTTCCGAAAATGTATTTGACAGAAAATACTCTTCCTTTTCTACTTTAAGTACTGGAGTCGTAGATTGGGATTCTATTTTAGATGATGTTTCATGGTTTCATTTTAGTGCTATAGCTCCTGCTGTTAGTGAATCGGCTGCTGCACTATGCAAAGAGGCCCTTCAGGCTGCAGCTGCAAAAAAAATTACGATTTCGGTAGATTTGAATCACAGGACATTATTGTGGAAATATGGGAAGGAACCAATTGAAATTATGACAGGTCTCGTCCAATATTGTAATGTTGTCATGGGAAACATTTGGTCAGCCAACTCATTATTGGGGATACCTGTTAATCCCAATATTCATGAAGAGGGAATCCAGGAAAACTATTTAGCAAATGCAAGACTTACAGCCACCAATATTATTGAAAAATTTCCTGAATGTAAATATGTTGCCAATACATTTCGTTTTGATGGTAATGAAAATAATATTCTATATTATGCGGCTCTGGATACTTTAAAAGGACAATCGGTCTCTCCAATTTTCCAGACAAAGAGTGTTGTTGACAAAGTAGGTAGTGGAGATTGTTTTATGGCAGGCCTTATCTACAGTATTTTGACAAATAAGTCTCCAAAAGATACCATCAGTTTTGCTGGTGCTGCTGCATTTGGAAAACTGCAGGAAAAAGGCGATGCAACAAAAAACACAGTTGAACAAATATCTATCATTCTGAACCAGCATCAGTAATTGAATAATTACCTAAAGTTACGAAGAAATCAATCAAATTAAGAAGCCTGGCCCGCTTTAGATAAGTGTTTCTTTTGTATCAAGCCAAAGGAATAAGTAGTTAAAATGTTACACCAAATTTTAAAATTTGGATTCAAGTTGAAAAGAAACGTTAATACTATATAAATTTATCCCAGAAACTTTTATAATTAAAAATTATTTCTGGCCAATTGAATTACCTCTAATAAGGCAAACCTAAGACTGTCATTCAGGAAACGGAACTAATTTTTATCTTTGTGCAAAAATAGCACAATGGCTACAGATATATTGATAACAATAACTTTGGTGTTATTGAATGGTTTTTTTGTAGCTGCTGAGTTTGCTATTGTTAAAGTGAGGGCTTCTCAAATCAAAATGAAAGCAGATGAAGGATATAAGTCAGCAATTCTTTCTACACATATTCTGAACCATCTTGACGGATATCTGGCAGCTACTCAGCTGGGTATTACTTTGGCAAGTCTAGGGTTGGGTTGGGTTGGAGAGCCTGTAGTTTCAAAAATTCTAATCCAATTAGTTGCTATTACAGGGCTTGAACTTTCTGATACTCTGGCCCATAAAATAGCATTGCCCATAGCTTTTTTCATTATTACTGTTTTGCATATTGTTTTTGGCGAATTAGCTCCAAAATCCATAGCCATTCAAAAACCTGAAACTACGACTCTTCTTATTGCCTATCCTTTAAATTTATTTTATTTTGTATTCAGACCATTTATTTGGGTATTAAACGGATTTGCTAATTTTATTTTAAAGTTATTGGGAATTTATGGTGTCCACGGGGCCGAAATACATAGTTCCGATGAGTTAAAATACTTGATAAAGCAAAGTAAAGAAGGAGGTAATATTATAAATACAGATTATGAAATAATTAGAAATGCATTTGATTTTGCTGATATGAATGTCAAGCAAATTATGGTACCCCGAAACAAAGTTGTTGCAATAAATGTAGATACCTTTAATAAAAATATATTAGATAAGTTACTTGATGAAGGATATTCAAGAATTCCATGTTATGAAAAGAATATTGATAATATTATTGGGCTAATCTACTTAAAAGACCTTTTGCGAATTTTAAACAAGAAAAGCGATTACAATATTAAACACATTGTCCGACCATTGCTGGTAACATCAGAAAGCAGGAAAATAGGAAGTCTTCTGAAGGAGTTTCAGAAAAAGCATATTCAGATGGCAATGGTTGTGGATGAATTCGGCGGCCTGGATGGAATAGTGACCATTGAGGATATCATTGAAGAACTGGTGGGTGAAATTCAGGATGAGTATGATAATGAAGTTCCATTGGTTAAGAAAATAAGCGATAAAATATATCAGGTAATTGCCACCGGCTCCATAGATGATATCAATGATCACCTTCCATATTCAATTGAAAAAGTTGGGGATGCGAGTACGCTTGCAGGCGTTTTGATTTATAAATTCGGAAGAATACCTAACCCAAATGATATCATTAAAATTGAAGAGTATGAAATTACAATTATCAAAAGAATAAGAAATACAATATACCTTGTTCAACTACGGGATATTACTCAATAAATATCTTATACTTCTTTCATTTTTTTGATCCGGTTGAAATACAAATCGGGGTCTTCCCAATAGTAAATTAAGGTCTGAAATAACAAAATAGTAACCTATACGAAATACTGGATTGCAATCGTTTGTGCAAATAAATTCTGTTTGCAAACTTAAACTTATAAACATTTTTTTCTTCAGTTTTCCACATATATTTTCTAAGAGTTTTTATCTCAATTCGCAAAAAATAAATTTTTTATTGTGGTTCAGAATATTTTATATCTTTGATGAATTGTAATTTTAAAACCTTTTCAATCTTAGCTTCAATAACTTTTAAGTATGAATACTTCTTTAAGTAATAATAACAAATTGGGTCTATGGACGGGCACATCACTTGTCGTTGGGAATATGATTGGTTCAGGCGTTTTCCTGATGCCGGCACAATTAGCGACATTCGGAGGCATTAGTATTCTAGGTTGGATTTTTTCAGCAATTGGTGCATTCTTATTAGCTAAGATATTCAGTAATCTGAGCAAATTGGTTCCTGATGCTGACGGTGGACCATATGCCTATTCAAAAACAGCCATGGGAGTATTTTCCGGATATCTGGTGGGGTGGGGGCTACCTTGTATCTACATGGTGTACTAATGCGGCACTTGCTGTTGCCTTCGTGAGTGCGATGAGTACATTTTTCCCGTTATTTGCCACAAATAACATTTTAGCGGTATCCACTGGCCTGTTTGCTATATGTTTTCTTACCTGGATCAATACAAGAGGGATTTCCGCTTCCGGTAGAATGCAACTATTTACGACATTACTGAAGCTTATCCCTTTAGTTGTCGTAAGTGTCGCTGGATTATTTTTCATGGATTTTAATAATTTTATACCATTTAATATTAGTGGTATGTCCAATTTCGAGCCATTACCGCTACTGCTACTTTGACTTTTTTTGCATTTCAAGGTATCGAATGTGCTACAATACCTTCAACAAGTATGGAAAATCCTGAAGTAAATATTTCACGGGCTACCATGATTGGGACTACAATCACAACTATTATTTATATTATCAGCAGCGTCAGCATTATGGGCTTGATTTCTGCAAAACAGCTCGCATCATCACCAACGCCTTTCGCAGATGCCGCGCTTATCATGTTTGGCTCAGGCTCAGAATACTGGATTGGAGCAGGCGTAGCCATTGCAGCTTTTGGTGCATTAAATGGCTTTATTCTCATTCAGGGGCAGGTAGGAGATGCGCTTTCTAAAGACGGACTTTTCCCATCCATATTTTCTAAGCACAACAAAAATGGCGTGCCGGGTGCAGGGATTGTTATAGGAAGTTGTATAGCCTCTGTTATAATGATGATGAATTATTCTAAAGGCCTGGTAACCCAATTCAAGTTTTTGATATTATTATCCACCTTTACAGTATTAGTTCCCTACCTTTTTTCCGCAGCATCTTATTTGATAATAAAAATTAAAAACAGTAATTATAATCAATATTGGATTCCATCTGCTTTACTGGCACTTTCATCCTTTTTATATTCTCTTTGGGCTGTTGCAGGTGCCGGAGAGGATACTGTTTATTGGGGGTTCCTTATGCTAATGGCTGGCATTCCGATCTATGTATGGATGGAAATTCGAAACCATATTGGATAATTTTCTAATTGCATCACAATTATGGCTTTAACATGTCATTCTGAATACGGAAAGATCCATTCACTTTTATTAAAATCTGTGAATGATGCATTTTTTAATGAGACCCATGTTTCTGAAAATTGGAAAAAGCTAAATTATTTGGCAATGCCTTATATGGATCATGCTTTAAAAGAGTATCAATATTTTGAAGCCATCATTAAATCTACTATTTCATCAGTGACTTATTTGCCATTTGACCGATCTGTCAATATGGATTCTATTTATTGCAGAGACGCAGCAATAGCTACTAATGCAGGAATGTTACTTTGTAACATGGGTAAAGAAGAGCGGAAAAAAGAGCCATCTGCATTAAGAAAAGCGTTGGAAGATAATGACATCAAAATATTAGGTGAGATTACATCACCAGGCTCTGTCGAAGGTGGAGATGTTGCATGGTTAGGAGAACATATTTTGGCTGTTGGACTTACCTACAGGACTAATAAAGAAGGTATCCGGCAACTTACAGAACTGATTACTCCCTTAGGTGTTGAAGTGATCACTGTTAGTATGCCCCATTACAAGGGGCAAAAGGATGTTTTTCACTTAATGTCAATTTTAAGTCCAATAGACAAAAATGTAGCTGTCGTTTATTCTCCTTTGATGCCGATAGATTTTAGAAATTACCTTTTAAATAATGATTTTCTTCTCATAGATGTTCCGGATGATGAGTTCGATTCGATGGGATGTAATGTACTTGCATTGGCCCCTCGTACCTGCGTCATGGTGGACGGCAATCCCAAAACCAAATCAAAGCTTGAATCAGAAGGATTTGAAGTTTTAGTTTATGAAGGGAATGAAATTAGCCTGAAAGGTGGCGGAGGGCCAACATGTCTGACCAGGCCAATTCAACGGATAGTATAGCTCTGTTATTCTGCCGGGCTATAATCATATCCAATGTGAAATAATGCATCTCCCAGGGATACAACGCTTGCATTGTTATGTCCAATAATATGACCGGAATATGTTGAAAAGATATCAGCACTCTTTGTTCCGTAAGGATCTTTTATTTCTCCTAGTTTTTCACCTTTCCTGATAAAATCTCCGGATTTTTTCTTCCATATAAAGATTCCGGGAGTTGATGCTCTAACCCAGTTTTGCTTGTGAATTATCCATTTATCAGAACTGATATGCTGGGGTTTATCCTCTATCATCTGCAAGCTGATAAGAATATTTTTGATTGCGATTATACCATTTGTAATAGCCATTTTATCCAATCGTATTGATTCACCTCCTTCATAAACTATAGCAGGTACCTTCATGTCAAAAGCAGCTTTACGGAATGAATGGGCAATTAATGGCTGTTCTATAATAAATTTTACACCGCACTCAAATGCTAGCTGCTTTGCTACTTTGTCATTTTTATTAAAACGTATTTGCGGATAGTTGTATCGAGCATCACCCCCTGTGTGAAAGTCGATCGCTATATCCACAAAGGGTAGTATTTTTTTGGTAATGATTCTCGCTACTCTTGAGGCAAGTGATCCATTTAAGTGCCCCGGAAATGATCTGTTAACATCCTTCCCATCAGTAACGTCCCGGCTAAAATTGATGAAACCAAAAACATTTAGTAAAGGAACTATTATCACAGTGCCACTCGTGACAGAATTATATAAACCATCTTCCAGGCTGCGTCTTATGATTTCAATTCCATTAATCTCGTTACCATGCAACCCGCCTAAAATGAGTAAAGATGGGCCGTGTATTCCTGTGTGCATTACATGTGCAAATACATTAATTCGATTATCAGATGGTAATTTGCCTGCATTCATTCTGATTGTATGAAGTTTTCCAGGTGTAATTATTTCATTATCAATGATTAACTCTTTGATATTATTTAGCTTGGGTTCAAAAAGATTTGATGTCATTTTACTTTCGGTTTTTTTCAACAAACTGAATAATCTTACCAGCTATATCAATACCGGTTGTACCTTCTATCCCTTCCAGGCCAGGCGATGCATTCACTTCGAGTACCATAGGTCCTGAATGAGTCTTTAGCATATCGACCCCCGCTATTTTTAAACCAAGAATTTGAGCGGATTTTAAAGCCGTCTCTTCCTCCTGTGAAGAAAGCTTTATTAATTCTGATGTTCCCCCCCTGTGCAGATTGGATCTGAAATCACCGGACTTGGCCTGACGCTTCATTGCCCCAACAATTTTATCATCAACTATAAAAACCCTGACATCAGCCCCGTTTGCTTCTTTTATAAATTTTTGAAGTATTACTTTTTCTTTTGTTGTGTGGAAAGCCTCAAGTATAGATTCGGCATTTGTTTTATTTTCTGCCAGAATCACACCCATGCCTTGAGTACCAGTAACTAACTTAATTATGATGGGGTAGGGTGACATTTGTTCTAATAAAAAGGGAATCGTATAGGGATTGCTAACATATACTGTCTTTGGTACTCCGATACCATGACTTCCAAGTATTTGCAGGCAACTTAACTTGTCCCTTGCTTTCAATAATGGCTCAGCGTGCAAGGTTGAAAAAACACCCTGACTTTCAAACTGTCTAATCACTGCGGCTCCGTATGATGTAGCTGTACTTCCTATTCTTGGTATGACAGCATCAATATTTCCTATTGGTTGATTATTGAAAAATATCTTTGACTTCCCTGACTCAATCATAAGGTCACATGCCATATGATCAATCACTCTGACATAATGATTTCTTCTACGCGCTGCTTCAACAATACTTTGTGTGCTGTATAGCGAGGCATTTCGGGATAAAATGATAATATTCATTAAGAGAATTAATTATCGGATAAAGATAATATTAATGTTTTATTAGTATATTCTTTAACAAAATAAAGAATGTGCATACATTAGTGTTTCAAAATCAAAACATGACCACCATAGAACTCAATAATCGAAAGACTATAAATGCCTGGGCTATATTTGACTGGGCAAATTCTGCATATGCTCTGGTGATCTCAACTGCTATTTTTCCGGGATACTTTGAAGAGTACACACCTAAGGAAATTAGTCTCGGATCGTTAAATTTTTCAAACAGCTCGCTTTACTCTTTTGCCGTTTCGTTTTCATATATTATTATTGCAGCTTTATCGCCACTTCTCTCAGGAATAGCAGATTTTAGCGGAAGACGGAAGTTTTTCCTCAAGGCCTTTACATTGATTGGCTCACTTGCATGTACCATGTTGTTCTTTTTTAAAGGGGCACCTCAGCTGTGGCTCGGCACTTCGGCATTTATATTAGCAACTATAGGATTTGCAGGAAGTCTTGTATTTTATGACTCTTATCTTCCTCTTATAGTTACCGAGGATAATTATAACAGAGTAAGTGCAAGAGGATACACATTTGGCTATATAGGTAGCGTGATTTTATTAATTTTCATATTAATGATGATACTAAACCCATCTTGGTTTGGTCTTGAAGATGGTCAATTAGGAGCAAGAATTGGATTTTTACTTGTTGGGGTTTGGTGGTTGGGCTTTGCACAATATACTTTCAAATATATGCCGCCGGACAAAAAGAATTTATTCAAAATCAGCATGATCAAAAATGGCTATAAGGAAATAGTCGGTGCTTTCAGACGTGTTAGAAAAATGCCTGATATTAAAAATTTCTTAACTGCCTTCTTCTTCTATAGCGCCGGAGTACAAACGGTTATATATCTGGCAACAATATTTGCAAAAAAAGAATTGGGCTTTGGCACAGGAGAATTAGTTTTATTGGTTTTAATACTTCAAATTGTAGCTATAGGAGGTGCCTATTTTTTTTCAGCTTTGGGGAATCAGAAAGGTAATAAATTATCAATTCTCACTATGATATTGATTTGGATAATAATTTGTATAGCTGCATATTTCACATATGATAAGGTGACGTTTTACATTATTGCTGGTTTTGTAGGTCTGGTAATGGGAGGCATCCAATCCATGTCCAGAGCGAGTTATTCAATGCTGATACCAGAAAAGACCATGACACTACATCTTATTTTAGTTTTTATGATGTGGTATATAAGTCAGCAATTGTGGGAGGTACATTTATTTTCGGATTGGTAGATAATCTGACAAATAATATGAGATATTCAGTTCTTGCTTTGGCTTTGCTTTTTGTTATTGGATTTTATTTTATGTGGCGAACCAAGAGTGCCAAATTGGAAAGTTAGTTTGACTTTTTCTCAAATGCAGATGAATATTAAAAAAAATCCGAAAGCTAGAGAGAACTTCTCAAACTTTCGGATAACTAAGTAAAAGTAATTTTTACTTTAAATTGATCATACTTAAACTAACACTAAACGACCTTAAAAACTATAGACAGCAGCAATTAGCAATGATGATAAGTGGTCAGATCTGCCAGCTTTGGATAAATCAGGAATGACCAGATCACGCGAAAACATATCTGTTCTGATTTCAGGAATGATTCTAAGGTTACCCAATTTAATATTGGCTGAGATAGTAAAATCCATGACATCATTACCTACAGTAGCTGGTTCTTCAGTATCAAATATTCCAATACCGTTATCCTTAAAGTACTCAGACCTGATACCGAAAGATACATTATCAGAGGTTGCATAACTCAAATATAAAGCTGTACCATAAAAATTATCAGTTGCATTTGTGGCATTAATGCCCACATTGAAGACATCTGACACGGCAAAAGAGGAAGTCAAATCCAACTGCAAAAACCCTTTGTCAGCAAGAGCATTCACATAAACCGACCCTTTTTCGAAGGCATAAGATAATTGGCCACCGAAAAAATAATTGCCATTGGGATTAAAATCTGTATAGTCTGTAGGGTTAAATACTCCAGCCATGGCTCCAAAACCGCCACCCAGATCATAGTTTATTTTAGCACCTGCATGATTAAATGGGCCGTAAGAAAACATATGAGATGTAGAATAATGGTAATTCAAGACTGGCGATATTACTTCATATCCTACAAAAGTGTTGAACTTTCCAAGAGTAAGTGTCATCTTTTCAGTTGGCTTATAATAAGCATAAGCCTGATTAACTATATTCAGAGATCCTTGAGAGTTAAAAACAGCATCCTTTCCACGTGGACCGAAGACCAGATCAGCTACAAATCCGGATTTTTCTGTTTCATATTTTCCTATTAAGTTAAACATACCTACTGAAAATCCAGGTAAATTTGCAAAAGAAGTATATGGTGCCAGTGTTCCTCCATTTGTAGCATCATTTGTGCTGTTTAAATTGGCTCTTAAGTATGTATCGACAGAACCGGAAATTGAAAAAAAAGAATCAAGCTTAATTTGTCCAAAACTAATCAGACAGGTCATTGTAAATACAAGTGTTAAAATGTTTTTCATTGGTTTAGATTTTATTAGTGAAAAATTGTATAAATTTTAACCAAAGAAACCTTGTAAATCAATCTGCAAGTGATTAGTTTTGCAGTTACATTAGAGCATTACAAGGTTTCTTGGTGCTTAATTGCCCTCAGAAACTCCACTTTTTGAGGGTATTTTTTTATTAACTATTCTGATACCATTAGTGCATAATTACCTCGTTCGATATTTTGGTATGCGCTCATTTCATGTTCTGTGAGATCAAGCCCTTTAATTTCCATCTCTTCACTTACTCTAAGCCCTACTGTCTTTTTGATGATTAAAAGTACCACATATGCAAATATAAAAGTGAAGGCACCAATAGCAACTACACCTATGAGTTGAGGGATTAATTTTCCGGTGCCAAATATTCCTACTGCCAATGTACCCCAAACGCCACAAGCTAAATGTACTGAAGTGGCTCCTACTGGATCGTCCAATTTCAATTTGTCAAAAAATACCACTGAAAATGGAATAATAGCACCGGCAATAGCCCCAACTATGATAGCTGAACCCGGGGTGAATCCATCAGCACCAGCAGTTATTCCTACCAGTCCACCTAACAAACCGTTTAGTACCATGGAATGATCCAGAGATTTGAACTTCAGATAAGATACCACAAAAGTAGTCAATGCACCTGCCGCAGCTCCAAGGCATGTGGTTACAAAAACCAATGAAACGGCTCCCGGGTCAGCAGATAGAACTGATCCGCCGTTAAACCCAAACCAACCGAACCATAATAAAAATGCTCCGATGGTAGCCAGGGGCATGTTATGTCCTGGTATTGGCCTAACTCCTTTTTCAGTATATTTTCCTTTTCGTGCTCCCAAAAGAATAATAGCAGCCAATGCTCCCCATCCTCCCACACTGTGAACAAGTGTGGATCCGGCAAAATCAACAAAACCAAGGGTATTTAGCCACCCACCGCCCCATTTCCACATACCTGTCACAGGATAACAGATCATTACAAATAGGGTTACAAATAGCAGGAATGGCATTAATTTGATTCTTTCTGCAACTGCTCCTGAGACAATGCTTGCACAAGTAGCTGCAAACATGGCCTGAAAAATAAAGTCTGTATAGTATGAATACTTGCCATCGGCATAGTCCTGTAAACCAGCTACACCTTCAGGTAAAGTAAGTCCAAATCCCGAAAATCCCAAAAAGCCACCTGTATAATCTGAACCGGGATACATCAGATTGAAGCCCACAGCATAATAAGTAAGTAATCCAATACAAAGAATCATTACATTCTTAAATAATATATTTACTGTGTTTTTTTGTTGCACCAATCCTGCCTCAAGTGTTGCAAATCCTAAGTGCATAATGAATACCATCATCGCTGCGATGAGTACCCATAAATTATTTGTTACAAAAGGTATTTCTGTCATGATTTATTCTTTTAATTTGATGTTTAATTAATTAAAGTGCGGATTCATTTATACTACCTGTACGGATCGAAACTATTTCTTCTATGGCTGAAATAATAATTTTACCATCGCCGATTTCGCCGGTTTGGGCTGCGTGTCTTATAGTATCCGAAATTCTTTTCACATTCTGGTCTTCGACTATTAGTTCAATTTTGAGTCTTGCGATGTATCCTATATCATATTCAGCACCACGATATACTACATGCTCGGCTAATTGTCTGCCATAACCCTTGACCTCAAAAAATGTAAAAAAATTAATCCCGATTTTGCTAAGATCATTTTTTACTGCTTCGAATTTTGAAGATCTTATGATGGCTTCTACCTTCTTCATATATTTTTGTTTGTAAGTTATTAAATAAAAACATCACAAAAGTAAGGTCAAATAGTGCCAGTCAAAATCTTAATTTCTTTCCCTGTGTGGTTTTAAACTGTCCTACCAGACTTATATAATCTTAATAATCAGATAATTAGATGCCAATACAATGTGGCGGGTATTGGTGTAAATATTTCATACTATTTTAACAAAAACTATAAATATTATGGGGGTATAATCAGAATTATTGTATTTATACTAAGTATTACCCCATAAATAATAGGGGTAATGATTAAAATTAATATTTATTTCATTGTTTCGGGCTTATTTAGTTAAAATAATAAACATGAAGTGATTTTATTAGTATTATTTAGATTATACAATCTTTGATATCAGATCCTATTTCGCCACAAATTGCGAATGCTCCAAGATTTGGTGTAGTATTCTTATTAATTTACGCTGTACTGTA
Source organism: Saprospiraceae bacterium (assembly GCA_016722285.1). Classification (GTDB taxonomy): domain Bacteria; phylum Bacteroidota; class Bacteroidia; order Chitinophagales; family Saprospiraceae; genus OLB9. Next base: position 118,757 of record JADKGI010000007.1, read on the forward strand.
GGTAATTGACAGAAAGAAATATTATCATAATGCCAAAAAAGCAGAGCTTATTGCAAAATGCATATCGGAATCAGGCTCAATTATTAATAAAAGTAAGAATATGTTTAAAGCAAAACTATAGTTAGAGTTCAAGTATTTTAATTTCGACGCGCTGATTTTTCTGACGGCCTTGTAATGATGTGCTGTCAGTTAATGGCTCCCTCTTTCCATATCCCTTATAGGAGATCCTGCGTACATCTATTCCCCTTATGACCAGATACTCTGACACTTTTCTGGCCCTCAGTGATGAGAGCTGATCACAGTACTCATTAGATGGAATTGTGTTAGTATGCCCACCTATTTCTACTCTGACATTTATATTTAATTTCAAAAAATCATACACTTCATCTAGAATTTCAAAATTTTCACTTGTAATATTAGAGCTGTCTGCGGCAAAATTTAATTCATTAATTCTTAGTTTCTGCCCTATAGATACTTTTGAAATTTCCGGGTCTGGAATATATTTCTCTCTCTTTACGATATAAGTGTCGTTTGAGGTACACCCATTTTTGTCACTTATACTTACCGAATAAACTCCAGCGTTCAAGCCAGTTAAATTTTGAGTAGTCCGGCCATTAGACCAGCTATATGTATAGCTTCCATTTCCACCCCCCACTAAAATTGTCAACCTTCCGTCTGGCTTATCAGGATTTGTAATCCTAATATTTTCTTTTAAATTAATATTAATTGGTTTAGGCTCAGAAAGTATAACTGCAGCTCTACACACATTGTAATCAGCATCAGTAACAATTACTTCATATCTTCCTGATGATAATCCCATTATTTGATTTGTTTTGCTCTCTTCATTCCAGCGATAAGTATAAGGAGGTTTCCCTCCCGATACACTTACTTTTACTGCCCCGTTTTTTTCTCCAGTACAACTGACCGGTGAAATGATAAGACATGTCGCCCTAAAGACTTCAGCAAATGAATTATTAAACGCAAGTTTGTATAATCCTGTACCATCCGTTCCTATCCAGATATTATCATTTTTATCACAAGCCAGACTCAATGCTGCTTTACTTAATATGGAAGCATCTGTAGAATAATTTTCAACTTTTTCGGAATAAGGATCATATGCAGTGAGCGACTCAGATGCAATATAAATCTTGCCTTTAGAATCTATAACAAAGTTATTTATTTTACCCTTGAATTGATTATTTTTAAGATTTACCGGAAATAACCTGTTGAATTGGTTGATAAGAAACATATCCTCATTTGAAATGATCCATTGCCCTTCTACATTTTCACTAGTAGCAATCATCTGATATTTTTTATCCTGTATCTCCCATTTATTCCCGTCAATTCTGAGATAACCTTTTTCTGTTCCTACCCATAGAATATTATGTCTGTCTGTACTAACAAAATTTATTGTGTTGCTTTCTAGTTTTGAGTTTTTTGAACTGAATACATTAAATTTAGAAGATAATATATTAAATTGGAGTAATCCTGAATTTGTACCAGCCCATATGCTTCCATTTAAATAGGTTATACATGATATTTTAACATTATTGTCAGATATGGGGAAATTTTTACCATCATTCAGATGATAAATTGCATCTTCAGTGGTGGCCCATATATTATCTTTCTTGTCTGAAACGATATCAATAAAATTAAAATTTTCATAGAAGTGATTTAGTAAAACACCGAAACTATCCAGTTTTATTACACCATCTGATGAAGCAAGCCAGACATTATTAATTTTGTCAATATGTATTTTATTTATTTTTATGTCTGACCTAATACTTTCGCATCTGCTTATGTACACTTTAACAGCGTCTGATTGACACAAAATTGCAGTCAATAAAGATGTCATTAAATATAGTAAAAACATGGCTGCAAACTTCGTTTGCTTTGTGGTATAAACCAATCGAATATTATTTTATATATAAAAAAAAACAAAAATCAAATACAAATATAAATATAACTTTCAGAAATAATTTAAATGACATATTTGAAAAGCATTTATTAAACTTTGAATATTAATGCATTTTTGATAGACACTTATCAAAGGATAATAACTAATAAACATGATTTTATGAAATTTGAATTACTTTTAAAAGGGATCGCCGCTTTTACAAACTATAATCGAATCTGTTATAGTATATTAGCGCCATTATTTAGCTATCCTTCATAAAATATAATTTGTACCTATCTAACCTAAAACTCACCAACTTTAGAAACTACGAAACTGGGTCCTTTCGTTTTCATCCTGCCATAAATGCGATAGTGGGTAAGAATGGTATGGGGAAAACAAATATTTTAGAAGGTATTTATTATCTCTGCTTTGGTAAAGGCTATTTTGCAACAGGCGACAGGTATGTTACAAAGCATGGAATGCAGTTTTTCAGAGTATCAGGAAATTTTATCGATTTTGAAGAACCAAAGGACGTAGTTGTCAAATACAAATCCGGCTTAAAAAAGGAAATTGAAGTATTAGGAAAAAAGATTGAAAGAATTTCAGATCACATAGGCCAGTTTTTATGCGTCATTATATCACCGGATGATGTTCATTTATTGCTTGATGGTAGTGAAGAAAGACGCAATTTTCTTAATAATACTATAGTTCAGACTGACAAACAATATCTGGAATCACTGTTGCGATATACTCACTTGTTGAAACAGCGGAATTCTTTATTAAAGACTTTTGCTGAAAATAAGTCTTTTGACCCTTTATTGCTTGAATCAATAACTGCCGGTATGTATGCTCCTGCAAATTATATTTTTAATAAGAGAAATCAGCAAGTTGAACAAATACAAGCTATTTTTGAGGAAATGTATATGGAAATTTCAGGTGACAAGGAAAAGTGCACATTATTATACCATAGTCAATTACACTTTAAATCAATAGAAGCATTGATGCTTGAAAATGTATCAAAGGATAAAATTCTTTCAAGGACAACTCAAGGCATCCATAAAGACGATCTGATATTTAAAATGAATAAAGAACCATTAAGAAATTATGCATCACAAGGTCAGTTGAAGTCATTCATTATGGCTTTAAAACTTGCTCAGTATAAAATTATTGAGCAAACAGCCAAAAAATCGCCTTTGATTTTGTTGGATGATATATTTGACAGATTAGACGAGGACAGGGTGAAATCATTGTTGGTTTTGCTATTAAAGAAAAAGTTTGGACAGATATTTATTACGGACACAAATGAGGTAAGAATAAAGATGGTATTGGATGAATTGAAGGCTGATTTTTCAACGTATAATATTGATACCTTAAAAATGAACAATTGATTTTGTACTTAGTAATTCGGTGGTTTATATCTAAAGTAATAGGTTGTGTGCTGAAGGAATAATTACATCAATTCTTAAAACGCCATCAAATAATTTATGTAATCTTTTCATTATTTAGCGACTTCACGATGTATTACTAATTTCAAAATTATTTAAAATAAAATGAAATTTTTTAATTTATTTTAAAAAACAGAGTACTTTTGTATTCATTCCCTCTTTATAAGTATGTCAATACATATTGAAGTTATTTACATTAACTTGCAATTAATAATTTATTTATGGGTGTATTAAACCCAATAATATATTTAATGTCCAATATCAGTTTAAGTAAAAAGTAAATTTAGATTATTATGGCATCTCTAAACAAATTTAAAGGAACTTGGAATACGTCTCATGCAGCTCACTTGTTCAGAAGGACAACTTATGGTGTAAGCTATGAAATCGTAAATGAATACGGTAAAAAATCTCTGGATGAGACAATAAATGTTATATTTCAAAGCATTCCACTTCCATCTCCTCCTGTAAATGTAAATAATAGTGCTGACCCGAATGTCCCTATTGGTGAGACCTGGGTGGATAAGGGCACTTCACAAAATGTCGATGGCTACAGAAAACAATCACTAAGGGCATGGTCATATGAACTTCTTGCATCAGGTGTGCCAAATATAAGAGAGAAAATGGTGATGTTCTGGCACAATCATTTTGTGACTACTGATGAAGTTGATCCCCGATACACCTATAGATATATTGATTTAATCAGACAAAATGCATTAGGAAATTTCAAAAACCTGGCCAAAGATATGACGGTTGAACCAGGTATGCTGGCATATTTGAATGGCAACAAAAACACAAAACAAGCCCCAAATGAAAATTATGCAAGAGAATTGCTGGAATTATTTACTTTGGGGAAAGGTATCATTGCCGGGCCGGGTGACTATACTACTTACACTGAAACAGACATAAAGGAAATAGCAAAAGTATTGACCGGTTGGAGGGATCTGAGAGGTGGGATACCTGTGAAATCACAATATTACCCAAATGATCACGATACTACCGTCAAAAAATTATCAGCAAGATTTGGAAACGTCAGCATTGTAAATGCTGGTGTTGATGAATATAAAAACTTAATTGACATTATTTTTTTAAAAGAAGAAGCTTCTCTTTTTGTCGTGAGGAAACTGTACAGATGGTTTGTTTCATCTCAAATTACGCCTGAAATTGAAAATGATATTATCATACCATTAGCTAAAATTGTGAGAGATAATAATTATGAGGTAAAGCCTGCTATTAAAATGCTGTTAGAAAGTGATCATTTCTACGATACCTGTGTAAGAGGTGTTATAGTCAAAAATCCAATTGACTTTCTGGTTAATTCCCTTGCGAATTTTAAGACTGTTTTCCCAGCAGATCCTGTACAGAGACTCCAGATATTCAATTCTTTATATGCCACTTCAAATACAATGCAAATGGGTATGTTTAACGCCCCATCAGTTGCAGGTTGGCAACCATACTATCAGGTGCCAAGTTATTATAGGCTTTGGCTGAATTCAGTGTCACGTCAGGGGAGAATATCTTATACAGATGCTATCGCAAATGTAGGTATAGCTTATGGTACATACAGACTAAATCTCAACGCTTTAGCAACTCTCAATTTATTTCCTGACCCTTCAAATGCAGAATCAGTAGTTTCGGAATTCGCATTGATTGTATTTTCAAAGCCATTGGCTTCTAACCAGACAATATTTCTTAAAACTATACTTGCCAATGGAACTACTGATTCAGGATGGACTACAGCTTACAATGCATATAAAGCAACTCCAACTGATACTGTTAAACTAAATACCGTTGTAACAAGGCTAAGAACTCTTATAATTTATATGATGAGAATGCCCGAAATTCATTTAAGCTAATCCACCATTACCTTACTTAATAAAAGCAATTTAAAATGAAGCGAAGACAGTTTTTACAATCAGGTTCATTAATTTCTCTGCCAGTAATTTTAGGCGGAATGGAATTATCGGCTATCACAAATACATCTCTATTTAATTTTATCAATAGTGATGATGAAAGAGTTCTGATATTGGTACAACTTAATGGTGGAAATGATGGCTTAAATATGATTATCCCGTTAGATCAATATCCCGGACTAAGTCAAGTACGGCCGACACTCATGTTACCTGAGACAGAGGTACTTAAGCTTACAAACGTAACAGGCATTCATCCGTCAATGAGCGGATTAGCGAATTTATATAAAGAGGGCAAGATGGCCGTGGTACATTCTGTGGGATATCCAAATCAAAACAGATCCCATTTTAGATCCACTGATATTTGGACGACAGGTTCAGATGCGACTACATATTTATCCTCCGGCTGGGCTGGGCGCTATTTAGACATCAACCATCCTGAATATCCTACCGGCTATCCAAATATCGACTACCCTGACCCATTTGCCATAACTGTAAGCTCAATAGTGTCTGAGACGTGTCAGGGTGCTGTTAACAATTTTAGTTTCGCACTCACATCTAAAAATTCTGTAAAACTGGTAGAAGAGACGATAGCAGGCCCGAATGATAATACGTGCTATAATACTGAAGTAGATTTCATTCGAACTACTATAAAACAATCCAATTCTTATGCAAACAACATCCTGAAGGCATTTGAAAAAGGTAAAAATATAGCAACATATCCAGATGGAAATCGACTTGCTGATCAATTAAAAATAGTTGCCAATCTCATTTCAGGAGGTCTGCGAACAAAAATATTTGTTGTCTCTTTGGGTGGATTTGATACCCATGCAAATCAGGTCCAAATCGGAGAATCTTCCGTTGGAACACATGCAGATCTGCTCAAGACAGTATCTGACGCAGTTGCTTCATTTATGTCAGATGCCAAAGCATTAGGATTAGATGAAAGGGTGGTAGGTATGACATTCTCCGAATTTGGCCGACAAATTAAATCAAATAACAGTTTAGGAACCGATCACGGAACTGCAGCCCCATTGATTGTATTTGGATCGTGTGTCAACCAAAATGTTTTTGGCAAAAATCCTGAAATATCAACAACTCTTGCCCCTCAGGAAGGTGTTCCAATGCAATATGACTTCAGATCAGTTTATGCCAGCTTATTGGTAGATTGGCTGGGAGCCTCTGAATTAGATGTAAAATCACTTTTGTTTAATGACTTCCAGAAAATACCAATTATTAAAAATTGCTCACTTCCATCTCCAGTCGAAGAAACTGAAATTGCAATTCAAGCAAATATTGCGCCTAACCCATGCAGCGAATACGTGTACTTAAACTTTAACAATGTTGGAAGGCATGTACATGTCAGTATATTTAATGCGATCGGATCACAACTCGACATTCCTGTCAATAAGTCACTTGCTCAGGGACCACACGAGATTTTTATTGACACATCTTCATATCAGCCGGGTTCTTATTTTATAAGGCTTGCTGTGGACAATTCAGTACAAACCATTAAATTTGTGAAATTGTAATGGTCTTAGGTAATAATTGACAAAATCATATCATAAGGGCTAATTGTCTTTTATTGTTTGATAAATATTTGAAATAAATCATCTTCTTATTCTCATTGATTAAACCAGCCGCACCTTACAAATTTGGTGAAATATATTGCCTGAAACAAGTTTAATCATTTAAAAGAAAGCATCTTCTTTAAAAATTCATTTTTATGGTATATTTTTACATTCCGGATTTGGGTGATTTAATATCACTTGTACAATCTGTTAAAATTTTTAATACTCAAACTTTGATGAGTATCTGTAATGTGATTGTAACATGCCCGTGAATTAAAAAAATATTTAACATATGAGAAGTTGTTTTTTAATATCTTTTATTTTCATTACCTTAATGATCAGTTCGTGTATTCCGGATGTTTCCGATAAATCCGAACTTTTGGATGTTCAATTTACAGATACCACATTCCAAAAAATTATTGATTTGGGGGACCAAAGAGACATTAATTCTCTGTATCAATATCTAAGGCATAAAAATCCGGCGTACAGGTATCATGCTGTTGTAGTACTAGGGTCGATTAAAAATGCTGAAGCCAATGATTCCATTTATCCTTTGTTAGATGATCAGAATATGCAGATTAGGGCCGCAGCAGCATATGCCATCGGCCAATCAGGTGACCCTAAAAGTAGCAAGATGCTCATAAGCTCATTTAAAGGTAAAGATACGCTGGGTGTGGACAATGCATTTAATTACAGTATATTAGAAGCAGTGGGTAAAACCGGAAATATAGATGATCTGAGAGCAATATCCACTGTGAAAACCTATCGGAGTACTGATTCATTGTTATTATTGGGTCAGGCAATGGCAATATTTAGGATGGCCCTCAGAAAAATTGTATGCGAAGAAGGCACATCACGGATGGTTGATTTTTTATACACAGATGCGATACCAACCAAAATAAAGATAATTGCTGGCCATTATCTTGCCAGAGCTGATAATATAGACCTTATCTTGTCAAAAATCCGACTTATTGACATATTCAATAAAATCCGCAATCCTGATATCAGGTCAACATTAGCCATTTCATTTGGCAAGAGTAAAGACACACTTTTTGTCCCAGTGCTTAAAACAGCTTTTATTGCTGAAAGTGATTATCGGGTCAAAACCAACATTATGCGTGCATTCAGCAATTTTCCGTATTCACAAATCCGGGATATAGTATTATCAAATCTTAAAAATGATAATCTGCATATTGCTGCTACTGCTGCAAATGTTATACTTACAAACGGAATAATAGATGACGTCCCCTTATATGCTGAATATGATACTTTGACCATACCCTGGCAGGTAAGATCTAAGATGAATGCAGCAGTATTAGCATATACCGCTTTATATTATACTAAAAGTAAATCTGCTTTTTCAGAAAGAATACAACAAAATATAAATTCATCTTCGAATATTTATGAAAAAGCAGCTTATGTAGATGCCTTAAGCAAGGATCCATTCAATTATAACATACTGATACAATTATACAAACAGGAAAAAGATAATCAGATCAAAATGGCTGCACTGAGTGGCTTAGGGAATGTGCTCAAGAGCCCACTGTTCTTCAAGGCTTTCGGCAATGGATATGGAAAAATAAAAGGGGAAATACTCAACTTGCTTATCTCCGGTATATCCAGTGGTGACATTAGTCAGATAGCCATTGCTTCAGGCATACTAAATGATCCTGCCTTGCAATGGAAGGAATGGATCAAGGATACAGGGTTTTTAAAAGAAGCACTAATAAAACTTAAGCTTCCAGCGGAGATAGAGACTTTTAACGAACTTAAGTCCTGCATAGCATTTTTAGAAAATACCGAGTTTAAGCCAGAAAAATTGGCGTTTAATAACCCGATCAACTGGACTCTCATGCATTCCATAGGCGATTCAAGTGTAGCAGCGGTTAAAACAACTCAAGGCTTAATAAGAATCAAGTTGTTTAAAAAACTTGCTCCTGGTTCAGTTGCCAATTTTGTAAGTTTGATCAATAAGAAATTTTATAACGGTTTATATTTCCATAGAGTAGTACCGAATTTTGTTATTCAAACCGGATGCCCTCGGGGAGATGGATATGGCTCACCACCTTATACCATCAGGACGGAAGTGCCTCAATCGAGTTATGATGGGGAAGGATATGTAGGAATGGCATCTGCCGGACAGGATACAGAAAGTAGCCAATGGTTTATTACTCATTCAGCAACACCCCATCTGGATGGAAACTATACAATTTTTGGAAAGGTCATCGAAGGAATGGACGTGGTTCATAAAATCCAGGTGGGTGACAAAATAAACGAAATTATATTTGTGAAGTAACTTGATTTTATTCTATATCAAGCATTTTTTATTTGTGAAATTCAAACCTTCGTTTTCAACTTCATGACCCCATAATAAGTTAATAATATACCGCATGCTCCCAGTATCAGGTGCATAGGATGCATCATTTTTAGCATAATTATCTGGATAAATATCCAACCTGAAAGAATAATGCCTTGAATCAATATAAAAGTATCCGCTTTTTCGTGATTGATCATGGACAATGTAAAAGTAATCCCACTGAAGACTCCATTCAAAACAAACAATATCAAGCCGGGGAAAAAAAAATCTTCAAAAGGTGAATGTATTAATAATCCTGTGTTTAGGCCAATTCTGTTTCCGGAAGGGTCACTCATAAACAAATATCCAGATGCAAGTGCGCCTATACCATTAAAAAATACAATTGTCATTGCAATTGATCTGAAGTTGATTTTCATTTTGCTAATTTTATAATGATTGAATCCAGGATATGTTATTTTATCCATGCAAATATATTCATTTGCGAGTTATGTACATATGACTTAAGTCAGGGTAAGATAAATCTTTAAACACCAAATTAAATTCTTAAATTAATTCACGATAATATGACTTGAATCATTGCATAATTGGCTGATTTATATATATATTATGACAAAATTGACATTGATTCCTATCAATGGCAATTTATGGATATAAAACTTATTTTATTATGAAAAAGTTAGTAAATCGTAATTATATTATCAGTTTAATTATAATTATTTTCTTTCTTTTAGAATCTTGCGAGCCTTTAGTTGATACAATACCTGAGATGAGGAATTGTGAATCTTATATCAAGAAAATGCTCAGATTTTTCAGGCCAAAGATACAATATTGGTGATGACCTGGAACATTAGATTTGGTTGTGGAGTTGATATTTTGTGGTTTGGGGATGCATGCGGCGATAGAACTGTCTTATATAAAAAGGAAGTAGAGACGAATCTGGATGGATTAATTGCCCGTATCAATCAAATTAATCCTGACATTCTTTTATTGCAGGAAGTTGACCTTTACTCCAAGAGATCTGCCTATATAGACCAAATGCAATATATCCTGGACCGTACATATTTCGGATATGGATATTATGGTACTAATTGGAAAAGTCAGTTTATTCCAAGTGATGGAATTGGGAAAATGGATGAAGGAAATGCTATCTTTTCTGTATGGCCTTTATCAGAAGGCACCCTGAACCCTTTGCCATTAAGAACCGATGTAGATGCTTTAACAAAGTTTTTTTACGTGAGGGAGTCTGTATTGAGTGGTTTAGTGACTATGCCGGATGGTAAGAAATTTTATGCGATAAATACACACTTGTCAGCATATTCTACAGACTATACCAAGTATAGGCAATTATTGAAATATATATCAGTCTGTGATTCTCTTAGTTTTACAGGAAATCCAATAGTAACAGGAGGAGACTATAATTTAATTCCTCCTAATGCAGATATTACAGATTATTGCCTTATTGATGCATGCCCCGGAGAACATTTTCACAGTCATATGGATGACCCAATGCATAAGGAAGGCAGCTATTTTACGCCCGAGATCAACTGGCTTAATGCGTTTTATAACAAATATGAATCATCTCTGCCTCTTGAAATATACAAATCTGATCAGCCAAAGTATTACTCACATTCATCAGATCCTAATTTAGACTGGAATCGGTCACTTGATTATCTCTTTGCAAATAGACATTTTGTGAACGGAACACATAAAGTATGGCAGGAATTCAGGAAAGAAACGGATCATGCAGCTGTAACAGCATTATGGACTTTTAAAAAGTAATCAAATGAAAGCAATCGGTTTTATCATAATTATTATATTGAACTTGACTTTTCGCATTTATGGTCAAGAAAATTCCACCTTTAAGCCTTACTCACCAAATTCTTACATTTTATCAAAAGGCGAGTGGAACTACTCATTATTCTCAAAAGGAGAATATGGCTTATCTGATAAAGTAAGCTTGAAGATCCACCCGGTCTGGTTATTTTTTGCGCCTTCAATAGCACTCAAATGGACTTGGATAAAAACCGAAAAATATTCCTTCTCATTTTTGCATGGATTGTCATCACCCACACCAATTATGAACTTATTAGCTAAAAAAGGTACAGGGGGCTTGATTTCGCCTGAATTTGACATTCCATTTATGTTGTGTATTGAAAATAAATTGATATTTGCCTTGAATCTTCAAGGCGGACATAAAGTGATTGGAGATTTTGGAATGGAGTTTGCCCTTTTTAATGATAAACTTTTACCTGGTAGTTCAATAGACCTTCCAGTTATTAGCCCTCGAAGTGCAGTCTATTACAAAAATTTGGTGTAGATATTGGTTTGAGCCTTGAAGGAAATCTTTTTGGCAAATTTGATTATTATTCAAAAGCACAAGGATTTATGTTTCCCCTTATGAATGAAAACTATAAAAATGAATATGGATTAACCGGCAGGTACTTTGGAGAATTAACTGGTATGATTTTTTGGAATACATCTAAACGGTGTAAAGTTGGTGTTGGCCCGCGTTTATGTTATGGGGACTATCCTTTTGGCGAAAAATGGCATTTACTCCCTATGTTTGATTTTGTGAGATATTCCAAAAAATAAGTTGGTACTACATGTTTAACCACAAACTCCAGTGTATTCTGCTAAGCAAGAGTACTAAAGATATACTATAAAATAACAATACAGTTTTCCCTGCATTGCCATTATCCAATGCTTTTTTTGCTTTGATATACCCAATGGTTAGTAATATGATGGCAATAATATTGATTAAAGGGTGCTCTAAAGCCACAAGTCTGGCTGAAGAATCTTTCATAGTCTCCAGGCAATAGAAGAATGTAAGGTTTTAATCAATGAATACATATCAATTTATTTAATGTCAAAGGTAACAATAATATACAAAATGTTACAGTCTTTTAAGATAAAGCTGAATCCTTACAGGAATTTCAGGCAAACCGGGCCAAATAGTTTTATTTCCTGAAAGTTTGAAGTAAGAAGCCCTGTTTTATTATCAATATTAAAAACCTGAATATTATCGCTCTTTTGATTTGCTACTAAGAGGTATTCACCCGATGGGTCGATAGCGAAATTTCGTGGATAAATTCCAAAAGTTGATTGGTGTCCGATAAGAGAGAGTTCCCCTGTTTTTTGGCTTATCGTAAAAATAGAAATACTATTGTGCCCCCTGTTGGACCCGTATAAATATCGGCCATCAGGTGAGATATGAATGTCAGCACAGTAACTAATTTCATTGAAGTTGGATGGAAGTGTATTTATAGTCTGGAAGGGTATCAGCGAACCGTCCTGATATTTATAAGCTGTTATAGTATTATTAGTTTCCATAATGCAATAAGCATAGTCTGATTTAGGATGAAAAGCAAAATGCCTGGACCAGCTCCCTGTTCTGCATTTAGGTGGGGTGTTTTAGAAGGGACCAGTTTTCCGGTTTTATGATTAAATTTGTAGCACATGATTCTGTCTGTTCCCAAATCTACCACAAACACATCTCGGTTGTTTGCGGCTATATTTATTGAATGAATATGGGGCTTACCATCTTTATTTAACCCTGGAAATGCTGAGTCATGTTGTATTATTTGTGAAGCCTTCCCTAAACCACCACCTGACAATATAGGCAATACAGCCATATTGCCACTCATGTAATTGCCTGCAAAACACCATTTTCCGGTACGGTCTGTAGTGACAAAACATGGACCTGCGCCTTCAGATGACACCGCATTAATGTATGTTAATTCGCCTGTGTTTTTATCAATTGATAATGCACTTATACTTCCGGGATTGTTCTCTTCGGCGGCATATAGTGTTTTCTTATCAGGTGATATCGCCAGAAAGCTCGGATTTTTAGCATCAATAAATTGATTTCTTAATGTAAGTTTACCGGTACTTCTTTCAAAATTTAATAAATAAATGCCTTGATTGCCCTGATTTGATTTTGTTCCGACATATACCACGTTCTCTTGACTTTGGATTATCACAGGTGACAAATACATTAAAAACAAAAGTAATTTCATAATATTAATATTTAATTTGTAATTATTTAGGCGCTACCCAATATTCCTTAATTTCCACCCAATCCCTTAAAGGGAAATCAAAATCTAATACAACCTAAATAATTTCTTTAATTTTACCATCGCAAAGGATGAAGATAATACAGATGAAGGAGATTTGTATCTTTATAGTTTCCTAAAAAAGCAATTTGATTAAGCATACTTTAATACAATGAAAGAAAATAGTTTAACATTTAAATTTTTGGCTGAGCCGACAGATGTCAATTTCGGGGTAAAGTGCACGGTGGGGCGGTTATGAAATGGATAGATCAGGTATCATTTGCATGTGCTTCCAATTGGTCATCGTCATATTGCGTGACTGTTTATGTAGGAGGGATCAGATTTTATAAACCGATCCAAATAGGTGATATTGTGAAAATTGATGCAAAGGTGATCTATACTGGCAAAACAAGTATGCACATTATGGTCGATGTCATGAGTAAAAATATCCTTAAAGATATCGAATATACCAGAACGACTCATTGTATTATAGTCTTCGTTGCTGTCAATGAAGTAGGAGAGCCAATCAATATTCCAATCTGGATACCATCAACAAACGAAGAGCAAAAACTCGAATCTTATGCCAAAAAATTAGTCAGCTTAAGAAAAGAAATAGAAGGCGAAATGAGTCCTTTTATTAAGTAATCTGAATTCCAATTGAAATAAGTTCACCTTATTTTCTAATCAGGTATTACAAACGCTTTTAGACAATACATGCTACCTGATTATCTGACAATGACTCTGACTCCTTCACTATGGCTGCCAAATTCGGGTGCATACATAGATTCAATATTTGTTATTCCACCGGAAAAATCACCTTTGTGCACGGCAATCAATGGATACTCGAAGACAAAAGTACCTTTGGGAAGATAATTAAAGTAAAAATGGGTGGCCAGATCTTTAGTTGTCTCATAATATCCCAATTGACCCTGATACTTATACTCTGAAATCACATTTATTGGTTCTAAACCACTTGGCCTCATATCTTTCATATGGACGTACTCCATCTGACGGTCTGAGTACAATTCTATTCTTACTTTAATTTTATCTCCTGGTTTAAGAAGGGTAGTAGCTTTGATTTCTTCCAACAGATCACCCTTGTCTGTTCTCAATACTTTGTATAACTTTTTATTTAGTTTCAATGGAGTATCCTTAAAAGTAGTGACCTTATCCATCTGCTCAAAATACTGATAATACGCAGCTCCCCAGGCAATTGATTTATTATTATTCCTTATTTTTATTGTAGCCATGTTCTTGCTAATGTTTTCGCCCGAATAACTTTTTTTCACATATCCGGTACCTGCTTCCGTGTTGTTTAATTCAGATTTCAGATCATCATTGCCTACCCGAATTTCAGGCGTTGAGCTTTCAGTTACCCATGCTGATATATCTGTTTTTTCTCCCTGTAATAGTAGTGAATAAATAGCCGCAGCAGTTGATTTTGTCGTTTTCCAATGGTTGGTCTGTTTGTTTTTAAGCAACCATATTTTCAATAAATCAACATCTTCCTGATTCACTCCAGCATCAGAAAACAATTCCAAAAGCAAAGCATGTCTTTCAATAGGCAATTGATACCAATAAAATCCATTGCCTTCATTCCAGTACATACCGAGCTCATCACTTCTAAATGATCTCTCCTTTAGTGATTTTAATATATCATAGACTGTTGCATCATTGTTTCTGTGCAATATCAAACCTATCATAGCCTGAGAATATAGATTTCTTTTCAACCAATATTTTTTTGCCTGCATAAAATAATATTCATTTGCTTCTTTGACAGTTTCATTGACGACTTCACTTTTGAAAAAAGTTCTGACATATAGATAGTGTAATGACAATTCATCAATATGATCATCCGCCATACTTCCTCCATGAAGTTTGATATTTTCTTTCAGTTTTTCATATCTGCTTATTAGTTCAGTGTCCATGTATTGCAAGGCTTTTACTATGATATTGTCCAGATTTGCATCCTTTTTTTCTAACGCACCAAGGAATCCTAAATGTCCTATATTTTCCATGATATTTTGGGTCGTATAAATATCATCCCTTCCTCCTGAAAACCAGGGAAATCCCCCATTTGAAAGTTGGCGTTCCTGAAGTTTTATAATGGTATTGCGTTTTTCATCCACCATTTTATTAATATCAAATAGTATAGCAATATTCCTTTTCTGCTCAGATTCTGACAATGCTTGTCTTACCCATGGTGTTTCTTCTAAAATTGCTGATTTCAAATCCTGATTTTTAGATAAATTACTTAACAGAGCTTCTTTGTCTTTTATTTGCCATAAATCAATGATAGCTTTTATCCTGGGATGCGCATTTGCAATTTTTGAAGCCAGAGCATTTGCATAAAACTTATCCACCAGAGCCTGAGTGCCTGCATTGATTTGTTCAGACATATAAGGCAGAGCCTGAATAGCATACCATACCGGGTTGGATGTATATTCGATTGTATATCTGAAGTCCTTTTTTGTGGTACTACTGTTGTTTTCAAAAGCTTTGAAAACAAATGTTTTTGACTCATTACCTTTTATTGCCATTGGCATGGATTCAGTGAGCAATATTCGGTTTGTAATAACTGGGATGGTATTTTCTTCTCCGTCTGAGTGCCCTCCTGCCTGAGCTGATATTCTGTAAGTAATCGCATGATATTTTGTATCCGGTATTAGCAGATCCCAAACAAGACCA
This sequence comes from Saprospiraceae bacterium, assembly GCA_016722285.1. GTDB lineage: Bacteria > Bacteroidota > Bacteroidia > Chitinophagales > Saprospiraceae > OLB9. The sequence goes on from JADKGI010000007.1 coordinate 134,634, forward strand.
GCAGACCTTCCTTGTTCGATATCGAAGTTCAAAATGGGGGAAGTTTTGACCAGTTCCTTAGTTATATCAACCATAGTGACGGCATCCAGAATCTGTAAAGTAGAATTTCCATGGAGTGTTCTATCAGACAAATTGGATACTTTTGCTGTAAATGACAGCATGTCTCCGTCGCGTATAAATCTTGGCGCATTGGGAAAAACCATCAGATTTTTTTGTGTCTGAACGACTCTCTCGTCGTAGCCAGTCATAAAATCTAGTGTGTGAGCGAAAGACATCAACCTCCATTTAGTAAGTGCCTCATTCATCTTGAAAGTCAGAATAATATTTCCTTCTGAATCAGTCTTAAGTTCAGGAAAGAAGAAAACGGTTTCCTTGAGATTTTTTCGATATGCAAATTCCTGATTTCCGATCTGACTTTTGTCTGTTGGTTGACTATCAGATTCATCAAATTCTTTTGTGTTTCCATCAGTAGGTGGAGATTCAGGCTGACGGGCTTGAGGCACTACTTCCAGCATATCAGCGGCAGATTCACCTTTTGCTGACGTGCGCATACTTTTCGTCATAATCATAGACTCTCCACCCATATAGTATGTTGTCAATGGAATCATAGCAGGGTAAATTAGCATTTTAGTATCTGTAATACTCCCTACAAAGACGCCATAGTATCGGCCGGAAACCATATTAAAACCAGGTACTTCGACATTTAGGCTTGCATAGGATCGCGGATAATATTCTTTTCTCCATTCATGGCTCTCAAACTGATCCAGTGATGCATCGTACATAGATGCAACCATTTCAGCAGCAATTTTATCTTGTTTTGGCCCGGAAATTTTTATTGAATATTCTTCCTGACTTCCTGGTAATGTTTTATCCCTGAATGTGTTAAATGTGATACTTAATTGTTTATTTGTCCATGGTATATCTACATAGTAATCCTTGCTAAACACCCTGTTACTCAATATATAAGTTAGTTTTACATTAAAGCCACCTCGATGATTTTCTGTAACGGGAAAATTTATTTCTCCTTTCTTATCAACACAAATCGTTTTTTCCAGTAATGCTCGCCCGTCTTTTTCAAAAAGAATGTGAACCGTTGCAGCCTTTTCTGTAGCTCCCATTGATAATTTGAAAACTTCACCAGGTTCTAAGACTTCCTGATTAGTACGGAAAAATACATAAGAAGTTTTTGGAAATTTGTTGGCTGAGAAATTACTGACTATCATATACTGTTCAGCAGTTATTTTATCTCCGTTTTTATCTTTTGATTCGATTTCAATCTTATACACTCCATGCGTCAAAATACTTTTAATCTGAAATGAATCTAAAGTATTAAAGTCTGACTTAAAAACCTGTTTTTCAATCTTCCATGATGATACATCCGTTTCTGGTCCGGCAGGATATTGTGGAAAATATTTTTCTGCCATTTTCATAGGAATAGGGTAGTCCGTTTTTCCATCCCAATATTTATTGATCTGAACAAATTTAGCTTCTTCCAATAAAAAAATCTTTAAACTACCTTTTACCACCAATGTTTGACCATTTGTATTAGTCGCTTTTATTTTTAGGTCATCCATACTTTCAAGGTCCTGCTCTTTTTTCATATTGGTGGTCAAGGAAAATGAATTATTTGCTGCTGAAACTACAGTTGATGTAGATCTGGTTTCTCCGTTTTGGTCAGTTATATCTATTTCAACTCTGTAGGAAAATACCGGATTTGATTTTTTTTCTACTTTCAGATCGGGTAATGACTTAAATGAAAATGCAAATTTTCCTTCTGCATCGGTTATGGTCTCACCTTGTGAAATCAGGAATTCAGCAGAAGGATAAGGCATACGCCACCACCACCCCCAGGAGGGGAATCGGGCCGTTCTGACAATTTTGTAATTTACATTAGCTCCATCAACTGAGCTGCCTGCCAATGTCATAGCTTTTCCTGATACCTTTATGCTGTCATTCAGTCGGAACTCACCTTTGAAAGGGTCTGCCAATACTTCAAAAGTGGGCCTCTTATATTCTTCGATACGTATATTTTTTTGACCGTAAATGATTTCGGATTGAATTGACAGGCTAAATATACCATTGAGTTTGCCGAGTGGAATGGTGAAGCTTCCATTGACAGAACCAAAATCATTTGATACCAGTGATTGTTTGGCAATTTCCTGGTAATTTGCATCCCTCAATATGACATCAACGGATTTGTTTGGTAATATGGATGGGATCTGATTTTTATCTTTTTTTAGCAGTATAGCTTTGAAAAAAACAATTTGACCTGGTCTGTAGATGGATCTGTCTGTAAAGAATTCTGCAAAATTGGTCTCTCTATTCTCATATCTCTTATAATTATAATGATATTGATTCAGGTCCAGAATATCCTTTTTATAAGATAGCTTTATTTTGATATTTTGCTCGAGATGATTATTGATTGTCACTTTTCCTTCACTGTCAGTAACAAAATCTCCGGTCGGTACAAATTCATATTGCCTGTTCCCCGGGTTATAGTTTTGCGACATTAGGGTAACTTTTACGCCTTTTACAGATTTGCCTGATGTCCTGTCAGAGACTATAATTACTCTTTTCTTATCGGCATGATAGGTGATGTAAGCTAAATCAGAAATATTCAAAATCAGGTATTGAAATATTTCCTGACTATTCTTGTTTGTACTTAAAGTTAATGCATACTGACCAAATGGTAATTTATCGTGACTGAATTCCATTCTTTGGCTTCGGAAAAGTGAACTGGAATTAAGTTTTAGACTAATCGTGTTCACTTTCTTAGCATTCACAAGATATTTGCGTATCTCTTCCTGATCTCCTTTGCGGATGATTTCATCAAAATCATTTCCCAACTTGACTGTCTCTATTTCGGCACTGCCAATATTATTATAATCAAGTGCAAAAATCATTTGGTGACACGCCGGATATACCGATTCACCATATAGCTGGCCAAATGGTTGCTTTATTGTATTGATCAGATTCCTGCATTTTCCGGCACCCGTTGATTCGGGATAAAGTTTTATCGCATCATCACAGATCTTAATCACTTTTACATTTGCTAAACTGTCGTCAGTCTGACTCAATAAAAAAGTCGCCAGTTTGGCTGCGATTTCAGAATGAAATGGAATTTTATTGGTTTTTTCAGCCAGATAGTCCAATGAATTAATATAAAGGGAGTCTTTGTCTTCCAGCGTACTATTGCTATGTACATATTCAAGACGTCCAATGTCATAATCAGCAAGAGCTGAAAAGTTTTTTGCCGAAATTTGCGTTCTTAGAACATCCTGATATAAATTCAAAAGTTTATATTTTGCCGATATTTTATCAATGGATGGGATTTCCTTATTTATAAAGGTATCAACCGGAGAAAAATACCAAGACTGATCTATCCTGAAGCTCTGAGCTTGCTCTCCCCAATAAATGCCGTAAATATTATAAAAATGAAATACCCGATCGGCAAGCACTTCATATAGGGTAGGGCGAAAATCAAATGCTTCTCTGTCATATTTATTTAAGATTATTTTATATTCTTCTATAGGAATATTGATCGATTTTTTATTTTCAATTGAAAATAAATACCACTTTTCGATAGTTGTCAGAAATTGCTGTGTTGACCAGGTTTTAAAATCAGCACTTTGTTCTCCCATGAGTTCAGACCTTTGAGATATCTCCCATCTGTAATTATCAAAATAATTTTGATACAGCTCAGCCAGATACGATGCTGATATATATCGCACAGGACGATCAATACTTTTAATGATCAATTCCAGCCGTTGTATGGCTTTTTCAATCCCATTTTCATCGGTCTGGATTGATACCCGGGAGAGATAGATAATACTTTTAGCAAACTGAGGGTCGTTTTCTTCATCTGAAGCCACTTTATATATTTCTTCAATTTTATTAAGAGCCGACTTAGGGAGACCACTATCAATGAGTTTTTCAACTTCTATCCAGGCTGTATCGTAATCGTACATACTGGTTTGGTTTTCGTTATGTATAAGTCCCATGAAAATGAAAATAGTTAAGATTATGGATTTCATGCAATGATATTATGTAAAGATTTAAACGTCAAAAAACAAAGTGAGAATATATATATCACCCTTAAGATGCAAAATAAGTTCATAAAGTGTCCATCAATTAGTTAAATCTATCTTAAACTATTACAAATTGAACATCTGAATCACCATTTGCATGAACAGATTTATTCAGTCACCGGATATTATATCATAGTGACAAAAATCCAGCATTAGAGATTCAAATTAATAGGAATAATAATTAACTTTGTGCTATTCGGGACGTAGCGCAGCCTGGTAGCGCACTAGCATGGGGTGCTAGGGGTCGCTGGTTCGAATCCAGTCGTCCCGACTTTTTATATAAAACTGTTTTAGGTGGTTGTTGTAATTTTAAATTGGATTTGTTGAAAACAGTAGCTGAAAATATATTGAAGTTTTATTGGGATGTTCATTTTGATGGCCACCTCCCCAGTCAGATACAAGTCATGAACCCCTTTAGAGAAAGCGATGATATAAGAAAATTATGTCATCGCTTTTATGAAAAATATTATTCTGACCAAGAGAATAGAGTCTTGATTCTTGGTATAAATCCAGGGAGATTGGGGGCTGGAGCAACGGGAATTCCATTTACGGATACAAAAAGACTCAATGATGATTGCGGTATCCATTATACAATATTTAAGACCCATGAGCCTTCGTCGGCTTTTATTTATGAGATGATACATGCATTTGGTAGTCCAGAGATATTTTATAAGAAATTCTATATCAATTCTGTTTGTCCATTAGGATTTGTAAGTTTAAATAATTCTAAATCAATAAATTATAACTATTACGATTCCAGAGAACTTGAACTAAGAGTTAGAGATTTTATAATTGAAAACATTAAATCTCAAATAAAAATAGCCGGTAGAACGGATGTTTGTTTTTGCTTGGGCATGGGAAAAAATTACAACTACCTCTCCAGATTGAATAAACAATACCAATTTTTTGATAAGATAGTTCCCCTTGAACATCCCAGATACATTATGCAATATAAGAACAAAGAAAAAGATAGGTACATACAAGAATACATCCAAAAACTCAGGATGTAAATTTATAACCAACACCCCTTACAGAGTGGAAATGTGCCGGATTTTTGGGGTCCTTCTCAAAATATTTTCGGAAAGACAGAATGAAATTATCAATTGTTCTTGTAGAAGGGTACACATCATAGCCCCATACTGATTGAAGAATTTGTTGTCTGGATACCACTTCATTTTCTCTGTCAATAAGTAGCTTTAATAGCAGCACTTCTTTCTTAGTCAATTTTAAATAACCTTTGACCCCTGAAGCTTCATAAGTGACAAAATTGATTTCATTATTTGCCCAGGCATATGACTCAATATCTTTAATACCAGTATCTGTACTCCTCTTAACCAGATTATTGACCCGAAGCAGCAATTCTTCCAGATTAAACGGTTTGGTAAGATAATCATCCGCCCCATATTTTAAGCCCATGATCCTGTCAGATGAAGTATCTTTGGCCGAAACAATGATAATACCCACTTTTGAATTTCGTAGTCTGATTTGTTCACAGATTTGAAACCCATTTACTTCTGGCAACATCACATCGAGAATGATTATATCAAAATGTTGATTATCAGCTATTTCTATTGCCTTTCTTCCATTATCAGTTGATATAACTTCAAAGCCTTCAATTTCGAGATTTAGCCGGATTATCTTTCTGATTTGCTCCTCATCTTCGACTACAAGTATTCTCATCTATATTTTTTGTTTAATCGGGAGAGTAACTTCAACAATTGTCCCTCTTGGATTATTGTCTTTAATATTTAAAACTCCATTATGTGCTTCTATTATTTTGCTGACAATATATAAACCAAGTCCCGTACCTTTGGTTTTTCTGGTTTCTTCGTTGCCTATGCGATAGAATTGTTTTGTGGCTTTTGTTTTTTCATTATCAGGGATACCATATCCTCTGTCAGCTATATTAATTCCCACATATAAGTTTTTTTCAATAATACTAACCTTTATTTTTGCAGGCGAAGAGGAGTATTTGATACTGTTTTCAATCAAATTTGTAAATACTGAAATCAAAGATTCTCTATCCCCGTAAACCATGGGATTGGGTTTATAAGATTCTATTTCGATTTCATCATTATTTGATTCAATATTTAAGGATTTGATGACTCTGTTTGTAATCTCTAACAAATCACATTTCTCAAAATTATATGAATATGAGTTGTCTAATCTTGCAGCCACTAAAAGATTGGTTACCAATGATTCGAGCCGTTTACTTTCACCTAATATACTTGAGTATAGCTCAGAAGCTTGGTCAGAACTGAGTTTTCTTTTTTGTAACGTTTCAGTGATTAGATTAATAGAAGCAATAGGGGATTTCAATTCATGCGTAACAGAAAGAAGAAAGTTTTTCTGCACTTTTGTATTTTCAATAGCTTGTGAATATGCTTTTTGAATAAACCAAAGCCCTAAGATTAACGATATTCCAAATACGATGCCTTCCCCTAATATCATATTTTTTTTATTGGCATAGTCCTCGTTTACAGATTCTATTAAGACTGTCACATCATTTTTATATCCATCATGACTGTTTAAATTTTGTGTTTTTATTAGTTCAATGTTGGTTTGATGGAGGAGCGTATTATTTCTGGTAAGCAAAATCGTCCACCAAATAAGAGCCAGAAGCATATAAACCATGACTGCATACGAAAGGAATTTCATATCTGAAATATTGGAAAATAATCGATTCACATCAGTAATACATTTTATAAAGATAATGTTTATTTTATAATCACCTGAAATGAGCATGAATCCACCTTTGTGGTATCTGCCCGACTACCGAGTAGTGGTCAGGCGGGCCTGCCCGACTCTCGTGAGCAGGCGGGCACAAACCGGGATGATTATTTTCATGCGAATTCCATCTGGCAATTAAAATACAAATAAAAAATAAACACCTGAAAATGGTTAAAGTATTGACTTTTTTTAAGCATTTTACCATTGTTTCTTTATCATTCAGTACATTTGGCATAGTTATTTCAGTACATCTAACCAGTATTGTACTTTTACTGATGCAAAATAAGGTTTACTCCAGATACATATATCAAATGCTCATGGAACACAGTCACGTTGCTGTTCCTGAAATGGGTACGTTTCATTTACAATATGATCAGGCTTATTTTAATAATAATCACGAAATATTATATCCCCCGAAGACTAAAGTCTATTTTTCACCAGCTGTAGATCCTGATTATATTTTGTCAAATTTACTTTCTGTAGATGGAATTTCAGAAAGGGATTCAGAATTTATTGAAAATCTTGTAGTAAATGATTTTGCTGCCACGGTGAAAAAAGGGATTCCATTTGAATTTGATGGTTTGGGTACTATTTCCAACAATATTTTTATTGAAAAGGATAAGGAAACTTTTAATCGATATACCGGTCTTAAGGATCTGTCTGTAAAAGTCGTTCAGAAAGGAAATTTTAAGCTTGATGATAACTTTGTACATTATTTGAATAAGCCAAAAAATCAGGTGGTGGAAGACCGATTTACAGATTTGATTTTGCCGGGACTTTTAGCATTGATGGTATCTGTGATTATCGCTTTTTGGGTTTTTACCAGGGAAAACATTCCAGGCCATGAAACTGAACAGATACAGCAGGTTAAACCAATAGATAATGTTAGGTATAGCGACACTATGTATAATGCTATTGATTCCGGGATCGAAACCCGAGATAATAAAGACACGATAACACAGAATCAGGAAATCGAAGGAGAATCAAATAAGCCATCAACAAAAAGTATTGTGAGGAAGTTGACTAAACCTGAAGCCCCATTTATTAATGAGTCTGAAGATACTATGGTTAAAAGTATTACTGATTCAGATATTCTGTGTGTCATCATAGTAGGTACTTTCATTAATATTAGTAATGCTGATAACATGTCTAAAAAAATTACTGATATGGGTTATAGTTCTTTTCAACAAAACTACCACGGCATGACGAGGGTTGGTATCAGGTATGACTGCGGTAAAAATGATCCTGAAAGTTACAAAATGAAAATAAGGAAAATTTTCAACCAAGATGCCTGGCATTTGCATGATACCATTAAAAATTAAAGTATTTTTCTTTACTCATTTGGATTCAAGTTATCATTAGTCTATCTTTACCTATCATAATGAATAAGCATGTCTGATAATGTCCTAAATATTAAAAAAGAAGAAAACTATTATATTCTGACCATCAACAGGCCACATGCGCTTAATGCTTTAAATCATGAAGTATTTACAGTGCTGGATCAGTTTTTCACACAATATTATCGGGACTACAGTGTAAAAGGAATTGTGATAACAGGTAGCGGAGATAAGGCATTTGTTGCCGGGGCAGACATAAAAGAATTTTCAACACTTGATGCTGTGAGTGGAGCACAACTTTCGAAAAAGGGACAGGACATATTCTTTAAAATAGAAAGATTTCATGCCCCTGTCATTGCTGCTGTCAATGGTTTTGCATTAGGTGGAGGATGTGAACTAGCAATGGCTTGTCATATAAGGGTGGCGGGAACAAATGCCAGATTTGGGCAGCCAGAAGTAAAGCTGGGTCTTGTACCCGGATATGGAGGCTCCCAGCGATTAATCCAGTTGATCGGAAAAGGAAAAGCAACTGAATTACTCCTAACAACAGATATGGTCAATGCACACGAAGCTTTGGAGTTAGGATTGGTAAATTATGTTGTTGAGCCTGGAAATGAAGTAAGTAATTCTCTTGAAATATTAGCTAAAATTTCAGAAAAAGGACCATTGGCAGTGGATAAATGTATCCAATTAGTAAATGCATACTTTGATAAAGGGGCAGATGGTTTTAAGAATGAATACACAGATTTTGGAGAGCTATTGGGAAGCCAGGATGCAAAAGAAGGAGCTTTGGCATTTGTAGAAAAGAGAAAACCTGTTTTTACAGCAAAATAATGTAATTGTTTAGGTATATGCTTTCAAATCATAAAAATACAGCAATTTTTTGTAAGACGAAGCTGCTTTTTGAGTGAATAGCATCGCTATTGTCGAAAAAAGAGCTGATGTACTACTAAAAATTCGCATTTTTTGATTGAAATTGATCATACCTAGACTATTACAAAATATTAACAATAATTCAATATTTCTGATATTACTGTTTTATTATACAGAAAAGGTCAATTTTTGTTGACAGCGAGTTTCTTTCTACGAGTTCTGGTAAAGATTTGAGCATATTTCTAAGATATGAGAATTCAGGATATTATTTTGGCTTTTGTAAGTATCACTCCCATCCCAATGGAATGTTTTTTACTGTTAAAAAGTGACCTGTCCAGCCATATAATTAAATCTGTAAATTTCGACAAATAGGGTATTTTGCTGGTTTTAGGCACAATTGTGAGTGGATTTTTACTTACCCCCATCTCATTGGATCGATTGCTTTTAAAATGATATTGGAATATTCCTGTCCAATACATTTCCAGAAGCCCAATCAAGTATCCACTCAAAGGAATTGAATCCTGAACTTGCAATCCACAATCAGATGCCATCGATAAAAATATTTCATCATCAATAAGTTGCTTGTGCCCGAATGCATATGCCCCCTGATTGATTATGGGTGTTTTATTGCCCAATTTATGCCATAAATAATTTACTGGATCATAACTTATTGGAAATTTTAACCTGGGATATGTCATGAAAACAATACCATTTGAGGCTATTAACCGGCTAATTTCTCTTAAAAGCAACTTTGAATTTTCCACATGCTCTATTACTTCAGTACAAACTATTATGTCAAATTGACCAGCCGGATATCCGGTGTCCAAAGCATCTTTTACTTCGTACCTTATTTCAGACACATCTTGATTGATACTTTTAGCGTTTTCAATATCATTTGGGTTAATATCGCAGGCTGTGACTACATGAGCAAACTGCGATAAATCCCTGTCATAATCTCCTTCGCCGGTTCCGAGATTGAGTATATTGTTACATTTTTTAGCTTTACAATGATCTTCAACACTTCGCAAAATAAAACGAAACCTATTTCTAAATGTGGGAAGAAGATGTTTTAGACTCATGGCAATATTGATAAGAATTATAGGATCATAAGTTGAAATATTTGACTTTATTCATTTACTAGTGAGTTTACTTGGCCATATTATAATATTGCTCAGCTTCCTTGTATAATCCCTGGGCTTCTTTTATTTTACCTACTACATTATAGATTAATTTGAATTCCCGGGTATAGGACATACACAGTTCCGCATTTTCTAGGGCTTTTTTATAATCCTTTTTATTGTAATATATGGCAGACAAAAAATAATATGCGATAAAATAATTCCTGCTTTCCCGAATTATATTATTAAATGTTTTAATTGCGTTGTCAATGTCTCCATTAATTATATAAACTCGTCCTAACATGTCTAATGCTCCAGGATACGAATTATGGGTCTTTAAAGCAGCATTTGCATAATATAAACTGCTATCGGCTTGCAAGAGATTAATGTAACATTCTGCTAATGAAGCTAAAACAGAACAGTTTGTCGAATCTTTTTTAAGGTAATTATTAAAATATAAAATCGCTTCTTTAAATTTACTTTCTTTCAATAATTGAGTCCCCATAAAATCATCTCTTGATAGTCTTTTTATAATAGCACATATAGGCTTTCCATCTACTGTAATAGTATGAATTGTTCCAACCGGCGGCCAAAAATTGTTTTTAAGCTGATATGGATGGATATGGGTATTAATGCATATATAATACTCCCAATCTATGCCATTCCTCTCATAAAAACGCGAGTAATTTGTTTTTACTCCTTTTTCATCCTTCATATAGTATGAATATCCATTAAAATTTGAAGCAGTTAGGGTAGTGTCTTTATCAGTCTTGTGCTGATCTGCAATATATTTTTTTAGCCAGGTTGTCGCTTCTTTAGTTGAGTGGTAATAATAATCAAGTTCATAATTTCCGTAGGCATTCTTTACTCCACCAAAAACTTCATTAAAATAGATGTATTCATAAGGATGATTTTTAATTATATGCCGGATAGGATGATTGAGTGATATGAAAAAAACTATCCAGAACAGCCATTTAAATGATGGTAATTTATTTATTAGGAGCTCTCTGACTGAATCTATCCCTAAAGCACTCAATACTAGGATCGGAGGATAGACAAATAATACTTGCCTCCATCCTCCGTAAACATTTGAATCTTTATAGATGATATATAGTAAAGGAAAAAATATGGAAAAAATAAGGAGATGATGAATAATTTTCTTTCTCCACAAAATATTGAATATTTGAAAATAGAAAAATATTAAAACTCCAATAATTATTAATATTGGAGTTGTAATAAGAATGAGCTTTGGCAAATAATAAAATGGCAAACTCATCGAATCAGAGTAAATACCCTGGAAAAGCTGATTGATACCCACGTCAACTTTTTCAAAACCAGCCAAAGCGATAAATGGATTCTTTAAAGGACTGACTATGCCATATGGCCATAATAAAAGCCCTAAAAAGTAACTCAGAATGCAGACTGACAGGTATATAGTTACGTTATTTTTGTATATTTTAAATGTATTATTTTTTGAGTGTCTGTACACAGCAAGTAATAAAAATAAGCTTAAATAGCAATATAATATCATACCACCTATCCTAATACTGATGGTCAATGCAATGGATAAAATTAAAAACACTACTGTTTTCCTATTAACATCTTCAGGATTTAAGAACCATTTTGACATAAAATACAAGGACATTATATAGCCCAATGCAAATGGAATATCCTTGGAGTTGTTAAATGATTGACCCAAGATATGAGGACTAAAGAATGCCAGAATCATCGCAATGATGCCGACGGTTTCATTTTTCAAAAGACGACCAAACAGTCCTATAAATAAAAAGATCAAACCTCCGATTAGTCCATTTAAGGTATGCCGAAACCTGTATGTGTCAGTAATGTCAAATGTCTGTATAAAAAACTGACAAAATGTATCAAAGGATGAACCATAAAATTGGAGCTGATCAATACCATCAGGTAATAACGCCGTTGTGTCTGCTCCGAAAGTCTGATAGTAACTGAGTATGTTTTTACCTATTTTAACCTGGACTGCTTCATCTCCTGATGTCGATGAATTATTTGCCAAAAACATTGTTATAATGATTAACAAGACTGACACTATCCAAAACGGTTTCAGGATTTTCATATTGATTTATTTAATAATATATCTTTTGTCTTCTGATTTAATGATATAAATTATACTTTTTCATACAAGCAAAGCATCCAGATCATAAATGGTGTTTATTTTTCCCGACAAAACTGTGTAAAAATAAGGCGATTCTGAATACTTCTGAACAATAGTAGGTCGTGAATCATCCGTTTCTGATGATTTGAGTAAAGTTTTGACAGAAAACATAGATTTTTTATATTGTAATTCAAGATCATTTTTTAAGTATTCTCTGGTCTGGTCCAGCATCAATTTCCAGTTGCTTATTGGTCTTTGCGGGCAGAAATTGCAATTTTGCAATTGAAGGTTTGAGCATTCTACTCCTTGCTGGCAACTAAAATCAGGTAATAAATTGTTTGTCGTTTTATGAGGTGTGTAAAGGACAGATGACAATGCATGCAATCCTGTATTTCCGAATGGTATTAGTGAGAAAAACGGACCATCCATTACCGTTATGCCAATCTCTTTATAATTTCCTGATACTTCACACAATATAATTTCACATAATTCATATTTCACATCAAAAAGTGAAAAACCTGCTTTATGCAATATTTGATTTGTACTGCCATAAGTAGCATTTAGTATAAAATTAGTTTCTATTATTTGTCCGTTACTTTGTTCAACCGAATACGAATTGTTATTCAAATGGATTGCTGAAGTTCGGGAATTGAACAGAATGGTACAGTTTTTATAATTTGTGAGCGTATCCAGAAAATATTGTTTCAATTTTTGTGCATCGTATGTATATTCATACGTTTCGAAAGTAGATTCACACATACCATCTTTAAAATACAGGCTATTATTTACAGACAAATAAGGTATATCAATGTGCTCACAAAAAGATACAAATTCTGAAGCTGAGATCTTTGATTCTGAACCTGATATTGAATAAATACTTTGAAATCTTTTATTGATACTAAATGGATAGTCCTGTGCAAACCGTTCAAAATATTGAGCTGACTTGAGAGCCGTAGCGTGACTTCGCGGATAGTGGTAACCGTTGTGTATTCTCGATTGATTTAAATAAGACGATCTTGAAAATGCATTATCGTCGTATTCCAGTACCAAAACTTTTTCCTTTCTTTTGGCGCATTCTAATGCAAAATACAGGCCGTAAATGCCTGATCCGAAAATCACCTTGTCAGCCGAGATCATCTCTATCTTTTTAAATAATTTATATTATTCTAAATTTGATATGTGCAAATTGAAATTATGGAACTAAATTAATATTTTTTAAACCGCTTTTTTTCTTTTTTCAACCTGAATAATTCCTTCAGATATTGCTTGCTAAGCCTGGGAATATCAACTTTAGAATGTTTATTATCCGTCCATTTTATTGGTATTTCTTTCAAAGCGATCTCTGACCAAATTGCCTTTACCAGCAATTCAGTAGAAAAAAACCATCCTTCAGTGACGATGCCGGTATCTATCAATTGTACAACCGTACTTCTTTTGAAAAATTTAAACCCGCACATGCCATCGGTTAGTTTTACATCAAGCATCAAACGAACAAGCCTGTTAAAACACCTGGAAGTAATCTCCCTGACAAAGTTTCTATTCTTAACTTCTGAACCTTTTAATAATCTTGACCCGTTGATAATTTGGTATGTATCCATTTTAAGGAGTTTAAATACTTCTTTGAGATGGCTCAAATCTGTAGCCAGATCGAGATCCATATATCCGACAAAGTCTGCATCTGATTGAAGCCAGGATGTCCTGAGTGCTAGACCAACACCTTTTTTTGACAATTTCAAATATTTGATTTCATGATGAGTCTTGGATAATTGCATACCTATTTTTTCAGTCATATCTGAAGACCCATTGTCTGCTATGACTATTGAAATGTTTGCAGTTACTTCATTTTTAATATATTCGAGAGATGACAAAACATTATTTTCCAACGTTTTTTCTTCGTTTAACACAGGTATGGTTATTTCCCAGATAATCTTTTCAAAACTATGCTCTACCAAATTCTTCTGAATCTTTTAAATATCAATTAGTATTATACGCCTATGGGTTTTCAAGGCATAAACAAATAATTCTCATGTTGAAACGACAAAAGAACAATAATTTATTAAAATCTGTATCTGTTTTAATCCAATAATCTGTTTTGCAAGGAAAATAATCTGAATTGATCACCTAAACTTATTAGTGGCAAAATGTGATAGAAATGATATACTTATTGATGTGTTATTTGCTAAAAAATTATTTTTATAAAATAATGATAATAAGTTGGTTAAATAGCCACTGTAATGTTTACTTTTGAACTTTGGTTTTGAAGAGATTTTACAAAAAAAACAGTAAATATGCAGAAAAAGTATTTGATGGAAGCATTTTCCAAACAGTAAAAATAGGAATAAACGGAGAACTATATTGGAAAGACATGGCTAAAATTAAAACTTTAAAAGGTGAAATTATTCCTTGTGATTATGATATTTGCCCGGATTATGCCTACATTAATTCAACAGATGTATCAAAGATGACATTTTCCTGAATGGTTACTGAGTTAAGCTAGAATTAAACTTGCAAAGAAATTGAACCACATCAGATACCCAAAACAATACTCCCAAACAGCCCAACCAACCCAATACAAAATACGAAGTACGATTTTGGAAGTATAATTTTAAAAAAAGATCATTTAATTCAATTGCAACAGGTTTTAACCAGTTGACCTGTAATGGCCATCCAAATTCATTTGGATGTTACCTCAAACAAGCAAATATGCCAAAGAGCCAACAACCCAATAATAAAATACAATTTACGATTTTGGATTTTGGATTTACGATTTACGATTTAATAATTTTGAATTTCGACATTAACAAGCCAACAACCCAAACACCCAACTCGCCAACACACCCAACCAGCCAATCACCTGTTGACCTGTAAGCATTTAATTTGGCTTTAGCCACAAGTACTACTTTTTTGCTAAAGCCAAATATCAATAGCTATTTTTAAACCTCAGGCTAAACCAAATTGCAATTTGTGCTTATTTTTTATATACAGAAAATCTAGTTTTGAAATTTAATACTTACCTAAAAACCAAACCAGCCAACATACCAACTACCCATCCAGCCAATTTCCCACATTTAATTTGATAAATAATTCACCTATAAAGCACTGATAATCAAAGATATTATTAGTTTTGATATATATATGCAAAGGTACTTTCCCGTTTTGTCAATCGGTTAACCCAACTGTTTGGCAGTCAGGGAAAAATACTATAAGACTAAATTTAATACGATAAATCCTAAACTCATGATACTCCCCATTCATAACTTGTTGACTTCTTCATTATTTTTATTTTTTCAAAATATTTACTCTGAGGATATCCCACTTGTCAAAGATGAGCATGTGACGCCGCCACCGATAGGATTTCTATTTATTTCTCTGATACGGACGTAGCGTTTAATACAAGCGGGATCTCAATATATTGCCAAAAATAAAACTAAAAACAGACGACATGTTAAATAATAAAATTTTAATTCCGATTACTATCCTAATGCTCACTGTTCTGTTCAGCAGAGGGATGTATGCCCAGACCACCTGGACAGGAACAAATGGGGCTAGCTGGACTGACCCTGGCAACTGGTCTGCTGGTGTACCTGATGCGGCCGACGACGTGACCATCCCTGATGTAGCCAACGACCCGGTCATAGCAGGCACAACATCTGCCCTTGCAAAATCGGTAGAGGTGCAATCCGGTGCCATACTCACCATTGGAGCCACAGCGAGTCTAACGGTCAACGGATCAAAATTAATTAGTGGATTAACTACCGCTTTTTACAATAATGGAACGGTAGAAAACAACGGGCAGCTGATCCTGGGCAATATAAGTATCTTGGGAGACATAGGGATTCGGAACGAATCCATTTTCAACAACAACGCCGGTGCAGAGATCAGCATTGACCGTTCAACCTATGGTGGCTTGTACAATCGCTTAGGTACCTTTACCAATGCGGCCAAAATAACTATAGGTGCCAATGCTTCTGTGGGATCATATGGGATTCAGAACCAATCCACTTTCAACAACAACGCCGGTGCAGAGATCAGCATTGACCGTTCATTCAATTTTGGCATGTTCAACGGTGGTACCTTTACCAATGCGGCGAAAATAACCATCGGTGCCATTGCTCCAACTTCTGTGGGAGCCTACGGAATTTTGAACCAATCCACTTTCGACAACACCGCCGGTGCAGAGATCAGCATCGACCGTTCAACTGATTCTGGCTTGTACAATGAAGCTGGTACCTTTACCAATGCGGCCAAAATAACTATAGGTGCCATTGCTTCTGTGGGAGACTACGGGCTTTTTAACCGAGCCACTTTCAGCAACAACGCCGGATCAGAGATCACCATCGACCGTTCAACTGATTCTGGCTTGTTAAATGCCGCTGGTACCTTTACCAATGCGGCCAAAATAACTATAGGTGCCAATGCTTCTGTGGGATCATATGGGATTCAGAACCAATCCACTTTCAACAACAACGCCGGTGCAGAGATCAGCATTGACCGTTCATTCAATTTTGGCATGTTCAACGGTGGTACCTTTACCAATGCGGCCAAAATAACCATCGGAGCCATTGCTTCTGTGGGAGCCTTCGGGCTTTGGAACCAATCCACAATCGACAACAACGCCGGGTCAGAGATCAGCATCGACCGTTCAACTAATACTGGCATGTACAACATTGGTACCTTTACCAATGCGGCCAAAATAACCATCGGTGCCATTGCTTCGGTGGGTTCCAATGGAATTTTAAACATTACCACTTTCAATAACAGTGTCTGCAGCAGTTTAATAAACATTGTTTCTGATAATATCATCCTGGGGGACGGTGACTTTACCAACGTAGGCAGAATCATCGAAAATGCCAGTGGCATCAGCTACATCCTCAACAATACAGGTGTTGTTCAGAACCTAAACGGGGGTACCTTCTCCATCTTCTCAGGGAATCCAGCAACTACTTTTTCAGGTCAATTAAGCGCATGTTGCCCGTCAGGAGATATTTTGTATGTAAACAAAAATGCCACAGGGTTGGATGATGGCACTTCCTGGACCAATGCCTACGTGGATCTGCAAAGTGCGCTCAACAGCCCTTGTCCCGGCATCACACAAATATGGGTGGCCCGGGGCACCTATATTCCTACTACTAACAGTTCGGATAGGGATGCTTCCTTTGTGATGAAGGCCGGAGTAGGCATATACGGTGGATTTGTAGGTGGCGAGACCCTGCTCAGTCAGAGAAATTGGGTTACCAATCCCACCATCCTGAGTGGTGACATAGATAATTCACCAGGAGATAACACAGGAAATTCTTACCATGTAGTCATCGCTGCCTTTGCCGATGATGTTCCAACCACCCGGCTCGACGGCTTCACCATCACGGGTGGCAATGCAAATGCAGATGGAAATATTACTGTCAATGGAGTAGGAATATTTAGAAATTTTGGCGGCGGGATGTACACAAATGGCGGCACCAACACGATGACCAACAACACCATTTCGGGGAATACGGCCCGTTCCGACGGCGGCGGGATGTACACAAATGGCGGAACCAACACCCTGCCCAACAACACCATTTCGGGGAATACGGCAACCAACGGCGGCGGGATTTTCACTTCCGGCGGCACCAACACGCTGACCAACAACACCATTTCGGGGAATACGGCATCTTCCAACGGTGGCGGGATTTCCACTGGCGGCACCAACACGCTGACCAACAACACCATTTCGGGAATACGGCAACCAACGGCGGCGGGATTTTCACTTCCGGCGGCACCAACACGCTGACCAACAACACCATTTCGGGGAATACGGCCGGTTCCTTCGGCGGCGGGATTTTCACTTCCGACGGCACCAACACGCTGACCAACAACACCATTTCGGGGAATAGGGCCAATGCCGACGGTGGCGGGATTTTCACTGTCGGCGGCACCAACACGCTGACCAACAACACCATTTCGGGGAATACGGCCTTATCAACTTTAGGCGGCGGGATTTTAACTATTGTAGGCACCAACACCCTGACCAATACCATCATCTGGGGCAATAGCAGTGGTATATTTAATGCAGGTAGCACCCTAACCGTCAGTTACTCCATCATCCAGGGGGGCATTACTGGATGTACTTCTTGTCCTGGAGCTTTGGGTGATGGTAATATAGACCCTATGTTTGTTGCACCGCTAGCACCCGGCCTGAGCACCGGGGGTAATTACCGCTTAATATCCACCTCTCCTGCAATCAATGTGGGCAATAATGCTGCCCCCAATATCTCAGACCCTGATCTGGACGGTAATAAACGCATCATTCAGACAACTGTGGATTTGGGAGCATATGAGATGTCGCGTGCATCTATTTCAGACCCATGTATGTGCAAAAACAATGCGACAACCGCACAAGACGATGGCCAGTTTGATGAAGTGATACAGGTAGAGGCTGGACCAGGTCAGACATGGACAGGAACCGCCATAGCAGGATTGTTCTCTCCTATGAGTGCTGCGCCACCTAATGCTCCCACGCCTATTCCTGTTATGACCACCCTTACAGAAACTGTTCCCGGGGTATCCGGAATTTATAGATTGGCAGGCATACACGTGGATGATATAGGTTATAGTGTTACAGTATCCAATGGCCTTGGCACTACATTAACCATCGGCAATAAATGCGCCTACCCTAATGTGGATATAACAGCAATTGGACCTTTTACAAATCAAGCTGGACAAGTCAATGTAACACTTACTGCGACTATTACATCAGCCACCACACCTGCCAACGGCATGTTTACCTGGTCAGGGACAGGTGTGACAGGGGCTAATTTTAATCCATCCGGAGTACCTGTTGGGCCTACTGTCATTAACTTAATATATAAAGCTGAACCTGGAGGCCCTGGAGATCATCAGTCCCCTGACAATGGAATAACAGCTGCGTTACCAGGCTGCACACAGCCTGCTACCAGCACGGTAATTATTCAGGATGCTGGAAGTATTTCCTGTTTAGGCCAACACAATATATCCGTGAGTGGCAGTTGCTCGTTTGATGCCAGAGCAGATGAATTCTTACCTTTAGGTGCGACGGGGATACGCTACATCATAGATGGCAAATATCTTTTGGATGGTACTACCTTAACAGCATCTGGTGGATTAAAGTTAACCCTCTACCCCAACTCAAGTCAACCTGATCACCCAACCGGTGATGAAGCTGCTCCTTGGGAAACAGATCAAATATGAACTGATAGGAAATGGAAATGTATGCTGGGGCTATTTGATCTTTGAGGATAAGATACCTCCAGTCCTGACTTGCCCTGCCCAGAGCACCGTTTACTGCTGGGACGAGAGCACGCTCTTCGGCCAGATAGCATTATTTAACGGAGCGGCTCCGGGTGGTGGATTTCCATCAGGTGCGGCTACACCGGGATTTAGTTTATCTCCTGCCTTAGGTGTATTATTTCCTACAGTAAGTGAAAACTGTGGACTGACCAACTGGAAGTTCACTGATGTGGTGACAAATACTGTTGACAAGTGTAATACACTTGTGACCAGAACATGGTTGGTAACAGACTGTGGTGGCAATACCGCAACGTGTCAACAAACCATTATTGTAAAACAGCCGAACTGGACATTGGCTCCAAACCGGCTTATTTTACCTGTTGATATCATACTCAACTGTGGTGCCAGTACTGTTCCGATATGTCCTTTGGATGACAATGGAGTATATCAAGCGGCTACAGCAGGTGCACATCTTCCGGTTATTCGGGTAGCTGGCTATGCGCCAAATCAGGCTACGCCTATTTACAAATGTATTACTTTAGGCTTACCGAGCCTGTGTAATTACTATACTACGTACACAGACAATGAAATATCAGCGTGTGGTGTTGACTGTCATGGCAACAGGAAAGTATTCAGAACATGGCAGATCTCGACTGGTGTAATGCAGTGTTTGTAACACATATCCAGGTGATCAAGGTGATCGATCAGACAGCACCTACGGCTATCGCAAAAGACACGGAGTGACTACAAGACCATGGGACTGTACAGCAGATGCATATATCCCAGATCTATGGGAACTACATGACAACTATGATCTGAATCCATCAGTACGACTGGAAACAAAAGACCCAAATGTAGTGATCTACAAAATAGGGAGCGAGATGGAGAGCCAGCGGCTTGAAGTGCAGAGCGAATACATTGAGCTGGGTATTGAGAGACTGCTGTGACAACGAGCGTGTAGATTTCACCGTAACAGCGTATGACAATACAGCGCCTATCGCTGTTGCGAAGCAGGATATCGTGACCAGCCTGACACCGGGCTATGATGCTGGGGACAGGTAGATGCACGCGAAATTGTTTGTTAATAGTGATGACAATGGATCCTATGACAACTGTAGCCCAGTGAGACTGGAGATCAGAAGACCTGCGGGGACTATGCTGTGGTAACTTAGGCTACCAGGGACATAATAATAACAGAACATTCAGAAGTAACCCTGGAATCAATATACCTCCACAAACATCAAGCCCAACTCCATATGCCAATGGAACTACTGTGCCAAACTTTGGACAGAATATGACATGGGGATGATTCAACCCTAGTGGTACTGCAGCGACAAGAGATGCCGGCGTAAGCCCAACCAGCAAGTGATGTAGTAAACTTTAAATGTAGCTGAGGGAGTATGGTACTGGAAAACAGAGCCACCGATTAACGACATCCAGTGCGATCGGAAAAGATTATACGGGTAGTTGCGCAGTGACAGCATGGGGAGCAAATTAACAACAACAAATTACAACTTCCTGATGAGTGATGGTGGACAGTTTGTGAAGTTCTGTTGTGAGGATTTGACGCCAGCAGGAGCTGATGTTGACAGAGACGGAAAACTTGACACAATGTTCCATCAAGTAATCCCGCGAGTATGGGATGATGGAAACAAAGACGGATGTATCGGCTGCTGGGCACCACCTACTACAGGAGATCCATATCCACGTCAGGATAACTACAATGACACATGGGCAAATGTGAAAGTGGATAACAAGGTACCACCGGTACTTACCTGTCCACCAAATATAACCATAAGCTGCGAGGCACCGATTACCAATGGTACCACAACCTGGTTACCGGCCACACCGAGTGTATTGACCTTTACAGGCGTACCCCCAGCATGGTCAGTATGTGGTGTTCCTGCAGTAGAATACAAAGATGTAGTATCATTGAACCAGTGTAAATCAGGTACAGTAACGAGAACATTCAGAATAGCAGGAAAAGCTGAAGTGAACTGTACTCAGATAATTACGGTATCATCGAACTACAATTCCACTGTAGTATGGAAATTCCTAGGGTCATGGTTATCCAGTCCCGGTTCGACCAGTGCTTCTACAAAGAGATGGACTGGATATACTCCATCTGGGAAGGATGGTGCAGGAACTGAACAGTGTTCAAGTCTCAGATCCAAACATTGTTGTAAACTATGGACTGAAAGTACTTGAGACAACCAATTGTGATGGACCGACAGAAACAGAATTGAGAAATGGACGTCCATTCTATGTACAGGGACCATGTGACGTGATA
>JADKGI010000008.1 GCA_016722285.1 Saprospiraceae bacterium
TATACCCGCTGTGACCCCACCAAATATATCCCCTTTTAAATTAGCTGAATTAAACAAATTTTTCATATAAAACTAAATTGTAACGGTAAATGAAGGTTAAAAATATCCTTTTCCATTTCCAATGTGATTAATAATTAATATGCTTCAAATTCCAGATTGGATTTGTTAAAATGTAACTGCGGGTTTGAATGATTTTGACCTTGTATAATACTCCATTTAAGAACTTGTTGACTTACAATTTGGTGCATCAGGCATAAATGAAGTAATTTTCAAATAACAAGGTCAGGTGGTGGTGATTGAATACTACGGATAGGATGTGTTCTTTGTAAAAAAACGTATTCAATTAAATCTTCTTTCTTTGTGATATCCAAATTTGTATGGGGCTTTTCAAAACAGAAAAACAAAAATGTATTATTTTCATCAGCCCCTTCAGCAATATCATTTCTCTCTTCAGTTTGTTCACTATCATCTGTATAAAATTTGGGCTGGTTTGATTCATAACCAATTACCCTGATAAAAGAAGCAAGAATAAATATGACAAAAAGAGAATTCTTAAAGGGCATTAATGAATTTTGGAATTAATAGAAATAGAATTTAATTTTTATAACAACAAACAACAAATTTACAAATAAAATGTTTGAAAACGGTTATGTTTTGTACCAACCCCCTAAATATTGGACAACTTGTTAATGAAATAATTAATAATAAATTGCTCTTTGACATCCGTTTTCAACAAATTCAACATTCCTAAATTTCCTGAAAGGGAAAATTTAAAACCATTGAATTATGGAAAACACATTCGTTTTTGATCTGGTTCTCTTTAGTGCTTTGACTTTCTTATCATGCTACTTTTTGTTTAGATAGGTTATTTGGCATCCAATAATGATACACTCCACTTTTATCTCGGTACCTTTTTGCAACAAATAATTGTATGGGCTAAGATACCCAATTCCTGAATGTGCGCCTGAAGTTATAAAATTTAACAAATCTTGTAAACGTATCTGCCGCTTCTAATAGATTGTCAAACTCATATTTTGACAAATTACCCTTTCTATGATGCTGTGGTATGACTCTATATGTGCATTTTGTTCCGGCGTTGCTGGCTTAGTAAACTCTTGTATGACCTTCTTGCTCTTAAAATAACTCTGCACTTTTGAGCCACCATTTGTGACCCATTATCGTTGCGTACATAAATATTCTCAGCCATAGAATATGCTCCAAATATCTTATCAAATAATTTGACCTACATCACCTTTGTTTACTTGCCAGGCGATATGTTGACCCAATACCCATCTGGAATATACATCTATGACGGTGATCAGCAGGGCATTCTTGCGCTTCCCTTTGATATATATGTATTTGATGTCAAACTCAAGATAACTAAAGTGTGCTAATGGTTTTGGAACTAACTCTTTGACCCACAGCCCCTTACTTAATTTAGGCTTTGTGGGGTGATTAAGTAATTTGTTCTCTTCCATCAGCCGATATACTTTCTTTGGACTTATAATATACCCACACTGTTGTCTGAGGGCATGTGTCGTCTTCAAATAACCGTAGTCCACAAATTCTTCCTCAGTATTTCCTTGATGTCAGATATTACTTCTTCATTGGTCGCCCAAGTCTGATCTTTCTTCATCGTATGACTACTTACTGGCCTGCCTTTAGACTTAATGCCTTGTGGCGGTTTGTAATAATAGGTACTCCCTTGGTATCATCAAGTGCCTTAATACGGTATCCTGCGGATGTCCTCCTTCTATAAATTCTCGTGCCAACTAGTCTTCTCTTCCATGGTAGTTACTTTTTTTTAATAGACGCTCCATCAGCATTATTTTCAATTCTTTATCCGCATTCATCTCCTTGAGCTGTTTATTCTCAGCGATGAGTTTCTTGTTCTCCCGTCTCAGCTCTGGGGCATGTAAGCCTCAAGTGATGACTCTCAATACTTTCTACCTTATCCAGCCACTTGTATATACTTGTGGTGGATACTTCCTTAATGCCGAGATGCTTCTAATACACCTTCTGCCTTGGCCTTGGAAATGACCGCTAACTTTTCGGATTTACTCCATGTTTTCCTGTGTGTTCCCATATTCACAAATTTATAAACTTTTTAGTTAAATTTGTGTCCAGCTATTTAAGGGGTTGAAAGGTTTCAGAAAATTATCACTTTTATTTTAATAATATGAATAGTGTTTTCTTCAAACATTGGTTTATTTATTTTTTGAAGTGGCGAAGAGCAATTCTGCATAGTTTTCGATGGATATCAAAATACTACTGAAAACTTTGCATGTCAGGTTCTCATTTCAGACACAGGGTATGATTCTGATTTATATCTTGAATCCGGATATAATATAGCATTCTCCATAAAAATTCTTTTATTCATTTTTTTGAATTGGATAAAAATATATTATCAGGACAAATAATGATTCACCTAGACGAAGATATTTTTTGATTTAACTGAGTATTATTCTTGGATTTTGGAATGATAATTTTCAGACATTTTGAATTACTATCATTGGTTATCCCAATTTTTCATTGGCTTTTTTCAAAATAAAATTAATAAAATTTAAATTGACAAACCATTATGGGGGCATAATTTTTTATCACTAATTTTTTTAGACATGCAGATATTAATTCTATATTTGCACTATGAAACCTTTGATAGCTAAGATATTAATTGCCATTTGTCTTTTTTCTTTTACCCCCTTGAAAGAATTTGTCAAATTGCCTTTGCTTTTTTTGCATTATTATAACCATACTCAGGAGAGTCCGGATATGACTATTTCAGAGTTTTTTGAGGTACATTACATGCATGGCATTGTTTTCGACGACGATTATGAGCAGGACATGCAACTTCCTTTCAAATCAATTGACTACATTTCATCACATGTTTTTATATTTCATGATTTAAGAGACATTAGTACTTTTAATAAAATGACAGAATATACTGAAAAGGATAAAATTAATTCTTACTATAGATTTTGTCTTCAGGATGCCAATCTCAAAGGCATCTTCCATCCACCCAAGTTCTCCTAATCATTATCCTGGGGTTGAATAAAATTGATATTTAATACATATTAATTTAGACTTTAGTTAAATTTTAGCTAATTGACTTTCTTTTACATTTTGTTGCCCATTAGCCATAAATCAACCCAAAATTAGTTAAATTTTATATTTTCTATCCTTGAAGCCGTTTAATAACGTATGTTAAAGTGATATGTGAGTGGTTGGAATTCAGATTGATATTAAATGAAATTTCCATTGCCTAAGCTATGGCGGTTAAATTTGATGAAAAGCTAGTTTTCAACTTGCCTGCTAAAGAATTTGTTCGAAAGGCACGTGACTTTCAAAGGAATTAACAATATGTTACTAATTGACTTCATCCACAGCAGATCAATGTGGGGGGATGTGAAATTGCAGTTTTAGTAACTATTAATTTTCAAATATGTTAAATCGTATTATTGGTTTTTCAATAAAAAATAAGCTTATTGTTGGACTTATGACCTTTGCATTAATTGCTGTAGGCGCATATGAATCAACCAGACTACCCATTGATGCAGTTCCTGATATCACTGATAATCAGGTATTGGTCATAACACAGGCACCTTCTTTTGGAGCATTGGATATCGAGCGTTTGGTTACATTCCCAATAGAGCAGGCCAACAGTAATATTTCAGGGTTGAAGGAAATCAGAAGTTTCTCAAGATTTGGATTGTCTTTAGTGACCATGATCTTTAACGACAACATCGATGTTTATTGGGCCAGACAGCAGGTAGCTGAAAGACTCAGGAAGGTACAGTCAGAGATTCCTGCAGGAATTGGTGTTCCAGAATTAGGACCTGTTGCTACAGGACTGGGAGAGATATATCAATATGTAGTCAAGCCCAAAAAGGGATATGAAGCCAGCTATGATGCCACTTCGCTGCGAACAATCCAGGACTGGGTCGTCAAACGACAGTTACAAGGAGTGAAAGGCGTTGCAGAAGTATCATCATTTGGCGGAAAATTAAAGCAATTTCAGGTTGTCATTGATCCGGCGAGATTGAATGCACACGGATCAAATATATTTGAAGTCTTCAATGCTTTGGAGGCCAATAATGAGAATGCCGGTGGCGGTTATATAGAAAAAAATGCCACTGCACTTTATGTACGAACTGAAGGATTGATTGGTACAATAGAAGATATTGAGATGATTCCTGTAAAATCAATATCAGGAACCCCACTTTTGATCAGAGATATCGCTGAAGTAAAGGAAGGAATGGCGACAAGATTTGGTGCTGTTACTTACAATGATCAGGGTGAAGTGGCAGGCGCTGTCGTTATGATGCTCAAAGGTGCGAATAGCAGTGAAGTTATTAAAAATGTAAAGACCCGAATAGCACAAATACAAAAAACCCTTCCGGAAGGTGTGGAAATAGAGCCTTTTCTTGACCGTACTAAAATGGTCAACAACTCTATCAGTACAGTAAGCACAAATCTGATGGAAGGGGCACTCATTGTCATCTTCGTACTCATTGTATTTTTAGGTAACTTAAGAGCGGGGTTAGTGGTTGCTTCCGTGATTCCTTTGTCTATGTTATTTGCGATAATCATGATGAATCTATTTGGAGTAAGTGGCAATTTGATGAGTCTGGGAGCACTCGATTTCGGGCTGATCGTCGATGGGGCTGTTATTATTGTTGAAGCTGTCATGCACCAATTGGGCCATAGTAAACACTATCTGAATGTGCAGAGACTTACCTCCCATCAAATGGATACTGAGGTTAAAAGCTCGGCGGGCAGGATGATGAATAGTGCCGTTTTTGCACAGATAATTATTTTAATTGTTTACCTGCCAATTTTAGTTTTGGAAGGAATTGAAGGTAAAATGTTTTTACCAATGGCACAAACAGTGATTTTTGCTTTGTTAGGTGCTTTTTTGCTGTCATTGACTTATATCCCTATGATGAGC
Organism: Saprospiraceae bacterium; assembly: GCA_016722285.1. Taxonomy (GTDB): domain Bacteria; phylum Bacteroidota; class Bacteroidia; order Chitinophagales; family Saprospiraceae; genus OLB9. Next base: position 4,949 of record JADKGI010000008.1, read on the forward strand.
GCACTGGTACTGAGCAAAGATGTAAAGCATGAACAAAATCTTTCAGACAGAATAATGATAATATTGGAGAGACATTTTCAGCACACGCTCGAGTTTTTCCTGAAAATACCAAAAGTGACAATCACGGCGGTGGTAATTCTCTTTATTTTCTCCTTATTTGTAATGTCCCGACTTGGTGGGGAATTTATACCTGCTCTGGAGGAAGGTGATTTTGCCGTAGATACCAGAGTACTTACGGGTAGCAATCTCAATACTACCATAGAATTTACTCAAAAGGCGGCAAATATTCTGCTTACAAGATTTCCAGAAGTAGAAAAAGTAGTTACAAAGATTGGAAGTGGTGAGGTGCCCACGGATCCTATGCCTATGGAAGCAAGTGACATGATGGTCATTATGAAAGATAAAAAGGAGTGGAAAAATGCAAAGACATTCGATGAAATGGCAGAAAAGATGGGAAAAGAACTGGAAGATGTTCCCGGCATAACAGCTGGATTTCAATATCCTGTCCAAATGAGATTTAATGAATTGATGACTGGGGCCAGGCAGGATGTAGTTTGTAAGATATTTGGTGAGGAGCTTGACACCCTTGCACTGTATGCTGAAAAAATAGGACGTTTGGCAAATAAAGTGGAAGGTGCTCATAATTTGTATGTCGAAGCAGTCACCGGTGTACCTCAGATAATTGTTATATATGACAGATCAGCTTTAGCAAGATACCATGTTTCAATTTCCAGTATTAATGATGTTGTAAACACGGCTTTTGCCGGAAAAAGTACCGGAATGGTGTTTGAAGGCGAAAAAAGATTTGATCTGGTGGTAAAGCTGAAAGAAGATGTACGTAAAAGCCTGACTGATGTTCAGAACCTATTGATACCTGTCGGCAATAATCAGCAGATTCCATTATCTTCTCTCGCTAATGTATCCATCAAAAACGGCCCAAATCAGATCCAAAGAGAAGATGCAAAAAGGAGAATTGTGGTGGGTTTTAATGTGAGGGGTAGGGATGTACAAAGTCTCGTTCAAGAACTTCGAGATCTTGTAAGCAAGGAAATCAATTTACCTACAGGATATTATATCACCTATGGTGGTGCGTTTGAAAATCTGAATCAGGCCAAAAACCGGTTACTGATTGCTGTACCCATTTCTTTGGTAATGATATTTATATTATTGTTTTTTGCATTTAATTCTATTCGTCAGGGCTTATTGATTTATTCAGCCATACCATTATCGGCTATGGGAGGTATTTTCTTTCTGTCATTGCGGGGTCTCCCATTTAGTATCAGCGCCGGAGTCGGCTTTATTGCACTATTTGGGGTGGCTGTACTCAATGGTATAGTCTTGATTTCAGAATTCAACAGATTGAGAAGAGTGGGGTGGAATGATCTTAGAAAAATAGTATTAATGGGTACAAAAGTGAGATTGAGACCCGTACTGATGACTGCATTTGTGGCTTCGTTGGGGTTTCTACCCATGGCATTAAGCAACGGTGCGGGAGCAGAAGTTCAAAGACCGCTGGCAACTGTCGTAATTGGAGGTTTGGTGGTGGCTACTTTTCTCACCTTAATCGTTTTGCCTATCCTCTACATACTGTTTGAAAGGAAAAAAATAGTTAAAGAAGATACCACTGAATTGCCGTACCATATAAATGATTAGGAGAAAATCTATTAAATCAAATTTATTTATCAAAAACTTAATGTATGATTTTAAATATAAAATACACCCATATTGTATTCGTATTGCTGGGAGCTTTGACCACAACACCTGTTAAATCCCAGCGCGCAATAAGTCTGAATGAGGCATTTGAGCTGGCTAAGGCCAATAACCTGAAGTTACGGTCAGATGCCATGCTGATAAATTACCAGAAAGCACTCGTAAATACAGCATACAACTTGGATCCGACTCAATTTCATACTGAATTGGGACAGTTCAATAGTGCATATTTTGATACAGGATTGAGCATATCCCAGTCATTTAGTTTGCCTTCTGTGTACAGGAAGCAAAAAGAAGTCAGGTTGCTTGATGTAAAAAGTTCAGAATATTACTTTAAAATGAGTGAAGTTGAAATCAGACAACAACTGGACGAAATCTATCTAGAGGATGGCTACCTTAAAGCTAAGATAAAGCTCCTGGATACCCAGGATAGTCTATTTGCAGCTTTTTTGCAGAGAGCATTGATCAGGGTTCAAAAGGGAGAGACCACCATTCTGGAAAAAATTACCGCAGAACAACAGAAAATTAAAATTTCAAACCTTAAGTCAGTTTTGGTTAAAATGCTTGGAAGTGAATACCCTTAAATTTGGACTATTGATTAATGCAGATACTTCCTTTATTCCATATGGAAATACCTACGAAATAATACCATACAATGTATTTTTTGATGAAATTACCATATTAAAGCATCCCGCACTTCAGCTTGCAAACCATGAAATTGAAGCGGCGAAGATGAAAGTTTCTATAGAGAAAACAAACTTACTTCCTCGATTTAATGTCGGGTATAGCAATATCAGTATAAAAGGCTTGGGTGCTGATAATAATGAGTATAATGGAAAAGACAGGTTCAGCAGTGTACAGGTTGGTGTTTCTTTACCTGTTTTTAGGAAAAATTTCCGATCTTCTATAGATGCTGCACAAGTCATGGCAGATACCAAATCCATAGCCTATGAAACAAAAAGATCTGAAATAATATCGCAGATAAAACAAAAATACATCATCTACAAAGAATTACTTGAGCAGCTTGATTTTTATAAGAAAAACGCCATACCAAATGCACAGATTATCAGGTCAGTTTCGGAAAATCAAATGGCTACAGGTCAAATTAATTATCTTGAATACGTCATTTTATCAGATCAGGCAACAGCAATTGAAAATGATTATATTGAGATGCTCAAAAATCTGAATACCATTATTATTGATTTACATTACTTAACCACATATTATTAATAAGAAAAAATGATTAATGCCATTAAGGATCATAGGTAAGTTGTTTTATCCTGCACATGGCAAAATGAAACACTTTATATAAAATTATTTTAAATAAAAAATATACTAATGAACATACAATTTAACTTACATAAGCTATCTGGGTTCTTTATCATTCTAACGTTTTCTTTTGGAAGTTGTAATAATAAGCCTGAAAAACAAGTAGAAAATAATGCGGTTTTAGAAAATGAGAATATCGTAAGCCTAACAGATGCACAGTATAAGAGTGCCCATCTTCAGATATCTGAAATGAAAAAAACAAATGTGGCCCATGTTATAAAATTAAACGGAACGGTCGAAGTCATGCCTCAAAATATGGTAACATTAAGCAGTCCGGTCAATGGATTTATAAAAAAAATAAAATTGAGACAAGGGATGACTGTTATGAAGGGTCAAATGTTGGTATATCTTCAGGAAAAAGAGTTTATTCAATTACAGCAAGATTATCTTTCTGCAAAGACTTCACTGGCATTTTCGAAAATTAATTATGAAAGGCAAAAGGAACTAAGTCATACCCAAGCTGTAAGCGAAAAAGCAATGCAAATGGCAGAAGCGGAAATGCATCAGTTTCAGATTCAAACAAAATCATTGTCCGAAAAGCTCAAATTAATACATATCAATCCAGTCTCACTTACTGCTGAAAACATGACAGCACAGATCAGTCTTCCTTCGTCGGCTTCAGGCATGATAAGTGAGTTATATGTCAATTCAGGAAAGTATGTGCACGTTGGGGATGATATCCTGAAAATTTTAGAAAATGGTGGGTCAAGATTGATGCTAAAAGCCTTTGAGAAGGACTTGTTTTACCTTAATGAAGGACAAAAAATTAAGGCTTTTGCCAATACAAAACCCGAACGGAAATTTAGTGGAAGGATCGAATATATTGTCAGAAATATTAATTCCGATGGATTTGCAAATATTGTTTGCATCATAGATAATGCATCACTCGACATTATGCCCGGCATGTATATGAATGCTGAGATAGAGGCACAAAGTATAGAAAGTTGGACGCTCCCGGTTAGCGCTGTTGTAAATTTTGAAGGGAAGGAATATGTGTTTTTAGATATGGGCAACAAGACTTATCAGTTGGCAGAAATCAAAACCGGTATCATGGAAGCAAATCGTATTCAGATTCTCAATTATGACATCTTTATTAACAAAAAAATTGTTGTACAGGAAGCATATACTTTGCTGATGAAAATGAAAAACGTGACAGAATAGTAAAATTTTAAAAGTATTTATTTTAAGTACCATATAAATGCTATTTTATAAACAGGCATATAAATTTGCGACCTTTACTTTTTACGGTGACTTCAAAAGTCCTTCCATTTTAAGGGAAGGATTTAGCCTACTGCCCCGAAGATGGCAGGGATGGGTAAATTTAGAGGAATTCACTTCAATAACAAATTTGCAAGATCAACTATAATAAAGCACACAAAAAATAATAAATAGAAATATGAATTCAACAAAAAATATTAACAAAGATATAATATTAAGAGAGAAGCTTGCTTTGCAAAGGACTTTATTAGCTAATCAGAGCACATTCCTTTCTTTTTTGCGTACGTCAATGTATTTTATGATGGCCGGACTGACAATCCAGAATGTATTTGATCATAGCAAATATTTAATTTTGGAAATAGTACTTTTCGTTATATCAGGCGGGGTATTCTTGTTGGGGATATACAATTATTTTAAAAATAAAAAGGAAATTGAAAAAAGTGAGGTGCAAATAGGAAATTTTAAAGCCGATTATCTTGTAGATAACGAATATATATAAAAATTGGTAATCAAAATGGTTAAAATTCTGTAATTACTCTAGCAGTACCCGAACAGGATTTGAATATTGAGAGCCATAGTTTTTATCCCGTGGCAAAAGTGTATCAATGCGACCGTTTTGACAAAATATATGCCAATAAAAGCGAAAATTGAGTCATAGATTATAGGTATCAGGCAGTTACAAATATATTTTTAATAATGAGTAAAGATCCCAGTATGAACCTTAATAAAAATGTTCAAACAGAAGTAGATGCCAGCCATCTCTACCAGCTTTTGGCAATCCATGAAACAGACCCAAATGTGGCAGATATTTTCAGGCAAATGAGTGCAATTGAACATAGTCATGCCATTGCTTTTTTGGAAAAGTATGGTTTGCCTACAGAACCATTTCCATTGCCATCCATAAGGGCAAAAATACTTTCTCTTATAGGTAAAATAATGGGGTTCGACTTTATATTGGGAGTATTGATGGACACAGAAAAAAGTCTTTCATCTAATATCATAAAAGAACGTAAAAGGTATGGAATAAAAGAAACATCTATTTCAGATGTAGCTCATGTGAGCATACTGAAAAATATTCTTGACAGTCAATCTAAAATATCCGGGTACGGTCTGGCCAGATTTGAGAAAAGACACAGATCTGTAGGTGGAAATGCACTTAGGGCAGCAGTACTTGGGGGTAATGATGGCTTGGTGTCGAATTTTAGTCTGGTAATGGGTATAGCAGGTGCCACAAGTGGAAATAAAGAAGTATTACTTGCAGGGATAGCAGGATTATTGGCAGGCGCATTGTCGATGGCACTTGGAGAGTGGATATCCGTAAAAGCTCGCAGGAACTATATGAAAACCAGATGGCTCTCGAGATGGAAGAATTGGAAGTTAATCCCGATGGAGAAGAAAAAGAGCTGGCATTAATTTACCGGTCAAAGGGTGTACCCATAGAGCAGGCAAAGAAGATGGCGGCTGATATTATTCAAAACAAAGAAGAGGCTCATACTTTTCTTGTCCGAGAAGAACTGGGAATTAATACGGAAGAGATTAAAGATTCAGCAATGGAAGCTGCCATTACTTCTTTTATATTATTTGCTTTTGGGGCCATAATTCCTGTTGTTCCTTTTTTCTTCATGACCGGGTATCAAGCAATAATACTAAGTACTGTGTTGAGTGCCTTTGGATTATTTATCATAGGCTCAGCCATCACACTGTTTACAGGAAAAAATATCTGGTACTCCGGCATGAGACAAGTAGTTTTTGGATTGGCTGCAGCAGGCATAACGTACAGTATTGGAACATTGATAGGGATTCAGATTGGTGGGTGATTGCTGGATGAAATGACAATCGGCTGCAAATTGCTTTCAATTAATATCGAGTTGACTAATATTCATCTTGCTTTTTGGAAGCCAGCCAGCAACACATTAAATTACGTAATAAAACTTAATTGAATGTTAATTGCATGGTAATTGAAATGAATTACGCAGTTGTCACAAAATAACAAGGAACCGCAAACAGCATATATCAAAGCATACGAAACTGAGACACTAAATTATGCACGACCTCCAATTAAATTTGATTTTTCCTAAAGACAAAATACTATATAGTCCAACCAATTCTTTAGGCTTTAGCCGAAAGTAGTCTAATTACATAGTCAATGCTGAAGGCTCCTTAACCTGAAATTTCAAATATGTTTCATATTAATCGGGTCTATTTCATTACCAAACTAATAATAATACCATAAATGTTGTAAATAAATAATAATACAATTATATATTTGTGAATATTGCTATTATGCAGTGTACTAATTTATTGCGGATATTTATCATAAAATATTTATTAATATTGCATTTTTCTATATTTCGTTTAATAGTTTTACTTTTGTAGATGAGATAGACACTTTTTGGAACCGAAGAATTATTTTAACAATTTCTTTACAAGATTTACTGAAAAATTGCAATGCTTGGGTTGTATAAAGTAGTAAAAAAAATAGATGATCACTCAGTTAATTCAGATTCTTATTTTTATACAATAAATTGGATCAAATGAAAAATTTAATTGATTTTTTGATTTCGACATTACTTATAGTAATTTACACTTTCCCGTCCAATGCTCAACCTACTCAGTTATGCCGCACCCCTTTAAGCGTCTTTTATGTTGGTATGACCGGGTTGGGTGCTTCATGGGCACGTACGACTTGCGAAACTACAGTTATGAGTGCCGGCGGTATTGCGGACATCCAAAATTCACTCAGAAACACGATGGACGGATTAGAAGTTTTGAAAGATTGTTATCAATTTGATACGAGGGAGTTGACCTTATTGATCAGCCGCATTCCAACACTTACAAATGTTCAGGCAGAAGCGGAGATACACACTCTTGTCAGGAAATTACAGGATGTCTTTGCCCGTTCGAATGCTGTTTGCGACAATCGGATAACGCTTTCTTCCTTGTATGGTGCAGGTTTGCATTTAGGTGCCGCTCAAGCACATGCATCATGCCAGCAATGTGGACCAACACCGATGCCAATGGCATTTCAAACTATGATAAGGAACCATTTAAATACAGCCCGAGATGCGTTTGCCACTTATTTACCTTGTGTACCTGGTGTGTTATTAAGCCAGTTTGATGCCGTTACGTTGAACAGTATGAATTCTTTGGTTGCTCATACTGATATAGTAGGGGTGCAAATTAATCTTCTTTGGAATATATCCCTTTCCGATTGCTGTTGCGAGTGTTTCAGCCAACCAAAGAAGCCTAACGGTGTCTGTAAACTTGATGGGAGCTGGACACAGGATACGCCCGGGGTTGGTTCAACCGTTTGGGAAATAAAAAGTGACGGCACAGCTAATGAAAGAGGAATCGGATACGCTAATGGTAAAGCATACCTATATGGTAACATACTCCACATTGATTGGCAAACCAACACCGGATATTCAGGGTATTATGAATGGACATTGGATGGGAATTGCAGTTCAGGTATCGGAACATTGGTTTTCAAAACGGGGCGAACGGACAGTCTAAAATCGACTGTAAAGAAGTACTGATGTGACAACCAGACTCTTCCTGTGATTTTTACAGTTATCGGTTTTATTTTGAGCATCTTATTTTTAGAATGCAAATTCTGTTATATAGTCTGAGTTATGATGTCAATATAATTACTACTCTTGGCTTACCACACTGCACAAGTGATGTGTTATACCTTAATTTTTTATGTCTGCCACCTTATCTAGTTTCAATTCCAAAATGGTGCGATTAAAAGGGTGATGCAGTCATCTGTGCTGTATGTCCCGTAGTTTCAATTCCAAAATGGTGCGATTAAAAGAAACCTAAGTGAAGGTAAAAGACAAGCTGAAGGTAGTTTCAATTCCAAAATGGTGCGATTAAAAGGTAATGTCTGATATGTTTATCTCATCTTGTATCTCACGTTTCAATTCCAAAATGGTGCGATTAAAAGTGTTCCAGAAATAGTCATTGTGCCTGACGATGTGAGTTTCAATTCCAAAATGGTGCGATTAAAAGCAACAGCTAAATATATTTCTTTTTCCATTACAGCGTTTCAATTCCAAAATGGTGCGATTAAAAGTAAATGGATTACTAAAAGAATCTGAAGCTTCATTTATGTTTCAATTCCAAAATGGTGCGATTAAAAGTACACCGCTTCCAACATGTGCATAACCTGAATAAGTGTTTCAATTCCAAAATGGTGCGATTAAAAGTGTTTATGCCCCATAGACATATCACAACAATGCAAAGTTTCAATTCCAAAATGGTGCGATTAAAAGAGTCCATACTTGGCCATCATATAGTCTATGATCTCCGTTTCAATTCCAAAATGGTGCGATTAAAAGTCAGCAGCCCTTTGCTGGCGACCTAACTACATTCCGAATCATCAAGTTCTGCGTTTCAATTCCAAAATGGTGCGATTAAAAGTTTCCGGCCAGATCAAACTCATTTTTTTTTTATTTAGTTTCAATTCCAAAATGGTGCGATTAAAAGGCAGTCCTGACGCCCTGGCGATGCGCTCTCCTTCCGTTTCAATTCCAAAATGGTGCGATTAAAAGTCCGGCTTCCCGTGCCTTCTCCAGCTCGTCCACTAGTTTCAATTCCAAAATGGTGCGATTAAAAGTCAGTAGAGCGTACATATCACAATCTGCTGAGTAGTTTCAATTCCAAAATGGTGCGATTAAAAGTTCCGCCCCACCTGGAAGTACACATCCTGAAAACGAGTTTCAATTCCAAAATGGTGCGATTAAAAGCCGATCGATGACTCAACAAATGTAATTCATTTTCTGTTTATTACACATATATTTTATAACTATTTGACGATTTATTATCGTCTATCGACAATGAACTGATTTCTTTAGGGGATCGACGATATTGTTAATGCACTCATTGTCAGTATGATACAATATTTAAATACTCTGATTGAGTTGGTGACATCTTCCTACCCATTAATATCCATACAGTCCGACGATCGAACAAAGCCACTGCACAGATATCCAACTTGTCAAAGAACTGTTTTTTGATACTATAAAAAATTGTCCAGATCATTTTTCTCTTTTCCTATCACCTGCTTTTCCATCCATTTTTGCTCCCGACTACTGAAAATAATAAAACTATCTTCTTCCTCAATCATAATCTCCTTGGAGCGATAGATCAATTCTTTGAGTTGAACCTCAGTCAGAGCTCCTTCGAATACTGAATTTTGAATCCAGTTCAGATATTGCCTGCATAGTTTTAACATTTTAACCACTCTTTTTTCTCCAACGTCGTACACGGCTATTATATACATTTATTAAAATTGAAAATTGAAAATTGAAAAAGAAACATAAAAAAATATTATAGCTTTGTATTTTGTATTTCAACCTTGAGTTTTGATTTAATGGAGCTGGTAATCTTTAGTATCTCTTCAGCTTCTGAATAGAAATCGGCAACCTCAATAAATTCGTCACCTAACTCCTCCAATAATTCCAGCCAATAAAGCACTTCATCGATTTCTTCTACTACTATGCACAACTTACTATATGCCTCGTTTTTGCTTCTAGCTCTTGCAAATGCCCTGAAATTTGCTCCCACAGATGTTGTACTTCATACCAATCGTTTTACCAATATGCTGTTGATATCATTAAATTTTATTTTACGACAAGCCTTGATCATATCAATTGCAAACGTTTTTGTACGGACTTTAATATCTACCATTTGATTATAAAATTGAAAGTTGAAAGTGAGACCTGAAAGTTGAAATATTTCATATTTAAGTTTTCAACTTTCAAATTTGTCTTTACCACCAAATCTTAAAGGGTTTGTACTCTGGTTCATCTCTCAGGATATACTTTGCCAATTTATAACATTCTAGCTTGACCAAGTGTTTGTAACTAACATTTTTATTTAAAGATCTATGTTTTATCGTTTCAGAAAGACGTTCCTCCCAGGCTCGCATGTAGATTTTTTTACCCATTTCATTGAGATGACAACCGTTAAGCTTTTTGTCAAAGTGTTTTTCCTGAATTTCTTTTTTATTCAACACTCTGAATATCGTCCTGTCCACCAGTATGGGTTTGAATACTTCTGATATGTCCAGAGCCAAAGAATACCTCCGATATCCCGGTTCATGCAGAAAGCTAATGGTTGGATTGAGTTGTGTATGGTATATCATGTCTAGTGTTAAGGTGTATGCTACATATTACCAAATGAAATTAATGCATTTATTTCATTGTCGGGTGGCTGCTTAGTCCTGGCACCCATTGTAAAATCAGGAATGATCGAATCAAATGCACTATAGTAAACCTGTCGGCAATTGCCTTCGATTCCCATCAATGTGGGAATATCGGGGGCATCAATTATAGTATTTCGCAAGGACTCTAATTTGTCAATCTTTTCTGAAATTTCTTTACCGCGATTGTCATAATACTTCATGTTTTTAAGCATATTATAAGTAGCACCTTCAATCAATCGAGTGGCTATATGTAGTCTCCGATCTCTCCGGGTATAAGCCTTGGTCTGTTCGATCTGCATCTTTCCAGCAAGCAAATAATCCTTGGGCATAAATGATCCTGTATAATGCTCATAATAATCAAAAAAGTGCATAGCGATATGTCGTTGACCCAGATAATTGAGCAAGGCAGCATTGACATCCAGCGCCCCAAAAACATACATGGTATCTATGGTCTCAATGGGGATGTACTTGGGGGATGTTCATTGCCATCCTTGTCGCGTGCTATGAAACACAGGGTGTTGTCCTTGCGGCTCATTCGACCGTCGTTAAATAGGTAGTAGGTGCGCTTCATATTTTTCAGTTATTATTCTTCATTTATCATCCAGTCAAATTCTGATCTTTTGGCGGTCCTGTAATTTTCGGCATATACGCTGAATCCATCAATGCCACCAAACCACTTTAGACCTTCATCCTTACTTATTTTAGACGGCTTGTGCGAAATGTAGGCATTATAGCTACTCCATGTGTATTCTTGATAGTCGTTGCTGTAAAAATGATGGATGGGATTATGATGAATGTACATCAGTGCAGATTTGCGGTTGGGCCCATCATCGGAGATAGATTTTCTCCTAAATCCTTTTTGAAATAAGCTCCCTGTCCTGGACTCTTGCTTATTGATTGCCTTGGCATAACCGAGCAAAAAGCCACGGAATCGCTCTGATACGACCCAAGAAGCTAGTTGGGTGCGGAAGTCTGCTTCGTCCAAATTGTATATCTCACCTTGTGTCTCTGGGTGTGTATCTCCGTAGGTAGCGTATAGATTTAACAAATTTTTAAAATTTGTCAAATCTTCTTTTGTCAAACCTTCAAGTGTTCCGAGATCGGCTGAGGATACTCCGATACGAGTTATCCATGGAAGTACATACTCCTTATAAAAGGTCTCGTTGACATGGTCAAAATCTATGATGGCTTTCTCAATAAGTTCGGAAATGGGTTTGACCTTTATCATGATATGAAAATGGTTACTCAACAGGCAATACCCAAAAGTATCAAAATATCCTGACAATTTTTCACTATACTTACGCAGGAAATATTTGTAATTTTCGGGATAGAAGTATATATCACACCGGTTGATGCCACGATTGTATATATGATAATATCTATTGGGAAGTAGATGTAGAGTTAGATCATCTTTGGCTGACATAAATTTATCTTCTTTTTTAACAATAACAAAACTCATAATAACTACATCTCTTACACACTGGTTTATTGATCACCGGAGGCATATCTTCACGTATGATGATGGACAAAATATCCGTTTCCCATTGTTGGATCACTTCTATATCTTCATTAGTCAAAACTATCTGTGAAGTATGGCGCAGGGTAGGGTATTCCAGGACACCTGTCGCCCCATCTATGCCATACTGTTTGAGTTTGTATAGGTAATACTTGACTTGTGCTTCGTGAGCGGCTTCCATCTTGTCACTTTTTTTGATCTCGTGTACCACCTTGTTTTTGGCGTCGTAATAGTCGATTTTGACACCTTCGAGTTGGAGTTCAGTATATTTGGCGGCACGATCGGTGTAGGTGTTTTCGCCGATGAGCTTGCCTTCGGTGACGGTGTCGGAGGTGTGTTCCATGTTGATGCCATGTGCAAATAGCCATAGCTTACGGTGGCAGATGTGATAGTAATTGATATGGGTGGCAGTGATGGTCATGGTGTGAAATCAGCTTGGATGAATAGGTAGATAAATTTATTGATTTACACGATTATTGATTTTCATAATCAAATGCCATCAACAACTCGATTAGATGTTGCTCAGCATTATCAAGTGCATCAACTTTTTCACCTTTTGTATGTACAAATGCACCAGCCTGTAGAGTTATAAAAGTTTCGACTCCTTTTAGATTTTCATCAATAATCGGGTCTGCTTTTTTTGAATCATCTTCTGATAATTTAGCTCTTATACTTCCTGCTATGGTGTTAGCATTATCACTAATTGAAATGGCAAGTGTATCCATCAAACTAAAAGTTCGCGATTGATTTGAGGTAATTTTCCAGTCAATTATAGCTTTTGCCAACCCCTTGATCCATTTATCTCTTAAACTTTTTGGCACAACTAAAGATGGGCCGAAGACATTTTTTGATTCTATCCAGCCTTCATTTTTAAGTTTTTCGATGGTAGAATCACTCATTTCTGGTTCAAATGAATTGATACTAACAGAAAATAATCTCCTCAAATCAATAGCAAAATCTACAACAAATAATCCTACAACTCTGTCAGAAGCATTTAACCATTTACGACTCAAGCTTCTATCTTTTCCATCCAGAAGCTCAACAATTTGTTCATTTGTTAATTCATTCCCTTTTTCGTCTCTTACGATCACAACATTATTGGGTCTTTCACTTCTATCAAAAGAACCTGCTTCTTTCTCGACTCCTGCTAATAATGGATGCAAAGCTCTCATTGCCGATATAGAAAGTGGACTTCTTCTTTTTAATGTCCTTTCAGAACCACCCTTGGATGCTTTCATCCATCCTCCAATTAACTGATCAGCATAAGTTGGATCACATGTTCCATAAACTTCTCCTTCCTTAGTTCTTTTGCCTATTTACATCAAATAAAAAGGTAGTTGGAGAAGGCGTTTGATTAATTGAATCACACAGGCTGTCTATAAGTGATCTTTTAACTTGTTGCCCACTTGAAAATGGTATGTATTTTTTAAATTGTGAATCATAATAGGTTTTTTGTCCATCAGCAACACAAAATACGGTGTTTTCTGCTCTTTTTAAAGTTCTAACATAAATTGTATTCATTATTTTAAAATTTTGTGTGTTAAGATTATGATTGTTTTTCTAAATATGCGTAATCAAATTTTAAGAGAGTGGAAAAATATCCAAACTCTTCATTTGTCATTAGATGAATTTCATCTTTAAGATTTTTTATTTGACTCAAATCCTGTTTTTTTGACATCATTGCTATTAACCAAGTTTTATAAATGAAATAATTAACTTTATCCTCATCATTTTTGAATGAAATATTTTTATTTTCATTCATGTACTTTACAAGACCATCAGGTCTTAATGCGTGTAAACCAATACTACCTAGCTCACAAGCTCTTTTAATATGCATTCCAAAAAGTGTTTCAAAATTCTTAATAGAAAGTGCACTATCATCTCCTAAAGATTTTTATAAATAGTTTTTAAGTTCCTTCCAGATTTTAAATTGAAAAGGTAATAAAACCGACAGTTTTATTTGTATCAGAAATATTGCATACTGTTAATGAAGATAGTATTAATTGGGAAATACTAAAGTATTGTTTAAAAAAAATTAACTTGCTCCATTTTATTGTGTCGATTTTAAGAATACACACTTGATTTCGAAATGTCAAAATTGAAAAATCAAATTTTCATCGAAATCATTATGATAAATAAGATAACCATTGTCCATTCCATGTAGAAATTTGATTACCTCTTAGTTGTTAAAGGTTGATCGTTCAAAATTTTCTATAAATCTTCCACCCTTCATAAGTTTTAGTAATTTCCGGTTCATCAAATAAAATTGTATGCACAGCAACACCAATTGACAAACCACTTCCTATCCAAGATAGATATATTTCATCTTCATTTGTTGGAATGGTTATGTCACTAACTAAGCTTGAGGTAGAATTGCAAATTCTTTGATTTGTGATGCTGGAAACCCAATGCAAAACTAGCATCAGGTGTTTCATTTTCAATTTTAAATGTAAATTTTCTAGTTTTTAAATCCGTTCACTCTGAGTCAAAATGAACTTTTGTCCACTTTTCATTTGTACAAATGGAGAATTAGTAATCCATTGCAAATATTTAGGATGGTTATAAAATAATTCAAAGTACTCATCTATAAAGAATTCTTTGGGCGATAATTCTTTTTTATATTTATTATTATAGGCGTTTAAAAAAGTTCTTCCTACTACTGCTGTGATCATAATAATTGATATTTAAAGTCAAAATTTTCTTCCTTTATCATTGAAGCAATTAAACCTAGTTCTTTTGAATAGGCTTTATCTGGTATAATATATGGTTTGTTTCCCTTTAAAGATTGATTCATTTTTGCAACATTATAATATCTAATTGGAATTTCCAACTCCAATCTTCTTTCGAAATCTGAATTGTCATATTCTTCTAAGTCGGCTTCGCAAATACATGAAACAGAATCTATATCTAATAATTCAAAAAGAATGGATTTACTTCTATGGGTAAGTTTGTTAATAGATATTTTGCCATCCGACTTGAAGATAGAATGCTCTTCTATATCCATAAAATCAATACTTGGGAACACATTATCAATTTTTTCCTGTAAAAGTTTTTCTTCAAAGATTTCACCATCATTTAAAACATCAAAGGTTCTTTTAAGTACTTCCAAATTATATGGAAGTGCCAATTTAATGTCATCTGGTGGAGATATCACATAGACACTTTTTATGTGACCAATTGTATCCAATGTCCTTTTTCTATTAATTCGACCAAATCTTTGTGCTAAAGCATCAAGTGGGCAGTTTCAGTAATCATTACATCAAAACTTATATCAAGACTTACTTCTACTATTTGAGTAGAGACCACTATGCATGCATCAGATGCTGTATTAAATTTGCTGATAGGTTCACCATTTACATCCAATCCAATAAGTTCCTTTTCTTTTTCATTTCTATCGTAACGCCTATATCGACTATGCAATAACATCTTATCAATATTTGGGTATAATTGGCAAATTTCATCATATACTTTTTGTGCGTTAGAAACCCTATTTAATACAATCAAGATTTTTTGTTTTTGAGTAATTGCTTGACTTATTGTGAGATATGAATCTGTAAATGAATTTATTTTAAATGTTTGATGTCTATTGAATTTTTCTAATTCTTTTTTTGGTAAACTTATTTCTAGCACATCATCACCCAATAAACTTAAAATTTTATTGTAAAGTATAGTTGGCATAGTTGCTGTCCCAATATGGATTTTACAATTTATACTTTTTAAAATTTCAACTAGTTTAATTACAATTGCTTGCGAAACTCCTGTATATGTATGTATTTCATCTAAAATAACATCACATCCTTTTAAGTCTAATATCAAGGCTTCATATCCTTTTAAGCCAAACGCAATTGAAGCAAACTGATGTGGAGTTAAAATTTTTATAGAAGAACCAAATAGCGACTGTAAAGCTACTTCTTCTACACTTCCTTTTCTTTTAATAACCGAAGATGATGCATGTAGTACCCTAATATCTAGGTTAGGATTATCACCAGCTAAATCTTTACCAATTCTATTAAACATTGCATTAATTGATGCTTGAAAAGGTAAAGTATAAAAAACCCTACCTGTACACCTTCTAAACAGAAAATCTGTCTTACCTGCACCAGTACATGCTACCACTAAACTATGCTTTTTACTTGATTTAGCGGAAATTTGTGATAAAGGATAAAGCGGATGAATTCTTTCATAAAAATTTAAGTTTGGTTGCTTAAAACAATTTTTTAGCTCGTCTTCAGTTGAACTTATTAATGCAGATGCAAAATGATCTGCACCCATTAACAAACCTCTCCATTCTGAATAGCCTTTTTGTTTTACTTGATACCTACAATAATCAACAACAATTTTTAGATTATCTAAAGCTTGATCTCTAGAAATTTCCCTTGTTTTTATTCCAAATTGTTTTAGTAATTCAATTGCTTTAGCACTCCATTCTTCCCAATTACCTAAATGATAATCTTCATAATCTTCAGTATTATCTAAATCCAAAATACCTTTCTCACCTACACCGTCACCCGTTTTTATTGATTTATGATGTCCAACGACCATTTCAATTAAATGACTCTGCTCTGATTCAGGAAAAAGTGAAATAAAAAACAGTGATGCAATCTCATGTCTAAAAACTTTATCGGGTTTGGCATTCGATTTTAATCTTTTTTGAAACTCATGGTGTGCCTTACCTATATCATGTAAAATAGCACCTCTATATGCTATTTCTTCTGAGATGCCTAAAAATGAAGCAAAAGCAACTGCTGAAATTGCTACTTGATGCAAGTGGTCCTCTAAAGATGTCCACTCTGGTCCAGATTTAGCAAATAATTTTTCCATTTTAATATTGGTTAATTGGATTTCCAACAATTTTAAGCCATCCATACATAGGTTCTAATGTCAACCTATGATAACCAACTAAAAATGAGTTCTCTGTTTTTTCAAACACTAATTCAAAACCTGTAAAAAGTTCTTCGTTTTGGTCAAAATCAGATTTTGTTGTTTCTATAATTTGAATTGGTAATAAAACATCTTCGTTACGGCTTAGGCAAACGTGTTGCCTATATGCTTTTTCTGCATCATCTAAAGACGAAAATACTAAATCTAATTTTGGATTTATCATGACCCCTCTTATTAATATGCCATTTGGCCTTTCAAACAAGATTTCTTTTCCTTTTCTTGTTGAATTCCATCCTCTAGTTTGGATTTGCTCTTGTTGACCTGAAATCTGATCATAAGAAATTCTATGACCTTTAATTTTAAATATTCCATTTTGGACCAACAACTCAGGAAATAACTTTTTCTCCATTCCCGCCACAATTGATGGTGTTAAAAATTGTTGACTATAAGTCTCGCTATCCCTGACAGCTGTCCAGGGCTTTATAAAACCAAATGGACCTTCATATCTAACAACAAAATATTTTTCCATAATTAATCCATTTTTGAAAGTGATCCAAATCCGATTCCAGTACTATTGCCTATTCCTACATCCCAAATAAAAGCTATTTGTTCTGACGATCCTTCTACGATTATAGGACAAACTGAGCCTTTTGTGAATATACCCTTAAAAGTTGTTCCTTTCGTATATGCAGAAGGATAGTTTTTTTCAAAATAAACGGTCAAGCCATTATCTGATAATCCTGCCTTTCTCAATTTGTGTTTTGCATTATTTGTTAAGATGTCATCACTTTGAGCATCTGTAAAGTAATAATACGTTGACTTTTTATCCTTAGAATATTTCAGAAAAATAGGACTTTCTGCCATAAATCTCTGTTTTGTCTCAAAGATTGGTACTTCTTGAATAGTAATGTCATAAATAGACATCCCATAAAATAAATCTGGTTCGGCCTGAATTCCTTTTATAATATCCTTTAACTTAGTGGTCTCATAAAAGCTTATAAAGAAACTGGCCCCATGACTAAAATCTAAATGTTCATCAACTTTTCTGCCGCCCTTTAACCAAGAAAAGAATAAAGTGACATTTGGATCGTGAATTTCATTTATTCCAAGCCATTTATGAATAGTTCCGACTTGTTTTGCCCCAACCCCTTATTCACCTCCACCATATCAAATTCCTCTGCATCCCACACATCGCCTTCTTTCATCCCGAGCCATTCTCTCATATCTTCATATTCGGGATCTTTAGGGTCACTTACGGTCTTGATCAAATTTTCATAGCCCCACACACCACCACAATCTTCGGGCGGACATTTGCCTCCGCCGGCTACAACCATCGGATGGTCAGTGGCGTCAGGCCATATTTTTTTCAGACTGATGACATGTTTCCAGTCGTCGCCAAAATCGTAGATGTAGGTGATCTTTTGACCTTTAGCACTGAAATAATCAGATAACTTGGCTTTGGACGAATCATAGGTCAGTTCATATCCTTTTTTCAGATTACTGATAGGAGAAAACTCCGCATCCGAATCAGATGTTTTTAATTCCATACACGGATAAGAGCCATATCCAGTGGGCGAAAACTGATACATATGGTAGTTTTCCCATCCCATGCATATTTGTATGATGTAATGAAAGTCATGAAAAGTGATATTTTCATTGACTACAAATTCACGCCAAATTTTGGGATCTGTCATCCCAGCTAATTGAATTTTGAATTGAAATGCCATTTTTACACTATTTTGTACTATTAAATATTTCATACATCGAGTCCCAGAATTTGTCTGATATTGCCTGATATTTATCATACACAATTTGACCTAATTCATCCAATGCGTACACTATCACTTCATCATAAGCTTCTTGGCTACAATCAGCTATAAATTTATTGCCTAGTTTTTTGCCTTCTATATAGATAGGTAGCCCTTTGCTATTCAATATTCTGGCCATTAAATATTTGAACCTTACATCTCCACCTACGGTAAAATGTAAATGATTAGGATGTCCAATGTGTCCTTCTTTTTTTAATCGTAAAATCCGTTCTTCTAACTCCTTAAGGAAGTTATTTTTTTCTGATTCTATTTCTTTAATTTTCTCTTCAATAAAGCACATAATGTATGATTATTTGTTTTCATGTAAACGTTATTTATCCATCACCTCAATGTCCTCAATATCCGATTGTGCTCCACCATATCAAACCGATGGACATCAAATCCCTCTGCATCTACGGCAGTAAACCAATCATAATATTCTTTCTTATTCATTTTGCCGTTTAGATAATCTTTCAATCTTTTATAACCTGGTACACCGCCGCAGTCTTCTGGTGGACATGCTCCTCCACCGTCTATTATTTCTGCATGCGATACTGGAGTTGAGTCAAAATCAGTAACTGATATTTCATGCTCCCAATGGTCTCCGAAATCATAAATATAATGCAATCTGTCTATGGTGTTGTTGTTCCTCATTCCTTCAGCCATCTGAAAACTTCCAAAATAGCCCCAAAGTATATCTTTCACTACTACTTTTGTGGAGTCAATCGCCGGCAATTCTTCATATGGCGGACGCATGATATGAAAGTATCTACTTTCTAAACTCTCCTGAAATGAGTATAAATGCTCATCTTTCCAACCCATACCTATTTGCAATATCGTGTGCAAAGTGTCAAAATTGATTTCCATAGGTATCCACATTTCTCGCCATACTTTTGGGTGATCTACACTTGCAAACTCTATTCTTATTTTTAATCTCATTATTTTATTTTTATGTCATCCCTTCGGGATATTATTATTCTCCGCTTTCCGCTTACCGCTGCCCTTTTCCGCTGCCCGTTTTCCATTAACTTGGTTAAATCTTTCAAATTAGCTCAGCTCGCTGGCTCATCAAATTTAAAAGATTGGCATCTTCTCTGCTTTCCATTCTCCGTTAACTCGGATAAATCTTTCAAATTAGCTCAGCTCGGAGGCTCCCCAAAATTTAAAAGATTGGACTCTCTCAGCTTTCCGTTCTCCCTTCTCCATCAACTTTCAACTTTCAACTTTCAATTTTCAATTTTCATTCCTCTCCACCCATCCCATACCCATACTGCACTCCTCGCCAGCGCCAGCATAATAGAGCGTCCTGTGTATCTCCGCAGGTGCGGTCAGCTCAAATTCAAATTTATAGCCTCGCATATTTACAAAATGGCCATTTTTCAAGACATTAACCAATTGTGTTTTTACTGGATCGAATATCTGCATACCGATGACATATTCTTTCGTTTCTTCCCCTTTGTGATAAAGGGATGATCGGTGCTTGTTGACCAGATTCTGGATGAACAGATAATCATAGTCTTTGTGTTCAGGTCCTTTATATTGAGGATGCTCATGACCTTCTGCTCCGACTGAAATTCTGGCACCTGTGACGATCTTATATGTAGCTGTTCCATCGTCAAAGGTTGGCTCTGGCAATATTTCTATCTGACTGGTCAAGACTGGAATGGATGCACCACCCTTGAAGAAGAAAGTATGTCGCTGATCTTTAAATAATCCTGAAACAAAAGTAGATAGCTGTTCGGGTAAAACAAAAGATATCTTAAGTTCGGAATGTGTCGTGTTCAGCCACATACCTTCGTCCTTTTTACGAACATAAGGAAATCCTGTCCACTGTCCAAAACTAAAAAGTTTGAATGATTTACCATCGTATGGATAACCTATATCGTGAAGGCGCATGGCCAGTTCAGTGTCTGCTGACGCAAGTGTCCTGTAGATCCATTCCTGTATGGCATATTGGTAGTCATAAGGCAGGAAGACCCCTGATTCGTGTTGGAAAGTGATTTTTAGTCTCATAGCGTATAGTTTTAGGTTCAAAATTATACTTATAATTTCAAATCACCAAAATTTTTGTTATGCTATTTAAGAGGATCAAAATTAGTGGAATATATATCTAAATTGAAAGTAATTTTAGATTATTGCTTACTTTTTAGTGTTTAAATATGAGATTAGCCAAATAAATGAATTAAGGCAATTTTTTAGAATGAACAACAATAATAACAGACATGATTCAGGGAAACACCTACAGCCATGAAAGTCAGTTATAAAACGTTCTCTTTGTAACAATAAACTTTTTGACTCTTGACTGTTGATTTTCCTGTTATTATTTCGCGAGGCTGTGGACGGGATGTCCATCAAGGCTCAATTGCTGGTGCAATCAAAGCTACAGACATTACTGATGAAGATTAAATGCTAACCTTTAGTACGACGAAAAAATTAATAACTTTTGGTTTTTAACCGGCGTAAGTGCATAGACTTTCATAAAAAAAAGGCAACTGATTATCAATCAATTACCTTCACTTATGCAGCCCGTAGGGGAATCGAACCCCTGTTTCCAGGATGAAAACCTGGCGTCCTAACCGCTAGACGAACGGGCCAAAATTATATTAAAACTTACTTTTCTTCAAAAGTGACGCAAAGATAGATACATTCCTGAAAATGCAAAACAGATATTAATTTTTTTTGTGATTATTTTAAACGAGTAACAAATACAACACCTGAGCAAACAATATTTTTAAAACCAAAGATATCGGAAACATGAATGAATATCCTATAGCTGGTACCCGGTTTTTAGTTATGTCTGTGGCAAACTCTAATATAGCAGGTTGGTTAGCTGAAAAACCCAATAAAAGTGAGAAGGGGATTTTTACAAGTTTATAGCCAACCCAAAGGCTGAGCATTGAAGAAAGGATGCTTAATATCGTTCCTGCCAAAAATATGTTTAGCCAGGCACCATCATGCAGACTTTGGAGCAGTGTGTTTCCCGATCTGATACCTATCACGGCTAAAAGTAAAGTAAGTCCAAGTTGATTTAGTGTTACATTAGACCCGTAAGGAAGTGTCCAGACTATAGGTCCTGAGCGCCGTAATGTACCTAATATCAATCCAACGATCAAAGGACCTCCTGCAAAGCCAAATTTGAATATCAAGCCTCCAGGTAAAGTAATTTCAACCATTCCTAAAATAAGTCCTAAAGCAAGTCCTATTCCAAAGAAAATAAATCAATTTTATTGGATGCATGATAACTGTCTCCAAAAAGGTTTTGAATTCCCTTGATATCCTGTCTCCGGGCTACAAATCTGATCCTGTCGCCGGGTTCCAGTATAGTGTCGGCACGTGCCAGCATTTCGATATCTCCACGCCTGATGCGGGTAATGACTGCATGGTACTTTTCATGGAGACCCAGAGAAGAAAGTTCCTTACCCACGACATCAGGATTGGATACAAATATTCTAACAATATCATATTCTTTTCTATCATAGACCATGCTGTTGATGGCTTCTGTACCTAATATCTTTTCTGCCTGATCCAGTTCATCTTCGACACCTACCACAATGACTGTATCTCCCAGACTAAGTTTTATATCAAAATTGGAAAGGATCGTGCCATGTATTTTACTGTCTATCCTGCCAAACACAATATTCCAGTTATGTTCTTTAATTATATCCCTGATTTGCTTACCATCAATGTCCGGATTGGTGATTTCGATTGCCCGGCTGGTCAGGTTTTCATCAAGAGGATAATCTTTGCGCAGCATAATCTTTTCGGCATTATAATCCACCTTTAGAATTTTTTCCATAATTTTAATCGCTATCATGACACCTATTACCCCCATAGGATATGAAAACGTATATCCTACTACCAACTGATGAATGGCCTTAGGGTTACCGTTTTCCCTTAGATTTACCATGTCTATCACCCCGGCTAATGCAGTAGTATTGGTAGAGCTACCTGAATAAATACCCACTATTGAAGCATTATCAAATCCCATCAAATAATAAATTATAATGGTAATAAGCGTAGAAAGTATAAGCATTAACATCACGAAGCCTATATCCCGCCATCCGTTTTTACTGAAAGATTCAAAAAATGCTGGCCCTGATGTAAGACCAATAGTATAAACAAAAAAGATAATTCCAATTTGAAAGATAATTTCAGGAACATTAAATTCAGGATTGGCAGCTCCAAAGGCCAGCCCGACAAACAACACCGCAGCTGTACCAAGCCCGGTTCCTTTAATTTTTATAGTGCCAATAAGGTATCCGATAGCAATAACCAGAAACAATAAAAGCAAAGGATTTATAACCAGATATGCACTCATGATGGAATCTTATTCGATTCTGATGAAAAAGAAAAATAACACAAAATATTTTTTATAGTTTAGAGATTTCATGGTAATTTTTTACAGCCAGATTTCCACGGCACCACCACCATTTTTTGAAAAAGTAAATCGCACTTCATTATATTGGCTAAGTTGATGTTCAATAGCATTTTTGAGAATACCTTGTCCTTTTCCATGTATAATTGTAATATGCGGATATTTTTTACGTATGGCTTCTTCAATGAAATTTTGACTTTGTTGCAACTGATAATCCATAATTCTGCCGGGTGTATCATTTTGTTTTTCGGGTGCCAATTTATCGATATGCAGATCTAGAGTACTGTTGAAATTAATATTGAGCGGTTTACTTTTTACCTGAATTATGGAGTCCTGATTTAAAAATTCATCCATGTTTGGAAAATACTCCGATTCAGGTAAAACTTCCAGATTTTCCAGGTTCACGAGAAATATTTTTTCCTCGGATTTTATCCTTGCTTTGCCATTATTATTGACACCCTGAAATCTACCAATCCTACCTGAAGACTTGATTCTGACCTTTTCGCCAGTCCAGAGTTCGCTCAAATTCATAAATTCAATGTAATTGTTTTAAGTATATGCTTCCAAATCACAAAAACTTGGGATTTTTTTGATTGTAATTGATCAACCATCATCAATTAAAATCCAATCAGTTTAAAATCTTATTTTAAATTGTGTTTTTAGTTCTGTTCTTGTATTTCCACTGATCAGCTCATTGCCGGAGCCGATATTATTTACATTATCGTAATTTGTTCTTCCTATTCTGAATTCCCATGTATAGTTTCTTCCGATGCGAGTCCTGAAATTTATATAAAATCTGGATCCTCGATTTTGGAAAAATGGAATATAAAATTCATACAGCATATCATTTTCATAGGTATAAATTCTTGCATCAAAGCTGTTTATATCAAAAATCGAATACCTTGCAGTGAATGAAAATGGTTTTGCAATTGGCTTGTAGTACAGATCCTGGTACAGTAGAATGCCGTTGGATTCCGAAGATTTTTTGAAAAAAGAAAACTCAAGCCTGTTTCTTATTTCCCATTCCTTGGTAATTTTGTAATTGAGGTGAAGTCTTAATTTTTGCAGGGATTGATATTCAGGATAATCGATAATATTTTCATTATTGGAGTTGTATTGGTTCCTCTCATATCTGTACTGGATATAAAAATCCATTTTCCTTTTCAATGTGTACGCCAGCTTTACTAAAAACTCCTTTCCATCAGCCGGACCATCACGTCTATACCCCAACCAGGGGTGTGACCAAATATCTGCGTAACTGCTTATAGTAATGTTATTAAAGGGCCTTAATTCAAAGCCCAGATAAAACCCTTTCTCGTTTACAGGTTGGCTGGATTCTGCAAAAGCATTAGCATTAAGTACCTGATAGTTCGGGTCATAATTTCTATAGACTACAGAGACATCCATTCGTCTGTCCAATCCCATGAGTATGCCATGAAGTTGAGCTGTACCTCCATTATCACTAATTGCTCCTTCGCCGAAGAATGTTAGATTTCGGTATCGCCAGCTGTAATCAATGCTGGAGTTTAACAGCTTTTTGCCACTAAAGAGATATTTTTTGTACAAGGCATTATCTCTTACTAATGAAGCATCAAATGCGGTGTATAAACCATTTGCAGCAATTTTGAAGTCCCTTGTTTTATATTGAACTTTTAACCCCGTATTAGTCTGATGTAAACTATTCTTGTTATTTATTTCAGTTTCGGTCCTGTGAAAACCATCAAATCGTATTGAACCAAATGAATCAAAGTCAGTATTTTCTATAGTATCCCGATTCACTGATGCATCTGCGGGTTTGTATGAGATAAAGGCTGCAGCCTGAATAGATTTTGTGATATTGACGACTGTTCCGGCTCCTCTGAAAAAATTGACTTCATTGACAGAGCTATATGGCCGTATTGTTCGGCCTGATTTTTTGACATTCATTACGTAAGATGACTTTCCGGTTCCAAAATCGTTATGTAAAATCAGCCCCTGACCCATACTAACTGCAAAGTCCCCCAATGAAACAACATTGAAAGTTTTATTTAAATCTTTTGCATAAGCAAAAAATGAATAAAAATCGAATCCTGTTTTGTTAGCTCCACTAAAAAATTGCTCTCCTGCATCTTTTTCCATGGTCACCCCCGCCTTAAAAAGCTGACCAAATTCGTACCTATATCTCAAATACAAGTGATTTGGATCTCCCAAATATGGTTTGATTCCTTCATTATTGGGTATAAATCCTTTTCTTTCTTCCAGTATTCTTTTGCTTTTAATGAATAGGGTAGAAGTGCCATTTCGAAGGGCATCTCTAAAATCAAGATTGTAATCTGCGGCTGCAGTCTCACATTTCAAGAAAGGAAAGACGTTTTTAATGGTAGCCAGATCCCAGGAAGGCAGGACCTGCAATTCATAAATACTTAGAAAACTGCCAAAAGTATTTCTATACCGGATAAAATCGCTTATTTGAATTTCATTGAGGAGATACAATTCTTTGAGGTCATATTCAGAAGCTTGATTTATATTAAGGGGTTTTTCAAAATAATAATTGAGGCTTTCAAAAATAGTATTGTAATCAAAGTTTTCTGCATCGGTTGACTCCAGAAAATCTTCAATAATATTTGAAATAAGGTTATTTGTCTGAGCTCCATCCTGAGAAAAAATGGAAGATATGAAAATGAAATAAATAACACAATAACACAGGAATGACTTCAATGTAATATGAATGTTTGGGATAAAGCTAAAATAAATTTGCAATGTAAAAGTTACTTTTAATTTCAATTGTTAATTTTAAACAATTATTTCTTATTATTTAGACAATTTCTAAATAATAAGAAACATATATTAAATATTGCGATTAATCCATCAGTATTTTACTTTTGTGCCAATTTTTATATGTTTTATTTTTATTACAATTCTATTGTTTAAGGTAAGTATTAACAAAGAAAAACCAACGATGATTTATAAGCATCTAATTATCAGATCAATAGCAACCATTTTGATGATGTGGATTGCTTTCTCATCTTCCGCTCAGATTTCTGCTGACGCTGGGAAAGAATTATTTAAGAATAATTGTGCTGCATGCCATGCAAAAGACATGCGCTCTGCTGCTACAGGACCTGCTCTTGGTGGATATGAGGCGAGATGGGGGGATGATGTAGCTTTATATAGCTGGATCAGAAATTCACAGGCACTTGTTCAAAAAGGACATCCAAGGGCAGTTGAACTTTGGAATCAATATAAGCCAACTGTAATGACACCATTTCCAAGTCTGACAGATGACAATATCGGAAGTATTCTGGCATATGTCAATGGCGTATTTGATGGCACTTATGGACCCCAAAAAGTTGTGGCATCCACATCCGGTGCTGCTAAGGTTGAAGAAAAGAGCAATCTGCCTCTGTATCTCATTATAGTAGCTGTTCTTGCCATTCTCGCATTACTGCTTACCAAAATTATATCCAATCTGAATCAGATAGCCGCCGCTAAAGAGGGCAGGCAGGAGGAAGTCAAAACAATCACTCAGATTTTAACATCAAAGGGAGTCATTACTTTTCTGATTTTTGCAGCTATTGTTTTAGGAGCATATACCACTGTTAATAAAGCTACAGAACTGGGACGACAAGAAGGATATTCGCCTGATCAACCTATAAAATTTTCTCACGCTACCCATGCCGGAGTTAATAAAATTGATTGCCAGTATTGCCACGATAGTGCAAGAAGGTCCAAGCAGTCAGGAATTCCAGCTACAAATACATGCATGAATTGCCATGCCGCCATTAAAAACGGCAGCACCTATGGCACTGCTGAGATCACTAAAATATATGCATCAATAGGTTACGACCCGGCTACTAACAAATATATAGAAAACTATCAGGCGAAAACTGAAGATGAAATCAAAACCATCTATACAAAATGGATAGGGGATGAATATAAAAGGGTAAAGGAAAAAGCGGACCTGGATTCGGAGGGTGAAGCACTTGTTTCTACACAATGGTCAGACATTAAAAAATCACTTACCAACGATCAGAAAAAACAAATCCAAGGTCCGATCGAGTGGATAAGAATTCATAACTTGCCTGATCATGTGTATTTTAATCATTCTCAGCACGTGACCATTGGCAAAGTTGAATGTCAGACTTGCCATGGTAAAGTGGAAGAAATGGCTGTACTTAAGCAAATGTCTCCATTGTCAATGGGGTGGTGTATAAACTGTCATAGACAGACAGCAGTGAAATTTAAGGAAAATGATTATTATGCTAACTATACAAGATATCATGAAGAATTGGCTTCCGGCAAGCGTGATAAGGTAACAGTTGCGGATATTGGAGGAATCGAATGCCAAAAATGTCACTATTAAACCTATCGATTTTTAACCCACAGAATAGAAAATATTAATCGTAAGATATAATGAAAAAGCAATTAGATAATATTTGGATTGGCCGGGAAGACCTTTTAAAAGAAGATGCTTTCATGCAATCTGCAGAAAAGGAGTTTGCTAAAGAGGAGATTCATTATGCAGATATGGCTTCAAATCTGGCTGGAAACAGGCGGGATTTTCTAAAGTTCCTTGGATTTGGTCTCGGAGCTGCCACCATTGCAGCTGGCTGTGATTTTCCGGTAAAAAAAGCTATACCATATGTAATCAAACCGGATCAGATCGTACCTGGCGTTGCAAATTATTATGCATCCACATTTGTAAATGGTGGAGACTATTGCCCGGTTTTAGTAAAAACCAGAGAAGGCCGACCTATCAAGATTGAAGGAAATGATTTATCAACTATCACAGGAGGAGGTACTTCTGCCAGAGCACAGGCATCAGTATTAAGCTTATATGACACCAACAGATTCACGGGTCCCAAGATGAAATCAGGTTCGGGTTGGAAAGATTCAAGTTGGGCCGAAATGGATAAGATTGTCTCTACTACAATATCCACATCTAATAATATTAGGATACTGACTAACACCATTATGAGTCCGACTGCGAGAAAGGCAATTTCAGAATTTACAAATAAATATACGAATGCAAAAGTAGTCACTTATGACCCCGTATCAGCCTCAGCACTATTGGATGCAAATGAGCAAAATTTTGGGATACGGGCAGTGCCAACTTATAAATTTGATCTGGCTGATATCATAGTGAGTTTTAATGCCGATTTTCTTGGTTCATGGATCAGCCCTATTGAGTACGCAGCAGCATATGCAAAGGGAAGAAAAATTTCCGACATAAAACAAGCTAAAATGTCAAGACACATTCAGGTGGAAAGTCATATGTCGCTGACCGGATCAAATGCAGATAACAGAATTCTGGTAAAACCATCAGAGCAGGGTACAGCTATAGCCCATCTTTACAATGAAATTACAGGTGGTTCAGTCGGAACAACAGGTTTAAATGCAAAAGCTAAAAAAGCATTATCAAAAACAGCTGCTGAGTTGAAGGCTGCAGCTGGAAGGTGTCTGGTTGTTTCAGCATCTGCTAACATCAATGAACAATTGATGATAAATGCCATAAATAATGCTTTAGGTAGTTATGAAGCTACAATAGATATGTCTTCCCCTTCATATCAAAGACAGGGCAATGATACTGATCTCAAAACCCTGATAGGAGATATTAATTCAGGAAATGTTGATCTCTTAATTATACACGGGTCAAATCCAGTTTATGACACCATATACGGGACACAATTGGCTGCATTAATGCCAAAAATTAAAAATAAAATATCTTTTGCTACGGTAAATGACGAAACAACAGATTTGTGCGATGTAGTAGCGCCTTCAAATCACTATCTGGAGTCCTGGGGTGATGTAGAAGCAAAAAAGGGTCATTATACACTGATTCAACCTACTATTTCTCCATTATTTGATACAAGACAGGCAGAATTATCTATGCTTATTTGGGCTGGAAGTGCTAATATAGATTTGGCGAAAGAACAGCCTTACTATGAATATTTAAAAGAATCTTGGCGAACCGGAACATTCACAAGTCAAAATGAATACAGCTCATTTCAGTCTTTTTGGGATAGTGTAGTGCATGATGGAATATTCAGTGTAAAAAATGAGTCTGCTTTTTCTTTTAAGAATGTCAGTATTGGTGAGGTTTCAAAACCAGCTTCTTCAGAGCTCGAAATATCATTTTTTGAGACTGCACAAATGGCTAATGGTCAATATTCTGGAAATCCCTGGCTTATGGAAATGGCTGACCCTGTTACAAGAACCTCATGGGGCAACTATCTTGCCGTTCCGGTAGATTTTGATGGAGTAAAGACTATGGTCGGTTACAAAAATCTTGTCGATGGAGAATTGGTAGAACTGACTATAGGCAAAAAGAAAGTTACACTACCTGTTATCCAGCAGTTTGGACAGATGCCAGGAACGGTATCATTAGCTTTGGGCTATGGCAGGACTCAAGCTGGCAATACAGGCTCCAATGTAGGTGTTAATGTAAACGACTGCCTGACAGCAGGACCCGATGGGCCATTATACTTTAATACTAATGTTTCTGTATCTGAAAGAGTAGGTAAGGAAAAGGAATTCTCTTGTGTACAATATCACCATACAATTGGGGTTAAAGGAATAGATAAGGAAACGAATAAAGAAATAAATGCTGACGAAGCTGCATTGGTATTTTTTGATTATTTTACAGGTGTGAA
Organism: Saprospiraceae bacterium; assembly: GCA_016722285.1. GTDB lineage: Bacteria > Bacteroidota > Bacteroidia > Chitinophagales > Saprospiraceae > OLB9. The sequence goes on from JADKGI010000008.1 coordinate 34,626, forward strand.
GGGATTTCAAGGAGCATTGACAGATAGATCTGTGATTTATACATCCAATGTTAAAGAATTAAAAAACAGTATTGAACACCTTCAGGAAAGACGAAAAGATGCGCAACACCTGAATGAGCAACAAATATACGGTGGATTTGATGAAAAGTATTCTCTTGGACATCACTGGGGGATGCATGTTGACCTGAATGCCTGTATTGGCTGTGGTACTTGTGCTGTGGCTTGTATGTCGGAGAATAATGTACCTGTCGTAGGAAAACGCGAAGTATCCAGACACCATGAAATGACCTGGTTGCGAATAGACAGATATTACTATGGAGATGTAGAAAATCCAAATACCATTTACCAACCCATGATGTGCCAGCATTGCGATAATGCTCCGTGCGAAAATGTTTGTCCCGTAAATGCTACCAATCACAGCTCCGAAGGCCTAAATCAAATGGCATATAACAGGTGTATTGGTACAAGATATTGTGCCAACAATTGTCCTTATAAAGTCAGGAGATTTAATTGGCTTGACTATACTAAAGCTGATATTTGGCCTGCCAATCAGCCGAGGCTCCAGGAAGAAAGTGTGCCCTTTATGGCTGATAACCTGACAAGAATGGTATTGAATCCCGACGTAACAGTCAGATCCAGAGGTGTCATTGAAAAATGCAGTTTCTGTGTTCAGCGTATTCAGGAAGGTAAACTTACTGCTAAAACTGAAGGCAGATTGTTAAACGACAGAGATGTTAGGACTGCGTGTCAGACATCATGTCCTACCGGAGCTATTACATTCGGAGATATGAACAATAAAAGTGGAGAGCTGACTTCTAAATTGGAATCACCTTTGAATTATATTGCCTTGGAAGAGATAAATGTGAGATCTTCAGTAACCTATACTATGAAAATCAATAACAGAGACAAATCTTTTGATGCTTAATAATTAATTGCTTAAGAAAATAACATTCTAAATATAAACAATGAGTGCTGTTGTAAGTCCTATTCGAAAACCTCTGATTACTGGTAATAAAACCTATCATCAGATTACAGAGGATTTGATATCACCAACTGAGAAAACACCAACAAAGGAATGGGTCATTGGATTCATTATTTCTGTTTCAGTTTTGACATGGGGTGTTTTTTGTATTCTTTGGACAATATGGGTTGGAATAGGTTCGTGGAACCTTAACAGAACCATAAACTGGTCATGGGATATAACTAATTTTGTATGGTGGATTGGTATCGGTCACGCAGGTACGCTAATTTCAGCTATCCTCTTATTGTTTCGCCAAAAATGGCGTACAGGGGTAAACAGAGCTGCTGAAGCAATGACAATATTTGCCGTGATGTGTGCCGGGTTATTTCCACTTATCCATATGGGTCGAATCTGGCTTGCCATGTTTATTTTACCTTATCCAAACACACGGGGACCTTTATGGCCAAACTTTAACTCACCACTACTTTGGGACGTGTTTGCCATAAGTACTTATCTGACGGTATCTGTTCTGTTTTGGTACACAGGACTAGTTCCCGATTTTGCCACTGTAAGAGACAGGGCAAAAGGTCTGAGACGCAAAATTTATAACACACTCTCCTTTGGCTGGACCGGATCCGCAAAACATTGGCAAAGGTGGGAATCTTTGTCATTAGTGTTGGCTGGGCTGGCTACTCCACTAGTTCTTTCAGTACATACGATAGTAAGTTTTGACTTTGCCACTTCAGTCATTCCGGGCTGGCATACTACTATATTCCCTCCATATTTTGTTGCCGGGGCCATTTTTTCTGGATTTGCGATGGTATTGACACTTATGATAATCACCAGGAAATTATTTAACCTTCAGGACTATATTACGATAGAGCATATTGAATCCATGAATAAAGTTATTCTGCTGACAGGAACAATTGTGGGTGTAGCCTATCTCACAGAATTGTTCATAGCCTGGTATTCAGGATACGTTTATGAGCAGTTTGCATTTTTCAACAGGGCTTTAGGGCCATACTGGTGGGCATATTTTGGGATGATGTTTTGTAATGTGGTATCACCCCAGTTTTTTTGGAAGAAATCCTTTAGGAGAAATGTCACACTTACCTTTTTCCTGTCAATTGTAGTAAATATAGGAATGTGGTTTGAAAGATTTGTTATTATAGCGACAACACTGGCAAGAGATTATTTACCTTCAAGCTGGAGTTTATATTCACCTAGTTGGGTAGAGATAGGTATTTACCTTGGGACATTTGGATTGTTTTTTACTTGTTTTTTAATTTTTGCCAGGGTCGCACCGGTTGTAGCTGTTGCCGAAATTAAGCATATATTAAAGTCAGCAGGTGATCAATATATAGGTGAGAATAACAAAGGCAAACATCAGCAGCATGGAATATCTAATTCTGAACATCATTAATCAACATATAATCCATTTTAGATGGCAAATTTAAATAATACTGAAGTAATTTACGGCCTGTACAACGACGAAGAAGACTTGTTAAGAGCTGTTAAAACTGCTAAAAAGGATCATTTGGAAATACACGATGTTTTCAGCCCCTTTCCGGTTCACGGGCTTGACCAATTATTGGAGCTGGAGGAATCCCGGTTGCATCAGGCAGGTTTTATTTATGGAGCCTTGGGCACATTGACAGCATTTTTAGGAATGACCTGGATTTATACAAAAGACTGGCCTAATATTTTTGGAGGAAAACCATACTGGTCAGTTCCGGCTTTTATACCTATTACTTTTGAATTAACTGTATTATTTTCTGCTATAGGTATGACAGTTACCTTTTACATAATCAATGGCTTAGGTCCTGGAGTGGTAAATAAACATCTTGATGATAGGATCACAGATGATAAATTTTGTCTTGCTTTTGATAAATCTCAAGTTAACTCAGAAGAGGCTGTAGCCTTTTTTAAAACTACTGGTGCTTCTGAAGTAAATTCTAAAACAATTTAAGCTAAATAGAGGATGAATATCAAATATCAATTTTACGGATTTCTTGTATTCGTTTCAATTATTTCCCTGGTATCCTGTCAGTCTGTGGGAGGAAACAAAACAGGAAGTGAATATATGCCGGATATGGCACATTCTGTTGCTTATGAAGCTAATACTTATGGCTATTATTATAATAACAGATGGGGGAGCGAGGATGATTTACATAAAATGGTTCAACCCCGAAACCCTGTAACAGGAACAATTGCCCGAGGATATGCAGGTGAAAAAACAGATAATATGCACGGTCGAGGCATTTCATATAAAATGAACGGAAGTGTACCATATTATTATGCTAATTCTGAAGAAGACAGAGCAAGGGCTATGGTTGAAATTATAAAGAATCCATTTCCAATTTCAGTAAAGAGCCTGGAAAAAGGAAAATTGCTTTACAATATACAATGTGGAATTTGTCATGGAGAAAAAGGTGATGGAGCAGGATATCTCGTGCGTGATGATGGCGGGAAATATCCTGTTCAGCCTGCTAATTTTATGACTGATGACTTAATTAATTCTTCTAATGGAAGATATTATCATGCCATTATATATGGTAAAAATCTAATGGGTGGGTATTCTGATAAATTATCATTTGAAGAAAGGTGGAATGTCATTCAATACATCAGATCACTTCAGGCTGCTTCAAAAAAATTGGAATATGGCGAAAAAGCCAATACATTTAATACCACTGATACGCCATTGTCACTTATTGTGGCGGCCAAAAATGCAGAATTAGCGTCAACAGCTTCACAGAATAAGGAAGCATCAGCTCAGCCCAAGACGGATGAGCACATTAACATACAGCATTAATTGTCAATGAAATAATAGAAATTTAAAGATATGAATCAATATACATTAACTTCTACTCACCGCAACATCCTTTTCGGAGCTATGGGGTTAGGATTGGTATGTCTTGTATTAACATGGATTGGTGATGACGTACAGCACACTCGATTCTGGTCAAATTTTCTCCATAATTCGGTTTTTTTCACTATGATCTCTGTGATGGCGCTCTTTTTTATTTCAGCTTGTATTACATCTTATGCGGGCTGGCATACAACTTTTAAAAGAGTTTGGGAAGCATATTCCATGTTTTTGTTTGTGGGTCTTGCATTATTGCTTTTTATTGGCTTAGGAATGTATATGCATTGGCATCACCTTTACCATTGGTCTGCTGAAGAAGATGTAGCCAATGATCCCATCTTGTTAGGGAAATCATCTTTCCTCAATAAAAACTGGTACTTTTTCGGAACTTTGATTTTTGTTGGAATATGGGCGTATTTTGCTTATAAAATTAGAAGCTTGTCCATTCAAGAAGACTCATCTGGAAATGAAGGCTTTATGCACCACAAATCTATGAAGGTGTATGCTGCTGTTGTGCTTCCTATCATAGGATTTACCAGTGCAGCCACGATTTGGCTATGGGTGATGAGCATAGATGCTCATTGGTATAGCACACTGTTTGCATGGTATTCAGCAGCCAGCGCATTTGTGGCTATGATTGCGTTAACGATTTTATTAATTATCGTTCTTAAATCAAATGGTCATTACAAAGAAGTCAATGAAAATCATTTGCATGATCTTGGAAAGTATCTTTTTGCTATAAGCATTTTCTGGACCTATTTATGGTTTTCACAATTTATGCTAATTTGGTATGCAAATATAGGTGAAGAGACAATTTATTTTAAAGAGCGCTATAATAATTATTCTGCTTTATTTTTTCTTAACCTTGGAATAAACTTTTTGGTGCCCTTTCTTGTATTGATGAGAAATGATACAAAGAGGAAATTTGGTTCATTGATTTTTGTCTCGATAGTAGTTCTATTAAGCCATTGGCTGGATTATTTTTTAATGATTAAACCTGGTGCTTTGATTAACTTTAATCACTCTCAAGGACATGGAGAAGGTCAAATCGAGAGTGGAATTCATGGTACTATGGGTCATGGGACAGAGCACGTTTCAAATTTTGTTTCCGGATTTACAATTCCGGGATTATTGGAAATAGGTACTTTTATTGGGTTTTTAGGTCTTTTTATGTATGTTGCCCTGCAAGTAATGACCAAATCAGCATTAGTACCCAAAAACGATCCATACCTTGATGAAAGTATGCATCATCACGTGATTTAAATTATATTAGATAATAAGACAAATAATATAAAAGATGACTTATTTTATAGCTTTTGGTATCATATTCCTTCTTGCAGTAATTGTACTACAAATAGGCAAACTTTCCGAACTGGCAACAAAGATACGTGGTGAGGAAGTGGTTGAGAGATCAAATAATGATACTCAAGGTAAAGCGCTTCTTGTTTTTATGGTAGTATTTCTTGTAGCATGTGTAGCATCAGCCGTTCATTATAAAAATCAAATGTTGGGTTATGGTCCGCTTACTTCAGCTTCTGCTCATGGATTTGAGTTAGATCATTTATTTAATGTTACACTTTTTTTTACGGGAATTGTTTTTATAATTACCCATATAGCATTATTCTGGTACTCATATAAATACAGAAGCTTAGGAAATAAGAAAGCTTTATTTTTCGCTCACGATACAAAACTGGAAATGATCTGGACGGTCGTTCCCGCAGTGGTGATGACATATCTCGTCGCAAATGGGCTCATCGTTTGGAATAACATATTTCCTACTTTAACTTCTGAAGATAAATATCTTGAAATAGAAGCAACAGGGTATCAATTTGCTTGGGATATGAGATATCCAGGGGCTGATGGTAAGCTTGGAAATAAAGATTTCAGACTAATAGATCCCGCTAGTAATACCTTGGGCATTGATTGGAAAGACGAAGCCTCAGCCGACGACATTGTTTTAGGTGGCGCTGATAAAATTATTCTGCCCAAAGATTCCACAATTAAGGTAAGGATTACAGCAAAAGACGTGCTGCATAGTTTTTTTCTTCCTCATTTCAGAGTAAAAATGGACGCCGTGCCAGGAATTCCTACTTCTTTTATTTTTACGCCAGTGTTGACTACAAGAGAGTTTAGAGAGCAACTGAGCAAGTTTCCGGAATGGCAGTTACCTTCTGATCCGGAAGATCCAAACGGCCCAAAGAAATGGGAGACTTTTGAATACGAACTGGCATGCGCAGAGTTATGTGGTAAAGGCCATTACTCCATGAGAAGGATTGTTGAGGTGGTGTCTAAAGAAGAATTTGATACCTGGATGGCAGGGCAAAAACCATTTTACGCAGTCAATGTCAGAGGAACAGATAAGGATCCTTGGGATGGCAAAAAACTTTTTCCATATGAAATAAAAGCAAGAGGCTTCGAACTAAGATCTACTGTTGCCAGATTCGTTGACGACACTACCGGTACTTTGAGCAATATAGTAAACTTAGACCATATATTTTATTTGACTGGATCATCTAATCTGAATAGCAGTATTTCAACATACGAAATGGACAACCTTGTGACTCTAATGGGTAGATTTCCAAAACTCAGAGTAGAATTGGCTGGCCATACTGATAATGTTGGGGATGCAGCCGCAAACCTACAGCTTTCCATGGACCGAGCCACAAAGGTGAAAGAATATTTGATTTCTAAAGGGGTCTCGCCTGATAGAATGACTGCAAAAGGATATGGTCAGGTTCAACCTTTGGAGTCCAATGACACTCCCGAAGGAAGAAAGAAAAACAGAAGAACTGAACTTAGAATTATATCTAAATAAAATATTAAAAAATCATTTCGCATGGCAAATGTAACACATATTGAGCAGGATGTATTGATCAGAGAAAATGGGTATAATGACCATTTTCATGATCATCATCATGGTGATAAATATCAGACCAGTTTTATCTTCCACTACATATTTTCAATGGATCATAAAATTATAGCCAGACAATTTCTAATTACAGGAATAATTTGGGCTATCATTGGAGCAGCGATGTCGGTTGTTTTCAGATTACAACTAGGCTTTCCGGAAGAAAGTCTTGCATGGATTAAGCCATTTTTAGGCAAATGGATAGTTATCGATCCAACTACAGGTATTGGTAAGTTAGCACCTGAGTTTTACTATGCTCTTGTTACAATGCACGGGACAATTATTGTATTTTTTGTATTAACAGCAGGACTCAGTGGCACTTTTTCCAATTTACTTATTCCGTTGCAAATTGGTGCTCGTGATATGGCATCGCCTTTTCTAAATATGTTATCATATTGGTTCTTTTTACTTGCAGGAATAGTTATGTTTTATTCACTGTTTCTCAGTACCGGACCTTTTGCCGGAGGTTGGGTTGCTTACCCTCCACTTAGTGCACTCCCTCAGGCATCATCGGGATCAGGAACAGGTATGACTTTATGGCTGGTAAGTTTAACATTTTTTGTCGTCTCTATCTTGTTAGGAGGTATAAATTATATTACGACTATCTTAAACCTTAGGACCAAAGGCATGAGTTTATGGAGAATGCCGCTAACTATATGGGCCTTTTTAGTAACTGCTATTCTGGGAGTATTATCATTTCCGGTACTTGCTTCAGGATTCTTTATGTTGATATTTGACAGAAGTTTAGGTACAAGTTTCTTCCTGAGTGATATTTTTATTGCAGGTCAGGCTTTAGATAGAGTGGGAGGTAGCCCGATATTGTATCAGCACCTTTTCTGGTTCCTTGGCCATCCTGAGGTTTATATTATTATTCTTCCCGCTATGGGATTGGTGTCTGAAGTACTTTCTGTTCATGCCAGAAAGCCTATTTTCGGATACAGAGCGATGGTTTATTCTATAATGGCGATCGGTTTTCTTTCATTCATTGTTTGGGCCCACCATATGTTTATGTCAGGTGTTAATCCATTTATATCTAATTTCTTCGTTGTCTTTACCTTAATCATTGCTGTACCATCTGCCGTTAAGGTATTTAATTGGATCACAACACTTTATGGCGGAAATTTGAGATTAGTGACACCAATGTTATTTGCAATTGGCTTTGTATCTATGTTTATCTCCGGGGGTTAACTGGAATATTTCTTGGGAATTCAGCTATTGACATTCAGATGCATGATACTTATTTTGTCGTAGCCCATTTTCACATTGTGATGGGGGTTGCAGCATTTTTCGGGATGTTTGCCGGTGTGTATCATTGGTATCCAAAATTGTTTGGTCGTTTTATGAATGAGACTCTCGGCAAAATACATTTTTGGGGTACGTTGATCTGTTCCTATGCCATATTCTGGCCTATGCATTATATGGGGATGGCGGGTGTGCCCAGAAGGTACTATTCATTTGATACATTTGATGCTTTCAGACATTTTACTGAATTGAACAAATTCATAACTATATTTGCTATCATTGCTTTTTTTATTCAATTGGTATTTGTTATTAATTTTTTCTACAGTATCTGGCATGGAAAGAAAATGAAAACCCAAAATCCTTGGGATGCCAATACACTCGAATGGACAACGCCAATTGAACATATTCATGGTAATTGGCCGGGTAATTTGCCTGTAGTTCATCGATGGGCATATGATTACAATAAAGATGACAGAGAGTTTGTCCAGCAGCATATACCATTGAATGAAGGTGAAGTTGGAGATCATTAATTTAGAAGATAATATACTCATAATTGGATAATAATAATACATACAGTACCACTATTTCTACAGATCAAATCAGGTTTGGGAAGTTAACTGATTACATGCTTTTGGTTAAGCTGAGATTAAGTCTGGTAGTTGTATTTTCATCTTTATTGGGATACTTAATTGCATCCGACGGTCAGGGCAACTTACAAAGTGCTTTATTGTTGGTTTTTGGAGGTCTTCTGGTTACTTTTGCTGCTAATGCTCTAAATCAGGTCTTAGAAAAAGATTTTGATATATTGATGACAAGGACAGCCAACAGACCTGTAGCAACAGGAAGAATGAAGGCTTCAGAAGCCGTTATGTTTGCTGGAATTGCATGTTTGGTTGGAATTAGTGTCTTAGCATTATTTAACCCAATCACTGCTTTGCTGGGTATGATATCACTTATATTGTATTCATTTGTTTATACGCCACTTAAGAGATATAGTACTATTGCGGTTGCTGTGGGTGCCATTCCAGGTGCATTGCCTGTGATGATAGGCTCAACAGCATTTAGTGGCAATATTACCATGATGGCAATTTGCCTTTTTGCAATACAATTTTTATGGCAGTTTCCTCATTTTTGGTCAATTGGGTTTTTGGGGTATGAAGATTATAAAAAGGCGGGTTATAAATTATTACCTGAAGGTAGTTCAGGTATTGACAGAAATCTTGGACTTTCATCTATGTTTTATGCATCTCTGATAATTCCACTGTCATTGTTTATTTTTATTAGATTGGATGTAAGTATATTGAGTACGGCTTCAATTTGTATTTTAAGTATATTTTATGTATTCTTAGGTTACAACATGCACAGGAAGTTTGACAGATCTTCAGCCCTTGCTCTGATGTTTTACTCTTTTTTATATCTTCCTCTGGTTTTGTTTTCATATTGGCTTATATGATAGGTAATGGATAATATACTGATAAATAAAAGAAATACGATACATCCCCATAAATTTGCTCTTTGGGCAGCGATGGGTAGTATTACTATGATGTTTGGGGCATTTACAAGTGCTTATATTGTAAAGCAGGCAGCAGGCAATTGGCTTGAATTTACCATGCCGGTTCAATTTTATTTCAGTACTCTGACAATATTAATTTCAAGTCTTACATTGCATTTGTCTTTCAAATCCTTCAAAGCGGGAGGAGAAGCACGATATAAATGGTATTTGGTCAGTACTTTGGTGTTAGGTTTACTGTTTGTTGTACTTCAGTACTATGGCTGGACTGCATTATTTAGGATAGGAGTTGATTTGAAAGGTAATGTATCCGGTTCGTTTTTCTATTTATTATCCGGCATTCATGCTTTGCATGTTTTGGGTGGCATGGCAGCCATAGTTGTTGCAATACTTCATTCTTTTTCTCTTAAATTTAAGGTAACAGAACCTCGTATCAATAGATTTGATCTGGTAGTAAATTACTGGCATTTTGTTGACTTTTTGTGGTTGTACCTTTTTATATTTTTATTAATCAGCAAATAAATACTTTTAAATAATGGCTTCAGTATCAGTAGCACAAGAACATAATCATGCACATACTACGGAAGGTGGTTCCTGGAAAGGGGGCAGTGAACCGTTTAAAGCTTCCTATGGTAAACTGATGATGTGGTATTTTCTATTATCAGATGCTTTTACTTTTTCAGGTTTTTTGATTGCATACGGTGCATTGAGATTTAGTGTTCCTACATGGCCTGTTCCGGATTATGTTTTCAGCTCTTTTCCTGGAGGTTTTCAGCATAAACCCTTACTATTTGTTACGGTAATGACATTTATATTACTGGCAAGTTCTTTTACCATGGTCAGAGCTGTACAGGAAGGACACAGAGAAAATAAGAGAGGTGTAGTAATCTGGATGTTATGGACAATAGTTGGCGGGCTTTCTTTTCTGGGATGTCAGGCCTGGGAATGGACTACTTTGATGGGAGGCGAAAATATGACAATTCGCCAGAATCCATTTGGCACTCATACAGAAAATGGAGTTTACCTGATAGGTGATGGACATGATATCAAAGAAGGAGATACCTTTAAGGCTGGCCAATCTTATTTAATCCACCAACATGAAGGAAAATTTGCTCCCTTGCAATACAAAGTTACAGAAGGTCGGATGCCGGAGCTGTAAAAGAACAAAAATTGGGTCCAAAGGCTTTTGGTGCGCTGTTTTTCTTTATAACTGGTTTTCATGGTTTTCACGTATTTTCAGGAGTAGCTTTTTTGCTTATTATTTGTCTCAATGCTGCAACCGGTTTATATGTAAAACGTAAAAACGGGTATGAAATGGTTGAAAAAATTGGACTATACTGGCACTTTGTGGATTTGGTATGGGTATTTGTTTTTTTAAGTTTCTACTTACTTTAGTATAAAACTAATTATATTTAAAAATTAAAATTCCGGATTTATGGGTCACTTAACATATGATGCTTCAAAATCAATTGCTACAAAGACAATATTAATTCTTGCAGTAATTACTATTTTTGAAGTTTTAATGGCATTACTTGGGAAAGGGTACATTATTAATGGGTTTCATTTGCCTCATATTCTTGTTGGGAGCCTGATGATCTTGATGAGCGCCATCAAAGCATATTTGATTATTTATGAGTTTATGCATATGAAATATGAAGTACCGGGGTTGGTCAAAACAGTTTTATTGCCTACGATGCTATTGGTTTGGGCTGTTATTGCATTCCTGGCAGAAGGTAATTATTGGAATAATTTAAGAGGAAATGTAAAAAACATTGTCAAGACAGAAGAAATTTCTACCCCCGTTCACTCTGATAAATAATATTTTAAGTTTACTGGCCAAACATCTTTTTATTTTGGTTGTTTCGTCTAAAAATAATTGATGGGAAAATTAATTTCCTGGGTAGCCTTAGGTTTTTTTGTAGTAGTAGTACCATTTATTTCCTGGTATTACCTAAAACAGGGATACAATTATCGTAAAAAATTACTTTCAGAAGTTGTAATTAAAGATAGTCTATTGACAAATGATGATTCTTTGTCTTTGTTAAAAGGAAAGACGACTGTTCTTGTGATAAATTCTAATACTAAGACAAACTATTATCTTGAAGGTCTATATAATCAGTTTAAGAATGTAAATGGCTTTCAGATTGCTTCATTTGACTCCATCGACAATACCGTGCACCTTCCAGAAGTTTATATTTCTAATTTTATGGACAAATATAAAAGTAGTCAGATTGCATTATTTGATACTTCATTGCATCTCAGAAATGTATATAACAATGAGTCGGAATCTATTAAGAAACTGATAGAACATATTGCCATCATATTGCCTCGGCAGAAGGAAGCTGACATTCAAATGAAAAATTAAAAGATACCGTATGAGTGACTATCCTAAACCCAATATTTTACTGGCAAAAAAACTGGATAAGATCAGTATTCTTTTGACCGTCATTATTTTGGTTACAGTTGGAATGATGCGGAGAGTTAAGTTTGATGTAAATGTAGATTTCAGTTTTTTGCCTGCGGTGAGTGCAGGATTAAATACGATTGTAGCCATTTGCCTTATTTTTGCATTGTATTTTATAAAAAACAAAGAAATAATATACCATAAAAGAGCCATTTTTACCGCGCTTATTTTTTCCGGGTTATTTCTCATAAGCTATGTTGTCTATCATTTTACGACTAAGGAGACTATGTATTGCAAAGAAGGAATGATCAGATATATGTATTATTTTTTGTTGATATCACATATTGTACTGGCAGGTGTATCATTGCCGTTTATATTAATTACTTTTACCCGTGGATTTACATTTCAGGTTCAGAAACATCGCAGATTCGCAAGGTGGGTTTATCCAATTTGGTTATATGTGGCGATTTCCGGTCCGATTTGTTATCTTATGTTAAAACCATGTTATTTATGAAAAAGCAGATAATTATTTTTATTGTACTTGCTATTGTTATTGTTTTGTTTACTACAAACGATTCCATAGCTCAATGTCCGATGTGCAAAATTTCTGCCGAATCAAACCTTAGAGATGGAGGTTCAGCAGGAAAAGGTCTTAATTTCGGGATCTTGTATATGTTTGCGCTCCCATATCTCCTGGTAAGTACCCTTGGTTTCCTTTGGTTTAAGAATCGTAAGAATTATGATAATGAAGATGATTCAAGTCAGGTAGTTTAATAGCGGTATTGATAACAAATAAGATAGTAAAGTCAAAATACAGAGCTATAGTCCTGTATATCAAAGCTCAAACGCAAGAAGATTTCATGTAAAACATATTTTTTGCAGTAGGCCGATCTTTAGTATTTCAGTTTAGATCTAAAGCTGAGATACAATTTTCCTGACATTTGAAAATACTAAAGTCAATACCAGGTGATACATTAAAATTGACAATTATTTTGGCGGATTGTGACCCACATCACTTTGGAAACACATGGACGATTTTGATATTTTATCGATTATAAATTAAACTATAAATCACATCAGAAGTCTTTATCTTTGTATCGATATTTGATTTTTCTGAATCAAACACCATTTTTAAGTATTGAAAAATTGCTCAGATTATGTTGAATAATTTTAAATATGTCTTATCACTCGTTGGTTTTATGGCAATAATTTGTGTTAATGCGCAAAGTAAATTAAATCGGGATGTATCCGTTTATGTAACATCAGAAAATACATCAAAAAGGATGGAGAAGGTTGATGCGCAGGATTATATCAAAACATATCAACCTGTTGAAAATGAAGTTTGTATATTTGTTGATTCTCTTTCCAAATTTCAGAAGTTTGTTGGCATAGGTGGTGCATTCACGGATGCAGCCGCTGAAACATTTTATAAATTATCGCCTGAAAAACGCAAGGAGTTTATAACCATGTATTTTGATGAAAAGTTTGGTATTGGCTATAGTTTTGGGCGAACAAATATCAATAGTTGTGATTTTTCATCAGATACATACTCTTATGTCACAGATGGGGACAAGTCTTTGGAAACTTTTAATATAGAGCATGACAGGCGCTATAAAATACCTTTAATCAGGGAAGCATTAAAAGCAACTAATGGAAAACTGAAGATATTTGCTTCCCCCTGGAGTCCGCCTGCATACATGAAGGATAATGCTAATATGTTGCAAGGTGGAAAGCTCCTTCCTGATTTTTATAAAATTTGGGCAAAATACTATGTTAGATTTATCAAGGAGTATGAAAAAGATGGTATTCCTATTTGGGGTCTTTCAGTGCAGAATGAACCAATGGCAAAACAAACATGGGAATCCTGTATATACTCGGCTGAGGATGAATTGAATTTCATTAAAAATTATCTTGGACCCGAGTTGTACAAAAGCAAGATGCAAAATAAAAAGCTTATAGCATGGGATCATAACAGAGACTTACTTTATCATAGGGCTAATACGCTTCTTCATGACAAAAAAGCTTCGAAATATATTTGGGGCATAGGTTTTCACTGGTATGAGATTTGGAACGGAGGGCGACAATATGACAATGTCAGAAGAGTAAAAGAAGCTTTTCCAGCGACAAATTTACTTCTTACTGAAGCTTGTAATTATCCTTTCGACTGGAATACGTTTGATCAATGGAAGTGGGGCGAACAATATGGTGAAAATATGATTCAGGACTTCAATAATGGTGCTGTGGCTTGGACAGACTGGAATATTCTTCTGGATGAAACAGGTGGACCCAACCATGTAGGCAACTTCTGTTTCGCACCAGTACATGCCAGGACTCATGAAAATAGTCTGCATATGATGAACTCATATTATTACATTGGCCATTTTTCTAAATTTATCAGACCTGGAGCAAGAAGAATTGCCGTCTCATCAAACAGGGCACAGTTATTAGCTACTGGATTTAAGAACCCGGACGGAATCGTCGCAGTTGTCATTATGAATAAGACAGAAGAAGATTTTGAGTACAAATTATTTATTGGTAATCAGGCTTTACCAGTGAAAATTTCAAAACATTCTATCATGACTATTGTAATATAATTACTTGATTATCAATGTTTACTTTTAGCTTACACTTATTTGGAATGCATTAATTCGTCCAATCTTTCTTTAGCCAATTCGGGCTCATTGGTCGTAATGAAATCAAAATTTTGAGATAGAAAAAAATCTATATCATCCACATCATTTACAGTCCATGCATTGAGAATCAAATTTAATTTCTTTGCCTCCGGGATCCATTGCGGTTTTTGCTTATATACCTTAAAATTATAATCCAAACCCGAAATACCCAGTGCTTTTAAATCCATAGGTGGCATGTCGCCATTTAGATATTGCGTAGATACTGAAGGATTCAGATTGATCAGTGTTTTCAAAATATCAATATCAAAGCTTATATAGTCAATCATATTTTCGGCCTTCATTTTTTTAACCAGATTATAGACATTTTCTGCAATTTGAATACTTCTTTCTTTGCTAATACCTGAAGGCTTTATTTCCAAAACCAATCTTGTATGCTTATTTTTCTTCGTACCGGCCTTCAGGTAAGCTTCAAGGGTAGGTATCTTTTCTTTATTTGACAGCACATATGTCAGTAAGTCCTGATAATTAACTTTTTCAATTTCTAATCCGTAAAATTTAGAATCGTGACAAATAACTAAAATGTTATCAGCTGTCATATGCACATCAAATTCCGAGCCGGCACACCCTAACTCAATGGCATGTTTGAGTGAAGCAATCGAATTTTCAGGTAAGTTTTTTGCATTCCACCCCCCTCTGTGCGCTATGATGGGATTGTACACATTCTTTTGATAAGTAGTCAATGATGTTCCCATAATTATACTGAAGATCAATATTATATATTTTAGCATTTCAAAATACTTATTAGAATCCAAATTTACGATAAATTTTAGAGAGAAGAGATTGTTTTTATTACATTAGAGTTAAATTTTTCTTATCTACAGTTTTAAATTGATTTTAGTATTCGGCTTGATTAAGTGGATCACCAATAGGAAAATTATATTCAAACCAAGTATTCATACAAATAAAAATATTGTGGTTAATTGTTGGAAATAGAAGTTTCAAATCAGATTTAAGCTAGGTGAACCTGTATTAACTTTGCCTAATATTCTTATCTTTGATATTTTAAACCAAAGCATTATCAAGACACATAATTACTAAACATGAAAGCGATATCTATTATATTTGGCTTTATTTTTCTTTGTCCCGCAAACCAATATTCACAAGTTGCAAAAAGGGGAATACTTCCTATTGACTTATATAAACTTGGTGCGGTCAGTGACCCTCAGGTGTCACCTGATGGTCTGTGGGTAGCCTACACATTTAGTACTATTGACTCACTTAAAGACAAGCGGCAATCTGATATCTGGATGGTCAGCTGGGATGGTATGACCAATATTCAAATGACTTTTACTCCGGAATCCGAATCCGCCCCCAAATGGAGTCCAGATAACAAATATCTTTCATTTCTTAGTAGCAGACAAGACAGAAAAGGCAATCAGCTTTGGTTACTGGATAGACGAGGTGGAGAAGGAAAACGTATCACCGATTTCAAAGGAGCCATAGCTGAATATGCTTGGAAGCCGGATGGTAAAAAACTTCTCCTGACCATGGAAGACGCTGAAGTTATAGATACCAGTATAGCCAAAACACCTAAACCCATGATAATGGACAGATACCAAATCAAACAGGATGTCGAAGGGTATAGATATAAGAAGCTTTTCAAACATCTGTATTTATTTGATTTGGAATCAAGAAAAACGGATACATTAACCCGTGGAAGCTACAATCATTCAGCGGCAGTGTGGAGCCCTGATGGCAGTCTCATAGCTTTTGTCAGCAATCGAACCGTCGATCCGGATGTCAATGAGAATACAGATATATGCCTCATAGAAGGCAAGCCTGAAGGTAAGATTTCTGTTATTACCAGCTGGAAAGGCAGTGATACATCACCCCAGTGGAGTCCCGATGGAAAGCAAATAGTGTACACACGATCCACTTCTTCTGATAACTTCATCATGTATGATCAAGCTATTTTAGCAGTTGTCAGTAAGGATGGGGGAGCTCCAAAATTGCTCTCAGAGAAGCTTGACAGACCTGTTTCTTCACCAGTATGGGACACAGATAGTAAAAGTGTTGTTGCCATAGTCTCCGATGACCGAAGACAATATCCGGTAAGATACGACATAAACACCGGGGAAATGACAAGACTTAGCACGGGCGATAATACAGTCCAAAGTATCAATCAAGCGGGCGGAAAGCGGGCAATATTGGCGAGTTTTCCTGATATCCCTTCTGAGATTTATACCTTTGAAACCGGTAAATTAAGAAGACTGACACATCATGCAGACAGTTTATCGACGCTGGTAAAGCTGGCATCTGTCAAAGGTGTTACCGCAAAAGCAAAGGATGGAAATGTAGTAAACGGCTTGTTGTACTGGCCGACAGACTCTGTTACTACTAAACCTTTACCGTTGCTAGTGATCATTCATGGCGGACCTGTAAGTCAAGATAATTTCGGCTTCAATTTTCAATCACAATTACTGGCGGCAGCCGGATATGCTGTAGTTAATATTAACTATCGGGGTAGTAATAGCCGGGGCATCTCTTATTCCAAAGCAATTTCAGGTGATTGGGGAAATCTTGAAGTGGTAGATATCCACGCAATAATAGATGAATTAATTAAGAAGGGAGTAGCTGATCCCAATCGCCTCGGAGTTGGTGGCTGGAGTTATGGCGGCATTCTGACCGACTATCTTATCGCTTCTGACAATCGGTTCAAAGTGGCTGTTAGTGGGGCAGGAGTTGCTTTTCCCCTTGCACTATATGGCGTAGATCAATATATCATGCAATATGACAATGAATTGGGTGTGCCCTGGAAAAATCTGGATAAGTATCTTAAAGTTTCATATCCTTTTTTACATGCAGACCGCATAAAAACACCGACATTATTTATGGTAGGTGAAAAAGACTTTAATGTACCAGCTGTCGGAAGTGAACAAATGTACCAAGCATTGAGGAGTCAGGGTGTTCCCACTCAACTTATAGTTTATCCGGGTCAATTTCATGGTATTTCTGTTCCCAGTTATCAGCTGCACAGATATGAACAATATTTAGCTTGGTATCAGAAGTATTTAAAATAGGTGATCCATTTTATTGAGAATCATTTAAGTTTTACCAGCAGAACTCCATCGTCAAAAACACTCCCGATGAGGAGTCTGCCTTTAAAAACTGCAGCACAGGATGATCCTGAAATAGGGTTACCATCGTTGATATAGATTTCGGTTGTCACAGGATGATCAAGATTGTTGACATTAATTTTCAATACTTGAGAGGGGGAGCGTGATTCTGAATTTTTTGAGTGTTTTAAAAATTTCAGTAACTTTGGATGAGCACCCACCCATAAATTGCCATCCATGTCCCATTCCAAATTGTCAACGCCTGTATTACATTTGATATTTCCTGTTTTTTTGAAAGGGGCAAGATCATAGACATTGATGCTGCCGTCGGTACAGGCGGCGACATATAGTTTTTTACCGTCCGGACTTGTAGTTATACCGTTGGCATATCTGATGCCTTCATCAAGGAGAGTTATCATCTTACCATCGAAGTAGCCGATACTTCCGGTACCGATCAACAGAAAATCTTCAATACCCGATAATCCACCACCGTCACTGTCATGATCATTGGTAAAATAAAATGATCGCTTTCCTACCCCACCACATCATTAGGTTTTTTAATCAACGGATTGGTTACAGTTTCTTTATGTATTAGTATTGAGTCCAGGTATTGAAATATTTCAATGCTGTGTCCTGATACTCTGTGGTTTACAACAAAAAGCCATTTGGTACTATCCATTGGATCAATATATAGAGATAGACCATGTGGCCTAAAATCGGGCTGATCAAAAGAAGATGTCAAATTTTTAAACGTCGGAGATGTACCCATAAAATTTAAAGAGTATATGGCACCTTTTACATCTTTTCCATCCATAACTTTCCTTCGGTCACATGATGAAACGATTGCAAGTCCGGTGGTCTTGTCGATGGCGATATCTTCAGCGCCCACCAGGCCTGTGATAAATTGCGTTTTATTATTACTATTTGTTGATAATGTTTTGAAGGTCCCCGCATACCACAGTGTACGTAATACCAAGAAAATAACGATGATCAAAAGAATAATTAGTATTTTATATCTATTTTTCATTATTTTGTTTTTTGGTAGAAATATAATCAAACAAAAATAAGTCAATTATTTGGTAAAAATAGAATTATTCATTTCTCTGATTTTAGGGTGATGTCTTTAATAAATTTTTGAATCAATGAATAATTGAGCTTTCATACAAAAATACAAAAATGGATAACGTTAAAAAGACAGAAGGATTAGTTGATAAAAAAGTCCACCCTGAAGAAAAAACGCGGTTGCATAAGCGCAATCAGCATCGGATGCGATATGATTTTAAATCATTGATAAAGAGTTACCCTGATTTGAAAGATTACATAATATTGAATAAATACGGGGAAGAAACCATAGATTTTAGCAATAATATAGCTGTAAGGATGTTGAATTCTTCACTTCTGGTTCATTATTACGGCATTTTAAAATGGGAAATACCAACGGGATATTTGTGTCCGCCAATACCCGGAAGAGCAGACTATATCCATTATGTAGCAGACCTTTTATCAGAAAAAAATTATGGAAAAATTCCTCCGGGTAAAAATGTCAGATGCCTTGACATAGGAGTGGGTGCCGCTTGTATTTATCCCATTATCGGTATCAAAGAGTACAATTGGAATTTTGTCGGAAGTGATATAGATTCCATTGCAATAAATTCTGCCGGGACTATTATTAATGATAATCCAATCCTGGACGGTAAATTGGAACTGAGGTTACAAACCAATGCCGGAAGCATCTTTCAGGATATTATTCATGACAATGAATATTTTGACCTGACTATCTGCAATCCTCCGTTTCATACTTCTTTTGAGGATGCACAGCAAGGAAGTGACCGGAAAGTAAAAAATTTGAAACTGGTTTTGAAAATGAATCCTAAGCTTAATTTTGGAGGAATGGCAAATGAATTGTGGTGTGAAGGCGGAGAGCATGGCTTTATTCAAAAAATGATCTCTGAAAGCCAGAAATATTCAAGTTCTTGTTTTTGGTTTACCACATTGATTTCAAAACAATCCAACCTTAAGAAGGCACTCCACGGACTTGAAAGAGTCGGTGTGAAAGAAAGAAAAATTATTCCAATGGGGCAGGGTAATAAAACGAGTAGGTTGCTCGCGTGGACCTTCCTAGATAAGTCAAAACAGGAATTATGGAGAAAGGAGAGATGGGCCCTGTAAGCTTGACAATAATTATTTGAGTACTATTTTTTTTATTAAAACAAATGTATAATTTATGCCAATCCATGCCCTATATTATACAGCATGGCAACATGCGACTTGAGTCCTTTGAAAAATGATAATTTATCATTATATACTAATCCAAAATCTTCTGCAGTTTTTTTGACAATGGATGCCATAGCAGGGTAGTGGATGTGCGAAATCCTTGGAAACAGATGATGTTCAACCTGATAATCAAGACCACCAATATACCACGATAAAATTTTATTCTTGCCTGCAAAATTTGCAGTAGTGTTCAATTGATGGATTGCCCAGGCATTTTCAATATTACCTTGTTCATTTCGGATGGGTTGTTCCGCTCCTTCTACCACGTGAGCCAACTGAAATACAGTGCTTAAGATCATGCCGGCTATAAGATGCATTGTGAAAAATCCAATGAACCACTGACCAAAAGAGATATCTAATAAATATAACGGAAGGATACATATTAATAGAACATATGCTATTTTAGTGGCTAATAAGATCAAAAATTCCTTCCATGGGTATTTTGGTACGATTCCTGATTTTGACAATTTGTTGTACAACCCTATCTCTTTGAAGTCTTTCCATAAGAATGAAAATGTCATTAATCCATATAAAAAGAAAGCGTATAAATGTTGGAAACGATGGACGGGTTTGAGCTTATCATCATTATTTAGTCTTAACAAAAATTTGCCGGTAATATCTTCATCCATATGATGGATATTGGTATAGGTATGATGCAATTTATTATGTTGTATTTCCCAATTATACACGTTACCTCCGAGTAAGTACAGCGAAGCACCAAAGATTTTATTTACTACGGGGTAGTCAGAAAAGGAACCATGAATTGCGTCATGCATTACAGACATACCAACTCCAGCCACTCCTATACCCATTGGAATAGTAAATAGCAACATTTGAAGGTTTGAAAAATTACCGGATAGAATTAACCCGTATGGTATAATATATAGGCAAAGCATAAAAATAGCTTTTACAATTAATTTATTTCCCCCGGTCTTACGTACATTATTTTTTTCAAAATATAATTCAATATTTGTTCTGAGAACAGGAAAAAATAGTGATTTATCTTTATTTATAAAATTTACCTTAGATCTGATTTCTAACCCCATATTAATGTTTAATTATTGTTAAATTGTATGACATTTTACGCATTATTTTTTAATAACTCTTAAAGCTGGCATATTATTTTGCAAATCGGTTAAATATAACATATTTTATTGAATTTCAACAAAGTAAACAAAATTTATTTGATAATCAATATCTGCATGCCATAAGTTGAGAAAATAAAAGATTGAATTTAGGAAATGTTTTTGGTAGTACCGCAAGAGAAATTGTATTTTATGACACACGAAAAAAATAAGGAGATTTTTGAAATGCAAGATGGGACTTACTTAATAATTATGTCAAAATCCACTTCAATATCTGTTTCGCCTCCAGCGTTACTGATATCACCTGAAATAACACCTGGAGCACTTTTAAAAGGTAAATGTCGAAGTGTAATTCTTAATTTACCATTACCAGCTTTTGATGTTTTTACTTTGGTTTTTAGACCCACCGGATAGTTGTTTGCATCATTATCATCATAAATAATGGACAAGTCGGTTAGTCCATTTCCTGATATTGAATAAAATAATTGATGAAAATCTGCTTCCTTCAATATTTCTTCTGTAATGTCAACAGACGGTATGAGAAATTCATTTTTAAGTGTTAATTCCCCATTATAAGTTGTATTATTCTGAAGTGCGGCTACATAGGTTATTAACGGTGGATTACCGCCTACTCCGTCAATGTCCTGAAAAGAAAATGTAACATTTGAACCCCCGGTTTCAGGTATGAGTGTATAAGATAAAGTAGTAATAAGCTCCTCTTCATTTGGAATAACCGGATTTTTTCGCAGGAAACAAGAAATTGAATTCCCAATATACACACACTTAAAATAATGAAATTATTTTTCATTTTCTATAAATTGAAAATTAAAACATCTACAAATTAATCATTTACTCAAAAATTTATTTTTAAACTACTTCCAATATTTCTACCTGCTTCGTCTGCAAAATATCGCAATCGATCAAGGTATTGACGGTAGGAGTTGTTCAAAAGATTATCTATTCTGAGTAAAAAGTCAACATCATTCCCATTTTTTGTTTTGAATCTTACTTTTGCACCCATATTGCATAAGAAGGCCGCATCAGGTGGCGCCAGAAAATCTTCACTCAAATCCACATTTGTTTGTTTTGCATCGTAAGATGCCCCGAAGTAAGCCTTGATTTCTTTGATTTTCCAGAAATTACCTAAAGTATAGTTCAGATTAACATTCATATTTAATGGTGGAATCCTAATCAATCCTGTCTGATGTGTAATATTTCTAGCATAGATATAACTCAATCCTCCAATCATCTGGAGCCGGCTGCTTAAGCCTTGATTTATTTTTAAATCGCCTCCATAAAGAGCCACATCGGATCCAACGTATTTGAATACTGGAAATGCTCCTCTTATAGTCAGTCTTACTTCTTGTTGTGGTTGTAAATAAATAAAATTGTAAATCCTATTGTAAAAGAGTGATGCGGTCATATTGGTTTTGCCAGCGATATAACCTTGCCATTCATTTACGATCTTTACAGAATGTTCAGCTTCAAGACTCTTATTTCCTAATTCTATGCCACTGACACCCTGATGCAATCCATTACTGAAGAGTTCGTTTACCTCCGGTGGTCTGCTTGTGATTGAAAAATCAACTACCGTTTTTAATTTTGGCCCAATATCTTTTTTAAGACCAACATTAGCTGCCCAGTTTAAATAATGTAAGCGATCTCTCACAATTTCTCTGTTTACTATGCTTGCAACGTAATAATGCCTGTATTCACCCCTTATCCCTGACTCAAGTTGAAAATATTTTAGTTTTGACTTTATGATGAAATATGTTGCGGCCATATTATTGAAATAGTCTGGAATTAAAGGCAAAATGCCTGTACCCGGTAAATTAGTATTGTTGCCATTTCTATATTGAATACCTGTTGTAAAATCTAGATTTTCGCTCGTTTTATTATAATTAAAATCAAAATACTGACTTATAAGGGTCAGGTTTAATGCTGGATTGTTTCCTCTGTTACTCCTCCTGATGTCAAACTCAGCTCTGCGGTTGACTTGAATTCCGGCATCTAAATTTAAACTTGAATTATTATCAATAAAATATTTTGTATTGTATTTTATTAAATGGTGATTGACTACCTGCTTAGGTACACTGATTTCATATGAAAATAAAGAATCTGTGTAAAATGGGATTTTTCTGGTGAAAGCTTCCTGAAGATCGGTGACATTCCCTATATGCGAACCTCTTAAAATTCCGTTTGTATTATGATAATAACTGTAGTATAATAACCTGGACCATTTACCGCTTTTATGATTGCTGATCATAGCAGAAAAAGAAGCATCAGAGTTTCCGGTATTTGTCAGAAAATAATCAGGTGCCTTTTTATCTCCTGATTTATTATAGCCTGCCGTCAGTCTGACTTTACCAAATCCCATTGATTTTTTACCGGAAAACATTCCGCCATACATTTTCCCGTTTGACTGGAAATTTGCCTGCAATGCACCATGCCAATGCGGGTCTTCGGGAATTTCATCCGGCTCAAGTATCACAATTCCTCCTAGTGCCTGTAGTCCGTATTTTATGGCTGAGGCCCCTTTGTAAACGGAAATTTTATCAGCAGTATTTGGATCAATCTCCGGGGCATGGTCATTCCCCCATTGCTGGCCTTCCTGAGGTATGCCATTATTGAGGATGGTGACTCTATTTCCGTACATACCCTGGATAATTGGTTTAGAAACGTTGGGCCCGGATTTGAGCATACTTACTCCCGGAATGGATGTTAGCATTTCTGTAAGTGACTTTCCCGATTGCTCGAAAAGCATTTCTTTGTTTAAGGTTGTTTTTATTTTGCCGGTTTTAGATCCTGATGATTCACCTGAAATTTCTATTTCGTCCATCAATTCCTCATGATGTTCGAGATAAAATTTCCTTTCCAAATTTTGGGAGATGGAAATGAAAAATGTTTTTGATTGACAACCAAGGTGAGATATTATTATATGATAATTGCCGGGACATAGATTATTAATAGAGAATTTACCTAAACTATCGCTTACAATACCCTTTTCGGTCTCCTGAATATAAACTGTCGCAAATTCCAAATAATCCCCGTGCTGGAGGTCGAGAATCTGGCCTGATAATTTAATATTACATTGCTGGGCTTTTATTTCCGGATTCAGGAAACAAAGAGATATTACTAAAATTACTTGCATTAAACCAGCTACTCTTTTCATGGATTAATAATACATCAACTCATGCAACATTGTTGCGGAAATGAAATAATATTTTTATTTAATTTTCTAAGCCAGGTATATTTGACAGTAATGTATAAATTTAAATTTTGGTTGAGTAAGTTATAATA
Source organism: Saprospiraceae bacterium (assembly GCA_016722285.1). Lineage (GTDB taxonomy): Bacteria > Bacteroidota > Bacteroidia > Chitinophagales > Saprospiraceae > OLB9. The sequence continues at coordinate 58,925 of JADKGI010000008.1, forward strand.
TTATCCCTAATAATTATTAATCTGAAATTTATAGCTCCTATAGTTGAAGATTTCTGAGTCTCAAAGCATTCCCGATTACAGAAACCGAACTAAATGACATCGCCAAAGCTGCAATCATTGGTGAAAGTAAGAGTCCGAAGAAAGGATACAAAATACCGGCTGCTATTGGGACACCAAATATGTTATACACAAAAGCAAAAAAGAGATTCTGCTTGATATTTCTGACAACACCATGGCTCAGGTTTTTTGCTTTAACTATGCCTTGAAGATCTCCTTTGACCAAGGTAATTGTGGCACTTTCAATAGCCACATCAGTTCCAGTGCCCATAGCGATACCTACATCTGATTGTGCGAGTGCCGGAGCGTCATTGATACCATCACCAGCCATAGCAACTATTCTGCCTTGTTGTTGCAATGATTTGATTTCATTGAGTTTATCTTCAGGGAGACACTCAGCTTTGAAGTGTTTGAGATTCAACTGCTCTGCCACTGCCTTAGCGGTATTCTGATTGTCACCTGTGAGCATGATAACTTCGACTCCATATTTTTGCAATTCTTTGATGGCTTCGATACTCGTCGTTTTTATAGCATCAAAAATGGTGACAAAACCTACCGCTTTCTGATCAACTGCAATAAAGGATACCGTTTTACCTTTCTCCTGTTCCTCAGTGACTTGTGAAGACAATTTTTCAGATATAGGTATTGATAATTGTTCCATTAATTTAAAATTACCTAAGGCTACTTTTACATCTTTTACAGTGCCAATCACCCCTTTGCCAGCGACTGCTTCAAAATCTGAAACTTTGGTCAGGGTAACATTATTTTCTTTTCCATATTTCACCACGGCTTCCGCCAAAGGATGCTCACTATATTGATTCAATGAAGCTATGTAAGGTAGCAGATCCAAGGTAGCTGAGTCATCAGTTGCCACCACTTTTTCTACAGATGGTTTTCCTTCTGTGATTGTACCTGTTTTATCGACGATCAGCGTATCTACCTTGTTCATCTTCTCCAAAGCTTCTGCATTTTTGATCAAAACGCCTGATTGGGCACCACGACCTACTCCGACCATGACTGACATCGGTGTTGCCAATCCTAGAGCACATGGGCATGCAATAATAAGTACTGCAATCGCATTGACGAAAGCAAATACATAAGCTGGTTCGGGCCCAAATACAGCCCAAAGGATAAAAGTTAATACCGAAACGAACAAAACAATAGGTACAAAATATTTAGAAATCTGGTCGGCGAGTTTTTGAATGGGTGCTTTGGATCGGCTGGCAGTATTGACCATATGAATGATTTGCGAAAGCAAAGTTTCTGAACCCACTTTTTCAGCTGTCATAACAAAGGATTTTGTGCCATTGATCGTTCCGGAGCTCACTTTATCATCCATGTCCTTATCTACAGGGATCGGTTCACCAGTGATCATCGACTCATCTATACTACTATTACCTTCGACAATAGTCCCATCTACAGGAATTTTTTCGCCCGGTTTGACCCGAAGTAAATAACCTTTTTGAATCTTGTCTATCGATATAATTTTATCCACACCATTTTCTACTAATGTAGCTGTAGATGGCACCAGCTGAAGTAATGCTTTGATGGCACCACTTGTCTGACTATGCGCCCTGGCTTCCAGGAGTTGTCCAAGAAGTACTAAAGTGAGAATGACTGTTGTTGCTTCAAAATAAACAAACACGTTTCCATGAGCAGTTTTGAATTCAACTGGAAATATTTCAGGAAAAGCATGGCGACGACACTAAATATCCAGGCTATACCCGAACCAATACCTATAAGCGTAAACATATTTAGATTCATCGTTCTGACTGATACCCAGGCACGTTTAAAAAACATCCAGGCAGCATAAAATACTACCGGAACGGATAACAAGAGTTGTACCCAATTCCAAACTTTCTGATCCAAAATCGTATACAGTGGATTGTTGCTTAACATATCTGACATGGCAATTAGAAATATGGGCAAGGTGAATGCCACTGCCATCCAGAACTTCTTTAAGAGCTTTTGGTAGGTCTTATCTTCTTCTGACACATCTGCTTCGAGGGGGACTAAATCCATGCCGCATATAGGACAAGAACCCGGTTCATCTTTTACAATCTCCGGATGCATAGGGCAAGTAAATTGCACGCTTGATGCAGATAATTTTCGTTCTTCCACCAAGTCCATACCACACACCGGACAATCTCCCGTTTTGTCATATGTTTTCTCCCCTTCGCAGTGCATTGGGCAATAAAAGGTGCCTGTACCTTTACCTTTCGGTACTTCTTTCTCTTGGACTACATTTTGTTGATCTCCATGCTTATGTATACTATATCGTCCACCGTCATTTTTTAAAGCTTCTTCAAATGTTTCAATTGGAATATGAGATTCCATTTCTATGGTGGCTTCTGCCTTTTGTAAATCTACTTCAGCGTGAGTAACACCTGCAACATTAGAGAGTGTTTTTTCGACATGTGCACGACAACCGTTACAAGTCATTCCGGAGATACTGTAAGTGTTTTTCATTTTTTTTAATGATTAATTTTTAATGATTAATTTTTAATGATCAATGATCAATGATTAATTTTATACTTTTTAATGTTTATAATATTTGTGGTAATAATCATCATCCCGTTATTGGCATTTATTATTATTACTATTAATCACTATTCAAAGTTTAGATTTTACTGTCTTTATACTGCTAGTGATGAGTTTTATCAATCCAACGGCATATGCATGCATACTTTCAAACAATGACCGATCTATATACTGAGTAGCTTGTAACAACTCCAACCAAAATATGGTTTCATTTATTTCCTTTTGAGAGATGGCCAATTTATGGATAAAATCTGGCTTTGATTGTCCAAACTCAGCTTCTCTAACTATATCACCGACAGACGTCCCACTTCTCAATATTTGTTTTGACATTACAAATTCATTCTTATCGGAAACCAGGTATTTATTCAAATTGACGATTCGAATGACAAAAGCTAAACTTTTATCTTTCAAAACATTTTCTCTAATCATTTTACTATTTTTTTCTAAATTTCATTAAAAATTAACCCGTTATTCATTAAGCATTAAAACATTGCTGACATTAATCATTATCCCGTTATTGGCATTAATCATTAAAAAATTAATCATTACTCGTTTAATTATCTTATTTAATCAATCTTTCCGCACGTCATCATTTTAGACCCAAAATAAGGATTGCGTATATCCTTGCTTTCACTCAACCAATCTGCTCCTTTGTTATCATTGGCCATAGGACAAAAATCTACATAGAGTAATTCCTGCATTGGTTTGAAGGAAGAAACGATACCAATAACGCCATCCGAAACGGACTTAAATGCCTTCCGCAATTCCTCTATGGTTTTCATATGCGCTTTATGTTGTAACGCATTTTGAATTGTCGTGCTAAAGCTCATCCAAAGTTTATGTGATTCACCTGCAAATAAACTCATATTGACAGCTGACATAGATTTTTGCATTCTGGCAGCTTGATCCTGAGCATCTTTAAGATTGTCGTTGGTCAATGCATTTTTAAAAGCCAGATAATCTTTGATTATTGGTTCCAGTGCTTTCTTCGCTTCAGTTGAAACTTTCATTTCATTGTTCTTTAACTTTTGGTCGCTTGTTGATGGAGTTGCATTATTTGATCCTCCGTGATTGTGACCTGTCATTGCGGGACCGCCATCAGGACTCATCATGCTTGGCTTTCCAGCTAGTTGCGCCGCTGCATCTATACTAAATGTACCGTTTACTGCTATTTCTTCTCCTTCTTTCAGTCCCGATTCAACAACATAAGTATCTCCCAATGAAGCTCCGAGCGTGATCTGCCGCATACTAAAACTTAAACCTTTTTCTGTTTCTTTTTTAACATACGCTATGGATCTTTTTCCCGTCCACATGACCGCAGATTTTGGTACGACGATAGCATTGGTTTTCATCGGAAGGCGTGATTCTACTTTTCCTGTGACGAACATTTCCGGCTTAAATTTCAATGATTTATTATTCCACACTATCCTCGCTTTTGACACCCTTGTTTTAGCGTCTATGATCGGATCTATGTAAGTGATGATACCATTGAAAGTTTCTCCAGGCAAGGATGCTACGGTAAATTCAACTTTATTGCCTTTTTTAACCCACGTCATATCACTTTCATACACATCGAATAATATCCATACAGTTGAAAGATTCGTGATTTCATAGATCATCTCTCCCTTTCTGACATAATCACCGAGATTCAGCAATTTTTTAGTGACGTATCCTGATACATCAGCATGCATGGGAATATTTCTTTACTTTTTCCAGAACTCAGGATTTGTTCGATCTGCTGGTCGGTCAACTTCCAGTTTTTAAGCTTGTTTTTTGCAGCAGAAAAGAGCTGTGGTTGGCTATCTTTGATCTTTTGTGCTTCGAATAATTCTTCTTGAGCAGTAACCAATTCCGGGGAATAGATGGATGCAATTTCTTGTCCTTTGCTCACATACTCACCAGTGAAATTAATTTTTATTTGTTCGATCCTACCTGGAATATGACTCGACTGTGAGACGATGAGCCTTTCATCCGCTTGCACTTTACCATTGAGCAATATCGACTTTACAGGATTCATTTTGCCGACCATCGCTGTCCGAATGTCTGCCAGCTGCATGGCAGAAGCAGACATATTTATTGCCATGGGATCTCCTTCACCACTATCTTCTTCCAATGGAATCAAATCCATACCACATAGAGGACATTGACCAGGTGAATTTTGCCGGATCTGCGAATGCATATAGCAAGTCCATATGGTGTTGTCAACCACAGCTGTTTCATCCATACTGTTAGCTGTTTCACTATGATCATTTCTTCCAAATATCCACCATCCGATGAACAATCCGAACAATAGTGTTGGAATTCCTATTTTAAATATTGTCTTTATATTGGTATTCATTTTAGAAGGTTTTGGAGGTAATATAATAGAGCCTGGCCAATGAATTATGGTACTGAGTGAGTGTCATAGCCTGCATTTTCTGATATTTCAATAACTGTTGCTGGACTCGGAGCAACTCGTCAAAATCTTTTCCTGAGTTGCTATAAGAGCTATAGAGCAAGTTGAGTATTTGTTGGGTTTCTTTGGTTTGCTGGTCGAATAATTCGTACATTTCTTTTTGTTGGAATAATTCAAAAGTCGTCATTTCATAAGATGAAGAAAGTGTATTTTTTAATTCTTCTTTTTGTAATGCATAGATGTCTTGCATGACTTGTGCTTCTTTGACTGCTGCATCATACTTACCACGAAACAAAGGAATACTTGCCGTCAACATCAACATAAATGCATCTTTACCATTATCAATCGGTGGAGCTATTCCAGCAGCGAGATCTGTCCTTTCTCCTACAATGATGTAATCTAAGCCGAATCCCAACTTAGGATAACCTTGTTTTTCTGCTAGTAATTCATTAGCTCTACTGGTTTTAATTTTCAAATCCAATTCATCAATTGAAGGATTTTTTACAAAAAGTGAATCTTTCCAATAGCTTAGGTCTTCAGATTTGATGGTTAAAGATTCTGTTATTGGTACGGCCTCATCCTCAGGTCTATTGAGTAATTTATTGAAATTAGTAAGAAGGGGTCTTTGTTTTTCATTCAGTATTTTGAAGCTGGTTTTGGCATCACTCAGCATGATGTCCACTCTCAATACATCTGCCATCGAACCCGAACCATTCTGGAATTTGAAGTTGGTGATTGTTTTATACGACTCAAGTAGATTTATATTTTCCTGCTCAATTCGAATCAATTGTTCCAACTCGTGAAAGGGATAATAGGCCAGTGATATCTGGTAATATAACTTGTTGCGCATATCTAGAAAAGATTGGTACTTCGTCTCAGCCATTAATGTGGCTACTTCTCCCTGCATCTTTAGTGTACCAAACCAGGGAAACATTTGGGACAAAGTAAACCTGGCTTGCTGAGGTCCGACCCTCGTCTCAACCATTCGGCCAATAGCAGTCAGAGAAAAACTCGGGTCCGGCAATTGAGTAACTTGCGGAAACTTAAGCAAGGCGGCTTCGAAATCTCTATATTTGGCTTGAATACCTGGATTGTTTTTAGCTCCAATTTCGAAATAAGTCTCCAATGTCTGTGCCTTTCCAATCATGGTACTAAGTACGAAAAGGCTTATAAATAGATGTTTCATTTTGTTTTTTTTAATTCATTTTTAATCACCGTTTCTCTCCAGAATGCCTGTAATACAGGTACAACAAACATGGTCATGATCTGAATGGTCATACCCCCAAAAGTCGGTATTGCCATAGGTATCATGATGTCAGCGCCTTTTCCTGTAGATGTCAACACCGGCAACAATGCGATGATGGCGACGGCTGCAGTCATCATCGCAGGCCTTACTCTTTTTTTACCCGCTTCTATCACAGCGGCCCTGACTTCACTTACAGTTTTTGGTTTTTTATCTTCAAATACCTGATGGATATACGTACCCATAATAACCCCATCATCTGTGGCAATACCAAACAATGCAATAAATCCTACCCAGACAGCCACACTTAGGTTGATGGTGTGCATTTGAAAAAGGTCCCTCATATTAACTTCAAATAAGGAGAAGTCCATAAACCAGCCTTGACCGTACAACCACAGCATGATAAAACCTCCGGCAAACGCCACAAAAACACCCGAAAAGTGAATCGATGATGCGATGATCGTTTTGAATTGAAAATAAAGAAGTAAAAATATGACTATCAAACTGATTGGAATTACTATGGAGAGTCTCTTTACAGCCCGAATTTGATTTTCGTATGTGCCCGAAAATTTATAACTCAAACCAGCCGGAACGACTAGATCACCGGCATCTATTTTATCCTGGATGGCTTTTTGAGCATGTTGTACTACATCAACTTCTGCAAAACCTACTTTTTTATCAAATAGTACATACCCTACCAAAAAGGTGTTTTCGCTTTTTATCATTTGCGGACCCCTTACATATTCAAAATCAATTAATTGTCTTAGTGGTATCTGGGCTCCGGTAGGCGTTGGAATAAGGATTTTACCTATAGACTCAGGATCATCACGCAATTCTCTTGGGTATCTTACCCGAATTGGAAATCGCTCTCTTCCTTCCACAGTAGAGGCAATTTTCATCCCTCCGATGGCTGTTTCGATGCTTTGCTGTACATCCTCCACATTCAGTCCATATCGAGATATTTCATCTCTGTTTACTTTCAAATGCAAATAAGGTTTACCTACGATCCTGTCCGCAAACACAGCTTCAGATTTTACAGATGGGACTTCTTTCATAATGTTTTCCAATTGCAATCCAAAGGCTTCGATGGTTTTCAAATCCGGCCCATACACTTTAATTCCCATCGGGGCACGCATCCCTGTTTGCAACATGACCAATCTTGTTTCGATGGGTTGCAATTTAGGCGCTGAAGTGACCCCAGGAATTTTTGTAACTTTGACTATTTCATTCCAGATATCATCAGGAGAGTTGATTTCGGATCTCCAGTTCCGATAAAATTCTCCCTGTTCGCTTTTGATCAGGTCAGATGCTTTGATACCACGGCTGAGTCCCTCAGCATTGGTGATGCTATCCCCGGCTAATGTAATAAATCGCTCATCTTTGCTCACCTTAAACCGGGTTCGGTGTCCGTTTTCGTCCACAATAAATTCAGGTCTGTAGTTGATGATATTCTCATACATGGATATCGGTGCAGGGTCCAAAGCTGATTCAACTCTCCTGAGCTTACCGATTACCATTTCGACTTCAGGTATATTATTTAACAACATATCCAATTGCCCGACAATTTTTCGATTATACTCTACTCCGGAGTGTGGCATCGATGTAGGCATCAACAAAAAGCTACCTTCATTAAGCGAAGGCATGAATTCCGACCCGATACCCGGAAAGGCTTTTGTGGCTTTGCTCCAAAATTTCGATTCCGTAATATTATATCCTGCCTTACTGAATCCGCTTGACGCAATACTGAAGGTTTTATCAAAACCCAACCAAATGACCACACCAAGCAAGATAGTAAAGCAAGGCAATAACATAAACTTCCCCTTATTTCTCAGGCACCAGCCCAGCGTTTGTTCATAAAAATGAACGATAGTGAGTAAGGCTCCCAATATGACACTCAATAAGACGATCACAAACAAATAATTGGTTATCAAACTGTTCTGCGGACCCAAGGGCATCCATTCTTCAGTCAGAAAGAAAGAAGCTACAAAAACAGCGATAATTAAATTTATATAGTTAGGGAATTCCTTATATTTTTCAGGCCACTTTGGCTCAAATAAGTTGTTCAATCCGATCAAACTTAAAGCTAAAGGCAGTAACATATTTGAATAGACTGAGATGGCTATACCAGCTACAATCAGCATAAAGCTCCATAGTCTTCTAACCCTTTTTTTATCATATTCAATACCAAAGATGACGTGAGTAAGCGCTGGTAAGACGATTATACCCAACACAAAAGCACCAAGTAACGCAAATGTTTTTGTAAATGCCAGAGGTCTGAAGAGCTTTCCTTCGGCTGATTCCATAGCAAATACAGGCACGAAACTAACTATTGTTGTAGCCAGTGCAGTAGTTATCGCAGAGGCTACTTCAATAGTGGATGTATATATAATATTCATTAATTGTTTGCCGCGGACACCATGATTTTCAGGCATTTCTATGTGCCGGATGATGTTTTCAACAAATACTATACCTACATCTATCATGACCCCAATGGCAATAGCAATTCCTGACAAAGCTACCACATTGGCATCTACCCCTGAATATCTCATCACAATAAAAGTCATCAAAACCCCTACCGGCAATAAGCTCGAAATAATTATAGACGCCCGAAGGTTAAGTAACAGGATAAGTACGACCATTATGCTGATCAAAATCTCATGAGCCAGGGCACTTTCTAATGTTCCTATAGTTTCGTGAATTAGTTGCGTTCTATCATAGAATGGGACAATGGTCAATTGACTTTCTTTACCATTTGCCAATATTTTTTTGGGCAAGCCGGGTGCCAGTTCCTTTATTTTATCTTTTACATTGTTTATTACTTGCAAGGGATTTGAACCATATCTGGCAACAACCACACCACCTACCACTTCTGCACCACCTTTATCCAGCACACCTCGACGTGTGGCAGGACCCAAAGTAACTATTCCAATATCTTTAACTCTGATGGGTACATTGTTTTCAACAGAGACGACTGCTTTTTCGATATCCTCGACTTTTTTGACATACCCCAATCCTCTGACCAAATATTCAGCCTGATTTATTTCAATGGTCTTGGCACCAACATCTCTGTTGGATTTTCGGACAGCGTCCATAACCTTGTGCAAGGGGATATTGTATGCTTTCATGGCATCAGGATTTACATCTATCTGATACTCTTGTACATAGCCACCAATAGAAGCCACTTCAGACACTCCATCTACAGCATTTAGCCCATATTTCACATAAAAATCCTGAGCAGTACGAATCTCATGCAAATCCCAGCCGCCAGTCGTTTTTCCTTCTTTATCTTTTCCTTCAAGGGTGTACCAAAAAACCTGACCCAAGGCCGTGGCATCTGGCCCAAGAGTAGGTGTAACGCCATCAGGTAAAAGACCGGAGGGCAATGAATTTAGCTTTTCTAAAATTCTGGATCTGGACCAATAAAATTCAATATCATCGTTAAATATGACATATATGCTAGAAAATCCGAAGATCGAAGTACTTCGGATGGTTTTCACTCCCGGAATGCCTAACAGATATGTCGTCATAGGGTAGGAGATCTGGTCTTCGATATCCTGTGGTGATCGCCCGGCCCATTGAGTGAACACTATTTGTTGGTTTTCACCAATATCCGGAATGGCATCTACGGGTACGGGATCTTTCGGAAGAAAACCTGTGTTCCAGGCAAACGGAGATGTCACAATACCCCAACTGATGATCGCAATGAGCACAATAGCGGTAACCAGTTTGTTCTCCAGAAAATATTTAATGATGCTATTTAACATAAATATCTAATTTTAGCACACGGCTTAGGCATCTTTTACCTCGTTACTTGTACTTATTGCCCAACAGTCTTGTGTATTATTTTGGCGTTAAAACAGGACTTTCTCCAAAATATAATTCATCTGAAACCGGTCAGCCAATCTGGCTTCACCGATTTCAGTATAAATTGTTTTACATCTGATGCCTCTTAATGATTATGTCCTTCATGGTTTTCAACTTCCTTAAGGTCCATTCCACATTTTGGACATTTTCCAGGTTGATCATACGTTTTATCACCTTCGCACTTCATAGGACATTGATATACAGCAGCCATTGATTGCGAAGCACCGGTAGTATCAACAGCAGTTTGATCAGTTGCTGTTGGCTCAGATTGAGCAGAGCTTGACTTATTTTCACAAGATGCAAATGCTAATGCGATGATAAATAGTACACTGAAAGAAATGATTTGCTTTTTCATTCTAAATTTGTTTTAATGATTAATAATTACATTTGATTTTAAATTAAATTTCTTTTGACCAAAATTGTTATTGATGTTTTTTAGCTGGTCTGTCATATTGACAACATCCGGGAAGGCTATTATATGCCTCATCCGGTGCTCTGAATTTTTCACTATCATATCCGACAGCCGCTATTCTTTTAAGGACATCATCTACAGTTGTCTTAGTAGTGTCAATAGTAACTTTTGCCATAGCCATATCTGCATCCCATTCTGCTTTTGAGATACCATTCACATTGGCTGCTTTTTCTATGGTCTTTTTGCACATTCCGCAGTTGCCGTACACTTTTACGTCAACAATTTGCAAATTTTTTGTTTGCGCTGAACTTAAATTGGTTGTGAATAAAGCTATACATATCACAACTAAACTTTTAATAAATGTTTTCATTTAAATTTATTTAATAATTTGAAAAAATGGATTTACCTTACTGTTAGGTCAAGTAGGATTAGCATATCCTGTTCAGAAGTCTCCAGATACCCTGGACAAGTTGAATTATATATTTTCCTGGATGCTTATTAAAAAATGTAATAAGCTTAAATACTAATGAAATTAACAGATTCCTTAGGATATATCTTATCAAACATCTTAGAAAAATATTGTAAATAGACTTAGACCCCTATTTGAGAAATAGTGGTGTCAAATTGCTAACAAATGAAAGATTGGTAAAGCACCCTTATGTTTTCCACAAGGAGTGGAGGTGGATCATACATTTCGAATTTTAATGTCTTTTGATTTTCTGTTGAAGTAATAATTATAACAGAAGTCAAACACGAATTTGTAAATTCAAAAATTGGTTGAATTTCAGATGTTTTTACCTTTACTAAATCAGTAGAGCTGGTATTGAGTTTTTTATAGAGATTTCTATCTTCGCAGCAAGGTTTATTATTTATGCCACTCTTATTGATTTGCTTATGCTTCAAACATCCTGTGTCTGAACATTTAGTAGTAGCTACTCTTTTTGAACAACAGCCTGATTTAACAAAAATTGAAAAAGTAACCCCATTTTTTTGACAAATATGCTCAAACGTTGTGATGCCTAATGATGATATCAATAAGTTAAAAGCTAAAAAAATACTTGTTACTTTGCCGATCATAAAGTATTTTACAATATTCAAACGATTTGTTGGCTTAAAAAGTTGTTATTCACCTAGAAAATTTTGGTTTTTAAGTGAGGTAAATATTGAATCTGAATTTGTTCTAACATCAATTTCATTTCTATTTGGAATATAAGTGATGGCTAAAGCATAGAAATTTACATAGGTTAAGTAGTGGAATATTTTGATTTGCGACTGATAAAAAATAAAATAAAGCCACTTATTACTGTTATTCGTCCTAAGAGTATGCTTAAAATTAAATTTGCTCGCTTTCGATCAAACCTTAAAATTTAAACATCTAATACGATGTTTTTAAATCACTTTATTATTTACATGCTGATGTAAATCATATTTGACTAAATGGAGAACAATATTAAATATTGTAAATTTGTTCTGATTAATTGAACAGGAAGTAGAATCGAATAAAAAAAACTATAAAATATATTCATGGATTACATTGATTATTATAAGATACTGGAAATACCTAAATCGTCCAGTGAAAGTGAAATCAAAAAGGCATACCGGAAATTGGCCAGAAAGCATCATCCGGATGTGAATCCAAATAATAAGGATGCAGAAAAAAAATTTAAAGAAATCAATGAGGCGAACGAAGTACTAAGCGATCCTGAAAAAAGGAAGAAATATGATAAATACGGAAAAGACTGGGAGCATGCGGATGAGATCGAGAAAATGAATCAAAACCGTGGCCAATCACGCAGTAGGACCGGTCAGACTTATGGTCGGGAGAGTTTTGGCAATGATTACTCAGGTGATTTTTCTGATTTTTTTGAATCCATGTTTGGAAGGGAATCGGCTGGAAGACAAAGACAAACAAAATTCAGGGGACAGGATATAAACGCATCCCTTCATTTAAAATTGACTGATGTATATAAAACCCAAAAGCAAACGATCACTGTGAATGGGAAAAACATCAGAATGACATTTCCCTCCGGAATAGAGGATGGACAAATTATCAGGATCAAGGGACACGGGACCCCCGGCATCAATGGTGGCCCTAATGGTGATTTATTTATTACATTTTCAATAGAAAACAATTCAAAGTTCAAAAGAGATGGGGCTGATTTATATGGTTCTGTCGATCTCGATTTATTCACGGCAGTACTTGGGGGTGATATCCTGGTTGACACATTTGATGGACAGGTAAAACTGAAAGTAGTAGAAGGTACACAATCCGGAACAAAAGTGAAACTAAAGGGCAAAGGATTTCCAAAGTATAAGGCTGAAAATTCATTTGGAGACCTCTATATTACCTATCACATTAAGATACCTGCAAACCTTTCAGAAAAGGAAAAACAATTATTCATTGACCTTAAAAATTTGCGAGAGGATGGAAAAAAATGAATTTATTTTGGTTGAGAGTATCTGTCAGTACCATAATATTGATCCTACATTTATAGAATCATTAATTGATTTGGATTTAGTTAAGGTCATTAAGGTTGAAAATTTCAAATATTTTAAAACGGATGATTTGGTTCAGATTGAAAAAATGATCAGGTTGCATATCGATCTTGGAATAAATCTCGAAGGGATTGACGTCGTTGTTAATCTTTTGAATCAAATTGAAATATTAGAGGAAGAACTGAGATCTTTTAAAAAAAGGTTAAGTGTTTTTGAATAAGGTCGTTTTGCATTATTATCCTATGGTATTTAATGTTTTTTGGGTATAAATAGTTATATCAATCATTACAATTGCAATATTCAGCACACATTATTATGAATTCTGAGATATCCAATATCTTTAAAGCATTTTCTGAGAATAATACTTCGGAAAAAAGAAAAGAAATATAAGCCCAATTAATAGATTATTTAAAAATCAAAATTTTGAGTGGTGATTCGATAAGATTAAATTTCATTTGTACGCATAATTCCCTAAGAAGCCATTTATGTCAGGTTTGGGCTCAAACATTTGCTTCTTATTTTGGAATAAAGTAATTTTTCAGTTATTCAGGAAGGACAGAAGCTACAGCAATATTTCCTTAGGTCGTTGAGATACTCACCACTCCAGGCTTTGATACTTTAAAACTATCAATACGGTAAAAATCTAACTGCTTTCAAAATTAATATCTATATTTGACATTAAATAATTACTATGAATTCTGAAGTTATGTTACCAAGTCCATTTTTAATGATAATGTTACCATTAGCATTATTACTTATATTTTCATCATTTTTTACTGTAAAACAACAAACTGCCGCTATCATTGAAAGGTTCGGTAAATTTAACAGCATACGGCAATCAGGGCTCCATTTCAAAATCCCTGTATTTGATAGGATAGCCGGAAAAATTAACCTTAGAATACAACAACTGGATGTCATAATTGAAACAAAGACAAAGGATAATGTTTTTGTTAAACTAAAAGTATCTGTTCAGTTTAAGGTGATTCAGGAAAAGGTATATGAAGCCTTTTATAAGCTTGAATATCCGCATGATCAAATCACTTCGTATGTTTTTGATGTGGTAAGGGCAGAAGTACCTAAACTTAAATTGGATGATGTTTTTGAAAGGAAAGATGATGTAGCAGTTGCTGTAAAAAGGGAGTTGAATGAAGCCATGACGACTTATGGCTATGATATAATAAATACACTTATCACAGACATTGATCCGGATATTCAGGTTAAAAATGCCATGAACCGTATCAATGCCGCTGACAGAGAGAAGACTGCTGCAGAATATGAAGCAGAAGCAGGTAGAATCAGGATTGTAGCAAAAGCAAAAGCTGAAGCTGAAAGTAAAAAATTACAAGGGATGGGTATTGCTGATCAACGACGTGAAATTGCACGCGGCTTGGTTGAAAGTGTAGAAATACTGAATCAGGTAGGGATCAACTCCCAGGAGGCTTCAGCCCTGATTGTGGTTACCCAACATTATGATACATTGCAGGCTATCGGAGCTGACACAAACTCAAATTTAATTTTACTTCCTAATTCGCCACAGGCGGGAAGTGATATGCTAAATAATATGGTAGCTAGTTTTACAGCCAGTAATCAGGTAGGTGAATCCATGAAGTCAGCCAATAGTACTAAAAGATTAAAAAAGGCCCATTCTAAAGATGAATTTGGCAAGTCGGCTGAAAATGAATAAAAAGTGATATTTTTCAAACTTGGTTTAAAATAATATATGCATTCATGGTGCAGGTTTATAGGTTTCAGTTCATGGGTATTAATCTGTTATCTCATCGATTTCACCCATTTCGGACAGGTATGTAAAAATTTTATTGGCTTCTATCTGATCTACTATACTTATTGCCACCCCGACATGAACTAAAACATAATCACCTATCTGGGCGTTTGGTGTTAAACACAGGTTTACTTCTTTAAATATACCGCCAAAGGACACCTTAGCACTTCTGAATGTTTCATCAAGTTCTCCGGATATATTTATTATTTTTCCAGGAATGGCGAGGCACATATGAGATCGTTTAAAATTAAAGGTTGATTAAAAAAAGACAATTTAAGTAATAAATTCCGGTGAATTAATTTTGGCTTTTAACCAATTAAACCAGGATTCCATTCCGTCGTTTGTTGTACAGCTTAATTCTATGATGTTGAGTCTATAATTGGCTTTGAGTGCATTTTCTCTGGCTTTTACCATACTGAAATTAACATAAGGCAAGAGGTCAGTTTTTTTAATGATACAGAGTGTAGATGTATGAAACATGTCAGGATATTTGAGTGGTTTGTCATCTCCTTCTGTTACACTCATAATGACCACCCTTTCCTTTTCTCCTAAGTCAAACATAGCGGGACAAACAAGATTACCCACATTTTCTATGAATAATACGGAATTTTCTTTGGGTTTTAGTCCTTGCAGAGCATGCATTACCATATGTGCATCTAAATGGCAACCTTTTCCGGTATTAATTTGAGTTACTTTTGTACCTGTAGCATGGATACGGTCAGCATCATTAGTTGTCTGTTGGTCTCCTTCAATTACCGCAAAATCCAATTCGTCTTTTAGCGCAGTTAATGTCCTTTCTAATAGGGTTGTTTTCCCTGACCCCGGTGAGCTTACCAGATTCAAACAAAGTATGTTTTTTGCATCCAGATATCCCCGATTTCTTTCTGCCAACAAATTATTCTCCTGGAGAATATCTCTTTCAATATCAATGATGGTTTTAGATGAATGATCATGACTATGGCCTTTTTCATGGCCGTGACTATGATCATGATCACCACTGCATCCGCACGTTGCACACATATCAGTTAGATTTATGATTACACTTTAATTTAAACAACTATAGATTTTACTTTTAATTCCTTCCCCTTTTTAATATTTATAAAATAACTTTGACAATGAGGGCAGGGATCAAATAAATGTTCTATTCTAAACTCTGAATTACAATCCAAACAAACACCACTGCCTTCAGGCCTTATTATTGTTTTTTTTGCTTCTGACAAAATGGTATTTTTTATTGCATGGTTCCAGGCAAATTCCAGAGCTTCCATTTCTACTCCACTAAGAAGCCCAATTTCAAGTTCAATTTCCTCAACTATTGATACGCCTGCCATCTTTGCTTCCTTCTCTGCAATATCTATAATGCCCATTACAATAGAAAGCTCATGCATATATGTTTAAGTATTTTTACTGGCGTAATACCTTTTAATTGAAAATGCTATATACGTTGTCAGCAATATTCCAATAATTACTAAAACATGCTCTGGTTCAGTGAAATAATGTATCACCGAAAACCCTCCATGGGCATGATTTCCGTGACCGGGGTGTGCCATTACAACAGATGGTATAATTAACAATAGCCAAGGTATTAAAACACTTTTTAACGTTTTCATAAAGGGAATAATTTTAATAGTAAATACAAATTTATCATAGATGTAATTTGAAAAATGTGACAAATATCATTTTGTAATATGACATATATCATTAATTAAATATGTAAAATAATATAAATTTGAACTTTATATTATAATTTAGTCACCTTATAATTATTTTACTATGGTTGATGAATTATTAATCAAAAAGCCTCTTACCTACTATGAAGAGATGCTTTTGAAAGGCTATTCCAGAAGAGACTTTATGAAATTCGCAAGTATGATGGCAGCTTTTATCGGGGTTGAAAACAGCTCGATAGCTCCAAGTGGTCAAAGCTTTGGAAACTAAAGCAGGGTACCGGTCGTTTGGATGCATTTTCAGGAATGTACCTGCTGCAGTGAGAGTTTTATTCGTTCTTCCCATCCGATTGTGGCTGATATATTGTTAGATATGGTTTCACTTGACTATACCGAAACATTAATGGCCGCTTCCGGAACTCAGGCAGAAGAAGCATTGAACAATACAATCACAAAATATAAAGGGAAATATATTCTTTGTATTGAAGGAAGTGTTCCTGTTGGGGCAGACGGAGTGTATTGTATGATTGGAGGCAAAACATCATTGCAGGTTTTAGATGAAGTTGCAGAAGGAGCAGCTGCTATAATAGCCTGGGGAAGTTGTGCAAGCAATGGTTGTGTCCAATCTGCTAAACCAAATCCTACATCTGCAACTCCTATCCATAAACTTGTCAAGGGAAAGCCTGTGATTAAAGTACCGGGTTGTCCACCCATCGGAGAGGTTATGGCTGGCGTTATTGTTCATTATCTTACTTTTGGGAGAATTCCCGAACTGGACCGAATCGGCAGACCAAAGGCTTTTTATAGCAAGAGAGTACATGACAGTTGCTACAGGCGACCATTTTATGATGCCGGTCTTTTTGTAGAATCGTTTGATGACGAAAATGCAAAAAAAGGATATTGTTTATATAAAGTAGGCTGTAAGGGCCCTTCAACTTATAACGCATGTGGAGTGATGAGATGGAATGGAGGAACAAGTTTTCCAATCCAATCAGGTCATCCATGTATTGGATGTAGCGAAGCTAATTATTGGGATAATGGCAGGCTATATGAAAGAGCATCATCTTTTGCCGGATTTGGCATTGAGGCGGATGCGGATCAATGGGGTAAAGTCGCATTGGGTGTTACTGCTGCTTCTATTGCTGTACATTCTGTTGCAACTAATGTTAGAAAATTTAAAAAGATACAGGAACTCGAATTGGAGGGCATAGAAGGTGAGAAGGATGTGACTGTACCTTGACTTAGTACGATTTAAATATTAAAGAGTATGAGTAAGAGAATAGTAATTGACCCGATTACACGAATAGAGGGTCACCTTAGGTTGGAAGTTGATGTTGAAAATGGTAAAATAAGGGATGCATTCAGCAGTGGAACAATGGTTCGTCTTATTGAAGAAATCCTTAAAGGGCGGGACCCCAGAGATGCCTGGGCTTTTGTTGGACGAGTTTGTGGTGTATGTACTTCAGTTCACTCACTGACTTCCGTGAGAGCCGTAGAAGATGCCCTTGATATCATTGTTCCCCCGAATGCTGAGCTTGTGAGAAATATTATGCATTGTAGTCAGTACATGCATGACCACGTTGTTCACTTTTATCATCTCCATGCTATGGATTGGGTCGATGTAATCAATGCTTTGAAAGCTGATCCTAAAAAAACTTCTGAATTGGCACAATCTATTTCCAAGTGGCCAAAAAGTTCTCCCGGATATTTTAGTGATATCCAGAGTAGGATCAGCAAATTTGCAGCAACCGGTCAGCTCGGTATATTTGCAAATGGATACTGGGGCCACCCTGCTTATAAATTACCACCTGAGGTCAACCTGATTGGATTAGCTCATTATCTGGAAGCACTGGAATGGCAGAAAGAAATAGTAAAAGTACATGCAGTATTTGGTGGTAAAAACCCACACCCCAACTTTCTGGTTGGTGGTATGTCCTGTGCGATTGGTATAGATGATGTAAGTGGCTTAAATGCAGAAAGACTGGCACTTGTGGGAAAGTTATTGATTGATGGTAAAAAATTTATTGAGCAGGTATATATTCCGGACCTTATGGCAGTTGCATCTTATTATAAAGACTGGGGGGCAATAGGTGGTGGTCTGGGAAATTACCTGGTTTATGGTGATCTTCCTACAAATGGGTTTAATGATGCGACTAAAATGAAATTTCCATCAGGAGCTATTTTGAATAGGGATATCAGTAAGGTGCATGATGTCGATTTGAGACATGATGATGAAGTCAAGGAATTTATTACCCACTCCTGGTATGAGTATGCCGGAGGAGATGGGATAGGATTGCACCCATGGAAAGGAGAAACCAAAATGAATTACACAGGTCCTAAGCCTCCTTTTGATCACCTGGATACATCGAGTAAGTATAGTTACCTTAAAACTCCCAGATGGAAGGGTAATGCCATGGAAGTAGGCCCTCTTGCCAGAGTTTTAGTGGGATATGCAAAAGGTATAGAAGAATTTAAATATGTTGTTGACAAAGCATTGAAAGATCTGAAAGTTCCGGTTACAGCTCTGTTTTCCACATTAGGCAGAACTGCGGCAAGAGGCCTTGAGAGTCTGCTTGCTTCCAATTGGGCCCAGGAGTTTTATGATAAGTTGATTGTAAATATCAGAAATGGAGACACCAGAATGGCTGAAATGGGTAAATTTAATCCGGATTCCTGGCCGAGCCAAGCCATTGGAGTTGGTTATTCAGAAGCCCCAAGAGGTGCTCTGGCACATTGGATAAATATAGAAGATAAAAAAATCTTAAATTACCAACTTGTAGTTCCAACAACATGGAATGCTTCGCCGAGAGATAACAACGGGCATATGTCAGCATATGAATCTGCGCTCATAGGAACCCCTGTTGCAGACGAAAAACAGCCTTTGGAATTACTTAGAACTATCCACAGTTTTGATCCATGTATGGCTTGTGCGGTGCATCTTTACGATGAAAAAGGAAATACAATTGGGCATGTAAATGTTTTTGGTGATTAACCATTAAAAGCAATTAAAATGGCAACAAAATATCTTCATATACCAAAATTGAGAAGGATATATGTTTGGGAACGACCTGTCAGACTTTATCATTGGTTAAATGTTTTGGTCTTATTAGTCCTGATATCTACAGGGTTCTATATAGCAAACCCTTTAGCATTGATGAGTCAGGCTGAAGCAGCGAATACTTTTACAATGGGGTGGTTCAGGTTCTTGCATTTTACGGCAGCATACATCTTCTTTTTCAACTTTTTATTTAGAATTTATTGGGGATTTGCAGGTAATAAATACTCAGATTGGAAGCAGTTTATACCTACTTCAAAGAGATTTATTCAGGAAATATGGACTGTAATTAAAATGGATATATTGTTTATCAAAAATCCAAAGGAAAGGAGAGAGCATTTAAGTATTGGCCATAATGCTTTGGCAGGCTTGACATATTTTCTTGTTTTTTAGTATTCCTTATTCAATGTTTTACCGGATTTGGACTATATGCAGCTATGTCAGACTTTTGGTTTGCCAATTTATTTTGCCTGGGTACCCGCTTTGTTTGGGGGAGATATCATTACCAGACAAATACACCATTGGGCCATGTGGTTTTTTATTTTGTTTGCATTGATACATGTCTATCTGGTATTTTACCATGACTATGTTGAGGGTAGGGGAGAATTGAGCAGTATGGCTGGTGGCTGGAAGTTTATTGAGGAGGAGTTTTTTGAAAAAGAAAAACCACATACGCCAAATCCATCAAAAAAAGAACGGACAGGTGAGTAAGACCATACTGATTCTGGGAATAGGCAATCTTCTGATGGGCGACGAAGGGTTTGGAGTTCATTTGGCAAATGAATTGAGCAAAAAAAGTTTACCTGACACTGTCGAAGTTTTAGATGGCGGTACCGGAGGATTTCACTTACTTGAATTTTTTGAATCTCATGATAGGGTTATTATAGTTGACGCAACATTAGACGATAAGCCACCAGGCACAATTCGAATTTTAAAACCTAGGTTTGCCCAAGATTTTCCTCAATCAATGAGTACCCATGATATAGGAATGAGGGATCTTGTAAATAGTCTCCAGCTTTTAGGTAAAATGCCTGAAATTGATCTGATCGTAGTAAGTATCTCTTCAATACAACAGCAAGGTATTTATTTATCAAATGATATTGCTGAATCCCTACCCAAAGTGATTAATGAAATCCAAAAAATGCTATTTGTAAATACACCAGTATAGAATAAATCCTGTCTTCTATGCATACTCTAATTTTGTTTACGGTAATTGTTCAATTAAAAAATCAAAATTTGAAATAAAGTTGATGTTTAACGGATAAAATAATATCTGCCCATATAACATATTCTTATCATCATTTGGGTTGTCAAACTTTGCTTTTGAATTTAAATCATAATCACCCTGGAAATATCCAATGGCGAGGTCATAATTTGCATTTCCTGCCATATTAAGCGGGTAAAACAATACATCAAATAACGAATAGTTTAAGTCATCATTTGGGTTTTCGCCCTTCACCTTTCTATTACTGTCAAAATCCCCTGCCCAAAGTGACATAAAACCAGATTTAACATTGGGTTTTTGAGCTAAACCTGTATAATTATAGCCATTATTTTTGGAAGTGCCGAAATCAAACATAAGTGTGGAAGGGGATGAAAAGTCAATAGTATCGCTTAGCTGGGTTGGGCTTTGAATATTCATTGTCATGGCACCCAAATGATTTCTATGCCGTACCGCTACGTAATAACTGTCGATAGCAATTCCCGGAAACCTTAAACTACTTACACCGTCAATGTCAACAACATCACCGTCACGCTGAAGGAGGGCGGATCGGGTTGCAACGACATTGGATTTATCTGTTTTAGATCTTAGTTCAATAAATACCCAATCCACAATAGCATTTCTGCCACTTACAGAAAATACTGCGGAAGGATTTTGAATTGTATTGAATTCGGTATTACTTCCCGATCCCTTATGAACAAACTTTGATGAAATATTCACAAAAGAACTGGGTATAAAATAAGGGTCAGAATCTGGAATTAACCTACCTCCGGTAAATGGGCTCATGCGAAGATTATCCCTCATTAAAGGTCTGCCACCTGCTACTGCATTTCCATTGTTCATGAGTGCCCCTTCAAGATACACTTTGATATTTATACTTAATTCAGGTAAAACCAAAATATAAATAGTTGCTTTTTTGCAAATTGAATTAATGTGATTATCACATACTTCGTAGGTAAAATTTACTGGCCCTATAAAAGAAGCACCCGGTATGAAAGTAAATAACCCATTGTTGTTTATGGTAAACTGTCCTTCAGAAGTTGTAATGTCTTGACTTGTTACATTAAGTGTATTTCCATCAGGGTCAGTGTCATTAGAAAGAGCATTTCCAACTAAGGGTACTCCTTTTTTACCTATTGCTAAATCGTCAGTTAATATTAATGAATTAACCGGGTTTGGGCCCAGTACTGTTATTATGACGTTGGCAGTATCACATACCAATGCATCATTTGCAGAGCACACTTTATATGTAAAATAAACCATTCCAGTAAATCCATTAACAGGCGTGAAAGTTATATCACCATTTGATGAATTGACACTTACATTCCCTGAACCTGGAGGTGTTGTAATGGCTACACTGGACGGATTTAGACTACATCCTTCTACAAGTAAGCAGGCATCATTATCGAGTGATTTTATAATAATTGGAGTGTTGTATGCCGTACCGACAATATCGACATTTGTTGATACAATTTTTGTTGTGATATCGTTATCTTTTACCGTTATGGATAGAGACGAATTGGGACATCCTGATACCTGAGGGGAAACACAAACAGGAATCTCGAATTTGTACACACCTTGCTTATTTCCTACAAAAGTATAACCTCCTGAAGAATTGACATTCAGACTACTTATTGCGCCAGGAGGTCCACTGATTAAAGCAGTTGCGTTGCTATAATTATTTAAAAGTGGTTCCTGATCATTTGTACTTAGATCGCCATTTACGGATATGTTAGTATTTGTAACATTAAAATCCGGCGTAAAACAATTGGTAACAATTAATACATCACTTGTATCCTGAATATTGCACCCCAAACCAGAGTCTGTATAAGTAAATGTAACTGATCCAGCGCTGAGCCCAGTAATTTGGCCAGTATTGGTAATAGTTGCAACCGTTGGATTATTGCTTATCCAATTTCCCGAATTATTGGGCATCAATTGTGAAATACCACCTGTGCAGATAATTGAGGGTCCTGAAAAAATTAATTCAGGTGAACCTTTAACTACTATATTATTACTTGGCAATGAAGTACATCCTGATATAGTTTCTGTCAGAGTGAAGGAAGATAAACCAGGCGAATTCCCGGTGATTGTGCCAGTTGTAGCGTCAATAGATGCTACTCCGGGATTGCTACTTACCCAAAGGCCGGTGCTGATAGAAGAGATCAAAGTATTAGATCCTGTGCAAATTGAATCAGGACCTGTGATGTATATTTGAGGTAATGGTTTTACAGAAACAGGACTTGATGGCAGAGAATTACATCCAGTAGAATTTTCAGTAAATATAAAAGTTGCAGTACCTGAAGCAACGCCGGTAACCATTCCAGTTTGGCTAATTAAAGCCACATTTGTGTTGCTGATTGCCCAAGTGCCTCCTGAAGTTGGAGATAACTGGGTGGTGGATCCGGTGCAAATAGTATCTTTGTCCAAGATAGTGACTACTGCTCTTTCAGAGACATTCATTAGTATTGTATTTTCACATCCTGTGTTATTTTCTTCATATCTTAAAGTAACAAATCCAGACCCACTACCTACTGCAATACTTCCAAAAACTGAAATAATACTTTCATCGAGACTTGACCATATTCCTCCTGAATTTGGACTTAAGCTTGCAGTTGATCCAATGCACAATTCGGACTTTGATGAAGATAAAGATGGTCTGGGGTTTATGGTAATTGAATCACTTACTATTGTACAAAAATCTGACAATCTGGTAAATGTAAACGGCATTCTTCCCGCTGAAATACCTGTCACCAGTCCAGAACCTGAAAGTATAGTTGCCACAGAAGGATTATTACTTGTCCATGTGCCGGCATCATTTGTTGTGATTAATAAATAATTTCCAATGCACACTTCGTGTGCGGTATAATTAAGAAATGGTTGTGGTACAACTGTAATATCTCCTGAAATAGCAGAAGAACAACCTGTAGAAGTTTCAGTCCATCTGAAGTTAACTATTCCGGGGGCTATGGCGTTAACAATGCCACTGGAACTAATTGATGCAATTTGGGGCTGGAGGCTTTCCCAAGAACCTCCTGAATTAGGAGATAGTTGAGAGATTGCCTGAACACAAATATTATTTGGACCTGTGATGAGTATTGACGGAATTGGTTTTACAACTATATTTTTTGGTGCGGAGACACAACCCGTGATGCTATCAGTAAAGATTACAGTGGTGATACCTTCTGATATACCGGTAATGAGTCCTGTATTGATGATGTTGGCTATTCCAGGATTCATTGAATTCCATGTTCCCCCAGAGGAGGGAAGTATTTGAGTGGATGAGCCCACACACACTTCAGGAGAACCAACTATACTTATTACAGGGGTTGGATTTACGGTTATATCGTTTGTAAAAGAAGTACATCCGGATAATAATTCTGTAAAAGAAAATGAAACATTTCCGGAAGTCAATGCTGTTACAATTCCGCCTGAATTTATTGAAGCGACATTTGGATCACTGCTTATCCAATATCCTCCTGTACCCGGTGACAAAGTTGTTGTATCACCAATACACAAGGAATCAGGGCCTGAATTGACGATGTCTGGGAGAGAATTAACTCCTACTTCCACGGTATCTGAGCAGGATTGTGTTGAATAGATAAACTTGTATATTCCGGCCGCATTTTGATCAAAGCTAACATTTGCCAAACCAGGAGCCGTATTTGTGAGTGTTGCACCTATATTATTTGCGGAATCTGAAGACCATGTCCCATCAGATGGATCAGAACCTGATAAGGAAACTGTGGTGTTAGCACAAACTAACATATCCATACCTGCATATGGCTTGTTTTGTGCATTAATCGCAAGAGAATCTACACAACCATATTTGTCAGAAACCAAAACTTTGTATTCGCCTGAATTTAATTCATGTGCTGGATTGATTACCAAATTCTGAGATGATGCGTAAAAGCCGTTTGGCCCCGTCCAGGTATATTTAAGTGGTGTCTGACATACCGAAGTGGTAGCCGATGCTTGTATTTCAATACCTGATTGGCAAGAGATTAATAACGGAGAAATGATAGGTGGTGACGGAAATGTGGATATAGCATTTGAGCTATAAATTCCACCACCTTCCACCAGATTAAAATTATTGTTAAAATTGATAAATCCCATCCCAGGAGCATTTTGATCCGGATCAATACCGTTTTTATACATTCGAATTCCCTGCCCACAATTAAAAATAGTATCAACATATAAGCTGAATAATGGGATGGTGTCTCCAGCATCTAAATTATTATAATGGGAGTTTGTATCAAAAGATGGAGCAAAAATGTAATAATCACTTACGGGATCAGCAATGGGGGCTCCCACTGCACTATAAATAATCCAATCATTTGGGATGGTACCTGTAAAGGCTTCATTGTCATTAAGTGGGAAGTAATTTTCTATAACATTGATGTTCGTCCCGGTAGGTACCACAACTGAAAACTTTGTAAAAGCCTGAGTTCTTTGAGCAATATTTGATGTCGATCCCGCATTGATTATCAAAAAAGCTTCATATCTGCAAGAATCAGGATTATACTTCAATTGATAGCTTACATCGCTGACCTGAGCGAATAAAATATTTGGAAAGCTTACTATAGTATAAAAAAAAATGCCCAGAAATAATTTTAAAATATTACGGCAACTATCAGAATTTTTCATGTTTTCTGAAATTTGTAACCAAACTTTATGTGTGAATTTATTCAAAGCTTAAATAAAATCTTCAGTTTTATGGTAATCTCGAAATTCTGTAAGTTGTGATAATAATAAAAGCAAAAATAAAAATAATTACTATATATTGCTAATAATCCATATTAATGCTTTGTTTTTAAATATATAATATATAAATAACAATATTCATGTGTTAATGCATTCAATATATGTAATACGACACCATTTCGGGAGAATACCCCAAATGAAAAATGAATTTTTGATTTTTTAATAGACATCATTGGATTAAACTACACATGATATTTAAGTGGTAGGTATATTAATCTATCTTAATGTGAAGCTACATAGTATAAATCAATGGAATACATGATTAACCCTGGATATATAAAAGATATTTTTCTTCAAAATAAGTTTCATTGAAATATTCTATAATAGGAACAATTTCTCTATATTCATATTTAGGTATCAGTTCCAATTCAGATTTTAGGTTACCTTTTAAAGCTATTAAGCCATTAGGGTAAGTGTTTTTGTGAGATTTGGATAAAACAAGTCTTGCCCATGGCAGAAGAATGTCAATTTTAGCCACCGCTCTGGTGACAACAAAATCACATTTTTCATTTAAATTTTCAACACGGCTATGTTTGGTTTTCACATTTTTTAAATCCAAAGCTGTGACAACCTCATTAACAACATGAAGCTTTTTATTAATGCTATCAATAAGTAAAAAATCACATTGGGGAAACATGATAGCTAAAGGAATTCCCGGAAATCCCCCGCCCGTACCCAGATCGATTATTTTGGTACCTTTTTTAAATGAAATAAATACAGCTATTGCCAATGAATGCAGGACGTGGTTCAAATATAAATTGTCAATATCTTTGCGTGATATGACGTTGATTTTCTGGTTCCAATCATGGTAGATGGATTCAAGCTGCCCGAACTGCAACATTTGAGAATCTGTCAGTTCTGGAAAAAATTTATTGATAGTGTCCAAAATTCGAATTTTCTATTTACTTTTTAAAGGACAAAGGTATGAAAAGGTTATGAAGCGATTTTAAAACTTATGTTAAAATGATTTGTAAGTGCTTGGAATACAAAACGAAGCGCATTTGGAAGTTCATAGTATTGGATATGGACTGAGAATGAGCTTAGGAATTGATTTTCAATGACTTGCAAAGGAATTAAAAATACTCTTCAAAAAGACTTCTATCACTAAAATTATGAGTTTTGATTTTTATCCTAAAGTTATCTGGTTATCTTTGGCGCATGATTTGTCGCAGATTATGTTTAATTTTTAGAACATGATTTATTGTTTTTAAGGTTCAGTTTATAGAACTGAAATGATTGACTGGCGCAATTAACTTACCAAATGCAAATTTTATAATGGAGTATGATTTATTCCCATTAATTTTAGATGACTTTAAAAATAATTATAAATCTTGAATAGATGAAATCCCCATGATGCAAACATAACAAACCATTATGACTAAATCATGGGGATTCCATGTGACCTTTAAAATTAAAATAAATTTATACACGTGAAATGAGCATGAATCCACCTTTGTGGTACCTGCCCGACTACCGAGTAGTGGTCAGGCGGGCCTGCCCGACTCTCGTGAGCAGGCGGGCACAAACCGGGATGATTATTTTCATGCGAATTCCATCTGGCAATTAAAATACAAATAAAAAATAAACACATGAAATATTATCATTATATTTTTATATTGATTCTTAGTACTTCCTATAGTTATTCACAATCTCAAAGTAACAAGGATGTGACTATATCTATACTGACATGTGCACCTGGTCATGAGCTTTATTCAATATATGGACATAATGCCATAAGAATAGTCAATGACGAAACCGGATCTGACAGAGTATATAATTATGGGACTTTTGATTTTAATACTCCGGGCTTTGCTATAAAATTTATGAGAGGCAAATTGCCCTACCTACTCAGTTCAGTTGATTTTTATGATTTTATGAGAGAATACGAGTACTTTCATAGAAGTGTCACCGAGCAGATTCTTAATCTGGATTCTTTGCAAAAACAAAAGATAATCAAATATATAAGTCTAAATATGCTTCCCGAAAACAGGGAATATAAATATGATTTTTTTATGGACAATTGTGCAACACGGCTCAGAGATATCATCAATTCAAATGTTTTTAATATCAATTGGGACAGAGGGAGAACATCTCACAAAACATTCAGGCAAATTATCAAGCAGTATCAAAAAGGAATGCCGTGGACTGACTTTGGAATTGACTTAATAATAGGGTCTCCGTCAGATAAAATTATTACTTTAAGTGAAGAGGCATTTATACCTGATTATCTTTCTGATGCGATACAGTATGCCGAAATTGAGAACAATATCATTCGACCTTTACAAAGTAAAAAAACACAAATTTTAAATTTCGATCATAATAATGAAATGTCCAATTCCATATTTTCGCCATGGCTGTTATTTATTTTGCTTTTTCTTCTTGAAATTGTAATTTTGATAAAATATTTTCGTGGTGAGACGACGTTATGGGTTAAAAAATATGATCTTATCTGGGTAATATTAATTACATTAGGCAGTATCTTGTTATTGTTTATGTGGTTTGGAACGGATCATACGGCAACTGGAAAAAATTTTAATCTTTTGTGGTGTAGTCCCCTGATTCCTTTGATATGGTATTTAGATTTGTACCGATCTGAATGGTTAAGAAATTGGATGATTATATTATTGACGATTATTTTAATAATTTGTATGATCAATGCCATACCTGGAATCCAAATTCTTAAACAATACTTCCATCCTTTGGTAATGGTAATTACTGCCATTCTTATATTTAAAATATTTAGGTGGAGTAAGATATTCAAAGGAATAAATGTTTAATTATGGTAATTATTCATGAAAATAAACTTAAAAAGGTCATCCTAACTGGAGATAGAGTATTGGTAAAACCTACCAAACCTGAAGAGAAAACCAACTCAGGATTATACCTGCCTCATGGTGTATATCAACAAGAAAAAGTATTGAGTGGTTATGTGATGAAAACTGGTCCGGGATATGCAATTCCATCGCCTTTTGAAGATGAACCATGGAAATCAGATGAAGAATCTGTAAGATATGTGCCACTTCAGGCAAAAGAAGGCGATTTGGCTTTGTTTCTTGTACAGCAAGCCATTGAATTGAAATACAATGACGAAAAATATTTCATCATGCCACACGATGCCATACTTCTTATTGAGAGAGAAGAAGACATATGATAAAATAAATGAAAGAAAATATGATTAGAGTAGGACTAATAGCCCATGATGGGAAAAAGCCGGAAATGGTGTCTTTTGTGGTAGCGAATAAAAGCTTTCTAAGCAAAGTAAAAATTTATGCAACAGGCACAACAGGTGGTCATATTGAAAAAGAAGGCTTTGAGGTAGAATGCCTCCTTTCAGGTCCAAAAGGAGGTGATGCTCAGATTGCAGCACTTGTTGCTACGGGTGCAATAGATCTGGTAATATTTTTTCGGGACCCTTTGGACAAACATCCTCATGAACCCGATGTCCAAATGCTCATGAGACTTTGTGATGTTCATAACATTCCGTTGGCCACAAATCCAAGAACGGCGTATTTTATACTGAAGGGTTTCGAAGCTGAGATGCACGGGAAAAAAGCCTGATTTTTTCATTCATCTTTACAAAAAACTTAACCGATAAATTTTGTGAGCTAAGGTTTCATTACCCTTGTCTTAGCTCATTGACTTCTTCAAATAAAACTATGTTGTCTCATTTAATTGAATTGTAGTATCAGATAATTTGGAGATATGACCTTGATAATTAAAAAAAGCCGTGAACTGCAAAGCAGTCACGGCTCTTAAATTTTTTACGTAATTGGAAGATTACTTCTTACCCACCATTTCGTAAGCAGCTTTCAACATGCCGAGGGCTGAATCAGAAGCAGTTTTCAATTCAGCTTGCTTAGCAGTCCAAGCGGTTACTTTTTCATTAGCTTGAGTCACAAGACCGGATAATTCTGCTATTTGAGCAGGAATATCACCTTCGATTTTACCAGCAGCTAATCCATCTTTAAGAGCAGTAACACCTGCAGCTTTTTCAGTCCACATAGTTACAAAATCACTTAATTCAGATTGAACTGGTGCGTATGCATCACTTGCTGCTTTATATGCAGTAGTTGATTCGGCCCATTTGGTTGCAGCTTCTCCTTTCAGTTTAGATACCGCAACAGAGTCAAGCATCATCTGACTTGCAGCTTCAGTTACAGATGTCATGTCTTTTGTTAATCCTTCTGAAAAACCAGTAACTGCAGCAGTTGCTGCATCCCATGAAGTTCCTAATTCTTCAATTGCAACTTTATGCGCTTCAACACCTGCTTTGCATGAAAACAAAAACAATGGTAAAACTAATAATAATACCTTTTTCATTTTTTCTAATTTTTTAAACTTTAAATAATAGAGCAAAGGTATAAGTATTAAAATTGAAATGTACATTTTACATTCGTTTATTTGTGGCGCTCATTCTTGTTAATGCAGTGTTAATGATCTGTAAATTAAATATATAAACATATAAATATATTCTATTTGATGATTGTTAACATTCTTTAACATAGTCATGAAAATCAAAATAACACAAAATATTGATTTGTTCATTCACTTACTTCAGGATTGAACTTTTCATATTGTCTTTCAAACATTTCATAATTTAAACCTTACCTTTGCATCTATCAAAAATAATGTGTTGATTTATGAAGCCGACGTTATTAATACTTGCTGCTGGGATGGGTAGCCGCTATGGCAAATTAAAACAAATGGACGCATTTGGACCCAATGGCGAAACAATTATAGATTACTCTATTTATGATGCTATAAATGCTGGCTTTGGCAAAGTTGTATTTGTGATAAGAGACTTTTTTAAAGAAGAATTTGAAAGATATTTCAGAAATAAACTCCATGACAAAATTGAAATTGAATTTGTTTCACAGGAGTTATACATGGTTCCGGACAATATTGCCTTTGATAATAAAAGAGAAAAACCCTGGGGTACCGCACATGCTATCTGGGTTGCAAAGGATGTGATACATGAGCCGTTTGGTGTCATAAATGCAGATGATTATTATGGAGTGGATTCATTTTCAAAACTCTCAGCATTTCTTAAGGCTTCCGGTGATAATCGGTCAAAGGAGTTTTCAGTAATAAGCTATTACTTAAGAAATACATTGTCAGAACACGGCACTGTGAATAGGGGAGTATGTAGAATAAATGAAAACGGAAATCTAATCGATATTAAAGAATGTATTAAAATAAAAAGAGATATTGATGGAATCATTCGATACCCCAATAATGATGGTCATATCGAATTAGATGAAAATACACTTGTATCAATGAACATGTGGGGTTTTCTTCCATCATATTTTGACTATTGCGAAAGGTTCTTCAGCCAATTTCTGTCTCATGAAGGGCACTTACCCACTTCAGAATTTTTTATTCCCACATTAGTGGATACCCTTATAAAAAAGCAAATACTGGATGTTAAAGTTTTAAACACTGAATCGGATTGGTTTGGAGTGACGTATCAGGAAGACAAGCCAATAGTAATGGATAAGATTTGTGCATTAATTGAAAAGGGTATATATCCAAAAAATCTTTGGAATTGATGGAAGAAACAGGGAAGTGGATAATATATGCCGGAGTTGTTTTAATAATAGCTGGCATTATTTGGTACTTTTTTGGAAATAAATTTGGATTTATCGGGCATCTTCCTGGGGATTTCCGCATTGAAAGGGAAAACTTTAAGTTTTATTTCCCTTTAACCACCATGATATTGATTAGCGTGATTATAAATATTTTGATAAGAATCTTCAGATATATTTTCGGATAAGCATGCATTATAGATCGTCTAATATTTCAACAACTTTATTAATTTCATCAATCGTATTAAAGTAATGAGGCGAGAATCTGATCACCCAGTCAACATCTTTTTTATTAAAATCAATAAGAGCAAAATGCCGGAAACCTATAGAATAACTGACTTTGTGCTGGTTCAGTAATGACTTTGTCTGATCCAAAGAGTGTTTTTTGGAAGTAAAAGTCACAATTCCGGCTGAATAACTACCATTTTCTGTCAGAATTAGTTCCTTATTTAAGTATAATCCATATTTTAATTCATTCACTAACAATGAGTTATGTTGCTCTATGTTTCTCAGACCTATACTTTGTGCATACAAGATGGCTTCTTTTAAACCAATAATATTTACATAGTTTGATTCCCAAAGCTCAAATCGCTTTGCATTTTGCACAACTGTAAATTGGTCTTCATCCTTCCATACAGCACCTTCCATATCGATTAAAAGTGGTGCCAACCCAAAATCTAAGGCTTTATCAGAAATGTACAGTAAGCCCGTTCCTCTAGGGCCTCTCAGAAATTTTCTACCTGTGGCGCTTAAAAAATCGCATTTAATTTTTTGAACATCAACGGGTAACTGCCCAACGGATTGACAGGCATCCACAATGTACCAGACATCATATTTTTTGCATAACACACCTACTTCTTCGATAGGCTGGATCTTGCCACTATTTGTCGGAATATGGGTTACAGAAACCAATTTAGGTTTGTATTTCTTAATTTTTAATTCCATATCGTTGAGATCCAAGTCACCTGATTCTAAATTGTTACATCGTATAATATTAATACTAAGTCTTTTACTCAACGAAATGAATAGAAAATGATTGGATATGTAATCATCGTCTGTCAAAAGGATATAGTCACCACTATTAAAAGGAATCGATGATACAGCTTTTGAATAACCGTCAGTGGCATTATATACAAATGCGATATTTTCTTTCTTTGTGTTTAATAGTTCTGCGCAAGCAATATAAAAACCTGAGATGGCATGTTGTTCCATGGCAGCAGCCGCGTAGCCACCTACTTCTCCTTCAAGTGACTGATATTCAGACATTTTATTTAATACCTGTCGAGGCATCAGGGATGACCCCGCACTGTTCAAAAACAAAATATTCCGGCATGGTGGCGTGTCTTGCCTGATGCGATATGAGTCGATCATAGTAAATTGTGTTGATTAAAAATCTTTTAAAATTTGACACACTTCATCACACATTTTTTGGGTGATATCAAGATGGAGTACAAACCTGATAGTGTTGCCTCCAAAGGGGACTGCAAGAATTCCTTTTGATTTAAGAAGATTTAAAAAATCAATATCTTTAATTTCATCGTCAAGTTCGAAAATTACTATGTTTGTTACGACTGGCTTCAGGCTTTTAGCAAATGATTTTTTTGCGATGACATCTCCTATTTGCTTAGCTCTGTCATTATCATCTTTGAGCCGTACGATATGATTATCCATCGCATAATGGCAGGCAGCAGCCAGATAACCTACTTGCCTCATGCCGCCTCCCATCACTTTTCTGAACCGTCTCGCTAATGAAATGGTTTTATGGCTACCTAATAATAGTGAACCTACGGGTGCGCCAAGTCCTTTGGACATACATAAGGAAATCGTGTCAAAATATTGGCCCCAATCCAAAGTATTTTCACCTGTCTCGACTAAAGCGTTGAAAAGTCTGGCACCATCTAGGTGTAATTTTAATTCCCGCTCTTTACAAAGTTGATAAATTGGTTCAATTTCATTCAATCGATATATTGATCCACCGCCTTTATTGCAGGTATTTTCAAGCACAACTAATCTGGGCGTAGGTTGCCAATCGTGACCGGGTTTAATTGCATTTTCGATCTGAGGAGCTGATATTTTTCCGTTACTGCCTTGTATAAGTGTAATACCAACTCCACTGTTGTAAGCGTATCCGCCGGTTTCTGATTGATATATATGTGAATCAATATCGCAAATCACATCGTCAATCGGATTTGTGTTGACCTTGATCGCAATTTGATTGGTCATGGTTCCTGCAGGGCAAAAGAGAGCCCCTTCCTTGCCAAACATTTTGGCTATTTTATCTTGTAAAGAGTTTACAGTGGGATCTTCCCCAAAAACATCATCACCCACTTCTGCTGCCATCATATATTTAAGCATGTCAGGAGTAGGCTTGGTTAATGTATCGCTGACCAGATTTATCATTATTATTAATAGTTATTTTGCATAGCAAAGTAAATCAAAATTTGGCAATAGTCCCTTTTTAACATAAAATATTGATACAAAAGCAGGAACGGAAATATGATTTTGGTCATTTGGCCATTTCTTATCAAAGCAGATATCAAATGAATTAATAAGCCGTTTTGCTTTACAAGTGCCAAAATTTAATCAGCTCAACTACTATGAAGTTTGGTTGTTTTATTTTTGAAATGCAAAATTTTGGTTTTTAAAATACTCAAATATAATTTTAGTGGATTAAATTATATTTAAGAATTAAAACCAATCCAATAAAGTTGACAAAATTATATTCTGAAAATATAAAAATATCTGCGCTAAATATATATAAAATATCAATTTTTTGGCGAAAGAGATAATTTTTATTTTGACAGTTTATGGTTTTTGTAATAATAATTAGTAAGACAATTAATATATTGCCGAATAATTATCTTTTTAAAAAATGATAAATGTCATAGATTTGAAACTATCTGGTTTTATAATTTATTTTTGTGATATAATCAAAAAACAAAATTATGAGCAAATTAGCATCATCGAGCGGAGGAATAGCTCCTGCAAAAGAAGATCTGAAAAAATGGGTAAATGAAATGTCAGCATTTTTTGAAGCAAATGACATTTATTGGTGCAATGGTTCTGACGACGAGTACAACCACGTCTGTCAACAATTGGTAGCCAAAGGAACCTTTTTAAAATTGAATCAGGATAAGAGACCAAACAGTTATGCGTGCTTTAGTGATCCAAGTGATGTAGCCAGAGTTGAAGATAAAACTTTTATCTGTAGTAGGAAAAAAGATGATGCCGGACCTACTAACAACTGGATGGATCCGGATGATATGAAAACCAAATTAAACGGACTTATGAAGGGTTGTATGAAAGGCCGAACCATGTTCGTAATACCTTTTTGTATGGGCCCGGTTGGTTCGAGATATTCAAGATATGGAATTCAATTGACAGATTCGGAGTATGTTGTAGCCAATATGAAGATCATGACTCGGATGGGTGATCAGGCAATGGGATACATTGAAAATGGTGAATTTGTAAAGTGTATTCATACTTTGGGCGCTCCGTTGCAAAAAGGTCAGAAAGATATTAAATGGCCATGCAATCAAGAGAAATACATCACCCACTTTCCTGAAGACAGGCTTATTATTTCATACGGTAGTGGTTACGGAGGCAATGCACTATTAGGTAAAAAATGTTTTGCGCTTCGGATTGCATCTGTTATGGCACATGAAGAAGGTTGGTTAGCAGAACATATGCTTATTATGGGGGTAGAATCTCCTGAAAAGAAGAAAACCTACCTGGCTGCTTCATTTCCAAGTGCTTGTGGCAAAACAAATTTTGCCATGCTGATACCTCCAAAGGAACTGGATGGCTGGAAAATAACAACTGTCGGAGATGATATAGCTTGGATTCATAGAGACAAGACAGGGCAATTGATAGCAATCAATCCGGAAAGCGGATACTTTGGTGTTGCACCCGGTACAAACTTTGCTACTAACCCTAATGCCATGGAATCAATTAAAGGAAATACTATATTTACCAACGTAGCCGTCACATCTGATGGTGATGTATGGTGGGAAGGTATGACAGATGATGTCCCCGATGGTCTCATGGACTGGCATGGCAATCAGTATGATAAAAATAGTGGTAGCCCCGCAGCCCATCCAAATAGTCGATTTACAGCCCCGGCTTATGCAAACCCGGCTGTTGATGAAAACTGGGACAATCCTGAAGGAGTTCCAATTAAAGCATTTTTGTTTGGTGGCCGAAGAGCAACAGGAATTCCTTTGGTTTATCAGTCTTTCAATTGGAATTTTGGAGTATATACGGCAGCCACTATGGGTAGTGAAACGACAGCAGCTGCCTTTGGAGCGCAAGGTGTTGTAAGGAGAGACCCATTTGCTATGCTACCTTTTATGGGGTACAACATAGGAGATTACATCAACCATTGGCTACAATTCGGGCGAAATCTCCCTGACGCTCCACGGATTTTTAATGTAAATTGGTTTAGGAAAGATGAAAACGGTAAGTTTGCCTGGCCTGGATTCGGACAAAATATGCGTGTTTTAAAGTGGATTGTTGGTCGTATCAATGGTAAAGCGTCGGCTGTAGAAAGTCCGATAGGGTGGGTCCCAAGATATAAGGACATTGACTGGGAAGGACTTTCTTTTACACATGAGCAATTTGATAAAATTATGACTATTGATAGGGAGCCCTGGAAAAAAGAACTTTTGTCACATGAAGAGTTGTTTTCTTCTTTCTATAATAAATTGCCTAAAGAATTCTTTTTTATGCGGGAACTGCTATTGTCAGCTTTATGGAGATCTCCTGAATATTGGGGACAGCAGCCTGAAGAATATTAGAAGTCTGATATTTAATAAAAAAAGCCGGCTGGATATTGCTTCAGGCCGGCTTTTTTAATGTGCATATATCTATATTACTTTAATTTAAATTGGCCTTTACCAACAAGGAATCCATTGTTGTACATTTCAATTTTATAGTCTCCTTTTATCAGCTTATCAGTCAGTGTCCAGTCGATACAGGCATTAGTATCTTCATTTTTATAGGTGATTTCGCCAGATGTAGTGTATCTAACCTGACTGTTGTCAAGTTTATTTGTGAGCACTCCCGAACCTTGCGCTTCAATAGCAATTGTTTCACCTTGGGGATTAAGTATTCTGATGTAAAATGTCTTTTGACCTGCAGGTGTTACCATGTTTGTTTCAGTAAGAAAGCAGACCCTGACAAGCTCTATGTCTTTAGCTTTACTTTTTTCTTTCAACTTTCCATCATCTCTTACATCGTATCCTTTTACCTCCATAAAATTTATTTTAATAGCATTGGCCATATCTACCTTAGAGCCAAGAGCAGCATTTGTTTTGCTTAAATTCTCTTTTTCAGTGGCTAGAGAATTTTTGGCCTGGATGACGTCTTCCTTAGCCTTAACTTCTTCATCTATTCTCATAGTAAGATTTGCATTATTGTCAGTCAGAATTTTATTTTCCTGTTTTAGCTGCTGAATATCAGCAAGATATTTTGCAGCGTTTGCATTTAGCGTTTTTAGTTCAATTCTTGCTTTATCTAATTCCTTTTTATTCCAGATAAGTCCATTTATTTTTTCTTTCTGAGCTTTTAACTCAATTTTTTGACTATCTATCAAAGAATTAAGTTGGGTGTTGCTGCCTCTCATTTCTTCCAGACTTTCCAAAGCTGCCTGATAGTCCTGATCCAGTTCCGCCTGGACTTTTTGTAATTCCATCATCTCAGTTTGTTGTACCTGATTTTTATTGGACAGTTTGTTCATGCTATACCACTGATATGCCAATATTCCGAGCAGTAAAATAATGATACCTATTAATATTGCAGTTAGATTTTGTTTTGGCTGTGTTGAGTTCATTTATTGAAAATTTATTTTTTAATTAAACGTTGTAAATATAGGATATTATTATCTACATTTATAGATATTTTGAATAAATCAGAAAATTCTACTATTATTTTATCAGTGAAAACCCTTAGGTTATATGTTTTTAGAGAAGCATTTCCTGAAAAGATGTTTGTTTATTGATATTGAAACAGTATCTGAATATCCCGATGTTGACTCATTACCGGAAAATAAGAGGGTTCTGTGGAGTATCAAAGCAAATCATATCAGAAAAAGTATTGGGTCCCGGGAAGCTGAATTTACAGATTCAGATTTATACATTTCTAAAGCTGGTATTTTTGCCGAATTTGCTAAGGTTTGTTGTATCTCAATGGGTTTTCTTCATTTTGAAGACAATACTCCTTCAGAAGTCAGGGTAAAATCTCTGGCTGGTGAAGATGAAGGGAGAATTCTGGAAGATTTCAGCCGGGTGTTAGTCAATCATTATAACGATCCTGAAAATAGCCGGATTTGCGGCCATAATATTAAGGAGTTCGATATCCCGTTTCTTTGCAGGAGAATGGTGATTAATCAGATCAGATTCCCTCCGGTTTTGGATATCAGCGGCAAAAAACCCTGGCAAACAAGTCATATACTTGACACTATGGATATGTGGAGATTTGGTGATTACAAAAATTATACATCTCTGGATTTACTGGCAGCAACATTGAATATTGCCTCACCAAAGGACGATATAGATGGCAGTATGGTAGGAACCATTTATTGGAAGGACGATGATATAGACAGAATTGTTAATTATTGTCAAAAAGATGTCGTATCGGTTATCCAGGTAATGATGAAGTTTGCTGGCCTTCCCTTGTTTTCTGAAGACTCAATAGAATACATCAATCAAAAAGAATAACGTATAGGATAATAATATATATCTTTGCGTCAATGAAGAATATAAGAAATTTTTGTGTGATCGCTCACATCGATCATGGTAAAAGTACATTGTCTGACAGATTGCTTGAATTTACCAAAACTATATCAGAACGCGACATGCAGGCGCAGGCCTTGGATGACATGGATTTAGAAAGGGAAAGGGGTATCACTATTAAAAGCCATGCCATCCAAATGTATTATAATCATAGTGATGGTGAGGTGTACACTTTTAATATGATAGATACTCCCGGCCACGTAGATTTCTCTTATGAGGTTTCTCGGTCTATAGCAGCATGCGAGGGAGCATTGCTTCTTGTTGATGCTTCTCAGGGTATTCAGGCCCAAACCATATCCAATTTGTATCTTGCCATTGAGCATGACCTTGAAATCATTCCGGTTTTGAATAAAGTGGATATGGAATCTGCCATGATTGATGAGGTCTCAGATCAGGTTATTGATTTGATTGGGTGCAAAAAGGAAGATATAATCCTGGCAAGTGGCAAAACAGGTATTGGCATAGAAGATCTGATGAAGAATATCGTTGACCGAATCTCACCACCCAAAGGAGATATTAAAGCTCCCTACAGGCTTTAATTTTTGACTCTATGTTTAATTCCTTCAGAGGAGTGATTGCGTATTTCCGAATTATTAATGGAACAATCAAAAAGGTGAAAAGTTCGCTTTTTCAATACCGGAAAAACGTATGATGCTGATGAGATTGGGATACTTCAAATGGGCCAGATACCCAAAAATGAATTATCTGCAGGAAATGTTGGGTACATCATTACCGGAATTAAAGAATCAAAGGAGATAAAAGTTGGTGATACTATAACCCACCATGATAATCCTTGTGAAGCTGCCATCGTAGGTTTTGAAGAAGTTAAGCCGATGGTTTTCGCAGGTATATACCCCATAGAAAATGAAGATTTTGAAGATTTAAGGGATAGCCTTGAAAAACTTCAGTTAAATGATGCTTCACTTGTATTCGAACCCGAATCATCTATTGCCCTTGGTTTTGGATTCCGGTGCGGGTTTTTAGGTATGTTACATCTGGAGATAATCCAGGAAAGACTATCACGTGAGTTTGATCAGGAAGTGATCACCACCGTACCCAATGTATCATATTATTCATACGATCATAAAGGAAATAAGACATTAATAAATACACCTAATGATCTACCTGACCCTACACTTTTCAGCAAGGTGGAGGAACCATATATCAAAGCTCAGGTAATCACAAAGCCAGAGTATATTGGCTCCATTATGACTCTTTGTATGGACAAAAGAGGTTTGCTAACCAAACAATCATATCTCACGCCGGAGAGGGTGGAGATAAGTTTTGAAATGCCTTTGGCAGAGATAGTTTTTGACTTTTATGACAGACTCAAATCTATTTCACGAGGATATGCATCATTTGATTATCACCCAATAGATTATCGGGCTTCAGATCTTGTAAAGCTTGATATCAGATTAAATGGTGAGCCTGTAGATGCATTGTCATCACTTGTTCACAGGACCAAGGCGGATTATGTGGGACGGAAGATGTGCGCTAAGCTTAGGGAATTGCTACCCAAACAACAATTTATGATTGCGATTCAGGCATCAATCGGAGCAAAGATTATCGCAAGGGAAACTATTTCTGCATTGAGAAAAGATGTTACAGCTAAATGTTATGGAGGTGATATATCACGTAAAAGAAAACTGCTCGAAAAACAAAAGAAAGGTAAGAAAAAGATGCGCCAAATAGGCAATGTGGAAGTGCCACAGAAGGCATTTTTACAAGTTTTGAAACTTGAAGATTAATTTAAATTATTTAAAGCAATGAGATACTCTTTAATTATTATTCTGATATTTTATTATGTTTCTGCATTTGGGCAAAAGCAGGATATTGAGATTATAGAGGAAAGATCTGATTCAGAAATAAAACTGTTTGCAATCAACAATACATCCGATGATCTGGAAATGGAATTTCGATTAAGGTTTACAGGTTTTACTACTAATGAAAAATTTCCTATAGTTATAGTACTTAAGAACGGAAATAAAGAATATTTAGTTACTTTAAAAGCAACTGTCGGAATTGATTGCGAGTATAGTACTTCCGTCTCATATAAGAAAATTGCTAAAGCAGAAAAGCCTGATAACGCCCAAACCGGGGTAAGAAAAATGACTGGTATTCAATTAAATCCTGAAAAAATTAATGTATTTACCAAAGATGGATGTTCCCGATGCGAATATGTCATAAACTACCTTCAAACAAATAATATCCCATATCTGGAATTGAATATATCAATTCATAATCCAAACCTGGATCTTATGTTTGAAAAAATGGAAGAATTTGGTTTTAAGGAGACAAACGTCCGAATGCCTGTAGTGATATCAAGGAATAAGTTAGATTATAATATTGGAGACCTTCCCGGGTTTGTAAAAAATCTGAAATAAAATATTTGAAGTCTTATGCTTTGAATCTGAAATTTATATCTTTACACTCCTATCAACTTAATTAGATAAAAATGATTGCAGTTATCATCCTCATATTTATAATAGGTTATATAACTATTGTATTTGAGCACCCGCTTAAGCTGGATAAGACAGTGCCTGCACTCATTATGGGGTCTTTAATGTGGGCAGTTGTTTCAATTGGATTTCATTACGGATATTTAAATGTGGTAGATATTCATGACAATGTTTTTAGTTTGAACGGTAAATTGGATCAGACAAGCTATGAAGCAAATGAAGAAGGGTTTGTTGGAATTTTGATACATCACGTTGGTAAAATTGCAGAAATTCTGGTTTTTCTGATTGGAGCAATGACAATAGTTGAACTTATTGACTTGCATAGAGGCTTTGATGTAATAAAAGAATGGATAGGTACCAGGAACAGTAAAAAATTGCTTTGGATAACCGGGATCATTGCTTTCTTCCTTTCAGCCATCATTGATAATCTTACTACAACCATTGTACTCATAAGTTTACTAAGAAAACTGATACGTGACAGGGATGAAAGAATGTGGTTTGTCTGCCTCATTGTAACAGCAGCAAATGCTGGGGGAGCCTGGTCCCCGATAGGTGATGTAACTACTACTATGCTCTGGATAGGAAAAAAAGTTTCCAGTGGACAGTTAATTGAATATATTGTAATACCAGCGATTGTTTGTTTCGTGGTTCCTTTCTTTCTTGCTTCGTTCAATAAAGTTTTTCAGGGGGAAATAGGAGATGGTGAGACAGAAAAAGAAACTTTTAATAAAAAGCTGTTAAGTTCCAAGACGATGCTCTATCTTGGTTTGGGTATGATAATTTTCGTTCCCATT
The DNA here is from genome assembly GCA_016722285.1 of Saprospiraceae bacterium. Lineage (GTDB taxonomy): Bacteria > Bacteroidota > Bacteroidia > Chitinophagales > Saprospiraceae > OLB9. The sequence continues at coordinate 100,050 of JADKGI010000008.1, forward strand.
TTTAAGACAATAACACATTTACCGCCCTATATTGGAATGATGTTAAGTCTTGGGGTCGTATGGGCTGTGTCAGAATACATACATCCTGAGGAAGACTTTGATGAAGAATCCAGGCATAAATATTCACCCCATAAGGCTTTATCAAGAATAGAAATTTCGAGTATTTTGTTTTTCTGGGAATTTTGCTTGCTATTGCAGCTTTTGAAACTGCAGTGATAAGTGATGCCAGCATACTTCGCACCGGAGCTCAAAGCTTATCAGAAGCGATTCCAAATACTAATGTGATAATCATTCTCCTTGGATTTTTGTCTGCGATCATAGATAATGTACCTTTAGTAGCTGCTGCAATGGGTATGTATGAAAATCCACCGGATAGTCATCTTTGGCATTTTATAGCTTATACAGCAGGTACAGGTGGAAGTATTCTCATCATTGGCTCTGCTGCCGGTGTAGCTGCTATGGGAATGGAAAAAATAGATTTTATATGGTATTTTAAGAAAATTGCGTGGTTGTCTGCTGTTGGTTATCTGGCAGGGTGTGCAGTGTTTCTACTGTTGGCTTAGGTATTAGAGTATGCTCATATAAATTAGCCTTAATATTTGATTTTCGACTCAATGGTATTACTTATTCAATAGTTGGATCGGATGTTTAAGTTCAATATATAGTCAGAATCCTTCCATTTGAATACTTGTTCACCATAATATGATATAAGTTGATACATGAAAAAATATTATTGAAATAAAATTTTCACCTTTACTAAGTTTGATACTGATTTTTTTACCTTTATTCCCTGATTTTAAAAAGAATTATCAAAAATGATAGCAACGATTATTCTAATATTTATAGTAGGTTATGTAACAATAGTTTTCGAGAATCCTCTTAAGCTTGATAAGACTGTACCTGCACTGATCATGGGGGCATTAATGTGGACCGTAGTTTCAATAGGTTTCCATTATGGTTATATAAATGTCGTTGATGAACACAATCACATTTTTAGTTTGTCAGGTGTTATTGATGAATCAAGTTATGAAACAAATGAAGATGGATTTATTGGAGTTTTGGTACATCATGTTGGAAAGATAGCTGAAATTTTAGTATTTCTAATAGGGGCAATGACTATTGTTGAGCTCATAGATTTGCACAGAGGCTTTGATGTTATAAAAGAGTGGATTGGAACGAAAAACAAAAAAAAATTACTATGGATTACAGGTATAATTGCCTTTATACTTTCATCTATTATTGATAACCTGACTACTACAATTGTTCTAATCAGTTTATTACGTAAGCTAATACAAAATCGAGATGAAAGATTATGGTATGTATGTCTCATTATTACCGCAGCCAATGCTGGAGGTGCCTGGTCACCCATTGGAGACGTAACAACCACTATGCTATGGATAGGAAAAAGGTATCCAGTGGTCAATTGATGGAATATATTGCCATACCAGCCATTGTATGTTTTGTGGTCCCTTTTTTTCTTGCTTCATTCAAAGAAGTTTTTCAAGGGAATATCGGGGATGGAGAATCTGAGAAAGAAATTTTTAACAAGAAATTGTTAAGCTCTAAGACTATGCTTTATCTCGGCTTAGGTATGGTAATTTTTGTTCCCGTTTTTAAGACGATTACTCATTTGCCGCCTTATATTGGAATGATGTTAAGCCTTGGGGTTGTATGGGCAGTTTCAGAGTATATACACCCGGAAGAAGATTTTGATGATGAGTCACGGCACAAGTACTCTCCCCATAAGGCTTTATCCAGAATAGAGATGTCAAGTATTTTATTTTTTCTGGGCATTTTACTTGCGATTGCTGCTTTTGAAACTGCTGTCATAAGTGATGCAAGCATCCTTCGCACCGGAGCTGAAGGTTTGACGTCGATAATTCCCAATACAAATATTGTAATCATCCTTCTGGGGTTTCTATCAGCAGTAATAGACAATGTACCACTGGTGGCAGCAGGCATGGGCATGTTTAATAATCCAATGGATGACCACCTTTGGCACTTTATTGCATATACTGCTGGCACAGGAGGAAGTATGCTCATCATCGGCTCAGCTGCAGGCGTGGCAGCAATGGGTATGGAAAAGATAGATTTTATCTGGTATTTTAAAAAAATCGCCTGGTTATCCGCAGCAGGATACCTTGCTGGATGTGCTGTATTTTTAATTCTGGCTTGAGAGCCTTGTAATATTAAGTAGAATGACAAAAAGAAATTTTATACTCAATGCATTATCTAAAAAATGTCCCAGATGTCAGGAAGGAGATTTGTTTATAGCCCCTTTTGAATTTTCTAAACCATTAAATATGCCTGAAAGTTGCCCTGTGTGCAGTCAGAAATTCGAACCTGAACCTGGTTTTTATTATGGCTCTATGTTTTTATCATATATATTTTCAGCATTTTTCTTTTTGGGGATAATGGGCGTTTGCATTATCGTTTTTAAATTTTCTTTAAACTTATCCATGTTCATTCTATTGTTAATTGCAGCAGCAACTTATTTCTTTTTTTTGAGAATGTCCAGATCGATATGGATTAACATTATGATAGGGTATGATCCGGATGCAAAGAAAAAAACTCAGACTAAATCTTTTGGATATTAAGATGGTTAAATTTTGAAAAACCGATTCAACAGGCTTAGTTCTAAAGAATGGCTTCCTTTTCAGAAATCATGGTTTCGATATGTTTCTGATGATAAGTTGATCAGCGAAAATGTATTGTTTTTTACAAAAGCTGAAGAATCACATGAAAAAATATTTTATTACGGTAATGATTATTCATCGGTAGCATCAATCTGTTGTGATAATAGTTTGAATTTGGTTTCAGCAAAAGACTATCAATCAGAGCCGCTTCAGTTTGCATTGGTCGATATGAGGTTTGATATTAGTAAAATGACTGGAGTAGAAGATTATCTCATAGTCAGGGAAAAGATTATGGATATTTCTCAAAGGATTTTTGAGAATCTTCAACATAAGAGATTTTTGTGTGTCATGATTCCAAATAAGCAGATCAATGAAAATTATTTTCCTTTTTCCTGGGATATAGCTTACCAATTATCGACTGTTTTCAGTCTCAAGGATGAGAAAATTGCATGTATGTCATCAGATAGTCCACATGTAAATCAGCCATATTTTGCTCCCGATTTAGAAACATTCTATTGTTTATATTTTAGAAAGGATGAAAATTCTAAAGGTAAATATATACCCGTGGAATCAGGATTGTTTTCAAACAACCAACAAAAAAAAGGTTTGGTTTCTTTTTCAAAGTCATTACCTTACTGGTTTATATTAAAACCATCTCCTCGAAAAAAAAATGAAATTCTACACCCTGCTAAATATCCTGAAGAACTGGTATCTATGTTTCTTAATGTTTTCACAAGAAACGGCGATAATGTTCTGGACCCAATGTCGGGAACAGGTAGTACTCAAATAGCAGCATTGAAATCTGGGTGTAATGCCTATGGAACAGAGTTGAGTGAATTTTTTATGGAAATTGCAAATGAACGATGTCAAAATTTAGTTAATCCTCAGCAAAAAGAACTTTTCTTAAAGGAGTCGATTTCAGGTGATTTTAAAATATTAAATAAAGATGCAAGATTAATTTCAAAAGATGATTTTCCACCTGTCGATTATGTGATTACATCGCCGCCTTATTGGGATATGCTCAATATGAAAGGTGCGGAAAATCAAGCTAAGAGAATTGAAAAGGGCTTGCTGACCAGTTATTCTGAGCTGGAGGAAGATTTGGGCAATCTGGTAAACTATGATGATTTCATTGATGAATTAGTCCAGATTTATTTTAATATAATTGACCTGATGGAAAGTGGAAGCTACCTCACCATTATTGTTAAGAATATTAAGAAGAAAGGTAAAAATTATCCATTTGCATGGGATCTTTCGGCTCGTCTTATGGAGAGGGTAGTCCTTTTGCCAGAAGTTTTCTGGTGTCAGGATGACATTAATCTTGCACCATATGGTTATGGAAATACATTTGTAAGCAATACATTTCACCAATATTGCCTTAATTTCATGAAACCTTAAATCCGGAGAAAGCTCCGCAAAGCTTGTAATGATTTTATGGGACACTCTTCCATAGGGACATGTCCGCAATTTGGAATTATTACCATTGTATCATTCGGAATCAAAGTACTAAACTCTGATGCAGATGATACAGGGATCAGTTTGTCATCATTGCCCCACAAAATTAGAGTCGGCATGTACATTTTTTGCAAATCCGGTATTTTATTATAATCAATTGTCGTTGTTAATCTAACTACCATAGCTTGTCTGTTGCCTTTCCTGAGTGCCAGCTCAAGATATCGGTCGATAAGATTATCAGTAATAAGGGACTTATCAGAATACACATCTTCAATACTTTTTCTTACAACAGACCTGGGTGTTATTTTTGTTAATAATTGGTTGAGAATCGGGATCCGGGCCAACCTGAATGCCAAAGGTGGTTTACTGCTGGTATATCTTAATCCTGCCGCATCTATTAAAACCAGTTTTTCCACCTTTGACGGATACATTAGTGCATAATGCCATGCTATTTGGCCACCCAAAGAGTTTCCGACAAGGATACATTTTTTGATATTTAATTTACTCAGAAACTCATCAAGAAATTATGTGTACTGTGAAATCTTGTAGTTTCTATCTTCAAAAGGACCAGTCAGTCCAAAAGCGGGGAGGTCAAGTCTGATTACTTTTTTATATTGTTTAAGTTCATTTACCCAGGCATCAAAAGTATGCAAACTTGCTTCTGTGCTGTAAAGCAACACCAATGGCAAAGTATCATTTTCAACGCCTTCAGATTTGTAGTGTACCTTTATATTGCCTATGGAAATAAATTTAGATGGTGCTTGTGCATACTTTATTTTAAGGTCATCAACAGAAACATCATCGACGAATTCAAGTTTGCAGATACCAAATATTATTACCAGAGCAATGAATAGATACTTAAAAAATTTCAATTGAACTTTCTGATTTTGAATACAAAATTAATGATTTCTTTATTTTTATAGAATAAGCGATGGATTATTCAATATTTTTGCGGCTTATTAATTCAAATATGATTCAGAATAGTGTCGTAAGAATATCCTGCCCAGATGCAAAAGGCCTGGTTCACAAGATCACGGGAGTCTTTTATTTTAATGATCTGAATGTTATTTCAAATCAGGAGTTTGTTGAGCCTGAAAGTTTACATTTTTATATGCGGTCTGAAATGTCGGGACTGGTAGATCGTGAAAAAATCATTAATGGACTTAAAGGTATTCTACCCAAAGAAGCTGACATATCATTAAATATCAAGCGGAAAAAGAAGATTGTAATCCTTGTTACGAAAGAACATCATTGTGTCAGCGAGCTTTTAATTCGTAATTATTTTGGTGAATTAAATGCTGAGATACTTGCCATCATTGGAAATCATGACGGACTTAAAAATTTATGCAGTAGATTTGGAGTTTCGTTTCATTATATTACTGCCGATAATATCTCCAGAGAACAACACGAACAAATGGTAATTAGTAAAATTAGTGATTATTCACCGGATTTTATTGTCCTCGCTAAATATATGCGCATATTGACTGCTGGATTTGTGAAACATTATCCAAACAAAATTATCAATATTCATCATTCGTTTTTACCGGCTTTTATTGGAGCTAATCCATATAAGCAGGCTTATTTGAGGGGTGTCAAGATTATCGGAGCGACGGCACATTTTGTAAATGATGATTTGGATGAAGGCCCCATCATAAAACAGGATGTTTTACATGTCGATCATACCCATAGTTGGCAGGAGATGGCACAAGCTGGCAGGGATGTCGAAAAATTAGTATTGGCTAAAGCATTAAAGCTGGTGTTTAATGATAATGTTTTTGTTTCCGGAAATAAAACTGTAATTCTGGAGTAAAATACTTTGTTTTAAGTTTATAATCTTTTATAGTTTGATACTTAAGGCATTTAATTTATACGGATTTTAATATTATGTTTAACTTGTAATGGTTTAGGTATGATCAAGTTCAATCAAAAAATGCGCATTTTTCGTGGTACTTCAGCCCTTTTTTTCATCTAAAGCGAGGCTAATCACTTAAAAAGTAGCTTCGTCTTACAAAAAAAAATGTTTTATTTTTATGATTTGTAAGTATATACCTAAACATTTACTTTAATTTTACCTTTTATATTAAACTTAATTATAATATGGGAAATATTCTTGGGGTAGGTTCAAGAGTCAGACATCCTGCTTTCGGTGATGGAGTAGTGATAGGTGCTGAAGTGGTTGCTTACAAGGTATGCTTTATTACTTATGGTATAAAGTTGGTAGGCAAGGAATACAGTTCATGGGAAATTATAGAACGGATAGAGGCAGATGAAAAAGTTTCTTTCTCTGAAGCTGAAAAAGCGCTAATCAAAATATTAAAAACCTGGTCCGATATCAGTGAGGTTGTACCACTTGGAGACAAATGGAAGAATGGGTTATTAATACTTAAGCCTGAAGACAATTCTTTAAAACCAAAAGAAATTCCTATTGACACATTTTTCATAAAATTGTGATGGTTAGAGATAGAATAAGGGTTATGGAACAGAGGATAAATGCATCCGATCTGAATGATGAAGAAAAAGTCAATCTGCAACAATACATAACGAGGATATATGGAAGCCTGACGACCTTCAATATTTTATTTAAAAATAAAGAAGATCAGTTTATAGGCGATAAAGGGGATTGATATTCTTACCTGAAACTTTCTTGTTCCTTTAATATTAGGGTACTTAAGTGATATCAATATCAAAACTTATTTCAGATTACATGGTTTTCTTGATTTGCATAACAATAAGGACAATAAAAGTTAAATGGTCAAATATCTTTTCTCAAGTGTGATCTTCTTATTTATTATCGGATGCGTTGTGCCCGGTCAGAAGTTTGAAAAAATTCCACCGGGTATTTGGAGAGCTGTCCTATTACTCGACAGAACCCCCGTTCAGAAATATGGTGACGACAGGGATATCGTAAAAAAATTTGATTTAGAATCTGAACTTCCATTTAATTTTGAAGTCATTTATGACAGCGACAGTATTTTTCATTTAGTCATTCACAATGCTGATGAAAGGATAAGGATTGATGATATAACTTTTGGTCGTGACAAAGCGACAGCGAAAGATACAATTATCATTAATTTTCCTGTTTATGATACCCAAATTCGGGCCATATATGAAGATGGTGTTATGGAGGGTGACTGGATAGTTAATTATAAGGACAATTACAAAATTCCATTTAAGGCAGTTCACGGTATGGCAGACAGGTTTACCGCATTGAAAAGTAAGCATATAGATGTCGAGGGTAAATGGGATTGTACATTTGAGATAGCCACTGATGATGAATACAAAGCTGTGGGTGTCTTTGATCAAAAAGGAGACATTTTACATGGAACATTTATGACAGAAACCGGTGATTACAGATATCTTGAAGGGAAGGTCGTTGGAAATAAAATTTACATGTCGGTTTTTGATGGAGCCCATGCTTTTTTATTTTTAGGCAAAATGATGGAAAATGGTAAATTGTCGGGAACCTTTAGGTCGGGAAGCCAATATACTACAAATTGGGAAGGTATCAGGGACAGCAAAGCATCACTGGTTAATTCATATGATCTCACAAAATCGGTAAGTTCGGAACCTCTTAATTTTAGCTTTGAAAATGAATCCGGGAAAACAGTCAGTATTAATGATGAAAAGTACAATAACAAAATTAAAATTGTTCAAATCATGGGAACATGGTGCCCAAACTGTATGGATGAAACTATTTTCTTAAAAGATTATTTTTCAAAAAACAAGAATGATGACATTGCCATTTTTTCTGTTGGATTTGAACGATACAAGGATGCCAATAAATCTAAACAATCTTTAAAAAAGTATAAAGAAAGGATGCACATTGATCACGAAGTTCTTTATGGCGGTTATTATGACAAGAAAGTTGCATCAGATAAAATACCCCAAATTGATAAAATAATGTCATACCCGACTATGATTATTACTGACCGCAACAACAAAATTGTAAAAATACACACAGGTTTTTCCGGGCCGGCTACTCCTGATTACGATCAGTTTAAATCAGAATTTACATCAATAATAGAAAAAATAAGAAATAACTAAATGAAAATATCTTTTTCCAAAAAAGTAATGATAACCGGTGCAACATCAGGAATAGGGAACGCCAATGCTAAAATATTTGCCAAGAATGGATTTAATCTGATCATTACTGGCAGAAGAAAAGAAAAACTCGATGAGCTGAAAAAGAAACTGACAAATAAATATAGTATCCATATTATTTCATTATGCTTTGATATAAGGAACCAAGCTGAAGTTAAAAAAGCATGGAAATCACTCAAACCTGAATGGAAGCAATTAGACATTCTTATAAATAATGCCGGTCTTGCCAAAGGATTTCAGCCTATTCACGAAGGCAATTCAGATGATTGGGAAGTTATGATTGATACCAATGTCAAAGGGCTGTTATACATTACGAGGCTCGTAAGCCAGGAAATGGTAAAAAATAAAAAGGGGCATATTATAAACTTATGTTCTTCGGCAGGTCATGAAGTTTACCCAAATGGAAATGTATATTGTGCTACAAAATTTGCTGTGGATGCTCTTACAAAATCAATGCGCCTGGATCTTTACAAATTTGGAATACGGGTAAGCCAGGTATCACCGGGACATGTAGAAGAAACGGAGTTTGCATTGGTACGATTTGACGGTGATGAAAACAAAGCAAAAATGTATCAAGATTTCACCCCTTTGAAATCTAAAGATGTAGCTGAAATCATATATTTCGTTGGCACACGACAAAAGCATATAAACATTCAGGATATCCTCGTCATGGGTACCCAACAAGCTAGCAACAATTACATCGACAGAAGCGGACGCTTAATCAATTAAATATAAGCACTTAATGAAACATATCTGGGAGGTTAATGTTATTCAGGCAATTCAAACCGGATAATATTAAATATGGAGCATGTTGCTATTGTTTGGTTCAGAAATGATCTCAGGCTTCACGATAACGAAGCACTTACTCAAGCAATTTGCGGGGCAGATAAAGTATTACCATTATATGTTTTTGATGAGCGTATTTTTAGAGGAAAAACAAGCTACAGGGTTCGATAAGTGCGGTAAATTCAGAACAAAATTCATTATTGAAGCTATTGAAGATCTAAGAAATAGCTTACAGAAAAAAGGAAGTGACCTGATAGTAAGAATCGGTAAGCCTGAAGAAGAAGTGCTTAAAGTTGCTATTGAGACTAAATCATCATGGGTATATTGTAACAGGGAGAGGACAGATGAAGAGGTAAAAATTCAGGACAGGCTTGAGAAAAATCTTTGGACGATTGGACAGGAATTGAGGTTTGTCAGAGGTAAGATGTTATATCACACCGCCGATCTGCCATTTCCTATTTGTCAGGTTCCTGACGTATTCACTTATTTCAGGAAAGAAGTTGAGACGATTACCAATATAAGGGCTCCTTTAGAAACACCTGATACCATTCCTACTTTGGATTACTATTCAGATCCCGGAATGATTCCCGACTTAAGATATTTTGGAAAAGATGACATTGAATTGCTTCATATTGAAAATTTAAAATTCAAAGGTGGTGAAACAAAAGGCCTTGAACAACTAAATTACTATCTGTGGGAAAATAATTATATTCAAAACTTTAAAGATACCCGTAATCATTTGTTGGGTTGGGATTTTTCCAGTAAACTTTCAGCATGGATTTCCACAGGATGCTTGTCACCAAAGTATATTTACCAGCAGCTGAAAATGTATGAAGCAGATATAGAGAAAAATGAATCAACTTATTTGCTGTACTTTGAACTACTACGGAGAGATTTTTATAGACTGATGGGTAAAAAGTATTGTAATAAAATATTTCAACAGGGGGGGACTAAAGGAGAAAATCTAAAATTATCTGATAACTTATATTTATTTGAAGTCTGGGCTGAAGGATTAACCGGATTGCCTCTTATTGATGCAAATATGAGACAGCTTAATCTTACTGGATTTATTTCAAACCGGGGAAGACAAAATGTAGCCAGTTTTCTGGTCAATGAATTGAAGATCAATTGGATAATAGGGGCTGAATATTTTGAGTCAATACTGATTGACTATGATCCTTGCTCAAATTATGGTAATTGGAATTACATAGCCGGAGTTGGAAACGATTCCAGAGATAATCGCAATATTAACATTGCTGCTCAGTCAAAAAATATGACCCAAATGGTGATTTTGTAAAATATTGGATTCAGGAATTAAGGGTGGTACCTACCAATAATATTCAAAACCCCAAGTTAGTAGAAAGTGAATAACAGATACCTGATAATAAGATGTCAGATATTCAATATCCTTATACGATAGTCGAAAAAGTAAATGACATCCAACATAGTCCGAGGACTTTAAAAATTTAACAAATATTTTGAAACTATATTTGCACTTTCTCCATTCTATGTAAAGTAAATTTAATTTAGTACATTAATATTAATTCATTCAAACTAATTATCACATGAAAAGCATTTTTTCTCTTTTTTATTTAATATTTTTTATATCACTTGGTTCAACTGTTATAGGCCAAAAAGTCTTGGACAAAGGATCCATTAAGATGGAAATAACAAAAGTCTCAGCCGAAGATCCTCAAATGGCGATGGGACTTGAAATGATGAAAGGATCCAAAACAGAAGTATTTTTCAAAGATGATCAATACGTTACATATATGGATATGATGGGTGGAATGTTGAAAATGCAGGTGCATGTAGAGAAAGGAAAAAACACGATGAATATGTTGATGGATATGATGGGTAACAAATCGTGGATAGAGTCTAAATTGGATGAAACCCAGACTGTTCAGCAAAAAGAAATAGCAAATCAGTCAAAGATTGAGTATGATAAGAATGACACCAAAGAAATACTCGGATACAAATGCTACAAGATGACAGTAACCAATCCTGAAATGGATGGTATGACTGTGACCGGTTATGTGACCGAAGATATTAAAACCAAAGCAAATCTGATTCAAGGTTTCCAGTCACTTGAATTTGCCGGATATACAATGGAGTTTACTGTCGGCAACCCAAAGTTTTCGATGACAATGACAGCCATTGATATTAAGGACCAGATTGACGATTCTAAATTTTCATTTGATACCAAAGGCTATAAGAAAATGACAATGGCAGAATTCCAAAAATCAATGGGAGGAATGGGCGGTTTTGGTTTCTGAATACTTTTTTTTATGGGTTAAAATATAAAGAGGCTGTTTCCAAAAGAGACGGTCCTTTTTTTTGCAAACAGGATTATCTTAAACTAATTTTCAGATTTTGCCTTTCTATTGAAATCAGTAACTTAGCTTTATGACAAAAATTTGGAATGCCAGTTATTAATAATTTGCCTGGGCGAACTTTAAGTATTGATAATATAGATTTACTTTTTTTTAGTGGTACTTCGTATTTAGGTATAGGCCATCAGGAAACTTTTAGAAAGGCTTTGTACGATGGATTTGAAAGATATGGTTCAATTTATTCTGCATCCAGAAATAATAATATTCAACTCGGAATTTACCAGGAAACAGAAAAATATCTGGCAGAAATAAATGATGCGGAAGCATCTATCACTACATCTTCGGGATTGCTTGCTGGGCAATTAGTAGTCAGGAGTTTTGAAGATCATCTGTTCATTTATGCCCCCGATGTTCATCCGGCGTTATGGTTTGGTCAAAATATAAGCAGCCAATTCAAGGACTATGATGATTTTTATTCCCGAATTAATGATATAATTTCAAAGGTTAACATACCCATAGTGATTTGTTGTAATTCTATTGATCCATTGAGATGTGAAAAATATAATTTTAATTGGGTATCTTCTCTCCCTCAAGACAAGGATATTACCTTAATATTTGATGATTCTCACGCTTTAGGCCTGGTTAATCTCGATTTTGAAGACTCAAAAGATTTTAAACATGGTTTTGGTAATTATTCTTTTTTTTCAGCATTAGCACCTGATAACGTGAGAGTCATTGTAATATCATCATTAGCTAAAGCTTTAGGTATACCGGGTGGGATAATATTTGGAGATTTGGACGTGATAAATAAGATAAAGAATTCCCCATATTTTATTGGTGCTTCACCCATTATTCCAGCTTATTTAGATGCATTTATGAAATCCCAGAAGCATTATTACTCTTTTAATTACAGACTAAAAGAAAACATTGATTTGTTTCTATCATTAAATAATCATCTGCTATATCATTTTCGGTATCTGGAAAATTACCCGGTTTTTTTTTCGCCAAATAATGATCTTTACCAGGATCTAATGAGAAAAAATATTTTTATTTCAAGTTTTGCTTACCCGACAGCTGAGTCAACTCCTATTACCAGAATAGTGCTGAGCTCATTGCACACTGATTCTGATATTAGAATTTTAAGTGATGCTCTGAATGAGATTTTCTATAATTAAAAATGAATTTGTTATTCTATTGTAGAAAACCTACACTTCCGAAATCGTTTGTGCAATTTATTGCTGTTTGTTTTAGTTTCAAATATTAAACTAATAAACAAGTTTATCCACAATTTGCTCCAACAGACTTTTAGCATGCCGGAGTGATTTTACATTTTCTTTGGTCATAATAAGAAAATTATTTGACTGTTTCATGGTGAATCCAACCTTGCTTCCTTCTGATGAGATATACATCATGATACTTTGAAAAGCTTTGGATTCGAAATATATTGATTGTGCGTTAGAAACAAAGTAGCAATTCATTTTCCTGTTTTTTAGTACAATCCTTTCAAAACCAAGTTTTCTTGCCAAAGTTCTGATTCTCAGGCCATCAAACAATTCATTGACTTGGGCTGGTATATTACCAAATCTATCCTTTAGCATATTGTTAAACTCCTCTATTTTTGATTCGGAGTCCAATTTGTCCATTTCTGTGTATAATATTAATCTTTCCTGGATATTGGAAACATAGGAATCAGGTATCAACATTTCAATATCGGTATCCACATCCACATCGCGAACAAATAATTGTTTCTTGTCATTTTCTTCCTTAAACAGCTCTTTATAATCTGTTTCTTTCAATTCAATGACTGCTTCTTCAAGGATTTTTTGGTATGTTTCATATCCAATATCAGCAATAAAGCCGCTCTGTTCAGCGCCCAATAAATTTCCTGCGCCTCTTATGTCCATATCTTTCATGGCAATCTGAAAGCCGGAACCTAAATCAGAAAATTCTTCTAAAGTCTTAATTCTTTTTCTGGCTTCTTGGGTGAGGACGGATAGTGGCGGGGCAAACAGATAACAAAATGCTCTTTTATTTGACCTTCCAACCCGACCTCGTAACTGATGTAAATCACTCATTCCGAATTGATGGGCATTATTAATTATCATAGTATTGGCATTTGGAATGTCCAATCCAGTCTCAATAATATTAGTACAAACAAGGACATCAAATTTACCGTCAATAAAGTTCAACAGGGTAGTTTCAAGGTCATGTGATTCCATTTGGCCATGTGCTACAGCAACATCGACATCAGGGCATAATTTTTTTATCAGACCGGCCATTTCATAAAGACTTTTGACCCGATTATGGACAAAGAATACCTGGCCACCTCTCTGGACCTCATAGTATATTGCTTCTTTGATAAGTTCATCGCTGAATATGCGCCGTTCAGTATATATCGGCTGCCGGTTTGGAGGGGGAGTGCGAATGATAGATAAATCTCTAGCGGCCATAAGGGAAAACTGTAAGGTTCTTGGGATAGGTGTAGCTGTAAGCGTCAAGGTATCTACGTTTACCTGCAAACCTCTTAATTTTTCTTTAGCAGCCACCCCAAACTTTTGCTCTTCATCTATGATAAGTAGTCCGAGATCTTTAAATTTTAGACTCTTATTTAGTAGAGCATGAGTCCCGATGAGGATTTCAACTTTTCCATTTGCAACTCCTTCAAAGACTTCAGTTTTTTCTTTGGTACTTCTGAACCTGTTGATGTATTCAACAGTGGCACCAAACTCTTTTAATCTGTCAGAAAATGTCTTGTAGTGCTGTAGGGCAAGAATGGTGGTTGGCACTAAAATGGCAACTTGTTTTCCTGCGACAACAGCTTTGAATGCTGCCCTGATAGCTATTTCTGTTTTTCCAAAACCTACATCTCCGCAAATCAGCCTATCCATAGGATAATCCTTTTCCATATCGGTCTTAACATCCTGCGTCGCTGTGAGTTGGTCAGGGGTATCTTCGTATATAAAAGAGGCTTCCAGTTCTGTTTGTAAATATCCATCAGGAGGATATGCATGCCCTTTTGAAGCTTTTCTTTTTGCATAAAGCTTGATCAACTCTTTAGCTATATCTTTTACTTTCGCTTTTGTTTTACGTTTTAATGCCTTCCACGCGTCGCTTCCTATCTTGTTAAGTTTTGGCTCAGTACCATCTTTGCCGACATATCTTGTGATTTTGTGGAGAGAGTTTATGCCTACATAAAGGATATCATTATTTTGATAAATAAGTCTAACTGATTCTTGTTTATGACCACTAATTTCAATCGTTTCAAGACCTGAATATTTTCCAATTCCGTGATCAATGTGAGTGACATAATCGCCAGGTTGAAGTTCCCTAAGCATTTTAAGGCTAATAGCCATATCTTCTGTAAATCCCTGACGAAGTTTATATCTGTGAAATCTCTCAAAGATCTGGTGGTCGGTATAACATGCTAATTTATTTTGGTGATCTATAAATCCGCTGTAAACAGATTTGTGTAAAGGATGAAACTGAACCTGGACACCCATATCTTCAAAAATATTATAGAACCTTTCTATCTGCTTGACATTATCAGTAAATATATAATTGGTATAATGCAGTTTAGTATTTTCTTTTAGGTTTTCAATCAGTAGGTTAAAATTTTTATTAAATGCTGGTTGTGCTGATGTTTTAAATGTTACTATCTTGTTAGTAGTAAAATGCTGTGACTTTGACAGTATGATTCTATTAAAATCTGCGATTTCATCTACTATTTTGGAAGGATAAATGAATGCTCTTTCATTAAAAATTTCTTTTAATACTTCTTCAGTTTTTACAATAATACTATCAGCAAATGTTTCTACTTTTTCAAAACATATTTGAAGCTTATCTATCAACATGTCGGGTTCTTTAATCCAAATGCAGCTATCTGTAGAGAATACCTGAAAAATACTGATTTTTTGATCCTGACGAAACTTATTATTGATATTTGGAATGATAGAAACTTTGCTTATGGTCTGAACAGAAAGCTGAGTGGTGGGATTGAAGGTTCTGATACTTTCAACTTCTATATCAAACATTTCTATTCGGTAAGGCCATTCATTGCCATAACTGAAGACATCTATTATACCGCCACGAATGGAAAACTGGCCGGGTTGATATACAAATTCAACTCTGTCAAAACCATACATAACTAGCAATTCAATCATTGTATTTATGTCAAGAGTTGCGTTTTTCTCTATTTCAATTTTATCTTTGTCAAGAAGCACAGGATCTACAGCTTTTTCAAATATAGCTTCCGGATATGATATCAAAATCTGATTTCTTCCTTTTGTCTGGTAGATTTTATTTATAGTCTCTGTGCGAATAAGAACATTATTTTTATCAAGTTCATCATACTGCAATGGCCGTTTGAATGAATCCGGAAAGAAGTGGATTGTTTTGTTCTCCATAATTGACTGGAGGGTATTTTGCACATATGCAGCTTCTTCTTTGTCTGATGCAATGTATATATGGGATCTGTTTTGACTATAAAATGCACCGGCAAGGACAAAACAGTCCATAGCACCCACTAATCCCTGAAGATGAATTAATGTTGCTGAATCACTTGAAGTCAGATTATTTATTTCTCTTACATACCTGTCTTCCTCATAAAGTTGGACAAGCTCCCTGATATTGCTCACGGCTGCAAAGGTAAAATTAAATCATAATTTTTATAGATTTGATTTAAGTGAAAATAATGTAAATGATGCTAAGAGTGTTTAAAATGACTTCTACTTAAAAAGGTGGAATACAATTCTGCCTTCAGTGTTAATTTCAATAGTTGGGGACGGAATTTTAAAAATATTGAGACCTGAAAACAATGTTTTTAGGAATGGGTTCTTTGTATTTAATTTATTAAAGTCCAGATCAAAACTTAAAAAAAATTGATTATATCTGGGATAATCGGCACTGTTTAGAGAAAAAGTGTTTGAACCTTCAGCCCATGAATTTTTATAACCTCCATATAAATTTTGTGCTCCATAGCCAAATGCCAGATTTAACCATTTTGGCCAGTTGTTACCTTCAGGAAAAAATGAATGTATATTAACAGATGCCCAATAGGTTTGAGCATTATAATCTTTCAGGAAACTTTCAAAGTAGGTTCTGCCAAAAAGACTTGCAGCTCTGTTACTTAGACTTGATACCGCTTTATAGTCATCTGATAAGATAGGTGCCTTCGAATAATTTATAGGTATTGAAGATATTTTTATTCTTATACGCTGATCATTCCAGTAGTGTTGCTGAAAAGCAAAAGTAGCTGAACCGGATAAGTTAGCCACCATATCGGTAATGGAAAATCCCCATTTCGAAGAAAAGCCATCAAAAACTTCTATAGTTGATTGGAACAACATCCCGCAAATTACTCCTGTAATGATGCTGTTTTTTTTATTGATGCCGGTCCATTTTGCACCCTTATAGCATAGCAAACTTTGAAAATATGCAGTATGGAGATGACCCGCCTTATCCATAAATGCCCACTCATCCCAATCATTAAACAAGTGAAACCCCTGTCTGGGATACTTTTTGTACCAAGTGTTATATAGACCAATTGCAAAACTACTACTCACGACTGCCGTGGAGCCGGCTGCGACATAAACCCGTTTTTTATTTAAGGTGTCTGATGGTGTAAAAAATGATTGACATGATATGGTAAGGGCACCAAATAAAATAATCATTGTTAGCCTTATTCTAATCATTACAATCTTATATTAATACAAAAGTAACTTTTTAAATGATTGAGGTTAAAATTCACACTCATCTTATAAATATTGAAAGAAAACAATTGTTAAGGAATGATCAATTTCAATTAAAAAGTCCCTATTTTTAGTGTTACTTCAGCTCTTTTTTAACCAATAGTGATGCTATTCACTCAAAAAGTAGCTCCTTCAACAAATAATTGCTGTATTTTTATGATTTTAAAGCGTACATCTAAACAATTACGATAGAAAAATACGGTAACATATATTATTAAAAATAATGTTAAATAGGGATTTATTGTTTATTTTATTAAAAAATGCATTATCTTTCGTCGTCGAATTGAAAAAATATCCAGAATTATGCCGTTAAAAATACTTGTTTCATGGACTTTGGTTATTTTCAGCCTTCAGGTTGCATTTACTCAGGAACTTCATTACTCCTATTATCATTTTACTCCTCTGAATGTAAATCCGGCAAATGCAGGAGCATTTTCAGGATCATACAGAATTAGCGGCATTTTTTCAGATAAACAAGCTGCAATTACATCCAGACCTTTCAGAACATTTACCTTATCTGCTGATGCACCTATCGTGAGAGGTATCAGAAAACAGGATTGGATAGGAATCGGAATTGAAATGGATGTGGTAGGAAAATCCGGATTAAATTTGGATGCATTAGATAGAACGGACTTTCCTGGTGATGCTACCGGTTCCACTCAAAGCTGGACATTTATGAAAATAGGAGCTGCCTACCATCTTTCATTGGATAAAAAGCAGACCAATATTATCACTTTGGGAGCTCAATTTATAAACGGAAGCAGAGATTTCAACAGGCTTAATCAAAAAGATGGAAGGGTAAATGTTCAGACCGGATATCCTGATTTAGATATTGAGTACTTTAACAAAGGCAATTCAAGCGGCTCTGGCAGTACAGGAGGAAGCAGCAATAGGATAGATTACAATCCATATAAGGATCTTAGCGTTGGTTTCTTATATAATGCCAGACGCAAAAATTCTGACCTGAAACTAGGTTTTGCAGCAGAAGGATTGTTGAATCCTGCGGTTGGATTTAACAGCCGCGGCACCAATAAAGATTCTTTGGAGACCAAATATTTTGGTTTAAATATTCATGGAAGTTACGAGATGACGGTAAATAAAAAAACTCAGGTAATACCTGCTATTTATTATTATAGCCTTGGACCGGCAAACGCACTCAATGTTAATACTCATGTATGGTATAAAGTGGATCCTGAAAAAGATTTTCGCGCAGGTGCCGGATTAGGTCTCAGGAATTTGAGAGCCGCAATTATTTATTTGGGAGCTGAATTCAAAGATTTGAAAGTTGGCCTGGCATACGATATTGATATATCTTCCGCTACTATTGGATCCAAGATCAGTGGGAGGATTTGAATTATGTGCTAGCTATATGGGAAAAATTTATAAAAAACCCAAACCAAAACCAATCATATTTTGCCC
Organism: Saprospiraceae bacterium; assembly: GCA_016722285.1. Classification (GTDB taxonomy): domain Bacteria; phylum Bacteroidota; class Bacteroidia; order Chitinophagales; family Saprospiraceae; genus OLB9. Next base: position 118,527 of record JADKGI010000008.1, read on the forward strand.
AAGTCTTTGATCTTAAAAAGATTTATCTGTAAACAACCATTTTAAACATTAAAGATGACCAAAAGATTTTATAGTATTATTTTTGTCTTGTTCGTTTCCACATTTTATATCAATGCACAGCCTTTGACGGTGAGTAAATATGAGACCATGCTGGAAACTGCAAATACAGCAGCTGAAAATAATGATTACCTGAATGCTATAGAATGGTTTGATAAGGCATATAAGGAAAATAAGGACCCAAACCTCCAGGTTGCAATTGGTGACATGTATATGCTTTTACGAGACTATCCAAAAGCTGAAAAAATTTATGAACGAGTCCTAAAAAGAGATAAAAATGATGAGTTTTTTGATCTCAGACTGGATTATGCCAGATCAATGAAATTTCAGGGTAAATATAAAATTGCACTGGATGAACTCAATACATTTATTTCGACGACAGACAATGAAGAATTGAAAAATGATGCAAAAATAGAATTGAAAGGAATACTGCAACTTGAAAAATATCCTGAAAATATTGAAGCTTCAATTTCATTTGCCGGAGAATCAATAAATTCCCCGTCGGGAGAGTCATCCCCTGCTTTATATTCAGACGGTTCATTATATTTTACTAGCTTAAATGCGAAAACTCCCACAGTACTTGATGGAACAGAAGGTGAATATCATGCTAAATTGTATAGTTCTTCAAGGACTCCGGACGGGACTTTCAGTAAACCTGCTGCTCTCGATGAAGTGATAAATAGAATAGACTTTTACAATACCGGAGTATCGTTTTCACAGGATGGACAGAAGATGTATTTTACAAGAGCAAAATACAACAATAATAAAATGGAGAACTCCCAGATTTATTTGTCAAAAAGAATGGGGGAAAAATGGGGGGCACCGTATCCTATTGATGCTGTAAATGAAGGCAACAGGTCGATTCATCCTTATGAAGGAGAGTTATTTGGCTCTAAGGTATTATATTTTGTAACCGATATTCCTGGTGGATATGGCGGGTTTGACATCTATTATGCGTCTATTTCCGGTGATAAATATGGCAAACCAGTGAATCTTGGTAATGTTATCAACACTCCTAAAAATGAAGTGTCTCCATTTTACAATGACGGAGTTCTTTATTTTGCCAGCAATGGCCACCCGGGCATGGGAGGTTTAGATAATTTTTACTCTGAATGGGATGGAAGTAAATGGGGTGAAGTGAAAAATATGGGATTTAATTACAACTCTTCTTACGATGATTCATTTCTTAGATTTAGTAAAAGCGGCACCACTGGATTTTTGGTTTCAAACAGAACACATAAAGACAAAAAGAAATTTAGGAATACTGAAACATGTTGTGATGATATTTACCAGATTCAGATTAGGGATCTGGTGATAGATTTGAGAACAATTGTCAACAATGAAAAAGGTCCACTAGAAGGGGCAACGGTAGAATTATTGGAAGGAAGTAAAAAAACACCTGTAGATAGTAAGACTAATTTCTTAAGTAATGAATTTAAGTTCTTGCTTGATGCCGATAAATCCTACAGGGCTTATATATCCAGAGAAGGATATTATCCGGACTCCATAAGTTTTAATACCAACGGTATTTTTGATGACTATACGGTAAGCAAAACAGTAACTTTAAAACCCAAGCCTGAAGCGCCTAAGAGAATCGTTTCCAGGAATGAGCCCATATTACTTAAAAGTATATTTTTTGACCTTGATGATGATAAAATCAGATCTGATGCAGAGCCTGATCTTGACTATTTAAAGTCTTTATTGGACAAATATCCTGACATGGTGATAGAATTATCCTCACACACTGACAGTAGGGGAGATAATGAATATAACAAAAAACTCTCGCAGCGTAGGGCGAACTCTACCAAAAACTGGTTGGTCGATGAAGGAATTCAACCTTCCAGAATTAAAGCAGTGGGCTATGGGGAAACTAAATTGCTGAACAGATGTAAGGACAATGTAAAGTGTACAGAAGAAGAACATCAAATGAATCGTAGATCTGAGTTTAAAATAATCGCAGGCCCTCAAACCATAGAGATCATTGATCAAAAATAGAATTGTTATCGGGTTAGAATAAATTATTAGAACTCATACTTTATAAATTAAAAACATTGTGTACTTTTGTGATAATAATTAAAATTATGAACGTTTTATTACATCATCATCATCATTTCTTCACCCTTTTCAGGTAAGCAGATTGTGATTTTTATGTAAAAGAAAATATATTTATAACAACTGCCTGCTTGATGAAAGCGGGCAGTTGTTATTTTATACATGCCGCTTTTACTTCAGGGGTAAATCAACTAAAATGCTAAAAATTGCAATACAAAAATCTGGAAGGCTTTATGACGACTCTTTAAGTTTGTTAAAATCCTGTGGGCTATACGTGGATAATGGAATGGATCAATTAAAAGCAGAAGTCCGGAATTTTCATGCTGAAGTATTTTTTCTGCGCAATAGTGACATACCCCAATATCTGGAAGACGGAGTGGTGGACTTGGCTATAATAGGCGAAAATGTCCTTTATGAGCAAAATGTAGGCGTTGAAGTACTTGCAAAATTAGGATTTTCAAAATGCAGATTATCCATTGCTTTTCCTAAAAACATGCCTTTTGAAAATATCAAATCTATTGAAGGAAAAAAAATTGCAACTTCATATCCTAATAGCCTGAAAAAATACCTGGAGAAAGAAGGGATTTCAGCAGATATCCACCTGATTTCAGGTTCGGTGGAAATTGCGCCCAACATCGGATTGGCTGATGCCATTTGTGATTTGGTAAGTAGCGGCAGCACCTTATTCAAAAATGGTTTGGAAGAAAAACAAATCATACTAAAATCAGAAGCCTGCTTAGCCGCAAATAAAACCGCTCTTTCATTAAAAGGTGAAATCATAGAAGAATTGGTTTTTAGGATTCAGTCTGTACTCAAGGCGCGGGAAAACCGTTATATCTTATTTAATATTCCTAATTCAAAAATAAATGAAGCAAGTGCAGTTCTGCCTGTGTTGAAGAGCCCGACTGTACTGCCATTACTGGATGAGGGCTGGAGTTCACTACATTCTGTGATTCAGGTTAAAGATTTTTGGGGTGTCATTAGGAAACTTAAAAATATTGGTGCTCAGGGAATATTGGTTATTCCGGTTGAAAATATGGTAATTTAGTAATTTCATTTAGCATGCTTGAAAAAATATTAAATCCGAATAAAAGTGATTTTGTCAAACTATCACAAAGGCCTGTTTTGGATAACAGCACTCTGATGACAGGTGTTCAGACTATATTTAATGAAATAAAGAGAAATAGGGATGCCGCAGTTTTAAACTATACTGAAAAATTGGATGGAATCAAACTTTCATCTTCTGTTTATGATATTACAGGGGTAAATGCAGATTCAATAGAAATTGAAGAAAGCCTTAAAAACGCTATAAAACTCGCTTATAAAAATATATATGCATTTCATTGTGCACAAAAGTCTTCAGGAATTGACGTAGAAACTATGCCTGGGATAATGTGTTCTCAGCGTTCAATTCCACTTACCCGAATTGGTTTGTATATTCCAGGAGGTAGCGCCCCTTTATTTTCCACCGTACTTATGCTTGCTGTGCCAGCATTGATAGCCGGCTGCAAGGAGATTATTTTGTGTACACCACCGGATGGTTCAGGATCCATTCATCCTGCCATACTTTATAGTTCTTTGCTTTGTGGTATTTCTGCAATCAGATTGGCAGGTGGAGCGCAGGCCATTGCAGCGATGACTATTGGTACTAAAGATATACCGGCAGTGGATAAAATTTTTGGACCTGGTAATCAATATGTGACGGCAGCAAAACAACTTGCTCAAAATTATAATGTGGCTATCGACATGCCTGCCGGACCAAGCGAAGTTCTTGTATATGCAGATGCTACATGTATTCCTGAGTTTGTAGCTGCTGATCTATTAGCCCAGGCTGAGCATGGTTCAGATAGCCAGGTGATTCTAGTTGCCAATTCAGTATGGATACTGGATAAAGTAAATGATCATTTGACCATCCAGATTTCAAACCTTCCCAGAAAAGCTATAGCTACTCAAGCCTTGTCTCATAGCAAAGCTATATTCATTGAAGATGTTGAAACTGCATTTGATTTTATCAATGAATATGCCCCCGAGCACCTTATCATTGCTTCTGATAAAGCTGAAAGTTATATTAACTTAATTAAAAATGCCGGATCAGTCTTTCTGGGGAATTATTGCCCGGAAAGTGCGGGTGATTATGCTTCGGGAACCAACCATACATTGCCTACCAATGGCTGGGCAAAAAAGTACAGCGGTGTAAATTTGGATTCTTATATGAAAAAAGTAACTTTTCAGAGTATCACAAGAACCGGACTCAATAATCTTGGTGCGACACTCATAACTATGGCTGAGGCGGAACATCTTCAGGGTCATGCTAATGCTGTTTCTGTAAGATTAAATTATTAAAATATCCAAATTGCAATTATATGTTGGAAAAATTGGTAAGAAAAAACGTCCTTGAACTTCATCCTTATAGTTCAGCCAGAGATGAATTTATGTCGGTGGCAGAAATTTATTTAGATGCCAACGAAAATCCTAATAATTGGGAGTATAACAGGTACCCGGATCCATATCAACAAAAACTAAAAGCAGCAATCGGCGAATGGAGAAAGATAGAAACCAAAAACATTTTTATTGGAAATGGATCAGATGAAATCATAGATCTGATAATACGGGCTTTTTGTGAGCCTGGTATTGACAGCATTGTGACACTAAATCCTTCTTATGGCATGTACAAAGTGTCAGCAGATATAAACAATATCAATTTTAGGTATTTTCCTCTGGATGAGAATTTTAACTTTTCTCCAATTCAATTATTGGATTTCATAAAACCTAATGATAAAATAATCTTCATTTGTTCACCGAATAATCCAAGTGGGAATATTTTTGATAAGGTAAATATTGTCACCATCTGCAAAAAGTTTAATGGTTTGGTTATTGTGGATGAGGCATATATTGATTTTGCCGAAGAAGCAGGAATGTTGTCTGAGATTGGAGAATTAGATAACTTAATAGTAGTACAAACCTTGTCTAAAGCAATGGGAGCCGCCGGTATCAGGCTGGGAATGGCATTTATGAATGACTATATCGTCAAAATATTAAATAAGATAAAACACTCCCTACAACGTGAATACTGCGACCCAAAAAATCGCATTAGAGCTCGTTAAAAACAAGGCATCAAAATTAGATCAGGTCCAAAGTATATTGATTGAAAGACAAAAATTGGATTCTGAACTAAAAAAACTGACTTTTGTAATTAAAGTATTTCCCTCTCAGGCAAATTTTATTCTTGCAAGAGTGACAAAAGCGGATCATTTGTACAATTATTTGTTAGGTATGGGAATAGTTGTTCGGAATAGAAATAAGCAATTTCGTTGTGAAGAATGTATAAGGTTTACAATCGGGACCGAAATAGAAATTGAGAGATTAATCAATGCATTACACCACTATCAAGACTAAGTTTGACTTATGCAAAAAATTTTGTTTTTAGACAGGGATGGAGTACTTATTCAAGAACCTGCAGACTATCAAATAGACAGCATTGAAAAATTAAAATTTTTGCCCGGTGTATTCTATTATTTAGGGGAGATATTCAGAAAACTTGATTATATTTTGGTTTTAGTGACAAACCAGGATGGCTTGGGTACGGACAGTTTTCCGGAAAATAATTTTTGGCCCGTACAAGAACTACTTATAAGGAGTTTATCAGGGGAAGGTATTGTTTTTGATCAAATATGTATAGACCGTAGCTTTGCACGCGAAGCAAGCCCCTACAGAAAACCCGGTACCTCCATGTTGACAAAATATACTCAGGGAGATTATGACATTGAAAACTCCATAGTCATTGGTGATAGAATTACAGATATACAGCTTGCAAAAAATCTGGGATCTAAAAGTATCTTGTTAAAAAGCGAGTTGCATAATTATACCAATGATGACATAACACCAACTTATATGTCAAATTCGTGGAAAGATATATATAATTTATTGGTAAATATGGACAGAAAAGCAATTGCAGTCCGATCAACTTCTGAAACAAAAATACAGGGAAGCATCAATTTGGATGGAATCGGGGTAAATGAAATAAAAACAGGTTTACCATTTTTTGATCATATGCTCGAGCAAATATCAAAACATGCTCAAATTGATTTATTTATAAAATGCAAGGGTGACCTCCATATTGATGAACATCACACCATAGAAGACACTGCAATAGTTCTAGGTCAGCTATTTTCAAAGGCTCTTGGTAAAAAGGCGGGGATTCAAAGATATGGATTTTCACTACCCATGGACGATGCCAAAGCAGTAGTATTGCTTGATTTTGGAGGGAGACCATGGATTGTATGGGACGTCAATTTTAAAAGGGATAACATTGGAGATGTCCCCACAGAAATGTTTTATCATTTTTTTAAATCATTCTCTGATCATGCTAATTGCAATCTGAATATCTCTGCTAAAGGATCCAATGAGCATCACATAATAGAATCTGTTTTTAAAGCATTTGCCAAAGCAATATTAATGGCAAAGACCCAAAACACCACATTTATGGAAATTCCAAGTACAAAAGGTTCTTTATAATATATAATTCAATGACAGTTATAGTTGATTATGGCGCAGGAAATACCAGGTCAGTGATGAATACCTTGGATCGAATAGGTGCTAAATACACATTGTCATCAGACTCAGGAAAAATCAGGGATTCTGAAAGACTTATCTTGCCCGGGGTTGGCCATGCTGGGGCCGCTATGTTACAATTAAATAAAAGGAATCTGATTAATGTTTTACAAGAATATAAAAATCCGTTTTTAGGCATTTGTCTCGGCATGCAATTAATGTATGAACATTCAGAAGAAGGCAATACTACTTGTTTAGGGCTCATACCCGGAATTATTAAAAAATTTAAACCTGATTTAGCACACAAAGTACCCCACATGGGCTGGAATGATTTTTATCCTGTGGCTGATAACCTATTATTTTCCGGATTGGATAGCGCCATCTCTGTATATTTTGTTCACAGTTTTTATGCTGAAAACTCAGAATTTTCCATAGGTAGTTGCAATTATAAAATTTTATTTTGTGCAGCTGTTGGTTATAATAACTTCTATGGGCTCCAGTTCCATCCTGAAAAATCGGGGAGCATGGGACAATGTATAATAAGAAATTTTTTAAAGATGGAAAATAATTGTAATAATGAATCAAACTAAGATTTTTCCAGCCATAGATATTATAAATGGTGATTGTGTCAGACTCAGCAAAGGTGATTATAGCACGTCAAAAGTGTATGATAACAATCCCTTGGATGTAGCTATCAAGTATTTTGAATCAGGTGCAGCTTACCTTCATGTAGTCGATCTGGACGCTGCTAAAAATCCGGAAAAGAACAATAGAGCCATTATTTCGTCGATAATAACTAAAACAAAATTAAGAATCCAAACAGGTGGTGGCATCAGAACCGAAAAAGATGTGGAACAACTTCTGCAATTAGGGGCATACAGGCTAATAATTGGTAGCGTGGCTGTCACAAAGAGAAAAGAAGTAATCTCATGGATCAAAAAATATGGTTCAGACTGTATTGTAATAGGGGCTGATGTAAAAGGCGGCAAGATTGCCACTCACGGTTGGCTTAATGTGAGCGATGAGTCAATCGAAGATTTTATGAAATTTTATATAAACGAAGGAGCCACCAATTTTTTATGTACAGATATTGCAAAAGATGGAATGTTGAGTGGCTCATCCATTAAACTTTATTCTGATCTTTTAAAGCTGTTTCCTGAGGTAGGGTTGATTGCATCCGGAGGGGTGACAACCTTGGACGAAATCACTAAATTAGTAGAAATGGGAGTAGAATCCATCATAGTAGGGAAGGCTATTTACGAAGGCAAAATTAATGTTTCAGAACTTTTTCGTAAATAGGTTTTTTGTATGTTGAAGAAAAGAATAATACCCTGCCTGGATATAAAAAACGGTCGTACGGTAAAAGGTACAAATTTTATAGACCTCAGAGATGCCGGCGATCCGGTAGAATTGGCGGCTAGATATTGTGAGGAAGGCGCAGACGAACTTGTATTTTTGGATATCAACGCATCATTGGAAAATCGGCGGACCTTAGTAGATTTGGTAAGAGATGTAGGTAGAGCAATAAATATCCCTTTTGGAGTAGGTGGTGGTATAAGTGATGAACATATCGTTTATGAATTGTTGCAGAATGGGGCAGATAAGGTCAGTGTCAATTCAGCCGGGTTACAATCCCCTGAACTAATAACCAGAATTGCAAACTTATTTGGAGAGCAATGCCTGATAGTTGCCATTGATGCCAGACAAATTAATCATGAGTGGATTGTTCATTCTCATGGAGGATCCAGACCAACTGTAAAATTATTATATGAATGGGCAAAAGAAGTGCAGGAAAGAGGGGCGGGAGAAATACTTTTTTACATCGATGGATCATGATGGAACAAAAAATGGTTTTGCCTGTGCGGCATTAAAGAAAATGAATGACATGTTGCAAATTCCAATAGTAGCCTCGGGTGGGGCTGGGTCTGTCCAACATTTTATTGATGTTTTTGAATACACAGATGTAAGTGCTGCATTAGCTGCAAGTGTATTCCACTTCAAAGAGATTGAAATTATGGATTTAAAACGCAGTATAATGGCCCGCGGAATACCAATGAGGGTCTGAATTATTAATTATAAACCAGAAATAGATGTTTGATATTAAAGCAATAAATTTTGATAAAGGAAATGGTTTGGTCCCCGTCATAGCCCAGGATAATGATACAGGCAGAGTATTGATGCTGGGTTATGCCAATGAAGAAGCACTTAGCATATCTTTCATAACTGGATATCTCACTTTTTTTAGCAGATCAAAAAACCGGTTATGGACAAAAGGCGAAGAAAGTGGTAATTTTCTTAAGGTTATGAACATGACCCCTGACTGCGATAATGATACCATTCTTGCTAAAGTATCTCCATCAGGTCCGGTATGCCATAAAGGGACAGATACATGTTGGGGTGAAACAAACAAGGAAACTCATTTGGCATTCTTACAAAAACTTGAAGGTATAATAACTGAACGTAAAAGCAGGCTAAATGATGAGAACTCTTATGTTGCCAGGCTATTTTCACTCGGAATAAATAAAATAGCCCAAAAGGTAGGTGAAGAAGCTGTTGAGCTAATTATTGAGTCTAAGGATACTGATGATGAACTGTTTAAAGGAGAAGCTGCTGATTTATTTTTTCATTATCTCATCCTGTTACATGCTAAAGGCTTTGAACTCAGCGATATTATTGAAGTGCTTAAAAAAAGACACAAATAATTTTTACCTTTTAATAGTTGCCATAAAATCTTCTTAAAAACCATTCTAATGTCAGAAGTCCCATCAAAAGAAAAAATAACCATTTAAGATTAATGATTGGTTTTGTTGATTTACTTTCATAAAGTACAGGCTTTATATTAACATTGTTAAGCAGCGAGTCTCTTAGGACCCCTAGGTGTGATGGGTACATCATTGTGCCATTATACTTCTCTGCCAGGCTTTTTAACAGACTATGTCTTGCTGTTAGGTCAAATTGTTCCAGTTGCAATGATTCTACATGAAATTTTCCTGCTGCAACAAGTTCTTTTCCATTGGAAACAACTGATGAAACATAAGAGTAAGCACCCTGAGCAAATAAATCTGCATTTAGTGTGTAATAATTTTGCGTTTTGCTGAATGTATATCGATATTCTTTACCAGCATCGTCTTTGATGACAAGTTTTACATCAGGGTCATTGATCATTTCATAATTATCGTTATACAATTGAGCGTCAAATAAAACTTTTTCATTGTCTTTATAAACGTTTTTGGAAGTCGAAGTCCTAAATTTTCTTTTATCAGTTTTAATGGTAGTTAATAATATTGTCTTATTTATTAGCTCAGAAACAAGATCGTAATTTTGGTTTTGCAAAAAATCAAATAATCTCCATTTCCAAATTCCTTCACCAGTTATTACAGCGGTTTTAACACCGTTTTGCTCTCCAAAAGCAATTAAGGGATAATTTGTTTTTATTTTTTTGATATTCTGAAACAAATAGACAGAAGATGTGCCTTGTACCTTATACTCACCAAAGGGTGTCTGCAATGGTGGAAATATCTTTAGTTTATTTTTGAGATATTCGGAAGTAGTAAACTGGTTAAACCCTGGATTGAATTCTGCTTGAATTTCTTCATTATTCCTGCTGTTTCCGGCTATAGAAATGACTTCCTGGCTTTGGTTAAATCTTGGTAATGAAGTTTGCATCCCAACTATAAATATTGCCGGCACCCCACTTTGCTTCATTTTTATTAAGATTCCGGTAATATCACTATTTTCAGAAGGAAGGTTGTGTAGAATAACTAAATTATATTTACCAATGTTGCCATTGAAATCATTCATATAGGCAATGTCAACTTCATAATTTTTATTCTCAGTAATTATGGACTTCAATGCACCAAGGTCTGGATGGGGTGCATTAGCCAATAAAAGCACTTTTTGTCGGGCATCGAGTATTTCTACAAAAAACTCCTTATAGTTATTGATATTGTTAAACTCTCCACTAACGGGAGATAGTCGTACCCGATATCTGGCCACTCCACTTTGAGTGGCATCAATAAGGAAAGTCTTTGATGTAAAAAAAGTGTTATCATTAATGGTTATTGACTCCTCATTTAGTTTTCTTGTTTCATTGCTATTTATGGCCTCAAGTGTTATTTTAGTAACCGAACCGGAGCAATTATATGCTGATATATCCACCTGAACAGGAAATTTGTCACCCAGATAAGCTATTTTATTGTGGAGGATATTTTGGAAAAAAATGTCTTTTTTGCGTGTTGTATCACCCTGAGCTATGGTGTATAGTGGAGAATGTAACTTAGCATCCGAGTACAATGGATTGCTACCTTCATTAAAGATGCCATCTGTGATTAACACCACGGCTCCCAAATTTTGGTCACTATAGTTTTCGTCAATATATCGGAACAGACTGCTGATGTTGGTACTCTTATCAATAAAGCTATCTTTTTTTTCAGGATAGACATTAGTACCAAAAGTAATATGCCTGATTTCAAATTTTGATGATAGATCTTTTCAAGATTATCGAGATTACTTTGCCATAAAGTTAAATCGCCGGCTTTTGCTGTTTCTTTTATAGACTCAGAAATATCAGATGCAAACAAGATTACAGGGGTTTTTATGTCTTCTTTTATCGTTTTTACAAATGGGGACAACAATAAAAGCAGGATTAAAAAGACAGTAACGCTCCTTACTAAGGTTAGGAATCTGGTCAGCCATGGACTATAATCTGAAAACCTTTTATCTCTGTAATACATCAACAAGCCATATAAAACACCTAAAGACAGGCAAATAAGTGTGTACCACCAGGGATAAGAAAAACTTAAAGTATTAATCACGTGTTTGTAAGATTATTAAGTGCAAATATTAAAAAAAAAGCTTATTCATACGTTCTTTGGCAGATGATTAAGAATAATTTAAATATTTTTGCAATGATTATGACACTTTAACGTTTATTATTCAAAAAAGATTTAGTGAAAAAAATAGGGCTGATTTTAATTCTTCTTTTTGCTTTTACAACTATAAAAGCCACTTATATTCTGATTCCGATGGATGCAGAGAAGCAAGCCAATCATCTCAAAGCTTATGGTATTACATATTGGGTTATCAATCAGGGTATTGAAGCCTATTGGTTGTTGAATTATATGGGAGGGAGTTTTGCTTTTCCACATTCCAGAGCACTGGAGGCTGAGTGCAAAGTCAGGGGTGTTTCATACCAGATTATATCTGATGCTCAATGGATAAATATAAGACAATCTATTAGTAATCCTGAAGTAAATCAGGAAGCTGTCAAACTTGAAAAAGCACCCAAAATCGCAGTTTATACGCCTGATTTTAATCCCAGAGGGGGAAGGATTCAACCTTGGGATGATGCGGTAACTTTGGTTTTAGATTATGCCGAGATTCCATTTGAAAAAATTTATGACAGAGAAGTCATGGAAGGGAAACTTGCTCAATATGATTGGCTCCACTTACATCATGAAGATTTTACAGGTCAATATGGAAAGTTTTATGCCAGCCAAGGTGGCACACCCTGGTACAAACTAAATCAACAAAAAACAGAGGAACTTGCCCATAATTTAGGATTCAGCAAGGTTTCAGCATTAAAACTGGCCGTGGCAAAAAGAATCAAAGAATATGTAGAGGGCGGGGGATTCATGTTTGCAATGTGCTCCGCTACAGATACTTATGACATCGCACTGGCAGCTGAGGGTATTGATATTTGCTCAGAAGTGTATGACGGAGATGGGTACGACCCAAATGCTCAGAAAAAACTGGATTATTCCAAGACATTTGCTTTCAGGGATTTTGAACTGGTGCTTAATCCGTTATTGTATGAGCATTCAGACATTGATAATAAAAATCGAAGCATCACGCCCGAAGTGGATTATTTCAATTTGTTTGAATTTTCTGCCAAATGGGATCCGATTCCTACCATGCTTTGCCAGAATCACACATTGACAGTAAAAGGATTTATGGGGCAGACCACAGCATTTAAAAAATCGTTGATAAAACCTGAAGTATTAATCTTAGGAGAGACAAAATCAGCCCAGGAAGTAAGATATATTCATGGTGTTTATGGATTTGGAACGTTTACTTTTTATGGCGGCCATGATCCCGAGGACTACAGACACTATGTTGGTGACCCAGAGACTGATCTCAGTTTACATCCCAACAGTGCCGGATATAGATTAATACTTAATAACATCCTTTTTCCGGCTGCACAGAAAAAGAAACGAAAAACGTAATTTTCCTTGATAATCACATAAAAATATATTTATGATATCCAAAGTATTTCTTCCGGTTATATTAGTAGTAATTATTTCTTGTAATAATAAAAAACAAGGTGATATCGAATTTGCGGAGTTAGAAAAGATGGAATCACAATATGTAAGATATCCATCCGATAGCTTGTTTAATGCATTGATTCAACTATATGGAGATAATATAAACAATACCATAGCTAAATCTGAGAAGGAGTCACTTATCCTAAAAGCAATTGCCTTATGCAAAGCTCCTGGCAAGGAAAATATAAAAAGAATATTCACCACAGAATTAATAAAAGTAAGTCCTGAAAATTCATCTTGTAAAACTTATCTCTGGGAGATAGGGCAAAGCTTGGAATCATCCAATAAAGTAGAGGCTGCATCCGTCATTTTCATTGGATACAAACAAAAGTATCCACAGGATGGCAAAGCATCAGAGACAGAAAGATATATCATCACTGAGCAAAAAAATATTCATGAATATATTAAAAATATGGCTGAAGAAGTATTTAAGGATCCGGGATCGTCCGGAATTAATCTGGCAAGTGCTCAAAAATATATTGATGTTTGCGAATCTTATGCTTTGGTATTTCCAAATGATGAATTAGCACCTGAGTATTTGTTCAGAGCTGCTGAAATATGCCGGGCTCAAAAGAATCTGCCGGAGATGATGAAACTATTTGAATGGATAAATAACTACTTCCCCACTTATAAAAAATCATCTTTAGTGATGTTTCTTAAAGGATTTGCGATGGATTCCGATTTTGGAAGACCTGATCAGGCTAAAAAGGCATATGAAACATTTCTTAAAAAATTCCCACAGGATTCATTAGCCAAAGATGTCAGTTTTTTGCTTAAAAATCTGGGAAAATCTGATGAAGAAGTACTCAATGAATTGGAAAAGAATCAAAAGAAGCCCCAGACTAAATAGTAGGCAAATGCTTTTTTATTTCAGTTGAAAACAATCAGATCAAATATTGATGAAGTAGTACGTCTTAATTACTCAAGGCCAAAGAATGTGCAAATTTGGTACATTAGCATAGCAATAAGTGCGCTGACAGGAATTGTCAATATCCAAGCCCAAAGTAAATTGATAGTAACTCCCCATCTCACAGCGGACAATCTTTTTGTCGCACCAACACCAATAATAGATCCAGTTATCGTATGAGTCGTCGAAACCGGAATTTTCAAAAATTCTGTCACAAATAGTGTGATAGCACCTGCAGTTTCTGCGGCAACACCCTCAAATGGGGTTACCTTAGTGATTTTAGTCCCCATAGTCTTGATTATCTTCCACCCACCACTCATCGTGCCAAATGCTATTGCCGAATAACAAGCCAATGGTATCCAATTTTCCATATGGTCCAGTGAATATCTTAAAGGATCGTATGCAACCATAGCAGCCATAATAATTCCCATTACCTTTTGGGCATCATTACCTCCATGACCAATACTAAAAGCAGCCGAAGAGACCAACTGCATTCTTTTAAACCACTTTTCGGATTGAAGATAATTGAGTGAATTTAAAAAAAGTGTAAATAGTGCCATGGCTATTATAATAAAAGCAAGCAAAAACAGTTTGAAATTATGTCCATCAAATATGATATTTAGATAGACCGAACTAAAATCAGAAATTATTTTGTCCTGATTGGTTTTAATTGTGTTATTAAGGAAAACCAACATTGCAATTATAATGCATAACGACAATAATTTTGGAAAAATACTTTTTCTGAAAGAATGTAAAAACCACAAGGATATTAAAAAGGCAATTATCATTCCTATGGCTGGAGCTAGTATTATAAAACTGGCTATTTGCATGATTTTAGGCGAATTTATGGAAGCAAATCCTGAATGGGCTATAGCAGCTCCTGCAAATCCACCTATAAGAGTATGTGAAGACGATGATGGAATGCCATACCACCAGGTCAACAAATTCCAAAATATTGCTGCAATGAGTCCTGCCAGAATCACTGTTAAAGTTATATATGGAATGCCGGCTTCATTAGCACCTTCATTAACTGTCTTGGCAATGGTATTGGCAACTCCATGATCTTTAAAGATGAAAAATGCTACAAAATTGAAAAATGATGCCCACACTACGGCCTGAAATGGTGTTAAAACTTTTGTAGAGACTACTGTAGCAATGGAATTTGCGGCATCGTGGAATCCATTGATATAATCAAAAATCAATGCCAGAATAATAATGGTCAGGAGTAAAGTCATCAGTTTATTTTATTTAACCTTGTAACTGATCATATCAATTAATTTCAGGCATATTTTATTATAATAGATTCAATGACATTAGAAGCATCTTCACATTTATCAGAAATAACTTCGAGGTCTTCATATACATCCTTGAGTTTGATGATATCGATCGCTTCCATATTACTTGAAAAAAGGTTTATGATAGCCCTATCTAAGGTTTCATCAGCGTCATTTTCCAAACTGTTTATTATAACACAATCTTGTTTTATCTGACTGATATTTTTCATATTTCTAAGTTTCAAGACAGCATCTGTCAGGGCTTTTATTGACTTATGACTAATCTCAGCCATTTCTTTCATATATATATCAGATTCAGTAATGTTGTAATTTAAAATTTTCTTGGATGATGCATACATAAAATCAGCAATATCATCCAGTGAAGTAGCCAGATGGTGTATATCTTCCCGATCGAAGGGGGTGATAAAGTTTTTGCCTAATTCTATAAATATCTGATGTGTGAATTCATCATTTTTATGTTCTCCATCTTCTATAGACTCCAGCAGACTCCTTCTTCTTGCAGGGTCATTTTCATTCATTGCTTTTTTCAATATAGAACCCATTTCTTTAAGATTGGCAGCTATATTTTCAAAAATATCATAAAATATTTTATCCTTGGGTAAAAATATCCTGATAATGTTATTAATAGACATTTTTTGTAAATTTTGGTTATTTCCGGGCAAAGATAAAACTTTACCTCTTTCCTAATAAGATACGTTAACCGATTTTATAAATTAGTTTTTTTAAGAAAAATGGATTTCAACTAATCTTCAGTTTGAATCTCAATTTCTTCTTGCTTCTTTGTAATAAAAGTAATGAATGTGTATAAAGCTACAGAAGCTATCAAAACGTAATAATATGTAAAGAACCTCCATATAGATACGATGAGAAAAGAAATCTCGGAAGGAATACTTTTACCAAAAATCAATAAAAAAGACGCTTCAGCCCCACCTGACGCTCCGGGAGTTGGAATAAAAAGCATTGTAACATAGACAATCCATTGCCTGACATAGATCTGAACCAAATTAAAATCGATTTCGAATGCGTGCAAAATAACTGTGAGGACAGAAAATTTTGCCGCCCATTGAATAAATAATACTAAAATCCCTACAAGCATCCTTAGCTTCCCATGTTTCCACGCTTTTATAAAGTTTATTTTCATATCATTGATGCCTTGATAAAATCTGGATTTTATATCATAAATTTTTTGCCTTAACCTGTCAGGCAAGTAATGCAGAGGCCTGAAGGCACCAGGTATTAAATTATACCTCAATAAATAATAATATAGTATAAAGAATAAAATAATTAATAAAATGGTGAAGGCATTATTTGTGAAAAACTGGGTAAGCCCAAGACCTATTTGATAAACAAGTTGTTGGGAAAAAAATATTGCCATAATAACCCCGAAAATATAAAAAAACAAATCTTCAATAATACCCCAGGTCAACATAAAGCCAACATTTCCGGGATTGAACCCTTTGTTAAGTAAAAGGGCAGCTTTAACCGGAGCCCCACCAACAGCGGTTGGGCTTAATGCGGAGGCCAGTTCGGCCGTCATGACTATTCTTAGAGCATCCCTGTATCTGATGTTCTCTCCTAAAAAAAGTGACCACATTCGTACCCTGAAAGCATACCCTAACCATGGTATGAGCATTAACAGTGCCATTGCCATTACATGGTAATAGCTCAATTTGTTCAAATATGATAAAAGACTTTTTTCTGTCGTTGATAAGACGAAAATAATATGTGCCAAAACACCAAACCCAATAAATAATATCAGTCTGTTGACAATTAGTTTAAAATTCAGTTTGGAATTTGACATCTATAAAATTACTTGTTTTATCAATCATCTGCTATAAAAACAATTTTTTTCAGAAAAGTTAAAATTAATTTTCTGACAGGAATTTTTATTTACAATAAAATTTAAGATGTAAAGTTATTATTTAATTAACTGCTTTTAAAATTATAATTTTGTCCATTGGATTAATCAAAATGGTGGTTAAATAAATACAACTTTTATTAGTTTTAAAATGTTTTTAACAAAAATCTTTAATGGGTATCCTGAAAGAATATAAGATCTTTCTTTTTGTATGTTTATTGACCCTAATGCAATATTGTGCCTTTGGCTTGCATATCATTGGAGGAGATGTCACATATAAATGTCTGGGATTAGATACGATAAACAAAGAAGTAGAGTTTGAAATCACTTTCACAATGTATAGAGATAGTAGGAGTGGAGGCTCAATTTGATAGTCCGGCAAATTTTGGAATATACAGAGGACAAGGAAATAGTTGGTCATTTGTGCGAACCATTGCTAATATTCGGGTAGAAAATGTGTCTGATATTGACATTGCAACTGGAAATCCATGCATTTTAGTTCCGGTAAATGTTGGAGTGCAAAAGGGTGTTTATATATTTAATGTTAGGTTACCCATAATTTCACAAAGTTATTTTATTTCATATCAACGATGTTGCAGAAACAATACAATTCTGAATTTAATCAACCCAGGTGGTACCGGTGCTGCATTTACAACTGAAATTACTCCCGATGCTCAATTGTCATGTAACAATAGTCCCACATTCAACGGATTTCCGCCGGTAGTAATTTGTGTCAACAGACCGATAAATTTTGATCATTCTGCACGTGATATAGATGGTGACAGTCTGGTTTATGAGTTTTGCTCACCTGTAACTGCAGGAGGAACTGATGGAGCCACAACACCGGGATCACCTGCATCCTGCACAGGGGTTACGCCTAATCCTCAAAGTTGTCCTCCCCCTTATCAGGAAGTAGTCTTTGCAGCACCTAATTTTTCTTTTGATAAGCCTATGGGCGGCAATCCAGTCGTTTTTATTAATTCAAAAACAGGAATTATTGACGGCTCACCCAATCTGTTAGGTCAATATGTGGTAGGGGTTTGTGTCCGTGAATATCGAAAGGGCAAACTCATTGGAACATTAAAACGGGATTTTCAATTTAATGTAACCACTTGTGAAGTCGCAGTAAATGCTGACTTAAAGGCGCAACTTGAAAATAATGGTCAATATTCTGTAAATAGCTGCGGAGCTTTTACAATAGATTTTATAAATTTAAGTACAGATACCAGATATATTCAAAATTATTATTGGGAGTTTGATATAAAAGGTCAGAAAAAGATATTTGACACAAGAAATGTAACAGTGACATTCCCTGGTCTCGGGGTGTACGAAGCCAAAATGATATTAAATAAGGATTTGCCAGCACTTGCTGAATGTTCTGATACCGCATCGATAACGGTAAATGTGTATCCATCTATAAAAACAGATTACGAATTTGCTTATGACACCTGTGTTGCGGGGCCTATTTTGTTTAAGGATAAGTCTGTAAGTGGAGCAGGTCCAATCCAAAAATATACCTGGCGATTTGACAACGAAGGAGCATCATCTATTAAGAATCCGGCTTTCGAGTTTGAAAAACCCGGGTTAAAATCTGTCAGACTGATTTCTGAAGACATCAATCTATGCAAAGATACGATGACCAAAGCAATAAATTATTTTCCTGTCCCTTCTTTGATTATCATAGAGCCAAATACCTTTACAGGGTGTCAGCCGGCAACTATTTTTTTTAATAATTTGAGCACACCCATAGACGAAACCTATAAGTTGGAATGGGATTTTGGCGATGGCACTACGGGTACAGCAATCAGCCCAACCCATGTTTTTAATGAGACTGGTACTTATGCCGTAAAGCTTAAGCTGACATCGCCCATAGGATGTCAGACTTTCAAAACCTGGCCAAGTCTGATCAAAGTCGTGCCCAGTCCGAAAGCAGCATTTTCATATACTCCTGAAGAACCGAATCTGTCAGACAACACGGTGGACTTCAGAGATGAGTCCACGGGAGGAGTTGCATATTTATGGAAATTTGATTCTATAGGAGTGTCTCTGATAAAAAATCCCTCTTTTACTTTCAGGGATACCGGGGTTTTTAATGTTGAGCAGATCGTGCTGCACTCCTCGGGTTGTTCAGATACTGCCAGAGCTGTTATTTCTATTTATCCTGTTGTCAAGCTTTTTATGCCAAATGCATTTTCACCCAATAATGATGGGTTGAATGATGTTTTTATACCAATTGGAAGTTTTTTTGGCGTGAGAAACTATAATTTTACTATCTGGAATCGATGGGGAGATAAGGTTTTTGATACGAATGAAACCAATGTAGGGTGGAATGGACAGAGGAACAACAGTGGAGCTACCGCTTCACCAGGTGTCTATGCATACCTGCTGGAATATATAGATCCGCTAGGTAACAGACAATTGCTAAAAGGCTATTGCACTCTTGTAAGATAATGAGAGTCGATCAGACATGACCATTATCATTAATTAAATCCATGGTCAACTTTTAATATTTATTCAGATTATGTTAGCTTTGCAATTTTAATTTAGTCTAAATAATACATATATGGATACCTTATCTTCATTGATGCCAGGAGAAGCTGGGATGGTGGTTTCCATAGATTTAGGATCATTTACCTGTAAGTTGTTGAGCTTAGGCATTTTGCCTAAGTCTAGAGTAATCATGGTGCGAAGGTCTCCTTTTGGAGATGCATATTATATAAAAATCGAAAACTACCAGATGGCTGTCAGAAAGTCTGAGGCGGACACTATTTTTATACGCAAGCTATTATGAGTATAAAAACTAATTTCAGGATCGGGATTATCGGAAATCCCAATTCAGGGAAATCATCTTTATTTAATTTTCTGACAGGTCTAAAGCAAGATGTTTCCAATTTTCCAGGTGTTACTATTGATAAGAGATCCGGGACTTATATTACAAAATCAAACCAAGAAATTGAACTGATTGATCTTCCAGGCACTTATAGTGTTTTTCCAAATTCTATTGAAGAAAAAATTGTAATTAATATACTTACAAATGAATCAAATCCATTCTACCCTGATCTCATAGTTTATGTAGCGGATATAACCCAACTTGAAAGACATCTATTATTTGCCACCCAACTCATAGACTTGGGATTTCCAATGATATTTGTACTAAATATGGCTGATCTGGTTGAAGGAAAAGTACTTAATATTAATACATCCGTATTATCAGATTACTTACAATCTGTAGTTTTAGTTACCTCTGTGAGAAATGGAATTAATCTGATAACTCTTGCCGAAAGCATAGATGACAATGTTACTAATTTGCGAATCAGACCGGAACATAAAATTTATGAATTGCCCCAAAAGGAAAAGGACACAATATTAAGGATAAAAGAGCAACTCAATTTAAAAAGCACCTATCTCGCAAAATTAGATGCGCACCATTATCAATGGTTAAGCCATTTAACTAACAATCAAAAAACGCTTATAACAGGTATTATTGGTAAAACATCTTTTATTGATATCAGATCGCAGGTAGAAGAGATCATGGAGAGGTACAGAGATTATGGACCCATTGTAAAACAAACAGTCTCCATTCCATATAATGCAAATAAAACAGCTACTGATAAAATAGATAAATGGATAACGAATAGATTTTTCGGGCCAATTTTTTTCTTTGCGATAATGCTTTTTGTATTCCAGTCTATTTTTAACTGGGCAAAAGTACCTATGGATATTATTGAAAAAAGTTTTGTTTATGCAAGCAGCCATTTAAATGATACTTTGCCAGCATCCTGGTTTTCAGATCTGATTACTAATGGATTATTACCTGGATTGGCAGGTGTTTTGGTATTTATACCACAAATTGCGATTTTATTTTTTCTGATTGCTATACTTGAAGAGACAGGCTATATGAGTAGGGTAGTGTATATGTTTGATGGTTTACTTCAGAAATTTGGTATGAATGGCCGAAGTATGGTGTCGTTGATCTCGAGTGCAGCTTGTGCTATCCCAGCCATCATGTCAGCAAGAACAATCAGTAATCCAAAGGAGCGGCTTATTACTATCATGGTTAGCCCACTTATAAGTTGTTCTGCAAGATTACCTGTTTATGCTGTCCTTATAGGTTTTGTTGTGCCATCTACAACTGTTTTCGGTTTTTTAAATGCACAAGGTCTCGCATTTATGGGTTTGTATTTATTGGGTATATTGGCTGTTTTAGTTTCCGGATATATTTTTAAGTTTATCATCAAATCAGAATCCCCTTCATTTCTTATGATGGAGCTTCCAAATTATAAACCTCCATTATGGAAAAATGTATTTATAACAGTAAAAGAAAAGGTATTTTCCTTTATTGGCGGTGCAGGTAAGATCATAGTTTTTATTTCAATTATACTTTGGTTTCTTGCCAGTTTTGGCCCTGGTAATAGTTTAAAGAATGCTGAAAAAAGTGCATCTGTATTATCAGATTCACTGAGACTCAGCCAAAGTGAAAGAAATAATCTTATTGCCGCTTATAGGCTTGAAGAATCGTATATTGGAAAATCAGGAAAGCTTATTGAACCATTAATTTCTCCACTCGGATTTGATTGGAAAATTGGTATTGCTATTATTACATCATTTGCAGCAAGAGAAGTTTTTGTTGGAACAATGTCCACAATTTATAGTATTGGAAGTGATAATGACACAAAAACAGTTCGTGAAAAAATGGCAGATGAAATTCGACCAGGTACAAATCAAAAACTATACGATGTAAAGACGTCTATGGCATTACTCGTATTTTATGTCTTTGCTATGCAATGTATGAGTACATTGGCCATCACAAAAAAAGAAACAAACTCCTGGAAATGGCCGATAGTTCAGTTTTTATTTATGGGAGCACTTGCATATATGGGATCTTATCTGGCCTACCATATTTTTTAATTTCATACCTTTAAGTACAATAATTTAATAGTTACTGGTTAAACTTTGGAGACAGAATGCAGAGTCTTAAATTTAGGAATTTTATTACCTTTGTTCCAGAAATATGCTGAAGAAACTAGAAATACAAAATTATGCCATCATAGAGAAACTGGAAATATCTTTTTCAGAGGGGCTGACCATTATTACTGGTGAAACGGGTGCAGGAAAATCAATACTATTAGGTGCACTTGGTCTTATCATGGGCAAGAGAGCTGACACAAAAGTGCTTTATGTAGATAATATAAAGTGCTATGTGGAAGCTACTTTTAATATTACATCTTATAACTTAAGGGATTTTTTTGAACAGGAAGAGATTGAGTATTTTGATGAACTTATAATCAGAAGAGAAATTTCTCAGAATGGCAAGAGTAGAGCTTTTATTAATGATTCTCCTGTAACATTGGAAATATTGAGTTCCCTTACTGAAGAACTTATTGATATACATCAGCAGTTTGATACGTTGGATATTCAAAAACCTATTTTCCAAATTCAAATGATTGACGCTGTTGCAGGAAATCAACCATTGCTTAATAATTATTCCAGTGAATTTAAACAATACAAATCAGCAGCTCGGAAGTTAAGCGACTTAAAAGAAAAAAGCAGGAATGCAAATCAGGAAATTGATTTTTTAAGTTTCCAAATGAATGAATTTGAAGAGGCTAATCTTAAAGAAAATGAAAAAGATGATCTGGAGATCCAACTTGCAAAATTAACCGCTGCTGAGGAAATTAAGAAAAATTCTGGTATGCTCGCTCAAGGCTTATCTGAAGATCAATTCTCAGTACTGAATCAGATACAAACACTAACAAATCAATTTGGAACAATCAGAAATTTTGATAGCATATTTAATGACATTTATGAGAGGTTAACATCAATCAAAGAAGAACTTTCAGATATTTCCAGAGAAGCATTAAAAATTGCTGAATCTACTGAGCAGGATGAAGAATCTATTTTTCAAATCAGTTCTAGACTAAGTATGATTTATAGATTAGAGAATAAGCACGGTGTGAGTGATATAGCCAGCTTATTGGAAATAAAATCAAAAATTAAAGAAAAGCTTGACAGTTTTGGAGATATCTCTGATATTATCAATAGTTTGGAAAAGGATATGCGAAAAAGTGAAATAAAGCTTAATGAATTAGCAGTGGCATTATCCCAAAATCGCCATAAGGTTATTCCGGAATTTGAGAATAAGGTTCACGAAATGTTGGTTTCACTGGCTATGGAGAATGCTTATATTCAAGTGAAAATCGAACAACTAAATTTTTTCAACCTTAATGGGACCGATGATATTAGTATTTTATTTGCACCTAATAAAGGCAGTGCTTTTTTACCTCTTAAAGATACGGCTTCAGGTGGTGAATTATCAAGATTGGCCTTGTGTATAAAATCTCAAGTGGCTGGGGCTATTACACTTCCAACACTTATTTATGACGAAATCGATGCAGGGGTATCAGGCGAAATAGCTCATAAAATGGGAAGAATACTGACAGAAATGTCTGACGGACATCAGGTTATTTGTATAACCCACTCTCCCCAGATAGCAGCCAGAGCAGACTCACATTACTTTGTATTTAAGACCGAAACTCGGGAGCGTACTATAACATCTATGAAAGCACTGACCGTAGATGAACGAGTAGTGGAGATTGCTAAAATGTTGAGTGGGAATCCACCAACTGATATTGCAAAGGCAAATGCTAAGGAACTGATAGGACTCTGATTACTTTTATGACAAAGTATATTTTCAATATTTATAAGGATGCCTTTTCAGGATTGTCAACAAGCGTATGGCTTTTATGCTTCATAATGTTTATCAATCGTGCCGGGGCCATGGTACTGCCCTTCATGACTTTATATTTAACCACGAGCCTACATTTCAGTCTTACTGATGCCGGTTGGATTATGGGTGCATACGGTCTAGGCAGTATAGCAGGAGCTTATATCGGAGGGCAACTTACTGACAGAATCGGGTATTACCATATTCAATTCTATTCTTTAATCTTTGGTGCCTCCTTGTTGATCTTATTGGTATTTCTAACCGGTTTTTTGTCTATCTTGTTAACCGTTTTCTTTTTTTCCTTGATTTCAGATACTTTGCGCCCCGCAAACAGCGTGGCTATTGCAGCTTATGCAAAGCCTGAAAACAGAACGCGTTCATTTTCTCTAATGAGATTTGCCATTAATCTTGGTTTTTCTATAGGCCCGGCCATGGGTGGAATTGTAGCGGGAAGTCTTGGGTTTAAATGGATTTTTGTAATTGATGCCCTGACATGCCTTTTTGCAGCGTACCTGCTTCATCGTTACCTTCCATACAAGCCAATATCTTCCAATATCAAAAGTGACTCCTATGCCAGAAATGAACAATCTGCCTATTCCGATAAAAAATACCTGATCTTCATTTTCCTCGTCTGTATATATGCAGTATGCTTTTTTCAATTATTTACCAGCATTCCGGTATTCTGGGGGAAGGAATGGGGGTTTTCAGAAACAAAAATAGGCCTGTTACTGGCACTAAACGGTCTGATAATAGTAGTATTTGAGATGCCATTTATCCGACATTTAGAGCATATACAAAGATATATGGTGATGGTTTCAATAGGTAGTGCCTTGCTGATTACAGGGTTTATATGTCTTATAGCAGGGTGGATTCATATGATTCCGGCCCTCCTATTTATTGTATTTATGACAGTTTCTGAAATGTTTGCCATGCCGTTTATGACAAACTATGCCGTATCAAAACCAAGCGAAAATAGAAGAGGTCAATATATGGCACTTTATTCGATGGCTTATGGTTTCGCTCATATATTAGCTCCGTTAGGTGGATTGTATATCGCTGATGTTTATGGCTTTAGAACCCTTTACTTAATGCTTATGCTACTCAGCATCCTGGTTACTATCGGATTTTTTTCGATAAGAAGATCAAGCATCATAGCATAGTCAAAGTAAATGGAAACTCAATAAATGTATGATAAAAATTCTTCCCTGACTTTTTCATTTTCAAATTTACCTGAATATGAAGAAGTAACGGTACTGCTACTGGTATCTCTTACACCTCTGGATGAAACACACAGGTGAGTTGCTTCAATCACAACAGCAACATGGTCTGACGCAACAGCTTTTTTTATTTCTTCAGCTATCTGTATTGTTAGTCTTTCCTGGACCTGAGGTCTTTTTGAATAGTATTCAACAATGCGGTTGAGCTTTGATAACCCGATGACTTTACCAGAAGATACATATGCTACATGAGCTTTTCCAATAATTGGAACGAAATGATGTTCACAGTTTGAAAAGAATGAAATATCTTTTTCTACAAGCATTTCATTATATTTATATTTGTTGTCAAACAATTTTATAGATGGTTTATTATATGGATTTAGACCACTAAATATTTCCTTAACATACATTTTTGCCACTCTGTGAGGGGTACCCATCAGGCTATCATCTGATAAATCCAGACCCAATATTTCCATAATAGATTTGAAGTGTCCTTCTATTTCAGCTATTTTTTGTTCATCAGTTTTATCAAAGGCATCACTTCTCAATGGAGTTTCAATGCCTGTAAACACATGGTCATCACCATCTTCATCATGTTGTTGGCTGGCATTATTTGAATTGCTTTCAGAATAAGTAAAAATATCAGGTGTATCTAATTTTAATTTTTTGGGAAATATGGAATGTTTGTTGTTCATACTATTTTTTTCACAAAAACATGCTTGTTAGAATATTGTTTAAGAAAAGGTAGTGTAAAATTGAACAAAAAATATTAAATCTCTGAAAAAGTGATGTAAGTCAGAGCTATAAGTAATTGTTATCATACTGATAAAAATCTTTTGCTTCTACCTTTGGATCAACAAAAGATTTAGAAATGTTGCGAATTCTTGTTCCGGTAGATTTTACTAAAGTATCGTTTTCAGCATATAATTATGCGGTCCACCTTGCAGAGGTGCTTAAAAGTGAAATAACGGTCTTGCATATTATTAACGGAAGTTTCTCTACAGCTGATTCCATGTTTTTAGACTCTATGGATGCATCCTATGAAGCCGCAGAAACTCGGCTATCAACTTTTGTTAATGATTATTTAACAAAAACAGGAACTGAAAAATATAGGATAAAAATTAAAAAGGATGTAAGGTTTGGTGTTCCGGGGTTTACCATTGCCGATTATGCTAATGATCAGAATTATGATTATGTAGTTACAGGCATGAGGGATAACCATAGCCTCATTGAAAAGTTTTTAGGAACCACATCTACTATAATCACAAAGCTGACTTCTTGTCCGGTGATCCTGATACATGAAAATACAAAGTGGTCTGACCCTAAAAAGGTGATATTTACCATTGATGACAGTACAGATTTTGATGAATCTATTGCAAAATATTTGGATTTTAATGAATTTTTTAAAGCTGCAACCGATTTTATTCATATCAAAAAGGATGATACTACTTTAGATAGCACCCGAGATGTTGTCATAAGGGAAGTATTTAAATTAAAAGAACCTGATTTTGCTTTTGAAATCAAAAATATTTATGGTGGTGACGTTATTCAGTCCATAGTAGATTATTCAATTTTTGAAAAGGCAGATATGCTCGTCATGGTTCATAGAAAAAGGAGTTTTCTGGATTCAGTTTTTAACAGATCTATGAGTCTGAGGACAGCTGAGGGAATTCACCTCCCGATCATGATTCTGGAAGAAAACCCGCCAGTTCCTTTGAAATCATAATAATTCAAAATTGATTAATGCTGAGAATAATGTAATTTGGACAAGTGAAAAAAATTCTAATTTAGCTCTAAAAAATATTAATAATGTTAAGAATATTATGCCCAACGGATTTCTCAAATAATTCAAGATTTACTGCTGAATATGCTATCGAATTGGGTAATGAATTAGTAGCAAAGCTTATATTTATTTCTTCATACAAAGTACCTAGAGTACCGGGTGCATTGCGATCTTTGGATGACAAAATTTATGAGGCAGTAGAAGAAGATCTTCAATATTTTATTAAGAAACTTCATCCGTTAATAAAAACCGGTATTGAGCCGGAAGCAAAAGTAGTGGCTGGAAATACTTCAGATTCCATCATCTCTTTTGCCAATGAAAATGAAATAGACTTAATTGTCATGGGCACTAAAGGGAGTTCAAGTATTATGCATATGATTTTAGGCAGTGTCACCATCAAGTTTATTGAAAAAAGTAAAATTCCAATTCTTGCTATTCCATATTCATCCAAATTTGAACTGCATAGTAATAAAATTTTGCTTGCTTTAGATTCAAAAGGAATAAATAATACAAAGAGCCTAGATTTATTGAGCAAGCTTCACGGGTTGCCCGGATGTTCTATAGATGTCTTCCACGTGATTATACCCGGCGAAAAAGTTAGATTAAGTAGCAATTCTGGTATGCTTAATGATATTGTCGATAATATAATAGAAGTGGATGGTATAGATCCCGTAAAAGAAATCAAAAATTTTGTAGATAAGAATGACATTGGAATGTTGGCTATGGTAGGAAGAAAGCACTCATTTTTGGAACGTGCCTTTGTTGAATCAAATACCATTTCCGAGTTATTTTCATCTAATGTTCCTGTACTTGTACTTCCGGAATCCAGAGACAACCTTGTATGAGTATGATTAGTGTTCTATTTCGTAGGTGAAATTAAGTATTTTCAAAATACGCTGACCAGTTTTTGGGTTTATATTTTTCAGATATACATCAACGTCTGTACTTGTTTCATTTCCTTCTTTTTTTCCACTGTCAAAAGATACTTTCACAATTGCTTTTTTCCCCGGCAGTATTTTATTTGTCGGATAATCAAGAGTTGTGCAGTCACAGCCTGAGGCAATATCGATTTCAATGATATCAGTACCGGTATTGGTAAATACATATTCAAATTTTCTGATTTCTCCTTTTTTTACTTTGCCCAGACTAATCTTTTCATGATCAAAGGTCATATGAACCCCCTTTTGTTTAGCTTGTGGCTTCTTTGCGGAATTATTTGATTGTCCGTTAATAATCAAAGAAGTACTCAGGAGAATAAATAAAAAAAAGTAATTTGAAATTTTCATGTTTGCTTAAATTTTAATAAATTCTTTTTTATGACGGTGCAAAGATGCTAAAAGTTACTTATATATATTCTTATCATTATGTTAAAATTACAGCTATATGTTTATAAAACACTTCATAAAGAGACCTGACAATTTTCTATTTTATTGATAAGGAGTTTGATTTTACTAATATTAACATACCGGCTTGTTTGATTCTATGTTCAATTTTAAAGATATAATAAACAGGAATTATTGCTATAATTTTTGTAAAGTCTTCGAGTAGAACTTCTAATAGTAATATCCTGTGATTTTCCTCCAACGCATTTTGAGTACACCCTTGATGGCTTCGGAAACAATGTTAGCATGCATTTTTGAGTTGCCTTTTACTCTGTCAACAAAAGTAATAGGTACCTCCTTTATTAGAAATCCTTTACTCCAGGCATAATATTTCATTTCTATTTGAAAAGTATATCCAACAAACTTAATTTTTGCAAATTCAAGGCTTTCGAGTACTTTTCTTTTATAACAAATGAATCCTGCTGTCGGATCTTTGACCGGCAACCAGGTTACAGCCCGAACATATAGAGATGCAGCAAATGATAGAGCTAACCTGTCTTTTGACCAATTTCTAATATTACCACCCTTGACATATCTGCTCCCAACTGAGATATCAGCTCCATTTTTGCAGGTATTGAGTAATCTGTTAAGGTCATTTGGATTATGGCTGAAATCTGCATCCATTTCAAAAATAAAGTCAAATCCATATTCCAATCCATATTGAAATCCCGCAATATATGCTGTTCCAAGACCTAGTTTCCCTGATCGCTGGATAAGATGGATCCTTCCATCTTTATCTTGCAGGACCTTTACAACTTTTCCTGTACCATCTGGTGAGTTATCGTCAACTATTAGTA
The DNA here is from genome assembly GCA_016722285.1 of Saprospiraceae bacterium. GTDB lineage: Bacteria > Bacteroidota > Bacteroidia > Chitinophagales > Saprospiraceae > OLB9. The sequence continues at coordinate 147,473 of JADKGI010000008.1, forward strand.
CTGAAAATTGCATACCCTGATTTAAAACTGCCTCAATTATTGAATGTATATTTTCAATTTCATTATAGGTAGGTATGATTACTATACAGGACTCCAATTAAATACATTTCATGTTTAGGAAAATTCTTGCCAGACTTTATTCAATGAATAAAAATTATGCAAATATGATAAAAAATTATAAAGTAAAGATTTATTTTATCAAACAGATGCAAATTTATTGGGGTAAACTTCTTTCATCACCGACATAATGCTGTAAAATACATCATCAGCGTTAGGTTTTGTGAAATAGTCTCCATCTGATCCATAAGGAGGCCTATGTGGAGCGGCGCTGATAGTCAAAGGTTTAGAATCCAGATATTTGTAACCATTCCATTTTTCAATTACTTCCTGCATCATAAAAGCAGATGCGCCTCCCGGGACATCTTCATCCATGAAAATAATTCTATTGGTTTTCTTTAAAGAGTTGAGTATGAGTCCTTCAAGATCAAATGGCATTAGGGTCTGAACATCTATTAATTCGACTGAAATATTAAATCCTGCTAATAACTCAATGCCTTTTTGTGCTTCCCTAACACAAGAACCGTAAGTAACAACTGTTATATCTGTACCTTCCTGAAGTATTTCAGGTTTTCCCAAGGGGACTGTGAATTCCAGTAAGTTTTCAGGAAGTTTTTCTTTTAATCTATACCCATTTAAACATTCAACCACCATCCCTGCATCATCTGATTTAAGTAAGGTATTGTAAAATCCGACAGCTTGCACCATGTTTCTTGGCACACAAAGATATATTCCTTTCATCGAAGTCAAGATCATACCCATCGGTGAGCCTGAATGCCACACCCCTTCCAGTCGGTGGCCCCGGGTTCGAATGATAGCTGGGGCTCTTTGCATTCCAGCTGTCCGATATCTTATTGTGGCTAAATCATCTGTGAAAAGTGAGAAGGCATAGGCCATGTAGTCAACATACTGAATTTCTGCAATGGGTCGTAACCCTCGCATTGCCCCTCCTAAAGCCTGGCCCATGATAGTCCATTCCCGAATCCCTGTGTCAAACACCCTTTCAGATCCGTATTTATTCTGTAACCCTGCAAAACCTTGATTTACATCACCAATATGTCCTACATCTTCTCCAAATGCTATAATATTTGGTTTGAATTCTAAAAGTTGATCAAAATAATTATTTAATATCTTGTAGCCATTAACCTGTTTAGGGTTTATCCCATATTTAGCTTTGGTCACGGCTACGTTTAATGCCGAATACTTTGTATCGCTATACAGTTTTGTATTATATCTTTCAGCACCGAGTTGATTGCAATTTGAAATAAACAAATCCAGATCTGAATTTATTTGATTTCCAAAGCGCATTATCTGCATCTGCAATCGTTTGCTATTGGATAGAATTTCAGTGAAAGATGGATGGATATAATTTTCCAAATCTTTCTCCAATTTTTGAATAGCTGTAGTTTTCGAGCCTTCAGGTAAAGCCTTATAAATAGATTTGACCGTTTTTAAATGTGTATTTATTCCATTATTGTAATTTTCCCAAGCTGTATCTTTTGCATTTTTTACATGCTCAATTGCCTTTATTTTCAATGCATCGAGATCATCTTGTTTTGCAATTTCATTCTTATAATCCACTCCTCCATTTTGACGAGGCAGTCGTGTTCTTTTTCCCACTGAAGTCTAGATGGGGTTTTATATCTTTCATGAGACCCGCTGGTAGAATGTCCCTGAGGTTGGGTCAATTCCTGAACATGTATTAATGCAGGTATATGTTTTTCTCTTACTTTCAGGGATACTTTTTCAAAAGCAGCACATAACTCAGGATAATCCCACCCTTTTACAGTGTAGATCATTATTCCATTGCCATTCCCGTCAGGTAAAAAACCTTCGAGTGCTTTTGATATAGACCCTTTGACAGTTTGCATTTCGACGGGTACGCTTATGCCATATCCATCATCCCAGACTGCTACCAAAAGTGGTACCCTCATAACACCTGCAGCATTCATCGTTTCCCAGAAAATACCTTCAGATGTCGAACTATCACCAATAGTCACAAAACTGACTTCATTGCCTTGATTGGAAAATGTTTTATGGGATGGCATATCAATCTTCCGATATAATTTTGAAGCCGAGGCCAGACCCAAAGCTCTGGCCATTTGTCCGGCAGTACAAGAAATGTCCGAAGATACATTGTACATCTTTGTTTGGTCCAACCATTCTCCATCTTTATCAACTAATGGGGTGGCATAATGATTATTCATTTGCCTGCCGCCTGAAAACGGATCTCTATCCGTATCAGCAAATAGTTGTGAAAAAAAATCTTCCAAAGTGCAAATTCCTCTGGCAAACATAAATGTTTGATCCCTGTAATACCCTGAACGCCAATCTCCTTTTTTAAATGCACGTGCCATTGCTACCTGTGGGACTTCTTTACCATCACCAAAAATCCCAAATTTGGCCCTGCCATTAAGTACTTCCTTCCGACCGAGAATACTAGCTTGTCTGCTTATTAAACAAACCCAAAAGTCATGCAATACATCACTGCGAAAGCTACCTTCATCGTGACTTTCTCTGTATGTCACTTCAAGGGATAAAGTGTCAGTGGAAATCATAGGCTATTTAAGGTTGGTTAAACAAGCTTCAAAATGCAAAGATAAAAATTTTTGTTTACATTTCATTATAAAATTTTATTCCGTTTGTGCGTTTAAATATATATATAAACAGATGATAATTTTAATTATCATAATATTTAGGAATTATAAGTTATCGTTGATAATTATATTAAGCATCGAAAGGCGAATCACAAAAATTATTTATTTTTGTAATATTTTTTAAATTAGTATAGTGGCTTATAACATTACATCACAATATAAACCAACTGGTGATCAGCCAGCGGCAATAAAGCAGCTCATTGAAGGTATTAAAAGTGGGGACAAGTTTCAGGTCCTTCTTGGCGTTACCGGCTCAGGAAAACGTTTACAATGGCAAATGTTATAGCAGCTTGTAATAAACCTGTTTTGATACTCACCCACAATAAAACCTTAACTGCTCAACTTTATGCAGAATTATGTGAGTTTTTTCCGGATAATGCGGTTGAGTATTTTGTCTCATATTACGATTATTACCAGCCGGAAGCTTATTTAACTCATTCCGATACTTATATTGAGAAGGATCTTCAAATAAACGAGCAAATAGACAAACTTAGACTTAGAGCTACATCATCTCTATTATCCGGCAGGCGAGATGTCATCATAGTATCTTCCGTATCGTGCATATATGGTATGGGCAACCCGGAAGATTATAAGTCAGGAATTATCAGAATTGCCAAAGGACAGACAATAAGCAGGAATGCTTTCTTATGGGACTTAGTGCAAAGCTTGTATTCCAGAACAGAAAGTGACTTCAAAAGAGGCACATTTAGGGTGAAAGGAGATACAGTTGATATAAATTTGCCCTATGTTGATTATGGTTACAGGATCATTTTTTATGGTGATGAAATCGAAGTTATAGAGCAACTGGAAACAGAAAGTGGTAAAAGAATTACATCCCTTGATCACGCAGCAGTATTTCCGGCAAATCTTTATGTAGCGCCTAAGGAGCGACTTAATCAGGTGGTCAGAGAGATTGAAGAGGAATTATATAACCATGAACTGTTTTTTAATGGGGAAGGTAGATATCTTGAAGCTCAGCGTATTAAGGAAAGAGTAAATTTCGATCTTGAAATGATCAGAGAACTCGGATATTGTAATGGAATTGAAAATTATTCAAGATTTTTTGATAGAAGAAAACAAGGTACCAGACCATTTTGTCTTTTAGATTATTTCCCTGATGATTATCTGATGTTTATTGATGAAAGCCATCAAACACTGCCTCAGGTTAGGGGAATGTGGGGCGGGGACAGGGCTAGGAAGTTGAATTTAGTGAATTATGGATTTAGATTGCCATCAGCTATGGACAACCGACCTTTGAGTTTTGAAGAATTTGAATCTGTGATTAATCAGGTAATATATGTAAGTGCAACCCCGGGAGATTTTGAACTTGAAAAGACTGAAGGAGTTGTTGTTGAACAAATTGTAAGGCCTACCGGACTGCTTGATCCACCTATTCAGATCCGTCCAAGCATAAATCAAATTGATGATCTGCTTGAAGAAATCAAAAAGCGACCGAATTGGATGAAAGAGTGCTGGTTACCACACTTACTAAAAGAATGGCTGAGGAGCTTACAAAATATTTATCAAGATTAAATATTAAAGTCAGATATGTACATAGTGAAGTAGATACTATGGACGGGGTTGAGATAATCAGGGATTTAAGGCTTGGTGAATTTGATGTTTTGGTTGGAGTTAATCTCCTAAGAGAAGGATTGGACTTGCCGGAAGTTTCCTTGGTTGCAGTACTGGATGCGGACAAGGAAGGGTTTCTTAGGAATGCGCGATCCTTAACTCAAACAGCCGGAAGGGCAGCGAGAAACAGCAATGGTCTTGTTGTTTTTTATGCAGATAAGAATACTCAAAGTATGCAAATGACGATAGATGAAACGAACAGGAGGAGAGCAATTCAGATTGCGTACAATCAGGAAAACAATATAACTCCCGCTACTATTTTTAAATCCAAAGAAGATATTATGAATCAGAAATCTATTCTCGATATCAAAGGTAAAAAGCCTGTTTCATATATTGAGCCGGATCAAAAACCCGGCATAGCTGCTGATCCTATTATATCTTACATGGATAGAGACCAGCTGACAAAACTTATTAATGAAACAGAATCCAAAATGAAAAAAGCTGCTAAAGATCTTGATTTTATAACAGCTGCCCAGTTAAGAGACGAGCTACTTGCACTCAAGAAGAAAGTTTGATAAAAGGAGACTTGTATTTGTTGAAAATATAATAGTTGAGTTATGATCAATTTCAGTCAAAAAATACAAATTTTTCGCAATACTTCAGCTCCTTTTTCTTCAATAGGGATGTCATTCACTCAAAAAGTAGCTGCATCTAATAAAAAAAATGCTTTCTTTATATAATTTGAAAGCATATACCTAAATAATTACTTAAAAATAACATTTATCGGCCAGACTGTACATTATTTGTAATATACAATTCATAGATAATGACCTGTATAGATTTGAGTCTAAAGCATTTAGGAGCTGCGGAAATAATTATAAATAATTGAATGCCAAATAAATAAGAATTATAACAATAACGGTCACAATTATGGCTACTTTCATAAACTGTTGTTCATCTTTTTTATCCTGAGCAGATAGTGACTGTTTTTTTGGCGAGGACTTAACTCTGTATTTTGACATCGTTCATGTATTTTAACGAGACACTAAGGTAAAAGAAATATTTAAATTAAAATTATTTTTTTTGCAAAATATGATGTTTTTTAATTTTTCATCTGTTTGCTTTTTATTTTTATTTTAATTGTCAGACCTGATCGCTTCGAAGCAGGCGAGTGGAATTCGCATGATTTAATTATTCTAGCTTGTGAAGTTTGTATCATGCGGATTTCATCAGTAAATATCCAAGACTCATTATTCTTCATAACCGAAATGTTTTAACATACGATCATCGTTGCGCCAATTTTCCTTTATTTTAACATTAAGGTCCAAATAAGTATGTTTGCCAAAAAATGCTTCAATTTCCTCCCTTGCAGCTATACCCAACTTCTTGATGGCTTCTCCTCCTTTCCCAATAATTATCGGCTTTTGTGATTTTCTATCCACATATATATCGGCATAAATCATCAATAAAGGCCCATCCTTTTTTTCTTCTTCTTTAAACCTGCTAATACTTACTTCGCAGGAATATGGTACTTCCTGTTTATACAATAGTAATATCTTTTCCCTTATGATATCTGAAGCAAAAAATCGTTCCGATTTGTCTGAAATTTCATCTTTAGGATAATAAGGAGGTCCTTCAGGCAGATCGTCCAATATTGAGTCAAACAATATTTGTATATTGGTTTTTGCAGAAGCAGAAATATAAAAAACTTTATCAAATGAAACCAAACCAGACCATACTTCTGCCAGTGATTCTGCAACTTGATTCTTATCGATATCTATTTTATTAACAATCAAATATTTAGGCTTATTTGTTTCAATTAAAGATTTAATTACATTTTCAGTGCCTGAATATTTCTCAAATACATCAGTGACAAATAGTATTACATCCGCATCTTCAAATGATGACCAGGCAAATTTATTCATCGAAGTCTGCATCCCGTATAATGGTTTTTCTATTATACCAGGAGTGTCGGAAAAAACTATCTGATAATTTTCATCGCTTAACAGACCTAAAATTCGATGTCTGGTTGTTTGGGGCTTTGAAGTAATAATAGACATTTTTTCCCCTACGAGGGCATTCATAAGTGTGGATTTTCCTACATTAGGATTGCCAATTATATTTACAAAACCCGATTTATGGTTAATCAAAATATTTGTTTTTGTTGATTATTTATGCTTTCTTCAATACTTTGAACTATATAAGCCGGTTTTTGGTTTCTCCAGTTTATATCGTTATATATTTCGCCATATAACAGATAGTAATAAAGCCTGTATTTGTCCATTTCTTCGGATACATGATCAAAACTGTTTATAAGGCATATCCATCCATTTTCTTCTTTAATATCATCATACCATTCTTCATAGTATGAATCATCATCACCATGAAAATTAAGTACATTATCACAAAAAATAGCAAACCTGAAAATTCCCTTTTTTATTAGTTCATCAGACAACTCTCTCTTAAGGAACATGATATCGTTTCCTATACAATCATTCCATTCACCTATGAGCTCAATTAATGCATAATGTTTTTTATAGTTTATATACAGAATTTTGACATATAATGTTTCAGAGCCGAAAAAATCCCACTGTGGATGAATATAATAATTGTATATCTTATTTGTAAAGTTAAATTCATTATATGTCCTTCTATAAAAAGGTGAATTCTGATCAGTTTCAGACATATATTCATCACGCCATCCCCACCAGGGCTCAATATCATGCATAAACTTTCATTTTTGCTTATTGAAATTTAAATTTATTTTTACCTGTAATTGTATCTCTGTTCCATTGAGAAAAACGTATAAATTCAGCTGCTCTATAATCACATTCCATACCGCAATGGCGGCACATATCATTTTGGCACGCCTCACTTTGTATGGAAATGTCAACAATTTCTTCTGGCAGAAATTTCCTGATTATGGTTTTCAATTGGCTGACTTCATGAGTTGTTTGACGAACATTATAATACCAAGGTAAGGTCAAATGCAGATCCACATGAGAAATATGCCCAAATTTAAGGTAAGTAAGTTTATGGATGTTGACCCAGGATTGGTTGCGGTTATTAATAAACTGTTCAGAAAGTATAGAAATGGCTTGGCCGTCTGCTTCATCCAGCAAACCATTAATCGTATCTTTGAGTAACGTGTATGAAGTGTAGATGACAATAAACCCTAAAATGACAGCCAATAAACTATCCATCCATTGAAATCCGGTGGCGTTATACAAGACTAATCCCAGAATAAGGGCTATTGTGGTATAGGTATCTGATATTAAATGTCTTCCACCCGAAATCAGACTTATCGAATTATTTTTGGTACCTTCAGTGATGCTGAATCGCCCCATGATATAGTTTACAAGCGCTGTTGCTCCTAAAAGAGCAATGCCAACGTCTATTTTTACAACCAGCGGTGGTGAGCTAATCCTTTTTATAGCTTCAATTATAATCAAGGCTCCCGCTATTCCTATCAGAACACCTTCAAATGATGCTGTAATCAATTCAATTTTTCCATGTCCGTATGGATGGTCTTCGTCTTGAGGTTTGGATGCCCATTGAAGGCTTTTTAATGTGATTAATCCGGTGACAACATTGACAGTGCTTTCCAAAGTGTCAGAAAGAATACCAACAGAATTTGTTATAAAAAACGCAGCTATTTTACATAAGAAAAGCAAAACTCCACCTATAAAAATATACCATTGAATTTTTATTTTTCTTCTGCTGCTATGAGAGGTTGCTGTCAATTACGTATTTTTACACTTTTATTAAGATATTTATAATTGTTTAAGTATCATCAATTTCAATTAAAATAAGCCAATTTTTCGTAATAATTAGTTCTCATTTGTCAATAGTTGTGCTATTCATTCAAAAAATAACTTCGTCTGAAAAAATATTGCGGTGTTTTTATAATTTGAAAGTATAAACCTAAATAATTACCGATATTTAAAAATACAAAAGTAGGATAAATTATGATTTGGAAAGTGATTCCTGAATTGGATATGCTAAATAAATTCTCAAATAACACATTAGTTTCTCATTTGGGGATAAAAATAATTGAAATTGGTGACGATTATATTAAAGCGAAAATGCCTGTAGATAATCGGACAATTCAGCCTATGGGTTTGCTTCATGGTGGAGCATCAGTGGTACTTTCTGAATCTATAGGTAGTATCGGAAGCTGGTTGGTTGTAGGTAACCCTGAAAAAAGAGTCATGGGACTAGAAGTAAATGCGAATCATCTAAGGCCGGCAAAAAGTGGTTTTGTTTATTCAACGACCAAGCCCGTGAAACTGGGAAAGACATTACATGTTTGGACTACAGAGATATTTAATGATATAAACCAACTTGTATGTATCTCAAGGCTAACAGTGATGATAATTTGATGCCAAAAGAGAAGTCTAAATAATAAACTCAATCACCTTCTGGGAGCAAAATCAAGGCCAAGTGAAAATATATGGGAAGCAAGAATGCCGCTAATGTTGCCAATGTTAGCGAGTGCATAATCTACTTTAAGTCTTCCTAATTTAAGGCCCAATCCAATATTTGGCTGGAATTCCAGACTTCGGTTAGAAGTATTTACAGGATTGATGACGCTTTGTATATTGCCTATCCCTGCTCTTAAGAATACTTTTTGCATATAACCAGTCTCTATTCCCAAGCTTGGATCAACGCTGATATTGTTTCCAGAAAGCACTCCCGATTTTGTCCCATTGGTAGAAATATTTAAATCCAGCTCCATCAGATAACTTACTTTCCCGTTATCACCATGAATTGCGCTTCCGAAAATCAATCTGGGAAGGGTAATTTCTGTGGAACTGACCGGGATATCATTATTTGTGCTTAGGAAGACCCTTTTTTCATCTTCAGTGAGATTAAAAGACCATGCATTAAATGTAGTAGTGATATCACGGCCCATCAGTCCGAAAGAAAATCTGTCACCTTTCCACTTTATCCCAAGATCAGCGCCAAAACCCCATGCTTTACCAAATGAACCTATCGATCTGTGAACTACTTTTATGTTTCCTCCTATAGAAAACCGATCATCCTGATCTAATGTACGTGCGTAAGAAAAAATTCCGGCATAATCTGAAGCTGAGAAATTGGTAACCCTGTTGTAATCTACGGTGCCGTCCGGACCTATCAGATTCAGTGTATTGGGTATGTTATCAACACCGAGCCTTATAAAAGAGAAAGCTGCCACAGAGGGGTTTCTACTACCCAATTTGCGGGCTATGGAGAAATAATCATAGTTTGCAATCCCTCCAAACCATTTTGTATGCATTGCATTCAATGAAAGTGGATTTTCTATTCCTGTCAGTCCAGCAGTGTTCCAGTATGCCGCCGTTCCGTCATTTGCGCTTGCTACTACGGATCCCGACATTCCATGAGCCCTGGCGCTTACCCCAATATTCAGAAATTCATTTACAAATTTTTGACCATTGGCTTGAAAGGTAAAAACAAGCAGTAAAAGTAATATGTTGATTTTTCTTGTCATTCCGATACAGAAATTAATCATCCTAATATATTTAAAGAACGATTATATATAATTTGATAATGTTTTTTCAGACTCATAACGATCCATTATTCAAAATATTATATCTTTCGGTTTTAAAACAATTAATATGCAAAATAAATCAAAACCTGCCACCTTAAGTAACATATTAGTATTTATTTTAATACTAAATTTAGTCTGCTGTAAACAATCAGCAAATAATAACCCAATTTATAACATAACCAAATCGGTCACAAGTGACAGTGCGATGGTGGTTTCTGCACATCCACTCGCTACACAAATTGGAATTGATATCATAAAGCAGGGAGGAAATGCCGTAGATGCAGCAGTGGCAGTACAGCTTGCTCTTGCAGTCTGTTATTCAGGGGCTGGCAATATTGGGGGAGGTGGATTTATGCTTTATCGCAGCAATGATGGCGAAATAAGCGCTTTGGACTATAGAGAAAAAGCTGCAGCGGCAGCTACGACTGATATGTATCTTGACAGTGCTGGTAATCCCATACCTGAAAAAAGTATGTTTGGCCATCTTGCAGCTGGTGTACCAGGTTCTATTGATGGTATGGTGAAGTCGTTTGAAAGATACAGTAAGATTAAAGATTGGAAGAAAGTGGTTCAACCTGCCATAGATTTAGCAGAAAAGGGGTATCAGATTACTAAAAGAGAAGCCAATAATCTTAATGAAAATCAGGCAAAATTTAATAAATATAATCTGACACCTACTTCATTTCAAAAAGCAGACTGGAAAGAAGGTGATATATTAGTACAGAAAGATCTTGCCAAAACACTTGTAAGTATCAGAGATTTTGGCAGAACAGGTTTTTATGAGGGCAAAGTCGCAGACCTGATTGTTAAAGAAATGAAAGACGGAGGTGGAATAATTTCACACGATGATCTTAAAAACTATGAGTCCATATGGCGTAAACCAGTTACCACTACTTACAGGGGCAATAAGATTATTTCTATGCCTCCTCCTTCTAGTGGTGGCATAGTTTTAATTCAAATGTTGAAAATGGTTGAACCATATCATCTCGGAGAAATGAAATTTCAAAGTGCGGCTGCTGCACACCTGATAGTAGAGGCAGAACGACGAGCATATGCAGATCGAGCACAATACTTGGGTGATCCCGACTTTTTCAATGTACCAGCTGTGAAATTAATCGATAGTACATATATTTCTAATAGAATGAAGGATTTTAATCCGCGAATGGCTGGGAAAAGTGCCAATATTTCATATGGTTTTATTGAGAGTTCAGAGACAACTCATCTCAGTATTGTAGATAAGGAAGGCAATGCAGTAGCTGTAACCACTACACTAAATGGCGGTTATGGTTCTTTTACTGTAGTGAAGGGTGCCGGTTTTATACTGAATAACGAAATGGATGATTTTTCTGTAAAGCCGGGAAGTCCCAATATGTACGGCCTGGTAGGTGCAGAAGCAAATAAAATTGAGCCCAATAAGCGTATGCTTTCTTCTATGACTCCGACTATAATAGAAAGGGACGGGAAACTAAAAATGGTTGTAGGGACTCCGGGCGGTTCTACTATAATTACATCGGTTTTTCAGACCATTGTAAATGTTTTGGATTTTGGAATGGACGCGGATCAGGCTGTGCAGTCTCCAAGATTTCATCATCAGTGGTTGCCGGATGTCATTATGCTCGAAAAGGATGCTATTCAGCCATCAGAGAGGAAAATCATGCAAGATATAGGTCATACATTCAAAGACAGAGAACAAATTGGAAGGGTAGAAGCCATAGTAGTTGGTTCTGACGGGAAACTTCATGGGGCCGCAGATCGACGAGGGGATGATGATGCAAAAGGTTATACAAAAATAAAAGATTAAGTATTTTCGTTCAACTATTTGTTCGAAGTATTGATTATAGTTGGATATTAAAATAATTTAATGAGTTTTTTTGACAATTTTGACGTAAGGCAGATTGAAAATATAGAATTGCTTGCCAAGCAAGTTGTGGAAGGGTTTATAATTGGATTGCACAAAAGCCCTTTTCATGGATTTTCTGTGGAATTTGCCGAACACAGAATTTACAATGTTGGAGAATCGACTAAAGACATAGACTGGAAAGTTTTTGCCAGGTCAGATAAAATGTTTACAAAAAAGTTTGAAGAAGAAACCAATCTGAGATGCCAGATCATCATTGATGCTTCATCATCCATGTATTTTCCTGATGTAAAAGATGGAAAAGGATTGAATAAACTTCAGTTTTCTTCTCTTGCCGCCGCGTCAGTCATGAATCTGTTAAGAAAACAAAGAGATGCATTCGGATTGAGTATATTTGATAGTGAAGTGCGTATTCACACCAAGTGCAGGTCAGCTACTTCTCATTACCGGTTGCTACTGACTTATCTTGACGGACTGATAAAAGATCCTAAAAGGCAAAAACAAACAGCGACTGCCAAATCTCTTCATCAATTGGCCGACAGCATTCACCGACGTTCATTAGTTGTGATATTCAGTGATATGTTTGATAGTGATGAACGAAAAGAAGATCTTTTTTCAGCACTGCAGCATTTGAAGTATGCTAAACATGAGGTAATCCTCTTCCATGTTACCGACAAGAAGCATGAACTTGATTTTGAATACGAAAACAGGCCATACTTATTTATCGATATGGAATCAGGGGAAGAGGTTAAACTACAACATCACCAGGTAAAAAATTTATATATTGACAAGGTTTCAGCATATAAAGATGATCTAAGATTAAAATGTCTTCAGTACAAAATTGATTTTATTGAAGCCGATATTAATGAGGGTTTTATTCCGGTATTGCCAAATCATTTAGTAAAAAGAAATAAATTAAAATCATTATTATGTCAATTAAATTATCCGAAATTCCTACCGGGGCTCCTTCTGATAAAAGCAAGAAAAAAATTTTAAATCAAACCAAAGAATTGGTACTTCAAATAGGTGAACTGCAGAACAAGTTGTATGCTGAAGGGAAACAAAGCGTCTTGGTAGTGCTTCAGGGTATGGACGCAAGCGGAAAGGATGGCACCATTAAAACTGTTTTTGCTGACTGCAACCCATCAGGTATTGATACATATGCATTTAAAAAGCCGTCAGAAGAAGAATTTGCACATGATTTCCTTTGGAGAGTTCACCAGAAAACTCCAAGAAAAGGAAATATAATGATCTTTAACAGGTCGCACTATGAAGATATTCTTATTCAACGAGTACATAAATGGATCACCGAAGAAAAGGCCGGATTAAGAATGAATGCAATAAATGCATTTGAAAAATTGCTTGAATTTGATAATAATACTAAAGTAATCAAATTTTATTTACATATTTCTCCTGAAAAACAGCAGGAGAAACTCCAGGAACGAATCGATGTGCCAAGTAAAAACTGGAAGCATAAGGCTGCAGACTGGGATGAAAATGACTATTGGGCGGAGTATATGAGATGTTATGAATTTGCCATTAATAATAGTGAGATAGCCTGGCATATTGCACCCTGCGATAAGAGGTATTATCGGAATTATTTCATTGCAAAAATTGTTAAGGATACACTTGAAGCGATGAATCCACAGCTTCCATTGATCGAAAAGAAGGATGAATGATCTGAAAAAGGTTAGAATTGATAAGTGGTTATGGAGTGTAAGGCTTTTTAAGTCAAGATCTATGGCCTCTGACGCATGTAAGACCGGCAAAATTAAATCTAATAGTAATAATTTGAAACCCAGTTACCTTCTTTCTGGAGGAGAAGTAATTGAAGTAAAGAAAAATGGATTCAACCTTATTTTTAAAGTAAATATTTTACTGGATAAAAGAGTTTCAGCAGTATTAGCAGCGCCTTGCTTTGAAGACCTTACTACTCTGGAAGAAATGAATAAGTATAAAGAATGGTACATAGGGAAATCTGGAAGTGAATATCGACATAGGGGAGAAGGAAGGCCAACTAAAAAAGAAAGGCGCGAAATCGATGAATTTAAAGGTATGTATTTTGATGAAAATGATCCAGGTTTTTCGTAACTTTAATCTCACGTTGATCATTTATTATGAAATTACTGGCAGGTCATCAAATAAGAAACTGGGATCAATATACCATTGAAAAAGAGCCGATTACATCCATTGACTTAATGGAAAGGGCAGCTGTCACTTTTTCAAATTGGTTTTCAACTCAAAGCATTTATCAAAACAGGAGTATTGATGTTTTATGTGGAAATGGTAATAATGGTGGTGATGGCCTCGCCATTGCGCGAATTCTCAGAAACAGGTTTTATGGGGTGCGGGTCCATGTTTTGCGTTTTGCCGGAAGGAATAGCCTTGATTTTGACATTAATCTTAAAAGGCTAATCTCATTGGGAGATGTGGATATCAGCTTTATCCAAAATGAAATGCCTGACCTTAACAATGAATCAGTTATTATTGATGCTCTTTTAGGAACTGGAGTTGACAAGCCCGTCCAAGGAATTTTGGATGCTTTGATATCAAAAATCAACAGTATGGTGTTTAAGAGTGTAATATCTGTGGATATGCCTTCAGGTCTTCCATCAGATAGTTTATATATCGGGAACACGATGAGACCTGACATTATTTACACATTTCAAGTGCCGAAGCTTTGTTTTTTTTATAAGGAAAATGCAGAATATTGCCCTGAATGGGTAATTGGGAACATTGGATTACACAATGACTACCTCGAAAATATACATTCAGACCATTTTTTGATCGATCATTTCTTAGCAAAGGGCTTATTGAAATCACGTACAAGATTCCAGCATAAAGGAGATTTCGGGCATGTACTATTGATTGGAGGGTCGGATGGCAAGATTGGTGCCGCCATATTAAGTGCAAAAGCTTCATTGAGATCGGGTGCAGGTCTGGTAACAGCAATGGTGCCAGCTAAATCTGCTGACATTATTCATACAGCTATTCCTGAAGCTATGGTTAGAATCTCAGGGCAAAGCTGCTTTTCCAATAATCATTTCCACTATGACCATAAGATAACGATTGGATGCGGTCGGGATTAGGGACTGATATATTGACAAAACATGCACTAGGAGATTTATTATTAAAAGTTGACAAATCGATAGTCCTGGATGCTGATGCACTAAATATTATTTCTGAAGAAAAATCACTTAAAGACTTGATTCCAAAAAATTCCATATTAACACCACATACTAAAGAGTTTGAGCGACTTTTTGGACTGACAAAAAATTCAAAAGAAATGTTTGAATTGCAGTTAGAAATGTCGATAAAATATCACCTTAATATCGTATTGAAGGGAGCTTTTTCCAGAGTTACTACCCCTGATGGACAATCTTACATTAACACAACCGGAAATCCGGGTATGGCAACCGCAGGATCCGGTGATGTGTTAACAGGTATTATTTCGGGTTTATTGGCTCAAAAGTATTCTCCAAAAGAAGCAGCCATACTTGGTGTTTATATTCATGGGTTAGCAGGTGATAAAGCATTACAATATCAAAGCGTAGAAAGTATGATGGCAAGTGATATAATATCTCACTTGGGAGCAGCATTTAAAGCATTGGAAATCTGATTAATTCAAGCTAAATGTCAAATAAAACTAAAAATAGTGATATGAAAAAGCTAATTGTTTTAACGGGTGCTGGAATAAGTGCTGAAAGCGGTATCAAGACTTTCAGAGATGCGGACGGTTTGTGGGAAGGGCATGATGTGATGGCAGTTGCTTCCCCACAAGGCTGGGAAAAAGATCAGGAGCTTGTCTTGGATTTCTATAATCAGCGCAGGCGTCAGCTTAAGTCAGTATCTCCTAATCTTGCTCACATTGCTATCGCCAAACTTGAGGAAAAATATAATGTGACTGTTATCACGCAAAATGTTGATGACCTGCATGAGAGAGCGGGAAGCACCCGGATTATTCATCTTCCTGGAGCACTCACAAAGGCGAGGAGCAGCCATAGAAAATCTACTATAATGGATTGGGAAGGAGATATTGTTACTGGTGATTTATGCCCTGATGGTTATCAACTCAGGCCACATATTGTTTGGTTTGGAGAGATGGTTCCAAATCTTGAGATGGCAATACAAGCATGTGAGGCTGGCGAAATATTTATAATCATAGGCACCTCCATGCAGGTTTATCCCGCAGCAAGCCTTATTTCTTTTGCACCTAAAGGGAGTAGCATTTATTATATTGACCCAAAACCTAATATTTCGCATGAACTTTCTAGCCTTCCAAATTTAAGTGTTTTCAAGCAAAAAGCAACTGAGGGAGTGGTGACCTTGGTAAATGACTTAATGAATCGATAATTTCATTTAAAATAAATAGTAGCATAATTGTTGATGTATCGTCATTTTTTTCTAATGTGCAGGGTTTAAAAAAGAAACAGAAAAGTAGATTTTTATAATATATTTATTCAATTAAAAAGGTAGAAAACAACATAAGACAAAATAAAACCGGTAATGCCTATAATGCTGGAGGCAATGGTCCAGGTTCGCATTCCATCTTTTTCAGATAAGGTCAGATATTGTTTGACCAGCCAGAAACCACTATCGTTGAGATGTGAAGCTGCTGTTGCACCTGAGGCTATGCAAATCACTATGGCTGCAAGTTGTATATCATTAAGATGATACGATGTTAATAAAGGAGCAACAAGTCCTGCTCCTGTAATCATAGCTACGGTGGCCGAGCCCTGCAAAACTCTGATGAGCAATGAAGCAATAAAAGCAAAAACAATAATACTCAGGCCCGCCTCCTGCATTGATTCGGCAATCATTTTGCCGGCTCCTGTATCTATCAGAACCTGCTTAAAAACACCTCCTGCTCCCGTAACTAATATGATTATTCCGGCAGGATAAAGGGATTTAGTGGTTATTTCAGTAAGTTTTTCATTTGAAAGGCCAGAATTTCTTCCTAAAACATACCATGCAAGAACATTGGCTATGATCAGGGCTGAAAACGGATGACAAAACATTTCAGCGAGATCACTTACATATACATTTCCTAAAGTAATAATTTTGGTATTCAATAAAGTATTGATAATGATTAAAATAATTGGAAGTAGTAGCAGGGGTAATACTTTATTTATATCGGGATTTTTATCCAATGTTTGGTGAAGGTCAGTGTTTTCCGGAATATTTATAATCAGTCTGTTGCCCAAATATTTACCATAGACTATCCCACTTAAGTATGCGGCCGGAATTCCAATCAGGATACCAACAATAATGATATATCCTAAGGGCGCCCCTATTCTCTCAGCTACCGCTAAAGGGCCCGGAGTAGGTGGTATAAATGCATGTGATACACCCAGGCCTGCCAGCAAAGGTACAGCATAATGAATTATCGCTTTACCAGTCTTATGGTGCAAAGCTGTTATGATAGGAAATAGAATAATAAATCCCACGTCAAAAAAGACAGGTATTGAGACAAGAAACCCTGTGAACATCATAGCTAGTGCAGCATTTTTTATTCCTGTTTTAGAAATGATCCAGTTAGCCAGGGTTGTTGCTCCGCCGGTATGCTCAAGGATACCACCAAAAATGCCTCCCAAACCGACAACAGTGGCAACAAATCCAAGTGTAGATGCCATTCCATTCTTGATGGTATCCATGATGAGTCCTGGCTCCATTCCAGCTATCAAAGCGGTTATGATGCTTGTAATCAACAAAGAGAGAAATGCCGGAAGTTTTAATTTTAAAATCAGAAATAAAAGAATAACTATACCACCAAAAACTGCAATTAATAGTATAGAATTCATGAAGAAAAATTTAAATGATTAGGCAATAATTGAAATTTTATATTTTCAAAAATGGAATCATAATTGGTTCCATTTTGTATAATAGTGCTTCCCAGTGGGATCTTCATCAAGTTGGTATGTATGGGCACCGAAATAATCTCTTTGGTCTTGTCGTAAATTAGAAGGTGATCTTCGTGTAATCAGGTATTTAAAATAATCTAACGATGAAGTCAGGGTAATGTATGAATGGTTGCTTAATGCCAGTCTGGAAGTTAAAGAACAGAAATTTTTTATATTTTCTAAAATGTAGTCTTGAATAAAGGGAATAGATATAATATCATTCAGGTACTTTTTTATGTCTATTCTCAATATCCTGCCGATAGTATATGCTAAATGAAGGTTATCATGAGCGATTTTAATATCAGGTTTAATTTTTCTAAGCCAGGTAACCTATCTTTATGGGTCAAAGAGATGCAGGATGCCATTTTTTTAATATTCGAGGATGAATGAAAATCATTACCATCAAAAAATAATAGTCCCATTTTTATTGTCAGGCCTTTTCCGACAGATGTTTTGCCGGTACATGAAACTCCCGTTATAAAAATGACCTTTTTCACATCTGCTAATGATAAAGTGAACTACCTCAAATCATTATTTATACTTTCAAGGATTTCACTTCCGGGGCAAAGTTGTTTTTCAACTAATTTGTTAAGGGGTGTATTTGTGGTATTAATGAGTTCGTTTAGTTCTATGCTTTCATTATCAATATAAAGAAGTCCTGTCAAAATTTCCTCCCTGGATTTTGATTTATGGATGGCTGAAATAATAGACAATTTGTCTTCAGGGTCCCACTCAGGTGATATTTTATTAAGCCGGATCAAAGATCCGTCATGCATTTCTACCAATTTAATCTCCTTGTGGTCATATGTTGTGGTAATTTCTTCTTTTATGGGCACAAAATCAAGTGTGGATAGAGCTTCATTGTGTTCCCTGACATAATCATACGACTTGGTCGAACCTTGATTATTATTGAATGTTACACAAGGCGAAATAACATTTATAAATGAAAAGCCTGAATGTGACAAAGCAGCTTTGATGATGGGTATTAGTTGAGATTTATCTCCACTAAAACTTTGAGCTACAAATGTGGCACCCAACTCAATGGCAAGTAAACACAGGTCAATTCCCTCAAATGTATTCTTATGTCCCGACTTGGATACTGATCCATAGTCCGCGGTGGCAGAATCCTGGCCCTTAGTGAGTCCATAGCAACCATTATTCATGACAATATAGGTCATATTCACATTTCTGCGAATGACATGAGTAAATTGCCCCATGCCGATTGAAGCTGTGTCTCCATCTCCCGATACCCCGAGATAAACCATTGATCGGTTTCCTAGATTTGCTCCGGTTGTGACAGATGGCATACGACCATGCACAGCATTAAAACCGTGAGAATTGCTAAGAAAATAAGCAGGTGTTTTTGAAGAACATCCTATGCCGGACATTTTTGCCACTTTATGTGGTTCAATATTCAGCTCAAAACAAGCATCAACAATAGATGCACTTATAGAATCATGACCACATCCTGCACAGAGGGTAGAAATAGAACCTTCATAATCTTTGCGAGTATATCCAAGAGGATTTTTTGGAAGTCTTGGGTGCGCAAATTTTGGTTTGATATATGACATGACTATGTTTAGTTTGAAGGTTGAAAAGATTGCTGATGAATTTGTTTCAAAATAAGATCAGCAGTTATTGGCGTACCATCGTAATTTAGTATTTTCAAAAGCTTCTTTGGACTTATTTCTAATTCATTGATCAAAAGAGACCTCATTTGGGCATCTCTGTTTTGCTCAATTACAAATATTCTTTTTGTGCGAATCTATAAATTCCTTAACTCTGTTATTAAAAGGGAAAGATTTTATACGCATGGCATCGACCGTTTCACCTTCAAGTTTAAGAATGTCAATGGCTTCTTCAGTGGCATGTTTTGAAGTACCAAAATATATCAATCCCGTTTCGGAAAGATCGGTGGTGTTATAAAAGTCAGGGCCAGGAATTAGTTTTTTTGCGGTTTCCAATTTCTTCACCAGTCTGTCCATAATGCGAACATAAGTAGCAGAATCTTCGGAATAAGCAGCATATTCATCATGTGAACTACCTCTGGTAAAATAAGAGCCTTTTGATGGGTGCGTAGCCGGGAGTGTTCTGTATGGTATTCCATCATCATCTATGTCTTTGTATCGTCCCCAATCTTTTATGACTTCTAAATCGCCTTCACTTAAGACTTTACCTCTTTTATATTTTCTATTATCATCCCACTTAAAAGGCTCTGTCATGTGCTCATTCATTCCTAAATCAAGATCAGTCATCATGATGACGGGAGTTTGCAATTGTTCAGCATAGTAGAATGAATCTGTCATCATCTGGAAGCATTCTGTAGGAGTTGATGGTATAAGCAGCACATGCTTGGTGTCTCCATGTGAAGCATATGCAGCTGAGATTAAGTCAGATTGTTGGGATCTGGTGGGCATACCTGTAGAAGGACCTGCTCTTTGGACATCAACAAGGACGACTGGAATCTCCGCATAGTAGGCTAATCCAAGAAATTCACTCATGAGAGAGAGTCCGGGACCACTGGTTGCAGTAAATGACCTGGCACCATTCCAATTGGCTCCGATTGCCATGCCAATTGCTGACAGTTCATCCTCGGCCTGTACAATAGAAAAATTATTTTTACCTGTTATCGGATCAATTCTCAGTTTTCTGGCATAATCTTCAAAGGAGCTGACGAGAGAAGTTGACGGGGTGATTGGATACCATGCTACGACTGAAGCTCCGCCATATACCGCTCCAAGTCCAGCAGCCGCATTTCCATCAATCATAATAGCATCGCCAACCAGATTTCTTCTTTCTACTCTGAACTCCAGCGGAAAATTATAATTATCTCTGATATAATCACTGCCTAAGCCTAAAGCTTTCATATTAGGAGCTATAAGCTTTTCTTTGCCTTTGAACTGATCAGCAAATAAATCTGAAATCACTGTAACATCAATATTCAGCAATTTTGCGATTGCCCCGACATACACAATATTCTTAAAAAGCTGTTTTTGCCTCGGATCAATGAATTCCCGGTTGCAAATCTCCATTAATGGCACACCAATCATATGAATATCTTCTCTTAAAAATTCATCATGGAGCTTCTTAGTTGAGTCGTAAAGAAAATATCCACCTGTTTTTACACTCGATATATCTTTTTTAATACTTTGGGGATTGACACTTACCATTAAATCAATACCTTCTTTCCTACCCAGATATCCTTTTTCACTTACCCTGACTTCATACCATGTCGGTAGTCCCTGAATATTTGAGGGAAAAATATTTTTGGCCGATACCGGCACCCCCATTCTAAAAATTGATTTTGCAAAGAGGTAATTGGCGCTTGCTGATCCTGTACCATTTACATTTGCAAACCTTACAACAAAATCATTTACTCCACTCATACATAACAAATGTGACCTGCTTTAGCAGTATTATAAAAAAACTGTTTCATATCCCACGCTGCGGTTGGGCACCGTTCAGCACACAATCCGCAATGAAGGCACATGTCTTCATCTTTTACCATGACTCGGCCGGTCTTTAAGATATCGGACACTAAAATGTCCTGTTCTTTGTTGATAGCCGGCACCAAGAGTTTCATTCTCAATGTATCTTCCGAATCTTCATTTTTAATAAATGAAATACAGCTGGTTGGGCATATATCCATACAGGCATCGCATTCAATACATTTATTTTCGGTAAATTCTGTTTGAACATCACAGTTGAGACACCTTTGCGCTTCCTTAAACGCCGTTTGTAAGTCAAAACCCAGTTCCACTTCTTTTTTTCTATTTCGGAGAGTATCCTTTTTATTTGCCTGTGGGACGATATACCTTATATCTGTAGTAACATCACTATCATAACTCCATTCATGGATTCCCATCTTGGTACTAAATAGCTTAATATCAGGGTTAGGTCTGTCTTTTATATCTTCATTCTGACAATATAAATCTATGGATATTGCCGCTTGATGCCCATGCGCTACAGCAGTTATTACATTTTTTGGCCCAAATGCAGCATCCCCTCCAAAAAACACTCCTTCTCTGGTGGAACAAAAAGTTTTTTCATCAATTACCGGCATATCCCACTGATCAAATTCTATTCCTAAATTTCGTTCAATCCATTCAAATCTATTTTCTTGTCCGATTGCAATAATCACGTCGTCTGCCGGATAAAAAGCCTCTGGTTCACCTGTCGGGATTAATCTTCGCTTACCATTTTCCCAATGAGCATTGACTTTTCAAAATACATCCCTGTCAATTTCCCATTTTCAATAGCAAATCTTTTTGGTACATGATTTTCAAGAATGGGAATATCTTCATGCATGGCATCTTCTTTTCCCAAGGCGAAGCTTTCATTTCAACAAATGGGCTTCGGACTATCACTTTAACATCCTCTCCACCGAGCCTTCTGGAAGTACGGCAACAATCCATTGCAGTGTTACCACCTCCTAATACTATTACTTTTTTGCCAATTTTATGGGTATGTTCAAAGGCAACACTTGCTAACCAATCAATGCCTACATGAATATTCAATTTTCCTTCTTCCCGTCCAGGCAATACCAGATCTTTGCCTCTTGGTGCACCTGTACCAACAAACACTGAATCATATCCTTTTTTTAATATATCTGTTAAACTTGTTACATATGTATTAAAGTGAGTAACAATATCCATGTCGAGGATATAATTGACTTCCTGATCCAGTACTTCTTCAGGAAGTCTAAATGCGGGTATCTGGCTTCGCATCATTCCGCCCCCTTTCTTCTGATCATCATAAATATGCAGTTCATATCCCAAAGGTGC
This sequence comes from Saprospiraceae bacterium, assembly GCA_016722285.1. Lineage (GTDB taxonomy): Bacteria > Bacteroidota > Bacteroidia > Chitinophagales > Saprospiraceae > OLB9. The sequence continues at coordinate 169,855 of JADKGI010000008.1, forward strand.
CAAATCTCTGGCTACTGAAAGTGCTGCCGGACCACCCCCAATTAATGCTATTTTTTTTCCGTTTTTAATTTTTGGAATATCTGGCAGCAAATGCGTAATATCATCTTTAAAATCTGCAGCTACTCTTTTTAGCCTGCAAATAGCAACGGGCTCTTCTTCAACCCTCCCTCTCCTGCATGCTGGTTCGCATGGACGATCACATGTTCTTCCCAGTACTCCCGGGAAAACATTTGACTCCCAATTTATCATATACGCCTCCGTGTATTTGCCGGCTGCGATTAGTCTGATATATTGCGGTACAGGAGTATGAGCAGGACACGCATATTGACAATCGACTACTTTATGATAGTATTCAGGGTCATTTACATTAGTAGGGTGCATAATATACCTTTATATTGTAAGCTAGTTTTCAAAATATTTATTACATTTTCAACTATAGAACGGCAAATATATAATTAATTATTATTTCGAAAAATATTATTGCAATCAGAATCAAAAATGAACTTGATATAAGCCATTATCTGAGCTACTTCAAAGGATACTTTTCAAATCAATCCTATTTCCAAAAATAACACGTCCGGATTCATTTTTTACAATATTACCGCAAGCTACATCAAGGTCATGTTCGAAAAACAGAAAGTGATTATTGTTCAAAGCTTTTTCATGCAGTATTTGCTTTTCTTTCATACTTTCCATTGGTTTCATATCATAAGCCATGACATAAGGTAGTTGAATGTGATGATGCGATGGTACCAGATCAGCACAATATATCAAAGTATTGCCCGATGGCAGGCTGATGTAAGGTATCATCATTGCTTCTGTGTGTCCATTCACAAAGCTTAATGAAATGTTTTCCGAAAATCTAACTCCTTCTTCGACATCAATAAATTTCATAATGCCCATATCTTTTAGAGGAACAAAATTTTCTCTGAGAAAAGAAGCTGCTTCTCTTGCATTTGGAGAGTAAGCCCATTTATAATGAATCTCATTTGTCCAATATGTTGCATTGGGAAATACCGGCACAATATTGTCATCTTTATCAAATGCTAAGGCGCCGCCAACGTGATCAAAATGAAAATGCGTAATCAATACATCCGTGATGTCTGATGGTTTCAGATTAATTTGAGCTAAAGCCGTGTCAAAATCCTGATCATCATGAGGGTAAAAATGCCTTCTGAATTTTTCATCCTGTTTTGTGCCAACACCAGTATCTATCAGAATTTTTTGCAAACCATCTTCTATCAACAGGCATCTCATTTGCCATGTGCACAGATTTTCTTCATCTGCCGGACACATCTTATTCCACATACGTTTTGGTACAACGCCAAACATAGCACCGCCGTCTAATTTGAACTTGCCGGTTTCGATGATATGTAATTTCATGGAGATAAGTATTTTAATTTAAAATCCAATCTTTTTATTGTCCCCAGATTTTATATTCTCTGCCAGATGAATCATTTTGATGGCAGTATGTGCGGCTTCTACACCTTTGTTACCATGCTTCCCTCCTGATCTGTCTATAGCCTGCTGCATATCATTAGGGGTAAGTACTCCAAAAATTATTGGTTTTCCGGATACTAAACTTAGATTCATAAGACCAGTTGCCACCGCATTACTTATATATTCATCATGTTTAGATTCACCTTTTATGATACAACCTATGCATATGATTGCATCCAGTTTCTTATTAGATAGGAGCATTTTTGCAGCGGATGGAAGTTCAAATGCACCAGGAACTGCAACAGATGTGATATCGTTTTCTTCACACCCATATTTAATTAATTCCTTAAAGCAGGCATCTTTCATAGAAGATGTGATATCACTATTCCATTCGGAAGTAATGATGGCAATTTTGGACTTGTTTAGATTTATTGATTCTAAACCTGATGATTCTGACAGGTTTTTCTTTTTGGCAGGCATACAAATTAATTCATTTTTGATAAAAAAAAAGGCAGAATTTAAACGTAAATTCTGCCTTTTAAGTTTATCGCGTCGAAAATTAATTATTGGCCTAATCTGGCTAATAATTTTTCGGCATCCTTAAATTCATTTGAATTCGGGTATTTGGACTTTATTTTTTGAAGTTGCTCTGTAGCTTCTTTGGTCTTTCCCTGAGAATAATACAATAAAGCAAGCTTGTGCAGATAATATGGTGCAAGTAAGTCATTCTCACTCTTATTTGCCGCATCTTTATAGTAATCCAAAGCTTTATCCTTATCTCCCAATTCTGCATGTGCGTCACCCAGTGCCCCCAATTTCATAATAGATGTAACATCATCTTTTGCACTATAATCTTCCAGATAAGACAAAGCATCTTCATATTTACCCAAATTCAGGTAAGATATTCCTGCATAATAGTGGGCAAGGTTAGCCGCTTTTGTGCCACTATAATTATCAATAATACCAAGAAATCCATCAAATCCGCCGCCTGGATTTTCCAAAGCCAAAGCAAAAGAGTCTTTTGCAAACACTTCTTCAGCTTTATACATTGAGTTTAAAGCGTCTTTTTCTCTGGGGCCAATATATAAGTACTTATAAGCAAAATAGAATGCTGCCAAAATGGCAATACCCAATATTACATAAGATATTAGTTTCTGATTATTATCTAAAAAATTCTTTGCTGAAATTTGGCTTCCTTTTACTTCTACCACATCTACGATTTCATCAGAAGCAACCGAAGGCTTACCTTTTCTTTGTGCCATATTAACTAGTTTTTAAAAAATTTGCGCAAAGGTAATAATTCCCGATTTAAATTTCATAAATCGCAGGATTTTATGTGATATTTTTTTAATTTGTAATGAAGTTTTGCTTTTTCAAGCAATTTAACCATTTCCTTTCTTCTTGAATGGATTAAAATCCTTAAGCTTTTCTTTAATTTTATCGACATCATCAGTAGTTTTCTTATTCAGTACATCTTTAGCTTTTTGCTTTAATGAATCAGAAATAACGCCTTTTGTCAATGAGTCTAATTTATCTCCTAATTCATCTTTTACTTTAGTTTTGACTGAATCAATCATTTTGTCAGCAATTACTTCGGCTTGTGATTTTATTTTATCCAACTCTTCGTCTCCTCTTTTCAATATCGAATCTTTCAATTCAGCTACTTTATTGTTTAATTCTGATTTTATGCTGTCTTCTGCTGTACTTATAGCATTATTAATTTTTGATTCTGTACTTGAAATGATGGATTCTCCTGCAGAATTTTTGGGGGTTATTTTGAAATTGGGTTTTTTGATTGTCCCGGTCATTTTGACATTCAAAAAAATATTTGGCCCCTGATTAATGTTTATTCCTAATCTTGAAGCTTCTTTTTCAATGGCACTCAAGCCCGTTTCAACTGCGGATGTAACTTTGTTATTTTTCATTATCTCTCTGGGTATAATCAAATCCAAATTATAATCCATTTCTTTACCAAATCCGTGCTTACCTGATATTGTAAGGTCAATACCTTTAAAAGTGTGGTTATAAGCCTTCAATTCGACAAATCCCTGAACGATATCAAACCAGTTTTTTGAATTTGTCAGATTTATATCATTTAGTTCTTTTACACCTAATTTATTTGCCAATTCAGCCATTGGATTGAATCCCTTAAGGCTTCCGCTAAGCGTTTCTAATAATCCTGATGCATCAAGAGATCCCAATTCCGGCATCATATTATGCCCAAGTTTACCTTTCATTACTAGGGTTGAATTAAAAATGCCATCTATATATTCAGCTATCGGGGCCGCTTTTTTAAACATATCAATCTTACTGAATGCTTCAACAAACTTTATTTTACTTAAGTCAAGTTTTACGCTAAAATCCGGCTTGGCTAAATCAGATGTATTATATATTCCTTCAAAAGCCAATTTGCCACCCAGTGTATTAGTCTCCAGATTTCGTAGTGCCACCTCATTGTTTTTGACTTCCAGAGTGCCGCTGAAATCTTTGAGGTTAAGATTAGTATATATCAAATCATCAATTTGAGCTTTGATATTTAACCGCAACCGATCCGGAACTGCAATTACTGAGATTGGCTCTTTAGTATCGGAAGAAGCATTCGATAAAAATTGATTAGCATTAAAATGATGTGAAGATAGATTGATGTTTCCGTCCAGTATTCCTTTATTAAAAAGATAATCATATGCATTGACAACAGTGCCATACATTTTCAGATCACTCTCATTTATTTTGGCAGATAAGTTGCTTATATTTAAAGCATTTGCAGATAAAGTACCTTCAATAGCCATATTCTCGATGGTTTTATCATGAAAATCGACTGATCCGGCTTTTATATTAAGTGTTATTCCTGAATTTTTCAACAGATCTTCATCAAAAGAATATGGCATCTTTGTTTTTTCTGATGGTGCAGCAGTATCTGTCATCCATTCATTCAGATCCAAAGTATTCGATTTCGCATTAATAACCAGCTGCATTGATTTTTCAGTTGAGAACAAAGCAAGCGGATTTTTTATAAATATGTCAAGGTTGACATCACTTTTGCCCATTTTCATTAGTTCTGCTGAGAATATCAGCTTGTCAGGGGCTACACTTAAGTGAGATGTTTGTAATACAATGAGTGGCATACCTTTAGACCTGTATTTGATTGAATTACCATCGCCCTGACCTTCAAACTTTATAGCATTATAATTTTCATTATTGATATCACTCATCTTTGCCTGAAAAGTTAAATCGCAATTTATTGTACCTGACAGCTCCTCTATATCAGGAATAGGATAAGCCTCTTTGAAATTTTTCAAATTTAACCTTCCTTTTAGCTTACCTGACATATTTTGATTTTCTACCATATTGGTTACAAACAGATTTCCTTCTATCGGATCATTTCCTATCAGAGCTTTAAATTCAGGTATTTTGAGGGTCATATCTCTATAATCAGGTCTGGTTGCCTTGATTTCAATATTTCCATTGACGTTTTTTATTTCCTGCGGGAAAGAAGGATATTTAATATTACCATCTTTTATTATTATTGAAAGATCAAATGCCGGCATCATGTTCATCTCTGAATTGTAGATACCTTTGATATTGCCGGAAAATGATGCACTTCCAGATGACTTTACATTATTAAAATCTTTTGTATAAGCATTTGGCAAAATAGAAATTAATGATTTAAAGGACTCTGATTCAGTTTTGAAACTAAAATCATTCAAAATCCCTTCTTCTTTAAATTGCACATACCCATCACCCTTTATATCTAAATCATTAATTTTCAATATATTGTCAAGTAATGTGTACTTTTGCTCAGGAAAATTAACATTGATTTTTGATTTTAATGATGCAGATGCGTGTTTTAGATATTCTGTGCCACTGTATTTTAAATAAAGATCTTTTATTTCTGTATCAGTATCCAGATTAAATATGTCTTGTGTAAAATCACCATTCCCACTGTGGTTGACATTATCAGCAACCATAAAAGATTTAATGTATTGTCCTGATAAGTCAGCTTTCCACCAGAAATCTTATAAGACTCCAACATTAGCTGGTATGCTGCGCTATCCTGAGCTGTATTATTGGTAATGAGATAGTTAGCATGGATAGTGTCAAGTATTACTATATTAATTTCAGGCTTTGTTGCCGTGATATTGTTTATTTCGGGTATGCGGTTTTTACCGATTAGAGATGTGAAATTAAAAGAAATGGAAGTCTGTGGAGCCTTATAAAGTATGATACCGTCAAATGTATCTCGCCCCATGACAGACAAACTATCAATCGATATCTCAATATCAGGGAATGATCTGAAAAAAGATAAACTGGCGTCTTTAAAATCAACCGTCGCTGTTAATTTTTCGTTCGCTATTTCTTTCAGTGCATTCAATAGTTCTTCTTTATAAAATACAGGAAGAAGTATGCCGGCTAAAACAATTCCGAAAATCAATGTCAAAAGGAATAGACCTAATCGTTTCAATAATTTTTTTTCATAAAATGAGTTTTATACAAATAAGACGGATTTTAAACTGATAATGTTTTGATTAAAAGTGTTTAAGTTGGTAGTATATAGACTTTCACTTTTGAGTTAACCATGATTGATTCAGATTTTCCTTCAATATTTGTCCATAATGAATTATATTAGAAAAACAATCCGTTTGAAGTATCAGTAGCTCAGAATCTTTATCAGGCTTAAAATTATAAATGATAAGCCTAATAAAGATATTAACGAAATGTACCACACTTAATTGCTCTAATATGGAAGAATGCCGTGGCGATATGACATGAAAATGGGGCATTTTTTTCTGCTTCAATTGATCTGAAATTACTATTTTGTCACAAAGCGAAGTAAGCAAATTACTTGTGTAGTATAAGGTATAATTCAATATTAAAGCTTTCATTCAATAAAGAAATTAGTAAAATATTTTTCATCCCAATCAAATCAAACTTCCCTAAAAGAACTGAAGCTTTTCAACCGGGAAGCTATGGCATATAACATGAAAATGCCAAAAGATAAACAAAATGGCATGATTTTGTATGTACAATGCATCATGTGCCGACACTTAAAATGTTCGGCAAAAATAAGTTATGGCAACACCACACATAGAAGCCAAAGAAGGGGAAATAGCAGAATCAATACTTCTACCTGGAGACCCTCTTAGGGCTAAGTTTATTGCAGATAATTTTTTGTCTGATGTATTTCAGTTCAATCGGGTCCGCAATATGCTTGGATTTACCGGAACCTACAAAGGGAAAAGAATTTCAGTAATGGGATCAGGTATGGGAATGCCATCTATAGGAATTTACTCATACGAATTGATCAAATTTTATAATGTAAAAAAAGTTGATCAGAGTTGGTTCTGCGGGCTCCATTCAGGAGAATATAAAGATCAAAGATATAGTAATAGCACAAGCCGCATCTACAAATTCAAATTTCAGTAAACAGTTTAAAGTCAGAGGGGAAATATCGGCCATATCTGATTATAAATTATTGAGCAAAGCAGTTCAAAGAGCAGAAGAACTCAATCTTAATCACCATATAGGCAATATTATGAGCTCAGACACATTCTACGATTTTGAAAAGGGCAGTTGGAAAAAATGGGCAAAAATGGGAGTTGCTTGTCTTGAAATGGAAGCCTATGCTTTATTCCTGACAGCAACACTTCTAAATGCATCTGCACTTACTATATGCACCATTTCTGATTCCCTTGTAACCGGTGAAAGTATGGATCACATAGACAGAGAGACTGCTCTTGGTGATATGATAGGATTAACATTGGATATTATTTGATGTTTTTCAATTTAAAGTTCAAGTTATTATTACTATATCTCGAACTATTGTCTTCAAAATTTATTATAATTGTGGGTATCTTTACACCACAATAATATGTACTTAAAGTTCTTAATATCTGTCATACTTATTACTCTTTTGTCCTGTTCATTTTCTAAAAAGATTAAAGATGGCGAAATGGCATACGAAAGAAAGCAATATGCTGTAGCTGTAGTTTTTCTGGAGAATGAGTATCCTGATGCCAGAAACGAAGCAACTAAGGGAAGAAAAGCATATTTATTAGGACAATCTTACTATAAACTGCAGGAATATACTCAATCTGTTGAGTGGTTTGAGAAAGCTATAAAGCATGATTATGGGGCAGAGGCACTTGGCAATTTTGCGAATGTTTCCCGAGTTCTTGAAAACTATGAAGCAGCCATTTCTGCGTATCAGTTACTCAAAACTTCAACTGGAAGGAATCAGGAATTCGATCGGGAAATTTTATTATGCCGTCAAGCTATACAAAATAAGCAAAAAAAATCAGAATACAGAATTGAAAAATTGTTTGAAAATTCTTCTGTCTCAGATTATAGTCCGGTCATTTATGAGGATGATTTTTTAGTGTTTACTTCTGAACGAAGTGAGTCCACCGGAAAGCAAATATACAACTGGACAGGCGAAAAATTTAGCGATATTTTTATTATTCAAAAGAATGGATCAGAAGTTAAAAAATTTGACTCCGCACTTAATTCTGAAAATAATGACGGGACTCCTTGGTTTTCAAAAGATAATGAAAGAATGTATTTTACCAGATGTTTCTCTTTCGGGACCGGAGATGACCGATGCAAGGTTATGTTTTCAAGAAGGTTAAATGAAGTTTGGGAAGAACCAAAAGTCTTGCCTTTTGTCGATGATAAATTTACATATGGCCAGCCAACACTAGTAGAAAATGACAGTATATTGGTTTTTGTATCTGATATTGAAGAGCCTGGCGGTAAAACAGACTTATATTATGCTGAGTTATTAGCAGATGGCACCTGGTCAGCTCCTGAGAAATTGCCTTCATCGATTAATACTCAAGGAAATGAGAAATTTCCAACAGGTGATGGGGATACTTTATATTTTTCATCAGATTACCTTCCAGGCTTTGGAGGTTATGACATTTTTAAAACATATCTAAGAAAAGATTTTACCTGGGCCCCTCCTTATAATTTGGGATATGGTATAAATTCAGGGGGTGATGATTTTTCATATATGGTGGACTATAAGGCCAAAACAAGATCTGGGATTGCAGAGCAAGGTTACTTTACATCGAATAGATCCGGTTCGGGAAAAGATGGTATTTATAAATTTGGGAAACTTATATCTGTCATCACAAAGGTGCCGGTTGACACAATTCCCACGACAGAGACATCTCCTCTTGTCAGAAGTATTTTTGTATCTGTAAGATCGTTTACGCCTGAATTTTTGATATCATGAGACCCAAATTCTGAAATTAAGGGTAAGGCCACATTGCCTTCAACGGCTATGAGGCTTATAGATGAATCAAATATTAAAATTGCAGAAGGATATACGAACGAAAACGGATTTTATTATTGTTCAGTTCCTGAAGGCAGGCAAATTAAAGTTACTGCGGCTAAGCAAAATTATCTGAGCTCTTCTGCTAGTATTGATACTAGATCACTCAAGTGGGAAGGTGATGAAACCACCAAAACTATAAATGTTGAATTGGTATTGGAAAAAATATATGAAAATAAAGAAATCAACCTTAAAAATATTTACTATGACTACGATAAATGGGATATTAAACCTGAAGCTGTACCTACACTAAATCAATTGACAACCATATTGAATGATAATCCTCGCATTAACATACAACTTTCAAGTCACACAGACTGCCGAGGACTGGAAGATTATAATATGATTCTATCACAAAAAAGAGCTCAATCTGTAGTCGATTATCTGATTTCGAAAGGCATTGATGAGAAAAGACTGGTTGCTGTCGGTTACGGCAAATCTTTGCTTATAGAAAACTGCGAGTGCGAAAAATGTACTGAAAATCAACATCAAGTAAATAGGAGGACTACTTTTAAGATTATAAATCGTCCATAATCAAGCGCCGGTTCGTTGTTTTTCTGCGTTTTTTATAGGTATAATCATAAAAGGAGAAAATAAAATTACTAAAATGCACATCGATACTATTAAATAATTACTTTTGCCTAACCATTTGGTTAAATCATCTGGTTGGTTAAAGCGTTTAGCATGTCAGAAGTGTCAACTCAGGAAAGAATAAAGGCCGCAGCTGCCAAAGTATTCACCATGAAAGGTCTTGAAGGTGCTCGTATGCAGGATATTGCGGATGAAGCAAATATAAATAAAGCTATGTTGCACTATTATTTCAAAAATAAACAGCAACTGTTTCAAGTAATTTTTGAGGAGAAGGCCACAAAAGTGTTCAGTGCTTTAGATTTATTTGTTCATGGTGAATTAAGCTTTCATCAACGTATCAGCAAATTTGTTGAGTCCCAGATTTCCATTTTTTCTGAATTCCCAACCCTTCCTTTATTTGTGCTGATGGAAGTAAGGAAAAACCCTGCCTTACTGGAGGCAACTTTTAGAAATATTCCATTACAAATAAAACGATCAGAATTTCAAAGTTTAGTCGAAAATGAAATTAGTGTAGGAAATATCCGTAAAGTAGATCCCCAGGAATTACTCCTTAATATTATTGCACTTTGTGTATATCCGATCATTGCCGAACCAATATTCAGATTTTTGTCAGATATGGACGAGATAGAATACAGAAGCTTTATTAATCGAAGAAAAGATACTATTACAGCTCTCATTACTAATGACTTATTTATTAAAAAATAAATTATATGCAGTATAGATTATTTTTGTTTTTATATATTTTTTACCTTTCAGCGCTGACTTCTGACATTTCTGGTCAAACGGTTTATTCTTTAAATCAGGCATTGAAAGATGCAGTTGATCAAGCACCTACAGGTTTGATAGCAAAAATTGCTCAAACTGAATTGGAACTAAAACTCAAAAGTCTGAGTAGTAAAAATTTACCCCAGTTAGCATTTGGAGCTCAGGCTACTTATCAGTCGGCAACCACAGGTCTGGATCTCAGTTTGCCGGGCTTTGCTATACCCCGCCTGAGTAGGGATCAATACAAAATGCAATTGGATGCAAGTCAAATGATTTATGACGGCGGGAGTACAAGTATTCAGAAAAATATTGCAGGTCTGAATTATAATCTGGAAACTGCTCAGGTCATGTTGGATATGGAACAAGTCAAAGAGCAAATAATAAATGTATTTTTTGGTATTCTTGAGTCTAAGCTGCGTTTGGAGATAATATCTCATAAAAAGGAAGACATTAGCGCTTCTTTGAGTAAAATAGAAGTAGCTGTGACCAATGGGGTGGTCCTGAAATCGGAGTTAAAAAACCTGCAGGCAGAACTTCTGTCACTTAGTCAGGTCGAAACAGAAATCAGATATATTAAAAAGAATCAGATTTCTATCATGAATCTTTTAACCAATTTGAATCATGATGAATCAACTGTTTTTGAGGCTCCTGAGCTAAGTGAAAGCAATGTTCCAAATTACACTATCAGGCCAATGTTCAGGATCTTGATCTTGCAAACCAATCAAATTGATCAAATAACAAAATTGGATTTTGCATTTTCTAAACCTAAACTACTCTTATTTGCACAAGGTGGCTATGGAAAGCCAGGCCTGAATTTTTTAAAGAACGAATTTACTGAATATTATATTGGTGGACTTAAGCTCCAATGGAACTTAAATAAATTATATACAAGTAGCAAAGACAAGGAAATAAGCGTGCTGCAAAAGCAAAAGATTGAATCCAAAAGACTGGCATATACTCAACAAACAGAAATAAGGCTAACTACTTTGGAAAATGAAGTAAATAAATATAAAGAACAGTTCAATATAGATTTTGAAATATTAGCATTGCGGAATGAGATAAAAAATATTGCCAAAATTAAGTTGGAGCAAGGTGCTTTGACGTCTTCCGAGTTTTTATCATCGGTAAATGACGAAAACGAAGCTATGATAAATAAAGAATTACACCAGCTTATGCGGTTGAAATCAACTTATTTGTACCAACTAATGGGCGGAAATCTCTAAATATATTATAAAATATTTATCAATGGAATATTATTTCAGGTATTTTAAAAAACAAAACTTAAACATGAATCGTGAAGCCATCTTTTTTATTATCATACTTCTAATTGCTAATTTGTCCTGTCAGAACAATGACATTAAGTATGATGCGTCCGGAACATTTGAAGCGACTGAGATCATTGTTTCATCTGAAGCAATCGGGAAAATCATATCTTTTAAGCATAATGAAGGAGACGAATTGAAGGAAGGCGAAATTGTTGTCTTGATTGATACCACAAACCTTGCTTTGCAAATGGAACAGACAGAAGCTGCTGTCCGGGCTATTGGCCAAAAGCAAAATAATGCCGGGCCACAAATCGAAGTCTATATCCAACAACTAAGTATGGCTGAGAGTCAAATTGAAACATTGGTTGAACAGGAAAAAGTGCTTAAAAAGGAGCAATCAAGAATACAAAAGCTATTTTCGGGCGACGCTGCTACAGCTCAACAAGTTGATGATATTAATGGTAAATTAGCAATCCTTAATAAGCAAATCAAGAGTGCTCTACAGCAGAAATCTATCATTAAATCACAAATTAATGCTACGAAGGAGCAAATATCTATTCAGAATCGAGGAATAAATAGTGAAGTGGCTCCAATGGTTAAAAAAGTAGAATTGGTCAGGGATCAGCTTAAAAAAACTCAAATAGCCGCTCCTAAATCTGGCACAATTCTGACTAAGTATGCAGAAGAAGGAGAATTTATTGCCTTGGGCAAACCTTTATTTAAGCTTGCTGATCTTACAGAAATGTCGTTTAGAGCATATATCACAGGAGATCAGTTACCAAAATTAAAGTTAGGTCAGCAAGTATCTGTATTTACTGATGATGGAAGTGGCGGTTACAGTAAATTTGCAGGTAAAGTCACCTGGATAGCTGATAAAGCTGAATTTACACCTAAGACTATTCAAACTAAAGAAGAAAGGGCTAATCTGGTATATGCCGTCAAAATAGGAGTAAAAAACGATGGCTCAATAAAAATAGGTATGTACGGAGAGGTGTCTTTTAATATTTCTGAAGATAATAAATGATAGAAGTCAATCATATTTCCAAGTCATTTGGCAAGGCGGGTGAAGTATCAGCACTGAGCAACATCAGTCTGAATATAGATGAAGGTCAGCTTTACGGTCTGATAGGCCCTGATGGAGCCGGGAAAACCACGCTTTTCAGGATTCTGACAACACTCTTACTCCCTGACGAAGGATTTGCTGTCATAGACGGAATGAATGTAGTTGATGACTATAAGAAATTGAGAAAAATACTCGGTTATATGCCAGGTAGGTTTTCACTATACCAGGATCTTTCAGTAAGAGAGAATCTGGAATTCTATGCGAGTATTTTTAATACAACAATTGAAGTCAATTATGCATTAATCAAGGATATTTATGTCCAGCTCGAACCGTTCAATAATAGAAGGGCTGGTGCACTTTCCGGAGGAATGAAGCAGAAACTAGCTTTGTGTTGTGCATTGATACACAAACCCAAAGTACTCTTCCTAGACGAACCAACAACGGGTGTAGATGTGGTCAGCAGAAAAGAATTTTGGGAAATGCTTAAGAGATTGAAAAATGAAGGTATAACTATCTTTGTATCTACCCCTTATATGGATGAAGCATCACTTTGTGATAAAATTGCATTGATCCAAAATGGCAGCATATTATCTGAAAACAAACCTTCGGCATTAACTGCATCATTCAATTATTCTCTTTTTGGGGTAAAATGTAACCAAATGAATGATTGTCGCAAAACTCTGACACATTGGAAAGAAATTTTAGACGCATATTCTTTTGGGGAATACTTACATGTCAAAACTACTAAGGGTACTATTGGTGAAAACGATATCCAGGAGTTCCTACTTGCCAAAGGCTTGACAGATATATTTATAAAAGATGTCATACCTACTGTTGAAGATTGTTTTATTGATCTGATGAAAACCAAAAAAACATGATGGAGCATGGAACATAAATATTCAATAGTAACAGAAAATCTTACTAAGAAATTCGGAGACTTCAAAGCAGTGGACGGGATAAGTTTCGAGGTGAATAAAGGTGAAATATTCGGCTTCCTTGGTGCAAATGGAGCGGGGAAAACGACAGCAATGCGTATGCTCACAGGTTTGAGCATTCCGACATCAGGTAAAGCCTACGTTGCGGGGTTTGACATTTATTCTGAATCAGAAAAGATCAAGTTGAATATTGGCTACATGAGTCAAAAATTCTCATTATATCAGGATCTGAAAGTATGGGAGAATATTGAATTTTATGGAGGTCTATATGGGATGAGTTCATCTCAAATAAAAAGTACTACTAAAGAATTATTGAGTAAGCTGGAAATAGAGAAGGAAAGTAACTCATTGGTAAAAGAACTCCCTCTGGGGTGGAAGCAAAAACTTGCTTTTTCCATATCTATCATGCATCATCCCAAAATAGTTTTTCTTGACGAACCAACTGGTGGGGTGGATCCAGTGACAAGAAGGCAATTTTGGAACATGATTTATGATGCTGCAGCAGAAGGTATTACTATTTTCATTACTACCCATTATATGGATGAAGCAGAGTATTGTGAGCGGGTGGCTATCATGGTAGATGGCAAAATAGAAGCATTGGATAAGCCTTTTGCCTTGAAATCCCGTTTTAAAACTGATTCTATGGACGATGTATTTTACAGATTGGCAAGGCAAGCCCAAAGAAGCGATAATTAAACTAGCTATGGAACAACTTTTAGCTTTTGTACGTAAAGAAGTTTATCATATACTGAGAGACAGAAAGACACTTTTGGTCTTGTTTGGTTTGCCGATTGCACAAATCTTGCTATTTGGATTTGCATTGTCAAACGAAGTAAAGAATACCAAAATATTCATGTGTGATTTGGCCAAAGACAATTTTAGTTTCCAATTGACTGAAAAAGTACATGCCAGCAAATATTTCAATGTAGTTGGTAGTATAGACATTCCTAATGAGGCCGATGAAGTTTTGAGGAAAGGATCAGCTCACTTAGTCATGGTAATTCCTGCTGATTTTTCCACAAAATTGAGCCATTCTAATTCTGCATCTATTCAGTTGATTACAGATGGTACAAATCCGAATTTGGCTTCAACTATTCAGTTGTACCTCCGGAATATTATAAATGATTTTAGAAATCAGGTCTTTGAAAAAATCGAATTGCCATATACCATTGAAGTAAAATCCAGAATGTTGTACAATCCGCAACTTAAAGGAGCATACACTTTTGTTCCGGGTGTAATGGCCATGGTGTTGATGATCATCTGTACCTTGATGACTTCTGTTTCGATAGTGAAAGAAAAAGAACTTGGAAATATGGAAATGCTCCTCGTATCACCTATGAATCCTTTGATTGTAATATTTTCAAAAGCTATACCTTATCTGGCACTTAGCCTTTTTATAGTGACTGTCATTCTGGGTCTAAGTGTTACATTACTGGAAGTACCTATTCGAGGGAATATATTTTTACTGTATGGGGTTTGCTTAATATTTATTATAGCATCTTTGGCGCTCGGACTTGTCATCTCTTCAATTACCAATTCACAGCAGGTAGCCATGATGATTTCTTTAATGGGGATGATGTTGCCTACCATCATGTTTGGCGGTTTTATGTTTCCGATTGAAAACATGCCAATACCGCTTCAGGTTATATCGAATATTGTCCCTGCCAAATGGTTCTATTATGCTATTAGCGGAATTATGATAAAAGGAATGGGGATTAAGTCCGTGCTTAAAGAAATATCCATCCTATTGGTTTATGGCACAGTATTTATAATAATCAGCTACAGGAATTTTAAAATAAGATTGGAATGACAACATTTATTTTTATTCTTAAAAAGGAATTCAGGCAAATATTCAGAGATCCGGCTATCATTAGAATAATATTTATTATGCCTATGATGCAATTGATAATACTTCCATTTGCAGCTGACTATGAGGTGAAAAATATTAATATTGGCATTGTAGATCACGACCATTCCGACTATTCAAGGGAGTTGATCTCCAAAATAGAAAATTCTACTTATTTCAGATTAACAGGTTATACCAATACATTCAAAGAAGGGCTCAAATGGGTTGAAGACGAAAAAGCAGACTTAATAGTCGAGATCCCAAACAGATTTGAAGCTGAACTTATAAAAGAAAGTAAAGCAGATTTGCTTTTAGCTGTCAATGCGGTAAACGGAACAAGAGGTAATCTTGGTGCTGCTTATACATTAGGCATTATACAGCAATTCAATCAAAATATCAGAGCAAAATGGTTTCAGATGCCGGATTTTAATCCTGAACCTATAATTGATGTTACTTATTCAAGCCTTTATAATCCTTTAAGCAATTATCAGTTTTTCATGGTGCCGGGGATACTTGCGGTATTATTAACTATGGTAGGAGGTTTCCTGTCTGCATTAAATATTGTTAAAGAAAAAGAGATTGGCACAATAGAACAACTCAATGTGTCTCCTATCAAAAAATATCAGTTTATTGGTGGTAAGGTTGTGCCATTCTGGCTATTAGGTTTTGTAATATTAACTATTGGATTAATTATTAGTTTTATTGTTCATGGCATAGTTCCTGGCTCAAACATTGGCGTACTATACCTGTTTACCGCCATATATATGTTAGCCATTCTGGGTTTCGGATTATTACTATCCAATTTTACGAATACGCAACAACAAGCGATGATGGTTGCATTTTTTTTTATGCTTATTTTCATACTGCTGAGTGGTTTATACACGCCCATTGAAAGTATGCCGGGCTGGGCACAGAAGGTAGCTGCACTTAATCCTGTAACTTATATGGTAGAAGTTATGAGAATGGTTTTAATGAAGGGGGCAATACTAAGAGATATCCTTCCTCAATTGAAAATTATCACATTGTATGGTGTGGTTTTGAATCTTTTGGCGATTTACACATATAGCAAGCAAAATAGTTAATCTTTCATTTGGATTAGTTCAGTGCGTACTTCCTTCTGAACCTTTTGGAGTCTTGTGAGTGTTAATCCTTCTGTTTCAAGTAATTGATCAAACTGGAAGAAATTTGACTCAATTTTTTGTTTGATCCGTTGGGTGTAGTCCGACAATTTATCTGATACTTCTTCCTGCATTTTGGATCGGCCGATTATTATTTCTTCTTCAAATTTTTTAATGACTTTATTTCTGTTTAGACCGAGTGTAACACCAGCAAATAACACACCAACAGCTGTCAGTACACCACCGGTGATATCAAACACTGCCCCTTGAGCTACGGCGGCAAGTATCACACCTACGATCGCCATGCCTCCGCCAGCTGCCAGATTCGGTGTCATTTTAGAGGATTCTGAGACCATACTTTCATCATAAAAATTGGCAGCAGTATTCATAAACTGATTGAAACTTTGTTGCAGATCTTTCAATACATTAATCCTTCTCTCTGCTATATCAGCATATATCTCATCATTATTTTTCAATATTGTTTCAGAATATCTCAATTTATTGTCCACCAGTTTTCCCATTATCTGAATGTTTTCTGCCACATCAATTATTCCATTTTGTAATTTATCTCGCAGGGATGTATTTAATTTCAATTCGAAATCGTTTGCCTGGGATGTCAACCATTCTTTCAGACTTGACTCTTTACCAAAAATAGAGCTGAATGAGCGCTTTACCACACTAATGAAAGAAAGACCGGCTTCCAGATCAATCAGTTTTTGCCTGGTAATGTTGTCATAACTATCAAGTAGGCTTTCTGTAAGAAACTGAATTTGCTTTTCAGTTTTCTTGTGCTGGGTATCAATCAACTCTCTTATTTCGGTTCTGAATTTTACATCTACTTCATATTGCCTGATCCTGGTGGACATAGACTCATCAAGTTTTTCTGAAATAGTGAGCAACGTATTTACATTATTTTGGAATTTTAGCATCGGTGCTTTTCCTTCCATTATATTGTTTTGGATATATGCTTTTATTTCCTTAAATCCTGAAATGTCATGGTAGTTTTCTATCTCAAGTTTTGCCGATACTGCAAACACCTTAGGATCGGATATACCTTTTTCATGGGCATGTTTTAACACGCCGTCTATGTTGATTTTGAGATCAGCTTCCGGCAATAAATCCTTTTGCTGCAGCACAAATATGATCTTCCTATGCCATTCAGCATTGATATAATTAAAGAAGTCCCATGATGATTGCCGGTATGGATTTTTTGCTTCAAACACAAAAACAATCAGATCTGAATAGGGAATAAATTTCTCAGTTATTTCCTGATGATGGGCCACAATAGTATTTGTACCCGGGGTATCAACTATGGCTATTTCTTTAAGAATATCTACCGGTTGATAAATTTTCTTTAAATATGGGTTGATTATTTCAATATGTTCTTCTTCACCATAAATGATCTGCTGTATTGTGTCAGTCATGGGCATTGGAGCCACTTTGCATATTTCTTTATCCGTATCTAAAAGAGCATTGATAAAACTGCTTTTTCCTGCTTTTACTTCGCCAACTATGACAAACGTAAATGGCGCTTCTAATTGATTTCTTAACTCGGCCAACGTAATTTCTAACTTATCGTGTCCAACTTCTTTGGTAACATCAATAAGTTTATCAACAGAAATGGCCAATTTGGCTATCTGATGATTTAGTTCCTGGTTAAAATTGTGCATCTGATATATTTATTAAGCGTCCCAATATTTATTTATACTTATTTATTTTAGACAGGATTGAAATTGCTTCTGGTCCCATACAAAATAAAAGGTCTAAGATACTTAGATTTGGTATAAAATCAAATTTTGAATTCCAAACCTGAGGATACCTAACTACTGAAAAAACACCATTAGCATCATTTTTACAAGAAATGTAAGTATTTGATTTGTAAATTTCATATGACTCAGCAAAAGATATGGATTTGCTCAACTTAAGTTTATTAAGCATATATAACAGACAATCCAGATTCAGGTCAAAAAGAAAGGTATGTTTTTTTTCATAAAGTGTTTTGATATCTTGAAAATAAAACTCAAAGAAAGGGCTCTTACCGTATGCAGATTGAATGGTATTTAAATGTTGATTCACCCAGTTTTCATGGTAAGAAATGGTCACATCACGAATGGGTTGTTGACTATTTTTACCTTTATTAAGTGGAATACTCATTGTTTTCATACCATTTGTAGTCAAGAGGTCATACCTATTTCTAAATGTCCTCTTCTGATAATTTTCTGCTGCTTCGATGGTGATATTATCAGCCTGGAGGTAGCAACCATACATATAGAGAGGTCCGAATATTTGTGTTTCATGAAGAATTGAAATCATGGCCACAAAGATATTAAGTTAGTAGTATTTAAATGAGACTGGATCAACTATACTGAAAATAAAATCCCCGAATACAAATTGGGTCGGGGATTTTATAATTTTAATCATTTTTACTGTTACCATGCCATGCTTTTCTGCCTGTAACCCTTCGAACCAGATACATGAAACCTGGTAAGACGAAGAATAATGGACCTAGAAAACCAAGTAATGCTATATATTTTGTACCAAAAAAACTGGTCATCGGCCTCCTGAGTCTTTCTGAAATGATGTACATACTTGGTATTACCATCAATGTAAGAAAGAATGAGAAAATCAGTCCGAAAATAATGGTCCAGGCTAAGGGTCCCCAGAATACAACTGAATCGCCACCAATAAAAATTTTGGGATCAAGGTGTGTAAACATGGATTCAAAATCTATATTGAAACCTATGGCCAACGGAAATAACCCTAAGATGGTAGCAATAGCAGTAAGCATAACCGGGATGATCCTGATTTTACCAGCCTGAATGGCTGCTTCCCTTGTTTTCATGCCTCTTTCTCTGAGTTCATCTGTAAATTCAATTAGCAATATTCCATTTTTAATAACAATTCCGGCAAGTCCGATGATACCCACGAGAACCATAATAGTCGGCATCGTCATACCTGTAAATGCAAACCCAAGAAAAACACCTATCACTGAAAATAATATTTCTGAAATAACAATAAATGGCTTGCTCAAAGAATTAAACTGCAATACTAATATTAAAAAAATCATTCCAATGGAAATTAAAAGTGCGGTACCAAGAAACGCATTTGTCTCGGCTTGTTGCTCACTCTCACCGCTTTGTCTGATTGTGACTCCATCAGGAAGCTGATAGATTGATTTGAATTCAGAAATTTTTTCACCCAACTCCTGATTTATAAGTGCAATAGCAGTAAGATCCGTAATATTTGATTGTAATTGTATGGTTCTTTTCAGGTTTTTTCGTTTGATGCCACCGGTAGTCGTTGTAAAGTCAAATTTAGAAATGGCACTAATTGGCACTTGTTTGATTCGCCCTGTATTAAAGTCTCTGAATGTTAGACGCATGTTTATCAGCTCATTTATATCATTCCTTACCATATCATTGTATTTGAGTTGAATTTTATACTCATCTTCACCATCTTTGATTTTGCTGACTTCTTTTCCAAACAGAGCTGTCCTAAGAGCTGAACCTACCTGAGCCGAACTAACCCCTTCAATAGCAGCACGTTCTTTATCAACAATGACAGTCACTTCGGGATTTTTTAAGTCAACATCCATAGCAAGATTGTCAATGCCCTCAACCCGGTTTGTATCCAGAAAATTGTAAAGATCAGTAGCCACCCGAGCATTATTTTCAAAATTGTCTCCGGCAACTTCGATATTTACGGGTGGGTCTGTAGGTGGGCCTCCACCTTCCTGTTCGACTGTAATTTGAGTGCCTGGAAGACCTTTCAGGGCTGTACGAATAGTATCGAGGTATGGAGCCGTAGGTGTATTTGGCCTTTTGGCAAATTCTACAAATGAAACCTGAATCCTACCCAGATTAGATTGTGCACTTTTATTATTATCCAAAGGATTTGCTGCATTGACTGCGACATTGGATATAATACTTTCGACTATAGACCCTTTTTGCCCTGGATTCAGCTTCTCCAGGACTTTTGATACTTTAGCTTCAAGGGACATCAAAACTCTATTCGTTTCGGCAGCATTGGTACCGACAGGAAGTTTTAAATATACATAAATAAAATTTGGTTGTCCACTTGGGAAAAAAGGAAAATTCGGTTTACTTAATATCAACAAGCCAAGTGAGATGATCAACATCAGAAATACAGATGCAAACATGTAAACCGGTCTCCAGCCTTTGAGCAAAAATCTAAGTAATTTCTCATAAGCAGACATCATGCCCGGTAATACCCTTTCCTGAAAGAAGTGAATCGCATCCCTAAGCAAATATCTGTTGATAACACCCATAATTGACATGAAAAGGAGTAAATTCCCCATGCCATGATTTCCCATTGCATGAAGCATAAAAGCTATTACAATAAAAGCGTACCAATACCATTTTCTGAATATAGCTGATTTTTTATCTTCATATTGCCTTCCTTCTTTTTTCATAAAGGAAACGGCAAATACAGGATTTATGATAAATGCCACTATCAAAGATGCAAATAGGGTGAAAATAAGCATGGTGGGCAAATAAATCATAAATTTTCCGATAATGCCCTTCCAAAATAATAAAGGGAAAAATGGAGCAATGGTGGTTGCAGTACCAGCCAGAACAGGAATGAATACTTCCCCTGCCGCTGCTTTCGCAGCTTTGGCAATCGGTACTTTCCCATTTTCATATATGCGGTGTGTATTTTCTATGACAACAATCGCATCATCTACTATGATACCTAAGCCAAAAAGCAAAGCAAAGAGTACGATAAAATTGAGTGTGACATCCGTCCCAACAATTATGTCTGCTGCGGGGAGAAAGAGGAATGCGACAAATACACTCAACGGTACACTTAGCGCAACAAAAAACGCATTTACCACACCCATAAAAAACATCAGGATCAACAGAACAAGTATAAATCCAATAATGATAGTATTTACAAGTTCATGAAATGATGTTGCTGCCTGCTTGCTTTGATCTGCAGTCACTACTACTTCCAAATCTTTGGGGAATTCAGTGATTTTCATTTCTGCAACGATGGCCTTGACCTTATTAGCACAGTCAATCAAATTCTCTCCGGCTCTTTTTACAATATTGAGCGTAACGACGTTTTTACCGTTTAAGCGGGCATAACTTTCGGTTTGCTTTACTGTATCTTTTATCGTAGCGATATCCCGGAGGTGTACAGAACCTGACCTTGGTGTTCTGATGATCAGATTCTCAAGTTCTCTCGCCGAAGATATCTGACCCTTCATCCTGAGTGCTCTGTTCATTTCACCTACTTCGATTTGGCCACCGCTAATGTCAACATTTTCATATGCAACTCCATTTGCAATGTCATCAAAGCTCAACATTGCTTGTTCCATTTTTACAGGATCAACATTGATCTGAAATTCTCTTTCCGGTGCACCAATAATATCGGCTTTGTTTACTTCGGAGAGCAACTCTACTCTGTCCTGCAGCTTTTCAGCGTATTGCTTTAATTTCAAACCGGCATAATCGCCGCTTAGATTTACAAACATGATCGGCATATCACTAAATGCAAATTCCAGAACATCGGGCAGCGAAGTCAAGTCCGTGGGCAAATCGGTTTTCGCTTTATCAACGGCATCTTTTACCTTTTGTTTGGCCACTTCCGGTGTCACATCTGTATCAAATTCTACTATGATAAGTGAGAAATCTGTTTGAGATGTTGAATTAATTTTATTGATTTTTGCCCCTGAAATACCTTTTATCTGCTTTTCAATGGGTCTGGTGACCAGGTTTTCAATATCCTTTGGAGAATTTCCAACATAGACCGTTGTTACTGAAATAGTAGGCACGACAATATCCGGAAATTGCTCTTTTGGCAATGTGTTAAAAGTATTAAAACCAAATAAAGTAATAATAATAGTGACTACATATATCGCCGTTTTATTATCAATTGACCAGCTTGTAGGTTTGAATTCTTTAAATTTATCTGTAAAATAATTGATATATTTCATTTTGGTTTTTTATTCTGATTCAGGAATATCCCAATTTTCTATTGACTGCTTAAAGGTTATTTGCTGGCTATCAACTGACCTTCATATAAATTTTGAAAACCTTTGGTAATCAGAAAATCACCGGCTATCAGCCCGTTTTTGATTTCAATATCTTCGCCATAAAGTGGGCCTAAAGTAATAGATTTTCGCTGAGCGATATTATTTCCTTTTTCATTCTTTCCCATTACAAAGACATATTTGCCTTTTTCATCACTTTGAACAATATTGACTGGTATAACAATAGCATCTTTTGCAGTGTGATTAAGGATTTTTGCCAGAGCAGACATATTCGGTTTTAAATTTATACCCGTTGGTATTTTACATTCAGCTGTAAATCCTCTGGTTGAAGAATTTATTGTCTGACTGATTTTACTTATGCTTGTATTAAATGTCTGACCGGTAGAAGGTATTTCTACAACTACCTTTCCTCCTTGCTTAATTTTTGAAATATAATTTTCAGGTATATCGACTTTTACAGTCAATGAGCTATTGTTGACTATTTGGATTTGCGGTCCGGCTGCAGATATTCCAGTAAACAATTCCCCTACCTTAATATTGACTATATCAGCGATGCCTGTTTGATCGGCATAGACCAGAAAAGTTTTTAATTGTTCTTCCTGAACTGAAATTTGTTTTTCCAGCGCTTCTACATTATTTTTTGAAGTAAGAAGTTGTACCTCTGTGCCGATTTTCTGATCCCAAAGGGCTTTGGTTTTATTATATATATTTTTCGCGAAACTCAGTTGAGTCTTTGTAGCCTCAATACCTTCTTTGACAATCTTGTCATCCAGCCTTACCACCAACTGGCCTTTTTTCACAACTTGACCTTCTTTTATATAAATTTGTTTGACATATCCGCCGACACCATTTCTTGGAGCTATGTATGAAATATTGTCAGAATTTATAACGCCCTGAAGGTTAAGGTATTGAGTAAATCCTTGCGTCGATAATTCTTCGGCGGCAATGAGTTTTGGCTTTATTGCTGATTCAGGATCAAGGACGGCGATTTCATCACTGAGTTCTGTGATTTTACTATTTATAGCAAGCTGCTGCTTTTTTAAATCAGCAAGCTCAACCTGCTTTTTTATCAAAGTTTCGTTTTTTTTCTTTTCTATCTTGGCATCATCAGGGGTACAAGTGAACATAGTAAGTACCAAGAAGTAAAATATGAATGATCTCATTATTTGATATTTTATTTTATTGAGAATAAGTAATAATTTTATAGAATTCCGAATGCTTTATCAAAATTCACTTTGGCTATCATAGCCTCGTATATTGCCTGAAAGTAATTTCCTTGAGCCCTTTGTAATTCTGTATCTGATTGGATCACTTCGAAACTTGAACCCAAACCATTTTGATATTTTAGTTTAGTCTTATTGAATACTTCCTGAGCCAACGTAATATTTCGTTGCTGGACTTCCATATTAATCATCGCATTATTTAATGAACTTTTTGCAGCTTCCTGCTCAAGATCAATATACTGCTTCATTAGTGTGAGATTGTTTTCTATTTTTTGAGTTTCAAATTGAACCTGATTTATTTTAAATTTTCGAATATTGCCATTATATAAAGGTTGGTTTATCTGTAATCCTACAAAACCCGTGTTAAACCAAAACCATGGTTTACCGGTTATTTCTGCAAAACTTGGATTCCTCTGTCCTGATCTCTGAAAATTATAAACAGCTGACAAGCTTGGTAAATATGATAGTTTATATCTTTTCAAATCAATGGCCTGCAACTCCAGGGCTGTATTTAAAGTGACAATTTCTTTTCGCTTTTCATAGTTGAAATGATCAGTCATGAG
Organism: Saprospiraceae bacterium; assembly: GCA_016722285.1. GTDB lineage: Bacteria > Bacteroidota > Bacteroidia > Chitinophagales > Saprospiraceae > OLB9. The sequence goes on from JADKGI010000008.1 coordinate 194,013, forward strand.
CATAGATTCTTTGATTTCATTGATGTCAAAGTCCTGAGTTAATGAAATAGAATCCTTTTGGTCGATTCCCAGCACAGACTTAAATGATGCCATTCCTATCTTAATACCATTTGCAATTTGATTTTGGGCTGACTCCGTGTTATTCAAGCTAACCTTCAGCCTTTCAACGTCAAGAATTTCTGCAAATCCAGCTTTATACATTTCTTCCATTTCATTAAGTAAGGATGTTAGTCTTTCTTTTGTAGAAATGACAACCGCAAGTTGCTTTTGAGAAATTAAAACTCCAAAATATGACTTATAGATTTTCTCCTTTACATTGACAGTGGAAGCATCTGTATTGTTCTGATTAAATTTAAGTATAGTCTTTCTCGCCTGGAGGCCAACAAAAACATCCGGTTGAAATAATAACTGGTTTACAGAAATGCCAAATTGTGAATTCCATGGTTGGATAAATGAGAGGTTATTAACAGTAAAAGTAGATTTAGACTCATCGATAACATTACCATTCTTATCGGTAACTCCTTCTTTATTCAAAACCTGATATATGGACAAATTTGATGAAGGGAATTGGATTTGCGGCACATTTGTATAGTATGTTAATCCTGCTGATGCATTTATATTTGGATAAATGGCAGCAGTCAATTCTTTGTTTTTCTGCTCCTGAATGTTATAATCTAAATTAAGATTTTTAATTTCTATTGAATTCTTAAGTCCTAAATCTATCGCTTGTTTTAAGTCCAATTGGTATGTTTGCTGTGCTTGTAAGCCGATAGATAAACTGGACAATAATAATATTAGTCCGTTCCGAAATATTGAATGCATTACTATTTTGATTTATATTTTTCAATTAATAAAAGGCCTTTTGGTGTTGCAATACCATATAAAAAATGTTCCAGTATTGCTTGCGTGACTTCTGCTAATTTAAATTTTTTAGCAGGAAATATATTTTGATTGAATGCCATTAACATAGATTCTATCCTGAATCTGGCAAGAATTTCGGGTTTAATTTCATTGCGATAATATCCTTCAGCGATTCCATTAACTAAATTCTGATAAATTAGTTCATAAATGAAATTGTTTTTATGCTCCTGAAATTTTTCGTAGGTCTCCGGAAAATACTTTTCCAGATCGTGCAATACTATTGGATTAAGATTTTGAAAATCTTTCCTGATATTTTTCATAGTGATGAATATCTCATCAATAGCATTTTCAGATTTTAATGTAGTATTATGGCATTTGGCCTGAGTTCCTTGGATTATAGTTGAAACCACACTATCAACCAGAGAATTTTTATCACTATAATATTGATAAATTGTCTTTTTTGAAATGCCAAGATTTGTGGCAAGTTCATCCATCGTAATGGCTCTGAACCCGAGTGTACGACTCAGTTCCTCTGCTTTGGCCAATATTCTTCCCTGCATCCCGATACGAATAAAAAAGCAAAACTATGGAAACTGTTTTTGTCAAAGCAGTTTCCAAGCGGCATTTAAAATATCATTAACATTTGGAGTATTATGTTATAATAGTAGGAAAAATTAAACTTTACTCTTAAAATTAAGTTAAACAAAAAATATCAATATGACAAGGAAATCCACCGAGGCTATTATTTCGCCACCATTACATCATTTTGTTGGAGATGGCTTTAGAGTACATAATTTTATACCGGGTATAGTACCGATGCATCGCATGAGCCCATTTCTAATGTTAGATTATAATTCTAAATATTATTTTCCACCTTCAGTTAAGCCCAGAGGGGTAGATGTTCACCCTCATAAGGGATTTGAAACGGTTACTATCGCCTATAAAGGTAGAATATCACATCATGATAGTACCGGCAATAGCGACGTAATAGAAGAGGGTGGAGTGCAATGGATGACTGCAGGCTCGGGAATTTTGCATAAGGAATATCATGAGAAAGAATATTCAGCCAAGGGGGGTGATTTCCAAATGGTGCAATTATGGGTAAATTTACCTTCCAGATTTAAAGAAACTTCACCTAAATATCAGGGCTTTGCGAGTAGTGAAATTCCCTTTTATGAGCTTGAAAATAACCAGGGTATCATTGAAATTATTTCCGGTGAATATGAAGGATTCCAGGGTGCTGCCACCACATTTAGCCCCACACATTTATTGAATGCTAAGATTGTCTCCGGAGGAAAAGCTTCATTCTCATTTCCTTCATCATATAGCACAGCGCTCTTGATAATAGAAGGAAATGCCCTGATAAATAATGAAGAATTTGCCAGAACTGATCATTTTGTTTTATTCAAGAATGATGGAACTGATTTTGAAATTGAAGCAAAGGAAGATGCCATAGTCCTTATTTTAAGTGGAGAACCCATTCTCGAGCCAATTGTCGCCCACGGACCGTTTGTAATGAATACATCAGCACAAATAGAACAGGCAATACTTGATTATAAAAATGGAAAATTTGGTAGTATCACTTAATAAAAAAAAAGGCCAGAATAAATTTTTAATTTTATTAGATTTACAGCATCAATAAAAATTATGCCATGCGACAATTCTATTTATGTATTTGGGTACTACTATTACTCATTGTGGCTAATTTTAGTTATGCCCAAATAACAAAAGCACCGGATAGAAAAGAAGGCGATGGACCTTATCCAAAATTAGTCATTAGGGGTGTTACTCTTATCAACAGTACCGGTGCGCCGCCTATTGGACCAATTGACATCGTAGTTGAGAATAATATAATCAAGCAAATCATTAGTGTTGGGTATCCGGGTACTGCTATTAATGATAAAAAGAGACAACAGGCAGGAGAAGATGGTAAAGTACTGGATTGTACAGGTATGTATCTTTTGCCAGGATTTGTTGACATGCACGGGCATATAGGCGGGCAAACACAAGGTACACCGGCTGAATATGTTTTTAAATTGTGGCTGGCACATGGGATAACGACAATCCGGGATCCTGCCAGTGGAAACGGTGTTAAATGGACTATGGAACACAAGGCAAAAAGTTTAAAAAATGAAATTGCTGCTCCGCGCATTTTGTGTTATCCGGCTTTTGGGTCAGGCTGGGACAAACCGATAAGTACTCCGGATGAGGCCCGAATTTGGGTGCGTGAAAATGCAAAAAATGGGGCTGACGGAATAAAATTTTTTGGTGCCGCCCCTGAAATATTTAAAGCAGCTCTTGATGAAAATAAAAAATTGGGATTAAAGTCAGCTTGCCATCACGCTCAGCTTGAAGTCGGGAGGATGAATGTGTTGGCTACGGCTCAGGCTGGTCTGACCACAATGGAGCATTGGTATGGTCTCCCAGAAGCACTTTTTGATGGTCAGACATTGCAGGACTATCCAGCAGATTACAACTATAATAATGAACAGAATAGGTTTGAAGAGGCGGGAAAACTGTGGAAGCAAGCCGCAAAACCAGGGTCAGAAAGGTGGAATTTTGTTATGAACGAACTCCTGAAACTTGATTTTACTTTAGACCCAACTTTTAATATTTATGATGCTAACAGAGATTTTATGAGAGCTCGTCAGGCAGATTGGCACAAAATTTATACTTTGCCTTCATTGTGGAAATTTTATGCTCCAAGTAGAATTTCACATGGTTCTTATTGGTTTGATTGGGGCACTGAGCAGGAAATAGCATGGAAAGAAAACTACAGACTTTGGATGCAATTTGTAAATGAATATAAAAATAAAGGTGGGAGAGTTACTGCTGGCTCTGATTCCGGTTTTATTTACCAGTTATATGGTTTTGGGTATATCAGGGAATTGGAATTGCTGAGAGAAGCTGGTTTTTTGCCACTGGAGGTGATTAGAGCTGCCACACTTAAGGGAGCGGAAGCATTGGGCATGGCTGATAAAATAGGTAGTGTGGAAGTAGGTAAATTCGCTGATTTCGTAATATTAAATCAAAATCCTCTTGCAAATTTTAAAGTGTTATACGGCACTGGTACCATAAAGCTAAATGAAAACAATGAGGCGGAGAGAATTGGTGGTGTCGTGTACACCGTTAAAGACGGGATAATTTATGATGCAAAAAAAATGCTGGCAGACGTAAAAGCGATTGTCGATAAGGCAAAAGCAGAAGGGGATGGTGAATTATTACAACCTGGAGAAAAAAAAATTAAGCCCTGAAAAATTGAATATTTCCGGTAAACTAAAAAAATCGGCCAAAATGAGTTGACTGTTAAAATAAAAAAATTAAACTGTTTAATTTCTTATTTCCTTTTGTTTTAAAAAATTATTTGAAGAGACAATAATGCTGATGTCAACCAAATCAAAACATAATAAATTTAGATCTTTTGCCGCACTGAGCCTTTCCAAAGTATCCTATGCCCCAATTTATTTCAAAAACAACTCCCGCAAAAGCTACATTGGATGGTTTATATCCTTTTGTAAAAATAGTATTATCTCTGAGCGGAGTGTTTAGTGGAGACCCTTCAACGACAAAATCCGTGAATGCATATTCAAACCTAAGACCCAATATGCCGCTGAACCTGCCATCATTTCCCATAATATTTGCTCCAAATCCCACAACTCCGGCAATATTATTACTATTGTATCCGTCAGTCCTTTCCACTTTTACACCTTCGGTGTTATCCTCCACTTTTGAAATTAAAGACAACTTTGGACCTATTTCAAAATACCCTAAATTTTGAGCATTTCGATAGAGAGCATAGATATCCGTTGAAGTCCAGTTGATTGATGTCAATTTTTTTGTGTTCAGATTGTCAAATTCTTGTTTCGCACTGCTTCTCATGATGTCAATAGCCAGACCGCTAAATCCAAAATTAACACCCAGTTTACCTCCGAATGAGTATCCTTTACTAATTTTATAATCATAACTTGAGGCATCGGCAATAGCTTTATTGTAGAAACCTGCAGCTCCATATTGCACTTTCAATCCGGCATCAAACCAAACTATTTGTTTTTGTGAAAATGCCTGGCTTAAAGTAATTGTAAAAATCAATGTAATTACAAATTTCATAAATAAATTTTTTTGTTAATTAATTATTTGAACCAATATATCTGGTTTTGCTTACAAAGATATGTATTTATATATTATAAAATAATTTAATTTAAAATTTTTAGTAAATAATCCTGAAAATTAGAAAGTAACCGTTCCAAGTTTTGCAGCAATTTCATTTCGTTGTTTTTGGACTACTTGCATTACCTTAAGGTTTATTATATATTCGTCAGATTCTTTTTCAGTATCCGAAGCTTTTTCAAAATATAATTGCAATTCCTGAATAATTTTTTTACTCTTTCGTAGTTGAAGCCGAAGTAAAGCGTTGGTAGCATCTCTCACGTAATTTTCTTCCGGCATTTTTTGAGTCAAAAGAAACATTTCTTTGCTTTCCCACGAAGCATACACATAAGGGGATGAAAGTGCACCCACTGCAAAATCCCTGATATCTTCATCGCGGTGAGACGTGTACCAGTTATGGTCCGGAGTCTTTCCTTGATTTTTTTCCTGAATAGTTATTTCTAAAATACGTTTATACAATCCTACATCAAAATGACTGATGATATCCTTAGTATTATCAATGATGAAATCAGCAATGGTTATCTTGTTCGGCTCATCATACCACTTATTACCAAAATTAATAAGTATAGAACAAATAGATTTTTCCTGCCAGGCATCATTAAATATAAAAGACGGCTCGTATTCTGATAAAACTGTCTTTTGTACTAACCATTCTTCATCTTTTGCCAATTTTTCAGAATGATCTTGTGTAGATATTGTTTGTTTGTACGACCTTATACTGGCTTTAACAGATTTATTTACTTCATTATTTAACATAGATTCACTGAGTTGAAGCATTGAACTGCACTGTTTGATATATAAAGCGCGCTTAAATGCATCAGGAATCTTTGCTATACTGCCTACAATATCTCTGATAACAATTGTTTTCTTTATAGGGTCATCACCTGTTTCATCCAGAAGAATCCTTGTTTTAAAGAATACAAAGTCTTCTTCCTTTTCATTAAGGTATTTATTGAAAGCTTCTGTTCCCTGATCAGTAAAAAATGAATCAGGGTCATGTCCATCAGGCAGTAAAACTAATTTTACATTCATGTCAGATTCCAGCACTAAGTCAAGTCCTCTTAAAGCAGCCTTTATTCCAGCGGAATCTCCATCATAAATGATTTTAATATTTTGAGTATATCGCTTTATAAGTTTGATTTGTTCTTTTGTGAGTGGATGTACCGAAGAAGTTACTACATTTTTTATGTCTCCCTGATGCAGTGTTATCACATCAGTATATCCTTCCACGAGTATGCATTCATCTTGCCGTCTGATATCTTCTTTTGCAAAATAAAGACCATATAAAACGGCCCTTTTATTATATATCTCAGATTCAGGCGAATTTATATATTTTGGCTGTTTTTTGTCAGATGATAGTGTCCTGCCAGCAAAAGCAACTACCTTGCCACTAATATTGTGGATAGTGAACATTACCCTTGATCGAAAAAAGTCAAGATCTGACTTTGTCACAAGACCTAAAGCCCTGAGATGTTCAATATTATATTTTTTCTCAATTGCTTTTTTTATGAGATCATCTCGCTCCTCGGTTGTGTACCCAAGTTGAAATTTTTTTATAGTTACTTCTCTTATTCCCCTCTCCTTAAAATAACTCAAACCTATGGCCTTGCCTTCAGATCTGGAAAATAAAGAATCCACAAAGTAATCTCTTGCAAACTCATTTACAATGTACAGGGAATCAGTTATATGTTTATTCTCAATCTCCTGTGTTGTATTTTCTGTTTCTTCTATCTCTATTCTATACTTGGCTGCCAGGAAACGAATGGCTTCAGGAAAACTGAGCTTTTCGTGGTCCATGATAAATCTAACCGAATCACCACCTTTCCCGCATCCGAAGCATTTATAGATATTTTTTGAAGGTGAAACAGTAAATGAAGGTGTTTTTTCATCGTGGAAGGGACAGTTTCCAATCATGTTAACACCCCTTCGCTTCAAATTCATAAAATCGCCAACTACTTCCTCAATTTTGGAAGTAACCAATACATCATTTATTGTTTTTTGGGTTATCATGTTTTTATTCTAGGCACTACTTTTATTCTATTTCAAGGACATCTGCCATTGTAAATATACCTTTTTTGCCCGGAAGCCATTCTGCTGCAAGAACTGCCCCATATGCAAACCCCTTGCGGGAATGAGCAGTATGGATTATTTCAATTGTATCTATTTCTGAGCTATATTTTACAATGTGGGTACCGGGAGCAGGGTCTGTTCTCTCTGACTCAATATAAAGGTTTCTGGAATTATTTTCTGACGGAGGCGTAATCGTCCAAACCTTTTTACGCGAGAGATGTTCAATCACATCCTTTGCTAAAGTAATGGCCGTCCCGCTTGGTTTATCCAACTTACCGGTATGGTGTATCTCCTTAATCTGAGTATCGTAAACTTCATACTTATCCATAAGAGATGCCAATTTCTTATTTATTTCAAAAAAAATATTGACTCCAATGCTAAAATTGGAAGCGTACAGGAAACTACCCTGCTTTGTTAAACAAATCTGATCGATTTCTTCTTTCTTATTAAGCCAGCCGGTAGTACCTGAAATTATTGGAATTTCTGCATCCAGGCATTGTTTTATATTAATAAAAGCAGACTCAGGAGTCGAGAATTCAATGGCTACATCTGCCCATTGCAATAGTCGTGGATTAAAATCATTCAGATTCTGACTTGAAATTTTACACGTTATTGTATGTCCTCTGCGCAAAGCCAGGTCTTCAATCTCCTTACCCATTTTTCCATAACCGATCAAAGCGATATTCATATATATTCATTTATTAAAACCACAAATATATGTTTTTACATGACCAATTTTAAAGCCTGACTACGATTATGCTAAATTTATTTAATATTGTTTTAAGGTGATTCCGGACTATAATTGTTTCAGTATTTCAGATCAAAAACGAAATTTATAGATATTTTACTTCAATTAAACAGGATGGATATTTTTTCATGTTAAAGATGTGACAAAACCCAAATAGAAAGTGATGTCGGCTAAAACATAAATATATTTTGAAATATTACGCTGATATTCATTTAAAATGAAATAAAAATGAACACATTGGGTAATTTAAAATGTTATCTTTGCGTTTCATTTTTTTTAATTCTAAAGTAGAAAATGACTGTCATGTTAAGATTATTAGTATTATTTACTCTTGCAAATTTCATCGCAAATATAATTTACGCCCAAAATAATGAAGATATTCTGATGAAAGTGGGTTCGGCCAATGTCTCAGTTGGAGAATTCAAATATATCTATGAAAAAAATAATGGCGTAAATGCTGATTATTCAAAAGCCAGTCTCAATGAATATCTGGATCTGTACACCAAATTTAAGTTGAAAGTTGAAAAAGCAAAACAACTGAGACTTGATACAATTGAAGTATTGATAACTGAACTCGACGGATATAGAAAACAGCTTGCCAGTTCCTATCTGATTGATAAAGAAGTTACTGAATTTTTATTAAAGGAATTGTATAACAGGATGAAATTTGATGTGGAATTCAGCCATATTTTTATTCCGGTACCTGAAAATGCTCCAAATAGTGTCAAAGATGAAGCAAAAGAATAAACTTAAGGATATCAAGGCAAAAATTAATGGAGGTATGACTTTTGAGAATGCGGCTATTTCATTTTCAGAAGACAGAATTACTGCTCCCAGTGGAGGGGCGATGGGGTATTTTACGGCAAAATTACCCTCTGGATTTTATAATTTAGAGAGTGCACTTTATAATGTGTCTGTAGGCCAGATTTCAGATATTGTAGAATCAAAATAGGATATCATCTGATAAAAGTTACTAATAAAAGACAGGCAAGAGGTACTATAGAAGTGGCACATATTCTCTTTGATCCCACATTCGGACCAGTAGCGGAGAGTGTGTATAGTGAATTGAATAATGACGGAAATTTTAATGATTTGGTTTTAAAACATTCTATAGATAAATCAGCCGCTTCAAATGAAGGGGTTCTACCCCCATTTGGTATAAATACTTACGACATTAAATTTGAAGATGTAGCTTTCAGTCTGAATAAGCCGGGCGATATTTCTAAACCAGTCCTTACAAAATCAGGATGGCATATAATAAAATTAATTCAAAGACTGGAACCTGACTCCTATGATATCTTTGTGAAAAAGATGAAGCAGCAGATTAATAGAGATGAACGCTTTAATGCAGCTAAGGTTAAAATGATAAATGATATAAAAAAGGCATCCGGTTTTAAAGAAGATCTTAATGAGTTGAAAAGATTTACATCTGGACTAAATGAAGATTTTTATTCATATAAGTGGGCCCCCGAACAAAATGAAAGTGATAATAAATTCCTATGTTCATTTGGTGGGGACAACAAATATCTGGTAGCGGATTTTGCTGATTTCTGTAAAAAAAATACCAGGACAAGACTAAAATATGACAAAACCAAGCCATTGCAGGAGACTGTAGAAGAGATATATAATGATTTTGTCAATGAAAAGGCCATGGAATTTGAAGAGAAATCACTCCCGATTAAATATCCTGACTTTAAGTCACTAATGAGGGAATATGAAGAAGGAATTTTGCTTTTTGAAGTTACAAAAATGAATGTTTGGGACAAAGCAAATCAGGATACCATAGGCCTAAAGGAATTTTACCATAGTAACAAAGAGAAATATATATATGGCCGGAAAAAGCTTCCATTTCTAATATAAAGATCAATGGAACAGATCGGAAAACTGCTGAAAAAATATATGCATTTGTTAAAAAGAGCGGCATGGGTAAACTGGAAAAAAAATTTAATGCTAAAACTAAAATTGTTGAAATAGCAACAGTTGAATGCGAAGCAGGCAGTAAAGATTGTGAAAAGATTTCCTGGAGCAAGGGGGCAGTCTCATCTCTAATTGAAGGTGAAAATGGTTATACGTTCAGCTATGTTTCTGAAATAATTCCTGTTAAAGTTAAGACTCTGGCAGATGCCAGAGGATATGTTGTGGCAGATTATCAGGATTTTCTTGAGAAGGATTGGATTGAAAAATTGTCAAAAGAATTCAAAGTAATATTGAATCAGGATGTAATTAATAAATTAAAGGGTAATCATTGAGGCATTTTTTAGTTTTTGTATTATCATCCTTAATCGTTATGCATAGTTGCAGGAATGGATTTAGCAAAAATCCAAAGGATCTTGTAATTGCAAAGGTGGGAAGCAGGAACTTATTTAAATCTCAAATTTCTGACATGATTATTCCAGGTACTTCTCCAACTGATAGTGCTGCAATAGTGGACGGATTTGTTCAAAATTGGATCAGAGAAAACCTGATGATAGTTGAAGCAGAAAAAAATATAGCGGCCGACATAAACCTAAACAAATTGGTGGATGATTATCGGTCTTCCCTTTTGGTATATAATTTTGAAAAGAGACTTGTTGATAAGAATTTGGACACCATTATTTCAAATGCAGAACAGAAGGTTTATTACGAGGAAAACAAAAACCAATATCTACTATCACATCCGATAGTAAGATGTATAATATCAAAAATACCAGCCAGGCAGCAGGAGATGAGAGCTATTAGAACAGCATTAAATAAATCTGACTTGACTGAAGCCATGTTCCTTGTAAAAGAAAAATCTGTATATCATCATATTGATTTGGAGAAATGGATGTCATTTGAAGATCTTAGGTCTCTCATTCCTGTAGATATGGTACCACAGGGCAGTATTAAGTCAGGAAAAGTTTATGAGAAAAATGAGGGTGAATTTTACTTTTTTGTTAAAATTATTGGATTCTACGACGAAAAACAAATCCCACCGTTTGAATACATAAAGAGTAAGATTACCAAAACAATCCTAAGCCAGCGTAAAAATAATTTGCTGAAGCAATATCGGGCAAAATTATATGAGAATGGGATTACAAATGGAGATTTTGAAATATTCGAATAGTGGCATACTTTACTTAAGAAAAAACAATTTATAATGAAAATATTTATTAGATTAATATTGTTTCAACTGTTTTTTACATCATCTTTTAAACTTATTTCACAGCCAATTTTGGTAGATAAAGTCATAGCAAGAGTTGGGAGTGAATATATTTTACTTTCAGAAGTTGAGGAAGAGTTTGCTTATGCTAAATCTAAAGATCCGGGCATTGATGATAATATGAAATGTATTATTATCAACAACATGATTTCCCAAAAATTGGTCATATATCACGCTAAAATTGATAGTATTGAGCTTACAGATGAAGAGGTAGAAACACAGCTGGATTATAGATTTGAATCTATACTACGACAAATGAACGGAGATGAATCTTTTTTGAAGAATATTACGGAGCTACTATAGCAGAAATGAAAGAAAGATTCAGAGATGATCAAAAACACAAGATATTGGCTGAAAAGATGCAGTATAAACTTATATCTGAAGTAGAAATTACACCGAGAGAAGTAGAAAAGTTTTTTTATAGTATTCCAAACGACTCACTGCCATATTTCAAATCCGAAATGGAAATATCTGAAATAGTTTTGGTACCTAAAGTAAATGATGTCGAAAAAAAGAAGGCTTTAGCCAAAATTACGGATCTTCGAAACAAAGTATTGGCTGGAACACTGACATTTTCAGAAGCAGCGTCTAAGAATTCACAGGATCCAGGATCAGCAATAAAAGGTGGTGATCTGGGATTCGCAAAGCGTGGTTCTTATGTTCCTGAATTTGAAGCTACTGTTTTTTCACTTGCTAAGGATGAAATATCTGAAATCATCGAAACTGAATTTGGGTTCCATTTTATCCAATTGACAGAACGAAGAGGAAACACAGTCAGGGCAAAGCATGTCTTAATAAAACCTGAAATCACGAAAGACGATTTGGATAAGGCTAAAGCAATGCTGGACTCAGTCAGAACTGAAATAGTACATGACTCATTGACTTTTGAGACAGCTGTAAGAAAATATTCGATGAAGAATCTTCCATCATACAGCAATAGCGGACGGGTTAAAAACCAAAATACAAACAACACTTTTTTTGCAGCTGATGATCTGGATCCAGATACCTATTTTGCTATATTCGAGCTTAAGCCCGGCGATCTTTCTAAGCCTCTGGAAATTCAATTACCAGATGGACAAAAAGCTTTTAGACTGATCAAGTTAAATACTATTTCCAAACCGCATAAAGCTAATCTAAAAGAAGATTTCGATAAAATATCAGGATTCGCTAAGGAAAGTAAAAAGAATGAATATTTTCAAAAATGGCTTGATAAGAAGCGATTAGAGACTTACATTAGTATTGATCCAATGTTTAAGAATTGTAATATTGAAAATAAAGAAATGACACCATGATACAAGATAAGTGGAGAATACCGGGCTCGAACCGGTGACCTCTACGCTGCCAGCGTAGCGCTCTAGCCAACTGAGCTAATTCCCCGTATTTTTTAAATGGCGTGCAAAAGTAATCTTTTTTTTTATAATCATAAAACAGGTTACTAAAATAATTAGTTGAAGCTTTGGATTTTATTTAAGAGTAATGCCCTGCCACTCCTATGTCATATGAATCAGTTATAAAAGAGCTCAGAAATGGAATTCTGCATCCGGTATATTTTTTACATGGGGAAGAGCCTTATTATATAGATAAGGTCTCGGAATTTATAGAAGAAAATATCCTGACTGATTCGGAAAAAGCGTTTAATCAATTGATTCTATACGGAAAAGATGTAGAGGCTTCCACTATCATTGATGAAGCCAGACAATATCCTATGATGTCATCCAAGAGAGTCATCCTTCTGAAGGAAGCACAGGAAATGAAAAGTTTGCCTGAATTACTCCCATATCTGGAGAATCCTGCTCCCAGTACCATACTTGTTATATGCCATAAATATAATAAGATAGACAAGCGCACCAAGTTTGCTAAAATTATGGAACAGAAAGCTTTGGTTTTTGAATCGAAGAGAATTTATGAAAATCAAGTACCCGTCTGGGTAAAAGAGTATATTAAATCATTGGGTTATCAGGCAGTAAACGGAGTAGCTGAATTATTGACTGAATATTTAGGGGCAGATCTAGGAAAAATAAGTAATGAACTTGACAAGTTGATATTGAATGTCTCAAAAAGCAACATCATATCAATAGAAGATGTAAAGGAACAAATAGGTATAAGTAAAGAATATGATGTTTTTGAACTTCAGAAAATGCTGGGAGCGAGAGATTATCCCAAAGCGGTAAGAATAATAAACTACCTGGCCGATAATCAGACCTCAAATCCGCCTGTTATGGTTATTTCCAATATATTTAGCTATTTCAATAAAGTAATGTTGGTAAGATATCATGGATCTAAGAGTGATTTTGAATTATCACGCCTAACTGGTGTCAATTCATTCTTTATTAAGGAATATAGAAATGCTGCCAAAAACTATTCAATTTTACAACTTATCCATATTTTCCATTCCTTAAAAGCAGCTGACAAGGCATCAAAAGGTATAGGTACGAGGAGAGCAGATGTAATTTCTGTTTATAAGGATCTGGTTATCAGTTGTATAATGGCATAAAAAAAAGGAGTAAAACTCCTTTTTTAAATTTATACATTAATTTCTGATTAAGATTATCTGACTAAACACCAATATGTTGAGCTTCAGCAATTATTTTCTTTGCTAAATTTAGTATTTGATCGTCATCAAGATGTACAATGCCTCCTGCGGGTCCCGGTTCAATATGGCATCCAACTACCTGCCCACTTTCGTATTTTTTTGCTCCAAAGTAGTTCCGGACAGTCTGTTCTTCTAAATTTAATTCTGATGCAATTTTGTGAACACTACCTGTAGGTAATGCATGTTTAATTTTTCTTAATTCATCAAATGTAATATTCATGTCTGAGAAAATTTAGTGTTGTTAAATAATTACTTCAATGCGAAATATACAATATTGTTTAATAAATAGGTATAAAATTATTCAAAAAGTTTGCCAAATAACCATACGTAATTAAATAAATTATATATTAATTATTCATAATCTGAAATTTATAGTATTTGGTAGGTCTAATATGAATTCCGATTGTCTATAATTTGACCTAAATAATATTGAGAATGTTATTTAAAACTTTCGAGACATTTTTTAATTCTGGAGACAGCTTCTACAAGATCATTATCAGATGCAGCATATGAGAGTCGGATGCAATTTTCATTTCCAAAAGCAGCTCCTGAGACAGTTCCTACATGAGCTTCTGTGAGCATGGCTTCAGAAAAATCATCCGCATTTTCAATAGAAACTTTTCCATTACTTGTACCAAAGTAATAGCTAATATCAGGAAAAACATAAAATGCTCCAAGAGGCTTATTTACTATTATACCAGGCACTTCACATAGTTTTGAGACAATAAGGTCTCTTCTTCTCAAAAATGCATCTCTCATTGCAATGGCTTCTGAACGTTCTGTCCTTAGCGCCAAAGCGGCAGCTTCCTGACTAAAAGATGCAGCTCCGGAGGTGACTTGACCCTGAACTTTGTTGCAGGCATTTGCCAACCACCCAGGCCCTGCCATATATCCCAATCTCCAACCCGTCATAGAAAATCCTTTGGAAAATCCATTGATAGTTGCAGTTAAATCCTTTACTTTCTCAAAAGAACCAATACTCACATGTTCATCTGAGAAATTAATATATTCATAAATTTCATCTGAAACAATAAGAATTTTACCATTGGCACCTATTACTTCTGCAATGGCTTCTAGCTCACTTTTAGTATATACTGAACCGGTTGGATTGCAAGGTGATGAAAAGATTAACAATTTTGTCTTTTCAGTGATGGCCTCTTTGATTTGAGAGGCCTTGACTTTAAAATCATCTTCAATACCCGCACTAACGATGATGGGTGTGCCTCCGGCAAATTTTACTATTTCTATATAAGAAACCCAATATGGTGCTAATATAATGGCTTCATCACCCTCATCAAGTGTCGATAAACAAATATTTGCAATACTTTGCTTTGCACCATTTGACACCACTATCTGAGTAGGCTCAAACTGCAAATTATTTTCAATTCTGAACTTATCACAAATGGCTTTACGAAGATCTAAAGTACCCGGAACAGGGGTATATTTTGTATTTCCTCTTTTCAGAGCTGCATAAGCAGCCTCCTTAATAAATTCAGGTGTGTCGAAATCCGGTTCCCCCAAGCTAAGACTGATTACGCTCACTCCTTTGGATGCCAGGTCACGTGATTTTTGGGCCATCCTGATAGTGGCAGACTCTTCCATTGCTTGTACTTTAGCTGACAACATTTCTGTTGGATTTATACTCATTTTTTTTATTTTTCTTATTAATGACTTAACAGCAGCAAAGTTAAACAAAATTTTATTTGCTTGTAATAGGCAAATATATATTCTGATCGAACTGAGCTAATGTGTTTAAAATATGGTATCAAATTCATCTATAATATCACTACTTACCATGCCCATCAATGATTCGGATTTATTTGACGTCATTATATTAAATATATTATTAATGCGTTTCATAGTTTCATCAGAACAAAACATTTTAACATCTTTTACGTCATCAACTCCACTTCCATCCCTGAATTTATAAATCTGCTCAAGAAGTAAGTATTCAAATTTAATGCTTATCTTTTCATTCATTTTAAAAACGGTTACTTTTATTTCTCCAATATCAAATTCATCAATTATTCTCATTTACTATTATGTTTTAGTTGAATACTATTTGTAAAAATGCTATATAAATTAGATAAAATCGAATAATTTTCAAGCATTTTTATTTGCATATTTATTGTGTTGTTATCCTTTCTTATAGCTGGTCCTGTTTGTGTCTTTGCCGGTATGTTATATTCCACTTTAAGAGCAGTTTCCTTAATCAAAGACAATAAAATCGAAAAATTTATATCTTCGGAATGGCAATATTCAGCTGCAAGACTATAAATGTGATTCGTAAAATTATTAACTATGACTGCACTCAGGTGTAACTTTGATTTCAGTCCGTCATCTATAATTTCAAAATGATTGGATATAAGTTCGGCTTCTTTTAACAGAGATATTTTAGTGAAATCATTCGAACCGGTAATTATAACCGGCATTTCATTTGAATAGACAGGTACTGCTCTTTTCAAAGTCTGAACGGGCCAAAAGCAACCATAATTAATGCAATCTGCCTTTAGTATCTCTGATGATGCATTACCGGATGTATGTGCCAGTATCTGTGTATTATTTAGATTAAAAGGAATTTCATTAAGTATTTGTAAAATTGAATCATCATTTACACATATAAAATAAATTTGTGCGTCTCTATTAATTTTGTTTAAATCCGATATATATTCTACATTCTGAAAATTTTTGAAATAAATATTGTCAGCTATTTTTCTGCCATAAATTTGGATCGATTTATTACCAACTTCAGAAAATTGCTTTGCGAGATGCCAGGATACATTTCCGCTTCCAAGAATGACCATTAAATCAGATGCCATTTCTCATCCTTTGTCGATATCTGAACCATGCGGCCATAAACAGACCTAACATCATTAAAATA
>JADKGI010000009.1 GCA_016722285.1 Saprospiraceae bacterium
TTTTAGATGGGTTTGCAACTTTTTTACTCTGTTTATAAGAAACTCCTTCATACGTGGCGTACCCTTCCTTAGCTTCTTTTAAAATCCTTGCGTCAACAATATCCCGTTTTGGCAAGTTGGCCCCGGCATTTTCCACTACCAGTTTAAAAGCTTCTTTGGCTGATTGTTGATTGATCGGCATAGATGCCCACGGTTTATCCATCTTTACATATTGCAGGTTTGCTGCTCCACCCTGGGGTTGCACACCTCCATCCCAGTTGTCGGTTGTTACTTTTGTATTTCCTTCAACCACATTCCCGGATATATACCATTTACCAAAATCACTTACATCATTTCGCATGGAAGGATTAGCAATGCGATACGATACATCGCCCGGCTGAGTTGCAGGGCCTGGTTTATAATAGTTGTTGACAATATTAAATTTTGAAAAAGAAAATCTTGGATCACCTGCCTGTTGATTTTCGCCACCATATAAACTGTTATAACCCCAGTTATACAATACATTATTGCGATAATCTGTATAACCCGAACCCGATCCCATGCGGGGATTACGGCTGCTGTTATGTGCAATCAGGTTGTGGTGATAGGTACCATAATTTGATCCCCAGATGCCACCAAAACCATGGGCTCCTTTTATATGGGTTGAATTGAACATGCTTTCGGAAATAATACACCACTGAACGGTTAAACTATCGCAATGATAAACAGACATGGTTTTCATCAACACTCCAGCTTACAGACACATGGTCTATTATAATATGTTTTGCAAACCTGCCCGACATGGCATCATGATCTACTCCCGATTCATTTCCTAACCTAACTCGTATATACCTGATGATCACATTGTCTGCGCTAATGATAAGTGGACTTTTTTTAAGGCAGATACCATCACCAGGCGCAGTCTGCCCTGCAATGGTTATAAAAGGATGCTTAATGGTAAGTGGACTTTCGAGTTCAATAGTACCTGACACTCTAAATACTACCGTTCTTGGCTCCTTTGCTTCCACAGCAGCCCGCAAACTTCCTTCTCCTTTATCATTCAAATTGGTTACTTCATATACAACACCACCACGTCCGCCAATAGTGTATTTCCCGTAGCCTTCGGCCGTTGGAAATGCAAGTTGTTGTCCATCAGAATTAGATGGGACCACATTATCGTTGTCCGTTGTTTTTACAGTTTGCTTACCTGCATTACATGACAATATGATTATCGCCATTAAAACTGAAACTATTCTTTTCATAATTGATAATTTTCTTTTTACCTCACTTTGATTTGGGTTTATTCAATCCATTTATTTTCCAATTTTCCTTTTAGCTTTCAATTTTTATTCAACTACATCAATAATTACCCGTTTGTATCTTGTTAATCGTGGTGTGCCATGGTCAGTAACTGCAAGAATGATATGCATAGTACCAGTTCCGGGAGGCATGACACGACTTTTCTTGACTACAAGCCACGCCTTTCTGACATTCCTCTTGTACCTGCTTCTTTATAACAAAACCATTCATATGAAAGCAGGTCACCATCCGGATCAGTTGTACCAACTGCACTTAGATCAACCCGATCACCTTGTTTGGCTTTGATATAGGTTGGATTTTCGAGCTTCACTAATGGTGGATGGTTAGCTTTATTGTAAGGCGTGATAGTCCAATCCATACGGGAAGCAAAGTCGTTCTGGAAAGCTTCACGCCACCTCCATATTGTTGCCTGGTTTGTTTCATGCCATTCGCCATCCTGGCC
Source organism: Saprospiraceae bacterium (assembly GCA_016722285.1). Taxonomy (GTDB): domain Bacteria; phylum Bacteroidota; class Bacteroidia; order Chitinophagales; family Saprospiraceae; genus OLB9. Next base: position 1,742 of record JADKGI010000009.1, read on the forward strand.
CAGCACTTCATCATCTGCCTTTGTCCATATCGGATGCGTTTCGGGTTGATAAAACCACTTCTCGGTTTTGGGTAAATACAATTCATAACGACCTCCCCAGCTGCCCCAATTGGGATGATCGAGACTGTTCAATCCATTGTTAACGAGGTAAAGGAAAGCAGGCGTGTCGCCTTCCATCATGTATTCCCAGCGGGGATACATCTTTCCTAGTGACCCCTTGCTACGAATTACGATCTACTGCGTTAATCAGCATTTCAGATCCCGGTGAATCCTTTCCTTCGCCAACACCATTCATGCCACCAACGGGAATTCCTTTTGAAATACATTTCTGTAAATATTCAGCTTTCGGAAATCCCGGTTCGTGCAGTTCCAGATTGTCACGTACTTTTCCATAAGCTTCAACTATCTGTTGAATACGATCGGGATTAACCGTTTTCACCACCTCTGTAGCAACAAGGCCTTCAATATCTAGTTGGTTTGAATAGGTCAATAATCGAACCATCGACATCTGGTCATCCGGATCACCGCCAATGTCGGTGAGTACGAATAACCTGGGTTTTTCCTGGGCATTAACTGTTGTGCTTGTAAATGCCAGAGCGACTGTAAAGATCATGAGCCATCTGCTTTGCAATCCGGGAAAAGCAATAAGTTTCATAATTATGTTATTTGTCAAATTGTTACTGTTCATTTTTTAAATTTTCATCACCCGTTGCTTTCGCCTCATGATATTTTGCAAAACCGAAATAGTGTCATTCGAAACCTTCTAGATCGTACTAATTACGTCGTACTAAAACCACCCAGTCCTTGTTCTGATTATTAGAGCCTTTCCCAAAGACTTCAAACCATCGCCTTCAATACTTTTGATAGTTCCATCCTGCAACGCTCCTCCATTTCTTGGATCGTACCATTTAACTGAGTATGTGGCGACAGTCTCCTTTAAGTCCAGGTATTCTCCGGGAGGCTCACCCAAATCCAGATAACTTTCTCCGCCTTTTTTTAGTAAGATTACATAAGTATCCTGTTTCTTTGCAAAGCAAAAATCACCGATCTGGGAAGGGAAAAAGGAAGATATTAACTCGTTTTGCGAGGTCATTTCTGTTACAGGCAATTCATTTTTTGCGAAAAAATCAATGCATATCTTTCCCATATTCCAGAACAAATCCCTGCTACGATAATCCTGGCAGGTGAGATCTGATTCCGGGTGTTTATAACCGAAATACCACTCGGTACCCCAGCCTCCGGCCAGCATAGCACCCCAAAGTCCGTTAGTTCTGGCATTAAAGTGTTCAGGATCTTCACTATCTGTGATCAGGGCATGGCTGGCATCACCAGGCTCATCACATGCCACTGCCCATACTTTTCCTGTTGCTTTAGATTCATCGATTACCCGTTTAGTTAATGAGTTAACCCTTCTAAAATCAGATTTATTTGTTTGAAGAGATGCACCGGTCAATTTAGATTGATCGCCATACATTGAATCAAACCAATCGCCATTATGAATAACCATGTGGTGGTGATAAGGATCGGTATCAAAAATGTACTGTGCAACAGACCGGCGTTCTGTTGGATAGGATGGCATTGATTTCAAACCATCAAAATTCCTGCTCCAATCACCAACTTCCTCACAAAGGTTCCAGTTTAAGGCAAGGTGATGGCCAAACCTGGCAATCAACTCACGATAATATAACCTGGTGTTGCCGCCATTGCCACCAAAGTCCAACAGACCCTGGTTCTCTGCTTCAAATGTTTTAAAATGAAGAAAAAGACCAAGCATTTGAGCATGATCAAAAACCATTGCCCATTGGTCAAGTTTTGAGCAATCAAAACGGTCCCATGTATTATAATTTATATAGGGAAACACATTCTGATCATCACCTTCAATATTGTTAGTTAAAAATGAAAAAGCGTTAAGCCCTTTAGAAGCCAGGTAATTTACAGCTCCAATAATTTCTTTTCCCCTCCCACCTGACCATTGGGTATCACCGGGTTTCCAATCTTTCAGATGTGGCCCCCAGGTTTTTACCATGTCGTCTTTGTGACCGTCCGTTTTAAAATCGCCATCAAATCCATAATAAGAAAGAAAATTTTCTGGTGCATCAGACCCGCATTTGTAAAAGTATTTACCCGTTTCTGCAAATCTTAAATATCTTTCACCAACATATTGAAGCCTGCCATGTGCCCTGAAATCTCTGCCTGTTTTATCAGTTGGGGCAATTGCGAATTTGCCTGTGATACCATCCATATATCCTCCGGTTGGAACCCTTTCATCAGTTCTCGACCTGATAGCAGCCCATTTTCCTTTTTTAAAATCGACTTTATACTGCCAATCGCCAATTTCATCCGGAGTAAAATGCGCCCGCCATTTGTTACCTGAAGTGGCGGACGTCATTCCGGCATTACCATCAGCAGCATAGTACCCTGGTACAGTATATACTTTTCCTGTTTTTGGATGGAAAAAAGTAACATTCAGCCGGTAATTTAAAAAAGAATTATACTCATCTGTCTCGGAAACCTCAGGACCTTCAAAGGTTAATGTTACTGTGTGCCATTTTTTGAGCTCACCTGAAACTTTTAGGTTCCTTGTTGCCGAATTTCCAGGGGACTGGGCTATTACCTTTACAATAAAAACTGAAATTAGAAATACTAAAAAAAGTCCCTTCTTCATGATTCTATTATTTAATATCATTTATAACATTCGTAATTAAGGAAGCATCCAGTCAGCCCGCAGCGCAAAGTCTGCCTGAACCTCCGCCCGCCACTTATAGACACTCTCAGGTCCCGGGCCATCATACCAATGATTTTTTGCAGGATCTGGTTGAATAAACTGACCGCCCCAACTTTCCTGGTCGGGTTTGTTGGGATCGTTTAAACCCCGGACTGCACTAACAAGAATCAGGAACGAAGGTGTATCCCCTTCTCTTACACCCTTTTTATCCGGGTCCATCGTTGTGTCTTCCGGATACATCAGGCCCAATATTCCATGTCCACGGTGAATGTTTTTATAAACCCAGTTTATATCAGTGAGCGTAGAGTCCGAACCAGGCGCATAAGACATCATCCCTCTAAAAGTATTATCTGCTACGATGATGAACAGGTCAGGGAAGTTATCCAGCAGCCATTGCACCGTATTGTCCTGCCTTGCAATAGAATAAATGCGCAGCTTACTCAGAAAGCGTTTAAGCTCATTGGGCGTACGGGTATTTTTCACTTTCCAGATTGCCTGAGCAACTTCGTACGTACCGCCCCAGGCACAAACAAATACCGGCCGATCATCTTTCTTATCAACGATACGAATAATAGCGTTTGAAGCTTCTGTATCCATTTCCTGACCCAGGTTTGCCATCCCACCTTTTCCATAGGTTTTATCACGGCCTTGCCAGGTAACCGCACGCAAATTGTCGGCGGTTGGATATCGCTTATCATGTTTTCTCAGGTTCTCATCTACCTGGTCGTAAAAATTAAGCAGATCCAAAATATTTTGCTTTCTCGCTATATTAGCCCTGGTGCCTGCTGATTCAATTAACCCCTCAACTTCTAAATCGTTTGTATACAGCAGCAAGCGGATCATCGATTGTATATCATCCGGATCACTTAGTTTCTCGGGAGCGCCATAAGGTGCTTTAACCGGGATAACATCAAGCGGCGGAAAGTCTGACATGATAATCACACGGGGTTTAGGGATAGCTTTATCCGAGCCCTTTTTTATTCCATTTCCGTCACTTGCCCTGCTACTTAAAAAAAATAATGCAAGCGATGCTATCACAGTAAGAATATATTTTTTCATTTTTCGCATTTTATAAAATAATTTCGATTTATTATTAAACACTTATCTCTTACTCCTTTTAGTTTAGATCACAAAGAGTTCATATAAACTTCAATGTTCTCATATTTTGGATCCAGATCGTGGCCATTTGCTTTTGTCTTTTTCAGATCAAGTCCACGACTGATTTCCCACTTGTCTGGAATGCCATTTTTATTTGCATCTACCGGTGCGTTCGCCTTGGGATATTTTGCAAAACCTCCATTGGGCCAATCAGCAGTTGTACCAGGGATAAATCCGGTGCCGTTTTTCACTGTTTGTGAAACATAGGATGTAATATTGTCCCTTACCGGTTTGGTCGCTCCACCTTTTTCAACAACCAATCTATAAGCTTCTTCAGCAGATTGCATAATTACAGGAATAAAAGGAATAGGCTCACTGATAACCGCAACTTCCGATTTGCCAAAAACGCTTTTAAAATCATCCGGCAACTTGTTTCCTTTTCCATAGCATTGTGCCCAACGGGTATTTTCGCTCCAGGCATACTTCGGGTTTCCCTTTGAATCAGGGCCTTTTTTAAGCGTATTACCAACATAGTTCAGGCGCAGGTAATCGTTTTCTGACCCGTAACCCGTGCCCACAAAGTTGTAGATAACATTGTTCCTGAAATCATAAGTGAGCATATCTATACGAGGATTTCGTACCCGGCCATGTGCCAAAAGGTTGTGATGAGATGAAACCCATCCCCATCCAACGCCCACTGAGGTCATGGAATGATTGCCTTTTTCATGAGTTGAAGCGCTGAGCCCACCGTAGATATATGACCACTGGATAGTGGTTGCTTCCCTCATATTTTGACCATAAGTATTAAAAACCTGGTCGCAGGCAAAAGCAATATCACAATGGTCGGCAATAATATTCATTCCGCTAAGGTCCAGCGCATGGGTTTGTTCGCCAAGTAACCTTTTGAGGTCCCCGGGGCCTTTAATATCACCCACACGAATGCGGAGGAACCTGAGAATTACATTATGTGTTTCAACTTCAATTCCAAAATTCCTAATCTGTATACCTTCGCCCGGGGCCGTTTGACCAGCTATGGTAATGTAAGGGTTCTTGATCTCGAGTGGAGCCTTCAGGTTGATAGTTCCTGAAACAGCAAAGACAATATATCGTGGGCCTTCTGCCTCTACGGCTTCACGTAAGGTACCGTGAATTAATTTTTCAGCGGCCAGCGCAGGAAACCCCGGCAACAGCGGACGACCTTCCCCCGAATGTGCATTCCCAAGGTCATCAACATAAGGAATCCATTTCCCTTCGCCAAGCGTTGTGGCATAATCACTTGCCTGTCCATAAGTACCTTCCGGCCGGCCGGGACGGCCCTTCAACAAGTAATCATCCAAAGAAGTTACTACAAAGACCCTACCGCCTCGTCCACCGGTAGCATAGCGACCAGCCCCTTCCGCTTCGGGGAAGGCAAGCGTTTGGCTGCCTGCAAATTTCTTAACCGGTACCATAGGCGTCAATTCAATTTCTACATAGGGGCTTCCATTGGTTGAACCGGTTAAATTGGTCACTGTCATTTTAATTCCGTTCGGCAACACATAATTTGAAGCGAGGTAAAAATCATTTGGCAATCGCTTTGCACCGTAGGAAGCTAACAAGTCCACGATGTTATCTAATTTTTTCAGGAAACCCGGAATTACCGCCGAATCAAGATAGGGAAATCGTGAAGCAAGTTTTTTTCCCTTTGCAACTGCCTCTATCCGTCCATGTTGTACACCAAATACCAGTGGCCGCCCAACGTGTAATTTTATTGATGGATATTCCCGGTCAAAAGAATAGTATTCTGATTCATAGGCAAGTTGATCGAATATTTTTTCACCAGCCCATCCATTTTCCTCTCTTTGATCGCTAAATAAAAGTGGGTATACCTCATTCCCCTGTGCTATTTGAGGCATCCTGTCAAATACATTTTTTGCAAGCAGCTGCGGTTGTATTTCCCAGGGGGTTTCTGTTGTTAAAAGTTTCCCCAGGAAAGGGAATTCCTGTAATAATGTCTGCGCCTCAGCAGTACCTTTCAGCGGGTTAGCAGTTTGTCCTGAAACTGTGCCGAAGTATAGTATAAAAATCAGAAACGTTGTTAATCTATTCTTACGCATAGTTTGTCAATTTAATTTTGCTGAAACACATTTTGATAAAATTTTTTGTATAGGTTCTTTCAGAACTAATCAGATTTTTATTTGGTTACCTGCAGCACCAAAATCGCATCTTCCCAATTTGTTGGCGGCACCATATCCCTTGCTTCTTTATCTTTAAATGAAGCTGCTTTCTCCTTTTTTCCAATGCCGGGATTAAACCAAAATGCATCAGCATCTTTATTTAAAATATTTTTTACCCGGCAAGCGGAATTGTTTGAAAAATATACCAGGGCCATATCGCCTGATTTTGAAGTGACAGCAGTTTTTAAACTCTCTGCTTCACCAACGCCTGAAATAACATTACCATCCGGTACCCATTCATGCCACTTGTGGTCAATTAAAAATTGCTTGCCAATAATGGCCACTTGTTTTGCGGCTGGAAAATCCAGGGCCTGCTTCCAGGTATAGCCACAATTGTAATCTCCTTCATTGCCCCGCATGGCCCAGACGGGTCCTGCACCATATGTATGGCCTGCACCACCCGCAAAGAATGTGTGATAAAATTGTCTGCGAACTCTCACCGGGGTAACCCATCCGCATTCGTGGCGATAAGAGCCATATTCATAAGACCCCTCTAAAAATAAACTTGGCTTCACGGGATTTTTTAATTGATATTCATTCAACATTGTCCTATACACATCATTGACTTCTTTCCATACTTCCACACCATTTGCATCTTGCCAGACATCTTCATGAAACCACTGTGATGAGCCATAAGGAGCATCGCCGTTAGGGTGGTAAGTCATGAATACTTCATCCCATGCAGGACTCTTTTCATTCCATGCCGGTGATTGTCCTGTGGTGCCTTTTACTATCCCTTCAGCCATTGCACGGTATATAGGGCGGTCATCATAAGCGCTATATTTTTGATTTTTGTCATAAGCATCAAATTGCGCTTTTGTATCACCCCCTAACATCCAGATAATATGGGGTTCTTTGCCATATCGTTTGCCAATAAATTCACCATAGATTTTCGCTTGTTCGACTGAATAAAGCCCTTTTCCGGTAATCAATTGAGAGGCCCAACAAGGCAATAGCGCAAGATACATGTTTCGCTTTTTTACTGCTTCGATGACGTAGTCTGCATGATCCCAGTAATCATTTGGAGTATTCATATTGCCACCTTTAACAATCAAAGGTTCGGAGGTAATTGGTTTATTCTCATCACCTACAAACGGTCTATGGCCATAAGCATTGGCGGCATTATCAGGGCTTCTATCAAGTCCGCCGCCATGTGGAGACCAATGAGCCACCGCTTGTATTACTGTGAAGCCAAGTGTCTGGCGATGATCAAGATACTGATCAATTTCTTCTCTTGTTAATTGCTGAAACACACCCCAACCTGTATCCCCAATCCATAGAAAAGGGCGACCATCTTTATGTTGGACGAAGTGTCCATTGGACGAAACTTCTAATTTTCCATTCACTTGCCAAGGTGCTTGCGATAAAACACTACAGCTATTCAGAATTACTAAACAAATACATGTTGTTATGATATTTTTCATTTTGGGGATTTCATCTTATTCGATTTTAATAATCACTCTTTGGTACCTTGTCAAACTTGGTGTTCCATGGTCTGTAACTTCACATATGATATGAATGGTTTCTCCACTTTTAGCATCTTTGGGAATACTAACACATGCTTTTTTATATTTGGAATTTTCAATTTTCAATAATTTTTGATATGTACCCGCTTCCTGATATTGCCACCAGGAATAATTTAATTTATCTCCGTCAGGATCTGTCGATCCTTTAGCATCTAAAGTTATTTTTTTACCCGGTTTTGAAGTTATATTTAATTTGTTTTTTAATTGCACTACAGGTGGGTGATTCGCCTCACTGAATGGCTTCACGCACCAATCGGCTCTTGCAGCAAAATCGTTTTGGATGGGTCCAATCCATTGCCACATAGGCTTCATATAGTTTGTCAATAGCGTATCATTAGGAATTTCTAATTTCATTCTGTTTCGACCCCAGGCATTTTTAGTCCACCATCTGCCTTCAGGATAGATATATCCCGGTTCGTCCACTTTGTCCATCCATGTATTATCCCTGATCTTTACATATCTTCCGCCCCAACCGCCATAATCGGGAGACTCTAAACTACGTAAGCCAGTGCCGATCGTATGTAGAAATGCCGGAGAATCACCTTCGGATCTAAAATCTCCTGTTTCAAACCCAGCATCTTCTTTTGTATGCGCTTTGTACAGTGCACACAATGGACCATGATCATCCAATACATTTTTCTTCATCCATGAGCCCACTAAAAATTGTTGTTGTTCCTTAGGCAAAAATTGTTTCCAGTTGTAGAAATAAGCTATGAACTGATCGGAGATGATCGTCAGAATATTGAATTTTCCCCAATGTGGTTTGATATAGTTTTGATATGTTTCGTCCTGTTCCCAGATAAGGTAAAACCGTATTTTTTTTGCTACAGCTTCCATTTTTTCCGGATGTTTTTCTTCAATAGTTTTTAAGGCTCTTGCAATCGTATTTGTTCCGCCCCAAGCCTGCAGCCAGATAGGTCTGTTGTCAGAATCATCTAAAAGCACTTTGACGATCAGTTCAGAACCCGGCGTTATTTTTTCCATTTCTCCTTCTGATTCTACATTACCCAATAAGGTAATGGAATTTAAATATTCAGGTGATGGATACTTTTTGTCATGTTTCAGTAAATTGGGATATACTTTTTTATATGCAGAAAGGTAAGGGATTGCCCAGTCATCTCCAGCCCATTTATGTCCTTGCCAGTGATATTGAGAGCTTGAAGTAATGATACCTTCGATATCAAAATCATTGGAATACAATAGAAAACGTACCAAAGAACATTCATCGTCAATTTCACCATCGCTTGTTATGATGACTCTTGGTCGTTCATTGATAGATTGAGCTTCAATCTTTATACTAAATGTGAGAATGATTATCGGAAAAAGTATCTTGATAGGTGTCATTAACTCTATATTTTTAAAATATTCAAATTAAATTAAATAGGGGGTAACATAAATTTCATTTTATATTACCCCCTATTATTTATTTAAGAAGCGTACATACTATTGATATCCGGTATTTTGAGTAAATTCAGTCCTATTAGTTACAGCATCTAATTGTGATTGTGGTATAGGTCTTATAGTATGATAAGCTTGGATATTTGGTGCGGCATCAGGGTTTAATGCCTGAATTCTTGATATCAATTTACCTGTTCTCTTAAGATCAAACCACCTCAATTGCTCCCCTGCAAACTCTCTGGCACGTTCATCTAAGATAAAGTCAAGAGTAATTTGTGATGAAGTTACCTGCATTGCGGCCGTCTGACCTGGTTTTGCAGCACGGGTCCTAACTATATTCATAAAGTAGGCAGCGGAATCTAATTTTCCTAGATTATATTGAGCTTCAGCTGCAATCAAATACACCTCAGCTAATCTGATAACAAAACATCCTTTTCACTTTGTGCCTCATTAAAAGTGAGGCGAGTTGGGTCTAAATGTTTTGTCAAAGTTGGGTAGTTCAAAGTGTTTTTAACTTTGCCCGATGCTGCATCATATATGTTGTTTCTGTTGTATACAACATACGTCCCACCAGGATTTCCACCAGGGGTGCCGGCATAGTTGGTTCTAGTTGCAATAACAGCTGTATCACCAGGTCTGGATACACCTCCGGTTGCAGTACAACTAAAATAGATCTCCTGGAAAGAGCCTTCATATCGAGCATCTGCTGGACCATAAAGATCCAAAAGTGCTCTGGTAGGCATATACCTGTTAAATGGTCTGCCATATTCTGTAATTCTGAACATACGCGGTCTATCATCATATTTCATTGTAAAATGAAGGTGACCATTGTTACTTCCTCTACTGTGTCCCTGAGGAAAAGTAGAGCTTCTGATATCATTTAGCGTCAAGTTATTTGCATAATTTACAGCATACAATACTTCTTTACTCTTGTTATTTGCCATTAAAAATAAATCGCCATATTTGGGTTGTAGTACATAACCAAAGCCTCCATTTATTACAGCATTTGCCATTGAATTTGCTTCAGCATTCTTACCTCTAGTCAAATACATTCTTGCTAAAAATGCCATTGCTGCTGGTCTTGTAACTCGACCATAATCGGTAGTCGTATTGGCTAGGTTTGTTGACGCAAATTGAAGGTCCTCGAAAATTAAATTGTAAAAAGTTTCTACTGGAGTTTTATTTGCTGTAGAAATGATCCCTTTTGTTTCCTCAGTTGTAAAATGAACGCCTCCCCAAGTTTCAACAATGTGCCAGTAATAGAAAGCTCTTAAGAATTTAAGTTCGGCTTCCCTTTGCTTTCTCAAACCTACAGTATATCCAGCATCTTGAATTCTGTTGATTCCGGCATTACATAAATTTATACCTGCATACAAAGCATTCCATTCGTCTCTTAGTGCAGTATTTGTGCTCTGAAGATTAGCATATTTGGATAAATCAGGCCAAACATCACCCGCTGCACTCGTCCAGATATCAGTGCCCGTTTCTGAAATATTGTAGCCCTCTTCTTTTCCGTACCACCACCTTTGATAACCATAAGCTGCGTTTACCAAGGCATCAAACCCGGAAGGAGTTGTGTACACCGCTTCAGCAGTCAAGCCGCTTGGATTGTACTCATCAAGTTGCTTTTCACATGAAATGAAAAATAGTGAAAAAGCTGATAAAATTATTATAAATATGTTTTTCATGTTTTTATATTTTAAGTGATTAAAGACCAAGATTAATGCCAAACGTTACAGTTTTAAGCATAGGTGAACTCTCACCACCGCCACGCTCAGGATCGTATTCTTTTAGCTTGGCACTCTTTGTCCATGTGAAAAGGTTTGTTCCATTTACATAAACCCTAAGGTTTTTGACAGCATTACTTTTCAAATTAGGAAATGTATATCCAAGTGACAAATTACGAATTCTGGCATAAGAACCATCTACATAACCTAAAGTACTAAAGTACAAAGTAGAAGATCCTGAAACATTGGCATTCGGTCTTGGATAATCATTTGATGCATTTTCCGGTGTCCAATAGTTGATAATTGTACCTGAGTTACTTAGGTTTGACTGACGATCGTATCTGCTTAAGAAACTTGGGTTAATCATCTGACCCCAACGAACAAATACATACACTCCCAAATCAAATCCTTTGTAAGAAACATTGTTATTCAGACCTCCATACCATTTAGGTCTGTTTACTCCACCAAGTACTCTTCTGTCATGCACAGCGTCAATAGCTCCATTTCCATCTAAGTCTCTTACTTTAATGTCACCAGGCACTTGCTTAAATTTAACAGCTTCATCTGCTTCAGATGTCTGCCAGATGCCCAGTTTTTCATAATCATAAAAAACACTAACAGGTTGTCCGACGAACCATCCATTACCAATATCATCAACACCTTCTGTAACTAAAGATACGATTTGTTCTTTATTGTGCGAATATGTCAATGTAGAAGTCCATGTTAAGCTCTTAGTTTTGACGTTTGTTGAAGACAAACTCAACTCATATCCGTTATTTCTGGTCTTACCAACATTTTGATAAACGGTTTGTACACCTGTAGTGGCTGGTAATCCTCGAGGCAATAATAGATCTGATGTTCTGGTATCATATACATCGATAGCAGCAGTTAGCCTATTGTTCCATAAGCCAAAATCAAGACCGATGTTTTGCGTTTTGGAAAGTTCCCATCCTGCTCCAGGATTACCTATTGTTGGAGAAAAAGCAAATCCAAGAAAACTGGTTTCGCCAAATGCCAACGGAACCCTTGAAAGTGAGCTTTGCGTTCCGTATGGTGGAATACCTGAATTACCGGTGACTCCATAACTCAATCTCAATTTGAGGTCGCTCACCAAATTTTGATTAGCTAAAAACCCTTCATCAGAAATACGCCATGCTACTGCTACAGATGGGAATGAAGCCCATTTGTTGCCTTTTGCCAGTCTTGATGCTCCATCAGCTCTATCTGTAAGAGTAAGCAAATATTTACCTTTATAGCTATAGTTCAATCGACCTGCGAATGAAAGTACATTCCATTTTGTGAATCCACTGTTTATTGAGATATTATTTGGAGCATTTCCTAGTCCATAAAATAATTGACCAGGAAGTAATTGACCTTCCCCTTTGGCAAATACATTATCTGCTGTACTTTCTACATAACTGCTCAGTGCTGTAAGTGTAAATGAATGATCTTTTAATTCTTTATTATAAGTAGCAACATTATCCCAATTTATAAAACGGCTGTTTGAAGCATCATATGATGCCAAACTACCTGTTGATGTAAATCTTGAAATGGTATTTTGTGCTTCAAATGATCCAACTCGTGCATTGCCAATATTTGCTCCAAAGTTTGTTTTGAAAGTCAATCCCGAAAGAGGTTTTAATTCAAGATACACATTGGCAATCAGACTGGTTGACTTTCCTTTGTTTGAAAATTGATCAGGTTGTTCGTCTGCCAAAGGGCTAATGGAATTACCACCACCAGGATATAAAATGAAGTCACCATTTGCATCATATAATTCACCTAAAGGTATTATTTTGTTTGCTAGATTTAGAGGGTCTCTCCTATAACTTTCATCCCTTGTGGTCACTTGACTTTGAAAACCAGCCTTAATCCAGCTGTTAAACGTCTGATCAATATTCGTTCTTAAAGAATAACGCTTTATATTATCAAATTTTAAAATTCCTTTTTCACCAAAGTAGTCCAAACCAAAGTACATTTTTGTTTTATCAGTACCTGCACTCACGCCGACATTATGATTTTGTTGAAGCCCATTGCTTAAAAGTAATTTTTGGTAATCTAACCATTGATTTCTTTTGATCAAATCAAGCTCCAAACCGTTAAATATTTTTGAATCATCCGCTTCACTCGCCCATTTTCCAACGGTGCGATTAGCTTCTCTTTTTATCGCCACATATCCGGGTCCGTCTAATACAGAAGGATATCGCGAAACTTGAGAAATTCCAGCATAGGAACTGTAAGACACCTTTACTTTTCCGGCACTTCCTTTTTTAGTTGTGACAATAATAATTCCATTAGCACCTTGCCAACCATATATGGCAGTAGCTGATGCATCTTTCAGGAACTCGATAGATTCAATGCTACTCGGATTGATATCATCAATATTGCTTGTCTGGACGCCATCGACAATAAAGAGTGGACCGTTTCCAGCACCGATGGATCTGTTGCCACGAATCGTAATACTAAGACCAGATGATGCAGATCCATTACTTCTTTGAATATCAGCTCCAGCTACTTTTCCCTGGATTGATTCCAATGGGTTTTGAGCCGGAATAGCCTTAATCTCTGAATTCTTTATGGAAACCACAGAGCCAGTGAGATCTCTCTTTCTAACTGTACCGTATCCTATTACAACAACTTCATTTAAGATGCTCGCTGCCTTTTCAAGTGTAACAGATACAGATTCTGTTCCGCTCACTGAAACTACTTTAGTGCCGTAACCCAGAAACGAAAATTCCAGTTCTACAGGCCCTGACTGTGAGGTTTGAATGGAAAATTTACCTGATTCATCAGTAAGAGTCCCCAAATTGGTTCCTTTAATACTGACGGCTACAAATTCCATACCCAAACCTGTACTTTGTTCTATGACCATTCCGTTAATTTGCCTGTTTTGGGCAAGTAAATTAAATGCGGTCATGAGAAGAATTGATAGTAAAAATTTTTTCTTCATGATAAAAATTTAACGATTAAAAAATGTGGTTCTGTTTTAATTATGTCTATTTGATTTGTTAGAAATACATTTAGACATTTTATGAGACAGGTTATACTTCGATATCATCGACTTACAACCTTATAGAAGTAACTATCTAACTATCATCAATTACTCTCGACCAATTAAAGATATTTTCAAACTCTATGCTATACGCGGCATAGAATTTGTTGAAGAGATAATTATTAGCCGTACAAAATATCTTTCTCATAGAAATACGGGATTCTATTTGAAGCTTAGTGATAATTTGTATGACTGCTTTACTCTCCAATTTTTTATAAATTACTTATGAATATTTATTTTAACCAATCCCATCTGTCAGCCCAATCCGTTAAAAAAGCATAGCGATGTTTTGATATAGTTTTTGCACCTTGTTGTTCACCCATAAAGAGATGACTGTCAGGTCTATCTCCATACCAATGATTTCCAAGTTTATAATCATCTTTTCCTGGTTTTCCCGGCCATGAATTCGTGCTTACATATTTCCCGGATTGACCATTTATTTGTGTAATATCACTGATCACTTTGTAACTTCCGATTTCAGGTTTTTTTGAAGAATACCTTACTGCAAAGTTCCCATTTCCAATATAATAACCCGGCCATTGTTGGCCCCCGGTTTCGAAAATAAAACAGGTAGAGTCTGGCGATATATTTAACTCTGGTCCTTTAAACCTCCACTCCAGCACCGAATATGTAGCTACGGTATCTGTAATGCTTGAATTACCTTTAAAAATCGTTCTTGAACTCCTATTAATTGGTATATAACTTCCCCCCCAACTTTCAGTGGTTGGATCATTATCATCACCATTCATTAAATAAGCCAGGGAAGGAGTGTCTCCCATTTTTATATCACCATTATAATAATTGATAAAGTCAGCTGCCATTGCGCCTTTACCTTTAATATAGTTATTATAATAGGATTTACTCTTCAATTTATCCGGAGATCCTTCATCCATAAACCAACCCCTATATGTGGCATTGGATTCAATCATCCAAAGATCAGGATGGTTTTCAGCTATATAGGCATATGCATTTACACTCCATTTTTTATTAGGTCCACCAATCCAATAAACTCTTATATTTTTCTTTATTTCCGGGGCATCATGCAATGCCTGAGCTACATCCTCGATCCCTCCCCAAACTAATACCCACAATGATTGTTTGCTATTCTTTTTTGCAGCGTTTATAATCCAATTTGAGCCTTCTGTAGGAGTGGAATAACCTTTATACGGAGCAGCTACTATTCCACCTTGCTTACATAATTCTCTTAATGAATGTGGAGATGGAAATTCTTTAGAATGCAATTTTAGTTTTGGCAGATCTTTTTCATATAAATCAATGATCTTTATGAAATCTTCTTTCCTGCCATTTCCAAATGGAGAAGATACCAATCCTTCAATTTGAAATAAATCAGAATACATAAGTAAATGAATCATAGATTGAAAGTCATCCGGATCGGTGCCCCCGATATCAGAACTTATAAGCACACGATGCTTGATTTCCTTTTGGGAAGTACAATTGTTAATAATTAATATAAAAAATAGGAATGACATAACCCATGCAAGCTTCATCAACTTTTCAATATGTATACAGGCTCTATTTTTTGCGTGCATAAAAAATTGTACTTAAATACATTATCACTTAAAATGCTTTATATTTTGTTCCAAGCACAATAACTATTAAATTTTATATTTCGTTTGTGCTTGCTTTTATTTTTGATTCACTCTGTATCCGAAAATATCCGATGTTATTTATTTTTTAATTTTGCTTATTTTAGTTTGATACTAAATATTACAATTATATAAAACTTCAATTTAGATTATACATCCTGTTTCTCTTGACTTTATATTATATGTCAGGCTTTGAATTACCTGAATTGAACCTTTGAAATTTTAACTTTTATGCCAATTCAAATCAACTTTTATAGAATTAGAACATAAGATATTTAATAGATGGATTGCTTAAAATTGTTTCAACTCCGAAAAATATGAAAACAAAACGAAATAAAACGAAAATAAACGAAAAAATTATTCAAATTTCGATGAATTAACAAAAATCACCCCGTTTTATACGTTCTGCTAGTAAAAGAATTGATGTTTTCAACTTTTTAATCTTTGATTTCTGTTTCCAATGAAGTATTAAAAGGAGTGTATAATTTGAAATAAACATCGACAATTATTTACTATGAATTGAATAAGATTTACTTTTTACTCTCTACATTCTCGGCCTATGTTTTTATACCTAAATATGAATTACAAAGACACCGTCAGATTATGAATTAAAGTTATACATTCTGTTAAAATCTGAGAAAGAACTAATTTTTATTATTGCAATAAGAAGTGGTAGCTTAGCATCGATTTATTAGACCACATATCTTTGAGCTTATCACAGATGATTATCCTATTTAAGAATGCTAATATTGAATTATAATTTGACATAAACACCAAGAAATCAATTATTTATTTACGCAATCGTTATCGGGAACGTTGCCGGAAATAATTTTAAACTTAAAAACTCATAATATCTACTTATTAAGTAAAAATTGTATAAGTAAAAAAGTGATGTTTTATTTGTGTTTAGTTTGTAATTTTGATGTCTTTCAATCGTGAAGTCGGCAAAACAATTAAATTTATAACCTGACCATCTTGCATTTCTGCTTCTACTGTAGTATTGAATGGAGCATGTAATTTGAAATTAACATCGACATTATTTGGCCATGTCGGGAATAGAATAATTTTGTGACCATCTACCTGCATAAGCATTTCCTGTAAGCCAATCATGCCACTTCCTCCCCAGTTATGGTCAGGTACCCAATCAAACCCAGGACCCCAGAATGCGGGAAACCTTCGCCCTGAATTTTGCAATTTCAAAGATGTCAAATGCCAGGCTTCTTCAGCCAAACCTAACCTTGCTGCCCAGATATTATCTTGCTTCCATCCGATATAACTTCTGAATTTTATAGCGGTAGTGTCATACAGCCATGTATTTAATGCCGTATCCAATCCCGGCTTACCGACACCATAAATTCCCCATGGATACACTGGGTATAATTGGGGAGACTCGGTATTATTTATCCGCTCCCATGTTTTCGCTGGTGCGATGGTCACTTTATTATCAAAACTTGTATAGCTGATATCAGGAATTCTTTTTAACAGACTGTCAAGCTTCAATTTTTGATTAGCAGATATATATATTTCGGGCAAAATCAATAATCTTTTAGTGATTGTTTGTAAGGCTGCTATTGTTGAGGTGGAGTTATTGGCCATTTTAAAGGTTTCTGCTCCGCTACCTGGATATAAAATAAGCTTTCCATTTCCATCCAATGCTTTTATGCCCCGTTGGTTTGCAAGGTATTGATAATGTACATCGAAAAAATTCAAACAACTCTCAATAAAGGGAATCCTGTCGCTGATATCTTTACCTGTGTATGCTTCCTCTTCCAACATCATTAAACAAAATTCAAAAACAGTATCCCATTCATATTCAAGCCAGGCATTATACTCTACACCTTTGTCAAAATCTGATGGGCGTTTTTGCCCATATTCAGCATAATTGGGCAAACCGTAATTTTCCATTTGCTCAGTAAAACAGGCACCACCGTGATTCCAGTAAACTTTAGTTCGCAATTCGGCATTCTTAAAAAGCTTCAGGTAAAACTCCAACTGTGGCTGCAGCATATCCCAGTCACCATTTTTGATCATCGGAAAATAAACCAATCTCTGATTTTGGGCTGTGTGTAAACCACCTCCCCAGTTGCGAAAATCGGGTGTCAGTTCGTTTCTATCAGTGAAGACCGGATCAACTGTCAATAATCCTCCATTAAACTTTGTAGGCCAGACTCCATGTACATTACATGCTAGCATGTACCGGAACAATTGAAAATTCCTGCCAACTTCCCATGCTTTCGACCCAAGATTGGAATGATCAATATGTATAAAACTTCGGTTCCAGAATTCTTTCCACCAGTCTTGTGTTCGGTCGAACGGTTTTGTATTTTCGGTCATTGCCAGCTGCATCAAAGAATCTAATGATCGTTTCCATGTTTCAATATCTTCTACCT
Organism: Saprospiraceae bacterium; assembly: GCA_016722285.1. Taxonomy (GTDB): domain Bacteria; phylum Bacteroidota; class Bacteroidia; order Chitinophagales; family Saprospiraceae; genus OLB9. Next base: position 19,481 of record JADKGI010000009.1, read on the forward strand.
GTGCAGTGTGTAGGCAGAGAGAAAGAGAATGTGTCTTTGCTGTTTTATCGCTCTTTAGTTTCCATCCTTTGAAATCAGTATTTACAAATATGTTTTCATACGTTCCTGCGGGAGAAAAATTAGGTCCACTAAAGGAACCACCAAATGCAAGCAGCTTTAAGGGATTGTACAATTGGTCTTTTATGGAGTCCAATCCTTGTTGTTTCACCGTTGAGTCAAAAATTGTTTCTGTGGTGTTGTGGTGATAGAACAGAACTTCATTTTTATTGAATTCAATAATATCCTTATTATACACATTATTTTTTGGTGCCACCCATTTCCAGGAGTTTGCAAAATTTTCTCTTGCTTTTACAACTCTGTCCTGATAGCGCCAGCTCTCGTATGCTGCTTCAACCGTAATCTTTTTATTGGCATTTATATCTATATGAACAACGGGTTTGAAAACATCAGTCCAAAATCTTACAGTTGCTTTTATTCCATTATTATCTCCTTCAACAGTCACATATCCTTCTTGTAAATGCAATTCTTGTTTGAAGCTTAGGCCATTAAATGGATTGGGGGAAAGCTTGATTCGCAACCGACCAGACTTCATCAATGCATTATCTTCATTGAAGCTGCCACTTCTTGAAACATAGGCAAATAATTCCCCATTTTCAACCCATACATTCATTCCGATATCACCACCGCCACAAGGCATTGACTCAGATGCATTTTTACTCTGGCTTTCCCAAATGATATTGTAATCATTTCTTTGGTATTGCGCAAATGAACTTATGTAGGAAGTCAAAAGAATACAAATCAGTTTACATTTCATGTAATAACTTACTTTTTATCTTAGAATAGATTTTGACATTGCACCGGGATCTGTATTTTTATTTATTGGAATCAGGTAAAAACTATAATGATAATTTTGTGCTTTTATTTGATATTGTTCCAAAGGAGCCGCTACGTCACTCCAGCTATCATTACCGCCAACGCCCATCTGAAAGAGATCAATATTTAAAGTGATAAATCTTGCTTCCTTCAAATCGATGGTATGTTTGGCGTGTTCGATATTTTCTTCAGTGTAAGGCCAAGCACTCATACTTAATAAACTATCAGCTGCAATCAGCATTCCTTCTTTTGTTTTTGGATTACTAAGATACATCCACCTTACATCGGTTCGGTTTCCATTTTCCTGCGGAACCACATAAGGCTCAATAAAATCATAAATATCCATCGAGTAAATGCCAACATCAGAACCATACATTCGATCCATATAATTTTCTAAAGGACCACGCCCATACCATTCAATATTCTTATAGCTACTATCAATTCCCATCTGCAACCCTACTTTGGGAATATTTGGTAGACCTGGTTTTACTTTTAACGTATAATCTACTTTGACAACACCATTATCAATGAAAGTATAATCAAGATATACTTTTGCACTGTCTTTAATCAGGAAATTTACTGTTTTAATCATTGGTTGACCTTGAGATGATTGTGATTCAGTGATAGCCATCAATTTAGGTTCGTTTTCATACCATTGTTTTAACTTTTTATTGGACTTCCAACCGCGACGGTCATTGTCGGTCAATGGCCGGATAAAGTGGGGGATTAAAGGTTTAAAAATCTGCTGCTTACCCTTATAAATATACGAACACAATCCATTCTCTTTTGGAATGTTATGGTGTAACCATTACTTTTGATTATAAACTCTTTTCTGACTTTTCAAATCTGAGATTACCTTTCGATTTCACTACTCTTGTCTTAATCAAAGCCTTTTTTAATAAAAGCTGTTCCGAAGCCACCTCAAATCCTTTTTCTGCCCAGGCCTCATTTTTTATTAAAGTGAAATGAAAATCAATGAAATATTCAGAATCTTGTTTCATCTTTGGTAACCATGAGGAAATATCAATTATTTTTTCACTTGAAGGTGCTACATCTATTCCAATCAATTGTTTGGTAACAATCACTTTTCCATCTTCCTTTAGGACTAGAGTCACATCGAATTCTCTAACATTTTTTATTTCGCTGTGATTGATAATCCTGACCAAACCTTTGGTAAGATCTTTCCATTCGCAATGCACCGTCTGAAATATTCTTTTACACTCATACATTGCCGCTTTGGGTCTTCCGTCTGCAGCCACAATTCCTTTTATCGTAAAACTGTCAAAATACTTCTCTCCAAAATCGCCCCCATAAGCATAATACTCTCTGCCAGAGGAATCTTTTTTTACCAATGCCTGATCCTTAAACTCCCAGATACAACCACCTATAATACGTGGTGTTTTTCTCCATTGATCCCAAAATTCTTTCAGATTGCCTGCACTGTTCCCCATCGCATGTGCATATTCACAGAAAAAGATAGGTCGGTGATCACCATTTGGTTGGTTTGCTAACAATGGTGCTGTGTATAAGGCAGGGTACATCCTACTAACCACATCTACATAATATTGGTCAAGGGGATTCTGAATGCGATGAGAATGATCATTGGATTTTAAATATCCGGGATCGGATGGATCAATATAATCATCTTCTTTCGGGCTCCCCATGGCAGGTTCGTAGTGTAATGGCCTTGTCATGTCAAAGTCTTTAATCCATCCGGCCATAGCGGCGTGATTCGGACCACTACCTGCTTCATTGCCAAGACTCCACATGATGATGGATGGATGATTTTTATCACGCAATGCCATCCGACTTACCCTATCTATAAATGCACCGGTAAATGCAGGGTCATTATCCAATTTACCACCTAAACCATGCGTTTCAAGATTGGCTTCATCGATGACCATGATGCCAAATTCATCACAGAGATCAAGTAAATATGGATCGGATGGATAATGGCTGAGACGGACACAATTGAAGTTAAACTGCTTAATGGTCTTAACATCCTGCAAGATATCTTCTCTTGACAATGCTTTACCTTTTACAGGATGATGGTCAGGACGATTCACACCATATAAATAAGTCAGCTTTCCATTAATAAGCAATTTGCTGTCGGACTTCCTGAATTCTATTGATCGAAAACCTAAATTGCAGGTTTTGACTTCCAATATATTTCCGATACTATCTTCAAGACTTAAGATCAATTTGTATAGGTTGGGTTCTTCGAAACTCCATTTTTTAGGATCGATAATTTTTGTTTCCAAAATACCAAACTTAACTCTGTCGAGTCGAGGATAAATTTCGTTTAGGATTTCATCCACACCCTTTCTTAATGGTTCGTCAAAAACTTGCTGATCATTTGCATCATATAACTGTGCTTTAATAAGATACCCAGGCATATCATGACCTGTCAGATTTTCTATTCTCGGGCGAATACTCAATAAAGCATCCGTACAACTTGAATCAAGTTTAGTCTGATAATAGAAGTCTGCGATTCTGATTTTTGGTTCAGCCATCAAATATACTTCACGGTGAATGCCGCTTAACCTCCATTGGTCCTGATCTTCGAGAAAACTACCAGCGCTCCATCGTATGACCCATACTGATAAAATATTTTCTCCTTCCTGAAGATACGGTGTGATATTAAATTCAGAAGAAAGAAAACGGTCTTCGGCATAACCTAAAAATTTTCCATTAAACCAGACTTTATAAGCTGAGCTAACCCCACCAAAATGCAGCGTTACATTCATATCTTTCCATCCGGCAGGTATATTTATCGATCGTTGATAACATCCGACACCGTTATAATCTTTTGGTACATAAGGTGGATTGACAGGACGAAAAGGATATACGGCACTTTTATAAATTGGTTTATCATATCCCTGCATCTCCCAATTAGAAGGAACAATTATCTTCTTCCAGCTATCTTTATAACCTGAAGTCTGGCTCACTTTACTTTTATAAAAGTCTTTTGGTTCATCCCCGGGTTTCAAAGCAAATGAAAAATCCCATTCCCCGTTTAATGATATATACCTGCCGCTTTTGTCCCGATCTCCATTTAAAGCATCAGCAACAGAACTAAATGAATAAGCTGTTGCTCTTGACTTGTCACGGTTGATGCCATTCACAAAAGGATCTTCATAGGGCTCGCGATGATAAATCGTTGGTGCCGTGGGTATAGCTGCGGGCGTTTTATCTACTAGCTGCGCCTGTGTATTGTAATGAATTAGAAAAATACAAAACGTTGATAATATATAAATTCTTTTTTTCAATGTTCAGTATCTTATCAAAGGTAACCAAACGGTCATGTCAGATTTGTCACGATTGGCCCACGCATAATATGGTATCAGTTTTATCTTGACAGGTATCAATTTTGTATTCAACTGTTTGTATAATGTGTTGCTCCAATCGTTAGGAGCTAACATTTTAGCGTCTCCTGTTAAAGCCGTTACATTACCATTTTCTACTTTTATTTCTACAGGTTGCAGCTTGATATTTGATGGAATGGCTACATCAAAAATATTTTTTTTTCCAAGCAGATCGGGAGATTCAAGACAATACACTATCGGTCCCCTTTTTACAGTTACCTGGTTTCTTGTTTCTTCAACCAAAGGATTTGATTCGATCAATACCGCAGGCATATTCAGGGTCAATTCAATTTTATCTCCAGCTTTCCATATTTTACTTATTGTTGTAAATCCTTCTTTGTTATATGCTGCAACTGACTTTCCGTTTATTTTTAAAGTATAATTATTGCACCAGCCCGGAATCCGAAGATGAATAGCTAAGGATTGATTTGAAACTTCCTTTAATTTTATAGTGACGTCACCACTCCATGGATACTTGGATTCTTGTTCCAGTGAAAGAGTCGATCCATTTTCTAGTTTTGTAGTCAAATTATTCCCGCCATACATATTGATGTAAAGTCCGTGTTTCCCAACACTGTACATATAATTACTTACTTCAGCGATTGTTCTGACTGTATTCGGAGGACAGCAATTCGATTTGCTGATATAAGGCACTCGTCCTCCTTCCCATCTGAGGTGATATGGATAATCAGAAGAAGCTGCCAATGGGTTTGTATAAAAATATTTACTGCCATCCATACTCACACCGCTTAGTACACTATTATATAATGCCAGTTCAACAATATCAACATATTTTGATTCGCCGGTCAACAGGAACATCCTCCAATTCCATAATACATTGCCAATGTTGGCACAAGTTTCATTATGTGCACTGAAATTTGGTAATTGAAAGTCACGGCCATATGATTGATGTACTTTCTGAACAGTATCGGGTTTGTAAGAAATCCCATCTACAGATACACCATCATATAAAGCTCCGCACCCACCAGTGACATGCATCTTAGTATGAACCACATTGTCCCACAACTTATTCAGAGCGTTCATCAGCGATTCATCACCAGACTCTGCATACACATCTGCAACCCCTGCAAATAAATAATTGGCCCGAACAGCATGCCCAACTACTTTATCCATAACCCTGAATGGTTGCCTATCACTATTATCATCTGTTCCTTCTACAGTTCCACGTATGTCAATCAGTTTATTCACTAACTCCAAATACTTTTTATCTATTGTGGTTCTGTATAATTCTACCAATCCCATATAATGAGAAGGGCAAATAGCATTTCTTGCCTGCTCTGGTGTCGCAGTTGCATAAAACCCATTTAGAAAGTCTGCTGCTTTTTTGGCAATATTCAGGAATGTTGTTTTACCAGTTGCGTGGTAGTGCACACAGGCGGCTGTCATCAGATGGCCAAAGTTGTATGCTTCGAAACTAAGCTTATCATCAAACATTTTTTCGTCGCCATTCTTTTTTTGCTCTATAATGCTTTTGGTATAAATATATCCGTCATCTTTCTGGGCTTTCCCTATCACATAAATCGCTTCATCCATCAAAGCATCCAGCTTAGGATCTTTTGTTGCTGCATACATTGCTGCAACTGCTTCCAATGTTTTATAAAAATCGCCATCATGAAACGATGGCCCCCTGAATTTACCTGATTCCAACCCGGCAGCTATCCTGAAATTCTCAAACGAGTAACACATATCCTTGCTGGTATATATTTTCCAGAGTTGTGGCACCATTTCATCACGACAGATGGCAAAACGTTCAGCCCAGAAACCCTTTGTCCACCGCACATCACTCAACCCAACACTACTTAGTTTTGCATGAGGGCTGTTCGCAGTATTTACCAATCCATTTTGCGAAACAGCATTCAGCATTACCATTAAAATTATGATTATTGTTATTGCTTGTTTCATGCTAAACCCCTATTTCTTGATCAATTGCTTTTACCCAGCCACTATAAGCTTGATTTTGTTGTAATAAATCTGAAGCAGGATTAAACTGCTTTTTATTACTTTTTAGCCTTCGCAAATGATCAATTCCATCATATACTTTTGCTTCAATACCAGCCATATAAGCTGCACCCAAAGCAGAAACATCCGGCATAGTACTGCTATAAACAGGCTTATTTAATATATCTGAAAGCAACTGCATCACAAACTGGTTACCAGTAAGCCCGCCATTGGTCATCAATTCTTTTATAGAAATAGATGCATCTTTTTCCATGGCTGTTATCACGTCTTTAATCTGATAAGGAATAGATTCCAGTGCAGCTCTGACAATATGATTTTTTGTAGTGCCAAAACTCATTCCGGACAGAGAAGCCCTTCTGTCCATTTGCCAATGTGGTGACCCAAGGCCACTAAATGCAGGAACCAAATACACGCCGCCATTGTCAGGTACGGCCATTGCCATAGCTTCCGTTTCTTTACTATCCTTAAATAGGTTCAATTCATTTTTCAACCATTCAATCGTAGCACCGCATGAAACGATAACGCCTTCATAAGCAAAGTCAATTCTACCTTCAATACTCCAGCATATAGTGGTTACCATACCGTTTTTGGACAAAACTGGTTTGTCGCCAATATTCATTAGAATACTTGATCCTGTACCCATTGTCACCTTTGCAGTACCAGCATCAAAACATCCTTCCCCAAATGCAGCTGCATGTGAGTCGCCAATCATTGCAGCAACTGAAATAGGGTTCTTAAGTAAACCATTAATAGTAGTTTTGCCATATGAAGATGAAGAAGGTTTTATGTGTGGTAATTGTATTCCTGCCAATCCGTATGCTGCAATCAATTCTTTATCCCATTTTAACGTATGTAGATTAAAGAATAATGTTCGGGATGCATTGGTATAATCTGTTGCATACGCTTTACCATCGGTGAGTTTGTACAACAGCCAGGTATCAATAGTTCCGAAATATGCATTGCCATTTTGTATGGCTTTTTTATGGTATCATTATTTTGAAAAAGCCAGATAAGCTTCGTTGCAGAAAAGTATGGGTCAATAACCAATCCTGTTTTTTGCTGAATGGTTGCAGCCAATCCTTGATTTGCCAATTGTTCACATACCTGAACTGAACGTTTGCATTGCCACACCACCGCGTTGTGCAATGGTTTGCCGTTCTTATCCCAAATAACAAAAGTTTCTCTTTGATTAGAAATACCGATGGCGGTGATATCATCAGCTTTTAAGCCTTTATCACTGAAATCTTGCAAACATTTTTTTACTGAGATCTGTACATTCTGATAGATGTCTTCAGGATCTTGCTCTACAAAACCATTATTAAGATATTTTGTATTCAAAGGCTCAACGCCTTTTACCAAGGCTTTTCCTTTGTCGTCAAAAATTAATGTTTTTGTAGAACTGGTACCTTGGTCAATAGCTAATATGTATTTACTATTATTTACCATTGCACATTAGTCTTTATTGTCGTGATTGACTCTATCCAAAATTACTGCTATCAGAATGACCAAGCCTTTAATAATTTGCTGCCAAAATGGAGAAACATTTAATAAAACCAATCCACTATTCAGGACACCGATGATTAATGCACCTTGTACTGTTCCAATGATAGACCCTCTGCCACCTGACAAAGAAGTTCCCCCAATGACCACTGCGGCGATTGAATCCAATTCATAGGATAAACCTGCATTTGGTTGAGCAGAATCCAGACGTGAAGTTAGAATAATGCCACCTACAGCAGCCAGGATACCGGATAGGGCATAGACCCATATTTTTATTTTGTTAATGTTAAGTCCTGATAGTCTCGCAGCGCTTTCATTACCGCCAACGGCATAAATATACCGGCCAAATTTGGTCTTTGTCAGTAAGATGATGGCTAAAATCACAGCAATTGCAGAGATCCAGACAGGCATTGGGATCCCCAGAAACCACCCTGTGCCAATAAATGCAAAATGATCGCCCAATCCTGTAATAGGAAATCCACCAGTCCAAAGCATGGTAGCCCCTCTTGCCATGGTCAACATTGCCAAGGTAACTACAAATGGAGCAACTTTAAATTTTGTGATCATCCAGCCATTAAAAAAACCAAGGCTACCTCCAATAATAATACCCATTAAGATGGCACCAAAAACTGTAAACCCTATATATAAGTCCAGTCCCGGAATTTCTATCCCATTCTTTAATAATCCGGCAGCCACCGCACCACTAAATGCTAAGATTGAACCCACAGACAGATCTATGCCTTTTGTCAAGATCACCAAAGTCATACCAACAGAAATACATACATTGACAGATATTTGCTGCATGATGTTCCATCCGTTTTCTGAAGTCATAAACTTGTCTGAAGTACAGCCAGCACTATACATAAAACTAATAGTGCAATAACTGATTGGAACTTTACTAAAGTATTTTTTATGTTCATGTGTTTAGGAAATTGCTGCGTTCATGATTTTATCTTCACTTGCTTCGTCTTTATTAAAAATAGCTGTAATTCTTGATTTTCCCATGACGATAATTCGATCACATATCGACATTATCTCTGGTAATTCTGAAGAAACAACCAGGACTCCAAGTCCTTTGAGTGCTAAATCATTGATTAAATGATAAATTTCGTTTTTTGCATTTACATCTATTCCTCTGGTCGGCTCATCCAGAAATAAAACCTTGGGTGAAGTAGCTAACCATTTGGACAAGACTACTTTTTGTTGATTTCCACCACTCAAATTCATCACTTTTTGATTTGATCCTGAAGTTTTTATTTTGAGTTCGCCTAAATATTTATCTGCCAGTGTTCTCTCCTTTGTAACATTGAGCAAATTATAATGAGTTGTTTGTTCTATACTAGCTAAACTTATATTCTTAAATACTTGCATATCCAAGACCAACCCATCTTTTTTTCGATCTTCCGGTACTAAGCCAAGGCCATGATTTACTGCGTCCATTACAGAATTAATTTTGACTTTTTTGCCATCAACATGAATTTCCCCTATGGTATTTTTACTGTGCAATCCAAACAGTGCCTCTAGCAATTCCGTTCTACCTGCTCCCATCAAACCAAAAATCCCTACCACTTCACCTTTACGCAAATTAAAGCTGACATCATTCACTAAAAAGGAATTGTCAGCGATGGACTTAACTAGAGATAAATTACGAACGTTCAAAACTTCATTTCCCAAAATTCCTTGTCTTTTACAAATCGATTTTTGATATCTCTCCCAACCATCAGACGAATTAAATCATCCTTGGTCGTTTGTTTAACATCTTCAATTATTCCTGCAATTTTTCCATCTCTTAATCCAATGAATCGATCAGCTATTCTAAATAATTCATCCAATTTGTGAGAAATATATAAGATAGTAACTTGTTCACTAATAAGCGATTCGATGATTTTAAACAAGACATCTACTTCAGCGTCAGTAATGGCAGATGTAGGCTCATCCATGATGACCACTTTGCATTACCAAGTAAGGCTTTGAAATTTCTACCAATTGTTGTTGACCAACCTTAAATCAGAAATCAGTGTTTCAGGGTTTAAATTGCAATTCAACCGCAACAATAATTTATTGGTGATAGAATTCATTTTTTTGGAGTCCAATAAGCCAAAAGAATTTCTGAGCTCTCTTCCCAAAAATACATTTGCCGCTATACTCATATGTGGAATGAGATTCAATTCCTGGTGAATGATGGCTATGCCTTGTTCCATGGCATCTTTAGGACTAGCAAAATGTACTTCTTCACCATTCAACAACAGACTTCCTTCAAAATCTGCATATACGCCGGAAAGAATTTTCATCAACGTGGATTTACCAGCTCCATTTTCGCCTACTATTACATTAACTTTTCCTCTGTGCACATCTATACAAACATTATCAAGCGCACATATGCCTGCAAATTTTTTAGTGACATTGATGGTGCTAAGAATGATGTTTTCTTTGTCCACCATTACAGGAATGTTAAAATTAAAGGAACAATTCTGAAAGGGGTTGTGCCAAGTTTTTTAGTATCAACTTTGATTGCACCTTTGAAATAAATCTTATTACCTTTTTCTGCCTTCTCAACAAATGGAGGTATGATTTCTGACCTTATTTTGTCATTTAATGCAATTGAAATATTATTAAAGTCCATCGTATTCTGAAAATCCCCAATATTGGCAATTCCGGACGCTTCTCTGACAGTATTTCCAAAAATAAAATCTGTAGCAATCAGCATCTCAACTGCACTTTTATCATCCAGAGTAATAAGAATATTCTCTTCCTGTATCGCTTGAATGACTGCATTGCTTTCTACAATAAAATAATAGTCTGTGCTGATCCCTAATTTTTTGCCGTTTTCAGTGATAAACTTTAAGGAATCTTTTTTCAAGGACATTAGAAATTCGCCTGCTTTCATCGATGGTAATTCGATGATTTTATTTTGAATAAAATCTTTAGCTAACACATTTGGGTCAAAAACACTGATTACAGTATTTTTTCTCTCTTTTAATGATTGAAAATAAATTGCATTATATCCAATCAAACCAATGATTGTCGTAATGATGATATATTTAATTATTTTTTCCATCTTAATTAGATCCATCTTTTATACCAAAATCATTGATATTGGTTTGAGTCACTACTTCTACAGCAATAGGCATTTTTTTATCCATGTTTCTCTCCCCTTTCAAATATTTATCTGCCAATTCAGCTGCCGTTTGAGCCATGAATTTTGGTGATTGCATCGCTGTAGCCACCAATTTTTTTTCCTTTATTGCTTTCATGACGTCATCAGAGCCATCGAACCCAAAGACTTTAACTTTATTTGCTTTCCCGGCGAAACAAGGGCTTGATATGCGCCCATAGCCATGGCATCATTCCCGCAAAAACACCATCAATGTCAGGGATGAGACTGCATGACCGACTCCAATACTTCCATCGCTTTGCTTCGGTCAAAATCGGCACTTTGTTGTGCTACCATAACCAAACCAGGGTAATGATCTACTACACTGTGAAAACCTTTTGATCTGTTCCAGGTATTATTATCGCCCACCAAACCGAGCAACTCAACATATTTCCCTTTTTTATCCAGTTGTCTTACAAAGTATTCTCCCAACTCCACACAGCCAGAAAAACTATCAGAAATGATCTGAGTGACAGGCCCATTAAGTGAATTAACATCGCGGTCCATACAAAAAGTAGGGATACCTGCTTGTTTGGCTCTGTTGACATTACTGACTGAACCATCAGCATCTGTAGGGTTGAATAAGATTGCACTAAATCCTGCAGCAATCAGGTTTTCAAAATGTTCCGCTTCTTTGGCCGTATTGTTTTGCGAATCAAATATGGTGGTTTCATAGCCCAACTCTTTGGCGCGTTCGGCGGCAGATTCTCCTAAAACTACAAACCATGGATTGTTCATAGTGGAAATCACCACCGCGATTTTCTTAGGTGCGTTATTGTTGCTTTGACGGCAACCACCAAACATTAATATGGATGTAAATAGTAATGTTTTTAGCAAAATGCTGAAGTGATTTTGTCTATTCATCATGAGTTTGAATTAATAGACAATAACTCTTTGCCTAGTTTATAAATTCCTTCTTCTGAAATTCCATAATGATTAAATATATCCATTTGAGAACCAGTGACTGTATATTCATCAGGAATTCCGACAATTTTGAATTTATTCTTAAATCCGTTTTGAAAAAGATGGGATGCGCATGCTTCTCCCAGACCACCATTGACCATATGTTCCTCGACAGTGATAATGGGTCTCCCATTCATGGCAAGTTTGTTTAGCAAATCAGTATCTAATGGTTTGATCGTATGCATACTGACCACAGTGGCAGATATTCCAAAGGTAGTTTTCAGTTTTTCAGCTGCTAAATATGCCGGATATACTGTTTCTCCGGATGCAATGATAGCCAAATCGTTTCCTTCAGTGATAATACGTCCTTTGCCGAATTCAAATGTGGTGTTTTCTACATTTAAAAAAGGCATTGCTTTTTTACCCAAACGCATGTAAACCGGCATATTGAGACCGGCAGCCTGACGTACAGCCTGCTCAGTCTCAAAGTTATCCGCCGGAGCCACAATCATTATATTATTCACTGCCCTAAGGGCTGCATAATCATGTAAACTATGGTGTGTTGTCCCCAATGCTCCGTAACTAACTCCAGCACTTATCCCTACTAAAGTTACGGGATTATCAGAATAGGCCACGTCATTTTTAATTTGTTCTAAGGCACGTGCTGTAAGAAAACATGCTGGGGAGATTGCAAAGACTTTTTACCAGCTGAAGCCAATCCTGCTGCCACCCGACTAGATTTTGCTCTGCAATACCTACTTCAACGATTTGTTTTGGATAATTTTGACCAAATGGAACTAACTTTCCAGAACCGCGAGAATCACTGGTCACTGCAATAATGTTCCTGTCCAATTCTGCCAGTTTCTCTAAGGTTTCAGAAAATACCTCCTGATTGGCTTTACCCATTTTAAGGTCCCTAATTTCTAATTTTTCTATTTCCATTTTTTATGAGATCGATGCTGCTAATTGATCCAATTCTAAATTTGCTAAATCCAACTGATCTTTTGAAGGCACTCCATGATGCCATTTTAAAACACCTTCCATATAACTAATGCCTTTCCCTTTGATGGTATGGGCAATGATAAAGTTTGGTCTCCCCACTTCAAAGGGTCCACTATTCAATGCTTCAGCTAATTGTTCAAGATTGTGGCCATCTACTTCTTTAACAGACCATCCAAACGCTTCTAGTTTCTCACGGATAGAATCTGTGTTCATTACGTCTTTATTATATCCTGTGATCTGTTGTTTGTTATTATCCAAAATTGCATACATATTATCCAGTTTATAATGTGAAGCGGACAAGAAGGCTTCCCAATTTGATCCTTCAGGTAGCTCACCATCGCCTAATAAAGTAAAAACACGGTGTTTTTTATTGTCCATTTTGGCAGCAATCGCTTCACCGACACAAATCGGGAGTCCATGACCTAGTGCACCAGTATTTTGTTCTACACCATTTACTTTTTTAGTTGGATGACCGATATAATGAGATTGATATTGACATAGTGTCTCTAAATCTGACTCAGGAAAAAACTCACGATCTGCCAATGTTACGAATAGCGCTTCTACACAGTGACCTTTACTTTGAATATATCTGTCTCTGTCGACATTATTAAAATGATTCGGGTCAACGTCCAAAACTACATTGTAGAGTACATTTAAGATATCTACGCTGGACAAGCTTCCACCGGTATGTCCTGCTTTTGCTTTGTAGATATATTTAAGCAAGTTTTTCTTAATTGGACAGATTTAAGTCTTAACTCATTGAATGACAAATTTTTATTTTTGATCAAAGTGCCATGGACTACTTTTCGATTATCTTCTATTTGAGTGCGCATCCGCTTGTCTTTTAGATTGATCATTTGTGACGATAAATTTCCATCCCATATAATTCCCCCAAAGCTTCTTCTAATATACCAGCAGTTTTGGAAGCATTCATGACTACATGATGTTCAAAACCATTTTGACATATATAATTCATTATCCCCTGTAAATCAGTTATTTTTGCCACAGCTCTATTTCCGAATGTCTTTAATGGATCATCGGTCAATTCTCCTTCACCAAGATAGGCTTTGATGATTCCTTTTGGATCGTCAGTACTTATCCTTCCATATGTAAGTGGACTTGCCGGTGTTCTTCCGTCCAAAGCGCCATATGTATTTTCTACACCAACTGTGGTACCCAGAATTGGTGCCGTATCCATTTTAATATCAGGAAGAAACGATTTTGCCCAGTTACCACAGTGAAACAAAACACACTTTTCAGGATCATCCGAATAATTGTTATTCCAATCTACCAATGCACTAGGTGACCCCGAAGCAAGCTGCATAGCATACATCGACAAAGTACCTGTTACATCTACTTCGCATGCAGATGGTAACATGTTTTCAGACATGATACTCATACTCGTACATACATTACAACCGTAGTTTTGCTGCAATGAAGTCCAACATTGAATTGCTGTTGCATCCAATGCATATTCTTCCATAAATTCATTTAAAACTACGTCCAATTTAGCAATCTGAAGCATAGCTTCATTTGTCGTATTACCTTGGGGAACGTAAGCATTAATTTTTTCAATATGTTGCTTTACAGAAGTATCATCTTTGGTTAATTTATTTGCTTTGCCCAGGATTTCAGACAAATCCACTGTGGTGACTGTAATGCCATTGCGCTGCAATATTTTTTCAGAATACCGAACAGTATTAAAAGCACCTGGTCTGGCTCCTACTGCACCGATTCTGACATTTCTTATCCCTTTCACTACTCTGCAAACTGCGACAAAATCCCGTAGATCTTGCTGTAAAACCGGATCATGAGGGAATGAAACATGCTGACTGGTTAAAGAATATTTTATACCATATTGATATAAGTTATTACAAACTGAGATCTTTCCACACCATGAATCACGACGATTTACGACATTCATTTTGGACAATTCATCCGGGTATGCTTGGACTAAGACGGGGACATTTAGGTTGGCAAGTTTAATGGTATCAGCCACTCCCTTTTCATCACCGAAATTGGGCAGCAGAACTAATATGCCAGCAATTTCGTCACTATGTTTCTTGAAAAGTTCCGCACATTTTAGAGCTTCCTTATAGGTTTCTACACCACCAAGTTTTGTCGATGTACTGTCTAATAAAATAGGATTAATACCCAAATCCTGGAAAACACTTAGAATTTCTATTCTTGCTTTTTCAACCAAAATGTCAGGAAAAAAATCACGATTTCCTATTATAACACCTAATGTGATATTTTTTTTGTTGATCACCATATCTTTACTTAAATGTTCTTCTAATAATTTATTTCAATTTTTCAGCAATAATGAGTTCTATCTCATTATCCTTAAATACCTGTTTATGTTTTTCTTCTACTCCTTCATCCGTAATAATATAGTCTATCAAAGACAGCGCACCTAAACTTGCAAATGCACTTTTACCAATCTTAGATGAATCAGCTACCAAATAGGTGATGTCTGATGCATCTATCATTGCTTTCTTTACCACTAAATCACTGATACTTGGATAGGTCAGACCATACTTCAAAGATATTCCGGCTGTAGCCAGAAATAATTTCTGAACATTTATGCCTTTGAAAAAATCAGCAGCCTTTTGTCCTGTTAATGATAAAGTAGGTGGCTTGAATTCTCCCCCTGTCATGATTACTTCAATGTTAGGATTTGCACCAAGAAGAAGTGCTATATTTAATGCGTTTGTAATGACAGTGAGGCCTTTGATTTCTATAATTTTTTTAGCTATTTCTGTAGTAGTAGATCCGGAGTCTAATATAATTGTGTCTCCCGGTTGTATAAATTCCAAACACTTTTCTGCAATTGTTTCTTTTTCCATTAGGTTTTCCTGGTGTACTAATGAGAAGTTACGAACCTGATTTTCTACATTTTTAAATGAGCACCCCCATGTTCGCGAACAATAAGTCCTTCTTTTTCCAGCTTTTCGAGGTCTTGTCGTACTGTTACTTCAGTTACTTTAAAAATGTTTGCTAAATCAACCACTTTAGCTGAACCATCCTCTCTTAATAGTTCCAGTATCTTATCTTTACGTTGTTTTGGAAGCATAGTAACTCTATTTTCTAATTGTTAAAAGCAAAGATAATATATTAAGCTATTCTTAATAATATTTTTCATTTTCTTTTTTATATTTTCGAATATTTTCTTTTTATAGTTGATACTTATTATTATTTATAATTCAAAAATATTGGTGAAATTAATATATTTAAGGAGATTGCCAAAAATAAATGACATTGCTGTTTATTTTAATATTCCATTTTTACTAAAAAGGCTTAAATATTGTCTGAAAGTAATTTACTTTTATTTTCGTAATTTGCTTAAACGTAAATAAAGCCAATTTAGCATTTTTTTAATATCATTTTATATAAAGCTTAAAGCAAATAAAAGATCTTATTTATTACACGTAACATTTTTACCCTTTGCAAGGACCAATTCTTTCAGATGTAAAAAATAGACTTACCAGGATAGACAGCGATGTGAGGATATAAGAATGTGTGTTCCATCCAGGAGTTCCATACTTTAGATTATTAATCAGCCTTTATTGATTTCTCTAAAGTTCGATCAATAGGAATTTAGATAAGATGATGGAATATACAGATGTACTAATTGGGGTGTCATAAATTGCCTTTTGTACAACAAACTAGATAATCTTTGAAAAAAAAATGGTATACTCGAAAAATTATGTAAAATTCAAGATGGTTAACTACCATTAAATAGGCTAGCAAAACAAAATAAAACTTACCTGATTATCAATTCATTTTTTAATATGATAGTTTCGAAGTCAACAATTTGATTCTTTGATTTCAGTACTTTTATTAACAATTCAGCTGCTTTTTCACCCATTTCGAAGGCTGGTTGGCGTATAGTACTTAATGGAGTATATAAGAGATTAGCAGTCTTTAAATTGGTATATCCTATTAGACCCAAATCTTTTGACTCTTCGCTTGGGTTGTTTTTTATGGCTTCAAGGCAGTTCAATGCCAAACGGTCACTGCAAACAAAAATGCTATCTGGTTTTTGGTTTTTTATTAATTCGTCAATGACAACAAAAGCATCTTTTGGTTCAAAGCCACAATACTTAATTAATTGATCATCTACCTCTATGTTGTTATCTTTAAGTGCTGCCTTGTATCCTGCGAGCCTTTCTTTAGTAATAGATAAAACGGGAGGACTGGTGATATGAGCAATTCTTTTTTTTCCTTTTTCAATCATATGTTTAGTGGCTTTATAAGCACCTTCATAATTATCCGAAACAACTTTATAACAATTTTCTATAGGCGGAACCCTATCGAAAAAAATAATTGGAAAATTGTCTTCCATGGCACTATGGATGTGAGAATAGTCATTTGTTTCTAAAGATAAGGATATAATTAAGCCATCTGCTTTTCTGGACAAAACGTGTTGAATCGTACTGATCTCTCTTTCATAAGATTCATGCGTTTGATATATGACCACGTGATAGTCGTGTTGAGATGCTACCGAGTCGATACCATTGATGACTTCAGAAAAATAATTGTTGGCAATTTCCGGTACTATGACTCCGATGGAATAACTTTTATTTTCTCTTAAACTTTGAGCTATTGGGTTTGGGTGATAATTTACTGCCTTAGCATAGGCAATTACTTTGGCTTTAGTATCTTCACTTATCTCATGACTATCCCTTAAAGCCCGGGAAACTGTTGAATTTGAAATTCCAAGGGCATTGGCTATATCTTTAATAGTAATATTGTTCATATAAGTAAGTATTAATGCAAAAATACATTTTTTTTATAAATTCTTTTGTGAGCACTAAATGCAGAAATCATCCGATTTGAAATTAAAATTATTTTCCGGCAACGTTCCCGACAACGATTGCGTAAATAAATAGATAGATATCAAATGAAATATCAGATAATTATCACCATATTAGCAGTTGAATGCCGAGCAAATATTTGGCTGTTGCCATTATAATTATGATGGAGAGAATGATCATGTGGTACTTACAAGCTCAGTTAACCATTTTAGTTGCAACATATGAAAATTTTATATCATTTTAATTGACTAAAATTCATTTTTTTAGTTGATGTTACTATTTAAAAGTAAATTTTTTAGCAATAAAATTAGTTAGTATAAATGGGGTGCTTTAGGAATTTGACGACTTAAGTATCTCATTTTCAAGTTTTTTTATTTGATTGAAATTAAACCCATATTAGTCATTCTACATGGAAATCTGCTTTTTAATCAGGGATAATAGCCCTAAAGCTATGTAGTTTTGTAGATTGGCTTTGTTAATAAACGTTTATTTTTTTATATATAAGTGTGTAGATTTTTAAAAAGAAACTTAAATTTATGAAATTCGCCTTTTTAATTAGTATGTTGGTTTTTATGTTTCCAAACCAAAAGCAAAGAGTCTTCCTGATAGGAGACTCAACGATGGCTACCAAAAAGGAGTCGGATGCTCCTGAAACCGGGTGGGGACAGGTGTTACATCTGTTTTTTACAAAGGAAATCGAGTTCTATAACCATGCTGTAAATGGCAGAAGCACAAAAAGTTTCAGAGACCTGGGGCATTGGAAGGCGGTTTTGGAAAATTTAAAGAAAGATGATTATGTCATCATTCAGTTTGGACACAATGATTCGAAGATGGATGATACTTTGCGCTATGCTGAAGCAAATACGGATTATAAAGCCAATCTCATACGATATATTGAAGAGATAAGAAAAAAAGAAGCCATTCCTATCCTATGTACACCAGTTAACAGAAGAAAGTTTGACTCTGATGGAAAGTTTGTTGATCAGCATGGTGATTATCCCAAAGTAGTAAGAGAAGTGGCAAAGTCTCTCTTTGTTGACTTAATAGATTTGCATTCTGAAAGCCAAATGATTCTTGAGACATTGGGCGAAGAACCATCAAAAAATATGTTTATGCATTATCAGGGAGGCATATTCAGCAAATTTCCAAATGGTATTACTGACAATACTCATTTCTCTCCTTTTGGAGCTAAAATGATTGCCGCAGCCTTTTGTAAATTACTGGTTGATAAAGGTCATCCATTGAGACAATATCTCATTAAGTCAGCTTTTCCAAATAAATATCAATATGAAGTACCGCTAGTGTATGAACCTTATTTCAGAAAAGACACCTTTGATATCACCAGATACGGAGCAAAATCAGATGCAAGTTTTATCAATACTTCTGCCATCACTAACGCAATAGATATAGCAAATGCAGCTGGTGGAGGAACTGTATTTATCCCATCAGGTTTATGGATCACAGGCCCAATAATATTAAAGAGTAATGTAAATTTGCATTTAGACCAAGGAGCTTTACTTCAGTTTATTGATGACCGATCTCATTATCCCATTGTCGAGACTACCTGGGAAGGGCAAAAAGCTTTTCGTTGTCAGGCACCCATCTGGAGTGTTGGCCAATCAAACATTGCTATTACCGGTAAAGGAATAATAGATGGTTCTGGCCAATTGTGGAAATCTGTCAAGAAATCTAAATTGACAGACTCACAGTGGGATCAATTGGTTAAATCAGGTGGGGTAGTGGAAGACAAAACATGGTATCCATCAGAGCAATCAAGGGTAGGAAATGCCACAGAATGGGCAAAAAAACTGACACCCGGAAAGACAATGGCTGATTACGAAATGGTAAAAGATTTTTTAAGACCCAATATGTTGAGTTTATTAGAATGTAATAATGTCTTAATCGAGGGAGTTACTTTTCAGAATTCTCCGGCATGGACACTACATCCGCTATTATGCAATCATACGACTTTCAGAAACGTACATGTCAAAAATCCATGGTTTGGCCAGAACAATGATGCTATAGATCTGGAGTCATGCAGATATGGAATCGTGGATGGGTGTACCTTTGATACGGGTGATGATGCCATTACCATCAAAAGCGGAAGGGATGAAGAAGGGCGGAAGCGCGGTATTCCTACAGAAAATATTATTATTACCAATACTACCGTATTTCATGGACACGGTGGCTTTGTCATAGGTAGCGAAATGTCGGGTGGTGTGAATAATATATTTGTCAACAATTGTACTTTTTTAGGTACAGACATTGGTCTCAGATTCAAAACAACCCGTGGCAGAGGTGGAAAAGTAAGTGATATTTTTATTTCTGATATCAATATGTCAGAAATCGTAGGCGAATCGATCCTGTTTGATATGTATTATGCTGCTGTGGACCCAATAACACTCATAGGTGACAAGAAAGTGGTCTCAATTATTGCAGCTAAACCAATAGACGATGGTACTCCGATTTTTCAGAATTTCTTCATGGATAACATACAATGTAAGGGGGCTAATTCGGCTTTGCTAATGAATGGTTTGCCCGAGATGAATATCAAAAATGTAAACTTGACAAACTCAAGTATTAAGTCAGAACGAGGTATCTACATTAATGATAGTGATGGCGTTTTGTTGCAAAATGTTTCCATTTATCATAAGACTGGATCATTGCTTAATATCAATAATTCCAAAAATGTTACAGTTGATCAAATTAAGTTTACGAATGGTACCACTCAAACGATACAGATCAATGGAGATCAGATAAGAAAAATTAATTTAATAAGAAAAAAAGGTGAAGCCTGGATGATGGATGTTAATATGGGTAAAGAAGTAAATAAAAAGGAAGTTAAATATTAATAATTTTAAGAGAGATTAATGAAGAAGTTATATTTAGGTGTCAGTATTTTAACATTTCTACATTTTGGAATAAAGTCAGTTGCTCAAATTGACATGGCCAAAAACATGGCCCATACCATCATGTTTCAGTACAGGGATTCACTGGTTGTAAAAAAGTATATCAATCACCTTGTGCAGGATAATTTGTCGGACGGAAAGGAAACTGATATTGAAGTTGCTAATAATAGACCGGCAAATTGGAATTATGAAATAGGAGTTGTTCTGCAGGGGTTTGATAAATTGTGGAAAACTACAGGAGATCCTCAGTATCTGAATTATACCAAAAAAATAATTGATCATTTTATTGGAGCAGATGGCGAGATAAGAACGTACAATATGGATGAATTCAATATCGATAATATTCCGACAGGAAGACAACTCATCAGTTTGTATTATGCTTACAGAGATAAAAAGTATCTCCTCGCTGCAAATAAATTAGCATACCAGCTGGAATGGCAACCAAGGACGAAGTCCGGGGGATATTGGCATAAGCACAAGTATCCATATCAGATGTGGCTTGATGGATTGTATATGGGGCAGCCATTCAGAAGCGAATATGCGATATTAACAAAGAATACGAACCTTTGGGACGATATAGCGCAGCAGTTTATATTGATGGAGACGGGAAGCAGGGATGCAAAAACGGGACTGCTCTATCATGCATTTGATGAAAGCAAAATTCAGAAATGGTCAAATCCAAAAGATGGCAAGTCACCTGAATTCTGGAGCAGGGCTATGGGTTGGTATATAATGGGTTTAGTAGATGTCATGGAAGTATTTCCACAAGATCATCCTAAAAGAAGGGAATTATCAGCCATATTACTGAGACTGGCGACGGCACTTGAGAAATATCAGGATACTGATTCCGGTACCTGGTGGCAGGTGACTGACAAAGCTCATCAGGAAGGTAACTATCTGGAGAGTTCCGGATCGAGCATGTTTGTAGCAGCCACATTGAAAGCAGTACGGCTGGGAATGCTTCCTGAAAAATTTAGTGTCATGGCTGGTAG
Organism: Saprospiraceae bacterium; assembly: GCA_016722285.1. GTDB lineage: Bacteria > Bacteroidota > Bacteroidia > Chitinophagales > Saprospiraceae > OLB9. The sequence continues at coordinate 40,976 of JADKGI010000009.1, forward strand.
AGGGTATAAGGGGATTTTGCAGGAGTTTGTGACGAAAGATAACAATGGTGTATATCATCTGAACAGAGCAGTTTCTGGAGCAGGATTGGGCGGTAGTCCATATCGGGACGGATCATACGATTATTATGTCAAAGAGCCAAAACGAGATGACGACCTAAAAGCTGTGGGGCCATTCATTCAGGCGGCTATCGAATATAATCTGGCAGGTCTTCAAACTATCGGAAAATCAAAAAGTATTTTATTAGACAGATATTTCAATAATGAATATAAAGACGGAGAAAGATATCATTATACTTGGGAGGATAAATTTGATTCCGGTTTTTCATGGTTTGGGAGTATATTTACGAAGTATGGCGCAATTCTGAACAATTTGGATGCAGCACCTACTTTGAAAGGCCTCGAAAAAGCAAATGTGTATATTATTGTAGATCCTGACACTGAAAAAGAGACAGCAAAGCCGAATTATATATCTGATATCGATGTGGAAATTATAAAAGAATGGGTGAAAAACGGAGGTCATTTGCTTTTAATGACCAATGATACTACAAATGCAGAAATCAAACAAACTAATGAATTGGCTAAAGCTTTTGGGATCGAGTTTACCGATAAGAATATCAATTTTGTAAAGAATGACCAATATGAACAGGGGACCATCATGATTCCTAAAGGTAATGAAGTGTTCCAGTCCGGGGCTCAGGTATATGTGAAAGAGTTGGTTACCTTAAAAGTGAAAAAACCTGCCAAAAAACAAGTTGTTCAAGGCAAAGATATTATTATGGCAACATCAGAATATGGAAAAGGTAAGGTTTTTGTCATCGGCGACCCATGGCTTTATAATGAATATTTGTGTGGCAGGAAGTTGCCAGGCACATTCCAGAATTATCAGGCAGCAGACGAGTTGGTGAAGTGGTTATTAAAATAAATTTAGTCCAAAAACTCAAACATTTTATATGAATTTAATAGTAAACAGAAGTATCCAAATATGCATGATTTTAGTAATTCCCTTCACTTTGAGTGCACAAAAAAAGGATATCACTCAGGTAGAAAAAAGCATGGAATTATTAAAGCAATTGATGATGGAACCCAGTCTTGATGGATTAAATAAAATAGTTGATGATAAGCTATCTTATGGTCATTCGAGCGGATTTGTAGAGAATAAAGCATCTTTTATCAATAAATTGGTTTCGGGAGATTCTGACTTTGTCACTATAGACAACACTGATCAGGAGATCATCATCAATGGAAAGACGGCCCTGGTGCGTAATATACTTTCAGCCACTACGAATGATAAAGGTGTTGCCGGTCAGATAAAACTAAAAATATTATATGTTTGGGTAAAACAGAAAAAAGCATGGAAACTTTTAGGAAGGCAAGCAGTAAAAATTATTAATTGATAATTTGTAGAATAATATGTTTTTACCTACATTAAGCATAAAGAACTTATCTGGAGTATCTGAATCGAACAATCTCTTAAAACCTTCTGATTCACACCTCCACTTACCCGAAAGAATATTGCAGTTTGGTACAGGCGTTTTACTTCGCGGCCTTCCGGATTATTACGTTGACAAGGCTAATAAAACTAATATTTTCAATGGGAGAATAGTGGTAGTTAAATCTACAAATGGTGGAGACTTCGGCGCTTTTGAAAATCAGGATTGTCTTTTCACCCATTCTATAGCTGGCTTGGAGAATGGCAAAATAGTTGAGAAAAATATTATTAATACCTCGATAAGTCGTGTATTACAAGCTCAAACGCAATGGAGAGATATTTTAGATTGTGCTGAAAATGCTGATATCGATATTGTTTTTCAAACACCACAGAATATGGATTGGCATATTCAGAAGAAATAATAGCTGATCTTATACCGGCTTCATTTCCTGGCAAGATGCTTGCTTATTTGCACCACAGGTACACTTATTTCAACGGAGACCTAACTAAAGGATTGACCATAGTTCCTACAGAATTACTAGATAAAAATGGAGATTTATTGAAGGGATTTGTTTTGGATCTGGCTGAATTTAACAAGATGGATGAGTCATTTATACAATGGTTGAAGTCAGCAAATACATTTTGTAATTCCTTGGTTGACAGGATAGTACCCGGAGTTCCTGAAAAAAATGAATTGAAAGAAAAACATAAACAACTTGGTTATACAGATGACTTATTGCTTGTCTCAGAGCCTTTTGGTCTATGGGCTATTGAAGGAGATGCCGCAGTAATTGAAAAATTGAGTTTTTCAACCATTGATTCGGGTGTTAAGATCATTCCGGATATATCTATTTACAAAGAGTTGAAATTGAGATTGCTCAATGCTACCCATATTCTCAGCACGGGTAAGGCAATTCTTTCGGGCTTCCATACCGTAAGAGAAGCCATGAATGACCAGAAATTTGAGGAGTGGATCAAAGAATTAATGTCAGAAATAGATGTCAGTCTTACAATAGATATTGCAGAAGAGATCAGGAAGGAGTTTGAACAAAGTGTCTTCAGTAGATTTGCAAATCCTTTTATTGAGCATCATTGGAGTAGTATCACACTTAATTTTACGACCAAAATGAAAATAAGAGTTATTCCACTAATAGATATGTTTGTAAGTAATCATGGGAAGTTACCTGAAAAAATGTGCTATGGGTTTGCTGCATACCTTCGGTTTTCTATTCCTGATAATCAAATTGGGGATCAATATTTTATAACAATAGATAATGCTGAATTTCTAATCAAAGATCAATATGCAGATTATTTCTATAGCTTGTCTGCCAGTCATAAACTTGCTGAGGTGATTCATGAGATTTGTGCAAATGTGGATATTTGGGGAAAGGATCTCACCTTAATCCCCGGATTTTTTAAATCGATTTTAAATCATTATCTGGCTTTAGACTCCAAGCCTTTAAATACTGTAGCTTGAAATGACAATAAAAGATATATTGCATAAAAAGGAACAAATATCATATTTAAAAATTCACTCTAATGACAATGTCATGGTGGCCCTTCGCAATCTGAATATAGGTGATCGAGTGCATATTGATGGTGAAGATATAATTCTGAGTACGAATGTCAAAGCAAAGCATAAATTTTCACTGGTCAACTTGGACAAAGGAGATGATGTCTTCATGTATGGTATTAAAGTTGGAAAAGCTAAATATGCTATTTCGAAAGGCGAGGTACTTACTACTGAAAATGTAATCCACCAAACCACTGATGTAAAAGGCAAAACATCAACAATAGGGTGGTCAGTACCAAATGTAGAAGGCTGGAAAGAAACTACCTTGAATGGTATCGCCAGATCTGACAATTCAGTTGGTACAGCAAATTATTGGATAGTATTCCCATTAGTTTTTTGCGAAAACAGAAATATTGAATTGATCAAAGATGCTATTATGGAAGCCCTAGGCCAAAATAGCAATCAGAAATACAGAAGTTTTGCCAGGAAGGCATTGCGCGTTTTTATAGATAGTCAACAGAATAATATAGAAACTTCGGAAGAACTTTTTGTTCCATCGGAAGAAGAGATAAATCCTTTTCCAAATGTAGATGGAGTTCAATTCATAACGCATCAGATGGGATGTGGGGGTACAAGGCAAGATGCTGAGACTTTATGCGGCTTATTGGCGGGGTATGTGACTCATCCCAATGTAGCAGGCGTAACTGTTTTGAGTTTAGGTTGCCAAAATGCCCAATTTTCAATATTAGAAAGGGAAATCAAAAAACGTAGCCCTAACTTTAATAAACCGATATATTATTTTGACCAGCAGACATTGGGTACTGAAGAAAAATTGATCCAACAGGCTATCAAATCGACTCTGGCAGGTATGGCAGAAGCCAATAAAATAACCCGAAACGCATCACCATTAAATAATCTGGTAGTTGGACTGGAATGTGGTGGGTCAGATGGGTTTTCCGGCATTTCTGCCAATCCACTGGTTGGTTATGTTTCCGATATGATCGTAGCATTAGGAGGAACAGTGATATTATCTGAATTTCCTGAACTCTGCGGTGTAGAACAGGAATTGGTAAATAGATGTGTTTCTGAAGATTTGTCCGTAAAATTTCTGGATCTAATGGAAAGATATGAAAAAACTGCCATTGATGCCGGGTCAGGATTTGATATGAATCCTTCGCCTGGAAATATAAAGGACGGCCTCATCACGGATGCTATGAAATCAGCAGGAGCGGCAAAGAAGGGTGGGACATCTCCCATTACTGACATTTTGGATTATCCTGAAAAGGTAACAAAAAAAGGACTTAACCTGTTATGTACTCCGGGAAATGATGTGGAATCAACGACCGCACTGGCTGGTTCGGGAGCAAATTTGATTCTTTTTACTACCGGTCTCGGTACACCAACAGGAAATCCTATTGTGCCTGTGATTAAAATATCGAGTAATTCTGAAATAGCGGTTAAGATGTCAGATATCATCGATTTTGACGCTGGTACGATCATCAGGGGCGAAGAATCTATTGAAGAAGCAGCACAAAGGTTACTAAAATTGATAATTGAAGTAGCCAGCAATGAAAAGAAGTGCAAAGCAGTAATCAACAGACAACAAGATTTTATTCCCTGGAAAAGAGGAATTTCACTATAAAAAATATGTGTAATGGCTAGAAAATTTTTGGATGATAATTTTTTATTGTATTCCCCGACAGCTGAAAGGTTGTACTTTGATTATGCCAAAGATATGCCTGTTATTGATTATCACAATCATCTTTCGCCGCAACAAATTGTCGAAAACACACAATTTGAAAATATAACGCAAGTATGGCTTTATGGCGACCATTATAAGTGGAGAGCTATGCGAACACACGGCATCGACGAGTCCTATTGCACCGGAAACAAAACGGATTGGCAAAAATTTGAAAAATGGGGTGCAACAGTTCCCTATACACTTAGAAATCCGCTTTACCATTGGACACACTTGGAGCTTCAGAGATACTTTGGAGTGGAGGAACTATTGTCACCATCATCGGCAAAACATATATATGATGCGTGTAATGAAAAACTACAATCCGAAGAGTATAGGGTCAATGGTTTGTTGCAAAAAATGAATGTCGAGTTGCTTTGCACAACAGATGACCCTCTGGATTCACTTGAATTTCATGCTGATAAAAATTCTTCACAACCTGAATTTGGAACTATGTTGCCTGCCTTCAGGCCTGATAAGTTTATATTGATTCAAAATCCTTTGTTTATATCATATATCGAAAAGTTGTCCGGGTTGACAATATCAAAGATAACCAGTTATGAATCCCTTATGAAAGCATTAAAAACAAGAGCTGAATTTTTTCATTCAAAAGGTTGCCTTGTAGCGGATCATGGCTTAGAATACATATGTGCGGATAATTATACGGCGGAAGAAATAGAGACCATATTTCAGAAGGCGATGTCTGGTCAGGCTTTATCACGTATAGAAGCTACCAAATATATGTCAGCTATATTGATTGATTTGGGTAAAATGTATCATCATTTCGGGTGGGTACAACAATTTCACCTTGGTGCTTTAAGAAACAATAATTTGAGAGCTTTGAGGACTTTGGGTCCTGATACAGGGTGGGATTCGATAGGAGACTGGTCTCAGGCGTGCGCTTTGTCTTTATTTTTGGGAAGGTTGGATGAAGAAAATACTTTGACAAAAACCATCATTTATCCACTTAACCCTGCAGATAATGAAGTCATGGCGACCATGATAGGAAATTTCAATGACGGCAGCATCAGAGGAAAAGTGCAATTTGGGTCATCATGGTGGTTTCTCGATCAGAAAGATGGTATGGAAAAACAAATAAATGCTTTATCAAATATGGGCTTGTTAAGTTGTTTTATAGGTATGCTGACGGACTCGAGAAGCTTTTTATCCTTTCCTCGTCACGAGTATTTCAGAAGAATTCTGTGCAATATTTTTGGCAATGAAATAAAAAAAGGAGAACTGCCGAATGATATCGAATGGACTGGAAAAATCATTCAGGATATATGCTATTATAATGTGAAAAATTATTTATTGGCATAATCTTTTATAAATTTGTGGTAATTGCTTCGGTATTTGCTTTCAAATCGTAAAATTATCTTTTTTAATTGAAATGGATCAAGCCTAAACAATTACAATTTGTTCATTAATAATTAATTTACACACTATATAATATGTAGAAAAATTTATGTCGAAAAGAGTAGTACCCTTGGGGGATATCATGCTAATCTAAGCGAAGACAAAGATTTGATGAAAGGGGAAAGTAGTGGTCGAGTACAAAGATAAATATTGAGATTATGATTATAGATACAATTAAAAATGCCTACAAATACGACAATGTACACCCATTATTCAGGAAAGCATTTGATTACATCAGTAATATGGATCTGAAAAATTGCCCTGAAGGAAAGTCAGAAATAGCTGAGGGTCTGAAGTCCATTGTCAGCAATGCCCCTGGCAAAACCAAAGAAACCAGTCTTGCAAAATTTGAATGTCATGATCAGCACATAGACATTCAATTATGTATTGCCGGACATGAATCCATTGGATGGAAACCCAGAGAAAATTGTAAATTACCTAACGGGGATTATAATGATGAGAAAGATGTACGTTATTTCAGTGATGCTCAGGATACGTTTTTTGAACTGACCGGCGATCAGTTTGCGATATTTTTTCCTGAAGACGTCCATGCCCCTATGATAGGCGTGGAAGGCTTTAAAGACGAGATGATTAAAAAAATGGTCATCAAAGTAAAAATTTAAATACATCTTAATTAACTTTTAATAATAATAAAAAATATTAAATAATGAGTAACACACAAAAATCAATTGATGCAATTATAGATCAGGGCATGCTCCCATTGTACTTCAATGCAGACGAAAAAGTAAGTATAGATATATTAAGGACTGTTTATACAGCAGGTGTCCGGGCTCTTGAATATACCAATCGCGGTGAAGCAGCATTAGCTAATTTCAGGAAAATGGTCCAGGTCAGAAATGCGGAAATGCCGGGTATGTTGTTGGGAGTGGGCACAATAAAGAATAAAAAATCAGCCATAGACTATATGGAAGCAGGGGCGGATTTTTTGGTCAGTCCGGGGTTTGTGCCTGAAGTAGCAGCATATGCCACTGACCATGACATATTTTATGCACCAGGATGCATGACACCAACAGAAATTATTGCTGCCGAAAATGCAGGGATCAGATTCATAAAATTATTTCCAGGAAATATGTTGGGGCCTGATTTTTTAAGTTCGATAAAAGACATTTTTCCACAGCTTTATTTTATGCCTACTGGAGGTGTAGATACAACCAGGGAGAATATAGAAGGCTGGTTTAAAGCAGGCGTTTGTGCAGTAGGTATGGGTAGTAAGCTTATCAGTAAAAAACTGATGCAGAATCATGACTACCTTACCATCGAAATTGAGACAAAAAAAGTCCTTGAACTAATAAAAACTATCAAAAATTCATAAAATGCTGAATACCATAGGTAAATACCGCTGGACGATTTGTACACTTCTGTTTTTTGCCACCACTATCAATTATCTCGACAGGCAGGTACTTTCTTTGCTAAAGCCCTCCTTGGAAGCAGAATTTGGATGGACCAACAGTCAATATGCAGATATAGCTTCTTTTTTTCAATTTACCTATGCCATTTCTATGCTTTTTGCGGGAAGGATTATGGATCGATTGGGGACTAAAAAAGGTTTTATTTGGGCTATTATATTGTGGTCACTTGGAGCTATGCTTCATGCCTGGGCAGTTCCTGCTGGAGATGGATTACTCAAAGTGTTAGGTTGGGTGGGTTTGGTTACTGTTCCGGCTTCTGTGCTTGGATTTATTTTCTCCCGAATGGTATTGGCTGTTGGTGAATCGGGAAATTTTCCAGGCGCTATCAAAGCAACTGCTGAATATTTTCCCAAAAAAGAAAGGTCTTTTGCTACGGGTATCTTTAATTCTGGTGCCAATGTAGGTGCAATATTAGCACCGCTTTCTGTTCCATGGATTGAAACCCATTACGGATGGGAAGCAGCTTTTCTGGTCATAGGAGCTATAGGATTTTTATGGCTGATTTTTTGGATAATTTTCTACGAAAAGCCTGAAGAGCAAAAAAGAATGGGGAAAGAAGAACTTGCTTATATTCAATCGGGGGATGATGCTTCTGAAATTGAAGAAAGTAAAACTGAAATTAAACAAGATATATCCTGGATCAAGTTATTGGGATATAAGCAAACATGGTCATTTGTGTTTGGAAAGTTCATGACAGATGGGGTGTGGTGGTTTTTTCTTTTTTGGTTGCCGGCATTTCTATTTGAGCAATATGGCATGAAAGGCACAGATATCACACTGCCATTGGCAGTATTGTATTCATTGACTATGTTTGGAAGTATAGGCGGAGGATGGTTTCCTATGTATTTTATCAAAAAAGGCTTTGAAGTTTATGATGCCAGGATGAAAGCGATGCTGGCTATAGCTTTTATTCCACTGGTTGTACTAGCTGCCCAACCTTTTGGTCACATAAGTTCTTGGGTTCCTGTGATATTAATTGGGATAGGTGCGTCAGCTCATCAAGCCTGGAGCGCAAATATTTTTACAACGGTTTCAGACTTATTTCCTAAAAAAGCAATAGGGTCTGTAGTAGGAATTGGAGGTATGGCTGGCGGGTTTGGCGGAGTGATTATTACCAAAGTGGCCGGAGCCCTTTTTGATTATTATAAAGCTTTGGGACATATTGAAACAGGATATACAATCATGTTTGCGTTTTGTGCTTTAGCTTATCTGATAGCTTGGTTTGTAATGAAGATTTTAGTACCAAAATATAAGCAAGTGGTGTTGTAATCTTTACTTTATTTATTCATTAACTTTGATTTGATGCAAAGCTAGTATTTACATAGGCTGCAGCGTTTTTTAGCCTGCTTTTTGTGCATTAAGCCTGATATTTAAATGGCAATAAAATTCCTAATTAGCCTGATGCTAAAGTAATACCTGCCTAAAATAGCTATTAGAATTATGATCTACGCTTTTTAGGCGAACCTAGTTCTCAATTATTAAATTGATATTGGACAAAAAAATAAGACAATACACCTACAAAAAGGAATGTAAACCTACTCTGTTTCCTTCTGAATCTTTAAAGATAGCCATATGACCAAACTCATCATTTATCTTAGTTTTGGGGATAAAAATTTTTCCACCTGCGGGCTCAATTTTATTCAGTATATTTTGAAGGTCCGGATTTGCATTCAAATAAACTAAAGTCCCCAGATTTGCTGAAGGAGTGTAAGAGTCCTTGTTATGTACAAGTGCACCCGAAATGTTTTTCATCATCTCTTTTACCGGGAAAGCCCTCATACTTAAATTTTGACTGTCAAGATTTACCATACTAATTCCGAATATGGTTTCATAAAAGTTTTGAGCCCGATCAATATCGATAGCGGGAATCTCAAACCAGCTGATAGCGTTCATAATGTATATTTTATTTTGGTTAAAAAATTAAAAACAGAACTATGTGATTGAAAAATCAAATAGTTGCAATCTAAGTCATTTTGATAAGTCACATCTGAATATTAAAGTGTTCCTCTGATAGCTTGTTCACGCTCAATTGATTCAAATAAAGCTTTGAAATTACCTTTGCCGAATGATTTTGCCCCATGTCTTTCTATAATTTCAAAAAATACGGTCGGTCTATCCTGAATGGGTTTTGTAAATATCTGCAATAAATATCCTTCTTCATCCCGGTCCACCAGGATATTCATGCGTTTCAAATCACTTATATCTTCATCAATTTTACCGACTCTTTCCATTACGGTGTCATAGTAGTTTTCAGGCACCTGTAAGAATTCAATACCATTCATCCTGAGTGATTCTACAGTATGTACTATGTCTTCTGTGGCGATGGCTATGTGTTGTACGCCTGAACAACCATAAAAATCAAGGTATTCTTCTATTTGTGACTTTTTCTTTCCTTTGGCTGGTTCATTGATCGGAAATTTTATAAACCCATTGCCATTGCTCACTACTTTTGACATCAACGCAGTATATTCAGTTGATATATCTTTGTCATCAAATGTAACAAGGAGCTTGAATCCAAGTACTTCCTCATAAAATTTAACCCATTTATTCATTTGGCCAAGTTCTACATTTCCGACACAATGATCCACATATTTGAATCCAAGTGGATTGATATTTATAGCGCAGGTTCTTGCTTCGAAACCAGGTAAAAAGGCACCCTTATAATTATTTCTTTCTACCAGTGTGTGGATGGTTTCACCATAAGTTTTAATTCCGGCCATTTTTACATATCCGTCGTTGTCTTCCAAAAATATCGGTTCGAAAGCACTTTCAGCGCCTCTTTCTATTGCTTTAAAATAGGCCTCATCTACATTTTCCACACCCAGCGCAATCACTTTTACCCCATCACCGTGGTCAGACACGTGTTTAAGAATCGGATGATCTGGCTGTAGTGCTGAAGTGATGATAAATCTGATTTTACCTTGACTCAGTACATAAGAGACTACATCTCTTGATCCGGTTTCCGGGCCTTTGTATGCTATGAGTTCAAAACCAAAACAATGCTGATAGAAGAGACTGGTTTGTTTAGCATTACCTACATAAAATTCGATATAATCTGTTCCGGTGATCGGAAAAGTATCAGTATTTGTTTTCGGGCTGCTTGCTGTTGAAGTATTCATTTTTTTTTTTTAATATTAATTTAATGTATTTTAGTAAATCATATTCTCATCCAACTCAGGAATAGTCTTCATCCTCTATCTCTGCCGCATAATTTGTAAGCAGCAACGGTTTGAATGTATCTATCATGACAGCCAGTTCATTGGTCTCTTTCTGGCCTATACTTTTCTCCATGGCTCCGGGATGAGGGCCATGAGGAATGCCACCCGGATGAAGGGTTATCTGCCCCTTGTCAACATGATTTCTGCTCATGAAGTCGCCATCTACATAATACAGAACTTCATCACTGTCTATGTTACTATGATTATAAGGAGCGGGGATGGCCAGAGGATGATAGTCATACATTCGAGGGCAAAATGAACAAATGACAAAGTTTCGGGTCTCAAATGTCTGATGAATGGGTGGTGGTAAATGTACTCTGCCGGTAATGGGTTCAAAATTGTGAATTGAAAAAGCATAAGGGTAAACGTAACCATCCCAACCTACCACATCGAATGGGTGTGCTTTATAATGGTATGGATACAAATTATCTTGTTTTTTTATGTATAATAAATAATCTCTTTTTTCGTCATATGTGACCAATACTCCAGGTTTTCTAATATCTCTCTCACAAAATGGAGCGTGTTCTGCTAATTGTCCGAAATCATTCCTGTATCTTTTTGGTGTTAGAATTGGAGAGGTTGATTCCACTATCAATAGTCTATTGTCTTCTGTGTAAAATTCCAGTTGATAAATAGTTCCGCGGGGTATTATAAGATAGTCGCCATATTCAAATCCGATGTCCCCGTACATAGTTTTTAAAATACCTGATCCTACGTGAACAAATATACATTCATCAGCATCCGCATTTTTATAAAAGTATTCTGTCATTCCGGATTTTGGCGCAGCCAGTATTATCCGGCATTCATTATTTACCAGGACTGGTTTTCTGCTATCCAGATAGTCAACCTCCGGTGTAATATTAAACCCATTGAGACTTCGGTGTTTTAATTGTTTATCATGAATTGTTACAGGAGACACGTCCATAGGCTCACCGACCTGAGTGATCATGGTTGGCGGATGATTGTGATATAATAATGAATACATATCACTAAATCCTTCAGTTGAAAATAATTGTTCGTGGTACAAAGAGCCGTCCTTCTTTCTGAATTGGGTGTGTCTCTTTGGGGGGATCTTTCCTAAGGAATGGTAATGCATATTATGTGTTTTTTGATAAGTTCCTGAATATCTTTTGTATGATAATATCAAGGAGGATGAGTTCTTCATCAGGGATGGATACATAAGCGGTAGCCCTGAATTCTTTGACAATAGGCTCGGTTAATGTAAATATTTTTTCCCCTGCACCAGTAAGTTGTATCTTAAATTTTCTCCTGTCTTTGGTATCTGACAGACGGGAAGTTATCCCTTTTTGCACCAACAGATCTATCATTCTTGTGATGGTGGGAGCGTCCTTAAATGTGAGGTCACCTAATTCCTGCTGACTCAATGATTCATGTTTTTTAAGAATATTTATTAACACCCACTGATCGATAGTTATATCTACTTCAGGGTGTTGAGTGAGGAGCCTGTTTAATGATTGTTTCATTAACTTGACGGTTTTTTCCATTGCAAATCCAAGCGCTTCCTGTCTCTTTTCTTCTGTTTTCAATTTAGGTTTTATTAGAGAAAAATAATTAGTACACGAATAGTATGCAAAGCAATATAATATTTATTAATTATCCAAATATTTTATACATTTATAGTATTCAATAAGACTCTAAATTGTTAATATTATTTTAAATACTATTAAATTGGTAGAATATATAGAATTATAAATATTTTTGTGCAAGCTTAAAGTTATTATTCATTTTATTCATTTCTAAATATAAATATTATGTCATTGAGATTAGGAGACATTGCACCAAACTTCCAGGCAGAAACCACAAAAGGTCATATTGACTTTCATGAATGGTTAGGTACTTCATGGGGAATGCTTTTTTCACACCCCGCAGATTTTACACCGGTTTGTACAACAGAGCTTGGTAAAACAGCTCTGCTGGCAGGCGAATTTGCCAAAAGAAATACCAAAGTTATAGCTGTATCAGTAGATGACCTTGAGTCTCATAATAAATGGATACCAGATATCGAAGATGTAAATCACATAAAGGTTAATGTTCCAATCATAGCAGATGAAGGAAGAATTGTGGCCACGTTGTACGATATGATTCATCCCAATGCAAGTGAGAAAACAACTGTAAGGTCCGTTTTTATTATTGGTCCTGATAAAAAAATAAAACTGACTCTGACTTATCCGGCATCTACAGGAAGAAATTTTAATGAGTTGCTAAGGGTTTTGGACTCACTTCAGCTAGCGGCAGACCACAGTCTGGCGACTCCGGCGGATTGGGTCAAAGGTGAAAATCTCATTGTTGTACCTGCTGTACCCACTGATCAGATCAAAGGAAAATATGGCGTAGAACCTGAGATAGTAAAACCTTATCTTCGTTACGTTCCGGCATCAGTCGTTAAATAAGAAATAAAAGTAATTGGCTTTTGAACCAAAAAAAAACATCAGTAGAGTAAAATATCTATTGATGTTTTCTTTTTGAAAAGAAGGTATTAGTTCTAATCCAATGATTGGTTATCTTTTGAAGCCCTCCTTACGAGTTCCTGATATTCTTTTGGAGTCAGCCCGTCAAGACAATAATCTATAGGATTTATGGCGATTCCATTGAGCCAAACTTCATAATGAAGGTGTGGAGCAGTTGATGCTCCGGTACTTCCAACCAACCCTAACTTCTGGCCTTTTTTAACGATGTCACCTTCTTTAACGCTAATTGAAAACATATGGCCGTACAGTGTTTTATACCCATAGCCATGATCTATCATTAAATGATTGCCATATCCTGATCCTGATTTATTAATGGAAACCACTCTGCCATCTCCCGTAGCCTGAATATCAGTACCTTGCGGAGCAGTAAAATCAAGTCCTTTGTGAAATCTTCTGAGTTTGTAGATAGGGTGTATCCTCATCCCAAATCCGGACAGAAATTTTACATCCTTTTTGAGGGCAGTTTCTCTTACAGGCTTAATAGATGGTATAGAAGCTATTTTCTTTTCTTTTGTTACAGCGACTCTATATAAGCTATCCAGTGATTTTCTTTGGATATCAATTTTAAGTTTTAATTCATCCGCTTTCCTTAGATTTGCTTTAATCATAAGTCCAGTTTCTTTAAAGTTTTCAAGAAAGTCATATTTGTCATGACCACCTATACCACCATTCCAGATATTATCATCAATTGGTTTTGTACCTAATATCATTCTGTTGACTTCGTTATCCTTTTCGTGAAGAGATTCTATTTTTGTTGATAGAATTTGATACTCATCTGTCAATTGTGTAAGGTAAAATTCAAGTTGCTCTTTTTCTTTTGTCATTACTTTTTCCTTAGGAGTAGGAAAATACTGATAAGCAAGGACAAACATAATGACTGCTGTCAATCCAACGGCTGAAATAAAATAAACACTATTGCGGACTTTTTCTTTTCGAGTTTGTTTGTGTTCTTCATATTGTAAGGTGTGCTCGTTGTATACGTATTTAACATGCTTCATTGGGGAATTACTATTAAAATATGATAAAATCTTTTTTGGCAAAAGATCAATCAGAAAATACGAATACTGTTGGTTATTAAAAACAGTGTAAAGATATCTTTTCGTTTTCTAAATACAAAATTATAACCAAAAGATTTTCATGAAAGATACGAATGTCTATAAAAAGAATTTTTAAAATGACAGAATTTCACACCTTATCAAATATTCAATTCCTATGGTTTCAATACAGGACTTTCCTTATGCGATATAGAAGCAAATGTATTTTTTTCTGCCTGAATATCATTCAGTTTCAACAGGATTTTATCCCTGTATTCAAAAAGTTCGGCAATTCTTTCATATTCATAGGTTGTGGCGGAGGAAGTTTTTCTTTAAGGTGGTTCACTTGAACGCCATTTTTCCAGAATCTGAAACACACGTGAGGGCCAGTAGCCAATCCTGTTGCACCGACATAACCGATAGTCTGTCCTTGCTTCACTCTCACTCCGGGTCGAATTCCTTTTGCAAAACGAGACATGTGCAGATATTGGGTGTCATATACTTTATCATGCTTAATTTTAACAAAATTTCCATTGCCGCCTGTATAGGATGAGGCAGTAATAGTGCCATCGGACACAGCTCTGATTTCAGTACCATAAGGAGCTGCATAATCGGTTCCTAAATGTGGTATTGTCTTACCTTTAATAGGGTGGAATCTATGAAGATTATAATTTGAAGATATCCTCGTAAATCTGACGGGTGCTTTCAAAAAAGATTTTTTGGCTGGTCTGCCTTCCGCATCAAAATAACCTTCGTAATCTTTTGATTTGTATAATATTGAATAATTTGCCGTATTATCATTAATATAACACGCTGCCAAAAGCCTTCCCATACCTGTTAGCTGGCCATCTACGTATTTATTTTCATAAATCAGCTTGAACTCATCACCTTTTTTGGTATGATAAAAATCCACAGAGCTAGATAATGCATCTTCCATCAGATCAATAATGTTAGGATTGACTCCTTTAGCTTCAAGTGTACCCCACAGCGATGATTCGATTTTTCCATACACTATTTCTTCGCAAATTTCTACTTCTTTTTCCACCATATTTACTTTGAGTGAATCCCGGAAGTCATAAACTACATATTTGTATTGATCAGGTTCATAAACTATCGCGAAAGGTTTATCATCACACTCATGCTTTTTGATAACATGATAGTTTTGACCGGCACGAATGTTTCTTAAATTGAAAATATCTTTAGCTTCATGTTCGAGAAGCAGAATCATATTTGTACTAAGTCCCTGAGCACTTAATATGCCTCCAAACACATCATTTTTTTTAATGGTGTTTTTTTCAATATAAACCGAATCAAGATTAAAACCAAATTGGAAAGATTCACCTTTTTTAATAAATTCTTCTTCGGGTTCGGATAGAACAGTCTTACTATTATCAAGGTGATATGCTAAAATAAAAACAGTTGCCAGCATCAGGGACAATAAAAAGTCTGCATAACGCTTTGGCAACTTACTCATTTTGAATGGTGTAAGTTTCAAAATCAATTGGTTTACGGCTATTAAATAAACTATATTAAATATTCTCTTTGCCTAAATAAGACAGCGCAAGATAATTTCATCTGTTATAAACGCCAAATATATTATGTTAATTTTTATAATTGTTTGTGTTTTTTACAAATAATAAACAGTTCATTCCCTTGCCTTTGAGTGATAGAATTATAACACATTTGCAATTGGTGAATATGTAGTTTTTTACTGAGTAAAGAGTTGTATTCTTTTATATCACCTCCAAATGGTGGTCCTGGCTTATCAAAATATGACCCAAATAATAATCCAACCAGAGTACCTTTTTCTTTCAGAAGCTGGTACATTTTTTCGACATAGGCCTCTCTGTATGATGGATCCAATGCACAAAAAAATGTTTGTTCAACAATCAGGTCAAATTGGCCATTGATTTCTAAAAAATCTCCTTCAAGATATTTTATGGTCTTGAATTCCGTAAGTTCATTTTTTAAAATTTCGATTGCAATGGTGGAAATGTCGCATATCGTAATATTATTGAAGCCGGTTTGTGCGAGATATTTTGCTTCAAAAGCATGTCCGGCTCCGGGTATCAGAATTCGGATAGATTTGTCGGTCAGCTGATCAAAATAATTTTTCAACGGTGGGGAAATTTCTCCCAGTTTCCATGGTGTGTCTTCGTTTCTGTGTCTTGTATCCCAATAGTTCCTGTCAAGCTTTATCATTTGATGTTCATAATTATATTTGGAACAGAACGATTTGGGTACAGTATTTATTATTTATATCTTTGATATCGGATATGGAAATAAAATAAATTCTGCATGATGAAAACGATAAATTTCGGAGGTAGTTTGATTTCTCTCGCCAAGCCCCTGTTAATGGGAATAATTAATGTTAGCCCGGACTCATTTTATAAAGGGTCAAGGAAGACGGGAATTGATGAAATTTTGTTTCAGACAGAAGATATGTTAGAAAATGGAGCGGCAATAATTGATATCGGAGCCATGTCAAGTAAGCCTGGAGCGGACATCATTTCTTTGGAAGATGAATTAAAAAGAATAATAGGGCCAATAAAAGCTATAATGGATAGATTTCCGGACCTCATCCTTTCTGTAGATACGATCCGGAGTCAGGTAGCGAGGGAAGCAATAGAATGCGGGGTCTCGTGTATTAATGATATTTCTGGTGGAAATTTTGATAGCGAAATTATGAATGTGGTAGCCAATTATCAGGTTCCCTACATCATCATGCATATGCAAGGCCTTCCTGCTGATATGCAGATCAACCCAAAATATTCAGATTTGGTGATGGAAATCATGTCATTCTTTACTGATAAAATCAGGCAGGCAAGGCAAGCCGGAATTAATGATATCATCATTGATCCAGGTTTTGGTTTTGGAAAAACAATAGACCATAATTATGAAATTATGCATCAGTTTGATGTTTTTCAAATATTTGATATCCCTCTTTTAGCTGGGGTTTCCAGAAAATCTATGATATGGAAGGTATTAGGTTCAGATGCTGATCATGCTCTCAATGGTACAACAGCTCTCAATATGTATTTGCTGACCAAAGGTGCAAAAATTCTGAGAGTTCACGACGTAAAGGAAGCTGCGGAATGTATCAGGCTTTTTGAATTAATTAACAGCTCGGATGGATAATTATATTATTTGCGATGTTAAATAAAACTCTATAATATACTTATTTACATAAACGCAACTTAATAGACAATCACCAATTGGATTGAAACCATTGGATTAAACTATGCTTAATTTAGTGTTAAATGCTGTCGGGAGTAGGTTGAATTGCCTATCTTTACCGTTTAATAAGGATATACTCGAGTAGGTTTGGAAGAAATTAATAACTCAAAAGAATTGAAAGCTAAAAAGCCATTTATCATCAAATGGTTTAAACGTTTTTTTGTTGCAGTTCTTGTCATCATCGTGGCATTACTTCTACTTCTTCAGACTGCAGCTGTACAGACCTGGTTAATCTCAAAAGTAACAGATTATATCTCCAAAGCCACAAATACAACTGTCAGTGCTGAACGGATTAAGATTAGTCCGTTTGAAGGATTGATACTTAATAATCTCAATATTGTCGATAAAAAACAAGACACTTTGCTACATGCCGGTGCAGTAAATGTTTCTCTGAGAAAAAATATATTCTTTATATTATACAACGAGTTAGATCTTTCATATATAGGTGTTAAAGACATTGTGGTCAATATTAAAACTGAATTAGGCGATTCAAAAAGCAATTTTACATACTTTTTAGAAAACTTACCTTCCAGCTCTTCAAAGGAAGGTCAAATGTCCAATCCGATTGCAGTTAAACTTAAAGAGATAGATTTTGGTGAAATATTTGTATTGATAAATAATAAGAATAAAGGAAATTATGACAAGATCTTATTGAAATCCGGGAATATTGATATTAAGTATATGGATTTGGAATGTAAACAATTTGATATAAATTCAATATTGTTTGATGGCCCGGTTTTCCAGAGACATATTTACGAATACGGATGTGGAATATCGGATGAACTGTCTATCCCTCAGAATATTAAACATCAGGAGGACAGTAAGCTGACTAATCAGCCTTATACTGTTTCGATAGGAGATTTTGCAGTTAGGAATGGTTATTTTGGAAAATCAAACGCTCTTCTAACGGCCTCAGAACAGTATAAGTCTTATTTGGATTATAACAACTTTTATTTTAATAAAATAAATCTGATCGTATCAGACATCAAATTACGGGACAACATTTTATCGGCAAAAATTGACGGTATCAATGCTTCAGACAATACAGGATACAGGATTGAAAATATAAAGAGTGACACATTGACTATAAGTAATGAGAGAGCTGAACTGGCATCCCTATCTATGGAATTTGGTAAAACAAAAATCTTCGATCAGTTTAGTCTGAGTTATGCGGATTTAAGCGATTTATCTGATTTTACCCGAAACGTAATCCTGAATGCCAACTTACAAGGTTCAGAAATATATTTAGATGATCTGACGCATTTTGTAAGAGGTCTTGAAAAAGTTACTTTTTTTAAAAATAACAAAATGGAGACAGTAAACATTTCTGGCCGGTATTTTGGTAGGATTAACAATCTCGCAGGAAGAGATGTGGATATCAAACTGGGTAACAAACTGAGTCTTTCGGGTTCATTTAATACCAGGGATCTTTTAGATGCAGACAATACTGTGCTCAACGTTAGACTAGATCGTTTTAGTACATCCATGAGAAAACTGAAGATGCTGTTACCTCAGTTTAATCCACCTCAAAACTTTAACAAACTTGGATCCATCAATTTTACCGGAAGATTTGACGGTTACCTCGAGGATTTTGTAGCATATGGTAAATTGGCTTCTGATATCGGATCTGCTGAAGTGGATATGCGCCTTGATGTCACTCGTGGTCAGGATAAAGCCAATTATTCAGGAACGATGAACCTAAGTAACTTTAATCTGGGTATTTGGTCTGATAACAGCGACCTGGGCATTGTCAATTTCAGATCAAAAGTAGTGGACGGACGGGGACTGACTCTAAATACAGTAAAAGCGGAACTTCAAGCCCGTGTAAATTCATTGATTTTCAAAAAGTATAACTACAAAGATTTTATACTGGACGGGGTCATTGACAACAATACGTTTAATGGAAGTTTTAAGATAGAAGATAAAAATATTGATTTTGTTTTTGATGGGTCTGTAGAGTATCTCAACAAAAAAGCATTCCTCAGTTTTAAATCTGATGTTAAAAATCTGGACTTGTATGCCTTAAATTTGTCTAAAGTACCTATGTCTTTTCAAGCCAGGATGAATATAGATATCGCTGGGAGCAATATCAATGACTTTACAGGCGATATTGATATTTCAGACCTTTTTATATTATCAAATGACACTTCTTATCAGCTAAATACGCTACAGCTATCATCAAAAAATACAGTTAAAAATACAAGGTTGATCTCTATGCAAAGTGATTTGGGCACAGTCATGATGGATGGGCAATACGATATCCTGAATATAGTCAAATCAGCTAAAAATATACTGAGCAGCAATTATCCCCACATTACCAGAACCTGGACAAATCAGGTGGCTGAAAATGTGGTAAACCAAAAATTTGACTTTAATTTTCAGTTCAAAGATAGTCGCAATTTCCTTTCATTACTTGGTTTGAAGGATAGTTATTTCAGCAAATTGAGTTTGAAAGGAAGAATTGACACATATAAAAATGAAATTTCACTTGCCTCAGAAATACCTAGATTAAGGATCAAGGATGACTCACTTGTTAACCTTCAGATTCTGGTGACAACTGACAAAAAAGCAGGAGATATATATATTCATGTAGATAGTACTTATGCAATCGGAAGAAGATTTAATCCGATCGATTTTCAAACTAAAATGAAAGGAGATACCATTGATTTTACGTTTGCTTCGGAGCGACTCTTAGATTCATTGGAGAGTTTTGATATAAGAGGAAGACTGATACCACATTCCTTGGGATACAATCTTAATCTGGCGGATAATTTGCTGGTTCTGTTAGGGGCCAAATGGAAGATAAATCCCAAAAACAATATTATTTTCGGTAAGGAATATCTTCAGTTTGATAACATGAATATCACTGATGGTGTCAGGAATATTGAGATCAATGATATAAATAAAAACAGAGGCTTATCAATTGACATTACAAATATTAATCTTGATATAGTAAACAAGCTAAGTAAGTATGAGAAAATGAATTTTGCAGGAAACTCTAATATTTCTGCCCGAATACAGGATTTTTATTCAGAAGAAAAAGAGGTTTCAGGATATGTTAATATTCCTCAGTTTACAATAAACGGAGACCCCTATGGCGCTATATTTATTGATGTTTTAAAGATAGTAAGGCAGCCATATAATGTTAATATAACAGTTGGTGGTTTCATTGCGATCAAGGGATCTTACAATGATGTAGCTAAAGAAATAGACTCTCGTATCAAAATAAGGCAAGCCCCCCTTAAGATTCTGGAGTATCTCCTGAAAGCAGGTATAAAAAATACTTCAGGGTTTATTAACGGAGATGTAGTTTTGGGGGCCTTTAAGTAATTTAAATATATCCGGGGATGGAGTTATATCCAAAGGTAAAACTTCATTAATATTTACCGGAGCTACATACTTTTTTGATAACCAAAAAATTAAATTGAATAATACTGCTATTGATCTGGATGGTATTCGCATTTCAGATGTGAATGGAAGTATAGGTACTGTGCGGGGAGGATTGACTCACAAGATGTTTAAAAATTTTGGTGTGAATGCCACGATTTCCGGAAATAACGTTGTCGGCTTAAATACGACCAAAGCGGATAACCCGAATTATTATGGATATGGAGTTGGTCCGGTCAGTGCCGAATTCAAGGGTCCATTCAGCAAAGTGAATATGAAAATTAACGCAACCACTGGTCCGGGAACCAAGCTATTTATACCTGTCGGCAATACTCAATCTGCTATTGATCAGAATTTTATAAGGTTTGTTAAGAAAGAAAACCAAATTACCGTAGAGGAAAAAAGTTTTGCTGTAGAAGGTGTGAGTGTTGAAATGTCACTGACGCTAACTCCGGATGCTGAAGTCAGCCTAATATTTAATGAGTCCAAAGGGGATATCATAAGAGGAACTGGGCGAGGTAATATGAAAATAGACATAACCAGAGAAGGTGACTTTGAAATTTTTGGAAATTATGAAATAGAGCAGGGGCAATATCTTTTTACAGTAGCTTTACTTCCGGTAGCAAAACCATTTGTGGTACAAAGGGGTGGTATCATAAGCTGGACGGGAGACCCTGTCAATGCAACCCTAAATATAACGGCTAAGTACAGGGCGAGGACCTCCGTTGAACCATTTATAGCAGAGTACCTCACTCTTGCCAATCCCGCTGACCAACGACTGGCCGGACAAAATACAGAAGTGGATTTGCAGCTAAAACTCGGTGGAACACTTTATAAGCCTGAAATAAAATTTGACCTGGCCTTTCCTAATCTGACCGGAGATATTGCCAATTTTGCAGATAGTAAACTCAGGATAATAAGAAATAATGAACTTGAACTAAATGGTCAGGCGATGGGACTTATAGTTTTTAATTCATTTTTGCCATCCAATCGGTTGGCAGATGCTTTTGGTGCATCTGGTATAAAATCTGCATCAATAAATACATTGAGCGAGTTTGTAACCAGTCAATTGTCAGTGTATATCACAAATATTCTCAATTCTATCGTTAACGAAGGAGGTTTAATTTCAGGTATAGACTTTGATGTCAATGTACGGAACAATAATTTTGGTATTGCGAGTTCCAATGTTTTGCCTGACGAAATAGCTATCAGAAATACATTTGTGTTCAAAAATAATCGATTATCACTTGATATTGGCGGAAATTATGTTTTTCAAAATCAAGGTATTACGATAAATCAGGTGCTTCCCGATTTTGCATTGGAATTTCAATTGACTGAAGACAGAAAACTGAAAGTACGATTGTACGGTAAGTATGATATTGATCCGATTACCATCACAGGGTTAAGAGAAAAATACGGGCTTGGGGTCGCATATAGAACGGAATTTGGTTCAATGACCGATTTTGAGAAAAAGATAAAAAAAGTAGCTTTAGAAACAATTCATCAGTAACAGGCGTTTTCAATCAAATATTAATATTAATAAATCTTGAAAATAATAGATCTGTCAAATAAATCAAATTCATTGGTTGACAAGCATATCAATGAATATTGCGGTGGAAAAATATTAGAAAACAAATGGATAAGCCTCATAAACAGAGGGGTAGGCGGCATGACATTTTTTGACATTAATGGTGGAGAAGAAACAAAGGAGTTTAAGGTAAATATCGGTTTTTTTAAGCAGGGAATTGGACTATATTTTCAAAAAGCATTTACAAATAAATTGGTATTATTGAAGCTGGAAGAAATAAAAAGTGTCGAAGTAGTGAAAGAGGCAGACATATTACGTCCCTATAGTTTTTCTATTTTTTCTTTATTAAGCAAAGCCGGTTTAAAACATAGTACTGCTTCTTCCTATTTAATACCTAAAGAGATCATCAAAGAGGATAAGGCTAAGTGTATAATTATGATTGAAGATCAATTTTTTGAGTTGATTCTGGATAAAATTACACCCGAAAAACTATCGTCCGTTTTTAAAAAATCAAATTTAGGACATTTGTTGAGAGTCCAGGTTGCTTCACCAAAAATAAAAGTAAGATGAAATCCCCATGATGCAAACATCACAAACCACGATGATTAAATCATGGGGATTCCATGTGGCCTTAGAAATAAAAATATATTTAAACAGATGAAATGAGCATGAATCCACCTTTGTGGTACCTGCCCGACTACCGAGTAGTGGTCAGGCGGGCACAAACCGGGATGATTATTTTCATGCGAATTCCATCTGGCAATTAAAATACAAATAAAAAATAAACAGATGAAAAAGGTAACGGGTATAGGAGGCATTTTTTTTAAAACAAAGGACCCTATCGCAACTAAAGAATGGTATGCGAAGCATCTTGGATTCAATACAGATGAATACGGGGCATCATTTACTTTCAGAAAGAATGAAAATCCTGATAAAAAAGGGTATCTTCAGTGGAGTCCTTTCAAGGATGATACCGATTACTTTGCTCCTCGGAGAAAGATTTTATGATCAATTACAGAGTTGAAAATATTGAAGAATTAGTAAAGTTACTTAGGCAAGATGGGGTAGTAATCTGCGATGACATTGCATCTTATGATTATGGTAAGTTTGTTCATATCCTGGACAATGATGGCAACAAGATAGAACTTTGGGAACCTGTTGACGAAGTGTTTGATGAATTTTATGAAAATAAGAAAGAATGATTCTAATTCAAACTTTACTTTTTTTATGGATAGGGATGGCAAATATTCCATCATTTACAGCCGGCATGCCAGAAGTTTATTATTTTGGAGTCGAAAGTCAGGTATCAGTTCAGATGAATGGATGTAATACCGAAGACATTCAGGTCAAAGTAAATCCTGGAAATATTTACAAAAGGAATGACAGCACTTTTGTATTTGTCCCTCAATATGAAACAGAAGACCTTAAAATAAAGCTTTATTACAAAAAAGTCATTTGCGAAGTAAAAATTGCTTCAATAAAAAAATTGCCAGAACTTATACCTGTGTTTGATAATGAAAAACAGGGAATAATCAGAATAGGAGACATAAACAAACTCGGAATCCTGAAAAATGTCTATCCGGAAGATTATCCCGAGCAGATGAAAACAATAGTGTATTCTTTCAATATTTTTGTAGTAAACCCGTCAGGAGCAACCATCTATACAGGTTCTGTCAGGGGAAATTCGTTGAACGAAGGAGTAATTGCGGCCTTATCAAATCTTAAACCAGGTGCAAAAATTATTATTAACAATATCCTTGTTCAAAATATGCAAAATGGATTGAGCAGAATTGCAATTAATAAAGAATTAACCATTTCTGAATAATGACAGTGATCTTCTCCTTCAATGTCCTTCTCACTTTTAAATGATTGGTTATTTTTATATTTTTAACTTAAACCTGATTTGCAACAAGTTAGACTCGTAATAGATTTTCTATTGTATAATCCAGGTTGAACAGTATTTTTTTAAAAACGACCAATAACGAGCAATTTATTTTATAGGCATATACCTATATAATTACTAAAAAATTTTGAATAGAACACCTTGTACAGAATATATAAATAATTTTTGCCAATTATTCTTATAGTTCAGGATTATATTTGGTGGTCTTTAAATCTTATCTTTGCATTTAAATTTATTCTAAGCATAGTATTAAATAAACTATACATGATGACATCGAACGAAATCAGGCAGAATTTTTTGGATTTTTTTGCATCAAAGAAGCACAAAATTGTTGGCTCAGCGCCAATAGTTATCAAAAATGATCCTACACTCATGTTTACCAATGCTGGAATGAACCAGTTTAAGGATTATTTTCTAGGCAATAAGAAACCATCAAACCCAAGGATAGCAGATACACAAAAGTGCCTCAGAGTCAGTGGAAAACATAATGATCTGGAAGAAGTAGGTGTAGATACTTATCATCATACTATGTTCGAAATGTTGGGCAACTGGAGTATAGGAGATTATTTCAAAGCTGAAGCCATAGCCTGGAGTTGGGAATTGCTCACCGATATTTACAAAATACCAAAAGACAGACTTTATGTCTCTGTTTTTGAAGGTGATAAGAAAGAAAATCTTCCCTCATCGCAGATAGCCTTAAAAGAATGGTCAAAACTGGTTCCATCTGATCATATTGTCTTTGGCAATAAGAAAGATAATTTTTGGGAGATGGGAGATACAGGACCTTGTGGTCCATGCAGTGAGATACACGTTGATCTTCGCAGTGACGAAGAAAGGAATGCCATACCCGGTCAGGAGTTGGTAAACAAAGACCACCCGCAGGTGATAGAAATATGGAATAACGTATTTATCCAGTATAACCGTAAAGCAGATGGTACGCTCGAAAAACTGCCTGCAGCCCACGTTGATACAGGCATGGGATTTGAACGGCTCGTCAGAGCAATTCAAGGTAAGACAAGCAATTATGACACAGACGTATTCACAGGTACTATAGCTGAAGTGGCTAAGATCACAGGCAAAACATACACATTTGGAGATAGCAAGCAGGATGTTGCTTTCAGAGTACTTTCTGATCACATCAGGGCTATATCTTTTACGATAGCTGATGGTCAATTGCCTTCTAATAATGGGGCCGGTTATGTCATCAGAAGAATTCTGAGAAGGGCAGTAAGATACTATTATACTTATCTGGATTACAAACAACCATTATTATACCAATTGGTAGATGTGCTTTCAAGACAATTTGAAAATGTGTTTCCGGAACTGTATCTTCAGAAATCATTTGTAGAAAAAGTAATCAGAGAAGAAGAAAAATCTTTTCTTAAGACACTGGAAGGTGGACTCAGACGAATAGAAGATATCAAAGTTACCAATAATATTGTAGATGGAAAATACGTTTTCGAACTGTATGATACCTACGGATTTCCTATAGACCTTACGCGGCTTATTGCAGATGAAAAGGGCTGGAAAGTGGATGAAACGGGGTTTTCCGAAGCATTATTAATTCAGAAGGAAAGATCCAGAGCAGATGCAAAACGAGAAACCGGGGATTGGGTTGTAGTTGGAGACCAGATGCAAAGTATTTTTACAGGATATGATGACCTTATCGTACAGGACAGTAGGGTAATCAAATACAGGGTATTAAAACAAAAAGACCAGAAACTTTATCAGCTGGTATTGACACAGACACCTTTTTACCCTGAAGGTGGAGGGCAAGTCGGTGATACCGGTTTCTTAATGTTTGGAGGTGAGATAGTTAAGGTGACAGATACAATAAAAGAGAATGAACTGATAATTCACATTGTTGACAGCATTCCCTATAATGTTGATAGTCCGGTTTACGGTGAAGTTGATGAATTAAAACGCAAACTGACAGAAAACAACCATTCAGCCACGCACTTGCTTCATGCTGCTTTAAGGGAAGTTTTAGGTACCCATGTACAGCAAAAAGGCTCTTTGGTGAAAGATGAATATTTGCGTTTTGATGTCAGTCATTACCAAAAGATAACCGATAATGAACTACTTTTGGTTGAGAAAATCGTCAATGAAAAGATCAGGCAAAATATTGAATTAGATGAGCAAAGATCATTACCAATAGAGGAGGCCAGAAAGTCGGGTGCCATGATGCTTTTTGGTGAAAAATATGGAGATACTGTAAGAATGGTCACTTTTGATCCGTCTTATTCAAGAGAACTTTGTGGTGGGTGCCATGTCAGGCGTACAGGTCAACTTGGATTATTCAAAATTACTTCTGAAAGTGGAATCGCTGCCGGGGTAAGAAGAATTGAAGCAACTACAGCATTGAAAGCTGAGCAATACGTGAATGAACAAATTAATGAACTTAATGCCATCAAATCATTCTTCAAAAATAATATTAATACGGTTAAGAATATAGCTGATTTGCAGGAAGAAAATAAAAATCTTCAAAAGGAAATTGAAAAACTCAGAGTCATTCAGGCAGCTTCTATCAAAGAGAAATTACTTTCTGAAGCCACTTCAAAAGGTGGTGTAAAAATTCTTTCGACAAGGCTGAAAGATATGGACTCTAAATCGGCCAAAACTCTGTCAGTAAACCTTCAGGCTGAACTAGGAGAATCAATAGTGCTATTTGGCCTGGAAGAAGCAAATAAACCTAGTCTGATGTTGAGTATATCTGATTCTCTTACGAAAAGTAAAGGGTGGCATGCAGGTAATATAATCAAGACGCTGGCAAAAGAAATAAACGGAGGGGGTGGCGGTCAGCCATTTTTTGCGACAGCGGGGGGAACAGAATCATCAGGTTTGGATAAGGCCTTGAGTATGTTGGAAGAATGTTTGAATGAATAAAAGACAATTAATTATATCTTTGTTATAATGTTAATTAAAAATCTAAATGAGTCTTAAAAGTTTGCTGATGTTCTTTTTTCTATCGGCTTCAGGATGCCAGAAAAATAAAATTAATTTTGTTAGTATGCCAACTGCCACGGACTGTTTACCCGAGCGAAAGACTATGGATATCAGAAGTGAAATAGATGGAACCATAATCCTTGTGGCTGAATCATACCTGTTGGAAAGTAAACCTGATAAAGAGAGATTTTCACCATGTAATTTGGATGATAAGTATAAAGTGAACGGTCTTGATATACGATTCTCTCTTATTATAAAAGAAATTTACCCGAACGAAAGACTGATGGGAACACCGTGTGTTATAACTAATATTGAAAAATCTAAACAATGAGTATAAAAAAATGGAGCTATGACGAGTTTGTAGCGTTTTTATTAATATATATATCAAACGTGGACATGGATTTTGCTGAAGAAGAAAAAGCCATGATCAGACTGAATACCGGTGAGGATACCTTTGATCGGATGGTTGCCGTTTTTGATGCTATGAGTGATTATAAAGCCTATGAGACCATCATAGCCTATAAAGATATGTATTACCCAACTCAGGAGGAGAAAGCAAAATTGATAGAAAAAATGCAGGATTTATTTCATGCTGATGCAGAATTTAATATCATGGAAAAAGAGCTCCTTCATTTTCTTGAACGAATGATGTAGTAAAAATGGATCTTAATATAAAAGGTGGATTATTTGTTGTCACCGGTTCTACAAGTGGATTTGGCAAAGCTATTGCTGAGCAATTAATCCGTGAAGGAGCCCATGTAGTCATCAATGCCAGGGGAGAAGATAAGCTGGAGTTACTTCATGAAAAATACCCTGAACAGACGACTGTATTGAAGGGTGATATCACTACTGATGCGGTCATTGCAGAGTTGATAAGGATGTTGCGTGGTAATAAACTTCATGGCATTGTAATAAATGCCGGGGGTCCTCCTGCGAAATCGTTTATTAATACTGAAATTTCAGACTGGGATAATGCTTACGAAAAAATACTCAGATGGAAAGTGAAACTTACACAGGAATTATTGGAGAAATTTCAGGAGCAAAATTATGGAAGAATTCTTTACATAGAAAGTGCCGCCGTAAGGCAACCAATAGAGAATCTCATTTTAAGCAACTCACTTCGGATGGCAGTAGTAGGGTTTGTAAAAACGTTGTCTCAGGAGGTAGCTCATCAGGGAATAACTTTAAATATTCTTGCTCCGGGTTACCACGCTACTCCAGCAATGGAAAGGCTCTTTGCCAATAAATCACTACTTCTGGGCATATCTCCTGAGGATGCAAGAAAAGAATTTGAAAAAGAAACAAAAGTGGGACACCTTGGCGATCCTGAGGATTTTGCATCACTTGCAGTTTGGATTCTCTCATCTCATTCAAGATTTATTACAGGCCAGACCATCAGTGTGGACGGTGGACTCATTAAAGGTAGCTTGTGATTTTTATTCCTGAATGCTTACTGTAATTCAACCCATAATGGGTAGCAGTTCAGTATATTTACTAAATGAAATCCAGGTTTTTTATTTCATTTGACTGAGTACGCTCATCAAAGATTCTGCATTTACATCACTTACCGGAATCAAGTGGGCTCCGATAGAAATAACCTGACTCCTGATAGATTCTATTTTGTCCAGATTTATAATAAAGGATTTATGCACCTTCATGAATTTACTCGAAGTTAACTTTTCTTCTATTCCCTTGAGTGTACTTTTAGTGATTATAGGTTTGCTGGCTTTGTCGGTATATATTTTTACATAATCTTTCATACTTTCGATATGAGTAATGGATTCAACGACCACTTTTACCAAGGCATAATCAGCATTTACAAAAAACACCCCTTCTTCATGGGTAGTAGTTTTGTTGACTATTTGTGGCTGACTCAGGGCAGTTTTTTTTTGTTTTTCTTCCACAGCTTTGTAACAAGCTTTAGTAAATCTTTCCATGCTGACAGGTTTCATCAGATAATCTATCACGTCCAGTTCATAACTTTCTACTGCATATTTATCATAAGCTGTCACAAAAATAATCATGGGTTTTTCTATGAGACCCTGTAAAAATTTGGTACCCAACATACCCGGCATCTGAATATCAAGAAATATAAGGTCAACCTGATTTTCCTGCAGAATCTGCATTGCTTCAAATGGATTTTTGCAGGTAGCCACCAGATCCAGGAAAGGCAATTGCTTTACATTTGCCTCAAGGAGTTTGCGGGCAAGACTTTCGTCATCTACAATAATACACTTTAGCATGATGATTTAATAATTATAGTGTCAGTCCCAAATTCACTTTAAACCAACCATCTTCAGTCTTAATGTCCAGCTTGTGGTTATGAGGATAAAGCAATTCCAGGCGTCTCTGTACATTTTTCAGACCAATACCAGAACTTTCATCTTTGTCTGAAGCTATTTCCGGTGATAATTTGTTCTCAACTGCGAAATTAAAACTATTATCTGTGGTTTCAACATTTATTTTTATGGTGGGATTTTCCACCATCCCGACTCCATGTTTGAAGGCATTCTCAACAAAGGGAATAATCAGCATGGGCTCTATAAGCTGATGGGTGGCTTCCCCTTTCTTTTCATATTGTATATCTACATCTTCTTCAAACCTTATTTTTTGCAATTCAATATAATTTTCTACATAAGAAATCTCTTTATCAAGAGAAATCTGTGCATTTTCTGAATCATAGAGCATGTACCTCATCAGATTTGAAAGTTTTAAAGTAACCGATTCGGCCAATGTTGCATTTGATCTGATAAGATATACTATACTGTTTAAGATGTTAAATATGAAGTGCGGACTAATCTGAGATCTTAAAAATGAAAGCTCAGATTGTAATTTTTCTTTTTGTTTTTCAGCAAGGTTCTTTTCTCTGATGACAAAGTCATCCAGCAATCCATAACCGGTACTGATAGCAGCCACAAGCACCAATGCGATCATACCTCTATTGTAACTGTAACCTTTTTTGAAGGAACTCCCAGATACTCATTGACCCACTCCCTGACAAAACTATGCAGAATGGTAAATAAAAATATTAAAAAGATTAGAGACCAAAAATAAATGCTAACCCCTTTTTTAGGCAATACAGTTGGTATGAGCCATTCTGTATTTAGTAAAAATAGCGGAATGTGTGTAAGGAGAATAAGTGAAGACAGAAAAACAAATCTGGTGTAAAACTGATCATCACTGGTATTGGAAAGCGTAAGGTAAAACCATGTTCCCCACAGAAATATATGGAAAAGGATTTTTTTATGAATGCTTTTAATTTGAATTTTCATACCGAATTCTTACTACCAATGATTTTTTTTTAAAATATTTCTTTTTGGCAGAAATTAACTGCCCATAAAATCAGGTTGAACCTGAGCTTCCGGACGCTTATTTGATTTTCTAAACAAGGTAGCATCTGCTTTTCCAAAAGGAATCTGCACTGTGACTCTGAAATATCTGGTTTCTCTTCTTCGCATAGACTCCTGTAAATAAGTAGGTTGATTGTATATTGTGATGTCTTTTCTTGAATTAAATATATCGCTGACCGAAAAAGTGATATTGGCTGCATTATTAAAAAGAGATTTCTTAAGCGCTAAATCCATAAATGCTATTCCCTGACGATTTCCCTGAGGTATTGGTCTGTTTCCTTCATAGGCACCATTCAATTGTATGGTATAATTTGAAGGCAACTTATAGCTGATACTAGCTTTTGCATTGGCAGCAGATCCTACATTGGTAAATGTATCCACTGTCACATTAAATTTGAATACATTGGCATTCAACATAATGTCCAGATTTTTACTGAATGTAAGCCTAAGTGTATTATCCAAACCATAGGTTAGTTCATTTGTACCATTTACATAAGTGGTAACGAGTACAGTTGGGTCTGTGTCGGAAGATTGCACCAATGGTTTGATTGTATTTGTTTCATTGCTTAAATATAAAGTGGAAAGCCAATTGTTCTGACCAAATACTTTATTTAAATTGAGTTCTGCCAGATTTATGAATTCGGGCTGGAGATAAGGATTTCCAATTGTAATGTTTTGTTTGTCATTTGACTGGATTCCCGGCATGAGTTGTCTGAAATTGGGACGCTGTACCTTTCTGCTGAAATTCAATCCTAATTTAGTGTTTGCATTCAAGTTTTTGGAGAGGTAGAGTGCCGGAAATAAAGACCTGAGAAGGTCCTTTGTATTTCCTTTCGGGTAGCTATAGCCGAAATCTGATGTCCCGCCTAATTGTGTCTTACCTGTCATTTGGGATTGCTCAAAACGCAAACCACCCTGAAAGCTTATCTGATTTTTTAGTTTGCCGGAATATGTGATGTAGGCTGCATTGATACTTTCAGTGATTGTGTTGTCCTGCGAAAACTGATTGCTCAGAACGTAGCTATTTGAATTATAATCAAAAGGACTGTAAAAATAGGTCTGGTCTCTGTCGCTCCAAAAACTTCGTACTCCCATTTCTATTTTTGTTGAATCATTGATAGGATTTACATAATCCATCTGGAAAACACCCTGACCATTTTTATTAGCTCCCTTTATATCGACAAGTTCCGGATTACCGGATAGTAAGATTCCTTCACCATTATATCCGGTAGTATTCCAATCAGAAATATTGGTACCGCTTCCCCATGAGTAATTGGCCGAAGTAACCAATGATTTGTTCTTCTTTGCATAGGACTTACTCCACCTGGTTTCTACATTATTTCTCAGAAATGTATTTTCAGAATTTGTCAATCTGGTTCCATATTCTGTCTTTTTAAGTGAAGGAGACAGATACTCATAGGTCTGAGCGTTAGGAATATTAAATAAACCATTATTAAGTGAACCTCACAGTGAAAAAGTATTTCTGTTATTAAGGTTATAGTCCAGATTCAATCTGGCAGTGTGAAATGTGTTCCTGAAATTCACATCTGTCTTCTGATTAAAATAATTAATCACACTTCCGTCGCTGTTCCTGTTTGTGCGGTTGAGATATCCGTTTGTTGTCACATCGGCAGAATTAAAGCTGTAGAAACCAGAAAGATTCCAATTGCCTTCATTAGTGTTCAGATTGGCAGCTCCATTATATCTTCCCATAGTACCGATACCCAGACTCACAGACCCGTTATAGCCGGGTTTTCTGTGTTTTTTCAAAACAATATTGACGATTCCACCTGTGCTTGCTGCTTCGTATTTGGCAGAAGGATTTGATATGACTTCTACAGACTCTATCTGATCTGAAGGTATCTGATTTATTGCCATAAGGGATGGTTTACCATCCACGTAGATAGTGGTTCCTTTGTCTCTTAATTTGGCATTTCCATCTATATCGATGGTGACAGATGGAATATTTTTCAGTATGTCTTCAGCAGTACCGCCGGCAGCCGTTATGTTTTTATCCACATTAAAGACTCTCTTTTCAAGGCTTATCATGGCCGATACTTTTTCAGCTTTTATTTCTACCGTGCTTAATATTTGTGCATCGGGAATCATAGCTATATCTCCTAAATCCTGCTCGACACTATTGGGCGGAGAAATTCTCACTTTTCTATTAAATTCATTATTTCCTACGTAATTTATCTTAACTGTAAATGCCCCCATAGGCAATTCCTTTATATTAAATTCTCCGTTATCTTCTGTTAAACTTCCTTCTATAAGGCTATCCTGTCCGTTGGGCAGTGTACGCATCACCATCACGGTGGCATAAGCCAACGGTTGCTTTGATGGCCCGTCAATAACTTTTCCGTAAAGACGGCCAATTTTAAGTGATGACATATTGGCATTTGCCTTAGGCTGTGCAAAAGATGAAAATGAACTTGTAAGGCAAACTGCTAACAAAAGTACTATCTGATTAAATTTCATGTTTTTAATTTTATTTAAAATATGGCACAAAAATATGGCAATTACTCTTTCAGAGTTTCGGAAATCGACGATCAGGCCTATTGTGAAGATGATTGGGTGAAATGTGCGAATATTGCTCAGATGATATGGGACTATTTTCTCTGAATATAGCTTGATTAAGGTATCATATTGTAATCAAAAATGAATGATTCATTATATTTTTTGATAAGTTGAGTTGTTGTTACAAATTGAGATAGTTCGGTGCAGTATTCCGTTAAGATTGGAAGTAGGGTAATTTAAATTTGGTTGCAGATCAAAGTAATTTTGGCAAAATCAACAATGATTATTATTTGAATTTTTAATGATTCCGCGAGAATTTATTCAACTATTATTCAGATTTATAGAGATATTTGCACCTTTTTCACATTAACATCAGATATTTGCACAAAATTTAAGAAAATAAGATTAATATGAGTTTTGATCAAAAAACATTGTTTGATAAAGTATGGGATGCCCACGTCGTTCGCAAAATAGAGGATGGCCCGGATGTATTTTTTATAGACCGGCATTTTATTCATGAGGTAACCAGCCCTGTAGCTTTTCTGGGACTGGAAAGCAGGGGTATTGACGTTATATTTCCGGAGCATACTTTTGCCACTGCCGACCATAACACCCCTACTATCAATCAGCACTTGCCAGTCCAGGACCCATTATCGGCCAATCAACTGAAGGCACTGGAGCAAAATTCCGCCAAGTATGGAATATCACACTGGGGTTTAGGTAATCCTAAGAATGGTATTGTCCATGTTGTAGGCCCTGAAAATGGAATTACGCTGCCAGGAATGACTATAGTTTGCGGCGATTCACATACATCTACCCACGGTGCTTTTGGAGCTATTGCTTTTGGGATAGGTACTTCTGAAGTAGAAATGGTATTGTCGTCACAATGTATCATGCAGCCCAAACCAAAGAAAATGCGCATCAATGTAAACGGTACTTTGGGCAAAGCTGTGACTCCAAAAGATGTAACACTATATATTATTTCAAAACTCACCACAGCAGGAGCAACAGGATATTTTGTGGAGTATGCAGGAGATGTTTTCGAAAAAATGAGCATGGAAGGTAGGATGACTGTATGTAATATGAGCATAGAAATGGGGGCTAGAGGGGGCATGATCGCTCCTGATCAGATCACATTTGATTATATAAAAGGCCGCGAAATGGCACCAAAAGGGGATGCATGGGTAAGTTCACTGGCAAACTGGAAATCCTTAAAAACAGATGAAGGGGCTAAGTTTGATAAGGAGTACTATTTTGTAGCATCTGATATTGAACCCATGATTACTTATGGAACCAATCCGGGGATGGGCATGGGAATCTCACAACTAATCCCAAAAGCATCAGACTTAAGTGGAGGTACCGCCACTTACGATAAATCATTGGCTTATATGGGATTTGATGAGGAGGATAGAATGATCGGTAAAAAAGTGGATTATGTATTTATTGGAAGCTGTACCAATGGCCGGATAGAAGACTTCAGGGCTTTTGCTTCGGTAATAAAAGGACGCAAAAAAGCGGATCATGTGACTGCATGGATTGTTCCGGGTTCACATATCGTAGAAGAGCAGATAAAGGCTGAAGGAATATTGGACATTCTTACAGAAGCAGGCTTTTTGCTACGCCAGCCAGGATGTTCGGCATGTCTTGCAATGAATGATGACAAAGTACCTCCAGGAAAATATGCCGTAAGTACGAGTAACAGAAATTTTGAAGGAAGGCAAGGCCCCGGAAGCCGTACTATGCTGGCAAGTCCGCTGGTTGCTGCTGCTGCGGCAGTTACAGGATACGTCACTGACCCAAGGGAATTGATACAATAGTAATAAAATGGGGTATCAAAGTTTTTTTTTATAATACCCTTATAAATGGGTTGCGTGCATTAAATTTTAAATTAAATACCATTAATAAACGATATGGCTTACGATAAATTTATTTCTTTAAAGAGTACCATGGTACCTTTGCCAATAGAAAATGTGGATACTGATCAGATTATTCCTGCTCGCTTTCTCAAAGCAACAAAACGGGAAGGTTTTGGAGACAATCTTTTCAGAGACTGGCGATACAATCCAGACAATACACCCAAAGAAGATTTTGTATTAAATAATTCGGTTTACTCAGGCAAAATACTGGTAGGTGGCAGAAATTTCGGTAGTGGCAGCAGTCGTGAACATGCTGCCTGTGCTATTTACGATTATGGTTTCCGTTGTGTTGTATCCAGTTTTTTTGCCGATATTTTTAAAAACAATGCGATCAACATGGGTATTTTACCTGTTCAGGTATCTCCTGGATTTTTAGATGAAATATTTTCTATCATCGAAAAGGACCCTTCTTCTGAATTGGAAGTAAGTTTAACGGATCAGACTATTACAATACTTTCTACAGGTTCCCGGGAGAATTTTGAAATGAATAGCTACAAAAAGAATAATCTGATGAATGGCTTTGATGATATAGATTATCTACAATCTATGAAATCTGAAATACTGGAATTTGCAAAAACTCGGGCCATTTAAAGATGTTATAATTCAGATTATTTTTTATTTTATATATAATTAATTGAAAAACTCAACCCGCCATATTGAAATAATGGATACGACTCTTCGTGATGGGGAGCAAACCAGTACTGTATCATTTTCAGCAGCTGAAAAATTGACTATAGCCCAATTACTACTTTCAGAATTGAAGGTTGATCGGATAGAGATTGCTTCGGCGAGAGTTTCTGATGGTGAATTTCAGGCGGTAAAGAAAATAACAGAATGGGCCAGGTTAAACGGATATATTGAAAAGGTTGAAGTTCTGACATTTGTAGATGGCGAATTATCTATCAACTGGATGCTGGAAGCCGGCGCAGTGGTTATGAATCTTCTTACTAAAGGTTCATTAAATCACCTTACATTTCAGCTTAAAAAGAAACCTCATGAACACTTTGATGATATAGGAAAGGTAATTTCACTGGCAGTCAAAAAAGGACTTCAATGCAATATCTACCTCGAAGACTGGAGTAACGGTATGCGAAATTCGAAGGATTATGTATTCCAGTACATTGATTTCTTGCAAACTCAACCCATCAACCGAATCTTGCTACCGGATACTTTAGGAGTACTTACCCCGACGGAAACATATCAGTTTATATCAGAACTGGTAGCCAGATACCCTCAATTGCATTTTGATTTTCATGCTCATAATGATTATGATCTGAGTGTTGCCAATGTATTGGAAGCAGTTAAAGCAGGGGCACATGGATTGCATGTCACCGTAAACGGGATGGGAGAGCGGGCCGGAAATGCCCCTTTGGCCAGCACTATAGCTGTTTTGAATGATTTCATGCCGGAAGTCAAGACTTCTGTGTCTGAGAAATCAATGTATAAAGTCAGTAAGCTGGTAGAAACCTTTTCAGGATTTAGAATTTCTGTTAATAAACCGATAGTAGGCGAAAATGTATTTACCCAAACAGCTGGAATTCATGCTGATGGAGATAAAAAAAACAACCTTTACTATAATGATCTGATACCTGAGAGATTTGGCAGGCGGAGAAAGTACGCATTAGGAAAAACGAGTGGCAAAGCCAACATTGAAAATAATTTACAACAATTGGGTATCAAAATGTCTGATGAGGATCTGAAAAAAGTAACTCAAAAAGTCATTGAATTGGGTGACCGAAAACAATTGGTAACACAAGCCGACCTTCCTTTCATTATTTCAGATGTCCTGGATAGTGTTGACTCCAATCAAAAAGTATCTATTAAAAATTATGTACTTACGCACTCTAAGGATTTAAGACCTTCTGTCACACTTCATATTTGTATTGATGGAGAGCTATTTGAAGAACATGCCCAGGGGGATGGACAATACGATGCATTTGTAAATGCATTACATAAAATATTTAAACAAAAAAAAGCTGAATTTCCCATATTGGCGGATTATTCTGTTCATATACCTCCAGGGGGCAGTTCAGATGCACTATGTGAAACCACTATAACCTGGTTGTACAAAGATAAAGAATTCATCACACGTGGATTGGATAGTGACCAGACAGTGGCAGCTATCAAAGCAACCGAAAAAATGCTGAATTTGATTTAAAACTAATTTTGTTCAGGCGTTTCTTCAAGCATAAATGACATACTTATTTAAGAATATTAATTATAGATTATTCAAATTATATTATGGCAAAAAAAAATATACTCATAGTACCTGGCGATGGTATCGGACAGGAAGTTACGGCAGTAGGTAAAAAAATACTGGATAAGATAGCTGACAGGTTTGGTCACGAATTTTCATATGATGAAGCACTCATTGGCCACGTTGCAATAGAAGCCACCGGAAATCCATTGCCTGATGAATCGTTAGAGAAAATGAAAAATTCTGATGCGGTCTTATTTGGGGCAGTAGGTCATCCTAAGTATGATAATGACCCATCTGCCAAAGTTCGCCCCGAGCAGGGACTGCTCAAAATGAGAAAGGAATTGGGTTTATATGCCAATCTTCGCCCAATTAAATTGTTTGATGAATTACTGAGTGCTTCCAGCATCAAACCTGAAATATTAAAAGGTGCCGATATTTTGTTCTTCAGAGAATTGACCGGTGACATTTATTTTGGAGAAAAGGGAAGGAAAAACGACGGAAATACCGCATATGATGTTGCTGAGTATAGTCGCTTTGAAGTAGAAAGAATAGGGAGGAAAGCTTTTGAAGCTGCCCGAACAAGGAAAAAGAAATTATGTTCAGTAGATAAGGCCAATGTTTTGGAAACCAGTCGATTGTGGCGTGAAGAAATACAAAAACTCGCATTGGAATACCCGGATGTGGAAGTGGAATACCAATTTGTCGATGCCTTGGCCATGATGCTGATTAAAAGCCCGACACGTTTTGACGTAGTTGTGACAGCAAATTTATTTGGTGATATTCTGACCGATGAAGCTTCTCAGATTGCAGGATCTATGGGTATGCTGGCATCTGCATCAATCGGAGACGGTACAGGAGTGTATGAACCTATTCACGGATCTGCACACGATATCACTGGCATGGGAGTAGCCAATCCATTGGCTTCAATACTATCAGCCGCATTATTGCTTGACATTTCATTTGGCATGAAAGAAGAATCAGAAGTGGTGATCAATGCTGTCGATTCTGTATTGAAAGCGGGATTCAGAACGAGGGATATTGCGGATAGCACCACAGCTGCAAACATGATTTTGGGAACAGAAGCGATGGGAGCAGAAGTATTAAAATATATGTGAATCTAAGTAAATGAAAAGGTAAATCTTTTATTTACAATTTTTCATCCTAAAAATTTATATTTCTTTTACCTTTTAATGAACAGAATTCCAGTCCACTAAAAATGATCATTGAATGGCGATAATACATATATTAAATGGTGACTGCCTGACAGATCAGTTCAGAATGTATCATATCGAAGGCAATTTTATAGTGTGTCGGGAGGCTCTTATTGCAGGCGATGTAAAGGCTGCTGACTTATTGGAGTTTTGGGAATTGCGGGCAAATTATTTATCAAAAGAGTATGGGGTTTCGCCGGAGGAGTATAATTTTAAGGTCATTCAGGAGTTTGAAAAGTTAAAAGAGATACCTGAAGGTTCTGAAGTTTGTCTTTGGTTTGAAAACGACCTTTTCTGTCAGGTTAATATGTGGTTTTGTATCTTTTTATTGTCAAATCGGCCAGATATAAATGTAAACAGGATTTTTCCGGTGATTTCTGAAGACAGGGATAAATGGAGTGGGTTTTCTGAGGCAGATGCTAAATTAATTGAGCAGGCACTGGATAAAAAAGTGAAATTTTCAAATGAAGATTTAGAATTGGGTAGAACTCTTTGGTTGTCATATCAAGAGAATGATATTGTATTATTTTCCGAACTATCTAAAAGCCCTTCTCCATGCTTTCAATATCTTCAGGATGTTTGTCAAGCCCACATGGATAGATTCCCATCAGGAGATAATTCCGGGCGACCAGAGAAAGTGGTTGGAGAAATTATGGCTTCAGGAGTATTTAACTTTTCTGATGTATTCAGGGAATTTTCGAAAAGAGAAGGTATATATGGATTTGGGGATCTTCAATTATTGAGTATATATTATAAGTTTGCCAATAATTAGCTTTTACATTTACAATACTTGACTGATGAAGGGACTAAAAGATTTATTGTTGTTAGGGAATCCTTTACTGTATCAGGTTTGTGACCCTGTAAAGCAGTCAGAATTACATCTGGTAAAAGATTGGGTAGTGGACCTTCATAACATAATGGAAGAAATCCGGGCGAAATATTATTTTGGAAGAGCGATTGCCGCCCCTCAACTTGGTATTATGAAGCGACTTGTTTATATGAATATTGATAAGCCTATAGTATTTATAAATCCGGAGATCGTTGATTTTAGCAACGATATGTTCGAATTATGGGATGACTGTATGAGCTTTCCCAATCTTTTAGTAAAGGTAATGCGTCACAAAAAGATAACGGTCAAATATCTGGATAAAAATTGGTATAAAAAAGAATGGACAATGTCAGATGATTTGGCAGAATTGATGCAACATGAATATGATCATCTCAATGGTGTCCTTTGCACGATGAGAGCAATAGACGATAAGTCTTACAAATGGCGACCATAAATTAGCGAACATTGTTTTTCATACAGCAAAATGTTTAATGATCAATTTGTCCAGTCTATAAGCCATACCCACGCACATCAATACAAGTACTATGCTGATGTAACCCAGAATATTATAATTATGGATGGCATAGCGCTCATCACTATAGGTAATCCAACCGCTGATAAGGGTTGCAACTCCTGATCCCAGAGATTGAACACAAGAATTAAGACTCATAAAACCACCTCTTGATTCAGAGGTAACAGCCTGTGTTGTCATCGCCTGGCCGGGAACTGTTCGTCCTGTAGCTGTACTAAACCATAATGCAAAAGTGATTAAAACAACAAAAAGCGGCATGGTTGGCATATTAGTAATGAAAAATATAAAAATAGTAGAACTAAGAGCCGAGGCAACAAAAACCTGTCTTTTACCAAATCTGTCTGCTACTTTTCCGGCTACCTGAGCAGAAATAAGCGCACTTAGTCCACCACACAAATAAATCAATGGTGTATATTCCTGACGGACACCTACATTATATACCATATACGGGTTTATTAGTGGTATAATAATAAAGTGCCCCATGATCATTAACAAAGTAAAAGCAAGAGCAGTCACCTGTGTTTCATTGGAAAATATGTTCATGAAGTTTCGGGTCCTTTGTTTGAGATCGACAGGGTTTTTTAAATGCTCATTTACATTTGGAATATATTTCAACAGAAAAGGGTACAGCAGGCTCCCAACCAGTGATACAACAATAAAAGGAAAATACCAGTCATATGTATTGGCAAGATACAAACCGAAAGGTACGCCTACTACTGATGCCAGAGCGAAACCACCCATAAGCAGTCCCATCGCTTGTCCCCGCCGTTCATAAGGGATCACATCACCGATGATGCTCAATACCTGAGCTCCTATGAGACCTCCGAATATACCTGTAATCACCCTGACTAGCAGCATAGTCACATGACCGGTTGCAAAAACGCTTAAGAACGTACCACCCAGGAAACCAAAGTATGCGAACAAAAGTAGCTTCTTCCGATCAAATTTGTCGGCGAAGAAAATGGCACCGAAGCTACTTACAAAAGCTGCCAAAGAATATCCGGACACAATTACGGCAAATTGTGAAGTGGTCAGGTCCCATTTGGGCATCAGAATATTTCCCAATGGCATCATGATCATAAAATCGAGAATATGGGTAAAATTCAGTAGTGCAAGCAAGCCAACAAGAATTATTTCATTGCGTTTCACTGAAAGCGTAATTTATATCTTGACAAAATATGGGTTACATTCATCAACAGAATAGAATTAATCTTTATGTCTAAAAAAGACAACTTTAACCAATTTAAAATTGCTTTTCAATTCAAAAAAGTATTAACATCAAAATATAAGATAAGTTGGACTATATCGTTTTTTAATAGTATCCAGTATTTAAAAAATATGTATTTATATCATTTAGATCCGGACTTTTGATTCCGTGGTCATTCTTACCCAAAAAAATTGCTGGCTCAGGCTTGCAAAAGAGTTTTTTGGATATCCTATTTATGACTATTATCACTTTAGCCATATATTTTGCAGCATTTAAGTTCGGGGCCTTTAAAAACAGAAGCTGAAAACTACACTTAAAGAATGGGAGGAAATGCAAAAAGCAATGCATGAATTTGCGATTTAACAGTGTTACATAGCGGATATTGTACATTTAAAGTTTTAAATTTTAGCTAAAACCAACTACACCATCAACTCTCCATCAGCATTTGTAGTCAGTATCTCAGTCATATGGTCAAAAAATGGCCTTACCGATTTGTACACCTTGTTCACTATAGTTAAAAACTCATCTGACATGACTTCCTGGTCCGTAAAATCATGCCTAAGTATGAATTGTTTCTGCCTCAGAAGTTGGATAGCCTGATTGTCTTTATCGAAACCACGCGGTGCTGTTGTCAGTTTACTTCCCTGGATGTCCCCAAAATTTAGCCGGATGCCTTCCGTATTTAAAATTGTGTTCCACTGTTGAAAATTAACAGAAATATCTTCTCTGATCCTTTTGAGATCTGAAGGATTTGGAGCAAAAAAGCCACAGGCTAAAAAGCAATTACCAGGTTTGATTTGTAAGTAGTATCCGCCCCTACGATATTTAGCGGCTCTACGCAAACTTAGAGCAAATCTCGGATTGTAGGGGGCTTTATCTTTGCTAAACCGAACGTCATTATATATACGATAAAGGGTCTTTTTGCCGGATTCATTTTCCAGCTCATCATGTGTGTTCATTTCTGACAACAACTTTTTACCCCAAAGACCCCCCGCTACTTGTTTATTAACATTTTTCTTCCTTTTTTTTTTTTTTCTTTTTTCTTTTCCCCCCCCCCCACTGTCCGCTCCTTTTTTGTTTTGGTTTTTTTTTTTCTTTTTTCCTTTTTTTGTTGTTTTGTTTTTGTCCCCCCTTTTTCCGGCCTTTTCTTTTTCTCTTTTTCCCCCCTCCGGCCTCCCCTTCCCTTTCCCCTTTCCCCCTTTTTACTTTCGCCGCTCCTTTTTTGTTCCCCCCTTGCTCTTCCTTCTCCTTTTCGCGGGCCCCTTTTCCTTTGGTTGGCGTTCCCTGTTGCCTTCCCCCCTTTCTTTCTTTTTTTTTTTCCCCCCCCTTCCGGTTTTTTTTCTCCTGGGCCCCCCCCCTGCCCCCCCCACTTTCCCGCCCCTCTCCCCTTTCCTTTCCTACCCCCCTTTTTTTTCCCTTTTTTTTTTTCCGGCCATTTACTGCCCCGGTTTTTTCTCCCGCTTCGTTTTTGCCTTCTTTTTGCCGTTTTCCCTTTTCCCCTTTTTTTTTTCTACCTGTCCCCCCCAGTCCCTATGGTCCCTGGCCCCCCCCCCGCCCCCCTGCCTTTTGCTTTTTGGGCTTTGGGCGTTTGCTTTTTTCTTTTTTTCCCCCTTTCCTTTTTTCTTTTCCCGTTTTCCCCCCCGTCCCGTTGGGCGGGGCGGGCTCGCCCTCCCGCCCCCCCCCCCCTTCTCTCCCCCTTTTTTTCCCTGCCGCCCTTGGCGCCCTTCTCGGCTCCCTTCTCCGTTCTTTTTTTTTCGTTCGGCCTTTTTCCCCCCTGCCTCCTTCGGGCGGCCTTGGCGCGGGGGGCGCCTTGGGGCTCCCTTTTCCTTTCACGGGTTCCCCGCGGCCCCCCCCCTTTTCCTTCCCCTTTCCCCCCCGCCCCTCCCGTTCTTCTTTCCCTTTTTTTTCCTTTTTTTCCCTTTTTCCTTTTTTTTCCCCTTTTTTTCTCGTTCTCTTTTTTCCCGGCTTTTTTCGTTTGTTCTTCTTTTTTTCTCCCCGGGCCCGGGGGGCCAGGCCCTCCCCGCCGCCTCTTCCCCTTTTTTCCCCCCCCCGGGCGCTTCTGGGCCCGGGGCGGGTACTCTTCCCCCTTTCTTTTTCCCCTTTTTTTTGGCCGGGCTTGGCCGCCCCCCCGCTTCGGCTCGGCTCCTCCTTGGGGGGTTCTCCTTTTCCCTTCTTCCTCCCTGATCAGCAAACTGAATCATATTTGACTGAGCAATCTGATATTGGTCTTTATTTTCAATAAACCATTTCCGGTTATTATTGGCATACAAGTTCTTAAGAAAAGTATAGTTTCGGGATTAATGTTTATATTGTTAAGGTTCATTATTAACTAATTATTACTCTGCACTTTTAGAAAATGTACTTATTAACTATGTTCAAAAAACCTTGGATTTTACGCATTTCATAAAGTGGAATCAGGAATTAATTGAAATCTATGCTATTATCGTTGGGTCAAATCCATAAAGAACTAAAATAATTTGAAATATTTATAAATAAACAACTCATAAAAAATAATAAGGTAGGTCATTTTTTTGATGACTATTATTTTAAGTGGCTATGTTATAGTTAATCTATTATAATTTTTATTTTTGTTAATGGAAATATCAGAAATACAAACCCGGATAGAGAATTTGCCGTTAGATGATCAAAATTTAATCTATAAACAGCTTGTCAATCTTGTAAATGATCTTGACATAGACATCTCGCAGATTCAATCGTCACAAAAAGCTAGTGAAAGCAGACACTGTCCTCATTGTCAGAGCAGCCACACTGTAAAAAATGGTAAAGAACATGGAGTACAAC
This sequence comes from Saprospiraceae bacterium, assembly GCA_016722285.1. Lineage (GTDB taxonomy): Bacteria > Bacteroidota > Bacteroidia > Chitinophagales > Saprospiraceae > OLB9. Next base: position 84,808 of record JADKGI010000009.1, read on the forward strand.
GCTTTTTGTGCCGGAGCTGTAAGCGTTGTTATCGAGTCACTACAGGAACTTTTAATGCCCGGATGCGAAAAGGGAAAGGAGAATTATTAAAACTGTATATGAAAAGCTTATTAGGTGGCGATAGTATTCGAAAATCTGCAAGCAAATGTAAAATTGCAGTTCCTACCTCTTTTCAATGGCGACATAGAATCCTTGCTGCTTTACAAACACAACAAACAAAGGTAATCTTAGATGGTATTGTAGAGAGCGATGATATTTTTTTACCATACTCCCAAAAAGGTCAAAGAAATATAGAACGCAAGCCTAGGAAAAGAGGAAAAGGAATCTTTGAGCCAAAGAAACGTGGAATCTCTGATGAAAAAGTAGCCATTATAATAAGCCAGGATCGGAAAAGCCAAAAACACTTGCAAGTTGCGACCAGAGGAAGAATAAGTGAAAAAAACATAGAAGAAGTGCTTGATGGAAAACTATCGAAGAATAGTATATTATGTACTGATTCACATCCAAGTTATATTGCGTACGCAAAAACTAACAAGATTGAACATAAAACCATAAAGGCAACTGCAAAACAATATATAAAGGAAGGTAAGTATCATATACAACACGTCAATCAAACAGCTAACGAGATGAAAAAATGGCTAGACAATTTTAATGGAGTTGCTACTAAATATTTGCAAAATTACTTGAATTGGTTTGCGGTCCTTAAGAGAATAGAAACAGCTCAAATACCATTGAGAGAATTATCTATTATGATATGTGCATCGTTTGATGCTATAAAGATAATCAAGGCAATACCTAATCTATCATATATTTAATATAACAGAGCCTTTTAAGTCAACTCTTTTCTGAAAATCAGGGGTGATAGAAATACAATATTTTACCACGGACAAATTTATTAGATGCATGAAAAAGCTAACATAAATTAATAAAAAACCATTTAAAATATTTTTAATTATGAAAAAATATATAAATTTGTTTTGATTTAGTGGTGGTATTCATAATTATATAAGGTAATATATATTTAAAAAAGAGATTTAAAAAATGATAATAATTTTATATAGTTATTACTTTTCCTGCTACAATATCAGTTTAAAGAAATCAACACTATAATTAATAATCATGAGATGGGATTGTTGATTAATTATAAAAACCGAGATAAATATATTTAAAGCGAATTCCATCTTACTTTTAAAATCAAATCAAATACACAGATGAAAACAATTCTTAAAATTCTAAAATGGGCAGCCATTATTTTAGCCATTCTAATTGTAGGATTTTACATTTTTGTGCAATCCACCTGGAACAAGAAATGGGACGCACCCTATCCGGATATAACAGCCAGTAAAGATTCTGCTGTCATTGCAAGAGGAAAATATTTGGCTTACGGCCCGGCCCACTGTAGTACATGTCATGTCCCGATGGACAAGATTCTGGCAGTTGAAAACGGAGAAATCATACCTTTGAGTGGAGGTTGGGAACTATCTATCCCACCTGGTTCATTCAGAGCCCCTAATCTTACACCAGACATGGAAACAGGTATTGGCAAGCTAACTGACAAAGATATTGCCCGAACTTTAAGGCATGCAGTTGGAAGCAATGGCAGATGTATTTTGCCGTTTATGCCATTTCAGGAAATGAGTGATGAAGATTTGACAGCATTAGTTTCTTTTTTACGGTCACAAGAACCCGTTAAACATGAATTAAAAAAGACGGAATTATCATTTTTAGGAAGAGCCGTCATGGCAGTTGGTATGATCAAACCGGAAGGGCCGAAAAATCCGATACCCAAAATCAGTTACCATAGATTCCACTGCAGAATATGGTAGTTATCTGGCTCATAGTGTTGCCAATTGTATTGGGTGCCATACAAAAAGAGACATGAAAACAGGAGCGTTAATAGGAGTGCCATTCGCAGGAGGAATGCAATTTGAGCCAGAGGCATTAACGGGCGGTTTTGGCTTTGTTTCTCCGAATCTTACACCTGATCCGGCAACCGGTATTATGTCTACCTGGGATGAGCAGACCTTTATTACCAGATTTAAAGCAAACCGAATTCATAAAGGAAGTCCTATGCCGTGGGGTGCATTTTCCAGAATCAATGAGTTGGAGGTGAAGGCTATCTATAGATTCCTTAAAACACTTGAACCTGTGCCTAATAAAATTGGGAAAATAGTGTATGAGCCTGGAGAGCAATTGCCAAAAGAATAGCCAAATTAAGGATAAATTCTTTTATTTGACAATTTTATTTTGCTAACTTGATCTGGAGTATTAATAAGCGATATTATTTAGATTTTGTACTAACTGTTTTTGGTTTCATCTTTTACACCGTCTGAAGATTCTTGTTCCGGGAGTTCTTTTTGTACAGAGATGGAGTCTTCCCTTTTATTAATGTTTGGAATGGGGATTCCTCCTTAGATACCTATGCCTGTGCATGCCAGTACAATCAATAAGACTATAATGAACATTCTGCAAACTTTAAGTAAATCCTTCATGGAGGTAAAGATTTATTCATTTTCGCTTACAACCGCTTTTTAGAAGAATAAGTTCTATGAGCATATGGTGCAATTTCTTATTTTAAAGCATATATATATTTGGACAATAATTTTTTACTCTACAAATCCTTTCCACCTTTTCATATAATCAATAAAAGTACCACTTAATTGGGCTTGTTTAAGATGTTCTGTTGTATAAGGTGGCTTCATTGGAATAAATTTGGGATTTAAAGCTCTTGTGGGCCAGTCAGGTATTCCGATGGCAGCCCTTCCTAATGCGATGATATCAGCACCCATACCCAATGCTCTTTGGGCATCATCTGATGACCATATTTCACCGGCTACTACGATGGCAACGTCTGATTTGACAGCTTCTCTGAAGTAAGTAATCAGGGTTTTATCTGAATCAGGGTATTTGTCGGGTTTTTTCAATGCATCCCAGGGTGAGACATGGATGTAGTCCGCACCATCATCTGCGAGTATTTTTGCCAGCTCAAGACTTTCATCAAAATCTATACCCTTGAAAGCATATTTATCTTCAGGTGATAGCCGTACACCTACAATAAAGGAACCTGAAACTGACTCTTTTATTTCCTTAAGGATCGTCCTGATTAGCCGGATCCGGTTTTCAAAACTTCCACCCCATAAGTCAGTTCGCTGATTTGTTGTGCTGCTAATAAACTGATGAAGCAAATATCCATGAGCTCCATGCAGTTCAATTCCATCAAATCCGGCCTTTTGAGCTCTTAATGCAGCATTCTTAAATGCAATAATCGTTTGATCAATTTCTTCATTGGACCCCTGACGAATTTCTAAGCTTTTCGTGCCAATATGCAGGATATGTTGTGATGAGCTCCATGCTTTGGTTCCGGTCACTTCGTCTGGACTTCTCGCTCCGCCGTGGAAAAGCTGAACAATTCCAAGGCTTTTGTACTTGTGTAAAGCTTTTGCCAAGGTAGTGAGCCCCGGAATATGTATATCAGAAAAAATACCCAGTTCTCCTGGCCAACCTTGCCCATCTTTGCTCACATGGGCAGCACAAGTGATGATAATCCCGAAACCTTCTTGAGCCCTTCTGACAAGCCAGTTATATTCATCAACTCCCAGTCTGCCATCAGGATGGCTTTGGCCATTGGTCATCGGAGCGAGTGCGATTTTGTTTATTGATTGTATTCCTTGTTCTTTAAAAGTATATGTTGAAAATATCGATTTCCGGTTTTCCATTCGTTTAATTATTTTGTAAATAGAACAATAAACGCCGTACTTTTGGTTGTTGAAATCTTTTAAGAAACCAAAATAGATTAAGATATGCCACTTCAGAATAGAGTAGATCCTTACAGTAACCTTTGTCGTACTGAATTCAGGGGTCAACTTATGGGCAATCGAGGGTTACTGCACAATGAACGACAGGAAATCATCAGACCATGGCAATTGAAAAGATGGATCATTTGTGTATTGGATTTCAAAGGGCGGCAAAGGAATGTAATGACTAAAGGCAGATACACTGAATTATTTTTTACCGATGAAGCGACTGCTTTGTCGGCAGGACACAGACCATGCGCTGAATGTCAGAGAGATAAATTATCCCTTTTTAAAAAATATTGGACAGCAGCAAATGGAATATCTATCAAATCACTTACTGAAATGGACGATTACCTGCATGAAGAAAGAATAAATCCAGTAAAGCAGGAAATCATATTGCGGGAATTGCCTGATGGCGTTTTTATTGAATATAAAGGCGAACCATATCTGGTACTTAATAAATTTATTCACAGATGGACTTTTGAAGGATATAAACAACAAATTGAACTGATGCCCAGCGAAGTGGTTAAAGTTTTGACACCAATGTCAATAGTCAGGTCAATCAGAGAAGGTTATTTACCATCAAATTGAAAATATTTTTGGACTTACTTTAAATATGAAGACAAAATTAATACCATAGTCTATCAGCTTTATGGACTTACTGAAAGTGAAATAAATATAGTAGAAGGCAGTTAAAAATTAAATACATTTGGCAAAAATCCGACATAATATTATTCTGATATAGAGATATTTATGAGTATCTTGTATCAAAATGGATCACATGAGATTTGAGCTAAAACACAATAATTCATTGGATAAATCTATCCTTACTGACCGTAAAAAGGAGTATAATTTTGTATTACCGATCGCTGTCACTGCAACTGGAAAATGGATCACAACTGCAAAAAATGTCCCCTTGCTGGTGAAATGGCAAATACTCGATCAGTGGTTTCCAGCAGAAGTAGCAGATTTTGAAATGACATCAATACCGACTGATGATGGACTCAATTACGCAAGCTTTTACGACATGAACGAAGACGGAGATCTGCCTGATGATCTCACTCAGACGGAAAAGATACTCACACGACTGCTATGGGGTTCGATAGATAGAACCAAAGCCATACTAATAGTAAGTGCACTGGAAGATATGGAAATCGATGATGTCACAAAAAATCTTGATCACCTTGGTTTGTTTTAGCAAAAATAATATATTCATGGTCAATGTGTTAATCTACTCTTCAAGTTTGTAATTTTAATTTGCTGACTTATTCTTATATTCACCACTTCATAAAAATGATACTTATTTATGGCCAGATTTGAAATTGACCCTGATATCTCAAAGGCTAAAACGATTCATACTGATTTTTATACTAGCCAGGACGTATTTAATGATTGTAAGGAAAAGATATTTACCCAAAATCCACATTATATTGGTGATAAAGACAGACTACCTGAATCAGCATGTATGTATCCTGTTACATTATTGCTAGAGTATATGGATGAACCATTAATAGTAATACGTGATAAAGATGATACCATCAGATGCCTGAGTAATGTTTGTACTCACAGAGGCAATTTATTGGTAACACAGCCGTGCCAGGCAGGTCAGTTAAGATGCAAATATCATGGCAGGACATTCTCACTTGACGGTCAGATGATCTTTATGCCTGAGTTTACTGAAGTTAAAGATTTTCCGTGTAATGAAGATAATTTGGTTTCTCTACTGGTATTTCAGTGGGGCAAATTGATATTTACGTCTCTGAATAGGGAGGTAAATCCTGCTCATTATTTTAAGGACATGATGGACCGAATGTCGTTTTTTCCTATGGATCAACTGATCAGAAGAGACGATCTGGGCAAGGATTACATTATCGCAGCAAACTGGGCTCTATATTGTGAAAACTACCTGGAAGGGTTTCATATTCCGTTTGTTCATCAGGGTTTAAGTTCTGTTCTCGATTATGGTGACTATGAGACTGAATTATATTATCCTTATTCGAGCTTGCAACTGGGAGTAGCGAAAAATTCAGAAAATACATTTGACTTACCTGCTGATTCACCGGATTTTGGCCGGCATATTGCCGCATTTTATTTCTGGATTTTCCCCAATATGATGTTCAATTTTTATCCGTGGGGATTGTCATTAAATATCGTTCAGCCTCTGTCAACAGATCAAACTAAAGTATCCTTTATCACCTATATGTATGATGAGTCAAAGTATAATCATGGTGCAGGCAGTGACCTGGATAAAGTTGAGATGGAAGATGAAGAGATTGTACAAAACGTACAGAAAGGAATTAAATCACGTTTTTATTTGCAAGGGAGATATTCGGTTACCAGAGAAAGGGGAACGCACCATTTTCATAGACTATTAGCTGAATTTATAAATAAATGATAGGGGTATTTCAATAAAATTGTAATTTTTATGTACCAAGACCCTTATAAAATAAAGGGTTTTTGAAAAAAATATTATTTATTTTAAGTTATATTGCTGGATAGACTATAAATTTGACCTTCTTTAAAAGGTATATTTATGACACCGTTCAAATAATTCATAGAGAAAATTGTTTAGGTATGAAGAAATCAACTTTGATGGATGGATATCAATCAAATCCGGATGTTTGGGATGAGATGTATGCCGATCAAGCAGTCAGAGAACACTATTCAAGTTTTTTTGCTAATTTCAGTCATTATGATCTTGACACGCTTACATTAAAAAACGACCTGGCAAAAAAAATATTTATGCGGCAGGGTATCACCTTTACCGTATATGATAACGGCGAGGGTATTGAAAAAATATTTCCTTTTGATGTCATACCAAGAATCATTGAAGCCAATGAATGGACTATGCTTGAACAGGGGCTCAAGCAAAGACTCAAAGCACTTAATATTTTTTTGAAAGACATTTATAATGAGCAATTCATCCTGCATGATAAAATAATACCTAAGGAATTGATCTATACATGTCCATTTTTTCTCGAAGAAATGCGAAATTTCAGAGTACCTTTTGATATATATACACATATTGCCGGGATTGATCTGATCCGTGATAATGATGGTCAGTATTACGTGCTGGAAGATAACCTTCGTACTCCTTCCGGAGTTTCTTATATGCTGGAAAACAGAAATGTGACCAACAGGCTCTTTCCGGATCAACTTCCTAAAAATAATGTTCGGCTGGTAAGAGATTATCCTGATCTTCTGCTTAAAAATTTACTTGAATTATCAAATTTTCAGACCAGTAGGCCAAAAGTTGTACTTCTCACGCCGGGTATCTTTAACTCAGCGTATTTTGAGCATTCTACATTAGCCAAGATGATGGGAATAGAGCTGGTGGAAGGTAGAGATCTTGTAGTAAATGATCTCAAAGTATATATGAAAACAACTAAAGGGCTTCAACAAGTACACGTTATATATAGAAGAGTTGATGATGAATTTCTTGACCCTTTGGTGTTCAGACCTGACAGTACTCTGGGTGTTCCTGGGATTTACTGGGCCTATAAGGCAGGAAATGTCAATATCGTCAATGCTATGGGAAATGGGGTCTCGGACGATAAAGCCGTATATACATATGTGCCGGATATGATTCGGTTTTATCTCAATGAAGAACCAATATTGAAAAATGTACCTACATACCAGATGGATGACGAAGATAACAGAAAATATCTGTTTAACAACATGGATAGAATGGTAATCAAACGTACAAATGGAAGTGGTGGCTATGGTATGCTTATAGGCAATTCAGCATCTGAAAAGGAAATGACAGAATTTAAAATAGCTATCAAAAAGGACCCAAGAGATTTTATAGCCCAACCTATTATAAATCTGTCATCAGCTCCGTGTTTTATTAATGGAAAACTTCAGCCGCGAAGAGTGGATCTGAGGCCTTTTGCTCTTTATGGTCCTAATGGCATAGACATTGTGCCAGGTGGGTTGACAAGAGTAGCTTTGAAAGAAGGATCATTAGTTGTAAATTCATCACAGGGAGGAGGAAGCAAGGATACCTGGGTACTCAATGAATAAAATTTTTCAAATCATAAGAAATAATAAATATGTTAAGCAGGGTTGCAGACGCTATTTTCTGGTTATCCAGATATATGGAGAGAACAAAAATAGAAGTCACATTTCTTCATACAAATTATGTTGCCATTCAGGATAATGCAATAGATAATAACTGGAAACTTATTATAGAAAAATATGGTGACAAGCGATTTTTGGAAAAAAATAGTAAAGATCATTACAAAGCTTCTGAAACATTGTTACATCTGCTAACTGACAAGAATAATCCGGCTTCTATTTTAAACAATGTCATGTATGCACGGGAAAATGCCAGATCTGTTCAGGATAATATAACCAAAGAGTTGTGGCAAATGCTAAATAATTTTCACCATACAATACGAAATGAGAAAAATGATTCAATCTTAAGAAATGAGGACCCTGTTGAAGTCCTGGACATGATTCAACAGCAGTGTTATCTGTATTCAGGTACCCTGGATTATACAATGGATCGCGGACCGGGATATTTTTTTCTCAACGTAGGCAAGCGAATAGAGCGCACTTTGCAATCAATTCAGATACTAAAAATAAAACTTAAAGAAATACATTTCAACCTGGATGATGACAGTAAGACGCTGTCTTTCAGGTATGTATTGTATGCTTTATCTGGAAATGAACTTTATGGCAAGACCTATCGGGGAGCTTTGACTATTCGAAATATAATCAATTTTGTTTTATTTAGTCCCGTATTTACAAACTCAGTTCAATATTCATTAGGCAGGATCAGATCCAGTCTCAATCCTTTGAAAGAGGAGTCCAAACCCGATGCATTTTCTCAGGTGGATTTTGAAATTGGAAGGATAATCAGTAGTTTTGTTTACAGCAAACCTGACCTTCAAGATGGTAAGCAGCTCGCAGAATATCTGGACCAACTCGAAAAAGAAATTCTGATGTTCTCCGCACGATTTTCAAAGCTCTATTTCGGTTGATTATTTTATTACTTTTAATATACTTCAATAATAACAATGGCAATATTCACGATTAAACACTTGACACGATATATTTATGAGGAACCCGTTTATGATTCTATCAATCAGATGATGTTATATCCCATTTCAGATAATTATCAGAAAGTAATTTCTCATAAAATAAAAATTTCTGATAGTCCTCCTGTTCAGAATTTTAATGATAAATTTGGAAACATGCTCGGTATATTTAGTCACCTTCAACCTCACAATGAACTTAAAATATCTTCAATCCTTGAAATAGAGACGTTTCCAAAAGCAGAACCTGACCCATCTTCAGATGCCGATACCTTATGGGATGAATTGAATAAAATTGGGAATGATTTTAAATTCAGAGATTATCTGCAAGTTGATAAAATGAGTTTTTCTAATGAGATAATGCAACTCGTTCAGAATTTGAAAAATGATAAACTGAATCCTTATGAGAATGCAAAAAAGTTTTCTGAATACATTTATAGTAATTTCAGTTACTCGCAAGGCGTCACATCTGTAGAAACTGAAGTAGATGAGATATGGACTCTTAAAGCAGGGGTTTGTCAGGACTTTGCCCACTTTTTGCTTGTAATGCTTCGCATGATCCAAATTCCTGCCAGGTATGTGAGTGGATATATTTGCCCTGAGAATGATGATTTCAGAGGCGCTGGGGCAACCCACGCATGGGTTGAAGCTTATATTCCGGGATTTGATTGGGTAGGACTTGACCCAACTAATAATTGTCATGCTTCTGACAGGCACATCAGACTTGCCATAGGCAGGTATTTCAAAGATTGTACGCCTTTTAAAGGTATTTATAAAGGGAAGTTAGATCATAGACTCGAGGTTTCTGTTATAGTAGATAATGCAGATATTGAACAATCTTCAGCAAGAAACTTTATTGAAGATAAAAATATGACCCTAGAACCGTCATTAGTTAGTGAGGTAAAATCAGAATCAAATCCCACAACCAACTCTTATCAGGCTTTTATACAAATGCAACAGCAGCAACAACAGTAAATATACAGGATTGACATCGATAAATGTATTTTGATTTTTAAAATTTGCTTCGATGATAATGTCCAAACTATAAACACATTACTTATGACCATGATATCATTTCACCGGACATGGCTTAGTTGCCTTTTTGCCTGTTCTGTATATTTTGCAGATGCACAAAATATATATTTTCCGCCATTAAATAATTCATCAACATGGGAGAAGATTGATCCTGCTTCTCTAGGATGGTGTATTGACAATGTGGACGCATTATACCAATTTCTGGAAAATGAAAATACTAAGGGTTTTATAGTCCTTAAAGATGGCAGAATAGTACTTGAAAAGTATTTCGGAACTTTTACTCAGGATAGCGTTTGGTATTGGGCATCAGCAGGTAAGACGATTACGGCTTTTTTGATAGGGCAGGCTCAGGAGGCAGGCCTCTTGAAAATATCAGATCAGTCATCACAATATCTTGGCAAAGGTTGGACCCATTGTACACCATTGCAGGAAGAGAAGATAACAATAAGGCATCAACTTACTATGACTTCCGGTCTTGAAGATGCTGTTGATGATAACCACTGTCTGATTGATACTTGTCTGATATACAAAGCGGATGCAGGTAGTAGATGGGCATATCACAATGCCCCCTATACGCTTTTGGAAAAGGTTTTGACTGATGCATCAGGTATGGCTATAAATACCTTTACTCAAGTGAAACTTAAAAATCAAACCGGTATAACAGGAGCATGGTTTACAGTAGATTATGACAATGTTTTTTTTAGTAAGGTGAGAAGTATGGCTAGATTTGGCGTTTTGATTCAAAACAAAGGTGTCTGGAATATGGATACACTATTGAGAAACGAACAGTTTTTCTCACAAATGATTAATACATCTCAAAATATAAATCTTTCTTACGGCTACCTTTGGTGGCTAAATGGTAAACCTTCTTATATGGTACCGGGATTTCAATTTTTTTTACCAGGACCTTATGCACCATCTGCACCAGATGACATGGTTGCAGGACTTGGGAAGAATGGCCAAATCCTCAGTATATCTCCATCAAAAGGTATCGTCATAATCAGAATGGGTGAAAAGCCCAATAGCTCATCTTCAGAAATTGCCACTGTATTGTGTGATCAGATTTGGCAAAAACTGAATGCCGTCATGTGCAATACAACTTCTGTGGATGATGTCCCTGTTTTGTCATTTAAAATTGTACCAAACCCGGCAGTATCCAAAATAACATTTTTCGGAATGAAACAACCGATCAAAAGATGTGAAATTTTTAACAGATCAGGTCAGTGCGTTTATAATAAAACATTGCAGACTGATAACATAAATGTCTCAGATCTAACCGATGGCCTTTATTATGTTCGCTTGACTGCAAGTAATGGTCACATTTATACCGCAAAATTTATAAAACTATGAAGATTTCAAGGCATTCTGATTATTTGTACTTCAAATAAAATTAAATGATAATAGCTCAGGTACATCAATGTTTTGACTCAATTTTGCATTTATTTTTTGATAAAAATTCTACAAAACCATTGCATTAAATCAATTTTCCAAGGAGTATATTACATAGCTGACGATATTCAACCTATGTCGAGGTAGTACCGGAGTAAGTACATAATATGAACATTTAATTAATATATCAACATTGATATGAGGGCTTAATATTTATTGTATAGTTTTGCATCAAAATCTCACCATGCAAAAACAATTTGAATCCAGATATACCACATTGATCAATGCTCCGGTAGAAAAAGTATGGGAAGCATTGACAAATCCTGCTTTTGTAAAGCAATATTTTTTTAACACCGATCTGGTTACTGATTGGGTTAAAGGTCATCCAATATTTTTCAGAGGTGCCTGGGAAGGGCAACCTTATGAAGATAAAGGAATAGTATTAGAGTATTCTGAAAATAAGAAACTTTCATATTCTTACCTCAGTAGTTGGAGTGGGATGGAAGATAGAGAAGAAAATTACTTATATGTTTCATATGAAGTGCAAGAATTGGAAAATGGGACCGAACTCACCGTAATTCAAACTAATTATGATAATGAAAAAGTGGAACATTCCAGTGAAAATTGGAAAACGGTCATTGAAGGAATGAAAAAATTATTAGAATAAAAAAACACTTCAGTGCACTTAACTTATAGTGTTTAAAAATTTTCTTAGTTGTTAAACAATAGGCTATAGTTCTGACAATAAAATAACTAACGAGTTTAGTGAACTAAAGGAGATGATTATTTTGAAGGCAGGTTCATAAGATATTGATTATAAGGCAATAAAATTTTAAACATACTCTTAATTTGTGAGCTTGAAACACAAAAAAAATCATTAATCAGATGGTTTTACTTAATTGGAATTTTGATAAAGAAATTGACATTAAGCACCAAATATTTATCTTAGCTTCACTTTCCCAAGGATTATCATAAGGCAAAAGCGAAAAGGCTCATTAATAGTGTATTGAGTATAATTAATGTCTTATGTTTTGATGATCAGTTATTTATGAATTCGTGGAAGATCACATCATTGTTATTGACAATATTATTTTATCCAAATAGTCCATAATTATATAAACATTTAAAAAAATTATATAAAAATTAAATCAATATATTTTGATACCTTGTGATTCATTATCTAAGAATAACTTTTATATTTGTTGTCTATAGTATTCCATTCAGTAAAGTATAAATAATACTCAATATGCAAATTAGACTTTTACTTCGCATTTTTATTTCTACTATTCTGGTTTTTAATTTTGTCCTCAATTCAAACGCTCAGGATCTACATTACAGCCAGTTTTATAATTCACCACAAAATGTCAATCCGGCCATGACCGGAGTCTTCAATGGAGATCACAGATTTATATTGAGCCACAGAGGTCAGTGGAGATTTGTACCTGTATCGTGGACCACTTACAGCGGTTCTTATGATAGAAATATCACTCCTTACAACAGCCAGAAAATATTTTATGGTCTTGGTTTAAATCTGAATTACGACAGGCAGGGAGATTCTAAACTAAATCTTCTAAATGTTGGAATTAATGGAGCGCTTCATGGCAAACTCAATGAAAGAAATATTCTTAGCCTGGGTCTTGGCTTAGGTTTTGCTTCAAGCGGCTTTGATACAAAATCTCTCAGGTGGGACAAACAATGGAATGGTGATATATTTGATACGGGGTTGCCAAGCCAGGAAGCATTTCAATCCACAGAAAGAACGAGTTTTTTTGAAACAGGGATGGGAATAAACTATCTCTACCAGAAGTCCAGCCGAACAAACCTCGATCTTGGAATTGCAGCTTTACATCTGATAGAACCTGAAGTAGCTTTTTATGGAGATAAACCTACTAAACTGGCTCGCAGATATACCTTTTCAGCCGTAGGAAATGTAGAGTTGACAGATAAGGTTGATATTCAGTTGCATTTTTTACACCAGATACAAGGCGAATATGACGAAACAGTATTAGGAGGACTTGGTAAATTGCATTTAAATCAGAATAGAGGAAAGGAGCTCCAATTACATTTTGGACTTGGATACAGAACATCCGGATCTTTTATACCTACTGTGGCCCTGCAATATAATGAATGGTATGCAGGTTTTAATCTGGACGTGGACAGGACTTCTTATAATAAAACGCTGAACACCAGCAGAGGAGCATACGAACTGCATCTCAGATACATTATAAAAAATGTGAAGCCTTTCAGATTCAAAAATTGCCCAATTTTATAGCATTTATATATTGATGTTATTTCCTTTATATAAAAAAGTAAACTAATGATCTCAAATTTTAAATTATTAAAAATATCTATACTTTTACTGATAGTCAGTAGTTTAAATGCCCAGTCAAAAAAAGATTTTCTTGAGGCAGCGGATACCGCATTTTCTCAAAAAAATTATATTGGCGCATTAGTATATTATGAGGAAGCACAATCATTTGATAAAAATGATGCTGCTGTATTATACAAAACAGCTGAATCAGCCAGGATGTATAATGCATACGCATATGCAACCACGAAATATCATCTGTTAATAGATACACTCAAAAACATGGATTATCCCGATGTTACATACCGATTGGGTGAGATGTATCAGAAACTTGGAAGATATGATGATGCCAACAAGTATTACAATTTATATCTTTCAGAATATTCCAATGCAGATATGAAACTCACAATGGGAGCGCGAAAAGGAATATCATCATCTACCAAAGCTAAAGAATTAATAAAAAGTCCCGATGAATACACTACTGTTACCCGAATGGGTGAAGATATTAATTCGCGGGATGCTGATTTTGCGGCATCTTACCGCAAGGGAAAAATGTATTTTAGTAGTTTGAAATACGATCCTGTATCTAAAGCTCTCAGATACAAGCAGATAGCAAAAACATTGGTAAAACCCGACGGTGTCCCTGCAGAACCCTTATCAGGTTTTATCAATAATCGGGACAAATCGGTTGCTAATTTTGCATTTGATTTATCCGGAAATAAAGTGTTTTACAGTATCTGTGAATATGTAAACGGCTGGAGCCAATCCTGTGAGATTTACTCAAGTGATGTGGATGCTGATGGAAACCTGTCTAATGAAATGAAGTTGAGTAATCAAATAAATGTGATTGGGGCCAATAACACTCAACCTTCGCCGGGGACTGATGTCATTACCGGCAAGCCGGGATTATACTTTGTTTCCGATAGAGCCGGCGGAGCCGGAGGTAAAGATATTTGGTTCAGCCAGTTGGAAAATGATAGCTATGCAGAGCCTGTAAACGTAAAAGCAGTAAATACTGAAATGGATGAAATTACTCCATTTTATTTTGGATCATCCAACACTTTATTTTTTAGCTCAGAGGGATATGAAGGATTCGGGGGATTTGATGTTTTTAGTTATTCTACCCGTTCAGATGTGCCGGTGCTGCTACCTGCACCTACTAATACCAGTATGAACGATATGTATTATTTTCTGGACCCTGAAGGAAATAAGGGATATCTAACTTCTAATCGGGAAGGTTCAAGATATCAATATGAAACATATGAGGCTTGCTGCATGGATATTTATGATGTTAATGTTAATACGGATATATATCTCGATGTTCTTACTTTTTTGAAAGCTGACGGATCTGATCTCTATGGTACCACAATCTGTTTGATTGATGAAGATACTGGAAAGGAGATAAAATGTTTTTTAAACGGTCCACTTGAAAACAAACAATCATTTATTTTATCACCTAACCGAAATTACAGAATCGTCGGGACAAAAGACGGATATACCACAGCTACAGAAACTTTCAGGACAACACCAGCAGATCGAAAGCTGGTCAAGAAATTATATCTGGCTCCTGATATTATAAATCTTGAAGTATTTACTTTCGACGACATCAGTAGAGAGGCGTTGATTGGTACAACCGTTACCCTTACTGATCTCAGCAATGGTAATACTAAAGAAATAGTCATAACCAATACCAAAGGAAATGATTATAAATTTGACATAATACGGGGAAGGAGTTACAAAGTCACAGCCACCAAAGATGGATATACATCTGCCAGTGAAACCTTCAATACTGCAGGTGCAACTGGAACTATAAGGAAAAATCTGTACTTACATTCATTTGTTCCGATTTCGCTTTACTTTGACAATGATTATCCAAATCCAAGAAGCAAATCTGCATTTACATCTGCCAGTTATGATAAACTTTCAAACGATTACCTAAAGAGACAGTCTGACTATATCACTAGATATACTGAACCTCTTAGTGAAAGCGAAAAGCTGGCAGCCACGAATAGTATAGAGTCGTTCTTCCAAAAAGATGTCAAGATGGGTAACGAAAAGTTTAAGGTTGTACTGGATTATTTAATCAAAGTGCTGGAAAGAGGAGATAAGATTGAACTGGAATTAAGAGGTTTTGCTTCACCCAGAGCAAAAACATTTTACAACAAAATATTGAGTAAAAGAAGGATCAACTCAGTTAAAAATGATATCATGGCATATAATAATGGAGCTTTGAAAAAATTTATAAAAAGCAAATCTCTTACTTTTAAAGATGTTTCATTAGGAGAATCTCAAGCCAAACCTTATGTAAAAGATGATTTGAAAGACGAGAGAAATTCTATATATAATCTTGATGCAGCAAAAGAAAGAAGGGTTGAAATTGTGAAAATCAACTATATAAACAGTATTGTTAAATAGATATAAAAGAATAATAAAGATGAAGACTCATATATTTAAGACATTCAGATTAATAGCCTTACTATTTATTTTGTTTCATCTTTCATCTGATGTGCATGCACACATCATTGGAGGGATTTGTCATATAAACATATCAGCGGAGATCAGTATGAGATAACCCTTACATTGAGGAGAGATTGCAATTTAGGCCAGGTCGATTTTGACAATCCGGCATCAATTGGTTTATATTCTGCGACAACCAATGTTTTTTTCCGTGAAATCAGAATTCCATTTGTGGAGAGTGATACAGTTGGTAATATCCTGATAGCTGATTGTGGATTCCAGGGGTCAGTTGTTTGTGTTCAGACGACTACGTATAAAACTATTCAGACGTTACCTGTCATTCCCGGAGGTTACATTATAGCCTATCAGCGATGTTGCAGAAATGGGTCTTTAAACAATGTAATAAATCCATTGGAGTCCGGTTCGACAGAGTGGGTCGAAATATCAGAAAGAGCATTAATGCAGGGCAATAGCTCGCCTACGTTTAAGAATTGGCCGGATGTATATATATGCGCCAATAAACCACTGGTATTTGATCATTCAGCGTCTGAAAGTGATGGAGACTCTCTTGTATATAAAATTTGTACTCCTTTTGATGGCGGAACTATACAATTTCCACAACCACAACCACCATCTAATCCTCCTTACAATGTAATCCAGTGGAGAAACCCTTACACCCTGAGCGATATGATGGGCGGAACCCCTTTGGTCATCAATCCAAAAACAGGTGTCATTACTGCAAATCCAAATCTCGTTGGGCAGTTTCTGATCGGTGTCTGCGTAGAGGAATATAGAAACGGGGTTTTAATGGCCACAGTAAGACGTGATTTTCAATACAACGTTAGAGTATGTAACGAACCATTGGTTGCAGATTTTGATGCTGTAGTCAATAATCCATGTGATAGCTTATCCTATGTATTTACAAATAAAACCAACAACGCATCCAGCTTTGAATGGAATTTTAATTTTCCTTCAAAAGAAGCTAAGTATATTTCTACTTTAGAAAATCCACTGTTTAGATTTGAAAAAGCAGGCATATATACGGTACGATTGCTGGTAAGATCAAGTCAGGGAGCTTGTGATGCTACCATATTAAAAGAAATAGAAGTGAGGAGTGGAGGAGATTTTCCAAGCCTTAATCTGACATCTTCTGCATTAAATCTATGTCCCGGCGTAAAGGCAAACCTACTATTGATGACGGATAGTATAAATAAATATCAATGGTCTCCATTGGAAGGGCTTGATTTATCAAATCCAACTAACCCTATATTTACAGGAGGCAAATCAGCCGATTATAACGTAACTGTAACTAATGCAAATAATTGCTCGAGCACCGGGACGATTTCGATTGTGGTAAAACCTGCGACGCCGATTCTAACTATCATAGGAAACAGAAATGTTTGTGATAGTGTAAATCTGAATGTATCGGGGGGTAATGGTATATTTGAGTGGAGCAACACATCTTCATTCAATGGTATTATAAGTAACACATCATCCCTAAAAGTTTTGATTTCCGGTAGTTCAGCCAAGTATTTTGTTAGGTCTGTGGGAGCGGATTGTGGTGATGTAACTGATTCTGTAACGGTAATTAATCAAACAATACAATTAACTTATCCGGAGAATGCTGTCATTTGTAAGGGAACAGAAAAAGAAATATTTATAAATAAACTAAATCTATCCCACAATCTGACTTACACTTCAGCTGACCCACATATTGTAAGTATTAATGGCAACATCATTACAGTCCAGTCTTTGGACAGTGACAGCTCAACATTTATTTTAAACGTAAGAGTTACCAATCAATATAATTGTTCTCAAGACATAAGTATTGCATTTGAAATAATATCACCCGTGAAAATATCCGGGGACAAAGATATATGCAATGATATAGTCTCTCTCCAGGCAACAGGCGGGAACGGAAATTTTGAATGGAGCAACACCAGGGAATTTACCAATATAATAAGTACAAAAGCTTTGCTCGAAACAACATTAAAAAATGTAAGTGAGACTTTTTATGTAAGGCATACAAGTCCGGAATGCAAAGAATTTATTGATTCTGTCACAGTAACCAACCAAAGTATAAATATTACTTTTCCTGCGAATGCAATATTATGCAGTGGTAGTACAAAGATCTCATAATTACAAATAATACAGCGGCGCACAGTCTGACTTATACTTCCAGCGACCCACATATAGTCAGTATAAATGGCAACACCATTACAGTGCAATCTTTGGAAGGAGATGGCACATCATTTACATTAGGTTTGACCATTACGAACCAATATAATTGTTCCAAGAACATTAGCATTGCATTTGAAATAATATCACCCGTGAAAATATCGGGGGACAAAGATATATGCAATGATATAGTCTCTCTCCAGGCAACAGGCGGGAACGGATATTTTGAATGGAGCAACACCAGAGAATTTACCAATATAATAAGTACAAAAGCTTTGCTCGAAACAACATTAAAAAATGTAAGTGAGACTTTTTATGTAAGGCATACAAGTCCGGAATGCAAAGAATTTATTGATTCTGTCACAGTAACCAACCAAAGTATAAATATTACTTTTCCTGCGAATGCAATATTATGCAGTGGTAGTACAAAAGATCTCATAATTACAAATAATACAGCGGCTCACAGTCTGACTTATACTTCCAGCGACCCGCATATAGTCAGTATAAATGGCAACACCATTACAGTGCAATCTTTGGAAGGAGATGGCACATCATTTACATTAGGATTGACCATTACGAACCAATATAATTGTTCCAAGAACATTAGCATTGCATTTGAAATAATATCACCCGTGAAAATATCGGGGGACAAAGATATATGCAATGATATAGTCTCTCTCCAGGCAACAGGCGGGAACGGAAATTTTGAATGGAGCAACACCAGAGAATTTACCAATATAATAAGTACAAAAGCTTTGCTTGAAACAACATTAAAAAATGTAAGTGAGACTTTTTATGTAAGGCATACAAGTCCGGAATGCAAAGAATTTATTGATTCTGTCACAGTAACCAACCAGAGCATAAATATAACCTACCCGACCACGGGAAACATATGCAAAGATGGCACAAAAGATATAACCATCACCAATAATGTTAGTGATCATGCTCTGGTATATACTTCTTCAGACCCTCACGTAGTGTCCATTTTAAACAATGTGGTAAAAATTGAAACATTGCCATCTGATGGGGCCACATTTACTGTAAATCTTCAAGTCTTAAATCAATATAATTGCAGGAAGGATATCAGTATAGTCCTGCAGGTAATATCTCCTGTCAAAATCTCCGGTAGTAATGACATTTGTGATGAAAAGGTTAAACTTACGGTAACGGGAGGAGCAGGAGGTTATCAGTGGAGTAATACCAGCGATTTTATTCAGATCATTGGCCAAACTAATGTATTGGAGGTAAATTTAACTTTATTGACCCAGACATTTTTTGTGAGATCAACAGGATCAGCGTGTACCAAAAATTTGGATTCTATTAAAGTAACAAATCAAAGCATTAGAGTTAATGTTCCAGACGGTGGTAATATATGCAAAGGCTCAACAAAAGAAGTGACTATAGCAGGGGAAGTGTGACAAATCAATATAACTGCACTAAGCCAATAAGCATTTTATTCAGAATTAAAGATCAGAAACCTGTCACTTTTAAAGCAGAACTCTTATCCTGCAATGATTTTACGATGTGTTTCAAAACCGATGGTACTTATGAAGGTAAAATTTTGTGGAATTTCGGTTCAGGACTTGAAATAGATACATCTACGCAAGCAACTCCGTGCTTTAAGTATAATAATTCTGGAAAATATCAGGTCACACTGACGAATTTGAATGCAGAATGTCCTTTCATAAAAGAATCTGCTGAAATTACTGTTCCGGAGATTGGGGATTCCATTGTAACTGTAAGTATAAAGCAGGACATTTGCCAAAACTCGGACGTGTGCTTCAGTATTACCGGTAAATATTTCGGAAACTTAAAATGGGACTTTGGCAACCCTGCAAGTACATCAAATTCTGCAACTTCTCCAGATCCATGTCATACTTTTACTGCAGCAGGCTCCTATATAGTCTCATTAAAAAGTGAAAATACAGTTTGCCCATTTAAGGAAGTAAAAACAAACATAACTGTTACACCAAAGTTTGTAGTCAACCCACTTGCGAATCAAACCGTATGCGAAGGAAAAGATGCCACTTTAAATGCCTCATCC
Source organism: Saprospiraceae bacterium (assembly GCA_016722285.1). GTDB lineage: Bacteria > Bacteroidota > Bacteroidia > Chitinophagales > Saprospiraceae > OLB9. Next base: position 105,052 of record JADKGI010000009.1, read on the forward strand.
AATGATTCACTGGCAACCTATAGTTGGTTTGATGCTACAGGAAAACTATTAGGTACCGGTAAAAGTCTTACAGTAAATCCGATGACGGCTATGGATATTACGTTGATCGGCTTAAATAATAAAGGATGCAAAGACTCAACAAAAGTCATGATCAGCACTTTCAAATTTAACTATACTGTAGATCTGCCGAAGGTATATTGTCCAAAGACAGACTATCAGATAAAGCTGGTGATAGCCAATCCTGAAAATTATACCTATGTTTGGACTCCAACTGACATCATAGTCAATGGCGGAACCACCAATCAACCCATTTTTATGGCAGCAACGGGTAAAACAATTAAGGTGGTAATAACCAATAAAGCAACAGGTTGTAGCGAGACCAGAGAAATTACTCCAGTCATTGAAGCCCCTCTTATTTATAGTTTTTCGGGTACACTTTGTAATGACCAATCTTCGACACTTAATTTGAATATTACTAACTCAAGCAATTATACCTATGTCTGGTCCCCAACTACAGCAATAGTATCCGGTGGTACGACAAACAGCCCTGTAGTGAAAGTGACACAGGGTCAAGTGCTGAAAGTACTGGTAACCAATAAAACAACAGGCTGTGCAGAAGAACTAAGCTATACTGCTCAGGTACTTCCGCAAGTGACGGTGACTTTTACAGAACCCAACATCGAGATAAAACAAGGTGCCAGCACGGATATCTCAGTTAAAAACCCATTGACGGGGGGTACTTATACATGGAGTACCGGCGAGAAGGGTACATCTATTAAAGTGACTCCATTTAATACCACAACTTATACGGTTACAGTAAGTGATACTAATGGGTGTACTGGTTCAGGCCAGATTACTGTCAATGTCAGAGTGATTCCGTGTTCTGATAAAGATGAATATTTACCTAATGCCTTTACACCAAATGGAGATGGCAAAAATGATATCTTATATGTAAAATCTAATGCAATCACTGAATTGGAATATGTAATTTTCAATAGGTGGGGTCAGGAAATGTTTAGTACTAACAATATAAATGAAGGTTGGGACGGAAGATATCAGGGACGGGAGATGTCGCCTGATGTGTATGCATATTATATCAAAGGCACTTGTCTGAATGGAGACAAATTTATTAAAAAAGGAAATGTGAGTTTATTGAGGTAGTGAGATGCGAATCGTTCAAAATATTGGTTAGATTATTTTGAAATTTCATTGATAAAATTAAAAGGACAAAATGGAGAGCCATTTTGTCCTTTTAATTTATATTTCTTATTTTTTGCTACATTTTATTTCCTACTCCCATTCTAAAGGTATGAATCTGATGTTGTTTCATTATCTCTAAAAGATTTTTGAATAAAACTATTTACACTAAAAAATAGAGAATCTATCCATAAATTAAGTTCGTATTTTTTTATATTTAATTTGTATCCTGTTCATTAATAGTATTTGGTAATATTTTATTTAATTTTGCGTTTTAATAATTATTATCGGATTCAATTAATTGAGTAAAGATGAAAATCATTCTTAGTACCCTTTTTTCAATATCACTTTCATGTATATTAACAGGACAGGAAAGCAGTATATATACAGATAAACTGAAGATGTATAGACAGGCGAGGGATTTTTTTGACCACAATCTGTATGGCCCGGCAAGATTTTTTAATGATAAATTTATTCATCAGGTTCACCCAATATCAGAGGATGATTTTACTTTGTTGAGAGACGATGCAGGAGCTATGAGCGCCGTATCGGGACTTAGATTGGATCTGCCCAGTGGTGAAAATGAACTGCTTACGTTTATCACCCGAAAATACCCGGACCCATCTACATCACCTGCGATCCTCGAATTAGGCAGTTATTATTACAATAAAAAGTGGTTTAAAAAGTCAGTTGATATTTATGGGATGATGAAATTTGATGACCTGCCCGAATATGACATGTCTGAAGCTAGTTTTAAAAAAGGGTATTCCCATTTTGCGATTAAGGAATTTAAAGAAGGAAAATCAGAATTGGCCCGAACCAAAGAAATTAGAAATTCATTTTATTATCCGTCTAATTATTACTATGGTCTCTGCGATTATTTTACAGGTAATTATTCGGGTGCTGTCAATGCTTTTGAGCGGGTGAAAGATTCTGAAACTTATCGTTCTTTTGTACCATATTATATAACACAGATTTACTTTGCACAAAATAATTCTGATAAGGTCATTTCTTACGGCGAGGAATCACTAAAGGACATAGAATTAAGAAATAGAAAAGAAATCAGACAATTGATCGGGCAGTCTTATTTTAAAAAAGGAAATTTTGACAAGGCTTTACCTCATCTGGAATTTTATGAGGCTAATACTGATAAACTTACGATCGAAGAATTTTACCAATTGGGATTTACCCAATATCAGCTGAAAAAATATGAATCTGCTATAGAAAATCTTCGTGAGCTACATTTACTCGATACAAAACTGGGCCAATTGGTTAACTACTATCTCGCAGATTGTTATTACAAGACAGGTGACTTAGTGTCGGCGCGAGCATTCAAGAAAGTTTCTCAAATGACTTATGAAAAAAAGATGCAGGAAGAAGCGACTTTTAATTATGGGAAATTATCAGCAGAGTCCGGGTTCGAAAGAGAGGCCATCAATACTTTTGTGAAAATAGACAAAAATTCTGCTTATTTTAAGGAGGCAGACAACATCATTACGGACTTGCTTGAAAATATGAGTGATTATGTCGCTGTTTTACAAATCATTGAATCTATACCGTCGCCGACAGAAAGGATAAAAACAGCATATCAGACTGTTGCTTTAAAATATGCTATGCAATTATACAATAGCGGGCAGGCAGACGAAGCTCTAAAATACTTTGAGAAGTCAAAAAAGTATAATTTGAGTAAAATTGTTCAGGCTCAGAATACATTCTGGATAAGTCAGATCCAGCATGAAAAAGGCAATTATATGGGTTCCATTAAAGGTTTTGATGATTACTTTGATATTTCAAATGGCCTCATCGGCATGCCGGATGAGTCATCACCATTAAGCGGACACTACACACAGGGATATAATTATCTGATGCTAAAAGATTTTAACAATGCCGAAAAAAGTTTTAAAAATTCAATCGTAGGATTTAATATCAATTCCGGTATGCTGAAAAGTAAAGAATTGCTCAATGAAATCTGGCCTGATGCTTTGGTCCGGGCTGGTGATTGTCTTTTCAAAAACAGGAAATATCAGGAAGCCATTACATATTATGATCAGGCTATCAAAAAGCAAAAAGGCAGTTTTGTTTATGCCATGTATCAGAAAGCATTGATTCAGGGATTGTCCGGTGATCCTTATGAAAAAATACTGACATTGAAGGAAATCATCAAATCCTATCCAACATCAGACTTTGCGGATGAAGCGTTCATGCAACTTGGGGATACATATTTTGTATTGAATAATATAGAAAACGCTTACAGTTCTTTTAGTGATCTGGTGACAAAATATAAAAACAGCCCATTAAAAAATGGGGCATACCTTAAACTTGGCCTTCTGGCATATAATAAAGGTGATCTGAATACATCAATAAGCAATTACAAAGCTGTATTTCAAAATAATCCATCAGCCAGAGAAGCAGAAAGTGCATTATTGGGACTTCAGGAGATTTATATACATGATATGGGAAAGGCTGAAGAATATGTAGCATTTGTAAGTTCATTGCCGGGATATAAGATTACAGATTCAGCAGCAGATTCATTAGCATATATGGTGGGAGTCATTCGGTATAATGAAGGCCAATATGACAAAGCAATAGATGGTTTCAACAATTATATCTCAAAATATCCAAATGGAATCAACAGGATCAAGGCATATTATTATCGAGGCGAATCATTTACGCTTGTTAAAAAGTATGCGGAGGCACTGGAAGATTATGAACGACTTATCAAACTTGGAAACTCAGAGTTTTATATTCAGGCACTCAGGAAATCGGCGTTGATATCCTACAACTACACACAAACTTTTGACAAATCATACCAATATTACGACTTATATTATAGTGCAATCTCAGATGAAGATGAAAAGTATAAAGCAGCATTGGGTGCTTTGAGAAGTGCTTTCCGTATTGCAAATACAGATGGTGTCAAAAAGTATGGCAATCTGGTATCGAATAATAAAAAAGCAGATAATGAAGAAAAAGTAGCAGCCCTTTACTATCTCGGTAAAACCTGGTATAAGGAAAACAATCTTGAGAATGCAACCACTTCCTTTGCAGTAATAGGTGATCAGATAAATAATAATCAGGCAGCTGAAGCCAGATACTTGTTAGCAGAAATTTTATTTAAGCAAAACCAGCCAGATAAAGCAGAAAAACAATGCAATCTTGCAAATGATAAAAACGCTTCATACCCATACTGGATAGCAAAAAGTCTGGTGCTTATGTCCGACATTTATGTCGGCAGAAAGGATTTGTTTAATGCAAGAGCTGCTCTGGAAGCAATAATTGAAAACTTTAAGGATGATTCAGATTTGCAAACAATAGCCAAGGAAAAACTGAAAATAGTTGAAGAAATGGAAAAGCAAAAAAACAGAATCAAAGCACCTTCCAATAGTCTGATAGAATTCCATTCAGGCGGAATTGAGAAGTAATATTCATCATAATATATATTAAAAATGAAATCAATAAACCTTTATATATTTATGTTTTTGTCAGTATTTGCAATGGCGCAATCTGATACTACTAATAGCGATTTGAAAATAAATCAGGTTGAAGTAATAAAGGCTTTTGAAGCTAATTTGCAAGAGGCACAAAAAATCCGGCTTAAATCTGTTTTACCGGATCAAAAGCCATTCAATCCGACGTATAAGTATGATATTACTATAGTGCCAATAGATCTCAAGTTTCCCGACCCAGTGATAAAACCACTTGCTATGGCCCCGGATGCCCCATTCAAAATCAATAATGGCTATCTGCAAGGTGGATATGGATTCAGGAAAAATCCTGAATTGATGGCTGGGTACCATTTTGCCAAAAAAGATGCATACGATGTCGGATTTCACCTTCAATATGAATCGCTCAATAACGCTACTAAAATTCCATACCAACAATACAGAAATGCAACAGCAGACATTTACGGCAACTATATGCTAAAGGAAAATATGAATTTGTACGGTGAAGTAAATTCATCGTTCAGAAAGAGATATTTATATCAGACTGATATAGGGGTGGACACCTTATACACCAAAGAACAGTCAGAAAGAAGCCTTAACGGTTATGGGATAAAAGCAGGAATAAGAAACGCAGAACCGACGAAATATAATTTTAATTATGATATTTATCTGGCGCTGGACAATCTTTCCATTACTAATTCCAACATAAGGGAGAATGGAATTATTGCTGGTCTGATGGGGGAGAAATTATTTAAGAAAAGTTCGGTACTTTCTGTAGAAGCAAAATATGACTATACTGCCTTAAATGCCCAGAAAGAATTGAGTCTCACAACATCAACATTTAAACCCGTACTGAAAACCAAAATTAAGAATCTGATACTTCAGGTAGGAGCAAATATGCTGTACAGCAGTGACAACCGATCATCCGTTTTTCCAGAGGTCTATGTATCCTATGGAGTTTCCGGCCCGGCTTTGCAGGTTTTTGGAGGTGTTTCACAGGATTATTATGTCAACAACTTCAGGAATGTAACTTTAAGAAATCCCTATCTGGCAAATACCCAGGATTCACTGGTAAATACGGTATCTCATAAATACTATGGGGGTATCAAGGGCCAGTATTCATTTATAACCTACCAGGTATCCGCCGGACTCAAAGATGCAAATCGATTGATGTTTCTACTTAATCAAGGGAGCGATGTCAGGTATTTTGATCTGGTGTATGGCGATGCCAAAATAGCGTTTGTAGCTGGTAATGTGGATTTTGCACTCACAGATGTTATCTCTTTGGGAGGATCCATCACCCAAAATGTTTTTAAACTAAAAGATATAACAAACGCTTGGCATACGCCGAATATTGAAGGAAGTGCATACGGACTAGCCCGATTATTGAATGGCAAACTTGAATTAAATGCAAATCTGTATTTTGGAAACAAAGTTTTGTTTTTGAATAAGGAGAATCAGGCGGAAAATTCAAATGCTTTATTTGATATGAACATAGGCGCACAATATTCAGTTTCAAAAAAATTCTCTTTATTCATAAAAGGAATTAATTTATTGGACAACAAATTTGAAAGGTGGTACGGATATCAAAGTGTAGGGATAAACGGACTCGCTGGCATAAGAATAATATTTTAATTTAAGGTTTATAAGGCTTTGAGTTTATAGAATCAAGGATTTAAACATAGCTTTATCTTCATATAAGAATGCTTTTACTTCACTATTCTTGTATTTGTTTTCAAATGACGATTACGAAATCAGCTACTATTATTAATAAGTTGAGTGGAAATGTAAAAAAGCTGGGAATCGGAGCACTTGGTTCAGATATTTTATCCTAAGTGGGATATACTAAAGAGTTTGATAGTCCTGTCATCACCGGCTGATATAAGATAATGGCTTTCTGGGATCCACAACAGTGTATTGACTGAATGGAGATGTCCGCCTTTTTGAAGATCTACATTCTTCAATAATTCAAAAGTAGCAGTATCCCATATTCTCAATGATTTATCTCTGGATGCGGTGGCAAAAGCAGAGATTTCAGGTAAAGCTATTATTTTATTTATGGTGTACCAATGGGCAGATATCGACTCCTTTAGCATTTTGTCCTTTTTATCCCAGAATTTGAGTAAGGCATCTCTTCCTCCTGAGACCCAAAGCTCTGAAGTCAGATTTTCGATAGAAAAAACACTGCTTCCATGTGCATTTTTAATAATATTAATTACATCAAAGGTATCGTCATCGAGGATATAAATGTGATTATCACTCGCTCCGATATAAAGCTTTTTCTCCAGTTTATCATGTTTTATACATCTGAGGCCATGAAAAGAAATACGAAATGAAATGACCGGCAATCTGCTTTGAATGTCCCAGAGACAAACATATCCATCTGCACTGACCGATACTAATTTGGTGGCTGAAATAAAACATAAATCGAAAATACTACCCTTGTGATAAGATGATTTGGAAAGTATCTTGTTTTCAACCGGATCTATCCAGTATAAAAACCCATTTATGTCACCAGCCACTAGCAATTGGCTTGCCTCACCAAAAGCAATACAAAAAAGTTTAGTTGATGAATCTCCTATAAGAGTGCCATCACATTCAGTAGCTGATATTGGCCATCTGACTATCCACCCATCCCCGGCCACAGAATAAAAAACATTATTATTGGGATCACACACTAGCCCATAAATAGCCCCATTATGACCGGAAAATTCATTTATTTTTTTTATTTGTACAGAAACTGGCAATGACATATTAGTTTTATGGCAAATTAACACGAAGCAGAAACATAAGTTCAGTAGGATATGCCTCTAATATGTAAGTTGACCGGGCTGGATACAGTTCGATTAGGTGTGTGGCAAAATGTAGAAGGTGATCAATATTTTTTTGATCACCTGGATTTGTATATTCCTGAAAGAGAAGAAGTTGATCACCTGAAAACACGTAAAAAGTCAGAATGGCTTTGTTCACGCTATTTATTGTATCAAGTAGCTGGTCATGGATTGCGTGGGGCGTGTCTTAAAGACCAATACGGGAAACCATTTATTCATGGGTCAGATGAATTTATATCTATAAGCCATACATTTAACTATACTGCGGTGATCGTGAGCCGTAAAGTATGTGGTATTGATTTGCAGGTCATTGTACCGAAAATAATTCCTATTGGTGTCAGGTTTATAAACAGTATAGAATTATCTTTTATTCCGGATGACAATAAACTCAGTTATTATCACGTCATATGGGGTGCCAAGGAGGCAATGTACAAATGCTATGGAAAGCGAGAGTTGGACTTTCGCACACATATCCGGGTTGGAAATTTTATTTTTGATAAAGACGGGTTTGAGTTTGAAGGGGAGGTGAAAAAGGGAGATTATCAAAAAAATTACAAAATTTATGGACGGCAAATTGATCAAATGATTTTAGTTTATGCGTTGGAAAATTAATGTTTTGTACCTGACTTTATATTTAGTGACTGGATCAGCTATGTTTTTTTCATGTAATATGGAAAAAAAGAGTACAAATTCTATAATTCCAGCTTATGATACGGATGAATTTAAGAATTTTTACCAACATTTTAGCACAGATAGCATATTTCAGTTAGAACATGTTGTTTTCCCGCTTGAAGGCGTAAAAGCACCTGTTGATAGTTTGGATATACCCGACCCGAATTTCAGATGGAATCAGGAAGACTGGATTTTGCAAAGAGAATATGATGATATGGAAGGAACTTTCTCACGAGAGTTTATCGATCTTCATGGTCTTGTCATAGAGAGGATTAGTGATGCCAGTGGAAAATATTCAATGGAGAGACGATTTGGAAAGCTTTCAGCTGGCTGGCATTTGATTTATTACAGAGAAATGGGGATGTATTAATGGTAAACAAATTGCTTTTTTCAGACGTTTGTTTTATGATTTGATGAATAATGAGTCATCAAAAAAGAACTAAATTCTGTATTTTCGCATTTTGTCATAAAAGACTAATTAAAGTATTCATGATCAGAACATTATTACTAATAACTTGGATAGTTACATTTATAACTCTGCAAACTCAAGCTCAAAACTTCTGGAAAAAGGTTGATGAAGTGAAATTTGGCCTTAGATCAAATAATAGCAGAAAAATAGTACCTGAAAAGTATCAGACGTTCCAACTTGATATTGAAGGGCTAAGGAAATATCTTCAGAATGCTCCCATGGAGTTTAGTCAACCGAGGAGCAATGAAAATAATTTTGAAGTAGAAATTCCCATGCCAGATGGATCATTGGAGGTATTTGTAATAAATGAATCTCCTGTAATGGAGCCAGAGCTTTCAGCAAAGTACCCTGAAATAAAATCATATAAAGGTTATTCGCCTGCTGACAAATTAAAGCAAATCAGATTTTCCCTCTCTGGAAAAGGCTTTCATGCTGCTATCTCAGCGGCTGACGGTGAAAAATATATTGACCCTTATTCATCTGAAAATACTTCAGACTATATCATATATAATACCAAAGATTATAAGGAGGATGGTATTGCAGAATTTCCTGTTTGCGGAGTGGATGATTCATACAAACCTGACCGAACTTATCTACCAACAGGTCAAAGAAATACCCCTTTAGTAGAACTAAGAATTTATAGACTTGCCATGGCATGTACTGGAGAGTGGGGCGCAAAAAGGGGGACTGTTGCTTTAGTTTTGACTGATATGAATATAGTCGTTAACAGAATGAATTTGATTTATGAAAGAGATATGGCAGTCAGATTTGTTCTTATTAATGACAATGAAAAGCTTATTTTTTTAAATGGTGCAACTGATCCCTATGACACGCCTACCGAAGGTAAAAAATTGGTAAACGTGAATACCGGGAAAATAAATGCCATTATATCTTCATCAGCTTACGATATTGGACATGTTATGACAGTATTTTGTACTGATAACATATCAGGGGTTGCAGCATTTGGCTCATTATGTCAAATCACTAAAGGAAATGGTGTAACGTGTCAAGGAAGTGAATCATTATCGGTATTAGTGACCAGAGTTTTGGCACATGAAGTCGGCCATCAGTTAAACGCTTCACATTCGTGGAATATTTGTACTTCTGCAGCGGATCAGAGATCGCCTAATACTGCTTTTGAACCAGGTAGTGGATCTACGATTATGTCATATGCTGGTTCATGCGGGAGTGATAATGTCGCCAGTGACAATGATGATTATTTTCATGTTGGCTCCCTCGAACAGATGTATGCGAAGACATTAAGCAGCGGAAATGCTTATGCTTGTGCTCAAAAAATACAAACGGCAAATCACTTCCCGGTAATAACAAAGCCAAATAAGACTTATGTTATTCCATTGCTTACACCATTTGAGCTTTCAGCTACTGCTACCGATGAAGATGGCGATGCTCTCACTTATACATGGGAAGAGTACGACACAGGAGAGATTTCACCATTGGGGACTGCTTCGGAGACTGCCCCTTTGTTCAGATCTTTGAGACCATCATCAACAGGAAATTCAAGATTTTTTCCTAAGTCATCCAGTATTGCCTCAGGAGATTTTACAGATAAACAGAAGTTCTGCCTAATACAGGCAGGAAACTTTCTTTCAGAATAACTGCAAGAGATAATAACCCTACCGGAGGAGGGGTCGTTTGGGAAGACTATAATATCAGCTCAAGCGATAAAGCTGGTCCTTTCAAAATAACATTTCCTGAGATAGAGGCCAGATTCAAAGTCGGACAGGAAGTAACAGTAACATGGGATGTTGCTAATACAAATACAGAACCCGTAAATTGCAAAACGGTAAATATTTACGGGTCTTATAACGGTATTCTAAAAACAGGAGACACCAACCTGGTTCCTTTAGCCCTGAATGTTCCGAATGACGGAAGTCAGGAAGTAGTTATACCAAACAGGATTACTAATTTTTTTAGAATTGTAATAAAAGCAGCAGACAATATTTTTCTGACTTCGTCGATCCGGCCTTCAATAATTGAGCAACCTACAGCTGCGGGTATATATTTTGAAACATCCGAAAAGGAACTAAATATCTGTCAGCCGAATCTTAAAGTAGTAGATTGCACTACAGCAGGATTATTTGGTTTTTCAGGAAATATTTTTTTTGAAATTGCCTCCGTGTTACCTCCAGGTATTAGTGTATCCTTTGGTTCAAATTCTGTTAAAGCCGGCGGCGCTAATACTTTGAATATCAATACTTCCAATGTTAAAGGCAATGTAACCGGACAAATCACAATTCGGGCTTTTGCAAGTGGCGTTGACACACTTGAAAGAATACTTAATATTAATGTAACTGGAAATGATTTGGCTGGAATTACCACAATTTCACCTGTAAATGGAGTTTCAGGTGTACTTGCATTACCCGAATTTAGCTGGAGTAAAACGACGGATGCTCAGTCTTATGAAATTCAAATTGCCACCGGGCCTGATTTTACGCCTTCTAATATTATTTTCTCAAAATCGTTAAACAATCTTTCGGTTATTTCAGACGTAATATTAAATAGAGCGACAATACACTATTGGAGAGTGAGGGGCATAAATGGGTGTGGGTCAGGACCCTGGACAGATACTCAGGCATTCATGACAGAAGCACTATTTTGTAAAACATATGAATCAGGAGTTCAGACAATTAATATCTCAGCTTCCGGTAGCCCTTCAGTAGAGATTCCTGTACTTGTGCCTGATGATGGAATTGCCACAGATATAAATATTAAACTAATCAGGGCCGAACATAGTAGATTAAGTGATCTGGAAGCATTTTTGATATCACCTTCCGGCAAATCAATTAACCTCTGGAGTAAGAAGTGTGGCACACAAAAGAATCTGAATTTGGGACTTGATGATCAGTCAACTGATTTTTTTCAATGTCCTATTAACACAGGAATTATTTACAGACCTGAAAATCCGCTTTCAGGCTTTAATAATGAATCCTTAAAGGGCAATTGGTTACTTCGTATTGATGACAAACAATCAGGCGAAGGTGGTAAACTACAGGAATTCAATTTGGAGCTTTGTTCTAATATATCTGTATCGAGTCCATTTATACTAAAGAACGATAAGCTAAACATTCACCCTGGAAACAAGGCCCCAATAAATAACTCCCTTCTGTTGGTTTCGGACAACAATAATACACCCGAAGAATTGGTTTTTACACTTGTTTCAAAACCAAAAGAAGGAATATTATTATTTAACGGAGTAGAAATAAAAGAAGGGGCAAAATTCACACAAGCTGAAATTAATAGTTCAAAACTCGTTTTTGACGATACTTCGGATAACGACGGCGCAGACTTTTTTACTTTTACAGTAAACGATGGACAAGGTGGATGGATACCAATAACAAAATTTGAAATTAATAGGAGTTCAGCCATTTTAAACTCTACTTCAGATGATGATCTAAAAAATGCTGTTTTTATCTCCCCAAACCCAACATATAGTACAATTTATGTGTCAATACATGGTCATAATACATCCTTAAACAGATACACCATAAATGATATAAGTGGAAGAATATTGAAATCAGGTATATTAGATAACGTCATTACCCCGATAGATTTGGATGATATTGCTAGTGGTATTTATTTTATCAGTTGTTCAGATGGAATAAATAGCGTCACTAAAAAGATAGTGAAGTATTAATTCCTCAATAAATCATACTACATCACATAGTATAAATCGTTTTTTCAAAAATCCTAAAGTTATATATTTTCAATTAATAATATATCTTTGTGGTTGTTCAATGAGGATTAATACATTATATGTCTTAAGATGAGCCCTATAAAAGAATCAGGAGGTTTGATAGAATACCTTAAAAGTCGTGAATTTCTTAAACAAATTTTACTGATAGTGGGATCTGTCATTTTGTTGTTATTTATGGTTAACCTTTGGCTTCGATTCTATACAAATCATGGCCAAAAATTGCAACTTCCCAAGTTTATAGGTATGAATCTGGATAAAGCACTTGACCAGTCCGAATCACAGGATTTTGATTTAATAGTATCAGATTCAGTCTTTGTAGTGGGAAAATCAGGAGGAATAATAACAGACCAAAACCCAAAACCAGGTTCCTTTGTGAAAGAAGGGAGAAAGGTGTATGTCACGGTGACAAAGTACGGTATCGAAACGATAAAATTGAGTGAATTACCACTACAATGTACGGGAACGCTTTTGATCAGAAACGTACTGAATTAAAATACAGAGACATAGATTGTATCATTAAAGACTATGCATATGACCCAGGAGAGCCAAACCACATTCTTGAGGTATGGTACAATGGAGAGCTGGTAATATCCAGGGACGTACGACGAGAGGATGTCGAAATAGCAAAAGGAGGCGTTGTAGAATGCATAGTTTCCCGAAGGGACGGAGGAGATGTTACCATCCCTGATCTCAGATGTCTTGATTTGGAAGAAGCAAGATTTCTACTTCAAAGCAGTAAACTTGAGCTTGGGGATATATTGAAAAAAGGTATGAATGAACCAGATGCAATTTTGTACGTCATAGCTCAATCTCCGCCATACGATGGCATCAGTAATATTAAAATGGGGGAGAAAATCGTAGTTACTGTAAGCCAGACAAAACCTCCGGATTGCAACTAAAATAATATCAATTTAATCATATGAATGACATAACTGTCGAAGAACTAAAACAAAAAATGAATGCGGGAGAAGATTTTATATTTATCGACGTCCGTGAACCATACGAATATGAAGAGTTTAATCTGGGAGCCACTTTAATACCTTTGGGTAATTTACCTGAGGCTTTTTCAAAATTGATGGAACGCAAAGATGATGAAATAATCTTACATTGTCGATCAGGCGCCAGAAGTGGTTCTGCTAAAGTCACTATGTCACAGCTTGGTTTTACTAATGTGAGAAATCTTTTAGGTGGCGTGCTGGAGTGGCAGCGGGTATTTGGAAAATAATCAAGCTTTCAATATTAAATGATAATATATAAATTTTTTTGATACTATGCTGATTGATCTGTTTGTTGCAATTGTAATCGCACTGGGCTTTTACCTGGGATATTCAAGAGGATTGATAAAAACAGTTTTTGACAGTTTATCTCTTGTGATAGGAATACTGGCAGCTCTTAAACTGTCGCCCATCATGATTAATATATTGCAGGAGATAATAAAAACGAGTGCGGCCATTACATTTATTTTAGGTGTTGTGATAACATTTATTGCCGTCATGGCCCTGATCAGATTCCTTGGAAGAAAGCTGGAAGATATGTTGGAAGCAGTGCATATCAATTTTGTTAATAAGATAGCAGGAGGGATACTTCAAGGATTGTTTTTTGCTTATCTGCTAAGCTTATCATTATGGCTAATCAATACTTTGAGTGTCCTAAATCCAGAGACAAAAGCGGCTTCAATAACCTATCCAATGCTAGAGCCACTTCCTGAAAAAGGCAAAGCAGTATTTACATCAATCAAACCATTATTTAAAGGATTTTGGGATAAAACCGTGGAGGCTATGGATGGTATTAATGGAGATAAAAAGGATGGCAAAACCCAAAAATAAATAGAAATTAATTTAGTATAGTCATTTGAATATCTCATAAAACAATATATTGCGTTTACAGCTTTATAAAGTTGAATATTGATATTATCATAATAAATAACGAAAATATCTTTTTTTATTGTGAAATAAACATATCTTCGTAGAAAATAAGTATCAGGTTAATTAATGTACAGATCTCTTCTTTTACTACTTTTTTGTAATTTTAGTTTGTTAGCCATTTTTGGTCAGCAATATAATACTGTTTCTGACGTATCTACAAAGGTTTTTTACATAGGTGAAGATGAAAAGGAATACGAGAAGCTGGTCAGAAATTATAATGTTTTACTATTTACCGTTTGCGAAAATAATATGGAAAAAGCATTTGACAACTGGTCTGTTTTATTGAAAGATATTGAGGACTTTTCTGTCAAATCCAATGTGGATCTTAAAGGTGTAAAATTCTGGATGAATGTATTTTGGGATAAGAATGGAACCATTGATTACATCGTATTTTATCCCAAGCCGAATTCCAAAAATATGAATTATGATCTTATCAAATCGATGTTGGCATCATTTGTAAAATCATACCAATCCCCACTTAAACACGCTACTAAGTTTTCACATTATGGGAGTGCTGCCTTTCCAATAATCAGCAGGTCTGTCTGGTTGGCCAGGAAAAGTAGAATTTTTGGTATGATAGATTATTAGACTAAGAGTATGTTTAATTTTTTATTGCCTTATAAACAATATCATTTGAACCTGCCTTCAAAATAATCATCTCATTTAGCTCACTAAACAAGTTAATTATTATATTGTCAGAAACATTAATAGGCTCTCTGGTCACTGTTATTTATATAATTCATAAATGCCCGATTGACTACTCTCATGCCTCCCGGAGTAGGGTAGTTTCCTGAAAAATACCAATCCCCTTTATTATTCGGACATGCTATATGCAAGTCTTCTATGCTTTGATATATTACCTGTACTTCAGGTTTTATATTTTCAGGTGTAATCAATTCTGAAATTTTTGCAGATATCTGATCATCTGTAAACTGGTCATATAAATATTTTACCTGATTTGCCACTTGCTCGATGGGAAGCTGCTCCTGTTCCATACATTTGTTATACACTTCTTGCAATAGCTCAGTTTTACCTTCCTGTTCCAGTAATTCGACCAGTGCTCTGAAAGCGACAAATTCTTTCATTTTGCTCATATCTATTCCATAGCAATCAGGATATCTTATCTGCGGAGCTGAGGAAACAATAATAATTTTTTTAGGTTTCAATGTTGAAAGTATATACACAATGCTCTCTTTCAGAGTGGTACCTCTGACTATCGAATCATCGATTAATACTATTGTGTCCACTTCATTTTTTACTATGCCATAGGTCACGTCATATATATGCGATACCATTTGTCCGCGTGAGACTCCGTCAGCAATAAATGTTCTCAGCTTCTCATCTTTGACCGCAAGTTTTTCGGACCTGATTTCCTGATTAATTATTTTAGTAAGCGTTTCATTATTTAGCGTACCTGCTGCCAGGTGGTCGTTGATTTGTTTGGATTTTATTTCATTTAGTTTTTGTTCCAGGCCTTTTAACATACCGAGATAGGCAACCTCGGCTGTATTCGGTATAAATGAAAATATAGTATTTTCAATATTGTAATCAATTGCCTTCAGTATTTTATCAGCCAGTAGTTCTCCCAGTTTTTTGCGTTCCAGATATATATCTTTGTCAGTACCTCTACTAAAGTATATTCTCTCAAAGCTGCACGGACTAGGCTCAACCGGATCTTTACAGCACTCTTCAGTGATTGTCCCGTTTTTCTTGATAATTAATGCATGACCTGGTTTCAGCTCCTTTACCTGAAAGTATCTGATATTGAGGCTCGTCTGAATAGCCGGCCGCTCAGATGCAACTACGGCGATTTCATCATCATAGTAGTAAAATGCAGGTCTAATGCCAGCCGGGTCCCTAAGGACAAAGGCATCACCGTGCCCGATTAATCCAGCCATGACATATCCCCCGTCAAATTTTCTACTGGCACGCTGTAAGAGTCTCTGTACATCCAGATGGTCTGCGATTAAGACCGTTGATTTGTTGATTGGTATATCCCTCAGGTTTAAACCAGTTAAACAATCTTTGCACCTCATCATCCAGAAAATGACCAATCTTTTCCAATACAGTAACCGTATCTGATTTTTCTTTTGGGTACTGACCGAAAGATAACAACTCCGCAAAAAGCTCATCAACATTCGTCAGATTGAAATTGCCTGCCAGTACGAGGTTTCGGGTAATCCAATTATTCTGTCTGAGGAAAGGATGAACAGTTTCTATTGTATTGACACCATGTGTTCCGTATCGCAAATGTCCCAAAAGTAGTTCACCAGTATAAGGTTTATTGTCCTTGAGCCAAACAGGATCATTCATGTGCTCCTCAGACACATCGGCAAAATGGGAAAACACTCCTTCAAAAAGATCTTTGAGATACTGTGGGCTGTTACTTCTTCGCCGGCTTATATATCTAGTCCCTGGAGTGGAATCCAGTTTGATAGTAACAAGTCCTGCTCCATCCTGGCCTCTGTTCCTTTGTTTTTGAAGCAAAAGGTTCAATTTATTGAGACCATATAAAGCAGTGCCGTATTTTTTGTGATAATAATCAAGAGGTTTGAGTAGCCTGATTCAGCAGACCGCATTCGTGTTTTATTTGATCACTCATGTAAGAGGATAATATTAATTTCAGATTGTCCCACAAAGGTAATCTAATCACTCAAATATCCAAGTCCTTTGAAACCAGACCCATCATTGCAGCATCTAAACATAAAAAGATTTTTTATGTTTAATTGGTATGAAGGGTAGAATTTTATTTTCATTGTTTTTAATATTCTTTTTTTCAGGCTTGCATGCACAGAGCATTAAGTCGTATGAAAATTTTGACGATCTGGCAAAAGATAATTTTAAGAATAACGATACCACCTATGTTATAAACTTTTGGGCTACCTGGTGTAAACCCTGTGTTAAGGAGCTTCCTTTTTTTGAGGCTTTTAAACAGAAAGTATCAGATGAGAAGATTAAAATCATATTGGTTAGCCTTGATTTCAAAAATCAGGTTGAAAGCCATCTTTTGCCATTTTTAAAGAAAAACAAATACAGTTCAGAGACGCTTGTGCTTACAGATAAGGATTACAAATAATTGGTTGCCTCTGGTTGATACTGATTGGGAGGGTTCCATTCCTGCAACTATTCTGATAGGCGGTAGTAAAAAATTATTTGCAGAAAGAGAATTTGCATCTGAAGATGATTTGTCAGAATTCGTATTTTCATTTATTTCATCACTATAAAATTTTATGATATTATGAGTCTATTATTTCAGTTTCTGTTTTTATTTACCACATTATTTTCTACTTCCAGCAATGGGTACAAACCTGGCGATACCGCTGTTGATTTTAATCTGAAATCCGTTGATGGTAAGATGTACAGTATGGCCAATTTTAAAGATGCCAAAGGGTATATTGTCGTATTTACATGCAATAGTTGTCCTTTTGCTGTAAAATATGAAGACAGGATAAATGAGCTTGCAAAGAAGTATAGTAAAAAAGGATATGTACTCTTAGCCGTAAATCCAAATGATCCTACCATGAAACCTGAAGATTCCTACGAACTTATGAAAGAAAGAGCCAATGATAAAGGATTTGTTTTTCCCTATCTTTTTGACGAAGGGCAGAAAATATATCCTCAATATGGTGCCACTAAAACTCCTCATGCCTTCCTGCTGGATAAAAACAGGGTGGTTAAATACATTGGAGCGATTGATGATAATTCAGAAGATGCTTCCATGGTTAAGGAAAAATATCTCGAAAATGCTATTGCTGCTATGGAGAAAGGTATTGAACCGACACCTTCAGTAACTAAGGCTATAGGATGTTCAATAAAAGCTAAAAAACAAAGTTAATTGAGTTTTAGTTGAATCATACTTAAAATCTGATCAATCAAATTATTGTTGATCAGATTTTTTTTTTGGATGATATTTTTGATAACGTAATGATAACCACAAAGACTATTTCGGATTGATTTGATTCAGGATATATCTGGAACTGATATCTTAATTGACATCAGTCGTTCTGAATTAAACCTTTAATCCAAAATAATATTTAACTCACTAATGCCCGGGTATTGTGCTATTTTAATAAACCTATTTTATAGCAGGATCATTTTCCGGGAGGATAAATTCTTTCTGTTTTTTACCGAATATTGAAAAGTGAGCATACCTTTTTGGATTGAGTCTTAGGTCCTGAAGTAGCAGGTTGAGATTCTTTGTTGAAGCCTCAATATTTTCGTATAGTTTTTTGTCGTTAATAAGTTTTGCCATGGAGCCGTCACCTTTATCCACTTTATTTAATATCTTGCTGAAATCCTTCATAGTAGTATTAGTAGATTCCAAAGTGGCTTTAAGTTCTGTAAGTGCGGATTTTGAAGCATCCAGCGTTTCATTAGTTCTGGAAACGGTTTTGGTGAGATCAGACTTTGCTATATCTCCTGTGATCTTATCCAAATTGGAGAGCAGTCCCTCTATTTTTTGATTGCTTTTGGCGAGTGAAGATGTAATGGATTCCATGTTTGCCACAGTATTCTTAAGCCCTGCAGAAGAACTCTTCATCAAAGTATTGGTCGTTGAAGTTAATTCAGACAAATTTCTTGAAATTTGCTCCAGTTGTCTCATAGTCTCATTAACAGCTCCAGGCTCTCCTTCTTTGCCTATATTGGCAATTATATTGCTAACAGATTTTGACAGTTCATTTCCATATTCTGATACATCTGCCCCACCGAGCATTGCGTCAAGCAGTCCAATAGTTTGGCCTTTTAGTTCATCCCCATTGACGGCACAATCCGGGCCTGTACATTCTTTGGGGAAATCAAGGAAAATACCTTTACCATCTACAATTCCTAATGTTTTGAGTCCGGCAATGGCGGTTTTAGGAATCTTGTATTCACTATCGATGAGATAATACACATCCATCAATTTGACATTAGATTTGTTGAGTTTTATTTTAGTGACAGTACCAATTTTATAACCATTTACCAAAACAGGAGACGATACATTGAGTCCTGAAATATCAGGATATGTTGTAAACAATTCATTGGATGAAGTAAGCAGGTTTCTGCCTTTTAGAAAAGTATATCCCCATATCATTGTTACTAATACAACAAAGGTAAGAATCCCTATTTTAAGTTCACGAGACATAGTAAAACTGACTTTGGTTTTTTAATGGCTCAAAGTTAGTGAACTTAACCGTTGCATTTGCTAAAATGTTTCAATTCATTACATTTTACTCTATAATAGGAACTATAAAAGCCCCTTTATATCCCAGGTTTTTAAGTTTTTCGCGTGCTATTTCTGCAGATTCACGACTGACAAAATCACCTACAAGATACTTATTAATTTCATCCTGCCTTTTTACAGTGAGAGATCCGATTTTTCTTAAATCTGCTGAATCAAGGTCAACAAATTCGTTTTTCAGTGCAGCAATCTGGACTTTAAATTTTTGAATATTATAGTCTTTACTTTGTACAGATGTTTTCGAATTCACTATAGATCCGTTTGTATCATCCTTAATCATTTGCTTTGGTTTGGATACATCCTGTTTTGATGAATTATTTTCTTCACCTGCTTTTGAATTTTGCCTTTCAGATGATGTTTTATCATTTTTAGATGTGTTATCTATTTTGGCGAGTTCAGATTGTTTTTGGCTTAAGTTGTTATTTGTATAGTAGATTTCAAATGCTTTCACAATTGATTCAGCAATGGCATTCTGTCCTTCTTCAGACATAAGAAATGCTTCTTCTACTTCATTACTTAGAAATCCGGCTTCAACCAATACAGCAGGCATACTGGATCGTCGCAAAACTGCAAATCCAGCCTGCTTTACGCCCCTACTTTTACTCATATGTTTTTTACTGAATTCACTTTCAACATTTGCGGCAAATTCAATACTTTTATCCACATAATTATTTTGATACATAGATACAACAATATGGCCTTCGGCAGAGTTGGGATCGAAACCATCATAGTTTGACTCATAATTTGACTCAAGCAGTATGGATGCGTTTTCACGTTTTGCCACCTCAAGATTACCCTCAGCTCTGTTTATTCCCATTACAAAAGTTTCAGTACCGCGTGTTTTGGAATTGCTTATGTAGTTGCAATGTATTGATATGAATATATCTGCATTCAATTCATTGGCATATTGTATCCTGCTGAAAAGAGGGATAAAGACATCCGTCGTTCTGGTTTGGAACACTTCAACATCAGGAAATCTTTTCTCTATCATTTCTCCTGTTTTGATAGACATTTTTAGAGACAGGTCTTTTTCAAAGGCATTTTTACCAATAGCGCCGCTATCATGACCTCCATGACCTGCATCCAGGACAATTCGAATATTTTTTTTCGGCCCGGGTTTGTGGCCCAGAATGTCAATTGGTGTCTTAGGCTTTGGTTTGACTTTGTCAAGGTTGAGAGAAATATATGTTTTGTTTAGTAAAACTTTAACGTCAGAAGCATGAAGTGTAGAAGACACATAATAAATCAATGACGTTATAATTAACAAAATACGTAAGATAGTAGTGTTCTTTTGGATAAAATCTGAGACCATTGGCGTATTTTTGTGGTTTTATAAGTGCAAATATAATAAATTATTATAATATATTAGATGTAAATAATTTGAAAAGAACATATTACATAGTAGTTATATTTTTAATGTGTTTTTTGAGTATTGTTAATGCTCAAAATTCGGTAAAAAAACCTATGCAAAATAATTCTAATATATCTGATACAATAATCGTTCCAGTTGATACTTTAAGCTCGAATTTTTCTACATCAGTTCCAAAAGATTTTTTTAAAGCCAGATTTGGAACTGATTCAACCGGTAGTAATCGGGATACATTAAATCAGGAAAATTCAGATTATAAAATTTCTAAAGATGCTCTGGACGGCGAAGTAAATTATGAAGCAAGAGACTCATCGTGGGTTGATTTGGAACATGATAAAATTCATCTTTATGGCGGAGCAAAGGTTGAATATCAAAATATTAAGCTAACGGCCAACTATATGGTTATTGATTTTTCAAATAATACTATTGAGGGATTTCAGAACAAAGAAGGTATCACAGCCGGACAGGAGAAACCAACTTTTTCAGAAGGAGAAAATACTTTACCTATAAAAAATAAAGTATATTTAAATCGAAAAAAGGGTTGGTTGACCATGCTATAACACAGCAGGGTGAATTTAATCTGGTAGGTTCGCGGACCAAATTTGTGTCTGGACTTACTGATTCTTTGGGAGTGAAAGCAGATGATGAAATTTATAATCAGGGAGCCATTATCACCACATGCACACACGATCCTCCGCACTATGGTATCAGGGCTGGCAAGCTAAAATTTATACCCAACAAAGTCGCCGTCATGAGTTTTGCTCAGGTAGAAATAGCAAGAGTTCCCACACCAATTTTTCTTCCTTTCGGTTTTTCCCTTTAGTAAAGGAAAATCTTCCGGTTTGATTTTCCCTTCCAGTTACGAGTATAACGAGCAACTTGGACTTGGGTTCAGAGAAGTTGGTTATTATTGGCCGGTGAATGAATATGTTGATATGCGTATGACAGGTGATATCTATACCCGTGGTTCACATGGTATCAGGGTCAATACCACATACAGAAAGAGGTATGGTTTTTCTGGTAATATATTGCTCGGTTATTCAAATAATATTCGTGACAATGACTCAGACGGGACTAAATTATCCGCAAAATCATTTAATATAAATATCAATCATCGTCAGGATTCCAAAGCCCATCCATATAGAAATATTGGTGGATCTGTCAATATTCAAACCAATCGATATGATCAGCGAACATACGAAAATCCGGCAGCCGCATTTAACAATACCTACTCTTCCAATTTTACTTTTTCTCACGAAATGCCCGGGACTCCATTCAGGTTTAGTGCAGAATTCAGACATAGTCAAAATACTCAGACTAGGGTAATGGATATCACATTGCCTAATATGTCATTGAGGATGAATACAATATATCCGCTTAAGAAAAAAAATAGCACAAAAGAACGCTGGACAGATAATGTCGCATTGTCTTATAGCTCTGAATTCAGGAATTTTGTAAAAACCACTGACACAACTTTATTTACCATGCAGACGCTGAAAGATATTCAAACAGGGTTGCAACACAGAGCATCATTGAGCACCAATTTCCGTCTGTTTAACTATATTAATGTTTCCCCAAGTATAAATTATGACGAAGCCTGGTTACTTAAGCGCTATCAGTTGGCATTCAATCCGGACAGTGTAATATATAAAGATGCAGTTACCGGGGACACGTTGGGTTTCAAAGCACCAACGGAGTCCTTTGAATCAGGATTTAATACTTTTAGAAATTTTAATGCATCAGTCTCACTCAATACACAGCGGTTTTTTACAAAAAAATGGAGTAAAGGTTTTGTGAGAGGATTCAGGCATGTTGCAAAACCCAATGTAAGTTTTTTTTATCAGCCCGGTACTAGAGAAAGGTATGAAGCTGTGGTAAATACCGATACAAGAAGTGAATTTAATAATCCAAAAACTTACAGCATTTTTACAAACAGTCCTTTCGGTACTTTACAGGGGTCAGATAAACAAATGGGCATCAGTTATGGTATTGTGAATGTAGTAGAGGGCAAATATTGGTCTAAAAAGGATTCAACAGAAAAAATAGTCAGGCTGTTTGACAATATTAGTTTAAATGGGTCATATAATTTTGTGGCGGATTCATTTAAGTTCAGCGATGTTAGTATCACCGGAAACACAACAGTATTAAGGGGACTTACCAATTTTAATTTCAGGGCATTATATAGCCCGTATGTGCACGACATCAACAATCTGAAGACAAGGGAATCAGTCTGGGAACGAAAGAAAAGACCCATCGAATTCAGGAATTTCTCAGGTCAGTTTTCCACCAGCATATCTTTTGGTAAAATAAGGCAAATATTTGCAGGGAAAAAAGATGAAAGCCAAAATCAGCAGACAACTCAAAAGCCAAGACCACAAAGTATAGCCGGAAGACCTGATTTCAATGCCGGGCAGCCCGATACAAATGAAGGTCAGGATGAGCCTGAAAAAAAAGAAACATCACTTGCTGCGTGGTTTGAAAATTTTAACATCTCACATTCCTTCAACTTTGAATTGTCAAAGTATAACGGGAAGAGTACATTTTTTCTGCAAAGTCATTCGATTAATGTATCAGGCTCTATTCCACTTACAAAAACTGGAACATGAATGTGGGCAATATAGCATATGACTTCAAGAGTAAGTCCTTTGTATATCCCTATTTTAGTTTTGCCAGAGATCTTCACTGCTGGCAGATGAATTTTACATGGGCACCTTCCAATGGTGTCTATAGCTTTTTTATAGGTGTCAAATCGAGTGCTCTGAGTTTCTTGAAATATGACTATGGTCAAAGAAATGCAAACACTTTATTTACTGGTCAAAGGCGATAAGATGTGGTTGTTATTTTGAAGGGAGGTTCATAAAGCATTGGGTTTAAGGTTTGAGAAATTTACATATTGTAATCTGTTAGTCATCGCCAAATATAATTTCTCCCTTTACCAGCCATGAAACACCAAAGGCCCAAAGGGCGAAAGATTCCAGCCAAAAAACTGGAGTAAGTTTTGAAAGCCCTGGAATGGCTTTTGACAACCAAACTGAATATATTATTATCATTACAAGACATAAAACCATAATATACCCACAGGTTTTATAGATTTTGTTGCGCAGGATTTTCATTAGGGATGGCTGTCCGGTACCAGATGTTTTTGTAAACAATATCAGACAAAAATAAGTGAGAGTCATAAAAAATGAAGTAGCACAGATGTAATGCATTACACCTGAAAATGATGTTGGATATCCTTCCTGATCAGTTCCAAAAAGTGCGACTCCAATGGCAGATATGCCCGCCCAGTTACTGGCTATAAAATCTTTTGATTCGTAACCTTTGTAATTAAAAAGGAAGACTGCAATGGAAAATAGTATGCCTACAAAAATATCTCTCATACCTGTATTATAGTAAGAGCTGATAGAAGATTGTCTGCAATCATTACAATACACACAACACCCGATTAATAAAATAACCGGAAGCATCACCCCTAAAACACCTATCATCTTTCTTAGTGTCAGATAAGAAATAAGCAGATTTTGGTTTTTGTCTATGGAATTGATATCTTTCATTTTATGATGTTTTTTGACATGTCATAAATGTAGTTAAAAAATTAATTTCAGATTTTGAAATCTTCAATAAGGCCTTACTTCTTTGATGTAAAGATTCCGTAATTGTTATTCTACCCTGATCAATTTTCTGATATGTTTTATTCCGTCAATTGTCACGATAATATTATACGCACCTACCGGTACATCTTCCAGAGAACATGAGTATGATTGCGCTCCTGATTTCTGGATATCTGATTGCTTCAAAACCTTAAATAGCTTAGATGAACTGTCAAATAATTCTATAACTACCTCAGATTCCTGAGATATTGTAATCTGGACTTTTGTTTCACTTCTGGCTGGATTAGGATAAAGAGATACCTGATCCACTCCTGAATGGTCCAATTTTACGATCCTACTGAAGGAATGCTGCCCGTCATAATCCAATTGTTTGATTCTGTAATAATAAACACCCGGCATATCCACATCCTGATCCGTATGTGTATAATTGTTAACTTGTCCAGAATATTTATTTGCTTCAATTTTGACATTCATCGGCGTGAAGTCTATTTCGTTATTCATTTTTCTTTCCAGTTCATAATGACTGACATTTATTTCCCCGGATGTTCTCCAAGATACAATGTGCGTATTGTTTACTCTTATGGCAGAAATATCGAGCCAATTTACAGGAAGAACACCGAATGCGAGTCCCATATCAATGTCATCATTTCTTTGTTCGGCTTCAAAGTAGAATGCCCTTGTTGTATTTGGCCCAAAGCTATTATCCACATCACTATCCAGATTATCGACTGTCGCCCTTGGGATGGTTGCACCATAGCCTGAAGGTGGGCTAAATCGCATATAATAGGGTTGTTTTTCGAGATAATCTAGTTGGTAGATACCTTCAGAATCCGTGAATGCAGTCTTAATAACTTTACCCGTAAGTAATTCTATAGCTTCTACTTTGACACCTGAAGCCCTGGGCTCATTAGCATCCTGAATACCATTAAAATTGTTGTCCTTCCACACCAGATTGCCGGCAATAGCCATGGGATAGAATCCAGCTCCGATATCAGTTTTTGATTGTCCTGATAATAACTGAAATACATCTGTGGTACCATTTGAATTAATATCACTGTCGAGTTGCCTGTTATTGCCGATATTAGGACGTACTCGCACCAACCCTAATGGTGGCATAATCACTTCTACATAATATTCACCCGGTGGAGCACAAAATAAAAAATAGCCATCGTCAGAAGGAGTGCCTGGCTTTTGACCTGTTATCTTAAAGTCATAAATTCCCCATCTTCCTAAGTTGTTTCTCCATAAATTTACTTTTAATCCATTTATTCCATTTTCGTTCGAATCCCAAACATCATTTTTATTGATATCGTACCAAACCAATTGGCCGATAGGTACACATTTGAAAAATCCGGCAGCAATAGTCATGTCCCTTTCATTCTCGACAATTTGGGTTGCTGAAGTAGTTCCAACACCATTTGTACCATCTATGTCATTGTCTGTATTATCATTCCCAACATTGGAGAAAGTACGTTCATAACCAGATGGAGTCTTGAATTCCAGATAATAATATCCCGGATATAGGTAATCAAAAATATACTTACCAAAATTATCAGTAAAAGCTGTAGAGATAAATGCACCATTTGAACGAAATAAATTGACTTGCAAGCCCGCAATGCCTGGCTCTCCGATATCCTGCTGTCCATTTCCATTTAGATCATGCCATACAAAGTTGCCAATAGCTGATGTATTTCGGCATACGGGTGACTTGATCTCCATCGTTTGTGGCTGACATCCAGGATATTGAACAGTGATCTTGGGGTTTGACCCTAAAGGAATATTTGTAACTTTTCCGGCTGAAACTGTCCCGTAATCGGAAGTTACAGTAGCTCCGGTTAATGTTAAGAAATTTACAAAATATGTTGAATTATTCGGCCCGCATTGAGGACCACTAATGCTGATTCGGGGATTTTCACATGGATTAGTACAGCTGGGTGGACTGGATACAGTAAGTGAATAAATACAAGGTCCATTGGATGCTGTGATCGTCAGACTTGTGCCCAATGGTATATTGGTAATTATATTCCCGGATCTGATGCCTGAGCTATGGTTTATATCGGCCCCAGTCAATTCTGTAAAACTGACTCCGTAGGTGGTGCTTCCAGGTCCATTGCATACGGATTGTCCCACAGAAAGTATGGGCATGATACAAGTAGCCGGGCATGTCGGAGGGCCAGCTACACTGATTGTATTCAGGCAACCAATACCGTTGTCAGCGGAAATATTCAGGTTTGTACCGCAAGGAATATTAGTTACTGTACTTCCAGTAATGGTTCCCGCATTAGTTGAGATTGCCGTGCCATTTGTTAAATAGCCAATATCAAAAGAATTACCTAAGCAGGTTAGATTGCCTACTGTCAACAAAGCTTTGTTAATACAATCTGTCGCTGCAAAAGTGTACACATTATACATGTCAGGGGGCAACGAAGCATTGGTAGAAATACTCCCGTTAGTCAAAGTTGATCCGGGATTTATTGTAGCCGGGATCTCCACCCATTTTGTTCCGTCCCATCCCGATAGTCGTAGAGATGAAAGCATATTGCCGGTAAGTATGTTGATTTGAGATTGTGCTTTCCAGTAAAGAGTTATTTGAACATTTGCTGTTCCGTTGATGTCCCAATATTCTTCTTTGCTGACCTTGAAGATTCCGGGACCCATTGCTGCTGTGGAAAAGGGCGCACCGGCAGGAAGTGGCATTTCATTTCCACCCAAAAGTGAAGAAGTCACAGCTGTATTTGGATCTGCTTTAAAATATGCAGCCGACACAGGGCTGTTTAATGAAGTTGTGGAGATACGTACTGGTCCATACATCCCATTATCTCCTGTTGGAAAAGTAAAATCCGGAATATTATAATTTTTGACATAGCCATCGACATGCGCTGCATCAGAAACTGAAGATACAGATGCCGCTCCGGTAAAGGATAAATAGGTAGGATTATTTCTTTTTGTGCCAACTACTCCCGGCATAAGTCCGGATCCACCATTTGTGAAACTATGTGCACCAAAGATGGACATTTCCTTTTGACTATGAACAAAAGTGTTTCCTTTCGTACTGGATTGTCCGATTAATTGGGTACAAAATATGACTGCGCAAAGTACAGAAGTAAATAGTTTGATCCCAAATTTTATATGTGCTTCTAAAAACAATTATAGGTATAAATATTTACATTATATTGGATGTATATGACAAATTGTGCTATAAATCATTAGTTTAATCTGATTATTTTAAATTGTGCTGGCCAGTGCTAACCTCAGGAGTCATTGTATTTAATTCTCCACCAACAGATATACTTATTGTTTGGCTGGAATTAAGACCTATAATAGTGCTCAAATTGGCAGAATTATACACTGTTCCTGAATATGGAGTAATAGCAACAACAGATTCAATGTTTATAGATCCGTTGGCAATAATTCTCACTCTCACATAATTATTTGCTGAAGTACCAGTACTATAAATATTGTGTACCAAAACCTGATATAAACCTGTGGCAGGTGCGGTGAAAATACCAGAAGTTGTGTTATAATTTGAACCAACATTTATTGCAGCTGAATTGTAAGCCAATGTTTGATATGCAGGTGCAGGGGTATAACTTGTTGTCCTATTTGCATCCAACAAAATTTGAGGCAATGTGGTTGGGGACCAATTGGTTCCGTCATACATTAATATCTGTCCAGTGGTAGGAGAAGTATTAGCAATATTTATCCCCTGGAGCTGGTTTGCATTCCACAAGGGAGCCGTGTTATTTACGGTCAAAGTAGCGTTAGCCCCACCTACTACTGCGTTTGTGGCTCCTGCATCTAGAACAAGCGGGTTTGTGGCTACATTTGAACTGGTTCCGGTTATAATATTATTTCGGGTGATAGATATATTTGGTGTTGTGGTTCCGTTTACCACTGAAATCGGCGAGGTACCCGACACATTCGTCACTGTACCGCCACTGGTGGCATTTAAAACTGAACCGGTGAAACTAAGTCCTGTTCCCAAGGTAATTTCTGACGGAACCGTAGCAGAACCTGTAGGGTTTCCAAGAAGCCTCAGCCCTGTCGTGTTTTGCATTTTAGCATAAGTGACTGCATTATCCAGAATGCCCAAAGTAGCGATCTGCCCAAATCCTAGTGTAGTTCCGCTTCGTCTCAAGACGTGCCCATCTGTGCCGGCCGTTATGTCAGTTGGAGCCGCTGCCGCATTTGTCGCGCGTACCTTTTTCTTTAAATGACAGTGCCGAGATGTTTGCCAGATCAGCTTGCCCGTACGGTGGAGTATTTTGCAGAAGACAGCACCAGTAGCAATAAGGGGTGAAGTAGCTGTCCCGGCAAGATCTCCGGTAAGCTGGACTACACCTTTGGCTGCATTTGTAGCGTCTGCAACATTGATGTTATATGGACTCCCTACTGTGCCACTTCCAGTTGCAGTGGTATTTATACCATTATTAATTTTTGTTTCACTGCCATCAGCAGCATTTACAGGTACCCAGGCTGATCCGTTCCAGCTCAATACCTGACCATTGGATGCGGATTGCTGGGCTAATCCAAGGGGGCTTCCATTAAATCCGTCTCCGGTCAGCGTGCTGTTGGTCCTTACGGTGTCCTGCAAAAATTTTACTTTTCCACTAGAGAGACCTATATAATACAGGTTATTTGTTGTTTCATGATAGATATCATTTTCCCGGGCCTGGGTATTGCCGTTTTGGAAATTTGTAATATCGGTGGGTGTGACAAGTGTTTGGGAATAAGCTTGAAATGTGCTTATAATTAAAATGAAAAAGAGATAAAATGTCTCATATTATTTACTTGAGTCTTTCTATGATTAATGACGATCCTTCTGCGGTCAAGGTTAAATTTCCTGCGGATGAATATCTTCGACCCTGGATTTTGATCACGTCGCTAGCGGCTATTGTTAATAATTTAACGACTGTCACGGTGCCTTGTAATCTGTCTGAATTGTGTTGGTAAGTATAACCAAGGGTTCCAGGCACAGTAGTTCCGTTTCTTAACATCTTGAATTCACCCCCGGAACTTTTATTATTTGTAACATTTACTGTGGCTCTGTAGGTGATTCTATACGTTCCTGCATTGACTATGGTAACTTGTGATCCGCTACCTCCTACAGTATATCCTGCATCTGCTATATTATTGGTACCGAAAGTAAGGTCTGAAAAAGATGTATTTAGTGTTTGAGTGCCCACTGCATCATATATTTCAAGCAATGCCGGAATAAATGTATTGGCAATTTTCCTGATCAAACCATTATTGACGGTAACAATACTGTCATTCGTTGTCCCTGAAGGCAATCCCGTAATATTTAATGCTGAGCCACCTGTTGCGAAAGTGAGACTCTGACTATTATTTGTAATTGTTGTGTTTTGTGTTAAGTTGCCTCCCAATCGGATGTCTTTACTTACGAGATTGATTCCATTGGAAGCAGTTGTACTATCAATAGTATTGTAATTGGGAATATTGAATACTCCTGTAGAATTATTATAGGTGGCCACACCGCTTGATCCTGTTGTAGTAAGTGATATAGAAGTTCTGGCTCTGGCATTTGTAAAATATAGACTTGTACCCTCAGGCACTACTGAAGTATTGAGCGTCTGCCAGGTTTTGTCCCCTCTCCAATATTGAGATGTCGTCCCGGCAGTTATATTATTTTCCTTATTATTAAAAATTGTCCAGTCTCCAGAGGTTAAAAGTCCTCTGTTTGCCGCTGATGATGATGGTAAATTGAAAGTATGGTTGCTGGCAGCAGATACTATATTGAAATCTGTACCAGTGCTTCCGATAGAAAATGTTTGCACTGAACCGGTCAAACCATTCAGAGATGTTATGGCACTGCCGCTTAATAAGTTGGAGAGTCCTCTAGTAGTGACATTTCCACTACCATCAGTGGTAAGTATATTATTATCGGAAGTATTGGTACCGAGGCCTTGAAATCTGATGGTTCCGTTGGTGTGAAACTTAGTCAAGGGGTTATTGGTGCCTATACCGACGTTACCGGTGTTTTTATTAAATATGTTGATACCACTCAGAGTCCATTTGCTGGAATCTATAAATTTAAAGCTGCCCTTATTATCAATGACTTTGACCTGTGCATAACCATCCATTGCGAATGACCAGACACAGACCAAAGTCAGAAATATTTTTAGAAACATCTTCATCAATCAAAATATCTTTTAAATTTTCTATTCAGTCACAGACTGTTTACTTGACCCATTGGACTTCAATCACATCATCAACCATAAGAGTCCACCCATTTTGTACCAAAGTAATACTTCCTCCTGATACAGAATAGTCTGAAGTTACCGCAGAGTTTGTCCCTCCTATAAGCTTGGCCCCATTCCTGTAAACCCAGACTTTAGATACTGTGTTTGGCATGCCTGAGATAGCATAAGTTAATGTTCCAGCATTTGTTATTGAAATGGATGTTTCACCACTTTTTAACAAACTTTCCTGTGTTATTTTTTTAAGTGTACCTGTACTTCCTATGACAACGAGACTATCCGTTGCATCACCACTTCCTAAGCCACTAATATTTAAATCATTTCCACCTGTGGCTATGGTAGTTGCCTGGTTCAATGACCCGCCCAACGTCACTGTATTACCCGTTTTCGTCAGACCATTGCTGAAGGTTAATGCATTGAAAAGTGTGGAAGCAGAAATCCTTCTTAATGCACCCGAAGTTGGGTCAACGACCACCAAGCTATCTGTTGCTGATCCTGACCCAAGTCCTGTTACCTTAACAGATTCAGCTGTTGAAGCTAATATCAGATCAAAAGCACTAGCAGAAATAGTTGTAGCTTCAGTAAGAGAACCACCCAATTTTACTGTTTGTCCCGCCTTTGTCAGACCATTGGTAGCATTATTCAAATAATTCATTAACATAGTCATTGTGTCAGAATATTGCACATAATTGTTCAGGCTATCTCCGAGTTGTTTGGGTGTCACATAGAGAACCAGGCTATCCTTTTGCGTGATAATTTTTGGATTAACCGCCTTTAGTACATATTTGATTGTTCCCTTGTTGTCAATAACTTTGGTAGAATCGAGCTGAGCATTGGCACTGAATCCTATAAGAACCAATGCAACTACTGATAAAAGATACTTTTTCATTTTAATTGAATTATTTGATGAATGTTTAAAAATAAATTTAGATTAATAAAATATTTAATTGAACTGTACTATTCTAATTTCATCTCCTGCGACACACACCACTCCTGCTTCCAGTGCGATCGTGCCGGGATTAACCACTGTTGCGCCTATTCTGGCGCCATTTCTATATACATTAATTTTGTCTATGTCCGTTATAGGAAAAGGAGTCGGGAATTGAGTTTGTCCATTTGCAGAGACAAATACCATCTGTTTTTCTTTGAGAAGTGAAGAGACAGGAGCTTTTTTCAGCACTCCTGTTGTCGGATCTATGGTAACAATTTCATCAGTAGCCGCATTTCCCGGACTCAGCCCGGTAAGTGCCAATGTATTTGTGTTACTTGCTGCTATAGTAGTGGGTTGAACTAAAACACCACCTAATTTTATTTCATTGGTGGGCGTATAGCTCAAACCATTGAGGGTGATAAAATTTTGGGCAAATTTCACCCACTTTGTACCGTCATTATAGTAAAACCCGGGTGTGACGTCAGCTGCTGTGGCTGTATTATATATAGTCATCCCTGCAATATGAGCAGATAATGGAGCCGGATTGGCTGATGCTGAAAGCTGAAGTCGGGGCATCAATACCCCTTGTGTGCCACTTTCTATCTCAAGGACAGAGTTTGGATTGATGGTAGTTGGATTGTCACCTATCTTCACCTGGGAAAAAATAACCCCTGTGGCAGATAGAGTAAATGCCAGTAAAATCAAAAACTTATAATTCATTCTTACAACGGAGCTAATATTAAGTTTTAATTTATTTTAAATAACGCTATTATATTATAGTATTTTATAAAAAATACAAATTAAATTTTAAATTTATTATTTTGGTAATTGGAGGTATCTTAGAAAAGATAAAAATTAACCCACAAATATAGTAATTATTGATATATATGGATATTTTACATATTATTTTTTTATAATATTTTTTAATGTGAATTTTACCGGGAGAAAAATCAAGTACTACTAATTTTTGTGGAATGTACTCTTATTACTTTCTTAACTAATGGTGTATTGCAACAAGGTAGGTCGTAGTTGCAATTTTTTCCAAATAAATAAGTCCAGGCTACATTAGTTTTTTCTTCAATTTTAATCAATTTTGGATATGTTATGTTAAATGTTGAAATGATTGTCCGGCACTAAATGGCAAATAATATATGAAATGATATGAATCATTTTAATTTATCTTAAAAAAATATGACCTTTATGTTATCAGATGTGACTATATTGCTTTAGTTCATATTATAGTTTTAACTAATATTTTTTACAAGAATGAATAAATTATCAGATCTCCGACAGGATTACAAAAAAAATCAATTATCTGAAGACATGGTATCGTCTGACCCGCTGGTTCAGTTTGATCAGTGGTTTTCTGAAGCTATGGAAGCAGGAGTGACAGAGCCTAATGCATTTACTTTGGCAACAGTAGATGTGAGTGGTGATCCTTCGGCCAGAGTCCTGTTATTGAAAGGTGTAGATGATGGTGGGTTTGTATTTTATACCAATTATGAAAGTGATAAAGCAAATCATTTGGAACACCGCGCCAGAGCATCGATGTGTTTTTTGTGGTTGGAACTTGAGCGGCAGGTTCGCGTGTCGGGAGGAGTTACCAAAATAAGTCGTGAAGAATCAGAAGTATATTTTCACAGCAGGCCGCGCGAAAGCCAGATAGGAGCGTGGGTATCTCATCAGAGCCATGTCATAAGTTCCAGAGCCAAATTAGAGATCAGACTTGAGGAGATGATTGAAAAATATAAAAATCAGGATACAATACCCCTGCCTGACAATTGGGGCGGGTACAGATTAATTCCGGAGAGAATTGAATTTTGGCAGGGCCGGGCTAATAGATTGCATGACAGACTTTTGTACAGTAAAGCAAAGGGATTGACAAGTTGGATTATAGAAAGATTGGCGCCATAAAGTATTTTGTTTATGATTGGAACAGGTATAAATAGCAGGGCATTTTTTTCATCCCCATTATGGGTAGCTATTGCTCTGATTTTATTTTTAATAACAACAGCATCTTTAGTATATCATTATGTATTTGGGTTAGCTCCTGTAGATTCGTTTTATATGACGATCATTACTATTGGTACTGTTGGTTTTGGAGAAGTTGAACCATTAAGCGATGATGCAAAAATCTTTACTGCCTTTCTTATATTGTTCAGTATTTTTATATTTGCATACTCTGTTACCACCATATCTGCCTATCTGGTGACAATAAATTCAGTTTTTAATTTTAACCAAAAAAAAATGGAAAAATCAATCAATAAACTAAAAGGTCATGTCATCATTTGCGGTTATGGCCGAAATGGTAAGCAGGCAGCAAAAAAAGCTATTGATCTATAAAAGAGATATTGTAGTAATAGAAGAAGAAGAGGATGCTATTAAAGAACTGGAAGAAGATGGCATACTATACATTGAAGGAAATGCGACTGAGGACGAATCACTGGTGAAAGCAGGTATTAAAAACGCAGATTTTTTAATTACGACATTACCATCAGACACAGATAATGTATTTATCACCCTGTCGTCCAAACAAATGAACAGGAAAATGCTTGTAGTCAGCAGGGCTAGTGAAGAATCCAGCATCAAAAAATTGAAAATTGCAGGAGCTGATAATATTATTATGCCTGACAAAATAGGGGGAGATCATATGGCATCCCTTATTGTGGCTCCCGATTTACTTGAATTTCTTGATAATCTTTCAGTATCTGCTTCCGGAAGTATAAATATTCAGGAGATCATGCTTACTAATATGCCTGAAATCAAAACGATAGATGAATTGAAAATCAAAGAAAAAACAGGATGTACGATCATAGGATATAAGACCAAAAGCGGAAACTATATAATAAATCCTGACCATATTATGCCAGTAGGGCAAGAAGGAAGGATAATTGTATTGGGTAATACTGCACAAATATTGAAGCTAAATCAGGTATTTAACATCAATTAAGCATTACATTTTTTGCACCTACTCTGGTTTTAAACCTGTTGTTGCTATGTTTAGTAAAATTTTGCCAATACCGACGCATTAATACACTTTTACTATAGCTTATA
Source organism: Saprospiraceae bacterium (assembly GCA_016722285.1). Classification (GTDB taxonomy): domain Bacteria; phylum Bacteroidota; class Bacteroidia; order Chitinophagales; family Saprospiraceae; genus OLB9. Next base: position 139,708 of record JADKGI010000009.1, read on the forward strand.
ACCCATGAATCCTGATATTCAATCCTTTATGGGATAGTACTCAAGTATCTGTCATTTTTTAAAAGTATTTTTATTTCCGGTCATACTTATTCTTTTTCTTCTTCATTTATCATTCTGGAAGGAATTCTGATGAGTTTTCCAAAAAAAACGGCATTTGTCAGCATCCTGTCTGTACTATACAATGTTCCTCTGAAGACAGGGTCATCAGCAAATAATATAACCCTACCCTGTCCGATCTGACTGACGACACAAGACGCAGCATTTTTCATAAATTCGTTTAAATTCTTGGATGAAATATATCCATCCAGATGCGGATTTGCTGTATATTTACTTATGGTTGAGTATTCATTTTCACTGGGACTTAACCAGACGTTATTATTTTTATATACAGGTATTTCATTTTGAGTATAACCAAAACCTATTGGGTGCGTAATATCGATATTTGTCTTAAAAATTGCTCCACCCAGACTCTCTTTGCCTAATAGCTCCTCGGCCTGATCAAATGGTTTTCTTTCGACCACAACCGGTTTTTCTTTTTTTGGTGCTTCTATAAGTTTTTCTTTTAAGAGTTTAACTTTTATAGCCCAGCTAACGGCAGTTCCAATAGTAATCAGGGTATTTCCCTGTGCAACCCAATCAGATATTTTCTTCACATCTATAGAATCAAGGGATGCGTAATTTCCTGAAACTAATATCAAAGTATTATATTGATTCAGGTCAAGTTGTCTGAATCTGTGTATCATCACTTTAGAAAGTGGCATATTTAACCTCTGATCAAAATGATGCCATATTTCGCCAGCTTCATTGGAATTGGTACCTTCTCCAATGAGTAAAACAGGAGTTGGTTTTTGTAAGACCCTTACATTTCCGCTGCCCAGATCAATCCCTTCAGTACTAATACCCGAATTAAGGGAGTAAATATTGACACTATATTTGTCTTGAACTTCTTTAAGTATATTATATATCTCATCAGAGTTCAATTTTTGTTTTGCAACCGGAAGCATCAAGGTGCCATAATTTGCTTTATAGTTTTTTCCATCCATGATCTTTATAGTAAATGGTTTGAAAGATGTTGCCAGCACCAGGCCCTTGGTTTGCATATAATTTAATGCGCTTGCGCAATTTATATCATTCCAGTCCAGAAGATAAGCATAGTCCGATTTGACTACTTTTACCAGGCTTAAAATTGAATTTGCATCCATTATTTCTACTCCGGTATTGGGCATTATGTTTTCCCCCTGATATTTTATATTGTAAAAGTTGGCCAACGACCACGCCGAAGCATCATAAAAAACACTATCGTGATACACCTCATAAGTCTCAAAAAAAGTCTGCACCATTCGGTACTGTGCTTGCTTTGTGGGAACAATATACCCTGTCTTATCTGCATTCCTATACACTTTGACTTTGTGAATCAGCAGTTTATCAATGAAGGCTTTTATTCTATTCTGGTCACTGTCTTGCTTAAATGTGTACGCTTTTACTTTGTCAGAATTGGAATTTGTCAGGGCTGATTTAAAGAAGAAATTCTGGTATTTGTGCAGTTTAGTTTTATTTTCCATCGCCGCCTGCAATGTAGCCAATGATGAGACATATTGATTTCTGATCGTAAATGCAAACGTCAGATCTCCATAGGGAGTATTTTGCATATGCCCTCTTGAGCTTGCCTGTTCAAAAAGCAGAGCCAGACCACCTTGCAAATCACCATAAGAGGACCCATATCCAGGATAAGTCCCATCAAAGACCTCTTTGGTGAAGTATAATGAACCTATTTTGTCTGCGGCTTTTATAAAATACTCGCTGAATAGGTTGTTGAGCTCAATATAGTTTTCGCTTGGCATAATGGGGTCCTTAGATCCGTTGGTTTTCATGGGTTCAAAAAAGAAAGAGCTGTTAGTACCCATTTCGTGAAAATCAGTCACTACATTAGGATACCATTGATGGTACCAGCTCAATTTGCCCCGACTTTCAGGATTTATTGCCAACAGCCAGTCCCGGTTAAGATCAAACCAATAATGATTAGTCCTGCCGCGAGGCCAATTTTCATTGTGCTCGACATCGTCATTATCTGATACCAGTGTTTCTGAACGGTACATATTTGCCCATTGTGTATGCCTTTCACGGCCATCGGGGTTTATAGCAGGGTCAATAAAAATAACCTCGTTTTTGAGATAATTCTTTACAGATTCATTTTGAGAAGCCAACAATGTATAGGCGGTTAACATGGATGCTTCGGTACTTGATGGCTCATTTCCATGGACATTATATCCCAGGTTGACAATAGCAGGTAATTCAGATGCCAATTTATCGTCGTATTTCACCATCAGTCCAAGATGTTGTTTTCTTATATTTTCAAGATTTTGGAGATTTTCGGGATTTGAAATGATTAACATACATAATGGTCGGCCTTCAAAAGTTTTTCCATACTCTATATAAGTGGCATAAGGAGACAGTTCAGATAATTTTTTGAAATAAGATATGACCTGATCGTGTCTGGTATGAAAATCACCAATTTTATATCCTAAATATTTTTGTGGTGATATTATTGTTGTATCAAATGGGGCATAATTTGAATAGAAATAATCTTGAGCATGAATATTACAAGCAAAGAGTAATGGCAGTATCAGACAAAAAAGTTTCATTTGGATAAAATTTAAATATGATGGTAAAGCAGAGCAAAACAATGAATAAAACAGGACAATCAAAAGAATTTGAACCAATATCTTGATTTAATGTTTTGGAATATGACTGCTTGTAATGATCAGGCAGTTTTATTAATTAAACATAATTTTTTAATGGCGACTATAAAATTTAGATTTGAAGATACATCTATACCCGAAGTAATTGCTGAGGGAGTTGAAAAAGGTTATTCTATTTTAGAAGCCACTGAAGACTTTGATGTTCATCTTAATCATAATTGCGGTGGGGTGTGTGCGTGCTCTACTTGCCATATATATGTAATGAAAGGAGCTGATGATCTGGAAGAAATTTCTGATAAAGAAGAAGATTTTATTGATAGAGCGATCAACCCAAAATTAGAATCAAGACTAGGCTGCCAGTGCGTCATATTGAGTGAAGATGCTGTTTTTGAGGTGGTCATACCGGACCAAAAGCAAATAATCGGCCACGAGCATTAATATTAATTTCTATTTCTGCTCCAAAAGAATGCTAAAGACGACGCACTGAGTAAGTGCCAGATGCTCCACCATGCTGCTATCAGAGCCATTCCTCCTTTGCCTCCGAAAAAATTGAAAATCAGAATAAGGGCTAATCCAGAATTCTGAATTCCGGTTTCGATAGATATGGCCTGAGCATCTTTTAATGGCAATTTCATGAGGTTTTTTGACCAGAAAAAGCCCATAAACAAAGCCAGACCATTATGAATGAGGACGATATAAAATACATGGCCAACATATTTTTTCAGATTTTCGAGATTTCCTGTTATGGCAAAAATGACAAATCCGATAAAAATAAGCAGACTGAGCATCCTGACTGGTTTTTTTATAGATTGAGTAGTTTTTGGGAAAAATTTTATAAAAAGCTGACCTAGGATTAAGGGAATAATTATCAACTGACCAATTGTAAGAGCCATACCGATAAAACTGATTTCAAAATCAATACTGTTTTCAGTAGCGATGGGTAACAATGTCGCTGTAAATGAAAAAATCAACGGAGTGGAAACAACACAAAAAAGGGTAGAGATGGTGGTTAGAATGACTGAAAGAGCCGCATTTGCACCAGAAAGGTGTACTGCGTAATTAGAAACATTGCCACCAGGGCAGGAAGCAATGAGCAACATACCCATGGCAAGGCTATATTCTGGTCTTATAATCCAAATTAAAGCAATACTGATCAATGGCAATAATACCCATTGAGAGAATAAGCCGGCAAAAACTGGTTTTGGATTCCTTAATATATATGAAAAATCAGAAAGCCTGAGATCAAGTGCCACACCAAACATCAAAATGCCTAAACAGATATTAAGAATAATGACCTGGCTATGATTAAAATTTATGCTTATGTGATCGAGATTATTCACACCTCACTTTAATAAATAACATATTCAATTTGTTTTTTCAGATTGTAAATGTAAAAGAATTTTTTTTAATAAAAAACTTGAGAAACATCATTCTACCATTCTCATTATAAAGGTATTAGTTTCAGTTTATAAGATATTACTGTTTAGTTTCAAATAAGAAATTGGCTTATAAAATAAAAAATACACTTGAAAGTTATATACTCGGTATTGCAATAAAAACTACATTTGCAAGTATATAACGTTCGTTATTAACAATATTTAATATATTTGCGTTTTTTTTAATATATAATTGATTTTTGTGGGATCAAAGGAAGTGGGTTTGCTTATGAGCGGAAAAATAAAGTGGATAATCGTGTTGCTGGTTTTTGTTTTGACCTTGACTACATGTGATAAGAAGTTGCCTTTCCCATTTCAAGCTATAGGATTTACCTCACAGAAATCATTGGTTGATACAGCCTTTAACCGACTTTTTGATCAGCAAATAGAAAGAAATCTTAATTCTACGGGTTGCCCTGGAGTTGCCGTTTTAGTCATGCAAAATGATCAGATCATTTTTGAGAAGACCTACGGTATCAGATCCAGGTATTCTTCAGATAGTATCAACACAGGGAGTATTTTCAGGTTGGGATCCGTTTCCAAAGGATTTGCCGGTATTCTGGCTGCAATACTGATTGATAAAAAAGTTATTGGCCTCGATGATCCCTTGGTTTTATACATTCCTGAACTAAAAATACAGGCTAAATCTAAGGACCATATTCTCAAAGTAAGACACATTTTGACCCATTCTACAGGTTTGACCGAACATGCATATTCGAATCTGGTGGATGAAAACAAAAATATGGAAACCATAATTTCATACCTGAATAAATTGACCCCCAGGGATTCTACCGGCAAAGCTTATGCTTATCAGAATGCAGCATACGGGCTGATCGAAAAAGTAGTTGAGTCTGCCACGGGGATGTCTTATGCAAGAGCACTGGATTATTACTTATTTTCTCCTTTATCCATGTGCAGCACGAGTTGTACATATGAAGACGTAAGATATGCTGACAATGTTTGTACAGGCCACAGATATTACGGGTCGAAAAAGGGGTATCTACCCATTGAACTAAAACCACATTATTATAATGTTGCATCAGCTGGTGGTATAAATGCTCCTCTTAGTGACATGGCAAAATGGTTGAAAGCAGTGATGGGATACAGACCGGATGTGATCTCACCTAATGCAAGAAATATTGCTTTCACACCATACATAAATACTTCATCAGATGACAGATATTTCAATAACTGGCCAGGAATAAAAGATACCCATTATGGTTTGGGATGGCGACTCATAAATACTAAAAATAATCAATTGGCTTATCATGGAGGATTGGTAAATGGCTTCAGAACCGAGATTGCATTTGACAAAGAGCAAAACATTGGCGTTGTTTTTCTTTTTAATTCTTTATGCGGATATAGCAGCAAAGCTGTCCATGAGTTTTATGAGCTATGGAATACATATCATGCCGGAAAAGAACAAAATATTGATATTCTGTAACCCAGAATGATTAAAACTCTCATAAATAAAACTAAAGTTTCGGAGATGATTTTATAATAAATTTGCTTTCCAATTCAACTTGTTTTTCAAATTACAGCCATTGTTCGATAGTTTTACATCTTTTTCTTTTGTCTTGACTCTCATTTAAAAATCGGGGGTATTTTCTTGATTTGCAAATGGATATTCAGCGATTTTTTCAACTCTGTGGTAAGTATTAAGACCTGAAATACAGATTGTTTCAGAAGCATTCAGATCGATGCTGTTGTCAGCCATCACATAATCTTCATCCATAATAATATGCTCTACACGTCCGATTACCATGATCGTTTGATTTAATTTGATTTTTATTGTCTCTGCCAATGATAAGCCAATCTTTACTTTACTTTCAGCTACAAAAGGGGCACCAAAATCTTTTAAATATTGCGGTATTAATTTACATCTGTCAAACTCTGAAATACTTCTCGGAAAATCCGCAGAGGTGAAATGTGCTCTTGCAGCAATGGACTCATTGATATGATTGATAGTATAAATTCCGGTGGCCATAATATTTTCTAAGGTATGTCTTTCACCCACAAACGGTCGCATGATAAAACCAATTAAAGGCGGATCGGAGCCTAAATGAACAACAGAACTGATGATGGCGAGATTTGTTTGGCCATCCGCACTTATGGTTCCTATCAGATTGGCAGGTTTTAGTCCCGTTATACTATTGATCAACCCAAGTCTTGATATTCTGTCCAAACCTAAAATGTCTTGCCCCGTAATGTGAATCATAATACTGTTTTAATCTACCCAATCAGCAACAAAAAGGTTTGTATCATGGTTACCTCCATTGTTTCTGTTGGATGCAAATATGATTTTTTTGCCGTCATATGAAAACATAGGAAACGAATCAAAAGTCTTATCATAGGTGATCTGCTCTAATCCTGTTCCATCAAGATTTATAGTATATAGATTGAATTGGTACCCTCTTGGAGCTGCATGATTTGAAGAAAATATGACTTTATCTCCTTTGGGAAGAAAGTATGGAGCCCAATTTGCTTTGCCGAGATGAGTAAGCTGTTTCAAGTCAGATCCGTCCACATTACACACATACAGTTCCATGCTTGTAGGCATAACCTGTCCCAAGGCGAGAAGCTCTTTATATACTTTGACATCTTCGTCAGATGTGGGTCTGGATGCTCTGAATATCAGTTTTTTGCCATCCGGCGAAAAGAAGGCACCACCATCATAACCCAATTGATTGGTAACCTGTCTGACATCTGATCCGTCGATGTTCATGGTGTACAATTCGAGATCCCCGCTTCTGATCGAAGTGAATACAATTTTATCGCCTTTGGGGGATACGGTCGCTTCTGCATCATATCCAGGTGTATTGGTTAATTTTTTAATAATATGGCCTTTCAAATCACTCATATAAATATCGAATGTTTCATATACAGGCCAGATATATTTCCCATCCACCCTTCGTTCAGGCACTTCCGGGCAAGCTTCCATTGATTCATGAGTGGAAGCGTAAATTATATTTTTATTGCCTGCCAGAAAAAAACTACAAGTGGTTCTTCCTTTGCCCGTGCTAATTAATGGTGGTGGGCCGTCTTTCTTTACCCAGTTTTCCAGATCAAAATAGTAAATCTGATCACATTCCGTACCCCATTTTTTATTATTTGCTTGAAAAACTACTTTTTTACTATCAAAACTCCAGTAGGCTTCAGCATTATCTCCGCCGAAAGTAAGCTGTTTTACATTTTTCAGATGTATTTCCTTTTCAAATTTTAATGTGTCAAGTTCTGGCGATATACTTTTATTTAATACACTATTTTTTGTACCTGAACATGCAAATATCAATGTCGTTAATAATATAACGCTAATAATTCTGATCATAAGAATACTATTTTTTAGAAGTCAAAAGTATGATTTAAAGATCGATCTAATGTCAATAATGTGGCAAAATTAATCTGTTTAAATCAAAATTATACAAAAGCTAAAGTTCCAGGAGATTTCAACAATAATCTGAAACAATTTATGTTTGATATTTTTTTTAAAAATCATAAAAATCATAATAATCATCAATTATAATTTGATTGGCATATCACTATCGTTCAGGTGAAGCCGGTAATTTAAATGCTCACAATAATGTCATTATTGCAAGCGATATTAAAAGTAAGGCGGTTCATAATTTATATGTACTTGAACTTTACATGGGTAACCTATGTTTGAAAAGGTAATTAATTGGCTTTTTATCTAACCAAAATACATTACTGAATGTCAAATCTTATTCAACTACCAATACTTTATCCTTTAATCATTCTAATTCTTTTATTAATAAAAGGTATCGAAATAGTGCGGCCTACTGAAAGAGCGCTGATAGAAAGATTGGGGAATTATAATCGTTTTGCAAATCCCGGATTTAACTGGATCATTCCTTTTATTGATAAAATGTATAAGGTCAATGTGACCGAACAGATGGTAGATGCAGAAGCACAGGAAATTATAACCAATGACAACCTGAATGCTACTGTGGATGCTCAGGTTTACTTCAGAGTTATCTCCGATGAAGAAAGTGTCAAACATTCCCAGTACAATGTCAACCGGTATCAGTGGCAAATTGTCAATCTGGCACGGACAACACTGAGAAACATCATAGGTACATTGACTCTACGGTCCGCCAATAGTGAACGTGGAAAAATCAACTCCGAATTACATAAAACGCTGATGGAAGAAACAAAAACCTGGGGTATTGAAGTAATCAGAACCGAATTGAAACAAATAGATCCTCCTCACGATGTACAGGAAACCATGAATAAGGTGGTAAAGGCAGAGAACGAAAAGATAGCAGCAATAGATTTTGCGACTGCAAGAGAAACTATGGCAGATGGTGAAAAAAGAGCAAAGATAAAGGAAGCAGAAGGCGCAAGACAAGCAGCCATTTTGAAAGCAGAAGGAGAAGCTTTAGCCATTAAAATGGTCAATGAGGCAGCTGAAGAGTATTTCGTAGGAAATGCTCAAGTACTTAGAAAACTGGAAGCAGTAGAAAAAGCAATGGGTGAAAACACCAAGTTTGTTGTGCCTGCAGGTTCGGATTTGGTCAATGTCATCAGCGAGATGGCCGGTATCGTACCTCTGAAAAGATAAAATTATTTTGAATTTTGGAATAAAAGCAACTGCAATTTTAAATTTACAGTTGCTTTTTTTATGCCTTAATGTTTGGGTATTGATTTAAATTTGGGTTTAAGAACCAAATAAATTAATAATGACTCAATATTATCTTTATTGTATATTATTATGTTTTTTCATTTCTGGACCTGCTCAGACAAGCATCAAAAACCTGCTTTCCGTACCCTTCCCCAAGGAATTGAAAGCATCGGTAGATGGAAAGAACCTTGCATGGGTATTTAACAATGAAGGTGAAAGAATTATTAATATTGCCCAAGCTCCAAATTTTGAAGTAAAAGCCATCACAAAATACTCTGGTGATGAAGGGGTAGAGATCAATTAATTGTGCTACATTTGTTCACCTTTGAGTATGTTTAATATTTCATCATTTGACTGCATGTGGCAAATTTTAATTTCTTCTACGTTATATTTTTCGTCGTAGCCAACAGCTACGATTTCAAAATATGCCTTGAATAAAATAAAATTTTGTCACTTTTACTCAAACATGAAAATATAATTATACTCTTAACAAAACACAACAAAAGGCATGCTGTGTTATTTTTTAGATAATTGTGGGAGGAATAGAAATGAAAATTATACCTTAAAATATTTATATCCGGGAATATAATTTCAACTTAGAGCCTTTTAGGTTGTTAAATAGATGTTTTCATCATGATTTAATTATTATCTTTTTAAAAAAGGGTACTGAAAACGTTGTAATGGTATCAAATAAATGGCACACCTCTCGTTATTAAACCTTAATTTAATTTTTATTGCTAAGTAGCAAAAATATAATGATAAAATATTGGTACTCCGTGTCTTTAATAATTACTTTTAATTAGTGGAACAATTCAGATTTCTGAATTAACAATTGACGGAACTAATAAAATAATACTAAAAGGAAAAAATGGCTTCATTAATTATATCAATTTGTATTTTACTTATATTGTCATACATTTTTGATATCACTTCATCAAAAACAAAAATACCAACTGTAATCCTTCTATTGGTATTGGGTTGGGCAGTAAACCAGCTGGCAACACTTGTTGCGATTCCCATACCTGACTTAACTCCTATATTGCCGATATTGGGGACCATTGGGCTTATTCTTATAGTCTTAGAAGGTTCATTGGAGTTGGAACTAAACAAAACCAAATATCCGACTATCAAAAAGACTTCGATTATGGCTATTTTGCCTTTACTTATACTCAGCTTTTTGTTGGCATTTGCATTTCAGTATTTGGGCGACACCACTTTTAAAATCGGATTGGCCAATGCTATACCCTTTGCCGTGATAAGCAGTGCTATAGCTATACCAAGTGCACAAAACTTGCTGTCAAATAATAAAGAGTTTGTAACCTATGAGAGTAGCCTTTCTGATATATTCGGTGTCATTTTATTTAATTTCATCACACTGAATGATAATATCGGTACACAGTCCATTGGATATTTTGTCTTACAGCTGATCGTTATATTACTAATAACTTTCATTGCGACATTAGGATTGGCACTGTTATTAAGCAAAATAAAGCACCCGGTAAAATTTGTTCCCATTATACTTATGATAGTGCTAATCTATACAGTATCCAAAGAGTATCATTTGCCTGCATTGATTTTTATACTTTTGTTCGGGCTTTTCTTAAGTAATTTGGATGAGATTAAACATAATCAATATATACAACGGCTTCATCCTGAAATACTAAACAAGGAGGTACATAAATTTAAGGAACTAACTGCAGAATTTGCATTTTTGATCAGATCTCTGTTTTTTTTATTATTTGGATACCTAATAAAAACGTCAGAACTGTTAAATTCTGAAACTATCATCTGGGCTGCCTGCATTACAGCCGGTATTTTTCTAATCAGATATGTATTTTTGAGGTTGGTAAAACTATCAGTAAAACCACTACTATTTATAGCACCAAGAGGGCTAATTACAATATTGCTCTTTTTATCCATTCCGATTTCGCAGGCTTCTTATCTGGTAAATAATTCATTGGTAATACAGGTAATCATATTATCTGCATTGGTGATGATGGTGGGTTTGATTTCTTATAAAAGCGAGATAAGTCAAAAAGAATTAATGGAGAAATAAATATTTACCAATTGATTCCTAAGTTTTCTTAATAATTATTTTTTATGAATTTTAACTTTAAATACAATGATCATCATACCTTTACAAAAATTGATTATAATGAAAATAAGTTTTTTTTCTTTGTTACTCCTATTACCTCCGGTTTATGGATTTTCTCAGGATTTAAGTTATGATATCTATAGTGCTAATACCAACTCTATAACAAAAGTAAAACTTATCGGGGCTATGACCTTTGCTGACATTTGTTCTGGATATCCTGTCAATTGGATAAAGGAGTATATTTCAGCTGAAATTTCAACTTCATCTGACAGTGAAATAATAAAAGCTGAAAGTAAAAATGATGTACTTTCAACAGACCAGTTGAGTATATTGGATAATGCCAGAATAGGCACCATAATCACGATAGATGTTAAATACAAATCCAGGAATTCTGTAACTGACATAGTTGAAACACACAACTTGAATTTTACAACGACCGTAGTTCCTGAGAAAGAAGCTGAATATTCCGAAGGTTATGAACAATTGTTGAAATTTATAAAAGAAAATGCTATAAATAAGATTTCAGAAAGTGATTCAAAGCAGATGCAACAAGGGAAATTGAAGTTTATCGTAGATGCAGATGGAGTGATCAGAGATGCCACACTATTGATCAGTTCATCAAATCCTGAAATTGATAAGTTGTTACTGGACACTATTATGAATATGCCTAAGTGGAAACCGGCTGAAACAGAAAATGGCACTAAGGTTAAACAGGTATTTGAATTCAAAATAGGAAATATGGGATGCTAATCCACTTTGAGCTGAAGTAATTGTTAATAAATACCAACAAGGATAAACTCATCAGTTTCATTGATATCATTGACGTAAGTATATATTCCTTAGTATTATGATTTGCATGTTCTCAAATAGATATAAATGGTCAATTAAATGACCTTTATCAATACAAATGCATCCGTAAAATATTAACTTTGCCACATCCAAAATATTAAAAAAATGAAATCACATATCTATTTGTTTTACTACATAATTATTTTTCAGCTACTAATGGTATCCTGTAGCCCCAAGGTGAGCTACCCTATACAATTGCCAAAACAAAATATAGCAGTTGATATCATTACTCTGTCTTCAGATGACATGGAGGGAAGAGAAATTGGTACTGAAGGCGAGAGAAAAGCATCAGAATATATATCTAAAAGGTTTGCGGAACTGGGACTTGCCAAAGCAGGAGATAATAACTCTTACTTTCAGACATTCAGCAGAAAAAAGAGTAATAATCCGCATGGTGAAGACACTACTTCCACCGGAATTACGATATATGGAAAGAATATTTTAGGATATATAGATAATAAAGCAGCGAATACCGCTATAATTGGTGCGCATTATGATCATTTAGGTTATGGAAGTGAGGGATCTCTTTATGTAGGCGAAAAAGCGATTCACAATGGAGCTGATGATAATGCCAGCGGCGTGGCAGGGGTATTATACATGGCTGAAAGTATTAAAAAAGCAGGACTTAAGAATCAAAATTATTTATTTATTTGTTTTTCAGGTGAAGAAAAGGGATTGTGGGGATCAAACTATTATGTAAACAAAACATCACTTGATAAAAGTAAAATAAATTATATGGTTAATATGGATATGATCGGCAGACTGAACAATGATAAAAAGTTGGCGGTAAGTGGTATCGGAACATCGCCTGTATTTGAATCTGTCATTGATGGAATTAAAACTTCCAAATTGAGTATAAAGAAAGAATTATCCGGCATGGGGCCATCTGATCATGCTTCATTTTATAATGCCGGAATACCGGTTTTGGCTTTTTTCACAGGTCAGCATAGTGACTACCATAAACCCACAGATGATCACCAGAATATCAATTATACAGGCATCACTGACGTAGTCGAATACATCTATACAGTTGTAAATACACTTGAAAACAAAGGAAAACTTCCTTTTACAAAAACTAAGGATGAAGCTCAAACTCGTGTGGCATTTAATGTGACTTTGGGTGTCATGCCTGACTATTTGTATGATGGTAAAGGATTGAAACTAGATGGAGTGCGGGATGGAAAGCCCGCAAACTTAGCTGGCCTGGAGAAAGGGGACATCATCATAAAAATGGGCGAGAAAGATATTCCTGATATGCAGGCTTATATGAAATGCCTTACTGAACTCAAAGCCGGACAAACTGTGGATGTTGTATTTATCCGCAACGGAAAAGAGATGGTCAAAAAGGTAACATTCTGATGGGAGAGGATACTTATAATGAAATTCAGAGAATAGATTCATTGTGGCCTCTGCTAATTTTTACATTGGCAGCAGCAGGAAATTGGTTGATCTATTTCTATTTTGGATACAGTGATTTTAATTTATTTTATGTGAGTATGCTGAGTGCCTTACTACTTAGCGTATTTCTTTTTTCATTGAGGCTTTATACCCGTATAGATATATCAGGAGTTCAATATCGTTTTTTTCCTTTTCACTTTGCATGGCGTAAATTAGCATGGAGAGAAATCACGAGTTACCATATAAGGGAATACAACCCGTGGGCTGAATTTGGTGGTTGGGGTTTGAGATATGGGAAATCCGGTTGGGCTTGTACCATCAGTGGTAAGGCAGGGCTTCAATTAGTTCTGGTAAGTAAAAAGAAAGTCCTGATTGGAACTGTACAGCCGGATAAGATGAAAGACTTTATAAATTTAAGATTGACAAAAACCATTTGAATTTATTTCTTCTCCTCTCTGGAAATGTTACATCCACTTTCTGGTGTCCGATTCTGCCTTGTACAGTAGTAAATCTACCATATAATGGCAAGATGAAAGTGAAATATAAGGGATTTTTATTTTTCCTGAAGCTGTATGAAGAGTGATATCCGCCAGTTGGTGTCTCGTCTGATATGGGGTTTGATGGATTTTTAATGCCTGAATTTTAAACATTTGAAGAACCTCTTCTTTATCTCCAAAAATGCCGCCTTTGATGTATATGAGCTCGTCATTATATCCATAGGCTTTTTTTCTAAATTTGAAGTATCGGGTAATGATAAAATATATTCCGGCACCGATGATAAAAATAATATTGGATTGGTAATTAACTATTGCTGCAACTCCTGACAGAATTGTAATAATAATGCTGAGTATTAGCGTAAAGCGACTAAAATATTTTTTGTCAATCGGATGCATAAATATATTGTCAAAATCGATTTGACCAAATAAGGACGTGGTAACAAGATGAATGTGATTTGTGTTACACCCTGGTATATGAATATTTTGTTTAGCAGTCAGTTCATTGCTTGAAGCCTGATTTAGAAAAAGGTCTTTGAAGCCAATCCATTTTTTCAATATATTATCTGACCAGGAAATGTATTGGATTTTGTGGTCAAGTGCTGAAATTTCTTTTTTAGTAAATAACCCACTCACTACTTTAAATCCTTTTGCAGATCTTAAAAATTTTAAGTCATAATTTTTTATTACAGTTCGAACAAGTGAAATCAAAATTGAAATAATCAATAGAATAAATATCAAAGTCAAAATGGAATATAATCCTGGTTGAAAGTCCGGTATTTCCTGAGAATAATCATCTACATTTACGCCTACTTCCTGGAGGTTTTGATATATCCAAAAAAAGAATAGAAATACCAAACCACCTGATCTGATATGGTTTTCTGTTAAGCCTACCTTCAAAAGATCGAGAGGTGAGAGTTCCAGAATGGATTCATATATTACCTTATTTTCAGCATTTATACTGTTGACCGTTTTACTTTTCTGATTTTTCTTTCCGGACATTATCAAATCACGAAGTGCATAGGCTTTTTCAGACTCAATGGCGTGGAACTCAAATTCATTTTTTTCAGAGCCGGCGGTATCCAGTTTCATCCTCAGAACAGAAAACAACTGATGCATGATATTTTGCTCGAAATTTACAGTCTGAATACGCTCAAATGGAATAGACAATTTTTTTTATTGAAGATTCCGGTATGGAGCACCAGTTCATCACCTTTGATAATAAAGTAAGTCTTGAAAAAATTAATGATTGAATAAATCATAGTCAGGGCAGAAATAGCCACCAGAAACCAAACTAGATAATCACTTTTATATTTTGATCCCCCGATTAAAAAAATAACAATTACAGGAAAAATCTGTCTTATTATGACATATCCGGTTTTAAATAGAATCATAATAATGGCAGCATAAGACTGTCTCGTCGGTTCCGAAAAATCGTAATTACTCTTCTTCATCACTAACGGCTACTCTCTTTGTTATGAAATTTTTTAACGCTGCGGATTTCTCATGAGTCAGACCCGGGATCATCAAATCACTACCGCTACCCCCAGCAGTAAACAAGGATAATTCTGAAAGATTAAAGAATCTGTCAATTGGCCCTTGTTCGATTTCACAATGTTGTACCCTGTTAAAAGGAATGATTAGGGTGGATCTGAAAAATATACCTGATTTAAACATGATATCTTTTTCTCTGATAGCAAATCCTTCATAATCATACCTTTTGATTGCCATGAAGGTGGATAAGCCGAAAAGGATGGACCAGCCAATGCTGAAAAGCAATATCCATGGAAAATCAAGGAGGAATCGAAAAAATATTCCTGCTGATAAGTACAGTAATAATAAAATTGAGAAAATAATGATATTAATATAAATTCTTATTTTTTTATAAGCGGGGTCAAGTTTTTCAAAAATAATTGTTTCTGAAGAAGGCAATATTAGTGTATCAATTTGCTGATTTTGGAATTCCATAGAAAAGTATTATCTGAGTATCAATCAACAAGGTAGATATAAATTCCTTTCACAAAGTATAAAATAAGCATTTATCTATACTTTAAAAATAATAAAGAATAGCTGATTAAATTATCCCTAAAGTACCAATCAACTTATCCATGGATGGTGTCTTACTTCCACCTTTAGGCTCGATAGTAATGGCATATGTGGCAGTATTCTCAATGTAAGCCACGGGTATAATTTTGTTTCTGTCTGAAAAAACATCTAATGGCATCGGATCAGAACCAGCTTTTAAGGACCAAAGCTGAAAGACCTGATCACTGGTTATGTCGGGTAAATTAACAAGTTGTAAAAAATTTTTCTTATCCACATCATTATAATGCAGATATACTGAAATACCCTCATATGCAGGAGTGGCAATTAAATCAATAATGTTATTATGGGGTCTTTTTATCTGATTTATTATGGCAAATTCATTCTTTTGAGCCTTAGAAAGTGAGTCACAAGCTCTTAGTGTTGATTCATAATTTTATTTCTGTTTCTCGTTTTCAGTCTTCTGAATGTAGAACAAAGAGAAGCCCAAAAGCGATATCAAAGCGAACAATGTACTCATTAAATTCCATCTGGATTTTGATGTGGATTTTAGATTGTTTCCCATATCACTATCGGAATTTTGTTCAAACATTTTTAGTGGAAGATTTTCAAAAAGCTGTTTTGAAACAGAAGGCGGGGCTTTTATCGCCTTAAGTTTTCCATATTTTTCAAGGCCCATAGAGATTTCATGAATTTCTCTTTGAATTTCTATGTATTTAGACTGCATGGCTTGAACTTCATTCTCTTCTTCAGGAGAAAGCTGCCCGAGCACAAAAAGCTCCAAAATGCCTGATTCTATATATTTTTTTATGTCCAATTTAAAATTACATTAAAAATAACATGTATAACAAATGTTTTTCATCTTTTAACTGATCTCTGAGTTGACTTATAGCATCCCTCAGCCTGGTCTTAACAGTACCTAAAGGTATATTCAAATCATCAGATATTTCTTGCTGTGTATATCCTTCCAAAAACATTTTATCTATTAATATTCTGTATTTTTCGGGCATGTCTTTTATCAAAGATTTGATATCGATGCCTGAAAACCGTTCATCCGTTTTTAACTCACTCTCCGTCATATTAAAAGTCGAAGTATTATTGTCCATTTCAAACGACTTTAACCTTCTTTTATCAATTGCTGCGTTTCGGGCTATTTGGGCCATCCATGTAAACAAGGTGGCTTTAGATTCATTATATGATTCTATATTATTCCAAATTTTCAGAAAAACGGCCTGAAGGACTTCTTCAGAGTCCCCCTGACGCTTGAGAATGCGCAATATTATACCATACAAAGCATCAGAATAATGCTGATACAACAATTTGAGCCCTGACTCCTCGCCCTTTCGGATGGATAATATGACAGATTGTAATTCTATGATAATATACGATTGTTTTGTTCTCCTTGCGGATGATTGTCAAAGATATGTATTAATTATAGAATCAGGAATCAAAAATGTTCATTTTTTACTTTCAATCAGTTTTTGTTGTTTCGGTTACAAGTTGATATACGAGTAAGGATAAGTTTTTGGATTTATTTGCCTTTAAACCATTGTTCGATTAATAGGTAAGACATAATTGATGACAATGTTTTCCTGAAGGCTCAACTGCTTCTTAGTGCTGTTAAGCATATTATGATTCTTATATAATACTCTACAAATGATGGTCACATATTACTTATTTTTAAAAAAAAATTATTAAAATAAATCCAAATTCATAATACCACTCGTAAGTAAAGTTGATTGGGTAAGTAACCCTTATATTTTTTATCAACTCTAAAAACAACACTTATGAGACTCCAATTTGTACACTTCAGATTAGCGATGTTGTCCTTATTTATTAGCTTCCTTTTCATATCATGTGGTGAGAAATCTTCAAATCTGGTTTCCAATACAAAGATTCCTGTATTGCTGGATAGAAATGAAAAACTCCGAAACGGAAAAGAGTGGGATGATGTCATGAATTCATACCAAAAACTAAAACTGGCAATTCAGAAAAATGATGATGATCAGGAATCAAAAATCCGTTTGGCTCAATTGTTTATCAGAGAAGCACGTGTCACAGGCGAACACGGGCATTATTACAACGCAGCCCTTAACATGACCGACCAAATATTAAATAGTAAATCGAAAAACAGATATGGACTTTTTGGCCTTGGTAACCAAAGCCGGTATTCAATTATCTCATCATGATTTTAGCGGAGCATTGTCGACGGGACAAAAAGCCATTGTTATCAATCCCAATAATCCTCAGATATTTGGTGTCCTTGTAGATGCCAATGTTGAGCTTGGTAATTCTAGCGAGGCTGTGAAAATGGCTGATATCATGATAGCCATGAAGCCTGATCTCAGATCTTATGCCAGAATATCTTACATAAGGGAAATCCATGGTGAAGTGGATCAGGCTTTTGAAGCTATGAAGATGGCGGTTGAAGCAGGTATCCCCGGATATGAGGATACGGCTTGGGCTATGCTTACTTTAGCAGATATGTACAAGTTGTATGGGCAATATGATAAGGCAGAGTCTATTTATAAAGAGATACTTGCACAAAGACAGGATTACCCTTTTGCAATTGCTGCTCTGGGTTCAATTTATATGAAGAAAGGCGACATGGCACTTGCAGAAAAGATGACAAAAGATGCTATTGCCATCATACCTGAAGTAAGTTTTTATACTCAACTGGCAGAGATATATCAAAAGCAGGGAAATACTCAGGCAATCGATCCTTTAATGAATGAAATATTTGCTATGATGAAAAATGATGAAAAGTCTGGCCATAATATGAATCTGGAATATGCACACATTTATCTTGATCTGATGAATGACAATGACAAAGCTCTGGAATATGCTCAAAAGGAATATCTGAAACGCCCTGAAAACATTGATGTGAACAGGATGTTAGCCAGAATATATGCCGCTGAGAAAAACAAAAACATGGTTGGCAAATATTTGGTCGCTGCCACTGCAACCCATTCCAAACATCCTGAGCTCATAGCACTTCACATTTAACATGCATTACTACTAAATGTATTATTGACATTTAAGACACTTTACTAAATAATTTAATTAAGCCTTATTGGGCACCCATTGACTTATGCATCTGCATAATCCTTGGTTCACATTTCTATAATTTTAAAATAATGAAGTCAATTTCACACCCAAAGTACAGAATGCTCAGGTTGAGGAATCTATGCTTTTTGTTCAATTTGTTTATTGTATCAAATCTGGCCATAGGATCAAGTCATAGAGAAGCACCACTCATAGCCAGTGATCCATTGGCTGACAACACGGATCTCTATGCATTCAGATCGCCTGATAACCCAAACACAATCACCATCATAGCGAATTACATCCCTGGTGAGTTGCCCTATGGAGGACCAAATTACTACAGTTTTGGTGAAAACATTAGATATGAAATTCACATAGACAATGATGCATCAAAGCCGGGAGATGAGATCGTTTATAGATTTACTTTCAACAAGGTCAATGAAGACCCAACCACTTTTTTTAATATCAGGCTTGGAAAACAAAACCTGAAAACAACTTATAAACTTGAAAGGAGTATAGATAGAGGAGTTTCATTTCAAACCATAGTAACTAATGGTATTGTTCCTCCTCCAAACATAGGAACGCGATCCATAGAATCAGGTGTAGGTTTGAATACAACCTATTCGACTTTTTTTAAAGCTGCGATTACTACTTCTTCAACAGGGGAAAAGGTATTTGCAGGTCCGGTAGATGATCCTTTTTATGTTGACCTGGGTGGAATTTTGATTTGGGTAATGCACCTCGTCAGGGCGGGGAAAAGCCAAGAGATGGCTTATCGAAATACAATGTTCACACCATTGCCATACAAGTACCTATCTCCACGCTACTCAAAGCGGGAACAACGACCGTACCTACTTCAATTTTGGATGGAAATTATGTCATAGGAGTTTGGGCATCCGCAAGCAGACAAGCTATCAAAACACTTACTAATGGAGCAACTCCCAATCATTCCGGCGACTGGGTTCAGGTTTCGAGACTGGGTATGCCGCTAACAAATGAAGCTGTAATAGCTGTGGGTGATAAAGACTACTGGAACCGGTTAACCCCGTACGATGAGTTAACTGAAACGACACTTGATAATTATTTCTTTAATCCTGAATTGGGTTTGTACATGGATGATGATTTGTTTGGGGGAGCTGTACCGGCGTTTTCCCCACTTCGCATTCAACAGAAATCTCTTGGATCATTTGATTTTACAAATGGAGCGGATGGACTATATGGTTTGAAAGGTAATGCTGCTTTAGCGGGCACGGCCCTTGATGACGCTGTTTTTGGGACCTTACTTTTGCCCGGTCCCGGAAAACCCAGATCTGTGGATCTATGGCCTGCCTTTCACACTGGTGTGCCAAATGTGATTCCTTACCAATTGGCTACCGGCAAAGGTGGCAATCCTCTTGCAGCAGGAAAGCCTTTTGTCAACAACTTCCTTCCTAATGGTGGAGATATGCTGAGACTAAATATGGCGGTGCCACCAACACCGAGAGACGATCCGAATTTTAGTCCTTTGGGTTTGATCCAGGCAGCGGCCATAGGATTGACAGTCGCACCCTTCAATTCTACAAAGAATCTGGAATTCATTCCTAATATGGATGGTTTTCCTAATGGAAGGAGACTTGAAGATGATGTTACCAGAATTGAATTACAGGCAGTAGCCGGAGTAGTACTTGCAGCTGTAGGTCTTTGGTATGATGATTATAATCCCGGCACATCTGCAAGTCCTGTTACTCCAAAGCTATTAAATGTGCTCACATTTACAACCGGGGTTGATAAAAACGATAAACCGTTTCAAAAAACATTCCCATATATGGCTATGCCGTGGGGTGGGACTGAAATAAGACAATAAATAACATTAAAATATAAATATTATGAAACATAAAAATATAATTCATTTACTTATTCTGGCTTCTTTACTGATCCTAAGCAATCATTTATTAGCTTCAAGCCATAGAGAGGCACCTTTGATTTCAAGTGATCCTTTGGCTGACAATGTCGATGTATATGCATTCAGAAGCCCGGACAATCCTGATATGGTCACCTTGATTGCTACCTATGTACCTATGCAATTACCACAAGGTGGTCCCAATTATTATACTTTTGGTAAAAATATAAGATATGAGGTACACGTGGATAATGATGCATCTAAGCCCGGGGATGAGATCACCTACAGATTTACATTCAATGTAACAAATGAAGATCCGACCACTTTCTTTAATATTAGACTTGGCAAACAAAATCAAAAGACTACCTATAAACTTGAGCGAAGCATCAATAGAGGAGTTTCTTTCCAAACAATCATAGCAAATGGAATCGCACCTCCCAATAATATTGGTGACAGATCCATATCCGGAGGAGCTGGTTTAAATACCACTTATGCTGCTTTATTTCAAGGGGCAATCACTGCGGCATCCACTGGCGAAAAAGTATTTGCAGGACCAACAGATGATCCGTTCTTTGTGGATCTGGGAGGCATTTTTGACTTAGGCGATTCACCTAGACAAAACGGCAGTTCAGTGGATGGTCTGGCTTGCTACAATGTAAGTGCCATCGCTATACAGGTGCCGATCAGTACATTGCGCAAAGCAAGTGCTCCGACTGTTCCGACATCCATACTTGACCCGGATTATGTCATTGGTGTTTGGGCTTCAGCAAGCCGTCAGGCAGTTACCACACTCAGTAAAACAAGCGAACCAACCTATTCTGGTAACTGGATACAGGTATCGAGATTAGGTATGCCACTGACCAATGAAGCGGTTATTCCTATTGGGGTTAAAGATTACTGGAATAGTATTACACCATATGATGAAATGGCAGACACAACACTTGATCAATACTTTTTCAATCCCGAATTGGCATTATACATGGATGATGATTTTTTTGGCGGTGCAGTGTCTGCTTTCAGGCCACTTCGTATCCAGAAAAATCGCTTGGTTCATTTGATTTTACAAATGGGGCCAATGGTTTATACGGTTTGAAAGGAAATGCAGCTCTGGCAGGTTCGGCATTAGATGATGCTGTATTTGGAACGCTTTTACTGCCCGGGCCTGGCAAACCCAGATCAGTTGATTTATGGCCTGCTTTCCATACAGGGGTACCCAATGTGATTCCTTATCAGTTAGCCACCGGTAAAGGGGGTAATCCGTTGGCTGCCGGAAAACCATTTGTCAATAACTTTCTTCCTAACGGTGGTGACATGTTAAGGCTCAATATGGCAGTACCGCCAACACAAAGGAATGATCCTAATTTTAGTTCATTGGGATTGATACAGGCTGCTGCCATTCGGGCTGACTGTTGCACCGTTCAACACTACAAAAAATCTGGAATTTATACCTAATATGGATGGATTTCCGAATGGCCGAAGATTAGAAGATGATGTTACCAGAATAGAATTACAGGCAGTAGCCGGAGTAGTACTGGCAGCAATAGGACTTTGGTATGATGATTATAATCCTGCTACATCTGCTAGCCCTGTGACAAAGCAATTATTGAATGTTTTGACATATTCTACAGGTGTAGAAAAAAATGATAAAGCATTCAGTACAGCTTTTCCTTATCTCGCTATGCCTCATAGTGGTACTGGTGCCTGTAGTGGACAACCCATTGTAAAACAGCCTAATGTAGCCATTTTTGATCCTAAGTTTTGTGGCAGAATATTCTTATTTCAGCCAGAATGAATGGAGGCAATGAAGTGCCATGTAGAACTACTGATGCAATAGGTGTTACCACTGTTACTTTTAATGATACATATTCTGAAGCCACAGTAAATATGACTGTAGCCAATTTTCTTCATTGGCTTTCAGGGTGTTCACATACACTCAGGTAAAGCAGGGGTAAATGGACCGGTAAAATTTGATCTAACCAGTTAATATAAACAAGGAAGGATTACCAGTACTTTTGCAGTCACTAAGGATGATGTAGCCGCATTTATAGATGGCGATTTCTATATAAATGTGCACACAACAAATATCCCTGCTGGTGAATTGAGGGGCCAATTATCGCTGGAGGCTGCTGAATCATTTGGTGCTGAACTTAATGGTACGAATGAAGTTCCAGCTGTAAATACAACTGGTAAAGGGCTTGCAAGCGTGATATATACAGCCAATACCAACATTTTGGAAATAAATCTACTTGCCACAAAACTCACAGGCCCAATCACAGGAATACATTTTCACAAAGGGGCTCCCGGTGTATCGGGTGCTGTCATTGAAGATTTAAAACCATTTCTTATCGGAAATACGATAATGGTAAAATTTAATCCAGGTGCTTACATTCAAGACCTGAGAGCCGGAAATATATATATTAATATACATACAGATGCATTTCCGGGAGGAGAAATAAGAGGTCAAGTATCCGGTATAAAAGGTCTCCATTTTGATGCATGGATGACATATGATCAGGAAGTACCACGAGTAGATAATAATACACTTGCACTTTCCATGGGATTTGTGACTTCAACTCTGGACAGACTCAGCTATCGTATTTTAATAGACAATCCGGTATCAACGATAACTGCTGCACACATACATAAAGGAAACTTAGGTGTTGCCGGAGGAGTAGTAGTTGACCTTTCAAAAGGAATAAGTGGTCATAGCATATCCGGTGATTCTGTTGTGGTAACAAAAGATTTATTGAGTGATTTCTTGTCTGGCAGCTTATATTTTAATGTTCATTCACCAACATATCCTGCTGGAGAGGTACGAGGACAAATATACAGGATTGCAAGAGATGGATATTCCTATGATCTATGCCCGCAACAACAAACGCCACCTGTCACAAATGCCGGAAATGCAAGTGGTTCAGGAATGTTTGCATTTAACCGGGATTATGACGAAGCTCATATGATGGTCGTAGCCAGTGAATTAAGCACACCATTCCAAAGTGCCCATATTCACAATGGGCCTATCGGTTCTTCAGGGCCTGTGGTATTTGATTTTGGAGATAAATGGTTAAAAAATGGCGCGTTTTTCTATTATACGGATGCATTTACAGCATCACTTGCCAATCAAATTCAATCCGGCACATCGTATGTAAATGTTCATACAACAAAAAATCCAAACGGAGAAATAAGAGGTCAAATTACAAAGAAACCTGAATGTGCATTTCAAAGTGCTGTGGTGGAAGTAGGGAATGAGACTTTTATGATCGATGTTTTTCCCAATCCTGTATCCAATATGATCAAAATCAAGTATGAGGGAAGCAGGGCCTTGTATCAAAACAGTATTGTCCAGATCAGGGATATTTCCGGTAAACTGATGGTATCAAAAATAATATCAGATCCTGAATTGACAATAGATATGACAACATTTGCGTCAGGCGTTTACTTCATACAAGCTGGAAATGAAGTATATAGAAAATCTATGAAAGTAATTAAAATCTAGTCAGTATTGAGGTTCTGGAGTCCCTTTAATTAATTAGTTATTATTACAAAGAGGCTGTCTGGTAAAGCAGGCAGTCTCTTATTTTATAAATATTTAAATCCAATTATTCAATCATCCACGTATATGAATATAACGAATGAGTTATTGTTAATTTTTTGACCATTTAAATTATTGAATCCTTTGAAAAACTTATACTTCCTTTTATTACTTATGATAAGTACGCTTTCTACAGCTCAATCTGTAACGGGCATACTAAGAGATAAAGATGGAAATGCCATAGAATATGCCAATATTATCGTGCTAAAATATAATCTGCATACCCATAGCGATGATAAAGGCAGATATTACTTAACCAATGTACATATCGGAGATTCGATTCTTATATCCCACTTGTCATATGAATCGAGTAGCATGGTAATCAATTCTGGTAATTTTGAAGGCAACATTATATCAGTATTGGAAGAAAAGAGAATAGGTCTTGATCAGGTGGTAATAATGCCTGATAATCAAGCACTTAGTACTATATCAAAAATAGATGTTCTTACCAATCCAGTAAATAATTCTCAGGAATTGCTTCGTCGAGTGCCTGGACTCATTATCGGCCAACATGCAGGTGGAGGCAAAGCAGAACAAATATTTCTTCGCGGATTTGATATTGATCATGGTACTGATATAAACATTTCTATCGATGGACTTCCGGTAAATATGATTTCGCATGCACACGGTCAGGGATATGCTGATTTGCACTTTATTATGCCGGAAATCATTGATCAGATCAATTACGGTAAGGGACCTTATGATGCAGACAAGGGTAATCTGGCAACAGCAGGCTATGTATCCTTAAAAACCAAAGATAGACCGGCAAATTCTTTTTTTTCTTCAGAGTATGGTAGTTTTAATACACGTCGTATTGCCGGGTTATATAATCTTGTTTCGTCCCCATCTGAATCAGCTTATGTAGCTACTGAGTACAATCTCACTGATGGCCCATTTACATCTTCTCAGGAATTCAACAGGTTTAATATTTTTGCTAAATATACAAAACGGATGAGTAATAATGATAAACTGTCATTATGGGGTTCAAGATTCTTCAGTCGTTGGAATGCATCCGGCCAAGTGCCGGAGCGTGCTGTAGCAAACGGATCTATTGGTCGTTTTGGCTCAGTGGATGATACAGAAGGAGGAAATACTTCGAGAACAAACCTGGTACTTAATTATACAAAGTTTATCAACAATAACCAATTTATCAAAACCAGAGCATTTTTTACGGCCTATGATTTTCTGCTTTATTCAAATTTTACTTTCTTTTTAAATGATACTATAAATGGTGACCAGATAAGGCAGAAAGAAAAAAGAAATATTTATGGTTTCGATACGGAACTTAATTATAAAATAAAAAATATTCATAACTATGATTTGCTTTTCAAAGGTGGAACCGGTCTGCGATATGATGATGTCAATAATGTAGAATTGTCTCATACCCTCAATCGTAAAACAACTTTGCAGCGGTTGGCCTTTGGCCAGGTTGATGAAACTAATTTATTTGGTCACGCTGAAGTTACATTGACCTGCGGGAATTTGATGCTAAATACTGGTGTCAGAGCTGATTATTTTAAATTCAGTTATGAAAATAATCTGAGTACTCTGTATGTATTGAAACACAACGACAAAACTGTCATTAGTCCAAAGATCAATATCCAGTTTACCTTAAACCAGAGTACACAATTGTTTGCAAAATTTGGAAAGGGATTTCATTCTAATGATACAAGAGTTGTAACCGAAAATCAGGCACAGCAAATTCTTCCCACTGCATATGGGGTTGATTTTGGTGGAATCTTCAAGCCTTATAAGAGTATGATCATCAACGCAGCTGTTTGGTATCTGTATTTGGATCAGGAGTTTGTCTATGTGGGTGATGAAGGCATTGTAGAACCTGGTGGTAGAACACGTCGTGCAGGTGTTGACTTTGGGATCCGCTACCAGCCGACCCATTGGTTATTTATTTATTCTGATTTGAATATGGCCAATCCCCGAATGGTAGATGAAGCTGAAGGTTCAAATTATATCCCTTTAGCACCCACACTTACTAATACAGGAGGCTTATCATTTAATCCTGTAAAATCTATTTCAGGTGGATTGAGATACAGATATGTTGCTGATCGTCCAGCCAATATTGATAATTCCATCATTGCCAAAGGTTATAAGGTCATTGATTTTAATATCAATTATTCGTTTAGGAAAATCATGGTCGGTTTAGAAATCAATAATGTATTGAATACAGATTGGAACGAAACACAATTTGCCACAGAATCGAGCTTAAAAAACGAGAGTAAATCTGTAAATGAAATTCACTTTACACCTGGTGCTCCTTTCTCTGTAAAGGGGAAATTGACATATAATTTTTAATTTATTGTCGAAATCAGGTCGTCATTTCTGTTTGAAATAGGAATATAATTCATCCTGCTGCGGCCTGTCATCAGGTATTTTCCTAAGTGGCTCGCATGGCTTCAGAGTTTCCATACATTCACCAGGTAGCCGTTGATATAACCTGGTGCCTTCGGACTTCCATTTTATCATTTCATCGGATACTTCTTTAATGATTGTGGCCGGATTGCCTACAATCAATGACCTTCGGGGAAATTTTTCTGCTGCTTTTATAAAAGTCAATGCACCCAAAATACATTCTTCACCGATTTCCACTTCATCCATGACCACACTGTTCATACCAATAAGGCTATTTCTACCTATTATAGCGCCATGTATGATCGCTCCATGTCCTATATGGGCAGCTGCATGCAATATTACTTTTTTACCTGGAAACATATGAATGGTACAGTTTTCCTGTACGTTGCATCCATCTTCAATGATGATTTCACCCCAGTCTCCTCTTATTGCAGCACCCGGACCAATATACACATTCTTACCTATTATTACATTGCCTGTAACCGTAGCCTGAGGATGAACAAATGACGACTCATTAATGACGGGTATGTATCCATTAAAAGAATAAATCATGAAGTCAAAGGTAGTGCTTTTTTAAGTTCACGCAATATTTTTAAAGCAGCAGGACATATTAGTGTATTTGCAAGGTTGAGAGATTTCCTTTTTGCATATCCTTTTTCATTGGTATGCGGGTATCTTCGACATGCTTCTGGCCTGACTTCATAGATAGTACAGGCATTCTGATTGTTGAGAAATGTACAAGGAACATTTTTTAAGATCATTTCTCCATTGAAATCTACAATTACAAATGTTTTTATAAAATTTTTAGCTGAGATACCAAGATAGCGGGATATTCTGAACACATCTTCCTGTATTACCAACGGAGGTGTGGTTTTACAGCAATTAGCACATGTCAAACAATCTGTTTCGCTGAAAACTCTATGGTGTATATCTGAAATTAGAGGGAGAATGTTTTCTTCTTTTTGTGTGCTGATCTGCTTTAAAAATAGCTCATTACTTTTTTTGTCAATCACAGCTTCAGCCAGAAGATCTGAAAATAATGGATCCATCCTATTCGTTCTGGGTTAACATTATCTCGCTGATATTATTGTATTCCTGTTCCGGAATATGTATCCTTAATATATAATTTCCTTTCGGAAGTTTGTAAGTTGGAATCCATTGAGAAGCTGAAGACGTAGTTCTGTCAATTTTTCTTATTTTTTCTTCAATATTGACAATTGTAATAGAGTAGTTTTTGCACAATGGATTATCAATTAGCAATAATTGCTGATCTCCGGCATACGTCGGTATCAGATTTAATCCTGATGTATTCTTTTCATATTGTAATAAGAGCGATGTTGTTTTAAAAAAACTATAATCGTTGTAGTTTTGTTTCCCGATCTTCTCTGATTCATTTAGAATGCGCCAATAATATTCTTTATTTTCTTTGAGACTTTTTATTGTAAATAAATGATCATTCAATATAGTATCCATGAACATAATCTCAAAATTTTTAGAGCATGAAATCTGAAGTCGCTGATTTGACTTGCCTTGGATATTCTGCCAGTTGAGTTGAAGATTTTGGAAATAAACGACCTGATTCTCCTGAGGGTAGATGTATTTTATTTGAGGCAATTTTTTGAAAGTATTTGCAACTCCATAATGAGGAAATAATATACTGGTACAGCAGATTATTAAACCTGCAATACAAATTTTATTTTGTTTAAAGTACACTTAGACTGCGGCATTAATTACTCATCATAAAGATAGATAAAGTAATTTAATATTCAAATATAGGACAAAATATTATTTAATTATGTCACATGTCTGTCTTTAACCTAATTGAGCTGAGAAAGCATTTGAATTTTTAAGTTTCATTTCTATGTGTGATAATCTGACAGACACATTAATTTTATTTTTGGATAATTCAAATTAGTGCATTAATCCCCAAATTAGGGTAAGCAACAAAACTTTATATTAGAGTTACCATTGAATTTTCAATAAATTCAGGACTTGTTTTATCCAGTTAGATTAGCGTAAATGATTTTTCTGAATCGAAAAATGAATACATTCCATCATAATAAGAACTGTCAGTTTCGGCTAACCACTTCAGAGTATGTTTTTCAGCTTAGTTGGAGTAGTTTTAAATCTCGATGAATCTATTTTTTTTCTTTGCTGAATGTATTTTCAAAATTGCGTTAATTCCTGATTAGCCGTAAACTGTAAAAGCCATATAAAAGCAACTTTCTATCAGTCCTGTCCTGTTTAGCCAAACTCTGCGATTGGATTTTTTATCATAAAACATGGCACATATCAAACAAATCATAAAAGGTACTGTGTACAATCCATCCACCACAGAAATATTGTTGAATGCAACTCGCTGATATGAAAAAGAAAGCAAAATCCGGGTACCATAATTAATGAAACAATCCAAAATAGGGTAGGTGACCAGACCAAGTGCGAATTAGCATACCCAATCTACATAAGTTGCATCCGGAGAATCATATTTATTACGCGTATATCTATTATATATCAATAACACAGAGAGTGCCATAAAAATAATACAAATAGCTCCTTTATAATACGAAATACCTCCAATAAATAAAATGGTCATTCCAATTCCACCAGATAACAGCCCTCAACGTATGATTCCAAACTACTTATGATAAGGCAGCTGATATATTGTATGAACAAGCCAGGCCAATACAAAGGATAAAATCAAGAGATTAAAGGCAGAATGAGCCGGACCTATGTGAAAGGAAAGCCCATCAATCGGAGACATAAAAATATTTGAAAGGACATCCAGATCCGGTATTGTTCCGGCAATAGCACCCCAAACCATTGCTCTGTTACCTATTTTTTTGCCCAGACATGCTTCTGCTACCGCCGCACCAAGTACTATCTGGGTGATAGAATCCATGCATTATCAAGTAATTACTGGATGAATATCAAGTTTTGTAATGGCTTTACTTGCAGCAGTTTGTTCAGCTGATTTCTTGTTAAAGTCCTCAGCTGTTGAAATTTCCTGACCATCAATGATAACACCCACCTTAAAACAATCTCTTTTATCCATCTTAAATTTAGCAAGAGTAACAAAATTAACTTCCATGCCATTTTTTTGACACCATTCAAGGAGCTGTGATTTGTGGTTGTCATCTTTAGTCTCAAGATTAATGATATCGAGATACTTCATTAAAATATTCCTGATTACATAATTTTTAGTTTTTTCATAACCAAACTCAATGTAAATCGCTCCAACCAAGGCTTCCAGAGCATTACCAAGCATAGCACTACTCATTTTGCCCATACTATATTCAGAAAGAATGACATCAAGTCCCATGCTATCGGCAATTTCATTCAACGTCTGCCGCTTTACAATTTTGGATCTCATTTTGGTAAGAAATCCCTCGTCCTTGTTAGGGTATTTTTTAAAAAGATATTCGGCTACGATAGTGGACAAAATAGCATCTCCCAAATACTCCAATCTTTCATTTGTGGGCTTGCCTGGAGTCTCATTTGTCATCGATTTATGGTAGAATGCTGTTTTAAACAAACTTAGTCTCGCCGGTGTAAAGCCAAGTATAGGTCTCAGTCGCATTGTGAGATCTTTATCTTCTGAGAAATACAGATTGTAAATTCGGCGTACTATGTCCAAAGCTAATCTTTAAATCGTTTAACTATTAAGGATGCATTATGACCACCAAATCCAAATGTATTGCTCAGCGCAAAATCGATTTTCTTTTCCTGTGCAGTATTAAAGGTAAAATTTAATTTATTATCAAATTCAGGGTCATCCGTAAAATGATTAATAGTGGGGGGTATAAACCCTTCATTTATTGCAACAACACAAGCAATTGCTTCAATTGCACCGGCACCACCTAAAAGATGCCCGGTCATGGATTTGGTGCTACTGATATTCAGATTGTAAGCTGAATCACCAAAAACTGCCTGGATAGCCTTTGTTTCAGCAATATCTCCCAATGGAGTTGATGTGCCATGTACATTTACATAACCGATATCCGATGCATGGATACCTGCATCTTTAATGGCAAGGCTCATCACATTACGGGCACCTAATCCTTCCGGATGCGGGGCTGTCATGTGATAGGCATCTGCCGTCATGCCTGCTCCGATTACTTCACCATAGATTGTAGCTCCTCGTTTTCTGGCGTGATCCAGCTCTTCCAGTATGACACAACCTGCACCTTCACCGAGTACGAAGCCATCTCTATCTTTATCAAATGGCCGACTGGCTGTATCCGGATCGTCATTGCGCTCAGACATAGCCTTCATAGCTGAAAATCCACCAACACTTGCTTTGGTAATCGCCGCTTCTGATCCTCCTGTTACCATGATATCGGCTCTACCCATCCTGATATAATCAAAGGATGCAATAATAGAATGCGTCGAAGAGGCGCAAGCTGAAACAGTTCCGTAATTAATTCCCCGGAAACCGTATTTTATGGAAATATGACCCGGAGCTATATCTCCTATCAATTTTGGAATAAGAAACGGGCTGTACCTCGGATCACCTGTCCAATGGGCAGCCTCCGTTATATCGTGTTCAATGGTTTCAAAGCCGCCAATTCCTGTACCCCATATGACACCTGTTCTGTCCAGGTCGATTTTTTCTAAATCAAGCCCGGAATGAAGGACGGCTTCATCAGCAACGATCATAGCATATTGTGCAAAAGGATCGAGCCTTCTGGCTTCTTTTCTATTCATATATTTTTCGACATCAAAATTCTTAAGCTCACAGGCAAATTTTACTTTGAATAATGACGCATCAAATTTTGTAATAGGGCCTGCGCCGCTAATTCCAGTTTTTAAGCCTTCAATATAATTAGAATATGTGTTTCCAATGGGTGTAAGAGCTCCTATTCCTGTTATTACAACTCGTCTCATATTAAGATTTGTAAGTTCATGGCAAAAATCTATATTTTTTATTTAATAAAATAACCTTTTGCCATATAAAAAAAAATCCACAAAAACATATGCTTTTGTGGACTTCCTTTTCTTTTTGAATTAATCCTTATGCTTTGCTCGCTTCGAGAAACTCTACTGCCTGACCTACGGTTTGGATTTTTTCAGCCTGATCATCAGGTATTGACACATCAAATTCTTTTTCAAACTCCATAATAAGCTCAACGGTGTCCAATGAATCTGCTCCAAGATCATTTGTGAAGCTGGCTTCGTTCGTTACTTCTGACTCATCAACACCTAATTTGTCGATGATAATTTTTTTTACTTTTTCTGCGATTTGTGACATTTTAAATAATGTTTTCTGAATTATGCCGCAAAATAAGGTAATCATTCAGTCTTATACAAATAATTAACACTTTATTTTGATATTACCTGATTTTTTAATATAATTTTATAACAAATGGAGTAAAAATATTTCATTTGTATTTCAAGTTAAGCTATGTTAACCTTGGTATTTTTTGCTTTATAGGATGTTTTCTTAAATTTGTTAATCTAATTTATTCAGATGAGATCCTCATGGTGCAAACATCACAAACCATTATGATTAAATTATGGGTAGTCCACGTGACCTTTAAAATTAAAATAAATTGAGATTACTCCGAAAAGTTTATTTTTGCCACAAAGGAACAAAAACACTAAGAGTCGCAAAGAATAACAAATTTTATAAATTGATATTCAATCCTTTGTGAACCTTTGAGACTTAGAGACCTTATGAAATTCTTTGTTTTTGCCTTTTTTAAGCGGACTCATAAATTTAAACGCATAATAATTTTTTTAAGAAAAATGGTGCAAAGTATTGACAAGTTAAATTTATTATCGTAATATTGCAATATATAATTTAAAACTATTATTATGGGTGCAACAAAAACTGAGCATTTTACGGACGAACAGAACAGAATAGCCTCAATAGCAAAAGCTCTGGGGCATCCTGCCCGTATTGCAATCATGGAGTATCTGGTAAAAACATCTGCATGTATTTGTGGTGATATTGTCAATGAACTACCTCTATCTCAACCAACAGTTTCACAGCATCTCAAAGAGCTTAAAGAAGCAGGGTTGATAAAAGGGAGTATTGAAGGCACCTCTATTTGCTACTGTGTCAATGCTGAAGCGTTAAAAATGCTGAGTAACTATTTAGGATTCAAATTTAATTTGGATAAATGCTGCTGAACACATTGGAATATTTTTTTCACTATAAACATTTAAATAACTTATGAAATCGAATCAGGAAATTAAGGATACTGTTATGCAAAAGTATTCTGAAATTGCATTACAGGAAAAATCTGTAAATTTGTCTTCATGCTGTGGTGCCGGAGGGTGTTCTTCTGAGGTGTATAACATCATGAGTGACGCCTACGACAAACTGGAAGGATACAATCCGGAGGCCGATCTTGGACTCGGCTGTGGTCTTCCCACTGAATTTGCTCTAATTGAGAAAGGAAATGTCGTGCTTGATCTAGGAAGTGGTGCCGGAAATGATGCATTTGTCGCTAGAAGTCTTACAGGACCGGAAGGTAAGGTTATCGGAGTTGATTTTACCGACGCTATGATCAATAAAGCAAGACAAAATTTGGAGAAGTTAGGGTATCACAATGTTGAATTTAGGGCCGGTGATATCGAAGATTTACCCGTAAACGCTTCCAGTATTGATGTAATTGTGAGCAATTGTGTGTTGAATCTTGTTCCTGATAAGAAAAAAGCCTTTTCTGAGATGTTCAGAGTCATGAAGGAAGGAGGACACTTTAGTATTTCTGATATTGTACTGAAAGGAACATTGCCAGAAGGCTTACAATCGGCAGCTGAAATGTATGCCGGATGTGTGGCAGGTGCTATCCTTAAGAGCGAATATCTAAAAATGCTGGAAGAAACAGGTTTTAAAAATATCAAGATCCAAAAAGAAAAAGCCATAATCGTACCGGTGGACATTCTCGAACAATATCTCAACGTTGAAGATCTGAAAGCTTATCTTGATAATAAAGAGATCATATTCAGCATCACTGTATATGGTGAAAAAGCATCTCAAGCATGCTGTTCCGATAGTTGTTGCAGCTAATAAACTTGAAATAAAATAAAGGTTGCTTACCTCTGTTAAATAGAGATTAGCAACCTTTATTCAATTTATAATATCTAAACAATTACATCTATAAAAAACGTAATTGTTATTTTGCCATGGCTGCCGCTATAGGCGTTCTATCAAGATATTGAATCACTATATCTATTTTGTCACTGGCATCAAAGTGCAAATCAGTGTGAACCCATTGCGTCATAGATTTGCCTGTTTTATATTTTGCTGTCACTTGATACCAACCCAGTAGCCATACTCCCGGAGCCTGCATCTCATTTGCCGGTGTATTTACTTTTACAGGAAGCCAGATATCATAAGCAAAGCTGATAGAATCCATAACCTTAGTCCTTCTATTTGTCCAGTATTCTGTTATTGCTGGTTTTCCAACAATACTATCACCGTTATTAAACCGATATATCGCATTATCGGCATAACTTTCCATCCATTTTGCAACATCTCCGGCAGACAAAGCATTAATTCCAGCTTTTCCTACGTCAATATATTTGGCATCTGTAATTTCTGCGGGAGCCACTGTGGCTGGAGTTTCCGGCATGGCGGCGGCATCATCGGTTTTTGCATTTTTGCATGAAAACAACAACAGGCATAAGGCCAAAGGAATTAATTTAAACATGTTTTAATGATTTAAGTGGTTATTAAAAAAAAAAATACATTAATTGTGTCCTAAATAATCAATTTTACAATTACATTTTAATAAAAATGCAAATGTATAATATTAATTCCAAACTATTGCAACTATTTAGTTTAATCTACTAATGAAATATTATTAACCGGAATAAAATAATTCCAAAACATTGATTCTTAAAATATAAGTATTATTGCTGTTAAACATTAACATGAGATGTCTGAATCTGCCAAATATCATAAAATCATTTCAATTAAGAATGTTATTGAGGGAGTGAAATCTTACCCATGCATACTCCAGGCACACCTTGCCGCACACCAAAGTCTATAGGATTTCCAGCAATTGTCTCATTAGCGAGTACTGCAAAAAGGACTGCTTCTTTGGCATCTCCCATTATGCCTAATTTGTCACTCAGATCAAATGTGCAGTCTGGTAATAGTTCCTGCATTGTTTTGACAAGGAGAGGATTATGTGCGCCACCCCCACTCATGTAAATGTGAAAATACTGATTAGCAATTACTGTTCTTATGGCATCGGTAATGGTAACAGCACTTAAGTAATTTAGAGTGGCCATAATGTCCTGGTCGGAAGTATTGGACAGACCGCATAGCACAATTGTCTCCTCTACAAATTTCATATTAAACACTTCTGGTCCCGTTGTTTTTGGAAAATCAAGTTTGAAAAAATAATGATTCTTAAGGGCAGTCAGAAGTTGGTGATTTATACTTCCTTTCTTAGCTAATTCAGCGTTATAATCATAAGGTCGATTGTATTTGTTTTTCATAAATGCATCCATAAGAGTGTTGCGGCACCGGTGTCAGTAAACAAATACTCTGGAAGCAGCACCGTCACCAGGCAAAAATGTAAAATTTCCAATGCCTCCATATTGAGCATAATACGATCTTCACCTGACTCAGAGAAGATCAGATAGTCACCATACACTGCAAGTGGCGCACCTTCTCCACCGGCGGCGAGATGTTTCTGCCTGAAATCACTTATAGTAATTATTCCCGTATTCATGGCAATATGGTCCCCATCTCCAATTTGGAGTGTTGCATTCGGAAATTCTAAAATGCGATGCTGATGTTTTGGAGAATGCATGACAGTTTGCCCATGACTGGCTATCACATCCACCTGAGATGCATCAATTTTGTGATTTGCCATAAATATTTTCACCATATTTCCATGTAGCGATCCGATCCACTCATTTAGCATGGAAAGGTAAGGAAAATTGATATTCTCTTTGGCAAATATTTTTCGTATCTTTTCTTTTGTGTCTTCAGAGTAATCTATGGTTTCAAAAGCCAGAATTTCGACTTTTGTTTCCAAGCCATGCCCCCATATTTTGCAATACGCCAGATCAAGCCCGTCCAATGAAGTACCGGACATCAAGCCAATGATATTTCTATGTTTAGCCCCGGCCATTTTATATAGAGAACTGATATTTCTGTTCATAAAGGTACAATTTGAAAATTCAAAGATAGAAATTACTTTTAATTCTAAACTGTTGATTTATTCTCGGATTTTAAAACACTTTTGAATAAAAAAGTCAATTTTAATTGTTGAATGGTATTGGGGGAAATTTTAGAAAAGATCAATAAAGAAAATTGAATATTTGTTGGTGGAAGTAAGGGAATCATATTCTCAACAGTAGGCAAATTAATTCAGATAGGGCACTCCTTTAGGCGTTTTTCTGGATTTAATGGTAGGCTAAACGAGCATATTAAACCTGTGTCTCAAAGTATGTAATATAAAAATGCATGATGGAAATAGCCTTATTACTACCTGAAGTGGTGGATATATTGCTTTACTACCAGAAGCTGCAAGATGAATTTCAGGACACATTCTGCATGAAACCAGCTGCATGTAACTATAAGACGATAAACTAATCTTATTCTAATAATGATAAGTATTAAAATCAGATTTCTGATAAATATTATAGAACTGTCTGATAAGTTCTGCAGGATAAGTTGAAATTACCTTTAACATCATCTATGCTAAGAGCTTTA
Organism: Saprospiraceae bacterium; assembly: GCA_016722285.1. Taxonomy (GTDB): domain Bacteria; phylum Bacteroidota; class Bacteroidia; order Chitinophagales; family Saprospiraceae; genus OLB9. The sequence goes on from JADKGI010000009.1 coordinate 175,923, forward strand.
TCCTAATGGTGCCCGGAGCGGGACTTGAACCCGCACGTCCTAACGAACACATGCCCCTCAAACATGCCTGTCTACCAATTTCAGCACCCGGGCTGTAATTTCAGGGTGCAAAAATAGTGCGTTTTTTCTATTTCCAAAAAAATGAAAGGATTAATAAATAAATTATTACCGACATGATCCTGTGCCAACATTTTCAAATCAATCAAGAGCTAATTAAATTGCATGAGTTTACTAAAAATATACCTACATTTGTAGGAAATTAAATATTCATATTACTAACATTAACAATTGAAACAGAGGTTATTTGCTTTTACTTTTATAATCCTTTTTTGTCAACATCTGTACAGCAGGGACAGCATCACTGTGTATCTTTTTTTACTTGATGAATGCAGGATTTGTCAGGAACAAGCACCGGAAATAAATAATATTTATGAAAAGTACGGTCAAACGGTTGGGTTTTTAGGCTTATTCCCAAATTTCTCGTCTAAAAAGAAAGGAATAGAGTCATTCAAATCAAAGTACGGAATTAAATTTTCTACTAAAACGGATTATTTTAAAACCCAGGTTAAAAAATTTGAAGCAACTGTTTTGCCTGAAGTAATCGTTTATAATGAAGATAAGGAGGAAATAATTTACAGAGGAGCTATCAATGATTTGTTTTATCAACCAAGTAAAAGAAGGCAGGTTATCCGTCAAAACTACCTAAGTGATGCTTTACAGGCAGCAATAATAGGTGAAGAACCTGCCATTAAAGCAACCCAGCCTATCGGATGTTTTATAAATTTTAATGATTCACTAAATAATTAATATCCAAAAATGATAAGAATAATAACGGTTGTTTGTCTAATGGTTCAGGCTTTAAATTCAGGATCAGCCCAGCCTACTTTTTCAAAAGATGTTGCATCCATTATTTTTAATCATTGTACCACCTGTCATCGACAAGGCGAAATTGGCCCAATGGCTCTTACTAATTACGAACAAGTAAAAAACTGGGCTTCGACAATAAGATACGTCACTTCTAACAAAATCATGCCTCCCTGGAAGGCTGATGAGGCATATTCCCGATTTGTGGATGAAAACTATCTTTCATCATCACAGATTAAGACTATTTCAGATTGGGTGAATGCAGGATCGCCATTAGGCAATGCATCTGAGACTCCGAAATTACCCCAATATCCGACCAACTCATTACTAGGAACACCGGATCTTATTTTACCATTTAAAAGGTCGTATGTACATAAAGGCAATGGAACAGACGAATACAGATATTTTGTTATACCGACAGGAATAACAGAAGCTAAAAAAGTAAAAGCAGTCGAGCTACGACCCGGTAATAAAAAAATAGTGCACCATTCCCTGTTTTTTGCGGACCAGTCAGGTAAGGCAAAAGAGTATGATAATAAAACACTTGAATATGGATTTTCAGTAAATGATAATGCCGATTTCAGAGTTACTGAAGTAATAAATCATGACCAGTTTCCGGGCTATGTACCAGGACAAAAGCCAAGAAATTTTCCGGATGGATTAGCCCAGATACTTCCTGCTAATAGTGATCTGGTTATTCAGATGCATTATGCACCATGGAGCGTGGATGAAGCGGATTCTTCAACGGTGAATATATTTTTTGCCAAAGAAAATGAAATTATTGACAGAACGGTAAAAGACTATATTATGCTGCCGTTCAATCTGGTGGCGGGGCCTTTAAGCTTCATTATTCCGGCCAATCAGGTCAAGAAATTTGAAGGGGTATATACAGTACCGGCTGACATAAGCCTTGTTGGTATTTTTCCGCACATGCATTTGCTTGGAAAAAACTGGGAAGTATATATTGAAAATCTGGATGGAACAAAAACAAATCTGATTAAGATCAATGATTGGGATTTCAACTGGCAGGGGGCTATTATTTTGATAAGTACAAAATAGCAAAAAAAGGAAGTAAAATTCATGCATTTGCCACATACGACAACACATTGAATAATCCTAAAAACCCCAATTTCCCTCTTAAAACTGTATCGTGGGGCGAAAAAACAACGGATGAAATGTATTATTTACCTTTGCTTTACGTTCCATATAAAGATGGTGATGAAAACATCGTTTTTGACAATCATCTCAGCGCAACATTGGATATCAACAAGCCAGCGCCTATCGTTGCGTCACTATATCCAAATCCCGCGTCCAATACAAATGAAATGCCTGTTCACATAACTTTTGAACTGGAAAATGGGATGCCGGTTTCCATAGATTTATTTGATGTAAACGGACAATTGGTCAGGAGACTCAGGGACAATGAATTTTTCGGACAGGGGCAACATATCGTACATCTTCAGGCAAATCATATTCCAAAAGGATGGTACATAGTCCGGGTAACTGCCGGATCAGGGAGTGCCTCCGTTCCTATGGTGATTATTGATTAGTAAATGATCTATATCATCATTTAATAATAAAGAATGGCTAATGTTGTATTTAAATTCAGGTTTGACCTAATCCGGACTGACATTATCAGAATTAAAGTTTGACTTTTAGCATGCCTGAAAGTAAAACCCTATTTTGAAATACATAACCATCTGATATCCAGATGCTGCATGAAAAATTGAGTACAAGTAATGAAGATGGAATTATATTTCAATAACACTCTCATCATAAAATGCCGCCCTATTCTTCATTTAACAATAAATTTTTAGGCATTTCGTTTATAATTATCATATCTTTGTAGCGCGAAATATAGTTTCGATTTTAATGAAATTGTATTCAAATAATCAAAGATGACAGCAGAAATGCGCTATTTCGCAGAATAATGTTTTTGAATTGAAAAACATATTGTATATTTGACATTAAGTATAATAAATAACTAAAAAAATAAGAATCATGACAAAACAAAAAATAGCTATCAACGGGTTCGGCAGAATCGGACGATTGGTTTACAGACAGATTTTTAATATGAAAGGTATTGATATAGTTGCTATCAATGACCTTACCAGCCCAAAAGTGCTTGCACATTTGCTAAAATATGATACTGCCCAGGGTAGATTTAATGAAGATGTAAAAGCCGGTGAAGATTGCATTTATGTGAATGGTGAGGAAATAAAGATTTATGCTCAGAAAGATCCGTCTCAAATTCCATGGAAACAACATGATGTGGACGTAGTATTAGAGTGTACCGGATTTTTTGCAGATAAAGATAAAGCTGAAGCACATATTGTTGCAGGGGCGAAAAAAGTTGTCATTTCAGCACCTGCTACCGGTGATCTCAAGACAGTGGTATTCAATGTGAATCATGATATTCTTGATGGAAGTGAAACAGTAATCAGCTGCGCAAGTTGTACGACCAATTGTTTAGCTCCTATGGCTCAGGTGCTTGAAACCAAATACGGAATCGTATCCGGCATCATGACAACCATACATGCATATACTAATGATCAGAATACTCAGGATGCTCCTCATGCTAAAGGTGATCTGAGAAGAGCTCGTGCAGCGGCGCAGAATATCGTACCTAACAGTACCGGTGCGGCTAAAGCTATTGGGCTTGTACTTCCATCACTCAAAGGAAAATTAGATGGTAGTGCTCAGCGAGTACCTACGTTGACAGGATCTTTGACAGAATTGGTGACTGTACTCGGCAAAAAAGTGTCTGTAGAAGAAATAAACGCCGCAATGAAGTCAGCATCAAATGAGAGTTTCGGTTATAATGAAGATGAAATTGTGAGCAGTGATATTATAGGTACATCATACGGTAGCTTGTTTGATGCTACGCAAACAAAAGTCTTAACAAATGGAGATTTGCAATTAGTGAAAACAGTCAGCTGGTATGATAACGAAGCAAGTTATGTTGCTCAGTTAGTGAGAACCTTACAACATTTCGCCGGATTAATAAAGAAGTAAAATAATAAAGGGTAATCGCACAGGTTGCCCTTTTTCATTTAAAAATTAATTTTACTTTAAGATGAACAAACTGAAATAATTTATTACCATGATCAATTTTAAAGAAACTAATTTCAAAGATCAGCGGGTAGTTATGCGTGTAGATTTCAATGTGCCTCTCAATGCAGAATTGCAGGTTACTGACGACACAAGGATTGCCGGAGCAGCAGCAACTATCAGTAAAATACTAAATGACGGTGGAAGTGTAGTATTAATGAGCCATTTGGGACGTCCGAAAGGAGGCTCTGAAAATAAATTCTCACTCAAGCATATAATTACGACACTCCAGAAGTATTTCCCGGGTGTTAATATCCATTTTGCAGATGATTGTATTTCTGATGAAGCATTCAGCATGTCCAAAGAATTGAAAAATGGTGAAATCCTGCTTTTGGAAAATCTCAGATTTTATCCTGAAGAAGAAAAAGGAAATCAGGAATTTGCTCAGAAGTTGAGTAAACATGGTTCAATTTATATCAATGATGCTTTTGGTACGGCTCATCGGGAGCATGCATCTACTGCCACCATTGCTCGTTTTTTTGATAGCAACCATAAAGGATTTGGTTATCTGATGGCAGCAGAAGTAGAAAATGCATCGAAGGTGCTCTATGACTCAGTTAGTCCGGTGACAGCCATTGTGGGTGGTGCTAAAGTTTCTGATAAAATCCTATTGTTAGAAAGGCTGATCGATAGTATGGACAATATTCTCATTGGTGGTGGAATGGCATATACCTTCATCGCTGCCAAAGGTGGCAAAATAGGAAAGTCCTTATTTGAACCTGATTATACTGAACTTGCATTGAAAATTCTGAAAAAAGCGACTGAAAAAAATACCAACATTTACCTACCTGAAGATAGCGTAGTTGCTGACCAATTTAGCGCTGATGCGCAATATAAAGCTGTCAGCAGCAATCAAATACCTGATGACTGGATGGGACTTGATATTGGCCCGGTAGCAACTGATATATACTCTAATGTAATAAAGTCATCAAAAACGATCCTATGGAATGGTCCTATGGGAGTATTTGAATTTAAGAATTTTTCTAATGGTACATTTTCTATAGCCCGGGCTGTAGCCGAGGCAACTGACGAAGGAGCTTTTTCACTTATAGGTGGTGGCGATAGTGTCTCTGCCATCAATAAATCAGGTCTTCAAGATCGGGTGAGTTATGTTTCGACGGGTGGTGGTGCCATGCTGGAGTTTTTGGAAGGTAAAGAACTTCCGGGCATCAAGGCGATCAAAGAATAAATCTTACTATAACTTAATATAAAAGAGATACTATGGGGCATGACTTCAAGTATCTTTTTTTTGTCCATTATTCAAGCAAACTATTTTCCATGGCTATTCTGACTAAGCCAACACTGTTTCTGGCATTGAGCTTGGATAGTAATGAGCTTCGGTGTGATTCAACTGTTTTCAGACTTATAAACAAACTATCGGCAATTTCTTGAGTCGTAAATTCCTGGGCAATCAATTTTAATACTTCTTTTTCTCTTCTTGACAATTTTGGATAAAATGCATTACTTTTTGAAGAAGCTTTTCTTTGATTCATCAGGCCTTTCATGATTGTTTCCGTTACTTCACTTGAAAAATAAGAATCCCCTTTTGCAACAGTCCTGATCGCTTTTAATAGTTCTTCCCGACCCGTATTTTTCAGAATATATCCCTTAGCTCCGTTATTTAATATCTCTGATACAAAGCTTTCTTCATTAAACATCGAGATAGCCAGTACTTTGACATTGGGGTAGTGGTTTGTTATTTCTTTACAAACCTCGATGCCATTCATACCAGGGAGATTGACGTCCAGCAATACAATATCTACAGTATTTCCTGATAAAAACTCAATCACAGATGGACCATCATAACTCCTGCCTGCTACCATGAAGTCATGTTCACCTTTAAGAATTGATTCCATACCGTCCACAAACATCGTATGGTCATCTGCTATTAAAATATTGGTCATAAATGATTATTAGTAATTATTTGATAATTATTTTCAATTACAAAGTTACTGTGTTTTTACCTACTAAACTTGGGGTTTACCCTTAAAAATAAAATTCGGTGTTTCCATTGATGTGTAGGATTTTAAATGGTCGCATCTTTGTACTGTCAGAAGTTGATAAAATTAATACTTTAAAATATATGATGAAGAGAGGGATTTTGGATATCAGGACGCTTATCACAATTTTATTGGTTATACTGACTTTAGCGGGCCAAAAATGGTCAGTATTATATAACAAGAAACCTGGTGCCCAAAATCTCAACCTCATCGATTCACCAAATAGTATGGTGATCAATATTAAGTAAGTTTTGGGTTGAGTGTGAAGAATCTGGTTTTAGTGCAGATATTCACACTCATTTAAAAATAAAGCAATCTGTTAAAGTACAGGAAGCCTGGTAAATTTTCTCTTTTTAGGTTTTACGGAATGAGCAATATGAGAGTCGGGATGGGTTTTTGGTTAAGAAAAAAATAATAAATTAATGTTTTCCTTATCTATAATAACCCCAAAATACCTACCTGACTCGAATATTGGTCAAAGAATAAGAATTGTCGCGGATTGCATCCGCTTAACATAAAGATGTAAATACTCATTGGGATTTGACTGTTGCATTAAAAGTAAAAGCTCTCAAAAAGTTGAGGGCTTTTCTTTTTTCAGGAAGAATCGTTATTATTCCTACCTTTGATTTTCTCTTCGTGAGAGAATCGTATTAATTTTGAGCTTTTATCTAAAAAAGACTTTTTTACTGTTTATTTTATATTGACTATAAATATGAGGTCTTCGTAAGATTTTATTTAAGATAATTTAACGAGAAAACTTTTTGAGAATATATTTTTTCATATTTTTTCTTCTTGCATCTACTAGCAAGATACTTAGTCAGTTCAGCAAAGATAGCAGTTACTCTTATCCAGAGTTGCAAAAAATACTTGAGCTGGCCAGAACGAATAATGACCAAAAGATACTCGCCGATGTATATATAAAGCTTGCCGATTACGAAGGTGATGTCTTTTCAGAGTATGAGAGATCATTTGAATATTATCAGAGAGCGCTGGAGTATTTTAAAATAAACCGCGATAGTGCCGGTATTTATGAAACCAATCATGCTATTGCTAAACGATATATAGATGCTGGTTTTAATAATGAAGCTGTAAATATATTGCAAAATCTGGTTTCAGTTTACAGCACGAAAAATGAAATGTTGAAGCTGGCATATGTATATTTTGATCTTAATAGAGTATATAAAGCCAGGAGTGACATTGAAAAATCAAATGAATATCTACTCAAAGCTGCAGAATTAAACCGGATATTTCAAAATAAGGAACTTGAAGTAAAAATTCTGTTTGGCAAGATTCAGAACTATGAGATAGAAATGGAACTGGACAGTGCATTGGCAGATGCATTTGAAGCTTTTTCTATAAGTACAGAGGATGGAAATAGAGATTTGATCGCTCAAAGTCTTTTTCACATTGGATTTATAAATAAACTTCAGGCAAATTATATCAGAGCCATTAAATATCTTTCTGATAGTGAGTCCATTATGCCTTTTCAACCTTATAGTGTGCCGCGTAAGACCTTGTATTTGGAAATGGCAGAGATTTATTCTCTTTCTGGACAAGACAAAGCCGGATATAATTATCTGAAAAGATACTCACAACTCAATGACTCAATACTTAATAAGAACCGGTTGGAGTCATTTACAAATCTGGCTTTAAAATATGGTACAAAAGATATAAAATCCAATATTGAACTTCTGAAAATTGAAAAAGAATACGCAGATCAAAGAAATAAAGCCCAACGACGTACATTGTATATTCTGGCCATAGGTTTGTTTGTGGTTATATTATCTATTTATTTTATAATAAAATTTTACGATCAGCGCATCAGCACCACCCAGATCATCACTGAGCAGAAAGAAGAGATAAATAAGCAAAAAATCAGAGTTCTTGAGGATAATATGAAAATGAACAGCATGAGATCAGTCATCGAGGGTCAGGAAATAGAACGTGAGCGAATAGCAAAAGATTTGCACGATAGTCTTGGTGGCTTGCTCAGTACTATAAAGTTGCAGTTTGATCATGTCAGGTCAAAAAAACAGGAGCTCACAGAAAATGAAAGAATATAATCAGGCTCATAAGTTGCTCGATACCGCAGTTGAAGAGGTACGTACTATATCCAGAAACCTGCAACCTGGATCGCTTCATGATTTGGGACTAATATCAGCTATCAGGGATTTGATTAACAGATTTGAGGGAGAAAATTACCCTGACATTGATTTTCAGCATTACGAGATGCCTGTAAAAATGGATAAAATGATATCTCTTTCTGTCTATAGGATTATACAGGAGTTAGTAACAAACAGCTTAAAACATGCTCACGCTACGGAAGTGCTGATTCAGCTCAATATGGAAGATGATGAGTTGGTCATTCAGTATGAAGATGATGGAATTGGATTTGACCAAAGTAATCTTAAGAGAAAAGGCATGGGCTTGGAAAATATAAAATCCCGGGTTAATTATATGCATGGGAACCTGACTATGGAAAGTAAAAATGGGGAAGGTATGTCTGTCCTCATCAGGATAAAATATCTTTTATAGTCATGGATGGAATCAATACTTCATTTCTCATTCCTAGCCCAATGGAACAGATAGAAAATGAACTTTTAGGTAATAAAAATATCACTCTATTTGTAAAAAGGGATGATTTGATACATCCCTGGCTATCCGGAAATAAATATCGAAAGCTCAAGTACAACATAGCTCAGGCTAAAGACCATAATAAAAAAATGGTCATTACTTTTGGAGGTGCATTTTCAAACCATTTGTATGCCACAGCAGCAGCTTGTAGCTTGTATGGTCTTCAAAGCATCGGCATCATACGTGGTGACATTGACTCGGATAATCCCACCATTAAGTTTTGTATGGCCAGAGGTATGAAATTGATACCTGTATCCAGATCATCATTTAGATTAAAACATGAATCCAAAGAAATACAGGATATCGTAAGTACCTATTATGATCCTTACGTTATACCTGAAGGAGGGACTAATTCATTTGCATTAAAAGGAGTTGAAGAACTTATTCATGAGATAAATCAGCAAATTCTGCTAAGTCCTGATTATATTATATTGGCAAGTGGGACAGGTGGTACAACGGCAGGGTTGCTCACGAGTGATGAGTTGAGATCTAAAGTCATTTCATTTTCAGCACTTAAGTCTGATCACCTTACAGAAGAAATATTACGCCTTGCTGGTAATAAAAATAACCAGCTATTAACTGTCATTTCAGATTATCATTTTGGAGGATATGGCAAATGGAATAACGAATTACTTAATTTTATTACGGAATTTGAAGATTCAACTGGCGTACTTTTAGATCATGTGTATAATGGGAAAGCTATGTATGGGTTATATGATATGATCAGGAATGATTTTTTTGCAAAGGGATCAACACTATGCTACCTACATACAGGCGGCTTACAAGGCAAGAGTGGATTGGCATATATGAAAATGAAAAAGAGGGTAAAATAAAAAACCCTTGTAAATCATTGATATACAAGGGATTAGTATTTATTTTGTGACCTCAGGAGGATTCGAACCCCCAACCCTCAGAGCCGAAATCTGATATTCTATCCAGTTGAACTATGAGGCCATTTTAAAATTGAGTACAAATGTAAGTTTCTTAAAGTGAAGTCAAATAGTTTTTTCTTATAAATCTTCGACCGCTGCTGGATTTGAGCTTTATTTCTTTTTGCCTCGCTGCTTCTCTTGTACCAAATTCTTCATATGAATTAAGAGTGCATTGTATTCCTTAAGCATAGTAAATCTCAGGGCAGAAATAGAGCGATTGTATTTAATTAAAAAATCTCAATCCAACAAATAAGCCGGATTGAGTTTTTAGACTATTACATATAGATTTTTTATTGATTAATCTTAATCAACTCTACTTCAAAAATTAAGTCGCTTTTAGGAGGGATGGCCCCTGCATAGCCTCTCTCACCATAGGCTAACTGATATGGAATATAAAACTTATATTTGGCTCCTTCTTTCATTAATTGCAAACCTTCTGTCCAACCGGGGATCACTTGATTAAGTCCAAAATCTATTGGCTGGCCTCTTTTTACACTACTGTCAAATTCTAATCCATCCAGAAAAGTACCGGTATAATGCACTTTGACATTGCTGGTAGCAGTAGGTACCTGCCCGGTTCCTTCTACTAAAACAATATATCTCAATCCGCTTGGAGTAACATTTTTATATTCAGATTTTATTTTTTCTGCTGCAGCTGTCATTTTGGCCTCGGCATCTTTTTGCTTGTCTGCCATCTTCTGTTTTTCAGCTTCGAATACTTTTCCGCCATCAAAAGCATTGGCTTCATGTCCTTTTCTTAATATTGTCAAACTGATTATACTATCGTTCTGGGCGATACTGTTTACTACATCCTGACCCTGAACTACATGACCAAAAACTGTATGCTTGCCGTCAAGCCAAGGGTAGCAACATGTGTAATAAAAAATTGTGAACCATTTGAAGCTGGACCGGAATTAGCCATGCTAAGGATTCCGGGGCCGGTATGTTTGAGAGAATCATTAAATTCATCGGCAAACTTGTACCCGGGGTCACCTGTTCCAGTTCCCAATGGGCAACCTCCCTGAACCATAAAATCTTTGATTACTCTATGAAATTTCAAACCATTATAAAATGGAATACCTTCTGCTTTAGCTGTGTTTTTTATTTTGCCTTCGGCAAGGCCAACAAAATTAGCAACCGTCATTGGTGTTTTTTTAAATTCTAAAAGGGCATAAATGTTACCCTTGTTTGTCTCAAATTTTGCATAAATGCCATCTGCTTGGCTATTGATAAAGTCCTGATTCATATTTTCTGGTGTTGATTTTTTTAGAGTATTTATTTTTAGGGCAGTTTGCTTTGATTGCTTATTTGTGGATGCCTGCTTTTTTTGCTGTGCAAACATAACTGAGCAAAATAATGCTAATCCGATTGTGAAAAAAATTTTATTCATTTTTAATTTCCATTTTTTAAGCTACAAAAGTATTAAATTATTTTATAATAAAATGGTTTAGATAGTAATTTTAAGCTTCCTTTAACTACATAACTTTCCAATATATACTGTATAGTTATTATCTGTCTTTTTGTTTTCAATATAGTTGTGTCAATACTTGATTTAAAAATTATATTTTGTAAAATGATTCTAAAAGCTCATTATACAAAATATTATATCAAATATTTTACTATACATATTTAATATTACTTAAACTTAACGATGGCTTAACATTGGCTTAACATTGGGACTTTACCTTTGCAACATCTAATTAAAACAAAATATAAAAATGTTAAAGATGAACCTAAAATTAATAATCCTTCATTTAGTTTTTTCGTGTTCAGTCTGTGCTTTGCAAGCACAGACCGGAATTATCAAGGGTAATGTAAAAGACGCTAAGTCGAATGATGCCATGATCGGTGCTACCGTGATGATTGATGGCACTCAATTGGGCACAATTACTGATTTTGATGGAAATTTTGTGATTCCGGAAGTAAAAGCCGGTGTTTGCAAAGTAATCATTTCTAGTATCGGATATGCTAATACTGAAATTGAATATGTAAGAGTAGAAGCATATAAATCTACTATTATCAATTCTTCACTGATAGAAAGCAGTCAGATTATTGAAGGCGTTGAAGTCACTGCTCAGAGGAAGACAGGAAGTGATGTTTCAGTCGTGTCAGAAATCAGACAACTTGCTAATATTGCGGTTGGAGTATCTTCACAACAAATTACCAAGACGCAGGACAGAGACGCATCTCAGGTTGTGAGAAGGGTACCCGGAGTATCTATCTTCGATGATAGATTCATTGTAGTAAGAGGGCTCAATGAAAGATACAATACTGTTTTACTTAATGATATTATCACACCTTCGACAGAAGTTGATGAAGTCATTCTCATTTGATCTTATACCAAGTTCTGCTATCGACAGGATGATGGTTTACAAATCACCTTCTGCGGATCTTCCTGGTGATATCGCTGGGGGCGCAATAAAAATATATACAAAAACAGTACCTGATGGTGATAATGTTTCAATGGGTTTTACAATTGGTTATAGAGGAAATGCTACCGGATCAAATGTAGTGGATTATACAGGAAGCAATCTTGATGGCATTGGATTTGGAAGCAATTACAGAAATCTTCCTTCCAGTTTTCCATCTACCAAAAGTGTAATCGTTAATGCTGGTACTGAAGCAATGATAGAAAACTTCAGAAACTTAAATCCTTACTACAGTGCACAAAGCAGAACAGTCTCCCCTGACTATAGAAGTAATATTAATCTGAGTAAAAGATTTTTCATTGGAGACAAGGAACTAACCACCATATCTTATATCAACTACTCAAATACCCATACATATCAACAAGTGCTGCAAAACAGATTCCTATATGATGAGTCTGTTGCCAATACTTTTCATGACGACAATTATACTAATAATGTAAGATTGGGGGCTATGTCCAATTGGTCACTCATACTGAATCCAAGAAATAAAATAGAATTCAGAAATATATTCAATCAACTTGCAACAAAAGAGACGGTCATCAGATCAGGCGAACTGTTTGAAAACAACCTTGAAGTTTCTAACCAATCATTCAGATATGAACAGAAAAGTATTTTATCAAGTCAACTTAGCGGTACTCATGAGTTGTCGGAAAAGACAAGGTTTAAATGGATCGGGGGATTTGGATATACCAGACGGTCAGAGCCTGATTTCAGAAGATTTTCATCATCCAGAGAATTAGGGTCAGATGGAGATTTTAAAATTGATTTGCAACAATTTGAATCCCCCACCTTACAACAAGCAGCAAGGTTCTGGTCTAATATGGATGAGTTTGTGATCACAGGAACTGCATCATTGGACAAAGTTATTGGAACTAAACATAGTGACAATGACAAAAATAAGATCTTGAAAATGGGATTCTATTCGGAATATAAGGACAGATATTTTAAAGCCAGATGGTTTGGTATTGTCAACCCTAACAGGGTAGGGTATGCCATTACAGGTCAAAAGCCGGAAGACTTTTTCTCCAAAGACAATCTACGTGCATCAAGGGTTTTTTATTCTGAAGGAACCAATTTTGATGATAAATATACCGCTCAAAATATGCTAAACGCAGCTTATGTAAGTTTATACCTTCCTTTTAACGATAGATTTAACGCTACCATAGGCATGAGAGGCGAGTACAACGAACAAATGTTGCAGAGTCGTGAGCGCGGTGGTGGACAAAAAGTGGATGTTGATAATGCTATCTTAAGCCCAATGCCTTCTTTGAATGCAACATACAAGATCAATGAAAAAAACCTTTTGAGATTTGGATATGGAACTACAGTTAACAGACCTGAGTTTAGGGAATTAGCTCCATTTACATATTACGACTTTATATTTGATGTATCCAGGAGAGGTAATAAAGACATTAAAGTAGCAACGATCCATAATTTTGATCTGCGATATGATTTTTATCCTTCAAAGGGAGAACTCATCACGTTAGGAGTTTTTCATAAGAAATTTCATAATCCAATCGAAGCTGCTATTTTCTATAATGGAAGTACAGTAGCTTTTACCGTAGCTAACTCAGAATCAGCTACTTCGTCCGGTATCGAACTGGAAGTAAGAAAAAATATCTCCAGTAAATTAATGATTTTATTTAATGCTTCTCTTATTAACAGCAACGTTGTAGTGAGTGGACTTAGTGATTATAACAGATTCCTTCAGGGACAATCACCATACATGATTAATGCAGGACTGTTCTATTCAATTCCAGAATCTGGTATCCAGGCAAATGTTTTATATAATATAGTCGGTAAGAGAATTTATGTCATTGGAGACAATGTAATCAGCGCAAATGTTTTCGAAATGCCGAGAAATGTCCTGGATGTAAACATTTCCAAGACTATGGGAAATATAGAAATAAAAGCAGGGGCACAAGATATCCTCAATCAACCATTCAGATTGATACAGGATACCAACAGGGATAATAAAATAACTGACACCGATGGAGTATTTCAGGAATTCAGACGTGGGTCTAATTTTTACCTGAGTGTGAATTTTAAGTTTTAATTGAAATAATGCTTCAGGATCTTCTGTCAGACTTTTTTAAGTGTAAATCAATAATTTAATTAATAAACCATTAAAAAATTTTCAAAATGAAATTCAGTTTAAAATTATTTACATTTTTAATTTTTACAGCTGGCCTGATCTTGTCTTCATGCGGAAGAGATGAGGATACAACTGATGTAATTGTTCCGGGTGAGAATTTAACCATCAAAGGCAGCATCACAACCAATACTACCTGGGCAGCAAAAAACAAATATCTTTTAGAAGGTTTTGTTTATGTTGAAGCAGGTGCTACTCTTACAATAGAACCGGGTACAATCATAAAAGGCGATAAATCTACCAAAGCTACCCTCATCGTAAAACCAGGTGCAAAGATTATAGCCGAAGGTACAGCAAGCAAGCCCATTGTATTTACGTCAAACCAACCCAAAGGATCCAGAAATTACGGAGATTGGGGTGGTGTCATCTTACTTGGTAAAGCGAAAGTCAATAAAAACCCTGCCACCATTGAAGGGGAAAATATATCTACCTTCGGAGGAATTGATGAGAATGACAACTCCGGTATAGTTAAGTATGTTAGAATTGAATTCGGTGGAATTGCTTTTGAGACGGATAAAGAAGTTAACGGATTGACATTCGGTGGAGTGGGTAAAGGTACTACTATTGACTATGTTCAGGTGTCATATTCAGGTGATGATAGTTATGAATGGTTTGGGGGCAATGTAAATGCAAAGCACCTGATTGCCTTTAAAGGTCTGGATGATGACTTTGATACTGACTGGGGCTTTTCGGGCTTTGTTCAGTATGGGTTTTCATTGCGGGACCCCAAAGTAGCAGATCAATGTACATGCTCTGATTCCAATGGTTTTGAATCTGACAATGATTCAGTCGGCTCGGATGCCACACCACAGACAAGTTGTAAATTTGCGAATACAACTATTATCATTGCAGAAGGTACACCTGATCCCAAATTCAGGTCAGGCTATAGATTAAGAAGAAATTCTGCATTATCCGTTTATAATTCACTGGTTGTAGGCGCATATCCCAAAGGTGGATTTGAATTGGGTGATGTTGCTACTCAGGCTAATTTTGCCGCCGACAGATCAGATTTCAGAGGCTTGATAATGGCTGGAATGAGTAAAGGCATAGTCTTGGGTGATGAAGGAAAACTTAAAGAAGCAGCCAGGAAGAATTCATTTGGAGTAGATCCTGCAACTTTGGGATTAAACGCCAATTATAAGGCTGTTTCCGGAAAACCAGGCTTATTGCCTGTAGCAGGATCAATACTTTTAAATGGAGGAGCTACGCTTCCAGCAGGTTTTGAAGCAACTAATTTTGTAGGTGCTTTCGGTACTATCGACTGGACTGACGGTTGGGCAAACTGGGATCCACAAAATACAGACTATTAATTAAAAAAATCCCTATACTGGAGAGCTTTTATTTTGTATAATTGGATGATAGAGTTGGTGGAAACACCAACTCTTTTTTTTGTCATTGGGTTTTGACTTTAAAAATAGGTTTAATGGACATTTTTGATGCTAAAATCCTCAGGAACACCGATAAACATTAGCTTTGGGGCAAATCAAAGATCACTAATCAAGAAAGTATTTTTACTGTAGTGGTTCTAAAACCACAAATGCTCGAATTGGATGGCAGCACAGCAGAATAATAACCCGCAATTTTCTATTTTAATGTACATCATTCCTACTTCTAAATTTTTAAAGGAAGGATTAATCTTATTTTGTGAATTGAAGTGTTAGCAACTTGAATTATCTGGTTCCCAAAGGACTTTGTCCCTTAGCCAATCTGTGAAGAAGTTTGGAAAATCTGACAGATATGGCCACAAGGTCCTTTGTTTCCAAGAGTAGGTCCAGAAAGATATTGGTATTTTTAAAACCATATTCCTTTCGGGCTATTCCTTCAACCTGGTGAGAGAGGGCATTTTCTATATTATCAAAAATTGATCTCTTACCAGCCCGCACATCATTGATATCATCATAGTTGTGCATGTCCAGTGAATTGGATATGTTGATAAGATAACTTATTACTTCAATTTCTATATTCCTAATTGTATCGATTTGATGGTCAAAAAGTGGTTTGTGTGAATTCTTTACATGAGTATCAATGGAGGTTATTATTGATCCCAGAGATTGCAAAATATCTTGCATCATATCATTACTGAGTATATAAAGCTGGGCTGTCTGTTTTTCGGAAAGCTTTGATTTCTTAATCGCTTTAAAAAGATTATTCTTGATGTCAGAATAAAAAACTACGAGATCAAGGTATATAGTTGAAGCTTTGTTAATACTTGTTGCATCTTCATTGAGAAGGCCATTTATTGCTGCAGTATATGCTTCTCCTATTCTGGTAATACTTTCTCCGATTTTTTTAGCTGTTTTATGAAAAGCTTTATCTGTGGTGAGATCAATAGAATTCAAAACCTGTTCTGAAATTTCTTTTCTGGTTTGGGACTTCCTGTGTTTATAATTCGTGTACAAAATAGTTGATAATAAAGTAGCCAACATAAGAATTAGCCCCACTAATTTAAAATTGAGCAAAATTATCGCTACTACAGCTGCCGTAAGAAATGCAATAATAGCCGTCATAAACCATCCTACTATTACATTGATCACTCCGGCAATCCGGTAAGTTGCAGATTCTCTACCCCAGGCTCTGTCAGCCAACGACGAGCCCATAGCCACCATAAAAGTTACGTAAGTGGTGGACAAGGGAAGTTTTAAGGATGTACCCAAAGCGATCAGCATACTGGCAAGTGTGAGGTTGACTGAAGCACGCACCAGGTCAAATGCCGGCACTTCAGACTCTTCAGGATGAGATACAGGTATAAATTGGCTGTTTATTCTATTTTGTATGGATAAAGGGACTATATGTTTAAATCTTGAAAATAATACCATACTCTGATGTACAATAGTTCGCGACAGTGCATTCGACGAGAACTTTTCTTCGGTCTCATTCTGTGTACCCAGTTTAACTTCCGTTTCAGTGACAGTTCTGGCTTTTTTAGAAAACCAAAGTGTGAGGACCATAATCAGACCTGACAATAACAAATACATATAGGGGGTCTGGATTGGAAATTTAAGCCCGGACATCATGTAAGTCCCCGCTGAAAGTGACCCACCTGCTGCTTCATTAGCTACCTGAAACATTTCTACAGATTGCCATCCCGCCAGAGGAACCCCAATGAAATTTACCAAATCGTTTCCGGCAAATGCCATTGCCAAACTGAAGGTACCTGCAAATACCACCAATTTCAATGGATTGTAATGGTAGCGATACAGCACACTGAATATGATAAGCCAGAAAATGAAAAATATGGACAAAAAAGAGACAATATTCTTCTTAATAAAAATTACCACAGATTTGATATCATGGTTGCCAAAGAAGACTTCGTATTCTGTTTCACCGGTTTTGTCATTTGTTTTTTTACTAAATGAAATGTTTTGAGTCTGAAAGTCTTTTAATACAAAACTAAGTTCCAGATTTAATGTATCAGATGATCCGGGATTGACTGATTTTATGTAATTTACCAGCTCTTTCCTGGTTAGATTTTCGGTTGAATAGGTCGATTTCAGTCCTTTATAGACCAAAAAGTAACTAAGGGCTACCATAGCCACAGATGCCCATATAACTCCTACATACTTTAGTCTTTTTTTGTAGTGGAAGCTAAAAAGTATGCGTGATCCCCACATTACTAATGTACCAAAGAAGAAGGCAATTAAGACAGAAAGAAATATGCTGGAAATAATGGTATTGGTTTTACTCCAATTTATAAAACCTATTACCGTATTACCGGGTTCGTCGATATTGAACAGGTAGTTTAGTGGTAAATTTCCTGACATAACCTTATAGCCAGCCACTATGATAGATGCTCCAAGCAGTTCGAATATTATTGATACAGTGGTAGATGTGGGAAGTCCTATTGTATTGAATGCATCCAGTAAAAAAATGTCCGTAAGCATAACAGAAAGAAAGATAATCATTACATTTTCGAGTGAAAAGTATTCAGGATTGAAAATGCCTTCTCTGGCTATTTCCATCATGCCTGCAGATGAGAGTGCCCCAACAAAAATTCCTGCTGTGGCTATCCACATTATTGTACGAAAGGGAGCCACTTTAGAGCCGATAGCAGAATTGAGAAAATTTACTGCGTCATTACCTATACCCACAATCAGGTCGGATACAGCCAATATCGCCAATATGACGACTCCTATGATTATAAATAAATCCAAAATGCGACCAAATTTTATATGGTTAGGATGCTAGAATAACACAAATTTTAAAATATTACCTGACTTTCCACACTATTGAATATTAAGTTAATGTTAAGTTTTTACTGCCCGATTTTAACAGGTATCTTTTGTAAGTGTTCCACAATTAACTTAGGGTTGTATTTCTTAATATTTATGCATGAAGGTAAATTATTATGGCAAAATATTAGAGATAGCAACACAATAAAAGTCACAATATTGATTCAGGAATAATTTATTCTATTTATTAACACCATCTCTGATATCCATAAACCTTTTGTTGATTTTGTCATTTCTGTGTTATTGTTCGCTTATTGTTAGATATTACCTTAATTTTGCGCCATGATCAACGATAATTTAAGACCTGTTAGTGACTGGCTACCTATTACAAAAAAGGAAGTGGAAGCTAGAGGTTGGGACGAACTTGATGTGATCCTGATATCAGGTGATGCATATGTCGATCATCCAACATATGGCTCAGCAGTAGTAGGCCGTATCATCGAGAGCGAAGGATTTAAGATCGCCATCATACCTCAGCCCAACTGGAAAGATGATCTGAGAGACTTTAAGAAATTGGGCAAACCAAAATACTTTTTTGGTGTCACGGCAGGGTGCATGGATTCAATGGTCAACCATTATACTGCAAATAAACGACTGCGATCGACGGACGGATATACACCTGGAGGGGATGCTGGCTTCAGACCCGATTATGCGACAATCGTATATTGCAATATTCTTAAAAGTATATATCCTGAAGTACCTGTACTGATTGGAGGTATAGAAGCATCTTTGCGTCGGGTGACGCATTATGACTATTGGTCCGATAAATTGATGCCATCAATCCTGGTTGATTCTAAGGCAGATATGCTGGTCTATGGGATGGGAGAACAACCACTGCGGCAATTATTAAAACTGGTTAAAAAAGGTGTGCCACTTACTTCGATCAAAGACGTGAATCAGATTGCTTTTCTGACAGAACAAGTACCTGATTCGAAGAAATGGAGTACAGTATCTTTAGCGAGTCATGAAGAATGTCTAAAGGACAAGCTCAGGTATGCTGCCAATTTTAAAATAGTTGAAGTAGAATCCAATAAATGGCAAGCAAACCGTATTGTCCAGGATGTAGCCGGTAAAAAGCTTGTCATCAATCCGCCCTTTGTTACTATGACAGAGCAGGAAATGGATATGTCTTTTGACCTCCCTTATACCCGTATGCCACATCCGAAATACAATAAACGTGGCGCAATACCTTCATATGAAATGATCAAGTTCTCGATTAATATGCATAGAGGTTGTTTTGGAGGGTGCAGTTTTTGTACTATTTCTGCCCATCAGGGCAAATTTATTGCTTCCAGATCTGAAGCATCTATCATGAAGGAAGTGGATGAGATGACAAAGCATCCTGATTTTAAAGGGTATATATCAGATATCGGTGGCCCTTCAGCAAATATGTACAAAATGAAGGGTAAAGATGAAAGTATTTGCGCCAGATGTCAGGCACCAAGCTGTATTCACCCCGTTATTTGTTCAAATCTGGATGTTTCACATAAAGCATTAACTGATATATATAAGAAAGTTGATGCTCATCCGGGAGTAAAAAAAGCATACGTAAGTTCAGGTATCCGATATGATCTATTGGTAGATGATTTTAATAAAAATAATCAGGATGGGAACCATGAAGAGTATATGGAACAATTAGTCACAAAGCATGTCTGTGGAAGGCTGAAAGTTGCCCCCGAACATACTGCTGATGCTACTCTAAAAATCATGCGAAAACCTTCTTTCAAATACTTTAAGAAGTTTAAAGAAAAGTTTGATGCTATTCAAACGAAGCATGGGCTTAAGCAGCCATTAATCCCATATTTTATCAGCTCACACCCGGGAACAACTGAAGAAGACATGGCTATTCTGGCTGCTGAAACAAAAGAACTTGGCTTTAAATTGGAGCAGGTTCAAGATTTCACGCCGACACCGATGACTGTTGCAACGGTGATTTATTACTCTGGGGTGCATCCATATTCGCTCCAGCATGTTGTCACTCCGAAAACTAAAGAAGATAAGTTAACTCAAAATAATTACTTCTTTTGGTACAAAGCCGAACTGCGAAACTGGATCAGAAGCAGGCTCAATAAACTAAACAGACCTGATCTGGTAATTCAACTGCTGGGTGAAGACAAACCTAAGCCCGGAAATACATGGCGCAAGAAGGGAAAGGCTGAATTTACTAAAAAAACAAATGGAGGAAAACCTGCCAAATAGGTCGTTTTAGCCGTATTTTATAACTTAGATGTGGGGATTGAATTTTTTTCCTATGTTTGCAGGAATTACTCTTTAATTCTTTTTTTCAAATTGAATATCTAATTTGATCATTGCAATGGTTCTTATTAAAGTGCAATTACAAAGTAAAGATATACCTTTATTTTAGGGGTCATGACTTTCAAGCAGAATAAATCATATCAAAATATGTATCTCTGGTTTAAGGAAATATTAGAGTATTTTTAAATTTTTGTTGCTTTATAATCAATATCTTATGAACCTGACTTCAAAATAATCGCCTCGTTTAGTTCACTAAACTTGTTAATTTTTTTATTGTCAGAACCATAACCTATTGATTAGCAGCTAAGAAAATTTTTAAACATACTCTTTAAATATTTTAAAGATATTTTATTTTTGACTTGGAAATTGTCGTAGTTTACTCCGCATTTCGGCATAAGTTTGAGATAATTTTATTTCGCTTTTACTGACTATAAAAAGCAATTTTATTTCGTATTACTGCTAATTATAAGTATATTTGTTAGTTGTTGGGGATATATTTTCCTGATGTTGCGAAATAAATGAGATAAAGTTGGTATAAAATTTAGACTCACAGAAATTTTATATTTATAATATGTATAAATCGGATGTTTAAGAACCAGACATCCGTTTTGGCAAATAAGATTGATACAATTAAAAAAGTATGGCAAAAGTAATTATTTTAGGAGGTGGTGTGGCAGGTATGAGCGCTGCCCATGAATTGGCAGAAAGAGGTTTTGAAGTCGAAGTGTATGAGAGAAATGAGAAGTATGTCGGAGGCAAAGCAAGAAGTACCAATGTTGATGGTACAAATCTGATGGATAAAAACTTGTTTTTACCTGGAGAACATGGGTTTCGGTTTTTCCCCGGATTTTACAAGCATGTTACTGATACTATGAAACGTATCCCAACTTCAGGCGGAAAATCTGTTTTGATAACTTCAAAAACACTTATTCAGTAGAGATAGCACAAACGGGTCAAAAACCACTTATTGATGTAGTGAATTTTCCATCAAGCCTGAATGACATTAGAGTGATGATTGACACGTTTCATCAAGCCAAAAACGAGCTCACACATGAAGAAAAGGATTTTTTTGCTCATCGGGTGTGGCAACTTATGTCAAGTTGTCCGGAGAGATTTTTAAATGAGTATGAAAGCATTGGTTGGTGGGAATTCTGTAACGCGGATAATTTTAGTGATAATTATCGCCGGTTGTTGGTTGAAGGACTGACCCGATCGCTTGTTGCAGCAAAAGCGCGTAAAGCCAGTACTAAAACAGTAGGTTCTATTTTTTTACAATTGATCTATGGTATGCTCAATTATAATACAAAAGATACTGATAGGGTACTCAATGGTCCTACTAATGATGCCTGGTTAAATCCCTGGCTGGAATATCTCACGAAGATAGGAGTCAGATATCAAAAAGGTATGCTGGCGCAAGGCTTAGAGACTTCAGGCGGCAAGATTTCCGGAGCAGTGGTGCAGGCAGTTGGAACTGAAGCGGTAACCACTGTTACGGGGGATTATTATATTATGGCGGTGCCGTTAGAGAGAGCTGCCTACCTTATTAGTAAAAATATACTTAAAATCGATCCTTCATTACAGAATATCATTGAGTTGTCACCCAATGTGGAGTGGATGAACGGTATTCAATTTTATCTGAATGAAGAAGTAAACCTGAATTATGGGCATACCATTTACTCTAATAGCAATTGGGCTCTGACATCCATTTCTCAGATTCAGTTTTGGGATGGCTATGACCTGTCCAGGAGATATAATGGCAAAGTAAAGTCGATTTTGTCGGTTGATATTTCATCCTGGTATGCTGAAGGAAATTTTAATAATAAAAAGGCGATGGACTGCACCATTGATGAGATAAAGGAGGAAGTATGGAAACAATTACAAATGGAACTAAATACTGATAAAAAGGAAACATTAACGGACAAAATGCGTGAATTTGTTCATCTGGATAATGATATCATGCCTAATGCCGTAGAACCTAAAATGGGGCTTTTTAAAGAATTACTGACTGATTCTGAACATAAATACCTGCAAAAAGTAAAGGATCTGGAGCCTTTGCTTGTAAATCAAACCAATACATGGACCCTTAGGCCTAATGCTTTTACTAAAATTCCCAATCTTTTTCTGGCAAGTGATTACGTCAAAAACAATACCGATCTGGCTACCATGGAAGGTGCCAATGAAGCTGCACGAAGGGCAGTCAATTCAATATTGAATGCTGAAGGTAAATCAGATTATTGTACAATCTGGCCTTTGTACAATCCTGCTATGTTTGGCATGGTTCGATATTATGACAGAAAGAGATATCTCAAGGGCTTAGACTGGAGTCCTGATTTTCCAAAGATCATTAAGTTTATTACTTTTGCATGGGGATTACTATATATGTTGAAAGGTTTTATTAGAAATTTTCTTTTTAGTAAAAAGGATGTTAGTAAGAGTAATCAGGTCTGATAACAGGATAATGTTAAAGTGAGTAATATTCAAGACAAAGGACATATGGAGAATGTAGGGGTACGCGAAAGAATTGTTTCATATTACGATGAAACCTGGTTAGACTATCGGGTATTGTGGATAAATAAACGCAACAGAGCATTGCATTTTGGCTACTTTGAAGAAGGGATCAATAATCATGACGAAGCGTTGATTAATATGAATATGGTTCTGTCAAAGAAAGCAAATATATTATCTTCAGACAGGGTTCTTGATGCCGGATGCGGACAAGGTGGAAGCTCAATGTGGATGGCAGAACATATTGGATGCCATGTGGTAGGTATTACTTTAGTGCCTCATCAGGTTTTGAAAGCTCAAGAACACAGCAAGAGTCGCAAGTTGGAAGATAGGACCGAATTTTATGTGAAGGACTATTGTAATACCGGATTTTCAGATGCCAGCTTTTCAGTAATATGGGCATGTGAAAGTATATGCCATTCACCCAGCAAAGAAGAATTTTATAGAGAAGCATACAGACTCCTTAAGCCGGGAGGAAGGCTTATAGTAGCTGAGTATATCAGGAATTCAAGAAATTTTGAGCCTGATAAGGAAAAGGTTTTAAATCAATGGTGCAGCGGTTGGTCTATGCCGGATCTGGATACTTGGGCAGAACACTAATCAAATCTTATAAATGAAGGATTTACGAACATTGATCATCAGGATGTGACTGTGAACATGAAACCATCATTAGAGAAGTTGCACAGGGTTTCAAAAAAACTATTAAAACTAGGAAATATTTTGCATTTTGTGAGGATACGCAATAATGTAAAGCATGGCAACCATATAGCTTCTATTCGTCAATATGAAGCATTGACGCAAAAATTGTGGTATTATAGTATTTTTAGTGCATCCAAACCGGAATACTAATGGATATCGACAGAGATCTTTTTTTACCTGAAGGATATGATATAAAAGAGCCAATTTATAAGAATGACAGGCATCAGATAATGAAGGCATTCAGCTCTGAAATAGGAAAAGATGTAACTTTAAAAATCACTAGACCCATTCTAAAGGACATTAAGCAGATATCAAAGCTTAGCCATGAATTTAATATTTTAAGAGAAGCGGATCATCCGGGCATTATCAAAGTTATAGAGTTGTTGTCATCAGACAGCTCCATATGTCTGGTTGAAGAATATATAGTTAGTGAATCTTTAAAGTCTAGATTATCAAAAGGTAAGCTTTCCTTTCATGACTTTTTCAGTGTTTCTATTGCGCTTTGTGATGCACTTTCTTATATACATCTCAATAGTATAATACATAAAGATATCAATACCAACAATATCCTGATAACTGATGAAAACAAAATAAAACTTATTGATTTCGGCATAGCTGTAAATTATCAGAATGAGACGCATGAGTTGAGCTCAATCGATATGATAGAAGGCATATTGGTTTATATTTCTCCCGAACAAACGGGCCGCACAAGTTATTCAGTTTCCAACTGCAGCGATTTGTATTCATTTGGTATAGTCATGTATGAAATGCTGTCCGGCAAGCCGCCATTTATCTCTTCGGACCCTCTTGAAGTGATCCATTATCACTTGTCCCGGACTCCGACCCCACTAAGCAGTATAGATAATGAAATACCACTGAACATAAGCAATATGGTCAACGCCCTGCTGGCGAAAAATCCGGACGACAGATACCAGAGTGCTTCGGGTTTATTAAATGATCTGATTTTATTGAAGGATATTTACATTGCCGGAAAATCAGGCGATAATTTTATTCTAAAGCAAAAGGATTTTTACGGAAAGTTTAAAAAAACCCAACGTCTTTATGGCAGAGATGAAGAAACAGATAGGTTGTTATCATGTCTGGATGCCCTTCCCACCCGAAAATCCATGCTGGCACTGGTTTCCGGCTATTCCGGTATTGGAAAATCTGTAGTAGTCAAACAATTGCAAAAACCTGTGATAGAAAGAAATGGAAAATTTCTGTCCGGTAAGTTTGATCAGTACAAGAGGAATACGCCTTATTTTGCCTTTATTGAGGTGTTTGATGAAGCCATACGGAATATATTGGCATCAAGTGAAGAAAACATTAAATTCTGGAGAGAAAAAATCTCATTGCTGCTTGGATCTAACTCATCTCTTATCACCGAAGTCATACCCAATCTTGAGCTTATTATTGGAAAGTATCCGCCTACATTTAAACTTCAGCCGGCAGAACAGGAATTCCGTTTTAGAATGGCATTTTTGGATTTTGTGTTTTGTTTTGCAGAACCTGACAGACCTTTAGTGATATTTTTGGATGACTTACAGTGGTCTGATGTACCTTCGCTAAATCTGATCGAGATGATATTAAGTGTTCAGGGTAATGCACAGATTTTAATAATAGGAGCTTATAGAAACAATGAGATCAATGAATTGCATCCTTTGACTTTTACTATCGACAAAATCAAAAAAGAGGGTATAAATCTTGAGGAATTGCGCTTTCAGCCTTTGGACAACTCCACTACAATACAAATAGTGGCTGATTCATTCGGCATACCATTAAAGGCAGCAAAAGAGCTTGGTAATCACGTTTACTTTAAGACAAAAGGGAATCCTTTTTTTATCAATCGCTTCTTATTGTCATTGTACGAGAATAAATATATAGTTGCAGATCAGGATGGAAACTGGATTTGGGATCAAAAAAATCTGGACAGTCTAGGATATACAGATAATGTCATTGACCTGATGACCAGAGAGTTGGCTCTTCTCCCTGCTGAAACTCAGGAAATGATAAAATCTGCAGCTGTGCTAGGAAGTTTATTTAATTTGGGAACATTATCTACAATTGTCAAAAGCACACAAAGAGAAGTTTTTCAGAAAATTATACCGGCTATCAAAGGCGGTTATCTTCTGACTGCGGATAATAATTACCGGACTTTATCTTTACCTCAAAGAGATATAGACGATGCTTGGATGGAGGAGACCGATAAAATCAATTATAACTTCAGATTTTTGCATGACAGGGTGCAGCAGGCAGCTTATGCACTTATACCCAAAGACCAGCTTGCTGATGTTCATCTGAATGCAGGAAGGATACTTTTTGACAGTACGTCTGAAGATAAGCTGACCGAGACCATCTTTGATATTGTCAGCCATTTTAGCGAATATACAGACCTGATCACTGATCCTGAAGAAAGGAAATTGATATCCCGCTTATTTCTGATTGCCGGTAAAAAGGCGAAAGATTCCACGTCATACGATGTGGCTGTCAAATATCTATCCAATGCTTATGCCCTCTTAAATTCCAATAGTTGGGAATCCAATTATAAGCACACCTTTTCAGTTTATTCTGAATTAGGTGAGTGTGAATATCTCAATGGCAACAATGATAAGGCTGAGTATCTGTTTGAACAAATATTGAAATATGCACGTACTAATTTTGAAAAATTGCGTACTTATTATACCCATTCATCCCTGTGTCATAAAGTTGGAAATGCCAGTAAGGCGATGGAACTCGGTAAAAGTGCTATGAAATTATATAATATCAAATTTCCTGAAAAGCCCATTGCAATAAAATTGACAGCTGGCTGGGAAATTATGAAAAACCTGTTTTTATTTTCTACCGTTTACAGAGACATAGACAGACTTAATAATCTTAAAGAATGTAAAGATCCGGAGATCATCGCCATTAATCAATATCTGATAGACATTGCAACGAGTGCTTATCATTTGAATCAGGAATTAATGGTAATTGTAGTACTAAGGATTATAAAATTTTATTTAAAACACGGATTTACTGATGCTTCAGGATGGGGTCTTTCAGGTTTTTCTGTCATTGTCTATTCTGCCCTCGGATTGTCCAACAGAGGACTAAAACTCTGGGACCTTACCATCAGATTACATCAAAAGACTCATACCCCGCTTATAAAATCAAAATTGGGATACACTGTAAATGCTTTTCATTCGCATTGGAAAAAACATATAAATGAAAATTTTGACGACAATCTTCAAAATATACAGGAATGCCTTGCCAATGGAGATCAGAGCTTCATCGCGTATGGGATATGCGACTATCTTTGGAATAAATCAGCTTGTGGTATTCCATTGAGAGAAGTCGAAGAAGTGACCAAAGAGCACATTGACTATCTAAAAAGATCAAAAAATGAAATTGGGTATTATTTTACAGCGCCAAAAGTGCAGGTAAATAAATGCCTGGTAGGCAATACTCCGAAATCCGGTGACTGGAATGATGATGGATTTTATGAACCTGACTTTAAGAAAATGGTCAGAGAAACAGGAAACCTGACAGCCTTAGCCAGATTTTATAGCGCAAAATTATCCCTTTTTTATTATTTTGGCAATTATAAGGAAGGTCTGGTATGGGCTGAAGAAGGTGAGAATTTTACTGAAAATTTACTTGGATTCCATACTGTTACCGATTGGTATTTTCATTATGGCCTGATTATAATTTCTTCATTTGATACTCTCAGAAAAGGTGAAAAAAGTAAATATAAAAAGATATATGGTAAGATATTAAAATGGTTCAGGCATTGGAACAAAGGATGTACAGTTAATTTCGAACAACAATACAATATGCTGTTGGCTGGTAAAAAGTACATTGAAGGAGAATTTACCGAAGCATTAAAACTTTATGAGCTGGCTATTCAATTGTCATCAAAGAACGGTTTTATCCAATACGAAGCTATTGCTAATTATCAGGCATCAGTTCTGGTTGGTAGTCAGGGACTTGAGAGACAGAGTATTCATTATCTTAAAGACGCCTGGACACTTTATCAAAAATGGGATGCTTTCGGCATTTGTGACTACCTGAAATCTTCCTATCCGCATGTGGCTTTTGAAAAGCGAATTTCTATTCAGGAACTAAATCAGGGAGATTCTTCATCCATTCATTCCAATTCTACTGCCACAGCGTTGGATTTCAGCACTATCGTTAAGGCATCACAAAGCCTGGCTGGTATCATCCGGTTAGAAGACTTGCTTGAGAGACTTATTTACATCATAATCGAAAATGCGGGAGCCCAAAAAGGAGTTTTGATCCTAGAGAAAAACAATGAGTTATATATAACTGCTGAGGGATACTCAGGACCAGATAAAGCGAAAGTATTGGACAATGTTCCGGTTGCCAATAGCGATATTGTACCCGAATCTCTGGTGAATTATTGTTGGCGTACCCAGGAGAAAGTGTCACTTTCTAATGCATACAAGGATGACAAATATGGCGACAATCCATATATTCAAAAAAATAAAGTCATATCGATTATTTGTTTTCCATTTTCAAACAAAGGGAAGAGGATGGGATTACTATATCTTGAGAATAACCTGATAGAAGGAGTATTTAACTCAGGGCGGGTTGAAATATTAAATCTACTGTCAGGTCAGATAGGGATATCCATTGAAAATGCATTGCTGTATGAGAATCTGGAGGAAAAGGTAGATGAGAGAACAAAACAATTGGCCACTCAGAAGGAATTTGCTGAAGCACAACGATATGAAGCGGTGCAGCAACGTAAACTGGCCGACGAAGAAAGAAAAAAATCTGACGATCTTTTGCTTAACATTTTACCATTGGAAATCGCTGAGGAGTTAAAATCCAAAGGCTCATCTGATGCCAGATTATTTGAAAATGTGACTGTACTGTTTACTGATTTTGTAAATTTTACTCGGGTGAGTGAAAAGCTTACCCCTCACGAATTGGTTAAGGAATTAAATCATTGTTTTGAGGCTTTTGATCATATCATGGACAGGCACGGGCTCGAAAAAATCAAAACCATCGGAGATGCCTATCTCGCAGTAAGTGGCTTGCCTAAAAAAAGGGATGATCATGCACTTTTGGCTACTATGGTAGCTTTTGATATACTTAAATGGGTAAATGATCATCAGAATAACTGTCCTTTTGATATTAGAATAGGTTTGAATTCAGGACCTGTGGTGGCAGGTATAGTAGGTTTCAAAAAATATGTTTATGATATCTGGGGAGATACAGTCAATACAGCAGCACGAATGGAAACTGCATCAGAAGCAGGTAAAATAAATGTATCAGAAGTTACTTACCAACTTATCAAAAATAGTTTTTCGTGCACTTCAAGAGGTAAAATTGAGGCAAAAAATAAAGGAAGTATAAATATGTATTTTGTAGATTGCCCCTTTATTTGATTATATTTACTTATTTTGTAATTGTTTAGGTATGGTCAATTTCAAGCTAAAAATGCCAGTTTTTCGTGGTATTTCAGTTTTTTTTCGTCAATAGTGCCACTATTCGCTTAAAAAGTAGCTTAGTCTGACAAAAAATTACTATATTTTTATGGTTTTAAATCATTTACCTGAATAATTACTATAGTTTAGCATTATATTTGTATGTAATGTATTAACATCTATATAGTTTGAAGCTATAAGTGAAAATATGGATAAATTGGTTGAAATGATTTGGATTTTAGCTACCGGTAACTTATAAGATAGTTTTGTTAAATTAATGGAATTACTTTTAAGACATATAATTTTTTAAAATTACCTTTAATTTGCAGTATGAAAATTACCAAATTGAAAAAATTTGTATTATCAAAAATTGAGGCTGAAATTCCTGCAACATTATCTTATCATGGGGTGCACCATACAATCGATGTATTAAATGC
The DNA here is from genome assembly GCA_016722285.1 of Saprospiraceae bacterium. Taxonomy (GTDB): domain Bacteria; phylum Bacteroidota; class Bacteroidia; order Chitinophagales; family Saprospiraceae; genus OLB9. Next base: position 205,603 of record JADKGI010000009.1, read on the forward strand.
CTGCAATGCGCATATCAGAAGGTTGAAAATACCTTCAAAAGATGCATATCTGCTCCGGACAGCGGCTCTTATGCACGATATAGGTGTTATGTGGGATTATTTCAACCACGAGGAGCTGGCAATGAAATTTGTCAAGGATACTTTACCTGGGTGGGGGTATTCAAAAGACGATATAGATAAAGTTTGTGGAATGATAAGGGCCACCAGGCTGCCTCAAAGTCCAACTAACCTTCTTGAAGAAATAATTTGTGATTCTGATGTAGATTATCTGGGTACACATCTTTTTTATCAGATCGGGGCAACTCTTTTTGAAGAATTTCTTGTCTATAAAGTGGTAAAAGATGAAGAAAGTTGGGATCGTGTGCAGATCAAATTTCTTAACAACCACAAGTACTTCACATCATATGGACAAAGGTTCAGAGAACCAGTAAAAAGGAAGTATCTTTTAGAAATTATTAGGAAATGGGGCTGGGAGAAAGAGTATCAACACATTTTGGCAGCTAATTGATTTGAAAATTTTTTATAAATATGGCAGGGAGTAAAAGGATCGAGTGGGAAAAAATATTTTCACTTTCATCAATAATATATACAATTTCCGGAATATTAATTTCCGTAGTTGCCCTGCAGGGATTTTTGATACCCAACCGATTTATGGATGGTGGTGTGACCAGTATGGCCATCATTATGCATGAGCTTTTCGGCTGGTCGTTCAGTTCATTTTATATTTTGATAAATCTGATATTTGTTTATTTCGGATATACTAAAATAGGGAAAACTTTTGCAATACGCAGTTTGCTAGCCATAATTCTGTTGGGTGTACTGACAAGTGTATTGAATATCCCTACCGTAACAGAAGATAAACTGCTGATAGCCTTTTTTGGCGGTTTTTGATAGGATTGGGGGTAGGACTTGTGATACGTGGTGGAGCGGTGATAGATGGACTTGAAGTGATCGCTGATTATACCAATAAGAAATCAGGTATATCATCAAGTGAGATGGTTATTTTTATCAACATAGTGATCATGCTGGCTGCAGCTTATTATTTTGGTTTAGAAACAGCAATGTACTCTATACTAACCTTTTTCACAGGGCAAAAGACTTCAGATTATGTACTTGACGGCTTTGCAGAATATACTGCGCTTACAGTGATATCGCGTGACCCTGATCAGGTTAAGTCCATTATTGTAAATGATTTTAATAAAGCTATTTCAGTGTACAAAGGCGAGCGTGGGTATCTGCCGGGATCATTCGATATAAAAGAAGACTGCGATATAGTGATGACTATAGTCACGAGACTGGAATTGCATAATATTAAGCAGGCAATAGCAGTGGCTGACCCTTTGGCCTTTTTTTATGTGCAAAGTATAAAGGAAGTAACCGGTGGTGTGATCAAGAAAATAAAGCACTAAATGCTTTACTCCAATACTTCATAAATCGTCACAGCTTTATGTTTATTTTTCAGAATTGCGTCACCGACTTTCTTGCAGTGAAATGCTTCTTTCACTTTTTGATAGGATGCTTCACTGATAATAATCTGATCCGGATTTGCAGCAGATTGGAGTCGTTGGGCTGTATTGACTGTATCACCTATTACGGTGTAGTCCAGCCTCTTCAGATTAGAAGATCCTATATTTCCAGATATCATTTCTCCACTGTTTATGCCTATTGATACTTTTGGCTTGAATGTCACGTGTTCAGAAATCTCGGGTAGAGCATTGATGTTTTTTCTGACGGCAAGGCAGGCTTCTATGGCTTTGTCCAGATGATAATCGCTTCTAAATACGGCCATGATAGCATCTCCGATAAATTTATCAATATTACCACCATGCGAAATAATCTGAGTGACCATTATATCAAAATAATTGTTCAGCAATTTTACTACCAGATCAGGAGATTCGTTTTCGCTTATGGTCGTAAAACTGCAGATATCTATAAATACGACTGTAGCATCTATAGTTTCATTTGCTAATAGTGAAGATTCAAATTCTTTATTGGTCATGAAATTCAACACCGTTTCATCCACATACATACGGAGGATGTTGTTTTCCTTAATGGCTTCCATCGTCAATTTCATTTGATCGACGTGTCTGAGGGTCTTTTTGATGGTTAACTCAAGATCTTCAAAGTTGATGGGCTTAGTGATAAAATCAAATGCCCCTCTATTCATAGCTGTTCTGATATTGTCCATATCACCATAGGCTGAGACTATGACAGATTTCAAGAGATTGTTCTTTTCATTGAGTTTGGTCAACAGAGTAAGTCCATCCATTTCCGGCATATTGATGTCGCTCAGGACTAAATCAATATTGTGATTCAGTGAAAGTTGCTCTAAAGCATCTCTTCCATTGATGGCAAATAAAAATACATACTCCTGATCACGGATTTGTCTTCTGAATTTTTGCTTGATGAGTACTTCCAAATCGGATTCATCATCCACTACTAATATTTTGGCCATTAATTCAGTGTATTTAGCTTTTCTTTCAGTAGAGTAAATTCAATGGGTTTTGTCAGAAAATCATCTGCCCCTAAATCCATAGCATTCTTATAATTTTCTGAATCACCATAAGCTGTGATCATGTAAACTAAAGGAGGGGGAGTGGCATATTTCTCCTTAATCCTTCGTAACAGTTCGATACCTGTCATACCCGGCATATTGATATCGGATAGAATCAGTACAGCCTCATGATAGTGATCTTTGAGATAGTATAGCGCCTCTTCTCCTGAAAATGCAAAAACAAATTCAAAGTCTCCACTTTTAATTTCTTTTCGGAATCTTTGCTCGAATAGAATTTGTACATCCTTTTCGTCATCGACTACCAGTATTTTCATCATTCTCAGGGTTTTTATATGTTGTAAAAGTATAAAATATTTTGTATAATAGTGAATATGGCAAAGAGTAATTTTTTCTAATTCCGTATTATTAACTCAATAAATTTTGATTGTCAGAAATTAATAAGTGTGTATTAAATAACATATGTAATTTATGCACCAGTGATATCATTTTATACTTATGCAGGCAATTCAATAGTGAATTCAGTACCCATGCCCTCTGTCGTCTCAACTTTTATGTCCCCACCATGAGATTTGACTATATCATAGCTCAGTGAAAGCCCCAATCCAGTCCCTTGACCGGTAGGTTTAGTGGTAAAGAAAGGCTGAAATATTTTATCCAAAACTTTATTAGGAATTCCCATACCATTATCTGCGACTTTAATGAAAATCCTTTCTCCCTGCTTTTTTGTAGTCACCGTAACTGTGGGTTCAAATCCTTCAGTTTGCAGGTTTTTCTTCTCTGTTACTGCGTAAAAGGCATTGGTGATCAGATTTAAAATGACCCTTCCGATATCCTGGGCTATTATGCTGACCTTACCTAAGTTTGCATCAAGATCAGTTTTTATAGTTGCATTAAACGCCTTATTCTTAGCTCTCAAACCGTGGTACGCCAACCTTAAATATTCATCGGCGAGCGCATTTATATCAGTCATTTCCTTTGCACTGTTTGAGTTTCTGCTGTGCTGAAGCATACCTTTAACTATGGAGTCAGCTCGTTTTCCATGATGCAGTATTTTTTCAAGATTTTGTTGAATATCATTAGCAATTGAGATGGCTTCTTTTTTATTGCCATCATTCAGATCGGTTTTCATCTCATCTATCAACTCGATGCAAACTTCTGAGAAATTATTTACAAAATTCATTGGGTTTTGTATTTCATGGGCGATACCAGCGGTAAGTTCTCCAAGAGATGCCATTTTTTCAGATTGTATTAGTTGAGCTTGGGTAGATTTTAGATTTTCGTGGGCTATGCCTAATTCCTTAAATGCCTTTGCAATTTCTTTTGCATGCTGGAGTTCCCGATCTTTTATTTTTTCCTGCTCTTTTTTTATTGTGCGTTCTTTTTGGAATAGGTGGATGCGACGTGCACCAATTCCGGCCAGAATGAGATAAATCAAATAAGCCCACCAAGTTCTCCACCAGGGTGGAAGTATAGTGAAGCTTAATTCCGCAGGCGAACTCCATTTTCCACTTATGCCTTTACAAATCACTTTGAAAGTATATTCTCCCGGTGGCAGGTCCCTATAGTTTTCACTTTTGTTATTTTTGGATTCAGTACTCCAGGTTTTGTCAATTCCTTCCAGGAAGTATCTATAGGAAATGTCATTTGGTGCATTATATTGTCTTCCTGTAAAGCTGAAACTGACATAGTTTTGATCAGATGGCAAGCTCAGATTTACAGGCAAATTACTGGTGGCTTCGATGCTGTCATAGGTATATTTAACATGCTCTGATGTCATTGATTTTAAGTAACCTTGGGTATCTGTTATTACGGAGTCAATGTCAGATTTCCAGATCGTATCTGCTGTAGCCAGATATTTACTCAAACTTATATCAGGAATTTCGATGGGCTTGTCAAACAAATTAAATCCTGTAATAAACGTTGGAATTGTAGATGTATCGGATACCGGCTCATCAATGATGGTAAGTATCTGGTTGTCCACACCGGCCCAAAGCTGATTGTCCGATGAAATTAACGAACTGTTTGCCGCAAAATCAACATAATTCAGTCCCTGATCTCTGCCGATGTTATAAATATTCAGGCTTTTAGACTGACCGGATTTATTTCCAACAATATTGATGACTGCAAGACCGTTCGTGGTACCTGCATACATTTTATCATTCCATTCGTTTAGAGTCCAGATATCTTCATTCGGAAGACCGGTTGTTTTATTGATAGAAGTGATCGTACTATCGGTAAAATTTAAAACATCTATGCCGCTATCTGCGCTTCCGATCCACATTTCATCTTTAGATTCGGCAAGGGTGATAATATTATTAGTGGTCAAACCTTCGGTTTTGGTCAATTTCCTTAAAGTATTTGTTTTGGGGTCAATTACTTTGATGCCATTTCCATTCGAAAGAACCCAGATCAAACCTTTTTTGTCCTGATAAATTTGGTTGATTGCAAATTCTGCACGATCAATGGTATCTCTGTATTTTTTTATAGTCTTTTGTTGTGGGTTATACACTATGATTTCTGATTCATTCGTACCCATCCAAATATCACCATTTGAAATACTATATATTGATCTTATTCTGATATTTTTTAAAATGCCATTATTACCATGTGAGATTATTTTATCATTTTCCGGATCTATTTCTGCAAACCCGCCCTGTAGTCCGCTGGCCCATATTCTATTATTAGCATCAATTGTCAGATTATTTGCTGCGGCATCAGGCAAACCATTTGACTTGCTGATATGTTTTAGAGTTTTTTTAAATGGATTATATATATCGATACCATCATAAGTACCTATCCATATCAGCTTATTTTTATCTTCTAATGTGGCCCAGATGCGGTTATTTCCGAGACCATTTGCCGTTGTAAAATTGGCAGGTTTGCCAGCGTTGGGATTATAAATATAAAGACCATCATTGATACTTCCAATCCACATCTGTCCCTTTTCGTCCTCATTGAAATTATAAAAAATCTTATTTTCTCCGGGAGCAACATTGAGTTTTTTAATTTTATTTGTTGATCTTTCAAATGTAAAAACTGCTCCGTTTGTACCACCAATCCATATTTTGCCAGATCTGTCCATATAGTGTTCGACCGTACCTGTTGTATCGCTCAGGCCATGGCCTTCATCTATTTTCTTATTAGTACCATTTTGCAAATTTAATATCTGAAAGCCAGATGCACCGGTTATGTAATATTCACTGGTCGCTGTATCCTGGATCACACCAGCAACAAACGCCCTGCTTCCCTTACCATATAATATATTGTCACCTGATATTCTTTTGATTGATTTGGAATGTTGATTTACAACTGTTATTCCGTTTTCAGTTGGTAGCCAGATATTTCCATCCTTGTCCTGGTATGGTCTTACCGTAAACGTACCTGAGAGCCCATTTTTTTGGGTAAATTGCTTAACATAATTAGAATCTGTGTCAATAATAAGCATTCCGATCCCACCCATTGGGACCCATATCTTGCCTGCTTTATCCTCTAAAATTCCGTAAGTTTGGCTCTTTATAAAAGTGGTTTCCAACATTTGGATAATTCCTGATTTCTTATCGAAAACATACAAGTCCCCTCTGATTGTCCCGATCCAAATCCTGTTATTCCTGTCACTAAAAGATAAGTGATATCTAAATTGGGCAGGCCCTTGTTTTTTTCATAAGCTTCGACAGTATTTCCATCATATCTAAAGAGTCCTTTTTCAGTACCGATCCATATAAATCCGTTTTCATCAATAAGTGAACACCTGATTTTTCCCATTACATCCTTCGGAAGTTTGAAATCTGACAAACCCCGTACTCCATTTATAGTATTTGGCGAAATAATAGGCTTAAGGATTATTGGATTCTCGAGTATGATCGTTTTGAATGACAGTTTTTCAGTGGGCAGGTTTTTAATATCAAAAATCGTATCGGGCACGCTATTCCAGTCTATTTTCTTTTCATCTATAGGTTTTGACAGTGAGCTGACATCTCCAATATCAAAAGGCTTGGAAGTGAGAGAATTGAAATTCAGTTTTTTTATTATCGATTTGCCGATACTATCTGATGGGATTTCAGTCCATAATAAAGTTTCAGGTTTACTCAATGAAAAATGCCGTACAGGCGTAGATTTGTTTGCATCCTCTGGGAGGAAAGGCAGCTTTATACCGATTTTTACATCCCAAAGCAGAAATGACAATGACTACAATTAAAATTTGTTTGACTGACATCGTATTTTTAATATTTAATGTTAGGGGCAAGGGTGATTTTTACTTTTAATTTGGCTCTACAATGTATTTATTTTTATTGGATAGAGCATAAAAATTAATTGCAAATTTAATTAGTACCGTTCAATTTTGATTTTGAAGTAGTGGATTCTCAGGTTTTGAAGCATTAAGTGGCATTCGGAAAAATACTATGGGTTTATGTTGCTTATGTTTAGGTTTAACTTTCAAAGAACTATATAAATATAACATGAGTTCAATGTAGAATTAGTATTGTTTTGTCCATGCCGTAGGCAAGCGGGCAAGATTTTTATTGCACCATTCTGGTAAAATTTCTACCAAAACAAGCGTTCTTGGCTGAATTTACCACGGGTGAATAACCGTAGTTATTGATCATTTGCCCTATCAGGGTTTTATTTCTTCAATAACTTTTGATTAATATATAACTTGTTGATAAGATGGTAATAGCTAAAGACACATAAAGTAAAATAGCATTATTACCGTTTAAATAACATTATTTACATTTTGGTCCAGGGGTAATTGAGATTAGCATTGAAAATATTTTTCATAAAACTATATATTACCCCACTCCCAAATATTTACTAAATATGATTTATTGTCATTGTTCGTTATAATTATTTCTTGTTACAGTGATGGCAGTCTTCTTAGATTAACGGTATTAAAAATGAAAATTTCCATTATAAGATTTTCTGAATTTCGCTTATTAAAATGGTGATAAGGAGAGATTTTCCCTAACAGTATTGGGGTTTTCGGTATTTTTATTTACTAAATATACTTTCATCTGTTGATAACCCATTTCTATCATTTCTTTCCATTTTGAGCCATCGAGCATTTTTATACCTTCCAGATCGAGTTCCAGGTACAAACTTGCTCCAGAATTGGTTTGCATTTGCTTTTGCCGGCTATTTATCAATCCTGTTGTAACTAACAAAGTAGGAATCCCTGGTAAATCATATAATTTTTTTCCTCGCATTTTATCCCATAATAAGGCCCAAATGGTAGGCAATTCATCTATTTTAAGTTCTTCAGTTTTCATGGGTGAAAGTGCGATTGCTATTATTTGTGAAACCGGATAGGTTGTCATATTATCTATTGGCAGATTGTCCATCACCCCACCATCTATATGTATTTTGTTGTTGATAATCACAGGTGGAAAAATTCCCGGCAAAGCTATGCTGGCACTAATTTGTTTCCAGGCTTTTCCTTTGTTATGTATATGCAAAATTGAATCAGTATAATTGGTGGAGACACAATAGGAATTATACCAAATGTCTTCAAGGTCTGCTTCACCAAATATTTCTTCTAAGAAATTCGTGATCCGCTTGCTAGATAAGAGCGAAATAATTGGAAAAGTTAATTTTGTGGAAAGGGTTTTCATTTTATCAGAATACATTGAAATTTCCAGGGCCTTCTCAAAATCAAAATCTATTAGCCCCATGATCATTCCATATAACGCTCCAGCACTTGTACCACCAATAAAGTCGATTTCTATGCCCGCTTCAGACAATGCCCGAACAGCTCCTAAATGAGCAAACCCTTTTGTGCCTCCGCCTCCCAAGGTAAGTCCGACAGCTCTGTGGGTGATGATTCTACAAAACCGACGCAGATCTTTTCCATTATTTTGTCTTAAATGGATGTGCAGATCCACATTTCTGGATTCGAGCCATTCAAAAGTCCTGACAGGTAATTTGGCGTTGTTACTATGAACCAATAACAAATATTTTTTCTGATTTAATATACTGCTTTCATAAATTTTTAATGATTTTTCTATGGGTAAGAGTTCTTTGGATGAATTGAAATCCGAGGCAATAATGATTGAATCACTGTACATAAGACAATGGCTTGACCATTCCATATCAGTTTCATCACAAACCAAAAAGTTGATACCTTCGTGCTCATCTATCTTATTAAGCACATTAGAATTTTCTTTATTAGCAAAAGAATCATGGTAATATACATTCGTTGCGATTCCTGAAAAATTAAGCTCTATTAAAATTTGATCAATCAGTTTATCATAATTTTCAAAATGATTTAGGATAATAACAGAAATATTTTTTGGGGCATTAATTTTATTCAAGCCTGCAAAATTGCTTTTTAACCTATTATAAACGAAGGCGCTAAATTTCTGACCAATATTTGGATAGGACTGGATTAATGTTATGTAGTCAGATTCTTTGAGTTTTAAGAGTGATGTTTTTCTCATTGCAACTGCGGATGCAGTACGTGGTTCGTCAGAAAAAAAAGAAAACTCCCCGAGTGGTTGCCCTGAAGCCACATCTCCCAGGATGGAAAATCCTTTATTATCTTTTTTGATTATCCTCACTCTACCTGTAAGGATAATATACAATACTTTTTCTGTGCTGTCCTGGTGAAAAATATACGAACCAATATTATGTTCAACTATTTCTGCATTTAAAAGAAACTCATTAAAAAATGATTCATCGACTGATTCAAAAAGCCCAGCTACTTGCTTTTTTATAAAACTAGTATTCATTTTATTGATTTTTCAGTTTAATTCAATTTAACTTTTCCTATGACTCTGCTTTCGACTCACGAATATAAGCATTCACTGTAAAAAAAACATTGAAAGTAGATAATTTGGATTGATTAATGGATTTAAGTGTATATCAATACTTTAGTTATTCTTCTATCCATTCTAAAAATTAGAACTTAAGGTAATCAAATGACACTAATGCAGGATTGTGCATTTGAAAAATTAGTACTAGAACTATTTCCTTTTGTAGTCATTGTTTTCGACTACTCATGATTTGTTTTAAGAACGTCATATCACTAAAATCACACCTTCCCAAAGTGTGGATCAGGAAGGGATTGCCACAGATTTAGAGATTTCACAGATTTTCCATTCATGATATTGGGATTTGAATTATAAATTCCGCTCCTTTTCCTTCTTCACTCTCTACCCTCAACTCCCCACCATGCGCCTTTACAATGTCATAAGCCAAACTGAGCCCCAAACCCGTTCCCTGCCCCGTAGGCTTAGTGGTGAAGAAGGGCTGAAAGATTTTGTCAACAATATTTTGTGGTATGCCAGAGCCGTTGTCTTGGATAGCTATTAGCAGTTGGCTGTTAGCTGTTAGCCGGGTGGTGACAGTTACTTTGGGCTCATAGGTAAAATCTTTCAAATTCGCATCGCTTGATGACTCAATTAAATCTATCAGATTATCTGAGCTGCGCTCCTTGGCTAAATCTAACAGATTTTTACGTTGGTTGACAGCGTAAAAGGCATTGGTAATGAGATTAAGGATAACTCTGCCTATGTCTTGTGGTATGACTTCTATTTTAGGTAAGTCTGGATCGAAGTGAGTGATCATTTCAGCATTGAAAGATTTGTCTTTTGCTCTAAGACCGTGATACGCCAGTCGCAGGTATTCATCGGCCAATGTATTAACGTCGGTGAGCTCTTTTACACCACTGCTGGTGCGGCTGTGTTGCAACATTCCTTTTACAATATCAGCAGCCCGCTTTCCGTGGTGGTTGATTTTCACTTCGTTGTCTTTTATATCATTAGAGAGTGCAATGGCGTCATCAATTTTTCCATTCTTTAATTCTTCCTGTAATTCTTCTACCAATTCTTTATTTAGTTCGCTAAAATTATTGACAAAATTTAATGGGTTTTGGATCTCATGGGCAATACCGGCGGTGAGTTCTCCAAGGCTGGCCATTTTTTCGGAATGGATGAGTTGGGATTGAGTGGATTTGAGCTCGATTATGGATTCATTTAGAGCCTTTGTTCTTATCTTTACTTTTTCTTCCAATAGGGTATTTGATCGCTTCAAATGGCGCGAACGATAGATGGAGAATACATATGCCAGCGCTGAAAACCCAATAATATAAAACAAATATGCCCACCATGTTTTCCACCAGGGAGGTAATATGGTAAAAGTAAACTCTGCCGGAGCACTCCATCTGCCATCAAACCCTTTGCTCACAACCTGAAAAGTATAATTTCCCTGAGGTAAATTTAAATAACTTTTGCTGACTGATTTTTCAGTAGGTCTACTCCATTTTTGATCTACACCTTTCAGCAAATAACGATATACCTTTTTATCAAAATGGCCGTCTTCCGTGGTGCTAAAGTGGAAAGAAAGATAGTTGAGAAAATATGGCAGGCGCAAGCCAACCGGAAGATTGAACTTACCTTCCACATTACTCCATTGTATATCTTTTTGTTGTATAATATCATCTTCATCAAGTTTGTCCTTATTATCTTTAAGTAAAGAATCCACCTTTACTCCTAAAGATTGAGAATTTTTTAGTTCTTCATATAATCCTGTTTTATCATGAAAGTATAACGGTTGATTGATGATATCAATGCCGGTGATAAATGTTACAAGTTTTGAAGTATCTGTTTCTTCCGGTGTGATTATTGAAATCCGATTAATATCCGAACACCATAAATTTCCATTTTTCGAAAAGAAAGGTAGAGATGTAAATTTAGCACTCGATAAACCTCTATATTTACTATGATTTTTTAGATCCCAGCTTTTACCATTTTGAATATCCAAATCAGAACGTGCAAGTTCCACAACTCCTTTTGTTGAAAAGAGTAACGCATTTTTATTGTGGAAAAGAATATCACCGATTTCTTTGACAGTTAGTCCCTGTCCTTTTTGGATGTGGGTAATTTCAGATTTGGATTCATCAATAATACCGATACCGTCTTCAGATCCAAACCAAACTTTATTGGTCTCATCTATTTTTAGCCTGGAAATAGTATTGCTTTTCAGGCCCGTGGTATCATTAATTTCCTGGAAAGTGCCAGCCTTAATATCCAGACAAAGAATTCCCTTCCCATAAGTTGAAATCCAGATGTCTCCATTTTGTTTTTCCAAAAAGTCAACGGCTGGCTTATCACTCAGAGACGTACGGAGATTTAATCTTTGCATCTTATAGTCATCCACATGCATCGTCATGATACCGCCAATTTGTGGGAAACTAAACCAAATTTTACCTGATTTGTCTTCCATGGCCGGTAGAAACATATTATCTAGCAAGCCGTGGGTGATATTAAAATGGCTCAACGTTTTCTTTTTCTTATTATAAATGAAAAGGCCTTGTTCAGAATAGCCTCCCATCCATATCTTACCTCTGCTGTCTTCCAATATAAACATAACCCCACCATAGATTTCTAAAAATCTTTTTGATGTAAGGTCTGGATTAATGATATATACACCTTTATCCGTACCCACCCAGATATTACCATCCCGATCTTCTATTTGTTGTCCGAATTGGTCTGCAGCGATATCTTTTTTTATATTGATATATACTACTTTTTGAATTTCATCCACGATGCTAATACCTTCACTGGTTCCCAACCACATTTTGTTTTCATTCTTAGGCTTTAAACAAATTACTCTGCCATTATTGAAATCTTTACCAATGCCAATCTTTTTGTAGCGCCCTTTTTTAATGTCCACAATATATAAACCATTATTTGACCCCATCCAAATATTACCATTGTTGTCTTTATGATATGCATTGACATAGGAGAAATCCATTCCCGAGGCTTTGTCCAACAGACTAGATTTCCCTTGATTCATATCCAGAATTGTAACATATTCGCCGGTGCTTATCCATATAATACCCGGCTCAGATTCAAACAATGCCCAAACACTATTATCATGGAGACCTGTCTCATAATTGCAGTGTCGGATCTTATTTTTATCTATATCAATGATGTCCACCCCACTACTTGCGGTACCTATCCAAATGCGCCCCTTGTTGTCTTTTATCAGATATTGGATATAATTTTCGCTTAATTTGAGTCTATAAGTCAAGTGTCTGATAGTATTTTTACTTTCATTGATGATGTCTATACCACCATTGTAACTGCCGACCCATACTTCATCTTTATTGCCTTGAAGCATACATGTAACACCATTTTGCCCCAAGCCTTCATCTTGCGAAATGGTTTTGATCAGACCAGACTTTGTGTCAATGATGATTACCCCATTTGTAGTCGTCCCCAGCCATAACTTGCCATTGCCATCTGCTAATAATTTATTTATATTAATAGATTTTAATCCCTGCTCTATTCCGTATTGGTAACATTTTTCACCATCAAAATGGAAAAGTCCTTCATTTGATGCTACCCAAGTATCGCCGCTATCATCTATCAACAAATCATTAATTACAATTTTAAATTCATCTTTGTTAATCGTCAGAATATTGGTCTGGGCTGTATCAGGTATCTCAGGTTTGGGTGTTATTATCTCCTTGGGATTGCCTAGTAAGGATAGTGTATATTTTAATTTATCTTCCGGCAAACTATCTATGCTAAAAAAATCTGAAGGCAATTTTTCAAAATCGAAATTTGATGAGACAACAGGCGACTTAAATGGCTTGAAATCAAGCAGATTTAGGGGTTTTACGGGTAGTTTTTCGATATCCACAAAAACTGGATCGGGAAGTTTATTATTCTCTGAAATATTTATCCAGTTAAATGGTTTCGGAGATGTAAATTTAAGCTTTGTAACTTCAGGTGGCAAGAATTCGCCATCCGGCTCTATATAAGCGTTGTTTCGAGATATTCTGTCGCAGGAACTTAGTAAAACCAGGAGGAGGATAATTGGTTTTATATATCGCATATAAACTTGTTTTAGATTTTATTGAAATAAGTAGGAAAAATACTAATAAAATCATTGCCGTTGTATTCTATCGGCACCATTTTCTACTCTACACCAAGATCCTTCACAATATCATAAATTGTTTGAATCACAGATTTGCACGGCTTTTTGGATTGCACAGATTTCATATCTGTTAAAACTTTTTTCAAATATCCGTGAAATCTTTCAATCTTTATAATCAGTGATTCAGACAACAGGCAATTGAATAATAAATTCATTACCTTCTCCTTCCTTGGTTTCTACACTTAATTCCCCACCATTTGCTTTCACAATATCAAACTTTGTCAGAATCACGGATTGACACGGATGGATGGATTGCATGGATTTATGATTTTGTATTATCATGTTAATGTATTTCATCTGAGCAATCTTTCAATCTTTATAATCAGTGATTCAGACAACAGGCAATGATATAATAAATTCCGCTCCTTCTCCTTCATTCCCTGCCCGCCCACTTGGCGGGGTTTCCACCTTCAACTCTTCTCCATGTGCCTTCACAATATCATATTTTGTCAGAATCACGGATTGACACGGATTTTTGGATTGCACGGATTGAAAGATATTTTAGATTTTAGAACTCAAATCATTTGACTCATGTATTTCATCAGTGTAATCTTTTAATCTTATAAATCCGTGATTCAGACAACAGGCATTGATATAATAAATTCCGCTCCTTTTCCTTCTTCACTTTCTACCTTCAACTCCCCTCCATGTGCCTTCACTATATCATAAGCTAGAGATAGTCCTAATCCTGTGCCTTGCCCTGTAGGTTTTGTGGTAAAGAAAGGCTGGAAGATTTTGTCTTTGATGTGATCCGGGATGCCAGAGCCGTTGTCTTTCACGGCTATTAGCAATTGGCTATTAGCTGTTATCCGGGTGGTGATGGTTACTTTGGGCTCAAAAGATATTTTGGGTTTTGGGTTTTGGGTTTTGGATTTTTCTATCTCAGAATTCCCACCTCCCGTTTCCTTCTTGGCTCTTTCGGTCACAGCATGAAAGGCATTGATTATCAGATTTAGGATGACACGTCCGATATCTTGGGGTATGATTTCTATCTTGGGTAAGTTGGGATCATAATGTGTATCCATGGATGCATTAAATGTTTTGTCCTTGGCTCTGAGACCATGATATGCTAGTCTCAGATATTCGTCAGTTAAGGCATTTATATCAGTAAGTTCTTTTTTGCCTGTGCTGGTGCGGCTGTGTTGTAACATTCCTTTTACAATGTCACCTGCTCTCTTGCCGTGGTGGGTGATTTTCATCAGATTTTGTTTTAGATCTTCAGCTATAGCAAATCCTTCTTCCAAATCACCATTTTTAAATTCTTCTGTCATTTCTTCTATCAATTCTGCACTGACTTCACTGAAATTATTGACAAAATTTAGTGGATTTTGGATCTCATGGGCAATTCCTGCTGTGAGTTCCCCAAGACTTGCCATTTTTTCAGATTGGATCAGTTGGTTTTGGGTCTGCTTTAAATCATCCAATGTTTTTTCGATCTGTTGTTTGGCCAGTTCTATCTTATTGAAGTCTTCGTATCTTGCATACGCAATCGCAAATGTTTTTGCTAGCGCCTGGACGAGTTCTATTTTTTCTTTCTGCAAAGGCGTATTATTTCCAATATATAACATTCCTTGTTTAAAGGGAATGAAATGGAGATCTAAAGATTCAGGAGGCAATTCAGATCCCTGATAAAGTTCTAAGTCTGATACATGTCCTAATTCGCGTAATGCTTCCATCCATCCTAAAAAGTCGGTTTTATCCCAATGTGTTTGGAATATTTCCTTTTTTCGCCAGCTTGCCACAGTATGAGTCGTTAATTCATTTGCTGAAAAATCCAAATGCATCACTCCCAAAGAATGGCCGTCAGGTGCTGAAAGATACACATTGACTTGTGCTTTGATTTCATCTATAATAAAAACACCACAACGGAAAAAAGGTACACCCAAATTTGTCAATTCGCGCCATATCAAAGGTGTTATTCGTTTTAGATCTTCTGTGGACCGCATGGATGCTATCTCACCCCTTACTCTGTCCAAAGAAGATTGTTTGATCGCTTCCCTTGCCTGTGCTTCGGCTTTTTGCAGATCGAGGAAACGGGTATAGGATTGATTAAAAACTACTGTAAAGCGACTGATGATATCATGATGCTCTTCACTTAAAGGTTCAAGACTACCGGTAACAAGGTTGCCAAATGCTTCGGATGAGCCGGAAAGATATATTTTTTTAACATTGGCCATGTCTCGCTTCACTATTTCTGGTAGCCTGGCCAATGATGTCTTTTGGAATCCATAGCGGTCCCAATCTGTTTTCTCTTGTCCTTCAAAAAGGTATTGCCATTTTTTCTGCCGTTGGTGCCAAAAATCAAGATACATCAAATGTGTAGGATACTGATTATTTCGGATTAAAAAACCATTTTCTGCCAAAAGGCCTTCCTTACCTGCCAACCACCATGTAATGTCTTCATTTTCGGGATTGACGATCATAATAAAAGCCCTGTCGAGCTGGGCATCAAGTTTAGTTAACTCCTGGTATAAGTCAACAATTAACGCATTTAACTCTTTTGAATGTCGCATGGCCATTGCCCCGGCGCTTATTCTTTCTATTGATAATTCTATTCGTGCTTCCCTTGCTTGTGCTTCAGCTTTTTGGAGATCGAGGTATCGCCGGTAGGTCTGACCAAATACACTTGTAAATCGTTTGAATATACCAGCCGATTCGGCTGGTATCGCTTCGTTGGTAAAAGCAAAAAGAGAACCGTCCGAAAAATAAAAATCGCTGTGGATTTCTTTGGGCGGCAATTCCTCCAGAACAAATTGAGTTAGATAGTATTTAGAATTATTGATCGACTGATAGTAGTTGATCATGTCCTGACCGGTCAACTCATAGGAAAAGAATGGTTCCTTATTTGCCCAAGAAGTGCGCGCACCTATAAGCATAGGGTGCATTGCGATCTCCAATTTCCCAATAATCAAAGTCGCCTTTTCATTGGGGTTGGACTTGGCCGTCCAGACTTCCGCGAACTGCTCATCATTATGAATCAAGATGCCACAACGATTCGTTTTTACACCCAATTTCACCAGTTCATCAAATAACGTAGCTACACTCTCGCCCACATCCTGGCTATTGTGCATGGCCATAGTTTTGCTTCTAACTCTTTCCAGTGATGCTTCAATCTGAGCTTCCCTTGCCTGTGCTTCGGCTTTTTGAAGATCAAGGAATCGGGTATAAGTTTGCTCGAAAACTTTGGCAAAGCGTTGCAGTATTTTGCCTTATCATCAGAAAGTACTTCTGCTCCAAGTACCTGTAATGCACCATAATTAAAAAACGCAGTCGACAACTTCAGCAACTTTAATCCTATCATTACCTTTTTTGCATCTTCTGGAACATTTTTAAAATCAGTTTTGGTAAAGAAGATTTTATCAAAGCTTTTTTTTTCGTTTCCTGAATACTCAAACACCACATA
>JADKGI010000010.1 GCA_016722285.1 Saprospiraceae bacterium
TAATTTTTGCTGGCTTGCCATAGGCAGTGCCGGCAGGGGAGAGCAAATTCTCAGGACGGATCAGGATAGTGCAATCATTTATGAACAACAATCTGGCCATCCCGGAGATCAAAATCAAATGTCTCCGGCTTGCAAAGGAGGTCAGTGACATTCTTAATGAAGTAGGATACATATATTGCCCTGCGAATATGATGGCATCAAATCCGGAATATTGTCTGAGTCTGAAAGAATGGAAAAATACATTTACCAAATGGATATATGAGCCGGGTGAAAATGAAATATTGATGTGCTCTATTTTTTTTGATATGAGACCTATATATGGACATTACAAGCTCGCTGAGGAATTGATCGAAAAAATACATATGTTGTTGCAAAGTCAGGAAATATTTTTGCATTTTATGGCAAATAATGTCTTAAATAACCCACCACCCTTTTCATTTTTCAGAAACCTCATATTAGAAAAATCAGGAGAAAACAAAGATTGTTTTGACATCAAGTTAAGAGCCATGTTACCCTTGATTGACTCAGCCAGAATACTTTACCTTGATAAGAAGATACCGTTTGCATCGAATACGGTTAAGCGTTTTATAAGTTTGGCAGATGATGAACCAAATAATGCAGAACTTTATAATATGGCAGCTGATGCCTATCAAATATTGATGCATTTCCGGGTTACACAAGGCATTAAATCAGGCAATAACGGACGATACATACTACCTGAAAAATTAAGCAAGATGGAGAGACTGCAATTACGAAATGCCCTCCAACCGATAGATGAAATACAAAAACTCATCAGAATCAGATATGTGCCTGGTAATCTATAAATATGATTAAGAGTATGATTAAATTTTTATTGCTTTATAAGCAATATCTTATGAACCTACTTTCAAAATAATCGTCTCAGTTAGTTCACTAAACTCGTTGATTATTTCATTGTCAGAACCATAACCTATTGATTAGCAACTAGAAATTTTTTAAACTCTAAGTACTATTATTCTCTTATTAATAAATAATTTGCATACCACTGATATGCTACCAGAGTAATCAGAGGAATAAATAATAAGACGACATAAATGTGTTATGTGCAATAGCTATAACAGAATCAACGATAACAATTACCGCAATACTAATAGCTGCCCAATTCAGTCTTGTTCTGTTTTTATTCAGTTGGGGATTATTCATACTTCCCAAAGGTATCATCAAGACAAACAGAAAAAAGCTAGCAGAGAGTATTCCGTCATTTTGATAAATAAAAAAGTAAATTAAAAACCCAAAAACAGATGCCAAAAGAGAAATTCCAACCCATCTGGCAGATGATTTTTGCTGATCATTAAGCATAAGTCGCCCATAATTATTTGAGAGCAGATACAGGTTCATCAAAGGAGAAAAGATCCAAGTGGAAATAAAAAATAAAACCATAAGGCCTATTATGGGATATAAAAATGGTTGTAGCCATGATACAGATTCAGCAAGAGTAAAAAGTATCCTGAATAGGATATAAGAGCCGATGATAACGCCCCATTGATTGGCTCCTTTAAGCTTTCCAAGCCACAACATGACTACGAGAAAATACCGATAAACCGGAAATTTAGCTTTCATGGCTTCCATCATTCCTGATCTTGCAAATTCATTCATCGGCTCCTCCTTCAATGCTGACCTGAAGTGGACTAACGCCTTATCCGACATTCCCTGATGCAACAATCCCCATCCCATATTTGCATGTGTATCTGAATTATTCGGATCTGATGCCAAAGATTTAGAAATTGTTTCAAATGCTTCATCACCTCGGTTAAGACCTATCAGGGCAGATGCCCTTGCATTAAGACCATCTGTATTTTCAGCATCTAAAGAAAGGCTTCTATCTGCTGCGCTCAATGCCTTTTCAAAATCTTTTGTATGCAAAAGGATATTAGCATGAAATGCATGAAAATTAGTGTTGGATGGGTCTATTCTTATGGCTTCACTGAGATTGCCCAAGGCTTCTCCGAAGTTTCTATCATGACTCCTGAGATTAGCCAGTATGTAAAAAGCAAATGCCTCATTGGGATTGCGAGATATGACCATTCTGCATAACTCTTCTGCCTGATCATACTTTTTGAGTCCCATTTTTGCTACGGCAAGCATTCTGAAGAGGTCATTGTCTTCAAATCCGGTGGCAACTAGACGGTCAAGTATATCTTCAGCTTGTTTATATCTGCCTTGAGAAAGCAATACGTCTGCATGTGAAAATTGTCTTGCGAACTCAATTTGAGTCATTATTTTATATATTTTAAAATCTCATCATATATTCCTGATTCGTTGGCAAAAGGGCGTAATTTTTTGCTGTGTTAAACCATTCGCGCGTACTTGCGTGGTGCTTTTTGGCAGCTTGTATCAAGTCAACTGTAGCGATTGGTTCCGGGATGCCTGTTTTAAGAGCCAATTTGAGTTTTTCTTCGACAGCAATGTCTATCATTGCCTTTATGTCAGCACCAGAATATCCTTTAGTATATTCCAAAACTTTTTTAATGTCAATTTTCTCTTTTGGTTTATCATTGATGATGATTTCCAGAATTTTGCCTTTACTTTCTTCGTCCGGTGGTGGTACAAAGATTATCCTGTCAAATCTGCCTGGTCTTCTGAAAGCCGTATCCAGATGCCATGGGGCGTTTGTAGCACCAAGCACCAGAATTCCATCATTGCTCCCATCAATGCCATCCAATTCAGAAAGAAACTGGTTGATCACATGCCTGCCTGAAGAATTTTTCATATCAGACCGGCTAGCACCAAGGGCATCTACCTCATCAAAAAACAAAACACACGGAGTATTCCGCCTCGCAACATCAAAAATATACCCCATGTTTTTCTCACTCCTTCCTATCCACATATCCAGGATATCATTAATGCCTACGCTAATAAAATTAGCATTGATCTCACCGGCAGTGGCTTTGGCAAGGTAAGTTTTTCCACATCCTGGTGGTCCGTATAATAATATGCCGCCCCCCACTTTCTTGCCATAGGCAGCATAAAGTTCAGCATTTTCTATAGGTTTAATGATCTTAAGATCAATTTCTTCCTTTAAGGAATCCATGCCCCCTACATCCTTAAAAGTTATTGCCGGTTTTTCCATAAAAAAATCCTTATCCTCCGGGCCATTTTCAAACCCAAACCCAAATGGATCTTCTTCATCAAAATCATCACCATCATCATCAAAATCAAAAGCCGGCATGCGCAGATTTTCGTCCAGTTCCTTATCTTCAAAATCAGGATTTGCTTCAAGAATTTTTTCATAAATTTCCTGTGCATCTTCGAGAGATTTTTCACGCACCAAAGATTTTGCACATATAACCATCATCCTTTCTGAAGCCGCTTTTCTAGCCAAAAGTTCTTCAACTATTACTATTACAGCTGAATATCTTCCTCTACGAAAATAAATTTCAGCAAGGCCTTCTTTTGCTTTCAGATGGGTATTGTCATAGTTGAGTACCGTCTGGTATTCAGCTTCAGCCTCGTCAAGTCTGCCAAAATGTAAATATTTACCAGCCAGCATGATTCGCAATGGCATATTGTCAGGCGAGCTGTTTATTGCCTCTTTCAATGATTCTATATCCTGATTTTTATTCATATTTGTATAGTTTTTTGTTGTCTGTATAATCTTGATTTATATAACAATCCATCATCCACTTCCATAAGTACATTTCGCATTAGGGTTTGGGTTTCATTGATTCTTAAGACAGTTGTATCATATATCTGCTTGCTAAATTTGCCCTTTGACGTTTGATACCTACTCTTGGCTTTAATACCGATTTTTATCATAAAGTTCAAAAATTCCAATTCGGTCTGCTCCCTGCCTTGTTCAATCAATGATATCAAGAAGCGATTACCATTAATAAAATCCAGGTCTTCGACCAAATCTTCGATATCATCATTTACTTCAGTGATAAGGTCGTAATATCTCCATTCTGCAAGGGTAGTACCCAATCCACCCAACCCCAATCTCTCATAAATCAACCTTCGCAATAACTTGACATCACATGACTTATAAAAATAAAAATATTCCATGTCAAATCTTAATGGAGATTTTCCGTGACGTAATTCTATTTCGTGTTTCTCATACTTCCGGATATGATTCAGGTATTCATTTTTTCTGTCCAAAGAAATTCCACAATTCATCAGACTGAAATAAATATCCTCCCATAAATTAATGAGCTCAGACTCATTAGTGACCCAATTTGTCTCCAGATGGGCATCCAAATGATAAATGGCAGCTTGTAGGTCAATGAGATTCTTAAATAAGGTATTTTTTATGACTTCACTCTCTGCACTTTCATTAATAAGCACAGGAAAAAGCCTGTAATCCATTAATGATTCTATTTTACAAAGTAGATTTTTTTCAATAATGTTCTTTTCTGCCATGTTATACTTAAATGATAATTGAATATTATGACGTAAATTTGTATGAAATATTCACCTTTTCAAAAAAAATAGTATATTTTTCACAATTTAATTACCTTAAACAATAATAAACATGAACAGGTTTTTGCTCTTAATATTTCTGATAATGGTATCTGGCATTTCTTATGGACAAATTTTAGGAGGTATTATGAATCAGGCAAAAAGGAAACTTGAACGGAAAATTGAGGATAAGGTAGTTGAAGCTGTTTCTGATGAACTAGCCAGACGAGCATTCAAACCAATTGACGAAGCCATTGATTCTATGATGAGACAGAAATATCAGGATTCAATAAATGGAGGACGGCAAGTTGACTGGGATAAAGCAGGTAAAGCATATGCAGAATTTCTGAATGGTATGAATAATGCTGTTGTTTTGCCCGATAAATATGTGTTTGACGTCTCTCAGGATGTAGAAGTAGTAGATTACAGTAATAAAACAAGTAATCTGAAAATGCATTATTCTAAAACAGAACCAATCTTAGGTATTGAAAATGAAAATGAAAATGACAAGGATTCAAAACAATTTTTGGTCATGGACCTTACCCGAGATGCTATGATAATGTACACCACTGACAAAAATGGAAATAAATCCGGACAGGTGATTCCTTCCGTAATGAAGCTGGCTTCGTCCATGAAAAATTCTGTTAAAGATGAGAACGAAAGCGAATACAAATTTTCAATACAAAAGACAGGAAAAAGAAGAAAATAGCTGGCTATCAGACACTTGAATATAAAGGTTCAGGAAATAATGAAGACTTCATAATGTATGTGTCGGAGAGTTTTCCGGTACAATGGCAAAAAAACTTTACTTCATATATGAGTCAATTTGCTCCGGCTTCGTATGCAGAAAATTCATCAAATATCGACTCGGGCATCATGCTGGAGTATGAAAACACAAGAAAAGATGGAAAACAAAAAACAGCATGGTCAACCAAGAAAATAACTGAAAAGTCATTTGACATAGTCAAAGCTGATTATAATTTCGGTCAGGAAAAAAAATAATTCTGCTTAAAAACTTTCATAAGGCTTATAGAGGATTGTTAAAGTTAATTTAAGTATAGGGTGTTTTGTATCTTTTGCTCTTATCCTGATGTTATCTTTGCATTATGATAAATTTTAATCCGATATTTCATTAATGTTGAGAAATCACTTATTGTTACTGCTTTTTTTCAGTCTTATATCCACAAAGGCAATAAGTCAAAACAAGATCAAATGGTTGACGTGGGAGCAAGCTATTGAAAAATCGAAGAAAGAAAAAAAGAAAATTTTTGTTGATGTGTTTACTGACTGGTGCGGGTGGTGCAAAAAACTGGATAAAACTACATTTGCAGAGGATCACATATCAAAATATATTAATGAAAATTTCTATCCCATAAAATTTGATGCTGAAATGGAAACATCCGTCTTACTAAAAGGTGTGGAATATAAATTTATTAGAAACGGGAACCGGGGATATCATGATCTGGCTGCACAATTGCTGCAGGGCAAATTGAGTTATCCTACTATGGTATTTCTGGATGAAGATTTTAATTTAATACAAGCCATACCGGGATTTCAGGAAACATCTACATTTGAAATGATCGCTTCATACTTTGGAAGCAACAGCCATAGATCAGTACCATGGAATAAATACATGCAAACCTTTGACAGGTATGCTTATTTCAATCTCGAAGTTGGGAAAAAAGACTGATACATTCACTTCTTGATAAACTTTACAAGGATAATAAGTAATATTTTACTTAGTAGTTTTTACTTTCTACTACAAAATTGATTTGGGAACGACTTTTCTCATAAATGTCTTCAACCTTTTTTTATTATCAACAAGATGATCCGGATTCCATGATTTTGTGGTATGCCAAGAGTTTTCAGGAAGAAATTCTTCATTTATCCCGTTCAGAATACCTGTAGTCAATCTTTGAGAATAAACTATTGTAAAACATTCTGTATTGAGATTGGCGCTTCGCGGGTCGAGATTAAATGTTCCGACCAGAGATATATTACCATCGATGACCATTGTTTTTGCATGCAGACCAAACACTGGCTTAAAATTTATTTTCTGCTGGAGTGCCCCGGTCATAACATGATAACGGCAAATTGCATCGGGCTTAAATTCATAAATCTCTACTCCGGTTTGTAGAAGCTTTCTACGGTCTCGTTGATATCCACTAAAAGCCTCCAGATTATCAGTCGATGCCAGACTATTGGTTAGAATTCTGATTTTCACTCCCCTATTGACTGCTTTTCTGAATATTTCTCTGCTCAGATCTGTAGTTATGAGGTAGGGAGATTGAATATCTATTGAAAATCTTGCTTCGTTCACAAATTTTATCAATTTTTCAGTAGTTAACCCACTGCTGGACAATCCAGGGCTGATATTTTTTCCTGGTCTGTCTGAAACAAAAAATATACTATCTGGGATTACTAAATCTCCCGAATGAACAATCTCATCAAATGCTTCCGGAATATGGGTGACTCTTTGCCTTACCTGAGGCCAATAATTTGACGAATCACAGGCATATTGGTGTAATTTTTCATATCGGTTTGTATCTGCAATGATTGATTTTTTTGCTTTAATTAAATTGGATACATCTTCGCTCAGACTATTGCTCCAAAATTTATCGAATGAATTTTTAACATCGTTTACGACATCTCCTATCAAAAAAATATCTCTGTCTCTAAAATTGTATTCATGGTCATAGTCAAAATACTCATCAGCAATATTTCTGCCACCTGTAATTACTGCCAGCCCATCAACAATAAAAGTTTTGTTATGCATCCTTTGGTTGATCCCTTTAAAATCCGTCAGAATGGCTTTGCCTTTTTGAAACAAATTCTTTCCTATATTGGTGCCCGGATTGTATATCTTTATATCTATATTGGGATGCGCATTCATTACCATAATATCTTCCGGGCTTGCTTCTACCATTATATCATCGACCAAAACCCGTACTTTCACTCCTCTATCAGCTGCCCGTACTAAATAATCACATGCTATAAGTCCTACGTTGTCAACTGAAAAAATAAAATACTGAATATCAATCGACTTACTCGCATGTTCTGAAAGCCATGCTCTGGCAATCATTGATCCATCACCTTCTTCGAGGACATATGCTCCTGATTTTCCTATCAGAGACATATCGGAAGCAGATAAATGTGAAGTGATAGTTGATGTATCAACCTGATGGATTAATGAACAAAAATCTGTGGCAATTAATGGCTTCTCCTTTTTACAGGATGGAATGACCAAACCTGCCATTATCAATATGAAGTAAGAAAACCGGAAAGACAACATACCCTGAATCTGCTAAATAAAAATATAAATTGATCTATAAAATCAGCTCAAGATATCAAATAAATAAAAAACCCGCAACAAGTTTAATTCCTATGTTGCGGGATAGTAAATAAATTATTTTTTTAACTTAAAAGGTATATGCATACCCTGCTGAAATATTGAATCCCTGATTTCTTATTTTCAAATCAACTATCGGATTGTTTAGCATATTTGTCAGTCCAAGATTATATCTGGCGTCTGCAAATAATTTTCCATTTCCTGTTTTCACCTCACCTCCAGCACCCACATTTGCAGATAATTCCCATCTCTGGTAAATATCATCATTTAAGTTTATATTCACTTGTGGCAGATTGAAATCAAATATGAGGGTAGCTACAGGTCTTAGTGAAGCTGAGGTAGCATAAGCTACAGATGGACCTGCTATTGCATAGACTTTGGCGATTTCATTACCTAAACTATATTTAAGCAATAAAGGTACTTCTATATAATTGACACGAGTTCGGGCTTTGGCTCCAAGAGGCATATCGATGCCAAGTAACTGAACATCAAATGTCTTAGCTACTGTAAATCCTTTTTGTATATAGTTGATTTCAGGTCTGAAACTGAGGGCGTCTTTGACAGGTATTTCACCCACTATTCCGGCTGTAAATCCAGTATAAGTAGTCTGCTCAGGAGTAAGATTACTAATTGATCCATTTACTCTTGTATCTGCTAAGTTTGCTCCTATTTTTACACCGACTGATACTTGAGCATACATTCCTGACATACTGAAGATGACACATAAAATTGTGATAGTGTTTTTTACGTTTTTCATGACTTAAAATTTTACTTGTGATTTTATTATTACTGTCCTGATCAATTTTAAAAATCAGATTCACAAATAAAACGGCATGGCAAATCCTGAAATGGTTAAAATAAAACTAAAGATTCATTTAATAAGGTTAACATGTGGTTAAAGATTAGGAATTCATTTGCTCACATCTCTCTTTTAACTTTTTGTTCATGCTTATAAATCCGGATTTCGTTTTTGTGTCCAACATGTTTTTGAAAAGAAATACAAGGCATCCATTGAACTTTTCTGAATGCACAAAAGTCACACTTCCATTATTATTATCAAGAATTTCAAAACAATGTTCCCCGTCAAACAAACCTTTAACTAACAAATGTCCCAACCATCTGAATTCTTTATTTTTTACAAAGGCCAAAACTTCAGGCTTAAATTTCATACCAGGCAGGGATACTTCTATTGTGTTTCCGACCTTGACTTCTCCAACTAACTTCGAAACAAAAGGATTCCACGATTCGTAAGTTTCAAAGTCAGTTAATACTTCCCATACCTTCTCCGGGGATGCATTAATGATAATTTCAGTTTTTATTTCTTTAAACATAGACCTTAAAATTGTCTTTTTTAATGTAAAAACTCCATTGAGAAAATTACAATCCGCAAGCACATCTTATGCCCATAAAACTGTTGGATTCAAGATTCAATGGATATGCATTTCCACTTCCATCTAATTCCCAATAAAATTTAGTTCTCTTTTTACTATAATTTCCAATCTCATTCATGGTCTCAGTATCGAAAAGTCTGCCATTGATCATCGTATATACTACATTTTCTGACTTCCTGATATCAACCATGGGGTTTCCATCAATTACGATCAGATCAGCAAGTTTGCCTGCTTTGATTGTGCCGATCTGGGACTCCATACCCAGCAAAGCTGCCCCATTTACTGTGGCACACTTAAGGGCTTCATAGTTTGTCATCCCTCCTTGTTGAAGCATCCATAACTCCCAGTGAGCGCCTAATCCCTGAAGTTGGCCATGAGCACCAAGATTAATTTTCACTCCGGCATCATTCAGTTTTTTAATTGATTTTGATGTTAGAATGTGTCCATTCTCATATTCCTCCTGTGGAACCATCGTGCGGTGTCTCGACCTTGAATCAATAATAGCACGTGGTGTATATCTGAGCAGTTTGTCTTTTTTCCATACTTCTGTGTTTTGATACCAATAATATTCACCTGTCACTGCACCATAATTTACTATGAGAGTAGGTGTATTGCTTGTTCCACTGTTTGACCAGAATTGAATAACATCATTATATAATGGAGCTATCGGTATATTATGCTCAATGCTGGTGTGCCCATCGGCTACCATACTCATATTATGATAAAAAAATGATCCCCCTTCCGGTACCACTCTGATACCTAACTGACGAGCAGCTTCAATGATTTGCTGCCTTTGTTCCCGTCGAGGCTGATTATAGGATTTGACCGAAAAAGCGCCATAAGCTTTAGTCCTACGAAGGGCTGATTTCGCATCTTCCAAACTGTTAATTTCAGCTTTAAAATCGCCATCAGCACCATACAGTATTGTTCCAGTCGAAAATATACGTGGTCCTGTGATAGCACCTGCTTTTACCATTTCTGATTGAGCAAAAGTGATTTCACTATTGACAGAAGGATCATGGGTCGTCGTCACTCCATACGCCAGATTGGCATAATACTCCCAATGCTTCTGAGGACTGATGCCATCCCTGAATGCCCCAAGGTGGGCGTGTACATCGATAAGTCCGGGCATGATAGTTTTGCCTTTAAGGTCTATTACTTTTGTGTCCGGATCAATCTTAATACCACCTGCCATACCAACGTATCTTATTATGTTTCCGTCAATGAGTACCCATCCGTTTTTAATTATTTTATCATCTTCCATGGTAATGATATTAGCATTTTTGAATACTAACTTACCGGATGGCTTATCAGCTAAAAACTTCAGACTAATTTTAGTACCTGAAGTATCTATGGGAGGTATTGAATCCAGGCCTCCACCCAAAAACAAAAATCTTCTGTTCAATGGCTCCGTAAAATACTCATTTCCAAGCGTCCAGTGCAGTTTTTTACTATCAGAAGACCAATGCAAATTATTTCCTGCATCCCGCGCAACCTGAGCAACGGGAACAGCTTTTGTTTTCGCTGAAAGTCCAACGGGCTGACCTGTCACTGGCATTGGGGAAATATATACCTTGTACAATTCTGTGAATGCTACCCATTTATTGTCGGGACTAGGTACAAAATTTGTAGTATAATTTGTATTAAAAAGAATATCTGTCTTTTTAGTTTTCAAATTGTATTTTTTGAAAGCTTTGGCCACCGAACCAAAGAGAAATCCACCAGTAGTAAAAAATATATCATCACCATCCACAGAATATTGTGGCTTTTCGCCTTCTGCAGTAATAAAGGTATCTTCTTTAGAACACAAATCGAGAGTATAAATACCTGAATTGGTATTATAAATATATCCCTGATGGCTATTTCCTTCTTCTTTTCTATACACAATAGATTTTCCGTCAGGCGAAAAGGATGGCGTCCTGTAGATGGCAGGATCTTTAGTGAGGGTTGTATTTGTTCCAGCCTGAAGATCAAGCAAATGAATTTGCCCCAGTTTTTCGTCATCCCAGGTCACATATACAAGTTGATCTCCTTTTACATTATATGAAGGTTCTGCTTCAAAGTCTGAATAATTGGTAATTCTGGTTGGAACTCCACCATTTTCTGATTTATACAAATAACCTAAAGCACTAAATAATATATTTTTCCCATCAGGAGAAGTGACAACATTTCTTAATACCTTTGCTTCATACGATTCTTCAAAAGCTTTGTTTTCAAACTTCACTGTTTCCATCAACTTTGTCTTCACATCCACTTTAAATGGAATTTCAGCTGCTTTTTTTGTCTCTAAATTAATATTAATTATTTTACCTTTTGCCCAGATCACTATTTCCTTGTCATCAGGCATCCAGTCGAATCCTGTGTAAATGCCGAATATAGTCCATGCTTCCTGTTGATCTTTGCTGAGCCCATCATAAATAGGCCATTCTCTGCCTGTCAGTATATCGTAAACAAACAAAACAGACTTTTCTCTGACTCTACGCACATAGGCAATCTTATCTCCTTTGTTGGATATTTGTGGCCGGCACGCACCACCTGGGCCTCCGGTCACCCTTTTTGTTTCTCCTGTTTCGAAATTATAACTCTGAATAACAAATATCTCACTATTTGGGTCCTTATTATATTGAAAATAACCTCCGGGATATACATCTTCACTGTAGTACAGCATCTTACCATCCGGAGAGATACTAGGCTCATTTACATCCTGCTGATCGTTTTTTCTTTTTGTAAGTTGAATACCATCACCTCCTGAAATATGATACATCCACATTTCGCCTGCTCCAAGTGATCTTCCAGATGTGAAATGTTTTCTGGCTACGATATATTGGCCATCTGGCATCCAAACAGCATTGTTCAGAAGCCTGAAACTCTCCTTTGTAATCTGTCTAACATTGCTACCGTCAGCATCCATATAAAAAATATTGTCTCCACCAGCAGAGTCACTGGTAAAAAGTATCTTTTTACCATCCGGACTCCATCGCGGTTGAACCTCCAGGCCAGGCCGCTTCTGAGGCACTTTGCTGTTCCACCTGTAATAGGTAAAGTGTAAATATCTCCCAACATATCAAAAGCAATAGTATTCCCATCGGGGCTCAAATCTACATTTAACCATGTACCTTCATTAACGGAAAAATTAACTTCTTTAAAATTGCCCGGAGGATTATTGACGTCCCATTTTGGCTTTTCCTGAGAACGCAACATTATAGGAACTGAAATACAAAGCAGAAAGAAAATTTTGTACATGATATATTTTTTTAAGTAATAAATATTAATCAGCATTTTCTGGTCAAAAGAGTCGATACCATTCTATTGATTCGGACCTCCATATAAAAATATTTCAATCATTTTTCTGGCAAGTTCTACGTTCTCCTTACCCTTTGCTAACGATTTGTCGTACTGCAAATTGAGTAAATATTTATCATCAATATTTAAGTAAACCTGATTAAATTTGGGATTATCTTCAGAATATATAGCCTTAAATCGCTCGTCCGGAAAAGATTTAAACATTGAAGTACCTTCTGATGATGGGATACCATTGTTTTTGAAGTTCATAAACAAGTTGTCATAATTAGAAGGATTAACAATATTACTTTCTACCGTCAGGTGAATCAATGGTTCCGGAGTTGGCTTACTATTTTTAAAGTAAGTACATACTTTTATATCACCCTGGTTAGTAACGGACTGAAAGAGAACATCCACTACCGATAAATTTAAAGCCTTAGCAATATCACTCTGGCTGGCCAAGTCACAGGGGAACTGATTAAAATCGAATAAAACCGGCTGCTTCTGTCCTGATGAACAAGATGTCAGAAAAATAACCAATAAAATCGGAAAGAGACTTATTTTCATAAATACTAGTTTGAATTTTTTTGTAATTAAATTAAAACATAATCTTGAGTCAGGAAAAAATCAAAATGATTATACCTGCAATTACCAGCAAAGGTAATAAGACTTAAGGTAAAATTTAATTACTGATATATAAATGAGGTTATATTAATTTTTCATATTTCTTTTAGCAAACGATAGTTATATTATTTAAAATGATAAAACGATTGTGATATCGGCTTGTAAATTATTATTATTTTTGTAAGTATCAATAGAATAGTATAAATGGTAATCATCAGGTCTTTTTCTTTTATGAATAAAAAGCACATGATATTCTGGATTTTTTTGGCCTTTCTGACAATGGAAACCTCGGGACAGTCAAATTTTGATGTCATAGATAAATATGCCCAATCTGTCCCGAATTCTATTAAAAATGATATTTCAGATATAACACATTACATAATTAAGCCATGTACAACCGACCTCGAGAAGTTAAGGGCTATTTTTATCTGGATTGTCACTCATATCAGTTACGACAAGGCAGCAGATTCCGGCACTAATTCCATTGCCCATGATTTAGATACAATTTTGCGCTACCAAAAAACGATTTGCATCGGATATGCAAAACTGCTTCAGAAAATGTGTCAAACCGCAGGGTTGGAATCAGAAATTATTTCAGGTTATTGCCATAATAATCCTACTTCGAAGAATATAACTGATTCACCGGACCATGCTTGGAATGCGGTCAAGCTTAATGACGAATGGTATTTGTTGGATGCAACCTGGAGTGCATCTTTGTGGAAGTCAAAACCAAAAAAGAAAATAAATCCGGAAGTTGATTACTACTTTCTCCCAAAAGCTGCTACTTTTTTAGAAACGCACCTACCTGCCCAACCATTGTGGCAATTGGTATCAAATCCTATTGATATGAACATTTTCATATCACAACCGGATTCTATTATTTACTATGTAGAAAATAGTTCTGATCCTTATTCATATACCGATAGCATACGTGCTTTCTTAAAACTGGCACCTTCTTTGAAAAAAATCAAAGAAGGACTATCCTCGTGGCAATTCCATCCAACAGAAAAAAATCTAAATCTCTATATGGCGGCATTAATGGATCGAGCAGGCGAATTGACTGACAGCCTTGAATATATACAAAAATCAGGGCCAATCGAAAGTTTGCTGTCAGCTCAAAGAGACTTATTGGAGTTGTGCAGATATACCGCAAGCTTAGGAAATCTATTGACCTGGCAAAAAGAACTGTATGCCGAGGCTATAATAAACCACATTGTCGCACTTCATAGATCTGCAAATGGAAGACCGGATATGGAACTTAAAACAGAACTACTTTTTTTATTGGAAGAAGCTAGAACAGTTCTCCGATCATCAGAAGAAACCTATTACACCAGAAACGCATTAGAACTCCTTTCTGAATATCAGGGAATAATAGGTCAAAATTGATTTAAAAAATGAGTCCTGCTCCAATAATTATATCAAAATATACGTTTTCAAGTCCGTATCAGGATGAAGTGATTTACAAGATAAATTAGTTTTCCAAAAGAGCAAAGTCACAATTTTACATATGAAGTTATTTAAAAACATATTGTTAATCCCTATGCACGTCACCTGCCTTCCGAACAAATTCTTTGGCAGGCAGTTTGAAACCCAGCTTTTCATCAAATTTAATCCCCATAGCTTTGGTTATGAAAATGAAATTTGATATTAATCTGAATTCCAAGCACTTACATATCATTTTAACATACGTTTTTAAATGACTTCTATAAATATAATTAATACACTTGAAGAAGTGTTACTTTTATAGCTATTATAGAAAATATACAAAAATTATAAACTGAATGAAGTGGCATTCCTTAATTTACATTTATCTGACTTCATCTTGTTTGTTATTATTTGGGCAAAATAGTCAAACTAATTTCATTTCGACGCCTCTTTCAGGTTCTTCAGAAAATGACAAAATAATCATTGATTTTCAATCATATCTGAAACAGGCAATCCCCAATAATGGAAGGTCACCATTACAAATAGAGCTTTACATCCAAAATGTAAAGATGAAATTTACCGCTCTGCCGAATGACATAATTGATGGTGAACTAAAACGCAAGTTCCCTGATATATTTACATTTGATCTGAAATTTGATGGTCAACCAAGAATAAATGGGTCATTAACCCTTAGCCCAACCGGGTTTTTTGCTACAATATTTGATGAAGGCAAGCTTATATCCATTTATCCGGACAAAAATTCTACCTCCGGACTCCATGTTATTGAATATGGAATCCAAAAGGATCTTCCAAAATTAATTGAGTATTGTGGCCATGATCACAATACAGAGCTACTTAACAGGAAATCAACCCAGAATATCTATTCAGGTGTAAGATCTGACATCTCATTGGGTTCCAAAAGGTTTAATTACAGGCTGGCTGTAGTAACTACCGGTGAATTTTATCAGAAAAACGGCAATAATGACACGGCCGTAATGACAATAATTGTTAATAGTGTAAATAGTATAAACACGATTTACAGCAACGAGCTTTCCTTTCGTTTTACCTTAGGATCCAGGGTATTTATGTACAAAGATGCTTTGACAGATCCTTTTACACCGGATCAGAGCGGTGGGGAAGACAGGGCAGTGCAGGCTGGCAAAGTGATTCCCCCTCATTTTAATCCGCTTGACTATGATATTGGCCATGTATTTCATCAACATGCAAATGGGGATGGATGGACTACCGGAGGATTGGCATGGATAGGGACCGTTTGCTCAAGTTTTATTAATGCTTCAGGGCAAGCAAATAAGGCGAGCGCATGGACCGGAAATTTTACCAATACGGGAAATAGCTGGGTAAATCTGCTGGCGCACGAATTGGGACATCAGTTTGGTGCCACCCATACTTTCAATGGATCGGGAGGAAGTTCCACTGGAAGTATCTCATTGAATAATGCCGTAGAAATAGGCAGCGGATCTACCATCATGGCGTATAATGGAATTTGTGATGATCCTCAGAATATCCCTAATGTTGATGCCTTGGATAATTATTTCCATATCAAAAGTCTCGAAGAGATATATAAATATGTCTATGAAGGCCAGGGAGGAAATTGCGGTTCACCCGTGAATTCTCCGAATATAATAACTCAGGTAAATGCAAATCCCTGTAATGCCAACCAGCATATCATTCCAAAAGGAACACCATTCTACCTTAAAGCATCAGGATTTTTATCAGATAATGATATTCATACTTATTGCTGGGAACAAATAGACGAAGATGGTCAAAATGTAAAACCTACTCAAGGGCTAATAGGAACTGCAGCTGCAAATTCGCCTTTAGCCCCCTTGTTCCGATCTTATCCTCCATCAGTTAAACCAGATCGGTTTTTTCCATCTATGGATATTTTAAATTCACAAACAGGTAGTGATCCATTTGATGTTCTGCCCAATGTGGCGAGAGACCTTAATTTTAATGTTGCATTGAGAGATAATAATTCTGCTGGTGGAGCAATTGCAAATGATGATATAAAAATTACGGTTTCAGATTCCGGACCTTTTGTGATATCAAATCCACTGGGAGGTGCGATTCTACAGGCAGGCCAGGCAGTAAATCTTACCTGGAGTACAAATGGTAGTAGTGCTCTGTGTGCTAAAATAAGAATAAAAATGTCTGTTAATGGCGGCAATACATTTCCATTCATTATTGCTGAAAATGTAAATTATAGTTCCGAAAGCTATTCATATATTATCCCATTAAATTTTATCGCCACTTCGAAAGCAAAAATAATAATGGAATGTATGGACTTTGACTGTTTTAATTTTTTTAGTATTTCAAAAGGAAGTTTCATTATCAGCAATATCTGTTCGGCACCTAAAAGTGTATTGTGCTCCACAACGATGGTATCTGAAAACAAAGGTAGCCAGGCACTTAACCTGAACATGTCCAAATTTACCGGCGAACAAGTTTTTTCCATTCAAAAAAATATCAATACAACTTTGCCGATTGGCAATGTAGCGGTATGGACCAATGATAATGCTGCTTGTAAAAACGTGGCCAACGCATATTACTATCAAAAAGCTAAGATTTATGCCACAGAATCAGGTACTTATACTTTCAAGATAGAAGGCAATGGGTTTGTATCTATCTTCAGCCCCCAATATGTAGCTACTTCAGGTTGTAGTGGATTTGTATTCTCCTCCGCTAAGGAATCTGTTAATCCCGGATTTATCAATAGAACTCAGAATTTTAGCGTGGATTTAAAAGCATGCACGGATTATGAATTCCTGTTTTATAGTTTTGCCACATTGCCCGTAGATGTTAATTTAAAATTGATATCCGGTCCCGGAATATTATTTGAAAAAAATGTTATTCCACAACCGAATTACCAAAACGTCTATGTATTGGTGGATAAAATTTCAGGAATTGCGGTATATGCCGGCGAGAGTTCAGACTTTCGTACAATACCGGCAGGTCAATATATTTTGTATTCTGTCTCCATAGAAAAGAGTGTAAGTTTTTTTGCGCTGATTAATCAAAATTATGCTCAGGTTAAAAAGACCTTGTGTCATAACGAAGGTTTGAACTCACGTGAGATAACCATTAAACCATCCTGTGCAATAATTAATATCACAGCCGGAGTACAAAGTTTATGCAATTCTGTCATTAATAAATATACACAAGATGTAATACTGACCTATTCAAATCCACCGACAACAGGCCAAATAAATATCAATGGCCAATTATTCAATATAACCGGTAGTCCTCAAACTATAAAGCTCATAGGACTTGAATCGGATGGTAATCCGGTTAGTCTCAGTGCTCAATTTACGGCTCAGCCAGACTGTATTTTGCAGCGGAGCAATCTATTTATTGCCCCGCAAAGTTGCTGCCCTATCGATCTTAAATTGGGCAATAACATTGTAAGATGCCAGGGAGATGGAACGGTTAAGATCGAAGCCAGTACAGACACAACAAATGTATATAAATGGTCAAAGGATGGTCAGGCTGTGATATCGAATCAGGGAGGCGTGCTTTTTGTAACAGCATCAGGTTTGTATGGCGTCGAAGTAACACATCCATCAGGATGTAAAAAAGTGATACCATCAGGGTTACATTTAATAGCAAACCGCTGATCAGTCTTCCTGACAACCCAGGTTTCTGTGAAAATGATAAATACACATTAAATGCTACGGTGTCCGGTGCAACCAATATTGAATGGTTTAAGGACAACAATTTGATTTCGGGTAGTAATACAAATTCACTTGATATTACATCTGGCGGTCTGTACAAGGTGGTTGCCACAAACTCTTTTGGGTGTAAATCTGAATACGCCACTACAGTCACTTCTATAAAATTACCCTCAGTTGAGTTGGGAAACAATATTGATAAATGCGCAGGGGATGATCCCGTCATTCTGAATGTCGGCATGGATACAAGCTACAACTATAGATGGACAAAAAATGGTCTGTCTATTCCCTCCAATGATTCAGGCATACTGATGGTGTCATCTTCGGGCTTGTATGGAGTTGAAGTGATAAATTCTTCCGGTTGCAAAAATAGAGATTCTGTCATTGTTAATTTTAATAGTTTTCCGGTAGTGAGTCTGATTGACAAAGTGGTATTTTGTGAAAATTCAAAATATACACTGGCAGCATCAATATCGGGAAGTGCAAATATAAAATGGTTTAAAAATAATATCCCTATCAATGCAGCAACTTCAGAAGTGCTGGAAATATCAACTGCCGGTACATATGAAGTATCCGCAACCAATGAGTTTGGATGTACTTCTATGGCAGAGACAGCCGCTACAACTTTAAAATCTCCTGTCGTAAAATTAGGAAATAATCAGATAAAATGTGAAGGCGAAACCGTCAATCTAAATGCGGGCAATGACGGGACTAAATATCAATGGTTTAAGGACGGATCATTGGTTACTGATGCGACTCAAAATATAATAACTATCAATGAGTCAGGCAATTATAAAGTAGTTGTAACAAATTCTGAATTATGCAAATCTGAAGACACGATCAGAATAGATTTTTTTTCAAGGCCTAAGATTGAAGACTTTCCTTCTGAAATCAATACTTGCCAAGGGAGTCCATTTTCACTTATAGCCAAGGTAACCAATTTCCAGTCGCTGCAATGGTACTTTAATAATAGTATAATAGGAGGCTCAATTAGTCCTAACCTGCCCGTTTTTAATTCGGGAAACTACGGAATTGAAGCTACGAATATTGCTGGATGTAAAACTAGAAAGGATACTCGAGTGGAAGTAAGATCACTTCCGGTTTTAGATTTGGGTCCTGATGTTGTGTCCTGCCAGAATATGCCGGTTGTCCTTTTTGCCGGAACCGAAGGCATCCTTTACAACTGGGCAAGAGATGGTCAGCCAATTTTCAATACAGAAAATAACCTACCTGTTCTTACAACAGGGACGTATCAAGTATCAGTTACTAATAGTTTTAACTGTACTGCCACTGATGAGAAAAAAGTTTCTTTCAGCACAGGCCCTACGGTGACACTAAACGGGGATGTAGCCATATGTGAAGGCACAAATCACTTTATCACCATTACAACCAACGCAGTAAATCCTGAAATCAAGTGGTTTAAAAATGCTGAATTAATCCCTGATGAAATCGGGTCATCACTTAATGTGACTTTACAAGGTACTTATGAAGCCTGGGTCAAAGGAGGTTCTCCGGCCTGTACTACTATCAAGTCAGTAAATATTACTGTCAACCCAAGGCCTGCACTGAATCTGGGTAATGAAAGAAAACTTTGTGACCCGCCGGTTTTTCCGGTTTTAAATGCCGGGCAAACAAATGTTTCTTTTGTCTGGTCTCTGGATGGAAATCAGATCAGTACCCAACAAACCGTAACAGCAGATAAATCCGGGATTTATTCTGTGAAAGTAAAAAACAACTTTGGGTGCGAAAGAACAGAACAGGTTAAAATACTGATATCGACTTACCCTTCATTAATCATTGATACTTCTTACGTGCTCTGCGAAGGGTCTGATTTGATCGTTAACGCCGTGACCAATGGTACAAAATATCAATGGAGAAGAAATGACATACTTATTCCTTCCGCCATCAACAAAACATTGGTTATTACCCAAGCTGGCAAATATACCATGATCAGTTCAAATGATGCAGACTGCAGGACAGAAGCTTCATTTAATGTTGTTTCCAGACCAAGGCCGGTATTAGAATTGGGAGCAGATACCACTCTCTGCCCGGGTGCGGTTAAACTGCTTAATGCAGGAATTCAAAATTCGTATGTATGGTCAGATGGGAGCACTACGCCAACCATAAATGTTTCAGCTGGAATTCCTGCGACTGCCATCACTAAAAAATATGCGGTAACCGTATTTAACGAGTTTGGATGCAGCAATAAAGACAGTATCTTTATTACTTTAATACCGATAATAAAGGCCACTATTATGGCCGACAATACCGCAATTTGTAAAGGTATTTCAGTGCAGTTAACTGCTTCAGGCGGACAAATATATAAATGGTCCGAAACCGGCGGCAGCAATACTCTATCAAACACAAGTCAGGCGACTACAAAAGCAACACCAACTAAAACAACAATATATACAGTTGAAGTAAGCAACAACCTATGTTCTTCAAATAAAGATACTAAATCAATTGAAATTAAGGTCTATGATGATAGCGCAGTAAGTGCCGGAAGAGATACATGCATTATTGCCGGACGCTCACTTAAACTAAAAGCTTCCGGTGGTAAAAAATATCAATGGGACAATATAGACCTAATTTCCGGTTCTTCTGATATTGCTGAACCCATAGTAAGCCCTATAAAAGAAACCACATTTAATGTTGTCATCACAGATACCAATGGTTGCAATTACGATGCCTCAGTTAAAATTTGTATTAAGGCCGCGGATGTAAAACAAATTTCTATCATAACGCCGAATAATGACGGCAAAAATGATGAGCTCATCTTCCCCGGTTTGACAGATTTTCCAAATAATAATCTTAAAATCTACAATCGATGGGGCAATATTGTTTTTGAAGCTATTGGTTATCAGGTAACAGGAATATTATTTAATGGTGAAAGAAATGGTGAAAGGTTGCCGGCAGATACTTATTATTATGTATTGACCTATGATAATAAAATCATTAAAAGTGCTCTTACATTACTTTGGGATTAAAGAAGAATATAAAATGACGCATAATAAATATACATATTTACTGATTTTCGGGATGATTATTCTGTCTTTGAAGGATATGACTGCGCAACAACTAGCTAACAGTACCCATATATCAGAAGCCAGAGCAGCATGGAATCCTGCTATAACTGCTGTAGGAAATGATCTGGTGGCAGATGGTTTTTTTCGTATGCAATGGCTCGGATTTAATGGTGCACCAGTTTCTGGATTTACATCTCTTCAGATTCCTTTTCCTGAAATGAATATGAGTGCAGGAGCACTCCTTAATTTTGATAAAACAGGTCCAGTCAGCAAAGTAGGTGCTCAACTCAATTACGCTTACAAATTAAAAGGCTTTCTAAGTAATTATGGTCAATTGTCTATTGGGGTATCCGGCAACTTTCAACAATATTCCTTCGATGGGTCCGGTCAGTTTTACAAAGATGAGGGTGACCTTCTCATCTCCAATAGCCGAAGTAGTGCTTTCTTTCCATCAATAGGAAGTGGCGTCTATTACACATCCAACATCAGAGAGTATAAAGGAAATACCTTTTTTGCCGGTGTTGCAGTAAATCAAATATACACTACCAAAGTTCTGATAAACGATTTTGATCAGGTAAGACAGAAGCATTTTCATCTCAATGCAGGAGGCAGGTTTTATTCCTTTGATTCTTATCTGGAGCCGATGATCACAGCCAATATAGTAAATCCAGCTATTGCTGATCTTCTTTTTAGTCTTAAATATGAAAAAGAAAACACATTCTGGGCCGGGCTGGGTTACGCCGGATCCGGTATGGCTGCTCTTCAGGCCGGTATCATCATAGATGAATTTGGAGGAAGTTACGGTAAACTCCAAATTGGAGTATTAGGAAATTATGGGTTGACCTCTTCGATTTCTAAAACAGGGCCCGGATTTGAGTTTTATATAGCTTATCTGGTTCCAAGAAAATAGATTCATAAATTGAAAACCATTCTCAATAATATTGCTATCTGCGTCAGTGAAAAACTAAAAAGTGCTGAAGGCGGACACGATTGGTTTCATATTTCCAGAGTCTTGAATAATGCTTCGATCATAGCGGAATCCATACCTGCATCAAATAAAGATATTATCACTCTTGCAGCATTACTCCATGATATTGGTGATGCTAAGTTTCATAATGGTAATGAAGATATAGGACCAACAATGGCAGAAAAGATCATGTTTGAAAAAGGCGTCCCTGAAAATATCTTGAAAGAAGTCATACTAATTATACAAAATATCTCATTTAGAGATAGTTATACTTCGTCAGAATATCACTCTATAGAATTTGATATTGTCCAGGATGCTGACAGGCTCGATGCCATAGGTGCTATCGGAATTGCCCGTGCATTTAATTATGGAGGGTTCAAAAACAGGAAAATGTATGATCCTGAAATATTGCCGGTGGAATACAAAGACAAAGAATCATATCAAAGAAGTACGGCTCCAACTATAAATCATTTTTATGAAAAACTATTTCAGCTGAAGGATGCAATGAAGACAAGTAAAGGGCGTGAAATGGCTGAAGAAAGACATCAGTTTATGATGGATTATCTACATCGCTTTTTTAAGGAATCCGGAATTGAGCCTTTCAACAATCAACTTTAATAAAAAGAAAATAAATATAATGAAAAAATCTTTGATCCAAATTTGTATTTTAAGTATGTCTGTCATTCTGGTATTGGGTTGCCGCTCCAATAAGAGGACACAAAATACTGTTGAATACAAGCCTTCGCTCATTTCTTTTTTAGACAGTACCACAGCAGCAAAAGCGATCATAGATGATGATTCAGATGGATTGTATGATCAGATTTCTAAAATAGAAATCGAAATCCAAATGAAAAAAGAAAAACCATTTAGTAATCGAGATGATGCATTGATGGCGTACAAAAAATTTATGGCAAGGGAGGTTTCACCATGGCAGCCCAAGGAAAGGGATATTCTTCTAGACGTTTTTCAAATTGTGAAAAAATTATGCGACACATTAAGCCCGCGCCTTTTTCCGGGTGGCATACAGTTAATTAAAGTTAAAACTAACCATTATGGTGAAGATGTGTATTACACAGGCAATCACAATATCTTCATACCTGAAAACATATTTCCGATAAAAAATGAAGAAGCACTTACCTCAGTGATGACACATGAAGTTTTTCATATCTTATCCAGATACAATCCCGAATTAAAACATGCCTTATATCAACTTATTGGCTTTCAAAAGGCTAAAAAACCTGTAAGACTTAATGAGGTGCTCAATAAAAAATTACTTACCAATCCGGATGGCGTTTCTTATCAATATGTAATAGGGCTGGATTCAATTTTGGCTATACCTTTGATAACAAGCAAATTATCTTCCTATCAATCTTCTAAACCGGCATTTTTTGATTATTTAAATTTTGATTTGTACAGAATCCAAGATATCGGGGCTTACTATGAAGCAGTATCTGATGAAGCTGGCAATACTACAATACCGCTAAAAAGTACACCTGAATTTTTTAGAAAAATAAAAGACAATACAAGATATGTAATACATCCAGATGAAATCATGGCGGACAATTTTATGCTCGCCCTCCAGGCATATTCAAGTAACGACTATAGTAAGTTTACTAAAGAAGGAAGAGAACTGATCGACAATATCCTGAAGGAAA
The DNA here is from genome assembly GCA_016722285.1 of Saprospiraceae bacterium. GTDB lineage: Bacteria > Bacteroidota > Bacteroidia > Chitinophagales > Saprospiraceae > OLB9. The sequence goes on from JADKGI010000010.1 coordinate 23,843, forward strand.
TAGAAAAGTTTTAAAGTCGGGATCTCTTTTGCATTATTTAGGTGGGACTTTCATTCTGTAAATGCCTACAGCATATCCGCCCCAGATACCCAGGCCGCCATTTATATTCGTAGAAATCCTGGTGTAAGCAGAAAATGGTCCTCCGCTGTTGGCACTGAAATCTCTGGTATTCCAAAAATCAAAATGTGCTTTATCGATCGAACACCATTTGACAGTGATGCTATCTCCCCTTTTATATAATCCAAATGTCTCCGGATCAAAACCGCCTCCTCTTTTCTGCGCTCTTTGAAGTGGAAACTCAAATTCCTTGCCATCAAATACGGCATCGTCTGTCACTGACCCAAATGGTGGAATCAATCTCCCACCCTCACTCGCTGTAAGATATCGGTAATAATTTTTCACCCCTTTGGGATCATTTATTTTGACATTCAGCTCAGCAAGTGTATCTCTTGGCTTTCCTGGAGGTTCAGCCCATTTAAAATCATATAAACCCACAAATGGAGGTATAGATGTGGTGGCTGTAATCGTTTTTCCATCAACGATCACTTTGAGATCATATTTTCGCCCCGATTCACGTGTCAATTGATTAAAAAGGTCCGCATACACGCAAATATCCGCCGCGGTGGAGTCGGGATTAAAGCCCAGCAGAGCATATACATTTTCTTTCAAATCTGGTGGTATCTGGTTTAAACAGATTTCAGTAAGCGCAATTGTCTTTTGTCCATCAAATACGGTTACTGAAGCATTTTTAACAAAAAGATCTGTAAACTGATCCGATTTTATTGTAGTAATAAAAGGTATGCTTTTAGTCAGAATCACAAAGGTAGGGTTAGCCTCTGCACCGGCCTCTATATATCCTTCGACGACGATTTCCTGTTGAGAAATGCTGGTTTCAGGTATATAGTTTTCCTCACATGCATATAAGATAATCATGGGAAGTAACAAGGTCAATAGTTTATAAATCATGTTCATATATATTCTTTTTAGTTCCATTTAAAATTATAAGTGATGCTGGGTATAAGTGGAAAAATGGTAATTTTTGATCCTGTAATGGTACTTATACCAGACTGAAAATCCGTTTTAGTATCAAAATTTACAAAAAATGGATTTTTTCTGTTGTAGGTATTATATATCGAAAATGTCCAGTTGCCCTTAAATTTCTTTTTGGAATCCGGTTTTGGAGTATAAGTAGCAGATAAGTCCAGTCTGTGATAGTCATCCAGTCTGGAGCTATTTCTTGGTCCGTAAAACAAGTTGACATTTTGCTCGACAAAGAAAAATCCCCGCACGGGAGTAAAAAGTTTTCCTGTTCCATATATAAAAATTGCACCCAGGTCCCATTTTTTGGACGGTTTATAATTAACTACGACAGAGAGATCATTTGTTCTGTCATAGATGGCGGGGTACCACCTTCCACCTTCGATATCTTCAAAGGAACGTTCTGATCTGGACAGCGTATAGCCTATCCAACCATTCAATTTTCCTTTGGCTTTTTTCACAAAAAACTCTGCTCCGTATGCCCTTCCTTTACCAAATACAAAGGCATCTTCTACTTCTTTGCTGATATCATTTACATAATTATCCGCATAATCGATCTGATTCCTGAGATTTTTGTAATACACTTCAAATGAAGTTTCGTAAGTATCATTACTAAAATTTTTGAAGAAACCCAAAGCATACTGGACACCTCGTTGGGGTTTGACAATCTCTGTGCTGGGAACCCAAACATCTGCCGGCAAAGTACTCGATGAGTTACTGACTAAGTGCAAATACTGAGTCGTCACTGCAACACCGGATTTGATGCTGAAATCGTTGCCGGTTTTGTAGTTTATGCTGACTCGTGGCTCGACGCCTGTATATATTTTTGCAGTCTCAAAGGTGCCGAATTCTTTTCCTGTGAGCTTAGATGTATAGGGTCCTAATTGCTGAAAAACACTGAACCTCATTCCCGAATTAACAGCCCAGCGTCTTCCTATTTTCATATCGTCCATGAAATACACGGCACTTTCATTTGCATATTTGGGCTTAAATGTAGTATTGAAATCAACCTCACCGTTTGATGCGCTGGCAGTATTGGGAGTTAAAGTATGATAGGTATAATTCACACCATATTTTAGCGTATGCTTTGTATCCGGATAGTTTTCAAAATCTACTTTCAGATTCCAGTCTTTAACACCTGAAAAAAGTTTGAAGACAAAATCATCCTGTCCCCCATTAAACTGAAAGCGGTAGTCATTGTAAACAGCAGATACATTCATAAACATTTTGGTACTGAAAAGGTGATTCCATCTCAGGGTTCCAGTTTTATTTCCGTAAGGCAGATCAAATGAAAAGTCTCTGTTGGGTTGTCGAAACTTTAGAACATCATTTCCAAAATAACCGCTAAAAAAAAGCCTGTTTTTGTCCGAGAAAGTATAATTCCATTTGGTATTCAGGTCATAAAAATAGTAATTCGTTCCTTCAAAATTCGACCCCTTCAGGGCTGGTTGGATCAAATCCAGGATATAAGTGCGTCTCCCGGAGATGATAAAAGAACTTTTATCTTTTACCACTGGCCCCTGTACTGTTAGTCTGGAGGATATTATGCCTACGCCTCCTTCGACTTGATAATGTTTATTGTTTCCTTCCTTCATCTGAATATCCAGCACAGATGAAAGTCTTCCCCCATAATTGGCGGGCATGCTTCCCTTGATCAGGGTCGTATTTTTTAAAGCATCTGCATTAAATACAGAAAAGAAACCCAACATATGGCCAGAATTATACACTACTGCTTCGTCCAGCAATACCAGATTTTGATCCGGACCACCACCTCTGACATAAAATCCGGCATTTCCCTCTCCTGACGAAAGCACTCCAGGCAATAACTGTATTGACTTCAATATATCCACTTCACCAAAGATCGCCGGCAATTTTTTTATATTTTCAACTGGTATATCAATCGTACCCATCTGCGTACCTTCGACGTTCTTTTTAACATCCTCTTTTTCAGCTGAAATGACTATTTCATCAATAAGAACACCTTCCATCATTTTCACATTGAGGGTAGAATTTTTATTAAGCTCTACGCTGAAAATCTGATCTTGAAAACCCAGATATGATACTGCTACCCGATACGTACCCTCATCCAGGGTCATTGAATAAAAACCATATGTATTTGTTGTAACACCTTGAGAAGGGTTATTCACATTATATATATTTGCACCTATCAGGGTCTCCCCTGAGTCATTATCTTTGATATAACCACTTAGGGTATATTTGATTTGGCCAATACCAATCAAAGTCATTGTACATAATAAAAAAGTAAGAATTGTTTTCACCTATTTTCAATTGTCTGCTCTAAATATATAAACCAGAGAGTACAACGACCAAGTCAGAGATAAGATGAAAAAAACGAGTAGTTTTTAGATTAATTAACAAAATGTGCAGATTAATATACAGAAATTCAACAAATTCTGACTTTTTTCAATCTGACAAAGGTAAGTATGTGGTAATATAAAGCGTTTCGAAATCTTACAAATATATTACATTGGTTCTTAATAGCTTTTCATGCTCAATGATAATTTCTCTGTAACCATACCTTTGACTATCTCTTTTGAACTCCACACTATCCGGATCAATTTGTAAAAAGGTCGATGGCGAGATAAAAACAACCATATTCTTGCTGATGACGGTTCGGGCTATATGATAATGGCCACAAAAAATAATAAAACGTTTTTCGCCATAATTACTGCAAAGAGATGAAAATCTTTCCGTCTGTTGGAATAAGTACTTTGGTTCCATATGCGCTGACCCTGAGACCAAAGGTGGATGGTGCATACATATGATTACATCTTCGTTAGTTTGGCTTTCTATCTTTTTCTCCAGCCACTCAAACTGTTTGTCCGACATCATCCCAGGTGATGTATCCAGATATAAGATATTAGCTGATTTATAAAGATCGTCATAAAATAATTCAGATCCACACACCAATGATGAAATACCAAAAACTTCGGCCATCATAATTGAAGAATCATGATTGCCTGAAATAACATGATAAGGTATTTCGGCATCATCCATATGGCTTTTTATCCATTTGTATATTTCAACATCCCCGTTAGTATGACACAGGTCTCCACCTATTATCATGAGATCATAAGACCTGTGTACAACATGTGCAAGGGTATTTAAGAATTGTTGTCTGGTATCAACTCCCAATGGAAACAATCCCTCACTATCTATGTGTAAATCTGTGATAAAACAAACTTTCATACAGTCCAAATTTTTTTATTATTTCCCGCAATTCTCTTCATAATCCTGTATAATTTCATTCACAGCCATCTCCAGTTTTAGACCGGAGAGTCCTTCTTTCCCAAAAAATGCTTTCAATCCTTTGGATGGCTTGATATCATATTCTCCATGTTCAAATTTATTCAAAACTGCAGGACATTCATCAAAAAACTTGTTAAAGTTTAAATCAGATACCGACTTTGGACTGAAACCCTTTTGCCAATAATATATCAAATTTTTCATTTGAGTCATTTATACAGGTCTGAATAATCGCTTCATTATCATAATCTGCATCCGAAATCTCCGGGATATTATAAAACTTCAATAACTGGATTTTTCCGTCATGAATTACTTCGGAAAAGAAATCGGTATTTTCATCTTCTTTAAATTTACTTATGGCGGCATTGAGTTTATTTTTATCAGAAGATACTTTTGCGCTGTGGTTTACAAAAATAAATTTTCTTTTTTGTGTACCGAATTCCACAATCACACCAGGAACACATAATTTTTTATCTTCCCGTTTCACCCTTCCGCCGGCCAGCAGTGATTTGTCATAATACTTCACATTTTGCTGAAAAGCCCAGGGAAAATTGATATCTTCTACTTCGATGATTACTTCCTTTCTGGAAGATTCTGAAGATATGACATAGCCTTCCATTTGGTTGGCTTTAAGCTTAATCTGGGCAAAAAGCGATGCCTGTATCAAGAAAATAATAGTAAATGAAAGATATGTTCTCAATTATAAATAAGAATTTGTGTATGAAAAGTAAATGAATTTGCAAAAAATAACGCTGGATTTATTTAATAATTTAATTCAACTTGTAATCCAGTCTCAAGCCTATATTTCTGGGAGCTTCTATCAGAGCTGGCCGCAGAGTATATTCACTATTGAAAATATTATTGATCAAGGCTGTAATAGTAAATTTGCCGGTCATAAATGATATTCTGCTATCAACCAATGTATATCCATCCGCATTAAAATCTCTGTACTGGCCTATTCCAAAAAGATCGATACCTACTGGTGGAACAGACTCAAAAGCTTTGTCTATATTAATAACATGGCTGACCCTTTGTACTGAAACACCCCATTTAAAATTACCTATCTTAGCTTCAGCATCGATTTTTGCCTGGTGCTTTGACCTGTATTTAAGCACGTTTACAGGTTCAGAAACGCTGTTCCTGATGGCTTCAGAAGTATCATAATTTTTATAGACAGGATTGATATATGTATAGCCCGCCATTATATTTACCGGCGCACCAAAGATATTCATTTGTCCTATTATACTTGCTTCATATCCGGATATGCGGGTATTGCCCACATTTTGAGGCTGAAATCCAAGTCTCCCGGGTTCAAAAACGAAGGTAAACTCAATCATATCTTCGTATTCAGAAATGAATCCTGAGATATCTACAAATCCTTTGAATCCCCCCAAGGCTACCCCCTGCTTATATCCGAGTTCAGACGACCAACCGGTTTCAGGTCGAAGGGTGGGATTGGCAAAAATGGAAAAAGCGCCAAAAGTAGTGGTTACAAATCGTTCGGTAAGTGTGGGATATCGATATCCCTGGCCAAATGAAGCCCTGATGGCAGAGTATTCACTTGTTTTATAGTTGGCCGCAAGCCTAGAGATCAGCTGGCCATCCGAGACCTGGCCTCCAGGGATCTTCACATTCATAAATACTTCGGGACTATTCTGTTGAACATATTCATATCTTACCCCTGCAGCAAGTGTAAAATTGTCATTTACCGTTTTATCAGCCTGTAAATACCAGGCATAGTTTGCCGATCTGAAAGTGGTGTCCCCCAGAATTTCAGAATCCACCTTTGTCCACGCACCGACGGCACCGGTTGTCAAAATGAGCCTTAGCTTGTCAATATTCTTCTGAAACTGATATTCGGTATATTGATTAAGAGATTTATTGGACTGATTGGTGTTGTTTTTATTATCAACAAATATCGTCCTGGTCAATAAGCGATGTTTATTGTCGTGTTTATCCAAATAAGTAAGTGAAGGGTCCACATATATCCTTTGAGATTTTTTGTCCGATACAGTTCCGCTGAGTGGCTTCATAGCGCCTGATCCCGGGTTTGCCCAGAGAAAAAAACTGTTGTTTTTATTAAAATTGGCAAGAACGCCCAACTGTGCGGTAAGCCGGTCAGTTACCCGGTAGCGTACGTTGACATTACCACGCCCCCTGCTTTCGTTTGTAAACTGATTGAAGCCCTGCAGTTTGTTGTACAGACCGCTTGTGATCAGATCCAGCTTCCCAAATTTTTGTTTATGAACAAATGAGAAATTATTTTCATAGCGCAGCGTGTCCTTCCACCATTTTTTTGCGACATCTTTTGGTGACAGGAAGACAGTCGATGCAGCAGAAAATCGGGTCTCAGGCGTTGATGTGGCATAGGAAGATCTGAAATTGATGATGCCGTTGAGTGCCGCAGAACCATATAAAGTAGAAGCAGCCCCTTTCAACACTTCGATCTGGGATAGATTTTCTATGGGTATATCGCCCCAGTTTGGAAATCCGGCATCCGGCTGCAATGCGGGTACATCATCTATTAGGAGCATCACCCGGCTACCGGCACCGTAAGAATATCCGGAACCACCCCTGATATTCGCCTGCCCATCGAGTACCTGTACTCCTGGTATCTTGTTGAGTATTTTATCCGATCCTGAGCGCATTTACACTGCGCAAAAGATCGGGCTTCAGGATATCAATGGACACGGTACTTTTGGTAATGTTTTGCTCATATTTTGATCCGGTGACGGTCACCTGATCCAGGGTTATGTCCAGCCCGACCAAACTGATACTGACGGAACAGAAGATTCATTAGGGTATGTCACTATGATGGTCCTATACCCTACATAGCTGATGGTGAGGCTGATCGGAAAAGTACTCATATCAAGCAAAAATTTGCCATCCAGGTCAGTAAAATAACCTTTGTCATTATGCCTGACATTGACTCCGAAAAGGGGATTGTTGTCACTTTTGTCCAATATTGTGACTGATTTTGTCTGTGTCCTTCCTGATATGATCGAACATATGGCTAAAAAAGCGGAAATTATAAGTGACTTCATGTTACTTCCTGATGTTTTGATTGCCCGATAAAAGTATTAATAATTAGTGAAAAGGAAGAAAAAATTATTTCAAAAGATAATCCACTCAATATTTTGGAGCAAAAATAATTGACCTATTTTTATATAAGTACCTAATATCAGGTCAAATGCCGACCAGATCGAGATCCAGCCAATCCGAAAAGATACTTTGAAAATGTTGGAATTTACTTTAAAATACTCGAAGTTTTCTTTTCAGAACTTAAATGTTGCTTTGCATAACTTTAATATTGATTTGTAATACCAAAAGTTTGCTTTCGGAAATAAAAAAAGCGAGCACTCAGTGTAGAGCCCCGCTTTAGATGTTTTCACAACGGAATAATCCTTATTGTGATTTGCTTTCGATAAGACAAAATTATAATATTTTATTTATAAATCCTATCTAAGACAAAAATTAAATTTAAATTTATAGAAAAATTGACAATCTAAAAACGTTAAGAATTAACTAAAAATATTAAGGTTATGTCAAAAAAGGTATTAGGACTGGATTTAGGTACCAATAGTATTGGATGGGCATTAGTGGAGCAGGATTTCGATGAAAAGTATGGGAGAATTTTAGAAATCGGCAGCAGGATTATTCCGATGGCACAAGATATACTCAGTGATTTCGATAAGGGGAATACTGTTTCACAAACGGCAACTCGAACCAAATATAGAGGAGTTAGAAGATTGCTGGAAAGAAACTTACTACGAAGAGAAAGACTTCATCGAGTATTAAATACTTTAGGTTTTTTACCCGACCATTTTAGCGAAAAAATTGATAAATATGGAAAATTCTCAGGAGATATTGAGATAAAATTACCATACTCAGAATTTAATATAAATACTAAAAAATGGGATTTCATATTCAAGTCTTCGTTTGAGGAGATGGTCTTGGACTTTAGAAAAAGCTCTCCTCAATTATTTTTTATAAAAAAAAATGGAGAAGAAAGTAAAATACCTTATGATTGGACAATTTATTATTTACGCAAAAAAGCGCTAAAAGACAAAATTGAAAAACAAGAGTTGGCATGGATACTTTTACATTTCAATCAAAAAAGGGGGTACTATCAGTTGAGAGGTGAAGATGAAATAATAAACGAAAATAAAAAGGAAGAATTTCACTGCCTGAAAGTAGTAGAAGTAACTGCTGGTGAGAAAGGTAAAAAAGAAAATGAAATCTGGTATAATGTTGTTTTAGAAAATGGCTGGATTTATAGGCGTACTAGCCAATATCCCATATATGATTGGGTAGGAAAAAATAGAGACTTTATAGTAACTACAGAATTAAATGATGATAATAGCACAAAAACGGATAAAGAAGGAAAAGAAAAAAGGAGTTTCCGATCTCCTAAAGAAGATGACTGGAATTTAATTAAAAAGAAAACAGAAAATGATCTCACAAATTATTTAGCTCAATCAAAATTACACACAGTAGGTTTTTACATTTATGAAAACTTACTTTTAAACCCAGCACTAAAAATTAAAGGAAAATTTATTCGTACTATAGAACGAAATTTTTACAAGGAAGAACTTGAAAAAATTCTGGAAACTCAGATCAAGTTTCACCCTGAGTTAAATGATGATGAATATTACAAAGATTGTTGCGATGCGTTGTATGAACAAAACGATATCCACAAAAAAAACATTAGTAATCAAGGATTTAAATATTTGTTTGTTGATGATATTATTTTTTACCAAAGACCACTAAAAAGCAAGAAATCAGAAATATCAGATTGTCCCTTTGAATCCAGAAAGTATATACAAAATGGAGAAGAAAAATCCAATACTCTAAAGTGTATTCCCAGGAGTCATCCTTTGTTCCAAGAATTTAGACTTTGGCAATGGATCAGCAATGTTAGAATATATCAACGGAGTTCACCTTTTGATATCGATGTAACTGAAACCCTTTTGAGTTCAGAATTGCAACTGGAGAGTTTATTTGAATTTTTAATCGGTAGAAAAGATATAGATCAAAATACTCTGTTAAAATACTTATTAGAACCACAAAAACTTAAAGGAAAAGTCTTGAATGATGCGGTAGCTAATTATCGCTGGAACTATATCGATGACAAAGAAAAGACCTATCCGTGCAATGAAACTCATAGCCTCATAGCAAATCGATTAAGTAAAGTTGAAAATGCATCCAATCATTTTTTAACCCAAGATAACGAAATCAAACTGTGGCATATCTTGTACTCTGTCAGAGATAAAAACGAGATAATTAAGGCTTTAAAAACGTATATATCAAAATATAACAGGAACTATAAAACCAATATAAACGAAGATCAGTTTGTTGAAAACTTTAAAAGATACCCTCTCATCAAAAGTGAATATGGTAGCTTCAGTGAAAAAGCTATAAAAAAGCTCTTACCACTGATGAGATTAGGCAAGTATTGGGTAGAAAATCATATTATAGAAAATATGGATCTTTACCAAAAAAGCAAAAATGCTGTCATTGACAAAATCAATCTTAGAGAAAATACAAAAAGTGAAATTAAGGAAAAATTATTATCACTTGGAGATGACATTAACGGCTATAAAGGACTTAGAAAAGAAATCGCAACTTATTTGGTTTATCAGATTCACTCTGAAAACAGCGACACCAGCAAATGGAATACACCGAATGAACTAGATTTATATCTGAAACAATTTAAACAACACAGTCTGCGAAATCCCATTGTAGAACAAGTCATAACAGAAACTTTAAGAGTGGTGAAAGACATTTGGGTACAATATGGCGAAAGTGCCAAGGAATTTTTCGATGAAATCCACATTGAGTTGGGAAGAGAAATGAAAAATAATGCAGCAGATCGTAAAGCAATCACAGAAAATAACCTTCAAAACGAAAATACCAATCTGAGAATAAGGGCAATGATGACAGAATTCGCAACTTACACAAGCGATGTGGAAAAGGTTGACAAAATAAATCCTCAATCACCTTATCAACAGGAAGCATTCAAGATTTTTGAAGATGGTGTATTAAAAAGCGGTATTGAGCTTCCTGAAGATGTAGTGAAAATAACTAAATCATCAAGTCCATCCAGAAATGAAATATTAAGATATCGATTATGGCTCGAACAAAAATACCGATCACCATATACAGGCCAAGTCATACCATTGAGTAAGTTATTTACAACTGAATATCAGATAGAACATATCATTCCTCAAAGTATATATTATGATGATAGTTTTAGTAATAAAGTAATTTGTGAAAGCGTAGTCAATGCCAAACCTTACAAAGACAATCAGTTTGGCCTTGAATTTATCAAAAATCAAGGCAGTGCTATTGTTACCGAATTGTCCACATCCGGCAGGACTGTCAAAATTTTTAATGAAGATGAATACCGGAAATTTATTGAAACACACTATGCAAGCAATAAAGCCAAGTCAAAAAAGTTGTTGCTTGAGGAAGTGCCGGACAAAATGATAGAACGACAGCTTAATGATACCAGATATATAAGTAAAGTTGTGAAAAATCTGCTATCAAAGATTGTAAGAGAAGGAAAAGATGATGAAGGATATACTTCTAAAAATGTATTAGCAACAAATGGAACAATAACCAATACCCTCAAACATGATTGGGGAATTAATGATTTATGGAATGACCTTATGTTGCCCCGTTTTGTGAGATTAAATCAATTGACCAATTCAAATAATTTTACCTATTACAATTCATCTCATCATAAATTCTTACCCACAGTTCCGGAAAATCTCAGAAAAGGCTTTCAATTGAAAAGAATAGATCACCGCCATCACGCAATGGATGCCGTTGTGATTGCCTGCACCACCAGAAATCATATCAACTATCTGAATAACTCAGCCGGGTTGGATAAAGATAAAAAAGAAAGACAAAATGCCAGGGAAGATTTAAAAAGAGTGCTATGCTTTAAAACCAAACCGGATGCAAGTGGCAATTACAAATGGCAGTTCTATAAGCCCTGGGAAACCATAACACAAGACACCAAAGCATACTTAGAAAAAGTAGTAGTGAGTTTTAAACAGAACCTTAGAGTGATCAACAAAACGGTGAACTATTATCAAAAATTCGTTGATTGTAAAAAAGCATTGGTTAAACAATCGAAAGGTGAAAACTGGGCAATAAGAAAACCTTTGCATAAAGAAACGGTATATGGCAAGGTGGAAATAAAAGTTGATTTGGCTAAAATCATCAGCCTAAATAACGCAATAGATAACTGGCACCTTATTATAAATCCTGAAATTAAAAACCGAATAAAATTAAAGATTAAAGAAAGTAATAATGATCTCAAAATAGTAAAAAAATATTTTAAAGAAAACCCTATCGTGATAGATGAAAAAACCATAGATAGGGTCTGTGTCTATGAATGGGTTTCGGGTACAGCGAGCAGAGTTGCTTTGGATGAAAGCTTTGATGAAAATAAAATTAAAACTAGGCTTACTGATTCAGCTTTAGAGAAAATACTTTTAAATCACATCAAAAAATATAATAACAAGATAGATGATAAAGGGAACGAAATCGCCCCTCACCTTTTAGCCTTTAGCCCCGAAGGTATCGAAGAAATGAACAAGAATATACTTGCATTAAATGAAGGAAAAAAACATCAGCCTATATTTAAAGTAAGGATATATGAAGCGGGCAATAAATTTGCAGTCGGATATCAGGGAAATAAAAAGATAAGTTTGTAGAAGCTGCCAAAGGCACAAATTTGTACTTTGCTATCTACACCAATGAAAGTGGCAAAAGGACATATGAAACTATACCTTTAAACATAGTGATAGAGCGACTCAAACAAGGACTATCTCCGGTACCTGAAAAAGAAAACAACACGGTATTCTGGTTATCGCCAAATGACCTAGTTTATATCCCATCTGATGATGAGTCAGAAAATATAAGTAATATTAACTTTAACAACTTAAAGAAAGATCAGGTTGGGGCGATTTATAAGTTTGTAAGTTGTACAAGTGGTGAAGGTCATTTTGTCCCAGTTTCTTACTCAAAAGATATTTTAAAAAATGAAATGGGAACAAATAATAAATCTGAAAGACCGATCAACTTAAATGGATTTGACAAGACCAAAATGATAAAAGAAAAATGTATTAAACTCCAAGTTGACCGTCTTGGAAATATAAAACTCTACCAACCAAAATATAAACAGCAATATCTAAAGACCCAAAATACTGATCAACGTATTATAATTTCAGAACCTACATCAATATATCAGACTAAACCAAAACTGACATTTTACAAAGATTTTAATGATATGGAAAACAGTAGAATTGACTACGTATTGCAGACTCACGCAGTTACCAGGATAGAAAATACTGTAGAGCTGATAAAACGTATTTTTGGGGAAGAGAAATGTAGTTCCGGGATTTCCTAAAAAGTTATATTTTAAATAATGTAAGCAATGAATATTTTCCTGCCTGACCATACAGAAATATTGAAAGCATTTAACGACCACGAGGTTGAATACATATTGATTGGGGGATATGCAGTGATTTTTCATGGCTATGACCGCACTACCGGAGATATGGATATCTGGTTAAAACCTGACAATGAAAATAAACTTAAGATTATAGTAGCTTTAGGAGAAGTTGGCTATGATGACGAAAGCCTTGACGAACTCAATAATTTTGACTTTACTACAGCAGTTATGTTTTATCTCGGCTTAGAACCACAAAAAATAGAATTTATTACAAAACTATCATTATTGAATTTTGATGAATCAAATGCAAGGAAAACTTTCTGCCATATCGATGATGAATTCAAAGTTCCGGTTTTACATTTTAATGATTTAATTCTATCCAAATTTAATACCGGACGCACAAAAGATAAAGCAGACATCGAAGAATTGCAAAAAATAAAAAATCGGAAAGACAATCAATAAAATACATACAATTCGGCAAAGTATTTGATATACCCATATTAAATACTTAACCAATGATAAAACGTACTATTTATTTTGGTAGTCCTGCATATCTTTTTATAAAAAACAAACAACTCTGTATTAAAAAATCAGGACCATCAGATGAAGAGGTACACAGGATACCTATAGAAGACATTGGGATCGTAGTAGCGGATCATATACAAGTAACTTTTACTCACTCGGTGATTACTTCACTCCAGGAAAACAATGCGGTCATCGTCTGGTGTGGTAGCAATCATATGCCTGTATCCATGTGCCTGCCCATGAGTGCTCATGATACCTTCAGCGAAAAAGTGAAGTGGCAAATCGAAGCAAGTGAGCCACTCAAAAAGCAACTCTGGAAACAGACTATCACCGCTAAAATTAAAAATCAAATCAGCATTTTGAGATATCTAGGCCGTGCTACACTGCATATGGATAAGATGGTCACCAGAATCAACTCTGGCGACCCCGAAAATTATGAAGGACAGGCAGCCGCTATCTACTGGAATGAGCTCCTGAGAGGCTTTGATGTGACGCGTGGTCGATATGAAGGTGGTCCCAATCAGCTGTTCAACTATGGATATGCCATCTTGCGTGCAGTGATCGCCCGCAATCTCGTAGGGAGTGGCTGTCTGCCAGTCCTGGGTATCCATCATACTAATAAATATAATGCCTTCTGTCTGGCAGATGACATCATGGAACCTTACCGCCCAGTCATAGATAAGTTGGTAGTGGACTATCTGGGAGATAAAAAAGACTTAGGAGCCGAACTTACCAAAGATGATAAAGCCTACCTATTGCAAATACCAGCTATCGATATACTGATAGAGGGTAAAATGAGTCCCCTCATGGTCGGTGCCCAACGCACCACGGCAAGTCTTGTTAAGTGCTATCAGGGTACGGCCCGCAAAATTATCTATCCAGATATCTCATGCTAACCAGATTCAATAAATATCAGATTATGTGGGTATTTGTACACTTCGACCTTCCGACTGACACCAAAAAAGATCGAAAAAATTATGCCAAATTTAGAAAATATTTGTTGGAAGATGGTTTCACTATGATTCAATACAGCATGTATGCCCGTCATTGCAGTTCCAGAGAGAATGCAGAAGTCCATAAAAAAAGGGTAAAGATCAATCTGCCGCCGTTGGGACAGGTGATCGTCTTTGAAATAACAGATGCGCAGTTTGGCAGGTTGGAATTTTTTTCAGGGAAAAAACCAAAAGAAAACACCAATCAACCCAAACAACTTGAATTATTCTGATATTGCATTAAAAACAAAATGGTAGTTATGACTTAAATAAATCTTTCATGTCAGCACCTAAATATACAAATTTAAAAGAACTGATTTATTGGTCATATTCAAATCTGGCTATGGCACATGCAGGCATAGAAAGACAACATTTGAAATATGGCACATTTCATTATATCATCAGAGCTAAACTATTTAAAGGCTTGAAGGATGGTACTATGAATATGAAATCCATCTTTGACGATGAGAAAATAAAATTGATGACAGGACAGGTTTGCAATTACTGTGGAAGTACTGAAAATCTTACGCTTGATCATATAATACCCAAATACAAAGGTGGGACAGACAATGCAGAAAATCTAATCTATGCTTGCACATCTTGCAATAGTTCGAAAGGCAAAAAAGATTTAATGGAATGGATGCAAAAAATAAATGAATACCTGCCACTGATGGTGATCAGAAGATATCTAAAACTAGTATATTATCATGCAGATCAGCACGATATACTGTCCTTTACATTGACTGAGTTGGCAGAAATAAAAATCCCATACAAACCAGAATATATACCAGTCAGCTATCCACAGCCGGGATTGCTGAGACTGACAGCGATCAGCTGATTGGATTAGCAATAAAAAAAGCCGCCTAAACGGCTTTTAATTACATGATATTCACCATTTTTCATCATCCTAAGGCAGGTTACAAAACATTGATTATCTGACACTTAAGCAGGAGTATGTTGTGGCAAATATCATAAATTCAAAGATCAAAAGCAAATCACAACACAATACCAATCGCATAGCCGCCGTGAATGTTGTGGCAAATATCATAAATTCAAAGATCAAAAGCAAATCACAACGGGCCTATCATTATCATTTCTTACTTTCATTTAGTTGTGGCAAATATCATAAATTCAAAGATCAAAAGCAAATCACAACCTCGTTTAGTGCTATATTCACGAATTCGAGTTGTGGCAAATATCATAAATTCAAAGATCAAAAGCAAATCAAGCATAGCAAGATATTGTTGTGGCAAATATCATAAATTCAAAGATCAAAAGCAAATCACAAACTAAAGGTTCATCGCATATTTTTGTTGTGGCAAATATCATAAATTCAAAGATCAAAAGCAAATCACAACATTATCAATATCATAAATTCAAGATCAACAAATCACACGTATACATTTAGTTGTGGCAAATCAATCATAAATTCAAAGATCAAAAGCAAATCACAACTCTCGTTTAGTGCTATATTCACGAATTCGAGTTGTGGCAAATATCATAAATTCAAAGATCAAAAGCAAATCACAACGTACGTTGTTTGTGTTTGCTGGTGTATTTGTTGTGGCAAATATCATAAATTCAAAGATCAAAAGCAAATCACAACCGGTAATCCTAAAACAACAGCATCTGACTGGTTGTGGCAAATATCATAAATTCAAGTCAAAGCAAATCATAAATTCAAAGATCAAAAGCAAATCACAACAGGCATTGGAATAAAATCACCATCGTTGTTGTTGTGGCAAATATCATAAATTCAAAGATCAAAAATCAAATCAAAAGCAAATCACAACAATCCGCCCTTTGTTGTGGCAAATATCATAAATTCAAAGATCAAAAGCAAATCACAACAAACTCCCTTAAACTATGTAAATCTTTCTCGTTGTGGCAAATATCATAAATTCAAAGATCAAAAGCAAATCACAACTGACCGCAGATAAACGGCATTAGCTTTATTGCTGTTGCAAATTTCAGTATTTATTCATTTCCAAACTATTTTTTTTAGCGGCATTCATCGACGCTGTGCGGGTCAAAGATCGAAAGCAAATCACAGCGATCTATTGAAGCGACATTCAGATTAACGAAAATTGTAAATGCATGTCACCGTCACGCACCTCGCCACCATCAAGAATGCCTGCTTGCAGGCTGGTTAACAAATATTTTCGGGTAGATCGCTTTAATGTGTCGTAAAGATAAAAAGGCATTTGAAAACTTTGCAAAAACTATTTATGGCGTTCAGGCTTTTTCATTCATAGATGGACATTCTTACTAAACATCTTTAGGTATCGTATTCAGAGCATCTGTCTTTATAAAATTTTAAACATATTATACCATTAAATCACTATTTATAATTCTAAAAAAGATTATAGAAGCAAAAAAATATTTTTGCAGTTTTCCCTAAATTAAGGTATAAAAGTTTACATTTGGACATTAATCAAAACATTTTATTGTGTATTTCCTGATAAATGATTAAAAAATGAATTCAGGCATTTTTGACTTTATTCATTTTATTGAGGTTTATTCATCTTAAACTGCAAACAATGAGTCCACTTAGCAACAAATTATTCCTTTTGATCATGGTGATCATGCTGAAGTGCAATCTAGTAGCCCAATCACAAGTGACAGGTACAGTAAAAGACGCAAACACTCAAGAGGCCCTTATAGGGGCCAGCATTTCTGTAAAAGGAACAGTTAATGGCACCGTTGCGGGTGAAGATGGGCAATTCAATTTAAAAACTGAACAAGCTCCGCCATTTATTCTGGTAATTTCATATATTGGATATCGTACACAAGAAATTTCTATCCAAAAAACAATTTAACCATACAAGTTAGCTTGGATGAAGAGTCATTATTTGGACAAGAAATTGTATTATCTGCTACCAGATTAAAAGAACGTATTCTCCTGTCTCCTGTAACAGTTGAAAAAATGGATATCAAATTTATCCAGCAAACCGCTTCTGCAGAATTTTATGATGCTATTGCGACAATGAAAGGCGTTCAGGTAACCAATTCCAGCATAAACCTGACCTCAGTAAACACAAGAGGTTTTTCTGACGTTACCAATTCCAGGTTTGTACAACTCGTTGATGGTATAGATACTGCAGATCCTACGACCAATGCAAATCTTGGTTCTATCATTGGGATAGGTGAACTGGATATTGAAAGCTTGGAATTACTTCCGGGCTCTGCTTCTGCGCTGTATGGACCCAATGCCTTTAATGGTATTATGCTTATGGCAAGTAAAAGCCCTTTTGACTACCAGGGATTAAGCCTGATGACCAAAGTAGGCTTTACAAATTCGGAAGCGGGGGGCTCAAACCCAATGAGTATATATAGTTTGCGTTACGCCAAAGCCTTTAATAATAAAATTGCATTCAAAGTAAACGCTTACTATTTGGGCGCTCAGGATTGGACTGCCAATGATTACAAGACTGACAGGAACAATCCTGGTTCAGCAATTGATTTGAGTACAAAACCTTATTTTGATGGCGTAAACCTTCATGGTAACGAAAATCTTGTAGATCTCTCTGGTTTTGGGGTTGACATCGTTAGCCGAACAGGCATTAAAGAAAAAGACTTACTCGACAATAACAATGCACGCACACGTAAAGCTGATGCTGCTATTCACTACAAAATGAAGGACAATCTGGAATTAATAGGTGTTTACCGTTATGCAAGTGGCAGCAGTTTAGGGCAGTCGTTTACAAAATTTGCCTATCGAAATTTTTATCAGGGATTATCTAAACTTGAACTAAAAGCAGACAATTTTTTTGTCAGACAAAGTATTAATATAACCAATATTGAAGATACTTATGATGTAGGTGCTTTGGGAGCTTATGTTAATGAATACTTTAATCCATCACAACGACCAGATGGTTCAGGTTGGTTTACAGATTATGCATCTGCGTATTTAGGAGCTATACCTGGAGTTTCAGCAGCTACTCATGCTGCAGCCAGAACCTATGCAGACCGTTTTATGATTGATCCTGCCACAGGAAAATACGTTGCTTCTTTCCGGGACGTTATTGACCGAATAAGACCTATTGATTATCAAGACAATCCACCTGGACCTTCATTTTTTGCTAAATCATACATTTACAACACAGAGGTTTTTTACAATTTTAATAAGATCAAATGGGCAGAAATTATTGCTGGTGGTAATTACAGACAATTCAGCTTGTTTAGTAAAGGTACAATTTTTGATGAAGCACCAGATCCAGGGAGTGAACCACAAAGAATT
The DNA here is from genome assembly GCA_016722285.1 of Saprospiraceae bacterium. Classification (GTDB taxonomy): domain Bacteria; phylum Bacteroidota; class Bacteroidia; order Chitinophagales; family Saprospiraceae; genus OLB9. The sequence goes on from JADKGI010000010.1 coordinate 42,372, forward strand.
TTTACCCATGTTTATGGTGGCTATGTACAAATAGCTAAAACACTTGTTGAAAAATTCAAAGTAACCGGCTCCTTGCGTTATGATAAAATGAAGGACTTTAAAGGGCACATCACTCCAAGAGCATCAGTAGTGTATTCAGCTGACAAAAACCATAACATACGATTAAGCTATCAAACAGGATTACGTTTCCCGGACCAGCTTCAGCAATTTCTTTATTTTCCGGTTCCCGGAGCAATTGCCCTGGGTGGTTCTCCTTCTGTAGCATCACGTTATGGTGTATATGATGGAGGCTCATATACCCTATCGTCATACATAGATTTTGCTACTAAAGGTGGAACCTTCAACCCAACTACCGGAGCCATTATTACAAATCCTGGCAATGTAAGCCTTAAAACTGCAGATGTCCCTTATTTAAAACCAGAAGAACTATCATCATTCGAAATAGGATAAAATGGTATCATAGGAGGTAATTTGTTAGTAGATTTAAATTATTACCATACCTCGTACACCAACTTTATAGGTCAAGCAACAGTGGTAAGCAAAGCTTCGACCACACATAGAGGAGAACAAATAAATGCCGGATCAATATGGTCTTTATACGCCAATTCTACGACAAGACTTACATCTGATGGGTTTGGTCTGGAGCTCACTTACAATTTACCCAATAATTTTGTTGCGAAGGGCAATTACACTTATGCCACATTCTCAGGCGACCTACCAGCTGGGTTCATAACGGGATTTAACACCCCTGGTAACCGCATAAATCTTGGCATTTCAAATACAAAATTAACTGAAAAACTAGGGTTTAATATCAATGTAAGCTACTAGGATGATTTCTTATGGGAATCTACCTATGGTATAGCCACCATGCCTTCATATACTGTACTCAATGCACAAGTAAACTATAGACTTCCTAACCTAAAGACTATTGTAAAAATTGGAGGCACAAATATTGGGCGCCAGGATTTCCGTACAAGTTTTGGTTCGTCTTATATTGGACAGACTTATTACGTATCTATTTTGTTTGATGAATTGTTTAAATAAGGGTTTTTTTAAAAAAATATGGTGCTCTGATTATGCAGCTTCAAGATTAAAAAATAATGTCACTTTGGGTGCTTCGACTGCGCTAAGCACAAGCTTTGTCGAAAAATTTTAATAAAATAAAGTATATTTATCAGCTATGTCAAAATCCCGCCAACTAGCCGCCATCATGTTTACAGATATAGTGGGTTACACTGCCCTGATGGGTCAGGATGAGCAGCATGCTTTCACCTTGCTGGATGAAAACAGACTTATTCATAAGCCAATCATTGAAGAATTTAATGGGCGATTCATTAAGGAATTGGGTGATGGTATTATGGCCAGTTTCAATACAGTGTCAGATGCCATGAACGCGGCTGTCAAGATACAGGAGAACTGCTTCGCCGCCAATGATTTTCAATTGCGCATAGGTTTGCATCATGGTGAAGTCGTATTAGAAAATGATGATATTTTCGGAGATGCCGTCAATATTGCCGCACGCATTCAATCAGCTGCAGCTCCCTGTTCCATTTTTATTTCTGAATCTGTATTCAATATTATTTCAAATAATAAAGATTTTAAGACTCACTTTGTTAAGGAAGAGAAGTTGAAAAATGTGATCTTGCCTATGAGAATGTACCAGGTACTCTTTGTAGGAGGCGAAACAATTGAAACCCTAAATCCGGTGATTGCTGCAATCGAAAAAGCATTGCAGTTTTGCCCTTCGTCAATATGAGCAGTGACCCTGAGCAGGAATATTTTAGTGATGGAATCAGTGAAGAAATCATCAATATGCTGGCGCAGGTATCTGAATTGAAGGTGATCGGAAGGACATCTTCGTTTGCCTTCAAAGGAAAAAATATGGATTTAAAAATCATTGGCGAGCAACTGAAAGTGACTCATATACTGGAGGGAAGCGTTAGGAAATCGGGCAACAAACTTCGGGTCACAGCACAGCTCATCAGCGTAGCAGATGGCTTTCATCTCTACTCAGATAAATTTGACCGTGAACTGGATGACATATTTGCTATCCAGGATGAGATATCATTAGCTATTTTGAATGCAGTTAAAATCAAATTATTTGGAATAGAAAAGGAAGCTGTGCTTAAGCGTTACACCGACAATTTCGAAGCTCATCAGTTGTATTTGCAAGGGCGATATTATTACAATATGTATAATCCGCAAGCAATTCAACAAGCCATTTTTTATCTTGAAGAAGCCATTAAAATTGATCCCGGATATGCTATCGCCTATTCCAGGCTTATCATTCTGTTATCTTACTTTATGGTATTGGAATTGGCTGCCCCCGGAAAAATGCCTTCCTCAGTGCTTAAAGACAGCACAAGAGGCTTTGAATTTAGATAATACTATTGCAGAAACGCATATTGCCATAGGGCGAATTAAGTTGCACTATGAATTGAACATTGCCGAAGCTGCCATTGATTACAAAAAGGCCATAGCCATCAATCCCAACAGTGCTGAGTGTCATATACAATTAGGTTTTTGTGCTGTCCTTTCGGGTCATTACGCTGAAGCTAAGCATCATGCTACCCTGGCGGATAGTCTGGATCCATACTCTTTAATGAATCTCTATATTATTGCTGCCATATATTGGGGTACGGAGGATCATGAAAAATGTTTTGCCTATGGGAAAAGATTGATGGATCTGGAACCAAATTTCGTGGGAGGAGCAAGTGCTGAAATGTTGGCTTATATGTTGCTACATAAGTACGAAGAAGCCATTCCTAAAGCAGAAATATTGGCCAAGTTTAATTCTGATTTGTTAAATTTATCCTTTCTCGGCTATAACTATGGAATGATGGGGGAAAACGGAAAGGCCTGGGAAATAATCGAAAAAATGAAAAAAATTGAAGGTGCCGAATTGTCGGGTCATACTTTTTTCGGAATTGTGCATGCCTCCATTGGAGAATTGGATATTGCCTTTGAGTATTTTGACAAAGGTGTGGATGGCCATCAAGGATGGGTGTTATGGGTAAGGTTTTATTTAAGGGAAATACCTGATGCTATGAAAGACCCCCGAGCGTGGCGGTTGTTTGAAAGGTTGGGTCAGGCTTATGAATAGATTTCGCAATCAGTATAATACATATAATGCAATAAGTCCCTATGGGTCTTCCTTCTGGTTACTAAACCTTGCTTATACTCCCAAAACCCTAAGCATAAAAACCTGAATTCGAGAAGTTCGAACATAACTATTATTTTTAAATTATGTGATTTTTTCCAAAAGCTCTTCCCTACTTATTTCAAGCTTTTTTGAAACTTCATTTAATATTTTAGCCAGTAATCCAATTTTTAGGGGATTGTGATTGGGAATAGTTATGTGATGCTCGTTATTTTCAACTACTCTCGATAATCTGATATGGCTTCCCTTTTGCCTCGTAATTTCATAGCCTACCTTTGAAAGTTTAATGATCAAACTTGCCCCAGTCTCATCTCTTGATAGTTTCATGCAGTCAAAACTTCATCTTTAACATAATGCATTCGCACTATTCGCTGCACATTATCATCAAAATGACAAGAGACAGCTTCTATTATGTTAAATTTTAAATTTTCCCAGTCATCCCCTTGAGTGAAGATTGATAAACCTAAAGCTTCTGCTTCATATCCTCCTTCAGGAGCTTCATTTATTACGAAAATTACTTCCTTCATTGTATATAATTTTACCTCACAAAGATAAAACAATTAGTATTAAAATAGCATGCTTTCATCATTTATAGCTCACTTCACCAACAATGGCCATCAACTGAAACTAAAAAGATATTAGTGAGCCAAGAATGCACAAATAATAATGTAATCACAATTGGTGCAGACGTGGGTATTGTATGTTTAGACTTCAATTAAAACTCAACTTGCCCCGAAAGTACAACATAAAAATATCAATTTTGGTAGCAAGAAAGCAAACCTATAGAATTGGAAAGTCCAATATGGATCCACCAAAAACTTACTAATATTCATTTGAATCCTATCGCTCTACTTACTAAAACCTGAAATATACCGGATCGCAGTTGCAAATTTATGAAATGATTTTTGTTACTGCGACCATTAGTTTTTCTGTTTATTCAGGTACAAATTTAAGCAATTCTTCTAGTTCTTTTTCTGACAGATTTTCTTTTTCCGACTTATCATATATGGCAATCAAATAAACAGTTTCATCGGAAATCACGATATTTGTAATTACTCTGGCACCGCCTGATTTACTCTCTTTTTGGAAGCTATAAGTAGGCGAATTTTAAAACAATTGTTACCGAGATGAGTACCTTGCTCAGGGCTTTGTTCAAGGCTTTCAATCAATTTAAAGAATTCTTCTTTTAAAGATGGGTATTTTTTACTCAAGCGTTTTAACTGCCTATCAAAAGGGGGAATAGGCAAAACATTATAACTCATTATACAACTCTCTTGCAGATTGAAGCTTAAGTTTGCCCTTCCTGGCTAAGGCAAGATTATCAACAGCTTCTTTAATCTCTTCTATCAATATCGCTTTTTCATCAGAAATCATTTTTGTTTTTACATAGGACAAGCCTTTCAATACTTCCAATAGGTGTGTTGCTTTATCATCTTTTATATCTAATAATACTTTCATTTATTTATATCTTATTTCTCATTTGATCTCACCTTTTTGGATCAGACTATCGTATGTCCGTTAATAAAACATAAACATTAAAGATTTCCAAAAAGTTTCAAGAACCTGAGACTGGTTGTTTAGAAATTGAGAAGATCAAACTTGACAAAATTGTAGGATATATCTATTTACAAAGTGTAAATAAATTATAATTCTTTAAAAATTCGGGATCGCAGTTGGAAATTTATGAAGTAATTTATGTTGCTGTTGCCATCATTCTTTAACGCTCTGCAAATAGCTGCAAGCTAACATCTAATGGCTTAACTTAAACCTAAACCGTTTTTTATAAACCCAACAATACTTTAAGTCTGATTTTAACTGACTGAAATATTGCCCCATCTAATGATTCAATAAATTTTATATTTCTGATCGTCCAATCATGTGAACGAGGATGATTTGTTAGTATGACACCTTCTATTTGCATTTTATTTGGTAGTTTTACTTCAGTGTTGTAACCCTTTATTTTACTAGAAATAGGCAATGTTATGCACAATCCAAATTGATTATAATTAGCGTCAGTAATGACTAGAACCGGTCTTCTGCCTTGTTGTTCTTTTCCTAATGTAGGGTCAAGGTCCATCCAAATGATATCTCCTGTTTTTGGGATATATTTTTTCACCTGTTTATTTTTTTAATTGGCATTCTCTGAATGCCTGTTTTAGAATATCACATGGAATTGACAACTAGTTTTTTATCTTTTGTGTTGTCGAACTCACGTTTCGCATCAAAATATAATCATCACACTTAGTGTGTCATAGCTCATGCTCATTTCATCACTAAATTATTCTTCCAATCCCAGTGAAGGATAATCTTCAAACTGTTCTAATACGCCATCGACTGTCATACCAGATGTTAAAAAATCCATATCAATCGTGGAATCAGGCACTGAAATAATGATTTTATTATTTTTCTGTATTATTTCAATTTTACTTCCATCCTCTATATTCATTTCTTTAGTCATATTTATGGGTAATCTTACACCCAAAGAGTTTCCCCATTTTTTGATTATTGCTTCCATTAAGATTGTTTATACAAAGTTTATACATTTTTTTGAATTATCCAAATCATTTGATCATATTATTGTTTTTTTTTTTAGAAAATAGGAGAGTATTGAAAATGAAACAAGCTCAGGGCTAAAGTTTAGCAGTTAACTGGTCCTACGACCTAAAACATAATACATACTACCAATTAACAAGACGTAAAGTAATTATAAATTCTGAATGTATGGGATCGCAGTTGAAAATTTATGACGTGATTTTCGTGACTGCGGCCATCGGAGATGTTTTTAGTTTTTATACCATAATGTTTGACTTTTTTATTTTGACATTTGGCACTTGAATTTAGGATTACTTATTATCTTGCCTTAAAATTACCATTTCTTCAAAATAAATTTCATTTATATCTCAATCCCGCCAACTCGCCTCCATCATGCCTGCCTGCCGGCAGGCAGGTTTACCGATATTGTCGGGTTTACTGCTTTGATGAGCAAAGAGTACCGAAAAGCTTTTGCTATTGTCAATAAAAACCATGACAATACCTACATCATGGACCGGCTAGAAGGGATTCAATAGTATGTGAATACCGGAAGCAAGTAGGGCAATGAAGTACTAAAAGTTACCAGGAGATAAAAACACTTGCCTGCAATAAGAAAATCTTCGTGGTTCATCTGGGATAAGGCACTTTGCTAACCGATGAGGGTTATTGGTTTGCCTGTTTGATCTTTCTGATGCTGGCAAATAAACCAACATTTTATGTAAAAATACTTGCTGTTCCTGACCTATCCCCACGGGAATCCGCAAAACTGTTGATTGTTCAGGAGAGTATCTGATATTGATATTTGGCGTAAAAAACAATCCAAAATTATTATGATAGTCATCGTGATCTTCTATAAGCAGAGAAAATTTTTCTGACACTTTATAGGTATATTTTCCAATAGTTGTTGCTAATATCAGAATTTATTCATTTCCACACTATTTTTTTCAGCGGCATTCACTGACGCTGCGCCTGTCAAAGATCGAAAGCAAATCACCATGTATAGAGCATGATGTATCTTCATCCGGTTCAATTTTAATGGGATAAAAATAATTTTCAAACCATCTTTGATTATGGTTGATGTATCATTTATCTTTTTTGCTGGTTTTGCATATTTTTCAACTGAGATTTCACAACTATATAATTTTACCTCATCTATGGTGATTTGTGTATCAATCCTATATGACATTTATCAGTTTAAAAAATTAAGAATACATATACATTTGTTTCCTGTTAATCAATAAATTCGGTTTTTTATGGCATCAAATGCAAAGTTAAACAAGGACGCTTTATTGTATCATGAGTTTCCCACACCAGGAAAAATATCGGTTGTTCCCACCAAAAAACATTCTACCCAACGAGATTTGGCATTGGCTTACTCACCCGGAGTAGCGGCGCCGTGTCTGGAAATCGAAAAAAATCCTCATGATGCCTATAAATATACATCTAAGGGAAATCTGGTAGCAGTAATATCAAATGGCACGGCTGTTTTGGGATTGGGAGATATTGGAGCATTAGCCAGCAAACCAGTCATGGAAGGGAAAGGATTATTATTTAAAATATTTGCAGATATCGATGTATTTGATATTGAAATTGATGAAAAAGACCCCGAAAAGTTTATTCAGATTGTCAAAGGAATTGCACCCACATTTGGGGGTATCAATTTGGAAGACATCAAAGCACCCGAAGCATTTGAAATAGAAAGACGTTTAAAAGAAGAGTTGGATATTCCATTGATGCATGATGACCAACACGGTACGGCTATCATTTCGGCAGCCGGTCTGTTGAATGCTTGTGAAATTGTCGGAAAAAAGCTCAGTGAGATTAGAATAGTTGTCAATGGAGCCGGTGCTTCTGCCATTTCCTGTTCGCGCTTGTACAAAAAATTAGGTATCAAGTCTGATCAAATAATCATGGTGGACAGTAAAGGCGTTATCCGCAAGGATCGGCTTGATCTGTCTGAAGAAAAGTTGGAATTTGCTACAAGTATTGACGTTTTTGAATTGGATGATGCCATAGCAGGTGCTGATATGTTCCTGGGTTTGTCCAAAGCGGATGTTTTGACCCCGGAAATGCTAATAAAAATGGCGCCAAACCCCATTGTCTTTGCATTGGCTAATCCCAATCCTGAGATAGATTATAATCTGGCGATGAATACCCGTAGTGATTTACTGATGGCTACAGGACGTTCTGATTTTCCCAATCAGGTCAATAATGTACTGGGATTCCCCTATATTTTCAGGGGTGCGTTGGACGTAAGAGCTACCGCTATCAATGAAGAAATGAAAATTGCGGCTGTGTATGCACTGGCTGATTTAGCCAAACAAGCCGTGCCTGAGCACGTCAATATTACATATGGCGAAAAACACATAGCTTTTGGAAGAGATTACATCATTCCCAAACCATTTGATACCCGTTTGATAGAAGTAGTACCATTGGCTGTTGCCAAAGCTGCTATGGAATCAGGAGTTGCCAAAGAACCTATTCAGGATTTGGAAAAATACCGTGAACAATTGGCAGAACGATTGGGTGGCAGTGGTAAATGGATGAAGAAACTGACCAATCAAGCGAAGCAAAACCCAAAACGTGTTGTATTTGCGGAAGCCGATCATTTGGATGTATTAAAAGCTGCACAGATTGCCTATGAAGAAGGCATCAGCAAACCTATATTGTTGGGTAGGAAAGATATTATACTCGAACTGATGCATGAAATCAGTTTTGAAGTGATAGCAGAAGATGTCTTGGTTTTGGACCCAAAAAGTGAGGAACAAAAACAGAGAAGAGAAAAATATGCCAATGATTATTGGATCAGGCGCCAACGCAAAGGCGTCAAATTGTACGATGCCATATCATTGATGCTGGAATGCAATTATTTTGGAGCAATGATGGTAGTTGAAGGAGAAGCAGATGCTTTAATTTCGGGTTATACCAGAAGCTACTCTAGTGTCATAAAACCAATGATGGAGGTCATCGGATGTCAGCGAGATACCAAACGTATTTCGGCAACCAATCTGATGCTGACACCTAAAGGGCCACTTTTTTTATCGGATACAGCTGTAAATGTAAATCCCAATGCTGAAGAATTGGCTTGTATTGCCAAAATGACTGCTGATACCATGTCTATGTTTGGAATCAAACCTGCAATTGCACTATTGTCCTATTCAAATTTTGGGACTTCCGGCCACGAATTATCAACCAAGGTAGCCAAAGCCGTTAAGATATTGCATGACAACAATCCCGAAATAGATGTGGATGGTGACATTCAAGCTGACTTTGCTCTGAATCAGGAGATGATGAAAGACCATTTCCCTTTTTCAAAACTTGCAGGAAAAAAAGTCAATGCTTTGATATTTCCGGAATTATCGTCGGCTAATATTGCTTATAAAATCATGAAGGAACTCAATGACATAGAATCGGTAGGACCAATCTTGATGGGTATGGACAGGGCAGTTCACATTGTACAATTAGGAGCGCGGGTAGATGAAATGGTTAATATGACTACCATTGCCGTTGTAGATGCGCTAGTACGGGAAAAGAAAAACCAGGAGATGAAATCAACATGAGCGCTCCATAGGACTCCTATATCAAATTGAATTAAAAAGGCTTGTAATCATATGTCTTGCGGTGTGTTGAAATCACTTCTCAAAAAACATACATGTTGTGGCAAATATCATAAATTCAAAGATCAAAATCAATTCAAAACGCTTTCCGAAAGCCGATTTCCGCTTGCCGCATTGTGGCAAATATCATAAATTCAAAGATCAAAAATGACAAAATGGTTTTCTTTACAAAGAAAAAAATGAATGAGCTAATTCATTTCTCGAATGAATCCGAAATACAGTTTCAGGATGGATAGATATACTTTTCAATCATAGAAACATTGCATGATAAATTCCAATAACAAAATATCCCTTCAAAAATTTTTGGTTCAAGGTTACAAGAAACCATATTGTGCCAGCACGGCAGTAGGTGATAAGTCAACAAATAAAAGGATCCACAAGATAATTGTACAAAATAATAAATCCACTCCATATATTCAGTGCATGGATTATAATAATTTTGCTTACATATGATCTCAATCCCTGTAATCCAAAGCAGGGGGTCTGTCACCCAGCAGGGAAGCATATTTAAAATTGGCCCCTCTGGCTTTGATAAATTCAGTTTTTACCTCAATTAATAATGCGGGAGTGGTATATAAATCATAGGCGGTCATGGCGATAGTTTTTGCAGCTACCATCATTCCTCTTGCAGATAGATCATTGATACCACATGACACTGCCTGCCAGCTATGAGCCGGAGTACCAGGGACCCAAGTGGCAGTACGGCATCCTACTGTGGGCACAGTCCAGCTGATGTCTCCCACATCTGTAGAGCCTCCACTTCGGTTTTCAACTTTATAAGGCTCTACTTCTTCAGATGATGCGATCGCCGGTAAGGCTTCTGTGCCGTAGGACATCTGGATTTTTTTAGCAAATTCTATTTCGGATTCTGTATATTTTACTCCACCTACTATTTTCATATTAGCATGCATCACTTTAGCAAGTGACTCAAGCGGGAGGAGATTATATACCCCACCTATGATTTCATATTCCATCCTTGTCTCTGTCCCAAGGGCTGCTCCCTCTGCTGCTTTTTTTAGTCTTTCGAAAAGACTGCGCACTTCTTCCCTGTCCGGATGTCTGACATAATAATAGACTTCTGCAAAATCAGGTACAACATTTGGTGCTTTACCGCCATCGGTGATGACATAATGCATTCTGGTCTCGGGTGTCACGTGTTCACGCATCATATTTGCCATATAATCCATAGATTCTACCCCGTCCAATGCTGATCTGCCCCGGAATGGTGCTCCAGCTGCGTGAGCCGATTTGCCGTAAAATCGGAATTTGGCAGATATATTTGCCAACGAACTGGAAGGATTGGCGCTGTTTCCATCGCCAGGATGCCAGTGAAGTACTACATCCACATCGTTGAATAGACCTTCACGTACCATATAGACTTTGCCGGAACCCCCTTCTTCTGCTGGTGTACCATAAAATTTAATAGTGCCCTTAACCAATCCCTTATCCATCATATCCTTCACTTCTATGGCTGCTGCAGCAGAACCGGCTCCAAAAAGATGGTGACCACAGGCATGTCCTGCTATTTTGTCCGCCCGCGGGCTTTTGACAGGAGATGCATCCTGAGAAAGTCCGGGCAATGCATCGAACTCACCAAGAATCCCGATCACCGGACTACCGGTTCCATATGTCGCTACAAAGGCAGTGGGCATGCCTGCTATTCCGCTCTCCACGCTAAATCCTGCATCTTTCAGGGTCTTTTGCAATAAGTCACTGCTTTTCTCCTCTTTAAATCCAACCTCAGCAAAGTCCCATATTTGAAAAGCAACAGATTTGAACGCATCATATTTTTTATCCAGATTGTCAGATATCTTTTGCTTCATCATTTTATTTCCACATCACTGTTTTGGGAAGTAGCAGGTGTTATGAAGCTTATTATCATTAATATTGACCAGAACAATTGTTTCATAAATTATTTTTTTTTTGGTAGTATAATTGGTTAAAGGTATAATATAGTTTAAAGTCGTTATAAAATGGCCTGAATAATATAGAAAAATATCCTTTATATAAATTTCTTTACTTTCAAAATGCGACCTGTATGCCCGAAAAATTTTCTTGAATTACTTAATAAAGTTCCTGTAAGCTTACATTGAATCTGTTCAATTTCTTTGCTGAAGTGATGAATAACCGGGATATGATTTAGTACCTTATAGGTAATTCTGTCATTGTTCAATGCTTCTAATTGAGTAATGCCACCCAGTATGGCAGAATTAACCAGGTTTAATACACCGCTGATTTGTTTTCTGATAAGATTTCTTCCGACGACAATATTTCCTGATTGTGATGAACCAGTGGATAATCTGATTTTTTGTAGTTTTTGCTCAGTTGTACCGTAAGATACCCATTGGGATATTTGTTCATATACTAAGGATGAGTTTACCAGTTTGTGATGAGAAAAGCCCGCAAACTCCCTGTGATTACGCATTTCAAAAGCAAGTTTATGTTTCCCGTGAGACTGCCCTGTAGCGCTTTTTCTTCTTACAAGTGAATCTCCAAACCATTGACTTACAATATGGTCCGGATTTTTTGTTACAGTGCCTGTGATAAGATAATATTTTACATTTTTTGGAAGTGGAATTTCCATCTTATGATTTTGTAACAATGCATCTGGGTTATGATTTTTCCAATCCTCGTCTGTTATATAACCATACCTCAAATCTTTTATACCGGCACTGCGCAAATTGATGATATCCCCACTGATATTAGTATAAGATACAGGGATCTTTTTTAAGATATTCGACACTATGTTTCCAAATTTCTCAAGTGGTGCACCCAGATGTGGAGTTCCCAAAAAAATTACTTTGTTTAGATACCTGACCCAGCCATAGTCCTGCAACGGCGCATAATAGCAAGCACTTCGGACTATCAATCCACCCATACTGTGAGCGATAAAAATTATTTCTTCTACCTTCACCGGATATGTCCGCAACAGCGAATCTATTAGTTGCGAAAGCTCTTTTCCATTTTCTGATATGTGCCGTCCCGTGTTGTATCTTATATAAAATGGTGTATATCCAAAATCAGTTTCAAGCTTATTGCCATAATTCGTACCGGCCTTATCAGCAAAATCCCAAACAGACTCATCATTTGTCAATCCATGTATTGATATACATATTTTGTTTGATGGATTCGGATATTCCTGATTGAAGCTCTCTTCAGAAAGGAAAATTGGCCGTTGATTTTTATAAAACTGCATCTGAACAGCAAGTTCGCTATTTTCATTATGCAGGTAATCTCCTATGATACCATTAAGAATACCAATGCCTGTATCAGCACTTTTCTGAAAAGAAGTTTGAATTCCTATAATTTTATTGGTCGTTTTTTTCATAATTTCCATATATATCTGGCCATAATCATCCTGCAAATATAAAAATGATCATCGGCTTTATCATTTATTAGATAGAATAATATAGTTTCACTTTTTTATTGCGATAAAATTAATACTTCGAAATAAGAAATAATAAGGGGCTACTGACGACTAATACTGTCCTTTCAAAATCAACTCCGGATATTCCAGAACCCTGTATATTTCATATCTTTGCGGCTGAATAAAAAAGATACAGGTGAAAATAATTTTTATGGGTACGCCACAATTTGCTGTTCCATCGCTGGATATACTTGTGAGAAATGGCTATAATGTAGTCGCCGTAGTAACGGCAAAAAACAATTACGGCGGCCGAGGTGGTAAGCAACTCATTGAATCACCAATTAAAAAATATGCTGACAATGCTAATATTCCCGTCTTACAACCCGACAAACTGAGATCACCCGACTTTCTAACTACCCTCAAATCATATGAAGCTGATCTTCAGATCGTGGTAGCATTCAGGATGCTACCGGAGTTGGTCTGGGATATGCCCAAATTAGGTACATTTAATCTGCACGGAAGTCTTCTTCCCAAATATCGGGGCGCGGCACCTATCAATCATGCCATTATACAGGGAGAAACGGAAACGGGAGTGACTAGCTTTAAACTCAAGCATGAAATAGATACCGGAGATATATTATTACAAAAATCAATCCCCATCTATAATGATGAAAATGCCGGTAGTCTGCATGACAGGATGATGATCGTTGCGGCAGATGTGGTACTTGCCACAGTTAGATTGATTGAGTCCGGAAAATACTCATTTGAAAAACAGCCTGAATCCATGTCCACCAAAGCACCTAAAATATTTCATGAAACTTGTCAGATTAATTTTAGTGAAACAGCCACGACTATATATAATTTCATCCGTGGATTAAGTCCATATCCCGGGGCGTGGTTTACACTTGAAGGTAAAGAAATAAAGGTACTCAAGGCCGAAAAGGAATATTCTGAAGACAATCCTACCCCCGGCGAATTAAAAAGTGATCTTAAAAAGTATCTTAAAATCGGCTGCGAAGGCGGATACATCTCTTTGAAGGAAATAAAACCTGAAGGTAAAAAAATCATGTCAATATCAGAATTCCTAAACGGATGTAAGTACTTACCTGCTGATATTGAAATGTGATTTGTCTTATTGCCGAACTATTTTAACTGGTTTAAAGTCATTTATTACTAAGAAATAAACACCCTGTTTCCAGGTGGCGCTATTAATTACAAATGTATGAAAATCAATTGTTCCTTCTGTTACTTTCTTACCCAGGATATCGAACACGGCAAAATGGCTATCCTTAATATCTGTTTCATCAAGTCTGACGTGTACCTCATTTGTTGCCGGATTTGGATAAACAGATACTTTATTTTCAAATGTTGAGCTTACAGATGATGAAATGATCATTTCCGATACAAAAAATGATCAAAGCCCGCTTCCACAATATGATCCTGATTTGAAGAGGGATCTGATGCTATCACTTTCAGTCTCATAATTGATGATGGCAAGATAAATTTATTAACTTCGAGATTTCTGATTCTTAGCCATCCGTTAGTCCTTCCAAATATTTTGTCCACTACTACTTCTTTCTGACCGTTAGAAAGTTCAATAATAATAGTATCATTATCAGAAGTTGCTTCGCTGTTATTGTAGAACCAAACATCGTAGTTAAGTGCCGGATTTAAATAATTAGTCAAATCCATTAAAGGAGATATCAGTTCTGTACTTCCGTTGTCCACGTCATCACATGCAGCACCAGGCATGCCATTTCCTGTCACATATGCTATCCTACCCTCATCATCAGAGTCAGAGTCCGGATTTGCCTTCTGCCCGGTATCGGAATCTGTACCACGAGGGTAAGCCCTTACCCAACTTCCTGAAACATTTGAAGTATTGATAACTGACCATCCCAGATCGTTCTCAAAGTTATCATCATATCCGACTTCAAGCACCCTATCTACCTTCAGTGTTGAGTCTATAGCCAAATCAAAGTCATGGATTGTGCTATTTTTATATCCCCACTTGCTGATAAATATGGCATACCTACCGGTCATAACCCCGGCTTTATAACCAATATTTCCAGTGGTCTGAAAGGAAGATTGGGTCCCGTCACCTTCAAATAATGCTTTCGCAACCAAGTAATCTCCACCTTTATCTTTGATGTCAATGTCTATATTCAATAAACTCCTGGGCTTCAACATCACATTTAATATAGTGACTTCGCCATTGATAAGCTGGACCGTCACTTCTTTGCTTTCGTAATCCGGATGTGTAATTCTGACTTTAAATGAGCCTGAGAATGCCAAACCTGTTTTATACTCCCCGGATGGGCCAGTCAATTTGTTGTTGATCTGTTCAGATAAAATTTCAATGATAGCATTGGGAATAGCTGATCCATTGGTACTGATTATTTTTCCTTCAAGATAGCTGGCTCGCTTGTAATCCACCTTTACGACAAAAAGACCATTATTGATATCGCTGCCATAAATTATATCAGAATCTGTAAACGGAAAGGCACCCCAACAGCCGTAAAAACCACTTTGACAAATTCTCTGGTCTTCCCATGTGTCAAAATAAGCTATTTCGACAAGATTGTCAGGTTTATGCGCATCAATTACCCTTAGGCCATCGGTGTACCAACTTGTGATAAGAAATCCATTGTAGTAATGGGTATTGTGAGGAATGACTCCATCATTTTCTCTTTCAATAGGTCTGAATTTATCCAAAAATCTGATATTGCTCAGATCGGTGATGTCATATGCTTCCACATATGCCCCTGATTTCTCATCGGTAGTAAATACATATTTACCATCATCAGAAACCCAGGCATTGTGTGTAAAAGATCTTGAAGTTGGCTGGCTGGCCAGTAAATTAGGTTTTGAGCGATTGCGAATATCATAGATACCTAATCTACCTTCATACAATTCTGAAGAATATAAAGTATCTCCCCTAACAAAAATGTCATGTGAATAATATAAGTCTTCAGACCCTGCAAATACAGGAAGTTTTGGATCAGGCTTCAGATCAAATATGAGCACACCCCGTTTGCTTATGTTGCACCCGGCAAGATACATATTTCCCTTTTCGTCAATATACAGGTTATGGCATCTCTGCAATTCTGAGTTTATGTCCGTCCCCAATGTAAGTTTTGGTTTGAAATTCAAGTGTGAAATTTCAAGAGGAGCTTTAGTCATATCAATGATTACCACCCCGCCTGTTCCCTGATCTGCAGTGACATATACGTGGTTGTTGTAAGATTTTATATCTCTCCAGAGTGATGCGTCGCCTGGAGCCTGATATCTTAACTGTGGCTTTTGAGGATCTTCAAGCGAAAAAATACTCACCTTAGTTCTACTTCCAACAATGGCATATTTTATGCCCCCTCCGGTAAATCCCCAAATATCTGAGCAGTTTTCATTAAATGGTACATTTGATAATAATTCTGTATTAAATGCCAGCTTTTGAGCAAATAAATTTATTGTAAAACTCAATATAATCAGAATATTAAATGTGCGTTTCAATCGAATGATGCTTGATCAGTAAAAAAATCAGAAATAAATTCTATCAGAACATAATATACCTAATTAACAAGTTACAAAGTAGCCCAGTTAACATCCTATCATACAAATCAAAAAACATTTTTGTTTTAAAAATATTTCAAAAATATCAATTCCTGCTCGCTCAGAAATCTGGACCATCCCCTTTTAAGGTCCTTTTTAGTCAGCCCATGTATAAAAGTCCTGTCCGCCCGCTCAACTTTATATCCAAATGAAGAGAACAAATCAATTAAGTCTTTGTCTGTTCCTGATAACATTTCTACACCCACAGTCCTATCCGACTTACTGTCCAGCAATGACATACCTGTAAGATCAAGAGACGATGCTCGTGGTGCATTAATGATGTCTGTGATGGTTTTATCATCGATGGATTTATCAAGCTGGACTTCAAAAACGATTTTTGATTTTTTTGATGATTCAATATATTTTGCTATCAAATCTTCATCATTGGTCAGAATTGTAAGCCCACTACTGGAATCCAAAATTGGAAAAATCTGGCTAAGATCTTTATCCGTTTTCTTTTTGATCAAATCTGCAATGGAAGGCTTATGCAATATTACATTTTGGCTATGTGAAATGTCTCTCGGTTTGTTCAGAAGGATGTACTCATATTTTTTTTCAGGGATTATTGTTTTTCCCTTATAAGTAATGACATCATTGTCTTGTACCTCGTAAAATGGCTCTTTATGAATGGTACCATTGACCAGAATCAGTCCCTTTTTGATCAGGTCAACAGCTTCTTTTCTTGTGGAGATACCACATTTTGAAATATACTTGTTGAGTCTTAATATTTCTTCGTTTTCGGACATATCAGAAACTCAATTAAAAGTTTTAATAAAATATATTTAGTTGCAAATCAATATTTGGGATTACTGGCGATAAAATCTTGAAAGAACTGAGCAGGTCAAATTTGTTAAATATTTTGAAGTCAGGTTAATAAATCATTGATATTGATGCAATAAAAAATTTAATCATACTCTAGAATGGAATGTCCAATCCATCATTTTCGTCTATCAAATTTTCGGGACTGTCTTTGACCTCACTATTCATCTTGGATGGCCTGGTGATGATACCTCCTGCTCCAAATGGATTTACATTAAATACATCATTCAGGTCATTACTAAATCCTCCTGCGCCAGGGTCTTCAAATTTGACAAAGTGAGGTACAAATCTGAGATTTACCGTACCTAAACCTCCATTTCTATGCTTAGCAATAATTATTTCAGTGAGATCATTTGGCGTATCGAGGTCACCTTCACCTACTCCGTAATAACTGGGGCGGTAAATGAAAGATACTATATCTGCATCCTGTTCTATGGCACCGGATTCTCTCAAATCTGAAAGCTGTGGTCGTTTTTCTCCCCCTCTGCTCTCGACAGCTCTGGACAACTGTGATAAGGCAATAACCGGAATATGCAATTCCTTTGCCAGTCCTTTTAACGCCCTCGAAATAGAAGAAATTTCCTGTTCCCGGTTACCTCTTTTATCATTTGGTGCTCCGGCCATAAGTTGAAGATAATCTATTACAACCATCCCAATATTATGGTTTTGCTTGAGGCGGCGGCATTTGGCCCTCAATTCAAATATATTGATACCCGGTGTATCATCAATAAATATTGGGAGGGTGGCTAACTTATCCACTGCCGTGTGTAGTTTTCGCCATTCGTATTCTTCTAATTGACCGTTTCTGAGTTTACTGGAATTAATCTCTGCTTCCATAGAAATCAATCTTTGTACAAGCTGAACATTAGCCATCTCCAAAGAGAAAAAAGCTATTGCTTTGCCAGTTTCAGCTGCATTTTTTGCCAAAGACAATGTAAAAGCGGTTTTACCCATGCCCGGCCGGGCTGCCATAATGATCAGATCAGAGGGCTGCCATCCGTTGGTAATTTTATCCAGTTCTGTAAATCCGGTTGTTACACCTGTGGTATCAGAGCCTTTCTGACTTACTGCTTCAATTTCCTTTTGGGCTTTTAATGCCAGACTGGAGAGCGATTCATAGCCTGTATTCAAGTTTTGATCAGTGATGTCATACAATCCTCTTTCAGCTTCATCAAGGAGTTCCAGGACATCCTTGGTATCTTCAAATGAGTCATGAATGATCTGAGTACTTACCCGAATCAATTCCCGTTGAATGTATTTTTGAGCAATTATCCTGGCATGAAATTCAATATTGGCTGCAGATCCTACTTTGTTGGTAAGTTCCATCAGGTAGGTGATGCCTCCCACCTGTTCAAGTATAGCCGTTTTTTTTAATGCTTCGTGTACTGTAAGAAGATCTATCGGCTGCGATTTGCCAAAAAGATCGGACATGACCCCAAAAATGGTTTGATGCTTATCCAAATAAAAACTCTCTTTTCGGAGAATTTCAATAATGAAGGGAAACCCATCTCTATCTATCATAATAGCTCCTAATACAGCCTCTTCAAGTGGAATGGCCTGTGGCTGAACCCGTCCGTAAATGAGATCTGAATCTGCTTTGGAAGGAGTAAGTCTCCCTGAAATGGCTTTAAGTGTATTTTGATAGTCTGCCATGAATTAAATGAGATCGTATGATAAAAATTTATAATGACAAAGGTAATTACATCTTTCAAATATAAAAATTTTAATATTTGATAACATTGTGGATAAATTGTGCATTTCCACTAAAACCTGTGGAAAACTAATTTTAACATTATTTAACCTAATCAGGGCGTTCGATATAACTAAAACAAATATAATAATTATATCGCAAAAAATAACATATATTTTTTTTATAATGTATTGATTTTTCCTGATATGCTAAATTGATATACTGACATATTATATAAATTTATAATGTATATAATTTAAAAACAGTTTTCCTGCCTCTTTAAAAGGTATAAAAACAAAAATTATCAGATAGTTTACTGAATAATAAATTGTGGATATCTATTTATATATTTATTTTCATAATATAAAATATTTTGTTTTCTCCATATTACTTGTATGAAAATTTGCAAACAATATTCTCAAAATAGTTTAGTACCATACTTGTAATGACTTAGTGCAGATTCACTCAATGGTACATGTTTCTGACCTAATTTGCATTGAAGCTATTATGTATCATATTATGGTTGAATTTCTGAATATATTTTAGCATATTATCTCTGGAAGCCGAAATAGACTGTTCAATGCCTGTTATTGATGTTAAATTGTTTTGAATATCGGGATCTTTGTTCCAATCATAGATTCCTGTAATTTTCTCACGGTCAAATTGAAGATAATATTTAGCGTCAATATAGTGGTAAATCCCTGCATGATACACTATGGTGCTTTTCTCGCACGTATCGGAAAACAAGTCTTTACCTAAAGCAACATAACCATTACGAGCGCCTATCCAATTGAGTACTGTTGGCATAATGTCAATCTGTGCCGCAATCTGATTCGAAACCCCTTTAAATATTCCTTTTGGGCTAAAAAATATGATAGGTACCCTAAAATCATCCATTTTACTACCTTGCCTTATACCAGGGCCTGTATGGTCTGCAGTAATGACAAACAGCGTATTTTTATACCAGGCTTGCTTCTTAGCTTCTTCAAAAAAGCGAGAAATAGCAAAATCTTCGTATTTGAGCATCCCTTTGACTGGGTGGCCCTCAGTTGCAAATACATTTTCATACTCTACAGGTAATCGAAATGGTGAATGAGGATTCATCGATAAGACTCCTGCGACAAAAGGTTCACGAAGGGCAGATATTTCATCAGCCATAAATGGAAAAAATTTATGATCCCATATACCCCAGGTCCCATCAAAATCTCCCTGATCAGGATAATCCTCCTTTCCAAAATACCTGTCAAATCCTGTCATAGCACAAAAGGAGCTAAACCCCATGGTGCCGGTAGTTCCAGCATGAAAAAAAGCAGAAGAGTAATCGTCACTTTTTAGTATTGAGGCAAAACTGTTTACCCGATTTGTAGAATATCTGGAAAAAATAAATGCTTCTTCCATCATTGAAGGAAGGGATGCAAGGACAGCTGGTACACCCTGAACTGACTCCCTTGCATTCGCAAAAGCGTTATTGAATACAAGACTTTCATTCATAAGCGAATCTAAAAATGGGGTTTCTACTGTCCCACCAAATCTCTTCAAATAAGCTTTTGACAAGCTTTCTACCATAATAATCACTACATTTGGCTTATTAGTTACCGTACCCTGAAGGTGGGGCGGGTATGTACCCGACTGGCATGAATTAAAAGAATCCGGGGAAAAATAACTGACTTCTTCTAATTTGCTCTTACCCCAGGTTTGGAGAAAAGAAAAAGGCGAATTTAGTACAGCAGCGCCATTGGTGACTCCAGCTGCATCCGACGCCTGAATCACACTGATCGGCCTCAATTGTATGCCACCCCGTGCAGCGATGATCGATAACCCTGCAACTAAAAATGGATATATGACAGAATGATAAGTGAATTTAATTTCTTCGGTTCGATTCAGAAATTTCTTAAATTCATGCTTGTACACTCTGACCAAAATATATGTGATGGCCCCAAATAATAACCAAACAGGTAAATATTGGATAAAAAATGTAGGTAGCAGATTAAATAATTCATTTCCTTTTTGTCCGTTTACAAATAAAACTACATCTGATTGCATACGCTTCAGAACAAATGGAAAATAAACAATGTCGATACAGTTTAGAAATATGAAAAATATATTGAAGGTCAGAAACAGAAATTGTAAAAAGATGCTTACTCTGCGGTTTATCAGGTATCGAACCGGCAATAAATGCAATAAAATGAAAAAAATATTGATCAGTATGATGGATGAAATATCAAAACGAAATCCATATAAAATAACGCTAATCCAGGTTTGACTACTGTGCATATCCAGATCACTATAATTGTATATCGCAAATCCAATCCTGCAAATGGTGTACATTAGCAAAAGCCACAGTAATAACCGCAATATAAAACCGGATCTGACTTTAAATTCTTTCATGAATTTCAGAAATTAGTCATTATTTTTAGATAATGCATTATACCATTTTTTGACCATATCAGTAAATAAGGTCGAATTTCTGCTTTTTGTTGTGAATAAGTCTATTTGCCCTGAATGTTCATTATATATGGCTGCTGTATTGTCATTATTCCAATAAGATGATCTCGATGAATCAGAACAGAAGATATTTCTACCAAAAATAAATGATTTTGAATCTGAACCAAGCTTTTCTGCCAGAGTAAATGGAATATCAAAGTGGTTGCAAGGATACTCAATACTTGAATATAAATAAGTTTCAGGCATACCAGGAGAAAAGAAGATCAAAGGAATTCTGAATCTCTTGTGATCATCCATGCCTGCATAGCCCGAGTGGGTGCTTCCGTGATCTGATGTTATAACAAATATGGAGTTGTCATACCAAGGTTTAGCATTTATTTCTCTAAAAAATTCACCCAAAGCCAGATCACTATACTTTACTGAAGCTTTATACTTGGATGGGATATCTGAGTATAATGAAAATTCATTCAAAACGGGTATGTCAAAAGGAGCATGGGAACTCATGAGTAAGATGGTCGAAAAGAAAGGCTGCTTTTGCTGATCACAAATATAAGCAGCTTTTTTAACCATTATATGATCGGGGACACCCCATTCTGTCACATCATCTGAAGATGGAAATGACCTTTCACTTATGATGGTATCATATCCTGACAAAGCAAGATAATTGTACAAATTTGAAAAATTTAGATCTCCTCCATAAACAAAAGAAGTATGATAACCTGCAGTCTTTAGTGATTTTACAATAGATGGAAATTGGGTTACTTTATCAAGTTGATTTGGCATGTTGAGATTAGCTAAAGAGGGTATGCCGCTAAGTAGGCTCATCAATCCCTGATCTGTTCTGAATCCTGTGCTAAAGGCATTGGTAAATTTAACGCTTAGATTGCCTATTGAGTCAAAATTTGGTGTAATATTTTCCTTTCCATCCAGATAGGCTACCATGTCTGCTGACCAACCTTCTGCGATGATCAGGATAATATTTTTATTTTTGAAGTCAATCCCTAAAGTATCAGATATGCATTTTGCTGCCATATAGTCTGTCTGAAATTCCACTATTTCCGCGTCAGAATTAATGATCTTTTGTTGTTTCTGCTTTGATAAACTATATAGAAGATACCATACCTTATTGGTAGCTGCAAAATTCAGTTTCATGTCTGTACTATAAAATGCATCAGATGGTTTGATAGGAAGTTTCTGCCAGCCGCCTCTTAAACCTAAAAACAATAATGGCCCTGCTAATAACATGAATATTCCGGACTGAACGAAATGAGTTCGGACGGGATGCCAATGATCAAATAATGATCTGAGTCTTTTCAAACCAACAAAGAATATCAAAAGTCCAAAAGCAAATATAGTCAGGTCAATAAAACCTCGGGAAGATGCCCAGGCTTCTGACGGATTGTCCAGATACCCAACAGCACGTGCATCCATAGTGGTTCCCCATTCGGGAAAAATCAATATGGAACTTAACTCCACCAAAGAAACAAAAATCCAAAGGAGCACTGAAATCCATTTATTAATTAATAATATCCATTCTTTTCCAAAAATAAGAAATAATATCCAGGGTATAAATAGTACCAAAGCCACTCCGCATGCCATCGAAATATCAAGTCGAAGTCCTTTTATTTCCGGGTTTGCCCAGCTACCGACCTTATTATGAATAATGAATAGAAGGCGCCACAGGCTCAGACCGATGATATAAATAAATATCAATCTCAAAGGAAAATACAAAGACTGGTATTTTTGAGGCATTTATTAATATTGTTTCATCCTGCAAATGTAATGCATTAATTATGGATCAATGGCTGATCAAATTGTTTTGTTTATTGCCGGATATATGTTGATTTAACATAAGTAATATATAAATTTGCACAACCGGTACTTATAAAATTTTCCGGCAACAGATATATGGGCAAAAAAATTATAAAAGGGGCTCTGGTGATCAACCGAGGTATTTCAGAACATAAAGATGTGCTTATTTCAGGAAAGCATATTGAAAAAATAGATGCAAATATTCAAACCAAGGCAAATTATGAAGAAATAAATGCATCTGACCTTTGGTTAATGCCAGGTATTATCGACGATCAGGTGCATTTCAGAGAGCCGGGTCTTACTCATAAGGCAGATATCGGATCGGAATCAAGGGCGGCTATAGCCGGAGGAGTTACCACATTTATGGAAATGCCCAACACAAAACCTGAATGTCTGAACCAGACATTGCTGGATGAAAAATATCTCATTGCCTCCAAATCATCTTTTGCAAATTACTCATTTTATATGGGAGTTTCTAATAATAATTATGATGAAGTCATGAAAACTGACCCAAGAAATGTGTGTGGAGTTAAAATTTTTATGGGTTCAAGTACAGGTGACATGCTGGTGGATAATCCTACCGTATTGGAAAAACTATTTGCAAATGTTCCCATGTTGATTGCTACTCATTGTGAGGATGAAAATACCATTAAAAATAATCTGAATGAATACATTCTAAAATTTGGGGATAACATGATTCCGGAGGTACATCCACTTATAAGAAATGCTGAAGGTTGTTATTTATCATCTTCTTTTGCAAAGGATCTGGCACTAAAACATGGCACAAGACTTCATATCCTTCACATATCTACTGAAAAAGAGCTGGAACTTTTTAATAATACAATGCCACTTATTGATAAAAAAATAACATCCGAAGTATGCGTACATCACCTCTTTTTTTGTGATAAAGATTATGAAGATTTAGGAAATCTGATAAAGTGTAATCCTGCTATAAAAACTATGGATGACAGAGATGCATTACTTCCTGCTCTACTTGATGATACACTTGATATTATTGCTACGGATCATGCCCCGCATACATGGGAAGAAAAGCAACAACCATATCTGAAAGCTCCTTCTGGTCTCCCTTTGATACAACATAGCTTAACTATAATGCTGGATTTTTATCATCGTGGATTGATCACTAAAGAAAAAATAGTTGAGAAGATGTGCCATGCTCCGGCACTTTGCTTTAAAATAAAAAGTAGAGGATTTGTAGATGAAGGTATGTTTGCCGATTTAATACTTGTGGATCCAGATAAATCATTCCAGGTCACAAAAGATAATATATTCTATAAATGCGGTTGGTCACCACTTGAAGGAAGAGTTTTCAAAGGTGGTGTAAATACTACCTTTGTCAATGGCACTAAAGTTTATAATAATAGTGGTTATTTTTTGCAGGGCATGGGCATGAGA
Source organism: Saprospiraceae bacterium (assembly GCA_016722285.1). Classification (GTDB taxonomy): domain Bacteria; phylum Bacteroidota; class Bacteroidia; order Chitinophagales; family Saprospiraceae; genus OLB9. Next base: position 66,839 of record JADKGI010000010.1, read on the forward strand.
CTATCATTTGACAGATAATGTTTAGAAATTTCACTATTGCAGTGATATAAAAAGTTATTTTCAACAATTCACTCATTAAGTTGGTTAGATAGCAAAAATAATAATCATGCTCAGAATATGTATTCTATTTATTTTACTGTCTTCCAATATAGTGCAGTCTCAGCGAATCAATGATAAAAAAGCTAAGGAAATTATTGCTGAATGCATAAAGGTACATGGAGGAAAAAACTATAAAAAATTTGATATATCGTTTGAGTTCCGACAATATCAGTTCAGAATAAAAAACAATAATGGTCACTTTTATTATGAAAGAACCTATAAGGATTCCATCGGCAATAACTTAAAAGATGTACTGGATAACAATAAATTTTATCATGAGGTAAACGGTAAAAAGATGCAGCTGACAGAGAAGATGGAGAGTCGAAATAAAGAAGGATTGAATTCAGTAGTGTATTTCATTTTGTTACCTTATAAACTGCTTGATCCGGCAGTAAATGTAGAATATGTAGGGACTTCTGAGCTCGAAGGACAAAAATATGATCAGGTAAAAGTTTGGTTTGAACCAGAAGGTGGTGGAATAGATTTTGAAGACGTTTATTGTTACTGGATAAATCAAAACACCCATATGCTGGACTATCTGGCTTATACCAATGGCGGACCAAGATTCAGAAAAGCCACCAAGCAGGAAAGCATTCATGGTATAACATTTCAAAACTATGATAACTACCAGATTCTGGACAAATCCATCCCATCAGACCAGTACGATGCAGCATTTATTGATGGTAAATTCAAATTACTGTCAAAAATCGAACAGATTAATTATAAAGAAAACGAATAAAAATAATAATTTCCACTTTTGTGAATATGCTGATACCTAAAAAGAAAAAGGCTTTGCAACGATCAAATGTTGCAAAGCCTTTTTACTTTATAATTATACGCGTGAATCAGCTAAATATTACATCATTCCGCCCATACCGCCACCCATAGGTGGATGGCCATGACCGGCACCGCCTTCTTCTTTCTTATCTGAAACCACACATTCAGTGGTCAACACCATGCTAGCGATAGAACCCGCATTTTCCAATGCAATTCTTGTTACTTTAGTAGGGTCAATAACACCTGCTTTCTTCAAATCTTCATATTGATCTGTTCTGGCATTATATCCGTGAGCACCTTTTGATTTAAACACTTCCTGATACACTACAGAAGCATCAACACCAGCATTTTCTGCAATAATTCTAAGGGGTGCTTCAAGGGCTTTTTTAACTATTTGAATACCAAGATTCTCATCTTCATTGATACCTTTTAATGTTTCAAGACCTTTAATAGTTCTCACGAGAGCCACTCCACCACCAGCAACAATACCCTCTTCTACAGCAGCTCTGGTAGCATGAAGCGCATCATCTACTCTGTCTTTTTTCTCTTTCATTTCCACTTCTGTGGCAGCCCCTACATAAAGTACTGCTACGCCACCAGCAAGTTTAGCCAATCTCTCCTGAAGTTTTTCTTTGTCATAATCAGAGGTGGTTGTATCTATCTGAGCTTTGATCTGACCTATACGGGAATTGATATCTGCTTGAAGGCCTTTTCCGTTTACGATAGTGGTATTATCTTTATCTACAGTTATTTTCTCTGCCTGACCAAGTTCAGCTACCGTAGCATTTTCAAGCTTGTATCCTTTTTCATCAGAAATAACTACACCACCTGTAAGAACAGCAATATCTTCAAGCATAGCTTTTCTTCTGTCTCCGAATCCGGGTGCTTTTACAGCAACTATTTTCAATCCTGCCCTGAGTCTGTTTACAACCAATGTACCAAGTGCCTGACTATCTACATCTTCAGCAATAATCAGCAACGGCCCGTCCTGTTTGCATTGCTTTTTCAAGTACAGGTACGATTTCCTGAACATTTGATATCTTTTTGTCATGGATGAGAATTAATGGATTCTCATACTCTGTTGTCATATTTTCAGTATTGGTAATAAAGTAAGGAGATAAATAACCCCTGTCAAACTGCATACCTATTACTTCATCAACATATGTGTCGGTACCTTTAGCTTCTTCAACGGTGATGACGCCGTCTTTGGTAACTCTTTTCATAGCATCGGCAATGAGAGATCCTATTTCGTCATCATTATTTGCTGAAACAGATGCTACCTGCTTAATTTTACTAAAATCTGATCCTACTACCTCACTTTGAGTTTTCAGGTCAGCGATTACAGCAGCTACAGCTTTATCAATACCTCTTTTCAGGTCCATTGGATTGGCTCCTGCTGTCACATATTTCATACCAGCATTTACCATGGCCTGGGCAAGGACAGTAGCAGTAGTAGTTCCGTCTCCGGCTGCATCAGCAGTCTTGGAAGCTACTTCCTTAACCATCTGGGCGCCCATATTTTCAATAGCATCCTCCAGCTCTATTTCTTTTGCTACAGTAACACCATCCTTAGTAATAATGGGGGCTCCAAAACTCTTTTGTATGATAACATTCCTTCCTTTTGGGCCAAGGGTTACTTTAACAGCATTGGCCAATTGGTCAATACCTGATTTTAATTTTGCTCTTGCTTCAGTGTCAAAGCTTACAATCTTAGACATATATTATTTGTTTTAAAATTTTAGTAAATAAATAATTTTTTAAATATTTTTATTATCACAATATAACGAGGATGTCATCCTCTCTCATAATCAGATAATCTTCGCCCTGGTATTGAATTTCCTGGCCAGCGTACTTTCCATATAGCACAGTATCTCCTTTTTTCACAGTAAGTTTGACTCCTTCTTTTCCTGGACCCACTGCTATCACTTCTCCTTTTTGTGGTTTCTCTTTTGCTGTATCAGGAATGATGATACCGCCTGTAGTTTTCTCTTCAGCCGGAGCTGGCTTTACTACCACTCTGTCATTAATTGGTTTCATATAATATCTGAATTTTATTTAAATATGTTAAAAAATAATTTTTGAATTCGCATTTATACATCATTAAGTATGCCAATCAGGATTGTCTGTCATATGTACTGACAAACTGAGTTCCCTTTTGCCAATTTTTCACGAGGTACTCATATTTCTGTCAAAATGACATAAATTTTAGCCGTTATAATAACAAGCCTGACTCTCTCCAATTACTTAAATCTCAGTAATTTCTATAAAATACCCGTCCGGATCAATTATGTAAAACTGGAGGACTCCGTCCGGTCTGGACTTGATATCAATGGCACATTGTACACCCAGTTTTTCAAGTTTATTTCTGACTAAATAAATATCACTTACTGCCAAAGCAAAATGAAGTTTTCTTGAATCAGAAAAGAAAACTTCAATATTTTTATTTTCAATGAGATGAAGTTGTACCCCCGGGTCAATTTGAAACCAAGCCCCGTTAAAATCAAAATCAGGTCTGCTAATTAGTTCCAGACCAAGAATATTTTGATAAAAGTGCTTACTTTTTTTCAAGTCAGCTACACCTATGGAATAGTGATTAAAACGCATCCCATTAATTTCCATCCCACATCAGAAATGATTTAAGAAACCCGTCCAACCCACCATCCAATACTGCATCAGTATTTCTAGTTTCAAATCCGGTCCTGTGGTCTTTTACTCTTCTGTCATCAAGTACATATGAACGTATCTGAGACCCCCACTCATTTTTCATTTTTTGAGCTTCCAGTTTATCGCGTTCAGCTCGTTGTTTTTCAAGCTCTATCTCGTATAATCTGGATTTAAGCATTTGCATTGCCTTATCCCTATTAGCATGTTGAGATCTGGCCTCCTGACATTGTATCGCTATTCCTGTAGGAATATGTTTAATTCTGACTGCTGTTTCTACTTTATTTACATTTTGACCGCCGGCACCCTGAGCTCTGAATGTATCCCACTCAATGTCTGCAGGACTGATATCAATTTCGATGGTATCATCAATCAATGGATGTACAAAAACGGAAGCAAAAGAAGTCATTCTTTTACCCTGAGAGTTAAACGGACTTACTCTGACGAGCCTGTGCACCCCATTTTCTCCTTTCAGCATGCCATAAGCATACTCTCCTTCGATTTCTATAGAGACAGACTTTATACCAGCCACATCTCCATCTACTCTATCGATCTCTGTGACTTTATACCCATTTTTATCTGCCCACATAGCAAACATTCTGTGCAACATGGCTGTCCAGTCACATGCCTCAGTCCCACCTGCTCCGGCGTTTATTTCAAGTATGCAATTTAAAAGATCTTCCTGCTTATCCAAAGTGGTTCGGAATTCAATATCGTCCAGCAACGAAATCATCTCCTTATACTTTTCGTCAACTTCGGCTTCTGTCGCTTCACCTTCTCTTTGGAATTCCAGCATCACCTCGAGATCATCGGTCGCGGTCTCCAAAAATTCATATTTTTCAACCCACTTTTTATGATCTTTTAATTCTTTGAGAATTGATTCTGCATTTTCGGAGTCCTGCCAAAATGAAGGATCCATAGTAAGCTGGTCCTTTTCTTCTATTTCAATAATTCTTCTATCGACGTCAAAGATACCTCCTTACCGATGTCAATCGCACCCTGATATCAGCTAACTGTTCAATGGTCATTGCCCTGCTTATTTATATTGTGAAAAAATGTGCAAGTGAAATATAAGAACACATTTCACCTGCTCTAAATTTTTATTATAATCTCATCTTCCTGATATGACGAGATAAATTTTTATTTGCCCGAAATATCATCCATTTCTACATAAAATGCCAATTCAGCATCAGCCGGAATGACAGGAGGGCTGCCTGCTGAGCCGTAGGCCATAGCCGGAGGAATAAATAAAAAGGCTTTTGCACCTTTGTTCAAATTTAGCAAACCATCATCCCAGCCTTTGATAACCTGTCCTGCACCTAATGTAAAAGGATAGGCTTGTCCTGCTCTATATGAGTTGTCAAACATGGTTCCATCCATCAACACCCCATAATAATTGACACTAATATTGCTTCCGGCAGTTGCATTTGGTCCTTCACCTTTCTTTACTATGTAATATTTGACTCCCGATGCAGTTTTCTGGGTCTCCAACTTACCGGCTTTATAATCAGCCAGGGTGGTTTTTGTCAATTCCTCAACTGCGGGAAGTTTTTCCATATTTGCGGCTATTTTTGCTTGCATTTCAGCTTGCTTTTCTTCCGAATATTTTTTGAAATCTACTTCATTCATATACTTTTTTACAGCAATTTCATACACAATATTGTCTATATCTTTGATATCAGCCGGTGGATTTGGAATAGAATCGACAGGCATAATAAACTTATAAACGCCACCGATCTTACTGACAGCAAGCATTTCCAAAACCGGGTTTGATTGAGGATATTTAGGCATTTCTCCAGGAATCTGCAAAATTGGCATTTGAGGTCCCTCGCCCATTTCCTGTAAAACCTTCGAACTGTCGCCCATTATTTTAACAGTAAAAAACACATAGTCATTTACTTTAGGTGACGCTCCTGATCCTTCAGCATCAACTGTGTAATTGTAACCGCTTGGAACTTTGTTTTCCTTATTTTTACAAGATATAGTAAGGAAAATGGATGCAAATAATATCGCACTGATTTTTAATTTCATGATTTTTAAAATTGATAATGATAAATGATTTAATAAATATTTCAGTATTGAATTTTAGGAAGATATTGTGGCATTACTTTTTTAACTTTTTCTATTATATCATTGAGACTGGCATACACCCCTCCACCTGATGCGTTTTTATGCCCTCCACCGTTGAAGTATTTCTGAGCTATTTCCTGTACTGAAATATCTCCTTTACTGCGGAGAGAAATTTTTATAATAGTAGGTTGCTCCAATATAAAAGCAGCTACTTTGATATTCTCGATCATCAGCATATAATTTACAATCCCTTCTGTATCACCTCGCTGAATGTCAAAATCTAAATAATCTTTTCTGGTCAGCCACATGATGCCAACTCCATAATCCTTCATCACTTCCATCCTGTTTGCAAGACAATGGCCCAATAATCTAAGGTGTTTTTCCTTCTGGGAGTTAAAAATCTTATCTGCAAGCTTATAATCATCTACTCCCGCTGCTTTAAGGTGGGCCGCCACCTCATAGGTATAAGGTCTGGTTCCATACCTGAATGAACCAGTATCAGTAATTAAACCGGTAAATAATGCCTCACCTATTTTATTGTCAATTTTAGATCTGTCACCTAATGTATCAATTACTTTAAATACAAGCTCACAAGTACTACTCGCTTCAGTATCTGAAAACTCAATATCTGTAAATGGCTCCGGATCAAGATGATGATCTATAAGAATCTTTTTTGCTTTACTGAATTGTATGCTTTCTCCTATTTTATCCACTCTGTCAAGACCATTAAAATCAAGACAAAAAATAACATCACTTTTGTCGATAGTAGCTCTCGCTAAATTTGGATCCAAGTCAAAAATTATTGAGAATTGGACACCATCAATAAATCCGTAACTTGTGGGATAATCGCTCGGGAATATCACTTTTACATTGTGACCAAGTTTTTGTAAGTATCCGGATAAAGCCATGGAAGAACCGATAGCGTCTCCATCAGGATTGCGATGTGAAACAATACTAATTTCCTTCGGAAACGCAAGCACTTCTTTTAATTGACGGATCTCTTCTGACATATAAGGCGCAAAAATCTATAAATTAACACACAATTCAAAATTTATTTTTGTTTTTTCTGTATCAAAGAAATATGATTTCCTATTTTTGCGCCGTTTTTTAAAAATCCAAATTAAAAATTTAATATTATGATGACTAACAGAACTTTTACTATGATCAAACCTGATGCTGTAGGTTCAGGTCATATCGGTGCAATTCTGGCTCAGATAAATGCAGGCGGTTTTAAAATCGTAGCAATGAAATACACAAAATTGTCAGAAGAAAAAGCCGGAGAATTTTATGCTATTCACAGTGCCAGGCCATTTTATGGAGAATTAGTAAGTTTTATGTCATCAGGACCAATAGTAGCTGCTATTATTGAAAAAGAAAATGCTGTCGAGGACTTCAGAAAACTTATCGGATCAACTAATCCTGCAGATGCCGCTCCTGGAACAATCAGAGCAAAATTTGCAAAAAACATAGGTGAAAATGCAATCCATGGGTCTGATAGTGATGAAAATGCTGCCATTGAAAGTGCTTTCCATTTTGCCGGAACAGAAATATTTGAATAAGGATAACTCTAATAAATCCAGGATACGACTTCAAGTTTAATTTATCTGATGCTTCTCTTTGAAAAGATTTGGTGTTACTGAAGGATAAGTTAAAGATTATCAGTCAATGCCAAGATATTTATGAGTTTGAGAACTTAGTTTCCATAGCGGATTTTTAAGGCAATATTCTATTGTACTTTTTATATTTGAAAAGTGGTTTTCATTGTCCAACGGTTGCAGATAGAAGTGCTTAAAATCCATATTTATGAAGTTAGTTGGATTGTTTTCAGGTTGTGGATAAACCAGTTTTAACTCATCTCCACTTCTAATTACTATATTTGTATCAGCTTTAGGGCTGACGCAAATCCAGTCAATTCCTTCAGGCAGTCCTACAGTTCCATTTGTTTCAATAGCAATTTCAAAACCGGATTTATGAAATTCGTCTATCAGATGCTTGTTCATTTGTAGTGCCGGTTCACCACCTGTACAAACAATAAATGGGTTAATACTTTTTGACGGCCATAGTTCTTGAATCTTTGAAGATAGCTTTCCTGCAGTATATTTACCGCCATTTTGTCCATCAGTTCCCCAGAAATTAGTATCACAAAACTTACATATTGCATTCTCCCGATCTACTTCTCTACCTGTCCAAAGATTACATCCTGAAAATCTGCAAAAAACAGCAGGTCTCCCTGTATGGAAACCTTCTCCCTGTAATGTGTAGTAAACTTCCTTTACCTTATACATAAAATCAAGAAATTATTGCCGTAGCTTCGATCTCCACAAGCATCTCCGGATTGATCATCGATGAAACTGCGATCATGCTACTAGCTGGCTTTATTTTACCGAAAAACTCCCCGTGAGCACGACCAACTTCTTCCCAATCATTCACATGCTTAAGATAAATTCTCGTGCGTACCACATCCTGTAGTCCTGAATCCAGCTGCTTTAGCACATGCTCTATTATCTTTATTATATATTTAGTCTGATTGTAGGCATCCCCCGTGTGAACTACATCACCACTTCTGACTGCTGCGGTACCCGCCACCTCAATGATATTTCCTACTTTGACTGCTCTGGAATAACCAATTGTATCTTCCCAAATTGCACTTGAGCTAATTTTTGTTCTCATATGTAATTATTTTATAACATTCCTGTAATATAGTTTGCCAAATCAGGCAGACTTGCTAACCTGCAATCTGGAAATGAATTTTTATTGCCAAAAAGATTGTCCCCTTTGTTACCAACCAAAATTGTCTTCATCCCAAGATTATTTCCAAATTCTATGTCACTATCTGAATCTCCTACCATAATGCATTTTTTAAATTCAATATCCGGAAACTCCTTTTTTGCCTGAAGGGCCATTCCAGGATTGGGCTTGCGGCATAAAGGATCCAAGTCAGCCTTAAAAGGGCAATAATATATTTCATCTATCCGCCCTCCATGAAATTGAATGTATTCCATCATATGATTATGAATATCTTTAAGAATTTCATGATTCAAAATTCCCTTTTCTATCCCCGCCTGATTTGTAACAACAAAAATCCTTCTGAATGAGATTGAAAAAACTTCCAGAGAAGTCAATACACGAGGTAAAAACTTAAATTCCTCCCAGTTTTTTATATAATCTCCCGGCAACCTTTCATTTATCACGCCATCTCTGTCCAAAAATAGAGACCAGGAATTGTCAAATTTGAATTTAGGCCAACTGAATTGTATTTTGGTTGTCATAAAAAAAAGTGATAAATTAAATACAAAAGCCGGACTAAACCAATTATATTATTGGCCTAATTTAGATTTAAGTCCTTTATCAAGCTCCTCCAGAAACTCTTCAGTATAAAGATAGTGGTCACCGTGTTTTACTTTATTGCCATGTATAATGACAGCAAGGTCTTTTGTCATTTTGCCACTCTCAACTGTATCAACACACACTTGTTCCAGTGCCTCACTAAATCTGATAAGGTCCTGATTTCCATCCAATTTACCTCGAAATGCAAGTCCTCTGGTCCACGCATATATCGAAGCAATCGGATTGGTGGAAGTAGGTTTTCCAGCCTGATGGTCTCTGTAATGTCTGGTGACTGTACCATGGGCAGCTTCTGCTTCCATGGTATTACCATCCGGAGTAATCAGTACTGATGTCATTAAACCCAACGATCCAAATCCCTGTGCTACTGTATCTGACTGTACATCACCGTCATAATTTTTGCATGCCCAAACAAAATTTCCGTTCCATTTTAAAGCACTGGCGACCATATCATCTATCAATCTGTGCTCATAGACTATTTCGGCCTGATCAAATCTAGATTTATAATCCTTTTCAAATATCTCCTGAAAAATATCTTTGAACCGACCGTCATATTTTTTTAATATGGTATTTTTTGTTGAAAGATATAATGGCCACTTTTTTGTCAATGCCATATTAAAACAAGAATGCGCAAAACCACGAATGGATTCATCTGTGTTATACATGCACAAGGCTACACCATCCCCTTTAAAGTCAAATACTGTCCAACTTGTTTCTGTACCGTCCTCAGCTGTAAACGTCATGGAAAGCTTGCCGGGGCCTTTTGTGACTGTGTCTGTAGCACGGTATTGATCACCAAATGCATGTCGGCCAATTATGATCGGCGATGTCCAATTTGGCACTAATCTTGGCACATTGGACATGACAATCGGTTCTCTAAAAACGGTACCATCCAAAATATTTCTGATAGTGCCATTTGGAGATTTCCACATTTGCTTCAAACCAAACTCTTCAACCCTGGCTTCATCTGGTGTTATGGTGGCACATTTTATTCCTACACCATACTTTTTTATAGCGTTGGCAGCATCAATAGTTACCTGATCATTGGTTTCATCTCGGTATTCCATGCCAAGATCATAATACTTTATATCTATATCAATATATGGAACTATAAGCTTATCTTTAATAAATTTCCAGATTATTCTGGTCATTTCATCTCCATCCAATTCCACGACAGGATTGGCTACTTTAATTTTTTTAATTGCCATTTTTAATATTTTAAGCTGTAAATTTTAATAAAACGCAAATATAGCGAAATCAATTTATACAATAATTTAAGTTTAAGATTTGTTTTATTGCACACAAACAAAACTTATAATGGTAACTTTGTGTTCAAAAATAATAAAATTTAAGCAAAATGGCAGAAAATAACGAAAATCAGATCAATATTGAATTATCAGAAGAAGTAGCGGAAGGTATTTACTCAAATCTGGCAATCATATCGCATTCACATTCTGAGTTTATTGTTGATTTCATCAGGCTGGTACCTAATGTACCCAAAGCCAAAGTAAAGTCAAGAATTATTCTAACTCCTCAACACGCTAAAAGACTAATGAAGGCTTTGTTAGATAATATTAAGAGATATGAAAATCAGTATGGCAATATTGAAGATCCTGAGGCGGGCAGTATGCCACCCATGAATTTTCCTATTGCCGGTATGGCATAAAGGTAAATTGTCTGAATAACATTCTTTAATTCGAAACTTCAACCGATCTTTTAATTTATAAGTTGTATGACATTTTTTGGAATTTTTGAACTAAGATTTTAATATTGCAGTTTACATATCAATCTAATATGTATATATAGAATTTAATCTGTATGGAAACAGGAACATTAACCAAATTATATTATCCAATTGGAGAAGTTGCTGAGATTTTTGATGTGTCTCCATCTTTAATCAGATATTGGGAGACTGAATTCATCTCTTTCAAACCCGGAAAGAACAGGAAAGGCGACCGAAGATATACTCCCAAAGATATTGAGAATCTAAAGACTATTTATCATCTGGTAAAAGAACGGGGCTTCACTATTGATGGGGCTAAAAAAGAATTGGAAAACCAGAAAAATGAGTCAAAAGTTAAAAATCAGCTTCTCAAAAAACTCAACTCCCTAAGGTCGAAACTTGTAAAACTGAAAGAAGAAAAGATATAGGTAGTTTATCCTTTCAAATAACATTCTGTGAAAGTAGCAGATTATGGATCAAGTAATTTTATTCAATTTAGGTTATTTGGTTTTAAATAATTGTATTTCTAACTTTCTTTATTATCAATCGTAAAATAAAATTATAAAAGACTTATTTGATTGAACTTTTCAGTTTGATTTTATTTAAGTACTATTTATTGTCAATGCCTTTTCCAGTGAATTTATATTCTATACGGGCTTAGCTAAAAAGCCCCTGCAATTAAAATTACAGGGGCTTAAAGGGGTCAATAAGACAGTATAATTTATTTGATATTAAGCATTTTCATGGTACGGACTTCTTTTCCAAAAGTTACGTCATAGAGCAGTAATCCCGAAGCATTTAATTGTTCATTGCTCAATGTAACCGTATGCTCGCCTTTAGTCATAAATTCCTTCATTGTATATACAACTCTTCCTGTTAAATCGCGCACTCTGATCACCACATCACCATTTTCAGGGACATAGAAATTGATTCCGGTGACCTGATCCCAAGGATTTGGTGTATTGCCTAATAATTCAAATTTGCGGATAACATTGTTTGTATTCTTTAATCCCAAGCTTTTTACAACATTATCAGAAGTATATAATTCAGGTTTTATGGATGTTGTTAAAGTCATATCCGCTGCACTGTTGTTAAGGTGAGATTTTATTATTTGAACATTGAATAATATTTCTCCTTTTTTAATTGCAGTACCCATCGAATTATGCCATGAGATTCTTAGTATGCCATCAACAAAGCTATAGTGATAATTTTCAATGTTCAATTTTCCGGAAGTTAGTATTACTTCTTCAGCATTGCTTATCCTTGCACTAAACTGAAATCCTTGTAAATTTAAATCGGATGATGATGCAATTGGAATTATTCTCTCACCACCAATTGATTCGGGTTCAAGCATGATCAGGGAATAGTCCACATTTCGGGATTCTACCACATTGTCAGCAGCGTTGGCCACATAACTATTGTTGACATCACCAATCTTCACTCCTACCCAATCTATGACCATGCTATTATCCAATGATTCAATAAAATAATTTTCCGCAAATGGGGTCATGAAAGGATCTTTCGGGTCTGGAAAAACAAAACTTTTATCTACCATTCTCCAGCTTTTATTATCTCCGAAGTCTTCTTTAATTCCTAAAATCACTTTTCTCAACAAAGTGATATCCGAAGCAGTAATTTTATTGTCCTTATTGACATCAGCTGCTATCAATTGATATGGTGTGGTCAATGGTTCTGCATTCAAAATATGTCTTTGTATCTGAATCAGATCAAGCGTACTCACTCCTTCCAGAAAATCTGTATTTTTTTCAGGAATCACATTGTAATTCCCACCATATGCCATAGGAGGAAATTCATACTGGCCTTCTGAGCTTGTCATCACAGGATTCGCATCGCTGCCTTGCAGGTCTATTGCAACTTTTTTAACAGATTGAGAATTTTCAGTCTTGATAGTACCCGAAACTACAGGGCGACTCAGACCACAGAAATTGTTAGGATCCTGAGTTCGAGTTAATGGATTACAGCTAAAAAAATGATTTGTCTGACCTTCATAATAAAAATAAATATTTATCCGTGGTGTAGGTAATATTGGTACGTCATCACAATTAAATCTGTGCGTACTTCTTGTTGGGTCAGATTCATCAAAAGAAGCCAGAATAACACTATTGTCATTACATGACCTAACTATTGTATAATATGTGCTTGCTGGTTCATCAACAAAAAGCTGATCCGTAATTTGGGGGAAACCTTTTCTACATGTAATTTGCAATGAATCAACATCTTTTACATCTACAATAACCGCTCTTGTCGCAGTCACTCCACAATTATCAGTCGCTACTAATGTCACGGTGGTTTTCCCAGGAGGATATGTGCCTTCTATGTTAAATGAAGCCAATTCATTTCTACTGTTTCCTAATGTCAGGTTACATCCGGTGGCTGAGTGGAAAACTCCGGACAATTCTGCACTACATGTCTCAGAATTGACATCAAGATTAATGGTCGGAGGTCCGTTTATTACTATTGGTTGTGGTGTCACAGTGATAGTCTGTGCAAAAGTAAATCTGCCATTATTAGTGCCCGGCAATAACTGACATGTATCTACAACAAGCCATGTTCGAACTATTGTTTGAGCGCACACTGGTATTTGGGGCACCGGACTATCAGTATAAGAAATGGATATTTTCGAACAAGACGGGATTGAAATATTCAATTTAGCACGCCCGGTGACACTTGTGTCAATGCCTGTGCATGTTGAGACACTTGTATTTGGCGGGAATGAAATATTTGACAGAGTAATCGGAGTGGAAGAACCTACTGTGATAATTTGTACACATTGAGTTGAATTTCCATTTCTGTCTGTCGCTGTAAATGTTCTTATTATTTGACCTGCATTACAGTTATTCAGATTTCGAATAGCCGGAGCCTCTAATATGGTTAATCCTACTAAACAGTTATCTGTAGTTGTAGCCGTTCCATAAGTACTCAATGGTGTAGCAGGGTTATATGTTTCACAATTAATAGAAACATTAGGAGGACATGTCAAAGTAGGTTTTAGGGTGTCCAATACCGTAACCTGTGCTGTACACGTCAATGAAGAATTTGTATTAATATTGGTAACAGTGAGTGTTACAATTTGAGGAATGTCAACATCATTACAGAATAACTGTGCCGGGCTAACTATAGCGGTGATATTTGTACAAGCTCCAACTGCACCTGTGCTGATATCCTCAGGTCTAATGGTGACTGAACCATTTGGACCTAAATATGCTGTGAAATTTTTAGTGGTGCAGACAAGTGTACCAGGATCAACTATTACTGTAGCAGAAGTAGATGATTTACACCCTTTTGAATCAGTAACGGTAACAGTATAGGTAGTCGTAACCGTAGGGGAAACAGAAATGGCTGCTGTAGTATCTGTGGTATTCCACAAATAACCTGAGCCTCCTGATGCAGTTAGAGTGGTCGTCTCACCGAGGCAAATCATTCGATTACCGGTTATCACTCCAACAGGCAAGTTGAACAAACCAACTATTTTGGTTGCTATTGCGGTACAGCCATTTAAATCAGTAACTGTGACTGTATATGTCGTTGCAACGATTGGAGATACATTGATTGCATTCGTTGTGGCACCAGTATTCCATAAATACATAATTCCACCATTTGCTGTTAAAGTTGTACTCGAACCTACACAAATACTATCCAAACCCATTATGCCAGCTGATACCGGTGGAGTAACTGTTACATTCACACTTTTAGTTGATCTACATCCATTGGCATTTGTAGCTGTAACTGTATATGTAGTTGTACCCAAAGGTTTTACAGTTACATTATTCGATGTTGAACCAGCGCTCCAAATGTATGATGAAGCCCCAGATGCTGTCAGTATTGTTGAATCACCCACACACAAAATAGTATCACCTGTGATATTGATATCCGGTTTTGGCAAAATTGTAACAACAACTGATCTGGAAGCAGTACAGCCATTGACTCCTGTGACTGTCACGGTGTATGTAGTCTGTGAAACAGGTTTGACAATAATAGATACAGATGTAGCACCACTACTCCATAAATAAGTACCTCCTCCTGTAGCTGTAAGTGTGGTTGAATCACCAGGACAAATGGTCAGAGTGCCACTAATAGTAACTGAGGCGGGTGTTAAAATGCTTACCGTTCTGCTGAGTACAGCTGTGCACCCATTTGCCAATGTAACAGTGACAGTATATGTTGTCGTTTCTGAAGGCTTAACAATAATAGAATCACTTGTTTGACTGGTATTCCAACTGTACGATATTCCTCCATGCGCTTTTAATATTGTACTATCTCCCGGACATAAATTGTTATTACCTGTAATAATAACCTGTGATAGATCCGTGATTGCAACAATAATGCTATCTGAAGCGATACATCCTTTGGAATCCGTTCCTGTCACTCGGTAAGTTGTATTTGCCAAAGGGCTGACTGTTATTGAAGTGGTGGTCTGACCTCCATTCCAGATATATGTCACCGCTCCGGTAGCGGTAAGAGTTACCGGGATTCCGGGACAAAATATCTTTGATCCGTTTATTTTAACTGGTGGTTTAGGATTTACTATCACTGAAGAACTTGTCACTCCAGTACAACCGTTTAAGTCTGTAACCGTCACAGAATATGTAGTATTTGCCAGGGGTGAAACGATAATAGATGAAGTGGTTGCATTATTACTCCATATATATGAAATTCCGCCTGAAGCTGTCAAAGTTGTGGTATTTCCTTCACAAATAGTATCAATACCCGAAATCGCCGGGTTAATGGTTAATCCATTTACGGATACGGTTATCATTTGAGATGCAGTACATCCATTGACATCTGTTGCCGTTACCGTATAAGTTGTATTGATCACAGGCGTGACAGTAATAGAAGCTGTGGTTGCTTGATTGCTCCAAAGATACGTGCTTCCACCGGAAGCTGTTAAATTTGTTGACTGGTTCAAACAAACGATATTATTGCCTATGATGATCACATTCAGAGGTGGTGAAACCACAACCAATCTTGAAACTGATGCTGTACAACCATTTAGTGCTGTCACCGTAACAGTATAAGTCGTATTTGAAAGAGGGCTTACATTTATTGCTGCTGTCGTTGATCCGTTATTCCACAAATATGTACCTCCACCAGAGGCAGTTAAAGTTGTAGAAGTCCCTGAACAAATATTTGATCCACTTATATTTGCAACTGGAGTATCATTAACGGATACTGTTCTTGTTGCTGAAGCAGTACACCCCAAAAGGCTTGAAACAGTTACCGTATAAGATGCAGTGCTGGAAGGACTTACTGTGATAGATGCAGTGGTCGCTCCTGTACTCCATGTGTAGTGTGTTCCTCCAGATGCTGTTAAAACAGTGGAATTACCTTTGCAAATAATATTAGTTCCTGTTATTATTGGTGTAACCGGATTATCTTCACAAAATGAATGACAAACATCTGAGTCATTGTTATCCTGAACATCAACTTTTACAGTTACAAAATCTTTGTTACCATTACAGTCAGTAACCCAAAGTTGGATTTTATTATCCAGTCCGACATGAGTACAGTCAAAACATTTTTCAACATCATTCGTATCAGCTGAAAAACTAAATTTCAAAGGCTCAGTACAGCACAATGAATAGCTGCTGGTATTTAATGTATGCCTTAATACAAACCATTTCAATGTCAGGCTTGCCATCACCATCTCTATCCCAAGGTTCAATACTTACGCTTATTTTTTCCAGAGCGGTTGCCACAGGCTTATCATTATTCCGTACAAGTATAAGTTGATCTTTAGTCACCAGATTTCCGCATGCATCTTCAAAAGACCATTGAACTCTATGAAGTCCAACAGGGAAAATTGCATTTATTGAAGACTTATTGCCAATACCTGAATTAACTATATCATAGCTTCCGTCATTATAATAGTCAATTCTATACATCCATCTAAGTTGATCATCCGGAGTACAAAGATCTTTTCCTGTCACCGACAAACTAATGCTGGCATCCTTACAATTTCCTTTTACTGTATAGAATGTGTCACGGGCTGGAACTATTCCTACAAAAAATGGCGGTATGGTATTATTTACCTTGATGGTCTGAATAAATCGGTAAGGTTCATATAAGCTTCCAAGTCTCTCCATTTCACACCATTCTATTATGGTCCAAGTTCTGATAATTTTGTAACATGCACCTGTTGCAAATGTATATACTTCATCTTTATAGGTAGCTGCCGCCAGACTACAGGATGTTTGTGATATTATTGGCCGTCTGTATGGCTCTGGTAAGTTATCAGGTTTCAGATCATCCGCTGAGCACTTATCAGATACTTCATAAACCAAAAGTGGTTTTTTTACGTCTCTCTCTGGATCAAACCTATTAATAACCCCGCTTCCAACAGTGATTATTTGCTTACAAGTAGCCACATTTGTTGCATCGTATGCTTCAAAAGTTCTTTCGATGGTCCCTACTCTACAAGCATTTAGATTAAATATCGGACTTAACTCCCTTACCATAGGATCACATGCATCAATGGCGGTTGCTTTTCCAAACTTAGATAGATCCATACCGGTATAAACTTCGCTGCAATCAAGTGTTGTATCAGAAGGGCAGGTGATTTTGGGAACAATTTTGTCTTGTACAGTCACACTTACCATGCAGGAGTTGCTATTAGCGTTTCTATCCCACACCCTCATTGCTATCATTACTGATTTACCGGCATCAGCACATTTTAAATCAACAAAACTCTTAAATAATGAATCTGCAATATTACCACTTACTGTCATTCTCGCAACTTTCATACTGTCTATCCCGCACTCATCATAGCTGCCATCATTTAGATTTACCGGATAAATATAAGCTTCTCCATTTGAATTAAGTCCGGCTACTACTTCACCTTTACATATTACTGTAGGTGGCGTTTTGTCCGTTACCTTTACAGTAAATGAGATCTGGCTCGAGTTTAGACAGGCATCATATGCTTTTATTACAACTGCATGAGGCAAAGTGGATGCGGTAATTTTATTATTGTGGCTTTGGTCATATTTGCGATAAATCCACCAGGATATGTCACATCTATCGTCGTCACACTATTGCACGTATCAATTACATTTGGCAATGGAATCAAAAATTCACCCTCACAATTATGGCCGGCGGTTGTAATCGTTACATCTGGCAACGGACTGATATTTGGTGCCTTGTCATCTGTTATTTCGATAGTTTGCTTTCTAATTTCATATTGAAATAAGGTTCCGCACTGTTCATATACGTGCCAGGTTCTCATGATTTTCCTGACACAGCCTATGGTAAATATCTGGTCTGAATACCAGGTAGTCACATTGCAAATCTGGTCAAATGACGGATAGAGACTTATCCCTGCCAGTTTTGGCACGCCTGTTACTGATGGATCCGGATTTCCATTGCTGTCTTTTTTGAATGCATCACAAATGAGTGCATTAGCCATCACTTTATCAGGAGGGAATACTAATAAACCTGCAGTAGCACTTAGATCAGGTCTGAGAACTGTGATTCTCATTGTACAAATTGCGGATTTGTTGCCGGCTTTATCTGTTGCCTGATAGGATCTATCAATATACTTCAGGATTTTACCCGAGCACACAAGGGTTATTTTTTCATTTACTATCTTATTTTCTACAGGCCCATCACAATTATCTCTTTCAAAGGGGCCTCCATATGTAGCCAGATTATAACAATTAAGGGTAATATCCCGGCATATGGAGATAGGAGGTGACTTGTCTTCAACATTAATCGTTGACCAGCAGGAATTTCCACTGCATGACTCAATTAGTTTTGCGACTACCTTCGTACCGGCTTGAGGTGCCATTATGGTTGCATTGGGTATTACCTTACCATGAATATCAGTGAGCATGACAGAATAAGCAGAATTATTCAAAATAATGCCGGCAGCCATCATGGAAGGTGATATCATTACGGAGCAGTCGTGGTCAAGTGACACATTGAAATCACCCAAACAAGTCATAGAGCCAGTCGGTGCAAAGCCTACATCTACTCTTAATTCAGCTGGCGCTGAACATTCCGCATTTGAAAAAACCCGTATTGTTTTCACACCAGGAGTACTCCATAAGGTATCCAATACTGTTCCTATCGCACCAAGAGTATCAGAAGCTTCTGCAATATTGTTGTCATCAACCACCCAAATATATGTGATGGGTGCACTGCTTTCAAAGCTTGCCTTGTAAACAGAACTTCCATTTCCCATACATACTGAGGCTGGACCCGTCAAAGCAACCTTTGCAAATTGGCAATATCCTGATGAAATATCGAAATCCTCCGTTTCGCCAAATTTATTTATAAGCCTGACAGAAAAGCCCTGGTGATCAAAATGTAAGGCTTTTAGTACATAATAATCGTATTCGCCGGTATGGCCCTCAATATTTAAAAAATAAGGACTTGGAAGAGGCAGTGCGTGGCCCGGTGTACTTAAAGTGTCATACAATCCTATAGACTCTTCTACTTGCCACTCATCACCACTTATACCAGCAAATTTGATAATGGTTTCAAACATGCCGTTATTAAGTTGTGTGGCGGCTACACATCTCGTACCACACGCATTGATTTCAGGTGGACAAATCAATGAAATATCATAAAAGCTAATATCATCTTCTGCTAAATCTTTTGAATTTTCGCTGATGTCATTATCTCTGATATTATCAGGTGTTGAATCTAAGTCATACGGTGAAATATTCCTATTGTACTGATCATACATTTCTACAATTTCTGCAGCATTTGTTATTATAATCGGATGAACAGCCAGATTATTTACCTGGCATTTAATGGTAGCCCTATATGATTGCCCCGGTTGTAAGTTCCCCGGAATATTTACAATTTTTTCAGCATTCTGCCCGACCAATGTCCATGATGAATCTATCAAAGTGAGTGCTGGAGGTAAATAATCAACCAGTTTTACTCTTGAAACTGGAACCTGGCCTTCATTTTTAACATCGATTAAATAGTTAATAATAGTGCCTATTACTACTCTCCTGACCAAAGCGGTCTTGCGCAATGACAAATCTATTACATCAATATTTAATGTGGCCGGATCATGGTCATCTTCATCTATCAAACCATGATCATCCATCATGTTGTCCGTTATCGTATTTGGTTCGCCTCCTTTGTCGTTTATTTTATTTTTATCTGGTGTTGAATCAATATCAAAGTCAGCTGCAGAACCAGTGCATTCCATCCCTGAAATTTCTGCAATATTTACTATTTGAGATGGCTCGGCATTCTCCAGTATTGTAAATTTTATAATATAATCCCGGCATGTATTCGGCGCAAGTATTTTTTCCTCTTTGTATGTAATAAATTTCAGGTCAGGCGAAATTAACCAACCAGGATTATCAGATGGATCGAAGTCAAGTTCGCTATTTGCATAATTAACAATTTCAAAATTTTCAGCATCGACCGTACCTTGATTACAAACCGTGGTAGTATAACTCACTTCGGAATCCGGCGTATATATCCTTTCGTCAGTCACTTTATGAATGAGTGCAAGATCACAGACTACCGGAAAATCACTATCCTTTCCATCGTCTGGTTGAGCAAAACATGAAACAATATCATTTAGCAAATTTCCTTCGCTATCTTTTGCAGATATAATTTGTGCTTCATTGATATAATGAATATTTCTAATATCTGGGTCCAATACCAGGTTTAGATATGTTGTATCTATCTCTCCGGGAACTAATCGTTTATTTTTTGTTATGGTAAGATTACCATCGCTTTTACTCCATTCAGGATTAGCAAGCTGCGGAAATAAATAACCAGACGGTATCTGATCGCCAATGACCACAGAAGATATTACTATCCCCCCGCTATTCAATACATTGATCTGAAACCGTATCGTGTCAGTCATTCTGATCGCCTTGGCATTGAGAACTGTTTTTGATAATTTCAGACCACAATCACCTGCTGATATCAATCCTATATCATAAGTATGTTGGATTTCGTTTGCAGTTACATCAAATAATCCTGAATCACAAGGCAATCCACCAAAGATAACATCACTGTTGATTGCCAGATTGTCAGGATTGCTTTTAGTAAAGTTATAATGTGCACCTTTTACCAAATAACTTTTAGTCTCATTGTCCAAATGTTTTGAATCGATGCCAACATAGTATTTATTTCCTTTTATAAGTCCTCCTGACACATTCGAATTATTAAAAGCATATCTCCCTTTTTCGTCAGTAGTCACATTTCCAAGCTTCACACAATTTTCATCGTACAGGTTAAGCATGATTTCTGAGACTCCCGTTTCATTCGCATCTTGAAGTCCATTCTTATTTGCATCAAACCACACTAGGTTTCCAATTTCTATTTCCGGCAAGCCACAGATACCAATTATTTCTCCGAACCCAGTAGCTTTTCCAAATAAAGTTACTGTCTCACGAGTATATAATTCTTTTGATCCTTCTTTTTTTCCTGTCACAGTATTGTATCTGTGCAATCCACCTGAATAAGAATTAATTTCAGGGTCAAAAACAGTCGCTACGACAGAACCTGTACCCGGCATAGCAAAAATACCACCCAATGTGATCTCTGCATGATATGAAGGATTCGGAGCCCAGAAATCGTCGCTGAAAAATTCAGATTCTGGTAAAGGTCTGCTTTCCAGTTCCCAACCATCGCCATCTTTCCAGGCAATTAGCAGGTCGCCTTTTTGTTCGTCAAGTCGATTGGTCAACGGATTGCAGTAAATATGGCCTATTCTGTCTGATAAAGAAATTAACATATCTCCTGCATCAGTAAAGTCAATGTCTGTCAGCCAGTATGCCGGAGATGAGCCTACCACAGGGTTGTCGGACCAGTTTGCACCGGCATTTATTTTAAGACCTGAATCATTAAAGCTTCCATTTGCAGGATCAAAAATCAAAATTTTAGCCACATCACCTGGTACAGTTGTACCAACATATATTTTATCTCCATAATATTTCAATGCAAATGCATGTATGCCATCACCGGGTATCTGATATGATTCAGTATTGGCTTCTGTTGGATTTTGTGTAAGAATCCTAACTAAGGTATTGTTAAATAGATTTACAACATATAAATACTTTTCATCAGGTGATATAATAATCGCCCCCAATCCTATTTTACCCACTTGCTGCCCATAAGTACAATCTGTGACATCAGTAACAGATAAAGTCCCCACATCCTGACCCAAACCGGATAGTTTTGCAAATAATTGAGTAGTGTAATTGGATCCGTTATATGATGTTTTAAAAATAGCATCGTGGCCGTTTTTAAGTCCGGAATATTGTTTTACAAAAGATGAGCTAAAAATTTCTTTTGTGCTGCTCTTCCAGGCAAGACCCCATATTGATCCGGTTTCACCATGCATAGCCAACTTCCTCGCTGAGCTGCTGCTATTGAAGCCATATTCTACACCAACTATGGTTGGCTCACTGGTATTTACATTTGTTGTACCTTGAACAAAACACGTGGTTATTATCTCCGTTTTTTCGTTGCAGAATTCATTTTGTGATACAACACCAAATCGCACATCACAAGCAGGTACCTGAACAAACTGGACTCCGGATGCATTATCCTTACCCATTTTCGATGAACTATATGGTGGAGATACTCCAAACTGGAGCCTTACCATGGAGCCATTATTGAGTCCTGCAAATGCATAGGTTCCATCAGCTTCAGAAATTTTTGAAGTGATCAGTTCTCCATCGGAGTTGAAAGCCTGAATAAAAATTCCTGACTTTCCATCTTCTCCTGATTCCAGGATACCATTATAATTTTTATCAATGAATACCTTTCCTTCAATGGTACCGCTTTGAGGGGAACATTGACTGTAACTTTGTTCGGGAAAGATAAAGAACACATTGCGACTACTAATATCAAATAGTAGCGCAAGCCGTAAACTGGCACGGGAGTTTCATACTGTTTTCATTTTTTGACCTTAGTTTGAAAAATAACAAATCAGGATTTCTACATGACCGAAATGAAGAAATAACTGATAATAAAAAATACTGAATTCAGATCAAAGTCATAACCGAAATGACCTTTGATTGTATTTCAAATACTTTACTGTTAGTGCGGGATATCTATATCCTTAATAGAATTAAACATATAGATGGGGCAAATATATAAATAGTTTTAATATAAAGTATATATATTTGAAAAAAAATTAAATAAATATTTAATATGTATTGATGAAGTATTATTAAACCTTATTTAATCCATATCATTACATTTGTATAAAATTCAATTTAATGAATTATCCACAGATATTTCTTAAAAAAGGTAAAGAACTTTCAATTCTAAGAAAGCATCCCTGGGTCTTTTCAGGAGCAATCCAGCGAAGTGATCAAAATATTGCTGACGGAGATTTGATTGAAGTATTAGCATATGACGGAAGTTTTCTTGGCATTGGGCATTTTCAACATGCAGGTTCCATTTCTGTGAGAATTATATCATTTAGTAATCTTCAGATTAATCAGGATTTTTGGAATAAATTAATTTTAAATGCCATAAACTATCGCAGAAGGATAAGCCTTCCTTCATCTACAACAAATGCCTATCGTCTTATTCATGGTGAAGGCGATGGCCTTCCTGGTCTCATAGTTGATATTTATAATGATATTGCTGTAATTCAATGTCACTCAAACGGAATATCTAAGTCAGCAGATCAAATTGGCAAAGCTATTTCAAAACTAATGAGTGAGACCATCAACACCATATATGTCAGAACAAAAGAAACTTTGCCAGATCATTATGATCAAGAAAATGAAAATGAATTTTTAATAGGAAACAATGAAGAAACGATTATAACTGAAAATAATATCAGGTTTAAAATAAATGTAGTAACAGGTCAAAAGACTGGATTTTTTCTGGATCAGCGAGACAACAGGGCATTATTAGGAGAATACTCAACAGCGAAATCTGTACTTAATTGCTTTAGCTATACCGGGGGATTTTCAATGTATGCCCTGGCCTTAGGTGCATTGGAAGTTGATTCTGTGGATATTTCCCAAAAAGCAGTAGATCTGATGAATGAAAATGCCGGATTAATCAATTTTGATGGCAAACATACTAGCATTTGTGGAAACGTAATGCAATATTTGGGTGACCCATCAGTAAAAAAATATGATGTGGTCATAATAGATCCTCCTGCTTTCGCCAAAAGTATTCACAAAAGACATAATGCCGTACAGGCATATAAAAGGCTAAATGTGCTTGCTATGAAAAAAGTTACTTCGGGGGGATTGTTATTTACATTTTCCTGCTCACAGGTAGTTGGGACGCAATTATTCTACGATACCATTGTTGCAGCTGGCATTGAAGCAGATAAAAAAGTGAGACTGGTAAAAAACCTAAGTCAGGGACCTGATCATCCTATAAATCTTTTTCACCCCGAAGGTCACTATCTTAAAGGCTTGCTACTGTACATTGAATAAGAAAGAACAAATAGTTCGACTAAAAATTGCAAAACCTGAATTTTTCAACCCTATTCAACAAGCAGTTGAAAAAACCATATCTTTGCAGTCTGTAATGATTTAACATTCTATGAGTAAAAAAGGAAGAGTATTGGTAGCCATGAGTGGAGGGATAGACAGCACTGTTGCCGCTATGATGCTTCACGAAGAAGGTTATGAAGTCGTAGGGATCACCATGAAAACCTGGGATTATGCCAGCGCTGGAGGCTCAAAAAATGAAACTGGTTGTTGCTCGCTTGACTCAATAAATGATGCCAGGCAAGTTGCAGTAAATATGGGATTCCACCATTTTATTGTAGATATCAGAGAAGAGTTTGGTGATTATGTGATTGATAATTTTGTCGAGGAATATATCGCAGGAAGAACCCCGAATCCTTGCGTACTTTGCAATACCCATATCAAATGGAGCGCTTTGCTCAAAAGAGCTGATGCTATGGACTGTGAATTTATTGCCACAGGCCATTATGCTATTATCAAGGAAGAAAATAACAGACGATTTATTTCGAAAGGAAGAGATGACCGGAAAGACCAGTCCTACGTACTATGGGGACTATCGCAAGCCTGTCTTGAGAGAAGTTCTTTTCCGCTGGGAGAATACACAAAACCTGAGATCAGACAATTGGCAAAAGAATTTGGTTATGAAGAACTCAGTAAAAAGCCCGAGAGTTATGAAATTTGTTTTGTTCCTGATAATGATTATCGTGGCTTTCTTAAAAGAAGAGTGCCCGGTCTGGAAGAAAAAGTGAAAGACGGCAGATTTATAAACATGTCAGGAGAGTTTTTAGGTCTTCACGAAGGTTATCCTTTTTATACCATCGGCCAACGAAAAGGCCTTGGAGGTGGCTATAAAACTCCAATGTTTGTGACAGAAATAATACCGGAATCCAATACTGTGGTGCTCGGAAATATAGACGAATTAATAAAAAATGGAATGGATGTGGGTCAGGTCAATATGATGAAATATGAAAAATTAACGAATAACATGGAAGCCACAACACAGGTTAGATATAATGATAAAGGTGTATTAGCATCGCTGCATCCTGCCGGAGATCAGGTAAGAGTGGAGTTTTTTGCCAATGTAAGAGGTATTGCTCCAGGACAGTCGGCTGTATTTTATGAAGGGGATGACATTATAGGCGGGGGCATCATTCTGAACAGTAATATCAATATTTAATTTTTTGTAAATCAACAAAAATTGCCTGCTGACAATTATATTAAACTATACATAATAAGCAGTCTATGAATATAAATAATATGAAATATGTATATTTTCTAATTCTGCTGACTGGCTTTCTGTTTTTTTCATGTACGAATGAAAAAGAAAGCGTTGATCAAAGTACATTTGGCTATGAATATTTTCCTGTTTCGAGTGGAAAAGTTTGGACTTACCAATCAGACAGTATTATATATTTGAGTGGAGGGGCAAAAAGGGATTCTGTGCGATCATTCATACAGGAAGAAATAGGGGATATGTACACTGATGCAAGTGGCAATCAAATTTTCAAAATTTACAGATCATTCAGGAGAAATAATTCTGATAACTGGGAAAGAATCAATACATGGACTGTAAGTATGGATAATACAAGCGCAGTGCGTACAGAAGAAAATCTGAAATTCATTAAGCTTGTTTTTCCATTTAAGAAGGGATTAAGATGGCAGGGGAATGCATTTCTTGATACGGATATATATATAGAAGCAGGTGGTGAAAATATTCAGGCATATAAAAACTGGAAATCTAAAATAGAGGCCACAGATTTGGATTATAATTTTAAAGGTAATACTATAAAGACAGTCAAGGTAAATCTGGTTAGCGACACTTCAATTATTGATCTCAGAAAGGTTACTGAATATTATGGTCAGGGTATAGGATTGGTAAGAAAAGAAATGACAATTCTGGATACAGATGGAAATAACCCTTCTCAATCCTGGGAATTAAAAACTAAAAAAGGATTTATCCATACTCTGACATTGCTTGATGTAAGATAAAATTGGCTTGATGCAGGAGAAATTTATTACAATTGGAACCATATATAAGCCTTCAGGTACACAGGGAGAATTAAAAACCGATATTATGGATGTGTTTTTTGAAGATTTCTTAAAATCTGACCACATCTTTATAAAACTTAATGGCTTATTTGTACCTTATTTTATAGAAGAAATCAGAGAAACAAATCAATTACTACTAAAAATCGAGGAAATTGATAATCCGGAATCTGCATCTATTTTATGCAATAAGGACATTTACTTAAGGCAAAATTCTATCAGACCTGAGGCATTAAGTAAGCTGAATGAAAGAGAACAATTTGAAGGATATACTATTTATGATAGTGAGAATTTGATTGGATCCATTGAATCTATTGAATATATGCCTCAACAAATCATAGCCTGGGTCAATTATCATTCAAAACTTATTGCAATTCCTTTAGCCGAAGGACTAATCCATGAAACCGATCATAAATCCAAAACGCTTTACATGAATCTTCCACAAGGAATTTTGGACTTATAATCATCTAATTTATGCACCAAAATACAGATTATGTGAAGTCAACATTCGACAGAATATTATAAAATATTAGTTTTTCTTTCCTGCAATACAAAATTATTTTTAAAAAAATCGGGATAAAATAACATTTAAATTACTGATTATCATTATATTATAGGAATAATATGGATGTTATGTTCTATAATAATATCTTGCTACAAAAGAAAAACGGGCCTTGCAGAAAAATGCAAAGCCCGCTTTCAAAAATATTTCACACAAATTTTTATTCGAATATCACTCTTTTCGTGAGCACACCTTCATCAAATCGCAACTGAACCAGATACATTCCGTTCTGCAGGTTTTCTCTTCTTATAGTTAAATAATTTGCATTAACATCATTATTATTCCTTAGCATTTTACCACTAATATCGAATACGGAATATGATCTCACCGGTTTATCATCAGACACTGTGATGTTGATTTCAGTAGAGCCGGATTTGGAGCTAATTTAAGATTAACCTGAGCATCACTGAGCATTTACAGAAGCAGACCAACAGTTAAGTCCCAAAGCAACACATGCCCGCGGAGCAAAATACCCTATTATAGTATCGATATATTTTCTCGCAGATGCTGCATTTGTGTTACAATCTTTTGTATTTGGGTCAGTTAGAGGTTTGGGCACGCTTGCATTTGCCCATTCCCAAGGTGAACCTGAATCATTTGGAGTACCATTAAATTGATAAAAAGCTAAGTTACCAGTTTTGTTAAATGCATTAAAAGGATCTTTACCAGCAGGAATGGTTTTAAAAACATCATTCATCCCTCTTCGATCCAATATATTAGCCACATCACATGATCCTGAAACTTCAACTACAGGCTCTGGACCTCTTAATGTAGGAACTCTTAAAATACCAGTTTTGCATGGCGCAAAAGCATCACTGCCTACATGGAATGATATCAATGGCGTTTCACCGGCTGTAATCCAGGATGTATCTCCAAGTGCGCCACCCATATTCACAGTAAGAGCATACTCTGAGCTATATCCGACATGATTAGGCACTGATAGTGTATCGCCTGATTTAAAGGATAATACTGCAGTAGGAATATAAGCAGCAGATGAAACAGTGGGAGGACCATCACCATTTACCAAGCCATTTTGAGATTCAATTATCATAGGTACGTTTCCTATACCCTGAACAGGTAAAATCCATTTACCACCTGGTGTATTGGTAATTTCAGAATATTGGTTCAAAAAAGCGGACGCCAAGGATAAATAACCTCCAGTACCTTGACCCCAGACTGTTATTTTTGTTGTGTCAATACCATGAAGATTGTTTAATTCTTTAACGCTTTTCTTAAAGTATCGAATGTATGTATTTACATCCTGTACCCCCCTATAAGCAGCTTGAATCAAAGTATATCTTTTTAATAACTCCTGCTCAATAGTAGGTAGCCATCCTTGTCTATATTCGACACAGCAACAACATACCCCATTTTTGCTAACCTGTGGCCATTTCTATGTTTGTGGAATCAGTAATTGTACCACCACATGCCCGTTAAAAGTATAAGGGATAAAGTTTCCGGTGTGTAAATAAACTATTAAAGGCCTGTCAGTTTTAGTATCACCATCAGGGTATAGAATTGTGCTCGCAACTGCTGTCTTTGGGAACCAAGACCAGGCACTTGTTGTAAAAGCCCTCCCACCCAAGGCATAACTGTAAAATTTTCTTGAAGTGTTTGCAGTGTAGATACGTTTACTTTGGAAAACACTTCTTTTGTAAATCTGCCTTCCTGGGCAATTACCATATTTGAGATAGTTAAAGCAACTATCAGAATAAAAAGATTTGTAAAAATTCGCATGTGAAAAAGATTTTAAGTTAATTAATTAAATTTTTGATTTAAAGTCGTATGTTAAAGTTAAATATGCCATCTACCGATTCTTGTCATCCGTAAGCCTGAAATTGTTTGTTGTTGATTGCATTGGAAGCACCTGCCTTTACAACTAAATTTAATTTAGGCAAAGTATAATTAACCTGTGCATCAACTAAATCGTATGTGGGTATATCACCAGTAAACTGGGGAGAACCTTCGAAAACAAAACCCTGAATCCATTTGTAATTGACATTAAATCCAAGGGAATTTTTTCCTGAACCAAAAGGAATATCCCGACCGGAAATACCTATATTGTATTTGTGTTTGGGGGTATTGAATGCTGGAACAATATCGTCATCTACCTGTGTGATTAAGTTATTGTAACTATAATTCCCATTAAATGAATAGTATCTGCTGAAATAATAATTGAATCCTAAGGCAAAACCCTGAGAATTGACAATTTTTGTTGAATTTGCAGATACTCTTATCGCTTTTATATTATTAAATTGCCTGATTTGAAATGGTGGACTACCAGGTATTAACTCAACATACACTAAAGGTATCTTAAGCCCAATCTGATATCCTATAAAGTCATCATAAATATTGTAGTAATAACTTGCATCAACAAAAAGCTTTTCAAATAAAGTCGTTCTGTATCCCAATTCAAAAGTTTTAACTTTTTCTGGTCTAATTGGATCAATTGAAATTTCATTGTACGGCAATAATGGATTCGCACGGTTGTCTTGAAATGATTTTAAGGTTATTAAGCTATCATAACCAGTAAGGTTGCCTAATAATCGTGCTGGCCCTACTTCAAGATCTAAATATTGGTCAGATAAAGTTGGATTCCTTATGGCCGAAGAGAAAGAAGCACGTAAATAGTTATTTTCAGAAGGTTTCCAAACTATTGAACCTGCTGGAGAAAAAAGCAAGTTAAAATTTTGATTCTTATCAAGTCTGGCTGCAACTGAGACAGTAAAATCATGAATTTGCTTGCTTGCTCCACTATATATTCCAATTTCTGAGTTGGTTATTCTATTTAGTTCATCATTAAAAATAGTGCCCTCAGTATTTGGCCTGTACATTCTTCCATT
Source organism: Saprospiraceae bacterium (assembly GCA_016722285.1). GTDB lineage: Bacteria > Bacteroidota > Bacteroidia > Chitinophagales > Saprospiraceae > OLB9. The sequence goes on from JADKGI010000010.1 coordinate 96,410, forward strand.
AGCACCAATGGTCACCTCCTTAAAAAAGTCGGAGGAAAATTTATATTCTCCATGAATGTGGAATAAGGCAGATTTGTCAAAAAATCTTGTGCCTTTTTCTAAATCATTATTTTTTCTTGATGTTATAGAATTAAATAAGGAATCAAATCTTGGAGTACCCGGTTTATAGAAATCGGCAATGCTAAATGTTCTGTTATTTGACGAGGCAAAATCTTGAGCTTTCTATGGAATTCATCAAGAATTTCCTTATTATCTTTCTGCCATTGCTGAAAGTTATCCTGAGACATACCCATTGACTTAAGTTGGTCAAATACCCTGTTCTGAGCCCAATAATCAGAATATGCCCTAAACCACGCATCATTAGAACTACTTGCTTCAATCAATTTTTGCGCAGTAAAGTAAGGGTCGTATGAATCTCCTGCATCTTCATGGGTGGCATAAGCCCTTATGAAATATTTGTCCTTTTTTCTGAATTCCAGACGATGTTGATAAAATTGAATACCCCGGAGACTAAACCTGTTGTCACCTTGATATACTGTAGTCCCATATCCAAAATTGGAAGAAGCAATAATCTCAGGAGATTCGAAGTCTTTAGATGGTTTAGTCCTAATATGAACAGCTACACCAGACTTTATATTTCTGGTATTATAGTTAACTAAATCAATTTCTTTGTATCCCTGACGATTAAAAGAATTTAAGCCTGTTGAAGAATTAAGTCTGTTCCATTATTATAAATATTATATTCATCGCCGTAGATATTAACGCATTAAACCCTCCAGGATTTAATTTTGCATTAAAGATATCATTGCCCGTGGCATCAGTAACTGGATCATAATTATCTGCAACCCAGTCATTAGCAGCCAGATAAGAAAAATTTAGTTTATAAGCTACAACCGGAAGACCGGATTTATTGTTGATGGCATCTGCAAATCTTACTGCTGTTTCGAAAAGATTTCTTTCTCCTACTTTTACACTCGCAGCTAATCCCTGATTATAAAAAGGATTTTTCGTTTCCATACTGATAACGCCATTAAAAGCATTTGGTCCATAGAAAGCCGAACTTGCACCTACCACCAGATCCACTTTTTGAATGTCCAATTCAGGAGAACCCAAAAAATTTCCCAATGAAAAATTTAGCCCCGGCGATTGATTGTCAACTCCATCAATAATCTGCAATGAACGCACGGGACTTGTACTGTTAAATCCTCTCGTATTGATCACGGTAAATCCTAAGCTTGCCGTAGTTAAGTCAACACCTTTAAGAGACCCTAAGCCATTATAAAAGTCAGTTGATGCAGTTTGCTTGATTGCTATCGCATCCAATGATTCTACCGTCAGAGGTGCTGCCTTCTGTTTATCAGAAATTCTTTGGCCTTTTATTTCAACTCCCAGATCAATAGTAACCGCATCCTCAGACAATTTAATTTCAATTTTTTGTTTAATATCGTTAACCAAAATATCCATTGATGTGTAACCAATGTAAGAGCAATTCAAGGTAACCGGTACTCCGTCCACTTTCAACTCAAAATTGCCATCATAATCCGTTACTGTGCCAATGGAAGGATTGTCTTTTAATACCACATTAGCACCTATTAACGGTTCACCATTCAGGTTGTCCAAAACCTTCCCTTTCAGAGTAACCTGACTATCAAGTTGAAGTGCAACCATCATAAGTGCAAGTAAAATTATAAAATTCTGTATATTATTCCTCATAAATGTGGCAGAAGCTATAGTGATTGTTAATAAACTGTAAAATTGTCACAAAATAAAAATAATTTTTGATAGTATTTCAAAAAGCATCATTTTTTTATTTCAAGTTAAATTATGTAATTGGAAAAGAATAATTTTACAACAACCTAAGCAAAATTAAATGTCAGAAAGGGACTTTAAATCGAAGTCAATCAAAATTATTGTTTGCATACAAGGCAATTTAAAGCCCTGTTATACGAGTCAAAATAAAGTGTTTGCCTTCTTTTGATTCAGAATTTTAATTATATGATGGCAATCCGACCAATTCAATTATTTGAAGTGATTCCTCTAAATTTACCCATCCCTGCCATCTTCGGGGCAGGCGGGCTAGATCCTTCCCTTAAAATGGAAGGACTTAAAATCATATTGTTAATCCCTATGCAAGTCACCTGCCTACCGAACAAATTCTTTGGCAAGCTGGTCTAAACCCAGCTTTTCATCAAATTTAATCCCCATAGCTTTGGCTATGAAAATGAAATTTAATATCAATATGAATTCCAAGCACTTACATATTATTTTAACATACGTATTTAAATGACTTCATTAGCCTATTGACCATTCTTTGAAGTATTTAATGAAAATTTTGGCCAGATTTTCGGCGTCTGATATAGCTCTGTGGTGGATTCCTGTAAATTCAAAACCTTCCAGTTTTACTGCTTTTTTAAGTCCCGGCTCATCCTTTAAATTCTTAAGTTCACGATATGCAGGTTTAAGATTAAAATGATGTTTTAGCCATTCGGTATCCAGTCGATGTAGTTCGCTGTCCTGTACAAGTTGGTGTCTGTCATACTTGCCCCAGGAAATAAGACAGAAAGGCTCCTCATCTACCCCTACCCAATCCATAAACTCACTCAAAATAAAAGGATAGATTTTTGATTTATCCACATCTTCCTGTGAGATAGAAGTCAGTTTTTTACAAAAATCGGAAAGAATCGGATTAATGCTGGGTTTTACAAACCTGGTAAATTTAGACTCTGCTTCTCCGTAATCATTGACCTTTATGGCACCGATTTCAATGATTTCATTTAGTCCCTTTGGGGGTCTGCCCAGCCAGCAGGTGGCTTCAAGATCAAAGATAATATAGTTCATAGTTTGAAGAGTTAGTTATGATTGCCAGGCTTTTTCCCAACCCATTAACTCTTCAAGGCCGTAATTAATAAGTCTGTTATGATAAAAATAGAGTAGTCGAATATCCCGGCAAATCAAATTTCCTTCTTTATTAATTTTTAGTATATCAGAAGTGTGATAAATGCCCAATTTTGAAAGACCTTCATCAATGAAATTCTTTGCATCAGTCCAGGATTCATCAGAGATGCACAACAATTCATTTTGTTTCATTGCCAAAATGTGTTGCATCAATTTTCGAACATTCGTAAAAAAATCATCATAGCTAATTTCATAAGTTTTGATTTTTTGATTTACGAGAAAAAATAACCCCGCTTCTTTATATTCACTATATATTAAATGAAAAGCAGTAAATGCTATTACATTGCTTGAAAGAACAACATTAAACTTCCTGTATGAATCCACCAGAGACTCAGAAAGAAGTTTGGCATATACACCTTCACGCTGACGATTTGATGAAAGCTGGCCGTCAAATGAAAAATAATCATGCATTTCTATCTCATGGCCAAATTTATCAAAACTTATACCTTCATTATTAACCTTATTGCCAAAAACATCCATGGGATCACCAAATGACATATATACTTCAGACGATCTCGTGTATAAGTCCTTTATAAACCTCATCACATTACCAAATGATGGTCCTCCGCTCCTCGCTCTTTTATACTTTTCCTTACCGATAATCTGTAGGTGCTGATCAATGAGGTGAGTTGCTTCCAATACAAAATGATAACCTACGCTCAATGGTACGACAAATATCTTTTTGTCACTACCCTCTTCAAGATGCAATCTCTGGGCTTCAATGGAGGAGCTTATCAAACCCAATTTGAGTTTATCTTCAATTTGTCCGCTTCTGGATCTGGTACCTCCCGGGAAAAACAAACAATTTACTCCCTCAATAATCGAGTAGCCCGACATTGATTTTAAGCATTCAAGGTAAATAGGATTTTTCTTACGTCTGTCCACCCTGAATGCTCCAAGTCTGTTGATAAAATAACCAACTATCTCAACATTGTATAGATTGAGACCTGCACCATAGGAAAAGGATGGCAATCCAACATTGACATCTATGGCATAACCTATCATTATAGAATCCAGATTTGTATAATGAGTAGGCATAAATACAACGGTTCCCTTTTCAAATAAACCACGGATCAAATCCACATTTCCTTTAAGTATGATTCTGTTCTGGAGGCTTTTCTTTGATCCCCATCTCCACTGCCCTTTAGCAAAATAACTACTAAAAATTCTTTTGAAAAATGATGTCAGAAATATCCTCGAAAATTTAAATGTCCTCGGGCTGAAGTTACCGACAATTTCTTCATCATACCTATTGATTATTCTCTTAATTAGTTCTATTTCAGCATCTTGTCTGTCTTCTCTGATTGTCGTGTTTTCAAGGTCTGCGGCTATTGATTTCCAATAGTCTTTCTCATCTTGCGGATCAACTTTCCACGGCGAAAGCTTGATCCTCTGGTTTTCCATATAGACTGTTCTGGATATAAGGTCATGTAGATTTTTACCGTGAGACTCCTGAATTTGGGTTAATACATATTTATTGAGTTTACTTATAAATTTAGACCTATGCTTACTTTGAAGCGCTACGGGCCATTCATTGACATCAGGAATTATATGAGGATAAATCTTATTCATTTATTACCTCTTGATTGACTTCAATAGATGAGGCATCTATCACAGATGAAATATAATCCAAAATGTCTTTTTGGCCTTCTTTTGTCTCAGCACTTGACACAAAATGTGGGGGTAATTCATTCCACGATTTCAAAAGTTCCTTAATGATAGTTTGAACATTTGGTGAGACCTGACTTCTTCCTATTTTGTCAGATTTGGTAAAAACGATACTGAAAGGTACTGAATTTGCGCCGCACCAATCGATAAATTCTCTATCAATAGCTTGTAAAGGATGCCGTATATCAATTAAAATAAAAGCCAAATACAAGGTAGATCTTTGGGTCAGATAAGACCTGATTATCTTGCTGAATGATTCTTTTTTGGTCTTGGATGCCCGGGCATATCCATAACCAGGTAAATCTACCAGATACCACGATTCGTTTATTTCAAAAAAATTGATCAGCTGGGTTTTACCGGGAGTTACAGATACTTTTGCTATTCCTTTTTTATTGGTCAGCATATTGATAAGGGAAGATTTTCCAACATTGGATCTGCCTATAAAAGCAAACTCAGGCTTTACTCCTTCGGGGCATTCTGATGCTTTGGGGTAGCTGGCTATAAATGTAACATCTTTGATCTTCATATCGGCACTGTTTTTGATATATTATAACTAAATAAAATAGGTTAAGCTATAATAATCAACACAATATGTTCAAAATTAAACTTTTATATTTTTAGAAAAAGTTATTTTCCAGTTAAAATAAAGTTAAACAGGTTGCAAAACTAACGAATTTTAAGGCAATACTCCGTTTCTCCAATAATATCTTAATATTTTTTTAAAACAATAATTTTTGTTAATCCCCAAATTAAAATACCCCAAATCATGAAGCATTTTATTTTTTCAACACTCGCATTTCTTCTTTGTACATCATTATTTTCACAAATTGAATTTGGTCTGAAAGCAGGGCTAAGCTCCTATGATCTTGCCAAAGATGGTATTGTCATTAACACAGCTGGAAATAATATTGAATGGAATATTAAAAATTCCGGTTATGGCCATCATTTTGGTATCTATTCAAGATTGACTTTGTTGGGAGTTTTTGTAGAACCTGCACTACTATTTAATTCTAATACAGTAAATTACGATATAAAAACATACAGCGAATCAGGTGTATTTAACACGATCAGAAAAGAAAAATATAATAATATGGATATACCTGTCATAGCAGGAATCAAACTCGGAGTATTACGTTTTCAGGGTGGTGTGGTAGGTCATTTGTTCATAAATAGCATCTCAGATGTGGTAGATGTAAAAGGGTATGAACAACGCTTCAAAAAGGCCACATACGGTTGGCAAGCTGGTACCGGACTGGACATCTGGAAACTCAGGATGGACCTGATGTTTGAAGGAAATCTAAATAAATTTGGTGATCATATCAATATAGGAGGCAATAATTATGCATTTGCCAAAACACCTTCGAGACTGATGCTGACTATGGGTTATAAATTTTGAAGAAGCTCTTTGATAAGTTAGTATTCCAGTTTTTTTAACGCTGGAATTTTCATCCAGGCAATCCCGGTTATAATCAAGGTCATACATCCCCCGAAGATAACTGAAGGTACTGTCCCAAATAAAGAAGCTGTGACTCCACTTTCAAATTGCCCCAACTCGTTGCTGCTATTGACAAAGATAGAACTGACAGAAGAAACCCGTCCTCGCATATGGTCAGGAACCAGAAGTTGGAATATAGTACCGCGGATGATGACACTTACGCCATCAAACAATCCGCTAACAAGTAAGGCGGCAAAACTCAACCAAAAAAAGCGGGAAACAGCAAAAATAAGGATACAGACGCCGAATCCTGCAATAGAATAAATGAGTTTATAACCCTGTCTGTTTTGCAGAGGGTACCTGGTTAGATATAATATTGCCATAAAATTACCCAAATAGGTGGCTGACATCAACAATCCAAATTCTTGTGGCCCAACATTAAGGATGTCTTTAGCAAAAACAGGCAACAACGCAATGGCGCCACCAAACAATACAGCAAACATATCCAATCCCATAGCCCCAAGCAGAGCTTTCTGGTCTCTTACAAATCTAACGCCTTCCAGCATACTGTGCCAGGTTCGTGTTTTCCCCTTATCATAACTGACTCCCTTCTCAGTTATGTTCATGAAAATAATATATGAGGTAATCAAAAATGCTGTTATAACTAAAAAAGATGCTGAAGTTTCTAAAAACCCAATCATGAATCCTGCAATAGTCGGACCAATAATTGCGGCAATGAGCCAACTCATGCTATTGACAGAAGCAGCTTGAACAAGAGATTTAGGTGGAACTAATTGGGCTATAATTGCCGAAAAAGCAGGCGACATATAAGCTCTCACTATACCCGTGATACCTACCAGAAAATATATAAGATACTCTTTTGAATATGAATGCGTAGTTGGTATGAATTCAGTAGAAGTCACCAAATATAAAACAATCATAATAATAATGTACAAAATGAGACATCTGAGAATCAAAGTTCTCTTGGGGCTGGAATCTACTTTGACACCAGCAGGTAGCGAGAGAATAATGGCCGGCAATACCTCACTCAATCCCAATATACCAAGGGCAAGTTTACTACCGGTCAATTCATACAGATACCAGCCCAGCAGTACCGGTACCATTTTCATGCCTGATGTAAATACTATTCTTGAAATAAGGAAGAGTGTAAATTCCCTATTTATGACTTCCAGCTTACTGAGTAAAGATCTGATGATTAAAATTTAAGTTTTTTAACATTTTTATAGCTCAATGCGATACTTTGAAAAGGAGACATTTTTTTACATGTATCCTGCTCAATATAAAAATATTTATTACCTGAAATCTCCCTTTGATTAAAGATCTTTTGATAATCGATCACCCCGGTACCCACCTCTGTAAAAGCCCCGCCTTTTGTTTTGTCCATCTCTTTTATATGCCACAATGGAAACCTTCCTGGATTTTTCTTCATTAAATTTACCGAATCGACTTTTGCCTTAGTTGTCCAGTAATGATCAAGCTCTAATTTTACAAGGTTCTGGTCTGTGTTATTCAGAATGATATCATAAGGAACAATACCATTTATTGGAATAAATTCAAAATCGTGATTATGGTGAAAAAAAATCAGATTGTGCTTCTTTGCAGTTTCAGAACTTATGTTTAACAATTCAACAAATTTCTTATAATCATCAATACTCCTCCTTTCTTCAGGTTCAATATAGCCCACTCCAATATATTTTTGTCCCATAAAGACTGCATCTTCACAAACCGCATCAAACTTTAGATTGAGCCCCATTTTCATACCATCTTTATGAAAACCAGTACCAATATGGCCTGAATACATTTTAAGTCCCAAATCATCCAGAATCATTTTAAATTCTTCTTTAGGCTTTTCATAAAATTTGCCATTGCTATATCCTGCACATTCCACATGGTTAAAACCAACTTCTGCCACTCTTTTTAATGTTTTAAATAGGTCAATCTTCATATCATCTCTGACGGTGTATAATTGAAGACCTATTTCGGCTAGGGGTTTATCGTTCCCTAAAGAATGTAGGTAATCCGACTTAAACATACCCCCTACAACAGCCACACTTCCTGTTTCTAAAAATAATCTTCTGGTCATTCTTAATTTATTTTATTCATTGAAATTAAACATAAGCCTGATTAAATCTTTATCTGCAACTACTTTGGAACCTTTTGGCTTTGACAAAGTTTTTTATTTTTTGGTAAAAATTCCTCTAAAACTAAAGAATTCATTCTCTATTGCCACGGGTTATAACCTATAGCTTCTTATAATCAGTCCTTATTGGCGAAATATCTGAAAATTTATCTTAACTTTAATAATTTTCAATTTTAATCATATTTCTTTTATTAGCACTAAGAGCACTGTCGCTAATTTAGCCCCAGGATACTTTTCAATAACTCATCATCGGTACCTGAGCCTGCGAAATCATCAAATGCTTTTTGGGTCACTTCAATTATATGGTTTTTAATAAACGGAGACCCTTCTCGTGCACCTTGCTCAGGCGATTTGATACAACACTCCCATTCCATCACTGCCCAGCCTTCAAAACCAAATCTTGACAATTTGGTAAAAATACTTTTGAAATCCACCGTTCCATCACCCAATGATCTGAAACGACCTGCCCTGTCTTTCCAATCGGCAAATCCTCCATATACACCACATTTGCCGGTAGGGTTAAACTCAGCATCTTTCACATGAAATGCTTTGATTCGTTCGTGGTAAATATCTATATACTGAAGATAATCAAGTTGTTGCAAAACAAAATGGCTGGGGTCATAAAGCAGGCAAGCCCTGGGATGCTGATCGACCTTATCCAAAAACATTTCATAACTAAGACCGTCATGAAGGTCCTCGCCGGGGTGAACTTCATAGCAAACATCAACGCCGCATTCGTCAAAATGATTGAGAATTGGCAACCATCTTGATGCAAGTTCTCTGAAGCCCGTTTCCACTAAACCGGTAGGACGTTGAGGCCACGGATACATAGTGTGCCAAAGCAATGCACCTGAAAAAGTAGCATGGGCTGTCAGCCCGAGATGCTTGCTTGCAAGTCCGGCATTTTTTACCTGTTGGATGGCCCATTCAGTTCTTGCCTTTGGTTTTCCTTTAAGTTCTGCAGGTGCAAAACTATCAAACATCAGATCATATGCTGGATTTACCGCTACCAGCTGCCCCTGAAGATGGGTACTCAATTCAGTGATTTCGAGGCCATAACTATTGATTTTCCCTTTGAGCTCATCACAATAAGTTTTACTCTCCACAGCAAGGCCCAGATCTATTAATCGGCTTTCCCAGGTGGGTATCTGAACCCCTTTATATCCTAACGATGCAACCCATTGGCAGATGGCATCCAAAGAATTATAAGGGGCTTCATCTCCCATAAACTGTGCTAAAAATATAGCCGGACCTTTTATTGTTTTCATACAAATATCATTAATTAGTAAAATTCCAAACTCTCTGCACCTAAATGCTTATCCATTTCTGATCGCTGTTCCCTGACTCTATGACTTTATAAATAAACTCCATTCCTCTGACTCCATCATCAATATCAGGAAAATCTTTATACACAGGGTCCACTTCATTCCCATATAACTTTGCCTGAATACTCATGGCCACGTTTCTGTAAATATTGGCAAATGCTTCGAGATAACCCTCAGGGTGACCTGCAGGTATTCTGGTATGGGCTACAGATTCTTCATAAAGCCCCGGGCCACTTGTTCGAAATATTTCTATAGGTTTATTAGCCCATCTTACAATTAATGAATTAGGTTCCATTTGAGCCCATTCAAGTCCGCCCTTTTCCCCATAAATCCTGATTCTAAGGTTATTTTCTTCACCTGCGGAAATTTGTGAAGCATATAAAATACCTCTTGCACCGTTCTCAAACCTCAACAATACATTACCATCATCATCCAACTTTCTACCTTCAACTAAAATACTAATGTCAGCGCAAAGTTCGGATATTCTAAGACCTGAAATATATTCAGCCAGATTTTCAGCATGCGTGCCTATGTCTCCCATGGCACCGGCAATTCCTGATTTTAATGGATCGGTTCGCCATGATGCTTGTTTTTGGTCAGATGCTTCTAATAATGTGGTCAACCAGCCTTGGGGATATTCGACTACAATTTTCCGGATATTACCCAATTCATCATTTTTTATCATCTGACGGGCTTGTTTTACCATCGGGTAGCCGGTGTAGTTATGTGTCAGGGCAAATATAAGGTCGCTATGCATGACAATATCACGAAGTTCGTAAGCTTCTTCAAGGTTATATGTTAGTGGCTTATCACACACTACATGAAACCCATTCTGTATAGCCATTTTTGCCGGTCCAAAGTGAACATGATTTGGAGTTACGATGGATACAAAATCCATTCTAACATCTGGAGATAATTTCTTTTCTTCAAGGATCATCTCCATATATGATGCATAGACTCTTTCGGGAGAAATATTCAACTCTTTGCCTGATAATATAGATTTTTCCGGATCACTACTGAAAGCGCCGCAAACTAATTCAATTTTGCCATCCAGTCTTGCAGCCATTCTGTGCACTGCACCAATGAAAGCACCCTGACCACCACCTATCATACCCATTCTAATCTTTCTGCTCATAAGTTCATTTTATTAAAATTGAGCGGAAAATTAGGGATAAAATCACAATTATAGCATTCCTTATAAAACAAAATTATACAAAAATCATCTGAAAGATATTTGCATATTGTCAGCCAGTTGGTTGATCAGTGTCAATTGGGAAACTGAATGAATTTGCTGTGTCTTGCTTAATTCATATAATGACTTTCCATTAAAAAACTTTTGCATATCCAGTATAATATCCACGTTGGTAACCTGATCTTTTGATACTGTAAATGGCTTGGCCAATGTAATTTTGCGCAAAGCATCATCTCCCCCCAAGTGTAATGCAAATGGTGTTTCGGGCGTTGGATTACCATTTAGTCCAATAATACCTTCCGGCTTGAAAAAAACATAGCTTTTCCATGAAGTCCAGTATTCTGCAGAACTGCTTAATATGTGATTTGAATCGAAATCCTTAGGGGCCTGAGCATTCATTTCTTTAGGCACGCCTATTCCAAAGTCAACTGTCTGGTAATTTCCAACCTTTATACCTAAGAATTTATATTCAAAACCATTTGCGGCGACAGGAGCTGTATGGCTGTTTGTGACATTGAGGTAATCAATATCTTTAATCATAGTGGCATCATTTTGAGTCTTAATAGTCAGATCAGAAATATAAAATGACAGTCTGGTCATTTGAAATTTATCATTTGTCACAGGATAGTCATATGTCTTAAACATCTCCATTGGTTTGTCTCCATACATCAGTTTAAACCTGAAATTGAGGTCACCTGTATCATCATCTGTTTTCTTATCGCATGACAATAAAAATAACCCCATGACAGATATCAATATATAAATTGTATATTTCATAATTAAATAATTACATGAACATATATAACAAATCAGAAATGAAAAGTATTTTACAAAAGGCTTTTATTTTTAATTATTTGTAAGGATTGAAATAATTTTATGTGTCATGGTTTTGTAGTCCAACCTTGCACCAGGTGGGATTACTTTTTTTGAGAGTAAATTTATGTACCATGACTTATACCAAGACTGGGTTATGCCTATTACTGGGCGTAATTCTGCAATCGTCCTGTACGAATAAGGATAATAGTTATCAATTAATTGATATTGAGCTTGTATCATTACTTAAAGCACAATCTCCTTCCGGAAACCTTTCTTATTTCGAACTACCTTCTTCTACAGACCTGAATAAAATTCCTCAGGACCCAAAAAATACATTGACCACATCAAAAATTGCACTAGGTGGGTTTCTTTTTCATGAAACGACATTAGGAACTGAAGGTAAAGAGCCAGCACTAAAACAAACCTATTCATGCGCAACATGTCATCATTATGACGCAGGATTTCAATCCGGAACATTACAGGGATATGGAGACGGTGGCACAGGATTCGGTGTTAATGGGGAACTCAGGGTAATAAAAAGTAATATTTCCAATCCGGACGTTCAATCTTTAAGAACACTTTCAGTTTTGAACGGTGCATTTCAGACAAATCAAATGTGGAATGGCCAATTTGGCTCAACGCATGTCAATGCAAATACAAAATCACTTTGGACAGAAACATCTATACTTAAATATAATAATTTGGGATTTGAGGGTCTGGAGACAAGGTCTATCGCCGGCCTTGAAATGCACAGAATGAAAATGACAGATGATATCATTAAGATGGGAGCGTATAAAAATCTGTTTGATGATGCCTTTCAAAATATCCCAGAAAATATCAGATATACAAATGAGACAGCGGGATTGGCCATTGCGGCATATCTGAGGACAATTACAGCCAGTGAAGCCCCATTCCAAAAATATGTGCAAGGAAATATTGATGCCATGAATGAATCAGAAAAACAAGGAGCCATAGTCTTTTTTGGAAAAGGACAATGCAGCAGTTGAAATACCGGACCAGCCCTAAACAGCATGCAATTTAATGCTTTGGGCATGAATGATATGATTGACTGTCCTGAACCTACCTTTAATACTATACAAAATGATCCTTCTAATCTGGGACGGGGTGGCTTTACAAAAAATCCATCTGACAATTATAAATTTAAAGTACCCCAACCGTACAACCTTGCAGACAGTCCATTTTATGGCCACGGATCGAGCTTCCGTACTATTAAAGAAGTCATTAAATATAAAAATATGGCCGTACCGCAAAATAAAAATATTTTAAAAAACCAAATTGATCCTATATTCAAACCTATAGGCTTGACACCCGAAGAAATAAATACACTAACTGCGTTTATAACGCAGGCACTTTATGACCCAAAGCTGAGAAGATTCGTACCCCAGAAATTACCTTCCGGATTATGCTTTCCGAATGCAGATTTACAATCCAGAAGGGACATGAATTGCTTTTAGCATCAACTGATGTTAAGAAAAGCCTGAATAATTTCTATTCGGGCTTTTTTTATTATTCTTCCGCCAGGAATGGATAGGTATAATTTGTTGCCGGACAAAAAGTCTCCTTTATAGTACGTGCTGAAACCCATCTGAACAGATTTAATATTGAACCGGCCTTATCATTTGTACCGGATGCTCTGGCACCGCCAAAAGGTTGCTGGCCTACAACAGCTCCAGTTGGCTTGTCATTTATATAAAAATTGCCAGCGGCATTCCTGAGTTTATGCACACCCACTTTTAAAGCATACCGATCTTTGGAAAAAATAGCTCCTGTTAATGCATAAGGGCCTGTTTGATCTACCAAATCGAGGGTTTCCTCATATTTGTCATCATTATATACAAAAATCGTAAGAACCGGACCGAAAAGCTCTTCGCACATCGTAACATAGTTAGGATGACTTACTTTCAGTATGGTGGGTTCAATAAAGTATCCTGTGGTTTTATTGAAATTACCCCCGGCAATAACTTCAACAGAAGGATCCTTTTTGGCATCTGATATAAAGGTTGTGATTTTGTCAAATGCTTTCTCATCAATGACAGCATTAATAAAATTCCGGAAGTCTTCAGGATTTCCCATTTTAAAATCTTCAAGATTTGTTTTAAGAAATTTTTCTACTTCATTCCACAGAGATTCAGGTATATACGCCCTTGATGCAGCTGAACATTTCTGTCCCTGAAACTCAAATGCACCTCGTGTCAAAGCAACAGCTACTTCTGTTGCATTGGCTGAATGATGAGCGATAACAAAATCTTTACCACCGGTTTCGCCGACAAGTCTCGGATAACTTTTATATGTAGTCATATTTTCGCCGATTGTCTTCCATATTTTGTTAAAGACACCTGTACTCCCGGTAAAATGAATCCCACCAAAGTCAGGATGGTTGAATATAATTTCTCCTGCGGTTGGGCCGTCCACAAAAATCAAATTGATCACACCCGGTGGCAACCCTGCTTCTTCTAATATTTCCATGATCACAGCTGCTGAATAAATTTGTGTTTCAGCGGGCTTCCATACTATTGTATTTCCCATCAATGCCGGAGCCCCACATAAATTTCCAGCGATAGAAGTAAAGTTAAATGGGGTCAGGGCAAAAATAAATCCTTCGAGCGGTCTGTATTCTAATCGATTCCAGATACCGCGTGTACTTTCAGGCTGGTGCGAATATATTTCGGTCATGTACTGGACATTAAACCTGTAAAAGTCAGCAAGCTCGCAAACGGCATCTATTTCAGCCTGGAATATATTTTTTGATTGACCCAGCATAGTTGCTGCATTCATTTTTGCCCTGTAGGGTCCGGTCAACAGGTCAGCAGCCTTTAAAAAAATCGCCGCCCTCTCCTGCCATTCCATATTTTCCCAATCTTTTTTGGCTGCAACTGCAGCCTTTATTGCCAATTCTACATGACTTTTATCTCCTACCGAATGTGTACCCAGAGTGTGATTCAGTTCATGTGGTGGATGGATTGTTTTCTTATTATCAGTGTATATCTTATTACCGCCTATAAACATAGGTATATCTACGGTAATATTTTTGAGTTGTTGCAGAGCTGATTTGACACTTGCCTTTTCCGGAGATCCCGGGGCATATGAAAGTATAGGCTCATTTACGGCTATCGGTACATTGAAAAATGCATTTGGCATAATATATTAAATTTGATTAGGTTTTTGAATTAAGTCATTGGAAATTATTTCGGGAACAAATGGTGCCACATTGCCTTGACCTTTTATGATTTCTCTGACTATTGTTGAGCTTATATGTGAATATTCAGGAACGCTTATGAGAAAAATTGTTTCTACTTCTTTACTCATGATAGTATTAAGCTGGCTGATCGTCTTTTCGTAATCAAAATCAGAGGCATTCCTTAACCCCTGATGAGATAATGGGCATCTCTTTTCTCACAAAATTTTACAGTCAGTCCTTCAAAGAAAGATACTTCAACGTTTTCATATTTTTTAAAAACATCTCTGAGCCAATCAAGTCTCCTTTCGAGTGAAAAAAGTGCTTTTTTCTCATTGTTTATTCCTACTGCGACTATGATTTTGTCAAATAATGGTACAGCTCTCCTTACCAAATCTACATGGCCTAAGGTTATCGGGTCAAAAGATCCGGGAAAAACTGCTATCTTCATTTCATTAAATAATTTGATAAAAACTACAGCAAAGTAACGACAATATTACCTTAGGTCACAATTTTTAAACAGAATAAAGTAAATTCCAACATGATTACTTTCTCATTATCGACCAGGTTATTTTTGCGGTTGCTACCAATTCCTGTTTTGAATTTATTGCTTCTGAAATCAATGTAATCCTGCCCGAATCTCCCTTTTGTGTCAATCCATTTAAGAATTTTTCAACTTCATCTCCCTGCTCACAAGTCAGAGTGATCAGTGTATTTGCTTTCTTAACATATTCCATAGTAAAGTTGGTTACAAGCATGGAATGAGGTGTCCGATCTGCAAGATGCAGCTGGCACAAAGCACCTGTTGAAAGTTCAGCAGCACCTGCCAAAGCAGCAAAATACATGGATGAAAAAGGGTTTTGGGTTTTCCAATTATAAGGAATGGTCAGAATGCTCGCCTTTGTGGTTAAATCTATAATTCTGATACCCCAAAAGAAAACTGAGGGTAATTTGCGAAGCATTCCCATTCTGAAGAGCCAAGTATTGAGAGCCTTCTTTTGATACTCACGAGATTTTGTATGCATGATCATGATTTTCTTGGAATCCAGGGAATTTCAGGAATATCTTTTCTATGGGCTATATATCTGGATAAGACAAAAAAATAATCTGAAAGTCTGTTAATGTAAATGATTACTTTAGGATCGACGGGAGATTGGCGATCCAGCGAAATTATTTTTCTTTCTGCTCTTCTACAAATTGAACGGCACACATGTGCATATGCGACTGAGATATCTCCACCCGGCAAGATAAAGTTTTTAAGAGGCTCCAGTAATTGTTCCATGGTATCCATAGCATTTTCAAGAGTCTGAATATCATCGTCCGTTATGTCAGGTGTTATCATTTTTTTTCAGGATCTGATGCCAGATTGGATCCAATGGTAAAGAGTCTTTTCTGAACTTCTGTCAAAAAATAATTTTGTGTTGCTTCATGAAATGTGGTATTCAACAGGCCTATAAAGGAATTGAGTTCGTCAACAGAACCATAAGCTTCTATTCTTATATCATCTTTCAAAACCCTTTTTCCGCCATATAGACCGGTCGTACCGGTATCCCCGGTCTTAGTATATATTTTCATTCACTTTTGAATTGATTAATATAGCAAAGATATAAAGTAAACTTAACATTTTATAAACTTATAAACATCAGTATTACCATATCTTTGCCTTCTGAAAAGGAAAATACAGTAAAAGTTATGACTACAAATATATATAAACTGCACCCCTGGCATGGTGTAGATATCGGCTCTGAAGCTCCGGAAATGGTGACTGCATTTATTGAAATTATACCGAGTGACACGGTAAAATATGAAATAGATAAACATTCCGGGTATCTGAAAGTGGACAGACCTCAAAAATTCAGCAATATAGTGCCGGCTCTTTATGGGTTTATACCACAGACTTATTGTGCAGAAGATGTTGCAATATTGAACATGGCATCTACTGGCAGAACTGGTATAAAAGGTGACGGCGACCCGCTCGATATACTTGTATTGACTGAAAGGGAGATAACACATGGTGATATCCTCGTAAAAGCCATTCCTATTGGTGGATTCAGGTTGATAGATGATAATGAGGCAGATGACAAAATTATAGCCGTACTTAAAAATGACGATATTTACGGTTTGTGGACTGATATAAATGATGTTCCTGTTACTATCATCAACCGACTAAAGCATTACTTTCTTACATATAAGCAAATGCCTGACAAACAACCGACCTGCATCATAGATGAAGTTTATGGTAAGAATGCGGCTTACGAAGTAATAAATGCCAGCATTTCAGATTACCACCATCACTACAGAAGGTGATATTGATAGGTATAGTTAATCATGTCAGTCAGTATAACTGAAAACGATTTTCCCAAACTGACTACCTGATTCCATTATTTCAAATCCTTTTGCAATCTCCTCAAAATCCAGGGTCTTGTATATCATAGGAGAAATTTTATGGTTATTTACAAAATCAACCATTTCTGAAAAATCCTCTTGTGAACCCATAGTAGTACCCATTATAGATATCTGCCTCCAAAAAATCGACTGGGGGTTAATATTTTCAATCTTTCCTGCTGTAGCACCATAAAAAACAATTCTACCGCCAGGATTGCAAACTTTTATAAGTTTTTCAAATCCATCCCCACACGCACCATCAATTATAATGTCAACGCCGCCGATGTCAGCTATCAAATTTTTAGCCCAGTCAGGATTAGTGTACAAATAACCTGCATTCGCACCAAGATTTATGGCTTCTGCTATTTTTAAGTCATTGGACGAAGATACCACCACATAGCACCCCATAGCCAATGCAAATTGCATCGCAAATAATGCTACTCCTCCCCCGATACCTGTAATGAGTACTTTATCACCCGGACAAACGCAGGCTTTCTTAATGAGTGCCCTGAATGCAGTTACACCTGCTAAGGGCAATGATGCTGCTTCTGCATGTGATAAATGTTCCGGCTTAGGGAATAAATATTTCTTGTTTATAGCTATAAACTGACCAAAAGTACCATCATCAGGGACGCCTAAAACTCTAAAGGCGCTTGATTGATGTGATTGCAACTCACCCCAATCCAAGCCAGGATTTATAATATAAGCTTTATCATCGATCATGCCACATCCATCTGAGCCCATAATTGCTCCTATCCGAATACCCGGGTATAACCCTTTTGTAATCCATAAATCTCTGTGATTGAGCGATGAAGCAGTCAATTTCAGATATACTTCATTTTCCTTTAGTACAGGAAAAGGAACAGAAATTTTTACCGGATATTCATGTGTTGTGTTTATTATAAATGCCTTCATAAAGAGAAATCCTGTCTCAAATGTACTTTTTTTTCAATAGAATGAATGAGATTAATAATTCAAAAACCCACATCACTTGAAATAAATAAAATATTCATTGCTCACATGTATTTTCAAAAATCGATATCATAATTTTAGAAAATAAAACTGTGCCTGTTTTAAACAAAAAAACCGGATATGTTGCCATATCCGGTCAAAAAACCCAGAATCATTTTTATAAACACATTACTCGATTAAAATCATCTTTTTTGTAGAAGAAAATTCACCTGCTTCAATCTGGTAGTAATAAATTCCTGCTTTATTCAGCTGTGAATTGTTTATCATTATTGTATTAAACCCTTTTTCATACTTGCCCTTCTGAGAGTAAACCATCTTACCGGTCAAATCCAATATTCTAATAGTTGCATCAGAAGCCTTAGCGAGTTCAAATGAAATATTTGTAAAATCCTTAAACGGATTAGGCTCGTTCTGGAATAATACATTTTGAGCACCTGCTCCCGTTTTATCTCTGTTTTGCAAAAATAATGGTCGAACTGTTGCATCTATTTCATATAATTCAGGACGGAGAGTGCTTTGGTCTATTTTTATGTTTGAAGTATTGCCCGCTGATTTAGCTTTAAATTCTATAGTAAATAATACGTCTTCCGCATTTAGTGACACCCCATTCGGAATATCATAACTGAAACTCAATTTACCATTTGATGCAAGGAATGGGTTAAAGTGTTGTGGTTTTATGTCAAAAGCTCCACCGATTATTCCTGTAAACAATAGCTGGTCTGCATTAAATTCCAGTCCGAATTGCGTTCCGAGGATGTCCATATTTTCACTGGCTTTTATTTCATATTTTACAACATCTCCATTGCCGAACGATTTTTGATCAGATGCAAAAACTGCTTTTCCAGATCTTTTTTCCGTTGATGAACCGTCCACATTAGCCACTACGCTTCCATTGACATCTCCAATTTTAATAGCTGTAAAGTTGACATTGTTTTTGTCTTCAAAAATGGAGTCCAGATTGATCTTTTCTGGAAAATCAAATGGATATGCAGGATCTGAAAATACATATGATGAAGGAACAAACCTCCATGAAGTATTATTTTCAAACTCATTGGTCACGCCCAACACCACTTTCCTAAGGGCAACAAGGTCACCAGCAGATATTGATTTTGAATTATTGATATCAGCTGCCAAAAGTTTGTATGGTGAATCTATCGTCTGAATACCTAAAATATGCCTTTGAATTAAAACTAAATCCAGTGTGGACACTCCATTCAGTACGTCATTATTCTTATAAGCACCTATGGATTTTGGATCAAACACATCAACTCCATTTAATCTGTATTCACCCTCATTTTGTGTCATTGCCTTAATTTCATTAGAAGTGCTCATATTTTTCAATGCTACCTCGATATTGTTTATCCCTTCTTTGCTTTCAGTAGAAATTTTTCCACCTACTGAAGGAAGTAACGCCGGGACATCCGGGCATGCATCCGTCAATGGAGAGTCCTGAAGTATCAAAACCACATTGCAAAAGTCTGATAGACCGGTCAACCTGTCTCTAACATATACTTTCATTGGAATCCTGTTCACCTGTCCATTAGGTATGTCTGTACCGCATCTGAGTCTGATAGATTGATTTGCAGTTGTAAAACTGATATTTGTATCAGTCGCTTTAAATACATAATAATCGAAATCTGCTATTCTTCCACATATATTGGTACTGGTAGATTGAATAAAATCACTTGCCCAGACTACCACAGATCCGGATGGATCCATGACCCATACCAATTCGCCAAAACAGACGGGAGTTGGTTTTTTGTTTGAGAGTATAGTAATATCATACGCACAAGTCGATTTTGTGCCACAAATGTTTGTCACGGTGAAAGATATGCGATGTACTCCACTTGGAAGAGTTTGTGTGGTACTTTTGGTTATTCCATTGTCATCTATGACATTGTCTTTATACAGGTCAAGAGACCATGAATATTTCCATTGTTCTTCGTCAGTACAATCATCTTGCGGGCTTACAGAAAGTGTAACTACTTTGTCACATTTTCCTTCATCTGCTGTTAGAGTCCTGTTGTTGCAACCTCCAGGAAATACTGCACCTCCACTGCCTGTCAGAAGGATTTTCTGAGTTTGCTCGGCTATATATGGTGTGGTAGCATAACTGCACCAGTCGATAACCCTCCACGTCCTTAATATTTTTACGCATGCTCCCGGCACATCTCTGAATACCTGATCTGTAAAAGATAATCCAATATCTCTGCATCCAAGGTTAGAAACAACAGGTTTGTTATTTAATAAATCTGGAGTAGCTTTACCGAGATCACAGGTAGCTAATGTAGTATCACCTCTGAATGTTACACTAGAAGCATTGAACACAGTAGGAATGATAGTTAAAGTATTAAAGCATCGCTGCGTGGTATCTGATAATAAGTACCACATTCTCGTGATGGTTCCAGTATTGCATTTTGTATTTAACGTATAAGGTAAAATCCTACTTGCAACCTGCAGATTAGAACAAACTCCGGTAGTTAAAGGCTTTGTATCGTAAGGTGCTATCCCAGCTATCCAGGCAGCAATATTAGGATCACCACACTGCATGGAATAAACCGGAATATTGCTACAATTGATAGACGGTGGTCGTTTATTTTGTACTTTTACCACAGTTTCGCATTCATTATAATTATTTGCAGAATCATAAACCCGCAATACCACAGCAATATATGACTCGGGGATGGTCACATCTGAGCAACAGAATCTTATCTCCGGCTTAAATATTGTGTCAGATGCGTATCCCGGACATGTTGTGGACTTACGTCTCACTTCAAATCTTAGATTTACATCACAATTATCATTACTATAATTATTAAGAGACTGTGCCTTCAGTACACCCCATCCCAAATCATCAATGGAAACGATGGTCTCATCCTGGCAGATAGCAGTCGGTGCTATACGATCCACAACGGTAATAGAAGTAATACATTCTTTAAAATTCTTACAAGTATCCCGAACAACATATTTTATCCAGGTCTTACCCAATGGCAATCCCTCAATAATGAATGGAGGATTTATCGTACCTATGGTGGCTGCGTATGGAGGAGAATCCCCAGTGATTTTTGTTGCCCCATTTTGTTTTACAAATACGACGCTATCTTTACTGAAATAAACATCCCATGTCATTCTGGAACAGTCTGTAGCTGCCGGAGGCGTTACTTGCCATGTCGCAGTACACTTATTGGGATCAGTGGATATGCTTGGTAACACTGGGCAAGTATATGCGGGATCAATATTATCCTTGACTAAGATTTCCTGACTACAAATTTTTTCTCTTCCTGTACACCAATCTATAATAGTCCATTGCCTTGAAACTTTGACACCAGATCCACAAACCGGAAACACGATGTCATCATAGAATACCTGCATATTTTCACATCCTATGCCTGTTGGAGAGAATTGTGATGTTGGTTTCGGTGCTCCATTTTCAAGTTTAACGTAACTATCATTACAATTTAATTCCCATATAGGAGGACACTGTACATCATCCACACTTCCTCTCTTAACATAAAGATACTGTGTTTTTACTAAAGAGACATTGCCACTTGGATCTGCAGCGGTCCACTTTCTTATGATTATTTTCCCGTATCTTTCGTTACATAATAGGGAAATTACTGAATCTCTTTTTGTGTATGTCAGTGCAGGCGATGGTGGAAGTACCTTTATATTTGATACAGTCAACGTATTGTCGGGTGCTGCATTTTCTGTATTTACTTTAAAGCAAAACACACCACCGGCAGGAATGAAAACTGAAACATTTGCCCCTGAAGTCAGGGATGTTGATAAGACAGTTGGCACCCCATTGACAGTGTAGAATACAGAATCGGTTGAAATATTAGGCAACATAGTTGTCGCCCAGTCAAATGTTATAGTCTGATTAACCGCAGATGTAAAACAAATCTGAGCCCCTACTACTACACCTGTGCTTGCTCCTGAGCTTCCTCCCTTCAATACTATATTGGAATTATTGAAATTTATGGTTCCGGCTCCGGTAGTTGTCGGAGTCCATGCTGCTCCGCTACATGCATCCAGAAAAACCGGTCTGTTAGAAATTGTATCTGCCAGAATGCCGGATTCGCTACCGCAAGCAAAAGTGCAAACTGAAGCAGCAACGGAAGATTTAATATTTCCCACTCTGCTGTCTAAATATACCACATAATCATCTCCCCCCAAAGGAATTCCTGCCACTGTACTACTCACTACCATGATATAGTTAGTACCGGCAGAAAGGCTGCTGGAGAAACTGTTGACATTAGTTGCAATGGCATTATTACAAGGAAGCAATGGATTGAAAGTCGTGGCATAAAGAGAAAATTTAACAGCTGTTGTTGGAAGACTGATATCGACAATACCAGTCACGTCCACTGCAAAATTGTGCAACTTATAACTCACCCCAAGTTCTGAAGTAACAACCGGGCATTGAAATGGCCTGTCAAAATCAGGATCAGGAGTTGATACATTACCTGAGAAGGTAGTAATCCTTTGCTCACATGGGCAGCTGGATATTTCAGGTGGAAGTTTGTCTTCTATTTTTGCTGTACCCCAACAGGAGTTTGAACAGCCTCTTAGCGACACTTTTACCTGGAGGATCATTCCTATGTTGGTTCTGTTGATCTCCACTCTTCTGATAGGTCTGTTTCTGGTATCAAATCCTATGGTGAATTGCGGCAAATCAGTGCCATTGGGTAATTTTGCCTCTACATCAAAGCTATCAGCAGCATATGTAGGGGTTTGAATCATCATGTACGGATCGATTGTCATATTACAATCATTGTCCAGCGAAATCTGAACTGAATTATTACATGCCAGAATTGTGTTACAATTTACTTGCGCCTGACCGTTAAAAGATATGAGAGATATGGTTAAAACAATTGAGAATGCCCGTACGATCGCTCTTAAGTTTTCTGAACATTTTTTCAGAAAAGTGCCTTGTGTAAATATGGGTCTTTCCATTGTACAAATTTTTAATTTATTATTTAATCGGTTGTGTTTCATGATCGAAAAGGGTGGTTAGGTTGCAAGCCGGATTATTTCGTCTTCCTCCGGCTTGCATCCTTATTAATTCTTTGATTATTTTATAATTATCATTTTACGTGTGGCAGCGTCCTTGTCAGTTTCTATCTGATAGTATAATACCCCACTCAGGTTGAGTGCATGTGCATCTACGTTGAATGTATTATATCCTTTAGAAAACTGACTCTTCGTCTGATATACCATTTTTCCCGTTACATCAAATATTTTCAAAGTGACTTCATCAGATTTAGGCAAATTGAAGCCTATGACTGTAGAAGCATTAAATGGATTCGGAACGTTCTGGAATAACTCAAACTGGTCTGACTGACCGGCGCTTTTGTTCACAGCCTGTAGAGTCAGTCCTGATGTAGTAATTACGTTGCCATCCTGCGTGTATGCTTCAGGACTCAGATAAGAATTTTCAAGTCTTACCAGATTTTTATCTTTGGCATCACTGATTAATCTGAATGTAAGCGTCATTAATTGATTATTTATCGTCACCGGATTTCTGTCATTCCAACTTAAATGAATCAATCCGTCAGAAAGGTTTCTAAACCCAAGGTTTTCATCATTCAGATTCAGAACTTCGGATCTAAGACTTATGAGTTCAGCAACAGACTTATCAATTCCAAGGGTCATTTGAATACCGGCCAGTTGTTGAATTTCATCTGATGAAATAGCTATTGAGACTATATCACCTTTACTTCCACTGACTTTTTCAGTTTCAAGTTTCAGCACGTTTCTTAGCTTGGTTTCTATTTCTGAATTTGAATTTTTAATAGCCGTTCCGTTGACATCACCTACCTTTACTGCTATGAAATCCAAACCTGTCACATCATGGTTGGTTTTAGACATGTAAATGTTTTCTGTATATGGGAATGGATTCTTCATATCTGGAAACTGGTATGCCACATCTACAAATCTCCAACTGGTGTTGTTACTAAACTCAGTTTTAATGCCCAGAATGAGTTTTCTCAGTTCTACTATATCAGCTGCCGTAATCTTCTGTGAATTATTGACATCAGCGGCGATCAGTTTATAAGGAGAATCCAGTTCTGAGATACCCAGAATATGTCTTTGTATCATCACTAAATCCAGTGTAGAAACTCCATTCAGAGGATCGTCGTTTTTGCCCGGATTTACTGAATAATCCATGTCCATTTTCAGGCCTTCCATATTCCACTTACCATTGTAACCGGTTATCGCAGTTTTTGGAAATTCAACCTGCTGAGATCTTAATTCAACTTTGACATCCTGTACCATGTCATCGGTTTCTCTATAAATTGAACCCTTAAGTCCAAGTGTAGTATTAGAAGGTAAGCATGAATTATCATTGGATTGAACCCTTAATTTCACAGTACAGAAATCGCTGTTTCCCGCAGCATCAATTGCATATACATTGAACGTAGTATCAACAAACAATCTGCCTTTCAAATCAGAACATCTGATTATTCTCGATATGTCACTTCTGTTTGTTGGTGAGAAAGAAGCTGATATCTGACTACCTACGGAACAGTTATCAGTAAATCCTTTGCCGTATTCGGAAGCCCATATAGCCACCTCTCTTGATACAGGCATAATTACCGTAACCAATTCAGTTATACAGACAGGGGTGGGTTTCTTTTCATCTCTCAATGTAAATGTATTCGAGCACGTCCCTATATTACCGCAGCCGTCTTTGGCATACCAGGTAATTTTATGTGGGCCATAATTAAGCAATACACTAATGGTATCGCCCGGTTGATTTACTAAATCTACAACGCCATCGTTACCAAAATCTATATCATAAGACCATGTCAACGACTTGGAAGGGCAATTAGCGGGAAATGTGGTTGCCTTTGCTCTCACACCTACCCTGGATTGACAGGTTCCTTCGGAAGTAATTTTAAGGTCCGCAGGATTACATCCTGAAGTAATCGTAGGAGGTACATTGTTTATGATCATAATGAGCTGAGTAAATGTAAATACTCCTACAGACGGTGCTGATGAGGCAGTCTTCTGACACCAATCAATGGCAGTCCATGTTCTCAGGATTTTTTTACATACACCATCCCCGAAACCAAATTCAGTATCCTCATAATTAAAGGCAACTTTCTTACATTTAGATTCTGCAAAGCTGAATACACTTGGTCTTGGTATGCCCAGATCTTCCGGTGTAACTTTGGTGAGGCATCTGTTTGTCACCTGTACAATGGATGTACCCCAGTTTATGTCGCCACTCACCAATGGGTTAGAATTAATTACATTTATGGTTTGTGTTTGTCTGACAGTATTGCCAAAAGTATCTCTTGCCACAAATGTTCTCTTTATAATTCCTATTCCACATTCGTTTAATGAATCTTGTCTTATAGTATCAATCCTTGCACCACAATTGTCAGTGACAGTGGCAACTCCAAATCTGGTTAAGGAAGTAAAGTTTTCTGTACAACTTGCACTCATATCAACCGGGATGGTCAATACCGGGAAAATATTATCCTGAACTTTGGCTTCAACCATACAGGAATTAAATGCACCACTTGCGTCCCATACTCCCAATTCAACCATAATTGTTTTATTGATATCACTACATGTGAATGCAAGTTTGTTGTTACAAGGCAGACTCTCCCAAGTAACTGGAACATCCATTCTCCTTATCTTCATGCAAGCAATACCACAATTGTCGTGACTGCCATCATCAAAAGTCTGGACTCCCACTAGGCCAACTCCATTGGAACTCAATGCTACAATGCTGTTTCTGGAACATACAGGCACTGGAGGCTGATTGTCGATGACATCAATTTCCGTGAAGCAATATGAAAAATTGCCACAAGCATCTGTAATTGTATATCTGATCCATGTTCGTCCTGTAGGAAGGTTTACTATTTTAAACGGTCTGGCATTCTGATCAATGCTGTGCGCATATTCAGGTTTTAAGCCTTGTAAGACTGTACTTCCTTTTGATTTTACATACGCACCGTCTGCCGGTGCTTTACCTGTATTATCAGCCAAAAGAAACTCAACATCCCAGGTGTAACCTGAACATTCATAAATGGCTATCGGAGGCAAAACGTCCCAATCACCACTACATTGATATGGTTTAGTCATAATTACAGCAGCAGGGTTGATGGTTCCACCATTAGGTTGCCCTGTTATATCCGCCGGACAAGTTACAGCAGGTGGCTGATTATCCATCACGGCTATCAGTTGTATCTGTGATGTATCTTTACCTGTGCAATGATTAAATATGGTCCATTTTCTATATAATTTGTATGTCACATCATTATTATTGCAAATGAGTACCTTTCTGTCAGTATAGGTAACGTGTGCTTTAAGGCATAGAATTCCTAACGGATTGCCTGTAAACGCAGGATCTGGTACTGAGTCCAATTGTTTTACACCATTAAAGACGTATGGGATTTTAGGCCAGGAACCACAAGCTTCCAATGATGGATTGGGCCCTGTTATATCATCCCAGTTCGGAGGGAACAAGACGTCATTTATTGATGCCGCATTTACACTGATGGTTTGGTTACAAGACGATGAATTTCCGGAATTATCCACTACTTTACATGTTCTGGTAATAACTGAACTGTATGGCCCGACACATGATGTGACCGCCAGATCAGTAAACGATAGAGTCACAACGCTACATCGATCAAAACCAGTAACTGTCCATATATTTTGCAAACTATCAACAAGTGTTCTTATTATACCCAATGGCATCACCGGAAATCCTGTTATAGCCATATTGTTTATTTGATTACAATTTATAGTTACGTCAGGTGGGCATACGAGGTTCGGAATCGATTTATCCTCTACTTTGACGTATCCCCAGCATGAGTTACCGCTACATTCGTGTACTACTCTGACTTCCAGTGTTTTGCCTATATAGGCATACCCCAAAGTACCTGTTGGGATGATGGTATTTGTAGCAATATCTCTAATGATGATGTCATAAGAAGTATCAGAATATAACTGCCCTTCCAGAAATTGACTGGCTGTAAAATATAATTCACAGCTCGGATTCATGGAAATGTTCACCAGATTCTGACATGCTAATGCCGGAGTAGCTTCATCGACAATTCTGACACGCATGGTGTTTGTAAAGGGACAAGGGTTGTCATCTGCATTTGTGGAAGGATCATTTAGAAGTATAAAAGTTCCTGTCACAGTCAAATCATACAAGCCCGCAGTTGCCGGCCAGGTTATGGTTCTTTGATTGCTACCTTCACCTCCTACTGGAGAAACCGGCGATGTCATTACGGGTCCGGAAATGGTCGTAATGGTCCAGACTACTCCAGTCAATTGAGCCAATGGGGCATCAATTTTATAAACTTCTGTGGAGCCCACACAATTTCCATAATCACCTCGAATTGTTGTAAAATCTGCTATGTCTTCTATATCAACAGGTCTGGCAATATCAAATCCACATCCCAAAGACTGACCGGAATAAGACTTGTTTTGACCGGTTACTCTAAGTGTGTACCTCCCGGCAGTAGGTCCCCAGGTAACATTGATACTTGTATTACCGCTTGAAGGCAATGGTGGCGCTACAGATGTGGCCCCGCCTGACAGAAACCATGTAAGATTACTGTAAATACCACCCCCGGGTATGGAGTATGTTTCCACGGTATTCTTACATACATCTTCATCTCCGGCAATAGTAAAGTTAGGGTAGGAACAAGCTTGCGAACTGGTGACACTTATCACCTGATTCGTGTTCATATTCTTTACCTGGACTGACCATGGAACTCCGGACACTCTTTTTCCCGCTATCCTGTAAATGCCGGAAATCCCGGGGTTTGTCTCCGGAATATTGGTATTATTCAGATAAAGGATAGGCAAAGTCGGGGGCGGTAGGGAAGACGGGTGATAAAATGCAGACAAACTGGTAGTAAGTAACCTCCATGTCTGCCCGGGCGTTCCGGTAATAAAGATAGTATCAAGATACTGTCCGTTAGCATTTGTAGTAGCGTTATTGAGACAATAACACTCTGTTTTGGTAATCACAGGCACCTGAGCCTTCATTACTGTGGACAGCACTACCATAAGTACTAAACAAGTCAGTTTTGACCAATGGCTCCGATCTCTGACCAAGCCGTAAAAATGTGTAAGTAATGGGTTCTTCATCGATTGATGGATTTTGTAAAATTCGTAATTGCTTAAAAAAACTCTATAATATCCGGTACTGCCTCTACAGGCAATACCGCAATTATTTTGTGTATTTTTTGGTTTACAGCAATCTGTGTTTGTTTATCATTCTCATGACAGGCTGATAAATTTTGACTGATTACAATAATACAAATCCAAATTTCAGACCAAACTCAATGTTGCATTATGTGTATATTTAATATGATGCTTACATTAATTTTTTAGATAATATTTAATCCTTATCTTATCAATCAGATAGGTTAGAATTTTTTTTTTATTTTTTTTTTAATTATTTAACGGCAATACCCTGATCAAATATTAATATAAATAATGATATAATTAATTGAATATCTGATCATTAAAATACAATCAAAAAATAATTAACGTATAATTTACTATATATCAGATTAATATAAGAGCAAAACTGTCCTGATATGTTAAGGCTTATTCATATGCAAAAACAAATGAAATCAATGATCCAACAGACGAAATGGAGATTGTAATCTTACTAAGGGATAGAAGAATAAACTAAGCATAATTAAACCTGATAATCACAGCAGCACCAGACTATCTGATTCGGATAAATTTTAGTGTTTGAGAGAAACCGTTGTGGTGTAATTGCAGATAATAGATTCCAGGCGATAAGCCAGCACTAAGAGGTATAATTATATCCGAAGAATTTTGAAAATTTCCTGAAGACAATTCTTCTCCCCGAGTATTTACTATAGTGAACTGAATCATGGCTTCTGAATCAATTATATCTGAATTGAGGGTAAGGATGCTTGTAACAGGGTTCGTAAGAAGCCTGAATGTCTGAAAAGCCAATGGGGACTTTAGCTTAGAAGCAAGTTTTATATTTATTGCCCGATCATCGCTGTAAATTTCTGAATTTCTGAATGATTCCAATTTAATTCTGGCAATATCAATAAAATCTGTCATACCTAAAACCGCAATGATTTCTCCCTTTTTCAAATATGCACTTTTGGAGTCATACCCAATCATCCGAAGTCGGTCATCTTTCACATACAATTCTGTATTTTCGAGCGTCCTGGTTGTCTTCGTTTCAATTTTAGTTAACTTATGGTCAGCGCTCTGGCATTGCAAAAATAACTGATACCCACTCAAACGAATGTCTTGTCCTGCTCTAAAAGTCAATACTCTTTGGCCATCAATCTGTTCTTCCTCAACAAAGATGGTGAATGTATCACCATCTTTATTTCGGTTTTCTACATCCGGGTCGCTAAAATTATAAGCAGAGAGGTTAACATCGCCTACTTTTACAGCCATAAAATCTGCATCTATCATATCAGATCCAAGGATACCTGTTTCAATTTTATTGACATACAGAAATGGATTTTCCGGTTCAGGAAGGCCATTTTTCTTGCTTACAAATATCCATGAAGGCAAATCTTTTGGAAATTTATCGGTAACACCTAAAATCAGCTTTCTTAGTTCCACCAAATCCGCAGCTGTAACTGTTGCCGAGCTGTTGACATCTGCAGCCAATACCTTGTATGGGCTGTCAAATGGATTTAAACCTAGAATATGTCTTTGTATCAGGATCAGATCCAAAGTTGACACTCCTTCCAATGGGTCACTGTTAAGATATGGGGTAATAGTATAAGCTTTGCCTACGGGCAACTTATCCAGCTGATATTGTCCATTAATATTATTGATCAGTTTACTTCCTTGAATTTCAACTGCTTCATATTTTATCTCTGTATTTAGCGGAATCCTGTAGTTTTCAGTTGACACCTTACCTGTCACCATCACTTGGTTGACCACATCCGGACAGAGGTCTGCATTATCCTGAAGAATCAGTTCTACAGTACAAAAATCCTGATTTCCGACCAGATCGGTGATGGTCATTTTGAGTGGTATTTTTGCTGATTTACCATCAGGTATATTTTTACAATCCAAATACTTCCCGGAGCTTTTTGTCAATGGAGTCCATTTTTGGGACAATCCCGATTTATATTCTGTTTCATTACTCAAGATTCCTTTGCCTTTAAAATAGTGCACTTTACTCTGCATAGAATCTACGGGTAATTCCCCGTCAAATGTAAACAGTAGTTGACTATACTCTGTACAATTGTCAGAGCTTCCATTGTCAAAATCTTTTGCCCAAATTTCAATATTACCCGTAGTTTGCATAAGTGATGTAGTCACTGAAGTAAGGCAGTACGGCGTTGGTTTTTTACAATCTTTTACTTTAAAATAAAACGTACAGGTATTAAAATTACCGCATTGGTCATCTACCCGCCATGTTATTTTATGCGAACCCATAGGTAAGTCTCCCGCAAAATCATTTTTTGTACCTGTGGAATCAATTGTACCATCATTGTTCAGATCTAATTCATATTTCCAGATAAGATCAGAAATGGCTGTGCATGAGTCATTTGCACTCTGAGAAAGCTGAACCCAACCAGTCTTACATTTATTGTCATATGAGCAGAATACTGTGTCTTTGCATATGGAGGTGAATTCAGGTTTGTCTGTGTTGTGGAGTTTAATTAATTGAATATAAGGGCCCCACTTTCCTATGTTGTTAAGTCCGGTAAACTGACACCAATCTACCACGGTCCATCGTCGGATGATCTTAACACATGCTCCGTCAGCAATATAAAAAGGAGTATCTTCAAAAGTTGCAGCAATAGTTCCGCAAGATGTGTTATTAAAAATTGGTGAGCCTGTTATATCAGGACTTGTGCCAGTAGATTTACAGCCTTCAGATTCAAAATTTTGAGGCCATTTCAATTGGAGGGTATCATTACCATTAAATGGATTTGGGTTGGCAATCGTTATGGTTTGAGTACATGAATCTTTTAACCCACTGGCATCGGTAGCTACAAATTTGCGTTTTATAGTACCTGTGAAGCATTTGATATCAACTATGTATGATTGATTTACGGTGACACTGCAATTATCTGTAGCCAATCCATCTTTACCTGCTATTCCATTATGATAATAGTTATATACCAGAACGTTTTTTATATCTGCAGACTTTGTCACTACTTTGCCAAAGATATCCAGATTTTTAAGGTCGTAGTTGTCCGTACACGTTAAAGTAATATTTGGAGGGCAAGTGATGACAGGCCTGAGTTTATCTTCAACATTGACTTCCACCATGCAGGTATTCTTATTGCCGTAAATATCAGTTACTCCATAGCTACCATAATCGTAGTCCCTATCTCGTCACAGCAAAAATCTACATAAGCTCCAAAAGCCGTCCCGAAACCACATTTGTCGTTCATTTTACGCACACTAAAGGCTGCAATTCCACAATTGTCGTTGCTTCCATTATCAAAACTATTAGCCATTACCCGGGCCCTTCCGGTACCATCTAAAGATACTTTTATGGTCTGTTTGCATACTACATTAGGTGCTATATTATCTTTGACCTGTATGACTGTACTGCATGTGGATGTGTTATTACATAGATCAGTAGCTATATATGCAAGATAAAATATCCCAACAGGGAGCTCATCCAAATAGTATTTTTGTTGTTGATATTTTATGAATTGGTTTGAAGCAAATCCATTTCTGTCTTTAAGTTCATATTGTAATGTGTACTGGTTGCAATCCAGAATTTTGGATAATTGCGGAATCTCCGACAGGCCAGATTTGCAGAAATAAGCACCCGCTTCCAGTCTTAAAGTATCCAAACACATCATTTGTGGCCCTTTACTGTCCTTAATCATGATTATTTGATTTCTGGTAATGCTCTCTGATGTACACCAATCTATAACAAACCACGATCTGGCAATTTTGAATGTCTTACCGCACAAATCAAACCTTACATCTGTCATATTGAACTGTAGATTGCTACAATTCCCTATAATCGGAAATCCGGTTGTGTCTGTTGATGGATGACCATTGCTGAACACAGGAAATTTATCACCACATTCGAATGCCGGCTTGTCATTTCCATCGTAGTGCGGCGGAAAGATGACTGCCGCCAACGGTATTCTTTTTATAACTATCTTCTGATCACAAGTAGAAGAATTACCTTTTGCGTCAGTGGCTTTCCATTTCCTGACAATAGTTCTGTCTTCGTCCTTTGCACAATTCGCTTTTATTATTTCATCTTTATATTCGAGCGTCACCTTACTGCATTGATCCCAATTGCTTACAGTATAAATGTTGTTAATTAATGTATCAATTTTAGCGCCGATCGGAATTGGGAAACCTACGCTTTCAGGTACTGTGGCTTTAGTGCACAATATTGTATCATTTCTACAGGCGAAGACTGGCGGATAATAATCCTGAACTACAAATTTTCCCCAGCAATAATTTGCAGTGCACTGATGCCCCAGTTTATAAGTGATCTCCTTATCAATATGGTCCCTTGTCAAAGTATTATTCGGAATTAACTTCCCTGATGAATCATAAATCGAGATTGTGTAATTGCTAAGTGGAGGAACCGGATTTGATTGCAGCATGGATGCATCGACAACCTGGATGCAATTTTCATTCAATGAAATATTGATATTTGAATTGCAGAAAAGTGGTGGAGCCGTCTGAAATGTAATCTTTACTTCTGCTGTCTTTTTCTCATTCCCATTTCCATCATCTGATATAAGCATCAACCGATAAAAACCTCTGATGGTTTTATCGTCTGTGCCCGGAACATAGGTAATATTATTTTGTTGAGCCGCAGAATATCGAACTGTCGAAAGATTGCCTGGTTGAAATAATCCATCCCCGAGGCTTATCCAGGTACCGTCTGTAACATCACCACTTATTGTAGCTCCCAGAGAAGATAACACCAGGCTCTGATTCAGGCACATTGTTCTGTCATTTCCTGCAATTACAGTAATTCCCTGTGGAGACAGCGCACTTTCCTCCGGCGTTAAGGAAAAAAGTGCAGTAAATGCTGATAAGACCAGTAAAAATATATGCCTGCTAAATTTCAAGGATATTTTATATTAATTTTTATTATAAATCATTAAATGCCTTATAAAAGCACCTTACATATAATAAAAATTAATAATGCAATAATTATACCAAATTGTATTTACCTGGAGACCAGTCAGTGAACACTCTATTCTAATAGAAATCGTCGTCCTCTTATATGTTTTGAAATCAGGTATTATAAGGTCAATGCTTCCCAAATTAATATTATGTTAAACTACTATTCAACTGAGTAACGATA
Source organism: Saprospiraceae bacterium (assembly GCA_016722285.1). Lineage (GTDB taxonomy): Bacteria > Bacteroidota > Bacteroidia > Chitinophagales > Saprospiraceae > OLB9. Next base: position 129,816 of record JADKGI010000010.1, read on the forward strand.
GCTTAGTTAAGGATTTCTATTTATAAAAGATACGGTTACACTTCCCTTTCTTCATGCTTTCTTATAGCAAAACGACTTTGACTTTTCGGGAGATTGAAATTTGATTCTGGCTTATTAAAATTTAACCAAAATGTTTTCATTTATAGTGCCAGAAAATTATGAACATATCACTCTTTTCCATAAAGAATTTTAAAGACTTTATGCTGACTATAAGATGATAAATGCACAATTAATTTATCCAATACTCCAATGTAATTGTCAAAATTCGATTACTTTGGTGGAAGGATGCTTTTCAAGCCAGGTCATTACGATTTGATTGGACTCAGGGCTTACCTGAGCATATTTAATACACTCTTTCATTTCATCAACACCAAACTTGATATCTGATGCAGATAAATAGCCATATCCTTTATAATGACCATCTTCGATAAGTATAACGCCGTACTCATCAATATCTTTGCCTTCTGTAAGAATAAAAAAATTTGAATCAAAAGACTTTTTTAGGAACTGCATAGCTTCTTCTGCTCTCTCATTGTAGGTTTCGGTATTTTCCATATTCTGGCAAGCACCATCACAGGTTCCGGTTTGATAATAAAAGCATCCTCCGTCTGGTTGGTAAAGTCCGGTCAATCCTGAACATAGTGCAAACTGCTCTGTCACAGCATACAAGTGTCCTCTTGCTGAAGACTTAGAACTGTAATGGTTCAGAATATTTTTATTTGATCTTGATTTTACACTGGATTTTTCCCATTCAAAGGTGACATATCCTTGATTATTGAAAAAATGATGAACAAAATAAGGATACTCTTTGCTGCGCTGCGCTTTATTTATTTCAGGTTGCAGAGATTTAATTTCAGCAGACTCCAGGAGCATCGCAATAAGCTCTGATCCGGTTAGCTCGAATGAAATGTCCGATACTTTGGAAATAAATTTATCCGTTTTTCCATCAATATTACCAAAATGCTGAATGACTCTTTTTCTTATATTGATACTCTTACCTACATATATTACATGACCGTATATGTTATAAAAATAGTAAACCCCTGCTGCATCCGGGAGTTGTCGAATTCTCTCTGATGATATATCTTTAGGAAGATGAGATGCCACTATTCCCGCTTTTACTAGGTTGTCTGTCTTGACCTGACCTCCTTCATTGGATAAGGCTCTGGCAAGAATATCTACTGTGGCCAGAACGTCATCCATGGCCCGGTGTCTGTTTTCTACTTTTATTCCAAAATGCCTGATCAGATTACCCAAACTATAAGATCCAAGGCCAGGAAAAGCTTTTCTACTGAGTATCACGGTACAAAGTTGCCTTCTGGTGAAAGTGAATCCAAGTGAAGCAAACTCCTCTCTAAGAAAACTATAGTCAAACCGAACATTATGCGCCACAAAAATGGCATTTTCAGTCATTTCAACTACTTTTTTTGCAACTTCATAAAATTTAGGTGCACCGACAACCATGTCATCCGTTATTCCGGTTATTCTGGTTATCTCAAAAGGAATAGATCTTTCAGGGTTAATGAGGGATTCCCATCTGTCAACTATAGTATTTCCATCGAAGATGACAATTGCTATTTCAGTAATCCGATCTCGGCGGGCTAATCCACCCGTAGTTTCAATATCTACAACAGCATAGAGTCTTTGATTCATAAATCAGGAAAGTTATATCAGGGTGATATCACTTCAAAGGTAAGAAGGAAAACATATTTTCGTTCCTTTATTTTTCATATTTTATATTTACCATGTACCTGATATCAAGTATGCCCAGATCTCTGGCTATAGCCGGGCTTATGATGATGCCGATATCCTGACCATATGTATCCTGTGGTATTTTGCCTATTACTTTTGCTTTGATATGGTTTCTGAACATGGGATTGTATATGTCCATAGTAGAACCAGGTCGAGCCTCATCGTGCAAGACATAGTAGCTTTTTGACCCACTTGCATTTTTATCCCACCAACCTACAACATCAGAAAGATAATATTTTACAATCGGAATACTATTAATATTTTTTAAAGAATCAGCTTTCACGGTTTCCCCGACATCTTCATTTTTTAATGATGGCATGATTAGGGGACTTAGAGTATTATTTACCGTTTGATTCCTTTTCAGATTCTTATCCGGAACCGCCCACCATCCGATTAAAAGCATTTCGCCGACCCGTAGATCATTTGAATTTTTATTATTAAGCAATAACAATGTACTTGTCTCTATTCCCAGATATTGTTTGCTGATTCTGTAAATAGTCTCACTCTTATTTACTTTATAGAAAATCGGCAGATATTTCAGCAGCTTGTTAAGTTTTACTTTTTCAAATATCAGATAGTCTTTGTTTAAAGGTATTTTTACAATCTTGCCTTCATTGATCGGCTGAGCGGGATTAAGTTTATTAAATGCAAATAAATTATCTGCTTTCAATTGAAAAACTTCGGCAAGATTGTAAATACTAATACCTTTTTTAATAGGGTGACTATAAAAAATATCATTCCCAGGGAGAACGTCAACGACGATCTCAGATCCTGAAGAAAGAAAAAGGTTGTCGGGATTATTTTGGCCAGATACTATAGAAGCAGCTAAAAGAAACAAATAAATTGTACTTTTACACTTGGATAAGCTTGAGAAAATAAACTGGTTCATCGGGTAATCATTATTAAATGACGGGTCAAATATATTATGTTTTTTTATAATATATTATATTTAAGCTTATTTTTTTATTTTTATTTTATTCATTAGTCAAACTTATTTGAAACAGTGAAATGAAAATTAGTATAATTATTCCTGCAAGAATGTCATCTTCCAGACTACCTGAAAAGCCACTTGCTGATATATTAGGTCAAAGCCTGATCATGAGGGTTTATCGCCAGGCATTGATATCTAAATTAGCTCATGAAACAATCATAGCCACAGATCATCCACTCATATTTGACCATGTAACGCAACACGGCGGCAGGGTTATGCTGACATCCAAAGATCATCTATCGGGAACGGACAGAATAGCAGAAGTTGCTGCCAGGTTGGATACTGACATCATTATAAATCTTCAGGGTGACGAACCGCTTATCAACCCTGAACAGATAGATGAACTGATTCAGGCTATGATATCCAGAGAAATAGTTATTGGAACTCAATGTGTCAGGATAAAAAATCATACCGAACTTTTTGACTACAGTGTTGTCAAAATAGTCAGGGATTACTGTGACAAAGTTCTTTTTTTCAGCCGACAAGCTATACCTGCTTGCCGAGATCTTCCGTATAGAAATTGGTTTGAGAAAGCAACATATTTCAAACATGTAGGCATATATGGTTTCAGAAAGGACATTTTATTGAAAATTACAAAACTCCCACAAAGTGAATATGAAAAATCCGAGTCCCTGGAGCAACTCAGATGGATGCAAAATGGCTTCCCAATATATGGCTTTGAAACAGAATATAATTCAATAGGAGTAGATACAGCCGAAGATCTCGAAAAAGTGAGAGAAATAGTCCTCAGAGAAATGATGCATTGAATCCCAAAGGAAGCAGGTCATTTACAGAACTGATAACATACACCTCATCATTGTCCGACTTTAGGAGTATCCTGATGGCTTGCCGGTGACGAAACTCATATTCCGATATGACCTGCCTGCATGCACCACATGGAGAAACAGGCTTATCAATGATCATACTTAAATTTTTAATGGTGATAGCCAATGATTCTATCGGAACAAAAGGCTTATTCGCAGCTGCGTTATAGAGGGCAACTCTCTCACCGCACATACACAATGGATAAGATGCATTTTCCTGGTTGCTACCTATATATACACTCTGATCATTTAATCTGACAGCTGCTCCGACATGAAAGTTAGAATATGGTGCATAGGCATTTTTCAACTCTTCAACTGCCATTAGCATCAATTCTCTATCCGGAACTGAGAGTTCCTCTATAGATTCATAAATTTTATATTCAAATTGACAGCTAATGGTTTTCATCCTTGCTTTTTAGTCTGGAAATTATATAATTCAAAAACTGCACCAACTTTTTTAAAAATCAAAATTTAAAGGCGCTGCTCTATATATTTAAATAGTGCAATATTGATACTAATCAATCTTCAAAGTGATCAAGGTCATATATTCTGACTCAATAAACAATTAAATTTGTTATAATAATAATGTTGGATAAATTCAAAAGACTAATCATGAATACTATGGATTTGTTAGGCCTGAAGGTAAAAGAAGTGATGAGCCACGAACTTATCACTGTAAAGCCTGATACTATACTCAAAGATGTTAATATTATTTTCGAAAAAGAAAATATACACCATATCCCGGTTGTCTCAAATGATAATAAATTTAAAGGCATTATTTCCAAATCTGATATTTTATTACTCATGGACTGGGGAACAAAACTAAATCTGCCGGCAAGTTTGCGAAAAAATACATTCCTTCTTACGAGTAATCTGGCTAAAGATGTCATGGAGACCAACGTGATAAGTGTCAGTCCGGATGACCGAATTCGTAAATGTGTTCAGGTATTTCGCGAAAATTACTTCAGAGCCTTGCCTGTAGTCGATGAAAATGATTTTCTGGTTGGTATCATTACAACCTATGATCTCATGATTCTTGCTTTTACTGATATTCCTAAGCTTGAAAAATAATTAATTGCAATGGGAAATTCCTTAAAAGACTACACTTCTGCAAAAAAAATAGCACAAATTCATCATTCATGAAAATTCAGAAACATTCAACTGTCCAAAATATTTTTGACCAGTTTAATTCCAGATTTCCCCATCTGAAACTAGAATTTTATAAAAAAGATCATCAAAATAATGAAGGAAGTAAATCAGAGGACATGGTAAGTCACCAGACTCATCTTTCTCAAATTAGTCCTGACCTTACAGAGAAGGAATTTTATATTGATAGTGAGCAATCGGTAAGTGATTTTGAACAAATGATGAAAAATGAATTTAATCTCAATATACAGGTGTTCAGAAAATCAAATGATTTATGGCTGCAAACCACTTCGACAGACCATTGGTCATTAAAAAAACAAAATGGAAAAGGGCAAAGATCAACTCTGGAATATAATATTGATCCTATTGATATTACTGATTTTGATGTAAGTTAGATTAAATATTAGTCTCTGGAATTTCTTCTTACTTCATTTTAAATTTTATACATTTTAAATTTTCCCTATACTTGCACTAAATTTCATTTCGTGATGTTGTATAGGTTTGTTTTTCTTTTCATACTTACTATTCAATTTATTCAAGTCTCAGCACAAGATTTACCCGAATCACTGTACCACAAAGTAAGAGTCAATCTGGTTGGCAAAAATTTCATAGATCTGACAAAGGCAGGGATCGAAACAGATCATGGATTTTATATAAAAAACAGATCTTTTACCAGTGATTTTAATATTTCGGAATTAAAAATACTCCGCCAACTTGGGTTTGAATATGAAGTATTGATGGAAGATGTTTGCTTCCTACTACGCTTCAGAGATGAGACCATCACAGTTCAATAGCAATCCCGTAGAATCCAGAGCTAAATGTTATGGGTTGTCATTACCGTCATATAATTATAGTACGCCGATACAATATACTGCCGGTAGCATGAATGGATATTTCACACTTAAAGAAATGTATGACATTCTGGATACTATGGCAGCCCGATACCCACAAATTATTAGTGTAAGAAACAAAATATCCGGATTTACTACCTTCGAAGGAAATGCTTTATATTACGTAAAGGTTTCAGATAATGTAAATACAGACGAAGAATCAGAGCCTGAAGTACTTTACACCGCCTTGCATCATGCCAGAGAGCCAAATAGTCTTTCACAAATGATATTTTATTTGTGGTACCTGCTCGAAAATTACGGAAAAGATGCCACTGTCACTAAAATAATTGAACAAACACAATTATATTTTATTCCATGTGTTAATCCGGACGGATATTTGCTCAATGAAAAAACTTATCCCAAAGGGGGTGGGTTGTGGCGAAAAAATGCATGGAGAGATACGACAGGTGCCATATTTGGTGTTGATTTGAATAGAAATTATGGATATTCATGGGGCAAGGATGATATAGGTTCATCACCCAACCCCAATTCTCTGACATTCAGAGGTCTCTCCCCGTTTTCAGAACCGGAGACCAAAGCCATAAGGGCATTTTGTATTGACCATGATTTTAAGTTTGCCGTAAATTACCACACATTCGGAAATTTCTTGATTCGACCATCCTCAACAGGACTGGCTCCGGAAAACGAGTCTGTGTTTTTTAAGACCATCGGAAAAGTGATGAATAAAGAGAATAATTTTTCTTTTGGCACAGGACCTGAAACTGTAGGATATACAGTCAATGGAGACAGTGATGAATGGATGTATGGCGAAAATAGTGAAAAAAACAGCATTTTGGCGTTTACTCCGGAAGTTGGACCATCATTCTGGCCGGCACCGGGAGACATAGATTATCTGAATAAATCATGTATGTGGACTAATCTGTCTGCCGCTCTTTTGACACTAAGTTATTACGATGCAGAAGAAAACGATGAAGGGCTATATCTATCTCCCGATAATGAGAAGATTTCCGTCAAAGTAATACGGGCAGGATTGAAAAAAGATGAAGTGTCAATCAATCTAATATCCCGGGATCCTGGAGTGACTGTCCATATCCCGCAAAGAAAACTGTCTTTGGATGCTGGGAAGGAAGCCATTATTTCTTTTGACCTGGATATCGACCAGTCATTTAGCTATATGGATGGAATAAAATTTGATCTTCTGATAGATAACGGTGGCATGATCAGCAAAAAAGTCATCGAAAAACCATGGGTTCGCAGACCTTTTGTCACTATTTTAAAAGACGACATCGAGTTAAAAGACATGTACATTTCCACAGGATGGGACACCACTTCGACTTCATATGTAAGCGCACCACTGTCCATGACAGATTCGCCATCCGGATTGTACCCAGCTAAGTACAAAGCATCCATTACACTTAAGAATCCGGTAGATTTAAGCAATATGTCACATGCTCTTTTACATTTTTATGCGAAATGGGACATTGAGGATAATTATGATTATGTCCAGGTATTGGCATCAAAAGACAACCGGGATTTTATACCTTTATGTGGAAAGTACACTAACCTTGGCACTCAGGACCAGTCATTCAGCAGCCCACTTTTTGATGGGGTGGTGGCTGAATGGGTAAAGGAAGAAATGGACCTTTCTTTATTTATTGGTGCCCCTAAAGTTTGGATCAGGTTCGCTATTGTGACGGATGAATATGAACAAAGAGACGGATTTTATTTTGATAATCTGGAAATTAATGCAATCCCGTTGTCATCCGGCACTGAAATAGCTGGAATCTCCCGACCTGCCATTTTCCCAACCTTGCTTACTGGCGATAACCAGCTTTATCTAAAGGAAATATATCCATCAGGCAAAGAGACATTAAAAATATTTGATATTCTGGGCCATATAGTTTTTCAAAAAAACATTACCTCTACTGTTATTGATTTCGATACATCGCTTCTTCCAAATGGGGTCTATATCTATCACATAGATAATGCAAGCGGAACAGTAGGCCAAGGAAAAATGACAATTATCAATTAATAAAAGGTAATTGTTCAGGCATGATCAATTACCATAAATGTAGAAATGATTACCAATATCCTACATAATTATGTGGGGTAATCAGGATGAGTTCCTGTTTTATGGTCTCTGCAATTGGTAATTTTCTTATAAAATCCTGAATATTTTCTTTGGTAATCTTGTCTTTTCCTCTCGTCAATTCCTTTAGTATCTCATAATGTTCAGGAAACATTTCCCGACGCAAAATATTTTGGATAGCTTCTGCAACTACAGCCCAATTGTCCTCCAGATCTTTCGCCAATGCTGTTCTGTTTATCAATAATTTATTGATTCCTTTCACAATAGAATTATAAGCAATAAGACTATGGCCAAATGGGACTCCAACATTTCGTAGTACAGTAGAGTCTGTCAAGTCTCTTTGCAATCGGGATATGGGCAGTTTTTCTGCTAAATGGTGAAAAACGGAATTAGCCATACCCAAATTACCTTCTGCATTCTCAAAATCGATGGGATTTACTTTGTGTGGCATAGCTGAAGACCCTACTTCCCCTTCAATTGTTTTTTGCCTGAAATATTCCATAGAAATATACGTCCACACATCCCTGCAAAAATCTATCAATATGATATTAATTCTGGACAGAGACTGAAAAATAGCCGCATGGTCATCATAATGGGAGATCTGAGTAGTGTATTTTGACCTCTTCAGTCCCAATTGATTAGTAAACTTAGAACGAAATTCAGGACAGTTGATATGAGGATAACTGACTTTATGCGCATTAAAGTTGCCGGTAGCTCCTCCAAATTTGCATTTAATTTTTAATGAGTCTAGTATATCTAATTCATTTTCTATCCTTTCGGTAAAAACAGCCAGTTCCTTACCCAATGTGGTAGGTGATGCGGGCTGTCCATGAGTTTTGGCAAGCATGGGAATCCCGGCGTATTCTATTGATTTTTCTTTGATCGAATTGAAGACTTTAATTAATGCCGGCCTTAATACTTTTTCAATAGCGGATTTGATCATGATAGGAAAAGCGGTATTATTAATATCCTGTGATGTCAATCCGAAGTGTACAAATTCTTTATATGGTCCATAGCCCGCTTTTTCCATTTTATCTTTAATAAAGTATTCTACTGCTTTCACATCATGATTAGTCACCTTTTCTATGGATTTTATCTCAGATGCATCTATATCATTGAAGTCAATTACAATGTTGTCCAACAAAGGAATAAGCTCTGAACCCACATTTTTCAATTGAGGTAACGGGAGAGAAATTAAAGCCTTCAGATATTCTATTTCTACGATCACCCGATATTTAATGAGGGCATATTCAGAAAAATACTCAGAAAGTGATTTAGTTTGCTGATGGTACCTTCCATCAAAGGGTGAAATAGCATGAAGCATTTTAATTCTTTTTTTCGTTAAGCTTATCAGTAAGTTGTGTTCTGGATTCTTCTCTCCTCTTTATAAAATAATAACTCTCTACCTGACTTCTTACAGAGATATCATCTTTGGTCTTTTTATATTTATTGGTCAGTTTTTCATCCAGAATCCTGGATTTTACATTATCATTCAGCTGGATATTCAAAATTGTAATGATCGTCTTTGCTATCTCCGGGTCCAGTACCGGAAACAAAGTTTCAACCCTAAAATGCAAATTTCGAACCATCCAATCCGCTGAAGACATATATACTTCCTGATCACCATCATTGTGAAAAATAAAGACCCTGCTGTGCTCAAGAAATCGATCAACAATCGAAATAGCTTCTATATTCTCACTTTGGTTTTTTTGCCCGGGTACAAGGGAGCAAATCCCACGGATAATCAGCTTTATTTTCACCCCTGCCCTGCTCGCATCGTAAAGCAGGTTTATCATCTCTCCGTCCTGAAGGCTGTTCATTTTGAGAATCATCCTTGCCTTTTTTCCACTTCTGGCATTTGAGATTTCTCTTTTGATCAGTATTATGAACTTCTCTTTAAGATTAAAAAGACCTACACCGAGGTATTGAAAATTAATATTTTGACTTTGTTTTGTTTCAAGAAAGGTGAAAATTCTGGCTACCTCGGAAGTGATTCTTTTATCGTTAGTAAATATCCCAAAATCAGAATAAATTTTTGCAGTGTCTTCATGGAAGTTGCCGGTACCAAGATACGCATACAGATTGGGTTTGCCTTCCTCAAGCCTTCGGACAAGAGCTAATTTAGAATGCACTTTAAACCCAGGCATGCTGTAATATACGGTCACGCCTGCCTGCTCAAGCTCTTCACCCCATTGAAGGTTAGCTTCTTCGTCAAATCTTGCTTTTACCTCAATAAATGTGCTGACCAACTTACCGTTTCTTACAGCATTTTTAATAGCGCTCATAATTCTCGAAACCTTTGCTACTCTGTACTGAATGATCTTAATGTGAGTAACATCCGGATCAACGGATGCATCTTCAAAAAATTTAATTACAGATTCGTAACTATGATAAGGTACATGAAGCAGCTGATCTTTTTCTTTTATTTTTGCAAAAACTGATTCAGCATCTTCGAGATCTTCGATTTTCACGGGAAATAATGCCGGGTCTTTAAGGTGGTTAAGATTGAATGAAGGAAATTTAAAAAAATCAGAATTATTATGATACCTTCCTTCCGGCAATAAGTCCAGTTGATCGATCTCGAATACATCCATCAGATACTGAAGGAAATGCTTTGGCATACTCCGGTCATAGACCATTCTGGATGCCACTCCTATACTTCGTTTATTAAGGCTTTTTTTTATCTTTAATAACAAATCGCCCGAATACTCATCATCAATATATAATTCAGCATCTCTGGTCAGTTTAATACTATACGAATCCTGGATATTAAAACCAGGAAAAATAAGACGAACACTATGGCGAACAGCATCATCCAGCATCAGCACTTGCTTAACACCTGATATTTTTGATGGCAATTCCAGGAAACGGGATAAATGGTCTGACGGTATTTTGACAATAGCATATTCAGAAATTGGTTTGGCTAATTCTTTACTGTGAAGATGTAGTGCCAGGTACAGAGCGCCATTGTTCAAAAAAGGTTTTATCTTCTTTGAAACTAAAATGACGGGTTGCACAAACGGCAATAAATATTCATTAAAATAGGTATCCACAAAATCAACCTGCTCCTTGTTGAGATTTCGCCATGAGAGTAATTGAATCCCGTTTCTCTTGAGCTCAGGACGGATGTGTATGTCAAAAATACGACTGAATTCTTCCTGTTGTTTATTGGCTACCTTAAGAATTTGCTTCAGAATAGCCTCCGGAGCATAATCAATATTTTTAAGTGTTGACTTGTCTGCCCGCGCAAGATTGCGGTGATTTGCCACTCTTATTCTGAAGAATTCATCCAGATTTGATGAATAGATAGCCAGAAATTTAAGCCTTTCGAGAAGAGGTACTGACGGGTCTTTAGCTTCCTGCAACACTCTGTAATTAAACGAAAGCCAACTTATGTCCCTATGAATATACTTTGCCATATATGATCTTTACCTCGGGACAAAAATGCAATTGTTTTTTGCATTTAATATACTGAAATGAATATTTGATTTTAATTTTTTACAGCACTTATGCTTATTAAGAAATTTTGTCCTTAATAATATACTGAATAACGAATATCTACAAGTATTGATTCCATTAAAAATAAATATTAAAATAGAAGATAGCTAATATCCTAACTTAGAATCGTTGCTACCAGAACCCTTCCTGTCGCGTTATTTCTGAATTCACATAAATAGATGCCCTGCCATGTACCCAAATTAAGATAATGATTGGTAATAGGAATGGTGATACTGTGGCCCGTAATCACAGACTTGATATGGGCAGGCATATCATCGGGCCCTTCCAAAGTATGTCTAAGGTATGTCAAGTTTTCTGGGACCATGTTATCAAAAAAATGATTAAAATCTGTAAGCACATCTGGGTCACAATTTTCATTAATAGCAAGACCAGCAGAAGTATGTTTGATAAACAAATGCAGCAATCCGGTTTCAGGCAAAGGGGAAATATTTTTTATTACTTCCTTCCGTGATCAGGTGAAAACCGCGCTTGAATGATTTTAATCTGAATTCGATCTGATTCACATTTCTCAAATTTCAAAATCAGTTATGGGTCTTTTGTCTCACCGTGCGCTGTTCTATTCTTTTTTCATACTTTTGACCTTGGAAAATCCTCTGCACAAAAATGCCGGGAATATGAATACTATTAGGATCAAGACTACCAGCAGGTACAAGTTCTTCTACTTCAGCAACGGTGACCGTAGCGGCCCCACACATACAAGGATTGAAATTTCTGGCCGTACCCTTAAAGATAAGATTGCCAGCTTCATCACCTTTCCATGCCTTAACAATGGCAAAATCGGCTTCAAAAGCCTTTTCCATTACGTACATTTTTCCATTAAATTCACGGGTTTCTTTGCCTGCTGCTACTTCAGTACCATATCCTGCGGGGGTATAAAAAGCAGGTATGCCGGATTGTGCGGCTCGTGACCTCTCAGCCAAAGTACCTTGTGGTATTAGTTCCACATCCAGTTCTCCACTCAACATTTGTCTTTCAAATTCATCATTTTCTCCCACGTATGATGAAATCATTTTTTTAATCTGTCTGCCCTTTAGCAACAATCCAAGCCCAAAATCATCGACTCCTGCATTATTTGATATACAGGTCAGGTTTTTTATCCCAATTCGGACCAGTTCAGAGATTGCATTTTCAGGAATGCCACATAGGCCAAATCCACCCAACATAACAGTCATTCCATCCTGTAATCCTGATAATGCTTCAGAGACATCTTTAACTTTCTTCGAGATCATTTCTCCTGTATTTTATCCAATGCAAATATACATTATTTTAATTGCTTCTTAAGGAGCCGGGTTGGAAATCTCTTTATGCACCTGGTCAATTGCCGCAAGAATATCTTTAGTCAAAGTAATATCAATACTGCTAATATTTTCTTTAAGTTGGGTCAAATTGGTCGCTCCAATTATGTTGCTGGCGACAAATGGACGGTCATTTACAAACGCAAGAGCCATCACGGCTGGTGTAAGTCCTGAATCTTCTGCAATTTTGATATATCGGGCTGTTGCTTCAATACTTCGCTGACCCACATATCTCGACAAATTTTTAAATTGATTGATCCGATCTGATGGAGTATCCGTCTTGTTATGAAATTTTCCTGACAGCATACCGAATCCCATAGGAGAATAAGCCAATAAACTGATATTCTCTCTGATAGACATTTCGGCCAGTCCCACTTCAAAACTTCTGTTAAGTAGATTATAAGCATTCTGGATGCTTGCCGGTCGAGGCACGCTTCTTGAGTCTGCAATATTACATGTCCGCATGATACCCCAAGGAGTTTCATTAGAAAGTCCCCAATGGCGGATTTTACCATCTTTTTTTAAATCATTCAGCGTCGATATTGATTCATCAAAATTATCCTGCCACGCATCATCATGTTTTGTGTAGCCGAGCTGACCAAAAAAATTAGTTTTGCGTTCAGGCCAGTGTAATTGGTATAAATCAATATAATCGGTATGCAACCTCTTAAAACTCCCTTCTATCGCTTCTATTATTCTGGAGCGGCTAAATCCCAAATTTGGGCTTATCCAGGTTACACCAGCAGATGGTCCGGTTACCTTTGTAGCTAATATGATATCTTTTCTCTTTTTAGTTTTTTGGAGCCAGGATCCGATTATTCGTTCCGTTGAGCCCTGTGTTTCTTTACGGCCAGGTACTGAATACATCTCAGCTGTATCAATAAAGTTGATCCCCTTACTAAGGGCAAAGTCTAATTGTTCATGACCTTCAACCTCCGTATTTTGTTGTCCAAAAGTCATCGTACCCAGACAAATAACACTAACATCAAGATCTGTTACGCCCAATTTTCTATATCTCATAATTCTATATTCATTTTAATATAATGATTACGTAAAGAAGGTTTTCTATATAATTGTTCAGAATAGGCTAAAAAAAAAGACCCCCTTCGACTTTTCGAAGAGGGGTCCCATCCCAAAAACAGTAAATTCTTTATAGAAAATTATTCTATTACAACCATCTTTTTGGTAGCTTTAAAGTCTCCGGCTTCAAGTGTATAATACATTACACCGGCACTACCAAGTTCATTTTTGTTGATTTCAACACTATTGTAACCTTTGATGAAATCCTGCTTGTATTGTCTGACCTTTTTACCAGTCACGTCATATACAGTAAGCGTTGCATTCATGGACTCTGGAAGATCAAACCCTATAACTGTGATAGCTTTGAATGGGTTTGGAGTATTCTGATAGAGTACAACAGCATCTGCTATTCTATTTGTAACTGTAAAGTCAATGTTCATAACATCATTTGATGCGGTATAAGCTTCTGCCTTCGTAAGTTCTGAATTCAATTGTAGTGCTTCTGCAATTGTACCATTACTCTTAGCCTTGAAAGTAAGAGTGATAACATTGTCACCTTTGCTCATTTCCATTGCTTTTTCACGGTTGTAACTCACAGTCAGAATTCCGTTAGCCAATCCAGAGAATCCAAAGTTGTTGTCTGTCATACCAATCAATCCACCATTTACAGCTTCCAGACTGAACTTGTCTGTATCGTAGTGTACTGTAAACTGGAATCCTGTGACTCCATTTCTTTCACCCACGTTTACGGGTACTTCCACGATCTGGCCTTTTGTAAATACCTGATTATCAGCGGTCAGTGCAAATTTTTGCGATGTCCTTGATTCTGTATTGTTGTCGTTGGCGTTGGCTTTAACATTACCATTTACATCACCCACTTTTACAGAGTAGAAGTTGATCTGCATGTTGCTTGTTATGTTAGACATACTATATACTTCAGGGAAACTTTCAGCCTGGGCATTAATCAAATCCTGGAACTTATAAGTCTTATCCACAAATCTCCAGGAATTGTTGTCTGCAAAACTATTGGTTACACCTAAAATCAGTTTCCTAAGCTCAATGAGGTCAGAAGCTGTTACTTTCTGATCTTTATTTACGTCTGCTGCTATTAACTTGTATGGTGAGTTTAGTTTCTCAATACCAAGTATATGTCTCTGAATCATAACAAGGTCAAGAGTAGATACCCCGTTGATATGATCATCATTTTTGAAAGGTCTTACCATATAACTTCCGCCTAATATTTCGTTAAAGTTATAACTACCTGTATTACCTGTCATCATGGTTTTCTCACTTCCTTCAAGATATACACTGACATCTTTCACCGGAACATCACTTTCTGTGGTGAGTGTGCCATTGACTGCATACCTGCCACCTGCGCCTGCACCACAAACATTGAAGTTATCCTGAATGGTAATAAATGTCGAGCAGAAGTCCTGTACAACTCTGTTGTTGTCGTCAAGTACCACCTTTCCTTTTGGATCTACAGCAGCAAAGTAAACTTTGACATCCTTTCTTCCAATCAGTGAATCACAAGTATATGTTCGTCCAGGTACCACAACCGGTGTGCCATCCGCTGCGGCTGTTACAGGGCTGAAAGACATAGCCACACTATAATTTGGACACGGATGCTTGCTACCATTGTTAAAGTCACTTGCCCAAATAGCTACCATTCCTATATCAGGTCTGCCATCTTTATTTGTATCCACAGGCATCAGACTTGTCGCTAACCCGTTCAAACAATATGGAGTAGGAGCCTTACAATTTTTGATGGTAAACAATTGCTCACAAGATGATAAGTTACCACATCTGTCTTCAAAAGAGTACACTATTTTGTGAGTTCCAACCTTATACGTTCCTGTCGCATTAATTGCATTTCCTAATCCTGATTTTGAGAGACCTGATTCGAAAGAGCCATCATTGAACTCATCTATTTTATAAGACCAGTTCAATACCTGAGTACAAAGATCTGTAGCCGTTGCTGCCAGTTCAATATATCCACTTGCGCAATTAGGATCATAAGAGCATACTGTCTTAGCTGCCGGACATGAAATGATCGGCTTGCCTTTATCTACCACTTTGATGACCTGAATATGCTTCCATGTATTTATCCGATTTCTTCTATCGTCGTATGTATTGGTTGCTGTAAATATATCCGAGCCGTCATAATTTGCCTTCGGATATTCTTTAACCTCATCATCATCTGTAGTAGTTGTTCCTTTGGTATCAATATATGTATTTGGAGCAAATTTACACCAGTCTATTATTGTCCAGGTACGTAGTATCTTGAAACAAGCATCACCCCCTGAATTGTTGAAAGTGTAAATTTCATCATCATATCTTGATGCGGCAAGGCTGCATGTATTATCAGAATTTATATTTGGTTTACCCAGGTTTTCCGGACTGAAGCGATTGTCAGTCGGATCATCGCAAGCTTCTATGAGTGTATCCCGTGGGAAGCTCGTAGGTCTGAAATCACTTCCACCTATTACCATGATTATCTGTGTACAAGTCGCTGTGCGTCCACCCGGATCAGTGGCAGTGAAGTGTCTCGTAATTCTACCGGTACGGCATCCTGTCAATTCTACAATTGAATCGGTTGTAATCCTTGTATTTTCACAATTATCGTAGGCAGTCGGCCAACCAAAACTTTCTGACAATCTGGCAACATCAAAGAAGTCTCTGCACGATACTGTCATATGAGGTGGGCATGTAATTCTTGGCGGCAGTTTATCCTGTACTGTAGCATTGACCATACAGTCATTCCAGTTACCTGATTTATCTATCGCTCTTAGTACTACCACCTGCGGAGAGTTACTCACATCAGCACAGCAGAATTCGATATTTTCGCTGAACCCGCAAGGATCTTCGATTTCAACAACATATAAAAACTCTTCGTCTCTGCATTGTTCGCTAGCGAAATTAATCCACTTGCCATTTAAGATTTTTGTTCTTACATAAGGGTAATCATTAGCAGGGTTCAACACTGTAATAATAGTATCAATTGGATAGGCTGTTTCCCAGTTTCTGTAAGTCCCCGGATACCCGCTATACCAGGAAAATACGCCCTTATTTTTCTCATCTCTTAATCCTATTGTATAATCTTCATTAAGGTTCCACTCTTTATATTTGTCATATACCCATTTATCTTCCCCACTATTATTAAGATGTACGAGATAACCGCCCATGGCTGCTGCAGTCTTTGCTGCAATCCTTGGGTTAACCCGATGCTTGGATACATAGTAGTAGTGAGGTGCTTTGGTTGTCGCATCAATATATTCTCCTATATAAGTGAATCCAGGGAAAGTAGGCGTTTTGCACGGTTTACAAAATTCAGGATTCATCCTTCTAACTAAAACTTTTGCAAGATCACACTCATCATAACTACCATTGTCGAAAGAACTGGCCGGTACCCAAGCTTTGCCATCCAGTGTCAATGCTACAGTTGTATTCTGCTTACATATGGTGACCGGTGGGGTATTGTCTTCGACAAAAATTGAAATAGTCTTGGTTGTTTGGTTATGACATTCATCAAATGCTGTATAATCAATTGAAATACAGCCTAATGGAAGCTGAGCCAACTTATCGGTATCTGTCAACTTCAGACCTTTATATAATGCAACAGGTAATTGATTCGCATCATATACAGTAACATCATATGACAGGTCAGTTGAACAGTTGTCTTTAAGTACGGGCTTCTGCAGTTTATAAAGTCCTTCACAAGTGTGACCATTGGTCGTAGCTACATCGTCTTTCAGTCCGGAAATAACCGGCCCTTTAGAATCGACTATTTCAATTAATTGATTGTATTCAAGGAATCTTGAACTGCAAGACCATTCCAAAACGGTCCATCTACGCATGATTTTCTTAACGCACTTTATGGCCGGGAATTCGGTATCAGTATAGGTTACATATATGTTGCAGTCATTGACAGCATCCGGTGTAAGCGGAATACCTGTCATCACGGTATCAAGTCCAAATGTTACAGTTGATGGAACAACTCTGGACGTACTCACTATCAGGTTTACACAGATTATATCGCCTTTAACCAAAGCAACCGTAGGCAGCCCTGATGAAGTACAACCATTAGGCCCCGTGTATGTTGTCACAACGGTACCATTTTTTGTGTAATTAATAGATCCACCTGCGCCTAAATTGACACATCCATTTCTAAAGACCAAAGTTTGAGTTCCCGGTGAGGTCAAACAAACCTGAGCACTTCCCAGTTTATTTGCATTAACTGACAAGGCCACAGAATCTCTCAATCCATCTCCACTTCTTCCGATCCAATATGTTCCATTTTTGATAGTGGGTAGCCAAGGGTATAAAGAAGGAACACCTGAACCAAATTTAGTTCCAATTGCTACCGGAGAAGGTCTTCCATTGGCTAACTTTGCATAATCAGCATCACATTGCAATGTGGCAATCTTAGGCCAAATAACGTCTTTAATTGTAGTTACATATATCACGACTGTACATTCATTATCAGAAATATTGCCTGACTCATCTATAGCTTTGTATTTTCTGATAATTTGTTTAAGTGTGTCCGGACCTGCAAATATGGCAGACAAGTTACAATCGTTTACTATGATTGACTCGCTCACCTGATATACACGTGGTGTGTGGCAATTGTCCAATGCCAAAGGAATATATGTCCCAAGGCTTGGGCATGTGACTACACACGTGTCAGGGGTAGTTCTCGCCCAGGTAGGCTTGATTTTGTCTTCTATCTTAATTTCTGTCCAACAGGAGTTAAGACCAGACGCATCTTCCACTTTACCATATATAGTTTTACCTACATATAGTGATCCATCAGTTAATGTTGTGAAGAGAGTAGATGGACCTGCAATAACTCCACCTGTCTTAGTTTTCATTAGTGTAACCTTTCTGGTTAACGTTAATCCACATGTTGTAGGTGAAGTCAGTAGATCTAAAATTGTAATGATCGCTTCGCAATTATCATCCAAAGAAACCTGAATACTTCCTTTACAAGAACATGCTGGTGCCGGAGCCTGGGCCATCATATTTGCGAAGGTTGCAGTAAAAAATACTATAACCAGAAGCATAGTTCTGATACTAGTATTGAGTTGTGTTGAATTTGATTCATTCATGAGATCCAAATTTTGAGTTTTAAGTAATAAAAATTTTACTGTCAATGGGAATTAGTGGTATAATCTATACGCCTAAGCCCCAGTAACTTAATGGTTAAGAAATAAAATTTACTTAAAAGCAGCACTGGCTGCTTTTACTCTTGCGGATCTAAAATCAAGAATCAGGTTGGATAAAAAAGGTATAATATAAAATATTAATAAATGTATAAAAAAAATCATACATTGATATCACAGCATTTCATATAGAAAAGAAATGCATGTATAAAACACTTAGGTTAAACTATTACTAAAATCAGGGTGGATTTAAAAAGATAGGTTCGGATAGTTTCTCACGCTATTCCGGCTCAAAGATATGTTGTGTTACATATATAAAAAAATATTATTGTAAAAAAATACATATATTTTTAAACATAACATATATAATATTGATAATCTGAATTTTATTAATTATAAATAATTTACATTTTATCTAAAATATTCAATTAAATACACAAACATTTCTAAATTATTTATATAAAAACTACAGTTTTCAATAACATTTGTTAAAATAAAATTATTTAAAATGATATTTTATCAGGTTCAGATTAGCCGCAAATCAGTTCTTTTCATACTACATTAAATCCATTAATGGTATATATGGTCTTATGATTTGAAAATAAGTACCATATAAAAGCCATTGAATAGAAAGGCTTATAAAATTTTGGTGTTTGCCTATAACAGTGAAATCAAAAGTAATTCCATTTTAAGGGAAGGATTTAGCTCGCCTGCCCGAAGATGGCAGGGATGGGTAAATTTAGAGGAATATAAAAGTGAATAAGTATTAGAATGGATAATTGACAGCCACCTGAATGTTTCCAAGTCCCTGCTCTCTTATTTCTTTAAAAGTGTACCAATTGCTTTTCTTATAAGCATCTTGAAACGGGCTTCTGATCTTATACCCGAAGTCAAATCTGATTATAAAAAAATCAAAATTGAATCTGAAACCATATCCGGCACCAATTGCAATCTGATTATAAAATTTTGATGTAATGGACGCGCCTGGGCGGATCGGGTCATCTTTGAGAGTCCATACATTACCAGCATCAACAAAGATTGCCCCATCCAGAATTAAGAGTATTTTAAATCGATACTCTGCATTCATCTCAAGTTTGATATCACCCTGATTAACATAAATAACAGGGGTTTCTTTTACTTTATTCAACGGGTCTCTGTATCCCCCGGGGCCAGGTTCTTTTATATTCCATGCTCGTAGGCTATTGGGTCCGCCTACACCAAATTGTCTGATAAAAGGAGCCACTTTGTTATCGCCAAATGGTATTATTATTCCGCCATTAAATCGTGCAGCAAAGCTGGTCGTCTTATTATACTCCTTATTATACCTTCCATCAAACTCATACCTGATATATTTGGCAAATAAAATTTTATCAGCAAACATCCATTTTTTATCTGACCCTGAAAGTGAATTGTAAAATAGGTTGGCAAAATGTACTTCCCATCCTGATAGCTCAAAATTATTTATGACAAGATATGAGTTTCCCTTCCGGTCTTTGGCCTTTGTATATATGTATGACAAATCTCTAAACAGAAAGCCTGTTCCCAAGATATCTTTAAACGACAGAAGAATGAGGGGGTTCTGTTCAAATCTGGCTGTATCTTTTATAGAGTATAAATCCAGATTAAATCCCAATGGTCTGAATACATATCGCGCATTTCTGGGCGAAGTGTAGTCAAATCCAAATGAAGCATTGTAAGACTGTACCGAATATAAATTAATAATGTTTACTGCACTAAGACCCAGACTAATATTTGTAACTGCTTCTTCTTTAAAATTGGAATAAAATTTATTTCTTATTAAGCCTGTTTTTCTAGCAAACTTACCCAAACCTAAAAAATCCTGAAAGGAAGGAATACTCAGATTATTTTGGACTGAAAGGTTTGTCGTACGTCTTATGATTCCTGTTTCTCTTGAATAACCCAATTCGGTTCCGGCTTCCGCCCTAAGTGAATACTTTTCTGATCCACCCAGCAGATTTCTGTTTACTAACTGAGACGAGAGAGATAATCCAAATAACCGCGCAGCTCCTAATGTACTGAAATATCCATCCAAACCTCCATCATATATCCATTTTTTGGGGTGAGGAGTTAGCTGGATTTCAAAATTCATAACTGAATCTTTTGATTCATCCGGTATGGCATTTAGTGCCACAAACCTATATGTGCCCAGACTATTTAGTTTTCGGAATGTCTTTTGTTTGTCGTCTTTCCTCAAAAACTCATCTCTTTTGAAAAATACAGAATTTGAGAGCAAACCTGGCTTTACCAAATATTTTGACGATTGCCTGTAAAATGTCAACCCATCTATATTTTCCTGTACCAGGCTATCGGCAGGTTGCCCTTGATAGTAATCTGTATAAATCTTTATCTGACCTGTAACATATCTCTGATGAATGGTGTCAGGCAACGGGGTACGAATTTGAAAGTATATAGCTACATCTTTATTCATCTTACTGCTATCACCTGATATTTCTACATAATTACTTGCAAATCCGGAATACCCATTATTCTGCAACTCCAAAGTAAGTCTTCTTTTTTCGTCCTCAAATTGAAGGTAATCTATGTAATTTCCAGGTTTGACTGTACTTTCATTTCTGATAGATTCGACAAAGGAAAGTAATTTCTTGTCGTCAGATTCGTATTGGAGGCTTCTTACCTTATATCTTTCACCTGCGGCGATAATATAAGTCACTTCGCTATCAAACCTTAAATAGCTACCTTGGGAAGAAGACCACCCGACAGTTTTTTCATTTGTAATAAAATCTACACGAGCGTCATAATATCCTTTCCTATACCTCAGATAACTTTCCATATTTAAGGCTATCTTTTTTGATTTTTATTAATCATAAAAAACCGGTGGTTCGCCCAGATTCATAAGCCCGCGATTGTACCAGGCATCCATCTTTGGTTGACTATTAGCCAGAAACAATCATTCCTTCGGGATTAAAAAAAGAAGTTTGTCGTTCGGTTTATGGTCTATAAAAGTAAGAAGCTCATTGGAAAGGGAAGTTTTATCTTTAAGAGTTTTATCATTTTTATACACTATCTTTGACCCTTTCAATAAACTTTGATTTGGCTTAAGGTAGCGGGCAGTATTGCAGGAAGACAGAAATAGTGCCACGCCTAAATACAAGCCGATTTTCAAAACGGGATTAAGATTTGTAATCATATTACTCATAGTGAGTCCTTCTAAAGCATATTTGCAGTGATAAGTAAAGGTAGAATCAAAGATATAAAAGCCCTTCATCAGCCAAAATTCAGGCAAATTTACAACAAATTCATTGCAGAGGGTGAGAAAGTATGCACGGAAATGCTAAACAAACCTAAATTCAAGGTCGATGCTATTTTCGTCACCAATACATCAGATTCAAAATATCAAAATTTGCTCAGGAATAATACTGCAGAAATAGTGTTTATTTCATCAAAGGAAATGGAACAAATTTCAGCATTTAAAACACCTTCTGATATTTTAATATTGCTTGAAAAAAAAGAAGACAGTTATAATATATTGTTAAAGTCAGGCACTACTGCAATTTATCTGGACGGTGTTCAGGATCCAGGCAATGTTGGCACAATCATCAGGACTGCCGATTGGTTTGGTATAGATTGTGTGATCAGGTCACATGATACAGTTGACTTTTTTAATTCTAAAGTGATCCAATCCACCATGGGAAGTATGGTTAATGTAGCCATATTTACATCAGGTATAGAAAACTTAGTTTCTTCGGGAAAAAGAATTTTTGGAGCTTTTATCGGTGAGATGAATATTAATGAAATTACAATTGGTAAAGATGCCATCATAGTCCTGGGAAGTGAAGGGAATGGTATATCCCCATTAGTATCCGAGGCTATTGATACAAAATTCACCATTCCCGGTTCGTCAGGTAAGGTGGCTGAGTCTCTTAATGTTGCCGTCGCCGCAGGTATAATTTGCAGTCACCTGAAAGCATTTGTATAATTTTTCAGTATATAAATCAGGAATACAAAATGACATTTTCTTTATTTAATTCATATCTCAAAAATTCATCTTATCGGCTGCCGGTATAACAATTTATTTAGATTACCTGATTTAAATCAGATATGGTTTTGACAAAGCTTAAATCAAAATAAATTGTGTCCAACATGTAGAAATTATCAACTTGATGATTTTTTGACTGTGTTTTTCTGCTTCCATATTATGATATAAACTTACTTTTGTAGTCTCAATCAAGAAAAATATGATTAATAATAAAAAAATGAGCTCGTCTTCGTTATGTGTTAAAGAGCATCAGGAAAACAGAACTACCAAGCCTCATCAATTACCTATCTATGCCACTTCATCTTTTGAATTTGAAAGTATGGAAGATGGCATAGACATATTCACAGGTAAAAAATCAGGACACGTCTATAGCAGATACGGTAATCCGACAGTTGATACAGTAAGTCAGAAACTGGCAGATATTGAAGCATTTAATACCGGACTCCAGGCCTATGGTTATCTCACCAGCAGCGGCATGTCAGCTATTTCTACAGTTGTCCTTTCTATGTTGAAAACCGGGGATAATATTTTAACCCAAAGTGATCTTTATGGTGGCACCACAGAAATGTTTTTAAAAGTTATCTCCCAAAGTGGCATTAAAACCATATTTACCGACCTGGCTATCATAGATGAAGTAGAATATATTTTGCAAACAAACAGAAATATCAAGCTTTTATACTTCGAGACGCCTGCCAATCCAACAATGAAATGTATTGACATCCACCACATGGCCCGCCTAGCAAAAAAATACGGCATAATCACATGTGTTGACAACACATTTTGCACTCCTATTATTCAGCAACCATTAGCTATGGGTATAGATTTTGTTATACATTCCACCACAAAATATCTAAACGGTCATGGAAATTCAATAGCCGGAGTCATTATCGGACATGATGAAAAATACAAAAAACAAATATGGACAACACTTAAACTACTAGGAACAACCTGTAATGCCTGGGATGCATGGCTGATCAATAATGGCATCAAAACACTGCCTTTGCGAATGCAAAAACATAGTGAAAATGCGATGGAAGTAGCTATGTACCTATCAAAGCATCCAAATGTCAGAACAGTAAATTATAATGGATTGCCTGACCACCCATGGCATGAAGTTGCGTCAAAACAAATGAAATCCTATGGAGGAATGTTAAGTTTTGAAGCTGTCGGTACTCTAAAACAAGTATTGACCATGATAAACAAGTTGCATTTCTGCACTATGGCCCCTACTCTGGGTGATGTAGATACGCTGGTACTACATCCTGCCACCAGTTCGCACCTCAATGTGGAAAAAACTCAACGAGAAGCTAATGGCATTTCTGACGGGCTTGTTCGTTTGTCCATAGGCATAGAAGATGTACATGACATCATAGCAGATCTCCAAAATGCATTAAAATGAATGACAGGATAGCTCTGGTCTTCGGAGGCAGTGGCATGACCGGTACCAGTTTGGTACATAAATTGCTAGGAACCACTGAATATACCAAAATAAGGTTATTTGTTAGAAAAAAACTCACTCTTGTCCACCCTAAATTGGAGCAATTCATTACAGATTTTGATAATTTAGCGCTCATTAGTAATCAAATTTCAGGGGATACTCTATTTCTTTGTCTGGGGACAACGATGGCCCGGGCAAAGAGTAAAGCTTCCTTTTACAAGGTTGATTATACATACACAATTAATGTAGCCAATATAGCATTAAAAAATGAAGTAAATAAAGTTATATTAATTTCGTCAATGGGTGCAGATCCCGGTTCATTGATCTATTACTCCAAGGTAAAGGGGCAAGTAGAAAAAACGATTAAAAGTATGCCATTTAAAATCGTAGCCATTATACGGCCCTCATTATTGCTTGGCAATCGTAACGAGAAAAGAGTCGGCGAAAAATTAGGAGCTTTGTTGAGTGGTTGGTTTTCGGGATTATTTGTCGGTCCTTTTAGAAAATATCAGGCAATATCTTCTGATGCTGTTGCTGATGCAATGATAAAAATCGCTAATTCTCAAGAGTCCGGGATACAGATTTATGAATCTGACACGCTCAAAAATATTTCAGAAATAAATAATTAATCAAATTGTGAGTAAACCTGTTGTAAAAAAATCACTTATAGAAATTGAAATCGGGCTGAATGAAGACAAGCACCCTGAAACAATACATTGGAAGAGCAATGACAATCCAAATGGGCAGGATTTTTCTGAGTGTAAGGCAATGTCACTTTCCTTATTTGACAAAGAATATAAAGATACACTTAAAATTGACCTCTGGACCAGCGAAATGCAGGTTGTTGAAATGGACAGGTTTGTATTTCAAACTTTGAGAGCCCTTTCCGATACATATCATAAAGCAACTAAAAACGATCAATTAGCAAATGATATGCAATTATTTGTGGATTATTTCGGGAAGCAAACTGGCATCATTAAGGATGATAAACATGAAAATTAGGAATGAATCTTCAATTTTTAATCAATCGAAAATAACAGAAATGTCACTCTATTAACCTCCTGCTTTTTTAGCTTGTTTATATCCCAGGTCCAGTAATATATTGAGTACTTTATCCCGGTGATTACCTTGCAAGAGGATTTCACCATTCTTTACACCACCCCCGACGCCACATTTAGTTTTCAGAAACTTTCCCAGCTCGTCGATTTCATCCTGGGGCCCGGAATAACCCCGAATTAAGGTTACTTCTTTACCCCCACGTTGTTTTTTATCGATATGAATTCTTAATGCCTGAGTAGCGGGATTCGTCTTTTTATCTACTGATTCTTCAGTGCTCTCCGGTGCATTTTCAGGATTGCCTAATAGTTTGAAATCATCCCAGGAAATAGAAACCTGCTTCTTTTTATCCATTTATTATTCAACTGTTTATTCTTTTCCAATTGTAATTGATAAGACGCAATATTTGTAGGCCAAGGTCCTGTGTCCCAAGTGATGAATTGGCAAATATGACAACCGCTGTTTTTGTTTCTCTTACCATACCTACGAATGCACTATGGCCGGAAGTCATACCGGTATGCATGACTATGTTAAAATGATTCTTATTTATATTATGCCACCCCATAGAGACTGAAAGCTGATCATTAAAACTTCTGAATTCATTTCGTCCAAAATTATTGTCAAATATGGAGTCTAATCCAGTACCTGACATCTTCATGTTTGCTTTAAGAAAAGTCACCATATCTTCAGCTGATGTTTTGACACCTTCCGAACCTTTAAAAGACTTAAATGACCACGGAAGTACTTTTTTTCCCGACCTGTCGTAACCAGGTGAAATGAAGTTTGATTTTGATTCAGGAAAATCCACAAAAGTTGAAGCCATTCCAAGTGGGTTAATAATTTTATCTGAAAGTATATCTTGATAATTTTTAGATGTTACACTGGCTATAACCACTTCCAGTAAAGCATAGTTTGTATGGCTGTATTCAAATGTCTTTGTATCGGGAATGAAATCCCTATAGAACTCCAGCAAATCTTTTTCTGAGTAGTAGGCGTACGGGTTCTGCATGACTTTCTCTTTCCTGCCAAAAAATGAGGGTCTTTTAGGCATTCCGGTTTGGTGGTTCAATAAATCAGATATTGTAAGATGACCAAGTCTGGGATTTCTAAATTCAGCAGGGATATTATCATTTATACAATCTGACTCCTTAATTTTTCCTTCGTTCATCAGGATGCTTATCAGACTTGAAGTAAAAACTTTAGTGATGCTTCCAATCTCAAAAATATCATTTCTATTAAACTCTATCTTTTCTTTCTCTACTTTGGTTCCGAATGAAAGATAATAAGTGGAATCATTGTCTATCACAGCTATTATAAATCCGGGAGTTTTCTTAAAATCAATATCGGTGTCAAACCGTAAGATTTTATCAATTTCATTCCGTAGGACGGATTGCTGACTAAAAGTAAAATAAACAGGCCCGGCTATAAACAGTAAAATAAATAATAATGGTAATTTATTCCTTTCTTTCATAATACAAAAGTAATCAATATCAGTTAATGATTATCACAACAACTTAAAAACAGGTTAAATAATTCAAAAAATCACTACCTTGCATTTTAATACCATAGACTATATGAATCTCATTTCCTGGGATATAAAAGCATTTGAATTCGTAAATTCCAGTCTTTCAAATTCACTTTTTGACGCATTGTTGCCTTGGTTCAGAGAACCTTTATTTTGGGTGCCATTGTATGTTTTTATACTTGGATTTATGATATTCAATTTCGGAATTAAGTCATATTGGTTTTTGATATTTATTATTCTCACAGTATCTACCTCAGATCTCATAAGTTCCCATCTCGTAAAAAAGTCAATTAGGAGATTAAGACCGTGCAATACAGAATATGTTCATACCATAAAAAGAGTCCCTTGTGGATCGGGATTTAGTTTTACATCGTCTCATGCTACCAACCATTTCGCAATAGCCTCATTTCTGGTATTGACATTTGGCCAAAGTAACAGAAAGATGAGGCTTGGGATTTGGTTTTGGGCTTCTTTGATTAGCTTTTCCCAAGTCTATGTTGGTGTTCATTTCCCGTTGGATGTACTGGGGGGTGCCTTACTGGGTATAATTGTAGGAAAATTGTATGCCTTATTATTTAATAAATATTATGGACATCTGTTGAAAAGCCTGCAAGTATGAAAAAAGAGCAGATTTATAGGATTCTTGCAGAAGTAACTGACCCGGAAATTCCGGTAATAACTATTTCAGAATTGGGTATTTTGAAAGATATAGAAATAGATCATAGTGGCAAAATAATTGTCTCCATAACCCCTACCTATAATGGCTGCCCGGCGATGGATATGATTTCAGTAAATATCAAATCAGTCCTGGAAGAATATGGATTTTACAATGCAGAAGTAGTTTTGGTCATGGAGCCGGTATGGACCACCGACTGGATTACTGAAGAAGGAAGAAAAAAACTTCTGGATTACGGTATATCTCCACCTGCTGAACGATCCACTGATTCTACCTTTCTATCAGGAAAAGCCCCGGTGGTAATATGCCCTCAATGTAAATCAGAAAAAACTGAAATGATAAGTCGTTTTGGGTCAACAGCATGCAAATCTCTGTACAAATGTACTGATTGCCTTGAGCCTTTCGACTACTTTAAATGTCATTGATGATTAATATATTGTATTTGTTATATTTATAAATATTAAAAATACTACTATGTCATATGTTTCGCTAAAATCAGAAAATGGGGTGGCGACAATTACCATGCTTCGGACAGACAAGTACAATGCTTTTATACGGCAAATGGCCTTAGATATGCAATCCGCTCTGGATGTGTCATCATCTGATGATGAGGTCAGATGTATTGTTATCACCGGAAGTGGAAAAGCTTTTTCAGCAGGACAGGATCTGGCAGAAGCAACGGATCCTGACGGGCCCAATTTAACAAAAATACTAAGCGAACACTACAATCCGATAGTCACCAGAATCCGAAATATTCCCAAACCCATAATAGCAGCCGTAAATGGCGTGGCTGCTGGAGCGGGAGCTAATATTGCCCTTTCCTGTGATATAGTAGTGGCATCAGAAAGTGCAGGTTTTATTCAGGCTTTCAGCAAAATTGGTTTAATACCAGATAGTGGGGGCACATATTTTTTGCCCAGGCTCATCGGGTTTCAGCGGGCTTCAGCATTGATGATGCTGGGCGACAAATTGTCTGCTAAAGATGCAGTTTCCATGGGCATGATATACCAGGTATTTCCGGATGACATTTTTATGGATGAAGTACAAAAAATGGCATCAAAACTAGCGAAAATGCCTACTTTCGGGCTTGGATTAACAAAACAAGCCCTAAATAAATCCTTATTCAACACCTTTGAACAACAACTCACTTTGGAGGATACTTTGCAGACATTGGCAGGGACAAGTGAAGACTATGCAGAAGGAACAACGGCGTTTCTGGAAAAAAGAAGTCCAAAATTCAAAGGAATATAATTGAAATCAACTTACAGATTTCCTAATTCATCATCCCTAAATGGGCTACGAATAATATACTGTTCATTGGGCTTTACATATCCCAATATAGTCTCCACTGTTTTGTTGAGCAACTTATTGGCATGTTTCAGGTAAAGGTACATATCGTGGGGCACGGCACCAACAGTAGATTTTATTTCTACAGCCGTCCTTGACATATCTACTTTTGATACTCGTTTATCTATTCCTTCTTTTATGAGATCATACAACATGTTGAGATATAATTGACATTCTATATTTTCAGATGGGTCATACCCTAAAAAGTGGGCATCCAAAATATCAAAGTTTTTTATACTGGTGAAAAAAGCCACCATTTTATCATTTTTCCAATAGGTAGTAAACACCATATTTTTCCCAGAGCGATCTGTAAGTTTTCAAAATAATGCTCGTGCAGTACAAAAGCATTAAAATCTGCCTGATCAGACACATTTTTATATAAAGCATGAATGGTAGCTCTATGTTCGGCTATCTGATCTGATGAAAATACTTTTCTGGTTATTTCAGAAGCTTTCTGAAGTGCCTTTCTCGCTCTAACTCTGTATTTGGACTTCATGTCACTCAGATAATCATCAAATGTCTTCCACTCGGGCTTAAGCTCCAGTATCATTTTTGGCTGTACCTTAAATTTGGTAAAACCTTTATGATATTCACCTGAAACAGGGATATCTACAGAAAAAAAATCTTTAATAAGCATCAGTCCGGGGCTGGTTCCTTCATGGCGCAGATGCTCATTCAATTTTTGAGCTGCTTTGATTACAATATAAAACTGCTCATCTCTGCTTATGGTTGGCTTAAAATAAAATCCATATTTTCCTGTGAGGAGTAAATTGCCGCAAACAATAGTCTGAAAATTTATTAACCGCACCATTGCTTGTTTTATAGGAGCTGAAATCTTGGATAGAGTGCTTTTTGTTTCATTTTCCGGGGCACGTAGATTTTCTCTCAACCTCACATATTTAGATTGAAAATAAAGGATTCCAACCGTCTCGTCACTATCTTTTATCAACCCATAATAAGGTTTGATTCCTGAAGCAGGAAAATCTTCCAGGCAGCTTAAAAAGTCGGTACAAAAAAAAATATCCTTCCCTTCTGCCAATATTGTCCAGTTCTTTTCAATGTCCCGAATAGAATCATGTAAAGAAATAGAGTATTTGTCATCCACCATAGATGCATGACTTGCATGAAGTTTATTACAAAAGGTCTTAGTGAGATTGGTCACTTAAATGACGTTATTGATCTTGAATTGATAATTATAAATGTTATAAATGCCATTAAGCCTCTGTTTGTTCTTGAATCAAACAAGGTTTACCTTTATTATCGACATTTAGCACTAAATCATAGATAATATTCATAAGCTATTGCTCCAACCCAACTGTGCCTGATTCATTTTATTTAGTATAGTTTCTTCATTCAGATCACCATCAACATATGATATCAGATCATTGTCTCCTAATAGCAATTGGGCTGCACTTGCCTGAGAATCAAATTCATAACTTCCTTCACGCCAGAATGAGGCATTATCTAAACATTCTCTGGCCTGTCTCATAATATATAGCGTTCCTGCTAAACTGTGATACGCTTCAGGATTCCCGATAAACAACTGCCAGCCAAAACAAACTTTTCCGATATGTTTATGGAATGTAGGTATAAATGAAGTTGTCCTTAAGAAAGCTTTCTCCTTATATTTAAAATTAAATTTAATACCAATATTTTCTGCTGCTTTAAATGACAGTTCGGGGTGGCCAAAAAGTTCAAATGGACGGCTTGTTCCCCTCCCTTCGCTGAAAGTAGTGGCTTCCCAGAAGCATTGACCCGGATAGATACCCAGTGATGTTAAGGAAGGAAGATTAGGTGAGGGTGAAATAAAAAACTGCTTATATTTATCAGAATTGTAGGGTATTTTTATAAAACGAAGATTTATTTTTTCCTTT
Organism: Saprospiraceae bacterium; assembly: GCA_016722285.1. Taxonomy (GTDB): domain Bacteria; phylum Bacteroidota; class Bacteroidia; order Chitinophagales; family Saprospiraceae; genus OLB9. The sequence goes on from JADKGI010000010.1 coordinate 160,399, forward strand.
TTCATATACCATTCACAAAGTTCACCTGTGCTTAGTCCATGTCTATGGATCATTCCTTCTGGTCCTAAAAAAGATACATAAAAAGAATCTAGAATGGTACCTTCTATCTTCCTGCCTAATGGATTTGGTCTGTCGATCACCACCACTTGGAGATCAGGGTAAAACGATGAAACAAACTTTAAAAGGATAAACATGTGGGTCGTATAAGTAAAATATCTGACCCCAACGTCATAAATATCAATGATCAGGAGATCAGCATTATTTATCATTCTGGTATTCGGTCCGGTAATGTTATCCGCTTTACTATACATGGAGTGACAAGTCACGTTCCTGTATTTACTGCTGATCACATTATCCTGATCCTGAAATTCTGAAAATAATCCATGCTCAGGCAATAAAATACTCTCTAGTTTATGCGCATCTATTAATACATCAAAAGGTATTTTCTTTGATTGAAATCATATGAAGACTGATTGCAAAATAATACAATTCTATCTGAAATTTTGAATAAATCATGTGTATATAAAGCCTGATAAGACATGAATTCCTAATATCTCCAGCTTCTTAAATCGGCACCTGACGGAGCAGTTCGGGGTAGTTCCCTGGTCCATTTAGGAATAAACATCCTATGATACCTCAATCTTGATATAGCATTGGGTTGCGTATGATCCCCATTCCAGCAATGTTCAGCCCTGTCCCCATAATCTACTTCGCCGTCATAATATGGCTTTGATGTGGATTTCAGAAATTCTTCAGTAAGATAAACGGCATTATTAAGGTAGTAATTATCCATATCACCGCAATAGATTCTTACCTTCCCTCGCAATTTATCACCAATTTTTGCCCAGTCCCGTTTCATAATATACGACAGGTCATAATTCTCTTTCCAGTACAAAGCGACACGGCTATCAATCTCGCCTGTATGTTTGTCCCAAATTCTTTTGGGGTATCCTTTCTCATTCATAGGTGAGTAAGTAGCCTCCCAGATATCCCATTGTTGTCCTGACCTTCCATTGTCACCCAGAGCAAGCTCCCTGTAATTAGTTTCGATCAAAGTGGAACTCACATGCCCCAGATAATCCCTTTGACCGGGGCGGGGTGTCTTTTTAAAATCACTATCTAAGTAATACGCATTTTTATCTTTGTATATATCCACTACTGTAAATGCTCTGAAGTCTATTGGGTCAGGACAAGCTGCAAAACATCCATTGTATTCCTCCGGATAAAATACCTGGGCAGCAAGTGCTTCCCATCCGCCAGTAGAACCTCCGTAAAGAAATCTGGCCCATCCTTGGCCAATGCCCCTGAATGTTTTCTCAATATAGGGTATCAACTCATAAGTGATTGCGTCACCATAAGGGCCCTGGCATGCAGAATTTACTGCATATGAGTCATCGTAATAAGGTGTAGCATGCTGAATTTCAATGGCTAAGACTCTGGGGAAATCAGGTCCTGACCATATTTTGTAAAAATCGTAAGCTTCCTGTTGCTCAATCCTGTTGTAACACTCCAATTTAAATCGTTGGCTAAAGGTACAAGGTATAGTAGTGTCAGGAAGAGTCGTACTGAAGCCTCCGAAATCAGCAGGAAAATGACCATGATAAATGGCGAGTGGATATTTAATATTTGTCTTTGTAGCCCAATCTTTGGGCAATAATACATGTGCCCCAATATATATGTCCCTACCCCAAAAGTCAGACAGCAATTTGCTCTTCATTTTAATATGCTTGATCCATTCTGTATCCTTTGGTTCAGCAATGGCAGGAATTTTATTATCCAAAATCAATTCTGTCTTTATACCGCTTTTCAAATTTACTTTAACAGGAGTACTGTAAAGATTTCCCGGTGCCAGATTCCATTGTTGCCCTTCTCCTCTATCCATAGGAAGTTTGACTGTATTTCCTGTTGCCAGGTGGAAGGTCTCGTATTTATGAAAAACAACTTGAATGAAGTATTCGCCTTCAGGCACTTCAGACATACTTTGCAAAGGATATCCAAATTCGTCGCCGGTAAAAGTCATTTTTTCACCTTTTTTCAGGTTTTCAACATTTATTCCAAAAGCGATCTGTGTTCCGGGACCATCCGATATTTCAAACCTGGGTTCTTTATCGCTATTTTTGGAAAACATCAATATCAGTCGGCCATCAGTAATCCCTTCGCTCAAACTATCTGGAATTGATACTGATAATTCGTATTTATTTTTATGGCTTTCAGTAGAATTACATGAAAACAAAACTATAACCAAAAAGCTAAATAAATTGACGGCTTTCATAAGATTTCGGATTAAGGTAAATTATTATTTTACTATGATGCTGGTACAAATGATTAAACAAAAACAAGATAGGAATAAAATCAAAAATGTCCGACAAATATATCAAAGCCATACCGAAATTAAGTAAAATCAATAATTATTATCATCCAAAGATATAATTGTTCTAAAGCTTAATTAAGAGTAAGTTTAAAAATTTTCTTAATTGCTAATCAATAGGTTATGGTTCTGACAATAATACAATTAACGAGTTTAGTGAACTAAATGAGATTATTATTTTGAAGGCAGGTTTATAAGATATTGATTATAAGGCAATAAAAATTTAAATATACTCTAAATAGTAACTCGATTTTGGTGGAAAACTTTAAGAAATCAATATTGCCAGTTATACCAGTTTTGCTGTTATTCAGGTCATGATATACACATTCTAACTTAATTCATATCATGAAATGAGCATGAATCCACCTTTGTGGTACCTGCCCGACTACCGAGTAGTGAGCAGGCGGGCACAAACCGGGATGATTATTTTCATGCGAATTCCATCTGGCAATTAAAATACAAATAAAAAATAAACAGATGAAATCCCCATGATCAAACATCACAAACTATTATGATTAAATCATGGGGATTCCATGTGGCCAAAGAAATATAAATAGATTTAAACACATGAAAAAATGTAAATTATGCATGACAGACCTAATATGATTATTTTGAAATGACTGAAATAATCATGCTTATAAAAATTCATTCGGATAACTACACTTGTTCAGGTTGCCAGACAATTAGATCTTGCAAAATTTGCCAGAATATAGCAGTCCTTCCGATCCGGTGACCTTTATTACGTATAATGCAGAGGGAAGGTCGTCCAATGAAAGACTATTTTCGTTTGATTGAAGATTTACTGTGCGTATGGTCTTACCAAAAATATCAAGAATCTCTATTCTTTTGTCCCGTATAGTCCCGTCCTGAACAAATAGCAAATCGCTAAATGGATTTGGACTTATTTGTATATTTTCATTGTTGTTATTTTTTGACCTGGATTGTGTTGTCACAAACTGACCGTTTACGCCGATGCTGATAGGTATTACGTATGGCTTAAATGTGATGTTACCTTTTTTGGAATTCCCTGCCATATCAGCAATAATATGGTAATTTCCGGGATTAATGTTATAAGGAAGTGCAAACTTGCTTTGTACGCCATAAGTATTGACTTTGTTTTTAAACTGGAAATTTTTAGAAAATAGTACCATATCTTCGTCATCCATCTTACTATCATATGACAATACCATCCTGAAATCAGCATCAAATGGAACCTTTATTTGCGGATCTTTGTCGAGATTAAAGTCAAAATTTACAATTGTACCGGGTGGCAGTGGATTTCCCAAATGAAAGTCAGGTAAAAAATGTATTCCGTTTCTAAGACTCAAAATAAAGCAAACCGGTGGTGGTCCAGGCCTTCTATCCACAATATTCACCTCGCTAATGCAAAATTTGTGGCTCCATTACTGGAAGTGGCAATCAGACGTACCTCATGGGTACCAATATCAGTACAATCAAAAATAGATGGAGAAACGCTCCAATCAAAAGCAGGATTTAATGGTTCAGGTGACATCATTTCAGGGGTAAGAGTTGCAGTCCCGTCACTATTTAATGCTACATTCAATTCAGAAAAGCAATACACGCTTGGAGATTGGCAAGGTGATGGAGGTAAATTTTTATCTTCAATATTTACAGTCAAAAAACAACTATTACTGATTGGTCCCCTTGTTTCTCTTACTATCACACTGAAGCTATGATCCACATCAGCACAATTAAAAGAACTTGGACTTATGTCATATCTGTATCCGGGACGCGGAGCAGTTGGTATGGCCAATACATCAAATGGCCTTATAGTTACTGTGCCATCTGTTCGCAACGATACATTAACAATAGATCGACAAGCCAGCTGACCATTCATTGTAATTGACCCCGTAATTAATACCAAGGTTAATAAAAAGCATTTCATTTTGAATTTGTTTATTAAGTTTAAGTAATAAAATTGGACATACACGCATTTACCAAATGCCATACTGATATTTTTATATTTTTCAAATGTAAAGATAATTCTATTTAACATACCCCAATATTTTATTATAAACTATTTATGCCATTTTTTTGACATTTTAATGAATATTTTACCTTGTTTTATTCTTTAAGATAAATAGATTTGATGTTAACATTCTATTCAGAATTATTTGTCCTTTTAATTCGTTACTTAATATGGATGAAAAGATGGATCAGATGAGAAAAGATGAATATGAAATCGGGCTTGTGCTTTCAGGAGGTGGTTTTAGGGGTGCTGCTCATATCGGGGTGATAAAAGCTATGCAAGAGGCGGGTATAAAAGCAAATGTCATATCAGGTGTCAGTGCAGGTGCATTGATTGGAGCATGTTATGCTTCGGGCTTGAGTTGTGAAGCAATGTTATCCTTATTTACCAAGCCAAAATTGTTTTCATTAGCGCATTATTCATACAAGAAGCCTGGATTGCTTGATACGGATAAATTTACAGCCTATCTGGATCAATATATATCTCAAAACAATTATGAAGAATTGGAAATACCCTTATACATTTCTGCCACTGACATGCTATCAGGTAAATTGGTTACCTTTTACAATGGAAATTTGAATAAACCTATTCTTGCATCATGTGCCTTTCCATTTGTCTTTTCGCCGGTTTGGCACAATGATACTTATTACAGTGATGGCGGCATCATTAATAATTTCCCTGTTGAACCACTAATCGGAAAATGCAAAACCATTATCGGCGTGTATGTAAATCCCATGAATGAGCTTCCGGCAAAAGAGCTCAATACATCGATTAAGGTGCTGCAAAGGGCATTCAGCATCAGCACATCATCTGTTCCTTATTTGAAATTCCAGCATTGTGACATAGTTATTGAACCTAAGGCCCTATCAAAATACAATCTTTTTGACCGACGCAACGTCCATAAGATTTATGAACTTGGCTATGAAGAAGGTAAAAAAATGCTTGAAAAAATTAATATTAATGAAATCCAGATGCAACATCTGGACATAAAATAATTGGCTCAACTCCTGACACCAAAAATTGCGCTTCCGATTCTAACCATTGTTGAACCTTCTGCTATGGCAATTTCATAATCTCCTGACATACCCATAGATATCTCTTTAAAATGATCGTCTTCTACAAAGTAATTTTCCTTTAAAAAGTTAAATATAGTTTTCAAAGATTTAAACTCATCCCTGAGTTGTTGGATGTCTTCTGTGAAAGTGGCCATACCCATCACACCACAAATCCGAACATGGCTAAGATTATATTTATGTAAAATATTTGTCAACAAATTTTTGGCATCGGGCAGGTTAAGTCCAAATTTAGATTCTTCTGCCGCAATATGAAACTGAAGCAAAACCGAAATCACTCTGTTATTCTTTCTACCTTCTTTATCAATCATATAGATTAAGTCTTCGCTATCGACAGACTCAATCATGTCTATAAATGGAGCAATGTATTTTACTTTATTAGATTGGAGATGCCCTATAAGGTGCCATTTTATGTCTTTTGGCAGTAAATTATATTTTTCGGTCAATTCCTGAACTTTGTTCTCCCCAAATATACGCTGGTCTTCATTGTATAGTTTCATTATGTCGTCTGCAGATCTTGTTTTTGATACTGCCACGAGCATTACACCATGATCTTTAGTATATTTTAATATTTCTTTGTACATAAGTTACTTCGTAAATAAACCATGGATTTCAGCATCAACTTTTTCTATGATTGTCCCGAAATCTTCAGGATTGTTCTTAAAGTCAAGATTGTCATTATTTATCACCAGAAGATTTCCTTCATTATATTTACTGATCCATTGTTCATATCGTTCATTGAGTTTTTTTAGATAATCCAGACTCATATTACCTTCATAATCGCGGCCTCTTGTGTGGATATGATGAACCAATTTAGGAATCCCTGACCTGAGATAAATTAGCAGATCAGGAGGCGCCACCTGCGAAGACATAAGTCTGAATAGTTCAATATAATTAGCAAAATCACGGGAAGACATCAAGTGCATATCATGCAGATTGGGTGCAAATATATGGGCATCTTCATAAATGGTCCTGTCCTGGACTACTGTATTCAGCCCATTGCGAATATCTATTACCTGTTGATATCGGCTGTTTAGAAAATATATCTGCAGATTAAAAGACCATCGATGCATATCCTCATAAAAATCACTTAAATAAGGATTAGTAGAAGTATCTTCATATTGAGTATCCCACCCATAATGTTTAGACAACATCTCAGTAAGTGTAGTTTTGCCTGCTCCTATATTGCCGGCAATTGCTATATGTTTCAAGGTGCTCATAAGTTGGGTTCGGGTTGGTTCGTTTTGAATTCTTTTCTAATCTTATAAAAATCCGGACATACTAAATTTCAAAAAATAAGAATTAAAAACGTCCAAAAGTACATAATAGATTTAATTTTTGATCTTTTGACGAATTAAAACTCCATGTCGTCTAAAAAAAAACGGTTTTTGGAATAATAGGTTTTATATTAGCGGCTTCAATTATTAATTAAACAGCTGGTCTCCTTCACAAGGAATAAAAGCAGGCAACAAAGCGATCTGATAGTATGTCCAATACCATGATAACCATAGAGAAGATTTCTAAAACCTATAGAATGGGAACAGAAATTATAAATGCACTTAAGAGCATCACGCTATCCATAAACAAAAATGAATATGTAGCTTTGATGGGTCCTTCAGGATCAGGAAAATCTACTCTTATGAACATACTTGGCTGCCTCGATAGCCCAACTTCCGGAACATACATTCTTAATGATATTGATGTCAGTCTGATGTCCGACGGTGATCTCGCAGAAGTCAGGAATAAACAGATAGGGTTTGTATTTCAGACGTTTAATCTCTTACCAAGGCTTTCTGCTTTGGATAACGTAGCTCTCCCATTGGTCTATGCCGGACTCTCAAAAACCCAAAGAATTGAAAAAGCCGAAGATGCGCTGAATAAAGTGGGACTAGGTGACCGGATGACTCATAAGCCCAATGAACTTTCCGGTGGTCAGCGACAAAGAGTCGCTATTGCCCGTGCCCTGGTCAATGATCCCGCCATCATCCTGGCTGATGAACCCACAGGTAATCTGGATACAAAGACATCTGTAGAGATTATGGGTATTTTTGAGCGTATCCACAATGGGGGAAATACTGTCATTTTGGTCACCCATGAACCGGACATAGCAGATCATGCCCACAGGATCGTCAGACTTCGGGATGGATTGGTCGAAGCTGATTATCAAAACGAAAAAATAATCAAAGTTGATGACCCAGATCATCATTACAAGGTAAAAGGTATATGATATTTTTTACCTATTCTTACCTGATAATGCTTCAATAATAGAATTGTTTGTAACTCAAACATTAAATTGAGGATTATTGGCATGCTTTTTTGGTTTTAAGCAATTAAACTTTAATTTTGTGCCATATCAATAAATTACTCATCGACGGACTAAAATATTATAAATTTATTTTACAATTTCATCGTAAAAAGTTTATTCAAGATATCATCCGGCCTTAAATTAATTATTAAAACAAATGAATTTACACGAATATCAAGGCAAGGAGCTGCTGGCATCTTATGGAGTTGCAATACAAAGAGGTAAGCTCGCAAAAACGGTGGAAGAAGCTGTAAACGGATACAAACAACTTCAATCAGAAACGGGCACTCAGTATTGTGTGGTGAAAGCTCAGATCCATGCCGGTGGTCGGGGAAAAGGCGGTGGAGTAAAACTTGCTAAAAACATGGACGACCTGAAGCAACATGCAGGAAACATCCTTGGTATGATGCTGAAAACGCCTCAAACACCAGGAGGAATGAATGGCGAAGGAAAATTAGTAAGAAAGGTTCTTATAGCCGAAGATTGCTATGCTCCGGATTTTGATGCATGCAAGGAATATTATGTCTCGATCCTAATGGACAGAGAGAAAAAAGAAATGTAATCATCTACTCTACTGAAGGAGGCATGAATATAGAAGAAGTTGCTGAGAAGACACCCCATCTTGTTCATAAAGAATACATTGACCCACATGTAGGTCTTAGAGATTTTCAAAAAAGGAACATTGCTTTCAATCTGGGTCTTTCCGGAAATGCATATAAAGATTTCCTTAAGTTCATTTCAAACCTTTATAAGGCATTTATTGGATCCGATGCATCACTATTTGAGATCAATCCATGTCTTAAGACTGGTGATGATCGTATCATTGCAGTGGACAGCAAGGTGACCCTGGATGAAAATGCACTCTTCAGACACCCGGACCTGGAAGCCTTGCGGGACCTTGCCGAAGAAGATGCCACCGAAGTTGAAGCTAAAAGTTATGGCCTTAATTACGTAAAACTGGAAGGAAATGTGGGCTGTATGGTAAATGGTGCCGGACTTGCCATGGCGACAATGGATATTATCAAATTATCAGGAGGTTCACCCGCAAATTTTCTGGATGTCGGTGGTACTGCAGATGCAGCCAGGGTTGAGCAGGCATTCAGATTGATCCTCAGGGATAATAATGTGAAAGCTATTCTTATAAATATATTTGGTGGGATAGTAAGATGTGACAGGGTAGCACAAGGTATAGTAGATGCTTACAAAAATATGGGCAATATCAAAGTACCTATTATTGTGAGATTGCAAGGTACAAATGCTGATATTGCCAAAGATCTTATTGATCACAGCGGACTTGAAGTCCATTCTGCCATTCAACTACAGGACGCAGCAGATCTCGTAAAAAAGATGATTTCTTAGGATTTTATTATGCAACTTGAAGTTGACAACATTATAAATAAATGTATAAAATGCGGACTTTTGCCCGCATTTTTTGTTAAATATTAAATTTAAATGAATGCCGGCTTCTTATACCCTTTATGAGCTAAATGAATATATCAGACGAGTAATCGCTTTGAATTTTCCGGAGCCAATATGGGTCAATTGTGAAATTGCCCAAATTAAAGAGGTTCGCGGAAATGTGTACCTGGACCTAGTACATCACGATCAGGAGTCAGGTGAAATCACTGCGCAGACATCTGCCAACATCTGGTTTAAATCCTATCTTTTTCTAAAAAATAAATTAGGAACACTATTGCCATCTTTGCTAACCCAAGGTACTCAGGTGCAGATCAAAGTACAAGTAGAATTTACCGAAAAGTATGGCATGAAGCTGATAATCGAGGATATAGATCCTGCGTACACTATTGGCCAGATGGAGATGAAACGCCAAAAAATCATACTTCAGCTACTGGAAGAAGGACTGATGCATTTAAACAAACTAATAGAGTTGCCAGCAGTTATACAAAACGTAGCCGTCATATCTTCTTCAAATGCAGCAGGTTACATTGATTTCATCAATCATCTCAATAGCAACTCGTATAGATATAAATATAATATCATACTCTTTCAGGCTTCACTTCAGGGTTTGAATACTGAACGGGATGTGTGCAAAGCAATGCAGATCATCCATGAAGATTCCAAAAAATATGATTGCATACTGATCATCAGGGGTGGAGGTTCAAAACCTGATCTGGCATGGTTTGACAATTATAATATCGGTACAGCCATAGCTAAATCTTTACTGCCTGTAATGACTGGAATTGGGCATGATATAGACTCTACAGTAGCTGATGCGGTATCAAAAAACGCACTTAAGACACCTACAGCAGTGGCCGATTTTCTCATCGAACACAATCTTAAGTTTGAATCAGGAATCATCGATACTACTCACTGGATTAGTCAGATATCCCGACAAATGATAAAACACAATGAAGTATCTCTCGCAGGAATTGCTCAAATGCTCAGATTACTCCCAGCAGACATGTTGCGACTGTACTTAAGTAAAATTCAGAATGTTCATGACCAGATAATTCTTGCAGCAAAAAATAAAATAAAACACCACCATCAGATCATTGATCTGGCAACAAAACAGATTAATTTATCAGATCCTAAAACTATACTTAGAAGGGGCTATACAATTGTAAGACAAAAAGGGAAAGTTATCACCAGATCTAACCTCTTACAAAAAGGAAGTCCAATAGATATTCAGTTTTCAGACAAAACAATTAAAATATTAAAAAATGAATAAAGATTTAACCTATGACTCGGCTTACTCAGAATTGAATGAAATTCTCGCCGCATTGCAATCAGAGGAAACGGGACTTGATCAACTCAGTGAAAAGTTAAAAAGAGCTGCTGAACTCACTGAATTTTGTAAAACAAAACTCCGGTCTATTGAAATGGATATTGAGAAAATAAGTCCATCTGAGCAATAGTCCAAAATTTATAGAATAAAATATGTACGTACCTACCATAAATAAAATGGATGATAAAGCTGAAGTAATTGATTTTATAAATCGATTCAGTTTTGCCACCATCGTGTCAGCTGCTGATAATTTACCTATAGCTACACATCTTCCATTTTTATTGTCTGAACAGGAAGGCAAAGTGATATTGTCATCGCACTTTGCAAAAGCCAATGATCAATGGAAGACAATAGAACAAAATCCCGTATTGGTTATTTTTTCAGAGCCGCATGCCTATATTTCACCTTCCAATTATGAAAAAAAACTTAACGTACCAACGTGGAATTACATAGCTGTGCACGCTTATGGAAAAGCCCGATTACTGAACGATCCTGAACAAGTCATGTCTTTGCTGGAGTCAACTATTAATACATATGAAAAAGCTTACAATCATCAATGGGATGAATTGCCAATGGACTATAAAGCAAGTATGGTAAAAGGAATTGTCGCATTCAAAATTGAGGTGACTCACTGGCATTCGAAGGCTAAGCTAAGCCAAAATAAGACCCAAACAGAACAGAAAAACATTGTGCAAACACTCTCAGAAAGCCCGGACAGTCAGGCAAAGATCATTGCTGAGTATATGAAATCAAAACCTTATTCCAAGAATATCTGAATGAAAACCAACATTTAAACTGACTTTGGCATCATATTTGAATTAAATGTTATATCTCATTCCTAAAACATGTCAACCTCTGCAATTATTTAAAATTGCAGAGGTTTTCTTTTTTCATACATTACCTGTTAACCCCGCAATAACAAACATTAAACGCTTAAAGAACGTGATTTGTCGTAATTGCCGCACCTCATTGGATTAATGAATTGAAAAATGATATTTTTGTGATATAATTGCACTCATATGAAAGACCTTCTCCTACTTGAATGGAAAAAATTTAATGGCAATGCAGTATTCAGATCTTTAGGTCTGATATATATTCTGATAGCTCCATTTGTCATCCTGGCCGGAAAAGATGCCTTTAAAGATTTGCCACCGCCTATGCCCAGCTCAAGAGTATTTTATGAATTTCCAACTGTTTGGGACTATCAGGGTTACGTCGGAAACCGGCTGGTACCTTTTGTCTTGGGTTTTTAGCAATTCACATTGTGACATCCGAAGTAAGCAACCGGACGATGAGGCAAAATATTATTATAGGCATGACCCGAAAAGAATTTTTTTATTCTAAACTCTACACCATCCTTTCGTTGGCTGTAGTTGCCACCATTATTTATGCCATTTCAAGTGTGGTAATAGGGATGATCAACACAGATGGCTTTGATCTGGAATTGATTATGGATAATAATATGGCTGTCATCAGATACTTTTTGCTTTGCATTGGATATATGAGTTTTGCGTTGATGCTGGCTTTTCTTATCAGACGCGGCACCTTGACTATCCTTTTTTATTTCTTATATGTCATGATGCTCGAGCCAATATTTATGTTGATCCATGTGTATTATTTCAAAAACTCAAGCCGCAATTACTGGCCGATGAACAGCATAGAAGATCTGATGCCTTTTCCATTGTTTAAAGTTCCTGACTATTTTGTAAATAAGGAGTGGAATTTTAACATCCTTCTACCCTACTCCCATGCTATGTTTATGGCTACACTTTACTCATGTCTTTTTATATTTCTGGCGTACAGAAGTTTTATGAAAAGAGACATATAGATTTTTCAAGGTTTTAGAATTTTAACTGATCAAGTATTGTAAGAAGGTAATTGAATGGGTAAGATACATTTCCAGCTCATGCTAATAGAACATTTCGTCATTCAATTCTCAACCATTGTAATATTATGTCATTTCTTCTGAAACTTGATTTTGGATTTATAAAACCCTTATTAATTCCATTGAAATTCATTGAATCATACATCTTTACAGCTAATACAGGTAATCCATGTCTCAATATTTTCATTATTATTCAGTTCCAAAAGAAATATGATAACAATTGTTAACCTATGTCAAATCATACTTTTATCTTTCGCTTTTGATTTAATTATATAATATTCTTAAAAGCCGGAATGATGCGGAACCTCTTATTAACTATCATTTTTATTACCACACATTTTATATTAATATCTCAAAATTACGAGGGATATTTCAATTTTGAATTCGAAGAAACTACTGGAAAACTTCTCTTCAAAGTGGATAAATTAGATCAGGATCTTCTGATGGTTAATGCCTTTGGTACGGGTTTGGGCTCGAATGATCTGGGCATGGACCGGGGCAAATTAGCTGATATCAAAGTGGTCAAGTTTGAAAAACATGGAGATAAAATCCTACTGGTTCAGTCCAATTTAAATTTTCGTGCAGTATCTGACAATCCACTTGAAGTCAGCGCTGTTGAAGAAGCATTTGCCAAGTCCGTTATTTTTGGCTTTAAGATAGAAAAACCGAAAAAAGTGTCTATACCATTGATATGGCTCCCATGCTGTACGAGGACCTGAATCAGATAGTAACCAGCCTTAAAGAAGCAAAACAAGGAACTTATAAGCTCGAAAAATCCAGATGTGCCTTATTTTTTGACAATATTCACGCCTTTCCTAAAAACGTAGAACTAGAATCTATATTAACATTCGTAGGTGAGGCCACCGGCAAATTCATCAAAAGCGTCACACCATCACCTGAGTCGGTTTCATACAGACAGCATGTATCATTTATTGAACTCCCCGACGATAACTATAAGCCCAGGGTTTTTCATCCCGAGAGTGGTTATTTTTATACAAGTTATTATGATTATGCCACTCCGATTGACCAGCCAATAGAAAAGAAGTTTATCACCAGGCACCGGTTGGAAAAGAAAAATCCGGAAATGGCAGTAAGCGAAGTAAAAAAGCCAATCATATACTACATTGACCCGGGATGTCCTGAACCTATCAAAACAGCCTTGGTTGAAGGTGGCAAATGGTGGTCACAGGCATTTGAGGCAGCTGGATTTAAAAATGCTTTTGATGTTCGGGAGCTACCAGCAGGTGCCCATCCGCTGGATGTCAGATACAACATGATACAATGGGTTCATCGCAGTACCCGTGGATGGTCGTATGGATCGAGTATTACTGACCCGCGTACAGGAGAGATTATCAAAGGGCATGTCTCATTAGGTTCTCTGAGGGTCAGGCAGGATTTTATGATCGCTCAGGGCATTGCATCACCTTACAAAGATGACGATGAAAATAGTGTCATCATGACAAAGATGGCTATTGACAGACTTCATCAGTTATCAGCCCATGAGATAGGTCACACCATTGGATTGGCACATAATTTTGCAGCCAGTACAAATGACAGATCTTCAGTGATGGATTATCCGCATCCATATATTACTTTGGATGCAAGTGGAAAACCGGATTTTAGTCACGCTTATGATGATAAAATAGGAGCGTGGGACAAAAGAACCATTATGTATGGATATTCGGTGTTTAAAGATGCCGCAGATGAAAAAGTGGGTCTTGAAAAAATAATTTTGGACAACCATTCCCTGGGGCTTCGTTTTCTAACTGATCAGGATGCAAGAAGTGCTGGCAGTGCATCTCCTGTCAACCACCTTTGGGACAGTGGGGCTGACCCGTTGTCAGAATTGGACAGGATTTTGAAAGTTCGAGAATATGCTATGTCACAATTTGGACTAAATACCATACCTAAAGGCACGCCGGTGTCTGAGCTGGAGAAAATTTTTGTGCCGGTATATTTTATGCACCGATATCAGGCCGAAGCGGTGAGCAAACTTATAGGTGGTCTGGAGTATAATTATGCTGTGAAAGGTTTTGGAGAAATTACACCCCTTAGACCCGTAGAAAAGTCAATTCAGGACAAAGCACTGACATCTATGCTTAACCTACTTACTGAAAAGAATCTGGCTATTCCCGAAAATATAAAAGGATGGTTATATCCACCAGCTTTTGGTTATGGAAGATCCGGTGAAAGTTTTTCAACGGGAGCTTCTCCTGCTTTTGATCCATTAAAGGTGTATGAAATGGCATCCGGGCAACTAGTAGAACTTCTTCTTCAACCAGAAAGAATGGCCAGGTTATCAAATGAAGGAAGGCTCTCTGCATATCTAAAAAACATTTCAGAATCATTACTAAATAACGCTGAAAATGATCTCATCCGTCAAAGCGCCAATACTGCATTTGTCAGCAGACTGCTTACTATGACTATAAATGAGTCAACCAGCCATTTCATAAAAGCAGAAATATTTAAGTCCCTGAATGAATACAAAAGCCGGGTAAAAAAGATGGTTAAAAGGAACAAGGAGTCAGCATTTCTGCAATATGTTGTAAAATTGTTAGATATGGATTCCGATGAGATCAGTCAGATAAAATTTCCTTCAATTCCGACTTTACCACCCGGAGCTCCAATAGGAAGCTGTAGTCTGGACTAATGTGAGTTACTTATTGTTTAGAGCCAAAGATAATACTCTGAAGGTCAGCCTCTGAATAATATACTGATTTAAGTACTTTCTTATCAGCTGCCCTGTACACCAGGTATTCCCCTTCACTTTCTTCAATAAATGAAGGTGTATTTTTTTCTTTTTCATAAAACTCTTGAGTTTCAAGGGCTTGTTCATAGGTTTTACAGGGCTTTGACATATTGGATCGCTGTACTTCGTCAAAGAGCGTTTTAAATTTACCGGCCAAGCCAAACTCAAGAACGGCCCCCGATAATACGTACTGTAAGTCACTCAGTGCATCGGCTACAGCTACAATATCATTTTCCATTATAGCTGTCTTCAGTTCATCGAGCTCTTCCTGCAAAAGTGCTATCCTTAGATTACATCTTTTGTCATCAGGAATAGCAGGTACATTTAATACAGGTAATTTAAATATATCATGGAATGCTGCCACACTGGTCAAAGCTGAAGGTTCGTCAAATAAATGGTATTTTTTAGCCATTATGAATAGTTGGAATAATAAGTAAAAGGAATAAAATTTATTTTGGGAGCCTCATGATGTAAATCAATCGCTTAATGCTATACTTACCCGCACCATTAGCGATGAGTAACAAAAGTCCGCCGCAAATAGCAAGATTTCTCATAAAATATATGGCATGTAGCCTTTTAAGATCAGCCGGATCATCCCAAAATGAATACACAATCAAGGTCATGGGCAACCAGTACAAGAGTAACAAAGTGGCTCCAAAATTGGCAAAATAACCTATCAAAACCAATATACCCCCTAACAATAAAATAAATATGATACAATACAATATAAAGTCCTGCTGCCAGACTATACCATATGTTGTCATCGTAGCTTGAGTTTTACTGAAAAAGACAAGGGAATCCAGTGCCTCATAAATAAATACAAAAGCAATCCAGATTCGTGCCAATAACTCCGCTATATCTTTCATTTTGCAAATATACTATCTTGTACAAAATGAGAGTAACAATTTATGTATATTATAGATTAACTTAAAGAAGTGGGTTCACATGCACATTACAAAATTAGTACATGCATCGTTATTCAGTACAATTCAGATCAAGTCGCAGCGTAGCTCCTGCATATGGGCTGGCAAGATTAATTTTTTCTTTAAATGCCAATGAACCTGCTAATCTCCATTCAGTTGGAAAATTGGATATATATCCGCCATTAAAAAGGATGCTTACACTCTTATCTTCAACCTTAAATCTCACCCCAATATCTATACCTACATCGCCTGTTACTACAAAGTTATCAAGTTTATGGCTTTCAACTTTGGAGCTTAATACTGATGTTATGGTATTAGATTTTACACCTCTGGCTATTTCCATCTTAAAATATCCTCCACCCAATTCGAGATAAGGGGTAAAAATAAAATTAGAGTTTTTAAATACCGGAAATCTGAAATCTTCTTTTATCCCAAAGCCTGTCACTGAAGCATAATTAGTATTGATAAGCGTTCCTAACTGATGATAATAAAAGACTTTTGGCAAATTGTAAAATCTAACCTGATACTCAAAGGCTTCTTTATCCAAAATAAAACCATTGTCCAATAAGATAGTCTGGCTATTTTTAAGAGTGTTAAAATAATATTTACCTCCTAATGAGATAATATTTTTAAAGCATTTATCGCTGCTTTTTATTATTGTATCAGTTGGGGATATCATGGCCTTCTCGGTGGATGAAGCCTGCCCGGTTAACATATTAAAATTGAAAATAACAAAACTTGCAAAAATTATTAGATTTTTCATGAATCTGGTTTTAGATTTAATTTTAGAGAAAAGAAAAGATGTCATGTTTTTATTTGATTATTGTATTGGGTTTTTATGAAAGTTCGATAAGATCAATATTTTTTATAATACACTGATTTAGAATAAATAGTACTTCATCTCAGGATGAAGTTTAGCTTTTCAGACAGCCTTTAAGTATTTCGAGTGTGATGACATAAGTGGGTTTCACGCCATCAAGCCCAAGACTTCCTGAAGCCAATGTACTCCCGGTTTCCAACGGATTATCTGATGCATAATACGCATATCTAAATTTGACATCAGGTTGAATATTATTCCTTATCTTAGCCGCGGCCTGGATTGCTTTCTGATAATGGGCTCCTTCCATTTCAAGACCTACCGCTTTCCATGATGATTTTAGGAAATATTGCAGAATATCCTTATTCTGTAATGAAGTACCTAATACAGTAATCATGGTGCCCTCATATACTCCTATTCCTGAATCTTTAAAATCTTCGGCCTTAAGTTCATTTTCAAAAGGATAATTATCAGCAGTTCCTTCAAAAACATGTGCGGTCGGAATCATGATATCTCCTTTATCTCCTTGCAGTATCCCGGCCTTTCCCATGATATTCACAGATTTAACATTCAGGTGGTGTCTCTCAGTACCCAACATATATGGTTTGAGTAATTCATCCATGGTTTCATATGCTTGTTCTCCAAATGCATAATCCATCACAATAATGACCGGAGCATCTGCCAGATCAAATCCTTTGAACTGCAGTTCCTCAGGCATGTTTTTTTTGATCAAGTCTGAATGTATCAAAAATCTGAGTACCGATATTGGTTCCACTGGTATCTGAAAGTTGAATCATTCCGTTTTGCAATGCAAATTTAGTAACAATATCTCTAAGATCAGCATTATCATTTATGCTTAATATTTCTGCAAATTGTTCAAGACTTTCAAATTTTACCTTTTTTAATAGAGCTGATTTAGCATAAAAACAATTCATTACGCTATGTAGATTAGCACTTATTATATGAATGGGTCTCTTGAATATATTATGGTCCCACATTGTTTTTTTAATGGTATTTGCCCATTTTTCTCCATAAATATGGTGACCAAGATTTTCTCTTAATGCAGGAGAAAAGGTTATTTCTCTGTCTATCTGAGTCAAAAATTCATCCATGCTAAGTTTGCCCAACCAATAGGTGATCTCAAAAAGGCTGTTTACTTCAGGTGAATTTTCAAAACGATCATAAGCGATGGCAACCTCATCGTAGGTTCTCGCCAGAATAGTATTTAAATATGTAAATCCTACTTCAATATTCATTTCTTCTCCATTCTGGATATCCTGGACCATTTTTTCCAGCATTAACCATGACTTGTTTTTTCTCCCCTTGGTATCCAGGCTGTTCTTTCTGATTTTTTCAGCTTCGATGTACATAAATGTAAGATGAGTAATAATGTCATAGATATCGCTTCCGCCTCTAGTCATTTCAATAAACATTTGTTCTTCATCTACTCTGTAACAGTCACGCTTTCTCCTTGGTGGAACCCTTTTTTCGAAATGGGAATTATCATAACCTTCTCTTGAAATTAGTTTTATATATCGACATTGTTCTATGCCCTTAGGCAATCGTTGAAAGATATACAACAGACCATCCAGCTCCACTTTTTCCTCATCAGCAATTAAGCCATATATTTCAGGTTTTAGTGAAAGCATGGCTTCTATCATCGACTCACCGGAAACACCTAATGGCTTATACCCCCCTCTTAAAAAAAGGTGACGCATAGATACATATAATCTTTGAATGGCTGCTCTGGATATTTGGGCGTGCGTGCGGGGAGTTTGATGTATTTCGGTCATCTAGTGCTTACTTTGTTTGCAGGGTGCAAAGATTACACCAAAAAAATAAATAAACCATCATTTAATATTAAACCTTTACTTTTTTTGCAAAATTCGAAAATAGTTGACTAAGAGTATGTTTAAAATTCCATCATTTGTCTACAAGCACCTATTTCAATTTATACGGCGTTATATTTTTCGTCGTAACTTCCGGCTACGACTGCAAAATATGCCTTGTCTAAAATTAAATTTGCTCGCTTTCGCTCAAACATGAAAATTTAAACATACTTTAAATTGAAGATCAATATTGGATGACAAGTATTACTTTTAGCACTGATATTTATCATGTTCATATGTAATGTAATAAATGTTTCTTTGCAGTATAATTAAAATATTACTTATATGCGTTTGCCAGTTACCTACACCTCTGCAGCTGAAGCGCTGCAAATTATTAAAAGTGGAGATCGGATTTTTGTACACGGAAGTGCCCAGACACCGACAAATATTCTGAGAGAACTTTCTTTGCAGGCTGACAGGCTGAAAGATGTTGAATTAGTCTTCATCAGTGTCCTTGGTCAGATCTTTGTTGATCAGCCGGGACTTGAAGATTCATTCAAAATTAACTCACTTTTTGTATCTGAACCGATCAGGAAAGATGTCAATGAAGGAAGAGCAGATTATGTTCCAGTATTTTTAAGTGAAATACCTGAGCTCTTCAAAAGAAATATTTTGCCTATTGATGTTGCCATTATTCAGGTATCACCTCCTGACAAGCATGGATATTGCTCCATGGGAGTTTCTGTGGATGTGGCCAGATCAGCTGTCAATACCGCCAAAAAAGTCATCGCACAAATTAATCCTAATGTACCCAGAACCCACGGTGATGGCTTGATCCATACTAAGAGGTTCAATGCAATGACTTATTTTGAAGAGCCTCTACATGAAGCTTCGTACGGAGGAAGGGTTGGTCCGGATGAATTAAAAATAGGTGAACATATAGCCAATCTTATAGAAGACAGAAGCACTATACAAATGGGTATCGGAGCTATTCCCGATGCCGTTTTGAGATGTCTGGGCAACCATAAAGACCTGGGTGTCCATACAGAAATGCTCTCGGATGGCATCATTGAGCTCTTCGACAAAGATGTAGTAACCAACAAATATAAAGCGATCCATCCAAATAAGATTGTAACCGGATTCGCATTAGGAAGCCGAAGACTTTATGACTATATTGATGACAATCCTGCATTTACATTTCTTGATATTGATTATGTCAACGATCCTCATGTAATAAGAAGGAACCCAAAGGTGGTTGCTATCAATGCTTCGATAGAGGTAGATTTGACTGGTCAGGTTTGTTCTGACTCTATCGGTACCTTCCAGTTTAGTGGTGTTGGCGGGCAAATGGATTTCCTTCGGGGTGCATCCCTAAGTCAGGGTGGAAAACCTATTATTGCATTGCCTTCAAGAACAAAAAAGGGTTTGCCCAGGATAGTGCCTTTCCTTAAGCAGGGAGCCGGGGTAGTAGCGACACGAGCCCATGCCCACTATATAGTTACTGAGCATGGAGTTGCCTATCTGTATGGAAAAAACTTAAGACAGCGAGCTGCCGCTCTTATAAATATTGCACATCCGGATGACAGAGAAGCTTTGGAAAAAGCCTGTTTCGAAAGATTTAAGATATTTTAAAATCAATTCGATAGCAAATATCTATAAAAGGTTAAAGGTTATGACTAAAAATATTACTTACTAATATTATTGTCCATCCAAATTTTCTTAAAAAATCACAATAGCTGGTTTTTTTAGAATAATGAACCACTTGTAGGTTGCATTGATTGGAGTAAATATCGAATCAAAAAATACATTCGTATAAAATTTCCGGTATCCGGTTTAAATTTTAATATACATCTTGTTGTAACTGTCTAATTTTACTTTCAGAATTTAAAGTTAAAATTTCGACGGTATTTTTGCAACCTCTATTGCGGTATTTACGTCAGTATTATGGCGGGAAAATGCCACTTCATTTAAAATAAAAAATGCCCAATGAGATATCTTATAGTTTTACTATTGTTCCTGAATATCTCTATACAGTCGGAAGCCCAGCTTGTCATAAAGGGAATAATAAAAGATGATACAGTATCTCCCGTCGCATTTGCATCTGCTTCACTCCTGCTTGCTAAGGACTCTACTTTAGTACGAGGTAGTCTGACGGATGAAAACGGGTTGTACAGAATTGAAAATATTCAGCCCGGCAACTATCGTATTATGGCTTCATATCTAGGTTTTACCAATGTATATAGCGATGTTTTTGATTTGAAACAGACCAACCAATCTGCTACTGTTGACATTAATTTCTTGCAAAAAGGGATACTATTGGATGAAACTGTAATATCAGCTAAAAGACCATTTTTGGAGCAGAAATCTGATAGACTTGTGGTAAACGTGGCCAGCAGTGCGGTTGCTGCGGGTGGAACTGCTATGGAAATATTACAAAAAGTACCTGGTGTGGTGATTTTGCAGGAGAGAGTCACCATAGGTGGAAGCCAAAATCTACAGGTATGGATAGATGGTAAACCTTCACCTTATACAGATATGAATGCCGTCCTTCGCGATATGCCAGGTGATCAGATAGAGAAAATTGAACTCATCACCCAGCCAGGTGCCCAGTTTGATGCATCTGGTGGCCCGATATTAAATATAATTCTAAAACGAAACGCTGATCTTGGATTTAAAGGAACTGCTGCACTTACTACAGGGGGATTCAGAGTAAATCAGGCTGATGTTGATTCGGGTACGAAAGGCTATTACCGCCTAAATCCATCTGTCAATATGACGTATAGAAGTGGTAAAATAAACCTGGCCGGAAACACCAGCTATAACAAAGGCACTTACTTTCAGGCATTTATAGTGGATAGATTTATTGGCAAGGAAGTGTATAAAGGTAAAAACCTTGAAAATTCGAACTATATATTTAAAAATATTCGGATCGGTGCCGATTATTTTGCAACGGATAAAGCAACTTTCGGCTTAGTCTTTCGTACCTGGGATAGAGACGGTGGTGGGGATGGACTTAACAGAACCAATGTATTTTTGCAGACTGAATCTGTTCCATATAATGCTTTCATTACTGAAAATATCAGCGACTCTAAAAGATCAGGGCTGTACAATAATGTTTATTATAAATATGAATTTGATAAGAAAACAGGACGAAGTTTTAATATAGATTTTGATTATAATAAATTTAATACCAGAAGTATTAATAATCTGGCTATTTATCCTGCTGCTCAAATCGATAAAAGGTCATTGTCAAAACAAGATGTGGATCAGCCTGTTAATATTTACGTCATTAAAACTGATTATAAGCATCCTGTTGACTCCACATTCAAATTTGAAACCGGATTAAAGTCATCATTTGCAAGTGTTGACAATAAGTTAAATTTTTTTAGAAGCAATATCCTTTCTACCAAAGAGTCAAACAATTTTCTATACAGAGAAAGTATAAATGCAGCCTATATAAACCTGAGTAAAAACATTAAAAAGTTTGATTTTAACGCCGGACTACGGGCAGAGCAGACTATTATATCAGGGGAGTCAATGGATTCTTTAGTTCTGGACCGCAATTACACCCAATTATTTCCAAGTGCTAGTGCAATATACCGGCTTAATAAAAATATGGCACTACAATCTTCTTATTCCAGAAGGGTAAACAGACCTGGTTTTCAACAACAAAATCCATTTACTTACTTTATTGATTCACTTACATATACGCGTGGTAATCCTGCCTTGAAGCCGGAAATAATAAACACAGGACAAATCAACCTCACATATGATGGCCAACCATTTTTTGGTATTGCATATTATAAAACGAATGATGTAATCATCGAAAATGCGCCAAAACTGGAAGGTACAAGGACATTCACCACAGCTGAAAATTTAGCAAACCAAACCAGACTCGAATTGCAACTAAATTTTCCAATAAAAATAGGTAAAGTGATAGACGGATTTGGAGGCAATCAGGCCATTTACAATTCCTATAATGCCAATTATCAGAATATGGAGTACAAAGCCAGTCGGTGGCATTGGCTGGCATACTGGCAAATCAATGCAACTTTAGCTAATAACTTTAAAGTAGAAGTTGGCGGGTTTTATATGACTAAATTTTTGGAAGAATTCCTGACCATCGATAATCTGGCTGGAGTAAACCTGGGAGTTTCAAAAACATTTGCAGATAAAAAAGGAAGAATTGCAATGAGTTTTAATGATATTTTCTATTCTCAAAATTCATTGGCTACGATTGATTTTGGCGAGGTGAAGGTCAATTTTTTCCAACGAAACTTTTCCAGACAATTGCGACTTACCGGTAGCTATCAATTTGGAAATACTAAAATGAAAAACCTTGGGGGTCGGAACAGTGCATCAGAAAGTGAATCGTCCAGAGTTAAAATCGAGTAAGAGTTGACTTGCTTTCGCGCTAAATGGGTAATCGAGGAAAATGGGATCAACTAACAGATCGCGCACTGCCTGTGACCACTCCTATAAATCCAAGTATAGCTGTGACTGATGTGTCCGTGATGACAAACCATACAGGAAAATAATATGTAAAAAGATAAATCATCACAGGAATGAAGATACCACAAAAAGCTATCAAACCGAAAGTGAGCCTGCTAATACCAGCTACTAAGCTGCTGATAAGTCCTGCTGCAAACGCTGCAAATGCATGACTTATAGCAATGATAATATAAACTTTGGCAGGAAGTGTGTTCATCCAGTCAGTCAGGGCATTGGGGTTGGCTATATCAAAATCTGCAGGTTGTGGATATAATCCCTCGCTGATCATTTGAGCCATGACAATAATAAGTGCTGCTGTACTTAAGCCGGTAAATATTCCGAATATCGGTTTCAATTTTTTATCAAAGTTGGTTTACAGGCTGTAAATTTATGTAATTTTCAGGTCTATAAAGAAAAACTCTGATTTTTAAACTTATTTATTTACCGAAAACCTTTCGAAGCAGATCACTTGTCCTTTGGCTAATATCTGTTCTGATTCCTTTTTCTTTGACGGCTATTAGTGAGAAGAGTCCATCCAGTCCTTTATTGTTGACGTGATCATCCAGTGCCGGGTTCATTTTTTTGACAAATGGGATTTTATTGTATGCTTCTACCACAGTTTTCCAGTATGTACGTGCATTCACCTCATCCAGACTCGCCTGAATCACCGGCAAAAACTGATCATAAAGGGGTTGTCTTGATGTGGTTTCTAAATATGAAGTAGCTGCATTATCAGCCCCTGAAATAATACTTGCCGCATCTTTTACCGTCATCTGTTTGATGGCACCCACAAAAATCGGTGTGGCTTTCTTGGCAGCAATTTCAGCCGCCTGATTCATCTGATGTATTAGTTTAGTTTCGACATCCTGAAAACCAGGTACCATCTTTACCTTGTCAATGACTTTCTGAGCATCTTCGGGAATCAAAATTTTAAACGGACTCTCGAGATATCCCTTATCTGCAGATAGTTGCTTTACTGCTGCATCGACCCCTACGTTGAGTGCTTCTTTGAGCGCAGCGCTCATCTCAGATTCATCTCCGGTGGCAACACCCAAAGTGGATTTTGCTTTCTTAAGTACATCTTTAAACTGTGCATCAGCTGCTGAATACCCAAGCAACAAAATAATTAAAATCAAAAAACGGTTCATTATTTATATTTTATTCATACTCAAAAACGAATTTGTGCTGACAATAGTTTTTTATCCGTAGTTAAAAAAAGTATAATAAACTGGAAAGCTTTATAAAACTTCAACTTGAAACAAGCTCTATTTTATTGACCAACATCTTTTTTTTTTTTCTATACGAATAAATGTACCCGGTAATTTCTTTAACTGATCTGAGTTTGGCTTCCAGAAGGTCGGGTCTCGTAATTTCTGGTTTTCCATCTTTGATCACGCTCACTTCCGGATCCATAAAACTATAAGTATAAAAAGTAGCCACCAATACTTCGTCCATCTTAAGGAGTTGATCATAGGCGAGAATAGATTTTACTACCAATTCTTTGTTTATTTCATTTTTTGGATAGAGGTTGATGAAAAACCAGAAGGCTTTTTTCAAATCATTGGTTTGAAGTAACTTAAGCGCCTGCTCCCAGGTATATGTTTTTGGATAAAGTGGCGTCCGGTAGTTTTCATTGGTTAATACCTTTTGAAATTCTTCACTCACCGCAAGGGAATCTTTCGTCATGGTTACCCCAACTTCATAGAGATTACTCAACCAGTTTTGAGCAGTAAGTTGCTGTGCCTGAAGATCAAGGGCTTCCGAACTGATTGGAATTTGGCTTATGGACAATAAAGACAATAAGCAAATAAAAAGAATCAATAACTTTTTCATTTTTTCATTATTTGTACATGAGAATGATCCTTCAATAACCTGAAGAATCATTCTCAAAAAGGTAAATTTAATTTGATTTTCTTTGGACAGTCATCATCTCGGAAAGAATATTTATTTTTGCTTCTACTGATTCAAGACGTGCTTCTGAGTCTTTAAACTTTTGTTCGTATCTTTTCAGGATGTTCAAGTAGTCTCCGTTGTGCACCCCGATGACGGTATTGATCATTTTGGCCGCTGTTGGCATTGGTTTCCCAGGAGCGTCCGACAGTCAGTTTAAAATCATCCACGGTCATGTCGGCCTGAGTTACAGCGACACCGTATCCTGGTATTCCACTTTTAGCTACGATAAAGTCACCGCTAAGTACAGGTCCCATGATCTTAACAGGTATTTGCCCCATAAATGCGATATTATTACCTAAGTGGGTCTTACCGTCTGGAGGGATGTTTCCCAATACGATCGGATGATGAGAAACAGCCATCACTTGCTCAGCAATGGTCAGGTCTTTGGTGATTTTGCCACCTTTGACAGCCACAATATCACCGGTGCTGATGGCCTCATTTGGATCTATACGTTCGAGCCATTCGGCGTAGTCGCCGTTGCCGGAGGAGTATTCGACGCCTATGTTGAGATAATCATTTGCTATTGTTTTAGTTGCTAATATAAGTTCTGGGCCTAGTTCTGTCACATCCAAACCTGCAAAAGTTGTAATCATTTCATATAAAAATAATTGATCAAAATAATCATCTGTCCAATTCCTTATTGATTGTGCTTTAACGGAACCTAATGTATAGTCGTTATTATCAGTAAAAGTTACAAAAGAATTGGTATTATCTAAAGCATTTGCTACAAGCTCATTTAATTTGAGTTCAGGAAAATTCATTGTATTTACATTTAATAAGTTATTACATGAACTTAGTACAAAATCGCTTAAATTAGGTAAACTAAGTTTTGGATTAAATGTAAATTCATTTATTACAAGTGGAGGCAAGGTTACATTGGGTAAATCATCCCAAGATAAAAATCCGCTATAAAACGTCCCAAGATCTAAGGTCTCTCCCGAAAAAATATTTAATTTAGGAAAAGTAATACCCTTATTAAGTTTTTCAAAAATCAAATTTGTAACTACACCAGCTAACCTACATTTGGCCGCATTGAGAAGATTTTCATATTCCTTTGCGGTTCCAATACCTTTTTCAATAAGGGAAAATATGGCATATTCATCATTACTCCTATCATTGTCAAACAGTTTTTTAATTTCATTCAAATCTTCTATTCCAATAAACCTTTCTAAATTTGTATGTGTTGAGACAAATCCAACGTTGTTTTTAGCTGCCTTCTTACCCAACTTAATTTTAATCCCATCCCCATCTCCACCATTCGTATTTTCAAAGGTGGCTACAAATTTTCCATCCGCAACATTTGATTTAAATTGACTGACACCACCCACAAACAGGTCTTTTTTTCACAATCACAGAATCGCCCTGTACTTCTAAATTACCTCCAATGGTAAATTTTTTATCTCCAGTCTTAAGTTCACCGTCTTTGGTAATTGTCAATCGTACAGAATCATTGGTAATAAATACCAGATCATCATAAGTCCTGGTACCTATTTTGTTACTGTCTCCTTTGACGACATTCCCGCCTACGTGCCAGTCAGTATTTACTTCGTCAATCTTACAATCATAGTTATTGACCTTATCTTTATGAGAATATACTGTAAATGATCCATAGGAGTTTTTGAATGTTTTACCTAATATTTCCATATCTTCCCAGGATCCAGGCCAGAGGTTATCCGGGCATACTGTTTTGATTCTGGTGATACAACTTACATCGCTCTGATTGGTGACTTTCAAATATATCTCATTATTGAAAATTCCATTGGGTAAATTTGTCGCATTTAATGTAAGCAACGTTTTGCTTTTCACATTTTGAAATTCGGCTATTTTTGTTCTCAGACTGTAATCATGATATACTTCTATCTTCACATTATTCTCACCAAAAAAATACAATTTAAGCTGAATGTATCCTCCTGCGCATGGACAATAAGTTACCGGGCACATTGCGGCTACCTTTTTGAGCTACTTCATCCTGAATGTCATATCCCGTAAAAGCACCTGCTGTATTAGCATGAAATGCATATGGAACAGCAAGTAACTTTGATGTGTTAAGTATTGTAAAGTCAGTACCGCCATTTGGGTCAATAGCGGTTTCCATCAGAATTTCATTTTCGCTCCAGGGTATTTTGTCAAAGTCACCGTTTATGACGGTACCCTGACCAATAATCAAATTAAAAAGACCAAGAGCATTAGTCTTTACCTGATGAGTCTCGGTATAAAATTGCTTTGAATTTGTCTCATCTCCAAGCAATCTGAGTCTGAGAGAAATGGTTCTATCAGGTATAAATTTACCTTTGGTGTCTCTGGCTATCGCCTGATAGTTAATTCCGGATGGAACTTTTTGAGCTTCTACCAATGAATTTAATAGAAAAATACTCAATACTATTAATATTAAATTTTTCATAAAATTAATTTTTTAAAGATTAAAAACATTAACCTTTGCCGATCCAATTAATCTTGATTTTTTATTGTTGGCCCAATTTCACAATCTTTACCCGAGCAAAGGTTGTCTTATCTGAATTTATCAGCCTTACAAAGTAAATCCCATCAGGGAAAGAACCAATTCTCAATTCTTTATCAGTTGTACCTTCAGGAATTATGTCAGAAAAAGCCATTTTACCCATTGGATCAGTGACCATAATGTGGATAAACTCATTCTGAGGCATATCAAACTTGATTGTAATTAGATCAGACACCGGATTTGTGTGGTCTCATGAAATACGTTGACAGCAAAAATGTGGAAAACTTTTCACAAATTTGCAAATATGAGTACAAAAAGAACGAGAAAAGTATTCTCAGAGAGCTTTAAGAAGCAGAAAGTCGAATTAATAGAGAGTGGCAAACTGACCACCGGATCAGTTGCAACACAGTTTGATGTGAGTTATACAGCAGTATACCAATGGGTCAAGAAATTTGGCAAGGCCACTCGACCAGATAAGATAGTAATAGAAAGTGATAGTGATTATCTGAAAGTTTTGGAATTACAAAAAGATAAGTCCAACTTGGAACGGATTGTTGGCAAGCAACAAATCAGAATCGACTATTATGAGACACTAATAGAAATGATAAAAGAACATTACAAAGAGGATATGGAGAAGAAGTTTTTAAAAAAGTGATCACCCGTCTGCATAATATTAAAACGCCGTATAGCATGGAGTCAGTTTATAGAGAATTGGGACTGAGTAGGCAAGTCCTACATCAACAGTGGAGACGGGATACTGGTCAGCAAACACATCACGAACATCTTTTCCCAATAGTCAAAGAGTGGAGAATCAAACATCCACGAATGGGGAGTCGTTCGTTGTATTATAGCATAAAAAACATAGGAGGCATTGATCTTGGTATGGGTGTCAATAAATTTGAACAACTCATGAGTACTTCAGGGATGACGGTCAAACCATTGCGATCAAGGATAGTAAAGACAAGTGATGGGAAAGGGAAAGGTCATTATCCAAACCTGACAAATGGCCTTGTTTTAAACAATGTGAATCAACTCATTGTAGGCGACATTACTTATTATGATATTATTGATGATCAATGGAGTTACATATTCACACTAAAGGATATTTATTCACAAAGAATACTTGGGCTGGTACCATCTTTGAGCATGGAAGCATCTTTCGCTTATCAATGTTTAGAGCAAGCATTTTCACAGCGCAAAGATGTGGACCTAAAGGGATGTATTCACCATTCTGACAACGGGTCTCAATACGACTCAAAAGTGTATAAAAAAATGCTGACAGATGCAGAAATACATATCAGCAGAGCTGATAATTGTTTGGAAAATGGAAGTGCTGAGAACTTAAATTCCATCGTCAAAAATATGTACCTTAAACCTTGGGGTATCCGCACTTTCAAAGAGCTCCAGCAAGCCTGCCAGGAACTGATGTATGTCAATAATTATCAAAGAGCCATTGAACAATTAGGGCAATTAAGTCCAAACCAATTTGAGCAATTAATAGCTAAGTTGCATCCTGATGAAAGGCCTAAAAAGTATTATATGATTTTAACAACTAAGCGGGCCATGGGTTTTGTAAGGCATGATTCCCTAAATTGGAATGTAGGTTATAAAAAGTCAAGGAGTCTTTTGATTGAACTCCTTGATCAAACCTTACTTTCCACTTTGAGTAAATATGCTATTCCTTACCAAGTTGCTCCCCAGCAGAGCTTGATGCCGCTTCACATAATCGTCGATACAAAGATACAGTCTAATATTAATTTTTTAACTTTACGTTTTCCACATTGTTTTTATAAATTAACGCTTTGTTGTCAACAAAAATCATGAGAGGTCACATATTAAGCTATAACATAGAAGATTGATGCATCCTGCAAAAATATTTATGTTACTTTTTTGATTTTTTACGTATCAATTATTATCATTGACTCTTTATTCAATTTTAAAAAAAACAAAATGCTAAAAGAATTTAAAAATTTCATCATGACGGGCAATGTAATAGAATTTGCCGTTGCGGTAATTATGGCCGGGGCGGCAGGCCTTGTCATTAACGGGTTTGTATCTGACATTGTAATGCCTTTTGTAGGACATATCAGTGGAGGAATGGATTTTGCTGATCTAAAAATGGTGCTGGATCCTGCAGTAGTTGGAGCTGACGGTAATGAAGTTAGCCCCGAAAATGCGGTCAGATATGGAAGCTGGATAAATACTATTATTAATTTGATCACTGTAGGCTTTGTTATGTTTTTAGTAGTTAAAGCTTATAATAAAACCAAGAAACCGGTTGAGACTGCTCCGTCAGGACCAACTCAGGAAGAGCTTTTGATACAGATCAGAGATCTCTTAAAGAAATAAATCAGAATTCCTTTTAAAAAAGCCTCCGTCACGGGGCTTTTTTTTTACAATTATTCGAAGAATTGTCTTCATAAAATAACCTTGTTTAATTTTGTACCCACTATCGACAAATTGCCAAATTAATACAAAATACTTCTTGGATTTTACGGTTTAATCTTGCTGAATTTGTTTGGATTAAATTTGAGAATGGTTAAAATTCACACTAATTGCAACCAGGAGTTTATGGGTCTGAGAATAAAATCACCATAGAGTTTAGCCATCTAAATGAGGTAAATATTTTGAAGTCAGGTTCTTAAAATATGGATTTTAAGAAAATAAAAACTTAAACATACTCATACATTATTAAGTAATCATTACTAAAAAACTCCCGATTTTTATTCTAATTTTGCCGGAATGAATAATTAATAAGTTAAAATTATAAATATGATAAATTGGAGTGGCGTGTTCCCGGCCCTAACTACAAAATTCAATAATAATGAAGAGTTGGATCTGGAATTATTTGAGAACAACCTTAATGTACATGTCGCTGCCGGTGTTCATGGTGTCATTTTGGGTGGGACCCTCGGAGAAGCAAGTACACTTACCGAAAATGAAAAAGAAATTCTTGTAAAAACAACTTTGGATATTGTTGCTGGAAAAATGCCTGTTGTTCTCAATATTGCAGAAGGTGCAACAACTATAGCAATCAGACAAGCAGACCTTGCAAAAAAATGGGGTGCACAGGGATTAATGATCCTGCCGCCCATGAGATATAAGCCCGACCACAGAGAATGTGTAACATACTTCAAAAATATTGCCAATTCTACTGATCTTCCAATCATGATTTACAATAATCCTGTGGATTACAAAACTGAAGTGACACTTGATATGTTTGAAGAATTGACTGCATGTCAAAACATTCAGGCGATAAAAGAATCCACTAGAGATGTGTCCAATGTAACCAGGCTCAGAAACCGTTTTGGCATCAGATTTAGCATACTTTGTGGAGTTGATACTCTTGCGATGGAAGAATTGATAATGGGTGCAGATGGGTGGGTTGCAGGCTTAGTTTGTGCATTTCCGAGGGAAACAGTAGTAATATATGAACTCATTAAACAAAATCGCATAGCTGAAGCTTTGACTATTTACAGGTGGTTTCTTCCATTGCTTGAACTTGATTTACACTCAAAATTGGTACAATATATCAAATTG
Source organism: Saprospiraceae bacterium (assembly GCA_016722285.1). GTDB lineage: Bacteria > Bacteroidota > Bacteroidia > Chitinophagales > Saprospiraceae > OLB9. The sequence goes on from JADKGI010000010.1 coordinate 191,526, forward strand.
GCAGAAGTAGCTGAAGGAATAGGTTCTGAGTTTGTGAGAGGGCCAAGGCTAACACTTTTTGGTGAAGAACGAGCTTCTGTTCAAAATTTAATAAATAAAGCCATAGCAATTCGCCCTGAATTACCTCAAATTTAATGACACAAAATGATAAATGAACTGAATAAAATCATGGAACAGGCTCAGGAAGCATATGAATCCTATCAGTTTGTTTCAGGTAAGGCTAAAAAGGAGTTTTTGTATTGTATTGCTGATCAAATAGAAGAAATCGGCGATGAATTAATTCACACAGCTTCAGAAGAAACAAATTTACCCATAGCCCGATTTAATGGAGAAAGAGCACGAACATGTGCCCAGCTCAAAGCCTTTGGCGACTTAGTGGCAGAGGGTACTTGGGTGGAAGCTGTAATTGACACCGCTTTGGCAGACAGAAAACCATTTCCAAAACCTGATATGAGAAAAATGTCAGTAGCATTAGGTCCCGTCCTTGTTTTTGGAGCATCAAATTTTCCTTTAGCATATTCTACAGCTGGAGGAGATACTGCATCTGCACTGGCTGCAGGGTGTCCGGTAGTCATAAAGGGCCACCCTTCGCATCCCAAAACATCGGCACTGGTCGCAGATGCCGTAAAGAAAGCATTAACCCAATGTGGATTACATCCTTTTATTTTTCAGCATATTGAAGGGTCATCATTTGAATTAGGACGGATATTGACTCAACACCCAGTTACGGCCGGTGTTGGATTTACAGGTAGCCTTATTGGTGGAAGAGCTATATATGATTATGCTCAAAACAGAGAAGTGCCAATTCCTGTTTTTGCAGAGATGGGAAGTACAAATCCAGTGATTTTGCTAAAAGATGCCTTGATTCATAAGGCTGCCGAAATGGCTAAAGCTTTTGCAGCGTCTATTACTATCGGAGTTGGTCAGTTTTGCACAAATCCCGGCATCATGTTGGGCATCAAAAGCAGCTCTTTAAATCATTTTACCAGTTTGCTTGCTATTGAATTATCAATGGTACCTGCCTATAAAATGCTACATGACGGCATATATAATAATTATACCACAGCATTGGATAAAGTACTATTTGATAAAGGGGTCGAAACAATTTATCACGCCCACGCTGAAGATCCTTTGACGGCAAGTCCGGTTTTGGCCAGGGTATCTGCCGATACTTTTCTTTTGAATCCGGAGCTTCAGCATGAAGTATTTGGGCCATTTTCTCTGATAATAGTTTGTGAAAACAGAATACAAATGATCAACGTTTGGAAAAAACTGAAAGGCCAATTGACCACTACTATTATGGGAACAGAAAATGATTTGGAAATTAATAAAGATCTGGTTGACATTGCCCGGAACATCGCTGGAAGGATTGTATTTAATGCAGTACCTACAGGTGTAGAAGTAGGCAATGCCACTGTACACGGTGGTCCCTATCCTTCATCCACAGATGGTAGATTTACTTCGGTAGGTATGGATGCTATCAAGCGATGGGTAAGGCCAATATGTTTTCAGGATTGTCCGGATAGTTTGCTTCCTGATGAACTAAAAGATTTTAATTCTCTTAATATCTTCAGGAAAATAAATGGTGAATATTCAAGGGATAACGTTTGATATTAACAATAATGTACATTGCAGTATTAGGCATTAAATTGTTTTTTTTCCAATCATTTGGGGCTCAAATCCGGAAGTTATGGCTCCTGAGGTTATACTAAAATCAAATCATAAGCAAGAGGTTGCTTTGACTGGCATTATACATAAAAATGGTGCACGACTACTTTTGCTTTTGTCTTTTAGAATCGTTTTTTATTTTGAATGTTGCTGAGTCATAGAAAATTTAGGGATATACGTTCTTAACGGATTTCAATAAAGGCTTTGTAAAGCAATATGATACGTTTTATGAATAATTTACATAAGATTTTAGATGTAATAAAACTGGCATCTATGTGATATATAAAAAAGGTAAAATTTGATGAGCAGAAATCTTGGAAAATGCAGGAGAAGTTGCTAATTTTGCCGATATAACTGAAACTTTTGAGCAACTGGTGTAGTTATCATGAATGAATTATAATGAAAGTAATATTAAGATGATAGATAATAACATAAAGTATAAAGAACAGGATGATGTACTTTTTGACGAAAGTATATCTACCGGTGAAAGATCACAATTGGTGGTCTATAATGATGACTATAATACTTTTGATTGGGTGATTCAATGTTTAATGGACATATGCAACCATTCTCAGGAACAATCTGAGCAGCTTTCTTTATTGGTTCATTTTAAAGGAAAAGCAACTGTGAAAACTGATATATTTTCAGTATTAAAACCAATGAAAGATGCTCTGATTGATAGAGGCTTATCTGCAGTTATCGAAACGATGGTCGAAGACTAAAGTTATTTCAACATTAAAATTAATTATTAAAAAGGTGGTTTTCTTTATGAAGCCTCCTTTTTTTATTTGATATGATATGTATTATTTTCTTGACGAACAAATATCTTTTCCACATCCTGAATCAGTAAAACCTTCAGGAATCCTGGCTATATCGGGTGATTTAAAATTGGAAAGACTCTTGCTCGCCTATCATTACGGCATTTTCCCCTGGTATAATGATAGTGAGCCTATCATATGGTGGTGTCCAAAACCCAGATTTGTCATTTATCCCGATACAGTAAAAGTGGCTAAAAGCATGAGGACATTTTTCAATAACAACAAATATCAGGTCACGTACAATAAACATTTTACCGACATCATCAGGTATTGCCAATATAGTCCCAGAAGTGGACAGGATGGAACCTGGATAAATGAAGACATTGTACAAGCTTACACTTTGCTTCATACTTTGGGATATGCTACTTCAGTAGAAGTGTGGGATGGTGATGAATTGGTTGGAGGTTTATATGGTGTAAGTTTAGGAAAGGTATTTTACGGAGAATCAATGTTTAGTTTAAAAAGCAATGCATCCAGATTTGGATTTATAACACTGGCAAAAAGGCTGGAAAGTGAAGGATTCTACATTATTGATTGTCAACAACCAAATGCATATCTTCAAAGCTTGGGTGGTGTCTTCATATCTGGGGAAGAATTTCAAAATGTTTTGAAAAAAAACCGCCTGGAATGGTTGCGCAGATAGTTAATTAAAATTGATTTGATAGTCATCACTTTTTTACCAGAGTGCCGGAATCCAAATCCGATTCGATAAATTCATTACCTAATATGTATCGGAGGGCTTACAGGTTAAATAATAAAAAGGGCCAATTACTTTATTTCATAAATACATGAATGAGTCTTAATAACTATATTATTGAACTATTCTGTCAGCGCAATAAGAAGAAGCAAAAGCTTCCGGTTTTGCCTTAAAAACAAATCCCATACCTAGAATGTAACCCATAGCATCTTTTAAAGCTACGTTAGATTTAAATCCTGGATCCGTGTTGATATCAGCATGCACTTCGAGCTCAACATGGAATTTATCTAACAAAGAACACAAACTGTAAGCCAGTTGGACGGATTTGGAAACCTCAAGTATCATTCGCTCTTTTAACGAATAATTTGTGTTGGTTTTTTCTTTACTATAAAAAAGAAACCCGCCTTTTTTTTCGCGCAAGAAAACAATCACGGTAGCAAATTCTGTCATTTTGCCTTTTACCTGTGAGTCTGAGCCAATACAGATTTTAAGCCTGTTTCCCAATGATAATTCATGAGTAATAGTTGATTCTACCATTACTTCGATAGGAAAATCAATCATCTGACCGCTAAATCTTCTCCATTCCATAATTTAAATTGCAAATTTAATGCAATATACAATATTTTATTCCATACCCCTGTAACAGTCAGCCAAGTATATATCAATATTATTATAAATTAGAAATCTTTACATTTGAAAGAGTAACCATGGCAACATCATCATACCATCCACTAATAATAAATAGTACCATGATGGTCGGTAAGCTGTGGAAAAAATAATCAGAAAAAAAGAGAAAATGTAACCAATACAAAATGTTATGAAAACTGGAAATTCAATTAAAAATATCCAGGCCCCATATCCTTCAATTATGATGGAAAATATTAAAAGTAATATGGCAATCACTTTCGATTGCTTGATACCAAATCTGGATGGAATCGTTTCTGCATGTGCTCCTGTATCTTCTATTACGTCGCCAATGTCAAATAAAATGGCTAAAGACATCACAAATGAAACTCTCCCCAGAGTCAAAAGCAGCGATTCACTAAGATTATATCCAGATTGCAAATACGGAATTAGGGCTGTAAGTATCCCAAAAACCAAACCTATCAACAGGGGTTTTAGTAAAAAATGATCTCTACCAGATTTATTCCATAATATATTTGGTCTGAAATAAAATATGCAAAAAATAATGGCAGTTGCAAAAAACAATATTTGATAGAAATCTTGTGACATTAATAACAAACCGACTAAACTACTCGCCAATATCAAGAAAGTAAAAAGAATATTTGTTCTGACAAATTTTAGTATTTCATCATTTTTAAATTTCAGTACATCATGAAAATTATACACCAAAAATGTAGCCAGGGAAACCCAAATGGAGAATTTCCAATCCGTTTTATTCCCGGCACAGGTATAAGTTATAGCTGTCAGAAAACATATACTTAAGGCTAAGTGGTAAAAATGGTGCAGATAATTGAAAAAAAATCGACTCATATTGATATTTTAATCAATTTACATCTATTCCACCTCTCAAATATTTTTTTATATTAATCCAAAATGCTGCTGCAAGGTAAAATATGACCGGAGAACCAAAACTAACAAAACTGGTATAGATAAAATACATCCTTACTTTAGATTCGTTTAGTCCCCATTTCTGAGCAAGATAACGGCAAACGCCAAAACTGTACTTCTCAACAATTGTTTGAATACTATTTTGAATTAAAGACATTTCCAGTGTATTTAGATCGATAACATGTACAAAGATAAATTGTTTTTTGTTTAAATTTAACTTTTAATTTGAATCTTATATATTAGTATTATCTTTGTAGCCTAAAATAAAAAATAATATGTTCAACCTTGTATTTGGCTTGGGTGGTCAGGAATTGATGGTGATTAGTCTTATCATTCTGGTGTTTTTTGGTGGTAAAAAAATTCCTGAACTTATGCGTGGTCTTGGAAGCGGAATTCGTGAATTCAATAATGCAAAAAACAATATTGAAGCCGAAGTAAAAGAAAATATGAAAGAATTAGATTCTAAAAAGGAAGACTGATTTTAGAATCTTTTTCACAAACGTTTTATGTCATATTTGTACCTATCTTGAAATGGGTGGGTTGTTTTATATTTAATTGAAAGGTATTTTCTTTTCTAAATATAAAGGCTGCAATAAGCCTGATTTACAGGTCATTCAATTCTTGTCCACTTAAGTTGAAGTAATTTCCATTGCCTTTCAAATAGTTGTATTTCATTCCTCCTGATATTTTTCTTTTAAAGAAAGAAATATGTATCTCGCCATGTTCAATTCAAATATTTCATTGCCCTTCGGTTCTCAATTCGAATAAATAATGAATTGATTAAAATCTCACTTTAAAATTATACAAAAAGTCCCCTACTTTTTATGACATTTGTCATTTTTGAAGTTAATTCCGCATCTATTGTTGAAACAGACCCATTAGTATGATAGCCAAGGCTTTAATTATTATAAATAATAGAAAAAAATTACCTGAAATCTTTAATCATTTAATAAAAGATCTTCTAAATCATTTTGGGGAGGATAATTGCACAATTGCGCCAACAGAATATTATAAACACTCGATAGAATTGGCAAGAATGAGTGCCTCAAAAAATATTGATATTATTTTTGCTATCGGAGGAGATGGTACTTTCAATGAGGTCATAAACGGAATTCTGGATACAGGAAAAACAAATATCAAGTTATGTTTGATTCCAAATGGAACCGGCAATGATTTTTGCCGGGCAGAGAATATAAAATATACCCCGAACTGTATCATTCCGGCGCTCAAAAGATCTGAATTTGCAAATTGCGATGTTGGTCTGGCAACTCAATCTGACAAAAAAAGATATTTTCTCAATATTTTGGACATAGGATTCGGTGGTTGTGCAACCCTTCTTCTTGACAGACAACGGAAACTGGGCATTAAGGGGAATCTCTCTTACTCCATTGCCATTCTGCGAACATTTTTTTATTTTAAAAAACCAATTGTAACCATAACGACCGAAGGTATCGAGAGATATGCTGGCAAATTGATGATGCTCGCAGCTTGTAATGGCAGTACATTTGCAAATGGACTCATTATTTTTCCCGGAGCAAAACCCAATGATGAAAAGTTAGGCTTTGCTTTGTTGGGAGATGTTACATTGTGGGATTATCTTAGAAATATTGGAAACCTTAAAAAAGGGGTTAGAATTAAACATAAAAATATTACGTACTTCGAGGGGTCGTCTATCAGTATTAAGATTAACGATGGATTAGCACCTATAGAAACAGATGGTGAGGTGTTTGGCTTTGGAGATTGTGATGTCAGTATTATTCCAAATGCTATAAGTATATTAAAGTACTGAAGTAAACCTATTTATTTCTTTCTAATACTTCCAATATAACTTCCCATAAGTAGTCGTATGGAATTATTTCAACCTGAGTACTCTTTTCGTCTGTGTTAAGATGAGATTTTTTCAACTTTTTGCTTAGTTCCATCGTATAGGTCCTGGTTCTAATCGGATTAAAACTTGCATTTGACATTAATATTAGCATTTTGATAAAACAATTTGACCTGAATGTTTCATCGTTTCTGAGATATCGGTATGAGTACTGAGTCAAAGCATCTATTCTGTCTATTATTTTATCATATTTCCGATCTGACAGCAAAAACAATATTTGCAAAACCAATATAGTAATATTTTGCCCTGATTCTCTTTTGCAATGTCAAGAGCCTTTTTATAATCTCCTCTGGATTGATAATAAAAAAAAGTCAAATCATTTGTAAAAATAATAATGGTATTAGTTTTATATTTTGCCTTTAAAATTTGCATCTTATCAATCATTTTTGCTATACCTTCAATTTGTGCTTTATTAAAACCACCTTTATTGTGCACATACATATTGGATACGAGTACGTTACACTCTCTGACATAGTTTTCAGCCAATAAAATTTCTGCCATTTCTGCATTTTTTTGGAGGTAATAATGCATTTTCCTTTCATTGACTTCTACAAAACCATAATGATTTGCCAAAACGTGGCCTGCATAAAGAGTTTGGCTTATAAAATTAAATTTATAAGCTATCCGGAAACTTTTTTCAAATAAGTATATTGCCTCTTTTCTAAAAAAATTTTTAATAACAAGGAAGCCGTAAATTGTATTTTATCCAGAACTATGGTTGCGCTATTCCTGCTTTTCAAATTCTCCTCTTCTGAAGATAAACCGAAAACATCATTCATCAACCGCTCTTCCATTCGATACTTTAGGGACATGTAGGTCCTGGTCAGTTTACTTTTCCCGTATATCAAATTGCATAATGTAATGTCGTCTATATTTTCAATTGAATTGAGTAACGACTCAAATTCATCCAGTCTATTACTGAAAATATGGTCCTTCCTGTTTTTCTTAAGAATGTTTTTTAATTTATTAAGCGCAATAATCAAGTCCATACATCAAAATTTAAGTAACAATAAAAATTATAACAAATGTAAATATTATTTCATACAATATTGTACATACATTTGAAGAATATTGTATTTTCATAAGTAATTTATATTCTGTTATTTACATAATTTCTTTATAAATATTCAAAGTATTTTGAATGAATATTTTTACAATATATTGTCAATGGATTATGTCTTAGGTATCGCTATTTTTGCACTTAATTTTATTAAATGTTGAATTTATTGAAATTAAATTACAGAATTATTCAAATATAATTTAGTAATTATTGTTCAATATTTAAAATTGTTTTTTGCTATATAGTTGATTATCAACTATATAAATAATATATTCGTCATAAAACAATGGTTTTACCATGAATATTAGTGAAGCAATGTGTTTATAATTGTTTTCGTGGTCGGCACTATTTTTGTCTTATAATTTCAGATACTTATTTTTCAGGACCCTTAAACTAAATTAAAATGGAAGCTTTACATTTATTATTAATTGTATTAGGAGTAATTACAGATGATTTAGACGGATTTTAAGTCTAATATTAAAATATAATTTATTCTCAACAGCGGGTGCGTATGGGGGATAGATAGGAGCCGCCAGGTAACTTTCACCCCCATATTTTAAGATAAAAGTATCTTGAATGTTCCCATAAATTTACTCATTTTTAGGTGCACGCGAGGGCTTTTCAATCAAATTTTATTTGGGAAGCCCTCGTTTATTTTAGACAATCATGTAGCCCCGAACTAAAATATTCCACATCATCAATATCATTTCATCCAAAATTATATTTTCAGTGAATGTCTAAAAAATCAGAATTCTAAAGTTATCCACAATCCTGATTTTCAATAAATAATACAATAAAAACACCCAATCCGTTAAAGATTTTATTACTTTTGCAACTCTTTTTGAAGTTGTGTAATACTGAATGTCATCCATTAAAGAAAATATCAATACCACTAAGCTACCATTGCATGTAGCCATTATTATGGATGGTAATGGCAGATGGGCTAAAACACAAGGGAAACCAAGAGTTTTTGGGCACAAAAATGGGGTAGTTTCGGTGAGAGAAGTAACCGAAGCTGCTGCCGAACTTGGTATTAAATTTCTCACTTTATATGCTTTTTCTACAGAAAACTGGTCACGGCCAACTTTTGAAGTGAATGCCCTGATGTCCTTGCTGGTAGAAACCGTGAAAAATGAGGTCAATACATTGATGAAAAATAATATTAAACTTCAGGCCATCGGTGATTTGACAAAATTACCCGATAAAACACGAAAGGCCTTGATAAATGGTATTGAAAAAACAAAATTAAATGACCGGATGACACTGGTATTGGCTTTAAATTATTCATCAAGATGGGAAATTGTTGAAGCTGTAAAGAAAATTTCAATGGAGGTATCTTCTGGGAAATTAGAGCTGGAAAACATAGATCCAAATTTATTTTCTGACTACCTGACTACAAGAAACATACCTGATCCAGAACTGATGATCAGGACAAGTGGTGAGAGAAGAATAAGTAATTACTTACTTTGGCAGGCAGCGTATGCAGAACTTTATTTTACCGAAGTATTATGGCCTGATTTCAGGAAGGAAGATTTTTTTAAAGCTATTTTTGACTTTCAGCAAAGGGAAAGAAGGTTTGGATTAATTAGTGAACAACTACAAGAAGTCCAATAAAATACATTAAGAAAATGTTAAATGAAAAATTATTCACAGCAGTTTAAGTGAACTTGGCGTTTGAAACTGCGACACTTTGTAAGTACAAAATATGAAAATATATATTCAGTTAATTTTATTTGTTTTTACCATCATAATCTCAGCAATCCAGGTAGTTACGGCTCAGGAAGAACCAAAAATTCTTGATTATGGTGAAAAAATGACCTATGAAATTGGGGGCATCGATATTGTAGGAGCAGAAAACAGAGATCGAAACGCCATTAAGTCTATTTCAGGCCTACGTGAAGGTGGAAAAGTACAAATACCCGGCCCAGCAGTAGGTGCTGCCATCAAAGCTTTACTCAAGCTAAGGCTTTTTGATGATGTCCAGATTTATATTGAAAAAATTGAAGATAAAGTTGTTTTTCTAAAAATGGTACTAGTCGAAAGACCTATATTGTCCAGATGGTCTTATAAAGGAGTGAAATCCGGCTCGCATGATGACCTGAATGACCTTGTGAAAAATATAATAACTAAAGGTGGCATTGTAACTGATGATCAAAAAGAACTGGCCAGAACGAAAATCAGAAAATATTTTGTGGAAAAAGGAAAACTGGATGCTGAAGTTCAGGTCAATGAAATAACTGAAGAAGGGAAAACGGGTACGATAAGACTTGAATTTGTTATAGACCAGAAAGATAGAGTTAAAGTTGAAGATATTGTTTTTGAAGGTAATAAGTCTTTTTCAGATAGAAAACTCAGGAAAAAACTAAGTAAAACAAAAAGAAAAGGTACATTATTTAAAAAAACAAAATTTGTTGAAAAAGATTTTCAAACAGACCTGAAGTCTCTGGCAACTTTTTATCATAATGAAGGATATAAAAACATGACTGTGATAAGTGACTCTACTTACCGAAACAAAGATGGTAATGTCATGATTATAATTAAAATTGACGAAGGAAGAAGGCACTATTTCAGAAATATCCGATGGAAGGGGAATTCATTATATACGGATGAACAACTTTACACCGTTTTAGGTATATCCAAAGGAGATATTTACAACCCTGAGATGCTGCAAAACAGGCTCAAATTTAGTCTTGACGGAAGAGATATTTCATCATTGTACCTGGATGATGGTTATCTTGCATTTGATATTAATCCTACTGAAGTTTCGGTAGAAAATGATTCTGTGGACATAGAAATGAGAATATTTGAGGGCCCACAGTTTACCGTTGAAAATGTAGTCATAAGAGGAAATGACAGGACAAATGAACACATAGTAAGAAGAGAGATCAGGACCAAGCCTGGACAAAAATTCAGCAGATCTGATATCATCAGATCACAAAGGGAAATAATCAGTCTGGGATATTTCAATCCTGAAAAAATGGATATTGCCACTCCTGTAAATCAGGCAAGAGGGACAGTTAACATTGAATATACTCTTGAAGAAAAACCATCTGACCAACTTGAGCTTTCTGCAGGGTATGGCGGATTCAGTGGTTTGATAGGTACTCTGGGTGTTGTTTTCAATAATTTTTCTATTGCCAATATCAGAGACAGATCTACCTGGAGTCCACTACCGCAAGGTGATGGGCAGAAATTATCAGTTCGACTCCAATCGAATAGCAGATTTTTTAAATCATATAATTTTTCATTTACTGAACCATGGTTGGGAGGAAAAAAGCCCCGGTCATTTACTATAGGAGCCGTTCAGACTGCATTTGACTACTCTTTATCAGGTCAGGGAAAACTAAAGATCACCCGAGGATTTGTGGGTATTGGTTCGCAAATGAAATGGCCGGATGATTTTTTCTCTTCCAATACAACACTTAATATTGAACAAATCAATCTGGATAATTTCAGTTCAGGTGGATTTTCGATATCAAAGGGATCATTTAATAATTTCAGTCTAAAACAGACATTTACCAGAAGCAGTGTCAGTGATCCATTATTTCCCAGACGTGGATCAAGGATTTCATTGACATTACAAGTTACCCCACCCTACTCATTATTCAGAAAGGCAAAATTCTTTGAGGTATCTAGTGAGCAGGAAAATGAAATCCGAAAAGAGCTGGCTTTTGAAAATGGACCGGCAAGACCTGTAACCGAAGCAGAAGTTGATGCAAAGAAAAATGAGCTCAAAGAAGCGAATAAATTTAAGTGGCTAGAATACCATAAATGGAAAATAGCGTCCGAATGGTATTACAATATATTTGATAAATTAGTCGTAGCCAGTATTGCCAAAATAGGCATTCTCGGAACATTTAATAATGATATCGGCGTGCCTCCATTTGAAAGATTTGAGCTTGGTGGAGACGGTATCAACAATCAAAATGCGGGGTTGCAGGGTAAAGAGATAATAGCAATGAGAGGATATGAAACAAAAGACATAACGGGAAATGGATCAGCTACCAGCACCGGAGGCTTTCAGGGAGCGCCCATATATAATAAATTCACGCTTGAATTGAGATATCCCCTTTCACTTAATCCCAATTCCACTATATATATGACAAGCTGGATTCAAGGAGGCAACGCATATAAATCAGCCAAAGATTACAATCCGTTTGATCTAAAAAGATCGGCCGGATTTGGAGCTAGGGTTTTCCTTCCCATGTTTGGATTACTTGGTTTTGACTATGGATGGGGATTTGATAAGATTCGTAACAGATGGCAAATATGGAAGGTTTAATATTGTCCTGGGCTTCGAACCTGAATAGTCTTAAAATTTAGTTAATCTAATTTTAGCAGTAACTTTTAAAAATTAATACCAGTTTATATAACATTACTTTAAAACAACTTAATACAAATGAAACGAAGTTTATTTATCCTATTTTTTTCAGTAACAGCAATATTTTGTCTCAGTGCACAAAAGTTTGGATATGTCAATACGCAGGAACTACTAAGCGGCATGTCAGAAATGAAATTAGCCGACAATCAGGTAAAGGCATTACAAAATGAGCTCCTTACCAAGGGAGAAGAAATGGTTATAAAGTTTGAAAATGATTACAAAGCATATATGAAAGAAGCCAATGGTGGAACTCTTTCAAAAGTTCTTATGCAACAAAAAGAATCGGTGCTTGTAGCGAAACAGGAAGAAATTAAAAAATACGAAGAAGAAATACAACAAAAAGTAGCCGCAAAAAGAGAAGAACTCTATAAACCTATTATCGAAAAAGTAAAAGCTGAAATTACTAAATTAGGAAAAGAAGGAAAATATACCATCATATTTGATTCAGCTCCAGGCATGATATTGCACGCAGCCGATACAGAGAATCTAATGGACATCCTCAAAACAAAATTGGGCATTAATTAAAAAAAAAAGTGAATGTTATAAAAAATAAACGGACGCAGAGATCTTCTCTGCGTCCGTTTATTTTTACTTATTTTTTATAAAATCAGGTATAAAGTTAATACCAAGCCAAATAAAATTAATTTTAAGTTTTATATATAAGGATCTATGGAAGATAAAATTTCTATTTTGATTCATGATCATCAAATCAAAAAAAAGAGTACCCATTTAAGTTCATAAATCTTAATAAACAATATGGATTCATTATTGAGATACAGTTGTAAAATAAAATGTAACAAACATGTGTTAAATGGTCAAAAGCAATTGAAAATGTCTTATATTTTGGCAAATTATCACTTAATTTGTACCTGATTTAAAAAGAAACACTGCATTTGCAACAAATGTATTAATTTCCAGATTTCTGTTTGTCAATTTTAATTATAATCACTTAATAACTATGCCAGATCATAAACCGGTAACCCCTTATTCAGACACTGACGTATCAAAAAAAGGACAGGTGACCAGAATGTTTGATAAAATAGCTCCCTATTATGATAATCTAAACCGAATATTATCATTTGGAATTGATATATTATGGCGTAGAAAAGCCATTAAAATGTTGGCAAAAGAGAACCCTTTGACTATTCTCGATATCGCGACCGGTACTGGCGATCTGGCCATAGAAGCTGCAAGAGTCATTAAACCCATCAAGATAACCGGCATGGATATTTCTGCCAATATGCTGAAGATAGGTAATGAGAAAATTGTAAAAAAAGGATTGACAGACGTAATTAATATGGAGATAGGTGACAGTGAAAATTTAAAATATGAAACTGCAAGTTATGATGCCGTTATGGCCGCTTTCGGAGTAAGAAACTTTGAAAATCTGGAAAAAGGTCTCTCAGAAATGTTTCGTGTGCTCAAGCCTGGTGGAACTCTCCTGGTGCTTGAATTTTCAAAACCCAGATATTTTCCCCTGAAACAACTTTTTAATTTATACTTTAAAACATTTTACCCGTTATAGGTAAGTTACGATCAAAAGATGATAAAGCTTATAAATACCTTTACGAGTCCGTGCAGGTGTTTCCGGATTATCACAGTTTTACAGATATCCTTATTAAACTTGGTTATTCAAAAGCAAACTTTAAAGTATTAAGCGCTGGCATATGTTGCATTTATTTTGCAAAAAAATAACTCTCTTCACTCTCTTCACTCTCTTTACTACGATCCTTTCAGGTCAGATAGGGAGTAAGGATAACCGAAATTTCAGAGACTTCAACCGGAAGTCCTATTACTTTGGGATAAACATAGGTTTCAACAACTCGGGATATAAACTATACCAATCAGGATTTTTTATTAATAATGACAGTATCAGGGTTACAGAATCCAAAAGCGAGATAGGTGTAAATATGCACATGATTACAAATCTTAAATTGGGTGAATATTTTGATTTTCGTTTTCTACCGGGTTTTTCATTTGCTCAAAGAGGATTTGAATTTTCATCAGTTAGTGACCCGACCAGAATTGATGAAAGAAAAATTGAGTCTGTTTTCTTTGAATTACCATTTCATCTGCGTTTTAAATCAGAACCATATAAGGATAAAAGAGTGTTTGTTGTGGCCGGACTAAAATACAGCTATGATGTTCAGTCCAATTCTAAATCCAGAAAATCACTTATCAGAATTGCACCACATGACTTTCAATATGAAGTTGGTGTGGGTATTCAAATGTTTTATCCTTACTTTATTTTTTCTCCGGAAATCAAATTTTCAAGAGGCCTTAGCAATATCCTTGTATGACAGAACACAAAATGAAGCCCGTGTACTGGAAAATGTAGTTTCACAGATTTTTACCATTTCATTCAATTTTGAAGGGTAATAATTATCCTCTCATCTTGTCAAGTAATCCACTTAGTGTATGATACTCATCATCACTCATCTTTCGAAAGATATTCTCATTTTTTTCGACTTCTGAAGATATTTCCAACAGTTTCGAAATCCCCTTTTCAGTTAGACGTATATGGATCTTTCTTTTGTTTTCAAGACAGATATTTCTTTGCACCCATTCGAGTTTTTCGAGCTTATCTATCAATCTGGTGAGATCACCACCCTTATCCAATATGACATCCTTGATATAACCCGGCGATACTGGTTCCGGGTGCTTTCCTTTTAATATCCTGAGAACATTAAAATGCTGGCCTTGTATTTTGTACTTGCTAAAGACGGCATTATGGGCATCTCTAAAATAATTGGAAGTATAAAAAAGATTAATGATGGCTTTTTGATAACTATCTCTAAACCTTGGTTGTCTGATGAGCTTATCTATTTCCATTTTTTCTTTTACAACATATACTGATATTAAGGTAAACATCAGAAAAAAGTCATTTGTTGTAACAAAGATACTTTAACCATTATATTTTGTATTTGTTTGCTCAGGCATTAGCACAACTGTCCTTGTACCCATTCCAGATATTCAGCATTGCAGCTTGCTTGCCAGTGTATGATGGCAGACACCTCGTATGAATGCAAAATCTTTATTTTCATTTCCACTTTTTGCAACATCTCAGGAAGACTCTTCATGATTGCAATCCATTCTTTATCATTTGAAATTCCACCATTCCAGCTGTAGATACTATTTGATGAAATGATATTTCCACAGGCAATCAACTTTTCAGCAAGAAGTGCCTCAACAATTTTTTGTGCTTCATCTTCGCTTGAGCAGGGAACATAAAGAATAAGCAATTCCATTAAAGTGCCAGAATTTCTGCCATTCTTACCAAATCCTTGTTAAGCATCTTATTTTTGCTCACCGCGTCCACAAATGGCGTAAAGGTTATTTTATCATTAATGATACCAAGTGCTACACCTCCTTCTCCTCTCAATAGTGCCTTGACGGCCGAATGCCCCATTCGGCTTGCCAAAACTCTATCCATAGCAGTAGGTGAACCTCCTCTTTGCAAATGTCCGATTATAGTAACTTTTACATCAAAAAATGGATTCAATTGTTTTATTTGTTTGGCAAGTTCATTGGCATCCCCATTGAGGTTCCCTTCAGCAACAATCACCAGATTAAACAATTTTTGCCTTTTTACAGATTTGCGAAGTGTGTCATTCAATTCTTCAATTGTGGTTTCGGTTTCAGGGAGAAAAATAGCTCCAGCCCCACTTCCTATTCCAGTATGCAACGCAATGAATCCAGAATGGCGGCCCTAACTTCCACAAAAAAGTCTGTTATGAGAATCTGCTGTGTCCCTTATTTTATCTACAGCTTCAATGGCTGTGTTTATTGCCGTATCAAACCCAATGGTATAATCTGTGCCGAAAATGTCATTATCGATGGTTCCGGGTAGTCCCACAAACGGAATATTGTACTCCTTCATAAAAATATCTGCTCCAGTATAGGTTCCGTTTCCGCCTATAGCAACTACTCCATCAATATCATGAGCGGTCAGCGTCTCGAAAGCTTGCTTCCGGCCATCAGCAGTTCTGAAAGTTTCACTTCGGGCTGTTTTGAGGACAGTTCCCCCGCGCTGAATGATATTGGCCACGTCCCCAACTTCCAACCGCTTAATATCTCCTTTTATCATCCCATCATAGCCTCTGTATATACCATATACGTGCAGATCATGATCTACTGCTGTTCTCACTACTGCCCTCACGGCTGCATTCATCCCGGGAGCATCTCCACCTGATGTGAATACTGCAATTCTTTTTACGCTACTCATTCATTTTCTATTTATATGATAATCAATTAATTTATATATTGGTTGATGGACTACTTCAGATGTAAATAAACCATACTCTGCCAGGACTTCATCCAGATAAAGTTTATGATAATAGGCAATGGATCCAGCAAACCGAACAGGCAGTGTTTTGCTTTCGTCATACATTAGAATCCGAAGTTCAATAAACTCCCGAAAAATCTTCTTTATGAGTTTATCTTTCCAATCATCATTAATAATGGTCAGAAATTTAGCAAAAGAAGCGATATATCGACTTCCACCGGCTTCCCTATATACTTTTTGTACTACTTCAGACTTTGTCAAATGATAATTGTCTTTAAAAATCTCACTAATTCTATGTGGCATTGTGCCATAAAAGTATGATTTAATAATCTCCCTACCCAAGTGAACACCACTGCCTTCATCGCTGAATACATACCCTAAAGAAGTAATCGCTTTTGTAATCTTTTTTCCATCATAAACACCAGAATTGGACCCGGTACCAAGAATACCAACAATCCCGGGTGTATCTCCAAAGCAGGCACGGGCAGCGGCAATAGTATCTCCTGCTACCTTGACATTCCCATTAAATCCGTATGAACTAAGCCAGCCTTTGATTCTCGTCCCTTATATTCACAGAGAGATCCTCAAAGTCAATTTGCGTAGAAGGGTTGACCCCCAGTGAGCTATAAAATCTTTTATTTTCTGCGTCATCAACAACAACCCAGTCAGCTTTGGTGGAACCGCTTTCTACAATTATAAACATGAACACTTATTGTACTACAGACACTATCGGTAATAAATCTCTTACAAAGGTAATAGTTTAAGATTATTAATATGTACTAAACCAACATATAGTTAATATTTTTGGAGATGAATGACAAATATGTTATATTTGTATTGTCGTTTTCTATATATAAATCTGAGTTTTTGATGGTAATAAATGAA
>JADKGI010000011.1 GCA_016722285.1 Saprospiraceae bacterium
AATGGTGATCACCATTAATTATTACTTCCCAAACTGCAGCAACTTCTTGATCAAGTTCAACCATTACAATCTGGTCAGCTAAACTCTCAAATGCTGCTGTAAGACTGACAATTCCTCC
Organism: Saprospiraceae bacterium; assembly: GCA_016722285.1. Taxonomy (GTDB): domain Bacteria; phylum Bacteroidota; class Bacteroidia; order Chitinophagales; family Saprospiraceae; genus OLB9. The sequence continues at coordinate 119 of JADKGI010000011.1, forward strand.
ACCTGCAAACGGCTCAATTAATGTTTTGGTCTCAAAAGCATTTGGGATAGATTGTTTAAGCCATTTTCTCACGACAGGGATTAACCAAGTCTTGCCACCCGGATACCTGAATGGACTTCTCTGCGGAACTGAAGCCACATTTATCACATTTGGTGTTGTTTCTTTCCGTGTGCCTGCCTTTCCCGTAGGGAGGGTTTCGAATATTGATAATTGTCCGTCCATATTTAACTACTGATTATGTCTGTCAATGTAGGAGCATCTGGCGGGTTTTTGTCCAAATGTTCGTCAAGACAATTTTGTAAAATATTGATAAAGTCAGTAATTTCTCCAGGTTCTGGAGTTGTAATCCTTAAAAGTGCAGGTTCAAATTCAGTATAAACTGTTTCAGTTAGAACGAGATTGTTTTGCTTTTGTTCCTTATCGAACACTAGGTCGTACAGAAACCAAGCAATATCAGCCTTTGATTTAGTGGTTGTTGGAAGTGAAGGAAGAGTTTTAAAAAATGATTTTTGTAGAGCTACAGCTTGTTTCTTCTTCCATGTTTGAAAAATTCCACCCTTGTAAAGCATTTGTGGAATAAGTCGTTTGCGAGATGATGATAGGTAGTCTGGTTTGGGATAGTTGTATCCAGTTGGCCATTCAAAGTCTTTAGAAGGCTTTTTGATATAATCTTCAAATGGATTTCTAAGATTCCCAGAAATATAAACTCCTTGAACTTCAAGTGAAGCAAAATCAATAAGCTGTCCTCTGTCGTTGTATTGAACAAGTACAAAATCTATGTTGCCTGTGGATTGTCCTTTTTTGTCTACAAGCTTAATTTCAGAAAGAGATGTCCAATTTGCTTTAGTACCAAACGCGAATTCAGCAGATTGTTCAACAATAACCCAATCTTCTCTAAATCTTGTTGGACAAGTAATTACTGAAATTCCATTGTGCCAAACACTACAAACTCCAAGCGGGTTATTTGCTTTGTCCTTGGTACAATTCGGAACTTTGTTGTTAAAAGGACAAAGTTTCTGCTTTCGATAGCGTTGTGCTTTTGTGCTTTCATTCTCAATTGGAAAGCCAAAAACTTCGCCAAGTGGACTTCTATTTATTACTTTTTTTGCCATGCTCAAAGTTATGAAATTCTGTCGAAAGGAGAAATTTTGTTTGTGATTTTCACATTGGTTCCAACGATTGTCTTTGCACCATTAATACAACCCTATTTCATATAAATCCATTATACCAAATTCATATATCATTGATCATCTGATAATTACATCATTTCAGAAACTTCATTTTGGATCCATTTGCAAAAGTCAGATAAATATTTGTAATCAGCTATTCTATTTTCAGTGAAATGCATTTCTTCCATCTGGTTTTTAATCAAAATAATTTGACGCAATTTTCATGAACACTGACATGTTATCCAATGGAATTCAGGAGCCAACATTCCCAACTAAATCTGTACAAATATAAACCAAAAATTTAATATCATGGTATCACACATGAGTTTTATTTACTTACTTTTCGGCTCTGTTTGTGATCATCTTTAGATATCATTGTGTGTATAATATTCCATGGTCAAAAGATCACACTAAGTGCTTCAAAACAAGATCATGGTTAAAAAGCAATCAAAATATCACTCAAGAACTTTAGTTTTCTTAATTTTATCCAATATACAGAAATGGTGAGCGGTCAACTTCTCCATAAATAATCAAAATTATGATCAAATTTTTCAGAAATATCAGACAAAATTTATTTACTGGAGACGCCAAAGGTATGCCTACCTCAACGGATGGTTCGCCTGACCATGGTAGTCGGGCAAGGAAATATTTGCTCTATGCTTTCGGTGAAATTTTACTGATCGTGATTGGTATATTGATAGCACTGCAGGTGACCAATTGGAATGCGTGGAGAAATGACAGAGTCAAAGAAAAGATCATTTTATCAGACCTGGCAAAAAATTTGGAAATAAATATCGAAACCTTCCGGAATGACATCAACCTGCTCAGCATGTGGAACCAATCAAGTGATATTGTGATCCAGGCTTTGGAAAATAAAATGGATTACTCCGATACACTAAAACAGCATTTTCATTTAGCAAGATTAACAAAACAAAATTTATTTCTGTCAAATATCGGGTACCAAAGTTATAAAGATATTGGTTTGGATATCATTACAAATAAGACTTTATCATCAGAAATTATCAATTTGTATGAAGTGATTATTCCTGGTACTCTATCCACAAATTATATGGTGAATGAAGAAAATACTGAGTGGGGCAACCACCTTGTTCAAAATTTCGATTTTATTCATGGCGAAGGTCTTACTCCCAATGATTACAAAGCTCTTTTTTCAGATCACTTTTACATTTCATGGATCAAAGCATATAAACAAGGGCGATTGTATTTGATGGAGACCGATAAAACACTGATTAATGAATGTGAAAGAGTCCGAAGCTTAATTACTGAAGAGTTGAAATAAACATCAGGAAGTAGATATTCAAAACTCATTTTTGATTTAGAAATCGGACAAAAAGATGATCACATCCTTGCCAAATCATTTCTCGCTTGTTTCCTACTGCCAATCATCAATATGGTTTTCAATACTAAGCACATAAGAAGGGTATCTTCGATCATAGGTTTTTAGCTTAGTTTAAAGTTTTTCTTATCTTTGGAGCTTTACAGAAAATTCAAAAAATTCGGCTGCTCGGGTCCATAAACCGGCAAAGTTCTGAAGTCTAACTTTACAAAGAAGAAACTACATTAAAGGAGTAAATTGAAGTAATTCATTTACAGGCAGAAAAGCCTGATATTCCATTTTCATTAATCTTTATTTTTAAAAATAAATTAAACTCATAACTATTTTTATATGATACCACAAGATGAATTTCAAAGACCGGAATTGCAAAAAGGCATAGGCAAAACAGGCATGTTTAGTTTGGCATTTGGAGCAATGATTGGCGTTGGCTGGGTCACTGCCATGGGATTTTGGTTATCCAATGCCGGTCCTCTGGGTGCCGTCATAGCATTTGCAATAGGTGGCCTCATTTTGCTGGCTATTGGATTTTGTTATGCCGAAGTTACATCTGCATTGCCTCTCTCAGGTGGTGAAGTAGCATATGCATACAAAGCCTATGGCACTTCCAAAGCATTTATAGTCGGTTGGTTTTTGGTATTTGGATATCTGTCTGTTTCCGCTTTCGAAGCCGTTTCCATCAGTAAAGTATTAAGTTATCTGATCCCATCCATAGATTATTGGGAATTATATTCTGTAAACGGAAGTCCTATTTACTTCTCTCACATAGCCTTGAGTGCCGTTTTTGTTTTGGTAATTAGCGCTGTCAATTACACTGGTGTAAAAAATTCTGCACGCTTCCAGGTTGGGCTAACAGTACTTTTTATAAGCCTGACATTCATATTCGTGATAGCCGGATTGGTTATGGGAGATTTTAACAACTTAAATCCTATGTTTTCCAGTAGCGATACAGGCACTATCATGTCAGGTGTGGCGATGGTTTTGGTAACTGTACCCTTCTGGTTTGTAGGTTTTGATACGATACCTCAAGCCGCTGAAGAAGCCGAGGAGAACATTTCTGCCAAAACCATCGGGCTCCTCATTCCTTTATCTATTGTGTCAGCCGTTTGTTTTTACATGCTTATCATTATAAGTACATCGATCGCTGCCCCATGGAATGAAATCCTTAGTGACAAACTTCCGACAGCAAAAGCATTTGAAATAGCCACTGAATCTCCCTTTTTGGTAAATCTTATTCTGGTCACTGCTTTAGTAGGTCTGCTCACCAGTTGGAATGGATTTTTTCTGGCAGGCTCACGGGTACTTTTTGCTATGGGAAGAGGAAAAATCATAGCCCCGGCTCTTGGGGAATCACATATAAAACATCAAACACCTTACAAGGCTGTTCTCTTCAGCGGTGTAGTTACTTTTTTAGCATCATTGATGGGTCCCGGTGCTATGGTGGCTTTTGTAAATGTAGGCTCATTGTGCATAGTGATAGCATTCTTTGGAGTCTCAGCTTCATTCTTAAGCTTGCGAAAAAAGTTTCCGGATTTAGATCGGCCATATAAAGCCCCTGGAGGGAGCATTTTGGGATTAATAGGCATTGCGGGGTCGTTGACCATCCTTTTACTAATGGTTTTTCCGAATAGTTCTGTAGCATTGGTGTGGCCATTCGAATGGGCCATATTTCTGACCTTCTCCGTTCTGGGCATTTTATTCTGGATATTTTCTACCAAGAGTCGGAATAGCGTACCTGAAAAAGAAAGAGATTATCTGATTTTAGAAAAATTCGTGTAGGTAGTAATTTATTATCGAACGCAATGTCTATGCTTCCAAGCTATGAATCCATATTTGTTAGCCTCAAAAATGAAAATATTTAATTTAGTTTCAATGATTTTATATCGAATTTTGACAGGCCTTAGTCCCAATTATTTTAATTAGGGTCAACTCGTTTGTATATTTGACAAAATATAAAATCAATTATTAATGAAAAAAAGAATTTTCAGATACATAATACACATAACCTCAACAATTCTTGTACTTGGAACAGCAGGTATTATATTTGGCTTGTACCATGGAGCTGCCTTGCACTACGGTGACAATCCTGAGAGATAAAGTGGACCTTATATTTTTATAAAAATGATAGCATTTTAAATGTCAACTACATCAGGGAAATCAGGATGATGGATTTTATTTGGATCAAAAGAACTATGCTATTTGGTCAAAAATTTCTGCATCCTGCTATTTTGCGCTTGATTCGACAAGTTTTGAATTTTCAATAAATCCGGATATTCATATACCTCAAAACACGTATGGTGATAATAATAAAATTTTAGCCATTTCAGATATTGAAAGTGGTTATAAAACTTTCAGGGATTTTCTCATAAGTAGCATGGTGATTGATGAAAATCTAAACTGGACATTTGGAAATGGTCATTTAGTCCTGGGGGGGGGGGGATTTTCAACCACAAGTCCTTTGGTTTATTTAAAATTAGAACAGATGCTGAAAAACAAAGTGGATTTGTTCATTATATTTTGGGAAATCACGAGTTGAAAAATATGCAGGGAAATTATGAATATGCATCGCCAAAATATTTCCACATTGCTGCAATTTTAGAAAGACAACAAAATAATTTATACAGTTCAAATTCATTTATCGGTAGATGGATGGCAAGTAAAAATACTATAGAACTTATAAACGGAAATATTTTTGTACACGGAGGAATACATCCTGATTTGGCAAACCACAAGCTGGATTTGGATGAAATAAATCAAATAGGAAGGCGCAATTATTACAAACCTTTCTATCCCAAGGCAGAAAAAAGCCCAGAGCAATTGATTGTTTCAACACAAAGTGGCCTTACCTGGTACAGAGGGTATTTCAAAGATGATTTGACACAAGAACAAATAGACAGCGGGCTGACTACATTTAATGCTACATCAGTGATTGTTGGTCATACTCTTCAGTCTAAAGTGAATAGACAATATGGCGGTAAAGTAATTGGAATAGATGTTAAACATTCCAAAGATTATCACAAAAATTGGCCCAATCAAAAATCTGAGGGTTTATACATAGAAGGAAATAAATATTACAGAGTTTTACACAACGGTGAGAAAGAAGAAATCTAAAGGTCGAAAAATCACTTCCTAAACGGACTTCATACCTCACTTCCTAGCTATAATCATAAAATCATACAGTGTAAATTTGAACAACAGGTGAATTTTTGCAAGATAATTTGAACATAAGGATGAAAGACAAAATACTAAAATTAAAACTATTGCTTCACTATCTCTTGCATATCAGGAATTTAAGATGTATCATTGTAATTGATATATGCGATATTGAAATAGTGCTAAATCAAGAAATAAATTGCAGCAAAGGTTTAAAAAAATGAGCTATTACTAACAACGTTAAACTTAATAATTCAGATTTCAAACATAAAGTAAAATTGTAATTATTCAACTTAATTAAATTTATAGCATCTTAAATTCAGGCATGTTAAAAAATCCAATGAGCAGAATTAAATTAAAATTGTCCGGAGTGTTAGTGGCGATGGGATGTGCCATGACAATTACTCTTTCAACAGGTTGCAATGAAAAATCTGTTAAAACTATAACCAACACCCCAAACATGGTTTTGATACTGGTCGATGATCTTGGTTACGGCGATTTACCTTCTTACGGTCATCAAATTGTGAAAACATCCAATATTGACAAATTGGTTAAAAGTGGAATGAAGTACACTCAATATTATGCACCATCTCCATTGTGCTCTCCATCACGTGCAGGACTTCTCACCGGCCGAACGCCCTATCGGACGGGTGTTCGTTCCTGGATTCCGCCTGGTTCGAATGTACATATCGGCAAAAATGAAATTACACTTGCGCACCTCTTAAAGCAAAAAGGATACAATACAGCTGTGATGGGAAAGTGGCATCTCAATGGTGGGGCCGATATGATGGATCAGCCTCAAACCAAAGATATGGGTTTTGATTATAGCTTTATTATACCTGAAGGTTGGGCAAAAAACAAGAAAATTGAAGCTAAGCACACGGACGGAACACTCCGAAGTGGCAAGATTTATCCGGACAATTTCTGGCGTAATGGAAAACCTGTCGGTGAAACCAACAAATACAGTGGAGAATTGGTGTCTGACGAGGTTATTTCCTGGTTGGATCAACGCGATCAGGACAATCCATTTTTTATTTATGTGTCATTCTCTGAAGTGCATACTCCTATTGCTTCACCGAAAAAATATTTGGATATGTACAGTGACTACATCACTGATTTCGCAAAGAAAAACCCTGACTTATATCATTGGGATTGGGTGGACCAACCTTACAGAGGACAGGGAGAGTATTACGCCAATATCAGTTTTATGGATGCTCAGGTAGGAAAGATCATGGACAAACTGAAAGCGACAGGCGAACTGGACAATACGATTATAGTCTTAACTTCAGATAATGGTCCTGTTACGCGTGAAGCAAGAAAGCCGTGGGAGCTGAACATGGCTGGCGAAACTGGCGGTTTGAGAGGTCGCAAAGACAATTTGCTGGAAGGAGGGATTCGTGTGCCCGCCATCGTCAGATACCCCGCGATGATCAAACCAGGACAAATTTCGCACGAGCCTGTATATGGTCTAGACTGGTTACCTACCCTGGCAGAATTAATGCATTTTGAGGTTCCAACTGACAGGGAGATAGATGGTCAGTCGATTGTAAACACGATGAAGGGGAAAAATATGGACCGCCATAAGCCTATGATATGGACAATAGATATGGCAGGAGAAGATGATCCGATCAACGAATGGGCTATTCGGGAAGGCGACTGGATATTAATCCTGGATAGAGGTGCGCAACCAAAGTTTCTGTTCAATATTGTTAAAGATCCTTACCAGGTGGTCAACCTTCTCAATACTCGTGATGATATTCAAAAACCTTTATTTGAGAAGTTCATAAAGTATAAAAACAACATAGAATCTGATACCATAAATGCAGGATCGAAAAAAAGCAAGTAATGTTTTGAAAATTCTTTTTCATCCAAGTCTTCCGAACTTTGTTATCAAATTTAGCGATCTACCGTTGGATAACTATTGAGATGATAATTGTCGTGACGATTGTTTTCGGGAGTTGAATAGCTGATAAAAAGCCGATGAGTTTTTTTTCAACTTGCTTGCCAAAGAATTTGTTCGGCAGGCAAGTGACTTGCAAAGGAATTAACCAACTTTTATTTAATGACTTCAATTATTAAAAAATAATTTTAAATGGATTTTCATGGAAGTTCTTTATTGGAAAACAACATTTATATGACAGGTTTATATCACTTTTTAGTTAACTCAGGGGTATAATCATGACCTATAAAGTACTGTTTAATATATTTTCAGAAAGACTACATGCTGCAATATAAATATTGTAGAATAAAATTGAGTTTAGATAAAATAATCTTAAAGATTTTGATAACTTTGAGGATACTCAATCCCTTATGATATCTCCACTGTTTGATTTTATTACCTTAAAAGAATGATAACCGAAATATAAATAAACAAAAAATAACATGATTATAGACGTTCACACCCACATTAATAATTATCACGAAGACAGGGTCATTTCACTTGAAAGTAGCTTAAACCTTCTGACCGAAAACATGACTGAAAATAATGTTGATTACGCATTAGTGCTAACATCTTACAAGGTAAACGAACATAGGCCAAGTACTACCCAGGTGGTTGAAGCCATTAAAGATCGAAATAATCTTGGGGTTGTTTCAGGAATAAGTTATCTGCATTATGATCATAGAGATGTGAGAATAATAAGTGAATACCTGGAGCTGGGTTACATAAAAGGTTTAAAATTTTATCCCGGTTATGAGCCCTTTTACCCTAACGATACCAGGCTTAAAGTAATGTACGAAATGGCTGTTGAATATGATGTGCCGGTGATGTTTCATTCTGGTGACACCTATGCCCCTACCGGAAAAGTAAAGTACTCACATCCACTTCACATCGATGATCTGGCAGTAGATTATCCTGACATGAAGATAGTGATTTGTCATATCGGAAATCCATGGATCAAAGACTGTATGGAAGTAGTATATAAAAATGATAATGTGTATGCCGATATTTCAGGATTGGTCCTCGGCAATTTTACGGATAAGTTTGAGCGCTTTATGAAAAAAGAAATTGAAGAGATGATTACCTACGCCGGAGATCCGAATTATTTATTATATGGAACAGACTGGCCGATATCTAATATGGATTCATATTTAAAGTTTATGGATCAACTTGGATTGGCTGATGACAAAAAGGAATTGATACTGTGGAAAAATGCCGCCCAGCTCTTCAAAATTGATGTGACGAAACTATAGAAAATGCTATTATCAGAAACCAATTATAAAAAAATTATGAAACTACTCTTATTTTTCTATGAATGGAGTTGAATATCAGTTGCCGTAGTGAATAATCTGTGAATTAAGTGAATTAATGCTTCAGATTTGTTGGAATTTTTTGCTAAAAAAGCTAGATTTTGTTCAAAATTACAGACACCATTAGTAAGGAATTAACCAGTACAAATAAAATGTATTTTACTAATCAACGTGTGGCAAATTCTTCTTTTTCGTTTCTTTGTTTGTTTTCTCTGTTTGCTTTTAGAAGACTGATTAATGATGACCCAAGATTTTTTATACTCTCTGCATTATTTGAAATGATATTGGAAAGTACCATCATCATCACAGAACCAATTACTTTTTTTGTTTTACTGATTTTTTTGCTGGATATAAGTTTTTCGGATAGATATCCTGCGGCAAGACTCAGACCTGAACTTATGATCGTATCGTTAATACTGATTGTTTCAGATGCTTCTTTCAGCGTGTTTCGGATCAGGTTTATAGGTTTGGTGCTTTGATAGGCATCGTTCATTTTAAACTTCAAAACCATCCTTTGCTCCGATTTTAATTCTTCCAATCTCTTAATGGCAAGTAAGAGTTCTGATATGTTTTTCAATTCAACCATAATAAGTTATTTCGATAGCATAGAAACGACCAAATCTCCAAAAATGGCTTTTATTTTAGCCCCAAATACTAGGTAAAAAATGAAGGCAGCACAAAAATAAAAACCTCCTACAAAAATAAAGCCGTAGGCCAGACTCTCAACATAATTGCCTATCCAAATGGAAGCGGCGATACTCAACATTGCAATTGAAAAAAATATCAAAATGCAAAAAATGAATATCGTCGCTATTGAAGACATCCACTTGGATGCAGAGTGAATCATTTTCAATTTTGATAGCTCAATATTGGTATTAGCATAATTTTCTACACTCTCTACCAGTAGCTCAATAGAACTTTCATTTGATTTCATAATTCAACTCTAACTCGTTAAGACGGAAAATAAAAAAGACCTTACGATGGTCATAATCTAGCTTGCTTTTGCTTTATTTCCAGCTTGTCCTTCGTCAGAAGATCCTTTTCCGTTACTTTTTAATTCCTTTGTCAGTGAATCAATTTTTTCAGTTACCGTGTCAACTAAATCACTGAATTGTCCAGACACTCCGTCTTTAAATTTATTAGTAGATTTCTTAATTTTTTTACGCGTATTCAAACCCTTATCCGGCGCAAATAGTAATCCTAAAGTTGCTCCTACTGCGACACCTGCCAGTAATCCTAATATTGCTTTACCTGCTCTCATTGTATTTTATTTATTTGTTATTTAAAAAATTATTAATCGGTTCAATCTTAAAACTTCGTATCGTTAATCAACGTTCGATTTGGCATGTTTATTACAATAATTATCTCCTGTATTATATCAACAAAAAATAAATTAAAATAATTCCAAAAATAAATTGGTGATTCAGTAATAGGATTGACGATCTGTGTAAATATACCATAAAATGGTCACATTTTCTAATATTCAGGATGAAATAATGGACAATTAGGATGTCATTAACAATTATTCATAGCATATCTATATGTTTTTGCAGTACATTCAAAAAATGAAGTCAAGATGTTTTTGACATTAGAGTAAGTTTAAATTTTCATGTATGAGCGAAATCGAATAAATTTAACCGCACTCAATATTGGCTGATAATCATACCAATAGTTAAAAAATTCTTTTAGCAAAATCAGAAAAAAATTGCATACCTGAAATATAGCCCTTAAGTTTGTAAACAATTCAAAATAACCAAAAATGCCTGATAGTATTAATAGCCATTTGTCAAAAGAATTAAGTGAAGAACTAATAAACACATTAAAAACCCGTTTTCATAAAAACATGAATCGCCATCCAAATCTTAACTGGGAAAAAATACAACTACGGCTTGAATCTGATTTTGAAAAACTTTGGTCTCTCCACGAAATGGAAAAAACCGGTGGTGAGCCTGATGTAGTAACTTACGATAATAATACAGATGAGTATATATTTTTTGATTGTTCGACTGAAAGCCCCGGTGGACGAAGGAGTATTTGCTATGACCGAGCTGCACTTGATGCCAGAAAAGAACATAAACCAAAAAATAGTGCCCTGGATCTGGCGGATACGATGGGAATTGAGATATTAACAGAAGAACAATACCGGTATTTGCAGACTCTTGACAAATATGATTTGAAAACATCAAGCTGGGTGAAAACACCTGCTGATATCAGAGAGCTTGGCGGCGCCATTTTCTGCGACCGGCGATATGATACAGTCTTTCTATATCACAACGGCGCTGATTCCTACTATGCAGCAAGGGGTTTCCGTGGTTCGATAAGGGTCTGAATTAAAATATTCGGACATATTTGGGTAGCCGGAAAGAATTTATCTCAGACAAAAATAAGATCATTCAACAATATAAAAAGTAATCTGCTGATTTGATGAAATGGTGGATAAGAATTTCCCTTATCAATTTATTAAAATCTGAATACTACAATGATAAGCGGTTTTAAAATGCTAAATAATATGATGAGAAATATCAAATTATCAATCCAATCGGTGCATAAAATGACTGTTACACATGGGGTAAAATATTGCATCATCTTGACATCAAATTGGAAAATGTTGATTATACTGGTTACATTATATTTTGTTTACCATTAACCCATCCATAAGAGGACAAGCAACGATAATACCAAAATTCCCTTCCGGGAATGGGTGAAAACCAAAGATTTTGGGATCACACCTAAATAATTACTAAAAATGTATAATTTTAACCAACTTTTGTGCCTGTCATACTTTCATCAACGGGTATGCTATTGCAGATTAAATTTGGATACGTATAAGGTGCAAATGTTATTTCGAATACATAAATGGTTACTATAAAATATCTCAATGCATGCAAAAAATTAAACTCACCAGTTACACTGCGATAGCTGACCGGGTACCCGAACATCACCAGATTCACGGACTTGATTTGGTGGTCATCCGCTATGATAGCAATATCTCTGTTCTTTACGGTAGATGCCTGCATCGTGGTGCACTTATGGCTGATCGGTATATAGAAGGTGAAAATCTTATTTGCGGGCTGCACGGATGGGATTATCGGTATGATAGCGGCGTAAGTGCATATAATAATCACGAGGTACTACACAAATTCTTTTCCGAAGTAACAGACGACTTGATTTGGATTGACGAAGATGAAATCAAACAGTTTATAGTTAAACACCCTCAACCATTTAAAAGAGATGATTATTTAGGCCAGTACGCAGACACACACCCTGAAAATACCGAACCATATACCGGGTATATCAAAGCGCTTGCTCAAAATGGATTAAAGAAATTTGGCAAACACGGACCTTCTGAATCCATGGGAGTCGATAGGAATACCTTACCTAAATGGGAAGATATTCAATTCTTGCCGGCACAAATTGCCACACGTCCACTAATGGACAATGAAGAAGTTGAATCAAAAGTCATCATCGGCCCGAATGCAAAAAAACCATTGGAATTGGATATACCCATCTTTGTTTCTGACATGAGTTTTGGAGCTTTGTCAAAAGAAGCAAAAATTGCCTTATCAATAGGGGCTCAAATGGCTGGTACAGGTATTTGCAGCGGAGAAGGAGGAATGCTACCCGAAGAGCAGGAAAACAATAGCCGCTATTTTTATGAGCTGGCATCCGCAAAATTTGGTTTTTCGTGGGAAAAAGTTAAAAAGGCGCAGGCTTTTCATTTTAAAGGAGGACAGGGAGCCAAAACAGGGACAGGCGGCCATCTACCCGGCAAAAAAGTAAGCAAAAAAATCGCTGAAGTGAGAGGATTGAAGGAAGGTCAGAACGCCATTTCTCCGGCAGCATTCCCTGACCTTATCACCGTGGAAGATTTCAAGGCTTATGCCCAGGAAGTAAGATCAATTACAGGAGGCATTCCCGTCGGGTTTAAAATAGCAGCCAGTCACATCGAGGCTGATATTGATTTTGCCCTCAAAGTCGGTGTTGATTATATCATATTGGATGGTCGCGGCGGTGGGACTGGCTCAGCCCCTTCTATATTGAGAAATAATATAAATGTTCCCACTATTCCGGCACTGGCCAGAGCAAGAAGGCATCTGGACCAGATTGGTGCAAAAGATATTACTTTAGTTATCACAGGTGGATTAAGGGTGCCGGAAGATTTTGCCAAAGCAATGATGCTCGGAGCGGATGCTGTTGCTATTGCCAATTCTGCCTTACAAGCTATTGGCTGTCTGGGTATGCGGGCATGTGGAAGCAATAATTGTCCCGTAGGTATTGCAACTCAGAAGGAAAATCTTAGAAACCGATTGATTATAGAAGCATCGGCAATGCAATTAGCTAATTTCTTAAACGCTACTAACGACCTCATCAAAGTCATAGCCAGAGCTTGCGGCCATCATCAGGTTCAAAATTTTAACGTTAATGATTTGACAACATTTAATTATGACATGCATCGCCTTTCAGGGATAGCATATTCTGGAATAAGTCATTCAACATAAATTCTACTATTTTTACATAATTTAAAAGAAAGAACAATCACCAATGTATAACACATTCAATACATCAAATAGTGATATAGCTTAAAACTTCATCTCGCTTACCAAGAAAAAATAGTCTAAATAGTGAAAAAACTTAGGTTAGTTTTGCCTGTCATAGTAATCTCACAGTTTTGTTGTACATCGCTTTGGTTTGCCGGTAATGGAGTCATGAATGATCTGGTTAAAAATTTTGGTCTCAAAGAATCTGCCATTGGACACCTTACTTCCGCTGTACAGCTCGGATTTATAGCCGGTACTTTGGTTTTTGCCATTTTAACTATCGCAGATCGTTACTCCCCTTCAAAAGTTTTTTTAGCAAGTGCCTTGTTCGGGTCTTTCTTTAATCTTGGGCTTATCTGGGAAGGAAACAATCTAACATCTCTGCTCTGCCTTCGAATTCTTACCGGCTTTTTTCTGGCAGGTATCTATCCGGTAGGTATGAAAATAGCCGCCGATTATTATGAGAAAGGTCTTGGTAAGTCACTTGGTTATTTAGTAGGAGCACTGGTAATTGGAACGTCATTTCCGCATTTACTCAAAGATTTAGCAGAAACTCTTCCTTACAAATATGTTATTTCGACAACCTCATCCCTAGCAGTATTGGGTGGATCTCTGATGGCCATCCTGGTACCTGATGGTCCTTACAGAAAACCAGGTCAAAAACCAGATATTTCAGCCTTCTTTAAAGTTTTCCAAAATGGTAACTTTCGCTCAGCAGCATTCGGCTATTTCGGTCACATGTGGGAGTTGTATGCCTTTTGGGCATTTGTGCCCGTGATTCTGAAAACATATAGTAGGATGCACCCTGAATCATCGTTCAATATACCTTTACTATCGTTTTTCATCATTGGCTCAGGCGGGCTGGCTTGTGTGCTGGCCGGCTATATCGCTCAATCGAAAGGCACCAAAACTACAGCTTTCACCGCGCTCCTGTTGTCCTTCGGTTGTTGTCTTGTTTCACCCTTGATATTTGAAATGACACATGCTTATTTATTCCTGGGATTTCTACTCTTTTGGGGTATGGTAGTCATTGCCGATTCACCGCTTTTTTCAACCCTCATAGCACAAAATGCGGCTCCGGAAATAAAAGGAACTGCCCTTACCATTGTAAATTGTATAGGTTTCTCAGTGACCATAATCAGCATTCAACTGATATCCGGAATGAGAGAATTGACAAATTCAAATGCTATTTACTCCATCCTGGCCATTGGTCCTGTATTGGGTTTGATGTCTCTCAGAAGAAAATGAATTAGCCTTGTTCATATTCATTTTAAATGACAAAACATAAACCGACCTGGAAAAAAAGTATATGACAATCAGTAAATTAATCAGAGTAATAATTGTAAAAAAGTATTACGTACGATATCTTTACAAAATGGATAATAGTCAAAATACAAACTATTCACTTTTTAAATTAATCATTTTAAAGTACAAAACAAAAATGGATAGATATAAAGAAACATTTAAAACATGGGATAAAATGGCATCATTATATTGCGAAAAATTTATGGATATGCAGTTGTACAATGCGACTTACGACTATGTATTAAACACCATTGTTAAAAATAAAGCTCAAATTTTAGACCTAGGATGCGGACCGGGCAACATTACAAAATATATGTTGTCCAAACGACCGGACTACAAAATATGTGGGATAGACATTGCTCCTAATATGATCGGACTGGCTGAAAAAAATAATCCAACCGCAGTTTTTAAAAATATGGATGCAAGACAAATCAGAAAGCTAAATACTATATTTGACGGAATAATTTGCGGTTTTTGTTTACCATACTTATCTCAGAGAGAATGTGAAAACTTGATTTCTGACATTTATCAATTATTAAAAGATGATGGACTGATTTACTTAAGTTTTGTTGAAGGAGACCCAAAGAAATCTGGATTCATATCAAATTCTGGTGGAAGCAGGGTTTATTTCTATTTTCATAGTCTGGAAAATATTGAAGCATTACTTTTAAAAAATAATTTTAAAGATCTTAAAATATGGAAAGTAGAATATAAAATATCAGAGAAAGATATGGACATACATACTGTTGTAACTGCAAAAAAAAATTGCCAATAAATTGACCTATTCTTTATATTTCAAAACTTCTGGTTTCAGAAAAAATAATTTCAAACTACGACTTTTCTAAAAATCAAAATCAGCCTAATAATTTCAGGTTTTATTTTTTTATTGGTTTCAATTTCGATCAAAATTCATATAAAAGTTTATTTAAAATAGTCCAAATGAAGCCGTATATTTGTTTTCGCAAGATCAATCCCAAATTGCCAAATTCCGAATTTAGTAAAAACTCAAAAAAATGAAATACCTGATCTTAATCTTTTTCAGCCTTTGCCTGAAGTCTGGCTATATGCAGACAAATTCCATTAAAAAATCTCCTGGTCTCACTATAGGTCTCCCGGCAAGTGTTGGCATGTCGCAGGAAAGATTGTCCAGAATAGATGCTATGTGCAAGGAAGCCATTGCAGAATCGCAGGTCCCGGGATTAGTTGCAATGGTGGTAAGAAATGGAAAAATAGTGTTTTATAAAGCCTTTGGCAAGTCTGATGGTGAGTCCGGAAGAATCTTACAAAGGGATGATATATTCAGAATTGCTTCCCAATCAAAGGCTATTACATCTACTGCCGTTATGATGCTTTGGGAAGAAGGTAAGTTCAGCCTCGACGATCCGATTTCAAAATACATTCCGGAATTTGCAGGTGCCCGGGTACTGGATTCTTTATATGAAAACGGAACTTATACTACTATACCGGCTACAAAGCCAATCACCATCAGGCATCTCATCACCCATACTTCGGGAATCGGATATGGCGTCATCGATGGTGACCCACGTTTTAAAAAGATATACAAAGATGCAGGGATTACAGACTTGTTCACTACAGAAAACATAAGTATTGAAGAAAGTGTCAAAAAATTGGCAAAACTTCCCTTGCACCATAATCCCGGCGAAAAATTCACTTACAGTGAAGGCCTGGATGTTTTGGGCTATTTTATTGAAGTCATATCAGGAATGCCACTGGATAAATTTTTTAAAAAACGCATCTTTGATCCACTTAAAATGACCGACACTTACTTTTATCTACCCGAATCCAAATATAACAGATTGGTTTCTATACAAAAAAAAGAGAGCGGTAAGTGGATTAACTTTCCTCATACTTTTTATAATCCTGACTATCCGAAAAGTGGGGCAAAACGATTTTTTTCAGGGGGTGCCGGACTTTCCAGTACAGCCAAAGATTATGCTACCTTTTTGCAAATGTATCTGAATAATGGTGAACTAAATGGCATCCGATTGTTGAGCAGAACTACAGTGCAATTTATGATGGCCAATCAAATAGGAAATCTGAGAGGTGACTCAGGTGCATATTATGGTTTGGCTTTTGGTGTTCTTGATGAAAAAGGACAGAATATGGGTGGAAGAGGGAGTGAGGGAACTTTTGAATGGGGTGGCTATTTTAATACCCAATATTTTGCTGATCCCAAAGAGAAAATTATCGGTATTTTAATGAAGCAAACTCAAAATACAGACAATGACAACACCGCCTGGAAGTTCAGACAATTAGTCGGCCAAGCTGTGGATGATTAAAACACAATTGATTAGATTTTTATATAAATATTAACACCGTTGGGTTTTATTTCTGTTTATAGTTTAAACCCTAATTACTGTCTAAAATCAGTACTTGTTTAGGGACATGCTTTCAAATCATAAAAATAAAACAATTTTATGTAAGGCGTGGGTACTTTTACCGTGAATAGCGATGCTATTCACGGTAAAAGAGCTGCAGTACTACGAAAAATTCGCAGTTTTTGATTGAAATTGATTATACATAACAATAACTAAAAACATTGATTCTGATATTAGGGCTTTTGGGGATAATCATAATATTTTGTGATGTTGCATCATGGGGATTTCATCTGGCAGATACTTTTTAAATGAAATAATAAGGACAGAATTATTTATTGCAATATTTATAATACCCACCGGAAAAAAGCGGAACTAAAAGACACAATATTTTAAAATGACATACAAATTAATAAAATATAGTGACTTTTGTCCAATGGTATAGTTTAATCAGATAAATATGAAATCAAAAAAAGAACTGAAGGACATTTATAAGGAGCATAAAAGCAGAATCGGAGTATTCCAAATCAGAAACCTCATAAACAACAAGATATTTATTGAATGGAGCTCTGATTTACAGAATATCTGGAATAGACATAAATTTCAGTTAAATAGTGGACTACATCCCAATATCCAATTACAAAAGGATTGGAATGAATATGGGCAGGATAATTTTTCTTATGAAATACTGAGTGAAATCAAGCAGGAAGATGTCGAAACAACTGACTTTCGCAAGGAAGCTAAACAGCTTGAACTCATGTTCATAGAGGAATTGCAACCTTTTGGTGACAAAGGATATAATATTAAAAAGGTAGTTTAGGGATTTAAATTATTAGCACAATCAATATAACTTTCCTTCACCCCATTCTTCCAAAATGACTTTTTTATGAAGCCAATTCTTTCAATTGTCATTTTTTTGCTGATGAGTTTTTGTCACTTTATTGAAGCTCAATCAAAAATTAAACTGTTCAATAATAAAAATCTTGAAGGATGGTATGCCTATGAACCGGAATCCGGGAAACATAGAACTGCTTCAGATATCTTCCATGTTGATCATAATATGATTCGTTTATATGGTGACAGAGTGGGCTACCTGATGTCAAACCAATCCTTTAAAAATTTCAAGCTAACCGTTGAATACAAATGGAATATTGATTCAAACTTTATCCAGAAAAGTGATAAAAAAAATAGTGGCGTCATGTATCTTATATCTGCTGATACAAAAGACACATTGTGGCCAAAGGGCTTTCAGTTTCAGATCAAAGAAGGAGCTACCGGAGATTTTGTTTTGCTTCAGGATGTAACGCTCTTCATCAAAGGTCTAAAAACAGAACCGGGCAGAAGTGTCGTGTCGCCACGCTTCCTGGATGCAGAAAAACCTATTGGCAATTGGAACACTCTGGTTATCAACTGTTTGAATGGAAATATAAAACAGCTACTCAACGGAGAAATTGTAAATGAAGGTACACTATGGCGGGGACAGAAAATATATTGTTCCGGCAATATCCCAGATATGAAAAAACCGTCATTCAATGAAGCATAAAAATTCTGGCTGAAACTGGAATTTACAAGTTTTGGTGGACCAACCGGTCAAATCACATCACCCATACATATCTGGTTGACAAAAAAAATGGATCAGTAACAGAAAGTTTTTACTACATTAAATTACTGCTTGATCTTACCCGGACCGGATGCTATTGTTACCAAACTACTCAAAAGATGCCCACCAGATAAATGAGATGTATAGCTCCGGGAAAGAATGAAATCAGATTGTATATGAACCAATTGAAATCAGGATGCACCCCTATGTACCTCTCTGAGAGAGCATAGCAGAACCCCGGAGATGCCATATCAATCATAAAAACAGATAGTATTCATACGATCGACAGGCAATCTATATGATCTCACCGAACATGCAGAAAATAACCTAGCCTGGAGTCTATTTATTTTCAGGAATCCTTGGCTTTCCATTATGCTCCGGCTACTTTTTAATGAGGTTACTACAGCGGATATTTCCAAAAATACTATCAACAACAAAGCAGGGCAATAATCACCACATTCGTATTCCATAACCAAAATTATTTTTCTAAAATACTTGTGTAATCATTGGACTAAAGTGCATATATTGCATCCGTAATCCAGCCATCTTATGCAATTTAAAACAAAAATTCTCCAGTTTGGAAACAATACAGGAATAGAAATACCGGAGGATATGCTTGAAAAATTGGGTGGTGGCAAGAGACCATTAGTGAAAGTTACCATAAATGATTATACTTACAGGTGTGCGGTAGGTAAGATGGGAGACAAATATCTCATTAGTTTGAGTGCCGAAAACAGGACAAAGTCAAAAACAAAAGGCGGGGACGAAGTAGATGTTATCATCGAATTGGATATCGAACCCAGAATTGTGGAATTGCCTTCAGATTTTGAACATATATTAGATCAAAATCCGGTTGCAAAATCAATCTTCGAAAAACTGGCTCCAAGTAAAAAGAAAGCGATGGTACATTCTATTTTAGATGCTAAAACGGAAGAAACAAGGCAAAATAGAATTGAAAAATCAATAAACATGTTACTTAACGGATGATGATTTCAAATTGACATAAATGTTGATTTATTAAGAACTTTGATATTTCCTGGCCTCAAAAATTAAAATCATAATGAATAATCTGATTTCCTGCCGCGTCAACATCATGATCTCAAATATGGATGAAGCTATTGAATTTTACCATGGCACCCTTGGCCTGGAATTACAAAACCGTTATGGCAACCATTATGCAGAGTTGCGCGGGCCTGACATCCTAATAGCCCTGCATCCTGCCCCTTCAAATATTTTAACCGGAGATAATATTTCAGTTGGTTTTGGAGTAGTGCATTTTGATGATGTCCTGCACGATCTTCAGTCAAAAGGAATTGAGTTTAAAGTCGCCGAAGATGGCTGGATACGACTGGCCCATTTTACGGATCCGGATCAAAATCAATTGTTTCTGGCTGAGAGAAAAGATACCGTTAAAAATTAATAAATGTCAGGCCAACACCGACTACAAAATATTCTCGAACTCAATCTGGCATTATTAACCATCAGCACCTCAGGAGCTCTGGGCAGGTATATTGATATGCCTGTAGTTCTGATCATAGCTTTCAGATCATTGATAGGAGGGTTTATTATCTTACTTTTTTGCAAATGGAATAAGTACGATATGACGATAAAGCCCCGGCACAGGATGATCATTCTGGCAGGAGGTTTGCTTTTAGGTCTTCACTGGATTACCTATTTCTATGCCTTAAAACTATCAAACGTCGCCGTTGGAATGATGTCACTCTACACATATCCTATCATCACGGCATTTTTGGAGCCAATTTTTTTGAAAACAAAATTTCAGAAAATACATATACTTTTAGGAGGTTTGGTTTTAGTAGGTATATATTTTCTGAATTCTGATGTCGGCACTCAAAAAAACTATTCTCTGGCCATTGCATTTGGTGTGTTTTCAGCACTTTGCTATTCACTATACAATATCAATATAAAATCAAAAGTAAGCCAATATAACGGATCTGTATTAATGCTCAGTCAGCTTTTCGTCATTGCGATTTTTCTGTCTCCTTCCTTTATTTATTTAGATAGCTCCTTAATCCTGAAACAATTACCGGCAAACCTGACATTAGCTCTGCTCACTACTGCCATTGGACATACTTTTTTATTACATAGTTTCAAATATTTTTCAACGACGTCTATCAGTATCATGAGTGGCATTCAGCCTTTATATGGTATCATCATAGGTATCATTTTTCTGGGTGAATATCCTGAAGCAAATGCCATGTTGGGAGGGGGATTAATCCTTACATCTGTCTTGGCTGAAAGCCTCAGATCATAACTAAAATATATATTCTATTAACCCAATCATTATCCAAAATATACATGTTAAATGTACCCCATTTTCCAACTCAATTGCATCAGGTAGCGGCTGAATTGATAAGAGATTATTTTATTCAAATTCCATATGTAGATACTTTTCTGGTAGTCAACTCCTGTGCTAGAGGGAAAGCTGTCCCTGAAAGTGATCTTGACTTTGCTGTTTTGGTAAGGCCTGATACAGACCCTATAAAGATTAAAGAAATAGGTGTAAATTGGCATAAATATTCATCTGAAAATGGGATAATTATACAATACAAAAACGCACATCCTTTTGCCCAACTTCATCTTGACATTATTTATGGGAATTATATTCCGGAACCCATAGAATTAGGCACTTCTCCTGATTTTTTTGAATTAGAAATAGGAAATCAAATTTTTTATTCTGCTCCTATGGACAAAGCAGGTCCATATTTTATCAAGTTACAAAATATTTATTTGCCATATTATAACGAAAATCTCAGACTGGAACGCTTTACAATGATAAAGCGTGCATGTGAATATGACCTGAAACATATACCTGTATATATGGAACGTGAATTATATTTTCAGGCTTTTGACATCCTGATTAAAGCTTTCCAGAAATTTCTTCAATTGATTTTTATTGCAAACAAAAAATATCCAATAGCTTACAATAAATGGATAAAAGAACAAGTATCTGATCATCTGCAAAAACCCGAACTATACCATAAACTTACCCGAATTTTATCGGTGAGCAATATCGAAAGTAATGAAATAAATGAAAAAGCAAATCTCCTGTACGAATTATTAAACGATGTTTCATTTTGTCCATTATAGAGATATCACATCAATTATCTTTTAGATTAAAGTTAATAATTAAAATGACTTAGAATCTGGTGTTAAGGTTATAGTTCGATAAAATTACCCAAATAAAAACTCAAATGAGTTAATTTTATGCAACTGATTTTATAACTTTATTAATGAATAGTATGTTACTGTTCGTCAGCCAATTTAAAGTAAATTTTGCTTTTTTAAAGAGCGTTAAGTTCCGATATTCCACAACAAATAAATGATGAAGGACATTTTTATTTTCACCCTATTATTATTGGTCGTTGCACCAAGTTTTTCCCAAAATAATTGCACTATCACAGGAAAAATTATGGATAAAAGTGGGCCTGTTGAGTTTGCAACAATTGAACTGTATTCATCTGCCGATACCTTAAAAATTGTAAAAGGCAATTTATCCGACACCCTCGGTAGATTCGTTTTAAGTGAACTTGCCCAGGGAAGCTATATAATTGAAGTCAGAAGGCTGGGTTATCAGCCCTTAAAAACGAAGGCGCAGATACCAAAACAAAAAAAAGAAATTGATGTAGGAATTATAACTATTGAAACAGACTCATATCTCTTGGCTGGTGTAACTGTGACATCTCAAAAAGCATTAATCAAAAAAACTACAGAAGGATTTGTAATTAATGCTAAAGACAATATAACGCAGGCTGGAGGCACAGCTACCGACATACTGAAAAATACGCCTACAGTTGTGGTAGATGCAGAAGGCACGATAACACTTCGAGGCAAATCGCCTCTGATCATGGTCAATGGCAGAAACTCCAATTTTTCAAACCCAAATTTAATACCGGCAAGCAGCATAGAAAGTATTGAAATCATCAATAATGCCACATCAAAATACGATGCCAATGCCGAAAGCGGTATAATTAATATTATTTTAAAAAAATCGTCCTCTTCTGGCACAAACGGTGCATTTTCTGTCGGATTTGGGGAAGGTGCTAAAGGGAGATTGAGTAGTTCTGCACAGTTAAATCACAAATCAAAAAAACTTAACTTCGGTATATCTTATGACAATCGGTTTGCTGGGCGTACACGAAACATTAATGGAAACAGAACTAACTTTTTTATTACCGACGCATATTATCTGGACCAATACAGGAGTGACAGCCGGGAAGAACGTTTGCAAAATCTGAGAATTAATCTGGATTTTTCTCCGGATGATAAAAACACGATCAGTTTGGAAGCGATCGGTGGATTGGAAAGCCAGGATAATCTGGAGGATCTCAATACGCTTTTATTGAAAAAGGGAAATATTTTTAATTCTAACACTGATAGATATTCTGCCGAATATCAAAAAGAAAAACTGGCCGAATTTGTTTTAAATTATGAGAGAAATTTTACGGATAAAAGAAAATCGCTGACTGCAGTCATTTCCACTTCTTTAAGCAATGATAAAGAAAATACGGACATCACTTCACAGTCAAAGGCAGAAAATAATACATTTCTAGGGGACCCTGTGCTCGAGCGCACCCATAATTTTGAAAAAGGAAATATCACAATTGCAAAAATGGACTATGGTTTCCAAATGTCAGAAAATTTCAGGATAGAAACTGGCTATAAAGGAACATTTCGATCAATCGTAGCTGACTATGAAAATGCTTTGAAACTTAATAATAATTATGTTATCAATACTGACGTAAGTAATATTTTTAATTTCAACGAGTATGTAAATGCACTGTATGTATTGTTTGCCAATAACTCTGAAAGTGCTACGTGGTCGTACAATTTTGGCCTTAGGGCTGAAAATGTCAGCAATGACGGACATACAGAAAACAGCAGCACCCAATTCACAAACCAATATCTGAAGCTTTTTCCTAACGGTTCATTGACCTACAATTTGTCTGAAACCAATAACATAAAATTAAGCTATGGCAAGCGAATCAACAGGCCCGGGTTAGGTCAGCTCAATCCATTTACAGATGTCACTGATGCACTTAATCCTCACAGCGGAAATCCCAATCTGAAACCTGAAATCATCCATGCTATCGAGTTGGGCTACGGCAAAGAATGGAGCAATGCAATTTTTTCATCCAACGCCTTTTTCAGGCACTCCCTGAATACAATACGCTCCTATTATCAGCTTCAACCCAATGGCGTAAATCTTAGTTTACCAGTAAATATAGGCAGTGCTTCCACTTATGGCCTGGAAAATATTTTCAATTATAAGTCCGGAACCAAATACAATCTGGTTGCTACAGTTTCTCTCTTTCAACAAAAAATCAATGGTGAAAATGTAGATCAAAGTGCAGTTCAAAATGCATTCGGTTGGAATAGTCAGCTAATAAATAATCTGACAGCATTTAAAAACGGAAAAATACAGGTTCTTGCCAGCTACAATTCTGCTTTAACAACACCACAAGGCAAGCGTCTGGAGCAATATTTTATGGATTTTGGCTATCAGCATAAATTTGGTGAGGGAAATGCAAGGGTGGGCCTTACATTAATAGATGTATTTAATACACTACGAAGTGGATATGTCAATAGCACCACAGAATTTACTAACTCAAGAAGTGTAAAAGCAGATACGAGAGCACTCATGCTTACTTTTGCATGGACTTTCAAATCGGCATTTAAGGAAAAGCTTCTTGACAATAAATTTTCTAAAGAATATTGATCCCTTAAATATCTTTTTTTGAATATAATCAAATATCCAAATTCTTTCAGAAAATACTGTAATTAAGAGCTAGGAAATAAGCAATTTCAGCGTTGACATAATCCCTCCCATTAGACAAAAAAGGTGACTCTTCACAAGCCACCTTTTTTATTAATGATCACGCAATCATGGTTCGAAACTAAAGTATTATGCTTTTACATCAAACCTGTCAGCATTCATCACTTTTGTCCACGCCGCCACAAAATCATGAACAAACTTATCTTCACCGTCTTTGCATCCATACACTTCTGCGATGGCGCGTAGTTCAGAGTTGGAGCCAAAAATAAGATCAACTCTTGTTCCTGTCCATCTCACTTCACCTGTCTTACGGTCTCTGCCTTCAAAAACATCCTGTGTTGCTGAAACAGCCTTCCAGGTAGTTCCGAAATCCAATAGATTGACAAAAAAGTCGTTAGTAAGTGTCTCAGGCCGCAGGGTGAATATACCATGTTTTGTAAATCCGAAGTTGGTATTTAGCACACGCATTCCCCCTAATAAAGCTGTCATTTCAGGTGCTGTGAGATTGAGCAATTGAGCTTTATCTATCAGCATTTCTTCAGCGGAAGCCTTATGCTTTGGTTTGAAGTAGTTCCTGAATCCATCTGCGGCAGGCTCAAGTACTGCAAATGATTCTATATCCGTCATTTCCTGAGTGGCGTCAGTTCGTCCGGGTGTAAATGGTACAGTAATATTTTTGCCGGCGCTTTTGGCTGCTTTTTCGATACCGACACACCCTGCCAATACGATGATATCAGCGATTGAAACTGATTTATTTCCTGATTGCTCGCTGTTAAATGCTTTTTGTATGCCTTCGAGTCTTCCAAGTATTTCTGTAAGTAAACCCGGATGATTCACTTCCCAGTCTTTTTGAGGAGCTAATCTGATTCGACCACCATTGGCACCACCCCGCTTATCAGATCCCCTGAAAGTAGATGCTGATGCCCATGCTGTTGATACCATCTGAGATACAGACAATCCGGTAGCAAGTAATTTGGATTTTAATGATTCGATATCCTTATCATTAATCGGTTCACTTATTCGTGCTGGTACCGGGTCCTGCCATATTAATGCTTCTGCTGGAACCTCTGGCCCCAAATACCTGGCTCTTGGTCCCATATCTCGGTGTGTCAGTTTAAACCATGCCTTGGCAAATGCTTCTGCAAACTGATCCGGATTTTCATAAAATCTTCTGGAGATCGGCTCATAAATCGGATCAAAACGCAATGATAGGTCCGTCGTAAGCATAAAAGGCGCATGTTTTATGGATTTATCGTGTGCATCAGGAACTAAACCCGCTCCCGCTCCATTTTTTGGTCTCCATTGGTGCGCACCTGCAGGACTCTTGGTTAACTCCCATTCATAACCGAAAAGGTTTTCAAAAAAATTGTTGCTCCATTTGGTCGGCGTTGTCGTCCACGCCCCCTCCAATCCGCTGGTAATGGTGTCTGCTCCTTTTCCACTTCCGAAAGTATTTTTCCATCCAAGCCCCTGCGCTTCAATGCTCGCTCCGGCAGGCTCTCTTCCGACATATTTCGTAGGATCAGCAGCACCGTGGGTTTTACCAAACGAGTGACCACCAGCTATCAATGCCACTGTCTCCTCATCATTCATAGCCATACGGCCGAATGTCCCCCTTATGTCATGTGCTGCTGCCAACGGATCAGGATTTCCATTAGGCCCTTCAGGGTTTACATATATCAGACCCATTTGTACCGCACCCAGTGGATTCTCGAGTTCCCGCTTGCCTGTATAGCGCTTGTCTCCCAACCAATCTGTCTCAGCTCCCCAATAAATATCTTCTGATGGTTCCCACACGTCTTCTCTTCCACCAGCAAAACCGAAGGTCTCAAAACCCATGGACTCCAATGCGCAATTTCCGGCAAGAATCATGAGATCCGCCCATGATATTTTCTTTCCGTATTTTTGTTTAACCGGCCAAAGCAAGAGTCTGGCTTTATCCAGATTAGCGTTGTCCGGCCAGCTGTTCAGTGGTGCAAATCTCTGCGTACCAAAACCGGCACCTCCTCTTCCATCAGAGATACGATAGGTTCCTGCACTGTGCCATGCCATTCTGATAAAAAACGGCCCATAATGGCCGTAATCTGCCGGCCACCAATCCTGAGATGTAGTCATTACCTCGAAAATATCTTTTTTACTGCTGCCAAATCGAGTGATTTGAATTCTTCAGCATAGTTAAAATTTTCTCCCATCGGGTTTGATAATTCAGAGTGCTGTCGTAAAATATTTAACTTCAACATATTTGGCCACCAATCCCGATTAGACATTCCATTTCCCGCTGTTGCTCTTATCGCACCTCCGCTGAAAGGGCATTTGCTTTCTCCATTCACCTGATAACTTGCTGTATTTGCAGTAAGTATTTGGTCTTTGTTACTTTCCATTTTAATTCATTTATGTTCATAAGATATAAGTCTAATTACTTCAAAAAGTTTATTCATTTACCTTATTATATCATAAGAAAAAACTATACTTCATTCTATGTGCTATTTGATCGACTAAAAAATATTAAAAACCTATCTTTACAATCTAAATTATCAAAATTTATCCGCCGACCGTCACTTGATAAAATATACAAAAATGAGAAAAATAAAACTATACCTTGCCATCAGCCTGAACGGCAAAATTGCCAGATCTGACGGCAGTGTCGATTGGCTGGACTCTATACCTAATCCTGAAAATTCAGACTATGGATATGCAGAATTTTATAAAACTATTGATACGACCATCATGGGTTATAGTACTTACAATCAGGTAATAAACTGGGGCATTGAATGGCCTTACATGGATAAAAAAAATTATGTTCTGACCAGGAAGGTTGGATTGAAAAATACAGAATTTGTAGAATTTATTGCTAAAGATCATATTCCTTTTATCGAACAATTAAAAGAGCACCCTGGTAAAGATATTTGGCTCGTTGGCGGTGGTCAGGTAAATACGATGTTGCTCAATGCAAATCTGGTAGATGAAATTTATTTATATACCATGCCTCTGGTCATACCTTCAGGAATTGATCTTTTCGAAGGACTTCCCAACGAAACTGAACTGAAACTGGTAGGAATAAAATCATACTCATCAGGAGTAATTGAATCAATATACCAGGTAGAAAATACATCATTTAAAAACTAGTAATTTCAGATGCAAGTATTAAAAGGTATGGGTGAAGGTGATTTTCTAAATCAAAAACTCTAAACAATCAATATTAATGATAAATAGGATTATATTTAACTTTGAAAATAATCAGATAAAATCAAGGTATTCAGATTATAAAAGATTTCCTATAATGAATTCATTTTTAATTAAATGTAGTAATGGATGAACTTAAATTTAGAAAAATAACACTTGCAGTTTCGATAGGAATGCTAGTCATTTCTCTGACACAAAAATGTTACTGTACTTCAAACCATTGCGGTGACTCGATTGCTGTTTTTATTTTTGGAGGAATGGTGATATTTTATGGAGGTGCTGCTTTATGCTGGCTTGCCAATCCCTGTTTGATTTTTGCATGGCTTTTTATTAAAAACAATAAGCTCTCTTTAATACTAAGTGCCACATCATTTTTGATATCACTTTCTTTTTTGATGTTTAGTAGTATCATCGATAATGAAGGCGGACAGTACAAAAATATCATCAGTTACGCTCCGGGATATTGGTTGTGGCTTTTGAGCACTTTATCTTTGTTCATTGGTAATATCATTATCAGAACAAAATATAACAGCCCTTCGAATCAATACGTTTGAAAGGAATTAATTTTGATATAATTAAATTTTCGTTCAAATGCTTATCAATAAATATTAGGAATGCCGCATAAAAAGTAAGGTAATCATTTTGTTAAGAAGCAAAATACATATAAAAGTCTCTTAAGTAAATTAAAAATAAAACCACGTATTATTGGCAAATTTAGGCAATTGAATTACTTTTATTCACCGAGGTAATCAGGGTATTTATTTTCAAATTTAATTGGTGCGGACAAAGCTCAATCTTTATGACAAAAACACTAAAAAATTATTGGTATATTACCGAAAATTGTTCATTTAACAACTTTAAATATTAACCAAAATAATCAATATCAAACATTAAACCTTAAAAAATGAAATCATTAATTTACGTACTTTTAGTCTTCAATCTTTTTACGAGCTGTGCTTCCAAAGAAACTTATGACGTAATCATTAAAAACGGACAGATCTTAGACGGGTCAGGAAATCCAGCTTTCACCGGTGACATTGGCATCAAAGGGGATACTATTGCTGCCATTGGTGACTTAAAAAATGCAACTGGTAAAACTGAAATTGATGCCACAGGATTAGTCGTTGCTCCGGGATTTATAAATATGTTGAGTTGGGCAACAGAATCACTTATCGAAGACGGTAAATCTCAAGGAGACATCAGACAGGGAGTAACGCTGGAAGTCTTTGGCGAAGGCGAATCCATGGGCCCACTGAATGAAAAAATGAAAACGCAACTTATCAAAGATCAGGGTGACATAAAATATGATGTAAAATGGACAACTTTGGGTGAGTATCTTGAATATCTTGTAAAGAAAGGTATTTCACCAAATGTAGCATCTTTTGTAGGTGCCACAACCATCCGAATATATGAACTCGGGTATGAAGACCGAAAACCATCAGTAACAGAACTAGATTCAATGAAACTACTGGTACAGCAAGCGAGGGAAGAAGGAGCGATAGGGGTTGGTTCGTCGCTGATATATGCTCCGGCATTTTACTCCAGTACAAATGAATTAATAGAATTGTGCAAGGTAGCATCAAGGTACGATGGCATGTACATTTCTCATATGAGAAGTGAAGGTGTGAGACTGCTGGAAAGCCTGGATGAACTTATAAAAATAGCCCATGATGCAAATATAAGAGCAGAAGTATATCACCTCAAGCAAAGTGGAAAAGACAATTGGGGAAAGTATGATAACCTGGTTGCCAAAATTGATTCTGCGAGAAAAGCCGGCCTTCATATCACCACAGATATGTACAATTATATAGCAGGTGCAACAGGCCTGGATGCTTCCATGCCACCCTGGGTGCAGGAAGGTGGATATGATCAGTGGGCTGCCCGCCTGAAGGATCCCAAAATCCGGACTAAAGTGATGGCAGAAATGAAAAATCAAACAATTAAATGGGAAAGTCTGATGCATGCTTGTGGTTCTCCGGATAAAATATTGCTGATAGGATTTAAAAATGATACGTTAAAATATCTTACCGGCAAAACACTTACTGAAGTGGCCAAAATACGCAACAAGTCACCGGAAGAAACCGCCATGGATCTGGTAATACAGGATGGGAGCCGGGTGGGAACAATATATTTTCTTATGAACGAAGATAATGTTAAAAAACAAATAGCCTTGCCCTGGATGAGTTTCGGTTCTGATGCAGAATCATCTGCACCTGAAGGTGTCTTCCTCAAATCCAACACTCACCCCAGAGCTTATGGAAATTTCTCCCGATTATTGGGAAAATATGTCAGAGATGAGAAGGTGATCCCACTGGAAGAAGCCATTCATAAGCTTACGAACCTGCCGGCGACAAATTTAAAAATTAAAAACAGGGGATTGATTAAAGCCGGTTATTTTTCTGATATAGTTGTCTTCAATCCAAAGGAAATTCAAGATCACGCTACATTCGAAAAACCTCATCAGTATGCTACCGGCATGAAACATGTTTTTGTAAATGGTATTCAGGTGTTAAAAGACGGCGAACATACAGGAGCTTTGCCAGGACAGGTAGTGAGAGGCCCTGGATGGGTAAAAAAATAAAGCAAATAAAATGTAGTTTTAGCAATTAAAAATGATGTATAGGTTGCTTTCCTGATTTGGTCAGGAAGCTTTTCTGGTTAGCTATTATATTTATAAATTATTCATGTACAACTAAGAGTATGAAGTCATTTAAAATTGTATGTTAAAATAATATGTAAGTGATCGGAATTCAGATTGATATCAAATTTCATTTTCATAGCCAAAGCTATGGGGATTAAATTTGATGAAAAGCTGGGTTTCAACCTGCCTGCCAAAGAATTTGTTCGGCAGGCAGGTGACTTGCAGAGGGATTAACCATATATTTTTAAATGACTTCGTAAAGTAAAATAATTTTTAAAACAGATTATCCAACTTTATTTTATAAATTTGGCAACAAAAATCTTGAAAACAATGAAACAATTAATTATTTTAATAGGGTTCCTTATTTCTTTCGGGTGTTATGGACAAAAAACAAACAGGGAACTAAAAATCGTAAATTTTTCTGGTAGTGGTTATGAATTGGGTCTGCAACATGGCAAAGCATTAAAAAAAGAGATCGGGGAAATCATATCGGCATGGAAAATAAATACGTCAAATGAACTAGGAAAAGATGCCGATATCGTTTTAGAAAGTTTTTACAAATATGCTTATTTTGATGAAGCCATCAAACAATGGA
The DNA here is from genome assembly GCA_016722285.1 of Saprospiraceae bacterium. GTDB lineage: Bacteria > Bacteroidota > Bacteroidia > Chitinophagales > Saprospiraceae > OLB9. The sequence goes on from JADKGI010000011.1 coordinate 31,039, forward strand.
CTCCAGAACTGTATGAAGAAATCAAAGGAATAGCTAAAGGATCAGAGCAACAATTCAATGATGTCTTGGTCTTAAATCTTCTGGATGAGTTTTGGATTTATATCAATAACCTAAACAATCATCATTGCAGTGCTGCCGGATTTCCTGCTAGAAATGGTCACCCAGCCTACATTTCTCAGAATATGGATCTTGAAAAATATACCGATGGTTTTCAGGTATTGATGCGTTTAAACAGGACAGCGAAAAGTCCTGAACAATTGATTCTGACTTACCCTGGATTGATTGCATTGAATGGATTGAATGAAGATGGCATTGGTGTATGTGTCAATACCTTAATGCAGCTCAAAGCGGCTCCGAGTGGCTTACCTGTTGCCTTTGTGATCAGACACATTCTCAATTCTACGGATAAAAATGATCTGTTGTCATTTATCCAAACGGTACATCATGCTTCAGGTCAAAACTACGTCATAGGGATAAAGGGCGAAGTGTTCGATTTTGAAGCGTCTGCTAACAAAGTGGCTAGATTCAATCCCAAAAACGAAAACGGATCAATTTATCATACAAATCATCCCATTGTCAATGAAGACATCAAACCTTGGTTCAAACAATTTGACCCCCGATTGAGTGAAGAATTGAAACCCATGAATTCAAACAGCTACTTAAGGTTCAAAGCTGTTGAAAAGAGAGTAAAAACCAATCTAAATGTCAATGAAAGTATCATCAAAGAAGCTCTGCAGCCCAAAGATGATAAGAACAATCCTGTCTGCAGACCGCACAATGAAAATGAAAGAGCATTTACTTTTTCATCCATAATCATGTCATTGGGAGAAAAACCAAATATTCAAATTCTTGCTGGCCCGCCCGATGAATCTGATTATAAAAAATTTGACTTTAGTGAAAAGCAATAACTTATATTTCCTACATGGGAAAAATATAAGACCCAGATAAATATGTAAGAGTATGTTTAAATTTTCATGTTTGAGCGAAACCGAGCAATTTTAATTTTGAAATAATTCAAACTGTGATATAATTTAATGCTGCTCTATTGCAGAAAATATATTACAAAAATAAATGATAAAATTCCTTAAACGTAAAAACCAGAATAGATGGGAGTCCAGGTCAAAATGTAGAATATAATAATGATTAAAATTTTAAGAAAAATAAGAAAGCGTTTACTATCTGACGGCCTGCCCGAGGATGAAAGTCGGGTAAGCAAAACAACGAAATATCTCAAGTACCCTATTGTTAGAATTTTTATTAGCCTATTAGGAACAACATATTGATAGCATTAAATTAAAGATTAATCACCGTGCCTTTAGTTACGCCAAATAAAAACACCCGATGCAAATACAAACAAACAAATTTATATCCAGTATAATATATTCTGTATCTAAAGGCACAGATGATATTTGTGCCAATTATTTGGCTACCAATATTAAGTCTATCACAGTACAGAAAATTTATTAAATCCATGATAAAATTCTTCAAAAACATCAGACAAAACCTGTTATATGACGGTCAAACGTCGAAGTATTTAAAATACGCCATAGGCGAAATAGTCCTTGTGGTAATTGGCATACTGATAGCACTCCAAATTAATAACTGGAATGAAAATCGAAAAATAAACATAGAACAAAAACTGCTGGTTACTCAAATGTTAGAAGATGCAAAGTCGGATTCAATATTTTTTAGCGGCAGATTGGTTGGTATTGCTATGGTGGACACAATACTCACTTACATAGATGAACTCAATCAAAATAATGGCGAAACCACTCTTAATTCATTAAGTATAAATGGCACAGGTCGGGTTTTGCCATTTTCATCTATGCAATTTATATCATCTATCATGAACGATTACACCGAGACATTTAACAAAATTAACTCTCCGGAAATAAAAAAAATATTGCGCTCATATAATTCAAAGTTTATATATGCCAAAGGCAATTTTGAAAATTTAAATAATATAATAGCTTCAAATTTCGAACCACTCAGGTTCGCCTATCATAAAGAGTTGCGTGAAAACAGGAAGACGAAGTCAATTGAAATATTGAATAAAATCTATAAGTACGATAGAGTTTTTGCTTGTGTTGATAAAATGAAGTTAACTTTATCTGTTATGACCGGGAGGGTGCATGAAATTTTAGAAGTCAATAACCAACTGATTCAGTCACTTCAATCTTATCTTGAAGAACACTAACGATTAATACTCATGATCAAGCTCTTCAGAAACATCCGCCAAAAACTGCTTCATAGTGGCAAACTAAAATCCTATATGGCATACGCCATTGGCGAAATAGTGCTCGTGGTTATTGGAATATTGATCGCTCTCCAAATTAACAATTGGAATGAAGAGCGCAAAAATAAACGACTTGAATATCAGATGCTCCAAGACCTCAAGAGCGACCTGGAAGAAACGCTTGTAGACTTCAATGATGATATATTCGGAAATCAGTTATTTTTAAATTCAACCCGAGATATTCAAAACCACATATTTAAGAATCTTCCCTTTCATGATTCTCTGGTTATGAAATTTACATTAATGACTTTTCAAACCACTTTATTTGAGAAATCGACGGCTTATGAATCATTAAAATCTTCAGGTTTAAATATTATATCTAACAATGAAGTAAAAAAACAAATTACCGATTTCTACAATCTGGATATAGTAAGGGCTAAAAGGATCTCGGCTCCAAATTTTGACGTTTTATTTAAGCCATATCTAGAAGAAAATTTTGATGTCAATTTGGATTCTACCTTATTAAAATACTGGCCAGAAAGTGTAATTAAAAGAAAAGGGTCTCTGGCCAACGGCAACCTTGGAGGCTTTGTTCCTTTAAATTATTCACATTTAAAGTCTGACCCAAAGTTTCGTGTCTTACTTCGAAATGCTATCAATATCAGGCTTGAAATTATATCTATCTATACCAATTATTCGAATTTTCTCAATCAATTAATAAAGCAAATAGAAGAAGAAATTGAAACTAAGAAATAATGATTAAACTCTTCAGACAAATCCGCAAAACCTTGTTGAACAAAGGCCAGTTTGACATAGGTAGCCGGGCAGGCCAAACAACTAAATATTTCAAATTCGCCATTGGCGAAATTGATACTTGTCCCTATAGGGACAATATATTGGTAAAACTAAAACATCTAATAAACCGGTGTGCCGTAGGTACACAATATGAAACCATTAATTATATTATGTACCCAAAGGCACATAAATGAATGCAAAAAATATTTGCTACCAACATAATGTCCCTAACGGGCTGAAAATTTATTAAACAAATGATAAAATTCTTCCGTAGAATACGCCAAAACCTGCTCAATGAAGGAAAAACAAGCAGATATTTAAAATACGCAATAGGCGAAATTGTACTAGTGGTCATCGGCATCCTGATAGCTCTTCAAATCAATACCTGGAATGAGTCTTATAAAAATAAAGTAAGTGAATCCATGTATTTGAATGAAATGATGGAAGACTTCGGAATTAATTTGAAAGATCTAATAGACTAATAAAACGTATAAATGAGTTAATACCCGCGCTGATAGGATTGCTTGAACAATCTGTGATGGAAAAGCAAACTATAACCATTGATTCATTGAACAATGCCTTTGCTTTAGTAGGTAGCATGCCAACATACACAAGTACTGATAGGGTGTATAACAATTTAATCGGTTCGGGTGATTTCAAGCTCATTTCTAATTCGGAATTAAAAACTGCTTTGGCATCTTATTACAAAGTACTGGATCTGCTGAATTTAGTTCAAAGTTCTCACGAAATGATACACGTACAAACTTTTTCACCTTACATCATTGACAATCTGGATTATACAGCACTTAAAAATCGTAGCTTTGGTCATAAACTTCCAAAACCAGTGGATAAAAATATCATTTTAAATGTTGTCAAAAGCCTCAAGTTCAGAAATATCATAACAGCTAAAATTAGAGTTTTAAGTGACTTACAGGAGAGATATATGGAAATCCAGGTGATCAATGACCATATTATCCAATTGTTACGTAGCAGATAATAATTTTTATATATTTATGGAATGTTGTAACGCAGTATAAAATGAACCTTGCAGCTTGCAGACAAATGAAGAAATTTTAAACATAGAAAACTCTGAATACAGATTGGAATAAAAAGAATAAATACATAATTATGGACACAAAAAGCATTAATTAAATTATTGCAGCTGGGCAGATTTTACGAACAATAGTCAAAATGATCATCAGATACAACTGGGATAAAAAGTTAGAAAATCCTGATGAAAAATCACGATAAGAAATGTAAAATTACTTGAATGATAAGTTTTATATTAAAAAATTTGTTTCGGAATTCATCTGTAAAATATTTTGAAATATAATGATCAAATTATTCAGAACTATCCGCCAAGCCATGATAAAAGAAAGCAAAGTTTCAAAGTATTTGCAATATGCCATTGGAGAAATCGTGCTGGTTGTCATCGGGATTTTGATAGCCCTTCAAATCAATACATGGAATCAAAACAGAATAAATAATTCTCTTGAAAAGGGTTATTATGAAAGGTTTCTCAATGATGTTTATTTTGATGAAGAGATCGTCACCCAACAAATGGAAGTGACAAAAATCAGAATCTTGGGTGCAAATAATATGCTCGGCATACTTCAGAAAAAGTCTGTTGATTTAGACACTCTATCCAAAGAAATTCGAAAATGCATTGCAACAGCAAATTTTAATTTCAAACCTACCCAAATTACTTATGAAGATATAAAGTCAAGTGGTAATCTATACCTCCTCAGAGACTTAGGTTTAAAGAATAAAATTGACCGACATTATTCTGATCTTTCAGGAATCATGACTACTATCAATACTAATTCTGCCAAACTTGCAGACCGGGTGTTACTCAAAGAAGATTTGATAGGAACCGGATTTGCCAATATTGTACTTTCTCAGAATGGAATCAATCCTGCAATAGTTGACAAAGAAAAATTAAAGAGTCTTATTCACTTATCAGAAAAAAACAGAATGCTGCTCATGAATGATGCAATTCTTTATTTAGGTATTTCATCCAGAAACCTGCAACATTTCGAAAAGATCATAAATGAAATAAATATGATAAAAAGCTTACTCGAAGCAAAATGTAAATCAAAGAAACAATGATAAAAGCATTCAGAAACATTCGTCAGAAACTGCTTCATAGCGGTAAACTAAAATCATACATGGCTTATGCCATAGGGGAAATTGCACTTGTGATGATAGGAATATTGCTTGCTTTGCAGGTAAATAACTGGAACCAAACACGCCTGCAACGTACTGAAGAAAGTAATATTTTGTCAAATCTACACACTGAATTTCTGGAAAATAAAATAGAACTTGACAAAAGTACAGCGATTTTTAATGGCGCTTATAATGCTAATTTAACCTCATGAACTTGGTAGGCAGCGATGTCGAAGAACTAAAAAAACACAATCTCGACAGTATATTGTATGAATCTCTACCTTCTATTCAGATTGTGTTTTCAGACAATGTCATCAAAGATGTATTACAAAGTGGGCGATTGCACATTATTCAAGATCAGGAATTGATTCAATTGATTCATCAATGGGAAGCACAAATACTACTGATAAAAGAAAGAGAAAGTCAATTAGAGTTATGGATAAACAACCAACTTATGCCATACTTATTGGACTACGTTTCATTCAAACAAACGGATAATTATGGTAAAATGCCCTGGGGAGGAAAATCAAAGCTCAAAACAAATTATTATCAACTATTCCAACAACTGAAGTATGAAGGTCTTATAGACAATACCCTATGGTATCATAACAAAAACAAATTGAGCCTGGAAACTGCCAATGAATTGATTAAAAAAATCATTAGAGTCACAGAAAAGCATTAACCCATGATTCAATTCTTCCGTAACAGCCGCCAAGAACTTCGTTTAGAAAACAAAACATCCAAACCTGTCTCGCCGATAGGCCCGCCTGACCACGGTAGTCGGGCAGGCAGGTACTTTAAATATGCTATTGGTAAAATAATTAAATGTCCCATTAGGGACTTATTTATTGGTAGCATTAAATATAAAGACAGCCCACTGTGCCTTTAGGTACAAAATATAAATTCATATATATGGCAAACACCTACACACAGATTCATATTCAGACAATCTTCGCGGTGCAAGACAGGCAAAGCCTAATAAAAAATGAATGGAAAGATGATTTGTATAAATACATAACTGAAATCATACAAAACCATGAGCATAAAGTTTTGCAAATAAATGGAATGGCTGACCATTTTCACATTTTAATTGGGATGAGGCCAACCCAATCGTTGTCGGATCTTATGAAAATAGTTAAACAGCGTTCTTACATTTGGTTGAATGAAAAATATTTTAAAAATGATAAATTTTCATGGCAGGCAGGATTTGGAGCTTTTTCATATGGTAAGTCGGATATTCCAAATGTGATAAATTATATAAAAAATCAAGAGAAACATCATAAATTGGTCTCGTTTCAGGAGGAATATTTAAATCTTCTGAATGAATTCAATATTGATTTTGATGCCCGTTATATTTTGAAATCGATACTATAAAATATTCTGTACCTAAAGGCACAGAAAATATTGTTTTGAAATTATTTTTCTACCATAATTATGTCCCTAAAGGGACTATAAGTATTTAACCAAATGATTAAAATATTTAGACAAATCAGACAAAACCTTCTCCTTAACGGAAAACTCAGATCTTACTCTGTTTATGCTTTTGGCGAAATATTTCTTGTTGTAATCGGTATTCTCATTGCTCTTCAAATCAATAATTGGAATGAAAAACGAAAAGAGAATCTTAATCTTCGTGTCATTTATTATAATTTATTACGAGACATCAAGGCAGATTCGGTTTCCTTTGCATTAAACCTGAAAGACCTCCAAGGCATTGATTTTTTACAAGAACAACTATACAAAACTGGAATAAAAATGACACCACTGTTGTATTAGAGAATCCTAACTATATTAGATTATTACCGGATTACAACCCGATAACACAAGAAAATGACCCTTTTGTTGCAGCTAAAATTACTAATGATATCATAAGAAAAGAAATATTAACCTATTTCAGAAATATGAAAGACATGAACGATACGTACATCGAATTAGATGATATTATAAGAAATAAAATGCGGGGGTTTTTAGGAGATAAAAAAATGTACAATGTTACAGGTTGGTTTCAAAATAAATCAAAAGGTCATTCTGATAATAAATTTAATTTTGATTTTATTGATAAAACTGAATTAATAACACTCTCAAAAGATATAGAGTTCCAGCAAATACTTTTTGAAGCCTCTCTAAAAACTGACGGTAATCTCTATATTTTAAAAAAAGTAATTGAGCAAAATGCGCATTTAATTAGAGTGATTGAAAATGAATTGAACAGACCATAACTATGATTAAACTCTTCAGAAAAATCAGGCAAAACTTGCTCCTTACAAACTCAACTGACAAGTATCTCCAATACGCCATTGGCGAAATAGTCCTTGTCGTGATTGGGATTTTAATTGCTTTAAGTATTAATAATTGGAATGAAGCAAATAAAATAGAAAGAAAAAAGCAAAAGTTAGTGACTTCTTTGATCGAAGATTTCGAATTTAATAGAGATATTCTGAAAAATAGTACTATCATAAAACAGGATTCAATAATTGCTCAAATGGACACATTTTTTTCCCTTACTAAAAGCAATACACCACTTGTTTCAGTAGATTCTCTTCGTAAATTAGCAGGAGGATTTTTTAGATCTTTCAGTTTTATACCTAATCTCACAAGTTACAATGAAGCTGTAGCAAGTGGAAATCTAAGTTTATTGCAAAATAAAGCATTATTAGAAGAGTTTACTCTTTTCAACAGAGCCTATGACGACTTTAGAAAATTTGAAGAAGCTGGTTTCTATTCTTTTTATAGTGGATCATCCTGGGAATTAAGAAAAACAGCGAAACCTGGACTTCTATATGGACGGGAACCTGCCGGAGAAATAAGCTATGTTGAATATAAGAAGTTAATAAGCAGTAACTTAGCTCAAAATTGCTTTGAAAATAGTCATAACCTAGCAAGAAATACTCGGCGAAGGCTTTTTGAAATGCTGGAAAAGTCTGAGACCATCATCCAAATGCTTAAAAAAATGCAAACTCAATGATTAAAATATTTAGACAAATCAGACAAACTCTAGTAATTTCAGGAAATTCTGTTAAGTATCTGAAATACGCTATTGGCGAGATCATCCTTGTAGTCATCGGTATCTTGATTGCTTTGCAAATCAACAACTGGAATCAGGAAAGACTTGATGATAAAATGGAACAAGTCCTTCTGAATCAATGGCTTCAGGACTTTGAAGCCAATACTGAAAATATAAAAGCTACTGAAATCCAGTACCAGAATTTACTTAGCAAAATTGATGTAGTATTCAGATATACAGGACCCAAAGTACAAATACCTCAAGATAAAAAAATACTGGATTCTATGTTTAGCTTACGAAATGTCAATCTGGAATTGGTGTACGGCTCACTCAATTTTTCTTCCCAGCAAATGGAAAGAGTCAAAAATCAGAAACTAAAAATTGGACTATCTTTATTTCCCGGCATGGAAGCTCACTACAGAGAACTGCAAAATCAGGTCAGCAACAGGACATTAGAGCAAAGAGATATTATCAAAAGACACATTTCGCTCATTTCACGCTACCCGGAGTATAAGGATCATGCATTTACATCTGACACCTTAGGATGGTTAAGAGATCGGGATTTTCAGGATATAACAGTTAGTAAAAAATGGCTAATATTAGGAGCAATGAATGCTTTGACGGATTTAAACCATCAAAACCAAAAGCTAATAGATCTTATCAAAAAAGACCTTAATTCACAAACCCATGATTAAACTCTTCCGTAACATCCGTCAAAGTATGTTAAGCAATGGCCAAACTATCAAGTATTTCAAATACGCTATAGGCGAGATTATCCTTGTTGTCATCGGGATTTTAATCGCTTTACAAATCAATAATTGGAGTGAGCAAAATAAAATCAATGCTAAAAGGGCCGTGTATATGCAATCCCTCCAAAACGATCTTAATGTGGATGTTAATGAACTAAAAAAGAGAATCAATAATATCAATGTCCAATATAAAAATGATGATGCCGAAAAGAACAGATTGTCAGGTGCACAAACTACCGAAGATTCTGTATTAGCAAGGGTTAAACGACTTAATATCTTCCTTGAAACATATGCGGAATTTAATAATAATACTTTCAATTCTTTAATTTCATCAGGTGAAATTGATCTGTTAGGTCCGGAATTAAAAAATGAACTTTTTACATTAAATAAAATGCAGGAAAAAGCAAAGCAAAGTTATAACATTCACTTTGATAAGTATCTGGATAACTACCTGAATTTTAGTTCAAAATACCCTGTTGGTCGATATACGGAACTTGACTCGGGAACATTAAATAATTACTTATGGCAACATAACGATTATAAAGAATTTTGGTAGATTATAATAAGTTTATGACATCGAGAAGAGCGGCCCTAAGCCGAAACCTCGCTTATATAGAGCCGTATTAAAGCAAAGTGAAGATATTTTAGAAAATACCTAAAAAATGATCAAATTTACTAAACCATTCGATAAACATTCTCATGCAGAAATCAAACATTTAGAGAAGTGTGGTGAAGTGAATCGTTTCGGATAACTGGTGATAATCAACATTTAAATACCGTATATGATCAAATTTTTTCGAACAATCCGTCAAAGCTTGCTAGTCAATGGTCAAACGATTAAGTATCTTAAATACGCTTTTGGTGAAATTGTATTGGTTGTGATTGGTATTTTGATTGCACTGCAGATAAATAATTGGAATGAAGCCCAAAAGCAAAACAGACTTGAAAAATCCTATTACTGTCGCCTTCTGGAAGATGCGGAGAATGACAAAGAACAAATATGGGATTTTTTAGATCAATGTAAGGCCAGATTAAAGTCATCAAATCAAGCCCTAAGATTACTTCAGCGGGATAAAACTTTAAAAGAAGAAATAGGGATAGAATTTTCTAAAACTATCAGAGCTATTTATGCAGAACTAAAAGTAAATAACACTGCATTTGAAGATTTAAAATCAGGATCAAACTTGAACATCATCAAAGACAAATCTATCATTAAGTCATTGAATAATTATTTTAATAAAATAGAGACAAATAAAAGCATCATCAAAGTTAATGCAGAACATGCATTACAAATTTATGATACTCAAAAAGATCTTTTCTTGAATGGTCGAATTGAAGGGTTAATGTCATTGGATCGATTAAAAGACAATATGGATCCTGACGTATTTAATTCAGTTCCTCTGGATAAAACAGGAAGTATTAATAACCCGTTGCGCGGTTAAGCTGCAAGAGCAGTTTTGAGTTTATTTAATGATTTTTGTTTTGAAAAATTGAGAAATTGAAGTGCAGCTACAGCTGCGACTTTGCTAGCTAATCTGGAGATAAGTCCATTAGAAGTTTTAGCATAATTTCTTTTTACCATAAACTGATCATCTAATTGCGATATTTTAGTCTCTATTTTTTTTCTATGGTAAGCTGCAGATTTTGACCACATCGTTTGACCTTTCATATTGGCTCTTAATGGTGTAACTAATTGTATGGATTTAGTCTCAAATAAGGACAACTGAACAGGTTCTGAAATGTATCCTTTATCTCCAAGTAATTGACAATCAGATATATCTAGGATTTCTTCAAATTTCAAAAAATCAATATCTGCAATATTTGCAGGTGTAATAGCGACTGTGACAGGAACCCCTTCTACCGAAGTAATTATATGCATCTTATAACCATAGTAATATGCTTTAGAAATAGCATGATAACCTGTCGCTGGTATACAATCAGGGTCATCCAATACAGATTCGTGTTCTAATTTTTCTAGCATTTTTACAAATGGCAAGTGGCATACTGTCAACAATAAATTTAACACAATTGGGACAAATAATATTGCAAACCTTTAAGCCCAACTGAGAAATAAAACAGACAATTTTTTCTTCGTCCTCTTTATAATTTCTTCGATCGATAAGGACAAAATTCGTCATAATATTCATCTTTTAGCTTATTAAAAGATGGTTTTGAATCATACTCAAGATTCAGCTGTTAAAGATAACGTAACTAATTGAATGTCAGACATTTTGGCGTTTGGATACTTAAAGGAAATTGCCATCATCCAAAAACATCATCTTTAAAATAGATTTGCATAAAAATAATATGGAAATTTGTTTTTATGTTGTGCATAGCGAAAAAGTTGATATGTTTACGCTAAGTTACTGAATTACAGTGATATGCACAACATATTTTTTAATATATTCCTCGTTTTTTTAACTGCGCAACGGGTATTAATAATGAAGTTAAAAGCGAATTGTATAATGACATGATCCATATTCTTACCGCTAATGCCAGACAACTTGAACTTTTGGGATTTATCATGAACGAAAATGATGTCTTGATATAAATATTGAAACCTAAATGTAAATAGAATATTCATGATTAAAATAATAAGAGAAATCAGAAAGCATCTGCTTGATAATGGTAGTACCAGGAGTTATTTAAAATATGCCATTGGTGAAATTGCGCTCGTAGTCATAGGAATCCTGATCGCACTGCAAATCAACAATTGGAACGAAGCATATAAAAACGCTCGGATGGAAAAATCATACCTGATAAATCTACAGCAAGACCTTACTTCTGATTTGGTGAGGTTAGATGAGCTCAAAACTAATTTTGAAAAAGCAGTGAAGTCGAAAGATTTTTTAGTAAGTGTAATAAATTCAGAAAGTGGAAGATCAGATTCATTAGGCGTTAATTTTAGAAATTTATCCAGTTTTGTCACTGATTTTATACCTAATAAGACAACTATGGATGAATTAAAAAACAGTAATGGTCTTTATCTGATTTCAAATCCTGAATTGCGGCGTCAGATAGTGACGTTATACAATACCTATGATGACTTTGTAGCCAAGCTCAAACTTGGAAACGAGAAAGCGCAATTTATCTTGGTTTATACAAGTAAGTATATCAAAAAAATCACTGAGTCAACGGACGCTGAGGTTTCAGAGCTCATAAAAGATTATAGTTTTAATAATCTGATTCGAATGAACTACCTGTTTACTCAATTGGACATATGTTCAAAGGCCTTTTATAACTGCGTAATTACGTTGGATCAGGTGAAAAAAGAAATAGAGCTATGTTAAAATTATTCAGAAACATCCGCCCAAACCTTCTTATGGAAAACAGAACTTCCAAGCCTGTCTTGCCGATAGGCCCGCCTGACCACGGTAGTCGGGCAGGCAGGTACTTTAAATATGCTATTGGAGAAATAATAAAATGTCCCTTTAGGGACTATTTATTGGTAGCATTAAATATAAAGACAGCCCATTGTGCCTTTAGGTACAAAATATAAATTCATATATATGGCAAACTCCTACACACAGATTCATATTCAGACAGTCTTCTTGGTGCAAGACAGGCAAAGCCTAAAAAAAAAGAATGGAAAGATGATTTGTATAAATACATTACAGGTATAATACAAAACCATGAGCATAAGTTTTGCAAATAAATGGAATGGCTGACCATCTTCACATCTTAATTGGGATGAGGCCAACCCAATCGTTGTCGGATCTTATGAAAATAGTTAAACAGGGTTCTTCCATTTGGCTGAATGAAAAATATTTTAAAAATGAGAAATTTTCATGGCAGGCAGGATTTGGAGCTTTTTCATATGCAAAGTCAGATGTGCAAAATGTCATCAATTATATAAAAAATCAAGAGAAACATCATAAATTGGTCTCGTTTCAGGACGAATATTTAAATCTTCTGAATGAATTCAATATTGATTTTGATGCCCGTTATATTTTGAAATCGATACTATAAAATATTCTGTACCTAAAGGCACAGATGAAATTTTCGCCAATAATTTGGCTACCAAGATAATGTCCCCAAAGGGACAAATAAAATTAAAATCAAAGCCATATGAATAAGCTCTTCCGAAATTTCAGACAGATCCAACTAAACGACGGCAAAACAACGAAGTATCTTAAATATGCCATTGGCGAAATTGTACTTGTTGTCATTGGTATTCTCATTGCATTGCAAATCAATAACTGGAATGAAAACCGAAAAACCAGATTGGATGAAATAAAATTACTTACCAATATAAAAAAAGCATTGGAATCAGATTTACAAAATCAATTTGAATTTCATTTTCTAACTGTCAGATTGGCTATTGAGGAAACAAATGCGATCAGGTCGCACATGAAAAGTAAATTGCCATACAAAGATAGTTTAGCCACTGATTTCTTAGTATTAACATCCGGGGGAACACAATTTTGGACACCACAACTGACAGCCTATAAACGATTAGAATCAAAGGGAATTGAAATCATAAAAAATGATAGCTTGCTGGAAGCTATTTTAGATATTTATAATTTGGATTATCCCCTGATACAAAACACATTTGATAATTATTTTCGGAATATATATGAATATGGAAGACCCATTGCCAGAAAGAAGTTCAAATCAAGCGGTGAAATGACACTGGGATTATTCCCGATAAATTATGGTTTATTGCTTGAAGATGTGGAATTTTTTAACACTATTGATGTGCTCCATACCGTCGCCCAAGTGATAGAAAAACGAATGCTTAAGGCCAAAGCCAATGTGGAGGGAGTGATTCAGAAGATCGATGTTGAATTACAGAAGTCAAATTAAAATTTAAGCCATGATAAAATTCTTTAGAAATATCAGAAAAACCCTTTTAGAAAAGGACAAAACCACCAACTACCTAAAATACGCCCTTGGAGAAATTGTGTTGGTGGTCATTGGTATTTTATTGGCGCTCCAAATATCAGAATGGAACACCTATTATAAAAGGCACAAAGAAGAAGTTCAATTGCTTGAAGATATACATAAAGAGTTTTTGGAAAACAAGGAGCAGTTGAAGCTGGTTAAAAGTTATCATATGATAGCCTATGAAGGCACCGAAACATTATTAAACTTAATGCCCATTGATTTAAGTAAAATCAAAATTGATAGCCTTGTATCCCTCTTGGATCAAACCTATCATACTTGGACATTTAACCCTCAACAATCTACCATAAATACATTAATAAACACATCATCTTTCGATTTAATTTCAAATGTCGAATTACGAAAATTACTTCAAAACTGGACCGACTTATACTTAGATTATACTGAAGATGAATTGGATGCAAGATATCAGGTTATAAATTTTCATAGGCCGTATATGATCAAACACTATGAAACCAGATATGTAAAAAACCGAAGACCTTTTGAAGAATCGAATTGGGATTTTTTACAAAGTATCGAATTTAAAAATTTGGTCGGTATCAGAAACCGTAACTTAAATCAAATTTTATATGGTGATCTGAATCAACTTGAAAGCTTGAGTCAGACTATTGATAAAATTATTGAGTTAACAGAACAATAAATGATATAGTTACCCCCAATGTTAGGACAGTTTTATACTAATTTATAATAAACATATTATTATTTATTATTATATGTTTCTTTTCTTTTGTTTATTCGTGTCTCCGCTCCATATTGTAATAATTCATATATAAGTGGATTCCTTTAAATAACCTTGTTGACCATCATTGGTTGGATTTAAATAAACATGTTCATACTTTATGGTTCGCCAAAATCGCTCAATAAAGAGGTTGTCTATAGCTCGCTTTTTCCATCCATACTCAGTTTGATACCATTGTCCAATACCGTGGCGGTGAACTCTGCAGCCGTAAACTGTGATCCCTGATCTGTATTGATAATTTGCGGTATTCCCCAATGTACTATACTATTCTGCACTACACTGGCACACCAAGTCGCATCCATCGTGTTGGATATATCCCAGCTTTGGTACTATAGCTCTAAGTCCCATCAAATTATAATACAGGCGTTCTATTCGTTTTATATTGATCTGTAGCCTTTGTCCATCTTCAGCCATATACATCCGTGGCACGCCTTTGACGGATGCAGCAAATAGTGCTCATCTATAAGCCGCATGAGCTCCAGATTCAGCGCATCTTCAGCCTGGGAGTATAATAGTAAGTACTCCGGTTTATACCAAGCAACGAGCCCGATGCGATATACTTAACTGTGGGTGATCCTTTTTGAATAAATGGCATGTTCATTCCCAGTCTCTTTAAACTTTTTTTAAAAAGTCAATTTCTACCTTCTGTTCCCCAATTGTCCTTAATAATTCATCACGATCCGTAGGTACAGATTCTGTGTTCCGATGTACCCTTTTCGAAAACCAGCGATGCGTTACTCAGAAATTCTTTCCAGGTAGAAATTTGAGGGGCAACCTGGTGTTTTTGAGCTAATTCAGATAGGCTGAATCGCTCACTCAGCGCTTCTAATACCACCTTGCTTAAATACTGATGTTAATTTTCTCTTTGTCATAAACAGCAAATTTAGTGTAAAAAAATTTATTTAACTTGCTGTCCGATTTTTGGGGGTAACTATATGATGATTAAATTATTCAGAAACATACGCCAAAAACTGCTCAACGTAGGCTCGCCTGATCACGATAGTCGGGCAGGTAAAATAAGCAAATATTTAAAATATGCCTTTGGAGAAATAATAAAATGTCCCTTTAGGGACTATTTATTGGTAGCATTAAATATAAAGACAGCCCATTGTGCCTTTAGGTACAAAATATAAATTCATATATATGGCAAACACCTACACACAGATTCATATTCAGACAGTCTTCGCGGTGCAAGACAGGCAAAGCCTAATAAAAAAAGAATGGAAAGATGATTTGTATAAATACATAACTGGAATCATACAAAACCATGAGCATAAAGTTTTGCAAATAAATGGAATGGCTGACCATCTTCACATCTTAATTGGGATGAGGCCAACCCAATCGTTGTCGGATCTTATGAAAATAGCTAAACAGGGTTCTTCCATTTGGCTGAATGAAAAATATTTTAAAAATGAGAAATTTTCATGGCAGGCAGGATTTGGAGCTTTTTCATATGGTAAGTCGGATATTCCAAATGTCATCAATTACATAAAAAATCAAGAGAAACATCATTCATCAATAAGCTTTCAAGATGAATATTTAAATCTTTTGCAAGAATTCAATATTGATTTTGATGCCCGTTATATTTTGAAATCGATACTATAAAATATTCTGTACCTAAAGGCACAGATGAAATTTTCGCCAATAATTTGTTCTAAGATAATGTCCCTAAAAGGGACAAATAAAAATTAAAATCAAAGCCATATTAAAATCTTTTAGAAAATTCAGACAGATCCAACTAAACGACGGCAAAACAACGAAGTATCTTATATATGCCATTGGCGAAATATTGTACTTGTTGTCATTGGTATTCTCATTGCATTGCAGATCAATAACTGGAATGAAAACCGAAAAGACAGTATTTTAGAGGTGGCATACCTTAAAAATTTAATAGAAGATTTAAAGGCAGATATAGATTATACAGAATTGAATGTGTTAAATCGATACGATAAAAAAATAAAAAGTCTGGAACTTGGGAAAGCATATTTTCAAGGTAACTACGAACCAGAGGATACAATATCTTTTTTAGAAGAGATTAGATACGGCGGGGTCTTTGGAAACATAGTGTGGGATTTTAAAAAGACTACTTATGATGAACTGATTAATACGGGAAACTTCAGGAAAATTAAAAATGATAGTTTGAGAAATGCAATAATAGATTACTATAACTTTTTAAATAGAACCTACGAAAGCACATCAGATAAGCAAAGTGGATATATTCCTTTTACAGCTTCAAAAGCACCTTTCGATAGAAATAACACAAGTGGAATTTCAGAATTTGATCAAATATATTTTATGAAGAGCTTAAAATCAGACTACTTTTATGAAGTTACCAATTTAGAAATTACATTGGCTTATAAGATTCATAGTCGTTCACTCACGATTTGCAAAAAAGCCAATGACCTCATAAAATCAATTGAAAATAATATAAACCAATGATAAAACTGTTCAAAAACATCCGCTAGTCCCTACTCCAGAAAGAAAAGACAATACAATATCTTAAATATGCAATCGGCGAAATTATCCTTGTTGTAATTGGAATTCTCATGGCCTTACAGATCAATACCTGGAACCAGGAGCGCATTAATTCTCGGGAGGAGCGGCGCATTTATCAGGACTTGACAGGCAGAGTTGGAGTACAATAGATTTCTGATGAAATATGGCAATAATACGATAGAGGAGGTAATCGCCACCACTGACCGTATTTTGGAGAAAATCAACTATATTGACGGCACATTTAATGAAGATGCATTTAATGAAGATGTAAATAAACTCACCTGGGTTTGGGTTTCAGAAAGACCTACGACCCTTTATGATGTGCTAAGTGCTTCTGGCGATTTCAGTCTAATATCATCTCTTGTACTTCGTAAAAAACTAGCTGATCTGAAACGAAATCAGGAGTCATTGATAAAGTTTGAAGAGATTCAGAATTGCTTTGTAGATGATAAATTGCGCCTGTTTTTGAATCAGAATATAGACAGAACCAGAGTACGATTCGAGCTGAAATCGGCTGAAAGAATTGTTGTTCGACATACCTCCGTTTTCCCTCCCAACACAAATGAAATATTGCAAAACAGAGAGTTCGCCAATATCTTGACAGATCTTATTTTTTTTACTAAAAAGATCATAGGAAATTATGAAAGGATCGATGATGATATTGCTCAATTAGATTCGTTAGTCCTTTCTAAATACGCTAATTTAGTGTTAAAAAAATACATTCCATATTAGAGGATATCTAAATATTTTCTTTGATGCAAATCAAAGGATTATGGTTCTGGCAACAAAATAATCAACAAATTTAGTGGACTAAATGAGGCGATTATTTGAAGTCAGGTTATGAAGGTATTGATTTTAAGGCAATAAAAATTTAAACCTTCCCTTAGAGAGATCAAAGTTTCAAAATAATATTTCGTAAATATAAAATTTTGATACCATAATACATAAAACCTGCTTAATTAATAAAAGTAAATATTAAAAATAAAGAATTATTAGGAATATTACATATATTTGTAAATAACCCAAGATGAGTAGCTTTGTATGCTTCAGATTTTGGCATAAAAAAATTGAAAAAGCAACTTTATTTGTAAAAACCCTTTGCCTCCAGGAAGCCATAATATTGTATTTTAGCACCTCAGTAGAAGTAAAGCAATTAGAAGTACATCACGGCTATTAATGAAATAAAAGTAATATATTGAATAACTTGATTTTCTTAACCAATAAATTATAATTACAATGGCAGTTCGACCCATTCACATTACAGGCATAGATGCCAACGGATGTTTAATATTATCTGATCATGGTCATACTATTGCCAACAGAGGCGATACCATACAATGGATCATAGACAATAATTCCGGTGTGGCTACTATTTCATCTATTCATGATACTTCAAGTGTTGATGTCTTCCTACCTGACCCTACTAGATAGCCGGGAAATTCGCAAAACTGGCGAGGTACCATTAATCCCAACCTCAACCCTCTTCCGCAAACGGAGTCTTACATTATTTATTATACTAAACCGGGAAGCCCTGTGGTGTATATGAATGACCCTTTGATTCAGGTAAATTCTTAAATTGTAGCAATGATGTACAAAGTAAAGGCTTACTGTTGGATAGTAAGCTTTATTTTTATAGCTTCTTTTAATATCTCAGGTCAGGATCAGAAAGTAGCAGACAGCCTGGCTGTAATATATTATCAGGGCACTTCAAATGACACAGAAAAACTTGAACTGCTCAGGAATCTCGCTTTTAATGAAGTCAAGGACCTGAATCTGGCATTGAAATATGCAGAAGAACTTATCACACTATCTCAGAAAAAGGGCAATGACCTATACTTGCACAGAGGTTACTTCCAAAAAGGGAATAAAAAAAGATTGTTTGGTGATCTGGAAGAAGCGCTGGACGCATATATCAAAAGTGCAGAAGCAGCAGGTAGAGCAAAGTATGCCATTGGTGAAGGAAATGCCTATGGAGCCATTGCAGATATTTACGGAGTATCACAAAATCAGGAAAATGCAAATTTCTACTATAATAAAGCGATAACAAGCCTGCGCCAGTCAAAAGATTCGATCGCCCTGGCCTCGGTACTCTTAAATTCAGGCGAAAATTTCCTACTCAACAAGAAGTTTGAATCGGCCCTCGAGCGATTTCAGGAATCAGGAAAAATATTTGAGAAAGTCAATTATCCGATTGGTACCGCTTATAATCAGGGCAATATCGGAATCGCTTACGCCAACTTAGGACAACCGGATCTTGCTGAAAAAAATATCCGGGAAGCTATCAATGTACTGGAAGAATTGGAAGATTACTATCCTATTTGTGTTTATCTAATCTCCATGAGTGATATTTATCTTGAGAAGGGAGACAAGGAATTGGCTATGAATTATGCTAACCGGAGTCTGAAACTCGCTCAGCAATACGGATTGAAAGAACAAATCAGCAATGCCAATCTGAAACTTTCAGAACTTTACGAAAAATCGGGAAACAGTACCGAATCATTAAAATATTATAAACAGTACATAGACTACAGGGATAGTGTCAGTAACATAAAATCTGTACAGGCACTGGCAAACCTGCGTACTGATTTTGAAGTTTCCCAAAAGCAATCTGAAGTGGACCTACTCAATTTCCAAAAAAGAAATCAGCAGATTATTATTGGCTTTATTGCACTCGGGTTACTAACCTTGTTATGGTATTACAGATCTATCTCTAGGGAGAAAAAAAGATCCGAACAACTACTGCTCAACATTTTGCCACTTGAGATTGCCAATGAGTTGAAGAGAAACGGGGAAGTAGAAGCAGTTAAACTAGATGAAGTTACAGTCTTATTTACTGATTTTGTCCAGTTTTCAAAAGTCGCAGAACATATTGATCCGGAGCAATTGGTAAAAAGCATTGATTTCTACTTTAAAGAATTTGATGAGATTACCAACAAATACGGTCTTGAGAAAATCAAGACGGTAGGAGATTGCTATATGTGTGCCTGCGGATTGCCCACACCAAATCCATCCCATGCAAAAAATGTCATCAAAGCCGCCAAGGATATGGCCGATCTGGTCAAATCCAGATTTGTCGCTGATGACGGGTTGGTACATTTTGATGTCCGTCTGGGCATTCACTCCGGTCCGGTGGTAGCCGGGATTGTAGGTATAAAAAAATGGCAGTATGATATTTGGGGTGACACCGTAAATATCGCATCACGAATGGAATCCAGTTCAGAACCAGGACGCATCAATCTTTCAGAAACGACTTATCAAAAAATCAAAGATGAGTACCCATGCGAATATCGGGGAGAGATCGAAGTGAAGAACAGGGGTCTTATGAAAATGTATTTTTTGTTATAAGACACCTGACTGACACAGACTAAAAAATATACTTGTTAATTTCTATGATGTATTTGAGCCATCATAACTTTGGGGAGCTAAAAGCTGTGTGTATAACTAATTTCACAATTACATAAATGCCTCGCTACCCCTGCCCGACTACCATGTAGTGGTCAGGCGGGCCTGCCCGACTCCGTAACCAGGCAGGCTCATTCCCTTAGGGATGCCCCATCTCAATAATTCCAATTGAAGCTGAGGTCTCCCCTTCAGGGGTCGGGGGTATGCAGGACGCACATTATCAATAATAATATCATTGCATAGATGCTCAACTACCCCATTTTCATTTTTTTGACAAAATATGCAATTTGTTATACACACCAAAGAACTTTTCAAATTGTAAGATAATACAATCAATTTGCATAAATAATATTATCATTTTATACCTTTAAGCCTATTATTTTAATGTCATATAAATATTTTAAATTACTGATAATGAAAACAAGTATTTGTATATTTTATGTATGTATTCTATCCTTGCCATTAATAGCACAGATTGATGCCGGACTATTCAGATATCCCGATGTATCAAAAACTCATATCACTTTTACTTATGGAAATGATATATGGATTATGCCTAAATCAGGAGGAAATGCAGAAAAAATAACTTCTCCATCAGGGATTGAAAGCTTTCCAAAATTTTCACCTGATGGCAAAAACATTGCTTTTACGGGCAACTATGACGGAAATCAGGATGTGTATATCACTTCTGTCAGCGGGGGCGTACCGCGACGGTTGACATCTCATGGTGGCGGTGACCGTGTAGTAGATTGGACTCCTGATGGTAGCCGAATTTTGTTTGCATCAGGTCGGGAAAGTCCAAGGAATAGATTTAATCAGTTTTATACTATCAGTACTCAAGGCGGAGCAGTGGACAAGCTTCCATTTGCCTATGCAGAATTTGGTTCGTATTCACCTGATGCACAGCAAATGGCCGTAATTTTTGTATCTCAGGCTTTCAGAAACTGGAAAAGATACAGAGGTGGATGGAAAGCAAATATTCATATTTACAATTTTAAGAGTAATACTTCTGAAAATATTTCAATAAATGAAGTGACAGGCTGTGAGTTTCCTATGTGGAATGGCGATTATATATATTTTACATCAGACAGAGGTGTTGATCAGAGGATGAATTTATGGAGGTACGATATAAAAAAGTAAGAAATATGAGCAACTCACTACCTTTAAGGATTATGATATACATTTTGCTTCGGCAGGTCCTGATGACATCGTATTTGAACAGGGAGGTAAATTATTTCTTTTCTCTTTTGCCACCATGAAAACTAAACCGGTGAGCATAAATGTCACCTTTGATAAGGCAGCATTAAAATCAAAATCTGTGTCTGCCGAAAAAGACATACAGCACTTAACCATTAGCCCCGATGGCAATCGGGTGTTGATAGAAGCTCGTGGGGATGTTTTTTCCGTACCTGCAGAACACGGTTTTATAAAGAATATTACCCATACTACCGATGCGAACGAACGCTATCCGGCATGGTCTCCGGATGGAAAAACAATAGCCTACTGGAGTGATAAATCCGGAGAATACCAATTGTGGTTATCACAGGCAAATGGCGATGAGCCACCTAAAAAAATGACCAATTATACTTCAGGCTTCAAATACCAGTTGTATTGGTCACCGGACAGCAAAAAATTGGCTTTTATTGATCAGGCCATGAAAATAAAAATGGTAGATATTTTGAGCGGTGTCACCTCAGAAGTGGATCAGGCTTTACGCTTCATGCACGGAGGATGTGAAAATTTCTCTGTCAGCTGGTCATCTGATAGCCGATGGATTACTTATTCCCGTGATGTTGAAAACTATCATAATGCTGTTTATATCTATGATGTAAATGAAAAAACATCTCATAAAGTAACAGATGGATATTATAATTGTGGTAGCCCTGTTTTTGATATAGATGGTAAGTATTTGTACCTGGTGACCAATCAGTCTTTTTCACCGTATTACAGTGATATAGACAATTCATTTATTTATGGGAATTCATCACAAATTGCTGCTATTCCGCTTAAGAAAAGTACCACATCAGTATTGTCCGCCAAAAATGATACGGTTGCTATTAAAAAAGATGAAATGAAAGCAGATGAAAATAAATCTTCTGCCAAAAAGGACAGTTTATCTAAGGAAAAAGAAGCTGTTGAAATAGATTTTGATGGCATAGCCTCAAGAATTTTCATTTTACCACCCAAAGCTGGCAACTATGGTAATCTGGCTTCTGCAAAAGGGAAAATCGTATATCTGAAAAACGCCAATTTGGGGAGCGATCAGGGCGCCAAATCTTCTCTTAAATACTTTGATCTGGACACAAGGGAAGAAAAAAATATTTCTGATCAGATTGATGCATTCTGGATCTCTGCTGATAATAAAAAATTACTTGTACAAAGGGATGAAGCATTTACTGTGATTAAACCTGAAGAAGGACAAAAGTTTGAAAAAACACTCCGGGTGAAAGAAATGGAATTAATGGTCGATCCTGTCTTAGAATGGAAAGAAATTTTTACTGATGCCTGGAGACTGGAAAGAGATTATTTTTATGATCCCAATATGCACGGAGTTGATTGGAATCAGGTACGGGAAAGATATTCCAAAATGATAGACGGTGCGGTCACTCGTGAAGATGTAGATTTTATTATCGGTGAAATGATCGGCGAACTCAATTCTTCTCATACCTATCATGGAGGCGGTGATTTAGAAACACAAAATAATAAATCCGTAGGCTATCTCGGTGTGGATTGGGAAGCATCAGGAAAGTATTACAAGATTAAAAATATTATCAAAGGAGCTCCATGGGATGCCGGTACAAGGAGCCCATTGGATCAATCAGGAATAGACATTAAAGAGGGTAACTACATCTTGGCCGTCAATGGAATTCCGATAACGACAACTGACGAACCCTATGCATTTTTTCAGGGACTGGCAGGCAAAGCAGTAGAATTGACCTATAATACCATCCCCTCGTATATTGGAGCTAAATCAGTTGTTATAGAAACAATAGCAAATGAAGCTCGCCTCAGATATTTATCCTGGCTGGAGTCAAATAGAAAACTAGTGGATGAAGCCACAAAAGGGGAAGCAGGCTATATTTATGTACCAAGTACCGGGCAGGATGGACAGGAGGAGCTCACCCGTCAGTTTAATGCCCAATGGGATAAAAAAGCATTGATAATAGACGAACGATTTAACAGTGGTGGTCAAATTCCTGATCGATTTATTGAAATGCTCAACAGAAGTCCTTTGGCTTATTGGGCTACCCGTGACGGTGCAGCTTGGCCCTGGCCGCCATTTGCACATTTTGGTCCCAAAGTGATGTTGATTAACGGATGGAGCGGTTCAGGTGGTGATGCATTCCCTGACTACTTTAGGAAAAAAGGTCTTGGGCCTCTCATTGGTACCAGGACATGGGGAGGCCTGATAGGCATAAGTGGTATGCCACAATTGATAGATGGCGGCACCATTACAGCTCCTAGCTTCCGTATGTACAACCCTGATGGTAGCTGGTTTAAAGAAGGTCATGGTGTAGATCCCGATATTTTTGTTGATGAAGATTTGGGTGCTATGTCAAAAGGAATTGATCTTCAACTAGAAAAGGCAATATCAGAAATAAAGTCAGCATTAAAATCAAAAGGCTATACACCACCTAAAAAGCCACCTTTTGAAAAGAGGAATTAAAATAATATTGTGGAAATAGGCAGAAATAATTTTTTTTAGATTCTATGATTGAGACTACTCCGAAAAGTTTATTTTTGCCACTAAGGCACAAAAACACTAAGAGTCGTAAAGAATAAGAAATTTTTAAAAATTGATATTCAATCCTTTGAGACTTAGAGACCTTGTGGCAATTCTTTATGTTTGTCTTTTCGGAGTGGACTCATGATCAGTTACTTGATATTATTTCTATAGAATCCTTTTTCGGAATTAAAGATGAAAAACTGACTTTGATTTACGATTCAAGTTGGAGTGCAGAACCATATGTAAAAGGGTCGATACTGTTTATCTAAAAGGTGGGCACTTTCAAAGGATTGAGAAGAGGGATTGACTCAGTGATGGAGTTTTGAAATATTGGCTGAATCTGTCTGGCTTGAAAAACCGGAATATTGAAATATGAATATAGAAATAAAAGAAACTAAGGACGTGCTGCCTACTGATATATTGTCAATATACAGTGCTAATCTTTGGTCATCAGCCAATAAACCCGACCAATTGTACCGGGCATTATTACATTCACATTCATTTATCACAGCCTGGGATCATGACAAACTTGTAGGTCTTGGAAATGCACTTTCAGACGGCCATCTGGTGGTATATTATCCTCATTTGATTGTACATCCTTATTATCAAAGAAGAGGTGTAGGTAAAATGATCATGGATCGATTGCAACAAAAGTATAAAGGCTTGCATCAGCAAATTCTGGTAGCTGACGGCAAATCTATTGAGTTTTATAAGAAATTTGGGTTTAAAATGGCCGGTGATACTAAGTCTATGTGGATCTATGATGGGGATGATCACTAAAAGTCAAACACCACTTTTGCTAAATCATATACGGCATTTTTTCCTGATTTAATACTTGAGTTCATTTTTACATTCTGAAATAATTATCGGAATGGGATAAAAGCACCTCTCTTTATTTATTTCCTTTGATTATTTCTTTAATATTGATTTCACCGACAGATTTTACAATTATGTCTGGCTCAAAAGCATAGTTCCCCAATTCCTCTTGCTTCGAAACCCCTGTTAAAGTCAAAATCGTTTGATATCCCATCTGGAGACCACCTAAGATATCGGTCTCCATAGTATCACCAATGACGGTAGTCTCTGCTGTCGTAAGACCTAATTCTTTTCTGGCTTCACGCATCATTACCGGACTTGGTTTTCCAACAGAAAACGCTTTACGGCCTGTGGCTTCCTCTATCATAGATACAATGGAACGAATACCCAGATTTGACCATCCCATTTTCTTAGGAGACGGATCTAGATTGGTTGCAACAAATTTGGCACCACCCAGAATCATTTCCACTGCCTGATTCACCATTTCAAGGGTGAAGTTTCGGCCTTCCCCAACCACGACAAAGTCAGGATGCTGAGAAACTAAAGAAATGCCGTTCACATGTAGGCTTGTCAGCAAGCCTCCTTCACCCAAGACATATGCTGTCCCTTTTGGTTTATGCCGGGCCAGAAATCTGGCGGTAGCCATAGCACTGGTAAAAACATGGCTTTCTTCAACCGTTATTCCAAGGCCATCCAACTTATTTACTACGTCCCTTCTGGTCCTTTGGCTATTGTTGGTCATAAATAAAAAAGGAATCTTATTTTCTAATAAAGAGGAGATAAACTTATCTGCTCCCGGAATCAATTTTTCGCCTGAATAGATCACTCCGTCCATATCTATCAAAAATCCATTTGCCATATTGAGTTATTTTAAATTTAGCATTTTACATAATTTTGGGACTACATCATAATCAAGTGAAGATATTGCTGTCAAATTGACATTTCCTTACAAGTCCCTCTGCTTAGATTTTAGTTCATTTCTCCCAATTCAGAATGCAAAAATAGATTAATTCCTTGAATTAGATTTCTAATGTATCGTTAATGCATAATTGATGATTTTTCTAAAAAGTTAGTTTTCGATAGTTTTATAAAGCTATTGGGGTTATTTTTTTTATTCATTTTTTGAGATATTTGATTATTTTGGCCGATATTTATAAAATATTCACAAATGAAGAATGGTATTTTACTTTTTATTTTTTTGATTTTATATTCAGTCGGAATCAGTCAGGACATCAAAGCAATCCAGGGTATTTTTAATGAATTGAAACAAAGAGACAGTCTCTTATTTAGTTTGGGATACAATCTTTGTGATACAACACAATTTAGAAATTTGATCAGTGATGATTTTGAATTTTATCATGATAAAGGTGGATTTTTGAATTCTAAAGAAGCGTTTATTCAAAGCATCCCGAATCTTTGTAAGATGAATTATAGAGCCACCAGGGTTTTGGTAAAAGGAAGTCTCGAAGTTTTCCCTTTATATAATAATGGGCTATTGTATGGAGCTGTACAAAACGGAATTCATGAATTTTATGGGGAAGAAGTCGGAAAACCAAAATATTTGACCAGCACTGCAAAATTTACACATGTCTGGATCTTAGAATCAGGAAATTGGAAATTAAAAAGAATCCTGAGTTTTGATCATGAAGTGCCATTGGGTAATAAGTAATTAAACACCATCTTAAACAAATATCTTATGATCAATTAATTAAGGTTGTTTTTTATGAAAAAAGAAACATGGATATTATTTGGTTTTATCGTTTTAAAATTTTTACTGCAATACGCGGTCATAGATGCGGAATATGATTTACAACGCGACGAATTTTTGTACCTGGACCAGGCCCACCACCTTGCCTGGGGTTTTTCATCCGTACCTCCATTTACATCATGGATTTCCTTTTTAATTTATTTACTTGGCAACAGTGTTTTCTGGGTGAAGTTTTTTCCGGCTTTGTTTGGTGCCTTGACTATTTATATAGTTTGGTGTTCCATTAAGGAATTAGACGGAGACCTTTTTGCATTAATATTGGGTGGAACCTGTATATTGTTCTCAGCACTCCTGCGTCTGAACATGTTATACCAGCCAAATTCTTTTGATGTTTTGAGTTGGACAACTTTATACTTCCTTCTGATTAAATATTTTAAATCAGAAAATTCCAAATGGCTTTTTTACGGATGCATAATATTCGCTTTGGGTTTCTTAAATAAATACAACATCTTATTTCTGATCATTGGGATATTTCCGGCCATTTTGATCACGCATCAGAGAAAAATATTTTTTGAAAAGTCATTTTATATTGCTCTTACAATAGGTTTAATACTTATCGCACCAAACCTGATTTGGCAATATGCAAATAATTTTCCGGTTGTACATCATTTGAATGAGTTGACTCGAACTCAATTAGTGCATGTACACAGGCTTGATTTTTTAAAGAATCAACTACTTTTTTATACAGGTTCTTTGCTTGTCATTGGAGCCGGAATATATGCCTTACTTTTTTATAGTCCTTTTTATAAATACAGATCATTTTTCTGGGCATTTATATTTACTCTGATCGTATTTTTGTATCTAAGGGCAAAAGATTATTATGCCATCGGTTTATATCCGGTTTATATTGCATTTGGTTCCGTTTATATATCTTACCTTTTCAGGGCTGGATGGAAAAGATATTTTCAACCTGTTTTAATAATGATGCCCATCATAGTTTTTATTCCATTTTACCAAATTGCCTTTCCAAATAAAAGTCCCGAATACATCACTACCCATAAAAAAGCGTATAAAAAATTGGGGTTGTTGCGTTGGGAGGATGGAAGAGATCACGACTTACCACAGGATTTTGCAGATATGTTAGGTTGGAAGGAATTGGCAGTAAAAGTCGATAGCATATACAACTTACTGCCTCATCCAGAAACCACCATCATTTTGTGTGACAATTACGGACAAGCCGGAGCCATCAATTATTATTCTAAACGTAAGGTGGTTGCATCCTCATTTAACTCAGATTATATAGACTGGCTACCATTGGAGGACAGAAATACGGATGCAGTTCTTGTAAAAGAAAATGATGATGAAGATAAAAACAGGCAAACAGAAATACCCTTGTTTGATACCGTATATCTTGCTGCCAGGAGGATAAATTCTTATGCAAGAGAAGATACCATATCCATTTATGTACTGAAGGGTGCCAAAGTGGACATTAATGAAAGAATAAAGGCTGAGGCGATCAGAAAGCAAAACCAAAGATAATAAAATTCACTTGTTTGGAAAATAAATGATAAATCTGAAGAATATTTTTTGTATTCAGAATATTCAGGTGTCAATTTATCATTACTTCATTTTATATTAATAAATTTTACAACCTTGGAGGATAGTAAAAGCACAGAAGAATTCTATGAGTTGTCATATTATACCTTAGGCCATAAAGATATGGGTTATTTTACCCATCAGCATATTGTAAATGCTTATCAGGCTCAGACAGCAGACAAGGACACAAAACCTATTGCCATCACCTTTGCTTTAGTTGGTCTTTATTTATATTTGGAAAAAGGTTATTCAGGCCGTCAGGTACAGCTTGCCCACATGAGAATAGCTGAAAATAAAAAGATTTGGCCAGATTTCGATTTGCCTCAAGATCGGGGTAGGATCAATATTTCTGATGTATTACATGTCGAACCGGGAGACCAAAGAGACTGGCTGATCAAAGAATGGTGTCAAAGTGTATGGGCTTCATATGTCAATTGCTATAAAGTTGTAGAGGATCTGGCGTGTATAGAATTGGGAATATAGTGGATGTATTCAACCTTCTTCCCTGTGTATTGAACCATTATAACTGGTAAAATCCTCAATTTGAAAATTGACCTGAAAAGAGGAAGACAATTATTTTGCTTATCATATAGAAAACGGATGTTTTTTTCAATTTAATGGCAACCTTTGTGATCCATCATCGTTTTGTATTTGCTTTCAACAAAAACCTGGATATAAAAGAATTATAATGGAAATAGGAATTGACAGCTTCGCCGCAGCACCTTTAGATACAAAAATAAGCCACGTACACGCAATCGCAGAATTGCTTGATCGAATAGAATGGGCCGACAAATCAGGACTGGATATTTTTGGTTTGGGAGAACATTATCGTAAAGATTTTCTGGATTCTGCTTCATATATGATACTAGCTGCTGCTGCATCGCGAACCAGTCGTATTCGTCTCACAAGTGCCGTCACCGTCCTGAGTGCAGCAGATCCGGTTCGGGTTTTTCAAAATTTTGCTACTTTGGATTTGATTTCAGATGGTCGCGCAGAGATAGTAGCAGGTAGAGGGTCATTTATTGAATCCTTCCCATTATTCGGACTAAACCTCAATGATTATGATGCTATATTTTCGGAAAAGCTCGATTTATTACTGAAAATCCGCGACAACGAAACTATAAACTGGTTGGGAAGATTTAGGCCAACCCTCCAAAATCAAGCTATCTATCCACGTCCAAGTCAGAAAAAATTACCGGTTTGGCTTGGGGTAGGCGGGACTCCGGCATCATTTGCCAGAGCTGGCGAATTGGGATTGCCTTTGATGGTAGCCGTGATCGGCGGAGAGACACATCGTTTCAGGCCTTTGGTTGATCTGTACAGACAAGCGGGCACCAAAGCAGGATATGCTCCTGATCAACTAAAGGTAGGCTTGCATTCTCTGGGTTATGTAGCGGACACAAGTGATGCAGCGGTGGAAGATTATTATCCTGGCTATGCAAAAATGTTTACTAAAATAGGAAAGGAAAGAGGCTACGCTCCTGTGACCAGACAAGGATTTGATGCCCAAAACGGGCCCAGAGGAGCTTTGGTAGTGGGGAATCCGGAAGAAGTTGCAGAAAAAATATTGCGCCATAGTGAGGCATTGGGCGGGATTTCAAGGTTCACATTTCAGATGGATATGGACATCCCTCACCATAAACTATTGCATGCCATTGAACTCATAGGCAAAAAAGTGTCACCTATCATAAACAGAACCATAGATAAAGCCTAAATGGTATTTTTCTTAATAGCTTGGTATAAAAAATCCAGCGAAAAAGGCAAATAGGCAAATAAAAATAAAAATAAAGTCAATTATTTAGATAATATGAAAATTTTACTCACAGGTGCCACAGGATATATAGGTAAACGACTTTTACCTGTTTTGCTCGATGCAGGTCACGAAGTAGTGTGTTGTGTCAGAGATGCAAAGAGATTTCATCCAGTAAAAGTGAGTAAAGAAAGCATTAAAGTTATAGAAGTTGACTTATTAGATAGCAGCACATTAGCAAATATTCCAAAAGATATTGATGGAGCCTATTATCTGGTACATTCTATGTCGGTATCATCAGATTATGAATGCCTTGAACATCAATCTGCAATAAATTTCAGGAATGCTCTAGGAAATACTCAGGTCAGGCATGTAATTTATTTAAGTGGAATTGTAAATGAATCAAAATTATCTGAGCACTTAGCTTCACGTAAAAATGTGGAAATTGAACTAAGCAAAGGTAAGTATCATTTTACAGCTTTGAGAGCAGCCATCATAATAGGTTCCGGCAGTGCATCTTTTGAAATTATAAGGGATTTGGTTGAAAAACTACCAATAATGATTGCTCCAAAATGGCTGCAAACAAGATGCCAGCCTATAGGAATTTCGGATGTTTTATTATTCCTTTCAAAATCGATGTTTACCGTAAAAACATATGATCAAAATTTTGACATTGGAGGACCGGATATTTTAACCTACAAGGAGATGCTTTTGGAATTCAGCAGACTGAGAAAACTAAATAGAAAAATATTCATCGTTCCGGTTATGACTCCCAGATTATCCTCATACTGGTTATATTTTGTAACATCTACGTCTTATAAGCTAGCTGTTTCCTTAGTAGATAGTATGAAAATAGAAGTAGTGTGTAGGAATGATGACTTAAACAAGATTCTTAGCATTACACCTTTAGGATATAGCGAAACAATAAAAAGAGCATTCTCAAAAATAGAGAACAATACTATACTATCAAGTTGGAAAGATGCATATGTTAGCAGCGGTATTAATATCAGCATAAATGATTTTATTTCGGTCCCTACACATGGGTGCTTTTTAGATAAGAGAGAAAATAAAATTTCTGACAGAGAGATTAGTATTAGAAAAATCTGGAGTATTGGAGGCAAAAAAGGGTGGTATTATGCCAATTGGCTTTGGCAACTGAGGGGATTCTTGGACAGAGTCTCAGGTGGGGTGGGTTTGAGAAGAGGGAGGACTAATGTAGATGAAATTTATACAGGCGATGCGTTGGATTTCTGGAGAGTTTTATACGCCGATAAAGATGAAGGACGTCTTATTCTTTTTGCAGAAATGAAATTACCCGGTGAAGCTTGGCTGGAGTTTAACATAAACGAACAAGTATTGACCCAAACGGCTACTTTTAGACCCAGAGGGATCATGGGTAGGCTGTACTGGTATTGTGTCTATCCTTTTCATGGACTCATATTTCAAGGCATGTTAAATAAGTTATCAAAACCGGAATTATAAGTTTCAAATTTCATTAGTGATATGACTTCTTCATTGATTTACGGTTTATATAACCTATGCCTGTTTTATTAACATTCATTATTTTATTAATCAATCCATTAATGTAGATACAAATATTATTTTATGAATCACAAAACCAAATCTATCCGTCCTTTTATAGGGGCTCAAGACTACGATTTATCCCGCTCATTTTATCGGGATCTGGGATTTCAGGAGGTCATTCTGTCTCCGGCAATGTCTTTATTCACCACAAATGTATATGGATTTTATTTGCAGAATGCTTATGTAAAAGATTGGGTTGACAATACGATGATTTTTATGGAAGTAGAAAATGTAAATAAATTTTGGCATGAACTTCTGGAACTTAAGCTGACTGAAAAATATAAGAATGTAAGGCTTGCCCCGATCAGAGAGTTAGAATGGGGAAAAGAATGCTTTATACATGACCCTAGTGGAATTTTATGGCACATTGGTGAGTTTAATGTCAATTAAGTGGGATTAACTATTTTCATGAACTTTATTAACTTTCATCAGGATTATATAAGGCCAAAACCCAATAATTTATGATTCCGATAATAATAAACAGGGCCATGCCTTTAGATATTCTACCATTGCTCCAATTAGGGAAAAAAACCTTTATTGAAAGTTTTGCAGAACACAATTCTGAAGAGAATATGCAAAAATATGTCGAAGCTAGTTTTACAATTGATAAAATACAAAATGAACTGTCAAACCCGACTTCAGAATTTTACTTTGCAATAAAAAATCAAATCAAAATTGGTTATCTTAAAATCAATCGGGTTTCAGTATTGTTGGGAGGCACAAATCATAAATCTCTTCAAATAGAACGAATCTATGTTTTAAAGGACCATCAGGGGATAAAAGCAGGACAAAAGCTATTGGAAAAAGCACTTGATGAAGCTAAAACCAGTGAGGTTGACTATGTTTGGCTTGGCGTATGGGAAAAAAATATAAGAGCTATTCAGTTTTATACTAAAAATGGATTTGAAGAATCCGACAGAGTTAATTTTATGTTGGGGGATGATAAACAGACCGACATAATAATGAAATCTACCACTTTTTGATAACTTAATAATAGTCCTTACACCATTCTAATAACACGAATGCGTATTTTTGCGTTAGTTACAAAATATAAAACAGTTCTTATTTAGTCAGGAAGATTCTCAACCTAAATGTTACTCAAAATGTTACTGTAATTTGTGATCACAAACTTTTTAGATATAACAAAACATTATATATATATGTCATTAAAAACAATTGGATTACTAATTTTTACTCTGGGGTATTTACCTTATTCGTTTGGTCAGAATAATAATCCGATAGACCTGGCACAGAAGCATATCAAAATGAGTGCAAATAAGTGGGGTTTAAAATCAGATGACTATCAGGGGATGGTTATCAGTTCTGAAGCCACTTCAGAAACCGGAATAAAATATATATATCTTCAACAGACGTATAAGAACATCCCCATCAGAAATGCCACGATGACACTGATTTTGGACAAAGATGGAAATGTCGTTTCTGATGCCCATAACCTGGTGAGTGAGGTAAAAGATAAAATCAACTCATCAGTCGCTGGTATCAGTGCTATTCAGGCTATAGTCAGCAGTGCCGGTCACTTTAATATAAATCTTAAGGATAAACCCATATCAAGCACAAGATCGGATGGAGGTAAATATTCTTTCATTCTATCTGAAATGACCAAGTCACCGATAGAGGCTGAATTAAAATACGAACTCACCGGTGACAAACTCATTTTGGTCTGGAATCTGCAACTGGATATGGTTAATTCTTCTGATTACTGGGATATTAATATTAATGCTCTTACTGGTGCCTTTGTATCAAAATCCAATTATACCACTTATTGCACAATACCCAGATATGCATTTTCCGATTCAGGTCATTCCGGACATAGTCTTATTGAGAATACAGACAAAACTCTTAAGTATCCACAAGATATTTTATTAGGCGCTGCCGCCAGATATAATGTATATAAACTGCCGGTTGAAAGTCCAAAACATGGGCCTCGCACTTTTGCAACTGATGGTCAATATCCCACAGCATCTCCTTTTGGATGGCATGATACGAATGGTGTAGATGGGGCAGAATTTACCATAACCAGAGGCAACAATGTCCACGCGTTCGAAGATAAAAATGATGATAATCAATCTGACGGAAATGAACCAAACGGGGGAAGTGCTCTGAGTTTTGACTTTCCGATAGACTTGAATAATGATCCAAGGCAGAACAATCTTGCAGCGGTAACTAACCTGTTTTATTTGACCAATATGATGCATGATGTATCTTTTACAACAGGTTTTACCGAAGAATTTGGAAATTTCCAGCAAAAAAACTACACAGGAAAAGGCGATGGAAATGATTACGTTCAGGCCCAGGCCTTTGATGGCATCACCCTTCATGAAGCAAAACTGGATGTCGTTGATGGTGTAGCCCAAAAGATTAACAATGCAAATTTTTCGTCCCCGGTTGATGGTTTTTCAGGTCGTATGCAAATGTTTTTATGGGACAATGATGGCGGATCTGTTTCTATTGATGCTCCTGAAAATATCAAGGGATTTATATCAGAGTATGGGGGAGCTGGTTTTGGGCAACCTATTCCTAATAGCACTGAAAGCCCTATTTCTGGAAATGTGGCTATAGCTAAAGACGGAAGTTCTAATCCCACAGCATTGTGCGATAATGCAATAAATCCAGGTGAGATTAAAGGCAAGATTGCTATGGTTGACAGAGGGTTGTGCGATTTTTCAAAAAAAGTTTTTAATGCACAACAAGCGGGTGCAATAGCGGTAATTGTTTGCAATATTGCAGGAGTAAATGGTGGAAATGGAGAGGAACTATTAACCATGGGTGCCGCAGCCAATGCCGGATCTGTAACTATTCCTTCCGTATTTTTGAAAAAATCAGACTGCGAAAAGATTAGAATTGTCCTTGTGGCTGGTGGAAATGTAACCATGACGTTTCAGCAAAGAGAACGCCAGGGAGCGGCCTATATCGACGGATCTCTGGACAATGGCATCATAGCCCATGAATATGCTCATGGTATTTCCAACCGACTTACCGGGGGGAGATTGAGTGCATCCTGCCTGACCAATGATGAGCAGATGGGTGAAGGATGGAGTGATTTTTTTGCTCTTGTGATGACACATAAACCTGGTGCGTCCGGCAAAGAAGCGAAAGGTATCGGTATTTTTGCCGCGGCACAGGAGATAACCGGTGGTGGTTTCAGAAGATATCCATATTCAACCGATATGAATATCAATCCTCAGACTTTTAATTCCATTAAAGGGACAAAAAGAGCAGATAGTCCATGTAATGGATGTCATTCTTTGGGTGAGATTTGGGCTGATGTACTTTGGGACATGTATTGGGCCTTTATTGATAAATATGGATATGATGCTGATTGGAAAAATAAAAATTCAGGTAATTATAAAGCTGTATTTTTGGTCATAGAAGGGATGAAAGTCCAACCATGCAATCCGGGATTTATTCAGGCCAGGGACGCAATACTAAAAGCCGACGAAATAAATAATGGGTATATTAATAAATGTCTTTTATGGAATGTTTTTGCCAGAAGAGGTCTGGGCTACTTCGCGAATGGGGGAAGCAAGGATGATAGGGACGATGGCAATGAGAATTTTGACCCCTTACCTACTTGCATAGAAAAACTTAAAATAGATAAAATCGTTTCCGCCTCTGTAAATCCGGGAGGAGATGTAGATGTTGAACTAAAGGCTACTAATCATATCCCTGCCAAACAAAACAATGTTTTTGTGACAGATGACTTGCCTGATGGACTAACTTTTATAGGCGGTTCATCTTCCATTGTGCCGCTTGTGTCGGGAAATAAATTAATTTTTCAGGTCGGAGATATGGATTATGAAAAAGAAGTAAAAATCTCATACAAAGTCAGAGCCAGTAAAGACAATAAGTCAGTTAGAATGGCAATTCAGAATTTCGATAGTGATTTCAATTGGGAAATCGATAAAAATGTGGGAAATGAATACTGGCTTCCCAATAATGATATTTATCAGAGTCCGTTTACATCCTTGAATATCATTAATATTGATTCAGAATCAGATGCTTTTTTGATATCTGATAAATATGTTATAACCGGAAAAAATCCGGTTGCAAGATTCTGGCACAGATATAATACTCAGTATGGAAATGACGCTGGTTTTGTAGAAATAAGCCTAAACGGTGGGTTATTCATTCCGGTTAAAAAGGAAAAGTTCATCCGAAACGGATATACTGGCCCTATGGCTTATACTACACTGGCAATACCATCCCTTGATGCTTTCTCCGGAAATTCAGGTGGCAGCTGGACAAAGGCAAATATGGTCGGTCCGTGGATTGATTCTTATATTGATTTGTCAGAGTATATTGGTAAATCTATCATATTCAGGTTTAGATTCGGATCTGATCCTACTGTGAAAGCTGCAGGTGATTTTACCGGATGGTTTGTAGATGACTTTGAATTACTGGATATTTATAAATATACTTCAGAAGCCTGTGTTGCGGCTGATGGAGGACAAGGCGATAAATCATGTACCCAAGCCATGCAGACATTAGTCAATTCGCTGGAATCAGTGAATCCAAGCCAAGATGTACAAGTTGACTTTTTTGATGTCTCGGTATCTCCAAATCCTGCAAATGATTATGTGATAATAAAAGCTTCAGCACCGATGCCTGTGATTACTTCAGTAAATATCCTGAATACAGAAGGTAAGAGTATCCGCCAAAGTTATTTACATCTGGATAACATCCAACGCGTTAATGCATTGGATATCAATGGTATAGCACCTGGATTTTATATTGTAAAACTTCAGGCCGGCAATTATATTAAGACAATCAAACTTATGATTTATTAGTAATAGTATGGTGGGCAGGTTGACAATCAGAAGCTTATGTCAGGTAAGTATATCAATGACAATATCCATTTAATACAGTTACCAGGTAAGCCCGGGATATGCTCTCTGCATAAACTGCATATCAGCAAGTATGAATCCCAAATGTTCGGAATGTAATCCTGATTTTCCACCTTTTCTTGCGTGATACATTTCAGGAATCGTTAATGTTGCTTCATGAATGACAGAATTAAATTTAGCTGAAGCATTTTTTTTAATCAGATTGAAATCGCCGCATATATTTTTACTTCTGCAAAATATTTCATACTGTACAGGCAAAAATAATTCATCATAATAAGTGATCATATTCTCTAATCCAGCCTGCATTTTCTGATGACTCTCTTCAGTACCATCACCAAGTCTGATCACCCATTCGCCGGAAAAAGATAAATGATAACTGGACTCTTTTATTGTCTTTTTTGCAATTGCTGACAGTCGGGCATCGCTGCTTTCAGTCATACCTTCCAGGTGATAATAATGATAGCAATCAAATATAAATTGTCTCATGATGGTATCTGCCCAATTGCCGTTGGGTTGTTCTGTAAGAAGAACATTTCTGAACTTCCTTACATCTCTCTTCATAGGATATTCATCTTCGTTTATTCCTTCCACATCTGCCAGATATCGGTAATAGTTTCTCGCTTCCCCTATCAGATCAAGTGCAATATTAGTGATGGCAATATCCTGTTCCAATACTGGACCATGGCCGCACCATTCACCTAATCTCTGTCCAAGTATCATCGAACTATCGGCCATCATGAGAATAAATTCCTTAAGTTGATCTTCCATGATCACATATGTTTTAGTTCGTCCGGCAGATGATAGAATGTGGGATGGCGATATACTTTGTCCGATGCAGGATCAAAAAGTGATTCGCTATCATCAGGATTGGAAGCGGTAATTTGATTTGACTCTACTACCCAGATCGATACTCCTTCATTTCTTCGCGTATAGACATCTCGAGCATTTTGTATAGCCATCTGAGCATCAGCAGCATGCAGACTACCTACGTGTTTGTGGTTAAGCCCGTTGCGGGACCGTATAAAGATTTCGTATAATGGCCAGTCTTTCATTTCTATTTATTATTTAATTTATATGGAGCTCCCGAAATAATTATTCAATTTATGCAATCAGAAGGTATAGCTATTAATCTTCCTGAATTAGTTATATTCGTCATAAAACAAATATTACCCGGACTTTTCAAAACAAGTCCTTTTATGCCATCTGCTATCAATACATCTCCGGTTTTAATTTTTGAATTTATGACTGGCAAATTACTTAGTGAGGAAATCGTCATCGCACCCGAATCATCTATATTCAATTGCCAATATGAATTATCAGGTGATTTAAATATTATTTTAGTATCAGCATTTACCAGATTCAGGCTGCTTTTTGCAAGAGAGAAAGACCCTAAAGTCCCGTTTGAAACAGAGTCAATTTTTAAACTTCCTGAGTTTGTAGCCGAAATCCGGTACTTCTGATTGTTCTGACTTACCAGTATAAGACCACTCCCAGCATTATCAATAATGATAGCCTCATTTTGCTTGATATATGGTGTATAATTGGAAGGCAATGCAAGATTGATGGCATTCAGAGCGTCTATCCTTCCATATCCAAAGGTATTATTCGGAATGGACAGACCAGAGACTGACCCACAATTTTGAAATGGAGAAGTGAGTCTAACTGCCGTTTGCTCAATAATATCCTCTATGACATCAACTTCGCCGGCAAGCTTTGGATTAGCTGAAATCAGTAGCGCTACCAGTCCCGCAACGTGGGGCCCGGCCATACTGATTCCCTTGCCAAATTCCAAAATTATTGGTACCTCTGATGCACGATCTGATGCTTACTCCAGGTGCTGATACGTTGGGCTTCAATCTGTTTGAACCATCTACAGTCACGGGGCCTCGACTGCTGAATCCTGCAATATTATCATTGATATCAGTGGCACCTACCGTCAAACTACCTTCAAAAATGGCTTCAGGGTCAGTAATACTGCCACAGGAGGATCCGGAATTTCCAGCAGACACCACTACCACACATCCGGCTAACTTCAGATTATTTACAGCTACCTCCATGATATTAAAAACAGATGTATCACAACCTTCTTCAGGAGGACAACCCCAGGAATTATTTATAACGTGTGGCATTTTTGTCGGATCTCCAGCTGAAGTATTACTGCCTAATGGGTATGGTGCCAAAAACCATTCTAAACATTCCAGATAAGTGGTAGGGCTTCCATATCCGTTTTCCATATTTCTGCATCCAATCCATTTAGCCCCGGGTGCCACTCCGATTTGATTGCCGGCACCGTCATCACCTACCATTGTACCCATTGTATGCGTGCCGTGATTGTGATCATCACAAGGTTCAGATGTATTGAAGCCGCAGGAATTTGTTCCGGCACTTAATGGAATATCAGCCCTGATCGCATCATGCCAGTTGTAATTGTGATCAGCACTTGAGCCATTCCATCCCTTATATTTATTTTTTAGGAGAGCATTTTCCCATTCATATCCCGTATCCTGACCTCCTATGGTTACGTTCTGTCCTGTATAACCCATAGACCATACTTCGGTAGCACCCATATGAGTAATATTCCACTCTATAGCCCGATGTCCTTCATCTCTGCCTGATGATACAGGATTGCTTACCATCATTACTTTTCCATCAAGTAATATTCTGTTTACACCTGATTGTTGAGCTAATTCATTAATAAGCTCCAGATTTGCTTTTAAGGCAATCATATTTACAATATAATAGCTTCGGTATGACACCCCTTTGATATCTAAAAAACTTTTTACACCGGATTGTATATTATCCGCATGTAAAATAAGTGTACTATACACATATGCAGCTTTGGCATCTTTTCCATGTATGCATTTTGCAAAGGAAACATCTGCCAGATCATTCATTACAACCATAATATTTTGGGGTATCAAAGGATTAGCATTGAGTAACCGAGAGTCTATTTTATTGATTATTTGGCCTGAAACACTGATTGATATCGAGAGTAAAATTGTAATAAATAATATAATAATTTTAAAAATCATTTTGCCAATATAAAGATTATTTTCCATCGTATGTTTGTCTCTAAGCGACAGATGCTTTTTCATAGTTCTTCTTTTTTTCAGCGTAAGCCACCGCTGCTTCACGAATCCAACTGCCTTCTTCGTGAGCTTTTATTCTTGCTGCCATCCGTTCCTTATTGCATGGACCATTACCGCCCACTACCTGACGAAATTCTTCCCAATCTATTTCTCCGAAGTCATAATGGCCACGGGTTTCATTATAAATTAATAACGGATCGGGCAATTCAATCCCTAAAATTTTAGCTTGTGGTATTGTCATATCGACAAATCTCTGCCTGAGCTCATCATTGGAAAGCCTCTTTACCTTCCATTTTAAGGACTGTGCCGAATGAGGAGAATCGCTGTCATTAGGGCCAAACATCATCAATGAAGGCCACCACCATCTGTTGACAGCATCCTGTACCATTTCTTTCTGTTCTACAGATCCGTTGCACATGGTCAGCAAAATATCAAAACCCTGACGCTGATGAAAAGACTCTTCCTTACAGATTCTGACCATAGCACGGGCATAAGGTCCATAGGAAGTCCTGCAAAGTGCTACCTGATTCATGATAGCGGCACCATCGACAAGCCATCCGATAGCACCTATATCCGCCCAGGACAAAGTAGGGTAATTAAATATGCTTGAATATTTGGCTTTTCCTGTATGTAACTGGTCTAAAAGTTCTTCTCTGGATATGCCAAGTGTTTCTGTTGCTGAATAGAGGTATAAGCCATGACCGGCTTCATCCTGTACCTTAGCCAGAAGAGCCAGTTTTCTTTTTAAACTCGGAGCACGGGTGATCCAATTGCCCTCAGGAAGCATACCTACTATTTCAGAATGGCCATGTTGGGAAATCTGTCTGATTAGTGTTTTTCTGTATCCATCGGGCATCCAATCCCTGGCTTCGATTTTCTCTTCCTTATCTATCCGACTTTGAAATCTGTCTTCTAATGAATCAATTTTATTCATAATTTTTTGATTTTATACTTAAAGTAAATTAAATTGTAAAAATTTTGGATTTTAATCGTTTGATTTTGAACATATTAAAATTAATATTTTTCGCAATTTAATTTCTTTTGATTTTAATATTTGAAATCGGTTCACTTATTTTCTTATTGCTTTTAAAATAAAAGCAGTTACTTCATTTCCCAATTCTTCCTTGCTGTATTTATTTACAACAGTATAGGACCAACTCAGAGTTTTAATAATGATATTGAAAACGAGGTCCACATTTATAAAACTAAATTTTCCATTTTTCTGACCTTCCCTAAGTATTTTTTTAAATTTATTTTCATATTCTATTCTGGCTTGAAGAAATTCTGTCAGAATTGGTTTGTTCAGAAATTTCCACTCATCATTAAAAACGGTGACGGATGCAGGGAAGTCAAATGCTATTTGCAGATGAAGATTTATTAATGCTTTTACTTTCTTTTTTGGGGAAATGTCTGCAATATAAATATTATTCATACCATCAGTAAATCTGGCAGAACAACACATACATATTTCGTTGAGTAATTCGTCTTTGGATCTGATATGACTATATATACTTGACGGCTCTAAACCCACTCGGGCAGCCAGATCTCTTACTGAAGATGCGCTATATCCTTTTTCTTTAAAAAGTTCAGCCGCTGTGTCTATTATAAATTGCTTCTTATTTTTTGTTTCGGTTTTCATGAAAATCTATTTCTGGTCAAAATCTACAAAAACAGAAGTTGTACGGGGATGCGACTGACACAATAAAGCATATCCAGCTTCAATTTCATACGGTTCAAGAGCATAATTACGATCCATATCTACTTTTCCCTCCGTTATTTTTGCTTTGCATGTACTGCAAACGCCCCCCTTGCATGAAAAAGGAAGATCAGCACCGTGTGAGATAGCAGCATCCAATAAATTCTGTTCTCCATAAGCCATTGAAAATTTAAACACACTTCCATCCATCTGTACTGTTATCAAGCTTTCTTTCAGCTTTTCAATATTTGTTAATGCTTCGGATGGAAGTGAAGTATTTTTAAGCCCTTCAGTATTAAATAGTTCAAAGTGGATCTTGTCTGAAGGCACCCCACTTTCTTCTAATGCTTCCTTAACATCAAAAATCATTTCATTTGGACCGCAAATTAAATAAGCATCTGCATCTTTTATAGAAAAAAACACTTTGCTCATTTCGATACACTTCTCTTTTCCTATTCTACCATACAATAATGAGCTATCTGTCTTTTGTCTTGAAAAAATATAATAAATTGAAAGACGGTCTATAAATTTATTCTTCAAGCCTTCCAGCTCTTCTCTGAATATGACTGATTCCAGATTTCTGTTGCCATATATCAGGGTTACATTTGATAATGGACGGTTCAATAATGTATCTTTGATCTGCGAGATCACCGGTGTAATTCCGCTTCCTGCCGCAAAAAATACAAATGAATTATTATCATGATGTTGATCCAGGATAAAATTGCCTTTCGGGGTCATTACATCCAATATGTCTCCTGTTTTTAAATTCTCATTTGCAAAAGTCGAAAACTTACCCCCCCTCAACTTTTTTACTGCAACTGTCATGTGGTTGTCTGAAGGAATCGAGCATAAGGAATATGAGCGCCTGATTTCTTCTCCGCTTATATCCGCCTTAAATGTGAGATACTGCCCCGCCCTGTACTTGAATTTTTCAGCCATATCTTTTGGGACTTCAAAACTAATAGCCACACAGTTTTTAGTCTGCGAAGTGATATCTACTACCCGAAGGGGATAAAAAAGAGTTGAACTCATTAGATACGAACATTTGTTCGCAAAGTTAGAAAATATAATTCACAGGCCGCTTTGAGTACCTTTTATTTTTGATTTTCTATCATCAAAAAAATTTGAATTTGCCGTTGGATTT
Organism: Saprospiraceae bacterium; assembly: GCA_016722285.1. Classification (GTDB taxonomy): domain Bacteria; phylum Bacteroidota; class Bacteroidia; order Chitinophagales; family Saprospiraceae; genus OLB9. The sequence goes on from JADKGI010000011.1 coordinate 73,506, forward strand.
AATCAGGCAAGTGCTTTTGAAAAGTTCAGACATGTTTTTCTGCAAGATCCAAGCCTGCCATTTGACAAAATTCTGACCAGCACTTTTCAGTATCTTTTTTGATGAATGACATATTGTCAACCAATTTCAAATTAGCCCGAAGATTATCCGGATTAAAATTTTTAACAAACAATGAAGCATCAGTATCATCATACTGACCATCAAGCCATGCAACTAAAGAAATTTCCTGTGTTTTTGTCATCGAAAAATCATTGTAAACCCTTAAACGAATATATCAGGTTATACCCTACTTTTTTTGTAATAAAATATAGTAAATCCCATTAATTTTTAATTAAATCAACTATTGGTTATGGAATTTCACCTTCTATTACTTATTAAACTTAAGGGTTGACATTATTTCCAGTGCCCTTTGCATACGTTTTTCTATTGCTTTGACACTCAGGTCAAGTGATTCGGCAATTTGGCTGTATGTCATTTTTTCTATTCTGTTGAGAAGAAATACGACTCTGGCCCCTTCTGGCATGCCCATAATGGTTTCTTCCAGTTTTAGCTTAAATTCATCCATTTCCAATATGAAATGCGGGTCCGATGTGTCAAATTTGATTTCAAAACCATTTTTATACGAATTTTTAACTTTCTCGTGACGCATGTGATCGAGGAAAAGGTTTCCTGATACTGTAAAGACAAAAGCACGGGCTTTGCTTAAAATGACTTTATCTTTGTTTTTCCAAAGTCTTACGAAAGATTCCTGAGCGATATCTTCTGCGAGATAAATATCACTGCATTTTGAATAAATAAACATTCTGACAGCCGAAAAATTTTCAATGTAAAACTGTTTAAAGTCTTTTTCGCTAATCAGAGTCATTTCAGGCTTTGATTACTTTGTCTTTGAGATATTCTATAGCTTCTTTATATCCATTAAGTCCATGACCGACGATACTGTGTATCGCAGATTCTTTGATGAAATTAGTATGGCGATAAGCTTCTCTTGCATAAATGTTGGTAATATGTACTTCTACTACAGGTGTTGTGATCGCTCTCAAAGCATCCGATATGGCTATCGATGTGTGCGAAAAACCTCCTGCATTGAGGATGATCCCATCGTATCTGTACCCTACCCCCTGGATTTTGTCAATAAGATCTCCTTCATGGTTGGATTGATAGTAATGGAGATTATAGTCAGGAAATTCTATCTCAAGCTCTCTGAAATATTCTTCAAAAGATTTCTTACCGTAAATATCAGGTTGCCGCACCCCTAACAAATTGAGATTAGGGCCATTTATTATTATTATCTGCACCATATCAATTTGCTATTTCCGATACAAATTTTATTCGGGTTAGTAAGACTTCTTCTTCCCCGATATCCTCTTCATGCAGCTTTCTTATTGCTGTATCAATAGAATCAGTATTCGATCCCTTGAAGTAATCAAAAATTTCTTCAATGATATCGTCGTCCACCTTGTCTTTGATGTAATAATTTATGTTAATTTTAGTTCCGCCATCTACTATATTATTTAGTTCGTACAGCAATTCATCATGAGTCATCTCTACATTGCGGGCTATATCGTCAAAAGGCATTTTTCTATCTATTGACTGAATGATAGTCACCTTGTTTCTGGATTTATTTGCTACTTGCTTTACTACTACTTCTGTAGGCCTGTCTATATCGTTTTCTTCAACATACTTACTAATGAGTTCGATAAATGGTTTTGCAAACTTCTGCGCTTTGCCCTGACTGACACCGGATATCTGAAGCATGTCTTCCATGCTGATCGGATAGTAGGTAGCCATATCCTGAAGCGATGGCTCTGAAAAAATAACCCAGGGCTGTACTTTCAACTTTCTGGCTTCTGACTTTCTGAGATCTTTGAGCATTTCTACCAGAATATTGTCCAGGGCAGCACTCTGACCACCGCCAAAGTCATATTCACCATCATCCTTGACCGTAAAATCGCGGTTTAATGGAATCAATAACGATTCAGGATGTTTTATGAAATTTTTGCCCCCATCTGTTAGTTTTAAAATACCATATTGCTCTATTTCTTTGAAAAGAAGGTCGTTTAATACCGCCTGACGGAAGATAGTATGCCAGAAAAGTTCATCTTTGCCGGCACCTGCACCAAAAAGTTCAAGTTTATCAAACTTGAAGTCTTTCATTTCTTTGGATGATTTGCCGGTGACAAATTCGACCAGAATTTTAATAGTATAATTTTCATTAAGCAACTCAACCACTTTGAGCGCTAGCCTCATTTCATCTTTTACTTCCTGTTTTTTCTTTGGATATTTGCAGTTGTCACACATATTTCCGCAATTCCCGTCATCATATTCTTCCCCGAAGTAATGCAGTAAAAATTTTCTGCGGCAGCTATTGTTTTCGGCATATGCAATCACCTCGTCCATAAGCTGCGCACTTAGTTCACGCTCGGCAACAGGCTTGTCCCGCAAAAATTTTTCAAGTTTCAGGATATCTTTATATGAGTAAAAAGCCAGGCAATCGCCTTTCAGTCCATCTCTTCCGCCACGACCGGTTTCCTGATAATAATTTTCAATACTTTTGGGTATATCAAAATGTATTACGAACCGCACATCAGGTTTATCAATACCCATACCAAATGCTATTGTCGCTACTATCACCTCTACTTCCTCCATTAAAAAATCATCCTGAACAGTGGTCCTTGTCTTTGCATCGAGGCCCGCATGATATGCAGCAGCTATGATGCCGTTTACATTTAAGACCTTGGCTATTTCTTCAGTTGATTTTCGCGACTGAACGTAAATGATTCCGGATTTGCCCTTAGATGTTTTTATGAATTGAATGATACTTTTTATCGCATTATCTTTATTTACCTTTGGTCTGATCTCATAAAAAAGGTTGTCGCGGTTGAATGACGAGATAAAGATATTCGGATCTATCATTTCCAGACTCTTGACGATATCAGTCTGAACTTTTGGAGTTGCTGTCGCCGTTAAGGCTATGATAGGAATATCTTCACCTATAGCGGATATCATAGTTCTTATCCTTCGGTATTCCGGTCTGAAGTCATGACCCCACTCAGAGATGCAATGCGCTTCATCCACAGCTACAAATGAGATATTGGTTTTTTGAAAAAACTCTATATTTTCATCTTTCGTGAGTGTTTCCGGAGCGATAAAGAGCATTTTTGTCTTTCCTGATACGATCTCACTTTTGACGTCAGTCATTTGCGTCTTGTTCAAAGATGAATTCAGGAAACTGGCTATATTGTCTTCCTGACTGTAACCACGTATGGAATCTACCTGATTTTTCATTAATGCAATAAGAGGTGATATGATGATAGCAGTTCCTTCCATCATCATGGCCGGTAATTGGTAGCATAACGATTTGCCTCCGCCTGTAGGCATGATGACAAAAGTATTTTTTTGTTCAAGGACGCTCCTTACTATTTTCTTCTGGTCACCTTTGAATGACTCAAAACCAAAGTATTGTTTGAGGGCTGATGTGATATCATGATCTGTAAAAACCATTTTCTTTTAAAAATTCTACTTTTATTAATCAAAACAAGCCAAAGGATAATAAATATTTCATTTGAAATACATCTTAATTCTTTCAGCAATTGGGCTAGAAACTCTTAAGGAAAACATTTCCTTCAGAGAAAGTCTGATTCAATGACTATTCCATAAAATTAAAACAATTTCAGAAATTAACATAACTTAATCCATAAAAACATTTTATGAAAAAATCCACCCATTAAAATTGTTATAATTTTGTATGTTTGGCCTGCTTTTAAACAAGTCCATTTTTTTTTGGCAGCCAAAAATACAATATTGATACCACATAGTTACCATTCGATCAGAGAAAAATTAGAAAACACCTTAAATATCGAGGCAAATGCCCTTCTTCAGCTTGGACAATCGGTTACTGATGAAGCGTGTAGGGCTGTGGATACCATATATCATTCCCGTGGTCGGGTCATAATTACTGGTATAGGTAAGAGTGCTTTAGTGGCTCAAAAAATAGTAGCTACTTTTAATTCTACCGGCACCAATGCTGTTTTTATGCACGCTGCAGACGCTATTCATGGAGATATAGGCATGATGGATGAGCAGGATATCGTCATTTGTATATCAAAAAGTGGTGATACTCCCGAAGTAAAAGTACTGGTGCCACTCATTAAAAACTTTGGGAATATGCTGATCAGTTTGGTTAGTAATAATGATTCCTTTTTGGCGTTGCAGTCCGATATTTGTATTTTTCTGGATGTAGAGAAGGAGGCAGATCCCAATAATCTGGCACCGACCACAAGCACCATACTCCAGATGGCTATGGGGGATGCAATGGCAGTAGCACTATTGTCAATGAGAGGATTTTCGCAAAAGCAGTTTGCCAGATTTCATCCGGGCGGTAGTCTGGGCAAACAATTGTATCTCAAAGTCAGTGATCTGATTGTAAGAAATGAAAAGCCTAAAGTCTATCTCAATGATACAATCAAAAAAGTAATAACAGAGATAACAGGAAAGAGACTGGGAGCTACTGCTGTTATGGATGATAATGAAAATCTAATGGGAATCATTACAGATGGGGATCTGAGGCGTATGATGGATACTGTGGAGAATTTATCATCGATAAATGCCGGCGAAATTATGTCATCAAACCCCAAAACAATATTTTTTGATTCGCTTGCGGTGGATGCGTTAGCATTAATGAAAAAACACAGCATCACGCAGCTGATTGTACTGGATAATATGCGGTACAAAGGGATGCTCCACCTGCACGATATGATTCGTGAAGGTATCATTTAACAAACTGGTTTATTTTGGATTTGCTCTTACAATTATAAAAAAAAGCTCCACTTACTAATGAACTGATACATAAAGGAAATTATCGTCCCCTACCAATTATAAATGAAAATAGTGAGGTCTGTTCTTGCTAATAAGAAATGGCGTACCACAATTCTTATCGGCAATTGGAAAATTATTAATTTTCAGCAAAAGTTTTTAAGCCGGTAAAAAATTGACGGATACCTTTATTGTATTGTTTTTTAATCATCAAAGAATCCATCATTTTACCTAGTATTCCGTATTTCATGTCGTAGGACATATTTTGATCAACTAAAGTCTCACTGCCGGATTTGGTTAAGGTATAGGTATATCTTAAGCTTTTGACAGGAAAGGAGCAATCCGTTAGCTCATATGTGATCGATTCATTTGGAATCAGGTTGGTTACTTTTTCTTTAAACCAATTTTTACCATCCATCATTTCAACTTTTCTGGAAGCATTAAGGCCACTTGCGATCGTTGAAAGAGAAATTGACTTTTTGACATTTGGATCTAAATTTTCAAATCCTTCCATTTGAGACAGTGCCTGAAATATATTTTCAACCGGTGCCTTGATGGTAATTTTGTTGAATAGTGTTGCCATTTTTAAATTTATTTTGATTTCATTAGATAATAAATACTTTTGACTTAATTCGTTATGAAAACGCAGACCCACCGTTAAAAGAGAAGTAATCAATATCCTTAATTACTTTTAAGAGAATGGGTGAAAATCAACAGTTTTTTAGGATTGCCCTAAAATAACTACGATTATTTACTAGAATGCAAGGCCAATTTGTTACCTTCAGTATCGACAAAGTGGGCCATAAACCCGTTTGATCCAATCGATGTTTTTTGTAAAAGAATTTTACCACCGGCTGCTTCAACCCTCGAAAGCATTACACTTAAATCTTCACCCCCATTCAAATAAATCAAAGCCCCTTTCAGGGATGGCTCAAAACCTTCGCCCTCTACAATTCCGCCGGTAACACCATTTTGCATATCACCGGGCAAGATGCCATATTTATATGTGGGATGAGGCATTTCGAGAATTTCTGAATCAAACAAAGATGCATAAAAAGCTTTAGCTCTTTCAAATTTTTTTACTGGAATTTCGAACCAATTGATTGAGTTTTTCATTTTGTATTAAATTTTAATGATTAACAACTTGCAATACGCAAGTACAAAGATATATAAAAGTACTTGTATTATGCAAGTAAATTATTTTTTTTATTTTTGCTCAATGTCAAATCAAAAACGCAAATCAGATTGCCCCATTAATTTTGCTCTGGAACTCTTCGGGGACAGGTGGAGTTTTCTTATCATCAGAGACATGATGTTTAAAGGTAAACATGCATATGGTGCATTTTTGCAGTCTGAAGAAAAGATAGCAACCAATATATTAGCTGATAGATTATCACTCCTCGAAAAGTCAGAAATAATAATAAAATCGCCCGATCCGACTCATGGATCCAAGTTTATTTACAAACTCACCCAAAAAGGCATTGATTTATTGCCGGTACTGATTGAAGTCATCATGTGGAGTTCAAAATACGACAATAACACAACCACAGATATGGAATTTGTCAATCGTGTCAATAGAGATCGGGAAGGTTTGATTAATGAACTGTCAGATAATTTAACAAAAGAATTGACTCAATAATGTCTATTTTGAACTGCTTCTAAAGTTGATGAGAGATATAAGCCTTACAATCCTCTATTTTACCTAATGTCTCTTTATGACGAAGAACTTAAAAGCTCCAACGATTACTTTTTCAATTTTATTCGGCTGTGGTAGGGTCAATTATGTTTGCCACTTCACTTACCGCGTTAGCAGGGAATCCCCCTTGCTGAGCATGTTCACGGACCATTTCTTCATTTGGGGCTATATATACGCAATAAATTTTATCACTTGTCACATAACTGTGCAGCCATTGTATTTCAGACCCCATTTTACTTAGTACCCCACATGAGGTCTGTGAAATTCCTTTTAATTGCTCAGATGTAAGTTTACCAGCACCGGGGATTTCTCTTTCAATTACATATTTAGGCATATTTGAAAATTTAAATTATTTAATAAGATTCAGATAATTAACGGACAGATTGATATGGCTTCTTCCGAAACACTATAAATCTAAGTAACAAATATATCCTATTCCTGCCATAATTTGTATTTACCCTCCCTCTTTTCAAATTTTTTTAGTTTAATTTTTGCGCATAAAGCATTATTTCATGATGCATTGTTACGTCAAAAAAATATCAGGATTCTACTAACCAACAAGTTCAAACAATAATTCCTGCTAATAAATTAAATATAAAGCTTGATAATTGCAATGCTTACTATACAACACATTTGATTTAAGGTATATTATGGCCCATCAAGTAGGCTTTAAAATGCTGAAAATCATTATTTAACAATGTTGCTACCTTAGTCTTATTTGCACATGAAGCGAGTTCTTCAGGAATTTCAATTTCCATATCTAAAACTTCGTTGACAGTATCCAGAAACTTAGCCGGGTGAGCAGTCTCCAGAAAAATCCCTAACTCCCCTTTTTTTAGTTTTTCCAATGATTTGTACCCTATCGCTCCGTGCGGATCGCAGACATACCCAAATTTGGAATATACATCGAGCATAGCTGTTTTTGTCCCGTCATCGTTCAGCCAAAATCCTGAAACGTCTTTTCCCAATAACTTATGATCTCCCTGATAAAGCTCAAATATTCGTGCAAAATTGCTTGGGCTGCCTACATCCATGGCATTGCTGATGGTGGACAATGATGGCTTTGGTTTATAAATCCCGGTCTCCAGATAATCGGGAACTATTTTATTAATGTTTGTTGCCGCGATAAATCTCTTAACAGGAAGCCCCATTTTTTTAGCAAGAAGACCGGCGGTCAGATTGCCAAAATTGCCGCTCGGAACACTGAATATTACTTCTGTATTGTGCCTGAAAACTTGCTTGAAAGCTTCAAAATAATAAAAACTTTGGGGGATTAATCGGGCGATATTGATACTATTGGCAGAACTTAGGTGCAATTTATTATTTAAATCCGGATCCAGAAAAGCTTCTTTTACCATTGCCTGGCAGTCATCAAAAGTACCTTTGATCTCAAGGGCTGAAATATTGCCTCCCAATGTGGTCAGTTGTTTTTCCTGTAAATCACTTACCTTGCCCGAAGGGTAAAGTATGATTACCTCGATGCCGGGGGTGTTGTAAAAACCAGCTGCCACAGCACCCCCTGTATCACCTGATGTGGCTACAAGTATGGTCAGATGTTTGTCATCATTTCGTATAAAATAGGACATTAATGAAGCCATGTATCTGGCACCAAAATCTTTAAATGCCAGACTTGGGCCATGCCATAACTCGAGGGCACCAATATTGTCACTCAGCATTTGAACTGGTGCCGGAAAATTAATAGCAGATTCTACTATTTTCTTCAGGTCTCGTGCAGGGATATAATCTCCAATGATCGATCGGGATACCTCGTAAGAAATTTCCTGGAATGTATATTGATCCAGGTTTCTAATAAAATAAGGAGGTAATGCTGGAATATTTTCAGGCAGATACAAACCTTTATCAGGAGCAAGTGATTGCATAACTGCTTCTTTCAGATCTACCTTTAAATTTCTATTGTTGGTACTGTATAACTTCATAATGGCGCAAAGATAAAAGTTTAAGATTTGAAGAAGCAAAGATTATCTATGTTTTCTTTCTTGTCAAAAACAAGTTGGCTGGTAATGACATATTACTTTTTGACCCTCTTTAATTATTATGCTGGATGTGATAATAATCTTCAATCAATCAAAGCATGAGCTGCAAATCGATTTTACATTAAGACCTGAAATAAATTAAACTATTTTACTTCTTTTGACTAATGGTAAGTTGGCACAGTCTTGATGCAGTGAATTTTGTTATAAAATATTTATAAGGAGGGAAAAACCAAACGGTTATTCATAATACCCTGAGGTTTGAATTTAATCCAGTCCTCCTTTCCGTAAAGAAGCCTGTCTTCTATCACAGTCAAAACAGCCAGATTTACTCCCATACCTATGTGACTGCTGCGCACTTCTATATTTTGATGTAAGTCGTCTTCAATAGATTCTTTGCAATACTTCCATGGAACCACTCCATCGATTTTTGAATAAATGGCGGTCGTAGGCACATTTGCTGGTTTCGGCAGATCTTCAAGAAGTGATTGGTTGACATCCTTTACTTTTTTGCCATAATTGAGTACGGAATACATCCAGGCAATATTATTTGGTTCTGTCAGTCCTGCAAAAGGAGAGCCCAGAGTGATAACCTGTCTGGTGATTATTGGCCTTTCTTTAGCAAGCTGACGAGCAAAAACACCGCCCAAACTCCATCCTATAAGGCTGACTTCACGTCCAGTTTTGATATGAATTTCATCCAGCCTTTCGAGCAGCAACTCCATATACTCCAACTTTCCCATATTTCTTCCCAATCCCCAGTCATAAACTTCATAGCCCTGATCAGCAACAAATTTTCTTAATGATTTAGTAGAATTATGAGAACTTAAAAACCCTGGAAGTATCATAACGGGATGACCGTCACCACTCAGTTTATTCTGATAAACCCTTTTAAACGGATAGGATGCTCCCATTTCTATCAGTGCCCTTCCTGGCTCACTCAATAGCCAGAATAGTGAAGGTCTGCTTATAGATTCGGTCATGGCTTTAGATTTAACTTGATGTAAATGTAAGTACTCGCAGCCAAAAATAGTTCCTTTTTCAGAAAATATTAACTTATCGTATTTTATATATTAACTTTAATTGAATATAGAATTGATATAATACCACATTAAATTTTGATATTTTAAAATAATTTAATATAATATGAAATTTATATAATTATTACGTTGAAATAAATATCAGAGATTTTGCAGAATCCAGATGGCATGTCAAGAAAAAAATTATTTCGGTTGTAAATTTATATTAGAATTTCAAATATTATGAAAATTAGCTCAAAACGTCATCCCTATCAAAATAATACCTGATATATACCGACATCAATTTTAAAATTTGATATCTTTCGGAAAATAATGATATACCCTTGTACATGAACGGCCAGACAGTAAATGCTAAATTAAAAAAAATATTAAGCAACACAGATTTTCAAAAAACACTGGCAAGGATTTCCGTTCAAAAAGGCATAAGTCAGGTGCAGGCTAATATAGAAGCTGAATCGTATCTTCAGGAATTATATGCAGAGCACGATCCTACCACAAATTTTGGTTTTATTGAGGTGTTCCAGTATTTGATAGGACAAGGCTTCGATAAGAATATCGATACCGATCCATCAGAGTTGAAAGCCTTATCCAAACTGATGCGCCGACATCCTGTGGCTTTTGTACTGACCCATAAATCTTATATTGACCTGATCGTTCTCATGATCGTACTGGCAAGACATGGATTGCCATTGCCGTTTTTATTTGCGGGCATTAATCTGGATATGGTGGGCGTTGGAAAGCTGCTCAGAAATAATGGGGTAATCTTTATCAGGAGGTCTTTTAAGGACAATGCTGTTTACAAGGCAACACTCAGGTTTTATGTAAGTTGGCTGCTAAAGCAACAGTCTCATTTTATGTGGGCGATTGAGGGTACGCGATCCAGGACCGGCAAATTGGTATGGCCGCAGATGGGTATCCTGAAGTACATTGCCGAATCGGAGCAGGACATAAACCAAACTGTCAAATACGTCCCTGTATCAATTGTATATGACCTCATACCTGATGTCGAAGATATGACTACAGAGGGTAGAGGTAAGAAGAAAAAGCCTGAAACAGTTAAGTGGATGCTGGGTTATCTGAAGAAGATGAGCTCTGACAAACTTGGTAAAATATCACTCCGTATCGGCGAACCGGCAGATATCAGGGGAGAACAAAATGACGAACTAAATATACCTGCTGAGGCAGAATCACTTACTGACAGTACCATATCGAGGCTTGCATTCAGACTTATCCACAAGATCAATAAAATCACCCCGGTCACGACCGTTTCACTCATTTGTAATGCACTTCTCAGCAAGTTTTCATTGACAAAACGCGGGGTCGAAAGCAATGTGTCAGATTTGATGCAGATCATTGAAAATCATAAATTGGACGCGCTTGTTGACAGGGGAATGCCTATAGGTGAAAGTGTGCAGCGCGCCTTGAATTTGCTTGTACAGGCAGAAATAATAAGGCATCAGGGCGATGGCCTTCATACTAAGTACACTGTTAATAGAGCAAAATATCTACAGGCTACGTATTATGCTAATATGTCTGTACACCATCTGGTACATAGGGCATTTATCGAACTTGCATTGGTAAAAATCTCCACTGTTAATGCCAGAGAAAGACAATTGGAATTCTGGAAAGAGATTATGTCACTGAGAGATTTTTTCAAATTTGAGTTTTTTTATTCTCCAAAAGATAAATTCAGTTCAGAAATAGAAGCTGAGCTTTATTTTATGCTGGGTGAAGAGGTGGATAAAATTTTTGATAAAAATGCTGATATCATTTCGTTAATCCACCGACAGAATTTACTCGTTGCCCCTGTAATCCTAAGCAACTATCTGGAAGCATACAAAGTTGTGGCTGAAGGATTGCAAATATGGGATCCGCTTATCCGGTTTGAAGAAAAATCGTTTATAGAATATTGTCTCTTCCTGGGCGAAGAAATGCACTGGCTGGGCCAAATCAAAAGAGTGGAAGCCGTATCAATGCCTTTTCTACAGAATGGAATCAGATTAGTAAAAAATCTGAAAGTATGGCCTGAAGAAGGACGTATTGACAAGGAAAAAGTTACATCATTCAACAATTGGGTAGATGACATCACCTCACGGGTAAATACGTTGCTTAATTTTACCCTTCAGCAGCGTATCAATCATGACTATCATATTCCGGTCGAAAGAGAAATCATACCAGGATCTAAAACTGAACAAATTACTTACGAAATATTGCAAAGTGAGCCCGGACCTCATATAGGTGCATTTTTTGACCTTGACAGAACATTGATCAATGGTTTTTCAGCAAAAAACTTTGTCACTTCAAGACTGCTTAGCGGCAGGTTTACGTCACAGGAACTAATCTCACAGTTTGCTGGAGCGATGTCATACGCCACAGATACAGGCAATTTTGCAAAGATGGCCGCCATCAGTGCCAATGGTGTAAGGGGTATTCAGGAGCAGGTATTTATTGATGTAGGCGAAGAAGTGTACAGGAAGAAACTGGCAGATTCAATTTACCCTGAATCAAGGGCACTGGTAGCAGCGCATATTCAAATGGGTCATACGGTGACCATTATTTCTGCAGCCACTCCTTATCAGGTAGATCCGATAGCAAGAGATTTGGGAATAGATATAGTGGAGTGCACCAGACTGGAAGTGGAAGACGGAAAGTTTACAGGCAAAATTATTGAGCCGGCATGGGTGAAGGTAAAGCCATCGCAGGGAGGAGCCTTGCAGAAACGCAGAATCTCAACTTAAGAAAAAGTTTTTTTTATACTGACAGCTCCGAAGATATCCATCTGCTTGAGATAGTAGGAAACCCGAGACCTGTCAATCCTGATACAAAGCTTTCAGGTATTGCTTTTCAAAATGATTGGCCGGTTCTCAGGTTTGCAGATTCCAACAACTCCAGGCTTGCTGGTATGGTGCGTACGGGCTTGTCTTTGGGGGTAATTATTCCGGCAGTTCTCAACGGTTTTTCAAAAGGAACTTCGGCACTTTCCTGGACTGAAGGAGTAGAATCCATGATGCGAACGATCGGCGATCTCGGTACATATGTGGCAGGCATCACGCTAAGTGTAAAAGGTGAAGAACACCTTTGGTCACACAGACCGGCAGTATTCATACTCAATCATCAGAGCAATGCCGACATGCTCATAGCTATAAAACTGATAAGAAAAGAAGCACGGGGAGTGGCAAAAATGGAGCTGAAGAAGATGCCGGTAATTGGTCAGATTCTCGAAGCAGCCGGAACCATATTTCTCGATAGAACAGATAAAGAAAAAGCCATTGAAGCCCTCAAACCCGGCATCGATAGCTTAAGGAGTGGTATTTCGATAGTCATATTTCCGGAAGGAACTAGAAGTTATGATTATACCCTTGGTAAATTTAAAAAAGGTGGATTCCATCTGGCCATGGAGGCTGGTGTTCCTATAGTTCCTATAGTCCTGAAAAATGCGCATGATGTCATGCCTAGAGGAAAAAATATATTTAATCCGGCACTGGTGGAAGTCATCGTCCACGAGCCGGTTATGACACATGACTGGACTCATCAAAACCTGAATGATAAGATTTCAGAAATACGAAGCAGGTATTTAATGGACTTAAACCAGACAGACGAAGAAATCACATAATATGAATCTGAATATAGCAGTTCTAGGAGGAGGATCCTGGGGCACGACAGTAGCCTCATTAGTTTCAGTAAATTGTCCCACCACCCTCTGGGCAAGGGACACAAATACAGTTAGTGATATAAACAAACATCATTGTAATGAAAAGTACCTCAAAGGATTACCTCTCAGCCCGTCTTTAAAAGCGAATGATTCATTGGAAAAAACGCTGAAAGATGCAGATGTGGTCATAGTAGGCATCCCATCTCAACATTGCAGAACTGTCATGGAAGAGGCAAAACCATACATCAGGTCATGGGTGCCTATCCTTAGTCTGACAAAAGGCCTCGAGCAAGGAACCCAAATGCGGATGACAGAGATATTTGAGAGCATTTTTCCTCAGCACCCCATCGGAGTACTTACGGGGCCAAATCTGGCTAAGGAGATTCTCCAGGGTCAGGCGGCGGCGGCAGTCATAGCAATGGCCGATAAAAATATAGCCGAGGCACTGCAGCAGGTATTTCGAACAGGACTATTCCGCATTTATACTAACAATGATGTTATCGGTTGTGAACTGGCAGGTGCATTAAAAAATGTAATCGCTATTGCAGCTGGTATGGGAGATGGCGCAGGCGCGGGCGATAATACGCGAGCAGCAGTAATAACCAGAGGCTTGGCTGAATTAACCAGGTTAGGTATTGAAATGGGTGGTCAGCCTTCTACTTTTGCCGGATTAGCTGGTATGGGCGATCTTATAGCCACCTGTATCAGCCCTCTCAGCAGAAACAGATATGTGGGTATTCAGTTGGGTAAAGGCAGAACTATTAATGAGATCATAACAGAAATGTCCATGGTTGCAGAAGGCGTTAAAACAAGCGGTGTGGTGATCCAACTTGCAGAAAGATACGGAATAGAAATGCCTATCTCCCAGGAAGTAAACAAGGTGATCAATGAATCCTGTACAGCCCGACAGGCATTCAGAGGTTTGCTCTCTTCCAAAACAGGCTCAGAATCAGATCCCGGATAGTTGCTGATGTTTTGAAATATCAGTATTTAAAATAACCGATCATTTAATTTTCACATTGAGATTCTGAGAGGTGAACTAATACTCAGTTTAATATTAAACTGTTAAGGATTTGTCTGTCATTAATAGTCTTGTAGTTGTATCGATTCAAATATGAATGAAATAAACTCAACATCTTTAATAATATGTGATCACTTGCCATTATCCAAAGTACTTATTAGCAATTGGCAGATTATCGGAATAAAATTTTTAATCTGATCATTTTTTCAAATACTACCCAATTGGGTATTCCAAGACTTTTTTCTGATAATCATTTTTGCAAATAAAATATATTATTATGAAAAAGTATTTTTTTGTCCTTTATTTTGGCATAATAGCCATCCTTGGGAATACCCAAACGTACAAATTGAACATAGTAAACGGATATGGCTCCGGCGATTACCAACAAGGAGATACCGTACACATCTGGGCAGAAGAAAGCGATCAAGCACAGGCATTCCAATCCTGGAGCGGAGAAGTACAATATATTGAAAACAAAAGAAATTGGCATACATTGGTTATTATGCCTGGTAAAAATTTAGCCATATCTGCACAATTTGGAAATCTACCACAAAATATATTTTCTGATCTTCAGTATATTCCTGCATTCAATGGAATTAAAGTAGAAGTTGGATTAGCTTTCCCTCAGAATTACAAAGCAGTTGTTTGGCTTTTTAATGGCAAAAATTCCAAGGGGAAGAACTGGAATACCGAAATTGAAAAGAAACAATGGGTCAATGAGTTGTTGCTCAATAATTATGCTGTCATTACAATGGACTCTTATGAAGTGACCATTCAAAATGATGAAGATGGGAGTGGCGAGTTGGGTTTTTATTATACTCCCGATACATTGACAAACAAGGATCTCATAAATGTAAAATTGATTAAAAATGCACTCGAAAATGAAAAAATAATTCATCCTAATGATACACACATAGCTTGTGGATTTAGTAGTGGCGGAGGTTTTTCTGAAATTCTGGCATCAGCTTACAAGTGGCCTTTAAGTATAAGCTATAGTGGCGGCGGATTAGAATATGTAGCAAAAGTTTCCAAAACTCCTCATTTTCAGTGCAATGCCATCAATGATATCGATGATGACGGTCTCCGAAATATTAAGGGTTATGCCAATTACTTAAACTATGTGAACAATGGTACATGTGCACGATGGATTCTACAGGACGTCCAGCCACTTTTTCCGGAAAGATTCCATAGGGTAGGAGGTGTTAGTATCGAAAGATCGAAAATAATCTTTCAGGGATTGAAAGTTGCGGGTGCTCTTGATTCAAAAAATTATCTGACTATTGCTCCATGGCTGATTAAAAATGATTATTCACAGAATCCAACCAAATATATTCCGGTCTTTGGAAATTTGGGACCTTTACAAATCGATGATATTTTTCACCAATTGGATATATGCACTGCAATGCATGCTTTTAGGTCTGATTATGATGGTGATATGTTGGATTTTATGGAGCATCTCTGTAATGAAAATGCTTTTCGGCTGACTGTAAATAATGGTTATGGGGATGGTGTCTATCCAGCAGGTGACACCGTGCATGTTTGGGCAGGAGAACAACCCGGCAATAAAATATTTGTAGCCTGGCAAGGTGATACTGAATATTTGAAAAATGACAATGAGTGGCATTCGACTTTGATCATGCCAAATCACGATGTTACAATAAGTGCTTTTATACCTGAATTGGAAGCTTCTGTGGAAATGAAAACATTTAATATAAAAGGGGCAGAAAATATAAAAAAAGTAACGATGTACTTTCCTCCTAAAGATAAACTAAAAGGGGTTGTGTGGTTGTGGCACGGCACAAATGGATTTGGTGTAAACTGGAGCAAGGTGTATGATATGTTTAGCTACTCTAAGTATCTTATGTATCATGATTATGCTGTGATTGCTACTGATTGCGAAGAGAGGACGTTGGGTATGGACCTTAATGGCGATGGTGTCTATAGGTATTCTTTCGGTGTTGACAGCAATCTGATCGATCAGGCCAATATAAGGGCATTAAGAGATACATTTATCCTTCATGGGTTAATGGATCAAAGCACACCTAATTTTGCCAGTGGATTTTCAGCAGGTGGTGCATTTTCTGAATTTTTGCCTAGCATATTTGATTGGATAGCAAGTTATAATCAATCTGGTGCGGGGATAGAGATGCTTTCCCAAAATGCAAAGAAACCTTACTTTCACGTTATAAGCAGGAATGATAACAATCCAGATGTCGGGCCACAGGGAGTAGAGGATGCCATCACTTATTCAAAAAACTATCTGGATAGACATGTATGTCTTAACTTTAATCTCTATGAAAGCCAACCTCTTCACCCCGAACGATTTGCTTTGGATGGCAGAATTTCAGTTGAAAAATCGAGAGCTATATTTGAGGAAATAAAAAATATTAAAGGTTTAAAATCAGATCATACATTAGCAATTTCACCCAATATTTTATCACTTGCTGTAATAAATAATCCAGCAATGTTCCCTGTCATTATTTCGCTTAGCGCTGAACAGCGAGATTTTGTTGTTGATCAACTAGGCACTACTTATGGTTATCATATTTTCAAATCCGAATATAATGGGAGGAGTCTTAATTTTTCGAAAATACTTGCGGAATACCATTATCCGTAGAAAAAAACTTAATAATTAATGGTAAATTAATAATATATCCAAACCCTGCATCAAACGAAATATATATTAAAAATTATTTTGGACCCATTTCAGTTTTTGATCAGCTATCGAGAAATTGCTTAAAAACTGAAGGGAACTCCGTTGATTTATCTGAATTGCCTAATGGTTTGTATTTGGTTAAAACATCTGTTGGTATTGGGAAAATCATTTTAAACAGATGAGGCAATATTGAAAATATGTTTATATTTATATCAATTTGGTATATTTGTAAGCCAAGTACAGTATTTTTTCTTTAAATACAAATTTAAATAGTTTGGATCATAAACTATATTTAATAATCCTTTTAATAGCTTGTTTCAATACATTTGCTTTTGGTAATCTAGATTCTGATAAAGAAAAATTTCAGGATTATAAGATAATATCCAACATCATAGATCAAGGCATTGATTTAGTGTTGGATGACAAAATTGAAGAAGGCCATGTTATGTTTAAAAAAGCACTAAAACTTGCTGGAGAAAAAAACTATAAAGAGTTAATTCCGATCATTATTATTTCCCAAAGTAGGTTATATGCTTTAGAAGACCGGCATCAGGAGGGTTTGAATGTTTTGTTAAGTATAAAAAAATTTTATACTGATAATCCGGACGACCCATATGCAGGTGATTATTATGAATACCTGGGACATACATATCTGAAATTGGGAAATCTAAGTCTGGCTTTGGATGCATTCAAAATAACAGAAAATATACGAAACAAAACAGAGCCAGCTAAGAACTGGCGTACATATAATGGATTGGCGGATATTTACCAGCAATTAAATAATCCAAAACTGGCAGAAGAATATGCCGTGAAATCAAAGCGATTGGCAAAAATGCAAAATTCAAAAAAAATATGGGCGGATATTAGAAATGACATGGCATTCAATGAAAAAGATGGCACTATAGCAATACTAAGTTCTGAAAACATATCCACAAAATTTGCTTTATACCATTTAAGAAACAAGAATTTCATTTATGGAATAGGTATTTTTGCATTAGCTCTAACAGTAGCATTTCTATATATTGTACTAATGCAGAGAAATAAACTCAATAAAGAAATTACCTTGAAAAATGAAATAATTTCTAAAAGCCTGGAATAGAAGGATTATTTAATCAAAGAAATTCATCACAGAGTAAAAAACAATTTGCAGGTTATTTCCAGCCTTTTGAGTTTGCAATCAAGAACAGTGGAAGATCCTAATTCCGTAGAAGCTCTAAATGAAAGTCAGTCAAGGGTCTTATCAATGTCGCTAATACACCAGAATTTATATAAGGAGAATCATCAATCGCAGGTAAATCTGAATACTTATCTAACAAATTTATGTCGAAACCTGCTTGCAACTTACCATATCAATAATGATAAAGTAAACCTTCAAATGGACATTGATGATTTAAGTATTGACGTAGGAAGTATGGTGCCGCTTGGCCTCATAGTCAACGAGCTTTTTACCAATTCATTGAAATATGCTTTTCCCTATGGGAAAAATGGAACGATAGGTATATCATGTAAGCAAGATCAAAACAAACTTGCTCTAAAAGTTTGGGATAATGGCGTAGGACAAACCCCAATGGAAAATCCTGAAGGGTTTGGGTACAGATTGATTCAGGCATTTGCAAAAAGACTCAACGCCCTCATTTCAAAATCAACTGATAATGGGACTTGCATTGAACTTGTCATAGAAGATATAATAAAAGTGGTGTAATATGAAAATTTCGGAAAATGAGATTACTAAACTGCAAATGGATATTTGGGAGAACATGAAGTCAGTCATTTCAACTGACATCGATCGTATAGAAGATCATCTCGGTAAGAAAGTGATCTATTTAATGGATCGGTGTCATAAAAATTAATGAGACCATATATGTCGGAAATTAATAAGATAGGAGTATTGATTGTAGAAGATGAAGCCCTGATAGCTGAAGATATCAAAGAGATCTGTGAAGAAGCGGGATATGATGTAGTATCCATTTGTTACAGAGCTTCACAGGCATTAATTGCTTTGCAAAAAGATAATTTTGATTTGGTGCTTCTTGATATAAATCTTGAGGATGAATTATCAGGAATAGAGATCGCCCAGTACATTTTAAAAAATAAAATTTCTGTACCTTATATTTTTCTTACATCATATTTTGATACCCATACCTTGAATGAAGCAAAGGATGTTTATCCGATAGGCTATATAGTAAAACCTTTCAGAAAGGAACAATTAATTTCTACAATCGAAATATCTTTATACAACCATACTAAATTTAAAATTCCAAATGGATTGGTCAGAGAAGATTTAGAGGCAAAGTTTAATGTGCATTTTACAGAAAGGGAGATGGAGATTCTGGCTTTGATCTGCGAAGGAAAAAATAATGGTCAAATATCATACAATATTTTTCTTTCTATCAATACCGTAAAATTTCATATTAAACATATCTACGATAAACTCCATGTCAGCAATAGGACACAACTTATACTAGCTTTAGCAAAGTGACATTTACTTCAGAAAAAATATTTTAAAAAATTATAATCACAATCTTAAAATCACCCGTTGCGCAGTTAAAAAACGAGAAATATATTAAAAAATATGTTGTGCATATCACTGTAATTCAGTAACTTAGCGTAAACATATCAACTTTTTCGCTATGCACAACATAAAAACAAATTTCCATATTATTTTTGACATATGCAAATCTATTTTTAAAGATGATGTTTTCGATGATGGCAATTTTTTCAGGTACCCCAACAAGCCAAAAATGTCTGACATTCAATTAGTTGCGCTATCTTTAACAGCTGAATCTTTGAGTATTGATTCTGAAAACCATCTTTTTAATAAGCTAAAAGATGAATATTATGACGAATTTTTTGTCCTTATCGATCGAACAAATTATAACAGACGAAGAAAAAAATTGTCTGGTTTTATTTCTCAGTTGGGCTTAAAGGTTTGCAATATTATTTGTCCCAATTGTGTTAAATTTATTGTTGACAGTATGCCACTTGCCATTTGTAAAAATGCCAGAAAAATTAGAACAACAATTTGTAAGGATGACCCTGATTGTCTGCCTGCGACAGGGTATTATGCTATCTCTAAAGCATATTATTTTGGTTTTAAGCTGCACTTAATTACCTCTGTAGAAGGTATTCCTGTCACAGTCGCTATAACTCCTGCTAATATAGCAGATATCGATTTTTTAAAATTTGAAGAAATCCTGGATATATCTGATTGTCAATTACTTGGGGATAAACGGAATATTTCAGAACCTGTTCAGTTGTCCTTATTTGAGACTAAATCAATACAATTAGTGACACCTTTAAGAGTCAATATGAAGGGTCAAACGATGTGGACAAAATCTGCAGCATACCATAGAAAAAAAATAGAGACTAAAATCTCACAATTAAATGATCAGTTTATGGTAAAAAAAAATTATTCTAAAACTTCTAATGGACTTATCTCCAGATTGGCTTCCAAAGTAGTAGCTATAGCTGCACTTCAATTTCTTAATTTTTCTAACCAAAAATCATTAAATAAACTCAAAACTGCTCTTGCAGCTTAACCGTGCAGCGGGTTATAATTTATAATTTTCATGCAACTCTGGCTCAACATCATGCTTATTAAATATTCTTTCCAGTAAAAATGATTTAACAACTCTCTTTTGTTATCTTGAATGGAGCAATTGCACGGTTGATCTTTTTCGATGCCTTGCCGTATGATTGCTTTAGCTACATTGACTACTTTCATGGCATAATTTACATGATTATAGATTTTCTCCCCAGACATTGCCTGACAGTTGTCCAATCCGATAAACTGCTTACCATCTCTAATATGAATTTCATTTGAAATCTAACTCTGTAATATCTGATTTTGTTGATTGAATCTCGAGCAGTGTTGATGCTAAAATAAAAGATGGTCAATTTATACAAAATTGCCTCGTCAATTTGAACCGGATTTTACAGAAGGGTCAAGTGTTTTACAAATTTTTGCCTGTTAAACCAACTATCTATTATCAGTATTTTACTGTGTTTCTTATTTGTACTTATCCTTTGGGTAAATATCTTACAATGGTGGTTGATTAAACCAGTTTCTGCATCTCCTTTCTTAACAGGTGGTGTCTCAACGGCAACAATATGATAGGCTCTATTTTGCTTGAAATCCATGATGTCTAAACATCCAAATTCTTTTCCTCGCTTGATCATGCCGGTTTCCCCACAATAAAAATAGCTTAAATTAGGTGTATGTTTTCCACTCTTTGAAAGATATGAGGGATCGAATCCAACTATTAATTCATCACCGCATTGTTCGGTGATAAAGAGCGAATTGAATGATAAAAAATCAAATACCTTCTTGAACATGTTACAGAACCTCACTTCGGGCGACGAACTAAATCTTCCCATCTGAGTAAAATTGATTTTACCTTTGATCGTAAGAAATAACATGGTTACTTCGATAAAAAATACTTTCTGCCTCTCGCTGATGCCAACCATTTTATCTAATATTGTTCCTATAAGGCTTTTGCCTGAAGTAAATGCGTCTTGTGTAATCATTTTTGTAGGAGATTGTGATTATAGGTTGGCTTAAGGGCCAATTTACGCATTTACTTTTTACATATATTTTATTTTATAATGTTTATTTATCAAAAGTTATCGGAGTATTATCCCCTATTTTAATTTATTTTGACTTCTCTGATCCACACATGTATTTCAGATATATCTATTCCATCGTTTTGTTTCAAACTGCATGGCAGGCAGGAATCACTTGACATACTATTATTTAACATCTGGCTGCAATATAGGGTAACCATTTTGCTCCTTTGCGACCCATTTTTGCTTATTAAAAAAGAAATGGTGGAAAGTGAATTGAAATCAAAAACAAATCAATAAATTTGGTTTTTCAATTTCAAATGGCATTATTTCAATCATTGGAATTTGAGAATAAATCAACTTAGTTTACCAAAATGTTATTAGCAAAATCAGATGAAAAAAGTTTTTTATTTCGGACTCATCGGTTTGGTGCTATTTGAGTTTCTAAATGTTTATTTTATCATGCCACTGTCGGGGAGTCAGAAGATGAATAGCATTGATCTGGCTTACTTTTTATACAGTTACCGATGGATATTCAGGGCTATTTTCATCGTTTTAATATTATTTGGAAGCGTTCAGACTTTTCAGCATAAGAACAAATGGTGGCATCTTTCTGCACTGCTTTCTATCTGTGTAATCTCCTGGTTGATTAATTACAAAATGTCGGCTGATAAAATGTTC
The DNA here is from genome assembly GCA_016722285.1 of Saprospiraceae bacterium. GTDB lineage: Bacteria > Bacteroidota > Bacteroidia > Chitinophagales > Saprospiraceae > OLB9. Next base: position 95,621 of record JADKGI010000011.1, read on the forward strand.
CTGCAGGCTTAAAATATCAAATTGAAATCTCAACAGGATAATAAAGTGCCTGGCAGCAGGTTAGTTGTTGGCTTAGAAAATAATGGTGAAGCAAAAGCATATCCAATTGCGTTTTTAGCATACCATCATCAGGTTCAGGATAGTCTTGGAGGCAAACCTATTTTGATTACTTATTGCAGCGTGTGTCGTTCCGGACGTGTTTTTGAACCTATCGTAGAAGGCCAGTATGTAAAATTCAGATTGGTTGGTATGGACCATTTCAATGCTATGTTTGAAGATGATGCCACCGGGAGTTGGTGGCGACAATCCACCGGTGAAGCTATAGCAGGAAAATTGAAAGGACAAGACTTGCCTGAATTACTTTGCCGGCAAATGACGGTTGACATGTGGTACAGGCTGTACCCTTATGGAAAAGTCATGCAGCCGGATGAAATTTTTATTGCTTCATATGATTCTTTGGCAAAATTTGAACTAGGCAAAAGCAAATCATTACTTACCCGCACGGACACATTATCATGGAAAAATAAATCATGGGTCGTAGGTGTTAGTATTGGAAATGCTTCTAAAGCATATGATTGGAATGACCTGAAAAGGAAAAGAATCATTAATGATACAATTGGAAAGATGGCACTTGTCCTGGCACTTTCATCAGACGGGCAAAGTATTGCAGCTTTTGAAAGACCTGTATATGCCACTTTTACTATCCATCGCGATACGCTTTTTTCTGGAGGCGTTGCGTTTGATTTTTCTGGTCAAGATTTGCAAATACCTTCGAATAAATTGAAGCCTGTCAAAGCATATCAGGAATTTTGGCATAGCTGGGTGACTTTTCATGCCAACACTCAAAAATATGTTGATAAGTAAGTTTGGATATATTAGTACATCTTTTGACTATAAATACCTTGTGTGTTTATCCATGATTTCAATGATACTTCATTATACAGAAGGAATAAAGTAACAATTCAAATCTTCAATAAAGGCCCATAATTTCTTCAATTTAAGCTTTTATGACAGCCATATTTTGTGCCTGGTATGCCTTAATATTCATCAAAGCCGCATGAAATGATTTACAAATAAAATTCAAATGAAGTAGCATTTGATGATAATTGAACCAACTTGATTTGATTATAATTCTATTTGCCATTTAACCTCCATCCTATTTGAAAACAAGCATATTTGTATGGATATTGGCAAGTCTTACCTACCTTTCATATGGTCAATTGCCAACTTCTGTAGATAACATTTATACCTTCATCAAATCATACCCCTTTTTGCGCAATACAGTTAAATGGAAAATAATTGAAGATGGTTTCATTAAAAATCAAAAATGCTTCATCACTTCGTGACACAATGTTTGCTAAAAGGAAAGTTTGCAATTTTCCGAAACAATTTGAAAGCCCTTAAAAAATGCCAGTAATTTTGGACTAAAATCAGAGTTTTAGTTTATATTTGATTAACAAATGGATTTTTGAAGCTTTTTTGTTAGGGCGTAGGGCTTCCGCATGGTGCAAATCCACATTGAATTGAAACAATTAGAACAATAATTCAGAAAAGTCCTGACAATGGACCAGCATCGAATTCAACTCAAAAGGAAAAAAGAAATTCTCAACATTGAGACTTTAGAGATGTTTGAGAGACTAATCAATCGGGATTTGAATACATACGATATAGACATGCTTGTAATGCCTGGAACCCTGGAAGAAAAGCATAAGAATTGTGAAACCATTCCGGCTTTGAGAAGACAGTTTAATCTGATTTACTTATTTCAGGAAGGTGAACATGATGTAAATCTCGGAGCTGATCACTTAGAGTTAAAACCGAACGACTTGGTCATAGTTCCCGAAAATATGGTTTACTCAAGCGATCATATTAAGAACTGCAAAGGATATTGTATTCACTTCAAAACGGAATTTCTTAAACCACACCTTGTAAGACCACTTACAGAAGAGTTTCCTTATTTTCATTTTGATTCACCACATATCATTAACCTGAATCAGACTGAAAGTGAATTAATACAGACAGCATTTAAAGACATAATAGCCGAATTCAACCGTTTCTCATCAGAAAAAAACTTTATTCTTTGCAATCTCATTTATATTCTACTTCTAAGAGTGAGGGAAATATATAGGACTCGTGTGAAAGAGCTAAAAAATATGGTGAGTAGGCGTGACCAATTAGCAAATAGTTTTAAGCTTCTGGTGGAGAAACATTTTATTGAATTCCGAAAAGTAAATGATTATGCTGACATGCTGCACATCTCACCTGGGCATCTTTCAGAAGTAGTAAGAGATACATTCGGACGTCCGCCATCACAAATTATTCACCACATTTTATTGCTCGAGTCAAAAGTCCAGCTGGGCACAACTGATAAGTCTGTGTCAGAAATTGCCTACCACTTGAAATTTGATGATCCACCTCATTTCACTCATTTTATAAAAAAGCAGACCGGCTTTTCTCCAAGGGAACTTCGAAAGAATCTCTGATTGATACAATACTTACCGAAATATTTACAACTCTATCCATATAATATTTTCTTCATTTGCAAGAAAAAAAAACAATGGAGACAACATTAAAAAATTCCAAATTTGCTGAATGGAAAAACTTTGGCAAAGCAGATGAAATCCGGGAATTTCCAAAAGGGAGACTGGAACTAATCAAAGTCGGTGGTGCTGTAGTAGGTCGGGGTATATTTGAACCCGGATGGAAGTGGTCAACCTCTGTTCAGCCTCTTGTAAATACACACAGCTGTGAGGCACCACATTTTCAGTATCATGTATCGGGTGTCCTTCGTATCAAGATGGATGATGGAACTGAATTTGATTGTGTCCCCGGAGATGTATCACTTCTGCCATCAGGACATGATGCATGGACGGTAGGTGATGAAGCAGCTGTGGTTATTGATTTTCAAGGTATGATTGATTATGCCAAACATTTGTAATCAGTTTGTATCTTTATAATATTTGGTTGGCCGGAAAAAGGATTATCTATTCTTATTTTGGGCTTTGTAGTTCCACATATATGGAATCGCATTTTATCAGGGGTTGATAAAAGATAAATCAGGAGATGGAAATACACACTTATTAGTATTGATACATATTGGGTTGCAAAAACCGATGCAATATTATTTTATTAACCGTAGTGAATGATATTAATGCATAACGGGTATGCTGAAAACCAGTTTGATTATTTAAAATTTAAAATCAAAAATTATGAACTTCAATCTCAATTCAGTGACTGCAATATCGGCAATTTTGCTTATAGTCACTTCTTGCAGTCAAAAAAGCAATTCTCTTACTGAAGAAGATCGAACGGAAATCACTCAAGCGCACAAAGCAGCTACAGACCCTGTAGAAGCCGACCCTGGTCATGTTGATTGGAAAGCATTTATCGAAAGACACTACTCAAAAGATGCGGTTTTATTGCCTTCCAACAGTCCTGAAATTGTTGGTTCTGATGCTATTTTCGCCTTTATGTCTGGTTGGCCACCTGTCAAAAAGTTTAAAGTAGAAGATGTAGAAATGAAAGGCACTAAAGAACTGGCTTATATCAAAGTTTCTTATAACATTATAATGATGATAAATGACACCACGGAGGTGACAGAAACTGGGAGAGACATTGAGTTGTGGAAGAAATATGATGATGGTAAATGGCGGTGTTTCCTTGATATTTGGAATTCTGATATGCCTTCAAAATAGTAGTAATCTCTATTAGTGTATAAATGCTTAATACCCCTTAAGGGTTTTAGCAAAAACAAACCATAAAGGTTTTTAGTTTAGGTGGATTTAAGTATTTATTGAGTTTCTAACTTTCCAAAAGCTTTTGCAATTTGTTATTGGTAATGCTTTTTAATATTTGATCGGAACTGAACACAAATGCAATGCGCATTTAGCAAACTATGAAATGTAAAATTAGGCAAAATTAATCCAAAAAATTCAATCTGATACCTCCCTTTATGTTGGGCACCAGCTTTTAGTTTGAATATTATAATGATGATTGAGTCCGGTATTTTACTTATTCAAAGCTATATGACAAGAAACTATTGATTAAATATTGATTAGTGTATAGCTCCTTTGGAAGGATATTATTTACGATTGAAATAAAAGTCTTATTTATACAGTACAAAAAAAGGTACCTGCTCCTTCTTGCACAGCGCAGGTACCGTCCATACAACTATTTATTATTCACACTTAAATCCTATTTTCGGTGAAATTTATAATCAAAAATCCCCAGCTTCAAACCCATATTAAAATTCAATCCACCTAACTGAGAACCGGATAACTGATAAACTGCGGCGGCATTATTTTTCGCAAAAGCAGCTATTCTGTAACTTGTTCCGATAAAAAATTTACCATATTTGAAGAGATTCAGATTTACATTGATGCCTGGTTCGATGGAACCGAAGCGGGTACCATCACGCATGCCACGACCATGATCCCCATTAAATTCCCGTCCATCATGATGGTCCAGACTGTCCGGATAATTTTTGGCAAAATCAAAAGAATCGACAGAAGCCATTCCGAATCCCAATTGGATCGGAAATGAGACGTGAATAAGCTTGCCCGGATGAATGGAATATTCCATTTTTACTCCCATATTTCTGACATTGAGTCTGAGAGACTTACTGCTACTAATGTCCGAAGGGGTGTAATTCCGATCAATGGTTTGTTTGACAAAGGCACCTACAGCGAGTTTTTGATTCATTACAAACATGACGGAACCATTGCCAAATCCAGTGAATTGACCTGCCAAATGCCCCAGTTGTAATTCAGGAGATACATAAAGACCTATGGAATTTAACTTCAGGGACCCGAATAATGTATGAGTTGTATCCGAATTTACAGGATTTGTTACCATCATATCCTGACAAATTCCGGTTTGTACAAAGGAAATCAACATTGAAATAATAAAGACAAGGCTTTTGTGTTTAAGTGACATTTTTAAATTTTTTAGACTGTGTAAAATTTTATTTCGATTCTGAAAGTTATAAGGCAAGTTATTATTTATTAATTTGGTTGGATATTGATAAAATAATTTGTCCCATTCACGATAATACCCTATACGGATGAATTTCATATTTGGTGTGTTTAGTCTTGAAAAAAAACCAATGGGCTTATTTTCATTTTTATATGATCCAATTTTTACATTTTTTAGGTTTGACTTATTACGACCCCACTATTTGACCGTTTCTTTCGTATAGGCTTAATAACACATGAATTCAGTTGTTTTTCAGAAAAAAAATATCATACAATAATCAGGATTTGAATTCCATCATCAAGGCATGTGCTTCTGATGACCCTAACGCCCAGCGCGAATTAGTCACCCTATATTATGTATATGCATCAAAGATTTGCAGGCTATATGGAAAATCTGAAGAGGAATGTGACGAAATGATCAATGATGGGTTTTTAAAGGTATTGAACAATATACATAAATACGACTACAGCAAAGCTTTTAAAGGCTGGATGAGGGCCATTTTCATAAATTCCTGTATCGACTATTACAGAAAATATTATCAAAAAAATAATGTTGTATCACTCGAACTCATTCATGACGTGGAAGTGAATACAGACATTATTTCTACATTATCAGCCGAAGAATTGATGTCTTTGGTCACCAGACTTCCGGATTCTTGCAGAATTGTTTTTATCCTCTACGTCATCGATGGTTATAAGCATCATGAAATCGGAGAGCTCCTTGGGATACAGGAAGGAACTTCCAAATCAAATCTGAGAGATGCCAGAATAAAGCTAAAAAAATTAATTTTTAATGAATATGGCGAACATACATTTATCCCTTATTCAAAAAAAGTAGATCATGACTGACAATAGATTTGACGACATAGTAAAACGAAAGTTAAATACACTTGAAGGATATTCTGTATCACAGGCAAAGATTGACAGAATTATGGGGCTTAAGCAGGTCAAACTACCCTGGTATAAGCAGCACTTCCTAAAACTAACTTTAGCTATCGGGACGATGATTGTCCTTGGCTTTCTCGGATTAAAAGTTAAAAATCTATCGCAGACGATTTCTGAGTTAACTTTGGCCCAATCATCAGCAGATGCGCATCCTTCTTATAATGAATCGTTTACTGATATTGAGAAAGAAGCTGATATGCCCGGAGCAGCAAAAAATCCTGATGGACCCAAACCGGAAATCGGTGCATATACGACAATTAGCCATTCTGAAAGTGAGAACAAACAGGCAGCCAATATTGTATTACCCGAAAAGGATAAAAGTAAAGATAAATCCGTGAATTTCGGCAGAATAATAGCAGGAACTTCAAATAATATCTCAAGACCCGTTATAAAAAGAATTAAAATTCCCGTTTCAATAGCGCATATCATTACAGCTGAAAATTCGGAATTAAAGCAACGCATGACTGAAAACACATCTGTCAATAACATAGTTCCAATACAGGACACCGATACAGGTGCGACTCATTATGCTTCTGAAAATATCTCTGTGGTCTTACCAAATATATTTACCATACCTCTTAAGCAAATCTTATCAAGTGAAGATCAAAAGGTCAAAATAGGCAATATCCCATCCGATGAATTTAAACTTACAGAACCGCTGTTGACCAGACAGCCTACCCGATTTGGGTTTGGGCCAGCTTTGGGTGCAGGGCACGAAAATATCAACGCAGGTCTTTTGATTGATTACAGTTTGGGTAAGAGTTTTGGTCTGATGGCAGGTGTGCGCTTCAATAAAAACAGAGAAAGAAAATATGACAATGATGACTCATTCAGTCAAAGCAATCAGGATGAATTTGCAAATGTATATGCACCAACACACGGAGGAAAAAAGCTGAAAGACATTGTGGTAAGAGAAAATCGAATCGAAATACCATTATACTTTCAATATTTCAGACCTGTGACCAATTCAATATATCTTATGGCTTATGCAGGTCCTGTTTTGGGGTTTTCTGAAAAACATACCGGTAGCTTCCAAATTGAAGGCGCCACTGATATACTGAATTTTCAAAAATCAATTAACCATCCTCTTTTTTCCAGTGTAGAGACGGGGCTTGGGGTTGGGAAATCTTTAGGGCATTTTTCTTTTCAATTGCTTCCTTCTGTTTCTCTTCCGGTTTCAGCTGAAAATTCGATGCATTCAAAAAAACATATGGAGCTGAATTTTTTCGGACAGTTCCGGGCAATATATCATTTTTAAATATTCAAAATATATGTTTTTATAATTGAAAGTGACTATCAGAAAATCACAAGATCTTTTGACATTTTGGAATAAACTTATAGGAATGCAATCATATTCAGAAACTATAAAATTGATGGGAAATATGTTTTCCTTTTGTGCAATGCATCAAAACCAAAGTATTGCTCACATTGCGGTGTCAGAAGGCATTAGTGAAGTGAGAAGGATAGAAAAGTTGCTTACAAGTTTTTCTGAAAATAGTATAACAGCAGAGATCAACAGAAATGCAGGTTTCAGACCTGTGACCGTAACGGATGAGGTATTTGATCTGATACAAAGAAGCATTAAAATTTCCGATATAACCCAGGGTGCTTTTGACATTTCATACGGCTCTGCAGAAAAGAGATTCTGGAATTTTGATAAAAATATGACAAGCTTACCAAACCCGAAGAATGCCATTAAAAATGTACGTTTAGTAGATTACAGAAATATCATAATCAACCGTGAAGACTCAACGGTATTACTTAAAAACAGAGGAATGAGAATAGGGTTTGGTGGTATTGGGAAGGGATATGCAGCCGAAAGGGCAAAATATATGATGAAGAAAATGGGAATAGAAAACGGTATAGTAAATGCTGCCGGTGATCTGACAACCTGGGGCCATCAGGAAAATGGGGAAGCATGGACAATAGGCATTGCAGATCCCAATCACAAATCCAAACTATTTTCAAGCATCAGTATAAGTGATAAATCAGTGGCGACAAGTGGAGACTATGAAAAATATGTCGTCATCGGTGATGTCAGATATTCACATACGATAGATCCTAAAACGGGCATGCCTGCCAAAGGAATGAAGTCTGTCACTGTCATATGCTCTAATGCAGAGTTAGCAGATGCGTTGACGACTCCTATTATTATCATGGGATGGGAATCCGGCCTGCATATGGTCAATCAATTGAATGGTGTCGAAGCCATCATCATCAACAATGACAATAAAATGTATTTTTCAAACAACATAAATGTATTAAAATGAAGAGAGTAAAGCAGTCAGGTAAAAATGTATTCTTCCCCCTTATTATTTTGACTTTTTTGGCATCATGTGCGACAGTGAAACCAAATGAAAAAGCTTACCTGAATGATGGTGAGATGGTTCTTGCCCTGCGAAAATTAGAAAAATTGGAAATCAACTTCCAGCTATACCGAGAAGGATCATCCGGAGCTACAGGTGGTAAAAGCAGTGGCGGATGCGGATGTAATTAGCAACATCTTCGGAATAATCTTATGAACTTTTTAAATAATCCACTTTTTATAAATATCTTTTAATGTTAAAAATCAATCTGAGCATACTTGGCGTTTTTCTTTCATTGATGCAGATTTATTGCCAAAGCTTTATCATAGACTCCACAAAAATCTATAAACAAAAAACACTGAGCTTTGAAGAAGCAAATATTATCAATTCATATTATCATCAGGAGGGCATCCATTCAGCTATCACCGGAGGCACAGGGACAGAAAAGTTATCAGACTTTGCAAATGTTATCGACCTGAAATTATCATCATACAGTGGACGCGGCATCAAAAAAACATACGGCATTGAAATGGGTCTGGATTACTATACTTCTGCTTCTTCCGACAAAATTGACGCCAAAGTTTCTTCCGCATCTTCATCTGATGTCAGATTCTATCCAACCATTCATTATAGGCGTGAAGATGAAAAAACGGGTTTTGTATATGGTGCAAATATTTCATTCTCGAAAGAATACGACTATACGTCAAGAGGATTTGGAGGAAATTTGAGTAAATCATCCAAAAGTGGGAATACAGAGTTTGCCGCAAAAGCAAATATATTTCTGGATACATACAGCCAAATTGTAGCAAGTGAATTCAGAACAGGATTAACTGGCAGAGAAGGGTCAAAAGGAAATATTGGTAATGCTCCGAGGAATACTTATGACATGTCTTTAACCCTTTCTCAGGTCATTTCAAAGCGATTGCAAATTGCCCTGACAGCTGATGTGGACTACCAGTCAGGATTATTGAGTACACCTTTTCATAGGGTATATCTAGAAGGTGGAAGTCTGGTGCGGGAAGTATTACCCGACAAGCGCTTTAAAATCCCTGTCAGCTTGCGCGCCAATTATTTTTTGGGTGAGCGATTCATTATCCGGTCTTTTTATCGGTATTACAAGGACGATTGGGGTATGAATTCACATACTGTAAATGTAGAATTGCCTGTAAAGATAAATCCTTTCTTCTCTGTAAGTCCATTTTACAGGTATTATAAACAAAATGCAATTGATTACTTTGCCCCTTATCTTGAAAACAAAGCCAGTGCTCCGTTTGTAACGAGTGATTACGACCTATCCGGTTTTACAAGCCGGTTTTATGGGGTGGGTATCAGGCATACACCATTTAAGAGTATCTCAGATCTGTTCGCCATTTCTCAGATAGAATTGAGGGGAGCACTCTATAAAAGAAGCGATGGCTTGTCAGCCTCCATCGTCACGTTTAATATACAGTTTAAAGGATTCTAAAATTTTAAACTTTGATGTGAAAGGTCAATCTAACCAAATATTTCCGGTATAAAATTAATAGCCCTTATTCAACCATGATAGTAAATTATTTTAATAGGTTCTTCCATAAAAGGGAGGGCAATTAAAATATAAATACACCTAAATTTTAAATATTTCAGATTTTTAAATAAATTATGGCTATATTTCCTTATCAGTTTTTTTATAGCACCAAGTTGGAGTCAAAGAAAAATAAAAAACAGAGTTAAATACACATAATCCATTTTAATTCTGGCTGGTATCAAATATAAATTTCTTTCAAGTCCCTGGCAATACAACTCTAATGGTGGTTGGGTTTTTGTATCATTACCTCTGACATTGTCAAAAGAGATAAGGGAGCATTTTCAGCAGGAAGAACAAGGCTGGGGACGATTAAAAGTAACCGCGCAAACAGGCAATAGCGTCTGGAAATCATCCATTTGGTGGGATAGCAAAACGATGCAATATCTTCTTCCCTTAAAAGCGGAAGTCAGGATAAAAGAAAATATAATTATTGACTTTCCTATAGATGTGATTATTACCATATAAATCGAAAATCAGAATAAAAATGGACAACACTTTAAAAGAAATACTTTGGCGGCAATTTGATGCCAGTATTGATATGCTGAATACAAAAAAGTAAAAATGTACCTTAGAATAATCTCCAATCGGTAAAATTATATGAAAGTTCAAATGAAGAAGGCTATAAAATAGCCAATGCTCAAAAAACTGCTCCTGCAGGTGATTACTATATCTTAACTCCTTCAAATGACCTCGAGGAATGGACCAAAGTTGTAAAAAATTCCAAAAATCAGATTAGTTTTGCAGCAATAAAATTAGACTACCTTAGGCTAAAAGCCAAAAGATTTGATATCGTCTAAAGGTTACTAAAGTGGGTCCCAAGTAATTTACCTTTTTCCTGATCAAAAAATAATCCCTTTTACCTTCTCCCTGAGATCAAATTTATTATCAATAAAAGTACAATTGCTCCTGAAGCCGCTGTCAATATGTATCCAAGATATCCCGAGCCTAAACTGATACCCAATTTACCCAACCCCCAATAGCCAATAAAGCCACCCAAGATTCCTACGACGATGTTGCCTAACAGGCCCAAGCCACTTCCTTTGTAGATTTGACTTCCTAACCAGCCAGCTATAGCGCCTAAAATTAGCGTTATTAAAATACCTTCCATATTTGTTTGATTTAAAGATTAATAATACATAATTTGCTCAGTACTGTTTAAAACAATATACTATCCATGATTTTATGCGCTCAATATAAATAATAATTTTGGATAATAAATTTTATTTCAAGTTTGAATTATTAATTTGTCTGATATTCTTAATACCCGGTCCAATTTGAGCTTATATGGCTTGGAAGGGAAACAGGAGTTTTTTAAAATATTTTTTGAAAAGGCTGGATTTGGTTTTCAACAAAATAATAGCAGCCGTGATGTATTGGGTTATAATATTTCATGAATCCTCACTGATCAAAATAGTATGAAAATTTAATGCATATTATCCCGAAGGCTTATCGGGTTTTTCACAATTACTTCATTACATTACAGAATAAATTCATTTCAAAAATAAACAAATTTTATAAACCAGAGATATGAATAAATGCACACTTATTTCCGCAACATTTTTATTATTTGTTTTCGGTCTGTCATGCAAAGGACAAAACAAGACTAACTTTCCCCAAGATATTTCAAACCAGCCATTAATATATAATCCTGCTAAGTCTTTGCCCAATCTACTAGAATATGATCCCTATTTTAGCGAAACAAAATCCGTAACAACTTCTCACGGACCCGGTAGTATCACACGCAATATAATTCAGGATCGAAATGGAAATTTTTGGTTAGCCACATGGGAAGGAATCATCCGTTATGACGGGAAAAATTTTACCAATGTTACCAATAAAGAAGGATTGAGACGATTTCGTGTATTTTCTGCTATTGAAGATACCAAAGGCAATCTTTGGTTCGGAACTATAGGTGCCGGTGTGTACCGCTATGATGGCAAATCATTTACCAATTTTACTACTAATGATGGCCTGGTCAATGACAGGATTGGTTGCATTCTAGAAGATAAGAGTGGCAAAATTTGGTTTGGTACAGCTGGTGGAGTGAGTTGTTATGATGGAAAGTCCTTCCGCAATTTTACAACCACTGATGGACTCGCCAACAATGATGTTAATTCTATCATTGAAGACAAAACAGGAGCGTTTTGGTTTGGTACCCGCGGTGAAGCATCTAAATATGATGGTAAAATATTTACAAAAATTTTAAATAATGAAGGAGCCTTTTTCAAAAATGTACGCTCTCTTATAATAGACAAAAAGGACAATATATGGCTTGGGGGAAGTGATGGTCTTTGGCGTTTTGATGGAAATACATTTGTCAATTTAAAAACTAATTTTTCAGGGTATATTTTTGAAGATCGTAAAGGAAATATCTGGACTAGTGCTGAAGGGGACAATACTCGTATTTGGTTGCTTTCAAAGTACGAAGAAAAATCATTGAACGAGGGGTCTATTTCCTCTCAGATTTGGAAGGAAAATGGGATGCTTTTCGGAATTTTAGAAGACAATGAAGGTGGCATATGGTTTGGTACATTGAATGGTGTATGCCGCTATCATGAAAATAACATTAACTTTTTTAAAAGTACTATCCCCAAAGAGTGATTTATATATAAAACCGTTCATATATTTAACAATTAACAAATTACACATATTCTAAACACTTATATGTATTTGGAATAGGCTTCATGTTTATATTGCCAGCACCAATAGGTTTTCAATTTTCTCTAATATCTAATTGAAGACTGATAAATCCAGAGTTGCTGAAAAATTCGGTAAATCATTTTGTAAATGATATCAATGTATAAAAGCAAGGTTAAAAATTTGTAAAAATGTAAATTAAAATTTTATATAATATGATCACCAAATCTATATTTAAATTCTCCGGTTTATTGGTATTGTTTTTGTTTATTGGCCAGCTTCCTTCTTTAAAAGCTCAGATTGCCAGTAACTATCCGCACGACAGTTTAATTCAAACTGATCCTGATGTAATTTTTGCTGAAATGTTTGAACAAAATTCTATCAGCACCCTGCTTTCTTCTGTGCCACCATCCTATAAGTATCAGACATCTCCTTTGTTAGCACATATAACATTTGGTTCTACAGTTCCCGCTGGCAGTCATGGAAATCAGTCCCTTAAATTGACAACATCTGAAAATAGCAGTTCGCTAACCGACCCGTACGAAGATGCAAGTATTCGTATGTCATTTCCAGGAATTAGTGACTCAATATTCGTAAGATACTATGTGAAATATAATAATGCTCATACATTCCATCACAGTGGAGTCTGGATGGGTGGTACTAATCCTGCAAATTTTTGCGGGAACTGTATTACTCCGGGAAGGACAATACCTACAAGTGGCGACTCGGCTTTTGTTGTTGGAACAGAAATCAGAGACTCGGCAACTCATTTTGCGAAAAATTTTTCAAAATTCGGTTTTTATAATTATTGGATGGGGATGAAACCTTTAACCACGGCTCCTAATGCCGGCATATATTATGGAAACGGAATTGTTAGCCCTAGTTCATCCGCCTCACTTGATATGAATGCCTGGAATTGTATTGAAGTTATGATAAAACTCAATAATCCAGTAACTGATAGTACGGGAGAATTAAAATTATGGATTAATGGACAACTAATAGGACACTATGGAAAAGGATTTCCTAACGGTTCATATAATCAAGCCGATTTTAATGAAGGAATCGGGAGCCCTTTCGAAGGCTTCAGATGGAGAAGTAATCCAGCGGTAGTCTTCAATTATATTTGGTTAAAAAATTATGCAACAGATAACTCATTATATCCTTCGGATAACGATATATACTTTGACCACGTTGTTGTAGCAAAAAAAATATATAGGGCCCAATTTACCAGCCTGTTGCTTTTACCTGTCGAATTCATCTCCTTTAATGGATATAATAAAACGGAAATCACAATCTAACTTGGACAACTTCATCAGAAAATAATAGTGATAAATTTGTAATCGAAAGAAGTTTTGATGGGTACAATTTTAAAAAAATAGGTGAGCTAAAAGCAAGCACTTCTTCAAGCACTAAGATTAATTACTCCTTTACTGATAACCATGTTCTTTCAGGAATTCACTATTATCGGTTAAATCAAATTGATATTAATGGTAATGACAATTATTCAAAAATCATTGCTATTCAAAATTCATCTGAGAGAATTCCGCTAAAAGCATACCACAATCCATATAACAATTTAATGATTTTTTCGTCGGAAATCAAGCGGTTAATTATATTCAATGCCTTTGGACAGCTGGTAATCAATCAAGCAAATATTACTGAATTTTCAACGGAAGCCTTGCCCAGTGGAATATATATAATTCAAGCTGACCATGATTTCTTTAAATTAATAGTAAGCCATTGATCAAATAGACCGCAACTGATCATATCGGTTATGGTTTAATTGAATAAATCCCTGACAATAAATATATATCAATGAAAGGCCGATCTTTAAAATGTCCTGTATTTGATCTAAATACTTGTGTTAATAAATTGAAGGCTGAATAAAAGTAGTCTGAAATATTTTTAAAATATTGTCAGATGAGTGGAGATTGATAAAGGCCATAAGGTTAACCATTTATTGGGTTGTATCGAGAAAGGCCTACCCCTTGTTTATCTGTTAAATTATGCATTTTGCTTGCATTATATTTTATATACCTTGATTTCATGTTGCCTTACTTTTGTGCTGTACAGAAGTATAGATAATATCTAAATTTGTAATGGGCATAACACGTTAAAATGTATTATCCGCTATTAATCTCTCGTCCGATTTCTCCCGGATTTATAGCAGCGACCAATTTTTAATATGATAAAATACTGTTTATAAGCTAAATTTGGTGCATACGAAAAATTGGTTCAACGGCATATTCTTACCCTCTTCAGGTTTCCTAAATTTTTATTAGATCGACTTGGCTATTCAATATAATTTTAACTTTCACCTTGTTCTTCTTTTTTTTAAAATATTTCACAAAGAATTTACTAATTTTACTCTTGTACATTAGTTTGTAGTAATTGACTATTCAATGTTTTTATCTTCAGGTTTATTAAGCTGCAAATATTTTAATATTATTTCTAGAACTAATATGTTATGAAATTATTTCAATCAAAATAAAAAATGAGTAACCTGGATATCAATTTGAGTAAAGTAGCAGAAATATCTCTATTATTTTGGTTTATGAAAATAATAGCTACAACCCTTGGAGAAACGCTTGGTGACTTTATATCATTGACTTTGGGCCTTGGATATTTAGTTGGGATGGGTATAACCTTAGCTTTTTTCATAATAGTTCTAGCCATCCAACTATCCATCAATAAATACCACCCGATTTGCTTTTGGCTTGTTATTATAGCTACCACAACTTTGGGCACTGAAATATCAGACTTCTCAGATAGAAGCTTACATTTAGGATATACGATGGGCAGTCTGGTTTTATGTTCTTTCCTGATTTTAACATTAATTTTGTGGTATAAAAAATTCAAGACACTCAGTGTTTATCCAATTTTTGATAGAAATAAAGAAATTTTTTTTTGGGTAGCGGTGCTTCTTTCTAATAGTCTGGGTACAGCTTTTGGTGATTATTTGAGCGATGTGATAGGGTTAAGTTACTTAAATGGAGCTTTAGTGACTGCAGGAATTATTGTACTAATTATATTTCTCCATTATTTCACAAAAATAAATCAAATAATACTTTTTTGGATAGCATTTATTTTTACCAGACCATTTGGTGCAACATTTGGAGATTTTTTAACAAAACCCACTTCAAAAGGCGGATTGGACTTAGGAACATTAAAAGCATCCGTCGTCTCCATAATATTAATGGTAATTTTGATTATGATGTCTCACCATAAAATAAATAAAGTGGAATTGAAATAATGAATGATCCGATATTGAAAAATAAGGTGTCGCGATTTGCATATACTTGAAATTAGGATTCCATTCGATGATGGACATTGTTTAACCTACTCAAATGAGTAATCCTTTTATCAATTCGATCTGCAAAATTCAGTAAATTAGCATCACCATAACAGTAATTCAATCACTAAAATCTGCGACCAATCGTATATTCTATAAAATTAGCCTTTTTAAATTCGTATGCCCTTAAGCTTGCTCCGACAAATAAATTCTCATGAAAATTAAACCTTGCTCCCAATCTGTGGTATTGAGGTGGGGCTAGGATATTATTATTCCTCCTATAAAAATATATTCCTTGCTGCAATAACATCGAAACCTTTCCAACAGTAAATTCATATGACAAGTGTGCACTCGCTTCGATATTCTCTACCCCCTTCTTTTTAATTTTGAAAGGTTCGCCATTTAATTTTCCAACCTGAGTAGTCAATCCTTCATCATAAGTGACTCCTAACCCAATGCCAAATCTAGATTTTCTGGAATTTTTTCTATTAAGTGTTGCATATACTCCAGCTACGTTAGCATTTACACCTTCAAACAATTCTTCAGGAAGTAAATCCTCTGCAGTAGCTTGAAAATTATGATAACCTGCGAATATAGCCAGATCAACTTGTGTTTTTGGTTCAAACGGAGGCAAAACTCCAGTCTTGGTTTGATAAGGATTTAAGGAGTATTTGATCGATCCTTTAAAAGTAGATGTATTTATTCCCGCATTCGGTCTTCTGGTACCGCCATTGGAAAAATGAGAGATACCTGTTCCGAACCCAACAATAATATCTTTTGAAATAGGGCAATCCAGCATCAAACCAAAATCGACAAAGACTGTGCGCGGCAAACTAACAGCCACATTATTTGTATTCGATATACCGAGATACCGCCAGTTGAAAGCCATACCTAAATCTATCTCATATCTCAAATCCAACAGTCCGATTTTAGTGATATTCGATTGAACAAATCCATACAATGCAAGTGGCACACCCACTTCTTTTTTGTCAGGAAAATTTGCCCCATAAGCGCCAACTCCATACACCAGATTTGAATATACTTCATTCCATTCACTGCCTTTCTTGAAATTCCATGAAGCATTGACCGCAAAAGCTGTATAATTTGAAAGCGGTTTACCAACTGCATTGGTCCCTGCCACAAATGTATTAGTTGAAAAAATATGGCCGTATTCACTTATCAAACTAATTGATTGAAAATTTGATTGACCATTCGTCAAAAAAGGCAACAAAATAACACACACTAATCGAATCACTTTTAAGAAAGTATTCATTTTTACCTGTTAATTTTACTTAAATCAAAAAAAAATTGCCAAATGACTCAATTAATTATTGGTAAAAGACCAGTTCAAAACTATTCACTAAACCCATATTAAAATCTGGATAAATAAATATTTTACCTAACATAAATATATAACTAATAATAAGTCCGTCTTAGTATTTACAAAACAAACCTCTATTATTTTCCGTTTCATGTCCTGAGTTTAAAATATTCTTAAGATTATTAATGTAACTTTTTTTTATATAGTGAGGCGGATAGTAGTTTTAGTGCTTTTGATGAATCAACTCTTGTGTTTTGCTCAAATGGCAAGTGGAAATATTATCTCCAAAAAGGATACTATAGGGCAAAATTTACAAGACAAAGGAAGTTTTAGGTATCCCCAGCTTATACTTCCTGCCACTTTGATGCTTGCAGGACTAACTTTAAACGGAAATGGACCGAAATCATTAAAAAATAAAATAGTAGCTGAAAGAAACCAGCGCTGGTCAGATTTCAGCACCAATGTGGATGATTTTCTCCAATACAGCCCTGTGGTAATTGCATATGGTCTGGATGTTTTTGGGTCAGAATCGTACACTGATATTCAAAATCGGACTGCCATTTTCATCAAAGGTGAGTTATGCATGATAGCAGTAACACAACTTTTGAAGCACACTACACATATTCAAAGACCTGATTACTCAAATTATAATTCCTTCCCTTCAGGGCATACTGCTCAGGCATTTGCTGCAGCTACTTTTTTGAGTCAGGAGTACCAGTATAAATATACGTGGATACCCTATGCCTCTTACGGTATTGCTTCATCCGTAGGAATATTGCGCATGGCTAATAATAAACATTTTATCAGCGATGTATTAGTTGGTGCAGGGATAGGTATCCTTTCAATGAAGCTGTCTTATTGGACACATCAATACAAATGGAACAAAAATAAAAGAATAGTCAACAATTACTAATTGGTTATGACTAAAAAAATTGAAACATAAATTTACTTTAATTGGTTACATGTTCGGTAAAATTGAATTATTCTTTCGAAAATATATAAAAATCTTAAAATGAAACATTTATTAATTCTTTTGGTGCCAATATTGATCCTCTCTTGCAATAATGAGCCTAAAATGCAGGAAAAAGACGTTCCGGCTACCGTGAAAATAGCGTTGAAAGCCCTATATCCTGACGTAAAAAAAGTAAAGTGGGAAAATGAAAACGGAAACTATGAAGCGGGTTTTGAATCGATGGATTCAGAGTATTCTGTTTTATTGGATGCCAATGGAAGTATTCTTGAAACTGAAATTGAAATCAATCCAGATTCTTTGCCGGTACAGGTGAAAGAGTATGTCGATAAAAACTATGATGGGCAAAAAATAAAGGAGGCTGCAAAAATCACAGATGCAATTGGAAATATAACCTTCGAAGCAGAAATTAAAGGCAAAGATCTGATGTTTGACAGTAACGGAAACTTTATCAAAGTGGGCCTAAAGCAAGGCAAAGAAAATGACTGATTCTGCAAGAAAGCAATCACTATTGATTATTGCTTTTATGTGCTTACAGCTTACCACGACTATTGGGCAAATCAATTCTGTAACCATGTCGGGAATGATCAAAGATAAAACAGACAAAACTCCTTTATCTTACGTAAATGTAGTTTTAAAGTCAAGCAAAGACAGTGCTTTTATCACGGGAACAGTTACTGATGAGGAAGGGCGATTTAAACTTTTAAACATAAAGCCGGAGAAGTATTTTTTAGAAATTTCATTCATAGGCTATATGACCACAAAGCAACCTGTTTTCGTTGGAATGCTTTCCGAATTTCTGGATTTGGCTACCTTAGAACTTGAATCAGTAAGTCAAACCCTGGATGAAGTGGTCGTTTCTGCAAAACTAGATGAAGTGAATGCTAAAATGGATAAAAAAACATATTCCATTGAAGAAAATATAAGTCAGGGTGGCGGTTCAGTACTGCAAGTGATGCAAAACCTGCCAAGCGTAACAGTGCAGGATGGCAAAGTTCAACTGCGTGGAAATGATAAAGTGACTGTCCTTATCGATGGCAAGCAAACTGCTTTGACGGGATTTGGAAATCAAACAGGCCTGGACAATATACCGGCCTCTGCTATTGAGAAAATAGAAATTATCAATAATCCTTCAGCCAAATATGATGCAAATGGCAATGCAGGAATTATCAATATTCTTTATAAGAAAAACAAGAAGGATGGCTTCAATGGCAAAGTGGGCTTCACCGGTGGATTAGGTGCGTTGTGGGTACGCAAAGAAAATTTGCCGACGATCCGGCCTCAATATACTTTTACACCCAAAATCAATCCAAGTCTATCTTTAAATTACAGAAAAAATAGAGTCAATGCTTTTTTGCAAGGCGACTATTTATACACTGAGACTCTCAACAAAAACGAATTTGTAACCCGTACTTACAATAGTGGCGATGTGATCAATTCTCAATTAAAAAGAAATAGAAACACTCACTTTACTACATTAAAATCGGGAATTGACTATTCCATAAATGAGCAAAATTCTATTACCATCTCTGGATTATTCGGAAGTGAAAAGATAATAGATCGTGGGGATCAACCATTTTTTAATGCGGATATTACGCAGCGACGGAGACTATGGCAGTTTTTGGAAGATGAACTAAAAACTACAGTCATGGCTACGGCCAACTTTCAACACAAATATAAAGAACCGGGCCATTTGCTCAACGTTGGTTTCAATTATACTTTCCACAGAGAAGATGAAAAATATTTTTATGACAACTATATGTTTGCTTCAACGGGAACAGATGCATTTAAGCTTTTGTCAGATGAACAAGTGTATGATTTCAATGTGGACTATATCAAACCGCTAAAATATGGTCGTGTAGAGACCGGAATTAAACTGCGCAACAGAAATATTCCGACCAATATGCAATTTATACCTGGGGCTAACTCTGTTTTAGATGTGAGTGCTGGTGGTTGGGCCACTTACAAAGAATTAATTCCTGCCTTGTATGGAAATTATATTTTTGAAAACATAAAATGGGAGGCAGAACTGGGATTGAGAGTAGAGTATGTCAGAATCCAGTATGATGTCAATCCGGATCACGTTGTTTACAAAAGTGATGGCTACAATTATACCCAGCCATTTCCAAATATGAGACTGGCATACAAAATCAACGACAATAATAAAATATCCCTTTTTTACAACCGCAGAGTCGATAGACCGAATGAAGTGGATATCAGAATATTTCCAAAATATGACGATGCAGAAATCATAAAAGTGGGCAACCCGGCTTTGCAACCCCAATTTACCAATTCTGTAGAACTTGGCCACAAAGCAATATGGGGTAAAGGAAGTCTCTTCAGTGCTGTTTATCACAGATTTGCTGATGGAACCATCACAAGAATTTCAAGTACTGTGCCGGGAAGTAACATCATTTATGCTATATTCCAGAATGCAAATAAAAGCTATAATTCCGGTATAGAAATGATCTTAACTCAGGAAATATCCAAACTATATTCATTCAATATAAATGTGAACGCCTACAGGAATCAGATTGATGGATTTAGCGTGGTCAATAAGTATCCGGTAACAAATACATTTACCGCTGATAAGGAAGATATTTATTCCGGAAACTTCAAATTGAACAATACTTTTCATTTTCCGAAAAATATAGATGCACAGCTGACGGCCATTTATTTAGCCCCGGACATTATACCGCAAGGCAAGATAAAATCCCGTTTCTCTTTAGATCTCGGTTTGAAAAAAGTAATACAAAAAGGGAAGGGAGAACTATTTTTTAATGCCACAGACTTGTTGAATACCATGACAATCAAAAAAGAAATCAAGGGAAAAGATTTCCATTATACGAGTGACGACTACTACGAAACACAGGTTATAAGACTTGGGTATAGCTACAAACTATAAACCAATTTCAGAAATAAATTCAAATCTGAATCTATTTAAGATCATATTTTGAAATCATTTTTGAGAGCATTGTGTTAATTTTTCAGATCAGAATTTGAAGATTAAAACAAGTATAAACATTAATTTATGACAAAATCAGAAATCTTATTAATGCTTCTTATAGCTTTCTTCCTGACCAGTTGTAACTCAGAAAACTCAAAATCGGCATCAAATATTTTAAATGCGAACGATACTCAATCCGGCAAGGATTCTATTCCAAAATACATTAAACCATTCAGGTCAGATTTGCCTACCATTGGTCTGTTAATGTATAATGGTGTTCTCCAAAGTGAAGTAATAGCTACTTCTGATGTTTTTTCAAAGCCGACAGAAGCGGGAAAACAACTTTTTAATGTAGTGACGATCGCTCAAACTCAAAGTCCAATCACAACAGAAGAAGGAATCAGAATCATCCCCGATTATACATTTGAAAATTGCCCAAAGCTGGAAGCACTTTTTGTTCCGAGTGCCTATGATATGTATGCTCAGGTTCACAATGACAAGATAGTTTCATTTGTGGCAGATAAAAATAATGAAGCCAAATATGTGGTGAGTAATTGTGGAGGTGCTCAGCTGATCGGTGCATCAGGGATAGCTGATGGGAAAAAAATAGTCACCTGGATAGGTGGTGGAAAACAGTTACAGAAGGATTTTCCTAAATTATTGGTAGAAAATGATAGTTTGGTCACTTACGTAGAAGATGGAAAATTCAGTTCTTCAAATGGAAATTTGGCCAGCTATGTCTCAGCATTAAATTTATTAGAGAAAATGACAAGTCAGGAGCATAGAAAATTTGTAGAATCTTATCTATATCTTGACCGGCTGCAAAATTGGAAAAAATAATAAATTCAGTCTCACAAACCAGTTGATCATTGTAACCGCCAACATGATGTTCAATTGAGAAATCAGTAACCCGTAATTGGATGGCAGAGACTGTAAATAATCCTGTCTCATCTTACCTTTCCATTATTGAGTAATCTTCCTAAATAGGATTACTTCCTTTATCCTACCTGAAGTTTAATTTTGACGATAATGAAACAATGCACACATATAGATTACTCTTCTGCATTTGTTTTATAAAAATGTATTTTAAATTTAAATTAGTTGTAAATCAGGAGTTTATAGATCTAAACATAAAACATTAGTCAGTTTAGCGAGTTAAATGGTATAATTTATTTAAAGTTTGGTTTATAAACGTTGATTTTAAGTCAATAAAAATAAAATTTGTGAGAAATAATTCAAAATATAACAATTCATATTAAATTTGATTTGAAAACCAAAGGTTTTAGCAAGAAATTAATGGCCTTCAAAATTTAATGAATATCAAAAATAAATAAATGAATAAATCAATTTTGATCATAGTTGGACTTACTCTTTCCTTGAGTTGTAATCAGTCCAAATCAGGTAATAAGGAGAATCAATTATCAGACATTGTCAATATTAAATCTCAGGTGATACTTGAAAAAGAAGGAAGGCTATTCAGAGATTTGAACAAGAATGGAAAGTTGGACATCTATGAAGATGCAAGTCAGCCCGTTGCTGCCAGGGTTGAAGATTTGCTGAGCCAAATGAATTTGGAAGAAAAAGCTGGTATGATGTTTATTGATGGTGTTCCGGTTAGTAAGGATGCAAAACCAGACGGTAAAGAAGGGCTTGAAGGATTTGCAGTCGGCTTGACATCAGTGGCTGAAAATATGAATAAATTTAAAATGACACATTTTAATATTTTTACTATTCCTGATGACCCGGGTATTTTTGCCAAATGGTATGACAATGTCCAACAAATTGCTGAAAAAACAAGGTTGGGTATTCCTGTTACTATCGCTTCGGACCCTCGCCATCATCTTGGTCAAAATGTTATCAGCATGCCATCTACAGGATTTAGTCAGTTTTGTGAAATGCCGGGTTTTGCTGCTATTGGTGACGAAAAATTAGTTGCTGAATTCGCAGATATTGTTCGCAAAGAATACCTTGCTATAGGCATCAGAGAGGCTTTGCATCCTCAAATTGATCTGGCGACAGAACCTCGCTGGGCAAGGATTTCCGGAAATTTTAGCGAAGATGCAGAATTAACTGCCCGATTGGTAAAGCCATATATTGATGGATTGCAAGGTAAAAATTTAAATACAGGAGTGGCATGTATGACTAAACATTTTCCCGGAGGTGGTCCGCAAAAAGAAGGATTAGATCCCCATTTTTCATTTCAGAAAGGGCAAATCTATCCGGGAAATAATTTTAATTACCACCTCATACCATTTGAAGCTGCACTTAAAGCAAATACAGCTGCCATTATGCCATATTATGGTGTTCCAACAGACCAAACAGACGAAAATGTGGCTATGTCATATAACAAAACAATCATTACTACCCTGTTAAGAGAAAAGTACAAATTCGACGGAGTAGTATGTACCGATTGGGGATTAATTACTGATTTACCATTTGGGCCAGGCGTAATTTGGGAAGCCAGAGCTTATGGTGTTGAAAATTTAAGTTCGGCTGAGCGGGTATTGAGAGTAATAGAAGCCGGATGTGATCAATTTGGTGGTGAGCACAGACCGGAATTAGTTGTAGAATTAGTCCGGAATGGAAAATTATCAGAAAAACGAATTGATAAATCCATTAAGCGACTTTTGAAGCAAAGGGAGAACAAAAAGAGAAAATTCTAAAATTGTTAAAAAAAGTACCGACTATTGTTAATATTTATTTAGACAGACCTACCGTAATCCCAGAAATAACAAAATCTGCAATGGCAGTCATCGCAGATTACGGATCAAGTGATAAATCAGTGTGCGAAATCCTTTTTGGAAATGCAGAGCCAATCGGGAAATTACCCTTTGAATTACCATCTTCTATGGAAGCTGTTTACAAACAAAAAACTGACGTTCCGTATGATTCCGAAAATCCTTTGTTTAAATTTGGCTTTGGGTTAAAATATGAGAAGAAGTAAAGTGTAATAATGAAATCCCCATGATGCAAACATCACAAACCATTATGATTAAATCATGGGGATTCCATGTGACCTTTAATATTAAAATAAATTTATAAACATGAGCAGAAGTTTCCAAGACAATATAAAACCAGACATTAAAAATGACTAGATCACAATCTCTTGCTGTCAGGCTTCGGGAAGTTCTTCTCAATGGAATATGGATTGCCAACACCAATTTCAAGGAACAGATAACAGAACTAAACTGGCAACAGTCCATTCAAAAAGTAGAAAATCTTAACACTATTGCTCTATTGGTATTCCATATAAATTATTATTTGGCCGGAATATTGAATGTCTTTAACGCCGGTAAACTTGAAATTAAAGACAAGTACAGTTTTGACCTTCCTGAAATTAAATCTGAAGATGATTGGAAAGCATTGGTCAATGATTTTTTAATCAATTCGGAGAACTTTGCTGAAAAAGTGGAACAATTGGATGATAATATGCTGGATCAACCATTTGTAGATGAAAAATATGGGAGCTATCTTAGAAATATTGAAGGAGTCATTGAACACAGTTATTATCATTTGGGACAGATATCTTTACTCAGGAAGATTATATTGAAATAATAGACCTTACATACTCTTGGGCAAAACGAAAATGGCAATAGTAATCACATTGTAAAAATGTTCATAACCAGTCCCAAAGACATACGGATTACAAATAGCCCTGGACAATAAAAAAAGACCGTTCAATAAATAACCATATTTAGTACATAAATTGAAACTCAAAGAATCGGAAAGTAACTTTATCAGAACAATTTCTTTCTGATTAACAAGCATTTAGGGTCAATATAATATTGGTCTTTTCGTTAAAATGTTTATTTAATAATAGCCCCTTCGTTATTTACAAGACTATCGGGAAATACCATTATCGAGAGTTGAAATATACTTGATTGGACCCATAACATACCTGATCAAGGAATAAATGTTGGTATTAAACTTGGTTTTACTAATTTTGCAACCATGTTTGACCGAATATTAGATTTTTTTAAAAAAACAGACACTCCTTCAGACCCTATGAAATACCTGATAGCCGGCCTGGGTAACATGGGCTCTGAATATGATAACACCAGACATAATATTGGTTTTAATGTCTTAGACTTGTTGGCAAAAGATGCTGGTGTGCATTTCAACAATGACACTCTCGGCGACCTGACAGAAATTAAATTCAAGGGACGAACACTCATTCTACTAAAACCATCGACCTACATGAACCGTAGCGGTAAAGCCGTAAAATATTGGGCCGACAAACATAAAATCGGTCCTGAAAACCTATTGATTATAGTCGATGATATGCATCTTGATCTTGGAAAAATGAGACTCAGGGACAAAGGCAGTGATGGTGGACACAATGGGCTAAAAGATATTCAGGAGAAATTTGGGCATAACAACTATATACGGCTACGAATGGGTATTGGCAAAGATTTCCACCCAAGTCAACAAGTCAATTATGTCCTTGGCAAATGGAAAAAGGAAGAGCAGGATGCAGTAGATATCATGGTAGAAAAAGCAGCCCGGGCAGTCAAAAACTTTACTACTATTGGATTAAAGCTCACCATGGACGGGTTGAACAGATAAATTCATTTGCCATTAAAAAACTATTGCTTATCCTGCGTGTTGAAAGAAAAAAGGAAAATGAACTGGAAAGAAGAAAATAATGCATTGCGATACACATTTACTTTTGGGGATTTCATCACAGCATGGGCTTTTATGACAGAAGTTGCGATAGTATCTGAAAAAATGAACCATCATCCTACCTGGTCAAATACTTACAATAAAGTACATATTTCTCTCAGTACCCACGATGCCGGAAATGTGGTCACCGATAAAGACCATAAACTTGCAAGTAAGATTAGAGCACTTTATTCAAAATATACTTAATATTCATAGTTAATTTATACTGATTCCTTCCTTCCTGAGTCTATCTACCAGCTGCATTCCAAGGGCTTCAACAGGGGTGAGTACTCCGTATTTTATGGTGTTATTTCTTACCTTGTCAAGGAGGGTAAAGGCAGATTGAGAAAACATTTTTGCCGTTTCATTATATCCCGGATCACCACCTGATATTTTAGTTACAGCTTCAGCTGTTTTGGTCTTACCAAAGCAGATGATTTCAAATTTACTTCCGGCTCTTTTTTGCTCCGAAGGTCCTGTCCCAGGTTTAAATTTATTAAATAGCTTAGTTCTGAATCTCTTAAATCTCACCAGAAACATGGCTGCAGCAATAGGTAGTACAGTTTTAATAACCTTTCCCAATGTAGATCTAACAAAAAACTGTGCGTATGTCACCGCCACACCATATTCTTCCGGCATCCGATATGCACTTCTCTTGACAATATGCGGATCTACTACCGGCATAGGAATAGCCCAACTACCTATTTCATCACTGAAATGAATCTTAATGGGTATCTTGGGCGCATCAGGGTGTCTCTTGATCCTGGTTTTGATGGATTTCCTTTTGACTTCCATGTGAAGTGCTTCTATGGCTGTAGTGAGTGTCCCTCCTGAAAAAGTAGCATTCGTACGGACAAAACCCTTTAATATCTTAGGTTCGTTGAGTGGAAGCTTCTTTGCCGTAAGCCAAGCCGCAAAATCAGCCGGAATACTATCAAATCCACAACAGTTAACTATGCAACTCTGATTTTCAACTGCTATTCCGAAATAATTATTATAAATATCAGCAATAAAAGAAGGCTCTCCTGTAATATCCAAATAGTGGGTCTTCGTTTCAATACAGGCACTGACGACATTGCGCCCATACCAATTGAATGGACCGACTGCATTCATCACTATTTTGGTCTGTGAAGTCATGCCAATAAGGGAAGAATTGTCTTTAATATCAGCCACTATGATCTCCGGCAAAACGCCTTTTAAAGAATCCCTGACCATTAAAAGCTTTTCTTTATCACGCCCTGCTATGGCCCACCTGACTTGCTCATCTCCGGCATGCTCTGAAAGGTACCTGGCTATGAGCTGACCTGTAAATCCGGTAGCTCCAAAAAGTATGATGTCATAAGATTGATTCATTGTTGGGAGTATTTTTATGTCCTGTTTGGCTGTTTTTTGAAAACCTGAATTTTAAATTTCTACAGCTCAGGCCTTTTCAGAATTCATTTAGGGAGTAAATGTAATCCAAACATAATGAAATACATCATTTAGCAATGCCAAAAAATCTTGTTCTTATCCATCGGTCAATATTATGGCCAAAGTAATTTAATAGTATATTGTTAATTCTTTTACGTGCCCGTGGAACACACACATCTTACCTTTTTCTAAATCCATAGTAGTTGCTATAAAAACTCAAAAGCGCTTCTATCTGTGTCGCAATCACTTAACAATTATTTGTAATTATAATGGGATTGTTTAGGTGATAATTTCAATCAAAAAATTACTTGATTTTGATCTTTTGTAAGCATATACTAAAATAATTACTTTATGATTGAAATTACTTCATAGCCTTATTTAGCTCTATGCTCAGTTTTTCAGATATGACAGATTCGGATGTTTGCAAAGTCACCAGATAAGTCGCATCAATAAGTTTTTTTGTCCTTATTCTTTTGCGATAGAAACCTTTGCTTTGATATTCGTTGTCCACTAAGGTATATAATTCGTTTATTCCTGTTAATTTTAATACTACTTTTCCAGGAGATTTAACATTGAAATGAATGTCAACCATATCAGTATTCGGCACAGATATCAGCATAAGGTCAAACTCTTCTTGTAACTTCATTATATCAGATTGGTTCGATGTACGCGCCATTTCAGAAACAGCATTGGTCTCACATGTATCTATTGATGCAAGGAAAATAGCATTTGGTTGTGTTTTAAAGCCTGGTTCCAGTATGATTGATTTGCCTCCTATAAAGCTTACTTTATTATTTTCCGAAATGGTACTGACTGCATTTACGTACTGGACTGCCGAAAACACGTCTGTGTATAACATCACATTACCCAAAGCAAGATTTGTGTCATTGCACTCATTTTTTAGAAAATTCTGGCCGACACAATTGCACGAGTTGTACACATCATTGATAGTCAGAGGGTTTTGATCATCACAGGGAGTACCATCAGGTGGGCAAACCACAGCTTTGAATGCCACTTTCCCTAATCCCCGGCATGTTGTCGTATCATCCATTGATGTAATGAGCAGATATCTGGCATAAATTCCCGAAAGATCCGGTCCGTTGAAACCACCGTATCCTGATTCACCGGTAGCTAATGGCCAATTATATTGCCCAACACCAACCCAGGATACTCCATCGGTAGAATAATCAACAGATACCCCCTGAAATCCATTTCCTACCTGATTCAGGACATTGTAGTTCCAGATATGTGCACTGATCAGTTGGTGCCTAACGCCCAGATCATACATAATCCAGTGACTCCTGTTTCTGTCCGGATTAGGATTATTTATTACCTGGCATGAAAGCCAGTTATTGGCCGGATTATTAGCAAGCTGATCTGTAAGACCGCATTTTTCAAAAGGAACATAATTTGCCAAAGGGCTATCGCAATCAGGTCCGCTGCATGGCGTACCTGCACATTCACAGCTTCCATTATACTGGTCATTATTTGTAAAAGGATTGCCGTCATCACATATTGTACCCTGAGGAATGCATGCTATGTCACAGCCGTAATCATAAAGATAATATGACGGAATTCGCTTCCAGACACCCGGCGGACTAAAAGGAGTTTGCCAAAATGCTCCAAAATGCTCACTCCCCGTTCCCTCTTTGTGATTGAGTTCAAAATAATAAAATTGACCAGCCTCGAGATAAATGTTTGAAGTGGACTGGTAGATATATTTATTATGTTCCGTCATATATGTCCATCCGGAGACCAGCATTTGATGGGCCTGTTTGTTGTCAGGATTGTGATCGCTGCTTAAAAACAGAATCGCCATATCATCTCCTGTCACATTAAACTTGTAATTACCTGTCACCGGCACAGTCAGATATCCCTGTACCATATCACCGACATTACTGACCTGAGATTCCGATTTGGTTCCTAACCATGGCAATACCGAACTTGTATTGGGTATAGCAGGAAAGTTAGCTGATGCGTATAAATCATTGAGTGTAGAGCCAGCAATATCGTTATATCGGTAACTTTGAATCAAACTTCTTATCCCTACACAAGTATTAGAAGTGACAGGTTTACCGACGCAATGACAATGTCCGTCTTCAGTTTCTCCTGTTGTATTCGGGTTGTTATCATCGCAAGGTGTACCCCGATTAGGACATAGAGCGGGTTTGCAACCCACATCATTGATATATGCTGCTGTGATTATATTCCAGGTAGTGTTTGATGTGATGATGTTTTTCCAGTATAACCGGCAGTGATCACTTCCTGAATCTTCAACATATTCAAGCTCAAAATAATAGTATTCATTTGCCAAAAGTTTAATTTTTACCGATGTTTGCTCAGGGTATTTTGTATATTCATTTTCATTAGTCCAATCCGGTACAGATGCCCTCATTACCAGATTATTAGGTGAAGTGGTGGTGCTTAATAAAAATCTAGCCCTTCTATTGCCCGTGATATTGAAAATGACACTATCGGTCACGGGTAAATGAATAAATCCACTCATTCTGCACCCCATATAATTGTCATAATTAGGCGGCGCACTAAGGCTATATAATGTCTGAGTTATATCAGGTCTCTGAGGATAAAACTCCAAAGCTGACAATTCAGAAAATTCTGCAGCATACAAACCATTCCAGCATTCCCACTGAACTTTGCCAGGATCGCCCACACATATTTGTGTATTTAACTTAGAAAGGACACATGTCATGATAAGAATAAAAACACATTTTCATTTTCAATAATTGCGGGATTAAGCAAACATTCCTATCGGCATATATGAATCAGGTACATTTGCTGGACCCGAAGTAGAATAAAAATTGCACAAATTGGGTAAGATATAATTCAGATCATTTTGTGATACCCCGTACCACAGTGCTAATTCTGCATAGAATTCATCCACCGATGTGGTGGGAAGAATCCTACCTCTGGTGCTCAGGTTCAGACTATTGTTATTCAATGACAAGGATGGATAGTTGCCATAAATTTTTTGACCTGATACAGGTCCACCCATGATCATATGGTTTCCTCCCCAGGCGTGATCTGAACCATTTCCATTTGAAGTAAGCGTCCTTGCAAAATCAGATATGGTAAAAGTCACTACATTTTCATGCATTTCTATCTCTTTCATTGCACTATTAAATTCAGACATGGCATTGCTCAGTACAGGAAGCATAGCAGCCTGACTTCCGATGACATTGTCATGATGGTCCCAACCCCCATATGTTACATAATATATCTGCCGCTTTGCTCCAAGAAATGATTTTACACTGATCAGTTCTGCAATTTTTTTCATATCCTGTGATAGCGATGTCCCCGAAAAAGCAGTATTCAATGGCACTATATTTTCTAAAGCAACCCTGAATTTATCTATGGCATCCATTGACTGGCTCTGAAGGAGTCCTATAGTTTTATGAAAGACATTGGAATACTCTGCTTCAGCCATACTCTTTATTGCTTTGTTTCTAATATCATTTTTATAGCCCGCATCACTCCACCAACTTGGGAATGGAGTAAAACCTATATTGCTGGCAGTCGTGTTATTGGCGATGGAATATTCATTGTACATATTTCCTGACTGAAACCTGTTTTTTCCGCTAAGTGAAATGTTTAAAGAAATCTCAGGAATAGAGTTCATATCCTGGAGCAAGTCTGCTATTCTGCCAGCAACTCCGACAGCAGATCTGCTTTGGGGGACTGATGTCTGCCATTGCATAATTTGATCTGAATGGGAGTATAGCCCCAACGGTATCTTTTTCAAACCGGAATTGTATTGAGTCAGATCAGCAATGGGTTCGATGAGCGTACCTATATTTGCCATAAATGCAAGGTCGCCTTCATTAAACATATCTCTCACCTTTGTCATCCCGGCATGAACAGAATAGGTCCTTCCATTTTTAGTGTAATTGAGAGGGAGAAGCTGAGCCGGATTGGCTGATTTACTAAGTGCAAGTGAGCCTCGTGTAGCAAGATAATCATTATACTCCGACGTTTCCGTAGGAACGATTACATTGTACGTATCACAACCGCCAGCCAAAAGTATGCAAACCATAGCTTTGTAATCACCCGCATTAGCCAGTATGTGAGGTCGTGCGACAAGGGTATTTATTGCACCCAGATTTATAACAGAATTTAGAAATGCCATAGACCCGACTGCTGCACAGCTTGCTTCCCCTAAAAACTGACGTCTGTTTATTTTCATTTTTGACATGATCAACGATTTATTAAATATTCCGGAGAAGTCATCAAAAGGTAAATGGCCAGTTTAACCCTGTCTTGTTTTTCCAATTCAGTCATATTTGGAAATTCCTTGACTACTTTGATAATAGTATTTATGGATACATCTGAAATGTTCCCTTGTGCCAGAAGTAAATTAAGTCTGTCCAGTAAAATATGAAGTTTGTCATTATCAGTAAACGTGCTTTCGGGAGTCACATCTAAAGTAGAAATCTCATCGCTATAATTTGCATCAACTTCATTACTGAACAAATCATATTCATCTGCTATGTCACCGGAAATGATCCATCTGTAAAGGCCATTTATGAAGCCAGCTATCGTTTGAGCACTCGTAATCTGAAATTCCGGAGCCACGAGGCCTGCTACTTCAATAGGGCCAATAGGTTGATAATCCTGCTGAAAAAAATTGAAAACACTAGGAGAAGCCAGTGGCCGCTGACCGGTATATTGATATACATAATTCATATCATTCCTATAGTTGCCACTTTGTGTCGAAGCATTGAAAGCCTTATTTATCTGTACATACCTGATGAACGGTTCCCGCAGCATTCCATAGAGTTCATTTTGCCCATTTCCACATTCTCTGGCTTCAGAATCAAGTAATATGGCTTTCACAACAGCAGCCAGGTCGCCTCTTACTCCTTGCCCATTATTTTTAAATATGTTTGTTATTCGTTGCACATATGCCGGACTGGGATTTGATGTAATGAGTCGCTGGATAAGAAATCTGCAAACGAACGGAGGGCAATTCTGGTGATTAAATAAATTATTTATGGCATCCGCTACATCTGCATTTCCATCCACCGGATTTCTGTCTGGGATCACAAAACTGTTTAAAAGATTTTTAACCCCTGGTTCATGCCACGCATTCCACATAACCATATCATGAATGTAACTTGTGTCGTTAAGCGCACCTCTGTTCCATTGGGTTCGGTCTGACCAGGTCAATCCAGTGAATACTTTTGATAATTCAATGATATCGTTGTTATCATATGATGGTACGGGATTACCATTGATGTCATTTATGACAGTGCCGTCATCGTTGAGCATTACTGTCCCGATAGTAAATAATTGCATCACTTCTCTGGCATAATTTTCATCAGGAAACTGATTTATTGCCGGATTAGATTTCGGGTTGTTGAGGAAGGTCAGGTATATTCCCATTGAAGGACTATATGTGATAGCCTTTAGAAGATCTTTATAATTACCAAAAGCATGATTTAATAATTTGTCATAATAGACACCTGTCGCATAGGCTACATTACTAAATGAAGAGTTTTCCGAAATAACCATAAGCTCGCTTAAAGCCAGAGCGACTCTTTGTCTTAAAGCATCATCTGAAGTCATCAAATATTGCCACCATGCATAATCCCATAACCTATTGCTTGCACCTGCAGTAGGTGAACTTGTAGAATCGATGACCATTTTGTGGTATTCGCGGATCTTGGCTTCAAGACTGAAAGCCCTGGGTTTTGATAATTGATTTGCTATCCAATATTCAAGGCCACTGGTTGTGACATTACTTATATCTAAATAATTGTATCCCAATGTGGCCTGACTTAAAAATCTGGAAGCTGCATTCTCATTAGGTAAAAAACCAGTTTGGCTTAATGTATTTAAGGATTGAGATACATTACTGCTTGCAGTCACACTCATGCCCATAAAACCTCCATATCCAAGAACTATAGTATCAGGCTGACTATACACAATACAGTATTGGAAAAAGGAGACCAGAAAGCAAATCAATAATTTCATTTATTAATCCTTTTTGATTAAGAGTGAATTTTTCAGAATTTTTATTTCCTCTTGCAAAACCTTATTTTCATTCTCCATTCTTATCATATGTTGCCACAACCATTCTATCTGTTGCAGTAAACTGGCATCCATTGACTTGAGTTCATATCCGTTTCTGACCAGATCTGAAGCTGAAGGCATATCCACAAGATGGTTGCTTTTATTTATAGACTCCGCTACCTGAGATAGATCGGGAGTATTGTTAAAAGCACTATCAGACCATTCTGACGTTGATTTCAATGATACTTTCACTCTTTCTGTTAATACCCCATGCTGCACATAAAGGTTATAATCTCCGGGTGTACTGATCTGCGAAGTATCTCCTATGACTACTTTGCCTGACGACTTGAGCACCATGACAGCTTGAGAATAACTAGTCAAAGCAGCCGAAAAGAACAGGATTATTAATAATTTGAATTTCATACTGAATTATTTAGAAAGGCAAATTTCGGTATTGTTTTAATGATTATTATTGGAGTTTCCCATGAAATTAATGAAAGCTATTTATAAGGGTATTAACCTAATGTAATGGATTTTAAAGGAATTTACTTAGTTATTTTTTTTACTGCATGCTCACCTGTATTAAAAATTCAAAAAATATATTTTACGGAAATAAAATAAGTTTATCTTTACATATAAAACACCTATGGCTTACGACGAAAATCAGGCTCAAAGAATCAGGGAAAACCTTTCTGGCATGCATGTGGATTTTTCAGAAAAGAAAATGTTTAGTGGTATTTGTTTTATGGTAGATGAGAAGATGTGTTGTGGTACACATATAGACAAATCAACAGGACAAAGTTTATTGCTATGTAGGATCAGTGAAGAAGAAGCCAATAAAGCACTAGAAATGCCACATGTGCAGCCCATGAATTTCACAGGAAAACCCATGAAAGGCTTTATTTTTGTTGACGAGATGGGACTTGAAACCCAGGGAGATCTGCAAAAATGGTTGAATTTGTGTCTTGAATTTAATCCTTTGGCCAAGAAAAGTAAAAAATAATAACTTGAGACTGTTCAAGTCCCACACCTATACGGGTTGATTATCGATAGCAATAGTTTTAACATATGGTAAGAGTAAATTGATGGTTCTGTTTTGTTAAAAAAATTGTGTCAAAACCATAAGGTACCTGATTAGTAACAAGACCTTGATCAGTCTTATGGATATGAATTGTGAATGAAAATTGCTTCCCTCATTTTTTTATATCCGGAAGCATGTATCGGGATAGTGACTAAGATCAATCCTGATCCTATAGCGCCTATTGTATAATTTTTGGAGCGTCCGGTTATTAAATTACCATATTCCATCCCAATAAGCAACCACCGGCCAAGCCTATTACATTGCCAAGTGTAACATTTGAAGAACCATAATTGTACATCCGGTAAAGTGCCGGATCTTTTTGCATCAGATATGAATCAAATTCCGACTTTTTTATCCTGACGCCATCAGCATAATACTTCATGCCCCAATTCCCTTGCTGTACAGAAAGTTGATTTTGGTTGTATGCAATGACGGAATACAAACATAAAAGTACAAAGGAACATAGATATTTCATATCCATTGTTTTTTTTACAGGTAATATAGTTTGTTACTGGTGTCATGAAAATGGGAAAATACAAAGCGGTACTTCGCTATGCCATCTCTTTCAATTTTTGTAATTGTAGAAGTTTAGTTTCTTCGCGGTTTTCCTTACAAAATGGCGTAAAATACTGGTGTGCAGACATAAATTTAATTTGAATTTTATTCCATTGGTCTTCATCAAAAGCTGGATTTCTGGATTTTAATTCCAAAAATAGTTTAAATCCGGTCTGCTCAAACCTATCGGTTCCAAGATATTCCAGATCTGCATCAGCTAGTATCTCTGAACATTTGTTTACCGGACTCTGTGGTATTCTGGTTGCCATGATCATCGTACATATTTCCTCAATATCGTCTTCAGAATATCCATAATCCGGCAATACTTGTCTTGAATATGTACAACTGACTACTTCGTGCTCCGAATAGGTAAATAGAAATCCAGTATCGTGCATGATTGCGGCTGTCCTGATCAAAAGTTTTTCTTTTGTTGACATATTTTCCTGATCAGCTATGAAACAGGCAGTTTTTATGACGTATTCTGTATGCCTTCTGTTGTGGTATGTCAGATTAGGAGGCAGTTTGGTAGATAACTCATCCAAAATAAAATCGGATAATTCTGCGATTTTGATCTCATTAACACTTTCGTTTGATTGTAGCGAGTATGCTTTGTGTTGCATAGTTAATTTTTTAAAACTTATTTGTTACACCTCCCCTTTATCCTGTCTTTATTCTGACGCAACTTAATTGGAATATCCACAACTTCTTTAATGATTATTTAAAAATTTTCTTTCTCTTTTACTGAACCAACTTTATTATCAACCTTTTTCATCCTATCATAAAAACATGTCAAAAATCTATCTACATCAGCTAATTTGTAAACTTCATTCAAATATTATGCCTTTTCTAAATATATTAGTCTATTTTGTCCAATTTCTTACAAATATCAATCGAATATTTCAAATCTTTTACAGATTAATAATTTTGAATATAATACATTTTCAGTTCTCCCATATTTTTTGTAAGTATAGCCCCTCTGGGCTCACATTTAAATTTATGTTTAACCAGGTCATATGTACTTTCTGAAATATTGATCTTACCTGGTTCTGCACTTGATTCCATTCTTGAAGCAATATTTACCGCATCTCCCCATATATCAAATACAAATTTTTTAGTACCTACTACGCCGGCACAAACCGGCCCTGAATGAAGTCCCAACCTTATATTAAATGGCAAAAGATTTTTCTTATCCCTTTCTTTATTCCAGTCCTTAAGAAAATTAATAAAACCCATGGCTACATGGACTGCCGCTTCTGCATGATTTTCCATTGCAACAGGCACCCCTGCGACACACATATAAGCATCTCCTATAGTTTTTATTTTTTCTACCCCATGGTTCCCAGTGATTTCATCAAAGTGCCGGAAACAATAGTCAAGGTCACTTACTAATTCCTGTGGAGAAAGTTTTCTGGAAATATAACTGAAATTAACAAAATCTGCAAAAAGAATGGTGGTGGTGGCATAGTGTTGCGCAGCTACTTTTCCCGAAATTTTTAGTTCATTTGCGACCTCCTCAGGCAAAATATTCAATAGAAGTTCATCTGATCTGTTTTTCTCTTTTTCTATAATAGCCCTTTTTTCTTCCAGTTGCTTGTTGTATGACTTAGCAAGCGAAAAACGGTAATAAAGAAATCCTGAAATCAAAAGTATAAATCCTAAAAAGGAAAGAAACAAATTGCGTTGTGATTCTTTTAACTTCAATTCAGATTCCTTTTGCTTTATTTCTATGCTGTTTGAATCCATAATTATGGAATCAATAGTGGCTTCAAAACTTATTGAGTCAATCAATCTCTGTTTTTTTTCCAGCATTGCTTCTTTTTCAAGATTTTCTCTGGACATATTTTTCAACAATTCTTGGCTTACGTTCATCTTAGTAGAAAGCAGATCTTGTATGCCTTTGAGTTTATCAACTGCACTGCTTAGATTCGTAAGTTCTGCCTTCTGGGTTATTACTGTTTCCTCCACCTTGGCACTTTGCTGATAATCTTCAAGTTCTTTGACTTGCTTTTGATATTCTACATTGGCAGCTGAAGTAGCTGAAACAACTATACTAGCCTTTTTTGATATTTTTTTATCCTTATTGGAAAGATATTTTGAAGCAATTTCATTGGTTTTAGCAAGAGTTTTCGTATCATTTATTAATCTTGTTATTTCACCGAGCATATCCAAAACAAAGTTAGACACTGAATTATTTGTCGTAGATGATTGATCCGCAATCGAAGCTACTTCGTAAGCTACAATAGCGGATGCTTCTTTCTGACCGGTACTTTTGGCCTTCTCAAAACTCTTACCGAGGAAATATAAAGCATTATCAGTGTCATTTATCTCCAACGCCTGCTTTCCAAAATCAATCGCCTTTCTGATATATTGGCTTCCCTTTTCTTTATTTAATTCTTTCTCAAAATAACCTCGATCAATAGATGCTTGAGTAAAGGCGCAGGATAAACTACCTAAAAATACTAATAATGTTATGAAAATATAATTCATTGAAAAAATATCTAATTGGTTTGACAGGGGCATAAAAATCAGCGCAATATCAGTCAAATGTTTTTTATATTATAGGAAAAAGGAAAAAAAATTAATTCGAAACTATTCGGACATGTTACACTTGTTTTGATGAAATAAATATATGCAATAAATACAATTACTAAAATTGAATATCGACTCATGGAAGTAATTATCCAAAATCAATAGAATGATGAACTTGTGATTCAATTCGGTTGCGCCGTATTTTTCTTTTAGGCACTTAATGCTAAATGGTTTTAAGAAATGATTAAAAATTAGCCTTACATTCAATACTGATTTTTTCACTTGTTACCGGATGGGTAAATTCAAGTTTTTCAGCATGAAGGTAAAGTCTATCTGAACGAACACCATATAAATCATCTCCTTTTATAGGCATATCGAGTCCCATATGGTGAGATGCATGTACCCGAAGTTGATGGGTTCGTCCTGTAACAGGATAAAAGTAGATTCTTGTAACACCATTCTTTCTTTCTTCAACAGTCCACTGTGTTATAGCTGTTTTTCCATGCTTATAACAAACCAACTGTCTTGGCCTGTCATCCAGATCTAACCTCAGGGGCAAATGTATTTCCCCTTCATTTTGAGACACCAAACCTTCCAAAATGGCGACATATCTTTTTTTAATATTCCTTTTTATAAACTGAGTTTGCAGTTGTTTATGTATCTCTTTTGATTTTGCGATCAACATAATACCTGAAGTGGACATATCAAGGCGATGAACGATCAATGGTCCTGTGGCTTCCGGGTATTTTTTTCTTGTTATGTCATACACGGAGTTCCTTTTTGTTTTG
Source organism: Saprospiraceae bacterium (assembly GCA_016722285.1). Lineage (GTDB taxonomy): Bacteria > Bacteroidota > Bacteroidia > Chitinophagales > Saprospiraceae > OLB9. The sequence goes on from JADKGI010000011.1 coordinate 133,631, forward strand.
CCCGGAACAGAAAGCATGCCACAGGGCTTATTGACCAACACTAAATAGTTATCCTCATATAAGATATCGAGATCAGAAAACTGACTATTATTTTCTGCCATGGGGTTCTCATCGACTTCCAAACCTTCTAACATATGTCCGAGGATAGGTTTGCATTTACTGTTACAAGCTGGGTAGAACATGCCGTGTTTTCTTACTTCTGATGTAGGTGATTTTCCCCACCAAAATTCTGCCAGAGCCAGAGGCACTAAACTAGTTTTGAATGCATACTGCAAAAGTTTTGGAGCTACACATTCTCCCGCCCCTGCAGGAGGTATTTGATCTTCATTTACCTGAAAAATTTCCGATATGTTACTTGAGATTCCGAGTATATTCAGAAAGGAATAACTTTCAAACAACTGCTGCTGCAGTTTTGCTGACATGACTTTTCTTTTTCCTCTCAGCTCGATGATTGCTTTTTGATAAGGTTCAAGTTGGCTCATCAGGTTTTCTATCTTATTTTTATAGTATTTCTTACAATCCTTAAAAATAAAATGATGCCTCTTACTTTCATTATCTAAATCCAAAAATGCATTTTCCGAACTTTTGCCATGACTCTCATTGTACTCCAGACGCATATTCCGCCTTTTTTTCTTTGCAACGATAAATTCGGACTTCAACTTGTCTATTTCAGATTCAGATTTTAATTTTACATCTTCCAGTCGCTCTAAAAGATCGCGATACTCTGCCATATTGGTCAAGGCATTCAGATTTCTGTTTATAATATTTACTTCTTCCTCCCCTGACTTATAAAATCCAGTTTCTTCTAAGTTATCAAAAATCGGGGGGACAAATCGTGGATATTGATTCTTCGAACCAATTTTGCCGGAAAAAGCAGATAAATATCCAATTTTACTGTCAATATTCTTTACAACTAAGACACCAAACATTTTTCCCGGGCCACCGGAATTTTCATTTAATCCTATGGCCTCACATATTTCTGATTGGGTCAAGATATACTGTTGCAACTGATGTGAAGCAATAACTGCGAGCTCATGTGGTTTATAGCAAAATGGGAAATTTAGCTTGACTGGAAGCGTAATGTGGGATATATCCTGATGGAATAAAGTAAATTTTTCATCATTCTCTTGTTTACTTTTCACTTGATTCTCATGTTTCTCGGGGCAAAGGTAAATAAATAAAAATTATACGTGTAAAGGAAAAATGGGGATTACCGTCCTACACTTAAATACTCCAATTGGAAATAAATCATAATAATTTCTCAATTAATCTCAAATTTGCACTTCAATAAACAATAGAAAACATGTTCTTTAAAATTCTGATCACTGACAAAGTACACCATGCCCTCATAGATGGGCTGAAAGATAAGGGATGCGAATTGACTTATGACACCGAAGTGGATAATAATATCCTGGACGATATTATACATACGTTTGATGGTATAGTCATAAACAGCAAAATCAAAATGGACAAAGAGAGAATTGACCGTGGCACAAAATTGCAGTTCATCGGAAGATTGGGTTCAGGTCTTGAGATCATAGATGTGGAATATGCCAGCCAAAAAAATATCTCAGTGTATAACTCCCCTGAAGGCAATCGCAATGCTGTTGCTGAGCATGAGATGGGTTTGTTACTTACTCTTCTGAATAACATCCAAATCGCAGATAAAGAAGTGAGAGACTTTATCTGGGAAAGAGAAAAAAATCGCGGTTCAGAAATAAAAGGAAAAACAATAGGAATCATCGGGCTGGGCAATACGGGTAGTGCTTTTGCAGAAAAGCTATTTAATTGGGGTGCTCGGGTGATTGCTTATGACAAATACAGGACACATTATCCTGATTCACTGGATTTTGTGGAGAAAACTGACCTTAAGACCATATTTGCTGAGTCTGATATAATATCCCTTCATCTTCCCCTCACTGCCGAAACCAAATATCTGGTAGATGATCATTTTTTATCCCATTGTAAAAAAGGGGTGATCATCTCCAACACTTCCAGAGGGCCAATCGTAGATACGATGGCACTTATTCATCATTTAGAGCAAAATCGTGTTTCCGGTGCGTGCCTGGATGTATTCGAAAACGAAAAGCCGGAGACATTTACAATTAAAGAAATGGAAATGTATCAGTGCTTGTACGAAATGCAAAATGTGATTTTAACACCCCATATCGCTGGATGGACCCACGAATCACTGAAGTTGATTGCTACCGTTTTGCTGGAAAAAATTATTGCCGGAAACCATTTTTAGTCATCTTTTTAAGATTTTTAGTTTACTTTTATAGGAAATTTTAATACAAAATGGCCTAATAAATGCCTAATATTGTGCTTTATTTCATTTTCAAATTATTCAATAAAAGTTGGTATGACGAGAGTATTACTGATATTTGGGTTTTTCATCAGCATTTGTGGAAGTATTGGAGCACAGACTACCATCGAAGGCAAAGTCACCGATACTAAAACCGGCGAACCAATTTTATTTGGAACAATTGCACTTTACAGAGGGGGTGTATTGATCACCGGTACGGACACTGACATAGATGGTAATTTTTTTCTGGCCGATATCCAACCGGGCACTTACGATATGGAAGCAAGCTATGTAGGCTATGCCCCGCAAAGACAAACAGGAATTATCATTAAAGCCGGAAGAACCAATCGGATTAATTTTAAAATCTCCGATGATGCGGTTTTGCTTGATCTGGGCATCGAGATCAAAGAATATAAAGTACCATTAATTGAAATAGATAATACCACTCAGGGCACCACTGTCACAGCAGAGAAGATCAGGGCACTTCCTACCAAACAGATCAATGCTATCGCGGCTACTTCAGCAGGAATTTCATCCCGTGATGGCGGAGCCATTTCAGTACGCGGATCCCGCTCAAATGAAACGGTATATTTTCTGGACGGAGTCCGCGTTTCAGGCAATCTCATACCCCAATCTGAAATAGAACAACTCCAGGTAGTCATCGGCGGTATTGAAGCCAGGTATGGTGATGTGACCGGCGGGGTAATATCATTGACTTCCAGAGGGCCTTCAAATAAAGTATCAGGTAGTCTCGAAATGGAAAAGTCAGTGGACGGTTATGGTTACAATCTATTGAGCGGCAATATATCCGGTCCTATCTTGCGAAACAGTAAAAAACAATCGATTATCGGATATCGCTTCTCAGGGCAGTACAGGAGTGTAGATGACGATGCTCCATCTGCCATCGGAGTGCGAAGAGCTCCCACCGATCTGATCGCCCAGTTGGAAAAAAATCCGGTCTATAATATCGGGGGTACACAATTTCCGTCATTAGAGCAGATCAGGACTTCTGATTTGGGGTCAGTATTTAAAGCCCGACCAAATGAAACCGATATTGATATTGATCTGACTGGCAGACTTGATATTAGAGTATCCAACAATCTCGATATTCAGCTATCCGGAAATTATAACAAAAGCAAAGACCGGTTTACAGTAGGTACAGGATGGTCACTCCTCAATTGGACCAACAATCCTTTTAATTATGCCAATACATATAGAGGCAACTTCAGACTCACCCATAAGTTAGGAAAACAAGCGGCCGGTCAAGGTGAAGAAAAATCTTCTGGAAGTTTCAGAAATGTCTCCTATACGATCACCTTAGGGTATCAGAAATTTAATGCCAGGTCAGAAGATGTAAGGCATGAAGACCGATTGTTTGATTATGGATATTTTGGTCAGACCAAGCGAAACTGGGAACCTGTTTTTGGATTTTTCGATGCATCAGATCCCAGAGTAGCCCAGGGAAATCTGTATGGTCATCTTGGATTCAGAGAACAAATAGGTGAATACACTCTCAATCCTGATATCAACCCAATACTTGGATCCTACAATGCCATTGGTGGTATAAATATAAATGGACTTCTCAATCAAAATATAAATACGGCATGGAATAATTTATACTCCAATGTCGGACAGGTATATAATGCATTCAATAAGACAGATAATGACCAATATACATTAAATCTGATTACAGGCTTTGATTTGTTACCTGGTGGCTCAGAAAAAGGCCGGCATAATATTCAAATTGGGTTTTTGTACGAACAAAGAATTAATAGAAACTGGGGGATTGCGCCATTTGACCTTTGGAATCTAGCAGAAATACAAGCTAATGGTCATATCAATGGCGTTGATACAACTAAAATATTAAGAGATACAGTGGTAGTCATCCCCGGAATAGGAACTGATAGACTACCTATATATCAGACCAACCTGAATATTGAAAATGACAACAAGTTTTATAAAAGTGTCAGAGCACTTACTAATAAAAGTGAAAATGAATATGTAAATGTGTGGGAAATTGACCCCAGCCAATTGCGTCTTGACATGTTTTCAGCTGGTGAACTGATCAACAGACCAGGACTGATCAGCTATAGTGGCTTCGATTATCTGGGCAATAAACTCGGCACAGACGTTCGCTTTGATGATTTTTTTAAATCCAGAGATGCCGAAGGTAAGCGAACATTTGTAGTTGCTCCACAGCAGCCTGTATATGGGGCATTTTTTCTCCAGGACAAATTTTCATATAAAGACATCATATTCAGACTTGGATTGAGGGTAGATTATTATGATGCCAACACAAAAGTGCTCAGAGATCCTTATGCACTCTATGAAATTGAAAATGCAAAAGATTATTATAACCGAATTGGTCAGCAAAAACCTGCTTCAGTGGGAGATGATTACAATGTATATGTTTCATCAGATGAATCAGATGCTTTGGTGGCATTCAGGAAAGGAGATCAGTGGTTCAAGCCCAATGGAACTGCCGTTTCCGGGGGAAATGTGATATATCAGGGTGGTCTGGTTTACCCATCCTATGTGGGTAAAATACGCAATTCTGATAATGCCAGAATATTGAAAATTCAGGACCCTGATTTCGACCCGAATACTTCGTTTGTTGATTACGTACCTCAGATTAACTTTATGCCAAGACTTGCCTTTTCATTCCCGATCAGCGAAGATGCAGGTTTTTTTGCACATTATGATGTTCTTTATCAAAGGCCGCCATCCAATTCGTTTGCAACCGGTCTTGATTACTATTTCTTTGAAGATATCAGCAGATTTGGAGGTGCTCCATTTGACAATCCCAACTTAAAACCGGTAAGAACAGTGGACTATGAGGTAGGTTTTCAACAGAAAGTATCGGAGACAATGGCTATGAAATTCTCAGCATACTACAAAGAAATGAAAGATCTGATACAACAACGGGTTTTGGCCAATGTGGCTACACCTGTAAACTCATATCGTTTATATGACAATCTTGATTTTGGTACTGTAAAAGGATTTTCGTTTTCAATAGACAGAAGACGAACCAATAATCTTGAATTGAACGCCACATACACGCTACAATTTGCCGATGGTTCCGGAAGTGATGCCAACTCATCCAATGGAATTAATAACAGAGGCCCAATCAGAAATCTTATTCCTTTGACATTTGATGAAAGGCACCGGATAACCGCAGTGATTGACTACAGGTATGAGGATGAAAAGCATATAATGGCCCTAAAATTGGAACAACCAATATTCTTGAAAATTTTGGTGTCAACCTGACCGCATTTTTAGTATCAGGGCAACCATATACGCGCAACACCACTCCACAATCTTTTGGAGGTTCGGGATTTGCCGGCTCAGTAAATGGAGCCAGACTTCCCTGGAATTTTACAGCTGATCTGAACATCCAAAAACGAATTCCGTTCACAATAAATAAAACTTCTAATAAAAAACTTTGGTTTAATGCCTACCTGAGAGTACAAAATGTATTGAATACTAAAAATGTAGTAAATCTCTACAAATACTCTAATGATCCCGAAAATGATGGTTTTCTGCAATCAAGTTTCGGACAGGACAGGATTAAAGGTGTGATTGACACCGGAAGAAATGTGGATGCTTTCCTTGATGCATATTCATGGAGATTGTTAGCTCCTGGCAACTATACTTTGCCAAGAAGAATGTATGTCGGTGTAATTATGGATTTTTAATATTATGAAAAAAGAAAAACCTTTTAAGGATGAAGTATAAAGTATTATTTGTATTGCTGGTTTTTTCAATCTCCAATCTGGTTGCCAGAAAGCCTGACAATACGGACGGAAATAAGACTACATCTGAAGTAACAGGATGGAGAGCTGCCTGCGTAAGGCCAACAAAGCAGATAGAAATGCAAGTCAACAATGTTCGGGCCAGGCTCCTGACTGGCGGAGATATATGGTCAGAAGCTCAATATATCGTCCCAAAACCAGCACCGGGTCAATTGCCTGTATCTGCATTGTATGCGGGGGGAGTATGGATAGGAGGCGTAGACAGAGCAGGCAACATTAAACTTTCAGGGGTCACCTACAGATCTGAAGGGTATGATTTTTTCGCTGGACCCTTAGATCTGAACGGAACCACTGAACAGGTACAATGTCAGAATTGGGATCGGTTTTTTACTGTCAAAGGCATCAATGTCAGAAATCATTACAATAATATTATTAGATTTAAAGAGAATAATATTGAAATCAATTGTGATTCTATTCCGGAAGACGTTAAATACTGGCCGGGGCAAGGTAACCCATACTGGCGTGAAAAATATAACTTCAGCTTGCCCGATCAGCCACTTGGTGCTTACTGGGATGATGATCAGGATGGAGTCTATGATCCCTGCAACGGAGATTTTCCTTTGATTGATATCAGAGGCTGCGAACCTGACAATATTTTACAGGCAAAAGAGCTTATTCCCGATGAAATGGTATTCTGGATATACAATGATAATGGAGGTCCCCAATCTTTATCGGGTCCACAATCCATACAAATGGAAGTGCAGGTACAATCATTTGCCTACTCTACTAATGATGAGATCAATGACATGACTTTTTACAGATATAAACTCATCAATAAAGCCAATGAAGATCTGGTAGATTGCTATTTCTCCATGTGGATAGATCCGGATTTGGGTTGCTATCAGGATGACCTTATAGGTTGTGATGTTTCCAGGTCAATGGCTTATGTGTATAATCAGGATGCTGTAGATGGGAGCAATGGAACTTCATGCGAAGGTACCAATACTTACGGAACTGATATTCCGATACTTGGAATGGATTATTTCCGTGGACCACTCGGACCAAAAGTATTTAAACGGGATGCCAATGGCAAACCGATCCTGGACGCTGATGGTAAAAAAATATTGCAGGAACCGAAACCATTTACCGGCCAGCAGGACACGCTTGTTGAGTTGGGAATGACATCCTTCACATATGCTGAAAACTGCGGAATTGGATCTCCACCACCGGCTACGTGTGATCCTCAGCGGGGTAGAGACAATGGATTTTATAATTACATCAGGGGGTTATGGGCTGATGGTACACCTGTAACTTTTGGAGGTACCGGCTACAATCCGGGAAGCAGAGACACCATAAAATTTGCCTTTCCAGATGAGCCAAATAAAACTACAGGCTGGTCCATGTGTACGGTTCAGGGCTTACCTTTTGGGGACAGGAGGACAATGCAGGCCACAGGTCCACTCCTCTTGCAACCTGGTGCTACAAATGAACTGATCATGGGAGTCGTTTTTGTTCCGGACATCGATTATCCATGCCCTGATATCACCCGGTTGAAATTTGCAGATGATATAGCACAGGCTTTATTCGACAATTGTTTTGACATTACTGACGGACCAGATGCACCTGACATTACAGCTGTAGAACTGGATCAGGAATTGATTCTCATGTTTTCAAATGAGCCCTCATCCAATAATTTTAATGAGAGTTATTCAGAAATTGACCTTCAGGCTCCCAGAGATGTAGATAACAAGTATCGTTTCGAAGGATACAGGCTATTTCAACTGGCAAATGCGAGTGTCACAGGACAGGAACTGGATGACATATCCAAAGCCAGACAAATCGCTCAGGTAGATGTAAAAAACGGTATTCGCGAAATTTATAACTGGACAGGACAATCAAATCCGTTGGACCCCATTTTTGGTCCGGTAGTTTGGACTCCTCACAAGGAAGTGAGCGGCGAAGATATGGGGATAAGGACGACTTTCAGGGTCATTGAAGATCAGTTTGCTTTGACAAATAGAAAACTGGTAAATCATAAGCAGTATCATTTTCTGGTACTTGCCTATGCTCACAACAACTGGAAATCATTTGACCTTAAAACAGGTGAAGGACAAAGAAGGGCATATCTCGAAGGAAGGGGCAATGTTGGTGGTCCTGATAAAAGGGCATATACTCTGGTACCAAGACCTATTGTTTATGAAAAACTTAATTCCGCCTATGGCGAAGGCCCGGTGGTTACGAGGATCTCAGGAGAAGGCAATCCGGGTAAATTTATTGATATGGACAGCACCATGTATGATCTGATATTAAAGAATCAAACCAATGGTAAAATTCTATATAAGACAGGGGCAGGACCAATTGATGCCAAAGTTATAGATCCATTGCGAATTAAAAATGGGAAATACAGATTGGAGATAAATGGTGTTTTTGATTACTCAAGAACTACCTGCACTTATGATGCAAATACAAAATGGACTCTGACTGACGTAACCAATAGCAAAGTACTTTTAAAAGATATATCTCTTGCCAATATCAAAGAATATATCATCAATAATTTGGGCATGTCTATCACCGTAAGGAATGAAGACGATCCCGGCACATCAAGAACAGGAACCAATGGCGGTGTCGGTGCAAGTCTGGAATATAAAAATCCTTCAGGACCAAGATGGTTTAATGCTGTTCGTGACGGAGGGATTTACCAGACAAATGCTCAGGGAAACCAGTCTTTTCCATTTCTTGATTTTGTAAGAAATGGATTTGTTCAGGACCCGGCAGCTGCTTTGTCCAGATTAGGAAATGGATTTTTTGTACCATTCCTGTCCACCAGGTTTGAAGTGGATCCGGATCTTCCATTTTATCTTAGCCCTGCTGCCAGAGATCTCCAGGCCATCATGACGAACGCCAGTAATAATTCCATCAGATATCGCGACCTGAATAATGTGGATATTGTATTTACAAGCGATACAACCAAATGGAGTAAGTGTATAGTGGTAGAAACAGCCACAAACGACTACATCAATACCGGAAATCCAACCATTGATAATACTAAAAACTTTGAAGTGCGCAGGACACCTTCCATCACCCAGGCTGGAAAACCCCTGGGAGATGGTACATTTGGGTTTAGCTACTTCCCCGGTTACGCTGTTGATGTGGAAACAGGCAAAAGGCTAAATATATTTTTTGGTGAAAACAGTGTATTCTCCTCTGTTAATGCTAATATTCTTGACGGAAAGAACCCAATAGGAGGAGATCTTATTTTTAATCCTTCTTCTCAGCTCATAGCGGATAATGTTACAGATTTAAAGGCTGCGGTATTTGGTGCCCAGCATTATATCTACGTGACCAGACAAGAGTACGATGGGTGTAAAACTCTGGAAACCAAGATCAGAAAAGGCTCTTCTACCCTTACAAAAGCCAAAGCAGGCCCAGCTGTTACATGGGTTTCGTTTCCTTTAGGAGTAGCAAGTGCCCCTATGCTATCTATCGATAAAGGACTGATACCTAATGACCTTACAATAAAACTAAGAGTAAATAACCCATATGGAGAATCCAGAAAATTTAATATCGAGCTCGAAAGAAACTGTGAGACGTATGGAGATAAACCTGTGTATGAGTTTGAGTTCAGAAATAAGGAATCAGAACCTCTGACAAAACAGGAAGAATACGTAGGAGCATTGGCAAATGTAAATGTAGTACCCAATCCATACTACGCTTATAGTGCCTATGAGACTTCGCAGTTTACCAATGTAATTAAAATTACTAATCTGCCGGCCAAAGCTACAGTTACTATCTATAGTATAGATGGTAGTTTTATCAGACAATACAATCGGGATGAAAGAGGGTCAATACTTTCAGGAAACAACAGGCCTACATCAACAACACAGGTATTTCCGGATCTGGAGTGGGATATGAAAAATTTTAAAGATGTGCCGGTGGCCAGCGGGGTTTATCTGATACATATTTCAGCACCGGAATACGGCGAAGAAAGGACCATCAAATGGTTTGGAATCGGAAGAAAATTTGACCCCAGTGGATTATGATTTTATCATTTATACTTAGAATTAAGTCTAATACTTTTGCCATGCAAGTTAAAATATATTTAGTTGTCTTCATCATAACGGCCATCGGGTCAGGTATAAGAGCAGGGAATCCTGACAGGCAAGGTCAGGCTGGCGCTGCTGAATTGCTAATGAATCCTTGGGGCCAAAGTGCTGGAGTGCATTCTATGAGTACATCATCTGTCAGGGGTATTGAGTCTATGCGAATAAATATCGCCGGTTTGAGTAGGATCCAAAAACTTGAAATAGGCATATCGAACAACAGACTATTTAGTGGTACCGGAATGAACCTTAACAGTCTTGGGCTCGGCTTCAAAATGGGTAATTCAGGTGCTTTGGGTATAGAAATTGCTTCCCTGGACTTTGGACAAATACCTGTCACAACTGTAAATCAGCCCGGTGGGACGGGTGGATTTTTCTCACCTTCTTTTTTTCAGCTTGGTTTGGGTTATAGCTATACATATGCTAATAAAATTTCAGTAGGGATGTTGATGAGACTGGTCTCTGAAAGTATCCAAGATGTTTCTGCATCAGGCATAGCACTTGATGCAGGGGTACAATACGTTTCCGGTTCTAAGGACAATTTCAAATTGGGCATAGCACTCAGAAATATAGGTTCACCCATGGCATTCGGAGGCGAAGGATTATCAGTAAAGCGTGAAAATCCTGATCCGGCTGGTGGTGTACTATATGAACTGACCTATGATGCACGCGCAGCAAGTTTTGAGTTGCCATCAATGCTGAATATGGGTGTTTCATATGATTATTATGTAGGTGGTGAAAACTATTTGAGAACACTAGTCAATTTTACATCCAATGCTTTTTCAAGGGATCAGATAGGAGCCGGCCTTGAATTCAGCTTTCAGAATATGGTTGTATTCAGAGCCGCTTATAAATATGATTTAGGTAGCTCCGTCGTGGACTCAAGAAATATTTATACCGGTTTTTCAGCCGGAGGTTCTATAGAAGTACCATTCAAAAAAGGTGGGGCAAATAATCTCGGTGTGGATTATGCATACAGGACTACCAATCCTTTCAAAGGTACACACAATTTAACCTTGCGTTTTTCGTTTTAATGAAACTTTTTAAGCTGTCTATTCGTTTATAGACTTATAATTATATTTCATAGACAAACGTTTTCACCGATATTTTCGTGAAAACGTTTGTTTTTTATTTTTAAACAAGTATTAAATTATTGTTATGTCAGTATCTTATATGACACATGAAGGTTATGAAAAATTGAAAACCGATCTCGATCAATTGAAAAGCAAAGGCAGAGAAGATGCAGCCAAGGCTATTGCGGAAGCAAGGGAAAAAGGAGATTTGTCTGAAAATGCAGAATATGATGCTGCCAAAAATGCCCAGGGTATGCTGGAAATGAAAATAAACGAACTTGAAAAAGTTTTTGCCACTGCACGAATAATTGATGAATCGCAGTTGGATACTTCCAAAATAACCATTCTAACCAATGTTACTATTAAAAATAAAAACAACGGTGCAGAAGTTACATACAAACTGGTTGCAGAAGCTGAAGCAAATCTGAAAGAAAAGAAAATTTCTGTCAATTCGCCTATTGGTCAGGGATTACTTGGTAAAGTCGTCGGAGATATAGCTCAGATACATACCCCAGCTGGTCTTATAAATTTTGAAATAATAAAAATAGGCCTTTGATATGGCTTCAATATTTTCAAAGATAGTTGAAGGAGAAATTCCGTGCCACAAGATTCATGAAGATGATCATTTTTTAGCCTTTCTGGATGTATTTCCACTCGTCAAAGGGCATACTCTGATCATCCCAAAAAAAGAGATTGATTACTTCTTTGATATTGATGATAAGATACTGGGAGACATGATGGTTTTTTCCAAAAAGGTAGCTCATGCGATTAAAATGACTATACCCTGTACCAGGATAGGTGTTACTGTCATTGGTCTTGAAGTACCTCATGCACATATCCACCTCATACCCATGAATAATGTAACCGAAATGAATTTCAGTAAAGAAAAATTATCTTTTACATCAAACGAATTAAGTAAAACAGCATTAGAAATACGAGCTAATCTTTGATCTTTCTGCCAAACAAATAAAACAATCCTCCCAACCCGCCAATAATAAATATAATGGAAATATACTGTGCCTGGGACCAATTCAGTCCCAGCATCTGATATTTTTCATTCACCCGGATGAACTCAATAAAAAATCGTTCTATCCCATTGAGAATCATATAAATAAAAAATATTGTTCCCGGAATTTTAAACCGATGCTTATTAAACCAAAGTAAAGCAAAAGCCAATAAACCAAATAAAATTTCATATAGAGGTGTAGGGTAAACCCCAGGATTTAGTTCAAAACAATATCTCATGCCACAACTCTTCAAGCAACTTGCCTCTGAAGAAAGTCCTGAAACTCTGGCAGCTCTGAATACTTCCGGATCGCATTGTGATAAAAGTGTGCCATCATTATTTACATTATTTGGATAATTATAAGACCATAACCAGTCCGGCAAAACCCACCAATCTGGTATCGCTGATGCCGCTATACCCCAATCACCATCTCCGGAAAGCTGACATCCCATCCTTCCAATCGCATAACCGAGTAGGATACCCATACCGGAAATATCCATCATATAAACGGGTTTGATACCTATTTTTTTGACATACCAATATACGGCTATAAAAGCAAGGATAAGTCCTCCGTAAATATTAAGTCCCGCTCCCGAAAACAAGGAGCCCAATGGATCTTTAAAAAAACCTGAAAGGTCTTCTGTTATAGAAAATAATTTACTCCCAAGCACACCGGAAAGACCAGCAAGGATGATAATATCGCTTGTTTTTGAAGATGGATACTGAAGGACTTCCACAGTCTTTTGAGTAGGGTCAGATTTTTGGTTTTTCCAAAAATAATATGCTGCAGTCGCTATCGCTGCAACTATACCTAAACTCCACATTCCCTTCTTTGAGAAAATAAAAGAAGCGGGATCGCCTTTAAAATCATCAAACTGCATTACCATCATAGGAATCTTAGCTCCTAATACAAGCGAAAATATACTGTTTATGATAATATCTGATATTCTAAGTTTCTCTGACTGAGTTACAGTTATTTTCAATGGCAATATCAACCCTTCTTTCTCTTTCTGAATCAACTCATACTTTAAAAGAACACCGCAAGCTGCTAGTGCCAGAACGAGCATAAATCCAAAAGTTTTAAAAATCGATGTCCAGTTATCAACGCTGGTTCCAAACAGATCATGAAAAAAATAAGAAAGATCAGGCCACATTATAAATAAAGTTTAAAGGCAAAAGTAAGAAATATTAACCATAAGGATATTATTAGCATGATTTTTGGATAATAAACTTATTGAGTAAAATCGTTGTTGGTAAATCATTCTGATTTCAACAGAAGTTTAATATAAAACCCATTATGAAAATATTTTTGCTTTTTCTGACAACACTTTACTCTGTCTCTTTCATTCAAGCCCAAACACAGGGATTGGTGGTACAAACAGGTCTCACAGCCGCGTACTCCAAAGATAAGATAGTCACTCATCCCGGAGAAGGTCACTATGGCTGGATGATAGGTGCCGATGCCAGGCTCATGGAAGGCAACCTTTATTTTGTAATCGGAGGGCAATATCACCAGTCAAGCCTGGCATCTACAAGCAATGCTGCTTTTTTTTTAAACGATTGGAAGATGATTATGGGAAGGGGTGGTCTTGGATTTAACATCCTGAATGTATCTGACAAAATAGCACTGAGATCAAAAGTACTTGGGTCACTGAATTTCATAATGGACTCACCAACTGATGGCTTGAATATAGAAGGATACAAAGATATCAATGATTCGTTTCTTGGTGTAGTTTCCGGCTTGGGTATTACTTTGGGCAGTCTTGATATTGATCTCGAATATCAATATGGATTTATTAATGCCTATAGATTGCAACCAAATACCACCTTTAATATCTGGACATTTATGGCAGGGTTTCATTTTTAGAAAAAATGTCATTATTTCAAAAATGGGTTCGTCCTCTTTTCAACGCCAATAGTTGTGGGGTCACCATGTCCCGGATACACAATTATGTCATCAGGTAAGATAAAATATTTGCTTTTGATCACCCTCGTAAGTGTCTCAAAATTTCCTCCGGGCAAATCAGTTCTTCCGATACTGCCCTGAAATAATACATCTCCCGCTATGAGAATTTTATCATCCAAACTCAATAATGATATACTGGCTGGTGAGTGCCCGGGAGTAAAAAGAACTTTTAGCGATGAATGCCCAAACATAACCTCTTCACCCTCATCAATAAAAAGCTCAATGTCAGGTGACGTATCATATGGAATCTGATACATCATCGCAGTCTGAGTGCCGAAGGCCAAAACTGGGGCTTCTTTCTTATGGGCAGTGAGCGACAGACTATATTTGTTAGCAATAAACTGATTTCCTAAAATATGATCGATGTGACAATGGGTGTTAATCAGTTTAACCGGCTTCAGTTGTTTGTTACTTATAAATTCTGATATCACCTTTTGTTCTGATTGGTCACTGCATCCCGGGTCAATGATGATACACTCCTTGGTATCATCAAACAAAATGTAGGTATTTTCTGAAAAAGGATTGAAAGTGAAAGACTTAATATTCATAATTACATAATATTTGGACATTTTTTAGCGCAGGAAATAAGTCCCGCATTCATTCATAATTAAATTTAAATGTGTTTTCATAATACTTTCAATTGACGGTAAATTATACTTCCAATAGACCGGCACAAAAATATCCTATAATTCCGGTTGTTGTATATTTTAAATTAACAAAATTTAATAAAGCCTGACATCAAAATATTTTTTAATTAACAAAATAGAACTATCTTTGCACCCGCAAACACGGTCGCGTGGCCGAGCGGCTAGGCAGAGGTCTGCAAAACCTCGTACAGCGGTTCAAATCCGCTCGCGACCTCAAAGCTTCAAAGATCGCATTTATATTAATGCGGTCTTTTTTTATTTTTAATGATACTCAGGAAATAATCTGAGCTTAATTCCTGCAAACAACCATTGTCATGAATCACAATGAATTTCTTCCCGGAAAATTTTTAGAAATTTCAAGTAAGGACAATCATTTTATTGTTAAAACAGAAAATCATAGTTCTATCAGTATCATCATACTCACTCATAATATATTTAGAATCAGGTACTCCACTGACGGCCATTTTGATCATGATTTTTCTTATGCTATAAATAATAAATTTGCAGCAAATTATGGAGAGATAGCCCATAAGATCCTCCCGGATCAAATCCAAATACAAACATCAGATCTAATTCTGAGCATTAAAAAGACTGATTGCAAAATCACATTTACAGATATATCAGGTAATGTGATATGCAAGGATGAGGAAGGATTTCATTGGGAAGAACATCAGCTATATGGTGGCAATGTAGTCAAAATGAGTAAAGTCGTGCAGGAAGGAGAACACTTCTACGGAATGGGAGACAAAACCCTGCACTTAAACCTAAGAGGAAGAAGGGTTACAAACTGGGCAATGGACACATATGGTTTTAAAAAAGAAGAAGATCCCATATATAAAGCCATTCCATTTTATACTGCCATTCACAATGGCTTGGGATATGGTATTTTTTTTGACAATACGTTTAAGGCGCATTTTGATTTTGGGTCAGAACGCAGGTCGGTGGTCAGTTTTTGGGCTGAAGGAGGTGAGATGAACTACTATTTTATTTACGGCCCGGAGCTTATAGATGTCACCAGAAGATATACCATGCTGACAGGAACTCCGGAACTCCCACCCTTATGGGCATTGGGATATCAACAAAGTAAATGGAGTTATTATCCTGAAAAGAAAATAAAAGAAATAACTACCAAACTCAGAAAACTGTCAATACCCTGCGATGCCATATACCTGGATATCGATTATATGGATGGATTCAGATGCTTTACCTGGGATAAAGAAAAATTTCCAAACCCCAAAAAGATGGTCTCAGAGCTTAAAGATAAAGGATTCAAAACTGTGGTAATCGTGGACCCTGGTATCAAAATAGATCCGGATTATAAAGTTTTTAACGATGCAATTGAAAATAATTACTTTTGCCGACGAGCTGACGGACCATTTATGAAAGGCAAAGTATGGCCTGGTGACTGTTATTTTCCGGATTTCACCAACCCCAAAGTCAGAAAATGGTGGACAGGCCTTTTTCAGGAACTAATAGAAGAAACCGGGGTTCGCGGTGTATGGAATGATATGAATGAACCGGCTCTGTTTGAGATTAATGGCAAGACATTTCCTGATGATGTCAGACATGATTATGACGGCAATCCATGCAGTCACCGAAAAGCACATAATATTTATGGTATGCAAATGGCGCGGGCTACACATAAGGGGGTAAAAAAATTTAATAGCGGTCTCAGGCCGCTCATCATCACGAGATCCGCTTATGCCGGTACGCAAAGGTATGCTTCCGGATGGACCGGAGATAATATAGCATCCTGGGAACATCTGTGGATCGCTACCATGCAATGCCAACGTCTGAGTACCTCCGGATTTTCTTTTGTAGGCTCTGACATAGGGGGATTTATTGACCATCCATCACCTGAATTATTTGTCAGATGGATGCAACTGGCTACCTTTCATCCTTTTTTCAGGTGTCACAGTTCTGGCGACCACGGAGACCAGGAGCCATGGTCTTTTGGAGAAGCAGCACTGAAAACAGTGCGGAAATATATAGAGTTAAGATACCAGCTTCTGCCATACATTTACACTACTTTCTATCAGTATGTGACTGAATTTACACCAATGCTGAAGCCAATATCAGTGTATGATCAGCATGACAAAGACACATTGTACAGGATAGACGAATTTTTACTGGGAGACCATATACTGGTTTGTCCGGTTCTTGAGCCCAATGTAAAATCCAGATATGTGTATCTGCCTAAAGGCAACTGGTACCATTTCTGGACAGGTGAATTGCATGAAGGAGGTAAAGAAATTCAGGCAGATGCACCGCTGGAAGAAATTCCGCTTTACATAAGAGAAGGGGCGGTCATTCCATTTTTTCCGGTTTTGCAATATGTAGATGAAAAACCTATTGAAGAACTGACGCTTCATGTCTATTGTGGCAGTGACATAGTCTATAGCTATCTATATGAAGACAGCGGTGATGGCTATGATTACGAAAAGGGAATATATAATCGAAAAAGGTTTAAAACCATCTCAAATGAAAACTCATTTCAGATGTTATTTAAGAAAAACGGTCACTATGAACCAACCTACACTACATACAAACTTATTGTCCATGGGCTACCATTCGAACCCAAAACAATCAAAGTAAATGACAAAGAAATAAACATAAAGACAATAATCATATTAAAAAACACCCTTGAATTGATTGTGGACAGATCCACTTTTATCAGTCTTGAAATTATTTAAGGCTTTCAATACACCAAAATCTAAATAACAGCCGTTTAATTCAAATGAACAGATATTTTCTTGCCTATTTTGCGGTATTTACCTTTATCCTTCAGAGTGCGGATTCTTTTGCGCAGAAGGGTCTGGAACTTGGGGGCTGGCTGGGTACCTCATTCTACTTTGGAGATCTCAATACTACCCTAAAAATCACAAAGCCAGGTTTGGCAGGGGGGATATTAGCAAGATATAATTTTAATAACCGGGTTTCTGTAAGGACCTCTCTCAATTATGGAAGAGTGGGAGCTGACGATGCTGATTCAAAAAATAATTTTGAATTTAACAGAAACCTAAGTTTTAAGTCTAATATATTCGATTTAGCCAATGTTATAGAATTCAACTTCTTTCATTACGAACACGGACATCAAACTTTTAATAAAACTCCTTACTTCTTTGGTGGATTTAATGTTTTGCATTTCAACCCGACAGCCGTACTTGACGGTCAAACCTATCACCTCAGAGAATTCGGGACAGAAGGTCAGGCACCCGGAAGCGAATATAGTCAGATCACTTTTGGGTTTGTGCTGGGTGGAGGTTTAAAATTTGATCTAAACCGAACAACCAGCATCAATATAGAACTCAGTACCAGAATACTTTTTACAGATTATCTGGATGATGTAAGTTCAGTGTTTCCAGATAAAACGGAATTGCTGGCAAGTCGGGGTGAAACGGCTGTAAAATTGTCTGACAGGTCTCTGATTGATGGATTAGGAAGCGCAGGCAGACAACGTGGAGACACAAAAGGAAAAGACAAATATTCATTTGCAGGTATCTCGATAGTAAGATACTTTGGTGGCATCACTTGTCCCGATATATCCAGAATACGATAGTTCAACCTATTCAACATATTAAAAGGAAATATAGGCTTAATATGAAGTGATAAGATGAATATTGAAATGATGATAATTTGAATGAATATTTAAAGTTTCTCATCTACAGCCAGCAACTCGCTCTCATCCACCTGCTTAAACAAGCTGTATATTTTTATACGTGCTTTTGCCCTTACATCAGCGTCAATATAACAGGCTATCGTCACTAGTCCAAAACTTATAACTCCAAGATCATCGGTAAATCCAAAAATCGGTGTCAGATCCGGAATGCTATCCAATGGAGAAAGCAGATAGGCAAGCGAACCAAGAATTATTCGACGTGCCCATGCGGGAGTTCTTTCAGCCTTATAAGCATATATCATCAGCAAGACGGAATACACCAATCTCGTACCCATCGTTTTCAATCTGCGCTCAACAAAGGATAAAACTTTCAATATCTTGATCACATGTATAATTTATACGTAAATAACATTCAAAGTACATAAATAATTGCAACTGTACATTAAAAATAGACGAATGGTAATCTTGGAGCGACAATCAATGGATGTATCAGGAACAACAAGAAAACCAACACTATCTCTTATTATTAGTTAGTCCGAAGAGATGCTAGTGATAAATTTGGAGTTGAAGTGTAAAGTGCGGGAGTAATTCAAAACAGCAAGTAGTTTTTCAAGAAACACTTAGTTCTACTTTGTTAAATTACAATAATATAAGAAAAAACATGGTTTTTTATGAATTCTCTTAAATAAACATACTTCCTGACGGATTACTGGAAATTCAAATCAATTGCCACAGACTTTAGTCAAAATACGGAAGTTTTAGGCTAAAGCCATTATAATGTTTACTTTGTTCCACTGGCTGAAGCCAGTGGTAATTGAAAAACCGCTTGCCTTTTACTAAATTTGACAAAGTAGAATTAGAAGAAATTCTTAAATTTGAAGATTTTCTAATGTCGCTTGTCTAAAAAAATGGAAGGTATTTATACTATAAAAACTAATATTTATAACAATTCAAATTATGAGTAACAGTGAACTTAGGCCATTTTGGGCAAAATATTTTGAATTTAACGCAAGGCTGGGATATTACCTTATTTTGCTTGTGTGTTTACCTCGATTCGTCATGGTGTTATATGCCAATATGACCAATAATTATGGCCCTATTGCTATTATTATGGTGATATCGGGATTGATGCCATTTATTTTATTATCCAAATCAGGGCGAGATACCATAGGAATAAGAATGACTATCAATATAAAACAACTAGTAGTAGCATTCTTTGTCGGGGGCATAATAAGTTTCATATTATATTTCATAGGTAAGGAGTTATACGACAGCAGTTTTAGTAATTGGTACGAATATATAGGAAGGACATACAACTTGCCAACTAAGCTGACCAGTCAAGACAGAGCTATTTATTTCGTCATATTTGCAGTGACTGGTATGACTTTTAGTCCTATAGGAGAAGAGTTTTTTTTCAGAGGTATTGTGCACTCAAGTCTAGCGAAACAGTGGGGTGAGAGGGGGTCTTCTCTGATGGATAGCTTTGCATTTGCAATGACTCATATATCACATTTTGGTCTGATATATATAGCCGGAGGATGGCAATTTTTATGGATGCCGACATTTATTTGGGTGGCTTTTATTTTTTTGCTAGGGCTTCTGTTTTTCCATTATCGAAAAACTTCAGGCTCTATTTGGGGGGCAGTATTTTGTCACTCTGGATTTAACTTAGGAATGACTTATGCCATTTTTTATCTTTTGTAGTGCAGGATGATACTTTTTATATACCAATAAAGTGTGGTCGAGCCTATAATATCTGACATCCGAATCTACCGAAAACTGTATATTTTTCATGTAAACATTCTATTTATATGATAGCCATAACCAATAAAATATTTATTTAAAACCATGAATATGAAAATAAGATATATACTTCTGATCATCATCGCATGCGGTATGCTGAGTTGTCAAAAAAAGAATATTGACATCCTTGGGCTGGAAAAGTCAAATAAACCTATGGGTGAATTATATCAACTAAAAGTGTTTACATTTAAATCGGATAGTCAAGTGAATATGACTGATACGTACCTGCGGGATGCTTTTTTGCCCGCAATGAAAAGAATGGGACACAATAATGTTGGAGTGTTCAAACAAAGAAGAAATGCACCAGATTCAATACAAAAAACTTTCGTGCTGATACCTTTCTCAAATCTGAATCAAATTTTAAAACTGGAAGAAGAGCTTAGTAAGGATAAAAATTATTTGGAAAATGGAGATAGCTACATCAATACCTCTTTTGATAAGCCGCCTTACAGTCGAATTGAGACAATAATATTGAAAGCATTTGAAGGTATGCCTGCACTGAAACCCACCGTTGTAAATGGTATTAGATCTGAGAGAATTTATGAATTGAGAAGTTATGAATCGGCCACGGAGCATTATAATAAAAGCAAAGTAGATATGTTTAATGCCGGAGGAGAGATCAAACTCTTCGATCGATTGGGATTTAATGCCGTATTTTTTGGAGAAGTCATCTCGGGACCAAAAATGCCCAACCTCATGTATATGACCAGTTTTACGGATATGGCTGGCAGGGATGCTCATTGGAAAACATTTGTCGAAGATCCTGAATGGGGCAAATTGAAGGTGATACCCAAATACCTCAATACTGTTTCTCATATTGATATTTATTTTCTCACACCTACGGAATATTCTGATTATTGAAAATTTATTCCTGTGAAAATCAGGTACCTTTTTTGGTTGAGGTAGGATAGAATAAATAGCTCCTAATAAACCTGCCGATAGAAAAATCATTTTCATTTGGGCATGAACGGTGCTTTGCGTTCACCGATCGTCGATTATTGTAAATGCAATTCAATACATCAAGAATCTGTTTTTAGTCGGACAGGTTTATTGTTCGACAAATATCCAGATGGTATAAGTTATTTGTCACACGGGTATAACAGCCAGAATTTCTTTGATGGATATGTTTTTTCATATTAGTTTTATGTGGGGAATAAGTTTCAAACTTAAACTATAAAAGGAAATTTATATAAATTCAATTCAGCGTCAATGCCGATAACTATCACAAGACAAATAAAAGTATTTGCGACATCATACCCAAAGCTTTTCTGACGAATTGGGATATAAAGGCGTGAAATGGAAGATGTCAGCTATGGCAGAATCCAAATTATTTACTCAGGCAAATTTATTTATCAAAAAAATGAGTACAAAAATAAAATCCTTTTCTTATAGGCACAGAATGCAATAAAAAACAAATTGCCCTAACTTTTTTATGGAAAGTAAAATCTCAAAACATCCCATTCAAAAAGATAAGAAATATGACTTTTCAATTTTGATTCCTACATGGAATAATTTGGGATTACTCCAAAATTGCCTCACCAGTATTGAAAAGAATTCCGTACTAAAAATTCAACCCATTGTCATTGTAAATGAAGGATCAGATGGGACTCTGGAATGGATAAGGGATAGTAATAAGTATGATTATTTGCATTCTGAAAATAATCTTGGAACCTGTTATGCCCTGAATATAGCGAGCCCAATGGTAAAATCTGACTATATCATGTATGCCAATGATGACATGTACTTTTACCAGATTGGGATGTTTTGATAATGCATGAAATACATATGATTGGACATCATAATTTTATGCTTTCTGCCACTTTGATCGAACCACACAATACTGGTAACAGATGTGTATCAGTAGCAGATTTTGGAGACAGCCTGAGACATTTTCTGAAGACGCACTTATGAATTCTTACACCAGATATAAAAATCTGACTGGAAAGGAAGCACATGGCTACCTAACATAGTTCATGTAAATATGTGGGATCTGGTAGGTGGCATGAGTATAGAATTCAGTCCCGGTATGTATTCAGACCCGACTTCAGCATGAAACTGTATAAAGCAGGCGTACGACATTTCAAAGGACTCGGCAATTGTCTGGTATATCACTTCGGATCTAAATCTACTACTCGTATAAAAGAACAACGGGCGCAATACTTATCTCATGAAATGGGGAATGACAGCCAACTCTTTTCTAAAGTTTCTTCGAACAGGAGAGCCGTGGTCACCACTCAAATTCTCCACCAAAATTAAATGCTTTTCATCTTTTATCAATCAATTAAAAAGAATGAAAGGTGCCATGAGTTATTAAATCCTCCCATATTGGGCTGTTACTTTATATTGTAATAGTAATTGTCTAAGTAATATTAAATTCAATAAATGATAATACACTTAATCTACTATCTGCAACTTGGCAAACTGAAGCATGATTCTTTTTTCAGGTGTGTCAGTAAGTGCATCAAAATAGATGGTAGCAACCAGTCTTTCATCTACACTAATGACTTTGCCCTGACCAAATTTAAGATGGATGACTTCCATGCCTTCTTTGATTTCTGCAGGATTAGCCGCTTTAAAATCGGCAGGATTCACAGATATCATAGGCTTATTTGGACTAAGTGACCTGAAGTTTCCCAAAATTTTAGGCTCTCCAAACTCCGGTTTTTTGTAACAGAAATGATAGAATCCAGATTGCGGTCAGAAATCTCTTCGAGAAACCGGCTCGGATCATTATACCTCATCTGCCCGTATTGATACCTGCTGTTAGCGTAAGTTAGGCAAAGCAATTCTTCAGCTCTTGTAATGGCCACATAAAAAAGACGACGCTCTTCATCTACCTGATTGCTTTCACTCAGTGCCATATAACTCGGAAATAAATTTTCTTCCAAGCCAACAACAAATACTGATCTGAATTCAAGTCCCTTGCGGAATGAACTGACATCAGAGTGACATTGTCAGGGTTTTCTTCTTTTTGATCAGCATCGGTCATCAACGATATCGTCTGCAGATAAGCTGATAAACTCCTGTCAGTAGAACCTTCTTCACCTATCTGGAGCTCGTCATCCTGTACAAACTCCTGAATACCATCCAAAAGTGATACTATATTTTCAAGTCTGCCCGTCCTTCGGGAGATTTATCTTCTTTCAGCAGTGTTTGTACCCCACTGTTTCTGGCTATATAGTCTGCTATTTCATATGCATTGGCTTTTCACAGCTTTTGCTTTGAATGCATGGATGAGTTGTACAAAATCTCCTATACTTTTTCTGGATCTATTGTTAAATTCAATCTTGGTCAGTACCTCCCACATGCTCATATCGTTATCATCAGCAAGCTTTGATATCTGCTCAATAGTGCTTTCTCCTATGCCCCGACGCGGATTGTGTAGATTATGTCTGCTTTTTTGTTCAATAATCGTATCGGCCACCCTCTTTCCTTCTTCAGTCTCTGTCATGGTTTTGATGACTTTGATCTTATTTCCTTCTGTTTTGTCTGTCCAGATTTTCTTTTGAATCTGACGAGCGTTGTGATTGATTACTTCATTGGCAGCTTCCACTATGAATTGGGTAGAACGATAATTTTACTCCAGCTTAGTTGCAGTTCCGAAAAATCGTTTTCAAACTGAAGAATATTTTCGATAGTTGCCCCTCTGAATGAATAAATGCTTTGGGCATCATCCCCTACTATACAGATATTATTGGGACTGCCAGGTAGACCGACAATAACTTGAGAATTTCGTACTGGAGATAATTGGTATCCTGAAACTCATCGACCATCACATACTGAAACTGTCGTTGGTATTTCTGGCGTATTATCGGGATTCTGATATAAAAGTTTGAACATCTGTAGCAACAGATCATCAAATCCATAGCCCCGGCCCGCAAGCATCTGGCCGCATATTTTTCATAAATGAGATGAATAAGAGGCCTCCTGTTCATTCGGTCATAAGCCATGAGCTCATCATTGATTACATAGGCTTTGGGTGTGATAAGGTTGCTCTTAGCAGCTGAAATTCTGGATCTGACAATACCCGGAGAATACACTTTTTTGTCCAGATTCATCTGGGATATGATCTCAGATACAACACTTTTAGTATCATCTGTATCATAGATAGTAAAATTATTAGGATATCCGATGCGGTGAGCTTCTACTCTCAATATCCGGGCAAAAGCGAGTGGAATGTGCCTGCCCAGACTCTCTGTGCTTTTTTATACCAACTACCCTTTCTATCCGGTCCTTCATTTCGCGGCCGCTTTATTGGTAAATG
>JADKGI010000012.1 GCA_016722285.1 Saprospiraceae bacterium
TATTTTTGAGGCTTTCCTTATCAACTAAGAATTCTGTTCTCCATCATATGCAGCATTTCCTTTTCTAGTTTAAATACATTATTATTACTGAAAAATTATTGGGTAATATTTTTTAAAATTTTGCGGGCTGTGTTGTAACATAGTATAAATTCATAGCGAGAACGTTTTGAAAGTTTTGAAATAAATTCTGGATCGCATTTATCAATCAAATTTATTACAAAAATTATACTATAGGAATCATATTCAGGTACATTCAAATTCTTTCTGTTATTTTGATCCCTATCGACAATTTCAAGAAGTTCCTTTTTTCTACTTCCATTGCAATCAATATCTAAACTAACAATACTGATATCCGTAATATTCATTTTCTTTATCTATAAATATACTATCTTTTTGAGTGGATCGTCTTAATTTGGCTAATATTATTTCGTTATTTGTATTTTATAAAAAATCATGAAAAGCTTAAATCTTGCTTGATTAATTTTTTTATAGAATCTAATGTAATTTTATTACTATCTTTCATCTTCATACTTCCCATTAACATTAATGAAACCATTATTTTTAACTATTATTTGTGTCAATTCTGATTCAGATATTTATTAAATTTTGATGACTACTTTAGCAATTCATACAAGCAACATATTGCAAAAATAGAGATAAATTATTTAAAGTTTTACTTTTTATAAATTTTTTAAATAATAATTCTTAAATAAACTTAATTTGTTTTTATCATCACACCATTTATCCCCATGTTCCAGTAGATGGGCACTAACCACACTTTAAAGGTTTTGAATAAATATCGGTCGGATCCTTAATATAAAACCTACAATCTGTGCAGATGTATCTAAATTCACAATTTTTTGCAAACATCAATTAAATTTTTGTAACCTTCAAAGCTTTGTAAATTCAGAATATAAAATTAGATCAGAAAATTTTTTTAGTTATATATTTCGAATGTAGAACTCATTGAAGGTCAATTTTTAATATCACCTGTCTCAGAGATAGTAATCTTTTATTTAGACATGTATTGAAATTTAAACTGTCCAAATACATGAAAAAGATTAATATCAAAATTATCTATACTAATGTTTCCACAATGATCATTATTTTTAATGTTCCAACTTTGGCAAAAACAATTCACTTCATCCATATATTAAGGGCAATAAAGTTATTTAAATTTTCCTCGTTTTTGAAAAACAGATTAATTTTATAAATTCGTTGATACTTTTTTGTAGAGTATTAAAGTTTATATCATCTTGGCCAATTAATAATAGTTCAATTCTATAGATTTCCCAATGTTAGGACAGTTTTATACGAACTATAATAAACATATTATTATTTATGTTATATGTTTCTTTTCTTTTTGTTACTTTTTTCTTTTCTTTGTTACAAAACAAAGGATATGTGGATAACTTATAGGGTGCCTTATTTTGCTCATTTTATTTTTATTGGTATTTTGTTGATATTGTGAATATGGTGTGCAATAGTTTAATGATTCGTGTCTCCGCTCCATAATGGAATAATTCATATATGCATGGATTCCTTTAAATAACAGATGACCATCATTGGTTGGATTTAAATAAACATGTTCAGCGCACATGGTTCCCAAAAATCGCTCCATAAAGACGTTGTCCATAGCCCTGCCTTTTCCATCCATACTCAGTTTGATGTTATTGTCCAATACCGTGGCGGTGAACTCTGCAGCCGTAAACTGTGATCCCTGATCTGTAAACATAATTTGCGGTATTCCCAATGTACTATACTATTCTGCACCACTGGCACACCTCAAGTCGCATCCATCGTGTTGGATATATCCCAGCTTGATATAAAGCGGCTGTGCACATCTATAACGGCCGTAAGGTACAAGTAACCATGCAACATCGGGATATAAGTGATGTCAATGGCCCATACTTGATTGGGATTGGATTGTTTCCAAATTTCTCAACGAAATAGGGATGTACAGCATGTTCAGGATGCCGTATTGAAGTATGTGGGCCTGGTACTATAGCTCCAAGTCCCACATCAAATTATAATACAGGCGTTCTCAATTCGTATTTATATTGATCTGGTGGCCTTTGTCCATCTTCAGCCATATAAACATCCGTGGCACGCCTTTGTATCGGATGAAGCAAACAATGTTTCATCTATAAGCCGCATGAGCTCCAGATTCAGCGCATCTTCAGCCACTGGAGTAGAAATAGTAAGTACTCCGGTTTATACTAGCTAACGAGCACTGATGCGAGGTGCCTAACTTTGTAAGTGATCCTTGCGAACAAATGGCAGCATGTTCATCCCAGTCTCTTTAAACTTTTTTAAAAAGTCAATTTCTACCTTCTGTTCCCCAATTGTCCTTAATAATTGTCACCACGATCCGTAGGTACAGATCAAAGGTTCCTAAGATGTACCTTTCGAAAACCAGCGATGCGTTACTCAGAAATTTTTCTTCCAGGTAGAATTTGAGTGGGAGCAACCTGGTGTTTTGAGCTAATTCAAGATAGGCTGTATCGCTCACTCAGCGCTTCTAATACCACCTTGCTTTAAATACTGATGTTAATTTTCTCTTTGTCATAAACAGCAAATTTAGTGTAAAAAAATTTATTTAACTTACTGTCCGATTTTGGGGTAACTTATTCTGGACTTTCGAATTTTTAAAATTTCCTAATAATTTTCGATTTGAGATAATTTGTTCATTCATAATCGAGTTTCTACAAATTTACACTACACAAATTTAGTTCTTGTTAAGGTTTTCTAGGTAATTTTCAACATAATCTGAAAATTCAATTATACAATTGTCAAATATTGATGGTGTTCTGTATTCTCTTTAATTCTAGGGAAATCTTTTAGGTTATTAATTTCGTGAATTGAAATTATCATTTTTAAAGAGTCGATCACATTATAGCAATTTTTTCTTCTAAAGGGTAATTAAAGCACCTGATCTAATGGATCTTTTTGCATAAATTAAGAAAATAAAACAATTCTTTTATATTTTAATAGAAAGGAAATTGTAAATCTAAAATTAGATTATTTTTATACCATTTACTAAAATAAATTTACCTGCTAATAACCTAATGTGTCTTCTTCTATTGGTATATTGATTTGACTTATTGTAAATCCGGTTGAAATTGACCAGGCAATCCGGACCAAACTGACCAGGCAATCCGGTTCAAATTGACCACCCTTTTTAGAGTTAAATTTGGTCATATTGAATTGGTAAAAGAATGGTAAAATAGGTGCTTACCTTTCGAATTAAAAATCGGAAGGCGATGGCAAATAAACCAGTTACCATGAACAGGATCAGATTAATCATGCAAAGCCTAAGTCAAGGCGAAAGTATTATGGAAATAAGCCGTAAGTACGGCATATCCAGAAACACTATCAAGAAATACCGTACTCTTTTTAGTGATGACGGGTTAATATGCCCCCTATCACTGATATGGATGATGAGCAGCTATCAGAACAACTACAAAGCCCTTTTAAGGAAGAAGATAATAGTACCCGCTTCTCACGGTTAAAAGCCAGAAAGAACACTACCTAAGATCCCTTACCCGTAAGCATATGACCAAACAGTTGCTATGGGAACAATACAAAGAAGAAGCTGGTGATGATGCTTACAGCAACTCACAGTTTAGTTATTACCTCCATAAGTGGGAATCTCAGCAAAAAACAGTCATGGTATTAGGGAGTAAGCCCGGAGAACGGTTGGAAGTAGATTATGCAGGCGATAAACTCAAGTATATAGACAAGGAAAGCGGAGAGATAAAACAATGTGATGTGCTGGTATGTGTATTACCGTACAGTGACCTTATTTACTGTGAAGCCCAGGAAGATCAGAGTCAGATGAATTTTGTAGAGGGTATAGGTCGGTCGTTACACTATATTGGAAACGTACCCAAACTTATCATAAGCGACAACTTAAAGAGCGGAATAAAAACGCCTGATAAGTATGAACCTAAACTCACGGAGTTATGTGAACAGATGTCGCTATACTATGAGACACACATGACTGCCACACGAGTAAGGAAGCCCAGAGACAAAGCCAGTGTCGAACGCAGTGTGACATTGGTCTATCAACGCATATTCGCCGTAATTGAAAACAGACCACTATCAAGCCTGAGGGAATTAAATCTATTAATATCCAAAGAGCTGGAATACTTAAATCACCGCAAAATGGATCGCAACGGCATGAGTAGATGGGAAGAATACCTTGAGTTGGAGCAGCCCTGCATGCTACCCTTAAAAGTAAGTAAGCTGATGGAGGTAAAAAGAAGCAGGGTGGGAAAAGTAAACAAAAACTACCACATACAACTTACAGAAGACAAGCATTACTATAGTGTACCTAAAGAATATGTATCAGAAGAAGTGAAGATAATATATACTCTTCGGGAAGTGGAGATATACAAAGGTAATAAACGGATAGCCGTGCATCTGCGGGATCGTCGTAAATATCAATACACGACTAAAGCAGAGCACATGCCCGTACATCATAAAGAGATGCAAAAAATACGGGGTTATACATCAGAAGATTTGATCCGTCAGGCAAAAGAAATAGGCGAACATACACAGAGGGTAGTAAAGGACATCTTACAGTCCAGACAATATATAGAGCAAAGCTTCATGAGCGTGGTGGGTGTCATTAGGTTGCAACATAAATATAGTAAAGAACGGGTAGAAAAAGCATGCTCCCTGATCAGTCCGGAGATGAAAGCCAATTATATGCTGGTAAAAACAATGTTGGAAAATCATATGGATAAAAGACAACCGGAAGGAGAAGCCGAAGACTACAAAACCATAACTCATACCAATATCAGATACATTACAAATTTCAAAAATAACATTTAAAACACATCAGCAATGAACAGAGAACAAACACTATCGCAGCTCAGAGAGCTAAATCTACAGGGCATGTACGAAGGATATGAAAGCATCATGCACCTACCGATGGATAAACAACCGGAAGCCCATTACATGTTGGCAGATCTGGTGGAAAAAGAAAAATACAGTCGTCAGCACAAAAAGATGGAGATGTATCTGAAACTTAGTAAAATCAGATACACCGCACAAATCCAGGATATAGAATGCAGTAAAGAACGCAATCTGAGTAAAGAAATAATATCACACCTGGCAGACTGTAACTTTATAAAACGAGGAGATAACATATTGCTGAGTGGTTCTACGGGATGTGGTAAGAGTTACCTTGCATGCGCCATTGCACACCAGGCATGCAGCTTAGGACATAAAACGCTATACCTGAATATGAACAAATTTGTAGAACAGATAGCTATATCAAAAATAGACGGAACATACGTCAAACAACTGAGTAGATTAGAAAGGCACGCATTAGTTATCCTGGATGATTTTGGGCTACAACCACTAAAATCGGATACCCGGCTGGCACTATTACAAATACTGGAAGACAGATACAAAAAAAAATCAACGATAATAGCAAGCCAGCTCCCCATAGAAAAATGGTATGAATACATTGGTGACCCAACTCTTGCAGATGCTATCATGGACAGATTGATATATAACGCACACAAAATAGAATTAAAAGGACCATCCATGAGGGAGCGAGGCGCAAAAAGCCAAGCTTTGGGGTAGCCCCCTCGGTCGCCCTGCGGGCTCCCTACGTGGGCTACCCCAAAGCTAAGCGCCAGCAAAAGTGCAGGCAGTTATAAACAAGAATAAAGAAATAATAAAACAAATAATTACCTTTGTAAAACCATTCTTTACCCTGGTCAATTTAAACCGGATTAGGTGGTCAATTTCACCGGATTACACAACTTATACACTTATAATATGGATGACAATCAGATAGCCCTGATCCATAAACATTGAAATATGACGCCTTAGACATTTGGTCAAAAGAAATTTCATGCTTTCTTATTGAAGGATTTTGGTAGAATATTGGAATTTGACTACCTAGACTTTTTAGTACTTTTTTTATTTTCATTTATTAAATGTTTTGCAATTAATAATTCTAAATTATAGTTGCATGGATAAGAAACCATACCAAATTGTCCAACTGGATTTACTTCAAGAAAAACAAAATCACCCTTTTTGCTTTTGATTAAATCTATTGACCCTTCATTTAATTCTAGTTTTTTCATAAGTATTCTTAATTTTTTTTCTAAATCTAAGGGAAGTTTATAAGGTACTCTTCTATTTAATTTTTTTGGGGAACTTCTGAAATCATATAAAGTCTCTTTTTGGTTTTGAGAAAATATTGCCATTGAAAATATTTTTCCATAAAAGTAAAATGATCTTACTTCAAATTCTTTCTCAATGTATTCTTGGAATAAACTTGGGAAAAAAGTATTAGCAAGTATTTTTATTTCTGTTAATTTAAGTATTTTAGTGTAAAATAATGTAGTTTCTTTTTCATCTCTCAAAGCAGGAATGTGAGATAATGGTTTAGTAATTATCTTTCTATAGTTATTTGAAAAATTGATTAAATCAGATTTTTTTAAAGTTATTACATAATTAGGTATTATTATATTACAATTTTCAGCTTCTATTAATTGAATAATTTTGTTTCCATTCATTGCTGTTGGGTATGTTGTCCATTTGCAATTTTTGAAAAAATTAAAATAATAATTAGAAATTACTTTTCTCTCTTCGCTAATATTACTTGTCAAACCTGCAATTGCATTGTGAGATAATTTTTTTACCAAATTTGAATTTTGTTCCAAAAATTTACCATCATCATACCATCTCCTGTTCCAAATAATTGTTATATTTTCATATTTCATATGAAACGAAATATGGTTTAAAAAAAAACTATCGCACAAACTTTGTACCATTTATCCTTATAAAATTCGCATTGTAAAAATTAAGCCAATCCATAACATCTTCTGTAGAATACTCAAAATCATTTTACTAAAGATTGCTATCATAAAAAATAATTTAATGAATTATTTTTGAAATTATTTTAATATTCAAAATTCAATAAACAAGGATATTCTTTCCTGCCAATTTAGTTATTTTGACCAATAAGTTCTTTAATGTTACTCTCTACCGAAATTAATAATTTTTTGTTTAAATTTGTGTCCAGCTATTTAGGGGGTTAAGTTGTAACAAACTTTTTAAATGCAATAAAAAATGGCTGCAAACCAATTATAATTAGACAAAAAGTAATATTGATCAAAATATAAAAAGTTTGCAGGCCAGTTATTTCATGAATATTAGATTTTTAACAAGAAGAAACAAACGTTCCATCATTGGCAATTTCGCCTCTATAGCCAATCCCAAATCCGCACCACGTATCTACACATCTCTGCGTATCAAATGTGTACCCTTCAGCCCCAGCAAACTGATATTTTTTTTCATTAGCTGTAACTTTACTAATTTCGAATTTATTCAATGTGTTCATAAAATTTACAATTTAAAGAATTAATAAAAAATTAACAAGAAGAAACAAAATCTCCATAGGTTCCTTGGTGATCACAAATTGTTTGGCCATTTGAAGTTTTTTCTGTTTCAGCCCATTTTTGGTATTCGCTATATGTTCCTTCACTTGCACCTCCGGAAATTTCCTTGCAAGGCTTAATAGCTTGGGAAATATAATATCTACTAAATTTTGAGTCATTAATCATTTTATAATGATTTAAGATATCCCCTCTCTTTTCAATCGCCTACCCACACTACATGGTTCCGCCGGGTTCAGGTATATCCCGTCTGCTTTTGGTGTACATCGCTGCTGGCCGGCAGGGATGTAAGTGAGGCAGAAATCCCTTTTTTGTATCGCTTGATCATAAATACAACGCAAACATACGGGCCACCACTGCCATTTTTTGGCAGTGGAGAAATTATTTTTCATTTATTTGATCAGGCTTGTAATTTTTATATTTTCCTGAATTAGGGATATCATATTATATTTTGTGAGTGTTAATTTTGTTCCTTTCCATACCAAATAAAATTATTTTGTATCTATCAGAATTATATTCGTTTTATTGAAGATATAGGTCGAGGCGGAAATAAACTTTAATTTCTTTTACATTTTTTTGGGAGCTAGGGTTTTTGATATGTTTTTTTTGTGATCATATTCCTAGGTTGCTTTAATGGCGTTTCAAATTTTATTTGAAACACACTATATATATTGCAAATCACTGTTAACCGACTTAAATTATAATTCACCAAATATCACTCGTAAACAACTGACTGTCAATGACCATTGTTTAAGACTTCCTTTAGTACCCCCCATATTTTAAAAGATCGATAATTGAGGACAGGGTGATTTATTTTTTTGTCTTTGTGGCTTTTACATAAGTTCTGCGGCTGTTTTCAACCATCCAGATTACATCTATAAGGCTTATCATGTGGATCCTGACCAATGCTGCCACTGTAGAGAAGGCTTTTTTTGTTTCAGATTTTACTTTTAGAACCAGGAGTAGTAATTGTGCTATCAATGTGCACCATATTTGTGTCTTTATCCGTTTTCTGTTTCTGAATAGAAAAAGTGCAATTGAAAATTTTGTTTCAACTTCTTGAACAGGAGCTCTATATTCCACCTGAGTTTATATATATAAGCGACTTCTTCTCTTTTTATTTCAAAGTTATTGGTGATAAACTCATATACCCTTCCTTTTTCGTCTTTGTATGTGACTTTCCTCAAGCACAACGCTTTTTCTTCTCCGTTGTCCTTGTATTTAAGGTGTATGTGTTCTTCTTTTGAGACACCATATTCTGTGTTGTTCAGTTCTTTACAATATGTTTGTTCTATGATGTCATATACTGCATTTTTCTTCAATCTACATACAAAATTGATCTTCTTGCCTGTAAATTTAGCAAATTGGAGGTAATGGTTATAGGCCCTGTCAAACACCACCATACTATGCTCCGGGAAGGTTTAGGTATTGAATAAAAGTTTTATCATGACATTTGGCCTCGCTGATCTTTACAAACGCAGGGGTATCAGCGTGTTGCATCAATGAGCATATGGACTTTGAGCCCACCTTTCTTCCTGCCGTCATCCTTTGGATTGCGCCCCACACCTTTCATAATATCAGAGAATAGTCTAATGGTACTCGAATCAAAGATAAATAGGTCGCTGAATGATACATTATTAATGCGGCTGACCGACAAAATTGGCTTAAAATGTTGCAGAAGTTCAAAGTACAGCTTTTCAAAAAACACGTTGTCCCGTTCTCTCAATCCATCACCGGCAGTACTCCTGGCAGGTGACGATTTAAGTCCAAGATGATTTAATTTTACCTTGCATTCCCATCATTCCATCACATATTTCACCCATAGAATCACATCTGCTTAATATTCCAAAAAGCATAGTGATCAGTTGTGTCCAAGCAGGGAATGACCTGTAATGCTTATCTGTTTTGTGGGTTAGTGCTAATATTGAAAACTTATCTTTTGGTATAAAATCAATCAATTGTTTGAAAATTGGCTGACCGACTAAATTTTTTGAGTTATCTTTGACTGTCATACTTAGTGTGTTTGGTAGCCAAAAGGTATGACAAAAGGGTTAATCTTTGAGGTTAACCCACCTTTTTATTTTTAAGTCGGTTAGTAGTGATTGCAAATAAAATTTACAATGCCATTAAGATATCGCTTAAAGATTGAAATAATTCTTTGCTAGTTCCAGATGAAATTGGAAAACCACTATATGTTGTCAAAACCAAATAGTTCTGAATAATACCTGCTCCCACCCTTGATCCTGATTAAGTCCTCATCTCCTATTTTGAGAGTAAATTCATACTTGACATCATCTGAAAAGCAATAAGTGCGATTTTGAGTGCAATAGTATATAGGAAATCCCACAGACCTCATGTCGCTAATGAGTCGATGCACATTGCGCTCACTCATATCCAGTTTTTTTGCAAAGCTGACCGAATCCCCTGTTGATCTTCTTTTGATCAGACCGATCACCCGATCCATAAACTCCACATTATCTATCCATTTCATGATCCCAAATTTTTATAGTAATTAAATTAGGTTACACATTAAGCCAAGGTAGTCTTGACTTAATAAATTAAAAAAAACAAAGGTGAAATGAATGTTCCGGATAAACGGGGTTAGTTTTTCTCCTAATATATCATATCCCTGTTGTCAAAAAAAAATATCATGCCTTTTACCATTTAAGTTAAAGGTAACATTGAACAAAATGGTGCTCTATCGTCACTGTTGAACATAAACCACCAACTATTTTTTTTACAACGGGTGCTAAATATTACTATATAAATTTCAATTAGTTAAGTTTAAAAATGGGGCATCTTGCTATTCCTGTCTTCCTTTACAAATCAGACCATCCGATACACTCCAGAACAAAGGCGGATGTGTGAAGATGTTTCTTAACATAATGAATATTTATATCTTAATGTAAATATAAAATAATAATTTATTACATGGTGAAAATATATCTGAATTTTATTCTCACGAGATAGAGTTCCTGGCCACCCACTTGCACCCATACGATATTTGCGTTTATTGGCGTTTCAAATTTCATTTGAAACACACTTTATATATTGTAAATAAAATTTACAATGCCATTAAGATGCCGCTTCAGATGGATATAATTTTGTGTTTCTTCCAAATAAATTTGGAAGACCATTATCCTTGGTGCCATCTTTATAAATACCAAAACCATTGTGTCTACAGCCGTTTCAAATTTTAATTAAAACGCATGAAGTACATTGCAAATAAAATTTGTTATGCCATTAAGATTTCGTTCCAGATGGATATAAGCTTGATTAGTGAATGTCTTTTCTACTAGGCTTAAGAAAGTATAAATTTTACTCTCATCTCATAAAATTTCCCGCCAAAAGATTAGGATGAAGTTTAACAAAAAAAGGTCATTCTGCACTTTTGCAGAATGACCAAATCATCATTAGTTTATAATTTTTTGTTCATAATGTACAAGAGATGATCTGAGATCAATCACTTATTCTGCACATCATGACTTCATTGCGTTTAATCACTGTGATATTTTTATCATTTTCTTCATGAAAGACTGGCCATGGCTCTTTATTTCATAAAAATATACACCCGTGCCATTCAACAAATTGCCCTGAATAACAAACTCACCATTGCCTTTGCCAAAGTATTCAGATCTGTTTATAATCATCTTACCGGTATTGTCAAAGACTTTTAACTGTACCATTCCTTCCTGAGGCAAATTGACAGGTATGGATGTAACAGAAGTAAATGGGTTAGGTGTATTCTGTCCGACATGCATTAGTTCTGAAGAATTGACCGGTACATAAGCAAGCTTCAGATTATTTTCTGATAAATCGATGCCATAATACTCGCTATTGACAATGTCAGATGTCAGATAGATCGAAGAAGAAATCTGTCCATCATCGATACATTCAAATTCCAACAGGAACAGGACTTTTTCCATGACATCGATCTCCTGATTTATGCTATTCCAACTGAATAGGATAGTACCTTCATCACTGATGTTTCGATAAGATTCCTGTGTTATATTGATAACTCCAGGTATCATTTTTTTGAAGATCATTTTTTTATTGTCATAATCGAAAGCACCTTGAATGCCTGATATACCATTTATATTTTGTGTGGTCACAGGTACAAGTATAGTTTGCGCCTTGCTAAACTTTCTGTCATCAATATTAAGTATTCCTGAAAACCTCCTTGGCTCCACGGCTTCTTCATTGAAATTTGCAACTGCAGAAGTATTGATATCTCCTGTTTTTACAGCTATGAAGTCATTGAACATCTGATCTCCTGTTTTTTTATTCAGGAAAATGGATTCACTTAATCCCCAAGGCTGATCCGGATCAGATATCGCCTGTCCTTTACCATAGAATCTCCATGAAGTATTCTTTGGAAACTGTTCATAAAATCCTAAAATCAGTTTTCTGATTTCTACTAAGTCACCTGCAGTTACTTTATTATCATTATTAGCATCTGCTGCCAGGTACTGGTATGGACTTGTAAATGGTTTGACACCCAGGATGTGTTGTTGAATCATCACCAAATCAAGCGTTGAGATTCCATTGAGATGATTGTCATTTTTCTCTGGTTTGATCAGATACCCTGATGAGGCAGAAAGCTGATTAAAGGTAAAACTTCCTTTGTTATCTGTTTTCAGCATCTTATTGATAGTCGTACCTTCATCTGAGAGATAAACAGGGACAGCGTTCATCATCGCATCTTTTTCCGTGCTAATATGCCCACCAATACTCAAAGGAGAAGTAGTTGGAGTACAAGCTGCATTCTTCTGAATGATTATATTGACTGTACAATACTCAAAATTCCTTGCCTGATCCCATACGTACATTTTAAGCGAACGGTGGATGGTATCTTTTCCTTCCGGAAAGTCAGCACATGTAAATACCTGCGTTGAATCAGCAGCTGATACCGGATAGTTTTCAACAAAAGAAAACTTCAACGGACCTGGACAGTTATCACTTGAGCCTTTATCAAAATTTCTCGCATTGATACTTACCATACCTGCTGATGGCATCACCACGGTAGTAAGGGCTGACAGACAATACGGAGATGGTTTCTTATTGTCTCTTATGGTAAATGTATAGGTCTTAGTCTCTAAATTACCACATTGATCTTCGGCTGTCCATGTGATTTCATAGCTACCGGATTCATAAGAACCACTGGCATTAAGTGACCCACCTGTTCCGGAGCCTGATCTGTAAACCACATTATCTTTTTTGACAATGAATGACCACTTTAAGGCAGCTGTAGATGAAGGAGAGCAATCAGATGCCGTCTCTTTTAATTCTATCAGGCCTCCACACTCACTACCTGTCATTTGGTAAGTTCTGCCCATATTAGTCATTGTTATCACAGGCTTGGTTGTATCCACCACCTTTATTAGTTGCGTGTATGTCCATTGGTTGATACCTTCTACGGGTGATGACGGCCATCTGTATGTAATCGGGTCTCCTTCTGTTCTGAATTTGCACCAATCCACAACTGTCCATTTCCTCATTATTTTGTAACAGACACCATCCACATTTGAATATACCTGGTCCACAAAGTTTGATGAAACGTGACTGCAGTTAACATTATTATACACGGGTTTTCCTGTTTTCGAAGGATCGGTGTCTGTGTTAATACAGCCATCAATTGACTTTGTGCCTACTTCTGCCCATGAAGGACCATTATACGGCAAAGCATTTTTAACTGTTATAGCTTGTGTACACGTTTTACTATTTCCGGCTTTGTCGCTTACCTTGTAAGTTCTGTATATGATACCTTCGCCACAGGTATTAAGCGAACCGCTGTTAGTCCAAATCAGGCTTACATTAGAGCAATTATCATCATAATATGC
This sequence comes from Saprospiraceae bacterium, assembly GCA_016722285.1. Taxonomy (GTDB): domain Bacteria; phylum Bacteroidota; class Bacteroidia; order Chitinophagales; family Saprospiraceae; genus OLB9. Next base: position 13,265 of record JADKGI010000012.1, read on the forward strand.
TCCAGTAGTAGATGGGGTACGTTTTACAGGAATACCAGTAACTATCGCAGACGTATCAGCTCCGCAGCTAAGCGTAAGATCTGGAGGGCATGTCAGGGTCGGTTGTATTTTATCCTGTGTTTCCACATTGACCATGCACACATTTGTATTACCACTCTTGTCTGTTACTTTCAGTTCTACCTGCACAAGTCTGCCGGGATCATCACAACAAAGGTCAATGAAGCTATTCCATTCGGTTGTACTTTGATCACAACCTGGCGTCATTCTTCTCACCTGAAGTGTTATTTCTGAGCAGTTGTCATAACTTCCTTCATCAAACGAATTGGTATAAACTCTGGCCTTGCCATCGGCTGAAAGCGTAACTACAGTATATTCATCACACACAGCTACAGGGGCAGTTCCATCTGATACGGTAATTTTTACATATTTTGAATGGCTGTTTCCGCAAGGGTCAGTCATTGTGTATTTTAGCCAGGTACAACCAACAGGCAGCCCTGATATACGCCACTTACCAGCATTTGGTCCGGAAAGAATTTTCTCGGACTTTGTTTCAGGTCCTGAGAAATATACATATGGATCTGGCAATGGAGTATTGGAACATGAAGGATCAAGACGGAATTGCACAGTATAAGTGTGCCCTGTTGTACCTGAACAATCGGATATATTGATCGGGTCAGGAGCGATAAATGTAGATGTACATGAGTAAGGCTCTGTAATAACAGGTGGTATAGATGGAATATCAAAATTTGGCCCCTGGTCATCAATGATTTTTATGACCTGATACTCAATTCTGGTAATTCGGGTACACCAATCCATAATCGTCCACTTCCTGATGATGATTTTACTGCCTGCGCATTTACCTGCTGTGACTTCATCGGAGAAAGTGATCTGGATTTTGCAAATTCCATTATTATACAGACCGGTATTCAACGGATTTCCACCACTGAAATAAGGGCTTCCCGTTTCATGGGGATCAGGGTAACTATTCTTTACGCCAAGTTCCCAATCATATGAGCAGCTAAGCGGTGCATTGTTCCCATCCGCCCCGTCATAACTTTTTGGTATAAGGATATCGTAAATATTGGCTTTTTTGTAATATATTTTTCTCTCACAGATATTTGACAAGTTATTTGAACTGTCTATTGCCTGGTATTTAATAAATCTTACTGCTATTGTATCTCCGACGCAGCTTCCATAAGGTATAGTATAATCCTCAAGCACATATACTGGCACATTTGTCGTACAATTGTCAATAGCTTGTGGTAAATAAGGCGGCTTGCTGAAATCAAGTGTATCGTAGCAATTGATCAGTGTATCCGGTTGACACAGGATGACAGGATGTAATTTATCTTCTACAAATATCTGTCCCCAGCATGAATTTCCGGAACAGTTGTCAAATATCTGAACTGTCCATAATTTATTGATAAATGAAGAATTTATAACGCTCCCTATCGGCTGGTTTTGGCCATTCAACACCTGAACAGAAAACATAGTATGACTATATTCACCTTTCAGAATCATATCATATGTGATATCCAGATTGCAATCATCACCCATGGATATATTGACGAGTTTATTACATGCCAGCCCGACATCGCTACCGAATAGTACTTGGACTGGTAAGCTGGCTGTACTGTCCTGGCAGGCAAGTCCATAATTGGCATATATGACTACCCGATAAGATTTACCAGAGGTTGTGACATTATTTATGATTAGAGTTGCACTATTTCCATTTGGATTTATATCTGTAAAATTGCCAGGAGTCGTTTCTTCCTGCCATTGGTAATAAAGACCTGGTCCTGTTGCCGTTACACTTAGTGTTGCATTTTGAGTCTCACAAACATTTGCATTGACAGGTTGTATTGTAATTACAGGTTTGATTGTTGATGATATATTATATGTTATAGTTAAAGTATCGCCCAGACAGTCTATTCCTGCCTCATAAGTACCATTATTATTGCTGTCAAAATATGGTACAATGGTCTGAGTTAGGTTACCGAATGTGCCACTTGACAGACTATATGGGCCATATATATTTGCAAAAAATGATGGATCCAAGTCATTCTGTGGTCTTGGCACTGTCACAGGAATTGCATTGTACGTCACATTATTTGTACCGGAAGTTATTTCTTCCAGAAATCGTACTTGGGAACCCGGATTGCCGGAATAATTACTGAATGTTACCGAACCACCCGTGCACATATTCAAAGTTACAGAAGCAGGTCCTGAATTATTATTTACAAGTTGAGCAGACCCTCCTGTTACCATAGCGGTAAAAGCAAATGTTGGTTTAGGACTTACTGTAACGAGATAAATGATAGTATCTCCTTTACATTCGGTCGGATCAGGTATATTGTCTCCATTAGTGTCGGTAAAAGCAAAAAACTTGAGACTTAAAGTGCCGGCAACCATAGGATTAATCAACGAGGCTGTCGCCATTGAATTAGCAAATGCGCCAGGCAGAGCAGTTCCAGCAGCAACCCATGGTGATACAGTTGCACCGTTACCTGTTATTATCTGTCTGATTTTAATATTTGGACCTCCGCCAGAAGCGATAATAAAGGAATCAATTTTAAGATTGTTATTTACTCCGTTGCAAACACCAATAAAGATAGTATCATTGACACCATTATTATTCGTTATGATTTGAGCACTATTTATCGTTGTTTTTAAAGACAGGGTGGCAGTTACTGCATAAGTGATGGTAACAGAGTCGCCCAAACATTCTCCTGAGTCAAAACCACCATTACTATTTACATCATTGTAAATGGTTTACTGTGTATGTTCCGACAGCTGCATCAAATTGACCAGATGTAATTGTGCCATTGCTCGCGGGAACACCATTAAATAATAACCCTCCTCCTGTTGGTGCGGCAACTTTGTATCTGCTTTGACATCACTGTGCGCAAGATTTAACAAATCATAATTACCTCCATCGCATACACTACTGTTGCATTTTCTTAGGTCATCCATTCCGTTCTATTGATGCTTATAGAAGAGTTTCACCTAAGTCAAATTTAACAATTGGCGCCGCATTAATATGAAAATTGATGTGATTGAAGTAAGACAACCCGGGAAAGCAGGATTTACTATGTCAGTACTAGTGTTATTTACAAAAGTCTCCTTTAAATATACCAACTAAAGGTAAGTTGATACCTGAAGGTAATGTATCTGGATTTATTCTATTGAGCTGATTGCCATTGATATAGAATGTGTCACTGCCCATAAATCCTGTGAGTTCTTGTAAGTCAAGAGTTACTATTGGATCGGTCTCGCAATATTGTGCCTGAATGACAGGGTCAAATGCAACAACCGGATATTTGCAGATATTGGATACTGATAGTTGAACATTACCAGGTGTTCCAATGGCATTGGGCCCTTCTACAATAATCGCATACCCTGAACTGTCGGCATGCATAAATGCTTTTCATGAACTCCTGATTGAAATGTCAGAAGATCATTGGTATTAATACCCATAGGCAAGAGACCTGTGCCAGCTAATCTATCTATGTAAACCACTGTCCAGGTTTCGCCGGCCATAGTCGGAGATATCGAAACCACTTCACCAAATGTACCGTCTTTTGCGCCATTTGCACTTTGGTCGTTTTTACAAACACATGGATCATTGATACCATAATCGTTTACAATAGCGAAATTTGCACAATTCAGCACAGTTATTGTGTCAATAGCAGTTCCTGTACAGCCACTATTATCAGTAACAGTATAGGTGATATATACGTCACCAGGAGTTACACCTTTTATTTCTGCCGTTCCGTCATTGTTGTTTGTAATTGCTACTGTTCCTGGACCACTTTGTGACCATCCATGACTTGAATACATACCTGAGCCTCCGACTGGTAATCCTGTGATGGTAAAAGTACTGTCGGAGCAGATATAGTCATATCCTGAAATAGTGGCGGTAGGTGAAGTCTGGATGTTGACAGCAACTGTATCGGTGCAACCATTGACAGTCCATACATATTTGTAGGTAGCAATAATGGTAAATCCAGAGATAGTTGTACTATTGTTGCCAGGAGCATTAATGGTGGTACTTGAAGGATTTCCTGCAGCTTCAGTCCATGTTCCGGTTCCTATTGCCGCCATGGTGGCTGTGCCATTGATGCATGCTCCCAGATCCGGGCCGGCATCAGGTGTAGCAGAGACATTGTATATTTGGGTAATTGTATCTCCAAGGCAATCGCCGGCATCGTACATATTATTGTTATTACTGTCATAATATGGAACAAATGTTTGAGTTACTGTACCGGAAGTGCCACTTACCAGTCCATATGGACCATATAATACATTGGCAAAAAATGCACTCGTCTGATCATTGGTTGGACCAGGCGCAGTGATTGCTACATTATTATAAGTTACATTGGTAGCTGTTACTACTTTTTCAAGGATTCTAACTTGTGAAGCCGGGATGCTCGAATATCCACTCATGGTGAAAGATTCGCCCTGGCAGAAGTTAAGCGTTACAGTAGCAGGACCGGAATTATTGTTGCCTACTTGTGGTGTCTTTCCCGTCACTGTGGCCGCGAAAGTAAAGGTAGGTTTTGGATTGACTGTGACGGTATATATAATACTGTCATTTCCACATTCTCCCACATCCAGTATATTGTTATTATTGCTGTCAAAGAAAACTTTGAATTTCATAACAAGTGTACCATTCATGGTAGGGTCAATCAATGACACATTTCTCGAAAATGCAGGTGAATAGCCAGCCACAGGGCTTATACCGTTGGCAGGAGTAAATACTACATTGCTTAATGAAAATTCCTGAATAACCTTTACTGAGTCATCCATCAGAATTCCGGCGGCATCCACAAATTGAGTAAAGAAAAGATTGTCATTTGTTGAATTACATACCGAGAATGACCCTGTTTCGGGCGTGCCATTATAATCATTGGTTAGTTGAACCCCATTTATGGTAGTTTGTAGTACAGGTATCGGGTTAGCTATATATGTTATTGTAATCGGATCTCCGGCGCAGTCGCCGGCGTCAAGCATCATATTGCTATTCACATCATTGTATGGTGTGATTACCTGTATTACCTGGCCTGCTATGGCAGGGTTATCCAATGTGATAGTATATGAAGTTTGAGCTCCATCAAAAGTGGTAGCACTTATGTCTGCATTTCCGGCCGTATTTCCATTAAATTTCATTCCGCCGCCTGTAGTTGAAACGACAATATTATATCTATTGGCTGGGTTACTGTGAGTTAGAGCAGATAATGAATATGTACCACCGTCACAGACCTCTACAGTAGATGCTTCACTGGCATCTGTCCTTCCATTATTAACATTTGATACATTTGAGCCACCAATGGTAAAACTGAAGGTGGGTGCAGAATTGATAGTTATAGAGAAACTATTTTCGTCTGTACAATTAGGAGCAGTACCTGTTTCAGCGTATATGTATATTGTTTGAGGGGAAGTAATAGAGTTTCCAGCCGACAATGGAGTTCCAGTACCACCAGACCCTGTGAAATAGCTTCCAACAGTTAAGGATGGAAGAATGTAATTATCACAAATAGTCACGTCTGAAAGATTGTCAACTACTGGAGTGGTGTTAATTGTAACCATAAAACTATTTTCATCCGTACAATTAGGCGTAGTACCTGTTTCAGCATATATGTATATTGTTTGAGAGGTAGTAATGGAGTTTCCAGCCGACAATGCAGTCCCAGTGCCACCAGAGCCTGTATAATAGTTTCCAACAGACAATACTGGAAGAGTGTAACTATCACAAATAGTCACGTCTGAAAGATTGTCAACTACAGGAGTGGTATTAATATTAACTATAAAACTATTTTCATCTGTACAATTAGGTGTAGTACCTGTTTCGGCATATATGTAAATTGTTTGAGAGGCTGTAATACTGTTTCCAGCCGACAAAGCAGTTCCTGTACCACCAGAGCCTGTATAATAGTTTCCAACAGACAATACTGGAAGAGTGTAACTATCACAAATAGTCACGTCTGAAAGATTGTCAACTACAGGAGTGGTGTTAATTGTAACCATAAAACTATTTTCATCCGTACAATTAGGCGTAGTACCTGTTTCAGCATATATGTATATTGTTTGAGAGGTAGTAATGGAGTTTCCAGCCGACAATGCAGTCCCAGTGCCACCAGAGCCTGTATAATAGTTTCCAACAGACAATACTGGAAGAGTGTAACTATCACAAATAGTCACGTCTGAAAGATTGTCAACTACAGGAGTGGTATTAATATTAACTATAAAACTATTTTCATCTGTACAATTAGGTGTAGTACCTGTTTCGGCATATATGTAAATTGTTTGAGAGGCTGTAATACTGTTTCCAGCCGACAAAGCAGTTCCTGTACCACCAGAGCCTGTATAATAGTTTCCAACAGACAATACTGGAAGAGTGTAACTATCACAAATAGTCACGTCTGAAAGATTATCAACGGCTGGAGTGATGTTAATAGTAACAGAAAATGTATCCTGATCGAAGCACAATGGGTTGGTTGCAGTTGCTTCATAGATGTAAAGAGTTTGAGTTGATGTAATATTATCATTGGCAACATACCTGGTACCTGCACCATCCGGTGCCGTAAAATAAGAAGCATTGATTGTAAGGTTAGTTCCAGTAATAGCCGGAAGGCTATAACTATCACAAATAGTAATATCTGGAAGATTGGTTATATTTGGTGTAGGAATCACGGTGACTGTATAACTTATAGTATCTCCAGTACATTCGCCTACATCAATCATATTATTTGAATTTGCATCACCCCATATCTGGAATGTAATGATCACAGAACCTGGCATATTTGGATCATTTAGGAATGCAGTTGCTGAAGTACCTGTGGTAAATGCCCCTACACTGGCCTGACAGTTATTGCACCAGTTAGGAAAAGTTGTGTTTGGTCCAGGTGTTACCGTTTGATAAACCTTACCATTTGGTACACTTGCCAAATCGATGAAAGTAGAAGTAATATTTTACATTATTTACGGTGCCGTTACAAACGGAGAAAGATCCGATATCGGTATTTCCATCATTAACATTGGTAACAGTTACTCCATTTAGTGAGGTTTGAAGTACAGGAAGTGGCGTGACTGTAAAGCTAGCAGTATTATTTGAAGAAAGAATAGTTCTACATCCGGCAATCGTAATTGAATCGATGGTGATATTGTAAGTTCCAACAGGGTAAGATGCTGCTGCAAAAGTATAAGTACCGCCGCTGACAGGTGCTGTCAGTGTTCCAGTAAATGGTCCACCTGGACCTGTAACTGTATAACCAAAAGTGTTATCACCATCTACTAATCCATTAGCTGTAAAGGATACATTAGTGCCTTCGCAAACTGAAGATGCGGATGGCATTACGCTTAGAGTGGCATTATAACCATTGCATGCTCCAAATGCTGGTTGAAATCCCAGCATAGGTGAGACATCCAACCCGGATGATAAGAATGGCTGAAATGTGACCATACCACTCATTAGCTGAGGGATATCTGAACATGAAGTATCCCACCAGTTGCAAGTTGCATTGATGGTATTTCCAGCCGTATTATTGGCACCTTTTCCCATTGCATTTCCATTCATAGAAATGCTGTTATTGGTTGCATTAATAATATTATTTGGTGATGAAGTAGGAGTATTTCCAGTAACAAATGCTGTCACTTGTGAGGTACTGCTAGCAGGATGAGTGATATAGTTATTCGTTGCTGTGACAGAGGCACCCTGCTGTGCTATAATGGTAAACCCATCATTTCCACCACTTCCTGGTGCGGCGCTTCCATTATTGGTAAATGTCGAATTGGTTACATCTACCTGAACTCTGCCACGGGCATCCAGTCCTCTATTGGTGTTATTTAAAATATTGCTATAATCTACAATTACATTTTGGACTATATCTGTCGCTGTACTGAAATCAGCCAGGTAAATACCACCACTTGATTGGGTTACGGTTTGAGTTCCATCCATTGTGCTATCGTTGATAGATAAAGTAATACCATTAGAAGGCACAGTAGGTCCTGCAGTGTATGTATAAACGCCAGCATGAAAATTTATGGCAGGTAGCCCAGGATAATCTCCTGTAAATCCACTGACCTTTGTACCATTAATTAAGACATTCGATGCCGCTAAAGGGCCTCCAATGGTGTTTACGATGGCCACACCCTGCATTACCCCAGAGATGGTGTCTCTAAGTATTTGAGATTGTGTGGTTGTATTGGCTCCATTTACTAATATACCATAAAAAGCATCTCCAATTTGGTTATTGGATATATTAATGGCATTTCTGCCAGATGCACCATTTATAAGAATACCTGCTGTTGGCTGTCCTCCAGCTGTCTGGGCTATCAGATTTATACAATTATCTCTGATGGTGTAAGTATAATCATCTGTTGGTATTGCTTCAGCATTTATACCCGCTCCCACTGTGAGAACTTTATTATTTTGGATAAGAGCATTGGTATATCCAGTACTCATGACAGCTGTTAAACCATTTATTTCGAATCCGTCTATGGTGACTCCATCTGCAGTTATTGAAAATGCTGTTCCTATACCACCATCCACTTTACTTTCAGAAGTACGCATAGCACTACATCCATTTACTCCGTTGTTGGCTCCTTTAATTGTAAGTGCTTTGTTGATAGTGACATTTTCGGTGTATGTTCCAGCGGATGCTGTTATTTCATCTCCTGGGGAGGCTGAGTCAACGGCAGACTGAATGGAACAGTAGTTATCCCCAGTGGTTACATTGGTGACCAAATTGGTACTACCACTAGCTGTAATCAGATTGTCCCATAGAGCATCATAACTGTTATTCGGTCCTGCATCATAAGATGCGCCTAAAGTATTATCATTAAAGTTGTATGCTTGCATGATAATATCTCCAAAATAAACTGAACCAACTGAAGGGTACGTACCAACAACTACATTGTTAATTAAATATTCCACGTTAGTACCGGAGAGTCTTGCTTCAAGTGAATACGAAGTATTGTAAGCTGATGGTGGTCCTAGTTCGTCCCATCCGGATCCATTCCAGACTGACATTTGAGGGTTACTACCTGTCACATTTCTGAATCCAATAATTGGATAAAAAGAAATTGCATTGGTAACATCAAAAGCTGTAGCCCAAAGGTCTGATCTGCGTTTATTTGTGGCCCAATCTGCTGGAATAAACAAATCTGCTTTAGCAATTGTCACACATTTTCCACATTGATTGATTTTTCGGCCTTGTGTATTATAAAATGGGGTAATGAATGCAGCAGGTCTTAATTGAGCTCCATCAGCAGAATTGATTGAAATTTTCAAACTACCTGCGTCAGCAGTAAAAGAAGCTGGCCGGTACCGGTCAGGATACCATGCACCATTTACATCCGTATTGGCTAATTGTGGGTTAGTACTAAAATCTTCATTCAACATAGCACATCCAGCACCTGCAAAAGGAATTGCATCGACAGTAATTGAAACCAGTTCAGATATAGATCCACAAGAGTTCGAAGCAGTTACAGTATAAATAGACGCAACCGTAGGCGCTGTAGGTGTCCCACTGATGATACCTGTGCCTGAATCGATGCTCAGCCCAACTGGTAGAGAACTTGATGAAAATGTGAATGGGAACGTACCAGATAGAGTAGGTGTATTATCTGTTATAACTGAATTTTCTATATAAGTGGCTGGATTCTCGCTGTATGAAAGCCCTGAAGGTGGTGTGTTCGTGTTAACGGTAACATTAAAACTTTGCTCGTTTGTACAGTTTGGAGAAGTTCCGGTTTCAGCATAGATATAGATTATTTGACTTGAAGTAATATTGTTTCCGGCAAATAATGGCATACCGGTTCCGCCTGGCCCTGTAAAGTAATTTCCAACCGATAAAACAGGTAATGTATAACTAACACAGGCAGTCGTATCATTGGGCTTTGCTATGACAGGGTTAGGTATAACTGTCACTGTATAGATTACGCTATCTCCCGTACATTCACTTGGATCAAGTATATTATTGTTGTTATCGTCAAAAAATATTTTTAATTTCATTACTAGTGTGCCTGTAGTCGCTGTATTTACCAATGAAACATTGCGAGAAAAGGCAGGACTATATGCACTCAGTGGCGCAACAGCATCAACTGGACCGAATGAAACATTGGTCCGTATAAACTGCTGTACCAACTTAACCTGAGGTGTAACTGGTGAACCGGTAAAATCAATAAATTGGGTAAAATTCAAATTATTGGAAGGAGAATCACATAAAGAAAATGATCCTGTATCATTTATACCATCTCCATTATCAGTTACCTGGATTCCATTTATCGTTGTCTGGAGTCGTGGACCGCATTTAGCCAAGACTACGTCGTTGCCATCCCCACCAGTATAGTTGATAGTAAATGTATGCCCTGAAACTGTGATAGTTGATCCTTCGGCAAATTGACCAATGATGGCATCTGACATATCATTATCAATAATTTTTATTGAATCTCCATGAGATGGCACATAACCCAATGCCAATGCCAGATTAGCTCCTCCTAAAGTAACCGTACCATTGACTATAAATTGATCAAATTGTGTACAAGCTGTCGTACCATTGATTTCTATATTAAGGGCATCTCCGGAATTCAGAGTAAGTCCCGTAACAGTTACACAGCCGGGACTTGAGCCGGGTGATAAAGTAAGATTTTTTCCGGGAGAATCGGTGTCCACATTTTCAGGGTAATTTCCACCTTGCACATTGACCGTAAATCCACTGGATGATGCATCCACTCCTCGCTGAATTGATGGTGATAAAAAAGGTAAAACAAAACTATTAGGAGTAACATAAACATTATTAGGGTTCCAGATAAACAAGCCCCTGTTAGTGCCATCAATGGCGTGGTCAACGAGATCTTCTTTCGCAAAATGATCTGTGATGACAACATCGCCAGGAGTTTTAAATATCGCGCTGCTTATATCTATCATGATTCCGGCAGAAACTCCATCATTAATGGTTATTGCCTTATCAGTTTGGCCTTTAAAAGTAGAAACACCGGTAAAAGTTACATCGGGTGTGTATGGGCCGGCGTAATTCTGGAAAGCGACACCAAAATCACCTCCATCAAAGATGTTTCCATCTCCAATAGTTACTTTTGGGTCAGAAGTGGGCCCATTGATACCCACAATTGCAACCCCAATACTATTATTTGTCAATGTATTGCCCAAGATAACAGCCTCAGTATTGGGATCATCCCAAACAGCAATACCGCTGGAACCGGACCCATCCACTAATGCTATTCCAGTGCAGTCCGATATATTATTATTGCTAATAGTTACATTATCACCGTATTCTGACAGGATAAAATAATCAAGCCAGTCACCTGTTCCTTTACCGATATAAGTGTTGCCACTAAAGGTTCCCAGACATTCGTCTGCCAGAATTCCATTTCTTCCTATTTGTGTAAACATACAATTGGTTACATTCACCGTTTCCGTACTGACAATATGGATTGCAGTACCTTTGTAATCTGTGCTTTCATTGTATTTAATATCAGTGAAATTGCAATTATTAATGGTTCCGTTTCCCTGGTGCTTTAATCCGGTAAATTAATTTAGCTGAACCATCCAAAGGTGACCTTTTTCCAAATTAAATGTAATTGCTGAGTTTGCAAAATCCAAGCATCTCCGGATGGAGTATCGCCGTCTGGCTTAATAATAGTTGTCAGTTTGTCTTCTCCAACAATCGTTAGGTTTTTATTGATAACTATTTGTCCTATTTCCGTGTAAGTGCCAGCTGCAACAGATATTACATCTCCATTTGCAGTTTGCAAATCACCGATAGCTGCCTGAATGGAAGAAAAATATGTGTTTTGCGTTATATTATGAACCTTACAAGCGTTGCCGGAAGCAGGTGATCCAGGAGTAACCCAATTAGACGTGGTAACCATAAGACCGAAATTTATCAACGATCCATCATATCCATTGCCTGATATGTCAGTTAATGTATTTATACCTGGATTTGGATTATTTCCAACTCCCTGATTAAAATGATAATTTGCCAGTAAGTTGGCAGCAGAAGAAGGGATTTCACAATTCATATTTCCGGAAATCTGAGCTAAGCTTCTTGCCTCACCCCAAATTCTTAACTCATCCATCTCCATATTAGTGTAGCCTGCAAATCCATCTATTTTTCCAAGCATGACTTTGCGACCTGGTACATCATTTATATTTGTAATACCTGCATCTGTCAAACTACCTTCTAATACACCGTTCACATAGATCTTTATAGTAGTACCTTCTCTTACACCGGCTATATGATACCAAGTTCCTAAGGTCAGCGATGTTGTTGCTACTGCAGTGTATCGTGTTGACCCGACTTCTACGGTAAAATTTGGAATGTTATTATTTCCACCATTAGAAAGGGTTATTAACCACTCATTGCTACCGGGAGTAGCTCCTGTATTCCATTTTCCTACCCCAGTAATATTAGAATATCCAGTGATCCGGTTGCTTTTTATCCAGCATTCTACTGTAAAATTGCCCGCCCGAAGTCATTCCACGCAGCGATTGCTAGTTTTCACTTGTCATCAATGCCATAAAATCCAAAGCAGCACCCGCCTGACTATTAAGTAAAAATGACATTAAAATGAATGAAAAGATAATTGGAATAGCACCTTTTTTACCAATGAAACCAAAATTCTGTGTATGTAAGTAGTTTTCAGAAAATTGGTTTGATAAATAACTAAGAGTAAACTTTAGTGCATAATCTGAAATTGCGCGTAGCAACGCAATCAGGCTAAATCCTGGCTTTCGCATGGTGTGTGTGTTTTAGTTATAGAGCAATAAGCTGTAAAAATCAATCCATCTTCATCAAGCCCGCAAACAATGGGGAATTGTAATTGCAACGGCAGGATGTCAGATTTCGTCTATGATGATATGAAACAAAATGTATGCCAAAAAGCACATTAAGATTAAATGAAAATTTATCTTAATATATTAATAATCTGTAAGTTATGCTTTATTATTTGAATATGAATATACCTAATTTTGTCCTAAAGGAAGTCCTATGAATTTATTTTATAATGTATATTTCGTACGTTCTCAAATCGTCCGTGTATTTCATATTTTATTGGTTTTAATATGATAAATATGTTGTATAAATATTATATCATTTCGATTCTGAGATTCATGATGCGCATCCAAATCAAAATTATTATAAAATTATTTTTACTTTTGAGATATATAAGCGCAATCATGAATAACAAGCAAATAGCATTAAAATTTGATTTACTGGCAAAACTGATGGAACTTCATGATGATAATCCATTCAAGATAAGATCCTATGCCAATGCATATCTGAGTCTCAGAAAACTAGAAGGCAACCTGTCCACCATGCCCAAAAGCGAATTGTCGGAAATCAGAGGTGTAGGAACAGCTATTGCGGATAAAATTGAAGAACTTTTGTTGACCGGCGAAATGAAGGCACTTAAAAAGTACCAGGATATAACCCCAGAAGGTGTACAACAGATGTTGACCATAAAAGGGCTTGGATCCAAAAAAGTGAAACAGATTTGGAAGGAAATGGAAATCACTACTGTAGGAGAGTTATTGTATGCCTGTACTGAAAACAGGTTGATAAAATATAAAGGATTTGGGGAGAAAGTTCAGGATGAGATCAAAAACCGCATAGAGTATTTTATGGATGCTCAGGGAAAGTATTTGTATGCCCATGTCCATCTAGTGGCTGATGACCTCCTCGGGATCCTGTCTGATCGTTATCCTGCTCATCAGATTAGTCTCTGTGGTGATGTCCGAAGAATGATGCCTGAAGTCTGTGGTATAGAGATTATTGCAAGTATGGACGCTGAAGAAATGGACTTTACCATATTGTCAAAATCTGATATGGACCAGTGGGTGTATAAAGATATACCCGTATATATATATTTTAAAGATCCAGCTTCCTTTACAAAAGAACTTTTCGAAAGATCATGTAGTGAATCTTTTCTGAGTGCGTTCGACGAAAGCGATTTGAATGTAGCTGACGAACATACCATTTTTAAAAAAAAGGGGTTACACTTTATCCCTTCTGAATGCAGGGAGTTTCCCTATATTATAGATAAATTTAAAGAGAGCAGCCCGAATTTAATCCGACAGGACCACATAAAAGGCATTGTCCACAATCATTCCACCTATAGTGATGGACTGCATTCACTTGCAGAAATGGCTGATTATGTCAAGGACAAAGGATATGAGTATTTTGTCATTTCAGACCACAGTAAATCAGCTGGTTATGCCGGAGGATTGCCAGAAGAAAGGATATTTATGCAATGGAGCGAAATTGATCATCTCAATATCCAATATGATGGGACATTTAAAGTATATAAAAGCATCGAAAGCGACATACTGACCGATGGGTCTCTGGATTATACTAATGACATATTGAGTCAATTTGATCTGGTCATTGCATCTGTACATTCTGTCCTTAATATGGAACAGGAAAGGGCTACTTCGAGATTAATTAAAGCAATCGAAAATCCTTATACAAAGATTCTAGGTCACCCTACAGGGCGGCTATTGCTGGCCCGACCCGGATATCCCATTGATTTTAAAAAAGTGATTGATGCCTGTGCGGCCAACAATGTAGCCATAGAACTAAATGCTAATCCACAGAGATTGGATATTGACTGGACCTGGATACCTTACTGCATGGAAAGAGGGGTGATAGTTGCCATAAATCCAGATGCTCATTCTAAGGAGTCTATTCATTATATTAGATATGGATGTGCTGTGGCAAGAAAGGGTGGGTTGCAAACTGAAAATTGTCTGAATGCAAAATCTCTCTTAGAATTTGAAAACTGGTTAAACAATAAAATGTAATCTTGTTAAGACTTATTATTTTGTGTTAAATACTTGTTAATCGGTATTTTAAGGTAAACGAATATCATGTGTTTTATATTTTAAATGATAATTTTGTGCCATATTTGTATAAAATTTTAATCACTTAAAAAGAAATCCATAATGAAAATTTTCAATTTATTTTCTGTTCTTGTTCTTGCGACAGTCTTTACTTTTACATCTTGTAAAGAAAAAGCTGCTGATGATGCTAATGCAGCACCTGCAACCGATGCTTCTGCAATGGCAACCACTGACCCTTCAACTATGCCGGCTGCCGACCCTAATGCTATGACAGCGGAAGGAGCATCTGCTACACCCGTGCCAACAGGTCCGCTTACTTCTCTCAAATTTGATAATCAAGAGTATGACTGGGGTACTGTGATGGATGGAGATAAAGTGACAAAAGCATTCAAATTTATCAATACAGGAAAAGAGCCTCTTATCATTTCAAAAGCAAATGCGAGTTGCGGATGTACTGTACCTGAATGGCCAAAAGATGCTATTGCACCGGGCAAATCAGGAGAAATCAAAGTTGTATTTGATTCCAAAGGTAAAGGCGCTGTAGGTGGAAGAGATGAGTCTAAGAGAGTTACGATCACTGCTAACACAGACCCTGCTGATACTTACCTGACTATCAAAGGTAAAATAGACAAGAAAGCCGACGCAGCAAACTAATATTCGGTTAAAAACAATATTTGAAAAAAGGCTGTTCATTTACTGGACGGCCTTTTTTATGCAAAATAATCAAGTTGAAAAATTATTTAAGCCTCATCAAATTCAGTCATACCATTTTTGCGATGCCGTTTGCCATGGTAGGTTACGTTTTAGCCGTGGCCAAAGAAGGAAGAAGTTTTGATTTAAAATTATTGGCACTTGTCATATTATGTATGATTTTTGCCAGAAGTGCTGCTATGGCATTCAACAGATGGCTGGACAGAGACATAGATGCCCAAAACCCCAGAACATCTATCAGGGAAATACCATCAGGCATTGTTGCAGCTGAAAGTGCACTTATTTTCGTTATTTTCAATTGTAGTTTATTTGTGTTATCGACCTGGTTTATTAACCCCTTGTGCTTTTATCTAAGTCCCGTCGCTTTGCTGGTGGTTTTGGGGTATTCATACACCAAACGGTTTACATCCTTGTGCCATCTGGTATTGGGCCTTGGCTTGTCTCTTGCACCTGTTGGTGCTTTTCTTGCTGTCACAGGAAAATTTGAAACAGTTCCTGTATTATTAGGATTCTCCGTATTGTTTTGGGTATCAGGCTTTGACATTATTTATGCATTGCAGGATGAAGATTTCGACCGAAAGCACCACCTTAATTCTATTCCGGTATTTATGGGTCAAATCAAGTCCTTTAGACTATCTGAATTATTACACTTATTATCAGCCGCCTTTCTCATTGCAGGATTAGTGCTGGCCAAAGATTATTATGCTTTGAGTTATGTCTCCATAATTGCTGTCAGTATATTTCTGGTGATGTTGGTTTATCAGCATCTAATCATAAAACCATCCGATCTTAGTCGGGTCAATGTTGCATTTTTTACAACTAATGGTATCGCCAGTGTTATTTTCGGTACACTTTTTATCCTCGATCTACTATTTTAATCAGACCTGAGTATTAAATATTCTAACAAATATTTTACTGCCTTAGCCCTATGGCTGATTTGATTTTTTATAGTCTGATCCAATTCTGCAAATGTATTATTGTACCCATCCGGAATGAATACAGGATCATAACCAAAACCACCTTGTCCTGATTTAGTTTTAGCGATTTGTCCTCTTACAATTCCTTCAAATATCCTAACTTCATTTGCAGATTTATATGCGATGACGGTTCTGAATTGTGCTGATCGATCAGAATTTTCTTTGAGATTATCTATCAATAAATCCATATTGGCTTCTGGATTGCGCGACACACCGGCGTATCGGGCTGTATGTACGCCGGGTGCTCCATTGAGGGCATCAACTTCGAGACCGGTATCTTCAGAAAATGACGACTGTCCGGTTTTATTAAAAAGAAATTCTGCTTTAATGAGCGCATTTTCTTCAAGTGTAGAACCTGTTTCGTGTATTTCTTCCTGGATTCCTAAATCCTTCAGACCCAAAATCTTATATTGAGGAAGTATATGGCGTAGTTCTTCCATCTTGTGATCATTTGATGTGGCAAATGCTATCGTTTTCATTTTGGTAAAATCAGCGTTATTTGAAAGCATATACCTTAACAATTACATTATTTTAAAAACATTTCCTGAAGTTTATTCCATAGTAAGACCTTTTTTGACTGGACTGCATTGATGTCTTTTATAGGATCACATATCAACATTCTGGACTTCTCAAAATTCAGGATTTCATAATTAATACAATCAACGAATATTCCGATTTGTGAAGGTTTTATACCAAAAAGAATAATATCCTCGTACACTGGTAATATATTATGAAAAGATATATTCTGATTATCATGTAGTTGTAGTAAAAAAATATCATTTACGAAATCGTATTTTATAGCTTCGATCATCTTTTTAAGAGTGGCAGATTCCTCAGGGCCAAAGTGTTCTGTACCCACAACTACTACAAGATGTTTGTATCCCGATCCTGAAATAGTTAAATCATCAAGACTATTTTCAGGTATCTGAAAAATCTGATCTGTGGTTTCTATCATCAGAATAATATTTCTAAAATTGTAAAAATAAGAAATTTTGTTTGACGAAATTAAAAATCATGACCAAATAATCAAATTTTATAAATTAAGTCGTAATTTTGTAGTGCAATGTAATAGTAAGATTTATAACTTCAATCATTTAAATACTAAATCATGGAAACTTTGTTGAATTATGAGAATCCCGCTAAAAATATTAAACTTAATCAGATGAAATACCAGATAAAAATAACTAAAACGGAAGATTCGGCTATTTCCAAGATGGACTTTAACCATTTGCCTTTTGGTAAATTTTATTCAGACCATATGTTTGTGGCGGATTATATAAATGGTCAATGGACTAATCTTGAAATACGACCTCTTGCTCCTATACCTATGCATCCCGGTAATATGGCAATACATTATGGCCAATCTATTTTTGAAGGCATGAAGGCTTCCAGAGATGCAGAGGGTCATCCATTGTTATTCAGACCTGAAATGCATGCTAAAAGAATAAATAAGTCTGCAAAAAGGATGTGCATGCCTGAAATCCCTGAAGAACTGTTTCTGGAAGCTGTTCACACACTCGTGAGACTTGAAAAAGCATGGATTCCGCCACAGAAGGGATCCGCATTATACATTCGCCCATTCATGTTTGCAACTGACGAAACCATAGGTGTTAAGCCTTCTGATACGTATAAGTTTATTGTATTTGTCATGCCGGTTGGTCCTTATTATACCAATCCGGTAAAACTTCTGGCTCAGGATAAGTATGTTCGCGCTGTGGTTGGTGGGGTAGGAGAAGCCAAAGCAGCCGGCAATTACGCTGCTTCACTTTTGCCTGCAGCTATGGCCAAAAATGAAGGCTATGATCAGGTGATGTGGCTGGATGGCGTGCATAAGAAATTTATACAGGAGGTAGGTACAATGAACATATTTTTTGTAATTGGTGACGAAATCGTGACCCCAAATCTGGATGGTGCCATCCTGGCGGGTATCACCAGAGATAGCATCCTTATTTTATTAAGAGGCAAGGGGTATAAGGTTACTGAAAGACAGATATCCATTGATGAAGTTGTTCAGGCTTATGATGAAGGAAAACTGATGGAAGTTTTCGGTACCGGGACAGCAGCGGTGGTTGCCCCTGTTAATGAGATACGATATAAAGATCATATCATGAATATAAATCCCGATAACTTCAAAATAGGGCCGATGATTTATGAAACCATCAATGGGTTGAGAAACTGTACTATTGAAGATAAATTTGGCTGGATTGTCCCGGCCTGAAGCTAATTTATTTTAGGTATTTTACTTGAGTAGCCATTCAGGTATTTCACTGTAAAAAGTATATTGTTTATTGGCTTCATCCTGATGTGCAAACCAGGTAGTGTGGCCATTTGATACCATCAGATAGGGAGCTCGGAGGACAGAATTATATGATGCTATCTGGTCAAAGGTGTTCTGTGTGACCGGGACAGCTGAAGCCTTGCATTCTACCAGTATATATGGTTGAATTTCTCTATTATATACCACTATATCAAATCTTCGGGAAAGATGGTTGACATCAATAAGTTTTTCTACCTGTAACGAATTTCTGTTTATTGTTGTTTTTTCAATAAACCACAAGATAAGCAATTGACGCACCATTTCCTCGGGCTGGAGGATGAGTTTTTTTTTCCTGACCGGGTCGGTTACATATTTTATGCCATCAAATTCTGAAATGATAAGCTTATCACTTAATTCCAGGAGCCTGAGATCTATTTTGTTGTCAGAGAAACTCAATGGTGAGTTGCGTTTTAATAATGTTTTCAGAAAGAAGTTCAGATTTTATCCCTGCAAAAATATTTAAGAGGTTTAGTCCTTTGCTTTCAAATGTGACCCGTGAATCTATGGTATGGAAGATGCATCCAAATTCTTCCAGCCTTTTGACCACTAATCTCTGATATAGAAAATCTGAATTATTTGTTGCAGGATGTAGCAAATAATCTTCTGTCATCACATACACCATTGTATCTGTATCTATTAATGCACCGATGAGGGTTTCTTTTATGGTTTCTTCTGAAGTCAGTTTCTTGATCCCAAGTGTGTAAAAATATTCATGCATACAATCATTATAGTAATCGGAGCAAAATGAAATAATGGTCGCATTTCTAAGCCTGAACACAGAAGGATTATTATTGAATTGTAACATCTCATCAGCAATATTTCTGACTAATGAAATTCTTCCGGTTGTATGTATTTGTTGCAATGTAGAATAAGATGGAACATGCTCTTTTGAAAGTGAGTAACCAGAATTATTCATTGTATCATTATATGGAAAAAATGAAATTAAGCTACCGAATTTATTCATTATATCAATATTGACATTCGGTTCATTATAGCAAATTAACTCATCGATAGCTCCGTTTTCCAGATCAACCAGATCATCATTGTCTATAATAATACATGGGTATAACTGACTCAGAAAGCCAGTATATTTTGTCAAAAAATGTTTCCATAATACAGGGTGATCTGATTTTTTATTTTTAATCAAAGATCTGTACAACCCCGGACTGGATTTTTTCAGACCGGAGATTAATATTTCAATTTTGTCGAGCCATTCATTTTTAGACTCATTTATGATATTTTCAGACTTCTTGTCCGAGAAATGTAAATAATTTGCAGACATATCTTCATTTATCTCAAAATAGTTGATATGATTTTCCAGAATTTTGCTGTAATACCAGACTTCAAACAGGATTAACCATTCCGATGGATCAAAAATCTTTAAGGATTTTATTATAATATTGCTTTTCTCATCTATTTCCTGAAGAAAAGAAACCCATTGATAGAAGGTAAGATTTTTTTGGATATTTAGCGACATGACTTCAAGATCATAGATCAATCCTGTCAAATGCTCAGCTTGTTTTTTGACGCTAAGTGTATTGAGTTCAAATTTTTGGTTGAAAATGCCTGAAGTATTGATTTGATCCAACAATAACTGTACATCTTTTTCGAGATCGTCAAGCGTGCTGTCGTGATAATTCAATTTATTAACTGACTTGATGTAATCTGATGTTAGTTCAGGCATTTTATTCTGCCATACTTCGATTTCTGATTTTATATATTCGAGTGTGGCTGATGCTTCGGTTATAACTTTTACCGGCACCTGATTTACCAGTATCTTTTTTTCATAAAGCTGTATGATCAGGCCATTTACTTCCGCTATTATCTTCTGCTCAGTTTTTAAGTTTTCTTTATAAGCACCAGAAAAAGTGTGCAAAAACCCTTTTGTGTTTTCCGGATTTTTATTCAGATTGCCTATACTGAATGTCAGAAATGCAAGTCTATCTAACACATCCATAGAGTATTTACTTGCTGTTTTGACAAATAGTCTTTCAATTTCACTCAGAAAATGACCGTACCTTTCAGCAATGTTCTGAGCTTGTTCATGTAGATTGAATATAGCATAGCTGAGTTGATGGATATCTTCAGGCTTATTCTTTATAGTATTTAGATTATCGGAAAATTGGTGCTGGCTGAGATATTCGAAATCTCTTTCATAAATAAAAATAGCATCAGCAATATTCTGATAAATAGTGTCAAATTCTGTTTCATCAAAATCAAGAATATCACTTTCAATTAAAGAGTTTAAAATATTGGAGTTTTCAGATTCTGATTTGGTTAGGTAACCATCCAGTATTTCGCGCCAGGTCTTATCATTCCATATTTTAACATTTCTAAGATTATGATAATAAGCAGTCACTTTCTCATGCAGATGATGGAAGTGAAATGTATAATCGGGGTTTACATTTTCTTTATATTGACTGAAAGTACATCTTTCTCTGACAGAATGAAGGTCCGACTCCGTTACTGTATGTTGCATGGATACCTTTAATCCAATATCTGATAATGAAAAAGCTTGAAATGCTGCCTGCAGCTTACTTTGAATGTTGGTATCAGAAGATATGATCAGTGTTGATTTTTTATCAATAAAATTACTTATTACTCTGAGTATTATGGTATGTATCGCCTGATCATCATCTTTATAGGAAACGTTTACAAGTGTCCTCGAAGTGTTGATAATAGCATGTTCTTCTTTGGATGATAAGAATTGACTCATCTTTATATAATGCAGTGGATCAAAATACAAAGATATATAATTTAATTATATATAAATTATAATTTATGTGTTTTGTGCGTTACAATGATCTATGTATTAATTTCTTCTCCTTCCATTCTGCTGACGGCAACTGTTGCTATTGCATTTCCTACCACATTGGTAGCTGTCCGGCCCATGTCCAGAAACTGATCTATAGGAAGTAACAGGGCTATCCCGATTTCAGGTATCCCGAATCCGGCAATGGTCGCTGCAATCACCACAAGTGATGCTCGCGGTACAGCCGCTATTCCTTTACTGGTTACCATCAGGACGAGCAGCATAGTGATTTGCTGTGATAAAGTAAGATTGATTCCATATGCCTGTGCTATCAGCAAAGATCCGAATGTCATATACATCATACTTCCGTCAAGATTGAATGAATACCCGAGAGGTAAAACAAAACTGGTGATTTTATCCGGCACTCCAAATCTTTCCAATTGATTCAATAGTTTTGGATAGGCTGACTCACTGCTTGCTGTGGCGAAAGCAAGAATGATGGGCTCTTCGATATGTCTGAGTAAACTCCATACTCTCTTTTTTACAAAAATATATCCAAGACCGATCAAAATCGACCATAACAATAAAAGGGCAAAATAGAAAAGTAAAATCAATTTACCATACTGAACCATGACCCCGACACCTTTTTCAGCGATGACTATTGAGATAGAACTGAATACAGCCAGTGGTGCAATCCACATGATCATATTGGTCAGTTTCAGCATCACATGTGCCAGTGAATCCATGGCTGTAATGATTGGTTTTCCTTTTTCGCCGATGCCTGCAAGTGCCAGGCCAAACAATACTGAAAAAATTACAATTTGCAAAACCATCTTATGACTTGAGAGCGCTACAAAGATATTTTCCGGTATCAGCTGATCAATAAAATGTTCAAGTGTGAAAGTATCAGTCGTCACGAGATTTGTGGCAGTTGCTTCAGAAATCTGGTTTTGAAAATCTAGGCCAGGCTGGAAGATATTTACTATAGTGAGGCCTAGAGTTAGTGACATCAGACTAGCAAATATAAACCAACCAATTGTTTTTACGCTCATTCTCCCTATGGTTCCTGCATCACCAATACCGGCAACTCCTACTACCAGCGTGCTTAATACGAGTGGACCAATGATGAGTTTAATAAATTTCAAAAATATAATATTACCATATTTGGCAACATTCACGTATTTTTCAATAAACTCGGGACCTGATGTATAGTTGAGGACAGTCCCGATTACAATACCACCAATTAGCCCAATAAAAATCCATAAGGCAAGATTATTTTTCTTCTGTTCTGTATCCGGTGCGCTCACTTTATACTAAAATTAAATTAGGATTAAAAAAAGTTAAGGGCGAAAGGTAGATTATTTTAAGAATACCTCCAAAACAATGTCATTTTATTTGGTTAAATTAAAATGACCTGTTATTTTGAATAAAGCGAGCGCTTAAAAGGTAAAATCGGGAGATCATTGAGAATCTATTTTTTTTTTGGGTTTTCTGAAATTTTCGGAAGTTTCGGGTGATCATCATCCTTCAGGATAAGCCTGAGCGAACTGTTTTTTGAAAAATAATTCCAGGCCCAGTTAATAAAAATTATAAGCTTATTTTTAACACTGAGTATCAGCATCAAATGCAGAAACATCCACACAAACCACGCAAAATAACCTTTAAATTTAACAAAAGGCAATTCAACAACAGCCTTATGTCTGCCGATTGTGGCCATAGAACCAAGATCTGTATATTCATATTCAGAAAGTGGCTTGCCTTGCGTATCTTGCAGCAGGTTCTTTGCCAAAAGTTTACCCTGACCTATAGCAACATTAGCCACTTGCGGATGGCCTTTTGGATATTTGAGAGTCTCCATATATGAAATATCTCCT
This sequence comes from Saprospiraceae bacterium, assembly GCA_016722285.1. Taxonomy (GTDB): domain Bacteria; phylum Bacteroidota; class Bacteroidia; order Chitinophagales; family Saprospiraceae; genus OLB9. Next base: position 36,756 of record JADKGI010000012.1, read on the forward strand.
ATTGCAAATATGTTATCAAATCCGATGACCCGGTTTTGCCGATCAACCTTATAACGGTTAGTCGGGGTAATAGAGTTATCAGGAATGCCATCTATAATGTTTCCGGTAACCCCTGCTGCCCAGATTACTTGCCTGCTTATGAGGGTTTCGCCGTTATTCATAGTAAGTAGTTCACCATCGTAGTCAGTGACAAATACACCTGTCTTTATAATCACACCCAATTTTTTCAGATATTCTGAAGATGCATTTCTTGACATTTCAGACATATTGTTAAGTGTGTGTGCGCTTCCTTCCAAAAGGAAAATGTTCATTTTAGAGAAATCAATTCTGTGAAAGTCCTTTGGAAGAACATCTCTTTTTATTTCAGCAAATGCGCCCGCCAGTTCAACACCGGTTGGCCCTCCGCCCACTACCACTATATTCATCAATGCAGCCTTTTCCGCCTCATCAACATAGAGTAATTTTTCAAAATTTTCAAGGATGCTGTTTCTGATATTGATGGCCTGGTAAGTGGATTTCAGGGCATATGAATTATTTTCAATGTTGGCATTGCCAAAATAATTTGTCTTGCAACCGGTAGCTATTATCAGATAATCATAGAAATAACTACCCGTATCGGTGCCAACAGATTTATTTTTTGTGTCGATATGATGAACATTGGTGAGCCTTATTCTCACATCCTCTCTGTTCTGAAATATCTTTCTGAAAGGAAAAGATATAGAAGATGGTTCTATCTGTGATGTGGCCACCTGATAAAACAGCGGTTGAAATTGATGATGGTTGTGTTTGTCAAGCAGGAGAATATCGAATTGGTCTTTCTTAATATTCTCTATCAATTGAAGACCTGCAAAACCACCACCCAGGACAATTATTTTCGGAGCAGGATTATTTTTCAAAACAATGAATTTGAATTATAAACAACGGAATTATAGAATAGTTATTGAGGCTTATCTTTTTAAATATTTTGAAATAGACTTTATAATCTTAAATTCACAGAATTAAATATTGTTGCTATGCTTTTTTTAAATATAATTAAATCAGATAACATCGATTCCGTATTAGTAAGTAAAAGTAAGGATTGAAGTGTGGGTATATAAAATAACAGAATTTTGGTTTTAACCCATATCGGGGAGCATAAATTATCTTATCTTGTGGCTTTTATATACTAAAAATATTGCGAAATGAAAGAAGAAATTCAGGAAATCATACCAAATGTTGGACTAGGTGCCATTAAGTTTGGAATGACGAGGGATGAAGTGAAAAATATAGCCGGCAAGCCTGATGAAATCGAAAATGTACCGGGTTTTGATGAAGAAGTGAATAATGAGTTAGAGTCATGGCATTACGATGAGAATGAATTTTCTCTTGTTTTTGATGCCGACTACGACTGGAGGTTAGTTTCAATTGCTGTTTCCGATCCATTTTTTAAGTTTCATGGAAAGAGTATTGTAGGAATGACCAGACAGGATACGTTCGATTTACTTGAAAAATTGGGTATTGTAGTGTCAAACATGGAAGATTTATCTGATGATGAGAATCCTGAGTTGGAGTTGATAGAGTCTGATGAAGACGGCCTCATGATATGGTTTTCGGAAGGCGAGGTGATAGAAGTGCAGATATTGCCGGACGTGGAAGAAGATGGTGAAACTTTGATTTGGCCTAAGTAATTCCACTGTTTATTCTCATCAGATTGGAATTTTATATTCTATTGTGATACTGGTAGATGAGCCTCATTCCGTCCAGAGTCAGCATTTTAGCTACCACATCAAATTCTTTTTCCAGTGGGTGGAGGATAGAAGAAAGTCCGCCGGTAGCTATCACTTTGTAATCCTCATTTAGTTCTGATTTTTGCTTGTGCAATATTTCTTTGACGAGACCGACATACCCCCACATCACACCTGACTGTATGGCCGATACTGTATTATGACCTATGGCAGATGGTGGTAACACTACCGGAACTACCGGTAGTTGGGCAGTATGATATGACAATGCCTGTATGGCTGTTTTCAGCCCCGGGGCGATGGTAACACCTGAAATTCCATCTGCATTACTCACCACCGTAAATGTAAGTGCAGTGCCGAAATCTACTATTATACATTGTGGTTCGTACAGTTTGTTTGCAGCATAGGCATTGGATACGATATCTGAGCCGATTTCATATGGATGGGGGATGCTGATGTCAAGGCCTTTGTACACATCCGGCTGAAGTAATAAAGGTGAATGTCCGGTAACATTTTTTACAGCTTCAATGATAATTTCATTTACATCAGGCACCACACTGCTGATGACACATTGGCTTACTCTGGATGCTTTAATCTGCCATTCCAAAAGAATATTCCGCAATGAATTTTCATAAAAAAATTCAGATTGAGTTTCTTTTGTCTCATATCTGAATGTATTTGTCCACGTATTCTTATGGTACATTGCTATGACAATGTTTGAATTGCCTATATCTATCGCTAGAATCACAGTATCATTTGCTTTTGGTATAATGGGAGTAAAAGTAACAAATTATTTCTTTTTAAGCGCTTCAACCAAGAGGTCATAAATCTTTTTAGAAGAGTCCTCCCAGCTGAAATCCAATACACGACTCTTTCCCAAAGCAATATACTTATTCCTGGTTTCAGTATCTTCAGCCATCAATTTAATTCCGGCAGATATATTGATGACATCTTCCGGATTTACAAGGATAGCGGCACCCCCTGCAACTTCAGGCATGGATGAAACATCTGATGTAATGACCGGAGTATTATGGATCATTGCTTCAAGGATAGGTATTCCGAACCCTTCAAATAGCGAAACATAAATTAAAGCCCTTGCATTTTGGATAAGGACTTTTTTCTCATCTTCACTTATCATACCTGTGAATAATACATTTGGTGTGTCTGCAATCTCATCTTTTATTTCGCTGGCTTTCCACGCCATTCTACCTGCAAGAATCAACTTATACTTCAAGTCATTGTTCTTATTATACAAATCAAAAGCACTGATAAGTCTGACTATATTTTTTCTTGGATGAAGAGAACCTACATAGATAAAATAAGGTAGTCCGGTCAGGATATTACCTATTATTTTCCGGATTTTTCCTTTATCCTGAGTTTTGTCAGAGTCAGAGACGGCATTATAAGCTACATGTATTTTTTGGTCCGGGATATCAAATAATTTGCTGATATCATCCTTTACATAATTGGAAACTGTCACAATTGACATCGCTTTATTCAGAAATTTCGGGACATATTTGCGGTAATATTTTAAGATAGATACACTTATGTGGTCAGGATACCGGGCAAATGCAAGATCATGGATTACCATGACAGTAGGTATGTCTGTACTCAGACTCAGGTATCCATCTGCTGAATAAAAAATGTCAACTTTATATATTTTTAAATATACCGGCATAAACCATTCAAACCAAAAGTACCATAAGACAGGATGACGGGCCTGTAATGGGATTACGACATGTTTGACGTTGGAAGGAAATGGGAGTTTATCCCGATTGAACCGATCATAAAATAGTATAAATTCGTCATCAGGATGATTGGTGGCCATTTTGCTGGTTGTCTCGTATATATACCCGGGTATTCCTTCTAGATTTTTACTTAGCAATAACCTGGCATTGACTCCAATCCGCATAAAAAGGATGATATTTGAACTGCAAAGCTAAAAGATTAGTTATCAAATATGAAAAGCACTACTTTTTTCATTAAAAATGATTTATCTACCAACGCCGTTTAGACTTTTTCCGTCTATAATATAAAAATGAAGTTATGAAATTTCTGCCAAAAAATCTGTTTGTTTTTATTGCATTATTTTTTTTGATTTCATGCAGTAAGAGCGATGATGATTACACTTCAGCAACAGTGGTCGGGTATGATTTGCGTCTTTGTCCATGTTGCGGAGGCTTCTTTGTAAGTCTGGACGATAAGCCGGATGAAGTATATCAATGGTATCAGAGGCAGGGCGATATGGGGATCAATGAAAAAGAAAAATATCCGCTTAAAGTTAAAATAAAGTATTATTTCCTCGCTAAGACTTGTACAGCTTCAGCTGGAGAGATCGAAATTACAGATTTAATAAAATTGAAATAATGGTCACTGTCCATTTAAAACTAATTGAATGAGAATTTTTGTCATCATTATTTTATTGATTTTATCAAGGTGCTCAGTCACTGATGAAATCAATGTGAACCAATGTCAGGAAATAAGACAGAATCTCGATTGGAAAACTGTGCAGTTTAAAAATGCACACACGTTACAGTTTCCTGACTCTTATACAGGTAATGGTTTGGTGGGTTTTGAAGGGAATACTTTTTATATGGAGAGAAAAGACGGAAAGGTGACTCTCTCGTACTTTTATTGCGGGCCATTATGGTGCGATGATTTTGGTAAGACTATATCATCAGAAAATCCAACTTTCATATTTTCCAAAGACCGGAAAGGCCTCGATATTAAGTTGGACAGGATATTGTTTTTTTGTTTTAAAGGAGAGATAAAAGGTATATTTTACTATGACAGCAAAACCGAAGCGACCGGCAGTTACTATTTGGCAAAAGACAAAGGATATTCTGAAGCAGTTAATATTTCATTTAATCAGGAAGCGTTGGAAGAAGTTATTGATATTCTGAGCACTATTTCATTGTCTGAATGCCGGGATGATATAGTCTGCACTGAAGTATTCGTAAGTATAGTGGTGAAAATTCTGAGACCGGATGGCCAAATATATAAAGCAAAACAGGTTTATGTTGAATTTGACAATACAGGAGACAGGAAACTAATACATCAGGATGCAAACGGAAATGTTCCGGTAATAACCGATGGAGATATAGGCCGATTAAAAAAGGAAGGCTCTATGGTCACACTGATTGGTATTGACGATAAAAATATGCAGGTCATAAATGAAAAGTATATAGCCGGTCATGATTGCTGTCATGTAAAGAAGATAGAAGGAAAAGATAGCATAATTGTAAAATGATACATTTTTTTAAAAAAGATTTAATGATTCCGGGATTGTTTTTTTGTATGTTTTATGCATGTGGTAAAGATCAAAATCATCCGGATTGTTATCTTATACCTGATCCGGGTCCGTGCAAGGGTTCATTCACAAAGTATTATTTTGACAAAACGGAAAAGAAATGTGCCCCTTTTATTTGGGGAGGTTGTGGCGGTGTAGTGCCATTTCAAACCTTTGTCGAATGCAATAATAAATGCCCCTGTGGAAAATAGAATTAGAGTATGTTAATATTTTTTCTTAGTTGCTAATCAATAGGTTATGGTTCTGACAACAAAATAATTAACGAGTTTAGTGAACTAAATGAGATGATTATTTTGAAGGCAGGTTCATAAGATATTGATTATAAGGCAATAAAAATTTAAACTTACTCTTAACTAAAAAAGCCATTCATCGTTATTCAAAGTCCGGATTAGCACCTGTTTCACTGAAAAAAACTTTAACTTTGCACCTTAAATGATTCATAAGGCAGCACGTGGAAACAGAATTAGATAAAATACAACTCGAAAGATTTATTTCGGATGGATTATATGAAGATGTCAGAGAAGGGGATCATACTTCTCTGGCATGTATTCCTGCGAATGACAGAAGCAAAGCTAAATTGCTCGTCAAGGCTGAAGGGGTTATCGCAGGCATTGAAGTAGCAAAAGCGGTGTTCAGGCATTTGGATCCCACTGCAAAATTGGATGTCAATATTGATGATGGTCATGATGTGATATATGGTGATGTTGCATTTATTGTGGAATGCAATACTCAGGCTTTGCTCAAGGCAGAGAGATTAGTATTAAATACGATGCAGAGACTTAGTGGAATCGCTACGCTTGCCAGTCGTTTTGCTTTTGAGGTGGAAGGATTACCTGTGAAAATTCTGGATACCCGTAAAACCACACCCCTGATCAGATTTCTGGAAAAATGGGCTGTAAAAATTGGCGGGTGCGAAAATTACCGGACAGGGCTATATGATTGGATCATGATCAAAGACAACCATATAGATGCTTGTGGCTCTATTACTAAAGCGATCACAAGTGTCCACCACTATCTTAAGGTTAATAAGCTGGATCTGAAGATCACTGTCGAAGTCCGGAATCTGGTAGAATTGCACGAAGTACTGGACAAAGGGGGTATCACACGTATCATGTTTGATAACTTTGAATTGCCAATCCTTGCCGAAGCTGTAGCGCATGTTGATGGCAGATTTGAGACGGAAGCATCAGGCGGAGTCACCCTTCACACTGTCAGAAAGATAGCCGAAACAGGGGTCAACTTCATTTCAGTAGGTGCATTGACTCATTCTGCCGGGTGTCTGGACCTAAGCTTAAAGGTGATAAAAGATTAGTGAGCTGGTTATGAGTAAGATAGAGAGAATACTGCATTATTTTCCGGTGGTTGAATTGCCGGTCATTATATCTGAAGATCACCTTAGTGACTACGAAAATGCCAATGATACACTTCCTCAGGCTTTTATTGATGAAATTATGGTTGAATGGGAGAAAGAAATGGATGAATTCACTGAATTTATACCTTGTTTCAGATTACCGGGAGAGGAAAAATTTGAATCGCTTGTTTATTGGAAAGGAAGTTTACTCAGGTATGATTTTATTTTGATTACACTGGATAAAAGCGGAAATCTGATAAATAGAAAATCCATTGCCAATACCGTCATTGATGATAAGATCATTAAAAAATCTGTAGCATCCATCGAGCAGGATCTGATTATCAATATTATTGCCGGACAGACATATGACGGAGAAGAATACGATGCAAGCTTCTCAAAAGCTTTTAGTATGGAAATACTACCCACAGGAGAAATAATTTTTTGCATTGGACACTATCGGCTGATAGACATCTTGCTCTTTTTGTGTTGATTATATATGTTGTTTGATTGTAACTTGATATAACAGTTAAATAGCTATTGATTGAAACGCTATAAAGGTAAAGATCAACAGATTATATATCTTTGTGGAATTTTGAACAACCATTAATTACCAATTACCGTTATTCTATTTTAATAAAAACCAAGCTATGAGTAGAAAACCCAGGCAACTCAAAGAAGCAGACCTGAAAAATCAAATTGAAAAATTACTATCAAAGAATCCCCGTACCAGATATAATGTAACCCAAATTTCCCGTAAAATAAATGTTGTTAACCCGCCTGAATCGATTAAGCAATCATTATTGAAGTTGATCGCTGAAACAAAAGTGGTAAAATTATCAGAAGACAGGTATAAATGGGAGATGTATAAGGATGACCGGAATTCAAAAACGTCTAAAAGGGGAGAGGATGACATTTTATATACCGGAGTGGTGGATATGACCAGATCAGGTGCAGCCTATATTGTTAATTCTGAATCAGTAGAGGATATCTACGTGCACTCCAGAAATCTCAAAGGGGCGTTGCACAAAGATGAAGTAACAGTAGCCGTAAGCGAAAGCCGCGCTCACAGAAGACCTGAAGGCCGCATAGTTTCTGTAGATAAAAGAGCCCTCTCAAGGGTAATAGGTCATATCCGTATTTTTAATAATTATGCCATACTCACACCAGATAATGCATGGTTGTATCCTGAAGTATTGATACATCATAATGATACGATGGATAGTACAGACAATGACAGAGTAGTGGTAGAAATTGTAACCTGGGGCCGAGGGCAAAATAAGGCTTTGTGGGGGAAAGTTATCAAGGTCCTGGAAGATATTTCAGATGTTGAAATGAATATGCAGTCCATTCTGTACTCAAATGGATTTGATCCGGTATTCAATGACGAAATTCTGGCTGAAGCGGCTGGCATGGACGGAAAAGCAGGGGCATCAGATATAGAAGAAAGGAGAGATTTCAGAGGTATCACGACATTTACGATAGATCCACTGACAGCCAAAGACTTTGATGATGCTTTGTCTATCAGAATGCTTGACGATGGAAGTATGGAGATCGGCATACATATAGCAGATGTGACGCATTTTCTCAAGGAGGGAACTGCACTTGACAAGGAAGCATTCAGGAGATCAACTTCTGTTTACCTTGTTGACAGAGTATGTCCGATGCTGCCGGAAAAGTTGAGCAATGATCTTTGTTCCCTCAACCCGAATGAGGACAAATTCACTTTTTCTGCCGTCTTTACTTTTTCTGCCGAATTGAAATTAGTTGATGAATGGTTTGGTAAAACTATGATACATTCAGATAGAAGATTTACTTATGAAGAAGCGCAGGATTGTATAGAAACAGGAGCTGGAGATTTCGCAAAAGAGATAAATCAACTTGACAAAGTAGCTAAGTATCTTCGCGAATTGAGGTATGATAATGGTTCTATCAGTTTTGAGTCCGAAGAAGTACAGTTTATTCTGGATGAAGAGGGATTGCCTCAAGGCATGTATGTAAAAGAAAGAAAAGATGCCCATAAGCTGGTAGAAGATTTTATGCTGCTGGCAAATAAACAAGTAGCAAAATTTGTCGCCAAAAAGGCAAAACCTGAAATACCCTTTGTTTACAGGGTTCACGATTTACCCAATCCTGAGAAACTGGCTGATTTTGCTTTATTTGCTTCCGAACTGGGTTATAAATTTGAGACGGACACGCCCGAGCAGATTGCCAAATCATTTAACAGGCTGGCTATTGCAACAGTAAATAATCCGACGTTAAAACTGCTTGAACCCCTTGCCATCCGGACAATGGCTAAAGCGGTATATACCACCGAAAACATAGGACATTATGGTTTGGGTTTTGAGTACTATACGCATTTCACATCTCCGATCAGGCGATATTCTGATGTGTTAGTCCACCGACTCTTGTACAAAAACCTGAACAGCATATTTCGTGAAGATAAGGAGACGCTGGAATCCAAAACCAGGCATATATCGGACCAGGAGAAAAAAGCAGCTGAATCTGAACGAGAATCAATCAAATATTTCCAAACACTGTATATATCCCGTTTTGTTGGACAGGAGTTTGAAGGTGTCATATCAGGAATCATTGAAAAAGGAATATTCGTACAATTGAAAGATAACAAGGTCGAAGGCTTGGTCACTTTTGACAGCATGGGAGAATCGTATGAAGTTCCTGCAAGCAGACTAAAAGCAAAATCCAGACTATCGGGTGATGAATTGACCATAGGACAGTCAGTGCGGGTCAATATAAAATCAGCCGATCCTGATACACGAAGGACAGACATGGAGCTAGTCATTCCGAACTGACATTCAAAATGACAGAAGTGAATAATAGTTATTTTCCACCCAAATTTATCTTATTTTAATCAATTAATTTGGATGCTAAACCATACAAAATATTTCAATTTGTCATCTGCTTGAAATTATTGAAAGCTGAAAAAGGTGATGAATATGAAAAAATAAATTCAAAAGTCACCTAAATTATTCTTAATAAAAGAATTAAGTTTATCTTTGCGGCAAATTTTACAACCAGCTCATTTTTTATAAAACTTTAAATCATATCATGGCAAATATAGGGCACATCAAACAAATCATCGGACCCGTGGTGGACGTAAGTTTTGCAGGTGAAAACAGCAAACTTCCGGAAATTCTGAATGCATTATCTATTACAAGGAGTAATGGAGATGTATTAATACTTGAAGTTCAGCAACACTTAGGCGAAGACAGCGTTAGAGCTGTTTCCATGGATTCGACTGATGGACTTACTAGAGGACTGGATGTTTTAGATCTGGGTGAGCCTATTTCAATGCCGGTGGGAGATCAGATCAAAGGCAGGGTTTTTAATGTAGTGGGAGAGCCTATCGATGGCCTTCAGCCACTTGACAGATCAAAGACCTATAGTATCCACAATAAGCAACCCAGATTTGAGGATTTATCAACTGAAAAAGAAGTACTCTATACAGGTATCAAGGTAATTGATCTAATCGAACCATATTCCAAAGGTGGTAAGATCGGCCTTTTCGGCGGTGCGGGTGTGGGTAAAACAGTGTTGATACAAGAACTAATCAATAATATAGCGAAGGGATATGATGGTATATCCGTATTTGCAGGAGTGGGGGAGCGTACACGTGAAGGAAATGACCTTCTCAGAGAGATGCTCGAATCAGGTATCATCAATTACGGACCCGATTTTATGCATTCTATGGAAGAAGGCGGATGGGACTTAAGTAAAGTAAGCAAAGAAGACCTCCTTCAATCAAAAGCAACATTCGTTTTTGGTCAGATGAATGAGCCACCGGGAGCAAGAGCAAGAGTCGCCCTTTCCGGACTGACACTGGCAGAGTATTACAGGGATGGTGATATGAGCGACCCTAATGGAGGTAGAGACATATTATTTTTTATTGATAATATATTCAGATTTACTCAGGCGGGTTCTGAAGTATCTGCGTTACTGGGCCGTATGCCTTCTGCTGTTGGATATCAACCTACACTAGCTACGGAGATGGGATTGATGCAAGAGCGTATCACTTCGACCAAGAGAGGCTCTATCACATCTGTCCAGGCCGTTTATGTGCCTGCTGATGACCTTACAGATCCGGCTCCGGCTACTACTTTTGCCCACTTGGATGCTACGACTGTATTGAGCAGGAAAATTGCATCCTTGGGTATTTATCCTGCAGTTGATCCACTGGATTCAACTTCACGAATTCTTGACCCGGCTATCATTGGCGAAGAGCACTATGAGTGTGCGCAAAAAGTAAAAATGATCCTTCAGAGATATAATGAACTGCAGGACATCATTGCAATTCTTGGAATGGAAGAACTTTCTGAAGAAGACAAAATGGTTGTTTACAGAGCGAGAAAAGTACAGAGATTCCTTTCGCAGCCTTTTCACGTCGCTGAGCAGTTTACAGGTATTCCCGGAGTATTGGTACCAATTGAAGATACCATCAAAGCATTCAATATGATCATGGATGGAGAATTGGATAAGTATCCTGAAGCCGCATTTAACCTGAAAGGTAAAATTGAGGAAGTAGTAATAGCCGGGGAAAAAATGCTGGCTGAAGCAGAAGCCAATGCAGGTGCTTAAATATCTTTAAACTTAACATATCAGGAATGAATCTTATAGTATTGACACCTGAAAGGGAAATATTTCAGGGACAAATAAAATCCATCAAAGTCCCCGGTATCAGCGGGCAGTTTGAAATTCTGAACAACCACGCACCTATAGTTGCTGCTCTGGGTCAGGGCGATGTTCGAATTTTGGATAACTCCGGTAATAAGAAAATCTTTAAGATTAAAAAGGGTTTTATTGAGGTATTAAAAAATGATATCTCGCTTCTGGTACAGGGAGTTCAGGAGTAATATACAAAAACTAATGATAAACAGCCGGGCATCTTTCAGGAAGTCCGGCTGTTTTATTTTAACATAATAGGTTGATAATCAGTATTTAATTAGTATAAATTGGAATTGTTATTTTGAAAATATTGTAACAAGCAAATTTTTGGTTTGGATTGGTACGGTTTTTGGATAAGGGTAAATAGACATTTTTGTGTCTAACATGTACGAATTATATTTTACAATATTTACCAAAACACCGCACCATGACACTTCGTTACGTTATTGTCGTTATTGCAGCGATATGTACTTTCAAGTCTGCTGAAGCTCAAATCAGCAAAATCAACTATCAAATAAAATTTAACGAACAAGCTAATCTATTTGATTGCTACTTTGTAGTAAAAGAAGGTCAGGCTATTGATTTAAAAGACAGGGCACAATTTAATGCGCAATACACCATCATTGTACCTACCGGTACAACTCTTGAAATAGAGAAAAATTATAACCCGATACAAAGCAATCAGAGATATACCGGCAATAAGCCTACACAATGGGTTGTGTCCAATGTAGTCAGGAAGCCCGAGTCAAATCCGGGATATGATTATTTTTCTATCGCCCCATCTCTTGCTCCGGCAGCATTTTATAATGATTTGAAGTCAGGTGAAGAAGTTAAACTCTTTAGTATCAAAGTGTACCCGATTACTGAATGCGGTGCAAACATCAAAATATTTCAAAATGGGCGTGATCTCAATTCCGGTGCCCGAGGAATGTTCGGAGGAGACTTTAGCAATGGTTTTACTATGGGTGGAATAGAACAGAAATATGGTGGAAATGAGGAAAGAATAACCCCTAAGGCCAATATAATTCAGGATGTTAAAGCTTCTCAGACTAAAGGAATTCGCTTAGAAAGTCAATTAGTATCTGATTCACCATACGCACCATTTTCTACTCAATGGTTTGGACCGGCATCTTTTTATTCTGAAGCAGCTAACGTTAGCATTGCAAACCCATCAAAGGACCAATATGGTACCTATAAATTGGTGGTAACAGATGCCAGAGGATGCCAGGATGTTAAGGACGTTTCTATTATAAACATAGCGCAGGATACTAAAGCGTCTGTGCCAGTTCAAGCTGTTGAAATTAACGAAAACACGAAAAATTCAACCCAGGCAATTCTTAAACTGAATTCTGAAGTGGTTGGAAAGATAGGACTTTACCCCAATCCTGCTACGACAAACCTTATAGTGAGTATTACAGGAAACAAAGGGTCTAAAGTTCAGGCTGACATTTTGGATATTAATGGTAGAGTTACCAATAGTAATGTAATAAATCAAACCATGTCAAATAAAGACGAAATAGTAGAATTGTCGGTAAACCATCTTTTATCAGGCATTTATACACTATCCGTAAAAATGGACGGAAAAGATTTATCCAAAAAATTTATGGTGCTTAAATAAGTTTGGATCTACCCATTCAAATTTTTTGGCACAATATTGGCTATACTTTAAAAAGACTACAAAAATATCTTAGACAAATGATATAGCCGATCGAAAATCGGAATTAAAAATAACTTTTATAATTCAAACAACCTTCAAAGAGCTGACCGAAAACAGCTCTTTGTTTTTTTTATAAACTCATCCATCCTCCACCCCCATCTGGCATAACAGTTTTGAACTATGCCAAATTAAATTTTTTTGTATTAGGAAATTCAATTCTTTGGAATCTCAAAAGAAGATAAAACAGGTCGGGATATATGTACAACGTAAGTAGGAACCATCACTTTGTTATGATTCTATTCTTAAAAAAAGTGATAGCCTTTTAGTATCAGTTTCTTTTTTCCCCATAGCTTAATGTCAGTTTATAGGGGGAAATCTCTCACCTTCATACAAAGACTTTAGTTTAATTTTCTCAGAAATGTAAAATTATGGTCATTTAACTAATGGGCAAATTCAATTCGTGTGTCTTAAATTAGAGTATAATCATGTTTAATCTGCATTGATATAAAATCTTATGGTATGATGTCTGCCCAAATACCCGATAGTGAAGACAGGATTACATGATAGTGGCGGAATGAAAAGTGGAAAGATTTTGGTGATGGCTTACATTGCAGATACAATAAATTTCTGCAATGTATCCTTTTCAAAAAAAGTTTGGAAGGACTCAGACCCAAAACCCAAACAGGAAATGCAGATATGCAGGATCCTTTTTTGGTATTTTTTAGAACACAGTATTTTTTGAGTCAGGAAGAGATTTTTTGTTGAAGCAAGTACCAGACACCCTATGAAGTTGAGACACTTTTATTTCGTTAAAAACATTTTTTGTTTTTGCCATACTGCTTTAATATGCAGGTCATGGTACGGAGTTGTGTGCGCGATATTTTTCTTTCTTGTTATTGAAAAAGGTCAGCTTCAGGCTCAGACAACAATCACAAAAAGTATAGAGGCCAGCAGTGATGATGCCGAAGAAACAGGCCCTGATGGTATTTACAATGGAGTAGGATATGTAGCGCTTACCAGTATTAGAATTGAACTGGTAAGGGATGATCAGTCACCCACTTCCGGTGCACAGATAGTAGGACTTAGGTTTAATAGTCTCTATACCAAAAGGAGCTACTATAACCAATGCATATATTACTTTTTAAAGCAGTCTCTCCGGTTTCTCCCAATACTAATACAGGTGTTACAAATCTGACTATCAAAGGCCATGCGTCTGATAATCCTTCGACATTTGTATCCTCCACAAGTAATATCAGCAACAGGGCTACAACCACAGCATCTGTCTCATGGTCATCTTTATCCTCCTGGACTGTGGGCAATACCTACGATACGCCGGCATTAAACGGGATAGTGCAGGAATTAGTGAATAGGAGTGGCTGGTCGAGTGGTAATAGCATAGCCTTTATAATTACAGGCTCAGGATCAAGGTCATCGGAAGCCTGGGACGATTCACCGTCCAATCAGGCATTATTAACCATTCAATACACTACCATAAGTTTGTCTGGAGTGGTTACCAATGTTTCTGTACCAGGTGGTTCTGATGGTATGGTTGACTTATCCGTTACATCAGGTACATCTCCCTACACCTACAGCTGGAGTAATGGTGCTACCACTCAGGATATATCTAATCTTATTGCCGGCACATACACAGTGACTGTCACTGATGCCAATAGTGCCACAGCAACAGCATCCTACGTAGTTTTGGATGGAATAGTAAAAAAGCAACTATACTTGTCAGGGGCTACTCAATTGATGGATAGGGAGGACCCAGTATCTGTCTCCCAGACATTAAAATCGACGGGAACACTTACATCCCCGGCCATCGGAGTATTAAATTCTGAATACAGGGCTTTTGATAATGCCAATACTTTTTACGGATCATATACTTCCCCTGATGGCCCTAACAGGTTACTTCTGACGGGTATTTCCATAAGGAATACCAGTAGTGTGATCGTGGATAGTGTACGGTATAATAATATTAAGTTGACTCAGGTTAGTACCATAGAAAATGGTACCAATGCAGCCGTATATATTTATACTCTAGTAAACCCTCCCGTTGGAACTTTTAATCTCGATGTGTTTTTTAGCAATTCTGCTTCCAAAGGTGCTATTATAGGGATTTCGACATTACATGGCGTGCATCAGACAACACCCACCGGCACACCTTCCACGGGCACAGGAAGTACCAACAGCATTTCTCTTTCGATAGCATCTGCCATTGGCGACTTAGTTTTTGGGATAGTTACCAAACGTCAGGCCAGTTCTTCGTTCACCACATCTGAAACTCAGGAGTGGAATGCTTATATAGATGAAACCCGGGGTGGGGGAAATTCCAAAGTGGCAACTTCCACCTCCACCACTTTAAACTGGACTGCTACTAACGGGAATTCTAACGCAATGGTTGGGGTGGCTGTAAAGCAGGCCGGAGGAAATCCCACGACCTCATTTACACAATCACCTGTCATGTGCAGCAATTTTGTGATCAAAGCAGGAACTGTTAAGGTGGAAAATTATCTAAACATTATTTCAGGAACAATGCCTGCCAGCCCAAATATTACTGCAGTCCTAAAATATGATGCGGTCAATATTATTACACTAACCAATCCTAGTTACAATAGCGGAACCGGAAAACTGACATGGACAGGAACACTTGGTTCGGATGTTACTGTACCGTCAGGTAAAGCTGTCGTGCTTGAAGTAACTACCAGTGAGCCATTAGTACAGTTTCAGATTCAATACGATCATTCCAGCAAACCTTCTTTAGTGGAGTTCAACACCAGTACTTACGTGAATATTTCAACAGTTGATATGTACAGTGCGGCATATCCATCCGGATCGATTATCACAAGTACCACCAACGGAAGTACGAAATATATCAGAGCAGTTGTATCAGACCCTTTCGGATATTCTGACATTACCGGATTAACCGCAAGTATAGTAAGTCCGGCTTCGGGGCCATTTAGCGCCACTTCTGTTGCCACATCGGGATGTACCAGAACTTATGAGTATGTATGGAATACACCCGCAACGCCCGGAGATTTTGTAATTTCCGCTGTTGCGAAAGAAGGATATGAAAATACAGTGACTTTTACAAAAAATCTGACTGTGTCATTGTGTCCGCTTTCTGTAACAAATAGTGTTACCCAACCTACTTCCTGTTCATCTTCCAATGGTGCTATTAACCTGACTGTAACGGGGGCAGGAGGGCCATATACGTGGAGCTGGACGAGGACATCACCATCCGGATCCGGTAGCGGATCTGGAACCAGTCTGACAAGCCTTGCAGCCGGAACATATACCATCACCGTAACTTCAACCAGGGGATGCACCGGAACCACTTCCGCTGTACTTAATGTTCCGACACCTCCGTCAGCTACGGCAACCATTACAAATGTAAGTTGTAATGGGGGATCAAATGGTCAGATAGTGCAGGCTGTATCAGGGGGCTCGTCACCCTACACTTATATCTGGTCAGGTAGTGCAGTGACCACAAAAGACAGGACCAGTCTGGCAGCAGGAACATATACTGTTACGGTTACCAATGCCGGAGGATGTACTTTATCTTCAGCATATACTGTGACACAACCTGCTGCTATGACAATAATCCCTACTATCACACATCCAACCTGCTCTACAAATGGAAGTATCTCATTCACAACAGGAGGTGGAGGAAATTCAGCCCCTTTTACCTGGAATTGGGCGCGGGTATCTCCCGCAGCCACCGGATCAGGATCGGGTACAAATATTACAAATTTGATAGCTGGCACGTATAATATAACCGTGACATCTACTACAGGATGTACTGCTACAACTTCATCAGTACTGGTACAGTCTTTACCACCTCGGTATCAGGATTTATCACGGATGTGACATGTTTTGAGGCAACAATGGAGTAATAAATCACCTTGTTCAGGGCGGAGGCGGATCTTTTACCTTCCTTTGGAGTGGCGGCTCAACTTCTGCAAACAGGACAGGCCTTTCTGCCGGATCATATACAGTTACCGTTTCAGATGGTAACAATTGTACTGTTACAAAAACATACGTAGTTAGTCAGCCATCTCAGGTAGCCATAAATCCGACAGTTACACAACCTACCTGTATCATTAACGGATCAGTATCGATTGCTATAAGCGGAGGTAAATCACCCTATGTTTCTGATTGGGCAGATATGGCCGGTACCAACAATACTTCTTCAAGATCGGGATTATCTCCGGGAACCTATAGCCTGACTGTCACTGATTCAAAATTTTGTTCAGTCTCATATTCGACAGTGATTAATCCTCCATCATCTTGCCCATCCGCATTGGAAGTATGTATATCTGATATACCGGAAACTTTTTCGACCACCCCGGATCCGACTGTGAGCAGTTATACATGGACCGTTCCAACGGGAGCAGTGATTATTTCAGGCCAGGGAACAATATCAATCAGGGTAAACTGGGCCGGTGTACCTGTAGGATCTGATTTGATTTGTGTAAGTACGTCTAATTCCTGCGGACCGGGCCAGCAGTATTGCAGGACAATTATTACGAAAGGATTGGTAGCTACAGTTACATCATCGCCACCGTGCGCAGGAAATGATTTGATATTATATAGTAGTGGTGGGATAAATTATACCTGGACCGGGCCAAATGGATTCGCATCCACATCAGACAATCCTGTAAGATATAATACTAATGCAACACATTCCGGATATTATGCGGTGACCATTACAGATAACAATGGATGTAAAGCTACCGGTGGATTAAATGTAAACATTGAAGACCCGCCATCAGCTTCATTTATTCCTTACAATGCAGGTTGTGGTCAAACAAACGGATTCATAGATTTAAGTGTTTTTGGAGGCGCTTCGCCTTATAATTATATCTGGTCAAATGGGACAACCACTCAGGACAATGTAGCTCTCTCATCCGGAAATTATATCGTGACAGTGACAGATGCAAACGGATGTATCACTACCGGGTCTGCTTCCATTGGAGAAGTAAATGGCCCCTCGGTCAATTTAACGGGTATGAATATACCATGTTATGGCAGCAATTCAGGAACTATTGAGAATAATGTAAGTGGTGGAACAGCGCCATATTCATATTATTGGTCACATGGTGCCACCACAAAAGACCTCACTAACTTACCGCAGGGTCTCTATGAAGTTACCGTAGTAGATGCCAATGGTTGTGCTGATGTGAAATCAATTTCTATTTTTGAACCCAGAGTCCTCTTCGCAGACAGGTCTGTAACCGATGTATTATGCAATGGCAGCAGTACGGGCTCAATAACTGTAAATGTCACCGGAGGTATAAGTCCATATAGTATAATGTGGGCAGGTGGTGCCACAACATTTCAGCGCACACTTTTATCGGCTGGAACGTATCTGGCTACTGTGACGGATGCAAATGGCTGTCAACAACCGATACAAGTTGTTGTGAGTCAACCCCTTGCTCCTTTGTCAAGCAGTTTGTCCGCTACAGATGTAGCATGCTACAATTCAAATAATGGCTCAATAAATCAAACAACTTCAGGCGGTACGAAGCCTTATTCATACCAATGGTCATCCATTGAGAATCCGGGATTCAATTCAACTTCAGAGGATATTTCAACATTACAACAGGGCAATTATATAGTTACTGTGACCGATGCACGGGGATGTTCAGTTTCTGCAAATGCCTTAATTTCTCAACCCGACACACTGATAAATTCACTTACAGGAACAAACTTAAGCTGTTTTAAATCTCAAAATGGTACTATCACCCAAACAGTAAGCGGCGGTAATAGCCCCTATTCATATTTATGGTCAGATGGAAAAACAACAGCAAACAGAACGCTGCTTCAGGCAGGCAATTTTACGGTCACTGTTACGGACAGTAAAGGATGTATATCCACTTCAACAAAGTCGATTACTGAGCCCGCAGAGTTACTTTCGACAGCCACACCTACTCATATCGAATGCAATAGTAATGCATCCGGAAACATAGTTTTAAGTACATCAGGAGTGGTCATCCCCCATTTCATTATCTCTGGTCAAATGGAAGTACGACAAAAGACATAACAAACCTTTCGGCAGACAATTACATTGTGACTGTCTCAGACAATAATAACTGCAGCAATATTATTCAGGTTCAGATCAATCAGGGTACGCCATTTGCATCTGACGAATTCATAAAGCATGTGTCCTGCAATGGTGGCAGTGACGGTGGAATCGATTACTATGTAAGGGGTGGTGTGGGCCCTTATACTTTTGCCTGGTCAACAGGTGCAACCACTAAAGATATCACTGATCTTTCGGAAGGTGCTTATCAAGTGACTTTTACAGATACAAAAGGTTGCAGTGCATCCGGATTTTTCATAGTTTCGGAACCTACATTTTTATATACGGCAAACCTCATTGTTGATGTAAATTGCTACAGTGGTGTCGATGGTATAGTTACAGCGTATCCAACCGGAGGTGTAGGACCATACAAGCTTGCCTGGTCGAGCGGTTCGAGCGCACAGACTATTACTGTTCCGCATGGTACTTATACCGTCACCGTGACTGACTCATATGGATGCGTCGCATCTACTTCTTCTCAGGTAAATGAACCTGCAGAACTTTTATTGTCAGCCAATATAACAGCTCCATGTCCGGGACAATCCAACGGATTTGTATCGCTGAACGTATCAGGAGGTACACTACCCTATACTTTCACATGGTCAAATGGAGGGCCTTCACAGCAGGTACGTTCTGGCCTGGGTGCAGGAACTTATGGAGTGACCCTGACTGATGGTCATGGTTGCATTAAAATTATTAGTTTTGACCTTATTCCATTAAATGGGGCCCTGCAATCTTTTGCTCCTTCATGTGTTGTAAACGGATCCGGAAATGTGGAAACAAATCCGGATGGGGAAGAATATGCGGTCATAAATGGAGGCAATCTGCCTTACACTTTTACCTGGTCAACAGGATCAAATGCTCCTTTTATCACAGGATTAAACGCAGGTACTTATACCGTTACAGTGACGAGTGGTGGGTGTGGTATAGTTAAAACGGGTACATTATTCGGAGCACTTTGCAGCCCTCCTGTTGCTGTTGATGATCATTATGTTACAGAAATAAATGTTCCCATTACCAACGGAAGCGTCGCTCTGAATGATTATGATCCAAACAATGAGTTTCCGCTTACATTTATTCCTTTAGGTTTTATAAATTCTGTAGCAGGTACGATCACGTGGGACAGTACCTTCAACGGCGCGTTTTCATTTTATCCTGCGACAAATTTTACCGGAACGCTGGAAATTCCGTATCAGCTATGTGACTCTATGGACCTGTGTGTACAGGCTAAATTATTTATCACTGTTTCAAAACCTGTTTTGGGTCTTAGTAAGCGCGTATCTTCAAGCCCTATGTTAAGTGGTCAGAATGCATATGATTTTACATATACCGTTGAAGCTCACAATCTTTCGGCTCTGCCATTAAATATACTCCAAATTACCGATAAACTCGATACCGCGTTTGCCGGAGCAGTTTCATGGTCGGTTACCAGTATCCAAAGTCCTGATTTCACAGTTAATAATTCTTACAATGGTACCAGTAATATAAATTTATTGTCAGGTGCTCACCAGTTAAGTGGACTAAGTACAGGGACTATTAATTTAGGGATACATCTGGTGCCCGGGACTAACCTTGGCCCTTATTACAATTCGGCAAGGGTCACCGGTGAATCTCCTGCATTTACTCCATTATCAGATATTTCGCAAAATGGTTTTAATCCCGATCCGGACAACGATGGAGATCCTACCAATAATAATGCGCCAACCCCTGTTCTATTATGTCCTGTAGTAAATATTACCGGGAATAGTGAAATATGTATAGGAGCAACTACAACACTTACTTCTGTTCCAAACGGTACATGGATAAGCAGTAATTCCGCAATTGCTCAGGTAAATAATTCAGGTGTGGTGGTGGGAATTGCTGCTGGAAAAGCATCCTTTACCTTTATTGAATCATCTTCCGGATGCATCACAAATGCTACTGACTCAATTACAGTATTGTCAAAACCTGTTGTAGCCATTACAGGTCTTTCAGATATATGCGCAGCAACTACCACAACATTATCCCCCACGACGGGAGGTTATTGGACAAGCTCAAATACCAGTGTCGCCACGGTGACAAATAATGGTATCGTCACAGGAAAAATTCCCGGGAAAGCTTCATTCTATTTTACAAATGCGATGACAGGTTGTACCTCAGTCGCTACTGATTCAATTACCGTGAGGATCAATCCAACTATTAATTTTACAGGCGATTCCATCTTATGTGTCGGAAGTACCACTAACGTAAATCCAACATCAGGGGGCACATGGATAAGTTCAAACCCTACTGTAGCCACCATAACTCAGGCAGGTTTGGTGACAGCCATATCAAATGGTTTGACCTATTTGAGCTATACTACGGATGCCGGGTGCAGCAGAAATATGACCCTGCCTGTGATTGTAAAAGGAAATACATTTGTCCAAATGGGAGGGCCGGCTGAAATATGTAATGGCACCACAACACAATTGCTTCCGTCATCCGGCGGAACCTGGATAAGCAATCAGCCTTCTATTGCATCAGTTTCGATCAATGGTCTTGTATCCGGTTTAGCCGTGGGATATGCATCATTTTATTTTACTGATTCGGTTTCCGGTTGCTTATCAAACCTGGGTCAGGTAGTTACCGTACTGCCTTCAGTATCCCTTTCATACTCTGGACCTTCAACTATTTGTGAAGGTTCAGTGACGAATGTACTGCCTGCAACAGGAGGCGTATGGTTTAGCAGTAATAATGATATAGCTACCGTTTCCTCATCCGGCTCTGTTTCAGGACTATCTCCGGGTTTGGTAACATTTACATATATATCATCTTCTACTGGTTGCGCTTTCCAACTGTCACCTATATTGAAGGTAAATGCGAGGCCTGTAATCTCAATGAGCGCACCCGGACCCATATGTCAGGGAGGCAACATTTCATTGCTTCCTTCTACAGGCGGAAGCTGGGTAAGTAATGATTCTCTGGTTGCATCGGTAACTAATTCAGGGTTGGTAACCGGATTACTACAGGGGACGGCAAGATTTACCTATACCGTCGATAGCACCGGATGCACATCTTTGCAATCTGAGCTGCTGACAGTGCATGCACGGCCGACGATATCAATATCAGGCAGTTCAAATATTTGTGAAGGGGCCCAAACAATGCTTCTTCCCACTTCAGGCGGTACCTGGGCCAGTACGGATAATAACATAGCCATAGTAGATAATTCAGGATCGGTGCTGGCCATTTCAGCCGGTCAGGTGAGATTCTATTTTTCAGACTCAGGCACAGGATGTACGTCTGATGTCAGCGGTGTGATTACTGTCAGCGATGCACCTGATGTGTCAGTTACTGGTAGCAATGACATTTGTGCAGGGTTCAGAACCACACTTTCACCGACATCGGGCGGTGTGTGGACAAGCAGCAATTCCAATATTGCTACCGTTACCAATACAGGTATTGTGACGGGAGTTTCTTACGGTCAGGCTAGTTTCAGGTTTACGTCATCAGTATCCGGATGTACTTCTGCATACACTACACCACCAATAATAGTCAACAGGTGTATTTTAAATGATTTTAATATCACAAAAGTAAATATCTCAGTGTCAGGAAATGTCAGCACAAATGATGTAGTACCTGGCGGATATCTGTATAGTACGACACCAATTCTTGTCAGTAAACCATCAACAGGAACACCGGTAATCAATATGTCGTCAAATGGAAGTTATACTTTTGTCGCCGATGCTTCCGGAACGTATGAATATACAGTTTCACTATGTTCGCCTGTATATAACGGTCTTTGTATCCAGTCTGTACTCACTATTCTTGTCTCCAATATCGCTGTCGATGGCAAGACTCCGATAGCAGTCGATGATCGGGCAGTTACATTTGCCAATGCTAACCCGGCACTTCCCGGAATTCCTGTTACTTTGCCATCTCTTGCGAATGACCACTGCTTGTATAACATTGCCTGCGCTCTTGATCCAACCTCAGTTTTAGTAACTGTTCCCCCTCAAAATGGCTTTACATCGGTGGATGGAGCCGGAAATATAACATATACACCTGGTCCGGGTTTTGTAGGTTCTGTCACGCTAAGATACAGGGTTTGTATTGAAGGTGAGCCTGCAAATTGTGCTTCAGCCATCCAGTTGATTGATGTGTTGGATGAATCTCAAATTAATCTGAATTCTACACATGCGGTTGACGATTTCTACAATACAAACAGGGAAACATCGGTTTCAGGAAATGTACTTACCAATGATTATGATGCTGAAGGAGATATGCAGACTGTAATCGCCAAAGGGACAGCTATGTCGCCTGTTTTAGTTACGGGTGGCTCTTATTATCTGAGTTCGACAGGCAATTTTACATTTACGCCTGCCTTGGGTTTTTCAGGACCCGCTTCATTTGTTTATAAAGTATGTGATAATAATGCTGTGTCAAAATGTGACAGTGCAACGGTATATTTGTATGTCACTGATGATATTTCATTTAGAATAAGGGTATATCTCGAAGGAGCTTTAAATGGCAACGGAAATGCAGTAGGATCCACTGGCAGACCTTTAATGCGGGACAATCTGAGAAGCAGTCCTTTTACAGGTAGCAATTATATACCTATGAAAGATCCGTATAAATATCAGAGTGCTTTTGTTGATGTCAGAACAAAATTCATTCACAAAGGCGCCGGACTATTATCCAAATTTGACAGTTTATCGAACGCAAACACTGTCTTAAGTGCTCAGGGAGAGAATTCAATTGTGGATTGGGTTTTTGTAGAATTCAGGTCAGAATCAGATTCTACTCTTGTATTGGTCACCAGATCTGGTTTATTGCAGAGAGACGGAGATATAGTTGATCTGGATGGAATTAGCCCGCTACGGGTACCGGGAATTGGAGCCGGAAAATATTTTGTCGTAGTAAGACATCGAAACCATATGGGTGTCATGTCAAAAAAGGTACACAATAGTGGCTTGATTGATTTTACGTCTCCACAAACTGAAGTATTTGATTATGGAAATACGTTGAACAACGGTTATGATTATACCGGATTGGCCATGAAGAGCAATGTTGTCCAGGGCTATAAGGCACTTTGGGCAGGTGACTTTGACGGGGACAAGCGACTGAAGTTTGTTAATCCTAATGATGACCTCAATATTTTATTTTTTGATGTATTGATATATCCGGGAAATTCGAATACAAATGCCAATTATGATTTTAGCTATGGGTATCTCCAGGGAGATTACAATATGGATGGCAAATCTAAATTTGACAATCCAAGTGATGATAAAAATCTGATATTCAGTCAGATACTTCTGCATCCACTCAATTCCGGCATACTTTCAAATTTTAATTATATCATCGAGCAAGTGCCACCGGCCCGTTCGGATCAATAGGTCCTGGATGATGTTCAGAAAACCTTACTCTTTATCAGGTGAGTAATGAAAAGGCATCAGGGATCACAAAATATTCATGCGATTTATTGGTAAAAGATATAGAAAATGTGCTGGCTATTTCCTATTGAAGTGGGTTTTAACCCGGTAAGCATTTTTCAATTGCCGCGGGTTTTAACCCTTGGTAAAGATGATAATGATTCATTTGGCTTTTGCCAAAACCATATAAATTTTGGCTAAAGCCAAACAATATCCTCCATTTTTTTTCACAGGCTAAAGCCAGCGGCAATTTATTTTAATTTGCTATTATTCTATTCTTTACTATTCCATTTTATTGTAGGAAATCTGGTATTATGAATATAATTAAATACATCCGTTATATACCTTTTAATCTATAATCGGTCTATCAAAATATTCATTTTTATACATGAAAATACAATCTAATATGTATTTAGCTCAAAGATAGATTGTGTATGTATTTAATAAAAAAAGTGTAAAAAAATGTACAAATAACAGCAATGGTAAGGTCGCCATTTATGTGTCATAAAAGTTGAAAGGTAAGTTTACCGGCTTTCCGGAAATTTATTTTTATGCCCTAAAGTCTGAGAATAGTAATTATTTATTGCAGTTTTTTAGGATATACACCTGATTCATCACTCCGATATAATGAGTCAGTACAAAGCACCCGCAACCGATGAAGGTAAAAGAATATTTTCTCAGCCATTCACTGAATCGTACATATTGGAGATTTACTTTTTTTGCTATTGCACTAAGTATCATTTCCTCAGGAAACAAGTTGTCTGCCCAAACTGAGACTATCCCTGCCGGTTCATTTATTATCAATATGGGGGTAACTCCCCAAACCGAAAATAACGGACTGAAGCCTTATGGCATGTTATATGACCTGATAAAAAATAATAAGGTTGGATTCAAGTGGATTATCAATCCGGCAAAAGCCAAAGATGGTATAGATTTCAGCCACAATGGTATTGATTACAGGGGAGGCCCTTTTATCATACCTGTTGGGTACAGAACGGCTGCAGTGAATGCACGAATAGCATATTGGCAGAGCCAGGGGGTGGTGGGTGCAACCACCACATCAGAACTTCAACTACCGGTTTATGTTACCTTTTTGAATGTCCCTCGCTGGACCCTTGACAAGCAGAACGGTAAGTTGGCAGTCCCCTATTTCGAACATGCAGGTATCCCGGAAAATGCTTTTGGGGGAACAGATGGGCATGATTGGAAAGATCCGGCCGAGCTGGATTGCTGTGATGACCTCTTCGTTATGCCACACGCTGACCCTAAGTGGGAAACACATCAGCGTTTATACACATGGAATCTGGAATGCCGTGGTGGTATCTGGACAGGATGTCATGCAGGCAGCGCGCTAGAAAACATGGTCAATCCCGCAAACAGATCACAACAGACTAATTTTCTGACCGTAAAAGACGCATCTTTTACCGGCACTTCAGGCAATTACGCCAACAGTAACAGTCTTATCCTTTGGGGTGACCATAAAAGAGGAACACCTCCTTATAACCATAGACTTCCGACTGATCCGGTAGCGCAGTATATTGGTGCTACGGATGGTGCATTTCAAAATGGATCGGAGCAAATATTTATGCCACGTCAATCAGCCGGAACTCCAGCTCGATGGAATCCCGGTCTAAAACTTATATGCTACGATCCAACTCAGGAAGATGTTCCGACTTTGCAGGGTGACTTAAGGAATGCAGCTTCACTCATGTCCTATGGAAGAGGATTTGATGATCCGAACCGAGGTTATGTAATGGAAACAGCTGCGCATTCGATAGGTAAATCATCAGATCCATCGAATATAGCAGCTCAACGAACTTTTTTTAATTTCAGTTGGTTAGCAGCTCAGGATAAGGCAGAAAATCTCAGTATTTCTACACCTGGCGGAGGTAATGGTATAGCTTATTCTGGCAATGGGCAATCTTTTACTTTTAATATACCCGGTGGTAATTTAAATAATCTCACAATTGAATGGGAATCCACTTGCGGAGGCACTTTTTCACCCAACGCTACTACCCAAACCTTGGTCTATACCCCCCCTGCAAGTGTTAATATAAATGGTTGCGTAATAACCGTTTCGGTCACCGATCCCTGTGGCAGGACTACCACTACTTCTCTCAGGACAGCCATTCTATGTGATTTTACAGCTACTCCTACTGTTACTAATATCTCTTGTTTTGGAGGAAGTAATGGTAAAATAGATTTTACTGTGGCCGGAGAAAGCGCTATAGGCGCAAACACATGGAACTGGCTAAAAGTGGGCACTGCCACTACCGGATCAGGATCAGGAACACAAATTTCTGGTTTAAACGCCGGGTCATACAATGTGACAGTCACATCTTCTACTGAATGTACTTCTACATTTACATCGTTGGTCACAGAGCCATTACAACTGGCTATCACACCGACAGTAATAAATTATGAATGTTATGGACAAACTGGTCTTATAAATATAGCTGTTGCCGGAGGAACCGCTCCATACACGTATGCGTGGAATGGCGGAGCTGCCACCCGCAACAGAGTAAATCTGACAGCCGGTACTTATACACTCACAGTAACTGATGCTAATGGATGCACAAAGACATCTGTATCAGTAGTCACAGGCCAGACTACATCCTTCACAGCTTCAAATACAAAAACAGATATCACTTGTTATGGACTTACCAATGGAACAGCAACTGTCTCCATGACAGGGGGCCAACCTTCATATAATTATACTTGGGCTGATGGATCGACCACCCAAAACAGAACCGGTCTTTCTACCGGAAGTTATGTAGTGACCGTTACCGATGCAGTTGGGTGTTCAGCCACAACGGGACTCACAATCAGCCAACCAACATTGCTCACAGTACAAGTGCAAGCTATATCTCCGTCCTGTCCTTCCGGAGCCACTGCTCCTCTGGATGCGAATGGATCCATCACTTTGACACCTAGTGGTGGTACGACTCCTTATACTTACTTGTGGAATAGCGGAGCAACGACCCAAAATCGCACCGGCTTGACAGCAGGTACTTATACAGTGACCGTGACGGATGCCAAAGGATGCCAAAGTATAAAATCAGCAACACTTACTGCATTGTCATCTCTTCCTAACGCACCTACAGTCATCAACAGATAAATAAAGAAATGATGACATTGAGAATAAATTATAAAAAAAGAGAAAAGGACTTTTTAAGGCTATTGACTCAAAAAACTGTCAGGGAAACAGCAGGGAATAGTTTTAAAGAGATTTCAGAACTGCTAAAATCCACAATATTATTAATCCTTCTTGTTTTTTCAACAAATGTTCTGAATAGTCAGACTATCACCATTACCAAAAGTATAGCCACTGGCAATGATGATGTAGAAGAAGAAGGACCGGAAGGTGTATTTGGGGGGCAGGGTTATATGTATTTTATTAGCTCTGATATTGAATTAGTTGCTGATTTTGAACCAACTTCCTGTGGTACCCAAAAAATAGGGCTCCGTTTTACCGGGCTCACTGTCCCTAAAAATGCGACTATTATTAATGCATACCTGACTTTTAATGCAATACCAGCAGATTCACCGAATACAAATACGGGCACAACCAATCTGACCATCAAAGCGCAGGCAACAGATAATGCCACTGCTTTTACATCCACTTATTACAATCTGAGTTCCAGATCTACCACTACTGCATCCACAGCCTGGTCTCCGGGATCATGGACAAGTGGTGTCAACTATAATTCTCCTTCTATTACTTCAATTATTCAGGAGATAGTCAACAGATCCGGATGGGCATCTGGAAATGCCATGGTGTTTTCTATCACAGGTACAGGTTCCAGATCGGCTAATTCATATAATGGAAATTCTACTTTAGCACCCAAACTGACAATCGTCTATTCCACATCGCCTCCAATAAATTTATCTACATCAGTGACTAATATCCTATGTAATGGAAATTCAACCGGTGCAATCAATCTTTCTGTATCAGGTGGCACCGGATCATTTACCTATGACTGGAGTAACGACGGACCTGAGACCCCTGATAATGATCCCCAAAACCTATCAGGAATGGCAGCAGGCAGTTACGTAGTTACAGTTACAGATGCAGCCGGAACCACTGCTACTGCCACAGCCACAATTACGCAGCCTACTACCCAACTAACCTATGTAGCTATGGCTACCAATGTAAGCAGCCCGGGTGGCAGTAACGGGGCGATCGATATGGAAATAAAAGGTGGAACCCCTTCATACTCATATCTTTGGAATGGAGGGGCAACAACGCAAAACCGAACAAACCTGACTGCAGGAAATTATACAGTTACCATCACAGATGCAAACGGATGTACTGCTGTATCTATGAGCACAGTTGGGACAAATTCCAATACTTCCATTGCCAATAAACAGTTATACCTGAGTGAAGGGCAGCTATTGGACAGGATCAACCCCGGAGCGACGCCATTGGATAATTCCACTTCAGTGACCAGTCCCCTAAGTACAGCTCCATCAGGAATTGTTGTTGATGCTGTTACTTCCGGTACAGGATTAACTAGTCCGGTTACAGTGTCACATACTACCAGTTCAAACTCAAACAGGTTGATGCTGGTGGGGGTTTCACAAAAAAATAGAGTGGTCACTTCAGTGACCTATGGAGGCGTAGCTATGACTCTGGTAGGTGAAAATATATCCAATGGCAATGCAAAGGTACACATATATAAAATGGTCAATCCACCTACCGGAACGGCAAACGTGGTGGTCAATTTTGATGCAGCCCCTGATAAAGGAGCGGTGGTAGGAGTCATCACATACTCCGGGGTGGATCAAACGTCTCCTTTGGGTACATTTAACTCTGCTTCCAACACTAGTTCATCACCATCAATTACTGTTTCCTCCACCACAGGAGATTTGGTCTTTGATGTCATGACTATGAGAAGTAAAACACTGGATGGCCTTGGTTCAGGGCAAACGCAAAGGTGGAATCTTACCACCAGTGGCGAGATCAAAGGTGGTGGAGGAAGTACAAAAGCAGGTGCGTCATCAGTAACCATGAGCTGGACTCCGTCAGGAAGTGCTGACTGGGCACAAGCCGGGGTATCAATAAAACCCGCAGCATCTGTCACTAATGTTACTTTTACCGAAAGCCCGGTTCTGTGCAGTGCCCTGACAGTCAAAGCAAATACTACCATCACAGTGCAAGCCTACATCAATACCATATCAGGGACGATGCCTTCTAATCCAAATATCACCGCTCTGATCAAATACGGAGCGACGACTATCCTTTCGTTGACCAATCCCACTTACAACAGCGGCACCGGCATGATCACGTGGACGGGTACCAGAGGTTCTGATATGACAGTTCCGCCGGACAGGCCATTGCACTGCAAATCACGACAGCCCAGTCAGGGGTTACTTTTCAGGTCAGGCATGACAGTCAGACATATCCATCCAAAATAACCCTCCCCGTC
Source organism: Saprospiraceae bacterium (assembly GCA_016722285.1). Classification (GTDB taxonomy): domain Bacteria; phylum Bacteroidota; class Bacteroidia; order Chitinophagales; family Saprospiraceae; genus OLB9. The sequence goes on from JADKGI010000012.1 coordinate 66,376, forward strand.
AGTACCTTTATTAACGTAAGTTCAGTACAAATATATGATGCATCCTACCCATACGGAAGTCTGATTACTGATGTTCCCAACACGGGAGCATCCTATATCAGGGTGAATGTGACTGACCCGTTCGGACCATCCGATATTACCAGTGTGAATCTTACTTTGACTAAACCTAATAACAGCACTGTCAATGTTACGCTCAATGAGTCCAATGTGATAGCCACATCAGGCTGTACAAAAACATATCAATACACCTGGCTGAATCCCGGAGATCTGGGCGGTTGGTCCGTTCAGGCAACAGCCAACGAGGGAAGTGAGGGTGTCTATCATTCAGCTACCACTACTCCTACCGTCATTGTACCTACCGGTGTGGTGGTACAAACAAAACAACTATACCTGTCAGATCCGTCTCAGGCGTTGGACAGGATAGACCCGTTGAATACCGGGGATGGCACCACTGCAAGTACGGCTACGCTTAACTTTGAGACTACCAAGACTGTCATAGATAATTTTAATACGAATGGAAGTTATTCAGGCAGTAATGGTACCCAGGCATGGTCAACTAACTGGATAGAAGAAATTGAATCTGATGGTGCCGGATCAGGTGATCTTCTGGTACAAAACAATGAATTGAGTTTAAAAACAAATACCGTTGGTGAGGCAGTTTACCGGCAGGCAAACCTGTCAGGAGCAACGGCAGCCACTTTATCTCTGAACCTTACATCCAATACTATCAGCGCAGGAAGGACAGACAAAATACTGCTCGAAATATCAAATAATGGTGGAACCAGTTATACAACTTTAGACACATATGTAGCAGGTTCACTGGGAGTTAAGAATTATAATATTTTAAGTTTTGCCAGTACCAATACAAGAATTAGATTGCGTGCTTTTGAAAGAGATCAAAACAGAATTATAACTTTTGATAATATCAGCATCACTTTTAATATTCCTGGCAATTCATCGATACAATTTACAGAAAGTCCGGTGTTGTGTAGCAATCTGACTATCAAAGCTTCTCAGCAGATTTCGGTAATTACACATGTAAATATCATCAGCGGAACGATGCCATCAACCCCGAATATCACCGCACTGCTCAAGTACGGAAGTACTACCATTATTTCCTTAACATCACCTTCTTATAGTGGAGGTATGCTAACGTGGACAGGATCCGTGGGCAGTAATTTTACTATCCCGGCAGGACAGGCTATCACCTTGGTCATTACCACATCTCAGTCTGATGTTTCCTTCAAAATAGACTATGACAGTCAGACAAAAAGATCCCGAATAGAATTGCCGGTCATTACATATATAGATATCACATCTCTAAATATGTATAGCGCGGCTTATCCGGGTGGATCTATTATTACTAAAGCAAACGGAGGTGCGACGGTGTACCTGAGAGCAACTGTGACTGATCCATTTGGAACCAGCGATATTACAGGCTTGAATGTCAATATTGCTCCTTTGGGTATCAATATGTCTGCCACCTCAGTAGCCACTTCGGGGTGTGCCCGGACTTATCAGTACACCTGGAGTACTCCACCTTCAGCCGGAGACTATAATATAACGGCAACAGCGAAAGAAGGATATGAAAATACGGTTGTGGATATCGACTATATAAATTTTTCATCTTGTCCGATCGTGGTCACACCAACTATAGGTACTTCACCGACATGTAATGTACCTGACGGTGGAATCATTCAATTAGGTATTACAGGTGGAGCCGGTCCATATACATGGAACTGGAGCAGGGTATCTCCATCAGGAACAGGCTCCGGGCCAGGGGAGCAAATCACATCCCTGACAGGAGGGACGTACAATATCACGGTTACTACTGCAGGAGGATGTACAGGTACAACATCTATATCTTTGACTCCCGCTCAGGGCCCTGAAGTGGAGGCTTTTCCTACCAATACAGGTAGCCTTTGTTATGATGGGAGTATTGATCTGGATGTGAGTGGCGGATCAGGTAATTACACCTATTTTTGGAGTGATGGTTACTATACTCAGGACAGGATGGATTTGGTACCGGGTATGTATATGGTTACTGTGACAGATGTCGATAATGGATGTACTTCAGAGACATCTGCAGAGATACTATTGGGATCGCCCATAGATGCAGCTGTGTTTTACCTGAATCCCGGGTGTGCCGGGGTAAACAGCGGTTCAATAAATCTGACTCCACAGGGTGGAACGGGAATATATACTTTTCTTTGGGCAGATGGGCCTACTACAGAGGATAGGGCAGGACTCGCAGCCGGAACTTATAATGTTACCATCTCCGACAGTGGTGGTTGTTCTTCGGTTTTCCTTTATACTTTAACAGGAGCAAGTCCTTTGATTATTGATACTACTTCAACAAACATCACCTGTATCAGCAGTGGTGCTATCAACATCACTGCAAGTGGGGGAATGCTCCATATAATTATGACTGGGCAGATATTCCCGGACTGTCTGACATTGAGGACAGGACAGGCCTGCTGCCAGGTACTTATACGGTTACAGTAAGTGATGCCAATGGGTGTGTAACTTCTTCATCTATAACTCTTTCTGCTCCGGTGTGTGACAATAATGCAAACGCTGTTTGTACTTCCAATATTTCAGATGTATTTAGTGTAAGTGCGGATCCGTTTGTGACATCGTATGTCTGGACCATTCCTTCCGGAGCATCAATTATATCAGGTCAGGGTACGGCAACTATCCGGGTAAATTGGGCGGGTGCGCCTCCGGGATATGGCCAGGTATGTGTCAAAGCATTAAACAGCTGCGGAACGAGTGATACCTTATGTACACCCGTTTACGTAAAAACAGTAACATCTGCTGCTGTTGTAGCTCCGCCTGTTTGTATCGGTGGGGATATCCGGCTCATAGGAAGTGGTGGTGTATCTTATACATGGTCAGGACCGGCATCATTTTCATCAAATCTTGAAAACCCGGTCATTTCAAACGCATCAGCTTTAAATTCAGGAATATATACAGTAACTGTCACAAATCAGAATAGCTGTACTGCAAGTGCCTCCGTAAACGTAACAGTAAACCCCAAACCTTCAGCAAGTGCGGTAATCACCAATGCTTCAGCCTGTGGATTAGAGAACGGATCTATTGATCTGACGGTGACAGGCGGAACTTCACCATACACCTATGTCTGGTCAAATGAATATCAAATCCAGGATATATTCCAGTTGACAAGTGGTTCGTATCTGGTCACTGTTACGGATGCAAACGGATGTAGCGTCACATCATCATCAACTGTAAACAATGCAGCCGGACTATCAGTAACAGCAAGCAAAGTGGATGTATCCTGTTATAGTGGAAGTAATGGTTCAGCCACAAGCAATGTATCAGCTGGAAGCGGAAGTTATTCATTCCAATGGTCAAACGGAGCAACTACGCAGAATGTCTCAGGCTTGATGAGAGGGACCTACACCATTACAGTGACAGATATCAATGAAGGTTGTCAGGGTATGGCAACGGTCATTATAAGCCAGCCGACAACGATCACTTCAGATAAAGCTATTACAAATATCAATTGTTTTGGACTATCTACAGGAGCCATAACAGTTACTGTGTCAGGAGGAGTTCAACCCTATACCTTTAACTGGTCTGATGTTGCGGGTACTAATAATAGTAAAGACAGAACGAATATTGCTTCAGGAACCTACAATCTTACGATAACAGACCAAAACAGTTGTACCAGTACAGTGAGTGCAATGATTACACAACCTGTATCTGCACTCACACTAAATGCCGCAAAGCAATGTTTCGTGCAATGGAAGCACAAACGGATATATTTATGCGACAGTCAGTGGAGGGACATCACCTTATCAATATGTCTGGTCATCCGGTCAGACTTTGAAAGATATCACCGGATTGGCATCGGGCAATTATACCGTTACGGTCACTGATAGTAAAGGATGTACTTCCTCCCTTACCCGAACAATAACATCGTCGGCAGCACTGGGGATCACTCACACCAAGACGAATGTCAGTTGTGCAGGAGGAGTGAACGGTGCCATTGACGCCACGATCTCAGGAGGCACAAGTCCCTTTACTTACATCTGGTCCAACGGAGCGACTTCACAAGATCTTACCGGCATTAATGCAGGAACATATAGTATAACAGTTTCTGATGTGGCCGGATGTTCAGCAACTACTTCAATTGCTGTGACAGAGCCATCAGTATTGACTGCAGCAGTAACGCCATCTTCTGCAGGTTGCTTTGGTACCAGCACAGGAAGCATAAATCTGACAGTAAGCGGCGGTACCACAGCATACACCTATCTGTGGTCAGACGGAGCGACAACACAAAACAGAACCAACATACCTTCAGGAAATTATGTAGTGACAGTATCTGATAATAATCTGTGTACTAAGTTAGTCATAACAGCTATAGGTCAGCCCAATAGTATGACGACGCAGGGCACTGCAACAAATGTTTTATGTAATGGTAGCAGCAATGGAACCATTGACTTCAATGCTTTCGGTGGTACATCACCCTATACATATGTCTGGAGTGATGCTGGTACTGCCAAAGACAGGACAGGGTTAGTAGTAGGTATTTACACGGTGACTGTTACAGATATGAACGCTTGTACGAAGACAGCCAGTTTTAGTATTAACCAGCCGGCGGTATTATCAGTCAATGCTATTCCGGTCAATACAACCTGTTATGGACTAAGCACAGGAAGCATCAGCACCAATGTCTCAGGAGGAAACGGGGGTAATACATATGCCTGGTCAAACGGATTGGCTTCTACAGGAATATCAGGCTTATCTACAGGACTCTATACTATTACTGTTACAGATGTAAAAGGATGTACAGTCAGTGCCACCACAGTCATAAACCAACCCACAGAGCTATTAAATACAGGAGTGGCTTTGCCTTCTTGTCCTTTACAAAATAATGGTTCTATTACTTTGAATACTTCCGGAGGAACCCCGTCTTACAATTATGTGTGGTCTGATAGTGGTCCCAATACGACCAACAGAACCAATCTGGGATCGGGAGGATTTATTGTAACAGTAACGGATAATAATGGTTGCACCACGGTTTCGACCTACATACTGAATAATATTGATCTTACTCTTACCAAAGTAGAACCAAATTGTGGAAGAAATACTGACGGAAGTGTTTATGTTAAGAGCGATGGTGAATTATATGCCACTGTCTCAGGTGGTACTCCTCCATTCAGTTATATCTGGTCCAACGGATCAACAGCTCAAAACCAAACTTTTCTGGCTCCCGGCCTATATACAGTAACGGTAGCGTCAGGAGCATGTCAAATCGTAAAATCTACGTCACTATCGGGAGGAGTTTGTATTCCTCCGGTAGCAAATGATGATCTCTATATCACGGAAATGAACAATGCCGTATCAGGCAACATTGCTACAAATGACTATGATCCCAATACAGAATACCCGCTTACCTTCCTGCCGCTTGGCATAGTAAGTTCCCAGTATGGTCAGATGGACTGGGATACATCTTTTAGTGGTGCATTTACATTTACTCCTGTTAATGGGTATTACGGTACTTTTTCTGTTCCATATCAGGTATGTGATACGCTTGATTTATGTGACGTAGGCAACCTGACTGTACGGGTAGAAAAGCCTGCCCTTGGTTTGGCAAAGACCATCACCAACGGTCCCATCAATAATATGGATGGAACTTACACTGCGACTTACAGGATATTGGTAGAAAATATGTGTTTATTTAGTTTCAGTGCATTAAGGGTAGAGGAAAATCTAAGTGCTACGTTCAGTGGGGCCACTTCATTTGCTGTAAATAGCATATCAAGCAATAATTTTACTGTAAACACATCTTTTAACGGGACAAATGATAAAAACCTGCTGCAAGGGACCGACTCATTAAAAATCGGGGCCAGCGGCAACATTGATATGACGGTCACCATCACTCCGGGACTTAACCGTGGACCGTATAATAACAATGCACTTGGCAAGGCAAATTCCCCCCAAGGAGTTTTATACACAGATTTATCACAGGATGGTATATTGACAGACCCGGACAACGACGGCGATCCGACCAACAATAATGATCCAACACCTTTACTCTTTTGCCCGGCTGCTACGATTTCAGGACCAGCCAGCATTTGTGTTGGTTCTACCACGACAATGTCTCCATCGTCAAACGGCACCTGGACCAGTTCAAATCCGGCTGTGGCAACTATCACCAACTCTGGTGTAGTCACCGCCGTGTCAGAAGGAACCGCTACTTTTACTTATAGTCAGACCGGTTGTGTTTCTGAGCCTTCCAATCCTATAACCGTCATAGGTAAAATAGCTACGGTTACAGGTTCAACGTCTATATGTCCGGGGGCAACAACGACATTATCTCCTGCTACAGGTGGCATTTGGTCCAGCACCAACCCATCAGTTGCCGTAGTAAATAATTCGGGAATTGTCACAGGGGTGGCCAATGGAACAGCTACTTTTATTTATACAGAATTATCTACCGGTTGTACATCGCCACCGAGCGAAGTGGTAAATGTAAGTACCAATCCAATGGTTTCTATTTCCGGATCATCAACAATATGCGTCGGAAATACAACCCAACTTCTTCCGTCTTCCGGAGGAACCTGGATAAGCAACAATGCCACAGTAGCTTCGATAAGTAATCAGGGTTTGGTCACTGCTTTGAGTCAGGGTGTTGCCACCTTTACCTTCACACAATCAAGTGGATGTGTTTCTAATCCTTCAGCTCCTGTAACGATAAATGGAAAACCAGCTATTTCATTATCAGGTGACAGCTCTATATGTATAGGCAGCACCACAGCCTTTAATCCATCATCAGGAGGTAACTGGACAAGTTCTAACCCGTCGATTGCGACCATAAGCAACAATGGTGTTATCACAGGAATTTCTGCCGGAACGGCAAGATTTATTTTTACTCAGACGTCCACAGGATGTTCTTCTGACTCAACTCAATATATAACGATTAAACCCAAACCTTTGGTTTCGGTTACTGGCCCGGCTACGATATGTGCAGGTGCTACGACCACTTTGTCCCCTACCACAGGAGGTATTTGGACAAGTAGTAATAACTCAATCGCTACCGTAAATACTGAGGGAACCGTATTCGGTGCGTCCCCAGGACAAGCAACTTTCAGATTTCTAGCCAATACCAGCCAGTGTATGTCTGATGCCACTGCACCTGTTACTATAAATGCAAAACCTGTCATAGCTTATACAGGCCCAAGTACAATCTGTCTGGGTACCAATACTACCGTTTCGCCAACAACCGGTGGAACATGGACCAGCAGCAATACCGCTGTTGCCCAGATTAATTCTTCTGGAGTAATCACAGGTATTACTGCAGGGACAGCAACTTTTACGTACACGGCAACGAGCTCCGGGTGTATTTCAAATGCTTCCACTCCACTTACAGTCTTAGGAAGACCATCTGTCAATGTTTCGGGACCATTATCTATTTGCATTGGCACCACATCTACCTTATTTCCAACCTCCGGAGGAACATGGTCAAGTAGCAATTCCGGAGTAGCGAGTGTCAGCAATTCCGGTGTTGTTACTGGCATATCAGCAGGGTCTGCTGTATTCTACTTTTCGGAAACATCTACAGGATGTATTTCAAACGCGACACTTCCTATTACAGTCAATGCCATCCCTGCTACAAGTTTTAGTGGCCCTTCTACCATCTGTCAGGGTAGTTATACCAATGTGCTCCCTTCCGGAAATGGTACATGGACCAGCAGCAATCCTATTGTTGCCAATATTACCAATGATGGAACTGTTACCGGAGTTTCAAACGGTGTAGCCACACTAATTTATACATCCACTACAGGTTGTTCATCAAGTGGTAATCTGCAGGTTATCGTAAACGGAAAACCAGCCATAACTATAAACGGACCAACATCTGTTTGTATCGGTGGAGCAACTTCAATATTGCCGGCTTCCGGCGGTAGTTGGTCAAGCAGTAACAGTATGGTCGCTACGATAACAAGTGGAGGACTAATATCAGGCGTATCAGCAGGGACAGCTACTTTTACATTTACGGAAACAACTACCGGATGTTCATCAAATCCATCAACTCAAATCACAGTCAACAGCAATCCTGTGGTAAATATTACAGGAGCAACGACGATTTGTGTCGGGTCAGCTACGACACTGGCACCAACGGTGGGCGGTAGTTGGGCAAGTCTGAACCCAACGATTGCAACGGTTACCAACACCGGTCTTGTACAAGGTGTTTCAGCCGGTACAGCTACTTTCCGATTTACACTTTCATCGACGGGATGTGTATCTGCAGCCACTGCTCCTATTACAGTTAATGACAAACCAATAGCAATCATAACAGGGAATAACCCTATATGCATTGGCAATACTACAACTTTGACACCTTCATCAGGTGGCATATGGACCAGTACAAATAATTCAGTAGCGACCATTACCAATGGTGGAATTGTCACAGGAGTAGGTCAGGGAACGGTCAGATTTATTTTTACATCATCATCTACCGGATGTATCTCAGCTCAATCAGCCACCCTCACTGTTCAGGCTAAACCAGTAGCTATTATTACTGGAAATGCCAACATTTGTATTGGAACTACCACCACACTATCACCATCATCAGGTGGGACATGGGTCAGCAGCAATCCGTCAGTTGCCACAATAAATGCCTCCGGGGTAGTCACTGGTGTCAGCGTGGGCTCAGCTACTTTTACCTTTACTGACTCTGGTACAGGTTGCGTAACAAATCCATCATCACCGGTAAACGTAGGTGCCCCGTCTTCAGTAAGTATCACAGGTGCCCACATGCTCTGTGTAGGGTCAACTACCACACTATCACCATCTTCAGGTGGTGTTTGGGTAAGTAACCAACCCACTGTTGCCCAGGTTGACGCAGCAGGTGTGGTGACTGGTTTAAAATCGGGATTTGCCACCTTTACATATTCTGACGGAACAGGTGCTTGTGGCACCATTAATCTGGCGGATACTATTTATGTAAATAACTGTTTTGAGCCGGATATAAATATCACAATGGTAAACATACTTGTGGCCGGAAATGTCAAAACAAATGATAATGTACCTCCCGGAACAGTTTATGGTACCACCCCCACTTTAGTATCCAAACCACCGGGTGGGATAGCTACTATAGTCATGAATTCTGACGGCTCTTATACCTTTGTAGCTGACAGGGTAGGGGATTATAAATACTATGTATCGGTATGTGCGTCCGCCTTAGTACAAGGTTGTCCGTATTCAGTGCTCACTATTACGGTAATTGATACAGATGCGCCGGGTAAAATCCCAATTGCAAATCCGGATTTTGGACTAACCTTTGCCAATGTAAATCCTGCATTGGCGGGAGATCCGTTGACTTTGGCTACCTTGGCAAACGACCATTGTATATATGGTGGAGGTTGTTCCCTTGATGCGACCAGCGTAGGCATCGTAGTATCGCCCGTAAATGGAACGGTTCAGATATTAAGTAATGGAAATATCATTTACACTCCAAACCCGGGATACTACGGAAGAGAATCATATTTATACAAGGTATGCATAACTGGTGAACCGACCAATTGTGACACGACACAGCAGATTGTTACGGTATTGAATGAATCGTTGAATATGGGTAATACGACCCAGGCAAGTGATGATTTTTTCACTACGTATCAGGCAACATCGATAAACGGCAATGTCAAAATAAATGATATTGATCCCGAAGGAGATATCCAATTTGTTACTCCTTCAGGAAGCAACATTGTGCCAAATATTATAACGGGTGGTAAATACTTTATAAACAGCAGCGGCGATTTTACTTTTACACCGGATTCCAGTTACTTCGGACCTACTTCATTTGTATATACCACCTGCGATAATAATCCTCAGTCAGTGTGTACCCAAGCGACGGTTTATATCCTGGTATTGAAAGAGACATCTGTGAGATTAAGGGTCTATCTGGAAGGTGGCTTGATGAACAATAATAATGCAAAGAGTGCAGACAATCGGTATCTGATGCGCGATAACTTACGCCAGAATCCATATACAGGACAAACATATATTCCTGTGCAGGATCCATATTCTGTTGCCACTGAACATGTAAATGTATTGAATATGTTCCCTAAACTGGGAATAAATATGGGAACAAGATTTCAGACTATTTCTGATCCGGCAACTGTTTTTGGAGTAACCGGACAAAATGCCATTGTAGATTGGGTATTTGTAGAATTGCGATCAAAAAATGACGGTACTTTAGTGGTAGCAAGTCGGGCAGGCTTGCTGCAACGGGATGGAGATATTGTAGATATCGATGGTGTGAGTCCATTGAAGTTCCCGGGTATAGGGGCTGATTACTATTATTTTGTGGTGAGACACAGAAACCACCTGGGAGCAATGACTCAAATTCTTCCTTCAAATACACTGATAGATTTTACATCTTTGAGCACCCCTCTGTTTAGTTTTGGGATGAATCAAACTGTTGGTCTGGATTATAGCGGTTACAGTATGAACCAAAATCAGCTTCTGGGCTACAGGGCACTTTATGCTGGAGATTTTGATGCCGATGGAAAACTTAAATTTGTCAATCCAAATGATGACCAGAATATTTTGTTCTTTGATGTACTGCTATATCCGACAAATATAAACAGCACTTCCAATTTTAACCAGGGATACGGTTATAACCAGGGAGATTATGATTTGAACGGAAAAATAAAATATGACAATCCGGATGATGATAAAAATCTGTTATTCAGTCAGATATTGCTTTTTCCGCTGAATTCAGCACTGTTGTCAAACTTTAATTATTTCATTCAACAGATCCCGGTAGGCAGATAATTATTTAATAAAATAAATTTTTTTTTGAAAAAAAGGATGTTACCCCAAAACCACGATTATATGAAAGCGAATGTGACTGGATTCTGTATTATTTTACTGGTAGCTTTGTCTAAAGTTTCTTCTTTTGCTCAGGTAGAAGCTGTCAAATACCAGATAAAATATAACGAGCTAACCTGCCTTTTTGATTGCTGTCTGATCATCCATGAAGGAAGTGCAGTATCAGCCATACAAAGAGCCCAGTTCAGTGCTCAATATTCAGTAATTGTACCAGCAGGGAGTGCGATAGAAAATGTGAGTAACAAGAACCCCATTCAAGGCAATATTAGCTATAAAGGAACAAAACCTACTATTTGGTACCTTGCCAGCCATGTTGAGAATCCCGAATCACTTACTGGAAGTGATATTTATGCTTTTACCCCGACACTATCGCCGACATCATTTTATAATAATCTCAATAAAGGGGACACGCTGGTATTGTTTAGTCTGAAAATAAGCCCAATTGTGAGCTGTGCGTCAGGTGTGCGACTCTTTGAAAATGGTATAGATCCAGCTTCAAATGCTCCTGGTATGGAAGGCGGTGATTACAGTCAGGGATTTACCATGGGAAGTACAGACCAGAAATATTTTGGAAACGGAAATGCCTTATATCCGAAGAGTCCGAAAATTACAACACTTTATACATCGTGCAACTCAGGGGTCGAGATCTTCTTGGATGCAACCACTTCAGGTTGTCAGGCACCGCTTAGATATTCCTGGAATGGTCCGGATGGTTTCACGTCCGACATTAAAGATGTACTGATCAGTAATTCTAATCCATTCAACAGTGGTTCGTATTCAGTGAAAGTGTCTGATTATTATGGTTGCTCTGTTACAAGATCTGTAAATGCCATTTCCAAACCGGATGGTGGCCTGATCAGGAAATAAAATGTTATGCTACAGGGGCTGCTACATTGTCTGCAAAAGGAAATGGAAAATGGGCCATTGATTCAGCAAGTGCAGGTACAGCCACTATACAAAATCAGAATCAAAATCAAACTACTTTATATAATTTCAGTAATCCCGGTGTATATTATCTGTTGTGGAGTGACGGCTTATGTCAGGATACGGTGGTGGTCAGGACGGGAATGAATTGTAATTGTGCGATAACTCCAAATGTTTTATTTACGCCCAATCAATATGACTTTTGTGGAATGTCATCCAAAGATACACTCACAGGAAGCAATATCACTGAAGTGGAGGGGACATACAAATGGATTTATAAGCTTAATAATCAATCCTATACTGCTGCGCCAGGTACAAATAATACCAAAGATTATATAGTATCAAATTTGAATGTTGGGTTACACAGATATCAGCGAATATTTCAAAAAACGAGCCAGCCTGCCTGTGTTGATACCAGCAATATGATAGAAATCAACATCCTGCCTTATCCCGATGCCGGGAAAAATGATACCTTATTTTGCGCAGTAACAGACACGGCATTTTTGGTTTCTTCAACTGACGGATTCTGGTCTTTGGGTCAGGGTAGTGCCGGAGGAGCAAACTTTTCATCAGTTAGCGGGCGCTCAGTAAAAGCATTCGGTTTTACTTCCAGTGGTAATTATAATTTTGTCAGATCAAATGGAATTTGTTCAGACACTACTATTATAACCGTTCAGGATTATTGTGGATGTGATTATGCTTATGCAGGAGACAGCCTTATCGATGTGTACAGAGATTCCTATTCGCTCATTGGGAATTGTGTACTGGGAATATGGTCTTCGGTAGCTGGCAACCCTGAAGGTGCTTTGATTGATGCCACTATAAACGGGAATTCAAATGTCCATTTTTCAAAAATGGCAGCAGGCGATTACAAATTTGTTTACATAGTTTTGGGTAAATACAGAGATACATTGACAATAGATATTAAAGAAAGACCGATAGTCAATATTGGTGAGGATTTCGGATATTGCAATGATGGCAGTTCTTTTATAGTCGCTGCGAGTGGAGGAATTACCTACTTGTGGTCAACTGGTGCAACAGCCAATGCCATCACTGTAAATCCGGACACTACTACAGAATATGTAGTTACAGGTTTTAATCAGTTTGGATGTGCTGCAAAAGACACCATCAATATCATTATTTATGATAAGCCTATTGGTTCGATTCCACCTATACAACCTGTTTTTGTGGCTGACCCTTTGATGCTTATGGCAGGAGAATGGAAATATGCACTTGAATATAGATGGGTAGGGCCGAACGATTTTACATCCAGTTCACCGGTTGTCATAATTCCTAATGCCACAAAACAAAACGCCGGAATGTATTTCCTTTCAGTAATGAGCCCGGATGAATGTTATACGTACTCTTCAGTTATGGTTCAGGTCATGGAACGCCTTTTGCCGGTTCGTTTGATCGATTTTAATGGTCATTATGACAGAGATGTGAAAGCAAACTTGTTGGAATGGAGTACTTTTTCAGAGGCAAACAGTGATTACTTTATAATAGAACGAAGTACCAATGGTACAGACTTTAATGAGATCAGCAGAGTCAAAAGTGCAGGCAACAGCACGTCCATCCAAAAATATAATCTGGCAGATGACAGAATCACGAAAGGAGCCAGATATTATTATAAATTACTACAGGTAGATCTCGATGGCAAAATCTCCAATGAGGGCATAGTATCTATATATTCAATATCTGAAAACAACATGCACGCAAACCTGTATCCAAATCCTGTAAATACTACCCTTAATCTGAATTTATCTGGCAAAACAGATGGCGACCTCACTCTTACCGTAATAAACAGTACGGGTAAATCAGTATGGTCAAAAGTGATATCCGATCATGCAGGAAGTGATAATCTGATGGCAGATTTTGAGCCAAATCAGTTTAATGATGGAATATATTTTATTCACATTTCTTCAGCAACTTTCAGTGAAATACTCAGATTTGTGATCATCAGGTAGAGCTGGTAATCTATCCGCTATCCGCTATCCGCTTTCCGCTTTCCGCTTTCCGCCATTCGCCAATGCGCCAATGCGCCAATGCCCCCATCCACCCATCCACCCATCCACCCATCCACCCATCCACCTATCAACCCATCCACCCATCCACCCATCAACCCATCAACCTACCAACCCATCAACCCATCAACCCATCAACCTATCAATCCATCCACCCATCCACCCATCCACCTATCAACCTATCCACCCATCCACCCATCCACCCATCCACCCATCCACCCATCCACCCATCAACCCATCAACCCATCAACCCATCAACCAAGCAGTCCACAAGACCATGAATATAGAATGTCGATCAACGAAAAATGAATAATGAATTCTGAGTAGAAATAAACATTCCGAGATCTACATTCGTTGATCAGCATTCATCATTCAAAATGATGCCATATAATAATTAGCGAATATCAAATCAAGAACACTGAGAATATCTTCCTTTTCTCTAAAAATTTATCTTCATATTATAAGGGTAGTAACAGTTGGAATGTGTCCTCATAGTAGATGGTCTATCTCTATAGATTACCATTTGTTTTCTTTTTAGAATAAATTATACAACCTAAAATAAGGTACCAGTCAGGTTTTTTGAGACTCCTGAATCCGGCATTTATTTTAAGTTCTTTTCAGAGTAAAAATACACATTCTTACATTTTTACTTTTTCCAGATAATCAAGGCACCTTAAGACGAGAAATTTTTCAGATCAGTATTGTTCTGAAAAATTGGCACGATTTTGATATTATTAGATAAAAAGTTTTATATTATGAAATATGTTAATATATTTGCACCAACAACCCACCTACCTGAGGGCGTTTTAGGCTCTTCAGAATGTAATAGATACCGCAAATATTGGTTTAAATTAAAATCAGTTAATCTGTTACATATATGAAAATATATCAAGTATCGGTTTTGGTTACACTGTTCTCTCTTTTACACATTCTGGTAATGGTAACTGAGAGAAAAAGCTATTTTAGCCAGATCAGCTGATGAACGACAGAAAAATAAATTTATTCAATTATTTATCCATAAATTTTTTAATGCTATTGAAAGTCGAAGGATGCACCCTCCGAACAAGCCACATCCTCATGAAGGATTCAGTCATTTAGAAAGTAATTTTTTTCCAAAAACCGTTTTTAAAATATTTAAAACACCATGAAAACCAGGTTTCTACTTTTTACAGCAATGATATGCTGTATCTTCTTAACCCAAAAACTTGACGCTCAGGTATCGAGTGTCAACTACCGATTAAAGTATAATGCAGATTCGTGCAGGTATGATGCGTACATAGTCATCAATTCCGGAACTGCAACAACTACTGCTCAAAAAGACTCAATTTAATGCACAGTACACTATTGTGCTGCCGCAATCAGATTCAATAGTTGCTGATAGTATCACTAGCTATGCTCCTTTTGTTGCAACTGCAGCTGGACTATCCACAGATCCTATGAGATGGAAAATTTCAACACAGGTTAAGGCACCAGCTGCCGCCCCAAATAATAGATTCTATAGTATTACTC
>JADKGI010000013.1 GCA_016722285.1 Saprospiraceae bacterium
TGCATAAAATCAAGAAAAATGTGTAGATGTTGAGTTATTAAGATTAAATTTAAAATTATTATTTCTAATTCTTATAAAAATGAGGTAAATGTTGCTTTATTATGATTATTATTAAGTTCTCAATTTAGGTTTAATTAGGAGCACAATATTTACTTACTTTTAAACTTAATTAGGACCCAAGCAATATTTAGGAAATCATGCTCAAAAAAGAAAATGGAATAATTTTATAAAAAACAATATCCGACATGAAACTTTTTTATGTAATATGATATTAATGCGCTAATATTGTGCGATTTTTTAAAAAAAAATGTAAAAATGTCTACACCTATTAACATTACATCAAGGTACAGTGACGATGATTTAAGACAATTCAAAGAAATCCTCGTTGCAAAACTGGAAAAAGCAAAAGAGCAATATCTTAGCCTTAAGGAACAATTGAAAGATATCACCGAAAATAATAACGATGATTTTGCCAAAGATATAACAGATTTTTCCTCCATCCAATCAGAGCTGGAGATGCTTAACAATATGGCAAATCACCAGAGAAAGTATATTCAGGATTTAGAAAATGCGCTAATACGTATTAATAATAAATCGTACGGTATCTGTATTGTTACGGGAGAACTGATTGATAAAAAGAGATTGATGGCTGTCCCTACCACTACAAAATCAGTTTTGGCAAAAACAATGGCTGAAATGAAAGACGTTCAGGTTCCTAAAGACCGGGCCAGAGGATTTGATGACATAGATGATAATGAAGACGAAAAACCAGTAAGAAAATCTGAGCCCAAAAAGCCTGTCATAATAACAAAAGTCATTAAAAAACCTGTTGCAATTAAGCCGGCTGCTCAAATAGATGATGACGATCTTGATAAAATTTTCTCTGAGTTGGATGTCATCAAAGAATTGGATGAAGCAGATCTTGGTATAGACGACGATGATGATGACTCATCCTTTGACGACGAAGAAGATCTGGATATGATCGTTGATGAAGATACTGAGGACTATGATGATGACGATATGGATTAAAGATATGAAGTGATCAAAAGCATCAGACCAGTCCTGCTGCATCTTTTTGATTTCCATATTGATCCAGTTAAAGTTTCATCATAAATTGTATTTACGTCATTTCCTGTAACCGGATTTCCAAAAGCCAGTTTTACATTTGTCTGCCATTTTGAAAACTGGAAAAAATATTGTGGCAAAAATTTTCCTATAACCCAGAGGTCTTTTTTTGACTTATATTCGATAGCTACTGGAATAACGGCAATTTCATTTTCAGCTGCTTCCAAAAACGTTCCCTTTCTAAACGGCAGGGTTGAAGAATCTTTACCTACCGTTCCTTCAGGATAGACGAGTATATTGTAACCTGACTTGATCGTTTCTACCAATTTACTTCTGGTATCATTTCTTGAACTCTGATCTTTTCTGTCAACCCAAATGACTCCTGTCAACTCTGCACCTTTATTAATAATCGGATAATTCATAACCTCGGCTTTGGCAATAACCAACGCATCGAGAAACGAACAAAGAACGATGGGATCTGTAAAAGATCTGTGATTGCTGACATATAGACACGGAAATGATTGCGGGTCACCTTGTTTTTCAATTTTAATATTGAGAATAGGAATACAAATATATCTTAAGTAATGTTTTCTGAGCTTAAAAGCTCTCTCACGCGTATGTTTGATAAATATACATGAAATACTATATATAATAAGATACATAGCCATGCCACCGAAAATAAGGAAGGCACGGACTCCCGCTAATGAGTATAGTATCGGTTTCAATGAGTTGATTTGACGCTGGATGGATTAAGAAAAGATTGTTTTAAAGCAGTAACTACTGACTCCATTTCTTCTGTAGTCCCGGTACTTATGCGGCACCAGTCCGTGAGAGGCTTGAATGCCCTTCCAACCCTGATTTTATGTTGCATCATTTTACCACTAAACACCGAGATGTCCATACCAGTTTTGAAGAAAACAAAGTTTGTCTGGCTTCGAGTGTGGCGTAAACCAAAGCTATCCAAAGTATTATTAATCATACTCTTAGCTTCAATATTTTTTTGAAGACTGAATTCGTAAAATTTTTTTTCATCCATGGCTGCATGGGCAGCTGCCAGCGCCAACATATTGGGATTATCTACCTGAAATTTTTCCAGTCTCTTGATTATATCGGGTCTGGCAACAAGGTAGCCTATTCTTAAACCTGCTAATCCATAGACTTTTGAAAACGTCCTCGCAACGATTACATTCAGATCATTTTTAACCAGATTTATCATAGATGGGTAGTTCTTGATGTCGATATAATCAAAATATGCCTCATCACTGAATACTGTAGTACGCTGCGCCATTCTGGTACAGAAATGAGTCATCTCATCAGCCGGAATAATTGTTCCGGTGGGATTGTTAGGATTACAAATAAAAACCATTTTTGTGTCGTTCGTACATCGTTTTTCGATAGCCTCCAAATCTATACCCAACTCATCGTTTACCGGTACTCTGTGTACAAAGGCACCACAAGCTTCAGCATAATTGGGCATGGCTTCAAAGGTTGGATCAGGAGAAACCAGTTCGCCACCTTTCTGCAGATAAGCAAGAGCAGTTATTTTCAATCCTTCTGTTGATCCTACTGTAATTAATACATGCTCAGGACTCACACCTTCTTTTTCGGCTATTCTTCTGGTAAGTTCAGGAACTTCAGAAAAGGGATACCTGCATGCCCTGTCGAATGCTGATACCATTTTCTCTCTTACATAAGACGAAGGTCCGTAAGGATTTTCGTTGGCACTTAGTCTGATTGTATTTTGGTCAGAATAAGGAAATAATACATCACCTTCATCATAATATGGTTTTATGTTGTTAAGGCCATATAAATTATTATTCCACAATGTAACAGCTCCTGTAGCTAATCCGGCTGCCTTCAACCATTGACGCCTGTTGATAGATTGCATATTGTTTTCTTTTGTGCAAATATAACATTATCTGTTGAAATCCCGAGAAAAGGCAAATTTATATCTTGCCCTTTGAAGAAGATTTAATTATTCCTTTTCGGGTTTCATTTGGGGGAAAAACAAAACATCTTGAATAGAATTCTGATTTGTCATGATCATAGCAAGACGATCCATACCTATTCCCAAACCGGCAGTGGGCGGCATACCATATTCCAGTGCTCTCAGGAAGTCTTCATCGAGCATCATAGCTTCCTCGTCTCCTCTTTTACCCAATTCTAACTGACTTTCAAATCTTTGTCTCTGATCAATCGGGTCATTGAGCTCAGAAAATGCATTGCAAATTTCCTTTTTGTTACATATGGCTTCAAATCTTTCAACCAATCCAGGTTTCGTAGCATGTTTTTTGGCAAGTGGAGACATTTCAACCGGATAATCTGTAATAAAGGTGGGTTGTATCAGATTACCTTCACAGGTCTCACCAAATATTTCATCTATCAGCTTGCCTTTACCCATTGTATTGTCAACATGCACTTTGAGTTCATGTGCAGTTTTTCTTAATTCAGTTTCATCCATATTACTGATGTCTATACCTGTAAAATGCTGAATCGCTTCATACATGGTATATCTTTTCCAAGGTCTCTTAAAATCAATAATATTTTCACCAACCTGCACTTTTGTAGTGCCA
Source organism: Saprospiraceae bacterium (assembly GCA_016722285.1). Classification (GTDB taxonomy): domain Bacteria; phylum Bacteroidota; class Bacteroidia; order Chitinophagales; family Saprospiraceae; genus OLB9. The sequence continues at coordinate 3,639 of JADKGI010000013.1, forward strand.
TGCATATCCAAAGCAACTTTTTCTACCATTTCTTCTACAAGATCCATCATCCACAGGTAGTCCTTATAAGCTACATATAGTTCTATTTGAGTAAACTCGGGATTGTGGTATCGACTCATGCCTTCGTTTCTAAAGTCTTTGCTGAACTCATATACTCCATCAAATCCACCTACAATCAATCTCTTCAGATACAACTCGTTAGCTATCCTTAGATACAATTTCATATCAAGTGTATTATGAAAAGTGGTGAATGGTCTTGCAGCGGCACCACCGTACAGAGGTTGTAATACAGGTGTTTCTACTTCAAGATATCCTTTAGCATTAAGATACGCTCTCATAGAGTTATACATCCTTGTTCTTTTTACAAATACATCTTTTATATGATTATTGACTACTAGATCAACATATCTTTGTCTGTACCTTTGCTCGGGGTCAGTAAAAGCATCGTGCACTTTACCATCTTCATCCTTTTTAACGACCGGGAGGGGGCGCAGGGCCTTTGACAGAAGTTTTAATTCTGTCACATGAATGGTACACTCACCCATTTGAGTATAAAATGCATAACCTTTTATTCCAATGAAATCTCCAAGATCAAACCATTTTTTGAAAGCATCATTATACAAAGTTTTATCTTCACCCGGACAAATATCATCCCTTGATATATATATTTGAATACGCCCGGTATTATCCTGCAATTCTCCAAATGAAGCTTTACCCATTATCCTTCTCGACATCAAACGTCCTGCAAGGCTTACAGATTGATAGGTTTGGTCACCATCTGCAAAATTATTTTTTATCTCTATTGCAAAGGAATTAACTTCAAAGGTGGTGCTCGGATACGGCTCTATGCCTGCACTTACTAATTTATTGAGATTTTCCCTTCTTACCAGTTCCTGTTCGGTGAGATGATGCATTTGTTTATCAGATTTTAGGGTACAAAAGTATAAAAAATTCCTTTTAAGTTAAGATTAAGAGATTTCAGAAGTAAATATTTTTTATTTGTATTTTAATTGCCAGATGGAATTTGCATGAAAATAATCATCCCGGTTTGTGCCCCCCTGCTCACGAGAGTCGGGCAGGCCCGCCTGACCACTACTCGGTAGTCGGGCAGGTACCACCAAGGTGGATTCATGCTCATTTCATGTTTTAATTCATAGTAATTTACCACTATTATCAGCAAGGTCAATTAAATAGCATGGATGAATTATACTATTCAATCACACTAATTGGAGACATTTCACATTAATAGTCAGTTGCAATTTCCGTTTTTATGGTATCTTCATTCTCCTTTTGTACTTTCTCGGTATTAAAAAAACGTCTGTGAAAAATCAGAATGCTGGCCACCCCCACAGTAATAGCTGAGTCTGCTATATTGAATACAGGTCTGAAAAACTCAAATCTTTCACCTCCCCAAATCGGTAACCATTCTGGTAGAATAGTGTCAATCATAGGGAAATAAAGCATATCAACAACTTTTCCTGTCAAAAAACTGCCATATCCACCTTCAGACGGAAACATAGTAGCTAAACCTCCATGAAAAAATGACTCAGAGAAAATAAGTCCATAAAACATTGAATCAAGAATATTGCCTACTGCTCCCGCTATTATTAAGCTGAAACTGACTATCAGGCCGTATGTTTCCTTGTTTTTGAGAAGATTTTTCAATATATAGATTAGAAATGCGACCATTACTATTCTAAAAATACTCAACACATATTTGCCGGCAATTCCTCCGAAACTGAGGCCAAAAGCCATTCCTTCATTCTCGACAAAATGAATTTTAGCCCAGCTAAGTCCCAATATATCCAGACCATCACCATAATTTATATTAGTTTTAATATATATTTTTAGGGCCTGATCTAACACAAGGATAATAAAGACGGTGAAGATTGCTGCTTTACTTTTACTCACTATATTTTATTTTGGAATGCAAAAATATAATTAATTACATTGTTTTGAAGCTATTTTGTGTTATGTTGAAATATCAATTGATTAATCATACATCGAATTGGAAAAATAAATGATTAGGAAGGGACCAACGGAAACATTTCAAACCAGACAACATTTCTGAATTTAAACAATGGTCATCTAATAAGAATGCATAATTGACCACACTTCTGAATATGATTTGGGTCAGCATTCAAACTTATTTTATAATTTTGCTCCTTTTCTGTTTGCGGCTTAAAAAATTGATTGCTGCAGGTAAAGTACAAATATGTCAGATTTGCAGAAAATATTAGAAGCAATTTATAGATTTTCATAACTTGCTCCCCAAATTAAATTATCCTAATGATATACTACACTGACAGGTGTCTTTTGGTTTTGTTGTTAGTTTTTGTATCAGGATGCAAAGACAGCAATTTTAATTTTAAGCCAACCGAAGTCGGTAAAACCGACCAGGTGGCAAAAGATGAAATCGAAATTGACGAGAACAACACAAATATTGGCAGGGCAATATGGCAGAAGCCCGGATTAGTGATCGAAAAACTCGGAGACCTTTCTGAAAAAGTAATCGCAGATCTCGGAGCCGGCACAGGATATTTTTCTTTTAAGCTGGCGCTGAAGGCGAAAAAAGTTATAGCGATAGAAATAGAGCCGGAGCTTTTGGCATATATTGACTCCACAAAAATTAAGTTGCCTGTGGATAAAAGAGATAAAATAGAAACTCGTCTTGCAAAAAATGACAATCCCAATCTAAAGCCGGAAGAAGCAGATATAATATTGATAATTAATACGATAGCTTATATAAAGGGCCTGCCTTTATATCTTAAAACTTTAATGAAAGGACTAAAAAAAGACGGCCAACTGATGATTATTGATTACAAAATGAAACGACTTCCTATAAACGCACCGCCAAAATCAGAACGAATTTACCTTGACAAACTGGAGGATATGCTTATCTCGGCCGGGTACAAAATATTAGATACAGATGATACTTCATTGGATTACCAATATATAATTATTGCAAACAAAATTGATTAGCACTTAAATGCTGTTAAATTATGCTCAATCTTTCTACGCTTGATAGTGTGATTATTATTCTATGGATTGTATCATTACTTAGCTTTGGCATTTGGGGTTCATTGACAACTAAAAAAGAAACATCTTTGGATTACTTTCTGGCATTCAATTCTCTTCCCTGGTTGGCAGTCGGAGGATCTTTGATTGCGACGAATATATCAGCTGAACAATTTATTGGAATGTCCGATTCGGGATATGCTGTAGTATTTGCAATAGCTTCTGATGGATTGATGGCAGCTGTTACATTATAGATAGTAGCCAAGTTTTTTCTTCCCATTTTTATTAAAAAAGAAATTTTCACAATGCCACAATTTCTTGAAAAGAGATTTGACGGTCGTGTGCGCAAGGGACTTGCAATATTTTGGGTTTCATTGGTTGTTTTAGTAAATATTACTTCAGTTTTATATCTTGGACTTTAGCTTTACAAACTATCATAGGTATTCCATTACTGTATGCTATTATTGTTCTGGCTCTGTATTCAGCTATTATGATAGCGAATTCTCTATTTGAAAACAAAAATAATAATCTCAAAGCAATTTATTTTGATAAAGGTTTGTTTAAATCAAGTAAAATATTTAACATTATATCCATATTTGTCATAGCTGCTGTATCGACAACCTATTTTTTTTTGGTAAATATGGTCAATAAATATTCTGTTATTTAATATTTATTGTGTTGTATTATAAATAGTTAATATGATAAAAGTTTTATTTATTTTCATCATGATGCTTCAAATGGCTTCTGATTCTTCGGGACAATGTGCGAAAACCTTTCTGGCTTTAGGGGATTCCTATACTATTGGCGAAAGCGTGCCTGTGTATGATAACTTTCCGTATCAGACTGTAAAACTTCTAAGACAAAAAGGTATAAATGTAACTGCACCTGAAATCGTAGCTAAAACAGGGTGGACCACTGATGAACTTTTGGAAGGTATCAGCAAATCTGTTTTAAAGCCCAAATATGATATTGTTACTGTTTTGATTGGTGTCAATAATCAATACAGGGGAAGAAGTCTTGGTGAGTTTGGTACCCAATATGAAATAATTCTTAAAAAAGCTATCGCATTTGCTGGCGGAAATAAGCAGAATATCTATGTGCTGAGCATTCCGGATTGGGGGATAACACCTTTTGCGGAAGGCAGGGATAGGAAAAAAATTTCTGAAGAAATAGACGCATTTAATAAGTTGAAAGAGCAGATTACTTTGAGAGAAGGTATAAAATATATCAATATCACAGAAGGTACAAGAGAAGCAACTTTGCATCCTGAATTTTTAGCCAAAGATAAACTGCATCCATCGGGGAAGGACTATTTAAGATGGGCTGAAAAAATTGTATCTTGTATGAAAAATTAGATTATTCCTTTTAATGGCTTACCAGGGAATAAATGATATGATTTTGCATGGCTTCAATATTTTTTGATAAAACTACCTTCATAATAATAATTGCCACCATAGCCAATTCTAATTCTTTAATAGGATAGAATAAGAGAATGATATTTGATTTTTATTATTTATAATCAAAGTAAGATTTTCATTTCTTATCGTCATTTTGTCGAACTGTTTGGTGGGTTGATCTAAGTATTTGAATTGTCAAGTAAGAAAATTTTAATTTTGAGCGTTTTCAATGCATCCAATTCAAAATTTCATCGTCTCTCTTTTCAACAATCCAGGTATTATGAAGCTCAGAGTATTAATTGTTTTAATAATATTTTCCTATTCTATTCTAAATGCAACTAATGAAAAAACAAAATTTGTCCAGGCAAAAAGACTTGAGAATCCTATAAAAATTGATGGAATCCTAAACGAGGGCGAATGGACATCAGGTACAGTTATTGACAAATTTACTCAATTCAGGCCCAATCCCGGACAGAATGAACTTGCGGGGCATAAAACCATAGCTTATATTCTCTATGATGATACCGGAATATATTTTGGTGGCAAGTGTTACGAGCAATCAAAAGATAGTATTTCTACAGAATTGATTGGGAGGGATGGTTTTGGAAATAATGATTTTATTGGAATTATATTTGATACCTATAAAGATAATATTAATGGTTTTGAATACTTTGTAACCCCTTTGAATGAACAAATGGATGCGAAGCAGGCACCAAATAATAATGGCAACTCGGAAGATTTTTCATGGAATAGTGTTTGGAAAAGTGCGACATCTGTTAGTGATGATGGTTGGAGCTTCGAAATCTTTATCCCTTTTGCTTCCATCAGATTTCCTAAAAAAGAAATTCAGGATTGGGGGCTTAATGTCACAAGGAGAAGAAATATCACCGGGGAGCAATTTTTTTGGAACAATCTGGATCCGAATGTAAATGGATTTCTCACACAGGAAGGGTATCTCGTAGGTTTACAGAACATAAAGCCACCTGTCCGTTTACAACTATCGCCTTATATATCTTTTTATACCAATCATTTTCCCGCAAATTTGTCTGAAGTTAGTAATTATACATCACAGATAAACGGAGGCATGGACTTGAAATGGGGGATAAATCAATCTTTTACACTAGATGCCACACTAATTCCGGATTTCCGTCAGGTTCAGAGTGACCCCAGAGTACTCAACCTAACACCTTTTGAAGTAAAATTTAATGAAAACAGATCTTTTTTTACTGAGGGCACTGAATTATTTAACAAGGGGGGGTTGTTCTATTCCCGCAGAATAGGAGGAACTCCCATCAAATATTGGAATGCCGAAAGTCTCACCGGTGAAAATGAAGTATTAATTTCTAACCCTTCTCAATCAAAACTTATCAATGCATCAAAAATTTCCGGAAGAACTCAAAATGGTTTGGGAATCGGGATATTAAATGCCATCACAAATCCAACATATGCAATCATAGAGAATACGGAAACCGGAGAGAGAAGAGAAGTTTTGACTGATCCCTTGACCAATTATAATGTTTTTGTATTGAATAAATCATTGAAAAATAATTCAAGTATAAGTTTTGTAAATACCAGCGTCATTAGATTTGGTGATGATTATGATGCTAATGTAGGAGCTTTTGTTTTTGATATTAATGACAAATCCAATAATTGGAATGTGGGGGGCACCATTTCTTCCAGTCAGATACTGAACAATGGCAAAAAAGATAACTCCTATGGATACTACCATTCTATTTATGCCGGTAAAACCAGTGGGAAATTAAGATACAATCTTTGGCAGGAACTGTCAGATTCCAGATATACAAGCAACGATCTGGGGTATTTTACAAATAATAATTATATGACTCAGGGTATTTGGGTGGGTTTAAGGTGGCCGGAGCCAAAAGGGTGGAGAAATAATCTGAATACAAGTATAAACCTGAATTACAGTCGTTTGTTGACACAGATCGGAGTTCAAAACCCGAATTATCAGGTTGCCAGATTCAACCTCTATGTCAATGTTCAGCATAAAAATCTATCCTTGATAGGATTGAATTCTAATATTACTTTTGGAGAAAATGACTTCTACGAACCGAGGGTCGAGGGAAAATATTTTAAAAGAGGCCCAAGTGCATTAGTTGGCGCCTGGTTTGAAACCAATACAGCTAAAAAATGGTCTGTTAGCCCCGAGATATTTGTTCGAAAGTATTTTAATTTTTATAATGGAGTTGCGTTGGATGCAAATCTATACCAAACCTGTCGGGTAAATACGAAATTGTCTCTGAGAGTTGGAGTGAGCTGGCAACCAAGATTCAACAATGCCGGCTTTTCTTCATTTGCTGAAAGTAATCCTGTGTTTGCACTCAGAGATATAGCAACGTTTGAGAATTCACTTAGGGCAAAGTATAATTTTACCAATAGGATGGGGCTTAACTTGGTAGCACGTCATTATGTTCGCTCGATTAAAAATAAGGAGCTTTTTTACCTCAATTCAGATGGGATATTTGAATCTAATGACTTATTAGCATCAGCAAATAATAGAACTGTTAATTATTTTAATGTGGATATGGTATATACCTGGCAGATAGCTCAGGGAAGTTTTGTAAATGTGGTATGGAAAAATTCAATCGGAAAATTTGATACATATTACAGATCAGATTATTTCTCAAACCTTTCTGAAACCCTTCAGGAAAATCAAAACAATAATGTCTCAGTAAAATTGATTTACTTCCTTGACTACAATACACTTTTCAGAGGGGGAAGGTCATAACTGACTAATTGGCCTTTCTGATGAATCATGGCTGGGTTGAGCCCTTAAGTGAAGATTCGTATTTTGCTAAAAAGGCTTAATTCAGAGTTACTGACATGGAATCCGGATCCTTAAGATGTGCCTTGATGTTCTCTTGCATGGTAGTAGCCAGTGAAAGCCCAACATAATCTACCTTTATTGGAAATAATTTATGCTTTCTGTCCACCAATACAGCTACTTCCACTTTTTTTATCAGTATATCCATGAAGACTTTAAATGCATAGAATAACGTCCTTCCAGTATTGGCCACATCATCCACAATGATTATACAATTATTTTCCAGTGCTCTTTGACTTAAATTGATTTCAATTGGGTTCTCAAGTGGTTTTGCCGGATTTAACTTAATCTGTGATAAAATAAATTCTTTATCCGAAACCGTTTTTAGTTTTTGGTAAAGCAATTCTGCAAACCGATACCCATTATTATTTATACCTGCAATGACAATTGAATCAGCATCGCTATTATTCTCAAGGATTTCATACGCAAGCCTTGATATTTTATGAGCTATTTGATATTGGTTAAGTACATCCATAAAGTATCTATTTATATATCAGGCAAATGTAACTAAAAATGAATTAATTTGTAACTTGTAGCCTGATATAAACATTGACAGAAAGATGCAACAACTGATATTTATTTTGATATCCGGAACAGTTGGATTTATTGCTTTCAGGCAATATAAAAAGGTTTTTGATAATATTAAGCTCGGACAAAGTGAAGATATATCAGACCGGAAATTTGTACGTTGGAAGAATGTTCTGCTCGTGGCTTTTGGTCAGAAGAAGATGTTCAAAAATTGGATACCTGCGATTTTTCATTTATTCATTTATACAGCATTTCTATTTACGCAGGTTGAGTTGATTGAAATTTTGATTGATGGCATCTTTGGTGTTCATCGGTTTTTTAGTTCTTTTTTGGGTAGTTTTTACACAGTTGTTATTAGTACGATAGAGATTTTATCATTTTTTGCATTAATAGCGACTTTCGTATTTTTATATAGAAGAAACCTGTTGAAAGTACCTCGTCTTGTCAAATCGGAATTAAATGGTTGGCCTAAACTGGATGCAAATCTCATACTTTTAGGAGAATTATTTCTGGTAACAGGTATTTTTACAATGAATGGCGCAGATGTCGTTCTGCAGAGTATAGACCCTATGCATTACCCTGCTACAGGAAGTCTGGCGATGAGCTCAATGTTGGGACCATTAATTTTTGATTCATTTGAAGTCCAAAATCTTATGCTTATCGAAAGGATTGGGTGGTGGTTACATTTATCTGTTGTATTAGGATTCATTGTATATCTGCCAGTTTCCAAGCATTTACACATTTTTCTTGCTTTTCCAAATGTGTATTTCAGCAAATTAGGACCCAGAGGGAAGATGGAAAATATGCCTGCAATCATGAACGAAGTAAAATCAATGCTGGGTTTAGAATCAGAAACTATAAATGATTCTAATGAAGAAATGCCTGAGTTTGGAGCAAATGACGTTTTCGGTCTGTCGTGGAAAAATATTCTCAATGCCTACACTTGCACAGAATGCGGAAGGTGCTCTGCAGTCTGTCCAGCCAATGTAACCGGTAAAAAACTATCACCCCGTAAAATCATGATGGATATAAGGGATAGGGCAGAAGAAGTGGGAAGAAATATCTCATCCGGCAATATGAAATATGCTAAAACGAAAGATAATTCTGCTATCAAGCACCTGACAGGCTCTAACTATGATGATGGTAAGACTCTTTTCGATTATATATCCAGAGCTGAAATTCATGCGTGCACAACATGCAATGCATGCGTTGAAGCTTGCCCGGTCATGATCGACCCTCTTGAACCAATATTAAAACTACGGAGGTACGAGATTCTCACTGAATCCGCAGGGCCTGCTGACTGGGTACCTATGTTTACGGCTATGGAGAACAGCGGATGTGTATGGCAAATACCTGAAGAACGAGAAAAGTGGAGGACTGAAATGTAAATTTTGAGTTGTATTATAATCAATTTGTTTTATGCCATATATCAAAAATGAAAGTCAATTAATAGTCTGATTTTAAAATTAATATAGAATATCAATGAAGATAAAAACAATGGCTGAAGTGTCATCAGAAGACATACATGTTGAAATTTTATTTTGGGTTGGGTGTGCTGGTAGCTTTGATGCCAGAGCTCAAAGAGTGACCAAAGCTTTTTCTAAATTACTTCAAAAGGCTGGAATTTCATTTGCGATTCTGGGAAATGAAGAAATGTGTTCGGGAGATCCCGCCAGAAGGGCAGGAAATGAGTTTATTTTTCAAATGTTAGCCCTGCAAAACATTAATACACTTAATATGTATGGCGTAAAGAAAATAGTGACCGCATGTCCGCACTGTTTCAATACGCTTAAAAATGAATATCCGGAATTAGGGGGGAACTATGAAGTAGTTCATCACACACAATTTTTACAGGAATTGCTTAACTCGGGTAAATTGAAAGTACAGGGAGGAGCCTTCAAAGGCAAAAAAATCACCTACCATGACTCCTGTTATTTAGGTAGAATCAACAATGAATATGAAGCACCACGAAGTCTCTTAAATGCATTGGATGTCGATTTGTCAGAAATGAAAAGGAGCAAAGCGAACGGTTTATGCTGTGGTGCCGGTGGTGCGCAGATGTTTAAGGAAGACGAAGCCGGCAATAAAAAAATCAATATTGAACGAGCTGAAGATGTCATAAATACGGGTGCTCAGATTGTTTCGGCAAATTGTCCATTTTGTATTACCATGCTGACTGACGGTATGAAGGCCAAAGACAAAGAAGATAATGTCATGATTATGGATATTTCTGAAATGATTTTACAAGATATCCAATGAAAATGGCCATTAACTTTTCTGAATGTTTAGATAATTATCACTATAAATCTTCTGTGGGTTTGCTCCAGATACTATTTTGAATTAATTTAATTGATAAAAATGGGTGTAACCCATTTTTACATTCGAAGGTAATGAGTCCACTCCGAAAAGGCAAAAATAAAGAATTGCCACAAGGTCACTAAGTCTCAAAGGTTCACAAAGGATTGAATATCAATTTTTAAAATTCGTTATTCTTTGTGACTTTTAGTGTTTTTTGTGTCTTGATGGCAAAAATAAACTTTTCGGAGTAGTCTCAAGGTAGTCAATTTCTTTTTAGCTCCCTTAAGGTATGGGGTAATCTAAAAAGAAATAATATAGAAATGAAATTTTGGGATACGCCCATAAAAATTAACATACAATTTAGTATTTTAACATTTTATATGTACATGTAAAGTTTTAATCTTCATCTGATTAGTCGTATCTTTGCAGTTCAAAAATTTAAATAAGCGCAAGGTGGATAATATAAAAATTGATACAGCCCAACTAAAATCTTTTAATATCTATACAAAGACAAGTAAAAAGAAAGCTGCTATTCAGTTAATAAACTCTTTTGGCCCTTTTATTCTTATCTGGATTCTTATGTATTTATCGTTGGATTACAGTTATTGGATTACGTTTGGTCTTGGTATCATTAATGCTTTTTTTCTGGTCAGGATATTTATTATACAGCATGATTGTGGCCATCGTACATTCCTGAGCAATAGTAAGGCAAGGGCAATTATTGGGTATATTTGTTCCATATTCAGTACTATACCTTTTCATTATTGGGCAAAATCGCATCATCTGCATCATTCTCACAATGGCCAACTGGAATTAAGGGACTTGGGAGATATCGACACAATGACTGTCAACGAATTTAAAGTACTGAATAAGTGGGGCAGATTTAAATACAGACTATATAGATCATTTTTGGTCATGTTTATACTTGGTCCCATATATTACGTGGTTATCCACAATAGATTGCCTATGATCAAAATGGATGTATTTAAGAATGAGAAATGGAGGCTTTGGTTAAATAATTTGCTTTTGTTATCTCTTTTTATCGGACTTGGCTATCTATTGGGCTTTGGAAAGTTTTTCCTGACACATTTTACTATAGTTGTTATATTTTCAGTGATAGCAATCTGGTTTTTTTATGTTCAGCATCAGCACGAGGAAGCATACAAGCAATGGATGGATAAGTGGGATTACCTGACAGCCGCACTTAGGGGCAGCACATATTACAAAGTACCCGCTTTATTCAACTGGCTTACCGGAAACATTGGTATTCACCACATACACCATTTAAATCCTGCGATCCCCAATTATAATCTTAAGAAAGCACTCTCAGAGAACCAATGGATAAATCAATATGTGACAATTTTGACTTTTTGGGAGAGTTTAAAACTGGCTTCAAATAAGTTATGGGATGAATCTCAGGATAGAATGATCACCTTTCGTGAATACTATAGTAGAGAAAAATTGGGTTTAGTGTGATATTCTTCGCAAGTTGCAAAATAAATGTTTATCTTTGCGGCTTCAAATAAAATTTACCCTTGCAGACATTTAAAGAGTTGGGCCTGAGTGATGAAATTCTGAGATCACTTGAGGAAATAGGTTTTGTAACCCCAACAGAAATTCAATATAAAGCCATCCCGGCGCTTATTCAGAATAAACCAGATTTTATAGGGCTTGCCCAAACAGGAACAGGAAAAACCGCAGCTTTTGGGCTTCCATTGATTCATTTTTTAGATACTTCCATAAACAAAGTATTTGCCCTTATACTTGCACCTACCAGAGAACTTGCGCAACAAATCGCCAAGGAATTTGAAAACTTTGGGAAGTATAAAAAGGGAATGCGGACTATGGTAGTTTATGGTGGTACACCGATTTCCACTCAAATTCGCGAATTAAAGAAAAATTTTCCGCACATATTAGTTGCCACACCGGGCAGACTTCAGGATCTGATTGACCGAAAGGCAGTAAAATTGGATGAAATTGAGTTTCTCGTTTTGGATGAAGCTGATGAAATGCTGAATATGGGATTTCAGGAAGATATCGATAAAATACTCGAATATACGCCTGAAGATAAAGTATTGTGGTTGTTTTCAGCTACTATGCCTACAGAAATTAGGCGCATCGTTGGTAAATATATGGACACTCCTTTTGAAGTTAGGATAAAGTCTGAAAGTAAGACCAATGAAAATATTGACCATAAATACATCTATGTAAGTAAGCATGACAAGGAAGCTGCTCTAAAACGAGTGTTGGACTACCTTACTGATTTCTATGGAGTTATTTTTTGCAAAACAAAGATGGATACGCAGGAGCTTGCTGACTACCTGGAGAAGGAAGGTTATAGAGCTGAACCACTTCACGGTGACATGTCACAATCTCAAAGAGATGCTGTGATGGCTAAATTCCGGAGTAAAACAACACCAATCCTGGTAGCTACTGATGTGGCAGCGAGGGGACTTGATGTCGAATCATTGACACATGTTGTTCATTATTCACTTCCTGAAAACTCAGAATATTATACCCACCGGTCTGGAAGGACAGCAAGAGCGGGTAAAAAAGGTACATCTTTGGCTATTGTAACACCGCAGGATATAGGGCGGATCAGATTTTTTGAAAGAAACATTGGTGTGGATATCAAGCATATAAAAGTGCCGCTACAGTCTCAAATGTATAGCAAAAAACTGGAAAAGTGGACTGAAAAAGTCCTGCATACTGATACAGTTGAGCTAAGTGAAGAGATGATATTGAAAGCCTGCGAATCATTTAATGTCCTGACAAAAGAGGAAATCATCAGCAAAATTCTGGCTATGGAGTTTAATAAACTCTATAAAAAGGTGGAAAAAGATGACTTAAACATGGACTTCAACCAGGATAGAAATGACAGAAGTTCAAAAGGTCGTGACAATAAATCAAGAAGGGATGACAATAAAAGAAGTCAGAGAGATACAGGCTCGAGGCATCAGCATTCCAATCCACATATGGAAACATTTTTTGTTAACATAGGAAAAATAGACAATATACATCCCGGAATTTTAATTGATATCCTCGCCGGCCACGCCGGACTTTCCAAAAAGCAGATAGGCAATATTGATATCCAAAAAAGACATTGTCTTGTAGAGATTGATAAAAAATTCTCCAAATCTATGGAGAGTGGTAAAATTCTTAAATACAGAGGACGAAGGATTGCCATTAAAAAAGAAACTTTCGAGTAATATATTCATATCTAAAACAGCCCTTTGAATTACTATACCCGTATGTGGTTTATAGAATTTAAATACCAATACATATTATGGAACCAATCAGAAATATCGCAATCATTGCGCACGTTGATCACGGCAAGACAACCTTAGTTGATAAAATTATCCACGAGTGTAAAGCAATGGATGATCGCAAAGACACCGGCGAGCTTATACTTGACAACAATGATCTTGAGAGAGAAAGGGGTATAACTATTCTTTCAAAAAATGTATCGGTACCTTTTAATGGTGTGAAAATCAACATTATAGATACGCCTGGTCACTCTGATTTCGGAGGTGAAGTAGAGAGAGTACTGAATCTTGCAGATGGGGTATTACTTTTGGTAGATGCGTTTGAAGGTCCGATGCCCCAAACCCGTTTTGTATTGAATAAATCGATAGAATTGGGATTGAAACCAATAGTTGTGATTAATAAAGTTGATAAGGAAAACTGTCGCCCTGAAGAAGTGCAGAGTGATGTTTTTGACCTCATGTACAATTTAGGAGCTACTGAAGATCAATTGAACTTTGTTACCCTATTCGGTTCCAGTAGAGATGGATGGATGAGCTTCGACCATGACATAAGGACAAAAGATATTAAACCACTTTTGCAGGCTGTTATTGATGTCATTCCAGAGGCTCCATACAAAGAAGGCAGTGTGCAGATGGGTATTACATCTTTGGACTTTAATGCATTTCAGGGTAGAATCGCTATCGGAAGGGTGTACCGGGGTGACCTGGATGAAAATAAAGATTACATGCTTTGCAAAAAGAATGGAGTTACCAAAAAAGTAAGGGTAAAAGAGCTATTTGTATTTGAAGGCCTTGGGAAAGCAAGAGTATCTTCAGTAAGAAGTGGCGACCTTTGTGCAGTTGTTGGATTAGATGATTTTGAAATAGGAGATACAATAGCAGATCTTATCGAACCTGAAGCACTTCCCCGCATTGAAGTGGATGAGCCAACTATGAGTATGCTGTTTACCATCAATACATCACCGTTTTTTGGTAAAGAAGGAAAATATGTTACATCGAGACACCTGAGGGAAAGACTCTATAAGGAATTAGAGAAAAATCTGGCACTTCGTGTTGAAGATGGCGAGACAGAAGACAAGTTTAGTGTGTATGGCCGGGGAGTATTGCACCTGAGCATATTGATAGAAACAATGCGCCGTGAGGGGTATGAGTTGCAAGTAGGTAAACCACAAGTCATTATAAAAGAAATTGATGGCATAAAATGCGAGCCGGTGGAGACATTGGTGATAGACGTTCCTGAAGTTTCGTCCGGAAGAGTGATTGAATTGGTGACACAGCGGAAAGGGTTACTAAAAGTGATGGAGCCCAAAGGCGATGTGCAGCATCTGGAGTTTGAAATACCTTCAAGGGGTATTATTGGTCTTAGGAATTACATGCTGACAGCAACAGCCGGTGAGGCTGTAATGACCCACCGTTTTCTGACTTTTGAGCCTTTTAAGGGCGAATTACCTACCAGGTGGAAAGGTTCTCTTGTATCTATGGAGCAAGGCCAGGCCCTTCCATTTGCCATAGACAGGCTGCAAGACAGAGGTAAATTTTTTATTGACCCGGGAGATCAGGTATATGTTGGTCAAGTAATAGGTGAGCATAGTAGAGATAATGAAATGGAAGCCAATATAATAAAAGGTAAGAAACTTACTAATATGAGCGCTTCTGGTTCAGACGAAAATATGAAAATCGCACCCAAAATTCAATTTTCTCTTGAGGAAGCAATGGAGTATATCAAAGATGATGAATACCTGGAGGTGACGCCTATGAGTTTGCGAATGAGAAAGATTAAGTTTTAATTTCAGGAAGATCCATCAGGATTCTGTATTCATTTGGTAAATAGTTGTTAATCCTGTTTCCCAGATTTTTTAGAAACCCGATATTATTGTTTTGATAACTGGCCAACATCCATGATCTTGTCCGCGACTCAATACATGGTAATGTTTTCTTAAGGTAAAATCGGGCAGATTCCAAATCGAGTGATATTGTAGGGAAATCCTGTATCAGAATTTTTGACAATGCAAGACTATGATTAGGTATCAAAATATTTTTATTGACATCACCCACCGTAACTCCGCAGTAGATTAATCTTAGGTAAGCTTCGAGATAATAAGCATCCTTTTCAAATTCATCAGGAAGGGCATGAATAGTTCCTGTTTTATCTTTAAGGAAACTCAGATTTGAAGTCCTTACCCATTGTGTAATAACTGCCGTTTCATTTTTATCGATTTTTGTCAGGGTCCCGGATTTCCTTTTATTATTTGCAATGAGGTGAGATGGCCCTTCATCTTTTTTGAAAACTGAAATAAAGAATCCTTCACCTTTGATTTTGTGCGGATAAAATTGATAGCCTACGCTGTTTTTGCCATGTATCTCATCTATTTGCCACATAGATGGTATTTCCAAAGCAAGATTTATCAATCCCATATTGCCTGCAATCCAGTCAGTATTTTCAATATTCTCTTTTCTGTTGTAGGTACAGGTAGAATAAATCAGAATTCCTCCTGGCTTTAGTGCAGGAATAATATTGCTGAGTATCCTTTTTTGCCTTGAAGCGCATTTATCTACATTTTCAAGCGACCACTCACATATTGATTCTGGATCTTTTCTGAACATACCCTCCCCTGAACATGGTGCGTCCACCAGAATTATATCAAAATATTCCCTGATATGATGGAAATCTTGAGGGTCATTATTAGTCACTATTACATTTGCACAGCCTTCTTTCAGTAGATTGTATTTAAGAGTGTAAGCCCGACTTTTAATAATCTCATTAGCTATCAGCAACCCATTTCCACCAAGCCAGGACGCTATAAGTGTACTTTTTCCTCCTGGTGAAGCGCAGAGGTCTAAAATTCGTATGTTTTTTTCATTTGGAGAAAATGCCTCTAATACATGATGCACAAACATAGATGATGGTTCCTGTACATAATATGCGCCTGCATGAAAAGATGGATCAAGAGTAAAAACGGGTCTGCTTTTCATGTAAAATCCTGACGGACACCACGGTATATTTTCATCTGGAAGGATTGTATTCCATTTGCCTGAATTAATTCGAATGGAAAGAGGAGCTGGCTTATCCAATGAATTAATTAAATGATTGGCATCTGCTTTTGGCAGAGACCCTTTTATCTGATTGACAAAATCATCAGATAGATTCATAGTCAGACTTATCTTTTAAGATTAAATGCTGGAGTATCAGGCCAATTGAGATCACTAAAATACACCCAATGGCATTCAGCCAAAGATAACCTACCACATCAGAAATAAAAATAGCTATTACTATAGCTTCTGAAATTAAAGCTGCAATAAATACTGCATTGGCTTTTATGGTTCTGAAATAAAATGCCACAAGAAAAATGCCGAGTATGGTGCCGTAAAATACAGATCCGATTATATTTACAAATTGTATTAGGTTTTCGAATAGAGTGCCAAAACACGCAAAAGTAATCGCAATTCCTCCCCATAATATGGTCAGCATTTTTGTAGAAAATACGTAGTGTTTGTCATTCCCTGTGGGATTAATGATTCTTTTATAGATATCGACCGTAGTAGTCGTAGAAAGTGCATTTAGCTCAGAAGCAGTAGATGACATAGCCGCACTGAAAATGACAGCCAGCAACAAACCGATAAGGCCTTTCGGTAAGTGGGCCAGAATAAAACTTATGAAGACATAATCTTTATCATTGGATTCTTCATCAGGAAGGTGTTTTTCAACCAGTACCCGGGTCTGATTCCTGATATCTTTCTCAACTGAATTTAACTCGACGATTTCTTTGTTCAGCACAGCTTTTTCTTCCTTTTTGATATTGCTGCTACTGAGCTGGTATAATAAAGCAGATTTTGCATGAAAAACAGAGTCATTCTTAATTTCAAGAATAGATAATGGCACCGATGCTTCTGTATTCTTTAGTTTATCCAGAGTTTTAGCATTAAAAAAGACAGGAGACGAATTGAACTGGTAAAAAACAAATACCATTACTCCTACTAATAGAATAAAAAATTGCATTGGTACCTTCAAAATTCCGTTAAAGATTAGTCCCAGGCTGCTTTCCCTTATTGATTTTCCGGACAGATATCGCTGAACCTGTGATTGATCTGTCCCGAAATATGATAATGAAAGAAATAATCCTCCTGTTATACCGGACCAGAATGTGTATCTGCTTTCCATGTCAAATGAAAAATCAAGAATGTTCAATTTGCCGGAAACCCCGGCAATTTCCATAGCATTTGAGAAGTTTACTTGTTGAGGTAAGGAATCAAGGATAATATAAAAAGCCAGAAACATCCCGGTCATAATAATAAACATCTGTTGCTTTTGTGTCACATTGACAGCTTTCGTTCCACCGCTGACAGTATAAATGATAACCAATGATCCGATTAAAAAATTTAGCAAATTCAAATTCCACCCAAGTATAGTGGATAGTATGATTGATGGAGCATAAATTGTAATACCGGCAGCTAAACCGCGTTGTATAAGAAATAGTCCGGCAGTAAGTGTCCTGGTCTTAACATCAAACCTGTCTTCAAGAAATTCATAGGCTGTAAAAACTTTAAGTCGGTGGTAAATTGGTATAAAAGTATAGCATATGATAATCATAGCAATCGGAAGTCCGAAATAGAACTGGACAAATCCCATCCCATCATGAAATGCTTGTCCGGGTGTTGACATAAATGTAATAGCGCTGGCCTGAGTTGCCATAACTGAAAGACCTACGGTCCACCATCTGGCTTGCTTGTCACCAAGCATATAAGACTGCATATCCTGCTGCCCTCTTGTCTTGTAGGCACCATATATGACTATAAAAAGTAACGTTACTATTAGTACAACCCAATCAAAACTACCCATTTATTATATATTCCAGATTTTCATTATTATAAAAAATAACAAAATATAGATGGCATTGAGTAGCAAGACCATGGTGTATCCTTTATTCCATCGCCAGCTTTTATTAAGGTTGGACATCCAGGCCTATTGAAATCATATTGGCAAATAGCCTGAATGCTCCTGAAACTCCCGCTGGCAATTCTCTAAAGAAAGACAATCCTGTATATATATAGTGTCCGTCACCGTATTTAGCAATAAGTAAGCTGCCATCCTGAGGTTTTTCATCCGGGTCATTACAGGAAAATATTGGAGTGAATTGCGTGTCCCATGCGCCGGGAAAATACAAACCACGTTCCTGAACCCATCCATCAAAATCTTTTGCAGTAATTTTATTCGGATAATTGAGGACAGAATGGTTTGGCTGTAAGATTCTCATTTCTGCATCTTCGACTGTAACCCTGTTTCTTGATAAAGTTAAGCTGTAGGGCGCTAAATCTTTGGTAACTAATCCATTTGAAGTGTTATATTGTACAATGACATTTCCTCCTTGTTTAATGTATTCAAAAATTTCATTTTGCTTAAACTTCAGAGATTCTTCAGTATTATATGCTCTGACTCCAATGATCAAAGCATCGTAAGGGATAAGTCTCTCCAATGAAATTTCATCAGATCGGACAACTTCAACATTGTAACCTATCTGTCTCAGACTCATGGGTATATCATCTCCGGCTCCCATGAGGTATGCAATCCTCTGTCCTCTTGTTTCTATACTTATTCTCGACAATTTAGTCTCAGCTTTTTTAAGTACAGTTTGAAAAGGAATATGTTCGTAATTTATGTCAATTATTTCTCCCGTAAAAACTTCTTTTCCGGAAGTAACTGCAGGAGTTATCATGATTTCCTGAGTATTTGCAGGAGGGGTTATAGTAAAAACAAAATCTTTATTTTCTCCTTTACTTACAATGGTAAATTCAAATGATTTGGGTTCGGCATTCCAACCTTCCGGTAATGGTATGGAAAGACTGCCAGATTGATTTTCAGCCCATGCATACACGGAAACTTTTATATCCTTTGGTTGATTGGATGCAAATATATAAACAGGATCATGGCATTTGACTGAAATGGCAGGTACAATTTCCAACGGTCTGAATGTTTCGCCATTTTTTGAGCTATTAAATTTATATACTAGTTCTTTTTCAAAAGGAATTTCCACTCCGTTTATCTTAAAAAGAAAGGTAGCTTTTAGCTCCTTTTTGTTTCAGGGTTTCCTATGATTTCCTGATCTGCGACATTATATAAGCCCAAAGTTCCCTTTTTAAAAGCCAATAAGGTGCTGAATATGACGTAGTTGCAGGAATTGCTGCCTGGCATGACCACTTGAACGGATCGTTGGTGGTCAACTTATAGCTCATTGTAGTGTCTATATCAATCCCTTCGCCTTTTATTGAAATAAGTGAGGCATTTAAATCAAGTCGGCTAATTGCTTCAAAATCGACTGTAATATTTTCTCCTTTAGTAACTTTATGAACATTAGTTTTTGCTTCAAGATACATCCCGGCACATGCTGATATTAAATTTTTGATTTCATTTATTTTAATTTCCCGCCAAAAAGGATCTTTTACTTTTTGTATAGCTGTATATAATTCTACTAATAGAGGAATAGAAGCTGCTGGATTTTTAAAGTCATAATTTTTTATGGCTTGCTCCACCATAGCTTTGACAGGTGTTCCACCTTCCACTCTAGTCCAGGTTGTATTTATCCCATCAAAAATATCAGATTTAGATGGCGGCATGTCGCCTTTTAGTAGTTCGAGATATTCCATTTGAGAACCCCTGGTGCCGGTTGAACCAAAACCCTGACATTTATGATTGCTTCTGGATTCTGCAGCGATTTCAGTGTTGGATTTTCCTAATAATGGAAAATAAACTCCAACATCCATACCCATCAGTTTAGATTTATCAGCCTTATTAAATTTATCTTCACTGCCATAAAACCACCAGCTTGTATTGAAAAATAACCTTTTTGGTTGCCAGGCAGACACATATTTTAGTTGTTCAGGATTGATATTTTTGTCGCCTGCTTTATCAAAAAGTTCATAGGATAACTGAGCTGATGCAGTATGATGGCCGTGGGTTTCGCCACTTGTACGATGATCAAATCTATTTATTATTACATCAGGACGAGTTCTGCGTATTGCCCAGACAACATCCGCTTTCACTTTTTCAGTGTCCCATATTTTAATTGTTTCTTCAGCATTTTTTGAATAACCAAAATCATTCGCTCTTGTGAACATCTGACGCCCATTATCTACCGATCTTGCCATGAGCAATTCCTGGGTTCTAATTACTCCAAGTAGCTCTGACATTTCCGGACCTATCAGATTTTGACCGCCATCGCCTCTCGTCAGAGCAAGATATGTAGTCATAGCTTTTTTGTCATTTGCAAGATATGAAATTAATCTGGTGTTTTCATCATCAGGGTGCGCAGCAACGTAAAGTACTGAACCGAGAAATCCCAGTTTTTCCATCATTTGATAAATTTCACCTGATGTAGGCTTCTTGGGTGCCTGCCCATTCAAATTATTATTAAAAAAAATCAAAATAAAAACTAACGCGAAAAACTTATTTAAACTCTTGTAAATAAGATTATTACATATTAATAACATAAATATTAAATATTTTGATGATAAATTGTTTTGATTATGTATTTAATTTAAGAAATTTGCGTTGCAACATCAAATTCTAGTTATGTTAGTTTTGGGATTAACAATTATTGTTTTTATAGTATTGGCAATTGGGTCTTTCTTTCAGACACATGCTGCGAGAAGATAATTTCTGATTTATATATTTTTTGGTTCAGGCATTTTACAATCCTCTTCCGGTTTCTTGCCGCATACCGTACATTCTCCAAATTGATTTTTCAAAATGGGGTTATTGCTGGCGCAACTTCCTCTAAATTCTTGACCAGTGACCAGCTGTCTTAAGTTCATAAGAATAATAGATATTCCAAGTATCCCGAATATTATTACTAAAATATACAAAAACTCCATCATATATAAATTATTGTGACAATTGTAAGTCTAACAAAGGTAATATGAATATTGTTTATTTTCCCATTCTCATGTTTTTTTGATTTTATTTAACACTTATTTTTAATTCCTATTTTTTTGCGAAAATACTATATTTGTGTTGTTTGTAATTAAAAACCTAAAATATTGAATAATAATTTGGACGATGATCGCAATGTTAAAGCAACGGCATTTGTCAGGCTGCTTGACATCATGAATGATCTGAGGGAGAAATGTCCCTGGGATATGAATCAAACCAATGATTCTCTCAGAATTTTAACTATTGAAGAAACATACGAACTCTCTGATGCTATACTGAATAAAAAAAATGACGATATCAAAGAAGAAATCGGTGATTTGATGCTACATATGGTCTTTTATGCCAGAATAGGTGAGGAGCAAGGGGTATTTAATATTGCGGATGCCCTTAATAGCATTTGCGAAAAACTGATAAAAAGACACCCACATATTTATGGTAGTGTACAGGTCAAGTCGGAAGAAGACGTGAAAAAAAATTGGGAGCAAATCAAACTATCAGAAGGGAAAAAATCAGTATTATCTGGTGTACCTGTTGGTTTACCAGCGATGGTGAAGGCCTATAGAATGCAGGAAAAAACGGCACAGGTAGGATTTGAATGGAAAGAAAAAAGTGACGTCTGGGCAAAAGTTGAAGAAGAAATTAACGAGTTTAAAGAAGTTTCCGATTCTGGAGATACTCAAAGAATAGAAGAAGAATTCGGTGATATTTTATTTTCCTTAATCAATTATGCGCGATATGAAGGCATAAATCCGGAAACTGCACTGGAAAGAGTAAATCGTAAATTCAAATATAGATTTGAGTTTATAGAAGAAAATGCAGATCAACCGCTCAAAGATATGTCTCTCGAGCAAATGGATGCATTGTGGCTAAAAGCTAAAATGGTACTGGATTGATTTCATTTTTATTAAAATAATGGATATGAATAAAAGAAGCTTTTTGAAGAATACTGGTAAAATAATGCTGGGGGCCTATCTGCCTCAGGATATTATTTTAGACAATCTGAATGCCAAATATAAAGACTGGTCCGACTCAGAACTGTCTAATGATGAAAATTTTTGGAAAGAAATAAGAAAAGGATATCGCCTTAAATCTGATTACATTAATCTTGAGAACGGTTATTATTGTTTTATGCCCCAGGTCACACTGGATCATTTTGTAAATAATGTTCTTGAAGTTAATTTTCAGGGATCTTATTATATGCGAAACTTACAAACTGAAAATAAGGAAAAATCTACTGCAAAATTAGCTGAGATGCTGGGATGCGATCGGGATGAAGTAATTATAACCCGTAATACTACAGATTCGCTTGATACTATAATAAACGGTTACACCTGGCAAGTTGGGGATGAAGCCGTTATGGCGGAGCAGGATTATGGCTCAATAGTTAATCAGTTTAAGCTCATGGCCCGGAAATTCGGAATTGTAAATAAAATCATTTCAGTACCTAATCACCCCACAGGAGATGATGAAATAGTGAATATTTATGAAAGTGCCATTACTTCAAAGACAAAATTGTTGATGGTATGTCACATGGTAAATATCACAGGGCAGATATTACCAATAAGAAAAATTTGCGATATGGCTCATTCTAAAGGTGTAAGCGTACTTGTAGATGGCGCCCATGCTCTGGCACATATTGATTTTAATATTAAAGATTTACATTGTGATTATTATGGATCAAGCTTACACAAATGGCTGAGTACTCCTCTGGGTGCCGGACTATTATATATAAACAAGCCAAAAATAAAAGAATTGACTCCTACGATTGCTACGTGGGATGAAAACAGTGATGATATTAAAAAACTGAATCATACGGGTACACACCCGGTTCACACTGACCTCACTATTATTAATGCTATTGATTATTATCTTAAATTAGGTAAAAAAAGAAAGGAAGAAAGATTGCGATTTCTCCAAAGATATTGGTCTGATAAAGTCAGAAATGAAAAAGGTATAATAATAAACACTCCGGAGGATTTAGACAGATCATGCGCCATTGCAAATATAGGTATCGAAGGGATGAAGCCTTCAGATATGGCAAAAATTTTATTGGAGAAATACAAAATATATACAGTGGCCATTGACGGTCATGGGGTGCAGGGTTGCAGAATAACACCCAATATATATACGAGTCTGCAAGAACTGGATGTTTTTGTAAAAGCTCTGAAAAGAATGTCAAAGCAAAGTTGAAACTTGCTTTATAAAATTAACTCATCTCTGTAATAAGATAAATTCTTCAGGGAGATGCGAGAAACATAAACAATTCAGAGTTTAATTCTGTCTTACTAATGTATTTTACATTTTTAAAAAATATTATAGTTCAAAGGATGGATATAAATCGGTAAAGATTTATACTTTTGCACTCCGAAAATAAAAAATTACTTTTAATGAGGACTAAACTCTCACAGTTTAAGTTTGATTTACCGGAAAATCTGATTGCTCAGTATCCGGTAGATGAAAGGGATCAATCAAGGTTAATGATTGTTGATCGTCAGTCCGGTAAATTTGAACATAGAACATTCAAAGATATCATGGAATATTTTGATGATGGAGATGTTTTGATCTTCAATAATACAAAGGTATTTCCGGCAAGAATGTACGGTAAGAAGGAAAAAACAGGTGCTAAGATCGAAGTTTTCTTACTGCGCGAACTTAATTCGGACGCAAAACTTTGGGATGTCTTAGTTGACCCTGCCAGAAAAATCAGAGTTGGTAATAAGCTGTATTTTTCAGACGATAAAGGAAATGATATTCTTGTAGCAGAAGTAGTCGATAATACCACTTCGCGAGGTAGGACGATTCGGTTTTTCTTCGATGGTACTGATGAACAGTTCAGGGCCGCATTGAAGCAGTTGGGTAGTATGCCTCTTCCTAAATATATCACCAGACCACCCGAAGAGCTTGATTTGGATAGATATCAAACCGTATATGCAAAAGAAACGGGAGCAGTTGCAGCCCCGACAGCCGGACTTCACTTCTCCAGAGAACTTATGAAAAGATTGGAGATTAAAGGGTCGCATCTGGCTGAGGTTACCTTACATGTGGGTCTGGGTACATTCAGGAGTATAGATGTGGAAGATCTGTCTAAACATAAGATGGATGCAGAATATTACAGTATAAATGAGAAAGCAGCCAATATAGTAAACAAGGCAAAGGAGACTAATAAACGTATATGTGCCGTCGGTACAACATCTATGCGAACAATAGAATCTTCGGTTTCGGCTACAGGCTTATTAAAACCTTCTGAAGGTTGGACTAATCTTTTTATTTACCCACCTTATGATTTTAGTATTGCCAATAGTATGATTACTAATTTTCATCTTCCAAAAACAAGTTTGATTATAATGGTAGCAGCATTTGGGGGATTTGAATTGATCATGGATGCTTATAATGAAGCAATAAAAGAAAAGTATAGATTTTTCAGCTATGGGGATGCAATGCTGATAATTTAATTTATTTTATTCCTTTTGGAACTTTTGTTGCGGACATAGAGTTTAACACAGTTGTTTTTAATTTACTTTTAAACTAAAATTTTTAACCCTTTTAAAGTGTTTTTATGTATTGGACCTTAGAACTTGCTCATAATCTTGAAGAAGCCCCATGGCCAGCCACCAGGGATGAGTTGATTGACTACGCTATCAGATCCGGCGCTCCTCTGGAGGTGTTGGAAAATCTTCAGGAGCTTGAAGATGAGTTTGAAATTTATGAATCTATGGAAGATATCTGGCCGGACTATCCCCGAAAAGATGACTTTTTATTTAATGAAGAAGAATATTGATTTAGATAGTTATAAATTTTAATTGGAATAAACCAGGTCCCTTGATGCTTTAAATCATGGGACTTTTTTATTTTTGTCCAACCATATAATTTCTTAGCCAATTAATCGATAAACGAACATCTTGATCATTGCAATAGACGGCTTTTCATCCTGTGGCAAGTCCACATTGGCAAAACAACTTGCCAGCAAATTAAATTTTATCTTTATAGATTCGGGTGCAATGTATAGAGCTGTGGCATTGTATTTAATTAATGAAAATATCCATCTTGATAATATAGATGAAATTGATAAGGCTCTGGCAAACATTCACATAACATTTGAAAAAATTGACGGAATTAATACAACTTTTTTGAATGGAAATAATGTAGAACAGGATATAAGATCATTAAAAGTTTCCGGACATGTTTCAGAAGTTTCAGCATTATCCGAGGTAAGGAAAAAAATGGTAGCCCTCCAGCGGGATATGGCTGGAAATCAGGGAATTGTGATGGATGGGAGAGATATAGGTACAGTAGTTTTCCCGGATGCGGATATAAAATTCTTCATAACTGCAGACCCTATTGTAAGAGCACAGAGAAGGTATAATGAGTTAATTTCAAAAAATCAACACGCAGAATTACATGATGTAATTTCAAATATTCAGCATAGGGACAAAATTGACAGTACAAGAGAAGACAGTCCTCTTGTAAGGGCTCAGGATGCCATCTTGCTTGACAATACTGACATTACTATTTCAGAGCAATTTGAATTTG
Source organism: Saprospiraceae bacterium (assembly GCA_016722285.1). Lineage (GTDB taxonomy): Bacteria > Bacteroidota > Bacteroidia > Chitinophagales > Saprospiraceae > OLB9. The sequence continues at coordinate 29,445 of JADKGI010000013.1, forward strand.
CCATGAATATTATTCATCAAAAATATCCTGAATTAGCAGTAAAATAGTCTTTGGTGTTTTCAGGAATAAATGATTTTCAAATATCAGGATAACCGAATCTATAAAATATAAAGTATAAATTTTACTTGTATTTTATCAATTAGAAATTCCATTTCTTTACATATTGTTTTTATCCATTTTGGGTTATGGATGCCTAATATAATTATATATATGCCTAATATATGGTGAATAAGTATTTCTTTTCTGACTTGTATAATTGCTATTATTGCTTTACCCTAACTTTGTTGATGTAAGTTTATCGGGAATTTAGCGGAATTTATCTATAAAAATTATAATTTTGAAACTGTTTTTATTGTTAAATCATTTTTAGTATGGTTCAAGTAACAAATATGTTCAAAAAAATCAAATCACTTTTTATTCTTGATGAGGGTGAAAGTACCACTGAGACAGGGAATTCAGCTGATAATAATGCACAAAAATGTATATAAACCTGAAAATCAGAAAACTGAGATCGGACATCTTCATCATCAGTTGATGGAAAGCCAGATCAGAAATTTGTTGACTTATTACTAAAGGCAATTGAATCCAATAATATTGAAGGCTTTGATTATCTTGAATATAAAAACTCGCTTAAATCCATTTCAAATGTGATACCTGATGAGAGTATGAGGTTTAAATCAGCTTTTGAAATGGCCAGGACAATGGGGTTAACTAAACAAAATTAATTGATAGTGCAAATCACTATGTTGATATACTAAATAATGAAAACAATAAATTTAAAGATGCACTTGATAATCAAAAAGCAAAACAAATACAAGGTAAAGCAGACCAACTGTCTTCTGTTGAAAAGGCGATATCTGAAAAGCAACAATTAATTGAAAAATTAAATAACGAAATAGCCACAGCAAAGTCTCAATTGGATACTTTTAAAACTGAAATAGATGATGCTGTAGTAAAGCTGGATTTGACTAATCAACAATTTGTTGCATCATACAATTTGGTTCGTAGCCAGATAATCGAAGACATTGACAAAATAAAAACAAATTTATAATAATCACTTGAAAAATGAATCTTGTATAAATTCTTAACAGTATTTGTATTTGATTATATTTGGGGGTTAATTAATCTAATAAATGACGGAACAAAAACAAAAATCATTCTGGTCAAGACCTGAAGGTGTGACAGGAGCGCTTTTTTTGGCTGCCCTGATATTTGGTACTGGTTATATCGCTATTGGAAGCATAGCAGCTATAGTAGCATTTATTACATCAACACTTGGCGCATTCATATCTTTAATGGTGCTTGGAACCATTGTTTTCATGGCATTGGATGGCAAAACAAGAGCTCTCGTTGGGTACATGTACAAAAGTGCTATGCGATGGCTGACAGGATTATTTGTCAATATTGACCCTATTGGCATACTTAAGTCATATGTTGAAGACCTTAAGTCCAACCTTACTAAAATGAATAGGCAGATTGCTCAACTAAGAGGTCAGATGCACAAGCTGCAAGAAATTATTTTAAATAATAAGAAAGAAATAGACACCAACCTGAATATGGCCAGTCAGGCTGCTCAGGCAAATAAACAAGCTCATATGCTATTGAAAAGCAGGAAAGCTGGCCGATTGCAGGAATCAAATTTGAAATTGGAAGATCTGTATAAAAAAATGGAAGTATTATACAGGGTTTTGGCTAAAATGTATGAAAACTCTGAAATTCTTGTTGAAGATGTACAGGATCAGGTCATGGTAAAAGAGCAGGAAAGAAAAGCTATTTTGGCGAGCAATTCAGCAATGAAATCGGCCATGTCAGTGATCAAAGGGGATCCTGACAGGAAAGCCATGTTTGATGCCGCACTTGAATCAATTGCCGATGATGTAAGTCAGAAAGTAGGGAGATGGAGCGCTTTATGGAAGTTTCAAAGGTTTTATGCAATCCATAGATCTTCAGAACGGAGTCTTTGAAGAAGAGGGGTTGAAAATGTTGGAAAAATGGGAAAGTGAGAGTGTATCCTTGTTGCTTGGCGGAGAAAAAGAGATGTTGATTCTAAAATCTAATGATGACAGTGAAATATTGGACATAAATGCACCTATAAAACAATCAGAAAAGGTGGGTAGAACTAATCAATATGATAATTTATTTGAATAATTTATAAAAATCACATTAAAAATGGCAACCAGACTTACAGGTTTTTCGAAGCTAGTTATAACATTACTCATACTTACGGCTCTTTTTTTCGGAGGCAGATACTTACTCCAGAATACTAAGATAGGGCAGGATATTAAAAAGCAGGCGGAGCAGGCATCCGGATCAGATGGATCTGTAAAAGGATCGGGGACTCAAAGCACTTCCGGCCCGAGAGATCCCAATACATTAAGAGTACAGTTAGTCACTTGGGGAGGTTATGCCCCTGGTTTATATTTCAATGAGGCCCACTGCAAATGAGCAATCCAGATTTTACAAGGATTATGGCTTCAAAGTTGAATTTAAAGTGGAAAATGATCTGCTGAATGCAATGAATGCATGGATGGCAGGTGAATATGATGTTCTGGTGCAGACAGCGGATGCGTTCCCATTATATACTGCACCTGATGATATTAATGCTTTTAAGCCGCAGGCATTTATGCAGGTGGACTGGTCCAGGGGTGGAGACGCTGTTATTGTTAAGAGGGGCATCAACACAGCAAATGACCTGAAGGGAAAGAGGATTGCAGTTGCTGTTCCTTCTCCGGCGCAAACGTTACTTAATAATACATTAGAAGCTGCGGGGTTAAAATATGATGATGAGACAATAGTCAAAACTTCTGATAATCTGAAAGCGGCTGAGCTTTTCCGGTCTAATGATGTTGATGCAGCCGTTGTCTGGAGTCCGGATGATCAACTTGCTACGGCGGATGTACCAGGCTCAAAGATATTATTGACAACATTACAGCAGTCTCACATCATCGCTGATATCATGTTTGCCAGTGAAAAAACGATAAAGGATAAAAGAAATATGATCCATGGATTTTATGAAGGCTGGATGAAAGGTGTCGCTGAATTAAACTCCAGTCAGGCTAATCATGCCAAAGCAGCAAAATATTTAGGTGAAATGAATGGTCTTACACAGGATGATGGTCTAGGGATGATGGGTACAGTGTACTGGACGGGGCATGGAGATAATGTCAATTTCTTTGGATTAAATTCAGCTTATAAGGGACAGAAAGGACAAGATCTCTATGAGAAAATGTCTAAAAAATTTGTTGAAACAGGTGATTCGCCTAAGCCGGCACCCGCCTGGCGGTCAGTTATATATACGGGCGCAATAACTGCTGCTGAGAATAATTTGACTGGTGTTGCTTATGCTGCTGAAAAATCTAAAACTTTTGCGCCAGCAACTAAAGCAGAAATTTCTGCGCCTGCAATTGCCTCCAAACCAATCAGTATCAATTTTGCTTCAGGCAAGTTTACTCTGGACGAAAACTCAAAAACAATTATTGACCTTCAATTTGCTGATATTGCAAAGACCTTTGCTAATGTAAAAGTGAGAGTAGAGGGAAATACAGATAATGTCGGGGGTGTTGCATCAAATAAGGCATTATCAGAAAAGAGGGCAAAATCAGTAGCGGATTACCTTAAATCACAATATAGCATGGACCCCAATAGGTTTATTATCGTAGGAAACGGATCGTCAAAGCCTGTTTCGGGATGCGAAGCTAATGCTGATGAAACATGTAAAGCCAGAAACAGAAGAACGGAATTTCAGTTAATCGGCGGATAATTAATGCGAGTCATGTTATTAATACTTGAAATGAGCATGAGCAGTAAGCACACAGACATTGTTGAATTTATAAATAGATTTTGAAAGTGGCATTTCTTTTATGTTTTTTTAGTTCAAAAGTTCTTTGAACTTAATCAATATCTAAATTTTTATTAGCTAAGTTGTTCAAAAATAATGGAATATAAAATTACTAAAAGATTGAATTTTAAAGCTTTCAGAAAATGAATATAAGTTCTTCCTGGTTATTCAGACTTCGAGGATCACTTAGTAACCAGCAGAGTTGGATTTTAAATATACTTGGGTTAGGATTTCTCCTGGTAATATGGATTGTTTTGACTTCCGGCGATGCCCCATTTTTACCAAAGTCAATTTTTCCTCACCCGGCGAGGGTGTTTTCTGCCTTTGGAGAACTATATTCCAACAATGAATTAGTAATGAATCTCTGCAAATCCTTAGGTCTGAATCTGGGAGGTTATATAAAAGCGATAATGTATGCGATTCCGGTAGGATTTGCAATAGGATTGGTCCCAATGTTGAGAGGGGCATTCCAAAAACTGGTGGATGCTATTAGATTTCTTCCCCTGACGGCGCTGACCGGCCTTTTTATTATTTGGTATGGAATTTATGTTAATGCTAAAATTAATTTTCTGGCTTTCGGTATTTTTATTTATCTGCTTCCTATAGTCATTCAAAGGATCGACGAAGTTGATGATGTATATCTAAAGACAGTTCATACTTTGGGTGCAAGTTACTTGCAAACAATCACTACTGTCTATTTTCCGGCAGTAATTTCCAGACTGTCTGATGATATAAGAATACTAACTGCAATATCGTGGACGTATATAATTGTTGCTGAGACATCGGCCGACCAGGGTGGGATAGGGTCATTAATTTATCGTACTGGCCAGAGGCTGGGAAGGATTGATATTACTATAGCATGCCTCATGATTATATTGGTGATAGGTGTATTGCAAGACAAGATATTCGCTTATTTAGATCGCAAGTTTTTTCCTTTCAAGTATCAGGCGAAGGAGAGTTATGATTCAAAAATTAAATTAAAAACTTTATCCATTTTTGACGCAGTTTGGGATTTCACCATAGGTATGCTCACATGGATATTTATTGCAATTTATTTATTATTTATTGTAAACGAAATTTCACCTTTTATAGGTGATGTGAAACCATTAACCTACCTTTTTGGCGATGCTTTATGGACAATACACTTTATATTTGCCTTAATACTGCTGTATCAGCTTCATAGTCTGTATAAAAAAATCTTTGCCGTATCATGAATGAAGATTATAAGTTTGAAGATCGGGCGGATCTGGAGAATATCATTGAACTCAAAGGTGTTGGTCAATCTTATGATGGTGGCCAAAATTGGATCATAAAGGATTTGAATTTCATTGTAGAAGACAAACCTGAACAGGGCCAGTTTGTCATACTGTTAGGCATGTCCGGATGCGGAAAATCCACGCTTTTAAGATATATTTCAGCATTGCAAAATCCTACCGCAGGTCAGGTATTAGTGAAAGGAAAGCCCGTTGACAATATGACTCATATCAGCATGGTCTTTCAGCAATATTCTTCTTTGCCGTGGATGACTGTTTTGGACAATGTAGGTTTGTCTCTTAGGTATCAGGGTGTAACCAAAAAGGAACGGGATGAAAAGGCCATGGAACTTATAAAAATGGTTGGCCTGGACGGGCATGAAAAAAAATACGCCATGTACCCGACTCTTTCCGGCGGGCAGTTACAAAGAGTTGCCATAGCCAGAAGCCTACTTGCTAATCCTGAAATCCTCTTAATGGATGAACCTTTTGGTGCATTGGATATTAAAACTAGAATACAAATGCAGGAATTGTTATTGCAATTATGGGAAAAATTCCATTCTACTGTCATATTTGTCACACATGATATCTCAGAAGCAGTTTACTTGGGAGATGACATTTATATCATGAAATATGCACCTTCTAAAATTGTAGAGCATGTACACATAGACCTTCCTTTACATAGGACCAGAGACACTAAAAGGGATCCCCATTTTACGCAGTTGGTTCATCATGTAGAAGATCTGATGATGAAAATTAGCAATGAAAAGTAATTGTCTTACATCATAAGACATTCTATTATAATATAATGTCTTATGATTATAGATATGGAATCAAAACTGGTTCATATTGATCAGAATTTTATCCTTCAAAATCGTTTGACAAACAAAATTTATACATCGAGTTAAGGAATGCAATTGAGGTATTTAGTTTCGTTTATTCCTTTTATTTTGTTTGTAATCCATAAAAATAAACTCTCCGAGCCCCTCAAGGGAAGAGTAAAAAGCTTTTCCGTTATTAGCTTTCGTAAATTGGTCTATGAAATGAACGAGGTACGGATCTCTTGCAATCATAAAAGTGGTTATAGGTATTTTAATTTTACGGCAACTCACTGCGAGTGCAAGTGTTCTGTTTAATATTTTACGGTCAAGCCCAAAACTATTCTTATAATACTGATTCCCTTTTTTGATACAAGTAGGTTTACCGTCAGTGATCATCATGATTTGTTTATTGGGATTTTTCCGCTTTCGGAGTAAATCCATTGCGAGTTCCAGTCCTGCTACCGTATTTGTATGGTAGGGACCGACCTGAAGATAAGGTAGATCTTTTACTTCAATACTCCATGCATCATCACCGAAAACAATGATATCAAGGGTGTCTTTTGGATACCTGGTCAAAATAAGTTCTGATAGTGCCATTGCCACCTTTTTAGCAGGTGTTATCCTATCTTCACCATACAGTATCATAGAGTGAGAAATATCTATCATTAAGACAGTACTTGTTTGGCTTTTATAATATGTTTCATGTATCTGAAGGTCTTTTTCTGTTAGCTTGAAATCATCAAGTCCATGATTGATCTGGGCATTTTTAAGTGTTTCAGAAATAGCAATATTGTCTAGTTTATCACCAAACTCATAAGGTTTAAGTTCTGAAGTAAATTCATCACCCTGTCCGGACATCTTTGTAGTATGGTTACCTTGTTTTGATTTTTTTAGTTGGTCAAAAATATCATCAAGTGCTTGCCTGCGCAATGCGATTTCCATTTTTGAGGTTGGATTATAACCTAACTTACCGTCTTTTTTTTGCTGATTAATATACCCTTTGTCTTTCAGATCATTTATGAAATCAGCAATGCCATAATTCTCATCGGTTAGTTTATATTGTTTGTCAAGTTCTGTAAGCCACGATAATGCTTCAGATACGTCACCTGATGTGTGTACCAAAAGATCTTTAAATAATTTTAATAATCTATCGAAAGGATCAAGAGATTCATCAGGAGTGTAATCAGAAAATTTCCAACCTATCATAATATTATTTATCAAAGGCTAAACAGTTTGTGATGGTATTGGTTTAGTTGTATTATCTCAGAATATTTCATAAGTCCCTTCAAAAACTTTTTGGGCTGGTCCTGTCAGCCATATATTTGTAAATTCATGATTTCCGATTCTGTTAAACGACACTTCAAGATTACCACCCTTTACTGATAGAAAAATGGTCTTCTCACCAAAAAAACCTTTTATATGTGAATAACTAAGTGCAGCAGCCGTTACACCTGTGCCACATGAGTATGTCTCATCTTCTACACCTCGCTCGTAAGTAGCTATTTCTAGTGTTACATTCCCGGTTACTACCACAAAGTTGACATTTATTCCTATTGCCTTATATCTGTCACTATATCTAACAGCTGCCCCATCTTTTTTAATATCCGCTGGTAAATTATCAATAAAATGAACAAAGTGGGGTGATCCGGTATCAAGTTCGTACTTCAGATCATCTATGACAGAGATATTATTTACATCCGACATTTGAATACTTACCTTCCCATCAGGAAGTACTCTGCCACTATGTAATCCATCGATCGCATCAAATATGGTTTCTGATTTAATAAATCCAAGAGCATATGCAAATGCCACAATGCATCTGCCACCATTTCCACACATAGATCCCTGCCGTCCGTCTGAATTAAAATAAATCATTTTGAAATCAGCCTTATCAGATGATTCCAATAAAATCAAGCCATCACCACCAATTCCAAATCTTCTGTCACAGAGAAGCGCAATCAGGGCCTCATCTTCAGGATTTATTTGGAATGAAGCACGGTTATCAACCATAATAAAGTCATTGCCGGTGCCTTGATATTTGTGAAAATGCATTTCCATAATTATTTATTAAACTTTGATTTAAAAAATCAAAAGCACAAAAATATTGTTTACAAAAGAATTAAGAGCTTAATTAACATGATATTATACAGTAGTGTTTAAAATCAGTTATATTTGCAAATATTTAATTTTATTATAATACGTAATTTGAATTTAAACAGAAGAAATATTTTAACCAACATAATGGTATCAGCATCTGTGACAACATTAATTGTTATCATTTATCATTATAAATTTAGTGTTGATTCAAATATAGTTGATAAATATAAAATTAGTGCCTTAAAAGTTGCAGAAAATGAATTGATGTTTTCTGATAGACTTAACAAAGTATTCCGTTCTTCACAACCAAGTAGTTTTATAGATGCTGCTGAGTCCAGCAGAAAGGCAGTTGTTTTTATTAAGTCAGAGAATAAAATTGATCAGGAAAGCCAAAGACTTGTATCCAGCACGGGATCGGGGGTGATCATAAGCAATGATGGTTATATTGTCACGAATCAACACGTAGTAGCCGGAGCTAAAAAAATTGAAATAACCCTAAACGATAACCGGTTTTTTAGGGCAGAATTAATGGGGGAAGATTTAAGTACGGACCTTGCTTTGCTGAAGATTGAAAGTAATAATTTAGATTTTATTATTTTTGGCAACTCAGATTCATTGCGTATTGGAGAATGGGTGATGGCCGTTGGCAATCCGTTCAGGTTGCAATCGACAGTAACTGCCGGAATTGTAAGTGCCAAAGCCAGAAATATCAATATTCTTAAGAGCCAAGGTATTGAGTCATTTATTCAGACTGATGCAGCTGTAAATCCGGGGAACAGCGGAGGAGCATTAATCAACACTAAGGGTGAATTAATAGGTATCTGCTCAGCGATTTTGAGTGAGTCAGGAAGGTATGAAGGATTTTCGTTTGCCATACCTTCAAATCTTGCCAGAAAAGTCATTTCAGATTTGAAAGAATACGGAACTGTTCAGAGAGGTTGGTTAGGTATAGAAATTGAAAATATTGATAATTCTATGGCCAAAGATCTGGAGCTTAATGAAATTGCAGGGGTTTTGATATCATTTGTCAATAAAGACGGAGGTGCTTATGAAGCAGGCATGTCCGGAAATGATGTGATCATCAGTGTAAATAATATAAAGACATCTAATACTTCAGAATTTATGGAACTACTGGGACAGTATAAGCCCGGAGATCACGTAAAGCTTGTGTATATTCGTAATGGTAAAAAGAATGTAACTGACGCTATTTTGAGAAATCAGTTAAATACAACGGATTTAATTGGCATCAGGGATGATGCCATATTTAAGCAGATTGGCATAGAAATCAGGGAATTGGATACTTATGAAAAAGCTGTATTTACCCCGGAAGGTATCATGGTTGTCAGTATTAAAAACGGAAGTGTAATCTCTGAAACCAAAATGGAACCAGCGTACATAATCACAAGGATCAACAATAAAAAGGTTACAACTACCAATGTACTCAAGAAGTATCTTGAATTAAATAGAGGTAAGACTATAATTATTGAAGGATTTTATCCTAAATTCCCCGGAGAATACCCATATACTTTTGAAATGCCATTAAGATGAATATAAACAATGATCAAAATAGATATTGAATTTAATAAAAATGAAGATGCCATGTTAAATGCTGTTGCGCAAGTACAGTATAAACTTGACAAAATATTTATCGGAGGCGGTAAGGGGAGAATTGCTAAGCAACACAAACAGGGAAAACTTACTGCCAGAGAAAGAATAGAATATTTGATTGATCAGGACTCCTTCTTTTTTGAAATTGGGGCATTTGCCGGGTATGAAATGTATGCTGAGCACGGAGGTTGTCCGGCTGCAGGAGTCGTTACAGGTCTTGGTAGAGTGGAAGGGAGGTTGGTAATGATCGTAGCGAATGATGCTACCGTAAAAGCAGGTGCCTGGTTTCCAATAAGTGGAAAAAAGAATTTGAGGGCTCAGGAAATTGCGATGGAAAATAGAATTCCGATCATTTATCTTGTAGATAGTGCGGGGGTATATTTGCCGCTCCAAGACGAAATTTTTCCCGATAAGGAGCATTTTGGCAGAATTTTCAGAAATAATGCAAGAATGTCATCTATGGGAATTCCTCAGATTGCAGCCATCATGGGAAGTTGCGTAGCAGGAGGGGCGTATTTACCTGTTATGTCTGATGAAGCTTTGATAGTCGAAGGAACGGGGTCAATATTTCTTGCTGGCCCGTATTTAGTAAAAGCAGCAATAGGGGAGGACATCGATCAGGAAACTCTTGGGGGGGCTACTACTCATAGTAGCATATCCGGTGTGACAGACTATAAAATGCCTGATGATAAGACGTGTTTATCGACCATCAGGAAGTTGGTTTCAAAATATGGAAGCCCTGAAAAAGCTGGATTTGACAGAATTAAGTCATTACCACCAGAGGGAAATCCGACAGAAATTACCGGATTATTTCCGGAAAATCCAGGTAAACCGTATGATATGCTTGAGATCATAAAAAGAATTGTGGATGGTTCTGAAGTGACACAATATAAAGAAGATTATGGCAAGTCCATTATTTGTGGTTACGCTCGTATCGATGGCTGGGCTGTAGGTATTGTTGCAAATCAAAGACTTGTCATAAAGAATGCAGCGGGCGAAATGCAATTCGGAGGTGTTATTTACTCTGATTCTGCTGATAAATCCGCCAGATTTATTATGAATTGTAACCAAAAGAAAATACCGCTTGTATTTTTACAGGATGTCACGGGATTTATGGTAGGAAAGCGATCTGAACACGGGGGTATTATAAAGGATGGGGCAAAAATGGTCAATGCTGTGGCTAACTCCACAGTGCCGAAATTTTCTGTGGTGATCGGAAATTCATATGGTGCGGGAAATTATGCAATGTGTGGAAAGGCATATGATCCGAGATTGATCGTAGCCTGGCCAACAGCAAAAATTGCGGTAATGGGTGGAACACAGGCAGCCAGAGTACTGACGCAGATTCAGGTATCGTCACTTGAAAAAAAGGTCATAGTCCTGATCCCGAAGGTGAGAAATCACTTTTTGATGAAATACAAGCCAGATATGAATCACAAACTACCCCATATTATGCGGCTGCAAGATTATGGGTAGATGCAATTATTGACCCAAGAAAAACAAGAGAAATACTCTCCTTAGGTATTGAGATGGCAGATAATGGTATCGTTGAAAAATTCAACCCCGGTATTCTACAGACTTAATATTTACCAATTTAAAGGTCAATCCTCAACCGGAGATTGATCCTTCTTCCTGTCAGGTTGTTTGGGAGTGCATATTCATCATTAGTCAGTGTTTTAATCCAGTTTACTGATGCCTGATTAGTTATTTGGAGTAAGTTAAAAGCTTCGAGACTTATCCAGCTATTTTGAGAAAATTTAAAAGGATGACGTGGTTTTTTCTTTATCCATTCTGCTTTCCATATCTGAAATGAAAAACCTATGTCTATGCGGTGATACGGTTTTAATCTAAAAAAATTTCTGAATTCAATATTATTGACCCTTGGACCATAAGGCAATCCTGTGCCAATTGAGAAGTTAAGATTTACTTTAACATTTTCATTTTGAGGGAGATAATCCTGAAAGAACATATTTAGAGTCATAAATTGGTCTGTCGGTCGAGGTACAGTTTTTACTATCACAGGGACCCTTATTGAATCTATAACCTCATATCTCAAATGATTCACACCGTTGATACTTTCTCTTGCTGATAGAAAAGAAAGGTTGATCCAGGATTCCGCCCCTTTTACAAATTCACCGTTTATCCTGAAATCCCACCCCATGATGTAGCCGGTACTATTATTTTCACCGGCATATCTGATTCTGACATTATCCAACTCATAGGAAACCATATCCCAAAGATTCTTGTAATACACCTCAGAAATAATTCTAAATGGCCGGTTACTTACTTTCTCCCATGTGAAATCATATGAAACCCCTGCTACAAGGTGCATAGATTTTTGCGATTTCAGATTGGTATTGATAGTACCATCAGGTCTTCTTAATTCTCTGTAAAGCGGAACTTGGTTGTATATACCACCTGATAATTTGAATGAGATATCATTGCGCCAATGCAGCGGTTTATAATAAATTTGCGCTCTGGGGCTTATAAATATTTCATTGCTCAAAGACCTGAAAGTGGATCTGATGCCACCTGTTATTTTAAATTCTGATTTTTCATTTTTAATAGTCCAACCATCCTGAACAAAAGCCTGAATTCTGTCATTTCGAATCAGATTTTCAGATTTTAGTACTTTAGAAAGCAGGACTTCACTTTCATTAAAAGGTAAAGAATAACCTGCAGAGTCCAATCTTTCCCATTCATTTAACTTATCATCAAATTGTTCCATCTGATATTTTAGTCCCCACTGGATAAAATGATTTACCATTTCAGGGCCGGAATATTTAGTTTGTATTTCGATTCCTCCTTTATATTCGAGGTTGTAGATCGTATTATAAAGAAAATTTCGTGTGTAGGTATGCTGGGTGCCCGTGCCAAGTACGGCAAGCTCTTGACCAGTATTATTACCTAAAGCAGTCTCAATCTGCGATAATCTGTAATATCCCAGAATATCAAATTTTTCTTCTTCAGAGGCACGATACCCTGAAGCGAGTAATTTCATATAGAGAGGATTCTTTTTCTTTCGGGAACATAAGTTAATGACAACCCACCCATACCATATTGGAAATTATCACTTTCCTGCCCCTCAAATAATGTGTTCAATTCCAGTTGGAAATCAATGGTTCCCTTTTGCTTTTGCCTGATGATGGCTGAAAATTGTACAAACTTCCATTATAGTTTGAAATGAGGCCTACTTGAAATTCTTTCGAAATTTCATAACTTAAAAAGGCCTGAAAATCCGTAAACGAAGGGACATACTCTCCTTTTATACTTGTGCTGCCCAGTAAGTAAGCGTTTGTTTTATATCTGGCTCCGATAAGGTACCTTAGTTTGTTATATGCGTTTGGACCAAGCCGGTTACTTCCTTCAAAATGAGCCGTAGCACCCAGGAGACTTGCCGTCACACTCGCTCGCAATTCTTCAGGCCGTTTATATCTAATATCTAATACAGATGACATTTTGTCGCCGTACTTAGCCTCGAAGCCACCGGATGAAAATTCTAGATCGCGAATGAGATCAATATTAGGAAAACTCAAACCTTCCTGTTGACCACTCCTGATCAACTGCGGACGAAATATTTCGAAGTCATTGACATAAATCAGGTTTTCATCATAATTGCCACCCCTGACATTATATTGAGATGTCAATTCACCACCGGCACCGGCACTAACGCCAAGAGCTATATGTGGTAAGATACTTTCAAAATTTCCAGAGGCAGTGGGAAGTATTTTCAATTCGGTTACTTCTTCCCTTACCATACCAACATCCTCAATTTTTCCTGCTCTGACTATGATTTCCAGGTCTGAAGCTTTGGGCACCATTTTTATATTGATATTCCTTTTTTGCCCCGCACTCATTTCCTCTACACTGATCGTGAGATCAGAATACCCCAGACGTGAAAATTTTAGTGATATTTTTTTATTTTCTTCAACAGAAATACTGTATTGACCATTATTATCTGATTCTATAGCGTTGCTTGTACCTTCGACATAAACTGTAACAAAATCAATACCCTTATTTGTGTCTATGTCACGGATTATGCCAAAAACAACACTATTCTGGCCATAGGCGAAAAAAGAAATATTAAGTAATAAAAATATAATCAAAATCTTGTACCTCATGGCTCAAATTTCATCAGCTTATTGAACGGCATTAATTAAATCTTAGTATTACGCGTAACAAAATTTCAAGCATACAGCCCTTTTATCCCTATATTTTTCAATGCGTAAACCGCTAATTTGGGATTTCCAGCTTTAAAAACACTACTTCCAGCTACCAGTACGTCAGCACCAGCCTGTAAGAGCGACTCTGCATTCTGAAGTCCGATACCTCCATCTATTTCTATTAACGTTGGTAGATTTTTTACCAAGATCATTTCCCTTAACTTTCTGATTTTATCAATGGTTTGATAAATGAATTTCTGTCCTCCAAATCCCGGATTTACACTCATTAAAAGGACTATATCCAAATTTTCCAATATATCTTCCAGTAAGGAAACAGGACTATGTGGATTGAGTGCCACTCCAGCCTTGGCGCCAGCGTTTTTAATGATTTCAATTGATTTGTGAAGATGCGTACAAGCCTCAAGATGAACAGTAATATTGTCTGCTCCCGCATTCCTAAACGTTTGAATATATCGGTCCGGCTGCTCTATCATCAGATGTACATCCATAGGAAGCTTACTATGTAATTTTATTACTTTCAACATATCAGCACCAAAAGATATATTGGGAACAAACATCCCGTCCATAATATCAACATGCAGCCAGTCAGCATCGGTGTCATTGATCATTTCTATTTCTTTCTGAATGTTTCCATAATCACAGGCAAGGATGGAGGGGGCTACCAGATGTTTTATCATCAATAAAATTTTAAATTCATATTCATATAATTCATACTCAGATTATTTTATATTTAAACTATTTAACCAGTGTGCAAATGCAGCTGCATTCCTTTGATGCTCTGCATAATCTTTGGCAAAAACGTGAATCCCGCTATTGTCTGCCTTAGCGCAAAAAAACATATAATCATGGTTTTCAGAGTCTATAACTGCATTGAGACTGGAAATTGACGGCATACAAATGGGCCCAGGAGGCAATCCGGCATACTTATATGTATTGTAAGGAGAATCCGTCTCCAAATGCGAATATAATACTCTTTGCAAATTGAAATCTCCCGTTGCAAAAACTACTGTCGGGTCGGCCTGCAATTTCTCCCCAGCTTTAAGTCTGTTAAGATATACTCCGGCAATAGTTGGGCGTTCAGGGTCATAATTACTTTCTTTTTCTACTATTGAGGCGATGACGTATGCTTCCGTTTTTGTAATATTTTTTGCTTCAATTTTTGCCACTTTTTCTGGTGTCCAGAAATTATCATATTCTTTTTTCATTCTGACCACAAATTTCTCCGGTGTTGCAGTCCAAAACATTTTATAAGTATTAGGAATAAACATGGTTAGAAAATTTTCAGGTACGAATCCATATTGCTGACAAACAGCACTATCCGTAAGATAATTTAGAAAATCAATAGAATCAGACTCAAAATATCTCGAAGCCTTGCCAGCTAAATTGTATATAGTTCTTATATTATTAATGACCACATTTTGAGCATCCTGATCGCCGGATCTGAGTTTAGTAATGAGATTGTGATTTGAAAGATCATGGGTTAATACGTATCTACCTGCCGGTACTTCTTCCTTATTATAGTTCATAAACCCGGCTAAAGTTCTAAATGATGACTCGCTGATCAAGAGAGAAGAGTCTTTAAGCGTGCGCATTACATCATCAAATGATGAGCCCGTTGATATAAAGATTTCTTTAGATTCACCACTATTAATTTTAACATTTGGGCTCCAAAGTATTCTTCCATAGATGATATACGCTATTAATGCTAACAATAACAGAAATATTGCTATAATTACTATCCTTTTTTTTGTCATAAATTTTTATCTGGTAATAACTTAATATTGTTCTTCTTCATTCGGAAAATTACCTGATTTAACGTCTTCTATGTAACTCTCCACTGCGACTTTGATCGTTTCATACAGATTGAGATATCTTCTTAGGAATCTCGGATTAAAATCTTTGGTAATACCTAGTACATCATGTACAACTAGTACCTGTCCATCCGTTCCGTTTCCTGCTCCTATACCGATGACTGGAATATGGAGAGATTCAGAGACTTCCTTTCCAAGAGTGGCAGGTATTTTTTCGAGTACTACTGCAAAACATCCGGCTTCCTGAAGCAGTTTAGCATCATCAACAAGTTTGCGTGCTTCATCTTCTTCTTTTGCTCTGACAGAATATGTGCCAAATTTATAAATACTTTGAGGTGTTAATCCAAGATGCCCCATTACAGGTACCCCGGCAGATAAGATACGTCTCACTGAGTCTTCTATTTCAGCTCCACCTTCCAGTTTGACTGCATGGGCCCCGGACTCCTTCATGATTGCAATAGCTGAATTAAGTGCTTTAGTACTGTTGCCCTGATATGATCCAAATGGAAGGTCAACAACTACAAATGCCCTGTCAACCGCACGTACTACTGATTGGGCGTGGTATATCATTTGCTCGAGTGTGATAGGAAGCGTGGTTTCATGTCCAGCCATGACATTGGATGCAGAATCACCAACCAATAGAATGTCAATTCCTGCCGCATCTAATATTTTGGCCATACTAAAATCGTAGGCAGTTAGCATAGATATTTTTTCACCTTGTTCTTTCATCGCATGGAGCACATGAGTGGTGATTCGCTTAATTTCCTTCCTGACTGCCGACATAAGTTAAATAATTAATATTTTGGATTTAGCAACAAATGTCTTAAAAAATTAAGTAGATGCCGTATTTATTTTAAAATAAATATGTATTAATGAAACATTGGTAATAAATATTTAATAATCTACTTGATTGAATGTTGATATAAACTTTGTTAAAGAAAATCTCTTATATAGGAATTTAAAAGCCAAACAATCAGGGAAATTAATATAACTGGTAATGGATGAGTTCATTGAATTTATATAAAGGTATCAATTTTTTTTGTAATTCATACAATTTGAATAATTATGCAAATCGGAAAATTCTTCAAACAATAAAAAGACTAATATCTAACCAAAATGAATTTTTAAACCAGCAGTTTTTCATTTATTTGGCTTTTCACCGCATTTAATAGCATTAAGTCCTACACGTTTTGATGAAAAATGTCCATATTTTTACCCTTATCCTGCTGGATAACATTTTTTAAAATATCTTGCAAACCTTAAGGCGGGCATATTGGCAATATTGAATTTCGGAAAAATAAAATTGTCATCCGAAGAAGAAACATTTTTTAAGCCTCCGTGGCTAGTTGATGAAGCAAATAGGATATTGAATTATTACAATTTACTGCTTATTTTGCATTTTGGTTTATACTGAATATAAGTTTTTACTTTAAAATTAATAGAATATGAGGATAAGATTTGTTGTTTTGGTGTGTTTCATTTTGGGCACAAGTGTGACTTGTAAACCAGATAAGAAAAACCATAAGTCAAAAAAGGAAGTAACAGAAAAGGATTTTGAAGTCTTTACGACAGGTATTTCAGAATTTTCAGGATTATGTCAAGGTAAAACCGCTGATACGTTTTTGGCAATAAGTGATAAACGAGGTATTTTCGAAATAAATAAGGAAGGTAATATTTTGAGGAAACTACCCCTTTCTGAAAACATTGATTTTGAAGCGATTACTATTAACCCAGTAAACAATGATATATATCTTGCAGACGAAGGAAATATGAGAATTTTTAAACTATCAGAAGATGAGCGATCCTTACTCCCAGTTACTGAAATTCATATTATAGGTGGTGTAGTAAATAAGGGATTGGAAGGTGTGGCTTATGGAAATGGTGTATTATATATTGTTAATCAGGAATCCCCATCAATTTTAATAAAATATGAATTAAACTCGGGTAAAGAGACTGACAGAATAGCAATTAACTATGTTCAACAGTTGTCAGATATTTTTTATGACAATAATGATAATAGTTTATGGATTTGTGATAGTAAGTTGAAGAAAGTATTTCACACAGACTTAAATGGAATAGTAATTGATTATCAATCAATTGATTATGTAAAGAAGGCAGAAGCTATTTTGGTTGATAGACAAGCAGGAATAATTTGGATCGGATGTGACCAAACAGGTTTTTTATACAAAATTAATTTAAAGATTTAAGTTAATATTCCTAAATTTCATTTTCACAGTATAATTATGCAGGCTACTCATCTTGCTCAAATATTTTTGGATATTTAAAAATTGATTGTATCTATTAATCATCAAATTGTGTCTGGCTATCATATCATGGTGATTTGTATTATTAAATTGGAAAATAGTAAGCGTCAGGCATTTCACTACTCAATGTCATAATAATTTGATTAGTAAACCATTACAAAGGTGTTAATTATTTATATATCAAAAGTTTAATAATGTTTACCATTTGAATGAGCTATATTCATACTTTTGTGTTTTGGAAAGTTACAGATTAACCCGCAACAGAACCTAAAAGCAATAACCATGAGTTGGTTCAAAAGACTGAAGGAAGGCATTCAAACTGCTACAAAAAATAAAAAGGAAACTCCGGATGGACTTTGGCATAAGTGTCCGAAATGTGGCGAAATGACAACTGTCAAAGATTTAAAAGAGAATCTTTACATCTGCCCAAAGTGTGATTATCATACGAGAATAAGATCAACAGATTATTTTGACATTTTATTTGATGGTAAATTTGTAAGACTATTTGACAATATAATATCGGTCGATATGTTGAATTTCAAAGATGTAAAAACATATGAGGACAGATTAACAGAGGCGTATAAAAAAACCAACCTTAATGACTCCATGTCAGTAGCCGCAGGGAAAGTGAGTAGATACCCCTTGGTGATCGCATGTATGGACTTTGGGTTTATTGGCGGATCTATGGGATCTGTAGTGGGGGAGAAGATATCCAGATCAATAGATTATTGCATTGAGCATAATTGCCCTTTGATGATCATTTCAAAATCTGGTGGAGCCCGAATGATGGAGTCAGCTTTTTCACTTATGCAAATGGCAAAGACATCAGCTAAGTTGACCCTATTGGCAAAAAAAAGCATTCCTTATTTCTCTTTTATGACTGACCCCACAACAGGTGGAGTAACTGCTTCATTTGCGATGTTGGGTGATTTTAATTTTGCTGAGCCTGAAGCCCTTATAGGATTTGCTGGCCCCAGGGTTATTAAAGAAACGATTAAGAAAGATTTACCTGAAGGATTTCAAACATCTGAATATCTGCTGGAACATGGATTTCTGGACTTTATCGTACACAGGAAAGAATTGAAAAATAAGCTTTCTGATATTTTGGCGTGTTTTGATTTGAAAAAACCTGAGGCCGACCATTCAGATGTAAATGAATAAGAATTCCTTCTGCAAAGGATCGCAGATTTCTATTAGCTTTTCCTGAAAACCGAATCCTTCAGAGACAATATACTGTAGAAAACTTTCTGTTCGCTCCTGCAGGCCGCCATCTGGAAATAGCTTGGACCTTAAATTTTTTAATTGATTTATGGATGTTTCTTCTTTATGTTTTATCGTCTTTTTTAACCGTGCCTCAATAGCATCGATAGATTTAATAACTTTTTGCCCTTCACTGAGAGCATAAGGCCCCAAAGTGGGATCTATCATTCTTGCTTTTTCTGATATTATATCAAATATGGAATTTATTTGTTCAGTCTCTTGTAAAAGATGAAAGTCAGCATTAGTTACCTTCTCAAGATACAGGTTTATCAGGTTGTTTTCATCCTGGAGCAAAGCCTGCAGATTCACTTCAAGTTTATCCATTAGTTTCTGTATTGATTTAGTCAAAATCATAACTGAGTTTCGTCTTATCAAGACAGGAAAATAGACTCCAAAGTATTCAAATTGTGTTTTGCGTTCTACCCAATAAGATATTTCTCCGCCTCCCCCGATATACGCTATGTTGGGAAGGATAAATTCCTGATATATAGGTCTCATGACTACATTAGGACTGAATTTGTCAGGAAATTCATCAATCTGATTGATTAATTCATCTTCAGAAAAAGTCAGTTCGGTATTATTAATTCTGTAAACACGATTTTCGTAAATTATTCTTTCCCGTGTGCCATTTTCCATGTAAAAAAGGTTAATCTCACGAGCAAAAGCTTGTGGTCTAAAGCCCAGTCCTGAAAGTTCAGTCTGTGTATTTTGTACTAATTCAATGCTTTTCCTCTCAGTTATCTCCTTTTTCATAGTAGGAGAAAAAGCCTTTTTAAACCTTTTATCGTCCATGTTTACGATAATAAGTCCGTGGCTTCCCAACAATTTGTTCAACCATTTGAACACAAATTCATTGTAATTGTCTGAATTTTCAAGCGCATCCGAAAATAACTTATTTATTTCAAGTGCATTTTGAGAATTTCCCAATATATCTGATGCGTCTTTCAAAACCAGATTTAGACCTTTGGTTGAAAACCTTCCAACCAGACCCAATTTGATCGGTATCCCATTCTACTGTTTTTCCATACATGTGAACAGATTTTACTTCATCAAAATCATGGTCTTCAGACCCATTGATAAAAACAGGAACAAAATGATATAGCGGCATTTTTTCTTTTAACTCAAGGCAGAGGTTTATCACAGAAAAGATTTTATAGAAATAGTATGCCGGTCCTGCTAATAAACTTGGCTGATGAGCAGTAATAATGGTAAAAGTATTATCATCTTTAAGTCGCTCAATATTATATTTTTGAGACTCTGTTAGCTTTATATTACTATAGTGATCTTGTAAGACCGAATGTAACAATGTCCGGTCAACGGGAAAATTTTCTGAACGGCGTTGAACTCCATTTTTCAGCCCTTCCAGATCAGGCGTTCCTCCTAAGAACTGTTCGAGCTTATCGAAATGTTCCTGATAGAATTTGTCTTTGAATGAGAGCTCATTGATCTGACTGAAAGGTATTTTTACTATCTGCATGAAAATTTTTTAGTCTGGCCGGTAATTTTAGTCAAAAAAGACTTAATTGAAATAAAAAATAATTTTAAACCATTGAAAATGTGTCATTTAAAATAAAAATATTTTGCGATTAAGTTTACTCTAAGTATAAAACCTGCCTTTTTAATTTTTATTTAGAGATTTTTTCTAAAAAAAGTGATTGATTTTTTCCATGCATCCTCAGCATTTTCTTTATCATAGACAGGATTACTTGGATTTGCAAATGCATGATCATTATTGTATCCATACGTTTCTATGGATTTGCCATTCTTTTGCATCAGGTTTTTAAATTCGCTTACGACTTTAGGTGTAATCCAACCATCTTTATCAGCAAATATCCCCAAAACAGGGGCCGTAATCTGTTTTATTTGGGATTCATCTTTGATAGGCATCCCATAATACATTACGCACGCTGTAACTTTATTTGATAATAGGGCGGCAGATTTGTTTGACCAGGCTCCACCAAAGCACCAACCTATAGTACCTATTCTACTATTTGCACCCGAAAAATCAGATGCAGAAACAATGAGTTTTTCTATTCTTTCAGGACTGGCACCCTGCATATAAGTCGATGCTTCTTCTCTTGTGGTTGCGACTCTCCCGTCATACAGGTCGATGGCTAAAACATGCACATCAGTAAGTGAGTCACTGAGATTGTCAGCCTGCAATCTTATGTAATCATTTAATCCCCACCATTCCTGGAAAACGAATATCCATTTGTTGCTTTTTGTTTTCGGTTTAATGTAGTATCCTTTACCGGATTCTCCTACATCGACTAGAAAAGTAATATCTTGGCCTTTGGGCTCTTTTAGTTTAAATGGGACTAGCTCTTCATGAGACATTACGAATGAAAGATCGTTGGCGAGATCGGTGAATGCTTTTATAGAACTTGCCTGACAACAGGAAGAGTTAGATTGCCCCGTACTTACAATATTTGTTGTAGCCAAAATAATCAAAACTGAAAATAAATTTTTCATCAATTTAGGTTTTATAAATGAAGCATTTCTAATAGACAAATTCACAGAGAAACCCGAATGAAACGGATTTTGTTCATTTTTATTTAATCAGCCAAATGATGTTAGCTACAAAGAAAATAAGTTTGAATTGTTTTTTAAGCAAGATTAAGACTTAATTTTACCTTTGTAGATAAATCTTTGTATTTTGAATATACTTAACATCCACCTCAATTGTGATATGGCAGAGTCGTATGGTTCTTTCCACACAGGTGATGATTCCAATATTTTACTGTTTGTCGATGCTGTAAACTTAGCCTGTGGATTTCATGCAGGAGATCCATTGACGTTGCAGTCCACTATAAAAGCTGCAGTCATCTCAGGAAAACAGATCGGTGCACACCCTTCCTATCCCGATCTGGTTGGATTTGGAAGGCGGTATATGGATATTTCAAATGAAGAGCTTTTCGCAGGAGTGCTTTATCAGGTTTGTGCTTTAAAAGCCATGACTGAAAGTCTGGGTGGTAAACTTCACCACGTTAAGCCTCATGGAGCCTTGTATAACCTAGCTGCAAGAGACAGTAAAATAGCTTCGATCATTGTTGAAGTAATCAAATTGATTGATAAGAATCTATTACTTTTTGCTCCTTTTAATTCTCAGATGTCCAACATTGCCGAAATGCACGGTATAAAAGTTATGGCAGAAGCCTTTGCTGACAGAAGGTATAATCAGGATGGTACATTAGCTCCCAGAAATATTGCAGGTGCCATAATTGATACTCCGGAAATCGTGGCGCGGCATGTACAACTTTTGGTCAATGGTAAAGCTGAGACAATTGAAGGAGACCTGATTGAAATTGTCTCAGATACCATTTGTCTTCATGGAGACCACCCAAATGTAGTTAAGTCTCTGAAATTAATCCGGAACATCAAGACAGATTAAATGATCAAATCAATAAAACCGTTTGGAACAGGAGCTTTCTTACTTGAATGGGATCAGATTATTTCTGATGAAATTCAAGATGAGATATCATTTTATTTGAGCAAAATCGAAGATAAAAGCATAAAAAGGAATTGTAGATGTTGTCGCTGGATATGCTTCAATAACTATTTTTTTTCAACCCGAGCTGATAAAAAGCAAAGAAATAGAAGGCATTATTTACAGTAATCACATATCCTCAAAAAGTGACGCAAGTGATCATATTTGGGAAATACCTGTGAAATATAGCTCATCGTCTGAAAAAGATATGAAAGTACTTATGGATCATACCGGACTTAGCAGAGGTGAAATTGTTAATATTCATCATGCAACTTATTATAAAGTGTGTTTCTTAGGATTCCTGCCTGGGTTTCTTTATTTAAGCGGCCTGGATACTAAATTACATATCCCAAGGAAAGCTGTTCCGGATTTGAATATAAGTAAAGGTTCCGTGGCCATTGGGGGACAACAAACTGGTATATACCTCAAAATAGTCCGGGTGGGTGGTACATCATTGGTCAAACAGATTTTAGGCTAATAAATTTCTACCAGCCACCGTATTGTAAAATTAAAACAGGCGACATAATCAGGTTCACAATTGCGTAACAAAAAATGCAAATAAATAGCTGTCAAAATCTATTTAGGTAATACCTTTGAGTTGTTCAATAGTATAGATTAATTCTTTTTCAGTATTAAATGGTGAAAAAGAAAACCTGATAGTTTTCCTGTTATTAGGGTGGTTTATTGCTTGAAGGACATGCGAATCTTCCTCTATCCCTGCAGTACATGCACTACCTGAAGATGCGCAAATACCTGCAATGTCAAGATTTAATACCAGCATATCTGCTTTTGGTCCCGGAGGAAAAGATACACTGAGGATATGGGCAAGAAAATTATTGTCCTGATTTCCATTAAATATTATATCGTCAAATTCTGATACCAAAAGTTTTTTAAACGATGTCCTTAGTTTGTATATTTTATCATAATGATTTTGCATATTGGCACAAGAATTTTCCAATGCCAAAGCAAGTCCGGCAATACCTGCTACATTTTCAGTTCCTGCACGCATATTTCTCTCCTGAGAACCGCCATGGATAAAAGGCCCAATCATATTTTCATTATTGATATACACAAATCCTGCCCCTTTCGGACCATGAAATTTATGCGCCGATCCTGAAAGAAATGAGATTGGTGATTTCTGAACATCAATATTATATTTACCAACCGTCTGTACTGTATCGCAGTGAAAATAAGCTTCGTGTGATCTACACAATTCTCCTACTTTGATAAGATCAATCATTGATCCTATTTCATTATTTCCATGCATAATACTCACCAATGTCCTACCTTCAGATGCATCTAACAATTTTGATAACTCAGTTAAGTTAATGTTTCCTTGATTATCAACATGTACATATGATATTTCAATGTTCTTATTTTTAACAAGATAATCTAATGTATGAAGTACGCAGTGATGTTCAGTGGGTGATGAAATGATTTTTTTTATTTGAAGACTATCAACTGCATTTTTAAGCACCATGTTATTTGACTCAGTAGCTGATGAAGTAAAGAATATTTCACCTATTGAAGCATTAATTGCCTTGGATACAATTTTACGAGCATTTTCGACAATTGATTTAGCTCTGCGTCCATATGAATGAATGGAAGATGGGTTTCCAAAATCATCATTTAATATTTCATTCATTTTATTTATTACTTCAGGCAATAAAGGTGTTGTTGATGCATTGTCCAGATAAACCCTCATATTATTTATTTTGCTAATATTGATATTATTTGATTTCTATAATAAAATAAAAAGCCGCACCTGATAACCAGATGCAGCTCACTTTATCATATTTAATTTGTAAACTATAAAGCTGGTATTCTCAATACCTGACCAGGATAAATTAAATCAGGTGATGTAAGCATAGGCTTATTAGCTTCAAAGATTACGGGGTATTTCATCATATCTCCATAATGCTCTTTCGCTATTTTAGAAAGTGTATCTCCTTTTTTACTTCATAAAATGTAGCTTCTGTTTCTGGACTTATAACAGAAAGTCTGTCATCAACTGTGGCAATACCTTCAGTATTTCCAACAATTAAAATTACTTTTTCTTTCGTAGCTGTAGTTTCAACCTGACCATAAACCGTGGCTTTATCGTCTTCCACTACAATATCCAGATTTTCTACTGAAATGCCATGTGAAACAACCTGAGAAGCAAGCATTGCAGCTTTAGATTTATTTGCTGCTTCTTGAAGTGAATCCATAGCTGATGTTGTTGCACTTGCAGGTTCAGCCTCTGGCGCTTTTCCTAATAATTTTGATCCTGCAGCTTTTAAAAATGAAAATAATCCCATAAGTTATTGTTTAAAATTTTTTAAAAATAATTATAACCAAAATTGGTTCTGCAGCAAATAACGCAAATAATATCCTAAATAGTTTCTTGGAGATTAATTATTTTAAATCTTTTAGTTTCTTTTTTTGATTGGTCTGCGGTAATATTCTAAAGAGAATCTTTTGTTCAATGCCAGTAACATTGACTCCTTTAGAGCAATTTCAAACTCAGTAAAAGAAAAGTTACATTTTTTTTATTTTATAAAGTACAGATTTATAACCAGTTGCCATTAAATTATTTTTTTTTAAAGATATGTTTTTATTAATTTCCTTTAAATTTCCTAAAAGCCTTATATTTGCGCTGTTTTTCAAAAATTTGATACATATTACAATGCAAGGAAAAGGATTAGTAAAATTATTTTTAATATTAATTTCATCAGTTTGTTTACTTCAGTTTGCATATTTTATACCCACTAATCGGGTTGAAAATGCTGCTGAGGAATACGCAATGAAATTTGCTGGTACCAACACGGATGCTAGTGCAAATAAAGAATATAAAATGGCAAAAGCTAAGTATCTTGATTCTGTTTCAGGACTTAAGCTTTTTACCATTCCCATGATCAAGTCATATACTTACAGTGATCTCAAAAAACAACAATTAGCACTGGGACTTGACCTTAAGGGTGGAATGAGTGCTGTCTTACAGGTTGATTTGGCTGATTTTCTTAAGTCATTGGCTGGCAGAAATGCTAATAATGCGGATTTTCAAAAGGCACTTGATAATGCTAACCAAGCATTAAAGAGCTCTCAATCAGACTATATAACTTTATTTTCAGATGAATTCCGGAAACTTGCCGGAAATGATAAACTTGCAAGAATTTTTGCCAGAAGTGAAACTTTGGGTGAAATAAATACCGCATCAGATGATGGAGTTGTCACCAGATTACTCAGACAAAAAGCAAATGAGACTGTAAAACTTACATTTGAGCGTTTGAAGAAGAGAATTGATAAATTAGGTGTAGCTCAACCCAACGTTTCGCTGGACCCAAATAGAGATATAATTATTGTTGAGATGCCAGGAATTGACAATCCTGCCAGAGCGCGTCAATTTTTGCAGGCAAGTGCCAAACTTGAATTTTGGGAGACATTCCGATATTCTGATCCGGGTATTTCTCAAGCTTTGCAACTGGCGGATGTAGCATCCAATTCCGGTTTGTCATCTTCGGATAGTTCCAGTATAAGCATAGCATCAGAATGTGCTATCACTTTTTCCGAAAAATTCAAAATTCATGTGGTCATATAAACCATCTCAGGACGGAAACGGTGTATTGACGTCCAATTATGAGTTATATCTTATCAAGAAACAAACCAATACTGATGAAGCACCACTTGATGGTGACGTTGTTACCAGTGGCGTTCAGACATTAAACCCGGTAAACGGTGAAGTGGAGGTAAATCTTAGAATGAACGCTGCGGGCGCAAAAAAATGGGCGGAAATGACCACTAAGGCTGCTAATGATGGAAATCGTGAAATCGCTATAGCATTGGATAATGAGGTGGTATCCGCTCCTAGAGTCAATGGGGCTATTACTCAGGGCTCTTCGTCTATTACTGGTAATTTTTCAGTTGACGAAGCGGTGGATTTTGCAAGTATATTAGAGGTAGGGAAGTTGCCTGCCAGGACAAACATTATTCAGGAATCCAACGTAGGGCCTTCACTCGGTAAAGCAAATATTACAAAAAGTGTAAATTCATTACTTATAGGATTTCTGTTGGTTATATTAACTATGCTTGCTTATTATGCGGGTGCTGGAATTATTGCAATTGTTTCACTTCTATTAAACGTGTTTTTGATTTTCGGTACTTTATCGAGTTTTGGTACGGTTTTGACTTTGTCCGGAATAGCAGGTATCGTTTTGACTATTGGTATGGCTGTTGATGCCAATGTGATCATATATGAAAGAATTAAAGAAGAATTAGCTGCAGGTAAGTCTCTAAAACAGGCAGTCACTGATGGATTTTATCATTCATACTCGGCTATTATAGACGCCAATGTCACTACAGTACTCACAGCGATGATACTTGCTTACTTTGGGCTTGGACCAGTTAAAGGATTTGCTGTAGTATTAATCATAGGTGTACTTTGCTCTGTATTTACGGCAGTATTCATATCCAGACTTATTATTGAATGGTGGTTAGGAAAAGGTAAGGACATTTCTTTCTGGACTAATTTTTCAAAAGGTGCATTTAAGAATATCAATATCAACTGGATTGGAAAACGTAAAATAGCATACGTATTTTCAGGAGCCATCATTTTGGCCGGAATTGTGTCGATGTTTACCCGAGGATTTGATCTGGGTGTAGATTACAAAGGTGGATTCTCCTATAATATTCAATTTTTAAGTAGTGATGGAATGAACTCTGATAAACTCAGAGATGGACTTACAAAATCATTTGGGACTGCGCCGGTAGTAAAACAAGTGGATGCAGACAATACTTTTCAGGTTACTACATCCTATCTTATTTCAGAAACTGCTGAAGATACTCCGGCAAGAGTTATGGCAAAATTATTTGAGGGTGTTTCAAGTATATCAGGAAGTAAAGTTTCGCTTGAAGATTTTTCAAATACTGAAACAGAAGCTGATAAGGTACACATTATTAGTTCTGCACAAGTAGGACCAACCATTGCAGATGATCTGAAAAGAAGTTCATTATATGCCGGATTGTTTGCCTTGCTTGCTGTATTTTTATACATACTTCTCAGATTTAGTAAATGGCAGTATAGTGCAGGTGCCATTATAGCATTGTTTCACGATGCCCTGTTTGTACTCAGCATATTTTCACTATTTTATGGAATTTTGCCATTTTCTTTGGAGGTAGATCAAGCTTTTATTGCAGCTATCCTCACTGTGATTGGTTATTCAATCAATGATACTGTAATCATCTTTGACCGGATAAGGGAATATTTCAGTTTACATGTTGCCGACACAAAAGATGAAATTATAAATAGAGCCATAAATAGTACATTATCCAGGACATTAATGACAGCTTTCACAACCGTTGTGGTAATCCTGATATTGTTCTTATTCGGAGGTGCCAGCATTAAAGGGTTTGCGTTTGCTCTACTTATTGGTATCGTAGTTGGAACATATTCATCTGTGTTTATTGCAGCTCCGATTCTTCATGATCTGGCTTCGGATCTTAAGATCACCAAAAAGATTAAGCCAAGAGCAAATAAGCAGGATGGTAAGGCCTTCTCCAGAGCTGCAAAATAATTTAATTAGAATTTTTTAAATAGATATTCTAAAGAGAGGCAGGATTATTCAGCCTCTCTTTTTTATTTTATCGATGCTTAAAATGCCATCCTTGATAAGGGAGTAACCATCTGATTTGCAAATTCACCGTTTAGGTATTTATAATAACCCGCAATTCCGATCATGCCGGCATTATCGGTACAAAATTCAAAGGCTGGGATATAGGTTTTCCAACCCATCGAATTACCAGTTTCAATCAGTCTTTTTCTCAGATGAGAATTGGCTGACACTCCTCCGGCAATTCCTATTGATTTAATTCCAGTAATTTTACTTGCTTTAATTATTTTGTTGATGAGTATATCTACAATGGATGTTTGTACTGAGCAGCATATATCATTCAAATTTTCCTTAATAAAATCGGGGTTTGAAGCAATTCCTTTTTGTAGGAAGTGTAAAATCGAAGTCTTTAATCCGCTAA
This sequence comes from Saprospiraceae bacterium, assembly GCA_016722285.1. GTDB lineage: Bacteria > Bacteroidota > Bacteroidia > Chitinophagales > Saprospiraceae > OLB9. Next base: position 58,077 of record JADKGI010000013.1, read on the forward strand.
AACTAAAATTAAGACCAGCCACCTGAGGCTCAGGAAAAGGAAAAATAGCTGAGCCTTGTATTGATAATTGGTCAATTATCGGTCCGGCCGGATAATCAAGTCCCAGCATTTTTCCCGTTTTGTCAAACGCCTCTCCGGCAGCATCATCTAAAGAATTTCCAAGAACTTCCATTTCAGTGTAACCGTTAACAAGTACAATCTGTGTATGTCCACCTGAAACAGTCAGGCAAAGAAATGGAAATGGTGGCTTTTGTTCTGAAGTAAAGTGTGCCAAAACATGAGCATGCATATGATGCACTTCAATCATAGGCAAATCCAAACACAGAGCCAATGCTTTAGCTACAGAAACACCGACGATCAAACTACCTAATAGTCCCGGACCTTTAGTAAATGCTATTGCATCTATATCAGAAATAGTAATACCAGCAGCTTGCAATGAAGCGTCAATAACAGGAATAATATTGAGCAGATGTTGGCGACTTGCCAGTTCAGGTACGACCCCTCCATACTGACGATGTACATCCTGATTTGCTGTTATGTTGCATATGACTATGCCATCCTTTACAACAGCCGCGCTTGTGTCATCGCAAGATGATTCGATAGCAAGTATATATGTATTTTTTTTTAACAAGATTATAAGATTAATTGTGTTAATTAAAAAAAATGAATAATTTTGCCAACGATACGCCAAAAGTAGTATTTTGTGCATCATATATTTTGTATTTAACTTAAAATAACATTTTAATCACCAAAATTTTAAATTCATCAGATGAGTAAAATAATTAACTTGGTTTTGATCCTGATAACTGCTGTACTGGCATACTGGCTTTATTCATCAATTAAGGAACCTATTGCATTTAATGAGATACTTGAAAAGCGAAAGCTAGGTGTCATAGCCAATTTGAAAAAGATTCAAATAGCCCAGGATGTATTCAGAATGGTGACTGGTCAATATGCCAATAGTTTTGACACTTTAGTTGATGTTTTAGAAAATGGGAAAATAGAAATTGTAAAACTGGAAGCGGATCCAAGTGATCCTACAAATCAGGATAAATTTGTTAAATCTGTTTCTTATGTGCTGGCTAAAGACAGCATTAAAAGCTTGCTAGGAGATATCAGTATTAGTGATTTGCGCTATGTACCTTATTCTAATAAAAAACAATTTGATATAGATGCTGATACCATCACTCAGCAGAATAATCTTTTACAGGTGGTTCAGGTTGGAACAAGATACAAAGACTTTATGGGTAAATATGGTGACCCAAGGTTTAAAAAATACAATAAGTTTTACGATCCTGAAAAATTGCTTAAGTTTGGTGATATGAACTCACCAAATACTAATGGTAACTGGTAATCTGCATTATGTTGCAGAGAGATTTTGATAATTCAGATGTCCAAAATAGAAATAAACTGTCTGTCATTTTATTTGACGACAGTTTTTTTTATGCCATTATCTCATTTGAAAAGGAATTGGTCGCTCATACTTCCTTTGAAAAAATAAGGTATGGTGTTCCGAAAGATACCGAAAGTATCATGTCAGATATAAAATTAAGAAATTCTTACTCTGATATACATGTATTAACAGTACCAAAGCATTCTTTTATTTCTTCCTCAATCGATGAAGAATTACCTGGAGTTTTTCCGGTTTTGGAGTCTAAGGTTCAATATTTCGAGAAATTGGTTGGTCAGGATCTTTACCATTATTTTGGGTTATCGCATCAGCAGGAGAAGATTATTTCAGACCTATTTAGTAATTCTGATTATATTCTCAATTCAGCAACTTCCAAATTATCAAATTGGTTTGCAGGTAAATCAGATCAATTTATCCATATTCATTTAGAAATATCCGTATTAATAATTTATATCCAAAACAATGGGCAATCTACCTACTACAATACTTTTCATGTAGAAGACGCAAATGATGCTTTATATTTTTCACTTGCCGCCAGTAAGTCATCAGGTATCAATTTAATGACGGACAGGCTGACTTTAAGTGGAACTATTGAACTGGATTCTAAATTATATAATCACCTAACAGCTTACTTTGGAAATGTGGAAATAATAGCAGATTCGGGGGTTAAACTACATTCTAATGCAGAGGAAGAATTAAAGCCACATTATTACTTCCTCCATTTTCTCAATATTTTATGAGGATTATTTCAGGCAAATTCAAAGGCAGAAAGTTTATACCACCTGCCCGAAATTGGCCAACCAGACCCACAACAGATTTTGCTAAAGAAGGATTATTTAATATTCTGAATAACAGAATTAACTTTGAGGAGACGGTTATGCTCGACTTGTTTGGAGGTACAGGTAATCATAGTTACGAGTTTTTATCCCGTGGGTGCAAAGACGTTACGTATGTAGATAGTTTTAGAGGCTGTGTTACATTTGTTTTAAAAACCACAGAAGAATTAGGAATGCACGATCATATTCAAATTATAAAGTCAGATGTTTTCAGGTTTTTGAAAACTAATATCAGACAGTTTGATTATATTTTTGCCGGACCGCCATATCCTTTGCCTAATTTGAATAGCATACCCGACGAGATATTTAATAGTAATGCAATACAAGAAAATGGGCTATTTGTCCTGGAGCATAATCCAAATCATAATTTCAAAGATCATAGCAGATATTTTGAAGAGCGGAATTATGGCACGACAATATTTAGTTTTTTTAAATAATTGCTTAATATCCATATTTTTCTTTCCAGACCAATCTAAGATATTCTGATTGCTTTTGTTCTGCATTATTAACCCCCGGAGAATAAAACTTTGTTCCGGAAATTTCGTCCGGGAGACATTCCATGTCAGAATAGTTACCTTTATAGTCATGGGCATATTGATATCCTTTGCCATAGCCAATGTCTTTCATTAATGCAGTAGGAGAATTCCTTAGATGTAATGGAATGGACAAGTCACCAGTTTGCTTCACAAGATTAATAGCTTTGTCGATAGCTTCATATGATGCATTACTTTTAGGAGAGCAGGCAAGATATATCGCTGTTTGCGACATGATAATTCTTCCTTCAGGCATACCAATTTGGTGGACAACCTGAAAACAAGTATTAGCCAGCAGTAAAGCGTTGGGATTAGCCAGTCCTATATCTTCAGAGGCTAAAATAATCATTCTACGACAAATAAAGAGAGGATCTTCCCCTCCTGAGGTCATTCTGGCTAGATAATAGACAGATGCATTAGGGTCTGAGGCCCTCATTGATTTTATGAAAGCCGATATGATATCGTAATGCTGTTCCCCGGCCTTATCGTATCGTGACAGATTCTCCTGTATTACTTTGAATACAAGATCATCTGTAATAATGCACTTCTCTTCATGTTTAAATTGATTTACAACGAGTTCCAGACAATTGTACAGTTTTCTTCCGTCTCCGCCTGAAAGTTGGAGTATTGCAGTATAAGATTCTATTTCTATCTTTTTTTTACTTATTTCTTCATCTTTTGAAATGGCATTTTCCAACATTTTAATCAGATCATTTTTCTCAAGAGGTTTAAGAATGTAAACATGGCACCTGGACAATAGAGCTGATATTACTTCAAAAGACGGATTTTCAGTAGTAGCTCCTATCAGAGTGACGATTCCCTTTTCAACAGCACCTAATAATGAATCTTGTTGTGATTTGCTGAACCTGTGGATTTCGTCTATAAATAATACAGGGTTAGGTCTTGAAAAAAATTTTTGTGATTTTGCCAGATCTATAACGTCTCTAATGTCTTTCACACCACTATTTATGGCAGATAAACTATGGAAAGGTCGATTCTGGGTATTAGCAATAACTGAAGCAAGGGTCGTTTTTCCCACTCCGGGAGGACCCCAAAGAATAAATGAAGGTAGGTTTCCTGATTCAATTACATTTCTCAATATGGCACCTTTTCCCACCAGATGTTCCTGTCCCACATAGTCATCCAGCGTTTTTGGCCGCATCCTTTCGGCTAATGGCAAATTCATATTAATCACTAATTTATTACTCTCAGACTTCCAACTGGCAAATATACCAATTGATTAAATCAATTTTATCCAAAGCAATATTAACTATTTTATTCTGAAGATGGCACATTAATAATTGCAAAGTTATGTCTGGGTTATGATGTTTACTTCAATTCTGCCCTTACACCCAAAAAGCACCGGAATCCTTGTAATGCTGCATAATTATAAGTAGGGTCAAAAGTATAACCATACGGATTATCTACATTTATTTTTTTGTCAAACGGGTCAAATGGCCTTAAAATAGGGTCTTCAGGTCTGAAATTTAAAAGATTTTTTAAGCCGAAATAAATTTCAAATTCTTTATTGAATTTTTTAGTAATCTGAACATTTTGAATGCTGAACCAAGGAGAATATTCCGATCTAAAATCATTGGGAACAACCGGAAGCCCCATAGGGCTGGTAATGGTACCAGTATAATCGAGTGTTAAATCCATTTTATTTATTGTATAACTCATGGTCCAGTTACCTGTAATATATGGTGTCTGGATTTGGCGGGTTTTAATCATCGCATTATCAAGTGGATTTTCTTCTTTCAGGTAAACATCCATGAGTGTCCCGCCTAACATAATCTTAAATCCATTCACGAAATTGAATTCAGAATTTAATGTCACTCCTTTAGAGATACTGTAGCCATTCAGGTTATTGTATATTATCTTGTTGGGGTCAGTGAAGAAATCAGCAACAATCCTGTTTGAAAAGTAAGTATAAAAATACTTCCATCCAGCGTTAAAAATCCAAAATTTGGATAAAATCTCGATGTTTGATTAATATTAAAATTATAGGACTTTTCTGGATTCAGATTATCCTTAATCACAACTTCTCTTGCCCCGGTTAAGGCTGCATGGTCTTCACTGAATACATTGGCCACCCTGAAACCATTTCCAAAACCGATTCTAAAAGTATTATCTTTAGTTGGAGTCCACTGGTAATTTAGTCTTGGAGTAAAAATATTTCCATGATCTGAATTGTAATCATATCTGAATCCTGCAAGTAATTTGTGTTTAACTCCAAAACTTATCTCATCCTGTATGAAAATGCCGGGCAAGTATGTTTTTACTGGTTTATTAATATTATTATTTTCAGCTGAGGCTGTTACAGGTGTATTATCATCATAATAAATATATCGAAAAGCCAATCCAGTGAGAAAGTCATGGTTTTTTAATGATTTATCCCATGTCAATTGTGTAAACCCTATCTGTTGTTTTGCGATATACCATGTAGTACCATAAACTGAATTTTGATCATGAAAATTATAAGAATAGGCCAGGTTAATTTTTTCTTTTAATGGAAATTGATAATTACCAATGAGTTCTATCCTGTTTGTTTTGATACTCTCCCCATATAAGCTATCCCCTCCACGAAATTCAGGTGTCCATTGCAATTCTCCTCCCCATCTATCTTCCCACACGTATCTAATTGCTAGAGAAGCCTTCCTGCTTTCCGTCCGTTTGAAATTCCACTTGTTGAATAATGAAACTCTTTTTTGCAGGGTGACATCGGTGAAATTGTCATGATTAACATCCCATATTTTATCAAAATGGAAGATATTGGCACTTAAGATTCCGATGGATTTTCCAACCTTAATTCTGGTACCTAAATCAATATTTACATCCTGATAACTTGTACTATTGATATCCAGAGTGAGGCGACCGGAGGTTTCAGGGTTTTTGGTAATTACATTAATTAATCCTCCTACTGCCTCAGAACCGTACAGTGTTGAAGCCGGTCCTTTTACCACTTCTATTCGCTGAACAATACTATTGGGTATCCCCATAAGACCATAGACAGTTGATAAAGAAGAAACAATGGGCATACCATCAATCAGAACCATAGTGTAGGGTCCTTCCATCCCATTTATATGAATATCACCGGTATTGCAAACATTGCAATTTAATTGCGGCCTTACACCATTGATATTCTCTAGGGCTGTGAATAAATTGGGGGAGGGATTTCTTTTGAAAAATACCGGGGTAAATACTTCTATTGGAACAGGGCTGTTCATTCTGGAAACTTCTTTCATTGTCCCGGACACGACCACTTCATCCAAAAATGCTGAGGTGGATTTAAGGCTGAAGATTAGAGTTTTACCTTTTATCCATGTTAATGTATCACTGATATATCCAATATAAGAAGCAATGATTTCTTTCTTTTCATGACGCAAATCTATTGCAAACTCACCATGAATGTCTGTGGTTGTACCAACCGTAGTGCCTTTGATAAGGATAGTTGCAAAGCTGAGCCTTTCACCGGATTCTGAATAAACGGTGCCACTAATTTGGCTGAATAAAATGCAGTTTATTAAATTTGTTAATGCTATAACAAGTAAAAAACGTACCGGCAATATAAATAATTTGTTTTGATTCTAACGCAATCAGTTTAATTGCGTCAGATTCTTAACATCATTTACCAAACGATTGTTTATTCTTTATTTATTTCAGATTGATGTAAAATACATAAATTTTAATAAATGATTTTAAATTGAATATTGTCATTTAGAATTGAATAACAACCACTTATGAAAAAACAAATACAATAGTAACTCATTTTATTGCGCTTTTAATTTAAATGGATTTTAGTCTATTCAGATATCCAACTGAACTAATAGACCATTTCTTGAAAGAATCAAAATTTTCTGATTTAGCATGAATTAAATTATTGGTAGGAAATATGTATTACGGCATAGTTTTGGATGTGATATCATTATATGCATATTCTTATTAAATCGGTTTACAATATGAAAAACGAATTATTTCGATATTTCATTTTATTGCTATCATTGCTATATTTTAATTCGTCTTTCGGACAGGATTTAAAATGGCTCTATAAAATAGGAAGCGTTACGACTGACTATGGGATTGGGGTTACAATAGATCCTGACCAAAATATTTTTGACGTTACCAATTTTACCGGTAATGCTTTCGTTTCAAACAATTTAAACATCACATCAAGGGGGCAGGAAGACATTCTGATAAGGAAAAGCACGTCACTTGGTATATTGCAATGGGTAAAACCTTTAGCTGGCAAGGGACAGGATCTCGCCTTTAGTATAGCTAATGATGCTCAAAGGAATATATTTATCACAGGTACTTATTATGATTCTTTATATTACGATAACATATTTATCCTTGAAGGTAATGCCAATACTCAGTCTTCTTTTGTCATGAAAATTGATACCGATGGAAAACTATTGTGGATAAAGAAGATGGGTTCTAATATATCTGTTAGCTCAAAAACAGTAACAGCTACATCTACAGGTGCAATAGTAGTTTCAGGATCTTTTGAAGGTTCAACTATATTTAATGGTGAAAGAACATTAAATAGTAATGGAGGAAATGATGCTTTCGTTATGAAAATGAACAGTGTAAACGGAGATATTCTTTTTCTAAAGAGAATCGGAGGTGGTGAACAAGAGTTTTTTAGCAAGCACAGAGTGGATAGTGAAGATAATATTTATTTAACAGGAGATTTTAGACAAATCATAGATTTTGATCCGGGGCCGGGAGAATCATTAATTAACACAAAAGGGTTGACGGATATATTTTTATTAAAGCTTTCATCAGCAGGAGATTTTTTATGGGCAAAAGGTTATGGTGGTATAGGAGTTGACTACGGACAGTCATTGACTACGGATAAAGATAATAATGTAATAATTACCGGCAGGTTTTCTGAAAATGTTGGATTCGGCACAACTTCTCAAGTCTTAACGTCAAAAGGCTCTACGGATATTTTCCTTTTGAAAGTTGATAAAAATGGTAATACGCTCTGGGTAAATGGTTTTGGTGATATCAACTCTGATCAGGGAAGTCAGGTAATAGTAAATCAGACTGGTGTTATATACCTTGCCGGTATATATAGAGGTAAAGTAGATTTTAATCCTTCTACTTCTTTCAGTAACTTCAGCCAGTCCAATGGGGGCGCAGATGCATTTGTTTCTGTATATAATCAGGATGGAACCTATAACCAACATTTTACTTTCGGAGGATTAGCTAATGAACAGTTGAATGATATTGCCTTAAGGAACAATGGCGAGTTGGTGCTGGTTGGGGGATTTGGAGCTTTCGTTGATTTTGATCCTGGTGCTGCAGATGTTAGCATTATATCATCAGGTGGTCTGGATGAATTTATGGTAAACATTTTTCTGTGCATCAATCCATATTTGAAGGAATTTAAAGCTGTCAGGCCGGAGATTTGCCTGGGTGAGAAAGTTTTAATACAGGTAGTAGAAGGCTATTTAAATAGTGCCACTCAATGGTCATGGCAGAGAGACAGTTGTAATGGTATAACATTCGCTGCTGGAAATTTTTTGAATATTCCAGTGACACAAAACACTACTTTTTATATAAAAGGGTGGGGAGGTTGTATCGTAAATGACCCGTGTAAAACAATTGATATCAGAGTGTTTAGGGATAGTCTTAAATACCGTTATTTTGAAGTTTGTGAAGGTGATACCATAAAAGTTGGCAATAAGGCATACACAAATGTTGGTGTTTACGTGGACTCTCTAAAATCCAAATCTGGATGTGATAGCGTCCTGATAACTGAATTATTTGTTAAAAAAGATATTTTTCGGCTAAGACAATTCAAATTTGCCCTGGGGACACCGTAAAAGTGGGGAATTCAAAATATACACTTGCAGGTACATATACAAATAAATTTACCTCAATAGATGGTTGTGACAGCACTATTGTAACTACCATTTCAGTTTTACCTATATCAATTGAAAATTTTGATGCGACGATTTGTGACGGATCTTCTATTGTTGTAGGTAATACTTCATACAATCATGCCGGAAATTTTATACAGAAAAGAGCAAATACTAATGGGTGTGAAGACATCCTGGTTGTAAACATTAAGGTTTTAAATAAATATTTTACACAACAAAAGACAATTTGTCAGGGAGATAGCCTTAAAGTAGGGAATAAAATCTATAAGATTTCCGGCATTTTTATTGATACTTTAATATCTGTTTTTGGCTGCGATAGTATTTTGACCACTACTTTGAAAGTTCTGTCATCATCCTCATCTCAAAGATTTTATTCTTTTTGTCAGGGCGAAAGCGTAAAAGTAGGAAATACAATATATACATCTAGTGGAAATTATATTGATATTTTAGTAAATGCAGCAGGTTGCGACAGTACCGTATACAGCGGTGTAACAGTATTTAACATCCCAAGCCCCGTGACCAACGATAAGAAAATTTGTGAAGGAGACAGCATAAAAGTAGGTAGTAGATTTTATAAATCTAATGGCACTTATATTGACACTCTCAGGTCATATAATAACTGCGACAGTATTGTTAATACTAAGCTACAGGTATATGCCCAAAACTATTTTGTAAATACTGAAATTTGCGAAGGAGATTCTGTGGTAATCAGAAACAATAAATTTCTTAATACCGGACTGTATAAAATTTCTTTAACCAATTCATTTGGGTGTGATAGCATTATAAATTTATATCTATTTGTGAAGAAAAAAGTTGCCAGGACGATCGAATATGTCATATGTCCGGGTGATTCAGTTTTGGTAGGTCCCAGTACGTATAAATTATCTGGATCTTATGTAAATATATTTTCCGGAACAAATGGATGTGATAGTATCGTAACTTCAAATATAAGGTACAATCATGTGACTGTGTCAATCAGTGTGATAATTTGTAAAGGGGACTCTCTTGTATTTAATGGAAAAACATATAAGGATACTGGGGTCTTCAGAGACACGCTCAAAAAGTCAGATGGGTGTGATAGTATAATTGTTTTAAATATCGGAGTGAACCCTTCTTACAAAATTGATACCGTTTTCGAAATTTGCAAAGGGTCCAATATCACAGTAGGGTCATCTACTTATTTCAATGCAGGAAAATATACAGCAGTACTTCAGACAAATAAGGGTTGCGATAGTATTATAAATTTCACAATTAGTATAAAAGATAGGATAAACGTGGCTTTTAATTATTCTATTTGCCCTGGGGATTCAATAAAAGTAGGAAATAAATCGTATAAAAATACAGGTTCATTTTTTGATACATTACAAACTCAATATGGATGTGATAGTATAGTGAATTCCATAATTAGTTTCAACCATGTCACTGCAGCTTTTAATGCCACAATATGTCAGGGGGATGTTTTGATGTTTAATGGTAAGTTCTATAGGGAACAAGGTATATTCAGAGATACAATTAAGAAGATTGACCGGTGTGACAGCATTATTGTTTTAAACGTCTTCGTTAAACCCACCATTACCATAGACACGGCTTTTGAAATTTGCAAAGGTACTTCCATTAAAGTTGGAAATAATCTTTATTCAAATTCCGGGAAATTCTCCGAAATTCTCAAAGGTACAAATGGATGTGATTCTATTATCAATTTTGAAATAAAAGTAACAAATTTTATCCCGGTTGTATTTGTTGAAAAAGACACATTACGGGCTTTCCCGATCACCGGAGCAAAATACCAATGGTACCAGTGTATCAATAATGAAAAGGTTCCTTTCCTGGGGGCTGAATTGACTTCTTTTCCTCTCTTCAAATCAGGAACATATTCTCTTGGAATTACATATAAATCATGCACATTTTATAGTGATTGTATTGACTACATCAGGTCTTCTGCCCAAGATGAATTCCAGGATAATATATCAGTTTTGCCCAATCCATTTGGTGACTTCATTCAGATAAATGTGGAAAGTAAGGCAAGATTATCTATTTTTGATATGAGTGGCAGAGTCATTTCAATATCTACTTTGACTGCCGGAAATAATCATCTTGATGTCGGAAATATACCTCCAGGCATATATTTATTTGAGGTAATCAATCCAAACGGTAAAAAATATTTTAAACGAATCAAGATTTAGGCAAATACAACTTAATTTTCATTGAAAATGAAAAGATCAGCCTTATTCAGGTTTAAAGAGTTTGAAATAATTCAGGATAATTGTACTATGAAGGTGAATACTGACGGAGTTCTGTTGGGAGCCTGGAGCGATATTAGCGGGAAAAAAAGTGCCCTTGATATTGGGCTGGGGACAGGGATTATTGCCCTAATGATCGCACAAAAAAATAAAGAGATTATTGTCACAGGTGTTGAAATTGATCAAAAATCACATCAGATAGCAGCCATGAATATGCAAAATTCTCCCTTTAAAGATCGCCTTGGATCTGTTAATTCATCGATTCAGGAATTTGCATCAACAACCAATACTAAATTTGATCTTATAGTCAGTAACCCTCCTTTTTTTTCAGGTGGTACTTTTTCTTCAAATGAAAACAAGGCTATGGTAAGGCATACCGTGAAATTGCCGCATATTGACCTTTTGCAATCAGTAAATAGGTTGATTTTACCTAATGGGCATTTTGATTTAATATTGCCATATCTGGAAGGACTCAGGTTTGTAGAACTGGCAATCAAGTCGAGATTATTCCCTCATAAAATAATTGAAGTCAGGCCGAGGCAAAACAATCCAATCGAAAGATTACTCATCAGACTGAGCCCTGTACCAATAAAAAGTGTGTATCGGGATGAACTAATCATACATAATGGTTGGGGCCCAAATGAGTATTCAAACGAATTTGTTAAGCTGACAAAAGACTTTTATCTATTTCTATAAACCGCTTGTCTTGTTTTGTAAAATACTGCATATGGGACATTTATTTGTATCATGACCTCTTGCGGGACAATATTCCCTTCCAAAAAAAATAATTTGTAAATGGAGTTTATTCCATAAGGATTCAGGAAAGGCTTTTTTAAGATCATTTTCTGTTTGAACGACATTTTTACCCGTCGAAAGCCCCCATCTTTTAGCCAGTCTGTGAATATGGGTGTCAACTGGAAATGCCGGCACTCCAAAGGCTTGTGACATGACAACAGACGCAGTTTTGTGCCCAACACCTGGTAGGGCTTCCAGTTCTTCAAAAGTCTTTGGCACCTGACCATTATGTTTTTGGGTGATTATTAAAGACAAATTTTTTATTGCTTTAGATTTTGCCGGACCCAAGCCACATGGTCTTATTATTTGCAATATAGCTTCCTGATCGGTTAGAGACATGTCCTTTGCATTATCTGCAAGTTTCCAAAGCTGAGGTGTAATTTTATTTACTCTCTCATCGGTACATTGGGCTGAAAGCAAAACAGAAACCAACAGGGTATATGGATCTGTGTGAATCAATGGCACCGGGGTTTCAGGATAGTATTTTTCGAGCGTGTTCTTTATATATTCAATTCTTTGCTTCTTATTCACCACGATTTATTTTTCACTGTAAGTATTTCATCATCAATAAGAAATATTCTGTTTTTCAAATAGCCAGTAACATTTGGTGATCCGATTCCATTTCCAAGTTTTATCTTTGTTTTTATGATTCTGGCTTCATCCCATAAATTTGCATTAATAAATGATGTCAGTATTGATGCACCTCCTTCAACCATGAGGGTATTGATTCCTTTTTCAAAAAGAACTGCAAGGACATTATTTAATTCAGAAGTATCATTGGTTTTTATAAAATCAATATTTTGTTTGCGATCATTTTTGACCTCATTGAAAATAATGGTTTTGCTACCTGATTCTATTTCATTGTAATATTCCTTTCCATTGATGCTTGAATCCATTATAATTTTTACGGGATCAGAACCATAATAATATCTAACATCTAGCTTAGGACGATCAATGAGAGCAGTATTTATACCGATCATAATGCCATCTGATTCTGAACGCCACTTATGGACGAGTATCCTCGAATATTTATTTGATAGCCAGGTCTGCTCATTCTCTCTGGAAATATAATTATCATATGATTGAGCCCATTTGAGTACAATATATGGTCTCTGTTTAAGATTAGCTTTAAATGGTGATATCAATTCATCACAATCTTTTTCCAATGTTGATTTAACCACAAAGACACCATTTTTTTTCAAAAAGCTGATTCCATTACCTGCCACAAGCGGATTAGGGTCTTCACAACCGATGACAACATTTTTTATTCCTTCATCAACAATCCTTTTAGAACACGGCGGCGTTTTTCCATAGTGAGAACATGGCTCTAATGTGACATAAAGCGTAGAATCAGGAATTTTATATCTGTTTATTTTTGATACACTTTCAATTGCATTTATGTGTGCATGGGGCTTTCCAAATTCTCTATGAAAGCCTTCACCAATAATTTTATTTTGATAAACCAACAGTGCTCCGACATTTGGATTTGTCATCACTTTATTATCTGACAATTTCGCCAAATCGATACATCTTTGCATATAAATTTCTCTCATATGCATCATAAAATAATAAAGATTAGTGGAAATATTAAATTTATCTTATTTACCGTGACAATGTTTGAATTTTTTACCACTGCCACATGGACAAAGGTCATTTCTTCCGACTTTTTCTTCAGACCTCCTAATAGTTTCAACCTTTTCTGTCTTCTTTGAAACCCCTTCTGCTGCCTCCCGAATGGCCTCCTCTTCTCTACTCGTGCGAATTTTTGAAAGGTCTGTTTTTTGTACTCTTGCTTCTCTTACTTCCTGTTGGATTAACAATTTTCCATTAAACAGGTAAGCACTCACATCCTTGTTTATTTTGTGAATGAGATCTTCAAATAAACTGTAGGCTTCTATTTTATACTTAACCAACGGGTCCTTTTGCTCGAATGATGCTGCCTGCACGGAGTCCTTTAATTCGTCCATATTACGAAGATGCTCCTTCCAGTGATCATCAATAATAGCCAGAGTAATAGTCTTCTCAATATCTCTCATTATAGAAGAACCATTAGAGTCAACAGCAGCTTTAAGATCTGCCGCAATAGGCAGCGGGTTGAACCTTCCATCAGTAAATGGAATTGCAATACGGCGATAGCGATGGCTTTCATTTTCATGTACCTGTCTGATTGTTGGCATTAGGACATTGGTAATCTGCTCGGATTTATGATAATAGTTTGTCATTACTCTCGTTTAGAGTATGGTCAATCAGGTCATCAACCGACATGCTTTTAAACGTATCAAAATCAATTTTAGGATTTAGTCCCAGGGATGTGAAATAGTCAAACTTAAATCCTTCGAAATCATTTGCCCTTTTATTTGTATCAACAATGAATTCTACAGAACCTACAAACATATTGTGAAGATCTACTGATAACCGGTCACCTTGGAGTGCATTATTTCTCTTTTTATAAATGGCTTCTCTTTGGATGTTCATGACATCATCGTACTCTAGCAAACGCTTCCTGATTCCAAAGTTGTTTTCTTCAACCTTCCTTTGTGCCCGCTCTATAGATTTGGTCACCATACTATGTTGTATGACTTCACCATCTTTATGCCCCATTTTATCCATTAGACCAGCTATACGTTCTGACTGGAAAAGACGCATTAAGTTGTCTTCGAGTGACACGTAAAATTGAGATGTACCAGGGTCACCCTGACGACCGGCCCTTCCGCGCAACTGTCGGTCAACTCGCCTGGAGTCATGGCGCTCAGTTGCCACTATAGCAAGTCCTCCTGCTTTTATTACATCTTCTGATATCTTAATGTCGGTACCCCGTCCGGCCATATTTGTTGCTATGGTGACCGCACTTGACTTACCTGCTTCGGCTACTATTTCAGCCTCTCTCTGATGTTGTTTGGCATTCAGAACATTGTGCTTTATATTTCTGATACTTAGCATACGGCTGAGCAATTCAGAGATTTCAACTGATGTAGTACCGACAAGTACGGGCCTGCCAAGAGATGTAAGCTTACCGATTTCTTCAATTACAGCATTAAACTTTTCGCGTGAAGTTTTGTAAACTAAATCTTCAATATCATCTCTTACTATAGGTCTGTTGGTAGGGATAACCACTACATCCAATTTATAAATTTCCCAAAATTCACCAGCTTCAGTCTCGGCAGTACCCGTCATCCCTGCCAATTTATGGTACATTCGAAATAATTCTGAAGAGTGATGGTCGCGTAAGGTTTGTGTGATATCTCCTATTTTTACACCTTCTTTTGCTTCAAGTGCCTGATGAAGGCCATCAGAATACCTTCGGCCTTCCATCATCCTGCCGGTTTGTTCATCCACAATCTTAACTTCTTCATTGATGACCACATATTCCTGATCTTTATCAAATAAGGTAAAAGCTTTAAGTAGTTGACTGGTCGCATGGAGTCTTCTTGATTTAACTGCATAATCCTGTATCAGTGTTTCTTTTTGATCTGTTAGGACAATCCCCTCTTCTGACTCTTTTGAAGTTAGCTCCTGGATCTGTTGGGTTATATCCGGCATCACAAAAAAGTTTGGATCATTTTCACCCTTCGAAAGATATTCAATCCCCTTATCAGTGAGTTCAACCGACCTGTTTTTTTCATCTATGGTAAAATACAATGGTTCATCAGCCAGGTGCATGTTTCTGCTTTGCTCCTGCATGTAGAAGTTCTCAGTTTTTTGCAAAATAACTTTGACTCCTTCTTCGCTCAGAAATTTTATTAATGGTCTGTATTTTGGAAGAGCCCTGTGAACCCTAAACAAAGCCAAACCTCCCTTCTCCTACCTGAGGGCCTGCGATTCCTTGTTTTATCAGTTTTTTAGCTTCTGCTAAATATTCAGTAGCCAATTGCCTCTGCACATTAAAAAGCCTTTCTATCTTTGGGTTAAGCTCAACATATTCCTGTTCTTCCAGACCTTGAGGTACCGGGCCAGAAATTATCAGTGGAGTTCGGGCATCATCAATCAGGACTGAGTCAACTTCATCAACCATGGCATAATGATGTTTACCCTGGACCAATTCATCATGATCGCGGACCATATTGTCACGGAGATAGTCAAAACCAAATTCATTGTTAGTTCCATAAGTAATATCACATCGGTATGCAGCAATTCTTTCTGGAGAATGTGGTTTGTATTTATCAATGCAATCGATAGTTAATTGTAAAAACTCAAAAATAGGTCCAACCCATTCACAATCCCTCCTAGCCAGATAGTCGTTTACAGTTATTATGTGGACTCCCAGACCAGACAGACCATTAAGATAAGCAGGAAGGGTCGCAACCAAAGTTTTACCTTCACCTGTGGCCATCTCTGCTATTTTCCCTTCATGGAGTACCATTCCGCCTATCAATTGGACATCATAGTGCAGCATATTCCATGTGATATCGCCTCCGGCAGCTTTCCAGCTATTTTTCCAAGTTGCTTTATCACCATGTATGGTTACATAATCTTTTTTAACTGCAATATTCCTGTCATGATCAATGGCAGTAACTTCTAGAAATTCATTTTCTTTAAATCGCCTTGCTGTTTCTTTTACGACAGCAAAGGCCTCAGGCAGAATTTCTTTCAGTGTTATTTCAAGATATTTATTTCTATCTTTTTTTAGTGCGTCAACTTCATTAAATGCCTCTTCTTTTACAATGAAATCTGGTTCTAGATTTGCTTTTCCCACAAGTGCTGAAATATCTGCGTCTATATCCACCAGGCTCTCTTTTATCCTTTGTCTGAACTCAAGAGTTTTATTTCGCAACTGATCATTGGTCAATTCCCTGTATTCATTGTAAAAGTTATTTGTCTTTTCGACAATCCCCGAATATCCTTTTACATCTCTCTCATGCTTATTACCAAAAATGGTCTTAATTATATTGAACATATTTTATGTTTTATTGGAATTTGATATAGCACTAAATAGTACTGAATTGATTGATATTTATAAAAACGGTGCAAAGATATGAAAATAATTATAGTAACTTATCAGTCCAAAATCATTCCAACATGCTGTTTTTGACATATTGACATACATTAGATATATTTCAGAATAATTGGCATACAAAATCCGGAAAAGATATTTTTCTCTGCACTTATTTAGAATCCATATATACTAACTATGGAGAAATTATTTGCATTAAATTGCTCTGATATAAGAATCACATTAGGAATGATTTTTTACCTTTGCTTTAAAATTACATCCAATGTTTGAGTGGTTTAAAAATTTATTTCTCCCCAGTTCATCCCCCGACATTACTCAGTCCATTATTGCAATCCTAATTACCACCGGAATTGGAGTATTGGCAGGCAGGTTAAAAATACGCAAAGTATCACTCGGTGTTTCAGCAGTTATGTTTGTTGGAATACTGTTGGGTCACTATGGTTACACAATAAATGAAGACATTTCTACATTTATCCGGGATTTCGGTCTTATTTTATTCGTGTATGCCATTGGTATCATGGTCGGTCCATCATTTTTTTCTTCATTCAGAAAAGAGGGTATAAAATTCAATTTATTGGCTGTTTCAGCTGTATTGTTGAGTGGGATCATTACGTATATAATTTATCTGGCAACGAATATTGGAATTGAAAATTCTGTTGGTTTAATGTCAGGTGCAGTGACAAATACCCCGGGACTAGGTGCTGCCAAATCAACTTTAAATGAAATTGGTCTGCAATTTAAAGATAGAAAATTTGCCGATCCGGCGATATCGTATGCGATCACTTACCCACTTGGAGTATTGGGAGTGATAGCAGTTATCGTTGCCACCAAAATGATTTTCAAAATTAATATTAAGGAAGAAGTTGAACTGCTTGCCCAGACTCAAAATGAATCCACAGACAGCCTGTCAAGGAAAAAATGCCGAATTACTAATCCTGAGATTTTTGGGAGGAGTATTTACCATATTTTGAAAGACCATAAATTAACCGATCTGATCATTTCCAGGTTGAAGCATAGCGGATCAACCGAGGTTTTTTCTCCATCCTTAGATACGAGACTTAGTGAGAAAGATGTGGTTATGGTTGTAGGAAATCCGATAATGGTGGAAAGATTTTTAAGTATAGCAGGTAAAGAATCATCTGATTTGATTATTGAAACTGAAAAAGATATAGTAAGTAAGACTATATACGTAACCAGGAAATCTGCCACTCATAAAAAGCTTTCAGAACTGGATCTGTTTAATAAATATGGTTTGAAAGTGACCAGAGTTTACAGATCTGGCTTAGAGCTTCTGGCTACACCTACACTTGTTCTTTATTATGGGGACAGAATCAGACTGGTTGGTGACAGGGATGATATTGATGAAGTTGAAAAATTTATTGGAAATTCAGAAAAGAGACTTCTTGAACCGGATTTCCTATCGCTTTTTGGAGGTTTAGTGATAGGTCTGATAATTGGTTCGATTCCTATAGTAATACCTTCATTGCCCGTTCCGATAAAACTCGGTTTTGCTGCAGGACCTTTGATAGCATCACTTCTTATAAGTAGATATGGTGGCATAGGGGTCATTCATTCTTATATTAATAATGGTGCTATTTATTTTATGAAAGATTTGGGAATATGCCTGTTTTTTTCATCAGTCGGGTTACATGCAGGGACACATTTTTATGATAATTTTATGCAGAACAACGGCTGGGTGTGGTTGTATTATGGCGCATTTATCACATTAATACCACTCATTTATATTGTCGTTGTTGGAAGGGTATTTCTGAAAATTAATTTTGCAAAGCTAGTTGGCTTGATGAGTGGATCATATACGGACCCCGCAGCTCTTGCCTTTTCTAATGGATATCTTGACTCAGAAATCCCTACCCAGACTTATGCCACCGTGTATCCATTAGTGACTATATTCAGAATTTTTATAGCCCAGATGTTAATCCTTTTATGCTTTTAGTTTTAAATGTAAATAAGTGTGGATAATAAATTTAATCAAATTCCAAGTCTGGAAAATTCGTTTTTGCCATTGATATTAATTCTGTTTTATGTCTGTTTACTTTCTTGCAAAAATGAACAATCCATAAGCCATAATAATATCAGAGGCGGGATGGTACATATTCCTTCAGGCATTCTGGAAATGGGAGGTGACAATGACCAGGCTGATAGAAATGAATTTCCAAAACACGAAGTTTTCATTGACTCTTTTTTAATGGATCAAACAGAAGTTACTAACGCACAATTTAAACTATTCGTAGAAGCAACAGGTTATAAAACTGTAGCAGAGAGACCTTTAGATTGGGGAGAGATGAAAAAACAACTCCCTCCAGACACTCAGAAACCAGCAGATAGCCTCATGCAGCCAGGTGCACTAGTGTTTAAACCCACCGCATACCCGGTTCCTTTGAATGATCCGTCGCTTTGGTGGAAATGGACACTTGGTGCTAATTGGCAACACCCTTCAGGATATGGATCTAATATTGATTCTCTTATGGATCATCCGGTTGTTCAGATAGCATGGGAAGATGCTGAAGCTTTTGCAAAATGGATTGGTAAACGGCTGCCGACTGAAGCAGAATGGGAATGGGCCTCAAGGGGTGGGCTACCCAACACCGTTTATTCCTGGGGCAATGAATTGATACCCGGAGATAAAGCTCAGGCCAATTTTTGGCAGGGTTTTTTCCCATATCAAAACACAGGAAAAGATGGGTATGTAGGCACATCACCAGTCAGGTCATTCGCCGCTAACGGTTATGGATTGTATGATATGTCGGGAAATGTTTGGGAATGGTGTCAGGACTGGTTTGATGCCGAATATTACAGTAAAAAGGATGCAGTAAATCATAATACGCCTGGACCGCCCAAAAGTTATAATCCTTTGATGCCTTTCCAGCAGGAGAAAGTAATTCGTGGTGGTTCTTTTCTTTGTAGTGAAGAATATTGTTCAGGATATCGAAATTCACGAAGAATGGGTTCGACAATGGATACAGGATTAAATCACACCGGATTCAGATGTGTTATTACACTTAGTAAGTAGAATATATTAAACTATAACACAATAAACATTAAAAATTTATAGTTTTGTGCCCTTAAAACATATTGCCTGAAACTTGATTGTCTCTGAAAAATAAGTTTTTATCAATATTATTCATTTATGTATATCTTAAAATAATTTGTTGAATGGCTAAAAACTTACTTATTGTTGAATCTCCAGCAAAAGCTAAAACCATCGAGAAAATTTTAGGCTCCGATTTTATTGTAAAGTCTAGTTTCGGCCATATAAGAGATCTTGAAAAAGGAAATAAAGGAATAGATATCGAAAATGATTTTGAACCCTATTATGTTGTTTCACCTGAAAAAGTTAAGATAGTAAAAGAACTAAGGAACCAAGCTAAAAAATCACAGGAAGTATGGTTAGCGACGGATGAAGACAGGGAGGGAGAGGCCATTTCGTGGCATCTTTGTCAGGAACTCAAACTGGATATACATACCACTAAGCGAATTGTATTTTCTGAAATAACTAAACCGGCGATAGAAAAAGCCGTTTTAAATCCTCGCAAAATTGATGTTCAATTAGTAAATGCACAACAAGCCAGACGAATTTTAGACAGAATTGTGGGTTTTGAACTTTCTGAAGTGCTGTGGAGAAAAGTTAAAAATAAATTATCTGCCGGACGTGTTCAATCAGTAGCTGTAAAACTTATCGTAGAAAGGGAACGTGAAATTCAAAATTTTGAAATTACTCCTTTTTTTAAGATAATAGCATTATTTGATGTTGATAACGGGAGAGGTGACACAGTCATCCTAAAAGCAGAATATAATACCCGTATTGACAATGAGATGGAAGCACTGACATTTTTGGAGAAATGTAATGGAGCTTCCTTTATCATAAACAGTATTGATAAAAAACCATTAAAGAGGTTGCCAGCCCCTCCTTTTACAACATCTACATTGCAGCAGGAAGCCAGCAGAAAACTTGGATTTTCTGTAAACCGGACTATGTCCACCGCCCAGAGATTGTACGAAGATGGATTGATAACTTACATGAGGACCGATTCATCCAATCTTAGCGAAACAGCCATAGCCTCGATTGCAAAAGAAATAGAAAACAATTACGGAAAAGAATATCTTCACACTCGAAGATATAAATCAAAATCAGCTAATGCGCAGGAAGCACATGAGGCTATTCGGCCTACTTATATTGAGAGGAAGAATATTGGACCGGATAGAGATCAAATGAGATTATATGATTTGATATGGAAAAGATCCATAGCATCTCAAATGTCGGAGGCTGAAATAGAGAAAACTATTGTTAAAATAGATATTTCAAGTATGAAAGACAAGCAACTGGAGGCAGTAGGGGAAGTATTGAAATTTGATGGTTTTCTCAAAGTATATCTTGAATCAACGGATGATGATGAAGATCAGGAAACAAAAGGTATGCTCCCCCCCTTACGCCTGAAACAGTTGCTGAATCTAAATGAAATGAATGCAACTGAGAGTTTTACCAGGCCATCAGCCAGATATACTGAAGCAAGTTTAGTCAAAAAACTTGAAGAACTTGGTATCGGCAGGCCATCGACATATGCCCCTACTATCTCAAAAATAATGGAAGAAGAGCGTGGCTATGTAACAAAAGAAAGCCGGGAGGGGGTAAAAAGAGATTTCAGATTTTTACACCTGAGTAACGGTAAAATTTCATCAAAAACAAAATCAGAAATAACAGGAACTACAAAAAATTGTCTCTACCCCTCAGATCTTGGTATGGTTGTCAGTGATTTTCTTTCCCAACACTTCGGTACTATCATGGATTATGGCTTTACGGCAGAAGTAGAAGATCAACTGGATAAAATTGCAACAGATGGTCATGATTGGAAAAAAATGCTGAGGAATTTTTATGGGTCTTTTCATGAAAGTGTCGAGAATACCATGGAGAATGCAGAAAGAGCCAAAGGCAAACGGATATTAGGTATCGACAAAAACTCCGGACATAGTGTAATAGCTCAAATGACTAGATTCGGGCCTGTTATTCAAATAGGGGATAGAGAAGAAGTGGCTGAAGGCGAAAAACCGAGATTTGCAAATTTAAAACCAGGCCAATCTTTGGAAACTGTTTCTTTTGATGAGGCTATGGAACTTTTCAAATTACCAAGGATATTGGGTAAATTTAAAGGAGAAGAAGTTACAGTAAATACTGGTAGGTATGGTCCCTATATAAAAGTTGGTGAGATGTTTATCAATTTGCCCAGGTCGCTTGACCTGATGGCCGTTTCATTAGAAGATACTGAGTCACTAATTAATGCAAAAATTGATGAAAACGCTCCAATCGGCACCTATGAAGGCATGCCTATAACTAAAGGAAAAGGAAGATTTGGCCCTTTTGTAAAATGGAATGAGCTTTTTGTCAATATACCTGTTCGGTACAAGCTTGAAACTATTCAAGGAGCAAGCTATTGAACTTATTCAGAATAAAGTCGAAAAGGAAGCAAATCGGTATATTCAGAACTGGGTTTCAGAAAAAATATCTATTGAAAATGGAAGATGGGGCCCATATATCAAATTTGGAAAAAATAATTTGAAAATCCCTAAAGTGGACAGTCAAAAAGTGGATGATGAATTTCTTAAAAATGTAAATCTTGAAACAGTTAAACAGTGGATTGAAGCTGAACTGCCGGATGCATTTAAGAAAAAGGAAATAAAAAAGAAAAGCAATAAATAATTTTTGAAATTAAGAAAACCTAATTACTCAGGCACTACCCAGGCAGGAGTTGAATATCGACAGCCATGGGTTATAACCCGGGGCCAAAGTGCTATAATGCATCAATTTTGGCGGAAGTATTGCCAAAAAAAGCAAAAATTTGTGCCTATCTACCTTTAGCATGGTCAGACCCATTAGTTACAAAAATAAATAAATCGTTCTGATTTTAAGAATATTTTTACTATTTTAGTTGAAACAACAATTTAATATTTTCTTAAGTAACAATAATAAGACTAAATTTGTCTTTATATCTGAATAACGCATTTTTTACATGAAATATCTTTTTTCCTTTATAATAATTCTATTTACATCTTCTTCCTATATTTTTGGACAAACTCTTGATGATGAGATTGGGTTTATTTATGTGAAGGCAGAATATCTGCTGCAAACAGGCAGAAATGATGAAGCTGTCAGGAATTACAACACGGTAATAGCCAGAGACCCGGGGTACAAAGAAGCCCTTATTCACAGAGGTATAGCAAAATATGCCCTTGGGGCTTATAAAGGATCGAAAAATGATGCATTGCAAAGTATTGAATTCCATGGTATTTTGGCAGATAATGCTGCGTTGCTGGGAAGATCTTTTGCGGCCTTGGGAGATCAGAAAGCCGGAATATCAAGCTTGACAGTGGCGATAAATCTGGATAACAAAAATCCAAAATATCTTCTTTGGAGGGCGTCTGTGTACGAATCAAATGACCAGAAACTAAATGCGTGCAGCGATTATGAGGCAGCCATGAAATTAGGTGATTCAGAGGCAGAAATTAAAGCATTGAATTTGTGCGGTATAGCTAAAAATAAGAATACTCCTGCCCAAGTCATAACTTCGGAAAATGCCGATGTCGATAATACTTTGGACCAGAATTCAAACGAATCTGCAACAAAGTTTGAACCCACAAATCAAAGTACCTATGTCGGTGATTCTACCACTGTAAATATACCTGCAGCTGTCAATCAGGTACCTTCCGAAATTTCCATAGGTGATGATTCAGACCCAGTGATCGACGAAAATATTCCAAAAGATGATAACACAGTTAATAGTTTTGTGGTTGATGATGATCTTACAATTACAATTTCAGGACAAGAATTGGGGCTAAGAAAGATGAAAGAAGTACCAAGCATACTTATCTTATCTGATGAAAATGGTAAGGTGAGTATAAGTATTTGTGTAAATAAGGATGGGATAGTCACAAAAGCAGAATTTAATGCATCCATGTCAACTATAGTTCAGAAAAGTCTTGTTTCACTTGCGCTCAGAAAAGCAAGAGAATTTGAGTTCCAACAGGGTAAATACGATCTTCAATGCGGTATAATGGTATTTGAAATAAAAGGAAGTTAAGGATGTAAGCTTGCTTAAAAATAAGTTTACAATCATCTCATACTTTACCAGCCTGTAAAAGATTCATTAAATATATTTTCCATCAATTGTTTGAATATTTCAGCAATCAAGCCATCCTGAATGCTTATAAAATCCTGATCACTTCCATAAGTTCTGAAATACGAGAATTGTTTTTTCCAGCTTTTATCTTCAGATTTATTATTTTTAAAGTCAACAGATACGACTATTTCCACTTTGTTGAGTGCCACCGTATTTCCTGCTTGTGGAGCTTCAGGAGTTAATCTGAAGCCGACTATACTACCTGAAAATTCAATGTCTGGATTTGATTCGTTATAAACTAATCTTGATTCATTCCTTATTTTTGCTCTCAATGCTTCTGAAAAACGTTGATTGATGTCACCTGGAGCTTGGGGAACGTTGTTTTGAAAGTTACTAACAAAATATGTATTTACATCTTCCGGAATAGCTATACCCTTAAAACTGTAACAAGCTAAATAAAAAAAGGTAAATAAAGAAATCAGGATCTTAAATTTCACAATTTGAATATTTGTATTTTTAAAAACGTGATTTTAAGTCTTTATGTTGCAAGTTCAAATTGCCCTTTATCAAAAATTTCTAACAATTCATAATTATCTACTTTTGAATCTCATTGAGAGTTGCCACCTGTTTTCCGCTATGGGTCACCCCGAAATATTTTATTGATAATTCTGACAAGTTCCAGCTTGGTCTTTATCCATTTTAAGGAGAATGTTTTTAGATGTCTTGACTCAGGTAATGTTATTTCCATTTGATACATATTGTGCGTTATTTCGGATGCTTTCTCTACAGATGGTCTATACTTTTCTTTCTGTAATACTCTTTCGAGTTCTTTATATATTGAATACGCCACGAACGATAGACATATATGTGCTTCTATTCCTTCCTTACTCGATGATAGATGGGTCGTATTCTGAGATCTGTTTTGACATTCTAAATACCTTCTCAATGTGCCACAGATTCTTATAATTTTCAATTACTAGGACGGTGCTTGGTTGCAGTTAGTGATGTATCCCTTCAGGCCATCCCAGTACTGATCTGCTATGAATTTTCTGCATCTATGGAGGTTGTGATCTCTCCTTCCATTTTAAAATACTGACTGCCCCTCTATTGTTGATGTTCTGCTTCGTTAACTTTCCTGATTTAATTTTTCTTCTCCAGGGTTTTCATGCCCTCGTTTGCCGGTTATGTTCATCCTTCTTTGCTCTCTTTGTCAAGTACTGCACAATTAATTTTGCATTACCGCTTTCCAGAAGGGAAGTTATGACCGTCTTCAAAAGCTTGAAGAGAGCATCTTTTCTTTATTTTCTTTGCTCATTCTTTATTTTTGCTCTAGGATATACTCGTTTTTCTGAGCTTCTCAAAGCTTTAATATTATCATTATTTAATAGTCAAGCATCAGCCACAATAATAGGTTTTGATAAATTGAATTTTTTGCTGATCTTTTCAATAGTGGGTAATAGTGTATGTCCTCATATATATTTACCTTCAAAAATATCATATCCTATTGCATACCCTCCATGCCAACTAACAATCCAAGATAGATTTGTGGGTTACTATGTTTCCCGTCCTTACTAAATCCTGTTTTACGTAAATCATCCTCATCACTCCCTTCAAAATATAGTGTGGTCATGTCATAAAACATAATACTCAAATTACCATTAAGAACTTTGAGTGTGTGCTTAAAACTTATTCGCTCTACTTCATCCTTTAAATCCGTATTCAATTTATCTAAAAACCGATAAACACTATCTAAATCAAGGACGATCCCTGATATCTATATAAATATTCTATCGTTTTTAGTTTACAGAGAGGGAAGGCTAGTCTGGCAATAACTAGATGCCTAAATAAGTCACTACTAATTTTATTATAACCAATGTGATTATAAACCTTCCCAAATACAAGCTCTGGGCCAATAGTACGAATTTGTGCATTGCTCAGCTCAGATAGAAAGCATTCTATCTGAACATCTTTATCAAAAACAAACATACTTCTTTGGCCTTTTAATCTATCAAGCTCTTGTTGAGCCTTCTCTCTCAAGATAGCTAACTCCTTTTCATCAGAACTACTTCCAATTGATTTTATGAGTCTATTGCGACCATTTTCTTTCAATAAAATCTGGACACTAAAACTACCTGATTTGTTTTTTTTTAGCCTTATAAACATACCCCAAAAGTACCAAAATCGTAGTTGGGTCACCCGATTTTTGATTATTTTGTTTATATATCATTGATTATCAGCAGTATAAAATCCTACTTTTTTCATGTGCGGAAAACAGGAAAAAAGGTAAATAAAGAAATCAGGATCTTAAATTTCACAATTTGAATATTTGTATTTTTAAAAACGTGATTTTAAGTCTTTATGTTGCAAGTTCAAATTGCCCATTATTAAAAATTTCTAACAATTCATAATTATCTACTTTTGAATCTCATTGAGAGTTGCCATTTTCAATAATAAATAGGAATCCATTTTTATGGAGACATATTATCTGGATCAGAAATGAGTATTTTGAGCTGAATAATATATTGAATCCTTTTTTCGAAGATGGGAGTAATATTCATCTCTGAAAATTAAATTAGCTGTTTAAATGGATAAGATATTACTTAAATAATGTTTATTTGCGGCATGGAACAGCAATCCAAAATTGATAATACTTCATGGGGAATACTTATATTCTTAAGTCTTTTATGGGGATGTTCATTTATTTTAATTAAAAAATCTTTAATTGCTTTTGATCCAGTACAATTAGGATGTCTAAGGATAAGTATATCTTTCCTGGCATTTATACCAATTCTTTGTTGGCATAGAAAAAAAATTGAATGGAAAAAATGGCCCAGGTTTTTGGCAGTAGGACTTACCGGCAATGCCATTCCGGCTTTCTTGTTTGCTTTTGCTCAAACGCATATCAGTAGCTCAATGGCAGGCCTCCTGAATAGTCTTACTCCTATCTGGGCTCTGGTAGTTGGTATCGTTATTTTTAAACTTAGGTTTAAAAAATCTAATTTAATTGGAGTTGTGTTAGGGTTTATAGGTGCCACTACTCTTATATTGCTTGGAAACAATAATTCCATTGATAGCAACTCATGGTATGGTTTATTAATAGTAATTGCAACCATTTGTTATGGGTCAAGTGTGAATATGGTACAGGCTTATTTTTCATATTTGAAACCAGTCATTATAAGTAGCATGTCATTTGCCATGTTGGGAATACCGGCATTAATCTGGTTGTCCACCACAGACTTTATCACCGTATTACAGTCTGACAATAAAGCATTATATTCACTTGGTGCTGTTATCATCTTATCCTTATTGGGAACCGTAATGGCGAGTGTTCTGTTTTATAATCTTGTGCAACGCACGAGTGCTGTTTTTGGGAGCACAGTTACTTATATGATGCCTATAGTTGCGCTGGGTTGGGGTTTTGCTGATGGGGAAGTGATCACAGCTCTGCATTTTGTAGGAATGGCTACGATACTCATCGGCGTATATATAACTAAGAAAAAATAGTTTATGAATCAGCTCCCCGGGTTATATATTGCTGACATCTACAATAAAGGAAGAGGTGTATTTACTTCCGGTGAGATTCAAAAAGACGATGTAATTGAAATATGTCCCGTAATTGTAATATCACAAACAGAACTACCAATAATACACAAAACGGTACTGCACGATTATTATTTTCTTTGGGGACCTGACATGAATGATTGTGCTATTGCTCTTGGATTTGGAAGTTTATATAATCATGAAGTCCATTCGAATGCTAATTTTATTTTGGATTTTGAGAATAATACCATTGATATAATTGCTATTACTGACATTAAACCAGGTGAAGAAATTACTCTAAATTACCACGGCGAACCAGGAGATGATGCCCCTTTATGGTTTTGATACATCAATATTAATTTAGATGCTGATAAAAAGAACACATTCAAAAAATCTGAATTTCATAAATCTGGTACAAAGCCTGGATAAGGAACTTGCTTTGGCTGATGGAAGTGAACACAGCTTTTATTCCCAATTTAACAAAATTGATCAGCTAAATAATGTTGTTTTGATAAGTGCCCATTCATTGGCTATCGCATGTGGTGCCATTAAGGTAATGAATGATACATCTGTAGAAATAAAAAGAATGTATGTGAGACCTGAATTCAGAAACAAAGGCCTGGCTTCAAAAGTCCTCGCTGAACTTGAAAAGTGGGTTAAAGAATTAGGTTATAAAAGATGTGTACTTGAAACAGGTAAGAGGCAGGTTGGTGCAACAGAATTATATCTTAAAACGGATACAAAATAATACCAAATTATGGACAATATTCGGGTATAGAAAATAGTGTATGTTTTGAAAAAATGTTGGATTAGCATGCACTGAACATAAAATGTGATATTTTGTTTGTTCAAAAAATAGGATGAAATGGAAACAATATATTTTGGCGCAGGATGCTTTTGGTGCGTGGAGGCTGTCTTTATTAGATTAAAAGGAGTGATTACAGTGACTTCAGGATATATGGGAGGCCATGTAGAAAATCCGGCATACAGGGAAGTATGTAATGGCACAACTGGACATGCAGAGGTTATACAAGTGGTATTTGATCCGGAGATAATTGCTTTTAATGATTTGCTTAAAGTATTCTGGACTACACATGATCCAACTACTTTAAACAGACAAGGTGGGGATAGAGGTACTCAATACAGATCGGCAATATTTTATAGTAATGAATTACAAAGGCTTGCTTCCATTGACTCCAGGTCAACTTTTGCAACTGAACTTTGGGAAGATTCAATAGTTACGGAGATATCAGTGGCTGATACCTTTTACAATGCTGAAGACTATCATCAGGACTATTATATGAACAATCCTGATCAGGGTTATTGCTCTGTAGTTATCCCGCCGAAGATTTCAAAATTAAAATCAAAATTTTCTCACCTATTAAAATAAAAATTAAATGAGTGATAAGTTTAATATATTAACACCAGAAGAAGAATATGTTATAGTACATAAAGGTACCGAAAGACCTTTTACTGGGGAATATGATAAGTTTAATAAGTCTGGCAAATTTGTTTGTCGCAGATGTAATGCAGCGTTATATGAATCAAATTCAAAATTTGATTCAGGTTGTGGCTGGCCTTCTTTTGATGATGAAATTAATGAAGCAGTATTACACGTTCCGGATAAAGATGGACGAAGGACAGAAATCGTTTGTAAAAGTTGTGGTGGCCATCTGGGGCATGTTTTTAAGGGAGAGCATCTTACCTCAAAAAATACAAGACATTGTGTTAATTCACTTTCAATCAGATTTATTCCTGATTAAATGAAATTTGTGAACTATTAATCATAGTTAATTGTTTTTTAGCTGATATAAAACGAATTAAAAACCAATCCTAATAAAATGTCTGTTTCATTGGATCAAACTAAGTCAAAGGCTAAATCTTTCTTCAAAAAATTGCTGTGGATTTTGCTTTTATCTTTCGTAGTGTTTTCAGGGGTGTACTATTTTTATCGTACTTATACCCTAAGTGAAGGCACCAGAACTGGAGTTCTTTTTAAGATTTCAAAGAAAGGAAAAATATTTAAAACCTATGAAGGTCAGTTGCAATTGGCCGGAGCTGCTATAATGAATAAACAAAGCACATTTGAATTTTCTGTCAATAATGCAGAAGTTTATTCAACAATTCAGAACATGGAGGGAAAAAATATCCGCTTGCATTACAAAGAGCTGGTAAATGCATTTCCATGGCAGGGAGATACTGATTACATGGTGTATCAGGCTGAAGAAATCAAATAGAAAACATTACAATTATTCATAATATATTTTGCTTTACTTTAAAAACGGGTAAATGTTCTTATCTTTCCGAACAATTTTTTTAAAAATGGATTTGATTTGTAATAATTTTATATGATATGTAAAGGCTGATTTATGATGAAAAAAGTTAAAATTGGCTTGATACAGATGACTTGTCATAAAGAGAAGTCGTTAAATCTAAATAAAGCTATCAATGAGATAGAAGTAGCTGCTTCTCAGGGAGCACAAATTATTTGTCTGCAGGAATTGTTTTCATCCTTATATTTTTGTGATACAGAAGATTATGACAATTTTGAACTTGCTGAACCTATACCAGGGCCATCAACAGATGCTCTTTGTAAGGTTTCTAAAAAACTTGGTGTCGTAATTATTGCTTCTTTATTTGAAAAAAGAACTCAGGGTATTTACCACAATACAACGGCTGTAATAGATGCTGACGGGTCTTATCAGGGCAAATATCGAAAAATGCACATACCCGACGACCCCGAATTTTATGAAAAATTTTATTTTACTCCTGGTGATCTTGGTTATAAAGTGTTTGAGACAAAATTTGCAAAAGTTGGTATTCTCATATGCTGGGATCAGTGGTATCCTGAAGCGAGCAGAATTACAGCATTGATGGGTGCAGAAATACTTTTTTATCCTACTGCCATAGGTTGGGCATCATCTCAAGATGAAGACACTAATTTGGATCAGTATAATGCGTGGCAAATTATACAAAGGTCTCATGCTGTAGCAAATGGAATTCCGGTGGTGAGCGTAAATAGGGTAGGTTTTGAACAAAAAGGGGCTATGAAATTCTGGGGAGGAAGCTTTGTGGCCAATGGTCAAGGTAAGATCTTATATCATGCATCTCATGATATGGAAGAAACTACATCTGTAGAATTGGATTTGGCTGAGGCAGACTCTTTAAGAGTTCATTGGCCATTTTTCAGAGACAGAAGAATTGATAGTTATCAGCCAATAACAAGGAGATTTATTGATGAAGGTTGAAAATACTCCGTCAGAGCTTGGATTTTATTTTCCGGCTGAATTTTATCCACAGGAAGCTATGTGGTTATCCTGGCCACATAATGAAGAATCCTGGCCCGGCAAAATTGATTCAATTTACAATCCTTACTGTGAGTTTGTGCTTAGAATTGCTGAGCATCAGAAAGTAAAAATAAATGTGGCAGATTACCAAATGGAGGAATTTGCCAGAAACAAAATTGCTCATTCATCTTTTGCAGTCAAGTTGAATAATCTTGATCGCACTCTGAACAACATTTCTTATTTTCACCATCCCACCAACGATGCATGGTGCAGGGACCACGGCCCGGCATTTATAATTAATCCTGTATCTGACGAGAAGGCTATAATCGATTGGGGATATAATGCTTGGGAAATAAGTATCCTCCTTACGAGCTGGATGACATTATTCCAAGCCTTGTTGGTGATGCATTGGGGTTAAGGGTTTTTCATCCTGGGGTTGTTATGGAAGGAGGCAGTGTAGATTTTAATGGAAATGGTACTTTGCTCACCACAACGGCATGTCTGTTAAATAAAAACAGAAATCCACATTTGTCGAAGAAAGAGATTGAAAAATATCTGATGAATTTCTACGGAGTCCAGCAGATTTTATGGTTAGTGGATGGTATTGTAGGAGATGACACCGATGGCCATGTTGACGACATAACCCGATTTGTGAATGAGGATACGGTAGTGACTGCAATTGAGAAAAACAAAAAAGATGAAAATTACCTGCTACTTCAACAAAATTTGAAAGAATTAAGAAAAATGAAGCTATTAGATGGCAAACAATTAAATGTCGTCGAGCTTCCTATGCCGGATCCGGTCATATACAAAGACCAAAGACTCCCTGCATCATATGCAAATTTTTATATTTCGAATCATAGCGTCATCGTCCCAACATTCAGAGATGAGAAAAATGATATTCTTGCATTAGAAATCTTGCAGGATTGTTTTCATAACAGAAGTGTTGTCGGCATAGACTCATGGGATTTGATATGGGGATTGGGTAGTTTTCATTGTTTAAGTCAGCAGGAACCGGCTATATAACTACTTATTTCGCATTTATTTTTTTGCTTAAGTAGATAAAAATTATTCCAATCAAAATCAAAATAGCAGATCCCCATACATAACCTCTGCCATAAGAAGTTAGTGAGTTATAATCAAGTATAAATTGTGTAATCTGGTAGATGCCTGTTACCAATAAAATTACACCAAAAATAAATAGACTTAGTTTCATATTATAAATAAGAAAAGCAGGTATAATAAATATTTATATATACCTGCCTTGTTTCATAAAATTAGTCAATTATTTCGTAACTTTTGTTGTAGT
This sequence comes from Saprospiraceae bacterium, assembly GCA_016722285.1. Taxonomy (GTDB): domain Bacteria; phylum Bacteroidota; class Bacteroidia; order Chitinophagales; family Saprospiraceae; genus OLB9. Next base: position 89,997 of record JADKGI010000013.1, read on the forward strand.
TGGTGTGTAAATTCCTCCTGTAATTGCATTTAACAATCCATCAATAAAAGTATGAGATATTGTTACATCGTAATCAGCTGCACCTCCGGCCATTTTTGTTGGATCAGAAGTTTTTAGAGCTGCCAGTCCATAAATCAGATAATGGTTTTTTTCAATAACGTCAATTCCTTTTTGGGCGCCTTTGCCTACAGAATAAGACAAAGTGTAACAAGATGAAACCGTCAGTAAGACAGTAAAAACAATAATCAGGTTCAGAATTAATTTTCTCATGATAAATTGATTGAAAATGAAAAGAATCTTACTCTTAAGGTTTTTCAGTTACACCAAGTTTTTAAATATGTGGTAACTATCTCCACAATCGCCTGCAAATATATGTTCTTTTGTCTCATTTCTATGCTTGCCCTGAATTAAAATTGGCATTTAAGAAGAATATTATCTGGTTTTAAAATGCCCACAAATGATCTTTCTTTCAATCATTTCATACATTATTTATGGACTATAAACCAGAATATTAATAAGTGAACGATATCAAAAAGTAATAATAGGCTGCTGTTCTGGAAGAAATGTTTTGATTCTTGAAGTTAATCCAAGAACAGCTAACTTAGAAAGGGTGACGGAATTTTAATTCCTTTTTATTAAGCCAATGTAATAAACGCAGAAATAAATACTAAGTTAGAAAGCTCCAAAGAGTCTTTATTGTATAACCCCAAGAATGATATTGGTCAAAAAAATAATTTCTCAAGTGAGAACCCTGGATAGTTAAAAGTGGTGATTTCAGAACTTGACGCCATCAGAAGAAAGATTTTTTTAACTTTTTAAAAAACTTGAACTAAAATAATAAATGATATGGAATAAAATTAACCAAGCTGTAAACTAATTTTATAATGACAAAATTATCAACCATCTTTTCAACCCCTTAAATAGCTGGACACAAATTTAACTAAAAAGTTTATAAATTTGTGAATATGGGAACACACAGGAAAACATGGAGTAAATCCGAAAAGTTAGCGGTCATTTCCAAGGCCAAGGCAGAAGGTGTATTAGAAGCATCTCGGCATTATGAAGTATCCACCACAAGTATATACAAGTGGCTGGATAAGGTAGAAAGTATTGGAGAGTCATCACTTGAAGGCTTACATGCCCCAGAGCTGAGACGGGAGAACAAGAAACTCATCGCTGAGAATAAACAGCTCAAGGAGATGAATGCGGATAAAGAATTGAAAATAATGCTGATGGAGCGTCTATTAAAAAAAAAAAGTAACTACCATGGAAGAGAAGATCAAGTTGGCACGAGAATTTATAGAAGGAGTGACATCCGCAGGATACCGTATTAAGGCACTTGATGATACCAAGGAGTACCTATTATTACAAACCGCCACAAGGCATTAAGTCTAAAGGCAGGCCAGTAAGTAGTCATACGATGAAGAAAGATCAGACTTGGGCGACCAATGAAGAAGTAATATCTGACATCAAGGAAATACTGAGTGAAGAATTTGTGGACTACGGTTATTTGAAGACGACACATGCCCTCAGACAACAGTGTGGGTATATTATAAGTCCAAAGAAAGTATATCGGCTGATGGAAGAGAACAAATTACTTAATCACCCCACAAAGCCTAAATTAAGTAAGCGGCTGTGGGTCAAAGAGTTAGTTCCAAAACCATTAGCACACTTTAGTTATCTTGAGTTTGACATCAAATACATATATATCAAAGGGAAGCGCAAGAATGCCCTGCTGATCACCGTCATAGATGTATATTCCAGATGGGTATTGGGTCAACATATCGCCTGGCAAGTAAACAAAGGTGACGTAGTCAAATTATTTGATAAGATATTTGGAGCATATTCTATGGCTGAGAATATTTATGTACGCAACGATAATGGGTCACAAATGGTGGCTCAAAAAGTGCAGAGTTATTTTAAGAGCAAGAAGGTCATACAAGAGTTTACTAAGCCAGCAACGCCGGAACAAAATGCACATATAGAGTCATACCACAGCATCATAGAAAGGGTAATTTGTCAAAATATGAGTTTGACAATCTATTAGAAGCGGCAGATACGTTTGCAAGATTTATTAAATTTTATAACTTCAGGCGCATACATTCAGGAATTGGGTATCTTAGCCCATACAACTATTTGTTGCAAAAAGGTACCGAGATAAAAGTGGATGTATCATTATTGGATGCCAACAACCTATCTAAACAAAAAGTAGCATGATAAGAGGTCAAAGCACTAAAGAGAACCAGATCAAAAAACGAAAGTGTTTTCCACAATTCAATGGTTCTAAATTTTCCCTTTCAGGAAATTTAGGAATGTTGAATTTGTTGAAAACGGATGTCAAAGAGCAATTTATTATTAATTATTTCATTAACAAGTTGTCCAATATTTAGGGGGTTGGTACACCATCCTTTGGATAATCCGGGAAAATAAAATCATCAGTAATGAATTCAGAATCATTTTAGATAGCGATTTAATTCTATCAGAAGACCGGGACGGTTAGTTAAATGAAAAAACTGCTAAAATTGCAGCTAAATGGAATAGTGATTTAATTGAAATTTAAAATCATTATTGTACATTTGGTTCTTTTTAAATTTTAAAGATAAATCTTTAATAAAGTACTATTGCAATGTTTAAATTTATAATCTTAATCAACTAACTTACGAAATATGACAAATGGATTTGAATTTTGGGATTATGCCGTATTCGGTGCTTATGCTTCATTAATATTAGGCGTTGGATTGTGGGTCTCACGGGATAAAGAAGGACATGAAAAAAATGCGGAAGATTACTTTTTGGCAAGTAAATCACTGCCGTGGTGGGCCATCGGTACATCATTAATTGCAGCAAACATTTCTGCGGAACAATTCATAGGTATGTCTGGATCCGGTTTTGCATTAGGATTAGCCATCGCATCCTATGAATGGATGGCAGCTATCACTTTGCTTATTGTGGGTAAATACTTTTTGCCTATTTTTATTGAAAAAGGTCTTTATACCATTCCTGAGTTTGTAGAAAAGAGGTTTTCGACCAATCTGAAGACCATTCTTGCAGTATTTTGGATAGCGTTATATGTATTCGTTAATCTAACTACTGTTTTGTATCTGGGTGGTCTGGCCATAGAAACCATCATGGGCATTGATATGATGTATGCTGTCATAGGTTTGGCTTTATTTGCTGCAGCTTACTCTTTGTATGGTGGATTATCAGCTGTTGCTTGGACAGACGTCATTCAGGTAGTGTTTTTAGTATTAGGGGGATTAGCTACCACTTATTTAGCATTGAATACTGTTTCAGGTGGTGAGGGCGTATTTGCGGGTTTTGCTAAAGTTCTGGATAAAGCTCCCGATAAATTTCATATGATACTAGACGAATTTAATAGTGATGGTAGTTCCAATGTCAATTATTTCAACTTGCCCGGAATTTGGGTGCTCTTGGGAGGATTGTGGGTAGCCAATATTTATTACTGGGGATTCAATCAATATATAATACAACGGACTTTAGCCGCAAAATCTATCAAGGAAGCACAAAAAGGAATATTACTTGCTGCCGGTTTAAAAATAATTATTCCATTAATAGTTGTGATTCCTGGAATCGCAGCTTTTGTGATGGTAAATGACCCCGGCATTATGGCTTCATTGGGAGATGCAGGACAATTAAGTATCCCTACTACTGAACAAGCAGACAAAGCATATCCGTGGTTGTTACAATTTTTACCCACTGGATTGAAAGGCGTGGCTTTTGCAGCATTAGCAGCAGCAATTGTTTCATCACTGGCTTCGATGCTGAATTCTACATCAACCATCTTCACTATGGATATTTACAAGCAATATATCAATAAAAACGCAGGTGATAAGGTTACTGTCAATGTGGGAAGGATTTCCGCATTAGTAGCATTAATTATTGCTGTAATAATGGCGCCATTATTGGGAGGCATAGATCAGGCATTTCAATTTATTCAGGAATGGACCGGTATAGTGAGTCCAGGTATTTTAGCCGTATTTATCTTAGGATTATTCTGGAAGAAAACAACCAACGCTGGAGCAATCTGGGGGGCATTGCTATCTATTCCTATTGCGTTGTCATTAAAATATCTACCTATCGAGGCACTAAAACCCTGGATGCATCAAATGGGTTTAACAGCAGTTTTCACAATATTGGTGATTATGCTCATCAGTTATTTGCAAAATAAAGGAGCTGATGATGAAAAAGGTATTTCATTAACTGGTGAGCTATTTAAAACATCCCCACTATTTAATATTGTATCAACCATTATTTGTTTGATTACTGCCACACTTTATTGCTTGTTTTGGTAAATCATTCAAATTGAATATTTCTAAATAAAGTTTAATTCGATGAACCAAAAAATTCTTGTAACCGGTGGTTTGGGATATATTGGTTCTCATGTGGTTGTTGAACTCCAAAATGAAGGATTTGATGTAGTGATCATTGATAATCTTTCCAATTCATCTATTGAAGTTTTGGAGAGGATATCATCGATCACAGGTATTAAGCCCATGTTTGAACTATTGGACTTAAAAGACAAATCTTCAGTGGTTGAGTTTTTTAAAAAGCACATTGATATAATCGGTGTTATACATTTTGCAGCATCTAAGGCAGTTGGCGAAAGTGTGCAGCTTCCTTTATTATATTATGAGAATAATCTGAATTCACTGATTTATATTTTACAAGAACTTCAAAAAAAAGAAAATTCTAATTTCATATTTAGTTCTTCATGTACAGTATATGGACAAGCAGACTCACTTCCAATTATAGAATCAGCACCTATAAAAGAAGCTGAATCACCCTACGGAAATACAAAACAAATTGGGGAAGAAATTATCAGAGATACATGCAAGATTGTTCCTAATCTAAAAGCTATTTCTCTAAGGTATTTTAACCCTGTTGGTGCTCACAAATCTTCAAAAATTGGTGAAATGCCAATCGGAACTCCCCAAAACTTAGTGCCGTTTATCACACAGACAGCTATCGGTATAAGACAACAATTATCTGTATTTGGAAATGATTATCCCACCATTGATGGTACATGTATTAGGGATTATATTCACGTTGTGGATCTGGCAAATGCGCACATTGCTGCTCTGAAGCGACTCATCAATGGAGAAAATGAAAGCAACTACGAGGTATTTAATATCGGTACAGGGCAAGGTTCTTCAGTTTTAGAAGTTATAGAAGCTTTCGAAGAAGTTTCAGGTCAAAAACTAAATTATCAAATAGTTGGGAGACGGATTGGTGATGTTGTTTCTGCTTATGCGGATACTACTAAGGCCAATAAAGTCTTAGGTTGGATAGCTAAACTAAGTCTTAAAGATGCACTGAAGTCAGCCTGGAAATGGGAGGTGAATTTAAGAAGAAAGTAGAGCATGTTTATAATATAGCTTTGCAAATTCAATTTTTTATATAAATAATATTCCGATATCAATATTAGATCAGATTTGCAAGATGGCTACTAAGAAAAATATATATATAAGCATACTCAAATTTTCACTATGAAAATAATGCTGAATTTTTGGATTTGACAATCAACGAATAAACCACTCCGACTAAAATTAAATAATACATATAATTTACTTACAAATATTTTTACTTTGAGTTAAAATAATAGTAACATTGCGATCTCTTTAAAAAGAATATATTTATTAAGATTTAAAATTAAATTTTACTATGAGATTCATTCCTGTTTCTAAGAACATATTGTTTTTTTTTTGCTTGCCACTTGTTCAATAATGTTAAACTTATCATGTAATAAAGATGATACAACCGAAGCACCTAAAATTATTAATATCGCAGCAGGTTCTACTGCGGCATCTCAAGCACAAACTGCTTTTATTGAAGTTGATTCAAATTTTACGATTGTATTCGGCGAAGGTAAATTTTTATTTACGAATACATTATCAATGGATGGTAAGAATAAAGTAATCATCAAAGGAGCTGGTAGGGATAAAACGATTTTGGACTTTAGTGGTCAGACATCTGGTGGAGAAGGCGTGCTTATTTCCAAAAGTAATAGTATAAGATTTGAAGATATCACTATCCTTGATTCTAAAGGTGACGCACTAAAAGCCAGAGATTGTAATAAAATAAGTTTTGTAAATGTTGGTACTGTTTGGTCTGGTACCCCAAAGCAAGCAAATGGAGCATATGGATTATATCCGGTACTTTGTTCAGAAGTATATATCGACAAATGTTATGCTTATGGAGCTTCTGATGCAGGTATATATGTGGGCCAATCAGATAAGATCATAGTTAAAAGCAGTATCGCAGAAGGAAATGTAGCTGGAATTGAGATTGAAAATTCAACTAATGCTGATGTTTTTGACAATGAAGCTTTTGATAACACAGGCGGTATTTTAGTTTTTGACCTACCTGGGCTGACCAAGTATGGAAACAGTACAAGGGTTTACAATAACAATATTCATGATAATAATAGAATTAGTTTTGCTCCCAAAGGTAATATTGTTGCTAATGTACCAGTTGGTACCGGGTGTATGATACTTAGTACAAAAAATGTTGAAATATTTAATAACAAGTTGGTAGAGAATACTTTTGCCGGTGTATTGGTAGTCAACTATCTTATTTTTAATTCAAAACCTAACGATGCTAAATATGATCCATTCCCTTCAGGTATATACATCCATGACAATGCTAACACTTTGATAGGATCTGTAAACAGAGTTGATCAGCCAGATTTAATAAAAGACGTTCTCACTATTTTGTTCCTCTATGGCTTAAAACAACCACATATTCTTATCGACGGTTTATTATCTTCGCCCAATTCAATTTGTATAAAAGAAACTTCCTCTACTTTTATAAATCTTAATGCTGGCGATACAAGCTTTAAGTCGATCACAACTAACAGTACAGCCCAAACATGCACAAAGACACCACTTCCGGAAGTAAAGTTTATTCCATTTTAGGCTAAAACCATCGTAACTTTTAGAATAATATTTAAATATCGCTAGTCCAACAAAAGAGAATAGATCAAACCAATAGAATGAAACTAACATTAAAAGATTATAGGATATTAAATTGCTGTTAAATGTTAAATCCTCTCTTGATTCTGGTTATGAGTTTTCTTTTTATGTTGTTATTGAAAAATATGTCCTCAAGGAATGATTATAAACTTATGAATTTTAATTATCAATGAGAAGAACAATACCCATTACGTTTGTTACCATAATAATTCTTTCGTTTACTCAGTGTCAAAAGGAAGAAAAGGTAATTGTCCCAGTTAATGTACCAGCTGGCAAAGGCCATGATTTATTATCAGAATATCATTTTTTTGAAGGAGATATTAAGAGCCTGACTGCCAATGAAGTATCAGGAGTATTGCCTTACGACCTGAATGTTGCTTTGTTTAGTGATTATGCGTCAAAGCTTCGATTCATTTATGTGCCGGAAGGAAGCACCATTCGATATGATACGGCAGAAATTCTGGATATGCCTGTAGGGACAGTCTTGATCAAGCATTTTTATTTTTTTAATTCAGAAAATAATCAAAATAATATCGAGACAAGATTATTAATTAAAAGAGAAAACGACTGGCAGCCGGAAATATATGAATGGAATGAAACACAAACGGATGCCAAAAGAACAGTAATAGGAGGCACTCAAAAGATTACAGCGAATATCAAAGGTCAAAATCGAACTCTTAATTATTTGGTTCCTAATCAAAACCAATGTAAAAATTGTCATAATTTTGATGGTAAATTAATACCAATTGGTCCGCGAATTCATAATTTGAATAAAGATTATACATATACTGAAGGAAGAAGAAATCAACTGGAAAAATGGCAGTCTTCAGGATTCCTAAGTACGGCTAATGTTTCCACTGCCCCTTCCTGGCCTAAAATAGATGATATGGTAAATAGTTTGAATAGTAGAGCAAGAGCTTATCTGGCAGTCAATTGTGCATCTTGCCATAGTCGCCATGGGTCAGCAGCAAACTCCGGCCTTTATCTTGAATACAATAATCGCGACTCACTGCAATTAGGATTTTGGAAGGGTCCTGTCGCAGCCGGAAATGGATCAGGTAATCTAAATTACGTCATTCATCCTGGGAAGGCCGAACAATCTATTTTGCTTTTTAGGATGATTTCTGACAAAGTAGAGGAAAGAATGCCTGAAATTGGTCGAGAGCTACCGCATGAGGAAGGGATCGCATTAATAAGGGAGTGGATTGATAGTCAGAAATAAAAATGGAACTTACTCAATTCCATTTTCCTAATGTTACAGTTTTTTATTCTTAGTCATTCATTCTTGAGTTCGACCTTAAATCGTGTAAATAACGTGCTTTCCGGGATGGTATCGGCCATGGTCTCTGGCCAAATATATAAAAACATAGACCCAACAGTCATTTTGAAAAGAGGATCATAGCTTTGATCCCATGCCTGTCTTCGATGAGTTACCTAAATTCAAGTTGTTGTTATTATTCAGTTGTGCAAGATTGGAGCCATCGAGTATGGGTGAATCTTGCTTGGAAAGTATTATCAAAAATACTAAATATGATTCCGTTGAAACTTTCTTTTCGGGTTTTTCATTCACTATGTCAAAATTCGAAAGTAACTTTGGAATGATTTATGGTGAAGAGGAAAAAGTTTTTGACAAAAATTTCCTTTCATATTAAATATTTATTTAATTTGTGTTAAAATTTATAGCTTTTTTGAAAACATTGGAATTAATACTGGCATTCATCGATCATCTGAGAATTGAAAAAAAATACAGCGTCCATACTTGTGACTCTTATAAAAATGACTTGCTTCAATTGAATTCTTTCATGGATAATGAGTTTGACATTCATTTTGTCAGTGATATTAAACATAGATTCATCAGAAGCTGGATTGTAAATATGATGTCTCAAAAAATATCTGCAACATCCGTCAATAGAAAAATTTCAGCCGTGAGGTCATTTTATAAATGGTTGCTTAAAAGGGATCATATAGATAGAAATCCCATGATAAAAATAGTGGCTCCCAAAAAGCCAAAAAAATTGCCTGTAATAGTGCAGGATGCTAACATATCGAGACTTTTAGAAAAAAATGCCGTGAGCGAAGATATTATTGATTCGTATGAGGACAGCAGAAATACATTTATTGTTGAATTGCTTTATAGTACCGGGATTAGAAGATCTGAGCTTATAGGCCTCAATATTTCAGATATTAACATGGAAAGAGATGAAATCAGAGTAAAAGGAAAAGGAAATAAGATCCGAAGTATTCCCCTGACTGAATCTCTGAAAATATCAATTAATGATTATCTTAAAGCAAGGAATCTTACTGACATTGAAGACAATAATGCCCTTATTCTGACGGGAAAAGGATTGCGGATATATCCCCGACTTGTTCATAAAATAGTAGTTTCTAAACTTGGATGCATCACTACATTGAGCAAAAAAAGTCCTCATGTGCTTAGGCATTCTTTTGCAACCCATATGCTTGACAGAGGGGCAGAACTCAATGCTATAAAGGAATTATTGGGCCACTCTAATTTGGCAGCAACACAGGTTTATACTCACAATAGTATTTCAAAACTTAAAGAAACATATTTGAAATCACATCCCAGAATTATTAAATGAAAGATAAACATACCAATTGTCAATTAGATAAATCAGAAAAAAAATACTTTATTAAACATTAAGCTGTGATCCAGAAATGACGAAACTTACACTAATATTGAGTTAATATCCGGATTTATCAAACTAAAAGATTTGTAATTTAGTTATATTAATATATCTTTAATCCAAAAGTAATTAATTATTCACATCATAAAATTTTTGAAGAATGCAAGTAACATTTCAGACAGTTCATTTTACAGCTGATCAAAGGTTAAAAGATTATATCAGCGATAAACTTCAAAAACTTGTAAAAATTTTATCCTAAAATCTTACAGACTACAGTTTATTTAAAATTAGAAAATTCAGGGCAGGTCAAAGACAAGGTAATCGAAATAAAGCTCAATGTCCCTGGAAGTACTCTAATTGCCACTAATACAGATAAAGCTTTTGAATCTTCATTTGATGATGCACTTGAAAATATTAAAAGACAATTAAAAAAGCTTAATGATAAAGCGCAGGCCATTAGATAATTAAATAATTTTTAAATTAAGCGGATGTTCATGGACAAAATGGACATCCGCTTTTTTTATGCATAAAAATCACAATTCATCTTCGGCCATTTTTGAAGCTCTGGTTATTTCCCGCTTACCAGGCGGACCCGGAATAGACTCAACTTGAAATCCAATTATTCGTAAATTCCTCTTAAAAGCCCCTTGAGCACAGTAAGTAACTAAAATCCCCCCTAATTCCAAAGCATAATACATTTTTGACAAAACAGGAATGTCCCACAGATGAGGTTGGGTAGAAGGGCCAAAAGCATCATAAAATATCACATCGAATTTACCTTCCAGGTGAAACGACTCAATTTCAGAATTATATTTGTACAATACAAAATACTCTGAGATTGGCACCATCACATTCCAATCACTACAATGAATGCGTCTAAAAACGAGCCGGTCTCCAAGCTTTTCTGGGTAATTCAGTTTTGATATTATTTCATCAGTTAAAGGATATGCTTCAATAGTATGATAGTGAATTTTAACCTTGTGCTTTTCTGCCCACTGATAACTGAGCAATGCATTTAGCCCAGTGCCAAAACCCATTTCAAAAATAGATATTTCTCTAATATTTTTACTTTGAAAGTAATCCAATCCCGCACAGATAAAAACTACATTACTCTCTGTAATGGCTCCGTGTATGGAATGATAGGTAACATGGAAAGATTCTGAGATGATGGTGTGTGATCCGTCATTGCATATCTGAAGCAAATTTTTGGGTTTTATGCCAGACAATAGTTTCATTGATTTCTTCTACAGATATATCAAAGTGTGAAGCATCATAGGTGCATTGGCCATTTCTTATCAAAAGTATCTGGGGAGACTCATGGTGAATCTCTAATGTTTCTGAAATAGAATCGGATAACTTTCTGAATTGCTTTATATCCAGATAATAAGTCGGAATTTCATCTAAATTCCAATCAGACTCAAGTCTCATTTTTGCCATGTGGCTTATTGAGCAAGTAGTGCTGTGTTTAAAAATAATTATGTTCTGTAAATATGATTTATCTAAAGCTTCACTTAATGATTCGAATGAGTTGATAGTATTCCAATCGATCTTCAATCTGATTACTTAAAGTTGGGAAGTAATATATTGATTGAGCTCTTGAGCTCATAAGGACAACCATATCCCCGATTACACGAACTGAAAGCAACAGTTAATATAAACAAGGCTGCTATATATATTGCCTTTGATTTGATTTTAGTAGTACTCATGGTATCCTAAGATTTTTATTAACAAACGATTATTTCACAAAAATATTACATTGAATCAATATAATGCACTTAAATATTAAAATTGCCAAATGTTTAGGTAAAGATTAACATTTATTAGACAAATTTGCATATCGTCCCTACATTTGTGACCAAATATAGAGTAAATGCGAATACATTTAATTGCTGTCGGAGGTGCAGCGATGCACAATATTGCGTTGGATTTGAATGCTGCGGGTCATCAAGTGACGGGATCAGATGATGAGATATATGAACCATCGCTTACCAGGTTGAAAAATTCCGGAATTCTTCCGGAATTCACGGGCTGGTCTGAAGATAGAATAACTAAAAGTATTGATTTTGTAATACTTGGAATGCATGCCAAAGCCGATAATCCTGAATTGCTAAAAGCGTTAGAACTTAAAATTCCTGTATATTCATATCCGGAGTTTATTTACAGACATTCAATAAATAAAAAAAGAATAGTTATAGCTGGTAGTCACGGAAAGACAACGACTACTGCCATGATTTTACATGTGCTGAAAAAAAAAGGAGTTGATTTCGATTACCTTGTTGGAGCTCAGTTAGAAGGTTTTGACAGAATGGTTAAGCTTTCTGATGCTCCACTTATCATAATAGAAGGTGACGAGTATTTAAGCAGCCCGATTGACAGAGTGCCCAAAATCCATCATTATAAGCCACATATAGCAGTCATTACAGGTATCGCCTGGGATCATATGAATGTTTTTCCAACATTTGATATCTATAAAGATCAATTTCGCATATTCATAAAAACTATGGACGAAGAGTGTATATTGATATATTATAATCAGGACAAAGTGCTAAAGGGCATCATTCAAAACTCAAATCATAAAAATTCTATACCATACTCCAATCTTGAAGTAAATGGCGATAAAAGGGTGATCTTTAATGGAAATGAATTTCCTGTCAGTATCATTGGAATTCACAATCTGAGAAACATGAATGCTGCCATGTTGGTTTGTAAAAGTTTGGGAATGACAGAAAATGAGTTTTTGGTAGCAATTAAAGATTTTGCCGGTGCCAATAAAAGATTGCAAAAACTGGCAGGGGATAAGAATAGGGCAGTGTATCTTGATTTTGCGCACGCGCCAAGTAAAGTATTGGCAACAACAAACGCTTTTAAAGAATGGTTTGGCAATAGAAAATTACTTGCGGTAGTGGAATTGCATACTTTTTCAAGCCTGAACAAAGATTTTATACCAAATTACAAATCTACACTTTCAGCAGCTGATTCAGCTGTTGTTTTCTACAATGAACATACCCTTCAAATGAAGAAAATGCCTGAATTAGAAGATAAATTTATTCAGGATTCTTTTGATCATCCCAACCTTGTAGTTTTTAAGGATGAAAAAATGCTGTATGAGTATATTAATGGCAAACAATTTTCTGACTATAATATTCTCTTGATGACTTCCGGCAATTTCAATAAAATGGAAATGAATTTCAATCATAATCCAGAGTTATAAATTCGGACAACCAATACAGAACGTTAGAACCTGTTGTTTCAAAAAGAGCGTATTATTCTTTCCGTAACCATCCTAAAATACTATAATCAGCTATAGTCCAATACTGATAAAAATTAACTAATGGAATTTTTGCCCGACTTTTTAATCCCATATTTTGTTGTACTATTTCTATTTCAGTTTCCATTACTCGAGAAATAATAGCAACATGGCCATAATTATTTCCTGGATACGAATCATATACCACAATGTCATTGACCTGAGGTTTATATTCTCTGACATTTCTATATTGCATTAACCCCCTTTTTTTATTGAAAGCCCTATCGGTTAGTGTAGGATCAAAATAGTCTTTAGCATGGCCAAAGGTGTCAGGCATTTTATGATGAAAGACCTCTAAATAATACCTTTTAACAAATTCGACGCACTGATATTTCAAGCCTAAATTGTATCCGTCAGCCGATATACTTCTGCCGGATACATTGGTAAATTCAAGCCCGTTATAATAAATTGGGACACCGTTAAAAGAATCTATCTTTTTACCAACATCGTTTGTTGAATGAAAACTACAACATACTAATAACAAACAAAATAATGAAATTCTGAAAACCATTATAAGACAAATTAATAGTTTTGCAAAGATATATAAAGCATTATATATTAAGTTAATATTTAATGAATTGTTTAGTTTTAATCAGATTCCGAAATTACAACTCAAATTAATATATAACGTTGCAAGGAAATTTATAGCAATTTAACTCGAATGTTCTTCATAATTGATCATTGCTTCCAGTTTTTTCTGGCAATCCGGATCCCCAACATCCAAAATAATAGAGTTAACCATGCCATATTTCGTTATAATTTCCTTAAGAAGATAATCTCTGATTACAGATATGACAATCATTTTGTTTTTACTTTTCATATTTGAATACATAGTGTTTAATCCTTTAGCAAATCCTTGGTTTGCTATTTCCAATTTGCCAATTTCGTCAATGACGAAGCATTTATAATTCATCTCCCATGCATTATTCAACATTGAACAACCAAGATCAAAAATTTGCATATCAAAAGTGTAGGTTCCAATATTGAGTGCCTTTTTTTCTTTATCACTTTCAATTTCAAAAGGAAAATATTCTTTTTCATCGATCCTGTAGAAAAACCGTTTTCCACTAATATCAAGGGTAAGAAATCCACCGCAATCATCTCTTGAGCCAAAACTATCCATTAATACAGTTGTTTTCCCGGACTTTATTGGACCAGTCAGGATGATAAATTTGTTTTTAATCATTCTTGAATTTTGTGGACAACAATAACAAACCAAGAATAAAAATTTTTAAATTTGGTAACTCCCGAATAAGTTTTATTTATCCAAACAAATAAAGTGTATGCCTGATCGGTAAATTTGGGCATATCCTGAATAATTGCATTCAATTCTTGATTGTCCATTGACAATGTCCGGCTTTTAGCATATTTCATTATTGCAAACTTAATAAAAGGACCTATTACAAAAAGCAAACCAAGACTAATAGTAAATGATCTGATAAAAATAAATACCAAATCTAATATTTTCAAATCTGGAACCAGGATTTTTATAATTGAAAGTATCAATATAAAGATAAAAAATCCTGCAAATATAGCCTTCAGGTTATTATATTTTGGCTTAGACAAATGAGCGTTTACTTCTTGTATAGGTATTTTATCAGCAAATAGATCTATCTGCTCTGGAATATTAGGTATCCATTTACCCAGGATAATGCCTACAAGCAGGTGGGTGAATATGTATGTACAGAAAATAAAGGTAACAACTGAACCGTTTGCATTGATTCCCATTGCTTTGATTATAGTAATTCCCGCAGTATCAACAGCTTCCATCAGCTGCATTCCGTAAATCAAAAGTGCCAGTAATATTTTTTGAATAGCTGACTCAAGTAGGCACAAAATGCTGAATACCATGCATTTAAGATTATAATGAGTATTGCTTTTAAAAAGTAAGTAGCCCAGATAGCCTTGAAATAGAACAGCAACATAAGCTTGCCAGGGAGAATGAGGACTCACAGTAAGTTTGACTAATAATACAATAGCAAGTGCTTTTAATATATTTTTTCTCCCTCCAGAGTAGTAAGCTAATAGCGCAATGCTGATAACTGCCACACCACCAACAAAAATTCCGGTAAATGGAAGCTTAAGTGCGTGCAATACACCTCCAATACCAGATTCTGCAAAAGCCCATAACATTATTAACCCTTTTGGACTAATATTCCGATTGAATGAAATGCTATTTGGTTCCAATAAAAATTAAGTTATTTTCAATTGCTAAGGTATTGACATAATTCAAAACAAGGTAAAAAATAATGATTAAAATAAATTTATCTTTGCAACCTTAAATTTGTGGAACAAATATAAAATATGGCTGACAATAAAATAATATTCGCAATGGAGGGTGTTACCAAAACGTTTCCTCCGCAAAAAACAGTTCTTAAAAATATATGGCTATCCTTTTTCTACGGTGCTAAAATTGGAGTATTAGGTTTAAATGGTTCCGGTAAGTCGAGTTTGCTCAAGATAATAGCAGGACTCGACACTAACTTTCAGGGAAAGGTAACATTTGACAAAGAATACAAAATAGGTTACCTCGAGCAGGAACCAAATCTGGATGATTCAAAGACAGTCCGACAGATAGTTGAAGAAGGCGTTCAGCACATTGTTGATATTATAAAAGCTTATGAAGATGTCAACAATAAATTATGTGAGCCGCTTGATGATGACGAGATGATGAAAGCAATCGAGATACAGGGCGCACTCATGGAACAAATGGAACATTTTGATGCCTGGAATCTCGATCATAAGCTCGAGACAGCTATGGAGTCACTCAGATGCCCTGAAGGTGACATATCAATCAATATTTGCTCCGGTGGCGAAAAACGCCGGGTGGCACTATGTCGATTACTTTTGAGCCAGCCCGATATACTCCTGCTTGATGAGCCAACTAACCACCTGGATGCAGAAAGTGTACTTTGGCTTGAACAATACCTTAAAAGTTTTCCGGGAACGGTTATTGCCGTAACACATGACCGGTATTTTCTTGACAATGTCGCAGGATGGATACTTGAATTGGATAGGGGAGAAGGTATTCCGTGGGAAGGAAATTATTTATTATGGTTTGAGCAAAAAGCGAATAGACTGGCTATGGAGGAAAAAACGGAATCCAAGCGGCGAAAAACATTGGAACGCGAACTCGAGTGGGTACGCATGGCTCCTAAAGCACGACAATCCAAAGGTAAGGCCAGGCTTTCAGCATATGATAGACTACAGAATGAAGAAGCAAAAGTGAAAGAAGCTAAGCTGGAACTGTTCATACCTCCGGGAGACCGACTTGGCGACAAAGTTATAGAGATTAACGGTATTTCTAAGGCCTATGGTAAGAGAATATTAATAGATAATTTTGCTTGCTCTATTCCTAAAAATGCAATCATGGGGATTATCGGACCAAACGGCGTCGGTAAATCAACCCTTTTTCGTATGATCATGGGGACAGAATCGGCTGATAGCGGATCAATCACTGTTGGAGATACGGTCCATCTGAGTTACGTCGATCAGTCTCATTCAGACTTGAAACCTGATGTGACGGTAATGGAAGCCGTAGGAAAAGGGCAGGAGATGATCATGGTCGGAAAGACACAAATCAATGTAAGGGCATATCTGAGTAAGTTTAACATTTCAGGATCTGACCAACAAAAAAAAGTTGGCGTCCTTTCTGGTGGCGAAAGAAACAGAGTTCATCTCGCCATGACGCTCAAGGAAGGTGGAAATGTACTTTTATTGGATGAACCTACCAATGACATAGATATCAATACATTGAGGGCATTGGAGGAAGCCATTGAAAATTTTGCAGGATGCGTTTTAGTTATTTCGCACGATAGGTGGTTTATAGACAGGTTGGCCACACATATAATGGCATTTGAAAATAATTCACAAGTCGTATTTTTTGAAGGAAATTTCAGTGATTACGAAAAAGCTAAAATCGAAAGATATGGAAATATAGCTCCTAAAAGACCGCGCTTTAAGAGCTTATTGTAATACTTATTCATAAAAAGGTAATATTAAGATTATTTCAGTCTTTTGAGCATAGTGATATCACATCTTTCTGAATGGCATTTTCCTTCAGTTATTTCAAATCCGAATCCTTTATACAAACCTATAGCTTCAGTTAAAACAGACGCAGTGTCCAGTAATAATGCATTATAACCGGCTTGTCTGGCAATTGTCTCAAGGTACTTCAAAGCCCATTTGCCTAATCCTTTATTTCTTAGCGAAGGATCAAAATACATTTTCCTGACTTCTACTCTCCCATTTTCTGAATGGAACAAGGCAAAGCTACCTAATATTGTCCCGGTATTATTGGTTAAAACCCAAAAATGCCCTTCAGGATAATAGGTTTCAATTTCATACAAATCTTTATCAGTAGAAAGCGGATCCACATTCAATCCATAATTTTTTAGAATATCAAAAATGAGCGTCCTAAGCTCAGGAGAATCAGCATCTTTTGCTTGTCTTAAATAAACTCCGGGAATTGGTGTGTCTGATTTATTTATCATAAGATGGATAATATTCTAAGAAAAATAAATCCAAATGTAGTATGTTTTGTACTTTTAAACTTAATTTTAAATAGCTACCTGTGAAAATAAAGTTGATTTGCTTCCTGGTTTTTCTTTGCAGTGGTGCTCTTATAAGTCAATCCGGCTTTACTACCATAGGTGGCGCCAATTTTTTAGGTTATGGAAGGGCAGGAGTCAATATCTCAGGTATTGAATCCATTTATATGAATCAGGCCGGCCTTTCAGACATTAAAAACTATGCTTTAGACATTAGTGCTGAAAGAAGATTTAACCTCGAAGAATTAACAAATATTTCCATTGTGGGTGCTAAAACACTTAATTTCGGAACGGTTGGTATTCTACTTTCCAATTTTGGATTTGCAGAATATAATGAGCAAAAATTTGCATTAGCTTATTCACGTCGTCTAAGTCCGGGAGTTTCATTAGGCGGACAGTTTGACCTTCTGAGATATAATATTGAAAAAATTGGAAGCAAGAACCTGATTTCATTCGAAATGGGAATGCAAATAAAGCTCAATAAAGAATTTAGTCTGGCCACTCACATTTTTAGTCCCGGTAAAATTGAAGTTAACGAAACCACTGATATTGGTACACGTTTTAGGATTGGCATCATGTATAAGCCTTCTGGGAAAGTTTTTTTATTAGCAGAAGTCGATAAACTTATTTACAGAGAGGCCGAATATAAATTAGGACTGTCATATCAGTTAATAAATGAAATGCAGATAAATCTTGGAATAAATCCTGTCGCCGAATTCTACAGTTTTGGCATTCGGCTATCCTTTAGAGAAAATTATAAGATGTCAACAGCAGTTGCTCTTCAGGATAGATTGGGGAATTCGCCGGCAATCAGTTTTCAATATAATAACTGAAACAGGTAGTGAGAATACTTTTCCTTACTTCCCGGTTTCCTTATCCACTCGAAAAAGGTGATAAACTGAGGGCTTTTCACCAGATAAAGGTATTGAGTTCTTCCCACGAAATCCACTTGGTAAGTATCCTGGAAGAAGATCCGGAATCGGGATGGCTTGAGAAAGTTGCTGCATATACAGCAAGTATTACTACCATTACCATCAAACCATTTGAAAGATATGTATCAGTAATAAAGTCTTTATTTTCGCGACGTCCTGTTCAAATTGCGTGGTTCTATAGTTCTACGATAAAAAAAAATATTAACCGAATTTGTAATGAGCTCAAACCAGATCATTGTTATTGTCAATTGACGAGAATGGCTGAATATGCAAAGGATTTGCCGGTTAAAAAAACACTTGACTATATGGATAGTTTTGGCATCAGTATGCTTAGGCGGGCAAATATTGTGCGATTTCCACTCTCGTTATTCTATAGAATTGAAGGTATGCGCATGATAGATTATGAAGCTTCGGTTTCCAAAAAATTTAATAATCTGACAATCATTTCCCAACAAGATAAGAACCTTCTCAAATTTGATGGTGCATCAAATATAATTGTAGTCGGAAATGGCATAGACCAATATTTTACAGAATGTCTTATATCGAAAGAGCGAATTTATGAACTGGTCTTCATAGGCAATATGTCTTATTTGCCAAATATTGAGTGCGCAGAATATTTGGTAAATAAAATTATGCCTTTGCTCCCCTCACATTATCGACTTCTTATCTCAGGAGCTAGTCCTGATTCAAGGGTCCTGGCACTTACATCTTCAAAAGTTCAAGTATCAGGTTGGTCTGAGGATATACGGGAATCTTACCTTTCAGGAAGAGTTTTTGTAGCACCTATGTGGTCTGGAACGGGACAGCAAAATAAAATACTTGAAGCCCTATCCCTAGGCATACCTTGTGTAACCACGGCTGCCGTTAACAATGCAATTGAAGCAAGCCCAAATGAAGAAATATTGATTGCTGAAGCTCCAGAAGAATTTGTAGTAGCCATTCAAACTTTGCTTACCAATGAACAAAAATATGAAGAAATCATGCGGAAAGGGAAAGTTTTTGTAATTCAAAAATTTGACTGGAAACAAAAAGGTAACTTATTAAGTTCTATTTTTGCAAAAACTTAAATCATACACATGCTAGTAGAGGAACAAAAAGTAAAAAGTATTCAATTAAATACTATTGAAGAGGCAATTGATGATATTCGCAATGGAAAAATTGTCATAGTTGTAGATGACGAAGATAGGGAAAATGAGGGAGATTTTATTTGTGCTGCAGAAAAAATAAGTCCTGAGCTCATCAATTTTATGTCCAAATATGGCAGAGGATTGATATGTACACCCATACTGGAGCAAAGAGCTAAAGAGTTGAATCTTGATCTTATGGTTAAGGCTAATACTGCCATGCATAATACAGCTTTTACGGTGTCTATTGATTTGATTGGGCATGGATGTACTACCGGAATCTCTGCTTATGACAGATCTACGGGAATTAAAGCGTTGGTAAATGTGGATACAAAACCGGAAGATTTTGCCAGACCGGGCCATATTTTTCCTTTAATATCAAAGGAAGGAGGCGTATTAAGAAGAACAGGACACACTGAAGCTGCCATTGATTTGGCAAGACTTGCTGGTTGTTATCCGGCGGGTGTTTTGGTAGAGATACTCAATGAAGATGGTTCAATGGCAAGGCTACCTCAGTTGGTTGAAATTGGCAAGAATCTGGATATAAAAATAGTTTCTATAAAGGATCTGGTTGCATTCCGAATGCAAACGGAAAGACTGGTAAATATGGAATTTGAAACAGAAATTCAAACTCCATTTGGTTTGTTTACTGTTAAAGCTTTCCGTCAAATTACTACAGGTGATATACATCTTGCATTTATTATGGGAAATGTACTAAAAAATGAACCAACATTAGTAAGAGTGCATTCCAATACTGAAACAGGTGATATCCTGGGAATTTTATTTGACGGATATGCAGAGCAATTATCTATGTCACTTCAACATATATCTGAAAACAGAAAGGGGATCTTATTATTTATGAGACACGGAGAAGTTTCAGATTCAATATTGGATAAACTCAGATCTCTCGACAATAAACCCAATTCAAATCTTCGTCTATCAGAGGAGCAGAGAGATTTTGGAACTGGAGCTCAGATACTTAGAGAACTGGGTGTGTCAAAGATCAGACTCATTTCCAACCATAAAAGAAAAAGAATAGGATTAATAGGTTACGGTTTGGAAATTGTAGAAAATGTACTTATTTAATCTTCCAATTCGTTCATTACCACATTCATAAGATGATGACCGTTGACTTTGAAACTTTTCCTGTTCTTAGTTCAGGCAGATTAGAATTCAGAGAACTATCATTGCTTGATGTAAATGAAATATTTGAGCTTCGTTCTGACCCGGAATTGATGAAATATATTCCCAGGCCGATGGTAAATTGTAAGCAAGATGCCATAGATCACATTGAGCAAATACATTCACTTACAGCCAGAAACGAAGCAATCAATTGGGCAATTACAGAGATTGGACAAAGCAAATTGATTGGAACAATAGGTTTTTATAGAATAAAGCCTGAAGATTTTCGCGCCGAATTAGGATATATGATATTAGGGGAATATCATAACAAGGGCTTCATTACAGAATCCATTCGCACAGTGATACAATATGCATTTTATACATTAGGCTTCAATTCTATAGAAGCTTTAATTGATCCTGAAAATATTGTATCGGCACGTGTGCTGCGAAAGAATGGTTTTGAGAGGGATGGCCATATTAGAGAAAATGTTTTTTGGGAAGGAAAATTTTTAGATACTGAAGTCTTTACTATCTTAAAAAAAGATCTTAAAAAATTATCAACTCCTTAAATATTCTATTCTATAGATAAATAAGGAAGTATTTTGATTCCAGTTTCTTCTTTCAGAGATATAATTCTACTGATCTGCCGCGGGTCAGTAAAACTTCCGTGCTGTTTTCTGTATTTCAAAATGGAATTGGCAGTTTCTGACGAAAAGTATGGATGTTTAACAAATGTACTGTATTCGGCGGTATTTAAATTTATTTTCTTAATCAGCCCTGGATTTATAGTAATTTGAGGCTGAATGATCTGAAACATACTATCTCTTATAAGTTTAAATTCTATCAGTTGCCTGATGTCAATAAAACCTCCAGTCCTGTTTCGCATCTTCAGTATCATAGAAGCCGTAATCGGGCCAATACCATTTATATTTACTAATTCCATACTATCCGCGCTATTCAATTCTACAATTAGCAATGGTTTTTCTATTTCAGATTTTCCTTGTCTTATATTCTGATCATTATCAGAATAATCGAACTTAGGTTTAGGTGGATACTTTATAAGACCTTCCAATTCATTTACGATGATCGTATCTATTCCAAAAATTGATTTGAATTTTTCACTATTGTAGATTGTTCCGCCCTTTGTCCGATAATTTATAAGGCTTTTGGCTCCATATTTATTAAATCCCAGTAAATAAAGTGAATCTATTCCAATCACATTCGGATCAAAAGAAAATTTTTGTTTCATAGCCTGTGTTTGACTCCTATCACTTTTTACAAAAAGATATAAAAATGAATCGTTGTCATTCATTTCGCTGGAAGTTTCAACTGAATCAATACCAACTTTATAGTTTTTCAAAATCTCCGGCGGGTTAGCCTTTTTAAAAGGCCATATTTTAACCATCAAAGTTACAGAAGTACAAATAATAATAAAACCAATAATACCCCGACGTTCCTGTTTTGTGAAACTAAAAAATTCTTTGTAGTCCATCCTTTAATATCATTTTATCATATCTAACTCCCTTGCTTTTTTCATCATGTACGCATAAGCACTTTCATAATTGTTTTCGACTTCACCATCGAGGATGGCTTCCCGGATGGCTGTTTTTAAAATTCCAACATCCCTGGATGGAGGCAGTTTAAAAATTTTCATAATGTCATCACCTGAAATAGGTGGTTGCCAGTTTCTAAGATGATCTTTTTTTTCCACCTCTTTAAGCTTTTCTCTTAATATATTGTAGTTCTCTTTATATCTATTGACCTTTCCTTCATTTTTGGACGTAATATCTGCTTTACAAAGCACCATTAAGTCGTCAATATCGTTTCCAGCTTCAAAAAGCAACCTTCGGACTGCGGAATCAGTGATGTTATCATTGGTGAGTGCGATGGGCCTTAGGTGCAATAAAACGAGTTTCTGAACATATTTCATTTTGCTGTCCAAAGGCAATTTCATCCTTTTAAATATTCTGGGAACCATTGCAGCACCTAATGCTTCATGCCCATGAAATGTCCAGCCCAAATTGGGGTCAAATCTCTTTGTAGGCGGTTTAGCAATATCATGAAGAATTGCCGCCCACCTAAGCCATAGGTTTTTTGTATCTTTAGAAATATTTTCCAATACTTCAAGTGTGTGATAAAAATTATCTTTATGTCCTAAATTATTCTTCACTTCCACTCCGTATAGGGCTGCCATTTCAGGAAAAATTATTTGTAAAAGACCTGTATCAAATAACAATTTAAATCCTTTTGATGGTCTGTCTGAAGATATTATTTTTTCCAGTTCAGTGCAAATTCTTTCTTTTGAAACAATACTAATCCTATGTTTATTTTTAACTATTGAGTTTAATGTGGAAGATTCTATATTAAAATCAAGTTGAGTAGCAAACCTTATAGCCCTGATCATGCGAAGGGGATCGTCTGAAAAAGTCTTATCCGGATCCAGAGGGGTTCGGATTATTTTATTTTCAAGATCGTGGAAACCATTGAATGAGTCAATAATTTTGCCGTAATCTTCATTATTCAAGCTTAAAGCCAGTGCGTTAATAGTAAAGTCACGGCGATTCTGATCATCTTCGAGCGACCCGTTTTCAACGGCGGGCTTTCTGCTATCCAAACTATAGGATTCTTTTCTGGCACCAACAAATTCGATTTCCAAATCTTTATGACGAATCATAGCTGTCCCAAATCTCTTGTAAAAAGCTATATAAGGCAATGGCCTGAGTTTGGATGCAAGTTTTTCTGCCAATGCTATGCCGTCGCCCACACAAACTACATCAAGGTCATTTGATTCTCTTGCTAATAGTCTGTCACGAACATATCCTCCAACAATATACACCTGAACTCCCAATTCAGTCGCTGATAACTGAATCAATTCAAATATTTTCCGTTCAAATGGCTTAATGTTGAATACCATGGTCTATCACAAAAATTAATAAATAACCGGTTCTGCCATGTAATATGATATCATTTCATCCAATATTTCATGTATTTTATTACCTTCCATTTCAGAAACAAGCCTTGATCTGAATTCTTTAACTCCAGGCAAATCTCTGAAATAATTTGTATAATGCCTTCTCATCTCTACTATCCCTATTCGTTCACCTTTCCACTCAATTGACTTATTTAAGTGCTTTCTGGCAATTTCAACTCTTTCTTCTATGGATGGAGAATCAGGAATTGTACCTTGAGATAAAAATTGTTTAATATCCCGGAAAATCCATGGATAACCTATGCTAGCCCTCCCTATCATAATTCCGTCAACGCCATATCTTTCCTTATATTCCTTCGCTTTCAGAGGTGTATCTATATCCCCATTACCAAATATCGGGATATGGATTCTTGGATTATTTTTAACCTTACCTATCAAAGACCAATCGGCTTCCCCTTTGTACATTTGTTTGCGGGTTCTGCCGTGAATAGACAATGCTTGAATCCCAATGTCCTGCAACCGTTCAGCTACTTCTTCGATATTCAATGAGTTTTCATCCCACCCAAGCCGGGTTTTAACAGTGACCGGCAAATTAGTTGATTTAACTACTTTCTCGGTGAGTCGGATCATTTTTGGTATGTCCTGAAGTATTCCTGCTCCAGCCATTTTACAAACTACTTTTTTTACCGGACATCCAAAATTAATATCAAGAAGTTCCGGTTTTGCTTCTTCAACGAGTTCAGCAGCCTTTCCCATTGATTCAATTTCCGCCCCGAATATTTGTATTCCTATTGGTCGTTCTTCTTCATAAATATCAAGTTTCTGAACACTTTTTGCTGCATCTCTAATGAGCCCCTCCACAGATATAAACTCTGTGTACATCAAGTCACAACCCTGTTCTTTGCAGACAGATCTAAAAGGCGGATCACTCACATCTTCCATAGGTGCAAGTAATAACGGAAAGTCACCTAATTCGGTTTTTCCAATTTTAACCATTCAAGTTCTAAATAAATATTAAAAATTATATGACGCTCCAAACCAATATTCGACCACAGAATTCTGATAATCTCTGGCTAATTCATTCGTAACATAAAGGAGTTCAATTCCAAATCGCCATTTCCCTAATCCACTACAGTATCCAAGGCCTACCAAGGGGAAATTAACTTTCTGATCTTCACGAAGGCCCCTGAAGTTATATCCCACCGGGTCAGCACCGTATTTCATAAGTGCATATTCTGCTTGAAAATAGATTTCATTTGTAATTTTGGCACGACCATACAAAAATCCGCCTAAATCAGTAATGGAAGGATCAGGTCCAACAACCGATGATTGATCATAATATAGTTTACCACCTGCTCCGAAACTAAATCTGTTGCTAACTTTAAATCCGGCATTGACTTTTGTTGAAATAGCCAGACCATTAAAGAATCCTAAATTCCCAAATTTGATTTCAGGGTTTATTTTATCCAATAGACTGACCTGCTCTGTTTTTTCTTTAGTTTTCTTTTTGGATGTAGTTCTTTTTCTAACTTGTGCATCTGCATTATAGGTGATTCCCATAATTATACACATTAGAATTATAGTAAAGGATGTTTTTTTTAAGTACATATGCAATTGATCTTATTTAATTAAATTAACAACAAAAGTACACAATGTCGATCAGTCAATTGGTATCCAAACGTTTATTTAACTAAATTTTTATACTTCAATATAAAATTCTATTTTTATAAATATTTTAGATTATATGGACAATTCTAATATTCTTGAAACTGAAAGATTGATTTTGCGGCCAGTTTCATTAAATGATTCAGACGGGATGTTTGCTTTGGATTCTGATCCGGAAGTTCATAGGTATTTGGGCGATAAACCTATTAATACTAAAAGTGAAGCAATTAAAATAATTGAGATGCTATTAGAACAGTATGACAAGTTTGGGATAGCGAGATGGGCAATTATCTCAAAATATTCCGAAGAATTTATCGGCTGGTCAGGTCTCAAATTTATAGATAAAATGACCAATAGCCACATAAATTATTATGATATAGGATATAGAATCAGACAAAATTTCTGGGGACATGGATATGCATACGAATCAGCAAATGCTTGGATTAATTACGCAAAAGCCATCATAGATGCCGATGCTTTATACGCCATTACACATATGGATAATTTACAATCTCAAAATGTATTGAGGAAATGTAATTTCAGTCAGAAAAATACTTTTCAAGAAATAATTCATAACAAGCCAATAAATTGCATTTGGCATGAGTTGATTTTATAAGTTTTTATTGAAATTATAAAGTGACAATAAAATTATATTAATAAGCTCTCTTTGTTTTATTCGGATATTTTGACGATATAATTAAGCCTAATGGAACGAAGAATTCAGATCGTCGGTGCCATATTTGCATTTTTTTTATCACTTTGAAGTTCGCATGGAAAGCTATAATAATTACGTGGATCTATTTTTATATAATTTTATTCGCATTCGGTTTTTAACAATTTATTTTATGAGAACGGACAAAAGGAGATTTGTCCAAGATAACATCAATCTACGGAGTAATATGTTATTTAATACGCCAGGATGTTTGTGATGGCTAAAAAGAATAGTGAAACCAATCTGCGAATATTGCTTCCTTTGAATAAAAATATTATCAGATGATATAAAATCTTATTTGAATATGAAATTATTGCTCTATTTATTGGCTACCTTTGCGGCCATATGAACTCTAACCCAAACCAAGTTTTTGATATCAGGGCAAATCCGGATACTTTCAGTATTACGGAGCTGGAGGAAGCAATATTAGCTAATCCCATAGATATTATTCCCAGAATTATTCTTTCAAAAAAGATGGGGATCAATGAGAGTCACGAGTTGCTCCTTTATATAAATGATCGAACTTTTGTGCATCAGTTGATTCAGGATGATCAGAATAGTATGACCATTGAACAATTAAGAGGAACTATGAATCACATCAAGGCGCCCAAAAGCCTGGAAATAGTGGATGAAATATTACCTTTGAAGAATGATAATCAAAACTTACAAGTTGAGCTTACCAATGCCACAGAAACTATTAAAGCTGATGAAGAAATAGATCAGAATACTGTGATATTAATAAAAGAATACCCCGAAAATGAAACAATAGATACTCCTCAAATTCAAATCGAAGAACTCGAAAAATCAAATAGAAAAACCAGGAAAAAAAGCAGAAAGAAGAATAAGTATAAACTCAATGAATATAGTGGTATATCCCCTTATTCTCAATGGCTTTTGTCTTTTAAATCTGATGATATTGAAAAGAAAATTAAAAAGGAGCAAAAAATCGCCAAAAAGAAAGCTTTTGACGAAGCTGCAAACAGATCAATTAAAAAATCAGCGAATATTTTATCTGAACCGCTAGCAGAATTGCTCGTTACTCAGGGTCATCTCGACGAAGCAAAAAAAATGTATGAGCTGCTTATGATTAAATATCCGGAAAAAAGTATTTACTTTGCGGAAAAAATAAATCAGATTATAAAAATTTAGTAAAAATGACAACTATATTAACCGTATTGATAGCTATAAACTGTGTTTTGCTGATGGCAATTGTTCTAATTCAAAATCCAAAAGGAGGTGGAATTGATTCATCATTGGGTGGCACTGCTGCAAATCAAATGTTTGGCGCAGCTAAATCAACAGACTTTGTTGAAAAGGTAACATGGGGACTTGCAGCAAGTTTATTTATATTATGTATTATAACAGCAATGCTGGTTTCAGGAAGCAGTTCAGGTGATCTTATTCAACCTGTCCAATAATTAAACTCAAAACTCAATCTTACATTTCAGGCTTATCCGGATTCGGGTAAGCCTTTTTCATTCTTCTGTCACTGATATATTAACACCATTACTATCCAGGTTTATATATATATTCATAAATAATATATACCTGTAATTCATTAGTATAGTTTATATTATATATTTTTGTTCTTAATTCTTGTAACTAATCGAACATCTAACTGAAATTGAAGAAATTGAAATATCAGTCCTTAATTGTTTCCATTATATTATTGCTACTTTCCTGCAAAGCAAATGATAATAATTTGGAAAATAATATTCTGGGCACCTGGGATGTATATGCTTCCGAAATAAATAATAAACCCAATGGCTTTATGAAGGATGCCTGGTTTCCCTTACCAAAGATAATAAGGTACAATCTAATTTATTTGGTGAAGATGAATTTAAAGACTTTGTAATTAAGGGGGGCAAATTGCTGATTGATACAGAAGATTCTTTTGAAATGGATATTTCAAGATTGTCAAATGATACTTTGCATCTGGAAGGAAAATTAAAAGTGTATTACATGAAATATTTTCTTGTGAAAAGGAAAAATGAAATCTAAATGTCACCTTACATTTATTGTCATTTTATGCTCATATTGAAATGGAAGATGTCAACTGACTAATTCGTCATCTTAAGGCTTCAATCAATCAAAGATTCAAAATGTGTTGCTTATTTTTATAAAAAAGATACCAAGTTTATTTTATATAACTTTGAACGTATAAATCTTTTGGTAAACTTGTATATAGAGCGGATATTCAGGTCCTAATTTATTGTACCTTGCTGATTCCGGAGTTAATCTGTGCTTTTCGACTTTCACTTCAAGATGGTATATTCCTTTCGTAACCGGTAAGTATTGGATAGAAAAAATTCTGGTCTCACCCGGATTTAAATTATTGTCATCCAGTTTTAAAGCTTTGGGATGCCATTGCCAGTGCTCACCGATTCTGGCTTTCTTTTGATTTTACTGATATTCCATCTTCATTAGAAATATTCAATTCAATAGTAATAAACCTCTCAGGATCTCCAGTTGGAACTCTGTGGCCGGCAAACTCATTCATGACAGAAATCTTGTATTTAATGGTGTCTCGGCATTTATAGTTTTTCCTTATAATTGATGAGCTAAAATGTAGGCTTTCAAGCTTTTCGGCATGTAATGTATCAAATTTAGCAATGCCCGCACCCGGGAAAGCATGAAAATGGCTTTTCTAACTGGAAACCTTCCACAACTGATCTTGAAATTTCAGGCATATGACACCTAATACAGTTCTTTTTTTCCAAAAAATGAATTTCCGATTTCCACTCATCACCGGTTTCAAATGTACAAGCCAAAGTAGGTGTGATAACAGCTGATGCGTTGTGACAACTAATGCAAAGTTTTTCTGACAGATGGACCGGGTCCATAGTCACAGGATGTGGGGCCAGATTGCTTCCTGTTGTCCCTATTATTACATTATTTCTAACATGACATGATGCACAGGTGATACCTTCCGTCTGCAAATTTTGGTCAAACTTAGGATTGATTACTTTTACAGGTTTATAAATGTCTCCGTTTTCCAGACCTGTAATAATATGTTCCTGTTGGTTTTGGAGTGGGATGTGGCAGTTTATGCACATAAACGGGCTGGATTCTTTTTTAAGCTCAGCCTGGAACTGCAAATCCTTCCATGCCTGAGAATGAGTTGATTTTTTCCATTCATTATAATGATTGATATGGCATATCCCACAGTCACGGGCACTTAAAGATACCAAGCCGTTAGGAATATTTTGATTTGGAATAGCAAATTCCCACGGCTTACTTAACGGCTTAATTACTTTTGTATCGTTCAGAAAAATTTCTATAAAAGAAATAACCAATAATATAATAAATACAGAAATTATAAATAGATGATATCTTTTCAAATTTATTTTAATTGAACATTCATAAATTTAAGTTCTTTTTTCGACTACGTTTGTAATGATAGTTTCTTATTGAAAAATTGAATCGATCAAACCCCCAATTTATATCACTCCCAGTCTCCTGCCTACTTTCGTAAATGCTTCCACTGCTTTATAAATATGGTCTTTTTCATGAGCTGCACTTATCTGGACTCGTATCCTTGATTTGCCAATAGGCACCACCGGGAAAAAGAAGCCAATAACGTAAATGCCTTCAGTTAATAATTCATTGGCAAATTTCTGGGCTAAAGGAGCATCATAAAGCATAACCGGTGTTATCGGGTGTGTTCCTTCTATTATGTCAAACCCGGTTTTTTTCATTTCCTTACGGAAAAGCTGTGTATTCATCTCCAGTTTATCCCGCAATTCAGTAGATTGACTAAGCAATTCAAGCACTTTGATAGATGCCCCCACTATTGATGGCGCTAAAGTATTGGAAAATAAATAAGGCCTTGATTTTTGTCTCAGCAGTTCCACAATTTCCTTTTTGGCGGCTGTAAATCCTCCGGATGCACCTCCTAATGCTTTGCCAAAGGTACCAGTTATGATATCCACTCTGCCATAAGCACCATTGTGTTCAGATGACCCATGGCCTGTTTTTCCCACAAATCCTGTTGCATGACAATCATCTACCATAACCAGGGATTCATATTTTTCGGCCAGATCACAAATTTTATCAACCTGGGCAATAATACCGTCCATAGAAAATACGCCGTCTGTCGCTATCAGAACTCTTTGAGCTCCTTCTTCGCGGGCTAGTATTAATTTTGTTTCAAGGTCATTCATATCATTATTTTCATAACGATATCTTTTTGCCTTACACAATCTTATCCCGTCTATAATGGAAGCATGATTAAGCATATCAGATATTATTGCATCATTTTCATTTAATAATGGCTCAAAAAGTCCTCCATTTGCATCAAAAGCGGCTGCATATAATATCGCATCTTCCTGTCCAACAAATGAAGCTATTTTTTTCTCCAGAATTTTGTGGATATCTTGTGTACCACAAATAAATCTTACCGATGACATTCCAAATCCATGAGAATCGATGGCTGATTTTCCTGCCTTAATCACTTCGGGATGGGAAGAAAGCCCCAAATAATTGTTGGCACAAAAATTAAGGACTTCAATACCTGCTGATGTCCTGATTATGGCATTTTGGGGAGAAGTGATTATTCGTTCTTCTTTAAACAGGCCACTTTCTTTTAATTCCCTAAGTTCTGTTGCTATATCATTTATGATTTGTGCTCTATTCTTTAGCATGGTTTATTTATTATTAAATTTAATGATCAATTTTAAAGAATATTATTAAGTTGGTAAAGCATATCTTTTGTCATAGAACTTAAATCATATTCAGGCACCCAGTTCCAATCCTTTCTTGCCTGCGAATCATCAATAGATTCAGACCACGAAGACGCTATTTCCTGCCTGAAGTCTGGCTTATAAGAAATAGTAAAATCAGGGATATGTTTTCGGATTTCATCTGCGATTTCGGCGGGTGTAAAAACTCATCGCAGCCAGATTATACCCATATCGGATTGAGATATTTTCATTGGGTGTGCTCATCAGGTCAATAGTAGCTTTAATTGCATCTGCCATATACATCATGGGTAGTCGTGTGTCAGATTCTAAAAAACAATCGTAATGCTTGTGTTTTAAGGCAGCATGAAATATTTCTACTGCATAATCTGTCGTACCACCTGCCGGCAAAGATTGCCAACCCATGATACCCGGATATCTTACTGACCGGACATCAAGGCCATATTTACTATGAAAATAATTACACCACAATTCACCGGTTGATTTGCTGATCCCATATACTGTTGAAGGTAGCAAGGGGACGTTTTGGTGTGTGTGTTTTCTTGGAGTGGTCTGACCAAATACGGCGATTGTACTCGGAAAAAAAACTTGATCCAGTTTCAGTTCCCTGGCCAGGTCCAGAATTGCCAGTAATCCATTTAAATTTATATTCCATGTTTTTAATGGATTCCACTCTCCATTTGCAGAAAGAATAGCGGCCATATGGTAAATTTGTGTTATACAACAGTCGTGGACTATCTCTTTAAGCCTCTGATGATTTAAGATGTCCAGAAACTCAAAAGGCTCAACCGTGACGGCAAGTTTTGTTATATCTGTTGCCAAAACTGCATTCGTTCCATAAATTTTTCTTAATTCATCGGTAAGAACCCTTCCTATTTGCCCGTTAGCTCCTGTGATTAATATTTTTGTATCTTTCATCTCATATTATGTTTGGGTATGTTAGCCAAAAGTAAATAAGATAATGTTAAAAATTAAACATTTAAAGAGATTTTTCCCGACACAGTTTAATTTACACTTAAAGTATTTTTCATTTTATACATTTGCGGCAGATATAAAATACAGGCATTGAGTAATTCGGAAACAATAGAAAAATATACAATAGTTTATAATTTATATGGATTAGAAAATCAAGAGATTGTATTACCAAATGCTTTTGTATGCAAAATTGACAAAGATGGACAACCTTCCTATATCGAAGCCTTGGCATTGCCTGAGACCATTTTGAGCTTTGGTATTGATATCAAAGAATCTGTTCACGAAAAACTATTATCGATATGCAATGATCTGAATACAAAATCACTTGAAAATCATTTTAACAGAGGAAGTAAACGAGAGCTTAAATTATCATCTCTTTTTGAAGATAAAACTACAAAATCAATATTGCAGTCTTATCTGGATAAAAAATTGGTTGGATACTTAACCTTAATAAA
Source organism: Saprospiraceae bacterium (assembly GCA_016722285.1). GTDB lineage: Bacteria > Bacteroidota > Bacteroidia > Chitinophagales > Saprospiraceae > OLB9. The sequence goes on from JADKGI010000013.1 coordinate 122,105, forward strand.
AGATCATAAGTTGCATATTTGTTTTGATCTTCAACGGAGTATCAAAGCAATCGATGTAATACTAAACTTTGAAAATGAAAGAGCTTCTCCTGACTTATTTTTTATTAAAACTCAGACCGGGTTGAGATACACTTTATCATTAAGATTGAATGACATTAAAATTATCCCATGCCATGATTCTGTTTTGATTTTGACCGATAGACCTTCCTGGATAGTTATAGGAAGGCAAATTATTGAAATTCAGTATATCAACAGCGCCAAGCTAAAACCTTTTTTAAAAAACGAATCCATATTTGTTCCCGAAAAACTTATCAGAAATTATTTTGAACAATTTATTAAAGACCTTTTAGGTAGTGTTGACATAGAAACCGAAGGTTTTATAATTGAAAAAGTGACTGAATTACAAAAATCAACTTTAGTATTTAAATATGATATTTTCAGAAATAAATGGGTTGGAGATATTGTATTTGATTATTCACAATTCAGATTGAATTATAGTCATCCCGGTAAAAGAAAAAATACCATTGAATTTGACCAGAATGACAATATAAAAATAAGACAATGCATCCGAAATAGTGAACAAGAAAATAACCTGGTCCGGAAACTGCTCGATTTAAAGTTGTATGTTAATGAAAATAGTAACATTGATTACGGAACTGAAACTTATGATTTGATTCACTTCAGCACTAAACATTATCATGAATTATCAACTTTTCTTATAATTGAAAATCCTGAAATTGATGGGAAAAATATTCAATTTAATGAGATTAAAGTTCAGGAAAGAATAGAGCTGGTTAATGATTGGTTTGATTTGAAAGGAACTTTGGTAATTGGCAGCGAAACCTATCCAATCTCTAAGTTATTCAGACACATTAGAAATAGTGATCCTTTCTTTGAGATTTCCAATAAGCAATTTATTATCCTTCCAAAAGAGCTTTTTACCAGGTTTGAGAGTTTGGTTAAATTCAGCATAGAAAATAGTGAATGCTGGAAAATTTCTAAAAAGTACCATTCTCTGATTTCTGATGCTAAATGTAACTTTCAATCTTCAACAACAATATTATCTATTTCTGATATTGAATATCACCCATCATCAAAACTAAGGGCTACACTCCGAACTTATCAGGTAGAAGGTGTAACATGGTTGGTAAATCACAGACTAAATGATCAGGGAGCTTGTCTTGCAGATGATATGGGTCTTGGAAAAACCTTACAAACTATAGCAGCTTTACTCCATGCAAAAGAAAATATACCAGAATCAGATATTCCGGATAATGAACAATTTCAGTTAAACTTATTTGAAAATATTGTTCATAAAAAGAAACAAATGCTTAATGCATTGATTGTACTTCCCGCTTCATTAGTTTTTAACTGGTATGCCGAATTTAAGAAATATGCTCCGACTCTGCACGTGCTAAAATATGTCGGAAACAAAAGGCATAAGGCACAAAAAACAATTCTGACTTTTGATGTAATACTTACAACTTACCATACTTTGATTTCTGATGTTTCAATTTTTAAAGACCTGTATTTTCAATACATAGTTTTGGATGAGAGTCAACAAATTCGAAATAAGAGTTCCAGGATTTTTCAAGTTGTAAATAATCTGACAGCCAGATCCAGGCTATCTTTAAGCGGTACACCGATAGAAAACTCCCTTTCTGATCTTTGGTCACAAATGGAATTTATTAACCCTTCAATTTTGGGATCTTTTTCATTTTTTAAAGAAAATTATAAATTTCCAATAGAAAATAATCGGGACCCAATCGCAATTGCAGAATTGAAAACTTTGGTCGAGCCATTTATTTTACGGAGAACAAAAGAACAAGTAGCCAGTGATCTCCCGGAATTGATAGAAACAATTCACTTTTCTGAAATGTCGTTCGATCAGTCCAAATGCTATGAAAGAGAAAAGTCTGCGGCAAGAAACTATTTATTGGGATTGACCAAAACTGTCGGGAACTTTAAGTTTCATGTATTGACATCACTTCTTAAACTCAGGCAAATTGCCAATCATCCTTTTATTTCGGACAAAAACTATTCTGGTGATTCGGGAAAATTTGAAGATATTAAAGATATGATAACAACTCTAGTCAAGTCAAATCACAAAGTCTTAATTTTTTCAGGTTTCTTAAAGCATCTGGATTTGCTTGAAAAATGGCTTATTGAGTGCAAGACAGGATATGTGACCCTAAGTGGGGAGATGGATTCAGAACAAAGAGAAAATTCAGTCAGAAGTTTCCAGAATAAGGAAGAAACACTTGTTTTTTTACTATCTATAAAAGCAGGTGGCACAGGCTTGAATCTGACTGGAGCTGAATATGTATTTATACTTGACCCATGGTGGAATCCATTTGTTGAAAAGCAAGCTATCGCAAGGGCACATAGAATAGGTCAGAACAAAACGGTCATGGTAACTCGATTTATTAGTAAAAATACAGTCGAAGAAAAAATTCTCAAACTTCAGGATAAAAAGAAAATGCTTTCTGATGATATCATTGCAAATAATGAATGGGCTGATCTCAATGAGCAGGAATTGATGGATATGCTTGCATAAAATAGTATCAATTAGATTTATTTAATGAGAAATACTGAATAAAGTATTACTTTTGTCGCTCTTTTAAATCAAACTTGTAAAAAATGAATTTTAAATCTAAAATAGTTTCATCGAGCTTCGTTTTGTGCTTGTTTTATATATCCTGCAACAAGCCTTCTGAGCAAGCTAACAAAGTAGTTGCTGCCGCCGAAGGTGAAACTTCTGTCAAAATAGTATATATCAATATTGATACTTTATTAAGTAAATACAATCTATACCTTGATAAAAAATCAGATCTGGAAGCACAGTCTAAAGTAGCAGAAAAGTCTCTTGCTGGTAAACTTGAAGCTTTCAGGAAAAGGGCTGCAAAATTTCAGCAGGATGTAGCTGAAATTCAGCAAAAAGCCAACACGATAGCTCCGGTTGAATTGAAAAAAATTGAAGAAAGATATGGACGTCAGCAGCAGGATTTGGTGAGAGAAGAAGAATCTTTGATGAAGCAGAGAGACAATTCAGCATTGGATCTGGATAAGCAACTGCAAGCTACCCAAAAAGATTTACAAGAAAAAATCGATGTGTTCTTATCAAAAGTTGCTGATGAAAAAGGATATGATCTGGTTCTTATGAAGGGATCAACAGGAAGTGTCATGTATGGAAGAAATACAATAGACATTACGGATGACACGGTAAAAAGACTAAACGAAGAGTATGCTTCTTCCAAGGCTGCTCCAGAAAAAAAATAACCCAAAGCCTGCCTGTTTAATAGATTAATTCCTGACTTGTCCCAAGTAAATTTAGTGCGATTTTAAATGCTTGATTATCAGTATTATAATGACTTATTTTCATAATTTTACCGCACTAAAGTGGTATTTTGGCAAGAAAATCAGGGAAGTAATGACCGCATCAAAAGCCAAAGCGGTTCATATATTAGTGTATCAAAAGTTAAAATATAATTAGGGTGAAAGTACTTTTTTCGGAAGAGGGTTGTCTTCCGCCTTTTTTTAAGCTTAAGAAACAAAACAGCCGATCGGCATTTTTGTTTCAGTTTTTTGCCGTGAGAAAAGGTTAAAAGCCCGTTGTTTTTGCTGCAGAAAAAGTAAAACTAGTATAATCAGAATTGAAATTTTTAGTTTATAAGCAATGATCAATTGAAATAATTTCAAATATGCAATGTGTTATACACACATCTAAAAAAAATAGTAGATGGCCAAATCCTAAATCATATAACCCATAAAAGCGTCACCGTAAAGTCAAAGCATACTCCAAAAATGGACAAATTGGTGGCTAAATTATTCCCACCGCACTAAAAAGGACAAGTCAGGAGCTCCAGAAAAAAAATAACCCAAAGCCTGCCTGTTTAATAGATTATTTGTTGACAGTCTTAGAAAAATGAATCTCGCTTAATTTATTTCAGCACCCTGCATCATAACAATATTCGGGTTTAATAATTTGCCAGAGAGTTACTAATCAACAAGGAATTACGTGGAGAGAATTCAGAATTTAGTTTCTTTTGGCTTTAACTGATTAACTACCTAAGGCTTCTGTTAATTCAGACCTTATTTTTTCCGATGAAGGTCTTGGGGCATTTGAATTTATAATATTACCATCTCGCCCTATAATGATAAACCTTGGAATATCTGTGATAAGATAATCAGCAACTATATTTGATTTCCAATCATTTTCTGCAATCAAATGTATTCCTTTCATCTTTTTATTTTTCACCATTGATCGCCAGGCAACTTGATCATTATCGATTGAAATACTTAGAAAAGTCATATCATTATTTTTAAGATCTTCCTGCAACTTTTCAAGGAATGGGGGTTCTCTCAGACATGGTACGCACCAGGTAGCCCATACATCAATATATACTACTTTACCTAAAAGATCTTCTATTCTAACGGTTTTGCCATTTAAAGCTTTATAAGAAAAATGAGGTGCCTTTTTACCCTTTAGAAGAATAGACCACTTATTGATCATATCATTAATTTCGGCTAAATACACTTCGTTTGTCTGCAATTTGTTATAGTCCGAAATAAGTAATTCCGCGTCGTTTATTGATTCATTAATTGATTGTTTCATAACCTCATAAAATAAAATTTCTTTTACTTTCTTATTTTGAAAAGATTTTTGGACAAAATTAAATTTTTTAATATAGGCAGGATTGGCACCCGATATGGAGCTATTTTGAATTTTGAATTCCAGATACATTAAAAGAAAATTTCTTGTATGATGGAATCATTAAGTTGGATTCAGAATCAGTATCTATATTTTGCAGGAAACTGTCATAAGTATCCGATAACTTAAATGACTTCTCAGGGTTTAAATACTTAAAGTATGAAGGGTAATTCATTTTAACCACGGCTTCGTCATACACAATCTCATGCACTAACATATCAGCAAACACGCCATCAAAAAGTCCGTTCTTCTTTTGGTATTCTTGTTGGTCAGTATTTAATTTTGTGGTTCTGCTTTCTACAGTAGCTATAAAATCATCTTCTTGTTGAGTAAAAAAAGAATCCAGGTTTTCAGGTTGAGTTTCCAGCTTAAGGCTTTCAAATCTGACTAGATAATTGTTTTCATTGACATGGTCACCATCAAATTTAGCCTCGGTAGCAATTGTCCGGATATCACCGGTGATACTAATTTTATCTCCGGGTACTATAAATACATATATAGGTTGAGTTTCTACCAACAAGCTATAAATACCCGCCTTATTAAGTTCTGTTGAAATCCTGAACTTACCATCCTGATTCATTGGACTTTTTATATCAACATCACCATATAATGAAATTATATTTGAATTTGCTGAAGTAATCTGCCCTTCAATTATTGTCGTAGCCTGTCTATATATTTTATGCTGTTCCTTGCATGAAAAAAAGAGAGAAGATACAAATAGCAGTAGAAAAGCCAGATATGTATATTTTGCCATTTGGCTGAAGTCTTTAATAATGACAAATTTAATTGAAAATAAGTATAAACACCCCAATTGCCTTGCAGCTTCATTGATTCATTAATCAACATTAACAAAGTTTAACACCATACATTGATTCCACTCAGCAATTATCTGAAGTCCGGCGTGTTGGTAAGCAGTGGATAAAGTCAATAAAACAGGATACTTATATACTGCAATTATTTGCACAAACGATTTCTGAAAAATATGTATCTTCCTTTTTGTAAGTTTTTTTATTTCAGTACTTTAGCATACTCAAAGCGACGATTCCAGCAGTTTCTGTTCTGAGTCTTGATGGACCAAGAGAAACCACTGTAAAGCCATGGGAAATGGCATGATCAGCTTCATCTTTAGTAAAATCACCTTCAGGTCCGATCAGGACAATATTACTTTCTTGCTTACTTCTGATCTCAGTCAAAAGTGGCGGATCAGACTCACACCTGGCAATATATTTTCCTTCATATTTTGCGATGCTAATAAAAATGTCACTGAAATTATTAACAAAAGTGATGTATGGAAGACAAATGTTCATAGATTGTTTCATGGCGGAAATGATAATTTTATCCAACCGATCCCTGTTCACACTTTTTCTTTCAGTACGCTTACTATTAAAAATATATATTTCTGAGATACCGATTTCGACCGCTTTTTCGACAAACCATTCCAATCTTGATGGATTTTTAAGCGGACTTATCGCGATAGCACATTTTGCATCAGATTCCATTCTTTCTTCCACACCTGTAATGAAGCATGATGTTTCCGACTTTGAAATTTTCTCTATTCGACAAATGTAAAGCTTACCTCTTCCATCTGTCACATTAATGGTATCTCCTTCTTTATTTCTTAATACTTTTGTACAATGGATGTGCTCTTCACCCTTTATGTAAACAAGGTTTCCCCGCACATCTGTCGAATAAAATATAATCATTCATCCTAAATTTCTCATAAAGCTATGTATTTGAAGGTAAAGTATGCAAGCAATCCGCAATAAACATCTAAATTTGCGGGCTTAAAGACAAACATTGTTAGAACTTTGTTCGTTACATTCCTTTAAACATAAATATTAGATCATAAAATTCCAAAAATGGATAAGGTAAGTTTAGCACTTCAATTAATTTTAAGTTTATCAATACTTGTAGTATTACATGAATTCGGGCACTATGTGCCGGCAAAGTGGTTTAAGACCAGAGTAGAAAAATTTTATCTTTTTTTGATCCATATTTTCCTTGTTAAAAAGAAAATAGGTGATACAGAGTGGGGGATAGGCTGGATTCCATTTGGAGGTTATGTGAAGATTTCAGGAATGGTTGATGAAAGCATGGATAAGGAGCAGATGAAATTGCCACCCCAGCCCTGGGAATTCAGATCTAAAAAAGCATGGCAAAGACTCATTATCATGATAGGTGGAGTTACAGTAAATTTCATTTTGGGAATTATCATATTTGCCGGCATGATTTACTATTGGGGTGAATCTTACCTGAAAATCGAAGATGCTAAATATGGAATGGTTGTAGATTCTATGGGCATGGAATTAGGTCTTAAGGATGGTGACAAAGTTATTTCTGCTGGTGGTATCCCTATTAAAAAATTTAGTGCCGGTGCAGTAACCAAGGAAATAGTTATAAATCAAGCCAAAGAAATAACTGTTGAACGCAATGGCGGAGAGGTCGTATTACCTGTTCCGACCGAACTGGTTTCTAAGTTAACGAAATACGAAAACAAGGGCAAGAATTTGTTTTACCCACGTACCTTAATGAATATAATGGAGGTTACTCCTGATGGACCAGCAGACAAAGCCGGGATTAAAGCGGATATGAATGTGATCGCTGTAAATGATAAGCCTGTCACATTTCAACATGAATTCAGACAGATTCTACAGGACAATAAGGGTAAAGAAGTTAATTTTACATTGATATCTTCCACTGGCCAGGACACCATTAAAAAGGGAATTACCATTACTGACAAGGGAACGATTGGAATAGCGATGAAACAGCTTGAATTTTCATCAGAAAAATTTGGTCTCATCTCTTCATGTACAAAAGGTGCGTCTATGGCGGTTAACTTTCTTGGCGACCAACTCAAAGCATTTGGGCAGATATTCAGCGGCAAGATCAAAGCAAAAGATTCACTGGGTAGTGTATTCTCTATTGCTACTATGTTTGATACCGGATGGGATTGGAGAGTATTTTGGAATATTACTGCAAGTTTATCAGTGTTACTGGCCTTTTTTAATCTGTTGCCAATACCTGCATTGGATGGTGGGTATGTCATGTTTTTGATTTGGGAAGTCATTACAGGCAAAGTTCCGTCGGACAAATTTATGGAAGTTGTAAATTATGTGGGCTTTTTTCTCCTTATTGGATTAATGATATTTGCAGTGGGCCTTGATATCTCCAGATTGTTTTAACACTTATTTTAATTGGAATTAGTATATTTTAAAGTTCTTGAAATTCCTTTTAGCTTCAGGCCTGATCTGGTAGCTTTGAAAAAGAATTTTTATAAACTCAGCAGATGGGTACATCCTGACCATTTTACTTTGGGTACAGCTGATGCGAAAGAAGAAGCACTTCTTAAATCAAGCGAAATTAATACAGCTTACAACACTTTAAAAGACGAAGATCTCAGACTAAAGTATATCCTGGAGTCCTATGGTTTGTTGAGAAATGGAGAAAATCAGGAATTAGACCAGGAATTTTTGATGGAAATGATGGATCTGAATGAAGTGTTATTTGAACTGCAAATGGATTTTGACGCAGACAAATATGAACGGATATTGAAAGAAATTGAAGAAAAAAAATTACATCTAAAATCAGGATTAAATAAAGCTATTGATTTAATCGAGCAGGAAACTGACTCTCAAGCATCTTTGGAAAAAATCAGAGATATTTATTTAAAAAACAGATACCTTTTGCGGATTCATGAAAATATATCTACATTTGCGCCGCAATGAGTTTGAAAAGTTGAATAATTCTCTTGCAATTTGAAATATGCCGAAGTGGTGGAATTGGTAGACACGCTGGACTCAAAATCCAGTGCTAGCAATAGTGTGCGGGTTCGAGTCCCGCCTTCGGTACAGATAAAATAATGCCTTGATTTTGCTAAAAGATCAGGGCTTTTTTATTTTCGGCTAATTCCTTGTAGCTATTTTGATTTTACTAGTTCAAACCAGAATCCAATAAGCAAATGGAACTTCAGGTGTAATAAGATAATCTAAATTTACATTTTATTTCCCAAATTCACTTGACTATTAGAAATAAGAGACTTTGTCATTGAAAACTATTGATATTAGCTATATTAATTAAACCTACGACTAAAGATTTACACTACATCCAATCAGGGAATCCACCCATTTATTTTAGAATTTGATATAAAATACATACTATCAATTAAAAATATATGTAATTTTGTTTTAATATGTAATTAAATTCTAAATGTCTCTTAAAATGAAATCAACACCCAATAAAAACCGATACTTGTTTATTGCTTTTTTCATGTTGGCATTGTCCTATTCAATGCGCGCTACTGAAGATAGTAACTCCCTTTCATTATCCATAAACTGTCCTCCCGATATATCGATTAATTGCCATAGCGAAATTTGGAATTTATCAATTTATGGAAACGCAACTTATACTTATGGATACTATACGTTTTCTGCAGGTACTCCAGTCGTAAATTACTATTTGAATAGTTGCAACCAGGGCTATATCACGCGAACCTGGACTGTTGAAGATTACCAATGGCATTCATTTTCATGTACGCAAACCATTTTCGTATCATCAAGTGGTCCGGGAGGGCCAATTATCACCTGGCCGGAAGATGTAGAATTGTCCGGTTGTAATCCTCAGTCGAGCCCTAACCAATTGGCTTTTCCATACAATTTTCCTACCTGGGGTTATTCAGAATGCGGCATGTTGGGCAAAACTTATAGTGATATGCTATTCACTGTAAATGATCAGTGCAAGAAAATAATGAGGACCTGGAAAGTAATGGATTGGTGCCAGTATAGTCAATACACAGGCTATAAAATCTATTCCTATATCCAGGTGATCTATCTGATTAATAATACACCTCCCGTCGTAAACTGCCCTTCAGATATAGCTATTGAGTCTTATGATTGTCAGAATGGTATTTTAGAGTCTGCTCCACTAATAGTGCAGCCTGGTTCATGTGGTGCCCAATTTGAGATTTCAAACAACTCGCCATATGCAAAATCTAATGGAAACAACATTTCCGGCGTATATCCGATAGGGAATACAAAAGTATCTTATACCATCAAATATGCTTGCGGGAGGGCTATATATTGCAGCACAAATGTGGTAGTCAAGAACGGAGCAAAACCTGTTCCGTGTTGTTTAGGCCAGTTGGTGACCACTTTAATGGGGGTTGATACTGACAATGATGGTAAAACTGATAACGGGATGGTGGAAGTATGGGCCAAAGACTTGAATCAGGGAAGTCATTCATTATGCGGAAATCTACCACTTAAGTATTCTTTTTCAAAAAATATTGAAGACACATATAGAGTATTTACTTGTGATAACATTGGTGCGAATAAAGTAGAAGTTTGGGTCACCGATAATAAAGGGGCACAGAATTACTGCATTTCAGACCTGATTATTCAGAATAATGCAGCAAACATTTCGAATTGTTTTCCTAAACCTACAGAACCAGTGGTGCCAGATTATAGGGTACAGGGTAGAATATATACCCTTAGTGATAAAGCATTGCCGGGTGCATCCATAAAATTAGAAAGTCTATTACCCACTATTAAGTACACAATATCTTATGACACCACCGAAGTATTGGCACTCGATTCTTTTATTAATATGTCTGGTTATAAACTGTACAGATATTTTTATACCACAAACATTGCTGAAAAAAGAGATTCAACACTGTCTTATAAAATAAAAGAAACAAAAAGCACTGGCAGTGGCCATTATTTGTTTGATAGTCTGACTGCAGAAAATATAGCCCTTCGTTTAAGTGCATTTTACTCTGATAGTGTCTATAATTACATAGATAATAATGATGTAGAATTACTCTACCATTTTATCAAAGGCGATATATCATTCAGCAGTTTTCACCAATATCTTGCAGCAGATATAAATGAAGATGGGTATATAGACAGCACAGATTTGTCCGCATTAGCATCTTTTGTTAAGAGGGAAATAGCGGGACTGCCCGGCAGTCATCAATGGTATGTGGTAAATGCCAAAGCAACTTTTGAAAATCCTGATGAAATACTCAATAGCAGAGTACCTTATTATATCGATTTGGATTCAGTGAGTAAGTCAAATCCTGATTATAATTTTATAGCTTTCAAAAAAGGAGATATTTCAATAGATCCAAATACTTACAACCAATTTATTTCAGAAGTAAGAGTAAGGCAAAATCCGAAATACAGATTAATATATCTCCAAACCCATTTAAACACAATGTCACTTTTACCATTGAATCGCCAAAGTCAGTCGATGCAAGACTCTCAATATTCAATTCCAATGCCCAGGAAATTTACACAAAACAATTCAATGTCAGCAACAGGATGTATCCTTTTGAAGTTGATTTATCAAATTCCCCGGCGGGTTTATTATTCTGGAGATTGACTATTGCAGACAATGTCTCAACCGGAAAACTAGTTCATATTGACTGATTACCGACTGAGAGTATTTAAGGATAAATCTGGTTTGCCGTTGTAAATAATAAGTTAAGAAAAGAGTTACTTATACCAAATAAGTACAAATTAATTCACTTAATAAGCAAATATATGTTTCAGTTGTGAAAGGTGGCTATTAACTATTGTAAAATTTTAAACAATTTACACTGTTTTCATATTAGTTAATGGTATTTTTGCACCTACACTGGATATTTCATATGCAATTTCTTTTTCCTTCATTTTTATGGGCTCTGCTCTCGCTCTCAGTTCCGATTATCATCCATTTGTTTTATTTTCGGAGATTTAAAAAAGTGTATTTTACAAATGTAAAGTATCTTAAAGAAATTAAAGAAGAGACTTCAAACAGAAATAAACTTAAAAACCTTTTGGTATTGCTTGCCAGATGTCTTGCCGTGGCTGCTCTGGTTTTGGCATTTGCCCAGCCATTCATTCCTAAAGGTGGAGTTGCCAAATCGGGGATAAATAATATATCTGTTTTCATAGATAATTCATATTCTATGACTTCAACAAAAGATGATATACCCTTAATTGACTATAGCAAAGACAAGGCACGATCCATAATAAATTCCTATGGTGATGCTGACCAGTTTCAGATACTCACCCATGATTTCGAAGGAAGGCACCAGCGTATATTAAGTAAGGAAGATGCTCTGATGTATATTAATGATATTCAAATAACCCCGGATGTTCAGTTAATCAGTACAATTCTAAATCGTCAAAGGCAATTATTTGAAAATGCTGCGGGAAACAAAATAAGCTATATTATTTCTGATTTTCAAAAAAGTATTACAGATCTCAGCAATTATCAGGATACTTTGATGGAAGTAAATCTGGTACCCGTACAATCTGTCAGGGAAAAAAACATCTCTGTAGATAGTGTTTGGTTTGAAGGCCCGGTACCTTTTTTGAATCAAAATAATAAGCTACTCGTCAGAATAAGAAATAACAGCCCCGAAGACGCTGAACAAATAAAAGTCAGTTTTATCAAAGATGCGCAGGAAAAACCCGTTGGTTTAAGAGATATCACTGCTAATAGCTATATTACTGACACCATAAATTTATCATTGGATGTTTCTGGATGGCATCAGGCTGTTGTTCAGGTTTCTGATTATCCGGTTCAGTTTGATGATAAGTATTTCATTTCTTTCAATGTCCCCGACACCGTTAAGGCGCTTTTCATAAATGATTCAGATGGAGACAAATTTATGACAGCACTTTTCAATGGTGTTAAAAATTTCAGTTTGAGCAATCAAAATGTCAATCAACTCCAATATCAAAAATTCCAGACTTTTGATATTATTATGTTAAACGATCTAAAGACCATAACATCCGGGTTAAGTAATGAACTGCTGCAGTATCTCCGCAATGGAGGTAAAGTCTTGGTTTTTCCCGGCAAATCCGCTGAATTAAGTACTTATAATAATTTTATGTCTTTTGCTGGAGGCAACATGTTTGGAAATTCAAACATCAGCAAACGTGAAGTATCACAAATTAATACCGAGGAATTTATATTTTCAGATGTTTATATTAATACCGGAGGAAACCTGAAATTGCCTGTTACATCCTTTTCATACAATTTTAATGTGCAGTCAAGTATAGGTGAAGAAAAACTTCTGACTTATCGGGATGGGGGTTCTTTTTTATCAAAATATAGAATAGGTGATGGGCAGTTATTTGTTTGTGCATCACCATTAAGCAACGATATAAACGATCTGGTTTATAATGCTGAGGTTTTCGTTCCACTAATCTATAAGATGGCAATCTCTACTATTAAACAAAAGCCTATTGCATTTACTATCAATAATAATTTGGTAATAAATACTGAAAACAAAAGAATGAGTGGAGACTTTGTTTACAAGGTAACTGACGGAAAAAATGAAATAATACCCGGACAGATTCCAACTGGAAACTTAATCAGTCTCGATTTGAGTGATCAGATCAAACACTCCGGATTTTATGATCTTCTGTTGTCAGAAAATATTGAGAGTAAACTGGCATTTAATTACGATAGGCGAGAGTCAGATATGACTTTGATATCAGAATCAGGACTGGAGGGAATAAATCCTGCCAATGTCAAAATTAAATTGATACCATCAGTATTACAGGCTAACATATCTGGTGCCATTTATGAAAAAGATAAAGGAATTGTCCTATGGAAATGGTTTGCAATATTTGCCTTATTATTTCTTGCGATCGAGTCACTTTTAATAAGATATTTTAAAAATTAATAGTTGGATGGACTTACTAATCAAAAATGTAACTGTATTGCATAAAGATTCTGATTTCCATCAAAAAAGTGTTGACATTCTCTTATCAAATGGAGTTATCAAAAAAATTGAATCTGAAATCGATATTACAGGCAAAACCATTATTTCAGGAAAGAATTTATACTGTTCTATAGGATTGTGTGATATTGGTACCCAAAGTGGAGAACCAGGATACGAGCATAGGGAAACTATTGATACCTTAACAAAGGCAGCTCTACATGGCGGCTTTACAGCTTTAGCCATTTTTCCGGATACAAAACCAGTCATTCAGACAAAAGCTGATATTCATTATTTAAAAAGTCATAGTCATAGAAACGGAGTGAATATTTACCCGATAGGAGCTTTGAGCGCTGACAACAAGGGCAATGACATTGCTGAATATCTTGATATGAAAACTGCCGGTGCAGTAGCTTTTAGTCAGGGCATTGCTTCCGTTAAAGATACCGGAATGCTGGGGCGGGCATTTCAATACGCGTCGGTTACAGACTTGCCAATAATTCATCACCCGGATGATCATTTCCTCAGTTCAGGAGGCGAAATGCATGAAGGGGATACCAGCATTATTCTAGGTATGAAGGGAATTCCTTCTATTTCTGAAATTCATATTATCCAGCGTGATATTTTACTGGTTGGTTATAATCAGGGAAAACTTATCGAACATGCCATTTCTGTTGCGGATTCTGTGGAAATAATAATGGAAGCAAAGAAGAATAATATTCAAATTTCCTGCACTGTTCCATATCTTAACCTGATATTTAACGATACACTACTTTCAGAATTTGATACAAATCTTAAAGTCATCCCTCCATTGAGGTCTGAAAAAGACAGAAGAGCCCTCATCAAAGGTCTTAAGGAAGGCACTATTGATTCAATTGTTTCCAACCATACCCCATTGGATGAAGAATCTAAGAATCTTGAATTCACCTTTGCAACTGCTGGAGCAACAGGTCTGGAGACCTGCCTTGCAGCCTGCCTTACTTTTCTTCAAAAAGATTTGAACCTGGCTGTTATAATTGACAAAATGACTATAGCACCAAGAAAATTATTGGATTTACACATACCCGAAATAAAAGTTGGGGCTAAAGCAGATCTATGTGTGTTTGATGTGGATGAAGAATGGGTTTATACCAGAGACTATTCATTATCAAAATCGCAAAACAATCCTTTTATTGGGCAAAAGCTTAGGGGCAAGGTAATCTTTACAATCGTGTAAGTTCATTTTGTCATGTAATCGCCACAAAAAATAAAAGCTTACCAAAATTAATATCAGGAAAGCTTAAATTTTTAATAATGGAAGTATGGAATGATTAACTTCTTTTAGTTTTAAACATTTCAATGAGTTCCTTTTCTGTTTTAAATCCAAGATCAAGGAATGTTGATACAGTAAACTTCTTAATATCCTGATAATCCCTTCCCCTTTTGTCTGTATAAATACTAAGTGCCTTGTTTATATAATCCAGACTTAATTCCTTTATATTCTGATTAAACTTCTGGTTGTAAAATGTATTAATGTACGAGATAAACACTTTATTTATTTCAAAATATTCATGGTAGCTTTCCGCATCGAGGTTATTCAGGAAGCTTTTGCAGTAGCCGAATATTCCTTCTCTAAGGCACTCATTCTCTATACTCAATCCTTTATGTTTGTCATAATACTCTTTGACAGCTGATATAGTATCCTGATGTACGTATCCCTTGGTGTGAACTACATCCATTAAATTGTAATAGTCTGATATTCCATCCTTTACCTTTTTGTTGATAATTTTAGACATCCTCTTATCAGCTTCAGGTGTTATTTCCAGATCGCTACCATAAAGCTGAAGCAAATGTTGAAAATACTCCGAAACAAAATCATTTTCATTTTTTCTCAGTTTATCAAATATTCCTGAGATGGTTTTGATTGCATCATCATGTAAATTATAAAACATGCCTGTGATCATCAATACTTCAAGGAATTCAGGCTCAGAATGAAATGCTTCATTGGATATTAACCTATCAATGTGAGGAAGTATGCTTTCATTGTTAAACCTTCTTTGAGTCCTGTATTTAAGAAAATTAATTAATGAAGACCCCAGAAGCTTTAGTTCAGTGACTGTTTTAGGAAATTCAGCACTCAGATAATTTTGATTTTGAAATTGATTCTGATAGCTCTCATATCCGATTTTTCTCTGTGCGACATCTCTGAATTTGTCCAGTTTCTGAACATTCAAAAATGATTTGACCTTTTTGTTGGTGAGATGTTCCATCAGGTTAGTCAACCAAATATCACTGCTTAGCGCAAATCCAATCTGTACTGTCTGACCAATTCTCATTTTGATGTAGTCAAAGTTTGCAGATTCGCATATGGCATTAAGAATATTTTTAAAATGATCCTGGGGCCTGACGTACTTATAATTGTTGTCTATCTCTCCTCTCAAAACCGAATAACCTAATATTTTCGGTAAGAACAATCCCTCGAAACCAGAATCCAGTATTTCTTTTTCTAATGATATCAATTGCAAGGGATGATTATCGGCAACATGAGTGTACAACTCCAAAATGTGCGGCTCAAAAGCATCAATCATTTGCTTGTACAAATCTTCTGACTCATTTTCAAGATACAATTCCAGTAATTCAGAATTTTGAAGGGCAGCTTTTAGCTGATCCAGATGTGTCTTATAATTAGTGGCTAATGCTTCCATATGACTTAAAAATTAAATTTAAATTTTAGAAAATGTATCATTTATTAAAAAAATGATCTTAAATTTTATAAAAGAAAACCTGATAAAACAACTCGTTTTATCAGGTTTTTGTTCCGGTTATTCCCGGTATGCTCCCAATAAGGCGCATAATATTTCTTAAAAACTATTTATTCTTCAGTTGATTTTTCTTCTACATTATCAGACACATCAGATACTACATCTTCAATTACTTCTTCTGTCGTTTCAACTATATCATCTTTTACTTCTTCAGCATCCTTCACTGCTTCAACAACTACATCTTCTACTTCTGCCACAGTTTCTTCTTTTACATCATCAGCTACTTCTTCTGCCTTTGTAACCGTTTCAAGTATTTCTTCTTTTACATCTGCTACATCAGCAACTTGCTCAACTATTTCTTCATGGACTTTTGCAACAGAATCTGTTGCATCATTTACCATAAATGCGTGCGCCGCTTCCTTAGTTTCTTCATCAGCTATGACAACCTTCACTTTTGCTTCACCTGATACTTTTATTCTGAAAGATTCAAGGTCAGATTTACTCTGCTGTCTTCTGGATTCTACTTTATTCTCTTTATCGTCAATCCATTTTTGCCACTGAGCATCAGCTTGTTCAATAGTCATAGCTCCTTTAGTAACACCACGCATAAGATGTTTTTTGTAAAAAACTCCTTTGAATCTTAGAATTGCTTTAACGGTATCTGTAGGTTGGGCACCTTTTACCAACCAATCAAAAGCTGCATTTCTATCGATTTCAATAGTAGCAGGCTTCGTCATAGGATTATACGTGCCTAACTTTTCGATAAACTTACCGTCTCTCGGAGATCTTGAATCTGCCACAACTATGTGGTAGAAAGGGGCTTTCTTTCGTCCTTTTCTGGACAATCGTATTTTAACTGCCATCTTCTTAAAAATTTATTTTTTATATGAATAATCAAACCTAAATAAGATGAAATATCATCCATCAGGTTTTTAACGGGCACAAAGGTAATATAATTATCTAATATATCAAAAAAATTAAAAATTAAATTTTGCACTCATTGTCGGTAGAATGGGCAATTGATTAACTCTTTCATATCTCAATCTATCAAAATAAAAAATATTTGCTCTGTCATACGCATTAGTTACACTTAGATTTAATTCCAGATTAGTATATTTGCTAAATGAAATTTTTTTCGAAACCGAAAGGTCTAATCTGTGGTAATAGGGTAATCGCCCTCCATTTCTGATGTCAGAATATAAGATTCCTATCTGATTGGGATTTTCAGTTTCGTATTCAGTGCCAACTCCGGAAAGAAAATCAAGGTTATTATAAAAACCCTTGGTCTGTGTAAACGGGAATCCGGACCCCAGATTCCATCTACCACTAATTTGCCATGTAGCTTTTGTGTCAGGTGTATAAGTGACCAGTAAATTTAAATTGTGCCTTCTGTCAAAAACAGTAGGGTATTCCTGTTTTCCATCAAACCTCTTTACAAACCCATGTGAATAAGTTGCCCAAATATATACTTTGGGTATTTCATATTTAACTGAAAAATCAACTCCATATGATTTCCCTGTTTCTACAGTATAATCAGCCTGGGATCTGGACGTTTTATTTCTGTTTACGACAATAATTTGTGGAAAATCTTTGTAGTATGCTTCCAGGTTTAATAGCAAAGAACTTGTCAGATCATATTCAGTACCGACTATCAAGTGATTGGAAATTTGCAGTTTATTTTTCAAAGTATTTCCATCAGGATCAGTAACCTGTGATTCAGGACCGGTAAGGAATCCATTAAACAGATTAACCACATCCCTTTCATTTGATGTACTTAATAAATTTTGGGTATATCTCCCGGCTGCAGCTTTAAATCTTACATTATCATTAAGATTCAATTTTAATCCTAGTCTTGGTTCAAATGTAGTTGTTCCCAATGATGAATAATATTGAATTCTCGTTGACGGCTCAATAATTAGTTTTCCTAAAATCCTTTTATACTTACCGTATAGTCCAAGTTCGGTTGTATTCTGCTCCTGAGAGATTCTTATGCTAAAAGGATTTACGAACTCAAAATTTGTCCGCAAACTTTTTAGTTCGAGTCCGTACTTTAACTCGTTTTCCTTTCCAAAAATTGAAAAGTTGATATTTGCTGATAATTCATCTATTTCCGAAGTTCTGGGGTCCATATTTTTCTCAACTAAACCTGCTTTGTATTTTGTAAAACCAACCAATCCGTCTATCAGAACATTACTTCCAGACGGAACAAGTAAAAAATTAGCCCCACCTCCAATATTTTTCCAGTCAATAGTAGCCAATAAGGGGTTCGTATAAGCATCAGTAAAATTAAAACCAAAAAAAATTGACTTTACTACCATTCGATGCATTGACCGATATTTTTCCGTAGTAATCTGAAAATGAAAAGGGCAGGCCAATGGTATCATTCCGAGATGCATATTTATAATAACTTTTAGACGTTTGTTCGATAAGGGACTTTTTACCCGTAAAAACATATGATACAGACGTTCCTCCTTCTCTAAATTTTTTAAGAGGTCCTTCGACCATGCCTTTTGCCATAAAAGGACCTCCACTTATAAATCCGCTTGATCGTGTTTTATTCCCGTCTCTGGTCTTTACGTCAATTATTGCGGATATCCGACCTCCGTATTCTGCACCGAAACCACCAGTAAGCACATCTACATTTTTTATCAGTTCAGTTTCGAATACAGAATAAAAGCCAATAGAATGGAAAGGATTGAAGACATTAAGACCATCCAGCAATATTTTATTCTGTATTGGAGATCCTCCCCTTATATATATCTGACCTCCCTGATCACCTGTTGAAATTATGCCCGGTATTACTTGGATATACTGAGCCAGATCAGCTTCTCCCCCACTGAAGGGAGTGCTTTTATTTGCCTCTGCGATACTGAAATCTGAGAAACATTTACTGTATTGCGATATCTTTCTTTTAAAGCTGAAATTGAAATTTCACCCAGATTAATATTTCTTTCAGACAATAGTATTGATTTATATATAATGCCTTCTGAAATTACTTTAACCGATACAACCACACTGTCATACCCTATATATGTAGCAGCTATCTGATAATCTCCCGGCGCTACATTTGAAATAACAAAAAACCCATTTAAGTCAGTAGTAGTACCAATATTGGAACCTTTTACAACAACATTACAGCCGATAAGTGGATTACCGGTTTGCTTTTCAAATACGTTGCCACGTATGGTACCGTTCTGACCCTGAAGAGAATAAAAACCAAAGAGGGATAATAAATGTAAAAAGTAATAAGCCTTCTTCAATGAAATTAATTATATGCAGCAAAGGTAGTACAAAAAAAAGTGTAATTTGCATTGGATTTAAAAAATCATTAAAATGTCGAAAAATCTGAGTCATCTATCCGGAAGAAAGGGACTTCAGTACAATTTATTTGAGGAATTAGGTATTTCTGCAGGAAATAACGGTACCCCAGACCATCAAACGATGGAGAATCTTAAAAATGATTTCCTTTTTGGCAAAGCAAATGTGTATGGGACTGTTTCTTTTTATGATTTTTTAAAACAAGAAAACAGAAATAAAAAAATTTACATTTGCAATGGTTCTTCTTGCCTGACAGCAGGAACTCAAGAGTTACTTAAAGATGAAATTTCTAAGCACTTTATTGAAGAAGAAATAGGGGAGATGTGTTGCCTTGGCAGATGTCATGAAAACAATTCCTTTCATTATAATGATCAGAACTATTCAGGAGAAGCTATTCAAATTCTCTGGAATATTATTGACAAAAAAGTATCTGTTCAGGATAATTATAATGTCGGGCATATTGGTACACGCGTGATTGCTGAGGAAATAACTGATATAGATGCGTATTACAACTTACTTAAGGAATGTCTGCTGAAGACACCAGATGACCTCTTAGCTGAATTAAAAATTTCAGGCTTAAGAGGGCGAGGTGGGGCAGGATTTCCTACAGCTTTCAAACTGGAATCCTGTAAAAATACTAATAGTAATACAAAATTTATAGTGTCCAACGCCGATGAAGGTGACCCTGGAGCATATTCTGACAGGTATATTTTAGAGCATCGCCCGCACACCATGCTCTTGGGAATGTTGATATCAGGATACATAACGGGTGCTGAGTGGGGAGTGATCTATATAAGGGCTGAATACCCCGAAGCAGTCAGATGTATTTCCAAAGCCATTAAGGAACTTGACAGATTAAAACTTACTGGAAAAAATATTGCGAATAGTAATTTTAATTTTTTCTTTAAAATAATCAAAGCCCAGGGGGCGTATATCTGCGGAGAGGAAACAGCATTACTTTCATCTATAGAAGGTCAACGGCCCGAGGTCAGAATCAGGCCTCCATTTCCGTCTCAACAAGGTCTCTACACCATGCCCACAGTCGTCAGTAATGTTGAAACACTGGCATGCATTCCGTATATTATTCAACATGGGGGAAAAAAATTTGCAGAAATAGGAGTCGGAAAATCTACAGGAACAAAGCTAATTTCGTTGGATGGGTTTTTCAAAAGGGCAGGAATATATGAGGTTGATTTCGGTACTCCACTTAAGAATGTAATCTATGATCTTGGTGGTGGATTTAATTGTCCGGTAAAAGCATTACATATAGGAGGTCCATTAGGGGGACTTATTCCTATCCATAAGATTGATGATATTTTTATCGATTTTGAATCATTTTCTCAACACGGGTTTCTACTTGGCCATGCTTCAATTGTATGCATTCCGGATACCTTTCCAATAATTGAATATATAAAACACCTTTTTAAATTTACAGCTCACGAGAGTTGTGGAAAGTGTTTTCCTTGCAGGCTCGGTTCAACACGTGGATATGAAATGGTTGAAAATGCTATGGTCTCCGATATCAAAATTGATATCCAATTAATGGATGATTTATTGGAAACAATGGAGCTTGGTTCACTGTGTGCATTAGGAGGTGGATTACCATTACCTATAAAAAATGCCTTGCAATATTTTGAAGAAGAATTAAAGCCATTTTTCAAATAAAATAACCCTGATTTTATATGCCAAATTATAATTCCAATATTAAATTTATAATTCTGTTATGACTAATGACAAACAAGAATAGCTTATCAACTACATTTATTAATGGCGAACCATATCTGGTTGAGCATGGGGATACGATATTATCATTTATCAGGAGGTATAAAGCTAATGACTTCGTTCCAACATTGTGTGACGCACCCAATCTGGAGCCATTCGGTGCTTGCAGGGTATGTAGTGTTGAAGTTGGTTTGCAGAAAGACGGCCCTACAAGGATTCAGGCTTCCTGTCATACGCCTGTTATTCCGGGAAGTTATATTTATACAGATACAGAAAAAATTAAAAGACTCCGAAAAAATATTATTGAATTAGTACTTACAGATCATCCATTGGATTGTCTTACATGTGAAGTAAACAATAATTGTGAGCTTCAAACCGTAGCTGGAAAGGTTGGAATCAGGGCTGTAAGATATGCTGAAGGTAAAAATCATCTGGATCGCCAAAAAGATCTTAGCCATCCATATATGACAATGGATCTGTCCAAGTGTATCAATTGTTACAGGTGTGTTAGGGCCTGCGATGAGGTACAGGGAGAACTTGTTTTAAGTATGGCTGGAAGAGGATTTGACAGCAAGATAGTAAAAGGTGATAATGTTTCTTTTCTTGATTCAGATTGCGTCAGTTGCGGGGCATGTGCGCAAGCCTGTCCCACTTCAGCAATTTCCGATGTATATGAATCAAAATCGGTAGCTTTTGATAAGAAAATCAGAACAGTTTGTACATACTGTGGGGTAGGTTGCAATCTCGAAGTTTCTATACTTAATGAAAAAGTAAAATCAATACAAGCTCCATTTGATGCAGAAGTCAACCAAGGCCATACATGTTTGAAAGGTAGGTTTGCTTTTTCATTTTATAACCATCCGGACCGCATCACAACCCCGCTAATAAGAAAAAATGGTACATTGGTGCCTTCTACCTGGGATGAGGCATATACTTTTATTTCATCAAAACTTTTAGAAATAAAGAAAAATTACGGACCCGATGCGATTGCAGGTATTTCGTCAGCTCGCTGCACTAATGAAGAAAACTACCTGATGCAAAAATTTATCAGGGCAGTCATAGGAACCAATAATATAGATTGTTGCGCGAGAGTTTGTCATTCGCCTACAGCATTAGGAATGCAAAGGTCCTTCGGGACAGGCGCCGCAACCAATAGTATTGAAGACATTAAACATACTGATTGCATTCTCGTAATCGGAGCGAATCCGACGGATGGACACCCGGTGACCGGTGCCAAATTAAAGCAGTTTGCTATGAAAGGCAAAACGACTATTGTCATTGATCCCAGAAGGACTGAAATTGCAAGATATGCGACTTATCATCTTCCCTTAAAGCCGGGCACGAATGTAGCAATCCTTAATATGATGCTTTACTATATTATTCTTGAAGGGTTGGAAGATGAAAAATTTATTGAAACAAGGACTGAGGGTTATCAGGAGTTCAAACAACACATTCAGTCGCTCAATATGGATGACCACGCCAGGATTACGGGTGTATCCAAAGAATTAGTCCAAAAAGCATCTATAGCATATGCATCATCAAAAAATGCGATGTCTTTTCATGGATTGGGAGTAACAGAGCATACTCAGGGCAGCTATACTGTCATGCTTATTTCAGACCTGGCCATGATTACAGGCAACATAGGAAGGCCGGGAGTTGGAGTCAATCCATTACGCGGTCAAAACAATGTGCAGGGAGCAGCCGACATGGGGTGTCAACCTCATCAGGGAGCTGGGTATCTTAGTGCTTATGATCCTGAAATCAACTGGCAATTTGAAAATTTTTATAATACAAAAATGCCAATTGGAAAAGGATTAAAGATCCCTGAAATGTTCGACGCAAGTATTAAAGGGAATCTTAAAGCTTTATGGTTAATGGGTGAAGACGTGGTACAAACTGATCCCAATACACAAAAAGTGATAAAAGCTATGGAGAACCTGGAATTGCTTGTCGTGCAGGAATTATTTCTGACCGAAACATCAAAATATGCTACCGTCATTTTACCGGGAGCTTCATTTTTAGAAAAAAGCGGTACATACACCAATGGCGAAAGAAGAATTCAACGTGTTCAAAAAGTAGTAAAACCTATAAGTGGAACTAAATCTGATGGTCAAATAATTTGTGACATCATGAATGTTATGGGATTCGATCAGTGCGATTATGACCCTTCGGAAATCCTGAAAGAAATATCGCAAATAGTTCCTTTTTTTGCCGGTGTCACCTGGCAAAATTTGGGCGACTCCGGAAAACAATGGCCGGTTTTGCCTGATGGCACAGATACCAAAATATTGCATACAGAAACTTTTAAACGAGGAAAAGGTAAGTTTCATCATTTTGATTGGAAAGAAAGTAATGAAATCGAAAAATATGGTCAGGATTATCCATACATTATTACCACCAACAGAGAATTGGAGCATTATAATGCGGGAACGATGACTCGAAGAACCAGAAATGTTCAAATTCTCACAGAAGATATAATGATGATTCATCCTGAGGACGCAGCACGCCATTTCATAGATGATGGAGATCTGGTATGTGTAGAGTCGCCAAGAGGTAAAATTGATATCAAAGCACGAATAACGGATGAAGTTAGACCAGGAGTACTAAGCAGTACATTTCACTTTCCTGAAATAATGCTGAACAATATCACTTCAGATGAACATGATACCGAAGCTATGTGCCCTGAATATAAAGTAGTAGCTGTAAAGATTAGAAAAAGTAAAGGCAAATACAAGGAAAGTATCTGACTTGATCAGGGTCAATTATTATTCACTTTAGGCATGATCTTCAAAACTTTTTCAGCCCACTTAAATGTTGCTTTTTCGACACCTTCAATATCGTGTGAAAACAAACCTGATGAAATGACATGCGCCGAAGCCTCAGGGAAAGCTGTTTTTTGTTTTAATGAATCAGGCGTACTGATTTGATCATAAAAATCAAGCATCCTGTTTACAGAAACTACCTTATCCTGATGTTCTTCATCTTTATAGTAATAACCAAGGAACACTGGAATTTTAATCTTTTTGAAATTTTCCTCAGTCATATAGTCATGGATCATAGATTTTATTACAAATAACCCATTTGTATGATATACAGAATTCCAGTATTTTTTTGGAATAGAGTCATAATTAATCTTGTTGTAAGTACCTCCCATGACTAAATCTGTTATTTGCCGACCCCAGGGATATAACAGTAATTCGGATGTTTTGTCATAAATTTCAATATTTGGGGAGTACATAATCATGCTGTGAATATTCTCGCCGGCAGCTGCCAGGATAACAGATAAAGTTCCTCCCGTAGAGCAGGACATTACTATAACTTTATCACCCAATGTTTTCCCAATTTGAATGGCTTCTTTTGCAGATCGTAAAAAATTGTCCGGCGTGAGATTTATAAATAAATTGCTATCCGCACTGCCATGATCTTCAAGTCTGGATAAATAAAGATTAAATCCATATCTTTTTGCAAAATCAAGATGAACCGGGTCACCTTCCTTTTGGCTGGCCGAAAAGCCATGAAGGTAAACGACAGCATATTCAGTTTTCTGCTTCAGTTTTTCATCAGCCCAAACAATTCGTGCCTGATTGTCAGGTTTTAGGCTTTTAACATTCGATTCATTTACAAGAATATAATTTTCGAGCTCCGTTATCTTAAGATTCAAGGCGGATTCATTAAAAACTGGTTTATCAAATTTAACTCTCGGGCCTGATATTATCACTATCCCTAAAGCTGCAACTAGAAGTAATGATATTTTTAAAGTGTTCATTTAATATTAGTTAATTTATGATGTATTTTCCATACTTGTGGAATTAGAGCCTGAATCCCATCATTATTTATCAAATAATCGGCAACCATTATTTTATCTTCTTCAGGCAGTTGGGTTTTCATTTTTTTGATTACTTCCTCTCTGCTAATTTTATCCCTTGCCATGACTCTTTTTATTCTTAATTCTTCCGGGCAAGTCACTACAATTAATGAATCCAAGGTCCTGTAACTTCCATTTTCTACTAACAAAGCAGCTTCCTTAACAACATAAGGGGTAACTGCCGTATCAAATTGTTCGGCCCATCTGTCTGAATCTGTTCGAACCACCGGGTGCACAATTTGATTGATTTTTGCCATATAGGTCTTATCCGAAAATATTTTTAATCCAATATACTTTCGGTTAAGCTGCCCGTTTTTATGGTAAGAGTCCAAGCCTAACAGATCCTTGACGCCTTTTTTCACAGTAGGGTTTGTGTTCATTAATTTTCTTGCCCTTTGGTCAGCATAATAAACAGGAATACCCAATGTTTCAAATATTTTACATATTGTAGATTTCCCCGAGCCAATTCCGCCTGTGATGCCTATTTTCTTCAATAGAATAATATTTTATCTACTTAATAATATCTCTCGTCCATGTACCTAATAACCCACTTAAGCCTGCAATGAGCCCACCTGTTAATCCCGTAAGGAAAAATACAGCATTTGATGACACATTCCCCAAAATTTTCCCCAACAGACCAGAAATTGATTCGTCAAAATTGAATTCGGAAACATATGCCTTAACAGCCCAAAGTATAAATATAGCCATCATTGAACCAGAGAAAGCCAAAAATTTACCAGGATTGAAAGCATAACAGACTATAAATGATAGAATACTGATAACCCACCAAGGTAAAAATAATTGGGCAATAAATGATAATATCAATAATACAACACTGAACAATAGATTTTTCATTATTTGGGGTTTAGTGTGATTGATTGAGTTGATGAATTTCTGAGGTCTTCGGGTTTATGAACGGAATTTAATGGGTAATATTCACCTTTGACCCATGCCGTAATCATGTTTTTATAAAATTTGCTAGCAGGATTGCCGGACTGCCCACCTGGATAAACTCCGTACGCTTTTACATGATCTTCAAGACTTACCACCATTCGCCAGCTGGGTCCAAATGAATTTCCAGTCGCATTTATTGCATCTGGACATCCGTTGGCTTCTATATCCATTGAAGATAGAGCCGGAAGTCGGGTCATATGATATATATGCAATGGTTTAAACTTACCCCATGTAATTGCTTCACCAGCTTTTTTTCTCTTATTGAAATCATCAAATCCTTCCTTGAGAGACTTAACTAATATATCATCTGCATTTTCTACAACTTGTGTGGATTTCAGGTCAAAGTATTTATTTTTAGGATCCGTTTTTAATAGTTCAATAAGTCTCCAGTTTTCAGGATATTTTATATCCATGGTTGACTTATATTGTGTTAATTCGTCCCAGGTATTCTCTACTAACTTCTTAAAAACCAATTCGAAAAGAACCGGTTCTTCAAGCACCGCATTATATTGGAAATTCCAGTTACAAAGTGATTTAAGATATGTTTTGTCATTTTCGGAAAACAGTGAGTCCAGATGTTTTGCTTTAACTATTTCTATTAAATCAGAAGCTTTAAAGGAAAATGCATCTTGCTGCATTTTTTTCATGTCTTCTGCAGTAATTCCTGACATGGCAGCTAGTTTTGTATTCACACTCCTGTTCCTGTAACGCTCAAATTTACCTGTAAAATAATACGGGTATGATTTATCTGCACTTACCTGATTTGATGATGCAATAAATTCCCGTTGAGGATTTAATATCTGAGGGTTTTGACGTTTTGGTAACCAAGCTTGCCAGTTATTTTTACTGTTATTTCCATATTCCACAAATCTACCATCCTGGTCATATTTTGCCGGAAACCTCCCATTGACACGTAGTCCAATATCTCCTGAAACTGTGGCACATCCAAAATTCTGGGCCGGTGAAATATAACCTTCAGTTGCCTTTAAATATTCATTATAAGATTTACAGTTCATTGCATTTACAAAAACATTATATTCATCACTATCCGGAATATCATGGCACATCCATCTCATGGCCAGATCATAATTTCCATCTGTTGAAGTTCTATAAATCGGACCCCAAACTGTGTATTTCACCGTGTCAATAATGGTTTTGCCCCCTTTTACTTTTATTGCTTCATACCTGTATGTTACGTTTCGCTCTTTACCATCCAATATGTATTTGGTTCTTGCTTTGTCTGCCCATTGAATAACGAAAAGATCTTCTACGTCCTGACCTACATTAGTTTCACCCCAGGCAATAAAGTCATTAAAACCTATCATGATACCTGGCATACCTGGAAAAGAAACACCATATGCATTAAAGTCAGGCGTGTGTATATGGAGTTCAAACCAAATAGATGGCAGGCCTAGACTCAAATGTGGGTCATTGCAAAAAATCGGTTTTCCTGTTGATGTCTTTTTGCCGCTTACTGCCCAGGAATTACTACCGATTCCTTTTTCCTTGGGCTCGAAGTATGCATTCAAGATCGTTTTTTTGAACAAGGCTGAGTCATTCTGTTTCATCCCGTATAAAGTATCAAATGCATATGGCTGCTCCAATGGAATTACAGGATTCTCAACAGTTTGCTTTTCTGGATATAATATGTCAAAATCTTCTTTGCCTAGCTGGAGCACCAAATTAGTGCTGGTTATGTCATCATTGCGACCTGCCAGAGTCAATGACATTTGTTTGAAGACCAATGCTGATTTCAGCGGAGTCCATTCACTTGGAGAAATATTAAATAATTTAAATTCAAGAGGGTAGTTTTGGGGACTAAGACTTTTGATATAAGCATTTACTCCATCTACGTATTTATACTCAGATTTTATATTCTGGAACTTCTCCCAGCCAATGATGGCATTTTCTGCAGCATATTTCATACCCCGCCTCCTCTTTTCGAGATCAAATTCAAGCGTTCTTTCACCCAACACAGATGATAACTCTCCGGAAGCAGCCAGTGTCAGAAATTCCATTTGAAACAATCTGTTTTGAGCTTCTACATATCCTTGAGCAAATAATGCATCATCCAAATTTGATGCAAAAATGTGAGCGACTCTCCTTTCATCATATATGATTTCAACTTTAGCACTAAGCCCTTCATTTTCCAGGACAATATTACCGTGTTCGTTTTTTGTATCAGACTTCCATACACCATGAAAAGGGTCCAGGAATTTCCCCAAAGGAGGTAAGGGATTTGCCGATATATTAATTGTTCCATTAAGAAACAAAACCAGCGCTAAAGTAAAAATCAGAGTTATAAAATAAAGTACCTTGCCGACCATAATGTGGTTTATTGATTTTGGGCATAATAATAATCAAAATAGTCTGAATGATACCAATAGAATGATTGGAAAATCACTTGGTTATCCTTTTTGTACTTAATTTATAATACTTCAATTTGTTTTTATACATTTGACATTATTTAAACTACTCAAGTTGCTGGTAATATTATCTCCCTCAAAAACTTCTGATCCGGCCTCAAAATTAGCTGGTAATTTCTCCTTGCCAGGTTTTATTCCTGAAATTGGGATACTTATTAAAATTTTAAGAAAAAAGACACTAGATGACTTAAAGGACTTAATGCGCATAAGCGATAAGCTTGCTAGCCAGACATTTGACTGGATTAAAGTTATGACTACAAAATATGAACCACAAAATACCAGGTGTGCCATATACAACTTCAGTGGTGAAGTATATCAGGGATTAAAAGCAGAGACATTGAGTGAACTGGACTTGGAATTTGCACAGAATCATCTGCGGATATTATCTGGTCTGTACGGTAGTTTAAGACCGCTAGACCTGATGCAACCTTACCGGCTTGAAATGGGAACCAGATTAAAAACCAGTAAGTCAAATAATTTATACCAGTTTTGGGGCGGTAAAATTACTAAATCAATCAATGCAGACCTTAAGTCAATTTCAAGTAATATTCTACTAAATCTGGCATCTGATGAATATTCAAAGTGTATAATCCCCGATAAATTAAAAGCTGTGATGTTATCAGTAGAATTTTTTGAGACTAAAAACGGAAATCATGTATTTAATTCCTTCAATGCAAAAAAAGCCAGAGGTCAGATGGCCGGCTATATTATCAGAAATAAAGTGATTCATCATCAGAATCTAAGACTATATAATATTGGGGGATATCATTATAATGAAAAACTCTCATCTCAAAACAATATGGTATTTGTAAAGAGTTAAAGATATATAATGCCCGACAATTCAGGATTCTTCTGAAAATTTCTATAGTTTTAAGTCAATTATTCGTTTAGGTAAATCGTTCTTTTGCTTGGATTGGTCTATGATTGGTATAAGCAGGTAACTTTGTCAGAATAGTATTCGTTTATAGTTTTGAAACAATAAATTTTGAAATTAAATAAACTAAAAATAAATACAGATGATTATCCAAAATAAATTGAACAGTAACAAGCCTTCACTTGAGCAACCATTGAGGATTGTAAAAGGCTGGAGAACATTGAAGTATATTAAAAATGATAATGAGCCAGGTATGCGTTATCGCTATGATCACATCCCAAATGTATCTGAAAAACAATACTATATTTATACAGCATTACGGATTTTGCCATGGCTGCTTGCAGGAGGATTTATAATCTCAAAATTCATTTAGCAACGGATTATATTATTTTTTCTTCCGGGGTTTTTGGCCTCTGGTTTTGGGCTTGCCGTACTTTAACATCATTTTGTCTTTGTGGTTGACTTTAGTATTTTCTTTTTTGTTTTTGTCCTTTTTTTCATGAAAAGCACTGGCGTCATCCTTAATTTTGGGCAATTTACCAAGAATGTTTTCATATTTATTTTAGGCAGCTCTGCTTCTGTCAATTCATCAGAAATGAATACTTCATTCGGTAAAGGCAACACGGCTATCCGAAAATCCATGAACTCCTGTATTGAATCCAGCCAATCCAAATCCAAATCACCAACCAATGATATGGCTTCACCTTTTTTATCAGCCCGGCCTGTTCTTCCTATACGATGGATATAATTATGTGGTTCATCCGGAAGATCAAAATTTATAACGTGAGATACATCTTCGATATCCAACCCACGTGCGATAATGTCTGTTGCTATGAGCAATCTGAAAGTACCATCCTGAAATCTATTTACCGCATTAAAACGAAAATTCTGATCTTTATTGGAATGAATAATTCCGGTGTTGTCAGGATAGGCTGCTGAAATCTTTCCATAGAGTTCATCAGCCAATGCTTTAGTAGAAACAAACAGCAGAATTTTAGTCATTGCAGGACTATGCTCAAGTAAAAATTCAAGAAGATTTACCTTTGTATTGAAATTGGGAACTCTGTACATGGCTTGATTGATGTTCGAAAGCGGAGATCCCGAAGGAGCAGCTTCTATTTTCTCAGGGTTGTCAAAGTATTCGCCAATAAGTGCTTCCACTTCGCTGTTTATTGTAGCAGAAAATACCAGATTTTGTCTTTTTTGAGGCAACAAATCTAATATATGTTTCAATTGTGACCTGAAGCCCAAAGCCAGCATTTCATCGACCTCATCTATTACGAGCCTTTTAACAGCTTTCAGATTCAGACTCCCGTGATATCCGAGGTCCAAAATCCTTCCTGGTGTACCAATTAGAATATCAACCCCTTCAGCAACTTCATAAGCCTGACTTTTCAGGTTGGTGCCACCATAAACTGCCCTGACTATGATATTCAAATACTTTCCTAATTTTTCTGCTTCCTCTGCCACCTGGACAGTGAGTTCACGTGTGGGTACTATGATGAGGATCTGTGCATGTCTGTTTTTGTTGAATGTCCACAATTTAAGTAATGGTAAAAGATAAGCTAAAGTCTTACCTGTTCCCGTTTGGGCGATACCCTGAACATCCCGGCCGGACATGATCACTGAAAATCCCTTTTGCTGGATAGTCGTCGGTTTGCTAAAGCCTATATCATCGATTGCATTCCACAGAGGGTTGGAAAGATTCAGATCCCTGAAAGTCATTATTATTTCTTAAGTTTTGTTAAAATCACACCTTTTTCGGTGGAAGGTCAAATGCCGTAGCGTTATGTTCAAAATGGTCCCGATGTGAGCCGTCACAAAATGGTTTATTTTTTGATAAGCTGCATCTGCATAAACTAACAATGGTTCTTCCCTGAAGACCATACTCATTCCCTTCTGAATCTACAATAGAAAAGTCTCCTTCAAGCCTTAGTGATCCATTATTATTTACAGTAATTTTTGTAGGTGTTGACATAAGTATATTTTTAATTTACATTATAACTAAGAAAAGTAGCAATTGTTGGTTCATTTGATTAAAGAGACACTTTAATGAAATGCCTCTTTTGATGTGGCCTCACCAGGAATCGAACCTGGATCAAGAGTTTAGGAAACTCCTATTCTATCCGTTGAACTATGAGACCCAATTTATAAGGAGCCGCAAATGTATGAAAAATAATTTATCTAACACATTTATCCAATCCAAAAAAACAATAACAAAAAGCAAATTGTTATCTTTGCGTTTAATCAAATACATTACAATTGCTACTTAGACAGGTGCGGGCTGATTTACCTACAAAATGGGGGAATTATGATATTTTTGCCTTTTCAGAGGACAAAGATGACTTGCAGCCTCAGATTGCTCTTTTGCATAAAGATGCTGATATCAATCGCAACATTGCAGTCAGAATACATTCTGAATGCATAACTGGCGATTTATTTGGCTCCAGAAGATGTGATTGTGGCGAGCAGTTTGAAGAATCGATGAAAATCATTAGTGACAAGAAAGGCCTTATGATTTATTTACGACAGGAGGGTAGGGGAATCGGGCTCATAAATAAGCTCGGGGCATATAATTTACAGGATACCGGGCTCAATACTTTCGAAGCAAATGTCCATTTAGGGTTTGAACCTGACGAAAGGGATTTTCATATCGCTATTGAAATATTACTTGATCTGGATATAAAGTATATTGAATTAATAACAAATAATCCCGATAAAATTGCAACTATTGACCAATCAGCCATCAAATTGGTAAAGCGAATACCTTTGATTATTCCTTCAAAATCTGAAAATGAAGAATATCTCAAAGTAAAACAAGATGTGATGGGTCACTTGCTTTGAGTTACATTAATTATTGAAGTGCTTGAATACCAGCTTTTCATCAAATTTAACCATACACTTAATCACAAAAGAGTTGGATATCAAAATGAAATTTAATATCAATATGAATTCCATGCTCTTAATATCATTTTAACATACGTAATTAAATGATTTCAAAATGAATATTGAAGAATTTACGGTTTATTGTTTATTTAAAAAAGGAGTCACTGAGTCATTTCCCTTTGGAGGAGATACTTTGGTCTTTAAAGTTATGAATAAAATGTTTGCACTTTGTAGCCTTGATGGTATCCCGCTGAAAGCCAATCTGAAATGTGATCCTGAGTGGGGGGTACAATTGAGAGAGCGTCATGACGATATTTTCCCTGGATTTCATATGAACAAAACACATTGGAATACAGTCAATCTTGAAGGAACTTTAGAAGATGCTTTGGTAAAAAACTTAATTGATCATTCATATGATCTGGTGGTCAAATCCTTATCTCAAAAAGATCAGTTATTTTTGTCATCATTATAAATTTCCAACGATTTTAATAAACTTAAATATGCCCAGCCAATCGGAGGTTTTTGATATAGCAGTTGTAGGACAAGGTATCGCAGGCACTATGATGGCATGGTTTCTTTACAATTCAGGCAAAAAGGTACTGATTATTGATGATAATTTTAACGGATCCTCCTCCAAAATTGCAGCAGGAATTGTAAACCCTATCACTGGAAAAAACTTTGTATGCAGCTGGAGAATTCATGACTTTTTACCGGTGGCTATACATACTTATGACAACCTGAGTAAATATCTGGGCATCGAAACTTATGTTAAAGCAAACATTGTCAGAGCATTGTACAGTGCTGTAGATGAAAATACCTGGTTATCCAAGAGTTGTGATCCGCTACTTCAAAAATTTATGATGCCTTTAGCTGATATATCTGAGTTTGAGGGTAAAGTAAAGCAGCAATTTAGCTATGGAGAGCTTCGAGGAACTTTTTATGTGCGAATGGCGGAGATTATGGAAGCTTTTCGTGATAAATGGTTAATCAATGATCAATATCTTATGGAGAAGTTCCATTATCAATCCCTCGAAATTAAAAATGATGGATATGAGTATAAAAATTTAAATTTCAGGAAATTGTCTTTTGTGAAGGCTATCAGGCGTTAAATAACCCCTTTTTTAAGGAAATTGGGTTGGCACCATCCAAGGGGGAAGTCTTAATTATCCGAATTCCTGGTGCTCCTTTTGTTAAAATGTATAAGGATGGAGTATTCATTGTCCACCAAAAAGATGATCAGTATTGGGTTGGTTCCGGTTATGAATGGGATACATTGGATGACCAACCGACCCCCAAACTTTATGAAGAATTGTATGAAGCAATTATGGTAATTTTAAATGTACCATTCGAAGTGATTGCCCATCAAGCAGGAATCAGACCCACCATGTTCAATCGACGCCCTGTATTTAAAGTCCATCCTGAACACCACCGCATGTATCTATTTAATGGCCTGGGTACAAAAGGAGCCAGTATCGCACCTTTTGCAGCCAAACAATTTGCCCGATATATTGTAAGTAAAAACCTTGAAGATCTTGTCTTGAAGTAATATTATTTATATTTCAGTAATAATCAGATACTTAAAAAAATGTTAAATAATTTTATCAAGAATTATGATAAATTTCTTGCATATGTCAATTTGAGTTTTCATCTTTGCATCTCACATGAGAAAAGTAAATATATGTATTTATTTGTATAGTATTTTACTATGAAATTATTTTTTACATATTATTATTATTCAGATGTGTTTTATTTTTGATAGGGTGTGCTTTTTTTTAAGCTTGAGAATCATTTTTTTATGAGTATTTTTGACAAGAGAATCAATTACAAACCATTTGAATATCCGGAAGTTTTAAAATTTACTTCAGCTATGAATAACTCCTTTTGGGTGCATTCAGAGGTTGATTTCACGGCAGATGTTCAGGATTTTCATTCACACCTGAGTGAAATAGACAGGCAGGCAGTAAAAAAAAGTTTACTGGCCATTGCGCAAATTGAAGTAGCTGTAAAGTCTTTTTGGGGCAATTTATACCTTCACCTTCCTAAACCTGAATTTAACGGACTCGGCAGTACTTTTGCTGAATGTGAGTTCAGGCATTCTAAGCTTATTCAAGACTGCTGGAGGTATTGGGGCATAATGACGAATTTGAGCAGTTAATCAAGATACCGGTTATAAAAACTAATAGATTATCTAAATGGAGTTCTTTCCAAGAGCAAGTCAGAAGACAGGAAAGAATATGTCCTCTCTTTGATCCTTTTTACGATATTAATAGAAAATGTATCATTATTTAGCCAGTTTGCAATTATTTTATCCTTCACAAGGTTCAAAGGTGCCTTAAAAAATGTCAGCAATATCATAGCCTGGACCTCAGTTGACGAGCAACTTCATGCAAATGCTGGAATTTATCTTGTCAACAAAATACAGGAAGAATTACCCGAAATTTTTGATGAAGAGACAATAGGTACCATAAATAGGGTAGTGAAGGAATCTTTGGAAATAGAAGAAGAAATCCTGAATTGGATTTTTGAAGATGGCGAAGTTGAAAATATTAAAAAGACAGATTTGCTCAATTTTATGAAATACAGAGTGGACGAAAGTCTTGAAAGAATTTCAATGAAGAAGTTGTATCATATCAGTGATGCACAATACAAACCCATGATGTGGTTTGAAGAAGAAGTGTTCGCAAATAGCCTCGATGATTTCTTTGCCAAAAGACCTGTCGAATATACCAAACATGATAAGAGCATCACTGCTGATGATCTCTTTTAGTAAAATATCTAACCAAATCAAATATCTGTAAAATGGAAGAAAGACTCTGGTGGGTTAATGAAGAAAGCGAACAGGTATTAAATCGTGGTTACCTTCTCAAAGGTGAAACAATAGAAGGTGCTATAGACAGGATAACATCTGCAGCTGCACAAAGACTTTATAAACCAGAATTAAAGCCTGCATTTACAGAAATGATAGAAAGAGGTTGGATGAGTTTAAGTTCGCCAATCTGGGCCAATATGGGAACGGAGCGGGGGCTTCCCATATCCTGTTTTAATGTTCACGTGCCCGATTCCGTTGAAGGGATCACCCACAAATTAGGGGAAGTAATCATGCAAACCAAGATCGGAGGTGGCACATCCGGTTATTTCGGAGAATTGAGAGAGCGCGGCAGCGCAGTCTCTGATAATGGCAAAAGCTCAGGTGCAGTCAGTTTTATGCGTCTTTTCGACACAGCGATGGATACCATATCACAAGGTGGTGTCAGGCGTGGTGCCTTTGCAGCGTATCTGGATATCGATCATCCTGATATTGATGAGTTTCTGACCATTAAAAACATAGGTAGTCCGATTCAGAATCTGTTTTTTGGTGTTTGTGTAGCTGACTACTGGATGCAGGAAATGATTGATGGAGATAGAAAGAAACGGGAAACTTGGGCAAAATTGCTGGAAAGCAGACAGCAAAAGGGACTTCCGTATATTTTCTTCTCTGATAATGTGAACAGAAACAAACCTCAGGTATATAAAGATCTGGGCATGACGATTTATGCCAGCAATCTGTGTTCTGAAATTGCATTGCCGTCCAACGCAGATGAATCTTTCATTTGCTGCTTGTCATCAATGAACCTTGAGTTATACGACGACTGGAAAGATACGGAAGCTGTGAAAATGGCCATTTATTTTCTGGACGCAGTATTACAGGAGTTTATAGCCAAAACTGAAGATAATCATTACCTCGCAGCCGCAAATAGATTTGCCAGGCGACACAGAGCACTAGGTTTGGGAGTTTTAGGCTGGCATTCATACCTGCAAAGAAATATGATCCCTTTTGAAGGTTTGGAAGCTAAAATTCGCACTGCATCCATATTTAAAGATATCCATGAGAAGGCCGAGAAAGCAACGTGTGACCTTGCCCGGATCTATGGAGAGCCGGAAGTCTTGAAAGGGTATGGACGCAGGAATACTACATTGATGGCTATAGCGCCTACTACTTCATCATCGGCAATCCTGGGCCAAACTTCACCTGGCATAGAACCCTTCAGCAGCAATTACTATAAAGCCGGATTATCTAAAGGTAACTTCATGCGTAAAAATAAATATCTCCGGCTATTGCTGTCAGAAAAAGGAATTGACAATGAAGATACCTGGAGAAGCATAATGCTTAATCATGGGAGCATCACGCATTTAGAAGAATTGACAGAAGAAGAAAAAAGCAGTGTTTAAGACATTTAAAGAATTGAGTCAAATAGAAATCATACAACATGCATCAATAAGGCAAAAATATATAGATCAGGCTCAAAGTCTTAAACTGAATATACCCGCCAGTCTTCCTGTCAAAAATGTCAATCAACTCATCATAGAGGCCTGGAAACTAGGTGTAAAAACACTGTATTACCAGCGCAGCCAAAGTGTCTCCAAGGAGTTGGTTGCCAATCTGGTAAATTGTGCCAGTTGTGAATCCTGATAACAATTTTGTTTTTCTTTCCTTCTGAGTCCAAATGTGGCACCACCTTTGGCATTATATTTGTATTTCCTTTCACAGATCATTTCTGATGATTGCCGTACCAATCTACCCGGATTAACAACAGATGGCAATCACTCTGTCTTCACCCCCATGAAGGTGGCAAAAGGATCCAATTCCCATGGACGTTTGTGCCCGGATATCTCACTTTTTGTTCATTTGAATAAATTGTTCCGGGCACTTTTTCAACCTTTTTTTCATAAGATGGTGCCTACTTGCGGATTTTATGGCCGTTTTTTTTAAAAATATGCAGAAATACTATGAAATTTAATTCGTTTTTTTTAGCACTGATATAATATTTCTTAATCAGATTAAATTACCAAATCATGGAAATTATTAATCTAATCCTTATTGCATTAGGTGCAGTTGTTACTGAGGAATTAGAGGGCTTTTAAGGGCGCGTAAGCAATGAGGGTGGACCGCATTATTACGGCACCCTCATTGCTATTATTATCCGATCATCTCTTCAACCTTTTCCAGCAGCCAGGGTTTGGACACCACGCCTTTGGTATTTTCGATTTCTTCTTTGAGTTTTTGCACTTTGGCTTTATCCTTTGCATTTATCTTGGTGAGGGCTGACGAGAATTTAATCAAATTTAGGTATGTATCTTTTCTATCTTTTGTTAGTGATTTTTCACGTCTGATATACATTTTGAATGCCTGCAAATGGGACTCCAAGCATCAAATTCATCCAACTCATAATAAGATGCTATCTGTAACGCCTTAGTTCCCAATGTGTACCAAACATCATCATAGCTTACCTTATTGAGATGATCCAGCACTTTACCAAAATTTTTTCTATAAAATTCCAACCTGGCCAGACTGAATTCAACCGCATTGTCTTTGTACTTGGGATCCAGATATTGGGAGTACTCATAGATAAAATTTTCTGCCCAGTCAAATTCATTGACTCGCAAAGCAAAAAATATGACATTTCTAAAATCAGTTTGAGATATTATGCCTCCAATTAATAAATTGTCATTTTCAATGGTTTCTTTATAAATAAAAAATGTTTCTTTTTGAAAAGTAAAATCACCTTTGTTCACTTTATTAACGCAATAGCTAATTGCTGTGGCATATATCTCCTTTTGTTCATCTTCGGGAAATAGATGGATATATTTTTGAATTAATTCTTTAAGCTTAAAATAATTGGATGCATTATTTTCATCCGCATAAGTCGATTGCATGGTATTATACATCATAATAGAGGATATTATTATAAGGTTCTAATTTTTGATAAATGAAGGACTAATTCCATATTATCCATAACAATATCTAATTTATACATTTTTTTCCAGGTTAGTAAAGTGCAATACAGTCTAAGTTTTTCGGCTACATAAAACACATCTAAATTAGTAGAAATATTCTGTATGTTAATTTCTGTATTAATTTCGAATTTTTCATTCTTTTTTTCATTTTCGGATTTGAGACTAAAAATGTTTTTCTCGATCTGGTATTTATTCAGGTAAAACTCAGATGACTGATTGAGTTCCTGACGGTCCAAACGTGCGATATCACCCAAAATACCATTATACAACTTATTTAGATTTCGTCTGCCTGCCCCGGCCAGTTTATGGCAAGCCCTCAGGCTCCGCATAGTCCTGTATTCTTCTTCTGCTATAAAATCCTCAAGGAGCGTAACCAAATCAGAACTCAGCTTAAGAAATCTTTGATTATTGTATGCTTCTCCGGAATAAAGCTGACTCCATATCCCTTCATTTGTCAGTAATTCGGTTTGATCCGTTTTAATAAATTCCTCGAGTATGTTATAATATTCCGTCAGGGATTTATTGACATTGAAATACGGCGAATGCAAAAATTTATTAAAACTATTTAATTCGTATTTGCTCAATCCTGTCAGAGCAGATAATATTTTATTTTCTTTCATATGAGTATAATTCAGACAATAAAGTTAAAGATTTTAATGATGTCAATTGGAAAATAATTAAAGATTTAAAATATAATTTGGCAAATTTCGGGTTTTGATTGTCAGAGTCCTTACGTTAATATTATATTTGAATGATTTTATTTTGTCAAAACCACAACTGAAATTGTATTATTGGGCTTCAGGGTAACAAGATACGGACTAATTTCATTTAACAACACTTCGGCCGCAAAGGAGAAGATATGAGTTAAAATATTGCATTAGTTTTATTGCTAATATTTTTTATTCTCTTATATAACACTTACACCTTATGATAATACAATATATGTATTCTACTTTTTGGAAATTATATATTGATATTTCATTATGCGTTTATTATTGAAAATCATTAATATAAGTAACTAATTTTGAATGTAATAAGAAATTAAACAATTATTATAATAAAAATATTAATATATTTTGTTGTTTAGTAAATAATTAATTAGTTTTGTGGTTGAATTTATAACCAAAATCAGGGATTGTCTCCCTAAGACGAACCATGAAGAACTTAATCCATTACTTAACACTTTTGCTTGTGCTCGCGAACACCCCTTTCGCCATCAGTCAGATCAATGATGCTGAAAAGAATGTGGTCATAGTTTCAGGACTGGAACATATTGATCAGATATCTTCCAGATTTCAGCCTTCTATCTCTCTGGTTGAAAATTGCTTTGTAAACATCACATCTACGGGAAATCAGACTTATAAAGTCACTATCAGCCCGAAACAATCTAATACAAACTATGCCGGAAGCGCTAAAGCTATCATTCAATATACGGATGGCTTACCTCCGAAACCAAGATATATTAGCTACAATGTATCGTTTGTAGCTTCAAAAATTACTACACAGCCGGATTTTGTAACCCTTACCTCTGACAATGAAGTCAAAGTAAGCCCATTACAAAATGACAACACAACCAGCTCAGGATTGAAATTAAACGGGATCGGAGTGGCTCAGGGTGGTGAGGCACGAATTTCAAACAACGATGTATTTTATACACCAAATGCCGGTCCTGACAATGGTTATGTGTTGTATGGAGTCAAAGACAATAAAGGAAGTTCATCAAACGGAATGATTTATTTTGTCAAAGAAAAAAAGTCATTCAGTGCAATAGATACAATAAAATTTAGTTTGCTCAATACCCAATCCAAACTAATCTTTTTGCCTGCTTCAGGTTTTAATCCGGTTACTACCCCAACAAAAGGTCAAATCTCAAAATTGCATGCACTGGCATTTAACTATACACCAACAAAAGGAAGCTCAGGTAATGACATTTTCAGTTTTACCGATGGAACTGGTAATAAAAGAATCGTTGTTGTTCAGCTTATCAGCAAAGTACAGAATACAACAAGCGTCAGGGACGACAAAGTTTACACCCCCAAAAATACAGCGATTACTTTTGATGTTTTCTCAAATGATCTGAGTTCCAATTTCCCGATTTCAGCTTTTTCAAGTGGGCTTACAAAATTATCGGGTGGTAAGTTTACATATATTCCGCCACCGGGGTTTTCAGGAATTAAAAACTTTACCTATACCGTCAATTATGGATATTACACATCCACTGGTAAGATTACTATTACTGTCGGAAATTATGCTCCGCAAACTACGCTGGACTACAATTTTAATACACTAAAAAATAACGTTTTAGCAATAACATATGATGTTCCTGTGACCGGGTATAGCTTCAAAGTATTAAACCAGCCTCATTATGGTGGTGTTGAGATTTTTGATCAGAATACCACCATTAGGGATGACTGTAATGATATCAGATCCAAAGCGACATTGATTTACTCTCCCGACAATAATTATTACGGTGCCGATTCTTTTGATCTTGAATACTGCATAGACAACAATCCATGTATTGTCTATAAAATTTATATAAAAATTCATGATCACAACCTTAAAGCTTGTCCGTGTCAGGGAGCCGATTGTGTATGGCAGGGTGATATGAATGGTGATGGCAGGGTATCTGTTTCAGATTTGCTTTCATTGGGTCGGTT
This sequence comes from Saprospiraceae bacterium, assembly GCA_016722285.1. Taxonomy (GTDB): domain Bacteria; phylum Bacteroidota; class Bacteroidia; order Chitinophagales; family Saprospiraceae; genus OLB9. The sequence goes on from JADKGI010000013.1 coordinate 162,747, forward strand.
TATCGGTCTGAGTGGCAGCGGTAGGCAGGATATATTACTTCCATATCCTGGAGGCCAACGTTCTGATGACTGGCAATACAGTCAACCGAACGGCCTTAATATAAAACATATTGATAGCAACGGAGACGGTATTCTTTCAATTGAAGACACAATGGCAATTGCTCAGAATTATGGCTCGGTTCACAGCTTTGTTCCGGATGAAGTCCTGGCCATCAAGGATTATAATTTTGAATTGATCCCAAATGCAACCCGGCTTGATTCCGGTGACCTTTTGGTACTGGATGTTGTCATAGGCAGTCAGAGCCGACCGGTAGTAGATATGTTTGGTTTGGCTTTTGGTCTCAATTTTTCACCATCTCTATTTGCCCGGGGTACGCTAAATGGTTATTTTTATAAAGACAGTTGGTTTACCGGAGACGGGCCATCACTACAGATGGTGAAACAACCCCAAGAAGGCATTTTACATGCCGGGGTAGTTAAAGCGGGTGCAGTGGTTACAGATGAAGCAGATGGCTTTAAGCCTACAGGTGCAAGTGGTAACGGAATCATTGGAAAGATTTATGCTGTTGTAACTGATGAAGCAGATGGCTTCAGATCTAATGCCCGAACGATCACCAGACGAATATCTACTGAAGGTATAGAAATAGAAGATATTGATGGCGAAAAATTCAAAGTTCCGGATGCATTTATAGATATAGATATTAATTTGGATAAGAAAGTACCTGTACCTACAGAAGATAAGTTGATTGTATATCCCAATCCTGCAAAAGAAGCAGTACAGCTTCATTTCAATGGTAAAAATATAATTAAGGGATACAAAATGTATGATGCTATGGGGTCCATCGTGGGAGCTGTGTCAGAATTAAATCAACAGAAAGTAAGTGTCAATACATCAGAATTACCATCAGGTATTTATGTAGTGCAGGTAGTGACAACGCAGGGTACGATCAGTAAAAAAATAAAAATACTGAATAAATAGGTAGATAGAGTATAGAAGATAAATAAAAAGCCAGCCATTTAATTGTGGCTGGCTTTTTGATTTTTAACTATCTACTGCTCAGCAAATAAATATCAAAAACTAAACAAATTCTTTTATAATAAATATTTTGGTAATATCTGTATGAAATAATGTATCTTTAATATAATTTTAAGTCTATATCCTGTAGGAACTGCGTTTTTAAACAAAATATCTATTAAAATGAATATTCAAAAATCTATAATGGTATGGGTGGCATTATTATTATTTGCCTCCTGCTCACGTAATCCAGTGACTGGTAAAAAGGAGTTGATGCTTATGTCTGAAGGTCAGGAATTAGCCCTTGGTAAAGAATCGGATCCGTCTATAGTAGCCGAGTATGGCCTATACAATAACCCATCTTTGCAGGCATTTATTAATGAAAAAGGAAAGGAGATGGCTGCTATTTCGCATAGACCAAATCTTCCTTATGATTTTAAAATCCTTGATTCTCCGGTGGTAAATGCATTTGCTGTGCCAGGCGGTTATGTGTATTTTACCAGAGGTATCATGGGGCATTTCAATAATGAAGCCGAGTTTGCAGGCGTATTAGGGCATGAAATCGGGCATATCGCTGCTAAGCATTCAGCAAAACAATATAGCCAGCAAATGATAACTCAGGTTTTGTTTATCGGTGGGCTTTTGGTTTCAAAGGACTTTAGAAATTTTGCAGACGTGGCCCAACAGGGGATTGGTCTTCTTTTCTTGAAATTCAGCAGAGATCATGAAACTGAATCAGATAAACTTGGCGTAGAGTATAGTTCAAAAGTCGGGTATGATGCGCACCAAATGGCAGGCTTCTTTAAAACCTTGAAGAGATTGAGTGGTGAAGATGGCAATGTACCTACTTTCTTATCCACACATCCAGACCCGGGAGACAGATATGTGAATGTAAATCAACTTGCCACAGAAGCGCAAAAAACTATGGATCCATCCACACTTAAGGTGAACAGAAACAATTATCTGCGAATGATAGATGGGATCATTTATGGTGAAGATCCAAAGCAGGGTTATGTAGAAAATAATGTATTTTATCATCCTGAATTAAAATTTCAGTTTAATGTACCTGCTACCTGGAAGACATTAAATTCTCCATCTCAGCTTCAAATGGCTCCAGCTGACGGTAAAGCACTGATGGTAATGGAACTTGCTGAAGGATCAGATCTCAATGCTGCAAAAACAAAAGTTATCCAGGACAATAAACTTACAGTACTTGAATCCACCAATATAAATGTAAACGGCCTTCCAGCCATCGCCTTACTATCAGATATTGTTCCTGGAGCAGGTTCAAGGGCAGGTAGCGGATCCACCACTAAAAGTACTTACATATCTGATACTATACAATAACCTGATATACAAGTTCCACGGGTTAAGTGCAACAGCGGATTTTAATAATTACTTTTCTAACTTTCAGTCAACGATGAGAAGTTTTAGAGCCTTGACTGACCAATCAAAAATAGATAAACAACCCACATTGATCAAGATAGTGGAATCAGGAAAAAATGCCACACTTCAGCAATTACTTAGTGATAATAATATGCCACAAAGCAAGATGAATGAGCTTTCGATATTGAACGGTATGGAATTAGATGCTATGGTTGAGAGAGGTACTTTGTTTAAAGTATTTGCCGGCCAGTACTGATCTGGGATTGAAAAAAGTATAAAATTTAATTCTAAAAAACTTGTAAAAGTGCTGCTTTAGTGATTATCTTTGCGTCGCTTTTGGAAAAGTCCAAGATAAATAATGCGAAAGTAGCTCAGTTGGTAGAGCACGACCTTGCCAAGGTCGGGGTCGCGGGTTCGAGTCCCGTCTTTCGCTCCACATATTAACAAAATCATGTCTATAGCCCGGGTGGTGGAACTGGTAGACACGCAGGACTTAAAATCCTGTGACCATTGCGGTCGTGCCGGTTCGATTCCGGCTCCGGGTACTGATAGGCTTTTTCAAAAGTATTTCTCTGTGGATTTATTGGCTGCTCATATTTTGTTGAAACATGGATGATATTACCGTAATTAACTGAATATTTCTCCTTTTTAGTGGATTACTTCTATTCCATAAGTTTCTAAAGTATGTTGGTTGTTAAGTCACTAATTTGTAATCTACAAACAATGATTGTGGATGACGTGTAATTAATTAACTAAGCTCAATATTTCACTCAATATTGTATAATGTTCGGCTATACCAATGAAGCAAGTTCTGTTCTGTTTCCGGTAACTTTGTCACCAATTTTAACTTGAATATTGCTGTTGACAGGAAGATAAATATCTACCCTTGAGCCGAACTTGATAAAGCCTATTTCATCGCCTTGACTGGCAATGGCTCCTCCTTTGAGTAACAAACTATCCTTCTTGCTAGTGCGCCTGCGACTTGCCTCAATAGAATTCTTTCTTTATTTACAGAATAACAAACTGTTGTCCTTTCATTTTCCTTGGAGGCTTTGGGGTTCCAGGCTGCCAAATATCTGCCAGGATGATACATAGAATATAAGACTGACGCATCAGTAGGGTACCAATTTATATGCACATTGAGAGGAGACATAAAAATGGATATCTGGATACATTCTGTTTTTAGATATTCTTCCTCCATAACTTTTTCAATAACAACCACTTTTCCGTCACATGGAGCCAATACTCTCGTATTATTTGATAATTCGACTGAGCGGTCAGGTTTTCTGAAAAAAGAAACTAAAAACATAAAAAATAATATACTGATAATTAATATATAATTGAATAGCGAGTTAAAAAAATAATAAAAGACTGAATTAATGACAGCTAAAAAAATAAAGCCGATCAACAATGTAGGGTATCCTTCTTTATGTATAGTCATGGTGGAATAATTCTTACAATTTTAGATAATAAGGAGTAAAAGTAATACAAAAGGCAATATATATATAAAACTATCAAATCTATCTAAAACTCCACCATGTCCTGGAAACAGTCTTCCTGAATCTTTAATATTAAAATTTCTTTTAACAGAAGATTCTACCAAGTCACCCAATGTGCCAATGATCCATGCAATCAGGGCAATTATGACCCAAAAGTACGGGTAAGTAATCGCAGTATGTGACACTTCATTATAGAAATATTTTCCATAGACATAAGCGATCAAAACAGTTGTCAAGCCAGCACCAAGAAATCCTTCCCATGTATTTTTGGGTGAAATTTTCTCAAGTAATTTTCTTTTCCCAAAGGTAGAGCCTATCAGATACGCAAAGGAATCAGCCATCCAGATCATACTTATAACACTTAACCAAAATATTGGATTGTAATTATCTGTCTGGTGGATGTAGGAAATAAATAAACCTAAAGGAAATCCAAAATAAAGTATGGCAACTAGCCAATAAAACTTTTTATGATTTATAAAAGGGGTAAATAGATTTATGATCCCACAAACTAGAAGGAAGGACGAAATGATACTTAAAAATAAAAATGTGGAAGATTCCGGATTTGGGTTTGTTAAGTTCACTATTACAAAGCCGACCAATACCACAGTCGATATCAGTTTTTTCTTGTTTTTAGGAAATATCATGCGGATATATTCATAAGTAGAAAATCCCGCTATAAATACGGCCAGCGTCATAGCACCCATTTTGCCAGTTAAAAGTAATGAGATCACCCCAAAAATAAAAAATAGTCCGGTTACACTACGTTGCTTTAGCACTTGATTTTTATTCATAAGCTGGCTTTATATTTGATTGTTTCCTAATAATATCGACCAAGGCAACAAAAACACAACATGATAATATAACAGATAATATTGGAATACTTTCAGCAATCGGACTATCAGTAATTGTATGAGAAGGGGAAAAGAAATAACTTAGAGTTGCCATACTATTATTTAATACATGAAGTATTATAGGAAGGATCAGACTTCCTGAATGGTGGTAAGAATAACCCAACACCAGTCCAATGATAAACTTTGCAGGAAATCCTACAATTTGGAAATGCAAGCGCTAAACAAAAAAGCAGCTACCCAAATAGCTGCATGGTGATTTCGCCACCTCATGTAAATCTCCTTTTGTAGTATGCCACGAAACAATATTTCCTCACCTATACCGGGAAGAATGCCAATGATAATAATATTTACTACCAGATCAGACAAGCTGTCCATAGCTAATAATTTTGTTAAAGTATCAATGGCATCCTTGTCAAATCCGGAAAGAAAATCCGGTAAGTCAATTTTTGAAAGTAAAAATGTAAAATAAGCCATCAATGGGTATAGGCTCATTAAAACCAAGAAAAATAATATAATAAATATAGGCTTTACATACCGGAGCGATAAATACTCCCAAAACTTATTTTTGTAAAAAAAATAAACAAAAACCAATGGGCATATAATAAATATGACCAAATGATTTACTCCAACATAGAGTTTTATAAATCCTGCGAATTCACTATTTGCCAATAAGTCAAAGAGTTGCAGGCCAGAAGCGATCTCAATTCCGTATATATTATTGACCAACAAAAACAAAAGATTAACCAGTATTAATCCTGATAATATTAATATAAAAAGAACAAACATCTTTTTGGGAAAAGTCGGCACAAGCAAGAATTGTTAATTGGCAGCAAATATAAGTAATATATTTATTTATATAATTCAGAATATTAATGTTCGATATATTAAATCTTCGGACTCTATTAAAGAAAAAAGACTATCCCTATAATGAGGATAGTCTTAGTCGTTGGTTTAACAATTACAGGTTCTATTGAATAAATTCAATTATGTTATACAAAGATCAGACCAAATTACTCTATAATGGAAGTATAGATTAATATAGTATTGATTTTTAGGCAAGAAAATTAAATCTGACTCTAAACAGGTGAATTTGAGTTCGATAACTAGAATCAGTATCTGAAATGATATTAGTCATTTGATATTTAATCATGAAATGTTATTTTTATTTGTCCCAAAATGGTATTCAATGAAATTAAAGTGTAGAGAATATAAACATAAGTAAATGATTATCAGCATAATAACTTTAATGAATTCGAATGCTTTTTAGGGCAATTATCTAATCTATTAAAACTTAAATGATGAAACTTGGAAGAATTTTATTTGGAATTTTAACTGCAGTTGGTGCGGGAGCTGTACTCGGAGTACTATTTGCACCAGATAAAGGAAGTGAAACCCGAAATAAACTGTCTAAGAAAACAAATGATTTCGGATCAGATTTGAATGCAAAATTTAATGATGTTGTTGACACTGTCCATAAAAAAATGGACTACTTAAAAAATGAGACCGATAAAATGGCTCAGGAATTAAGGATGAAGGCTGAACATCATAAATCAGATGCAACTACTAGTGAGAAGGCAAAAATGAATTAACTGCCACTACTAAAATGTAAATTCAACCTTAAAAGCAGAAATCCATAATTTACAGCCCTTTGATTCGTTTCGAAGGGCTTTTACTTGATTTGACCTCTCAAACCCAATTCCACAACCCTTAAATTTACAATTTTTCTTTCGTCAATCTCAAATTTAAGTAGAGTCCTTATTTTATGAAAGCCATAATGACCGTATGACCCCGGATTCATATGGAGTATATTGAATTCTTTATCCTTCACCACTTTGCATATATGCGAATGCCCGCAAATATACAGATCAGGTCGTTCGATGCGAAGCAGGTCTTTAACTCTGGGACTGTACCTTCCCGGATACCCGCCAATATGTGTCATTAACACTTTTACCCCTTCACAAAAGAAAATATTATTAAGAGGATAATATTCCTTTACAGAAATGTCATCAATATTTCCATATACTGCTCTGAAAACTCCAATTTCTTTTATTTTTTCTATAGATTTAATATTTCCAATATCGCCCGAATGCCAAATTTCATCAACATCCAGAAGGTTTTGATATATTTCTTCACCATAATAAGAATGATTATCTGACAGGAGTCCTATCTTTCTCATAGAGAAAATTCGATTTGCAGATTAAAGATTTACCTACTATTTTGCTTAAGCACACACAGACACTCTTCCACATTTTTTCTTTTACCTTTGTAGAAAATGTCGGCAGAATTCTTGTGCATTGGGCCCATAATGTCAAGTACATTATATTCACCTTGCCATGAACATCGATATAGAAAAACTTTTGAATGAAGGGGATATTTTTTTATTAAATCTCTTGATAAAGCCAGAAATGGTTTCTTTTCTTTGTTGGTTTTAAGTCCGGAAGCCGTGGTACCATTTAGATTATAGGTGTAAACCTTGATTGTATCCGGAATTTTTATTACCCCTTGGCTCAATCCTAATACCGGGACCAGACACAATTCTGCATTAAAGAATGCGCTTAATACGATGAGGAGCTTCATAATACAAGACATATATAACGGCATTATTGATTAAAAAGCGTACCTGTCATTGAAGGGGGAATTTTACCAACATGTTTATAAGCTTTGGCTGTTGCTTCTCTTCCTCTGGGAGTTCTTTGTAAATAGCCTTCCATAATGAGAAAAGGTTCGTGTACCTCTTCAATGGTACCTGACTCTTCTCCCACAGCAGTTGCTATTGTGGTTATCCCCACAGGTCCACCTTTAAATTTTTCAATGATGGCATTGAGTATTCTGTTGTCCATCTCATCAAGACCGCTCTCGTCAACATTTAGGGCATTTAAACCAAATTGAGCAATTTTCTTATCTATCTTTCCATCACCTTTTATTTGAGCAAAATCCCTTATCCGTCGCAATAAAGCATTGGCTATCCTGGGTGTTCCCCGACTTCTCCTGGCAATTTCATTGGCCCCTTCCATATCTATAGTAACTTCCAGTATATCTGCACTTCTGAAAAGAATTTTCTCCAGAGTAGCAACGTCATAATAATCCAAAAGAAATGAAATACCGAATCTTGCCCTCATTGGAGCAGTCAATAAACCCATTCTTGTTGTAGCACCTACAAGTGTAAAAGGATTGAGATTTATTTGAATGCTACGTGCATTGGGGCCCGAATCGATCATAATATCAATTCTGTAGTCTTCCATTGCGGAATAAAGGTATTCTTCAACTACATTATTTAATCTGTGAATTTCATCAATAAAGAGTACGTCACCTTCTTCAAGCCCTGTAAGTAATCCGGCCAGATCACCCGGTTTTTCGAGCACAGGGCCCGAAGTTATTTTCATGTTTGTTTCAAGCTCGTTGGCGATGATATATGAAAGGGTAGTCTTGCCAAGTCCTGGCGGGCCATGCAATAATACGTGATCAAGCGCCTCGTTTCTTAATCTGGCAGCTTGAATAAATACATTAAGATTATCTACTATTTTTGGCTGGCCGCTGAATTCAAATAACCCTTTAGGTCTCAATGCTCTCTCCGCCTGAGTATCTTCAGGCTTAAAGTGGGCTTGAGTTGGATCTAGGTTTTCATTCATGACTTTTTATAAAAAAAACTTATGCAGAGAACGAAGTTCCACACCCGCAGGTTTCTTTAGCATTTGGGTTGCTGAAAGTAAAGCCCCTGTTATTCAGCCCATCTAACCAGTCAATTTCCATCCCTAGAAGATAAATAGCGTGTGCTTTTTCCATGAAGATTTTCAAACCATCCACCTCATATACTTCATCCTTATCTTTTTGTATATCAAACCCCAACACGTAGCTGAATCCGGAACAACCACCCCCTTTTACGCCTATCCTGACACCGTGTTCTTCAGTCAGCTTTTGTTCCCTGAAGATTTCATTTAGCTGTTTTATTGCCCCTTGAGTAAGGACTATGGGTTTGGTTTGTGTTAGTGTATCCATAATATATTTACTTTGATATCGCAAGATTTGAAAATCTGAACGACAATGTCTAGGTTTTATCTGATATAATTCTAATATTTGGATGTTTAAACACTTGCATTATACAAATAGTTCAGTACTTTTGATTTCTTTTAGTGCAAATACAGGCTATAATCAATATATTTAATATAGCACAAAATAATGACAAAATTAATATGATATTGGCAAACGGCATTTTTGATTTATTGAAAATCATTTTACCTGCTTTTATAGTATTTCTTACGGTTTATTACATGCTGCGTTCTTGATAATCTTTTTTTTAGGTTAAACCATGCTGATATGGGGGTTAAAGAATTGAGAAATTCGATGCTTATTGCAATTCAGCAAGAGTTTGAACATAATATAACTCAACAATTGTACACAAGTGAAAGCTTATGGAAAATTGTAATATTGGCCAAAGATTTTATGCTTGAATTGGTTTCGAGAACAGAGGGCAACAGCATTAAAGAATTTACCAACAATGTCAGAATTAATATCAGCGACAATAAGTTTGACCCCACTCAATATGCGAAAACAGCTATTGCAAATGAGGTAGAATTAATAATAAGTGTAAAGTAATAAATGAGCATGGTTTTGAAAAATATAAAAACAGCAGCCCTTCTAATAGGAATATGTATCTTAAATATTTCCTGCTCTAAAGAATTTCATTTAGCAGAAATAAAGGATAGAAATTATAGAATAGAAAAAGCTTCATATCCTGTGGATGTGCATATAGCTTCAATTATTGAGCCCTATAAGGTGCAACTGGACAAGACAATGAATGAGGTTATAGGTTACAGTGATGAAGAATTGGTGAAAGGAAAACCAGCATCAACCCTTACTAATTGGTTTTGTGATGTTTTACTGGATGAGTCACAAAAGCTAGTCACGCAAAAAATAGATTTTGCTCTTCAAAACTACGGAGGAATCAGAGTGCCGTTTTTATCGAAAGGAAATATTACCGTTGGGACTATTTATGAATTAATGCCTTTCGATAATGTAATGTTTATTATGGAATTAAAAGGGGATGTAATCCAGCAATTCTTTGATAAAATGGCGGCTTCAGGAGGGTGGCCTGTGAGTAGAGGTGTTTACTTTGAAATTGCCTACGGGGCTGCTAAGAATATTAAAATAGGAGAGTCGCCATTGGACCCTGAGCGAGTGTATATCGCAGCAGTTCCGGATTATATAGCTAATGGAGGGGATAATATGGTTATGCTTTTAGAAGCTAAATCTTATAACACAGGTGTACTAATCCGGGATTTATTGATCAACAATATTAAGGAAAACACAAGTAAGGGATTAACTATAAAGCCAAACAACGAAAAAAGAATAACCGAATAATCATGGATAGACGAAACTTTATTATGAATGGCACCTTTACCGGGTTGCTAATGACAACGGGAGCTTTTCCTCTTTTAGCTTCATACCTTGAACCTGAAATTACAAAATTGACCATACTCCATACAAATGATGTACATAGCAGGATAGACCCATTCCCTATGGACGGTAGCCGCAATGAAGGACTTGGAGGTGTAGCAAAAAGAGCGACTTTAATAAAACGAATACGGGAAGAGAGCAAAAACGTATTGCTATTAGATGCAGGGGATATATTTCAAGGTACTCCATATTTTAATTTTTTGGGGAGAGATTGAAATGAAGTTAATGTCTGAACTGGGATATGATGCAGCTACAATTGGCAATCATGATTTTGATGGAGGAATGGATGGACTTGATAAACAATTGCAGTTTGCAAATTTTCCATTATTGATTACTAATTATGATTTTGGAAATACTGTCCTCAATAATAAAACAAAACCTTATAAAATTTTTAGCAAAGCCGGTTTAAAAATTGGCGTGTTCGGGCTGGGAATTGAGCTTAAAGGCTTAGTACCTGATAAACTGTACAAAGAAACTATTTATAGCGATCCAATAGTTGCGGCTGAAAAATGGGGAGCTACATTAAAACAAGATGAGAAATGTGATTTCGTAATTTGTCTATCCCATTTGGGTTATAAATACTCTGAAAATAAAGTATCAGACATCGACCTTGCAAAAAATACTTCGTATATTGATTTAATTATTGGAGGTCATACCCATACTTTTATGAAAGAGGCGGAGCGATATACTAATATGGCAGGCAAGCCTGTTTTGATAAATCAGGTAGGCTGGGCGGGAATACAATTAGGCCGACTTGATGTATATTTCGAAAAGAATAAAAAGGGTACTTGCATCACGTGCAAGAATCTTCTGGTAGGCTCAATTTCCTGAATTTTATTATCAATAAGATACCAATTACTACTATTTGTCAGATTTAATATATTGATAATCAATGTATTTCGAAAAGTATTATTACTAATATATAATATTGGATATATATGGTGCATGTGACCCGAATATTTTTTAAAAATATAGGTTGACAAGTTTTTTTTATACCAAAATTATTTTCACTTTTGTGAATCTCCCAATAAAATGATCCTGATTGTGTCGATGGATTTGAAGTGCTGATCAATAAACACCAAACCGATTAGCTGGGTTGAACGAAATATATTTATTTAATTTTTTTATTTATTAAAATGATAAAGGATCATATACTTGTCTGGAAAGAATGTCTCAACATAATAAGAAAAAGTATAGATGCTCAACCTTTTAAAACCTGGTTTGAACCAATAAAACCTATAAAGCTCGAAAAGGAAGTTCTGACAATTCAGGTACCCAATAAATTTTTTTATGAGTGGCTTGAAGAGCACTATGTGAGCTTACTTAAAAAAGCAATAAAACACGAAATAGGGTATAATGGCAGTTTGGAATATCAGATCATGGTCGAAAACCACAGGGAGATTGGAACATCTGACAGTATTGCAAAACCGGTTATCAAAAAAGAAGAAACACAAAATATTCTGCCAAATCCATTTGTGATTCCTGGAATAAAAAAGGTCAGAGTTGATTCACAACTAAATTCGAATTACACTTTCGATCAGTTTATTCAAGGTGAATGTAATCGTTTTCCTACCTCAGCAGGGTTGGCGATTTCGAAAAAGCCAGGCGGTACAGCATTTAATCCCCTGGTCGTTTATGGAGATGTGGGGCTTGGAAAGACACATCTGGTTCAAGCAATAGGAAATGAAATTCAAAGCGTACATAATGATAAGCAGGTCTTGTATGTCACGACAGAAAAGTTTACAAACCAGGTAATTCAGGCGATCAAGACAAATAGTGTTAATGATTTCATGAATTTCTACCATATGATTGATGTCCTTATAGTCGATGATATTCAATTTCTGGCCAGTCGGCCCAAAACACAGGAAATTTTTTTTAATATATTTAATCAGCTTCATCAATCTGGGAAACAAATTATTTTAACGTCCGATCGGGCACCAAAAGATCTTCAGGAAGTTGAAGTTCGTTTGATTTCAAGATTTAAATGGGGTTTGGTAGCTGATTTGAAGACCCCGGATTTCGAAACAAGGGTTAAAATACTAAACAAAAAATTGGAAAATGAAAACCTCAAATTATCTGATGAGATCAAGGAATATATCTGTTCACACATAAAAAATAACATTCGGGAATTAGAAGGTGTTGTCATTTCTTTAGTGGCTCAATCTTCACTGAACCGAAGAATTATAGATTTAAAGCTTGTCAAAGATGTGATAAGACAATTTGTGTCTCATGTTGATAAAGAAGTTTCCGTGGAAAATATCAAAAATTTAGTTGCCAAACATTTTGACATGCCAGTAGAAAAACTTCATGCTAAAACCAGATTGCGCGAAGTAGTGATGGCGCGCCAACTTTCAATGTACCTTGCAAAAAATTATACAAACAGTTCATTAAAAGTTATTGGAAATTCGTTTGGAGGACGGGATCACAGTACAGTTATACATTCTTTGAAGGCCATTCAGGATTTAATGGACACCGATATGCTGTTTAAAGACAAAGTAAATGTATTGGTAAAAAAAGTAAAGACTAATTTAATAAATGCCTAGAAATTTAAAAACATTTCTATTTTTGCAGTCCAAATGTTATTTGACAAAGAGAACTATTAAAGAATGAAGTGTAAATATCTGTCATTTTTACTGATACTTATTTTAGTTGGATGTAAGAATAATTCTGAAAAGCAAAATTCATCCAAAGAATTGACTTGGCTTTCAGTTGAGCAGGCCAGTGAAATCGGAAGTAAAGTTAATCATAAGAAATTTCTGGTAGATGTGTACACAGATTGGTGTGGATGGTGCAAAGTTATGGACAAAAAGACATTTACAGATCCTGCTCTTATTGAATATTTAAATGAGAATTTTTATGTTGTAAAATTCAACGCAGAACAAAAAGAACCTGTAACTTTTAAAGGTAAAACTTATAATTGGGAACCAATGGGAAGGAATGGTATAAACTTATTGGGTGTTGAATTATTACAAGGACGATTGAGTTACCCAACTTTAGTTTATCTGAATGAAAAACTTGAGCCAATAACTATTTCTCCAGGATATAAAAAACCCGAAGAATTAATGGCAGAACTTAGTACACTATAAATTATAAAAATTTCGAGATATTAGCTCAGTTGGTTTAGAGCATTACCTTGACAGGGTAGGGGTCACTGGTTCGAGTCCAGTATGTCTCACAAATTGAATCAGACTTACAATCAAATATTATTTAAATAAATATTATTACAAAATAATTTTGAGTTTGTATTCATAATTCTATCTTTGCAGCGCTTTTTAAAGAAAGGTGTCATTTGGGATGGTCATATTTTTGCGATCAAACTAAATAAACCCCTTAAAGGTGGGGTGGGTGAGTGGCTTAAACCAACAGTTTGCTAAACTGTCGTACTGGAAACGGTACCGGGGGTTTCGAATCCCCCCTCCACCGCGTTCCTTTAATAGGTTGGATTTACATCCTTTGTATTAGAAGTATTTTTTCGGGGCATAGCGCAGTTCGGTTAGCGCACTTGGTTTGGGACCAAGGGGTCGTAGGTTCGAATCCTACTGCCCCGACAAAAGAGAGTTTGGATGAAAATCTAAGCTCTCTTTTTGTTTGGATGAATTTATTTTGTATTCAACCATATTCCTGTTAACTTCAATTGGCTTTCGTTGCCAACATTTATTAGACTTTCGGTTGAATTAACATATTATGGCAGACAACCTTAAATTAAAAATTATCTGTTGAATTCCCAAAACTTTATTAGGTGAGATTTTAAAATAAATCCCAGCGGATAGATATTTTTTCAGACGGACAACATTTTAATTCATTCTTTTATTTAATATAGCACACTATAATCTATCTGAATGCAAATTAATCATTTAAGAATTTTTCTATTTTTTTTATTTATTGCATTTCATTTTACTGGAATTGGCCAACAGAATTTCTGGACTAAAACTGATTTTAGTTTGGCCAGATCAGAATCTATGAAAAGATATATTTTACCTGAAAATTTTCTGTCATATTCTTTAGATTACAATCAATTTACTTATTGGATTGAAAGTCAGTTGCGACAAAGAAATCCGAATTTTGAAATTGAACTCCCTCTTGCCAATGGCACTCTTGAACTTTTTGATGTAAAAGAAACACCTGTTTTTGAGGTTAATACAAAATTCGAATATGCCAAGCTACATTCGTTTACAGGTACAGACAAAAATGGAAAAGGCATTACCCTGAAAATGAGTTTATCTCCTTTGGGCGTTCAAGTTATGATTACATATTTAGACAAGACACAGATATTTATTGATCCTTATGATTTAAATAGCAATAAAGACTACCTGGTTTATTATAAAAGGGATTATCATAATCAAAAGAAAGAATTTAAATGTGGCATATCTGATTCTGACGGGGATTTAGAATTTAGTCCGGACAAATTGACGCTGAATAACGGCCATCGACTAGCCGGAGATTGTATGTTAAGAACTTACCGACTCGCTCTTGCCTGCACTGGAGAATATGCTCAGTTCTATGGAGGTACTATGGCAAATGTATTGGCAGCTTTTAATGCTACGATTACCAGAGTCAACGGGATATACGAACAAGAATTGGGTATAACTTTCAAATTAATAAGCACGACAGATCTTTTAATCTTTCTTGACCCTAATTCAGATCCATATACAAATGGTAATGGTGATTTGATGCTGACCCAAAACCAATCGACAATAGACAGTCGTATTGGTAATGCAAATTATGACATTGGCCATGTCTTTAGTACAGGTGGGGGAGGTATCGCCCAACTCAGATCAACCTGCGGTTCTCAAAAAGCTAAAAGTGTGACAGGTAATAAGAATCCTTTTGGTGATCCTTTTAATGTGGATTATGTCTGTCATGAAATAGGTCACCAATTTGGAGCAAATCACACCCAAAACAATAATTGCCAGCGGAATAATATTTCATCGGTAGAACCAGGAAGTGGCAGCACCATTATGGGGTATGCCGGGGTTTGCGATCCTAATATCCAGAATAACAGTGATCCATATTTTAATTTTGCCAGCTTATTTGAAATTGCCAGCTTTGTAACCACTGGAGCTGCAAACACGTGCGCAGAAAAGACATTAACAGATAATAACAAACCAATAGTGACTACCATTTCGTCAGATTTTACAATCCCTGTATCTACTTCATTTTTATTAAACGCAGATGGATCGGATTCTGACGGAGATATCCTTACTTACTGTTGGGAACAAGCAGATAATCAGGTTTCATCCATGCCACCCGAGGCAATTAGTAAAACAGGGCCGTTATTCAGGTCATTGCCCCCTTCACTTAATTCAACCAGATTTTTCCCTGATCTGGAAAACAAATTTTCAAAGTGGGAGGTGTTACCTGCAGTAGCCCGAATTATGAACTTCAGATGTACAGCAAGGGATAATAATTTGACCGCCGGATGTACCAATGAGGTAAATGTCCAGGTAGTGACGAGTGACAATGCAGGTCCTTTTACGGTAATTTATCCAAATTTGCCTTCCGTAAGCTGGTTAGTTGGGTCTAAGCAGACTGTTATTTGGGATGTAGCCAAAACTAATTTAAGCCCTGTTAATTGTCAGCTTGTGGATATCTACCTTTCAGTAAATGGTGGTTTGACATACCCGCATCTACTGATAATGGGTGCTCCCAATATCGGCAGTGCACAAATAGTTACTCCCTTTCTCGTAACAGGATTGGCAAGAATAATGGTAGTGGCTTCGGATAATATTTTTTATGATGTGTCAAATTCCAACTTTAAAATATATTCCACATTTGCAATAAATCCTGAGGTGGCAAATGCTGATATTTGTGGCCTAAACAGTTTTGAAACTTTTATCTCTTTGACTAATATTTCTGAACGAAATTTGCCTATCACATTGAAAGTTGAGAAAAGTCCAGAATTTATTACTACATCTTTTGCACAAAATCCTATCAATTCGACCCCATATAAAACCACATTTAAAATAGATGGGTTGAAATTATTAAATGCAGGAACGTATGAATTTCTCATATCCGCTTCATCTGGTGAGGAAAAATTATTCACAACAATCACACTATTTATTGGAAATGTAGAAAATACACCCGTTAAATTAATCACTCCTCCTAATCAAAGTACCACAACAATTAATACTAATTTAAAATTTTCATGGGACCCAATTCCCGGCATTAAAGATTATAATTTACTGGTGAGTGATTCCCCGTCATTCGCTGATTTAGAATTTAATCTGACGACTGCGGAAAACAGTGTTGAGATCAATCTGAAAAATGGAAAAGTATATTATTGGAAGGTTAAAGGTAATAGTCCATGTGTGCAAAATTCTTTTAGCCAGGTATTTTCATTCCGTTTACAGACAATTATATCAGGTACTGCTGTTGTATTATCCAATAATATATTATTGCTTAGTAAAGGACAATCAGGTACAATTGATATGACTAAACTTAATATTTCAGCTGACAATCCAAATAATGTCCTTTTTACGTTACTCAATAAGCCTAAAAATGGATCATTGACTATCTCAAAAAGAGAAATTAATGTTGGAGATAATTTTACTTTGAAGAATATTTATGATAGTAAACTTGAATATACACATACGGAATTAAATTGCATTAATGACTCATTTTATATCAGTGTCATTGATGATAAGGACAGATGGCTTCCTGAAATAAAATTCAAAGTTCAGATAAAAGTCGAAACCTTAGGTGCTGTTTCATATGATAATCAAATATTAAAATGTTTTGGAGATTCTAATGGACAAATACAGGTTGAAGGCTATGGTGGAACCGGTCCATATTCTTATTCGTTTGACAATGTCCAATATCAGACCGAGCCCATCTTTTCAGGCTTAAAAGCCGGAATATATTCACCATATATAAAAGACTCAACAGGTGAATTTGTTCAGACCAATGAAGTAAATATTCGGGAGCCTAGTGCACTTAGTCTTTCATTAATGATGGACAATTACAATTTAAAAATATCGGCAGAAGGCGGTACAGGCCAGATCCAATATTCTTTGGATAATATTATTTTTTCTAATAACAATTTAATTCAGGATCCTGGAAATGGCCAATATATTGTAGTCATAAGAGACAAAAATGAGTGTATAAAATCAGAGCCATTTTTAATTAATATACCAAAACTAAGTATTGTTACTAAAATCGAAAAAGATCTCTTATGCTCAGGGGACAAAGCAATACTGAAATGTATTGCAACAGGAGGCATCCCACCTTATTTATTCAGCAATGATAGTTTAATGTTTCAATCAGACGGTCAGTTTCAACTTAATGCAGGTACATATACTTTTTATACAAAAGATACAGGTGGCAAAGTAGAATTATCAAATACAGTCACTACCTTTTCACCGATTCCAATTACCACAAAAATTGAGCAGGATAGATTTTTGGTTACAGTTATAGCCAAAGGAGGGATAGGAAGCCTTGAGTACAGTTTAGATGGCATTGATTTTACATCTCAAAATAAAATTCTTTTTAATGATAATGGCACCTACAAAATATATATCAGAGATCAGAATAAATGCATTTTGTCAACCATTTATTCTATTAATATACTAAAAGACATTGATAAAACCATCAGAAATGTAAGCTGCAATAATGGTCAAGATGGCATGATTCAATTACAAGCCGCCAATGGAGCATTTCCATACTTGTATAGTCTTAATAATTCGACCTTCAGTACCATTAATGAGTGGTCTGACTTATCCGCGGGTAATTATGACTTTACAGTAAAAGATAACAATAATGACACTTTATCAGGTGCAATAGTAATAACTCAACCGGATAGTCTAAAAATAGACTTATCTCTTCATGATAATATTCTTATCATTAAAGCTCATGGTGGGACTCCACCTTATTTATATAGTATTGATGACGGTATTGTTTTTCTTGATAACAATACTTTCGAAGACTTACCAGATAATCTGTACAATATCAAGGTCAAAGATTATAATAACTGCTCTGTCAGCGAAAGGACTATCATTTCAAGTGAATCAGACCAACAAAAAGATATTCCTTTGACTATTTTCCCTACGCCAGCAAACGATATAATTTTTATTAATTCTTCGTGGAATGGAATATCAACCCTTACTTTCCGATTTTTCAATACTGGTGGATATTTGATACATTCCATCAAAATGAACGATGTAAGAACCAATATAACACCGATAGATATTGGAAAATTTCCGGACGGATTGTATATATTAGAAATTAACACAGGAAAAAATATATTTTATAAAAAAGTGCTGAAAAATTGAGCAAGCCCCCATAATTTTCTTGATTAGTTCAATAAAATATCATTTATTAGGTAAAGATACTATTTAAATATGGGGGTATTTAACAAAATCAGTAAAAATATTTTGCTTTGACTATCTAATAAAACTTCAAATTATACCATTGTATATCAATAGATTACAGGAATACTTTTGGTTTTGAAAATAGCATATCTTTTGTTTTTAGTAGGTAATTGAGTTTGTAGCAATCCTATATTTGTACCAAAATATTTGATTCATTATTTAAAAGGATAGCAAAATGACAAAATCAAAATTGGAATATATCTGGCTCGATGGGTATAAGCCTACTCAAAGTTTAAGAAGTAAGACAAAAATTGTAAATAATTTTTCAGGTAAATTGGAGGACTGCGAGATGTGGTGTTTCGATGGATCTTCTACTGAGCAGGCTCCTGGAGGATCTTCAGATTGTTTGTTGCAACCTGTTTATTTATGCAAGGATCCACAAAGAAGAAATGGATTTTTGGTCATGTGTGAAGTGATGAGTCCTGACGGATCAGCACATCCGAGCAATGCAAGAGCAACCATTGACGATGACGACGATGACTTTTGGTTTGGTTTTGAGCAGGAGTATTTTTTATGGAATCCAGAAATCAATAAACCTTTGGGATTTCCGGTAAATGGTTTCCCCTCCCCCCAAGGACAATATTATTGTTCAGTTGGAGCTGCAAATGCGTTTGGAAGAAATATTGTAGAAGAACACCTTGACGTTTGTCTTGATGCAGGTTTAAATGTTGAAGGGATAAATGCAGAAGTTGCAGCAGGGCAATGGGAATTTCAGATTTTTGCAAAAGGAGCAAAGGAAGCAGGTGATCAAATATGGATTGCAAGATACCTGTTGGAAAGGGTTGGAGAATCTCATGGTGTAGTCGTAAACTGGCATTGTAAGCCACTTGGCAAACTCGATTGGAATGGTTCTGGAATGCATGCCAATTTCTCAAATAGCGTGTTAAGAACATGTGCTGATAAAAATGTATATGAAGTTATTTGCGAAGCCTTCAGGCCATTGGTTAAAGAACATATTGAGGTGTATGGTGCTGATAATCATCTAAGACTTACTGGTGCACATGAAACTCAATCTATTCATCAGTTTAGTTTTGGGGTGTCAGACAGAGGCGCATCTATTCGAATACCCATAGCAACTGTAGAAAAAGGTTGGAAAGGTTGGCTTGAAGACAGGAGACCTAATTCAGCCGCTGATCCATACAAAGTTGCATCCAGAATCATTAAGACAGTGAAAACAGCAAAAGTCCTGGAAGAAGCATTTGTATAAAGTTGTCAATAGAGAAATTTTAAAAAAAAAAGCTCAGAAAAAATATTTTTGAGCTTTTTTAATTTACCTCCCAATTTTATAGGGGTATATTATAAATTATTGCATAAATATTTATTCCTTGTGGAAAAATTGGTAGCTTTGCAGATTTAAATTTAGTTTTATATTAATAATATCAATTTATGGCAACTTTAAGATTTGAAGCGCTAAAGCTTTCACTAGACAGAAAACCGATTCAAGTAATAGAACCAGCAGTCAGGAGATCAGAACTGTATGGCATTAATGTTTTTAACTTATCCAACATCTCCCATTATCTACCTAAAGATGCATTTAATGCAGTCATGGATGCAGTAAATTTAGGAAAGAAAATTGATAGAAAAATTGCGGACCAGGTAGCATCTGCTATGAAGTCCTGGGCTATTTCTAAAGGAGCGACTCATTATACTCATTGGTTTCAACCATTAACCGGAGGAACGGCAGAAAAGCATGATGCATTTTTTGAGCCAAAAGGCGATGGAACTGCAATTGATAAATTTGATGGTGGACAATTAGTACAGCAAGAACCGGATGCTTCCAGTTTTCCCAGTGGTGGAATAAGAAATACTTTTGAAGCTCGTGGTTATTCAGCATGGGACCCAACTTCGCCCGCTTTTATTATGGGAACAACATTATGCATTCCTACTATTTTTGTGTCTTATACGGGTGAGGCACTTGACAACAAAGTACCACTTCTCAGAGCACTGCATGCAGTAGATGAGGCTGCAACGGATATTGCAAGATATTTTGACAAGAATGTCGGTAAAGTTATTGCGACTCTGGGGTGGGAACAGGAATATTTCCTGATTGACAGTGCTTTGGCAGCAACCAGACCTGATTTGATGATGGCCGGAAGGGTACTTCTCGGTCATGAGGCCGCCAAAGGTCAACAACTGGAAGACCATTACTTCGGATCTATTCCTGAAAGAGCGCTTGCTTTTATGCGGGATCTGGAGATTGAATGTATTAAATTGGCTGTTCCGGTTAAGACCAGACATAATGAAGTGGCACCCAATCAATTTGAGGTAGCACCATTATTTGAAGAGGCTAATCTGGCAGTAGATCATAATTCATTACTGATGGATATAATGAGTAAAGTAGCGGGAAGGCACAATTTCAAAGTACTATTTCATGAAAAGCCATTTGCGGGAATTAATGGATCCGGAAAACATAATAACTGGTCACTTGCCACAGATACTGGTGTTAATTTGCTCGGGCCGGGTAAAACTCCAAAAAGTAATCTCCAATTCTTGACGTTTTTCATCAATACAATCAAAGCCGTAAATGACAATGCTGATTTGCTGAGGGCATCTATCGCATCAGCAAATAATGATCACAGACTGGGAGCAAATGAAGCCCCTCCGGCAATTATTTCTGTATTTATTGGTAAGTATCTGAGTCAGGTGCTGGATGAATTGGAAAATGTGTCAGATGGTAGCCTGTCACCGGAAGAGAAAACTGAACTTAAATTGAATGTGGTAGGTAAAATACCTGAAATTCTATTGGATAATACGGACAGAAACAGGACATCACCATTTGCCTTTACCGGCAACAAATTTGAATTCAGGGCGGTCGGTTCTTCTGCTAACTGTGCCAAAGCAATGACCATATTAAACTTAATAGTAGCTGAACAACTGGTTAGTTTTAAAAAGGAAGTGGATCATCTTGTCGAAAATATGGGGATGAAAAAAGATGACGCTATATTTAACGTACTACGTGAATTAATAAAATCTTCTAAAAAAGTAAGATTTGAGGGAGACGGTTATAGCGAAGATTGGGTCAAAGAAGCAAAAAAACGGGGTTTGAGTAATTTTAAAACCACACCCGAAGCCCTTAAAGTAATGATATCAAAAGAATCCCTGGCTCTTTTCGAAAAGCATAAGATCATGAATAAGATTGAGGTCGAAGCTAGATACGAGATAGAGTTGGAAGAATATATTAAAAAAGTTCAGATTGAAGGCCGAATTTTGGGTGATATTTCGCGAAATCATGTGATTCCAACAGCTGTAGCTTATCAAAATAAGTTAATTGAGAATGTACAAGGATTAAAGGACATCTTTGGAAATGATTATACGCAATATGCTTCTGAACAAATAAATTTAATTAAACAAATATCCGGGCATATCGGGTCCATCATGTCAAATGTGGATAAAATGACTGAAGCGCGGAAGAAAGCCAATATAATTGATCATGCTGATAAAAGGGCTGTCGCATATTGCAACAATGTTAAGCCATATTTTGACGAGATTAGGTACGCTTGTGATAAGCTTGAATTGCTTATCGATGATGAACTCTGGCCTTTGACTAAATATAGAGAGTTATTATTTACAAAATAGACTGATCAGAAATTATTCTGTTTATCTCAAAAAATTGCTCTTTCTGTCATGTAGGAAGGGCAATTTTTTTCTGTAGTTTTCGAGCAACTCTTTAATAACTTCCACAACCGCATACCCTGGGTTATCATCAAGGCATTCTAATATATCACCATTATAATTTACAACCATTGAACTTCCAGGGTAGATATATCCATTTGGGTCTGATCCGGTTCTATTAACTCCTATTACATAACATTGGTTTTCTATGGCTCTGGCTTTAAGCAAACTTCTCCAGTGCTCGATCCGTGCTTCAGGCCAATTGGCACTATATATAATGATATCATATGTTGCCTGAGTATTTGCTAAATAAGAAAACCTGAGGTCATAACAAATCAAGGGTAGTATATTTAAGTTGTACAACGAAAAGGATTTAATCTCGGTTCCCGCCGAATAAACTTCTTTTTCACCTGCGGGTGTAAATAAATGAACTTTATCATAGCTGAAAATTAATCCTTCTGATGAAACAAATATCATAGTATTATACCAAAGTGAATGCTTTTGATAAGGGATAGAGCCACCTATAACCAAATTGTACTTGGTAGCTATGTCTTTTAATTTACTGATGGTCTTTTCTTGACATTCAATAGGAATATCTTTAGGGGTCATCGTATATCCGGTATTAAACATTTCAGGTAAAATGAGTAAATCACAATTACCTGAAACCTTCATAGCTACTTCTTCAATTAATCCTAAGTTCTCTTCAGGTTTCATCCAGAGAACTCCATATTGGTAAATAGCGATTTTCATAAATCATTAAAGTGAGATAAATTAATATTCATTTCTTTCCCAAGGGGGACGTTTCTTCTTTGGATTTTGATTTTTTAAAGTTTTATAGTCAACTCTTTTGGAATTACGCAAATATTTCTTTCTGGAATCTACCTCTGATTTAGGAAGCGAAATACTGACACTTATTTTACGACCATCAATCTCAAATCCTTCCAGAGCTTTTATTGCAGCGTTGGCAGATGAAGCATCAGGCATACTTACAAATCCAAATCCTTTGTTCTGCCTTGTAATTTTATCAATAATAATTTTAACTGAAGTTACTTCACCAAAAGGAGTAAATAATTCTTCAAGGTCCATCTCCTTCCATTTAAAAGGGATACTTCCTACAAATATTTCCATTAATTGACTTTATTGGTGCAAGATAAAGACTATTAGCTAATTTTGAGAAGCTTTATAATTAAATAATTATTGTTCCATATGACAGTTAGAATAATAATTGCTAATCAAAATATAAATATGGAATATATTTTTTGTGTGAATTAAGTTTCTCGAAGCTTTCATCAAATTTCGACGAATAAACAAATGCCTTCGTCTAAAAAAAAATTGGATGTATGCTCTATTATGCAATTTAATCTACCTTTATATAATCTAAAACATTTCATTATGAGTCACTATTTTACAAACTTTTCTAAATTTTTGGTAATATGTTTAATTTGTTCATCCAACTTTGTATTTGGGCAGGGATTAAGGATACCAGGTGCGACTAATTTCCCGTGTAAAACCGGGAGGACCATTGGAGTTACAGAGATTAATATTACATGGAATGCCCCAGGTGTCAAGGGTCGAGAAGGGAAAATATGGGGAACTGACATAGCGTACTTCGGAACTTCTGTACTTGGCTTTGGTTCAAATGTTCAATCGCCCTGGAGGGCTGGAGCAGATGAAAGCACAACCATTTCTTTCAGCACGGATGTTTTAATCAATGGCAACAAACTGACAGCAGGAAATTATGGCTTTTTTGTAGAATTATATCCGGATTCATCCATATTGATTTTTAATAAAAATACTCACGGATGGGGTAGTTATTTTTATGACAAAAGTATGGATGTATTAAGAGTAGTTACTAAACAACAAAAAGATCAAAAATCGATTAAAGAAAGGCTTGAATATACATTCGAAAACCAAACTGACAAAGGGGTGTCTATAGCTTTGGAATGGGAATATTGGAAAATCCCCTTTACTGTTGAAGCAGACGTAATAAAAACAACCTTAGAGAATATTAAAGCACAAATGAGCGGAAGCCTGGGCTTTGATCCACCCAGTCTCCAGGCTGCTGCCAATTGGTGCCTCCAAAACAATCTGAATTATGAACAAGCTTTGAACTGGATTATTTCTGCTACGGATCCAAATTTGGGTGGAATAACAAATTTTACCGCCCTGTCTATCCGGTCAGGTTTACTTACCAAAATAGGAAGAAATGCGGAAGCTGATAAAGCTATGTCTCAGGCAGTTGATAATGCAACACCTGTCGAGTTGCACCAATATGGCCGGCAACTTTTAAATCAGAAAAAAACAAATGAAGCGTTTGCAATTTTTGAAAAGAATTTTATAAAAAATAAAGGTGCCTGGCCTACCCAAGTGGGTATGATGAGAGCATATTCAGCACAAGGAAATATTAAAAATGCACTTGAACATGCAAAGGCTGCTTTATTGCAAGCCCCGGATGAAACCAATAAGCGAAGCCTTGAATCTGCAATAAAAACATTGGAAAGTGGTAAAGCATTATAGGTTTAAATTAATCGAAAACTACTAAACGAAGTGTAAAAAAAAATATTTCAATAAATTATATATCTACAAGAATGATTGATTAGCTTTGATGCTTTAAATCTATTAATTTATAACCAAAAAAAATTAAAATGTATGTTTAACAATTTACACAAGTGGAGAAGTATATTCATTTGCTTTTCCTTTATTGGTTTAACTTTTACAGGTTACTCTCAGGCCAATTTTTCTATTAAAGGATTTGTCAAGGATATTAACGATGTATCTTTAATTGGAGTAAATGTAGTTCTGCAAGCTACACCACTAGGTTCAATAACTGATATTGATGGTATGTACGAACTGAAAGGAAATCTGCCAGTTGGGAGTTATAAAATTATTTTTTCTTATGTTGGTTATGGGCCCAAAACAGAGAAAGTAAATCTTACAGCAGGCAATAATGATATCATGATAAATGCGATTTTGGATAATGATGCTTTGGCTTTGGATGAAGTCATTGTGACAGGCTCATCATTAAATGCTCCAAAAAGACAACTTGGAAATGCAATTACATCCTTGAAATCTGCTGATTTAGAAAAGTCCGGTACAAGTAATGCTTTAACATCTCTTCAGGGAAGAGTACCCGGAGCTAAAATTACCCAAGTTTCAGGAGATCCGGCTGGTGCGATAAATATTAGCCTTAGGGGCGTTAATTCCATTTCCGGTGGGTCCGACCCTTTGTACGTTATTGATGGAATTATCGTTAGCAATAGCTCTGAAGCAGTAACCCAAACTGGAAATCCTGCAGGAGAAAGCCAAATAGGAACTCCGCGACTGGCAGATATAAACCCCAATGATATTGAGACTATTAACGTTATAAATGGTGCTGCTGCTGCAGCTATTTATGGTTCCAGAGCATCGAACGGCGTAGTGTTAATAACTACCAAAAGAGGTACCAGCGGAAAACCCAAAATTACTGTAGGCACAAGCTTTAATATTAATCAGTTGAGAAAAAAAGTATATATCACAACTTATGGAAAACAATTCGGATTCGCTGCATTAAGGCTGGGTAATATTTCAAATGTTACAGCCGCAACTGCCGCTGCTAATCCGGGTACAACGACCACTCCAATATTGAGAGATGGAGCTACAGCCAATTTACCCACAAACCTTGTAGATGTTAAAAGGTATGATTATCAGGATCAAATATTTCACACAGGCATCGGGACTGACAATTTTATCAATTTCACAGGAGGTTCGGAAAAGACGAAATACTTTGCAGGTGTTTCTTACATGAACAACCAGGGTATTATAACAAATACAAATTTTTCAAGAATTGGCATAAGACTTAATATTGATCAAATACTGACTTCGTGGGCATCATTAGCAGTTGGTATAAATGCGGTAAAAAGTTCTGCTAAAGATCTACCTACCGGTAATGTATTTTGGAGTCCGATTAATGGCGTTAACATCACCAATAATATTTGGGATATTACTGAAAGAGATGCTAACGGAAATCTCAAAGCGGTTGAACCTACACGGATTAACCCATTATCAGCTATTGAAACATTTGACATGAGACAAAATGTTAATAGAGCATTGAGTAATGTTAAGCTCAGTTTATTCCCTTTAGAAGGCTTGCAAATAGATCTAATTGCCGGAATGGACGCGTTTTCACAAGTTGGCACACAGTTTTTGCCCCAATATCCATATGCCGGAGTTAACAATGCATACTATGCAAGTGGTTATGCATCAACAGCCAATAATATTTCATTTCTATATAACACAGATTTGAATATAACATATAATAAATCGTTTGGCGATATATCATCAAATACTGCAGTAGGATATAATTATCAAAATTCAAGAACCGATTATACTCAGTCTAATGGCGAATTTATTGCCCCAGGCTTTACTTCTGTTAACGGATCTCCTACAAGATTGACCTCTTATTCTTTGGGGCAATATTGGATTGATGGTTTATTTGCTCAACAGACTTTTGGATATAAAAACCAGTTATTTATCACTGGTGCAGCGAGAGTAGATAATTCCTCCATTTTCAGTAAAAGTCAAAGAAATCAGGTTTATACCAAAGCGAGTATGTCCTGGGTACTTTCGGACAGCGAGCTGTGGAAGAATAGCGGCATATCAAATGTTTTAAGTGCTGCTAAATTGAGAGCATCGTATGGTGAAGCAGGAGGTGTTGCTGCCATTGGGACCATATGATCGTTTTAACCTTATAAGTAGTAATAATTATTTAGGTAAAAATACGTTGACACCAAATTCACAGTTGGCATTTGAGAATGTAGCACCTGAAAGAACCAGAGAATATGAATTTGGTGCGATTTTAGCTTTCTAAAAACAAATTAAGCTTAGGTGTTACGTATTATTCTCAGCGGGTATTTGATTTATTGGTCAACAAACAATTGGCACCTTCCGAGGGTGGCACAAGTAGATTGGATAATGTAGGCGAAATGCAAAATAAAGGTATCGAACTTTCATTAGGTTATAGTGCTATCAAAACAAAAGATATTTCCTGGGATTTGTACTCTATATACAGTCAAAATAGAAATAAAATTGTTAAATTAGGTTCCCCAACGGTTCAGCTTTCTACCGTAACTGGAGCACCTGCTTTCTTATTGGAAGGACAACCAGCTAGTGTGTTTTATGGAACATACTATGCAACAGATGCAGCCGGAAATACCATTAAAAATATCAATGGTTTAGAGCAAACAGAAAAGGGTACTATTGTTACTTTTAAAGAAGGAGATGCAGTGCCTGCCGGTAGTTATGCTTTAGGAGGATTTTTATATACTCCTAAAAGAGATGCCAACGGCCAACCAACAGGAAGTGCTTTAAGGAAAATTATCGGTGATCCAAATCCTGACTTTACTCTTTCAATAGGTTCCAATTTCAAGTGGAAAAAATTGAGTTTTGGATTTTTACTTGATGGTGTATATGGCGTAGATGTATTTAACGCAGATAAACGAACCAGAGAAGGCGTAGGCATTGGAGAATATACAGAACAAGAATTGAAAGGTGAAATTCCAAGGGGATACATCTTTTCAATTTACCCTATAGAAAGTTGGAGAATAGATAATGGTTCGTTTACCAAGATACGAGAACTTTCATTGGGTTATGCATTGCCGAATGATTTGGTAAAAGGATTGACAGATCTAACCTTTACAATAATTGGAAGAAATATTTATTCATTTGACAAATATAATGGATTTGATCCTGAAACCAATGCTGGAGGTGTTTCAGACAGATTGAGAGGTATAGATTTTGGAAACGTTCCAATACCAAGAACAATTCAGTTCTCATTGAAAGGAAGTTTTTAATTAATTGAAAAGTATAAAAGAATTAAAATGAAAAATAAATTTATAAATATAAGTTTTTTAATTATAACAGTTTGTATTCTATTTACATCCTGCTACAAAGATGACTATCTGAATCCTAGCCAGGCTTCAAATGAATCTGTAATATCCAGTACCAATGGCCTTATAGCCCTGTGCAATGGACTTCAACTTAGATATTCTGTAGGAAGGGCATCTCCGATATATTCGACAATAACAGCAAATGGGTTAAGTGCAAATGAGCTGATAGTATTAAATCAAGGAAATACAGACGAAGCTAATCTTCAAGCTGGGAAAGGAAATGTATTAGGTAACAATTCTGTCGTTACCCGATTATGGGAACAATCCAATCTTATAAAGGCAAATGCAGATTTGATATTAAACAATATTAGCAAAGTAGGTGATACAGGAACTAAGAATGCCATATTGTGCTATGCCAACTTATATAAAGGATTAGCCCTCTTACAATTAGGCACATATTGGGAACAAGCCCCTATTGCTGTAAGTGCTGCTGCGTCATTTTCGACTAGGACAGAAGTGCTGAATGAAGCAATAAAATCGTTTGAGGCAGGTTCTGTTGCAGCGGCCGCAGCTGCGGCCATAGCCGCAGCAACTGGTACATCTCCCTTTACTTCATCTTTCCAAGGAGGAATTGATTTTGTAAATACATTTGCAGCCCTCACAGCAAGAACTTACAATATTCTGGGAGATTCTGATAAAGCATTGGCAGCTGCCAACAAAGTTGATTTAACTAAGAAAAGTGAATTCAGCTATGATGATGTTTCCCGAAATACGATTTTTGACGTGTCTTACAGCAACGTTAACGTTTGTGAACCTATAGATTTCAATTTGGGATTATCAGGAGCATTGGTTCCATCATCAACAGATGGAAGAGTTTTATTCTATCTGAAATCAAAAACAATCCCATATTTAATTGGTACTACCAGAAATAATGTGGGTAAAGGTTTTTTTACATCCAATTCAGCTAAAATTCCTGTGTATTTACCTGGAGAAGTTACATTAATAAAGGCAGAAGCATATGCTCGTAAAAATGATTTAACGAATGCAGTTGCTGAGTTGAATAAAATTTTAACCAAGACAAATGATGCTTTTGGAGTTAATGCCGGTGGCACTGTTTATACCGGTGCACAAACAAATACGGCAATTTTGACTGAGATATACAGAAACAGATGTATTGAATTGTATAATTCAGGTTTGAAGTTAGAAGATAGCAGAAGGTTTGGACGACCCGGGCCCAAAGATGCTGGAGCTGAGAGAAACAGGAATTTTTACCCTTATCCAAATTCTGAAAGGGACAATAATTCGAAAACTCCTGCTGATCCCGAAATTTAGAATTATAACTGATACATAATATAAGAATACCAAGTTTGGAGTCAATACATACGCAACTTGGTATTCTTTTAATAAGACATTATGAAATTTTATCATTAACAGCTGCCTATTTAATACTATCTTATAGTTAATTCAAATCAATTAATGAAAGATAACTCAATCCTTGATAAACAGATATCTCCATTTGTTCAATTGGGGGTTGTATTTTTATTAAGTTTTTTTCTCATGGTCATCTCAGAGCTTTTGCCTGTAGCACCATATTCAAAAACATCTCATATCATGCCATGGGTAGTTCAATGCGGCATGATACTTTTTTTTGCTTTGATTAATAGTGTATTAAGTTTTGGAGCAACTGATGGAAATAAATATTGGCTTCATTCGATTATTTCTTTTGCAACTCTTTTGGTAACAGGAGGATTGATGGCATGGGGAATAAGTGGAATTTCAATTGGCAATGCAGCTTCCGTAAAATGGATTTATGTTGTTTTGACTTTTGGATACCTTGTTTTTTTATCTATCGTAAACCTTATCAAGTTTCTGGTAAAATTAGCTAAAAAGCAAGACAATGCGTTAAGAGGTGATGATTAGCTTGCTGCCATTCCTATATGAAGCATCAATCAGGAAATTATCATATTAAAGATACTTTTTAAAAAATTCAATCGTTCTTTCCCAAGCAAGCTTGGCGGCATCAGCATTATATCTTGCGGCGGATGTGTTGTTGTGGAATGCATGTCCGGCACCAGCATATATATATATTTCGTACTTTTTATTATTTGATTTTAATCCTGCATCAAAGTCGGCAATGCCAGCATTAATTCTTTCATCATTCTCACCATAATGAAGTTGTAAAGGTACATTTATTTTAATAATATCTTCCTTTTCGGGTTGCCGCCCATAGAATGATACAGCCGCACTTAAGTTTTCTGCATGTACAGCCAACTGATTTGACATCGCACCACCCCAGCAAAATCCCACGCATCCAATCCTGCCATTGCAATCTTTTCTACTTTTGAGATAATCAACTGCTGAGACAAAATTCAATGTATTTTGATTATTGTCTAATTTACTAAACAAAGCTCTCGCATCATCATCATTTTCAGGTGTTCCACCCAGAAGTGACAATCCATCCGGTGCCAGAGCAATAAATCCTTCCTGTGCGGCTCTGCGAGTTACATCCTTGATGTGCTCATTTAGACCTCTGTTTTCGTGGATGATCACTAAGGCAGGCAAATTATTATCAGACTCAGACTCAGGCTTAGCTAAATACCCCAGCATTTTGCCGCCATCAATATTCCAGGAGACATTTTCGGTAACAATTCCTGATAAATCAGGGTCAGTGATTGCTTTAGAGTTATCATTCTCCAGAAGAGAAATCAAGCTCATTGCAGCAGTGAAACTTCCACTGAGCTGAATCATTTTAGCAATAAAATTTTTACGTGTGAGAGGTTTGTGGGTATATTCATCATAAAGTCTGATAATTCGCTGATCCATTTCCTGAAGGTTTATTTGATTAAAATTTGGCTTGATTACACATATTGTAAAATGTTCAAATATATAGTCTGAATTGATACTACTAGCCCCCTTTGTACAAGATTACTTATCAATTTGATATAAAATTTAGCCAAAGATACATAATTTTTTCTGAGATTTCCTTTATCTAACTTTGAAACCGAAGTCAATTGATATAAAATGAATAAAAAAATGCCTGTAAACCATTAATACGATATTGCAGGCATTTTTGAGGATTTGAGAAGAAAAATGCTAATGTTCTGGATTATTGTTCCAGGGCTTAACACAATTTTATTGAGTAGAAGAGATTATTATTTGCTTTTATTGCTTAACCAGGCAAAAACAAATCCTGCGATACATGCCTGTGTTGTGCCGTAAATCAACCATGAAAAAACAGTCATTAAAGAAACAGTTAAGGCACCAAAACATATCCACATAACTGGAATCAAGGCAACGATTCCATACATTAATCCAAATTCAAGCCCCTGAAGGAAAATGTTACCAGTAAGATATCGTCTAAATCTGTACCATAGAATGGCAAGACCGGCAGATAACACAAAAGGATGAAGGTAAATAATGATATCCCTTCCACCTCCAGCATTGAACATAGGGTCCAGATAGGTTTCAAAGAATTGGGGATACATTTTAAAACTCAGATATAGAAATCCAAAACTTAAAATAAAAATAGCTAAGCCTCCCCAAATAGCATATTTTAATAATGATGTAAGAAGTTTTTTGTAGTCCAGTTCAAAAATTGATGGATTGGTATTCATTTTTAATTTGAATTTAAAAGTTAATAAATTATTACTGAATGTTTAAATAACCAGATTTTCAGTATAAATTGAAAAATTATTAACTCAAAGTATCAATCCAATATGAATATGCAAACAAATTAAATAGAAAGACTAAAAGATTGGCAAAGCCGTAAATCAAATTACATACTTAAATATAAATAATTTTCTTGATCTGAGTAAAAGTATTGTTTTGATTTACCACGCTTACTATATTAGTAAAATAATACTTAGCAAGGATTAGAAATAAGATGCTAATATACACCTAACTGAACTATTACCCAAATATAATATCAAATTTATATTTATATTAGAAAGTTGATCCGATTTTGAATAATAGTCCTAAGGCTAATTAATCAAATTTCGATAGAGCATAGGTATCTACACCAACCAGCACCTTTTAACAAATATTGCAATTTTTGTGTCTTGAAATTTTTGACCAATATTTTAATAGCAATAATAAAATAAAATATTATCATATTATTATTCTGGTTACTATACAAATTATATATTCGAGTTATATATTTAGTAGTTAATTTTTAATTAATTCTGATACGAGATTGAACTTTTTGCACACAAAGGTTGTCATATAAACAGTTTGCATAAATTGTTAATAAGAAGTCAATTACTCATCCTTCACAGATGTATGCAAATTTATTTTCGTTAGTAATTATATAATCAAAAATTACATTTTAAAGATCAGGACACTATGCGTCAACTAAAGATTACCAATAACATTACTTCCAGAGAATCTTTGGCTTTAGACAAATACCTTGTCGATATAGGGCGTATAGAATTGCTAACCATTGAGGACGAATCGTATCTGGCTAAAAGAATAAGAGAAGGTGATGAAGAAGCTCTGGAAAAACTTACAAAGGGAAATCTTAGATTTGTCGTTTCTGTAGCTAAGCAATATCAGAATCAAGGCCTTTCTCTGGCAGATTTGATCAATGAAGGAAATGTAGGTCTAATGAAAGCAGCCCGTAGGTTTGATGAAACTAAGGGCTTCAAATTTATTTCTTATGCCGTCTGGTGGATAAGACAATCAATTCTGCAAGCTATTGTAGAGTATTCACGAATGGTGAGGCTGCCTCTCAACAAAATGACTGCTTATAATAAAGTTAATGAAGCATACGTGACTTTTGTACAGAAAAATGAACGCGAACCAACAAATGAAGAATTGGCTGAAATCATCGGTGTCAGTGAGAAAGACATTGTTAATATGTTAAAGGGAGGTAATAGGCACATTTCCATAGATGCTCCATTGAGTGATGATGAAGGCTCTGTCACAATGCTGGATATGATGAGTTTAGGAGATGAAGATAGTCCTGACTTAAAACTTATGGAAGAATCTGTCAGAACAGAAGTCGTGGATGGCCTTGAAATTCTTTCACCCAGAGAGATTCAAGTGATAGCTTCCTACTATGGTCTTGGCGGGAGCAAACCTCTAACACTTGAGGAGATAGGAGAAGCCTATGATCTGACCAGAGAAAGAGTAAGGCAGATCAAGGAACGCGCCATCCGAAGAATGAGAAAATCACTAAGCAAGAATGCTATGCGTTCATTTTTAAGCTAAGATATTTTTGAATTTTATTGCCTTAAAATCCATGTATTGAGAACCTGACTTTTGAATCATTAACTCATTTAGCGCACATAACTATATAATAATATAATCGTCAGGCCTATAAATGTCTAAATTACATCTAATAATGTGATTTTAAAATTTATTGTTAATTCACTCCAATATAAATTTTAAACATCTCCAATTTTCCTGCAATAAATTTACCTTTGGGTTTTATTTATTTTTCAAGTTAGATGAAAGTAATAGATTTTTTACAATTTCTGTTTAAATTTTCCATTAGCAAAAATCAGCTAATCAGAGACATTACTGTGTTAAGAAATGATATCAGACCATTGAAGGACAAACTAATTCCTTTTAATGATGAAGAAATGGAGCTACTTTCGCTTAATAAGAGTAATTTCTCTAAAAAAAAGGGGCTTGTCAAATTTACAAAGGGCATCTTTGATACGATTTTTTATGAAAACCTGATTGCGTACGGAATCAGAGAATATTCAAACAAGCAAAAATTAATCCTGATCACTTCGTCTAGTGACGAGTTTGTCTATGTCGTCAAAAGCGATAAGACCCATGTATATATGAATAATTCCGAAGCCGGAGTGATATTAAACGACGGGAAGTTTTACAGTTTAAGAAATAAACTACTGGGAACCATCGATGGTAATGACAGCATTGCTTCTCATAACGTTATTATTCAAAACAGGCAGGTAGGCTTTATATCAAATCCAAGAATAGAATCTAATACTGTGCCCAGGGCTTTTAGCTTTTTGAAATCTATGAATATGGATGAGAGAACTATCTTTTTGTGCTTAACTCTTATCAACCTTGTGGAGGAGTCTGAACTATCGAAAACAATGTAATAAAATGTTACAATTGTGTCAAAATCAAATAGTAACTTTGTGGTATATAAATTGAGAGAATTATTAAACTAAAATAATTTTCCAAGGTTATTATTGTAATTTAATTTATATTGATTCATAATTTGTAAATTTGACCTGGTAATAAATATTTTAATATGAGTGTACTGGATATTGCAAGGGTAATAATTTATCGTTTTCATGAAAAAGGACTTGAAATCTTTTTGATAAACAACGAAATGGAAAAAGATGGTGATATCTGGAAGATACCGCAAGGACTAACCAGTTACATAAAAGATGATAATAAACCACGTAGTATTATTGACCTCGACTCAATTGAAGATGAACATGGTCAAAAAATTAAAATGCTTGCTATTGAAGGGGACTGGCATGATATACCTTCTATAAGAGGTATGCTTAAACACGATGTTAAGCTTATTAAGTCAATTGTTAAAGAAAACTTACCAGGAAGTGAGAAAGGGGCTTATTTTGCCATCAAAGAAGCATTTAAAAAAGTACTGCCTCATGAGTACAACGCGCTGAAGGAGCTCAAAGACATCCTGTTTGACAGAAATTCTGTTACTAATATTTAATAAACCTAACAGCAAAGTTGCCATGAATCCAGACAAATTTGCATTATCTGGAAGTTCTCTTGATTTCAGTATCATTAAAGGAGTTTATCGTGGCAAAGTACGTGACGTATATGATTTGGGTGATAAAGTTTTGATGGTGGCATCAGATAGAATATCAGCATTTGACCAGATACTTCCCAGAGCAATTCCTTACAAAGGACAAGTACTCAATCAGATAGCACAATATTTCCTTAAAGCCACGGCAAATATTGTTCCTAATTGGTTTTTGGAAAGTCCCGATCCCAATGTCTCAATTGGACGTAAGGCTGAGTCAATTAAAATTGAAATGGTTATTCGAGGCTATCTTTCAGGCCACGCCTGGAGAACTTATAAATCGGGTATCAGAACTCTGTGTGGGGTCGAATTGCCAATTGGTATGCGTGAAAATGATAAGTTTCCGGTACCAATTATAACCCCTACCACAAAAGCATCAGCTGGCCATGATCAGGATATTTCTGTAGAAGACATTTTAGCCCAAAATATAGTTTCAGAAAATGATTGGCAAACACTTGAAAAATATGCCAGAGCACTTTTTGAAAAAGGAAGTAAAATGGCAGAAGATAGAGGGCTGATACTCGTGGATACAAAATATGAATTCGGAAAAATAGGGGATGACTTAATTCTGATTGATG
This sequence comes from Saprospiraceae bacterium, assembly GCA_016722285.1. Classification (GTDB taxonomy): domain Bacteria; phylum Bacteroidota; class Bacteroidia; order Chitinophagales; family Saprospiraceae; genus OLB9. The sequence continues at coordinate 198,126 of JADKGI010000013.1, forward strand.
AAATTCACACACCTGACAGCTCCCGATATTTTTATTTGGAAGATTATGAGTATCGACAAAAAATAATGTACATCAAATTCAATTATCAAAAGAATTTGTAAGAGAATGGTTAATAAAACACCATTTTCAAGGACTCGATGGACAAAGTGTACCTGTCATGACCGATAAATTTGTCTGGGAAGTATCTGACAAATACATTGAGTTATATGAATTAATTACAGGAAATAGATTTGATAAATCTGACAATGCCAATATTAATGACCGGCTTAATGAAAATATCTCTAAGTGGATGAAACAAAATTATTAGTTTGTCGGATTGAATACATACTAATATTTGGAGAAAATATAATTTACATATTCAATAGAAATAGTGTCGTAAATAACTGTCGGATTTAAACTCAAAATATTATTTAGAACAGCATTTGGCTCAGCGTTAGTACAATTGGTTTTAAAATACTTTCTAAAATTCAATCCTGAAGGTAATTTTTGGTTCCTCAACGTAAATTCCTGACAAAAATTTAATTCAAGAAAGGAATTATTCAGGTTGATAAAATATTCAGGATATTCATCAAAATTTATCTTATTTCCAGACAATGAATACTTTGTAATAGAGGTGCTGGTTGGTATTATTGTATTTTTCATCCCGGTTGTGTCCAGCCTCCCAAATTCAAGCTTAGCAGTATTGTCAGAATTAAAAGTAATAGATCTCAATGATTTATTGATAAATTCATTCGTAATAATCTCATTGAGGCTATCGGAAATTTCAGAATTTGACCTATTGAAGGTGCCCAGACTGTCGGTAATAATTCTTCCATTTTTTGTGATTGGATCAATAACATACACATACTTATTCTCTAGATTGGGGCTATTATATCTATATGTTGCTGGTATCACAAAAGTAGATGCCCCTTCTTTTGAACAGGCAAAAAATAAAGATAATAAGATAATATTTAATAGAGTCCTGCTGTAGTTCATTAATCTGACTTTGATTATTATTATATAACGTAATATTTAGAAATTTGATATATATTTTCAATCAAAACTAATAAAATTCGAATTTCTCTGCATCAAACATACCCAAATCGCTTATCTTTATCTTAGGTATTACCAACAATGCCATAAATGACAAGGTCATAAATGGCGCATTAAGTTTACAACCTTTGCTTTTGGCAAATTCTGATATGTCACTATATGCCAGCCCGACTTCTTCTACTGTTTTGTCACTCATCAGACCACCTATTGGAAGAGGAATATGTTTTTCCATTGTCGTTGAAACAGCAGAAAGTCCACCTTTTGACTTTATTAACAAATTGATTGCTTGGCACATCAATTCATCATTATCCCCAACGACTATTATATTGTGTGAATCATGGGCAACTGTAGATGCAATTGCGCAATCCTTTAAACCAAAATTATTGATAAAGCCTACAGAAGGTTTTGAGTCTTTGTATCGGTTTATCACGCAAATCTTTAGTATGTCTCTGTCTGTGTCGGCTACATTCATGTCACCTGAGACTTTGGGAGCAACCCACATTTTTTCAGTAACAAGTGCTCCATCAATAGCCTTAATTACAGGAATAGATGATTGATTATTTGGAAAAGAAAGAGAATCGGGCTTTATTTCAGCGCAGGCAAATTTGTTAATTACTTCAGATTTATATGGCTTCAATAGTGACTTGCTATTTTCGCATTTAATTTCGCCATTGATGTACGTTTGTGTGACATTCCAATCCTTAGTATTATTAATAACAATAAAATCTCCCGGATCTCCTAATTTTAATGTGCCAACAGGTAAATTATAGTGTAAAACAGGATTGATACAAGCAATTTTAAGCACATCAAACAGATCGTATCCTAAAAGAAGGGATCTCTTGACCAATAAATTTATATGTCCTTGTAAAAGTTCGTCAGGGTGTTTGTCATCGCTGCAGAACATAACCATATCGGGATTTGAACCAATCAATGAATGCAGCGCTTCAAAATTGCGGGCAGCAGATCCTTCTCTAATGATTATCTTCATCCCAAATGAAAGTTTATTCTGTGCTTCTTCAAGCGTATAACACTCGTGGTCTGTGGATATTCCTTTTGAGATATACACCCGGGCATCTATTCCTTTAAGACCTGGTGCGTGGCCATCAACTGGTTTTCCATGGTTCAGTGCACAATTAATCTTCATAAGAACATCGGGGTCATCATGTAGTACTCCCGGCCAATTCATCATTTCAGAAAGGTACCAAATGTCATCTTTTCCCAATAAATTATTGACATCATCAACATCTAAAGTCGCTCCTGCATTTTCAAATGAAGTAGCGGGCACGCATGATGGTGCACCAAAGAAAAACTTCATTCCTGCATGTTTTGCATTATTGATCATAAAATCCACACCAGCTTTACCACACACATTTGCAATTTCGTGTGGATCCGAAACAGTGGCAACAGTTCCATGCCCCAGTGCTATTCTGGCAAACTCAAAAGGTGTAACCATAGAGCTCTCAATATGAATATGAGCATCTATAAAACCAGGCAAAATGAACTGATCCGGTACATTGTCATGATGCTCAATGCTCTCTATTTTACCATTATTGATAACCAAACTACCTGTGAATATGGTCCGGTTATAAATATCTATAATATGCCCTGATACTTTCATTTTCTAATAATTTGAAAATCAATAACCTAATCGTGATCATCACCACTAAAATGAACATGGCCATGATCAAGTTCTGAAGGACTTGCTTCCCTTACTTCGATTATTTCGCCGACAAAATGCAGTGTCCTCCCCGACATAGGATGGTTAAAGTCAACTACAATAGATTCAATTTTCGGTTCTATAATGACCCCGTGAAAACTTCTACCGTCCTGATCTTGCATCGTTAGAGGTGATCCTATCATTAACTTATCTCTGTTGACGTTTCCCGATTCGTCTTGAAAATTAGATATCGGTATCTCTACAACAGCCTGATCCTCATAATCTCCATAAGCATCTTCAGGAGATAGTGTGAATGCAAAATTGTCACCAACAGATTTTCCCTCGATGTTTTCTTCAAATCCAGGAAGCATCATGCCAGTACCAAAGATAAATGTCAATGGGTCAGAAGAAAAAGTTTCTTCCAGAAGTTCGCCGTCCTTAGTGTCTTCTGTTAGAGTATAATGCAATGAAACGACCTGATTTTTAGAAATATTCATATTATATATTTATTGATTTGTATTTGATGGCTCAGGATATTTTTATGTTAAAGTGACTTTAATCATAAAATATAAAAATATAATTGAAGATTGACTACTTTTCAAAGCGTGGTTACTCAATTTCTAAATATCACATTATCGAAAAATACATCACATTTTTACAATCATAAAAGTCATTATTACGAATGAACAGCTTCATTGCGGTAAAATAATGATTTAAGTATATGATAGCTACCGAAAATTACGGTGCTAAAAAATAAATTGCTGATAAGTGATGTTCTGAAAAATGGAAGTCCTGCAACATAAGATTGCAACAGGCCGCTAAAATCTTTTGAATAAAAAGAAGTGCCATTCATCCAAACTCCAAAATTAGAAATTATATAGAATATTATGGATGCTGATATTACAGCCCCTAATGTAGTTGTCACTGTCACTTTTCTTAATAATTTACAAGCTATAAATACAATCAATATTATAGCTATCAAATTAAATATCATATACGGCGAATACCAGACTAAACCATCAGTATTTGTAAAATAAATGCGGGCTGACGTGTTATTTATTATAAAATCTGATATATACATTAGAACTAAGGGAAATATATAAGGCAGGTATTTTTTGCCCAGATAGGCAGCCCCAAAAATGGTTAAGCCCTCTGTAGGTGTAAAATTAGGTACGTGTGGAATAAATCTTGAGAAAGCTCCTGCAATCATCAATAACATAACGGCAACTGTATTATTACTTTTTTTCATTATTTCTTTTTATTTTAAAACCAAATTGAATTTTCTAAGAATTAGTATTTAATGTACGAAATTTCTGTTTATTCACGACTTAAAAATAATACCAAAGTACTGCCACAATAGATAATTTTCCGCACTTTAACATCAATATTCATCACAAATGTACGATAAAATCCAGACTGAAATAAATTGTTATAGCAATATTGATATCAGAATAAGGCATTTTATTAAAATTATTAAGTCAATTAGCTCTTTTTTCAGCTCCCTAAGTAGAATTTTTGATAAATAAATCATCAATTCTAAACAAATTAGGTTAAAAGACAATTTAGTATAGTTACCATAATAAAATGTAGCATGTATCTAAGTAATGGGGTAAATGGGAAAAATGATTGGTGGAGATATCTGCTTGGTATAATAATAATATTTGCTGGCTATCTGTTAGGGCAGGTACTCATGTATGCAGTTGTTATTTTTAATGCAGAGGATTATAACTCCGGGATTCTGGCTCTACAAAATTTTGAGGAATCTATGGATTTTACAGCTTTACACCTAAGTAAAAATACAGTTTTCTTTCTTTTGATATCTATGTTTATTTTCGCCTTAGGTGCTTTATTTTTAGTAGTGAGATTTCTTCACGATAAAGAAATTAAAAAATTTATAACTCCATTCGAAAGAATAAATATTTCTAAAATTATTTTTGGTTTTACTTTATGGTTTGGCATTTCTCTTGGACTTGAATTAATAAATTATGTATCTGACCCTCAAAATTATTTATTTAGCTGGAATCCACAAGGTTTTCTACCACTATTACTGATTTCAATATTTCTGTTACCTATTCAGACTAGTTTTGAAGAACTTTTTTTCAGAGGGTACATAATGCAAGGCTTGTCTTTCCTCTTCAAAAATAAATGGGTGCCAATTTTATTGTCAAGCATTTTGTTTGGCCTTGTGCATGGCACTAACCCTGAAGTAGCTAAATATGGATTCTGGACTATGCAGATTTATTACGTATTGGCAGGTTTGTTTTTAGCAATCATTACTGTCATGGACGATGGACTTGAATTGGCCTTGGGAGTGCATGCGGCGACAAACATATTCGGGGCCACGTTATTCACATACGAAGGGAGTGTTTTACAGACTGATAGTTTGTTCATAAGTTTTGAAATCAATCCGTGGTTAATGACCTATGCATTTTTGATAGCTTCAATCGCTTTTATATTGATATGCAGAAAAAAATACAGTTGGCCTGAATTCACATCTTTATTTGAAAATATCAAAAGTGAATCAGTTTAAATTGCTGAAATTCAAATATATAATCAATATCATTTCAAATTAAATTCTAAAAGTGAAACCATACATTTTTATAATTATTTTATTTCAAAGTTTTATTTCATTTGTTATTACCGCCCAACCTGAAAGATGGCAGCAAGCAGTCAAATATGATATGACTATTGATTTCGATACCCAAAAACATCAATATGACGGTTTCCAGGTACTTCAATATTCAAATAATAGCCCGGACACACTTGACAAAGTTTTTTACCATCTTTATTTTAATGCGTTTCAACCTAATAGCATGATGGATGTCAGGTCGCGAACGATTCCTGATCCGGATAAGAGGATTGGTGACCGTATTGAAAAACTCGAACCTGATGAACAAGGATTTATTCAGGTAAACTCCCTCAAAATGAATGGTAAGAAGGTCGCTTATAAGATTGTTGGTACCATTCTGGAAGTGAAACTAAACGAACCTATTTTGCCAAATTCAAATACTACCTTTGAAATGAATTTTAAAGGCCAGGTCCCCGTTCAGATTAGGAGATCAGGTCGATTTAATAGCGAAGGGATAGAATATTCAATGGCACAGTGGTACCCTAAGATGTGCAATTATGATTATCAGGGATGGCATGCAAATCCATATATAGCAAGGGAATTTTACGGTATTTGGGGAGATTTTGATGTGAAAATAAATTTGCCTTCAAAATATGTAATTGCTGCAACAGGCATCCTGCAAAATACATCGGAAATTGGTTTTGGATACAGTAATGTTGAACCTAAGCATAAACCAGATATAACAACCTGGCACTTTATTGCAAAAAATGTACATGACTTTGTATGGGCAGCAGATCCTGATTATAGGCAAATAGTGCACAAAAACAATGAAGGAGTTACCGTAAGATATTTTTTCAACCAGGAGAAGGCACAACTGAAAACTGGGAAAAGGTGCCTGAAATAATGGATGAAGTGTTCACATTTGCCAATGATGAATTTGGAAAATATCCGTTTGATGGTTATTCTTTCATACAGGGTGGGGATGGAGGTATGGAATATCCTATGGCCACACTCATAACAGGAAATAGAACTTTTATTAGCTTAGTCGGTGTGTGTGTACATGAATTGATGCATAGTTGGTTTCAGACGGTTTTAGGATCCAACGAATCATTGTATCCGTGGATGGATGAAGGGTTTGCGTCTTTTGCGGCAAGTGAAGTCATGAACCATTTGAAAGAAAAAAAACTGATACCTGGGGAGTATGAAAAAGACCCACATCTGAAAAGTATAACCAGATACATCATCTTTGCTTTGTCAGGTCGGGAAGAACCTCTTACCACGCATGCGGATCATTTTACCACTAATTCTGCCTATGGTACGGCTGCCTATACAAAAGGAGAAGTTTTATTAGAACAACTTCGATATATCCTGGGAGACAAAACTTTTGATGAGGCTATGCTTAGGTATTTTAACACATGGAAATTTAAACACCCAAATGCCAATGATTTTTTTAGAGTTATGGAAAAGCAGAGTGGCCTTGAACTAGATTGGTTTCGGGAATACTTTGTCAACACAATTTATACAATTGATTATGAGATAGAAGGTATAAGTGGAAATAACATAGTTTTAAAAAATAATGGCTTGGTTCCTATGCCATTGGATATCACTGTGACGGCTAAAAATGGTAAAATATATAATTATTATATTCCTCAGGAAATAATGAGAGGGGAAAAGAATGAGGAAACCTGCTTTAATAATTTTAAAATTATGTCAGATTGGGCGTGGACTGATCCAACGTACCAACTGAAAATAGATCAGGATGAAAAAGACATTATCAGCATCGAAATAGACTCATCAAAAAGAATGGCTGATATAAACAGGTTTAACAATATCTGGCCAAGAATGGAAAAAACAAGTAGATAATAATTTGCTGATTTTCAAAGATATAATCAGTCTTTATTCAATCTCTACATCATTAGTCTTTATTCTAAGAGTAGCCAAGGCTGCTAAAAATAACAACATTCCTCCAAATCTCAATGCATTTGAAGGATCAGATCCAAGTATGTATTTGTAAATACTTCCAAAAGAAAGCGTTTGTAAGATCATTGGAATGACGATCATCATGTTAACAATACCCATATAGATACCATTTTTTGAAGAAGGAATACTATTAGCTACCATAATATAAGGGATACCCATCATGCTGGCCCATGCTATCCCAAATCCAATCATCGGAGCAAAAGTAAATACTTATTTTCGATGCCAGGCATGATAAATAAAGCCATTGCAGCCAGAAGAAGACAAAACGCATGGACGTATTTAGCGCTAAATTTTTTAGCAAGTATTACCAGTCCAAATGCAGACAAAAATGTTACTATATTATAGAATCCATTAACCAAACCTGTCCAACCTGCCGCTTCAGAATATAATTGCATATTTTCCTGAGCTGAAGTTTTCCAAACACTCTTGGCGATACTATGGGACACATATTGCCAGTAACAAAACATACCATACCATTGAAATAAATAAACAAGGGAAAGTTGCCAAAGTGTAGCGGGCATCTCTTTAATAGAATCAAATATTTCTTTAAACGGATGAATAATTGCCGCTATACCGTATTTTTGTTCTGATTTGATTGCTTCAATTTCTTCGGGAGTAGGAGGGATTTCGGGTGTTGTGCTTATAGACCATAAAACTGAGCCTATGGAACACACAGACCCAACAAAAAAGGCTCCAAATACCCAATATGGTATTCCGGAGTTTGCACTCCCTGTCCATACCTGTTGAAAAAAATACAAAGACAAATTGGCTAGTGTTATACCAAGACCTGTAAAAAAACTCTGTGTAAGGAATCCTTTGGCAAATTGTGATCTTGGTAATTTGTCCGCTACAAAGGCTCTGTATGGCTCCATTGCTGTATTATTACCAGCATCGAGTATCCAAAGTAATCCGGCAGCCATCCATAAAGCAGAACTGAATGGCATCATAAAGAGTGCCAGACTACACGTTATCGCTCCTACCAGAAAATAAGGTTTTCTTCTTCCCCATCTTGGGCTCCAGGTCTTATCACTCATAGCGCCTATGATAGGCTGAATGAGTAAACCAGTCAATGGGCCAGCCAGATTAAGAATAGGCAACTGCTCAGGGTTCGCATCCAGAAAAGTATAAATTGGATTAATGGCTGTCTGCTGAAGTCCGAAACTATATTGAATCCCGAAAAATCCAAAATTCATGTTTATAATCTGCGAGAGGCTGAGACTTGGTTTCGATTTATCACTGCCTGAAACAACCGATGCTCCTGATATGGCCATAATTGCTTTGATTTGGTGCCAAAAATAGGATTGTTTTATAAATTCTTCATAATAATTGAATAATTAGAGAAATTAAGTTGAAATATGGTATTAAATAGCCATTCATTTAAAGAAATAGCTAAAGTAAAAAAACCTGCTTATAAAAGATGATAGGCAGGTTTTTTTTGAAAATTGCATAATCAAAATCAATGGTTTTCTTCTTCTTCCTCTTTATGTTCTGCAATTAATTTCTGCTGTATATCAGCAGGTACTGCGACATAATCCGCAAATGTCCTGGTGAATTTCGCTTTCCCCTGAGACAAAGATCTCAAAGTGGAAGAATATTGGTACATTTCAGCAATTGGAACCCGGGCTTTTATCTTCTGATAATGTCCATCCGAGTCCATACCCATTATTATAGCACGTCTTGTCTGAAGATCACCCATTATGTCTCCCATGAAAGCATCAGAGCAAGTAATATCGACATCATATATTGGTTCCAGAATCTGAGCTCCTGCATTCTTGAACGCTGCCTTAAAGGCACCAATAGAAGCCAACATAAATGCCATATCATTTGAATCAACAGGGTGCATTTTGCCGTCAAAAATACAAACACGTATATCCTGACAGTTAGATCCCGTGAGTGGTCCTTCTACCATTTTTTGCATGATACCCTTTTTAATTGCACTGGAATATTTTGAATCTATTGTTCCCCCGACTACACACCAATAAAATGCAAGTTTTCCGCCCCAGTCAAGTTCATCGACTTCTACATTTCTGACTGAAAGCCCGTCGGGATTAGGCATGCCTTCATAATATGGTTCAATTCTCATATGAACTTCTCCAAACTGTCCAGCACCACCACTTTGTTTTTATGACGGTACACTTCATTTGCGCTTTTTAGTGATTGTTTCTCTGTATGGAATTTTCGGCTTATCGAAATCCATGTGAACGCCGAAATTCTTTCAATCCTGTATCTGATCAAATCAAGATGAAGTTGACCCTGACCATGAATAATGGTTTGTTTTAACGTTGCTGATTGCTCAACTCTTAAAGTTGGATCTTCTTCTTCTACCTGATGTAGTGCTTTGATGAGTTTTTCCATATCCGACTTACTTGGAGGTACTACAGCCGTCCTTATCCTTGCTTCCGGAAAATGAATTGGGTCAATTTGTATAGATTGACCTTTAGCATTTAATGTATTGTTGGTGTGTGAGTTTTTCATTTTGAGTGTGACGCCCAGATCACCTGCCTGTAGAAAATCTATCACATTCCTTACTTTGCCTTCGGATTCGAACACCTGGCTTATCCTTTCATGAGTGCCATTATCCGAATTGATAAGCTCATCGCCGGATCTAACTGTACCTGAATATATTTTGAAATAACTTACTAACCCAACCTGAGCTTCGGATATTGTTTTATATATGAAAATAGATGTAGGAGCTTTGGAGTCATACTTCATAGTTTTACCGCCTACGAGTTCAAATGGAGGTACATCAGCAGGGGAGGGAGCCACGTCATTTATAAAGCCCATTATTCGCCCACTTCCTTTATCCTGTAGTGCCGAGCAGCAAAAAACAGGAAATATTTGTTGATGTGCTAATGCTATTCTTAAACCTTCAGTCATCTCTTCTTCTGACAAAGTACCTTTATCAAAGAATTTTTCCATCAGACCTTCTTCGTTTTCTGCAGCAGCTTCGACCAGTGCATTGTGCATAGCCATAGCTTTCGCCATTTCGTTTTCAGGGATTGGTTTTTTCTCAGGCTTGCCTCCATTTGGTCCGAATACATACATAATCATGCGTATCGTATCGATAATAGATGTAAAGCCGGATCCTTGATTTAGGGGATATTGAACAGGCAACACTTTGGAGCCAAACCGTTCTTTTGCTTGCTCGAGTGTTGTATCAAAATCTGATTTCTCATGATCTATCTGTGAGATAACAAATATAGTTGGTGTCTTAAAATCGTTTACATAATCCCACAATATCTCAGTACCTACTTCTACTCCGTGTGCTGAATTCAACAACATCAAGGCGGTGTCTGCAACCTTGAGGGAACATACAACTTCTCCGATAAAATCATCGAAGCCAGGTGTATCCAAAATGTTGATCTTGCAATTCCGCCACTTAACATGCATCAAAGATGAGAATAATGAATTACCTCTTTCTTGTTCAATTGGTGTGTAATCTGACATAGTGCTACCGGCTGCTATTGTACCCATTCGGGTTATAGCTCCTGACTCAAACAGCATGGCTTCAGCCAGGGTTGTCTTCCCGCATCCGGAATGGCCCAGGAGGACGACATTCCGGATATTTTTTGTATCTACACTCATAAGTGGTATGGTTAAATGTTAAAAAATGATATTCCTGATTAAAAAAACTAAATATTTAAAATTACAAATGCGCTAAAAGGTACAATGTCTTGAATTATTATCAAAATATTATTCTATTAAATTACAAGCATTCATTCTTAAAAAATCACATCATTAATTTATGGAATATTTAAATATCAAATAGTCTATGATTTAGTACAAACCGAGGTGGCTACTCCCTGTTAACTGCATTGTATAATTGTGGTACGAAAGTAAAATGATTGCAATATGAATTATGGTAAGAATATCACTTTTGAAAATGATATTTGTCATATATAGAATTCATATTGTCCGAAGTAATAATGTCGAATATCTAAATATAATTTGTGAATCTGTCCTATCAAATTGAAATCAGAACTAAAAACTTAGAACCAGTCCAATAGTAGGCAATACAGTTCCTGTAGAGTCATTTATTGTTTTAAGCTTATATCTAAGTTCGTTCAAGGGAGCTCCGGGATTCTTAATAAGAGGATCTCCAACAGGCATATTATTCTCATCCAGAGGTCTGTCCAGAATAAGAACATTCTGACCAATCGAATTTCCCGTTACATTTTGAATATCAAGGAATACGTTTAAATCCCAACCCCTGAAAAACCACTTTTTATCAATTCTTATATCCAAACCATTTACCGGATCATTTCTCAGGGTGTTTATTTTGTTGTAATTCAGGATGCCTGCAAAATTTCTATCCCAATTAATTTTTAAATCAGAATCAGTATCAAAAGGTGTGGATGGTAAACCAGACTGGAACCTGTACCTTAATCCCATTTCCCAGTTCTTTCCAAATCTTTTGCCGGCTGTCATGTTTATTATATGCCGGCTATCCCAGCTACTCGGGGCATACAATCCTCTAACATTGGTAAACTCAGAATGTCCAAATGTGTATGCAAGAATACCATAAAACCCTTTATATAGCCGTTGCTGCATAAGTAATTCAATCCCGTAAGTACGGCCTATTGAAGTTGGGGTAACCGGTTCATTTCCGATAACACCAAAATCTCCACCAAGATTTGCAAGTGATATTTGTTCCCTCAAAAGGAAAGGATAGTTGTTATATTTTTTGTAATAACCTTCAATCGTAATTCTGCCGGATGATGATATGTTGTATTCAAATCCGCTTACAAAATGGTTTGCGACAATGTAAGTAATTTCATTTTCCTTATTGACCAATATCTCTTTTTCAGAATATCCTAAAACAGTATATGGAGGCAACTGGAAATATCTGCCCAAATTAATATTATAAGCAAATTTATTAGTGATTTGATATGAGGCAGAAAATCTTGGCGAAAACTGCTTAAGAGGATTATTCATTTGTTCCGAATATGAATTTCCATCAATCCGGGCACCTATTGAAATGGATAATTTATCTTTAAAATATTTGCGGTTTAAACTTCCATAAAATCCATATTTGTGTAATGAAAATTGGTTTGAATAGTTAATTTCATCAGGTCCAACATTGGTATATATCTTATTAAATGTGCTGTTACTATATTTAGCAAACTCGTAAGAAGTTCCTATATTAAAGTTCCAACCGCTTTTTTTCTGAAAAGTCTCTAACCGGACTTTATTTTCAATTTCCTGCGATTTGTATTTGAGAATCAAATTTGAAGCAACTGACTCATCGTTATTAAAATACTTTGTCGCTTCATTATTCAACATATTTCTACTCAATACCAGGGTAGTATATCCACTTTCTCCATAGTGCTTATATGCTATGCCATTGGTATAATTCCACTGAGTGTTCACAGGCAATCTGCCTAAAATAAATTGTTTAGCTTCAGTTTCGTTTGCTTCCGAATTCAATGTAAAATCATCAATTGCACCTAAGCCAATAAAAGTTACTTCATTTTTATTATCTATTTTATATTTATATTTTGTGTTTAAGTCTGTATATGTTGGTAAAAAAGGTAATCCAATAACTTTAAATAATAACTGAAGGTAAGAACGTCTGGCTGAGACTAAAAATGTACTTTTATCACCTAAAGGCCCGTCCAGAGTTATGCCTATATCTGTGGCCCCGGCAGTGGCAGTCATTCCAATTCTGTCATCTCTTCCATCCTTTAACTTAAAATTAAACACTGAACTCAGCGCATTACCTCTTGAAACGGGAAAAGCCCCACTATAAAATCTACTTCCCTGACAAAATCTACATTTATCATACCGGCTGGTCCTCCTGATGATCCCTGAGTTGCAAAATGATTTATCACAGGTACTTCAATATCATCAATAAAAAATCTATTTTCATTAGGTGCACCTCCACGTATTATAAGATCGTTTCTAAACGAAGCCGTAGAAGTTACACCAGGCAATGATTGAATCACTCTGGAAATATCTCTATTGCCACCAGGATTCCTTTTTATTTCTGAAACTCCAATAGTACGAAGTGAAACCGGACTTTCAGCTGTTTTATTAAATGAAGCAGCTTTAATTACTACTTCATCTAATTTATTTAAATTTTCTATGAGTTCAAAATTAAAAATCGTTGGCCTGACTCCCTGAACTTCGATTTCAGATTGGCTGATCGTTTCATACCCAATATAACTCACCTGAATATTGTAAATACCTGGTTTAAGACCCAACAGTTCGTATTTACCGTCTAAATCTGATGACGAACCATAACTGGTTTCTACCAAGACAATATTTGCTCCTATGATTGGCATATTGGTTAGCTTATCTTTTATAGATCCTTTAATTACACCACTTTGAGAAATAGCTGAAAGCGGAATAAATATGAATAAAACTAATTTTAAAAATCTCATTTTTGACTAACTTTTGAAATTAATTTCAATAGACAAATGATAGATTATTTTGTTCATAGAACCAAGAAATGATTAAGGTTCATAATGTTAAGTAAGAATCACAGTAAGTATTAACGGTACAAACGATAAGGATCATTTCTGTAGTGAATCGACTGACAAGGTGTATAATAGATATTGAAGCAATGAAGTTCAGGAAAAATTAAGTTGCCCAATTGTATTTTCCAACTGAAATGAGAACTTAAGAGAGGAGAAAATCCTAAAAAGTAATAAAATTAATTTAGTTGCGCAGAGAATCCATAAAATCAGAAATAATCGTAACCAAATCTCCTTTTTTTCTATAGCCCTGATAAATGCACTTCCGACTATTGCTCCATTGCTGTAATGGTTTGCTATGTCTATGGTCTCTCTATTATGAATTCCAAACCCTATTAGTGAAGGACTCTTAAGATTCATCGATTTTATTTTAGTGAAATATTCAATTTGTTTCTCAGATATTCCACCTTTCTTTCCAGTGATAGAAGACTGTGAGACAATATAAATAAAAGCAGAGCTTATTTTGTCCGCTTGTTTGATTCGTTCATCAGAAGTCATTGGTGTAATCAAAAAACTTATTTCAAGGCCATATTTTTTAAAAAGCGATTGAAAATCTCTTTCAAAAATTTCCATAGGCAAATCAGGAATAATAAGCCCATTGATACCTGCAGCTTGGGCATCTTGTAAAAATTTTTCTGCCCCATACTGGAGAACCTGATTAAGGTATCCCATTAGGATGATGGGAACAGCAATATGAGATCGAACATTGTTTACCTGTTTAAATATATTTTTAATAGTTTGACCGTTTCGAAGTGCAATTTCACTACTTTGCTGTATCGTAGGCCCGTCAGCGAGCGGATCTGAATAAGGCATACCTAATTCGATCAAATCTGCTCCACTTTCTGATAGGGCTTTTAATATTAACTCAGTACTCTCCAAAGTTGGGTGCCCAGCTGTAAAATAAACATTAAGAATATTATTTCCCTTATTCAGGATGGTTTGTCTTATAGATAGCATCTAGGATTCGTTTTAATTTTAATTACTTCACATATTACATGAAAATCATAGCCTTAGAGCTTTATATTATTCTTCTCAATATATTGCAAATATGTTGTCAGGTCTTTATCTCCTCTGCCTGAGAGGCACACTACGACATTATCCTGTTTCTTAAGGCCTATTTCGCCCAATATAGCCAAAGCGTGAGCTGACTCCAATGCCGGAATAATACCTTCTCCTCTGGATAAATCTATAACTGACAACATAGCTTCATTATCAGTAGCTGCATATACTTTTGCCCGCCCTGTCTTAATTAGATGTGCATGCAATGGGCCAATGCCAGGATAATCAAGTCCGGCAGATAAAGAATATGGTTCTATAATCTGTCCATCTTCCGTCTGCATCAGCAGCGTCATGCAACCATGTATTATACCTTTGGATCCTAAAATACTGGTGGCGGCTGAATGGCCCGAATTAACCCCTTTACCTGCGGCTTCAGCAAGAATAAGTTTTACTTTGTCATTGTTTAAAAAGTGGTAAAATGCACCAGCAGCATTGCTTCCACCACCAACACAGGCCACAACATAATCAGGATACTTTTTTCCTGTTTTCTCTTGTATTTGCCACATAATTTCTTCGCTAATTATAGATTGAAATCTTGTAACCATATCAGGGTAGGGGTGTGGACCTATGGCTGAACCTATGATGTAATGTGTTGTTTCTGCATTATTTATCCAGTCTCTGATTGCCTCATTAGTAGCATCTTTCAATGTTTTACTCCCACTTTCAGCAGGGACAACTGTAGCTCCGAGCATTTGCATCCTTGCCACATTTGGAGCTTGTCTTACGATATCAACGGATCCCATATATACCACACATTCCAGTTTCATAAGGGCACACACAGTGGCTGTTGCAACGCCATGCTGGCCAGCTCCTGTTTCAGCAATGATACGCTTCTTGCCCAATCGCTTTGCAAGCAATATCTGACCGATTGTATTATTTATTTTGTGAGCCCCGGTATGATTTAAATCTTCGCGTTTAAGGTATATATTGGCCCCAAAATGTGCGGATAGAGTTTTTGCAAGGTAGAGGGGTGATGGTCTGCCTACATAATCTCTCAACAAGTCATTGAATTCCATTTGAAACTCCGGTTCATTAATGATAATCAGGTACTTACGCCGTAATTCTTCAACATTTGCATAAAGCATTTCAGGTATATAAGCACCTCCGAATTCGCCGTAAAACCCGGAATCTGATACGTTGTATGAAATATCCTGTACTATATTTTGCATTATTCTTATTATTTAATTTTTGATGATATCTACCTGTTAATTATCGGATTCAGACTTAACAAAAATTTATTTATGGTGGCTATGTCTTTTACTCCAGGGCTTACTTCAAATTTGCTATTGATATCTATTCCGGCAAAAAACGGATGTTGAATTTCCAAAATCTTCGCAGAATCACCTGGTCCGATGCCTCCGCTCAAAAGAAACGGTACTCTAATATTAAAATGATAAAGTTTGTTCCAATCAAATTTTTTTCCGGATCCTCCGAAGTAAGGTGTAACGGTATCAAATATAAAATAAGAAACAAAACCAAATTCATTAAGTAATTCGCCATCAAATTGTTCATCAATCCGAAATGCTTTTATCACCGGACATATATCCTGAACCATTAAGGCAAAATCAGGGCTTTCGTCTCCGTGAAGCTGTATAAAGTTGAGCCCATATCTTTCCTTCTTTTCTCTAATTTTTTCTATCGTATCATTTACGAATACTCCGACTTTTTGAATTTCACCTTTGATCTCAGGCATATCAATATCTACATATCTAGGCGATTTTACGTAAAAATTATAACCGACCATATTTATTCCCAAAAGGGAGACTTCCAATAAATTTTTAGCTGATTTTAAACCACAAACCTTAATTATCATAACAATTGATTTACCTCCTGTATAAACAATTTGCACGCATTAGCCGGTTCAGATGTCTTCATAAAATTTTCGCCAATCAGAAATCCATTAAAACCAATTCTCTTGAGTTCGACCACAGATTCAGGTTTATCTATTCCTGATTCTGATAGTTTGATGGCTTCTTTCGGGAGTTGATGATATATTTCTTTTGAATATCTAATGTCAGTTGTAAAATTTTTAAGGTTTCGGTTATTAACGCCTATATTTTTAATTCGCTCATGATATTTTATAATTTGATCGGATGTATGAATTTCAAGTAAAACTTCCAGTCCGCAATCAACAGCTATTTTAGAAAGGTCATTTACTTGAGATTTGGTAAGAATCTCTGCAATTAGCAAGATCACATCAGCTCCCAAACTTTTTGCTTCGATAATCTGATATGCATCTATAATAAAATCCTTACGCAAAATAGGAATATTGGTTGATTCTCTTGCCTGTTGAAGATCATAGTCACTTCCGCCAAAAAAATCAAAATCTGTGAGCACAGAAATACAAGATGCCCCGGCTGAAGCATATCCTGATGAAACAGCTGATATATCAGAAAAAAGATTTATCTCCGGTTTTGACGGAGATTTACGTTTAAATTCAGCAACAATGCCACTGAGATCAGGATTGACTATATACTCAGACATCAAATATGAATCTCGCTTAAATAATTCTTTATCAAAAAGTTGAGTTTCCTTACACTTAGATTTCTTCAATGCAACTTCTTCGAGTTTTCTCTTTACGATTTTATCAAGAATATTCATGCTAAAGTCAATTTATATTTAATAACCTAACAAAACACTTTTTTGCCTTACCGCTTTCAAGTGAGATTCTGGCTTCTTCCACACAGTCGGTGATATCTTTATTCTGATCGAAGCATTGTATAGCCAAACCAGCATTTGCAAGCACGACATCATTTTGAGCTGTAGTTCCTTCATTATCTAAAACTTTCATAAAGATCTCTGCTGCATCAGCAATTGTATCCCCACCTACGATATCCAATTGATTGTATTTGTGAAGTCCAAAATATGAGGGCTCGACTAAATGTTCTTGCATATTTGAAATTAATTTTACAGGTCCGGTCAATGAAACTTCGTCATAACCATCTATAGTATGAATTATCGAATATTTCTTATTGCTTTGCTCATGAATAAATTGATATAATCTTGCGAGTTTTAGAGAAAAAACGCCAACACTTTGATATAGAGGCTGTGCGGGATTCACCAAAGGTCCTAACATATTGAAAAAAGTTTTTACGCCCAGTTCCCGTCTGATCGGCCCGACAGATTTGAGAGCAGGGTGGAAGAGGGTGCGTGCAAAAAACATATGTTTGTTGCATCCATTTGTCGCATTAAGGTGCCATTGTCGTTAGTAAACTTAAATCCAAAATGCTCCAAAACATTTGAAGAGCCACTGACAGAGGACACTCCGTAATTTCCGCGTTTAGCAACATGGTATCCAGCACCGGCTACGACAAAAGATGAAAGTGTAGAAATATTAAAAGTATTTTTATTATCCCCGCCTGTGCCGCACAAATCAACAATAGGAAGGTCATTAAAGTCCACCTTGACGCAAAGGTCAAGAAGAGCATCTCTAAAACCTGATAATTCATCCACTGATATATTGCGCATCAGATAAACACTTATGAATGCGGCAAGTTGTGACGGGTTATATTTACTCTGAGAAATATTGATTAATACTTCTTTTGCCTGGTCTTTTGTGAGTTTCTGATGATCAAAAAGCTGATTTAGGATATCTTTCATGGCTTGGATTTATACATTTAAAAAATTAATGAGCATTTGTCTTCCATCAGAAGTCATCACTGATTCCGGATGAAACTGAACTCCAAACACCAGATAATCTTTATGACGCGCAGCCATTATTTCACCATCTGAATCTTTTGAAGTAACCAATAAATCAGATGGGCAAAATTTATTGTCAATGACCCATGAATGATACCTGCCTGCTTCAAAATGATCACCAATACCTTCCAGTATCGGGTCAGAAATATCAGTTTTTATCATTTTTGTTTTGATACCATGATATACTTTACGCAGGTTTTTAAGTTTTCCTCCGAATACTTCGCCTATTGCCTGTAATCCCAGACATACTCCAAGTATCTTTTTTGATGGGGCATATTCTTTGATGACTGATTTAAGCAATCCTGCCTCATCAGGGATACCCGGACCAGGTGACAAAATGATGTAATCATACTTTTTCAATTCATTCATTTCAAATTTATCATTCTTTATTACATCAACATCTCCTCCTAGTATTTCATTGACTAAATGCACCAGATTGTATGTAAATGAGTCATAGTTATCTATGATTACTACTTTTTTCATTTTTATTATATTTTGAATATACTTATTCGGGTTCTAAATTTTTTCAGCCTTCATCATAGCAGTTTTAAGTGCTGCAAGCTTATTATTTACTTCCTGGAGTTCACTCTCAGCTATGCTGTCAATAACGATTCCAGCTCCTGCCTGATAATGAAGATTTCCGTTTATACTTAAGAATGAACGAATTATAATCGCATGGTTCAAGTCTCCATTTAAATTAATCATTCCCAATCCACCTCCATAAAATGATCTTGTTGTGGGTTCGTATTCGTCTATAAGTTGCAGAGCACGGTACTTGGGAGCTCCAGAAAGGGTACCAGCAGGAAAAGTATCTGCAAAAATTTGGTACCCGGAAATTCCCTTATTTACTTTACCAAGTATTTTTGATACTAAATGAATGACGTGGCTAAAGAATTGTACTTCTTTGTAACTTGCCACTTTTACTTCTTTGCAGTGTTTGCTCAGGTCATTGCGTGCAAGATCAACCAGCATGATATGCTCTGCATTTTCCTTTGGATCTTCCATCAATTGTAGAGCGAGAAGTTGATCCTTATTATAGTCACCCGTACGACGGAAAGTTCCAGCTATGGCATGAATTTCAGCCGATCCATCGTGAACAATCATCTGTGCTTCAGGTGACGAGCCAAAGATTTTATAATCACTATAATCATAATAAAACAGATAAGGGCTAGGGTTTACTGATCTTAGAGCTCTGTAAACATTAAATTCATCCCCTATAAATTCCTGAGAAAAGCGCCTGGACAATACAATTTGGAATACATCACCCCTCTGACAGTTTGCTTTTGCTTTATGAACCATATTCAGATAATTTTGATCTGTCATATTAGGTTCTTCATGACCTATAGTGCTAAACTGATAAGTCTGGTGATCCTGGCGGCTTATGATACTTAAGATGCTATCTAAACCGCTATCTTCATCAACAGGTTGATTTTCTATCAGATACAGCTCTTCATAAAAGTGATCAAAAGCAATAATGTATCTGTAAAAATCATACCTAAGGCCTGGAATTCCATAGCCTTGTTTTCCTGTATCAAATTGAAGATCTTCAAAATCCTGTACCATGTCGAAAGTCGTATAACCAAATATTCCATTGAATCTTTTTACAGATGTATCATCACCAGAAGTAATTCCTGATAATAATTTATTTATCGCAGGTATAGAATTTTCTTCATATCCGGTTTGAATTGAACCAAGCCTATGGTTTTTGAAAATATAATCGGATTTAATATACTCAAGAGTAAGTAACGGGTCAAAACAAATAAATGACTGACTGTCTTCCTTACTGGAATAATCAGAACTTTCAAGCAGAAGTATCTCAGGAAAGTGTTCCCTTAACTTTAGGAATAAACTGACAGGTGTCGTGAGATCTGAGAGGATTTTTATTGAATTGATTTTTACATTTATCATAATCGTAGGATAACTTTCTTTAATTAAAATAATTTTTTAAAATAAAAGCGGCTTATCAGGAATCTGATAAGCCGCTTTTAATTATTAATAATAAAATTTATAATGCCTAACTAATTCACATTTTGAGTTTTAATTTATGCCACCAACAATTTTTGATATTAATATTCATACTATTCATAATCTGCCGCAAAGAAAAATAAGAATTATCTAAAAACAAAATAAAAGTTGATTTATTATTTCTAAAACAGCTTTTATGGGAACATTAGCTTTATAAGCAAGAAATTCATTTAGCCCATAATTAATATTATGTTAAATAGAAATTCAATAGACATCCTTGTTCCTATGCAATCTACTAAAAAGATATCATGTCTTATTTGCATAAATCCCCTACTAATTGCTCACAATTGCAAAAGATAAATGAGAAATTTTTAGTTTTGCATAAAAATTGAAATATTGAAACAATATATACCTTCTGCAATAACGGCATGCAACCTCATATGTGGTTTTACGGCCATTATGATTGGTGACTTCTATTGGAGTCCTATTTTACTATTATCAAGTTTTATTTTTGACAGTCTGGATGGTATGGTGGCCAGAGCTTTAAATGTCCAAAGTGACTTTGGCAAACATTTAGATTCTATAGCGGATGTTATTAGTTTTGGAGTAGCACCAGCTTACCTGTATTCTTTGTACTCACCTGATATAGAAGATCGATATTTTACAATAATAACAGTTTCTTTTATTGTGATTTGTGGATCGATCAGATTGGCAAAATTTAATTCATCGCCATCCAAACCATA
>JADKGI010000014.1 GCA_016722285.1 Saprospiraceae bacterium
CCCCTTTTGATAGGCAGTTAAAACGCTTGAGTAAAAATACCCATCTTTAAAGAAGAAGTGCTTTAAATTGATTGAAAGAAAGCGAACAAAGCCTGAGCAAAATTGCTCATCTCAGTAACAATTGTTTTAGAATTCGCCTACTTATAGCTTCCAAAAGAGGTAAATCAGGCGGTGCCAGGTAATTAAAATATCGTGATTTCCGATGAAACTGTTTATTTGATTGCCATATATGATAAGTCGGAAAAGAAAATCTGTCAGAAAAAGAACTAGAAGAATTGCTTAAATTTGTACCTGAATAAACAGAAAAACCAATGGTCGCAGTAACAAAAATCATTTCTTAAATTTGCAACTGCGATCCGGTATATTCAGGTTTTAGTAAGTTAGGTGATAGGATTCAAATGAATATTAGTAAGTTTTTGGTGGATCCATATTGGACTCCCTTCCAATTCTATAGGTTTGCTTTCTTGCTACCAAAATTGATGTTTTTATGTTGTACTTTCGGGGCAAGTTGAGTTTTAATTGAAGTCTAAACATACAATACCCACGTCTGCACCAATTGTGATTACATTATTATTTGTGCATTCTTGGCTCACTAATATCTTTTAGTTTCATTGATGGCCATTGTTGGTGAAGTGAGCTATAAATGATGAAAGCATGCTATTTTAATACTAATTGTTTATCTTTGTGAGGTAAAATTATATACAATGAAGGAAGTAATTTTCGTAATAAATGAAGCTCCTGAAGGAGGATAGGAAGCAGAAGCTTTAGGTTTATCAATCTTCACTCAAGGGGATGACTGGGAAAATTTAAAATTTAACATAATAGAAACTGTCTCTTGTCATTTGATGATAATGTGCAGCGAATAGTGCGGATGCATTGTGTTAAAGACTGAGTTTTGACTGCATGAAACTATCAGGTGAGACTGGGGCAAGTTTGATCCATTAAACTTTCAAAAGGTAGGCTATGAAATTACGAGGGCAAAAGGAAGCCATATCAGATTATCGAGAGTAGTTGAAAATAACAGAGCATCACATAACTATTCCCAATCACAATCCCCCAAAATTGGATTACTGGCTAAAATATTAAATGAAGTTTCAAAAGCTTGAAATAAGTAGGGAAGAGCTTTTGGAAAAAATCACATAATTTAAAATAATAGTTATGTCCGAACCTTCTCGAATTCAGGTTTTTGTGCTTAGGGTTTTGGGAGTATAAGCAAGGTTTAGTAACCGAAGAAGGAAGACCCATAGGGACTTATTGCATTATATGTATTATACTGATTGCGAAATCTATTCATAAGCCTGACCCAACCTTTCAAACAACCGCCACGCTCAGGGTCTTTCATAGCATCAGGTATTTCCTTAAATAAAACCTTACCCATAACACCCATCCTTGATGGCCATCACACCTTTGTCAAAATACTCAAAAGGCAATATCCAATTCTCCAATGGAGGCATGCACAATTCGAAAAGTATGACCCGACAATTCGGCACCTTCAATTTTTTTTCACTTTTCGATTATTTCCCAGGCCTTTCCGTTTTCCCCCCATCATTCCATAGTTATAGCCGAGAAAGGATAAATTTAACAAATCAGAATTAAATTTGGCCAATATTTCTGCTTAGGAATGGCTTCTTCATACTTATGTAGC
Source organism: Saprospiraceae bacterium (assembly GCA_016722285.1). Taxonomy (GTDB): domain Bacteria; phylum Bacteroidota; class Bacteroidia; order Chitinophagales; family Saprospiraceae; genus OLB9. The sequence goes on from JADKGI010000014.1 coordinate 1,646, forward strand.
AACATATAAGCCAACATTTCAGCACTTGCTCCTCCCACGAAATTTGGTTCCAGATCCATCAATCTTTTCCCATAGGCAAAACATTTTTCATGATCTCCGTACCCCAAATATATGGCAGCAATAATATAGAGAGATTCATTAAAGAGTATGGATCCAGACTATCCGCCAGGGTAGCATGATGCTTAGCTTCAGCGTAATGACCCGAAAGGACAGCACAAAAACCTAATTGTATATGACACTCAGCACTTGTTGGGATTGATGGCTATGGCCTTTTTGTAATCAATGGCAGCTTCGGCAATGTTCAATTCATAGTCAACTTAATTCGCCCTATGGCAATATGCGTTTCTGCAATAGTATTATCTAAATTCAAAGCCTCTTGTGCTGTCTTTAAGCACTGAGGAAGGCATTTTTCAGGGCAGCCAATTCCAATACCATAAAGTAAGATAACAGAATGATAAGCCTGAATAGGCGATAGCAGATCCGGATCAATTTTAATGGCTTCTTCAAGATAAAAAATGGCTTGTTGAATTGCTTGCGGATTATACATATTGTAATAATATCGCCCTTGCAAATACAACTGATAAGCTTCGAAATTTTCAGTGTAACGCTTAAGCACAGCTTCCTTTTCTATTCCAAATAATTTGATTTTAACTGCATTCAAAATAGCTAATGATATCTCATCCTGGATAGCAAATATGTCATCCAGTTCACGGTCAAATTTATCTGGTAGAGATGAAAGCCATCTGCTACGCTGATGAGCTGTGCTGTGACCCGAAGTTTGTTGCCCGATTTCTAACGCTTCCTCCAGTATATGAGTCACTTTCAGTTGCTCGCCAATGATTTTTAAATCCATATTTTTTTCCTTTGAAGGCAAACGAAGATGTCCTTCCGATCACCTTCAATTCAGATACCTGCGCCAGCATATTGATGATTTCTTCACTGATACCATCGCTAAAATATTCTTGCTCCGGGTCGCTGCTCATATTGACGAAGGGAAAACTGCGTGCTTTTTCGATTGCAGCAATCACCGGATTTTAGGGTTTCAATTGTTTCATCTCCCTACAAAAGAGTACCTGGTACATTCTCATAGGCAAGATCACAGTTTCAACTTCTCTTCCTTAACAAAGTGAGTCTTAAAATCTTTATTATTTGAAATAATATTGAATACAGATTCAGAAATAAAAATGGAACAGGAGCTGCAGCTGATTGAATGCTTGCGGCAATATTGATAGCATCTCCGAAAATATCATCATTTTCTAATACGACTTCATGATGCAAACCTATGCGCAATTGAAAATCATTGGCGGCGAAGCAGTTCTCCTGTATCTTGACAGCCGCGTTCATGGCATCTGACACTGTATTGAAACTGGCCCATGACCATCACCCAATTCTTAATGATCGCCCACTAAATTCTTCAATGATTGGCTTATGAATAAGTCTGTTTTTATCCAGCAAGGTGGCATACTGCTCGTCCCTGATACCAGGGGCAGTGTAACCACTATATCTGTAAACATGATGGCGGCTAGTTGGCGGGATTTTGACATAGATGATAAATATACTTTATTTTGCCAAAATTTTCGACAAAGCTTGTGCTTAGCGCAGTCGAAGCACCCAAAGTGACATTATTTTTTAATCTTGAAGCTGCATAATCAGAGCACCATATTTTTTAAAAAACCCTTATTTAAACAATTCATCAAACAAAATAGATACGTAATAAGTCTGTACCAACCCCCTAAATATTGGACAACTTGTTAATGAAATAATTAATAATAAATTGCTCTTTGACATCCGTTTTCAACAAATTCAACATTCCTAAATTTCCTGAAAGGGAAAATTTAGAACCATTGAGTGTGGAAAACACATTCGTTTTTTGATCTGGTTCTCTTTAGTGCTTTGACCTCTTATCATGCTACTTTTTGTTTAGATAGGTTGTTGGCATCCAATAATGATACATCCACTTTTATCTCGGTACCTTTTTGCAACAAATAATTGTATGGGCTAAGATACCCAATTCTGAATGTATGCGCCTGAAGTTATAAAATTTAACAAATCTTGTAAACGTATCTGCCGCTTCTAATAGATTGTCAAACTCATATTTTGACAAATTACCCTTTCTATGATGCTAATGGTATGACTCTATATGTGCATTTTGTTCCGGCGTTGCTGGCTTAGTAAACTCTTGTATGACCTTCTTGCTCTTAAAATAACTCTGCACTTTTTGAGCCACCATTTGTGACCCATTATCGTTGCGTACATAAATATTCTCAGCCATAGAATATGCTCCAAATATCTTATCAAATAATTTGACTACGTCACCTTTGTTTACTTGCCAGGCGATATGTTGACCCAATGCCCATCTGGAATATACATCTATGACGGTGATCAGCAGGCATTCTTGCGCTTCCCTTTGATATATATGTATTTGATGTCAAACTCAAGATAACTAAAGTGTGCTAATGGTTTTGGAACCTATTCTTTGACCCACAGCCGCTTACTTAATTTAGGCTTTGTGGGGTGATTAAGTAATTTGTTCTCTTCCATCAGCCGATATACTTTTTCTTTGGACTTATATTATACCCACACTGTTGTCTGAGGGCATGTGTCGTCTTCAAATAACCGTAGTCCACAAATTCTTCACTCAGTATTTTCCTTGATGTCAAATATTACTTCTTCATTGGTCGCCCAAGTCTGATCTTTCTTCATCGTATGACTACTTACTGGCCTGCCTTTAGACTTAATGCCTTGTGGCGGTTTGTAATAATAGGTACTCCTTGGTATCATCAAGTGCCTTAATACGGTATCCTGCGGATGTCCTCCTTCTATAAATTCTCGTGCCAACTTGATCTTCTCTTCCATGGTAGTTACTTTTTTTTTAATAGACGCTCCATCAGCATTATTTTCAATTCTTTATCCGCATTCATCTCCTTGAGCTGTTTATTCTCAGCGATGAGTTTCTTGTTCTCCCGTCTCAGCTCTGGGGCATCATAGGTAGATTCCATAAGAAATCATCCTAGTAGCTTACATTGATATTAAACCCTAGTTTTTCAGTTAATTTTTTATTTGAAATGCCAAGATTTATGCGGTTACCAGGGGTGTTAAATCCCCGTTATGAACCCAGGTGGTTGTTCGCCATTGAATGTGGCATAAGAGTAATTGCCCTTCGCAACAAAATTATTTGGTAAATTATAAGTGAGCTCAGACCAAGCCCATCAGATGTAAGTCTTGCCACGGGAATGGCGTATAAAGACCATATTGATCCGGCATTTATTTGTTCTCTCTCTATGTGTGGTCAAGCTTTGCTTACCACTGTTGCTTGACCTATAAAGTTGGTGTACGAGGTATGGTAATAATTTAAATCTACTAACAAATTACGCCCTATGATACCATTTTATCCTATTTCGAATGATGATAGTTCTTCTGGTTTTAAATAAGGGACATCTGCAGTTTTAAGGCTTACATTGCCAGGATTTGTAATAATGGCTCCGGTAGCTTAGGTTGAAGGTTCCACCTTTAGTAGCAAAATCTATGTATGACGATAGGGTATATGAGCTCCATCCATATACCACCACAACGTGATGCTACAGAAGGAGAACCACCCAGGGCAATTGCTCCGGGAACCGGAAAATAAAGAAATTGCTGAAGCTGGTCGGGAAACGTAATCCTGTTTGATAGCTTAATCGTATGTTATGGTTTTTGTCAGCTGAATACACTACTGAGGCTCTTGGAGTGATGTGCCCTTTAAAGTCCTTCAGTTTATCGCAACGCAAGGAGCCGGTTACTTTGAATTTTTCAACAAGTGTTTTAGCTATTTGTAACATAGCCACCATAAACATGGGTAAAAATTCTTTGTAGTTCCTCCCTGGATCTGGTGCTTCATCAAAAATTGTACCTTTACTAACAAGCTTGAATTGTCTGTAATTACCACCAGCAATAATTTCTGCCCATTTGATCTTATTAAAATTGTAAAAACCTCTGTGTTGTAAATGTATGATTTAGCAAAAAATAAGGTGCAGGTGGATTGTCTTGATAATCAATAGGTCTTATTCGGTCAATAACGTCCCGGAAAGAAGCAACGTATTTTCCTGTGGCAGGATCAATCATAAAACGGTCTGCATAGGTTCTGGCTGCAGCATGAGTAGCTGCTGAAACTCCAGTATAGCTCCTAAATACGCAGATGCATAATCTGTAAACCAACCTGAACCATCTGGTCGTTGTGATGGATTAAAATATTCATTAACATAAGCTCCCAAAGCACCTACATCATAAGTATCTTCAATATTGGTTATATTAATACTTTGTCTGACAAAAAAATTGTCTGCTTTTAGTTCAAGTTTGGATAATCCCTGATAAAAATTTCGATAGGCAAATTTTGTAAACGACTGCCCTAAACTGCTGCCACTTGCATAACGGTAAACACCTATTAATTCCAGATTGCCCTTCATTTTGTAGTGAATAGCAGCATCAGCTTTACGTGTGCGTGCATTGTTATTGTCGAGTAAGTCTCTTTCTTTAATGCCTGTTCGGCTAACGATGTCAACCCCAAAACCAAGAGAGATCTACAAGATTTTCGTTACCATGAAGGTTTACGCCATCAAAATAAGGTTTTGTACTCAAATCAATTGCTGAACCAGGATTGTTCCTGTCGGTCTTGTAATCATTGGCAGTCAATCCTGAGCGCCCAAATAGTAAGCGTTTACTGAATGCAATTTTATTATTAAAGGCTTTGGCGTAACGCAAACTATATACTCATTGGGTTTGAGCCCCCGCTTCCGAATTTGTAAAGCCTACTTTGGTCATCAGGCTTAATCCCTGGTAGTCAAAAGGGCTTTTACTTGCCATAAGCATAATACCATTAAAGGCATTGAGTCCATACAGCGCAGACAGAGCCCGGAAGTAATTCCAAGCTTTAATATCCAGTTCACCTATCCCAATGATAGAACCAAGATTTGCATTGGTCGTAGGATCTGCAGTATCTATACCATCAACGAGTTGTACAAACCTGGAATTGGTAACGTCAGAAAAACATCTTGTGTTTACTGAGGTCAGGTTTATGCTGGAATTGGTTACCTGAACGCCTTTCATTGTCGCAATAGCATCGTAAAATTCTGCAGAAGCGGTTTGCTGGATAAATTTGATATCCATTTTTTCAACTGTTACAGGAGACAGGAGAATACGTTCTTTAATCTGGTAGCAGATAATACAATTTCTTGTCCAAAAATGACTTTCTTCCAAGCTAACTTGTATGGTTAAATTGTTTTTGGATAGAAATTTCTTGTGTGCGATATTCAATATATGTGAAATTACCAGAATAAATGCGCGGAGCTTGTTCAGTTTTTTTAAATTGAACCCATCTTCACCCGCAACGGTGCCATTAACTGTTCCTTTTACAGAAATGCTGGCCCTATAAGGGCTCTTGAGTGACTTGCCTCTTTACTGTACCTGTCTCACTTGTGATTGGGCTACTAGATTGACTCCCTCATGATGACAGATCAAAAAGGAATAATTTGTTGCTAAGTGGACTTATTGTTTGCAGTTTAAGATAGTAAACCTCAATAAAATGAATAAGTCAAAAATGCCTGTGAATTCATTTTTTTAGTCATTTATCAGAAAATATCAATAAAATGTTTTGATTAATGTCCAAATTGTAAACTTTTGCTACCTTAATTTAGGAAAACTGCAAAAATATTTTTTTGTGCTTCTATAATCTTTTTGGTAAATAGTAATTTAATGGTATAATATGTTTAATTTTGTAAAGACAGATGCTCTGAATACGATACCCAAAGATGTTTAGTAAGAATGTCCATCTATGAATGAAAAGCCTGAACGCTATAAAAGTTTTTGGAAAGTTTTTAACTCCTTTTTATCTTTACGAACATTAAAACATCTACCCGAAAAATATTTGTTAACCAGCCTGCAAGCAGGCATTCTTGATGGTAGAGGCGATGGTGACGGTGACATGCATTTACAATTTTCGTTAATCTGAATGTCGCTTCAATAGATCGGTGGATTTCCCGGCTTTCGATCTTTGACCCGCACAGCGTCGATGAATGCCGCTAAAAAAATAGTTTGGAAATGAATAAATACTGAAATTTTGCAACAGCAATAAAAGCTAGTACGTTTATCTGCGGTCAGTTGTGATTTGCTTTTGATCTTTGAATTTATGATATTTGCCACAACAAGAAATATGCGGTCAAGTTTGGAGAATGTGTTGTGATTTGCTTTTGATCTTTGAATTACTGATATTTACAACACTTCCGCAAGAAATTATCGGGCTACTTGTTGTGATTTGCTTTTGATCTTTGAAATTATTGATATTTACAACAAATATGATAAGCGCCAACTTGGAATGAGTTGTGATTTGCTTTTGATCTTTGAAATACTGATATTTACAACACGCATAGGAACTTTTCAACGGTGCACGCACGTTGTGATTTGCTTTTGATCTTTGAAATACTGATATTTGCAACACCTATACCTCCAGGTTGATTAACGGAAAAGACGTTGTGATTTGCTTTGATCTTTGAAATACTGATATTTACAACACAACAGGAGTTTTTCAAATTGGGGCAGTAAAGTTGTGATTTGCTTTTGATCTTTGAAATACTGATATTTACAACACCTGGTTCACAAGTTTATTAAGCCAAGATCGTTGTGATTTGCTTTTGATCTTTGAAATACTGATATTTACAACACTCTTGAAAATGTCTTCGCTAAAGACCGTTGTGATTTGCTTTTGATCTTTGAAATACTGATATTTCACAATACACCAATGCAGCAAAACAACGTACCGTTGTGATTTAGCTTTTGATCTTGAAATACTGATATTTACAACACAAATGATTGAATTTTCGTCGACTACAGTTGTGATTTGCTTTGATCTTTGAAATACTGATATTTACAATCACGCATGAAACCAATCACCAGACCTATCGTTGTGATTTGCTTTTGATCTTTGAAATACTGATATTTACAACAAGCCAAACACACCTACTTTGAAAGTTTAGTTGTGATTTGCTTTGATCTTTGAAATTTGATATTTACAACACTTTTGAAATTTCTTAACGGATAGCCAGTTGTGATTGCTTTTGATCTTTGAAATACTGATATTTACCACAACGTACTTTTCTGCGCAAAATGTAATCACTACCAGTTGTGATTTTGCTTTTGATCTTTGAAATACCGATATTGACACACTAAACTTGGTCCGACAATGCCTGCTATACGTTGTGGATTTGCTTTTTGATCTTTGAAATACTGATATTTACAACAACTGATAGTAGGTCAGACTTCACCGATCTAACTGTTGTGATTTGCTTTGATCTTTGAAATACTGATATTTACCACAACTTTTTTGTTGGCCTTCCTATGGGCTATTACAGCAACGTTGTGATTTGCTTTTGATCTTTGAATTTCTGATATTTGCCACAACATACTCCTGCTTGGTGTCAGATAATCAATGTTTTGTAACCTGCCTTAGGATGATGAAAAATGGCCAGATATCATGTAATTAGCCGTTTAGGCGGCTTTTGTGCTAATCAATCAGCAGTCTCGTATCGTCTCGGCAATCCCGGCTGTGGATAGCGCGGCTGAGCGCTATATTCTGGTTTTGTATGGGATTTTGTTTCTGTTAACTCAGTCACTGTAAAGGGGCAATATATCGTGCTGATCTGCGCTGATAATATACTGGTTTTAGATATCTAAGATCACCATCCGGTGGCAGGTATTCATTTATTTTTGCATCCATTCCATTAAATCTTTTTGCCTTTCGAACTATTGCAAGATGTGTATAGATTAGATTTTCTGCATTGTCTGTCCCACCTTTTGTATTTTGTTGAAGTATGGTCAAACGTAAGATTTTTCAGTACTTCCACATTAATTTACAAACCTGTCCTGTCATCCAATTTTATTTTCTGTGTAAAAGATGGATTTCATATTCATAGTATTACCATCCTTCAAGCCTTTAAATAGTTTACAGCTCTGATGATATAATGAAGTAGCCTTGCCATATTTCAAATGTTGTCTTTTTCTATGCCTGCATGTGACATAGCCAGATTTGAATATGACCAATAAATCAGTTCTTTTAAATTTGTATAGTTAGGTGCTGACATGAAAGATTTATTTAAGTCATAACTACCATTTTGTTATTAATGCAATATCAGAATAATTCAAGTTGTTTTGGGTTGATTGGTGTTTTCTTTTGGTTTCCTGAAAAAAAATTCCAGCCTGTTAAACTGCACATCTGTTATTTCAAAGACGATCACCTGTCCCAACGGCGGCAGATTGATCTTTACCCTTTTGGACTTCTGCATTTCTCTCTGGAACTGCCATGACGGGCATACATGCTGTATTGAATCATAGGTAAACCATCTTCCAACAAATATTTTCTAAATTTGGCATAATTTTTCGATCTTTTTTGGTGTCAGTCGGAAGGTCAAGTGTACAAATACCACATAATCTGATCGTTATTGAATCTGGTTTAGCATGAGATATCTGGATAGATAATTTTGCAGTTCCGTACCTGATAGCACTTAACAAGACTTGCCGTGGTGCATTGGGCCGCGACATCGTGGGGACTCATTTTTACCCACTCTATCAGTATATCGATGGCTGGTATTTTACAATGATGGACTTTATATCATCTTTGGTAAGTTCGGCTCCTAAGTCTTTTTATCTCCCAGATAGTCACACCACCAACTTATCTATGACTGGGCGGTAAGGTTCCATGATGTCATCTGCCAGACAGAGGGCATTATATTTATTAGTATGATGATGGATACCCAGGACTGGCAGACAGCCACTCCCCTACGAGTGCGGGCGATCACTGCACGCAAAGATGGCATATCCATAGTTGAACAGCTGATTGGGACCTGTCATATCGACCGCGTCGCATCAAAGCCTCTCGGGAGCTCATTCCAGTAGATAGCGGCTGCCTGTCCTTCGCAATTTTCGGGGTCGCCAGAGTTGATTCTGGTGACCATCGCCTCCATATGCAGTGTGGCACGGCCTAGATATCTCAAAATGCTGGTTGATTTTTAATTTTAGCGGTGATAGTCTGTTTCCAGAGTTGCTTTTGAGTGGTTCACTTGGCTGATTTGCCACTTCACTTTTTCGCTGAAGGGTATCATGAGCACTCATGGGCAGGCACATGGGCTACAGGCATATGATTGCTACCACAGACGATGACCGCATTGCTTTCCTGGAGTAAAATAATCACCGAGTGATAAAAGTTACTTACATGTATGATCCGCTACTACGGTAAAATGTCTTCTATAGGTATCCTGTGTACCTCTTCATCTGATGAATTCTGATTTTTAATACAGAGTTGTTTGTTTTTATAAAAAGATATGCAGGACTACCAAAATAAATAGTACGTTTTGTCATTGGTTGAAATTATTTAATATGGGTATATCAAATGCTTTTGCCGAATTGTGTATTTTATTGATTGTCTTTCCCGATTTTTATTTTTGCAATTCTTCGATGTCTGCCTTTATCTTTTGGCCGTCCAGTGTTAAATTTGGATGAAATTAAATCATTAAAATGTGAAAACCGGGACTTTGAATTCATCATCGATATGGCAGAAAGTTTTCCTTGCATTTGATTCATCAAAATTCAATAGTGATAGTTTTGTAATAAATTCTATTTTTGTGGTTCTAAAGCCGAGAAATAAACATAACTTTGATAGTAAAGTCAAAGTATTGAGTTCGTCAAGGCCCTCGTCATCCACCCAGCCTTCTCCTAAAGCTACTATGAATTTTAAGTTTATTTTCATTGTCAGGTTTTAACCAGATATCCATATCTCCGGTAGTGCGGTCATAGCCGCGAAAAATCACTGCATATCCCCAATCAATATGTATTCAAC
>JADKGI010000015.1 GCA_016722285.1 Saprospiraceae bacterium
TTGTTCTTGACGAACTTGGCAATCCAGTGCCGCTTGTAGATTTGCAGGGAAAATTCAGAGCTGAGCTCGAAGAAATAGGAGGAAAATATGTAAAAAACGAATATTATAAAGATGGTGAAGCACCCGAGAGATCAGTCGATGTGGAGATTGCCATAAAATTGAAAGAGGAAAATAAAGCCTTCAAAGTCGAAAAATACGTCCATAACTACCCGCACTGCTGGCGAACTGATAAGCCTGTGTTGTATTACCCAATGGATAGCTGGTTTATACGATCCACGGCCATGAAAGACAAAATGATTGAACTCAATAAAACAATCAATTGGAAACCAGCACATACAGGAGAAAAAAGATTTGGCAACTGGCTTGAAAATCTGAATGACTGGAATCTCTCCCGATCCAGATATTGGGGCATACCTCTTCCTATCTGGCGGACTGATGACGCCACTGAGGAAATATGTATTGATTCAATCGAAAAATTGAGACAGGAGATTTCAAAAGCAAATAGTAAACTAGGTATAAATCAGATTCTTCCAAATGATCTGCATCGACCTTATATCGATGAGATAGTACTAGTCTCTCCGACAGGAAATCCCATGAAGCGGGAGCTGGATCTGATAGACGTATGGTTTGATTCAGGGTCTATGCCTTATGCTCAGTGGCATTATCCTATGGAAAATAAGGATCTGATAGAAAAAGGCCTCAAATTCCCTGCTGATTTTATTGCTGAAGGCGTAGATCAAACCCGTGGTTGGTTTTTTACACTGCATGCGATCGCAAGCATGGTTTTTGAGAGTGTGGCATTCAAAAATGTGGTGTCAAACGGATTGGTTCTGGATAAAACCGGGGTTAAAATGTCAAAACGTCTGGGCAATGTCATTGATCCATTCGAAACAATAGAAGAGTATGGAGCAGATGCCACCAGGTGGTATATGATATCCAATGCCCAACCCTGGGATAATCTCAAGTTTGACCTGGAAGGTATCGATGAAGTCAGGCGCAAATTTTTCGGAACCTTATTCAATACATATTCATTCTTCTCATTGTATGCTAATATTGATGGTTTTGACTATAAAGAAAAAAATATTGCCCTGGAAAACAGACAGGAGATAGACCGATGGATTATATCACTACTGAACACCCTTGTGAAAGAAGTGGAAGCTGAATTCAGCGATTATGAACCAACCAACTCTACCAGAAAAATAATGACATTTGTGGATGAACATCTGAGCAATTGGTATGTTCGTCTCTGTCGAAGGAGATTCTGGAAGGGTGAATATAGTGAAGACAAAATTGCTGCCTATCAGACATTATATGAGTGTCTTGCTACTATAGCTAAATTAATGGCTCCTGTCGCCCCAATGTTTGCTGATTGGCTGTATTTGAATCTGAACCATGCTACAAATCTCGAAAAGCATGAGTCAGTGCATCTGGCGGATTTCCCCGATTACGACCCCAAAGCTATCGATCAGTTACTCGAACAACGCATGGACTATGCACAACGTATCTCCTCTCTCGTATTATCAATAAGAAAGAAAGAAGGCCACCGTGTCAGGCAACCTTTGTCCAAAATTTTACTCCCGATACTGGATCCAACATTTATAAAACAGGTAGATGCCGTCAAAGAATTGATCCTTTCTGAAGTCAATGTAAAAGAAATCGAATATATTACTGATACAGAAGGATTCATCAGTAAGAAAGCCAAAGCAAATTTTAAGACATTGGGCAAGCTTCTGGGGAGGCATATGAAAACCGGGGCACAAATGATTTCAGAATTTGATCAAAAAACGATAGCACAACTCGAAACAACAAACACCCATATTCTTGAGATAGACAACGAACGTATCATGCTGTCTCTGGAGGATGTGGAAATAAGCTTTGACGAAATACCTGGCTGGCAGGTTGCTGTAGATAGAGATATCACGGTTGCATTGGATATAAATCTGACAGACGATCTGATTGCTGAAGGAATTGCAAGAGAGCTTGTCAACAGAATTCAGAATATCCGAAAATCAAGTGACTTTAATGTCACAGATAGAATAGATATCATAATAGAAGATCATGTGTTGATCCGGCCAGCCGTAGAAAATTTTGGAGATTATATCAAAAACGAAGTACTCGGAAATAAGATAGAACTTAGTTTAAACCCGGAGGGAGAAATGGTCGAAATACTTGAAAACCTGAACCTTAGAATTTCTGTCAGGAAAGTATAGATTTATTAAAACCTGCCTTCAGCTAACTCGTAATGCGGATATTTCCAACCATGAGTATCCTATTTCAATTTCGCACCAAAGGTATCGCCATCATCAATATTTCCTGATTGATAGCCACGATTGAACCAATACATACGCTCTTTCGAAGTGCCGTGTGTATATGTTTCCGGCACGGTATATCCTTGGGTATTATTCTGAATATTATCATCTCCTACCGCCGCAGCTGCATTTATGGCTTCTTCAGCATCTCCCGCTTCAAGATATTTATTGATATGATGAGCCCATACACCTGCAAGAAAATCTGCCTGCAATTCTGTAGCTACCTGTACCTGATTTCCCTGTGCTTCATTAAGTCTCTGCCTAAGATTTTGAGTTTCTCTGAGGATTCCCATCTGATTCTGCACGTGGTGTCCAATTTCATGTGCAATGACATAAGCTATTGCAAAATCTCCTCCTTTAGCCCCGAATCTTTGTTTCAGCGTATTAAAGAAGGACATATCTATATACACCGTTTCATCACCAGGGCAGTAGAATGGACCTGTACTCCCGCTGGCTCCGCCACAAGCAGACCTGGTAACGTCTTTAAATAAAACCAATTTAGGCTCTTTGTAAACCATTCCTTTCTCCTGAAACAGCTTCTTCCAGATATCTTCTGTATCTGCAAGTACGGTGGATATAAACTGTCCAACCACTTTTTCCTCAGCTGTAAGTTCCGTAGGTGCCTGCGAACCTCCCCCTTGATTCATTTGATTTTCAAGCTGTTGCATAATTTGTCCATCATCTCCTCCTAAGAACAACTGTATCAATAAAAATATAATCCCAACTGCGCCACCTCCTGCTACTACCTTACCAGTAGTGCCCAATCCTCTGCGATCTTCTACATTTTCACTTTGTCTGCGTCCTTCCCATTTCATATTTTTTTGCTTTTATAAATTTTATTAGATTAATATACGTTTGATTCAAAATAAAAGTTTCTGCCATTATGACTTAAAAAGAATACAATAGTAACAATACTAATTGAAAATATTAATTATTTGTAATAATATACTTGTATCAAAATTCTTTTCTTCTCTCAACTGTTATCAGGCATTAAAAAATTTACCATAATAGATCATAAGATTCTTGTTAGTGGCGGAAAAAATATATTTTTACAAATAATTTACACAATATCCATCATGACAAAAGTAATCAAAAAGTTTTATTTGTACTTCTCGCCTTTCGTTTTATTCTACCTTTTCACTTTCGGAAGCCATCTTTCTGGTCAAGGGAATAAAAATTATTATGATGGCCCGTATATTGATAATATTGGAGATTCCTTAAAAATTCAATGGGTTGAAGCGGGGCTGCCGCATGATAGTACTATTTTGAAATCCACAGCCACTATTTTTAATATATCAGGACTTCCTGTTGTGGATTTATCAAAACTGGATATTATAGAGGAGGATAATTGGGAGTTTGACAATGTTAAAAAATTTATTGTAGTCAGTGACATCCACGGCAAATATGAAACTATGATTTCACTTTTGAATGCCCATAATGTCATCGATTCTTTAGGCAACTGGAGTTTTGGTGAAAACCATTTGGTAATAGCAGGAGACCATTTTGACAGAGGGGATAAGGTTATGGAGATTTTGTGGTTTCTATTCAAACTTGAAAAACAGGCCCTGGAAGCAGGCGGAAAGGTTCACGTATTGCTGGGTAATCATGAAGTGATGATAATCAATAATGACCTGCGATATCTGAATGTCAAATATGCATACACTTCAGGAGCATTACAAAGGCGATATTTCGAAGCACAAAGAATGGTGGATGCCAATATATCGGGGCAGGATATTAACAGATATTTTAGGGATTCTATATTAGTGAATTCAGCAAAAAATATGTCAGAGAGTCCGATTATTGCGCTGTTGACCGGTGATGAAGGGCCATTGTGGTACAGAGGATATGCGGATACACTTTCCTACCATGAAGACTCATTGAATAACGTGTTGAATTTCTATAATGTCAACAGCATCATTGTGGGTCATACGATTATGCCTTCAATAACACCTAGATTTGGTGATAAATTATTTTTAATTGATTGCGGTCTGGTATCCGGAAACAAAGGTGAAGTTTTAATATGGAAGGATGATCAGTTTTACAGAGGCAAATCCAACGGTAAAAAATCAGAGTTTATAAAAACTGTCAAAAAAGAAAAGAGGAGCCTTTTTGAAACCATTTATAATTTGGAAACCAATAAAGGAAACCCGAAACTTATACTGACCACTAATTTAAAAAACCTCATTAATAATAAAATGAAGGAGGAGGAGCAGGAATCTTCCCTTTCATTCCTTACAGCAACTGATTCGACAATAATATCAGCAAATCCAAAAGTGAGAGCCAGAGGTAATATGAGAAAACAAGTCTGCTATTTTCCACCCGTAAAATTTAATTTTGCAAAGAAAGATCTCTCCAAATTTGGCTTCAAATCAGCTGATAAACTCAAAATGGTGTTGCCTTGCCGAGGTGGAAAATCGAATCAGGAGAAATTATATCAGGAATATTTTTTATACATTCTGTATCAGATTATAGATTCATTAGGGGTGCGCTCGAAATTGGTAGATATACAGATCCTGAATGAGAAAAATGAAAAAGAAGAAGAATATACGGGATTCATAGTGGAAGATGAAGACTCTTATGCTCTCAGGACTGATGCGAAGATTGTGGACAGTAGAGCAAGACTGAATTCTACCGTATTGGAGAGAAAGCCCTTTCTCCTCATGTATTTTTTTCAGTATATGATCGCCAATACCGATTGGTCAGTCGGAAACAGACATAATGTTATTATAGCCAAACTCCCTCAATATACCAGAGTTGTCGCATTGCCATACGACTATGATTACTCGGGATTCGTCGGTCAGAGTTATGCGGTACCTGCAGAAAGCCTTCCAATAAAGAATGTAAATGAGCGATATTTTATGCCATACGTTATTTCTGATGAAGAATTTGATTTTGCTGTCAAATACTTTCAGGATCATAAACAAAATTAATGGCTGTTTGTGATGGGGCTACATATCTGGATGAGAAGAGGAGAGAAAATAACAAAAAATTTCTGAGTGGGTTCTTTGATGAACTGGACAGACCGGACAGGCTCAGAAATAATATTAAAACAAAAGAATAGATTAAAATAGAATAGCAAGGATAAATCCAATAAAACTCAATATCATCCCCAAATTAAAAATTTTGTAGGATCGTTTTACCAGCTTATATTTTGATGCCAGATTGATACCAAAATAATATAGATCGCTGACTATTATCTGGTTTGTCGATTCTTTGTCTGCCATGGTTTCCTGAAAAAGTATTCTGTATTCTTCCAGAGTAAGATCTGCATAGTTGGTAAAGAAAAAAGGACTTCTCTTTGTTTTCTTCTTTTGAATCTCAGACGTTTGCTTATTCCCGCTGAAGGGAGAGAGCACCATAGCTGAATAGATGATAGTCAGTAAACATGTCACTGCAAACATAGCCATCGGAATGTAGAATTTTTTATCAATGATAATTTGATAATTGGCCAAAACAATAGGAATTAATATCGTAAGCATCAATGAGTTAATACTTATGAGAATGTGTGCTTTATTATCTGCAATATTTGTCAGATTGATATAATTTCGTTGAGTAGTCCGAATCAGGCTTAATATTCCACCTTTGATATTAGTCGGGGTTGATTCTTCATTGCCATCGACATCTATGTCATCAAAATCGTTTTGTTTGTTCATAATAAGGAATGGATAGAAAATTATAATGCAAATGTAATAAAAAATGATGATCAAATTGAATATATGCAGCTTCAGATAAATTTCCACAAACTCAAACAAAATTCTCAAAATCAGAATCTACTTTTCAGCCATAGATCAGGTAAACATTCCAGGTAAATTAAGGAAAATAAAAATAGTTGAAACCGCAGATTTATGTTTGGATAACAATGAAGTGATTTAAATATTGGGGTTTTTATCTCCAATATTAAAAATTAAATCAGATTTTAAATACCTTTGTGCCCCGATCAGAATTTATCATCGGAAATGCCAAAAGACAGTTCTATAAAGTCCGTACTCATCATAGGAAGCGGGCCTATTATCATCGGACAAGCCTGCGAATTTGACTATTCAGGAACTCAGGCATCCCGTTCGCTCAGAGAGGAAGGAGTCACAGTCACACTCATCAACTCCAATCCCGCTACCATCATGACAGACAATGTCACTGCTGACCATATTTATCTCTGGCCTTTGACCGTCGAGAGTATAATAAAAATACTGGAAGAGCAACAAATTGATGCCGTACTTCCAACTATGGGTGGACAAACAGCCCTGAATCTGGCTATTGAAGCAGATAATATGGGAATCTGGGAGCGATATGGTGTCAAGATGATAGGTGTGGATGTCAAGGCAATAGAGCTCACCGAAAACAGAGAAGCCTTCAAACAACACGTAGTAAGTCTGGGAATGAAAGTGGCTGATTCATTTATAGCTAATTCATTTCTGGAAGGGAAAGAAGCGGCACAGCAAATCGGATTTCCACTTGTGATTCGTCCATCATATACACTTGGTGGGACAGGTGGTGGTTTTGTGATGAAAGAAGAAGAATTTGACGAAGCACTCAGAAGGGGCTTGGAAGCATCTCCTTCACATGAAGTATTAGTAGAAAGAGCTGTAATAGGATGGAAGGAATATGAGCTGGAGCTGCTCAGAGATAATAATGATAATGTAGTCATTATATGTACAGTAGAAAACCTGGACCCGATGGGCATTCATACCGGAGACAGCATTACTGTTGCCCCGGCTATGACGCTTTCTGACACTGCTTTCCAACAAATGAGGGACGATGCTATTACCATGATGCGCTCTCTTGGTAATTTTTCAGGAGGATGCAATGTCCAGTTTGCCCTTAACCCCGAAAACGAAGAACTGATAGCCGTCGAAATCAATCCACGTGTATCCAGATCATCAGCATTAGCCAGTAAAGCAACCGGGTATCCGATAGCAAAAATAGCCGCAAAATTGGCCATAGGATACAATCTCAATGAGCTGAAAAATCAAATTACTAAAACGACATCGGCATTTTTTGAACCTGCACTCGATTATGTCATAGTCAAAATGCCAAGATGGAATTTTGATAAATTTTATGGCGCTGATACCACTTTGGGACTACAGATGAAATCCGTTGGTGAAGTAATGGCGATTGGCAGAAATTTTCTGGAAGCCATGCAAAAAGCATGTCAGAGTCAGGAAAATAATCGTGCCGGACTTGGTGCTGATATGAAAGAATGGATACAGACTGAAGACATTCTCGCCAGACTCGAAAAAGTAAGTGATGATCGGATTTACCGAGTTAAAGACGCTCTCAGGTTAGGGGGTGCCGGAAAAATCAATTCATAAACTTACTAAAATTGATCCGTGGTATATCAGACAAATTAAGCGTTTGGTAAAATATGAAGAGAAGCTCATGCGATTCAATGTAGCAGAAGATATTCCCTTAGATTTTTTTAGAGAATTAAAGTCTGTCGGGTACTCCGATGTACAAATAGCGTGGGTACTCAGGATCAAAGAAGAAGAAGTCACCGCACAGAGAAAAAAACTGGGAATTACCCGCACCTACAAAATGGTGGATACCTGTGCAGCCGAATTTGAAGCCAAAACACCTTACTTCTATTCCACCTTTGATAGTGAAAATGAGAGTATTCCATCTGAGAAAAAGAAAATCATTGTATTGGGTTCAGGTCCTAACAGGATAGGACAGGGTATCGAGTTTGACTATTGTTGCGTTCATGGATTGCTGGCTATAAAAGAAGCAGGATATGAAGCCATTATGATTAATTGTAATCCTGAAACTGTCTCCACTGATTTTGATGTGGCGGACAAACTTTATTTTGAGCCTATCTTTTGGGAACACATTGAAGAAATCATCGACCTCGAAAAACCGGAAGGTGTAATAGTTCAGCTTGGCGGCCAAACCGCATTGAAACTTGCTGAAAAATTCCACAAAAAAGGGATAAAGATCATTGGCACAGACTTCAATAGCCTTGATCTCGCTGAAGACAGAGGAAGATTTTCAGACTTACTCAAGGAACTTGAGATACCGTATCCTGAATATGGAGTTGCTCATGATGTCGATGAAGCAATAGAAGTGGCTAAAAGAGTGGGATATCCAGTACTTGTCAGACCTTCTTATGTCATCGGAGGGCAGCGTATGCGTATTGTTATAAATGATAAAGAACTTGAAACCCACGTTTTAGGCATTTTCAAACACCTCCCGGATCATAAAGTATTGATCGACCAATTTTTGGATAGAGCCAAAGAAGCGGAAATAGATGCCATTTACGATGGTGATGTTTTGCACATTATGGGTATTATGGAACACATAGAACCTGCCGGTATTCACTCGGGCGACAGCTCCGCTGTCCTACCTACCTACTCACTCAGTCCCTCGGCTGTCGGGCTGATGGTGGAATATGCTAACAAACTTGCCGTTGCTCTTAATATAAAAGGTCTGCTCAACATTCAGTTTGCAATAAAAAATGATGATGTATATGTCATTGAAGCCAATCCGAGAGCATCTCGTACGACACCTTTTATTGCTAAAGCATATCAGGTGCCTTATCTGAAAATTGCCACAAAAGTGATGATGGGAACCCACAAAATTAAAGATTTTGACATAGTGAAAAATCTGACAGGATATGCTATAAAGGTTCCTGTTTTTTCTTTTGATAAATTCCCCAACGTAGATAAGAATCTGGGCCCAGAAATGAAATCTACTGGTGAAATGATTTACTACATTAAAGATTTGTATGATCCGTATTTTAGAAATCTGGATAGTCGAAGATCTATGTTCCTGAGTAGATAATGGTTTTTAGCCTCCTGAAACTCAAATCCTGATAGTCTGTATTGGCCTAAAAAATAAGATCATGTGAATGCACAATCGCCGTCACCATCCTGCAAAAGCTTATTTTCTGAATGTATATTCTTCTGTAACACAAATGAAATGAGATATTTTCTGGTAACTTTTTTACTAATGGCGCGCATTACATTTTTTGCTCTGAGAGCGTCCAAGGCTCCTTCATGGTAAATTGTACAAGTCTTGATCGAAAAATTCTTCAGTAAAAAAAGAATACCGTTTACAAAAGCATCAGAATCTGTGTAATAAATATATGGCAAACGCAAATGCCCGTTTCTGACAGTAAATATAACTATACCAACTAAAAACCCTTGTTGATTTCTAATTTCCAATCCCTTACATAGAAAGTGTTGTTCTACTGACGAAAAATGGTATATCTGACTAATCCCCATATCAACATCACAGGATAAGATCCATGGGTAATTTAATATCCAATCCAAATCATTACCCCGCCTCCTGAACATTTCATTTTTGCTATTTTCATCTACAAAATTTCTGATCTCATCATTTATCTGACTGAAAAACTGATATTTGAAATCCTGTATCGATTTGTATGCAAATATTGTTTTTATTCCCAAAAATAAGTTGATAGAGATGTCTATAAAAGATAACAATGTAGTCATCCTTTTGAAAATTTCCTTTTTTGGTGGCAGTATGGTTTTTAAGGTTGATTTGATATACCACCTTTGCCCTTCAACATTTAAAAAAGGCAAAAAGATTCCCATTTTTTCATACAGCTTGCCAGCGGCTTCTGTAAATTCTGTTAGCAATATTTTGTTTTCCCAACTTTCAAAACAAGTCTTAATCAGCTGTTGAGCTATCTTTTTCCCTCTGTGCTTCTCATCAACCCAAAGGCAACTCATCCATCCAATGTGCAGACTATCATTATCTGATACTTGAAAATCATCAGGTAGCACCCCTAAATAGCCAACCATAACCGGTCCTTCCATTGCAAGAAACAACAAAACATCATGCTCTCTTGCCTTTGGATTTGCTATGTGTGACTGTGCTCTGTGTCTGGATATAGGCACAATTGTAGCATCCCTGTATTCATCTGAGTTTATATATTTCAGGAGTCCGACCTTATCAATTTTCAGGATCTCTATCATTCTCTTTTGATCGTATTTTTACCAATAATGGATTTTAACATATAATAAAAATACTCCCTTATGACTATAGATGCTGCACTATAAGGATAATTTTCTATAGGAATCCTTTGAATGTGGTTGTGGATAGAATCATTTTTCAATCCCGCTGTACCAAAACTAATATCATAACTTGCATTGTCGAAAAAAGAATTATTGACACCATAATCTGTAAAAGGAAAAGCAAATAAACTGTATGTTGATGGCCATTTTTCATGAACCCAGTCTGTTGAAACCTTTGCTTGTCTGATTTGCTCATCCGCAGTCAATGTACTGAACAATGGATGATCCTTGCTATGGCCGCCTATACAAAATCCATTTTTGCTCAATTCAGTAATCTGTTCTGAATCCATATATGGTCTGCATTCAGACAAATATTTTTCAAAATCCAGGTCTATAATTTCTGCCAATGTATCCAGCCTTCCTTTTTCCTGATAATTAACGGACAAAATAGCTTTTTCGACTGAACTTATACGTTGGTCCATTGACCACTTTACCACGTCCTTACTTACTTTAAAAGCAGGATTTTTGATTATCTTTTCTACCAGCAAACTTGCTTTATATCTGAAAAAAAGACCTTTATTATCTGTGAAAGAAGAATTTAAAAATATTGCAGCGCCAATATCATATTTTTTAAGAATGGGGTAAATATTATCGTAAACTTCTCTCAACCCATCGTCAAATGTTATAAAAAATCCCGGTTTAGATTTACGTTTTTTGTCTTTGACAAAGTTAAATACGTCATCCAATCTCATCGGTTGATAATGTTTCAGGAAGAAATGGATGTCTTTTTCAAATTGGTGAATTCCCCTCACCTGATAGAGGTGTTTTATGTGAATTGGGTTAGTATCACTGACAGCATGATAAAAAGGAAAAATGGCTTTTTGTCTGGTCATTGATATCAGTGTATGGAGCATACTTATGTGTTAAATAAAAGATGTTCAGAATGCCAAAAATAACTACTCCAACCTACCAATCAACCAAAACTAAGATCAACTTCCAAAAAAAAACGTTTAAATCTTATTAATGATCACATTTCCAGTCATTTCAGCAGAAGGCGGAAGTCCGATAATACTAAGAATACTGGGTGCCAGGTCTCCCAACTTGCCATCTGATACTTTGTATGTCTGTTTAGACACACCCCTTCCGGTAAAAATCACAGGTACCGGATTTGTAGTATGCGCAGTATTGGGCGAACCGTCAGGATTTACCATTACATCTGAATTTCCATGATCGGCGATGATCACAGAGTAATAGTCAAATCTTTCTAATGTTTTGAATAACCTCCCAAGACATGAATCCACCGTTTCTGTAGCTTTTACAGCCGCAGAAAAAACTCCGGTATGACCTACCATGTCCGTATTTGCATAATTAAGACAAATGAAATTCGGCTTTTTATCTTCAATATATGCCACCAGTTTATCTGTAATTTCAATTGCACTCATCTCTGGCTTCATATCATATGTTGCTACTTTTGGAGAAGGTACCATAATTCTGTCCTCTCCCTCAAATTTATCTTCTATTCCTCCGTTGAAAAAAAACGTAACATGGGGATATTTTTCTGTTTCTGCGATTCTGACCTGCGTCATCCCCGCTTCGCTGATGACTTGACCGAGTGTATTTTTCAGGTTATCTTTTTCAAATATCACCTTTATATTTTCAAATGTCTGGTCATAATTAGCAAATGTTACAAAATAAAGACGCAGCTTGTGCATATCATACTCATGGTAGTCCTTCTGGGTTAGTACTTCCGTAAGTTGTCGAGGGCGGTCAGTTCTGAAATTATAGAATAGGACTACATCGTCTTCATGAATGAGAAACTCATTTTTACTCAGGTTTTTGTTGTACATCGGCATTAAAAACTCATCCGTGATACCTTCATCATAGCTGCTTTCAACTTCGGCAAGCAGATCATCTGAAACCTTTCCCTTCCCGTTGACCAATAAATCATAGGCAAGTTTTACCCTCTCCCACCTTTTGTCTCTATCCATCGCATAGTATCTACCTATGACAGTAGCGAGGTGAATATTCGTATTCTCAATGGTATTTACTACCCTTTCCAGAAATGCTTTTCCTGACCTTGGATCTGTATCCCGCCCATCCATAAATGCATGTATATACACTTCCACTTCACCATCGTAACTTTTTAGAATATCGCAAAGGCCTAACAGATGGTCAATATTAGAGTGGACACCACCATCAGAAACCAATCCAAGCAGATGAATTTTTTTAGTGTTATTAATGGCAAACTGGACAGCGTCAATAAAGACCTGATTTGACAATAATTCCTTATCTCTTATGGCTTTATTAATTCGGGCAAGTTCCTGATAGACGATTCGTCCTGCACCTATATTAATATGGCCCACTTCAGAATTCCCCATTTGTCCTTCAGGCAATCCTACCTCTTCACCAAACGTAGTTAGGGTTGCGTTTGGATATCTATCCAGCAGTCCATCCATCACAGGTGTATCCGCAGCTTCGATGGCACTTACGGCCGTATCATGGTTTATACCCCATCCATCAAGGATGATTAATGCAAGATTATTCATAACATTCTGATTACTTATTAATTTTTTTACCCTTTATAATGGCCTGATAAGTAGGTTTTTATACCAAAAGAGTGACTTTAAATAAAATTTAACTATCTCTTTGAAACTAAAATGTATCACTCATTCGTTCAAGTAGTGTGCAAACTTATATATTTTTTATATTATTTGCTCAGGTTTTTATTTTTTAAAACAATTTTAAGTTAGTGAAACAATTTTTTCTGATACTATTATTAGCCGCATCCATTCAAGGTTTCAGTCAAAGCGAAAGTGCATTTTTTACTGCACTGAAAAACAATGATTCCGCTACAATGGAGAGTTACTTGGATGATAAAATTGATTTTTCATTTTTTGAGGATCAGCAAATGCTCAATAAAAGTGTGGCAATATCAAAGTTGAAAAATTTTATCAGCTCTCAAAAAGTGTTGAGTGTAGAAGTCATACACAAAGGTTCATCTAAGGATAGATCATCCAAATATAAGGTAGCCAAACTGACTACTTCTACTGATACTTACAGAGTTTTTGTATTTTCTGCAGGTGATTTTGATTCTAAAAGCATAAAAGAAATAAGAATAGATAAATTTTAATACGTCTTTTGAAACCAGATAGTATTTACGATAATAAGTGCAATAAGAATATTTAAAATGCCAGTCTATGGTAAAAAACTTATCCGACGAGCAAAAGACATTGTAAATTTCCCTATGGGTCTCGTTAAAAACAGAATTTTAAGGTCATTCAAGATGCTTCCCTTTTCATCCAGAAATCTAAATACATCTCTTATAGAATTATTTTTAAAAATGGATGTAAAAATTTCTATCCCGGTTTCATTGTTATTATGTAGCACATCGAGCAATACAAGATCATAAAACCAATATCTGTTTTTTATAGAAAACCGGGTAAAATCTCCTTCAGATTTTAAGAAAGAAATTAACTTCTTAGTAATCTCCGTTGTTCTCGCAAAAGTATATCCGGTACTGGGTTTTGTCCAACCTCCTGCACTTCCTATGTACATGATGTTTTTAGTATTATGTCGTTCAAATGGATAACAAGTCATTGGAATATTCCCCCTTTCAGTTTCTTCGATAGTAAAATTACTAATTCCTTTCTTTTCAAGATAGTCTGCCAATGCCTTATCATATTCTCTTTCAGACAACAGGTCTTCTGAAAAAAGAGTGTATTCAATAAGTGCTTCAGTCGGTGATGTGGGTAACGAGTACATAAACCTGGTATGCCCTTTTTGCGGTAGGTCAAAATCCATAAATACCGGAAGTTCAGGATCAAACACCGGTTTATCCGTTTTGATAAACCATCCTTTAAAATGTTGCTTTAGGTATGGATATTTTGCCTGGCTATTCAACACACTGGTATCCGGTATGCTGCTCAGTAAATTCAATCCCTTGAATACTTCCGAATGTGAGAATACTGAAACTACCCCTTCATTTTCTTCAAAACCCGTAATCTCTGACTTTACAAGGTGGAAAGATGAGTGCTTTTTGATCTCTTGAATTAAATAAGAATAAAAAATACTACTTCTTATCATTTTATACTGATAGTTACCTAAAGGCATAACTTTTGAGAATGACGGACTACCAAAATAAATCTTATTCCAGATTTTTGTTGTCAAATGGTCCCATTCCCCGTCACCTTCTTCCCAATAACACCATGTCCTGTCATTTACTTTTTTATCATCTCTTTCAAGTAATAATATTGATTTATTGTCAAAATAAGGATCTCCGGCCATTCTGTAAGCCATCATCAATCCGGCAGCTCCCGTGCCTGCTATTATATAATCATAAATAATCTCCATTCCTTCCTGATAATGGGTAAGTTTACTGGCTAGTGCCCTGTCAAGATAACAAGTTAAATTATAATGGTAGTTATTTTTTCAAAGATCAAGGCAAAAAACGCAGGCATAGCAGTAGCTATGACGAGTATTTTTAACGCAGAGATTTGGAAAAAGAACAACATTTCATTAAGTTTTTTTTCTGGACAGAGCACTAGTGATTTCCTAAACAATTTTTTATTAAAATCGGTTGGTATGATTTGGAATTAATTTATAATCTGTTTATTATCTTAAACCAACTAAATATTTTCACTATTTATTAGTGCTTTTTCTCTTATATAAATGAGATTTAGAATTATTTTCCGGTTAATTAAACCTTTGCATCTTTTGATGGTCATAGAGAAACGTGAAAATGAATTAACTTCTAATTTTAATCTTAATAATAGAAAATCCATATAGTTGATTCTGGTTGGGTTTTACAAAAAATACTTATGCCTGATTCATCTAAGGGTTCCGGAGGCTCCAGGAAAAGAACCAATATTTTGAAAAATGTAGAAGCAAAGCTTATTGCTTTCCTATGTCGTTTGATGCCTTCATGGGTGACATCTGACTTGCTTACATTTATCGGTTTTTTAGGTAGTATAATTGTTACATTGGGACTATGCATGGGTAAAAGTAATGAGTTTTGGCTTTTGACCAGCATTTTTGGATATGCAGTGGGCTGGTTTGGAGATTCACTGGACGGAAGATTAGCATATTTTAGAAATATCCCCAGAAAGTGGTATGGATGGGCTCTGGATATCGCCGTAGATTGGATTACTGTTGGCATTATGGGGATTGGATATTATATATTTTTTGATGAATATAAGTTTGTTGCCTTTATTTTTGTTTTTGTGTATGGCTGGTCTATGGTCAATAGTTTGCTTAAGTACAAGATTACTGACAAATACAGTATTGACACCTTCCTGATGGGACCTACAGAATTAAGAATTATTATTTGTATTTTTCTATTTCTGGAGGTTTTTATAAATGATAGTGTTCTTGCCTTAGGCATAGGAGGCAGCATTATTCTAATAGTGGTAAATACGATTGATTTATGGTCGATTCTCAAATTGGGAGATGTCCGCGATCTTGCAGAGAAAATTCAAAATCAATAATTAATTGAATTTAAAAGTCAATGTTTGATATTATTTTGTCGAATTATTGATTTAGTCTTAACCTTTTATAGATATTTGCATAAAATAAAACAATCAATGGCTGACTGGAAATCGGTGGGGCAGGCTTACATATATAGTTGGATTGATCCGGTTATAAGATGGTTTATCAGGATTGGGGTCACACCAAATATGATAACACTGATTGGGTTAATATTAAACATGGTAGTAACCATAGTCTTTGTGTATGGAGCTGAAAAAACAACTCGCAGTGATCATCGTATTGTAGGGGTTGCTGGAGCTGTGATATTATTTGCCGGACTTTTTGACATGATTGACGGAAGACTTGCGAGGTTAAGTAAAACAGATTCAAAATTCGGCGCACTTTTCGATTCTGTCCTTGACCGTTATAGTGAGATGTTGATGTTTATGGGTATATGTTATTACCTCATATCGCATCATTATTTTTTGAGTTCTCTATTTGCTTTTATTGCCATGATCGGATCTGTTATGGTGAGTTATACAAGAGCAAGGGCAGAGGGTCTCGGATTGAAAATGGCAGACGTTGGTTTTATGCAGCGACCTGAAAGGATTCTCCTGATTGGATTGAGTGCCTTACTTTGCGGCCTTATGACCGGGATCCTGGGGTCAGATTTCAAAATATCTGTAGATTGGTTACCATTTCCTCTATTTGAGACCATAAGTTTTTTCACCCTTCCTATTTTTATACTTGCGATCATGTCCAACATTACTGCCATCATGAGAATGAGACATGCTGAAAATATGCTGAAAAATAGTTAAATTATTATGATTACTCTGGATAGGCTCAAATCTGATTTGTTTCCGATTGAAAAACCCCATTTAATAGTCATTAGCTTATTCTCTTTATGTTATATAACATGGACAAGTTTGGTAGTTGGATTCAGAATCGATCATCAGGCTTTTGTTGTTTTTATATTATCTATGTTCTTATTTCACAGGTGGACGAGGACTTTCGTTTATTCTTTTGTCTTTTTTATTCTTTTCTGGGTATTATATGACTCAATGAGGGCATTTCCAAATTACCTGATAAATAACGTTCATATCATCGAACCATATAATATTGAAAAATATATATTCGGTATAAGCAGTAATGATGAAATCCTGACGCCCAACGAGTATCTGAATCTGCACCATTATCCGATTCTGGACATACTAAGCGGCCTTTTCTACCTGACCTGGGTACCAGTACCATTAGCGTTGGGCATTTATTTATTCTTTAATGATAAAAAAATGTTGCTCAATTTCAGCGCAGCATACCTTTTAACCAATCTGATCGGGTTTATCATATATTATTCTTATCCGGCAGCTCCACCCTGGTATTTTGAAAAATATGGTATGGTACAATTATTTGATATTACCGGGAACGCTGCTCAACTCGTCCGATTTGATAATTTGATCGGGTTTCCTCTCTTCCAAAATATATATACTAAAAACTCAAACGTGTTTGCAGCCATACCATCCCTGCATGCTGCATATCCTGTCGTTACCTGGTATTATGCAAAAAAGAAAAAACTGAGGCTTGCCAGTACTTTTATTTTTATTGACATTTTGGGTATATGGTTCGCAGCTGTGTATTCTTCTCACCATTACATTATTGATATTTTCCTGGGACTGTGTTGCGGCGTTATTGCGTTATTAATTTATGAAAAATGGCTGCTAAAAACCCAATTTTCAACCATTCTTGATAAATATATTCGATTTGTAGAATTAAAAGAACCTGAAAAGCTAATTGATTGTCGATCTTAGATTCAATTTATTTGTAAAAAAGGTAAGAAATATATAGGTTTGCGCCCTGATTACAAAAAACAAAATATTAAAAAAGATTATTTATTAAAAAATATTAAAAGTCCTAAACAGACAACCGGATATGACAAAAAAAATTAAAATAGAAAAACCAAAGGGAAAGCTGGGTATCTTGATGCCTGGTTTAGGGGCTGTGGCTACAACCACGATTGCCGGAGTACATGCCGTAAATAAAGGTTTGGGATTGCCCATAGGCTCACTCACTCAAATGGGTAGAATGCGAATAGGCAAAAGAACAGAAAACAATCAACCTTTTATTAAAGATGTCATCGCTTTACAACCTCTGAAAAATGTGGTTTTCGGAGGCTGGGACATTTTTGAAGATAATGTGTATGAGTCTGCAATCCATGCAAAAGTGCTTGAAGAGTCACTGCTTAAAAAAATAAAACCGCAGCTTGAACAAATCAAGCCGATGAAAGCAGTTTTTGACCACGAGTATGTAAAACGACTGAATGGAAAGTACATCAAGAAAGCAAAAACCAAGATGGAACTGGCTAATGCGGTGATGAAAGATATCGAAAAATTTAAAAAAGATAATGATTGCGACCGGCTTGTAATGGTATGGTGTGGATCCACGGAAATATATATTGAGGAAGGTGATGTACATCAGACCATGGAATCTTTGGAAAAAGGGCTTGAAGAAAACCACAAAGATATTCCGCCAAGCATGATTTATGCTTATGCCGCTATCAAAATGGGAATTCCTTATGCTAACGGAGCTCCGAATTTGTCATGCGATGTCCCTGGAATGGTCGAACTTGCCAAAAAACAAAGACCCCTATAGCGGGAAAAGATTTTAAGACCGGTCAGACACTGATGAAAACCGTGATAGCACCGGGACTAAAAGCAAGGGCAATCGGAATTGAAGGTTGGTTTTCAACCAATATTTTAGGAAACCGGGATGGTGAAGTATTGGATGATCCGGATAATTTCAAGACAAAGGAGATATCTAAACTAGGGGTACTTGAGGAGCTGCTTGAGCCTGATTTATATCCTGACTTGTATGGCAATCTGTATCATAAAGTTCGGATAAATTATTATCCTCCGCGTGGCGATAATAAAGAAGGGTGGGATAACATCGATATCAGAGGATGGCTCAACTACCCTATGCAGATCAAAGTTGATTTTCTTTGCAGGGATTCTATTCTTGCTGCTCCATTGGTTTTGGACCTGGCTATTTTCCTGGATTTGGCTAAAAGGGCAGGCTTATCCGGGATTCAGGAGTGGTTGTCCTTTTATCTTAAGTCGCCGCAGGCTCCTAAAGGTGTTCACCCAATGCACGATATTTTCAAGCAACTAAACAAGTTGGAAAACACCATACGTCATCTCGCAGGTGAAGACTTGATTACAAATCTTGGCCTTGATTACGAATAATTATTAATAATTTTATATCAAAGGGTTATATCTATCTGATATGACCCTTTTTTCTTCTATGCCACATCTTTCTATATATAAGCTTATTGCAACCTTTTTTGGTTTAGGTTACGCACCCATCGCCCCTGGTACATTCGGCGCCCTCGGTGGATTCATTATTAGTTTTTTTATGATGAAAGCCGGAATGAACTATTACTCTTTTCATGGTTTACATGTATTTATAATTATATTGACATACGTGGTCGGAGTGCTCGCATGCGACAAACTCAAAGCTGAGTGGGGAGACGATCCTTCGAGAGTTGTCATAGATGAGACCATGGGTTTCTGGATCAGTATCCTCTTCCTTCCTCTACATATCTATGTATTCATGCTCGGTTTTGTATTATTTAGGCTTTTTGATATATTGAAACCATTGGGTATCCGGAAAATAGACCAGCTTCATACTTCACATTCTGTTATGCTAGACGACGCTGTTGCTGGTGTTTATACCAATATTGTTTTGCAAATCGTATTTTGCTTTTTTTGGAAATTATGAACCTGAATGGAAAAGAGTGAACATAAAAAAAATAAAGGCATAGAAAGACCACCACTGCGCAAAGCTTTTGTCCGGTCTCAGATAGTAAGCCTGATTGCTACTTCCATGGATTTTGCGTTGTCTTTGATATTAAATCACTTCTTGTTAGTCTATTATGTTACTGCCACGTCTATCGGGTCTGTTTTTGGCGCAGCAACCAGTTTTTTTCTCGGACGCAATTGGGCTTTTTTAAACAGACACGGCCAAGTCAGAAAACAAGCTTTACGTTTTGCTATTATCACCATTTTCAGCATATTTGCTAATACAACAGGTGTTTTCTTTTTCAAAGAGAATTTTGAAATTTCATTTTTCACAAGTCGTCTTATTGTAGCCGCTTTGATAGGAGTTTGTTTTAATTTTTCTATGAACCGGTATTTTGTCTTCAGATAATCCTGCCATGATCAGCTTATATTATAGGTCAGAATTTTAAAAATAAAATGTACTTTTGCACCCTAAGCAACTTTGTGAATGAAAAATCTCAATGAGATAAAGTCTATAATTTCTGCCGCTTACCGGAAAATAACCAATCCTGTGACTGAACCCATAGGCAGGGTGTTGGCACCTTACAAAGCTAAATGGAATGATTTTATCTACCCCGTCACACACAGTTGGGATGTATATAAAAGTAATAATCCCGGAAAATCAAAAATAATATATTGGTCATTTAACTTGGTTAAATGGGGGTTTATCTTCGTTATTGCTATTATTCTAATGACTCTTTTTGGTGTTTTTGGAAAATTACCAACAGCGGATGAAATAAAATCAATTGAGACTTCTGATGCTTCGGAAATATATTCCAGCGATGGGGTTATGATAGGAAAGTATTATACCGAAAACAGAACAACTATAAAACTTGACAGCATATCTCCATACCTGATTACTGCCCTTCTTGCCATAGAGGATAAACGATTTTTTGAACACAGTGGAATTGACCTCTGGTCATGGATGCGCGTATTTAAAGGAGTGGCTACCAACACGCAAAGTATGGGAGGTGGCTCTACATTGAGTCAGCAACTGGCTAAAAATCTGTACCCCAGAAAAAATTATAAAATACCGGGATTAAGTATATTTATCAATAAAGTAAAGGAAAATATCATTTCAATAAAACTCGAAAATATTTACAACAAAGAAGAATTGCTCACAATGTATCTCAATACTGTGCCTTTCGGAGGTAACAGGTATGGGATTCAGGAGGCGGCACGATATTTTTACAATAAAAGACCTAAGGAACTGGCACCCGAGCAGGCAGCCACATTGATAGGAATGCTGAAAGCTACCACGGCCCTTGACCCCACTCGAAATCCAAAAAATTCAGAAAAAAGAAGAAATCTTGTGCTTTCTCAAATGCTTCAAAACAGGGATTTCAGATTTGAATCAGAAGAAATGACCACAATTTCCCGAATGGTTAATACAGGTTCTATTAGTCAGGAACAATACGATAAGCTGATATTAAAGCCAATTGCTGCGACATCGCACGACGATATTGGCAATGATGATGGATTGGGAACTTATTTCAGGGAGTATCTCCGAACAAAAGAATTGCCCAGAATCCTCAAAAATATCCTTAAAGATGATGGTTCCATCTACAACATCTATACCGATGGGCTTAAGATATATACTTCATTAGACAGCAGAATGCAAAAACATGCCGAAAATGCTGTATTTAAACATATGTCTTACCTCCAGAAGGAATTTGAAAAACACTGGAAAGGATATAAGGAAGAAAAACCTTGGGGTGATGATAGATGGATAGATGAACAGGTCAAAAGAAGTGAAAGATATTTTTTACTCAAAGAAGCAGGTATTTCAAATAAAGATATCGATTCTATATTTAGAATTCCTGCTCCGATGAAAGTCTTTACATGGGATAAAATACCGATTGAAAGGGATACAATGATGACTCCTCTAGATAGTGTCAGGTATTATTTTACCCTCCTTAATTGTGGTTTTATGGCCATGGAACATGCTAATGGTTATGTCAAAGCCTGGGTTGGCGGAACTGATTTTAAATATTTCAAATACGATCATATTCTGAGCAAAAGACAGGTAGGATCTACTTTTAAACCGATCGTGTACGCTGCTGCCTTAAATGACAGTATCAGTCCTTGCAAATATTTTAAAAACAGTGAAGTAACCATACAAGATTGGTCACCGAAAAATTCTGATGAAAAATACGGTGGATGGTATTCTGTGATCGGAGGTCTCACATACTCAGCCAATGTGATCGCTGCTCAGCTTATTGAGAAAGTAGGAATCCAGAAAACGATAGATCTGGCCCGAAAAATGGATATTACTTCTTTTCTTCCCAGAGAATTTGGAATTAGCCTTGGAGCTGCTGATATTTCGCTTTATGAAATGATGAAAGTGTATGGGACCATTGCAAATAAAGGTATTCGACCTGAACCAGTCACAGTATTAAAAATTGAAGACAGATACGGAAATGAAATTTACAATTATGAAGAAATAATTAGTACTGATCCTAAAGCAGGGCCCAATGTCAGGGCACTTGACACTTTAATAGCTGCAACCATGACAAAAATGATGCAATCTGTTGTCATTTATGGTACTGCAAATAATCTCAGAAGTCAATATTGTACTCATTGTGATTTTGCAGGTAAAACAGGTACAACGCAAAACCATTCTGATGGATGGCTGATAGCTTATAATCCGAAACTTGTGACAGGTGCCTGGGTAGGTGGCCCGAGTCCGGCAGTAAGATTCAGAACCATGGGCTTAGGTAGCGGCTCTGCCATGGCACTGCCCATTGTAGGGAATTTTTGGTATTCACTTTCGATTGATCCAAAAAGTGCCAAAATAACTCAGGAGAAATTTCCGGTAAATGAGCAGGTAAATGCTAAATTTGGCTGCCCGTTCAGAATCGGTGTTTCACCCGATACGCTCAATATGTTGATGCAGGATAGTACATTAAGAGATTCCCTTACCAGGAACGGATTCCGCAATTTGCGTCAGATAGTAAATGATATTTATGGAATCCCTCAGGAAGATGTGCCAACTGTTGACGGGGAGGGTGAAATCATTATGGAAAATGATTCGCGGCTGGAAATAAAAACACTTGATGGGAAAAACGCTGAAAATATAAAATCTAAGGATAATAAAATCCCTGATAAAAAGAATCTAGCTGAACCAAAGGAAAAACCTAAAGAACCTCCAAAAAAGGGAAACGGCGGAAATTAGTGATCTGATCTATACCAAATTATTATATGGCTACTCCACGCACTGTTGCATTTCATACATTAGGTTGTAAGCTCAATTTTTCTGAGTCATCCAGTATCAGAAGATCCTTTGAAGCTCAAGGCTATCAGGCTATCGAATTTGAACAAGGGGCCGATATTTACGTCCTTAATACATGCTCCGTAACTGATTTTGCCGACAAGAAGTGCAGATATGAGGTGCGACGGGCATTGAAATATGCACCGCAGGCAAAAATTGTGGTGGTAGGATGCTACGCTCAACTTAAGCCCGCAGAAATAGCAGAAATACCTGGCGTGGATCTGGTACTCGGTGCTGCTGAAAAATTTAACATCCTAAACTATATTGATGGTATTTCAGGCAGTGCAGACAAAGGCATGGTTATCGCGGGTGAAGTCAAAGAAGCCAATACCTTTATAGATGCGTTTTCGTTTGGAGACCGCACCAGATCTTTTCTCAAGGTGCAGGATGGATGTGACTATAAGTGTTCGTTTTGCACTATACCTCAGGCCAGAGGGTCAAGCAGAAGTGATACTATTCCCAATGTGATCTCAAATGCGGTAAAAATAGCAGATTTAGGCGTAAAAGAAATAGTACTCACCGGAGTAAATCTAGGAGATTTTGGCAATGGAACTGATGTGATAGAGGGAACAAAACCAAAAAAAGATGCATTATTCATCGACTTAATAAAAGAACTGGATAAGGTAGATGGCATCTCCAGGTACCGTATTTCTTCTATTGAGCCCAATCTTCTTACAGAAGAAATAATTGATTTTGTTGCAGAGTCACCAAAATTTGTACCTCATTTTCACGTGCCGCTTCAGTCAGGGAGCGACAAAATTCTAAAAACAATGCGCAGGCGCTATCAAAGAGATTTGTACAGTCAGCGTGTTGATTGGATTAAGAAAAGAATGCCACACTGTTGTATTGGTGTCGATGTCATTACAGGATTTCCTGGTGAGACGCATGATGATTTCTTAGACACTTATCATTTTTTGAAAGACCTTGATATAAGTTACCTGCATGTATTTACCTATTCAGAAAGAGCCAATACGCCTGCAGCATATATGACACACAACATACCTATGGAAGTGAGAAGAGAACGCAATGAAATGTTACGGGTACTATCACATAAAAAGAAGTTAAAATTTACAGAACCATATCTGGGTACTATGCGGAATGTACTTTTCGAACATTCCAAAGATGAAAATATCATGCATGGCTTTACAGATAATTATATAAAAGTCACACTGCCCAAAGATCAAAAGCTGATAAATTCGATAAGAAAAGTCCGGCTTATTGGATGGAATGGTAAGTTGGATGCCGTAAATTCTGAATTGATTTGAATTATGGTCCAATAAAAATACATTGCAAATACACCAAAATAAGTACTTGATGCATCTTAGAAGTACACTCATAAAGTTGAGTGCTAAGTTCTATCTGATTAGCGCAGTGTTATGGACAATATTGACATTATACTTATCTCTCATATCAGCCAGAGAAGCTTCAAAATTTAATGTTTGGGACTTTGTAGGGTTTGATAAATTGGCCCACCTTATATTTTACTGCATATTTTGTTTTTTATGGTGTATGGGTTTCAGAGAGTCAAATAACAGCCAAAAAAAAATATTATTTTTTTCTGTTTCTTTTGGTGTATTAATGGAAATTTGTCAACTTTACCTTTTCAACGGTAGATCTTTTGAGCTTTTTGATATTATTGCTAATATTATTGGTTCAGTAGTTGGTCTTATATTATTTAAAAAAATTATTAATTAACAACTTATGTTCAAAGAATTAGAAGTCTCGAGTACAGGTGTTGGACTGTTTTTTCTTGGTCTTGTTATTTTGACAATAGGTCTTGTTTACTTTTTCAGAAGAAAATACAATTCCTACAAACTTCAGGATCTTTTAAATTCGAATGCCGGAAAAAAAGCCCAAACCATAAGCGAACGTACTAAGTTTCCTGAAATGGATGTTTTTAAAATTTCGGGATCATTTTTTAATTATGGTATGACAGCTGCTGTTGCTTTTGCATTGATAGCTATGAGCTGGACTACCTATGAAAGACAAATCAAAGTGGACCTTAGTGATTTGGTTATGGATGATGAAGTGGAGATTGAAGTACCACGTACTGCAGAACCACCGCCACCGCCACCGCCTCCACCACCACCTGTAATTCAGGAAGTACCTGATACAGAAGTGATAGAAGAGGAGCAGCCTGTATTCGAAAATCAGGAGGTAACACAAGAGACCAGAGTTGAGGCACCCGTAGTGGAGAAAAAAGCACCACCACCACCACCACCACCACCACCGCCAGCACCTGTTGAGGAAGAGATATTTAAGGTTGTTGAGCAAATGCCAAGGTTCCCTGGTTGCGAAGACAAAAAGACTGAAGCAGAAAAGGAATTATGTGCTAAAACCAAAATGCTTGAGTATATATATAAAAACCTTAAGTACCCTGCTATCGCCAGAGAAAACGGCGTAGAAGGTCAGGTAGTTCTCCAGTTTGTGGTTGATAAAGATGGTAGCATAACTGATACTAAAATTGTTCGAGACATCGGAGCAGGTTGCGGTACTGCAGCAGAAACTATTGTAAATGGCATGAATGATATGGGGAAAAAATGGACACCCGGTAAGCAAAGAGGCCGTGCTGTGAGAGTATTGTACACCCTTCCTGTGAAATTTAAACTAGAAGGATAGAATATAAAGAATTAGAATAAAGTGTTTTCAAAAGGGGCAGAAATTAATTTTTCTGCCCCTTTGTTTTTAATGCTGAAGCTATCCTGTTTCTAATAAAGCGCTCAGCCCTTAACAAATTTTTATCATCGTACACAATGATTTAAATCATTGTATAACACTGAAATAATCCGTCATTTTGTCTTTGAAAAGAAGCATTTCACAGCCTTGTAACTTTGATAGGTTTTGCTGAACTTCAGAATACCTCTTCAATACACAGACCTGAAATCATCAGTTTTCAAAAAGTTAGTATAAAATATTCGGTAGCAAATCATTTTATCCTAACTAATTATTAAAATTTAAATAATTAGTGATGTTCAAAGAATTAGAAATCTCAAGTCTCGGTGTAGGGTTATTTTTCCTTCTTTTAATAATTTTTATGGTGGGAATTGTACTCTTTTTCAAATTAAAGTTCAGGTCATATAAACTTCAAAATCTCGTTGCCAAAAATTCAGGGAAAAAACCAGTTACTTTTGCAGAGCAAACAAAGTTTCCGGAGCTTGATGTTTTTAATATTTCCTCTTCATTGTTCAATTTTGGACTGGCAGTAGCAGTTGGTATTGCTTTGGTGGGAATGAGTTGGACCACCTACGAGAAAAAATTAAAAATTGATATGAATGAGCTGATAGTTGATGGAGAAGTAGAAATAGAGGTACCTCGTACAGCGGAGCCACCAGCACCACCGCCTCCACCACCTCCACCTGTTATTCAGGAGGTGCCTAATACGGTTGTTCTCCTTGAAGAGCAGCCGGTGTTTGAAAATCAGGAAGTGACCATGGACACCAAAGTCGAAATGCCGGTAGTGCTTGAAAAGAAAGTTGTCGCAACACCACCTCCACCACCTCCGCCACCTCCTGCACCTGTTGAAGAGGAGATATTTAAAGTAGTGGAGCAAATGCCCAGATTTCCGGGATGTGAAGATAAGAAAACAGATAAAGAAAGAGCCGAATGTGCAAAAATCAAAATGTTGGAGTATCTCTACAGTAACCTGAAATATCCTGGTCTTGCCAGAGAAAATGGTGTCGAAGGACAGGTTGTCATACAGTTTGTAGTAGAAAAAGATGGAAGTATCAAAGATATTGTGATATTAAGAGATATAGGAGCAGGTTGCGGGGAAGCCGCACAAAATGTAATCAATAGTATGAATAATATGGGCCAGAAATGGACACCTGGAAAACAAAGAGGTCGTCCTGTAAAAGTTCTTTTTACCTTGCCGGTCCGATTTAAAATAGAAGTTTAGAAAGTGTGTTTTACTATAACCTAAATAATTATGAAAAAGCAGGAATTTTTATCCTGCTTTTTTTGTGAAATCAACTGCGAAATATTTTGTATCATCATGTTTCAGTTTCTTGATATAGTAACTACATCTTTATCAGGCAGTATAGGAAAGTTCTTTTTTCCATTTACCGAATTTCAAATAACTATAACTTAAACAAAATAATAAAGTCCAATAAACCCATTCACTCATCCATGCAACAGAAAGACTTAGTTTTAGCACCTCAATTACCACCCACACATATATCAGATATGCTGTAATACCCCAGAATTCTATCCAGAAAACAATCTTGGTTTGGCCAGTGGCCACCACCGCATTTAACCAGATAGCGCCTACGCAGAGAATGATCATAGCAACAGAAACCACCCTCAATGGTCCAACTCCGGATAAGATGAAATGCCCTTCCTGTCCAAATAACCCCAGAAATATAGATGGAAATATATTGAGTAATATCATGGATATCCCCATTCCTACAGTACTTATAATACACAGCTTTTTAACAATCCTGAATAGCTCTGAATGCCTTCCCTGACCTATCAGATTACTTAATATGGTATTGGCTGAAGATCCGAAAGCCCACGAAAATACACCCCCCAGACCAAATAGATTGCGCATCGTTTGCGTTACCGCCTGTTCTTCATAAGAATAAGTCCTGCTCACCAGAATAAAAAATATCCACCATGAAGCTGTACTGATAGCCAGTTGACTCATCAGCGGAAATCCTTGAAAAAATACCAGCTTCAAGGTTTTTGATACGACATTAAAAACCGGTTTGATATTGAATCTTTCAGAAATATTTAATCCGTATATAATGGAAGATACCGTTATCATACCGATAAATTCTGAAATCACACTTGCAATGGCTGCTCCATTGAATCCCATTGCCGGTAACCCAAAATGCCCGAATATCAAACCGTAATCCAAAAATAAATTGACTCCTGATTGAACCACAGCAATCAGTACCAGATACCTTGTTTGCTGAATACTGATCAGAAATGCGTTTTGCATCTGAAGACTATATAAAAACAATAACCCAAATATTCTGATATTTAAAAAATCACCCGCTATCCTTGCTCCGCCTGCCTCGATACCCGCCCATAACATAACAGGATGGACCAGTGTCCTGGTAAATAATATAAAAAGGAAAGACATGATAATCGCTACAATCATGCCATGCCACAATGTGGAAAATATTTCATCTCTGTTATCTTCTCCCGCTCTACGAGACATAATAGCCAGCAAAGCATTATTCAGTCCGTAGCCTATAGCTGAAAATATCAGATAATATACGCCCGTAATACCCGCCAGAGCGAGCTCTTTGCTTCCCAGGTGGCCAAGAAAAGCGGCATTAAAGAGGTAGTTCAATTCGGGAATCAGCTTTGCCATACTGATAGGTAAAGTAAGTAAAACGATACCTTTTACAGAAGTATCAACTTTTAAAGAAGCACTGCCAGATCCCATTTCAGTCTTTGGTTGTCAGGCAAGTTGGACTTATCCCCAAAATATAATTTTTGAGCATATCTATTTTTTCAGCTGTGTCAGAACCCATAAATCCAGATATCATTTCATTTTTCATCTTCTCTTTAACCATCTTCGTCAGATTTTGTGAAACCGGCATATACGACCAATGCCATTTTTCTTCAAAATACCCGGAATTCCTGTCTGAACCCATTTTAGTATATGGTTGACAGAAACCGAATTTATGAGCATTGTTGATCATCCATGTATATAATTTGAGCCCGGGACCTTCATCAAACCAATCGTTTGTAAATGAATTAATATCCATATCCGTTCCCCAATGATGCCTCGATGTTCCCGGCATCGAACTGTATTCCAATATTTTTTTTGCCCTGGAAAGCTCATCTTTATATTCAGTGGCAGCATTTATGTTATCTTCCAGTATGGTTTTACCTGTCCATTTGTTCTCCCATATCCGCTTTTGGTCTTCAAAATTTCTTGTAGCTGACCGGATTTGTATCCGGATGCCTTCCTGGAGAGCTGAATTATACATTTCAACAAATGCATCATAACCATCCTTACGAAGATAAAGGTCAGGCCTGTCAGCATATTTCAACGGAATTTCAGTAAAATCCGGATGAATTTTCTGGTCAAATTTTCCCATTAGGTATTCCACTGACATGGGGTTAGCGGAACTTACTACTTGCCGGGAAGTTTGCTTATCCACTTCCAAATCTTTGCTTTGGGTACTAGTTTGTGCCTGACATGACAAAAAGCCTGCTGAAATAGCAACTATCAGGATCAAAATGCCGGTATAAATAATTTTCATAAATCGTGTTATTTTCCTCTTATTAAAAAAATAATAGCTACTATACCAGTACTAATCATAAGCCCGGTACTGATTAAAACGTCCGTCTTTCCATTATTCATTGCCGAAGAAAAAAGCTTTATCAGGATCAATGTGACTAAGAATGTAATGACCATAGCAGCCCGAACCTGACCTTTCAGTCCGTACAAAACACCATTATTTAATGATAATAAAATTACACCAAAAAGCAAGGGTATTAAATCTCGCATTGATGGATTCAGTGATCCGAAATATGCCCACAGGCTTACAAAAAATAAGGTTAATGCATTTATCAGGTTGGCCTTATGTGCACTCATAATCTTCCGAAATTTAAGATTAAAAACCTGCAAATGTAATCACTTATTTGACAATCAGAAAATGTACAATCTGTAAAACAATATCAAGCTAATTTTGTATATTTACAGTACAAATTAATAAAACAATATTCTCATTATGATCAGAAAAGCAACAGCAGTCTGGAATGGAAGTGGTAAAGAAGGCACAGGACACCTTACAACTCAAAGTACCATTTTAAATCAATCACAATATTCATATCTTACCAGGTTTGAAGATGGTATAGGCACCAACCCGGAAGAATTGGTTGCTGCTGCTCATGCTGGTTGCTTTAGTATGAAATTAAGTTTTTTGCTCGCAGGCGAAGGTTTTATTCCTGATGAATTAGAAACTACCTGCAGTATAAAACTTGAAAATGGGGGTATTACTTCATCTCACTTAGCGCTTAAGGCCAGGGTTTCCGGCATCAGTGATGAAAAATTTGCTGAGTTAGTCAAAAACGCAGAAGAGAATTGCCCTATATCAAAGCTTTTGAATACAGAGATTTCTGTTGAGTTCACGCTCAATTAGTCACTTTTATTCACAAAACTTATCTCCTATTCTGATTATTCCTTCTTTGGTACACATCATATTGGTACCAAAAAGAACACTATTGCCTGATTTACGGTAAGTATTCAGGGTGGTTAATGTTTCATTGTTGATGGTTGGTCTGCTTTGATCTATGGTGACGATAGTACATCGCCCGCAAGGCTTCATATTAATAAATGATGCATCTCCGCTATCGCAATGGTTTAATTCGTCTTCTATATGGGGGATCGAAGTATTTAATACAATATTAGGCCTGAATCTATTCATCGGAACAGGGTCGGTCAGTTTGGAATTCAGTAACTCAAGGCTGGAAGTCCCCGCAACTAAATAGGGGTATCCATCAGCCAGGCTGACAGGAATAGAGACATTTCTTTTCTTATTATGATGATACCTGCCTTGATCAGAATGTATTTTAACCAACCTTACTTTTTTTTCCAATCTTGTACTAAGCCAGTCGTCGGCCCTTCTACTCGTAGCTATTGTAATTGCTGCATCATCAAAAACTTTTGTTTCGATGATTTCTGATAAGATTTCATCCAGGCCGATCTCCAATTTTTCATTTTGATACTCTATGATAAGGCTCCCATTATTTATTAATGGCTTAAATAGTGCTAACTGTGGTATTTGTCTTTGGGTAATGAATACATTGTTCTCATCCAGCAGCATCCATCTTCTGTCATGCTCGAAACCGGCAAATAATGCCCTGGCAGAAGTTAAGCTAATTCCAGACATACTTTTGACGGGATAAATTATGATATCAAGAATGGTGTAACTCATAGTATGCGGGGTTGTCCAATAAATACTTTAATCTCAGGAGAAAGCTTCACTTCTATCTTCACTATAATGTCTTCGTGCATAGTCGCTTTGGTTTTTTTATGAAGCGCGAGTGTTGTTTTTATTGCAGTAAGAAAAAGTCTTAGAGATTTTTCATCTTTACATTCATCAATTAATATAGTGAGCTTCTCTTCTGAAAAATGCTGAGTTTTGCCTTTCATTTCAGCCAGCATGGACGGATTGAGAGACATCGAAATACCGAAAGATGTCATTTCAAAACCTAAATTAGTCAGTTTTGGTAATATTTCAACCCATTCATCGATGATCGATAAAACCTTATCTTTGGTTTGCTCCTTGGCATCGTTGATTTTTTCCTTGGC
The DNA here is from genome assembly GCA_016722285.1 of Saprospiraceae bacterium. Taxonomy (GTDB): domain Bacteria; phylum Bacteroidota; class Bacteroidia; order Chitinophagales; family Saprospiraceae; genus OLB9. The sequence continues at coordinate 31,119 of JADKGI010000015.1, forward strand.
TGCTTCGTTTATTTCAGAGGCTTTCTCCAGAACAATATCTCCCGTCTCCTGGAGGGTTTTAAGTATATTTTTTAACATATATTATAATATTTCTGATGTTATGTTTATAAAAATTTATTTAGCTGGACTGTGTTCGGCAGCATAAATTGTGCTGCTTTACAGTTAAACTCAAATATAGTTATTTAGGAATAAATCAAAAATTTTAATAACAGATTTATATTGTATTCCGATTTTAATACGTTGACAATAACATAAAACAAATAGAATTGAAAATCTACATTTTACAATAAAAAAATATGCACATCCATTCGATTTCCAAAGTGATTTCATTTCCACTGGTATTGCTGGCCGTATTTATTATTTTTTATGGAATGAAAATGGGAGAAAATCTATCGGTCATGATTGTCGTACCAGCTGTTTTACTGGTAGTCATTTATGTTTTTCACGGTGTCCTGGATCATTTTTGGCTGACAAAATTTCCGGTACCATTGGATCCAAAACTCATGATCTGGTTAGAAAACCACTTTCCACCGTACTTGAATATGAGTCCTGAATTGCAGAAAAAGTTTGAATACAGACTCGTATTATATATCAATGGCAGGCTTTTCCAATCTGTAGGTTCCGAAATGAGAGAAGTGCCGGAGGATATTAAGTGTATGATCGCCGCCCATGGTATTCACATGACTTTGGGTATCAAAGACTATCTGATAGGAGATATTGACAGAATATTTTTATACAAACATCCTTTCCCGACTCCTGATTTTCCCACTTTGCACCATGTCGAAGTAAATACTGAAGATGGAGTGATTATACTTTCGCTGGAGCAACAGGTCAATGCCATACTTCAGCCGGATTCATATTTTAATATTGCCTATTACGCATATGGAGAAGCTTTTGTTTTTACCCACAAAGACATAATTTTTTCTGATTTAACTGATGACTGGATTTCACTGGAAATTATTTCAGGATGGCCAAAAGAATGGTTCTATAGTCAAACCGGTCTGGAAAAGTTGTCAATCACTGCGGTTCATATAACGATGTTTTTTAGTAACCCTAATGAGTACCAAAGAATTTTACCTGAATACTATGAAAAATTATGCAATATTTTCAATCAAAAACTTTAGAATAGGGTTATATATACTTCATAATAAAGTGTCCATGATATACAACATAAAATGAAAATAGACCAATTAGTACAATTCCTTCATCGCACTGCACCTTTGTCCTTGCAGGAAGACTATGATAATGCCGGACTAATTGTTGGCAGTCCAGATACCGAGATCAGCGGTGTACTGATATGTCTTGATGCTATTGAATCAGTGGTAGATGAAGCCATTATCCTCAATTGCAACCTGATCATTGCGCACCATCCCATTATTTTTCGTGGATTAAAGAAACTAAATGGAACCAATTATATCGAACGGACAGTAATAAAAGCTCTAAAAAATGATATAGCGATATTTGCAATACATACCAATCTGGATAACGTCATCCTATCGGGAGTAAATACCAAAATAGCTGAAAAACTGAAATTAACCGATACATCATTGTTAGCACCAAAGCCCGGAATTTATCATGACGGCAATCCGGTGGGCTCCGGTATGATTGGCTCCCTTACTGGCATTTTCACCGCCGATAGTTTTATGGAGTATCTGAAAGATAAAATGGAGCTCAACATTGTTAAACATACGGAGCTCTGCATGCCATATATACGGAGGGTAGCTATATGCGGTGGCTCGGGCGGATTTTTATTAAAAGAGGCCAAACAACAGGGTGCAGATATATTTATTACTTCTGATTTTAAGTACCATGAATACTTTGATGCTGATGGCGAAATTATAATTGCAGATATAGGGCATTTTGAGAGTGAAAAATATACAATTGAATTACTTTATGAGCTAATAATCAATAATTTTAGTACCTTTGCAGCCCATTGTACAAAAATAATCACTAACCCAATTAAATATTTTCAATAAAACGTATGGCAGCGGTAAAAGAACAAAGCATTGTCGATAAATTAAAGGCACTACATTCTCTACAATTGATTGATTCTAAAATGGACGAAATTGGTGTTTTAAAAGGGGAGCTTCCTATTGAAGTAAGTGACCTCGAAGATGAAATCACTGGTCTGAAAACCAGATTGAAAAAAATGGAAACTGTGGTTTCAGACATAGATACTGAAATCCTGAATCACAATACAAATATCAAAGAATCAGAAGCACTGATAGGTCGATATGAAAAGCAGTTGGATAATGTTAAAAATAACCGGGAATTTGATGCCTTGACAAAAGAAATCGAATTGCAAAGACTGGAAATTCAACTTTCCCAGAAGAAAATAAGAGAAGCAAGTGGTGCCAAAGAAGGCAAAACAGAAGCATTTGATGCACTGGCCACAAAGCTAACTCAGCGTAATAAAGATCTGGAAAATAAAAAAGTCGAACTTCAAAAAATAATTGAAAAAACTGAGAAAGAAGAAGCAAAATTATTGAAAGAATCTGAAAAAGCACGTAAGGATATCGATGCCCGATTGCTGGCTTCTTATGATAAAATACGTAAAGCGTACCGAAATGGTCTGGCTGTAGCACCGGTTTCAAGAGGTGCTTGCGGAGGTTGCTTTAATAGAATACCACCACAGATGCAAATCGAAATAGGTGTTATGAAAAAAATCATCGCTTGTGAACATTGCGGAAGGGTTCTGGTAGATGAAAGTATCCTTTTGCCGGCTGAGGCATGATAATAATATTCTAATGCAGATATTTTAATATTTATTTTATATCTGTATTAGAATTTTAACCGCTTCCATTTGCATGTAATGGTTTATATAATTACCTATTTTCTATTACCTTTACATGATTAAACTTTACTGCATATTACTTTTTGTTTTCCTTCAGTTTGGGCATGAACTGCATTGCCAGGAAAGATTTGAAATGACATTCCCTCTCAAAGATGCTTTCAAAGATATCAATTCTCTAAAAATAAAAAGTGGGCGGAAAAAACTAATTATGGTTCGGATATCAGATCCTGGTAATGCATTGGTTTACTATGTCGAAAATTACATAGACTTCTATACTTTATTTATACAGGAAGATGAATCAGAATATAAGCTTCTTTTAAAAAACAAGGAGCTCCGTCTGAATAAAATTAAGAAATCAGACTCGTCTTCCCCCTATTACTTATATTGTCAGGCAGAGATTATACTTCAGTGGGCTACAATAAAACTCAAATTTGGAGATAGAATAGATGCTGCATTGGATGTATATGAAGCCTATAATCTGCTTAAAAAAAACAGGGATAAATTCCCCGATTTTGTAGAAAATAATAAGAGCCTGAGTGTCATTCATGCCATTTCAGAGAGTGTCCCCGGCTGGATAAAAAAAATTATGGGAATCAATGGATCTGTAGATATGGGTACAAAGGAAATAAGTATTCTAGCATCTAAAGCGTTTTCAGAACAAAGCATATTTAAAGAAGAAATAGTAGCCATATACAGTTATATCTTGTTTTATGCAAACAATAAAAAAGAAGAAGCGTATCAGCTTTTTGACAAATATCAAATAGACCATAAGTCAAACCCCCTGGTGACTTTTCTGAAAGCTACCATGGCACAAAAAATAGGTAAAAATGAAGAAGCGATCAGAATACTGCAGGAAAGACCCCAGGGCCCCGAATACCTCCCATTTTACTATCTTGACTTCATGTACGGTAAATTCAAACTATATAGATTAGACAGAGATGCAGACAAATACATTGTTCGGTTTTTAGATAACTTCAAAGGAAAACACTACATCAAAGAAGCGTGGCAAAAACTGGCATGGTCTCGTGTGGCTGTCTATAATGACACTGAAGGATATAAAAAATACATGAATTCATGCAAGATGTATGGTCAGACTTTGATAGATGAAGATGTGCAAGCAATGCGCGAAGCAAAAGAAAATCAAATACCCAATACCATATTGCTAAAGGCAAGATTACTTTTTGATGGTGGATATTATACCAAAGCGCAAAATCTTCTTATAATCAACGGCTACAAATTTGCAAATGCAATACATGATGGCGAATATTATTATCGACTTGCCAGAGTGACCGATGCCCTAAAAAATTATGTTGATGCCCTTGATTATTACGATCTTACCATCGCAGCAAGCGATCCGGGAAAATATTATGCCTGTAGCGCAGCACTCAATGCAGGACTTATATGCGAGCAACAACAAAAATTTTCAAGAGCAAAAATATATTTTGAAAAATGCATCAATCTTGATCCTGCCGGCTATACATCCAGCCTTCATGCCAAGGCCAAATCCGGATTGAGCCGGGTAAAAGAGAAGTAGCATTCCTCAAAATTTGAATATCACTAAATTAAAAGTTAACTATAAATGAAAATTTTAGCCTTTGGTGCCAGTAGTAGCAAAAACTCCATTAATAAAAAATTTGCCACTTATGCAACTACATTTTTTGAAAATGCAGATATTGAGATTCTGAACCTCAGCCAATTTGAAATGCCTGTTTTTTCTGTGGATAAAGAAAAAGATAACGGTTTCCCTCCAGCTGCCTATCAATTCTTGGAGAAAATCAGTAAGACCGACTTGCTGATCATATCGATGGCCGAACATAATGGAAGCTATACAACTGCATTTAAAAATATACTCGACTGGTCTTCCAGAATAAACGGTAAAATTTTTCATAATAAACCCATGTTACTCATGTCCACATCTCCGGGACAAAGAGGGCAAAAAGTGTGCTTGACTCTGCCAAAGCCAGATTTCCTTTTCATGCACCAAATATTCTTTCCGTGTTTTCATTACCCCAATTCGAATTGAATTTTTCTGAAGACAAAGGTATTACCGATCCTGAGTTGAAAGAAATGTTTTTAGAATCAATAGATATAGTCAAGAAAACTTTGAATCAAAAAATGTAATTGTTTAAGTATCGTCATTTACTAAAAATAATTATCTGTCTATTCTGAACGGATCTATTGAAATCTCTGTCTTTTGTTTTTGTACCAATTGCCTGATCAGCAAACCCGTTGCAGCAGCCAGAGAAATTCCCAGCATAGCATGGCCTCCGGCAATGATGACATTGTTGTGGTGTGGACTTCGACCGATATAAGGCAAGCCGTCCGGGGAACAGGGCCTTAATCCCGACCATATTTTTTCTATTGGTTGGACATCAAGGTGGAGATCAGGAAAATACGTATTTACAGCATGAACTATCGGGCTGACTCTGTTCATTTCAATTTTTGAATTAATTCCACTCAACTCCATTGTCCCTCCTATCCTTAACTCTGTACCAAGTGGTGTTACCGCTACCCGATCATCTACCAGAATGGCTGGATGCTGAAGATTTTTTGATCTTTTGACATATGTTGTGCTGTAACCCTTGCCCGGCTGTAGTAATAGTTGAATACCCAATTTTTTACTTACAATTTCTAACCAGGAGCCTGCTGCAATTATCAGTTGATCACAATTGATTTTGCCATTGTTCGTAATGACTGCTTTGACCTGATCTGATTGGGTTTCAAAATCTTCGACTTCATGGCTGAATAATATCTTTACACCTTCTTTTTGAGTTTTGGAATAGAGGCTCTTCATCATTTGTCCAGGATGGAGATGGCAATCAATAGGAAAATATACCCCACCCATTACCTCTACGGCCACCTCCGGCTCCATTTGCTGAACCTGATGAGCAGTTAAAATTTGAGTCTCAAGACCAAATCTCCTGGCTTCATGTGCCAATTCTATTTCATGTTTTCCCGTTTTCTCTGATTTATACAACATAAGGCAACCTTTCTGTTCCAATCTGAAACCATGATCAAATTCCTTATCCATGTCAATCATCAGATTGCGGCTCAGCTGTAGGATATCATTTAGATGCGGCGCGTTTTTTGCTACAGTTTTTTCATTGGACTTTGAATAAAACTTAAGACCCCACCTAATCAAAGATGCATCCAGACGGGGTTTGATATAAAAAGGACTGGTATTGCTCAGCATCCACTTAAGGCCCTGAGCCACGATGCCGGGAGAGGCTAAAGGTATAAAATGACTGGGAGATATATATCCCGCATTTCCAAAGGAACAATTATCTGAACCATCCCCCTTGTCAATGATGGTGATATCATGACCTTCCTTGCTTAGATAATAAGCCGATGTCATTCCGATGACTCCGGCGCCTATAATAGTGATATTCATCCCCTTTTTACTATAAATTTATCTTAAATAACCTGGAAGCCACCGGCATATGGATCATCTTCAGGATCCACCAATATAATATTATGTCCGTAAATTTTGGCCCAACCCTCTATCCCGGGAATTATGGCATCATAATCCCCTACTTTGCACAACCCCTCTATTGTCCCATTAAATTTACTTCCAATGAAGCTCTCATGAATAAATTTATCGCCCTGATTTAATTTATTTTTGGCATACCATTGGGCCATTCGGGCAGAAGTCCCTGTTCCACACGGAGATCTGTCGATCGCTTTATCACCATAAAAAACTGCATTGCGAGCGGTGGAATCCTTATCAATCACCTCTCCCGTCCACAAAACATGACTACACCAATTAATGGATTCAATCTCAGGATGCTGGAAAGTATAGCGATCGTTTATGTCTTTCCTGATCTCCCTGCTCCATGAGATAAGTTGGTCTGCAGTATGATTTTCAATTCCCCCGAAGTTATTCTGCGGATCTATTATGGCATAAAAGTTTCCTCCGTAAGCTACATCAACTGTCAGTTTTCCAAGATCCGGGCAAGTTACTTCCAGTCCTTCTTTGTACAAAAATGATCCGACATTCTTCAATTTCACAGAACTTACTTTTCCTCTGTTATCAAGGCGATATTCTATTTCCACCAAACCTGCCGGAGCTTCCATCCTGACCTTGCCGGGTATTTTAGGTGTGAAAAGGCCTTCTTCTATGGCTATCGTGATAGTACCTATAGTGCCGTGACCACACATGGGAAGACATCCGCTTGTCTCAATAAAAAGAACAGCAACGTCATTTTCGGGATCACAGGGAGGATATAGAATACTTCCACTCATCATGTCATGTCCACGGGGTTCAAACATCAGACTCTTACGTATCCAGTCAAAATTTTCGAGAAAAAAGGCTCGTTTTTCTAACATTGTCTTTCCTTGCAATTCAGGAGCGCCCCCTGCTACCAGTCTCACAGGATTCCCGCAGGTATGGGCATCAATACAGAAAAATCGTTTCTTTACCATTCGGAGTTAAGTATTACTTAGTTTACCGTATATTTTTTACCCGGCAATGACCTGAGCAGGCCTTTAAATTCCAGAGTAAGTAGCATTCCCGATACTTCGGAAGGTGTCATGGCCATTCGATATGTCAACAGATCTATGGTAATTTCTTTTGCATCCCGTATCATATTTATCATTCTGGACTCATTTTCATTGAGCTCTACAAATAATTGTTGCTGAATCATTTTTTGAGCATCCAGCTCTTCCCATCGCATTATATAGGCTATATCGGCAGCAGATTCAATCAAATGTGCCTTATTTTGCTTGATAAGCTTATTGCAGCCTTCAGATCTCTCTTCATTTACACGGCCAGGTAAGGCAAATACATCCCTGTTGTATTCATTGCCGAATTCTGCTGTTATTATTGAGCCTCCTTTTCTTTTTGATTCTATCACAACTACCGCATCGCTCATGGCTGCTATGATTCTGTTTCTCATCGGAAAATTTTCTTTATCTGGCATAGTTCCTGATGTGAACTCTGTAATGACACCTCCGTTTTCTATCATTTTATTGGCCAAAGAAGTGTGATCTGACGGATAATACCGGTCCAAACCGTGCCCCAAGACCCCCAAAGTAGGAATCCCAACTTCAAGAGATTTCCTGTGAGCTGCGGCATCAATGCCATAAGCAAGGCCACTAATCAACAGGATTTGAAAAGAATGTAAGCCTTCGACAATTTTATCACACATCATTTTTCCATAATCTGATGTTATCTTGTTCCCACTATGGCTACAGTTCTATGATAATTGAGCTCCGCATTGCCTTTATAGTAAAGTATGATTGGGCCTGATTCGACATTAAGCAGTCTTTTGGGATATTTATTGTCTAAATATGCAATTTTCGTGATCCCGTTTTTGAAATAAAATTCATTTCTGCCTCTGCCACTTTCAGTGAAGTAGCCGGATCAAAATTATCTGCAAATATGGACCCTAAACCCGGAATTTTAAGCAGATTTTTTCTTGATTCGGAAAAAACAGCTTCTATTCCTCCACAATATGAAATCAGGTTTTTGCCTATGACAGGCCCTACTTTGGGCGTTTTGGTCAGCGCAATCAGGTGCAAATATTCCATATCTGTCATTGCAGAGACTGTGCTGCAGCTTTGTACCTTGCAGATTCCTGTGTATTGCCATATAGTTCATAAAAAAGTCCAAGGGCTTCATTAACCTGCTTATTGGCAGGTTGGATTTGATATGCGTATTGAAGAAACTGCAAAGCAAAAGATCTCTTGGAGTCATTAACCTTCATCAATTCACCTCCCATTTCTAAATAAAAAGGAAATAATTCGGTATTGTGACCACGATCCTTAAGATAATCGCTAAATTCTTTAATGAATGGTATATCTGGCCTTCTGAGTATAATAGGCCGCATTCCTTTTATATAATTATTGATATCATTATCCATTTTGTATCTCTCTGATACCACACCCAGCATCATGATGTTGCCATTGACATAATCCGGAAGGATCTCTATAGCTTTATTGGCATAAATTTCAGTTTTGGAAAGAAGCTGTTTTTTTACTTCGTTATCTGGAGTTATTTTATATTTTTCAAAGAGTGCCGTTGCCATAAATGAATTTGCTCTGGCACTATTGGAAGAGATGGCCACCGCTGCTTCATTCAGTGACAGAGCGTCCTTCCACACCGGCACCCGAACCATTGTTTTTCCAGTCAAACCTGCTATAGTGAGAGCAGCAATCACCATTCCAATCCTTTTTCCGTACGTTGCTGATAATTTAGGTAGATGTATTGTGAGAAAATATGCTGCCGCTATACAGAATCCGGCAGAAGCCATAAAAATAAAACGCTCATTCATAAATGTACCCAAATTGATTACAATATTTGACACAATAGTGAGCGTGATCAGATAAAACCAAATGGAATAGGAGTAAACAGATTTCTTCACCAGGCCTTTAAATGCCAGAATAATCAATGCAATATAAGTGACAAGAGACACTAAAGGTATAAGCTTAAATATACTTATTTTTGGTATTGCATAAGGATAATAATCATGAGAAAGTGGATGAGGCCATATCATAAGTTGTATATATTTTATTAAAGTAAACATGATACTTCCGAATTTCTCATTGGATTTCATGCCCAAAAACGGATTATTCATCAAATCTTTGATTTCTACATTTAATTTGGGTACCCCCGCCATATTAAATCTCAAAAGCAAATACATAATCGTTGTTCCCAGCAGCCATAAAGTAATTTTGCCTAACTTATTCCGGTCCGTATCGCTAAAAAAATAAATTGAAAGTGGAATCACTGCAAGAAAAGTTATGGCGTTTTCCTTCGATAATAGTCCAAGTAAGTAGCTCCCGAGGCTTACAATCAGCCATTTACGCTGATTATGATCCATATATCGCAAGGCTCCATACAAAGCTCCAAGAGAAAATAACATGGACATGATCTCATCCCTGCCTTTGATATTGGCCACTGCTTCCGTATGAATAGGGTGCGCAATAAAAATCAAAGTAGCTATGAATGGTATGCTAAACCACCACTTGTTGGTAGTAAAATTTCTGAAAAGCATGACAAGAACCATCATCAAAAGTATTCCTGTGACAGCATATAAGAGTATATTGATAAAGTGACTTACTGCGGGATTTTCTCCACCCATGATGCCGTATTCTATGGCAAAAGTTGCAATAGACAACGGCCTGTACCTGTTTCCTTGCACCAGTTCCTTCTTCTCGCCAAAATAGCCTTCAAAACTTTCTGTTGTAAATATATCCCAGACACCTGCAACACCTTCTTTTGTAAATTTATTTTCATTTATGACAATCAAATCATCCAGTACATATCCATAAGAAATACATTGATAATACAATATAAAACTGAAAAATAAGATGATAAGTGAAGCCGGCAAATATTGTTTAAAATATGAAGCCGAATAAAAATTGCCTTTGGTATGCTCTATCACAAGTCTTTGCACTGCTGATACCGCAGTTTTGGATTTAATATCAGTTGGTTTGAGTTTTCTTTTGGACATAAGAGGTTTGTTTAGTGCTTATACTGCAAAGATTCGTAAATTTCATTTATTTTTACACATCTTTTAATAATTCTTAAATAAACACATGCTTTTATTTAGAAATGTGTTGGTATGCTGTATAATATTCGCTATTAGTTCGCTATGTAATGGTCAGCTAAATATTAAAGTTGGATATACTAATGGGTTTATGGATGCCCCGATCCTCAATAAAGTGGTTACTAATTTTAATGAATCATTTACGAGTAAATATCCCGGAAGTTTTTTAGATGATAATTTGAATAAATTCAGCTCCGTACATGGATTGGAAATAGGCCTGAGATACAGAGTCAACTCGGTAGGTTTTGAACTCTCGTGGAATAGTATGAGCGACAAAAGTGATGTGTATGCCACCTTGCCTAATAAAGTCAGTTTTCAGGACAAATGGTTTTTGAGCCTTACCGAATATTCAGCAGGCATAGAAAATTATTTTGGTCATTTTGGTTACGGAGCCTCTCTCGGGTACAGGACTGCCAGAATGAAAACTGATATATTCGGAGCTCCCAGAAAAAAAAGAAAGGTGGTAGAAGAATCGGGATTTGCGAGTAAATTTTATCTTATTTTTCAATTCGGAGGGGAAAAAGTAGGTATAGCTTTCAAGCCTTATGTACAGGTGCCTTTACGAAATCTGGATATCAGTAATTTTGATCAGGAGCTCAATGTTCAGGGTGACTCTGCGTATAAGGCGATAAAACCACAGGAAGAAAGATTTTTTCTGTACGGAATCTCTATCGTGTTATATAATGGGAAGCAATAAGGCTTAAAAAACAGCTACCCCTCATAAAAGCCTACGCTTCCTCCCACCCAGTCTTTATCTTTGTTATACTTTACACCTATCATTTTACCTTTAGACAGACGTACCAAATTGACGGCTACATGGGGTTTTGGATCATTTTCCGGCCATATCATCAACATGCGTACTTCTACTTTTACAGGATCATTTGGAGATTTCAATACAGGCTCATAGTGTACTTTTCTTTGCAGAATATAATTTGATTTATCTTCTATGGCGTCTATATCTTCTCTGGTCACGTCAATGATTACTCCTGCACCCGCAAAGGAAAATAATGGCTTCAGAACAAAATTATCCAGATCAGCGGGCAACTCGTTTAGTTCCTTCAAAAAGTAGGTCTCAGGCACATATTTATTTTTCAGAAAGGGCATTATATACTTACTGATCCTAAAAAACCAATTTGGATGGCCTATCCACTTCACATCCAGATCATCTGAAAAACTAAACTGCATTGCCAGATCTTTCCTCTGGTTCAGCTCATCAAAAATGACTCTGTTGTATATTCTTTCTATTCTCTGTTTCTGTCCACTGTTATCGATATAAAATAGTCTTTTCCCTTCTTTAATAACTTTTGTCACGCAAACCACTGCAATACCCAACTCAACAGATGTACTTAACAGATCTATATAAGTATTTTGCAGTTCAGGTTCAATCTCTAAAATAATAACATTTTTAGGATTTGTGTCACCTACTATGATGTTGTAAAGGAGGTCTTTAAAAGTAGCATCATTGTACCCATTGAAATACGGGGTCAAATTTTCAGGAAGATCATAATACTTTTTGTATGTCTTGCTGGCCATATACTGAAAAAAATACACAGATGGAAAACCCTGAATTTCAATCAACATAGGAAACGGATCGCCTGCTTCATCGAGACAAACTCCAAAATCCATCTGTAAAAAAGTAGTATGTGTATCTTCATTTGGAACAATAACGGTCTCATCATATAATGCTCCTTGTGAAATTTCCTTCAGATCAGGCCGTAAGATAATTTCAGTAATCTGTTCACAGGCCTCTAGCAATCTGTCTTTTAATAATGATGGAATAAAAAAAGGTGTTTCGGCTTCTCTGAAATTTGGCTTCAGATTATACATAGCTCTCAGACCTTCTTTAAACCCTTCATACTTTTCGGTGGTAAAAGCCTTATTAAATTTCTCTCTGATTTCAGGAATCATACCAATACCGCATTTAGCTGATAAATGGAGTCAAGCGCATTCTCTATAAAAAGGGGCAAAATGGTGTCATGTGTCAACTCAATTTTGTCCGGATCGTCAATATGATCCATCATCAAGTCATATTTTTTTTGTCCAAAGTTATCTATCACCTGCTTTTTGACATCAGGTTTTTCAAAATGGATTTTCATTCCTATGGGATCCGCTTCAGGGTGAAATTGAGTGCCGATAAATTCATCGGAAAACCTCACTGCCATTATAGCGCGTTCATACTCAACATGGGTCCTGATTTTTTCGAGAGCTAATATTTTTGCTCCGTGCATCCTGAATACATCTAAATCCGGCTGAATCAACTGATAATCGCGGCTATCAACAGCAAAAAGCGGATCCGCAAGTTTTTTGAAAATAGGATCATTTTCTCCATATCTCGTTTTGTGCACCGGCATAATTCCGAATGAAGTGGATTTACGCGGAGCTATGGTTCCTAATTCAAAAAAGTGACATGCCATCTGAAATGAGTGGCAAATAAAAAACATGTATTTCTTTTCAAATTTGCTCTCTAAATTATATTCCCAAATATCTCCAACCAATTTATACCAGGCTTTGTCCCACTTTCCATCGCCGTCAAGGGGGTTTCCGGGACCTCCGCTTGAGATGTAAACATCATATTCCAATCCCGGTACTTCACTTTTATGACGAACATCAAACTCATCTATATCAAATGCACCACTATACATCGCAGCAATATCACGAATACATCGCATTCCCTGATTCGGGCGGCCATCATTCATATCCATGATTGCCATTTTAAGTTTATGTTCCATCTTTGAGTCTGACTGTTGCTATAAAAATTCTACTACCTTAGTAGTTACATAACCTACTTTTTTACAATTGGTTTTTTTGGGGTTGAGAAAACATCAGAAATAAAGGTACCCCAAGTGAGATTATTCTGTCCAACTTTATGGTTTTTAGCTTTCTCAATGGCCATTTCAGCCGCATTTTCAACTATCCAATCAAAATTTTCCTGGCCAACAGAATTAATATCTGCATCCGGTGCCGGGTTGCAAAGTCAATTGCTATAGGAATACCGTCCCTTACCGCGAACTCTACAGTGTTAAAATCATAACCCAATGCGCGGCAAAGTTTTATGGTATAATCATGGACAGTAGCGAGTAATTTAGCGTCCTTAGTTGGGTTTTCTACCACGTATCTGAGGTGATGTGGATTTCTAGGCTCGTATGGCATGATATGTACCCTGTCTCCTGACAAATAATAACACCTGAAGTAGTGGTCAAATACGATTTCCTCCTGGAGCATCATCACTAACTGACCTGTCTCAGCATGTTTTTTCCAAAGATCTGCTGCATCATCTATTTTATATACATTCTTCCAGCCACCACCTGAGAATGGCTTCATATATGCCGGAAACCTGATATAATCAAATACCACTCTCCCAATCTGTCAGGAATTTCAGATTTCTGAATGACTGCTCAGATGTATCATCCGGGCGTTCATATGACGGCAGCAGTACAGTATTGGGCACAGGCACCCCTACTTTGGTAGCGAGACAATTATTAAAAAATTTTTCGTCTGCACTCCACCAAAATGGATTATTGATAACTGCAGTTCCAGTCAGCGCAGCATTTTTTAAATAAGCCCGATAGTAGGGTACATCCTGAGATATACGATCGATGATTACTGCGTACTCAGTGGATTCGCCCTGCTCGAGTACGTTAATCTGTACAAATTCCGCACTTATTCCCTTGACTTTCTTGGCATTTACCCTGTCAATAAAAGCCTGAGGAAATGTATTTTCCTTGCCAAATAAGATTCCAATTTTCTTCATTCTATATTATTTTCAAGATTTTATATGATGTTTGTTGACCTGATAAATTGCAAATATTGAATTTTACTCCGAAAAAGTCTTAAAAAACCGTCAAAATATATCTTTTGTGCTCAGGAAGGATATATTTTTTAATTTTTTTTTCTATTGTATTGAAATAATCTCAAACCTTTTTAAAAAATCAATATCAAAATCTGCTCCATGTCCGGGGGTATCGTCAACCGTCAGTTCCCAATCTTTATGATAGGTTAACCCTCCAATTCACGGGTCTTCTGAATGCATTAGCGGGCTATCCATATCATGAAAAATGATATTGTCCCACGCCATACTGAAATGTAATAATGCACTCATGCCGACTTTGGATTCACTAAAAGAACCTACCTGACAGTACACATCAGCCGCTTGTGCCAATCCTGCCAGTTTCATGCCATTGCATATGCCTCCTGTCTTTCCGAGTTTGATATTGATCATGTGAGCTGCTTGCTGGCTCAACACTTTATAGGCATCTCTATGATTGAACACAGACTCATCTGCCATAATGGGTATAGGACTTAATGCAGTAAGTCTGGCCTGATCTACTATATTTCCTGCCTGAACAGGCTCTTCACAATGCTCAATATTGAGGTCCTTCATACCATGCAATACTCTCAGGGCATCCAGATAGTTCCATCCCTGGTTAGCATCTACCCGCAATGGAAGGTCGTATCCAACCGATGATCTGATAGCTTCCATGCGCTCCACATCCCTTTTATAGCCTCGCTCTCCTAATTTCACCTTCAGTACCGGAAATCCCATTTCCTTAAATTTCAATGCTTTTTCGGCCATTTTTTCTTTTGAAAGAAGGCTCACTGTATTATCAGTATATATTTTTTTACTCCTGTCTCCATTCAACAATACATACAGAGGCATATTATTCATTTTTGCAACAAGATCATAGAGTGCCATGTCAAAAGCACATTTGACAGAAGCATTACCTACTATCATTTTGTCCATCAGAGCCACATGATTATGAATCTCTCTGGGATCTGAACCCAGCAAAGCTTTCGCCAGATCTTTGGCAAAAGCAACCGTGCCTGTTTGTGTCTCCCCATGAATAGACCTGAAAGGACAACACTCTCCTACACCATACGTCCCATCTGAATTATATATTTTTACAATAGTAATTTTTGCATGAGTCAGGGCACCTTTTGAGATCACAAAAGGCTCGTTAAGCATTATCTGAGTTGGGATAATCTCGATTTTGTGTATTGTCGATTTTTTCATATCAAGGCATTAATAATAAGCCACAAAAGTAAGATTTATACAATGGATATCAAAGTATTTTCAAACCATCCTTTAATATCCTGCAAAAATTCCATACATCTATAAAAGTATTATAAAGTGGAGTTGGAGCTACTCTGATGACATCAGGCTCTCTCCAGTCCAAAATCACCCCCCGATCGATGAGGTAATCAAATAGTCTTTTGTCAGGATTAGTCATTTGTAGGGATAACTGACACCCTCTCTTATTCCCATCGGTTGGGGTAATGACGTGAATCTCATCGCCCATTGAATTGTCTATCAGATATGCCAGATATAAGGTTAGCGCAATTGATTTCAATCGCAAATTTTCCATTCCTGCTTCCAAAAATATATCTAATGATGCATGCACCGCAGCCATCTGAATCGCTGACTGATTGCTTAATTGCCATCCTTCCGCTGTTGGCATTGGATTAAACTCAGGCCCCATCAAAAACCGGGATTCCTTATCCTGGCCCCACCATCCGGCAAACCTGTTCAGGTCTTTACGACCATGATGACGCTTATGGATAAAAATACCCGAAAGACTTCCTGGTCCGGAATTCAGATATTTGTAAGTACACCACGCCGCAAAATCAGGTCCATCGTCATGTAATTGCAAATCGATATTACCCGCCCCGTGAGCCAGGTCAAAACCGACTATGCAGCCTTTTTCATGGCCCATTTTAGTTATTCTCTTTAAGTCATAGAGTTGACCGGTGTAATAATTTACGCCACCAATTAATATGAGTGCTATTTCATCTCCTTGCTCATGGATGATTTTTTCAATATTTTCATTTTCTATGCAATACTGTCCATCTTCAGGCTTCAACTCGATCATAGCGTACTTTGGATCAAAGCCATGATATCTCACCTGGCTTTCTATTGCATATCTATCCGAAGGAAAAGGTGAAAAGTCAAAAAGTATTTTATTTCTTTTGCGATCGGGTCTGTAAAAACTCACCATCAATAAATGGATATTGACAGTAAGACTGTTCATCACTACTACTTCAGCCGGAAGAGCACCTACGATGGATGCCATTGACCTGCCAATAACCTCATGATAAGGAATCCATGGGTTCTTGCCATAAAAATGACCTTCTACTGCCAGGTTTTTCCAGTCTTCTAAAACGTTGTGGATATACTTTTCAGCACTTTTTGGCATAAGGCCCAGACTGTTGCCACACATGTAAATGACATCATTTCCATTTTTATGCTTAGGTATAAAGAACTTCTCCCGAAAGGATGCCAATTTATCATCTGCATCTGACTTTTGAGCAAAACAAATAGAATTGTCCATTGATTTTCATTTACATATCCATTAAAACAAAAGAAGCCGATATTGTTGTATCAGCTTCCTTTTATTAACCTATAGTTATTTTAATATCTTCTTATTTACCTCCAAAATTTATACCCAATGTAAGTTCGTGGGATCCATTATTGTAGTCTTGTATCTGGTTTGATGATGTATTGTATGAATAGAAAAGGTTGAGTTTTTCTACCTTAGTTCCGATTAGAAATCCAAGTCTCTTGTCAGCTCCAAGAGTGTAATTGATGCCTGCTATGAGCTTATCCTGAAGGAACCCAAAGTTAAGGTTCATATCAATGTGAGCAGGCACATTTGCTAATCTCTTCATGATGATACCAGGAGTCATTGTGATATCCTGCTGTATATCCAGTTTATATCCGAATTGCAAAATAACACCTACTTCTCTGTCAGTACTTTGTACATCCACATTGCTGATTCGGGCACTTACAGCTGATGGTATAGCTATTCCGTATGTAAGTCTGTCCATATATATTCCATAAATACCAAATGAAGCGTCAAAATATTCTGCTCCCCCCAACGCTAAATTGATGACAGGATCATTTGGATCTGCATTTCCAAATCCTGAAAGACCATGCTTGATATATTCGGCAGACAAACCAAAACCTATTTGGTTTGTCTCTGACTTAATCATATAACTTAACCCCAGAGCGCCCTTTGTTGTTTCTAATGAGCCAAATTTATCTGAGACAATACTTACACCTACTCCAAGTCTGTTACCCACGGGTCCATTGTAAGAAAGAGTCAAAGTACGTGGTGCACCATCTATTCCGGACCATTTATTTCGATAATTGACCAGTATCTGTTGCTTTAAAGCTGAGCCAAAAGCACCCGGATTGATCAGTTGCGGATTAAGCTGGGCCTGCGTATAGATATACCTTTCATCAAAGTATCTCGTCTGACCAATAGCCCCGGTGACATATAATACTAATGCCGAAGCAACCAGAAATGTTTTTAAAATATTATTCGTTTTCATATTCTATTCTATTTTGAAGAAGCTGATTATATATTATTTACCCCTGAGTAGCGTTACAGTACCTTTATATATTTCACGTCTCCCCTGTCCGAAATTGACAGTTAAGACCCAAATGTAGGCACCTTCTTTCAGGTTTTCACCTTTTGAATCGACTCCCTGCCAGGTGTTATTGTAATTACTTTCAGTAAAAACAGTCCTGCCCCATCTGTCAAAAACAGTCAGGTCTGATGGATTGTCATCCACACAATTAATTATAAATAAATCATTGATTCCATCCCCATTTGGAGTAATAACATCAATCGCTGTATTGCACGCTCCTTCTATTACACAATCTTTAACTTCTAAATTTGTAATTCTAAGTTCACAATTATTAGCGTCAGTTACT
Organism: Saprospiraceae bacterium; assembly: GCA_016722285.1. Lineage (GTDB taxonomy): Bacteria > Bacteroidota > Bacteroidia > Chitinophagales > Saprospiraceae > OLB9. Next base: position 49,177 of record JADKGI010000015.1, read on the forward strand.
GTAACATTATAAAAGCCTTTGGCAAGATTTTCAACAACATTATCCACATCAGAAAGCCCAAACCATGAAAATCCATATTTTCCGGCTCCGGTATTATTCATATTGATTTCAATATTGCCATCACTCTTTCCTTTTTGAGAACAATTAATTTTTTCAGCACCCACTAGTTTTGATGGCTGTGTTATCACAATAGGATTGGATGTCACTGTACCCTTACCATTGGAAAATTCAATAGTATAGCTTCCGGCCACAAGACCTGTAAATGAAATGTCGGCACTATTGACCTGAATATTTCTGACTGTCGTAGCTCCGGATTTAAGTGTGGCTGTGATAGGGAAGGATCCTTCAGACAACTTCGCTGTAATAGCGCCGCCACTATCACCAAAACAAGGAACACCAAAGCCATTAAAACTGGATGAAACACCGGCAGATCCTAACTTAGGAGCCGTCTCGACAGGAGCACGTATTCCTATGACAATATTTGATCTTGCTGTTGAACAACCGTTAGCGTCTGTGACAGTAATGTTATACGACCCGGCTTTGAGATTATTGGCATCAAGGACACCCGCAGTATTGCCGTCTGCAATTGTAGTGGGACCTGACCAAATAGCTTTATAATTTGGGGTACCCCCAGAAATATTTAATGAAATTTTGCCGTCAGCTGATATTGTTGTTGGAGCTTCAACTGTTCCGGTACGTGAAATACTCAGATCTCCTGCAGGTTCTGTTACAGTGACTGTAAGTCGTTTTTGTTTTGGAAGGACTGGCAGCATCTGTAACGGTAACAGTATATATACCCGCCTTCAAGTTTTGTGGATTAGCTCCTGATAATCCTCCTGTCCAATTGTAGGTAAAATTCGGACAACCACCAGTTATATTAATCTGAATTGATCCATTTGATCCGCCCTTGCACTTCACGTTGCTAACTACAGGCGACAAGTTTAAGTCAGGTTGACTATCAATAATGGAAAATGACGCTACTGCAGTACAATTTTTAGAATCTGAAACCGTCACAGTATATGTTCCAATATTCAGATTTGTGGGGTTAGCAATATTGCCGAGATCATTTGTCCACTTATAAGACAATGTTCCGGAGCCGCCAGAAATACCGCTAAGATTTATGGATCCCTTTATATTACAACCTACATTGGTTACGACGTTTGCACTTGGTATCACTATCTGAGACGGGACATTGATGACATTAAAAGTTGATGAAGCCTTACATCCTTTGGAATCTGTAACAGTGACAGAATAGGTTCCGGGGTTCAGATTTGTTGGATTTGAAGTATTTCCCTGTGTAGGTAACCAATTGTATGTCAATGAACCTATTCCACCAGTAACTGCACTTATATTTATAGCACCTTTGTCATCACATTGTGCATTTTTTATAACATTTGCTGATGGTATGACCATTTGTGATGGAACATCCTGGACAGTAAATGTCGAAGATGTCTTACATCCTTTTGAATCGGTCACTGTGACTGAATAGGTTCCGGCATTCAAATTAGTCGGATTGGCAGTATTGCCCTGATCTGGTGTCCAGACATAGGTTAATGCCCCGATACCTCCGGTTACACCACTTATATTTATGGCACCTTTGTCATCACATTGTGCATTTTTCACAACGCTGGATGCAGGAATTGCAATCTGAGAAGGCAGGTTCTGAACTGTAAACGTAGAAGATGCCTTACATCCCTTTGAATCTGTCACCGTAACAGAATATGATCCGGCATTCAGATTTTTTGGATTGGCGGTGTTGCCCTGATCAGGTGTCCAAGCATAAGCTAACGTCCCGTTTCCTCCGGTTACTCCGGCGATATTGATAGATCCTTTTTCCTCGCATTGGGCATTGGTCACTGCATTAGCGGATGGTATGGCCATTTGAGAAGCCTGATTTTCTACTGTAAATGTAGAAGAAGCTTTACATCCTTTTGAATCTGTCACTGTAACCGAATATGTTCCGGCATTCAGATTTGTCAGATTACTATTATTTCCTTGGTCCGGAGTCCATGCATAGGTTAATGTACCGCTTGCCCCGGTTATGCCAGTGAGATTAATGGCTCCTTTGGCGTCACACTGAGCATTCGTTACTGCAATAGTTGGTATTACTATTTGTGATGGTGTATTTGTTACTGTAAAGCTCGTATTGGCCTTACATCCTTTTGAATCTGTCACTGTAACCGAATATGTTCCGGCATTCAGATTTGTCAGATTACTATTATTTCCTTGGTCCGGAGTCCATGCATAGGTTAATGTACCGCTTGCCCCGGTTATGCCAGTGAGATTAATGGCTCCTTTGGCGTCACACTGAGCATTCGTTACTGCAATAGTTGGTATTACTATTTGTGATGGAGTATTTGTTACTGTAAAGCTCGTATTGGCCTTACATCCTTTTGAATCTGTTACTGTAACTGAATATGTTCCTGCGTTCAGATTAGTCAGATTACCATTGTTCCCCTGATCCGGAGTCCAGGCATAGGCAAACCCACCATTGCCTCCTGACGTTGTGCTGATATTGATGGCTCCTTTGGCATCGCATTGTGCATTGGTGATAACACCTGAGGTTGGGATAGTTATTGATGTTGGCTGTGTTACTGTGGCAGTACCGGAGCAACAGGATGTACCATTAAAGGTGATTTCATATGTATATACACCTGCAGCGATACCGGTAAGATTTGTTCCTGATGTAACAGGAGCCGCTGCTTTTACAATCGTACCAGCAGCATTTTTCCATACTATATTGTGATTGCCGAGATTAGTACCAGTTACATTCAATGTGACAGATCCGTCAGTCGCTCCATTACAACTTGCATTTGTTATGGTTCCTAAAGCACAGGTCGCACTACATCCGGCCTGTGTGACACATGTTACTGAGCCACCAACACCCTGACTGGATAACTGCACACTTCCGTCTCCGACTATATCCGGCGTTCCGGTTATATTGACAGCCATAGATGGAAGACATTGTTTTAATTTGAAACATATCTGGAAAATTTTACTACCATCGGCTTTTGTGGTGGCGTTTGAACCGGAAAGCCATTGAAAACTTAATGTACTTGCTGTATTTGAAAAGGCAGAAGAATTCAGACCAGTCAAATCGTATTTATCCGTTTTCACAAATTCCAATTGATCAGCATTCCAGGCGAATACTACCGTAGCACCCAGTATTGAAGTAAAATTTTCTACTGAAACATCTACACAAACAGTTTCATTTACCTGACCATTTATTGTCCCAACTCTTACTACAACTGCACCTTGTGGTGGTGCTTCGGTTATAGTTACTTTTCCATAAGTAAAACACACAGGTATTGTAGCAGTATTATTTTCCCAAAAAGTAGGAAGTGCTCCCTGGCCTATTTGAATACATCCTGTTTGAGTTTTGCCTCCAAGTATTTTAAAACACAACTCCATAATAACCGTGTTGTCAGCGAGGGTCAGTGGGACAACCGGGTTGTCGTTGGCCCAAAGAAATCTGAATTCACCTGATGGGGCATTGTTAGAATTAAATCCTCCACTAAATCCCGGAATTCCTCCTGATGAAGGTGTTTTTACCTCAGTAAACTGAAGAATAGTGGGGTCCCATTTGATACTACCCTGACCGGATTGCATCATATTAAAGTTTTTGACAGTAATGGGAACACAGATTGTTTTACCTTTTTCAGCGGTAACTGACGCACCAATAAATGTCAGATTGCTTGCATTTGAACAAACAGGACTGACACAGTTATCTACAGGATTTGTATCGCATTTTATTGAGACTGATCCTTTGGTATTTATAAGGTTGACAGGTTGCAGGTTTGAGTCTAAAATTTCAATGGCCCTGGGTATTCCGCTTGTTATTATATCTGACTTTTTACATTTGGCGCCGGATGCTGAAAATACAATAGTAAATAATCTGCTTCCATTCGTAAGGGATTTTCCCGTGCCCAGCTGATCAAACCACGAAAAAGTAATCTGCCCTTTTTTTTACACCTACCCCGTTAGGTCCTGATACTGCTGCAGATGATAATCCGGGCAATGATGCTGAAAAATTAGTCGTATTTACAAATGTCAGAATGGTAGAGTCGTAATTTATCGAGTATTGAACACCTAGCAGATTTGTAAATCCACTGACGGTCACATCAACTGTTGCCTGGGCATTTTGATCCACCTCTATATTGGACATAGTCAAAGTCATCTGACCATGCGCATTTTGGATAAGCATAAACAGTCCTGTGAAAATTGTAATTAAGATTTTCCTCATATCGGAATGATTTAAATTTTTTTAAATTGTAGGTACAAAATTAAGCATAAATTTCCTATTAACTTACTATACATTGCATTTATTGGGGTATAGGCAAAGCTAAAACGATACTTTGACTAAACCATTACAATTTAATACAAATAATAAGCCAAATATATTGAAAAATACTAAAAGAAGGGAAACTGTCGTAAATCTAACAAAAAAGTGCTGCAAAAGTTTCTTTGACAAAACTACCTAAAAATATTTAATACTCGAACATATTTTTCTGTTTTTTTTGGAATTGCAGCTAATGAAGTAATTTTAAAACATATTGTTAATTCCTGTTCAAGTTATTGAAACTCTAATCACTTGTCAATTTTATATTTGAACCGTCTGTGGTGGTATAACCAATTGGACATCTTCGATTTCTTCATCTCCTTCTCAGCAATATGCTATTGCTATGAACTTCCAAAAGAGCTTCGATCTATATTCCAGGTACATACAAATCATTCTAACATATATTTTTAATTCACATAAATGAAAAAAAAAGCCCGTTTACCATTGGTATCCGGGCTTTCTGAATATTTTAAGTTTAAAGATTAAATCTCTACTTGCTCAGGTATATCATTTTTTTAGTTGCTTTTATACCATTGCTTTCTAATTCATAAAACATAACTCCCTGGGCATTAATTTCTTCTGCATTAATGATCAATTCGTTTCTTCCTTTATGATAATTGTTCGTTATTGTCTTTAACACTTTACCAGTGATATCAAATATAGTCAATTTAGCTTGTCCTGCTTCTGGCAGATTAAAACTGATTGTTGTATTTGATGTGAAAGGGTTTGGATTATTCTGCTCCAGAACAAATACCTTCTCATCTGAATTACCTGTTCTTACTGAAAGATTCATATTGATTTCACTCAAGTCTTTTGTGTAAGCTTCGGCTTTGGTGATATCAGATGTAATTTTGATTGATCTTTCGACCGTACTATTCGCAGTTGCTCTGAATTCTATGGTAAATAGAACCTTTCCTTCCGGTATTGTTATCCCGTTAAAGTCATTCCAGCTGAAAGATAATTTTCCATTTTTAGCTTGCAGAGCATTAACGTTATCACTATTCAGGTTCATCTCACCTGGTACAACATGACTGAATTCCAGTGAAGATGCGTCAAATTCAAACGTACCCTGAGCTCCGGCTATGTTCACAAAATTTTCTGCTGTGATATCCATTTTGACCGACTGTCCAACGATATAGTCCTTATTCTGAGTGATCAGGGTCAGATGCTTACTTCTGCCTTCTGTGATCAGAGGTGCGTTGGCATTTACCACAGCGGACGAATTAAGGTCTCCTACTTTTATTCCCATAAAATGGTTTTCAAGTATGGATGTCTTAAAGTTTGACACCGTGATGTATTCGTTTACTCCCCAAGGGTTGGTAATATCAGGTATAACTATCGTTTTGTCCAAAAATCTCCATGATTTATTATTTGGGAAGTTTGGGTAAATGCCCAGTATAAGTTTTCTCAATTCTACTAGATCACCTGCAGTAATTCTGTTGTCATTATTTACATCAGCTGCTATATATTTATAAGCAGAATTAAATTTTTCAATATCCAGAATATGTCTTTGAATCATAACCAGATCCAATGTTGAAACTCCATTGATATGGTCATCATCTTTATCCGGTACAATTTTGTATCCCACATTCTCAGGTATATTTGTAAACTCATAATGGCCTGCACTATTGGTTTTGACCGATGTACTCTCGAGGCTATTCAGGTTCTGAAGTATGATCTGAACATCTTTGATCATATCATTTTTCTCCGTACCCACATTTCCTGCCAGTCTCGCTCCAGAACATGCTGTTCCATTGGCCTGCACATTGAGTGTCACTGTACAATAATCTGTATTACCTGCTGCATCCCAAACGCTCATGTCTTCTTTATTAACTCCCACTTTGGTACATAAATAAAGTTTTGAAGATGAGCATTTTGAAGGATCCCATTTTTGAGATAAACCTTGATTGTATTCAGTAATACTGGAAGAAATCTGATTTCCTTTAAAGTAGTGCACAGATCCTATTTGACTTTGTATCGCTCTCGCTCCACCGAATGTAAACTGAAGTCCACATCCGACTAAAGGGCAATTATCTGTAGAGCCTTTGTCAAAATCTTTTGCCCAAATGTCGATGGCACCTGAAGTGGGCATTACCACGGTCGTTAGTTGTGATATACAGTATGGTGTCGGTTTCTTTTTGTCCAACACACTGAACGTGTACATACAAGTAGCTTGATTGCCACACATATCTTCTACCGTCCAGATGATTTTATGGGTTCCTGTCGGGAAGGTACCGGAAGCGTCATTGGTTGTGCCGGTTATATTCGCCCCGATACCATCATTGTTTAGATCTATAACATATGACCATTTCAATTGGGCTGCAGGTGTACAATCAGTAGCACTGTTTTTCAATTCTACAAATCCATTACAATTATCACCGAATACGTCAGTATCTGCTTTAGAGCAGGTAGCTATTACCGGCTTCTGATCTTCAGAGACTTTTATTATCTGTACATAAGACCACATATTGATACCCTGAATAGGTGTAGATGGGTATGTGCTGCCATTCGGGTCCTTATTTGGACTAAACTTACACCAGTCTATTACAGTCCATTTTCTGAGTATTTTAAAACATACGCCTTCTACAAAAGGAAATACCTGATCTTCATAAGTATAAGCTACCAAACTGCATGTGGTGACACCTAAATCCGGAACTCCGGTTTTAGCGGGAGCCGTATCAACTGTCAAACATCCTTTAATCTCTCTATGCTCCAGATTTTTCCATACCAGCGGTTCGGTGCTGACCGTAACCGGACCATTATACGGAGTATTATTTCTAACGGTGATAGTTTGGATACATGTTGCTGTTCTTCCGCCGCCATCTGTTACTGTAAAGGTTCTTGTGATGACACCCTGACCGCAATTGTCTATTGTACCTGCATTTCTCCAAACCATTGTAGCACTACAATTGTCGGTAAAATAAGGGGTACTAAGCGCAGTGGTGGACCAAACAGGTCTTTCCGCTGTGGTTAAGGTAGTATCCGCACCACATGCGATTGTTTTATCAGCCGGACATTTTATAAATGGCGGAACCTTATCATCGACTTTGATCAGAACCATACATGTATTACTATTGTCTGTATAGTTTGGATTTGCAAATGGAGGACCGAACTTACCGTCCTGATTGGCATCGTCCCATACTGTCAGAATCACTTGTAAATATCCTCTGTCAAGGGCATCAATCCTTCCGTCTCTGTTAGCATCAACTTCCTGTCTGTTCAAATCGTCGCAACAAAACTGAACATATCTGCCAGGTGTTGTTTGAGATATTGGATCCTCGTCCCGATTGCCACAACCTGCATTCATCCTTGATACCTGAAATCCAACCGGAGTGCAATTATCATGAGATCCATCATCAAATGTATAGGCAAATACTCTTGCGAAGCCATTATTTGACAACGTCACTACTGTATATTCGTCACATATTGCCACCGGAGGTGTTTTATCGATTACATCTATTTCTGTTGTAGTTATAGTTTCGTTTCCACAAGCGTCTTTGACATAAAATCTCACCCAGGTTCTACCAAGGGGCATTCCCTCGATTCTGTATCTGTCTGCTCCTGTAATTACACCCGGTGTTCCCAATACTTTGGTTACCCCATTACTGGATATAAAAGGAACTTCAGGATATGGGTCAAGGTTACACCTATCGGGGTCATTTGAATTCGGTGATCGCTTAAATTTAACCGTAAAAGCTGGTTTTTGGTTGGTGTCACAATCAGTTACAAGGATCACAATCTTAGAGAAATCAACGGTCCATGTGGCAGTACAGGTATAAGGATCTGATGCAATGACATCTCCAGCTCCTGACGCACAGAATGGTGAAGTAACTTTCTCTTTCTCAGTAAGAATTGGTCCTTCATCATCAATAACTTTTAATATTTGGTTACAAGATTTTATGGTACCTGTACACCAGTCCAAAATAGACCAAACTCTCAATACTTTAAAACTATGAGCGCAAATTGGTATTTTGGTATCAGTAAATGTAACATTTATCTTACAAAGTGTATTGTTATTGAGCATGCCTAAAATAGTTCCGATAGCCGCAGTTGGGTCGCTGTCAAAAAACGGATATCCTGTCTCAGCTACATCCGGATATTTATTACCATTAGCGTCCCACGTCAGTTTAACCCCTGGCAAAGTCCTATATGTACCATCACATGATAGATGATTATTGTTACCGGGTGTTCCATCATAATTTAATGGACAATTAATACTGTCAAGGGTGATTTTCCTGTACCAGATAACCCTGTCACATATAGGTGATAGATTTCCAATGGAGTCCCTGGCCTGGTATCTTATGGTTCTTTTAGCCCTGTAATTCGGATCACAATTGAGATCCTGAGTCACATCTGAAAGAGTGGTAACAAAACTAGATGCGAGTACTCCTCCGCAATTGTCTGTAGCCACGGGTTTTCCGAACTCTGTCAGGTCATAACAACTCAGGGTTATGGGATTAGGACAAGTAATCACCGGTGGTAATTTGTCCTCTATTTTGATTTGTCCCCAACATGAGTTGGCTCCTAATCTGATCCTGACTGTAAGCGTCTGTCCGATATTTGCTCTGGTTACATTTGGACTTGTGCTTAGCACCTGCCCGTTGAGGCCAAGAACTTCTACTTGATAATTACATGAGAAAGGACCTTCGCCTTCCAGCATCATGTCATACGTGATGGGAACAACGCAGGTTTCATCCATGGATACCTGGACCAGGTTATTACAAGCTAATGGGCAACTGGGTGCTTGGGCCTGAAGTCCGGAGTACCATAATGTCAGCATCGCTGACAGCATACTCATTTTGATAAACCTACCAAAACCAGTATGGTTTGTAAGTGTAAATTTCTCCGATTTCATGAGATAATTTGATTTAATTATAAACTAAAAATGATTCCAAATTTATCTCAGACCTATTTTAAAGAGAATACTGTTACAATTAGCCGGAAAGGGGATGCCGGGGTTTAAAAAAGGATTATTTATCGTTGATGACAAAAACTATACCAATTGGTGATCCAATGAAAATTTTATTAGATTCACAGTGTTGTTCACCCCGAGTTTTTTCATTATTCTCTTGCGGTGTGCCGATACTGTCTGATCACTTATGTATAATTCCTGTGCTATCGTTTTATTGTTTTTAAACTGGACGATCTGGGATAAAATCTCTTTTTCTCTCGGCGTCAGCTTTTGTCTTAATAAATATCTATCTTCATAGACTTTTTGTTTTTCAATATTTGTTTGCTTTTTTTGCTTGTCAAACTCCGGTGCCAATCTGATGCCGTCAGCCATATATGTTTTACCTTCCAGTACCTGATCTATACATTGTATCAGCTCAAGTGAGTGGTTTGACTTAAGTACATATCCATCGGCACCCTGAATAAATGCATCTCTCACCAGATGAGGCTCACCATAGTTGCTCAATACAATAATTCTTATACCAGGTTGTGCCTTCTTCAATTCAGAAATATAAGAAGACCCTTTGGCTTCAATCAGAGACAACTCAAGAATGAGAAGATCTATCGGCATTTCTGTCATTTTATTCAGCTCTTCAAAACTGTATGCTATCCCAATGATTTTAACAGGAGGAAACTTCAGATCACTAAGTAAAGACTGTATTCCTTCAGTAAACATTTTCTGTTGATCAGCTATTACAGCTCTTGTGGCCATGTCGTGTAAAATTTATTGGTAATAAAAAATAAAATTGCTATGAACAATAATCCAATAGATTAAATGCAATTTACATGCCATATTTTGTGTCGAACTAATTATATGACTCTGTGCTGAAGTATATATGAACGGTCGGGATAAAGGAATCAGAATTAGTTTCCTGATTATAAGTTCTTTTATAAATTAGATTTGTTTCTAATATATTTTATGTGATTTATTTTGGATTTTTTCAGAACTGTATATTTTAAGTCAATTTACAAAAAATAAATTCATGGCAATCCGGTCAGCAAAATATTTGCCGCGCTCTGTTAAAACATACTGATCGTCACAGATATGTACAAGTCCACTATCTATTTCTTTCACTATATTTGATAAAAAATGAACTCTGTACATGTCACCTAAGACCGAAATTTCATCACTGTTTACTCCCCACATGGTTCTCAATCCGGTCATAATATATTCATTATACCTGATGGAAGGGGTTAAAAATTCCGTTTCTATTGGAAGAATTTCCTTGTTTATAGAATCAATATACTTCTTATTGTTGGCGACATTCCAGGACCTGCTTTGACCGTTGTATGAATGTGCAGATGGACCAATTCCTAAATAAGACTGTCCTTTCCAGTAATTGGTATTGTGAATAGCTATATGATGCTTTTTAGCAAAATTAGATATTTCATAATGATCAAATCCAGCAGAAGTGAGCGATTTTATCAGGGCATCAAACTGGATATTTGCCCGTTCCAGGTCAGGAGCAGTCGTTTTTTTATGTTGTATCTGATGAAAAAGAGCGGTTTTTTCTTCCACAGTCAGACAGTATGAAGAAATATGAGGAACATCTGATTCCAGAGCCAACTCAATATTTTTTTTCCACATATCATCGCTTGTGGTGGGGCTTCCATAAATTAGGTCAATCGAAATATTGCTGAAACCTTCACCCTGTGCCACTTTAATACTATCAAGGGCTTCTTTTGAATTATGTGCCCTATTCATCCATTTCAGATCTGCGTCAAAAAAAGACTGAATTCCAATACTTAATCTGTTTATGCCATAAGTTTTGAATATTTTTAGCTTTTTATTGTCAACATCGTCCGGATTGGCTTCTAAAGTAATTTCTGATTCTGGTGACCATTGGAAATATTTATTGATGGTTTCAAATATTTTTGATAAATCATCGGCATTCATGAGACTAGGAGTGCCACCTCCGAAATAAATAGAATTCAATATGTTATTCGCCAAGTAGTTTTTTCTGAGGGTTATCTCTTTACAGATAGCATTTATCATTTCATCTTTCAATCTCAAGGATGTGGAAAAATGAAAATTACAATAGTGGCAAGCCTGTTTGCAAAAAGGTATGTGTATATATATACCAGACATTTTGTAATTTCGTTAATAATACAAGTTTATAAACTTTTTATCGCCGTGATGCGAAAAATAAATGAGAGAACACTTATTGCATAAAGTCGTAATATTTCAGGCAAAGATAATCTTTATATTCTTCATTTTTGGGAGCTGTGTCCCAATGTCAGGACAAAAATCCATTTTGGTTTATATAACTGAATCCGACGATATCGGGCATGAAACCGTAGTATTCAGTCAGCGCAAAGATTCACTTAAAATTAAAACGGCCATATTTCAGCACATCATGCGCCTGCATGCTGCCGGTTTCATCCACGCCAATACGGATAGTATTTATTACATCAACGATACGTGTTATGTAAAAATTTACAAGGGATCAGGGTACTCAATTGGCTCAATCCGATTAACTGAAGAACAAAAAGCAATTGCAGAAGAAAGTGGTCTCAAGAGGACAAGTCTCGAAAACTCCATTCCTGATTCTCTGATAATATATAATTATCTTAAAGCATTGGTCTATCATGAAGCCAATAACGGATATCCATTTGCATTTGCCAGATTTGATTCTGTATCTGTGTCTGATGGAAAACTGAATGCTGTATTAAGATTGGAAAAAGGTAAAAAAATCTACTTTGATTCAATCTTATTTGAGGGAAAACTAAATATGGGAAGTCATTTTATGAAAAGGCTTCTTGATATTCATCCAGGCGACTTGTATGGGCATGATAAGGTAAATCGTGCTGCAAAGAGGATAGGCGATTTACAGTTTGTTGAGCAAAGATCACCACCATATGTCCGATTTATAAATGATAAAGCTTCATTAATTATAGCTCCCGACCCTAAGCCTGCAAGCAGATTTGATTTTTTGATCGGTATATTGCCCCAGACTGTCAACGGTGAAAGAAAATGGAATATTACCGGTGATTTTACAGCAGAGCTTAATAATGCTCTGAATCAGGGAGAGTATTCCTTTTTCCAGTTCAAACGATTGAAACCTGAAAATCTGGAGTTGCTGATAAAATCTACAGTCCCTTATGTGGCTGGTTTGCCTGTGGGAAGTCACATAGATTTCAGGTTATATAAAAATGCTACCAGCAATCTGGATATCTATTTTGATGGTGGGGTACAATACCTTTTCGGTGGATTCAATAATTTAAAGTTCTATGGAAGTTACAGGTCATCCGTGTTGTTAGATGTAAATATTCAGGAGATAAGTACTTCGCGCAAACTTCCTCAAAATCTGGATATTTCATATTCCGGTGCTGGATTAGGACTTAATATCCGACAACTCGATTATAGATTTAACCCTTCCCGTGGCTATGAAGCCACCTTAAATATTGTAGCCGGAACAAAAAAAATCAATCCAAACAGGCAAATTCTGGATGTTGAAGGATTTGAAAACAGCTATGACTCATTAAGGCTTAAAACACTCCAATTGGAAATGGATTTTATCGGATCTTATTACATTCCGGTAAAAAATTGGGCAGCTTTAAAAGCCGGCTTGTCAGGTGCGATGCGATATAATCAACAAGTCCTAAGACCTAACGAATTAATGCGCATTGGCGGCAATAAAATATTACGCGGATTTGATGAGGAGAGTATTTTTACTGATAAATACCTTTTTGGCACCCTGGAGTTCAGAATTCTTTTTGATCAGAACTCCTATCTAACGCTTCCATTTTTTGATTTCGGTGTAACCCACATTATTATTGATGGTGTTGAAAAAAATGATCCTGTATTGGGCGTTGGCATGGGACTTAATTTCAGCACACCTGCCGGAATTTTCAACCTTTCATTTGGTGCCGGCAGAAATCAGGGTAAGCCAATTGATTACGGTAAAATGAAAATCCATTTTGGCTACGTCAACCTTTTTTGACGAATATAAAATGATCCAAAAAGCATAACACGATATTTATTTTTACAGGTTAATTTCCACAATTCATTCTGTAAAATCACATTTCTTTGAATATTTTCAATAAAAATTAAAAATTTGGCATAATTCATTTGGATAATAAACATTGAACTAATAAGTTTGCGGCATGAAACGTATTCATTCTACATTTTCTGCATTCTGTTTTTACTACTTTTATTTCTGTGAGATAAAGTAACAGGGCTTTTGTAGGTAATGTATCAATAATATAAAAGGAGTTCTGTTACAAAAACAGGCTCCTTTTTTAGTTTTATATACTTGTAAAATAATAAAAGCGTGGATTCACAGCATATTTTAAAAGTGGCTATTCAGGGATATCAGGGTTCATTCCATGATGTGGCTGCAAGCAGGTTTTGGCCAGGAAGAAAACTTGAATTGATTCCCGCTGACTCTTTTGACATTTTGGGTCAAATATTAAGATCCGGTCAGGCTGATGTGGCAGTTATGGCTATTGAAAACTCAATTGCCGGAACAATACTTCAGAATTACAGAATATTGCGGGAAAATGAGTTTTGGGTTTCTGGTGAAATCTATCTCAGAATAAAACACAATTTGCTGGTACTTAAAGGTACTACCTTCGAGGACATTAAGGAAGTGGCATCCCACCCTATGGCTATAAATCAATGCAGGCAGTTTCTCAATCAATATCACCATTGGAAACTGGTAGAATCTGAAGATACAGCCCTGAGTGCACAATTGGTGGCCGAAAGAAATAAAAAATCAAGAGCCTGCATTGCCAGTGCTGAAGCAGCAGATATTTACGGCCTGGAAAATCTGGCCCCTTCCATTGAAACCAATAAAACTAATTATACACGCTTTTTCATAGTCAACAGGGCAAAAACACCTGTCCCAAGCGAAGCCGACAAAGCTTCTGTCTATATCAGGGTACCTGACAAAAAAGGTCAGCTACTGAAGGTGCTTCAGGTGATCGAAGATCATAATCTCAATATGAGCAAATTACAGTCATTCCCTGTCATAGGAAGTTTCAGGGAGTATTTTTTTCATATTGACATTGAGTTTGATCATATCGCACAATATCTGGGTCTTAAGGATGATTTGTTAAATCTAACTTTTGAATATGAAGAAACCGGAATTTATAAGAGGGCTGATATTGCCTCAATTATCGAAAACCAACAAAATTTATCAATAAAATGATTTCAGCAGCAAAACGACTGGATGATGTAACTACGTACTATTTTGCACGCAAGTTGGCAGAAATAGACAGTATGAACAAAGATGGTGGAAAACAAGTGCTAAACTTGGGCATAGGTAGTCCCGACCTCATGCCACCGCAAATAGTTATAGATACCCTTTGTCAGGCATTAAGTTTACCTGACGCACATAAATATCAGTCCTACAAAGGCATTCCTAATCTACGCAAAGCGTTTTCAGGTTGGTATAAAAACCATTTTGATGTGGAGGTAAATCCGGAAACTCAAATATTGCCCCTCATTGGTTCCAAAGAGGGTGTCATGCATGCCAGTATGTCATTTATCAATCCGGGTGACCAAGTTCTCGTACCTGATCCCGGGTATCCTTCGTACTCCATGTGCACCAGATTGGCCGGTGGTATCCCGATTCCAATGTCGCTTGAAGAAAAATTGGGCTGGAAACCTGATCTCTCCAAATTGCGTGAGCGAGACTTGAGTAAGGTTAAACTTATGTGGATAAACTATCCAAATATGCCGACCGGAGCAAAAGCTGACGTTCGGTTTTTTACAGAATTGGTTGCTTTCGCTAAAGAGTACAATATTCTGATATGCCATGACAATCCTTATACATTTATATTGAATGATCATCCATTGAGTATATTTAATGTTTCCGGTGCAGAAGAATGTGCCATTGAGCTTGTGTCGTTGAGCAAATGTTATAATATGGCCGGATGGCGTGTAGGTGCTTTTATTGGCTCAAAACCGTATATAGATACTATTATGACATTTAAGAGCAATATGGATTCAGGTATGTTTAAGCCGGTGCAGGAAGCTGCTGCTGTTGCTTTATCCTTAGGAAAAGAATGGATTGAGGACCTGAACGAAAAATATCTTGAAAGAAAAGAAGCAGCTTGTGAAATCATGCTTGAGTTGGATCTTGAATTTGATACCGACGGAGCCGGATTATTTGTTTGGGGAAAAATCAAAGAGAATAATCTTGATTCTGAAACTTTGACAAATCAAATTCTTTATGATTCAAGGGTATTTATTACTCCCGGTCACATCTTTGGGGCCAACGGTGACAAATATTTAAGGATTTCATTGTGCAGTTCGAAAGATGATATTAGGCTTGCTTTACAAAGAATAAGACAGGGATTAATAACTGATAATGTTGAAAACAGCCATCTAAACACCAATATATGAATATTACTGTCATTGGATTAGGGTTAATAGGTGGTTCGATAGCCAAAGATCTCAAGTCTCAACTTAATGTAAAGGTGTATGGAATTGATGCATCTGAAGATCATGTAAAACAAGCACTCGACCTGGGACTCATACATGAATCTTCAGATTTTAACTCGGGCATAGCAAATGCTGATATTGTAATCGTATCCATCCCTGTAAATAAAATCGAATTATTATTGCCGGAATTACTTGATAAAATAAATGCGGATACGACTGTGATTGATGTTGGTTCGACTAAAGCCGAAATATGTCGTTCCGTGGAAAATCATCCAAAAAGAAACAGATTTGTCGCTTGTCACCCATTGGCTGGTACTGAATTTTCGGGGCCTGCCGCAGCACAAAGTGGACTTTTTCGGGACAAAAAAAATATCATTTGCGAAGCAGATAAATCTGCATCCGATGCATTGGATACTGCACTCAGGCTTTTTGAAAGTTTGGGCATGACAACTACTTTTATGTCTCCGTCAGAACATGATAAACATCTTGCCTACGTTTCCCATTTGTCTCATGTCAGTTCATTTATGCTGGGTTTGACAGTTTTGGATATTGAAAAAGATGAAAAGCAGATTTTTAATCTGGCTGGAACAGGATTTGCAAGTACAGTAAGGCTGGCAAAAAGCAGCCCTAAAACATGGTCTGCAATTTTCGGTAAAAATAGAAAATATCTTTTGGAAGCACTGGATAGCTATATTGTACATCTTCAGAATTTCAGAAACATGATCGACAAAAATGATATATCAGGAACTGAAAGATTGATGAATGAGAGCAATCAGATAAAACGAATATTGAATTAATAATTTATAAATAACTAATAAGAATTAAAATCAAAAAATCATGAATTGGATGAATAACGGAAAAAGGCCAATCCTTATAGCGGGGCCTTGCAGTGCTGAGACTGAAGAACAAGTCCTGCAGACAGCAATAAGGCTTTTCAAAACAGGAAAAGTAGATATACTGCGAGCTGGTATCTGGAAGCCGAGGACGAGACCAGGTGCATTTGAAGGTATTGGCGCCAAAGGCCTTCCCTGGTTACAAAAAGCCAAAGAATTGACTGGATTGCCGGTAACCGTCGAAGTTGCAAAAGCATCACATGTTGAGTTATGTCTCGAGTTCGGAATCGATATGCTTTGGATTGGGGCCCGTACTACTGTAAATCCATTTGCAGTACAGGAAATTGCTGACTCTCTGAAGGGAGTTGATATACCTGTTTTAGTAAAAAATCCAATAAATCCTGATTTGTCACTTTGGCTTGGGAGCATGGAAAGATTACAAAATTCAGGATTGACAAAACTTGGGGCGATACACAAGGGATTTTCATCAGCCGGCGAAAAAATCTACCGAAACAGACCACAGTGGCAGATAGCCATCGATTTTAAGACCGCTATGCCAGATGTTCCCATGATCAACGATCCAAGCCATATATGTGGCAAAAGAGATATGCTATTCAAAGTTGCCCAAAAAGCAATGGATCTTGATTTTGACGGACTTATGATTGAATCACATATTACTCCCGACACAGCCTGGAGCGATGCATCTCAACAGATAACGCCTGAAGTGTACGGACAAATGATCGCCGACTTAATAATAAGGGACGAAGATCCTAAAAATCAAAAAGAGAAAACCAAGCTGGACAGGCTGCGCAAGGAAATCGACATGATCGATGATGAGATAATGAATATTTTAGCTTCCAGAATGAAGGTATCCCGTGAAATCGGCAATTATAAAAAAGATAACAACATGGTCATCCTTCAGAGTGAAAGATGGAAAGAAGTACTGCATAAATATATAGATCGTGGTGCTCAGAATGGCCTCGGAGCAGATTTTGTCACCAGGGTGATTAAATCTATCCATGATGAGAGTATTGAACAGCAGGAAAAAATAATGTCAGGAGAGATATAATATCAGAAAAACAGGAGGTCCCAATCATACTGGTCCCTCCTGTTTATTCGATAAAATATGTTTTAGCCCTATTCTTCAATTCTTTCGATTTGTGCCCCCAGAGCATTTAATCTTCCGTCTATATCCTGATACCCTCTGTCTATCTGACTGATATTAGAAATAATACTTTCGTTTCTGGCTGAAAGCGCCGCTATGAGCAGTGAAACTCCTGCCCTGATATCCGGTGAACTCATCCGAATGCCACGTAGCTGCGATTTTCTCTCCAAGCCTATGACAGTGGCCCTGTGTGGATCACAAAGGATGATTTGCGCACCCATATCGATCAGTTTATCTACAAAAAACAATCTGCTCTCAAACATCTTCTGATGGATAAGAATACTGCCTTTGGCCTGAATGGCCACGACAAGGATTATGCTCAGCAAGTCTGGGGTGAAACCCGGCCAGGGTGCATCATATATAGTCATGATGGAACCATCGATAAAACTCTGTATTTCATAAATATCCTGTGCCGGTACAAAAAGGTCATCGCCTTTTATCTCAATTTGAATACCCAGCTTCTCAAATGTATTTGGAATGATACCCAGATTCGGCACAGAGACATTGGTAATGGTAAGAGTTGATTGCGTCATAGCAGCCAGACCAATAAAGCTGCCTATCTCAATCATATCAGGCAGAATGGTGTGTTCAGTGCCTCCCAAAGTTTCCACCCCGTGTATAGTAAGCAGATTTGAACCAACCCCTGAAATTCTGGCACCCATCTTATTGAGCATTTTGCACAATTGCTGTAAATAAGGTTCGCAAGCAGCATTATATATCTGGGTGATACCTTCTGAAAGGACTGCTGCCATCAACACATTGGCAGTGCCGGTGACAGATATTTCATCCATTAAAATATATGTACCCTTTAGTTTTTCTGCTCCAATGTAATACTGATCTTCAGATTCATTATAATTGAATGATGCTCCGAGCTTTTGAAATCCAATAAAGTGTGTATCAAGCCTGCGACGACCTATCTTATCTCCACCTGGTTTCGGAAGATATGCTTTTTTAAATCTTGCCAGCAATGGACCAAGCAGCATAACGGATCCACGTATTTTTTTTGCATTGTCCTGATAATCAAGTGATGACAAATGATCTGTATCAATGTCGTCAGCCTGAAAAGTATATTCATTGATATTGGTCCTGGTGACTTTTACCCCCAGGCCTTCGAGTAATTCGATTTGTTTCCTGATGTCTAAAATATCGGGAATATTTTTTATAGTAACCTTTTTATCAGTCAGAAGCACTGCACTTATTATCTGAAGCGCTTCGTTTTTAGCCCCTTGCGGTTGGATAAAACCTGATAATCGGGCATTTCCCTGAACCCTGAATGCTTGGTTGGACATAATCCTGTATATTTACATTATGCGACAAATATATTATGAATAAGTATAATATTATAGTAATGGATGCAATAAATCTTATGCGATCAATTTAGCAAAGTTTTTGAAATAAAAAAAGCACAAGGTTCCGAGGCCCTGTGCTCTATGTAAGAATTTTATTTTCACTACTTTAAGTGAACCTAAAATCTGAGAATGCTAATTATAATCTTGACTTAACCAAAAATGATGCCAGCGTCACGGATCTTTTACATTAACCCGTAAACTGTCAGATTTTATCCATTTTTTTGTCATCAGTATCTGAATAAAAATAATTAAAGAACTCTTCCTTTGAATCTGGAATGCAATCGCATGCCCTTATAAAATGAATTATTCCACCACATACATGGCCCTGATTGGCAAACATTTCCCCTTTGTCAGTAAAAGCGAGAATCATATCACCAATTTCAGCATCATCATGGGAAGAATGCATCACCAAGACAATTTTTTCGCCATTCAAAAACTTTATAACTCCTTGATCTTTAATTCTGTACGAAGTCTGATTAAAGTCTTGCAAGTTTATTACATCAGGCGTTATTTCTAGTAATTTTTTGTTAAAACCCTTTTCAGACATTTTTTCCGAAAGTGTTTTAACCCAAAAACTAACTTTTTCTTCCCTCAATTTCAATGAAATATCAGGAAACTCACGACTCTGAGATGCTGCATTATTTTCTTTCGTGTCAGCTAATATCCCTCCCTGCGCAGCTACAAAATTAATTGCAAACAAATAAAGATAAAATATAATGCTTTTCTTTTTTCTCATTTACAATATTCCAATCATTAAATCTTATCCTTCGATTATTTGATCACAATCAGCTTGCTATCTTTATAGACACGATTCTCTGACTTTACCCTGAGAATGTACACTCCCTGGGCAATTTCATTTAAATCTAATACGGTAATGCTCTTTTCAACCTTCAAATTCCTTACAAGTCTCATATCACTGTCAAGCAATTCTAAGTATGTATTTTCAAAATCGCCAGTCAATTCAACCTGAGCCATCTGACTTGCCGGATTAGGATACAAACTTACAGATAACCCGACATCCCCATTTACATATACCATATTGCTGTAACTGTACTTTCCGTCAAAATCAATTTGCTTTATCCTGTAATAATAAGTCAGGTTTTTATCTATTTCTGCATCGTTTAAGTTATATATTGATTGACCACTAAAATTATTTGTGGCTTTGACAGATCCCTGTATTTCAATAAATTCAAGCTCGTTTGCTGATTTTCTTTCTAAAATGTAATGGCTCACATTGATCTCTGATGAAACTTTCCACTGGACTGAATTAACTCCGCCGGAACGCTTTGCATTTACATCAAGCCAGATGACAGGCAAGACTCCATATGCCACGCCCAGGTCTATATTATTATTTACCACACCGGATTCCATATTCATTGCTCTTGTGGTATTCAACCCATAACTATGGTCAACATCACTATCCAACTCATCTACGGTTGTTCTCGGTATGGTAGCACTAAACCCGGCTGGAACAACAAATTTGAGATAATATTGGGCATTTTCCAGATAATCAAGCGTATAAATACCATCATTGTCAGTAACTCCACTGGCAACAACTGTCCCTGAATTTATTTCAATTGCCTGAACCAAAATGCCCGGAACTTTAGGTTCTCCGATATCTTGTTTGCCATTGACATTTTCGTCTCTCCACACCAGATTACCTAATACAGCCATAGGATAATATCCCGCCCCCAGGTCAGAAATAATCTGCCCTGAATTAATATTAAAGATATAGGTCTTTCCCTGGCTATCAATATCACTGTCAATAGATCTGTTGGATCCAACATTGGGAACTACCCTGACCAGTCCAAGCGGCGGCATCACTACCTCAACATAATATTGGCCAGGAGGAGCACAGAAGTTGAAATAGCCATCATCTGACGGAGAACCCGGTTTAGAACCCGTAAAAGTCTGATCCCAGATACGCCAGGTTCCAAAGTGATTTTTCCATAAATAAATTCTGAGACCGTTTATACCATTCTCTTTACTGTCATACACATTATTTTTGTTTGAATCATACCAGACCAGCTGCCCGATTTTTGCACATTTAAATAATCCGGCATCAATAGTAGTATTGTTTTGTCCTGAATTTAGTGTAAAAGTGGCTGTGGTAGATGCTCCATTGAAGCTTCCGAAATCACTGTCCGTATTATCATTTCCTATATCAGGAAAAGTCAAATCCCATCCCGCAGGAGGTAGTATTTTCAAATAGTAATTAGCCGGAGGAACATCTGTAAAAAGATATAACCCACCGGCTGCGGTCGTCTTTTGAGCTACAAAACCTGTAGTCATACTATAAAGCTGTACGATTATTCCTGGTAATCCGGGCTCCCCGAAGTTTTGCTGTCCATCACCATTGAGATCATGCCATACAAAATCTCCTATGCTTCCGTTGACAGGAGTACAATTTCCTGCGGGAATTGCAATTACTCTTGTAGTACATCCCGGGGTGGTGGCAGTTAAGGTCAGATTAACTCCTGACGGTATTCCTGTTACCATTCCGGTCTGTAAATTTAATGTCCCTTGATTAGCTTGAATAGTTGTACCATTCTGGACTAAAAAATTAACCTTATAAGTATTGGTATTTGTCTCACAAATTGGACCGCTGATGCTGATCGGTGAGTTTGCACATGGTACGCCACAATTGGTCGGAGCAGTTACGTTTACTCTCGATATACAATTGCCATTGGTGGCAGTGACCGTGATATTCTGTCCAAATGGAATATTGATGATACTCTGCCGCTTAATGTGCCAAATGTGGTACTTACTATTCCTATATCAGTACTGAAAGACACACTCCATGTCGATGTCCCGCATAAGGGTTGTCCCACGGTCAGTTTCGGGTATGCACACCCACCCGTGCCCGGACAGCTCGCCGGACTGACTACCGTCAGGCTTTGACTGCAATTGGCTCCGTTGGTCGCTGTGATCGTTACATTGGTGCCAATCAAAATACCGGTCACCTTCGATGCACCCACTGTGCCGCTGCTGGCGCTTATATTTCCTAGTGTCACATTACTGTAATAGGTAACACTATAAGTGCCGTTGCCCGGATCACACTCAGGGATGCCTACTGTGAGTGTCGGTCGCTCGCATACAGGACAATTGCCTGCCGGTACTACTATTGTTCTGGTTAAGCATCCCGGGGTCGTCACCGTAAGTGTCAGATTTACGCCTGTTGGTATTCCGGTCACTGTGCCTGCAGGTGCATTCAATACGCCTTGGCTGGCCTGTACTGTCGTTCCTGATGCTACTATGAAATTGACACTATATGTTCCGGCTCCGTTTGTCTCACATACCGGTCCGCTGATGCTGATCGGGGAGTTTGCACATGGTACACCGCAATTCGTCGGAGCAGTTACGTTTACTCTCGATATGCAATTGCCATTCGTGGCAGTGACCGTGATATTCTGTCCAAATGGAATATTGATGATACTATTGCCGCTTAATGTGCCAAATGTGGTACTTACTATTCCTATATCAGTACTGAAAGACACACTCCATGTCGATGTTCCGCATAAAGGTTGTCCCACGGTCAGTTTCGGGTATGCACACCCACCCGTGCCCGGACAGCTCGCCGGACTGACTACCGTCAGGCTTTGACTGCAATTGGCTCCGTTGGTCGCTGTGATTGTTACATTGGTGCCAAGCAAAATGCCGGTCACCTTCGATGCACCCACTGTGCCGCTGCTGGCGCTTATGTTTCCTAGTGTCACATTACTGTAATAGGTAACACTATAAGTGCCGTTGCCCGGATCACACTCAGGGATGCCTACTGTGAGTGTCGGTCGCTCGCATACAGGACAATTGCCTGCCGGTACTACTATTGTTCTGGTTGTACATCCGGGGGTCGTTACTGTAAGTGTCAGATTTACGCCTGTTGGTATTCCGGTGACTGTGCCTGCAGGTGCATTCAATATACCTTGGCTGGCCTGTACTGTCGTTCCTGCTGCTACTATGAAATTGACGCTATATGTTCCAGCTCCGTTTGTCTCACATACCGGTCCGCTGATGCTGACAGGTGAGTTTGCACATGGTACGCCACAATTGGTCGGAGCAGTTAAGTTTACTCTCGATATGCAATTGCCATTGGTGGCAGTGACAGTGATATTCTGTCCAAATGGAATATTGATGATACTATTGCCGCTTACTGTGCCAAATGTGGTACTTACTATTCCTATATCAGTACTGAAAGACACACTCCATGTCGATGTTCCGCATAAGGTTGTCCCACGGTCAGTTTCCGGGTATGCACACCCACCCGTGCCCGGACAGCTCGCCGGACTGACTACCGTCAGGCTTTGACTGCAATTGGCTCCGTTGGTCGCTGTGATTGTTACATTGGTGCCAAGCAAAATGCCGGTCACCTTCGATGCACCCACTGTGCCGCTGCTGGCGCTTATATTTCCTAGTGTCACATTGCTGTAATAGGTAACACTATAAGTGCCGTTGCCCGGATCACACTCAGGGATGCCTACTGTGAGTGTCGGTCGCTCGCATAAAAACTCAATTCCGGCTACATCGTGGTCATCCTCATCACCTCCTGTAAAACTATTTCCTAATATATTATCATCATCTGCAGAACCCGGCAATACCTGGTTGTCATTAGCTGGGTTATTATCAGCCTTGCTATCTGCATCGTCATTTCTTCCATTGTTCAATGTATCCATAGCAACAGAAATCTCAGCATAATTAAAATAGGCATTTGCTGCTGCTGAAGCCTGTACTTTTAATGTGATGGATATTGTTGTATTGGTATTAGGAAATAATGTCGGAACAATAGTAAAGCTTACCAAAGGTGCCGCCCCTGACCAACCTGCATTTACACCTCCTGGTATAAATGCAAAGCCCGAAGCAATATAATCTGATATAACTATGTTTTTCGCAGCTACATTTCCTTGATTAAAAATGGTAATATTAAATGTAACATCATCACCTGCCTTGAAATATTGGCCTGGAGTAACTTTGGTTTTTCGCAAAGCGAGGTCAAAAATCTGAATCTTATGCACATCATGATCATCTTCATCTGTAGCTGCTACTGCATCCCCTGGAACACCTGTTCCATCACCATTCAACGCATTGTCAGAAGGAGAATTTGCCTTGCCTCCTGCATCATTTCCATTGATGCTATCCGGTGTACTATCCAAATCAACAGGCTTACCCGGAGTTTGGGGATCTGTATCATCAGCACTGGATATTTCAGCATAATCTGTCCATGCATTGTCAGGATCAACGTAATACTGAATAGGCATCAAATCGAGCTTTAAGGTATCACTCTGTCCGGGAAGTAATATTTTATTATATGTAGCTTTTGCTTTATTTGTCATTGCATCATATATCCACCCTCTGGCCGCATTTTTTGGTGTCGCCATATATTGGAGGCCTGGTGACAAATAGTCGGTTATTTCAATACTTGTCGCAGGAATCGAACCCTGGTTATAAATGGTAAAGACATATTCAACTTCCTGCAAATAGCTGAAGGACAAAAGTGCAGAACCCTGTGTTTTTGTCAACGCCAGATCAAATATATTGATAGAGGCAGGGTCATGATCATCATCATCATCATTATTGGCAAGTCCAGTACTGTTGAGATTGTTGTCATTCGGACTTCCTGGCAGTACATCTCTTTCCTGATTGGTATCACTGTTTGGGTTACTGTCAGCATCAAAAGCAAAATTACTTAACAGATCATAAAATGATGCAATCTCAGCATAATTTACCCAAGCCCGATCACCTCCATTTGTCCTCTTCAATCTTAGTTTTATTGGTACCAATGTCATAGCGCCTGGCAAGAGGTTTTACTGAAACAAACTTACTATATGTTGTAGGGCCTCCCATCCAACCCGGATTTAGAGTAGAGTCAAATGTATAGCCAACACCAGCTGGTAGGTAGTCATTGACAATGAATCCTGATACGGTCTGATTACCCTGATTAAATACTTCAATATTAAAGGTAAGGGTGTCTCCATATTTATAGGGTGGGTTTGTTGCCAGTGTCTTTCGCAAAGCAAGATCGAATATTGCAGGAGTTGCAGTATTTGTGTTATTACCTGGATTAGTATCCTGATTAAAAATATCATTGTTGGATGAATCCTGATATCCTGTGATGGACAAGCTATTTAGCCAGGCATTTAGAGTGGTACATGCCTGAATATTTAAATCTATAGTTACCATTACTGACTGCCCTGATATAACAGTACCTGTATAAGTTGTAATTCTGTTACTTCCTGAAGGAGTCCATGCCGGCGTACCTCCCGAATAGCTTAAACCACAAGGGATCACATCAAGTAATGAAATATTTTTAACAGTGAGTGGTCCGTTATTCTTTATAGTAATAGTAAAAGATACCTGATCCCCATACGAGTAAGGAGCCAGTGGAGCCATACTTATGCTTTGAATTGCTACATCCGTTTGGCTATAGATAATAGATGAAAATACTAAAAATAAAAATAAAAGTCCGGGTGATTTCATGATGCTGAATTTTAAAAAATAAATTCAGGCCATATCATTCTCAGCATATCAGACGAGATACACAGTTAGGTTTGGGGGCAAATATATAAATAAATTATGTAATATGTAACTTATTAAATAAATTTATTTTATTTATAAAATAAAAAAGGGCCCAAATGGACCCTCTTCCGAAAAAAGAACCTGTAAACTCAAGGTTTTAGGAGTTTATAGAATGAAAATTTTATTTTATGACAATGAGTTTGTGCGTACTTATATCGCCATCTAATATAACCATTAATGTATAAACTCCTGGTTTTAGAATATTTATATCTATATTGTATGCATTCTTAGATTTTTGAAGTACCTCATCAAAGATTCCTCCCATCACCAATTTCCCTGTATTATCAAATATACTGGCTGCTACCTTTGAACCTTCGTTTGCACTTAATTCGACTGTAACCATCTGAGTAGCAGGATTCGGATACATCACAACACTTCTGTCCGATACTCTATCGACAATTATATTTACAACCTTCGTAAATGTTTCCTTACCATCAATATCTACTTGTCTCAATCTGTAGGAATATATGCCATTTGAACTTATATCGTCATCCACAAAGTTATACACCTTTAATGTATTGGAATTTCCTGCAGATTTCACCTGTCCAATAGCAAAGTATCTACTTCCCTTAAAGCTTCTCTGGACTTCAAAGAAGTCACTGTTTTGCTCTGAAAGGGTCGCCCAATCTAATTCATTCACATCTTTGATCTGATTCCATCTTCCATCAAATCTCGACAGATCTACCGGTAGAGGCTTAGATTTAAATCCAATATCTATGTCATGAATGATTTGTGCATAGGTCACTGTAAAATTAAGTGTACTTTCATTCGGAAAATCAGTAACATCACTATCAATATTATCATCCAGACCAAAATTTGGTGTTACAAACTCATAAGTAGGATTTGGCGTTTTCACTCTAATTTTATATATACCTGGTGGTACACATTCAAAAAGATAATATCCCGGCTTACCGTCAGGACCATTTCTAGTCTGTTGAGTCATAAATACTACCACTGGATTACTTTGATTATACAATTCTACTGTCACATTATTCAATCCAACATCTCCTGCATCCTGCACATTATTAGAAACACTTGACAATCCATCATACCATACATAATCCCCAACTTCAGCACATCTGTAAAAACCGGCATCAACTGTCATATTATTATCGCCGGAATTTAAGGTATATACCACAGTCTTACCTGTGACAATATCTGCATCACTGTCCTTCGTATCATCTCCACCTGCATCACGAGGAGAAGAAACATACTTTTGGCCATTTCCATTAGGTGCAGGACGGACAAACTCTACCATATAATTTCCTGGAACAAGATTGGCAAACTCATAAAATCCTACCCCGGACGTTGTCGTCATAAGATTTACCGGGTTCCGTTTCCATCAGTACCAGTCAATTTTACAGTTACTCCTGAAAGTCCCGGCTCAAGCGGATCCTGTACGCCGTTCAAATTGGTATCTTCCCAAACAAAATCTCCAATCTTGGCAAGTTTGTAATATCCAGCATCAATTGTCAGATTATTTTCTCCCGGACCCAGTATTATCTGTGGTGTAAATCCGGTCACCTTACTTGCATCACTATCTTTTGCATCATCTATTCCTTTGTCTGGCTCTGTTCTTATATATCCACCTACAATTGGGAAACCGACAGAATATATACCAGGATTCAGATTTGGAAATAAATACTGCCCCTGAGGACCTGTCAATATACTGGAAATCTGGGCTCCCACACTGTTAAACAATCTCACCAAAACATTAGGAATGCCTGGTTCGCCAATATCCTGTACGCCATTAGCATTTTTATCCTCCCAGACAAAGTCACCAATAGATCCCTTAGGAAGATCACCACAAGCATCATCCGTTAAATCAGGAATGTTGTCCCCTGTTTTGTCAAGACGTGCTATATTGTATAGTCCGTGGCCCGAAGTGCTGCCTGGTCCGTTCCCCGGAACTTCGCAAGGCATATAAATATTATCGCCACCGGAATTTACCTGTAGATTAAGGAAGACTCTGAAAGTCACATTATACATATGAATTCCCCCGGGAATTATTGGTACATTGTTTGCCAGCGTCGTGCTTCCCACAAGATTCATAAATCCATTTGCCTGACCGCTGAAAGCGCCACTTACAATTTCAATATCATCATCAAATAATGGTTGATCAGTAAGGCTGTAAAAACCTGTAGCACCTCCTGTATTACCCACTGTGATTTTGTAATTGACATCATAGTAACCACCCTCTACATTCACTACACTCACAAAGTCTTTTACAAGTGTGATATTCGGGATATCACCGCAGGCATCGTCTGTCAGATCGGTGATTCCATCGCCAGTCTTATCCACTTCTGCTTTGTTATACAAACCATGACCTGATGTACTGCCCGGTCCATTACCTGGTACTTCGCACGGTCTATATACATTGTCACCGCCCTGATTAGAATTCGGATTCAGATCCAAACTCACGTTAAAGGTTACAAAGTACATATGATTGAGACCTGCTCCAAGGCTTACATTATTTGCAAGTGTAGTTGAGCCTGATGTATTCATAGGTCCGCTGGCCTGTCCATTAAAACTACCGCTGTTGATCACCACGTCATCGTCAAACTGTGGGGTATCTTTCAGGGTATAAGTGCCTGTAGCTCCACCATTGTTGCCGACTGTGATCTTATACAATACGTCAAAACTTCCATTGGCTTTTGGCGTTACGCTCACAAAGTCTTTCACCAGTGTGATATTTGGTATATCACCGCAGGCGTCGTCCGTTAAGTCTGTAATTCCATCTCCTGTTTTATCTACCTCTGCTTTGTTGTACAAGCCATGGCCGGCACTACTTCCAGGACCATTGCCCGGAACCTCACAAGGCCTATATACATTGTCTCCGCCCTGAGTCGAATTCGGATTCAGATCCAAACTCACATTAAATGTTACAAAGTACATATGATTGAGGCCTGCTCCAAGGCTTACATTAGTTGCAAGCGTAGTTGAGCCTGATGTATTCATCGGTCCGCTTGCCTGTCCACTGAAACTACCGCTGTTGATCACCACATCGTCGTCAAATTGTGGCGTATCTTTAAGGCTGTATGTGCCCGTAGCTCCACCATTGTTGGCAACTGTGATCTTATATACAACATCAAAACTTCCATTGGCCTTTGGAGTCACACTCACAAAGTCTTTGATAAGTGTGATATTAGGTATATCTCCGCATGCATCATCAGTTAGGTCGGTAATACCATCTCCGGGCCCTGTCAACTTCCGCTTTATTGTATAAGCCATGACCCAACGTACTACCCGGGCCATTGCCAGGTACCTCACATGGTCGGTACACATTGTCACCACCCTGATTAGAATTCGGATTTACATCCAGACTTACATTGAAGGTCAAGGTATAAATATGAGAATTACCAGGTGTGATTTGCTTTGTGCCCAAATCAATTGGTATCAAAGGAGCTCCAATAAATGCTGGTCCATTACCAATACCGCCTAAAACATCCAAAAATGTGTAATCCCAAGCCAGTATTGTTACATCATCATCAAATAAAGGTGAATCCTTTAAATTATACGTTCCAATAGCACCTCCATTGTTGCCAACAGTGATTTTGTATCTAACATCAAAAGTTCCATTGGCCCTAGGTGTCACACTCACAAAGTCTTTGACAAGTGTAATATTAGGTATATCTCCACATGCATCATCAGTTAGGTCGGTAATACCATCTCCGGTCCTGTCAACTTCCGCTTTATTGTATAAGCCATGACCCAACGTACTACCCGGGCCATTGCCAGGCACCTCACATGGTCGGTACACATTGTCACCACCCTGATTAGAATTCGGATTCACATCCAAACTCACATTAAAGGTTACATTATACATATGATTGCTTCCCGCAGCTAGGCTCAAATTTGTAGCCATGGTCGTAGAGCCAACTGTATTCATTGGACCACTTGAGTGCCCAGTATAGCTTCCGCTATTGATCACCACATCATCGTCAAATTGTGGCGTATCTTTTAGGCTGTATGTGCCTGGAGCTCCACCGTTGTTGCCAACTGTGATCTTATACACTACATCAAAACTTCCATTGGCTTTTGGAGTCACACTCACAAAGTCCTTAACAAGTGTGATATTAGGTATATCTCCACATGCATCATCTTCATCTTTTAGTACATTACTAACAAAAACCCTTGCTTTGTTGTATAGACCACGACCAACTGTTGGCGTCTGTGTCAAACATGGTTGGTACACATTATCACCAATATTATCAGTAAAATTCAGTTTCACATTCACTTTAAGGGTGTATGTATGGGTCGCAAATGCTGCAATTACCTGATTTGTAGCTAGTGTCCAGGTTGCTATTCCAGCCAGATTTAAACCAGGGTTCCCAGGGGCATTACTTGTGAAGCTCGCACTGTTTATAATCGCATCTAAATCAAATCCCTGATTGTCTGTAAGTGTATAATTGCCGGATCCACCTAAATTCTTTACTTTTATATCATAGGTAATATCAAATGATCCGTTTGCTAGAGGAACAGCACTTATAAAGGTCTTTTCAAGTTCGAGCTTTATATCAGGATATAATCCGGCATCATAAGTCAGATTGTTTTCACCACTTGTTAATGTCTCTTCGGGCATGATGCCAGTAACAGGATCACTATCACTGTCTTTTGTTTCATCCCCTCCTTGATCTTTTGGAGAGAATTTAAAGTCAGCGGGTTTGTTAACTACCACGGTATATCTACCCGGTGTAAGCCCTGAGAATAGATATTGACCCTGAGGTCCAGTTAATTGTGCAGCAGGAGGTACTATTGAATTATCTGCCAATATACCTGTAATAGATACAGTTACATTTGGAATACCCAATTCACCTGGATCTTGAATACCATTTTCATTAGTATCAAGCCATACAAAATCTCCAATAGATGCAAGTCTATAAAATCCTGCATCCCAGGTAAGATCTGTTTCTCCCGAAATTAATACTGTATTGATGGTCATCAAAGTCCCCAAAGCAGCATCACTATCTTTAGTGTCATCAACTCCTCTATCTTGTCCGGTCAAAATATATCCTACCCTGCACTCCAAATGCAACCTTATAGGTACCGGGCACCAAATTGCTAAATAGGTATAATCCTAAGCCATTTGTGTTTGTATTTAAATTGACAGGTGTTCCATTCCCATCTGTACCCGTCAAAGTCACTGATACACCTGGTATTCCTGGCTCGCCAACATCCTGTACACCATTGGCATTGAGATCTTCCCACACAAAATCACCAATGGAAGCTGGTTTATAATAGCCTGCATCAATGGTTTGATTATTATCACCTGGATTTAATACAAAGTTGTCAGTCCTGCCCGTATTAGAATTAGCATCGCTATCTTTTGTGTCATCTCCTTTATCCTTTGCTGTTCTATTATATGTAGGTACATTTCCAAAAATAATGTAATAAGAACCTTTACATACTTCAAATTGATAGTAGCCAAGTTTCTCATCTTTGGTAATCGTATTGGTTGTTTCAACAATAGCGTTTGTCGCAGAATTGTATAGAGTTACGGCTACTCCGTTGATACCCGGCTCTCCGTTATCTTGTAAGCCATTACCATTGGTATCTTCCCACACAAAATCACCCACTTTAGCTTTTGGCTCCACTTTGATGTCTACATAATCTGTGTCAGCACAACCAGTTGAAGCTACAACAACCACTCTATATGTTGTATTTGTAATAGGACTAACCATAGGATTCGGAAGTAAACTTCCTCCTGGAGTCCATACAAGTCCCTGAATAGTAGCCCCAACAGGCTTGGTCGGAGGTGTAGCAGTTGGATTACCTCCGATTTGTACAGATTCTCCGATACAAATAGTCTTATCAGGACCAGCATCAGCTATCGGATTTAGATTTATATCTACATCTACGAAAACTTGTCTTGTTTCAACGCAACCGTTGATAGTCGCTGTCAAAGTATATGTAATGTCAAATGGTGGATTAGCAAGGGGCTGAGCCACTGTATTGCTATTAAGGAAAAGATTAGGTGTCCATGTAAATGTAGCCCCGGGACTTACCTGAGCAGGGTCGTTTGGATTTGGTCCAATTGTTACAGCTCCACCCTGACAAACCTCAAAGGAACCCGGGGTATTTAAAATACACCTTGTTTGATATATATCGTTTTTGTAAAATCAGTAGAACATCCATCTTTAGTGATGGTAAGTTTTACGGGCCCTGAAAGTATTTTTGAAGGCCTCACCCCATTTGATTTTTCTGTAATGTCATCTGCATCTCCATCTTCAGTCATACCACCATCCAGCATCCATAAATATGTAGCTCCCTGAAGAGGAGTGGTTGGCTGCAAATGTTGCATAATCATTTACGCACACTTGGTCAGGGCCCGCTAATGCCTGAATTAAAAGGTGATTGATTTATAGTAACCAATGCTTCATCAGAGTGCAGTACAGCCATTGGCGGCAGTAACGGTAACTGTATATGTAGTGGCAACTGTTGGACTAACTGTAATAGATGCAGTAGTTGCATTGGTACTCCACTTATAAGTGCCACCTCCAGATGCAATTAAATTAGCCGATTGTCCTGTACATATTATTTTATCTGGTCCGGCATTTGCAGTTGGTGGTGTCTTATTTGCTGTGACTACTACCTCATCGCTGGCAGTACATCCATTGGCAGCTGTGACAGTCACTGTATAAGTGGTCGTCACCATTGGAGTTACGGTGATAGCCGCTGTAGTAGCATTTGTATTCCATTTATATGTTCCACCACCCGATGCTGTCAATGAAGCACTAGGAGTTGTACAGTTTACTGTCACATCTGCTCCGGCATTGGCAGTAGGTGGGGTTTTATTGACAGTGACTACTACTTCATCAGTAGCAGTACAGCCATTAGCAGCTGTGACAGTTACTGTGTAAGTAGATGTTGTCGCAGGGCTTACAGTGATAGCTGCTGTGGTAGTACCTGTATTCCATTTATAGGTACCTCCTCCTGTAGCCGTCAAAGTAGCGCTTGTAGTTGTACAATTTATGGTTACATCTGCTCCTGCACTTGCAACAGGCGGGTCATTTACAGTCACTATAACATCATCAGTATCTTCACAACCATTTCTGGTTACTTTCAAAATATATGAAGTAGTTACGATAGGTGATACCGTCACACTTTGGTTGGTTGAGATTACCTGGTTATTCACCTCTGATCTCCACTCATAGGTAGCCCCTACCACTGGTGTAGCTGATAATAATACACTTCCACCTTTACAAAGTAGCTTGTCAGCACCGGCATTGGCGTCTACATTTCCATTATTAATCACTACCATCTGGTCACTTGCGGTACACCCGCCACAATCCGTGACCACCAAAGTGTATGTTCCACTTTGATTGACTACAACTGACGGACCTGTGTTTGAGCCTACAATTCCGGACCGCTCCAGGCATATTGTATACTATTATTATAAGTATCAGGTATAGTATATTTAACATAATCGACTCTGAATGCACATTTACCATTATCCACTACTTTGATATATCTTGTTGCTGCTGATAAAGTATAACAATATTCTACGTAGTTTGTATTGGTAAACGTTTTTGACGCAATTACATCATTATATGATATCGGTTGTTCTGGAGATCTTTGAATTCTGCATCAGAGTTAGAAGAACTTGTATTCGAACAGTGTTCCAATTTCATCCTGACACAAATAGTGGTTCCTGAAGGAACATTCTTCCAAAATCCAAAGTTAGTGATGATAGTACCATCTCCCGATCTGGGCCCATAGTTTAGCGCCCGCATTATTCCACATTTTGCTGCAGTAGAAGCACTTTCTATCCATCCGGTTGTTCCTTGAAGGACATGGTCGCAATCCGACTCACCGTTCATGCCACATTGGGTAATATTGGTCACAGTAGATTGAATCACCTCTTCATCCAAAGTACAGATAGTTATATCAGGTCCAATATCTACTGTTGGAGCTGGTTTAACAGTCACTATAACATCATCAGTATCTTCACAACCATTTTTAGTTACTTTCAAAATATATGAAGTAGTTACGATAGGTGATACCGTCACACTTTGGTTAGTTGAGATTACCTGGTTATTCACCTCTGATCTCCACTCATAGGTAGCCCCTACCACTGGTGTAGCTGATAATAATACACTTCCACCTTTACAAAGTATTTTATCTGCTCCGGCATTGGCGTCTACATTTCCATTATTGATCACTACCATCTGGTCACTTGCGGTACACCCGCCACAATCCGTGACCACCAAAGTGTATGTTCCACTTTGATTGACTACAACTGACGGACCTGTGTTTGAGCCTACAATTCCGGGACCAGACCAAGAGTATGTAAGACTATTATTATAAGTATCGGGTATAGTATATTTAACATAATCGACTCTGAATGCACATTTACCATTATCCACTACTTTGATATATCTTGTTGCTGCTAATAAAGTATAACAATATTCTACGTAGTTTGTATTGGTAAACGTTTTTGACGCAATTACATCATTATATGATATCGGTTGTTCTGGAGATCTTTGAATTCTTGCATCAGAGTTAGAAGAACTTGTATTCGAACAGTGTTCCAATTTCATCCTGACACAAATAGTGGTTCCTGAAGGAACATTCTTTCCAAAATCCAAAGTTAGTGATGAGGTACCATCTCCCGATCTGGTCCATAGTTTAGCGCCCGCATTATCTCCACATTTTGCTGCAGTAGAAGCACTTTCTATCCATCCGGTTGTTCCTTGAAGGACATGGTCGCAATCCGACTCACCGTTCATGCCACATTGGGTAATATTGGTCACAGTAGATTGAATCACCTCTTCATCCAAAGTACAGATAGTTATATCAGGTCCAATATCTACTGTTGGAGCTGGTTTTACTGTAACAGTTGCAGTAGCAGTTTTGGTACATCCATTCCCATCTTCCACTGTAACAGTGTAAGTTTTAGTAGCAATCGGGCTAACAGTTTTGGTCGCACCTGTACCCAAATTATCACTCCAGGTATAAATATATGGCAGTGCACCTCCCGATGCAGTGGCCGTTATTTGACCTGAAGACCCTTTGCAAATGGTTATATTTGAAGCAACCAGATTAATATTTGATCCAATACTCACCACCACATCATCCGTAGCAGTGCATCCTTTATTGTCAGTCACAGTAACTGTGTACGTCTTGGTAGCTGTAGGTGTTCTGCTTGCACCATTGGCCAAACCATCACTCCATGCATATGTATAAGGAGTTGAACCGCCTGTAGCACTTGCTGATAAAACAATAGATTGACCTGTACAAATCGTAGAATTAGCACCTGCGTCAACCGTAGGTTTAGGATGGACAGACAAATCTATCTCTTTAATCCCGGTACAACCACCTGTCTCAGAAACTGTAACAGTATATGTTGTCGCATTCAATGGATTCACAGTTATTGAAGATGTTGTGGCACCCGTGCTCCATAGATATTGCGACGTTCCAGGAGCGGGGGGCACCAGATAAGTGATTGCAAGTACAGGTCTTTTAGTAGCGTCTCCTTCATCGAAGCTAGCAAATTTCTTTTCGATATCGCTTCCTTCAGAAAGCATTTTAACTAAAAGACCATTATTAGTTATGCTGCCGTTTTTCCATCCTATTACAAGGTTCTTTAAGTCCCATGTATACTCAGCATCATTTCCTACAGAAATTGAAGATTCCGCAGTAGCGTTGAAATCACCACCAGCTGCTGACCACGAGGTACCACTTTGCCTTTGATTCCAATTGGATGCCGCACTACTTCCACCACAGGCTCCTGTACCTTCAGTCCATGATTGTGTAATCCTGTGTACTCCAAAATTGGCTGAGGTGTTACTTCCACCCTTTTTGGTCATGATAAGTTTTGCAGAAGTTATGTTGGCACCTGCCGGCAATGAAGAAAGATTGAATTTCAATAAAGCCCTACTTCTTTCACTTGAAGACTTTGAGCCAATTATAAATTCTTTGCATGTACCAAAATTATCTGAAGAATTTTTTGTGAAAGATAAGTATCATCCGAAGGATAAATTTCTAACGTAGTATTACTTAAGTATGTAGCAGCTAATTGAGTACTTTTACCCGCACATACTAGAGTGTCCCCAGTAATAGTTGGGCTCAATTCACAACAAGGTCCTTCAGATACCAGTTCTGTATTATTTCCTGTTTTACTTGGGCTTGCATGTACTCCGGTTATTCCTACTTTTCCAAAGCCTGCAGATCCAAATGCTGAAAGACGTACTTCCACTTCATACCACACATCATAGATCCAGTTTGGATAAGTAGGGTTAGGAATATAATTTGCGTCAGTTGCAGGTGAATTGGTAATCAAGACATAACCATAAGTGTTAAAGTTTTGGTCCAGTGAGGTAGTAGCGCTTAGTACATCTGAACTACTTCCTAAAATCATTTGCCCCTCACCACCTGTGACACCAAGTGCATCATAGCCACCACCACTTGCTGAAATATAATCCAACTTGGTTTCCATTTTCTTTACATTGTTGCCATCCAGCAACGATAATATAAGGTGATCCGAACCTGTCAAATTACCAAAAGTATGTCCTTTACTGCCCCATCCAATAGCATTTGTACCATATGTATTATCTACAAAATTTTTGGAAAGAGTTGCCCTAATTTTAACCTTATCATTAATTGGGTCTTGTGTATATGTTATAGTCCAATTAGCAGTGGCACTAACCCCATTTGCCCCGTTAAAGCAAATTGGACCTGTACAATTTATAACACTGATAGTTTTAGAAACTGAGTTTACACATCCTCCATTGGTAACAGTCACAGTATAAGTTGTAGTAGTTGTTGGAGTCACATTTATCGTAGCTGTTGTCGCCCCGGTATTCCAAAGGTAAGTACCTCCTCCACTGGCAGTTAGTGCAGTTGGAGATTTGTTGTCTGAACACAAAGCGTTAGAACCAGTAATTGTTGGTACATTAGTACAAATTGTTACCAAACAAACTTCATCCACTTTTATCCAATCATTGTCAGCGGTACCTATCACTCTGATTTTTGTAGTGGAAGGAGGTACAGTAAATGGAATCGTATAAAACTGCATCGATGGACTTCCACCCAAAATCTTATTTATATCAAGCTTTGACTCAGACAAATAAGAATTACCATTATAAAACTCTACACCAAATTTTTGATTATTGTTAACATGAACTCCAGCCCAAAACGTTAAGGATAGTTGTGTACCCACAGCAACTCCACTGACATCCTGATAAAATGTTGCCACTCCACTGTTTCTTTGGATCATGGCATGCTTTGCCGTATTACATTGTGGATAAGGATCATCAGCTGTAAAATTCCCATTGGTGGAGTTCCAGCTGCTGGTATTTGTATTAAATCCTCCATTGATTACTAAATTTCCAGTGCATGTGGCACATTGGGCAGTTAATAAGTGTGGTAAAAGGAAGAAACTTACAAAAAATAGGCAAAAACGAAATGTGTCTTTGACGCTATTATTTGGTGTAAAAATAGTATTGGATGATGATCCAACACACTTTGCAGTGTTTAAATTTTTCATTCTCAAATTTTTAGGTTCACTTAAAACTGTATTAAAATCTCGGACTTTTTAATACAGAAAAAAAATATCAAAATTATGTACTCAACGAACAAAATTTTAATAACATTAAAACCTGATAAAACTAATCTATCAGACAGAAACAAGGATGAACAAATCTTATTTAAAAGGGAAATATTTTCGGCTTAATTAAATAACAAACCCGGATATGTAGCATGTAGAACTTTACTTTGGATAAAGCATTATAATTTATTCTTAACACAGGTACAACATCCGGATCAAATTTGCTTCTACATATTATCTTTTAACTTAGATAGTACAACTAGATTCCGCGATACAAAAATATGATAAAATTAATAAGGAAAAGAAATAAAGAATACAAATGTCAAAAAGACGACATTATTCAGAAGTGATTCATAAACAACATATTATATTATTTTATAAATCATATTTTAAGTGTTATCTTGTATTGCATATAAAGTGTAGAATATTGTAATAAGTAAGTTCTTTTACTTTATACCTTTACATATTATAGTAAAACGATAAGTCTGAAGATGCATAGTTAAAATTGAATTATCCAATACTTAAAAAAATCTTTAAAAATAGTTTTTCCAAAATATTTTAAATTAAAATGGGCTGACTGTGTACGCAGTCAACCCATTTTATCGATAGCTTATTTTTTCATTATTCGATTCTAATCAGCTTCTTCTGCGTTGTCACCCCATCAACTGTAATCGCTACATTGTATACTCCTGCCGGAATGTCCGAAAGGTTCATATTATATATAACACTACCTGTCACCTGAACATCCGATTTTTTCAATACTCTTACAAGTTTTGATATACCATCAAACAATTCAATCATCACTGTCGCATCACTTGAAACTGAAACCTGTATATTAGTCTCATTTTTAGCAGGATTTGGATATATTTCAATTGAGTTTTCAGCTGATACCACTACTTTGACCAACTTGCTATATGCAAACAATCCATCAAAATCTATTTGCTTGACTCTATAGACATATGATCCCGGTTTGTCTACATCCAGATCAGGATGATTATATGAACTTATTTGATTGGAATTACCTTTTGCCGCTACAATACCTGGAATAGGGTTAAAGTCCTTTTCGCCATCCAGTTTTCTCTCTACTTCATAATGACTTACATTTGCTTCTCTTGCAGTGCTCCATGAAATAATATGTTTGTTAGAAACCCTATGCACATTTACATCGAGCCAATCCACCGGTAACACTCCATATGCAAGGCCTAAATCTATATTTTCATTAACCATCCCTGACTCAAAGGAGAAAGCTCTGGTCGTATATGGGCCATAACTATGGTCAACGTCACTATCCAAATCATCTGAATATGCACGCGGAACCGTAGCACCAAATCCGGCAGGTGGGGTGAACTTAATATAATATTGCTCCTTCTCCAGATAGTCCAAACTATATAATCCCTGATCATCGGTATATGCAGTTCCTGCCACTTTTCCGGTAATCATCTCGATAGCTTCTACTTTGACACCTTTTACCCTTGGTTCGTTAGCTTCTTGTCTTCCATTAATGTTGTCATCTCTCCACACCAGGTTACCAGCCACTGCCATAGGGTAGAATCCTGCACCTATATCCATCTTAGTACTACCTGAAAGAGCTATGAATACTTCAGTTTTACCATTTGAAGTGATGTCACTATCATTTTCTTCATTTGTTCCAATATTAGGTCTGGATCTTACTAACCCTAATGGTGGCATAACTACCTCGATGTAATATTCACCTGGAGGTGCACAGAACATAAAATATCCATCATCTGACGGCGAGCCCGGTTTTTGACCTGTATACTTGAAATCTACTATAGTCCACACACCAAAATTATTTCTCCATAGGTTCACTTTTAACCCATTAATGCCATTTTCGTTATTATCCCATACATCATTTTTGTTGATGTCATACCAGACTAAATCGCCTATAGGTACACACTTATAAAATCCGGCATCTATTGTCAGGTCAGTAACCCGGTGATCAAAATATGAGAGATGTAGTGCCCGGTCCGTTTGCTCCATCCATATCACTATCAGTGCCATCATTTCCTCTATTCATGTATGTACGTTCAAATCCTGACGGAGTTTTAAATTGCACATATAGATTACCCGGACGCACATATTCAAAAGATATTTTCCGTTTGCATCTGTAAATGCAGTCGCCACAAAGCTCCGTGGCTCTAAATAGATTGACCTGCACACCCGGAATTCCAGGTTCAACCATATTTATTAGATTTCCTTGCTGCGCGGGAAGAATGGATGAAAATATATCTTGCTGCCCGTTGCCATTTACATCATGCCATACGAAATCTCCAATAGCTCCCAAAAGTACAATACCAGCATCTTTTGTAGTATCACTTATTCCAGCATTAACAATGAAACAATCTGTAAAACCATTTAAATTTACATCAGAATCCAACGTGGTATTTGTACCCTGCATTTTGTCTGAAAATGAATAGTTTATGCCTAAAGAAGAAATATCAAAATTAATTTATAAGAACCCCTGAGAATTTTTCAAATAAAATTTCCCATTCCACAGTTGTACGTATTTCTAATAGGAGTATTAGTGCTACAATCGTACAAAATAACGGGAATATTAGGCAAACCAGGTTCCCCAATATCCTGAATTCCGTTTCCATTCAGATCATTCCAAACAAAATCTCCTACTGTCCCAAGCACTTCTATAAGTGTATTGTCCTGCGCTGTGCCTTTGTCTTCCGGTTCAGTTGGATTGGTACTCTCATGATTCGTTCCTGCATCAGAATTGTCTAATGTAGATATAGGAGTATTTGTACCTGGTATTGTATATACCACTCCATTACTTCTGGATGCATCTCCAATGGCAGTAGCCCTGTTCCATAATGAGTCTGGTATCATAGATGATGATGCATCAATTTCTACTCTAAGCTGAATGGTTAGTTCCTGCCCAGGTGCCAAAAGTCCCGTTGTACCATTGAATATACCCGGATTTGACACTCTGCCATTGTAAGATACATTGATAGTTGGATTTACAGTTGCTGTTGAATTTAAAATGATAGGAGGTGTACCCGGTGCTATACCGAAGAAATATGGCCCAATGTATTTGGAAAGTTCCATCGTATCCATTAATCTAATATTAGCCAAACTAACATTTCCAATATTCTTGATGCCAATGTTCATCAAAACATCATAGTGAGAAGGCGCATTACTAAGCGGATTTAAGTAATCAACTACATATTTTACCACAGATATAGCAGGTACTATTAATGGTGTTGGTTCGTTGGTTCCACCAGTGTCTCCCGGATAATTTGGATTATTTCCCTGAGGATTTATACCGTCATCAGATACATCTGAAACCATCACTACATTTCCGTTTAATAACATAGCATCACCCACAGCCGTTGCCTGGTTTGTCAATGCCGGATAGCTTGGAGCTGTTGCATTGGGATTGATCTGCACAGTCAATTCGACCGTTATAGTTTCACCTGGTTTTAATAGTCCGGAGCTTCCATTAAACATATTTGGCTGCAGATGGCCATCAAACCCACCATTTAAACCTGGGTTTATGGTTGCAGTACTTCCTTGTATGGTAGGCATATTTGTAATTCCCACCCAAACTTGAACTAATTCATTTCTTATAGGATCTATCAGATCGATTCCGGTAAGGTCTTTATTGCCAGAATTCTGGATAATAAATCTGAACGTAACATCTTTATTTCCAGGTATTTGACTCAACGCATCTGTCACATTTATCAATGATTTAGCTATATCTATACTTGGTAACTCTAATGGTGTAGGATCATCATGGCTACCTGGAGTATCCCCCGGCGCCCCCGGGTTAGTGCTCTCGATGATAGTACCGCTGTCAGAATCATCTGTCACCTGTCCTATGACATATGGCTGGCCAGTATTCGGATTAATTAGTGGTATCCCAGTCCCATTTGTTGGTATTCCGCTAACAATAGCTTGGTTATCCATTGGATTTGGTGCACCTATGGCATCCGGGTTAACTTCTACTACAAATTCTATCTCTACTGCATCTCCAGGTTTCAGCAAACCACTGGAACCATTAAATATATTGATGGGAAAAGAACCTGCTATAGGTAAAACAGGTGTACCCGCAAAAGCTACAATACTTGGTCCTGATTTCAATGTGACGTAAGAACTGCCCAATTGAGAAGCAGAAGAAATATCGTCAATCAGAGTTAGATTTTCTAAGATTGTATTACCTGTATTTCCTACTCTCAATCTGTATCTCACATCGTAATTACTACTTGCCAATTTGGTAGAAGTGACTACAGATTTGACAACCAGGATTGATGGAGCCTGCAATGGTGTAGGATCATTTGGAGTTGTGGTATCTCCCGGCTCACCAGGGTTAGTACCATCTGGTGTCGTACCACTGTCACTCACATCTGTCGCTGTAAGTGGTTGGCCGCTGATCGGGTCCAAAAGCGGTGCGCCATTCACATCTGTCGCTGCTCCTATCACCGTCACTTGATTGTTCATCGGTAGCACTACGCCAACTGCATTCGGATTTACCTGCACTTTCAGGGTTACTGTAATCGTCTGTCCTGGTTTCAGTACGCCACTCGTACCGTTAAACATATTATCCGACCCG
Organism: Saprospiraceae bacterium; assembly: GCA_016722285.1. Lineage (GTDB taxonomy): Bacteria > Bacteroidota > Bacteroidia > Chitinophagales > Saprospiraceae > OLB9. The sequence continues at coordinate 90,898 of JADKGI010000015.1, forward strand.
CCTGTATAAGCTCCATTTAATGTCGGATTAGTCGTCGCTGTACTTGCACTTATCGCTGGCTGACCTGAAATACTCACAAAAGCAGATCCAAACTGTGTCTGTAGATTATCTCTCAGTTGAAGGTTTCTTAAGTCTACATTTCCTGTATTCTTCAATACCATTGTATAGCTCACATCGTAATTACCCGGTATACCACTCGCCGCTTTGACTAGTGCCGTCACTTGTTTGGCAACATCAATACTCGGGATGATTACTGGAGTTGGGTCATCAGGGGTCATCATATCGCCTGGTTGTCCCGGATTCGTACTCTCAGTCATCGTGCCACTATCACTCACGTCTGTCACCTCGCCTGCTACATATGGAACGCCTGTATTCGGATTCTCCAACGGTGTGCCGCTACCATTCGTAGGGATTCCGCCTGTCGTTGCCTGATTGTTCATCGGACTCGGAGCACCCACCGCATCAGGATTGATCTGGATCACAAATTCTACTGTCACACTATCGCCATGGTTCAACTTACCACTCGTTCCATTGAACACGTTTATTGGGAAGGAACCCAAAGTCGGGGTGGTTGCCGCAGAGGTATTGGCTATAATTATCATCGGTGCCTGGCTCACACTCACGTATGCACTTCCTAATTGGGTTGCTATATCATCTACCAACGTGATACTTTCCAATACCGTATTGCCCGTATTCTTTACTTTTAATCTATATCTTACATTGTAGTTGCTGTTCGGTAACTTCGTCAAACTCACAACACTCTTTACCACATCAATCGATGGAACCTGCAATGGCGTCGGATCATCAGGGCCTCCTGTATCTCCTGGTTCTCCAGGGTTAGTACCATCTGGTGTCGTACCACTGTCACTCACATCTGTCGCTGTAAGTGGTTGGCTTGTGGCTGGGTCTAATATTGGTAAGCCATTCACATCTGTCGCTGCTCCTATCACCGTCACTTGATTGTTCATCGGCAGCACTACGCCAACTGCATTCGGATTTACCTGCACTTTCAGGGTTACTGTAATCGTCTGTCCTGGTTTCAGTACGCCACTCGAACCGTTAAACATATTATCCGACCCGCCTGTATAAGCTCCATTTAATGTCGGATTAGTCGTCGCTGTACTTGCACTTATCGCTGGCTGACCGGAAATACTCACAAAAGCAGATCCAAACTGTGTCTGTAGATTATCTCTCAGTTGAAGGTTTCTTAAGTCTACATTTCCTGTATTCTTCAATATCATTGTATAACTCACATCGTAATTACCCGGTATACCACTCACCGCTTTGACTAGTGCCGTCACTTGTTTGGCAACATCAATACTCGGGATGATTACTGGAGTTGGGTCATCAGGGGTCATCATATCGCCTGGTTGTCCCGGATTCGTACTCTCTGTCATCGTGCCACTATCACTCACGTCTGTCACCTCGCCTGCTACATATGGAACGCCTGTATTCGGATTCTCCAACGGTGTGCCGCTACCATTCGTAGGGATTCCGCCTGTCGTTGCCTGATTGTTCATCGGACTCGGAGCACCCACCGCATCAGGATTGATCTGGATCACAAATTCTACTGTCACACTATCGCCATGGTTCAACTTACCACTCGTTCCATTGAACACGTTTATTGGGAAGGAACCCAAAGTCGGGGGTGGTTGCCGCAGAGTGTATTGGCTATAATTATCATCGGTGCCTGGCTCACACTCACGTATGCACTTCCTAATTGGGTTGCTATATCATCTACCAACGTGATACTTTCCAATACCGTATTGCCCGTATTCTTTACTTTTAATCTATATCTTACATTGTAGTTGCTGTTCGGTAACTTCGTCAAACTCACAACACTCTTCACCACATCAATCGATGGAACCTGCAATGGCGTCGGATCATCAGGGCCTCCTGTATCTCCTGGTTCTCCAGGGTTAGTACCATCTGGTGTCGTACCACTGTCACTCACATCTGTCGCTGTAAGTGGTTGGCCGCTGATCGGGTCCAAAAAGCGGTGCGCCATTCACATCTGTCGCTGCTCCTATCACCGTCACTTGATTGTTCATCGGTAGCACTACGCCAACCGCATTCGGATTTACCTGCACTTTCAGGGTTACTGTAATCGTCTGTCCTGGTTTCAGTACGCCACTCGTACCGTTAAACATATTATCCGACCCGCCTGTATAAGCTCCATTTAATGTCGGATTAGTCGTCGCTGTACTTGCACTTATCGCTGGCTGACCGGAAATACTCACAAAGCAGATCCAAACTGCGTCTGTAGATTATCTCTCAGTTGAAGGTTTCTTAAGTTCACATTTCCTGTATTCTTCAATACCATTGTATAGCTCACATCGTAATTACCCGGTATACCACTCACCGCTTTGACTAGTGCCGTCACTTGTTTGGCAACATCAATACTCGGGATGATTACTGGAGTTGGGTCATCAGGGGTCATATCGCCTGGTTGTCCCGGATTCGTACTCTCAGTCATCGTGCCACTATCACTCACGTCTGTCACCCCGCCTGCTACATATGGAACGCCTGTATTCGATTCTCCAACGGGTGCCGCGCTACCATTCGTAGGGATTCCGCCTGTCGTTGCCTGATTGTTCATCGGACTCGGAGCACCCACCGCATCAGGATTGATCTGGATCACAAATTCTACTGTCACACTATCGCCATGGTTCAACTTACCACTCGTTCCATTGAACACGTTTATTGGGAAGGAACCCAAAGTCGGGGTGGTTGCCGCAGAAGTATTGGCTATAATTATCATCGGTGCCTGACTCACACTCACGTATGCACTTCCTAATTGGGTTGCTATATCATCTACCAACGTGATACTTTCCAATACCGTATTGCCCGTATTCTTTACTTTTAATCTATATCTTACATTGTAGTTGCTGTTCGGTAACTTCGTCAAACTCACAACACTCTTTACCACATCAATCGATGGAACCTGCAATGGAGTCGGATCATCAGGGCCTCCTGTATCTCCTGGTTCTCCAGGATTGGTGCCATCTGGTGTCGTACCACTGTCACTCACATCTGTCGCTGTAAGTGGTTGGCTTGTGGCTGGGTCTAATATTGGTAAGCCATTCACATCTGTCGCTGCTCCTATCACCGTCACTTGATTGTTCATCGGTAGCACTACACCAACTGCATTCGGATTTACCTGCACTTTCAGGGTTACTGTAATCGTTTGTCCTGGTTTCAGTACGCCACTCGTACCGTTAAACATATTATCCGACCCGCCTGTATAAGCTCCATTTAATGTCGGATTAGTCGTCGCTGTACTTGCGCTTATCGCTGGCTGACCGGAAATACTCACAAAAGCAGATCCAAACTGCGTCTGTAGATTATCTCTCAGTTGAAGGTTTCTTAAGTCTACATTTCCTGTATTCTTCAATACCATTGTATAACTCACATCGTAATTACCCAGTGTACCACTCACCGCTTTGACTAGTGCCGTCACTTGTTTGGCAACATCAATACCGGGATGATTACTGGAGTTGGGTCATCAGGGGTCATCATATCGCCTGGTTGTCCCGGATTCGTACTCTGTCATCGTGCCACTATCACTCACGTCTGTCACCTCGCCTGCTACATATGGAACGCCTGTATTCGGATTCTCCAACGGCGTGCCGCTACCATTCGTAGGGATTCCGCCTGTCGTTGCCTGATTGTTCATCGGACTCGGAGCACCCACCGCATCAGGATTGATCTGGATCACAAATTCTACTGTCACACTATCGCCATGGTTCAACTTACCACTCGTTCCATTGAACACGTTTATTGGGAAGGAACCCAAAGTCGGGGTGGTTGCCGCAGTGGTATTGGCTATAATTATCATCGGTGCCTGACTCACACTCACGTATGCACTTCCTAATTGGGTTGCTATATCATCTACCAACGTGATACTTTCCAATACCGTATTGCCCGTATTCTTTACTTTTAATCTATATCTTACATTGTAGTTGCTGTTCGGTAACTTCGTCAAACTCACAACACTCTTCACCACATCAATCGATGGAACCTGCAATGGAGTCGGATCATCAGGGCCTCCTGTATCTCCTGGTTCTCCAGGGTTAGTACCATCTGGTGTCGTACCACTGTCACTCACATCTGTCGCTGTAAGTGGTTGGCTTGTGGCTGGGTCTAATATTGGTAAGCCATTCACATCTGTCGCTGCTCCTATCACCGTCACTTGATTGTTCATCGGTAGCACTACACCAACTGCATTCGGATTTACCTGCACTTTCAGGGTTACTGTAATCGTTTGTCCTGGTTTCAGTACGCCACTCGTACCGTTAAACATATTATCCGACCCGCCTGTATAAGCTCCATTTAATGTCGGATTAGTCGTCGCTGTACTTGCACTTATCGCTGGCTGACCGGAAATACTCACAAAGGCCGTTCCAAATTGTAACTGTAAATTATCAGTTAAGACTAGGTTTGCCAAATCTACATTTCCTGTATTTTTTATTACCATTATATAACTCACATCATAGTTACCAATTATATTACTTGAAGCTTTAACTAAGCTAGAAATCTGTTTAGAAATTGATATTGAAGGTATAGAAACCGGAAAAGTAGGTTCATCATCATTATTATTATTTGGTATAGGGTCATTTTCATTTCCAGATACCATTGATTTATTTAAGTAATAATCTACTTGAGAACTTGGTTGATTGACTAATGCTGTTATTTCAAGTGAAATGGTTCCCATATTAGCTAAATTTCCTATGGTCCAAACACCAGATAAAAAATTATAGCTACCTAGACCATTATCAGAGATATATGAATAACCTAATGGGAGTAAATCATTGACTGCAACACCTGTAGCATCACTTGGGCCATTGTTAGTTACTACCAACGTAAATTTGACATTACTACCCACATTTGGGGTACTATTGTCAACAGTTTTAAGGATACTTAAGTCTGCGACCGGAGCGGGGGTGTCTATATCGGTAGCTGTATTGTTACCAAGAGTAGGATCGGTCGTTCCTACTGGCACTGCTATCGATGCTGTATTCGAAAGGTTGCCTGTCACTCCTGATGGTATATTTAACGTAATCGTATAGGTGGCTACTCCACCAACCGGTATATTGATCGTTTGACTTATATTGCCGGAACCACTACCCGTTCCACTCGCACCTCCAGTAAATATAGCACTCCATCCTGTGATACTTGTTCCCAAAGGTGCATTGTCGGTCAATGTAGCTCCTACAACATCACTCGGACCTGCATTGCTCGCTACTACTGTATATACTGTCGTCGTTCCTGCGGTATACGTTGCCACTCCATCGGTCTTCGTAATACTTAAGTCTGCGACCGGAGCGGGGTGTCTATATCGGTAGCTGTATTGTTACCTGGAGTAGGATCGGTCGTGCCCAATGGCACTGCAATTACTGCAGTATTCGAAAGGTTGCCTGTCACTCCTGATGGTATATTTAACGTAATCGTATAGGTGGCCACTCCACCAACCGGTATATTGATCGTTTGACTTATATTGCCGGAACCACTACCTGTTCCACTCGCACCTCCACTAAATATAGCATTCCATCCTGTGATACTGGTGCCCGCTGGTGCATTGTCTGTAACTGTTGCGCCAACAACATCACTTGGGACCGGCATTGGTCGCTACTACCAGTACGTTGTCGTTGTTCCTGCGGTATAGGTAGGTACTCCATCGGTCTTCGTAATACTCAAGTCTGATACCGGAGCGGGGGTGTCTGTATCGGTAGCTGTATTGTTACCTGGAGTAGGATCGGTCGTGCCCAATGGCACTGCAATTACTGCAGTATTCGAAAGGTTGCCTGTCACTCCTGATGGTATATTTAACGTAATCGTATAGGTGGCCACTCCACCAACCGGTATATTGATCGTTTGACTTATATTGCCGGAACCACTACCTGTTCCACTCGCACCTCCACTAAATATAGCATTCCATCCTGTGATACTGGTGCCCGCTGGTGCATTGTCTGTAACTGTTGCGCCAACAACATCACTTGGACCGGCATTGGTCGCTGCTACTGTATACGTTGTCGTTGTTCCTGCGGTATAGGTAGGTACTCCATCGGTCTTCGTAATACTCAAGTCTGATACCGGAGCTGGGGTGTCTGTATCGGTAGCTGTATTGTTACCTGGAGTAGGATCGGTCGTGCCCAATGGCACTGCAATTACTGCAGTATTCGAAAGGTTGCCTGTCACTCCTGATGGTATATTTAACGTAATCGTATAGGTGGCTACTCCGCCAACCGGTATATTGATCGTTTGACTTATATTGCCGGAACCACTACCTGTTCCACTCGCACCTCCACTAAATATAGCATTCCATCCTGTGATACTTGTTCCCAAAGGTGCATTGTCTGTAACTGTTGCGCCAACAACATCACTTGGACCGGCATTGGTCGCTACTACTGTATACGTTGTCGTTGTTCCTGCGGTATAGGTAGGTACTCCATCGGTCTTCGTAATACTCAAGTCTGATACCGGAGCGGGGGTGTCCGTATCGGTAGCTGTATTGTTACCTGGAGTAGGATCGGTCGTGCCCAATGGCACTGCAATTACTGCAGTATTCGAAAGGTTGCCTGTCACTCCTGATGGTATATTTAACGTAATCGTATAGGTGGCCAATCCACCAACCGGTATATTGATCGTTTGACTTATATTGCCGGAACCACTACCTGTTCCACTCGCACCTCCACTAAATATAGCATTCCATCCTGTGATACTTGTTCCCAAAGGTGCATTGTCTGTAACTGTTGCGCCAACAACATCACTTGGACCGGCATTGGTCGCTACTACTGTACTCGTTGTCGTTGTTCCTGCGGTATAGGTAGGTACTCCATCGGTCTTCGTAATACTCAAGTCTGATACCGGAGCGGGGTGTCCGTATCGGTAGCTGTATTGTTACCTGGAGTAGGATCGGTCGTGCCCAATGGCACTGCAATTACTGCAGTATTCGAAAGGTTGCCTGTCACTCCTGATGGTATATTTAACGTAATCGTATAGGTGGCCAATCCACCAACCGGTATATTGATCGTTTGACTTATATTGCCGGAACCACTACCTGTTCCACTCGCACCTCCACTAAATATAGCATTCCATCCTGTGATACTTGTTCCCAAAGGTGCATTGTCTGTAACTGTTGCGCCAACAACATCACTTGGGACCGGCATTGGTCGCTACTACTGGGAGTACGTTGTCGTTGTTCCTGCGGTATAGGTAGGTACTCCATCGGTCTTCGTAATACTCAAGTCTGATACCGGAGCGGGGGTGTCCGTATCGGTAGCTGTATTGTTACCTGGAGTAGGATCGGTCGTGCCCAATGGCACTGCAATTACTGCAGTATTTGAAAGGTTGCCTGTCACTCCTGATGGTATATTTAACGTAATCGTATAGGTGGCCACTCCGCCAACTGGTATATTGATTGTTTGACTTATATTGCCAGAACCAATACCCGTTCCACTCGCACCTCCACTAAATATGGCATTCCATCCTGTGATACTGGTGCCCAAAGGTGCATTGTCTGTAACAGTTGCGCCTACAACATCACTTGGACCTGCATTAGTCGCTACTACTGTATACGTTGTCGTTGTTCCTGCAGTATACGTTGCTACTCCATCGGTCTTCGTAATACTCAAGTCTGATACCGGTGCAGGGGTGTCTGTATCGGTAGCTGTATTGTTACTCAAATTCAAATCCGGTGCATTTGATGGTGATGTTACTGTAGCAGTGTTAACTACATTTCCCATATGATTTGGTGGAATGGTTACAGTAACCGTGTAAGTCACGGTACCATTTACGGGTAAATTGACAAGAGTATTAATATTTCCTGACCCACTAAATGAACCTGTTGCCCCGCCACTAAAAACTGCAGTCCATGTGCTTATCATAGTTCCAGCAGGTGCATTATCAGTAACTGTAGTACCAAATGCATCAATGGGGCCAGCATTACTTACTACTACCGTATATATATTAGGTACACCTGGAGCATATGTTAATTTGCCATCAGTTTTCGTGATACTGAGATCAGCATTGCAATTAGCAGATTCTACTACTGTAAAATTGAGCTCGAACTCTAGACAATTTGAATCATGCGCTTTCACAACATAAATGCCAGGATTGGATGCATCAAAAGTTGATGAAGCATTCATTGTTGATATGATGTGCGACTCTTGGGTGGTTTTATTCAATACTAATATAGTGTATGGCGCCAAACCATTTAAAGCGACAATAGCTATGGTTTCTGTGGTATTATCAGGACATACATTGGTAGGGTATGTCACATTCATATCCAATGGCAATGGTGTCTTCGGTAATGTATATCCTGCATCTATATTGGGTGATCCAGCCGGACCGCCATTTTGTCCCCAAACTACCGCCAATTCACATCCAAAAGGGCCTGTATTATTAGGTCCAGTACGCGTCCAAATCTTAGCTCCATTTAGAGATCCATTGGTACCGCCTATGGTAATAGTTTGGTATTTATTGACCAAAATACCTTGGTTACTTGTAGTCTCATCATATGTCACACCTCCTATGGTTATCGCAGCATCCAGAGCGTCGACATCATCATTGAAAGATACTTTATCGGGTGTACTATCTCCATTTAAATCCACATAGATATATGTATTGCATTTTGGTGTAATAAGAGCTTGGGAATAATTCATGGATCCGTATAGACCATTTGTAGGATCTGAACCTTCCGCAAAACTCAATAATGCTACTGGCGACATGTTATCTTCAGGTACGAGTCGGAAGCCCCAATCAGAAGTTACAGCATTGTAATCAACTGCAGCTAGTGCCGAAAATGGTACGGTGGAAGAGTATTCATATGCCACTCCAATGTTGTTGGCATCGTCAAATACAGTACTCTTTGCTGGTACGTTTATATTTGTAGATGTTGGTCCAGGATTTGTGGTCCTTGTAACAGTGATAGCAGAGTTGGTAGGATTGTACAAATATACTCTCACAGTTTCATTGGGAACACCAGGCATAAAGTATCTGGCAGAAAACATATCATCTGGCACCAAAGCATACGTTCTACCTGCATAACTTGAGTTATGATCTCTAGACATCAACATGACTTGGACTGGGTTTGATGCCATAATAGTAGCTCCTTGTAGAATTGGTTGTTGGGATGATGTCCATGAGTCCACATAATATGTCTCACCTTCATTCAGTGTCATACTAATGTCGTTTACCCCATCAGCATCCCTATCAATATTTACAACAGTGTTATTATCTTTGGCAATAATCGAAAGACTGGACAACTGAAACATTTCTCCAGCATTGGTAGTATTTGTACCAACTGGCAGTACGTAACTTGTACCCCAATCTCTGGTAGGCGGTACGGCTGATGACGATGTACTCACAGTACTGACAGTCCCCCAGGCAAATTTAGCCATGGATGCTTCACCTGCTACGTGGACTTTATCTCGTCCATCATAGTCAATAACTGATTGCAAAGTATTGTCAGCACCTGCACCATTAGGGTCATATGTAGTGGTATTATCATGCCCTGATATAAGATTATTAGTGAGTATCACAGTTTTACCCGCAGGGATCATATCATTGGGAAAACCAGGAGCAACACCATTGGTCAGGTCTCCGTCTCCCCATATCTGTGTAGTGGATTGCATTGGAAAAGTAATATCTGCTTCATACCCATCTTCCCAATGATCATAAGTGATAAATCCCTCACCTGATAAGGCAATACCAATATATACTGTCGTTGGGTCATCGTTTCCTGTATTAATATCTTCCAGAAAATCCCTCGCTTCATTTTCTGGCATAGGAACATAAAATGTAGTTGTCTTACAATTAAAAATCGTCCTGAATGTAACACTAGTGGTCGTGCAGTTATTATCACCTTGCGTATTTATGTTTCCATCCGGTCCCGGATCACAAAGTTGATAAGTCCAAAAATCTAATCCTTCATACCCAAAATTAGGTGAATAAGTATACATTCCAGTTGCAGGATTAAAATTTAAAGTACCGTTTGGTGTATTGGACAATTGTGTAAGAGAAAATACACTTCCGTTTATCCTGTCGTTTCCTGTTATATTTCCTGTAGCTGTTCCTGGTGATAATACGACGATTTCATCTTTAACAGCTACGCTCGAAGAACAGTAATGTGTATAGGAAATACCATCCACAAAGAGATTAATTGAGCCTGTTCTAGTGATTCTGATAAACCTAGCTCCAGCTGGTGGCAGAACAAAATTAGTATAGGATGAGTTACCTGAACTTAAAGATAACGTCCCCAAATTAATATAACCGGCAGATCCGCCATTTATAGAATACTGAACATTTGCAGTAGCTGTACCAGCTCCATTTACAGAAGCAGCTATCGTAATTGTTGCACCACCTGCTGCCCATCGTCCCAAATCCAAAACCAAAGGAGTAGCATCATTTAGGGATGCAGAATTTGAAGTGCTTAATGCTGTGCCTGAGGCGAGAATCGTTCCTTGTGCATTTGCCGGATTGGATGTACCACCTGTAGCCAACAATGCAAAGTTTTGGATTTGGCTGGCCCCATCAACATAAATATTTGTAGCCGACGTTCTGGTTATTCTAATATAACGAAGCCCTCCTGCTGGGGCGACATAATTGGTATATGTGGAGTTAGCAGAAGTTAAGGAAAGTGCTGTTCCAAAATTTGTATAAGATATACCATCTGTGGAATATGCTACTGTAGCTGTAGCGGTACCTGATGCCCCTATACGGGATGCAGCAACAATTATAGGAGTTGAAGAAGCTACCTGCCATTCAAAATCAATAATTAATGGAGTTGCATCGGTAAGTGATGCAGAATTTATGGTACTCAGCGCAGTACCTGAAGCCAATATCATACCTACAGCATTGGTGGGATTTGCACTACCACCAGTTGCTGAAACACCATACCCAGTAGTACTTGGAGCATTTCCTACAGTACACATTTGAGCACCAATTTTTGTATAACACGATATTATCAAAAATATCAGTAGAAAAAACTTACTCTTGCTCATGAGATTTACATTAAAATTTGATTTATTCATTGTTTGTATTGCAGTTTTCATAGGATTTGATTCTTAGATATAATATAAAATGCCAAATTTTGAGGACGGCTTTTTATCAACTGAAGTAAACATCCCGGCAATAATGAGAAAAATTCAGATATAAAAAGTGGTGTTAGCCTTTGAATAAAAGGTTCTAAAACCCTAACATAAAAATAAAAAAATTAATATATAAACACTTCATTTAAGATATTTTACAAAATATACTTCAGAATCAAGGTGACTTCTATTATCTTAAAATATGCTAAAAGCCTATTAGTACAGGTATTGAGGGCAAATATATTATTATAAATTTATATATAAAAATATAATAATATATATTTTCAAATTAATTTTTTTGCTGCTCACTTTTTATAGATTTTGATATTACGTATGAAGTGATCCTTGCTGTCTTCGTGACTTGGCGGCAGGTAATTTTTTCTATAGCCACTAAGACCCTAAGTCTCAAGGGTGCACTAAGATTTTTCTACTACAATTTCCAGCTTAGACATTAAATTGATCTTTGTGATTCTTACCGTCTTTGTGACTTCGTGGCAGGTATTTCTCTGTTGACCACTAAGTTTCAAAGGTGCAATAAGAATACTTCATAAAAAGATCCACAAAATATAAAGTGGCTGCAATCGGTTTCGCAACCGATTGCTGTTTTATATAATATTTTGAATATGCCTTATTTATAAGAATTATAATCTATATCTTATTCTAATTAAATAATAATATTTTACAGTTTACAATCATATCATCATGGCGATTAGCAGACTTATTATCAAGAATAAACCTTTAGATTAAGAGGTACATTTATGGATAAAAAACAAAATTTATAAAATCAAGATTGTAACAAATATTCTATCTTTACCACATGAATCCAATGAAAGAACAATACATGCAAACCTGGCAGAATGCCTACAATGCACTTAATGAAAACCAGAGGAGAGCCGTTGATACCATCGAAGGGCCAGTCATGACCATTGCCGGACCCGGTACAGGCAAGACGCAGTTGCTCGCTGTTCGTATAGGCAATATACTTTTGAAAACAGATGTTTTTCCCCACAACATACTTTGCCTTACATACACTGAAGCCGGGGTGATAGCCATGAGACAAAGGCTCAATTCATTTATCGGCCCTGATGCTTATAATGTAAACATACACACCTTTCATGCTTTTTGCAATAATGTCATTAAAGAAAATATACAGCACTTCGGTCATTTCAGAGACCTGCAAATGATTTCGGATATCGAAGAAATCGAAGTATTCAGGGCAGTAATTGACAAATTTGATGATGATCATCAACTCAAAAGATTTAAAGGAGATATTTACTTTGAAACTAAGAGATTAAAGTCTCTTTTCAGTATGATGAAGCAGGAAAAATGGGACGCATCTGCCATCAGAGCTGCTTATGAAGTACACAAAACGCATATCACTGATCCGACAGTAGAAGGGTCTGATTATGTTTATAAAACCAAAAGATTTGACAAAAATACCAATACCCAATATCAAAAGGGAGATATCAATCCCAGACTAATCAAGGATGAACTGAAAAGATATGAGGATGTACTGGCTGCATCTCAGGAGCTTGATGCCTATAATACCGAAATGGCCCGAAGGGAGCGGTTTGACTATCAGGACATGATTCTTTGGGTAATAGAAAAATTCAAAACCATCCCCGATCTTCTGTCAAAATATCAGGAACGTTTTCAATACATCCTGGTAGATGAATATCAGGATACCAACGGAGCACAGAATGAACTGATATTTTTGCTGGCAGATTATTGGGACCAACCAAATCTTTTTATAGTTGGAGATGATGACCAGAGTATATTCAGGTTTCAGGGTGCTAACATGAACAGCATCATAGATTTCAAAGATAAATTTGCTCCCCAGGAAATTGTCCTGTCAGGCAACTATCGGTCAAGTCAAAACATCCTCGACAGAGCCAGAAAACTTATAGAATATAATGAAGACCGATTAGTCAGGAGATATCCTTATCTGACCAAAGACCTGACTGAAAAGCGATTGAACGGTTTATCACCGGCTCCAGTGCCTGAAATCATTGCCTATAAAAATGAAACCCAGGAAGAGGCAGGTATCATAAGCAAAATATTAGAGCTTCAGGATCGTGGCACACCACTCAACAAAATAGCAGTCATATATTCCAAGCATAAATTTGGGGATAATCTGATCAAATACTTTTCACAAAAGAATATACCTGTCAACGTCAAAAAAAGAGTCAATGTACTTAATGAAAATGATGTATTCAGACTAACCAATATTCTTCGATATATAAATGGTGAATTCACAAAGCCCCACAGCAGTGAAGATTTGCTGTTTGAAATCATGCATTATGAATATTTTGGACTGTCTGCACTTGATATTGCCTCTGTCAGTTTACTATGCAGGCGTAAGTCTGATGAGAAATCAGAAACTTTCCTAAAATGGCGCGAAGTAATTTCAAATAAGGATCTACTTACAAGAGCCGGTGTCAAAAATATCAACGACGTAATCAGTTTTTCCGATATTATGGAAGCCTGGATTTCCGATATTTCCAATGTCACTATCCAGACATTAATTGAAAAAATCCTGACTAAGGGTCACATACTTGAGTCGTGCTGCATGGACCTGATAAGGCCTGGAAACTCCAGTTGATCAATACATTCTTTGACTTTGTAAAAAATGAAGCCGCCAAAATAAAAGTATTATCACTCAAAGAGTTGATCAGACTACTGGATATTTTGGATGAAAACAAGTTGGAACTGCCTGTAAACAGGGTCATTTCCAATGAACAAGGCCTTCATTTTATAACAGCCCACGGTGCTAAAGGACTGGAATTTGAACATGTATTTATCATGCGCGCCAATAGAGATCAATGGGAAAATAAAAAAGGTGGAAATTATAATTATTCGCTGCCACCAACATTATCCAAATCTATAGCCGGAGGCGAAACGGAAGATGACAGGAGGCTCATGTATGTGGCCATCACCAGGGCCAAAAATTATCTTTATATCAGCTATCCAACCCACAGTGATGATGAAAAAGAACTGGAGCCATCCAGATTTATTTCTGAAGTGCTAAGTCAGGAAAATGAAGTCAAACATGTCGAAATACCAGAAGAAGTCAGTATTGAATACAAAGCTGAACTAATGAGATATCAACAGGGCGAAGCCAGGCTAATCGATGATGAACTGATAGACAAAGTCCTTGAGAACTTTAAGATTAGTGCCACCAGTCTCAACAAATATCTTAAATGCAAGTTGGCTTTCTATTTTGAAAATATATTGCGTGTCCCATTGGGCAGGAGCGCTTCGATGGGTTTTGGAAATGCCATCCATTATGGACTGGAGCTTTTTTTTGCTGACATCAATCAATCTATTCCGAGATCGATAGGAAGTGTATCAAAACTGACCGATTATTTTATCAAGGGAATGGACAATTACAAATCCCATTTTACCGCCCAGGAATTTGAAAATTACACAAAACACGGTATCAACGTACTTACAGATTATTATACAGAATATCATAACGAATGGTTGGCACCACGCAAATATGAGCTGGAATACAATATGCCTATCACAGAATATCAGGGTGTTCCGATATCAGGAAAACTGGACCGCATCAACATATATGACGATCATATCTCCGTCACAGATTATAAAACGGGAAAGTACGATTCCAAAAAACTAAATGAGCCTTCAGGTGGCGATGATGATTTAGGCGGAGATTACTGGAGACAGATTGTTTTCTATCGGCTACTACTCGATGGGGACAAACGCCACGATTGGGTGATGAATAAGGGTATAATGGATTTTGTGGAAAAAGATGGCAAAGACATATTTAGAAGAAAAGAGTTTAGCATAGCATCTTTTGAAACAGAAATAGTAGGCAAGCAACTTGTAGATGCGTATCAAAATATAAAAAATCACATTTTCACGCCAGGATGCGGAGATGAAAAATGCCAGTGGTGTAACTTTGTGATGCGCAATATGCCAGCAAAGACAACTACAGATGAGGAAGAATCAGAGGAAAACCTAAAAATGAACATCGATATTTAATAATATGCATTTATTTAATGATATTTGCATTTAATGGAAAAAGTAATTTAATGGAAATAAAAACAGATATTAGGCAAGGTGACAGTAAGGAAATTTTAAAAAAAATATCTTCCAATTCAGTAGATTTGATATTTACATCTCCTCCATATGCAGACCAACGTCAATCAACCTATGGAGGAATTCCACCAGAAAAATATGTAGATTGGTTTATGCCTATTTCAATTGAATTATTGAGAGTTTTAAAGCCATCTGGAACATTTATATTAAATATCAAGGAGAAAGTAGTCTCAGGTGAAAGAAGTACTTATGTGATGGAGCTAATACTTGCTATGAAAAAACAAGGTTGGTACTGGACTGAGGAGTTTATTTGGCATAAAAAAAATAGCTACCCAGGCAAATGGCCTAACCGGTTTAGAGACTCTTGGGAAAGATTATTGCAATTTAATAAAGATAAAAAATTTCATATGTATCAAGATGAAGTTATGGTACCAATGGGAGATTGGGCAAAATCTCGATTGAAAAACCTTTCGGAAGTTGATAAAATTAGGGATGTTTCAAAGGTAGGGAGTGGTTTTGGTAAAAATATATCTAATTGGTTGAAAAGAGAAAAAGCATATCCTACGAATGTACTTCATCTAGCCACTGAATGTAATAATAAAAATCATTCTGCAGCTTTTCCCGAAGAATTACCGGAATGGTTCATAAAGTTATTTACCAAATCTGGTGATCTGGTTTTGGATCCATTTATGGGTTCCGGTACCACAAATTTTGTTGCCCAAAGAATGAGTCGTAATTCAATAGGAATAGAAATATTGGAAGAATATTGTAATATGGTAAAAATAAAGCTTGACCCAGTTAAATTAGTTTTATTCGAAAATGAAGTTTTATATGAAAAAATAAGCTTACAGGAAGTAACTCAATACGTTGAAGAAAATATTGGTGTTTTTCACCAAAAAAGAATAGAAAGGATAAATAAATTAAAACTAAATTCAGTATTAAAAAAGAAGAATCCATATTTATTTAAAGCTAAGTATTTATTAACAGCAAGTGAAATTATAGAAGTGATTGTGGCTGCTTTTATGTCATCGAATGAAGAAACTATTTTTGGTGATTGGCTTGAAGGATTAGCAATATTTATAAATAACAAAGTATATGGTGGCAAAAAATCAGGAATTACAAATATTGATTTAGAATTCAATAAAGACGATAAACGCTATATTGTAAATATTAAATCAGGTCCAAATTGGGGAAATAGTAGTCAAATTTCAAAAATGAAATCAGACTTTACTACTGCTGCCAAGGCTCTCAGAACAAGTAATTCAAAATTGAACATTATTGCCGTAAATGGATGTTGCTATGGAATAGATAACCATCCTGATAAAGGGGCATATTTTAAATATTGTGGTCAGCAATTTTGGGAATTTATATCCGGAAATAAGGATCTTTATAAGGAAATAATAGAACCTTTAGGACATAAATCAAAGGAAAATAATGAAAAATTTGCTGAGTCCTATTCAAGAATGATTAATAAATTTACAAGTGAATTTATTCAGAACTTTTGTACAAAAAGTGGTGATATTGACTGGATAAAATTACTTAAAGATAATTCAGGTAAAACATATCAGTAATGACTAACCGCAGATCTTTTTCAAACAAGCCGGCTTGATGGCAGGCGCATTTTCCAGAAAGTATTTTTTAATGAAGTACATGCTGCTGCATTTTCAAATCTGAGCCTTTCCAGAAAAAATGTGCCACCTAAGGACCTGGCTTCAGACGAAGATTACTGGAGCTATATCCAACAGGCATATACTGTCCACCCATCAATTGTCAATCTTAATAATGGAGGTGTAAGCCCCAGCCCACGTATCGTGCAGGATGCGGTAGAACGATACAACAAGCTGTCTAATGAGGCCCCATCCTACTATATGTGGCGTATATTGGATCAGGGCCGCGAACCGCTAAGGGAAAAATTAGCCGATCTGGCAGGATGCGATCCGGAAGAAATAGCGATCAACAGAAATTCAACCGAAGCATTGAATACCGTGATTTATGGTTTGGATCTCAAACCCGGTGATGAAGTCATTGGCACAAAACAGGATTATCCCAATATGATCAATGCCTGGCGACAAAGATCAAAGCGTGAAGGAATCATTTATACCCAAATAAGTTTCAATTTTCCGATAGAAAACGACGAAGAAATAGTAAGTGCTTTTGAAAAAGCGATTACAAAAAAAACCAAAGTTCTTCATATAACTCATATGGTCAATTGGGTAGGGCAGATTTTACCCGTTAGCAAGATATGCGCTGTGGCTAAAAAACACGGTATCAAAACTATTGTGGATGGTGCTCATAGCTTCGGTTTGCTCGATTTCAATATCCCTGATCTGGGCTGCGACTATTTTGGGACTTCGCTCCACAAATTTCTTTCAGCCCCTATCGGCAGCGGTATTCTTTATATCAAAAAAGAAAATATCAGGGATATCTGGCCGCTCGTTTGCAATGACAATCCAAAAAGCGAAGATATCAGAAAATTTGAGTCGCTTGGAACCAGAAGCTTCCCCATCGAGCAAGGTATCGGAGAAGCGATCAATTTTCACCAGGCCATCGGAAGTAAGAGGAAAGAAGAGCGCATCAGGCATCTAAAAAATTACTGGGCGGGTGCCGTCAAAGATATACCAAAAGTTAAAATACATACCTCACTGAAAGACGACTATTCCTGTGCCATCTGTGGTGTCACAATAGATGGAATGACACCGGGAGAGCTAGATTCTGCACTCTTTTCTCAATATAAAATCCATACTGTAGGAATTGTTTGGGAAAATATAAGTTGCGTCAGAATAACCCCTCATGTTTATACCAGAAAAAAAGACTTGGACAGATTGGTCCATGCTATTGAAACCATAGCAAAAAAGTAAAAGATAGTTATGTTGATGAATATTACTAATCTCGATTAACGAATATTGAAGACAGAATTTATCTTTCTCATTCGAAAATCAGCATTCGTTGATCATCAATCATCATTCAAAATAAATATTGATTAACGAATATTAAAGCCTGAATAAAATTTTCCAATTCCAAAATCTGCATTCGTTGATCATCATTCTTCACTCATCATTCAAAATAAAATAATGATTCAAGAATATCGAATAATGAATTCCGAATATATCTTTCTCCTTTGAAATTAATTATTTGTTTTGCGCTTTAAATAAACAGCATATGCGTTCCTTCACCTGATCCTTGCTTATAAAAGTCACCTACAGTAAGAACCCCATCCAACTCTTCAATCAGATCTTCTTTGGTATAGTGAAACATATCCATGGCCAGTTTGCAAGCCCATAATTTTACTCCTGATGCGCTGAGTATTTCTACAAATTCCCGGACATCCGGCATATCAATTTTCTCCATTTCCCTTTTCATCATGGTCGTTGCAAGTGCCTCCATGCCGGGAAGACCACCGAGCATAGTGGGCATATGCATTGCCGGATTGCCTACTGTGGCGGTATGAAGATGATCGAGTTTCTTATTGTGGATTGCTTCCAGGCCAAAAAATGTAAAGAAAATTTCAGCCTCTATACCTTCCATTCTGGCTCCATTGGCCAGTACAAAACATGCGTACACATTTTCGAGAGTCGCTTTGGATAAGATGATCATCATCTTTTTTACTTCTCCATTATTTTTCATTTTTATATTATTTTGTGTTAAATAAAAATCAGATACAACTTACAGGTTTTGGAATGCCGGCAATTTTTGTAGCTGTTTTAAGTGGTGCCATAGGAAATAAACTGTAAAATTCCTTAATGTCAACTACCCCGCTCTTACCTATTTTACGGATACTAAGTGGTGTTTCTTTTTTATACTCCGACTGAATATAATTCAGCACTTCCCAATGCCGGGGAGAAAGTGAAATATTGTTTTCTGCAGCAATAGCTTCTGCAATGCTCTTGTCCCACTGACCGAATTCAGTTAAAAAACCTTCTTCGGTTACTGAGATGGTTTTACCGGCTATCATCTTGTCCATGTGTGTTAAAAATTTATTGTTATTGAATTAATTATAATCTTTTCCTGCTTCATTCATTTTGGCAGATACAAAAGGTATCGGCCGGGCCTTGAGCAGCATATTCCAATATACCCATTTAAAAGCCAATTTACCCCAGTGGTTAAAACGGGATTCCTTCAGCAATCTTAAAGGTCCGATACCGGCTATTGGAAATGTTCCTGTGACAGGTTCATGATCATAGTTGAAGTCGATCAGCAATGCCTTGCCATTCCCCGTTTCTATGAAGCAGTTGGAGTGTCCGTCAAATTCCTGTTCCAATTTCTGCCCTTTAATATAGCTGATAATATTTTCTGTGAGTATTTCTGCTTCGAAGTGTACTACGGACCCGGCCTTGGATGTAGGTACATTGGTGGCATCGCCGATCACAAAAATATCAGGGTAGTTTTTAGATTGAAGTGTTCCTTTATCTGTTGGAATAAAATTAAGTTCATCACCCAATCCAGACAATTCTATGACCTGACTTCCTTTATTGGTAGGTACTGTAACAAGTAAATCGAAGGGAACTGATTTTCCACCATAGTCATTGATGGTTTTGTTTTCATTGTCCACAGATTCAATTGCAAAATCTGTTTCAATCATTATATTTTTTTCGCTCAATAAATAATTCAGAGCTTCCGTACATTTTGGTTTAGTAAAGGCACCACTTAATGGTGTTACATAAGTGATGTCCACCTTGTCCCGCATACCTTTGTCCTTAAAAAAACTATCAGCAAGAAATGCAAATTCAAGAGGCGCAACAGGACATTTGATAGGCATCTCGGTGATATGAACGACCAGTTTACCTCCCTCCCAGGTTTTAAGTTTATCTCTCAGTGCTTTGGCTCCTTCAAAATTATAAAATGTAAATATGCTCTTATCCCATTCTGATCCATGCATGCCTTCCGTTTCACCTGGATCGATATCAGATCCTGTGGCTACAATCAAGATATCATATGATATCGAACTTCCGTCAGAAAGTAAAATACTCTTGTCTTCGGGCTGTATTTTTTTGGCAGCCTGATTTATAAATTCAACACCTTTGGGAATAAATTTTGAAATAGGTTTTACTATATCTTCAGGTTTGTACTGATCAAAAGGCAGAAACAAAAATCCCGGCTGATAATAGTGCTCTTTTTTATCATCAACTATAGTTATATTCCACAATTTTCTGTCAAGTTCTTTGGAAAGGTGCTTGGCCATCATCGTTCCGCCGGTTCCTGCACCTAAGATTACTAATCTTTTCATCATGTTTATTTTACACTACAAAGGTACCCTGAATAATAAGTATATAAGGTGACCTTGGTTACATATAGCAATGATATAGATTAATATTTTAAAATAAAATAATGCAATGTGAAGTAAAAACTGAAGAATTGAAATAAAATTTGGAAAAAAGAAATATTACTTTGATTTTATCAAGCCCATGATAAAAAATAAACCTGGTACTTCTAATCAAATAGTCCAATTTGTTTTATTGCAAATCTGTCCGGATTTTCCAGAGCAAGTAATTTTTGTTTGATGTCCAGCCCTAAAGCAAAACCTGTCAGGCTACCGTCACTTCCTATCACCCTATGGCATGGAATGATGATGGGTATCGGATTCTGCCCATTGGCAGAAGCAGCAGCTCTTATACATAATGGATCACCCAGTCTTGCAGCAAGTTGAGTATATGATATAGTGTTTCCATAAGGTATTTTTAATAGATCTGTCCACACGCGATTAGCAAAATCACTGTGGTCTCCGGTGTCAAATTCAAGGTCAAAGGCGGTACGCTCTCCTATAAAATATTCATTCAACTGACAGAGAGTCGCTCTGGTGAATTGATTTTCTTTACTTTTTGGAACAAATTCGCCGATCAGTTTTATAGCTTTTAGCCCTTTTCCTGAAGCTACAATGCATAAGTCTCCGATCAATGTATGAACGATTTCAATAAAATCGTTTTCCGATATTTCTTCAGGTGTCAGATACTTTGATCTTTCTTTCCTACGAGCCATCTTTGTCATTTTTTCCCAGATTAAATATACTTTCAATCCCCTTCCCAATGGTTTCTATCCCTTTTAATATCGGGCCACCTGTTATATCTTCATATTGCTCAGAAACATAGTTGAAACTATGTTGTCTTGGATAAACCATTATTTTACTATTGTGTTCAAAATGCTTTTCAAGTCTCGAAGGCCAGTTCTCCATTACATTCAGAAATGAAACAGACCCTTTTCTTGCAGTAATTATTAATAACATATCTTCAGCAAATATATCTTCTGACAACGTCGGGACATCATCCCAAAGGTCAAATTTCTTATATAAAATATTGGTTTTAAATGGAAATTTTTTGATCCTTTGTTCTATAGCTTGTCTTGTTTTTTGCTCAGCTAATAATATCAGCGGAATACTCAATTCTTTGGAAAGCATGGTAAACTTAGATATCCAAACTTCAAATCCGTTTTCCAACTCCGACAATGGTGGTGCAAAGAGAAGAATTCTTTTAAGCGAAATCAATGGTTTTTCAAGATTGCTGATAAATACGGTTTTATCTGAATTGGCCAAAACAGTATCGAGTTTTTCACCCATAATTTTTTCGATGAAGGCCATTCTCTGGGGCCAACCAATAATAACGATATCTGACATAATTTCTCTCGCTATCCTCGATATACCACTCATAGCATTGTGATCGATTGTCGTTATTATATTTACATTTGTTTCCGAAGCAGACCCTTGCTGGACATATTGCTCCAGTTTAGTTTTTGACTTTTTCAGATTCAATTCAGCAGTGCCATCATTGGCTATGACACTCAAAACAGAAATTGGATTAGGTGATTTTTTATCCTTGATCAACATCGCCAGTTCTAAGTTTTTGTCAATATTCTCCAGATTCGCTACAGGTAGCAATATATGTTCATAAGACTTATCAGCCGTTACACTTCCCGGCAGAGCATCTGTATTGCCGGATACAATGATTTGCCTCGCTGCTTTCTCTGTAACAAATGAAGCGACTACACAAGTAATTAAGATAAGTATTATTGTACCATTCAGAATATTTTCATCCAAAATATTTTTATTAAAACCAACCAATATTATGGCCAGGGTGGCAGCTGCGTGTGAGCTGCTCAATCCAAAAATAAGTTGTCTCTGAGAAGACGAAAAACCAAATGAAACCTGAGTAAGCCATGCTGCAACCCATTTGCCTGCTAAAGCTACCACAGTAAGCGTGCCTGCTACGATCAGGGCAGTGCTGCCTTTCATGATCACCCCTATATCCACCGCCATACCCACTGAAATCAAAAAGAAGGGAATAAATAAAGCGTTGCCAATAAATTCAATGCGGTTCATCAGAGCTGACGAATGAGGAATCAATTTGTTAAGGGCAAGGCCGGCTGCAAATGCGCCAATAATCTTTTCAAGACCGGCAACTTCGGCCAAAAAGGCGGCAAAAAACACCACTGAAAGTACAAAAATATAATGGGCGTGCTTTTCGCTCTCAAGCTTGCTGAAAAACCATTTGGCAATTTTTGGAATTATAAAAAACATGACTGCTGTAAAGATGACCAGAGATATAATTAATCTGGTCCAGAAATGAGC
The DNA here is from genome assembly GCA_016722285.1 of Saprospiraceae bacterium. Taxonomy (GTDB): domain Bacteria; phylum Bacteroidota; class Bacteroidia; order Chitinophagales; family Saprospiraceae; genus OLB9. The sequence continues at coordinate 113,605 of JADKGI010000015.1, forward strand.
GTTGAGGTTTCCCTGGACATTGCTCAGTATGACAGCCAAAATGATCAATACGGCAGCATCTGTCAATATAGTACCTCCAACCGAAACAGCTACTGCCTGATTTTTTGTTATACCGAAACGACTGACTATCGGATATGATACGAGCGTATGGGTAGCAAACATGCTGGCTGTAAGAAAACTGGCATTAAAATCATATCCAAGGACATAATAACACATTGGAAATCCTATAGAAATCGGGATACTAAAAGTAAAAAAACCAAATAACAGACTTTTGTTTCTATTGGCTTTGAACTCACTCATCTCCAACTCCAAACCGGCTATAAACATAATATATAGCAGTCCAATTGTAGAAAACAATTCAACAGCGGATGTCTTTTCGAGAACATTAAATCCATAAGGACCTATGATAACACCCGAAATAATGAGGCCTATAATACCTGGAAAGTTGAGTCGTTTGAGAACAATGGGGGAAAGCAGAATGATAAAAAGAATTAATGAAAATATAAGCACAGGATTACTGAGAGGTAACCTAAATTCATGCCCAAAATGTTCAAAAAAGTCATTCATCCTTGTTCAACATTGAATAGTTAAAAGTTAATAACATCAAATAAATACTGAAAGATAAGGGAAATGACTTTTAACCCGAATTATAAAGTACAAAGATATATCAATATTATTTAGCCATCAGAAAACCAAAGATGATTCTGATTTTTACAGATACAAAATAATTCTAATTTGACAATAAAAACGCAATTAGCAGTGTTTTATTAAATATAACAAAATCACTTCCTGGTGTGAAGCCATATTATTGCTTGGTTTAAAGTAATTTTGCTATTTTTGCGACTTCAATTTAAATAATATATATTTCATCATATGCAATCATTGAAAAAAGTATCCAATATCTCAGGTATTCTCGTTTTATTGATCAGTTTCATAGTTTATTACAATTCTGTAGAGCGCACTGGCAGTCTTTGGGATTGCGGCGAGTTTATTTTAGGTGCCTACAAATTGCAGGTTGTACACCCGCCCGGGGCAGGGCTTTTTGTATTAGTAGGAAGGATATTTGCCTGGTTGGGATCTGTATTTTCTGATGATCCTGCCGATATTGCATTTTCCGTAAATCTTATGTCGGCCATTTGTACATCAGTGGGGGCAATGATGATAGCATGGACGACAATCATGTTTGGAAAACTGGCATTGGTAGGAAAAGAGATTGAAACCACCATACCTCAAAATATAGCACTTGGTTTTGCAGGTCTTGCAGCTGGATTAGCAACAGCTTTTTCGACATCGATCTGGTTTTCAGCAGTAGAAGGAGAGGTATATGGGATGTCCACGATGTTTACAGCAATGACCCTTTGGGCTGCAACCAAATATTATTATTTAAAAGATAAAGACGAAGCCAACAGATGGTTGGTTTTGAGTCTCTTTGTGAGTGGTATGTCGGTAGGAGTCCATCTCCTGAGCATATTATCGCTACCGGCTGTGGCTTTGTTGGTATATTATAAAAACTATAAAGATCACAATCTGAAAGGAGCGATCATAGCAATGGCTTTGGGAGTAGTTGGTATCATATTTATCATGAAAATTGTTATCGTGGGCATACCTTCATTATGGCAAAGCCTGGAGTTACTTTTTGTCAATTCCTTCGGATTACCTATTCACTCCGGTCTTTTACCCACCTTACTGATCATTATAGGGCTTTCATATTTTGCTCTGAAGTATGCTCACAAAAAAGGTAACCAATTACTCCAGATAGCTGCCATCTCTGCTGTACTGATCATTGTTTCTTTTTCTACCATAGGCGTGGTGGTCATCAGAGCAAATACAGATACACCGGTAAATATGAATGTACCGAGTGATGCCATGAGACTTCTTCCATATCTCAACAGAGAGCAGTACGGCGAAAGACCACTAATATCTGGTCCTCATTACGATGCGACACCAAAAGACGTCACACGCACGCCCAGATATGGCCGGGTAGGAAACAAATATGAAATTGTTGATGAGAAATATGACTATGTCTATGATCAGCGGGATAAGATCCTGTTTCCCCGGATAGGCCATACGGATCAGGGACGCCCGGATTTGCACAGGATGTGGCGCGAAGCTCTCAATGGCAACAGCAAAGGAAAACCATCCATGGGGTATAATCTCCAGTTTTTATTTCACTACCAGATAGGGTGGATGTATGCACGGTATTTTATGTGGAACTTTGTTGGCAGACAGACTGCGGAACAGGGATATTTCCCCTGGGATATCTCCAAAGGTCACTGGCAATCCGGTATCACACCTATCGATGAGGCAAGACTATATAAAACTGATAAACTTCCCGATGCTATAAAAAATGACGAATCAAGAAATAGCTATTATTTTCTGCCACTTATTTTTGGATTACTGGGACTCATTTTCCACTATATTAAAAAAAGAGAGGAATTTATCGTTTTACTGATCCTTTTTGTCATTACCGGAATCGGTATCATCATATATTCCAACCAACCTCCCAATGAACCTCGTGAAAGAGATTATGTCCTTGTCGGGTCATTCATGACTTTTTGTATCTGGATAGGTATGGGTGTACTAGCACTGTATTATTATCTTTCGCAAAAATTGAACGGTATTGCACCGGCTCTGATTGCCGGTATTCTGGTGATTTCAGCTCCCATTATTATGGGATTTCAGAATTTTGATGACTCCGGACGTAAGGATATCAAAGCATCAAGGGATTATGCAAGCAATTTTCTAAATAGTGTGCAACCCAATGCGATTATATTTACCTATGGCGATAATGATACTTATCCACTATGGTATGCCCAGGAAGTTGAAAATATCAGAACCGATGTCAGGGTGGTAAATCTGAGTTTGATTGCAGTTGATTGGTATATCAATAAGCTGAGATACAGAGTAAATAATTCAGCTCCTTTAAAACTGACACTAACAGAGGATGAGTATCGGGGTAAAAACAGAAACCAGATATTTTTTGCCAATCCGGGAGGTGAGGACTTGTCATTGCCAATCAATGTATTTGAGGCTTTGAGACGTATCAGAGATCCTCAATATACCATACAAGGGCAAACATTTATAAACAGCAGAAATTTTTATCTGCCCGTTGACAGAGAAAAATATACTAAACTTGGTTTTCAACCCAATATAGATTCATCAGAATGGGTAGATAATATTATGTTCAGGTTCTCTCCGGATATGGGATCATTTACCAAAGATGATCTGGCCGTTTTGGATTTAATCGCTTCTAATTTTTATGAAAGGCCGATATATTTTGCCATTACCTGCCAGTCAACCAAATTATTGGGACTCAATGATTATGTAGAAATGGAAGGTTTAGGTCTTAGAGTATCTCCAACGAGTGTCAGAGTAAGATCACAACTACCCGGCATCTATGGATTTGGAGACATTGAAGAAAATAAGGTGTACGATAATGTCATGACCAAATGGAAATGGGGTAATTTTGATAAACAAAAACTTTTTGTTGATAAAAGCTATATGGCTGAGATTCAGGCTATGAAACTGGTTATGCTAAGGGCAGCTTTAGAGTTTGACAGAAAAGGAGAAAAGAAGAAGGCATCAGATATGGTCAACAAATACTTCGAGGCTTTTCCAAACATGAACTTTCCGTATGACTCTGGTGTCATGCCATTTATCAATGTACTTATCGATGTCAAAGACTTTGAATCAGCCAAAAAGCAATTGCGCATCCTGGCTGAAGAAACCAGGCAGTATATTGAGTTTTACGAATCTCAGACAGATAAAAAAGTATTTGAGAGTTTCGGACAGGACTATCAATACAGAATCAGTGCTGCTCAGGATGTAATGGAAAACGCCAAAAAGGTGGAAGATCCGGCTTTCGAAAAAGAGATGTCTGCCAAACTTTCAAAATTTATAAAAGCTCCGGCGCCTATGAATTAAATTAAAGTCATAAGAAATTAAATTGTAAACAGATAAATCCATAGATAAATGATAATCTCCATTGGTTCGGATCATGCCGGTTATGAGTATAAAGAATTTATTGTTAGGGTGTTGAAAAAAGAAGATCATACTGTTATTGACAGAGGGCCATCCAGTTCGGCATCGGTGGATTATCCTGATTTTGCACATCCTGTCTCATCAGATGTGGAGAGTAAAAAAGCAGATTGTGGCATCCTGATCTGTGGGAGTGGAAATGGAGTTTGCATTACTGCCAACAAACACGCAGGAATCCGGGCGGCTTTATGCTGGACAACAGAATTAGCTGGACTGGCCAGAAAACACAATGATGCCAATATACTATGCATTCCCGCAAGATTTATCAGCAAGAGATTGACAGGAAATATTGTGAGAGCTTTCCTCAATAATAACTTTGAGGGAGGAAGACACCTTACCAGAGTGAATAAAATTGCTTGTCAATAGTAATATGAAAATCAAACTGTAACATTTTATTTAACACATGGTCCATTTCTGTTATTACCATTTTACACTATACTTGTTATCCTTCCTGAAAACTATTCCAAAATGCTAATAAGACTTTTGCTTCTGTACTTTCTCATCCATTACTTTGAGCCGGGACATGCACAGTATATTCACAATGTTTCGATACCGGACAAATCTTTGTCAAAAGTAGCTGAGATGACAGACTCTTCTGTCAGATATGCCTCAGGCATATCCCCTTCTACACTTCGAGATCATCTTAAGGTGATCGCTTCGGATTCTATGGAAGGCAGAGAAACAGGCAAAAGAGGGATGTACCTTGCTTCTGAATATCTGCAAAAACAAATCAGAAATCTGGGACTGTTACCGGTACCTGGAACTAATAATTATTTTCAAAATATAGCTTTTACATTTTCTAAATGGAATGATACCAATATTCAGGTTAATGAACTTACCTTCAGGCATCTTTGGGACTATATCACGATTCCTGAAGACAATCAAGATCTGCCAGAATTTAGCGCATCTGAAGTGGTGTTTTTAGGCTTTGGAATAGACGATCCAACATACAGCGATTATAAAAAAATAGATGTAAAGGATAAGCTTATCCTGATCAACAAAGGTGAGCCTGTCAAAAAAAATGGAAATTCTGTTATCACCGGAACTCCGGAGATGTCTTCATGGTCTTCGGATCTGAAGAGAAAACTCATTGTTGCCAAATCAAATGGAGTAAAACTGGTACTAATAATAGAAGACGATATAAAAAAACTTCTGGATACCAACAGGCGAAAGATATTGTTGGGTAGTACAGAATTAGGTATTGCAAGTCAAAAAACATATAATACTGCCAACCACATTTATATCTCCTCAAACATTGCAAAGGCTATCATAGGAGAAAATGAAAAAAAAATACTCAGTGCCCGAGACAAGTTTAAAAGTGGCAAACCGGCTCAGGTAGTCCTGAAGACCAGTTTCAAAGTAAATATGGCAAAAGACGTGAGTATCCTGGAGGGTCAAAATGTGGTAGGATATATCCAAGGAAAAACAAAACCTGATGAATTCATCATCGTATCTGCTCATTATGATCATTTGGGAATAAGAGGAGGAGAAATTTATAATGGTGCCAATGATAATGGTTCGGGTACTGTTACATTAATAGAACTGGCTCAGGCTTCCCAACAAGCAGTCATGGAAGGCAATCCACCACGTAGAAGTATTGTGTTCCTATGGTTTTGCGGAGAGGAAAAGGGTCTCCTTGGGTCACAGTATTATAGTGAGAACCCTGTCTTTCCTTTAAAAAATACAATACTGGATATCAATATCGATATGTTGGGCCGACCCGATCAAAAATATAAAGATGATCCGGACTATACATATATCATTGGTTCAGATAGACTAAGCACTGACTTACACAAAATTAATGAGGAAGCAAATCAAAAATATACAAATCTGACCCTGGATTATACTTACAATGATGAGGCAGATCCTAACAGGTATTATTACAGATCAGATCATTACAATTTTGCCAGAAAAGGGATACCAGCCATTTTTTTCTTTAACGGAACAAATGAGGATTATCACCGGACGACAGATGATGTTGAAAAAATAAACTTTGATGCGATGGCAAATGTCGGTAAGCTTATATTCCACACGCTGTGGGAAGTGGCCAACCGGAAGGAAAGAATCATCGTTGATGGAGAAATTAAATAATTTTTCATTGAATAATTACATGTTTGTCATAAGCAAAACAACCATAAAATAGATTTCAAAATATATGGAGAAGAGATGCAATATGTTGAGATAGAAGCGGAAAGAGTTGAAACCGTCTTAGCAGAACCACGTACTATGTTGATGATAGATAATGAAATTGAGATGCATACTATATTCGAAATAGGAGGATTAAGTAAACTAAGGGACGGGAATGGCTGGTAGAATAAAAATTATCAGGGATACCGTTGTCTATAAAGGATGGTCAACGCTCAGACAGTATATAATATCTTATACCAGGCGGGATGGGTCAAAGGAAAAACAAACAAGAGAAATATATGATAGCGGTGATGGCGCAGCTGTGCTAATGTATGACCCTTCAAACCGAAAAATCATTCTTATCAGGCAATTCAGATTGGCCGCATTGTTAAACGGGCATCCCACCGGCTTCATAATAGAATGCCCTGCCGGTATGCTGGATCAGATGCATCCCGAAGCTACCATCATTAAAGAGATAAAGGAAGAAACAGGATATGAGGTAACCCAAGTGGAGAAAATATATGAAGCATTTGCAACTCCGGGAGCCCATAAAGAGAAAATCCATTTTTACACTACAGCTTATGATCCATCCATGCTGGTAGCTTCCGGTGGTGGTGATATAAGCGAACAGGAAGATATTGAAGTACTGGAATACAATTATGATGATATCCCCGGACTGCTCGACGATGGATCCATAATGGATGCAAAAACGATCATCCTGTTGTTGTGGGCCTGGAAAAAATTATTATAACTTTTGATTCGGCGAGAACAATAAATTGATTAATAATAGATTACAAATATTTATTTATGTAATGTTACTCTTTAAAACTCTGATTAATAATAAGCTTAACCAAGATTCACAAAAGATAGCAAAGAGTTCAAAAAAATATTACAAGTTCATGGATAAAATGTCAGAGTCAATGACGGATTGGTCTTTTCATTTTTAGTCATAACTTTAGATTTTAAGTATGAGACAACTCCGAAAAGTTTATTTTTGCCACAAAAACGCTGAGAGTCACAAAGAATAACGAATTTTAAAAATTGATATTCAATCCTTTGTGAACCTTTGAGACTTAGAGTCCTTGTGGCAATTTTTTATATTTGCCATTTCGGAGTGGACCCAACTATTGATTTTTCAAAAAAGTAAATACCAATTATAAACCAAATATAAGAAAATAATGCAGCGACGAAATTTTAATAAAATGCTTGCCCTTGGTCCTGCGCTCTTGGGAGTAAACACACTTCAGGCAAATGAAAATAACAATTTTTACTGTAAGCCAAAGATGATAAAACCGCCTGCTCTTCAAAAAGGAGATACTGTAGCCCTTGTTTCTCCTGCCAGTCCTATCAATCCTGAAAAATTCAGTTTTGCCATATCCAATCTGGAAAACATGGGGCTAAAACCCAAATACACTAATGCTGTATTTAATAAAACCGGATATTTAGCAGGTACTGATGATGAAAGAATCCAGGATTTTCACAATATGATAGCTGACCCGGAAGTCAAGGCTATATGGTGCCTGAGAGGAGGGTACGGTTGTACGCGTATTCTCCCGAAACTGGACTATAATCTCATTAAGAAAAATCCAAAGATCATCATCGGATACAGCGATATTACTGCCCTTATCCTTGGTATTCATTCCCAGACAGGGTTGATTGGTTTTCATGGCCCGGTAGCAATTTCGGAGGTTTTTACACCCTTTTCATCCAGTCAGGCTGAAGCTGTGCTATTTGGAAAATCATCGATTCCCCATGTCATTCCTTATCAGATCCAGTCTGTAGAAAAATATGCTGCCGGACAGGAACCCTATATTATTAATTCCGGAAAAGCGACTGGGGCACTCCTGGGTGGAAATCTCTCATTGCTTGTTTGCCTTCCCGGCACAAAATATGCCCCGTCATACAAAGATAAGATTGTGTTTATAGAAGATGTGGGCGAAAAACCCTACAGAATAGACAGAATGCTTACTTTTCTTTTAGAATCTACAGATATTAATAAAGCATCGGGCATTGTCCTGGGTGTCTTTAATGATTGTGACACGACAGATCCGGAGTCATCGCTCACACTTAAGGAAGTGTTAACAGACAGACTTGGCCCATTGAACATACCATGCTTTTATGGTTTTACATTTGGTCATGTATCAGACATATGCACATTTCCCATGGGAATTGATGCAGAAATGAACACATCTGACATGACTGTCAGTCTTTTAGAGCAGAGTGTAAAAATCTGATCTCTTATAAAAATAAACTGCTGAAGATCATATTGGTTTGCCTAACGATAATCAAACTTATACCTATCCATATCAGTTTATTTCGTACTTTTGTACTTCTTTTTATATTGGAAATCAATAAATAGTGGATAATGTACTTTGAACTAACTGAAGAGCAACTTTCTGTCAAAGAAGCAGCAAAGGATTTTACTCTACAGGAATTATTGCCCGGAGTAATAGAAAGGGATCGTGATATGAAATATCCGACTGAACAGGTTCAAAAAATGGGAGAACTTGGTTTTCTGGGCATGATGGTGTCACCCCGATATGGTGGTGGAGGTATGGATACACTTTCTTATGTCCTTGCAATGGAAGAAATTAGCAAGGTTGACAGTTCCTGCTCCGTGATAATGTCTGTCAACAATTCTCTGGTATGCTGGGGCCTTGAAGAGTACGGTACTGAAGATCAAAAACAAAAATATCTTCCCAAGCTGACATCTGGAGAATGGATAGGATCATTCTGCTTATCTGAGCCGGAAGCCGGAAGTGATGCAACAAGCCAGCGCACTACTGCTGTGGATATGGGTGATTATTATCTCCTGAACGGAACAAAAAACTGGATCACGAATGGGGGAAAATCCTCCTTACATCTGGTTATGGCCCAGACCAATGCGGAAAAAAGTCACCGGGGCATAAATGCTCTTATCGTGGAAGCATCCTGGCCCGGGGTACATATAGGAGCCAAAGAAGATAAACTTGGCATCCGGGCATCGGATACCCATACTATCATGTACAATGATGTGAAAGTACCTAAAAATAACAGAATCGGAGATGATGGGTTTGGCTTTAAGTTTGCCATGAAAGTACTTTCAGGTGGTCGAATAGGTATTGCTGCTCAGGCTCTGGGGATCGCTTCAGGGGCTTATGAACTGGCATTAAAATATTCTAAGCAACGCGAAGCTTTTGGCAAACCAATAAGCCAACATCAGGCTATAGCTTTCAAACTGGCAGATATGGCCACAGAAATAGAAGCTGCCCGTTTGTTGGTGTACAGAGCTGCCTGGATGAAAGATGAAGGCATGGATTATACATCATCAGCGGCGATGGCAAAACTCTTTGCATCTGAAGTAGCCATGAAGCACACTTCAGAAGCCATTCAGGTACACGGGGGATATGGATATGTCCGGGAGTATCATGTAGAGAGACTCATGAGAGATGCTAAGATCACACAGATTTATGAAGGAACATCAGAAATGCAGCGGGTAGTAATCAGCAGAAATATACTCAGCGGACAATTATACGAACCACTTTGGAAAACAGAAACAGTCTGAAAAATAAAATAAAATCAGGAGCAGGAAATGCATTTAAAATTGGCACTTTCTGGCAGATACCTGTAAAAATTCATTGGTCATTTGGACTTTTACTATTGTTTGTGCTATATACAGCATTCACAAATGGTCTGAAGATGTGGCAAAGCATCGGATTTGTTTTTTATGTGTTATTGCTATTCCTGTGTGTCGTATTGCATGAGTATGGTCACGCACTGACGGCCAGAAGATATGGGGTCATCACTAGAGATATACTGTTATCGCCCATCGGAGGAGTGGCTCGTCTGGAGAGCATGCCCGATAAGCCTAAGCAAGAATTTTTTATAGCCATAGCTGGTCCTATTGTCAACATAATAATTGCTACCATACTTGGATTGATATTATTTTTCACTACCGGTCAGATATTTCCTGATGTAAATGATTTTCGTTTTGATGATCCGGCAGAATTTGTGCGATATATTGCCTGGATGAACCTGGCACTTTTCATGTTCAATCTGATACCGGCTTTTCCGATGGATGGTGGTAGGATACTCAGGGCACTTCTCGCCGCAAAACTTGGAAAAGTCCGTGCTACCCACATCGCGATGCGCATAGGAAGAATTCTTGCCATAGGCTTTGTGATTTTCGGAATATTTAATCAACAACTCATTCTGGCAATGATCGGACTATTTATATTTATGATGGCAGGTCAGGAATATGAACAAACCAGGGTCATGAGCATCCTGAGTAAAACGAGGGTAAGGGATATAATGAGGACATCATTTACAAAGCTGCATTTAAGTGATTCTTATGCGCATGTTCTGGAAAAATATTACAGGGAAGGGGAGCAAAATTTTCTTGTTTTTGATTCAATGGGAAATTTGTCCGGGACTGTTCCCGAACTTTTTATAAAAGATACCATCAAAAATAATACGCCTGACAAATCAGTCAACCAACTCATGTCATCAAGGACTGCTAAAGTAAGCCCTGAAGATATGTTGAAAGATGTCATAGAAAAGATGAAAACGGAAGGTGTTGCTATTGTGGCGGTAGAAGATAACAATCAACTCATCGGTATCCTTGACAGAAATAATATCGAAAACCACATCAAGCTAAAATCAGATTGACACATGAGGTTGATTCAGGAATATAAAATGGATATTATCAGTTATATTTACTAGTTTCGCTACATTAAATTTTTGCCATGACTCTCAGAAATTTTACCTGCATTTTTCTTTTGTGCTTTATCCTTGTCAATTTATCCGGTCAGGAACAACCTCCGGCAACAGCCAGCGAAATTCCGTATCTTTACAATAAGGACCATCCTATATCCCGAATGAGATTTAAAGTGTTAAGTTCTAAGGTTCGGGATAATTCAATGCTTACCCATTCATTTTCTGATGAAATAAAAAAATTTGGGGGAAAAAAATATATACTCCTCAAACCATTAATTCTGGAGCAGGATATACCAACGCTTCAGCAACTTATCAAAAATGGCAAACTCACCTACACCGATCTGGTGATGTTTTATATTTACAGGATTCACTTATATGAAAGCAACCCCGATTCTGCCCTTAATGCCATTATCAGTCTAAATCCTGAAGCCCTGAACCAAGCAAAAATTTGTGACCGCGAAAAGCGAAAAAACAAGAAGAGGCACCCTATATACGGGATGCCGATCCTGTTGAAAGACAATATAGGCTTTTCAGGCATTCCGACGACAGCCGGCGCCGAAGTGCTCATGAGTAATACAGCAAATGATGCATTTATAGTGAAAAAAATGAAAGAAAAAGGAGCCATTATACTTGGTAAAACCAATCTGAGTGAATGGGCATATTACTTTTGTAATGGATGCCCGGTAGGATATAGTGCTGTCGGTGGACAGAGCTTAAACCCTTACGGAAAGATGATTTTTGAAACAGGCGGGTCAAGTTCGGGAAGTGGCATAGCTGTAGCTGCAAATTATGCCGTTGCAGCCGTAGGAACCGAAACATCAGGCTCTATTTTGTCACCTTCCTCCATGAATTCGGTGACAGGTCTGAAGCCTACTGTGGGTCTCCTGAGCAGATCGGGGATTGTACCCATTTCAAGTACACTCGATACACCGGGCCCCATGACAAAAAATGTCACAGACAATGCTATTTTGCTCGATGCCATGACAGGATATGACGGCAGTGATCAAGCTTCAGATATCAATTCAGGCAAAATAATTTATCAGAAAAAATTAACAAAATTACCGATGAAAGGCAAAAGAATCGGCATTTTTAAAAACCTGATGGAATTGCCAAATTATGCACAAATATCCGATATTTTGAAAGAGCAGGGAGCAATCGTCATTGAAATGGATAGCAAATCACCTGACCTTCCCGGATTTCGATCCATACTAAGCATTGATATGAAATATGATCTTCCAAGCTATCTTGCAACATACGCATCGGATAATATCAAAGTAAAGGATATAAAAGATATTATTGCTTATAATAACCAGAATATTGCCGTCAGGGCTCCTTATGGTCAGGGGCTATTTGAAGGGATATACACTGACACCACATCTGATGTTTCCATTAAAACTATAAAAAATGATTTGGAGAAGATAGCGAAATCCTTCTTTAATGACATGATAAAAAAAGATAACCTGGATATCATACTGTCTGTCAACAACATGCACGCCGGAATAGCTGCTGCTGCCAAATTTCCTTGCCTGACTTTGCCAATGGGGTATAAAGAAACCGGCGAGCCACAAGGAATTACATTAATCTTGCCGTCCGGCAATGAAGATCATTTGTATCCTCTTGCATTTACTATTGAATCCATAACCCACTTCAGAAAGATCCCCGAGAAATACAATTAATCCTATTATTTCACCACCTGAATGCTCCCGCTGTGAATTCCGATAATGCCATCTATGTATTCTACCCTACATATCCATGTATAGGTACCGACAGACAGTGATTTATGATTAAATGTACCATCCCACTCAAGGTCATACTGTCCTTTGGGAAGATTTTCTGACTTAAACACCAGATTGCCCCAACGATCATAAATATTCAGATAGTCAATGAATTTTACATCATTGCCTGAATAAATCCGTACCCGATCATTGCTGTTGTCATTGTTTGGACTGAAAATATTGGAAATCACAAAACTCCTTATCTTATCCACCACTACCTTAATGGTTTCACTGTCTTCACAACCGTCTTTTGAAACTGCTTTAATCTGGTAATCTGTATCGTACAAAGGAAGTATTATCGGATTGAGGCAATTTATGCAAGATATACCAATATCAGGAGTCCAGATAATTTGGTAAGATGCCAGATTTATACCTATATCTAACATCAGGCTGTCACCCAGTTTGACATTCAAACTCTTATCCTGAATGATCAGTAAAGGAATCTCTGATGCCACCAATATCTGCGATTTAGAGTTCAGACACTGATTTGCATCCTTAACTGTCATGGAGTATTTTCCAGAGAAAAGATTTGTGTACTCGTCTTTTGAACTAAAACTACCATTGTCAAATGAATACAGGTAAGGCTTGACCCCACCAGTGACAGAATTAACCCTGACCTTGCCGGTGCCTGTACCCGTACAATCGGGATGAGTAAAAATGATATCAGCTTTCAGGCTATCAGGCTGGGTAAGTATCGTATTCAGGGCAAATGAGCATCCATTGACATCTGTAATGGTGCTGCTATAGGTACCAGCGATAAGGTGGTCAATAGAATCAGAAGTGACAGATGAAAGTGCATGTTTATATGTATATGGAGGCGTACCTCCGGAAGGAATCCATTTTATAAACCCATCCGATGATCCATAGCAGGAAACGTTAAATTTTGAAAAATCTGAGGTCTGTACAGCTGAGCTTAATCTTGTGGGTTGGGGTACAAAAATATTAATAGCTTTGCTGTTGCCATATGTATCTTCTATCAGAAAAGTGTAATTACCTTCATCCAATCCTGAAATCGTTTCATACAAATTTGCTGATGTAAGCTTGCCCGTGTATTTCAAAGATGGATTTTCGACCTTAAATCCTGAGTATGTAAAAGGAGCAGTTCCGGCATCTACTTTGAACCTGATCTGTCCTGTATTTTCACCATTACAGTTGACCGGAAATACAGATGTGCTGGCTTGTATGTTGCAAATGATGAGTTGTAGATTTACTTCAAGGTATATATCACATTCTTCCTGATTATGGACTACTACCTGATGTTTACCCCCTGAGAATAGTTTGCCATTTCCGATAGTAAGAGTATCTCCTTCACATATATTGATAACAGTAGATGCAGTAATCTTTTTATCCACAATCAAATCAAGTGTAACGATGCTGTCACATCCATTATTTGCAGGTAGTTTCACTTCATATTTACCGGTTTGACAGTAATTTTTTCCATGATATTTATAACATTCGCCAAAGCAAACCTGCTGGCTTACGATACTTGTTGGAGTAGTTAATACTTCGATGGTAGTACAATTGACAGGTGCTTTGGAACAGACATTTGACGCATCGAGACAAATATTATATTTACCCGGTTTATTGAGTGAATGAATTACTTTCATGCCATTTTTGAATACGGCACCATCTATGCTCCAATTGTACAGTGTCGCCCCTTGCACACCCGGTGTGGACATTTCAAAAACTTCATCCTGACACACTTTTGAAGGTATATTGATTAATGCAGGGGTTACCAAAGGCAGTACTTTTGTAGAGCCAGATGTCACCTTTATATTCCAATCACAAATATCATTTCCGTTACCATCCATCACAAAATAATAATACTGCCCGATTGTCAGAGGTAAGGTATTCTTAAAAATTCTGGTAGTGTTCGGTCTGATATCTGTATCACATTCGCTGACAAGTCTGAAGGTATTACAATCCAAACTTTCATACAAACCTATTTCCAAACCTGAGTTAAGGGTGCAGGATGAAACACGCACTTCAAGTGTGATGTTGGTAGTACCGGCAATAAATCCTATCCATTGCATATGGTGAACTACTGAAGTACAAAAACCCGGAGGGGCTTGACCGGTTACATTGCTGTTATTGCGGCCAGTAAAACCATCAATATCACATATGATACATGCTTCACGACAGAAAGATTTCATGACAGGAGTACTGCCACAAATAGCTGGTTGTTGTGCATCAGCATATAGTCCTGATATCAATGATACCAATACAAAAAGGAAGAATCTCAAAGTCAAAACCGGTTTATCCATTAAAAGTAACCATTCCTGAATTTGTAATCAATAAACTTTGAATTAATTACTCAAAAACATCAATTTAACTTAAAACGTATGCCATTTGAACTATTTACGGCTATTTCCTTTACTTTTGTGCCATGAGTGAAGTCATAAAAATCGATATAAGAAAACTCAATCCGGATCAAATAAAAGCTGAAGTCATCGCCTTGGGGGAACCCGCCTTTAGAGCGAAACAAATTTATGAATGGCTTTGGCAAAAGTCAGCTCAAACATTTGATGAGATGACAAACCTGTCTAAAAATCTCAGGACTCACTTGAATGACAAGTTTCAGATACTGGCTATCAAAACGGATAAAATCCAAAAGAGTAGTGACGGTACTATAAAAAGCCGGTTTGTCCTCTATGATGGACATAAAATCGAATCTGTTCTTATCCCCGTGCCGGAAGAAAACCGATTTACTGTATGTGTTTCTACTCAGGTAGGGTGTAGCCTTACATGTAAATTTTGTGCGACAGGACAGATGAAGCGGGTTAGAAATCTGGATGGAGCTGAGATATATGATCAATATGTCATGGTAAATCAGCAATGTATTGAAATGTACAACCATCCCCTCACCAATGTGGTATATATGGGTATGGGCGAGCCTTTACTTGCATATAGCAGTACGATGGAGAGTATTGCATTACTGACTGAACCGCACGGTTTAAATATATCACCAAAACGCATCACCGTGAGTACGGCTGGCATAGCTAAAATGATCAAGAAACTGGCAGATGA
Organism: Saprospiraceae bacterium; assembly: GCA_016722285.1. Taxonomy (GTDB): domain Bacteria; phylum Bacteroidota; class Bacteroidia; order Chitinophagales; family Saprospiraceae; genus OLB9. The sequence goes on from JADKGI010000015.1 coordinate 129,267, forward strand.
TGATGTCAGATTCAATCTGGCTCTTTCACTACATGCTGCTGATGATCTCAAGCGAAATGAAATTATGCCTATCAACGAGCAAAACAATCTCGAGGTCCTTATGGAATCACTGGTGTACTTTTATGAAAAAACAGGGAATAAAATAAGCTATGAATATATTGCCTTCCAAAATTTTAATGATAGTTTGGCTGACGCAAAAAACCTGGTAAAACTCTGTAAATCATTTCCTGTAAAAGTAAACATTATAGAATACAACCCAATAGATGGGGTGGATTTTATAAAAGCTGATGAAGATAAAATAAATCTTTTTGCGCGGCATCTTCGTCATCAGGATGTCATGGTCACAGTGCGACGCAGCCGGGGTAAAGATATAGATGCAGCTTGTGGTCAATTGGCTAACAAAGAATAAGCCACAGAAAAAAGAGGGTAAAGTATTAATAAATGAAATTCAAATCAAATGTTGCTCGGGTTTTTTTTAATGACTCTTCATTAAATTATTATATATCTTTGCACGATAAGCTTTTCAAAACAATTGAATTTATGGTCAGCAATGAAATAGCCCATTTGTTAAAGACAAATGAAGAAAAACTAAAAGCACTGTTTACATCACAGCCAACTGCTTTTTGGGAAAAAAAACCAGAAGGTAAATGGTCCGCCGGGCAACATGTCATCCACCTGGTGCAATCCACAGCCCCTTTGCTAAAAGCCCTCAGATTACCCAAATTTTTATTGAAATTGAGATTTGGAAAAAGCAGCCGGTTATCACGGGATTACAATGAAGTAACTCAGAGATATGAAGAAAAGTTAGCCGCTGCCGGCCCTGGTGTTGTGGGGCCTTTCTCACGCAATATGCCGGAATCGACCTCTTCGGAATCCGAAGAATGGTTTTTAAAGCTTTCAAAACTTAACAGTAATATCAACAAAGTGACACTTAACCTGAGCGATAAGGAGCTGGATAGTATTCTTCTTCCACATCCTCTGATGGGCAAAATGACACTAAGAGAAATTCTCATGTGGAATATCCACCATACCCACCACCATATTGATATATTAAATAAAAAATATCTTAACTAATTCAATATATAAATGAAAAAAAAACAGATCAATAAACAACCGGCATATTTTGACAGATATATAGAGTACGTGCCGGATATAGATTTGAATGATGCATTATTGCAATATGGATTTGATTATTTGTTACCCGAAAAGGAAAAACTTGGGCAATTAGGCCATGATGTATATTCCCCTGGTAAATGGACTATACGGGATATATTGCAACATATCATAGATACTGAGAGAATTTTTTCATATCGCGCCCTCCGAATCGCACGAAATGACAAAACACCGTTACCTGGATTTGACGAAAACCAGTATGCATACGTTGCCCATGCATCCGGAAGGAAACTCGATGATCTGTTTGATGAATTTGACATGGTCAGAAAATCAACCATATTTTTATTTGACAGCTTATCGGAGCAAGATTTACTTAGAGAAGGTTTTATCAATAAATCAGATATATCTGTTTTGGCATTGGGCTTTACCATTACAGGCCATTGCATACATCATATGAATGTAATAAAGGAAAGATATTATCCTCTTATAGGGTTGTAACCAATTCTAATTCTGAAAATATTATATAGCATATGCCCGTACACTGGTATCATGGAATGGTTGTGGAAATATACGCATTGTCGCCGGCAACCAGACAATTCAAAATACAAATAACCGGAGAAGATACAATTTTCAACTTTTTGCCCGGACAGTTTGTCACATTTGACCTACCAGTCAGCGAAAAAAGATTGCACAGGTGGAAAAGCTATTCCATAGCAAACCATCCGGATGAAAGTAATATACTGGAATTTTGTATTGTTAAATCAGATGACGGACTAGGTACAAAATATCTCTTTGAAGAAATTTCTGAAGGATCAATTGTAAAATTTAAAGGCCCGGACGGTGGTTTTGTTATCCCTCCAGATTTGTCGAAAGAAATCGTGATGATCTGTACCGGTACCGGAGTCGCCCCATTCCGAAGTATGATAAAACACATTGTAACCAATAAGTTGACATTCAAAGGTATCCATCTTATATTCGGGACAAGGAGCGAAGAAAATATATTATATAGAGATGAGTTTGAAAAAATAGTTCGGGAAAATCCTTTATTCAGGTATTCAGTAGCATTATCAAGGGAAAATAAGCCCCCATTCCATTATGGATATATTCACAACATATATCTGACAGAATACAGCGTTAAGAATGATGAAAGACAGTTTTACATATGTGGGTGGACAAAAATGATAGACGAAGCTGTAGCCAATATTCTTATAAATCTAAATTATGACAGGTCACAGATACATTACGAATTATATGGGTAGTATCAGGTCCGTCCAATTTAGTATTTGTGACGTGGCTAGATTTGCATCCTGTTCCATATTTCATGATAATAATACTTACCGCCACATATGGTCTGACGAATTTGATTATAATGGATATCCCGATACTGTCAAATGGTCATACGAATTGGGAGATGGTTGTCAGGCTGTATGTAAGTGGGGTAATGATCCATTCCATTATTATGAAAATGGTCTGAAAAATGCAAAAGTAGAGAAATGTCAACTGACCATAAATGCCATCAAAGAAGAAATCTATAAATACCATTTTACATCAGCCAGTCTGGTCACAAAAAATAAACATAACTGGACGTATGGTAAAATAGATGTCAGGGCTAAACTTCCAAAAGGAAGAGGGACGTGGCCCGCTATTTGGTTGTTAGCTTCTGATCACAACTATGGTGGGTGGCCTGAAAGTAAAGAAATAGATATCATGGAGAAGGTGTGTTTTACAAAAGATTCAATTTCTAGTTCTATACACACAAGAAGCTATCACCACTCCATCGGCACACAAAAGACCAAAGGAATGTTCTTACCTGCTGCCGAGGAAGTATCCCATATTTGCGGGTTGACCTGGTCTGAAAAAGAAATAATAATTACGATTGGTGGAAAAGAATATCATTCGTTTTCAAATGAAAAAACAGAGCATAAGGAGTGGCCTTTTGACAGGATATTTTACCTGATTGTCAATCTTGCCATAGGTGAATTTTGGGGTGGTGCTCATGGAATAGACGACACTATAATCCATCAGAGTATGGCAGTAGATTATGAAAGAGAATATCAGAAAATAAATTGAGAAGATATGTTTTATACAGATATCTATATCTTTTTAAAAAAGCTGACATTCAGAAAGGCAATTAATGCCCTAAAACTTTATACTTCATTTTATATTACAAAGCTTTTTAAAAAACCGGTCCAATGGGGAGTACCTATGACCATTTCTATTGAGCCAACCACCGCCTGCAATCTACGATGCCCTGAATGTCCTTCCGGCTTGCGGAGCTTCAGTCGCGAGACAGGAAATCTGAAAGAAGACTTTTTCAGAAAAACAATCGGAGATATGCACCGGGAACTTATATATCTCATCTTTTATTTTCAGGGAGAGCCATACATCAACCCGAAGTTTTTGGAAATGGTAAAATATGCTTCCGGTAAAGGAATATATACTATCACATCCACCAACGGGCATTTCCTTGATGACGATAACGCCAGAAAAACTATCGAATCAGGACTGAGCAGAATGATCATCTCAGTGGATGGAACAACGCAGGAAGTTTATGAAAACTATCGCAAAGGCGGAGATTTGAACACAGTACTGCAAGGGGCACGCAACATAGTCAAATGGAAAAAACATCTCAATTCCAGAACACCACACCTAATATTTCAATTTCTCGTCGTAAAACCCAATGAACATCAGATCCCTGAAATATTTAAGCTAGCCCAAGAAATAGGAATAGATGAAGTGAAGTTAAAAACTGCCCAGATATATGATTATAAATATGGACATGAACTGATACCTACTTTATCCACCTATTCCCGATATATTCTGAATTCCGATGGTACCTATCGGTTAAAAAACAGACTCCTCAATCATTGCTGGAAACTCTGGCATGCATGCGTCATCACATGGGATGGAATGATAGTACCTTGTTGTTTTGACAAAGATGCATTGCATAATTTGGGTGATCTTAAAAATAATTCATTCAGAGCAATATGGCAAGGCAAAGATTATTATAACTTCCGGACATCGTTGCTCCAGGGCCGGAACAACATAGAAATATGTACCAACTGTACAGAAGGGTGCAAAGTGTGGGCTTGAAAATTGAAAATTGAAAATTGAAAATTAGTTTGCTTTCCGCAATCCCCAAAACCAACTAAAGATACTTCTTTTTTCCTGAAAACTGAAATAGTCTTTGAGCAGTGTTTTGTGTGCTAAATATACACTCAGTTTATATGCTGCAACAGCAAAAAAAGGAGCAGCAAATACATCAATGGAAAAATGTACATGTTGGATCATAAGCATAAGTCCTACCATGGCAGCACAAGTAAAAATGATGCACTTATACTTTCTGCTTTCTATCAGAAGGCCAATGATAATAATATTAGCTGTGTGACCTGAAAAAAATAAATCTTTAAGCAAAACATTGTTTCCATAAAACAACTTTTCAATCACTGGATCAGTAAGAGGAATGATCCCAAAAGGTGGTTCTAATGGTACGCAATACAAAGTAAAAGTCCTTAATGTACATATAAAAATTGCAATAAAGAAAAAATATACCGTACCTGCCGGCTTTCTGAATATGAATAACATTCCGATAGTAACAGGCAAAAGAGTCATAAACATAGTAATCCTACTCAGATCGACGGGAGTAAAGAGACTGAGTATTGGGTCATTAAATATCATGCCATCTCTGCTTTCATTCCAGATCATATATCTGGTAAATATTGATACAAATGAAGTACCGATAATCACCAGAAGAACAAAATTCATTGCCCTTCTTCTGTCAGCTAAAAAGTCCTTCCATTCATTTTTCATTATATGAAATTGTAAAAGTGATGCAAAGTAAATGCTTTTTAATACTATTCAACCTAAAATAAATGTTAAAATTTTTATCTGAATTTTTATTATAATGTTAACTATTTGCGACATCTATAAATTTAAAGGTCGATTAGCTTATTTGTTATACCTTAGCGGATCAAAATTACAATATGATAAACCGAAAAAAAGGACCTGATATTATAAAAATTAAAAAATTATTCCTACCAGATACTGAAATTTATTCCTTGCCCAACGGTGCGCAGGTTTGCGAAGTGAATCTGGGTAGTCAGGAAATCATCAAATTTGAAATATTTCATCATGCCGGCAGAATTAAGGAAGATTTTCATCTGGCAAGCCGCGCTGTTTCATCACTTATCAAAGATGGTACCACTTCAAAAACATCGGCACAGATTTCAGAGGAAATAGATTATTATGGCTCTAGCGTCAAGACAGCATCAAATATGGACTTTTCGTACAGTACATTATTCACACTGTCAAAACATTGTAACCGTGTCCTCCCTTTACTTCAGGATATGTACTACCACCCTGTTTTTCTTGAAGATGAAGTTCAAAAATTCAAACAACTTAATATCCAGAAACTCAAGGAAGAATTGACAAAAAATGATGTAATAACATACAGACAAATTACGGAGGAAATCTTCGGAAAAAATCATCCATATGGTTATAACAGTACCGAATCTGACTATCAGGCGCTGAGTCAGGAAATTATTCAAAATCATTATAACCAGTATTTAGGTTCAGATAATTGCTATATATTCATCAGTGGTAAAATAAATAATGAAATACGCAGCCTTACTTCTGAGCTTTTTGGATCGGTAGAGAAGGCTTCAAAACATAAAGAATATAATTTTACAGCCCCTCCGGTAATTGGCAGAAAAATAGGATTAAAAAGCAAAAACGAACACCAGAGTGCTATCAAAACAGGACGGCATTTGTTCAATAAAAATCACCCCGACAATCCTGCATTTTTTTTGCTGAATATTATATACGGGGGGTATTTCGGCTCAAGGCTGATGGTAAATATCAGAGAAGACAAAGGATATACTTATGATATATCTAGCAGTGCAGACCAGATGCTACATGATGGGTGCTTTTATGTTAGTACAGAAGCTGCCCCTGAATATGTTACACCCTTGCTGAATGATATTTATCATCAGATGGAAGTATTGAAACAGGATAAAGTCAAATCAAATGAGCTTTCTATGGTCAGAAATTATCTGATGGGTACATTTATGAATATGCTGGACGGACCCTTAAATATATCATCTATGGTGAAAACTATGGTCCTTTCAGGAAAAAAACCACAGGATTTTTTGGTGTTTTGTGAAGAATTACTCTCATTGACACCTCAAAATATCATAGAAACAGCTCAAAAATACTTCATCCCGGAAGAAATGACTGAAGTATTGGTATCCCCTCACCCAGTATCAGGTTAGTAAACGTCATTATTTTTCAAATAATAACTTAATCATCAAAAAAGATGCCCCATTCATACTAAAATGATTAATTTTGCGTCTTTTTAATAAATACGATTTTAATAAATTCCATTCAACCTGAGATATAATGAGGTTTTTCAATTTTTTTACGCAGGAACTGGCTGTTGATCTTGGTACAGCCAACACACTGATTATTCAAAATGACAAGGTGGTAGTAGATGAACCATCAATTGTTGCCATCAACAGGCATACAGGAGAAATTATAGCTGTTGGAAACAGGGCGATGCAGATGCATGAGAAAACCCATGATAGCATTAAGACTATACGTCCTTTAAAAGATGGGGTAATTGCTGACTTTCAGGCTGCCGAAGCTCTTATTCAGGGCCTTATAAATATGATCGGAGAAAAAAGGCGATTTTTTACCCACCTGAAAATGGTGATCTGTATCCCTTCAGGTATCACAGAAGTTGAAAAAAGAGCCGTCTTCGATAGCGCTGATCATGTGGACTCCAAAGAAACATACCTGATCCATGAACCGATGGCAGCAGCATTGGGTATAGGTCTGGATGTCGAGGAACCCATCGGAAATATGGTTATCGACATAGGAGGCGGAACTACTGAAATAGCCGTCATAGCCCTATCCGGTATAGTGACAGATCAGTCGATCAGGATAGCCGGTGATGAGTTTACCAACGATATCATCGACTATATGAAAAGAAAACACAACATCCTAATAGGTGAAAGAACAGCAGAACAAATAAAAATAAATGTCGGAGCTGCCATTCCAGATCTTGTCGATGCACCACCTAAATATGCTGTCAATGGTAGGGATTTACTGACAGGAATTCCAAAACAGGTATTTACTACCCATGTCGAAGTAGCAGAATCATTGGACAAATCCATTTCCAAGATAGAAGAAGCTGTATTGAAAGCTCTGGAAGATACGCCACCCGAACTGTCTTCGGATATTTTCCAAACCGGAATATACCTGACCGGCGGTGGTGCTTTGTTAAGAGGTCTTGATAAAAGGATGTCCGCCAAAACAAAACTTAAAGTACATATTGCCGAAGATCCGCTTAGGGCAGTGGTAAGAGGAACGGGATTAGCACTTAAAAATTCTCACAAATATACTTTTTGATGGATAGAAAAAGTATTTGAATATAAATAACCCAATTTTGAATGAATAATGTCATTCAGCTTTTTTTAAAATTCGGGGTTCACATTTTATTTGTGGTCCTTGAGGTTATTTGTTTCAATATCATCATCAATTATAACTCATCCCAGCGTTCAGTTTTTATAAATTCTGCAAACGTTTATGCCGGAAAAATAGCAGAACAAAGAGCTAAAATAACTGATTTTGCTTCTTTAAAGTCTCAGAATGATAGCTTGATGCATGAAAATGCGAACTTGATAGAAAATATGATTTCTATGGAATATGCCGAGGATTTCATACCAAAATCTGATAGTACATATAATCAATACAAGCTTATACCGGCTACAATATGCAATAGTACCATAAATCTGCACAACAACCATATCACCTTATGCAAAGGTAGCAGAGAAGGAATACGTAAAGATATGGGTGTGGTCTCATCACATCAAGGCATTTTAGGAGTCGTCAGAAATGTATCACCGGATTTTGCTCACGTTATTTCTATCCTCAATAGTCAGTCAAAAATCAGCTGCTCTCTAAAATCGAGGTTCGGTCATGGTACTTTGGTTTGGAATAATAATGATCCACTGCGTATGAATCTGGAATCTATCCCAAAACACGAAAAAATAGCATACGGCGATACTGTAATCACAAGTGGATATTCCACCATGTTTCCAAAAGGCATATTAGTAGGTAAAGTTGAAAGTTACACAATAAAACCTGGCAGCAACAGCTATGATATTATCGTAAAACTATTTAATGATCCGATAAACGTCAAGTATGCATATGTAATCCAGAACAGATATGGAGACCAGCAGAACAAACTTGAAAAGGAGGTAGTCGATGAATAGAGTCGTTCAAACAAATCTAATCAGGTTTATCCTTATATTTTTGGCACAGATATGGATATTTAAGCAAATTACCTTTTCACTTGGTGGGGTAGCGAATATACATTTTCTGATTTATCCCATGGCTATTCTCCTGCTACCTATCAAAACCTCAAAAACAATATTGCTTATATTGGCTTTTGTTTTAGGAATGACTTTAGATATGTTTTATGATTCCCCGGGAGTCCATGCTGCAGCCCTTGTATTTACTGCCTATATCAGGAATATTGTCATCGCTTTGCTTGAGCCTTTTGCCGGTTACAACATTGATGATGTACCGACCATAAAACAACTAAGTCTCGGGTGGTTTGTTTCATACGTAAGTATAACACTATTTATTCATATATTTGTTTATTTCAGTATAGAAGCTTTTTCTTTTGTTTTCTTTTTTGAAATATTTCTAAATACTATATTTAGTTTTATTGTAACTTTTATAGTGATTATTATTCTCCAGTTTATTTTCAGAACTAAATATTAATTTTCTCAAAGAATGAGAAGTCTCGCTGATCGAAAATATGGTTTTATATATGCAATTATTTTAGTTGCTTTGGTACTTATTTTCAGGGCTGCCCAGCTTCAGCTTTTTTCTGGTGAATATAGGGAACAGGCTCAAAAAACTACCCTTGAGAAAAAATTAATTTACCCTTCCAGAGGACTTATCATAGACAGGAATGGCAAGACAATGGTCTATAATAAGCCCATATATGTAATTTATGCCACCTATAGGAAGATTGATCCAAAAATGGATACTACTTTCTTTTGTTCATTGCTCAATATAAGTAAGGAAACATTTATAACCAACCTGAATAAAGACTGGAAGAGTCAACAGTTTCACAAATCTATACCCTTTGTATTTTTAAATAAAGTCAGCCCCGAACAGTTTGCATTTTTTCAAGAGCACATGTATAAGTTTCCGGGATTTTATGCCGAAGAGCGAAGCATAAGAGGATATCCACATCACAATGCTTCGCATGCACTCGGATATCTTGGAGAAGTGGATAAGAACATTGTGGACAATTCTGATGGCAAGTATATTTCAGGAGATTTTATTGGTAAAACAGGACTGGAGATTGCATATGAGCAGGAGCTCAGTGGAATAAAGGGAATTAATTACATCCTGAAGGACAATCTGGGAAGAAAAGTAGGATCTTATGACAACGGGCGACTCGATAGTATGGCCCTCCCGGGTGAAGATATACAGATCAGTTTGGATCTGGATCTGCAGGCTTATGCTGATAGTCTCATGATGAATAAAAAAGGAGGTCTGGTTGCCATTGAACCATCTACCGGTCAGATATTGGCTATGGTCAGCGCACCTACCTACGATCCTAATATGCTTAGTCTTGATGAAAACAGAAATTTCGGAATGCAGAGATTACTACTGGATACCATCAATCGTCCACTCAACAATAGAGCTGTTACCAATAGGTATCCGCCCGGATCCATCTTCAAACCCATTCTTTCACTTATTGCAATGCAAAAAGGAGTTGCCTGGCCAGGGAAAGGCGGTGTTTGCCATGGCGGATACAGATTGAGCGGCAGCAAAGTAATAAAGTGCCACCATCATGCAGCCATTACCGGAATTTCATCTGCCATACAATATTCCTGCAATACCTACTTTTGTGGAATGATGCGCGATTTGCTGGATATGTACTCTTATAAAAAACCTGGAATAGGCCTGGATACCATAGTTTCGCATCTGAGAGATTTTGGCTTGGGTAGTAAGCTCGGTCTTGATTTCAGCTATGAAAATAAAGGATTTATACCTACTTCTGAATTTTACGATCATGTTTACAGAAGAGAAGTGACCGGATGGAGATCTGCGTGGATTATATCATTGGGTATCGGACAGGGTGAGATGCAGCTGACTACAGTCCAAATGGCCAATCTTGCAGCTATTTTGGCTAACAGAGGATACTTTTATACGCCACATTTTATCCGGAAATATATTTCCGGTAAGCCTATACCTGAAGAATTTACAACAAAGAGAAGGGTCAGAATAGACTCCAAATATTTTGAACCTGTCATCGATGGATTAGAGCAGGTTGTGCTTGCCGGAACAGCCCGTGTTGCTAATGTCGAAGGCCTGGAAATATGTGGTAAAACAGGAACATCACAAAACTCACACGGTAAAGACCATTCAGTTTTTTTCGGCTTCGCTCCTAAAACTAATCCCAAGATTGCTATTGCAGTTTTTATCGAAAATGCCGGATGGGGAGGTGACTGGGCAGCTCCTATATCCAGTTTGATGATAGAAAAGTATCTCAATAAAAACATAGCCCCTTCCAGAAAATATCTTGAAGACAAAATGTTTAAAGGATTAATAAATCCACTTCTATTCGATCTGGCCACTGCAGAATAACATAAAAAGCCTGTTTTCCTATTTATTTCTTTTCTTAATATAATGAATTTGCCGGGGAAATTGTATTTTGCTATCCTAAAATATTTACAATATGGATACTTCTCAGGTGCGGGTTCATTCCCTCTTCAGTGATTTTGATATAGCACTCTTTAAAACCGGCAAACATTTCCATCTTTACAATAAAATGGGTTCTCACCCCATGAATTTAGATAGCGAAGATGGATGTTACTTTGCTGTCTTTGCTCCAAATGCTGAAAATGTTTTCGTGGTAGGAGATTTCAACAACTGGAATGGAGAAAATTATTCACTATATTCAAGATGGGATAATTCTGGTATCTGGGAAGGCTTCATACCCGGTGTACATCACGGTGATATATACAAATACAAAATATACCCTTACGACCATGGCAGGATCAGAATGAAAGCAGATCCATATGCTTTCAAAGCAGAAAAACCACCCAAGTCAGGATCAGTGGTATGGAAGCTGGATTATACGTGGAGTGATCAGCAATGGATGAAAAACAGGCCGGTAAAAAATGCACATAATCAGCCGCATTCAGTGTATGAGATGCATTTCGGTTCTTGGCGCAGGAATGTGGAAGAAAAAAGGCACCTGACCTACCTCGAAATGGCTGACCAACTCATTCCTTATCTTGTCGATATGGGATATACTCATGTGGAGTTTTTGCCACTCGCCGAACACCCGTATGAACCATCCTGGGGATATCAGGTGACCGGATATTTTGCTGCCACCAGCAGATTTGGTAATCCTGAAGAGCTTATGAATTTGATAGATCGGTTGCACCAGGCAGATATCGGAGTCATAATAGACTGGGTTCCGGCACATTTTCCCTCTGATGATTTTTCTTTAGCAACCTTTGACGGATCTTGCGTATATGAACACCCTGATAAACGTAAAGGATACCATCCTGACTGGAACACTCTTATTTTTAATTTTGGCAGGGCTGAGATAAAAAGCTTTCTGATATCGAATGCCTATTTTTGGCTTGAAAAGTACCACATTGATGGACTTAGAGTAGATGCAGTATCTTCAATCGCTTATCTCGACTATTCAAGAAAAGAAGGCGAGTGGGAACCGAATCAATATGGTGGGAGGGAAAATTTGGATGCTATTTCTTTTCTTCAGGAATTTAATACATCTGTTTATGGTGCTTTCCCAGGTATTCAGACTATTGCAGAAGAATCTACATCATACCCGATGGTATCCAGACCGGTACATCAGGGTGGACTTGGATTTGGCATGAAGTGGATGATGGGATGGATGCATGATACTATTGATTACTTCAAAAGAGAGCTGGTCTATAGAAAATTTCACCAAAACGATATTACTTTTAGCATCATGTATGCTTTTTCAGAAAATTTCATGCTGGCACTCTCTCATGATGAGGTAGTACATGGCAAGGCATCCATGATAGGTAAAATGTCCGGCGATGAATGGCAAAGATTTGCCAACCTTAGATGTTTGTATGCCTATATGTTCGCACATCCCGGAACAAAGTTGTTGTTTATGGGCAATGATATGGCTCCATATACTGAATGGAACTTTACATGGCAGCTTGAGTGGGATCTCCTTCAGTATCCATCGCACAAAGGACTTAACGATACTGTCAGAGCACTTAATCATCTATATAAAACTGAAAAAGCACTATTTCATTATAATTTTAGTCCAGAAGGATTTGAGTGGGTAGATGGTGGTGACCGTATGAACTCAATATTGATTTTTAAACGTAAATCTGATGTGAAAAATGATATATTATTAATAGTATGTAATCTCAACTCTAATCCTCACAATGATTATAAAATAGGAATTCATACCAAACAAACCTGGGAACTTATATTCAATACTGACGATCCTCAATACTGGGGAAGTGGATATGAAGTCAGGAAAAAACCAGCATCCAAAAAACAGGAATGGCATGGTCAGAATAATATGCTGGAAATAGATATTCCACCACTCTCCGTGACAGTGTACAGACTCCTGTCATCTATTGATGAAAAACCAAAGCAAGTTGGCTCCAAACCGAAAATAACAAAAAGAAAAAAACTCCGGAAAAAAAATGATATAAATACACAGATTCTACTCAGTTAGAGGTTCAATATTGACAGCCATGCCAAAATGATTTATCTAACTCAAAAATTCCGATTGTGCTATAAGTCAAAAGATATTGCATATATTTATCTACCTTTGTGACCCAATTAAAGATATACGCTTATATGAAATTCGGAACAAAAGTAATACATGCTGGCATTGAGCCGGACCCATCGACCGGTGCCATAATGACACCTATTTTCCAGACATCTACCTATGTTCAGGCTGCTCCCGGAGACCATAAAGGCTATGAATATGCCCGAACTCAAAATCCGACCAGATCTGTCCTTGAAAAAAATCTGGCTTCTCTCGAAAACGGGACGGATGCCATTTGTTTTGGCAGTGGGCTTGCCGCTATGGATAGTATTCTGAAGCTACTTAACCCAGGAGATGAAGTCATTGCAACAGACGATCTTTATGGCGGATCATACAGGATGATGACCAAGGTTTTCGCTAAATATGGGATTAAGTTTCAATTTGCTGACCTGACAAATTCTGACAAATTCAGGTCCCTTATTACACTTAAAACAAGAATGATCTGGGTAGAAACACCTACCAATCCCATGCTCAATATCATTGACATCAAACGGGTTTGTGATAATGTCAAAGGTCAAAACATTATGGTATGTGTGGACAATACATTTGCTTCGCCATACCTGCAAAATCCACTGGACCTTGGGGCAGACTTAGTAGTACATTCAGCTACAAAATATCTGGGCGGACACTCTGATGTAATCCATGGAGCAATAATTACAAAAAATGCTGAAATCGCAGCTCAGCTCCGTTTTTTGCAAAATGCTGTAGGAGCAATACCGGGACCACAGGATTGCTTTTTGATTTTAAGGGGTATCAAAACATTGCACATCAGAGTAGAAAGAGCTTGTCAGAATGCCGAAAAAATTGCTGATTTTCTTCAGAGACATCCGAAAGTATCCAAGGTATATTATCCGGGATTTAAAAATCACCCGGCTCACGAAGTAGCTAAAAAACAGATGAAAATGTTTGGAGGTATGGTATCATTTGATCTGACAGCTAACAGCGAAGATAGCGCTAGGAAAGTGCTGAGTGGAACTCATTTATTTTCGCTTGCGGAGTCATTAGGAGGGGTTGAGTCTCTCATAGGACATCCAGCCAGTATGACGCATGGTTCTATTCCGAAAGAAGAAAGACTGAAAGTGGGACTGACAGACTCTCTGATTAGATTGAGTGTAGGCATAGAAGATGTTGATGACCTCATTCAGGATCTTGATCAGGCTTTAGCTAAAGTATGAGTTCCCAACTTTATTAAAAATCATTTTGCAATGTAATATTGGTAAGTTATGGATCCCCTGCCTACAAAACTAAACTCTATCAAAAACTGGTCTTCAGATGACAGGCCGAGAGAAAAAATGTTGTCCAAAGGAAGACATAGTCTTACCGATTCAGAACTTTTGGGAATCATACTCGGTTCCGGATCAATTGGTGAGTCGGCTGTAGAACTCAGCAAACGAATACTTAACGACCATCATAATAATCTGAATGAGCTGGGAAAAATTTCTATTAGAGACCTCATAAAAAAATACAAAGGAATAGGTGAAGCCAAAGCTATAAATATTATAGCCGCGCTTGAACTAGGGAGAAGAAGGCAGGAATCAAATCCGCTTGAAAGGTCAGTTATTAAATCAAGCAGGGACGCTTTCAATATTTTATACCCCATAATAGCTGACCTGCCACACGAAGAGTTTTGGGTCCTTTTTTGCAATAGGGCTAATAAAGTGATCCACAAACAGAGTGTAGGTAGGGGAGGAATATCCAGTGTCGTTGCCGATGCAAAAATAATTATGCGTATCGCTGTAGAACATCTGGCGTCATCTCTAATACTTTGTCACAATCACCCATCAGGAAACCTGAAACCATCATCTGAAGATATCAAGCTGACTCAAAAAGTAAAAGAAGCGGCAAATATTTTGGATTTATCGGTAAACGACCACATTATAATAGGTGACAATAATTATTTCAGTTTTGCTGATGAAGGCATATTATAATTTACCCGGTATGCATAAGTACTTAAAAGATAATATCTATGTGGGTCTTCAATTCCTGTTGATTATAATTTTTTTTATTACCCCGGGCTTTGATTCTACCTTTACTACATTGCTTAAATATCCAGGATTAATTCTTATTATTGGCGGAAGCATAGTTGTATTGACGTCCATGCTCCAGCTAAAAAGTAACCTGACCGCCTATCCAACACCAAAAGAAACCGCATTTCTATATACCGGAGGGTTGTATGGCGTTGTAAGACATCCGATTTATTCAGGAGTGGTGATTCTTTTTTTGGGTTTGAGTTTTGTATCAGCATCATTTATAAAATTATTCATTACACTTATATTGATGATATTATTCCACTTTAAGTCGGAGTATGAGGAAGTGCAGTTATCTCAAAAATTTGATGAATACAAACAATATAAAACACGAACAGGCAAATTCTTTCCAAATTAATAAAATACTGATTGTTATGACAGCACAACATATATTATACAATTACAGCAAATATAATCTGTGGGCAAACGGGATGATGACCCAATGGTTACTTTCTAAAGATCATGGACTGATGGATGTCGAATTAAAGAGCAGTTTTCCAACCATAAACAAAACACTGTCCCACATCTGGGTGGCAGAGTATATTTGGATGTGCCGTATAGAAGGAATTGTCGGGAACAAACTATCTGGCAGGCATGATGGAAAGGAAATTAGCGGAATATGCCATGACTTATTGGAAGTTTCTCAATATTATATCAAAAAATCAGAAGAAATATCAGAAAATGATTTGAGTCAAAAATTTAGGTATAAGTATCTGTCTGGTGATGATGGAGAATCTGAATTGATAGACATCATGCACCATGTCTTGAATCATAGTACTTATCACAGGGGTCAGTTGGTGACGATGGGTCGGGAATTAGGATTTACAGATCCCCCTAAGACGGATTATATCCAATATGTAAGAGAAAAGTCTGTTTAGGTTAATCTCTTCATTCGAATCAGGAAAACCATTTGAAAAATACCACTATTAGAAAGGCTATCAACAAGCAATAATATATATATATTCCGAACCTAACGTTTTCGTTGATAATATCCTTTTTTGCCAACAGAATACCAATACCTGTTAAACCAAAACCAATCAAATCAAACCACTCACTACCGGTATATCTATGTATTATCAAAGAAAAAAACAGACCCGTAATGACCAGTAATTTGCTGTATATGTTGATCCTATTGAACACCAAATGCGGTTTTTACAAGATCTTCCTGTTGCTGGTCGTGCACTTTTTTAAATCCGGTAGCCGGCGATGCGCTTAACTTTCTGCTAATCAATTCAATTGGATCTTTTCTAAAAAATCTCATCAGATAAGGCCAGGCTCCCATATTAGCAGACTCTTCCTGGACCCAAAATACTTCAGCTTTACCGTAGTCCTTGATAATATTGCGGATCTCTTTTTCCGGAAACGGATAAAGCTGTTCCACACGAATAATGGCTACATCATTGATCTGATTAGACCTTTTGTATTCATGGAGATCATAATATACCTTTCCTGAACAGAAAAGTACTCTGCGTGCTTTATTTACAACATCATGAATTATCTCTTGAAATTTTGCCTTACCTGTGAATTCTTCAATATTACTGACACATTCAGGATGCCTAAGCATAGACTTTGGAGACATATGTATCAAAGGCTTTCTGTATGGCATGGCCATTTGTCTTCTGATCATGTGGAAGAAATTTGAAGGGGTTGTTACGTTACAAACAATCATATTGAAGTTGGCACACATCAATAAAAATCGCTCAAGTCTGGCACTTGAATGCTCAGGTCCCTGCCCTTCCATGCCATGCGGAAGCAACATTACCAGTCCGCTCATTCTTTGCCATTTACTTTCTCCGGCACTGATGAACTGATCTACGATGGTCTGAGCTCCATTGTAAAAATCTCCAAATTGTGCCTCCCAGATGGCAAGGTGGTCAGGTGATGCTTGTGAATATCCGTACTCAAAACCCAAAACGGCAAATTCCGATAAAAGTGAATTGTAAATTAAAAACTTCCCTGTTGCCCCATTAAGAGTGTTTAGGCGATTATAACCCTGACTGGTTTTTTCATCAAAAAAGACAGCATGTCTGTGCGAAAAAGTACCCCGCTTTACGTCCTGGCCACTCATCCGCACATTTTTTCCTTCGAGCATTAGCGATGCATAAGCCATAAGCTCCCCGTATGACCAGTCTATTAAGCCTTTATTGAGCAGGTCCAGCTTGGATTTCTGAAGTCTCTTTATCTTTGAGTTAGGATTAAATTCCTTCGGTAACGACATCAGATGATGCAAGATATTGTCAACTTCATCCTTCGATATCCCGGTGACTGGTGTGACCATATCAGCTATATCAATGGTCTTGGTTAGCTTACGCCAGGCTTGTTCCGGTTCCTGATATTTGTATGGCAATGCTTTTTGTTTTACCATATCAAGTCTATCTTGTAGTTCAGACCAGAATTTTTGTTCCAGTTCTTCGCCTATTTTTCCATCGACATCACCCCGTTCAATAAGTTTGGCCAGATATATTTCTCTTGGATTTTTATGTGCCTCAATTATTTTATACATAATGGGCTGAGTAAATTTTGGGTCATCCCCTTCGTTATGACCGTGACGCCTGTAACACACCATATCTATAAAGACATCATTATTAAACTTTTGCCTGTACTCCACAGCTAATTCTGAGGCAAATACTACAGCTTCAGGATCATCTCCATTGACATGGAATACCGGAGCCTGAACGAGGCTTGCTGCAGCAGTACAATAAGTCGAAGATCTGGCATCGTCGAAATCGGTAGTAAACCCAATCTGATTATTGATAACAAAATGGATAGTACCTCCGGTATAATAACCATCCAACTGGCTCATCTGGGTAGTTTCATATACGATACCTTGTCCTGCAGCTGCACTGTCCCCATGTATCAGGATAGGTAGAATCCTGTCATAATCACTATTGTACAGTACATCAGCCTTTGCCCTGGCAAATCCTTCCATGACCGGATTTACTGCTTCGAGGTGAGAAGGATTCGGAGCAAGTTTCAGGTGCACTATTTTGCCTGAAGGCAAAGTCAACTGTGACGAAAAACCCAAATGGTATTTCACATCACCGTCACCAAAACTCTGATCAAGGATGGCTGTTCCCTCAAATTCATTAAAAATCTGATCATATGTCTTACCCAGGGTATTGGCGAGCACATTTAATCGGCCTCTATGTGCCATCGCCATCACTACTTCTTCCACTTTATCTTCCGTAGCTTTGTGTATAATAGCATCCAGTGCCGCTATAGTTGTTTCTCCGCCCTCCAGTGAAAATCTCTTTTGCCCTACATATTTCGTGTGAAGAAATTTTTCAAAGATTACAGCACCATTCAACTTACTGAGTATTTGCTTTTTCTTTTCCAATGGAAGGCCATAACTATTGTCAAATATCCTGTTTTCTATTTTGTCGCGCATCCACATTCGCTTTTCACGATTTTCAATATGTGCGTATTCAACACCCAGATTTCCACAATAGATCACTTTCAATCTATCAAGAATCTGAGCAAGTGTCGCATTTTGAAGCCCGATTTCCTTTCCTGCGAGAAAAACTCTCTTGAGATCGTCATCATTCAACTGATAATCAGCAAGATCCAGATGTGGTTTTCGGTCTCGTCGTGGCTTGAGAGGGTTTGTCGTTGATAGCAAATGTCCTCTGCTCCTGAATCCGTGAATAATGGACATAACTCCAAATTCTTTTTCAGAAAGGTTTTGGTCCAATGAGTCACTCATGCTTGCAGAATCACTGTGACCGTTTCCACTAAATTCAAATCCATCAAAAAATAGCCTCCAGCCATCATCAACCGATGCCGGGTCCTGCTGATAGTTTTTATACATGGATTCTATAAAAGAAGGGTGTGCATTAAACACATATGAATAATCTTTCATTTATATAAAGTATTAAAGTTGAATTCAAAAAACCAAGTCACAAAATTAACAAGAAATATATTTCTATTACTAATTCCTTCTTCATATTCATTTCCAAAACGATAAAAATGAAGCAAAATTGTACTGATGTCGGGCAATGTAAGTGTAACTTAAATATTTACATTAGTTGTAAATCAAGAGTTTTTAGTTCTGACGATAAAATCATTAAATAACTTAGCGATCTAAATGAGTTAACAATTTTAAAGCCTGGTTCAAAAAAGCATTGATATTAAGGCAACAAAAATTTAAAGATACTCTAATCTCCAGTATATCAGGGAGTGACAAAATCAGGCAAAATCGAAAATATTAATGTGCTTCTAGCCAGTTGCTGCCGATACCCATTTCTACTAAAATCGGGACTTTCAGGTCAGGTATAGCATTTTTCATCTTGTCTTCTATGATGACTTTTACCTTTTCCAGTTCAGGTTTATACACATCAAAAACCAATTCATCATGAACCTGCAATACCATCCGGGATTGAAACTGCTCCTGCTTAAAGCAGTCATGGATATGTATCATGGCGATTTTTATCATATCGGCGGCTGTACCTTGTATAGGTGTATTGATAGCTACTCTCTCTGCATTACTGGCTGTCAGCGAATTTCTCGAATTGATATCCCTCAGATTCCTTCTCCTTCCCAAAAGTGTTTTTACATATCCAAGTTCGCGAGCAGAACGAACAGTTTCATCCATATAATTTTTTAATCCGCTGAATTCTCTGAAGTAACTCTGTATGAGATCCTGTGCATCCTTTCTTGATATACCCAATTGACGTGACAAGTTAGTTGCACCGGCACCATAGGTAATAGAAAAATTCACAGTCTTGGCATTTCTCCGCTGCTCTGATGTCACTTCATCGTATGGCACGCCATATACTTTGGCTGCTGTGGCTTTGTGAAAATCATTACCGGCTATAAAGGCATCCAGCATTGCTTTGTCATTGCTTATCTCGGCTATGATTCTTAACTCGATCTGCGAGTAATCTGCTGCCAGCAAAACATGATCATTATCTCTGGGAACAAATGCCTTTCTGATCTCTCTGCCGGCTTCATCCTTTATTGGAATATTTTGTAGGTTTGGATTTTCGGAACTCAATCGTCCGGTGGCCGCCCTCGCTTGATTAAAGTTGCTATGTACCCTGCCGGTTCGGGGGTTAACCATAAGCGGGAGCGCATCGACATAGGTTGACTTAAGTTTTGAAAATTTCCGATGTTCGAGTATGGCATCTATTACTATGTGCTCTCCGGCCAACTCAGTGAGCTTATCAAAATTGGTAGAATATTGCCCTGAAGACGTTCTTTTCCATCTGTATGGTACCTTAAGGCGATCAAATAATACCTCACCGACCTGTTTGGGAGATGCAATATTGAAATGTACCCCTGCATTCCTGTATATTTCCTGTTCTTTCTCCAGAATCATCTTTTCCAACTCTTTGGAGTAATCATTCAGGAATTCAGGCTCTATTTTTATCCCCTCATACTCCAGGTCACAAAGCACCCGAATCAGCGGTTCTTCTATTTTTTTATACAACTCATCCAGCTCATTTTCAGCCATCATTGTCTTCAATACCGGCACCATCTGTAGTGTCAGGTCAGCATCTTCACAAGCATATTCTTTTACTTTTTCCAAATCAACATCCCTCATACTAAGTTGATTTTTTCCACCTCGTCCTATGAGATCTTCGATGGGTACCATTTTATAATCCAGATATGATTCTGTCAGATAATCCAGCTTATGTCTTAGATCCGGTTCACAAAGATAGTGGGTGATCATAGTATCATAGCATGGTCCGGCCAATTCAACGCCATACCACTTCATCATCGTCATATCGTATTTGATATTTTGCCCGATTTTGACTATGGCTGTGTTTTCGAGGACGGGCTTGAAGAGAGCAACTGTTTTTTTTGCCTCATTCTGATCTGACGATACGGGCACATAATACCCTTCACCCACTTTGACAGAAAATGACATCCCCACCAGTTCAGCCTGATGCGGATCAATGCCTGTTGTTTCTGTATCAAAACTAACTTCTGCCGTCTTCTGCAACAAACTTATCAGATCACTGATTTTATCTTCAGTATCTGTCAGGTGATATTCATGAGTGGTATTTTCAATATTCTTTTTTGCAATCTGATAATCCGGTTTTTCATCTGTCTGGCGGGTGGGTGTCGGAGATGTGTTAGTATTTTCAAACAAAGACCGCTGTACACCGGACTGATTTTTAGGAAAACCCACTTCATCATTTCCCAAAATCTGCTGAGCTAGCGTCCTGAATTCAAGATCCATAAATATCTCCTTCAGTTTTTCCTTATTCATCGGATCCAGATTAAACTTTTTGGCATCAAACCGGATAGGGGAATTTATATCTATAGTGGCCAACCTTTTAGATAAAATAGCCTGGTCTGAAAAATTGATTACATTCTCCTTTTGCTTGCCTTTAAGATTTTCAGCATTAGCAATAATGTTTTCAACAGATCCATATTCCTTCAAAAGGCTGACAGCCGTTTTTGGGCCTATGCCGGGTATGCCAGGTATATTGTCCACACTATCTCCCTGGAGTCCCAATACGTCGATGACTTGTTCTATCTTTTGAATGTCCCAATTTTCAAGTATTTCTTTTTCTCCCAGGATTTCTACTTCGTTACCTTGTCTTCCGGGCTTGTACATAAAAATATTGGGCGACACAAGCTGGGCATAATCCTTATCGGGCGTCACCATATAGACTGTATAGCCTTCCTTTTCTGCTTGTTTGGCCAATGTTCCGATTACATCATCTGCTTCATAATTGGGTATCATGACCACCGGTATATTAAATGCTTCCACGATGTCCGGAATATATTTCATAGCAATTGTTATGTCTTCCGGTTGGGCATCACGATTTGCCTTGTATTGGGGATAATATTCATGTCTGAAAGTTCCTCCTTTGGGATCAAAAGCAACAGCTATATGAGTAGGTTTCTGATTGGTCATAAGGTCCCACAGGGTACGTACGAAACCAGTTACGGCAGATGTATTAATTCCTTTAGAATTGATAAGAGGCCGCGTAATGAAAGCAAAATGAGCTCTGTAAACAAGGGCGTGGCCATCAAGAAGGAATAATCTTTTATCTTCCATATATTTTCAAATTTATAGTACAAATGTCAAAGGTAAATATAAAAACTGAAAAAGGGATGCACCTTTACGATGCATCCCTAAGGAATTAATTTAAGCAAATTGTTGTTACTCGAGGCCGATCATCTTCTTGGTTCCAACATTTGCTCCGCTTTCTATCTGATAGATCATGACACCCACAGAAGGGAGGTCATTCCTTGTCAGTATAAAGCTATTGATGCCTTTACCAAAAGATCCTTTGTTTTTATAAATAACTTGTCCTGTTACATCAAACACTTTCAGGGTGGCATCTCCTGCTGCAGGTAAGTTAAACGAAATAATAGTCTTGTCATTGAACGGATTAGGTTCGTTTTGGAAAATAGCAAAATCAGATGTATTGTTTTTTCCACCAAATCTTAGGGACAATTTGGAGGTCTGTAGATCATCACCCGAATACACTTCCGAAGAAGTGACAGATGAGTTCATAGAAACAAGATCTGAAATAGCTGCATTAACTTTTGGTATAATATTAAGCGTAAGCAGTTCATTGCCATTGATAGCTTTCACATCATTCCAGCTCACAGTGTACCTGTTGTCTGAAATTTTGGCAACGTTAGCATCGTTTAATTTTTGTCCACCTACATACACATCTACAAGATCGGCATTGTTCAGTGTAAGAGTAAACTGCATACCATATACATTTTTTAATGCAGCATCAAATGTAAGAGCATGTACTTTGTTTGCTGCAACATTAATATTGTCAGAGATCAATTCAACCGTACTTCTCGTGTCGGTAACGGCATTACTGATATTACCTACAGCAGAGCCATTTACGTCTCCGACTTTGACAGCTACAAAATTCTGATTGCTGGCTGCCTGGCTTAAGTCTGAGATGATAATTTTCTCATTCAGTGGCCATGGATTGGTAGCATCAGCAAAAGTTTGCTTATTGTTGATGAATTTCCAGCTATCGCTTTTCGGGAGCTGCACATAGATTCCGAGAATCAGTTTTCTAAGTTCCACAAGGTCAGAAGCAGTCACTTTTTCGTCTCCATTTACGTCAGAAGCTATCACATTGTAAGGGTTGCTGAATATATCAAGACCCAATACATGTCTCTGGATCATAACCAGATCAAGGGTGCTGACACCGTTCAGATAATCATCAGTTTTCTTACCAGCAACTGTATAATCATAATGCATCACTGCACCGTTGAATGTATAATCTCCAGTGGCACTAGTAATGGTTGATTTCAACATCTCAGGTACACTGTTATCAAGAATGACATCTGCATTTTTGACAGCCTGACCATTATTTGATGCCATCTTACCTGCGATTGAAGTCGTCTGTTGAGGACCACAAGCACCCTGATTATCAAGCATATTAAGTTTGACCATGCAGAATTCGAAATTTAGTTTTTCATCCCATACTGTCATTTTAACATCTATTGATGGCAGGCTGCTACATCCGAAGACTATTCCGGAGCTCTTTGTTTCAGGCTTCCATTTCTGTGCTGTTCCAGCGTTGTACTCAGCCAATGTAGCTTCCACGCCGGCACCTTTGAAATAGTGAGATACATTAAGCTTACTCAAAACCGGATGTGCTTCGTTGAATGTGTACATCAGATTATTCTTTGAAGTACAATTGTCAGAAGATCCAATATTGAAATCTACTGCCCACAGTTCGACCTTGCCATTATTCATAAGAGCAGAACTCAAACCTACGCAATATGGTGTTGGTTTCTTTTTGTCCACAACCATAAAGGTCTGCGTACATGAAGTGACATTGCCACATCCATCAATTACTCTCCAGGTTACTTTATGGCTGGACATACTTCCGGCTATTTCAGGAATAGTCACACTTACAGTTCCTCCCTTTGGAGTTGGTGCTAAATACTTGTCATTGATACCGTTGCCGTTTGTGTCATTTGTCAGGTCGTTATCATTTGAAGGGAGGAATGATGAATACTCCAGATCGTTGGTACCATCGCCCCATAAATCAACAAATACAATCCATTTCAATGTATTGGAACTACACGACCCTTGATCATCACCGGTCTGTGTGATCACCAAATCTCTGATCGAGCAGTCACTGCTGATCACATCATATGTCTTTGGATCACAAGATCCCAAGGTAGGTCTCTCATCATCCACTACTTTTATGGTCTGAGTCCATCTCCATAATCCAGCCTGACTGGAAGAATTTGCATTATAAGTACACCAATTAATGATGGTCCACTGATTAAGAATCTTTAGGCAGGCACCGGTTTCAAAATAGAACGTATCACTCTTAAGACTTAGGCCTATCAGATCACACGTACCACTTCTCCAGGTTGGTTTCATAGAGGCAACACTGGTTACACAATTGGTTGTTGTATCCCGTGGCCAGGTAATATTGCTTCCACTAAAATCACCAGTAGGACTTGTTTTGGTAATCTTCTGGACACACTGAATGCTTGGATTGCTCTTAACAAACCAGGTCCTGGTTACGATTCCTGCACCGCAATTATTGGCACCGCCTGGTCTCTGTAATCTACAGGCAGGTCAACACAGTTAGAAAATGCGTGCTTTTCCGGTTACTAAGTTATCAATGACATCATCACATTTAATTGTCACGTCAGATGGACAAATAATCTTAGGAGTAAGTTTGTCTTCTACTCTCAC
>JADKGI010000016.1 GCA_016722285.1 Saprospiraceae bacterium
TATGTGATTATCCATAAAAATGTTTTAAAAGATGATGTATTCTAGTCATTTCATTCAATTCCCTTAGTTTTGTACCTTCAATACGATCTTCTTCATGGGTAAAAATAAGTTGAATAAATTTTCTGATCTGCTGCGTTTTCCTCATGTTTATGAAAACTACGATCCTAAATTTCCAAAGCTTCTGAAATTTAAAGATGTCGAGGCAGACCTGTCAGGTAAATGGGCTTCAGACCATTTTGAGAACGATAATCCAATAATACTGGAGCTTGCCTGTGGTCGGGGTGAATATACAGAAGCACTGGCGCAAGCATATCCTGAAATAAATTTTATAGGATTGGATGTAAAAGGAGCGCGAATATGGCAGGGGGCAAAAAATACATTGGATAAAGGTTTGAAAAATGCTGCATTTCTTCGAACTAGAATAGAGCAAATCGATTTATTTTTTGCACCTGATGAGATTTCAGGTATATGGATTACTTTTCCGGATCCATATCTGCGTCAAAGTAAAGAAAATAAAAGACTGACTTCAGACAGATTTCTCAATTTATACAAAAAAATCATAAAACCAGGAGCCATTATTCATCTTAAAACAGATGATCCTACCTTATATGAATTTACTCTGGAGACATTAAATTTATTCCACGGCGGTCATATCATATATCACAATGATGACATTTACTCCTGTCCACTGACATTTGAAGAACTCCAATATAAAACATGGTACGAAAAAAACCACCTTGCAAATGGAAGAAAAATAAAATACATAAGGTTTACCATCTCTGATTAAACCAGCTCTTGTAGAGTCATTCAGTTCCTACCCGCATTTTTTCTGCATTTTCTGCCCGCTGTAATGACAGAATGATCTCTTCAAGATTTCCTTCCACAATGTTATCAAGATTGTACAAAGTAAGGTTAATCCTATGGTCGGTAATTCTGTTTTGGGGATAATTATATGTTCGTACTTTATCAGACCGGTCACCAGTACCTACCAATGATTTTCTTTTGTCCTTTTGTTCGAGATAGGATTTTTCTTTTGCCGATTCAGTGATTTTCACATAAAGTCTTTGGAGTGCTATTTCTCTGTTTTTGTGCTGAGATCTGGAATCAGTACTCTCTGCTACTATACCGGTAGGAATATGGGTAAACCTGACACCGGATTCAGTTTTATTTACGTGCTGACCTCCTGCCCCCTGAGCCCTGAAAGTATCAGTTTTAAGGTCGTCCTTTCGGATATCAATTTCTTCTTCTTCAAATTTGGGCATTACCACTACAGTAGCAGCCGAAGTATGTACCCTACCCTGTGATTCTGTTTTTGGCACCCTTTGTACTCTGTGTGCTCCTGATTCAAATTTGAGTTTTCCATACACATCAGCACCATACACTTCCATCACTATTTTATTGTATCCTCCTACTGATCCGGGGTTTTCATCAATGACTTCCATCTTCCAGCCCTGGCTCTCAAAGTATTTTGTGTACATCCTGAAAAGATCACCTGCAAAAATACTTGCTTCATCACCACCCGTACCAGACCTGATTTCAAATATGACATCCTTTGTGTCTTCCGGGTCTTTTGGAATAAGCAGATAGTTAATTCTTTCTTCCAGTTCGTTTAGTTCAGGTTCAAGGATTTGAATTTCAGAATCGGCCATTTGCTGCATTTCAGGGTCGGCATCTTTAAGCATTTTTCTGGCATTATCTATATTGCTTTCCACAATTTTATACTGCCTGAAAGTTTCTACTATTTCAGAAAGGTCTTTGTAGTCCTTATTTATTTTAGCAAATAGTTTCATATCCGCCAATACTTCCGGGTCTGAAAGCTTCTCCTCCAGATGATGATACCGGTCCTGTATGGCTTCAAGTTTTTCAAGCATGCACTTTAATATTTTCGCAAAAGTAGTAAAAATTGGATTAAATGGTGACCCATCGGATACAAGGTTACAAAGCCTTCAGCCAGAAATTGTTCATACCTTCTCCTTGCAGCAATTCGACAGTCTGAAGATTAAGAAGCTCCAGCAGCGCTATAAAGGTAACAATAGCCTGAATCCTGTTTTCAAGAGTCAGAAATATATTTTCAAAATTTATCTTTTTCCCTTTAGGCAATTTTTTTAGAATAAAATCTTGCTGCCCTTCAATAGTATAGTCAAATCTGACTACCTGATGTTTTGGCCTGTTGAGATCTTCTTCATATCTTCTCATCAGAATCTGAAAGGTCTGCATTAATTTATACAAACTCAATGATTCAAGTTCGATGTCAACAAGTGCTTTTTCAGCTATCTGCCTGAGTTCATTTGAGACATTACCTCTCTCATGTTTAAAATGTCGGCTATCTTCCAGAGCACTCATCTCATCGAGAATGGATTTATATTTTTTATACTCCAGAAGTTTTTGCATGAGTTCATGCCGGGGATCTACTTCGTTTCCTTCTTCATCCATTTCCTTACGGGGAATCAACATTTTTGCTTTGATCCGCATCAGTGTAGCTGCAACAAGAATAAATTCACTTGCTACATCCACATCAAGTGCCTCAAGGTGTCGTATATAATCCAGAAAATCTTTTGTTATTTTTGCAATCGGGATGTCATTAATATCCAGTTCATCTCTTTCTATAAAAAAGAGTAATAGATCAAAAGGACCTTCAAATTGTTGTATTTTAATAGTATAGGACTCCATAGCAACAAAGATATGGAGATTTGAAAAACAGGTATAACAAAATGAACATTACATTAGAATTATTTTAATTAAATTTCGTTTTAAGGCGAATATTTGTCGGAATAAATAATTAATTCCATCTTTGGCACGGGATTTGAAAAAGTGTATATATAATTTAATGCAACATGTTTATTGGAAGAGTATTGGTGCTGTTTGTCGGTATTGGATTTTTATCATTTGATTTTAACCCTGAAATTGCTGCATCTGACTATATAGAAGCTTATAAAGACCTCGCCATAGTGGAGATGTACCGAACCGGAATACCTGCAAGTATAACACTTGCTCAGGGTCTGCACGAATCAAATTATGGAAAAAGCAAATTAGCCACCGAGGCTAATAATCATTTTGGTATTAAATGCAAAAATTACTGGACCGGAAAGACTTATTATTACAAAGATGATGACCAGAATAAAAAGGGTCAGATTACAGAGTCGTGCTTTCGGGCTTATGAATCTGACATTGATTCCTATATTGACAGATCAAATTTTCTTGCTCAGACAGAAAGATATGAAATGCTTTTTGACTTTGGAAAAACAGATTACAAGGCATGGGCTTACGGGCTAAAAGTTTGTGGGTATGCGACAGATGAAAATTATGCCTATAAGCTCCTAAGCAAAATAGAAAAGTACAATCTGGATAAGTATGATACGTATGAAGACCCCTTCAAATTATTGATCAAGAAGTGATTTGCATCACTTTATAAAAGATTTTTATCATAATCTATAGATTAAATAAAATTCTTACCTTCGCCCTCATAAAATATTAAATTCTCATATCCAGAAGTGTAATAAAATTAATATAAGGTCTAAATCTTGTATTTTTTTTTGCTGAATCGGATATCAAATCAATCTTTTGATCAGAATAGAAAAATGAAAATAGTTGTAACAAAAGAAATCAAAGAAGGAGAAAAGAGGGTTGCACTTACTCCCGATGGTGTAAAATCCTTGGTTAAAGCCGGGTTTGAATGCTGCGTAGAAACCGGAGCAGGTACTGATTCATTCATAAGCGATGAGCAGTATGCCAAAACTGGTGCCACCTTATCGGATAATCTAAGTGAACTCATGAGTCAGGGTGATGTATTCCTTAAAGTGAACCCCCCCACCGCTGGAGAAATCAATAAAATGAAAGAAGGAAGCGTGGTGATTTCCTTTTTATACGCTTCAACTAATGCTGATATAGTCAAAGCCTTATTGAAAAAAAACATATCTTCTTTTTCTATGGATGCTGTTCCACGTACCACCAAAGCACAAAGAATGGATGCCCTTAGTTCTCAGGCAAGTTTGGGGGGATATAAGGCTGTGATGATGGGTGCAAATGCATTGGGTAAAATATTTCCATTGATGATGACTGCTGCCGGTACGATTACGCCGTCCAAAGTACTCATTTTCGGAGCAGGAGTTGCCGGTCTTCAAGCATTGGCTACGGCAAAAAGATTGGGAGCAGTGGTTGAAGTCACCGATATCAGGCCAGGTACAAAAGAAGAAGTAGAATCACTTGGTGGTAGATTTTTACAGGTAGAAGGAGATGATAGCGTAAAAGTTGAAGGTGGATATGTTAAAGAAGTGTCTGAAGAGTACCTTCTGAAGCAAAAAGAAATGATCAACAAGCACGTTTCAGATGCTGACCTTATCATTACAACAGCTGCGGTTTTAGGCAGAAAATCTCCCGTACTCATAACTAAAGAGATGGTGGAAACTATGAAAAATGGCTCTGTCATCGTGGACCTTGCAGCTGAATCAGGCGGAAACTGTGCGTTGACACAAGTAGGTAAGACAATCAATCATAATGGAGTTTCCATTATTGGTGAAGGAAACCTTCCCGGCTTACTTCCGCAGAATGCAAGTGAAATGTATTCGAGAAATACGACAGCATTGCTTACATATCTTGCGGGAAACGAAGGATTTAAGTGGGAGATGGATGACGAGATTACCAAAGGCTGCCTGATCACACATAAAGGACAACTGATCCACGAACCTACCAAAAACCTTTTGAACCTTTAAATTTATAAAATCAAATCTGATGACAATTGAATATCTGATTATATTACTTTACATCCTCATCCTGGCAAGTTATTGCGGATTTGAGTTGATTTCAAAAATTCCGCCAACACTTCATACTCCTTTGATGTCGGGTTCTAATGCCATATCAGGGATTACCATAGTCGGAGCCATACTATGCAGTAATGAACTGGGATATACGACGGTTAGTAAGATACTTGGTATGCTGGCAATTATCCTAGCCATGATTAATGTTGTCGGTGGCTACACGGTCACAGACAGAATGTTAAAGATGTTTAAAAAATAGCCATGGATATTATAGTAAAATTAGCTTATCTGGTCGCTTCGATCATGTTCATCATTGGTATAAAAAAGATGAACAAGCCTGCGACTGCCAGAAATGGAAATCAGATTTCAGCCTTTGGTATGTTGATAGCCATCGTTGCAACGATGGTGCAATTGGACGTACTTTCTCTGCCTGAAGTACTTATTTGTATAGTGATAGGCTCAGCCATTGGATATTATGTTTCACAAAAAGTCCAAATGACACAAATGCCGGAAATGGTTGCCCTATTCAATGGCTTCGGAGGTCTGGCATCACTCGGGGTAGGACTTTCTGACTATTGGCTAAAATCGGTGGAAAACGGAGAAATAGTAAATAATATTACACTTATCAGTATCCTGGTCACCATCCTGATCGGGGGTATAACCTTTACCGGATCTTATGTGGCATTTGCTAAACTCAACGGGAGGATCAGTGGAAATGCGATTGTATTTAAAGGGCAGCATTGGCTTAATTTTGTCCTTTTGTTGGGTGCCTGCGCAGGTGGAGCACTGGTTCTATGGCAACAAGATATGATCTGGGGTATTTATGCTTTACTCTTCATATCATTGTTATTAGGTGTTTTGGTCGTCATCCCAATAGGCGGAGCAGATATGCCCGTAGTGATATCTTTACTCAATTCATATTCAGGTATGGCAGCTTGTGCTACCGGATTTGTTCTCAACAATTATATGCTGATCGTTGCAGGAGCACTGGTAGGGTCATCCGGTATCATTCTTACAAATATCATGTGCAAAGGGATGAACAGGTCTCTTCTCAACGTGGTCATGGGCGGATTCGGTCAGACATCGACTTCAGCCATAACTGTCGGAGGTAAATCAAATCTGATTGTCAAAGAAGTCGGGGTAGAAGAAGCAGCCATATTGTTTGACAGTGCTTCTTCTGTTGTAATAGTGCCGGGATATGGTATGGCTGTAGCGCAGGCGCAACATATCATAAAAGAGCTGATGGAAATCCTTTTGAAAAAAAATATAAACGTCAGATTTGCGATACATCCCGTTGCCGGAAGGATGCCGGGACATATGAATGTTCTTCTGGCAGAATCAAATGTACCTTATGATAGATTGCTCGAACCGGATGACATTGATGATGATCTGTCTAATACGGATATAGTTTTTGTCGTCGGAGCAAATGATGTAGTAAATCCTGCAGCCCGACATGATAAAAATTCACCTATTTATGGTATGCCAATTATCAATGCGGATAAAGCAAAAACGGTAATAGTCAGCAAAAGAAGTATGGCATCCGGTTATGCGGGTATTGAAAATGAGCTTTTCGGATACCCAAATTGTCTGATGCTTTTCGGAGATGCAAAAACTACACTTACTAAGGTAGTTAATGAAATAAAAGAGATGTAATCTAAATCTGCTTTTAATTTGGTAGGATGTAACATTAATAATATTGTTTTAAGACTTGTAACTTTGGTGTCAATGAGCACCATGACTCTGGTCTCATGTTCAACTGTTAATCCCGGCAATATTAAAGAAGATCAGATTGTAGCGTTTGATACAGTAAGATTTAAGACTGCGGTACAAGCTGGGATATTAAATAACAAAGCTATAAATGAAGCTTCAGGAATGGTCATGTCAATGCAGAATAAAAATGCATTCTGGACACACAATGATTCAGGCGACGGCTCAAAAATTTATCTGATAAATGATAAAGCTGAATATCAGCTGACTTGTACTATTTCAGATGCCATAAATCGTGACTGGGAAGATATTGCTATCTGGAAAGATCCCATTTCAGGAAAAAATAATATCTTCATTGCAGATATAGGTGATAATCAGGCTTCTTATCCATTTTATACTATATACATGGTAGAAGAACCATCTGTGTCTCTACTTAATGATATAACTATAAGCAAATCCAATAAAATCAAATTTAAATATTCTGATGGTCAAAGAGACGCTGAATCACTATTGTCAGATCCGGTAAGCGGAGATTTGTATATTGTCACTAAAAGAGAAGTGAATGTCAGTTTGTATAAAATCACCTATCCATTTAGCTATACGGATACTATGACAGCTGAAAAAGTGCTAACCATGCCGTTTTCTTACATTGTAGGAGGTGATATATCAAGAGACGGCTCTGAAATACTTTTAAAAACATACCAGAAAATATACTATTGGCATCGCAAACTGGGAAAAACTATCACAGAAACGCTTACTGAAAATCCGACAGAAATACCCTACAATCCCGAACCGCAAGGGGAAGCTATATGTTGGTCATCGGACGGAAAATCCTTTTTCACACTAAGCGAAGAGTCGCCATTCAAAATAATTCCTGTTTTGTATAGATATGATAAAGAATAATGAACCACCAAAGACTCAACAATGTTTAATTAAGAGATGTATTATAGTTGGTCGCAATCCATTTACGATGGTACGATTTATAAACATTAGGTGTATTTTTTATTATTTAGGTATGATCATATTAAAATAAAGAAATGTACAGAGCAAAATATATCAGTCCAATGATTCCTTCCTTTATGATGGAAAAAACAATTCTGTTTTTTAAAGACTTATTGCAATTTGAACCTATTTTCAATTCGGGTAATTATGTAATTTTGAGCAAAAATGACCTTACCCTACATCTCTTAACGGCAGGTGAAGATATAGGTCAGATGGAATTTTATCTTGAAGTAGATGATATAAATTCGATCTGGATTTATATCAAAGATAAATTAGGACAAATAAAACATAAATCACCACATGACAGAGAGTACGGCATGAGAGAAATTCACATTGCAGTGCCAGGAACAAATACTTTGCTTTTTATAGGGCAGGAAATCTGATAACTTATCAATTGCTGTCCTGCTTAGCAAACACTTTCTTCAAAAGATCGGTGGTACGCTCTGATATATCGGATCTTATGCCCAATTCCTTCTTCTCTACCAATGCAAATAATCCGACCAGTGCTTTGTTGGAAACATGATCTGCCAGATCCGGATTTACTTTGGTAATAAATGGAATGGTATTGTATTTATTTATCGCATCACTCCACAAATCCAGTACTCCAAATTTATTGAGCGAACTGACCATCACAGGCTTAAATTCATCATATAATGCCTGGTGTGTCTTATTATTGAGGTAAGTAGTCGCTGCATTTTTTTCACCCATGAGGATACCCATCACATCTTCAAATGTCATACCTTTTATAGCATTGAGAAAGATAGGGCCCGCTTTGGATGCCGCATCTTCAGCTGCTTTGTTTATTTTTTTAACTGCCTGCTCTTCGAGGTCAGAAAAACCAGGAATAAATTTAAGTTTGTCAATAACTTTTGTTGCTTCTTCCGGCAAGAGTATCTTGTAAATAGAAGCATAATATCCATCTGTCACCGAAAGCGTTTTGACACTTTGATCCACTCCTTTATCCAGTGCCTGCTTCAGCCCTGCAGCGATATCAGCATTTGTCAGAGGAACGGAACCGACTGAGTCGAGCACCTTTTGAAGGTCTTTGGGATCACAAGATAGAAGAAACAGCGGGATTAACACCAGGACAATTCGATTCATTATTTGACTTTTTAATAGTTTATATTGATAGTTACAATAGATTCTGAATGATTTGCTCTTCAGATACTCCTTCAGCTTCTGCTTTATAATTGCGCACAATTCTGTGACGTAACACATAGTTAGCAATGGCTTGGACGTCTTCTTTATCGGGGGAGTATTTTCCGTTTATGGCTGCGTGGCATTTAGCGCCTATCACCAGGTATTGAGAGGCTCTCGGCCCTGCTCCCCATGAAATGTAATTATTCACATCAGCGGTGGCCAGTTGCGTATTAGGTCTGGTCTTTGATGCCAGTGTGACTGCATATTCCAAAACATTGTCAGCAATTGGAATCTTACGTACCAAGGACTGGAATTCCAGAATCTGAGCTCCTGTCAGTATATTTTTCAGGGCATACTTATCGTTGGATGTAGTTGATTTTACTACCTGTACTTCTTCATCATAACTCGGATAATCAAGTGGAATATTAAACATAAACCGGTCAAGCTGGGCTTCCGGCAATGGATAAGTTCCCTCCTGCTCTATTGGATTTTGGGTTGCAAGTACAAAAAATGGTTTAGGCAACACGTGTCTGATACCTGCTACAGTTACTGACCTCTCCTGCATAGCTTCCAGCAAGGCGGCTTGAGTTTTGGGAGGTGTCCTGTTGATTTCGTCTGCCAGCACAATATTGGTAAACAATGGCCCTTTATTAAACTTAAAATGCCTGGTTTCATCCAGAATTTCTGATCCGGTAATATCTGAGGGCATCAGGTCGGGCGTGAATTGTATCCTTTTGAAATCAAGATCCAATACATCTGCAATGGTGCTGACAAGGAGAGTTTTGGCAAGTCCGGGAACTCCGACCAATAAACTATGACCATTGCTGAATAATGAAATGATTACAGCCCTGACCACATTGTCCTGTCCGACTATGACTTTTCCGATTTCTTCTTTTAAAGCTTTATACGATGTAGCCATCGCATCCACAGCATGCACATCTGATTGATACACTTCGCTCATTTTTATATTTTACAAAAGGGTAAAGTTACTAATTGTAACTCACAAACGAGGTTTGCATCTATAATGTTTGAATATTTTATAAAAATTTTAACGAAATTGAAACTATTATTGAAGCATGATAGTTATTCATACTGATATTATTTTGATATCATATTAAATCAAATAAAACAAAATGAAAACTGAAAAGATCATTAAACCATCTTCGGGCTACCTGATTCTTATTATAGCCCTTTTATTGCTGGCAGCATGTATTCTCAATATTATTCAATTATGGCTTCCGGTATGGCTCAGCATCATAGGAATAGTTTTTACTATTCTTTTACTTTCCGGTTTTCTGGCTATCGAACCTAATAGTTCAAGGGTTCTAACCCTCTTTGGTGCATATAAAGGAACGGTCAAGGAGTCCGGCTTCTTCTGGACAAACCCTTTTTATTTAAAGAAAAAAATATCTCAAAGGGCGCACAATCTGGAGACTTCACAGCTTAAAGTAAATGACAAACAGGGTAATCCGATCATGATAGCAGCAGTCGTAGTATGGAAGGTTGAAGATACATTCAGAGCCGCTTTTGATGTAGAGAATTATTCAAAATTTGTAGAGATACAAAGCGAATCCGCCCTGAGAAAGATGGCTATGGAGTATTCTTATGACAATTTTGAAGACGAAACAGCCCAGATGACACTCAGATCGAGCTCGACAGAAATTAACGATATGCTGGAGAAGGAAATTTCAGAAAGACTTTCCATAGCAGGCATTGAAGTAATAGAAGCCAGGATAAGTCACCTTGCCTATGCTCAGGAAATTGCAAGTGCCATGTTGCAAAGACAACAGGCCACTGCAGTAGTAGCTGCCAGAAGTAAGATAGTGGAAGGTGCTGTAGGTATGGTAGAAATGGCATTGGATGCTCTCAATCAGAAGGATATAGTGCATCTGGACGAAGAGAAAAAAGCGGCCATGGTCAGCAATCTGCTAGTCGTCCTGTGTTCTGACAGAGCGGTAACTCCGGTAGTCAATGCCGGAACACTTCACCAATAATCAGATGATGAGTGGTAAAAAATCCTTTGTGCTGAGACTCAATGCCAGGACTTATGAGGCATTGGAAAAATGGGCTGCTGATGAATTCCGAAGTGTCAATGGGCAGTTGGAGTGGATTATCGATAAATCACTAAAAGACGCAAAACGGACAAAAACCGAAAACCATAGTTCGCAACAAAAAAATGAGAATCCTGATTAAAATTTAATTTTGACCAACCATTCACATACTGGCGTGATTCTTCATTTTTGGGACAGCATATATTTTTAAATGACTTCATTATTAATAATAGTGCCGCAATTACATGTCATAAAAATTCAAAAGCATACATCCATGGGTGTTTCAGCATACTTGCCCTAAAATAAAAGATTCATTTCATATGATAATTATGCCGATAACAGATATATTCTAAGATCAATCTTGTAGTTTTGCATTCAATAAAAATCAAAACTGTTATGTTTAAGCAATCTCTTATTTTTTCACTATTGGTATTGGCAGCCCTTTCATGTGGATCAAAGGAAAACAAAAGCGCACCTGTTACTGTAGAAAAAGCAAAGCCAGCAAAAGATGGAGCAAAAATATTTAAACAAAGTTGTGAATTGTGTCATGGACCTGACGGTAAACTTGGAGCAAACGGTTCCAAAGATCTTTCCGCTTCAGAACTGGATCTTGATGCCCGTATAGCTATGGTCACCAAAGGTAAAGGCCTGATGACTCCTTTTGAAAACATTCTTTCACTGGAAGAAATTAAAGCTGTTGCCGAATTCAGTATGACTCTCAATGCCACTAAATAGTTCTTTTTAGGCCATCTGTCAGGTAATATTATACTCAAAATGGTGTAGTGATATATTTAATAGTCTTATATTTGCGCCGTAATGTTAATTCTGAATGGATTTTTTATCAAAAAACAAAGCGGTAGTACTTTTTGAAGATGGTAGTTTTTATGAAGGGAGCGCCGCCGGAGTCTTAGGAACTACAACAGGAGAAGTATGTTTTAATACCGGAATGACTGGATATCAGGAAATATTTACCGATCCATCCTATTTTGGTCAGGTACTTGTCTCCACCAATGTGCATGTGGGAAATTACGGTATTAAGAATACTGATACTGAATCTGCAAAAATTCAGATATCCGGATTGATATGCAAAAACTTCACCAATGAATATAGCCGGCCATTAGCAGATCAGGAAATTCAGAAATATTTTGAAGAAAACAACCTTGTTTGTATTTATGATATTGATACCAGATCTATAGTGCGAAATATCCGCAGTAAAGGTGCTATGAATTGCATAATATCTTCAGAAATATTCGATAAAAATGAATTGAAGAAAATTCTTGCAACTGTGCCTTCAATGGAAGGTTTGGAACTTGCCAGTCATGTTTGTACTGAAAAAATATATGATATTGGAAATATTGATGATCATTTGAGGGTGGCAGTGCTGGATTTAGGGACAAAGAGAAACATCTTGAAAAGTCTCACTGAAAGAGGCTGCTATTTAAGGGTATTTCCGGCTAAAACACCAGCAGAAGAAATTCTGTCTTTCAATGCTGACGGATACTTTTTGTCCAATGGTCCCGGTGATCCGGCTTCAATGGAGTACGCAATAAAATCGGTAAAGGAATTATTAAATACCCGCAAACCCATGTTTGGAATATGTCTGGGTCATCAGATACTAGCGCTTGCTAATGATATACCCACGTATAAAATGCATCACGGGCATCGGGGAGCCAATCACCCTGTCATCAATTTAGGTACCGGAAAATGTGAAATAACCAGTCAAAACCATGGTTTTACGGTCAGTGAAAAAGAGGTACTCTCAAGCCATGAAATCATTGAAATAACACATCGGAATCTGAATGATGATACTATTGAAGGTATTAAACTGAAAAATCAACCCGCTTTTTCTGTACAATATCATCCTGAAGCCAATCCGGGTCCCCATGATTCCAAATATTTGTTTGATGATTTTGTAAACTTATTAAAACAATCAAAAAATAATTAAATAAAATGAGTGTAATTGTTGACATCAGAGCGAGAGAGATTCTGGACTCAAGAGGTAACCCTACTGTCGAAGTAGAAGTATTGACTGAAAACGGCATAATGGGAAGGGCCGCTGTGCCTTCAGGGGCATCCACAGGAAAATATGAAGCTGTTGAACTTAGAGATAATGACAAAAGCAGATATCTCGGAAGGGGTGTCTTAAATGCTTGTAATAATATAGATGACAAGATCTGCGAAGTTTTGATCAGTGAGGACGTGTATGAACAAAGATATATAGACGAAATCATGATAGAGTTAGATGGAACAGAAAATAAATCTGAATTAGGTGCAAATGCTATTTTGGGTGTTTCTCTGGCCGTAGCAAAAGCTGCTGCTGAAGAATCCGGTCAATCACTTTACAGGTATGTAGGCGGCGTAAATGCACATATTATGCCTGTACCTATGATGAATATTCTGAACGGTGGTTCTCATGCAGATAATAGTATAGATTTTCAGGAATTTATGATCATGCCGGTAGGAGCTGATCAGTTTTCAGAGGGTCTTAGGATGGGTGTCGAAGTATTTCACCATCTTAAATCTGTTTTGAAATCAAAAGGATACTCTACCAATGTAGGCGATGAAGGCGGATTTGCTCCCAATATCAAATCAAATGAAGAAGCCATAGAGATAGTACTTAAATCAATTGAGGCAGCAGGTTACAAACCCGGGATAGACATTATGATAGCTATGGATGCCGCTGCGTCTGAATTTTATGATGAAAAAGAAAAAGTCTATCACTTTCATAAATCAGGAGGTAAAAAACTGACAAGTGAAGAGATGGTTGAATATTGGACAGGCTGGGTAAATAAATATCCTATTTTTTCCATTGAAGACGGGTTGCATGAAGATGACTGGACTTACTGGTCAAAACTTACAAAAGCCCTCGGGTCAAAAGTACAGCTGGTGGGTGATGATCTTTTTGTGACTAATACTAAAAGGCTTCAAAGAGGTATTGAAACCGAAGCAGCCAATTCCATCCTGGTAAAAGTAAACCAGATCGGAACACTGACTGAAACAATTGATGCAGTAAATCTGGCAACCAGAAATGGCTTTACTTCAGTGATGAGTCACAGATCCGGTGAGACTGAAGATACGACTATTGCGGATCTGGCTGTTGCTTTGAATACCGGTCAGATTAAGACTGGCTCTGCTTCAAGAAGTGACCGGATTGCAAAATACAATCAGCTCCTGAGAATTGAAGAAGAATTGGGTGATTCTGCTTTTTACCCAGGAAGGTCGTTACTTTCCTGACAATAATTTACGGAAGTCCTGGAAATTCCTTACATTTTCATTTTTTATATAGGTCTCATTTTTGTTAAAATTAAAATTTCATGGCAAAAGATAAGAAATTACCCGACGAACTGGCATCTTTAATAGGTGTCTCTCCTGCCTGGATCAATAAATATACAGTTGTAACTGTACTCTTTATCGTCTGGCTCTCCTTTTTTGATAAGCACAATATTTTTGCGTATCAGAAGATGAAAGGGACAATCACAAGAATGGAGATGGAGAAGGTAAAATTGAATGAAGATATAACTCAGGCTCTTAGAGATAAGGAAGACCTGAAAAATAACAATGAAAAATTTGCCCGAGAAAAGCATCTGATGCATCTGTCGGGAGAAGAAATTATATTAATAGAACAAAAATAGAAATCATAATGAGCGTATTGGTTAATAAGGATTCCAGGATAATTGTCCAGGGGTTTACTGGAAAAGAAGGAACTTTCCATGCTGAACAAATGATAGAATACGGTACCAATGTAGTAGGAGGCGTTACTCCAGGCAAAGGAGGAACTGAGCATCTCGACAGACCTGTTTTTAATTCTGTCGCTGAATCTGTCAAGAAGGTCGGAGCAAATACTTCTATTATTTTTGTACCACCCGGGTATGCTGCAGATGCCATCATGGAAGCTGCTGAAGCGGGCATTAAAGTAATAATATGCATTACTGAAGGCATTCCTGTCCAGGACATGGTTATCGCCAAAGCGTACATTGAAAAATATGATTGTACCCTTGTAGGACCTAACTGTCCGGGCGTTATCACTCCTGATGAGGCAAAAGTTGGAATCATGCCTGGTTTTGTATTTAAAAAAGGAAGAATCGGAGTAGTATCGAAGTCCGGAACATTGACTTACGAAGCTGCAGATCAGATCGTAAAGGCTGGCATGGGTATATCTACTGCCATTGGTATCGGAGGAGATCCTATTATCGGTACACCCACCAAAGATGCTGTAAAACTATTAATGGATGATCCGGAAACCGATGGGATTGTGATGATAGGTGAAATAGGGGGAAATTATGAAGCTGACGCTGCCAGATATATAAAAAGATCAGGTAATAAAAAACCTGTAGTCGGATTTATTGCAGGACAAACTGCACCAAAGGGTAGGACTATGGGGCATGCCGGAGCTATTGTAGGAGGTCATGAGGATACCGCTGAAGCTAAAATGAAAATAATGGCTGAATGCGGAATTCATGTCGTCCTTTCACCGGCAGACATAGGAATAACCATGGCAAAAATTTTAAAACCTTAAGATTTCGGTCATTACACTTCAGAAGTCAGTTCAGACTTTGTCTCCATAAATTCGATTAAACAGGCTGATGGTAAACATACCTGTTTCTTTCTTTATTTTGAATTGAAATGTTAATTCAAGGATAAAAAGACATGATATAGCATATATAATCAAACCTGTTCTCAATATTAGGAATGGTTGAATATATACATCAAAAAATGGCTCAAGAAAAATCCTCGCCAGCGTTATACTCAAAGCAATCAGAAAAGCTGCCATAGCAGTTGCTTTTATACTGAGGTTAATATCATTGTTCAGCTTCCGGTTACATATACTATACAAGCCAAGATAAATGCTTTTTGACCTGTCCATTTTGATCAACTGCTTCAGGATGGTTTTTGACTTTTCAAACTGTTTCAGTTGAAAATAACTCGCCGCCTTCTTAAATAACAATTCGAAGAATATATTTTCTCCTTTGAAATGATAGATATTTTCTGCAATAACATTCTCTAAGACCGGATCTACCTTACTTAAAAACCTATCATACCTGCCCACTTCAAAGAGACAAAGTAAGTAATCCATGTCCAACTCTATCTTATCGTCAAAAGATAAAGTGGTCAGCTTTTTTTCATTTTCTTCATAAAATCTGACCTTTCCGCGCCAGGCATCCTCCCCCATCCCGAAGTATTGAAGATATATCTGATGTGAAAGATTGTCCATGATACCCCAATAAATTTCTAAATGTTCAATTTGATGAAAAATTTATAAGTAAAAATAAATATAAAAAATGAGAAAAATGAAAATGAACATTCAATTTGCAGATTTTTTTATATAAGTATAAGAGTCAGCAGTGAAAAATATACTTAACCTAACCAGGATTTTACAGAATTTTAATACTTTCCTGCTAACTTTTCATCTATTGGTCGGAAGACATGGACACATATCCTGCCGCAGCTTCAAGTTCATTGTAGAAATCCTGACCTTTTTTTCGGATAATGGCATCTTTTACAAACCGGTATAATGGCATCTTTTCTTTACTTCCTTTGGAACATGCCGCACTGCAAATATCCCAGCGGTCATAATTCCATGCTTCAAAACCTGAAATTTCATTCATGGATATTCGTACGGGATACAAATGACAGGATACAGGCTTCTGAAATGATATTTTTCCTTCATACCATGTTTTTTCAATACCACAAACACCAATACCAAGTTCATTGTTTGATAAAAAAATACACGCTCCGTCTTCATGACATGCTGTTCCCCAAATACCGGGCTCTTTATAAAATGTAAACCCATTGTGATCCATCAGGTATGTCTTCGACCTGTCAGAAAGATTTTCCATGATAGTGTTGATATTTTGGGTGATTTCTTCCATTTCGCTGTTTTCAACAGGCGCGCCATAGTCGCCTTCTGTACAGCATGCTCCTTTACATGACTGGAGATCACACATAAATTTTTCTTCCGTCAGATCATCGCTAATAAGCACATCCTCTATGACAAGCATTTATTTTACTTTTAATATTAGGCAGCAAAGTTACTTTTTTTGGTTATCATTTTCTCAATTTTACATTCGATCAACCTGGTATTCCGAGTTCATCTGTTCATTTTACATATTAAATATTGATCATAATAAAATCTCATACAAATCAGCATTTGTAGTTTTATTTATAATAAATGTTGATTTGCTTACCATTTTTATATATTTACATTTTTAATTTTGTGTCAGGTTAATGAAAACATACTATATATTTAATGAACGGTAAATTTCGTAATTAAAAATAATCATTTTTCTTAACTCATTAATTCTTTTTTTATGAATACCAACAAAATTTTAGTAGCCGGATTAATCGGTGGCGTTTTTTCATTTTTCTTTGGATGGCTTATTTACGGCATTCTTTTGGCTGACATGATGCCTGAAAATGTTCCGGACTTAAACAGAGCTGAAGCGGACATGATTTGGTGGGCAGTGATTGTATCAAACCTACTATACGGGATACTTTTTGCCTATGTATTTGTACAGTGGGCCAGTATCTCAACCTGGATGGGAGGTGCGAAAGCAGGAGCCATTTTAGGATTTCTAATCACTGCATCCTATGATACAGGATTATTTGCATTTACAAAAATGCATACTATGCAGTCGATGATAATGGATATCGTGGTAGGTACCATATTTGCTGCAATTGTAGGTGCCGTCATTGGGTGGTGGCTCGGAAGGAAATAAATATATATTCTCAAATGTAAAATAAAAGTCCGGGAAACCCTTTTCGGACTTTTACTTTTTTAGAGTATGTTAAAAAATTTCTTAGTTGCTAATCAATAAGTTATGGTTCTGACAATAAAATAAATAACGAGTTTATTGAACTTAATAAGACGATTATTTTGAAGGCAGGTTCATGAGATATTGATTATAAGGCAATATAAATTTAGACATATTTTTAGTTGATATCATTTCTTTTTCTTCAATCTCTTTATACATCGCTCTCTCTCTTTAATCAGAAAATTAATTATATTTACACATCAAAAACCAACTCAAAATATCTTCATGGGTATCCGTATTAAAGCAATTTTTTTTCTGTCATATGGCGTATTATTATGTTTTTCTTCCTTAGCACAAGACACAGCCAAAAATCCTAATTTAACATCCCGACCGATTTTAACAGCCCATATATTGTCTGTATCTCCAATGATAGATGGAAAAGTGATTGGCGATTCTGTATGGGATTCTATTGAGCCGATAGAAACCATGACCCAAATAAAACCACACATCGGCAAGCCAGCTTCTGAAAAAACAAGTATAAGAGTCGCATATTCTGAAAAAGTATTTTATATTGCTGTGATTTGTTATGACAGCGACCCCAAAAGAATTGTTGTCTCTGACTCCAGACGAGATGCAGATCTGACAGATGATGATAGTTTCCTTTTTATTGTAGATACGTATAATGACACTCAAAATGGGTTCCTGTTTGGAACGAATGCCGATGGTATGGAATATGATGCCCAAATTGACAATGAAGGCATAGGAAACAATAATACCAACCGGCAACAAGGTGGGGTGATCGGAGGAATAAATCTTAACTGGGATGCAAAATGGCAGGTCAAAACCCACAAAGGAGACTATGGTTGGAGTGCAGAGTTTGCTATCCCATTCAGCTCACTGAGATTTGCTGCCGGAGACAACCAAACCTGGGGCATCAATTTTGAACGAAATATCAGCAAAAATACTGAAACGGCATATTGGGCTTCCATTCCTATTGGTTTTGATCTTAAGCGACTATCATTAGCCGGAAAAATACATGGCATGAAACTAGTCAATCCCGGCAATCTGAAAGTGATGCCATACGTCTTAGCACAGGTATCTAATACAGTTGCCGATGGAAAAAATAAGACGAGTTCAGGATTAGACGGTGGCGTGGATGTCAAATATAGCATTACTCCCGGTGTCACTTTGGATTTGAGTTATAATACAGACTTCGCACAGGTAGAAGTAGATGACGAACAAGTAAATCTTGATCGGTTCAATCTCTTTTTTCCGGAGAAAAGGCCTTTCTTTTTGGAAAATGCCGGTCAGTTTACGGTAGGCACACCCGGAGAAGTAGATCTTTTTTTTAGCCGTCGTATTGGTATTGGAACAAATGGAAGTCTGGTTCCGATTATCGGTGGTGCCAGAGTTTCCGGAAAAATCGGACAGACAAATGTCGGGATGCTCAGTATGTTTACTGATGAAGTAGTACAATCGGGGATTGAAAAAAACAGCTTCAATATGTTGCGTGTTAATCAGGATTTTCCAAAAAACA
The DNA here is from genome assembly GCA_016722285.1 of Saprospiraceae bacterium. Taxonomy (GTDB): domain Bacteria; phylum Bacteroidota; class Bacteroidia; order Chitinophagales; family Saprospiraceae; genus OLB9. The sequence goes on from JADKGI010000016.1 coordinate 18,944, forward strand.
GGTCCTCTTTAGGGGCAGTCTTTGTCAACAGGACCGGGCTCGGAGATGCCTCGGATAATTTTAATCACGTTTATGCAATAGATGGTAAATGGGGTCTGGGCCAAAAAGCTCAGATCTTTGGTTTTGTAGCAAAAAGTGTCACTCCCGGAATTGAAAGTCAGGATCACGCATACAAATTACACTATAATTATAATTGGCAAAAATGGGAATTCAGGGCTGGATATTCTGAAGTTGGTGAAGGATTCAATCCTGAAGTTGGATTTTTGCAAAGAAGTGCATTCCGTAAACCTGAAATTTTTGGTTTATACCGTTGGCGTCCTGATAATTTGCTCAACCTCATGGAATTGAGACCACACATATCATACAGGGGTTATTGGGACTTTAACGGACAATTGATTACCGGCTATTTGCATATTGACAATCACTGGCAATGGCGAAGTGGGTTTGAAGTACATACAGGAATTAACTACACAACTGAAGGGGTATTGGAAGATTTCAACCTTTCAGGTGTCGTAGTCGAAGCAGACACTTACAAACATAAGGAGCTCCAGCTTTTGATCATGTCAAATCAAAATAAAGCGGTTTCTTTTAATACTCAGTTGAATATTGGCGGATATTTCGGCGGTAAACGAGTAGCTTCCAAAACTTCTGTCAAAATCCGGATTGGGGACAAGTTTGCCTCTTCTGTTTCATTAAATCATAACGTCCTTGATCTTCCGAATGGCAATTTGACAGCGTATGTTTTTGGCACCAGGCTTTTCATATTCATTTACACCTCGTATGTTTGTTCAGAGCTTGATACAGTACAACAATCTCTCAAAAATCACCTCAGTAAATGCAAGATTCGGATGGTTACAAAATGCCAACAATGGTCTATTCGTAGTATTCAACATTGTAAAAGACCAGACATTTGAAGAAACATTAAATACTGAAAGTATCAGAGTAAAATATACCCGTAGCTTTGATCTGATGAGGAGCTAAATCAGGTACTTATTAAACGTTTGAAGGTTAGAAATATTATGAAATTCAGAGTATAGCCAGTTGTATGATATTGATTCTGATCTATTTGAGTTGGAAAATATCATTTCAAAGACCGAAGAGGCAGCTATTCTATTTAATATCAAAATTGAATTGAGACAGTTTCAAAAATTACTTTGAAAATCATTCAAAACTTTTGGCAAATAAATGTATCTAATCTTTTGTTTCATTCCTTTCTATATCCAGTTGTACTTTTTTATTTTTTGCTGTTTCCAACATTTTATCCAAATCTGACCTGCTGAAATATCTACCATTTTTAATGACAGCAAATATATCTTGAGTGGATTTGATATCCTCTAAAGGATTTGTATTCAGGACTACCATATCTGCCATTTTTCCTTTCTCAACAGAAGCTGAAGTGTCATACTTTCCCATAAATTTAGCTCCGTTTAGAGTAGCACTTTGTAAAGTCTGTAAAGGTGTCAGTCCTGATTTCTGAAACAAAACCAGTTCTTCATGAAGCGCTAATGCAGGATATACAAAAGTATTTAACGCTGCCGCATCACTGCCAGCCAGAATAGTAATTCCAGCTTTTTGGAGAAATGGAAGTTGCTGAGATATAAGTTGATACCTATCTTTAGCCTGTTGTTTTTTTTCAACACTATAATTTGCCATGCGATCAATTCGCCACTGATATTTATCTGTAAATCTTTTTGTTAGGTAATCTAAAAAGACATCTCCTTTATGATTGTCTTCATCCAGATAAGCAAGTTGTTTTCCACCTATCAAAGTAGGGGTGACAGCGATATTTGTTTTGGCCAATTCATTATAAGCTTTTATTGCCGTATCCTGATTGAAATTATTAAGATAGATGTCATCAGCAATGAGTTTAGTTATTTTCTTAGCTTTGATCTGTTCCACCACCTTTTTTTCATCCATTCCCAACCTCAATAAATAACTCGCATGTTCTATACTTGAAAATCCTGCATCTACGAGTTCTCTTATAGTCAGATCATGAGGCACATGCCCTGACACTTTAAAGCCCCTTTTCTTTGCTTCAACCACACTTTTTAGAAATAAGGGACCTTCGAGTGTATTTTCAGTGATTTTAATCAGATCAACTTTATATTTTTCCAATGTATCCAGCATTTGTTGCAGCTCTTGCTCATTTGATATCTCGAGATCTCTTTTCCAGATAGAATTTAAACCTTCCAGTTTCCTGCCTGCGGTATATATCCTTGGTCCTAAAAGTTTACCCTGGTTAATTTCATCCCTCCAAGCTAATACCTGCTCACCCAGATCGCTGGCCATATCTCTCACTGTGGTGATGCCATAAGCTATGTAAACAGGAAACAAGGCAATGTTGTCTTCAATCAGATCTTCACCCTCAATATGCACGTGCATATCCCAAAGCCCTGGGATTACATATTTATTGTGAGCATCAAATTGAAATTCTTTGCTGATATCTGATTTTAAATCTGAATAGCTCCCGATGGTTTTTATCATACCTTTAGATATCAGGATCGCCCTGTCAGGTAAAATTTGTCCATCATTTACATCTATAATGTTCGCATTATAAATCAATATGTTATGATAAGGTATTCCAAAAGCTTGTCTGAGATTCTGACTACAAGAAGTCAAGGCTGAAATTGAAATAATACTTATAAGTAATCTGATCATATTTAAAATTAATTGTTTATCAGGAAAGAATTTCCATTTGAGAAGAAAAGGTAATACTCAATATCAGAATACTAAACAGAATAGATTGTTTCATTATAAAAAAAAATGATTTTAATTTGCAATGTACAACTCATTAAAAAATAAATCTATTAGTGAGATCAATTTATCTTAATGAAATCAATATGGCTTTATCTATTGTAATATCCATCAAGGGCAAGAAAAAAGGGACTTTCCTAAATGTTCATTTATATGTAAAACTTTTAAGATATCGATCAATAATTTAAAACAGTGACTGGAATCTGGGTTTCCACAAGCGATTGTAGCTCAAACCCACTTTCATCAGCATACTCATACCGGGATCCCTGTTAAACTCAGTTTTTCCTTTGAAGAAAAAAAGATCGGCAGCGACAGACAGTGAAATATCACCAAATAGCGGTATCAGCACTTCATGGACCATGTTGTACTTGATAGAAAGATCTCGCTCACTATCATTTCTATTGGGGAGGTAGTAGTTGAAATTATTGGTCAAAGAATAGATCACATTCCAGTTTTTATCCAGAGGAAACCTTCCTAAGCTCCTACCTTGCAATCCATATTGATAATTATTATTACTGAAATCATTCTCTGCTGTCAGACCTAATTCCAACACCGGCCATTTAGAAGTAGATCCCTTGGAAATGCCAATTACATTTCTCAGGATTTTTTGTTTGGCATTTTCAAGTCCTGTATTCCGGTTTACGGTTGGAGTAAATTCAGAATCATATTCAAGACGTGTATATGGATGAAAAGCCTCCCGTTTACTACCTCTGTACTTGTATGTGATATTCAAATTAATATCATCGGCATTTTCTGTTTTTTGATAAATACCGTTGCCAATATCCACGCTTTGTTGGGCAAATGCGAATTTCATCCCGATACCCCACTCTGACTTTTCTTTGTCAAGTGTGGCGATGATCCCGCCTTCAGCTCCGATCACAAAAGAATTGCCCGAAATGACCCGACTTTCAGGGATGGCTTCATACCCATTGCCTTTGTAGGCTCTGTTCAGGGATGTCCAAAGAGTAGGACGTGCAAAATTGAATGAAAATAATTTCTGATACGGCAACTTTGGAACTAATAGATCTGCGATTCTTCGATGATGTTCTTTTCCTTTACCATAAGATCTGATACGGCGTAGTTCACTTAACACATAGTCCCTCAAGGGCAAAACAGCTCCATCTTTCGAGTCTTTTAATATTCCTGTCTTCTGGATTTCAAACTTGGATGCGTGTCTGAGTCCCCATCTGAAATACTCCTTGAGTACTCCGTTACTGATCACATTGGTCGTAGCCACTCTGTAATAGACATCATCCTGTACCGGTCTGCCCATAATCGTATAAAATGCACCTCCTGGGGATTTGAAGGCAACAATGCCACTAGTTACCAGAGTTTCATCACGGTCAGCTTCCAGAAGTCTTTTAATGTCGCGACCTTTCATATCCATCAGTACTATTTCATCTTCAAACCACAGCCAGGATCTTACTTCTCTTTCATGAAGTTTTCCAATCAAGGGCAAAAAAGTTGGAATTTTCCTGATAATCGAAACTTCAGAAGGAGCTCCATTGGTTAATATTCTGGAGATAAATTTCTCCCACATGGGTTTGGATACCCTGCCATTCCGAGTCGTTTCATCAAAATTTTCCAAATCCGGATTCTGCTCAATTAAATCTATAAAAGCCGGAAATAACAAATCACCACGTTCTTCTGAATGAACAGTAATTCCCTTGGTCAGATGTGCCATCAGCGCATTATCTGAAGCAGTCCGGTCAGTCACTTTGTAACTTTGTTCGATTATTGATTGCAGATCTGCACCACGGATGGAATCCTGTACATTAAAATTCATTTCAATCCGGCCAATCTCTATTCCGAAATCCCGAATTGAACTGATATCATATGGTGCTCCTATACTTTGTCTCTCCTCCTGATTTATCTTTATTTCTTTTGATGATGTCCAGCTCATAGCATGATCGGTAAAGTTGGAAACCACCAGATTGATCCCCTTGACATTTTCTGATAATCTGGCATTATCGCTGGTCTTCATATTGGAAAGAGCCATGATGACATCAGGTTTACTCTCCTGCAATTTATCGACAGCCTTCTGTGCAGCACTGATAATATCTTCAAATTTGAGATTTATTAATATTTTTCCCGGTAGATTGGACTCCAATGATGGGTCTGCCAATGCCAGCAGCCCTATTCTTACTCCACCAATTTCAAGAATTTTATGTGAATTAAATAATCCCGGATTTACTGAAGAACTTACATTGGAAGCCAATAGTGACAGTGAAGGATGTTCCTTAAGGATGGTATTCAGAGAATCCACGCCTATCAAAAACTCAAATTCAAATGGCAGAAGAATAGAATAACCCAAACTGTCAAGACCAGTTATGTCCAGTCTGCTTCGCTCAATATTGGAAACATCGTAATCTGCATTGCGATGCCCCATATCAATTTTCACAACATGACCTCCGCTTTCTGATAGACTTGATGTCAATTGATTGAGTATAGTGGATCGATGTCCAAAACCACCCTGATTGTTTGGTAATTCGAACAGCCTGCCTTTTTTTCCGAAGTCAACTCTGTTGACTTCACCAATGGACCAATAAGCCTCATCCGACGGCCATTCTGCATCGGCTTCTTCGACTATAAGGCATTCTATCTTATCATGAATATGTGCTCGGTATAATTTTATTTTAACTTGTTTTATTTCCGGAAAGTTGATAGCAAGTTTTGGGTTATTCAATATGATGCGCAGCATATCATGACCTGTACGATCAGGGTCCTGAAACATGAGCACATTATGCGTCTCAAGTGCTTCAATTGACTCCAGAACTTCCCAATGGCTTCTTTCGTTCAATATCAGATCGAGTTCGTCGCCGTTGGGTTCGTCTGAAGGGAGAAAAACAGTCAGTCCCTTAGCCCGCCAACAAGCATGGCTCACTAATTTAAATTTTATATCTTTCTCCACTGCATACTCTGTGGTCATTTCATGTTCTGACTGAAATCTTGTATTCCCCAATACACCAAAACTTTTTCCGGTATATAAAAAATTGATTCTGACATTCTCTTTCTCCGATTGCGCTGACATTGAATCATGAACTGTAATTGGTTGGTCACCCATAAATTTAATGGTATCAGATATTTCTGCTTCTGGTATTTTCTCCGGTTCTTTTGAGATTATACTATCTGTACTCATAAACTCGACAGGAAGTGAGGGAACTACAATGTTCTTTCTGACAAAAGCATCTTTGAATCCTGCGGACCGGAGAGCTATTAAAACCGAATTTGCATGAAGGCGATTATCGAAGTATCCCAGACTGTATCTGTATATACCTCTTTCGGGAATAAATTCCCGAATGACCTTACCAAGAGTTCTTAAAGGTTCAAAACTATTGGTTGAATCAGAAAGAGCAATGAACTGTATCGTAAAAACTGAATCTCCAGAAGTATTATCATTGGAGACTATATTTTGACCTGATGCCCAATGTATGGATGAAAATACTCCAATATATAAAAAAAGACACCATTTTTTGAATGAATCCATCCTGATACAGTTAACTGTTATAAAGAGTAGATACAAAATTTAGTCCAACTTTAGAAATGTGTCCAAAACTTCCGAAATTTATAACTAATCGCTCCAGGATTTCAGCTTTCTGGTGGGTTGGGTATGTGGATCAGGATGGTGGTCTTATGGAAGATGGTGTCAGAAATCTAATATTATTTTGATCTGAAAGCCGGAAGTTTCCAAATTGATTTGATACGAAACTTTCTATCAAACAATATTTAAAATACTTTACCAGGTGCTTAATTTAATCCGTACATTTGACAAGTTAAATCGGTTGGGTTTTCAGAATGCGTCTTTAAATATTAGAGGTTCAGTTAATTTGGAAACTAATCAATCGCATATCACAGAACCCCAATTGATAAAGTGTATATTGTCTGATGGCATTTTTATAATTGATCAGTTTATTTTTTATTTTATTCCACCAAATGCACCAAAACACATATTCTTGTGCAAAATTTCAACCTTTGAAAATCCAACTTTTTTCATAAGGTCTAATTGATAATTCATTGATCTTGGAGAATCCTCTTTCTCAACATAGTCTAAAACTTTTTGACGATACTCTTTCCCGCCCAATGATTCTAAATAGTCTCCATATCTTTCCCAAGTATAGTCGTTAAGTATTTTTGCATCCTGGGTAATCAGGTCAGAAATCATCAAACATCCGCCTGTTTTGAGTATTTTGAAAAGTTTTTCAAAAGTTGTTTCCCAATCATTATCATCTCTTAAATGATGTAAAACAGCACCTGCTAAAATAATGTCGTAATGATTTTTAGGTAGTACCACACCTCTTATGTCGCCTTGCAAAATTGTCATTTTGTTATTTGTAATTTGAGATACCCTTTCATATGCTTTATCAAGCATAGGTTTACTCAAATCTACCAAAGTGCAACTTAGATTTGGCATTTTAGAAAGCATCATTAGTGTATAATTTCCAGCGCCACAACCGATATCTAATAAGTTTTCAGCATTTGGAACAATTCTTTTTGAAGCTTCTGTAATAAGTTCTAAAGATATTTTTGAGTCAATTGTTGAAAGTTGCCCTGTATCTAGGTTTGAAAATCGCTCTACATCGTTGTCAAATCGATGTTTAATTTCTTCTGTTGTTGATTTATTCATTTGCTATTTTTAACATTCTATGTAAAATGGACTCACTTTGACCTTTGAAATCTGCAACTAGAATTATTGATGACATTTACACTACTATTAATCAAAGAAATTCATTATATTATGTAAATTATCTCCAACGGTCAATCATAAACCATGGTGCTTACATACAAGTAATGTTGTAATTCTTATTTTAAAATTGGAGAACATAATTGTCTTAAGTATAGTTAGAAGTTGTTATTTCTGTTTTCAAAGGTACATCTTTTGGATTAACCGGAAAGCAAAAATGGCCATGTTAATTATAACATAGCTTAAGAATATAACCAATTGCAGTAAATTTTTCTTTCATCCCATTTAGCAATCAGCAACCACATGAAGTCACGATATATGTCCTCATAAATAGTAAGATTTGATGTAAAAATTATTAGGCAAATTGTACCTAAAATCAGTTCAATAAAAATATTGTCGAAAATTAATATCAGGCTGACTTCTGTTAATATGATAACCCTAAAAATTAGTATGTCGGAAATGTAATTGAAATCCAGAAATCATCTGTTATTATTACACGATTCCCTCATTTTCTATAAATTAAGTATCCATTTGATGTTACAGGAGTTTTCCCGAGAAGAATTTTTTCATTCGATTGTAAAGCTACATTCTTCTGACTTTGCCCAAAATTAAAAACACACTTTATGCTATCACCCTCGTATGTTCTGGTAAATGAAATACAATCGTTCGAAAAGTCCAACTGTTCGTATTCGCCATACTGAAGTACAGATTCTGAATTGCGAAGTGCAATTATTTTTCTGTACCTGCTTAGTAATGAGTTTTCTTGTTTAGCTAAAGAAGCCACATTTACGTCAGTATAATTCTGAAAAGTCCCACCTTTCATTTTATGAAACCGATACATATAGGGGTCATAAGAATAGCAAGGCTTATATCCGTTTTTGTTCCCTTTCTCCCAACGGATGGCAAATACATCTTCTCTGCTTTTGAAAACAAATTTTAATAATTGTATTTGATCTGAAAGAGTTTCATTCATTATAAAATAAATATACTTCCGAAGATAGAATTTATCTCCTCCAACAAATTTTCCTTTGGTTCTTTCTTCAAAACTGAATTTCTGTATTCGTGATAGAGTTTCAAAATCTTTCCCTCATCTCCCTTTCCTATTTCGGCAATATCAACCATCAGGGCTTTATTGATGTCGTTAGGTTCAAATTTTTGCAAGCCGTTTCCGTATTCTCTTCGGTTGTCATTGAAAATATCTTTTGAAATGTTTGTGAGCAGATAAGCGAAAAGCAAATCAACCTTTGACTCCGAAAACATATTCAGGTAAATGCAATGAAAAGTTGTCAGATTGCTAATTTTTGCCTCATTGCGAATGAAACGCAGTCCGTTGCGATTGAAAACTGAAACCCAAATCGGTGAAGGCGGTCTGTTCTCTAATGTGTGCCAAGGATTTCGGCTTGCCGTTAAAAATTTCTTGTGAACTTCTTCGGTTTCTCCTTTTACAAGGTATTTTTTCAATGATGATTGTGTCGGTTCGGTTGCATTAAGCAAGTAAACAAACCTGTCTTGCTCTCTCAAGTTTGCAAAATCATCTTTAGTAAAAAATGCTCCTTCAATGTCAACTGACTTTGTGATGCAAGGCAACAAATACTTTTCATGAATGTTGTATTGAATTGCTTTTGATTTGTTGAAAGTAAAATACTCATTTGCACCTGTAGCAATCCCACGGACAACTTTTCCAAAGTTTGTGAAAGGCACAAGATTTTTAAACCTGATTGCATTCTGTTGTTGGTAGTATGCTCTCCACTTTATTTCAGGATTGAGTTTTGAAAATGCGATTGCATTTTCTGATTTGATATTGGGATAACTAGAAAGTTTTTCCTGCAAATCCGAAAGTTCATCAAGAGTTTTAATATTTATGAACTCAACTTCTGATTTTTCATTGTCGTTTGCAAAAAGCAGAATTGAAGCAGTAGTCAAAGCATCATCAAAAACATTTTCTTCAAAATCAAAAATGATGATGTAGCGAAGCAGTTTGTTTTTAATTAGATATGACTTCACCATTTTGCCGTAATCAGAATTCAAAAACTCAGATGGAATAATATAAGCAGCTCTTCCGTCTGCATTTAATTGATAAGCAGATTTTAAGAGAAAGAGTGTATAAAGATTTGTAAATCCGTTCAGCTTCAAACCCAATTTTTTTTCAATCTCTTTTATCGTTGTTTTGTTTTCGTAATCGTGAAACTTGAAATATGGTGGATTGCAAATAATTCCATCATAACGGTTCTCCCAATCGTTAAACATGTAATCCTTCAGAAGAATTGAAGTGTTTTTTTCGTGGTTAAAAAAATTTTCGGCTTGCCGCCAAATATATTCATCAATGTCATAGCCTTTTATTGCACACTCTTTATTTGTTTGTCGGATTGTTCTTGCAAAAACTCCCAAGCCAAAAGCAGGGTCAAGAACTGTTTGCAGTTTCTTGTTTGCAGTAATCCATTTAGCCATAAATTGAGCAATGGGAAAAGGAGTGAAGAATTGTGCAAACTTCTTCCTGTGTTCCAATGATACTAATTGAGAGTATTCTTTCTCTGGTTCGTTGGTTGAGATATGTTCTTTTGTTGACAGCATCAGAAGTCGTCTTGGTTTATTCCTAATACTTTTCGTAAATTATTTACATCTAAATAGGCAGTTCCACCTTGGAACTTCACATGAAAAAGCAATCTTCCTCTACCTAACTTTCTCATAATACTCTTATGTTCGGGCATATCAATTTTAACTGCAATTTCTTTGCCTTCTTTGTAATCAATTTTAACTGTCCATTTATTTTGATTTTTGCTGTCTTCACCACCGATAAAATATTTATCCTCCTCCAAATCAGGATTAGAAATCAGTTCCAATATTTTTTCGAATGAAATCCCGTAAACCTTGTCAAAGAAAACTTGAAAATAAAAATGAGGGACATGGTATGTTTCAATCCACTTAAAGACAACCTTCAAATCTTCAATTTTGGGCGTGATGCTAAGAAAATCCCTTTTCTTAAATTCTTTAAGAGCACAATTCATTTCTTTTATTAAGTCGCTAGCGGCTTTGAGTTCTGCTGAAGCCCTCCAACCTGGGGCATCTTTTATTTCTAAAACACCAATAGTCTCATTGGTTATCGCATTCAAACTTTCTATCCAACCCGCTTTTTGGCTTAATATATCATGGTAATTCTCTAATAGAGTGGATTTCAAATGAAGAACTTTGTTTGTCATTTCTGCCTTTCTATGCTGCATGAATTGGGTGTATTCTTCTACCAAAAATGCACTTGACCTAACTTCTATTCCTGCGGTCGCTAAAGGAACTATCACATCAAGTTTCTCTTTAGAAAAATTACTGATGTTGTGCCCCCAGTCCTCCATGTAAACTTCTTTTGAAAAAAGAAGTAAGTCAGGTCTTTTGCCAATTGTTTCTAATTCGTCCTGATATTGCTCATAGAATTCTTCAAAGCCGGGTTCACCGGCAATTATATTTTCTGACTTCCCATATTGAACAGCAACATATTTTTCCGATTTTGCATTAATCGCCTTGTGAATTACACTTTCTGCCCAATCGCCTTGTTCCCTATTCGTAAGGAATTCAGAAAAGGCTTGTGTAGGTGGTTTGCCTCTTTTGCGTTCTATTGTCCAATCTATAATTGTAGTTGGAACAGTTTGAATTAAAGTTCTGATTGTTTCGTAATAACTCATTGTTTCGCTCTTAAATATTGTATTTTTCTTTCAGCAACTTTCAAAATGTCAAGGTCAGCTTCTTCTTCTAATATCTTATAAGCGATCTGGTCGCTTAGGTATTCTTTCATCATATCTCTTTCGTCAAGTTTGAAGTATTTTGCAACCTGTTTGATTTGTTCCTTTGTTGGCTGTCTTTCATTACGTTCTATCTTGCCCAGCAAGGAAGTGTCAATGCCAATATTCAGTGCAACTTCTCTCAAGGAGAGGTGTGCCTCTTGTCGCAATCTTCTGATTTGTTCAGCAAATGTTGTTACTTTATTCTTTCTCATTTGTCAAGGACAATTATTGTCCAAAGATATAATTTAAATTTGTTAAGGACAAATTATGTCCTTAAAAGTTTTCAACAAACTTGAAATCCAGAAATCATCTGTTATTATTACACGATTCCCTCATTTTCTATAAATTAAGTATCCATTTGATGTTACAGGAGTTTTCCCGAGAAGAATTTTTTCATTCGATTGTAAAGCTACATTCTTCTGACTTTGCCCAAAATTAAAAACACACTTTATGCTATCACCCTCGTATGTTCTGGTAAATGAAATACAATCGTTCGAAAAGTCCAACTGTTCGTATTCGCCATACTGAAGTACAGATTCTGAATTGCGAAGTGCAATTATTTTTCTGTACCTGCTTAGTAATGAGTTTTCTTGTTTAGCTAAAGAAGCCACATTTACATCAGTATAATTTTCATGAACTTTGATCCAGGGAGGTTGATCCGAGAATCCCGCGAAGGGCTTGTCGTTCCACTGCATTGGACTCCTGGATTTATCTCTATTATGCTGATTCCCTATTTTAAGAGCCTCCTTTTCAGTGATACCCCTTTTAAGAGCAAGACTATACTGAATACGTCCCTGAACATCTTTCATTTCATCTATCGTATTGGCCTCAATGTTTTTCATACCAATCTCTTCGCCATAATAAACAAAAGGAACTCCTTTGGCAGTGAGGATTAGTGCGGCCAATGCCTCAGCTCTTTCAGGGTTATCTTCCGCTAAACGATTCATCAACCTCGGCATATCATGGCTTCCAAAAAATAGAGTTGGGTAATTTTGCATGTTTGACTCCATGCTGACTAATTCATTATACAGTTTTTGCGCTGAGAAATGACCGATACTTCCAAAATTGAAATTAAATACTACATCTAACAGGTTATACGCTTGATAGACTTTAAGTATTTCAATTTTATCGCTACCTATCTCGCCTATTACAAAACGATTTTCGTATTCATTTACAGTAGCTTTAATAGCACGCATGGCATCCTTCACCCCAGCCTGGTCTATGTCGAAAAGGTGAATCTGGGAGCCATCTTTGTATGGGTTGTCCTGAGTCATTCCATCAGTGGTCAAAAAATTTATTACGTCAAGTCGAAAACCATCAACCCCCAGATTTAGCCAGAATCTGATGACATCCTGAATCTCATGAACCACCTTGGGATTCCCCCAATTTAAATCAGCCATTTTCACATCAAACTGATGGTAATAGTATTGATCCGTGAGGCTGTCCTTTTCCCAGGCCGTTCCTCCGAAAAAAGATTCCCAGTTATTGGTTGAGTCCTTCCAGATATAGTAATCTCTGTATGGATTGTCTTTAGACTTTCTGGACTCTTGAAACCACTTTGAGTCCGTAGAAGTATGATTGACTACCAGGTCCATAATGACTTTAATATTCCTTTTATGCGCTTCTTCCATAAAAAATTTAAAATCATCCAGCGTGCCATAGGTAGGATCAATCTTATAGTAATTCGAAACATCATACCCATTATCCACTTTTGGCGATTCCAAAAATGGTGTCAGCCAAATACCCTTAATACCTAAATCTTTGATATAGTCTAAGGTTGACGTTAGGCCTCGAAAATCACTGTAGCCATCACCATTGCTATCCTTATAACTCGGCATATAAATTTCATAGAACACTGACTCCTTCCACCAATTATTGTTCCTGAAAAAAGACTTTTTCTCTTTGGAGCATGACAACAGGAAGATAATGAGAATTAATATCAGGATTCTTAGGTGCATCATGTGTTTTAAAGTAAATATAATATAGGCATTGATTGTTTTCAATGACCGACGACTATGAGTAAAAAAATAAAAGTCGGTTTCAATCTTCATACTGGTCGGGTTAAGTAAAAACTGAAGCGGGCAACACCACTATATTTTTCTACTGAAGCGGCAATTATTTTTATACATTATTAGCGGTTAGGCTATTCATTCGTTTTTAACAGGATTCTTTAATTATCTATATTTTATATTTAGTATTCATCCTTTTATTGACTTATAAACTTTTTTATAAAATTAGGAATCGTTTACAAAAGAATGAAATACGCTTTTCCCTGCCTTTTTTATAAGATCAGTATATTTAGCCGGATCTTGCATCAAGATTCTCTGTTTACCTACCTTCCTACTAATGATTTGATACAGATATGGCCAGTTTGCCGTGTATGAACTCCTTTTTCTAACATAAATATAACTCAAGATAATGATATGTTTGTCAGGAAGTTCTTTTTTATAATTCCGATCGATCATTTAGTCCAGTTCATTTATATTACCACATTCCTAAACCTGACATTACTGTATCGTCAAGTCAATTCATCATAAAAACCGGCAACATTAGAAAGAAACAATCTCGTTTTGTTGCCAATGCAGTATAATCAACTCAGAATATTAATTTTTCCTGAAATATCATTATTTCAATTGAAAATCAGGTTGCCCGGATGGCCATATAGAAAACCTGCTCAAATATTAGTTTCCTTGGCAATTTCGAAATGCCCACTATTCCTGTCAACAAGAAGCAAAACAGGTCGTTTGCAGTTTTTATGCTCATTGAAATCTGGCAGTGATCTGACAGCAAGGTGTAAGCACATAATAAAATCAGTCTATCCATGAACTATCAGCATAGTGGACTTCTTTTTTTTCGGAAAATGTTCCAATTAGTTTTGACTCAATATTTTCGTATATTTGTGTATTGGCTTTGATGGTAGTGACCTGACAACAGATTATAATATACGCATATGAACGATTTCAGAACTCATGATGACGAGACCACTGATGAGATTAGAGAGCCGGTCATCGACTACAACAAAGTGTACACCTATGGTGACTACCTGAAACTGGAAATAGAAGAAATGGTAGAGATCATCAGGGGTAAAATATTCAGGATGAGCCCAGCTCCAAAGGTAAATCATCAGGCAATAAGTAGAAATATTGTCAGTAATCTGTATTTGGCTTTAAAGGGTAAAGCTTGCCAAGTATATCATGCGCCTATCGACATAGTCCTCCCCATTGAGAATAAAAAGAGAAATAAATCCACTACTGTAGTTCAGCCCGATATCTGTGTGATTTGCAACCCGAAGATCATTGAAGAAAAAGCTGTCTTCGGTACCCCTGATTTTGTAATTGAAATTATAGCAGGCAAAAATGTCAAAAAAGATACCCAGATCAAATTCAGTGTCTATGAAGAAGCGGGTGTTGGAGAGTATTGGATTGTATTTGCTGATATGAGATTTGTAGAAGTATTCTTATTGGAAAATGGCAAATTCCAACGCCTCAATACATTTTCAGAAGATGATATGGTTCCTGTAAAAACTATACCCGGGCTTGAGATCAGTATTGATGATATATTTGATGGGTTATAAAAGACTAAAATTATGAGAATTCCAATTATTCATAATTATAGTTAAATTTGAAGGTCTTATCAATATAGAGTCTCACAAATGGTTCAAGACTAAATAATTACAAAAAAAAGTAAAAATAGATGACACATAAAATACTCTTTATTATTGCCTTTTTTTACAATAAGGATTGATACAAATGCCCAGCAACTGGTAGAACTATGGGCAACAGATGCCGTATTTGACACGCCCGAAAGTGTCCTTTTTGACAAGAAAAACCATTGCTTGTATGTGACCAACATAGGGGGAAAGGAACCCTGGAAAAAAGATGAAAACGGTTTTATTTCAAAACTTACTCCTGACGGAAAAATCCTGGAAAGAGAATGGGTCACAGGATTCAATGCACCTAAAGGCATGGCCATATTTAAAGACAAGCTCTATGTGGCTGATGTAGATCAGGTCGTCGTTGTGGACATTAAAAACGGGAAAGTGGAAAGAAAACTTGATTGTAAAGGCAGCTCATCTCTCAATGATGTTTCTACAGGCAAAGGGGGGAATATACTGATCAGTGACAGCGGGGGAAGGGCATTATATAATCTCCATAATGGTACTTTTACTAAATTGGTAGATTCAACCAGCCTGACCAAACCAAACGGAGTTCTTTATACCCAAGGGCAAACTTATCTTCTGGATAAAAATGGCATAAACAAAGTGGCGAACGGACAAGTAGAAATGCTCGTAAACGGAATGCCAGGTGGTACTGACGGAATTGAGCAATTGAGTAAAAATGAATTTATAGTAAGCTGCTGGTCGGGCACAATATATTATGTCAATACAAAATTGAAAACTAAAAAACTTCTTTTGGATACTTCAGAAAAGAAAATAAATACAGCGGATATTGGCCTAGACTCATCTACAAAGACAGTATTTGTTCCTACTTTTTTTGACAATAGAGTTGTCGCATATAAATTTAAGATGTA
The DNA here is from genome assembly GCA_016722285.1 of Saprospiraceae bacterium. Lineage (GTDB taxonomy): Bacteria > Bacteroidota > Bacteroidia > Chitinophagales > Saprospiraceae > OLB9. The sequence continues at coordinate 34,679 of JADKGI010000016.1, forward strand.
ATTGTTTTGAGCATTGTTAACGTTTTTACCCAAAAATATAATGGCTATAAATACGAAAACAAGGACGTCATTATTTGCTCAGCATTTTCTCAGCACCGGTCCAGTTTGCAGGAGGTCCGTTTAGAAGATACAATTCTGCTTTTTCTATAAACACTTTTGCACATTGATCTTCAGGATCCTGTTCGAGAATTGTTTGCAGCAAATGAATGGCTTTGTCGAACTTGCTGTCCTGAAAAAGCCTTACTGCATCATCAAACTGAGTTATCAAACCTGCTCTGACTGACTGCAAACCATACACATCACTATTCAAACATTCCACAAGAACAAGCGAGTTATTTTTTCCTTTTAATAGTACTTTCCCAAGATTACGGAACTGAAACTTACTGGATCCGGGTATATAAAGCAAGGTATCTTCACTCAATAAAATATCCGCATGGTAGTACTTGGTCAGACTTTCGATTCGGGCTGCTGTATTGACTGTATCGGAGATAGTAGCAGCATCCAGACGGTTTTCATCTCCTGTGATACCCATGATCAATGGTCCGGTATGCATACCTATGCCAGCTCTTACGGCGGGCAGGTCGAGTTCTTTTCTCTCCACATTAAGCTTTGTGATCGCTTTTTGCATACCTAAAGCGGCTTGCAGAGCGTCATCCGGATTGCGCGGAAAAATAGCCATGATAGAATCTCCAAGATATTGGTTGATAAAACCGTGATTTGATCGGATGACCGGACCAAGCCTCTCATTAAAAGCAGAAACAAATCTGAAATTCTCCTCAGGGGTCATCATCTCTGACAAAGAAGTAAAGTCCCGTATATCAGTAAATAAAACCGTTACAATTTTTTTGACCTGATCGCCCAACTTTACATCCGTCAAGGTTTCTTTTCCAAGTGACAGGATAAATTCGCTGGGTACAAATTTTTTAGTCACTTCATGAATTTTAAGCATAGCTTCTTCCCGCTCCTGAACTTCACGGATATTTTTTTCATAAAGAAGAGCACTTTCTATAGCAGATGAAGATTGCAGTGCCAATGTCACCAACAATTTGAGATGGGCAGCAGAATAGTTGTCTTTAACTCTGTCGGCTAAGATAATAGCTCCGAGAGTTCGCTGTTTAACTTTCATTGCCGCATATACCATTGACTCTATTTCATGATTTATCATCCCTTTTTCCTTAAGCACAGACAGATCGCTCAGGATCTCAGATTGGCCGCTTAAACCTATTTTAAACAATAACTCACTTTTTGCGGCAAGTTCGACTTCATTGAACAGCGATTCACCGGATTTGGCTGGGATCAAAAGCTGTTTCAATCCTGCATCCCAAAGTAATACCACACCACTGTCCGATGTGATAGAATGCATTGCTTGCTCCAGTGCCACCCGGGAAATCGCATCAGGATCTATCGTTTCGGATAATCTCTCAGAAAAATTATAAATAACATTGAGTTCCTGATACAAATTCAGTACCTCTGCCCCCAGATTTTTTCGTTCTGCATCCTTTTTGAGTATGATGGTTAACAAACCGGCAATAATAGCTGCATTTTTATCCTGCCCGTGGATAAAACCCAGCGTCTCATTTTCTATTTCAATTGAGACGGTGTGATGATCGGCAGCAATCGGTGTTCCAAATACATATCCTTTTCGAATATCTTCAACAGCTATTTCAGTATCAGAAATATCACACCAGGACTGAAGCCAATCTCTTAAATCACTTCTTTTACCAATAATAGATTTTAATGAAAATTGAGTCATAAAAAACAAATAAAATTGTAACAATTTAAAGCATTGACAATAAACTGGAGCATATGCTGAACTTAGTCAATGCCTAAAACCTGTTTTGCCTGCTCCAGCAATACTTCGGGATCAAATGGTTTTGTCATATAAAGATCTGCCCCCATATCCAATCCCTTTTGTCTGTCTGTTTCCTGTCCTTTTGCGGTGAGTAATACGATGAAAATATTTTCCATACCCAACTCTTTTTTTACTCTCCGGCATACTTCCATACCATTCATTTTTGGCATCATGACATCCAGAAATACGAGCTGAGGTCTTTCTTCCTGAATAATCTCAATAGCTACTTCCCCATTCTCCGCGGTTAAAAATTCCACACCATCATCTTCGAGGTCTTCCAATGTCTGCTCAATCAGCATACGTATATGCGCCTCATCATCTACAATCAAAATCTTCCGATCCATATTCTTAATGGTTTTTTGGTAAATTAATGAAATATTATTTATATTATTGATAAACTACAAATAAAACTTTCTCCAAACCCTTTTCAAATCGCAGGTTCTGAACTATATCCTGCTTTCCACTCAATACAGAATTAATCATAATAATGTCTGGAAGGTTTGCTTTTGCATTTTCAACCAGCTCATTTTCAGTTGATTCTGACACTTCATAACCTTTGGCAATAAGCACTTCTTTCAGGATTTTCACGATTCCGGCATCATCATCCATGATCATCACCTTCTTTCTGGATTTGCCTTGTTCCAGCAAACTGCCTATTTCGTTAAAAAGGATTCCGGTATCAATCGGCTTGGTAAGGTACCTGTCCACACCGATTCGGAAACCCCTGGACTTATCCTGCACCACGGATAATACAATTATAGGTATATCCATCGTCTCAGGATCATTTTTAAGGACGGCTGCTACATCAAATCCATTCATCTCGGGCATCATAATATCCAGAATGATCAAATCAGGACGTTTTGATTTCACCATTTGAAGCGCTTCCTTCCCATTAGTAGCTTCACGAATCTTATATCCTGCATCTCCTAATTCCTGATTGAGTAAAGACCTTATAGATTCATCATCATCTACGATCAATATCTCCGCTTCATGATTTATAATATTAAGCTTCGAGTGTGCTACCTGCTCTTTTAGCTGACTTACGAGTTCGTCCAGATGGACCGGTCTCTTGATGGTATTTTCTGTATTTATCGGAATTGCGAACGAAAAGGTGCTTCCGTTGCCCTGTTCGCTTTCAAGCCAGATCCTGCCGCCATGATGTTCAACTATTTCCTTGCATATAGGCAGACCAAGTCCCGTACCCTTAGGTTTGTCGGTCAGAGTATCACCACCTACCTGTTTGAATTGCTCGAACACAGCTCCAAAGTCTTCAGGTGCGATCCCGATGCCCGTATCGCTGATACTCACTATAAGCTCTTTTTGTCCATAAAGACATGGCATGTAACTGTACCCTCCTCTGTAAACTTAACTGAGTTGGATATCAGATTGATCATCACCTGTATGAGTTTATCCTTATCACCTTTTATCTCAGGAAGTGAAGCATCTATTTTTTTGACTAACCTGATTGCTTTCTGATCAAATAGTGATGTTGTAGCTGCTATAGCCCGCTCGGCAACCTCAGACATTGACACATTCTCCTGATTCCATTCCATTTTTCCTGCCTCTATTTTTGCCAGATCCAGCACATCATTTATAAGGTGTGTCAGTCTTTCACCTTCAGAGATCACTACCTGAAGGTTTTCAGAGATTTGATTGATGGTCTTGTCCGTCTTGGCATCTGATCTGTCAACCACTGGAAATATTCGCTCATCCAGTCTTTTTCTTATTATTTTGGCAAATCCCAATACAGATGTCAGGGGAGTCCTTAATTCGTGACTGACCGTTGAAAGGAAAGCACTCTTGGCCTCATTGGCTTTTTCAGCGGCTTTACTTGCGGCTTCAGCTTCCATCTTAGCGACTTTCACATCTTCAAAGAGTGTAGCATTATTAAGAGCCACTCCTACTGATGACGCTATAGTAGTCAATAGTCTGAGATCGTTTTCATCAAACCGATTTTCCTGCTCGGTACTTTGGACACTCAACACGCCTATGATATCTTCACCCAAAGGTATAGGCACACCCAAATACGATGCCGCTTCCACCCCAATCAGTTGAATTCCCATCTTCTTTCTAAGTTCCCTTAAGTCCTTATTTATCAGAATAGGTTCTCCGGTGAGGATTATTTTGGATGTCAGACCTTCACCAAGTATTAGCGGATCCATGTCATCGCCGTGCTGGTAAGGGAAGTGCACAATATTTGTTTTAACATTTAATAGGGCTATATAAACTATATTGGCATTGAACAGATCTTTTAGCTGGTCGCCCACCATCTGCACCAGATCGGCTGGATCAAGTTGGGTAGCAAGTACCTTAGTGATATTATTTACAGTACTCAACTCTGTTGCTCTCTGCTTTGATTCAGAAAGCAATAAAGTGGTTTCATCAAACAATCGGGCATTTTCCAGGGCCACACTCATACTATTTGTTATCGTAGTCAGCAGTCTTAAATCAGATTCGCTGAAAGCATGCTCTTTATCTACATTTTGCAGACTTACAGACCCTCTGACTATATCACCTGCCATCATGGGTACAAACACGGCTGATTTGGGTGGTTTACCTTTTGTAACACCGGTTCCGCCATATTTAATAGCTGTTTTTACATAGTTTTCGTTGACATGGATGGATTTATGATTATTGATGATTAGTTTACTTGCCCATATATATGGTCTCGGTTCTATAGATAATCGCTCCCCTTTTTCTATGGCGTAATGAAAATGCTCTATTTCTGCCTGGTTATCAAATGTCCTGATCACCAATGTTTGGGTATCGGGAAATAACTCACAAAGCCGATCTCCCACCAGGTCATAAATACCTTGTATATCGAGTTCTTTGGCCAGACCTTCCTGTACGCTGTTGATCACCGCTAATTCCGTAGTGCGCTGTTTGGTTTCCTTCAGGAGAAGATTAGTCTCATCAAAAAGTCGGGCATTTTCGAGGGCGACGCTCATACTGTTAGCAAGCGTCTGAAGTAGAGAAACATCAGATTCAGAATAAGCATGCTCTTTTTCATAATTTTCCAGTCTTATGGTACCTCTTACCATTCCCCCAGAAATAAGAGGAACTCCAACCCATGATTTTGCTGTTTCTTCTGTTTCATCAACGGCAAATACAGCCCCAAGTTCCTTAAATCTCTCTATCGCATTTTCATTAATAAGCAGTGGCTGAGCTGTTTGAATAATATGGGATGTAAGACCCTTACCCAATTCAAATCCTAACTCCTCTATGCGATCACCCTTAAAAAGATAATAAGGATGTGTAATGAAATTTTTCTCGCGATCATAATAAGAAATAGATATACCCTGTGTATCAAAAACGTCCCTGATTTTGTCTCCTACCAGATCATATATGGCCTGAATATCGAGTTTTGAAGCCAATCCTTCCTGAACACTATTGATGATTGCCAGTTCGGAAGTACGAAGTTCTGTCTCTTTCAGAAGCCTGCTCGTTTCGTCAAAAAGGCGGGCGTTTTCGAGCGATACAGTCATACTATTGCCCAAGGTAGTAAGCAATCTGACATCTGCATCTGTAAATGCATTTTCATCATTGCTTTGTAGGCTCATCACACCATTTGATTCACCTCCGCTGAGAATGGGCACAAAGACTACTGATTTTGTAGCTTCTCCGGTCATCACCACATTGCCCAATTCTAACGAGGCCTTTTCTATATCATTATTGATCATCAATGGCTGGCAGTTTTCAATTACCCATTTTCTAAATCCGATCAAAGGCCTTGGTGGCAACAAGCTATTGTCACCCATTTCATAATTATACTTGTCTTCTATTAAATTAGTTGATTTGTCATACACCGCTATATCAAATACCTGTGCATTAAATATTTCTCTCATTTTTTCGCCTACAAGTTCGTATATACCATTCATGTCAAGTTCTTTGGCAAGTCCGGCCTGTACACTATTTATGACAGAAAGTTCGCGGGTCCGTTGTTCTGTTTCTTTCAGCAGTCGGGCAGTTTCATCAAACAATCGGGCGCTTTCCAATGCTACACTCATACTATTTGCAAGAGTGGTGATGAGTTTGATATTAGCTTCAGAAAAAGCATCTTCATTGTCCAGATCCTGTAAGCTTATGATTCCACTTACTTTTCCACCTGAAATCATAGGTACCATGACAAAAGATTTTGGCACTTCACCTATGAGTACGTCATTGTCATACTGCTGGCTGATCTTTTCCGCATCTCTGTTGGCAGTGACTAGCTGGCCGGTCTCAATGACGTGTTTGCGGAGACCCCCGGGCTTTCTGGGGCCCAATAAAGTTGTGTCACCTTTTTCAAAAGAATACCGATCTTCGATCAAATCCAATCTTGGATCATAAGTTACGATGTCAATGACCTGTGCATTAAATATTTCGCGAATCTTTTCACCTACCAGATGATAAATGCTTTGTATGTCCAGCTCTTTGGCGAGTCCTTCCTGAACACTATTGATCACAGCCAACTCAGCAGTGCGCTGCTCTGTCTCTTTGAGCAGGCGTGTGGTTTCGAACAGGCGACCGGCACTCTCCAGTGCTATACTCATGCTATTGGCAAGGGTAGTAATCAGTTTAACATTAGAATCAGAAAATGCATCTTCATGATCCAGATCCTGAAGACTGATGACTCCATTGACTTTGCCACCTGATACCATTGGCACCATCACAAATGATTTTGGTATCTCACCTATGAGTATGTCATTATCATATTGTTTGCTGATTTTTTCTGTATCTCTATTTACAGCAACCAGTTGACCGGTTTCAATCACGTGCTTTCTGATGCCACCGGGTTTTCTGAGACCCAATAGTGTTGTGTCACCTTTTTCATAAGCGTACCGATCTTCTATCAAATCCTGTTTTGGATCATAAATGACGATATCAATCACCTGTGCATTAAATATTTCACGGATTTTTTCACCTACCAGATGATAAATGCTTTGTATGTCCAGCTCTTTGGCGAGTCCTTCCTGAACACTATTGATCACAGCCAACTCAGCAGTGCGCTGCTCTGTCTCTTTGAGCAGGCGGGTGGTCTCGAACAGGCGACCTGCACTTTCTAGAGCTATACTCATGCTATTGGCAAGGGTCTTGAGCAGGTTTACGTCTCCTTCGCCAAAGGCTTGTTCTCTGTCCGGATCCTGCAAGCTTATAACTCCTTTTACATCATTACCAGATATAAGTGGTACCCAAACGGCAGATTTTGCTGATTCACCGTAAACTGTGATGCTATTGTATTCTTTGCTTTTGGCGACCAGATTTTCATTGATCAATATTAACTCACCGGTCCTGATGACATGACTAGTAAAGCCGACCGGTTCTCTTGGTCCAAACATAGTGCGGTCTCCTTTTTCATAGACATATTTATCTTCGATTAGGTTTTTGACTTTATCATAAGTCGTAATGTCTATAATCTGAGCATTAAATATTTCCCTTATCTTTTCACCAACCAGATTATAGATACCATCCATTTCAAGCTCTTTGGCCAGACCATCCTGCACGCTGTTGATAAGTGCAAGTTCAGCAGTCCGTTGCTCTGTTTCTTTAAGCAATCTGGTAGTTTCATCAAAAAGCCTGGCACTCTCCAAAGCTACACTCATGCTATTGGATAAGGTAGTTATTAATTTTATATCGGAATCCGAAAATGCATGTTCATGGTCAAGATTTTGCAGACTGATGATGCCTTTTACTTCACCACCGGCTATCATCGGCACATAAATATGAGATTTGGGTACCTCTCCGATCAGCACTTTATTTCCAAATTCCAGCATTGCTTGATCAATGTTTTCATTGTGGACAAGCATCTGCTTTGAAGTAGCTACATATTTTCTGAATCCATTGATCTCCCTTGGACCGAGCATAGTCCGGTCTCCTTTTTCGTAAGCATAACGATCCTCAATTAAATTGGTACCAGCGTCATAAGTAACAATATCTACAACCTGAGCATCAAATATCTCACGTATTTTTTCGCCTACCAGGTCATAAATAGATTGTATATCCATTTGTGCTACCAATCCTTCCTGAACACTATTAATAACAGCCAGCTCCGCAGTTCTCTGTTCAGTTTCTTTCAGGAGCCTATTTGTTTCATCAAAGAGTCGTGCATTTTCGAGAGCAGTGCCCATGCTTGCAGACAGGGTACTCAACAAGCGTACATGTGATTCATTGAATACATTCTTCTTGTAGCTTTGCACGCTGACGACACCAAGCAACTTTTCACCTGCAATGATCGGTACTGCCATATAAGCTTCTGCTTTATCTTCATCTTTAGGCATTAGCGCACCTAGATCGAGAGCTTCTTGAATAGTGCCAATGAGAAGCGGTTTTTTTGAAAGAATCACTTTAGATGTTAATCCTTTTCCCATCTGAAAGGGCTCCACTTCCTGTAAACCTCCGGCATATGCATAAGGCACAAGTATGAGATCGGTGGCAGCATCCCATAGGAGAATTTCGGTTATATCTGCATCGAAAATTGCCCTAACTTTCTCACCAACTATATGAGTCACTGTTATTACATCCAGTGTTTTAGCCATCGCTTCGCCGACACTATTGAGTATATCCAATTCCTGGGCTCTTTCTTCTGTGATCTTTAAAAGACGCTGGGTTTCATCAAAGAGTCTTGCATTTTCCAAAGCCGTACTCATTGTATTAGCCAATGTTTCCAGCAGACGAACATCTGCATCACTAAATGCATTTTCCTTATCTATATTTTGCAGGCTGGTATATCCGATTACTTTATCACCTATAACTAAAGGAACATATACTGCCGATTTTGGGTATTCGGTTCCGGGTACTTTCTTTACCCCAAAAGCACTGGCAACTGACTCAAAATTTTTATTGATAACAATTTTTTCTCTGGTCTGAATTAAATGCTTTCTCAAAGTATTGAGCGGCATTGATTTCGGATAATAGCGTTCACCTTTTTCTATCAGGTACTGAATAGATTCCTCTTGTTTATTGTGATCAAAAGTAGCTATTCCTACTACCTGGGCATCAAATAATTCCTGAATACGATAGCCGACCAAATCATAAATAGACTGCATATCCAACTCCTTTGCAAGTCCTTCCTGAACACTATTAATGACGGCCAGTTCGGCTGTGCGCTGTTCTGTCTCTTTGAGAAGTCGAGCATTTTGCAGAGCGGCGCTCATGCTATTGGATAAAGTCTCCAAAAGTCTTACTTCTGAATCACTAAATGCATTTTCTCTCTCTACATTTTGCAAACTTACATAGCTGGTAACCATACCTCCAGAAATTAACGGAACAAAAACCCCCGATAAAATGTATTTTGTTCCGGGTACCACTTCCTTTCCAAACCATTCTGAAGCCTCATCTTTGGTATTGATGATTATCTTTTGTTTTGAATCGATCAGGTGCTTTCTCAGTTTGTTTATTGGTCGGCTTTCGGGGTAAAAGCGTTCGCCGTTTTCAATCGTATATTGAAAATGCTCGGTTTCAGTTTCATGGTCAAAAGTGGCAATAATCACCGCCTGGGCGTCAAATAACTCCCGTATTTTCTCACCGACAAGATCGTAAATAGACTGCATATCCATTTCACGCACCAACGCTTCCTGAACGCTGCTGATCACAGCAAGCTCTTCACTTCGTTGTATAAGATCAGCAGTACGTTCTGCCAGTAATTTTTCCAGTTCTGCTATGCGAAATGCATCTTTGACCATAAAGGGATAAGGGTTTTGAGTGGGCTACGGTAAAAAATATGGGTTCTATTTATTACGGGACAAAATAATGAATTATATTGAAAATACGCATAAATGAGATGCTATCTATAGTTTAATAATCACAAGGGATACCAAAAATTTTGAAAATACCTGGTCTGTTTGTTGTTTATGTAAATCAGATTTAAACGATGAACAAAGATCAGCGGTTATTGAATTTTGAAGGTATATATGTAGTATCGTAAATCCAAAATCATAAATTTCATTCTTATTTCGTATTTTGTACTTCCACATTCATACTTCCCCAAATACATCTCATCCCGTATAAAAGGCAACTTCTCCATCCGACTCACATCCAAACTCGGGAAGCCAAAATCTTCAACTACCTTATCCAATACGATGTATGCTCACCTTGCCTTTGAAGGGAAAGGCTCTCAGGTTCTGCGGGAAGTGTACCATATCATAGATAGTGCTTTTGCTCAACCAACCTTTAAGAAGTTTTTCAAACATCAAAAATAAGTTCAGCACCTTTTGAACCAACAAACCAAAAATATGGTTGAGAATCACGTAAAAAGGTACAAAAACAGGACTTAAAATGGTAGATAAACAGCTCAAAAATGAAATCATCCAATGTCTCAAAGGCATAAAAGGAGGTGGCACTTTCTGTAGTCAGGGATCAAAGATTTCATATTTCCCCGGCTGACCATTCAGGGATTGGGTGAGCTGGCATATCCGATTAATGAAATACAAGCTCATGCTCTGATCAGTGTGGCTCATAAAGCACCGTTTGGCAAAGGGCATGAAACATTGATAGATCCGACAGTGCGTAGCGCTTGGGAAATAAATGACTCACAGTTGATTTTTGAGGTACGGGCTGGTCAGATATGATGCAGGGTATATTAAAAAGGAGTCAAAAAAGATCTGGGAATAAAGGATTATGACGTTGGGGCTCAATTGTATAAGCTGCTGATATACGAGAAAGGAGATTTTCCTGACGCACAAGGATAGTGAGAGAAAGAAGCGAATATGTTTGGGACGTTGATAGTCGCTTTGCCATCCAATCACACGGGGGTAGAATTATTGGTGAGATTGGAAGGAGAAGAAAAGGCCATAGATTTTTCGACAGATAGCAGTCAAGGCAAAATAGCCTATGCAGCTTTTTATGCAGACTGTGATCATGAGGTCAAACCGCTTACAGAAGGGTTTAGAGTAGTTCTGGTATATAATTTAATACAAAAGCATCTGACCATAAGATAGCATTGCAATCATTTTAAAAAGCATATCAGTGTTTGAGCACTAGCTTCGAAAGGCAACACCCGTATTAGCAGATCAGGATAATCCTTTGATAATACTTGGGACATCAATATACTCCCGGTAATTTTAAGATGGACAATCTTAAACTCAATGATAGGGCAAAATCGACCTTGTTGCAAGCGACAAAGGATGCTGGGTTGTATGCCAATCTGTGCTTGATCACTTCCTACAAAATCGGTACACCTGTGTATTATGATGACGATGATTGTGATGAGATAGATGAAGTACTTGACGAAGGTGTATCTTTAGAACTATGGGCAGATAGAGGCTATCCGGAATTAAAAAAGTTCAATTTAGAAGATGAAGATATATTAGCACCATTCAGCTACGAAAATGAAGAACCCATTGGGAAAAACAGTGGTTATATGGGCAATTATGGCCCTGATAGTTACTTATTGGTACCATCACGGGGCGGTAGCTGTTTGGTCAAAAAGAGCAGCATAAAAACATCTTGTTTCATTCTTCCAATGAATTCAGGATCAAATGGTCATTCTACAATACAAATAGAAGCTCGCCTGAAGATAATGATAGTGTATAGCCAAATACTTGGTTCCAGATACTCAGTGTCGAAGGAAACGGAAATGAGAAAAACGATTTTGGACCCTGATTGATTGGCTTATCCTGGAGGATGACAAAAAACAATTGCAGGACTTAGGATACAAATTATTAGAAAGATATTTTGCTGTAATCAAAGCTGAAAAGTGAAACCGAGTTAGGTCAATTTTACGAGTCGATGTCATCAATGATTTCATAAACAGTATCAGTAATTGGGATCAGAAAAAACAAAACAGCTCATTAATATACTATGCAATTGACACAGGCGCATCAATTTGAAGACTTTGTTCAGTATCAGTTGATGGTTTTACCTAAGTATTATTATACTATGATAGAATCATTAAAGCCTGAGGATTTTCCTATAAAAGCAAAATCTCTTCATGCATTAATAGAATTAGAAAGTACATTTCCACAATCTACGGAATGGATATCTACTATGTTCAACCTATTATCTCGTTGTGATCATTATGAATATTTGATAGAAGTATGGGCAAATACCATCTTGGAGACAAAACTACGCACCACTATTAAAGGAATTATATGAAGAGACATGTCGCAGAGTGAAAGTACGAGTGGAAAACAAACCAGAGCCACCGAACGATTGGTCAAGAACCATCCCACTCAGAATACTTCTCAAAGTAATTGCTGGAAAATATTGGAGAAGCTTTTATGCAGTCTCCTACTGAACAAGTATTTGACTATAGGATCGGTCAAAAAAATAGAGATGAAATGACGATGCTATCAGAAGTTCAAATGCAGACCTGAGTATGGAAACTATAAAAAAAGGATCGCCATATACTTTACGCATAACTTAAGACAAAAGATCCTACGATGAAAGATGAAAATTTGGAATCAAGATTGCACCGTTTTAGAGAGACTGGAAAGGAAGATGTGGTAGGTAATTCTTGTCACTTGATCCTGTACTACTTATTCGTACCCAAAAAATTCTCTGTTGTCTTATCCATTCTTAAACCTATGGTAGGCATGCACAAAAAAACACCATTCCTGAATTCCATTAAGAGATTGTTTGTAACAGGGTCAAAGAGTATAGAAAATAATACTAAAATAAGTCTCGATTTTGGTACAGTGCTATCAGAGTTGGCAACATAGGCAAGATTCTCCATTCTAATCACATCATGACATTATCAAAATACTCTAGCCTAATACTCTTTCTATCAATTTTTCAAGTCTGAATTTTATATAACCATAATATTCAGGCGGATTCTGCTCCATATCTCGGAGAGACTTTTGGTATAAAGTTAACGGATTCATCTCAGGTGAAACTGTACTTAAGAATGTTAAATATTCATTGTACCCTTTTGTCTCAAATAACATATGCCATCCATATTTAAATTTAGGACATTATTTAAATCAGTATTGAAATCTGGGTCAGAAGACTCAATTGTTGCATGATCAGTATATGAAATTGTGTTTATATGGCAGTTGATTCTTGGATCAATTTTTAAGGGAATATTACCTCTACTGGAATCACAATGTAATATTGTTTTTCTTGAAAGTCTATCATACCTAAATTGTCCTAAACAAACACCAAGAAAGTTTGAAAAATACAATTGCAAATGGTGACCATTATTTTCTGCGTCAGATTGTGCTATATAATGTTCGATGGTCATAACACTTTCTATACTTTTCTGACAATAAGCACATAAGTTATTTTGTGATATTTTGAGAAAGAGTAATAACTTCTTCTTTACATTCCCCCTCTAGATTTTCCATATATGTCCTTTCTAGAGTAGCCTGTAATTCTTGAAGACAAACAGGCTCTTTGGATAAATCTATTTCAACTAATGTCATGCTTTAGCAAAAGAAATTCTTCGTTCATAATCTTTTAACCATTTTGGCGATGCACCTATTTTTTCTTTAAGTTCCTTAAGTTTATGTTCTGCAGTTTCAAAATCCATCTTGTTAAACAAGATATCGATCTCCTTTTTCTCATTATAAAATTTATCTATTTTATTGTCAGCAAACATTATTTCTTCCAATATTTGATCTGATGAACTACTGTAAATATCGGGAATTTCTTCACTCGGTATAATTTCACCCTGATCCAAAACCAAAATATCATCTCTTCTCATACCAGAAAGCACAAGTGGCGAATGCGTAGTAGCAATAAACTGCACATTTGGAAATGTAGTCTTTAGAGCATTCACAATCTTCAATTGCCAGTTAGGATGAAGATGCAATTCTAGCTCGTCGATGAGTACAATGCCTTCGCCATTGAGCGCATCTTCACTGTTTTCATTGACAACGATTAGGTTTCGAGCAATACTCATAACCATACTTAAAATCATTCTTTGACCAGAAGATAATTGATTGTATAAAATTTGTTTGTCATCAATATTAAAAGCCAAATGTTCCTCTATTTCCTCTCTAAAGTCAGGGTATAAATTTTTCTTTTTATGTACTTTGAAATCAGAGATGTTCAACATTAGCTCAGATGTAAATATCTTTAAAGCTTTTCTAACGATGTCAAGTGAAGGTAATGTAACGGCCAAACTATTTTGCTCTACTTTATAATCATTTTCCATTCTTACTTGCTGCAAAAACCAATCATAATTGTCGTGCATTGGTATAGATGATTTTGAAAGTGCACGGGTATAGGCTTGCGTTACAGGGTCGTATATTTTTATAATATTAGATTTTTCAGAAGTTTTAGATACGTCGCCATTTGATCGATTAATATGTTGATAAGATATAATAGGTATCCTTTTATTTTCTTTAGTCGCCTTAAAGGCATTAATGAAACCTTTGGGCTCTTTATCAAAACTTAATCCTGCTTCATTAGTATCTTTAGTGACACTAATACTTAAGTTATCTGAGTTAATTTCAAAACTACAATTTACAAGACCCTTTTCTTTTCCATTGGTAACATCGCTATCAATAAACCAATGATCAATAGAATATCCTTCTTTTTTTGACATCATTTCACCTGTAAAGTGCGTCAGACAAGTGGCAATCCCATCTAAAATACTAGTCTTTCCCGCCCCATTATTTCCTATAAGTACAATGAAATTCGAATCAGGGAAATTGACTTCCAGATTTTCAAACAATCGAAAATTTTCAAACTTTATTTTTTTGATCTTCATGATACAAAGATAAGGTATTCTTAAATATTACACCATTTATTGTGCCACAACCTACTTTAACAGCACTTTTTCTATTCGTAATTCATAATTCTACATTCGTAATTATTCTAATACCTCCCATCCTTCACAAACGGCAGCTTCTCCATCTTGCTCACCTCCAGACTCGGGAAGCCGAAATCTTCGACCACCTTGCCGATTACGATGTAAGCACCTTTGCCTTTGAAGGGAAAGGCTCTCAGGCTCGGCGGGAAGTGTACCGTATCAAAGAAATGGCCATTGACATCCGTCATCGTACCGAAATTCATGAGGTCACCCTTGCTCGTCGTCACATACTTGCGGCATACGTAGTAGCCTATCATGCGCACGGTCTTGCCAAGATGGTCTTTCATCTGACTGGCCTTGATATCACCCCGGAATTTTGTCTGTAGAAGATCAAAGGGGCTGCACAGCGGAAATCCCAACAACTCTATCTCGTCAAAAGCCTGCTCATGCTCCGTTTCTGAGAGTATCGGGAGTGCAAAATCTTCCGACTCAGTATCGAAGAGCATCTCTCCGGCGTAGGCGTGTTTGATGAGTGGATTGTGCACCGCATTTTTTTCCCACATGAGCTCGTACTTATTCATCTTGGTAAACCGGAACGCACCGATGCGGATGAGTATCTCGAGCTGCTCCTTGGAGATATCGATGCGATGGACAAAATCACGGAGACTGCGGTAGTCGCCATGGGTGAGCCGCTCCTCGACGATGGCATATGCGATTTTTTGCTCCAGATTGGAGAGATGGATGAAGCCGATGTAGATGGTATCGCCATAGATATTGGTGAAATGAGTAGAGTTATTGACACAAGGTGCTTCGATCTTTGCGCCACACATACGCGCTTCGTGGACATACTGTTCTGTACTGTAGAATCCACCGAAATTATTGATCACGGCCGTCATAAACTCGAGCGGAAAATAGGTCTTGAGATACAGACTCTGAAAGGACTCTGCCGCAAAACTCGCCGAGTGCGCCTTACAAAACGAGTAACCACTAAAGCTCTCGATCTGACGCCATACTTCCTTGCTGAGTTCATCGGGATAGCCCCGTTCTTTACAGTTGCGAAAATACTTCTCCTGGAGACGGAAAAAGGTGTCCGAACTCTTTTTTTTGCCTGTCATGATGCGACGGAGTACGTCCGACTCGTCGAGATCGAGACCCGAGAAGTGGTGAACGATCTTCATCACATCTTCCTGATAGACCATGACACCGTAGGTCTCACCCAGATGCTCTTCAAAGACGGGATGGAGATAGGTATAACTGTCCGGCTTGTGAAAACGCTGGATATACTCCCGCATCATGCCCGACTTGGCCACACCCGGACGTATGATGGAGCTGGCAGCCACGAGATGGATATAATTGTCACACCGCAACTTGTGTAACAGTCCTCGCATAGCTGGCGACTCGATGTAGAAGCACCCGATACAGTGTCCCGATTTGAGCTGTGCTTTGACATTGGGGTCTTCTTTGATTTGGGCGACATTGTGCACATCGATGGCTTTACCCTGATTTTGTTTGACGAGATCTACTGCGTCTTTGATGTGGCCGAGGCCTCGCTGAGATAGGACGTCATACTTGTGATACTCAAGATCTTCTGCGCCATACATATCGAAGTGCACTACCGGAAATCCCTTGGGCATCATCTGAAGGGCTGTGTGGTAATTGAGTGGTTTTTCGCTGATCAGGATGCCACCGGCGTGGATGGAGAGATAATTGGGAAATTTCTCAATCATCTTTCCATACTTAAAAATGTGTCTGGCAAACTGATGGTGTTTATCCTCTGCCATAGGCTCATCTACGATGGTATCTATGTCGGCCTTGGGAAGACCGAGTACCTTGCCGAGTTCGCGGATGATGGACTTGCCCTTGAAGGTATTGTAGGTAGCGAGGAGTGCTGTATTTTCTTTGCCGTATCGCTTGAAGATATAATCGGTGACGTCATCCCGATTGTTCCACGAGAAGTCGATGTCAAAATCCGGTGGCGATGATCGATGCGGATTGATAAATCGCTCGAAATAGAGATCGAGTTCCAGTGGATCGACATCTGTGATATTAAGATTGTAGGCTACGATGGAGTTGGCGCCCGATCCCCGACCCACATGAAAGTAACCGACCGAGTGAGCATACCGTACGACATCCCACGTGATGAGGAAGTATGCACAAAACCCCATCTGCTGGATGACTTTGAGCTCCCGGAGGGTGCGCTCCATGGACTTTTTGTGTTTATCACCATAGCGTCGCTTGCAGCCACTGACAGCCAGCTTGGTAAGGAGTTTGTAGTCATCCGCTGCATCTCCGGTAAAAGTACGGCGATTATGAAGTTTGCTGGCTTCCATATCTGTGTGGCAAGTATCAAGAATCTTTTGTGTGTTGGCAAGTATGTGCTGATATTGCTCAAATACATTTTCCAGATAACCCGGCTGATAAAATATCTCCGACGACTTGGCACAGTCTTTAGGATCGAGCTTGCCGATGACGATATTCAGATCAATGCAGCGCAGGAGTTTGTGGGCCTTATATCCATCCTGATCCGCAAAGGTCACGGGGCTGAAGACGACAAGTTTGTCCGGATAGTTCTTTAGATATGAAGAGAATAAGTGATTGACTTCCTCGGGGCGTACCCCCGCATACTCGTAATCACGGAGCAGCTCTACGCCTTTCGGGAGTTTTCGATAAATGATATAGCAGTGCTCGAGTTTGGGTGCCTCCTTGGGCAGCGGGTCGCCAGAGATGGATGACTCCGTCAGCATAGCACAGAGCTCTCGCCAACCTTCATCATTTTTGGCAATCCCGAGGTATAGGAATTCATTGTCCTGACGAAATTCTATACCGAGTATGGGTTTGATACCTTCTGCACGGCATGATTTGACAAACTGAAACGCACAGGAGGTATTATTGATATCCGATAGCACAAGTGCTTCCACTCCAAATGACTTAGCGATACCGGGCAAGTCTTCGGGAGCGAAGGTGCCGTAGCGGAGGCTGAAGTAGGAGTGACAGTTGAGATACATGATAATGACGAAATGCGAAATACGAAATACGAATGATCAGGATGCGGAAAATGTGGATACAAATGGTATATATTCCTATTCGTACTTCGGCATTCTACACTCGTCATTCAATTATGTCGATTTAACCGTCAAATATGCGCCGTTAAATCTGGCAAATATATAACGTAGTTCTGATATTGTCAATGATAATGACGTAAATATATTTTAAAGTAATTTATCTGACTATAAATACTGTACCCGGTTCATTTTTACAAATGTCAATCCGGCAAGCATTTACAATCAAAAACTGTATGTATGTGTAGCTATGATCAATTTGAATTTTTTTTCTTAGACCCCCAACTGTGACAATGTGATCCAGCAGATCAAGCCAGAAGTACCTTTCATGAGCAAAAAGTTGAAACTTACCTATATTTGTTGCAAATAAAGACATAAATTTAACTCTTTATTCTATTAGCCCCTTTCTGGCGTTTATACACAAACATAAAATATGTACGCATGTTAAAGCAATGGATATTTCTGATACTGGTCGCACTGATGGTCCCCGGATGTAAACAAAAGCCACCCGACGGCAACTATTGTGCTAAAGTGTTATATCAGAATCCGGATACTAAAAAGCAATCATCTTACACCCTAATAGTAGAAGTAAAAGACAATAAACTCACAGATATCAGTTTTCCTGAAGAGCATTATGATCAATCCGAAATAACGGCAGTAGAAATACCCAAAGACGGAAAAGTAACGGTGGTATCCAAATCAGGCAACGTCTATAAGGTCGAAATGAAAGGCCCCGCTGAAGAATGTATGAAAGCCGTCAACATGGTACAGTGTAAAGGAAAATCCAAGTCAGGAAGCAGATGCAAACGATATACAGGTAACAAAAGGGGTTTTGCTGGCAGCATGTAGATCAAAAGTCGGGGTAACCAGACAGGTCATGAAATACACAAAGAGTTATTTCCGTCAAGCGAAATATTTTTGTCTTTAGGTCAGGCAGCTGAAAGCTTGCTATACTGAAGTATATTATTTACACTCGTATTTTTAGGACTGAACCGCACATCAGGCAAGACCTGACTTGATGTTAAATATGCCTGATATTCATCCATCAATGTACTATCATCTTCCATAGCAAACTCCATTTCGAGCTTGGTAAAAAGATCACATTCCCTGTAAACAAACTGTATGATTTGATTTTGTGTGTAGCTGTGTATCATGCATAAGGTTTTAAGTTAAATAATAAATAAATTAATCTATATACAACCGAAAAAAAATATTTTTATTGCATTGAAAGTCAATTATTTTACTTTGTACCACACTTGAGTTCTTCCAAACATAGAGATACCTATATAGCCCCTTACCTTTAGCTTCTCGGTACCATCAAACTCAATTTTACAATTGTACTCCTTGCCATTTTTGGGGTCAAGTATCTGCCCGCCTTCCCATACCTTTCCCGAATTTTTGAGATCCCATAGTATATCCATTCCTACAAGATCTTTTCCTTTTTTTTCTCCTTTACAGGCATTACATTTAGTAACAGTTGCCGCCGGAAGCAGCTTTATTACCTTTCCTCTCAGTTTACCATTTTGCTCGTAAATCTCTATGTGGGATTTTTCTTTGCCATCTTCATCATCCAGATTTTTCCAGACTCCTACCGGGGATTGTGCCGATAAATAAAAATTGCAAACACAGAAAAGGCTTAATAAGAGATATTTTTTCATCGGTAAACTTTATTCATATTTAATCGATTTTTAATAGAATTTATTGTTTTGATCATTTATAATCTCAATATTCTTCCAGTTGTCTTGGATGCCAGAAATAATCATCCATATTGACTATTTTATGATCTTTTACTTTCACCCCTTCTGATTCCAGTCTTTCCTCCATTAATGTGGGCGTAGCAAAGTGAAGTCGTCCGGACAGCTCGCCGAGCCTGTTGACAACCCGATGCGCCGGAACATGCTCTTCTGCTGAATGGCAATGATTGAGTGCCCATCCAACCATACGGGCTGATCCAAGCGCCAGAAAGTCTGCAATTGCACCATAGGTACTCACCCTGCCTTTGGGGATCAGGCATGTCACGTCATACACTCTGTAAAAATAATGGTCTCTTGATTGATCTTTACTCTTTTCAGGTTTCCTGTTGGCCATAAGTCTTATTACTTTTGCGTAAAAATAATACATGCTGCGTACCAAAGTAAAGATTAGTCACATTAATAACTTAACGGATGCCAGATATTTTGCAGCAATGGGTGTGGAGTATCTTGGTTTTTGCTGCAATCCAGATACAGAAAAGTACTGTCCGGTTTCTAAAATGAATGAAATCAGAAATTGGGTGGAAGGGCCCGGAGTTTGTATTGGAATTAGATGGCTGGCAATCTGAGTCTGAAATTCATGATATAGTCAACACAGGATTGGGACAGGCTCTACACTTTGGTGCGTTTGCGACCTATTCAGGAAAATTTTCATTACCAGTTTTCAAAGACTTTATCCTGGGAAATATTGGAGAGTCTGACTTCTCAGCATGTGACTATCCGGTAATTCGCTCTGAGAAACCATTTGGAACATTGTCTCCTTCTGAGATTGCAATTATACAAAAATTAATGTCATCAGATTATTACTTTATTGATATCCCTTTTGAAACAGAAGAAACAGAAAAAGTGCTTTCCAATTTTGAAGGTGCCGGATTAATTTTAAGGGGGGGTGATGAAGAAAAAACCGGTTTTAAATCATTCGAACAGTTTGATAAAATTTTTGAAATACTGGAGCTGATAGAAGATTAAGTAAAAGTCGGTTCAATCATCATTGACCTTCTTCAGAAAGATAATTATTGATCTCAGGGTATTCCGCACTTAAGCTGATCAGGTCCAATTTATTCATAGGTGTCCCGTGATAATAAGCCTTAACTTCCGAATTTTCAAACCCCTTGCTTTTCAGATAGTTTTTCATTTTTTTTGCATCAGTGTAAAAAGATAATTTCCCATCGTATAGGAATACTGGTTGTCTGATGCGTTCTTTTCGATAATGACATCATTGCTCAGATTGATGATGTCATTTCTGAGCATCTGCGCTACCCTCGTAAAAACCACTCTGAAATTGAGCTGCTGATTTATATCATTAAAATCGTCCCACAAGGTATCTCTGTACTGGACTGCTACTATCGGGTAATCATACATTACCTTAAGATTCCTGGTCATGTCCACCTGTAGTCTGATATCTATCCGCTTATTTGATCTTTCGGCAAGTGTTGATGAGATGTTATTGATAATAGGAAGTGCCAGTGGATAATTTGCCCCGCATCCGAACATATTTATTCTGTTGCTTTTTATTCCTGATTTTATTAGATATTCAGATACCTTTTCAGCTCTTTTAATTGAAAAATAAAGATCAAATTCTTTTTTACCTTCTGATAAATAATGGCTGTATAAATCAATTTTGATTTCCGGATAGATCAGCATCACGTCAGAAAGTGATTTCAAGTTATTCAGGTTTGCAATATTCAGCACATCTTCATCTCCTGAAAAATAAAGAGGCCTCGATACATAATCCCTTTCGGGGAGATCTTTCAGTCGATCAGATGCAGCAGGTAGGTTCAATGTCAATCCGGAATCATCCGTATGGTTTAAAAATAAAGGTCTGTCCACTGTCTCCAATTGTCCTGTTACCTGATCTTTAAAATAGGCTATATATAAGTCCTGACCACCGTATCCTTCGACTCTATCCGATGAGAAAAGTGCATACATACCATCATAAGAAATTTCTGTGTCAGTTTCATTGCCCGGAGAGTTTATGGGATATCCCACATTCAAAACACTGTTGATTGTCCCATCAAAAGAAAAAGTTGCTAAAAAAATATCATAGCCTCCGTAACCGTCCGTCCTGTCGGAAGAAAAATACAATTTATTGCCACTGCGTATGAGATAAGGAGCAGTTTCATTTGCAACGGTATTGACAGACGGGCCAAAATTTACCGGATTCTGCCATACATTGTCCTTTCTTTCCATAAAGTAAAGATCATAGCCACCATAACCACCCTGCTTCATGGAAGAAAATAGTATCAGACTGTCACTGAACAGGAATAAATCTTTGTCCCCGTCTTCAGCTCTGAAAGGAAAATTTTGTGATACCGGGATCATCTCCGGATTCTTCTCAATGCTAAAAGTATCTGTATATAAGACACCACTCGCCTTATCCATACCCTTAGTAAAATAAACCACTGAGCCATCCTGACTGAAATCCTGAAGTATATCATGCTTTGGTGAATTCAGTAGTGTCCCGAATTCAAGGACACTTCCCCAATTGCCATCTATCAAATCTGCCATATACATATCTGAGGCGAACTGGCCTCTGATGTTGTCTGCCAGCCCATCCTTATTACGCAAACCACCCACTGAACCTTCACGTGCAGAAGAAAAATAATACCTTTCTGGCCGGGTAGGACTTTGGACCACTCCGAATTCATCAAAAACAGTATTTATACCCGATCCCAGATTTTCAACATATGCCAGCTGGGGCAGAAATTTATAGTTTACAGAATATCCGCATCTTTTAATCTGATCTGAAATAAGTTGCCATTCCTTATCCTTTCTTTTTAGGGTATTGAGATACATTTTAAAATGTTTGGCCGCATCACTATAATCCCTTTTTGCCATGTATGACAAGGCTGTATATTTGTATTTTATATTATCAACCGATTTAAGCCGGTCTGCTGTGACCATATCTTTTATACACAGGTCCGGCTGATTGGTATTATAATAACAAACTCCTCTTTTAAGTATAAGTTTCGGATCTCCTTCTATCTTTTGGTAAGCATTGAATTCAGTGAGAGCCTCGCGGTATTTACCAGCTTCCATATAAATCTCAGCTGCCTTTATATGATCTTTTTGTGCCAAAGATATACCAGGCAACAGAAATAAATAAAATGTATAAATTGATATTCGATGCATGATCAAACAGACGTATTTGGGTCAAATTTTTCCATATTATCAGAAATTCTCTTTAGAAAAGCACCGCCCAGGGCTCCATCTACAATCCTGTGGTCATATGAAAGTGATAAGAACATCAGATGCCTTATTGCAATGACATCTCCAAATTCAGTCTCCAGGACAGCAGGTTTTTTGACGATAGCTCCTGTAGCAAGTATTGCTACTTGCGGCTGATTTATGATAGGTGTACCCATCAGATTGCCAAAAGTTCCTACGTTGGTCAGGGTAAAGGTTCCGTCTTTTATTTCATCCGGTTTGAGTTTATTTTCTCTGGCCCTACCTGCAAGGTCATTGACAGCTCTGGCAAGACCGGCCATACTAAGCATGTCGGCATTTTTTACCACCGGAACGATCAGATTTCCGGTGGGCAATGCAGCAGCCATCCCTATATTAATATCTTTTTTAATCAGAATTTTGTTGCCTTCCAGAGAGATGTTGATCATTGGATAATCTTTGATAGCCCTTACCACTGCATCGATAAACAATGGAGTAAATGTGATATTCTCACCATACTTTGCCTTAAACGCATTTTTGTTTTTATCGCGCCACAAGACCATATTAGTGACATCGGCTTCTACAAAAGACGTCACATGGGCGGACGTTTGTTTTGACATGATCATATGCTCAGCTATCAACTTACGCATTCTGTCCATCTCTATGATATCTATATTTCCTGACAAGGAAGTCGCCTGACTCGAAGCAGCAATTTTGCCCGCATTGATTATTTCAGATTTTGTTACATCCGGCAGTGTAAATGATTGCTTTTGCTCCACATAAGTCAATAAGTCCTGTTTTGTTAGTCTGCCGTTTGCTCCTGTCCCCGGTATTGTATCCAACTCGGCTTCGCTGATTTTTTCTTCTTTTGCTATGTTTTTTACAAGTGGAGAATAAAATCTCTGCTCATCGGTAGTTTCGGCATGAATTTCAGCTTTTGCTTCCTGTCTGACTTCTTCTATCCGATGTGTGATCTCTATTGCTTCCGGTGGAATTTCGACAGGTGTATCTTCGATGACGGTAGGAGAAGCCGCTACTACTTTTTCGCCTTCAGTAGCTATTATGGCAATGACTTTTCCTACATCAACCACGGATTCTTCTCCGTAAAAAATTTGAGCCAAGACGCCGGAAACAGGTGCCGGCACATCCGAATCTACCTTATCAGTGGCTATTTCAAGGACAATCTCATCCATTTGGACTACGTCACCCACTTTTTTCAACCATTTTAGGATGGTGGCTTCAGTGATACTTTCACCCATTTTGGGCATTATTAATTCAATTTGAGCCATTTTGTTATTTGGTTAAGATAGAAAAAGCAAAATTACAATTTTTTATTGTCCAATCATATTACATTAGTTCTGAAACATAAAAGGACAACATTACTGTTGCCCTTTTTGCACTTTTCGTTTGTTTGTTGTCATTAGGGAAATACACCCAATGTCATATAGTCACTGGCCACCTTATTCAATGCTGTTACAAAAGCCGCATCTCTCAGATTTTTTATCTTTTTGTTTCCATGATATACTTCCATGATCTGATAAAATGAATTAATCATGGTTTCTTCAAGCCCTGATCGGACGAGATCCACTTCTTCAGCCCCTCTTGTAATAAATTCCCGTTCTTTATTTCCCACTGTCTTTCCTGTCAGATTTTCAAAAGTACTAACAATATTTTCATAAGTATTGTGATTGAAACGCTTGTCCATTCGGCCAAATCTCATATGAGAAAGATTCTTTAACCATTCAAAATAAGAAACAGTCACACCGCCTGCATTGAGATACATATCAGGAATGATAATGCTTCCATTCTTAATGATTATATCAGCTGCTTTGGATGTAATCGGACCATTTGCTGCTTCGCCTATTACTTTAGCTTTTACAAGGTGTGCATTGTCTTCGGTAATGACAGACTCCAAAGCAGCCGGAACAAGTATGTCACATTCTATTCCTACCCAGTCGCCCCGGTTAGGAAGGCTAGTTGAGCCCGGGAGACCTATTATTGTACCATTTGCTGCCCGGTAATCGAGAGCTGCCTGCATATCAATTCCCTTTTCATTATATATAGTGCCTTCTATTTCCGAAAGACCAATTATCTTTACATCTCCTTCATTTTGTGATATTAAACCAGTGTAAGATCCTACATTTCCCATACCCTGAATAACCATGGTCTTACCCGCCAATCCTTTAGTCGCTCCAATTCTTTTGAGCATTTTCTCTTCATTATACACCTCTCTCAATCCATAAAAAACACCTCTTCCCGTAGCTTCCGTCCTCCCTCTGATGCCATTTTGACGCACTGGTTTTCCTGTGACACATCCGGTAGCATCTATCTCGCCACCCTTAAATGTCTGGTATGTATCCAGAATCCATGCCATCTCTCTTTCGCCGGTACCGTAATCGGGTGCCGGAACATCAATACTGGGTCCTATAAAGTTTTTACGAATCAGCTCCACAGTATATCGTCTTGTGATTCGTTCGAGTTCTTCAGCAGTGTATGCACGAGGGCTTACTTTTACGCCACCTTTTGCTCCTCCGAAAGGAACATCAACGATGGCGCACTTGTATGTCATCAAAGCTGCTAAAGCCATTACTTCCTCCTGATCAACCAGATGACTGAAACGTATTCCGCCTTTTGTAGGAAGCCGGTGATGGGAGTGCTGTACTCTGTATGCTTCTATTACTTCATATGAATCCCCTATTTTCACCGGAAAATTCATCTGATATACTGCATTACATACTTTGATCTGAGCCAGCAATCCCGGATGAATATCTGTATAGGATGCTGCCCTGTCAAAATTGTGCTGAACACTTTCAAAAAATTTTGCTTGTTTACTGCTCATTTTTAATCTGTTTTTCTAATTTGGTTAGTTTATTATCAAGTCGGAATAAGAATACTATGATTCCGACAAAAATCACCAGGATGATGACCACAACAGAATAAATTTTGCCGGTACTGCGCAGGAAGTCTGTACTTTGGGCTATAGTTTGTTGTAAACAAACGATTTGAAGAATGAAAAAAACAATAAATTTTTTCATTTAATAATATTTGATGTGGCAAGAGTATGATCCAATTGATATGAATCTTTTCATTAAAATCGGGGCGAAGATAAGAACTTTTTATTACATGTACGATATACCTTTTCGGTAATAAATATCATTTAGATAAATGATTTGAAGCACCGTTTTATTCCTAAACAGGTATTTTATTACTCCTGACATTTTCAAGCGTTTTCTTAAAATTTTTATAAATATGTCAATTCATGCGATAATTTATCGATAAATAGTGTTGTAAATGAGAACTATAAACTTGAATAATATGAAAAGGATAATTTTATTGTTTATAATATCATTCACTATATTTAGTGACGGTTATGGTCAATATTTTGGACGTAACAAGCCAAGATACAGGACGTTTGACTTTAAGGTGGTAGAAACGCCGCATTTCAGGATTCACCATTATATGAAAAATGATGAAATGATCAGCTATCTAACCCGGGTATCAGAACAATGGTATGATAATCACAGGAAAGTCTTTGGAAAAGATATTATGTTTAAAAATCCAATCATCCTATACAACAACCATGCAGAATTCCAGCAAACAAACAGTATCAGCGGCGATATAGGCATTGGTACGGGTGGAGTCACAGAAGCCCTCAAAAACAGAATTGTGCTGCCTGTCTCTTTTTCGCTTCAGAGTACACACCATGTTTTGGTGCATGAGATGGTTCACGCCTTTCAGTACAATAATATTCTGAACGGCGACTCCACATCCATGCAAAATCTAGCTAACACGCCGCTGTGGATGGTGGAAGGGATGGCAGAGTATTTTTCAACCGGCCGTAAAGATCCATTTACAGCCATGTGGATGCGGGATGCGGTACTCAATGATAATATTCCGAACATCAACAAAATGAATGATTACAAATACTTTCCGTACAGATATGGACAGGCACTTATGGCTTTTCTCGGAGGATATTATGGAGATGACAAAATTGTGAAAATGTTTGAAAGCACTGCAAAATATGGGCTTGAACCGGGCTTTCTGGATGCTTTCGGAACCGATACCAAAAGTGTCAGCAATCTGTGGCAAACGGCACTGAAAACACAATACAGTCCGGTGCTGGAAGGTCGTAAAGAAAAACCTCTGGGAAAAAAACTGATTTCTGAAGACAATGCAGGTCGCCTGAATTTGTCTCCCGCTATAAGTCCTAACGGAAAGTTTGTCATTTTTCTGTCTGAAAAAGACGTATTCAGCACTGATCTCTATCTGGCTGATGCTGTTAGGGGGAAAATACTAAATAAAATAACTAATCAGACTCAATCTTCTGATCTGGATTATATGAATGTCCTGGAATCTTCAGGTGCATGGTCACCCAACGGTAAAGATTTTGCATTTGTAGGTATCAAAAAAGGAAAAAATGTCCTCGTTATCAAAGATGCAGAAAATGGCAAAACTGTAAATACTCTCATTATGCCACATCTGGATGCGTTCGTAAACCCCGTATATCATCCAAACGGCAAAGAGATCGTAGTCACAGGACTAATGGAAGGACAGACTGACCTTTATTCAATAAATATTAAATCAAAAAAAACCACAAAACTCACAAATAATATTTACAGTGAAAATATGGCGAGTTTCTCGTCTGACGGTAGCAAACTCATATTTTGTTACGACAAAAACAGCGTGGTAAGTGGAAGAAGTGAAGGTAAATATACGTACGATATTGCAGAAATGGATTATCCTTCGGGAAATATAAAAATTTATAACTTCTTCCATGGCGCTAATAATATCAATCCTGTTTTTGATTATCAGGACAATTTTTACTTTGTGAGTGACAGGGATGGCATGCGCAACCTGTATAAATACGACCGAACCTCCGGAAAAGTGTATCAGATGACTGATCTTCTGACTGGTATTAGCGGTATAAGTGGTATTTCACCTGCGATCTCTGCCAGTACCAAAAAAGACAGGGTGCTTTATACACATTATTACGACAATAAATATACTATCTACGAAGCATCATCTGACGAATTGCTCAATAAAGAAGTAGAAGACACAGAGACCATAAATCAAAATATGGGCATGCTCCCGGTGTATGGCATTCTGCCTGCAGACATAGTGGGAAACAGTTTTACAAATGCTGATCGTGACCTTGCTTCATCAGTTCCGGACTCAAAAAAAGTAGCTTACAAACCCAATTTCAAGCTGGACTATATTGGCGGTGGCGCCGGTATCGGAGTAGGAGTGAATAATAACTCTTTCAGAAATGCCAATGGCCTTCAGGGAGGAATAGATATGTTGTTCGGTGACCTCTTAGGGAATCATCAGTTATATACTCAAGTAGCACTCAATGGAGAAATTCTGGATATAGGTGGCATGGTAAGCTATATCAACAGGAAAAATCAAATTGCCTGGGGGGTGGGTCTCAGCCATGTTCCATTAAGGACAGGTTTTCAGAATTATTCGCAAGCAATTGTTACCGACAACAATGGAAATGAATATCCCGCTCTGAAAGCATCGACAAATCTGATCAGAATATTTGATCAGAGTGTGAGTCTGTTTGCACATTATCCATTTAGTTCGACATTGAGGCTGGAAGGGGGGCTTGCCGGAACATACAGGAGTTTCAGGTGGGATGAGTACAATGATTATTATTACGGCAACCAGTATGTGGGTTATCAGCTCATCGCTTCTGACCGTCAAAAAATACCTACAGGTGATGCATTGGTACTAGATCAGTATTATACAGTAAAAAAAGGGACGGGAGCTAATATCAATACAGCCATTGTAGGTGACAATTCATTCTTTGGAGTTACCGCTCCCCTCGCCGGACATCGATTCAGAGCCAGCGTCGAACAATACTTCGGTAATGATAATTATACAGGCGTACTTCTGGACGGACGAAAATATCTATGGATGAAGCCCGTCAGCTTTGCTTTCAGGACGACATCTTACTTCAGGTGGGAAAAACAGACAAACAGCGTATATCCGCTCTATCTCGGGAATATGGGCTTTGTAAGAGGACTGGGATCTATATTGAATAATGATGTAGAATCTTTAGGTCTTACATTCAGCCAGTTGGTTGGATCCAAAATGATGTTGGGTAGCTTTGAGATTAGGCTCCCATTTACGGGTCCAAAAAGGCTCGCTTTGATACCTTCCTCATTTCTTCTTACGGATCTCAATCTCTTTGTGGATAGCGGTGTGACTTTCGACAATTTTTCCGATTTTTCAGACGGAAAATTACTTGACTTTATTCAAAGGGATGAGAGTGGTAATATCATTCTTGATACAAGCGGCAGACCATTATATGAAACAAGGGTTTCAAAACCGACCTTCGTCACTACAGTAGGAGCATCTATGAGAATAAATCTTTTCGGAGCGCTGATACTGGAACCATATTATGCTATGCCACTACTCCAGGGATCTAAATTCAGGTTTGGATTAAATCTGATACCGGGGTGGTAATATTGATGTATTATATACTTGGAGTAGGTTTAAAAATTTGTATTAGTTGTAAATCAAGAGTTTACGATTCTGACTATTAAACCATAATAGATTTTTCGAGATAAATGAGTTAATTATTTTGAAGTAAGGTTTATAAAGCATTGGTTTTAAGGCAGTAAATATTCAAACACGCTCTTAGTTCTTATCCTGATATATCAGGTTGGCAATGAATCTTTTTCATATAATGCTATAACATTATAATCAAAATGACGTTATACTGATATCTTTGTCATTCAGATGATTTATCAATAAATAATGAAAAAAGTACTTAATATTATCTTTTTGATAATTGTATCACTTGCCAGTGTAAATAATTCTTTTGCCCAGCAGAAATACCGTCTTGCAGTAGAATATTACAACTCCGGTGAGTACGAAAAAGCCTCAGAGATCTACGCTTCCCTCTACAAGGAAAATCCTCAGAATAAGTCTTACTTCAACTGGTATATTCAGTGTCTTCTTGATCTGAAAGACTACGATGATGCCGGTAAAATCATACAATCGGAATTAAAAAAAACACCCGGTGACGTATCACTTTTAGTTACTTACGGCAACCTCTTGGAGAGACAGGGTCTTCCGGATAAAGCAAAAATTGAATTTCGAAAAGCCATTGACAAACTTGATCCGGACCCATCCAATATCACCAATCTGGCAAATTCATTCTCCAATCTCGCCAAGTATGACCTTGCAATTGAGACATATCTCAAAGGTGAAAAAATATCAAATATAGAAAATCTCTATGTGTATAATCTGGCTGATCTCTACAGAAGACAAGGTGATGTCAAAAACATGATCAAATACTATCTTCTCACTGCTGAGAGAGAGCCTTCGAGCATCAATATACAGACCAGCCTGCAGCGGTTTTTGTCAGAAGATGATTATGCAGAATTGCAACGGCAACTATATCTGAAAATCCAAGAAAAAGCAAATATACCGCACTACGGAGAGCTCCTTCAGTGGACTTTTACCCAAAAGAAAGAATACGATAAGGCCCTCAGGCAAGCTAAAGCACTTGACCGCCAGTTTGAAGAAAACGGAAGTAGGGTGTTTAATCTTGCAGAGACTGCTTATAAAGATAAAGACTATAATACAGCTATAGAAGCCTACCAGTACATAGTCTCTAATCATGGCCGGAATACCAGCTACTATCTGGATGCCAAGAGAGGCCTTCTCAACAGTAAAAAATCCAGAGTTACGGATAGTTTCAATTATACTAAAGCGGATCTGCTGACACTGAAACAGGAATATAATTCTTTCCTTAATGAAATGGGAAGAAATACACAGACAGCTACCCTTATGCAGGAATTTGCGGAGTTTGAAGCCCTTTATGTCAATGAACTGGATACTGCCATTCTTATTCTGGAGGACTTGAGACAATTTGGAGGCTTGTCTCCCGAATCCGTCGCTAAAGCAAAACTCGCATTGGGTGATTATTATCTGATGAGTGGTGACAGATGGGAAGCTAGTTTGTTATTCAGCCAGGTGGATAAGGATTTTAAAGAAGGTCAGGTAGGCGAGTACGCCCGATATCGCAATGCCAAATTATCCTATTATGCCGGAGATTTCGAATGGGCTCAGGAACAATTCAAAATACTGAAAGGTGCCACTTCAAAACTGATATCAAATGATGCAATAGATATGTCCGTATTTATCCTCGACAATCTGGGTATGGATACGACAGATGTGACCCTAAAAATGTATGCTCAGGCCGATCTTCTCGCTTTTCAAAATAAGTTCTCTGAAGCTTTGATTTTACTCGATTCTATAAAGATACTTTTTCCTGACCACAGTCTGGACGATGATGTCATGTACACCAAGGCCCAAATATTCAGAAAACTGAGGAAAACGGACGATATGATCGCTATGTATCAGGCTATAATAGAAAAATATCCGGAAGAGATCAGAGCAGACAATGCCTTATTTGAGCTGGCCGAACTTTATGAAACCAAACTTAATGAGCCTGAAAAAGCAAAGCTTCTGTATGAAAAAATATTTTTAGAATATGCAAGCAGCACATTTGCTTCTGAAGCCCGTCAGAGATTCAGAAAACTTAGAGGAGACGAACTTTAATCTTTATGAAGATCATATACAATGTAACTATAAAAATAGAAACTCTCTTAGTTTTGGACTGGTTAACCTGGATGCAAACCATCCACATCCCTGAAGTATTGGGTACCGGTTGCTTTGAATCCTATAAGCTCATCAGGATATTGGGTGACGATGACGAGCACGGTAGCGGATATGCAGTTCAATACGTAGCTACCGATATGGCTTCTTTCAAAAAATATCAAAATAACCATGCCAAATTATTGCAAAAAAGTCTGAGTGATAGATACGCAAACAAGTATGTTGCCTTCAGGACTTTGATGGAATTGGTAGATGAAGGTTCAGTCTGAATTCACATCATTATCATTATCCGGTGATGGGAAGTACGATGGTGAATATGGTTTCTTCATTGGGTTTTGAAGATTTTACAAATATTCGGCCTTTATGATATTCCTCAATGATTCGCTTAGCAAGAGACAAGCCCAGTCCCCAGCCACGCTTATTAGTAGAATATCCGGGATTGAAGACAGACTTAAATTTATTGGATGGAATTCCGTGTCCCGTATCACTCAAATCGATGCAGATATTGTTATTTTGTTTGTATAATTTGCATGAAATGGTCCCTTTTCCATCCATAGCATCGAGGGAGTTTCTTACCAGATTTTCGATAACCCAAGCAAAGAGATGTTTGTTGATCATGGCATACAAGGGTTTCTCTGGCACTTTAAAATCAAAAAATACTTTTCGAGGTGCTCTCCTTTCCAGATATTGACGCACATCAGATAACTCCTGAAACATATCAGCTGTCTGCAATACTGGATCAGAACCGATTTTTGAAAACCGATCAGCCACAAGCTCGAGTCGATCCACATCCTTATTAAGTTCAGAAAGCACCTCCAAATGGGCAGGGTCATCCCCCAAACTATCTCTCAGGTACTCTATCCATCCTATGATAGCACTGATGGGTGTGCCCAGCTGGTGCGCTGTCTCTTTGGCCATGCCGGCCCAGACCCGGTTTTGCTCTGATCTCTTTGATGAACTGAATAGAAAATATCCCAACGCAATATATAACCCAACCAGTAATCCCTGAACTAATGGAAAAAGTTTGATATAATTCAGAAGAGGCGAATTGAAGCAATAAATATAAGTGGCATATCCGCCGGGGCCTGTCAGAGGTACTTCCCCTGAAGCCAGAAATTCTTCCTTTTTCTGTAACAAAAATCGT
Organism: Saprospiraceae bacterium; assembly: GCA_016722285.1. Lineage (GTDB taxonomy): Bacteria > Bacteroidota > Bacteroidia > Chitinophagales > Saprospiraceae > OLB9. The sequence continues at coordinate 66,954 of JADKGI010000016.1, forward strand.
TGGTCTCCATTTTCTTGTTCGCTAAAATTTAATCCCTCCAGGAGACCTGTATCGTCTTCATAAATGGCTGGAAGGGGAAATGAATCCCGCACTGAATTGAGAAAAAACAAATATTCTTCATCAAAATTTTCCTCCCTGCCTATCTATACAATTCCTTTGATTGCTTCTTTGTACAGAACAATGTTTTTTTGCTCATTCTGCTTAAGTTTTTCTGCCAGGTAATTAGAATATAGAACTGTGGCCGCTAAAATAGCAGCTCCGAGGCACATCAGTACAACCTTCCAATAATTACCTTTACTCAAAAGTGACATTTCTTATCCGGATATATTTACTTCCGGTTCAATTCAATAATATACAAGATTGATACTGAATATAATAAATCCATTTTCAATACCCAAATATATACTTTAAAAGATATGAAACGGCACAAACTATACCAATTATTGATTCCCAATAGGATATAATCGGTATGCACTAGCATAAAATGCAAATTAATCTTATCGGAATGTTTAAAAAAGGGTTATAGATGTACCGACCATCCACGTATTATAATCTTGAATACTGCTGTCTTTAAAAAGTTTAGACAGATTATACCTTATTATAAGATCAAAACCCGAAATATCCAAAGATGTATTTACTCCATAGATCCAGTTATTAAGGCCATATCTGCCATATCTGTGCTCGTGGATAGTTTCCTTAGTTGACTTAAGGTCAATCTTTTGTACAGTACTTATTCTGTATCCAACATATCCGCCGACATCAAGCTTTGTTTTTCCAGACAAGGCAAAACTCAACGATACAGGTACATTCAAGTAACCAATATTTATAGAAGGATTACTTCTTAAATTAGGCACCAACACAAATTCTGGTTTGTCTGTACTGTTGGCGGTTAACCTGATGTCATTCTCAATTTTTAACTTATTTTTGAGATAGCTAAATCCGTAAATGAGTGAAACATGGCTGTTTTTACCTCCTAATCTGGCTTTTCTGATGATAGAAAAATCCCAGAACCACGAGCCTGATGTGTTGATGTCAGGATAAAGAATGCCACTTCGGGGGTCAGTACCCTGGCAAATAGAATTTACCCCAAACTGAATTTTAAAACTTGTATTAAATTTCTTCTTGAAGGGCATAAACTTTGATAATCCAAAACCTCCGGCATTATTGTCCATTTCATGCCCTGAATCGGATTCAGGTTCGTGACTTTCCATATTGATATTATCCAGGTTTTCGATTTTCTCTTCAGTCACCTCCTGGACAGTATCTGCCATTTCTTCTACGGCTTCAATTTCAGGTATGACAATACTGTTTACTTCATTGTCAAGTGCAGTAGTTACCTCATCCAATTGATCCAACAAACTTAATATTTTGACAGAATCGGTGTAATACCTCATAGAGGTGGAATATTCCTTTACTACGGAGAGATAATATTTCAGATTATCCAACTTAACCTGATCATCTGTCTGTGCTGAAGCAATTGAGATAGAAATAGACAATAAAAATAAGACGAAGCGACAATTTTTCATAATACTGGTGTTGTTTGGTTTCTCAGGAAAATATTTTCCTATACCTGATAACGTTTGGAATCAAGGAATTGTTAAACAACAGTACTATGTGTCCTTCAGAAAATCAACAAAATTTAAACATACTTTTATTCCGGAGTCCCGTTGCTGATCCAGCATTCTATTTTTGCAATCGTGGGATCTGATAGTTTGCCAGCTCCCTGCGGCATTGATTGAGCTCCACTTTGGTGCTTTATGGAAGGGAGAAATCTACTGTTCGAGACGGCTTTTAAAGTTGCTGCATAAGAACTTACATCAATCCCGCCAGATCTGGAAGCGGCTGAATGGCAACCCGCTGTAGCACAAGATGCACTCATTATTACAGCTATGTCATTTTTATAGGTAGGAGTTATCGCAGGGCAATCCACACTACTAGTAGTGGTATCCTTGGTGCATGAGAACACAAATAAAATAAATACTGCAAGTAGAATGGAGCTTAATCTTGACATAATGATTTTGATTTTTAACTGAAAGCTATTTGAGGATAGAAAATAAATATTTAAAATCTATAAGGATGAAATAGTTATTTTGTACTCAGGAATATTATGAATTTTGATAGCAAATACCTAATGAAGTCATTTAAAAACTATAAAACGCTACATACAGGTTTAATATTTTTATCTGCCTTTTCTTTTCGCAGGTTCGCAAAAAAAAATCAGGCAGCAATCATTTGTAATTAGCTGCGGTGATCTTATTTTTAATGACATCGATCGCCTTAGCTACGAATAAGTCACTTTTGGGGTCTGAACTGAATCCGTTTTTGTCAAACAGAAATTTCCTTATATGATTTTTGATTTCTTTTTTCAGATTATTAAATGATTCGGCACTGATGTTACTACTCTCATCATTATCTGCTTTTAAAAATGTTTCAAATTCCTTGTAGCAATTATCAGGCAGTTCCCATGATGCAAAAGACTTTACATCAAGTGGTATTGACTTCCGGTATTTTGAAGTATATCTGAACGCAAACTCGGGTAACAAGTAACTTACCGAAAAATAAAATTTATCCCGATATAAAGTATCCATTGAAATAAAAACATCAGGAGTGATGCCTCCTGACCCCGAAACTTCCCGCTTCAAAAGCTGTGTGAAGTATTTTCCTCCGTTCTTGATAAGAGTACTGTCTTTATTAAATAAATCCCCGTTTTGTTGGCGGTCCTGATAATCGTGGTCATATACTTCTCTGTCTGAATAATCTCTCTGAATACATCGTCCTGATGGTGTAAAATACCTTGCCACTGTAAGTCGGATGGCTCCTCCATTAGTGAGGTTGTACTGCTCCTGGACCAGACCTTTACCGTATGACCTTCTGCCGATTATAACCCCTCTGTCCCAATCCTGTATCGCACCTGCTATGATCTCACTGGCTGATGCAGAATTTTCGTCAATAAGTACAACCACCTGATCAATATCAAAAAAGCGTTTGCCATTGGTTTTGTATTCGTTTTTCTTATTATTTCTTCCCTCAGTATAAAGCAAGAGCCTGTCTTTTTCTGCAAAAATCTGACACAGGATGTTTGTTGCCTCAGGCAAAAACCCACCAGGATTATCTCTCAAATCCAAGATGAGATGTTGTGCCTCATTTTTTGTAAAATATTTTTCTACCTCATCCATAAATTCTTTATAGGTATTATCCCCGAATCTGTCGATTTTTATAAGTAATGTTTTAATATCTTTTAAAAGGGCAGCCTTTACGGTTTTTACTTCTACTTCACTGATTGTCAGGTCAATAATTAGCTTTTTGGTATCCCTGTTTATAGCCAGCTTTACATTATTTCCAGGTTGCTTTTTCAAAAGTGATCTGATATTTTCATAATCAAGTTTCTGTCCTGACACATTGACTCCATCAATAGATATGATCCGGTCAAATGTCTGCAATCCAGCCTTTTCAGCAGGCGTATTTTTAAGGACATTGCTGATATAAACAGTATCATCAATCATAAAATTTTCAATCCCAATGCCATTGTAGGCACCATCCATTTGTTCATTTACATTTTGAGTTTCTTCAGGAGTAAGGTACAGTGAGTGTGGATCCAGTTTAGAAAACACACCATTCAAGGCTTCAGCAATTAATTGATCACTATCTACTTTATCAACATATTTATTTTCGACAAAGCGGATAAGCTCTTCTACTCTTCCGGTCATCAAAATACTGTCTGCCGGATAATCCAACGTGCTGACTAATGAATTATCGGGCTTGGAATTCATTTTATATCCCACCATCATACCAACAGCAATGCAAGTTGAAAGCATGAGAGGTTGAATAATTTTATATGTTGATTTTTCTTCTTGTTCCACTATAAACAAATAAATAGTTGCAGGTTGTTTTTATATTACATATTTCCTGCCAAAATTATAAAATGAGCGTTAGCCATCGATAATATTCTTTGAAATAATAATTACCCCTAATTAATGCTCGAATGCTTATGACTATAAATTATCTAAAAAAAAAGCAATTTATTATATAATATCTTACATTTGCTTCAAAATACGTCATGTTATCTAAAAAAAAGCATATTGAGCTGGATGAAATAGATTCAAAAATTTTATCTATTCTAGCTAAGGATGCAAAACTCTCCTATGCCGAAATAGGTAAAAAACTGTTTGTTTCTCCAGGTACAGTTCATGTCAGAGTAAAAAAACTTACCGATTCAAAACTCATAAAAGCGGTAAGGGCTGATTTGAATTATGGAAATCTTGGATTCGATATAACTGCATTTCTGGGTATCTATCTTGAAAAATCTAATATGTATGAATCGGTAAAAGCTGAACTCAAAAAAATACCCGAAGTCATAGACGCACACTATACTACCGGCAATTACAGCATTTTTGCTAAAATCATTTGCAAAGATACAGAACATTTACGCGATATACTGTCAAAAAAACTTCAGAATATCAAAGGTATTCAACGGACCGAGACATTTATTTCTCTGGAAGAAACCTTATCCAGACCACTGATTCTGGCAGATATTGATTAATGTTTTTTGACTTCCTTAGTATAGCTTTCCTTCAGCCCTACAGTTCTGTTAAAAACAAAATGATCAGGAGTGCTCTCTATGTCGGTACAAAAATATCCCTGACGCATAAACTGATATTGCCTTCCAACTGTAGTATTTTTCAAACTTGCTTCCATTTTAGCATTGTTGACTACACTTAGAGATTTCCTGTTATAATACTCCAGAAAATCAACTTCTTCATCTTCTGTCGGATCGGGCATTGTAAATAATCTGTCATAAAGTCTTATATCACAAGATACTGAGTCCGCTGCAGATACCCAGTGCAATGTTCCTTTTGGTTTGATACCGGAAATATCTTCCCCGGATTTACTATCTGGATAATAGGTTACAAATATGGTTTTTATTTTCCCGTTTTCGTCTTTTTCACATCCGGTGCAGTGCAATATATATGCATTCTTAAGTCTAACGTCTGCGCCAGGGGTCATCCTGAAATATTTTGGTGGTGCATCTTCGATAAAATCTTCTCGCTCAATGTATAATTCTCTGCTGAAAGTCAATTCTCTGCTTCCTGCATCCGGATCTTCCGGGTTGTTTTCTGAAATGAGTTTTTCAGTTTTTCCATCCGGATAATTGGTGATTATAACTTTTACAGGATCGATGACTACCATGACTCTTTCAGCTGTTTTATTTAGCTCTTCCCGAACGCAAGCCTCCAGTAGATTTATCTCGATGGTATTTTCTCTTTTAGCTACACCGACTTTATCACAAAAAGTTCTGATTGCAGCAGGGGGATATCCTCCGTCTCATACCTGATATAGTAGGCATACGAGGATCGTCCCATCCAGTTACTTTGTTTTCACTGACCAATCTCAGAAGTTTTCGCTTCGAAGTAATCATATACTCCACATTCATACGGGCAAATTCTATCTGTCGGGAAGGGAAGATTTCAAGTTTCTCTATAAACCAATCGTACAAAGGTCTGTGGTGTATAAACTCCAGAGAGCAAAGAGAATGCGTAATGCCTTCCACGGAATCAGACTGTCCGTGTGCAAAATCGTACAAAGGATAGATACACCAGATATCCCCTGTCCGATGGTGATGCTCCTTCTTTATCCTGTAAATAATGGGGTCTCTCATCAGCATATTGGGTGAAGTCATATCCACATTTGCCCGCAACACCCTTGAACCATCTGCAAATTCTCCATTTTTCATCCGCTCAAACAGATCGATATTTTCTTCAATGCTTCTTTTTTTATATGGGCTGTCCACCCCGGGTTCGCCGGGAGTACCCTTCATGGTTGCTATTTCTTCAGGAGTGCTGTCATCCACATATGCCAAACCCTTTTTGATCAAAGTGACGGCAAACGAATACAATTGTCCAAAATAATCTGAGGCATAAAGTGGTTTATCATTCCATTCAAAACCCAGCCATCTTATATCTTTTTGAATACTTTCTACGTACTCAGTTTCTTCAGTTGTAGGATTTGTATCGTCAAATCTCAGATTAGTGCTTCCGCCATATTTTTTTGCAATCTCAAAATTGATACATATAGCTTTGGCATGACCGATGTGCAGGTATCCATTGGGCTCGGGTGGAAACCTTGTAAGAATACGGCCGGCATGCTTTCCGGCAGACAGATCATCTTCGATGATTTGTTCTATAAAATTGAGTGAATCTCTTTTCTCTTCTGTCATTTGTCCTTTTATTCTGTATATTAAATTGTGGCTTATGGGATTGTATCCTATTCAATTAATCATGTTTACATTCTTTCCGGCATTTCTATGCCAAGTAGATTAAATGATTTATACAATACCTGACCTACTTCATTGCTTAAATTGACCCTGAATGCTTTTGCTTCTTCAGTCTCTGCATTTAGAATCCGTATATCATGATAAAATCTGTGGAACTCCTTGGCCAGGACATAAGCGTAATTGGCTATGGATGAGGGCTCATATGTTTCACCAGCAAGCCTGACAACTTCAGGAAAGTTTACTAGCTGTTTGATAAGTGATTTTTCCTGCTCGTGTATTTCGGTATAATTCTTATAATCATCTGTCTGCAAATCTGCCGCCTTTCTTTTGATAGACTGAATCCGAACAAAAGCGTTCTGGATGTATGGCCCTGTCTGGCCCTGCATATCGACAGACTCTTTCGGGTCAAAAATCATTCTTTTTTGTGGCTGTACTTTTATTATAAAAAATTTAAGCGCAGCAAGTCCGATCTGTTTCAGGATTTCTTCTTGTTTTTCATTGCTCAAAACTGCAATTTCACCTCGTTCCGAGGACATATCTCTTGCCTCTTGAATGACTTCTGCGATAAGATCATCCGCATCCACAACTGTGCCTTCCCTTGATTTCATTTTCCCGGTAGGCAGATCAATCATACCATATGACAAATGAAATAAACCGTCAGCAAAGGGCTCTTTAAGTCGTTTTAATATTTCAAATAGGACTTTAAAATGATAATCCTGTTCATCAGCAACCGTATATACCATCTTATCTATGCCATAATCATTATATCTCTGTTGGGCTGTACCGATATCCTGAGTCATATAAACGGCCGTTCCGTCACTTCTCAATACTATTTTTTATCCATTCCGGCATCCTCCAGATCCACCCAGACACTCCCGTCATCAAGTCTGTAAAATACCCCTTTATCTAATCCTTCATCCACCGCTTTTTTGCCCAAAAGATATGTTTCTGATTCATAATACAGAGTATCAAAAGAAACGCCAAGCGCTTGATAAGTGATATCAAATCCTTCGTACACCCATTGATTCATTTGCTTCCACAGTGCCATGATCTCAGGTGATCCCGACTCCCAATCCAGAAGCATTTGTTTTGCTTCAGTGCCCAGTTGGCTGTTTTCATTAAAATACCTGTTTTTATAGTCCGAAAAAAAAGATGCTTTGTCTCCATTCCCTTCTTTATTCGATTCATAAAATTTTAAACCTGAATCCGAATTCTGAAAAACTGCATACTCTTCCTGAAAGGCCTTTTCAAACATGACGTAAAAATCACCAACAAAATGGTCTCCTTTAATTCCGGATGATGCCGGTGTCTGGCCTTTTCCAAATTTTTTCCATGCCAGCATACTTTTACAGATAGCGATTCCTCTGTCATTGATGACCTGGGTTTTTATAACTTCATAGCCATTTGCTTCAAGGATTTTGCTGCATGACCATCCCAAAAGTATGTTTCTGATATGACCAAGGTGAAGTGGTTTGTTGGTATTGGGGGAAGAGAATTCAACCATAACCTTTTTACCATTCAATGGTTTGTAACCATAACGGTCATTCATTGTAATTGCAGAAAAAACAACCTGCCAAAACGAGTCTATAAATGTAAAATTAATAAAACCCTGAACTGTCTCAAAATCCCTGATTATGGTTGCATTAGCCACCATCCATTGTCCTAATTTATCTCCGATTTCCTTCGGGGATTTTTTAATTATTTTGACTAACGGAAAAATTACAATAGTATAATCGCCCTTAAATTCCTTTCTGGTTTCATTGATTGTTACTTCATCAGGATGGATATCCAGATCAAAACAATTTTTGATTCCTTCTACAAATTTCAACTTAACATCACACAGAAAATCCATCTAAGTACTCTGTTTTTCAAATAAATGCACAAAAGTACAAAAAGCAGTCATATTATTCAGTGAGAACTCTATTTATGTTTACCCAGAAAATGTTTAGTTCAAAAGAAAATCAAATCAAATAATCACATTTACATTAGAATGCATATGTAGAAGCAAGTATTACATAAATTTATAATAAACTACTAATAATTGTCAAATATTATACAAAAATATTTGGAAATATTTGCTTATATATACATAATTTCTGATTAGATTTGCGACGTTTTTATTTCCGAAAACATTTCGATTAATTTAAATTCCTTTCCAATGGGTAATTGTACTAAGTTTTTATTTGCTTTAATTGTATCCCTTGCTTTTTTCAGTTCATGTAAGAAGGATATACAGGACGATTCCTCCATTTCAGAAAATTCTGTCAACAAGTTTGATTATAAAATAGTTTTTGAGTGGAATAATCTTTGGATGGAAATAGAGAGACATGCTGTTGGTTACAGACCTTGCCCTACGGCCAATGCGTTAGGATATCTGGGTTTAGCAAATTATGAGGCATGTGTATCCGGAATGCCTGAATATGCTTCGCTTGCAAGCCGCTATCAGGGACTTAAATTACCTCAAACTTTTGCTAATCAGGAATACCACTGGCCGACAGTAATAAATGCAGTAAATAACTATCTTTACAGCAGGTTACTTCCGGAAGTTGACAAAACTTTATATACGAAAATCAAAGAGCTCGCTGAAAAAAATGAAAAATTATATCTCGAGTCTGCCGGACAGGAAGTATTTTTAAGATCAAAGAATCATGGAGAGGCTGTAGCTGCAGCTTTTTGGGATTGGATGAAAACAGATCCGGCTACGTTTGATGGCTATAAAGATCCTTTTAAAGAAAACAACTGGAGAGACAAGCTGAAAGAGCCGGGGGCATGGACTCCTACCGTTCCAGGACCTGGTGAAGGTATGTTTCCATACTGGGGCAAAGGGAGGACTATGGCTATCAAAGAAGATATGAAAGTCTGCAAAGACTATAAACAGTATATAGGAAATTATAGTGAAAATCCCGGATCAACTTTATACACACAGGCTGTTGAAGTAATGGCTCAAAACACGCCATCTCTTTCTTATCAGACAGAATGGCTGGGTGAGTTCTGGAGTGATGATCTTGTTGGTCTTACATTCTCACCGCCTACCCGATCTATAGCTATTGCTAACCAGGTGTACGAAAAAGAAAAAGCTTCTCTACAGGATGCCCTTGTTGCTAATGCAAAAGTAGGTATGGCGCTGCACGACGCGGCTATTGGCTGTTGGAATTCAAAGTATATTTACAATATAGAAAGACCGGAATCGTATATAAAAAGACTTATAGACCCAAGCTGGGAACCCAACCTTGAAAATCCACTAACAGGTGATAAAGGTATTTCACCGTCATTTCCTTCATATCCATCCGGGCACGCCACTTTTGCTGCTGCAGCGAGTGAAGCTCTAGCAAGTGTATTTGGATACTCCTATGGCATGACAGATAACTGCCACAGGAACAGAACAGAATTCTCAGGATATCCCAGGACTTTCAGCAGCTTTTATGAGATGGCGTTAGAGAGTGCCTGGTCACGTATTCCATTGGGAGTTCACTATAGAATGGACTCTGAAGAAGGAGTAAGATACGGAACCGAAATAGGAAGAGTAGTAAACAGACTTCCCTGGAAAAAATAGAAAAAATATGTTTTAATGAATGGTCTGCATCAGGCCCTTTTTCATTTGAATAAAATCCTGCCATGATCAAGATCAATATACTGACAATAATTGTTGCAGTATTTTGTTTTAATTCCTGTAAGAATGATCAAACATCACTGGTAAAATCCGGAGTGGAAGAAGTAAAGGAAAACTATGGCACTGGCCAAACCTCACGGACTTACACCAGAATAAATGGTAAAATTGAAGGTAAGATGACTGACTACTATCCTTCAGGAGCCATCAAAGCAGAAAGATATTTTAAAAACGACCAACAGGATAGTAAAACCACTATTTATTATGAAAACGGGTCTATCAAAGAAGTCCAATATTATGCAATGGGTCTGAAAAATGGAGGTGACACTTTATTTTACGAATCGGGCAAACTTCAGTATGTCAGCGAATTTAAGGGTGAGAAAAAAAACGGATACCTGCGCAAATGGGGAGAGTCAGGTACTTTGATCTATGAAGCCAAATTTATCATGGACTCCCTGATAGAAGTAGAGGGAAAATCTGTTAAATAATAATTGTAATAATGAAAGCGATACTTCAGATTAATGCAGTAATCGAGATATTGGCAGGTTTTGTACTACTATTCAACCCTCAATTGCTGCTATATAATGCAAACCCCGAGCTTCAAGGTATAGCTGTGGCAAAACTATATGGTATTTGCGCCTTCTGTTTTGGTCTGATAACACATATAGTAAGCAAACAATTTGTATATAATCTTATGTTCAAACGGATAATTCTGGTTGTCATCACCTTTCATTTTGTAGTTGCGCTGTATATATTTTCATTATACAACCAAAGCATTACACCACATCCGGGTGCTGCCATTTTACACGCATCACTGGCAGGAATATTTATCCTGATCTACTTAAAAAATATGCAGAAATTTTCACTATAAAATGAGTCAGTTACCTGGGTTATTAAAAATATTAAACCTGAAAAATATCGGGGAAAATGAATTTCAGGGCACAAATCTGTTGATTGGAAGCCCGAATGTATATGGAGGCCAGGTTTTGGCGCAAGCTATTGTGGCGGCAAATAATACAACTCACGATGATAAAATATTACATTCCATCCATTCCTATTTTATAAATCCTGGAGATAACAAAGAAGAAATAGTTTATAAAGTTGAAGTAGTGAAGGACGGAAAGTCATTTAATACAAGGCGAGTAGTCGCTTCACAATTTGGAAGAGATATTTTTATTCTTTCCGCATCATATCATATGCCGGAAAACGGGATCGAACATCAGGATATCATGCCAAATGTAGCAAGACCGGAATCATTGACTTCATTTTCTGACCTTTTTACCGAGTATGCAGCCAAGCTTAACATTCAGCCACGAGGCATATTTGCTCCTGACGGTCCCTTTATTTTTCATCCGGTCGAACATTATGATCCTTTTAATCCCAGAATAAGGCCAGCATTAAACCACACCTGGTTTAAAACCAATGGCGCATTACCGGTAGATGCCAGACTACACCAAACTGCTTTGGCGTATGCTTCTGATTTCAATTTGCTGGTTACCGCCCTCTTTCCGCATGGTATGTCCTTTTTTACGACTCGCATGCAAATTGCCAGCCTTGACCATGCTATGTGGTTTCACAGGCCGGTAAAAACTGATGAATGGCTGTTGTATGTAGTTCAAAGCAGCAATGCTAATGAAGGCCGTGCATTTTGTTCGGGCAAGATATTCAGTAAAGATGGGACTTTGGTAGCAAGTACAGCCCAGGAGGGTCTTATCAGGAAGCTATAGATACACTTCTCTATATATTTTAAGCGAGAACCAAAATTCAAATAATTTTAATCAGAACACAACATGATGGTAATCATATTCTGATATTGTCTAAATTGGCTACATTCGCTTTCGGATAAGCAAAGTATTTCTTTAAATAATTTTGTCATTACAATTGTCAGCCAATTTATATATAGATAATTTATTTCATTCACTTCAGGAGCAGTTTATTGATCAATATGCAAAAATATTCAATAATGATCTTGAAGCTCGTTCTGTTGTTGTCATACCCAGTCTCACCCTGGATCATCAGATATTATCAAAAATAAGAGGTCATTTCTACTATGAGGAAAGAATATTATGTATGCTTATGCTTTTGCGACTTCCGGAAACCAGACTTACATTAGTGACAAGCATACCTATCTCACCACTTATAATAGACTACTATTTACACATGATGCCAGGTATCACGTCACATCATGCGCGGAACAGATTAACACTTCTGAGCTGCTATGATGCATCAAATATACCACTTACAGAAAAAGTATTGAGAAGGCCAAGACTAATAAACAGAATCCGCAAGAGTATAAATAATGGAGACCCAGGTCATCTCATGTTTTTTAATGTCACAGAAGCTGAAAAAGAGCTGGCAGCAAGGCTAAATCTACCCATATATGGTTGTGATCCCGCACTTAGTTATATCGGATCTAAGAGTGGTTCGAGAGCTATTTTTAAGGAATGCAACATTCTCACTCCTGCAGGTTTTGAGAATCTCATTACTGAGGGTGACATCGTGAATGCTTTGTATGAACTCAAAAAGGCAAAGCCAAAGCTTCAAAAAGCTGTCATTAAAATGAACGATGGTTTTTCAGGAGATGGCAATGCCGTTTTTTATTATAATAATTCGCCATCAGATCTTTCCCAATTGAAAGGCTGGATAAAACTCAATCTTAAAAAAGAGACCAAAATAGTAGCCAAAAAACTGAAATTTGATAATTTCCTGGAAAAAATGGAAGAAATGGGTGGTATAGTTGAAGAGTTTTTAATTGGCGAAATCACAACATCACCCTCGGTACAAATCAGGATAAACCCCTTGGGTGAATTATGCGTCATATCTACACATGATCAGGTCCTGGGTGGCGAGAGCGGACAGGTGTTTATAGGTGCCACATTCCCTGCCAGCGTAGAGTATGCAGTTGAACTAAGTGAAATCAGTTTGAAATTAGCTGAAAAAATGAGGGATAAGGGAGTCCTTGGACGATTTGGAATTGATTTTATGAGTATAAAGGAGCCAGGTGGCTGGCATCATTACGCAATAGAAATCAACCTTAGAAAAGGCGGTACTACCCATCCCTTTCTGATGCTTCAATTTCTTACTAATGGCACTTATCATTCAGACAAAGGAGAATATCATTTAAATGACGGCACTACAAGGTTTTATTTTGCCACAGACAACCTCCAGAAAGAACAATACAAAGGTTTAACACCACCTGACTTGCTTGATATAGTCATTTATCATGGACTCCATTTTGACCACTCACAAGAAGAAGGTGTTATGTTTCACCTTATCAGTTCTTTATCCCAATTTGGCAAGCTAGGTTTGGTAAGCATAGGCAAGACACCGGAGAGAGCCATGGCATACTATCATAAAGTCATATCAGTACTGGATAAGGAAACAGAATGTTAAGCCAGATTAGTAAAAACAGCCTGAACGTCATCATCTTCATCGAGCTTGTCTAAAAGTTTTTCGATGTCTATCATTTGTTCATCCGTAAACTCTACCGGAGTGGTCGGTATCCGCTGCAGATTGGCCTTCGTGATAGCAATATCTTTTTCTTCAATGCCTTTTGTCAATGTTCCAAAATTTGTATAATCACCATAAGCATAAATGGTATTATCGTCAATTTCAAAACTTTCCAAACCATAATCTATCATTTCAAGTTCGAAGTCTTCCAGATCCAGATCTTCAGGTTTTTCAAATTCAACCATAGTTTTGCGATCAAACATGAATTCGAGCGAACCTGTTTGTACCAAGGTTCCACCGGATTTATTGAAGTAGGATTTTACATTTGCTACTGTTCTGGTGGTGTTGTCCGTAGCACATTCTACAAAAACAAGAACTCCATGCGGACCCTTTCCTTCATAATTTACCTCAGAATAGTCTTCTGCATCCTTGCCGGCTGCCCTTTTGATAGCATTGTCAACATTATCTTTTGGCATGTTGGCTGCCTTGGCTGCCTGAATAGCCAATCTTAATTTTGAATTGGTTTCAGGATCCGGACCTCCTTCCTTAGCAGCTATGGTAATGGCTCTGGAAACTTTTGGAAAAACCCTTGACATAGTAGCCCATCTTTTTTCTTTGGCGGCCCTGCGATATTCGAATGCTCTACCCATGGGAGATATTTTTATACTTTAATTATTCGTTTTTAATTACTTAGGTACATGCTTTCAAATCATAAAAGTAAGGCATTTTTTGGTTGAAATTGATCATACCTAAACAATTACATCCATTTTTAAATAAAAAAGCATCTTATAAGCGGGCTTACAGGATGCTTTTTATTTGCGGAAGAGGAGGGATTCGAACCCCCGGTACCCTCACAGGTACGCCGGTTTTCAAGACCGGTGCATTCAACCAGCTCTGCCACTCTTCCATAGGCTTTCTTCTAAAGCGACGCAAAAGTAAACATTCTTTTCAAAACGGGAAATTATTTCCCTAAAAAACAAAAAAGTAGGCTCACTTTTGAACCTACTTCTTAACTAAATTTCAGGTATAACTAAATTATGAAAAAACTAACAAATCAACACAGGGCCTTAATATCCCTGATCAGAATGGACTTTCGTCTGAAGTAAATCTGATTATTTTTCTTCAGGTCATTCATTACTGTGGTCACCGTCTGTCTTGACGTGCCGGTAAAGTTTGCTATGTCCTGTTGTGTAAAATCATGTTTCAACAATACTTCAAATCCTACTGCCTGACCAAATGACTGCGCATTCAACCTTAAAAACTGGACAATTCTCTCTCTGGCGTCATTCAATGCCAGAGACTCAAGTCTGTCTTCTGTATATCTTAATTTCTTTCCTATAAAATCTACTATGCAAAACGCAAGCTCAGGATTATTCCTTATCAGATTTTTAATGACCTCCACCTCTACTGCCAGCACAGTGGCTTCCTGTGTCATGGCAACAGCATTGTTTACTCTGAATTCCTCACCTGCTATACTCTGCTCACTTAATATTGACTTAGGATGAAGCATCATTTTTATAACCTCCCGACCATCAGGTACACTGGATGTAATTTTTATAACGCCTTCTAAGAGAAAGAATACTTCGTCACTGACTTCACCCTGTCTAAAAATAAAATCATTTTTTTCTACTGTTCTGATCTCTCCGGTCTTCACCATAAAACTTAATTCTTCATCACTCAGACATGATGTAATAGAAAAATTTTTAAGGGCGGTCAGTACGTCAGTTAGTCGCATATTATATCTTATTGCATATTACAATCATAAGACACAGGCTTAAAGGTAAACCCCTAATCAAAATGTAAATTATTTTACATTATTATGCAGGCCCAAAAACTTCTACTTAATTTTTACGGACTTTTTTGAGAGCGTCTTAGCGCTGAAGGTGCCAAATGCCTTATCAGATTTAATATTGAACCCTGCTATTGCTGGTATTTCAGTATTTTGGTCATAATTACCGGAATTAATATTAGAGATATAATAATTGAATTGGTAATATGAACTGGATGTATTAAATAATTCCAAATCAACAAAGTTAGTTTCACTCGTCTCTGTGATCTCCAAAGACAAATGAATCTCATTGGTAGTTAAACGCGAGTAATCGATCAGGAGACCGTCTTTATGATTTAATCTCTTTGAGGCAGATTGATCCCGTAATACAGATTTTACACTCCATATTCCATTATTTTCACTTTTCGGAATTATGTGAAAATATGCCGGAAGTACTTCAGGGGGTGTAATTTTTATTGTACAATCCAATCTGGTTATCTTTTTTCCCTGTTCAGTGCTCTTGACAACATTCTCAAAAATCAAAGTATCAATATTTACTGCCCTTGGAATTGTGACATTAGGCTCTGATGAGTTCTTATTTGCTCCTATACCCCTGAACTTATATATTTCGTTTGTTTGTAGAGGTAATGCCTGTTTTTTTATCAGAAACTTTTTGCTTGTCTGATCATAAACAAACGGTACCCCAAAATCTTTATATCCTTCAGCTATGGCAAAATTAAAAGTATCAGGTTTCATCAATATATCCGGTGCTGCTCCACCTGAACTACCGGTAAAGGTTACATCGGCAATAATATCTTCCCCCGAGGTCATTTCACAAATCACAAATAACTTCCTTTGTCCATCTTCCTGATAAAGTGGAATGCTATCTACACAAGACTGCAGATATAAAAATGTCAGTATAATAAGTATCAGTTTCCGGATTGTAATACCTGTTTTGAACCGCAAATATGACTATAAATAATGGGAAATGTCACATTTCTTACAAAACTTATTTAGACAAAATCTGTCCGGATTCGTAAATAATAACGACGATAATCAACTTGTATTAAGGTAAAGACGATTTTAATATTCCTTTTTTCAAAATGAAATACTATAGCTGATGGTAGGTAAGACAGGTAATAAGCTAAATTGTCTGAATTGAAACTTTCCGCTGTTATCATTATCCCTGACCAAATCTGTATAAAAAGGATTATTTCTGTTGTAAACATTATAGGCCCAGAAAGAATTTTGCGCGGCCCCATTTGTAATTATTATGAAACTAAATCCTACATCCAATCTGTGGTATGGGATGAATGTAGCATTGTTTTTCTCGGAAATATCACAACCGGCCTGTCTGTTTGTCCAAAGGTTACATTGATGGGCTTTGAATAAAAATTTCCGGACTGATATGACCAATTTACTAAAAATTCAGAAAACTGTGATATCCTGTAGGTAAAAGATAGTTTTACGCTGTGATTTCTGTTCAGATTAAATGGAAACTGATTTCCATTGTTTAAATCAGCAAAGATTCTGTCGGAAACCGAATAAGTGTAGTTGATATTAAACAATGTAGCACCAAATACTTTTTCCACATAGGTTTCCAAACCATATGCATATCCTTTTCCAACCGGAATTTCTGTTTCCCAATCAGTACCCAAACTGATGTCAAGCTGCCCCCCCTCTTTATAACTGCTGATATTATCAAATGATTTATAATATACATCTGCACCTACCCTCCAACCGGAATTAAGTCTGTACCCAAAAGATGAATTAAATATCCAGGATTTCTGTGGTTCGAGAATATTGCTCGAAGGCAACCATACATCTGAAGGCAATCCCAATCCATTGTTTGAGAGTAAATGCATATATTGTTGCATTCTCGCCATCCCTACCTTAAAGTGCAGGTGTTCTCCATCAGCAAGGAGAGCTAATCTGGGTTGGATGGCATCATATTTATTACTGGAATTCGATTTGACTATTGAATAATTAATACCTGCATTGACACTTACTCCATCACCTAAGCCAATATTGTCTTCAACAAATATATTTAATTCCTGCCCTTTTATCAACGGTCTGGCTTTAAGGGATTTGAGGACATTTATAGAAGGGTCTTTGAGCAGAGATGTAAAATCATTTTCTGATACCTTGATAGCCAATGGATTGAAAATTCTGTCCTGGTAATTCACTCCGGCTTTAATCCTGTGGTTATGAGAAAGCATCCAGTCAAAATCATGTTTTAATCCGGTTTCCTTTATTTCAGATTCATACAATGATGCATCAAATATCAGGTCTTTATTAGTTGTAATTCTGCTTTCAAAAATTTTATTCCTGAAACTTTCAAAATTATATCCGGTCTGATATAATACCGTACGTGAAAATAAGGATTTACCCCATTGCCTTTGTAATCTCAACGAATACAGGCTATTTCCCCAGTTAAGTGCCGTAGAATTTTCATCCCTGAGTTCTTCGGGTTTGGCTGCAGAAAAACTACTGTAGTCATCCTTACTGGATAATGCCTGCAACAATACTCTGGTCTTTGAGTCCAATCTGAAATTTACTTTGGCGTTAAGATCGCTAAAGAAATAATTTGAACTGCCTACTTTATTTTTTTCCTTATTCTGATATTTTGTAAATTCCTTGATCCAAATATCCATAAAAGTTCTCCTGTAAGAGATCAGAAAACTTCCCCTGTCTTTAATGATGGGTCCTTCCAATGTTCCGTTGAATGCTATGGTACTAAGGGACAGATCTCCTGAAAGTTTTTTGAAATTACCATCACGGGTATGAACATCAATGACAGAAGAAAGCCGGCCGGCATATCTTGCCGGAATCCCTCCTTTGTACAGGCTAATACTCTTGATTGCATTTGAATTGAAAACAGAAAAAATACCCAAAGCATGTCCGGTATTATAAACGGGTACATCGTCCAATAAAACCAGATTCTGGTCTGCCGAACCTCCTCGTACATTAAGACCACCAATGCCCTCAGCAGCCGTACTTATACCCGGCTGGGTGCCTAGATATCTGAATAAATCAGCTTCCCCACCCAGATGATTGGATGACCTAATTTTATCAATATGCAGATTTTGCTGATTTGCTGTCTGTTCATGTTCCTCTTCGATCAAATCATCCATGATCACAATTTCATTTAGCAATCCATCTGGTTGCAAGGCAATATTGATCATGGAGTCCCGTAGTGTGTAAATGTCAAAAATCTCTGACTTGTATCCGAGATATGAAAAATGAATTCTGTGCCTTTGTTTTTCAATTTTGAATGAATAATTCCCAGATTCGTTGGTTGTTGTACCTCTTACATTGTCGTGTTGAAATATATTAGCACCTATCAGATATTCTCCTGACACCTTATCTCTTATATGACCATAAATCCTTACCTCCCCTTTGATGTCCTTGCTCTCATTTCTTACTAAGACCAGCTGATTGCCCACCAACTGGTATGTGAGGCCAAAACCATCGAGTATAACAGTCAGAATGCTTCCGATAGATTCTCCTTTAGCAAAGATACTTACCGATGCATCTGCAGGTATTCTTGATTCTGAATATACCAGATTTACTCCTGAGATAGAAGCAAGGTCCTTAAGAACTATACCAAGAGGCTTTTTAAAAGGCTGAATAAGTAATCACTTTTGTATCAGGACGCGTTTGTCCAAATACCAAATGACATTGTGAAAATATAAGTAAGATAAAAAATATCCTGTACAATGAACTCTTAGTTTACACCTCTGAAATTAGTTTCTAATATAAATTTACTTACCGCTTATGACCGGATATTTATTTGCTATTTAAGCAAAGCATTTAAAATCCTGCTATGTAAAGTAAATTGAAAAACACACTGAAATAAAACTTCAAAGGTACAAAAATTCTGCCAATTTGATTTATTTACACTTTACCCTGGACAGTTTGTAGCTACTGTCATTTATTTTGGTGCACTCCAGTTCATATGTGAGACGTAGAGTAGTGATGACTTCATCGATTGTGTTATTTTTTAGCGATCCGGAAGTAAAGGTGCAGTTGGACCAATCCCTTCCCTGGGGTAATTCAAATTTTATGTTAAAATAGGCTGAAATATCGTTAACCACCACATCAAAAGGTGTTTTATTAAATGAGAGACTCTCATTAAACCACAAATCATTACTTTCAAAAATCTTGTCTTCAACGATACCTGATCCGGTATTATCAATTTGTAAAAACTGATTTTGGGATAATTTGATCAGTCTATCTTTGTATGATACCTGAACCGTTCCTTCTTTTACAAAAATCGATCCTGCGTCGGCATCAACCGTAAAACTGGTTCCTAATACTTCAACTTTTAATTCACCGGCAGTAATAATAAAAGGTCTGGATTTGTCTTTCGCAACATCAAAATATGCTTTTCCTTTTAATGTTACCTTTCTCGCTTTAGATTTTTCTGTATATTCAATTTTGCTTCCTTCCTTCATCCACACTTTTGAACCATCTGTCAGTGCAGCCATTTGACTCTCACCAGAATTAAAAACCTGTGATCCATTAAAGAAAAATACAAACCAGGCAACAGTAATTAGGATAATTGAAGCCGCTATAGCCATCAATGGTTTTAAGGAAAATAATCTGAAAGTTGGAGTTGGAGATATTTGATGACCCGAAGTGGATTGGTCAAAAAGTCTCTTGTGTTTTGCAAAAGCAGCAGATGCATCAAAATTTTTAGATACGGTATTTATGGAACTTAACCAGATTTCGGAGAGATCAGAAAAAAGTTTTCTGTTATGCGGATCTTCATTGACCCAGACATTAAATCCGGTTTCTTCTTCTTCGTTCATATCCCCGGAAAGATATCTATGAACATAGATGACCTGTTTATTATAATTCATTCTCAGACTATTTCATGATGATGACACAGATTTTATCCATTCCCCCTATACATTTTATTCTTTTTTAAATATTTTTTCCCTTAATATTCTTAATGCTTTAGAAATATGATGTTCGACCGTCTTAACAGATATATTCAATTCGACTGCAATATCTGCATAACTCATTTCTTCAAATCTACTCAGAGAAAAAACTATACCACATTTTTCAGGAAGTTCTGCGATTACTTCCTGGATTTTCTGATTCAGATCTTCTGCATCAATGTATTGATCAGATGTAAAACTATTATCGGCCTGGTCGTTAAGAAGTCCCTCATCCTCCCACTTCATATGATTATTCCTGATATAGTTGAGTGTGCGGTTTCTGCATGAGCGTTTCAAGTAAGCCTCCAGAGATGTATTAATGACGAGTTGATCTCTTTTGCGCCAGATGCCAAAAAACACATCCTGCACTATATCTTCAGCGGCAACATTATCTTTCAGAATCCTGAATACCTGATTGCACAGCATATTATAAAACTGGCTGTATAGATATTCCAATGCTTTTTCGGGATTGGTTTTTATCAAAGATGAATACTCACTCGTACTTAATACTTCCAAAAATTACTTTTTGATTCGTTATGAAACGCCACAAAGATAGATTGAAAGCATAAATAATTATAGATATGTGATAATAAATTAGAAAATATTTAAATATATCAATGCTTGTGGATATTTGGATTAATTTACAAATCTAATTTGCTACCGTAAGTTTAATAAAAGGTTTCAGAATAATAAATTATGCTTTTGCAATCGGAATTAAATAATTTATTTAATTTTGCGACTCCAAAATAATTATGGAGGTTATAGCTCAGTTTGGTTAGAGCATCGGTTTGTGGTACCGAGGGTCGTGGGTTCAAGTCCCATTAGCCTCCCAAGTGAAAGCGGTAGTAGTTTTACCGCTTTTTTTTTGCCTTCTTTACAGTTATACTTTTAGATTTGATGTAATTATTTAGGTGCTATCCAAAAATCCTTAATTTCAACCTTGACCCTAATGGGAAATTAAGAGTTTTAAATGCCATAGCCTTAGGGCAAAAGCAAAAGCAATAAAATCCAGTAAAATCTAAATATATACGATTTGTTATATAATGTGTAATACAATGAGCTTCAGTAAAATATCATTATGGTTTTCATGCATCTTGATGAGTATTATAGCTCTCTTCTACTATCCGAAGTGGAATAAAGACACGACCGAAGCCACCATAAGCTGGGATGTTTCAGGTTATTATTGGTACTTGCCGGGCATTTTTTATCTATGAAGATGTGCGTCAGATCAATTTTACACAGAAAATTCTAGAAACATATCGGCCTACGCCTGAATTGCTCCAAGCCTTCAAGCATCCCAACGGGAATTATATATTTAAGTACAGCTGCGGTCAGGCCATATTAATGCTACCTGGTTTCATATCAGGTCACCTTGCTGCAAAACTTCTGCATTTTCCCCAGGATGGCTTCTCCAGGCCATACCAGTTTGGCATTTTCATCTGGGGCCTGATAGTCTCCCTGATCGGTCTGTATTTCCTGAGAAAAATTCTGATCACTTACTTCTCAGAAACAGCTACCGGACTAACCTTGATAATTATATGTTTTGGCACAAACTTTTTGGAATACGGGGCCATCACAAATGCAATGTCGCACAACTTTTTGTTTACCCTGTATGCATTGCTGATATGGACAACTATCCGATTTTATCGAAAACCTACTTTTTTAAATGCCGCTGGAATAGGCACTTTTCTTGGGCTGTTTTTGATGCAATATGAAAAGGTCATAGTAGCTTTGTCTATTATGGGAGCCATTGGGTTTATCCAGTTATTGTATTGGAAATTTGTTTCGATGGGCTGGATTGTTTACTCCTATGAAGAGCAGGGATTCAGTTGGCTCCGACCCCACATTTATGATTGTCTTTTCAGTGGCCGGGCAGGATGGCTCGTATATACACCGGTCATGATACTTAGTCTGATTGGCTTTTATCCACTGATGACCAAATACAGGAATATTGGAACTGGTCTTTTATTTTTTAGCATCGCTTTTTTTTATATCACTTTTGCTTGGGATATATGGTGGTACGGCGGCAGTGTAAGCCAGCGAGCTCTGGTGCAGATATACCCTGTCCTGGCGTTTCCCTTGGCCGCCTTTATTCAAACATTCACTAAAGTCAATTTTAAAGCCATACTTATTTCATTTTTCGGTCTGTTTTGTGTTCAATATAATTGCTGGATGACCCACAACTGTCATTACGGTGGATTATTTGTCGCCGGTGATATGACGAGTGAATATCTGAAGGCTGTGATTCTCAGGGATAAGTTGCCTCCCGAAGCAAGAAAGCTCCTGGATACGCGGAAAATATATAAAGGAGATATAAAAGATGAGATAATTCTTCTGTCACCAATTGATTCAGTCAATCATTTTGGAAAAGTATGCCTTAGAGACTCTCTACAATATAGCAGCACTAAAAAATTCAAACTGCCATCCAGGGAAGGTTGGCTAAGAGCTTCTGCGGACTTCTATACCGATAACAAGGAGTGGGACCAGTGGAAAATGACACAACTTGTGTTGAAATACTTCAAAGACGGCAAGGAACTGCGCAGTGATGTATTGAGAGCTCAAAGACACCTGGACCAAAGTGTAAAAACACACCTCTGGCTGGATTCAAAGCTAAGAAATGAACCTGACTCTGTAGAATTATATTTCTGGAATGCTGACAGCAGGACTGCAATATGTGTAGATAATATTTCTTTGATATACCATAAGGAGTAAGGGTACCATTAAAACCTAACCCTTCCTTTCATACAGCTTACAAATGAATTAGCAGTGTGGTGATGCCGAATTTTTAGTTGGCTCAGGGTATTCAAGAGATTGAAGCCTGATTACAACTTCATACCTGGAAACTTACTCAGCACATTAATATTATTTCATAATATGTGGGAAATTGGAATCAGAAGGATACAAAAAAAAAGGAATTTCTGTGGTAACAGGAGTTCCTCTCTCTCTCAAATTTAGGTGCGTATCTTTTTATCTGACAGAATCAACGACTGCTTTGAAGCATCAGGATGATTCATAGCAAGGTCAGCTAATACTTTTCTGTTCAGCCCTATCTCCTTCTGGGTAAGGGCATGAATGAATTTTGAATATGACATTCCGTGCATTCTTGTGGCAGCATTGATCCTGGCAATCCACAATCTTCTGAAAGCACGTTTTTTGTTTCTTCTGTCTCTGTAAGCATACAGGTATGACTTATCAAGTGCATTTACGGCTACCGTAAATACTTTACTTCTGGCTCCAAAAAACCCTCTGGCAGCTTTAAGTACTTTTTTTCTTCTGGCTCTTGAAGCCACGGCATTAACTGATCTAGGCATATTTTAATGGTTTTAGTGCAATACAGGGATCTAAATGATACTTTACACCTGCATTCTCGTTAAAAAATAATTATTTTCTTACAGACAAAGCAATCTTTTTACCTTTGCATAGTCGGCATCACTTACTAAAGCCGAACCAAGTAATCTTGTTTTAGCTTTGTTTGATTTTTTTCTCATCAAGTGGCGCGCATTGGCCTGAAATCTTTTTATTTTTCCGGTACCTGTGAGGCTGAATCTTTTCTTCGCACTTGAGTGCGTTTTCATCTTTGGCATATCTAATTCTTTTAAGGGTCGCAAAGGTATAAAAATCAAATGACATAATGTACACCTAATGCATGTTTTTTGTCGTAAAAATGCCAAATTTACACAAATCGAAATGGATTCCTTACAGGTCTCTGGGGTTGTATATAATTTTTGGCGGCAACCCTATACCGATCAATTTTTGTAGATTGTATGACAACATTACCTCGTGGGTACCCTGATTAACCGTACGGAGGGCAGAAAGTCCAAAATCAAAACTGTAATATAGTTTATATTTATCACCCAGATTAGTGCCTATGATCACAGATAGAGCATCCACAGACCTGGCATTATATCCCCTGAAATTCAATCCGGTCATCAGATTATTATTTATGGTGGCAATGACCCCGATATCTGACTGGAAGACTGCCGGATCTGCCCTGAGCAATATGGACGGTGTAATATCTATCTCATCGCTGTACTCATATTTGTACATCGCAAACACACTACCGCTCACTGCACTTTTGAATGACCCATTTCCTAATGAGTAACTGTGAGATGGAAACTCCGAAATGGTAATGCCCGCCTGCAGATTACTGCCCATAAAATATGATCCTATCTCCCACGACGGCCCAACGCCATTTATGACATTATTTTCAAGTAAGGGATCGTTATGAGTAAATATACCCTCATAGGTGCCATCAGGAGTGACGATCCTATTTCCATCAAGATTGACAAGATTGACTCCCAATCTGGCACCAAAGGACAAAAAGCCAAAGGGAAGACCCATCACATAGTTATATGAAAATCTGAGATTTGTATTGCTTAGTACTCCACTTCTTTGATTATAAAGTGTAACCCCCAGGGCTCCGTTCCATAGATAAAACGGCATGTCAGCCCCTATATAAAAAGTTTTGGGATTTCCCGCCAAAGCATTGTATTGATCACGATATGAAGTGTACACACTCAGTGACCTCTCCAGGCCACCGTAGGCCGGATTTTCGTAATACCTGTTCAGCATATACTGGCTGAAAAGCGGACGTTGCTGAGCACCTAATGTCCAGCTGCTGACGAAAATACAAATTAAAAATATCCACTTCATAAAACCGATATCTGTAAAAGATCATACAATAATAAGGAAATATTATTGTATTGGATGAATATCAGAGTATTATTATTGGCTTTGTTATTGTTAAAATACGAAAATCACTTAAAATTTTAATATTTTGAAACAAATAAAGAAAACGAAAACTTGATTCTTACTTTCAGCGCACTTAAATTGTCTGATTCTAAGGCTTCTTATGCCCGAATATTTGCCATATACCCATTGGTATGGTAAGATGACAGATACATGACACCCAAATGTCGTCATAAAGTGTGGTTTATAGGAATATCTTTGCAGTATCATAAAACTATTATAATGGAATCGCCAAGTTTGGGTAGAAATGTACTATATCAAAGAAAACTAAAGGGTTATTCTCAGGAAAAACTCGCAGACAAAACCGGCCTCACCGTTCGGACAATCCAACGTATTGAAAAAGACGAAGTCAACCCGCACCTGGAAACTGTCCATATGATTGCTAATAGTTTGGAAATAAAAGTGGAAGATCTGTTGATTATTCAGGATCCGAGGGAGGAAACTATTCAATTGAAATGGTTATTGTTAATGCACGGAATGCCCTTAATTGGATTGATGGTTCCTTTGTTCAATATTCTTGCATCTGTTTTTTTATGGGTGCTTAAAAGAGAAGACAATCCGGTCTATGACATTAATGGCAGAAAGATTATAAATTTCCATATCACCGTCTCTATCCTGTTTGTTCTTGTTTTTATTTCTTTGCTTACAATAGAAGGCTATGGATTTCTGATTTTTATTTTAGTCATTCCATACGCCCTGGTTGTCATGTTGGTTAATATTTTCAGAATACTTAAAGGTAAAGAATGCTATTATCCTCTTTCAATACCGTTTATTGGAAGCAAGAATCCATCGAATAAAGGGATACTGGTACTATTATTATTTATCTTTTTCAGCAATTCCAATTTTATTGAAGCTCAAAACAAAAAAATAATTACAAGGCTGGATTCTACCTCAATTTCAAAATCTGATCTTACCAATAAGATAGAACTAATGTCAGGACATGCCGGCGTGACTGGACTTGCTGTTTCTGTTTTTGAAAATAACAAAATTTCATATCAGCGCACATTCGGGTATAAAGATTTCACTAAAAAGCTCCAACTGCATGAAACGACAAATATATACGGAGCATCGATCAGCAAAGCCGTATTCGCAGTTTTGGTCATGAAGCTGGTAGAAGACAAAGTCTTGGATCTGGACACCCCACTGGAGTCTTATCTACCAAAAAAGATATACGATTATGCCCCGATTACAAAGTGGCATGATGACTATTCAGACCTGAAAACTGATACGCTATACCATAAAATCACCGCTAGAATGTGCCTTACCCATACATGTGGATTTCCCAATTGGCGATGGATTGAGCCAGATCAAAAACTCAGGGTTTTGTTTGAACCAGGTCATCATTACAGTTATTCTGGGGAAGGTCTGGTGTATTTGCAGGTCGTCCTCGAGAAAATCACCGGAAAAAGCCTTGAATCAATGGCTCAGGAAAAAATATTTATTCCCCTGGGTATGAAAAATACTAGTTACCGATGGCAGGATAGATTCGAATCTGACTTTGCCTTCGGGCATAATATCAATGGAGAAACCTATCAAAAAGATACCGACAATGAGCCCCGGTCTGCAAGCACGATGGAAACAACTCCGAAGGATCTGACCTTGTTTTTAGAAGGAGCACTGCAAAAGAAAATAATCAGCAATATATCCTGGGAAGAATTGATGAAGACCCAAGTGCGCATCAAAACAACTGCCCAATTTGGCCCCTTGTCTCAAGTCGAGACGTCCCTGTATGACAACATTGGGCTGGGATATGGTCTTGGTTGGGGGGTCCTGAATACGCCTTTCGGCAGAGGAATTTTTAAGGAAGGCCATGGAGATGGATTTCAGCATTATTGTATTCTCTTTCCTGAGTCAGGCAAAGGAATCATGATCCTTACCAATAGTGATAATGGGGAAAGTATTTTTAAGGAACTGCTTGAACTGGCTATCGGAGATACTTTTACACCGTGGAAATGGGAAGGATATGTGCCGTACAATCAACCAAAGAAATAGTTCTGGTTAATCTAATACATTCATATCCAAATATGAATCTGTTTTGATTAGCAAACTAATAATTGTTGATACTTTCCCATATCAATATATTTGATTTTCTTTGATGCAGAAATCAAAACAAACAAATTTATGGAAGCTAACCAATTAAGTCCTTCACTTGCACCTGTATCTGAAGGAAACAGGCTTAATGTCATCGATGCTTTGCGAGGCGTAGCACTATTAGGCATTTTATTGATGAATATCCCCGGATTTTCTATGCCGAATTATTCATATGAAGTTTTCAAAAATGATCCGGGAAGTGTAAACTTTTGGGTATATGCTGTGATTTCTATCTTGTTTGAAGGCAAAATGCGGGCAATGTTCGGAATGGTATTTGGGGCAGGTGTTTTGCTTTTTATTGCCAATAAGGGTACCTTGGGTAAATCTGTGCATTCTCTCTTTTATCGTCGGATGTTCTGGCTCATCATATTCGGACTCATACATGCACATCTTATTTTGTGGATCGGAGATATACTCTATTTGTATGGCGTGTGCGGTATGATACTCTATCTTTTTCGCAATGTAGCACCTAAATATCTGATTTTAGGTATCCCACTTGTCGCCATAATGGATTTTGTGGGTGGCACCATTTTTTACAAGGATATACGCCAGAAGAGGCTCGATTATACGGATGCCATCAAAGCTCAAAGCGCTCAGCAAACCCTCACAGATGCCCAAACCAAAGCGCTGACTGTATGGCGCGAAGTAGAACAAACTATGATACCTAATCGGGAAGACGCCAAAGAAAATACCAAAAAAATGAAATCAGATTATGCCACTGTCGCCTCTTATTTGCGACCGATGGCTTTTGAAGGTCAGACTAAGTATCTCTTATATTCGCTTTGGGATTCACTTGCGCTGATGCTGCTTGGGCTTGCACTTTTCAAATGGGGATTTATCACTGGTAGCTGGACAAATGCACAATATTGGAAGGTATTAAAATTAGGATATGGGATAGGCTTACCTTTGGTTTTTATATAATTTTTATTACAATTTTCAAAACTACTCCACCTTGGAAGCCAACCTCGCAAGATTAGAAGTCGTACCTATAGAGTGGACAGGATTGATTTATCCGTTTCAACGCATCCTGCTGGTCCTGGGACATACAGCATCCATCATACTGATATATAAGGCAGGATTTTTTAAAAATCTTTTCAGGCGACTTGAAGCAGTAGGACGTATGGCATTTACCAATTACATTTCTCACTCTATCATATGTACGCTTTTCTTCTTTGGGTATGGACTCAATTACTTTGGAGAGTTGCAATATTACCAGATATTTTATGTAGCCTTAGCTATTTGGCTACTCCAGTTAATCATCAGCCCACTTTGGCTCAGGTATTTTTATTTTGGCCCCTTGGAATGGTTGTGGAGAAGCCTGACATACTGGAAAATGCCTGAATTTAAAAGAAAACATGTATAGTCAGACAGAAAGCTTTTGTGACGTATGCTGCCACAAAATATGGCTTATAAAACTTAAACCTGAATTATGCATCAGAAAATCTTTAGTTATCAGCAGTCATATTTAACTACACAAAACTGAACAAATATAAACCAAATGATTGATATAATGTAACCACATATTAATATCTTGCTTATCGTGCTTTTATTTAATAATGGAATTTGTCTTTGGTTTGGATACTTTGTATTCATTTGTATATAAGGATTTCACCAGATGAACCATGAAGCGCAGTATAAAACCTCCACTTTACAACCGAATAAGTTTATATACGCCTCCTGGTATGGTCTTAAATGCTATAGAACCTTCTTTGTTTACCTTCGAAGGAACGCTATTTCCATTTTTTGTCACTTTGAATCGACCTCCTGCATCGATGCCGCAGTTTTTTCCTGATTTAGATAAGATCTCCACAGTCGTGATTTTTTTATTATTCCAAGTCATATCCAGTTCAAAACCGCCTCTGGCGCACACGCCATCAAAACGTCCGGTAGTCCACTCATCGGGCAATGCAGGAAGCAAATCAATGGTGCCTTCGTGCGATTGGATAAGCATTTCGGTGATGCCGGCAGCCATGCCCAAAGTACCATCCACCTGCATGGCTTTTGCACAATCGGCAAACAATTGAGGAAATGATTGCTCGGAAATATAACCTTTGAATATACTATTTGCCCTGTTGCCATCATACATTCTGGCCCAGAGTGCTACTTTCCATGCCCTGGACCAGCCTGATGACCCGTCGCCACGTTTATTAAGTACCGCTTTGCAGGCATCAATTAATTCCGGTGTTTTATTTACCGAAATTACATTGCCGGGATACAGACCATACATGTGGGAATTATGCCGGTGATTGGGTTCCAATTGTTCAAGGTCTTCAGCCCATTCCTGTAGTGTGCCATCTTTGCCTATTTGCGGTGGTACCAGCCTGGATCTGGCTATTCTGACTTTTTCGCAGAACTGTGAGTCCAGACCCAGTATTTTTTCGGTATCAATAAAATATCCAAATAATTCGGTCAGTATTTGCATGTCAATGGTAGAACCGTAACATATGCTCGTGAAATAGTACATAGCCGTCACTTCATCAAAGAAATATTTGTACCCGGGTCCTTTGGGAGGATTCTCCGGCGAAGTAGAAGGATTGGTGACCAGCCATTTGCCATCGGGCGTTTCCACCAGAAAATCCATAAAGAACTGTACCGCGCCTTTCATGACCGGATAGATTTCTCTTAGATATTTCTCATCCTGCGTAAACAAATAATGATCGTATAGTTGATTGGTAAGCCAGGCACCACCTACGGTAAATGTACCCCAGGTCGGGCCATCCATAGGTGCCGCTACCCGCCACAAATCAGTATTCTGATGAAACACCCATCCTCCAGCGCCATAATGTTCTTTTGCCACCTGCGATCCCTGATCTGTCAATTCTTTGACCATGGTGATCAATGGCTCTACCATTTCAGGGAGATTGCCGGATTCGGCGGGCCAGTAATTCATCTGAGTATTTATATTGGTCGTGTACTTGGAGTCCCATGAAGGATTCATATCATTGTTCCAAATGCCCTGCAAATTGGCAGGTTGGGTGCCGGGTCTCGATGAACTTATCAAAACATACCGGGCAAAATTGTATGAAAGCGACGCCATGTTGGGATCGGGATTTTTTTCAACGCCTTTCTTTCTTTTATCCGTTGGTAAATATGAGTTCTCCGTCGTGGGCAATGTCAAAGTAACCCTGTCAAAATACTTCCGATAATCAGCTATGGCATCGGATGCTATTTGTGCATAAGTTTTCGATTTTATTCGTTCTATATCATCTGCCACACGTTTATTCTGGTCGGCACTTACATCTTTATAATTTACAAAATTGGTAGCAGCAGCGATATAAAAAGTGACCGTACTTGCATTTTCAATGATAAGATAATCATCATCAAATTTTATATTTCCTCCTTCTGCTATGGCCTTTAACTCCACTTTGTACTTGATTTTTCCTTCAATACCCAGGTAATCAGCCGACTTGCCATTTACCATCAATCCATCTTGCCCAACGCCGTCCATAGTAAAATAGTCGGTCGCATAGTTGGAATGTGCACTATTGCGTTCGCCTCTGAGTTGTGCTCTAAAGGATAAGCTACCTGGCTGGCTCGCAGTCATACGCGCTACGATGACCTGATCCGGCGCTGAAGCAAACACATCCCTATGAAAAGTTACATCACCAACAGTGTATTCTGTACTGCTGATACCTGTATTCAGGTCAAGCCATCGTTTATAATCCTGTACCCTATCCTGATTTTCGAAAAACAGATGTAGATTGGCCAGCGGCTGATACTTCTGCTGCTCTACCGGATAACCCATTATTTTTCTGCCAAAAAGTTTATGCGCTTTGATGGGTTCACCTTCAAAAATGTATTTCTGAATCTGCGGCAATGCTGCGGCACCACCTTTGACAACTGAAGAATACGGGCCACCTGACCAATAAGTTTCTTCATTTAGCTGGATGCGTTCTTCACCGTAAGCGCCAAAAACCATGGCTCCCAATCTGCCATTGCCGACAGGCAGCGCTTCATTCCATTTTTTAGCAGGATTCTCATACCATAACAAGCTGGCCGGATCAAACTTCTTTTGGTCTATTTGTGCTGAAAAGTTGGTATGATGAGCTGACAACTGTATAAAGAAAGTGATCAGCAGGAAAAGGATGGGAACAATTCGTTTATTCATCTTTTTTGTTTTTTGATATATCCATCACAGAAAACAATCCTGTATATGCGCCCCAACATAAGTTATTATTTTCACACCAGGCCACGTTTTTTGAAGACTTTGCGGTATCTTGAAAGTCTTTTATCTGGACGCTATAGTCTTCACTCCAAAAAACATGCGTCTCGCTTCTTGATAGAGTCATTTTGAGATAATGCTATGTTGCTCAAGAAAATCAGATTGAAAATGATTGTTTTTATTTTCTTAATTTATGGGGTATTATTTTTCATCATATGCGACAGATCAGATAAAGGAGCCAAAGCATCATACGCATTTATATAACAAATCTCCCTCATTTCTTAAATGGGTTTGTCGCTGTACCGTTAATTAAGGAATCAGGTTTAAAACCTTCTAAGTAACTATCATTGAGCTTATCCCAAAGGTTGAGGCCATCGATATTACTCAAGATGTGTGAAATACATTCATAATAGCCATGCAGAACACCTATGTGGAATTCGTCATCCTCTGATTGAATATTTACAGCTCGTTCTATCAAATTTTTAAGCCAATCGGCCAGCAAAATTAATTCGCTGTGGGATTCTTTGTCTTTCATAATATTATTTCGTCAAATGATCCTGTTATTATTGGACAATTTACAAAACCTAACAACTCTTAAAAAATTGCTGAGGCTGTTCTTCCAGCATCGCTTCTATTTTTTTGGCTGCTTTGGTGATGGAGAGTCCACCAAGATTGGTACATCTCAATGTATGGTGTATCTGGTCACCTACCAGTTTCATGGTCTCTATCACTTCATCCAGTGGTACCAGGTGTTCATAATCAGACAAGGCCATATTTGCACACGACACCGCATTCGTCGCAGCCATCACATTCCTTCCCAGGCAAGGAGCTTCTACACGATTGCCGATCGGATCACAGATGATGCCCAATGAATTTTGCAATGCCAATGAAGCAGCAGAAATAGATTGATCTAGTGTGCCACCTTTCATCTCTACGATGGCAGCAGCAGCCATTCCTCCCCCTGATCCTGTTTCGGCCATGCATCCGCCTACTTCTGCAGCAAATGTAGCATGTACAGCTATGAATACACCAATCAAACCAGCTGACAACATGGCTTTTACGATGTCATCTTCGTGCAATTTTGATGAATGGGCAATACCGAACAAAGCTCCTGGAAGAGCACCACAACTTCCGGCAGTAGGCGCAGCAACGATTACACCCATGGATGATTTTACTTCCATCATAGCACTGGTGTACAAGATGATGCGATTGTTGGCGTCGCCACCTACCAATGCCCCGGCATCCATTTTTTCCTTAAATTGCGGCGACTGAGATCCCAGAATACGGTCTGCATATTTAGTACCTTTTAGGCCCGATACTATGGCATCACCCATAATGTGAATGATATTTCGCATTTTTTCAAATACTTCTTCGGCAGAGATATTTCCTCTGGCCATTTCATAATCGGTGGCCAATTGCCAGAGCTCTTTGTTTTTATCTCTATTATATTCCAGCATTTTGTTGCAGGTAATAAAAGGCACTTGCAGATCTTTACGTGCCATCACAGGCAATACAGGATTTAGCTGTTTTATTGATAAAACCCCTTCCATTTCTTGAAGTTCTTTTAGGATCGTAGTTTCCAAAAAAAGACTGTGCTTTTATCTCAATAAAACTATTGGAACCATCATGAAAAACCATGTCATCATAGGTGACTGACGCTTTCAAAAACTGCATTATACTCTCTGGCTGCTGGCAGTAGATGAGTGTTTCAAAATAATCTCCTGCCATGGAAACGGGCAGTTCATCTATTTCAATCACTTCTATCATGCCCCCGCCAGTGGATATAGCAGAAAGCTTCCGTTGTTCTTTGCTGTTCGTCAAAGTGATTTTATACAGGTTTGGATGGCAGTTTCCGATGTCAACAATGTCAATTTTTACATTGATACCGGCTGTTTCCAGATATTTGTCTGATTCTGGCAATCGTTCATCATGGGCTTCCCAACCAAGGAAACCACCAAATAGTCCCATATCCGACCCCTGACTCTTATGAGTAGTAGCCAGAGAACCATTGGGGTCAAATTCTATTAAAATGTCTTTGATGTTTTCATCCATCAAGTCTCTGCATAATCGAGCTATGCGTAAAGAAGCTGCACAATGAGAACTTGATGGTCCCCTCATTACAGGGCCTATGACGTCATTAAATATGCTGGGGTATGTGCTCATCTTTTTATTTTTTATTATGACTGCTAAGTTACAAATTCTTTTTCCAATACTGCTCCATAGTACGTCTAAGATGCAATGTGGTGTTTTCCCGCTGGTTGATGCCATGATCCCGCATTGGATAAGACATCATGGAAAACAGCTTATTATATTTTATCAGTTCATTCACCAGCATTTCAAAATTTTGGTAATGTACATTATCATCAGCAGTCCCGTGAATAATCATAAGATTGCCTTCCAATTTTTTAGCATGCGTCAAAGGAGACCCTTCACGGTAGCCTTCTACATTGTCATCCGGCAAACCCATGTACCTTTCCTGATATATATTGTCGTACAATGTCTGCATAGAAACAAAGGAAACAGCAATGGCAGTTTTAAATACGTCGCCATGACGGAATATACTGTGCAGTGACATTTGCCCGCCACCACTCCACCCCCAGATGCCGGTATGATTGGAGTCAATAAATGGATACATCGTCATAATCTTTTTGCTGCAGCAGCCTGGTCATCAGCGGCCAGCAAACCGATCTGGCGATAGATACATTTTCTGAAATCACGGCCTTGGCACTTTAGTTCCCCGGTTATCGATGCTTATCACCACACAACCGATTTCATTGGCCAGGTATTGATGCCAGAAATTATCTCCGGTATTCCAGTTGTCCTGAACAGTAGAACTGGCCGGCTCTCCGTACACATGAAAGATGACAGGATATTTTTTTTGTTCATCAAAATTTTTGGGTTTTATCATCCACGCATCCAACACCACATCGCCAATGTCCACTCTAAAAAACTCTTTGGGACGCAATCCCAGCTCATTCATTTTTACTTTTAGAGCAGCATTGTCTTCCAACAATTTTATTTCTTTATGAGTAGATAAATCAATGATGGATGTTCGTGCTGGTGTGTTGGCATTGGAAAAATTGTGTATTGCATATTTTGCGTCGGCAGAGATCTGATAGGAGTGCTGCCCAGGCATATCCATAGGTGAAACTCTTTCGGCTTCGCCGACTCCATCCAGGCGGCTTCGATAGAGATAGCGCTGGGTGAAATTTTCGGGGGAAGCAATGTAGTACACATAGCCCCCTGCAGGGTCGATACAATTAATATTGACCACATCAAAATTTCCTTTGGTGATCAACTGCATTTCTTTACCGTCTCTGGATACTTTGTACAAATGCATCCACCCATCTTTCTCGCTGGTCCAGGTAAATGCCTTTGTATTGTCCAGCCAAACTATATTATCATGAATGTCCAGGAAGGCTTCGTCCTTGTCTTTAAGAATATTATTGAGTGCCATAGTTTTAGTATTGCCTACCCAGACGGTATTTGTATTTTGCAAACGGTTCAATTGCTGTATCATCACCTCATTTGAACCTGGGATATAATCCATTCTCGCCAGATAATTATTCTGGGGATCTCCAGGTACTTTAAACCATTTAGTTTGACCGCCACTCGCAGAGATTACCCCAACTTTTACCGCAGAATTTGCGGTGCCCACTTTAGGATAGGGCAAGGGTATGGGCACAGAATAGTTGGAATCTACATTATTTATCATATAAAAAGTGCCTACACCCTTAGTATCCGATTGCCAGTAAGCGATATTTTTACCATCTGGGCTCCATCGAAAACCATCTCTATCACTCAGTTCTTCCTCATAAACCCAATCGAAAGTACCGTTGATGATGTTTTTGCCACCATCTTTGGTCAACTGAGTGACGACGCCAGTGGCAATATTTTCAGTGTAGATATTCAGTTTGCTTACATATGCTACTCTTCTGCCATCAGGTGAAAATTTAGCAAACATCAGTGCCGCTTCCTCCAGTTTTTTGCCCAATTGAGTTAGTTTGCCGTTGACCATATTTAAGACCCAATAGTCACCCCTTGAATTTTGCCGCCAAACTTTTCTGGTATTGGTAAATATCAACAACTTGCTATTGTCATCAGACCATATGTAATTATCTATGGTCAGTGGTTTGTCAGCTCCTTTTGGCAATAATTGATTGGCATTCACCAGTATGGTTTTTATGCCACTTGTCACATCGTAACGAACAATATCATTTCCCTTTGCTACTGAATTGAATTCAAGTTTAGAATAGCTTTTATTATCCTTCATCCACCTCAATTGGCCCACACCTTTGGATCGAAAAATATTACGGGTATATATGTCTTCTAAGGTTAGTTTTTTATCCTGAGCGACAAGATTAGAGTGAAAAATGACTATTGTAAAAAACAATACAAACAATAGGTAACGGCTCATTCTAAGTATGTTGAAGAGTCAGAAAAATTAAAATATCTGGTTTTTAGCACTGGTGTTACATACCAATTTGTAAAATTAGTTTCATTCCTGAATTCTTTTACTAATTTTAATTTTTTTTAAACACTTTGATATTTGTAAAATTAATTTGAAGATTTTTCAACACCAAATTAGGCTCTAAATGATCACTTTCATATGGATTTCCCTGGCTGTTTTAACCATCTGGTATAGTGTTATACTGATTAAGGATGTAACAAAACATAAAAATAACTTCGAGCCGGTGAGTTGGATAAAGACAGGTCTGATAGGTTTTGTGGTAAATTTTTTTGATGTATTGGGGATCGGTGCATTTGCGCCACAAACGGCCTTATTAAAATTTACGAAACAAACAGAAGATCGTGTTATTCCGGGCACTATGAATGTCGCCAATACAATTCCGGTATTAATTCAGGCTATAATTTTTATAACTGTCATAGAAGTTGAGCCCGTTACTTTATTAATGATGCTCATTTCTGCTATGGCGGGTGCTATAATAGGAGCTGGGATTGTTTCCAAATTGCCCGAAAAGAAAATTCAATTGACCATGGGCGTTGCATTACTGGTAACAGCGGGTTTTATGTTTGCCGGTAAAATGCAGTGGATTCAGGGTGGTGGAAGTGCCATTGGCCTACATGATTTGAAACTCGTTATAGCAATATCTGTCAATTTCATACTTGGAGCATTGATGACTGCCGGTATTGGTCTTTATGCACCATGCATGGCATTGGTATTTGCTTTGGGGCTGTCGCCTCAAGTAGCATTTCCTATTATGATGGGATCTTGTGCCTTCCTGATGCCGCCAGCTTCGGTAAAGTTCATAAAAGAAGGGGCATACAACCGCAAAGCTGCTATTGCTATGGCTATTCCAGCGATCTTTGCCGTGCTCATTGCAGCACTGATAGTAAAGTCATTGCCATTGGATACATTAAGGTGGGTGGTGATGGTTGTAGTGATTTATACATCAGGAGTGATGCTTAAGGCAGCATTTGGAGATAATAAAAATGGGGAAATAATGGGTCTATTTTGATTTTTATGAGTAAAATTGTCCATTGCATTTAGGCTAAGACTTTAGTTTGAAACCTCAAGAATAGTATATTTACGGATAAAAAGTTTTGAAATGTAAAATTAGCGAAAGACAAACCATGCCACCTATGATCATAATTAGCATATAGATTGGATGAAGAAATATCAAAAGAAAGTTATGAGTATCAAATTAACGGATCGATAAGAAAGATACACAAAGTGAAAGATTTAATGAAGTCAATTTTGTTTGGAATTTTAATTTTGACGGTCCTTTGTTGCCACGGGCAGCAATCCGTGTATTACAATGCCAGAATATTTACAGGTGACAGGCTGAAACCTTATGCTGAAGCCATCGCAATCAACGGCAAATGGATATTAGCTGTAGGCAACTATGAAGATGTCATCAAAAAAGTCAACCCTTCAGCAGAACGAATAAATATGAATGGAGGATTCATCATGCCGGGTATCATCGATACACACAATCATGGTATCAGCGGTGGCAAAAGCCTGGTTAAGGCAAATACCAATGACGAATCATGGGATGTTGCACAGCTTGTGACCTATGCAAAAAAATGTCTGGAAAACAGTGAAGGACTGACAGGTGATGTCCTGGTGATTTATGGAATAAACATTACTTTATGGGATCATCTATATGAAATAATGGATCTTTTAAACAAAGGTGTTTTTGAATCCCAACCGATAGTATTGAGGGGTTCGGATGGGCATACTTCCTGGTCAAATAATGCCATGCTTCACAAATCAGGCGTTACAAAAGAGTATATTGCATCTTTGAAATCACCTGAAAGGCAATATTTTGGCACGGGCAATAATGGTGAGCCCAATGGATTTATTTCCGAAAGCGGTTATCAGAAAATTAAATCAGCTTTGGTGGTCGAAACGCAATTTGGTCAGGCCGCTGAAAAAGCCATGGAATATAATAATCAATTTGGTATTACTGCCTGGCTTGACCCGTCGGTCAATTCATTCAACGGATCGTATGTGAACAACCTGGACTGGTACCGGTACCTGATCAATAAAGGCAAGCTAACAGCACACATTGCGGGAACTGTTGTTGCAGATCCTAATGGAGACCCACAAGCTCAGATCAGCAAACTGAAAGCCCTGCAAAAGGAGTACAACGCCCCTGATTTTTCTATCATTGGATTTAAAGTGTTCGCAGACGGTGTGGTCGAGCACCCTACCCATACTGCGGCTTTGTCTCTTCCATATTCCGGCACCACTTCTTACGGCGATTTGCTCATAGACCCTGAAAAATTTGCCGATTTTGCCATTCAGGCAGACAAAGCCAGCCTCCTTGTGCATGTCCACGCTATCGGGGATCGGGCAGTTACAGAAACGCTCAATGGATTTGAAGCAGTGCGCAAAGCCAATAAAAATAAAACTATACCGCATACGATCACACATCTTCAGATAGTGAAGCTGTCAGATTTTACGCGTTTTGTACGACTCAATGTACTCACTTCTTTTCAGTTGCTCTGGGCATTGGGTGATCCCACGACGATTGATATTGTCAAACCATATATTGACCCGACCCTTTTTCGGTGGCAATATCCGGTCCGTTCCATGCTGCAAGCCGGTGCTACCATAACGGGTGCCAGCGACTGGCCGGTGACTACTGCCAATCCTTTTAAAGCCATCTACAGGGCAGAGACCCGAAAAGGCCCGTTAGGCGTGCTGGATAGTACCCAATGTATGCCTAGAATGGAAATGCTGTTTGCCTATACATCTGAAGCAGCAAAAGCCTTACGTCTTGAAAAAAAAATCGGCTCATTACAGGCTGGTAAAATGGCAGATATGATATTACTGGACAGAGATGTACTTACCGTCATTCCGGAAGAAATGCGAGACACCAAAGTCATCTGGACTATGTTTGAAGGTAATAAAGTGTACGATACCGGAAAGTGATGGTATTCTATCCGGGTGATTTGATTATGGTACTTTTTTAAGAATTACCATCCTAAAATGCACTTCTCTGGGATTTGACTATCCAGCATTTATTTTTTTGAAAATGTCCCTGATGATCATTT
Source organism: Saprospiraceae bacterium (assembly GCA_016722285.1). GTDB lineage: Bacteria > Bacteroidota > Bacteroidia > Chitinophagales > Saprospiraceae > OLB9. Next base: position 105,522 of record JADKGI010000016.1, read on the forward strand.
CGGCATGAACCCTTGAGTTTTCAATAAACCATTTGTTGGTTTTTAGTCCGCCGCAAAGCACACCGGCAAGGTAGAGATTTTTTACATTGCTTTCCATCGTATTTTCATCATATACTGGAGTTCTGTCGGGGTCATCATTAAATTTTATTCCTGCTGATGTCATAAATTCAAAAGGAGGTTGGTATCCAGTCATGGCCATGACAAAATCATTCTTCAGTTTGACCAAACCGTCCGGTGTATTTATTTCTACTGATTTAGGTGTAATTCGGGTGAGCTCAGATAGAAAATATGCTTTAATGGAGCCATCAGCAATGCGATTGATAATATCCGGTCTGGACCAGTATTTGACAGATTGCCTGATCTCATCCTCACGAATCACCATCGTTACAAAAGCTCCCTTGCGCCAAGTCTCCAAAGCAACATCTACCGCTGAATTTGCCGCTCCAATGACGACTATATGTTGGCCAAAATATGGATGCGGTTCATCGTAATAATGCTTTACTTTGGGTAATTTTTCACCCGGTATATTCAACAAGTAGGGTAAATCATAAAATCCCAATGCCATTATTATTGATCCAGCCTGATAGCTTCCTTTTCAGATTGTACCAGATGCCCTGATCCAGAGGAAGTGATTTGTGTCGCTTTGTTGTACAGACTAACATTCAGATCCCAGCTGGTACAAACTCGTCGATAGTACTCCAGAGCTTCTTGCCTGTTAGGTTTTGGTTGGTGGGAGATAAAAGGTACTCTCCCAATCTCAAGCTTTTCTGAAGTAGAGAAAAAAGTCATATTGAGCGGGTAATGATAAATGGAATTTACCAAACATCCTTTGTCAATGATTATGTAAGTTAGTCCAGTCTTTTTCGCTTCAATGCCACATGCCATCCCTATAGGTCCTGCGCCAAGGATTACAATATCGTATTTTTCTGCTTTCAAATTGAACATATTTCAGCATAAGTAACCCTTCTGCTACCAATTAGTTTAGTACTTATTTCTTAAGAAGAAATTCTCAGTCATTTTCGGTTTATACACATTTGATCTTATGAATTTACTTCTTTCGGCTCAATCTTCTAATTTACAACTACAAACTTTCCGCTAACAATGCTTCTTCCACTTTTTATCCTATAGACATATATCGCCCCACTCAGACCGATATTTTGGTTGATAAAAACCGCTTCATGTAATCCTTCGCTTTGGTATTCGTGAACCAAATTGGTGATTTTTTGCCCCATTATTGTTAGAATATCAACTTCTACCATCCCCGGTCTGGACAATGTATATTCGATAATCGATGAACCATTTCCATTTAATTTTGCTTTGTGTTTAATAGATTGGATCAATGTGGTTTCAACAGAATTAACATTGAGACAGTCAAGCCCTAATTGAGGAATTCTTTCATACGAATCACCCAGAATATCATCCACCGAAGCGGCATCAATACAAAGCCACGACTCAAGCAGGGTAGCATAGATTGACCTGAAGTCAGTATCAAATTTAAGGTTTCCGGCGGCATCTACATTATTTAAATCAGGATTTTTACCTAATATATCGTGACCTTCTAGTGCGGGGCCAAAAAGCATAACGGGCGCAGCAGTACCGTGGTCTGTACCGCCTTCGTTTTCTCTAATACGACGTCCAAACTCTGAAAAAGTCATTGACAGAACTTCATTAGCGATGTCACCTGATTCCAAGTCACTATAAAATTCACTGATAGCTGAAGATATTGTATTCATAAGTTTGGGATGATTTACATTCTGATTTTCATGTGTATCAAAACCATCCAGCGTCACCATATACAATTTGGTTCCGAGTTTACCCTTGATCAGCCTTGCTACAATAGCGAGTTGTCTGCTGAGTTCATTGTTGCTATAATTTACGACATTGGAAGAATTTGAATAAGCTTTTTTAATATTGGGAGCATATTTATAGGTGATATTGAGAATAGAACGCAAGTAACCTACCTGCTCTCCATAGTAGCAATCATCTGGTAAATTGAAAGTATCAAAGATGAATCCTTTTTCTGCCACATCTATAAGTTTTTCAGGCGTATTGAAGTTGACCGCTAAATCTATTCTATCAGGATTCTGAAATGTGATGCTACTGCCACTGCTTACTTTGATAGCTCCGGGTACTTCAGGTAGATTGGTGAGATAGTCAGGATTTCGATTTAGTAAATATCTGCCTAACCAACCGGATTTATTTTGATCTTGTTGTATATTTTCATTGGCAGAATTCCAAATATCAGAAGATGTAAAATGAGACAAATTATGATCAGGATAACCACAGGAATTGATGATCTTCATGGCCCCCTTATCCCACATTGGCTTAAGTTGAGCCATACTTTTAGGCATGGCAAACATATTATTATTATCTAATCCAATGAGATCGCTTTGATTAATAGCAATCGTAGGCCTATTGGCTTTGTATGTGCCATAATCAAAGACGGGAACTATCATATTGAGTCCGTCATTGCCACCTTTGAGTCTGATGAGGACCAGGATTCTGTCATTATTCCCACCAAAAGACATAGATAAATGAGCTGAAGCCAATGCCGAAATGCCGAAACCTCCAAGCCCAATACCGACACCACCTGCTAACCCTATAGTTTGCAAAAAGCTCCTCCGATTCCATAATTTGTGATCCTCATCATGGGCTGAAATATCCGATAAGTTAGTAACTCTTTTATACTGATTTTGCTTTTTCATCTCCTGTTATTTTAATTGGAACTCAGGTAAATTGGCCAGATAGTTAATGAGATACAGTACTTGTGCCGGTGCGTATTCCCAGTCAAGATTCCACTGACCGGACTGGAAATAATTTTCAGGTATTTCCGCTTTAAAAACGACAAGAGCATCTTCATAATCTACCGTCTTTTGTAAGCCGTTAGGCAGGAAATGATCTATGATTGCATTACAAATGATAGTTGGGCTGTTTTCGCCTGGATTGATCAGCTCTTTAGCCAAAGTACGGAGCTCTTCCAGCTTATTCCCATTTTTTGCATAGTAATAAGACATGATGTTTAAGATACTTTCAGCCCGGTATTGAAAGGATCCGGAATTGACCCATAGTCTGTTCCCAGGCCATCCTGCTACGTCAGTAGGACTGAACATTTGCTGGTTGTATTCGGCAGCACTATAGCCAATGGCGGTATATAATTCCAACTGTTCAGAGTACCCTATTTCATTGACAAAGGTTAGTAAGTATTCAATATGTCCGGGTATGATTGTCCCTACAGAAGCATCATCAAAAAAGTGCTCGCAACTCAACATAGCTTTCATAAGTGGCGCCAACTCAAAATTATTGTCTCTGAATACTTTCCCGAGGAGTTTAATCATGTCTTCGGAGACTTCAGGATTAACAAAGTTGGAATAAAGTTTGCGGCTTATATATTCGCTGATTTGTACAGGGCGTTCATCAAAAAGAAGGTTGATGACATCGGCATATCCCCAGGCACCGGTTTTGCTAAAAATAGTCTTTTGGCCCGAATCCCAATAGGGTTGTATAAATGCCACTTCACCACAAAGATTTGTCTGATCGATGCCATTCCATCCGGATATAGCCCTCGCAACATTGACAATATCTGACTGATTATATCCATTATCAACTCCCAGCGTAAACAATTCCAACAATTCTCTTGCATAGTTTTCATTAGGCTGGAACCTGGTATTTTGAATATTATTTAGAAAGATAAGCATGGCGGGCGTCAGGCCCATCTCATACACAAAGGTCTTGAAATTGCCAAGAGCATGTTTCTGTAAAAGGGCATGATATCTGTACATCCATGATGGACAAAAATAAGTTTCCAGTTTGGTGACAAAATGATTGGGACCAAAACCAAGACATCCTGTCCCTTAGTCCATTATTGATCATATCCTTTATCCATTGGGTATTCCACTCCATGTATTGACTTCCGATCTGGGTAATTCTGATATCTTGATTAGAACTGTAATTGCTGAGAGTCCAATTGCTCCAGGAAGGAGGGGCTGTAGGTGGAAGGGTTCTGGCATCATCCACAATTTTATTAACGACTGAGACCGGATCCAGGTTGAGACTGGCTTTGATGGTGGTTAGATCAACTCCGAAAGACGTACGTCGGAAAAGATGGATAGCCTTGCGTTTATCCCAAAGTTTGTCTGGTCTGGGTTTGTATGGGTTAATATTTGTTTCCGCACAATTGACCATAAATAAATTATTTGCTATAAACTTAACAAAATTTATACAAAAAAAATTGTACATCACTGCCAGACAAAATTATACTTTAATGTGATGATTGCTTAAAATAGAGGCATGGAGGTCAAATTTGTAATATCAAAAACATAATATCTTCTATGTACATGACCATTTTTGATAAAATGAAACCCTGATAAAATAAATGTGAGCAACAGGACATTAATTGGATAATGGTGATGTATATTTATGGTATCTAACGGATACAGCATCTGCATTGTATGTCATTACAAATTAATGAAGCGATGAATAGAATATACATAATAAATATGGCCATTTAAATATTACTAATCAAAAACAGAGACCAGAAAAGATGGAAGTAGCTATAATGCTTTTTGATGAATTTGAGACATTAGATGTTTTTGGTCCGGTGGAAGTTTTTGGCCGCCTTAAAAATGATTATAAGATTAAATTCTATTCACTATCAGGCGGAGATATATCCAATAGCCATGGAGTTACAATTTTTACCAAAAAGCTGGAAGAAATTAAAGCTGGCGCTGATATTTTTTTGATCACCGGCGGGTATGGCACCCGAACAGAAGTCAACAATGTTGCACTTTTAAATGCCATTCTTGAAATATCTGAATGGAGTAAATATGTTCTCACAGTCTGCACGGGAAGTGCGCTTTTAGCGAAGACTGGGTTGCTCGATTTTAAAAATGCAACTACTAATAAAATTGCATTTGATTGGGTTATTACCAATGGCAATAATGTCAATTGGGTAAGGAAAGCCAGGTGGGTGGTTGATGGTAAATATTATACTTCTTCAGGTGTGAGTGCAGGCATGGATATGACTCTGAATTTTTTGAAAGACTTGCATGGAATCGTTATCGCAAGACAAGTAGCGCAACAAATCGAGTATGAATGGACAGAGGACAGCAATAATGACAATTTCTCACAAGAAGGGAAAACTTAATGCTAATATAACCTAAACTCCACCTATGTCCTGTTGAATCAATAGGTAAATGTAATCATCAAATATTTTTAACATAAAACAAATTGAAGATGAATTTAAAAAGTGAAACAATTAAAAAAGGATTTGTTATTGCCGGATTAATGAATATGTCAGTATTAGTTTTTTCCAGGTTTTTTACTAATTCTGTGATTCCTGAATATGATCCGGTTGTGATGTCAAATTTCGGATTATTAATGATTGTAGTATGGGGTTTAGCCTACATTTCAGTTGCAAATAATTTTCATAATGTAAAATGGCTGGCAGTCGTATTTGCTGTTGAAAAATTTATTTATGGTTTTGTCTGGATACAATGGATGCTTAATAATAATGTATCAGATGTTTTTGCCAAAGATAAAATGGCTGGTATGTTTTATGCTGTCTATGGCATAAATGATTGGCTTTTTTTCATTTTCTTCTTATTGGTATTCATGAAATTGATTAAATCAGAAAATACCCAATAAATACTTTGGGGAGCATTTTTTAAGCCCGATAATAGGAGCCGGCTGCTAACAAAATTAGTGTTATAGATCAAATCATAATGTCACACCTCTGTATGACAAATAACACTTTCTACGTCAGATCCCAAACAAAGTCATTACAAGCTCTGAAGGGGAAAACAAAGTTTTATAAGAGGATTCTCTCTTTAAGGGAATGAGAATAGCGCAGCAGATGATCAAATTTGTACAATTTATTATGACTCCCTCTTACAAAATAACACACCTCTAAATAATGTTCCATATTTTGGTTCATACTTATTAAATTAATCCATAATAGCACTTTAATATCTTATCAAATGCAAGTATCACCGGGCAACCTTATCAACCGAAGAAAATTTGTAGAGTTAAGTGTCAGTGGAGCCGTGGGAGCTGGTCTGGCTACTATTCCCTTAGTCGCAAGTACCGGATGTTATGCAGATAATATTAAGACAATCCATGGAGCCCGTTATCTCGATTGTCACGACCGATGCAGCCGGCAGATGAAAGTTTCAAAAGGAGAGATTACCGAATTTAAGGCCAGTTCTGACAACCCATACACTACCGGTAAGCTGTGCAATAAGATGGATAACTTCCCTAACGACATAGCTTTTAATCCCAACAGAATTCTTCTCCACTAAAAAGATCAGGCAAAAAAGGGACAGGTGACTTTGAACCCATCTCCTGAGAAAAAGCTATCTCAGAAATAGCTATAAAATTGCAATCTATCATTAATAAAAATGGGGGTGAAGCCGTACTATCCTTTAATTTTGGGAGCGGTCTGTATGCCACAGGGATATTGGCTATCTCTGGTCGAAGGTGGCAATACCGCCAATGCACTCGCTAATGACCTTCTTACAGATATGGGGGCAATGCGGCACTACAGGAAGCTAGGGTTCAGGTGGTAAAAGTGTAATCAGTATCCAACATTTTTAATATAGATTCATCCAGAAAATTGGTAACTTATTTTATCTATTATTCATATTACACAGATGGGTTATGCCAATATCAGCCAGTGATTTTATCATTTTTATTCAGCATACTTTCGCCTATTATAATGGTTTTCAGATCATTTCATGCCGCTATTATCTCCTATTTCTTATAAATACCTTTGCCAAGCATTGTTATCCAAATTGGCTTATAAGCTATATTTCTAATACCGTCCCCATGATAAGGATTTGTTCTTTCTTTTGAGGCATTTTCATTAAGTAATGGCTTATCCAAAGCAAAAATATGGGTCTCAGGTACCTTTAAAGATGTACTGATTTCTTTCAACTGCTTTGCTGCCATTTCATTAACGTGATAGGTCACATACCAGTTTTTTAATGGAGTTTGGGCTTTATTAAAGTACCATGCGGCTATCTTCTTTTCTTTTGAATTGGAATAATCCCAACCCCCGGAAAAACTGATCACTCCTGCCAATGTTTCATGCTGGCCAATAAACGCTGCCATACCTCCACCCTGAGATTGTCCGGCAATGACTATCTTATTCCACATGGGTTTCGATTCTTTTGTGTTTATGTATTGAGACCAATTTCCGTCGGCATCATTTTTTTCCAACCACTGCAGCAGTTTAAAAAACCTTGGTATTATTGCATCTTGTGGCTCATCTCTGATCAGCGAAAAGTCGTTATCACCATAAATACGTCTTTGACGAAATCTGGCTGCACAATCAATGTCCGAATCCAATACGTCACCTACACAAACCTGAGCTATTGCAGGCACAGTGATATACGACAATGCAACAATCCTATACCCCTGACTAAGCGCCGTATTAAAAAAATCAACCGGAACATTCAGCGGAATACCATTTGTACCAGCCAACCACAATAAGATTTTATTGGACTTTATGCCGGAATCATAATATACCACATGCGATGTATCCCAATAATAAATAGCCGGATTTGTCAGACTGGGATTCACCGATAGTTTTTTATACTGAATGGTGTCGATATAAGGGTTGTCTGTGTTTTGCGAATTACCTTGCAGAGATATGGATATCAATATGGTCAGGAGGATCGTTTTTGTGAAGTATCGAAAAGTGTACATGTTTTTTAGTTTAAGATCATAAAATTATACAATTTATTTGAGAATGGTCTAAAATTAAATTTCTGCTCTTCCACCTATTTTACAAAATTCAAGTTTGGCACTTTCCAATATCAATATTAATATTAATCACTAGATTTGACCTGTAAAACAGATATTTTGGCTGCAGATTAACTATTCAACATAATATTATCAACCTATTTATTAAGAGAATCAAAAAATTACATAATTAATTTTAAAAATAATAACATGAAAAAATTAATTTCGACTCTTTCACTGTTTATCATCATGACTTTTGTATCATTTGGGCAGACTCATGATGATTATAAAGAAACATTGCAAAAAATGTTAAAAATATCGGGATCAGAAGAAAGCTATCATGCAGCAATTAATCAAATGTTTACAATGTTTAAACAACAATATTCAGCTGTTAATGAAGAAACATGGACTTCATTTGAAGCAGAATTCAAAAATACGTCCATTAATGACTTATTGGAATTGATAGTGCCAGTTTATCAGAAACACATGACGATAGAAGACTTAAAAGAGTTAATAAAGTTTTATGAAACACCTGTGGGTAAGAAATTTGCATTAAAGACTCCTTTGATTGTGCAAGAATCTATGCAAGTCGGACAACAATGGGGTATGAAAATAGGCCAGGATTTTGCAAAAAAAATGAAAGATAAAGGATATTAATTTATTTGTCATAACGAAATCAATAAGTAATAGTGAGCTTGGAGCTTAATCACAACGGCAGATTCCAGCTAAAATCTTAGGGCTCGTTCGGACAAAGATTCTGAACTCAAATCGGCTGCTGCTCTTGACTTAACCCTTAGTGTATCACATAAATAAAAATCAAGTATGTTTAAGTTTAAAAGAGTTATGTCTCTGAAGGTAGTTTAAAATCACTTGATTGAATTATTACTAAACTCTCTAAGAAGAAGATAAAATACCTTCTGAGTACGAGCAATACACATCCTATTTCCCTTCCTTCCAGGATTCAAAATCTTTTATATTCTCATCAGAAGTAAGTGGATAGAGCCCAATGATCGATCGACCCTCAGATACTTTTTCTGTGACGAATGCTTCGTATAATTCCATGCTCTGGGCTTGTTCGGCGACAATATCGGCCAGGTGCGCCGGTATCACCATAACGCCATCATCATCGCCAACAATGACATCTCCTGGAAATACGGCTACATCACCGCATCCGATGGGCACATTGATATCAAGAGCCTGATTTAAAGTTAAGTTTGTAGGAGCCGAAGGCGCATGGTGAAAAGATGGAAAAGGAAGAGCGGCAATAATGCTTGAATCTCTGAACCCGCCATCGGTGACCACTCCGGCTACTCCACGAATCATAAGTCGGGTAATCAGGATGGATCCCGCGGAGGCCGCCCGCGCACTTTTTCGACTATCCATCACCAGAACCGCACCTTCCGGGCATGTTTCTACTGCTACCCGCTGCGGGTGCTTGGGATCTCTAAATACTGTAATGGGATTTAAATCTTCCCGAGCCGGAATGTATCTCAAGGTAAATGCTTCTCCGACCATATTAGGTTTTCCCAAAGCCAAAGGCCTGACCTCTTGAATGAATTGATTCCTAAGGCCAAATTTGTACAAAATGGTGGCAATGGTTGGTGTACTTGTTTTTTTGAGTTGTTCACGGGTCGCAGTAAGCATAGAAATTGTGTATTACTAATTTAAGAGTATTCTCAATACAAATATATAACCAATTCGATATCTTGTAAAGTTATATAATAAGTAAATGGTTTTTGGCGCATATATTTACTTTATTTGCAACTATAGCTATTCATAATTCAATTAATTAGAGATCCCATTTTGTTGGGACGTAGTAAAAATGCATGAAATGAATTTGAAAAATATGTAAAATGAAAGGGAAGTTTCTTGTTCATTTGTCGGTGACTCAAAAAATTAGTTTTGCATCTTTTTTAATATGGGTTAGCTGTATAGACATAATTCTCTATGTCATTAAAATAAAAGCAACAACCTACAACTAAATTTTCGTTGTATTCATGAAGCAAGTGATGAATTGCAAAATCCCTAACGCCAAAAATGAATTTAATCTCAATAATACCCTACCGAATTTTTGCTAACCCATAGTTCTCAGACCTCACTAAATCGATATGCTAATCAAAATGGATGCTTCGTATGACTATTTATTGAAACTTTCCATATATATTGATATGCCCAAGACTTTGCCATCCTGACTCAAGTGATTAAATTAGACTTATCATACCTTCTACACATTTAATCAATCAAACGCGAAAATTAAGTACCCTTATCGTTAATCATTATGTTACAAATCTGTAGAATATTCAATTAATTCAATATCCAGCAAATGATTAATAGAAGCTAAATTATAACCAAAGTAATTCTTAATCGTTACCATGTAGGATGCCTTTTATTATTATTGTCTGTAGTATAATTTACATTTACCTACGGCCTGAAAGATGATCTTCCCATGAAAATCTTTCACTCAAAGTACCACCCCCCAGAAAGAGCAGTTTGATCATCCGGAACATAGTTTCCAAAGGACCAATAAAATAAAACCATTGATGGTGTTTATTCCCACATCAATTAAGAAAATCCGGGATAAAATGACAATTTAAAATAATTCTATAATTTTAGGCTTTGCAATATTGAAGCAGATATAAAAATCGGTTTCAAATTAGAATAAAAATAGAACAGATGCAAACACTCACAATAAAAAGGAGTCATGAAATTCATTTAAAGTACCAAACTTATCCAAAAGAGATCATACCAAAGTTAATTTTTTTAAGAAAATTAATCATTGAAACTGCCACTGAAATTGACACGATTGAAGAAATCGAAGAAACATTAAAATGGGGAGAACCAAGCTATTTGGTAAAAAATGGAAGCACCATCAGGATAGATTGGAAAACTAAATCACCGGATTTTTATGCCATGTATTTCAAATGTACAAGCAAACTTGTCTCCACTTTCAAAGAAGTGTACGGCGATACTTTTAGATATGAAAATAACAGAGCTATAATATTTCATTTAGAAGACAAAATTCCTGTTACAGAATTAAAAGGGTGTATTGGCCTGGCTTTGAAATATCATTCTGTTAAAAATATGGTAAGATTAGGTATTTGAATTTAGAAAAAAGTTACTATAGCAGAACTATTTAATGTTCTTTTGCCTTAATATAATATATATATTTTGTCCTCAAGGATGATGTCAACTTTAAATAGTGTATTATGATAAGAATAACATTTTTTCTGATAGCCTTAATTGGTACATTTAAAATTAGTGCACAGGACAAAGCTGAAAATCCTTCACCAATTATATTTATATATGATGCCAGTGGATCTATGTGGGGCCAAATACAAGGCAAGACCAAAATGGAAATTGCTGCCGGGGTACTGACTGCTTCTGTAGAAAGCCTTCCCGATAATCAGAAAATTGGATTTGTGGCCTATGGTCACCGGACAAAAGATGACTGCAAAGACGTTGAATTTTTGGTTGACATTGAAAATGGGACTAAATCTGACGTGAACCGATCTGTCAAAGGATTAAAACCACTGGGAAAAACACCATTGGCATATTCAGCATTATTGGTAATTGATAAGCTCAGGAAAACAAAACTTAAAGGCACAATCATTCTGGTTACTGATGGAATTGAATCCTGTGGTGGAAACATTTGTGATGTAGTAAAAGCAGCTAAAAAAGAAGGAATTGATTTTAAACTTCATATAATCGGGTTTGGAATAAAAGTAACAGATTCTCAACAACTGAAATGTGCTGCTGAAGCAGGCAATGGAAATTATTACGATGCAGCAGATGCCGGAGGTTTGGGTGATGTTTTGAATGATGCCACAACAAAGACTGTAGATGAACCTGATGGAAATGTTACTTTATATGCTGTTAAAAATGGCATAGCCATCGATGCCTTGGTAAAAGCCTATGATATTGCAGCCAAACGCAGACCAATAAGTGTAAGAACATATAGGGATACAGCCTCTTTATACTTGCCGCCGAGTAAATACAATTTTGAAGTGACACCTTTGGAAGGTACTGATGTAAATATGATTATTGTTACCAACATCGAGAGTTTTGATGACAAAATCATACATAAAACCATTTCTTTTGACGGTGGAAAGCTGAGTATTAAGACTACAAACAATGGAAAAGACTGGGACTGTCTTGTCAAACTTTTCGATCAGAATGGAAAAGTAGTATCATCAGCCCGAACCTATAATGCACCAAAAGAAGTGGAAGTAAATCCGGGTATTTACAAAGTAACAATTCAGGCATTGGGAACCATGGAAGGGATACACACATTGAAGGAATTTACAAATGTAAACATTGAATCGGGAGAAGTGACACCTCTTTCAAATGATTTTAAGAGTGGAGATTTTCAAATATACACAAAAGTTAAGGGTGAAAATATTGACGCTGTGGTCACAATAATTGAAGCGAATTCAGGTAAAAACCTGGCTGGGTCTCGAACATACACCAGGGGAGCAAAATTTTTGCTCAATCCGGGTACGTATAAAGTAAAAGTTGTTCCCATTGGAGTGCATAAAGCCAAAAAGACCCAGATAATTACTATGGAAGTAAAACAAGGAGAGCTCATCACAAAAGAAGTTAATTTTTAATCCATGAAAAGACTAATTACACCTGCCAGTATCCTATTTTCTTTCTTGATGGTCATCGTGTTCTTTCTCTTGGGTATTTACGTCTCAAAATTAGTTGGAGCCGGTAAAAATCAAATGCTAGCAGGTGGAGCTATAGTTCTTTTTTATGGCCTTGTCTCCTCGGGAATCGCCTTTATATTATCATTATTTATTGCCTAAAAAGTGAATCAGAATACACTAATTAATTTTAACAAAGCATTAGGAGTTTTATTCTTTTTACTGGAAAGTATTACAGCATACAATTATATTACCCGCGAGAAAAAAGAAGACCCGGCAACAGGCTACCCTAATAAAACAACATCTCCGGTTAATAATAACATAACCACGATCGCATATCAAGCGGCTGAAAATCCCGATCTTTCGCAACATACTAGTGATGCATCGATGGGAATAGGAATGTTTAAAGCTGACTTTTACGAAAAAAACAAATCCGCCAAGTGGTCCTCGAAAAAAATGAGTTTTATTTAGAAAGTATTAAAAAAAATGCCACATTCAAAAATGGAGAAATAATAGATGACTACCTTTGGATAAACATATAAATCCTAATTAAAAAAATCAACTCAAAACTTGTCAAAATGAAAAATATCATTGCCATCTTATTTCTATGCCCATTTATTATAAAGGGGCAACAAATGGTCGATGTGCTCGTCCGCAATGGAAAAATCATCGACGGCACTGGCAATAGCTGGTACTATGCCGATATTGCTGTCAAAGACGGAAAGATCGTTGCCATTGGAAAATTATCAAATGCCCAAGCTTCCAAAACGATTGATGCCAAAGGGCTGATCGTGGCTCCCGGATTTATTGATGTGCACGCCCATATCGAAGGCGGCATATTCGAGCGACCCACGGCAGATAATTACATATATGATGGTGTCACGACAGTTATCACCGGCAACTGCGGCAGCTCAGCAGATAGTATGAAAGATTTTTTCGACAGCTGGACAGTATGCACACATCGATCAACGTTGCATCACTGATCGGGCACAACACCGTGAGGAAACAAACGATAGGCCTGGATGATAGGTTGGCTACACCCGAAGAACAAAAGAAAATGGAAGAACTGGTAGCGCAAGCCATGCGGGAAGGAGCTGTGGGATTGGCAACAGGATTAATTTATTTGCCCGGCATGTATAGCAACACAGCCGAAGTCGTTGGCCTGGCGAAATCTGCTGCCTCATATGGTGGACTCTATGCGTCACATATCCGCAATGAAGAATCAAAAGTGGTGGAAGCCATCACCGAAGCGATCAATATCGGCATACAGGCAAATATTTCTGTGCAAATTTCCCATTTTAAAGTTAGTCACAGAGCTAACTGGGGGCGCAGCAAAGAGACATTGGCCCTCATCGTAAATGCCAGGAAGAATGGGTACGATGTCACCATCGATCAGTACCCTTATACAGCCAGCAGTACCAATCTCGGTGTTCGCCTTCCGGACTGGGCATTGGCTGGCGGAAGTGATACTTTAAAGAAAAGAATCAATGACCCTGCAACGCATAAAAAAATCATCGATGATATGCTGGCGCAACTGAAAGAATATAAATACAAAAATTACAGCTATGCCGTCGTAGCCAATTACAAAGCGGATAGCACATACAACGGAAAAAGCATTTCAGAAATCAATAAACTGAAAGGAAGAAAATCTAAAGCAAAAGAAGAAGCAGAGACCATTCTTGATATGATGGTAGCCGGAGGAGCCCAAATGGTATATCATGGTATGGACGAAGATGATGTCCGTTTTTTCATGAAATATCCTTACAATATGATTGGTGCTGATGGAGGTGTAAGCAATGGTCTCGGCATGCCCCACCCGAGAACGTATGGCACCAATGCAAGGGTGCTGGGAAAATATGTGCGGGAAGAAAAAGTCATTTCACTGGAAGAAGCCATCCGCAGAATGACTTCGCTGGCAGCACAGAAATTTCAACTCAAAGATCGTGGCCTCCTGAAAGAAGGATATGCAGCCGATATCGTTATTTTCGACGAAAAGGAAGTGATTGACAAAGCTACCTTTGAAAATCCACATCAGTTTTCTGCCGGTTTCAAATATGTGCTGGTCAATGGACAACTGGTCATCGAAAATGGAAAACACAATGGCACAAAAAGCGGAACACCACTATATGGGCCGGGATATATCAAATAAAAGTGTTTTGTCAAATTAGATGCTCATTAATAAATCCCTTATGATAAATCGACCTATATTCCGTGGAATTTTTACCACAATTTAAATCAATCTCATGTCCAAACAAATCCACTTCGAGAAACTTCTAATACCCATCACAGTTGTTGTAACTACGCTTATTTTAAGCCTTCTTTTATGGCAATATTTTCACGATGGCGTGCCAGGCCATTATGTTCTCCAAAACAAAGACCTTCCCGAAATCTCAAATTGGTGGGGTGCATTCATCATCCCGACGTTAACCTGGATTTGTCTCGGCAGAATTAAGGCCAGAATCGAAAGTCAGACTGCTGATTCGATATACCAAAATGGAAATTCAAAAATCCTGAATCGTTTCATATTAGGTGTTCTGATGGGTCTGGCTGTTTGCATCTCATTTACTGCCGGCTTTGACCTCTTTCTGGATAATGTTCTTTACATATTTTTCGTCCTTTCTTTGATCATTCCGATATTCTATTCTGAATTTATTTTGGGCTACGTCCTGGGGTCAACTTTTACTTTTGGCGCGGTGTTGCCGTTGGTATTTATTCTTGTTATAAGCGGTATAGGATTTGTAATATACCGGTATATCAGACCACTCATCCTGAAATTGCTGCCATCTTCTGAAAAATGACATTGGAATTTTTTACAGTAAATAACCAAATGAGTGGAATCCTTTAATCTGGAAATTAACTGCCTGACCGATTTATAATAGTAACAAATCAGGAAAACTCTAAGATATTTTCCAATCGGAAGACATTTGGTCGTTGGGCAGCCAATTCAATAATCTAATAAATGATTGTACTAATTTTATTATATTCGAAGTCAACTAGATTCAACAGATTTACAAAAGTCCAAATAATAGAATGTGTTTTAAATAATACTTAAATCTGCCGTTTTTTCCTATTTTTGGAAAAAAATGGTATTAATTTGTACAGAGTTTCCTTTTTTAATTAAAAATATGAAAATGAAATACCCATTACTCTTAATGATGGTTTTTATAATTGGATGTATGCAGCCCCAATTGAAAGTCGAAATGAATGAAAAAACTGGGCAAATCGAGCGATAGATATTGGGAAAAAAGATTCTCTGATATTTGGGAAATCTTACCTTTCTGTTTATTCACAAATGTATAGTTTCAATGAAAATAAAAAATATGATTTGACAGGTTTGATAAGTTTAAGGAATGTAAGTGAATCAGATACTATTTTCATTCTGAAGGCAGACTACTATAATACTGAAGGTTCAAAAATCAGAACATATTTTGATTATCCTATATATATTTTACCTATGGAAACCCTTGAAATCGTTATTGCTCAAAAAGATGTAGAAGGAGGAACGGGTTCTAATTTTATATTTGATTGGAAAACACCTTTAAATTGTCCGAACCATTATTTGAGGGCCTCATGAACTCAATGCAGGGAAATCAAGGTGTTTCATTCACTACTCATGCCAAAAAGATAAAATAATATGGCTGAGTTAATCACTACCTTTTTCTTTCTTTTTGCCGTGGTTGATCCTATAGGTTCCGTTCCTGTTTATCTTGAAGCTACTAAAGATTTTGACATTAAAAACAAAAGAAAAATTGCAGTTAGAGCTCCGGGTGTTGCCTTTCTGATTTTATTATTCTTTATAGTTGCTGGGCAGCTAATATTTGAAGGAATGGATGTTACTCTGGACGCATTTCAGATTTCCGGCGGTGTTATTCTGTTTTTGTTCGCCCTGACCATGATTTTTGGAGACGGAAAACCTGAACAGGAAAAAAAGAAGATTTCAGATTACAAACATGTGACTGTTTTTCCGGTAGCTATTCCATCTATTGCGTCTCCCGGAGCAATAATGGCAGTTGTCATTTTGACGGACAACCATCTATATGCCTTACAGCATCAGGCAGTGACCACTGTTCTCGTTTTATTGGTAATAATATTAACATCGTTCATATTATTGGCAGCAAATAAGGTTCAACTGATAATAGGTGATTATGGAATAGCGGTAATCAGTAAGATAATGGGATTGATTCTTGCGTCTTACGCCATCCAAAGTATCATGACAGGAATCAAGAGTTATTTCTTGTCTTAGCGTAAGATATTTTTAAAAAATTATCTATTTTCTGTTATTTCCATTCTTTCTTATACAATCATATTTCCTCAGTCTATCACCCGCGCATTAAGTCTGATTTTACTTGGGAAAAGAATTGATGTAACCCATAATTTTGCTTTCATAATTACTCCATAGTATTAATCAATTATCCATTCAATTGAGCTTCTAAAGCATATGTCAATTTTCAAATTAAAGGATTGCGGTGAAAAGGAACGGTTGAAGCTGAGATGCAATACAACAATAGAAATCCGAAAATTTTTATTATAAACATATAAAGGAAGATTAGCATCACACACCATTAAAAAGGGAATAATGGTGACAAAACTACCATATCTGGGGTATTTAGGATTTATACTTCCCGCCAACCGGAAGGCAGTATCCACAAAAAATTTTAAAGAACCCAATGTTTACATATGAAATAAATAAAAGACAAAAAGGCGTAAAGGAAGGAATAGCAATCTGTATCATCTTGTTATGTTGAGTTTTCATAGCTTAAACTGAAACGACTAAATCATTAGCATTTATGAGAAGTATAATATGATGCCGTAAGTCCTATTAAATTCTATAAAATAAATGGCTATTGGTTGTCGCAATAACGACTTATTATCTCTGAGTTATTGTTCGGGAATCTGGTTGCACCTTACACTTAATTTTTCACTCTCGTGACGAATTTATCAACACCTAAGATCCGTTTTACAGACTGTTCTACTCTTGCAAAATAGTGGTAAATTTTATTTCATTAATTATTGATCTAAACAGATATTCTAATGTTACTTTTATCTTTTTATGACTTTTCCCTGAAACAAAAGGGCTTTTAATTACAAGGCTTGATATAGTGCTAAAAAAATCAAATATGTTTAAGTGAATATCAAAACAAATGCTACATTTGAATGACCAATGATGATCTATACTTCCCAAGTTATTGATTATGGAATCTTATGAAATTAAAGTCAACTTGTTTTTATTTTAATGCTCAAAGCAGGAATTTTAAGATTCAAAACATGGGACAATAGGAAAAGTAATTATTTATTTATTAAAGACATTAAAACTTGATTATGCCAGCACCAAATTACAATTATGACAAAAAAAGGTTTGAAGCTTTTATTGATGCAATCATTGCTATTATTCTGACTATACTGGTCCTCGAATTGAGAATTCCGGAGACTGAACACTCAAGTGATTTGAACACTCAAATGCAGGTTGCATCATTACTTCCTTCATTTATCAGTTACATTGGATCCTTTCTTCTGATCGCTGGTATCTGGATAGATCATCACATTCTTTTTTTGAATCTGCAGAAAATTACCAAGCCATATATTCTGCTGAACATGATATATATTTTCTTTCTTTCTATGATACCATTTACGACAGCATTTGCAGGCAATCATTTCCATGATTCATTTGCCGTAGCTTTACTTTTTGTGAATTATTTTTTAATGAATTTCTTTTTCGGAGGCCTATATTGGTATGCAAGTAAAAAGAGTTTGCTGCCTAAGGAATTTTTAGAAGATAATAAAGTGACAGGAAAATTTTCAATTTTTGGCATCATCGGTTTAGTAGTGGCTATTCCGCTTGCTTATATTCATACATATTTGTCTTTTGGATTAGGAATTTTAATATTTACAGGTCATTTATTTAAGAAAAAATAGGGCATCTTTTTATTGGGAAGGTAGTCAACAAACAAAACACCTTGAATAAGTCAAGAAAACCATTGATATTGCGTGGAGTTTGCAGCATATTATTTTGACATATTTGAATCTTTAAATGCAATTCTTATGTAATAAATCTTTTTTCAGAAATTCGGAAAATAATATAATGAGAATAGAACAGTTTGGAAAAAACCAATCCAAAGGTGGAGAACTAGAAATGTGGTTTACTTTTAGTTTTTCAGATTATGAAAACACAACGTATATTTACTATTTTATAATCAACTTTTTAATTTAGACATCCAAATAAATCACTTTTGTACAATGCTAAATTTAAAAATCTCCAAACAGAATCCTTGAAAAAAAGGATAAAGTCCTTTAAAATTAATCCATTAAATTTTCTAAATGTGACTTTTGAATATAACGCAAATAATAAACCGTCAAAAGGCATATATGAAGATGGTAATTATGGGATTATTTATAGATATAATTATTATTAGCTAAAGTTATTTTATAAAATTCCGATTATTAATAATTTAAATCAAGATTCATAGAAGATAATTAAGAATTCAACAAAAATATTGCAATTGGATGGCTGTAATATCAGTTTCAACGGCGGATTGGCCTTTTCATTTTAAGGCATACCTTTATAAAATAACGTTAAAAACAGAAAACTGCTTGAGCCAAATCGCATGTTAAAACATGAGTACTTCTTAATTAAGTAAACGAAAGACTAAAACCAAGCTAAGAAAATTTTTGGCTTGAAGGTTACCCAAAGCTTGCGAGGGAATTCATTTGTTTGGGGGGTTGTCAGATGAAATTAGAGTATCAGTATTGCTTATTATTTCGGGTGAAGGGACACTATTTTTTGGTCACATAGAACAAGAACAGCCACTGCGCCTGAAGGACCTGCCAGCTTACAAAAATGGAATGGTCAAACCAAGGTATGAATTATAAAAGCAACAGAACTTGTTTAATCGGACTTAAAGAATGACAGCCTATTACAACTATACTATCGTTGTAATATTGAAGCTTAAATCGTCAATTTTATAAACTTCCAACACTAAAAACAGAAATACAAAATGATCAGACTAATATTAACCATTTCGATTGCAACAGTTTTTGTAAGTTGCACCTCAATAATCAAAAAAACAAACCAAATGGAAGAACAAAAAAATGAAACCAAAAACACAGTTTCTGATAACGATACAACTCCTAAAGTAACCGGAATCGAGGCATTTTCTTTTTTTCTGATAATCCAAAGGAAACGAAAGAATGGTATGCTAAAAATTTAGGTTTTGAAATAAATGACTGGGGTTCGTCGAGTTTTGAATCCAGAAACGTTGACAATCCTGAAAAGATAAACTCGCTTCAATGGACGCCTTTTAAAAAAGGAAGCGAATACTTTGCACCTTCAAAAAAAGAATTTATGATTAATTACCGGGTTCAGAATATCGAGGGACTAGTAAAAAAGCTCATAGAAAACGGAGTTACGGTGCTTGACAGCATTGCGACTTATGACTATGGTAAATTTGTACATATTATGGACACACAAGGCAACAAAATTGAACTTTGGGAGCCCAAATGACAGTGCATTTTATACAATGAGCTGAAAGGTGGCTCATAAATGCCTGAATAGATACGCCTTACCTGATAAGAAAACAAAACCCATTACAAAGTGTGTATAACTTATTGCACATTCTGCATCCAATCCCTCCCAAAGTCGTGATAAGAAATTAAAGGAGGGACAAAGTTTCGATGGGCGGGTCTTCCCTTTAGGAATGAGCCTGCCTACGAAGTCAGGCAGGCCCGCCTGACCACTACATGGTAGTCGGGCAGGGGTAGCGCGGCAAATGATCAAATTTGTGCAATCTGTTATACACACCTTTACAACTAAATGTTCGTTGTGATCAAAGGTCTTACGATGAACGACTTGTTGAATTTTACTGTCCTGCAGCCATAGGCCGGAAATTTCATATCATAGCAAGATTTGAAATGCTAATTTGTTAAGGTAAAATACAAAACGTCAATTTCATTAGCAACAAAAAGAATCCAATTCCGTTATTTTTAATGCAAAATGGAAAATTTTAGGCAGATTGTATTCTGTTACCTTAGTAATTGATAACCCAACTTATATAAACACAATTACAAAGAATTTGCAAATGGAACAAAACAAGAATGAAAACAAACCTTTTCAAAGCCCTTTTTCTCAAACATACTTCCATGGTACAAAGGCTGACCTTAAAATTGGAGGTTTTGTTGAAACGGGTAAAAACTCAAACTATGGGCAAAATAATAAAGCGAAATATATCTATCTTACAGCTACTCTGGATGCTGCAATTTGGGGTGCTGAACTTGCACAGGGTGTTGGGTGTGAAAGAATTTATTTAGTAGAACCAACGGGACCCATTGAGGATGATCCTAATTTAACGGACAAAAAATTTCCAGGTAATCCAACAAAATCCTATCGTTCAAAACATTCATTTAAAGTTGTCGGAGAAATTACGATTTGGCAAGGCCACACGCCGGAACAAGTGACAGCAATGAAAGACGGGTTAGCAAAACTTAAAAGTCAAGGCGTTGAAGCCATTGAAGACTAAATAAATAAATCCAAATAAAATTATTTCAGGCACATTCAAAAAAGTAAAAAAATAGCAAATTAAGGCAGACTTATGCGTACCAAAAACATTTTACTTAAAAGAAATTCAACCCTCTTGTGGTTCATTTACAATACGTTGTTTATCAACTTAGTAAAAAAACAATCAGGCAATGAAAGATGAAATCAGTATTGAAACTTTGCATCTTTTTCCTATTTTGGACAAAATGCTCATTGAACTTTTGATGTCATTGACAGAAGAAGAATGGAATACCCAAACTGTTGCAAAATTATGGAAAGTAAAAGATGTTTCTGCTCACCTCCTTGATGGAAATTTAAGAGCTTTGTCAACATCAAGAGATGGCTATTTTGGTGAAAGGGCTGAAAATATCCATTCTCATGAAGACTTAATTTCATTTCTTAATAATCTGAATATGACCTGGACTGAAGCAACAAAAAGGCTCAGCCCAAGAGTATTGACAAACCTCTTAAAGACAACAGGAGTGGAATATGTAGCACACCTTAATACACTTAATCCATTTGAGAATGCTGTATTTCCAGTTGCTTGGGCGGGACAAGAAATTTCTAAGAATTGGTTTCACATCGCCAGAGAGTACACTGAAAAATTCTTACACCAACAACAGATTAGAGACGCTGTAGGAAAACAGAAAATTATGACCAGGGAGCTGTTTTACCCATTTCTCGAAACCTTGATGTACGCTTTCCCACATACTTTTAAGAACGTAGTTGCCGAAACCGGAACAGTTGTGTCACTAAAAGTTTCCACAGATATTGGTGGACAATGGAACATTATAAAATCAGATATAGGCTGGACATTAATTAAAGATGATAATCTGAAATCAAGTGCCCTGGTAACCACTGATCCAGATACAGCCTGGAAACTGTTCTCAAAAAGTTGGAAACCAGATGAAGTAATGGATAAAGTTGATTTTACCGGAGACCGAACATTGGGAGAGATGGCTTTAAACATAGTGGCTTTTATGGCCTGAAAATAAACCCAAACCCTGACAAAAGAGACAAAATGTGAAATTACTATCATCCCGGATAAAAAATCAAATCTATATATTCATTTATGAGATAGCACTTGGTCGGTTTTCATTGAATATCATAAATCATGTGACTTGCCTGAACTATCTGGAAAATCGGGATATTAATAAACTAGCAAAAGAGTAAAATGATGCCATCAAAACAATTTGGAGGAAGAATATCAGAAAAATGGAAATCTCAATATCGGTTATCACCTAACTGGAAAGATGGGTCTTTCAAAAATCTGTTTGAAACCCGGACAGCTGTTAATTTCAGGCAACTTCCGGGTATTTTGTGCAAACAACTAAAAGGTCACAGCGAAGGAAATCCTACTTCAGCCCTTCCTATCTGCCCTCTAAACAAAATGTATTTTCTGGAAACTGGTGAAAAGGCAAAATTTGTTTGGTATGGTCATTCCGTAGTATTAATGCAGCTGCACAATCAGACAATTTTGATTGACCCCATGCTGGGAGACGATGCTTCGCCGATTGCCCCGAAGAAAACCAGAAGATTTTCTGCGGATCCGTTAAGTGTGATTGACACATTGCCGGAGATTGACCTACTATTGCTAACACATGATCATTACGACCATTTGGATTACTCCAGTATATCAAAATTAAAATCTAAGGTAAAACTTTATTATGTTTCTCTGGGGGTAAAACGACATTTGGTTAGTTGGGGTATTGAAGTAAATAAAATAGTGGAATTTGACTGGTGGCAAACCAAGGCTTTCAATGACATTCAAATCACATTTACGCCTACACGCCATTTTTCAGGAAGGGGATTAACGTCGCTGTCCAAATGTTTATGGGGTGGTTGGGCTTTAAAAACGGATCAGGAAAATATTTGGTTCAGCGGAGACGGTGGATATGCCCAACATTTCAAAGAAATAGGAGAACGTTTGGGGCCATTTGATATCGGCATGATGGAGTGTGGCCAGTATTGTGATGATTGGCCTGAGATTCACATGTTTCCGGAAGAGAGTGTTCAAGCTGCTCTGGATGCAAATGTAAAAGTTGCTATGCCTGTTCATTGGGGCGGCTTCAATCTTTCTTATCAGCATGCATGGTATGAGCCTGCCGAAAAATTCAGTCAATATGCAGAACAATATTCATTAGACTATGTCACGCCATCCTTAGGTGAAGTTTTTGATATCAATACAAAGACCGGACATTGGTGGAAAAAATATCAATAGTATGGGCATATGGACTAATATCTACAAATATTCTTCTCGTATTTAATTTGATTCAGTTAGACTTTTATTTTTTAGCCACATTCTGATAAATATCTTCCTGCTGATTCATTATTCCGATTCATTTTTACATTATCTAGCTGGGAACAAAAATTTCCAACCCATCAAAAGCAGGCTCAATGCCATCCGGACATTTACTCAAAATATCTTCATGTTTGCCCATCTCATGTGACATGTGGGTAAAATATGTAGTTTTAGCGCCTATCTTTTGAGCCATATCAATAGCTTCCTCAAAAGTAAAATGAGAATAATGTTTTCTGAATTGAAGGGCGTTAAGTACAAGAACATCTAAGTTGGCCAAATCTTCCATCGTTTTCCCGCTGATGAAGGATGCATCTGTAATATATGCAAAATCGCCAATCCTGTATCCCAATATCGGTAAATTGCCGTGCAGAATATCCAACGCTTTTACCATGATGCTATCAAACAAGAGGAACTTCTGACCAGCCTCAATGCGATGGAATTCTACTTTGGGTGCTCCGGGATATGGGTTGTCTTTAAAGATATAAGCAAATTTCTTTCTGACGTCATCCAGTACTCTGGTCAGTCCGTAAACCGGCATATTGTGTCTTTGTCTGAAGTTAAACGGTCTGATATCGTCAATACCTATGACATGATCATTGTGTTCGTGTGTCAATAATATTGCATTCAGATGAGTGATGCCATTTATCAGCATCTGCTGTCTGAAATCCGGACCTGTATCTATCAGAATATTATACTCATTTACAGAGATTAATATAGAACATCTCAATCGTCTGTCCTTCTTATCCTCTGACTTGCAGACCTGACATGAGCATCCTATCACCGGCACCCCTTGAGAAGTTCCAGTACCGAGAAATGTAATCTTCAAAATCTGTAAGATTTGTGTTCAGGTAGTTTTATAAATGACATCCTGATTTTTTAGTAATTGTTTGTAAAATTGACGGTGTCTTTCATCTAATTGATTTTCATCATGGATGATCGTATTCAGGATTTCAAGCAAAATATTTACCCTTCCGTCAGTGTCAAAAAACTTATTGATTACAACCACACTGTTGTTTTCAACTATACAATATCCTGAGTTAAATGTACCTTTTTCATATCTGACATTGTAGTTCAGATATCGGCAGATTTCTTCCAACTTGTGAAGGGTAGGTTTTGTATATTTAATCATCAATTAACTCCTTTGTACCACAAAATTAATAAACTTAGGCTAACTTTCATTTTGTACAGTCAAATTCATACATTTACGTTTTGCGAATTCTCTGCTAAATTTACATGGATAAAAATCTTATTGTTTGTTTATTACTCGCTTTCCCACCTACCTCTTGTGTTATTTATGGTCAGAAATTTATAGCAACAGCCGTTGTCGGACTCAATGCAGCTCAGATAGATGGTGATAGTTTATACGGATTTAAAAAAGCCGGAATCCATGTAGGTGGTAGAGTGTCTTATATCAATAATAAAAGTTTCGATCTGGCTTTAGAAATGCTGTACAGCCAGAGGGGCTCATCAAGATTGTTTTCCAATAATAAACCCGCTGATTTGATTTCGGCAAATTATATTGAATTCCCACTGGTAATAAATTTAAGAGACTGGTACATACAGGATAAGCAATTTTTTAAAATCAGGGCAGAGCTGGGATTGTCTTATGGGTATCTGGTAGGCATAAAGTCTGAAAAATATGATGTTAACAGATTCAATAAGCATGACGTCAGTTGGTTGTTAGGATGCGGCATGCGGTTTACCCCCTTTTGGGGCCTTGGATTGAGATACACGACTTCATTTTCAAATATGTACAAAGATCAGGCAGCGGCCATTGAAAAGTTTAAATCTTATTTTCTTACCTTTAGGTCAGAATTCTATTTTTAACGATTTTAATTTATATCATTTTGAGGCATTCAGCTTGCATTTTACTGATTCCGGCACTTCTGATTATTTCCTGCAAATCAGATAATCCTTCGAAAGGAGCTATTGTCAAGCCCGATCCTATAGAAAAACCTATCGAATATACCGGAGCTGAAATACCCGGAATCCCAAAAGAAGTTTTAGATCGTCTGATTAATAAATGTACATTTATTGATTATATATTCCACGATCTTCCTTTCAGACTGAGTCAATCAGAAGATCCTAGTATAGACCAGAATATAGGTTTTATAGATTTCAACAGACCTATTGGAAGGTTGATAAAAGGTTGCAAGCCTATTGGAAGAAAATTCTTCCAGATCAATGGTAATATAGAATATGACGTAGATGTCTATCTTTCAAAACACTGCCGCTATTATGTATTTGTAGATAAAGACAATAAGCCATTATATGCAAATTATATGACTGACTCAGCCGTTTTGTTTTACAACAACGTAATCAAACAAGCCACCGGAAAAAGTCTTTTCGACAAGTGATGAGCAGATATGGGGTCATAGATCTGGGCTCGAATACATTCCACCTTCTCATCGTGGAAGCAGTGGATCAAAATAAATTTCGCACTGTTTTCAGGAAAAGAGTGTTTACTTCTTTGTCGGATGGGGGTATTGAATTAATAAAGGAAGAAAGAATGGTCACCGGCTTAGCATCGCTCAGGGATTTTAAAGATATTATTTCCGGTCATAATTGCACAAAATTAAAAGTAATCGGAACAGCCGTCCTAAGATCAGCATCAAACAAGTTGGAATTTATAAATAAAGCTGAAAAAATACTTAACACTGAGATCATAATCATAGATGGCATCCAGGAAGCTGAATATATTTACAAAGGCATCACTTTATTGCCTGAAGCAAACTTTGGCACTCATCTCATTATGGATATCGGTGGTGGAAGTACTGAATTTATCATAATCCGTGACGGGATGAAAATATTTTCAAAAAGCTATATTCTTGGTGTTGGCTCACTATTTGAAGTATTCCATAAATCAGACCCAATCAGTGCTGTGGACCTGAAGGAAATGGAAAATCACATTTTTAACACCGTAAAAGATCTCATACCATTAATTCATCAATATCAACCCAAATATCTCACAGGTGCTTCAGGGTCATTTGAAGTATTACAACTCATGTCTGGTCAAAATCCTGAAAATGATTCTGTCACAGCTATTAATCCATCCGAATTTAAAAAAATCTATAACAAAATTGTTAAATCTGATACCAAAACCAGAGAAAAAATGAAGGGCCTGCCTGTTGAACGGGTTAAATTAATTGTGGTAGGTATGGTATTAAAAAACACAATAATGAATATAGTCAAGCCTGACTATATTCTTGTATCACCCTATGCTCTGAAGGAAGGAGTGGTCAGAGAAATGATGGAATTTTAAACACCAGTTAGATCTTTTTTTTCTTTGGTGAGATCATGACAATCATTCGCTTACCTTCGAGTTTTGGCAATTCTTCGGCAGCTCCTAATTCTTCAAGTTCTTTAAGGAATCTCAAAAGGATCAATTCTCCCCGATCTTTAAAAACTATAGCCCGGCCTTTAAACTGAACATAAGCTTTTATCTTGTCACCGTCATCCAAAAATTTAATGGCATGTTTTACTTTAAAATCAAAATCATGGTCGTCTGTGTTTGGACCAAATCTGATTTCTTTTATGACTGTTTTTGCAGTCTTGGCTTTAAGCTCTTTCTCTTTTTTCTTTCGGTCGTAAATGAATTTTTTAAAATCTATAATCTTACATACCGGAGGATCTGCATTGGGACTTATTTCTACCAAATCCAATTCAAGTTCTTCTGCCCATTGTAATGCACTATATGTATTGTAAATTCCGGGCTCGATGGTCTTGTGAGCTATTTCACTTATTTCTTCCAGATTATCACCCACTAATCTTATTCTGGGCACATTTATTTCTCTGTTCAGTCTGTAATTATACTTATCATCCTGTACTTTAAATTGGGGTTGAATTCTACCTTTTGCCAAATGCTTTTGTTTTTAGTTTAAAATGTTGCAAATATAAAAAAAATAAAGTGCATTCTTCTAAAAGAAAAATGCACTTCCATAATTATGTTATCAGTTATTTAATATCTTCATGGGTATTTGCCTCTGAATAAAGCGCTATGGTAAGACCAGATTTATCTTCATTGATGTCAGCGAGCAACTTCGATCCTTTTTCCGGATTTTCATTCAGTATAAATTCTGCCAGCGGATCTTCAATATACTTCTGTATTGCTCTGTTTAAAGGTCTTGCTCCAAATTGAGGATCATATCCCTTTTCTGCAACGAAGCTTTTGGCTTCGTCAGTCAGACTTAGTTCAAACTCGAGGTTATTCATACGCTTGAATAAATGTTTGAGATTGATCTCTATAATACTAAAGATATGATCTTTGTCCAGACTGTTAAAGATGACAATATCATCAATCCTATTCAGGAATTCAGGTGAAAAAGTCTTTTTCAGTGCACCCTGGATGATCGATTTAGTATTTTCTTCAGAATTCTCCTGTCTGGAAGAAGTGGCAAATCCCAAGCCCTGACCAAAATCCTTAAGCTGTCTGACGCCGATATTTGAGGTCATTATGATCAGGGTATTTTTGAAATCAACTTTCCTTCCCAGCCCATCTGTGAGCTGACCATCATCCAGCACCTGTAGTAATATATTGTACACATCAGGATGCGCCTTTTCTATTTCATCAAGTAAGATCACTGAATAGGGTTTCCTCCTGACCTTTTCTGTAAGTTGTCCACCTTCTTCATATCCTACATATCCCGGAGGTGCGCCTATCAGTCTTGAGATAGAAAATTTCTCCATATATTCAGACATGTCTATCCTTATCAGTGCTTCTTCACTATCAAACATGTATCTCGCCAGCGCTTTGGCAAGTTCCGTCTTACCAACTCCGGTTGGTCCAAGGAATATAAAAGACCCAATAGGTTTTGATGGGTCTTTAAGCCCAACACGATTTCGTTGAATTGCCTTTGTCACTTTTGTAATTGCCTCAGTCTGTCCAATGATCATACCTTCCAGGTCCTTCATCATCTTCACGAGTTTATTGGACTCACTCTGGGCGACTCTTTTGACAGGTATGCCGGTCATCATGGACACCACCTCTGCTATATCGTCTTCATTGACCGGATATCTGCGGGTTTTGGACTCTTCTTCCCATTCTTCTTTATTCTGTTCCAACTTTCTCAATAATTTAGACTCCTGATCTCTGAGATCGGCTGCTCTTTCATATTGCTGACTTTTTACCGCCTGATTTTTTTGCTCTTTTACCTCCTCTATCTCCCTTTCGAGGTCTTCAATATATTTTGGAACATGTATATTCTTAAGGTGAGTTCTGGCACCCACTTCATCCATTACGTCTATGGCCTTATCAGGAAAAAATCTATCTGAAATATATCTCTCGCTAAGTTTCACACAAGCTTCTACGGCTTCATCAGAGTAAACCACATTGTGGAATTCCTCATATTTAGATTTGATATTATGCAGAATATGTATAGTTTCTTCTGGTGAAGGCGGATCTACCATCACTTTCTGGAATCTTCGGTCCAGAGCACCGTCTTTCTCGATATACTGTCTGTATTCATCCAATGTGGAAGCTCCGATACACTGCAACTCTCCTCTGGCTAAAGCGGGTTTAAATATATTGGATGCATCCAGAGATCCCGTCGCACCACCTGCCCCTACAATAGTATGGATTTCATCAATAAATAATATGATGTCTCTTGCCTTCTCAAGCTCAGTCATAATAGCCTTCATTCTTTCCTCAAACTGACCTCTGTACTTGGTGCCTGCCACCAGAGCAGCCAGATCCAGCATGACGACCCTTTTATTAAAAAGTGTCCTGGACACCTTTCTTTGGATAATCCGTAAAGCCAGCCCTTCAACAATGGCGGTTTTACCAACTCCCGGCTCACCGATGAGTATAGGATTGTTTTTCTTTCTCCTTGATAGTATCTGAGAGACTCTTTCGATCTCAACATCCCTCCCTATGATCGGATCCAGTTTGCCTTCTTCTGCCAGTCTGGATACATCTCTTCCGAAATTGTCCAGAACAGGAGTTCTTGATTTGCCGGATGCTTTCCTTGTAGTTCCAAACTGATCGCCTGCATCATCATCGTCCATGGGAACATCTGAATCAGAAGGTGTGTGACCTATGAAGTCAGGTGAATTTCCATCTTGCTCCTGTTTTACATACTCCAGTTCAGCCTTAAATGCATCATAATCAACATTAAAATCCAGTAAAATCCTGTTTGCCAGATTTTCTTCGTGTTTGAGTATAGATAACATTAGGTGCTCAGGCTTTATCTCATCGCTTTTAAAAACTTTTGCTTCGAGTGATGTTACTTTCAATACTTTTTCAGCATGTTTATTTAGTGGAATGCTTCCATAGTTATATCCAAGATCTTCTTCAGTCCGTGTTGTCTGGGTTTTTTCTATTTTGTTTTTGAGTTCGACAAGGTTCACCTCAAGTGAGTCAAGCACTTTTACAGGTAAACTGTCTTTTTCATGCAGCAATCCCAATAAAAAGTGCTCAGTGCCTATATAGTCATGCCCCAGCCGTATTGCCTCCTCCCTGCTGACTTGGATGATTTTTTTTACTTTGGGAGAAAATTTTCTGTTCTGCATCTATTTTGATCTTAAATCATTCAATAATTAATCGGAAACATATATTAATATACTACCAGCCTCCCTTTAACAATGAATAAGTAGTCTGGTTTACTAATATTACTAACAATTTCGTGCCATCATTTTAAGTCGGCAATTATGTCATTCCTTGGTTTTCTAACTAATTCCAATGTAAATATATGATATGTTGAGAAATAACACCACAATCAGAGGCAAAAAACTTCATTTTTAACCATACATTAACCTCAATAGAAACTTAGATAAGACAAATATAAAACATTACTATTACATATTACAAATATATTTAATGTTTTGTGCCAACGTTTCTTCACCCGTCCTTTTTTTCTGATTTAATAATTATAAACCTTTATTATGATTAAGTTTATATCTTTTTTATATCCCCCTGTTTCATTAATATACAAAATTATGGTACTTTTGTGGCGCTAAAAAAATATACGGTTAAAAATTCTGTTTAAGTATGGAATTATTCAGTGACCAAAAACCAAAAACAGCTAAAAGATGAAGTTCACACTTGATAAAACAGAAAGATACACTATATTTAAACTACATGAGGAAAATTTAAATTCTGTTTTGGCCCCGGATCTGAAATCTGAATTTGTGTTTTTCAGCAATGAAGGAATCAGAAATTTAATCCTGGATCTTTCTGATGTAAAATATGTCGATTCGTCAGGACTAAGTGCCATATTGACAGCAAACAGGCTGTGGAAAGATCACGGATGCTTCGTCCTTACTGGTGCTCAACACCCCGCAGTTAAAAAACTTATAGAAATATCCAGACTCGAATCGATCCTGACTATCATTCCAACATCAGAAGAGGCCATCGACTATGTTTTTATGGAAGACATTGAAAAAGAGCTTACTGCTGAAGATGAGTAGTCTCCATATTATATCAAATTAATGCTATGTCATACCTGTTCATTTCACCTTCTTTTAGTCTGAAGTCCTGATTATTGTGCTCTCTTGTATCCAACATGGCACAAAATAAGTGCTGCCCGCACTTATACTCCTAAAGAAAATATCTTCTTTTTTAGGCATATATTGCCAATACCTTGTGATGAGAGCACTTGCTTCTGAGGATACTTTTGGGTCTATACTTCTTGCCTTCGTCCACATGTCGATCGCAGGCCAGGTAACTACCTGACTCTCC
Source organism: Saprospiraceae bacterium (assembly GCA_016722285.1). GTDB lineage: Bacteria > Bacteroidota > Bacteroidia > Chitinophagales > Saprospiraceae > OLB9. The sequence continues at coordinate 136,409 of JADKGI010000016.1, forward strand.
CAACCTCTACCTGTGCCACATAAAGGACCACTGGATGCATACAGATTGCCAATCAGCATGTATGGATCTCCCCAACCCGGGTTCAGTCTGGCTGCATCCAAAGCATATTTTCTGGATTTTGGAAAATTACGTAAGTCCCTGTAATAAATTTTTGCTATCAATAGAAGATATCTCGCTTTTTGGTCATTATCATTTGACTGATCCACACATTTGAGATATGAGTCCACCGCACTTGAATATTTACCATTTGAATAGTCCTCATTTCCTTGAGCTGCACAACTTAGAGCCGGAGGTGGCACATAGCATTTGGTACTCTTTGCTTTCTTTAACTCTGCAAATCTTTTATCGGACTCAGGACATCCCCCCCTGACCAATCTGGCATATGCAAGATCTATCAAATCACAACTATCCGGATATGCCTTGTACATAGCATAATACTTTTTAGCGTAATATTCACATCCGTAAAAGTCATCAACTCCCTCCAGATCTTCCAGTCTTGACGGTGCGTATTCATTTACGATATCCCAAGCTTCACAGACCCTGCCCTTGCATGTAGATAGCCCTTGCTCTATCGCTTTCAAGATTAAGTCAGCGTATTTCTTTCCTTCTGCATGTGATATGTTACCAGCTACTATTCCATCATAAAGTAGTTTTGTAAATGGGTTTACAACAAAATAATCTGCATTCTTCCCTTTAATATCAAAATTTGATTTGAATAATTTAAATATATAATCTTCATTAGCATACTGAGGATAATTATAGAAATACTCAAATGCTTTTATTCCGTTTACGTAAGCTTCGTCGCCAAAACATTCCTTCTTTTTGTCATAAATCATCATAATGGTATCTACATACCTGCGCTTTAATGCCGTGTCTGCCGTAATTTCATAGTAATGTTTGTATATAGCCGCTCCGTCTTCAAAGTGGTTTTTTACTTTTCCATTTGAGCCAGGGGCTAAGGCATAAGCCTGCTTCCAGTAGGCCAAAGCTGTATCATACTTTTTTTCTTTCAAAAAGTCTTTATATAATACAAATGCCGTCTCTGCGATTTCTTTTTCATATCCAAGCAGATCATCAAAACTGGCGCACGGACCTTTGGGTATAGAAGGTGATGGCTCTGTTTCCACCTGATCTGATGGTTTTACTTCCAATACCTTAGGTGAGCAAGCTTCATTTAATGAGAGCAACAATCCACATATAACTAAATAATAATATCTCATAACCTTGATAATTTATAGTTTAGACAAAAGTATTTAACCAAAGTCACATAAACAAAAAATGGGTGTTCCGATTTCCGAAACCACCCATTAATATATTTTTCAGATAAATATTGTTGCTATCTGACTCTTAGTTTTACTGTCTCTCCGATCCAACAACCACAACTTAGGGACTGGCCTTCTGTGTAACCTCTCATAAAGGCTTCTGATTTATCCGGTACAGAGCTGTAAAAGTGAGCCAGTTTATCATTTGCTTCGCTGGTAAGACTACCATCGATTGACTTAGCCTGGTTGTACTTGTCCATAGCTGCAAGGATACACAATCTTTGGTTAAAAGAATCTCCGCAAGATCTGGCTGTTTTTGCATACATATCGCCGATAAGCATATAAGGCCTTCCCCATCCCGACTTATATTTGGTCGCAGAATAGGCTGTATTTCTTGCCTGACTATATAGATTTAATTTTCTGAATTCTATTGAAGCTATGGCGAACATCATCGTTGCTTTGTTATCATCATCCGTTGCGTCAGCTATAGCTTCTTTATATTTTGTAATAGCTTCCTGGTATCTACCTGCATCATAAGCTACACGTGCACCAGCTGCAGGATTGTTAGCTTCAAACTCGGCTTGTAGTCTTGCATTTTCTTCAGTGGCATACTTTTTCCATTCCAAATCCAGTTTTTTAATATCAGGATCATCACTGGTACATCCTTGAGATTTCAATGTGGCCAACACCCTTTTTAACACCTGAGGGTCATCGCTGTTTTCTTCATACTCAGGTATAAGTTTTTCTTTAAAATAATCGCAGTCAAATATTTCATTTTCTATTTGTGCAAAAGTACCATCCATGTTGGCAGCTGCCTGTTGATATCCTTCAGAAAGTGCCTCATTATTAGCAATATTATATTCAGCTATTTCATGCAGTCTTTTGTAAATAGCTACCGCTTTTTCTTTCTTCATTCGCCCTTCTTTAAACTCCCAAACGGTGATTCTGGCATAGGGGTCAAAAATGATATATTCCGTTTTATCTCCTGCATATTCAATAGAATTGTCCATCGCTTTTATCACATCTGCATAAGGGGCATTAATTAAATAAAACATATCAGATGCTTTCCTTCCATACAGGTATCCAACTCTCCATTTAGCTTCTTCGTCCGTATTGTTTCGGGTGGTGATAGCCTTGGCTTTATAACACTCAATTGCCTGATCATAGAGCTCCATAATCTTATTGTAATACTCAGTTTTGGTCTTCTCGTCAGTAGCAGACTTCAGTAAATGCTTATATAAGATGATACCGTCTGTATAGTGATAATCCCTTTTGCCGTCAGCAGCAGGAGCCAGTTTGTAAGCAATTTTCCAGTTTTCAAAAGCGGTCTTATAATCATCTACTTTTAGTGACTGTCTGTATATGGAATGTGCATTTTCGGCATCTGTTTGTATTGGTTTGCCAACCCAGTTTTCACATTGGGCACCCATAGTAGTTACGCTTAATGTAATGAGAGCAATTACCAAAGAAAATAATCGATTGTTCATAATGTGGAGGTGTTTTTAGTTAATTGTTTTTTATTAATGTTAATTGTATTTTCGCTTTAAAAACCATTCATCATCGTTAAAAGTTACACCAAGAGAAATTTTAACAAATTTTTCAGATATAGGTGTATTCTGCCCCCTTATACCAAAATTGAATCCCAGATTAACATGAGATATCTTTCTTTGATAAACAAATGGCATACCAAATCCAAATGTGAGACCGTATGCATTTAGCTGATTGCCTCCCACCACTCTCGGGTCAGTATTATAATATAAGCCATACCGATAATACACCCGGTCAAAAAAGTTATCAAATGATTTATAGTTTGGCCTGAAATGGCCACCTACACTCAATTTCTGGCTGTTTTTTAGTGATCCCTTAGTATCCCCAGAAGCTTCATTATAATACGCTGACCATAGTGTCGTAGTATAATTTACTCCAAATGAGAATTTTTCTCCTGAAAAAAATGTAGCCCCTATACCCAGCTCTGCCGGTAACTTGCCTTTTCCAGGTATAGAATCCTTAATTTGCAGAGTATCTGTATTGAATATATTGCCTGGCAACTGCTGTAGTAATACATGATTTATAGTATAATCCGTAGAGAAAGAAGTAGCTGAATTTGCATGAATCCCTAGGGAAATTCGCTTTACAGGTGTTGTTCTGTTTTTTGCGACAGCACTTTTATTTATGACATCGGTAAATATAAAGCCAGCATTCCATATAAATCCTTTCATCCTAAAATCATTTCCATATAAATCCGCATATGCAAATTCAGTTGCATCAAACTGAAGTTTATTTTCATATTTCAATTTTCCGAGGAGATAACCCAAATTGACTCCAAAGGAGACATTCTTAAACCTTATTGCGTTTCCCCAAAGTACTTTATACGTACCGCCTGTACCCTGATAATTTCTTGAAAATTGTTCGCCATTTGACAAAGAATCAATATAGCCTATATCATAATTTACGCTTGAGTGTTGCATTAGGGTAAATGCCATTCCTAATTTGTACTTTGTTCTTACATTGTCATAAATTTCATTTATGGGATTTTTTAGAGGAAATGCAAGAGAGAAATATTCCAGATTACCACCCCATATCTGATTAGATGCTTTACTGTCCTTAATAGTTGTATGCTTTGCGAAAACACCAACATCAAAGGCTGTAGAATTCAAAAAAGCGTAACTGGCCGGATTAACAATATTAATATGGTATCCATCATAATAGGAAGCTCCAAGTCCTCCCATTTGTCTCAGATGGTTAAAATTATTATCAGCAAGATCTCCTATCCCGTACCTTGAGTATGGACTGTTGTCATTCTTTTGAGTGTAAACAAAGTTTACACAGCTCAAAATAGCCACCAGAAACAAACTAATTCTTATCAACATTATACTTTAATATTTCGTTTAACCCTTCCAGCACAAGATACGGGGCGACAAATATCTTATTTTTTGAGTAATTTTCAAACATATCAGCATCTCCACCCGTTAAAATAACGTTAATGGCCCCAAATTTCTCTTTTGTTTCCTGTATAAATCCATCAATTTCTCTAAAGGTCCCTTTTATGGCACCATTCTGCATTGCCTCATTAGTGTCAGCTCCAAAATGTGTTTTCGGAATACCTACTTCCACAATTGGAAGTCTGGCTGTAAATTTATGCATGGCTCTGAGTCTCATTTTTATTCCGGGACTAATGTTGCCCCCTATAAATTCACCGGTACTATTCACAAAATTCATAGTAATACAGGTGCCCATATCAATGAATAATATCGATTGATTCTGAAATCTTTTTTTTGCACCAACTGCCGCTGCTATCCTGTCTTTTCCAAGCATCTCAGGAGATGAATATCCATTGATAATAGGGATTGGTGTTTTATGATTCAGGTGTATAAAAATTTTATTGGATTGCAGGTATTCTACCACGGCCTTATCTACATCAGACGTGTTGCATAAAATAGCACAGGTTATTGGATATGAATCCACTGCTTTTTTTAACATATTTAATGCAAATCGGCGTGGAGTTGCCTTAAATGTTATTTGTTGATCTCCGTCATAAACAGCAATTTTGATTCGTGTATTTCCGATATCTGCGATCAGGTTCATATCAATGTCTGAAATGCCTTATGCCGGTAAATGCCATAGCTATATTATGTTTGTCACAAAAATCAATGCTTAATTGATCTTTTATAGATCCTCCTGGCTGAACGACAGCTGTTATTCCTTCATTCCACACAAGCTCCACACAATCAGGAAATGGGAAAAAAGCATCTGAAGCCATTACCGCCCCTTTCAGATCAAATCCAAAGTGAAGCGCTTTGGAAATGGCTTGTTTGCAGGCATCTACCCGAGAAGTTTGACCACAACCCATACCGAGTAGTTGATTATTTTTTGCAAGGACTATTGTATTGGATTTAAGATGTTTTGCACATTTCAATGCGAAAATTAGATCATTCCATTCGTCTGAAGTCGGAGACAGTCTGGTTTTTAAATCCATGGATTTCTTGGTTTCCCCGGAATGATCTCCGTCCTGGACAATAACTCCATTTAATAAATTTTTGAATGTTTTAACCTGAAATGGATAATCTTTAAGTTTAAGTAAGATTCTTTTAGGTTTTGACATCAAAAATATTGCGGCAGCATCTGTAAAATCCGGAGCAATAAGTACTTCATAAAATATCTTATCAATTTCAGTTGCTGCATCAATATCAATGGCGACATTAGAAATCAAAATTCCTCCAAAAGCAGAAACCGGATCAGCCGCCAATGCAGCAAGCCAGGCTTCATGTACCGTCCCTCTTGTAGCAACTCCACAAGCGTTTGTATGTTTTAAAATAGCAAATGTAGGTCCATCATTTTTGAATTCACTCATGAGTGAAATGGCAGCATCCACATCTACAAGATTATTGAATGACAATTCCTTACCACTCATTTTATCAAAAACATCTCCCATATTACCAAAGAAAACACCTTTTTGATGGGGATTTTCACCGTATCTTAAAGCTTCCTTTTGTAAAATACTAAGACTAAAGACCTCATCTCTCTGTTGTTCAGAGCTAAGATAGTTAAATATAGCATTGTCATAATGCGAAGAAATTTTAAATGCTTCAGCCGAGAGATATTTGCGTTGTACAATATCTGTATGCCCATCATGATCTTTCAGAATGCTCAACAGATCAGGATATTGAGATTTTGATGGTATGACTACTACATCCCTGAAATTTTTCGCTGCTGCTCTGATAAGCGATATGCCACCTATGTCTATCTTTTCAATAATGTCAGCTTCATCAGCAGAATCAGCCACAGTTTCTTCAAAGGGGTATAAATCAACAATTACCAGATCGATTTGAGGAATTTCATATTCATCCAATTGAGCAATGTGTTCTACCTCTCGCTTAGCAAGGATGCCCCCGAATATTTTGGGGTGGAGTGTTTTTACTCTGCCTCCGAGTATAGATGGATATCCGGTCAGGTCCTCTACTCTATGTACCATGACACCCAGAGATTCTATAAAAGACTGAGTGCCCCCGGTTGTGTAAATATCAATATTCAGCTCACTCAATTTAGAAATAATCTCATCCAGCCCGTCCTTATAGTAAACGGAAATTAAAGCAGATTTAATTTGTTTTTTCACTCCTGATAAGTTAGTAAAATTAAATAAATTATATTTAATATTAATACGTAATAGCCTAAAACAAAAATGGGAAGCTGTACTGACAGCCTCCCATTTTTTAATATTTAATCATCAATACTCCCAGAGATCATGCTCAAAATTGAGTAATTCATTTTTTATTTTTTCAGATTGAAGCAGCATATCAATACCGGCACGGTTTTGTGTATCTTCGGGATCTGCAACATAAAAGTCCTTTAATCTGTAATCCAGTACATTAGATTTCTTATAAATGTAACTTGAAAATACCCTGGCATCAAACAAATCTGCCCACGACATAGGTGCAATATCATTTTCTTCATTAAATACCCTAAACTTTGACATAGGTTCTCTGGCTTCAGGAAAATAAATCCAGAATAAAGGATAAGGCGTCAAGCCGTTTTCTTTGTCTTTGTCACTGGCATATAAGGGTGCTATTCCAAGAATCCTTACATCCATCACTGAACGTTGCTTATCAAAATACCACACTTCCTTAACCCTGAACTGTTCAATTTTTTCCCAGTTGATATCATTTCTCACAATTTTAATTACCTCCTCGTAAGTATCCGGATTCAGATCTATGAGGGTATCCACTTTAGACATTTTTTTATCAATATCATCTTTTGTCATAACCATCTTAAAACTTTCATCAGAAAAAGCTGTAATAGCTCCGTCCTGAATCAACTGCCTTAACACGCTGAAAAGATTAAGCTCGACACTTCTGAAAGGAAGATTCATCTTTTCGCGCGTATCAATTACTCGCTGAATTCTTTTCTCCCATGAAATATCGGCTTCTCGGATAGGCTGGAGAGACATAATTTTACTTTCAACGACGATTCTTTTTCTTACGATATCATCAACAAAAATATCTTCTGAAGGTGTGGAAGATTCTGTTTTGATCTCTTCACTCACAGGAGCAGGTCTATTTACTGCCTGTCCAAAACTCATTAAATATGAGCATGAAGCCAGAGCAAAAAATAAAGTCTTTGGATTAAAAAATGTTTTCATGGTAATTTTATTAATTTTAAATTACTGTATATCAAATACGAGCTGACCAAGATTTCGGTCTGCTACATCACCGGGGCATCTGCATTTAATATCCTGGAATATATATTTATCTCCCGGATTTGCTTTACCTTGCAAAACACCAGCCTGACCATCAATTCTGGCACCCTTATTAGGTGCAAATTCAGGATCCTGTCTTTTAGCTACACGCACCAAAGTAAAGCCTCCCAGATTACACTTAGCATCAAAATCAAAAGCCTCCAGCAACGGAATTAAGGCACTGTAACCTTTGAATGTTCCATTTCCTATTCTGCCTCCATTTTCCCTTCCACCTAATAAAGGTGTTGGGTCAGGAATTCTTTTTATTCTGAATTCCTTTGAGCCATTCATGCCCGGAGCAGAAACTGAGACTATCGCTTTAGAACCTGGCCCTGATGTTGGTCTGGCTGTATAGGTTCCGTCGCTGTTTTTACTGATGTCACCACCAGACATAGATACTTTTATCTGTGCCGATGGAACCCCCGCAGCTGATACTTCCACAGGATTATCGACTCCTATGTAGAATACGTTCATTTTTGCGGCTGAAATAGTTACAGATCTTTCCCCTACTTCATATTCGAATGTCTGCCTGAATGCTTTTGTTTCTTTTGTGATTGGATTGAATACATTAGCAACTGCCTCATATTTTCTGACCCCTACTTCATTTGCAGTGGTAGTCCATGTAGCAGCACCAGAAGCATTTACTGGTAGGTTAGCACCATTCACAGTAATTTTTACTCCTGTATTGCTGGATTTCCCAGCTGATGCTGATAAAAATACTTCAGTCTCAAACTTCTCTCCTTTGATTACGTATGACTTTCTAGGGGAAGATACTACTCTGAACTGATCCAGAACTACCTCCTGAGTAAGACCTACTTTACTTGCGAGATAATTTAATACTGCTGCTTCAGTACTTTTAATATCATTTGTAAATTTGCTGAAAATAGGCATACATGCACCAAGTGGCATATGTCCAAAAGTAAAGTCAGCCCAATTCTTTTTCTTATTTGTAGATTTTTTCCATGTATCCTCATCGATATTTATTGGAATTTTTGCTGCAAAAGCCGCTTTATCCCCTTCATCTATCAAAGTCAGGAATTTATCCCTTATTTCAATCATTTTGGCTTTCAGCTCCTCGCCTTTTCCATCATTGACCAGCAATCTGGTAGTAATATCGTAATCGCGAAGACTCTTAAGTTGCTGAACTCCTTCCACAGTTTCATACCCACCACTTTTATCAACTAAAAATGTTTTGATACCGTTCACATAATCTGAACCATTTTTTGAAATGGCAGAAACCTGATCTACTCTATCAGCATACACCTGAAACTGTGGGCCTTTCTGTGCACTTTTTTTGATTTCCGCAGGAATATCTCTGTTTGCTGCATCCAAAGCATTGTTTGCTTTGACTAGACCTTTATCTACCATCTCAAAGGCATTAAAGATTTCTGCAGATACATTCAGAGCAAGCAATGCGGTCAGTACCAGATACATAACATTGATCATCAACTGCCGCGGTTCCTTAGGTATTGACATTTTTCTCTATTTTATTTGTTATAAACTTTTTCCAATGGATTAATTATCCTTTTACATTATATGCTGAAAGAATATTTCCGTACACTCCATTTAATGATGTCAGGTTTTTACTTAGGCTTGCCATTTGTGCCTGATACTGTTTGGTATCTTCAACACTCGCATTCAGTGAGGCCATAGCGTCATTCATCCTTGAATAAAAATTATTCATTGCTTTCAGTTGATCTCCTGTTTGGGTGAAATCTACTTCCTGAAGTGCCTTCAATGAGCCAAGGCTTTTAGACATAGATTGCAACTCAGTGAGCATTCCACCAAGTTTGTTTTCAACTACTTCAGCATTCAGAGCCTTTTGACTGGTGCCGGATGCCGTAGGTCCATCAGTGATGGAAGCAATATTTGATCTGTACTGATCAAGTCCGGGATATAATTTCTCCCAGTAGTAATCTTTTCCGGGTCCCAGGATACCCAGTAGGGCAAAAAGAAAAGCTTCTACGATCAGCCCAAGAGTAATCATGGTACCTCCCCATGGAGTGCTGTTTAATTTTCCTAAAGCTCCGATCATCACGACAGATGCTCCAAGGCCGATAAGAAGGTTTTTTACATATTTAAATGAAGGTGATTTAAATAAACTCATTGTTCGAAATTTTTATTCTTTTTTTAAAATTAATATTCATTGCAGGCAACCTAATAAAATTGCCCTCACTTTAGCCTTAAATAATATTAAAAATCGTTGATCGATCTGCCCAGATAAGTGATAACACATCTGAATCCAATGTAAGATTTTGTTGTATCCTGAAACTCCCAACTACGTGTGCCCGTCTGGCAATAGTAAGATATATCTTTCCATGAGCCTCCCCTGATTACCTTTCTTTTAAATGATTCAGGATCATCATCTTTGGCATCATATCGGTAATCCGGATTCAGGTCATGCTGGTTTCTGTACGCATTTTCATTGTAAGCATCTCTTGTCCATTCAGCTACGTTACCTGCCATACAATACAATCCATAGTCATTTGGGAAATAGGCATCCGCCTTTACAGTGTGTAATCCGCCATCCTCAGGATAGTTTCCACGACCCGGCTTGAAGTTTGCTAAAAGGCAACCTTTTGCATTTCTTATATAAGGACCACCCCAGGGATACGGAGATATATCGTGTCCTCCTCTGGCTGCATATTCCCATTCAGCTTCGGATGGAAGTCTGAATTCTTCAGTGTTAGGCTCATCGCCTCCTTTGTATTGATTCCACAATTTTGTCCTCCAGCTACAAAATGCATTTGCCTGCTTCCAACTAACCCCAACTACGGGATAATCATCAAAAGCAGGGTGGGTAAAGTAGTTTCTCGGCTGTGGTTCATTATATGAATAGGTAAAATCTCTGATCCAGCAAAGTTCATCGGGCCATACAGTCACCTCAGCTTTCTGAATTAAAGATTTTCTGGTTGCTTTGCGGTCATTGGCTGCTTTTTGCCAGTCGATCCATTGATATTTATACTTGAGTGTTTCTTTGTTCAATTCACGCTGTCCATCAAAGGCCATATCGCCCTGATAATACATTTCTCCGAGTGTCTCATCGTTGTAATCCAGCTCTACGTCCCAATCGATCACCTCATTGTCAAAATCATCTGTCATTTTATCACCCATCAGCTCATGGGCTATGGAGTCACGTACATAATATACAAACTGACGGTATTCGTTGTTTGTAATTTCTGTATCATCCATAAAAAATCCGGAAATTGATATATTTTTTTGTCTTTGTGTATAGGTAGAAAAGACATCCTGATCACTTTGTCCAATAGTCAGTGTACCTGATTGCACATATACCATTCCAAAAGGATTAAAGCCTCCCCATTTAGGCCTGTCCTGCACGCCTGTAAGTTGTCCTGATTCCTTTTTTCCACAGGAAGCAAGAAAAATTAGTATAAAAAATACTACAATTAGGTTTGATAAACTTTTCATTTTCTATTAGCGATTTTAACTGGAAAAAACGGTTTTCCGAAAAAATGGCGTAAAGATAACTCTCTATTTGGAATCTGCAATAAATAATTTCAAATTTCAAATTATCCCGATAACCATATTCTATTTGAATGTGTATAACGATGAAAAACTACGAATATTGTGCCAAATTCAAAATAATAAGAGACATAAAGTTCATTAAATCAGTAAAGGTAAAATATCAGACAAATAAATCACTGCTCAGATACCTGTCGCCCCGATCACAGCATATAAAAACGATCAATCCCTCATTAATTTCTTCTGCTACCCGCAAAGCAATCACGCCAGCCCCACCGGAACTCATGCCACAAAAGATACCTTCATGACGTGCCAGCTTTTTTGCCATGTCCGTTGCTTCATCCTGAGATACGTCATATATTTTATCTACCCTTTTGCGGTCAAATATTTTAGGAAGGTATTCAGGTGACCATCTTCTAATACCGGGAATCGATGATCCGTCAGTGGGTTGACAGCCTATGATCTGTATATCTCTGTTTAGTTCTTTGAGATACATGGATGTCCCCATAATGGTTCCTGTAGTACCCATTGAACTCACAAAATGAGTCACTTTTCCTTCGGTATCATTCCAGATTTCCGGGCCTGTAGTTTTTACATGTGCCAGATAGTTGTCCTGATTTGCAAACTGATCCAACATAAAATATCCTTCAAGCTTTGACTTCTCTTCCGCATAATCCCGGCAGGTTTCGATACTCTCAAGAAGTATGACCTTTGCTCCGAATGCTTCCATAGTCTGTGTTCGTTCTCTGGTGCTGTTGGACGGCATAATTAACTCAATTGGAATACCAAAAGTCCCGGCAATCATAGCCAGCGCAATGCCTGTATTTCCTGATGTTGCTTCCACCAGAGTGGTAGAATGGGAAATATCACCTCTTTCAATGGCTGATTTTATCATATTTAATGCTGCCCTGTCTTTTACACTGCCTCCAGGATTGTGCCCTTCCATTTTAGCTAAAACCCTGACTCCTGATTTAGTGTTGAGGTGAGAGAGTTCGACAAGGGTTGTATTTCCTACAAGATCATTTATTCTGCTCATTTCCGAATTCTTACTATCTGTTTTCGTAATTAATTAGGTATATGCTTTCAAATTATTAAAATAATACATTTTTATGTCAGACAAAGCTACTTTTGGAGCGAATCTTATCACAATTAACGAAAAAAGAGCTGAAGTTTCACGAATAATTGGCATTTTTTGATTGAAATTGATCATACCAAAACGATTATCTGTTCTCTATCATTTTATTATCAGCATTATGATATACTTTGGTACCCGGTGGTACAGAGCCTGTAAGCCAGACATTTCCTCCTATTATACTTCCATTTCCTACTATAGTTTCACCACCTAATATAGTAGCACCTGAGTATATGATCACATTGTCTTCTACAGTTGGGTGTCTTTTGACCCCGGCCATCTTTTTATCAATACTCAGTGCTCCCAGAGTTACTCCCTGATATATCTTCACGTGATCGCCTATTATTGACGTTTCCCCTATGACGACCCCAGTGCCGTGATCTATAAAAAAGGATTGTCCTATGACAGCTGCAGGATGGATATCTATACCAGTCCTTGAGTGGGCATATTCACTTAATATTCTAGGCAAAATCGGTACCCCCTCCTGATGCAGAATGTGGGAAATCCGATAAATATATATTGCATAGAATCCCGGATAGCTCCTGATTACTTCAAAAGTTGACCATGCTGCCGGGTCTCCGTCAACAAAAGCATTTATATCAAGCAATAATTTATCATATACTCCGGGAATCCGATTAAAAAAATCAATAACAATCTTTTCATCTCTGGTATGATCACAGGATCGTGTATTGTATAAGAGTGATTTGAGTTCAAGTGCCAGTTTATCCAGGGTGTTTATTATTTCCTGGACAGAATCGAGACGATTCTCCGTCACCTCGGGAAAAAGAACTTCAAGGAGATTATTGGCCCACTTACTGATCATCCTCGTCGAAGGTACTTCCTGGGTAATTTCATGCCTGGAAAGCAGTTTTTTTAAAAATGATAATTCCATCCTTCTTTAGCGTATGTTTAAACCTGAGTTACATTCAAGTCAATATATCCGACAAATATAATTACTATTTATAATATGTAGTAATAGATTATTTATTTTTTGGTGTAAGTCTGATGACTGGACAGATCATTTCTTCCAATGAAATGCCACCGTGCTGAAATGTATCTTTAAAAAAATTATTAAAATAAGTAAAATTGTTGGGGTATAAAAAGAAAAGATCTTCTTTCGCAAAGATAAAAGTACTGCTCATGTTCGGGCTAGGAAGTCCGGCATCCTGAGGATTTTTTACTTCGAGTACGTCCCTTCTGTCATACTGCAGATTGCGTCCGACTTTATATCTCAGATTAGTGGTAGTTTCTCTGTCGCCTATCACTTTTGACGAATTCTTAACCCGAATGGTTCCATGATCTGTAGTGACGATAATCTGTATATCTCTTTCAGACAATTTCTCCATCGCAGCCCATAGTGGAGAATTGACAAACCATGATTTGGTCAAAGAGCGGTAAGCTTTTTCGTCTCCGGCAAGCTCTTTGAGTACCTCCATTTCTGTTCTGGAGTGCGAAAGCATATCTATAAAATTATAAACGATGGCTGTAAAATCGTTATTTATGTAATTTAGTGCATTATCCTGAAGCTGCTTGGCACCGGCTACATTAGTTACTTTTATATATTCTGACCGAACATCTTTTTTTACCAATCTTTTTAACTGATCAGCCAGTAGTTCGCCCTCCTTCATGTTTTTGCCTCCTTCTTCGTTGTCATTCAGCCACCAGTCCGGAAATCTTTTTTGAATATCAATCGGCAATAAACCGGAAAAAACAGAATTTCTGCTGTATTGTGTTGCTGTAGGCAATATGGAATAATAATAATCTTCTTCTTCAATTTTAAATAATTCAGAGATGACAGGTTCTATTATCTTCCATTGGTCATATCTGAGATTGTCCAGCAGAATCATAATGACGGGCTTACCACCGCTGAGAAGCGGCAGCACTTTCTCTTTCATCAGCTCATGAGATTTGAGGGGTCCGGAAGGTTTTTTAATCCAGTTGATGTAGTTTTTTGCCACGTATTTAAAAAATTCTTTGTTCGCTTCTTCCTTTTGCATGACTAAAATTTCTTTCATCTGACTATTATTACTCTCATCAAGTCTGATTTCCCACGAAATTATTTTTTTATAAATATCCACCCAACCACTGAATTCGGGGCCACTATTGATCTCCATGCCAATGGTTCTGAATTCCTGTTGATAATCTGTCGCCGTTTTTTCAGAAACCAGTCTTTTGTTATCTACTATCTTTTTAAGAGTCAGTAAAATCTGATTGGGGTTTACCGGTTTGATTAAATAGTCATCTATCTGTGAGCCAATAGCCTCCTCCATGATATTTTCAGCTTCATTTTTTGTGATCATGACTATCGGTATTGAAGGGAGCTTAACCTTTATTCTGGACAGTGTCTCCAAACCCGTCAATCCAGGCATGCTTTCATCCAGAAAAACAATATCAATGTCACCATCCTCATCAAGCACATCAAGCGCATCATGCCCATTGCTTACAGTAACCACCTCATATCCTTTTTTTTCCAGAAAAAACAACTGTGGTTTTAGCATGTCTATTTCGTCATCAGCCCATAAAATTCTAATCTTTTCGCTCATTCTATTTTTATTTGTTTTCTGTAACCCGTATTTTCTCTGAATAGTATATTTTCAAAATTAAATACTGTGATCAGGGTGAAATAATATAACGTTAGCATATTATAATATATTTTTGCAGGATGAATAAAAAGAAAATTTTTAATGATCCTATCTATGGTTTGATCAGGTTTAATCATGAAGTCTTGTATGAGATTATTGATCATCCTTATTTCCAGCGATTGCGCAGGATTACCCAACAGTCACTTTCACATTATGTTTATCCCGGGGCACAACACACCAGATTTCAGCATGCCCTGGGTGCATTGCATCTCATGACAAGGGCATTAGAAGTATTAAAGCTAAAAGAAGTCTATATAGCCAAAGAAGAATATGAAGCCAGTTGTATTGCAATATTGCTTCATGATGTCGGTCACGGGCCGTTTTCTCATTCACTCGAATATATATTGGCAAATGTGCATCATGAGGATGTTTCATTGGCCATATTGAAAAAGATTGGACATGATCTTGGGAGAGATTTCAGCCTTGCCATACAAATATTTAAAGGTGACTATCACAGGCCGTTTTTGCACCAACTTGTTTCCGGCCAGATAGATACAGACAGAATGGATTATCTGACCCGTGACAGCTTTTTTTCCGGCGTGGCAGAAGGCATTATTGGATATGACAGGATAATCACAATGATGAATGTGGTCAATGCCCAGCTTGTAATTGAGGAAAAAGGAATTTATTCTATCGAAAAGTTTCTGATGGCCAGGAGATTGATGTACTGGCAGGTGTATCTGCATAAGACGGTTATTTCTGCTGAAATTATGCTTATTGCCATTCTGAAACGAGCTGGATATCTCTTAAAAAATGGGGTTGACATCGCTACCTCAGATGAGTTGAATTATTTTCTAAATAAAACAAAAAGCACTCTGGATATAAACGACAATAGTGAATTTATATCCAACTATATGCTTCTGGATGATATGGATATCCTCTGGATGATAAAAAAATCAGTCAATCATGATGATTTCATACTCAGTTATCTATGCCAATGCTTGCTGGACAGGAAGTTATTTAAAGTATATACAGATGCCAGTAAAGCGACAATAGAAAAATGGGAAAATGCCAGAGATGCCTTCAGTAGAAAATACTCACTGAGTGCGTCTGATCTGGAGTATTTCTTTTTTGAAAGAACTGAAACCGTAAAGCAATACGACAACCAAAATGGTGAGATAAACATTTTGCTTAAATCCGGTGAAGTCAAAGCATTCAGCGATCTGAATACGTTTGTGAATAACAAAGAAGAAACCAGAATTTTCAGATTTTATCCGGTTCATTAATTTGATCCTCTATTGGACACAATTTATTTTACTTCAATATAATTTGTTAATGAAATCATTATGGTAATAAATTTTATATATCTAAAAATTACCTTTGCGGTCATTTAATAAATGACATAACTGACAACGCACTATGGATCCGGTAATACAACAACTCGTTCAGGAAGAACTTCAAAGACAAAGACACGGCATTGAACTGATAGCTTCAGAAAATTTTACTTCACAGGAAGTGTTAAATGCTTTGGGTAGTTGCCTGACTAATAAATATGCAGAGGGGTATCCGGGCAAAAGATATTATGGTGGTTGTGAAGTCGTAGATAAAATAGAGCAGTTGGCAATTGACAGGTTGTGCCAGTTATTTGGAGCTGAATATGCAAATGTTCAACCACACGCCGGAGCTCAGGCAAATGCGGCTGTATTTTTGGGTGTGCTCCAACCGGGAGATCCCATTCTCGGATTTGATCTTTCCCACGGAGGGCATTTGTCCCATGGTTCTTCGGTCAATTTTTCCGGAAAAGTATATCAGGCCAATTTTTATGGAGTGGAGGAGGAGTCAGGAACGATCAATATGGATAAAGTGCGCTCAAAAGCAAAAGAAGTCAAGCCAAAGCTAATCATATGCGGCGCTTCTGCGTACTCAAGAGATTGGGATTATGCCAGATTCAGACAAATAGCGGATGAAGTCGGGGCATTGTTGTTGGCAGATATAGCTCATCCGGCTGGTCTCATAGCTGCAAAGCTACTCAACGATCCGATGCCTTATTGTCATATTGTTACTTCGACTGCAGATAAAAGGCTACGAGGACGAAGAGGTGGAATCATAATGATGGGAAAAGATTTTGCTAACCCATGGGGAAAGACTAATAAAAAAGGGGAACCGATCATGATGTCAGCCATACTTAACAGTGCCGTATTTCCCGGGATGCAAGGCGGGCCTTTGGAGCATGCCATTGCTGCAAAAGCAATTGCATTTGGTGAGGCTTCCCAAGAGAGTTTTGTACAATATGGAAGACAGGTAATAGCTAATGCCGGCGCAATGGCACGAGCTTTTACAGACAGAGGCTATCAGATCATTTCCGGTGGGACAGACAACCATCTGATGCTGATAGATCTGAGAGCAAAATCTTCTGAAATCACTGGAAGAGATGCCGAAAATGCCCTGGTTGCTGCCGATATTACGATCAACAAGAATATGGTACCGTTCGATGGCAGATCTGCGTTTTACACTTCCGGTATTAGGGTAGGTACAGCCGCGATCACTACCAGAGGATTAAAGGAACACCATTGTGAGCAGATCATTGACTGGATGGACGATGCCATAACTAACAGAAACAATCCCGCTATCATACAGGAGATTAAAACAAAAGTCAACAAATTCATGATGGACTTTCCACTCTATCCTTAATCTTCCGGATGATGGATATCAGATTTGTTCCCTTTGAAGAAATAGATAAAAATAAATGGAACGGAACTGTTCATTTTGCCCGCAACGGAAATGTTTGCGGTTACTATTGGTATCTGAGAAGTGTCATCAAAGAATGGGATGCCCTCATAGAAGGTGATTATCAATCTGTGATGCCATTACCAAGATACGAATGGCCTTCTTTCGCCCTTGATCTGCTAACCGGAATCGGGTTATATTCTGTAAACCCATTATCCGAAAACAGAATTCTTGCTTTTTACAACCTTTGGGAAAAAAACAGTCACCATTTAAGTTTTTCATTTAATGAATTTATGAGCCCAGCCCTTGTATCCAAAAGTATCATTCATTCATATCAACCCAAATTTGTTTTATAGACCTGAATCAATCATATAAGTCCATTTATGAAAATTATCATCCTGAAACCAAAAAGATTTTATCTGCTATTGTGATGCCAGATTATGAAATCAGTGGTCAGGAAAAACCTGAAATTATTCTGAAAAATATCAGAATGTCTTCAGAAAACAAGAATATATATTACCGGCTTTTTTACAATGCCATTCAAAGAAATGCAGGTATATATACTAAAGTCTATAATCTATATTCTAAAAAGTATGCTTCTGCTTTTTTTGTTTCGCACACAAATAATTTGAACAGAACATTTGCTTATTCCAACGACGAGCAATCAGAAATAATATTAATAGACACAATTCTTAAAACCTATTCAGGCAAAGATGGTAAAATAATATTAGGAAAAGATCTGCGCCTTGCAGAAAAATTTGGGGCTGAAAATGTGATGATTTTACAAAACCAAAGCAGCTTTACAGGAATTTATATCAAGCTAAAAGGTATGCTAAAGAGGCTTTTTGAGGTTCAAGACAGCAAATAAGGATGGAATAGAAAACAATTATCCATTTATCTACAACAAAAAAGTACTTTTATCAAGTAGGTCGGGTACTTCAAGTAATAAAATTAAGTCATGTATTAACACGTGTTTAATAGATATTTAATTAACAAGTAAAATGACCATATTTACATATATAGTTGATAATCAGTAATATGTAACTATGTTTTATACGAAAAAAATCTTTAAAAATGTGGAAAAATTCTTTTTTGAAAAATATACGACGGATTGATAATTGTCTATATTTACACCGTTTTTATTCCCCAACTCAGTTATCAACATATGGAAAACAAAATAAAACGAGACTTAGCCCTAATAAACCTCGTGTCGGATTTTGAAAGCAAGTTTGAGTTAGGAGAGGTTGGATATCTTGAAGAAAGAGTTTATTTTCAACTTCTTGAATTTTATGAGGATGAATACCTTTTTGAAAAAGCACTTGAAGTCGTAGATTATGCCATTGAACAATTCAAATACAGATCCGAATTTTATATAATTAAATCCAGACTATTGCTTAACTGCAGTAAAACGGACGAGAGTTTAAAGTCTTTATCAATAGCTGAAAGTATGGCTCCATTTGAGCGGGAAATCAGTCTCCTCAAAGCCAGGGCTATGGCTATTAAAAAACAATTTGCCACAGCCCGGGATATCCTTGATGACCTTTGGATCGGTGCCACACAGTCTGATACTGTCGAAATACTGCTTGCCGAATCTTACATACACGAGCATATGAAAGATTACAATGAAATGTATAATGCTCTTTCAAAAGCTGTCCTGGTGGACAGTAAAATGAGAAGCAATGGAAAGGGTGTGGATCAGCGCAGAATTATCCAGAAGATACGAAGATAGTGTTGAGCTTCACAAGTCAATCATAGATCAAGACCCTTATAATTATCAGGCCTGGTATAATCTGGGTCACGGATATAATTGTACCTGGGAATATGAGAAAGCAATAGAAGCCCTTGAATACTCTTACATTATCAACCCTGATTTTGAAAGTGCATATCTGGATTGTGCAGATACATGTCTTCAGATACGGGATTATCAGAAAGCACTCGACATATATATTGAAGCAAATAATAGATTTGGTCCCAATGATGAGTTGATGGTCAGTATAGCTCATTGCTACATATTTCTGAAAAAAATTGGAATAGCCAAACAATGGTTGCTTAAAGCCATTAAGCTGGATGCATATAATGATGAAGCCTTATTTTTATTGGGAGAATGCTATTCTATTGAAAAGGTTTGGTATAATGCCATCAATGCTTATCATAAGGCAATCCAGATCGAAAACAGAAGAGAAGAATATTATCTGGGGCTGGCAAAAGCATTCTGTGCAGTTGAAGACTATAAAAAGGCCATTTATAATTTTCAGATGGCCACTGAAACGGGACCCGAAGATACCTTGTACTGGAAAGAATACATATGCTTCCTGGTGAAAATGGCCTTGTACGATGATGCTATACAAGTTCTAGAAGAAGCAGAAGACCATACCTATGGAGCAGATCTCATATACTGCAAAGCAGTCATTTCTTATTTGCTAAAAGATAAAGAAGAATGTATGGTACTACTTGAAGAGGCCCTGCTGGAAAATTATGAACAACACACCATTATTTTTGACTTAGCTCCAGAACTCAAAATAGACAAAGAAATTATATCTATGATAAAATATTTTGCAGATAGTGAATGATCCGCAGTAAATTTTTACTCTTTTAATAACCAAGACTGAAGAGCATTCCTTTTACAAAAACGGGTGCTCTTTTCATTTTACGGAAAATATTACAAGGCATACCCAGAGTGTAAGCGTTAATCTATACTATATATCAACAAATCAGAAATTACAGGATGGGGGCCCTATAGTCTTTAAAATCCTATATAATTTAATATGACACAGGTTTATTTCTACTACAGACATTAATTTGAAATGGAAAATCTCAAATGCTTAGTTTCTCAAGCCGGCTGATTATCCATTCAGCCTTGGTGTAGATGGCGGACATGTCATGAAATACATTAGCAAACCGGGCTAGTTCACATTTTTTTTGCATTTCCACATAGGTTGATATCACTTCCTGCGGCACCTGACTGTTTGCAAGGCATGCAGCTATTTCGTCAGTGGAAGAATCTGCATTAGGTATATTATACTTTTTGAGAATATAGCCTGAGGTAGCCATTGCAATCTCTTCATAAAACAAAGCAGGTTCATCTTTTTCTTTGTGCGCAAAAGCCTTCTGAAGGCACCTCTTTGAAACGGTCGAAATATTATGTTCCATCAATTTGGAATCGAGTGCCTTCCTATCTCTGTAATTTTTAAAAAAGTACATTAAAATACTTAATACAATAATGCCAATAAATAGGATTAAATAAAGTTGTGATCCAAAAAATCCTTTCTTAGTGTTATATAAAGTACGATCATCTGATAAGGGAGAAATCTGATACTTCTCATCTGTTTGAGTGGAAATGCTCCCGTTACCTTTCACCACATTTACAAGGTAGGGTCCCGCTACAATTTTCTTATATTCCTGACTGCTTACATCAAAATAAGAAAATTCAGGCTGAATACTTAAAATAGTATCCACTTTAGGTACCATCAGAAATTCAAACTCTTTGTCCATCAATACCCTATCTGTTTTTTGAATTGTCTCATCCTTAATAATAGACGGATTATATTTTTCCAAACTTTCAGGAAGAATAAAGTGAGGTGCCTGTACAATCCTCGCATCACCATCGCCATGTATCTGCATACGGATGGCAATAGCTTCACCTGTCATCACAGTGCTTTTCTGAATCTCGGCACTCATAGTAAAATTACCAACTCCACCACTAAATGATTCCGGCGCCTTGGAAGGCAGGTCGATTATTTTTAGCTTTAATACATTACTTATAGCGGGAACCTGCCTGGTATCCCTGAAAAAGAAAGATGACTGACCATTTTCCACAGCCACATCAAGATTACATTTGAGAGGGCCCAGTGTGTACTGTCCTGTTTTCTGAGGAAAAAGAGCCCATCGCCTTATCACTTGTGTGTAATATTCCTTCCCCTTGATATCTTTTCTTTGAGGCTGGTCTCTGATATCGTTTATGGGCTGACTAAAGAAGCCATCAAAATCGGGTTCTTGAAGCAATTGATAGGACTCAATGTTGGTCCGTGTGTATAAAACAAGATTCAGAATTAATTGCTGTCCGGTGTATCCATTTTCTTCTGACATTTCCAGCCTGATAAAAGTTTCTTCGTCAGAATTTACCGAAACTGACTTTGAAGCAGTATCTGATGCGATAACTTCGATCTCCAGCATATTAGACTTAATAATGCGACTGCCTATTTTTAAACTAGCTGCTCCTATGCTGTATTTACCTTTTGGGGTGCTAAGAGTAGATATTGGTATTTCTGTGATCCAGAACGTTTCCCATTGATAATAGTCACTGATGTAGATGTCGAAGGGCCCTGAACAATTTTAAATGGGGCTATATCGGGTAATTGGAGGTTAGATCCATCTATATTTTCTAATACAATATCAAGAAGAAATGTCTCCCCTGCATGCACCTGACTCCGGTCTGTTTCCATCAGAAAGCGGGCATTTTGTGCTTTCAGATTAATAATACCTGATAAAAAGATAATTGTAAAAAATGATGCATAAACAAAATATCCAATAATATTTCTGGCCATGACTCTTTAAAATTTCTTCAGTACTCTTTTTCTGACAGCACTTTTTCCAGTTGTGTCTGTCACCATCTCATTACCATAAGTGAAAATTCTTTTCTGGCTTTGCTTATGCCCTGATTTATTATTGTTGTCAAATACATAAACCGGTATCGGATCAGAGATAAGACTTGTATTTTCAGCTTTAACGCTAGCCGGACCTATTTCGAGATTACCCGAAGATTCCGGCATCAAAATAAAGTTGTATGATTTTTTTTGTCTTACAGCACCGTTTATCATGGAGAAACTGGAAGAAGTATTAGGTCCTGACACAACTCTGAATTGCTTAAAGTCAGGCGGTACAAAATTTCCTGATAAATTATCAAGCAAAAACTCTATCCTGATCACTTCATCCATAAATATGGTATCTTTATCCAATGTGACACTGAAACTTGGTTTTTGAGAAATCAACACAGATAGGGGAATAAATAAAAATAAGATGATGATATTTGCTTTCATAATGATGAGTCTGATTCAAACCGCATTATAAACATGGAATAGAAAAAATTGGTTCAGAAAAAATTCGGATTACATATGTAAGGCTCTGTTGCCGGAGGCGGCAAGTGCCGCCTCTTTTACTGCTTCTGTATATGTGGGATGCGGATGGGAGATGCGGGACATATCTTCGGCACTTGCCCTGAATTCCATCAATGCAACCGCTTCCATAATTACGTCAGCTACTCTGGGGCCAACCATGTGAACTCCCAGTATCTCATCTGTATCTTTGTGAGCCAAAACTTTCACCATTCCTTCTGTGTCCATACTTGCACGCGCTCTACCCAGTGCTTTAAATGGAAATTTGCCTGATTTATACGGTATATCCAAGGTCTTGAGCTCATCTTCAGTCTTGCCCACAGCTGATACTTCAGGCCAGGTGTACACCACGCCTGGAATGAGATTATAATTGATATGTGGTTTTCCACCTGATAAGAATTCTGCAACAAGAATGCCTTCTTCCTCAGCTTTATGAGCCAGCATAGCTCCACGTACAACGTCTCCTATGGCAAAAATACCTGGTACATTTGTTTCCAGGTGACTATTTACTTCAATCCTCCCTTTATCGTCGGACTGAATACCTACAGCTGAAAGATTCAGTCCATCAGTATAAGGTTTGCGACCAATTGCTACCAAACAATAATCCGCCTTGATCTCAAATTGTTCTTCTTTATTATTTTTCCTAACTGTGACTGTACAGGATGTTTTAGTGGACTTGACCCCTATAACACCATGGCCCAGATAAAAATTCATACCCAGCTTTTTGAGAGATCGCATGAGCTCTTTTCCACATTCCACATCCATCCCCGGCAGAATCCTATCCATATACTCCACTACATCAACTGATGTTCCTAATCTTGCAAAAACAGATCCAAGTTCAAGCCCAATGACACCACCTCCTACTATAACCATTTTGGCAGGAACCTTTTCAATATTTAAAGCCTCCGTGGATGTAATAACCCTGTTTTTATCATAATTAAATATTTCAGGTGTTATTGGCTTAGAACCAGTAGCAATAATAACTTTTTCCGTTTCTATTTCTTTCCGCCCTTCAAGACCATCTATTGCTATCACATTTTTAGTTATAAATGATCCGACACCGTAGAAAACATCAATATTATTTTTCTTCATTAAAAACTCCACTCCTTTACATGTTTGATCAACCACATCATTTTTCCTTTTGATCATTTGTTTCATGTTGATCTTCACAGACGATGTTTCCAGACCATGTTCAGCAAATTTTTCAACAGCATTATGATAGTGCTCACTGCTATCAAGCAACGCCTTTGAAGGTATGCATCCAACATTCAGGCAAGTACCGCCGAGTGTTTTATACTTTTCGATGATGGCAACTTTCATTCCGAGTTGTGCAGCTCTGATAGCTCCTACATATCCACCGGGTCCTGACCCGATTACTACAACATCATATTTCATCTTTAAAATAAGTTTTACTGACCTTGGCCGTCTTTTGGTTTGCGATTTTTATTAAAGAATTTTTTCTTCTTAGGAGCGTTATTCTGTTGTTGATTATCACCTGAGTTAGAAGAAGTGTTATCATTTGAACCGGGGTTAACATTTGACGCTGGAGGTCGCTGCTCAGATTTATGCTGTCTGTTTTGGGGATTGGGATCATTTACCTTTCTTTCATTAGGCCTTTTGTTTTCCCTTGCGGTTCTCCCGCTATCATTTGATGTGCCGGTAGAATTCTGCGAATTCCCTTTAGGCATATCCTGCTGTCTTCCAGAGCGTCTTTCGTCTTTTCGGAAAGGCTTCTTTTTTTTCTTCTTAGGTTCGTTTCTGAGTTCAATCTGACCCGTGACATCTTCATATTGATGTTCCATATTCTCATCATCCGGATCAGTGATTACTGGTACGTTATGGTCTTCTGTGACGAGTTCTTTGGGCAGAATATTTTTTTTATTCATTTCCTTTACCTCTTTTGCCCTTGTCGTACTTACTGCTAAAATTGTACCACGCATTTTGTCATTATTTTCGTAAACATAATACATAAGTCCTTTGAAAATATCTGTCTTGATAAGTACCAAAGTGCCTGCCTTGGTTTTAAGCAAATCCGCATCATCAGGAAAGTCTTCCAAAGCATCCATGTATGTATCCAACTCATAATTTAAACAGCATTTAAGTCTGCCGCATTGCCCTGATAGTTTGGATTGGTTGATAGCAATATTTTGATATCTGGCAGCAGCCGTGTTTACGGATTTAAAATCTGAAAGCCATGTCGAACAGCACAATTCCCGGCCACAGGACCCGATTCCTCCGATACGGGCTGACTCCTGTCTGGCACCGATCTGACGCATTTCTATTTTTACCTTAAACTCCCGTGCGTACTCCTTTACCAGCTCCCTGAAATCCACTCTTCCTTCCGCAGTATAATAAAAAGTCGCCTTCTTTTTATCTCCCTGATATTCTACATCGCCGATTTTCATGTCCAATCCCATAATACGCGAGATAACTCTTGCTCTGACCATCGTTTCTTTTTCCAGATCCCTGGCTTCTTCAAGTTTTTCCAGATCTCTTTCATTGGCTTTTCTGATCACTTTTTGAGCCACACGATCCTCATTGGTGTACTTCTTTTTCATCTGGAGTCTCACGAGCTCGCCAGATAAAGAAATACGACCTACATCATACCCGCTTGATGTCTCTACCACCACCATGTCTCCTGTAATACTTCGGGTATATGGATCGTTTATGAAAAACTCTTTATGAGATCCTTTTTTAAAACTTACTTCCACAATATGATATTCAGACGGATCAAACATTTCTTTTGAGCTTATCCAATCGTATGCGTTGTGTTTATTGCAACTGCCTGAGGTACAATGACCTTTATCTCCGCAGCCCGTGGGAGTTCCGTTCGAATCAATGCTGCAACTGCTGCATCCCATGGTTTTGATTTAAATTAATGAATAAATAAAGTGCAAAGGTAATTTTTCTTTGCATTATGACAGTTATAAACGCTTGTATATACACAATTGTTGTACTGACATATTACCATAAGCTGTCATATCATTCAAGATAAAGCAGGATTATAATTTTATCTGGCCGTCCTCCAATGTGATGATTCTGTCACTTAATTGAGCGAGATCAGCATTGTGAGTCACAATCACAAAAGTAAGTGCAAAATCCTTGCGAAGTCCCAGAATAAGCTGGTGTAAACTTTCAGAACTGGCCTTGTCAAGATTTCCGGTAGGTTCATCGGCAAATACGACCGCGGGATTATTGATCAGGGCTCTGGCGACTGCAACTCGTTGCGCCTCACCACCTGATAGTTGATTAGGTTTGTGGTTTAATCTTTCTCCCAGTCCCAGATAATCTAAAATTTCTTTGGCTTTTGATTCCGTTTGCGTTTTCTTTCTTCCGGCTATAAATGCCGGGATGCATACATTCTCAAGAGATGTAAACTCCTGCAATAGATGGTGAAACTGAAAAACAAAACCTATATTTTCATTTCTGAATCTGGCCAGAGCTTTTTCATTTAATGATGTTATTTCCTGACCGGTGACAGACAGTGTGCCTTCATCAGGTTTATCCAATGTGCCCAGAATATGTAATAATGTACTTTTGCCAGCTCCTGACTTACCAATGATGCTGATGATTTCTCCTTTGGATATATCGATGTCAATACCTTTAAGCACATGAATGTCCCCATAGGATTTTTTAATAGCTCTGGCTGTGATCATGAAAGTTGATTTTGGAAGAAATTGTCTGTAAAATTATGAAAAAAATCAACCGTTGAGACTCAGTATCTTGATCTCTACTCTGTGATTTTTATCTCTTCCATATTTTGTCTTATTGCTGGCTATTGGTTTTTTCTTTCCATAACCTTTAAATTGCACTTTGCCCGGATTAACCCCCTTATCCACCAGATATTCAGCTACTGCTTTTGCACGTTCAGTACTCAGCCGATTACAATAATCATCATCTGGGATTCCATTGGTATGTCCCCCAATCTCTATGATAATATCCTCATTACTCTTCAGAAATCCAAAAACGTCATCCAAAACTTCATATGATTTCATATCAATGGTAGCAGAGTCAGCCTTAAACAAAAGATTTCGAATTTCAATTGTCTGACCTTGCTTTATGTTATTTCTATTCAGTTCCTGAAGTACTTTAGGTCTAAAATCTGAAGGACTGGCAACTTTAACACTACTCTGTCTTTTGCTCTCCTCAAATGAGTCCTGTAAATATTGATTTTGTTTTTTCCGCTTGTGTGGAGGAAGGTAAGATTTGTCGTCACTGGCAATGGCCTCCCCCGGGCATGGAATCATGACAAAATCGGATGCTCCATCCACGAGAATGTTTCCATTATATGGCAAAAATGTAGGTGTTTTATAATAAGCCTCAAAAGTAATCGAACGTATATTTGATTTTGGCTTGAATTCAAATGAATTTATTTGCCAGCTTACATTATTTACAGGTTCTGACTCGCCTAACAGTTCTTTCTCATTACAAAATCCAGATCCGCCCCAAATCCGGAGTACAATCGGTGTCGTATAATTGGCTTCTTCACCGGTAGTTCTGGTCCTGCTGATATATCTTTCTGCTTTTGCAAGATGAATGCTGAACTTATAGCATTTTCCGGCTATAAGCATAGTGTCCAGTCTTTGTGATACGGACTCAAAAGTATTATTGTCTCTGACCACCATGCCCAGATAAGTTTTTTTATCTGAAGCCGGCAGATTATTTTCCCAGAAGCCATTAGGGTGAATATCCGGTGGTGTTTCAGCAGGAAAATTAATTTTACCACAATCAAACCATCCTGATATGCCTTCAAGTGCTTCGCCGCCTCTTTTTGGATTGTCTTCAAAACTGGGATTGCGTAGTCTCACTGTATCCTCCTGACTATTTCCGTACATAGGCAATAATATCAGACAGAATAAAAATTTATACAAGGTGTACTTATACATTATTCAATTATAGGTTGGGTTTGTTCACGTTTTAAACGAACAAAATTAACCAAATAGTTACTAGTTGATTGATATTAACCTAAAATTAACGCCAAATGTTTATGAATTATAACTCTTCAGGTGAGTTAAATTTTTCAGGGTAATGTTTTTGCTTTTCTTTTGGTCATCATCTATATCAATCAAATATCTCTGATCTCCTGTTTTAGATTATCGTAAAATGGTAAAATTTCACTTTTGTCAGATTAGATAATTCATCTTCAGAGGTGTGAGAGTTTCACCTGCTATTTATTATGGCAAACTCGTAAAAGGATGTTAATACCTAAAAGTATTTTAATAACTTTAGCCCTATATTACTAAAAAAGTAATACCCAATTTGCGCATGTACACAATTGCTCTTCTCACTTGTCAGGATTTCCCTGACCTCACAGTCTCAGATCAGCAACTGATTCCTGAACTATTTAAACTGGGCATTGTGGCTGATGTGGCTATATGGGACGATCCTGATATCAACTGGAAAAAATATGATGCCCTGGGTTTTCAGAAATACCTGGGATTATTTTATTAAAGAAGATTTGTTTTTCAAATGGATAAAGATGCTTATTCATAATGATATCAAAACTTTCAATCCCTTAAAGGTAATTGTAAAAAATGCCCATAAATTTTACCTCAAGGAAATGGAGGCATCGGGTATAAAAATTATCCCAAGTATATTTATAAGTAAAAAAAGTGACAGGACTTATAAGGATATAATACCTTTTGATTGGGACAAGGCAGTTATAAAACCAGCCATTTCTGCAGGGTCTTACCTGACAGAATTGTTTGACATCAGCATCATAGATGATGTTCAAAAGAGATATATGGATATCGGAAGAGACCGGGATCTGATTATACAAAAGTTTGTTCCCCAGATACAAATAGAGGGAGAAATTTCAATGGTATATTTCAATAAAAAATTCAGTCATTCTGTATTGAAAACCCCAAAGAAAGGTGATTTCAGAATCCAGTCACAGTTTGGAGGTAAGTATATGTCATTTAACCCTTCTGAAGATGTGCTCGGTTCGGCTCAATGTATTATAAATTGCATCCAGGAAGAGTTGTTATATGCCCGGGTGGACGGAGTACTTGTTGATAGCGTTTTTCACCTGATGGAATTGGAACTCATAGAACCAGACTTGTATGTCGATTATATGCCAGGTGCATTGAAGTCATTTTCAGAAACTATTAAATTATTCCTTGAAAAAGCAATGATAAACTAATATGAAAATACTGGTAGCGGCAGATAGTTTTAAAGATTCTCTTGACTCTCTTCGGGTATGTGAAGCAATCTGTAGGGGTTTAAAACAGGCCAATGCAAATTTTGAAATCAGTATTTTCCCATTGGCAGATGGAGGAGAAGGGACTTCTGATATCCTCGCTTACCATTTGGGAGGTAAAAAAGCAAAATTAAAGGTATGTGATCCCCTATTCCGTACTATTGAAGCTGACTATCTCATTTCAGGAGATAATAAAACAGCATTTATCGAAATGGCAAAAGCATCCGGATTGCAATTGCTTTCCACATCAGAACGAAATCCTTTGCTCACTTCCACTTTTGGGGTAGGTCAGATGATACAGGATGCCATTGAGAAAGGAGTGGAAAAAATAACTCTGGCAATAGGTGGCAGTGCAACCAATGAAGGTGGTATAGGTATGGCGACAGCCCTCGGAATAGAATTATATGATGGTCATAACACTAAACTCCGTGGAACAGGAGAAGATCTCGGGCATCTTGCCAAAATATCATTTAATGAAAATACTCGTAAAAAACTATCTAAAATCTCTTTTTCAGTAATCTGTGATGTAACAAACCAGCTATCCGGGTCAACAGGAGCTTCCTTTATTTATGGAGCCCAAAAAGGGGCAGATGATAATATGATAAAAATACTGGATACCGGTCTTATCAAGCTTGCTAAATTAACAAAAGCCGATGACCTGGCCAATCTTCCTGGCGCAGGTGCCGCCGGAGGGCTTGGATTCGGGGCTATGACTTTTTTGGGTGCAAAACTATTTCGTGGGATAGATATGATTATGCAGATGACTGATTTTGAAAAGCACATTCAGGGAGTTGATGTTATTATAACCGGAGAAGGAAGGATTGATGACCAAACATCAGAAGGTAAGCTGATCCATGGCGTTGCATCTATGGGTTTAAAATACCATATTCCTGTTATCGCACTTTGCGGTTCACTTGGTTTAAATTCAAAAATTATAAAAGATCTTGGTCTTACCGCAGCCTTTTCTATTACACCTCACCCTGTCGATCTGGATATTGCCTTAAGAGACACCGAAATAAATCTTGAAACAACCTCTTACAATGTAGGAAAATTATTAAATCTACTTCACAACTGACTATCTAACGGCCATCATTTATGACATTCTTTTGACATAGAATAATCTTATTTCGGCAGCCGATTGATCTACCTTTGCACGAAATTTATATACAATTATATGCAAAAGTTATCTACATTTATTGCCTTTCTGGCAACAATTACCACCGTCACAAGTCAGTCATTTCAGCAAATCAGCACCGGCACGGGTTACAATAAACAAAGCTATATCAAACTCATCGATGGATCACAGAAGCAAATAAGTAATGATGCCTGGGATCTGGCTTTTACCGCTTTTGGATTTCAGGACGCAGGTATCTTTATCAATGAGTCGTCTGGAAGTACCCAAGGCCAAAATCTTCCCCTTACCGAATTGTATTATGCCAAAACAGACGATTTTAATGCTTCGGTTAAGCTGGATTCAATTCAGGACCAGAAATTTCTCAACAGCGAGGAGTCATGGAATTATGGCGCATTAAATGAGCTTAGGAATCGAACCAATCCATTTGATTATGGGTGGGGTTTATACAATCCATCTAATAATTCGGTAAAAGGTAATAAAGTTTTTATCATCAAACTTAGAAATGGTGAATACAGAAAACTCATAATTGAGTCTCTGATTGGCACCACGTATAATCTGAAGTATGCGAAACTGGATGGTACCGGTGAAGTGACTAAATCCCTCAACAAGGTCACCGATAATAAAGGTCAGAAATTAATGTATTTTAGTTTTTCAACCAATAATACAGTAGATGTTCTTCCCGTCGGAGGATTTGACATCATGTACGGGAGATATATTTCTCTTGCCCAGGACCCTAATGGAACTATTGTTCAGCAATATAATGTCACCGGGGTCTTGACTGGTCCCGGAATCCTCACAGTTAAGGCAACCGGTGTCAATCCGGCAACCGTATCTTATAATGATTACAAAGATAATATGAGTACTGTGACTGATATAATAGGATTTGACTGGAAGACGCTTTCAGGCACATCCTGGGTCATCGATGATAAAAGAGTGTTCTTTGTAAAGACAGCAGATAATAAAGTCTGGAAGCTACGCTTTATCGACTTTGAAGGTTCCGCAACCGGAAATGCCGTTTTTGAAAAAACAGAACTGGGTACTTCCTCTGTTTCTGAACTGGCAGGTGTAAATACAGGAATATTCCCGAATCCTGTTGAAAATGAACTGGTTGTTTCCCTGGAAGTAGAGACAGGAGCGGGTCAGCTAAATGTAAATGTAACCGATATCACCGGAAAAAGCATGGTCACTCAATATGTAAATGGACAAAACCGGTTTAATGCTTTGAGTTTTGATACATCTGAATGGAACAAAGGGATATATCTGGTAAGAATAAGTAATACTGCCGGACATTCATTAGTAAAAAAAGTAGTAAAAATGTAAATGTTTATGATGATCAATTTCAATCAAAAAATGCGATTTTTCGTGATTGGAAAGCACATACCTAAACAATTATGTAAAAAATATTAAAGAACAATGCGGTTTTCTACTTGTCTGGTATTCTTTTTTGTTTGCAGTCGGATATCTTTTTGTCAGGAAAGTAAGGACTCTGCCGCCTTGTCAAAAAATCTGGACCAGGTGGTGATTACAGCTCAGTTTGCACCAACGGATTCGCGCGAAACGGTCAATTCAGTAAGGGTGCTGAACAGAAAAATTATCGAACAGCGTTCGGTAGTCAATCTGCAGGAGTTGCTCCAGACAGAACCAAACATGCGCATTGCGCAGGATGCAATTTTGGGAAGTGAATTGAGTATAAATGGTCTGAAAGGTGAAAATCTAAAAATTCTGATCGATGGTGTCCCTGTTGTCGGACGGCTCAACGGAAATATTGATGCCGGACAGATACCTCTCAGTTCGGTACAAAAAATTGAGATCATAGAAGGGGCCCAGGCACTGCTATATGGATCAGAAGCTTCAGGAGGAGTCATAAATCTAATTACAAAAAAGAGTCAGGCATCCGCATTAGAATCTGAAATAAGCAGTCAGTTCGAGAGCAACGGTTTCAGAAATCTGACAGCAAGAGCCGGATACACTTCAGGCAAATTTACGGCACAGGCCAGTGGTAATATACTTGAGTTTGTACCTTTACCGGATTCAACCGGTAGTCGCGATCAGCTCTGGAATCCCAAAAGACAAAAATCTGGCAGGGCCATGTTGAGATACAAGCCATCTGAGTCAACAGACATACGTCTTTCAGGTAATATACTCAGCGAAGTAGTTGACAACCTGGGAGAAAAACGACGTGTGGTGTTCAAGCCATATGCCTTTGATGATTTTTATTACACAGATCGTTATGACTTTAGCCTCTTTGCTGAGAGATGGACAAAATCGCACAAACTGATACAGACAACTCTGGGGTGGAACACTTTTCGCAGAATAAAAAACTCATTCAGGTATGATTTTGATGAGAATATCAATGAATTACTGATAGGATTGCAGGATACATCCTCGGCTTCCGGCTATCTCGGGCGGGTTACTTATGCCAGTGATAGCAAGTCTAAAAGCCTGAATTACCTTTTTGGAGTGGAAAACTATTATGAAACGGCCAGCGGTAACCGACTCTATGACTCAACTGCAACCAATCCGGGATCAGCCTATACCAATGATATGGGGTGGTTCGGAAGTTTCAAATATAAACCCACTTCTGCCATAACATTGCAGTCCGGAGCCAGATGGACTTTAAATATGAGATATGGCTCTGCTTTAACTCCATCCACGTGGCTCCTTTGGCAGCCTAAACTACCGTTTCAGGCCAGATTGTCATGGGCGTATGGATTCAGATCACCTTCTGTCAAAGAGTTGTTTTTCAGCTTTGTAGATATCAATCATTATGTCATTGGCAATCCAAACCTGAAACCAGAACGTTCTGTAAATCTTCGTGGAGAAATCAAATGGAAATCAATCCATATCAACGATACTGAATTGTCAATAACTACCACCGGGTTTTATAATAAAGTCAATCAAAGAATCATCCTTACCGCTCTCGGCCCAGTACATTATGAATACCGGAATGTTGAATCCTGGAAAACATCAGGTGCCAGCATCAGGTTAAACGCCAATTTCGGATCGTACATCCGATTTCAGTCGGATCTTATCACCACCGGATTTAATAATGCTGAAAAACAAAATAGCAACCCTTCTTCATCTTATCTGTGGTCAACAGATTGGGCAAATGATCTTACCGTCTCTGTATTTGATGGAAAACTCAGCTGCAATATCTGGCATAAAATGACGGGCAAAACCCCTTACTTTTTCAATCAGGACGGCAAAACACTGGAAGCATATACTGACCGCTGGCAGATGCTCAATGCAGGACTTTCCACACATTTTTTGAACAAAAAACTAAGAATAAACACGGGCGTGAAAAATATTTTTGATATCAGACAGCTTCAGGCTAACATCAATAATGGCATCCACATAGAAGCCAGCAACCAGCAAAATTTACATTGGGGGCGCAACTTTTACGTCGGTATGATCTGGCTGTGGCAAGGGAAAATGAAAGCTCAGTAATGGCTAATATACTGGCAAAATTCTCATAAATTCTATCTTGCCAATACAAAAGGATGTCATATGATATCAGAACAAATTAACTTTGTTTAAAAATCAAACTCGATAGTATCTCCGGGTTTATAGCCGGGTTTATTTTTATTTGGTGAATCCGGCTTATCTGCATCTGTCTTTGTCTCATCTCTTCCTGAAGGAAGTGGTGTTTCCGGTTTGTTTGCGGTAGTTTTAAGTTCATCAGATTTATCCTCATTATTTATTTCTTTGGTTTCTTCTGCCTCAGCATCATCAGACTCCAGTTTTTCAACTTTGATCAATTTAGAATCGATGAATCTATTTCCCATCGCTTTCCAGCCCTTGACATCAATAAAATCAATAATCTCCACATCTTTGGATTCTTTTGTTTTACCTGCGTTGTATTGACATCTTACGACCGGGGACTTATCCATTGATGCAAAATACAGTTTTGTACCACTTGTCTCCGGAATAAAATTGAATTTCTGGTCCATTGTGCTGGTTTCTATTTTAAATCTCTTGATCATAGTCCAGCCTTTTTCTCCCTCAAAATACACCGCCGATATAACGGTATCTTCAGTAAAATTACCAATCTCCACAATGTTATTGACATCGTATTTTTTATTCAAGTCCAGTTCATTGACTTCATAACTTCCATCCTTATATATACTTAGTAATTTACTTCCGGTATCAAAAGCCCCGAGATATTTCCCTCTTTCATCCTGGTTGAGTCTTCCGCTGACCTCATCCATATATATCTGCATAGCTCCCAGGGATGACTTTCCTACGGATATCTGAGTTATTTTGCGGACAGGATATTTTGTGACAATATTACCCTGAGACGCACGGCCTTTTATGGCCAGATCAGCTAAATCAAAATCAAATACTTTCTTCTTGGCTGTAGAGCCTAATGAAAGCTGGATATTTACTATTTCTGACTCTCCGTTAGCATTCGAAGTGAAATACAGGATTTTTGATCCTTTTGTACCTTGAGTGAGATCATATTCCTTATCCCTTGTAATAGAAGTGACATTAAATCTTTTGGCATAGGTTTTTCCGCTCTTTCCATCCAGATAGATGAGGTTGTAAGTCGTCCGGTCGTCCGATTTGAGCCATACGGCGGTGTGTATAATGTCTTTGCCTACAAATACTTTGTCAGCAATTTTCACCACTTTAAACTTACCTTCACGTGTGAATGCTATGATATCTGCAATGTCTGAACAATCGCAAACAAATTCATCTTTCTTCATACTGATCCCAACAAAACCTTCTTTGCGGTCCACATACAGTTTGGCATTATTGGCTACCACTTCTTTGATTTCAATCGAATCGAATGAGGTAATGAGCGTTTTGCGCTCCCGACCTTTGCCATATTTTTCCAATAGTAGCTGAAAATAGTTAATGGCAAACTCTGTCAGATGCTTGAGGTCATGTTTTACCTGCTCCAGATCAGCCAGGAGCTGGGCCATCATTTCATCTGCTTTGAACTTATTGTATTTTGAGATTCGTTTTATTCTGATTTCAGTAAGTCTTATGATATCATCTTCCGTGATATCTCTCATGAGTACCGATCTGTTATCCCCCGATTTTCCGGGATCAGAAGGAGTTGAAACATACTTCTTAAGTCCCAAATCGATAGCAAGGATGACTTCCTGAAAGCTTTCACATTCTTCAATGTCACGATAGATTCGGTTCTCAATAAATATTTTCTCCAGGCTGGCGTGGTGCCATTTTTCTTCCAGTTCTCCTTTCTTAATTTCCAATTCACGTCTCAGAAGGTCTTTAGTCTGAAAAGTTGAAATGTTCAGTATCTCAGGTACTGAAAGGAAAAGTGGCTTATTATCGACAATGACACAAGCATTCGGAGAGTAAGATACTTCACAATCTGTAAAGGCATACAAAGCATCGATGGTCTGGTCGGGGGAAACTCCCGGCATAAGCTCCAGCTGGATTTCGACGTCCCTTGCCGTATTGTCGTGGACTTTTTTGATTTTTATCTGGCCCTTATCATTGGCTTTCAGGATGGATTCGATCATTCCATTGGTTGTCACCCCGAATGGTAACTCGATGATATTCAATGTACTTTTATCTGCTTGCTGGATTTTAGCCCTAATTTTTACCCTTCCTCCACGATGTCCATCATTGTACTCTGCTATATCTATCATACCTCCGGTTAGAAAATCAGGATATACAGTCACTTTTTTGCCTTCCAGAATTTTTATGGATGCTTTAACCAGTTCTATAAAATTATGAGGAAGAATTTTGGTAGATAATCCCACAGCAATGCCTTCCACACCCTGTGATAAAACCAGAGGGAACTTGACCGGAAGTGTAATCGGTTCCTTTTTCCTCCCGTCATATGTAAGTTGCCACTCAGTAGTTTGCGGGTTGAAAAGAACTTCGAGCGCAAATTTAGTCAGCCTTGCCTCAATATATCTGGCTGCTGCGGCTGAATCACCCGTCCGAACATCACCCCAATTACCCTGACAATCTATCAGAAGATCCTTCTGGCCCATATTGACCAGAGCATCACCAATAGCAGCATCTCCGTGGGGATGGTATTGCATAGTCTGACCTATGATATTAGCTACTTTGTGATATCTGCCGTCGTCCATTTCTTTCATGGCATGGAGAATGCGGCGCTGTACTGGCTTCAGTCCATCATCAATATCCGGAACCGCCCTTTCCAAAATCACATATGATGCGTAATCCAGAAAGTATTCCTTATACATTCCTTTGAGGGTGATCAGTTCCTCTTCCTCATGCTCAGCATCCTTTAAGAAATTATCAGAATCCATCCAGTATTAGTCAATATTATTAAAAGGCAAATATATAAATATTATGTTTAATATAATAATCAGTTGTCCGTGGTATTTTAATGTCATATCCACCTGATTTCAGAATGGAATCATAAATCGCCAGGAGATTTCGGCCCTAAATAAATATTCTATTGGTACAAATATTTAGTTAGATGCTTTGAATGCATATAATAAAGCAATTTTTTGATTGAAATTGATCATACCTAAACAATAACTTATTAATTTTACAAAATAATCTTTGCACCATGAATGATCATCATACTCCAATCCAGGAAGCAGAAATCTGGATAGAAAGAATTAAAAGAAATGGTAGGGAAATCCTTTCCAATACGATCTTTTCAGGAGTAGCTATTTTTATTTTGAGTTATGGCGGTTTGTTTTTAGCTATCCGCATTTTTCCTAATTTTTTTATTGACTATATCAACCCTGTCTTCAATTCTGACGGAAGCCGGGATTTGTATTTCTATTTACACCCTTTCGTACTGGCTTTATCCTTATCTGTATTCTGGAATCGATTCAGCAAATATTTCGTAGGTAATGTCCTTATGGCAGGAATAGAATTTGGCATTGTTTACTCTTTTGTGGCCCTTGTTCCCCTTCTTTGGATTACTTATTCGGCAATGGATGTTGAGTTTCAAATGGTATTTACCTGGCTGGTGTATGGCTTATTCCAAAGTTGTGTCGCCGGTGTTGTTTTTTGCTGGAAAAAAAGGTAAATAAATTAATCCGCCCTTTTTAAATATAACCTGACTTCCACATCCAACTCATCTTTTACTTTGATGGCCCCACCTAATTTGCTGGGTGGCTTAAGTCCAAAATCAGAAAATAAAATAGTTTTACTGCCCACGAATTCTATCTGGTTGATATAATTTTTACCACTAAACTGAATTGAATAAGTTTTGTTAGTTCCCGCCAGGAAGATTTTGACTTCCCCTAAACTATAGCCTCCCACCGCTTCTTTCGGCAACTTGTTCAAAGATTTAATGTCAATCAACATGCTTGGATATTCTTTCATTTTGAGAGTCTTCTGTAGGTCCTTAGTCATGATGTTGTGGTGACAGTCAAAATTGACAACCGGGATTTCAAGGATGCTGTTTATCTTGTAATAGGGCAATCCGGATTTGTTTAGGTCACAAATCAGAGTGTCAATTTTGCCATAAGATGATACGACACAATTAAAGCTATTGATATTTGTTTTTCCATCAACCCGCAGACTGCTGCTGGCACTGACGAGCCAAACTTCCTGATCAGCGGAATAATTTATATCAGCCGAAGGAAAATAATCGAGCCATGATAAAATCAATAATATGAGTGTCAATATTTGCATGCAACAAAAATAGCTGATTTATGCCAAATGTAGGTTTCTAAAAATAAAAAAGTCAGATCGTCAATTTCTATCAGATCCGACTCATTAACCATTTAAATCATCAACAAACTAACAAATATGGTCTAGAAGCCTACTACTGCCATAATAGCGAGTCCATTGAATTTACCACCATTTCTGATGTCATTTCCTTTAAAGCCTTCATATTTTTGATTCACTACTTCTGCTTTTAAGAGTAAGTTTTTAGTTGGGAACCAACCTGCGGCAAAGGAGGTTCTTGTAATATCAACATCAGTAGTATAGCCCTGAAGTCTGCTGGAAACCTTATTATATTTTACTCCAACAAATAATTGTTCATTTGCTAAAAATCTATATACTATCTCTCCAGCTGTTTGGGTAGTCTTTCTATTATCTGTCTCGGTGGTATTTTTGCCACTTGCTGTTTCGAAAGTACCAAAAAATTCCAGTCCCTGATATTTAACAAATGGGTTAACCATAAAAGTAGTTAATGAATTTCTCATTCCGGGATTGTATCTGCCACTGAAAGCTTCAGTTGTACTATTTGTTGCACTTGCTTTTTCAAGCACTCCTTCGTATGCTGATCCGGTTCTGTCCCCACCAAAAAGTGTTAGACTTGGAGAAGATGAGTTGGAGTATAAACTAGCACTCAACCTGAATCTTAGATCTTCATTGACATTTTTATCATATGCTCCTTTTAATAAGATGGAAGGGTTTTTACTAGTGACACCAGAAGTAGCAGTTGAATAATCCTGTACATTGTTTTTAATTAAACCGTTGGTAAGACCCGCCATTAACATCAGACCTTCCGAAGGAAAGATATATACTTCACCCCCAATCTCTGTTGCAAATTCGTCCATTATGTTATTGCCGGCAAAAGGATTAAAGATGGCGTTACCGTTGTCCATTCTTCTGAAGTGAGAGTCTCCGTAATTCACTTCCATATGACCGATTTTGACTCTTACATATTTAGTAAACCATTCCGGATTATTAAACATAGGCAATTTGTCTATCTGGATATATCCACCTTTTACCCAAAACTCATTGTGGTGTCTGGAAGCCATATAGTTTTCCAAAAATATTCGGATACCATCCCCCAACTGAACGTCAAAATTTAAATTAGCCGCCGCCAGGGTAAAACCGTTTCCTAAAGGATAAAGAGCATTTACTTTTGCCTTGGATGTGTCTATATTTTCGTGGTTAAGCATTTGATATCCCTGCCTGAAGGAACCGCCTATATTAAGCTTAAATCCTTCATATACAGTGGCATCCACTTTTGTTGGCTCGAATACATTTATTCCTGTCTGATCGTATGCCTTTGAGTACTGAATTTGAGCGAAAAGGCTTGTAGCAAACATAGTTACTACTAATAAGCTGAGAAGATTTAATAAAGATTTCATATTGTTTTTTGTTTAAGATTAAGAAATTTTTGATTTATTTTAATTATTGATTTAGTACTACTTCGAAATTCAAAACCACGTCATTTCCTGTTTTGACTGCTCCGAGCATAAAAGATGGGGGACTCATGTCATAGTCTTTCATACTGATCTTTTTTTCACCTTTTACAGTATATGTGTTGTCACTCATTTTTTTTGCTGTTGCCAGCAGGTCGGTCTCCACTGTTTTACCAGCCAAAGTAAGTTTGATAACACTCTTAATGGTAAAATTGACATTATCCCTGGTTGTGATTTCAGCACTTTTAAGAGTGGCTGTGATATTTGGATATTTATCGGATTTCAGAGCTTTGTATGCATTTTTATCCATTGATCCTTTTCCGCTTTTAAGGGCGGTAGATGAAACCGTAAGATTCAAAGCAGTCAAATGACCGATATTGCCATTTCCATCCAATGTAAAGGTGGCTGTACAATCACCGGTTTTTGATGTCATTTCCCAGTCATGCATGGTTGAAGTCCCGGATACTTCCATATTTACCGATTTTGCCGTAAACTTAGTCTGCGCATAAAAGGGTACAATCATTCCGGAAACAAGGAGAATCATAGTTAGATTTTTGATACTAGATGTTAAGATTTTCATTATTTTAATTTTAGATATTATTGAAATACACCACAAGATTACAAGGATATCCTGCCGAAAAATATGATGTAGATTAGTATCAATCATGATTGTAAATAGTAATTGTCATGATTCAAATCATGCCAAAATCTAAAATTAAAGAAGCCCTTAGTTGTTGTACTAATTAATTTAACTGTCTAACAACTGATTAGATATTAAAGAAAATATAAACTTATATTAATGAGCTTTCATATTTTAATCAATATAGAAAAGCCTGATAAACAGAAATATATCTATATTAATATGTTAATATGGAAAAAATAATTGGGTTTTAGAAAAGACCTGAGCCAAACATGAGTCAATCTTAGAGCTTGACTTCTCATGTGCGGGTGTCAAAATCTGCCTGATTAGAATAATCTAAAAAAATCTATTCCTCCTCTTGCACAGATGGTGGGTACATACTTTTTATATCTTTAAAAAGGGCGTCCACTTTGAACATCTCATCTATAGTTTCATCAAAATAAAAATGAATCTGGGGAATTCTTCTTATCTGATTTTTTATTCTTGCCGCAAGTGCCTGCTTCAGCACATGTGTATGATTATTTATTCTATGCAGAACATCATCCTTATCTTCTGCATTAAATATACTTAAATACACTTTTGCCTGTGCCAGATCAGGGGTTACTTTCACTGAAGTTACGGTCACAAAGGCCGTGTTGTAAATATAAGTACCGTGTTCCTGAAACACAGGAGCAAAATTCCTTTTGATCATCTCGCAAACCTGTAATTGTCTCTTGCTTTCCATGCCTTCAATTATTCATAACTACTATAAATGATGCAAATTTAATACTTTTGCCTTTACCGATTATAAATCAGGCTTTTAATTTGGCAAATCAAACCACCATATTGGATACTCCGATTGAATATGTCAAGGGCATTGGTCCTTCGCGGGGTGAAACATTCCGTAAGGAACTCAATATTCATAGTGTGAAAAATTTATTGTACACTTTTCCATTCAGATATATTGACAGAACAAAATTTCATCTGATCAATGAGATAAAAGCAGATAATGACAATATACAGTTGAAAGGCACGCTGGTGACCATTGAAAAAATCAAAGGAAAATCAAACAGATCCAGGATTTCCGGGATGTTTAAGGATAGTACAGGATTTATTGAGTTAGTATGGTTTCAGGGTGCTTCCTGGCTGGACAAATCACTTAAACCGGGTGAAG
This sequence comes from Saprospiraceae bacterium, assembly GCA_016722285.1. Classification (GTDB taxonomy): domain Bacteria; phylum Bacteroidota; class Bacteroidia; order Chitinophagales; family Saprospiraceae; genus OLB9. The sequence continues at coordinate 177,136 of JADKGI010000016.1, forward strand.
AATATATTATTTTCGGAAAAGTAAGTCTTTTTAATGGGAAAAAAACCATCGCTCATCCCGAGATGGAACTCTTGTCTGATGCAAATATTGCCATTGCCAGCTCCTTCGATCCCGTATATCCCAGCACTGAAAAAATGGATGCTAAAGGTCTGGATAGCAAAGCCCGCAGAAAAATCTTAAAAGCATTACTTTCTTCTATCAATGATAACGATATACCCGAAACGTTACCTCAATATATCATGGAAAAGCTGAAAATTTGTTCCGCTTTTGAAGCTTTGCAATGGATTCATTTTCCTGCGAATGAGACTCAAAAGCAACTTGCGACTAACAGGATAAAGTTTGAAGAGTTTTTTTATGTCCAAATAAGACTGCTACTCAGCAAAATGTACCGAAAATATAAATATCGCAGTGCTCCTTTCAATTTAGTGGGTGACCTGTTTAATACATTTTACCGGACCAGACTGCCATTTGAACTTACAAATGCCCAAAAAAAAGTAATACGGGAAATCAGGGTCGATATGGGTATGGCTACTCAGATGAACAGGCTACTCCAGGGTGACGTCGGGAGTGGAAAAACCATAGTCGCCCTACTTTGCATGTTGATCGCTATTGACAATGGTTTTCAGGCTTGTATGATGGCACCAACTGAGATTCTGGCACAACAACATTACGAGTCCATCAAAAATTTATTGGGGGACCTGGAGGTGAATGTTGCTTTTCTTTCGGGAAGCATAAAAGGGAAGAAAAGAGAAGTAATACTCTCCGGTCTTGTAGCCGGTCAAATAGATATAATAATTGGCACCCACGCGTTGATTGAAGACCATGTTATATTTAATAGGCTTGGTTTAGCTATAGTGGACGAGCAGCACAGATTCGGTGTAGCGCAAAGAGCCAGTTTGTGGAAAAAAAATGAAGGTATGGCACCTCATATTTTGGTAATGACAGCTACACCAATACCCCGGACACTTGCCATGACCCTTTATGGTGATCTGGAGGTGTCCATCATTGATGAGTTGCCACCCGGCAGAAAAGAAATCAAAACCATTCACAAATATGAATCAACGAGGCCTCAGCTTATACAGTTTTTGCATAGTGAGATTGCAAAAGGAAGGCAAATTTATATCGTCTATCCTCTGATCGAAGAATCCGAAAAACTAGATCTTCAAAACCTGAATGATGGGTATGAGCGGCTACTGCAGTATTTTCCACAACCTGACTATCAGATCAGTGTCGTGCATGGTAGAATGAAAGCTGCTGATAAGGATTGGGAGATGCAGCGGTTTATAAATAGAACTACACAGATTATGGTCGCAACTACAGTGATTGAGGTGGGAGTCAATGTTCCTAATGCTTCTGTCATGGTTATTGAAAATACCGAAAGATTCGGACTCTCCCAACTTCATCAGTTGCGTGGGCGGGTCGGAAGGGGATCGGATCAGTCATATTGCATATTGATGACCGACTATAAAATTTCAAAAGAAGGAAGGCAACGAATACAGACGATGGTTCGCACCAATAATGGATTTGAAATAGCAGAAGCCGACCTTAAATTAAGGGGACCGGGTGATATTCAGGGAACACAACAAAGCGGGCTCCTTGATTTTAAACTACTAAATATAGGGACTGACAGGGCGATAATGGACACCGCAAGAAATATTGCGCTTCGTATAATCGAAGATGACCCAAAACTTGAACGACCCATTCACGAAAATATTCGAATACAGGTATTAAGATTGCGACAACAATACAAAGATTGGGGAAGAATCTCCTGATCGTTATACTTACTGTTTGTCTTTTCCTTCCAACTCATCCCAATACTCCACCGCACGTCTGGTATGAGGGATGCAGATAGAGCCACCTACCAGATTGGCCACTGAGAATACTTCATAAATCTCATCAGTCGTCACACCTAATTCATGACAGGTACCCAGATGGTATTTGATACAATCATCGCATCGCAATACCATGGATGCCACCAGGCCTAATAATTCTTTTGTTTTTTCTGACAAAGCACCATCCTGATACGCCTGATTATCAAGACTAAAAAATCGCTTCAGCACTTTATTATCCTGAGCCAGAATCCGGTCATTCATCCGGCTTCTGTAATCATTAAATTCATTTATTAAAGACATACATGGAGAGTTAATATTATTGCTGTCAAAATCGATTATACTTTATCCTTTGTATTGATTATACGCCAAAATGAAATAATCATTCTTACCGGCATCAAGACTATGGTAACTATGGCACCTGTGCAAAAAAATATAAACTGATATTTTATAAATTTTCCGAAATTATAATCTGAGATTTCATTTGAACCCTTTAGAAAAGTGATTATTCCTTTTTCATCTACGAATTTCTGAAAATCGTATAAACTGCCCACATGATACATAAATAAAGGAATAGGCGCAAAAATAAGTACCATCTTAACCCATTTTAACCTTGAGTAAGGTGTAAAAGACAAGAGAAATATCAGCCTGCTAAATGTCAGAAAAACGATGATTGAAATAAAATTCGGTACATAAAAGCTATAATTCATTCCGGTTTTTAAGTACACAGGGTATAATACCAAAAAGCTAAAAACAAGGACAAACACCCAACTTAGGATTTCAAAATTCCATTGTTTTTGCATTATTCAAATATATTCTTGGCTGGCAAAGGTAAAGCATTCCGATGACATTGAACAATTACCTAAGGTATAACAATTGGATAAGTTTCGTCAGCTTAATCCTTCTGAGCTACATGCCAATTTTTATATGAATATCCCTGAATTTCTGAATACTCAGACGCCAAACTTATTAGAATTACATTAACTATCGATAAAAATCAATATCCGGAATACCATCCCCATTATTATCAAATCCGGTTACTTTCAGCTTGATTTTCAAATATCCTGAGGTGCCTGTTGTACCCAGGTGTTCAGAAACCAACATCAATCCATAAGCCTTCCTATTTCCCATTTCTGTTTTAATTGCAAAGACTTTACCATTAATTTTTGTTCTGCTCTCATACTTTTCTTTAAATCCAGGTGTGAGTTTGACAACAGACATCAGTTGATTATTATTCTGGATTTTATCAAATTTTTCATATGTAAGGCTCGTCAATGCGATTTCGCTTTCATTCACATCCACCCATAGTTTTACGGGTATATTCTTGTCATTATAATTTGGCCCCCTGAAATAGTAATTGGAAAACAAGTCATTCTTAACATAGGCCGGTGTCAACAACGCATACATTGGTGCAGACCCAAAATAATCAGTTGCTGTAAAAATTAAATCTACTCTGGAAGTGTTGTCAGCTGCATCCATATCATCAAGCACCTGACCTTGCATAATGCTGATATAGCAACCAAATTGCTTATGATTCTGATTTCCAAGGTTAGCTGATCCATCAGGATTGTATTCAGAAGACTCAGGTATCAAAATGGTTTCCACTGGCATTTCTTGCAAACTGCCATCGGCAACTATTGTGTCATTTGCTGCTGTATCATTTTGTACTGACCCCGAAATATTGCTTTCAATAATCTGATTATCAGTATTTTTTCCTTCTTTCCTCCTTAATCGAAGTCGTAGGATTGGTTCAAAAACGTTAATGACGGATTTCACATTTTGGGCTATCGAATTTACCTGATCACCAGTAGCCTGAATATTCTGACTTATCTCAGTTGTTTTTTCCTGATTTTCAATACTCTTTTGTCTAATCTTTTGAGACTTTTGAACAGCCTTATCTACTGTGGATTTTCTTGATGGTTGTTCCTGTGCGTCCAACGTAGAAAAAAATACTAAAAGACTCAAAATAAAAACGATTGAAAATGAATTGATTATATGGTTCATGTGTTTAAATTTATATTAATTTTAATGGTCAGATGGAATCCCTATGATTTAATCTTAATGGTTTGTGATGTTTGCATCAAGGGGGTTTCATCTGTTATTTGATTTTACTTAATTCAAAATAAGTCTTCACCTTGCATTCTGAAATCTGCCCTACTTTTTCAATAATAATGAAAAAGGATTCCTGAAATTAATTTGATTTAGGGTTTTTTGTAAGTGAGTTATTATTCAGATTTGCATCATCATTGTTTATGTTATTGTCAATAAATATGTCCGGGTCATATACTATAAAAATTTGATAATCAGGTGGAAACTCATTTCCCGGCTTAAATGCTGCTCTTTCATAAATAATTTTAGTTTCTTCATTACTATTCAGGTTTGTAAAGGGAATCTGCTTTACCATTTTTTTGTTTTCTGAAGAATAATTTTCCCATAGCTGGATATTCTGTTGATTGCTGTTTGACCTGAAATTCTTTCCACCGATATTCTTAACTACACCAATAATCTGTAATCGATCTCCGGTCCTTAATTTTATGATTTTGAAGATAATAGAAGTGGTGGCAGGATCGATAGTATTGAGGTAAATTGCTTTATTTGACTCAATTGGATCAGCAGTAGTGTTCCTAATTTTTGATTTAATTTGAGCACTCAAGGCTGATACTAAAATAACATTCATAAATAGAATTGAGAGGTATTTCATTTGTATATATTTATTATATTTATTATTAATGCCATGTATTCCAGGATAAAAAGTAAATCCTTTATTTTTGTAAATGGAAATCATGACTATTTTTTAAATGGAAATCATGATTAGGGATTTTAATGATAAGTCACGAAATCTATTTTGTTATTTAATGACTGCTTCAAAAGGTTTGTTGTTACCGTCAAAACGGATAAGTGGTTTCCCCTGCTTATTATAAATTTCACTTTCCCCCGAATCATCTTTAGCAAGAATTCTAAGCATTTCCATATTCCAGTTATCCCCACCGAGACCTCCGCCAAATGTGGTCTTTAGAGTTATGCTTTTAATTTTATTTTTTGAAATAGCTGCACTTAGTTCTATAGGAACGGTTTCGGTATAATTATTAATCCAACGTGTGCTCTTATTAATGTTATTAAATGATTGTGATGTCCCGTCAGTAAATTTTACCATAACATTCACATTATCACTTCCTCCACGAAGATCATCTCCACCTGTTTTAATTTCCAGCAATAAGGTTTTTACCATTGCATTCCCTACTGAACTTTGAGCAGGTGCAGAAGGAGGGCTTGATACTTTGTATTTTTTATCCACAAAATATGTCATCCATTTACAAGCATTATCTTCGAGATAGTAATATGAATTCTCTGCGGGATTTACTACCAGAGTCATAGTCTTATTAGGATAATTGGGATCACAAATGAAAATTTTGAAGTCTTCTTTAAATTCACCAAGGTCTCCTTTATACCTACCCACCTGATATCCTATTGCAATGACCTGATGGTGCGGTCTGACGCCTCCATCTCCCGCCTGAAACAACCCTATTGGCACTGGCTTGCCTACATCTATCTGGCTTTTAAGTTCTTCAAGTCTTCCGCCATTAAAACCTTGAAGACCCCAATTAAAAAACTCAGTCGTCCTCCACCCAAAAGGATTATTGATCAACTCAAGCCATTTGTCGCCATTTTCCAAAACGGAAGTATTTTGTCTGTTAAATATATATTGGTACAGTGTGGACCCGGTAGCAGGTCGAAATGTCTGTTGTGGAACCTGACTGCGCGAATAGTAATAATCCAACATGGTATATGCCATTCCTCCACATAATCCACCGAATCGGGGGCCGTTAATACCAGCAAATGATGCCTCACTTTGAAAATTATTGACAAATTTTAGACCATGAACAGCAGGCATAAAGCTGGTCATTTTCCTATTAAGGGCTGCGTCTATAGATGCTCCCTTGACTATAGATGAACTTATTTTATTTTGGGCTGTACTGATACTAAGAATAAACAATCCAAGAACAATTGGTAAAGCAGATTTATTAAATTTTTTCATGATAACATATTATTTTAAATGATTGTTAAATTAAAATTTATTTACACTAACCGCGTCCACATAAAACTCCGCATCCAACTGATTTGTGGCATAAATGACTATCTGGTTGCATGTTTCAGTGCCGGACTTAGTTACTTCAAGCCTCTCCCATTTACAATTTGATTTAGAAACGACAGTAACAATAGGGTTTCCAGTGGGGCCATATCCCAATGAGACTTTTCCTTTGATTACATACACCCAGCAGCTTACTTTAACAGATGTATTACCCGCAGGAATATCTGAATTAACAATTCCGCTACCACTGACAGTTGTCTTCACGTGCATCATATTTCCCATCACATAATTGGGCCACATCGGAATGCAATTGCTACCCGCCCTGACAAGTTCAGCCAATACACAACTATTTTTCAGTAGTGATCCAAGCCAGAGAGTCCATTGCTGAGCTGGAGATACTCTGAAAAGATTTTGCATTTCAGTACAGGATTTATTAAAACATTCCATCTGAGGATTATAGTAAGTATATGTTTGAGATGATGGCGTCATTAATTCAAATTGTGGATTGGGAACTAAATTGCCAACACCCGATGACTGTCCTAATAATCGGCCAAAACTCAATAGAATTATAGCTAATTGGAATAATTTCTGTTTCATTTTATTTGTGTTATTTTTAGTGAAAAATAAAAATTTTAATTACACGATGAGTTTATAGCAGCTATGCGGTATTCGGGATTACTACCTGTAAACCTAACCAATGGTGCACCACTGCCTCTGGACAAAAAAATCCCATCAGGATAGGAACGGCTGATATACTTTACCAAAAGTTGGTCAACATTCCAATTATCCGTCGTTTCAAAGAGGCCGGTTGACCCATCGCTACTTCTAAAAGTAAGAGCCATATCCAGGATTTGATCAATTCTTATTCCTGTTATTGGATATTCCTGTTGAAAAGTGTAGTTGTTGGCAAAGCTTCTTCCATTGTTGGCAACGCGTATTGATCTGTACCCTGAGCCATTTACCAAATATCGCAATAAAGCTGTGCTCCCTCCTCTTAAACCATCATTTCCGGTTTTAATTGTAATCTGAAGTCTGGCATCGGAGGCATCAATTCTTCTTACAGTTATATTACATCCTCTCGCTCCAATGATTCTTCCGGATCCTGGATTATTCCTCCAATACTGACACAATCCTGTACATCCACTTTCATTGGCCATGATTACTAAAGTTCCCTCAGGTACTCTAATTGATTTGACATTGAATGGCAGCGTGCTGGTTTCAATAATACCAATGACCCGACTGGTTCCTGTATAATTTTGTTCGCTATAAATAGTAATCTGGCTGGTTAGTTCATTTGTTACAAACATAAGTGCCAGACAAAAAATAGAATTTACGATCTTGTTTCCCATTACTAATAAATTTTAAGATGTGTTATTTAATAATACAAAAGTATAGGGAGCACAAGTTAATACCTAAAATCAGCCTTCACATGATTGTGTCTATACCTATCGTAATCCATCACATAATGGTGTGATTCCATTTTGGATAAGTATAATAATGGCAGATATCCCTGGCATCAAACATGATGGTAAAAATACGTTCAAATGAATAACGCAAGAATTGAGTTTAGGGAATTATGAGTCTTTCCTTGACTATGTACTACTGTAAGATGCGTATAGAGATAGGTAATCACCATTGCGTCATTTAATCATCAATGAGCCAGATAACGTCAAAATAAAAAATAGGTTGTTCTATGAAGAAGCTTATTTGTGAGGTATGAAGTTTAATGTGTTTGTTTCAAATTGCCTGACATATGTAAGCAATATAATAGGGCGGGAGATCAATTCAATATTTTGAATTTGCTGAATTCGAAGATGGCTTCAGTGGCACTATTTACATGAAGTTTTTTGTAAATTTTTTTTATATGAGTTCTTATTGTATCAATACTCAATTGAAGATTATCAGCGATCATCTTATAACTATGACCTTTGACGAGTAGAGTTAATATTTCAATTTCCCGTTCTGTCAGATTCTCAGGAAGTTTGGATTTGGCAGGCAATGGTTTAGAAAATGAATTTAATATCTTTTTTGCCACACTGCCAGACATTGGAGCGCCACCATTTAATACTTCACGAATAGCTGATATTAAATTTTCAAAATCATGTTTCAAAAGATAGCCACTTGCCCCCGCGCAAATAGCATTATAAATATTATCATTATCATCAAAAATGGTTAACATAATTACAGGAGTATCAATATTATTAGTCCTGATCAGCTCTACTGCCTGAATTCCATTCAAAACGGGCATTTCAATATCCATCAATATGACATCAGGATTCAACTTTCCAACGTCATTTAACACATCTGAGGGATTAGATTTTGCCATGAGTATCTGATATTCAGTATTCCATTGGAAAAGAGAACACAAGCTATTCCTTAAATTGTCATTGTCTTCGTATATTAATATCCTAACTGGCATATTTTTTTTTGCAAAGATAATAGATTGAAAAAGAATCCGCAGATCACATAATCATGTGACCGGCAAAATTATAT
>JADKGI010000017.1 GCA_016722285.1 Saprospiraceae bacterium
GTGTCAAGAAAAATTCTAAAGTTATCAGCATTGCCAATCATATCCCTAAGGGACAGTTCTTTGAGAATTTTATCAGGCTCAGGATCAAACATTCTGGCTCCGATATAGATCGCATTATTATCATACAAAAAATATACTTTTGTTTCAAATGATGCAGCTAATCCCGGATTAGGTTCTTTCTGTACAAATCCTGTGGCCACCTCGGCATTATCCCAGTCAGCTTCTGATAATCTGCCATCAATCTGAATATGTTCCGTTATTCTTAAAGCATTAAGCTTTTTGTCCGGATTTGCAGCCGAAACAGAAAAAGCACAAAAATGTAAAAATAACGCTACGTATAAAGGTTTGATGTTCAAAACAATCTGGTTTAGGCCGCAAAGATAAAAAGGAAATTCAGCTTTATAAATATAAAATATTAGTTCAATGTAAATATTCCAAAAATAAAATCCAATAATTATTTAACCTATTATTTGTCTGCTCTATATACATTTATATAATCACTAATTATCACATTTATTAAGAATAAATTAAGACTCTAAGTTTTGTCAATAACAAAACAATTTCATACTTTCTTGTTTGGCTCAAAGGTTTTTAGGATATAGGCGGCATTGGTTATCATTATCATAAATCAAAATTCCGTTGGTGTATGTTTCTTTCCAAATCCATATCTTTGTGCAGTTTAGAATTATACAATAAAAACTAGCTTCATGCTTTTGACCGGGTATTTTAGGATTTATCTTTTGATGTCTGGTATTATCCTGTTTTCATGCTACTCCTTATCAGCTCAAAATGATAAAAGTATTACACTGCACAGTGAGAACAGTCAGATCATAGATGCCAGAAATAATCCTGCCACACAGTATCTCAACGGTGATGTGAAGATTTATCATTCCGGGGCTTTCATGTTTTGTGATACAGCTATTTTAAAAGGAGCAGAATTGAGTATGTGGCATAATGTGGTTATTCTTCAAAATGATACAATAAAAATATTTTGCGATTCATTGAAGTACAATGGAGATTCACTTGTTGCTTATCTGTACGGTAATATTATTTTTGAAAATGGATTAACAAAAAAGCTCTATACCACTCAACTTAAATACGAAGTGGGTAATAAGGTAGCCTATTATAACCGCAATGCAAGATTGATAGACGGCGCTTCGACACTAATAAGCAAAAGTGGAAAGTATATGTTGAATGAAAAGATGGCCTGGTTTTATCAGAATGTTAAGATAAACGGTGAAGATTTTGATCTGGTGACCGATTCACTTTCATATAATACTGAAAATCAAATCGCTACATTTCTGGCTCCTGTTCAGATAATAAAAGATACGAGTCATATATACAGTCAGAAAGGGTGGTTTGATCTGGATGATAAAAAGGGTGATTTCATAGGTAATGCTCAATATCAGGAAGGAAATACGATTGCCAAATCTGATACTATCTGTTATGACAGCAACACAGATCAGGTAACTCTCGCCAGTGATTCGCTACGTAGTGAATATATTTCTGAGAAAGACACAGCCTATGCAAAAATAATATATTATGACAAAAATAATGAAATTTTCAGGCTGGAAAAAGACGGATGGTACAGGGGCGAAAAAAATGAAGTAAAAGGCGATCTAATCTATTATGATAAAAAATCAGAAAAGTTTAATATCAAAGGTAGATCTTTTGTCAGTGATCCGCCTTCTATCATTGAGGCAGATACCCTGGACTATGATAAAGCAATAAAATACGGGAAAGCAGACGGAAATGTCATATGGAGGGATACCGCTGCACACACATCCATTTATGCCGACCATGTTTTGTATAAGGGGGAAGAAAATTTCATGAAAGCTTCCAATGATATCACAAGACCACTTTTCATAACAGAGATTGACAACGACACTCTGTTTATGAGAGCAGATACTTTGAGAGCCTTGAGAAAAATATCTGAAAGGATCATCTTTCCGGATAAAGATGCAGCCAGAAAAGCTCAAAAAAACAGGAATAAAATTGTAGATGATCCGCCTAATACAATTCCAACAGACCAAATATCAGAATCTGTTCCTACAAAACCATCGCGGTCGATTCCGGTCGATTCATTGACAAACACAATTGATAGTTCGACTTCCATATCTTACAAGGATACCATATTTACAGGGATTATGGACACGATTGATTATTTTATTGGGGACAATGATGTCAGGATTTATAAAAAAGATATGCAGGCTATTTGTGATTCATTGGTGTATAATAAAAAAGATTCCATCTTTACGTTGCATTCATTTCCATTTGTCTGGTCTGACAGTTCTCAGATTGCAGGTGACACTATTGATATCATCATGAAGGATAATAAAGTAGATAAACTTATTGTGACTTCAGGGGCCACCATTATTAGCTCAGAGGATCTCATCTTTTTTAATCAGATAAGGGGAAGGTATTTATCAGCATTTTTTTTTGACAGTAAAATCTACAGGATGGATGTGGACGGGGATGCACAGATAGTATATTATCTCACTGACGATGATAAGGCATACAGTGGTGTTAATACTACAGAAGCATCCAATATGTCTTTTTTGCTCAAAGACAATAAGATCACTGATATCCGCAATTATCGGGAACCTAAATCAAAAGTACTTCCCATGAGAAAAACTGACCATAATGCACTAAAAGTTAAAGGGTTTATTTGGAACATTGATAAAAGACCTAAAGGTAGTGACGATTTGTAAACAATTCAACGAAAAACCAATTGTTAATAGCCATAAACCATTTGAAATAAAAATTTATATATTTGTATTTAGAAATAATAATCTCTGTTAACTTTGACCTCTGAGCTTATTTAAAGTTGAATAATTCATATTTATTAAATATACCAAAAACAAATTAAATCAAATGAACAAATTATTCATTTTTGCAATAGTCATCCTCTTCAACATAGAAGGAAATGCACAAAGTACGGAACTGTTGAGATTTCCAGCTGTCAATAGTAACGGCACTTTGGTCAGTTTTTCCTACCAGGGTGATATATGGACGGTTCCGGTTACAGGAGGAAAGGCAAGCAGACTTACTATTCACGAGGCCTATGAAGGCAACCCGGTATTCAGTCCTGACGGAAAAGAAATAGCATTTTCAGGTGCCAGATTTGGTAACAATGATATTTTTATTATTCCTACATCAGGTGGCCTTGCCAGGCGTTTGACTTTTCATTCAGGATCAGATAATATTGCCTCCTGGACACAGCCTGATAAAATATTATTCTCAACAAATCGTGAATTCCGGCAAATAGAACGACCCTCCGAGATATATTCCATCAATCCAAACGGTGGTACAGAATCAAGGGTATTGGATGCAGTGGGTTTCGACCCGGTGTTATCACCTGATGGCCGGTTTATGGCATTCGTCAGGGGTGATATCAATCCTGTAGCGAGGCAAGAATATCAGGGTAGTTCTAACAGAGAACTTTGGATCTATGACAATAACAATAAATCGTATAATAAACTTCCCGGTTCATCATTTAATGATATCTTACCACAATGGTCAGGAAATAACACTTTGTATTATCTGAGTAGTGAAGGTGGCGTTTACAATCTGTACAGACAGAAGCTGGACCTCAATGGTAAGGCATCAGGAAAGACTGAAAAACTGACAAGTTACAACGATGAATCTATCCGGGCTTTCTCTTTATCAACCGATGGCAAGACCATTGTTTTTGAAAAAGATGTACACCTGTATATCATGAAAACAGATAAGTCAAATGTTCAGGTCATGAATATCGAAACAGAAGCAGACGAAAGGCTTGACCCGACAGAAATGAAGTCATTTACGAGAGAATTGACTGATTACGCCGTATCGCCGAATGGTGATCTGATCGCATTGTCTGTAAGAGGAGAAATTTTCATAAGAGAAGATGATAAAGAAAAATCCAGGAGTGTCAACATTTCAAATCACCCCTACAGAGATATCGAACCAGTTTGGCTGAATGATTCCATATTATTGTTTACCAGTGACCGGAATAATGGCAATTACAATATATTTTTGGCAAAATCGTCAGATACAACCCAAACGAATCTGTTCAAAACACTTAAGCTTCAAATTATTCAACTCACCAATACGGCTGAAGATGAAAGTGCGGCGTCCATTTCCCCGGATGGTAAAAAAATGGCATATATCAGAGGAAAAGGAACCTTAATCATAGCGGATATCACTAATGAAGGTAAAATAACGAATGAAACCATCCTGAATGATTCTTGGGCTCCTGAACAAGGTCTTGTGTGGAGTCCCGACAGCAAGTGGGTAGCTTATTCTCAAAACGATTTGTATGCAAATGAAGAAGTTTTCATACAACCAGCAGATAATTCCGCCAGACCCGTAAATGTGTCCATGCACCCAAGGACTGACAGACACCCAAAATGGAGTGCTGATGGATCAAAACTGGGATTTATTTCTGAACGGAGTGCCGGAAAAAGCGAAGATATTTGGTTTGTGTGGCTCAAAAAAGAAGACTGGGAAAAAGCCACTCAGGACTGGCAGGATAAAGCCAAAGATGATGAAGACGATATTAAGCCTAAATCAGAAAAAGGTAAAAAAGCAGTTGCTGAAGTAAAAATTGATTTTCCAAAAATTCATGAACGTGTCATCCAGGTTACCAATTTCCCGGGCAATGAATCTGATTTTCTGATATCAAAGGATGGGGACACTTTCTATTATACCACGTCCAGTACATCCAGCAAAGGAAGGGATTTATACAGCATCAAATGGGATGGTAAGATTCTTAAAGAAATCACTAAAGGAGGATCAGATCCCGGCAACCTTAGCTTGACTAAAGATGCAAAATATATATATTACACCAAGCAAGGCAGTCTGAGCAGAGTCGAATCTAAAGGAGGAACGAGCGAAAGTCTTGCATTTAATGCTAAGATGAAGATAGATTATACAGCAGAAAGAAATCAGATATTTGAAGAAGCCTGGAGAACGATACGGGACGGATTTCATGATCCGAAATTTCATGGACATGACTGGAATAAACTACGGGTAAAATACAAAGACAGATGTATCAGTGCCAGTACTGAAAATGACTTCAGAGACATGTTCAATCTGATGTTGGGTGAGCTTAATTCAAGTCACATGGGGCTAAGGGTACCTGAGCGCACCGAAACGCAGAAGGAATCTACCGGCTTACTCGGTACTGAACTCATCCCCGTCAACAATGGAATGAAAGTCAATCACGTAATCCCTGAATCGCCTGCTGACAAAGCCGCAAGCAAACTGAATCAGGGCGATATTATCACGGCTATAAATGGCCATCTCATAAGTAAAGGTGAAAACTTTTACAATCTTCTAAACGGACTGGCAAATGAAAGAGTTTTACTAACAGTCGTAAATGATGCACAGCAATCCAGGGAAGTGGCTATTCGTCTGACTGAAAGCATCTCAACTAATCTGTATGACGAATGGGTAGAAAACAGAAAAAAACTGGTTGAAAAATATTCTGCAGGCAGACTTGGGTATATACATATCAAAGGAATGGATTTCCCGAGTTTTGAAGTAGTAGAACGCGAATTTACGGCTGCAGGATATGGGAAAGACGGACTGGTCATCGATGGGAGATACAACGGCGGCGGATCTACCACCGACTTTCTGATGGCTATCCTCAATTACAAGCAGCATGCCTATACCATCCCTCGTGGAGCGAGTGATAATCCCGAAAGAGATAAATTGAAATTCAGGGACTATTATCCCACCGGCGAAAGACTGGTATATGCAGCATGGATGAAGCCAAGTATTGCTCTGTGTAACGAAGGAAGCTATTCCAATGCAGAAATATTTGCACATGCCTATAAGTCTCTCGGTATTGGCAAATTGGTTGGACTCCCTACCAATGGTTCAGTCATATCTACAGGAGGAAAAGCCCTTCTGGACGGATCTTTTGTAAGGCTGCCATTGAGGACATGGTTTACTAAGTCAACAGACAAAAACCAGGAATTAGGGCCAGCTATTCCGGATATCATTGTCGAAAACCAACCGGACTGGATATCAAAAGGCACCGATAATCAGCTGAAGGGAGCCGTAGATGAATTGATGAAGCAGTTGAATACCGGAAAATAAACATCATAATAACAGATACAAAAAAAGGCCTCACATAGGGGCCTTTTTTTGTATCTATCTTTGCTTACCCCTTGTAAAAAATCCACTTGCTCAATTCCTTGAAACTTGCTTTTTTACCATACATCAGAATACCGACCCTGTATATGCGGGCGGCCAGCCATACCAGAAGTATGCTGAATAGGATGAGAGATATCACAGATATGCCTATCTGCCACCAGGGAGGATCGAAAGGAAGCCGAACAGGCATAACAATGGAGGAAATCAATGGAATCATACTGGACCATACTGCCAGACTGCTATCCGGTGCATTGACAGCACTGAATCCAATATACATCGAAAACATGAGTGGCATCATAACCGGAATGGTTAAAGAGCTTGCATCATTGATGTCCTCGCCGACTGCTGATCCGATGGCGGCAAATAAGGCTGAATATGCAAAGTAGCCTGCCAGAAAATAGAACAGAGTTAATGGCAATATCTTCAACCAGTTCATGGCCTTAATTTCAATGAAAATCTGGGCTATTTTATCCTGTGAAGACATAGCAATATCTTCGACTGGAATGTTTCCTGTATGCATATGACCGACACTTTCTGTATTTAGTCCAAAAATCATCGTTCCGATAAAAAATATAATGGGCATCAATATTAGCCAGATACCAATTTGAGTAAGCCCAACAAGTCCAACACCTATCACCTTACCCATCATCAGTTCAAATGGCTTTAAGGATGAAATAAGCACCTCTACTATCCTGTTAATTTTTTCTTCCATGACAGACCTCATGACTTGCATACCATAAAACAGAATTATGAAAAACATCGCATAGCCCACTATCCCACCCAAAACTGAGCTGACAATAGTCGTAATACTGCTGATTTTTTTATTCTCAAAAATAGTAACCGGTTCTGCTGTTACGTCAGTATCCAGATTTTTGAGGGTTTTCTCATCTATATTGAGTTTTTTAAGCTTATAATTTCTGATCTTTTTGCCTATAGCTGACTCTATACCTATGCTCTCGTCCATGGCCAACTGGTCATCCGAATGATATTTGTATGAATATTTTGTAGCCATAGAATCTTTCATTGGTGGTATCTCAATGATTCCATTTATTTTCTTCGCTTTATAGAGTTCCTTCTGATCTTCAAGTGACTCGTTGCTGAAATGAAATGTCAGATTATCTCTCGTCTTAAGCTCTCGGCCGAGCAGATCCGTAGGGTCGTAAATATTGATCACTTTGGCTTTATCAGAACCAGTACCCATGATAAATACCACAGCCACCATAAACAGCAGAATACCCAAAGGAGTAAGCAAGGTAGTGAGTATAAATGTTTTATTCAATACCCGTGTCAGGTATTCCCGTTTTGTAACCAACCAGATTTTATTCATTGTTTGCTTCTACTTTTTTGATAAATATTTCATTCAGCGACGGCAAAATTTCATTAAACCGGACAATATTCACGTTTTGATTCAATAATTCTCTGAGTAAATCATTAGATGTAAATGCTGGTCCTGTTTTAAAGATAATCTCATTGTCATTTTGGCTGAGCGTTTCATATTCAGATGTCCCCATTTCTGAAGGTGCTTTACCACTATATTTTACACTGAAAAGATGTTCCTTAAAGTCATTTTTGATTTCCTGAACATTACCATTAAGTATTATTTTGCCTTTATTCATGAGCACAATGTCTTCACAAATTTCTTCTACCTGCTCCATCCTGTGCGTAGAGAACAGGATACTTGCTCCTTTCTGTTTGAGTTGGTAAATTTCATCTTTTATCAGATTTGTATTGATGGGGTCAAGCCCTGAAAATGGCTCGTCCAGGATGATAAGCTTCGGGTCATGTACTATAGTGGCTATAAACTGGACTTTCTGACCCATACCTTTGGAGAGGTCACCTATCTTTTTATCCCACCAGCTCAGGATCTCAAATTTTTCAAGCCAGGCCCGTAGTTTTATTTTTGCATCCTTGCTACTCAGTCCTTTCAGTTGAGCCAGGTACAACAACTGCTCACCCACCTTCATTTTTTTATAAAGTCCGCGCTCTTCAGGCATATAGCCTATTTCATTGGGATGCAAATGATTGAGTGGCTGTCCGTTCAAAAATATTTTACCACTATCTGCCGCCGTAATGGTGGTAATGATGCGTATAAGAGATGTTTTACCTGCACCATTGGGGCCCAGCAATCCAAAAATAGAACTAGCCCTGACATCAAAACTTACATCATCTACAGCAACATGATTTGCATAGACTTTTACTACATTCTGCAGTGACAATACGTTCATAATTGTTTTGTTGTGATCATGCAAAGATAGTTTCTTACACTTATTAATTCTAAAAGTATCGATGAGATTTATATATTAACAGATATACACATACTTCCGTATCACTAAAGATGTCTGATATTCTTTCTAATTAGCTCGGTATATGCCTAAAATAAGTGTAGATGCAAAACTAAAAAATATCGTAACTTAAGAATATGCTTAAAAAAAAATTGCCGAATGACATCAAAAGATAACTCTGACGAAAAGTATTGAGTGCTCATATGATAATTATATATGTTGGTCTAAATAATGATAACATTTTGCAACCATCTACTGATTTTTGTGTCATTTATCAACAATCTATATTTCTTTTAAATCAAAACAATTATGCCTAAGTTATTTTATTTATTTACAATTCTTATATACTCATCTTTTCTTTCATCATCCATAGCCCAGGGATTCACACTATCCGGTTCTATATTAGACGACAAAGGTGTTGGAGTACCTTTTGCTACCATCATATTAAAATCTGCTCTGGACTCCAGTATGGTTAAAGCAGATATTACTACTGAGGATGGAGTTTATAAATTTGAACAGATCAAGCAAGGTAAATATTTTGCTGAAGCAAGTTATATCGGCCTTTCTGATAAAAAAACAGAGCCCTTTGAAATTAAGGATAAATCAAAAACACTACCGGTTATTGTTCTGTTGGAAAATGCCAAACAGCTTGAGGAGGTGATCGTAACAGCACAGAGAGCCATCATAGAGGTAAAAGCAGACAGAACTATCTTCAATGTTCAGGGTACTATCAACTCTGCCGGCGAAAATGGTCTGAATCTCCTCCGCAAAGCTCCCGGAGTATTGGTTGACAACAATAATAATATTTCTGTCCTGGGGAGATCCGGAGTGCTAGTGTATGTGGATGGAAAAAGAATACCATTGCGGGGAGATGATCTGACGAATTATCTCCAGAATCTTACTTCTGAGCAGATAGATAAGATAGATATTATTACTAACCCCGGATCCAAATATGAAGCGCAGGGCAATGCCGGAATAATAGATATCAGACTTAAAAAAGATAAAAATCTGGGATCAAATGGTACGATAAGTTCATCCTATGGCCATGGTAGATACGGAACCGGAAATATGAATGCCAATGGTAATTTCAGAAATAAAAGTATGAACACTTTTGGTGGAGTTGGTTATAATGCAGGTATCAGATGGAATCAGATGCTTTTTGATACATACCAGAATAAAATAAGGCTGAATGAACGCAACATTATGACTTCAGATTACAACGGATGGAACGGAAGATGGGGAACAGATTTTTTCCTAAATAAAAAGAGTACTATAGGATTTATAGTCAGTTCACAATCAAATTCATCAGAAAACTTAAGTAACAACAAAACATTTATATCCGCTGAATCTAATCCTAACAGTATAGACAGCATCCTGACAGCCCCGAATTCTTCAGAATCAAAGAGAAAACAAAGTACTTTCAATATAAACTATGCTTATGAGTCAGGAAAAAGCAGACTTAATATTGATGCCGATTATGGAACTTTCCGGAATGAAGCTGACCATTTTCAACCCAATTACTATTACAATTCTTCAGAATCTTCGATTTTGAGCCAGAATATAAATACATACAATACTCCCGTTAAAATAGATATTGCGACGGCAAAAGCTGATTTCGAAACCCAGATGTGGGGTGGAAGTCTGGGAGTCGGTACTAAATTCAGTAATGTAGTCACAGATAATACTTTTTTATTTTATAATGTAAATGACGGGGTAAGTGTACGCAATAACAGGAGGTCCAATCAATTCACTTATAACGAAAATGTCCTGGCTGGATATGTCAATTACTCAAAAAATATAAATACTAAATGGAATGCATCCGCTGGTCTCAGAATAGAAAACACTAATGCAACAGGGGATCTGATAGCTTATATACCCGAGTTGGAGGAAGCTCCTGTAGATTTTAACTATACCAGCTTCTTCCCGTCAGCTGGTCTGACTTATCAACACTCACCATCTCATGCATACTCTATCAATTATGGCCGAAGAATTAACAGGCCTGACTACAACGTGCTGAATCCATTCAGGGAGCAATTGAGTGAATTATCTTACAGCAAAGGGAATAAAAATTTACAGCCTGAAATCGTAAATAATATCGAATTAGGTTATACTCTTAAATATAGATATTCATTTAAACTGGCTTACAGCAATACTTCAAATCAAATAACACGCTTGCTGGGCCCAGATGAAATCGATCCCCGGGCCGGATTTATAAGCTGGGACAATCTCGCATCACAAAAGCTATATAGTGCTAATATCTCTTTGCCAGTCGATATCACTAAATGGTGGAATGCATATATGAATTTCTCAGCATCATATACCGATAACCAGGCAGATTATGGCGACGGAAGGGTAGTAGATGTGCAGGCGGGCTCTTATAATTTTTATCAACAGCATACTTTTAAGCTCGGCAATACGTGGAAGGGTGAGATATCCGGTTGGTACGGAGGTCCGGGAGTTTGGGGAGGCGTATTTCTATATGACCCAAGCTATAGCCTGAATCTCGGCTTGCAACGCAAATTTATCAATGATAAAATGAATGTACGCCTGAGTGTAGGAGATATCACTTATCAGTCAGGTTGGAGTGGTTCGTCCAGATTTAACGGTCAGATAGGCAATGGTCAGGGCAACTGGGATAGCAGGAGAGCATCATTGAGTATTAGCTATGATCTGGGTAACAGCAATGTCAAATCGAGGAAAAGAAATACTGGCATAGAAGCAGAAAGTAAAAGAGTGGGAGGTTAAAAGATTGGCAAATAAAATAAAAAATCCCTCCGCACACATAAACTGTTTGGAGGGATTTTTATTGGCTTCATTTCCTAACTGACTCCACAATTTTTAATGAACTATTAGATTCTGGTTGATATCCATATTTCGTGACTACCAGGATACTTTTAGCAATGAAGGAATTAACCACAGCTCAGGCTTTCTGTGTTGTGATTGGTTTATAAATACATCATTCTCTGTCATGTCAGTAAGTTTTATTAATACATTTTTATTAATTTTACTTTTCTAAAAAATAAGCCAATATGAAACAATTAAAAAGACAGCCCACCATTCTGATTTTCTTGTTGCTGATGATGATCCGGTACGGATTTTCACAAACTGCAGATTTGCAACACATGACCCCGGAATTGTTGTGGAAGGTGTCGCGGATTACCGGACTTGGGATTTCCAAGGATGGTAAAAATGTGGTTTACAATGTTTCTACACCATCTGTTGAAGAAAATAATTTTTCATCTAAAAACTATATTTTACCTGTTTCGGGCGGTGAGTCAACTGAAATAAATAATACGACTATGGTTGTGAGCGATAAAAATATCTCGCCGGATGGAAAATACAAACTGATAACTAAGACCGCAAAAATGGATCCTGTTCACGGTTATGATTTTTATCCGGATTTAAAAAAATCGACCGCATTCATTTATACTGCTCTGGATTACAGACATTGGGATACGTACAATGTAGGTGAATACAATCATGTTTTTTTTGGACCAGGAGACGCAACTGAAAGTACCTACACAGATATCATGGAAGGTGAAGCTTATGATTGCCCGCAAAAGCCTTTTGGTGGAGATGAAGATTATATCTGGAGTCCGGATGGAAAAAGTATCATCTATGTCTCTAAAAAACTTACTGGTACAAAAGCGGTGCAGAGTACCAACACTGATTTGTATAGTTATGACATATCTGGCAAAGTCACCACAAATCTGACTGAAAAAAATAAAGGATATGATACTAATCCGAGGTACTCCGTCAATGGTGACCTCGCCTACCTGAGCATGAAGACGGATGGATATGAATCTGATAAGAATGATATTAAAGTTATTTCAAATGGAGTTACAACTAACCTCACTGCACTTTGGGATGAATCCGTCTTAAGTTTTTTATGGTCACAGGATGGAAAAAGTCTTTATTTTATTGCCCCTGTCGATGGAACCCTTCAAATTTTTAATGTTGATTTTCCAGGAATGACAAAAAAAATGCCTGTAGTACGCCAAATCACAAAAGGTGACTGGGATGTAAACAGCATTTTAGGTCAGACCGGCGATCTTCTTATTGTACTTAGATGCAGTTTTAACAGGGCATCAGAGATATTCAGTTACAATATAAATTCAAATGAATGGGCTCAACTCACAGATGTTAATGGCAACTTGTACAACAAGATAGGTACTTGCCGAACAGAACGAAGGATGGTCACCACCACTGATATGAAAAAGATGCTTGTGTGGGTCGTTTATCCTCCTGATTTTGATCCTAAGAAAAAATATCCCACCTTACTGTACTGTCAGGGTGGACCCCAGTCAGCTCTTACACAATTCTATTCATTCAGATGGAATCTGGCTCTGATGGCAAGCCAGGGTTATATCATCGTCGCACCCAACAGACGAGGTATGCCCGGTCATGGGGTGCAATGGAATAAGCAGATCAGCAAGGATTGGGGTGGGCAGAATATAAAGGATTACTTATCTGCTATTGATAAACTGGCAATGGAGCCTTTCGTTGATAAATCAAGACTGGGTGCTGTTGGAGCGAGTTATGGAGGCTATTCTGTTTTTTATTTGGCTGGAATTCATAAGAAAAGATTTAAGACTTTCATCGCCCACGACGGGTCGTTCAATATGCAGAGCATGTACGGAACCACAGAAGAAATGTTTTTTGCAAACTTTGACATGGGTGGTCCATACTGGGATATTAAACCTAATAAAACATATACCACTTTTAACCCCATAAATCATGTAAGAAATTGGGATACCCCTATCTACATAATCCAGGGAGGAAAAGATTACCGGATACCTGAAGGTCAGGGAATGGAAGCATTTAATGCCGCACAATTGCGAGGCATCAAGAGCAAATTTTTATATCTGCCGGATGAAAATCATTGGGTCAGAAAACCGCAAAACAGCATCGTTTGGCAACGCGAATTTTTTAAGTGGCTTAAAGAGACGCTGTAATTTGTACAAGCATCGCTGGTTAAGTAACAATGGCTTCTCAAAATAATATTTTTTTGAATATACCGATATTATTTAATCCATTTTATAGAGTAAAAGTGTTGCCAAATATTAACTTTGATTCTTTAAAAATCTCCAATAAAGCAAAACAATGAATTACAAAATCTTACCCTTCTTTTTTTGTATGCCTATCATGTTTTTTATGACCGGTTGTGGTGAAAAAGAAAAGAAAACCGTCCAGACAGTTATTGGAATCTCAAAAGATAGCCTTATAAAAAAAGGAGAATATCTGGTTACAATTCTTGGTTGTAATGACTGCCACTCACCAAAACGAATGGGTGCAATGGGCCCTGAGATAATACCTGAACTTGCTCTTTCGGGATATCCGGGTGACAGACCTTTGGCAAAAGCTAATAAAAATGCCCAGGCGGAAGGTTGGGTTTTATTCAATGGAGACCTTACTACAACCATAGGTCCATGGGGACAATCATTTTCGGGAAATCTTACATCTGATGAAACTGGCATCGGCAGCTGGTCCTTCGAACAATTTAAGAAAGCTTTTACTCAAGGGAAATTTAAAGGGCTTGAAGAAGGTCGTCCGCTTCTTCCTCCCATGCCCTGGACTAATTACACCAACATGAAAAATGAAGACTTAGAAGCCATTTTCGCTTATCTTCAAAGTACAAAACCGGTTAAAAATGTAGTGCCACCGCCGATATCACCCGATAAACTTTAACCATATTTCTTTTACATAACGTCATCAGATGAATCAGGCCAAAACAAATCTATAAATTCTGCAAGGACATATCAATTATCATCTCATTTGTTGATAGTCTGTTTTTATTATTTGTGGTAGTTTCATCACTTTTTGATTAAGAGATAATACTTACAATATGACTCAAAAAATGTACCAGGTTGACGCCTTTACCAATAAATTATTTGCCGGCAATCCTGCAGCTGTATGCCCTCTATCAAAATGGCTCGATGATGATCTAATGCAAAAAATTGCCATGGAAAATAACCTTTCAGAGACAGTATTTTATGTCAAAGACGGGAATAGATACCTTATAAGGTGGTTTACTCCATCGATTGAGGTAGATCTCTGCGGGCATGCTACGCTGGCAGCAGCTTTTGTATTATTCTATTGTGAAGGGCACAAAAGTGATATAATACACTTTTTCTCCCCCAGAAGTGGAAATCTGTCAGTAAAAAAAGAAAGTCCGTTTTTAACATTAAATTTTCCTGTTGATATCCTGAAAGAAATAGCTGTCTCGGATGAAATGGCAGTAGGGTTTAATTTCATGCCCAGAGCAGCCTTCATGGGAAAAACTGACCTAATGCTTATTTTTGAAAACGAGAAAGAAATATTTGAATTACAACCCAGATTTGATGTAATTTCAAGCTGGAAAGTGCGTGGCGTCATTGTAACATCAGCGGGTGATGAAGTGGATTTCGTGTCCCGGTTTTTTGCTCCCCAATCAGGGGTTAATGAAGATCCTGTGACGGGTTCGGCCCACACAAGTCTGACTCCATATTGGGCTGGTGTAACTGGAAAAACCAAACTGACAGCGATTCAACTATCATCCCGCAAAGGATATCTCAAATGTAATTTACTGAATGACAGAGTAGAAATAAGCGGTGAAGCAAAATTATTTCTGACCGGTGAGATCAATATCGGGATAGATTGGAAGGATTAACTTTAGTTCTTACGATGATCACATACTTCTTTGTTACATTTTCCGTACAGATTTAGAGAGTGATGTGTCACTTCAAATTTCAAAATGTCTCCCATCATAGCTTTGATTTGTTGAATGCGTGGATCGCAAAATTCCAAAACCTGACCACATTCAAGACAGATAAGATGGTCATGCTGCTTAAATCCATATGATTTTTCGTATTGCGCCAGATTTTTACCAAACTGATGTTTTGTAATCAGGTCACAACTTACGAGCAGCTCAAGGGTATTGTACACAGTGGCTCTGCTGACACGGTAATTCTGATTTTTCATATGGATATACAGTGCCTCCGCATCAAAATGATCCGTCCTTCTGTAGATTTCCTCAAGAATAGCATACCGTTCAGGTGTTTTTCTCAAGGCAAATTTTTCAAGATGAGTAGTAAATATAGTCTTTACTTCAGAGACGATTTCTTCCAACTTATCAGGAGTACTTGTCATGCTTTATTAAAATTTAAAAGGTGCGGTCGGTTCTGACCACTGAAGATATTCCCGGAAGTTTCTCCAGTGATTGTACAACGAGATTTAGCTGATCTTTGTTCAATACCACGATGCCTATTCTTCCTTCAAAAAATCCTTCTTTGCCTTCGATACTAAAAGTTTTAATATTAATTCCCAACTTGACCGAGACCTCATTTGTCAGGTTCTGAATCACACCCGGGCCCGAATCCACCCCGGTAACCAATAATTCAACCACAAAGTTATTGTTCAGCATATCCTCCCAATCTGCCTTCAAAACGCGGTATCCAAAATTTGCAAGAAGGTGGGTAGCATTGCTGCAGGAAGTGCGATGTATCTTTAGTCCCTGGTTTGAAGTCAGGTAGGCGAATATTTCATCGCCATGCACCGGATTACAACAAGTAGCTAAAGAATACTGATACTGGTCAGCCGGCTCGCCGTTAACAAGGATATTTGACCTATTTGCTTTTGCAGGACGCTGGATTTTTTTCAGCTCTTCAACTATCGGAGCTGATTTTGTTTCATCTACTTCTTCTTTCTTAAATACAATTTTTCCATTTTCAATGGTATAATTTTTAATATCCGTTATCCTGACATCGTCTTGTGATAAAGCATAAAACAGATCTATTCTGGATTTGTATCCCAATTGCCTGGAAATGATATCGACGTTTTCTTCAAAATCAATTTTCAGGTTTTTCATTTTCCGCTCCAATGCTTCCTTGCCGTACTCCCCTATTTTACGGCGTTCTTCCTTCATGGCAGATCTTATTTTGGATCTGGCTTTTCCCGTGATCACCATTTTCAACCAATCCTCATTGGGTTTCTGGTTCTTATTGGTCACTACTTGTACCTGATCGCCATTATTGAGCTTATAGCCCATTGGTACCAGCTTATTGTTCACTTTGAGTGCGGATGCATGGTATCCAACATCCGTATGTATTTCAAAAGCGAAGTCCAGTGCAGTAGCTCCTTTAGGAACTATACGCATCTCACCTTTTGGGGTAAATACATATACTTCTTCGCTAAATAAATTGGTCTTAAAATCATTGATAAACTCCATAGCATTGGTATGCTTAGTATCCAGGATTTCGCGAATATTATCCAGCCAGTGGTCATAAACATTTTCCTGCTTCTTGACACCTTTGTATTTCCAGTGTGCTGCAAATCCTTTCTCAGCTATCTCATCCATTCTTTCACTCCTGATCTGCACTTCCACATACTTCCCTTTGGGTCCGATCACAGTGGTGTGAAGGGACTCATATCCATTTCCTTTGGGTGTGGTAATCCAGTCTTTCAACCGTTCAGGTATGGGCTTGTACACATCTGTGATAATAGAATATATCTGCCAGCAAAAGCTTTTTTCCTTTTCAGATGGTACATCTATAATGATCCTCACCGCAAAGATGTCAAAGATCTCTTCAAAAGTGACTTTGTTTTCCTTTATCTTATTGTATATAGATGATATTGCCTTAGACCTACCCAATACTCTGAACGGAGCGCCAAGGTGCTGAAGTTCTTCCTTCAGCGGTTTGATAAATTGCTCTATATATTCATTTCTTGCCTGATCAGAATCTGCAAGTTTATGGCTGATCTCGTCAAAAATCTGCGGGTCAGTGATCTTAAGACAAATATCCTGAAACTCTGTTTTGATATTGTATAGCCCCAATCTATGTGCCAGAGGTGTATAAATATACTCAGTTTCTGCAGCAATTTTGAGTTGTTTGTGTTTTTCCTGAGCCCCTATCGTTCTCAGATTATGGAGGCGATCTGCCATTTTAATCAAAACAACCCGAACATCAACGACAAGGGTGCTTAGCACTTTTTTAAAGTTTTCTGCCTGAGGACTCTCTACATTTTCAACATTGTATGAACCATCCAGCTTGGTCAATCCATCTACAATGACAGAAACTTTTGCTCCAAAGGTCTGTTTAATTTCCTGAAGTGTGATCGAAGTGTCTTCTACCACATCATGCAAAAGTGCACAAATAATTGCTGTAGGTCCTAAACCAATTTCATCAAAACAAATACGTGCCACCTCTATGGGATGCAAAATATACGGCTCACCTGATTTGCGGCGCTGAAACTGATGTGCTTCTACTGCCAATGCATAAGCTTTCTCAACATACATTTTATCCTCGTCCTGAAGACTGGGCTCCATATCGTTAAGCAGAGCTTCAAATTTGGCTCTTACTTCTTTTAACTCGCTTTCATTAATGGCAGTACCTACCGGCATGGTCTATCAAATATTTCTGTTTTCCAAAACTAACAAATATACAACAAAATTTTGAATTTTCATTAAAAAGAACTAGAAAAGTTACATTTATTCTTATTTTTTGCCAAAAATGTGATTTTAAAATTGTCACCAAAACATAACCAAAAAATTTCTTAAAACAAATAAGTACAAAATGAGATCTTCAGTCTTATAATTCTGTAACGAATTCTTTCGGCCTTAAGAAAAACTGAAATCACTTTTTCTAACAAATTCAAAAAATAATTTATCATGAAATATTCTTATTTGCTCTTAGCGAGCCTGCTATTGTCATTCTTTTCTTGTTCAACAGATCTTACTAAGACAGATGACACTAATTATTTAAATACTGAAACAAGAGCCATGACTGACGACAGCTGTGGCTATGCAGGTCTCATTCAAAAAGTTATTACTACATGCGAGGCACTCAACCGATACTACTATATTCAATTGCCCGATGATTATAATCCCGCTCAATCTTATCCCTTACTTTTAGTTTTTCATGGTAAAGGTTCCGGTACTAAAAATAAAGCCTGCGCATGGAAGGAAAGGATCGGGGACTGGATAAATGAAAACAAATATATTGCTGTTTATGGACGATCTTATAAAGATTTACACTGGTATGTCGAAGGAGCCTGTCTGCCTGTAGTAGATGAGGTATGTTATATCGAAAAAATCATAAGTGATATGAAAACTGACTACAATATTTATGAAAACCGAATTTATGCAATGGGAACGAGCAACGGAGGGGGATTGTGCTACTCCTTGATATCTCAAATGGATGATTTTGCTGCCATTGCTACATTTGCTGCATATAAATGGGGTGATTACTCTTTTACGGAAGTGCCAAAAATCTCACTAATGCAAGTGCATGGTACCGAAGATGGCACCATCCCATATGGTGGCGGAACATTATTCTGTCTCAACTTTGAAAATGCATACACATCATGTGCTGAATGGGCAGAACACAATAACTGCACCGTCCCGGTATCAGGAGAATCAACAGTTGTAGCTGGCAATGAAATAAATATCGCTACATGGTGTTCTAAAAAAATATCTCCGCTTGATCCGGCCATTTGCAAAAAGTGTAAAAAAGAAGTAATACATTATAAATTGAATGGAATAGGCCATACCATATATGAACAGATTTCTGAGTATCCGGAATATAAAGAATACATTAATGACCAACTCTTCTCATTCTTCAAGAGGAACAGATTGTAAATATTATGCTATATTTTAAGGGAATT
Source organism: Saprospiraceae bacterium (assembly GCA_016722285.1). Lineage (GTDB taxonomy): Bacteria > Bacteroidota > Bacteroidia > Chitinophagales > Saprospiraceae > OLB9. The sequence goes on from JADKGI010000017.1 coordinate 19,068, forward strand.
AAATTAGAATTCTTCCTTGTAGATAGAGTGTGAGCGTCAAAGTAATTAATCAAGTATTTATTTTGCAAAAAGGAAAAGTATTCACATATCTCTTATTATCATCGATACCTAAGTCAATACCTCTGAAAAACTGAATCTAAATTCCTAAAGATGATTTATATCATATTTTTTGAAACTTGCAGTTTTATAAATTTGTGCCTCTTAGTTAGATTAAAATTTCCCATGATATGAGACACATTGTTTACAACTTTCTTTTATTAACCGTACTTTCTTCCTGCAAACACGATCCGACTTTCGAGATTCAGTCGCTGGATGAAGAATTACAATCAGCTATTAAGCGAAATCCTCCGACAAATGACCCCAAATATTTTGTAATGCCCGAGAGTGATGACTATAAAAATCTTCCAAATCAGGATCCACACAATCCCATCACTAAAGAAAAAGTTGCATTAGGTAAACTTTTATTTTTTGAAACGGGGTTGGCTCAAACACCAAAATATCCGAATTGTTATGAGACATACTCATGTTCCAGTTGCCATGTCCCATCAAAAGGATTTCTTCCGGGACGTTTTCAGGGTATTGCTGACGGAGGATATGGTTACGGCACTTTAGGCAGTTCCAGATCGCTGGCAGATGGGTATGTCGAAACCGAAATAGACGCTCAGGGCAACCGGCCTATGACAGTGATGAATGTCACCTATATGACCAATACCTTATGGAGCGGACTATTCGGTGCCAATGACAAAAATGTGGGAACCCAATCGCTCTGGGTAGGCCTCGCTGATGTAAACCATACCGGCTACGCAGGATTGGAAGCTCAGAATATCGAAGGATTCAAGTTGCATCGTCTTGCAATAAATGACAAAGTTCTTTATACTTTTGGGTACTCCAAATTGTTTGATCTGGCATTTTCTGATCTGCAAAAAGATAAAAGATATACCCCTGAGACGGCCAGTTTTGCGATGGGAGCTTACCTGCGGACGCTTCTGACAAATGAAGCCCCATTCCAGAGATATCTCAAAGGAAATCCTGGAGCCATTTCTGACAGTCAGAAAGAAGGGGCCTTGTTATTTTTTGGCAAAGCCGGTTGCATCTCCTGCCATAAAAGTCCATCATTTAGCGCTATGAATTTCTTTACGGTCGGTACTAAGGATATGTACCAGATTGGTGGATTAAATACTTCTGCTAGTGATGCCAGAATCAGGGGCCGTGGTATGTTTACGGGTAAGGCTGAAGATAATTATAAATTTAAAGTGCCACAATTGTATAATCTGCGGGATTACGTGACTTTTTTCCATGGAAGTAGTAAGAAAAGTATAAGAGAAGTAGTTGAATACAAATTAAAAGCGAAATCAGAAAATCCTTTTGTATTGGATCAGGATCTTGATATAAAACCCAAGAGTTTGTCAGCAGAAGAAGTAAATAGTCTCATTGATTTTCTCACTAATAGTTTGTATGACGACTATATGAACAGATACATGCCTTCTTCAGTTTTATCTGGATATTGCTTTCCAAACAACGACTTAAAATCGCAAAAAGATACCGGTTGCAGATAAATAAATTAAAATAAAGAGAAATCAATGATCAAACCATTTGAGTTGGTAAAAGTAAAAATCTGCCTATCATAGAATTAAATGATTAGATACCATACCTCTCATAAATTCGGAAACAGAGCAAATAATGTCATTATGTGATCTCTTTACTTTCTAAGATCTCCAATGCGATATCCACATCATCTTCATGAACTTTGATCTCAAAAATATCGTTGGGGAGTATATTTCTGCTACCTTCAAACTGAAAAGTTTTTATACCGGCATCCCGCAGGGCAGCTATCATTAGCTCACCAAGGATATGATCGTGATAAGTTCGGATTGTTATATAATTTTCGGTGCGCATATCTGGAGTATTTTGTGCAATATAACAAATATTAATGAAAGAAAAGTTCCCAGTTTGCAGAAATGCTTATTTTCTTTTTAAGCGGCCTCATTTATCATTATCTTTATGGGAAAAATTAAAATAACTTATTATGAATCTGATTCAGAGACTCAATATTCAGGGTAGATTTACTGATATAAGTCGCAGGTTTCCAGTAGTGTTGGTATTTGCTTTGATTACCACGCTCACACTCATACTCATGATTGACGACAATACAGGCAAAATATTCCGCTGGCCGGTCTCTGGATTTTTAGGATTTTTGGCTGCACTTTCATGGTCTTTATATAGCGAAGCAAATCAGATTGTGAAAAAGAATTTTTGGTTTGGGGTGGCCACAATTATACTTTTAACGGGAGTTTATTTTTACATAATGCCAGACACTCTTAATCCTGATTTTAATTGTTTTTGGTTTTGGACGCTTGGTCTGAGCATAATATTGCACTTGCTGGTTTCTTTGGCACCTTATGTTCATAGATATGAAAAAACACCCTTTGTGAACTATAACATTGGCTTGTTCACAGGTTGGATGAAGTCTGCGTTGTTTGCGATTTTACTATTTACTGCATTGAGTTTGGCCATACTGGCTCTCGACCAACTTTTTGATATACAGATAAAAGGGATTATTTATTTCAAATTGTTCATCCTAGTTACAGGACTCCTGCAATCCACTTTGTTTCTTTCTGAAATCCCGGAAAATTATGATGATGTGTCGGCACCGTCAGGTAAATCCGCATTTCAGATAATAGTTTTTTACATTTTCATTCCGGTCACTATCCTATATGGGTTGATTATATACGCATATGCCGGAAGAGTCATTCTAACTTCACACCAGATGGTAAAGTGGACATACGTTATGATACTCTGGTATTTTGGGGTAGGGCTTCTTGCATGGCTATGTGCAGCATACTTTGATGATCACCTTCAGAAGCAATATCCTCTATTATTCAGAAAGTGGTTTTTCCCTTTTTCTATCTTACCCGTTATACTCCTATTTGTTTCAGTTTATAATAATATTGATAATTCGGGAATCAAAGAAGAATATTACTTAAGTGGCTTTATCGCATTTTTCATTGCCTTGATTGTAATATTTTACTTAAAATGGCCGTCCAAAGATCTCCGCGTGATACCCGCCTTGGCTATCCTTTTTTGTGGTGCTATCTTTTGGTCAGGTCCATTTTCGATATGTGCTGTCCCGGTAAAGAATCAACAAAAAAAGCTTATAATCGAATTGGAAAAATCAGGACTTATTCAAAATAATACCATTACAGTTGACACACTTAAGGCTTATATGGATACCGATGGATTAATAAACCAGAAGCTATATTATCTTGATACGAGAAACGCACTGGGTTTTCTTAAAGATTACGATAAGAACAACGTTTTTAAAACTTCAAAGGATAGTCTGAATATGGATAATATTTTGGCTGCCTTCCATCTTAATTACGGCCCGGTACAAAATGGTACTTACTTTGAGTATTCAAAAGAACTCACAAATAGTTATGATATAAGTGGTTTTGATAAAATCCTGCCTCTAACGAGTATGAATGACACCAGAATTAATACTGACTATATAAAAGTGGAAAACAATTTCCTGATACTTTATCTGAATGGAGTTGAAGTAGCTAAAATTGATATCATTGATGACATAGATTATCTTTCAGAAAATCAAAATGCAATCAATGTCATCGATAAAAAAGCAGGAAAATATCTGATAAAAATAATTGTCACTTCAGCCTCAGGTCTTAAAGATAAAGGCTTAATCAAAGATGTGTCCCTTTCCGGCCATGCTTTCATAAAGATTATGAAATAATAAGATAAATATGATACTATGGATAAAATCAAACAGAATTGGCTTTTGAATTATTTAATAGAATCATTCAAATAAGTCTTACAGTAATATATAATTGTATAAAATAATCCTACCATCTTTCGTACCTTTGCGCCCGATTTGAAATACAAAATGGAAGTATATGTACAGAACTCATAACTGCGGTGAATTAAGAATAACAGACATAGGAAAAAAAGTAACCATATCCGGATGGGTTCAAAAGGGTCGTGATCTGGGAGGCCTGACTTTTGTGGATGTTAGAGACCGGTACGGCATTACCCAACTGGTCTTCAATATGGATGAAAATACAGAATTATGTATCCAGGCCCGCAAATTAGGCAGGGAGTTTGTCATTCAGGCAACAGGTCTCGTCAAAGAACGATCAAGTAAAAATCGCAACAGACCAACCGGTGAAGTAGAAGTTGAAGTGTCAGAGTTAAATATCCTCAATGAGTCCAAAGTGCCCCCTTTTACAATCGAAGATGATACCGACGGGGGCGATGATATCAGAATGAAATACAGATATCTGGATATACGAAGGTCACCGGTGCAATCCAATATTATTTTCAGATCAAAACTGGCATTGGAAACCAGAAAATATCTGGATTCTCAAGGATTTTTAGAGGTGGAGACTCCTTTTCTGATTAAGAGCACCCCGGAAGGTGCCAGAGACTTTGTTGTTCCCAGTAGGCTGAATCAAGGTCAATTCTACGCCTTACCTCAATCTCCTCAGACATTTAAGCAGATTCTGATGGTGGCAGGTATTGACAAATACTTTCAGATAGTTAAGTGCTTCCGGGACGAGGATCTAAGGGCGGACCGCCAGCCTGAATTCACACAAATAGACTGCGAGATGTCATTTGTTCACATTGAAGATATACTCAATACTTTTGAAGGACTGACACGTCATTTGTTCAATGCAACACTGGGTCTGGAGCTAGGAGATTTTCCCCGTATGACTTATGATGAAGCCCTCAGACTTTATGGTTCTGATAAACCGGATCTCAGATTCGGAATGTCTTTTACAGAAATAAATGATCTAGCCAAAGGGAACGGTTTCAGCGTCTTTGATGATGCTGAATTGGTAGTCGGAATTTGTGCTAAGGGAATATCTGAAAAATATTCCAATAAAGACATGAAGGATTTGACTGAGTGGTTGCAACGACCACAAATAGGCGCCAAAGGATTGGTGTATATAAAATATCAGGAAGATGGCAGCATCAAGTCCACAATCGGAAAGTTCTATAGTGATGAAGAGTTGATGATATGGGCAGAAAAACTCGGAGCTGAAAAAGGAGATGTAATCTTTATTTTAAGTGGTGAGCTGGAGCAAACGCGTAAACAGCTCAGTGAGTTGCGTTTAGAACTAGGCAAAAGACTTGAACTCATTAAGGCAGGTGATTTTAAACCTTTGTGGGTCCTTGATTTTCCGCTATTAGAGTGGGACGATGATGCCGGAAGATTCCATGCCATGCATCACCCGTTTACTTCACCCAAAAAAGAAGATATCCTCCGTATGCTCAATGGTGACCACGAAACTATGAAAAGTCTCAAAGCAGATGCTTATGATATGGTCATCAATGGCGTTGAAATAGGTGGGGAAGTATCAAATTCATGACCGCGCATTGCAATCTAAAAATTTCGACCTGCTTGGGTTTTCCATTGAAGAAGCAGAGGCGCAGTTTGGGTTCCTCCTTGGTGCTTTTGAATACGGGGCTCCTCCACATGGCGGACTTGCTTTCGGATTTGACAGGCTCTGTGCTGTCATGAATGGCCAGTCGTCTATTCGTGACTTTATAGCTTTCCCCAAAAATAATCAGGGAAGGGACATGATGATCGATGCCCCATCTCCTATCCACAAAGACCAGCTTAAAGAATTGTATCTCGATATCAGGATGGAGAAGAAATAAGGGGATACTTCACTGAGCATCAGGGTTTACTAAACTGTCTTATCCATTATAACATGATGTAGTAGGTATATCTTTTGACTTAATAATTTTACCCTTATTAAGCGCAGCAACTTAATTCTACTTTGTTAAATTTCAATTTTACAAGAAAAAACATGGTTTTTTATGAATTCTCTTAAATAAACATACTTCCTGACGGATTACTGTAAATTCAAATCAATTGCCACAGACTTTAGTCTGTGGGCCTATTAATGACAATATGTGTTGACTTTAGTCAAAATACGGAAGTTTTAGGCTAAAGCCATTATAATGTTTACTTTGTTCCACTGGCTGAAGCCGGTGGTAATTGAAAAACCGATTGCCTTTTACTAAATTTGACAAGGTAGAATTAAATTGGTGTACCTTTTTCTTTTATTATTGTATCATATTTTATCAAGCAAATTCAAGGCATCCAGAAATTTCTTTACCATTATTTTCATACGGAACCTCTCAGGTACCAATTCGTTTTGAGACAAGAGGAGGAAAACAAAAAAGACTATTAGTCAAGGCTTACCCGATTTTCGTCAGAAATGTAATCGTCCAGCCTCATCAAGGGTATAGATACATAAAAGTCAGTTCCATTTCCAACTTTGGTTTCAAAGTAGATCCGACCATTAAATGAGTCAATCATATTGGCAGATATAGCCAGACCAAGGCCGGTACCTGAGCTTTTAGTAGTGAAATTCGGAGTAAAGACCTTATCTTTCATACTGTCAGGAATGCCTGTACCATTGTCAGATATTCGTATAATAGCATCATTTTCTACTCTTTTTAGTTCTATTTCTATTTTTCCTCTCCTGTTTTCGGGTATTGCCTGAATGGCATTTTTCAAAAGGTTATTAAGGATACGAACCAGGTGGTTTTTATCAGCAAAAACATATAGATCATCGATCGGTTCTATCATATTGATTTCCATATCTTCTCTTTTACGGAAAAGGTCATGTATCGTTTCCACTATCTCATTGAGGATGATCTTCTCGTTGCTGGCCTGCGGCATGGCTGCAAAGTTTGAAAACTCATTGGCGATCTGAGACAGATTGTCTATCTGTTCTATCAAAGTAGATGAAATTCTTGGTATAAGCTCCTGGGCTTTTTCGGGATTGTCTTTTGCGGCTCTATCCAGATACTGGATGCTCAACTTCATGGGCGTCAGTGGATTTTTAATTTCGTGCGCTACCTGCTTTGCCATTTCACGCCAGGCCATATCCCGTTCGGTTTTGGCCAGCAAACCAGCGCTACGATCCAGCTCCTGGGTCAGATTATTGTAGTCGTCAATTAAGGTCCCTATTTCATCATTTGATTTCCATTCCAGCAATTCATTGGTTTTACCGAGTTTAAATTTCTTAAGTTTTTCCGCTAATATGGATAGAGGCTGAGTGATAGAATTCGCTATAGTGATGGCTATCGCTCCGGCGATTAGAAATAAAAATATGTATGCGTTCAGGATGGTACTCAGAAAATCCAGGATATTGGCAGATGAGTTGTATGTCTTGTGGTCTATACCGATAAATGCAAATGGTTTTTCTCTGGTCACCAGATTTTCACCCAGATACAATGGGACGTATTCCTGATTTTCATATAATGTTTTAGACTTAAATGCTGATATCTCTCTTCCGTTCACCACGCCATTCCATTCATCAAATGGAATCCTGAGTAAATTATTTCTTGCAGAAGTAGATGCCAGAAGCTTTCCGTTACCATCATGCAGGCTAAGATCCTTATTATGAATATATGAAAGATCCTTCAACTTACTGCTTAAATAATTGATGCCATATTCGCTATCTTCGATATTCTGGATGTCTGAATTAATATTATTTAATATCGATTCTGTTTCTTCATTATTTTTGGATTTCTGATTGGCAAGTATGAGGTTTTTGAAATATATTCCGGTAATCAACCCGATAATCAAAAATGTAACTACTATGAGCAAAATAATAGCAAGTTGTATTTTTGTTTTCAAAGATGATCTTGACCCGAACTTCAAAGAAAAATTTTCAGGTAAAAAGTCATATTTGGTATTGATAAAAGTCAATAAAACCAAAAGTAACCCACTTAAGGTAAATATAAACGAAAATAGAGAAATAGGTTTGATCAGACCGGAGACTTTCTTCCATGAAATGACCCGGTACTGATCTGATGGAATAGACACCACATAAGAATATCCGTTGCTGATTGAAGTTTCATAGATACTTTTAATATTGGAAAATTCAGGTGTTGCTACTGAACCTTCTTTTTTCTCAATCAATTTTTCATGGTTGAATACCGCAAATCCGAAATCAGGCAGGTTATCGATATCTGATGTCGCCTGGGGAAGTGAAGGTTTATAAATAATATAGAGATACCATGAGCCCAGGTCAGGAAATGATCGAGCTATTTCAAATCTCGAAAAATAACGGTTTTCAAAAGGGTTATGATAAATATTTCTACCGGCCTTTCGGGCATTGATGTATGATTGGTTTAGTTTGTAATAATCAGCAAAATGATTATTGAACAGAGTTACCCCTGATTGCTTATCAAATAACTCAAGTGAAAAGTTTATTTTTTGTTCTGAAGATTTAAAGATATAATCATTCAAATCTTTCATGTCAAATTTTGATGGTGTCTCCAGGGAGGCTATCCTGGTAAAAACATCACCTTTAACAAGACTGTCATTTAGTGTTTCCATAGCAGAAACTATGTCTGCATTAAAATCTGTAAAGTAGTTGCTGATAAATTGTTTACGAACATCAATATCTTTTTTCAGTCCAAAATAGAAAAGTGTTATTGCCAGAAATCCGGAAAACATCATAAGCCACCAAATGAGATATGTAATTTTTTTCTCTCTTTTTTCAGTATATGCATCGAGGATCAGTACATATGCAATTATAAAAATGGCAAATATCCACTCCGGTATATTCATCCAGCCCGACAGCTTCAATAGTGCATATGCCCCCAGCCAACCGGTTGCAATCAGGCTCATTTTATAAAAGCCTTTCAGCTCTGTTTCATGAAGCCATTCGTACAAAAGTTGAGTACTTTGGAACACCAGTACCATTAGCAGAAAAAAACAAAGGATTACCAGAAAACTAAGTCCGTTAAATTGGAGCAATGCTTCTATTTCGAGGTTGACAGGAGAATGAATAACCCAGGTTTCAATAATGTGAACACACAAACCAAAGATAAAAAATGTGTAAAAACCTGTGAACCAACAGTATATTGCTGTATATTTTATATGCCACGATGTTTCAGGAAATGTCAGCGAAGCAACCGAAATCAAGTAACCGAAAATCCATATAAAAGTAATAAGTTGAAAAATATTGATAGATCCGGATATGAATCCTGAACCCGAAACAGCCCAACCAAAATATTTATAAAATACTGGCATAAAGTGCAGTATCCCGTAAATAAAAAGAAGCATGATTAAACTGAATAACTTAGAACGCCTTAGACTGTTTGTTTTTAATCCTGCTTTTATATCATCCAGAAATGTCCAGCACAATAGTATGGTAAGGGATGAAAGAAACAACCAGGCAAGAAATCTATATATTTGAGATACGGTGTCATCATCGGCTGTCGCCATAAATGTTTGTCCTCCAACATTCAGTTCGGATGCCACAGACTGATGGGCATTTTTGCTCAATGTCCATTCCTGACCCGAATATCCTAAGAAATTGGAACTACTGTTTTGCCTGCAAGTATTAAGACTTATCGTAGCAACATTCGATGAATCCCTGATACTTGTGAGAAGAAACAGTCTTTCGATCGAGTTTTCAGAAATAGAGGTTCGGTCATTCCAATAAGCAATAGTATCATTGCTGAAGACTTCTATATAAAATGGAGAATCATCCAGATTTGCCAAAATGGACTTATCATGAGCACTATTATAATATTTGACGATTGTATTAGAGTCAGATTTCAACTGATTATTCAGATAAGCACTATACTTCAACAGGCTATCAGAATGATCTGGTTTTCTTTGGCCAAGAAAAGCAAATAGCATTGCCAAAAGCAAAAAAATAAACCCCGACATCCTTATTTTCATAAGTAAAATGATATTTTAATATCAAAGGGCTAAGGTAATATAAATTTGAAATAGAATTAAATAAACATTACATAAAATTATAATACTTATTATGATGTCACTATTGTCTTTTATGGATTACAGGTAAGGAATGGTGTCCAAAAAAAATTGTAATTTTGCACCAACCGTTTTTTTCTTTACAGAATTATTACCTTTGCATTCCCATTTTCACTTTATACAAATGAATAATTTAAATTTAAGCGCAACAATACTTACCATTCCGGTTTTTTTGTTTTTCTCCTGTTCCAATGATTTTCAACTGACAGAAGGCCAAAGTGATATTCCTGTTATTTATGGTATGTTAAGCCCCGGAGATACTGCAACCTATATCCGGGTTGAACGAGCCTTCATTGATGAAAATACATCTGCCCTCACCCTGGCAAAAGATATTTCGAGGCTATATTTTGATAATCCGATAGTAAGAATACAACACATCAAAACAGGGAAAGTATATACCCTCAGCAGAGTGGATGGTAATCTGGACGGTTACAAAAGGGCATCAGGCGCCTTTGCGGATGCTCCAAATTATCTTTATAAAATAAGAAAAACTGATCTCTCGCTTATTGCCGGAGATCAATACAAACTTATAATATCAAAAAATGATGGCATAGTACTTTCTGAAGCTTTAACTGCCGCCTTGGTACCCTTAAAAAATGAGGATCTAACTTCCCCTGGGCCCCACTGCTTCATTATCTTTTATAAATAATCTTGATTTCAAATTCAGGTGGTTTGGGGATGAAAATGCGGTCATCCATGATGTCCGGTTTAATTTTTTATTAAGGAAGATAAGAATGGAAACATCAGCGATAAAATTATTACATGGAATGTTGTTACCAATACCGATAAAACTGATTTTAATGTAAAGGGTATTGCTTTCTACGAATTCATGCAGGGAGCATTTACTGATAAGAGTCCCACCATCAAGAGATATTTTCAAAATGCATCTCTTACCATCACCTCTGGCGGGAAAGAAATCAAAGAATATATCGGCATCGGCCAGGCCAATCTTGGCATCACCTCTTCCGGAGAAATTCCAATATATTCTAATCTTAGCAATGGTGGATTGGGTATATTTTCATCAACCACATCGTTGACCCGGAGCAACATAGGATTGACAAACAATACGCTGGATTCACTTAGAAACGGCGTCATAACAAAAAGTCTGAACTTCCAATAATACACTGACTTTCTGTCATATAATTTTGTTATATTTCAAATTTAAATATCCATTTTGGCAGTATTTCAGCCGCATTTATATAAATAATGGCATTGGCACACTGATTGACATTAGTAAAGTGTTTTATAAAAATAAATTACTTTAATAATTAAAATTCAATACTAAAAATGGGTAAAATAATAGGAATAGACTTAGGTACCACAAATTCTTGCGTAGCTGTAATGGAGGGAAATGAGCCTGTGGTGATAGCAAATGAAGAAGGTAAAAGGACAACTCCTTCTATTGTTGCGTTTTTGGATAATGGTGAAAGAAAAATAGGAGATCCAGCCAAGAGGCAGGCGATTACAAATCCGACACGAACTGTTGCATCCATCAAGAGATTTATGGGCAACAGGTTCAGTGAAGTGGGTCCCTGAAGCTGGTCGCGTAGCTTATAAAACTGTAAAAGGCGATAATGATACTGTCAGGGTGGAAATAGATGGACGTCTATATACGCCACAGGAAATATCTGCCATGGTGCTCCAAAAAATGAAAAAAACTGCCGAAGATTTTCTTGGTCAGGAAGTAACTGATGCTGTCATCACCGTACCTGCATATTTTAATGATTCTCAGCGTCAAGCGACTAAAGAGGCAGGAGAAATAGCAGGATTGAAAGTTCAGCGTATTATCAATGAACCTACAGCAGCAGCGCTAGCTTATGGACTTGATAAAAAACATAAGGACAGCACAATAGCTGTATTTGATCTGGGTGGTGGAACATTTGATATTTCAATATTGGAGCTTGGCGATGGTGTCTTCGAAGTAAAATCAACCAATGGTGATACACATCTGGGTGGTGACGACTTTGATCAGGTGATTATCGATTGGCTGGCAGACGAATTTAAGTCACAGGAAAATGTAGATCTTCGCAAAGATCCTATGTCGCTTCAAAGAATAAAAGATGCTGCCGAAAAAGCAAAAATAGAGTTATCTACATCAACTGAAACTGAAATAAACCTTCCGTATGTAACGGCAGTGGATGGAGTTCCTAAGCATTTGGTGATGAAGCTATCAAGAGCAAAATTTGAGCAGCTGGCTGATAAGCTTATTAAAAGGACACTTAAGCCTTGTGAAAACGCTCTCAAAGATGCAGGAATGAATAAAAGCAACATTGACGAGATAATATTAGTTGGTGGATCAACCCGAATACCCGCTATTCAACAGGCAGTTGAAGACTTTTTTGGCAAAAAGCCCAACAGAAGTGTTAATCCTGATGAAGTAGTCGCTTTGGGAGCATCTATCCAGGGTGGAGTACTGAGTGGTGATGTGAAAGATGTGCTCTTACTTGATGTCACTCCATTATCTTTAGGTATAGAGACCATGGGAAATGTTTTTGATATAGTGATCGAGTCTAACAGCACGATACCGACAAAAAAGACCAAAACGTATTCTACAGCAGCAGACAATCAACCGAGTGTTGAAATACATATCCTCCAGGGTGAAAGACCTATGGCGAGAGACAATAGAAGTGTAGGTAGATTTATTCTTGATGGCATACCACCGGCACCGAGAGGGGTTCCGCAGGTAGAAGTAACATTCGATATGGATGCAAACGGTATTCTCAAAGTATCTGCCAAAGACAAAGGTACAGGCAAGGAGCAAAATATCCGAATCGAAGCTTCAACAGGATTATCTCAGGAAGAGATAGCAAAAATGAAAGCCGAAGCAGCGGCTAATGCGGATACCGATAAACTGGCCAAAGAGAAAGCCGAAAAACTGAATATGGCCGATAGCCTTATTTTCCAGACTGAAAAGCAAATGAGTGAGATAGGGGAAAAAATACCTGCAGATAAAAAAACGGCTATTGAAAGTGCCCTTACCGAATTGAAGGAAGCTCATAAGGTTCAGGACATTGCCAGAGTGGATAAAGCTATAGAGGTAATGAACAATGCATGGCAGGCAGCCTCTCAGGACATATACTCAGCACAGCAAAATACTGGCGGAGCAGAGGGTGGAGCTCAGGATTTTGGAAATACAGGTGATCAGAGCAATGGTACAGGAGCAGCAGAAGACGTAACAGATGTAGAATTTGAAGAAGTCAGTGGTGACAAAAAGTAATTGTAAATATTACGAAGGTTTAAGAATAGAATTATGCGACAAAGCCGGATATCTGCAAATGATACCGGCTTTTTTTTTAAGAAAAACTATCTCTATTATATAATTGTCATATATTCTTTGGAATAGTTCATTGATTTTTCGGGTGTGTATTTCATATTAGAAGTTACTGGCAGAAATAAAGAAATTTGTTATACACACCGATTTATCTGACAAAAAGTGTTATTCTATTATTTATCATATATTTGTAATTGAATATTATAAATATGATCTTAAATGAAAAATTTTACAATCTTAATTTTATTTAGTGTTCAAAGTCTGTTTTCCCAACCTTATTTATTGGACACAATACAATACGTTGGTCATCCTGAAAATACTTATGATTTGGTAATCCTTGCCGAGGGATATACACAAGCTGAAATTCCAAAGTTTCAGGCTGATGCAAAAAGGGTGAAAGATGCTTTTTTGACTAACGATGTTTATTCAACACTTGTTCCTAAAATGAATATTTTTTCGATTGGCACGATTTCTAAGGAATCAGGTATTAGCTTAAGAATTAGTTCACCGTTGCCAACTGATCCCATACAAACTCCAAAAATTAAAAATACTTTATTTGGCATTTATTTTCTGAATTCATTCCGCGCTTATTTCCTTGATGATACAACTGTTTATAAAGCTAAAAATTTAGCTTCAGAATTCATTCCTTTTTCTGATGTTGTTCTTATTCTGACCAATGATGATGAACATAGCTCAGGTAGGGCTAGTTTTTTTGGCGTTGCATTGGCTACGAAGTTTAAGAATGACCAAAGTACCTGGTCAAATTATCTTGTCAATCATGAAATTACACATTCAATCGCCGGTCTTGCTGATGAATATTATGATGGCAAGGAAATAAGTTTCAATAAAGATATTACTAACGATCCCGGTAAAATTCGCTGGAAAGATTTACTTCATTTGCCGGGAGTAGGTATTGATTCAGTTGGAACAGGGGTGTATATACCAAATAAAAATTGTATGATGTGTTATGGAGACGGGTCATATACCTGCCCTGTATGCAGTCGTAGGATTAAAGAAGTGGTGGAAGGAGTATCCACCAATATCGCTGGTCCCCATCGTATAATTTTGGAAAAATACGATAAAGATAAAAAAACTATCACATACACCTGGGACCCTTCTCCTCAAGCAACCAATTACGAAATCATATTTCGTGCTTTTTGGAGACAAGGATTGATTGTAAAAACTACGAATACCAATACCGTCACCTTCGATCTGACTCCGGAAGATATTGAAGCTATCCCATCATGGAGAATACTTATGCAAATCAGGGCTTTTAATGCCACATCCAGCACCCGTTTTTTTGATTATCAAACAAGTATATATGCAACTAAAACATTATCAATACCTGTTGCTTCAGCAATTTTAAAAATCTCTGAAACAAGTTACAGGCTGACTATATCAAGTCCGGACAACGCTATAAAAGTAAACTGGATAAGGCTGTACAATGAAGATGGCGTTCGCTCAGATATTCTTACCTACAAGAACAGCATTGAATTGAATAATCTTAAAAAGGGTAAAAAATATTTTTATCAATTAGCTGCTGCATTGCCGGAAGAATCATCTGAATTTTTTGCAAGTCCCTTTTCTGAAATAATGCCTCTTAATGATATAACTAATTCAACTATTGATGAAAGCGCAAAGAGCCTTTACACCATTTCACCAAATCCTGTATCCAATCAACAATTGCAAATCAAACTATCAAATAAATTAGAAAATGAAACCCTATATATTCAGATTATTGACATCCAGGGAAGACTTCATAAGCATTTCAAAACTTCATGGCAATCAAATCTTTCCTTAGACATTAAAGAGCTTGAAACAGGTGAATACTTTGCCATCATTGGTACCCAATCTAATAGGAGTAGTTTAAAATTCATTAAATTAAATAACTGATAATATGCGGTGGTCTCAATTATTAGTAAACATTATTTTTAGTTAAGTTGACAAATTTACAGTTGTTTTTTTCTAAAAAATAATACTGCTCAAGAGTCGATATCCAAAATAAAAGGTAATTGTTTAGGTAAAGTCAATACAATCCAATAATGATATAGAATCCATAAAGCCCTGAAAGGGTGAAATATATAAACGATGGGTGTAGCCCATCGTTTATAATAAGCAAGCAACCCAGCCCTGAAAGGGCGCAAGAAAAAAAATGGTTAAGCCGCACGTGCAAAATAAGTAACAAGTATTACCTTAAAAAGAATATCATGAGCTAAATTTGGCTGCATATGGTGAATATTGCGCCCTTTCAGGGCTTTAATTTCTGTGTGAATAGGAAGATAGGGCTTACACCCTATCTTGTGTGAAATCAGCCTTTCAGGCCTAATAAGTAATTTTGCTAATCTGATATTTTCTTTAAATAATAGTTTGTTAGATAAAATGTTTTTTGAATGTTACCTAAACAATTACAATAAAAGACTATTATAATTTGCTAAAAGCAATAAACATTGAATGATAAAATTTATCAATAATTTATTGATTCTGCCAGTCAGACTATACCAGTGGCTTATATCGCCGTTGTTAGGGTCACATTGCAGGTATCAGCCCACATGCTCACAATACATGATAGAAGCTATACATGAATGGGGTCCAATAAAAGGTCTTTGGCTGGGTTTAAAAAGAATATCGAGGTGCCACCCATGGGGAAAACATGGCTTTGATCCGGTACCTAAAAAGGTAAAAAATGATCCGAAAGAATAATGTAATAAAAATAGTTTACCATTTTATCCAATCAAAAATATTCAGTTAATGTCCAGAAATACCACGTATTTAATGACCAGTCACTTTGCCATCACACTCTCCGAATCCTACCCGAATATCACCTTTCCCACACCATGCCCGCATACTTACCGTATCACCATCTAGAATAAACTTTCTTTCTGAACCGTCGGGCATGGCTATTGGTTTTGTGCCTTTCCAGCAAAGTTCAAGCATGGACCCATAAGAATCCGGTTCCGGGCCACTGATAGTTCCTGAAGCCATTAAGTCCCCCACCCTCACATTACAACCATTTACAGTATGGTGGGCAAGCTGTTGATTCATATTCCAATACATATATTTAAAATTAGATACCGAGACTCTCTTCACGTCGCCAAGCTTTGTTATAATATCAACAGAGAGTTGAATATCATAATTTTTTTGACCGTCAGATTTAAGATAAGGAAGCGGCTCAGGTTGCTGGTCAGGTCCTTGTACTCTGAAAGGTTCAAGTGCTTCGAGAGGGATTATCCAGGGAGAAATGGTGGATGCAAAATTTTTAGCCAGAAACGGGCCTAAGGGTACATACTCCCATTTCTGAATATCTCTGGCTGACCAGTCATTAAACAACATCAAACCAAAGATGTAGTTTTCTGCATTACTTACAGATATGCTGGAACCTAATTCAGTGTTATTACCTATGACAAATGCCATTTCAAGTTCGAAATCGAGTTGCTTACTTGGTCCAAAAACAGGTTTAAGTGAGCCAACGGGCATGGTCTGTCCATTTGGTCTGTGTATCTCTGTTCCGGAAACTACGATCGACGATGCACGTCCATGATAGCCTACCGGCAGATGGAGCCAATTGGGAAGAAGTGCATTTTCAGGATCTCTAAACATCGTTCCGACATTGGTAGCGTGCTCACGACTTGAATAAAAATCTGTATAATCTCCTATCCGAATAGGAAGGATCATTTGTACATTGTCTGAAATAAGGTAGATTTCCTGATCTATAAATATATTATTATCCAGATAGCCACCTTTTTCCAATGCTCTCTGAAGTCTTATTCTGACATCTGAAGTGACCTTCTTGCCAAGAGCAATAAAATCATTTAAGGTCTTTCTCTTAAATATATCACCTTCTAATCCCAACTCATCAAAAATACCGGTAATCATACACATATGTAAATCTACAATGGTGTCACCTACACGGGTGCAAGCAGCATAATAATCTCCTTTTCTGAATATTCCAAAAGGAATATTATATAAGGTAAAATCACTGTCTTCCGGTATATAAATAAAACTCTCCTTCATAATGCTATTAATTCTGACACCATAGATATAGTGATCGGCATCAGATGAATTAAATTTAAGTTAAATCAAGCAAAATACACTATTTCTCTACCTGGACCCTTTCACCACCATGTTGACTTCTTGCTGCTGCTTCTGCTAGATGTAGATTTTAAACCTAATACACCAAGGAGTCCTCTTGTGAGTGTTTGAGCCACTGTCCTGCCTATTTGTCTGGTTGTTGTACTGTTCAGCACTTTTTCAAAAGTACTTTTTTCCTGACGACCTCCTGATCTTGTAGATTGTACTTTCTCCTGTTGTTCCTGAAGTTTGCGATGTGCCTCTTCAGACTGGGCTTCTTCTATCTTACCTGAAAGTATCTCATAGGCACTTTCCCGATTGATGACTTCGTCATATTTATGTTTAATCCTGCTGCGGCTCATAATCTGGTTTATCTCATTAGGAGCGAGCACATCCATTCGGGATTGCGGAGCACGAAGGTAACAATGTACCAGTGGTGTCGGGACACCCTTTTCATTCAGGGCTGCGATGATAGACTCACCTATACCAAGCTCTGTCAGGAGTACATCCACCGAATAGTAATCTGTCAATGGATAATTTTCTGCAGTAAGTTTGATGGCTTTCCTGTCTTTGGCAGTAAATGCTCTCAGCGCATGCTGTACTTTAAGACCGAGTTGGCTAAGTACTGCATCCGGAACGTCGGTCGGATTCTGGGTAACAAAAAATATACCTACTCCTTTAGACCTGATTAATTTGATGATGGTTTCTATTTGGTTAAGTAGGGCTTTGCTTGCTTCGTTAAATATCAGGTGGGCTTCGTCAATGAAAATGACTAATTTAGGCTGATCAGAATCTCCTTCTTCCGGAAAAGTAGAATAGATTTCTGCCAGCATCTGAAGCATAAAAGTGGAAAACAATTTGGGTTTATCCTGTATATCCGTAACCCGAAGAATAGAAATATACCCTTTACCCAGATCATCAATACGCAACAAATCCTGAACATCAAAGGACTTCTCTCCAAAAAAAAGATCACCTCCCTGTTGTTCAAGCTCTATGACCTTTCTCAATATAGTTCCGACAGATGCCGTAGATATAGCTCCGTATTCTGCTTCTATGATTTCTTTACCTTCATTTGTGATATAATTAAGTGCTTTTTTAATATCATCCAGATCGAGAAGAGGTAACTGATTGTCATCACAGAATTTAAAAATGAGTGATACCACACCTCCTTGAGTGTCATTAAGTTCCAGAATTTTGGAAAATAAAACAGGCCCGAATTCTGTTACCGTAGCTCTCAGTCTGGCACCCGCATCATTGGAAAGGCTCAAAAATTCAACCGGACTACCTGATGGGGTGAAAGGCAAGCCGATATTATGGTGCCTTTCGTCAATTTTTGGATTGACCTCCCCGGGAACTGCAACCCCTGAAAGATCACCTTTGATATCCATAACCAGACTCGGAATACCTTTGGCCGATAACTGTTCGATGATGATCTGAAGAGTTTTAGTCTTTCCAGTACCAGTTGCACCTGCTATCAGGCCGTGCCTGTTTAGTGTTTTTAGCGGGATTCTGATAAAGTTATCTGTCAATACCTGACCATCCAACTTCGGAGCGCCCAGGATAATCGAATCGCCTTTAAATGTATATGCTTCTTTTATCTCAGTAAGGAATTTATCTACTTTACTCATTTTTTGTATTTTTACACTAAAACAATGATATCTATATATAAATAATTCTGTTGACTTAAAGTTTTATGACAAATGCAACAGTTTTTCTCTTTCTGGACCAGTGCTCACCATGGAAATTTTAGTTTTCAATAGCTTTTCCAGGTGATCCACATATTTTATAGCTTTGTCAGGAAGAGAATTGAATTCTGTAATCCCATCCAATGATTGGTTCCAACCGTCATGGTCACTATATACAGGATCAATCTTAATATTACCCATATCAAAAGGCAGTTCATCACTGACTATATTTTCATAACTATAGGCGGTACCAACGCTTATTTTCTCAAAGCTATCCAACACATCCAGCTTTGTTATGATCATTTGAGTCACACCTTTGAGCATGATTGTATATGAAAGTTGCGGAATATCTATCCATCCGCACCGTCTTGGCCTCCCGGTTGTAGAGCCAAATTCAGCTCCGGCTTTCCTGAGTTTTTCTCCTGTTTCATCCATAAGTTCCGTTGGAAACGGACCTGAACCTACCCGGGTACAATAGGCTTTAGCTATACCTATTACCTCACGTATCTTATTAGGGGCTATACCCAGGCCGCTGCACACTCCTGCGCTGATAGTATTTGATGATGTCACATAAGGATAGGTACCGAAATCGATATCCAGCATCGAGCCCTGTGCTCCTTCAGCGAGGATCATTTTTCCTTCACTCAACGCATCGTTTATATAATATTCACTATTGACATAACGCAGTTTCTTTATTTTTTCTACGCATTCAAAAAACATATTCTCCTGTGCCTCAAGATCAAATTTCAATTCAGGATAAAGTCTGATGAGTCCAAGATGTTTGGTCTTGATGGTTTTATACCTCTGTTCAAAATCCGGTGCAAGCATATCGCCCATCCTTAGTCCGTTCCTCCCGGTTTTATCCATATATGCCGGTCCAATGCCTTTCAGAGTAGAGCCAATTTTACTCAATCCCTTCGCTGCTTCTGATGCTGCGTCAAGATACCGGTGTGTCGGAACTATGAGATGCGCTTTTCGGGATACCAGCAGCCTGGGAAGGTAATCAACTCCTGCGTCCTCCAACAATTCAATTTCCCTTACCATGGTTATTGGGTCAAGTACCACACCATTACCAATGACATTGGTGATATCAGGTCTGAAGATACCGCTCGGTATGGTGTGAAGTACATATTTCTTTCCATCTATCTTAAGCGTATGACCGGCATTGGGTCCCCCCTGAAATCTGCATACCAAATCATACTTATCAGCCAGATAATCGACAATTTTCCCTTTACCTTCATCCCCCCACTGAAGTCCCAATATTACATCTACAGCCATTATATAAATTTATACTTGTGTATTAAAGGTCAAAATTAGTAATAATACTTCAATTCTACTTTTAATATTTTAAAAAGTGTGTATAACAAATTGCACATTTTGTAAAAAAAAGAAACCGAATAAATTGTGTATTTGTGAAATAAGATTAGCATATTGAATTTAAGCCCTAAATACCCCTGAACTCTGATGGCTACCGTTTACACACAAATATAAATCATTCGATCAACTTAAACTTTGGAGACAATATATGAGATAAATGCTTGTTTTTAGCATTTTTACCCATCCCCTAGCCCCTTCCCTAGAGAAGGAATGGGTAACGTTTAGGTCTGGCATAAGTAGAAATGATATATCACTATAGTTTTTCATTATATAAATAATAAGGTAAAAATCATAAAATTTAAAGCAAAAAAGCTCTCCCCTTCCTTTTTAAGGGAAGGGGTCGGGGGATGGGTAAAAAAACGAATGCGATATAAAATAAAGAAATCTCCCGCTGAGATGTGTGTAAAAGGTAACCCCTGAATGGGAGACATTAGCTTCAATTGGAAGAATTAAGATGGGTAGTCCCTTAAGAGAATGAAGGTAAAAAGGCATTTAAGTAATTGTGCAATTTGATATACACACTTCCAAAAAGTCTTTTCTTCATATTATTGAATTATTTAATTGTAGCGATGCCTTGCTCCACCTTTCATCATTACAAATAAGTTGGAATTAATCTTTCCTGAAAGAGATTTGTCAATTTTTATCTTAAACATTGTCAGATAAGAATATTTTCATTTAATTAGCGTCAAATTTAATCAGATGGAATCATTATGGGGTATAGATATGGGCGGAACAAAAATAGAAGGGATCATCCTGAACAGTCAGACTGGAGAAACCATCTCGAGGCTGAGAGTGCCCACAGAAGGTCATCTTGGATACGAACATGTGTTAGGACAGATAAATAAGCTTGTGAATAGCCTGAAAAATGAAAGTGACCACACTCCTGAAAAAATCGGAATGGGTACGCCGGGAACAATGGATCCAATACTCAATGTAATGAAAAATTGTAACAGCACATCTCTGAATGGTAAAAACCTGCAGGCGGATATAAGTAAAATAACAGGGATCCCATTTATTCTGAGCAATGATGCCAATTGTTTTGCGGTTGCTGAAACAAAACTGGGAATTATAAAACAAGAGATGCCGGATGCAAAGGTTGTTTTTGGTGTGATTATGGGGACAGGCGTAGGTGGCGGTCTTGTGGTCAATGGTAAAGTATTAGGAGGCAGACAGGGAATCGGAGGCGAATGGGGACATAATCATCTCGATGATTCTGGTGGCCTGTGTTATTGTGGAAAGACAGGTTGTGTGGAGACGATCATATCTGGTCCGGCACTTGAAAAATACTACAAATCAATAAGTGGAGAAAAAAAACAACTTAAGGATATTACTGCGTCATACAGGGCAGGAGACGACCCTTCAGCATCTCTGACAATGGAGCGCCTGTTTACCTATTTTGGCAGATCTATTTCTGTGGTTATCAATATAGTTGATCCGGATGCTATTGTAATAGGTGGAGGCGTAGGAAATATCGATGAGCTGTATTCTATTGGAGTGGAAGAAGTAAAAAAAAATGTATTCAACCATAGATTAGATACTCTGTTTTTCAAACCTATGTTAGGCGATTCAGCGGGAGTATTTGGAGCTGCTTTTCTCTGATTAGGTTAAAAACAAGTTAAACTTGTAGCTATATTCCAAAAAATAAAACACAAAATTATTAATTGCGTTATTTCCTAACTTCCAAGTATCAATTGATGGTTTAATGAAGACATTACTCATTTTATTTTTGATGATTTCAGTCAATGGCGGGACTCCTGTATCCAAGCCGGATATAAGCCAGAAAAACACCATGATAGATGCTGTCAATAAAATACGGAGAGAAGGATGTTATTGCGGCAAAAGATATATGGCACCTGTCCCGGCAGTGGTGTGGAATGACACATTATATCAAAGTGCCCTTACTCAAGCCAATGAAATGAATGATTTTCATTTCTTCGCACATTTCTCAAAAGATGGATTAAATATAGGGGAAAGAGTAAAAAAGGCCGGATATGATTGGATGGTGGCAGGCGAAAACCTGGGTGAGGGGCAGGAATCATTTGATGAAGTACTGTATGACTGGCTTAAAAGTTATTCGCACTGTACTATGCTGATGCATCCTAAAGTAAATGATATGGCAGTAGCCCGTGTCGATAAATATTGGGTTCAGCATTTTGGAAAACAAATGCCTTTAAATAAATAACTTCAACTTAATCAAATTCAATAAGAATCTGATTTTTATCGACAGTTTGCCCTTTTTTAATGTTTATTTTTTTAATAGTTCCTTCACCCGGAGATTTGATGATATTTTCCATTTTCATGGCTTCCAGAGTAAATAATTTTTCTCCTTCGTTCACCGAATCGCCTTCCTGTACATAGATATTTACTACCAGCCCGGGCATAGGAGATTTTATTTCCTTTACTGAGTGTTTGGCTGCTTTCAGGAAACCGAGATCATTGATAAGTTTGTCCAATGGCTCATTGATTTTTATTCTGAAATCAAAGCCGGAAACGTTTATCCATGCTTTCTTGGTCTGAGGGTCAAAATCCTTGATGAGAGCGTCATAGGATTTATGATCAAATATCAGCTTGATCAGATTGCCTTCCCTGGATACAATCCTGATATCTTTAGACATAATGGTCTCTTCATCAAAGGAATTTAATCCTTCGATTTCATACATTGTTTTATATTCGTAACTACTCATGATTTATTTTTATCTTGTTGAATATCAGCCAGGCTGACCATAAAATATGTCTCAAAAATAGTAAAAACGACATATACTATCAAGAAAGAAATAATAAATTTGCTATCGGCTGGTAAACAAATATTTCTATAAATCAGGAGTAAAATAATTGAGCCCAACATACGCACCAACATATTACCAAGAGTGATAGAGATAAAAACTTGTTTGTCTTTATTGAAAAGCGAATTCCTGAGGAACAGATAGAGGATAATACTCATTACTGAAAACATACATATGCTGTAAAAACTCAGGTCGGAATATGGTTTCAATTCAGGAATTAAGTGAACAAAATACATACAAAACGACAACAGTATATTTACAATCAATAGGCGGCCAAGAAATTGGATAAAATAATTCATTTCTCCTTGTTCAATTCCATATAAAGTTTGTACATATAGCCACTGAAAAATAAAAATACCAGGACAATAGTAAAAACAGGTTTGGATAAAGAAAATTTCGTATCCAACCACTTTCCAGCGAAAATGGCTAATGCAACAACCGCCGCCATTTGGAAAGCAATTCCTGAATATCTGAGGTAAGCGTTTGCTTTTTGCTTCTTTTCGCCCAAATCAGGATCCATAATATTTCTAGATTATTGGGCTACTTTCTGTGAAGTTTCTTTTTGTATCAAAGACTTTAGTTTTTGACCTCCCATGCTACAGTTTACATTAAATATGGCTCCTGTATGTACCATGAGTTTATCAGTCACGATATCACCGTTGACGATGGCTGATTCCTTTATTGCCAGAAGCTCGCTCACATGGATGTTTCCTGTAAAAGCGCCTTCTATGATAGCATTGATACAATTGACGTCTCCGTCTATTTTGCCTTGTGGTCCTATAATAACACGACCTTTACATTCTAATTTGCCTATGAGACTTCCGTCAATTCTGATGTCATTTGGCGCTGAAATATTGCCATTGATCACGGTACCATCTACGATACTGTTGCTCACATTAGGTGATTGTACCTGACCGTTCATGCCGTTTTGCTTTTCATTTTTTCCTCCGAACATAATATTACTGTTTTTGAGATGAGTTTAATCCCACCAAAGTTAAATAAAAAATACTAAAGGGGGGATATGTTATGCTGATATTTTTAAAAACGAGGGCAGTAAACGCCTCTGCTTTCTGGGCCACAGATGTTATATACAAGTGAAAACTCAAAAGCTCCGTTTGCTGGTGATGCTTGTCTCAACCCCGATACATTAATATCATAGCTGAATCCGATTCCAAAATTTTCATAATTAAATCTGGTAGAAACGATCACAGCATCAGAATGTAGGCCTGATGGAACTTTATTTCCTACCCGATACCAAAGACCGGCTTCCCATGATTGATTGGATGTTTTTACCGGTCCCAGTGCAAATCTGAAATTGGTTCCGGCATTCAATGATTTGTGCGGTCCTTGAGTCATAAATACACCAAACGGCAACATGGATATTTTGCGTGCCAGCTCAAACTGAAGGCCGGCATGTACGGTGTATCTGCTGTACAAATTGACTGTTTCACCCAAAAATGACACATTGGGCCTATTGAGATGATGCATCGCAGCACCTATATACCAATTGGTATTATTATCAATCACGCTAAACCAAAGTAAGCCGGTAGCTATATCGGCATAGAGAAAATCGGTATCCTGAAAATTAGGTTCATTAAATGGCAAACTGGGATCATAACCACTGGACGAAATCTGAGAAGGCCACCTAAGGTCGGCTCTGCTTATGCTTCTGGAGCTCAACGCTCCATCAGCCCCTATCACAAGATAGCTTGCTTTTTTTCTGGAGCCTGCCATTTTTTTACTGTAGGATAACGATACTCTGCCTTGTGTGGTTCCAAATCTTGATTCGCCTGCTACATCTCCCCAAAGTGATCCTCCTATGCCAAAGTAATCTTCTCGCCCTACTGGTAGTTTCTGATCATAAGAAACTGAATAAGTATTATAAGCATTTGCTGCCAAAACTGCAGCCCATTGGTTTCGATAATTTGCTACCATCCTGGTTTTACAATTCATCACTCCGGTCAGGGCTGGATTAAGATTGAGGGGAGACATGTAAAACTGAGTAAAATGTATATCCTGGCTATATGATTTAACCGAACAAATGATGATCAGCAATATCCCAATTTTCGAAACTATACTATTCATGATAAATATTAAATTATAAACATTCGCAATTTATCGGATTGCAAAATGCGGACCAAAATTAAATATTAATGTGTAAAGTTAACGACATAAATCCAATATTTAGTCTGTCTGTATTACTTTAACATTTTAGTTAGACACATTCTTCCTCTTTGCTCCATATTGTGCGATGAGAATGTCATCTAAACTGTCAGCAGTTAATATCAATTTATTAAAAAGGTTAAATAATGTTTCAGGGTTAATATATTGGTCAAATATGAGTAATGACAAAATTATATCCTGATCTTTTATCGATAAAGACAATCCTTCCAAATCATAATTCTGTCTCAATAAATAATAATACAGAGAATCAATACTCTTTTCGGGAAGTGTGCAAAGAAATACATCTCCTACCAACATACCTGTTTTTTCATAATATGATATATTAATCAACGCACTTCCTTTTTTAAGTGACCAGTTATTGGGACCTTTTCTGGTCAAAGCTACTTGATAACCCAGCCTCGAAATAATGTCTTCAACTGTACTGTTGACTCCGTAAGGTTCAAAATCTTCAATCTGGGAGATCATCCGGATAGAAGCTCCGCACACAACACAGTAGCCGGTGGAGAGCTTGTCGGACTCAAAACTTACTTTTTTGCAAGAAGGGCATCTTACACCTTTGGCTCCGTTTCCGGTCTTAAATTCATAAATGCAAGAAAGAAGATAAGAAACCGGCAAGGAGAAACCAATACTATTTCCATTCTGAATAATAAAAGTATTAATACCTATGACATGGCCATTCATATCCACTAGGGGACCACCACTATTGCCCGGATTGAGGGCAGCATCATGCTGGATGTAATGTACGTCATTTTCCTGATTGAGCATGCTTGAGATGATGCCTTGAGTGGCGGTATATTTAAGGTCAAAAGGGTGGCCTATGGCAATAACTCTGTCCCCTTCATCCAGGTTTTCGGCAGTAGTTGTTTCGACTCCTGGCATATCATGACCAGCAGGTGCTGCCAGAAAAGCTACATCAAATTTTGTATCTATAAAAATTACAGGCACAATCTGTTTTTCAAAACCCTTTCCGGCTACTATAACACTCTTATTATCTCTGACCACATGTTCATTTGTGATAATCAGATCGTAATCCTTCAAATAAAAACCGGTACCTGTGCTATAAGGCGTAGCTATCTGTATGATGACATTTTCGTAAAATGATATGATATCTCTGATATTCATGTATCGGTTTATGGATAAACAATATTCCTGAGCATAATCAGATAACTCCTGCAAAAAAGATACTCATCTGTAAAATCAAGTGTTTTTATAGCTATTTGAAGGCCATTATACTTTTCCTTATGATTTTCTATGATTTGTCTGATATAGGATATGACCTTTTTTTTATTGAATGACCCGTTTACATTAAAACTATCAGAAAATCCAAGACTTTTGAAAAAATCATGATTTAAAATGCGATAGTAAAGTATCAGGAGGTCCCTGGACGGCTCAGGTATGGAATATGAATATAGTGAAAATCCAACTACATAACCACATATAGCTTTTGAGTAATTGTAGTACTTATTTTCGTAATCCCACTCAAAATCGCTGATTTGGGCATCAATTATCTCTACGAGTCTCTGGTGACCATCGGGAACAGAAATACCAAAGGTAGAATTAACTTCATACAATTCTCTCTCAAAATCATCAAAATTGATCTTTTCAAACTGACGGACATTTCTGATTATTTCTTTATTTTTTTCGTGGACGCCTGTCATGTTGTCGTTGAAAAACAAATTGTGGCTGGCCTGGATAGTCTCCATAATATTGCCTTCCGGCTTAATAAGAAAATCTATTTTGTAAAGCAAATCCAACAATAGAAATGATAAACCTCCCGGATATAAAAATGTATTGAGTCTCCCTTTATCAATCTCTTCCAACGCTTCTGACACCAATGAGTGAAAAAAAGCAAATTTAATTTTCTTTTCCGTAAGTGATATGGGTCGGGTATGATGGTAGTTTACGGGTTGGAGATCCTCAAATGTCTGCATTAAAACATCATCTCTTTTGTCAGCAACAGTGGCTAATTCTTTAAGTGCCTGATACAGCTTATGCGGAGATCCATCTTCAACATATGTGTCAAATTTAATACATATGCAATCTTGTTTATCAACAGAATATCTGGAATATTTTAAATCAAAGTTCTCTTCAAGCAATAATCGCATCATGCCGAGATGCTCTTATTCATGACGGCTATTTTTGCTTCTGCACAAAATCTGACGTGATCAGCACTACAGTTTATTATTTTGGACCCCTGGTACAATGTAAAAGTGACGACGCCCTGGTTTACCGAATAGGTAACGTTCTTTTGCTTGTCAACTGTCAGAAAATCAAGAAAATTGGTATAACTGTTGAGATACTTTTCGTTTTCAAAAAAATCATTGGATCTATTCCAGCAATCATACTTTTCATCAGGCTTGTATGAATCGGTATATCTACCAAACTGAATTTCAGGCTCCTGTGTTTGTCCGTACGTCTTGAATATTCGGGAAAAAATGTCCATTTTTACATCTTCAAAATTATAAGTCACCGAAGATATGACCTTCAGAACAGAATTATCCATAACTAAGTCTGCCAATAAGCTACATTACGATGATGATATCATGACACTCGGCTCTTGTTTTTCTCAGCATATCGGAGACCGACTGCAAAAGTATAAATTTAAATGTATTTCCAATCCTTTTGGAACAGTATTCAATCCTGTTTCTATTGCTAATCTTATCCATATTGTCTGTTCTGATATTGTCGTCACAAACGAAGAGCTTGAAAAATCACAAGGTATGTGGGTTCATCGGGATTTTCACAGCAGTCTCAGTGATATTGCAATAGATGTTGCCTGCGATAAAATAAATAGTAAAATAAAAGAAGTTAGAAACCATTTAAGCACCATCAAATATCTCTTTGTGACGCTGGGTACTTCAATAGCTTATTGTCATAATACGGATGACCACATAGTGGCTAATTGTCATAAACTCCCATTATCCAATTTCAGAAAAACAAATATTGACGTTAATGCCGGATCAGATGCTCTTCTTTCGGCAATCAATATGCTAACCGCGAGAAATCCGCAAATACACATTATACTTACTGTCAGTCCTGTGAGACATATCAGGGATGGGCTGATTGAAAACAGCTTCAGCAAATCAAGATTACTTGGTATGACAGAAATGTTGATCAAAAACAGTACACATATTTCCTACTTCCCATCGTACGAATGGATGATGGATGACCTTAGGGATTACCGGTATTATGATCCTGATATGATTCACCCAAACAGTGTTGCAATAGATTATATCTGGAGTAAATTTGAACACCATTACTTTACCGATCATGTCAAACAACTTATTAATAAAATAGATTCTATAATCCTGGCAGCTGCACACCGTCCCCTTAGTCCTTCATCAGATGAACATATCAGATTTTGTAAAAATCAGCTGAATGAGATTCAGAAGCTACAGGGGGAATATCCATATCTGAATTTTGATGAAGAAGTCAATAAATTCAATAAAATGATTTAGGTATATTGGGATGTTGGAGGAATATTTTAAGAAAGAAATTGTACATAAAATACTATCATTGTAATAAACTGATTTATATGGCAAGATTATATGTAATTGCAGGATGTAATGGAGCAGGAAAGACAACAGCATCTTTTACAATTCTACCAGAAATTCTTGATTGTAAGGAATTTGTGAATGCAGATGAAATTGCACGAGGAATTTCACCTTTTCAACCAGCAAAGGTAACAATTGAATCATGAAGGATAATGTTAAACAGAATTGATGAATTATTAAATGACCAGCAAGATTTTGCTTTTGAAACTACCCGGTCATCAAAAACTTATTTACACTACCTTAAAAGATCAAAGGAGAAAGGCTATGAAATGACATTGCTTTTATTGTGGCTAAATTCGATAGAATTAGCAATTGAGAGAGTAAGGATTAGAGTCATCGAAGGTGGACATGATATACCTGAAGAAATAATAAAACGCAGATATAAACGAGGTCTAGAAAATTTCTTTAATCTATATAAAAAAGAAGTAGATAATTGGATGTTTATTGACAATTCAGGAAATGAATATAAAGAATTAGCACAGGGTACCAATGGAGAGGAAAATATTTATGAACAAGGAACATGGTTTAATTTAAAACAGAAATATGCAAAATAATACATTTGAAATAAAGAGCAAAGAAATATTGAAAGGATTTGAGATGGCTTATGAGAAAATGGTTAAATTCAAAAAGCTAAAGGAACACCATTAGTGGTGTCTGAAAATGGAATGGTCAAAATAATTGAACCAAAAGATATACTCCCGACAACATTGTATGTGAGATAATTGCTTCCTACGGTCATCAACTACGCATATACTGGATGATATATAAATAATTTATAATGTTGGATAATGTTTCAATGTCTAAAATTAATCTTATAATTCACTTTTACTTTTACCAAGGGTTATTACGCATGGCTGAATTTAACCGCTAATGGAGTAGTTATTAAAAAATATGTATTTGGTTATGGATATTATTTCTTCACCACTCCGGGAAATGAGGCTGTTTTGACTATGCAATCCAATTGCTGTACAAAATCCCGCTTTTCTTTCCCAGGAGCAAAAACAAAGGAATCTATAAACACAATCTCTCCTTTGGCTTCATTCAGAAGCAGGTACGACACAAAAGGTCCGCCCATAAAGTCATTGACAGTCTCCCAAATCCCTCTGACTTCTTTGGTGTAAGCATTATTCTGAATGTAGGTATATTCATACGTAGGCAAATCTATCACATTAGTACTCATATAGGAAGAATCCGAAGATGTGCGGATAAACTGACGACCATACTCATTTCTCATTTTAATGATATTATCCATTTTGAATTGATCCTTATTTAAATATTTAAACTTCCTGAAAACGAGACTTTGGTTAATTTCTTTATTATCCATGCGTACCCAAAGAAAATTTGGCTTCTGAATAGCTTTTTTATATAATCCAGGTATCTTGATATTCATGCCAAAACTGTCCATCACCATTTTTGACAATTCCGGATTGACATCCTGAATACCAAATACTGTGGCTGATAAATTTTTAAAATCATGTTGGTTTATTCTTTTTGAAATCGTGGCAAAATTTTTACTGATAGCTGCAGCCAATTTATCAAGTCCATTGGCGAAGACGTATATTATGAGTTGTCCTCTTGCCCACTTGTCCGTCCCAACTGATGTCGTAAAAGCTGGATCATTCAGAGCCCTCTTAAATTTTTCTTCCCCCATATCTTTCCGCAACATCCTGGTGGTATTTGATGACGTATCCGAGATATCTGCAATCAGCACATATGTCCTTAGTTCCTTACTGTATGGCTTCCCTTCTACCTGCTGAGGAGTCATATATCTGATATCAAAAATCGGTTCTTCGGCGGTCAATACAGGGTATGCAGACTCAAAATAATAGGACACCGTATCTGCCATTGAGCTTTCTGACATGCTTTTGTCTGCTATGATGACCACGGCATTGATCCTGCCCATAGCAGTCGGTTTATTTACCATCTTTTGAGTCATCTCGTTTTTGCAGGATAAGGTCACTACTATTGATACAAAAAAGAAAAAGGTATATCTGCTGATGAAATTATTCATGTTCATAATTAAATTCGGTATTATTTGACTTCGGTCTATAATTCAGATGCAAAATTAAATGTTTTTGGTGTTTGAAGAAGATTAACTGATTAAATTATTGATTGTTCAGAATAACCTGCGTTTATTATATCCGTACGAATGCATGTAAAATTCCCTTTCCAAATCATATTTAAAATCTGCTTACCAGTCGGCGAAATCCAAAAATAATTGATTTTCAACCTGTATCTACGGAAAAACCAAATATTATTATTGAGTCATACATCTGGTTTGGTCTGTTTGTTCCAAACCGGGAAAGTCAAAAGAACTCATAATTCAATAATATCTAAATAATTGATAAATATCACTACTAACAAATAAGTTGAATCAATAATCCGTTATACATTGGTAAATTATCAAAGGTTATTTACCAATATTCAACCCATGTGGGAGTAGTGCCTGGGAAGGAACAAATTATTTAATTCATTACATAAGAATATACAATTGAAGATGAAAAGTAGTTTACTTATATTGTTGAGTTTGGTCATCATAACGACCGGATGTAAAAATGAAGCGGCTCCGGACGTATCATCCATTAAAGTCAGTACGGCAATCATACGAACCGAACAGGATCTCCAAAGGGCTTCAGATATTGCAGCCATCACGGCACTTACTTTCAAATATCCGGCATTCTACAAAATTTATATGGATGAAATTCTGGGCTTCAAAGGTACCAAGCCTGATAGTCAGATAATTGACCTTCAATCATTTATCAAAGATACATTGGTGAATGACATTATCATTAAAACAAACCATAAATATCCGGACTTCAGCAAAATAAAATCGGAAACAGACCAAATGTTCCGATTCCTCACTTATTATTTCCCGGATAAATCCAAACACTTGCCCGATATATACACCTTTGTTTCTGAATTTGGATATCAGATATTTATATTTGAAGATGACAGTGGAAGAGATGGGATAGGGCTGGGACTGGATATGTTTTTGCATCCCGATGTAGATTATAAAATGATAGATCCGGACAATACAAATTTTTCCGACTATGTAACACGCTCCTGGAATAAAGATCACATCGTCAAAAAGATAGCAGACCTGTATATCACGGATATTTTGGGTGATGCTCCAGGGCATAGGATGATTGATCAGATGGTGCACAATGGCAAGGCACTATATCTCACAAAACTTCTGATGCCTGCTACCCATGATAGTGTTATTACCGAGTATCCCCTGCCAAAACTGGAATGGTGCGAGAATAATGAACTTGAAATGTGGTCTTTTTTTTTAGATAACAAACTATTTTATGAATCCAATCCGGCTAAAATAGGCAAATATCTGAATCCTTCGCCTGATAGCCCCGAGATGCCTCCATTGGCACCTGGAAGAACAGCAAATTATATGGGGTGGCAAATAGTCAAAGCCTACATGCAACGATATCCGGACACGACTCCTGCTGAATTGATAGCATTAAATGATGCACAATTATTTTTGGAAAAATCAAAATACAAACCGTCCAGAAAATAAAGCACCACTATCATCAGTTACAGACACTATTCACATGAGCTCTGGCTGGCCCATAACCGAGTCTTACACATTCTTTGATATCGCTGCAAGCTTTTTTTGGATCTAGAAGTTTGGTATAAGCATTGGCTCGGTTGAAGTAGGCTTCAGCAAAATCAGATTTATGATTGATGGCATCACTGAAATCTCTGAGGGCTTTGTCATAATCTTCGGACTGGAGGTAGCAGGTACCTCTCAGCATGTATAATTCAGCATTGTTACTATCTGTTTTCAGAAGATTGGTATAATCCTGAGCGGCATCATCAAACTTACCGATTTTAAAAGAAAGGAGGGCTTTATTTTTAAGCCCTTGCTTGTGATTGGGATCTATCTGAAGACACAAGTTATAGTCAGTAAGTGCCGATGCATTATCTTCAAGCATTAGTTTTGCATACCCCCTGTAGTGATACAAGTCCGCATCAGAAGGGTTTTTGCGGAGGGCCACGCTCAGTTCTGCTATTGCCTCATGATATTTCTGAAGTCTGAGATAAATTTTGGCTTTTTCAAATGATGTCACATACTGATCCGGTTTCAGGTCAGCTGCGGCAGAAAAGTCCGCCAGAGCACCAGCATCATCGTTTATTTTAACTTTACAGATCGCCCTGTTCAGAAAGGTAGCATAGCTATGCTCGCCCTTTGTGATCGCCGTAGTCAGGTCGGTTATAGCTTTATCAGGAATTCCGGATTTCATGTAGGCGGTACCTCTGTGTATGTACGATTTGGACAATCCCGGGTCTTTATCTATAGCTTTGGACAAGATTTGGATGCTTGAGTCGTAGTCACCTTTCATCAGGTGTGCATACCCCTGATACAAATATGCTTTTGAGAAATCGGGGTCAAGTGAGATAGTTTTTTTAAAATCAGAAATGGCTTTGTCATATTGCTGAATATTGAGAGAACAATTGCCCCGGTTATAATATGCCTTGATATACGCCGGATCCTTTTCAATACAAGTGGAATAAGAAGCTATGGCAAGCTCATAATTTCTCGCATTGTAGTACTCCACGCCTTTATTGTAGAAGTCAATAGCAGTTTTTTCTCCCTGACCAGGCAGCTCGCCCACCCATAAAAACACTATCACAAAATATAAAAAAATAAGACGCATTTAGCAAACATTTATTGAATTAAAACAAATCAGATTTTTCATAGTGACCTGGAGGGGGGAATGGGCACTGAACTATTAAACTGATGTTTTGTTCTGCAAATTTGGAAATTTAAATCCGCATTATTATTACATTTGAGCCCTTTATTTAATTAATCTTACTTTTTTCAAGGCCTACCCTGAAAACAAATGAAAGAAAACAAAGACACCGGAGCATCAGAAAGAAAGAAAGACCACATTGAACTAGCTTTCAGATCCCGTGTAAACCTTGAAGAACTGGATCAGAGGTTTTACTACGAACCAATGCTGAATGCACACCCTGGAGAAAATACCGAAATTTGTGTTAATTTTTTGGGGAAACAATTGAATGCTCCGATCTGGGTATCCAGTATGACCGGAGGTACAGCCCTCGCAGGTATCATAAACAAAAATCTTGCCAGAGCTTGTGGTCAGTTCAAACTAGGCATGGGTCTGGGATCCTGCCGCCAGTTATTGAATAGCGATGCATTTCTTGCGGATTTTCAGGTCAGAAAATATATGGGCAATCAACCACTCTATGCAAATCTGGGAATAGCCCAACTTGAGACTCTCATAGCAGCCGGTAAGACAGACAGAATATCTGAATTGATCAAAAAACTGGATGCCGATGGCCTCATCATCCATGTCAATCCTTTGCAGGAGTGGCTGCAACCTGAGGGTGACCGGTTCGCATGTCCGCCTCTGGAAATCATTCAAAAAACCATAGATAAGGTACCCTACCCTATTATAGTCAAAGAAGTGGGACAGGGTATGGGTCCACAAAGCCTATTAGAATTACTTAAGCTGCCACTCGCTGCGGTTGACTTTGCTGCCGGGGGAGGTACAAATTTTGCACTTCTGGAGATACTCAGGTCTTCTGAAAGCATCGCAGAAAACTATTCCTGTCTGACCAATGTGGGACACTCAGCTGAAGAAATGGTCCGGTTTGTCAATCAGATCATTTCTGAAAACCAGAATCAACTTCAGTGCCGTGAAATTATCATATCAGGGGGCATATATGATTTTCTGGATGGATACTACCTCACTCAAAAACTACAGATGCCATCTGTTTATGGTCAGGCATCCGGATTTCTGAAGCACGCACAGGTATCATACGAGACTTTAGAGCAATATGTCCAACTGCAAATAGATGGATATAAACTGGCAACAAAATTATTGAAAGTAAAATGACCGAAGATATGAGTAAAAAATCTGTCAATGGGTTTTCCAAAATGTCAAAAAATGAAAAACTGGATTGGTTGACATCAAATTATATGAACAAAGCTGATACAGATAAAGCACTTTTCAACTATTTCCAACTGAATAATGACAGTTTGCAGAAAGTCATAGATGGGTTTAGCGAAAATACGGTAAGTAATTTTGTATTGCCATATAGTCTGGCACCCAACTTCCTTATAGATGACGAGCTGTACTGCATTCCGATGGTGATAGAAGAAAGCTCAGTCGTTGCAGCTGCTGCTTCCGCCGCCAAATACTGGCAGCATCGCGGCGGATTTAAGACCACCATCCTGGGTACGACCAAAGTAGGTCAGGTGCATTTTAAGTGGCACGGGAGTCAATCTGTCATCAAATCCATTTACTCAAAAATAGAATCATTTCTATTAGGCAATGCAGCCGCCATCATTGACAATATGAAGTCGAGAGGCGGTGGGATACAAAGAACAGAATTGCTGGACTTTACCCATGCCGAACCGGGATTATATCAGATAAAGGTACATTTTGAGACATGTGACTCCATGGGGGCCAATTTTATCAATTCTGTGTTGGAAAATTTTTCTGATTCGCTGGAAAGATTTTTTGTAGATAGTCCGGATGTCCCTGATGAAGATCGGGATGTATATATCATCATGTCTATCCTCTCCAACTACACCCCTGAATGCGTGGTGAGAGCTGAAGTCTCCTGCCCGGTACATGATCTGGGCGTTTTTGCCAATGGAATGCTGGCAGAACAGCTGGCAGAAAAATTCAAAACTGCGGTCAAAATAGCGCATATCGACCCTTATCGCGCGACGACCCACAACAAAGGTATTTTTAATGGAATCGATGCCGTCATCCTTGCTACAGGAAATGACTTCAGAGCGACAGAAGCTGCAGGTCATACTTATGCAGCGCGCCATGGTCAGTACAGTAGTCTCAGTTTTTGTGAAATAACGGATGGTATATTCCGGTTCTGGCTGGATGTGCCTCTCGCCATAGGTACAGTCGGTGGACTTACATCACTGCACCCAATGGCAAAGAAAACCCTGGAAATCCTGGGTAATCCTTCCGCAGCACAACTGATGCGAATAGTAGCTTCCGTCGGTCTGGCTCAAAATTTTGCCGCCATCAGATCGCTTGTCACCACCGGAATCCAAAAGGGACACATGAAGATGCACCTCATGAACATCCTCAATCATCTCAGTGCATCAGAAGATGAATGTGTCCGGGTATTTTCATATTTTGATGATAAAACAGTGTCTTTTGCCGGAGTTCGCGATTATCTGGCCCGAATAAGGTCATCAATTTAGCCACATAGAAGTCAGAATAAGTCTCAGGCTGTAGGTGCATTTTCATTACATCTTATTAATAGGTTTTAGCAATCGAATGTAATGTATTAATGGTACACGAAGCGCATTTTCTTATTATGGATCATTTATGAGAGCATTACATGCACTTTTAATCGCTGCGATGGAAGGAAGTTACGATTCATATTGGCTTGATGCAGAGATATTTATATTGACTTATCCGAATTTAGTAAGTTTCCTATTCGCTTTATCAACACTTCCTGATCGCTGAATACGATGTAAGAAAAATCATACAAGTAGTGTACCATTTTGTTTTGTGAATTGAGGTGATAATGAGTAATATACCCGAAATGAAATTTTTTGCTGTCCAGTATGGCTTTGACTACTTTCTTCTGGGTGCTGCTTTTGCCCATGACTTCTAGCATGATCGATCTGTTTCGGGGTAGAATTTTGTCGATTCGCTCAGATGCATTCATCGTAACTTTATTGAGCTTGATGTGATATTGAGATTTGCAAGTTGCGGAACAAAATATTTTATCAGCTCTGCCGGAGATAGGTTGTTTGCAAAGTCTGCATTGTCTTTGGTCAGCCATAAGGTTTGATTTTGGATAAAAAAAAGAAAATAAAAGCTGACAGTGCAAATAAAATAAAAAGTTGGTAATGAGTGGCTATAAAACTATATAAAAGTATTTAACCGTTAAGTACCGTTAATAAACGTATATACCCGCTTATTAAACGATTAATGAAGTGATGATCTATACGTTTGCTACAAAAAGACCGTAATGAACACAATTAATATTGCCAAAGCAATCATAAATGAACAGATTTTTATAGCTTTGAATATAGCTAAAGACTCTCCTGAATATGATCTCATCAAGCAAGTCAAAGGCAGAAAATGCAGGTCCGATGCCAAATTGTGGCTGGTACCCAATGAAGTTGATAACTGGAAGTCTTTCAAAACCGTGTTTGGAAATTACCGGATTATGATATCCGAAACCAACCAAAGGATCCGGACTCAAAAACCGGTAAATAAAACACCCGTAAAAATAATCAGCAAAAGTGAAGTATTACCTGGATATCATATAAATGCAATACATAAAATGACCAAACAGCTCATCATTCAAAAGTATAGTCCGAATACAAGAAAAAATTATCTTTCCTCTTTTACCGAATTTTTGACATACTTTAGAGATCGCGAGCCTGATACACTCACAGAACAGGAATTCAGAAAGTATATTTTACTTAAAATAGAAAACGACAGCATATCCGAAAGTACTCAGAATAACATCATTAATGCGTTGAAATTTTATTATGAAAAGGTTAAACTCAGGCCAAAATTTTTTTCTGTATGACATTAGACCAAGATCCACTAAAAAGTTGCCTGGATTTCTTTCTAAAGGCGATGTAGAAAAGCTGATTAAATCGTGTATCAATATCAAACATCAAACCATACTTAAAATAATATACTCTGCAGGACTGAGACTTGGAGAGCTAACCAAACTTAAAACTAAAGATATTTTGTATGACCAGGGATTGATAAGAATAAAGTCAGCAAAAAACAATAAAGACAGATATAGCATACTATCACCTAAAGTAGCAAAAGCGACACAAGAATATATTACACTTTTCAAACCAAACTATTGGCTATTTGAGGGTCAGGATGGTGGAAAATACTCCGATAGAAGTGTACAGAATATACTAAAAAATGCAGTTATTAAGTCTGGTGTCGATGAAAATACCACTGTACACACTTTACGGCATAGTTTTGCTACACACTTGATAATGAACGGAATAGATATTCGAACTATACAGACTTATCTTGGGCATGAAAGTATAAAAACCACAGAAATATATACCCAAATCACAGATAAAATGAAATCACAAGTAAAAAGTCCTATTGATGATCTGGATATATAAAATCGTAGTGTATATTTGTAGATACTTACGAAGATTTATGGCGTAAGTACACACGTTGTGCGTAATAATTGACGACCGATAAAAATCACCTTCCTTTATGACGCCTGTCATTTATTCTTCGACTGACAGTGCCGAC
This sequence comes from Saprospiraceae bacterium, assembly GCA_016722285.1. Taxonomy (GTDB): domain Bacteria; phylum Bacteroidota; class Bacteroidia; order Chitinophagales; family Saprospiraceae; genus OLB9. The sequence goes on from JADKGI010000017.1 coordinate 57,079, forward strand.
CTTTGACTAAAATATTAATAAGATGAACCAGACACATATTCACTTACTCATAACTCATCTCCCAATCTTCGGCTCAATTTTGGGCGGACTTGTTTTAGCACACGGTCTTTGGACAAAAAGCAATCAAACAAAAATTGCGGCTTACAACATTTTCATCATTTCTGCAATCGGTGCGGGCATTGCCTACCTGACAGGAGAAGCTGCTGAAGAAACAGTTGAAAACATTCAAGGTATTGCTAAGAATATGATTGACGAGCACGAAGATTTTGCTGTTTTTGCCTTAGTATCATTAATAATACTTGGTGTTGCTTCTATCGGTGGACTTTTCCTGACTTTAAGAAAGTCGGCTCTGACATCAACAGCGGCTATTGCAATTTTATTTATTTCCCTAATTAGTTTCGGCTTAGTTGCAAGGACAGGTTATTTAGGCGGACAAATAAGACACACAGAAATCAACAACTCGACTACAACAACACAAGGACAAGGTGGTGAAAGCGAAGACGATGATTAATTAAATCAATCTAAAAACAACAAAATGAAAAAGACAGTATTCTTAATTGGTATAGCTATTACATTGGTGACAGCCTGCCAAAACAGTTCAAACCAACCTTCAAATCAAAATGAAGGGACTGCAACTAAGCAGGACACAACAGTAAATGCGAACCAGCAAACTGCAAACCCTGTAGACACTGCTATGACAAATAAAGAGAAAAGGGAAAAGGAAGAAGATAAGGACGGAGACGACTAAAACTTCCTTGAGAATATTACTACGCACAACAGCAGGTTGGCGTAATGGGGGCTGACGTGCTTGATGGAATATTAGCCCTTTTTATTTACATTTGTGCAAGGCTGAAAGTGAGTGCTTCTAATGCCCCCACTACGCCAACCCGCCAAACGTTATAGGCAATTAAAACAAACTAAATATGGAAGTGACACAAAAATTTAAAGAGTGTTTTGAAATTTTTTCTGTTAACGCATTTGACGAATATAATACACCAAATGCTTGCAAAATACATAATGCATTTGGGGGGCAAAACGGTGAACATCACAACTGTTTAGGTTGTAATTTTGCTGATAGTACAACTCTAATTTCACGGTACTTAGAAAAGAATGATGAACTTACAGACACACAACAAGACTTCACAATTTATCTATTGCTACTATATCTACTTGTGGAAAGAATAGAAATTGTTTTCAACATTATTCAACTACCACAAACATATAGAGAAAAACATTTTAAAGTATTCCAACAAATACGAAAATGGGCAAACTTTATTAAACACCCTAAATCGTTTATTCTTACTCACCACCCAGTATATGATTTTGAAAATAGCGGAATAGTTTATGATAAACAATTTTCAATAACTATTAACGAACAGTTTATTGAACAATACTATAAAGGATATTCAGACCCAGACAAACAGAAAAAACAAAACAAAGAACTATATGACAAGTTAAAAAATCAAAAAAATATTCTCGTACTATTCCCTGATATTTCTAAACTCACCGAAAAACTGTGTTACTCATATAACAAGTTTGTTGATTTAATATTAACAAATGATGCTTACAAAGAAATACTAAATGATGATACAACAATTAGTAAATACTTTGAAAACGAATAGTGTTCTTTTTGGGAGTCGAACCCAATTAGTAAGAACATTAATAAAAATGTATACTAAGTCTTCCATCGTATGCCTACGAGACAAAGAACAAAAAGCCTATAACAATGTGTAAAACGATAATGCTCCTAACGTCGCACTACGTTTACACTAACCGTTACATCCCATTAATAATAAAAATAAAATAAAAATTTATGGAATCAACAATCATGACATCAATTTTGCACGGGGAACTTCTAAAACTTATCTTTCTAAACGGAGATGGAAAATTAAAAAATATAGAATTCTATGCCACACTATACGGAATTGATGAATTAAGATTCAGATTTGTATGTGGGACACTAAAAGACTCTGATGAGTATTGTACATTAAGATTATCAGATATTAATTCTGTTGAAATTATTGCTGGATATCCATATTATAAAATTCCAAACAAACCAACACTACATAAAAACACAGAAATTATATCACAACATCAAAGTTTCAACCAACAATAATCCAATTAACATTATCTTTAAAATAATCAGATGGAATATAAACTCCATTTTCAACAGTCGTTAATATCATGGAGTTGCTGTTAATTTCTTCAACTCTACATTTTGCCCTCTTATTTAAGGATGGGGCAACAATGTCGTTAATGCTGACTTCTAACCCATTTAAATACTTACTGAACTTTGAATTATTTAATCCTATCATTATTTCCATAGTCTTTTTTTTATAAATTTTATACTTAAAATTGTGCCTTAAAATTAAAAACGTGATGTAACAACGTATTTAACGACAGTAGGCTAAATCGCCGCCAGATCGTAAATACTATACGTTACATCCCATTAATAATAAAAATAAAATAAAAATTTATGGAATCAACAATCATGACATCAATTTTGCACGGGGAACTTCTAAAACTTATCTTTCTAAACGGAGATGGAAAATTAAAAAATATAGAATTCTATGCCACACTATACGGAATTGATGAATTAAGATTCAGATTTGTATGTGGGACACTAAAAGACTCTCCTAAATATTGGACATTAAGATTATCAGATATTAATTTTATTGGAAATTATTGTTTGATATCCGTATTATAAAATTCAAACATTCCTAAATTTCCTGAAAGGAAAATTTAGAACCATTGAATTGTGGAAAACACTTTCGTTTTTCTGACCTGGTTCTCTTTGTGTTTTGACTTCCTCTTATCATGCTACTTTTTGTTTAGATAGGTTTTGGCATCCAATAATGATACATCCACTTTTATCTCGGTACCTTTTCAACAAATAATTGTAGGCTAAGATACCCAATTCCTGAATGTATGCGCCTGAAGTTATAAAATTTAACAAATCTTGTAAACGTATCTGCCGCTTCTAATAGATTGTCAAACTCATATTTTGACAAATTACCCTTTCTATGATGCTGAAGACTCTATGGTGTGCATTTTTGTTCCGGCTTGTGGCTTAGTAAACTCTTGTATGACCTTCTTGCTCTTAAAAATAACTCTGCAACTTTTGAGCCACCATTATGACCCATTATCGTTGCGTACATAAATATTCTGCTACAGAATATGCTCCAAATATCTTATCAAATAATTTGATTACGTCACCTTTGATTACTTGCCAGGCGATATGTTGCCAATGCCATCTGGGAATATATGATCATGCCGACGGTGATCAGCAGGGCATTCTTGCGCTTCCTTTGATATATGTATTTGATGTCAAACTCCAAGATAACTAAAGTGTGCTAATGGTTTTGAAGACTAACCCTTTGACAGCCGCTTACTTAATTTAGGCTTTGTGAGATTAAGTAATTTGTTCTCTTCCATCAAACGATATACTTTCTTTGGACTTATAATATACCCACTGTTGACACAGGGCATGTGTCGTCTCCAAACAACCGTAGTCCACAAATTCTTCACTCAGTATTTCCTTGATGTCCGATATTACTTCTTCATTGGTCCTAAGTCGATCTTTCTTCATCGTATGACTACTTACTGGCCTGCCTTTAGACTTAATGCCTTGTGGCGGTTTGCTAATAATAGGACTCCTTGGTATCATCAAGTCCTTAATACGGTATCCTGCGGATGTCCTCCTTCTATAAATTCTCGTGCCAACTTGATCTTCTCTCTTCCATGGTAGTTACTTTTTTTTTTTTAATAGACGCTCCATCAGCATTATTTTCAATTCTTTATCCGCATTCATCTCCTTGAGCTGTTTATTCTCAGCGATGAGTTTCTTGTTCTCCCGTCTCAGCTCTGGGGCATGTAAGCCTTCAAGTGATGACTCCCAATACTTTCTACCTTATCCAGCCCTTGTATATAGCTGGTAGAATCCATAATGCCGAGAAAGCTTCTCATAACCTTCTGCCTTGGCCTTGGAAATGACCAAATTTTCGGATTTACTCCATGTTTTCCTGTGTTCCCTTATTCACAAATTTATAAACTTTTTAGTTAAATTTGTGTCCAGCTATTTAAGGGGTTGAAAAGCTAAAAGACTCTGATGAGTATTGTACATTAAGATTATCAGATATTAATTCTGTTGAAATTATTGCTGGATATCCATATTATAAAATTCCAAACAAACCAACACTACATAAAACACACGAAATTATATCACAACATCAAAAGTTTCAACCAACAATAATCCAATTAACATTATCTTTAAAATAATCAGATGGAATATAAACTCCATTTCAACAGTCGTTAGATCATGGAGTTGCTGTTAAAAGCCACAAAGACAAAATAAATCACCCTGTCCTCAATTATCGATCTTTTAAAATATGGGGGTACTAAAGGAAGTCTTAAACAATGGTCATTGACAGTCAGTTGTTTACGAGTGATATTTGGTGAATTATAATTTAAGTCGGTTAACAGTGAAATTTTATACTTAAAATTGTGCCTTAAAATTAAAAACGTGATGTAACAACGTATTTAACGACAGTCGGCTAAATCGCCGCCAGATCGTAAATAATAGACGTTATGTAGGATTAGAAAGAGAAATTAAATTGACAAATCAAAAGACCTAAAAACCTAACTTCTTTTCTTGAAACCATTGGTCCGTTAATAGTACCTTTAACATTTGAATAAACTGTATTAATTTTTAACATTTAAAATTATTTGAAATGAACATTAAAGCAAAATTAAATTTTCACCACTCAACTAACGGCGCAGTATTCTCTTCTGTGGAATCACATGAAGAATTGTATACAATGTGGCAATATTATAATAATGTGATAGATACCACCAAAGGTATTGAAATTAGTGGTGATGCATATTCAATAGATAAGGTCACCTTTGAAGTATATGAAAATGATGTTGACACAAGTAAAGGAATTGACATGTCATTACAAGGTGAATCTCAGAATTATAACTTCAATATCAGGATTTATGTAAGTAAGATCTGATATTACCGTGGTTTATCTTTATTGGGTCGCCAACAGTATTTAGTAATGCGATATAACTTTCTTCAAATTCACTTACATTTGAACAAAGTGGAGCTAAAGCTTTTGCAAGTTCAACCCGCATCTCTAATAACTCGAAAACCTTTCTGTCACCAAAAACATTTTTAATATCTTGGTTTGTGATATTTTTTCTGTCTTCCATAAACGGTTGTTGTGTCGTTATCATTTGTTATTTAGTTTAAAGTATCTGATGTAATCAAAATATTGTGTCCAAGTCATTTTAATTAATTTATGTAGGATTAGAAAGTAAATCAATCAACTCTCTGTAATTGTAAACCAAACCTTTAAAAGATCCGCCAGAATGTAAACTGGCAATTTCTATTAGTTTAATTTTTAACTCTAAGTTTATATTTACCATGTCAAGTAAAATTTTTAAAATTGGTGATGTTGTTGAGCTTAAATCAGGTGGTCCTAAAATTACTGTTGAAGATGTAAAACAACAATATGATAACGGTAAACCTTTAGATGGTTTTGATTGTAAATGTGTTTGGTTTGTTGATACAGAACTTAAAACAGAATGGTTTGATGAACAATCTCTTAAGTCATATATTCCTTACCAAGGTGATCAATCTAACAGGATTAATTAAAAGAAACAAAAGTGTTTAAATAAAAAAGGCTGATTGACAAGTAGTTGATGGGTATTTTCTAATTTCTAAAATTTTTGAAAATGGCTGCAACAATAATAATCGGCCTGATTACGTCAATCACAGCAAATTTTATTTGGGACGTTATAAAGAAACCAGACTGTGGATGTCCGAAGTAAAATTCGGTGGTGGGGAGAAATCCCCGCCTTTCTTAAACACTAATGTTTCTAATTTTTATATTTACCTTTGTAAAAATATTTTTATGACATATAGAGCAACCAAATCAGAAAAAATAGATTGCTCACTTATAAACTACCTGCAAACTGTTTCACCACAACCTCCAAGAATAATTACTGATAGGAGAATTGTAATAAGATTTTTGTCTAACAGAGAAATATTTATTAAAAAGGAGTTTATCAACGAACCTGATGAAGATTCAGAAATTTATGAGCTAAACATTGAATTTGATAATGAGATTAATCATATAGACCACCAACCATTCCTTCTTCAGGTAGTCGTTCAGGAGTTAGACAGATATATACAGAGTAATCCTTGTACTTTTGTATCAACTCATTTACCCCATCAGGTTTCCGACTGTATAATAATTCAGGACGGTGAATAACTATTCTTTTGTCAGTATCTTGTATTCTGTAACATTCATATCTTTTGAACTCTTCCATTTTTTAACTTTATCTTTTAATAGATTGCGCCGCCGAACTATCAACACCAACTATATGTTTAAATATAGATTTAAGATTTTTTAACAGTCAAAATTTTAAAATATATGGAACCTAAAAAGACATTTATTCAAACAACAGAAATTGATAAATTAAATGACTCTATTGAATCTCTAAATAAAAATATTGAAAAGTTATTATCTATACTATATGAAATAAACGATAAACTTGATAGAGATTGAATCATCTAAGCAACATATCTTTTTTAAGGGTATTTCTTATATGATCCAGTATGTTATATAATTCGTCATATGGTTGGTCACTTAAAAGTATCTTGAGTTGTTCTATAATTGGTTGTACGTCTTCAGGTGTCAACTCTTTTTTAATTTTTGACATTTTTAATTTAAGATTTAAGATTTAAGATTTAAGATTTTTTAACTTATAAATTATTCATTATGAATCTAAACAACATATGGAAAACCTACGAACTAAGCGAAGATGGAATTGCTGTCAACTCAAGTATTTGAGTTTAATGGGAAGCTTTATCTTTCTGTTCTATGGAAGCGGGAGTAAATTCTGATAACTCTCGTTCTTTTTGTATTGCAAAATCTAGCATTTCAACTAATACATCTCGTCCAAACGATCTGTAACTTAATGCTATGTCAAACATAGACTTAAACAAGGCATCTTTATGACACATTTCAAAAAAATTGCGCCGCCAACAAAGACAGCAAGTGAATAAAATAATAACCCTACATAACATTGTGCAGAACGTACATGTCTCCTATCGTCGCCACGTCGTCTGCACTTGGACGTTACCAGCAACCCTAAAAGACGACACGACAGACAAAAACGAACAGTAAAACGACAGACAAAATGCCAACCCTTCGCAAAATAAAAAGAGCTGCAACCCAACGCACAAGCCGACACAAATTGCAGCACATTTTATTTTGCCCAACCGCACCCAAGCCCACCCACCACCCGACTGTTAGAAAAAATGAAAGTTCATAGTTGACAATTAAAAAATCTTTTCTACATTTGCCAATATTTGTCAAGTCAATTTTATGCAAGCGAAAACAATAGGGATAATTTTAAGAGAGTTACGAGAGACGAAAGGGCTTCTGCTTCGTGAAGTAGGTGCGGAATTAGCTCTTGACCCGACTATTCTAAGTAAAATTGAAAGGGACGAGAGAATGCCGACCAGAGAACAAGTTAAGGCACTTTCAAACTTTTACAAAGAGCAGAAAAATGAAGTAATCATTGCTTGGTTGAGTGACAAATTAGTTTATGAAATCCAAGACGAAGAACTTGGACTTGATGCTATGAAAGTAGCAGAAGAAAAAATTAAATACGGAAAAAATCAAGGCAAATGAGTGCTAATCAATATATCAAGACATTTTTAGAAGCATTAGGCTTCAAATCCAAAAATGGAGTTCAATATTCAAAAGAGTATAAACTTCAAGGCTACACTATTTCAGCCGACATAAACAAGGGAAAAATACAGTATCGCAAAGACGAGAATACAACTGTTGAAAGAATTGAAGATGGACAAATTCAACTCGGAGATAAAACAACCTCCAACTTTTCACAACCTGAAAATTTTGTTGTATTGGAATGTGTGGACAGACTTTTAAACAAGGGTTATTTACCAAACGACATTCACTTAGAAAGACGCTATCCGTCAGGGCGTGGAGCAAGTGGTGGAAAATCGGACGTTTGTGTTTACGGAAAAGACGGCAAGTCTTTAATGGTTATTGAATGCAAAACCTACGGTTCAGAATACGAAAAGGAAAGAAAGAAAATGGAAGAACACGGTGGACAGTTGTTTGCTTATTTAGCAAACGACCAAAATGCCAAATTCCTTGTTCTTTATGCCTCAAAACTCAATGACCACAATAAATTTGACTATGAAAATTTAATTGTCCAAATAAAAGACCGTGAAGAAGATTTAAAGAAAAGCACAAAACAAATTGAAGAAGAGAATATCAAACTTTATCGTGATGCAAAAAACAAGGCAGAATTATATGAAGTTTGGAAAGAGTCATTCAATTTATACTTTCATTTCAACGGAATTTTTGACGATGATGCAAATGCCTATTCACTTGAACTAAAAGCATTAAAAAAGAATAACCTAAAATACTTAGAAGACTCTCAAGGCTTATTCAACAAGTTTGCTGAAATTCTACGACACAACAATATTTCGGACAACGCAAACGCATTCAATAAAATCCTTTCGCTTTTTCTATGCAAAATTGTTGATGAAGAAAAAAACGATGATGATGTATTAGATTTTCAAGTTAAAGAAGATGAAGAATACGAACATATCATTGACAGACTTCAAGCCCTATATCAAAAGGGAATGAAAAAACTCAATGAAGAAATCGTATACTATTCAGAAAAGGAATTACACGAAATAATAAAACTTTATCCAAAGCAAACGCCTATTGAATCTATTGAAGCCGTTTTTAGGGAATTAAAGTATTACACCAATAATGAATTTGCCTTTAAGGAAGTTCACAACAAAAAACTTTTCATACAAAACGGACGTGTTCTAACAGAAGTTATCAAGCTTCTTCAAAATTATAAATTCAAATACACCAGCAAGTTTCAGGTTCTTGGTGAGTTCTTTGAATTAATGCTTAATCACGGTGTTAAACAGTCCGAAGGTCAATTTTTCACACCTATTCCAATCGTTAGGTATATCATTTTATCATTAGGTTTTGAAAAAATCATTGCAGATAAAATAGCAAACGATGAAGATTATTTGTTGCCCAAAATTCTTGACTATGCTTGTGGTGCAGGACACTTTTTGACTGAAAGCATAGAAGAACTTCAAACAGTTATTAAAAAGTATGAAACCTCAAAACTTAGTGAAGAACAGCAAAAGAAATTTAAGGAATTTAGAAAAGGAACGGAATGGACAGAAGATTTTATCTATGGAATAGAAAAGGACTATCGCTTGGCTCGGACTTCTCAAATTGCTTGTTATATAAACGGTGATGGTGATGCTAACATAATTTTTGGAGATGGCTTGGAAGAACACGACCAATTAAAACTTGAAAAGAAAAAGTTTGACATTGTTGTAGCAAATCCACCTTACTCAGTTAAAGCATTCAAAAATTATTTGAATGTAGGTAAAACCCATTTTGGTTTATTCGACAATTTAACAGAAAGAAGCAAAGAGATAGAAGTTTTATTCATTGAAAGAACAAAACAGGTTTTAGCAGACAAAGGACTTGCAGGAATTGTTTTACCTTCAACGATTCTTACTAATACAGGCGTTTACACCAAAGCCAGAGAAATAATTTTAAGACATTTTGAAGTAAAAGCAATCACAGAACTTGGTAGTAAAACATTTATAGCCACCGGAACAACAACAGTAATTCTGTTTTTAAAACGCAGAAATGATGACTTTGTAAAAGACAGAGAATATATAACAGAAGATGTGTTTAACGGAGTTAATATTGATAACAATAAAAGATACATTAAAGAAAAGCGATTTATTGAGTTGTTCTGTGAACACAGAGAGCTAAATCTTGATGACTATATCCGTTTCCTTAAAATTGAAATCAATGATGAACTTCAAAAAACGGAAATGTTTTCGGAGTATAAAACGGCTTTTGACAACAGCACAGAAATTAAAAATCTGAAGAACAAAGCATTTTTCAAAGCATTAAAACCAAAGGAACAGGAAGATGAACTAACAAAAAGATTTTACAACTTCTGTAAATCAATAGAGAAAGAAAAGTTTCTCTATTTTATGCTATGCCTTTCAGATGGAGAAAAGAAACCTGAAAAGTTAGACCAATATTACATACCTCAAAATACAGTAATTGTAAGAACAGGTGGCGAAGTAAACGAACAAAAAGAATATTTAGGTTATGAATTTCAAGGTGAAAAAGGAAGTGAAGGAATAAAAATAAACCAAATTGGCGGTAAACTTTTTGACGATAATAATTATGAAAACCCTGAAAAGGCAAGTACATTCATACGTGCAGTTACAACAGGCACCCCAATACCGAAAATATCAGAACAACAAAAAAACAACATTTCTATTTACAAACTTATCGACTTAATAAAATTCAACAACGTTGACTTTGAGAAAAAAATAGAAACTGTTGCTACCCCTTCAACTCCTTTTATATCTAAATATGAATTATCTAAAATAAGTTCGTTTACTGAAAACATAGGTGGGCTATGGACAGGGAAAAATCCTCCGTTTTTAACGGTCAACGTTATAAGAAATACCAACTTTTCAAAAGATGGTAAATTAGACTATTCAGATATTGCAAGTATTGAAGTAGAAGCAAAACAATTTAGCAATCGCACATTAGAATATGGTGATATAATTGTTGAAAAATCGGGCGGTAGCGAAACTCAAGCAGTTGGACGAGTTGTAATTTTTGATAAAAAGGAAACTAATTATTCATTTTCAAATTTCACAACAAGACTAAGAATTACTGATAAAAAAATCAATCCATTTTACCTCCATTTAATTTTAAATAACCTTTATGACTCTGGTTATACTCTAGCAATTCAGAGCGGAGCGAGTGGACTAAAAAATCTTGACTTCAATGAATATATAAAAATCAAAGTCCCAGTTCCTCCAATAAAAGTTCAAGAGCAGATAATAAAGGAAATAAAGGCAGTTGAAGTTAGAGAAATAGATTTTGTTTCAACTATTAAGAAATTGGAAAAGGAGATTTTTGGAGAACTTCAAAATCAAATCAAAAACAAGAAAAAGGTAAAACTTGACAAAGTTGTAACAGTTCAAAGTGGTGGAACACCAAAAACAGGCGTTCCTGAATATTGGGATAATGGTACAATTAATTGGTTACGTTCAGAAATTTGCCAAAACTGTTACGTTTATGAATCCGATGTAAAAGAAAAAATCACAGAAGAAGGCTTGGCAAAATCTTCTGCAAAATTGTTAAAGCCAAACTCTGTTTTAATGGCTTTAGTTGGTGCAACAATCGGACGAGTTGCTTATTTAACCTTTGAAGCAACAACAAACCAAAATGTTACAGGACTTTATCCAAAAGACGAGAACGAGTTAATTCCAAAATACTTGTTTTATGCTTTAATGAACGACTTTGACAAAAACTTTGGCGACAGAAAAGGGAAGTTTACAATGGCTAACTTAACAATGATAAAAAACCTTGAAATTCCATTGCCGACATTTGCAGAACAGAAAAAACTGGTTGACATTATTGAAGCAAAGGAAAAAGAAATTGAAGCAATAAAATTGTCCTTATCAAACATAAAAACCGAGAAAGAAGAAGTATTGACTAAACACCTTTAAGCCAACGCTATTGGTGGCACATTTGCAATACCGCACAAGCCTACGCTAAAGCCAAGTTTTGCAAAAGAGCCACCAAGCCAACGCACCAAGACAGGAACGAAATGACAACAACAACACGACAGAAAAGAAGGGCAGCTGGTAACAGCGGTTCCTATGTAAAGCCTCCCAGCCCGGGACAAAGATAATATGTTAATTTTATTTACGTCATAATTTATTAATTTTTGGCTCTATACTCAGGCTCCTATGTGTAGCTGCCATTTCTGACACTACCAGCATCTGTATGATAATAGAGACATAATATATCAGCTTCCTGCTTGGCGATGTAGCAGTTGACTTTTCAGTCTCCTCTACCACGGCTGTTTTAAAGTCTGATATGCTCTTCAGTATATGAGTAATAAAGTGATTAATTGTAATTTTGCGACGACAGTATAAACGGACTGGAGCACTGCAGAGGTGCAACTTCATAGGGATAATACTGTTGGGTGACGGAATACATTCGTCTGAGCTGATACTTTTTTGTATCAGCTCATTTAGACTAATATTCCAGCGCCCCTCATGCCTTAAAAAACCTATGTAGCTCATGACGTCCTTTTTTTGTTTTAAAAAGCCAGCTTCCTGCTTGGCGATGCAGCAGTTACTCTATTGAACAACCCTACCACCCGTGTTATGAAGTCTGTCTTACTGTTTTTATATTTCATCTTCCATTACTTCTGTATCTTCTGGTAATTTAATCTTGGTATCTAAGGTAATGTTCTTATTAATTTGATATCGTTTGCCGCTTTTGATTACGGAGAGTATTCTTTTGGCCATTTTGTGAGCCACTTTAACGATGATACACTTTGGATTTTTGCCAAAATGAGATTTATAGTATGCCTGTATCTCAGGATCTTTTCTGATGGCAATCCATGCACTCTCTATGATATAAGGTCTCAGAATGGTATTGGCTCGTGGTGTAACACCCAAATTGCTTTCGCTACCGCCACTATTGAATATACCAGGCACTACACCTATGTAACTGCTGAATTGTTTTTCATTTTCAAATCGGCGCAAGTCGCCACATTCGGAAAGGATGGCAGCAGCGAGAAATCCACCTATGCCAGGTATGCTTGTCAGCAAGTAATAATCCAAACTTATATGTTTACGACAATGTGCTCGCAATAGATTACCACCATTGAGGTATTCAGAGTGAAAAAAATTCAAAGTACGAAGTTTACTCTCCATGGACTCTTTGCCGCATGTGGATGTCCACTTCAGTTCTAAAAGCCATTTTTTAAATTCTATCGTCCAGTTGACATTATCAAATTCCGGTGGTATTGTGATGCCATGAAAAAGCAGCATGCCTTTAATGTGTGACTTGACTCTTCGGAGTTCCTTAGTAATGTTGGTTCTCTGACGGAGGAGACTTCGAAACTGTTCTTGCTCTTCTGTAGGTATATGGATGGCCTTAAGATTATTATTCTGAAGTTGTTTACATAAATTGCGACTATCGATTTTATCTGTCTTCTGATAGTTTTGTTTATCCATTTTGGGTACATCAGCCGGATTGACCACAGTGACCTGCCATCCGAGATTCAAAAAATATCTTGCTGCACTAAATCCACAACAGCCAGCTTCATAGGTTGCAGAAATTTCATGAGATGGAAAATGAGCAGCAACATATTCATACAGGACATCAGGATCTGGTGGCATAGAAAATGTTTTATGATCAAATGATTCTGTTCTGATAGATACCGACCAACTTTTCTTGTGTATGTCGATTCCTATGAATAACTTTGTGTCAACAGCATTTTGTAAAGGCATAATCTTGTTTTTAATCGTGAGAAAATTTTGAGCTAAGATATGCTTTTACATAAATGCTTGGCGTAATGGCGGGTGCAGTGCTTCGTTTGACAGTTTTGTGGTAGGTTCAAGTTTAGTTCTTCGATTCAACTTTTGTGCTAAAAATCCGCCACTACGCCAAGCCGCAAAACGTTATCACACATTAATAAGAATAAAACAAATCAATCATGGAAGAAGAATTAGTTGAAATAACATCAATACTACCGCAAAAAGAAGATGTGGTGCCAATATTACAAAATTTGGGGTGGTTTCAACAATCAGAAGTATTTAATAATGTTAGTTTTTTGTGTTGGCATAATACCGCTAATAATGAACTCCACATTCGAATACATGTAAATCAACTAAGTAGAGATGAACAAACACTATTAAACAGATCTTAGGATGTATTCTATCACCCGCAAAACAATCTTAACATAAATGAAAACATAATTGATGTACTACCATTTTTAAGAGATACAATTCGTCAATTCAACAATCTTTACAATATATTAATAATAGATTATGAGATTGAATATATATTTATTATAACTGAAGAGCAGCTTTTACTAAGGATCGAAATCGTTGATTTTTGGGGCTCCAATCAATCATCCTAATTCTATTATTTTGAAATACCATGCTTGGTGCAAATCTATCCATTCTATCATTCAGACAGTCTAAACAAAACTCATTTATATCCTGTAGTGGCTCTGGTTTCCCACATGTAAACATACCTCTTGTATTTTTACTTCCTCTGCTATATTCACTAAAAATGTCAATTAAACATAATGTTCCTTCAATAAGATCATATGATTCAATTCCACCATGAATATTAACTCTAAATTCTCCGTCTTCATCAATTTGTGGATGACAATATTTGTTGTAAAATTCTTTTGTTATTTTTTCGGGGCTACTAAACATTTTTGCACCCGCAAATTTTTCAAACATCTCTTCTTTCATAAAAAACATATTATAAGTTAAAATAAAAACATAATAAAAAATTGAAAACATATCAGCACTTACTGATGAAGATTTAATCAACCGTATTGAAAGGCTTTAGTTTGGCCTGGCATTGCATAATCAATATTTCTAATTCTACCATCTTTGAAGGTAAATGCTATTGTGTTATTTTCTAATCTATCATTTAAACATTCAAGACAAAAATCATTTATGTTAGTATTGTGCGGCGGAACTCCACACGTAATTCCAAACTTTTTATAAAATTCATTTTCTCCATTTTTGCCATACGTTAAAACTAAATTATCATTACTAACATGATAAGATTCAATACCACCTTTTAACCAAACTGTAATTTCACCATTTTCATCTAACATTGGGTGGCAGTACTTGTAATAAAAATCAAAAGGTATTTTATCTGGATTTTTAAAAAACTCCATACCTTGAACTTTATTTAATTTAACACTTTCTTCCATAAAAAACATATAATAAATTAAAATAAAAACAACATAAAAATGAAAACATATAAGTATACTTGTGAAATTGAAAACGGCAAACTAACATCAAATCTACTAAACACATCAAACGGTGGTAAACTTCAAATTAATAATGAATTTAAAGATGAAATTGATGTTCAAATAAATACATTAAAAGATTTATTAGATGAAGCCACATTTGAAATTAAGATTTTAGATTTAATAGAGACAAAATTTGATAAATCAACTCATTTAAATGTATCATTTAATATCCAAGACAAACAACTCCACTTAATAGTTTATCACAAAACAAAAGAAGAGTCGGTTCAAATAGATAGTGACAATCTTTTTAGAGTAAAATTTAACAAGGATGGACACATAAACATAGACAGAATATATCCGATTCTAAACTTTGTTCATAAGACCATCATCAAACTTACCTGATTCAATCATGTCTATATACATGTTAAATTCATCTGTTGACATTGCGTTTTCAAAAACCCATTTAAATTTATCAGTTAAATCTTTGTTAGCACCTTCAATTCTTTTCTCCCATATATTACCTTTATCTATCCAATTAAACCTATATTTTATATTTTCTTTACCATTAATATTTAAAAACTCATATGTGAATCTTTCGTTGTTAAGTAAAGGGAATTCAGAATCTGGTACTGAACCTAAAAAAATATTATTCATATAAAAATACCAAGTGATAACAATGTACTGGACGACAATCACCGCCAAATCCAGTGGGTTTGTAAAATTAATATCAGTAGTGGGCGGTGACTGCGCCAGTACGAAACGTTGTATGCAATTAAATAAATAAGAAAGGTGCATAATATGAAAAAACAAATTTTAACTTTAGTAGCGACTGTTTTAGTAATAACAATGAACAGTTATGGTCAACCAAACATGAAACCAGACAGTTTGACTATAAATGCGATGGATAAACTTAATTTCCTTGCCGGAGATTGGACTGGAGAAGGTTGGATACAAATGGGCAGGGATAAACATCATTTCTTTCAAACTGAAACGGTTGACCAAAAAGTCAATAACACCGTAATTGTAATTGATGGACAAGGTATTGATTCTGAAACCAAACAAATTATTCACCAGGCTTTTGCTGTAATTTCTTTTGACAAAGCTCAAAATGAATATTTAATGCGTGCATATAGAGCTGATGGTAATTTTATAGATGCTGAAGCAAGGGTTGATGAAAATGGAAGTTTTATTTGGGGATTTACACATCCACAGGCAGGACAAATTCGATACACGATTTTGCTAAAAGATGGCAAATGGATGGAAACCGGTGAAATGAGTAGAGACGATAATAATTGGTTCCAATTTTTTGAGATGACACTTGCAAAGCAATAGAAACCAAATTTTAAAAGCGGCATGAAAGAAAAAAACAATATTATTATTAACTCGGCTATTCTTTATGTGATTGCATTTTTGCTTACCACAATTTTGCACGAGTCAGCTCATGTTCTTGCCGGTTTCTTATGTAGTAGTCAACCTGTTTTACATCACAATTATGTGGAACATCTTTCAACGAATCATTTATCTGTTTGGCAACAGGTTCTCATTGCCCTATCCGGTCCTTTAATGAGTTTATTTCAAGGATTAGTGGCGGGATTGGTATATTTCAAGTCAACAAAACAAAGAGCATTAGAACTTTTTGTGCTGTGGTTTTCCATTTTAGGTATGTTAAACTTTTTGGGATATCTTATGACCGGTCCCTTATTTCAAAACGGAGATATAGGTAAAACCTTGATGCTTCTTAATACCCCTTTATGGATACAAATTTTTATTGCTTTTTTGGGAGCCGGCATTCTTCTTTTCATTGCTTATCATCTTACCAGCCCGTTTCTTACGTTCAGCTACAAGAAGGGATGGGTAAATTCAGAGCAATCCCGAAAGAATTTCTCTTTTCATATTCTGATTCTACCCTGGATAATTGGTTCGGCAGTTATGACTCTTTTATACTTACCAATTGTCGCTGTTGTAAGTATTACTTATCCTATTACAAGTGGAATGGTTTTTATTTTTCCATGGCAGAATGCAAGTAGAATTGAAAATTTGCAATTATCAGATAATAAAAGCCTCGGACAAGTGTCATATGTAGCAATACTACTCTTAGTTTTAATGATATTGGGATTTAGATTAATTCTATTACCTGGAATAAAATTTTAATACAAACTGCACACAACATTTTGTATAAGTAATGGCAGGGAAAGCGGTTAATATAAAGGTGTGTAGCCCGCTAAAACTTCATCACGGTTTGAAAGGAAAGTGCCACGCAATCTGCCACTACTCATACAATTTACCGTTATGTGTCACAAAAAAGAAATCAGAGTAGCAAAAAATAAATTGTTCTCGTATTGAAAACATTTTGTATCTTTGCAAAGTGAAGAGAATAGTTGCAAAGCGGACAATAAAGGAATTTTGGGAAAAGTACCCTGATTCTAAGGACTACCTAGAAACTTGGTACGAAACGGTTAAAGGTGCAAATTGGCAGACACCGAGTGAAATTAAAGACTTTTATGCTACAGTTAGTATACTCAAGAATTCAAGAGTAGTATTCAATATAAAGGGAAACAAATATCGATTGGTAGCCAAAATAAATTATAAAAAGCAATGGCTCTTTATTAGATTTATAGGAACACACAAAGAATATGACAATATAGATTCAGAAAACATATGAAACATAAAATAATAAAAACAGAAAAAGAATATGAAGCTGCCCTAGTACGGCTTGAAGAAATATTTGATGCAGATCAAAATACAAAAGAAGGGCAAGAAGCTGAATTGCTAGCCTTGTTAATTGAAGATTATGAAGAGCAATATCATCAAATAGGAACGCCTGACCCAATCGTAGCAGTTCAAATAAGAATGGAAGAACTTGACTTGAAGCAAAAAGACCTAATTGGAGTTGTTGGTTCAAAAGGAATAGTTTCAGAAGTGATGAACAGGAAAAGAAGATTGACGGTAAAAATGATTAGAAACTTATCAGACTTATTGAAAATAACACCAAAAGTGTTAATACAAGATTATGAACTAAATTAAAAGTGCGACACATATCAACGGCTATGATGATAGATTCGCGATCGCTTCATCCATCACATAGCCTAGACGATACACAACCAAAAGAAAGATGGAGTTGTTAAGAAAGATCTATAACATTAAAATTTAACCTAAAATGGTAAACTTTATAAAAATACCAAAAGAACCAAATAAAAACAACCCGCTTGGTGAAGAATTGGTCAGATTAATATCTTTACATAGATTAGATTTAATCTACTCAAACACAGGTGAAATTTTGTCTAAATTAAGTTGTTTAGACCACCCAAATACTACATCCACAGTAACTATTAGAGAAGTAACAGAAGATGTTGAAATAGATGCTTGCTGTGCGTCATTCCATGACATTATCAAATCTGCTATTACTAAAGTCAATTAGATTAGCATACTCAAACATAAAACATTGGAACAAATTGTTAGGGAATTTTCCTACAACAGTTTGGTCTTTGCCAAATATTTTTGATTTAATCTCAACCGTAAAATTATCTTTATTGCAACCTAATATAGTATATTTTTCCATAATTTTTTAAACTGATTTATATACCAACGTAGCGTTTAAAGAAACGCCATCGAAAGAATCTTTATTAGGGTCAAAAATAATATAGTATTCCATATTTTTAAATTGTTAACTTATTTTAAAACATAAATAAAATGGACATCAAAAAAGAATTTAAAGATTTTAAAATGCCAATTTCACATTTAACAAACAC
This sequence comes from Saprospiraceae bacterium, assembly GCA_016722285.1. Taxonomy (GTDB): domain Bacteria; phylum Bacteroidota; class Bacteroidia; order Chitinophagales; family Saprospiraceae; genus OLB9. The sequence goes on from JADKGI010000017.1 coordinate 75,750, forward strand.
TGGTAACAGTATTCATGCAGCTGCCGACGGATTTTTACTTAACTTTCAACCACCGCACTTTGAGTGGGAAATAGTTACCGCAACTAAACTTGACGACGAAAATTTACTAGTTGGCTTATACGTTACTTATGATAACGACCAAGACCAGTAGTTTTATATTTTCTACCTACTACCTGGATACTCAACTTCCAAAGGTTTCAATAGTTTTTCTAAATTATCTAAACCTTCCAATATTGAATTTAAGTGTTTTCTGGCACGGTGAAAACCTCTATACTTTTCTCTTAAACTTTCGGCTTCTGTTAATTTTATATAATCGTTATGAATTAACTCGCCGCTTAAACGAATAAAAAGTTGTCTCTTCTTATCTGAATCGTAGTGTATAAACTTATCTTCCATTTACTTTAAATTTTCCGCCAAACCTAAAAATAAAAATGGCTATGTATAACAAGCATTTTACGAAAGTGGCTTAAATCTTTCGTCCGCCGCCTAAATTAATTAATAATTAAAACCTATTACCGCCGCCCCTTGCTTTACCGTAAGCCACATTCGTAAAGTGCCAGGACGTTGTTCGTGGTAATCATAAAGCCCAACTCAACCATAAAAAGTTCAGAATGAAAGAATTTGCCTGGCATTGTCCCTATGATAAAGCGGTATTTACATCTCTCGGTTTTTTCGCCTGTTTAGATAAACAGTAATAAGCAGGCTTAAACAATGTCATGTAAAATCCGGTTGAAATTGACCAGGCAATCCGGACCAAACTGACCAGGCAATCCGGTTCAAATTGACCACCCCTTTTGGGTTCAAATCAGGTCGCATTGAATTGATAAAAGAATGGTAAAACAGGTGCCTATCTTTCGAAGTAAAAATCGAAAGACAATGGCAAATAAACCAGTTACCATGAATAGGATCAGATTAATCATGCAAAGCCTAAATCAAGGCGAGAGTATTATGGAAATAAGCCGTAAGTATGGCTTATCGAGAAACACTATAAAGAAATACCGTAATCTTTTTAGCGATGACGGAGTTAATATGACCCCTATCACTGATATGGATGATGAGCAGCTATCAGAACAATTACAAAGCCCTTGTAAGGAAGCAGATAATAGTACCCGCTTTGCACGGTTAAAAGCCAGAAAAGAACACTACCTAAGATCCCTTACCCGTAAGCATATGACCAAACAGTTGCTATGGGAACAATACAAAGAAGAAGAGGGGATAACGCTTATAGTAACTCACAGTTTAGCTATTACCTTCATAAGTGGGAATCTCAGCAAAAAACAGTCATGGTTCTGGGGAGTAAGCCCGGAGAACGGTTGGAAGTAGATTATGCAGGCGATAAACTTAAGTATATAGACAAGGAAAGCGGAGAGATAAAACAATGTGATGTGCTGGTATGTGTATTACCGTACAGTGACCTTATTTACTGTGAAGCCCAGGAAGATCAGAGTCAGATGAATTTTGTAGAGGGTATAGGTCGGTCGTTACACTATATTGGAAACGTACCCAAACTTATCATAAGCGACAACTTAAAGAGCGGAATAAAAACGCCTGACAAGTATGAACCTAAACTCACGGAGTTATGTGAACAGATGTCGCTATACTATGAGACACACATGACGGCCACACGGGTAAGGAAGCCCAGAGACAAAGCCAGTGTCGAACGCAGTGTGACATTGGTCTATCAGCGCATATACGCTGTAATTGAAAACAGACCACTATCAAGCCTGAGGGAATTAAATCTATTAATATCCAAAGAGCTGGAATACTTAAATCACCGCAAAATGGATCGCAACGGCATGAGTAGATGGGAAGAATACCTTGAGTTGGAGCAGCCCTGCATGCTACCCTTAAAAGTAAGTAAGCTGATGGAGGTAAAAAGAAGCAGGGTGGGAAAAGTAAACAAAAACTACCACATACAACTTACAGAAGACAAGCATTACTACAGTGCTCCCAAGGAGTATGTATCAGAAGAAGTGAAGATAATATATACTCTTCGGGAAGTGGAGATATACAAAGGTAATAAACGGATAGCCGTGCATCTGCGGGATCGTCGTAAATATCAATACACGACTAAAGCAGAGCACATGCCTGTACACCATAAAGAGATGCAAAAAATACGGGGTTATACATCAGAAGATCTGATCCGCCAAGCAAAAGAAATAGGCGAACATACACAGAGGGTAGTAAAGGACATCTTACAGTCCAGACAATATATAGAGCAAAGCTTCATGAGCGTGGTGGGTGTCATCAGGTTGCAACATAAATATAGTAAAGAACGGGTAGAAAAAGCATGCTCCCTGATCAGTCCGGAGATGAAAGCCAATTATATGCTGGTAAAAACAATGTTGGAAAATCATATGGATAAAAGACAACCGGAAGGAGAAGCCGAAGACTACAAAACCATAACTCATACCAATATCAGATACATTACAAATTTCAAAAATAACATTTAAAACACATCAGCAATGAACAGAGAACAAACACTATCGCAGCTCAGAGAGCTAAATCTACAGGGCATGTATGAAGGATATGAAAGCATCATACACCTACCGATGGATAAACAACCGGAAGCCCATTACATGTTGGCAGATCTGGTGGAAAAAGAAAAATACAGTCGTCAGCACAAAAAGATGGAGATGTATCTGAAACTTAGTAAAATCAGATACACCGCACAAATCCAGGATATAGAATGCAATAAAGAACGCAATCTGAGTAAAGAAATAATATCACACCTGGCAGACTGTAACTTTATAAAACGAGGAGATAACATATTGCTGAGTGGTTCTACGGGATGTGGTAAGAGTTACCTTGCATGCGCCATTGCACACCAGGCATGCAGCTTAGGACATAAAACGCTATACCTGAATATGAATAAATTTGTAGAACAGATAGCTATATCAAAAATAGACGGAACATACGTCAAACAACTGAGTAGATTGGAAAGACACGCATTAGTGATCCTGGATGATTTTGGGCTGCAACCACTAAAATCGGATACCCGGCTGGCACTATTACAAATACTGGAAGACAGATACAAAAAGAAATCAACGATAATAGCAAGCCAGCTCCCCATAGAAAAATGGTATGAATACATTGGTGACCCTACACTTGCAGATGCTATCATGGACAGACTGATATACAATGCACACAAAATAGAACTAAAAGGACCATCCATGAGGGAGCGAGGCGCAAAAAGCCAAGCTTTGGGGTAGCCCCCTTCGGTCGCCCTGCGGGCTCCCTACGTGGGCTACCCCAAAGCTAAGCGCGCCAGCAAAAGTGCAGGCAGTTATAAACAAGAATAATGAAATAATAAAACAAATAATTACCTTTGTAAAACCATTCTTTACCCTGGTCAATTTAAACCGGATTAGGTGGTCAATTTCACCGGATTACACAATGTCAACTAAAATGCTTTCTATCTTAACTTATCTCATCATTGCCGGAATGCTGATTTTTCTGGCCATCATGTCATTTGAGACCAAATCAGGGGGAGATGCAGCCACCAGAGGCTTAGGCAAATCCTTGATATTGCTGCCTGTTGCGGCAATTGTCTTTCTGGTAGTATTCAATCTACCGACAAGCAACTGGATCAAGTACTTCGGACTTGCCATCGGGCTTTTGTGTTTTGCCGCCTTAGTCATTTTTTTACTCGCACTGTCTGGTTCAAGTTTGGTCTTTCAGGATACCCGCACCACCACTGTTATGCAACCACATTATGAAGACCCGATTTTGACCAAAATGTTTGTTGTCTTCCATGAGGGCAAAGTGAAGCAGTGGAAAACTTTGCTGCAATCACATCCGGAACACGTTCAACACAAACAATTGTTGCAAGATATTTTGTCTGATGTTACTTTAGATGAAAAGTCGAATCCTCGCAAATTGGAGTCCGTAAAATACATGCTCGACGCTGGCGCAAAAATTGGCACCGACAATTGCGGTATTTTTGCTATTTTGGTTAGACAAGGAAGATTCGACTTCGTTGAATTGCTTTTGCAGCATGGCACAGATACTAATTGCATTCCAGATGAAGGGCAAACAGTACTTGGTTTGGCTGTAGAAGGTTATTATGAAGAGGACAAGGAACAGGAAAAGGTAATTGATCTGCTTGTAAAGTATGGCGCCGACCTCAATGCAAAAATATATGACGAACAACACCAGGATAGCCTCCCGCCCCTTTTATATGCAGCATATTATGGAAAGTGGCATTGTTGCCAAACCTTGCTGAAAAACGGAGCCGACCCCTATTACAAGAATAAAGACGGCGTCAGCATTAAAGATTTCATTCTCAAAGAAGCGGAGAAATCAGAGGATCAACTCTACTACCAGGATCCGGATTTCTTGAAATTAGTGGAGCAAATTAAACAGTACCAATAAAAGCCAGAAACGGCGGCCTTGATATATAAAAAACCACGAACACTCACTTCCCGAAAATGCTTCCTAAACGTCGCAAATTCGGGAAGCGTAACTTTAACTCAGATTAAAAAAGACTACAAAAATTTGAAATTGTTCCACAATTAGTTAACTTTGTATCATGGAACAAATTCGAAAATTAATCTTCTTTAAAACTTACTTCTTTGATTTCTACGAAAATCAAGAACAAAAAGTAAAGCAGAAGATGGATTTTGGTCTTTTCTTGTTACAATATGTCAAACAAGTTCCTAGTAAACACATAGGCTCAACACTGGAGAAGAATTTGTTTTATTTAAGAGTTAAACAAGGGTCAAATATATTTAGAATATTCTTTTGTTATGATGAAGATAAAATTGTAGTTATCATGAATGGATTTACAAAGAAAACTCAAAAGACACCAACTAAAGAAATAGACAAAGCAATTTCAATAATAAAACAATATTTTGATGAAAAATAGCAAACATATTACAACGTTCGAAGAACATTTAACAAGGCAATACGGACAAATTGGCTCTGAGAAGAGAACAGAATTTGAATCCAAAGCAAAGTCATTTGTAATAGGTGAACTTTTAAAAGAAGAACGCCTTGAAGCAAATTTAACACAAGAAGAATTGGCTGATAAAATTGGAGCGAAAAAGAGTTATATATCAAGAGTCGAAAATGGAAAGACTGATATTCAAATATCAACTCTTTTTAGACTCTTTGAATTTGGACTTGGCAAACGAATAAACATAATAATAGAATAAACCCGAGATAGTCGAGTAGGTAAAGGGGAGTCTCACCCCTAAACCTCTCACAGAACCGTACGTACGGGTCTCGTACCCGCCTGCCTACGGAGTCGGGCAGGCCCGCCTGCTCCGAAGCGAGCAGGTACGGCGGTTCGCAAATCATCAACCAAATAGCTCTTTTCACCCATTTGGTCTATCCATTAGTTTAAGAGTAGGCTAAGATTATCTTTCCTATCCGAATTTCATGGAAATTCAAGTTCAGTCCTTCCCCAATGTGAGACTTACCAGGTATGGAATTACCATCCCAGACTCGTTGCTATAGGTACTATGACCTCTGCTGACTTCTCTGCTCTATCAATAAATGATTACAGAGATCTCCCTCGGTAAGACAAATATCTTTCAGTCAATCGCTGCCGAATCTACACATCAGGTATCAGAACTTCGGGCGTTAGTATGGCTCCCCACCCACTTTCGTGGTTCCTTCCTTTGAAGCACTGCCGTACTTCACCCTGCGGGACCAGTCAGTCATCTTACCCAACCTGTCAAGCCTCTTATCCGATTCCTATTTGTCGGTACCGACTTTTGCAGTCCTGCTTACTTGCCCGACTCGTAAGCAGGCGAGCTTCAGTGCATGGATCACTCCAAACCATCCGCCTATGGCGCGCAGCTTGCTAATACTTCTGGGCGTTACACCAGCGTATGTGAGACTTTCAACTGATATGGTTCTTAAATAGACATTACGGAGATATGACGTTATACCAGCGTATGTGAGACTTTCAAACCGGTGGATAATTATGTTACGGGCTTTCACACTCAAGATAAACTGTTTCTTCAAACAGTTTGTACTTCTCATTGCTGAGTTGTACATTTGCCATTCAAGGCACACACAGCGGTTTGGCGTTATGCGGGCATTCAAGTAAAATGGAGTGCTGGTTTCCAAATAAGCATTTGTCTTGCCGACAAATACTTCTCCGAAAACCCGCACAACGCCAAGCCGCAAACCGTTGTGGCTCATGAAAGGAAGAAACGACCAACCTCCGCAAAGAAAATCTCTCAGTTTACAAAGATTTTTACAGCCTAGGTAAAGTTGTCGGCTCACATTTTAACATTGAGTGGTAACTTTTGACGATTTTTTAACCATCAAAAGTTTTACGGTATGCGGATTTTATTTGTTTTTATGATTCTACCTACTATTCTTTCATTTTTAAACGCACAGTGTTTTCATGCATAAGTTGAAAACACTTTTAATTACCAATACACACCAGGGAATCCCATAGGTGCAAGAATAGGTATTGATTTTGTGGAACATACAGCAACAGATTGGGTAAATGTGAGTGTTAGTAATAGTGCTTTTATAGTGTTTAAAAATAATATAAATGTAGGCTCCGAAGCAACTTATAATTCTGGAGATGTAATAAAAATAGTGCCTGATCAAAATGGAGCTGTTAGTATAGATATATTAACAGACGAAAGTGGCTGTCCACCGGACTGGGGAAGTTTTAGAAGTAGTTGTTTTCAATCAGCTATGCCTGTAACATGGCAATCACCACCAATCGCAACTCTAAAGAAAGAAATCGCCCAAATCACTTGGTCAATCGCATCCCAACTCAACAACGAAAAATACATCATAGAGCATAGTTCTAATGGAAAGCACTTCTCATCTATAGGAGAGATGGCAGGCGATGGCACCAACAACGAAACAAAACACTACGAATACATCCACTCATCACCATCCATCGGGATGAACTACAACCGCATCAAGCAAGTGGACTATGATGGTAAGTACAGCTATAGTGATATAGCAATTGTGAGATATGATGGTAATGGTCAAACCAACATATATCCCAATCCTGCTACATCAGAAGTGAATATCTCAACTACAGAACCAACATCGCTGCAAATTATGGATATTTATGGCCGAGTACTCTCAAAACAGGACTTATCTGAAGGACAAAACACTATAAATCTGGCAGAACTTCCAAAAGGAATTCTTATCTTTGTGGTCGGAGAACAGAGATATTTAGTACGTAGGATGTAAGTTTTAATAATATGCTACTCTGAATTCTTTTTGGGCATCCAACGTACTAAAAGTTTTGAAGGAATAAATGTCTCAATAGTTTGTATCTTTGTAAAAAGATAAATAGGTTGAGCAAAACAGACAAAATTCTATTAAAAATTATCAATGGACTTTCAGATAAGAACATTGATTTTAGTGAATTTGTAAGTTTACTTTTAAAGCTCGGATTTGAATTGAGAACTAAAGGCAGTCATCATATTTTCACAAAAGAAGGAATTGATGAAATAATCAACATTCAAACAAAAAATGGCAAAGCAAAACCTTATCAAGTTAAACAAGTAAGAGAACTCATTATCAAATACAAATTAAATTCAAATATAGATGGATAATATAAAGTATGAATTAATTATTTTCTGGAGTGATTCTGATGATTCGTTTATAGTCGAAGTACCTGAACTTGCAGGTTGCAAGGCAGATGGCGAAACATACGAAGAAGCTATTTTTAATGCAAAGATTGTTATTAGTGAATGGATCGAAACCGCTAGAAATATGGGCAGAGAAATCCCGAAGCCTAAAGGGAAACTTATGTATGCATAAATAGAATTACGAAGCCATAACAGTAGCTATGACGATATGCTCCCTATCGGTCACTCACCGCAAAGCACAGCAGTTGTCCAAGATACCTCCCTACGGTCGGCATCTTGGACAACGAATAAGTGACTCCGTCACTTATTCGTTGCTGTAACCTAAACAAACCAAGAACCAATAGGAAAACATATGAAATTAATCTTACCAAAATATTTTACAATTGTAGGCTTGATATTTATCTTATCTTCTTGTAATGGACAGGTCAAGCAAAAGAAAATTGAAGATAATATAACCACAGGAAAAATAGAAAACCCAAATGGAAATGTTTATTGCGGTTTTTTAGATAAAGAAGACAATCTTTGGTTTGGAACTACCAACGATGGTGTTTATAAATTTGAAGGTTCAAATTTTGTTCATTTTACAGAAAAAGACGGGCTTTCTAACAATAAAATATCTTGTATTTATCAAGTTGATAATGGCGATTTATGGTTTGGAACAGCAAACGGAATTTCCATTTTTAATGGAACAAAGTTTACGTATTTAAAAATTCCAGAATATAAAATCTCAACCGATTGGCTTAAAAAATCATATCCGATGGTCAATCCAAATGAAGTACAATCTATTGTTCAAGATAAAAATGGAATGTATTGGATAGGAACAAACGGAGCTGGAGCATATCGTTACGATGGCAAATCATTCACGAACTTCTTATCAGAAATTGGCGACACTATGCCTGATGGACTTTATCACAACGTTATTCAAAGCATTACAGAAGATAATTACGGAAACTTATGGTTCGCCTCAATGTCTCACGGTGGAGTTCACAAATTTGACGGAAAAACCTTTACTCAATATAAGCCGAAAGATGGAATAAGTGACGACCAAATAAGGATAATTATTGTTGACAGTAAGAGAATTATTTGGTTTGGGTTCAATGGTAATAGAGAAAGTGGCTTGACTTCCTTTAACGGAAATTCATTTCAAACCTTTACAGAGAAAGACGGACTTTGCACCAAAAATGTCAGAGCAATTTATGAAGACACACAAGGTAATTTATGGGTTGGTGGAATGCAAGGATTTTGTGTCTATAACGGAAAAGAATTTACTCGATTTGTTGATAATAAAAATGTTACTTACGAAAGGATAGTCTTTATAGTCGGAGATAAAAAAGACAACATTTGGTTTGGTGGAACAAATGGATTTTGGAAATATGACAAAGAAGTAGTTACTGATATGACAAGAAGGAATAAATAAAAGGCAACAGCTAATCGAGTAGACGGCCGTGAGCAATAATGCCCACGGTGCGCCTCTCACACCACTGTACGTACGGGTCTCGTACCCGCCTGCCTACGGAGTCGGGCAGGCCCGCCTGCTCCGAAGCGGGCAGGTACGGCGGTTCGCAAATCATCAACCAATTAGCTCTTTTCACCCATTTGGTCTATCCATTAGTTTAAGAGTAGGCTAAGATTATCTTTCCTATCCGAATTTCATGGAAATTCACCTTCAGTCCTTCCCCAATGTGAGACCTACCAGGTATGGAATTACCATCCCAGACTCGTTGCTATAGGTACTATGACCTCTGCTGAATTCTCTTCTCTATCAATAAATGATTACAGATATCTCCCTCAGTAAGACAAATATCTTTCAGTCAATCGCTGCCGAATCTACACATCAGGTATCAGAACTTCGGGCGTTAGTATGGCTCCCCACCCACTTTCGTGGTTCCTTCCCTTGAAGCACTGCCGTACTTCACCCTGCGGGAACAGTCAGTCATCTTACCCAACCTGTCAAGCCTCTTATCCGATTCCTATACGTCGGTACCGACTTTTGCAGTCCTGCTTACCTGCCCGACTCGTGAGCAGGCGGGCTTCAGTGCATGGATCACTCCAAACCATCCGCCTATGGCAGGCAGCTTGCTAATACTTCTGGGCGTTACACCAGCGTATGTGAGACTTTCAACCCGTTGGATAAATATCCTACGGGCTTTCACTCTCCAGATAAACTGTTTCTTTAAACAGTTTGTACTTCTCATTACTGAGTTGTACATTTGCCATTCAAGGCACACACAGCGTATATAAAAAATAGGCGAAACAGTAATAAATTTAAAGCTTTCGGCTTATATCAAACTTTGTGCTTAACCGAGAGTTATATGCTTCGAAATCGCCTACTTTTCATATACTAACCGTTAGCGATCAGTGTAAAAGACGTCATCTCACAAATAAACAAACAGAGTAAAATGAAAAATAAATTACCAATTGGTTACTACCTTAAAAAAGCCGACAACCTCTTGACCGAAGGAATCAATGACATTCATAAAGAGTTTGAAATCAACCGAACTCAATGGCAAATTCTTAATTCGATAAATGAAAACGATAGTATCGACAGAAATCAAATTATAGATATTTTAAGAGAGTTTGCAGATAAAGAAACTATTAGCAATACCATTGATAAAATGATAAATAGCGAATTAATTATTGAGGGTACTGAACTTAAGCTTACTGAAAAAGGGAAAGATGTTTTTAAAAAATGTTTCCAAAAACAGAAAGAATTTAGACACAAATCAATGAAAAATATTTCGGAACAAGAGTATCTACAAACTATAACTACACTTGAAAAGATAATTGACAACCTTTTATGAACATAGAAGAACAAATAACAAAATATATTGACAGTCAACCTGAACCTAAACGTGCTGACATTGAAAAACTGCACTCACGCATACTTGAAGTGTTGCCAAAATGTAAACTATGGTTTTTAGACGGAAAGACAATAAAGGAAAAATTGTTTCTAATCCTCAAATTGGATATGGACTTCAAACTATAAAATATACTGATGGTAAAACCAAAGAGTTTTTTCAAATTGGCATCAGTGCGAATTCAACAGGAATTTCTGTTTACATTATGGGTATTGAAAACAAAAAGTATTTACCCGAAACCTATGGAGAAAAAATATGCAAGGCAAGTGTAACAGGCTATTGCATTAAGTTTAAAACACTAAAAGAAATAAATATTGAAATACTTGAAAAAGCAATACGAGAGTGTGTATAACAAATTGCACAAAGTGTAAAACATTATATACTTCTATTTCTTAAGTTTATTAAATTCTAAAAAAGATAATTAAATTACCAAAAGAAAAACCATCTAAATTATAAACAAGAAACCCGCAATCGGAGGTAGAATGTATAGTATGGCTGTTCCGGTACGAGGAGCGATTTAGCGGAACTAGTCCGCCACAGGCGGATTGGTTACTTTTTTTCTGAGCAAGCATTCCAAAGGAATAAGTGTAAGCAAAAGATGCAAAAAAGTATAACAGAACGATCCTGTAAGGTGAAAGTAGTAAAGTGCACAGCACCACAGGCACGCAGCCTGTGACGAATTAAACCGCGACAGCGGGTGGGCAGCCATGACAATGCAGCAAGTGAAGGCACCCGTAAGAGGCGGGAAGCGTGGCTTGAACGACAATGCCAGACTTTTGTACCAATAATGAGCCAAGTAGATTTATTAATTTTGCCTTTAAATTAAAACCAACAAAACCCTTGTTTTTAAAAAGTGAAATTTGTATTATACATAATCCAAAAGCATTGGAACGTAATAGAAATATTTGATGTATTTTTGGAAAAATAATGGTCTATATTGAATCCATTTTATAAATCAACTCATGAAAAATATTTGTTTCTTTCTGTTATTTATCCCATTTGTGGCACTTGGCCAGCATGCCCAGAAAATCACCAAGATTGATTCTGTCCTTACGTATCTACATCAACGGCACCTCTTCAACGGTACTGTGCTCATCGGCGAAAAGGGAAAAGTACTTTACAAGAAAGCGTTCGGTATTGCCGACCCACAAACCTTGACCTCTTTAACCACTGCTTCAGCCTTTAATCTTGCTTCGGTGTCAAAACAGTTTTATACCATGATGACCATGATGCTGAAAGAACAGGGAAAGCTGAATTATGAGGACCTGATCAAAAATACCTACCCATATTTCCATATGAAAATATCACTATACGGCATTTGATGAACCAGGTGTCCGGACTGCCCGAATATTTCGACATAGCGCAAGGGGATATGATATTACTCGATACCCTCACTAATCAATCGATGCTCGAATTGCTGGCTGCAAAGAAACCTGCTCTCGTTTTTCAGCCGGGTGAGCAGTGGCAATACTGCAACACCAACTACACAACACTTGCCTCCATCATAGAAAAAATTTCAGGTCTTGCGGCTGATAAATTCTTTCAGCAACACATAGCCGGACCACTCAACCTGACCAATACTTATGTGTATAATCTGACGATGAAATCGTACCCACCTTCACGAGTATTTGGTTTTAGATATGAAGGTGGTAAACCTGTTCTCAACGACCTGATGCGGTATGATGGTATCGTTGGCGATGGCAATGTGTATTCATCGGTTGAAGATCTGTACAAGTGGGATCAGGCGCTATATACAGGAAAACTGGTGAAACAATCAACCTTTGCAGAAGCGATAAAACCCGGTAAATTAAATAATGGAAGTGATACCAAGTATGGATTTGGCTGGTTCATAGATGAGCCGGGGAAAATTGTTTCGCACAGCGGTGGATGGGTTGGTTTTGTAACCCAGATTACCCGCAACATTGACCAAAACCAAACGATGATCATTCTCACCAATTCATCTGACGGACGGGCTCGCGGCATCATAAAAAATATCTGGGAGGACAAATCTTATAACTTACCCACTACACATCTGATCACCAATGTGAAAGTGATTGATGGTACAGGCCTTCCTGCTTTTGACGCAAGTGTTCGCATCGTCAATGACCGCATCAGCGATATTGGTGATCTGACACCATTTCCAAATGAAACTGTCACCGATGGAGAAGGGAAAGTCCTTGCGCCTGGTTTTATAGATAGTCATAGTCATCACGATACCGGACTCGAAAAAAATCCTTCAGCCATCGCTGTTACCAGTCAGGGCATCACAACCATAATAGTTGGTCAGGATGGCAGCTCATCTCCCATAGATTCTATCATACAATTTATGAAAAACACGCCAGTCAGTGTCAATGTAGCTTCTTTCACAGGACAAGCATCTTTGCGGGAAAAATGTATGTCAGGAAGCCTGTTGCGCAGGTCCACCGAAGTAGAAATTGATTCAATGAAAGTAATGCTTGACCTTGAGATGGACAAAGGGTCGCTCGGTCTCAGCACTGGTCTTGAGTATGAAGAAGCGTTCTACAGCACACGTGATGAAGTAGTAGAACTTTCCAAGGTAGCTGTAGCAAAAGGAGGTCGCTACATTAGTCATTTGCGCAGCGAAGATGTCAACCTGGAAGAAGCTATTGATGAAATCATAGATATTGGCCGACAGGCAAAAATTCCGGTACAGATTACACATTTCAAAATAGCCATGCGGAGTAAGTGGGGCAACTCTGACAAAATATTACGCCAATTGCAAAGCGCTCGGCTCGAAGGAATCAATATCACAGCCGATGTATATCCTTACACCATGTGGAACTCCACCCCCCGTGTGTTGTTTCCAAAGAAAGATTTTGAAAACCTTGCCAGTGCTGATTTTGCCACACGGGAGTTGTTTGATCCATCTGCCTCGGTGATGGTTCGATACACTCCCAATCGCGACTGGCAAGGAAAGACAGTAAGCGAAATTGCCGCTATAAATAAAGAGCCAATTTCTAAAGCACTAATACGGATTATAAGAGAATCGGCGATGCCAAATCAAGGAGCCACCATCGTTGCAAAAAGTATGAGTGAAACTGACATCAGCCATTTTCTCAAGTGGCCATATAGCAGTATTTGTTCTGATGGTAGCATGAGCGGGCATCCTCGCGGTCACGGATCTTTCCCCCGTGTGCTGGGTCGCTATGTACGTGAGCAGAAACTTATGCCACTTGAAACCGCTATCCAAAAGATGACAAGTCTTGCTGCCGAAAATGCCGGAATTAAAAATCGCGGCCTCATTGCCACCGGCTACTTTGCCGATCTGGTTTTATTCGATCCCAACACGATCATAGACAACGCCACTATCGAAAACGCTACTGCCCTATCGACGGGCGTGCATTACGTATGGGTAAATGGAAAATTGGTTTATAGCGATCAGCATTTGGTGCCTAACTTTCCCGGCAGATATGTCATGCGTGGAAATCAATACTAGTACGAATGATCACAAAAGCAGCCATCTTTTTATTAAAATAATGGCCGGATCAACTTTAAAATAAAGATTTACTCATTGTAATTTGAGAAGAAAACAATAGGTATATACTGAATTACACAAACATTCAAAATTTGTAGATATTGTGTTTCACTTAATATTAAATGCATTAAAAATCGTTGATTCCCTTAGGGTCCAGGGTAAAATCAAAGATTTGTGAGCAGTATCTATATATTGACAAAAAATTAAAAAATAAATTCTGGTATCTCGGCAACCCGAATTATATTTATCCCAATAAAAGGAAATATGGCCCCATCTGCCGGCCATGTCTAAGTCAGGACAAGGGAAGGCAATCATAAAAAATAATATTTCCCGAAGTAACCCACCCGTTGTAAGTATGATGTCTTATCAGGCAGATAAATCCTGAATATAAATGACAAACCTTATACAGACATATTTGAAAAGGTTTTATAAGATTTGTGTTTTGCAGTCATCAGAGAGACTTATAGTATCATAACCAACAGAGATACAATTAATAATGAAAATAGATTTATATGATATATGCGAAAATGGATTGATATTTGTTAGTATAGACAGTCGTTGGCGGTCATTGTAAACACACTACACCGAACACATTCTTCTTTCTTTGTTGTACTTCGACTTATAATCTAAAGGAGACAAACCAGTTACACGACTAAAAACGTCCCTAAACGCTTTGGCATCGTTGTAACCTACCTCATACATTATTTCGCTGACTGTTTTTCGTGTGGTTTCGAACATCTTTTTGGCAGCTTCAATTTTTACTCTTTGTAAATAATCAAGTGGAGTTAAACCTGTTGCCTTAATAAATCTTCGGTCAAAATTTCTTCTACCAATGCTTTGATCTAATGACAATTTTTCAATGGAAATTTTATCTTGATAATTTTCTTCGAGAAATTTTTGAGCCATCAAAATCGCATCGTCATTGTGTTTTTTATGTCCGTTGAATATTGAAAATTCTGCTTGTAGGTTTCTGTCTAAATCTATCTGAAAATATTTTGCACAATGAATGGCGGTTTGTCTGTCATAAAATTTTTCTACCAAATACATCAACAAATTTAAAAACGAATAGGCACCACCATTAGTGTAGATACCGTGTTCATCTGTAATCAATTGGTCTGTTTGTAAGTTCACATCAGGGTACAATTCTTTAAAATTTTCGGATAAAGCCCAATGTGTAGAACAAATTTTACCAGCAAGAATTCCTGTAGAAGCCAGCATAAAACTTCCGGCACACATACTTGCTATTTCTGCACCTTGTTTGTATTGCATAGTTACCCAATCTATCAGCAGTTTATTATTTTTTGTAGATGTTTCATAGCTACGTATTAATGATGCAGGAATGATGATAAGGTTGGTTTTATCTATTTCCTTGATTGTCAATTGATGTTTTATGGAAAGTAGGTTGTTATTCAAAAAATCGTTTTTTGCGGCACCAACCAACTCAATTTTAAAAATGGCCTTTTCGCCTTTGCTTGTCAAATAACTGTTAGCTTCGCTAAAAACCTGGTATGCACCTACAATACAAGCAATCGTACTCATACTTGTTTGTTCATCAGGAACCAAAATGGACAAATGTTTCATTTACTTTTTTGTGACAAAGTTATATAAAATAATTGTCCAAATCAACCCTTCATAATGTCTATATTGCACCATGTGAATTTGTGTTTCAGACATTACTTTTGTATAATAAAATTTATTAAACAATGAAAAATCAGGATTTTGAATACAGTTTTGCTACTTCAAAAAAAGCAAGCGAAGTATTTGCACACTTAATCAACCCTAAAAATTGGTGGGTAGGATTATTTGGTGAAACAATAGAAGGAATAAGCGAAGATCTAAACGAAGAATTTGCCTTCAGGGCAGGCGATGGAGTTCATTATTCCAATCAAAAATTAATAAAACTTGTTGCTGATAAAAAAATTGTTTGGCTTGTTACAGAAAGTAATTTATCATTCTTAAAAAACAAAAACGAATGGGCAGGAACAAAAATTTGTTTTGACATGGCACAAGTTGGAGACAAAACAAAAATAACATTTACACACATCGGATTACTACCAGAAATTGAATGTTATGGTGGTTGCTCAAGTGCCTGGACACAGTATTTACAAAACCTTCAAGAATATCTCAAATGAAATATTTAATGCAATTTATGTTAATATTGGCATTGTTTTCTTGCCATGAAAAGAAAACATCATCAAATCAAAATTTAAAAATGAACAATATGACAAGCAAAAACTATACGACTACAATCACTGTTGATAAAGACAGTTCCAGTGCATTTAATTCCATTAAAAATTTCAGAGAATGGTGGTCTGAAGAAATTGACGGTAATACGGACAAATTGGGTGAGACCTTTTTTTATCATTATAAAGATGTTCATCTGTGCAAAATCAAACTCATTGAGATGGTTGCTGATAAAAAATTGGTTTATCAAGTAATAGACAATGAATTCAATTTTACAAAAGACAAAACGGAGTGGATTAAAACCAAATTGATTTTTGATTTATCATCAGAAGGAAACAAAACCAAAATTGTATTTACCCACGAAGGATTAGTACCAGAATACGAATGCTATAATGTTTGCAACGATGCCTGGACGAGCTACATACAAGGCAGTCTGAAAAATTTCATTGAAACAGGCAAAGGAAAACCAAATGGAAAAGAAGGTGGGTTGAATGCCGAATTGGTTGAAAAATGGAGGTTGTCAAATAAATAAAACTAAGAACCGCTAACAATTAAGTTTTCGTGGTGTGCGCAGCACAAACCATGAAAACCCTGTTGAACGGAATCTTCGGTAGCGAGTCCAGACTTGGAAAATCAACCACAGGCGGGCAAGAGAAATTTTTTGGAATATGATGAGCTGAGTGTACTTTTGCAGAAATCAAATCATAGAATTAATCAAAATAAAATATACCTTATCAGCAGGCCTAAAAGTTTGAAGTAATTTTAACTCCTTTTACCAAATATATAAATGAATAAAGTAAAATAAATCGTTGATTTTCTGTCTGTATTTGGGTGAAATCAAAATATTCCGAAGATTACTTAAATATTTGCAAAATATATATCCAATAAATTTTGTGATTTCTTTTTCCGGAATTATATTTATCCCAGCAAAAAGGAAATATTACACTTAAAGCCGGCCGTGTCCGTGTCAGGACAAGGGAAGACCATGAAAAAATAAATATTCCCGAAAGTATCCCCCTGTTGTACTTATATTGTCATATCAGGCAGATAAAGCCTGACTTTAATATAAAATCTTTGTACTAACGTTGTACACACTTTGGGTTTTAGCACTGTATGTTTGACTTAAAAATGCATAACTTACTGAAAATTAAATATATAATGGAAATTTTAATATCTGAGATTACGCAAGTTTGCTACAATTTAATTGACGTCGGTCATTAAAAGAAAAAAAAACTAACTAATATGTTTAAAGCCGAATCAATTGAAATTCTTGAAAAGAGAAATGGTAAATTTTTCTTCTTAACTGTAATCCCCTTAGTATTAAACTTTATATTTGGACTGCAACCGATTTTGGTATTTCTTTTCTTCCTTATTTTGCTTTTAATCCCAATATCTTCTTTATATAACAAGCAACTGTTTGTTAATATTAAAGAAGGAATGCCCAGTTGGAAACTGATTACAACATTATACGGCTTATCACTGATATTTTATTCTGTACCTATTATTCTATGTATATTATATTTTTTTAAATATTTATAGTATAAATCCATTTAGATAATTATCTTCAAAAAGATTAATTATCAATGATTTTTTAGTTAAATATAAAATAAACCAGATGCTAAAACGGTATAAGACGATAGGGCGGCTAATCACCACTCCATAGCTTGCACTTATCGTTAATAGCAACCAATTTTTGAATTCCATAAAGCTTTTGTAAATCGGTGAGTAAAAATTGACAAACTATATATCATGAGAAATAAAATTTATCCTATTACGCTAGTGTTATTTGGGACATTCTTATTAGGGTGTAGCAGTAAAATAACACTTAAAAAAGAAATTCAATCAGCATATGATAATTGGAATACATTTTCAAAAAATAAAGACTTTGAGCATCTGTTTGCAATGATTCATAATGATTTTACATATACAGATGAAACAGGAAAAGTTGAATACAGGGATAAATTTATTGAAAGAGTAAGATATGCCATTACCAATTCAAGAAATATTAACTATAAAGCCGACATTTTAGAATTAGAGAAAGAGGACAATAAAGCAATCACAAATATAATTTACACGATACACCTGGAATTTCTGCAAGGTGATAAATGGATACCTATGGATCAAAAACTTAAGACAAGCGAAATATTCATTAAAGAGAATAATAAATGGCTCTTAATATCAAGCAAGGTTTTAGCAAATTAAATAAATTGGGGCATAAGAAAACAGTTTTACAGCCCTAAAAAACATACAGAAATAGTTTTAAAAAGCCATCACTATACGTATCGAAAATGGCCAACCATCCATTAACCGGCAGATAAGGAATATGATGTTTTTAGCTCTGATATTCGACTATGAATTAAAAATTACGGTAATTTGCATCATCAATTAAGGATCTTAAAAACAATCTATTAAATTTCAAATAAAACCTAATTTTTATCTATATGTATGCTATCAAATCTTTTCTATTACCCATTTCACTATTAAGTATTATTTCCATTCTTGGTACGGGCTGCTCTCCGCAAAAGAAGACGGTTGACGCAGCTGAAGTAAAAAAACAAACTGAGATAGTTCATATAAAACCAGCGGTTCAGGTTCACCCTGAAGATTGGCCAATCATTAAAGCGCTTCCATTAGATCCGGCTATCGAAGAACAAATAGATGCCATATTGCCTAAATTAACGCTGGAACAAAAAGTAGGTCAGGTGATTCAGGCTGACAACGGATCAGTCACCCCTGAAGATGTAAAAAAATATCGCTTGGGATCTGTGCTTAGCGGTGGCAATTCTGCTCCGGGACCACTACCATACGCCGACACCAAAACATGGTTAGCCATGGCTGATAAATATTACAACGCGTCCATTGACAAAGAAGGTGTGGAGATTGCGATACCATATATATGGGGAATTGATGCAGTCCATGGCCACTCCAACCTGCGTGGAGCGATCATCTTTCCACATAATGTTGGACTTGGTGCTATGCGCAACCCTGACCTAATCGAAAAAATTTCAACAGTGACCGCTCACGAACTCACTGTATCGGGTCACGATTGGACTTTTGCGCCTACATTGGCGGTACCACAAGACACGCGATGGGGCAGAAGCTATGAAGGATTCTCTGAAGATCCTAAGATAGTGAAGTCGTATGCAGATCGTATTGTCGTCGGTCTGCAAGGGCATTTTGGTAAAACAGATTTTATGGGCGGTGGGCACGTTATATCCAGCGCCAAACATTTTCTAGCTGATGGAGCGACAGCAAATGGGGTCGATCAAGGCGACGCTAATATTAGCGAAGCAGAATTACGAAACGTTCATGCTGCCGGGTACTACAGCGCCATACCCGCAGGCGTACAAACTGTGATGGCCTCTTTCTCAAGTTGGCAAGGAAGAAAGCTCCACGGTGATAAAGAACTGCTGACTGATGTCCTGAAGGGGCGACTCGGTTTTAACGGATTTGTTGTTGGAGACTGGAATGGTCACGGTCAGGTACCCGGCTGTACCAATACTGATTGCCCACAATCATTTAATGCAGGTGTCGATATGTTAATGGCTCCTGACAGCTGGAAAGGCTTGTATGAAAGCACCTTAAAGCATGTTAAGAATGGCACTATTTCCATGACACGATTGGATGATGCGGTACGCCGTATCCTTCGTGTAAAAATTGCATCCGGCATATTTAGCAAAGGTGCACCAAGCACGCGTAAAAATGCAGGCGATGAAAGCCTTCTGGGCCTTCCGGCAAACAGAGCCATTGCACGGCAAGCAGTCAGGGAGTCCATGGTTTTACTAAAGAACAATGGTGGCATATTGCCATTAGATGCTTCGAAAACAATTATGGTAGTCGGTGATGGTGCCGATAACATTGCTAAAGCATGTGGAGGTTGGACACTGTCCTGGCAAGGTACTGGCCATACAAACAGTGAATTTCCGAATAGCCAGTCAATACTCAATGGCATTAAAGAAGCCGTTAAAATAACTGGTGGAAGAGTCATTTTTTCAGCCAATGCGGACTCAAACGAAGCCGCAGATGTAGTGATCGCTATATACGGTGAAGACCCATACGCAGAGTTTCAGGGCGACCGTGAAAACCTGGACTTTGTTCCAAACGGTTTTGACACAAATAAGCTTGCCAAATTTCGTAGTTCAGGTATTCCTGTTGTATCCGTTTTTTTATCAGGCCGCCCCATGTGGTGCAACCCTGAAATAAACAGGTCAGATGCATTTGTTGCAGCATGGCTACCAGGCAGCGAAGGTGGTGGTATCTCAGACATGATATTCAGAAGAGACCCATCGTACAATTTTAAAGGTCTTTTGTCTTTCTCGTGGCCAAGCTCAGCGGTAGTTTCAGCAGATGCATCCACAAAAGAGTCAACAACATTGTTTAAGTTAGGATATGGACTCACTTACGAAAGCAATTCAGTAGTCAATCAACTTTCAGAAGACTCCGGCTTGGAAAACATCGGAGTAGCATCAACGGGTAATTTTTTCAGTAAAGGAATTCCTATAGCGCCATGGACTTTATGGCTGAGTACAGACGATCTGAGCAAACAAATCGGTAGCTTTCCAACCTCTGTAGGTGGGCTGATTATCAGCAAAACTGACCATCTGGCACAGGAAGATGCATTGCGAATAAATTGGACCAAATCAGGTAATGACCAACTGAGGATCAGTACCGCTTCGCCAAGTGATATGTCTCGTCAAACAAATGGCGCAATGGAATTGACATTCTCGGCAAAATCATTTAAAACAAAAGACGCAATTGTCAAAATCAGCATGGGGTGCAATCAAGGCAACACATGTGACAAAACCGTTGATATCATCATCACAGCTGGTGCATGGCAAGAATATCGGATCAGCCTAAGTTGCTTTGCCAATCTCGGTGTCGATATGAGCAAAGTCAGGACGGCATTTATGGTTACGGCTGGAGAAGGCGTTGATATTGGAGTTAGTAACATTCGATTAGAATCAGATATTGATGCCAAGCCTGGATGCAACGGTAAGTAACACGTTTCCGGTTTCGCATGGAATGGAAAAAGTTTACACTTTTCGAATCCCAAAATTTTCTTGAAAAAAGCAGAAAGGTTTGCAAAACAAAAAGTGTCATTCTGCAAAAAATGTTATTTATCATGATGCGGGACAGATGAGAATATTTCTTGTCAATGTTTTTAGCATCTAATTGGGAGAATAGGCTGAATAGAATAGAAATGCGATAGACAATAATATAGATCTCCGCACTGACCCAAGCAGAAGGGCGTTCCAACCCGACATGCGCATTATTGGCAGGCCAGCCTGATTACAAAGGGCAGTCGTTAAACTTAAGTGTCTCTATGCATCTGTTAATAACCCTAATGATGCACAATGATTTTTGGAGCTCCCGATGCCAGGGTATTTGACGTTTTAATGAGTGACCCGGAAAGATAAAAAACAATTTAGATAGCCGAAGTAATCAGCAATCCTGCTGTAAGTATATTAAATAATGTATAGTGACAATACTTCCGAATGTTAGTATTTGAGTAATACCAATCCATAATGGAGTCACTGTCCGAAGGCTTTTATACCTACAGTTTGCTATTGCTTGTTCTCCGGAATGTCAGGAAAACCAGCCTACATTTGTACACTGTTTTATTCTGTTTTAGGGGGTCAACATGATCCGGTATTTCCACAAAGCATCCATTTAATCACCCATCGGAAAAGCTTTGGGTCATTCCAATCTTTCTTTTTTCTGACTAATACTCCAGCGTGTTATCCTACCGAATGAGATACTTTCATTCCATTGGATCAATATCCTTAGACTTTACTCTCTAGCCAAGCTGGTTCTTTGTACAGTTTGTACAACTTATAATCTTTTAGTATATTTGCCATACAAGACAAATACTATAGTGATAAAACTTATTGATGACAGTGGTTTTCGCAAGTTTTTACTTGTTAGAATCTCAGTCCCGGTGGAGAAGTAAGTCGATCCGAAATGCCCTGAGTTTCATTCCCAAGACCGTTATGTACAACCCAACAGGATGCATCCAACTAATATGAAAAATAAATTAACAATCAAATTAGGTATAGTTGACAGGAATGCTATTTTTGTTTTGATACTGCTTTTTCTGGCTTTTGTTGTATTGACTGTGGCACAAGACTTTTTACAGTCGGACTTGAATAATTCGGCATTCTATTTTTCCGAATCACTATTGTTCAGCTCATTTTGGTGGATTTTTGCACCCCTATTATTTGTACAGTATATTATTCTAAGGAGAAGGATTATTAGGCGATTAACTTTACATATTGCACTAATTCTTTTACCTATAATTGTTCACTTATTTGCTTTTCCTTTTTTGGTTTGGACAATATCCAGGATATTCTATTATCACACTTTTGCTTTTCAACAAACATTCAGATATACTTTATCCGAACATTTATATCTGTTAGTTTTATTTTACTCAATCCCTGATCTTGTTTTTCAATTTTTTGTAAAGAAAGAAAAATCGGTAAAATCTGTTCCTGAAACACAAAGCCAGAGCACCCAGAACAAATACATTAACGCAGTTGTAGTAGCTGAGGGATATAAAAAGCTCAGTATTACAGTTTCTGACATCTTTTATTTTTCAGCTAACCCACCATACATAAATATTCATCTGGAAAATAAAAAATACTTACACGATGAAACACTGAAGTCTGTTTCGCTTAAATTGAACCCTGATCAATTTGTAAGGGTGCATAAATCTACCATCCTTAATATTAAAAAAGTGGTTTCCTATAAGTCGAGACTCAATGGCGATTATGATCTGACGATGAAAAACAATACAGTACTTCGATTGAGCAGAAATTATACAACTAATTTCAAGAATCTATTTAACAAGATTCATCATCTCACAATAAAATAACATCATCTCGCAACAATTAAGTTGAACTATAGTATTTTAAACATGAAATTTGTAAAAATATCAGTGATGAGCACAAAATCAAATTTCATAATCTTAGTAATTTTTATATCCATATTACTTGGTTGCAAAGGGCAATCTGTGGGTGGTACTTTTGAAAATAGCGAATTTATTTATTACGGCATTCCAAAACAAATAAGCCCGGCTGACACTAGTGCAGGTTGGAATCAGAAAGGACAAAAAATTCTGCTGACCGGAATAGTATATCAACAAGATGGCAAGACACCGGCCTCTGATGTTCTTTTATATTATTATCATACAAACTCAGAAGGCAGGTATTTGCATAAACCCGAAGAAAAGCGAAGTATGCCCCCAAATGACCTTGGACAGACACACGGTTACATTCGTGGTTGGGTTAAAACAGATACATCGGGTAAATATTTTATCTTCACCGTAAGACCGGGAACTTATCCGACTAACGATGAACCTGCTCATGTGCATATAACTGTTAAAGAACCCAATGATATAAAGGAATATTATATCGACGACTTTGTTTTTGATGATGACAAATTGTTAACGTCAGCAAAACGTAAGAAAATGGAACACCGCTGTGGCAGTGGGGTATTAAGAATGGTTCAAAAAGGAGATTTGCAAATTGGTGAACGAAATCTGATACTTGGACTAAATATTCCCAACTATCCCCATAAATCTTTGATTAAAGTAAACTCAGGAAATAATGTAGGCGAAGATGTTTTCTCATTTACCCCATTTCATGCCTGGGGACCTGATAAAGGAACAAAGACATGTCCTGTTTGCAAGTATGGCTGGTATCACGGGATACTTTATTTTGTTGGTAACAATCCGGATTGGGCGGAAATAAAGCAATGGCTTATATTTTTAGAAAAAGAAAGCAAGCAAAGAGAAAAGTACCTGAAAGTGTATTTTGTTTATGGTAATGAAACTGGCTATAATAAGAGTAAACGTGAAAAGGAATTAGAAAAAATTGGTAAAGACTTGACGTTGGAAAAAATTGCATTAACCTTTGTTCCTTCTTTTTCTGATAATCTTTCGGAAATTAACTTGAATAATATTTCTCAAACGGCAGACAACACATTTATTCTTTACAAACGAAGCAGGATTATTGACAAGTTCATCAATTTGAAACCTACTGATAAAAATTTCAATTTGCTTAATCAGAGTCTCGACAGGTCAATTAATGAATATTTTGATTTGGAAAAACCCGGGAAACAATGACATGAAGAGAGTCACGTAAAAACTAAGATTTAGTTTCTCACAAGCGATCAAATAAACAATAGGCAGTCAACAAAAAATAAAATCTGCTGATTAAACGCTGTGAATTTATTTAATACATATCTCTTCCAGCGGCAAAGGAAGCAGAAATCAGTTCGATATACTTAGACTAATACAGGTTGACGATGGCTCTTTATCCACACCCGTGACCCAAATTGATGGAGTTACAAAGGGTTACTTATTTTTCCATCATAGTTTAAATTTATCAAATGACTTACCATTAAATTTATACGGTCCTGCTTCGTGTGTTCCTAGCCACAAGCTGCCTTGATTGTCCTTGTATATTGAGAAAAGTTTGATTTCTTTAGAACCATCTTTGACAGAATAATGGGTGATTGTTTTTCCATCATATCGCCAAACTCCCTGATCATAAGTCACCATCCAAAGATCTCCTTTGTTGTCTTCGATAGCGGACATGAAGTAAATCATATCCTTTCCTTCTGGTGACTTAATACCGTCCATTCCTTTCTCTCGTTTGTAGTTTATTAAAATTTTGTCTTGTTCGAATGTGATGGTTGGAAGGATATTGTACCGATAGCTGGTATTGCAGAACCAAAATTTTCCATCTTTGTCTTCAATTATCGAACGAATGCCAAAAGATCCACCACCTTCTATTAAAGTCAAATGTTTTTCATAAAGCCAGCTTAACGATTTTCCATCGTAGCGGCAAATACCAAAATTGGAAGTGCCGAACCAAACTTTTCCTTTGCCATCTTTATAAATTGTGTAAATTTCATAAGGGCTCCAGGGCGTTTTCCGTTTTCTTCAAAATATTCATCTTCCATATAGTGCTTTGGAAATTTTAAATGATATAAAGATTTGCCGTCATAACGATAAGGCCCGTCTTCCCCTGTTTTTCCCAAGATGGAAAACCACAAATCATTTGAGTCAAGCTTCCAATCACCATTTTCTATTACTGGCAAAGTAGTAAATTCTTTTCCGTCAAATTTACAAATACCATCCAGAGTTGTAATAAAAACGTTACCTGATTTGTCTTCCTGAATTCCCCGAATTCTATTGTTAGGCAACCCGTTTTTGGTTGAAAAATGAACGATTACCTTACCATCATAACGATACAGTCCCTGACCATCACTTCCGAACCAATAGTTATTATTCTTGTCCTGAAAAACTATGAATATGGTGTTGTCAGTTTCAGAGACAATCTCGCCGGTGACAATCGTTGCATTTTGATCAATTATGGTACTTTTTGCAATGTTCGAATTGCCTTGGCCATTACAGGAAATGAATATCGTCAGTAAACTGAAAAGTAAACTTGTAGTATATGTCCACATTATATATTTCATTATTTTATAATATTTTAGGTATATCTTCTTATTGATAGGAATTAATAAACTTCTCAGAACGATAATTCCGGGATTAATTGGGTGGCTCAGAATAAAATGCTGAAATCGAAATACTAACAATTATTAGCCTTCATGGTTGTTGTTGACACTTACAGTGATTTCCTATTGGCTGATACGGTTAATATAATCAATATGAAGGAATGAATTGTTCTAAAAAAGTTTGAATGATTAAAATCAAAAAGCCCCTGATAAAATCAATCTACCAGGGACTTTTTGTTGACCCACTAGGACTCGAACCTAGAACGACAGAACCAAAATCTGATGTGTTACCGATTACACCATGGGTCAATATCGCGTTTGCGGGCGCAAAGATAACACCTTTGAATTAAAACTTTAAATATTATCATAACTTTTTTTTGACTTCCATGGATTTGAATCAATCATTGATATCAATGACCGATTTTTGAATTATATACACATCAAATGTTGATTGATGTAAAATGCAAAGCATATTTTCTGTCATTTTGTCATATCGGTCAATTTATTATTGTACTTTTGCGGCCTAATTTATGTTATTTTCATGTACGACGAGAATGCGACCCTCTTAGGTCTGAAAAAGGATATCAATGAAGCTAAGCAGGGTGAAGTTTTGTATTTCAACACGCCCACATCAGGACTGAGAAAGTTTTATATAGAGTCATATGGATGTGCTATGAACTTCAGTGACTCCGAAATAGTTGCTTCCATTCTGGCAGAACACGGATATGGTCCTACCAGAGAAATGGAATCAGCAGATCTCATTCTGGTCAACACGTGCTCCATCCGTGAAAAAGCCGAAGATACAGTCAGAAACAGACTTCGGGTTTTTAACAGTCTGAAGAAGAAAAAACCGGCTCTTATGATCGGTGTCCTTGGTTGCATGGCAGAACGACTCAAATCAAAACTTCTGGAACAGGAAAAGCTGGTGGATATTGTAGTAGGTCCGGACGCATACAGAGATCTGCCTAATCTCCTTGCCAAAGCAGATGACGGCGAAAAAGGAATCAATGTCCTCCTTTCCAGAGAAGAGACATATGCTGATATCTCACCACTCCGTTTGGACAGCAATGGCGTCGTTGCTTACATATCTATTATGAGAGGCTGTGACAATATGTGCTCCTTTTGTGTAGTCCCATTTACCAGAGGAAGAGAGCGCAGCAGAGACACATATTCTATTATTGCGGAAGCCACTGATTTGTATGAAAGAGGATTCAGAGAAGTCACCCTTCTGGGTCAGAATGTGGATTCTTACAAATGGACAAGTCCCGATGGAGCAGAACGTGTTAATTTTGCCCAATTACTTGAAAAAGTTGCACTGATTCACCCTAACCTAAGGGTAAGGTTTTCGACATCACATCCGAAAGATATCACTGACGAAGTCTTATATACTATTTCAAAATACGAAAATATCTGCAACTATATCCACTTGCCGGTTCAGTCAGGCAATAGCAGGATATTATCCCTGATGAATCGAACTTATGATCGCGATTGGTACATGCAAAGGGTGGAATCAATATACAGGATAATCCCGGATTGTGCCATATCTTCAGATATTATTACCGGTTTTTGTTCTGAAACAGAAGATGAACATCAGGATACATTAAGTATGATAATCTGGGCAAAATACAGTATGTCATATATGTTTTTTTATTCTGAAAGACCCGGAACGCCCGCTGCCAAAAAACTGGTGGATGACATTCCTGAAGAAATTAAAAAACGTAGGCTACAGGAAATAGTGGATGCTCAGGTTCATATGTCACTCGATGTCAATCTATTGGATGTAGGTAAAATTTTCAAGGTATTGATCGAAGGGGATAGCAAAAGATCTGAGATGGAGTTCAAAGGAAGAAACGGTCAGAATAAAATGATAAATTTTCCTAAAAAAGAAAATCTGAAACCTGGTGATTATGTAATGGTAAGAGTGACTTCGGCAACATCAGGTTCGTTGAAAGGCGAAATCACAGATATTTTGTAACAGCTAATTATTTTATAAATTGAATATACAGAGTGTAAAACAAAGATTTGGCATCATAGGCAGGTCGCCCCTGTTGGAGAGGGCACTCAATACAGCTATCCGTGTTGCTGCTACAGATCTTTCTGTATTGATTCAAGGCGAAAGCGGTGTGGGCAAAGAAGTATTCAGCAGGATTATACACGAACTTTCCATACGCAAACACAATAATTTTATTGCCATCAATTGCGGTGCCATACCTGCCGGAACCATCAATTCTGAGCTTTTCGGACATGAAAAGGGTTCATTTACGGGTGCGATCTCTGAACGTAAAGGATACTTTGAAACAGTCAATGGCGGGACCATCTTTCTGGATGAAATCGGCGAAATGCCGCTTGATACGCAGGCCTACCTTCTCAGGATATTGGAGAGTGGTGAATTCTTGAGAGTAGGCTCATCAAAAGTACTCACAACAGATGTCAGAATCATCGCAGCCACCAATGTAAATCTGGATGATAAAATTCATTCCGGCAAATTCAGGGAAGACCTGTATTATCGCCTTAATACGGTTCCGATCAGCGTACCGGCACTCCATGAACGGCGGGAAGATATTTACTTGCTTTTCAGAAAATTTTCAGGTGATTTTGCGGAAAAATACAGATCTGACTCCATTACCCTGACACCTGAAGCCAAACTTATTCTGGAAAATTACAGATGGCCGGGCAATATCCGGGAGTTAAAAAATATGGTGGAACAACTCAGCGTACTCTCAGAAGAAAAAGAAATAAATGTAGATCAGCTTGTGGATTTGGCACCGCATGTCAAAAACGGATTATTGCCCAGCAGGGGTATTGAAAACAATCTGAATGAAAACAATTTTCATGAAAGGGAGATTATTTTTAAATTTTTACTTGAGATGAAAAGTGATTTAAGTGACCTTAAATCCTTGATTTATGAAATGGTGAGGACCAATGATCTGACTTTACCTGATCTGGGAAACCTTAAAAATGTAACTAACTACAATTCAGAAAGTGTATTTTCTAAAAAATATGACAGGCCCTCATCTCCGGTGCAGGATGAGGAGTTTTCGACTTATGACAACAGGCCTATTATTTTACAGAATAAACAACAGGGATACCAAAGGACTGAAGATGTAGAAGAGATCACTTCCATCGAAGATATGGAAAAGGATATGATCCGGAAAGCACTAAAAAAGTTTAACAACAGACGACGCGATGCAGCAGAAGAACTTGGTATCTCAGAGAGGACGCTTTATCGTAAAATAAAAGAATATAATATACCTGACAAACTTTGATATTATGACCCCATATGCATTTGTAAACGGAGAAATGGTACCGGCTTCAGAAGCCAATGTAAATATTACAGATATCGGTTTCCTTAGGGGCTATGGTGTTTTTGATTTTTTCAGAGTCATAGATGGTACGCCTGTTTTCCTGGAAGACTATCTGGACAGATTTGAGCGTTCTGTTAAAGGGCTTCACCTTGCCATGCCATATTCCCGGTCGTATCTTACAGAAAAAATCTATGAAATCATTTCTCTGAATCAGCACGCCCTACTAGGAATTAAGCTGCTGTGCACTGGCGGATATTCAACCGATGGCTACACTCCCACAGATTCAAATGTTTTTATGCTTGCTAATCCATTCCTCTTTCATCCCTACGAAAAAGGACTTAAGCTGATGTCTGTGGATCACCAGAGAGATATGTTTCATATTAAGAGTCTGAACTACCTTCAGCCTATATCTTTGTTGCCAAAAATGAAAGCAATTCATGCAGATGACGTTTTATATCATAAATCGGGATTCGTATCTGAATCCTCCAGATCAAATGTGTTTATGGTAAAAAACAACACCCTGATAACTCCATCTGAAGGCATACTCGAAGGGGTGACCAGAAAAAGAATAATAGCGTTTGCAACTGAAATCATGCCCATCGAAGTAAGACCCGTCACTCCGGCGGAAATATGGAATTCTGATGAAGTATTTCTTACCGCAAGCACCAAGCGTATTTCGCCAGTGACAGCAATAGATGATTACAGTTTTGAAAGTGGTCCCTATACCCGACTTCTATACCAAAGATTGCTCGAAGAAGAGAAAAAATCCTGACACATTCGTATCGCTCAAGAAACAATTTACAATTAAATTTTTCTTCATCTGCAATTGTTAATTTCTTTTACTATAATTTTGGCAATAAATATTACCCGTTATGCCCAGAATATGCATGTTGATTTGCTTATGTTTTTTTTTAATAAAAGGAAATGCGCAGAGTCTTTCAAAAAATCTTTTTGATAAATATAACCATTACAAGGAACAAACAATCAAAGTAAAGCGCTTTAAACATAAAGACATTGTACCCCTTATTGTTAAACTACGATCAAATAAAGACTTTGATATAAGTGAGGTTGGAAAGTCGATTGAAAACCGAACTATCTATCAGATAAAATATGGTAGTGGGCCTGTAAAGATTTTACTCTGGTCACAGATGCATGGCAATGAATCCACCGCTACCATGGCCCTGTTTGATATATTTAATTTACTTGCCGGATCAAATGATGATTTTGATGATTTTCGCAAAGAAATCTCTTCTGTTGTTACTTTGTATTTCGTGCCGATGCTCAATCCTGATGGTGCAGAAAAATGGCAACGCCGTACAGCATTGGAAATAGATATGAATCGTGATGCCCTGAGATTGGTATGCCCTGAATCCAGAATATTAAAAAACCTTCAGCAGAAATACCTGCCGGAATTCGGTTTTAACCTCCACGATCAGGATCCTCGTGTGAGTGCCGGCCATTCACCCAATCTGGCCACAATTTCCTTTCTGGCTCCGGCTTATAATTATGACCTTGACATAAATGATTCTCGCATAAGATCTATGCAGCTGATAGCCGATATAAATGGTGAAATGCAACGTTTCATACCTGATCAGATCGCGAGATATTCTGATGACCACGAACCACGTGCCTTTGGAGACAATATACAAAAATGGGGTACAAGTCTGGTTTTGATAGAATCCGGTGGTTATAAAAATGATCCTGAAAAAATGTATATTCGCAAGCTCAATTATGTCGCCATCTTAAGTGCATTTAACAGTATTGCCAAAAATATATATCAGCAAAAAACAATAGCTGACTATGAGATCATACCCAAAAATAACAACTATCACTATGATTTGATTGTGCGCAATGTATCGATTAATGTTAATGGCCAATCATTTAAAGCAGATATCGGCATATCCAGAAATGAAGTTACATCTCCTGATTTCAAGAGTAACACATACAGATCAAACATAGCTGATATAGGTGACCTTTCCACTTATTTTGGGATAGAAGAAATCGATGCTGAAGGGGCTGAAATACAAGGAAATACTGAAAAACCTTTAGCACTGAAAATAGGAATGCCGGCGACGTTTGCACTCAGTAAAAACGGTCGTATTTCTTCCAGGCTGAAAAACGGGTTTTGGGAATGAGGTACTACTTTTTATGAAAAATTAACCTGCCCATCCTTCCCTGTCCAGGCTCCGGTACTGTATGGCTTCTGCCAGATGTTCGATTTTTATATCAGGGCTGCCTGCCAGATCTGCAGCTGTTCGTGCGACCTTGAGTATCCTGTCATAAGCGCGTGCTGAAAGCTGAAGTCGGGTCATAGCAGTTTTCAGCAGATTTGCTCCGGCAGTGGTGAGCTCACACACATCCCTGACCATGCGACTGGGCATCTGAGCATTACAAAATATTCCTTTATGATCCTTAAATCTTTCATTTTGGATATTGCGGGCCCTGATTACTCTTTCTGCGATCTGATCACTGGTTTCACTTTTGTACTCATGATTTGATAATTCATCATAGGAGACAGGCGTCACTTCCACATGGAGGTCTATTCTGTCAAGCAATGGGCCTGATATTCTTGTCAGATATTTTTTTACCACTCCCGGACCACAGACACATTCCTTCTCGGGATGATTGTAGAAGCCGCAGGGGCATGGATTCATGGACGCTATGAGCATAAAACTTGCCGGGTAATCGACAGAAACTTTTGCCCTGGATATAGTTACTCTTCTTTCCTCCATTGGTTGCCGCATCACTTCAAGAACCTGTCGTTTAAATTCGGGCAGCTCATCCAGGAATAAAACTCCGTTGTGAGCCAGAGAAATTTCGCCAGGATTGGGATTGGAACCGCCGCCTACCAGGGCTACATCACTTATAGTATGATGTGGAGATCTGAAAGGTCTCTCCGTTACAAGGGACGAGTCCGCCCCCAATATCCCGGCAACAGAATGTATTTTTGTAGTCTCTAATGCTTCATAAAGATTGAGCGGCGGGAGGATGGTTGGCAATCTTCTTGCCAGCATGGTTTTGCCGGCTCCGGGTGGACCAATCAGGATTACGTTGTGTCCACCTGCTGCCGCCAGTTCAAGAGCCCGTTTTATATTTTCCTGCCCCTTGACATCGCTGAAATTGACAGCATACTTATTGCTGGTATCAATAAAAACTTCCCTTGTATCATAAATAACGGGGGTCAGATCTTTTACTCCATTTAAAAAGTCTATAGCTTCTTTCAGGTTTTCTACTCCGTAAACAACAATACCATCAACTATTGCGGCTTCACGGGCATTAGCTTTGGGAACAATGAGGGAAGTGAAGCCTTCTTTTCTGGCTTGAATAGCAATAGGAAGTGCTCCTTTAATAGGCCGCAGTCCACCGTCCAGTGCTAGCTCACCCATAAATAAAAACTTATCAAGCTGATCGGTTTTGACCTGTCCCGTTGATGCCAGGATTCCGATGGCAATCGGCAGGTCATATGCTGACCCTTCTTTACGGATATCTGCTGGAGCCAGATTTACTACCAGTTTTACCCGAGGTACATTGAGTCCTATATTTTTGATTGAAGCCTCAATACGTTGCCAGCCTTCTTTCACTGCATTATCCGGAAGACCTACCAGCCAATACATTTGTTTCCCTGCCGCCACCATTCCTCCGGCATTTACTTCTACTGTAATGGTACGGGCTTCAACCCCATGTACAGCACTGGCAAAAGTTTTTGATAGCATTTTTACGGTTCCTTTATTGTGCTTTAAAGGTAATAAATTTTAGAATCCTTTAAAAATGTTTGAAGGTAATAACAATTTTGCCTAAATATTTTAGTCCTTATATATATTTTCAGAGATGGTCAGTATTTCCAGAATCATGATCTTCATGTACAGTACCACTGAGTTTCCAAAACATGAATCCAAACCCGACGTTGATGTGGATGATTATTATACCAAATAATATATTGGTGATCATATTGTAAAAATAAATTAGACAAAGTTAGGTTTGATAAGGGGGTTTGCACATCACAACTGTCATTATTCATGTTTAAAAAATTCCCTATTGCATATTTATCACAAATATTGTATTTTTGCAACCATATTTAGTCACATTATGTTTTAATGTAGATTTTTTATGCTGAAGAATTTGCTTTTCAACATAATTATGAACAGATAATTTTGAATGATTCATACTGATATTCTAATTATTGGTGCCGGACCAGTGGGGCTTTTTACAGTTTTTGAGGCAGGATTGCTAAAACTTAAATGTCATTTAGTAGATTCTCTGGGTCAGCCAGGTGGTCAATTATCTGAAATTTACCCCAAGAAACCAATATATGATATACCGGGATACCCAACAATTCTAGCAAGCGAATTAGTGGATAATCTGATGAAGCAAATTGAACCATTCAAGCCCGGATTCACATTAGGTGAGCGAGCTGAAAAACTTGAAAAAACCGAGAACGATAACTTCAAACTTACCACCAGCAAAGGCACTACAATATACGCACCCGTGGTCGCAATAGCTGGTGGTTTAGGGTGTTTTGAACCCAGAAAGCCACCCATTGATAATATTGACTTATTTGAAGACAAAGGGGTTGATTATATCATCAAAGACCCCTTAAAGTATAAGGGCAAAAGAGTTCTTGTAGCCGGTGGCGGCGATTCTGCTCTGGATTGGAGCATCATTTTATCCGATATTGCTGATGAAGTAACACTAGTACACAGAAGAACTTCTTTCAGAGGTGCGCTTGATTCCGTTGATAAAGTAATGGATCTGGCCAGAAAAGGTAAAATAAATCTGATTACCAATGCACAGGCTGTAGGTCTGCGGGGTAATGGTGTACTTAAAGAAATTATTATCGAAGAAGAGGGAAAGGAAGATTACTCACATAACGCTGATAATTTTATCCCTTTATTTGGACTTTCTCCCAAACTGGGTCCAATGTCTGACTGGGGGCTCAGAATAAAGGATAATGCTATAGTAGTGGACACTTTTGATTATAGCACCAATATTGCAGGAATTTATGCCATTGGGGACATAAATACCTACCCGGGTAAGCTGAAACTCATACTATGTGGCTTTCATGAAGCAACACTGATGGCTCAATCTGCATTCAGATATATCCATCCTGATCAGAAGCTCTCATTCAAATATACTACCGTCTCCGGGGTAGCAGGATTTTAATAATATCCCCTCCCACTGATATTATGTGACTGATGTGACAAACATGAGTAGCAATTTCTATTATCTTTGCCCGCTTATAATAATTCTTTTCGAAGATTACCTATGGAGAACATGATTGATATTACTGTCATAGACAGGGAAGGTAAACAACATTTGCTTAAAGCCCCAACTGATATGTCCATGAATGTCATGGAAATTTGCAAATCATACGAGCTTCCTGTGGAAGGTATTTGTGGTGGTATGGCACTTTGTGCTTCCTGCCATGTTTATGTGAAAAGTGAACACGATCTGGACGAACCTTCTGAAGACGAGGAACATATGCTGGACCAGGCATTTTTTGTAAAAAGCAATTCCAGACTAAGCTGCCAGATAAAAATAACAAATGAAATCAATGGATTGATAGTGCAACTAGCCTCTGTAGGTGGCGGATAATTTATATCTTCCTGATCATATTTATTCCATCTCTCAAGGGTAAAATCAGGTTTTCCACTCTCGGGTCGTTCAATATTTTATTGTTAAAATCATGAATACACTGTGTTTTATTATCTTTTATCTCATCCAATACTTTGCCACTCCAGAGCACATTGTCGGCAAGAATCAAAGCACCGGAATTACAATGATCAATGACCAGATCATAATATTGACTATAAGATTCCTTATCTGCATCTATAAATACCAGATCAAAGCGAACATCCATCTCCGGTATCACCTCTCTGGCATCACCAATCAGAATTTCAATATCAGATGCAAAGGCTGACTTGCCGATAAAGCTCCCTGCTAATTCAGCGTGCTGCGGATCATACTCTATGGTGTAAAGTTTGCCACCGGGTTTCAGACCTTTTGCCAGACATATAGCAGAATATCCGGTAAAAGTTCCGATTTCAAGTATTATATCAGGTTGTTTCAATTTACTTAACATAGTTAGAAAACTACCCTGCAGATGTCCGGATAGCATACGGGGTGCCAGAGTATTGAGATGTGTAGCCCGTTCTATTTCCATTAAAAGGGGATCGGCATGCTTTGATTGCTTTTCCGAGTATTGGTAAATATTGTCTAATAAATCCTGCATTAATATGATGTTTTAGTGTTGAATTTCTTATTTAAAACAGGGTGCAATAATACGGTCATTATGATAATTAATGCCCCGATATAAAACATAGTATTGAGATCTTTGTGTTCTTTAAGTATAACTATAGCAAGGAGGATACCATATACAGGTTCAAGGTTTATAACCAGATTTGACGAGAAGGCAGAGAGGTGATTCAGGGACTGAAGCGTCAAAACATGGGCTAAAGTAGTGCATAAAAGTGCCAGGACAAGGAGGTAAACCCAATCACTAACAGAAGGCGGAATAAAATGATCTATTGGTAGGTTGGTCAGATGCATTCCACCCAACAGAATACTCACCATTACCCAGGCTCCCGACAATTCGATAAAAGAAATAGTATAGGGATCAGCTCCTTTTATATTTGCTTTGTTGAGTGTAGAAAATACAGCAGCCAGCAATGCTGACAAAAGTCCAACCCATACACCTGCCATATATTTTATGTCAATACTATTAACTACAAGTAGCATACCCGGTACAATCATAGCACCGGTAAAAAGTTCAAACCTATTAAACTTTGTTCTCGCCCAAAATGGCTCTATAATCGATGTAAACAGAGAAGTGGTGCTCATACAAATCAGGCAAACTGAAGCATTAGACAGTTTGACAGATCCGTAAAAACATATCCAATGTAAGCCGATAATGATGCCAATAATCACATAAGTTCTAATCAGCTTTTTTGATAATTGTCTTATTGTTTTGCCAAATCTGATAAAGAAAAGAAGACTGAATGATGTAATAAGAACCCGCCACCAAACTATGACTATGGCCGGCAACTGAATCATATCCCCTAGTATAGCTGTAAACCCAAATAATAAAACAGCAATATGTATCTTTAAGTATGCCGAACTGGGGACGGTTGAAATCATTATATTTTCACAAGCTTGCAAATGTAGGGATAAATTGATACAAGATGTATTTATCATGTTTTATAAATAACAATATATGTATTCAAGTCAGTCGTTCTGGTGTAATTTTAACTGTAAAAAGCAGATAAAATAGAAACAATCAACATTTCCTGGTGGCTTTTTTCTTATTTCTTGTATGTTTGTGATTAAATTTAATGCTTGCCCACTCATGCCTGAAGTAAAACTTTTTTCAGGGACTAAATCCCGTTATCTTGCCGAACGTATCTCAGATTATTATGGCTATCCACTTGGAGACATTTCTGTTAAAACTTTTTCGGATGGCGAGATGCAGGTGGTCATCAATGAATCAGTAAGAGGTTCATACACTTTTTTTATAACATCTACCTTTGGTCCGGCTGACAATATCATGGAATTATTGCTTATGATAGATTCTGCCAAGAGAGCTTCTGCAGGATATATTACAGCCGTTATACCCTATTTCGGGTATGCAAGGCAAGACAGAAAAGACAAACCACGTGTTCCAATTTCGGCTAAACTTGTGGCCAATATACTGCAGGCTTCAGGAGTTAATCGAATCATGACTATGGATTTGCATGCAGAGCAAATCCAGGGATTTTTTGATATACCGGTTGATCACTTGAAGAGTGAAGCTATCTTTATGCCATTTCTGAAAAAGCAGAATTTGAGTAACGTTACATTTGCTTCGCCTGATGTAGGGGGTGTCAAAAGAGCCAGAAGTTTTGCCAAATATTTCGAGCGAGATCTGGTCATTTGTGACAAAGAACGTCGTGTTGCAAATGAAGTAAGCAGCATCACAGTGATAGGGGATGTTTTGGGTAAAGATGTCATCCTTGTAGATGATATCGTAGATACGGGCCGGCACCCTATGTAAAGCAGCAGATGCACTGATGGAAAAGGGAGCGAAGAGTGTAAAAGCGATGCTGACACATCCGGTACTTTCGGGTAATGCATATGAGAACATAAATAATTCGCAAATTTCAGAACTCATTGTGACTGACAGTATTCCTTTGCAACATCAATCAGACAAGATTCAGGTTTTGTCCTGTGCCAAACTTTTTGCCAGAGCCATCAGAAATACCCATGAATATAAATCAATAGCAGCTCTTTTTGTAGATAAGAACATATAAAAAGTGCTCTAAGACAAGTTTTGTGCTAAATATAGCCTACGATTTTAAAAAAAATACCCCAAAGACATACATTAAACAACTGAAAAACTTATCTTTGCGGCTCTTTAGAAACAACGTCAAGTATATTATATATGGTAACTCTGCAAATTCAAGGAACTTCCAGGTCTGAGTTTGGAAAAAAAGGATCAAGAAACGATAGAAATAATGGCACATTGCCGGCAGTAATGTATGGTGGGGATGAAGTGATTCATTTCACCGTGACACCTGCTGCTGTCAAACATCTGATATATACTCCGGAGTTTAAGCTTGCCGATCTGGAAATTGATGGGAAAGGTTATAAAGCCATTTTGAAATCCGTGCAATTTCACCCGGTCACTGATCAGATTCTACATATTGATTTTCTGAGACTTATAGATAAAGCGCCAATTAAGGTCGAAGTGCCGGTAAATTTCAAAGGCGTTTCTCCGGGAGTAAAATTGGGAGGAAAACTTATTCAACAACTGCGTAAAATAAAGATCAAGACAACGCCTGAATTTCTTGTAGATGAATTGAAAGCAGATATCTCAAAACTTGATCTTGGACAGGCACTGAGGGTCAGAGAAATCATCGTACCTAAAGGTGTGACTATTATCAATAACGGAGCGACTCCGGTAGCTCTGATAGAAATTCCAAGGGCATTGAAAGCTGCAGCTGCGGCAGAAGCAAAAGCGGATCAAACCGTTAAGAAGAAAAAATAATTATTAGAAAATTTAATAGAAGAAAAAGGGCAGATTCAACATTGAATCAGCCCTTTTTTATTCACTAAGCATTCTTAGAATACAATTAATTTAGTTCCAAACTTTTTTATTTGCAAGGATGCCATATATGTTTCACCGACTGATTGGACTTTTCATTTTCGTCAGAACAAAAGAAGAGAAGTAAAACTATTGAAAAAAGGTTTTAATTTGAAAACCAAATTGAATTGGAAAGCAAATTTGTTATAGATTTATCTACAAACTTAAGTTATTCATATTTTTTCAGACCCTTAATGTTGGTTTGAGTAGCAGGTATGACACTTGCTGCAAATCCGCCACCTTCCACCAAAGGAATGTTCAATGTAGAACCTGAATCAACTAAAAATTTCTCAATTCTGTAAGCCATCGGATTTTTGAACCAATGTGCGTCGGAAGCATCCTTATAGATAGTAATCACATAGTTGGATCCCTTATCCAAAAAGTCAAGAGGTACCGTTGCTACTCTGCTATTTTCATCAGTGATAGCTCCTACAAACCACTTTTTACTTCTTTTCGCCTTGCGTGCGATCGTTATGAAATCACCAGGCTCCGCTTCAATAATCTTCGTATCATCCCAATCAACAGCTACATCTCTTATAAACTTAAATGCATCCGGTTGGGCTTCATAATTCTCAGGTAGGTCTGCTGCCATCTGAAGCGGACTATACATGGTCACGTATAATGCTAGTTGCTTGGCCAATGTTGTATGGACGTAATTATCCTTTTTGCCATACTTTTCCAGTTTGATCTGAAATATTCCCGGTGTATAATCCATTGGGCCACCCATCAATCGGGTAAAAGGAAGAATCGTTTCATGTTCTGGTGGGTTCCCGGTACTCCATGCATTAAATTCATTGCCCCTTGCCGCTTCATTAGCAAACCAGTTCGGGTATGTTCTGTTCATCCCCGTAGGCCGGACAGGTTCGTGCATGTCCACCATGATCTTTTGCTCTGCTGTCTTAGCAGCTACCCTATTGTAATGGTTGACCATCCACTGGCCATCATGATGTTCGCCACGTGGAATAATTTTTCCAACATAGCCGGTCTTTACCGCATCATATCCATTTTCTTTCATAAAACTATAAGCTTTATCCATCCATCGCTCATAATTTGTCACTGAGCCTGAAGTCTCATGGTGCATTATGATTTTGATTTTTTTAGATGCCGCATACGCACTTAACTCTTTTACATCATAATCAGGGTAAGGAGTAATAAAATCAAAAACATCCTCTTTCCACTTACCGTTCCAATCTTCCCAACCTACATTCCAGCCCTCTACCAAAACTCCATCAAAACCATTTTTTGCTGCAAAATCAATATATCTTTTTGTATTGGCTGTTGTGGCACCGTGTTTGCCTGTCGGTTTTAAATTTGACAGATTCTCCCAGCTATGCATGTCCTGGGTGCCAGCATAGTCCCAGGTACTTTTTCCGACGTGCATCTCCCACCAAATGCCTATCATTTTGCAAGGCTTGACCCAACTTATATCTTTGATTTTGCAAGGTTCGTTCAGATTAAGTATAAGTTTTGAACTAAGTATATCTGTTGATTTATCACTGATTATAATGGTGCGCCATGGAGTAGAAAAAGGAGCCTGAAGATATGCTTTATTTCCATAGGTATCAGGTACCAGACTACTGCTTAATTCATGATTTATTTTATCGACGTGCAACTGTATAGCAGGATAGTTGACCAGTGCCGCTTCATGGATATTTATATATAGTCCTTCTGCTGTTTTCATCATCAAAGGCGTCTGCACTCCATATTCATCCACCACTTTTCTGACCCCTATTTCCAGATGCAAGTCACTCTGTTTTTTGGCATTCACTTCACTCAATCTGGATGTGGAATATGTATATTCATTGGTATCATAATCTGCAGGTATCCACCATGCCTTATGGTCACCTGTCAGGTGAAATCGGCTCAACTCATCAGTCACAACAAAATGTGCCAGATTTTTTTGAAAAGGAAAATGATATCTGAAACCAACTCCATCATCAAATACCCTGAAAATAATGCTCATTTCTTTAGGCTTATCGCCGTTATCCATCAATTTTACTACAAGTTGTTTGTAATTATTTTGTATGGTTTTGACCTCACCCAGCACTGGAGTCCACTTGTCATTATATGAAGTCGTATCCATGCCGGTTACTAAAAGGCCATTTACCATTTTACCTTCGGCAAACAGTACACCCAAAGTCGAATTTTGGATTACTTCTTTTCCTTTATACAATATCGAATACTGAGGCTGACCATCCGGATTCATAGAAAATGTCAGTGTAACTATATTTCCCGGGGAAGAAATGGTAGATATCTGTCCATTCAATGCTGCATAAGTAATTGATA
Organism: Saprospiraceae bacterium; assembly: GCA_016722285.1. GTDB lineage: Bacteria > Bacteroidota > Bacteroidia > Chitinophagales > Saprospiraceae > OLB9. Next base: position 116,096 of record JADKGI010000017.1, read on the forward strand.
GTAAAAAAATTGCGAAAAATTTCATTCTTTTAAAATATGATGATGAATAATTATTGGAGTACTTACAAGTATTTGTCATGTATATTAGTTTTTATTGTCAAATTATAACTCTGCAATATTGATCATTGTTTAGAATGTTTTGTAGCCCAAACTTCAAATCAGATGCAATAAGTTGCATTTCAACCACTTACTTATATTAATATAAATACGGGGTAGTAGAATCTGCATATTACAGCCCCAATAGGAATTATTGTAAAAACAAATACAAATTTATAATATCAGAATATAATTTCTGTTGAATCTCCATTTTTAATTATTTTTTCAAAAAATATATTTCCATTAATCAAAATAGTCAGCTTAATATCTGCTTCATTTCTCTCAACCTCTACATCAAATGTCTTCTGAAAGCCATGTACCCTCTTCAATCGCATATATTCCCAGTCTGCCGGCAGATGAGGGGTAATCTTAAAGCTATTAAGTCCAGTAGGCCTGATGCCAAATATACCTTCTAAATATATTCGGCAGTATAAAGCACTTTCTGCCGACAGATGTCTTTGATTGCCTTCCGGATATGCTTCTACCGGATATGGAACATGGTTGCCAAGTAATCGCCTTGCAGAATAATACTTCAAAAATTTTAATCCTTTTGAAGTTTCGCCGGCTGCAAAAACTCCCCTCAGGGCATATAATGTAGATCTGTCCCAAAATGTCTTATCGCCTGATAGTGAAGCCAATCCGTCATCAGTCCAAAGGCCAGGAGAAAAAAGGGCTTCTATAGTCCCCCGTTTCCTGTCAAATATACCTACTGTCAAAGGAGTGCAAATCCATGCCCGTAATACGTCATTACCTGCATAATACCTGTAAGTGTTATATCCCATCACATTGGCCCCGAAATACTTTTCAATGTTTTTCCTGAGCTTGATAGCCTGAGCTGCATAACCATCCAATTGCTTTTTATTCTTATTTAAAGAGTGTCCGAGAAGTGCGGCAGAAATCAAAGCGTCATAATATAACGTTGACGTATTCAGATTTGCACTTCCTGCCGGAAAACGCCCTTCCAATTCGTCTGAATCTGAAGCTACTACACCTGAAGTATTGAGTTTTCGTCTGCAGAACTCCAGACACCATTCGATAAGTTTCCATAGTTCTTCTGCTGTGGCCTTATCGCCGTATGTCATTGAAAATCTGGCGGCTCCATATGCTATCATTGCGGCATCACCTCTATCACCTGCACCATCCCACATGTCTGTTCCTTCGGCTATGATAGAACTAGGTATTGGTTTAAATTCAGGATTTATATACCGTGCAAAATGTCTGAATGAGTTTTTGGCAGATTCGATACCATATAAGTACCCCAGGTATGGAAAGAACGGATTTATATACTCTGCCTGATCGTTTGCCCAGATCGCAGCATAATACATGAGCCCTCCAGGTCCATGCATAGGTCCGCCCTTTGTCTCATAGATACTTTCAGATGCTCTGATCTTAGCAAATGCAAATGCCGTGTTCAAAATCGAATCCGGCGTTTCCAATACCAGGTTATTCCAAAAATCACCAATTAAAGCATCCCTGGCATGCAGTTCCGACTCTACATCCAATATGAAATATTGAATCTCATTTCTCACGCCTCTTATAGTCTGATAAAAATTTACAGACTCTCCGGGGTTTATGAGAAATGGTCCTGAAACAGAAGTGGTCAACATAATTTTGTAAATTCCATCGGTGCCTTTTTCTGAAGGGGTTTCAATGATTGACTCTATTTTCGGGACTTCTACCCAAATTGCTTTTGGGCCATCATTTTTCATTATATATTTTTCACAAAAAACCGGCTTATCTGTCGAAGGAAACATGATTCTTGTCAAATGTATATTCTGATCCAGTCTGCTTTTTATTGTAATTTTTCCATCTAAAATTATTTCAATAATTTTTTCTGATGCTACAGGTTTTTCATTGATCGAAATCATTTTCACAATATCAAAAGAAAAAGTCCTTATCAGACTGGCATGGGTATTGTTGGGTATCGTACGCAGCATTGGCCAGACGAGATTTCTTTTTACAACAAAGCTGCTATCCGGGTTTACGCCATAGTGGATCACCCCTGATATGTACTTTCCACTCATTTCAATATTATCCTGATGCACTTCGCCTGAACCGACAGTCCAGGTTATACCTCGATCGGCATTGATTGACCACCTTGAATCCTGTGCATATACGCTTAGGCTAAAAAAAAGTATTAAGACAAAATGAAGTGCTTTAAGAATTAAACAAAGTCGTATTGTCATCTTTTAAATTAATCAAAACCAGCAAATAATATAGCAAAAATACCATAAAATACCGTCTTATGAGTGGCAAATTATTAGAAGTTTTTAGATTGCAATTCTCTCTATGTGGTTTGATTCATAATAAGTTGTACTTGTTTTGAATATATTCAGATAAATAATTGTAATTTTTCATTAGGATATCCTGGTGATAATTCGTTATCGAAGTGGTTAAACAGCTTTTGCTAAGAAGCAATTTTTAAAAGAATCAACTTATGAACAAAGGAAAAAATTATTTTCAGCTTTAGTTTTATTAATTTTTACTACTTCCATCTTTGCACAGATAGCCTCTTTTCCGGGTGCTGAAGGTTTCGGCTCTAAGGCTACAGGTGGTCGGAACGGAAGGGTAATCTATGTGACAAACTTAAATGTAAGTGGGGCGGGTTCTCTACAGGCGGCACTAAATGAGACTGGAAAAAGATATATACTATTTAAAGTATCGGGTATCATCCCGGGAACAATGGAAGTCCCGATTGGAAATGGAGATTTTACGCTTGCAGGGCAAACATCTCCTTCAGGAATCATCGTCCGGGGGTTTCAAAGCTATAATGGTGACCAGAAGTCTGCTTCCAACATCATCATTCGTCATCTGAGATCCAGAATCGGGGATATAAAAAAATACCCTTCCAATTATTGGATTGCTGAAGATGGGATCACGCTCGGAGGAGTCCAAAATGCCATCATAGATCATTGTTCATTTGGGCATGCCAGTGATGAAGCAGTAGATATCAGCAGATCTTCCAAACTGACGATTCAAAATTGTTTATTGGCTGAAACTCTTGGCGGTCATTGGGAATTGGGTGGAATGCTCATCAACTATTCGTCGTCCGGTGCTATCCTAGATAGTCTTAGTATCCACCACAATATATGGAATAGAATAGGAGGACGTATGCCCGAAATAAGTTGCGAAACATCGTATTGCAATGGAAAAACTATAAATTTAGAGCTTTCAGAAAACTTGATTTGGGACCCGAAGATAGAACTTTGGTATGAAGGGACCACTGGCCAAAATGGATTTTTTAATCTCAGAATGAATGCCGTCAACAATTATAGTTATGCAAATTCAGGTTTTGGAAATGCCATGTTTCACTTTGACATGTTAAGCCTTTCGGCCAATAAACTTTATTTTTCGGGAAATCAATTGAATTTGTATCCACAATATAAAGATTATCAACTCTTTTATTGTTGCAACGATTTCAATAAATACAATCCGAATACCACAAATGGTATAGCACAGAAAGCAACTTCAAGATTTGATTTCCCTACGATAACATATCAGCCCATAATCGAACTCAGATCTTATATGTTCAAAAATGCGGGTGCCTTTCCCAGAGATCAGATGGATAACAGGTTGATGTCTTTTGTCAATACAGGCATGTTTGACCTAAAAAGCCAAAACGAGGATCATTATGGAGATACATTTTTACATCCAACTTCGAAAAATCCCCCTTTGGACTCAGATGGTGATGGCATACCGGACTACTGGGAGAAACTCAAAGGTCTGAATCCACTCATTCAGGATCATAATGGAACACAACTTTCGAGTCTCATAACTGGTGTTGAAGGATATACCAATTTAGAGTGCTATTTAAATTGCCTGTCTGATGCATTGGTTAATGGTCAAAGTACTTCAAATTGCCAGATAAACCTGGACATCACCTCAAATGTTGAAAACCAAAGCTCACAGATATTTAATATCTCATATTACCCAAATCCGGCTCAAGAGATTCTTCATATAACAATTCCGCAACCTATAGTAGAGAAAAGTCAGATATCAATTTTGAACTCTTTGGGGAAAATCTTAGAAAAGAAATGGGTAGAAAATTCTTCTTTCAATGTTGATATTTCAGCTTTTGAGTCAGGCATATATTTTTTAAAATACACAGCTGAAGGGAAGGTTATACTTTCCAGAAAAGTGATTGTAATAAAATAATTTAAAGTTTGTGTCCATTCCGAAAAGTCAAAAATAAAGAAATGCCACTAAGACTCAAAGTCACAAAGGTTCTCAAAGAAATGATTATCAACTGTTTGATAGTAGTGATTTTTTGTGTTTTTGCGCTTTTGTGGCAACATTATACTTATCGGAGTTGACTCAAGTTTAGAACAACAGCTTTATTACCAATAAATTGGTGTAGAATTAAATCTAATGCCTTTATCTGATGATTGGGCTGAAATTAATAACGATTTGCCTTTTAAAATGAAGCTTTTATTTGTGCCCTTCCTACGTTAACTACTGGTGATATACCTGTTTTCCTGCCTTCATAATTGACGGTAAGATCAATGTTTTTAGCTATCCTTTTTGTATAGGCAATATTCCATAGATAATTTCTGCCGTTTTTAAGGCCTTCCAGCATGTCATATTCTATTGGTGAATTGGCTATCCCAGTGAAATTTATTCTGACAAAACTCAAAGAAGCATCAAAGCTATATTCATTGGCTTTACGTTGCGTAAATTCTGCAGACAACTCATTTATTTTGGCGACATCTTTTGACAATATTTTCTGCTGTTTATTCTGATAGTTATATTTCAAAACCACTCTCACATTTGAAGATGGCCGGACACTTACTTCTGGCCTTACTCTGTATATAACAATATCGAGATTTCTGTCCCCAAAAGCTTCAGATCGATATGACTTGACAGATTTTTCGACTATAAAAAAAATGTCAGCTGAATTTTTTAAGTTCCATCTAGAGCGGATAAATAAATCATCCAGCCCACGATCTTCTTTACCGTTTACCTGAACGATTCTATTTTGATTGTTCCTGTTGCCAAATTGAATATCATATTTTACATTTCCTTTGTTAAAGAATATTGTATTGGTATTCAATGCACTATAAGCAACAAGTGATGTATCATTCAAGCTAAAATCAAGATAGGACAAGAGTGGGCTGTCAATATTGTCCATCTGCTTTTTAGTAATCCTGAAATTGGATAATGTAGAAAATCTTGAAAAAAATTTATACGATTTTGAAAATTTCCGGCCCTCTTTAAGAATAATAAATTTTGAGGGATCTATCGACAAACTTTGATTAATTTCTATGTTGTTTGTTCGGACAAATTCATTATTTGTAAGTGTAAGTCTGATGTAATTTGACAGCGGGTTAGATGGGTCATATCTGAAATCCTGCACGTTGCTCAGATTTGGATTTTCGGATTGAGTGATGAGAAAATAGTCTCCCTGTCCTCTTTCAACTTTCTGAAATACATATTCAATTCTGGGTTCCTGACCAGAGCTTGTATTGTAAGAAGTGGTGGACCTGATACCCTGATTTATGGCTGAAAATGAATAATCCAGTCTGCCAAGAACGGTCTGTTTGCTTTTGTCGTTGGGTAGCAAATCATTGACAATTATATCCAGATGTCTTCCTGTCACACTCCACGACAGATCGGATCGGGATGATGCCAGCCATTTTCCTGCTAATTCAAGCTCCCGGGCTTCAGATGCTTTGTACAGTTGATCTATTCTGGCAAAAAAATCATTCCGGACGCTATATGCAATCTTTAAGGCAAAATCTTTATTAAAATCACTGGCTAAATAAGCTTTTATCAGGTGATATGCATAGCTGGTTTTGCGAAGGGTATCTGTACTGATGCCTCGGATTGTATTTGATTCTCCATCATATTCAGCACCAATAGACCAATTGCCGCCCTTATCAATTTTGTAAGCCGAAGTAATGTTAGGTCTGAAAAACCGTGTGGTTTGATCAGAATAGGCAGAAGTTGAGTTAAGTAGATTGCTGAATGTCCTGAGTTTGAACCTTGCACTCTGATAATTGAAAAGCCCTGAATGTTTAGTCCCCGTGTACAGATTGTGCTTCTCATAGCTGTTATACCCGTAATCAATATTCAGTCCCGACTTTCCGGTCAGGCTGATTTTTGCCAGCAAAAGATTTTCGTCAGCCCTGGAAGTAATTAACCCTGTGTTCCAGTCACGGGTAAATTCCGGAGATCTGAATGGGTTTAGTGCATTAAAATTTTTACTCAAAAACTCATGCTGTATGTCTCCTTTGAGTTGCCATGTTCCGGAAGCATCCAGTCTTATCAAGTGATTTATTTCTATATGCGAAGCAATACCCGTATTGTCACCGTTATCAATTGGCGATCTTCTGTTAATGTCCAGATTACTAAGTGCTATTTCTCCAAAAATTTTGGAATTTTTTGCTATGCTGTATGTCCCGTTTAATGTGATGAGTTGCTTTTGTTCAGGTGGTATCAGTTGAATAACAGGCAGATAAGTGCCCAAACCTTTGCCAGCATATTTATAAATACGGGCATTTTTGTTTTTGGTGTTGTCTATGATGTAATCACCCTTCCCCACCGTTACCTCTGAAAAAACGGCCGTATATGAGGCACTGTCGATATTTTCTGTAAATACCAGCAATATTGAAGATGGATCTAAGGGGTCAGGTATCCCTTTGTACAATATGCGATTGGCTTCTTTCTTTTCATCATCAGAGACTGTCCTGAGACTCGATCTGACTGATTTGGAAAGATCGTCACCACTTAGTTCAAGAATTCGTATATCTGTAGAATCAAGCTGTAAATCTCCGGTTGCATTTTTACTGTCCTGCTCAGAATAAAAATTAAAATTTGCCTTCCATCTATCCCCTTTGAACTCTGTCTGCGTGGCATAGAGTGATCTGAGATAATTTATATCTGTATATTCATATTCAATGATGACACGACTGTCCCGGGCTATGATGCGCGTAGGCGAAAAAGTGATTTCGGCTCTGTTGTAATCTATCACATAGTCATAATCAAATCCTCGGGTGAGTAAAATTCCATTAAAATATACTTTTTCAGTGCCCGCAAGAACTATAATAAATCGCTCTCCGTTATTGCCCTGAAGTCTATAAGGTCCCTGATTTCCTTCTTTGGTGGGCAATGTCTGCCTCGAAAATTTACCCCTGGAAATAGCAAAACTTCCTTTAGTAAATATTTCTATTTTTTTGCTGGCGTCGAAGGTAGATGCAAGCGTTATACCTTTCAGTTTTTTGAAGTAATTCATAAAATAACTCTCCGGTCTCCTTAGTTCATAATCACCGGCAGTGACAGAAGTACGATCTTTGCTGACCTGAATGAATACCTTATCAAATTCCTGCAGCTGCTGGGTATTACCCTGGGCCTGGATAGGTAAATTTTCATCTGATATAGCCGCTACTACTTTGAGCCCATTCCCCAGATCACCGATGAGCTGCATATCAAAATTTGAATTGAGTACCAGACTCTGGCTATTACCCACTGAAAGTCCACGTGAAAAACTGCCTCGATAGTCGAGGCCTTTAGATTCAATTAAGGCATTTTTATTATCTGAAGGACGGTATTCATAACCTGTTACAATTGCTTTTTCCTTGTAAGTGAGTTGGGATGAATCTATGACGAAATAGGGTTTACTTATATCAAAAGAGAATGTCCTGTAACGAATGCTTATATCCTTATTCAGATATGCTTCACATGCCGCACTGTCAAAAATTATATAATTGTTATCAATGGTAAAATCATTGATCGTATCCGTGCCAGATGTCACCACCACAGTACCGGGCAGCACTGTCAGGCTGTCCACCTTTATCCTGCAATTGTTAAGGTTTGCGAACTTAAATTTGAGCGGAGACCCAGAGACACTTTGACCAGCCAGATCAAAAAAAATAAGTGCCAATACGGCCGTCATGATATAAAATCTACATCGCATATGCTAATATACGCTAAAAGATAGTCATGAAGTATAATAACATTGAGCAATTACTGCTTTGTAAGTCCGGGCTTTATCAAATCAACGATGCGATACGCCGGTAGTATGCCTTATTTCCAGCTTACTCCGGTAAGGAAACCAATTAATGAGAAAAAAGTAAAGCAAATCAGTGCTACCAGAGTAACACTGATAGTCGTTGCTAATAGAGGAATTCCTATGAAATTCCATTGTCAGAATAACTGGAATGAGCAGGACGATTGGGCAAATGAATTTATAATAGACGCTACATATATCATAATAGCAGCCACATACTGGTCTGGAAAATTTGCTGATATTATCAATGTAGAAGGTGATGTATTACCCTATATTTCACTTCTTCAAAATGGAGATATGGTTGTTAAGTACAGCAAAATAATAAAAGTACTGATACCTTAGCATGGTTTAGGGAGACTAATCCCCTTCCTCCAAAGTAAATATGTCATTGACTGGTTTGCCAAAATAACGCGAAAGCTTTAATGCCAGTAATGTGGAAGGAACATATTTGCTGGCTTCAATAGAATTTATTGCTTGTCTTGAGACTCCGATAATATGGGCAAGTTCCTCCTGTGTGACGTTTTTGATGGCTCTTTCGACTTTGAGATTATTTTTCATAATTTATGGTTTTTCGGTCCTGATACAGAATGTAATTAAACCTGAAGATAAAAAATATCAGGATGGTAAACATATTGAATATCATAATATATAAAAACTCAAAATCAAAAAAGAATAGAAAACAAAAAATCAGAATAAAATAATTTATGTAAGTGGCCCAAAGAAGCGAATCCATTCTGGTCCTACTTATAAATTCATCTTCTGTTTTTTCTTTAGAGAATGCAATCATTATCAAAGACAGAAGGCATACTACACCAACTACAGTTTGAGTATAATTGCCTGAAATAAAAGTAAAAAACATGCCTTTTTCAGCCTCATTTAATATTTTGATGCCACTTCCTGAATAGATGGCAAATACCTCGCTGCCTAACCAATCAAATTTTAAATCAAAAAATAATACGAAGAAACCCAGTATAAAAGAAGGTATGAATAAAAGCCATCCTAATTTTTTATAAAAATCGGGCAATAACAGATTTGTGTTCATAATTTTAAGTTTAAATGTATTAAAACACAAATATATGCTATAAATTACATATTGTCAAGTATAGATTACATTTTATTTATAATATCTTACATATTTTCCAAATTAGGTATGGTTTAACCTTAACTTTTATGAAAATAACTTACTTCATTAAATAAACTCAATATACCGATTTATGGTCATCATTTCTTTATTGATTTATAGCTAAGGTTTTGTTTTTTGGGTATTGGTCAGTGTGTCAAATACGAAACATGGTATATCATTGACACTTATTGCATATCAAAGCTTACCAAATCTGGATATTTCTTTTCTTATCCTGAAACACACCTGAATAGTTATTGAGCCTCAAGGTATAGTGTGGTTTGAAATCTATCTATACTGAATAAACCGATTAAACTTGTTGATGGTAATAATGACTGACTTAAATAAATCAGTCAGTTGACGGCAATTCTTCCATTTTATCTCCAAAGACATAATGATTAATCCATTGCCAATTGTGCCAAATGGCAGCAAGCCTTTCCTTTGGTTTGGTAATACCATGTCCGAAACCCTTATACACGATTAGCCTTGATGGAATTTTTCTATCCTGTAATCCCCGGTACAACTCATAGGCATTAGAAATGGGTACTCTATGGTCAAATTCACCATGCTGGATCAGTGTTGGAGTACTGGCTCTATTGATATTTGTCATTGGGGAAGTTTTCAGATAAACATTCATATCCTCCCACGGAGTAGATTGTAGGTATTGCCTTGTAAAAGGTGTAATGTCCGTACTCACATAGTATGTAATCCAGTTAGAAATCCCTGCTCCGACAGATATGGCTTTAAAGCGATTGGTGTTTGCTGTAAGAAATGCAGAAATATAGCCACCCTGACTCCAGCCCATGCAGGCCATTCTGGAAGTATCTACTATGCCTTTACTATTTAGATAATCGACACCACTCATCACATCCCACATATCCCCGACTCCAAGATTCCTTACATTCAGGGCTCGAAACTTTGCCCCGTATCCAGCACTTCCTCTATAATTAACTCTGAGCACGATGGCACCTTTTTCACACCATTGCATTATGGGATATACACCACCCGGCGTTGGTTCAGGTCGATCAATACCTGTCGGGCCTCCATGTATAACCAAAAGTAACGGATATTTCTTGCCTGGATCATAATCTGAGGGCTTGATTAATACCCCTTCTATTTCTGTACCATCTTTACTTTTCCAACTGACAATCTCGTGAAGTGGTAATTTCCAGTCACTTATTTGGGAGTTCACATCAGAAAGAATGGAGGACTCAGATCCGGTTTTCCCAAAATAAATTTCGTTAAGTTTATCAAAATTCCTTCCGCTTAACGCCATTGACCTACCATCCTTACTGAATGACACCTGACCGGGAATATCCATACCCGTTTGAATATTTGTTGTAGCTTCGCTAGTCGGATCATATCTGAAAAGTGCGCTTTTCATTTTTTGATTAATTCCGTAAATGACACCCATAGGGTTCCAGTCAAATATATTTTTATTTTCATCCACATCTTTGAGAATCTCTTTGGATCGCTTATTTTCTAATGAATAGATAAAGACCCTGTTATTCTTAAAATAGTGTGAAAGCGTGTCGTCCACTGAGCTAGTGTATAATATTGATTTTCCGTCCGGACTCCAATTTGAGAAAAAATCTCCCCCAGGGTTATTGATGATCGTTTCTATGTTCTTATTTTCTATTGTTACCATTCCTATGTCAGAATGAATTGAAGAATTTATTAAGGGATCAGGTTGACGACTGAAAGCAATTATTTTGCTGTCCGGGCTCCATTCAAATCCTCCAACTGTAAAATCACCCTCAGTTAATTGTTCCGGTTTGGGCATTTTGAAGCAAGGATTAGATGGTCTTTTTCCGCTGGTGTCTATTTTCTCATTATAACAGGGAAGCTGACCAGCATCCTGAATTGAATCAAGGTTGAAATTCATAACCCAAATATGGGTAAGCATAAATTCCTTTCCTTCAACCCCAAATGAACCATACCGTTCCTTAATGCTTTTGTCTTTCTTCGACTCCTTTTCAGGTTTTAGGACGGCTATTTTACTACCGTCCGGGCTCCAACTATATCTTGATAGGCCTTCTTCATCTTTTGTAATGGCAAATGCTTCTCCACCATCCACAGAAATTAAATAAATCTGAGCTTTATTTCCTCTGTCAGCAATAAAACTAATCCATTTGCTATCCGGGCTGAAAGTTCCGGCATTACTAGATCCTTTTGATGTTTGGGTTAATTGAAAAGGCTTATGACCATTTCGACTAAGCCATATTTCTGTGTCAAAAGAATTTTCATTCCAGTCTGTCGATGTTACATTATACAACACATGATTGCCGTCAGGAGAAACCTGAACACCACCTACTTGCCTAAGACTCAAATATTTTTCAAATGAAACACCTGAATTTTTCTGGGCACCAAGTGAAAATGCTGTAAGTAACATACAGATAAGGACTTTCTTCATAATATCTTCATTTTAGTTTACTGTATTACCAATTTTAAAATTATAAAATCGATTACTAAATACTATTTTAGTTGTTATTCACTGATTCAGCAAATAATTCATTTAATTGCTTAATACAATAAAAATCACATAAACTTACGGCATTTAATATTAAATTACTGCCAATTAGTAAAATTCTGTTTGTAAATAATGTAATTTTCTTTTGATAAATTGCCAGATTTTTTTGAAAATACCAGTCAATATGAACAAAATCATAATTGTAAAAATATAAAAAACATTTACCTTCGCACATCGTTTTACCACCAACCAAAATAATAGAAATGCCTTCAACCATACTCACCAATTTTGCAAAACGGCATATAGGAATATCCTCTTCTGAATTGGCATCCATGATCAAAACTATAGGCGTATCCTCATTAGATCAACTCATAAATGAAACTGTGCCGACTGGAATAAGAATGAATAAAAATTTAAATCTGCCACAGGCAATACCTGAGCATCAGTATCTGGCTATGCTTCATGCCATAGCTCTCAAAAACAAAGTTTTTAAATCTTACATTGGTCAGGGCTATTATAGCACCCTTATACCTACGGTTATCCTAAGAAATATATTCGAAAACCCGGGATGGTACACCCAATATACACCATATCAGGCTGAAATAGCTCAGGGAAGACTTGAAGCATTACTCAATTTTCAAACGATGGTTTCTGATCTTTCGGGTCTTCCTATTGCCAATGCCTCCCTGCTGGATGAGGGAACAGCAGCTGCCGAAGCAATGGCTATGTGTGAAGGCATTCATAATAAGAAAAGGAAAAACGATCCTGCTACTAAATTTTTTGTAGATGAAAATGTCTATAAGCAAACGCTGGATGTAATCTTAACCCGGGCAAAACCTCTACATATCGAAGTGGTGACTGGTGATTGGAAAACTTTTGATTTCTCAAAATCTTTTTTTGGAGTCATGATTCAATATCCTGATAGTGAAGGAAATGTAAATAATTACAAATCTTTTGCATCCAGATGCAATGAAAAAGAAATCCAAGTAATCGTAGCTGCAGACATTATGAGCCTGGCATTGCTAACGCCTCCGGGACATTGGGGTGCAGATGTAGTGGTGGGAAATACCCAGAGGTTTGGCGTTCCTAAAGGATTTGGCGGACCACATGCTGCATATTTTGCCACCAAAGATGATAACAAGCGTGTCATACCGGGGAGGATAATCGGAATGTCCGTGGATGTCAATGGTGACCCTGCATTAAGGATGGCCACTCCAGACCAGAGAGCAGCATATCAGAAGAGAAAAGCTACCTCCAATATATGTACAGCACAAGCCTTGCTTTCAATCATGGCAGGCATGTATGCTGTATATCATGGCCCTGAAGGTATCAAACAAATAGCCAGTGAAATCAACAGATTAACAGGGATTTTGGTCGAAAATCTCAAGCTTAAAAAGCTGAATGTTATCAACAGCACTTATTTTGACACGATCACACTCAAAGCTGATGAATCGGTAGTGAAGGCTGTAAAATCTCAAAGTGAAGCTGCGGGAATTAACTTTTATTATCCTGCGAAGGATAAAATTACTATATCGTTGGATGAAGCAACCAGTTTGAGTGATGTAAAAAAGATCATTGTCGTTTTTGAACAGATTACAGGTATAAACACTGACTTTCAAGAAAATAAAGTAGGAGGCACTTTTGGGGAAATGGAACGAAAAGATGACATCCTTACTCATCCGGTATTTTCATTATACCATACTGAAAGTAAGATGATGAGGTATATTAAACGACTCGAAAATAAGGACCTTTCATTAGTGCACTCTATGATATCACTGGGTTCATGCACCATGAAACTAAACGCTGCCAGCGAAATGATCCCTGTTTCATGGCCTGAATTTTCATCGATTCATCCATTTGCCCCATCAGATCAGACATTGGGTTATCAACAGATATTTAAAGAACTTGAAGGATATCTGTCAGAAATCACAGGGTTTGAAGCCTGCTCACTACAACCTAATTCAGGAGCTCAGGGCGAATACACAGGATTGCTAACGATCAAGGCTTACCATGAAGACAGAAACGAAGGACACCGCAATATGGCCCTGATACCATCTTCCGCTCATGGTACGAATCCGGCATCAGCAGTCATGTGCGGCATGGAAGTAATCGTAGTCAGCTGTGACGAAAGGGGAAATGTGGATATGGCTGATTTGAAATCTAAAGCTGAACAGTATAAAGACAGACTCTCTTGTCTGATGATTACTTACCCAAGTACGCATGGGGTATTTGAAGCGTCAATTAAAGATATATGTCAGTTTATACATGATAATGGCGGACTTGTATATATGGATGGAGCCAATATGAATGCTCAGGTAGGCTTAACCAGCCCCGGAATAATAGGTGCTGATGTATGCCATCTGAATCTTCATAAAACATTTGCGATACCTCATGGTGGTGGTGGCCCTGGAATGGGTCCAATCTGTGTCAACGCAAAACTTGCACCTTTTCTACCTGGCCATTCTTTTGCAAAAACAGGTGGAAGCAAAGCCATACATGCAGTGTCCTCGGCACCTTGGGGTAGCGCCAGCATACTTCTTATTTCATATGGTTATATTCGCATGTTGGGTGCCCAGGGAGTTACTGATGCAACAAAGTATGCCATCCTCAATGCTAACTATATTAAAGCAAGGCTTGAAGGGGCATTTCAAATTCTCTATTCCGGTGAGATGGGTCGGGCAGCTCATGAGATGATTGTAGATCTCAGGCAGTTTAAATCAGTAGGTATAAGTGCGGAAGATGTGGCAAAAAGATTGATGGATTATGGTTTTCATGCTCCAACATTATCGTTTCCGGTGGCAGGTACTATCATGATCGAGCCTACAGAGAGTGAGGACAAAGGTGAGCTTGACCGTTTTTGTGATGCACTTCTGGAAATAAAGAAAGAAATTGATCATGTAGCTTCCGGCGAAATGGATCCGCACTCCAATGTACTGACAAATGCACCCCATACCGCCAAGATGGTCACCAGCGATACCTGGACTTTCGGATATTCGAGAGCTAAAGCAGCATTTCCGCTTCCATATCTGAATAATGGAGGTAAATTCTGGCCAAGTGTAGCCCGTGTTGATAGTGCGTATGGAGACAGGAATCTGATTTGTATTTGCCCGCCCATTGAAGATTACATGACTTTAGATTGAAAAATATCGACTTATAATGCGGGATGGAATGAAGTAAATTAAAAAGTATAAAAAATAGTAAGATACTTTTTTGAGAAATAAAAAATAAACTTACCTTTGCGTCGCTTTTTAAAGAAAGGCATCTGTAAACGGAGATTTGGTAGCTCAGCTGGTAGAGCAATACACTTTTAATGTATGGGCCCTGGGTTCGAATCCCAGCCAGATCACAACAACAACACATAAACCCTTGTAAGTCAATGATTTGCAAGGGTTTTTTCTTTCCGGGGTAAACATAGGGTAAACATTTGTTAAAAGGACAAAATATGCTTAAAAAGCCCATTCCTGTTGTGTTTGGCTTTTCTTTCATCTTGAATCAGCTTTGCGCATCGTTTTATTTCTGGAGCATCTATGAAGTGAGTGAATGAGTCGAGAGAAGATGGAGCAAAAATTTGGTTTAATTTTGGATAGTTTAAATTTAAAATCATAGAATATGTGTGAAGTGTCAAATAAAATAATTTTTGTACATGCCATTCAGATTTAGATGAACTAGAGGATGCTTGGATGTAAGCAAGGTCTGGTAAGAATGCATAATAGATATAATATAAGGTGAAAACTACGTGTACCACAGCCAACTCAGCCATACTAACAGGTACTCTACAACGTAAGGGATAAATAAGGTGGATCACCCGCAGAGTTCCGGGTTAAACATCGGGTAAGCCAGACCTTCCATATTTCATTTCGAAGCTAACTTTGTATTTGTATTGTGTGGTAAAAATGTGGGTGGGTTTACAACTACAGCTTTGGATTTGGTAGGATATTAATAATTTCTTTCCAGTAGTATCAAAGGTATCATAGTATCATTTTCACAGGATGTGTGATACCTGTGATACCTAATACCAGGATCGGTAGGTGTATGTCCAAGCAGCCTACCATAAGCAAAAAACCGATAAGCAGCAAAAATCTGTGTGGCGGCTTATCGGGTTTTGGTGAATAATTTAGCTTTTGGAATTGTGCGATTGAATGTTTCATCAAAACCGATAGTGCTTGAACTTTACTAAGCCAAGAAGAGCGATAGATTTGCGGGTCGGTTTTATGATTGTTAAGCACATAATAATATAACGGTCGATACTAGAGCCCGTGGCGGATCATGGAATGATTTTTTTCCATAACCAACCAAGCGAAGAGTTATGAAAAGAAACTAACAACTTTCCAAAAGCACAGCCGGTTTTTTGCATGTATTTACCTGCCATATTTATTCTTTCTTCTCACAAATATTGTGTTTTCTTCGACTCTCAAAAACATGTAAATAGTT
>JADKGI010000018.1 GCA_016722285.1 Saprospiraceae bacterium
GATTATGATCATGTTGCAAAACTTCCGGTAGCAATAATAGATATATTTGCAGCACACCAAATGAAGGAAGCCATCCTGATCGCATTGTTGAAAAAAGAAAAAACAGGATCGGGCAGTATCCTGCATATCTCATTATATAAAAGCGGGGTCTCTGGGTTGGCAAATCAGGCATCAAACTTCCTCAATGTCGGATACGTACCAAAACCAATGGGCACACTACATCCGAATATTGCACCTTATGGCGATATTTTTGTTTCTGCTGAAGAAAAGAAATTTTTACTTGCTGTCGGAAGTGATTCCCAATTCAAAAAACTATGGTTTACCCTGATATCCGAAGAGGTAGATTTCACTAATTTTGATTTTAATTCTAAAAGGGTAATCCGTAGGGACGAACTTCAGGATATATTGCAACAACGATTCTCTAAACATTCTTTTAAAAAAATTGAAGCATTATTGTTATCAATACATGTGCCTTTTTGTCTTATAAAACAACTGGATGAAGTCTTTAAAGATAAAATGGCCAAAAATATGGTGCTCCCGCACGAAACCGAAAAAGAAAGAGTTTTTTCATTAAGTAATATCGCTTTTGATATTTCTTGATCAATTATTAGGTTAATTATTTTTGTAGTACGATTTTGATGTATGACAGTTATAATGAATTGAATTTCAACATTTAAACATATATCACTGTTATATAATTGATTATATATATAATTATTACTTTAATATTAAAACGATCCTTGTTTTGAAAGAAAAATATACTTACGCCACGGTTGTGTTGGCAATGTTTTTTGCCTTATCAGCCCAACTTAATGCACAGGATTTGCATTATAGTCAGTTTTATAATTCACCTCAAAATATCAATCCTGCATTAACAGGTGTATTTAATGGTGATCATCGCATTATGATTTCGATGAGAGATCAGTGGCGATTTGTTCCTGTCCCATGGTTTACTCTAAGTGGGGCATATGATAGAAAATATTATGTTTTAAAAGGTCAGAATCAATTTTTAGGTGCAGGTTTGAGTATAAATAATGACCGTCAGGGAGATTCTAAGTTGAACCTAACTTCTATCAATCTAAACGGAGCCTATCACAAGATCCTAAATGACCATAACATTATAAGCGGAGGTATCACTCTGGGTTTTGCTTCCCGCGGCTTTAATTCTACCTTACTCACCTGGGATAAGCAGTGGGATGGAGAAATATTTAATGCAAATCTGCCTACAGGAGAATCTTTCAGCAATATGGAAAGGGTAAATTTTCTGGAAACAGGATTAGGACTTAATTACAGATATCAACGTGACTCCAGAACATATGCCGATATAGGCACTTCGGCATTGCATTTGCTAAAACCTAATTCTGCATTTTATAATAAGGACGTGGCTGATTTACCTCAAAGAATAACGTTTTCCGGTGTAGGTCAAATCAGGTTAACCAAAATATTAGACCTCCAGCTACACATACTGCATCAACTTCAGGGAAAATACAATGAAACCATATTTGGCGGATTAGGAAAAATCTATCTCAGTGAAAAAAGAGGAAAAGAAATACAGTTACATGCCGGCATTGGCTACAGGACGGCACAGTCACTAATACCCATTATGGCGATTCAATATAATAATATATATGCCGGTTTGAGTTATGATGTCGATAGCAATAATTTTAATGACATAGTCAATTCAAACAAAGGCGGTCCCGAAATACATGTCCGGTATATAATTGCCAACGTGAAGCCAATAAAAGAAGCCAAAGTCTGTCCGGTTTATTAGTAAAAATTAAGAGAATGAAATTTATTGATATAAAATCTGTTTTTAGTATTTTCCTGCTACTTGCCTGTGCCGGAAACATTGCAGCTCAGTCTCCTTCCAAAAGGCAATTTATAGAAGCCGCAGAAAGTGAGTTTGCAGATAAAAATTATTACGGAGCGCTCATATATTATAATGAAGCATTGGAATATGACAATACTGATAAGGATATAACATTCAAAGCAGGAGAAGCGGCAAGGCTGTTTAATGCATATTCAAAAGCGGCTGAAAAATACCATATACTAATTGATACTTTGAATGATGAATCACATCCAATAGCCATTTTTTGGTTAGGCAATATGAAGCAAAGAATGGGGAAATATGATGAAGCCCAAAAATATTATGAAATGTATCTGTCAGAATTCAGTGGTATAGATACTTTTTACACAGCAAAGGCTAAAAAGGAACTTGCTTCGATTGAATATGCTAATTCGTTGTCAAAAAACTATAAAAGAAATATAAAATTTGAAAAGTTAGGAGAAGATATAAACACACCAGCGTCAGAAATAGGGGGGAACGTATTCAATCAGGAATTTTACTTCACTTCGATGAAGTATAAAGAAGACAAGCCTGTTCAACTACCAGCGAGAGACATTTCAAAATTGCTAAAGAAGGATAAGGATAATCTTATCGCCCCACTCCAGGGGTATATTAATCAAAGAGACCAACTTGTTGCAAACTCTTCAGTCAACTTCAACGGCTCTCAAATTTATTATACCGTCTGCAATTATATAAATGGCAGTGAAGTACGTTGCGAAATATACAGAAGTGATATTGATAAAGATGGAAATTTTAGTAAAGAAATTAAACTACCTGATCCTATAAATTTACCTGGTACAACATCAACACATCCCCATGCTACCAAAGATAAGGTAACCGGGAAGGAAATTTTGTATTTTGTATCAGATAGAAAAGAAGGTGTCGGAGGTCTGGATATATGGTACAGTCTGATTGATGAAAAATTTGGCTTTTCCCAACCAATAAATATAAAGGAAATCAATACCCCAGACAACGAAATTACTCCATTTTATAATAATACCACTGATTTTCTGTATTTCAGTTCTGATGGAAGAATTGGCTTGGGGAGGTTATGATGTATATAAATCAGGAAGGGTCAATGATTCATTTGGTGGAGTAATTGGAGCCGGTGTACCTGTTAATTCGAGTTATCATGACATATATTACTCTGAAAGCGGGAAGGAAGCACAGCCTATTTATCTTCAAATAGAGAAGGATCCTTTTATTTGGATAGTTATTTTGAGTCGTGTTGTTATGATATTTATAAAATGGAAATTACTAAGATCGACCTGGATCTGAACACTTTAACATTTGACAAACTTACCGGCCGTCCATTAAAAAAAGCAACTGTAATATTAATCGACCAGGATACCGGTGAGGAATTGGTTCGATTTAGAAACGATCATGGAAATGAGCATAAATTTCCTTTAGTAGCAGATCGCAACTACTTTATCATTGCTCAACGTGAAAACTATTTTCCGGATACCATAAAATTATCAACGATCGGCTTGGATCAATCGGAATCCATCCTTAAAAAAATGTACCTGAGTACTGACAAGATGTTGCTTGACGTATTTACGTTCACAAAAATCGGGAAGCTACCTTTGGATGGTGCTACTGTCACGCTAATAGATATGTCCGATCAATCAGTAAGAGAAATAAGCGAACAAAACCTGCTTACAAATGAATTTAATTTTATGTTAGATAGAGGTAAGCTTTATAAAGTACTAGGTAAAAAGGAAGGCTATTCTGATTCTGAAGAAATAATTGATACCAGACCATATGATAAATCTGGCTTAATAACAAAAGAATTATATCTTGATAAGTTTGTACTTCAGGATTTGCTTCCTATATCGCTATTCTTTGATAATGACATGCCTGATGTAGCAAGTAAAAGTACGTTGACCAAGACAAAATATGGTGATTTGGTAGATAAATATATCATCAGAAAATCAGAATATAAAGATCGGTTCACGAGGCCTCTGCCAACTAATAAGAAGGAAGAAGCTCTAAGCAATTACGAAAACTTTTTTGAAGGAGATATAAAAGGAGGATATGATAAATTCAAATTATTTGTCAACAATCTATTGCATGAACTGGAAGCCGGCAACAAAGTAGAATTGGTCTTAAAAGGTTTTGCATCTCCAAGAGCTGATTCAAAATATAATCTGGCATTAGGACAACGGCGTGTTAATTCTGTAAAAAATGAAATGATATTTTATGATAATGCCGAGCTCAAAAAATATTTCCTTACCGGGCAGCTGGTTTTGACAGACATTTCTTTCGGAAAAGAACTAGCACCGCCTGAAGTGCCTGCAGATGTCAAGGATGAAAGGAATTCCATATATAATATATTAGCAGCAAAAGAACGGAGAGTAGAAATACTAAGAGCATCCAGAAATAATTAAAATAAAAAGCAAAAATCCATAATAATGGAACAAAAAATAAAAATTTATATCATCAGGCTTATTTTTTTACTGCCTGTCATCTGGTTTTCAGCAAGCACAGATATGGCAGCAACGCACATAGTTGGTGGTAATCTGACTTATAAACATATTTCAGGTGATCTTTATCAGGTAAAGGTTGTACTGCGTCGGGATTGTTTTCTTGGTGACCCGGAGGCAGATTTTGATAATCCTGCATCCGTTGGAATTTTTACTGCCGGTGGAGCACTGGCAGTCTGGTTGGGGAATAACGGACAAATCATGATGCCATTTATGACATCTGATACTTTAAATGAATTTATCAGGAGCGATTGTGGATTTGAAGGTACACAAGTATGTGTCCACGAGACAACTTATTCCGGTAATATCATTCTTCCACCCAGAGAAGGCGGATATATCCTGGCTTACCAAAGATGCTGCAGAAATGCCACATTAAGCAACATCAAAGATCCACTTGAGACGGGAGGCACATGGTGGTTAAATATAACTGAAGAAGCCCTGAACAAAAAAAACAGTACTCCGGAATTCAAAAAGTGGCCGGAAGTGTACTTATGTGCCAATGCTCCATTGAAATTTGACAATTCGGCTTTGGATATCAACGGAGATTCTTTGGTATATAAACTTTGTACTCCATCTTCCGGAGCCACTAAAGTAAATCCTAAACCACAGCCTCCCGGATTTCCGCCATATAATGTTATTAATTGGGCTGCTCCCTATGGCTTGAATGATATGATAGGTGGAGTGCCATTAAAAATTGACAGCAAAACAGGCGAAATCACAGCCACACCCAATCTTGTGGGTCAGTTTTTAGCCGGTGTATGTGTTGAAGAGTATAGAAATGGAGTACTGTTGAGTATTGTACGCAGAGATTTCCAATTTAACGTGAGAGTCTGCTCCCAGCCTCCATTAGCTCAGTTTAACACCACGGAAACCAATTGTGACGGATTGAATATTTCTTTCTTTAATACAAGTCTGAGTGCAAGTAATTTCCAATGGGACTTCAACTATCCTTCTACAGACCCTAAATTCAAATCAACGGAAACAAATCCTGTATTTACTTTTCCATCAGTCGGAACTTATAATGTCAGGTTAAGGGCTACACGAGGCACTGATGGTTGTTTTGATACCCTCATCCAAAAAGTATCTATATTCAATAACAAAATTACACCGGAATTCAGCTATGAGCTTTCGGCTTGCGATCAGACCAATGATAGCCTGAAATTAAAGCTTTCAGATAAGTCGCTTTTTGATGAACCGGGATATCAGATAAATCAAAGAAACTGGACTGTCACGCAGAATGGAAAATCTGCTAACTATTCAGGAATTAATCCAGTAGTAAGTATTTCATACGCAGGTGATGTGACCATAGTATTAAATCTCATGGCAAGCAATGCCTGTCAATCTTCAATTACAAAGCAACTGAAGGCGGCAGATTTTGCACCTAAAACTGATTTTAAAATTGAATATGCAGCATGTCCGGTCAATGATATTCTGAAAATCAGGCTTATCAATTTAACCAAAGAAAATAATCCGTTTACTCCGGTAACTGGAACAAAATGGCAAATTGGCTCAAATACTTACAATGGTGATTCTGCATTAGTAAGTTTGCCATATACTTCAGATAGTATCCTTATAAAACAACAGACAGACTTTGGAGGATTCTGCAAATTTGACCTGAATAAAAAAATAAGCCTGCTGGCACCGCCATCTTCTGATTTTAAGGTTGCTTCTGAAGAATGTTCCGGGCTGAACGTGAGCTTTACCAACACAAGTGCTAATGCAAATACTTATAAATGGAGCTTTAATTACCCTCTTTCTGATCCCACTTATACTTCCACGGACAAAGACCCTGCTGTAACTTACACCGCAGGTGGAAAATATAAAGTCCAGCTTATTGCCACCAGAACTTCCGATGGATGTCAGGATACCAAACTCAAAGAAATAGGCGTTTTTGTAAATAAAATCACACCCGATTTTTCGTTTCTTCTTTCTGATTGCGAACAATTACAGGATAGTCTCAAACTATCTTTGAAGGATGCTTCGCTCGTTAATGAACCGGGCTATGACATTGCATCCAGAGAATGGATAGTAACACAAAATGGCAAAGAATCAAAATACACCGGAGCCAATCCTGAAATCAAAGTAGGGCCTGCGGGAGATATAACCATTCGTCTGAATATATCAGCCAGCAATGGATGTAATTCCACCATCACCAAATCTGTTAAAACTGAAGAAATCATTCCCAATCTCGACTTTAAGATAGAATATGTGGAATGTCCTGTGAATGATATCCTGAAATTCCGACTCATCAATTTGTCAAAAGATAAAAACCCATTTGCATCCATTACCGGGACTACATGGTTGGTTGGTACAACTACTGTAAATGGTGACTCATCAGTAATAAGTTTGCCTTATACTCAGGATAGCATTACCATAAAACTTCAAACTGACTTTGCAGGTAAGTGTTCCGTTGATCTGACCAGAAAAATAAGTCTGTTGGCACCCCCATCTTCTGATTTTAAGGTTGCTTCTGAAGAATGTTCCGGGCTGAACGTGAGCTTTACCAACACAAGTGCTAATGCAAATACTTATAAATGGAGCTTTAATTACCCTCTTTCTGATCCCGCTTATACTTCCACGGACAAAGATCCTGCTGTAACTTACACCGAAGGTGGAAAATATAAAGTCCAGCTTATTGCCACCAGAACTTCCGATGGATGTCAGGATACCATACTCAAAGAAATAGGCGTTTTTGTAAATAAAATCACACCCGATTTTTCGTTTCTTCTTTCTGATTGCGAACAATTACAGGATAGTCTCAAACTATCTTTGAAGGATGCTTCGCTCGTTAATGAACCGGGCTATGACATTGCATCCAGAGAATGGATTGTCACTCAAAATGGCAAAGAAACTAAATACGCCGTTGCCAATCCTGAAATCAAAGTAGGGCCTGCGGGAGATATAACCATTCGTCTGAATATATCAGCCAGCAATGGATGTAATTCCACCATCACCAAATCTGTTAAAACTGAAGAAATCATTCCCAATCTCGACTTTAAGATAGAATATGTGGAATGTCCTGTGAATGATATCCTGAAATTCCGACTCATCAATTTGTCAAAAGATAAAAACCCATTTGCATCCATTACCGGGACTACATGGTTGGTTGGTACAACTACTGTAAATGGTGACTCATCAGTAATAAGTTTGCCTTATACTCAGGATAGCATTACCATAAAACTTCAAACTGACTTTGCAGGTAAGTGTTCCGTTGATCTGACCAGAAAAATAAGTCTGTTGGCACCCCCATCTTCTGATTTTAAGGTTGCTACTGAAGAATGTTCTGGGCTGAACGTCAGCTTTACCAACACAAGTGCTAATGCAAATACTTATAAATGGAGCTTTAATTACCCTCTTTCTGATCCCGCTTATACTTCCACGGACAAAGATCCTGCTGTAACTTACACCGCAGGTGGAAAATATAAAGTCCAGTTGATTGCCACCAGAACTTCCGATGGATGTCAGGATACCATACTCAAAGAAATAGGCGTTTTTGTAAATAAAATCACACCCGATTTTTCGTTTCTTCTTTCTGATTGCGAACAATTACAGGATAGTCTCAAACTATCTTTGAAGGATGCTTCGCTCGTTAATGAACCGGGCTATGACATTGCATCCAGAGAATGGATAGTAACACAAAATGGCAAAGAAACTAAATACACCGGAGCCAATCCTGAAATCAAAGTAGGGCCTGCGGGAGATATAACCATTCGTCTGAATATATCAGCCAGCAATGGATGTAATTCCACCATCACCAAATCTGTTAAAACTGAAGAAATCATTCCCAATCTCGACTTTAAGATAGAATATGTGGAATGTCCTGTGAATGATATCCTGAAATTCCGACTCATCAATTTGTCAAAAGATAAAAACCCATTTGCATCCATTACCGGGACTACATGGTTGGTTGGTACAACTACTGTAAATGGTGACTCATCATTAATAAGTTTGCCTTATACTCAAGATAGCATAACCATAAAACTTCAAACTGACTTTGCAGGTAAGTGTTCCGTTGATCTGACCAGAAAAATAAGCCTGTTGGCACCGCCATCTTCTGATTTTAAGGTTGCTACTGAAGAATGCGGTGGGCTGAACGTCAGCTTTACCAATACAAGCGCTAACGTCAATACTTATAAGTGGAACTTTAAATATCCGATTTTGGAGCCTGCATTTGCATCCTCTGATAAAGATCCGGTTATAGCCTTCGGTGAGGGGGGTAAATATAAAGTTCAGTTGATTGCCGCCAGAACTTCCGATGGATGTCAGGATACTATACTCAAAGAAATAGGCGTTTTTGTAAATAAAATCACACCCGATTTTTCGTTTCTTCTTTCTGATTGCGAACAATTACAGGATAGTCTCAAACTATCTTTGAAGGATGCTTCATTGGTTAATGAACCGGGTTATGACATTGCATCCAGAGAATGGATAGTAACACAAAATGGCAAAGAAACTAAATACGCCGGTGCCAATCCTGAAATCAAAGTAGGGCCTGCGGGAGATATAACCATTCGTCTGAATATATCAGCCAGCAATGGATGTAATTCCACCATCACCAAATCTGTTATCACAAATGAGATTATACCCGAACTCGACTTTAAGATAGAATATTTGGGATGTCCTGTCAAAGATACTATCAGCGTTCGGCTGGTAAATCTATCGGGGCCGAAAAATCCTTTTGCAGAAATAGTTAATACTAACTGGATAGTAGGTAATACAACTCTATCAGGAGATTCATCTTTAGTGAGTATTCTATATGATTCTGCCGGTCTGGATGTTAAGCTTGAAGCCTCATTCAAAGGTACTTGCAGACAATCTCTTACCAAAAATATACCTTTGATTGCACCCCCGTTGGCAGCATTTTCAATTACCAATAACGCGTGTTCTGGATTGACAGCAAATTTTGAAAATAGCAGTGCTGCTTCCGGAGTTTATGAGTGGAATTTTAATTATCCGAGCAATGACGTTACCTTTAAATCAACAGAAAAAAATCCAATATTTACATTTCCTTCTGCCGGAATTTATCGTGTACTGCTCAAATCAATCAGAGTATCTGATGGTTGTTTTGATACCATATCTAAAAACATACCCGTGTTCGAAAATCTAATAAACCCTGATTATAGTGTCACTTTAAATGGATGTGATCAAGCAACAGATCAGTTAAATGTCACTTTAACTGATCTATCGACTTTTAATCAACCAGGATATGAACTAAACAAATGGAAGTGGACTGTTAATCAAAACAATATAGAATTAACTTATTCAGGTAAGACAACAGAAGTTCTGCTTTCAAATAGTGGAGTTATTTCCATCACATTGGATATAGAATCATCCAATGGTTGTACATCTAAAATTTCCAAGCCCCTCAAAATTGATGAGCTTATCCCTGAACTCGATTTTAAATTTGAGTTAGTTGGATGCCCGACTGAAGATAATGCCGAAATTAAAATCAACAATCTGTCAGGTCCATTAAATCCTTATGCCATCATAGATTCCTCTTTATGGCAAGTTAATGGTCTGAGTTATCAAGGTGACTCAATATTGGTAAAACTGGCAAAAATACAGGTGCTTTTGATGTGTCATTATCTACTTTTTTCAGTAAAGAATGCCGGATAGATTTATCCAAATCATTCAATTTGTTGAATGTTCTGCCAAAAGCTGACTATAAATATATGGGTATCAACTGTCCAACAAATGATATTGTCAAAATTTCACTCCAGTTTATCGACACATTAAGCAAAAACGTCGGTGTGTCAAAGATAGATTGGAATGCAGGAACAAGCAATATCCTCAACCCGTATTCAGGACCCATTATCGAGTTGTCAGTACCTAAAGACAGCCTGGTTACATTTAACATGACTGCAGCCTTTAACAATGGTTGCAGTGATAAAATAGGGGCCACATTTTTACCCGGACCATTTGCTACTATAAAATTTCTAAGTGATCCTGTTGTATTATGTCCGGATGAAAGCAAAAACATTTTAGTCAATGCAAATCCGGATTGGACATATACGTGGTCACCTTTGACCGGTCTGGATCTTACAGACCCAAAAAATCCAAAGGTTTCTACCAATAATAACATTACCTATAAAGTCACTGTTTCAGATGGACTGTGTGCAGTCACAGATAGTATAGAAGTGATTTCATTGCAAAATGGTGTTCAGCTCGAAATCGGAACAAATGATTTTACGTGTGATGGAAAAGTAGTCCTGAATGCAAATGGTGGTGTGGGGCAAGGTACCTATACCTGGAGCACTGACCCTGATTTTAAACAAATCTTAGGCACAGGACAATCAATCTCTACATCATTCAATGGAAATGATAAAGAGTACTTTGTAAAGTTTACAGGTGAAAGATGTTCATCTTTTCCTTCCAAAATAAAGATAACAAATCAAAAGCCAAATGTAATTAAGTTGTCACCGTTGACGGTTTGCCGGGAGGATACACTGCAGGTATTTACTTTTAATGATAATAATGCACACATTAATCAGTTTCAATGGAAAAGTAACCCACATTTTGTAGGTGGCTTGAATACCGCAACACCAACCATAGGTATAGGGTCTGCAGAAACAGATTCTTTCAAATTATTTTATACCGTCACTAATCAGTTTAACTGTAAGCTTGAAGATTCAATTCTGGTTAAAATCACTTCAAATCCTGTAATGGATTTTGATATCAGCTTAAAAGAATGTGGCAAATACGAAGTATGTTTCAGCGTCTCCAACACCAATTACAAAGGGTTTATATCCTGGGATTTTGGCGATCCGACTACTTTAACTGACAGGTCGCTTGAAAATAAACCTTGCTATAGTTATAAAAATCCCGGCAATTACAATGTTGAATTGGCAAATCTTGTTCAGGTGTGTCCTTTCAAAACTGTAATTAAACCGGTCACCATTAATCCGCAGGTGATACTCAACCATATCAAGGATACGCTTATTTGTAAAGGTGCTACTATTAGCTTAAGTGCTTCATCAAACCTTCAGAACATTAATTACTTATGGTTTGATGCCAGCGGAAAGCAATTGTTTTCAGGACAAAAATATACATCTTCATATAATCAAAATTCGAAATTGATATTAAAAGGTCAGGATGTAAATGGATGTACTGATGTTGATACTATTTCAGTAAACACATTTAACTTCCAGTACACTTTGGATATAAAAGATAGTTTATGCTATAATGAACAGTCGCAAATAAAATTAAATATCCAAAATCCTTCAGACTATATCATAGCATGGTCGCCATCTGATCTTGTGGTTTCTGGAAATAATACTACTACACCTATTATTCTACCTGTGGAAGGTAAAAAAATACAATTACTATTAACGCATAAAGCAACCGGATGCATTGACTCATCGTCTGTGACTCCAAAAGTAACCAAGCCATTCTTTTTCACTGTCAAAGCTCCGAATATTTTATGCATAGACGTTCCTACAGAAGTAGTTTTGACTATTGACAATCCGTCGAATTATATATACGACTGGTCACCAAAAGAATGTATTGCTTCGGGCAATAACACGACGAATCCGAAGGTAATAATCTCCAAAGACAAAACCCTTACTGTCAAAGTCACCGAAAAAATAAGTGGCTGCAGCCAATCTATGAATGTAAATGTCAAAGCAAGCGATAAAGTAATTGTAGATATAGATGCACAACCTGATTTTACTATATTTGAAGGTGAATCCATAGATCTTTTTATATCTAATCCAATAAACGCCGGAACATATAAATGGAATACAGGAGCAACAGCATTAACCATTACCGTTTCGCCAACTACCACAACTTCTTATACCGTGACCGTCACAGATAAAAACGGATGCACTGCATCTGATGATGCAGTCGTAACAGTCAGAACTGCCAAGTGCGATGAAACTGATGTTTATTTACCCAATGCTTTCTCTCCAAATAATGATGGAAGTAATGATATTTTCAGACTCAGAAGTAACTTTATAAAAGAAATGGAGCTGATCATCTACAACCGATGGGGTCAGGAAATCTTTCATACCACCGATAAAGATTTCGGATGGGACGGTACATACAAAGGAGAAGAATTAGCTCCGGATGCATACGCTTATTTTCTGAGAGTGCTATGTGTGAATCAGGAGGTGTATTCTAAACGAGGAAATGTAAATCTCCTCAGGTAAACTTATCATACAAACATCAGTGAAAGTGATCCAACGGCAACCAGGAAGAAACGCTTTCACTGATGTTTTTATCGGCAACCAACTCGGGTGCATGATGTGGTTTCTTACGGGCATCTATTATTAAACTGCCACGGCACCACCAATGTTTATATGAAACAAATGCATCAATCCCATAAATATCATGAGATGGATTTGATCTGGTAAAGGTCACCCACACAAAATTATTGATACCCGCAGCAGTAAACTCGCTATCATCACACAGGACTATAAGCGGAAATCCCTTGAGATCAGCAGATGACAATGAGCGGACAAATGCTATAATCTCAGTTTCGGCTTTTTCATAAGTAGTAAATGAAGCAATGGAAAGACCCAATATCCCTGGCAATATAACGCTGGATTTAACTATCATTGGGTGGCTGATATCTTTTGGGATTTCATCTTTCAACTCCCTAACCTTGGCTCCTCGACAAGCCATAACAACCTTTGAGCCACCATTCCATCCATCACCGGAGTAGTCCAAAGTATCTATGGTAGTTTTAGTTTGGAAATGTAGATCACGGGTCCAATCCACCCTTTCAAGGAAATGCTTGAAAAAATGTGCCAAATTATGCGTGTCCAATTTTGGGTCATCACCGTACGCTGCTATCATCACATACTTGGCCAGAGATGTCTGCCCGGAGCCCAGAATTCGATTTGCTATCGTAAGTATTTCTTCAGGTTTAGGATCTCTGAAAGGCATATATCTCTCTTGTCCGATAGCCAAAAGGAGCGGATGTACACCGGCTGCGTCAACAGCATGCAATTCAGTAAGGCCTGGAAATTCCTGCGATGTCAAATCTTCAACCATCTTGTGTATAAGGTATCCAAAACTACTGTCCTCCTGAGGAGGTCTTCCTACCACCGTAAAATGCCAGATCGGATTTTTGCGATGATACACTCTGTCAATCTGCATGACGGGAAAATCATGCATCAAACTATAATATCCTAAATGATCTCCGAAAGGGCCCTCAGGTAGTTTTTTATTTTTCAAAATGGTGCCCGTGATAACAAAATCTGCATCCGATGAGATAAAATGATCCTGATCATCAAATGTATATCTGAATCTTTTTCCAGACAGCATTCCTGCAAATGTCAGCTCACTTATACCTTCGGGCATAGGCATAATGGCAGAAAATGCATGTGATGGAAGTCCTCCAACAAAAACTGAAACTTTAAATGGTGCATCACTTCGGTTGTACATCTCGTGATGTACACCTACACCCCTGTGCAATTGATAATGCAATCCAACTTGTTTATTCAGCTCATATTGATTTCCGGAAAGTTGGATACGATACATACCCAAATTGGATTCCATCGGATTTTTTGATCCGGGCGGCAATGAGAGTACTTGTGGTAATGTAATAAAAGCGCCTCCATCCATCGGCCATGATTTTATCATGGGCAGTTGGTCAATCGTAGTCTGACCGTACATT
Source organism: Saprospiraceae bacterium (assembly GCA_016722285.1). Lineage (GTDB taxonomy): Bacteria > Bacteroidota > Bacteroidia > Chitinophagales > Saprospiraceae > OLB9. The sequence continues at coordinate 13,949 of JADKGI010000018.1, forward strand.
ACCGGACTGGACAGCCAACTTTTCATGGGTAAAGCCGTAAGTGCCGTCAAAGGTGTAGTCAGATATTTAAGGGGATTTCTAAGAAGTCTTGATGGATCTGCTTTGATTTCTATTACCTTTTTTACTTTCTGAATCGTCTTTCGAAACAGAAACTCAGTCCTGTCAAATGTTCCGTAAAGATTGGATAAGCCCGGAAAAGGACTTCCTTTTATATTCTCAAAGAAAATTGCCGGACCTTGCTTATCATAAATCTGCCGATGAATTTCAGCTATTTCAAGATCAGGATCAACCTTCTTTTTAATCCTGATTAACATTCCATTCTTTTGCAAATCAAGAACTACATCCTGTAAACTATTATACATAAATTGATTCTTGAAGTACTAAAAATTAATTTCACCCCATCGCTTGGTTGTAACCTCTAGTCCAGCCAGATCCAGGATGCGGTCCACAACGGTGTCTATAATTTCAGTGATACTTTTTGGTTTATAATAAAATGAAGGTGTCGCGGGGCAAATGATAGCACCGGCTTCTGTCAAAATGGTCATATTCTTCAAATGAATCAGATTATAGGGAGTTTCTCTTGGAACTACAATCAATTTGCGCCTTTCTTTCAGTATGACATCTGCTGCCCTGGTAAGTAAGTCTTCAGAATTGCCCTGAGCTATTCTACTCAATAATCCCATAGAACATGGACAAATGATCATAGTATCATATTTTGCAGAACCAGAAGCAAAAGGTGCACTAAAATCATTTTTTGAATAAAACAGAAATGGCCAGTCTTCTTTTTTAAATGGCCCTATTTCCAGCTCCCAATTGACCAAAGCATTTTCTGACATAACCATACCAAGTTCAATTTCTTCAGTTGAATCCTTGATTTTAGTCATAAGTCGATATGCATAACAAGACCCGCTTGAGCCTCCAATACCTAAAACTACCTTACGTTTCAATTGTTCCTGATTTGCAATATGAACAGTGAACAGGAGTAATTGTTTATTCTAAAGAATTTGCTAATAATACTAAAACACTTACAATATTTCACCGACCACAAAAATACTTCCACCAACAAAAATCAGATCATTCTTTTTAGCTTTTAGTCTGGCAGCAGCATAAGCTTTCCGAACTGAAGAATACGCTTTGCCTTTCAAACCTTTTTCCATTGCCATATCTTCCAACAGTTTTGCATCCAAGCCTCTTGGAATATTGGCTCTTGCAAAATAATACATGGCATCAGAAGGCAATAATTCTAGAATCTCAGAAATATCCTTATCATTTACAAAACCGATAATAATATGCAATCTGTCGTAAGGTATATTTTTTAGAGCATTAATTATAATAGAAATACCAGCGATATTGTGCGCACTATCAGCAATAATCAACGGTTTAATCCCTAATTGCTGCCACCGGCCTAGATAACCGGTTTTAGATTTGAGCTGAGGGAAAAATGACTTTACTTTTTCAAAATCAATATTGACAACACTACTAAGCGCAATCAGCGAATGTATCCCGGTTATTATATTTTTCTCCTGAAATGGTCCGGTCATATCTATTCCAAGATTCCTTATCATTAATTTACCATGATAAAATACATCATAACCATCAAAGCCCTGACCTTCTGAAGTCTTCTTCAATCTTACTACTTTGTCTGAAAAAGTTAGAGTGGCATTCATTTCTCTGGCTTTATTAATAAAGACATTTTTTACTTCAGGCTGAGATTCTCCTATTATGACAGGAATCTGGTGTTTGATTATCCCTGCTTTTTCATTAGCAATTTCCGGCAGTGTATTTCCCAACATTGCCTGATGATCAAAACTGATATTGGTAATGACAGAAATCAATGGCCTGATGATATTGGTTGAATCCAGTCTTCCACCGAGTCCCGTTTCTATCACTGCAAAATCCACTTTCATATCAGTAAAATACTTAAAAGCCAATGCCACAGATACCTCAAAAAAGAAGGTTGAATGTGTTCAATATCTGACAAATATGTATTTAAAAATTCAATAATGTAATCCTTCGAAATATAAATTCCGTTTATTTTTATTCTTTCTCTGAAATCCTTGTAATGGGGTGATGTGTACACGCCAACCTTGTATCCCTGTGCTTGCAATCCTCCCGCAATAATATGAGTAGTAGTCCCTTTTCCATTAGTGCCGGCAATATGAATGGTCTTTAATTCGTTTTGTGGGTTGTGGCAAACATTACACAGCCTGATAGTATTAGTTAGGTCTTTTTTATAGGCGACCATTCCCAGTCTGTGATACATGGGTAGTTTGGCATACATGTAGTCAAGTGCTTGCCGCCAGGTTTTAAGTTTGTTGTTTTGACTCAAGAATGATAAGTAATTTTAAAAAAAGTCGCCTGGTCCTAAGATCATGTTTAATATTATATTGCCTTAAAATCAATGTTAAATAAACCTGATTTACAACAAATATAAATTTTAAACATACTCCAATTCGGACAAGACGACTATGTGTTTGACATTAATATAAAATATGTAATTATAAGACTTGCGCCACTTCAATATATTCAAGTCCGAAAGTATCTGCTACTCCCTTATAGACCACTTTACCGTTCACTATATTAAGTCCCAGCTTGAGTTCGCTATTGTCTTTGCATGCTTGTTTCCATCCTTTTCGCGCTAATTGAAGTGCATAAGGCAAAGTAGCATTGGTGAGTGCCAATGTAGAAGTATAGGGAACTGCACCCGGCATATTAGCAACGCAATAATGTACTACATCATCGATAATAAATATCGGATCATCATGTGTGGTAGGATGACAGGTCTCAATGCATCCACCCTGATCAACAGCAACATCCACGATAACGGTACCTGGCCGCATATCTTTGAGCATATCTCTGGTGATAAGGTTCGGGGCTTTTGCCCCAGGTATAAGCACAGCTCCCACTATCAAATCATGATCTCTTATCAGCTTCCTTATAGTAAATTCATTTGAATACATTGTCACCACATTTGCCGGCATCACATCAGACAAGTATCGAAGTCTCTTCAGGCTTACATCAAGAATAGTAACTAAAGCTCCTAAGCCAGCAGCCATTTTTGCTGCCTGAGTACCAACGACTCCTCCACCCAGTATTAAAACTTTGGCAGGCGAAACACCCGGCACACCGCCCAATAATACGCCTCTGCCCTTCTGTGGTTTTTCAAGATATTTAGCACCTTGTTGTATAGCCATCCTGCCTGCTACCTCCGACATGGGTATTAGCAATGGTAGGGATCTGTCATTAGCCTCGACGGTTTCGTATGCAAGACAAACCGCATTGCTGGCGATCATCGCACGGGTAAGAGGCTCATAAGAAGCAAAGTGAAAATAAGTAAAAAGCAATTGGTTGGCCTTTATAAGAGGATATTCTCTCTCTATAGGCTCCTTTACTTTGATGATCATTTCGGCAATAGCATAGACATTCTCGATGGACAGAAGCATGTCTGCCCCAGCATGAATGTACTCTTCATCAGAAAACCCTGATCCCTCTCCGGCTGTCTGCTGTACATACACTTTGTGCCCTCTTTTTACAAACTCCAGTACTCCTGCCGGTGTGAGGGCGACCCGGTTTTCACTCGGTTTTATTTCTTTTGGAACTCCAATAATCATGGTTAGGAAAATTTAAATGTTACTAATATAATGATGTCACAAAAGTACTAAGTAAAAAGGAATAAAATAGTTATCTTTGATGAAAAGTCCATTTTAAAGAGTATATTTCCAAACAGGAGCTGACGTGTTCATATGTGAAGCATCTTTACAAAAAATGTAAAATAACCTGTTGAAAAACAGTACAAATATTTTCTAATATTCTTTTGTTAAATAGTAAACTTTTGGCCATATATTTTGTAATTTACTTATAGATATTACTTCTATCAATTTGAGAAGTCTATTAACCATATTTACATTTTTTTGCACATCTATCCTGATGGCGCAAAAGCCTTTTGTCTGCCAAGGTCAATATTTCCTAAGTCTCACAAAAAATGGAAGTAACAGTTCCGGGCTATATGAAGTAAAAATCTCACAAAACGGTCAAAACATTAATCTGGTACCCATTCAAAACTCTATAGGTCTGGTTTTAAATGGCATGGGCTACAGGATTACAGATAATTTTATTTATGGTATGGATCCGATTAGGGGGAGGCTGCGTCGTATAGGCAGTGACGGGATTGCCTTTGATCTTGGAGTTCCTAAAGATCTCCCACAGGGAGCACTGTATTATGCAGGCGATGTTACTCCCGACGGAAGATACCTGCTATTGGTAAGTACCGGAACCAATACACCTCAGATAGTAAAAGTTGATCTGGATGACCCCAATTTTCAATGTACCTCTATACCCTTACGGGATAGATTGGTCAGTATTGTCGATGTAGCTTTTGACCCTTTTACCGGTGTGCTATATGGGAATGATATCTATAACAAAAGACTGGTTATCGTAGATCCGGTAACCGGAAATGTAAACATTGATTTTCCGATTCAACCACTTGTAGATCAATTAGGTGCGTTATTTTCAGATTCATTTGGCAATTTGTATGGCTATGGGTCAGTAGGTATTGGATCTCAGGACAAATTTGTTTCCATTAATAAAAAAACAGGAGTTATTACGCCACTTGCAGAAGGGCCTCCTTCAGTAGGACAGGATGGATGTTCTTGTCCCTACACCCTCGAGCTCCAAAAAACAGTAACTCCTCAAATAGCCTATCCATGTACTGAAGTAATCTATTCTTTTATCGTAAGCAATGGTTCTGGTATTGCCCGAGGTGGTATTGCTTTGTCTGATACGATGCCTAAAGGATTAAAAATCAAGTCAGTCATAAAAAATCCCTTTGGAGGAAAATTGACATTATCTGATAATTTCATCAAAATAGAAGATATGAATGTCACTGTTGGTATTGATACCATAAAAGTACTGGTTGAAGTGGCGCCGGATGCATTGGGATTATATCGGAATCAGGCATTACTTACTGGTCTGCCATTGTCTTTGGGAAGTTATACTTACTCCGATAATCCTGCTACCCTTATAGAAAAAGACAGCACTGATTTGTTGATCAAACCACTCGATTTGACCTTTATCAAAGAAGAGTATCAAACGTGTCCCGGAGGAGGTGTTTTGTTAGATGCCACTTTACATGGCTTGAAGTATCTCTGGTCAGATGGGGATACATCATCAAAAAAATGGTTGACTTCACCTGGTACTTATCATCTAAAAGTCAGCTCTTTATGCGAAAAAAAAGAATTTACTATCCAACTTTATGATGATCAGATAGCATTAAACATAACTAAAGATGTGGTAACTATTGAATTGGGAGATGAAATTGATCTCAATGCTACATACTTAAATAGCAGTGAAAAAACAAGTTTCCTGTGGTCTTCAGAAAAAAATCCGGAACCTAAATGCCCGAATTGTGTGAACACTTCTGTCATTCCACATAATGATGGATACTATATATTAACTATGGATGCGGGCAAAGATTGCATTCTTAAAGATAGCCTTCTCGTCAGGGTATTAAAAGACAGATCTTATTTTGCAGCTAATATTATTTCCGTAAATGGGGATGGGAACAATGATCGGTTTTTCTTAAATGGAAAAAATAAAGCTGTCAGGGGATTGTATTTAAGGATTTACGACAGATGGGGAAATCTGGTTTTTAATGGCGGAGAATTTTCTTTTAATGATGAAAGCTACGGTTGGGATGGATTAAAAAATGGTGTCCCTGTAAATAATGGAGTTTTCGTATGGCAAGCAGCATTGGAATATCTTGACGGATTTATTCAAATCATAACAGGAGACATTACTGTCATCAAATGAGAACGTTATATTTGCAGAAAATAAATGCAAATGACACCAAATATCCACAAGACCATTTTCACATTGTTGTGTAGTTCTTTATTATTTTCTATTCCTGTATCGATCAAAATACAAAGCCAACTGAAGTAGCAAGAGTTCAACTCACTAATGAAATGGCAGAAACTTTGTCAGCACTCCCTTTGAAGTGCCTTCAGAAAGAATTTCCTAACAAGCTGAATCAATCATTAGAAAGCAAAGAAGAAATGGGATCTCCAAAGGATTTACACCTGGCGTTTTTTGGGTGTTATGACTGGCATTCGTCCGTACACGGGCATTGGATGTTGGTCAGCCTTCTTAAGAGATTTCCCAACCTTTCAAAAAAAGAAAGCATTTTAAGTATCCTGTCTGAAAATATTACTGCTCAAAATATCTCATCAGAAATAAAATATTTCAACCGCAAGAGTGAAAAATCTTTTGAACGGACCTATGGTTGGGCATGGTTGCTCAAATTGCAGGAAGAATTGGACACTTGGGATGATCCGAATGCGAAAATACTGGCATCCAATCTCAAACCTCTGACAATCTTAATGGTATCAAGGTATATGGACTTCCTGCCTAGACTATCCTACCCCATCAGATCAGGCGAACATCCAAATACAGCATTCGGCCTTTCTCTCGCTTACGATTATGCCATTTCGTCAAAGAATGATAGCTTAAAATTAATGGTTGAATCCAGATCCAGAGACTATTTTGCTAACGACAAAAATTGCCCTATGACTTGGGAGCCGGGAGGATTTGACTTCCTGTCACCCTGCCTGGAAGAAGCGGACCTCATGGCCCGAATACTAACAGCCAAGGATTTTAAGGTCTGGTTGGATCAATTTATACCAGATATCAAAAATCCGGATTTTAAACTTGTGCAAGCAAAAGTATCAGATCGTACGGACGGCAAATTGGTACATTTGGATGGTGTTAATTTTTGCCGTGCCTGGACACTATACCGAATCGCAAAAGTAATTCCTGAATACAGCCACCTTATTAAGATCGCCAATGATCATATACAGGCATCACTACCCAATATAACGGATGGTGGTTATGAAGGCGAGCATTGGCTGGCATCCTTTGCTATATATGCTTTGACCTCCAATGATTAAATGTATGTACAATCTATGTTTTTAGACCTTTCAAACACCAACAACAAAATTATCCAAAGAAACAGGTTCATCTTGTTTCAGCTATTTGCTATACCAATCCTATTAATGGAAATATCCAGGGCCATTGATTCGTTTCACCTCGTCAGAATGATCGTTGCTGGACTTTGGTTGCTATCAATTTGTCTATTTATATTGTATTTGTGGCGATATTTTAACCCTCTCAATTCGGGAAAAACACTTCATCCAGATGTAAGTCATATGAATAAGGCGCAGCGATCTGCCCTTTTTGGAAACTGTATTTGGGTCGTACTCCTTAGTCCACTTGCTCCGAATATTTTAAGGGTACTGAATGTACCTACTTTCTATTTCACCCTAATTGCAATGTTGCTTTTGGCTCTTTTATCTATCATAGTTTATACACCACCCGTGCATTATGCCGGGAGCATTCATAAATCTGAACAATCTTTAGAAAATAAGGACATATTATCAGCCAAAATTTTCATATGGGTATTTGTGGTAGTTTTGACTATCATAGCCATATTATTAATAAACAACGCAATGGCTTAATTATAATCATTTCAAATCAAAAAATAACCTATTTTGAAATTCAACTTGTTTAAAAACACGGGGCCCGGTATTCTGATTACTGCAGCATTTATTGGGCCGGGTACTGTTACCGTTTGTCTTTTGTCCGGAAATAAATTTGGATTTACTTTGCTTTGGGTCATGATATTTGCTGTATTTGCTACAAATGTCCTGCAGGAAATGTCAGCCAGACTTGGCCTTGTCACAGGTGCTGGTCTAAGTGAAGCTATAAAAAATTCATTGACCATCAGGTGGATCAGGTATGCTTTTTTTCTAATGATCATTGCAGGAATTCTCATCGGCAATGCTGCTTATGAAGCCGGCAATATGAGTGGCACCCTGATCGGTATGAAGATGATTACTTCATCGACGGTTCCTGATATTTTATTGAATACGCTCGTTTATGCACCGGCTTTTGCATTGTTGTATTATGGTACCTACAAAGTGATAGAGAAGTTTTTTATTACCATTGTAATTCTGATGAGCTTATCGTTTATCGCTGCTGCCATTATTTCAAAACCCGATATTGTTCTACTCATATCTGGATTTATCCCATCCATTCCTGATCAAAGTATTCTTTCCATTGTCGGATTGGTGGGCACTACTGTTGTTCCGTACAATTTGTTCCTGCACGCTGCTATGATCAAAAATAAATGGAACCATGTCTCCAATCTTAATGATGTCAAAAAAGATACGTTGCTTGCTGTTACCATTGGTGGCATCATATCGGCTTGTATCATTATCACAGGTGCTTCTACTTTAGGTCAGGATATCAATAGCATCAGCGATCTATCCACTCCTTTTGAATTAATGTATGGAAGTGCGGGTAAATATTTGTTTGGGTTCGGAATATTTGCAGCTGGTTTTACATCTACCATCACTGCGCCATTAGCAGCATCACTTGTAGCTAAAGGACTTTTCTCATGGGATGAAGCGTTGGATAAAAATAAAATAAGATCCATATGGATGGGTATTCTTACCATTGGCTTTATCTTTGCATCTGCCGGCTATAAGCCTATAGAAGTCATCAGACTGGCACAATTCGCCAATGGTTTATTACTTCCGGTAATTGCCATTTTTTTGATATGGGTGGTTAATCGACGGAAGGTGATGAACGAATATGTAAACACAAGAATTCAAAATATAGCTTCTTTTGTCGTAATGATTATTGCTATTGGATTGGGCATGAAGGGGGTGGGATTAATTTGAATGAAAGGGTTATGAAGTACAGAAGATTATCAAATCAAGAGTTGGAAAGTTTTGAAAAAGAATTTATCGGTTTCCTTGTCGTAAATGGAATTGATGCTGATGAATGGATCAATATAAAAAAAACTGACCTGAATAGAACTCATGCCCTTTTAGAAGAGTTTAGTGATGTAATCCTGGAAGGAATTCTGACAAAGATAATGTATATAGAATACTTTGGCGATGAAGGACTTAAATTGTTTAAATGTGACGAAAATACCATTTTTCTGATAGGAATAGAACCGCCGAATTCTTTTACTAATTTAGAAACTATGGTAGCAGATTTATCAAAACATCCTGATGCCTATAGCATCTACTACACTTCCAAAGATTACATTCCTGACCGCAATACCGAGCTATTCAGAATGATACAATCAGGTGGTTTGGTTTCAAATGGACATTACTATAATCAATTTTCTAAGCAAGAGATTTAACGAAATAAATGGTTTTCATGATTTTATTAAGATATGATTTTATCGCAAATACTTATTGCTGAAATAATTCCACAAGATTACTATCAAAATAAGGATGTAGTTAATATGGCCAAATCTCTCTTAGGCAAAATTATCACTACCCGATTTGATGGTAAAATCACATCCGGGATTATAGTAGAAACTGAATCCTATCGCGGACCTGATGACAGAGGCAGTCACGCTTATGGTGGTCGTTTTACTGATCGAACCAGAACGATGTACAGTAACGGTGGTGCTGGTTATGTGTATATTTGCTACGGTATGCACCCGATGTTTAATGTTGTGACCGGACCTGAGGGTGATGCTCATGTGGTGCTCATTAGAGGAATTGAGCCAATTCAGGGGCTGGATGTCATGGCCGAAAGAAGAAAGCAAAATAAAATAAGTCCGAATCTAACCAACGGGCCGGCCAAACTGGCTGTGGCACTGGGTATAACCAAGGAAATGGACGGGACATTGCTGTATAATGAAGACAGTCAAATTTTGATATCAGAAGGTACTGTAAGGAAGGGTAAATATGAAATAGTCACCGGACTTCGAGTTGGTATGAGCGTACATGTCGGTCCATGTGCTTACCGCCCATGGAGGTTTTATATTAAAAATAATAAGTTTGTAAGCAAGCCACTTTATGTAACTTACGACTTTTAATGATTTGCTAAACTAAACATACTCTTTGGCTTTCTTAAAATGAATCTGTAAGCCCAAAATGATGCTCAGAATTATATTGTTATTCACCATTTTATTATAAGCATATCCTGTTTCAATCGACACACATTTATTCAGACATACGGAATATCCAACTTTAGCTCCATAACCATTCAGAGACTGAGAATCACTATTGCTGGAAAAACAATAGTAAGAAAAATTAACCTGTCCAAAAAAATTTCCGTTTTCATTATTTTCAGGATAATACCTTAAAAAAGGTGCAATCTGGTAATAATTAGTGTTTGAAAAACACGCATAACTGGCGTTTAGCCCTCCTGTAAATTTGGTTTTACCAAATACCCACTATTAAGATTGATATTGATTAGATTTTCATTGCTCCTATACTCAAAGTAAGCTGCTGCTCCCGTTAGACAGGTCTTTGGAGCGTACTGGACATACATGTTTAAATCTAAATAATCAACAAAAAAGCTATAGGGGTAATTATCCTTTTCATGTGTCCTAGATATGTTTACTTTATAAAATATAAAGGTAAAAAACTGCACGACAATGTACCTTATAATTTATTATAAGTAACTAAAAAATATGGAAAAACAAAAATCCTGTATATTGAAAAAAATTTCTCTTACCGTCATAACTCTATTGAGTTTCAAATTTGCGTTGCTGTCACAGGTTACAAGTGTAAATTATCTTATAAAGTATAATGACACCACTTCTAAATATGATTGTTATCTGTTGATAAATTCAGGCTATGCCACTACTGTGGCGAAAAGAACTCAATTTAATGCTCAATATACAATTCTGACTCCTTCTGGCACAGATTTAAACATTTCAGAACGATTTATGCCTTTGCAAAATAACAACACATATAATGGGACAATCCCTATGGAATGGAATATTGGTTCAATAATTAGAAGTCCTCAATCACAGCCTCAAAACAATTTTTTTTCCATTATTGTATCATTATCTCCCACTTCCCAATATAATAATTTATACTCTGGGGATACAATAAAATTATTTTCTCTAATTGTAAATCCTTTACCTCAATGCAAACAGGAAGTAAGGTTATTTCAAACAGGTGTAGATCCTAATTCTTCTGCAGCTGGCATGGGTGGAGCTGATTTAAGCAATGGGTTTCACTTTTAGGGGGTGTTTCGCAACTCTATAATGCAAATTCCATTGACAATAGTGTACTGAATCCCGTTGCAGCAATTTCTGGTCCAACAAGCGTTTGCCCTCAGACTATCACAACTTTGTACCCGCCCAGCGGTGGAACCTGGCAAAGTTTAAGCCCAGCCATCGCTTCTGTCGATAATTCAGGCATAGTCACAGGACTTATGCCTGGAACATCTACTTTTATATTTACGAGTAGCACCACAGGGTGCAGATCATTGCCTACCAGCATTATAACTGTAAATACTCCGCCGTCGGTAAGTATCACGGGTCCTGACACGATTTGTATAGGGCAAACAACCCAGGTCTCGCCATCTTTTCAGGGTACTTGGAGTAGTAGCAATGCAGGTATTGCCTATGTTTCCAACAGCGGTCTGGTCACCGCGGTATCATCAGGTGTCGTAAATCTTACTTATACCAGTGTGCTAACAGGTTGTCATTCTGAGACGCAAAATATCACTGTGACAGGTAACCCGGCAGCAACTCTTAGCAAAAATACTGTTGAAATTAACAAGACTATCAACCTGAGTCCCACTACCGGCGGTACATGGGTCAGCAATAATCCGGATATTGTCACCATTCTGAATAATCAGTTTGCGCAAGGCATCAAAAAGGGCAATGCCACTCTAGTATTTCTTTCATCAACCGGTTGCAATTCTTCCAATTTGCCGCTTACTGTGACGGATCCAGTCAGTACTATAGTAGGTTATGCCTTCAGAGACATGAACGGAAATGGCATATTTGATTCCAATACAGACTCCCCTCTGCCCAATTGTGCCATCACTATCCCAGGTATCAATATGACTTTTTATACCGATAAGACCGGTTATTACAATATCAAAGTAGTGCCCGGTACCTATAGCAGTACTTTTATGGTGCCGTATGGCCAATGGACTTCCAATACAAAAAACAGGACTATCAATGCAAATGGCTCCATAGCTTATGTATTCGTGGGATTTACTCCAATATCACAGGTGCCATCCGCATTGGTTACTATCAATTCACCGCCGTTTTTATGTAATAGTTCTGTAGGGCTCAAAGTGTCTGCCTTCAACAATTCCTCTCAGGTTCTTTCAGGATATCTGGCAGTAAATATAGACAATAAAACGGGCGTATCTTCTACCGTACCGTTCCCCGTCGGATCTAATGAAAATCAACTCATTTGGGCCATTAATAACCTATTACCCGGGCATACTTTTACTCCTGAAATCGCTGTGGATGTACCCCTCCCCTCCTCCGGCAATGACAGTCTGTATTATCAGGCATATATCTTAAGCGAGAATAGTGACACCATATCGACCTTTGCATATTCAGATATCAACTCCTGTACTGTGACCAACGGCAAGGCAAATTCGTGGCCTGACCGCGAAGGTACCCAACACTTTACATTAAGAAATGAACCGCTGGACTATATGATTCAGTTTCAAAACCCAACCTCTTCAAGGATTCAAAAAGTCACCATCCAAAACCAATTAGACGCTAATATCGACCTGTCTTCAATATTAGTTAAAGAATCCAGTCATCCTGTAAATGTATTTCGGGAAGGAAATATGCTGTATTTTGAATTTAATGACATCAACCTGAACGGGACAAGAGCAGAAACTAAAAATGGTTTCATCTCATTTCAGGCTAAATTTAATTCAGGGCTACCCGATGGCACCGTCATTATAAATTCAGCCAGTATAAACTTCGACAATATCCAAACTATCAACACCAACAGTACCATAAATACAATAGTTACCTCCCTGCTTTACAACCCGCTGCCACTGATGTGGAAATCATTTCAGGTGAAACGGAATCTTGAAAAGGTCAATCTCGATTGGGAAGTAGAAGGAGAATCGAATGTGGATTCTTATGAAGTGGAATGGCGCACAGATGGAAATGCCTTTACCGAAACCGGCAATATACCAGCTCTAAGTAGTTCGCGCACCCACCAAAAATACACCTATACACATTCACACCCCGGCCCCGGAACCAACTATTACAAAATAAAACAAATAGATAACGATGGCCGCCATACATATTCTGAAATTAGGTCAGTATATTTTATCGGAGCTGATGATTTGAATAATGTAATCATATACCCAAATCCAATTCTGAATGTATTAAAAATAAGAGGACTTCCTGTATCAGATGAAGCAATTACATTAACTATTTATGACACAAAAGGTATTCTGCTCAAAAAGCAAGTCATAGATATGCACAATTATACTGACATCAATATCGAAGAATTTGCAAGCGGGACATATTTCATCCAGATACGCTCAAATGTGCAGACAAGAATAGCCAGATTTGTTAAAATGTAACACTGATATATTGAATTTAGAGTATGTTTAAATTTTTATTGCCTTAGAATCAATGTCTTATGAACCTGACTCCAAAATAATCGCCTCATTTTGCACACTAAATTTGTTGATTATTTTATTGCGAGAACCATAATCTCCTGATTTGCATCTAAGAAAATTTTTAAACATACTCTCAGTGAATTTGTCCATTTTACTCCGAGTATAACCAATATAAAAGACGCTCCTGATTACAATATTATAGAAACTGTTGAATGGGTTCTTTACAACTGTTCACGTATTTTGGTTATCTTTGTGCTGATTTTATAAAACCCGCTTCCTGCAAAAGCGTTCAAATCAATGTTCATGAAATCATTACACAACAGAGTCAATCGCCATGTATTGAAAGAGCGATTGATGGCCGACACTACTCCGAGAGTGACGCTTTCTTTTTATCAATACTATCACCTGGGTAACCCCGGACTTTTCAGAGATCACTTTTATCTTCTTCTTTCTCCGATAGAAGTTATGGGGCGTATATATGTGTCATATGAGGGTATCAATGCCCAGATATCTGTTCCGTCCGAAAGGATTGAAGCATTTAAAAATGCCATCCATACCATTACTTTTCTTCAGGATATCCGTCTGAACTGGGCTATAGAAGATGATGGTAAATCGTTTTATAAACTGATCATACGTGTCAGAGATAAAATAGTTGCCGACGGACTTGATGATAAAAGTTTTGACGTGACTAATAAAGGGATACATCTGAAAGCAGAAGAATTTAACAAACTTACAGATAATCCTGAAACCATCATTGTTGATATGCGAAATCATTATGAAAGCGAAGTCGGATACTTCAAAAATGCGATATTGCCTGACGTAGAAACATTTAGAGAAGCGTTGCCGATAGTAGAACTAATTCTTGAAGATAAAAAGGATAGAAATATAGTGATGTATTGTACTGGAGGTATCCGATGTGAAAAAGCAAGTGCATATTACAAACACAAAGGTTTTAAAAATGTATATCAGGTAGAGGGAGGTATCATCGAGTATGCCAGAAGAGCGAAAGAACTGGGTATTGAAAATAAATTTATAGGTAAAAACTTTGTTTTCGATGAGCGACTGGGAGAAAAAATATCTGAGGACATCATTTCTAAATGTCATCAGTGCGGTACTCCCAATGATACGCACGTCAATTGTGCCAATGATGCCTGTCACATACTTTTCATCCAATGCCCGTCATGTGCAGACAGATATGAGCATACTTGCTCTGACCGATGTATGGGGTTCAACCGGTTGTCGGAAGAAACCCGAGAAATACTAAAAAAAACTACCCAGTTTAACGGCACTAAATTTGGTAAAGGAAGATATAAAGCCAATCATAAAAACGAAAAGCTCGATAGCTCCATGTCTTAATAGCCTTGTATGCCAGATCAACCTGATAAAACTTTGCATTCAAAAACCAGATATAACCGATACCTATGGTATGGGGTATCCGGTATTGTATTGCTGGTGTTTATTGTTTTTGTTGCTGTAAGCTTTTCGGACTTACCAGGTTTTGATGACCTCGAAAACCCGAAATATGATCTGGCTTCTGTCATTTATGACGCTAAAGGTCAACCGTACGGTAGGTATTATATCGAAGACAGGGTTGCAGTAACCTATGATGATTTGTCTGAAAAAGTTAAAAACACATTATTAGTGACTGAAGATGAGCGATTTTTCAGTCATTGTGGCATTGACCTTCGGGCTTTGGCCAGAGTTGGACTCAAAACACTGATATTCAGACAAGAGAGCGCAGGCGGAGGCAGTACCATAACTCAGCAATTGGCAAAACTACTATACAAAAGACCCGATATGGGAGGAATGACTTTCTTTCCAAGGATATGTAAATTGATAGTTGTAAAGCTGAAAGAATGGGTCATCGCCGTTAAGCTGGAAAAGAGCTACACCAAGGAAGAGATAATGGCCATGTACCTCAATAAATTTGAATTTGTAAATGGTGCTCATGGAATTGAAGCTGCTGCGCAAATATATTTTAGCAAAAATCAGGATTCACTTTCTATATCTGAAGCAGCTACACTTATTGGAATGTTAAAGAATCCCAGCTTGTATAATCCAAAACGATTTCCTGATAAGTGCAAACAAAGGAGAGATGTAGTATTAAGTTTGATGAAAGATGCAGATTATATTGACAGATCTACTTTTGAAAAACTTGTAAGTAAGGATATAGATATGTCCGGTTTTTCGAAAAACCCAAAGTGAAGGGCCGGCACCTTATTTCCGTGCAGAGCTTACTAAGTGGCTTAAAAATATTCTCAGGAGCGAAAATATCAGAAAGTCAGACGGCAGCGAATACAATATATATACAGATGGCTTAAAAATATATACTACCATCAATTTGACATATCAAAAGTATGCTGAAGAAGCAGTACAGGAACAAATGCAGTGGAATCAGGAAAGATACCGGCGAGTATGGAAAAACAGGGATCCCTGGACCTATGATGCGGATGGATATCAAAAAAAACTACGTTCAGATATTCTGGATAACCAGACAAAGGCATCCGATAGATACCTCTCACTCAGAGATAAAATCATGGGCAATATCTTGACTCAGGTCGAAGAAAAGTATTCCGGTATTGCTATGTCTGATAATGTCATCAAAGTTTTAGATTCAATAAAAGTAAATAACACAACGTGGCGGAATGCCACTAATGCCGGCATACTTAACATCGTCCATCAGGATAAATATCACAGATTGATCTATAGTGACTTGTGGAATGACGTTAAAGATTCATTCAATAAACTTCAGGCTGCATATTATGAAGAATTTTCGACCCCGATAAAGATGAAAGTATTTGATTACGGGGCAAATGGTGAAAAGGAAATAGTCATGTCCCCATTTGATTCTGTACGTTACCACAAAATGTTTCTGCAGTGCGGTTTTCTGGCTTTGGAACCATCTACAGGATATGTAAAAGCCTGGGTGGGTGGCATCAATCACTCTTATTTTAAATACGATCACGCCACGATGCGCAGGTCAGTGGGATCTACCATTAAGCCTTTTGTATATACCCAGGCTATGGCAGTCGCCAATATCAACCCATGTCAGGAATTTGATGATATTCAATATACTATTTCGCCGGGCGATGCCGGATTTGATGTAATTGAAGCTTGGTCACCCGCCAATGCCACTGAAGTATTTACCGGCAACAAGTACAACCTGTTTCATGGATTGTTATATTCAAAAAACTCAATCACTGTAAGACTCCTGAAAGAAATGGGTACAGTGGCTCCGATACGCGATCTCCTTAACAATCTCGGCATAGATAAAAATCTCAGGTTGGAAAATGGTCACCTGGCTGTACCTAATGTTCCTTCCATATGTCTTGGAGCTGTCGATCTAACCTTGATGGAGATGACAGGCGCTTATGGTGCTTTTTCAAACAACGGGACCTTCGTTCAACCGGTTTTTGTCGCACAAATAGAAGATAAAAATGGTAAAGTCATCTATAAGGGCATACCTAAACGTAAGTCAGCGATTAATCCCCTCTACAATTCTGTCATGGTCACTATGTTGAGAAATAATGTAGGAGGTAATTTTTCAATGCGTGTAAAATCTAAAATCGGCGGGAAAACAGGAACCACAAATGACTATGCTGACGCCTGGTTTATGGGCATTACTCCAACGTTAGTGACCGGTGTATGGACAGGTGGCGATGATAAGTGGATTCGTTTTCTGACATTGAATGATGGCCAGGGGTACGTCATGGCAAGACCTGTAAGTGAAAAATTTTTCCAAAAACTTGAAAATGATCCCACCAGCGGATACGACTTAAAGGCCAATTTCCCCACTCCACCTGTTGGCTATGACCTACTTGTAAATTGTGAAAAATATAAATATATCGCCCCCTCAGCAGAGCGAAAATCTTTACTTAAAGCAAAACTTAGAAAAGAAGTTTTTGATAATGAGTTTCAATAGCACAAAAATCAAGACCTTTGAAATAACTGAACATAATTAGATGTATATGACTTATAAAAATTATAATAACAAAATCAAAGTAATTGAATTCCCTTCTTAAAAAAGTTTTCATTTTTTCATTTGCTTTGATCGCAATCATGTACTTTTGCCAATGTGCGAGTACAGGAACTCCCTCAGGCGGCCCCAGGGATACCTCGCCTCCGGTCCTGGATACTGCCAGATCTGCACAAAACAGACAAACGAACTTTAAGCCACACATTTTGGAGTTCTATTTTGATGAATTCGTCGAAGTTCAAAATCCGATCAAAGAAGTGCTCGTATCACCCCCATTAACATATATACCACAAGTTAAAAATCGGGGTAAAAAGGTTACTTTCACTTTTGACGATAAGGAAATACTCAGAGATGATGCTACTTACACCATCAATTTCGGAGAGTCAGTTGTTGATTATCACGAAAGCAATAAGCTCAGCAATTTTAATTTTGTTTTTGGAACAGGAGCAATTCTTGATAGCATGATACTTCAAGGCAAAATAATCGATGCGCTCAAAAATGAACCTGACCAGGATATGGTAGTCTTCCTTTATGACAACATCTCTGATTCGATCGTCGCAATGGAGAAACCATTTTATTTTGCAAGGCCTGATAAAACCGGAAAATTTGAATTTCGAAATGTCAAAACGGATACATTCCGGTTAATTGCAATAAAAGATGAAAATTTGAATTACAAATACGATCTTCCCACTGAAAAAGTTGCCTTTTATGATAGTATCATTATATTAAAAGATAGTCTTCTGGAGGATATTGTCTTGTATTCATCATTGCCGGTCCCAACTTTGAAAATCATTTCAAGTGACAGCAAAACATATGGTAAACTCAATATTTTGTGTAACACCAGACCCCAGAAAGTGCCTGATTATACCGTAGTGCCTGCGGACATAATTCATTCAGCTGAAATATCAGGAGACTCAGTCAATATGTTTTATGAGACAAGCCTGGATTCATTTAAAGTAATAGTACTAAATGATACCATTTTGATAAAGCCGAGAGGGAAAAATGAATTTCTTAGAAAAAGTCGGTTGAAGCTGATCCATTCTAATTCTTCGTCTAATGTCTTACCTAAAGACTCTATTCTTTTTTCTTTTTAATTTTCCTTTAAGGGTTATTGACTTCAACAAAATTATAATTTCTGACACGATCGGTCAGCTTGATGATGTCGGATTTGATCTGACGATTGACAAAAAAAGTATCATAGTCAGATATCCGTGGGATGCCGGAAAAAAGTATTTCATCACTCTTGACAGCGGAATCGTCAACAGTATTTATGGTCATTCAAATGATAGCCTGGGTCTTCAATTCAGTGTATTAAAACCTGAAAATACAGCATCCATGAATATTACAGTGACCAATCTTGATTCAAATTCAGTGCACATTGTCAATATTTTGAAAGATAAAGAGATAATTCATACTGAAAATATCCGATTTAAAAGTGAATATAAATTCAGTCTGAAAGGTATCGTGCCTGATAAATATAATGTCGAGATAATACGGGACATCAATCAAAACGGGAAATGGGATGCCGGAGACTATTGGGCAAAAAGACAACCGGAGCCATATAAATTTATTCCCGGAGAAAGTATAAGAGAAAACAGAGAGACTGATATTGTGATCTCATGGGTCAAAGGTGCAGCCGGTGGAAATGAACCAAAACAACAGCAACAGAGTTTACCTCTCAATATTAAAAAATAAAATCATGATATTCCGGTCAGATAAACTTGTGAAGATGTACGGGCAGCGTGTAGTAGCCAAATCTGTTTCTATCCATGTCAATCAGGGAGAAATAGTAGGTTTGTTAGGCCCCAATGGTGCCGGCAAAACGACTACTTTTTATATGATGGTCGGATTTATTCAGCCTACCAGTGGCAGAGTTTTTCTGAATGAAGAAGATGTCACACACGATGCCATGTACCGACGTGCACAAAAAGGTGTTGGCTACCTTCCACAGGAGCCCAGTGTATTCAGAAAACTATCCGTCGAAGACAATATAAAGGCCGTATTGGAAATGACCAAAATGAGCAAAGAAGAGCAGCGTGAAACACTGGAAACTCTCATAGGTGAATTCCGGTTGGACAAAGTACGTAAAAATGTTGGAGATTCCTTATCGGGTGGTGAGCGAAGACGTACAGAGATTGCGAGGTCTCTTGCATCCAGTCCCAAGTTTATTTTACTTGACGAACCGTTTGCCGGTATTGACCCGATCGCAGTAGAAGATATTCAGCATATCGTAGCAAAATTAAAAACTAAAAACATAGGCATTCTGATCACCGACCACAACGTACAGGAGACCCTTTCTATCACCGATCGGGCTTATCTGATGTTTGAAGGCAATATCCTAAAAGCCGGAACTGCCGAAGAATTAGCTGCAGACGAAGTGGTAAGGAGGGTTTATCTCGGTAGAAATTTTGAACTCAAAAAGAAAGTAATTGAATTTGATGATTAGTAATAGTAAAAGATTATTTATCTGGTGTCTGACCATAATTCCAATGTCGTCATGTGGCTATGACGTGCAGGAATTAACGCCTCAAGAAAAATATACCGTGGATACACTTTATTCATCACAAATTAATGTCTGGAGATCTATAATAGACTCTACTTGCAATAAGGCTAAAGATACCCTCTTCATCAGAGCAGTGGATTCTTTGAAAAAAGAAAGAATGAAAGAGATAGAAGCATTGCTTAACACCAATACTGATGAGCAATGAAGGCCAGAATATATATTTTGTTGCTATTTATAATTCTGATTTCATGCAATGAAGATGAACTTGCCACTCTGAATATTAATAATCCAAAAATAAAGGCAGCCCTCGAAAAGCGAAAAGCGGACTACGCTACTGAAATAATGCGAAATTGTCGTCAGGATGTGATGTCAAAAGCCGAAAACTACGTGGACTCATTAATTTCTGCTGATATCAATTTCAGGCTTAACGACTCCATCATATTTCCTGATAAACCACTCAGACCTGAGTGGCCGGGTGACATTATCGTGTCAGATACCATTAAAGCTAAAAAATTGTTTGAACGGTAGTCAGGTCATCTGATATAACAATATATCGGGAAGTAATAATTTAATTTATCTCAACCTTTGATTATTTTGAGTTTCAGGTCATCGGTCTGCAAATTCATATCAGATAGCCAATACTTTTTTATTTGCCGAATATATCGATTTCAGATTTGAATCAGTTCGGGTTATATCCAGCAGGTATTATGACATGATAAAAAAGATAATGATATATGCTGCGGTGATTTATATGACATATGACACCTCTCTGAATCCAAAACTCTTAAAGCCCTTTGTTTCTGTTTGCAAAATTAGCTTACCAGCCTGATCAATGCCTGCAATTTTCCCTTTAAAAGTATCATTATCTGAATCACTAAATTGAGCCCACTCATTAAATCTATACAGACTATTCAAGTATTCGTCTTTCAAAATTTTAATTCTATTTGCTTTCAATCTAAGGTAGTAATATTCAAGTCGGGCTGAGAGCAGCCTGAATACAAGTTCAACATCTATATCAAATCCTTTGATCAAAGCTATTGAAATTGGATTTGGTATGTCGGGAGGAAAATCTTGCTGATTTACATTAATTCCTACACCGATTATGGTGGATTTGATAAAATCTCCCCGCAAAACATTTTGTACTAAAATACCTGCTAACTTTTTATCTCCTGAATAGATATCATTTGGCCATTTTATTTTTACATTTCCTATCCAATGCGCCGCCACATCCCGCATTGCCAGTCCACTGATAATATTCAGGTAGAACTGATCTTTTACTTTTAATGTATGCGGATAAAATATATAAGTGACCAAAAGGTTTTTTTCTGCTTCACTATGCCAATATCTGCCAATTTGTCCTCTCCCCGCTGTCTGAAAGTCAGTAATAATGCAAGTTCCCTCTGGTGGATTGGTTTTTGATAACAAATCTAATGCATAGGTATTGGTTGAGATCGTCTCTTCCAAATATATTTTGTTTTTGCCTGCAAACAATGCTTCAGGTATAGACATAAGGTTAGATTTTGTATCTTTGCAAGGTAATATTAATATAAATTGTAAATATTGAATAAAATTTCAGCTTCAAATAGCAAATCCGTAGCCGGTACGGATTTAAATCATCTTATAATAGATGCCATTCAGGATATAAAAGGTAAAAATATAGTCAAACTAGATTTAAGGTCATTGCAAGATGCTCCCGCTGATTATTTTATCATATGTGAGGGTGATTCTTCTACTCAGATCAAAGCAATATCTGAAAATATAGGTAAAAAAATCAATGAAAAAACGGGTGTCAAGCCCTATCATACCGAAGGTATGGATGGTGCTAAATGGGTACTGGTGGATTTTTTTGATACTATTGTGCATGTATTTTACCCTGAAACCAGGGCCTTTTATGAAATCGAAGAACTTTGGGGAGATGCCAAATTTACCCAATATGAAAATGTTTAATCCACTGCAACCACTTTTAACTAATTGTGTTTTATTAACTTAACAGTTTACTAAAAACTATATGGACAATAACCAGGATTCTAATCAGCCGGAAAATAAAAACAACCCCAATAAATTTAATATCAATTCATATTGGATATATGGTTTAATTATTCTATCCATACTTGCAGTAAATTTTTACGTTTCTTTCAATTCTCAGGTAGAACAAATCAACATCAATGATTTTGTAGATAAAGCAAAAGTAGATGAAATTGAAAAAATAGAAATAATTAATGAAAAAACGGTTTACGTTTATATCAAAAAAGATGTAATAAATGCTAAATATCCTAAACTGAAAGACAGCAAAATGTATGGTTATAACCCTCATTTTAAGTTTACCATCGGGGATGTGGGCAATTTTGAAAATCAACTTAAAGATCTGAAAGCAGAAGGCCATGTCATCCAGTACGAATATAAGCAAGAAACAAATTATATCGGGCAGGTGATCAGTTGGATTCTGCCTTTTGCATTATTGATAGGACTGTGGTTGTTTATTATGCGCAGAGTGAGTGGTGGCGCCGGTGGTGCTGGTGGACAGATATTTAATATCGGTAAGTCCAAAGCGACACTTTTTGATCAGAATACAAAAGTCAACATCACCTTTGCTGATGTAGCGGGGCTCAATGAAGCTAAAGTAGAAGTAATGGAAGTAGTTGATTTCCTGAAAAATCCTAAAAAATACACGGCCCTCGGAGGAAAAATTCCTAAAGGTGTTTTGCTGGTAGGCCCTCCGGGTACCGGAAAGACACTACTTGCCAAGGCAGTGGCAGGAGAAGCAGGTGTGCCTTTCTTTTCTATCTCCGGTTCAGATTTTGTCGAAATGTTTGTGGGAGTAGGCGCATCGAGAGTCAGAGACTTATTTAAACAGGCTCGCGAAAAGGCTCCATGTATTGTTTTTATTGATGAAATTGATGCGATTGGTCGGGCTAGAGGTCGTAATGCCATCCAGGGTGGAAATGATGAGCGTGAAAATACCCTAAATCAATTGCTGGTAGAGATGGATGGATTTAGTACTGACAAAGGTGTCATCATGATGGCAGCTACCAACAGACCTGATATACTCGACTCGGCGTTGCTGAGACCGGGAAGATTTGACAGACAAATAGGTATCGATCCACCAGACATCATAGGTAGGAAAGAAATATTTAAAGTGCACCTTCGCACAATTAAAACAGGACCGGACATCAATCCAGAGGTTTTGGCTGAGATGACCCCGGGATTTGCAGGTGCTGATATCGCCAATATCTGTAACGAAGCTGCCTTGATTGCAGCTCGTCGGGATAAAACAGAGGTGGATCTCGATGACTTTAATTATGCTTTAGATAGAGTCATAGGAGGTCTTGAAAAGAAAAACAAACTCATTTCACCCAAGGAAAAGGAGATCATTGCTTTTCATGAAGCAGGACATGCTATCTGTGGCTGGTACTTAGAACATGCCAGCCCATTGGTGAAGGTAACGATTGTACCTCGAGGTATGGGTACACTAGGCTATGCCCAATATTTGCCTAAAGAAGAATATATCATACGCACAGAGCAATTATTGGATAGGATGTGTATGACATTGGGTGGAAGAGCTGCCGAAAAAATCGTTTTTGATAAGATATCTACCGGGGCACAAAATGACCTCGATCAGGTCACAAAAATGGCATATGGAATGGTAACAGTCTATGGTATGAATAAAAATGTAGGTAACGTATCTTTTCATGCCATGTCCCAGGATCAGTTTAACAAACCGTATTCCAATGAGACAGCCAGATTAATCGATGATGAAGCCAGAAAGCTCATAGAAGAGCAGTATAAAAGAGCACAGGAACTACTGATAGAAAAACGTGCTGATTTAGACCTCTTAGCAAATACACTTCTCGAGAAGGAAGTATTGTTGAAATCAGATGTAGAGAGATTGATCGGTAAGAGACAGATACCTATCGACGAACTGGCTATAAAAAATATTTCGCTGACGTAATTCTATTTGCGTTTCATAAGAACTCATGGATAATTTTGTGCTTGGAAAAATAAAATTGACTTTACAACCCTGATTTAGTCCTGATATAATATTTCCCAAGCCATTACACTCCAATAATAAAATGTTATGCATCGTTGATATTAAATACCTGGTATCAGAATCATTTGGACTCTCCAAGTCATTGGATTTAGGAATTTTTATTCAGAAATCAAAGAAAGTGACTTTTCATAAAGACTAATTTTAATTTAGAATATGCGTTTATAGTGTTCTTTGATTTATATGAGTTTCTTATGAGTAATATATGGAATAAGACAAATACGTATCTTAATATTTTTAAATGACTTTGTCAAACTAATTATATCTGTCAAAACCATACTGGTGGTACAACTGTAAATACCTTTGATCCTTTCTCAATTGTTCGAAAAGAGGGTCTATTTTAAGTTGACTAAAATTTGACTCCCTGTTATCAAATGCTATTTTCAGATACTGAAAACACGAATCTTTCATATTATACTGTGAATAAATTCTTGCCAGATTATAATTAACTTCTGAATTTTTTAACATTGCTTTTCCTTCTAACTGGTGAAAAATATTTTTACTTTTCTGCTCATCACCATTCTTAAGATATGAGATACTTAAAAAGGCAAGCGAGGTTTCATCAATATTGTTGGGATTTGTTTTTAAATAATTTTCTACAGATTTTATAACTTGATTATAATTCCCGGAATAGAATAACGATAAAATATTATGATATTCAAATACTAAATTTTCGGGAAATATTTTCCTACCTTCATTGATATATTTTTCAGCTTTAGTGAAATTTCTCTTATAGATATTTGATGAAGCTACTATCACATACCCATTATAATCTGCCGGATCAGAGCTAATACCCTCAAGTCCAAGTTTTTCAGCTTGATCAAAATCGCCCATCCATAGTAAAAAATAAGCATATCTGTTTTTGGTCAATGAAGATGATGAATTTAGTTCAATTGATTTTTTAAAATTTAGTTTAGCAGCTTCAAAATCAAGTTCAATCGCCCAGGCAGATAACGCTAGTGCTGAATAACCTTCCGAAAGGTTTGGGTCTAACCTGATAGCATTGACGGCAAATTCTTTTGCCTCTCTGATAGCAATGAAATCCAAAAAAGACCTGGTTTTATAAATTGTCCATGTCTTTGCTAATGCGACATATGCATAGGAAGGAGCAAACAATGAATCTATACTTATAGCCCTTAGATTATATTCAATGCTTTTTGAAAATTCATTTTTTTTATAAAAAAGTAAACCTTTCAGATATTGAGTATATACTTCAGTGTCAGTTTCTTTTTTTACTAATCTTGGTTTTTCCGAATCCGTAAGTTTTAATTTTAGTATTTGTACGATATGGTTTGCTATGCTGTCCTGAATTGCAAAAATATCTTTGATCTTTTTATTAAACTGTTGCGACCAAATTGTAGAATTATCTTTTACACGAATCAGTTTTATAATAATTCTGAGATTATCACCGGACTTTTGCACGCTTCCTTCAAGTATTGTATTTACTTTTAATTTTTCGCCAATAGCTTGCGCATCGAGCCCTTTTCCTTTATAATAATAAGATG
The DNA here is from genome assembly GCA_016722285.1 of Saprospiraceae bacterium. GTDB lineage: Bacteria > Bacteroidota > Bacteroidia > Chitinophagales > Saprospiraceae > OLB9. The sequence continues at coordinate 39,403 of JADKGI010000018.1, forward strand.
AAGTACGCCCGATAACCTTGAGACTCTTAATTGCTGTGATTGAATTAATGATTTCTTCAGCAATTCCGTCACTAAGATATTCCTGATCCTTTGTTTCGCTCATATCAACAAAAGGCAATACCGCAATGGACTTTTCTTCAATATTTTCGGTATCATTAATCTCTATTTTTTGACGCTCTTCATTAAAATGATATGCTAAAATTATTATAATGATCGCTGCAAATGCAGCAAATACGATTTTTTTAATATTTGTGGGATGTTTATCCAAGCTTGTGGCAGGAGCTATTATAATTCCATTGCCAATTATCTGGTATATTTTTACCTGATTTTTTACATTTTTTAAACCTACTTCATTAACAAATTTTGTTTTAAACTCTTTTTTATTCGAGATTATATCATGTACGGTTTCTGAAATGAAAATACTTCCGGGATAAGCAATAGCTTGTATTCGGGCAGCGATATTTACGCCATCGCCAAACATATCATCATTTTCAAAAACAACTTCCCCTTGATGTATTCCTATCCGCAGTTTAAAATCGTTTGCTGCATTACAAGCTTCCTGGATTTTTATGGCAGCATTAACGGCATCTGAAACTGAGTTAAAACTTGCCATCACTCCATCACCTAACTCTTTTATCCATTTGCCATTATATAGTTCAATAAGAGGCTTTTGAAGTTCCCGGTTTTTTACAAGTACTTCAAATGCTTTTTGTTCATCATTTCCCATCAAGGCCGTGTACCCGACTATATCGGTAAACATTATAGCTACAAGTTGGCGGAATTGAGACATGAAATCAGTTTATCAATTTATTCTCAGGATGATAAGTTTTGTGAAGATCTGCTAACGCCAGTATTCTGCCACCTATATAAATATTCAGGTGGTGACCTCGGTTTTTCAATTTATAGCCATTACAGTTCATTATACCTTACTGATTGTTTATATAAAGATAATAGCTTCTTCAATATTTTATATACAACTCTTTTGATTATATTTATTTTTTATAAGTCTTTGCAAAATAACTATACATATAGCGTGCGAAGGCTAATCGTGGGTTTTATTTTTTATCAAACTCAATAATCTATTTTAAAAGCTATGTTTTAAATTGAAATTCTGATTTGATCAGACTTTTATATATGCCTCGCAACAATAATAAAGGGATTTTATTAAATCTGCAAAAACTACTAAGCCAAGGTTACTTAAACTTTTCCAAAACAAGTAAGATGACTTCATTTTCCACTCTCTAAGTGATATTACATTGTCAACTGTTTTTCAATTAATCATATACACATCAGGAATTAACATGTGCCTTCATAGTGAGATATCAAAGCCAGATATCCTTTATTATCAGAAAGTAATTTTTTATTTCCAACCAGAATTATTTGCTCTTTGGCTCTCGTAAGTGCTACATTCAGTTTTCTATCTATCCCTTCTTGCGATAAGGATACGAGAGACTCCAATTGGCTCAATCTGTTTACACAAAAAGAGATGATAATAATATCTCTCGCCCCACCCTGATATCTTTCTACGGTGTCAACAGTAATCTTTTCTGAAAGTTCTTTTGGCAGGGATTCCATGCACTTTCTGATAAGGGCAATCTGTGCTCTGTAGGGTGTGATGATGCCGATTGACTCATGTGTGATATCAATATTATTGAGCATAAAAATATCACAGATATCCTGGATTATATCCACACACTTCAGCGCTTCATGCAAGTTGGTTTTCCAATTAATTTCACCATTTTCCTGCGTATCAATAAATATTTTCCTATGCTGAAGATATGAGGTGTTTTCAGTAAAACTATCAAAAAAATCAGGTTTACTCTGCCTTATTGATCCCGGAATGAGCTCCAATTTATTTTCATAAAAATATTCATTCGGAAAAGCCATTAGCTCTTCATGCATTCTGCCTTGTTGGCTTAATATCCCAAAAGCATCATGCCATTCATTTCCAATCACACGGTGATATAATCTCTCAAATAATGAAGTTCGCGTGTTGTAAAAACCCAGGTCATGCAAATCTTTAAGTTTTATCAAACTGTCGCCAGAATGCTGCACCACAACTGCCGGCAATTGTTTATGGTCTCCTATAAGAATAAATCTTTTAAATTTAGAGAGCAGGCCTGCCAGCATGGGTTCCAGTATTTGTGACGCTTCATCAATAATTACTGTATCGAATTCTTTAAGATTAAATAATTCAGTTTTATTAATAATGCTTGAAACTGTAGAGATATAAATTCTATTTTCAAGGAGCAATTCCAAAATCTCATTACGTGTCTTAGCCCATTTTATTTGTTGATCCAATAATTGAGATTCATATTTTGAATCCGTACTCAGTCTGCTACCTATCCGAAGAAATTTTTCACCATAACTTTCATCTATGCTCATCACTGCATCGCAAATTTCATCAACTGCTCTGTTGGTATAAGCCAGAAGAAGGATATTTTCAAATGTATTTTCATATAAATGCCGAACCAGGCTTTTAAGCATAATGCTGGTTTTTCCTGTTCCAGGTGGACCCCAGAGTAAAAAATAATCCTGTGCAGCAATCATTTTTTGTAATAATTCTGACTGGTGTTCTGTTACCTCACTATCAAATTTCAAGCTTCGGTCGATGCAGAGGCTTCGTGGTTTCGTCAATCCCAGATGTAGATTTCGGTATTCCAATGGAGCTCCAGCCCATAAAAACAAACTTCTATACATAGCGTTAAATCCGCTATCCAGGTTATCCTGTTCAAGACACCAGAATTTATACGCCTGAAACAGACTTTGATTATATTGCTTGTTGCGCAGCTTGATTTCAACTCTATCGGAAGTAAGATTGGTGATGGTACACTTAAAAATCTGATTTCTCAGAACCGGTTTTTGCGCCTTGTTCAGAGATGGATATAAGACCGCTATGTCACCTATGCGAAAATTAACCAATTCGAATTCTTCAGAATTTCTGGAGAATGTAATAAAAGCTTCTTCTTCTGAAGAATGGTTAATCTCGATAACCAATCCCGCTAGTAGTGAAAATCGTTCTTTTTTCTCATCATCGGATTCTAACCACAATGCAGCATGGCCATTAGATTTGTTAATTCCACTCTCACCAGTCTTAGCCATCGACTGTTCTCTGGCAATAAAAGAAGTAAAATGATCAAAAAACCCTTTACTTACCAGATCTAATGTGCTATATATATTATAGAAATTTTCTATATCTAACCTGTTAAATCCTTTTAATTTAGGGAAATTTTCAGGCTTGATGTATTTTAAAATTGTGTCATCTTCATCGGTATGCAGGAGCTTTTGCTCAATGGCCAGCAAATCATTCCGTAGTTTCATCGCTTCAAATTGCTTTGCCTTCACAGGGGGTGCAAAACGCAATGGTTTATCACTTTCCCGCGAATAAAGGATGTAATTGAATGATTTTGTTCTTTTCTGAAATACCGAACGAATCATCAGATCATACAGCAATGTCTGAATATAGTGGCTGGCATTAATGCCATAAATATTAGGCTTGAATGTTTTACCACTTTTAAGCTCTATAATATCATAAACTGAGGTATCTTTCTTCTGATGTAATAAGTCAAGACGACCCTGGATGCCAAAGTCCCTCGAATAAAATGAAGGTTCGAGAAAAATGTTTTTCCGGCTTATATCAAATTTCAAAAATTCCTGTTTAACGGCAAATTTTAAATTTCGATAGTGATCTTTTAATTTGGCTATGACATCTTTTACTTCACTATCATCCATCATAGCAAATGCCAGAGGATTAAATCTGAATAAAGCCGGCAACATAGCTTTTAAATCTTTGTCAGGATCTGATATCAACTCGTCAAGCAAAAAATTCACCAGATTACCAACAAGGAGTGCTGTAGTGGCTTCAGTAGGTTTAAATTTTGAAATCAAATACAAAAAAGGTTCAGATCCAAATTCCTTAAAGCATTCTGAAATAGCTGTTACATCTATTAGGTGGTCAGGAGATATCACAAAAGCAACCGGAACATATACACCTTCATCAGTAATCTCTACATCCAAAAGATTAAGATGCACAGGAAGTGAAAAGGTCTTTACCAGGGAATCAACGTTCTGATTAAATAATTCATTTTTATCATGGACATCATACTTGGCTTTTTTTTCAAAATCCGGATCATCTTCATCATAAAACAATAAAATCTTATTTTCTGTATCAATCTCAAATAACACAGCCTCTACCACAGATTTAAAACCAACTATTTTCTGTTTTTCCCTGGCAAATCTAAGTCCCACTTCAACTGGTAAGCTCAATAATTGCTTTATAAAGGAAATCCGCCAAATCTCATTGAGTAATTTGCAGCACACATATATGCCCAACTCTCTGTAAATCTGCTCGGTATCTTGTTTTATCAATCCTTGTTCGTGCCCCTTTCGAAAAACATGGCAATAATGGATTGTGGACGGCTTGAGATTATATTTTGAACCAACAAATGCAAGCCTGGAAAAAAGTGTAGTAAAATTCAGCCTTTCTTCTGATGTAGATTCTTCCAAAAATCAGGCTAAAAAGTTCAAACAGTGTCTTATTCTTTTGGAAATCATTCCACACTTTGTTTGACCTGACTTTCTCGAGGCGGTTTACAAGTATTTCTATATTTTCGGCTTTAGCCATTAACGAAGTTTATTTTAAATTGGTAAAGGTAAAATTTCCTGCTTGAAAAAATCTGTATGCTCACTCCATTGACTAATATAAAATTTTCAAGTAAAGACATTCATGAAGTGCCAGATATTAAAATTATTTGATTTTGCAAAGATGACCAAATGCTAATCACTGATTCGTTAAATAAACGATTATATACATTTGTAAACGTATTTATATGATTACAAACTATAAATATATATATTAATCCACGACCCTAATGAAGGTCATATGTTTACAATAATCCATTAAAAATTAAAGACTATATCCAATCATATTTAATTTGAACCGGAAAAATGAATAAGATCTATTATAATATAAGTTCGCTATCCAAGAGTGAAATAAGAATGAATAACAAATGATTATACTTCCTAATCTGTCTGTTTGAAAGAGGCACACAGCAAATAGAAAAACTGACTTTTATGCTGTATTCAAAATAAACCAACTATCTTCCCGTCGTCATTGATGTCAATATACTCTGCACTTGGTACCGAAGGCAACCCTGGCATTCGCATAACATCACCTAGCAAGGGTATCACAAATCCTGCTCCGGCTGCATATTCAAATTCACGGACTGTCACTTTAAATCCGGTAGGTCTTCCGATCTTTTTCTCGTCATCTGAGAAGCTTAATGGTGTTTTAACCATGCAGACAGGAAATGCATTAAATCCAAGTTTATTTATCAACGCAAGCTGAGATTTAGCTTTTGCCGTATATTCCACGTCATCTGCTCCATAAATTTGCTGTGCAATAGTCATAATTTTATACTCAATACTGTCATCCGGGTTATACAAGGGTTTGAAATGATTTTCATCCTTTTCTATAGATTCGACGACGGCTTGCGCCAATTCAGCAGATCCTCTACCTCCATCTGAAAATGCCGTGCTTACAACAGCTTTTACACCCATAGTTGAGCACAGTTCCTTTACTTTTTCAAGTTCGGAGGGAGTGTCGGCAGGAAATGCATTGATCACAATGACCGGATTAATACCAAATTTCTTGATATTTTCAATATGCTTTTCTAAATTTGAAAACCCGTCCACGACGGCTTGAATATCTTCGGAGAGAAGGTTGTCTTTTGAGACGCCTCCATGATGCTTAAGTGCTCTGACAGTCGCAACGACAACTACTGCATCGGGCTTCAATCCGGCAGAAACACATTTGATATGAAGAAATTTTTCCGCTCCCAGATCGGCCCCAAAGCCTGCTTCTGTAACTGCATAGTCTGCTAAAGACAGGCCTGTCCTGGTGGCAATAACCGTATTAGTGCCCTGAGCAATACTGGCAAAAGGACCACCATGCAGAATGGCCGGATTTCCTTCCAGTGTCTGAACCAGATTAGGCTTGATGGCATCTTTTAGAAGCACTGTCATGGCACCAACAGCCTTAATATCTCTCGCAAAAATCGGCTTTCCATCAAAAGTTTGACCGATATAAATGTTTCCGATGCGTTTTTTAAGATCCTCTAGGTCTGATGACAAACAAAGTATGGCCATAATTTCTGAAGCAGGAGTTATATTGAATCCATCCTCACGCATGATCCCATTGGCTTTACCGCCAATACCAATAATAATTTGTCGTAATGATCTGTCATTCATATCCATGACCCTCTTCCAAAGGACAGACCGAGGGTCTATGTTCAGGCTGTGATGTTTGTTTTGTATGTTATTGTCTATCAAAGCCGAAAGAAGGTTATTTGCTTTTTCAATAGCCGAAAAATCCCCTGTAAAGTGTAAATTAATGTCTTCCATAGGGATCACCTGAGCATACCCACCTCCTGCTGCCCCGCCTTTTACTCCAAACACCGGACCCAACGAAGGCTCTCTCAGGACAGCCACCGCCTTTTTTCCAATATTGGCTAACCCATCTACGAGTCCAATAGTCATGGTCGTCTTTCCTTCTCCATATCGGGTGGGTGACATTGCTGTAACTAAAATTAGTTTTCCATCTGGGTCCCTTTTTTGCAAGGTAAGCGGGAGTTTAGCCTTGTATCTTCCGTAGTATTCAAGGTCATCTTCCTCAATATTGAGTTTTGCAGCTATCTCTCTTATATGACAAATATGCGCTGACTGTGCGATATCGATATCGCTTGGAATCTGTGGCATAGACTTTAACGATTAGGTTGTGCAAATATCAAAATAATTATACATAATATCCATGAAACCAAAATAAATATAAACTCCATACCTATGTTGAGAATCATTTCAACTATTGACAACAGTATCAGACTTTAAATGACAATGCAGCCAATAATTTTACCATAACTAATACTATCTATATATAATAAAATTAGAGTATGTTTAAACAGCCAAAATCAATGATTACCGTCCTTTATGCAAAATATTTAATCCTAATATGCCCACCAGAATGCAGCCGAGAAATAAAAAATCAAGCAGAGACGATTTTTCTTTAAAATACATGATTCCAAAAACAAACACCAGCAATGTACTTGCTCCGGCCCATATCGCATTGGTGTATCCCATAGGAAGATATTTCAATGCCATTGTCAAAAGGAAAAAAGTGAGAGCATAACTAACGGCTCCTCCGATAAAACAATGTTTATGTATTGTCCCTTCGGCCTTTTTCATTAAGATTATTGCTAAAGTTTCAAATAATATGGTGAGTATGAGATAAATATTTCCTTTCACACTGTGCATTTATATGTTTTGAAGTTATATCAGCGCCTTAATAGCATCAATAGAAAATTCAGCTTTTATTCCGTCAACTGATGATCCACCTGCCATTATTTCAAAGCCTCTAGACTCTGCTACAAAGTCACCTTTGTTTTTATAAAAACTGAGTTCATTTTTTGTCAATTCAATTGTAACATCGACCGTTTTACCGACTTGAATCATAAGTTTTTTAAATCCTTTGAGTTCTTTTACCGGACGGGTTTCTGAAGCAATTTTATCAATGAGAAAAAGTTGGGCTACTTCTTCGCCATCTGTTTTTCCTGTATTTTTTACACTAACGGTAACAAAAACTTTTTGTGCACCATTCTTTTCTACATCAAATCCAAAAATTAATGGAATGTCAAGCCTTGACTCCTCAACTGCTATCTTCTGAATTTTTCTGACATTCTCTACACCTTTGATATTCAGCATGGATCCAACTAACCCACCCCTTAAATGATCGTACTTTTTTCTGGCATTTTCATCTGACGATTCAGGGTTTATAACATACAAAAAGCCATTATCCTGATTCATCTGTCCAATTTTTCTTCGAGCGTCATCCTCTTTATTAATGCTTTAGCTTTTTGCTCATTGAAAAGGGATTTTTGGGAATATGTTGTGACTGCAGACATTAAAATCAAAGTACTTAAAATGAAATTTATTTTCATAAAACAAAAATTAAAAATAATTTAAAGCTCAAATATAATGCTTCCAATTGATTAGTTGCAACGATAATTTATACCCATTTTTAAAAAATTTAAACTTAGTACGGGATGTGTTGATTATTACATTTACATGCTAAACATTATAAAAACTCCGTACATTTATTCCTGATAAAATATTTTATTTCAGTTGTTTCATCGTTTTCGATATGAAGATATGCCCTGTGGACCGCTAATGTGTATTTGAAAAATAAAAATATAAATCACATTCATGTCCACCTTATGACCATATACCTAACCGTAGATATGTTAATTCAAAAAGTTGACTTACTTTTGTTATATATTTTTGTGTAATATGAAGAGCAGGAAAAAAAACAAATCAGTAAATATTAATATTCCAACAGTAACCCAAAATACTAAATGGGACCTAAAATTTATTTTGCCAATTATAACTCTGTCGATTATTACATTTGTTAGTTTTCAAGGAGCTTTAGATAATAAATTTGTCAATTGGGATGATCAGGTATATGTCGAAGAGCAACCACTTGTTCTAAACAGAGATTATTCCCAACTCCTAAAGTCGCCAGTTTCACTAAATTATCACCCCATCACTATGATTTCTTTGGCCCTCCAGGTCCCAAAAGATGTTAAAAAACTATCACCTGCCCCATTTATTAAATTAAATGTCTGGATTCACATTTTTAATGGCGTATTAGTATTTTTACTAATCTGGATGATACAGGAAAAAAAATGGCTTGTTGCACTACTGACTTCCTTGATATTTGCCCTACATCCTGCCCACACAGAATCTGTGGTGTGGATATCTGAAAGAAAGGATGTACTTTATACTTTCTTTTTATTGCTCTCCTGTATCACGTATTGGCAATACTTAAAAACAAATAAAAATCGTTGGATTTGGATTGCAGGCGTATTATTTATACTAAGCATTTTGTCAAAAGCGATGGCAGTAATCATCCCACTTATCTGGATATTGCTCGACTATTGGAAAGGAAGTAAAGTCTCTGATATTAATATATGGGTTAAAAAGATTCCATTTTTTGCCATTTCCATCTTCTTTGGGTTATTGGCTGTCAGTGTTCAGAGTGGCGGTGATTTTGGTGGTATATTGACTTTATATGGGGAAAAAGCAAAAGCCGTTGCTGATGCCAATATATTTACTGTCTGGCAGAGATTTCAATTTGCCACTTATGGTTTTGTCAATTATATACTTATGTTCTTCAATCCAAATAAGATATGTGCATTTTATCCCTATCCTCCGGGGGATAAGTTGCCGGGAGTATCCGGAATCATGTATCCTCTCTCATTTATAACCATATTAGTAGGTACCGTTTTGTCAATGTCGAAGACAAAAATTGTTGCTTTCGGAATAGGGTTTTATTTTGTGACTATAGTATTGGTGCTCCAGTTTATGTCTGTGGGATTGGCCATTATGGCGGATAGGTACACATATGTCCCTTACATCGGTCTTGCATTTATATTTATTTATATTGCTGAAAAATGGGTTGCAACTCTTTCTCAGCCATATAAGTATGGTATGTTATCTGTTGGGATTGTTTTCATAATTTTTCTTGCTATAAAGACAAAATCTCAGGTAGATGTATGGCAGGATAGCGAATCACTTTGGACACAAACATTAAAATATTATCCAAACGAGGATCTGGCTCTAGCAAACAGAGGAAATTACAGAGGAAAAACCGGAAATATAACCGGGGCTTTACAAGACTTCCAACTTGCTATTTCAGACGGGTGTAAGCGGTCAGATATATATGAAGGCCTCGGAAATAGTTATGGAACATTAAGTGACCAGCAACCAGAGAAAAAACAGGAGTTGGTCAACAAAGCCATTGAAATGTATCAAAAAGCCCTCGAATTAGATCCAAATAAAGGCAACATTCATTATAATCTGGGTGTGGCCCAATTGCAGTCCAATCCTTCGGCTTCTGTTGCAGCTTTTAGCGCAGCCCTGAAATTGATGCCATATAAAGAAAATGAAATCCTCCCCGTTTTGGGACTTAGTCAGCTTAATTCCGGCTCATATTCTGATGCAGTCAGCACCTTGACTAAAGGAATAAATGCAGGTATCAAAACGGATGCTATATTCTATCACAGAGGCCTTGCTTTTTTGGGCATGAGTGATAAAAATAAAGCCGAATCAGATTTTAGACAGGCGCTCTTATTAAATCCCGCAAACACAGATGTTCAGACAAGGCTGCAGGCCATTGATAACAAATAATCCATTAAGCTGAATTTCTTCCTGCGTTTATAATTCCAAAAGCACACCGCACTACTATTTTAATATAGGTGGGCTTTAGAGGATCATCATCATTCATGTCCATAAGTTGGTTTAATGCATACTGCTGAATAGTGTTCAATGGAAGTGTAATCCGCTCTCTCAATCCAACTGACAATCTCTCAACCGGGTATTCCTGCATCAATAAATTATGTCCTCCGAGCAATAGTAGGTTGGTTTTAGTCAGTTCATATTCATCCTTTATTATGTTCCAGATAATTCCATGTTTAGGGTGATGGGAAACGTGCGAAGTCAATGGCAAAAATGTCTTGAACAATGTCATCTCACTGTTATCTACCAAAGTCCGAAAGAAAAGAGACTTCTTGTACAATGCTTTTATATCTTCAAACTTGCCTTCTTCTTTCATTTGCTCCAAAGCAGTCCCTAAGCCAAAAAATCCGGGCACGTTTTGCTTTATCATATTCCATGAAGCAACAAAAGGGATAGCTCTAAGGTCCTTGATAGTTAATTTCTCAGTTTTGCCTCTTTTTGCCGGCCTGCTTCCAATATTAGTTTGGCCGAAATACTTAAGCGGGCTGACTTCTGTCATATAATCTACAAAATTTGAATGGTTTTTCAATGACAGATATGATTTCAGGCTAATTTCAGCCATTTTAAATATCAGTGCTTCCTCAAGATCAGTGAAGTTTGATTTAGTATCCTTTTGTAGATTATTGGTAATGCCGGCATTAATCAGTTGCTCGATGTTAAATCTGGCAGAATCTATAATTCCAAAATTTGAACTGACGGTCTGACCCTGGATGGTGAGTTGAATTTCTTTGCTGGAAATATCTTTATCCATAGATGCATAAAATTTATGCGTTTTTCCGCCACCACGTGCCGGAGGGCCTCCCCTACCATCGAAAAACAACACGTCAAGACCATACTCCAAAGCCTGTTTGCTGAGTTCTTCTTTTGCTTTGTATATCATCCAGTTGGCCATAAGATAACCTCCATCTTTAGTACCATCAGAAAACCCAAGCATGATGGTCTGCCTGTGATTTCTGCGTTTCAGATGTGCTCGATAATAAGGTAGTTCATATAAGCGCTTCATAATTTCAGGGGCTCTAACCAGGTCATCAACGGTTTCAAAAAGCGGGACGACATCTACATCAATCCTGTTTTTATCCCAACCAGCCAGCCCAAACAAGGCCAGCACTTCGATCACATTGAGACTTGTATTACACTGGCTGATAATATATCGATGGCAAGCTGCCTCACCATATTCCTGTTGGATTTTCTTAACAGTACTTATTGTTCTGATCGTATCTTTAAATAATTCTGATTCAAAGCTATCCGGATTTGCAATTCCTTTGCAGCTAATCAGATAATCAATTTTTTCAGCTTCTGACAAGGCATTATATGATTCGACTGCCTCATTTAATGTAAGATATTGATCAATGACAGCAGTGTGAACATCATTCTCCTGTCGGATATCGATAAACGCAAAGTGAAGTCCAAAACAATATACCTTGCTGATCAGTTTATCAACCATTGATGTAAACAGACCGTTGTGTTGTGACTCCAAAACTTGTTTCACCTCCTGAAGAGGTATGAGAAGATCTTCTGTTGAATTGATAGTAAAATTAGAACGGAGAAAAGCCTGCTCATATAATCTTGATTCCAGACCAGCTATAATCTGATCAACCCCATTAAAAGTAAGCCTTCTCTTCAATCTCCTCATATCCCTGTAGTAACATTTAAGTAATGCTATATTGAGTGAAGTAGCTACTCTGTAAGTCGTATCGGCATTGACAAAGGGATTTCCGTCTCTGTCGCCACCCGGCCAAAATCCCATTCGAATGACTGGATTTTTTGACGGATCTAAGAATGTAAGACTATCCTTGTACTCAGTTATAATCTCGGAGATACTATTATAAAAAATATTTTCCAAAAACCAGATCAGACTTACTGCCTCATCATATGGTGTTGGTTTTTGTTTATTGAGAAAAGGGGTTTTTCCCAATTGCTGAAGAAGTAGATTTACACTTTCTGTATCGTTTGTACCTAAAGCTACTGCCAGATCATTTATGATACCCAAAACCGATCCCGGATAAAACTGAGTCGGATGCGCTGTTAGTACGAGACGAACACAAAAATTATTAAGCTTTTTGATTTCGTTTTCAGACAATTTGATATTCAACAGATTACTTTCCAATTGCTTTAATGTACCCGCCCCTTTAATATCATTTATTTTGCTGTAACCAGAATCTTCCAAAGCATCAAAAAGAACAATTTGACGCTCAATATATTGCACAAATCTGAAAAGTAGGTCCAACTTCTGCGTTGGTGAATCCAGAATGGTATGAACACTAAAAAATTCATTAAGTATTTGGTCGGGCGTTTTGCCATCTGAATAACCGTCTTCGCATTGAGTCAATAGAAGCGACAATAATATCCCTGTTTTCTCTATCTTATGAAATGGCAATGATAGAAAAAGACTATTATATAACTGAAATTTGATGGCTACATCATTTTGAAAATGTTGGCTACTACGGGATAATACGTCTGGCATAATTCCTGATTTTATTCAAAACAAATACAAAGATAAATAAAAAAAGTAATTTACGATTTTTTATTTGGAACTACTGCCAGATGGGTAATATAATCCAATTTAAATATTACCAGTCTTTTTTTGGCTTGCCTGATTTAGGATCCACCCTTCTCAATTTCTGCTGAACCTTTTTTTCTTCATTATCCATAATCTCAAGTAGCTTTTCAGCATCGCGACGATTCATTTTCTGGTCATTCTGATTTGAATCATCAGGCTTATTTCCATTCTGTTTTTGATCCTCTTTATTTTGCTGATCTTTGTTCTTCTGCTCCTCATCCTTTTTATTTTGTTCGTTGTTGTTGTTTTCCTTTTTGTCTTTCTTATCCTCCTGCTTTTTCTGTTGTTGTTCCTGTTTTCTTAATTCTCTTCTTGCAAGAGCCAGATTTTCTTTCGTTTGGATGTCAGAAGGGTTGTATCTAAGTGCTTTTTTATAGGCGTCCACACTCTCCTTAAATTTCTGCTTTTTATACATAGCATTTCCCATATTATACTGTGTGGCAGCTCTTTCATGATCATTTGATGCTTTTGAAACGGCATCATCATATTTTTTTATTGCTTCATCATATCTCTCCTGTTTCATCAGGGAGTTTGCAAGGTTGTATGAGGATTTGACAGATGACTTTGCTGATTCGGCTTTTCGATATTCAGTTTCAGCTTCTCCATACTTGCCATACTCATATAGCATATCACCATTCCTAAGATTTGTGTGCGCTGATTGTCCATGGAGATCTACAAAAACCGACAAAGCAATCGCAATAAGGCTGAAAATCTTCATAATTTGTCATTTTGCTTTATACCTGATAAAAAGAAAAATTCGATTATAATTAATAATAATGCACCAAAAAGAAGGTACTGATAATAACTCCTGTATTCAGTAAATGATTTTACTTCCACAGCTCTCTTTTTCAACTTATCTAATTGTTTATTTATATCTGACACAATATCCTCATTTTCATTACCTAATTGATAGTATTCTCCATGTCCATTTTCAGCAATGCTTTTAAGCAATTCTACATTAAGAGTTGATTTGACTGGATTTCCATTGCCATCCATTTTGTACTCTTCCCGACCTTCAACATTTACAGGAATCAGGCTGCCCCTCTGCTGATCCGACACCGATGGTATAAATATTCCAGCCATTATCGGCAGCCTTTTTGGCCATATCTATAGCATCACTATCGTGGTCTTCTCCATCGGAAATAATGATGATAGCTTTTTGATTTTTCTCTTTTGTACTCCGCATGGCAAGATCAATGGCTTCTCCTATCACTGTACCTTGTGTTCCAGCCATATCAGTAGTAGCTGATCTTATAAAAAGTTGAGCAGCAGCATAATCTGTAGTCATTGGCATTTGGAGATATGCGCCTCCGGCAAAAAGAATCAGGCCCAGCTGGTCTCCTTTTCTTGTTTGGATCAACTGATCTAAAAATCTTTTTGACTTTTCAAGGCGTGAAGGGCTGATATCGGTGGCATTCATGCTGGCTGATATATCCAAAACAAAAAAAATATCACTTTTATCAACCTTAACTTTTTCTCTTTTTAACCCATATTGCGGATTTACCAATGCAAGAATCAGAAGTAACACAATAAAAATAAAAATACCAAAAATCATATTTTCAGAAAGCGTTCCAATGATTAGTCTTTTTATGACGGATTGGGTGCCAAAAGCTTCCTTCCGCTTTTTAAGTTTCATTCTGGAATAAAACCAAATCCCGGCCATCAAAGGCAATATGATCAATAAGTAAAAGAAATCTGCATTTTCAAATCTGAACATAATATCAACTTAAAGTCCTGAACAATGTCTGTCCCAGAGTCCAGTAAAAAACAATTAATCCTAACCCAAATAATAAAATTATTCCATATTTGTCTTTGTATCTTTTATATACATTTACTTCGATCTCTGTCTTTTCTAATTTGTCAATTTCTGAGTATATGTTTTCGAGGCTTTTTCTGTCTATTGCTCTGAAATATTTGGCATCAGTCATATCAGATATTTGTTTTAAAAGCTCAGTATCTATCTCGACATTGGCCATTCCAAACATATACTCTCCATTGTTCAATCGATTGACCGGCGACATGGCCTGCCCCACTGACCCTACAGCAATTGTATATACTTTTACCTTAAATTCTCTGGCAATTTCTGCAGCTGTGACAGGATTAATGTAGCCTGAATTATTTACACCATCAGTAAGCAAAATAATTATTTTTGATTTTGCCTGACTGTCTTTCAGCCTATTGACAGCTGTAGCCAGGCCCATACCTATGGCCGTACCATCCTGCAACATTCCGACTTGCAACGAAGTCAGAAAGTCAGTAACTATATTGTGATCTGTTGTCAGTGGGCATTGTGTAAAAGCCTCGCCGGAAAAAACCACCAATCCTATTCTGTCGTATTTTCGTTTAGAAACAAATTCCTTCGCAACCATTTTGCTGACTTCAAGTCTGTCAGGATCAAAATCCTTGGACAACATACTGCTGGACAAATCCATTACCATCATTATGTCTATGCCTTCAGCTCTGACCTTTTCTTCAGTAAGACTGAGTTGTGGGCGAGCCAAAGCAAATATAAAGGCAGTAAAAGCCAATATCTTTAATAACGGCAGATATGTAAATACTTTTTCTTTCCATCCCTTAACACCGATCAGGCTTCTCAGATCTGATATTTTTAAAACTGGTATTTGGTTTTTACATTCAAAAAACTGCCACCAAATCATCAAAGGAATCAATATCAGACCTAAAAACCAATATGGAGATGCAAAATGAATATTTGAAAAATAACCCATCATACTTCGTTTACTTCAGAAATGGTTTCTTTTGTGTTTTTAATAAAATCCACTGCTTTTGACATAAACGAAGAATGGATATTTTCTTCCGGTTCTGCTTTAGCAAATTTTACCAAATCGGCAATCTGGAGAATATTAGTAAGGTCATGATTATATCTATTATCAAAACCTGTTTTATTCAACTCTGAAATAATCTCGTCAGTCGTCATCTCCATAGCATTGAAATTATACCTCTCCTTCAGATATTCTCTTACTATTTCTGTAAGCCCTGATTGGTATTCTTTGATTAATCCTTGTTGCCATAGTTGTTTTTGATCCAGAAGTCTCAAAGCTGTCAATGCTTTTTCATGACATGGTATTTTTATTTCAACCATGACTGGTACTAATTGTTGTTTTTTATTCTTCGATTTGTAAAAATAATAGCCCACCAAAGCCATTAGTGAGATACCGGCCAGAATATATATATACACCATATAATCTGATATATTGGCATCTTCTTTCAGTATATTTTTTATCGGATTAAAAATGAGTGTGTCTTTTTTCATCAGGTTTTCCGGGAGACTGATCACTAAACTTTTGGATTCGCCCTGTACATCAATAATGTCATTGCTATCCGTATTAACTATCGGTGCCGGGATACTGAAAGTACCCTGATTATAGACTGCAATTTTAATCTTATTCTCTATAATCCTATCACCGCTTGACTCTACAAGCTTAATTTTCTCTATGGGTACAGGATTTTCAAGTGCGTCATGTTTCCAGTCGCCAAAATCCAGCACCTCAACATCAGCAAATTCGTCCATATTTATGGTGTCACGCTGGTAAGCTTTATTCATTATTTTTTTATAGGCAGAAAAATCAAGGTTTTTTAATTTTACTCCTGAAGGTACCCTTATTTTGACATCCAAAGTGATCGGGTCGCCAAGACCGGCAGAATCCACAGATATGGTAATAGATGAAGATACCTGCCCGCTTATTACATTTGGAAGAAGCATCAAACACAAAACACAATATATCCCGAAATGAAAATTTCCTTTTACCATAATTTCTTGGCCCTTCGTTTAAAAAATAACTGCAAAGCTTTTATATAATCATCCTCAGTCGAAATACTTATCGTATCACTTTTGGCCAATGCAAAAGTCCTCGTAAACTTTTCTTCAGACTCTCTAAAATATCTTGCATATCGGGCTCTCACTTCAGGATCAGATGAATCAATGAGTTTTTTTATTCCAGCTTCTTCGTCCACAACATATAGTAATCCTACATCAGGTAGAGACTGTTCCCTTTTATCAAATATCTTTACCCCAATTATGTCATGTTTTTTTGCTGCAATATTGAGTGCCTGATCGTATTCGTCAGTCATAAAATCAGATAGAACAAAAGTAATAGTCCTCTTCTTTTCGATATTATTTAAGTATATCAGGGCTTCAGAAATATTTGTTTTTTGCTGACTTGGTGTGAAGTTTATCAGCTCTCTTATGATTCTGAGGATGTTTTGTTTACCTTTTTTGGGTGGTAGGAACTTTTCAATGTGCCCTGAAAATATAATAGCTCCCACTTTGTCATTATTTGTTATGGCCGAAAAAGCGATCACTGCTGCGAGTTCTACCATCACTTCACTTTTAAATCTCGAAACAGTCCCGAAATAGGACGAAGCGGATACATCTATCAACAACATAACGGTAAGCTCGCGTTCTTCTTCAAAAATTTTGACATGGGGTCCTCCTGTCCTTGCAGTTACATTCCAGTCAATATTGCGAACGTCATCCCCGTATTGATAATCTCTTACTTCACTGAATGCCATACCCCGACCTTTGAACGCAGAATGATATTCGCCTGAAAATACGTGCTTGGTCAGGCCTTTTGTCTTTATCTCGAGCTTCCGTACTTTTCTGAGCAATTCCGCAGTATCCATGATTTGTCTTATTTAACGAAAAAGTATCTTGATTTCAGATTTTGTTCTACAGTAGAATATGGTATTATTATCTCTTTTTCACCATAGATTGTATTGAATGATGTGCTGAAACAGATTCCTTCATCTTTCAGACATATATGATTAAAACTTTGGTTCAGTACCCAAGACTTAGCATTATCGCTCCAGGTAATTGATTTGATCATCTCAGGGATTAAATTTCTGAAATACTCCTTACTATCAAATTTATTATCAAAAATATCTTTCAACTCAAGCAGTTTACCATACTTAAGATCATATATAAATGGTATCTTTTCTGTTTGATTATACCATGAAGATTGCATATATATGTTTCCACTTATTATATCGCTGTCAAATAAATATATATCGACCCAACCTTGTGCAGACAGAATCCACCGATCATTTGTACCTACATCTTCACTTCCTACTGCTCTTAGTTTTATCAAACTTTCATCAAGCCAATTTTTGAAAGCGGTATTTATCCATTTATTAAACCGTCTGTTGTTGGTCAGCGGCATACTACATACGAGTCGGCTGTGATAGTCTGCATACTCACAAATAGTATAGTCAAGTGATTCTTCGGATTTTAAGGTATTTACCACATCATACCCATTGGAATCCGGATAAATGATAGATATCTTTTCAAGATTTGAAGTATCCAGCATTATTAATTTGTCAGAAAGTACTGAATCATTAAAATCCAATTTAATCAGTTCAACCTGATTTCCTTTTGCCTCTACAGACATCTTTTGCCTGATATTCGTTCTGTCAGTAAGAATACCGGTGAAAGTGTTCTGATCCCGAGTAAGTTGCAGTTTTACGGGTTGTTCAGACACTAATCCTGAATATATGCGGTTCCAAAGATTTTCTACTTTTATTGTGGGTACCAACTTTTGAAAAGCATTGACAAAAGTAAGTTTGAGTGGCAATGATAATTTCCTTCTGCCATCTGTCCATATGCCGTCAAAAACTTCTCCATCATATTTCCCATATAAAAATCCGGTCAATTTTGATTCTTTGTTTATTTCAGCCAATTTTAACTGTTTTTCTGATTCCACACCATCAAAAAAAAAGGTGGTATTGCTGCTTCTCAAAGTATATAGCCCCTTGCAGGTGTGACCATCTGTGCCTATTATCATGTCAGCTGTGTGTTTATTATCTATAGTACCGGTCAGATAATTAATCCACAGATTTTTTGTGTTTGTCGGAAACATATTCCGTACATCTGTCTTGGTGTAGTTCTTTTGGCAAAATAAGGTTGTTTCAATACAATTAATTAAAATCAATATTGCTGCTATTTTAAAAATAATGTTGCTTTTAAATCCAGTCATTATTAAGGAACTGGTATCGTATTGATAATCTTTGTAATTATGTCTTCCTGAGTCACATTTTCAGCTTCGGCCTCATAGCTCAATCCTATACGATGTCTAAGTACGTCTTTACACACATTCCTCACATCATCCGGTAATACATACCCTCTTCGCTGCATAAAAGCGTGGGCTTTGGCCGCTATAGCCAAATTGATACTAGCCCGTGGAGATGCCCCATAGCTTATCAGTGCTTTTATGCTATCCAGTTTGAACTGCTCAGGATATCGGGTTGCGAATACAATGTCTATTATATAGTTTTCGATTTTTTCATCCATATAGACTTTCTTCACAGATTCACGCGCTTTTAATATTGTCGCAGGATCAATAACTGCATTAATTTTTTGCGTTATCTCACCAAGAATATTTTTACGGATGATCATTTTTTCTTCTTCTCTTGATGGGTATCCGATATTTACTTTAAGCATAAACCGATCGACCTGAGCCTCAGGAAGCGGATATGTGCCTTCCTGCTCAATCGGATTCTGTGTGGCCAATACAAGAAAGGGTTCTTCCAACTTGTAAGTTTCTTTACCTATTGTCACCTGTTTTTCCTGCATAGCTTCAAGCAAAGCACTTTGCACTTTGGCAGGCGCACGATTTATTTCATCTGCAAGTATAAAATTGGCAAAAATTGGCCCTTTTCGTACCGAAAATTCATTCTTACCGGGATTATATATCATCGTACCAATGATGTCAGAAGGAAGTAAATCAGGAGTAAACTGAATCCTTTTAAAATCAGTTTTAATAGCAGATGCCAAGGTCTTTATTGCCAGAGTTTTTGCTAATCCCGGCAGGCCCTCAAGCAAGATGTGTCCCTGAGCAAGTAATCCCAGTAACAATCTGTCCACCATGTGTTTTTGCCCTACTATTACCTTTGAAGTTTCAGCATTTAGCGCCTCCATAAATGCGCTGTCGATGTATATTTGCTGATTTAATGCTTCTATATCCACAGATGTCTGCACCATAATTAGAGTGATTTTTTAATTATTAAAATTTGTACAGGGATGCAAATATCGCAAAATTATTCGACAGACCTGTCATTCACACAAAAGGAAATTAATTGATATCTTCATAAATGAGTTAATAATAAATAGTTACCCCCAAGTGTCAATGTACCATAAATTTCGTTGCATATTGTGAAATGGTGTGCAATACTTTTTGTTTTTGTATTTATGGGGCCGGGGCGAATTATTCCTCAATTGATTATTATTATTTATTTTTAACTAATTCTTAACTTCACTTGTTACATAATGTAATTTTTGTAATTGTTCTTTCTCTTAAGGTCCAAATAATTATGTTAAATCAGATAGCAATTTGTTTAATTCTATATATGTCTCCTTCAGTTCTGTTCGCTCAAAATGCAAACGATCCAATCGAATTAGCTATTGTCGTACGGGTACCCACTTACACAGGTAAAATAAACTTTTTAAGTAAACAGATGCATAATCCGGAATTGTCATTGCAAAAAAAAGCGAAGTTCCAAAACAGTCTGAATAAGACTATTGAAAAAAGAAATGATTATTTTAATCTGATTAAAAATGGATTTAATAGTTATTTTAAAACATGCGAAGTTTACTATATACCTGATACCCTTTACAAAGAACATCTTGATGGGAATTCAAACGTATTTATCAATGACTCTGCAGAGATTCAGAGTTTCAATACTGAAGGTAAAAAATTCATTTACATACTCCAAGGTAAAGATGAATATCAGCTCCTCCTCACAGACCGGGATGGAAATAAACTCCAAAAACCCTGGCCTTATATGAAGAATACTTTTCTTGCAGCTTTCAAACTTTTACTGGATAAAGAGGCTTATATTAACAACCAGATTAGATATTTTGATGAAAAAATCGCAAAACTTAAACCAGGCACTTTACAAAATTAATCATAATACAAAGATGTAAATTACATGAACTCAACAAAACCGCGAAACTTAGGTGCTATTTTATTGATGATTCTGATTCTTGTATCTTGCAAAGAGAATTCAAAACCAAAATTAGAAATTACAAATAAACAAGAAAACATAAAAGATGAAACCATACACAACCTACCTCCATCCGAGATAAATACACCCGATGCATCAAAAAAAGATGTCGGGAAAATAAAAAATGACACCCCATCTGATTTGAATGAAATTACCGAAGCGGATGGAATTGTGCTTGACATCAAATACGCCGGTAAGGATAATTTTACCAAAAGAAAAATTTATGATTGTGCTCGTTGTTTCCTGCGACCTGAAGCTACTCAGGCCTTAATTGCAATAAATAATGAACTCCTTGATAAACATGGATACAGTCTCAAAGTGTTTGATTGTTTCAGACCTAAGTCATATCAGCAGAGATTATGGGATGCAGTACCTGATCCGGATTATGTGACGCCTCCAGCTAAAGGATCTATGCATAGCAGAGGTCTTGCTGTGGATCTGACTATTGTTGATAAGAATGGTCAAGATTTGGATATGGGTACAGAATATGATTATTTTGGTGAGGAGGCCCATCAGGATTATCAAGGCCATAATACTCAAGTTATTCAAAACAGAATACTTCTAAAATCAGTTATGGAAAAACATGGTTTTAAACCCATCAGAACTGAATGGTGGCACTATAGTTTTAGGAGTAAAATCTATCCATTAGATTCATGGGCCTGGAGCTGTGATTAAAAGTATGTTTAAATTAACATTCTACCTTCCACTATATTTGCAACTTAATCAGACAATTTATTACTTGTTTTTTATAAGGTATAAAATATTGCATTACATTTAAGTTTTAATATAAAAATTCATATAAAATGAAAAATTTACATATAAACATCAGCGTATTAGTATTATCACTGAGTTGTATATAAGTACTTACACAGGAACTTCCTTATACAGTCAAAGGCAACATCAATGGCTTAGTATCAGGAGAAAAAGTATTTTTAACATACAGATTTAATAAAAATGAAATAAAGGATTCAAGTGTTATTACTGATGGAAATTTTGAATTCAAAGGCAAAATTGACATTGCTCTAAAAGCTTCCTTATCGACTGATAATGAGGGACATTCAGAAAAGTCAAAAGATTTCTATCTCGAACCCAATCAAACCACTTTTGTTACGGCTGAGACTATATTTAAAGATGCAAAAATTGATGGAGGGCCTGTTCAGACAGATTTCATTTTACTTTCAAAGATGACAGAAAAACAAGACAATAAATATGATCTATTAGTAAAAGAATTTATGGCCCTACGAGAAGCAAAAGATAATGAGGGCATTAAAAATATGGAGGCTAAGTTTGAAGCTGTAGATCTGGAAAAAAAAGTAATCCTGAAGAAATTTGTAACTGACAAACCAGCATCTTTTATCAGTTTTTCATCTGTTTTGGAAATATCTTATATGATTGATGACGAATTCCTGACATTATATGATTTGCTTGACCCACTTTATAAGAGTTCAGAAAGGGGAAAAGAATTGGCCTCACAAATTGCAAAATCCAAAAAAACGTTTGTAGGTCAACCGCTTGAATCATTTTCGCAAAAAGATACGACGGGTGTAGAATTTTCAGTGACATCATTATCAGGCAAATACTTACTTATTGACTTTTGGGCTAGCTGGTGCGGACCGTGCAGGAGAGAAAATCCAAATATAGTTAAGGCCTATAATGCCTATAAAGACCAGAATTTTGAAATTATAGATGTCTCACTTGACTGCAAAAAAGAGGCGTGGATAGCCGCAATAATAAAAGATGGGCTTATCTGGCATCATGTAAGTGACCCCAAAGGGTGGAAAAATGAAGTTTCCGAAATGTTTGGAATCAGATCTATTCCCCAAAAATTACTGGTGAATCCCGAAGGTAAGATTATTGCCAGAAATATAACGGGCGGCGAACTTGAATTAGCGCTGAATAAGCACCTTAAAATCAATTAAAGAATTCTGATACTCAAGTCTTTCTATTTGCTTATAAAAATTCTTGCCTGATTTTTAGATATGACATGAACCAAACGAGATAGGTTGATTTCTATCTTTTTGTTCTTGTTCTTCCTTTAGAAATCTGATTACTTCTTTGAATATATTTAATAGCTTCAATTATAAAAATCAATACCAGTGCCCCACCCACTGAGCTTATTAGATTGCCAAAAAAACCATTCATCATGGGTACTTTAGTTATTTTAACAAGCCAGGTGCCCAAATATCCACCGATCACACCCACTACTATATTTCCAAAAAAACCGAAGCCATCACCACCTAAGATACGACTGGCAATATATCCACTCATAGCACCGAAAAATATGGTAGCCACCAGCGACCAATCAAATGTACCTAATGACCAATCCATGA
Organism: Saprospiraceae bacterium; assembly: GCA_016722285.1. Lineage (GTDB taxonomy): Bacteria > Bacteroidota > Bacteroidia > Chitinophagales > Saprospiraceae > OLB9. The sequence goes on from JADKGI010000018.1 coordinate 62,656, forward strand.
TAAAATTTTATGTCAAAGATATATTCTTTATGTCAAAATAAAAAGGGAACCATCGCTGATTCCCTTTTCCAATATAATATTTTAGCTATGTTTTAGCCTCCGAAATCGTCAAAAGCAACATTTTCTTTAGGAATACCCCAGTCATCAGCCATCTTCAAAACAGACTGATTCATCATCGGGGGACCACAGAAATACAATTCAATTTCTTCAGGTTCGGGGTGTTTACTTAGATATTGTTCTATCACTACATTGTGAACAAATCCTTTGAATCCATCTCCTTCCGGGTCATTCAGATCTTTTTTCAATATCCAGTTGTCTTCCGGAAGCGGATTATCCAATGCCACGGCAAATCTGAAATTCGGAAATTTCTTTTCTATTTCTCTGAATTCTTCAATATAAAACAATTCTTGTTTTGTCCTTCCTCCATAAAAAAAATGTAACCTTTCGACCAGTCTTTAGGGTCTGAAAAAGGTGATACAAATGGGACCTCATCGGAGCCATTCCAGCTCCACCGCCAACATATAGCATTTCTGCTTGTGTGGGTTTTATGAAAAACTCACCGTATGGTCCTGAGATGGTAACCTTATCACCCTGTTTTCGTGAAAACACATATGAAGAGCAAATACCAGGATTGACAGCTTCATATCCATCCCATTGTCTTTTTCCATCAGGCAAAAACTTAAACTTAAAGGGTGGAGTTGCAATTCTGATCGTAAGTGAAACTATATTTCCTTCAGCCGGGTGATTCGACATGGAGTATGCTCTGAAAATAGGTTCTTCATTTACCATTTTTAGATCCCACATTTTATTCTGATCCCAATCTTTTTGAAATTTATCTGGTCTGTCATGATACTTTGGATGGGCAGTAATATCAAAGTTTTTGAAGTCAACCTTAACTGGTGGAACGTCAATCTGAATATAACCACCAGCTTGAAAATCAAGATTTTCACCCGGAGGTAATTTTACGATAAACTCTTTAATAAATGTAGCCACATTATAATTGGATATAACCTCACACTCCCATTTTTTAATTCCAAATATTTCTTCGGGAATTCCGATCTTCATATCCTGACGAACTTTCACCTGACAAGCCAGTCTCATTCCTTCTGCAGCTTCTTTTCTGGTCAAATGGTTCATTTCTGTTGGTAAAACATCTCCACCGCCATCATACACATGACATTCGCACATGGCACAGGTGCCTCCACCACCACAAGCAGAAGGTAGGTATATATTTCTATCTCCCAGTGTAGATAGGAGCGATGAGCCTGGTTTTGCCAGAATGGGGTTTTCCTCATCACCATTGATGATGATTTTTACATCTCCCTGAGGCACTAATTTTTTTCTTGCATAGATCAACATGTATGAGAGACCCAGGATAACGACAGAAAATATTATTACTGATAATGCTATAAACCACATTTCTAATTCTTTTTAATTCTTATTTAAAAGCAGCAGGATCGATACCCATCAATCCCATAAACGCTATACCCATCAGACCTGTAAGAAAAAAAGCCATACCCAATCCCCGCAGAGCAGGAGGCACCTGCGAGTATGCCATCTTTTCGCGTATTCCAGCAATGGCTACTATTGCCAATGCCCAACCAAATCCACCTCCAAGACCGAAAGATACTGACTGAGTAAAGTTGTACTCTTTGGTTATCATAAATAATGATGCCCCCAGTATGGCACAGTTTACAGTTATCAACGGAAGAAAAATACCCAGTGAATTATATAACGATGGAGAAAACTTTTCAACAACCATCTCTACCAACTGTACCAATGCAGCAATAGTTGAGATAAATATAATAAATCTTAAAAAAGTAAGATCCATTCCAAAAAGACCGCCTTCGCCCAACAGATAATGGTCAATAAGCCAATTCATAGGAATAGTAAGACCGTTCACAAATATAACAGCTATACCAAGACCTAAAGCTGTTTTAACACTTTTTGAAACAGCAAGAAAAGAACACATTCTAGAAAATATGACAACGCTAGATTTTCTATGAAAGCAGACTTTATAAAAATATTGATGATATCACCCATTTCTAATTTTTTAATTTATTATGAAATATCTACTAACTTAGGGATACGGCTTCTTTGTATCCAGATTACGAGTGCTATTATAAACATAGCTGCCGGAGATAAAACAAATAAGTTATTGGCAGTGTACCAACTGAGCCATGACAAATCTGTTGTATTTAAAACATAATCAGCAGAAGGACCAATAATCTTGAATCCCATTAAAGAGCCCTTACCAAGCAATTCTCTAAAGAAAGCTACTATAACCAAAATAATGGCATAACCTAAACCATTACCAATTCCGTCAAGAAAAGATTTCCAAGGCTTGTTTGCCATTGCATACGCTTCCAATCGTCCCATAACTATGCAATTGGTAATAATCAGACCAATGAATACTGATAAATCCTTCCATATCGGGTAATTCAATGCTTTTAGCAGCAATTCTACCACTGTAACCAAGAATGCAATTATTACTAATTGCACAATCATTCTAATGGACTTAGGTATATAGTTACGAAGCGACGATGTAATAAGATTTGAAAATGCAGTAACCAAAGTCACCGCAATTCCCATAATTATTGCTTTAGTTATAAGAGTAGTAACAGCTAAAGCTGAACACACTCCCAAAATTTGAACGGTAATTGGATTATTGTCACTGAGCGGATCAGTAATTAATTTTTTTTCTTCTTTCCCAAAAGAAAATGGAGATTGCTCTTTTTTAGGTAATGCAATAACTTCAGCCATCATTTATTATTTTAAAGGTTCTGATTTTTTATTCTTTAGAAAGTAAGGTTCATAGTACTTTAAACCTCTTTCCAGCATCTCATCTACTCCTTTGCTGGTAATGGTTGCACCAGATATGGCATCAACCTCATTTGTAGGATCTTTTACACCTCCTTTCACAACAGACACAGATGTATAAATGCCCTGAGAATCATATATTTTTTTTCCTGTAAATTTAGAATACCACGACTTGTTGTCTTTTATCTCGGCTCCAAGTCCCGGGGTTTCGCCTTTATGATCAAAAGCTTCACCTGAGATTGTATTCCAGTCACTCTCAAAAGCTACATATCCCCAAATTTCATCCCACAGGCCTTTGCCTCTGACATATAATATATTATAAATTTTATTGTTTGCATCTTTAAAAATAAATATGGGCAGCAATCGTTTTCAATTGGCTTTTTAGCTTCTTTCCCCAAGTTAATATCAACCGGATGAGATGCGCCGCTGGACTCTTTTATCTGTTCCGCCGTCAACTCTTCCCCTTTGCTATTGACTACTTTCTGTATAATTTGCTTTTCAAATATATCCTGAACTTCCTTGTTAGACATGGCGTTAATATCTTTTCCAAGTTGTTCAGATACAGCCGACAAAATTCCCTTTTTATTGTAAACTGACTCATTTTCAGTATGAATATCTTTCAAACCTGAAACCATCACCGACAATACCAATGCCACAATAACAGTCATGGCAAGGGTAAATTTTATAATATAACTGGTACTATGCACGGCTCAATCTTTTTTTAATATTAGACTCAATAACAAAATAATCTATAGTGGGTGCAAATGTGTTCGCAAATAATATTGCCAACATCCATCCTTCCGGATATGCGGGATTCATCACCCTTATAATAATACCAATGCACCCAATGAAAATACCATAAATCCATTTACCTCTATTTGTTGTGGATGCGGTAACAGGGTCTGTGGCCATAAAAGCCATTGCAAAAAGGAAAGATCCCATCATCAGATGTTGTGTCCATGTTACGGTCATGAATGGAGTTGATCCCAATGCATTGAGTATCCAGGTAGTTCCTATAAGTCCAATTAACATTCCAGCCATTATCCTCCAGCTTGCGACCCTTGTTAACAAGAGAATTAATGCCCCAATGATAATAAATACCTTACTGGTTTCGCCGATTGATCCTGGTATGGCTCCCCAAATCATTTGCCCTTCTGAAAATACACTGGTTACTTTTTCCCACCCACCTGCATATGCAAGCGCCAATGGAGTGGCACCACTAAATCCATCCACTACTTTTGTGGCAGTATTGAAGGTATCAAGACCCATCCATTCAAAAATAGTATTAAAAAAACCAGTGTGAAACCACCCGTAATCTGCTCCTGCTCCACCTGAAATTTTATGAAACCCTGAAATCCAGCACTGATCACCGGCTATGGTCAGCGGATAAGCAAAAAATACAAAGACTCTGGATAGAAGTGCAATATTCCAGATATTCATTCCCGTCCCTCCGAAAGCTTCTTTTCCGATAATGACGGCAAAAATTATTGAAAAAGTAAGTATCCATAATGGTATATCCGGTGGCATAATTAATGGGATGAGGGCACCGGTCACCAGATATCCTTCTTCCACTGCGTGCCCCTTTTTGGCCGCAAAATAAAATTCAATTCCGAGACCAACGACCATACTCACTATATATATAGGAAGCATTTTGATCAATCCATGTGCCAGTTTAAGGTGAAACCCCTCAATAAATCCAAGATACTGGCCTGCAGCTACAAAATGTTGATGACCAATATTATAGGTGCCAAAAAGATAACAGAGCTGCATTGAGATTACAACGACTACCATGAGTCTCTTCAGATCCATACCATCTTTGATATGGCTCCCACCTTTAGTTACAGTATCCGGTGCATATGCAAATGTAAAAAAAGCATCATAAGCTGTGTGTAACAGCGGGCTTTTCTTTTTATCCGGTTCTATACTTTTTAAAAAATCTATTAATCCCATTTGTTTATAATAAATTCGATATAATTATAATTGCTCTTTAAGTGAATCCAGTCCTTGCCTGAGTATGGATTGAACAGGGTTTTTTGATGTACAGACAAATTCACAAAGGGCCACATCCTCTTCTGTTAGTTCTGCAAGGCCCAAGGCTTCCATCTTTTCTATATTATTAGTAATGATTGCTTTCATCAGATGTTGTGGATAGATATCCATCGGGAGGACAGATTCGTATTGTCCTGATACTACAAAAGCCCTTTTCTCACCATGAGTGTTAGTATTTGCCTCAAATTTCGTGTCGGATCCATAAGAAGGAATCGTACCTGAAATACTCGGCCTTGGAGTCAAAGGAAGTAACCACCCTAACAATTCGTATTCATTTCCTTCTTTTAGAACAGTGACCTGATCATCCCTGAATCCAAGAAAACCGTCGAGAGAAGATTTAGTTCCTGATAAAACATCACCTGAGACAACTCTGTTATTTTCGCCAATCAGGTTATTTTTAAGCAAATCACCTAATCCGGCACCCTGATAAGTTCTCACATATCCGGCATTATTGAGTTGAGATCCTGTCAGGGCTACAACCCTGTCGGCATGATACTCTCCAGTTAAAATCATTTTACCGATGGTAACAACTTCCTGAACACCCAAAGTCCAAACTTTGTCTTGGCCTTTGATGGGAGCAATATGGTGTATATGGATTCCTACATTTCCTGCCGGATGAGGTCCTTTAAACCAATGTTTTTCAGCCCCCATCGCATTGGTAAAGGCAGATGAGGGCGCTGTTGTGCCTGTAGAAGCAAGTGCGAAATGAACTTTGCGTTTTGTCAGTTTGCTCAATACATCAAGTCCAGCCTGAAATACTGCCTCATTGCCTGAAATTACTTTATTATAATCAATGGCAAGCGGAGCTGTGTCAAAAGTACTCACAAAAATATTAACCGGTACAGAATCAATATCCGGTACCACGTCAAATGGCCGCTCATTGATCAGTGTCCATAAACCTGTCTCCAGCATGAAAGTGACAATTTCATTCCTGTCAGCTTTGTTAATGTCTATGATTTTAAACTTTTTATACTTTATTGTTTTGTCTGCCAGTATTACAATTTCATCAATAGATCTTTTTTCTCCCCTTCTGATTTCTACCACCTCCCCACTCACAGGAGCAGCGTACATAATTTCTGGTCTTTTTTTATCATAAAACAAGATGTCACCTGCTTTTACTTCTGCGCCTGTTTCAAGGATAACTTTTGGGATAGGTGACATACCATGGAAATCTTTTGGATTAATGCCAAATCTTGTCACATGTGCTGGCTTAATGTCTCCTGATGCTTCTCCGGCTAATTTAATGTCATGTCCTTTAGTCAGGAGATGAAATGATCCATCATTGATATAGCCAGGCTTGGCTGGTTTGAAAAAATCTTTTACTCCTGGAAAAATACCAATTCCATTTTTTTCGGGGTCCATTCCATATTTACTGGCCTCTATTTTTAATAAATTTCCAGCCAGACTCAACATAGCCCAAACTACCAAAACTGCACAGACTGCTACAACACTATAAAGTAGTATTCCACTTCCTGAAGATGCAGTTGATGGTTCGGCAGATAAAATTTGAGCTAAAAAAGTTAAGCTTAGAGTAATGGTCCGCTTATTCATCCTGATATCCAAATTGATTGGTTTAAAGAATAGTCATAAAAATGCCGCAAATATAAAAGGTTTAATGTATTGAACCAAAATATTATTCTCAAAATAAATCAATACTTTATTTAGACCTATTCTAATTAAAAAAAATTAATCTGCACCATCTTTTCTACAGATAAACAATTCCTAAATCTGCTAATGCATATTATTTCATCTTAGCTCATCAATTTTGAAAAAATAATCGAATCCTGAAAGTCTGAATACACAGATTTTGATCTCCCGGACCAGTAACCATAATCAACACTATCAATTTGAAAATTATAATTGCCTAAACCAGATAAAAGGTATTCCTCTTCAAAAGCAATATTTGCTTCTTTTACATTCTCATTCATCAGAAAGTAATGTCCCTTGTTAAATTCAAACTTCATACCTTTGCCTTCATTCATCAGTTTAAAGATATCTCTATTAATAATAAAAAAAGTTGCAAAACACTTACCACCAGGCTTTAATACCCTTTCAATCTGACTTAAGTAATTATCTACATCCTCCGGCATCATATGTGTAAAAACTGATGTTAAAATAACCAAATCAAAAAAATTCTCAGCATATGGAAAAATAAAGTTTTTGGCAGCCTGATCAGTGGTCATATTATACAGATCATTTTTGAGATCTATATGCTTGAAGACAAAATGTGAATATTTGGATGAAATATTCGCTCTGCACCAATTTATGCCTTTCTTAACGATATCAAAGCCCTGGTACCCGCCTTGATTGTTAATATATTTTGTCAATGGAATGGCAATCCTTCCAATACCGCAACCAACATCCAGAACCTGATGATGGGCCTTTAAGCCACATTTTTCCTTTAATAAATCAACAAAGTGTTCTCCTGTTTTTTGAAAATCTCCTGAGCCTATATAAATCTTTCCCTTTGGCGGACGTATGCTATCTTTTTTATCCAAAATGCTATCACATATATCCATCGGGAGAAAATATAACCTCCGTACAAAAAATCGAACTTCCGGTGACAAAAAATAGAATAACTTTCTTCTAAAATCCAAATTAGTAGCACATTTAAACTGCAAAACTACAAATTCATAAAACTTTTGTAACTATCTCATAAAAAGATGTAAAAATAAACTTTAACTTTGAAGTCAATTTTAAAACATTTTAACGGTTTATCAATAAATCAAAATACTTTAAAATGAAGAATTATAATCTTTACATTTTTGTTGCCACATTGACCCTGTTGTTGTCTTGTAAGCAAAACGATGACCTTTTATCCCTGAAGAATTATCAGGCTTCAAAAGAAGAGGGGGTTAAGACAGGAGGTATCAAAATGATACCAGTCTCAACACCTATTGGGACATTTAATGTTTGGACAAAGTCAATCGGTAATAATCCTTCAATAAAATTACTTCTCTTAAACGGAGGACCCGGTGCAACTCATGAATATTTTGAGTGTTTTGAAAGTTTTCTACCAGCTGAAGGAATAGAAATAATATACTATGATCAATTGGGATGTGGATTTTCTGATAATCCAAATGATACTTCTATCTGGAACCTACCCCGATGTGTAGAAGAAGTAGAACAGGTGAGAAAAGCGCTTAATCTCACAAATGATAATTTTTATTTGCTGGGACATTCCTGGGGTGGCATTTTATGCATGGAATATGCCCTTAAATATCAACAAAATCTAAAAGGTCTTATCATTTCCAACATGATGTCTTCAGCCCCTGAGTACGGTAAATATGCAGAAGATGTGCTCTCAAAGCAAATGGATCCAAAAGTACTGGACACCATCCGCATGATAGAAGCAAAAGGCGATTTTGACAATCCTAAATATATGGAACTTTTAATGCCTCACTTTTATCAGGAACATATCCTGCGGCTGCCTCCGGAATCGTGGCCGGAACCGGTCAATCGTTCCTTTGGGAAGATGAATCAATCTTTTTATGTCACTATGCAGGGACCGAGCGAATTCGGAATATCAGGAAAACTCACTTCATGGTCAGTAAAAGATCGACTTAAAGAAATATCTGTTCCTACTCTTGTCATTGGTGCTAAAAACGATACCATGGACCCTGAACATATGAAATGGATGGCATCAGAAGTTAAAAATGGTACATACCTATATTGTCCTGATGGTAGTCATATGTGCATGTATGATGATCAGGAAAAGTACTTTGCTGGATTAATAAGTTTTTTACACAAAAAACCTTGATCTGAAAATATCCGGTATCTATCTTTCAAGTTTGGCATTACTGATAAAGTCAGAAATTCTTTTATTATACTCGACAGGATTATTGAGATAAGGGAAATGCCCTGCATTGTGCATAGTGATAACAGAAGCAAACGGATAGGTATCTTTAAGCATTCTCCTTAAATTTATACTTACCAACGGGTCATTATCAGATTCAATAATCTGAATCGGAAGTGTTTTTTGCAATTTGGGGCTAAATGTGTCAACTACGCAATAATATCTGTTTATGAAGGCCTTTTTTGTCACTTGTTCCCCTAACAACTCATTCAAGAATGCTTTGACAACTGGAGAATTATCAGCAGCAGGTACCACTTCCTTGTTATACTTGTTCCTTATAGATTTGATCACAAGCCAGGCAGGGAGCCATTTGACTATTCTTATCAAACCCTCATTAGCAGATTTATTTTCATTATTTGGAGGAAATGTATTTCCTAAGGAAAGCATTATTACTCTCTCCGGATGATAGACACCCATATATTGAGCCAGATATCCACCCAATGAACTACCTATAATTATTACTCTTTGGATTTTTTCTTTGTCAAGTATAGACGTAATACAATCTGATAGTTCCTTCAGGCTATTAATGTTTTCGGGATATGAAAAACTTACTGTCCTAAACCTCTCCCTAAAATACTGAATCTGTTGCCACCAAATATCATAAGACCCACCCATACCGTGCAGAAATAAAACTGTCGAATCTTTATCTCCGGAAATATAATATGATATCTGATTTTTGTTAACTTGTATTGTTTTAATGGGTTCGTTCCTGAAATCAGTTAAGGACATACTAATTTTGTCATCTTTTTGATATAGCTCGTTAAACGTATATTTGTCAACCGGATAATAATAAATACCGATAAATAAGATTATTAGTCCAATCAATTTCCATTTCCCCAAGACACGAAACATAAAATGTTTAATTAAATGATGAATGTTTACTTAATTTTAAATTTCAATTTTTCCAAACAGCCCCTATACCAGCATCCCATAGTTGTTTATTGAATGAAGGCAGAGATTTTTCAAGTATTTCATTTGCTCTACTCTTCAAAACTCCCCATTCAGCATCCAATTCCTTTTTAAGGTCAATGGTAGGTTGGTTTACTCTAGGTATATCACTTTCAGCATGATTTAACATGAAGAGGTAATTTGCAGTAAATTTATTGGGAAAATTTTCTACATCATCATATGCTTTGGATTTGCGTTGAATCATCTCTTCATCCCATGTCTTCATAGTCTTAACCAATGAGTCACCGTTGACTTTTACAATCTTAAATTTTTCGCCATCAGGAAGGGTTTTTATGATGCCTTCGACCTGCATATACTTATTATAAATTGTATTGATAGTTTTATGCATTAGGGTGACCTCACCTTCCATTTCTTTCATCAGCTCATCATACTCCATGTATGTCTTCTGGCTTGTTGGATATAGTGGGTTTGCTTTTATTTCCAATTCTGTTTTCTTGGTTACCTCTCCCGATTTTAAAACCACAAAATATTTCCCTGGGATGGCTTTATGTCCCCGATAACTTGATTCAATGTATGCTTTCGATACCCCGGGCATAGTAGCATGTCTGAGATTCCAGACAAATCTATTTAAGCCTTTTCCTTTTGACAGTAAAGGCTCTGCCGGAGGTCCGCCGTCATATTTAAGATAAGTTGAATCTGACTTGGAAGAAAATCGTCTGATAATATTGCCTTTTTCATCCTGAATCTCTAAACTAATCTCATCAGTTTCCTTCAAATCAGGCAAATGGTAATATATAACCGCCCCGGTTGCAGGGTTGACACCTCTTGATTGGTTAGTCCCATCAAAATCGGGGTTTGAACCATCCAATTCACTACTCCCGTTGACCAACATAGCAGCAGAAGGCTGGTAGAGTGAGGTTCCGGTGGTGTCTGCCTTAAATTGCCTGAATAAACTCAAATCATCAAGAATCCAGAATGCTCTACCTGAAGTAGATGCTATCAGGTTTCCTTGATGAATTTTAAGATCTGTGATCGGTGTCAAAGGAAGATTCAGCTGGAAAGGTGTCCAATCCATGCCCCCATTCCAGGAAATATAAATTCCGGTCTCTGTTCCTGCAAAGAGCATATCTTTCCGCACATCATCTTCTCTGACAACTCGGGTAAAAGCTCCTTTTGGAATGCCTGAACTTATATTTGTCCATGTTTTGCCATAATCCTTAGATTTATATAAAGCTGGCGTATGGTCATTAAATTTATATCTTGTAGTAGCTATATAGACCGTAGCAGGATCATGAGGAGAAACTTCAATCGCATTTATCAAACACTCCTGCAAACCGACAGGTGTCACGTTTTGCCAGTTCTGACCACCATCTCTTGTCAAATAAACCAGTCCATCGTCACTGCCGGTATAGATGACTCCTTTTTCTTGAGGTGATTCTATTATATAACTCAGCGTTCCGTAATTTTCAGCACCTACCGCTTCGTTTGTGTAAGGTCCGCCACCTTTACCCTGTTTTTCTTTTTCATTTCTTGTTAAATCAGGAGAAGCTTCTGTCCAGGATTTACCCATGTCTCTTGTACGAAGTAAATATTGCGAACCATGATAATAGGTATTAGGCTCATGTTTTGACCAAATGATAGGTGCATTCCAATTGAATCTGTATTTCATGTCTTTTGAATCTCTACCCAGATATTGTATAGGAGCAGCCATTATATTTGTACTTGCATTTGCTTTTGTATCCAATACTTCAATTGTACCCAGATAACTACCTCCCAAAACGTATCTTGGGTCGTCCGGATTGAATGCAAGAAAAGCACTTTCGCCACCTGCGGAGCTTGTCCAACTATCTGCAGTGATGCCTCCACTCCCCAACTGACGGCTGGATATTATTAGAGAAGAATTATCCTGCTGTCCAGCGTAAATTCTATATGGAAATTGGTTATCAACATTGATTCTGTATAATTGCCCTGTAGGCATATTGGTCTGCGGAGACCATGATTTACCAAAATTGACACTGACACATGATCCTCCGTCATCAGATATGATCATATTTTTTGGGTTGTCAGGGTTAATCCAAAGATTGTGATAATCCCCATGCTGACCACTTAAATTCTCCCAACTCTTACCACCATCAATTGACCTTAACGCAGGGGCACTCATTACATAAAGTGTGTTTTCATCTTTGGGATCCGTAAAAACTTCAATATAATACCAAGCTCTTTGGATCAATCTGTTATCCGATGATGTTCGACTCCAGGACTTACCGGCATTGTTTGAAACAAATAACCCTCCTAATCCTTTCTCAGAGTCACTCTCAACCAAAGCATATACTTTCTCCGAATTTGAACGGCAAACAGAAATAGCCATTTTGCCCAGTTCTTTTGGCAGGCCTTCATTAATTTTATCCCAGATGACACCACCATCTGTTGACTTATAGAGTCCGCTCCCGGGGCCTCCACTGATGACTTTCCATGGAAGCCTGCCGTGTTCCCACATAGCTGCGTAAAGTATCAAAGGATTATTCATATCCATAGAAAGTTCAGCACAGCCTGTTTTGTCATCTATGTATAATACTTTTGACCAGGTAGATCCACCATCACTGGATTTAAAAATCCCTCTTTCGGCAGATTTGCTATATAATGCACCTTGAGCTGCTACAAATACTATATCAGGATTTTTAGGATGAACGACGATTCTGGCAATATGCTGGGTAAGTTCAAGTCCGATTTTTTTCCAGGTTTTGCCGGCATCAGTAGATTTATATACCCCATCACCATGGTGTGTCATGACTCCTCTGACAGGGTGCTCTCCCATACCCACATATACAATATTCGGGTCACTCTCAGCAACTGCAACAGCCCCCACCGAACCGGTTTTAAAAAATCCATCGGAAATATTGGACCAGTTAAGACCAAGATCAGAAGTCTTCCACAATCCACCTCCGGTAGTACCCATATAATAGGTAGTTATATCGCCGACTACACCACAAGCGGCAACTGATCTACCTCCTCTGAAAGGGCCTATACTTCTCCACTTCACAGGCTTGAAATATGTATTCAAATCCAATGGAGTCGGTTTCTCCTCAGTAACAGCAGGTATGTCCTTTTTTTTATTTTTTTGGGCATTGATATTAAAACTGATCAATGTGACAATTAACAGTATAAACAAATTATTTGACATGATGGTACATATAATTTTGATAAAGAAAGCACAAACATAAAATAATCTGTTTGATTTTCATTTTAATAGACTATAATCAATGATTTATAAGCTATTTTTTTTTGTAATTTTACTATATTTGCGGGCCGAAGAAGATTTCAGGTATGAAAAAGAATTTTATTCTAATATTTGCTTTACTCTTGGCTGTATTTGTTGCAAATAGCCAGCGGAATGTCACGACAATCTCAGGACAAAGAATAATTATCATGCCTGATGGAAGTTGGATACCATCTAATGATCATTTTGAAGCAGATGCCTCTTCTTCTGGTGAAATCACCTTTCAGGCATATTTATCATCCATTATGAAATCCAATGTCCTGGAAATGATTCAGGCAGCAGAAAATAAAGAAATTAATACATTCCTAGATCTTGTCAATCTGCAAAAAGAATCCGATAGAAATAAATTGCAAATATCCCTTGCCAAAAAGCAAAATAATAAGGAAAAAGTAAAGTTGTTGGAGCAGGAAACTATCGAAATTGAAAACAAATATAAAATTGCAAATGAGCAATATAAACAGTATGCTTTATATGTAGCCAAAGCAAAAAATCTTAGATTTGTTACAGAGAAAGACTTCCTCCCTCAGATCAAAGAACTTTCTGAATTGCTACATGTCAAATTAAAAGAAGAAAGTCCATCAGAAAATAATTTGCCGGGAACCAGAACAATAAATGGCCAACAAAAAATTCAAATCAAAGTCAATGACATTGATTTGACATGCCATGTCAAAAATAATAATGTTATCTCAGGGATTAAGACTATTGAAATGGTGCCTCAGCCACTTTTTAAATACACACCGGTAAAATTAAAAAACTACTTTAAAGAAAAAGAATTAATTGTGGCAAGTGTATCCATATTGAGTGAAAACAAATCAAAAAAATTAAGAATCAGTTTAAAGCTTATTTCCAAAGATGCTTCCAAAAATTATGGCTATATACCAATCGATGGATTGTTGAGAATCTTATTCATATCTGGTAAAAAAATAGATCTGTACGGTCTGAGAAATGCACGCGGAGAGACTGAACTATACACCGGGAATATCGTTTATACAGCAGATTATTCATTGTCCGATGATGATGCTAATGCCTTATCAGACATCCCTTTGGATAATATTGGTATGATGTGGTCGTCAGGTTTTGAAACATATACAATATATAATGTTGATGTGATCATGAATCAACTTTCATGTCTTAAAAAGCTATTAAATTAATTTTATCTTTATAATATGCTGGGATTAAAGCTGGCAACGGATCCTTTTTGGGTAAATATTGCTGAGAAATCTATTGACGAGATTTTAACAGACCATGCTTATTGCGAGCAAAAAGCCGCCACGACATGTATTTCACTTATTATTCAGTTTCCCGATAGAACAAAACTTGTCGATGAACTTGCTCCGATAGTCGCAGAAGAATGGGGACATTTCAGGAGAGTACTGAAGGAATTGAAAATGCGTGGGTTTACCTTCGGAAAAAACAGAAAGGACACCTATGTCACTGAATTAATGAAATTTCAAAGAAAAGGAGGACAGGAAGAAGATAGGTTGACTGACAAATTACTTATATCTGCCATGATAGAAGCAAGGAGTTGTGAACGGTTCAGATTACTATCTCTTTATATATCTGATGATAATCTTAAAACTTTTTATCATGAGTTTATGGTATCTGAGGCCGGTCACTACAGGACGTTTCTGGATTTGGCCAGATTGTATGCCCCGGAGGTAAAAGTTCTAAGGAGATGGAAGGAAATGGTTGATTTTGAAGCTGAGATCATGCAAAAAAGGGAATTAAGAGGGGACAGAATGCATTAATAAATTTATTGAGAGTGATATTATTAGCCCATATTCCTATATTTGCAAACTTTTAAATTTACAAATTTGTATTATTATGGAATTTTGGGAAAGAGATTTTGAATTTTTGAGGGTAAGGACGATTGTCAAATCGGCTTTGAAAAAGGAGACCCTTCCAGATCTACAAACCATACTTTTTTTGATTGGTGTTCAGGAATTAGGAAGATTCCCAAAGGAAAAATTTACAAAAGAAGAAAAGAGGGATTTAATGCATGTGGCGGTTTGTACCTTGCTTGAAGAAGATGGATATTTTGAGTTTGAAGGGAGGGACCATGACGGTTGGCCTCACTGGAAAGAAACCAAGCCTTTTTCGATCAAAGGAATTCAGGAACAAGAAGAATATATCGTGACTAAAGTGATCGAATATTTCAAAAAATATAACAGCATTCATACATTTTCAAATAATTAATCATTTAAACATCATGCGTATATTACTATTTTTATTCGCTTTTTCTTGCTTAATGTCTTGTGGTTCAGATGATACATATACCCTTGAGACAGAATATGGAAATATGACACTCCGGATTTTTAATTCAACACCTAAGCACAAAGATAATTTTAAGAAAATGGTCAAAATGCGATATTATGATGACCTTTTGTTCCATAGAGTAATGAAAGGATTTATGATACAGGGTGGCGATCCACAATCAAAAAATGCGGCACCGCAGGAACCTTTAGGAAGTGGCGGACCAGGATATACTGTACCGGCTGAAATAGCTATTCCACACTTTAAAGGGATGATAGCTGCTGCCCGACAGGGTGATGAAGTCAATCCAAACAAAGAATCTTCAGGTTCTCAATTTTATATTGTGCATGGGTCACCGGTTACAGACCAGGAACTGGATGTAATGGAAAAATCCAAAGGATTCAAATATTCTGCTGCACAACGCGAAAAGTATAAACGGCTAGGGGGTGCTCCTATGCTGGATGGAGAATATACCGTTTTTGGTGAAGTCACATCAGGTCTGGATGTGATTGATAAAATAGCAACTGTCCAAACTGATGAACGTGACCGACCAATAAAGGATATTAAAATGAAAATAAAATAATACCAGGAATCACAATTACCGTTACATGCGTCTCAAATCAGTCCTTATTTTTAGCTTCCTTTTAGTATCTTGCTCAACGCCCAAAGCTCTTTTTGATATTCAGAAAGAAACTCTTATAGCTCCTGCCAGTGTCAAATTTAAAAATCAATCTGAGAAAGCAGTTAGCTATATTTGGGATTTCGGTGATGGAAATACTTCTGCTGATCCAAACCCTGAGCACAGGTTTAGCTTATCCGGAAAGTACATTGTCAAATTGAAGGCTATTAAGGGAAGTAAAATAAATATTGCACAAAAACAAGTGAAAATTGAACCACCTCATGATTGTCTGGTTGAATTACAGACGTCTCTCGGTATAATGGTGATTAAATTATTTGACAGTACTCCCATTCACAGGGATAATTTCATAAAACTTGCAGAAAATAAATTTTATGAAGGGACGCTTTTTCATCGGGTTATAAAAGGATTTATGATACAAGGAGGCGACCCCAATTCAAAAAATGCAGCTAATGGTACCGGACTTGGTAGCGGAGGACCGGGTTATACAATTCCGGCAGAATTTTCTGACACACTATTTCACGTCAAAGGCGCATTGGCCGCTGCCAGACAAGGTGATGCTGTTAATCCGGATAAGGCTTCGTCTGGTTCGCAGTTTTATATTGTTCAGGGAAGACCGGTATTATCCAGCCAGCTGGAAAATCTGGAGTTGCAAAAGGGAATCAAATATTCAGCAAAAGCCAAAGATATTATGACAAATACTGGGGGAACTCCCTCACTAGATAAGGAATATACTGTTTTTGGTCAGGTAGTAAAAGGAATGGATATAATTGATAAAATTTCTGAAAATGAAACAGACGGATCAGACAGACCTCTAACTGATATCAAAATCATAAAAATTAAAATCATTCACTAATTAATATAATTAAACAAAAATGGAAGTTCTTGGTATCGATGTAGGAGGAACCGGAATAAAAGCAAATACAGTCAATATTCTAACAGGAGAATTAACAGGTGAAAAATTAAAAATAAAAACCCCTGTTCCGGCGACTCCTGAAGCCATTATCGAATGTCTCAAGGAAGTAGTCAACCATTTTCAGTGGAAAGGTAAAAAAATAGGTATCGGATTTCCTGCTGTAATAAAAAACGGCGTGTCTCTCACTGCCAGCAATATTGATTCACAATTTGTGAATTACTCCATCAATGCCGCATTTAGCCATGGTCTTGAGTGTGATGTATCGGTAGTGAACGATGCAGATTCAGCAGGAATTGCAGAAATGACTTATGGAAAAGGTAAGAATGTAAATGGGCTTGTAATATTTTTAACTCTAGGAACCGGCATAGGATCTGCTATATTTTTTGATGGCAAGTTATTGCCCAATACTGAACTTGGCCACCTTAAATACAAAAAATCTGTTTTCGAAAAATATGCATCAAACAGCGCCCGTGAGTTACATCATTTGGGTTGGAAAAAAATGGTCAAGAGACTTGAATGTATATCTGAATCATCTCAATTTGCTTCTTAGCCCTGATTTGATTCTGATCGGTGGCGGCGTAAGCAAAAACTTTGATTTGTACAGTAAATATCTCAATGTCAAAGTGAAGGTAGAAAACGCTTCGTTACTGAATGATGCCGGCATAATCGGAGCTGCAATGTCAACAGTCTGACACTTGTCGATAATATTTCATTCTATTTTATCTGACATTCTGGTCAGGTAAAATTTTCTGGTGTCATTTTTATCTTTCCAAACCAATGAGTTTTCATTTAGATACTCATACCTGTGACCATCATTAGAAATGTATATGCCGCTATTGTCTTTATCATTTTTAAAAATATACCACACTGTTTCATCAATGAATCTGGCTTTGATTCCATCTCTTGTATCAATTATATAAACTGTTTTTTCTGAATCTGCAACTGACCATGTACCTTCAGGGCTTCGCAGATTTACAGGAGTAGAACGTTTTTCTTTGGACTTTATTTTTGCTGGTTGATTATTGGAACTTATTTGATTTTGGCCATAGGTATGGTAATCATCTCTTTCAGAATATAAATCTTCATCTACCCTCCTATTGCCAAAATATTTCCTGTTTCTTTCTTCGCCCAGATTATAAAATGTGAGTTTGGTTCTTCTGTATCTGTTATAAAATATTAATCTATTTTGGCTAACAACTCTAATAAAATTTTCATAGCGGTCACAAAAAGTATTTCTGCCACACTCTTCAAAGTATGTCCAGTCATGATAAGAATATAATCCTTTAATCTTATAGCCCTGATGACTTGAATGAACAATAATGTTCTTATGGAGGCTATTATTATACCATTCTCCATCCAAATAAAGGCTTTGACCTACACAGGGTGATATGATAGCCCAAATAAAAATATGTATCAAGAATATTGATTTCATATGAATTCATTTAGTATTGAAACGAATTAAAGCACATTAAAAACTGTTAACAATCATATAAATTGAGGTTAATAATTATTAAAAAATATATTTTTGATCTTTTGATATGTTGATAAAATTTATATTACATAATTATTAGATATGAACATAATGTTTTATGTTATCCTGCCTTTTGTGCTTATGACATGTGGACCTGAAAAACCCATGATAAGCTATAGCTCAGCGCAACAGAATGATTCAAATACTATTGTCATTCCAGGGGCAGAGAGAATAGCGACCTATCTGCCGATGCTGAAAAACAAAAGAATTGCTTTGGTTGTAAATCAAACAAGTATGGTAAAAGAAAACCATCTGGTTGATACATTGCTGAAACTTGGAGTAGATATTAAAACTGTTTTTGCCCCGGAACATGGCTTCAGAGGCAAGGCTGATGCGGGCGAAGCAGTGGGTGATATGAAGGATCCAAGAACAGGATTACCTATTGTGTCATTGTATGGGAAAAAGAAAAAACCATTGCCTGAAGAACTCGAGAATGTAGATATTCTCATATTTGATATCCAGGATGTAGGCGTCAGATTTTATACTTTTATATCCACATTGCACTATATCATGGAGGCTTGTCAAGAAAATAACAAGCCACTTATACTCCTGGACAGACCGAATCCCAATGGCTATTTTGTGGATGGTGAAATACTCAATCCTTCATACAAATCATTTGTTGGAATGCATCCTGTACCGACGGTATATGGCATGACAATAGGTGAATATGCCAAAATGATAAATGGAGAAGGGTGGCTTACAAATAATGTCACCTGTGACCTTACCATAATTGAATGCAAAAATTATACACACGATACTTATTATGATCTTCCGGTCAAACCCAGTCCAAATCTGCCCAATATAAGATCTGTTTTGCTTTATCCTTCTATATGTTTTTTTGAAGGTACTACGTTTAGTTTAGGTAGAGGGACGGACAAACAGTTTCAGGTAATAGGGCACCCAAAGATTGTTTCAGATTTTTCGTTCACGCCTATGCCTAATGAAGGGGCAAAAGAGCCCCCATTAAAAGGCCAAAAATGTTTCGGCACAGACTTAAGTTTACTTACGACAGGTAGTATAATCAAAGCAAAGAAGATTAATCTGAGCTACTTGATTGATTATTATAACAAAATGAAGGCTAAAGATGAAAAATTCTTCTTGGACAATAATTTTATTGATAAGCTTTCAGGAAGCAATCATCTGAGAGAGCAGATCATCTCAGGCAAAACGGAAGATGAAATTCGGGCAACATGGAAAGATGGTTTGAAAAAATTTGCACTCGTTAGGGAAAAATATTTAATCTACAAATAGAATATCAGAATATTGAAGTCATCTAAATAGGTATTTTAATATGATTTCAAAAGTATGAATGGATGAATGCAATCACATAGCTATTTTTAAATTTTATGGTTTTGTAATTGTTAAAATATAAAAATCGCTTAAAATCCTGATATTTTGAATCAAATTAAGGACGTGAATGCTTAGCTATTACATTCACGAAGATCAAATCGTACATTCCTTACCATTATATTTATTATTGAACAGAGCCAGTTTTATGAGTTCTGATATAAAAACATGATATGGTTTCTGATTTCTTCAAATAATCCCATAATCATTGATTGAATCACATCCATTATAACTATTTTTTATAATTGACACGTGAACACAATTATTAAACTGTCTTTAGTTTTTACTGTTTGGCTATTATGAAATTTTTTTATATAATATGTTTTATGATTCTGAGCAATGTTTCTCTGGCGCAAGGAGACACACTAATATATATCGGTGACCCTATGTGTTCCTGGTGCTATGGCTTTAGTCCCGAGCTTGATAAAGTAAAAACAGCATTTCCAAATACACCTTTTGAGATGGTGATGGGAGGACTCAGGGCTGGTGGTACAGAAAAAATGATAGAGATCAGAGGCTTCCTAAAAGATCATTGGACTGAGGTTCAGCGGTCAACCGGAAGAAGATTTAACTTCGGGATTTTAAATCAATCAGAAGTTCTATATGATACTGAACCAGCGTGCCGGGCTGTAATTCTTGCGGGAAAAATAAAACCAGAAATAAAATATGAATATTTTAAAGCTGTACAGGAGTCATTTTACATTCTTAACAAACTGCCAAATGATGATGATACTTATGTCCAGATAGCTGCAGGATTTGGCATAGACCCTGAATCATTTCACAATAGTTTTAAAAAAAGCCAGGCAAAAATGGATGCTTATTCTGAGTTCGACCTTTCAGTGGCAATGGGCGTCCAGAGTTTTCCGGCCTTGATAGCTAAGATTGATGGAAAATTATATTTGGTATCTAATGGGTATCAAAAAGCTGAAAGAATCATCACGCTTTTAAAAAATAGAGGGTTAAAATAGTTTAACATCATATAAGAATAATAATTTTAAATCAATAGGAATTATATATTAATTGAAAGTCAAATATGTAAGAAAATGGCAAAAACATATTAAAATGTTTCCTTAACAGTAGTTTAACAGCTATTTTCTAACTTTTTTTCTCTCAGAACAGTTTATAGCATTATATTTGTATTAAAATTTTAAAAAATAAGAATATCATGAAGCAAATTTTATTTTCTCTTTTAGTAATGGTTGCGTTTAATGTAAACGCTCAAAAAGCAAAAACTACTACAGCAAAAAATGCTGCAGATGTTAAAAAACAAGAAGTTGTTCAGCAAGCTGCACCAGCAGAAACTGCTGAATTTGTTATGGCAAAATCAAAGGCTAAAATGTCTTTCGAGTCTTTGACGGTTGATTACGGTACTATTGAATATGGCTCTGAGCCGTTAAGAATTGCAAAATTTACGAATACAGGTACTGAGCCCTTGGTAATTAATAATGCTCGTGGTTCATGCGGGTGCACTGTTCCCAAATGGCCAACTGAACCAATCGCTCCAGGTCAAAGTGCTAATCTGGAAATCAGATATGATACTAACAGACCTGGTAGAATCAGCAAATCAGTTACAGTATCTACTAATGAGGGTGAAGACCACGTACTACAGGTAGTCGGTGAAGTTCTTCCTAAAAAAGAAGAAACACCTGTACCGCCAGCTCAGCCAAATATCATAAAAGGCAATTAATACTTTATAAATAGTATAGTTTCACTTTAAAACCCCGTATGATTCTAAATGTATCATACGGGGTTTTATATTTTATCCAAAATGGCATGAAATTTTAGATCAAACCCCGGATAAAGCAATCTCCAGCTTTACAAATCTAGGCGATCATTTGCTGAAGAAAAATTATAATGATCATAAATAAAAAAAACATATATGTAAATTACCTTTGTATTTTGCAAATGTAGTACATTTGGAATTTTTAATCTTAGTAAGGATATTTTACATAATATTATATTTCTAATTTCAATGTGTACACATTATTTTATTTATTTAACCATTTAAATCATATTTTATGAACACAAACAGAATTCTGCTTGCCGGCTTAGTGGCAGGTGTTTTTGCTTTCTTCTTTGGTTGGTTAGTCTTTGGAATCCTCTTTAAGGATATGATGCCAGCAGGAATGGGACCAGTAATGAGGTCAGAAGAAACCATGGTTATGTGGGCTATGGTAGCTTCAAACCTGATATGGGGTATTTTTGTAGCCTACGTATTTGTGCAGTGGGCAAATATTTCCACCTGGCAAACTGGCGCAATGGCAGGTGCTGTAATGGGATTATTAATTTCAGCCGCATTTGACACAGGCTTTTATTCTATGACTACTATGTACACCGTGCAGGATGTAGTGATAGATGTGGCTATCAATACCTTTTTTGTAGCAGTAATGGGAGCTGTCACAGGTTGGTGGCTGGGCTGGAAAAAATAGTTTTATTTAATTAATTCGGGTAAGGGTCATCATTCATGTCAGACTATATTTATTTTTGTTAAAAATTAAATTATGTCATCCAATAGAAGGCTCTTCCTGCAACATGTAGCTCAAACAAGTAAGATATCCATGTGCCTAGAAGTTGATAAGGCTTCAGGTATGTATATTTACGGGACTGACGGAAAAAAATATCTGGATTTTAATTCGGGAATTTCCGTCAGTTCTCTTGGGCATTGTTATCCTGAAGTAGTTGAAGCCATTCAATCTCAGTCTAAGTCTTATATGCACACT
>JADKGI010000019.1 GCA_016722285.1 Saprospiraceae bacterium
TAGGACAATTCATTTTATAAGATCATAATTGAAGTCAAAAGCAATTAATCGCTGAACCTAAGGTCGCTAATCAGCTATTTTCTTTTTTTAGCCTTATATTTTAAGGCAAATACGGCGAAGTTATCAACACCTGTTCGTTGCAAAACAAGATCATTCCATTTCTTCAGGCTATGTATATCCGCTCCATAATTAGTTTCACTTTTGAATTTTGCAGTTATAGAATGTATATCTTGTAATGCTGCTTCATGTGCCTGATTCATCTCTTCAACACTATTCAGAATACTTAATTTTTCATCCAAATTTAGTCTGACAATTTCGCACAAATCAAAATAGATATTCTGAAAGACCAGGTTTTGTTTACTATATTCAAGACTGAATCGGGTTTTTAGGTGATCCAGAATTGTTAAGGTCTGATGAGTAATAAGATGATTGTATGTGTTGATATCCAAATATAAATAAACAGAAAGATCTGCCCGGATTGAATCTGAGATAATATTCGGGTCCAGATCCAGATAACTATTTTTATCATAAATGACACTGTATTGTTTAATGAGTTTATCTTTTAAGGCCGCTTCATTTTTGGAATTAGAGTAATTGTATCCAATTCCTGATGTCAAAATATCATTTAATTTTTCCTTTTGCTCCTCACAAAGCACCAGACCACTGGTATTTTCCCAAAAATAGGAATCAAATGGGAATATGGCAGCTTTCAGATAATCGTCAAGGTCTTCAGTATATTTAAGTTTTGGGATGAAAAATGGATTGTCAATATCAAAAAAATGAAGCACTCCCTTTGTGGTAATCCTCTTTGATATTGATGGAAATTCTTTTTGAGGTATATAATCCAATGAATAAGCATAATCAATAAAATCAAGTAAGCCTTCAGTTGATTTATAATCTGTAAAATGATAGTTTGTTTCGATGGATACATGGGCAATGCTGTCTGAAATTCCACTTACAAAAGGATGTATTCGGGCATCAGGTATTGTCAGCTTTAGGTTTTAATTTCATGGTTTGTCTTGTTGATCCAGATTTCTCCTCTAAAAAGGTTATCATCATTTGGATTCTTGGGAGTGAACTTTATGCCTATCACCCCCTTTCCCATTCTTGCATCAATCTGCTTAAAATTCCAAAGGTCAAGAGCATCTCCATCCAAACCCGATTGCAGTGGTGTAAAAGGAAATACCCTGGAATCATGGACAGGTGAAAACTTCAATAAAGCTAAAGAAGGAGTCAGATTGGCAAAACCATTTTTATTTGAAACCAGACCCACCCGGCCACTTTTTAAGGTAATATTCAGAATTTTAGATCCTTGGAGTAATGTATTATAGTAAAATCGGGACATTTCAATGTCTATACCATCCATGCTGGTAGTAAAATCCAGGTAAGTTCTGCAATTTGTTACGGGTTTTTTCCAAAGTTTCTTTGATGCTTCTCTGACATATGAGTAGAGTTCAATCTCAGTTGTGGAAACAGAATTATCCAAATCATCTTGTGAAGCAAGGGGCAGGTAAATCTCATTGGTTTTGATAATGTCAGAAACAGCTTTGCTGATCCTTTTATAACCAAAACGAATGAATGTCAATGTATCGGTCTCAAAAACATCAGAAATCTTTACAATACCTACAGTATTACTTAAGTATGTCTCTTTTGTCATCCCTGAAATTACTAAACAGTATTTGATGGGGCCTTTTGTGTCTTCCCCAATAATTTTTACAAAGCATGTGTTTTGGCCTGAAACCAAACCAGTAAAACCTAATAAAATTATGAAAAAAACAAAGGAATACTTTATCATAGCTTCAAAAATATGACATTTTTATATTTAATCCAAAGCTAAGTCAATTATTGTTCTTTATCCTGATTCAACTTATCAAGCAAAGGTGTCAGATCATCAGATTTTTTACATCACAATGGTCACTATCTGTTAGTGATTCAATTTCTTTTAGTCTTATTTTAATAAATTTTCATAGGCTTTCATTTATCATACAGATATTAACAGCAATTGAGTTCCTTTTACCTTCCTCAATCTTCTTGTATTCATGTGTATATTTTCTATTTAAATTTTAATTGCCAGATGGAATTCGCATGAAAATAATTATCCCGATTTGTGCCCGCCTGCTCACTACCCGGTAGTCGGGCAGGTACTACAAAGGTGGATTCATACTCATTTCATCTGTATTAATATATTTTAATTTTGAAGCTCACATGGAATCCCCATGATTTAATTATATTGGGTTTGTGATATTTTCATCGTGGGAATTTCATCAGGACATAAAAGTGAAAAGTATTGGTTTCAGAAATTCAGGCAAATGCAACAAGAAAAAGAAATAAATCTAACATTAGAAATAGCAGCAATTTTTTCATTAAATGACTCATATTTATTAGGAACAAGATGTAATTATAACGATTGACTAAGAGTATGTTTAAAAATTATCTTAGTTGCTAATCAATAGGTTATGGTTTTGACAATAAAATAATTAACTAGTTTAGTGAACTAAATGAGATGATTATTTTGAAGGCAGGTTCATAAGATATTGATTATAAGGCAATAAATTTTTAAACATACTCTAAATACAAGTGTTGCAAATCGGCCAATTAATAAGTTTTATACTGACAAAAATCAAACCTGCAAATCAAATGAATATCATGGATCTCGGCTCAAAATATTGGCTTTAGCAAACCAATTGTATGAAAAAAGGCCCGCACATTATTTGAGCGGACCTTATAAAGTATTTTGAAATCTGATTAATATTTACTTTATAGCACTGTTGTATTTACTTTCAACAACATTCCAGTTTACCACATTCCAGAATGCAGCCACGTAATCTGCTCTGCGATTCTGATAGTGAAGATAATAAGCATGTTCCCATACGTCCAAACCTAAAATAGGTGTTCCACCACAACCTGTGCCAGGCATGAGGGGATTATCCTGATTGGCTGTGCTGCAAATCTCCACTTTCCCATCCTTAAGTGCACATAGCCATGCCCAACCGGAACCAAATCTGGTCATAGCAGCAGCTCCAAATTTTTCCATAAATACTTCTTTACTTCCATAAGCTGAATCTATTGCATCAGAAAGTGGTCCTGAAAGTCTTCCTTTATTTTCAGGATGAATGACTTCCCAGAATAAACTATGATTCCAATGGCCGCCACCATTATTTCTGACAGCCATATTTCCCATGTCCAATGATTTAAGAATGAAATCTAAAGGTTGATTTTCTGAAGATGATCCCACAATCGCATTGTTAAGGTTATTTATATAAGCCTGATGGTGCTTGGTATGATGGATTTCCATTGTTCTGGCATCAATATTTGGCTCTAGCGCATCATATGAAAAGCCCAGAGAAGGTAATGTAAAAGACATATTAGTATTTTTAATTTAAGAAATTATTTTAATGAATTTAATGTATTTAAAACACGGAATATATAACATTGTTCATTAAACAGTATAAAGCAAGTGACAGATTTTATTCACATCAAGTAAGCAAATTTAATTCCAGAATATCACTTCGGACGATGATTTTCTGGAAAGAACAGGCACTTTTGTGCCCTTTGCAGGATACCCGACAGGAAGTAAAAGAAAGGGTCTTTCATTATCAGGGCGTTTAAGTATCTCCTGAAGAAAGTTCATCGGACTCGGTGTATGTGTAAGTGTAACCAGTCCAGCCATATGTATTGCAGCTATTAAAAATCCTGCGGCTATTCCAACAGATTCGTTTACGTAATAATTTTTAGATTTTGAACCGTCTTCCTTGATATCGTAAGCCCGCTTGAATATAATGATCAGATATGGTGCAGTAGTCAGAAATTCTTTTGTCCAGTTTGTTTCAAATTTTTCCAGATCTTTAAGCCAGTCTTCAGACATCCTCCCGTGATAATTTTCGTATTCTTCCTTTTCGGCTGCCTGTCGAATTTTGTCCTTAATTTCACTATCCGAAACTACACAAAAAGTCCAGGGCTGCTTGTGTGCCCCTGAAGGTGCTGATGAAGCTGTCATGATGATATCTTCTATTACATCAGAAGGGATATCCTTGTCTGAAAAAAACCTGACAGATCTTCGCTTATCCATTTTCTTTCGAAAAGTAGAAGCCCCTTCTTTTATGGCTTGATCATCAGGTGTATCATATTCGAACAGACTAAATATTTGGGTATTCATATGTCTCAGTTTATAATTTCTTAAAACAAATATGGATAATTTAAAGTTACTATCAAGACATGAAAATAAGAATTATTATTGTATTGGTAACATTTTTTCATAGCCTTTCGAACCAATGGGCAATCCCATTACCTGTTATCCAGACTCGAAGCTTTCAAAAGCGAAAATAGGGTCATCATAAACTGGAATATCCGACAGGGAGGATCATGTTTTGGTATAGGTATCTTCAGGTCAACAGATCAGGTGGACTATGATGTCATTGGAGAAATATTCGGCAACTGTGGCAGCTCTGAGTCTGAACAAGCATTTAGTTTCATTGATGAAAATCCAGTTAAAAATAAAATAAATTATTATGTCCTGGAAATGGGTTTTTCAGGAAGATCTGCTCCTCCACTTACCATTGAATACTATGATCTGGGAAAAAATAATTCAAAAGTGATTCCTAACCCTTTGACACTGAATGGCAAAATATTATTTATTAATCCTAGTAATACAAAGCACACTATACTCATATTTGATCAAACTGGACGAATAGTAAAATCTGCATTATCATATGATGACTTTTTTATTCCGGGTTTAGGCTATGCTGACGATTTCTCCCATTCTGAACTTAAGAAATATTTCTATATTATTCAAGATGAAAATGGAACAAAAATTTCATCTGGCCAATTTGTTGGTGCCAATGAATGAAAGACAAATCATTCCAAGGAATTTTGCAGTTGTTCTATTAAATCCAGTAGATCAATCAGGTCCAATTCGGATGTAAACGGATTCATAATGCTGACTCTCAAATAGACTTTATCCTGCAATACGGTCTGAACTATATAAAATGTCCCGTCTTCGAGTATGGCCTGCCTGATTTTCCGGTTGATTTCATTTGCAATTGGAATATCTGCATGTACTATTCTAAAACACACAATATTTGAATCCGGCTGAACCGCCAGCTCCATTCCAGGTCTTTGAGTAATTAGTTTAGCAAAAATACCTCCCATATCATAGCACCTATCAACATATTCTCCAAACACCTCGATACCATAAGTAATTATCAAAGCATATATTCTGGTACTTAGCATGATCTTAGTGCATTCCATGGTTCGCTTTCCGTAATTAAACCATTCTTGATCTGCATCTCCCCATAGATATTGCGCTTTTTGAGCAAAAGTCCTGTAGCTGTCATTGGAGTTTTTAAAAAACAACATAGTAGTAAGAGATGGGGTCATCATCATTTTATGAGCATCCACAGTAATACTGTCAGCCAGGTCACATCCTAACATTAGGTCTTTGTATTTTTCTGAAAAAACGACGGGGCCACCGTGAGCTGCATCTATATGATACCATAAATTGTGCTTTTGACAATATCTACCTATTACATTCAGGTCGTCGTAAATACCGGTAGATGTAGTCGGGGCACTACCTACCACTCCTATTACCTTTACTCCCCTGGATGCAGCCTCTTTACGATACGTCTCAAGGCATTCAGTTTTCATCCTGTATTTTGAGTCAACTGGTATTTTTATAACCCCGGCATCGCCCCACCCCATTACTCTTACTGCCCTGTCTATGCAATAATGTGCTTCTTCCGAGACCATAAAAGCATACTTTTCTTTCTGCCCCTCGTTCCATATATCATTGGACGCTTTTACATTTCTGGCACAAATGAGAGCTGTGAGGTTGGCCAGTGTACCACCGGAAGTAACGATACCATCACCATCAGAAAAACCAAAATAACCTTTCAGCCTATCAATAACTACTTTTTCAAGAGTAGTTGATGCTGCTGACATTTCATATATTGCACCGCCACTATTTAACATCATTCCTTCAAAGGCAGCTAAAGCTGCTATCGGAGCAGGAGCACTCACCTGATGTCCCACATACCTTGGGTGCTGAAGCTGTATTGAATTATTAATTACTTCCCTGAAAAATGCTTCTGGTGAACCAAACTCTTTATCCTTCCAGTTATTATAATTTGTGTCGGGGTCTATAAAGTTTATAACCTTAATGGTTTCTCTGTTTAAATTAGCGGTCAGATTATCAGCGAGCATATCAGCAAGATGATGGGCTGTTTGCCTGAAATTTTCAGGATCATATACTTTTTCCAGAAGTGACATGGATATGTTTTGATTTAGATTATTAATTGAAGTCATTGCAATTCATTCAGTAATTTTAAACACAACAGCTGAGTACGGTGGAAAATCTATTAGCTTCCCCGATTCTTTTTTGATAAATCTGTATGCAAATACTACTTCATAACCTACGATATTTATTGGCAACCTGATGCTGGTTTTGTTTTCATTGTTATTAAAAATAATGAGAAATTTTTCATCGTCCGAAGACCTGTAATAGGCCAATATATTGTTTTCATCTGAGATATTTTCAAATTCATAATTGCCATTTGAAAATGCTTTAGAACTGCAGCGAAGCTTAATTATTGATTGGTAAAATTGAAAAACTGATGCATTAAAAACCGGTTGTTCAGAATATGTATAGTCCGAAAAATCTGATTGAGTTTCAGGTTCAAAATTTATATCAGGCCAAGTTAGCGGCTTCCTGTTGTCCGGATCATCTGCACCAGTCATGCCCATTTCATCTCCATTCCATATATGTGGGGAACCAACAAAAGTAAATTGATGCAATAAAAGCAGTTTAGCCTTGTGCAAAGTTACTCCATCAGGACTATAGGTTTTATAACTACTGTCTTCCTGAGGTTTACAATTAAACTTATATTTATTTAAATTCAAAAAAGATTGAATAAATCTGGGTGAATCATGCGAAGAAATCAGATTCATCATAGATCGCTTTGTATATTCAGGGAATTTTTGAAAAAGACTATCCATCCCTGACTTAAATTGCTGAATGTCCACCTTGTCTTCGGGTTGAGCAAAATATCCTCTTGCAACTTTATACCATTGATAATGCATGACTGCATCAAAAATGTCTCCTTTAACCCAAGGTCCGGGATCCATCATTTCATCAGGCCATTGAGTCCACCAATTTTCACCGACAAGATAAAACTCCGGGTTTACTGATCTTACAAATTTTCTGAAATCCCGCCAGAAACCTAACGGAACATGTTCAGCTACATCAAGTCTCATACCGTCTATTCCATCGTTTGTATTCCCATCCTTGTTTGGATCCATCCATCTTCGGCATACTGCAAAAATATGCTCTTTGACTGAAGGATGAATATTTCCTCGTAAGGATGTCCCGGTATTTTACCATTGGTATCAATTTTTTAACTCCGGAAGGTTTTTAATTCCAAGCCACCCTTCATATTCATACTCGGTTGTGTTGGCCTCACTGTCTTTAACAAGACGGAAATTATACCAATCTTTATAAGGGGAAGACTCTGGATGTTTTTCAACATCTTTGAAGGCCCAGAAATTATTACCGGTGTGGTTCCATGAATAATCCATAATAACTCTAATCCCGGCATCATGAAGCTTTTTGATAAGACTTAAAAACTTTTTATCCGCACTTGTCCAGACCCATGATTTTGGATCAGCATGATTCTCTTTTGCAATCATTTTCATATCTCCTAAGATATCATCGCCGAAAGTCACATCTATGTGGTGATAATATCTTGCATCATATTTGTGCAATGATGGAGCATCGTTAATTGGATTGAAATAAATAGCATTAATTCCCAATTCTATCAAATATGGAATTTTTTCTTCAACCCCGGCCAGATCACCTCCATACCTCCTCATCTGAATAGTTCTGTAAAAATCCAGACCAGTTGCCTTAGCCCATTTTTCCTGCTTGTACCAATTGTGTCCCCATGGAGTTAATTTCCAGTCATCAGGCAGTTTATCTATAAGAGCATTATCGCAAGTCAGCCTGGTAGGGTCATTCTGAATGTTGCCATTTCTAAACCTTTCAACAAAAATCTGATACCAAATTGCCTCCTGTGCCCATTTCGGGGGTTGGTCAAAGGGAATACTCATTTCCGGGTTTTTATTATTAGTCAACATAAAAGTGCCTATCAGTAAACATATCGCCAAACCGCCTGATTTAGTCAGCATGAATGATGTAAATTTTTGTAAAAGTAATTAAAAGAGATTGCACAAGATGGTTAATTAAGTATTTTTGGAAAAAATTTGAATATCAGGGTATTTGCCAATTAGCTTTCAATAATGAATAAAGAAACCTCAGAATTAGAAAATTTAATATCTAATATGAATCCCATATTAAATGATGCGGACTATGTGTTTTGTGCCGTTTCGGATATTTCGGGAATCGACCTGAATTCAATTGTTATGCAATTTAAAGAGAAGGAAGGGCTTACGCTTATTATCTCAAAATCTGAAGCCGACAAATTGGGTTTGGTGTATGAGTATGTTGCGTCATGGATTACACTATCTGTGCAGTCTCAACTGACAGCTGTCGGTTTTACTTCAGCTTTTTCAAAAGTGCTTTCTGATCAGAACATAAGCTGTAATGTTGTGGCGGCTTTGCATCATGATCATATTTTTGTAAATAATAGTGATGCCGCCAGGGCTATGGAAGCATTAAGAAAATTTCAAATTAAACAATAATGCCGTTTTGGTGGGAATGATTTTAAGCAATCAATTTCATTTTTCTTTTTTGAACAGGTTTTTAAAAAATTTTTTAGTGCCGGATTCTCTGCCGATCAGAATATACCTGAGACTAAAACCTAAGTTGTATAAAACAATTGGTTGCTTCCATTTTTGCCAGGGTCACTAATGGTAAGTAATCTGTTGAAATGCTAAGTTTACCTAAAGATAATTCAGCACCAAAGCTCAATGCAAGCCCTGGCTACTGTTCTGCTGGGGTATGTCAATGCCTGATACAGGTATTTTTCTGGAAAATGCACCAGCCCCCATAAAGAAATTGAACCTTTTTGTCAATAATGAATAATGCTGTTTTACCAGAAGGGCGGTCATTTGTCTTCCCGCAAAAGTACCAGGCTGTAAATTCAGCTCAATGGTCGATTTATTAGCAATTCGTTGGGCAAAGCTGATCCCAAAATCATCTCCTATTCGCAACCCACCTATCGTGTTATATTTTTGAGCACTTAAAACAAATGGTATCAGCAAAATGAAAAATGCAGTCGGTATTGTTTTCAATAGATGGTTAAAGTTTAGAATTTAATAAAAAGTCAATCTTAAATAAGACGAATTTTTCTACCTCTATATTATAAAAGGCCTCTGATTTATTTGAGTCAGATTTAAAACCCCTATATTTACATCAACATATTTATACCTAAATATTTATAATGAGTTCCGTGATGAAGGCTAAAAGCGCAATAAAATCATCATTTTGGGCGCCAAACCATAGCCATCCCTATGGTGCGAAGTCAAAAGTGAACCGCCCCGGGCGGAGTCTGGTTTTGCAGTGGTTTTTGGCTGTAATAGGAAATTCATTATAGATTTTTAGGTTATAATCAAAAGATATTTATTTTGAAAAATTTTAACTTCAAATTATTATAAATATTTTTTCGACATATAATTATTTTGCAATAAAATTCAAATTAAGTATATAAGAATTATGAAGTCAGATAATTTCCAGCTTGAGATAAAAAACGGTATTCCCCCGGACTTACCGGCTCCAAAAAGCATGTCAAAAAAATATGATCATGCACCGAAAAGGAATATTAAAAATGTCCTGACGAGAGAAGAAAGAAAATTAGCAGTAAGAAATGCTTTACGTTACTTCCCTTCGAAATTGCATGAAAAGCTGGCTATAGAATTCAACAAAGAGCTCAGTATGTACGGTCGAATATATATGTACAGCTATTTGCCTGATTATGAGATGTATGCAAGGCCAATCCAAAAATATCCTGCAAAATCAAAACAGGCAGCTGCCATAATGCTGATGATTCAAAACAATCTTGATCCAAAAGTGGCTAAATATCCGGATGAACTAATCACCTATGGTGGGAACGGAGCAGTATTTCAGAATTGGGCGCAATATAGATTGACCTTACAATATCTTTCACAAATGTCCGATAAACAAACGCTGGTATTGTATTCCGGTCACCCATTAGGGCTTTTCCCATCATCCAAAAATGCACCCAGGGTGGTAGTAACAAATGGAATGATGATTCCGAATCACTCATCAAAAAATGATTGGAACAAATACAATGCCATGGGTGTCACTCAATACGGGCAAATGACGGCAGGTTCGTTTATGTATATTGGCCCACAGGGTATCGTCCATGGCACAACCATAACTTTGCTAAATGCAGGTCGGAAGCTGGGCTTGGGTAATGATAACCTAAATGGAATTGTATTTGTAACATCCGGAATGGGAGGAATGTCGGGAGCACAGGCTATAGCATCAGTTATAGTGGGTGCTATTGGTGTCATTGCTGAAGTGGATCATGCTGCTATATTACAGAGAATAAATGATGGTTATGTAAAGGCAGAAAATGTATATACTGATCTCAATAAGCTGGCTGAAAAAATAGAAATTTGTCGCAATAAAAAAGAAGGTGTGGCATTAGTTTATCATGGTAATATTGTAGAATTTTGGGAAATGGCCGCACAAAACAACCTTCACATAGATCTCGGATCAGATCAAACTTCTTTGCACAATATTGATGATATGGGATATTGTCCTGTAGGATATACATTCGAGCAGGGAAAAAATCTTTTGAACACCGACAAAGTAAAATTTATACAGGAAATAAGGAAGTCGCTGGTCAGGCATGTAAAAGCTGTCAATACACTTCATGAAAAGGGAATGTACTTCTGGGACTATGGGAATGCATTTCTGAAGGAGGCCGGGGATGCGGGTGCAAAAGTTTGGGAAGGAAAAAAGAGAGAAAAATACAAATACCCTTCCTATGTGGAAGATATCATGGGACCGCTTTGCTTTGATTATGGATTCGGTCCTTTCAGGTGGGTATGTTTGTCCGGTAAATCATCTGATCTTGATAAAACAGATTTGCTGGCTGAAAAGGTCCTAAAAAAATTACTTAAAACATCTCCTGTAGAGATAAAAGATCAGCTACGGGATAACCTCAGCTGGATACAGAATGCTAAAAAAAATATTCCCATCGTCGGATCCAAGTCCAGAATACTATATGCTGATTCAAATGGAAGAATTAAAATAGCTTTGGCATTCAATAAAGCAATTAAGAAGGGGAAAATTAAGGGGCCTATTGTATTGGGAAGAGATCATCATGACGTATCCGGTACTGACTCCCCCTATCGTGAGACGTCCAACATATATGACGGGTCAAAATTTACAGCTGATATGGCTGTTCACAATTTTGTAGGTGATTCGTTCAGAGGAGCTACCTGGGTATCTCTTCATAATGGAGGCGGCGTTGGCTGGGGAGAAGTGATTAATGGA
This sequence comes from Saprospiraceae bacterium, assembly GCA_016722285.1. Lineage (GTDB taxonomy): Bacteria > Bacteroidota > Bacteroidia > Chitinophagales > Saprospiraceae > OLB9. Next base: position 11,477 of record JADKGI010000019.1, read on the forward strand.
GGTTTTGGTTTGGTCATAGATGGTACACGCAGAGAAAAGAATAAAATCAAAGCTATGCTGCATTGGGATGTTAATAATGGAATTGCCCGAAGAAGCTGGGCACGGAATAATGAAGCAATTTTCGCCATTAAAAGAGCAATGTCCGATTGCGATCAACTCAAAGTGACATTACCAAATTTTGTTGATGATGATCTGATTGATCGTTTTGTTAAATAGATTTCCAATAATTCTTAATATTCAATTTGGACTTTCAAAAATCCTTTTTCAAAATTAAATAAATAATAATTCTTATCGGTATAAGAAACCAGAAATGCTCTGATCATGTTATCATTCTGAATAAAGAAAATTTTATAATCCGATACATCCATCTTCCATGGAATTAATTTTATTATAATCTTATGATCGAAAAATGCAAAATATTCTACAAAGGGGATAAAATGGCTGCCATGCTATATATTTTTATTGGATTAGGATTGCTAACAACTGCCATCAGCTTATATCTATTTAATATATCAGCTGGCTTTCAATACCTTAGCATTGGCTTTTTTATGTTTTTTATTTATACTTTTGGCAAGGGATGTCTTATGTATATTGTTTCAAACAAAAGACTCAATTACTTTATCAATATGACTGATTTGGGTTCTCAATCCGTCAAAGAAGAAATACAATACAGTGCTTACAGAATCAATAAAAAAAAAACCAGCAGAAGAATTTATATTTATACAACAGTGATTTGTAGTATTATAGCATTTGCAGGAATCTTCAGTCCGTACAAATCAATTATGATGGGCACGGCAATACCAATTGCTCTCATTTCCGGCATTGAATTTTCTATCGGACTTTTGACAGAATTTCGATTAAAGGAGTACCACCGGGTTCTGGAAAAAAAAAGATAATCATGGTCAAGGAAAAGACATGATATAAGCGTGATATTGCTCTTTCGACAGGATGGCTTTGAGTTTCTCCTGCTTCGAAATATTGAGTTTATTCATTTTATCAAACTGGTCTTTTTTAGAAAGATTACTTTGTGAAGTTTTTTCTACATCTGTTTCATATGTCAGCAACGCTTTATAAAGATCACCATATTGCTTTTCTGATAGTTTAAGAGTTTTTTTCATTTTGTCAGCATTGTTCTTTGCGGCTGACTTGGCGCTGTTGTTTTCAACTTTTCTATCATCATTAATATGTTCCGGTACCGTCGATTGAGGCACTGCTCCCTTTAGTTGACCAAAAATCTCAAAAGACATAAACATCATACACAGATAAATTATAATTCTCATTTTGTGTTTATTCATTTTTTCCTTATCTTAAATAATTCTAAATCAATTTCTTAATAAAAAATAAATACAAGCTATATTTTATTTTTACTGTAAAGCTAACCATTTCAGATTCACTCCTTTCTCTATCTAAGGATGTAAAATTATAATAGTATTTGTCTGACGGCATAGTTTCCTATATATTATGCACAAACTCAATTCAAAACAAAGTTATCTCTTTTTTTTCAAAAATCTTGAGTCAGTTAGTAAATTCTACCTTAAAAGGCAAACCTATTTCAAGAAATCATTTTTGATTTGCTCCCAGGTCGGCAATTTTTTATAATGCCATTTTTGAACCAGAATTCCATTTTTCCAAAGAACAATACCCGGGTTTGAACGCATGATCGTTTTTAACAGTTTTTCATCCGTCGTAAGATACTCGGCATCCAGTCCGCTTTCGATAGCTAAAAGTTGTGCTTTGGCAGCATCAATACCGCTTACAACAACTGTCATAGGTACTTTGTCTTTTGCAGCAGCATCTTTGAGAGGCTTAATAACGTCCTTCAGAATATTTATAAAATCTTTATCCCAGATGATGTCATAATAAGTTTCATCTCGTTTCAGGACTTCCTTTAATGATTTTACAATATTAAAACTATCCTTAAACGTGGGGACAGAAATGGTGTCATACACAAATATGGAATCATTGACTACTCTTACTCCTGGTATTGCTTCATATAGCGGCTTATAAATTGGCACCATCAATCGTGGTTTAGGATCATCAAGAAAGAGATCAGTTTTATCATTATTCGAAAAGTCTGTAATCTCAAAGTGACTGATTTTAGTTTCCTTGATAAGAGGTTCGGTTTTTATTTGTTCTATCGTCTCCCAATCTTCAGATATGCTTGACAAGTTTTTCATATAATCAGCAAATGCAAAATTCTTTATTTCTCCGGTTTTTTTATTTTTCATTTTCAGAGCAATTACCTGAACAGCATTAGCCGCATTTATCTCCGTTTTTTAATTTCTGCAATATTGGCCCCATTTTTAAATGGTCTGAAATCCACATGCGGCTCATTCCAGTGAAAATTATACACATTGTAAAGGATTAAAAATAAAGTAGAAGAAATGATGATCATATTTCTGGAACTCAAACTAAACAATTGGTGCATATCTTTCCATCTGAATAAAAAGTATAGTGCAGGTAAGAGTAAAAAAAGATCTTTGAAAAATGAAATTCTTGGATCCAGTTTGATAAAATCACCAAAACAGCCACAATCAGTAACCCGCATATTTGTGGCTTTGTATTCACCCCACGTTGAAAATTTAAAAAAAGTAGAATCAATCGGAACATATCCGGTAAGAAAAGTATATCCGGTCAGCACAGTAAAGAATATAACCAACAGGAAGAACAACCAGGATGTTAACTTTTTTCGATCACCTATGATCAGCATGATTCCCAAAACAATTTCAAAAATTATCATACAAATCGCAAATACCAGTGAGTATTTGGAAAAAAATGGAAAAACAGGAGCTAAGAAGCTAAATGGTGAATCGGTAAAAGCTGCATTGAATTCGACAAAATAATCCTCCATTTTAAAAGCTGTCCCCATAGGGTCAACAGCCTTAACCCATCCGGAAAATAAAAATAATATTCCTGTAAAGTTCTGCAAAAAAGTCATAAACAAGGATCGGTGAACCTTAAATAACTGAGTCATAAGTAAAGTAACCAATATGGCAACCAATCCTATATAAAGTAATAGTGTAATGATAGTCATGATAAAAAAATTAATTAAGTTTCCAGAGGTATTCTACTTCAGGACGTAAAAATAACATAATATTCAGGCAGATACAAATATTACTTTATGAATATTTGTAAAGCCACTGTTAAGTAATGTTAATACAGGATTTAATAAAGGAACTTGGTTAGATTTATATTTATGAAATCATTAGCCATCTCAAATCTATAAAAAATCAAGTGATCTCAGATCAGACTCAATGCTTTCCAAAGCATCTTTATCACCATGGAAGAATACTATCCAGGCGCCGGAACTGATACCTGCTGCGATCAATAGTGCTATCCAAAAACTGATACCCTGATTAGCACCTCTGATAAGGTCAACTGCAAATACAACGAAAAAAGGAAAAAACAACATATAAGCAAGCTTCACAGCAGAAAACCTCATTTCTTTGAGGTAAAAACCTTCCCAAAGATATCTGTCAAAATTATTCTTATAATCTCCCAGTTGCAAAGTGGCAGACGTAAGTCTTTTGCGGATAAAAACAAAATATAAAATACAGAACATCAGACACACCAATGAGAAAACAGTCCCAAATAAAGCAAAATGGGCCAGAGAAATCAATGAAAGACTTATCATAAGTATATTAAACATAATCATGTAATCCTTCTTGTCTGTATCTTGTTTCATTTTACGAATGAGTTCGATTCTTTTTGCTTCTCCGGGAGTAACTTTTATCTCATTATTAAATTGGGCCTCCGTCTCATCAATGATATCTCTTAATCGTTGAGTTTTCTCATCTATGATATATGGTTTGCTTTCTTCTGACATAATTTTAAAATTTTATCTGTTACAAAGGTATTACATATTTTAATAATTCAACATATTTTAGCACCTGTTTTATATAACATTGAATATAAATAGAAAAATTTTATTTGGCAGCTGCAATAGACAATACTGATATCTTTCCGACATTCCCTTCTTTGAGCTTAAGGCAACATGCTTCCAAAGTGGCTCCTGTGGTTACCACATCATCGACCAGCAATATATGTTTACCAAATACCAATTCAGGTTGTTTCAGTACAAAAACTTCATTGACATTTTTTACTCTGGCGGTCCGGGATTTACCTGTCTGGGACTCAGACCATTTTTCTTTAATTATAATGTCATCTCTTAATTTGACTCCGATGACTTTGCCAATGGCCAGACCAAAAACAGCACTCTGATTATATCCCCTCGTCTTCACTTTTTTAGGATGAACAGGTACTGGTATTATCATATCGGGAATAATAAATATAGAAGATTCCATAAACTTTTTTCCAGCTATTTCGCCCAGAATTTCACCTATCTCCTTTCGTTTTTTATATTTGAAAGAATGAAGCATATTCTTTACTATACTACCTTCTCTGAATCCCAAAAGTGCTGCACCATGAAACAAAGAAATCCGCCCCTTGAAATGCTTTGTGACATCATTTTCTTTGTTGGTAAAATGATCAGTATAAGGCATATTATGAAGACAATTAATGCAAAATGCAGCTTTTTGTGCTTTTGGTTCTTTTGTGCAACCCAAGCAAAGGTCAGGGAAAAGTGTGTGAAAAATATCCCTTAAAATTGCAAACTTATCGGATAAACTTAATTTTACTTCCACTCGATAAAGCCATTAATAGTTCAAATATATTCTTTTAAATGCAGAATATAAATATTGCCATACAATAATATTAAAAAATTATTGCATTTCAGTATCAAGAACCAAAACTTAGAAGGGTCTTCAATTTAATACAAATTTTTAAAACTTAAAAGTTAGTTTCTCACAAATTATTATTATTTTCGTATTACCTTACTGATCACTAATGGAAGACCAAAATCAATCATCTGAAAATAAAAACTTTAAGTTTAAGGAACTCCGTGTCTATACTTCGACCGAATGGCTCGCAGATAACAAAAAAAAGTACAGGCAGGTATTCGATAGATATGAAACTACTTATATCTACACAGAATTATCTTTTTACAATAAATTTTTTGACAGAGAGATTTGGGAAGTCGATATTGAGCTTAAATGCTTTGAAATTAAAAATATTAAAAAACAAATATGCGCCCTTAACTTTAGCAAAAAAATAAGCAAATTTGATAACATTGTTTATATTAGAGAAGGATGGGGCAACAAGAAGGAGGGATCATTCTGGAAAAAAGGTACGTACTACTGGGAGGCCTGGATAGGCGGCGAGAAAATAAGCACAAAATACTTTTATGTAGAGGACATTGGAGATTATAGCTTAATGGAACACAGTATTCCATATATTTCACTGCAATCAGTCAGACTATATGAAGGTCAGTATGATGATGTCATAGAAGAAGACAGAACATATTTTCAATCATTTTCAAGTGAAGAGACACGATACATCTATAGTGAAATTTTCCTTAAAAATAAAATAAAGGATGAAAATTGGCACTGTGAACTGTTCGTCAGATTTTATAACGAGAGTAGAGAATTGAAAGGGCAGGTCACAAGATTGCAAAACGTAAAGAAAGATGACGATATTATAAAAATCACTGCTGGTTGGGGAGCAAATACCAAAGGCTCATGGAAACAGGGCAATTATAGTATTGAAGTCGCATTTATGGATAAACTCATAGCAGTAATACATTTTGAAGTAGGAGATGAATATGTCGATGGACAACCCGACATCCAGATTCCAAACAGAGGATTGACATCCTATATCAATGAAGAATCAGGTGAAGAAAATTTTGAAGAGGTATTTGATAAGTTAGGTAAGCTGATTGGTCTTTTCGAGATCAAACAAAGAGTCCGGGACCATGCCCGATATCTTGAGTTTTTAAAAATTCGAAAGGAAAAGGGGTTCAGAGAAAAAGAGAAAATTGATATTCACTCAGTTTTTACAGGAAATCCCGGAACAGGCAAAACAACTGTTGCCAAAATGATGGGCCAGTTATATAAAAAAATGGGTCTCCTTTCCAAAGGCCATGTGACCGAAGTTGACAGAGCAGATTTGGTAGGAGAATATATAGGCCAGACGGCCCCAAAAGTAAAAGAAGTCATTGAGAAAGCCAGGGGTGGCGTTTTATTTATTGACGAAGCATATTCTTTAGCCAGATCAAATGATGACAGTAAGGATTTCGGACGTGAAGTCATCGAGATTCTGGTGAAAGAAATGTCCAATGGGAAAGGTGATCTGGCAGTTATTGTAGCAGGATACCCAAAAGAGATGAAAAATTTTATTCAATCAAACCCGGGATTAAAGTCACGTTTCAAGCATTTTTTCGAGTTTTCTGACTATCTCCCTCAAGAGCTGACTCGCATAGCTGAAGCGTCAGCAGAAACCAGAGAAATAAAATTCACCGCTGAAAGCTTTGCTATTTTTAAAGAAATTATCACTTCTGCATATAGAGACCGTGACAAAGCCTTCGGCAATGCAAGATATGTTCAGGATATGCTCGACAAAGCCAAGCTGAATATGGCATTGCGAATCATGAACAGAAAGAATCCGGCCAGACTATCCAAAATCGAACTATCAGAAATTCAGGTATCAGATGTCATTAGCCTTAAGCCAAAAGACATAACAGTACCCCCAGAAATTCCGGTGGATGAAGTGTTGCTTAATCAGGCTTTAAGTGATCTGGACAAAATGATTGGTATTCAAAATATTAAAACACAGATCAGAGAAATGGCAAGCCTGGTCAGGTATTATAGAGAAACAGGTAAAAATGTACTTTCTGCTTTTTCTATGCACACAGTGTTCGTTGGTAATCCCGGCACTGGCAAAACAACAGTGGCCAGAATAATGGCCCGAATCTACAAAGCTTTGGGAATACTTGAGCGAGGACATATAGTTGAAACAGACAGACAAGGTCTTGTAGCAGGTTTTATTGGACAAACTGCCATAAAAACAAGTGAAAAAATAGATGAAGCTTTAGGCGGAGTACTCTTTATTGATGAAGCGTACGCTTTGAGCAATCATAATGGCTTACAGGGTGATTTTGGTAATGAAGCAATACAGACACTGCTTAAAAGAATGGAAGATCTCAGAGGGCAGTTTTTTATTTTTGTTGCTGGATATCCTGATAATATGGATGTCTTCCTGAAAGCAAATCCCGGATTAAATTCAAGGTTTGACAAAACGCTTAAGTTTTATGACTATACCCCTGAAGAATTGGAAGCCATATGTCTAAGCATGATAGACAATGAAGGATATAAATTATCACTAAAAGCAACAGGTCTCTTGCATCAGATTATGACTGATATGTATCTGAAAAGGGACAAATACTTCGGTAACGCAAGGGAAGTGCGAAAAATCATCCTTGAAGTTATTAAAAATCAAAATTTAAGAGTTTCTTCCACCCCAATGCAGGAAAGAAAAAAAAATCAGTCAAACATAATTCAGTCCGAAGATCTTTCAACTATTTCACAGATAAAAGAATCTGAACTTATTCACAAAAAAACAATCGGATTCAGAAGCCGGGATTATTAAAAACAGAGTATTAATTTAGGTAATTTCTTCCAATTTATAAAAATAAGGCAATTTTTTGGCGGATGAAGCCATTTTTTCAGTGAATATCGTAGGTATTGACAAAAAAAACCTGAAGTATCACGAATAATTGACATTTTTTGATTGAAATTGAACATACTTAGACAATTACAAAATAAATATTTTATGACTGATCAAACCCTTGATCCGGAAGAATGGGAAAATATGCGGTCTTTAGGGCACCGCATGATGGATGATATAATTGATTACCTCCGTGATGTAAGAAACCAACCAGTATGGAAGCCTTTCCCTGACCATTCAAAAGAATTTCTCAAAGCCAAAATCCCGGAACAAGGAATGCCGGCTGATGAAATATATGATGAATTCAAAACGCACATATTCCCATATACAAAGGGAAATATTCACCCGAGATTTTGGGCATGGGTACAAGGTACCGGTACGCCGATAGGGGTACTTGCTGATATGCTTGCTTCAGCTATGAATCCCAATGCTACTATAGGTGAGCAGAGCGCTCTATACGTGGATCAGCAGATAATAAGTTGGTGCAAAGAAATGATGGGATTTCCTGAAGATGCTTCAGGGATGTTGCTGAGTGGCGCATCCATGGCAAATACAACAGCTCTGATTGTGGCCAGAAATAGTGTCATGCCTGATATACGTAAAAATGGCCTGTATGATGAACCAAAAAAACCAGTGCTCTATATGAGTACCGAAACTCATAGTTGTGTGATAAAAGGAGCTGAAGTCACTGGAATCGGATCTGCCAATATCAGAATGATACCTGTAGATGACCATTATAAAATTAAAACCATTTTACTTGAACAACAAATAATTCAGGATATTTCAGATGGTTTTTTCCCATATTGTGTAGTTGCAAATGCCGGAACTGTAAATACAGGATCAATAGATGATTTAGACAGCATCAGTGATATCTGTAGGAATTACAATCTCTGGTTTCATATAGATGGTGCATTTGGAGCTCTAGCCAGACTTGTACCCGAATATGGTAAGATACTAAAATCTATAGAAAAAGCCGATAGTATTGCCTTTGATCTGCATAAGTGGATGTATATGCCTTATGAAGTAGGTTGTGTATTGATTAAAAATCAAAAATCTCACAGAGATTCTTTTTCTATTCAACCATCTTACCTACTTAGTCATGAAAGGGGTTTGGCAGCAGGACCGGACAGTCTTAACAATTATGGAATTGAACTTTCCAGAAGCTTCAAAGCACTTAAGGTTTGGATGAGTATTAAAGAACATGGAATAAAAAAATATGCCGGCCAGATCGAAAAAAATATTCTTCAGGCCCGATATCTTGCAGGCAGAATTATGGAAAATGCTGATCTTGAGATCCTGGCTCCAGTACCTTTAAATATAGTTTGTTTCAGATACAATCCCGGAAAAAGTAGTTTAGAAAAATTAAATGAAATAAACAAAGAAATAGGCATGTCACTTCAGGAGCAAGGTATAGCTTCACCTTCTTCAACCATACTTGATAGTAAATATGCTATTAGGGTAGCCATCACTAACCATAGAAGTGTTCGCAATGACTTTGATATATTTCTGGAAGCTGTTTTAAGATTGGGAAAAGAATTGGGTGCAAAAGAGATAGACTGATTCTAAATTAATACGAATATAATCCTAATACAAACCTTTTCAATTTTTCTTAGTTTACAGACAATAATGATATAGATATAAAATGATAGACTTAAGTCCAAAAATACAGGAAGCTCTGAATAATCAGATAGCTAATGAAGGGTTTGCTTCAAATTTTTATCTGGCACTAGCATATTGGTGCGATGATCAGGCTCTGGAGGGCTGCAAAAAGTTTTTTTTAAGGCAGGCTGAAGAAGAAAGAATGCATATGATGAAAATTTATGAATATATGAGTGAGTCAGGAGTGCATCCGAAGACATCTGCGATACCTCAGGTTCCTATTGAATATTCCAATATCCAGGAAGCTTTTAAAAAAGTATTTGACCAGGAACGTTCCGTAACCCAGTCAATCCACAATCTTCTATCTCTTGCAATGGAGGAGAATGATTATAATACGCAGCAATTTTTGCAGTGGTATGTTGATGAACAACGGGAAGAAGAGGCAGTCATAAGAACTATACTTGACAGGATCCGTATCATAGGTGATGGAGCCCAGAGTCTATATTATATTGATAAAGAAATCGAAAAGATAAATATGACCGTGATTGCTTCGGCATCCAATCAGAATGGGGAGTAACCTTACTTCAATCATGGTTATAATAGTAAAATCTTCATTATTACAGTAGATGCCAAAATAAATATCCTTAATTTACCTTACTTTTGCTGTGTCAAAATAAGCCTGATTATTATCATTCAAAATAAGGCACTTTAAATTGGTTAAGTTTAGATTTCCTTTTATGATTATGTTTTGCCTTGTGAATTTAAATCTCATGGCCCAATCGAAAATTAATTTTTTCGAAGGTAATTTGACAATAAACAAAGCAACCGGCTTTTTTGGTAAAAATATTAAGAATATCAATATAGGAATTGAAGGAGGATATCTGAGACAACTCAAACTCGACAATCCGATTTTCTGGGGCATAAGTATTTATTATTTTAATTTAGGTAAAAGCGGTACCTATACCATTCAGGAGCAGCTTGATTTAAGATTGGTTAATTTTGACTATTCTACTGAAAGCCAGCTGCTTGGTTTCAATGGAAAAATGAGATTCTACCCGGCTATACATCTTGCGAAAGCGGAACTTTACATTGAATCTCAGTTAGGATATAAATGGCTTTACACGACTACTACAAAGATTATCTCAGACGAATCCAATTCTTCAGATACCAACATAGAAACAGGGAACTTATCCCTCACTTATGGTGCATCTATGGGCTTAAATTATCCTATCACTTCGTCTCTATACTTAAATCTGCGTGGGAATTATTTGCCTGGATTGAGTAAACCTTATTATGCTCCAAAATTATCAAACCAAATACAGACCAGTACCTTAGATCTTTTTGAACTTAAACGGAGTACCACTGATCTGATCAGGTGGGATATAGGTGTGAAGTGGAGATTTACCGGAGATGAATTTTAAAAAATAACTATGGCATCAATAAAAAGTATGGACCTTGAGCCATCTGATGAACTTTATGAACATCAACGGATTAAGTGCGATCCGAAACAGGCACTTATCAGAATTGATAAATTCCTAATAGACAAACTCGAAAAAGTATCAAGAAACAGAATACAAAATGCCATCAAAATAGGTTGCATTCTTGTAAACAATGGTGAAATTAAGTCCAACTACAAAGTAAAACCCGGAGATGAAATTTCATTGGTTTTACCTTCTGATCCGAACGAAGAATCTGCAATGTCGCCTGAAGATATTCCATTGGATATTTTATATGAAGACAATCATATCATGGTTATTAATAAGCCCGCAGGTATGGTCGTTCACCCTGGAACAGGCAATAACTCAGGGACCCTTGTTAATGCACTTTTATATCACTTTCAGCACCATACATTGCCATTGCTAAAAGGAAATAAGGAAGACCGCCCTGGTCTGGTACACCGGATTGATAAAGATACATCAGGCCTCATTCTCATTGCAAAATCTGATTATGCTATGACTCATTTGGCGAAGCAGTTTTTTGATCACACCATTGAAAGGGAATACATAGCCCTAGTTTGGGGAGATGTAGATGCGCCATCCGGGACAATTACAGGAAATATAGGCCGTCATGAGAAAGACAGAAGACAAATGTCCGTTTTTCATGATGAAGAACGAGGTAAACATGCAGTAACTCACTATGAAGTGATTGAAAAACTTTACTACGTTACTTTGTTAAAATGCCATCTTGAAACCGGCCGCACGCATCAAATTCGTGTACACATGAAGCATGCTGGCCATACATTGTTTAACGATTTACGATATGGAGGTGATAGAATACTTAAAGGCACTATCTTTAGTAAATATAAGCAATTTGTAGATAATTGCATGGTAATTATGCCAAGACAAGCCCTACATGCCCGAAGTCTGGGCTTCATCCATCCTGAAACTTTGGAAAAAATGTATTTTGAATCTAATCTTCCTTCTGATTTTGCTGATGTCTTGGTCAAGTGGAGAGGATATGTATCGTCTCGCAAAGACTTAATGATAGAAGATTGAGTTCGTTCTCCTGGCTAAAAATTAAACAATTAACTGGGCATGCAATTATCCTATCATTCCTATTACTTCATCCAAAATAGCTATGTTAGATAAAGCTCCAAAACATAGATTTTTCTGAAATAATTTGCATTGAGCACCAATGAAAATTTGCCCACTAACAGTTGTACAAACCAGGTGTAAAAAGATGACCCAATTCATCAATATTAAGTCCAAAATAATATCCTTAATGCAATGATTATTTGAAAATAATATATAATAATGATCATTGACAATTGTTATAATTAAATTTTATTTTTGTCAGACTTTAGCCATTAAGTTAGTGTGAAATTTGGGTAATATAAATAAAGAGTGGCACTCCCAAAATAAAATGCCAAAAATTCCTTCAATGGAAGATCGTATTCAGTGGCACATTGAGCATGAGAAGAATAGCAGCTGTCGTCCTATGCCTGCGCTTGTGATAAAAGAAATTAAGGAGAGAATTAGGAAAAATGGTGAATTATGAATTTTTACTTGACGGCGGCGACCTTCGTTCTACCGGAAAAAGCAATGAAGTAGTCTCATGCATAAAAACTCAAAGAGATTTTGACAAACTATTTGCTTGCCTTTATCATCATAATAGATTAGTCGTTATGCGGGCGGCAGATGCTATTGAAAAAATTACAATCCCAAAACCTGAGTACCTGATTCCGCATAAAATTGATGTCCTCAATCTGTGCCATCATGCCCAAAATAAAGAATTAATTTGGCATTTGGCACAATTGCTTCCACGATTAAACCTGACGGTAAGTGAACTTACGAAAGTTTGGAATATACTTATAAATTGGTCCCTTAACACCCGAAATTCTAGAATTGTAAGAGTAAATGCCATACAATCACTTTATGAATTGACTAAAAACAATAAGACTTTCACCAATAAATATATTGGTATATTACAATCGGTTGAAAGCGAAAATATCCCATCTTTAAATGCAAGAATTAAAAAATTAAGACTTTTGATTGGGTAAAATAATTCTGTTATTTAAATGGAATTCAGAATCATTTTTTCCACAAGGCATCTTTTCAGAATTCGATGACTTATAATTTTATTGAAATAAAGTTTGCTTAATATCAAATTCAAATTTTCAAACAACCCATCCATTCAAAACAAGTATTTTAATACACTTACAAGTATAAAAATTATTTTATATTACATTTATATTAATATATTCAAGTCTTAACTTTATATTTGTTCCAAACATTAGCATATTTTCAATTTAAAATAATTTGCCAACAATAGTTTATGTCAACTATCATTCATAAAAAATTATCTGAACTGTCAGCAACTGCTATTTGCGGTAATGACATCACATCTTCTTGCCTCTATGTTTCAGGATTGGCAATATTTTATGCAGGCCAATATGCCTGGATTTCTCTGTTAATGGTATCGGGAATATTGTTTCTCTTCAGGAAAATATATGCTGAAGCAGTCGGAGCACTTCCGTTAAATGGCGGAGCCTATAATATACTTCTGAATACGTCCAGCAAATCCAATGCATCCATGGCGGCCTGCCTGACCATACTTTCTTATATGGCAACGGCTGTGATTTCTGCAAGCGAGGCTATGCATTATTTACATACTATTTTTGCTTCAATACCAGTTTTTGAATCTATAATAGCACTTTTGGCAATTTTTCTTTTATTGGCTATCATGGGTATTTCTGAGTCTGCAAAGGCCGCCGTCGGCATCTTTATTTTCCATATCATATCCCTTTCCATATTATTTGTTTCAGGCATTATTTATCTGATAATGCATGGCAGTGATATACTTTCCGCCAACTTCAGTCTGCCTTTAAATGGCAGCATCTCAGCTGCCCTGTTTTTTGGATTTAGCGCAGCCATGTTGGGAATAAGCGGTTTTGAAAGTTCTGCCAACTTTGTTGAAGAACAGCAAAAAGGAGTCTTCCCTAAAACATTGCGCAATATGTGGATAGCAGTCACGGTAATTAATCCGGTTATAGCTATTCTGGCGATTGCCGTATTGCAGATAAGTGTCATTGGAGAACACAAAGAGTCTTTGCTATCCTACCTAGGCAACCAAACCGGGGGTGGGTGGCTCTCTGTCCTGATATCTGTTGATGCATTTTTGGTTCTTTCCGGGGCAGTATTGACATCCTTTGTAGGGGTCACAGGATTGATTAAAAGAATGACTTTAGATCGGATATTACCTCAGTTTCTCCTTAAGGAAAACTCAAAAGGTAGTTCTCCAAGAATTCCAATCATATTTTTCATTCTTTGTATTTCAATACTCTTTATTACAAATGCGCAATTAGAAAAATTAGCTGGAGTTTATACTATTTCATTTTTACTTGTCATGGGCTATTTTGCCTTTGGAAATCTCCTGCTAAAAATAAAAAGAAGTCGCTTGCCAAGACCGGTGATAGCATCGCCACTTTCAGTGATTTTGGCATTTTCAGGCATCATCATTGCTATCTATGGCAACATTAAACTGCATCCGGAATACCTGGTCATCTTTTTGCAATATTTTATTCCTGCTATGGTATTGATTATAGCACTCATGAATAGAAATGATATTTACTTTTTTCTAATTAATTTGTCTAAAACCATATTTGACGAGTTCAGGAAATTTTCTTTAGTAAGTCAAATCAAGCTAAAAAGACACCTTAGAGAGCTGCATTCACAAAAATTTGTATTTTTCTCAAAGGGAGATAATATATCTATTTTGAATAAAGTGATGATGTATGTACAGGAAAACGAAATGACTGACAGTCTGAAAATTGTAACCATCCTGAATAAGGAAAGAAAAATTTCCGACAGTTTTTTGTCGGATATCGAAGTACTGGACAGAATGTATCCTGATATTAAAGTGGAGTATGTAACTTTAGTAGGGAAATTTACACCTGAAATGGTAGAAAAACTCAGTGATGAATGGAAGATTCCTAAAAACTTTATGTTCATAAGTGCACCTAGTGCTAAATTTCCTTTTGAAGTATCCGAGTTTGGTGGAGTACGGCTGATTATTTAGTGTAAACATACAGATGTGATAAATTTGTTAAAGTCAACGAATATAATTATCATCAAATGGATTTATCGAATCTAGGAATTGATTCTTCAAAAAATGTATTACCACATGATGGGATAGTACACTATTATGGCAGAATAATGGACCTTGATACTTCATCATTTTATTTTAATAATTTAATGTCAAACATAGCCTGGGAAAACGATCGAGCTATGATGTTCGGAAAACTTATAATTACTAAGCGAAAAGTTGCCTGGTATGGTGACTATCCTTTTGAATATTCGTATTCTAACATTATAAAGAAAGCATTACCCTGGACACCAGAACTGTTACAGTTAAAAACTATGGTGGAGCAAAATACCAGTGAAACATATAATTCCTGCTTATTAAATTTATACCACACCGGAGAAGAAGGTATGGCATGGCACAGTGATGATGAAAAAGATTTAAAATTATTTGGAGCCATTGCATCACTAAGTTTTGGTGCAGAGCGAAAATTTGGTTTTAAGCATAAAACTTCTAAAGAATCCAGATATGTCCAACTTCAACATGGAAGTCTTCTGGTTATGAAGGGAGTAACCCAGATCCATTGGCTTCACAGACTCCCCCCCACTAAAACGATCAAAACACCTAGAATCAATCTAACTTTTAGAACCATAGTCAATACATAATAATATGAAATTCAGAAAATTCGGAAACACAGATATTCAATTATCCTCCATTGGCTTGGGTTGTATGACTATGAATCATGGATACGGTGTCTTTGATGATGAAGATGAAGCTATTGCTACACTTGAAAAATCCATTGAAATAGGTATCAACTTCTGGGACACCGCCGATATTTATGCTAATGGTAAAAATGAAGAGCTTATATCCAGAGTCTTAAAACCCAATAGAAATAAAATATTTCTGGCTACTAAGTTTGGATTTATGCCGTACGAAAATCAAAATTTTTCTGGCCTTGACTGCTCACCTACCCATATAAAAATAGCCGTGGAACATAGCCTTAGGAGACTAAAGACCGATGTAATTGACCTCTATTATTCCCATAGAATAGACCCTAATGTGCCGGTAGAAGAAACTGTCGGAGCTATGTCAGAGCTTGTCAGTCAAGGGAAAGTCAGGTATCTTGGTCTATCAGAAGCTTCACCTAATTCGATTCGCAGAGCAAATGCTGTGCATCCCATAAGTGCTCTTCAAAGTGAATATTCATTGTTAACAAGAGATGTAGAAGCTTCAATTCTCCCTTTCTGCAAGGAAATGAAAATTACTTTTGTACCTTTTAGTCCACTTTCAAGGGCATTATTGACTAATACGCTTGATATCAACACAATTCCTGAAAATGACTTCAGGCGAGGGTTACCGAGATATCAGAAAAAATATGAAGAAAATAACAGGAATCTGGCAGCTGGATTTGCTAAAATAGCTACTGCTAAAGGTTGTACCCCAGCTCAGTTGGCTCTTGCCTGGGTTTTAAATCAAGGGGATAATATTATTCCTATTCCGGGAACGAAAAGAAGAAAATATCTGGTAGATAACGCTGGCTCTGTGGACATCGAATTGACAAAAGAAGATTTATTGGCATTGGAAGATCTCCTTAAAAAGTTTCCAGATATTGGCCCCAGATATAATTCTGACCATCAAAAATATGTGGACAACAGTTAGATTTTGAATTCACTAAACTCAATTTTGTCAATATACAATTTTCAAACTTAAACGGGCCTGTAATTATCACCAGAAGCCAGTGTTCTGGCTATTAATATATCGACCCACTTATCAGGTAAATAGTATGCCAGAAATTTGAAAATAAATTTTTTGCGATGAACAATATACCTGGTTTTTGGATTTGACGAACTTAATATTTTTATAATCAAGGCACTTATTACCTCTACGTCTAAGGCGGATTTTTCAGAGTTTTCAATCATTTGATTTGCCTTTGAAAGGATAGTTCCATATTCTGTTTCCTTATACTTATCAAGACCACCTAAATTTTTGACCATATAGAAGTTTTTATTGGACCTGGTTCAATAGCTACTACTTTGATTCCAAACATGGCTAATTCACGCCGATAAATATCATTCATGCTTTCCAGTGCGTGTTTTGAAATACAATAAGCACCATTAAAAGGAGAATTAAATAACCCTGAAACTGAACTTATATTAATGATCCTTCCGGGTTTATATTTTGTGTCTGTACCAAGAAAGGGTAAAAGCATGTTTGTTATCCTCCTCACAGACTTTACATTGACATCAAGTTGAGTTTCAAAATCTTCATCTGAAAGGTACTGCATAGGCCCCGGCATAGCTATCCCGGCATTATTTATCAAACATGAGAGACCATGCTCTTTAAGCAATGGCATAACTCTTTTGATTTCTGAAACACTCTGATCCACGTTTCTGACATCAAAGTTGAGTAAGGTAGCATTATTAGGAAATAATTTAGAAATCCTGTCTCTATCCTCTTCTTTTCTCAAACTACCAATCACATGATAACCGTTGGCAATCAATGCCTCCATGACATGATAGCCAATTCCTGAAGAAACACCCGTGATAAAAACAATATCCATGGACCTGATTTTGAAATTTTATAAAAAGAGTGGTAAAGTAAGAAGAATATATATATTTACTGCAAAAATTCATATATGCGATTAATATCAATATTATTTGGATGTATCATCGGGGTTAGTGTAAGTGCTCAGCAATATCTGAGATGATTATGTCACAAAAAGACAGAGCTGTTTGGGTAGATAGTATGCTGGAATATCGAATGGAGAAACTTCTTCCTGAACTCATGCGACGAGCAGAAATAGATATGTGGGTGATCATTTCAAGGGAGTATAATGAAGATCCGGTCATGAAGACCATGCTACCTGCTACATGGTTATCCGCAAGAAGACGGACGATGATGGTCTTTTATGATCCTGGCAATGGTCAAAAAATAGAAAAAGTGGCTATTGCAAGATATGATGTTGGCCGGTTGCTTCATGGCGAATGGAATATTGATGTTTATCCGGATCAATGGGAGGCATTCACCAACCTGATTGAAAAATACCAACCTAATAAAATTGGCATCAATACTTCAGAATATTTTGGACTGGCCGATGGATTGGTGGCTTCTGAAAAAGAAAATTTAATAAACGCACTACCTCAAAAATACAAATCAAAGATCGTCTCAGCCGAAAAACTGGCTTTAAGCTGGCTTGAAACGCGAACAGATATGGAACTTGAATTTTATAAAGCGCTTTGTAATCTCTCCAGAAATATTATAAAGGAGGGTTTTGACCCAAATTTCATCAAAACAGGTATGACAACCACGGATGACATTGTATGGAAATTAAGACAAATTGTAACAGACTATGGACTTGATGTCTGGTTTCATCCAACTGTATCGATTCAGAGAGAAGATAAAAATAAATTTGACCATGTGCAGAGTTTTTCAGGAAGACCCAAAGACCAGGTAATTCAGTTTGGAGATCTTTTACATGTAGATTTCGGCATTACCTACAATAGACTGAATACCGATCAGCAACAACATTTTTATGTGTTACGACCGGATGAGAATGAAATTCCTAAGGGATTACAAAAAGCTTTTGCAACTGCAAACCGATTGCAGGATATCTTAACCTCTCAATTTTCAGTGACTAAATCCGGAAATGAAATTCTTAGCAATGCCTTAAAGGTCGCCAAACAGGAAAATATAACCGCTTCAATCTATACGCATCCTATTGGTTTTCATGGTCACGCTGCCGGTCCGACTATTGGCCTTTGGGATCAACAAAATGGCGTCAAAGGTGCTGGAGATTATATCGTTTATCCGAATACTGCATATTCAATAGAGCTCAATGCTACATCTGAAATTAACGAATGGGGAAAAATAGTCAGAATCATGCTTGAAGAAGACGGATATTTTGATGGAAGTGATTTTAAGTATTTCGCAGGCAGACAGGAGGAGATTTATAAGTTAAGGTTAAAATAACTGGATTCCATTTAGCAATCAATGATATTTACAGCAGTTGCCAGGCCACCTTCTGAAGTCTCTTTGTATTTTCTGTTCATATCTTTGGCTGTTTCCCACATGGTTGCAATTACATTATCAAGCGGTACTTTGATGTCTTCAGGTTTCCGGTCGAGGGCTATGGATGCGGCATTGATAGCTTTTATGGCTCCCATCGAGTTTCTTTCTATGCAAGGTATCTGCACTAACCCACCAATAGGATCACAAGTCATGCCTAAGTGATGTTCCATTGCCACCTCAGCAGCTATGGTACATTGTTCCGGAGTTCCACCCATAAGCTCAGTTAACCCTGCTGCTGCCATTGCTGACGAGACACCAATTTCTGCCTGACATCCACCCATTGCAGCGGATATAGTTGATCCTTTCTTAAATATACATCCTATTTCACCGGCAGTACACAAAAACCGAATTATCTCGCTATCCCCGGCTTCTTTATCAACGAAACACAAATAATACATAAGTACGGCCGGAATAACTCCCGCGCTTCCATTGGTAGGAGCTGTCACCACCCTTCCGAAAGAAGCATTAACTTCATTAACTGCAATTGCGAAACTACCTACCCATTTGAGAATTTCCTGAAATCCGGAGTTGCTGGATCTGATATGATTCATCCATTTCCACTTATCCTGGATTTCGTCATCAGAAAGTAGCGTTCTGGTAACATCTGCAGCTCTCCTTTTTACTCTTAAGGCACCTGGTAAATAACCTGTCGTGTGACAACCTTTATACATACTTTCCAGCATTACATCCCAGATACGAATCAATCCTGAATTAATTTGTTCAATATTACGATCTACCAGCTCATTGTCTAGAACAATGTCAGATATAAGCTTGTAATGTCTCTTACAATACCGCAAAAGTTCTACGCTATTTTGTATTGGGAAAGGATGGGGCCGATTATTTGCCAGTATTTTAAGAGAATCACCTTCCCTGATAATAAATCCACCACCAACTGAAAAATATGTTTCCGAATATACTTTGCCCCCAGGAGATTCGACTGTAAATATTATGCCATTGGCATGGTATGGCAAAAAATCATTCTCAAATCTGATATCAGTATCGGGGTCAAAACTTAAACTAAAATTTTCATTTTTTAAGGATTTAAGCAATTTTACAGACTCTATTATACTGGGAATAGAATCTGTATCTACAATTTCAGGATCAAAACCAGAAAGCCCCAATATTATAGCTAAGTCAGTAGCATGTCCTTTTCCGGTTAATGAAAGTGAACCGTAAAGCGACACCGATAATTTAGCACCATCTAAGACTATACCGGAAATATTGCAACTGTTGATAAAATTTTCAGCAGCCCGCCACGGACCCAGAGTATGGGAGGATGAAGGTCCAACTCCTATTTTAAAAATGTCAAATACACTGATAAACTCCATACTGTCTAAGTATTGTGAATGGTGAACTCTTTAACCTGACCTCTCTCAGGATTTTTGTTGACAACAAAGCGTTAATTTATAAAACAATGTGGAAAACGTAAAGTTAAAAAATTAATATTAGACTGTATCTTTGTATCGACGATTATGTGAAGCGGCATCAAGCTCTGCTGGGGAGCAACTTGGTAAGGAATAGCATATTTACTCAAAGTGGAAAGTAAGGTTTGATCAAGGGAGTTCAATCAAAAGACTCCTTGACTTTTTATAACCTACATTCCAATTTAGGAATCATGCCTTACAAAACCCATGGCCCGCTTAGTTGTTAAAATCATATAATACTTTTTTAGGCCTTTCATCAGGGATGTAACTTAGCTATTAATTGCTCAGATTGGTTTGGACTTAATTGCCCTAATTGTTCAATGGCTCTTTGATAATTATTGACATACATCAGTTCCTGGCAGGCTTGCTGGAGCTCTTTGAAAGTGCGGATACCCCAAGGTTTAAGGTACATATTTTTGACGATGGAATTTAAGTTCTCAGCACTTCCATTTTCCAAACAATTATCAGCTCTGCTGATATGTATTTCTGCATCTGTCAGCATTTTTTATACACTTTTGAGTCGTATTGAGACCCGTTGTCAGAATGGTGAATACATCCCTTAGGGCCTACATCTTTTGCGCTGTGAAAATGCTTGCTCTAAACATTGATAAGCGAAAGATGCTTCCATGCTCAAAGATGGTACCAGCCCAAGTATTCTTTGTGAATAAATATCCTTTAGTGAATATGTAACTCCATTGATCATCAATAATATCATAATAAGTAATGTCGCCTACAATGAGTTGATTCACATTGTTTAAAAACAAGGCCATTTGTCAGGTTTGGATAATGACCTTTCCCTTTCCCATCACTTGTCTTTACTATCCTTGATCGCAATGGTTTGACCGTCATCCCTGAAGTACTCTTAGAGTTGTTCAAATTTATTGACACCCATACCAAGATCAATGCACTCCTATGTTTTTTATGCTATAATACAACGAACGACTCCCCATTCGTGGATGTTTGACTTTTTTAAAAACTTCTTCTCCATATCCTCTTTGTAATGTTCTTTTATCATTTCTATTAGTGTCTCATAATAGTCGATTCTGATTTGTTGCTTGCCAACAATCCGTTCCAAGTTGGACTTATCTTTTTGTAATTCCAAAACTTTCAGATAATCACTATCACTTTCTATTACTATCTTATCTGGTCGAGTGGCCTTGCCAAATTTCTTGACCCATTGGTATACTGCTGTATAACTCACATCAAACTGTGTTGCAACTGATCCGGTGGTCAGTTTACACTCTCTATTAATTCGACTTTCTGCTTCTTAAAGCTCTCTGAGAATACTTTTCTCGTTCTTTTTGTACTCATATTTGCAAATTTGTGAAAAGTTTTCCACATTTTTGCTGTCAACGTATTTCATGAGACCACAAATCTTAACTCTTAACTCTTAACTTATAACTTTTATCTCTCAAACATACTTTCCTCGACTATTTGACAAATAATATGACCTATCATAATATGACATTCCTGTATTCTGGGTGTATCATCTGATGGAATATTTATTAAAATGTCTGCTTTCTCTTTCATTTGACCTCCTGTACTGCCTGTAAATCCAATAGTAACCATCCCTTTCTGTTTGGCCGCATCCAATGCATTTAGTATATTTAAGCTATTACCGCTTGTTGACATAGCCACCAAAATATCACCTTCGTCCCCTATGCCTTCGATAAGTCTGGAATAAATAACATCAAAACTAAAATCGTTAGCTACGGCAGTCAGATATGATGTATTTGTATGTAGTGCTTCTGCAGGGAGGGCTCTTCGATCCAGATAAAACCGTCCCGTAAATTCAGATGCCAGATGTTGAGCATCAGCAGCACTTCCGCCATTTCCACAAAAAAGTATTTTATTGCCTTGCAGGAACGCTTCATATATCTTATTTGAAGCATCAGAAATTCTTTTCAACAGGTGCTGATTTGCAAGGATTTCTTTCTTTATTTCGATCGAATTATGGATAATGTCCTCAATTTGATTCATAAATTCCAAGTGTTATTTTTTGTTATATTAAAATCAAATCAGATGGCTATTTATTTAACTTTAATTTTTCCCCAAGTTGAATAATTGCGGATGTAAATTTCTCCCAGCTTAGCTTCTTCTTTTCATCTTTAATATTTATTTCAAATTGGTCCAGGTCAAATGTAAGCATTTCTTGCATCGCTCTTGCAATATCTTCAGGTTCCGGGATACAAACCTTTCCTAATTCGGGCGGAACAAGATCAGGCAATGCTCCCACATTGGTAACAATCATAGGTATTTCAAAATGGTACGTAAGCGGTGTGACCCCGCTTTGAGTTGCACTCCTGTATGGCTGAACAACACAATCTGCAGCACTAAAATAAATACCAACGTCTTCATCTTTAATAAAGTGTGTATGTTTCAGTATCTGACTATTCTTTTTGGATCTGTTAATCTGATCATTTATTTCTTCCTCGCAGGCATAAAATTCACCGCAAATTAACAAACGAAGGTTTTCATTATTCTCAAGCAGTTCAAATGCTGAAATTAATAAATCAAGTCCTTTATATTTTCTTATGAAACCAAAAAACAGAAATACATACACATCATTTGGAATATTCAATTTCTCACGTGCCACTCTTTTGGGTATTTTTTCTCCAAAATTGTCATAAAGCGGATGATGCACCAGATCTATTTCTTTCTGTGTAAAGTCCCTTAAATTATTTTTGACCAATTCACTCATGGTTAGAAATCCTCCTACCGATTTTACAAAGTATTTAGTAAAAATTCGATCCCCGGGGCGCTTTTCATGAGGTATAACATTGTCAATAATTCCAATAATTTTTGAGTGTTTGTTTGAAGAAACAATTCTGGCTATTGTTCCTAAACAAGGTGCCATAAAAGGTATCCAATATCTGATCAAAACAATATCAGCATATTCTCTTTTAATTTTCAGACCACTACATATCCAGTTTATCGGATTGACAGAATTAATGGCTTCAATAATGTTAAGGTCATCCGGCGGCTCCCCTTCTGAATATTGAGATTTGCCCGGAAATAAAAACTCAGGGTATTGTAAAGTAAATGTATAGATAAGTACTTCATGCCCTTCAGCCAAAAATTGCCTGGCCAATCTTTCATTGAATGTGGCCAATCCTCCCCCTCTAAGTGGATAAGCAGTACCAATTATTACAATTTTGCTCAAATTATCCAGGGTAATATGGTAATCAAAATTATTCCACTAAAAATAATATATACGAATTTAATAATCAATCTAAAAAAAATCTGGATACAATTAAATAATGACAAGCCATAATTATTTAGAGTTATACTTTCAAATCACAAAATTAAAGCAATTTATGGTCATTCGATCCTACTTTCCGGTTGAACAGTGTATCTGCTGACTAAAAACTGTAGAAGTATCGTAAAAAATGGGCATTTTTAATCTAAATTGCTCATAATTAATCAATTACAAAATAATAAAAAAGTAAAGTATATTAAAAATGTATTCTATATATTAAAAAAAAAGGCCCACCCTAAAGAGTAAGCCTTTTTAATAAATATAAATTCAAGAATTAATTTTTTCCCTCAGCTTTTTTCTCGCAACATCCCTTTGCTTCATCTTTTTTGCAACATGCCTTGGCATCTCCTTTTCCGGCGCAAGCCTTAGTCTCAACTTTTACTCCATTTTCATCTTGTTCCATTCTGGCAGAAGCTACTTTTGTAAATGACTTATTGGCAGCGTCATACTGTACTTCTTCCCAGCTAATTTTGCCGTTAGATGTATTCTCTGATTTTTGAAAATAAGTAGTTGTACCTGAAACTTCACATGTCCTCTTAGTGACAGAACCATTTGAAGATTTCAATGCTTCTTCGGCTTCCATCACAACGCTAGCTACCTTTGTGTTTTCATCAGATGATGATACAGATGCAGACTTTTTAGAAGCACAACAAGCTTTTCCGGAATCAGCTTTGCCACATCCCTGAGCGTTCATTGAAAATGAACAAATTAAAAGAAATGAAAATAATAATAAACTCTTCATGATTTTTTTAAATTATTTGATTAGAATTAGGATACTTTAATAAAGTACAAATATAATACCATTTAACATATGTTGGTGCTAACAATACCTTATTTTACAATAATTTTAACACTATATAAGACATCATTTTATTATTTATCCCGTTTTATTGACAAATAAACTTAATTTAAAGTTCAATAATATTTTTAAGTATTCAAAAAGCTAATAAAAATTCATAAAAAGTTATACTTTTGCGCCCTTATGAAGAATTTCGTTTTCGTATTTTTGTTACCGATGCTCTTATTAATGTCTTGCAAATCAGAATTTGAGGCATTAAGAACGAGTAATCAGCCTGAAAAAATATACAAAGCCGCCAATGATTATTATCAAAAAAAGGAATATGACAGGGCAATTGCTTTATATGACATAGTTATCCAATTTTATAGAGGAAAGACAGAAGCTGAAGATTTATTTTTCAAATACGCATATGCCCACTATTACCTAGGTGATTATATCTTAGCGTCATCATATTTTAAAAACTTTGCGAGTACCTTTGCAAATAGTAAAAATAAAATAGAGGCAGAATACTTAGCGGCATATTCCAATTATAGATTGTCCCCAAACTATAAGTTGGATCAAACCAATACAGAAAAAGCAATCATTGGTTTTGAACAGTTTATAAATTTGTACCCTGATTCAGACAGGGCAGATTCTGCAAATAAACTGATAGATGAAATGAGAAAGAAATTAGAGCAAAAATCATATGAACAGGGAAATTTATACTATAAAATCGGACAGTATCAGGCTGCAATGGTTTCATTTCAAAATACTCTTAAGGACTTTCCTGAGTCTAAGAGGGCAGAAGATATAAGATTCCTTATACTTAACTCCAGCTATATATTGGCAACTAATAGTATTTATGAGAAAAAAGAAGAAAGATTTAATGAAGCCTTAGATCACTTTAATACATTTATAAAAAAGCATCCTAAGTCAAGAAAACTTAAAGATGCCAGAGAAATAGAAAAAGAAACATTATCCGAATTAAAAAAATTAAAAGTATGACCACTGATATTAAATCAAAAGTTCAGGGCCTGGACCCAAACATCAAAGCAAGAGACATTAAGAGTATTTCTGCACAGACCTCCAGCATTTATGAATCTATTTCTGTTATAACAAAAAGAGCTGAGCAGATTTCTATAGAAATGAAAAATGAACTTCATGGTAAGTTGGATGAATTTGCCAGCACTTCTGAAACTATAGAAGAAATCCTTGAAAATAAAGAGCAGATAGAGATTAGTAAATTTTATGAAAGATTACCAAATCCAGCAATAATCGCTACTGAAGAGTTTTAAGAAATAATCTTGAGTTCGAATATCGGGAACCAAGAGTGCAGACTGAAGAATAAATTACAAGCTTTTAAATGCTTGAAGGAAAAAAAATACTATTAGGGATTACTGGAAGCATAGCAGCTTATAAAGCAGCCATTTTGTGTCGGCTTTTGATTAAAAATGGTTTTGAAGTTAAAGTTATTTTTACTCCATCAGCTAAGGATTTCATTACCCCTTTGACATTATCCACCTTATCGGGTCATCCGGTAGTTTCTGAGTTAACAGATGGAAACTCCTGGCATAACCATGTTGAATTAGGCTTATGGGCAGATGTTATGGTGATAGCTCCCTGCACAGCCAGTACGCTTGCTAAAATGGCAAGTGGTATATGTGACAATATGCTTCTTGCTTGTTATTTGTCAGCTAAATGTCCTGTATTCATTGCACCAGCGATGGATCTGGATATGTGGAATCATCCAGCCACTGTTAATAACATAAATTCAATAATTTCATACAAAAACAATGTCATTCCGGTTGGAACTGGCTTTTTGGCTAGTGGTTTATATGGCGACGGACGGATGGCAGAACCTGAAGAAATTATCCACTATTTAACTGATTTTTTTTCAAGAGAGAAAGATCTCTTAGGCAAAAATATATTAATCACCGCAGGACCAACTTATGAAAAAATAGATCCTGTTAGATTTATTAGCAACAGAAGCAGTGGTAAAATGGGTTATGCTCTTGCTGAAGAATGCATCAATAGAGGAGCTCACGTTACCCTAATCTCCGGTCCGACAAACATCAAAACAGAATCTGAAAAAATAAAGGTTGTCAACGTTTTGACTGCCAATGAAATGTACCTTGAATCTAAACGATATTTTGAAGATTCAGATATAATAATATTGGCTGCCGCAGTAGCAGATTATACTCCATCGGTGGTCTCTGATACAAAAATTAAGAAATCTGATGATTCATTTTCTCTCAATTTGAAAAAAACAGTGGACATTGCAGCTACCTTAGGTAAAATAAAGCAAAAAAATCAATTGATGGTGGGATTTGCTCTTGAGACAAATAATGAAATCCAAAATGCATTAAAAAAACTGCATACCAAAAACCTTGATTTTATCGTTCTAAATACACTCAATGATTCAGGAGCAGGATTTCAATTTGAAACCAACAAAATTACAATACTGGATACGTTTAAAAATGTAGTAACGTTTCCGTTGAAAACTAAAATTGAAGTCGCTACTGACATTGTTAATTATATTGTGAACTTTCATCAGTTATAAATAATGTTTAAATCAGCCCTATTACTTTTCTTATTGCTTACCACATTTTTTTCTTCTAATTGCCAGGAGTTGAATTTTAATGTCACTGTGGTTACGCAGGCCTCTATTAATTCATTAAACTCAGATGTCTCTATTTTTAAAGATCTGGAAAAAATCTTAAAGAATTTATTAATAATACTAAATGGGGTGAGGATGACTTCCAGCCTCACGAGAAAATAAGAGGCTCCTTGCAACTCACCATTACAGAAGAAGTACAGCCAACCGTGTTTAAAGCTGAACTCGTTGTTCAAACTGAAAGACCGGTTTACAACTCTATATATACATCCCCAATGATCAATCTTATAGATAAAAATGTTACGTTTTCATTTAATGGACTGCAACCCCTTTTCAAAACGAACAATACATTCTATGACAATCTTTCTTCTATCCTTAGTTTTTATGTTTACTATAGCCTGGGAATGGATTATGATTCATTTAAAATGAATGGTGGTGAGCCCTATTTTCAAAAAGCTCAGGAAGTAATTTCTTCTTTACCATCCATTAATGCAAGGGATGAGGGTTGGAAAAATGACGGTTCCGGTCGGAGAAACAGATATTGGCTTGTTGAAAATATTTTGAATCCAAGGATGCGTCAGTTCAGGCAGGCATATTACGAATATCACAGATTGTGTCTTGATAAAATGTATGATGAACCTGACAAAAGCAGAGCTGTGCTGTTAAGTGCCATTACATCTATCGGACAGGCGAATATTGATTATCCCAATACCTATATAATTCAAATGTTTGGCGATTCTAAAAAAGATGAGATCGTGGAGATTTTTAAGATTGGAGATAGAGGCCAAAAAACAAAAGTAAAAACAATTATGGTTGGAATGGATCCTAGTAAAACAGAAAAATACAATGCACTAAATTAAGCATGATAAGTTCAATTGGTTAATAATCATCAACATTAAATTGATAAAGCTTGCCATTCTTGCTTCTGGAGGTGGAAGTAATGCAAATCAGATAATAAAGCATTTCCAAAATCATCCTTTTATTTCGGTTGTATTGATTGTAACCAATAATCCTAGTGCAATGGTATTGAATTTAGCCACAATATCACGCATACCAGATATAATTATTACCAAAGATGATATATATAAAAGTGATACATTTCTTCAGACTTTGAAAGAAAAAGAAATTGACGTAATTATTTTGGCAGGATTTCTTTGGCTCATACCATCAAATCTTATCGAAGCCTATCCTGACAAAATATTGAATATCCACCCATCGTTACTGCCTAAATATGGAGGCAAAGGAATGTATGGACATCATGTCCATGATGCAGTAAAAACCAATGGGGAACAAGAAAGTGGAATGACAATACATATTGTAAATAAGGAATATGATGATGGAAATATAATATTCCAGGAAAAATGCAGTATTACCGAAAGCATGTCTTCTGAGGACATTGCTAAAGAAGTCTTAAAATTGGAACACAAAAATTATAGCAAAATAATTGAGCAATATATTTCAAATGTTTATAAAATAATTAAGTTTTAAAATTATTAACGAAATTATATTCCGTATATTCCAATTTACCTTGTGTTAATTATTGTTAAGGAGTACTAAATTTACAATTTATAACAGATAATACCGTACCTTTGTGGAGGATTTCAGATTTTAAGGTTAAAATCTTATTAAATTAACTAATTAAATATAAAAATAAAATGGGAATTGTAAAAAATTATCAGTCAAAAGGTACTTGTAAAGTAACCTTCTCATATCCAGCTAATGCAAATGTTGGAGTTAAAACTATTCAGGTATTAGGAGAATTTAATGATTGGAACGCAGATTTAGCTCCCAAAATGAAGAAAAGTAAGGATGAATACAATACCGTCCTTGAACTTGAAGCAGGAAAAACATACCAATTCAGATACTTATTGGATGGAGCAAAATGGGACAATGACTTTGCAGCTGACAGTTATGTTCAATCACCTTTCATGGGTATAAGCAATAGTGTAATTGTTTTAGATGAGTTGACTCAAAAACCATCTGCAACTCCTAAAAAACAAGCTGTAGTAACTCCAAAGGTAGCTTCAAAATCAGCGTCAGCAAAGATAACTAAGTCGCCTGCTGTAAGGCTTAAAAGCTTGCAAAAACACCTGTTACACAAACAACAAAAATATCAAAAGACGACCTAAAGAAAATCGAAGGAATCGGACCCAAAATAGCAGAAATTCTTAGCAGTAAAGGAATAAAAACATTTGCAGACTTGTCAAAAGCAAAGGCAGACAATTTGAAAAAAATTCTTGACGAAGCTGGCCCAAAATTTAATATTCATGATCCTGCAACCTGGTCTAAGCAAGCAGCTTTAGCAGCAAAAGGTAGCTGGGACGAACTCAAGAAACTTCAGGATGTACTTAATGCTGGAAAAACCAAAAAGTAGATATTTAAGCTAGTCAACTTCAAATTTCAGAACACCAGACCTCTCGCAATTTAGAAGCGGTAGATTTAAAGACCATCAGTAGCTCTGTACCTGGGAAAACGGCTCTGGACTCATTGAGAACTTCTATTAGTTTTGACGGTTTGGTTATACCTTTGGTTGGACATGCTGTGAATGGTGACGGTAAGTGTATTGTTTTGGTAATCAGGGAATATGTCTGCCGGTGTTTGGATGATTTGTTTGACTAACATCTATAGTTACCCCCAATGTTCGGACAGTTTTATACTAATTTATAATAAACATATTATTATTTATTATTATATGTTTCCGCTCCATATTGTAATAATTCATATATGTATGGATTCCTTTAAATAACTGTTGACCATCATTGGTTGGATTTAAATAAACATGTTCATACTTTATGGTTCGCCAAAATCGCTCAATAAAGATGTTGTCTATAGCTCTGCCTTTTCCATCCATACTCAGTTTGATACCATTGTCCAATACCGTGGCGGTGAACTCTGCAGCCGTAAACTGTGATCCCTGATCTGTATTGATAATTTGCGGTATTCCCCAATGTACTATACTATTCTGCACTACACTGGCACACCAAGTCGCATCCATCGTGTTGGATATATCCCAGCTTAATATAAAGCGGCTGTGCACATCTATAACGGCCATCAGGTACAAGTAACCATGCAACATCGGGATATAAGTGATGTCAGTAGCCCATACTTGATTAGGATTGGTTATTTCCAAATTTCTAAGCAAATAGGGATATACAGCATGTTCAGGATGCCGTTTTGAAGTATGTGGGCCTGGTACTATAGCTCTAAGTCCCATCAAATTATAATACAGGCGTTCTATTCGTTTTATATTGATCTGGTAGCCTTTGTCCATCTTCAGCCATATATACATCCGTGGCACGCCTTTGTACGGATGCAGCAAATAGTGCTCATCTATAAGCCGCATGAGCTCCAGATTCAGCGCATCTTCAGCCACTGGAGTATAATAGTAAGTACTCCGGTTTATACCAAGCAACGAGCACTGATGCGATATACTTAACTGTGGGTGATCCTTTTGAATAAATGGCAGCATGTTCATCCCAGTCTCTTTAAACTTTTTTTTAAAGTCAATTTCTACCTCTGTTCCCCAATTGTCCTTAATAATTCATCACGATCCGTAGTAGCGCTTCTAATACCACCTTGCTTTTAAATACTGATGTTAATTTTCTCTTTGTCATAAACAGCAAATTTAGTGTAAAAAAATTTATTTAACTTGCTGTCCGATTTTTGGGGGTAACTATAATCCGTTTTTCATCTGTTTTGGAACTTAACGCTTCGCTCACAATATTAGCTACTGCGGTCTCGGCTCGGTAACATATCATTTTTATGATGTTGATAACAAGTTTTGATTGTGTTTTTAATTTATCGTATTGTTGTTCGGTTGGCATATCTTTTAATTTGATGTGGTAAGTTTGTTCACTTCTGAGGTTGATAAGTTCTTTTTCTTGCTCTTTCATTTGTTGTATTTCGCTACTATTGCCCTTTTAATATCCATTTTTTTGTTCGTCTATGGTTAATTCTGTTTGGTCATTGGTGAATTGATATAAATGGGCCTTTCTCCGTGATAGCTTTTCTCTTAGTTTTTTATTTGATTATTGTATTTTTATAAGTGGGGATTGACTATTTTTATTTCCGGATCGATGGATTCGGTGCCATATTCGATGATCTGATCAAAGTTGTAATTGGCCATCATATATTTAAAGAAGTTCTCTTGTGTCCAGCGATTAAACATATACAATGCGATATGCAGGATATTCATGGTTGGGTGTGTGGTGATGATAGATGTCTGATGTCCACTGGTACCGAGCTTGCGTATTTCCCTGTATTTCTTACTATTACGCTCATAATCCTTCTCGCAAAGGTACATTGTTGATTTATTCTCATTATCCATTATTTCATAAGGTGTGAAGTCTGCATCTGCCCATTTATCCTTTACATATTTGCGATAGGTTATGATGGCTACCCGATACTGGTCCCAGAGTTTGTCAAAGAAATCGAAGTCGTATGCTTCTCTGTCAAAAACCAAGGTGCACTGTGGTGTCTGCGGATGTGTGAGTGGATCTTCGATGGATTTTATGTATCCCACTTTGATGAGTTGGGGGATGATCTGATGGATGATGATTTCTTGTAATTTTTCATTGAGCTCACCGGTAACCACCATATATGGCAATGAATCACCATCGTTAACCCAGTATTCTGAAGTGGCACTAAGGCATAATTTTTGCCTCGATATGTATTTGGCAGCAAGTGTGGCTTTGTAGCCGTTATAGATGCTCACATGACCATCTACATACAAGATGAGTTCGCCGTCGGTATGATCAGTAATACCGTCTTTCCATAGTTCCATGAGCTCTTCGTTCCATTGTGTGGCTTTGTTTTGCTTGGCTAAGTAGTGTACTTTATCACGCAAACATTTAGATTCTGGTATGCGATCCATGCCGATCAAACGGCCAATTTCGCCACTCCTCACGTTTTTGATCTGTTCTATGTTTTTGACCCGGCATAATGCCAATATGGCCAAGGTTAGAATGATTGATTCCAGGGAATAGTAATAACTATCTTCGTACTTATAGATTTCTTTACTCTTTAGTAACCCTTGACTCAAAAGAGCAGGTATCATCAATAGTACTCCGCCACAGTTTAATCCGTTGTGCGCCTCGTGTATGATCTGGGCATTACCTGCTTTATGAAGTGATGATAAGGTGCGATCTAAATCCCTACTTGTCGCATAGCCGTAAACACTTTGTTGATCCAGGGCATTTCTATCTGTAGCATGGGTAGCGTTTACTTCTACTTCGTTTATGGTTTGATTATCCTTTTTTTTAAATATCCTTGCTGTATCTGGTAACGGATGGTACCCTCCGAAATACCAAATTCTTTGGCGATACTGTTAACACTCCTGCCTTTATCTATTTCTTTTTGAATTTTCAATGTTGTCTCTCCCACCATTTTGTGACTTCTCCGCTTTGATCGGGGGCGCTCACCAAAAAAACCATCTGCTCCCTTCTCCTTATACAATTTGCAGTAACGGTATATCGAGTCATCACTCACATGGAAAGCTCGCTGTACTTCTACTTTCTTACACAGTCCCTGATCTATAAAATTGCTGACAATATACCGGAAGCTGTTTAAGTCTTCCTCACCGTGTGCGAACACTGGTAGACCATTGACTATATACTGAACTATTCCCTCCTTGGTATAATAGCCTACACAATCGGATATAAACTTTGTCTCTCTTGAAAATATAGGTAGTTGGAGCTGCATGGTGATTTATTTTGTGTTGAAACCACAAATATAAAAAATGCCGCAAAACCATTTTGCGAATTGTACGCTGTGACCATTTATTTTATTGACATGGGGTCTGGTGTTCTGAATTTATAAGAATAAAACATCGGAATATTATTTCGGTGTTTTTTTTTTGAGCTAAATGCGGAAATCCCTGAAATGGGAAATCAGTTATACCATTAAAAGATCTGATAGAAGTTACCATCTATCTTTTATCTTGGGAATATCATATCACACTTTCCTGATCCTATTGGGTAGATCCAGGTTCAGAAATTTATCAAGATAAAGGTAGATGTAAAATTGAAGCTTAAAACACTATTTTTCTTGCACTCTTTACTTTAAAACCAAAATTCCAAAAGATTGTAGCAATTACAATTTAAGGTAAAAATCACAATAAGATAACTTTGCATAATGGCTTTTGGTAGGTTGCTATTATTTCAGAAATTAAGCAAAAGTAGCTCATAAGTTATGTAATTGTAAATTGGATATCTAACCTAATTTTATGAAGGGTTATACCAAAATGTTTTTGTTTAGGCGTGATAAATTTCGATTAAAAAAGCTAATTTTTCGTCATACTTCAGCTATTATTTCGTCAATAGTGATGCTATTCATATAAAAGTAGCTTTGTCTGAGGAAATTGACTTTATTTTATGAAATGAAATTATATACCTAAATAATTCTACTAAAAATAATAAAAGCCAGATACCGAATATCCGACACCTGACTTTTATTATTGAGGGCTATTTTAACTTCCTGCTAACTCAATAACCACTATTTTTATTTCCAATAAATCGGGAAGTAGATTTAACACCTTTTCCGGTTGGTACATAACCTTCAGGTTTTGCCATTTCACTGTCTGTAGGTGTACAGACTCTAATTTCAACCCTTCTGTTCATATAATGTTCTATTTCCTTTTTTGAATTAGAGACCATAGGAGCTTCTTCTCCACCATACATCAGCTTTATTCGATTTCTATCCAGACCATATTGAGAAACCAGATAATTCACTACATTTTCTGCTCTGGTGTATGAAAGGTTATTATTATAGCTATTAGAACTTCTTACATCTGTATGACCCTGGACAACAATACATAAGTTCGGACACATTTTCATCACTGTGGCAACATGGTGCAAGTGTCCGTAATACTCTGGTTTAATACTTGCCCTGTCAAGATCAAAATGTATCATAGGTAAAAACCACTTTCCGCAGTCATCAGTTGCCTTTTTCATCACTCCTACTTTAGAGTCTATAGCTTTACTCACATCATCCATCGTGATGCAGCATTTCACATCGGCTATGCCTTCTTTACTTACTATAAATCCGGGAGGAGAATATGGTTCTTTATCTATATAGTCCGCAATGCCATCACCATCACTGTCCAACGCGATACCACGAGTATCTACCGCAGCACCTGCCGGTGTTTCCATTTCCTGATCCAGCATATCGATAACTCCATCACCATCCGTATCAGTAAGGTCAAATACAGGTCTCTGTTTTAGGGCAGCAATATCATTCATCTGTGCGTCTAACGGATTCAGCCAATATAAAGGCTCTGTAACTTTGTTAAAGTTACCAAGATTTATCCCTAATCTTATATTTGTGTAATGGGAAATGTCATTATTGTTAGTCTGGTCGGTAGCAGTTCTGAATCTGATACCATCAAGCATATCATTATCAGCAGTCATTACCTGATGTTCCAGTCCGATATTTATTCTTTGGCTTAACTTTCTAGCAATACCCATTGAAGCAGTAAATACAAAATGCACATTAGTTTGATCTCCTAATCTGAAAATCCCTTTTTTCTTCCAACTTTCTGTCTCATATGTCCCATCATATCTGGCATCAATTCTCTTCTTAATTTCTTTTCTTCCTGCTCTTGTATCAATGTCACCTTGGAGTGAGGCTAATCCTGAATATGGATTACCACTTGCATCAAGTAAATCTAACATTGTTTTATGAGAACTTATCCCACCCCCAATGGCAGTGTACCAATTCCATTTATTTCTGTCTTTATGAAAAAGAAGATTACCAATATTCAGAACTCCCTGCAAAGCAAGATATCCATAAGATGTCTTATGGCTCGGAAACCAACCGTCCTGATTTCTATATGGAGCAAAAACATCCTCCACTAACCCACCTCCTTTGCTGCTGTGTGTCCACATTTGCGGGTCCAAGCCTCTAGCCTGCCCATACATGAAGTCGGCTCTAAGTGAAAATACATAATGAATAGCTTTCCTGAGATGAAGACCAAATCCGTAACCCGCCGGGATTCTTCTATCTACATCGCCGTCTATCATAAAGTGTCCAAAATGAAGTCCAAGTTCCCAGGCATTCTTTGGCTTTGCGGAATATGCCGATTGACCCATTCTCCAACTTTTATTCTGTTCGGCATTCAGAGTCATATCATCGGTGATAGTTGTCTTTTTAACAGTAGTCTCTTGATCCTGTGAAATTGCTGTTGTAGAAATGCAAAATATCACAATTAACAAATAATAAATTTTGCTTGTCATAGTATTGAAATTTAAAAAATTAGCTATAAGATACAAATATAAATATTTTCAAGGTCAATTTCATTAATAAAAAGAAAAATGATAAATCCTTAATTAATGAAATTCGGAATAAAGATATAATATTAATGAACATTAGTATATATATATCGGTTAAATATTCATATTTTATGAAATTTGTACGTCCATAGGTAAACAATATTGCATCTATTAAAAAAGCTATTTTGTCAAAAATGCGTCATTTAATAAAATGGATTTATTACTTGGTGTAGTACAAAATAAAAAGATGAAATTAAGTATATTATAGGTGTATTACCCAATCGACGACTGAAAAGAAAAATGTCACCATTTATTATATAATATTTTTATATTATAAATAGAAATATTTAATTCAATGAACAATATTCCAGCAAAATTATGTACTAAAGTAAATAATTCAATTTGCTATTACAAAAATAGAATAATCATATACTAATTCATTATATTTGACACAGATAGTACATACCTTTGTAAAATATACATATCAATTATGACTAAATCAAAAAAGTATCTTCTTGCTGTCGTTTTTCTGTTTCTCCTTGTTATCGTATTGTCCATTTTTATTCCTAAAAAATTTCATATCAATACCGAATTTAGAATAGATGTTCCATCCAATATGGTTTATAATGTGCTGAACAACCTAAGTCATCAGCCTGATTTCAATAATAAGTCGCTGCTTGATTCTTCCTTTCACTTAATATGCCTTGGTGCATCTAAAGATGATGGGGCATCATGTGACTATAGCAGCAAGCGATATGGAAATGGCGTGTTCAGGATTATCAAAGCAATCAATGATGATAGTATTGCCATAGCTGACGAATCTCAGGATGGAAAAATCTCTTTGATCCAATATAAAATAAAACAACTTGATACATTAAATTCTATAGTTATTGTTGTGGCAGAATCCGAATCAGGTTTTTTCACAAATCTATGGACCTTTATTCATAAATGGAAGTTGAAAAAACAAGTGAATAAGAATCTTGAAAATTTAAAAACCTTATTGGATGATAGGTTTTTAAATAAAAATTATAATGGCTACCATATAAGTGAAGTTGTCATGAATCAGCGTTTTTTTGTCACTTATCGGGCAAAAGTCGATTTCAAAAACATCAATGAATATTTCTCGAAAAATATTAGTGGACTATATCAAAAGGCCTTGGAAAATAAAATAACAATTGCCGGTATGCCATCAGCACTTATTTATGAAGATAATAAAGCTCAGAGTTATTATGATTTTGCTGCCGCATTACCTACATTTTCAGAACTTAATATTTTAGGATTAGAGCCTGTGACGTTGCATCCTCATCAAGCTATATTTTTAGAATATAAAGGAGAACATTCAAAGTCAGAAAAAGCATATACTGCCCTCGAAGAATATTTGGCTGATTTTAAACTTAATAAGTTAATACCAACGATAGAGGAATATGTAACTGACCCCCTAAGTGAACCAAACCCTGAAAAATGGGTAACAAACATTATTTATTATATAGACCATCAATGATCATTTTGTAATAAATAAAAGTGATTTGGGAAATTGTCTGGTTTCTAATCTCTGACATGATTTGTTCTTAATACTTCACCAATAGCCAACGTATCAGAGAACATTAATATTTTAAGATTAATGTTTCTATTTATATTTTCAATTGCATCATTAAGTAAATTTACAATTATTTCAGCTTTTGAAATATTAATAATCTTTTCCATTCTTGAAGCTACTTCAAGTTCTTTATGCGTTAGATTTACATCTTTTGACTTAGAGAGCATGCGGAAAATAAACTGTCTGAAAAAATAAAGTCCATATTCAAAAAAGTTTTTCTGTTCGTCCTTATCCATCTCAGTAAGTCCTTTGATCCATTCATTGATGTCCATAGGATCTGACTTGAAGGAGATTCGCAACCATGAAATCAACATCTCAGAGTAATCAGTCGCTTCATTACCTGCTATTTTTATCGCACTATTAATGTTTCCATCAGCGAGGAAGCAAACTGATGTGCTTTGTCATTAGCAATGTCAAATTCTTTTACTAAAAATTGACTGATTTCGCTATTTTCATATGCTGGTATTATGACTAGCTGACATCTGCTAAGTATAGTCTGAAGTATCAAATCCTGGTTTTCTGCTACCAGAATTATATAAGTATTGTCTGTAGGCTCTTCAATTAATTTAAGCAATCTGTTGCCTTCGGTGTGAAGATATTCCGGCAACCACATGATCAGCACTTTTTTATCTGATTCATATGACATCATATTTAGTTTGTGCATAATATCATAGCACTCCCTAACATTAATATTTGGGAGATTATTCTCAGCATCTATATGCAACAGCCATTCCCTGGTGCCCATATTAGGATTGCTACTCAAAATGGACCTCCATTTAGGTAAAAAATCAGAGCTCGTAGTTTCTACTCTTTTTTTTTCTTTAAATTTCACAACTGGAAAAGAAAAATGAATGTCAGGATGGATATATTTATGCGACTTCAGACAATGAGAACAATGTCCACAACTATCTCCCTGAGACTTGTTGCTGCAAATCAAATATGATGCATAAGCCAATGCCATAGGCAAAGCTCCTGCCCCTTCTTTTCCAAGAAAAATCTGAGCATGAGGAATTCTATCCTTTTCTACTGTTTTGATCAGGAGTTTTTTTATGTCATCCTTTCCTTCTATATCTCTGAAATACACAATATTTGTATTTAATTGTCGTAACCAACTTTAACCCATTCCAAAACCTTGTCATCCATTGGTTCTATAAGAGATGAGAGACATCTGTACAGAGACCCATCGGGTTGAATGAGAAATTTATAAAAATTCCACTTTACTTCAAAATCACGTATTCCGTTATTTACCTCCAAACATAGCCAGTCATACAATGGATGAGGGTTAGAAATGATACTGATTTTTTGTGTCAGGGGGAAAGTTACTCCAAAATTGATGGTGCAAAATTGCTGTATGTCATTCTCATCGCCCGGTTCCTGATTTCCAAATTCATTGCAAGGGCACCCCAAAATTGCCAAAGAATCTTTATACGTATTGTATAACTCCTCCAACTGAGCATATTGTTGCGTAAAACCGCATTCCGATGCAACATTGACAATCATCAATTTCTTACCTTTAAACTGATGTAGATCTAAATCTTTGCCTTTGATATCTTTTACCTGAACACTATATAATGTTGACATATATTACAGTCTAATTAAAAAACAGAAAAGCAAAGTTAGTTTTTAATATTCATGACAGCAACAAATAGCGAAATCAAATTGTTAGCCCATCAATAACTATTAATAAGATGAAATCCCCATGATGCATACATTACAAACCATTATGATTAAATCAAGGGGATTCCATGTGGCTAAAGAAATAAAAATAGATCCAAACAGATGAAAGTTTCCGTTTACAGAAGAAGTCATTTTAATGCGGCACACCGATTGAATAATCCAAAATGGTCTGTAGAACAAAATAAAGAAGTATTTGGATTATGCAATAATAATAATTATCATGGACATAATTACGAGCTGGAAGTAAAACTTACAGGAGAAATCAACCCTGATACAGGATATGTTTATGATATGAAATTACTGGCGGATATCCTGCGTGATGAAATTGAAAATAGATTTGACCATAAAAATCTAAATCTGGATACTGAAGAATTTAAAACTCTTATACCAAGTGCAGAAAATATTGCCATTGTCATTTATGACATTCTCAGAAGAAAGCTTGAAAAAAACCTTGATATCTCTGTAAAGCTTTGGGAAACACCCCGAAATAGCGTCAAATATCCCGCATAATTCAAAAATGTCCAAATATTAATATTTTTGGAACTTGGCAACGCCTATTGTTATTCCATTAAAATTTATCATTTTACCTAAATAAAGTCCCGGATTAAGAGCAGATATGTCAACCTCTGAATGGGGTATGTGGTTGATTGTATTTAATTTGTGCCCGATAATGTCATATATTTCTAATATTTGTATATTCTCATCATTTTCTATCCGAATGTGGTTTGCTGATGGATTTGGAAATACTCTAATGTTTGTTTCATTAGAAATATCCTTGGCACCAGACAGACAGTTGTTTATTTCAATAGTCGTATTATATATTTCCTGTGTAAAATTCTTATCGCCATATAGTTTCATTCCAATGATAGAGCATCCGATTATATTATTTGGGAAAAGTGGAATTCCACTAAATGATTTCCCTTGGTGAATTTATTAGAAAGACTTGGGTTGCTTTGATCTATATTATTTCCATAGCAAAACTCCAGATCGCATATATAGGTGTCCCAACTTGCTTTCCATGTAACTGGATCTTTAAACAACTTCCAATATGCCGTATAGTTGGTATCCGCATTATTGCTGAAAGTTATATTAAGTTTATTGTCTCCAGTTGTAGGAGTGGTATTTAATACCAATGGGTTAGGGCTATGTGTTATATCTGTTGACAATAGACTTATATCAACGCTATATAGTTCACTTGCAAAATCCTTATCAGAATATAATTTCAAAATGACATTGCCCTTTCCTCTTATTCCTTTTGGGTCAAAATGAAATTCAAATTTGTGAGTACCCTGAGAAAATTTATTAGGTAAGCCCGGATTGCTTTTATCAATATTTGTACCATAGCAAAACTCCAAATCACAAATATAAGTCTCCCAAGATGCATTCCATGAAGTGTCTTTAATAACTTTCCAGTACACATTTAAAGATGTACTTTGATTGTTGGTAAAATAAATTTCAAACAGATTTTCTCCTCCTGATGGTTTGGTTATAAAATTTAGTGTTTTTGGTTTATGAGATATCTGGGCAAACGATGAAGTAGAAATGATTAATAATGTATATAATAATAATCTCATTTATAATAATTTATTATTCTGTGTAATATTAACTAATTAAGCTGTTTAGTATCAAAATAAACCTATAAAAAAAGCCTCCAAAATAATTTGAAAGCTTTTTATTATGAATTTATTTTACTAAAGTGTCTTTATGCCCCATCAAAACTCTTATTAAACTTCAATGTACGAACCACTTTGTTTTTTTCATCCAGTAATTTCACTATATACATACCTGATTTTAGCTCCGATATATCATGCTGCGCATTATTGTAATGAATAAATGTTTTCATTTCTTTACCCAGAATATTTATCACAACAATTTTCTTTACACTGTTGACGTTGCTTATCTGAATATAATCAGTAGCAGGATTTGGATATACTTTGATATCTTCAGAAATTCTGAAATAGTCTTGGGTTGGTCCATTTACAGAGGGAGAAGCAGACTGCGCACCACCTGCAAAGGTTAAAAAAGTAAGAACTGCAATAAATAGTATACTTTTGTTCATAAGCCTCTCGTTTATACCTGCAAATATAATTTCTTTATTGTGAAAGTCCTATTAAAAATGTGTTAAATTTTTGAATTACATTAATTTTGTCGCCAAAACGACAAGAATCAACATCTTTTGCTGTATATAAAATGAATACATATTAACTTCTTATTTAATTCAATCTACATTTCAGGAAATAATGCATGTTCAAATTTCTAATTTCGGGAGAATAAACAACTCACTAATTTCTCTGATTACAATAAAAAACAACAATAACAATTGTGTCCAAATAACCAATTACGGTGGTATCGTCCACAGCTGGACATGCCCAGATAAAGATGGTAAATTACATGATATTCTGCTTGGTTGTAAAGATTTAGAAGCATATTGTGCGGGTCATCCTTACTTTGGAGCAGTTATCGGGAGATATGCTAACAGAATTGCAAATGGACATTTTCAGTTGGACAACATTGATTATGATCTTTCGAAAAATTTGCCACCAAACCACCTTCATGGCGGATTCTTAGGTTTTGACAAAAAAATATGGGAACCTGAAGTAGATGTGGATGATCAGCAGTGCTTGGTTAAGCTTAGTACAGAAAGCCATGATATGGAAGAAGGATATCCTGGTAATCTCGTATTAAATGTTCACTATACGTTTAATAATGATAATGAGTTAATTATAGAGTATTTTGCTTCAACAGATAGTACCACCATTATTAATATGACCAACCATTGTTATTTTAATCTTTCGGGTGAACAGTCAGAAAATATCCTTGACCATGAAGTGATGATTGAAGCAGACTATTTTACCAATACCAATGCAGAATTGATTCCAACAGGAGAAATCGCCCCTGTTAACGGAACAGTGTTAGATTTCAGAACATTTACCGAGGTAAAGAAATTTATTCCGTTTGACGATATGCTTTTAAAATCGAGCAAAGGATTTGATCACAATTTTGTATTAAAAAGGAATGGATTTACCAAGCCTGCCGCAACAGTGAGACATAAAAAGTCAGGCCGGAATCTTGAAATATATACCGATCAACCCGGAATCCAACTCTATACCGGCAACTGGCTCAACGGAGTTGATGGCAAGTCAGGGAAATATACGGATTATTCGGGACTTTGCCTTGAAACCCAACACTATCCAGATTCTCCTAATCAGCCCGAGTTTCCGGATACAAAACTTGTGC
This sequence comes from Saprospiraceae bacterium, assembly GCA_016722285.1. GTDB lineage: Bacteria > Bacteroidota > Bacteroidia > Chitinophagales > Saprospiraceae > OLB9. Next base: position 53,077 of record JADKGI010000019.1, read on the forward strand.
CTGGTCAGGCTTATTATACTAAAACCATTTACAAAATGACTACCCAGTCCTGATTTTAAGGTGGGATTTAATATTTATTTTATTAGTACCCCTGATGCCAAAAACTTCAACTCAGTGACAGGTTTCGTAATTTTTGCTATCTCCTCGGGTGTTTTTCCTTCATCCTGGGCAAAATGCTTCAGATCTTCCACTGAAGTCATCTCCTTGAATGCTTTTCCAAGCATGACTACTTCCTTGCCTGCAAGGTCTTTTGGCATAAAAAATCCATAATCTTTAAACTGAACAAACATTTCTGTGTTTGTACTATCAACTTCTGAGACTATATTCATCCAACAACCTTTTGCCTGACAAACTCCGGATACTTTGCCATATACTTTTGCATCAATGGAGTCAGATTCACTGATTTTTGATAGCAAATCCACATATGAAATCATGCCGTTTGTATCAATTGTTTCACCAAAGTGAATACCATCTCCTTTACCTTGAGCCATAAAACCTGAATTTTTACAACTTAAAGATGATAAAATAATCATTGCTAAAAATAAAGTTAACTTGTTCATAAATATTTATGTTTTAAAAATATTATTTCAATAATTGAGTTTAATATAATAATCAAATCCATATAGGCTTAGTCATACTTTTACATCATTTAAACTTCCAATTAAAATGCAAAAGTATTTATTGTCTGTATTACTTTTTTCCTTAACGAAAATAAGCCCGGCCATTGCCAAGTGTATTTACGGTGATTGTACCAATGGCAAAGGTATATATTTGTATTCGGATGGATCAAAATACACTGGTAATTTTTATCAAAATATTCCTTCAGGTGAGGGTATTTACAGGCATACAGACGGAAGTATATATGAAGGGACATTTAAAAATGGAATTAAAAATGGTTTTGGAAAACTCAGTTTTGCGGGTGGTGACGTGTATTCCGGTAACTTCGAAAATGGGGTTATAGCAGGCAAAGGCAGTATTCGATACAGAAATGGGGACATGTACGCTGGCCAGTGGGTCAATGGCAGAGCAAACGGAATGGGCACCTATATTTTTTCTGAAGGCGATACTTACATAGGAAATTTCCTAGATGGTAGCTTTACTGGTCATGGCAAATTAACCAGGAAAAATGGATCTTATTTTGACGGAAATTGGGCTCGAAATAAAAAACATGGAAGCGGAATTACCTTTACAAACGGCAGCAAGAAGGTACAGTATTTTGAAATGAACACACTCATAAGTGAAAAACCCTATGATGGAGACCAAATTAGCTCTCCTTTCATATCAAAAAACAAAACAGAGAATTCTAATGACATAAAAGATTGTACTTCAATCTACTGCGATAATGAAGTTGGGATGTACACTTACGGTGATGGCTCAGTTTATTCGGGACCGTTTATAAATGGGCAGGGAGAGGGTGATGGTGAGTGTGTATATATCAATGGAGATAAATATACAGGCGGTTGGAAAAATCATGGACCCCATGGTAAGGGTACCATGCATTTCAAATCGGGCAATACATATACAGCAATATGGGAATATGGTAAGCCAAAACAAAGGCTTAGCTCAACAAAAGTATCGGAAGCATATTCTGATAATAAGAGAATTACTGCCACAACAGAAAAGCCACCAGTGGAAGGGAGTACAAAAATATTTGCTTTAATAGTTGGGGTGGCCACATACAATCATATGCCTTCGCTCAAGTACACTGACGATGATGCATATCTGTTATATGCTTTTTTAAAGAGTCCTGAAGGGGGTGCATTGCCTGACGATCAGATAAAAATCTTGATTGATGAAGGTGCGACCCAACAAACAATACTTAACGAACTCAAACAACTTGCAACCATAGCAGGTGCCAACGATGTCATTATGTTGTATTTATCCGGACATGGCATCGATGGTGCATTTGTACCAAGCGATTTTGACGGCTATAATAATCGACTGACTTATGAAGAGATATTGTCAGTGTTAAATGGATCCAAAGCAAAGCATAAGCTCTTCATAGCTGATGCTTGCCATTCAGGCTCAATGATGGTGGCAGCCAGAACGCCTTTAAATATATCTTTAGAAAACTTTTATGGTGCATATAATGCTTCGGCAGGAGGCACTGCTATCCTAATGTCCTCAAAAAAAGAAGAAATGTCACTTGAATACGGAGGATTGCGACAAGGTGTTTTTTCACACTTTCTTGTAAAAGGACTAAAGGGGTTTGCTGATTTCAACAAAGACAAGCTGATCACGATTATGGAGCTGCATACATATATTAATTCGCAGGTCAAATCATATACCGGAAATATCCAAAACCCTTCTATCACAGGAGATTATGATAAGAATATGCCGGTTGCAATGATAAGATGACAGGTTGATGTGTAGAGATAAATTGGGTAAGATCAAAAATTATAATAGCAAATAGTATAATTCTATTACTTTTGAAATAAATTATAATGGATTTAGTGTAGTAAATACTGAGTTTCAAGACTGATAATAATGAAAAACAAACTTAATTTATTAGAGCCCACATTAGTGATCAATGAAGATATTTGCAGACAAAATCTCCAACGTATGACTGAAAGAGCTAAGCGACATAAAGTTCTTTTCAGACCACATTTCAAAACTCATCAAAGCATAGAAATAGGTGAATGGTTCAGAGATGCAGGTGTAACTGCAATTACGGTTTCATCCATTAAGATGGCGACATTTTTTGCAGAGCATGGGTGGGAAGATATCACTGTCGCAATACCTGTTAATTCTCTTGAAAAAGATCGGATAAACAGATTGGCAAAAAATATCGAATTAAATTTACTGACGGCTGATTATGAAGGAACCATTTTGCTCGATTCCGTACTTAAATACCCTGTAGGTTTATGGATAAAAATTGACATTGGCTACAATAGAACGGGTATTCACTTTGCTGATAGTATTTTAATAGATTCAATCCTCGATATCATAAAGAGATCACCAAATCTTACTTTCAGAGGATTCCTTACCCATGCCGGGCAAAGCTATAATTGCCGAAGCAACGCTGAAATTATTGAAGTTCATCAACAAAGTGTATCAAAAATGAAAAGTGTTAGTGAAAATATAAATCAATCTATCCTGATCACAAAATATCAGTTGGTGACACACCAACGTGCAGTATTGAAAATGATTTTGGACTAGTTGATGAAATACGGCCAGGCAATTTTATATTTTATGATCTGATGCAAGCCCAGATTTCTGCGTGTGGAAAAGATGAAATAGCTATTGCTATGGCGTGTCCTGTTGTCGCCCGACATGCTGAAAGGCTGGAAATTATTTTTATTGGGGGCGGTATCCATTTTTCAAAAGATTACATATTAGATGCAAAAGGTCAAAAAAGATTCGGCGATTTGGTAATGATAAATGAAAATGGATGGAGTGAAGTTGTGGACGGCTGCTATGTAAGTAAGCTCTCGCAGGAGCATGGCACCCTTAAAGTTACTCCTGATGTATTTAAAAATATTCATGCCGGGGATATTGTTGGCATACTTCCGGTGCATTCATGTATGACAGCTAATCTTATGGGCGGATACACTACTCTTTCTAGCAAAAAACTGGATTATTTTGACATAAGAAAAGAATATTATATATGATATATTGATTATAAATATTGTAATTGACAATTCAACGTCGTTTAATTAAGATATATTTAGTGTTTTTTTCTCATCCTTGTCCGTCTATAAATGATTGGTCGCCATTCAAAAGCTTATTAACTCAATTCATAGGTGATCATAAATTAGCACGCTCAATTGTATCGGTTACTGATTTGCGTTTTAGATTTCTTTTGTAACTTGAGGCGATCGCTGAATTAATAGATATTATTTTTACTAATTATTTTTGAATAAGTCATTAAACAATAAAGTACTTTCAGTATTTTTGTTACTTTAATAATTACAAATTGGTAATAAAATTTTGTTATTGTAAAAAGCATGAAAAAATGAACAATAGATTATTAAATAAATTCTACTATAAATTAAACTTTGGAATACTTTTATGTAGAATCTATATTTTAAAATTTTTATCTAAAACATTAAATTTCAACATTTTACCAAATAAAGAGAAACTATATTCTATATTTTTTCAAATTATCTTTACATTAATTTTACTTCAATTTGCCTCCGGACAATCAAACAAATTTCTTCCAAAAAATGAAATTCATAAAGACAGTTCATTAACTTCATTTGTATGTAAGCTTCAATACGCTCTCGTAAAAAGAGATAAAAATTTTATTCTCTCTGTTGTAGATAAAAACATTGAGAATGGGTTTGATGGGAGCAAAGGTATTGAAGAATTTAAACGTGTTTGGGATTTTGACTCTCAAAATTCTAAAATTTGGCTTACCATTAGTAAGATTATAAGCATGGGTGGGGTGTTTACTGATTATAATAACGAAAAAGAACATAAAAAGAGCTTTGTATTCCCATATGTGTATGACATCACTCTTCCAAATGATAATCTGGATATTTACGAGATTATGGCCATTACGGGTGAGAATGTGAATTTAAGGGAGAAGCCGGACGTATCTTCTAAAATTATAGGTAAATTAAGCTATGACATAGTCATTTGTGATTATGACAATTCTATAGTCAATTCATCTACCGATTCTAACGATGATATCATGTCATGGGGTAACAAACAATGGTATAAAGTAAAAACTCTTGATAATTCAAAACAGGGCTATATATTTAAAGATTTTATATGGAGTCCCAATGATTATCGAATGTTCTTAAGTAAAATAAACGGCACTTGGAAAATTGTATGCCTGATAACTGGAGATTAAATCATATTCACTACTTGAGCTAATTATTATACTCCATTATTGAAGAAAATAATTTGTAAATCTTACTTTACAAAACTTCGCCTTTACCTTCCCTTATCAATTCTATTTCTAATCCGGTACAGTCCAATACTGTAGATTCAGCATTATCCCCTACTCCTCCGTCAATGAGAATATCGACTTTGTGCATAAAAGCCTCTTCTATTTCATTTGGGTCAGTATAATACTTTTGTATTTCATCGTCCGTGCTTAATGATGTGGAAATGAGAGGTGCACTCAGAAATTCATGAAGGCTAGTAAGAATTTCATTGTTTGGTATCCTTACACCAATTTCTTCCCGATTGTTTTTAAAGAATTTTTGAACATAATTATTTGACTTAAGGATAAAAGTGTAAGGACCCGGCAAATATCTTTTCATTGCCCTGAATACATCATTATTTATCTGAACTGTATATTGAGAAATCACACTAATATTAGGACAAATCAGGGACATTTTTGCCACTTTCTCCTTTTTATCCATGATGCGGCATATTTTTTCAATCCCTGCCCTGTTGGTCATAAGGCAACCGATAGCGTATATAGTATCAGTAGGAAATATTATAATTTCACCTTGATTTATCCGCTCTGCTATTTCTTTAAGGTCTCTCTTGTTTGGATTTTTCTCATGGAAAAATATTCTTTGCATAATGCTAACGTTTGCTTTGTATTAAAATAAATACTTCGATAAGGTAAAAAGTTGTGGGAAATGGAAATGAAAAAGCAATTTTAATAATAAGTACACCTTTCCTACAGTTTAAATATTTAATTTTGCCACCATTACATAATACATAGTCAGGAGAAATATAATTTTTTATGCAATATCATCCGGAAAATATTGAAGGCAAATGGTGGAAACACTGGACGAAGACAAAGCTCTATAAAGTTAGTAACCAATCTGAAAAGCCAAAATTTTATGTGCTGGATATGTTTCCATATCCGTCCGGGGCGGGGCTACATGTAGGCCACCCCTTAGGAGTATATTGCATCGGATATATTTGCCAGGTATATGCGGCTAAAAGGGTACAATGTCCTGCACCCCATGGGATACGATGCTTTCGGTCTGCCAGCTGAACAATACGCCATACAAACAGGTGTACATCCTGCCAAATCAACCCAAGAAAATATAAACAGATACCGACAACAACTTGATAATATCGGGTTTAGCTTTGACTGGGATCGTGAGGTCAGAACTTCAGACCCCGATTATTATAAATGGACGCAATGGATTTTTCTTCAGTTATACAGCTACTACTATGATCTGGATGCAGATTGTGCCAAGCCAATTACCAGTCTGGTCAACAGTTTCGAAAAATATGGTAATTCAAAAATAAATGCTTCAAATTATCAGGATGTCAATTTTTTCCGGAGATGATTGGGCTGCAATGACCGAAAAAGAAAAAGATGATGTACTGATGAATTACAGGTTGGCATATCGTAAAACAGGTTTTGTCAACTGGTGTGAAGCTTTGGGAACAGTTCTGGCAAATGATGAAGTTAAAGACGGTTTTTCAGAGAGAGGAGGACATCCGGTTGAAAAAAAAGCGATGATGCAATGGTCACTCAGGATCACTGCCTATGCTGAACGATTGCTTAATGATCTTGATACACTACAATGGTCAGACGCACTTAAAGCAATGCAACGAAATTGGATAGGAAAATCTGAGGGAGCTCAGATATTTTTTAAAATTTACGGGCATGACCTCAGTCTTGAAATATTTACTACCAGGCCTGATACTATTTTTGGAGCTACGTATATGGTTTTAGCACCTGAACATGACTGGGTGAAAATCATTACTACTGCCGAACAGAAAGAATCAGTAAATAATTATCTGGAATATGTATCCGGCAGATCTGAAATTGACAGAATGTCAGAAGTGAAAGAAGTTACAGGGGTGTTTACAGGTGCATATTGCATCCATCCGTTCAATGGTAAAAAAATACCTGTTTGGCTTGGAGAATATGTTTTGAAGGATTACGGTACGGGTGCTATTATGGCCGTGCCAAGTGATGATGAGCGGGATAAAATATTTGCAACCAAATTTGGGTTAGACATCATTGCAGTTGTGGACAAAACAGATTTTCCTGACGCATCTATACACGATAAAGTAGGAAAGGCTATCAATTCAGATTTTCTGAACGGAATGGATGTCAAGGATGCCATAAATGAAATGTACATTAGAATAGACGAATTAGGCATAGGGACAAAAAAAATCAATTACAGGCTTCGCGATGCTAATTATTCAAGACAACGATACTGGGGTGAGCCTTTTCCAATATATTATGATAAAAAAGGAGTTTCACATGCATTAAATCCCGATAAGCTGCCTCTGACTTTGCCCGATCTGGAAAACTACAAACCTGCTTCAGGAGGCAAGTCACCGGTAGCCCGAGCAGAAGAATGGGTCACTCAAATTGTCGGTATGGAACTTGAGACCGACACTATGCCTGGTTTTGCTGGTTCATCATGGTATTTTCTCAGGTATATGGATGCCATCAACGATGATGAATTTGCATCAAAAGAAGCCATCAACTATTGGCAAGATGTGGATCTTTATGTAGGAGGAACTGAACATGCAGTAGGTCATCTGATGTACAGTCGGTGCTGGCATAAATTTTTATTTGATCTGGGTTATGTACCTACAGTTGAACCCTTTAAAAAACTAATAAACCAGGGCATGATAACAGCCTATGGATATTACGCTGAAAATTTAAAATTTACTGAAAAAAATATTTCACTAATCGGGAATGTCAAAGATATCAAAGATATCAGTAAAGTGACTGCCGGTAGTCCGATCAGGCTTGCTTACGTATATGATTATTTGGATGGCCAAAACAGATTAACAAAAGAAAATTCGAAGAATATTATCAAACTATTGGAAATCAATATAATGTAAATGGTGATATATCAAAATATCACTGGATAGAAGATCAACATGGACTGGAATATTTTACTATAAATATTGTACAGGAAAAAATGTCCAAATCCAAATACAATGTACAGAATCCGGATGAGGTAGTTGCGAAGTATGGAGCCGATTGTTTCCGAATGTATGAAATGTTTCTTGGTCCTATTGAACAATCTAAACCATGGGATACAAAAGGTATTGATGGAGTCAACCGCTTTTTGAGAAAATATTGGAGCTTGTATTTTTCTGACAATGGTTGGAATGTTTCTGATGCAGAGCCTACCAAAGAAGAGTTGAAAATCCTTCATACAGCCATTAAAAAAATTAAAGAGGACATAGAAAGGTTTTCATTTAATACTTGTGTCAGCGCTTTCATGATGTGCGTAAATGAATTAAAACGCATAGAATGTAATAAAAAACAAATTCTGGAACCCCTAAATGTTCTACTTGCACCATTTGCCCCTTTTGTCACAGAAGAATTATGGTCCTTGTTAAGTCATCATACATCTGTTCATACATCAACATATCCGGATTATAATGGAGAATTTCTTATTAAAGCTACAGTTGATTATCCTGTTTGCGTTAATGGTAAAAAGCGGGATATTGTTCAGGTAGATGCACAACTGTCCCAAAAGGAAATTGAGGAAATAGCTTTATCATTGGATACTGTAAAAAAATATGTTGAAGGCAAGCAATTAATAAAGGTGATAGTAGTAATCGGAAGAATGATAAATCTGGTTGTCAAGGAATAAGGACATAAAACCAAGTAGATTTTTTTATCAAAATAATTAAAACTTCATCATTTCTGAGTATCATTGACACTATTTTTTGGCAATTTACCATAATTAGTATCAATATGAAATCTTTTTTCCTTTCGCTTTTTTCTCTTTGTTTTTTAACTTCGGTTCAAACAGTTTTTAAAAAAATTTATTGAATCAGTTGCCTGGAAAAAATTTATTGGTTTTAGACCATAATTTACAGATGGTTTAAATTGACATTAACCATTAATAATTTAATCTTGGATATACTTTGGATATAATAACACATACATTTTCAGGACTGCTTTTCGGCACTGTTGTCGCATCAAACTCAAAAGTCGTTCCAATAAAAAAAGTCCTGATAATTGCTTCCGGAGGTTTTGGAGGTTGCCTGCCTGATTTAGATGTTATAAGCCTTTGGTCAGGATTTGACGACAGCTTCGGGAACTTATTTAGTTTGTCCCTATCAGGACATGAAATTTACTTTGGAAAACTTTGGTACTCACATCATGGCTTTTTTCATTCATTGGCAGGCATTGCTTTCTTTATATTCTCATTCATTATTATTAGATATTCAACATTATCAGATAAAAATAATTATTCAAAATATAACGTGCCAGCTTTAATCTCATTTGGTACAGGATATGTCATCCATCTTTTTGAAGATATGCCCACGCCAGGAGGAAGCTGGGGAGGAGTCAATTTTTTTTGGCCTTCGTCTAAATGGATAGGGGGAACAGGTCAAATCTGGTGGTGGAATAATTATGATATATTTCTGATTGTAACCTGTGCGTTGCTAATCAATATTTTACTTCTGACTTTCCAAAATAGATCAAAAAGCTTTAGACTTATTTCAATATCTGTTTTTGTTGGAGCGACATTTTTAGTGGTAAGTCAAATAATGAGAAGACCAATAAATTTCAACAATAAAGGACCTGAATCGAGAGAAATTATTTCCTTAAAAATTCAGGAAGACTTGCTTGGCAAAAGGCTTTTTAAATTGATGACCACCTTTGATAAGAAGGTAAAAGTCAATTTTTGAGAGAAAAAAATAATAATATATCTTACCTTTGTAGCTGACCTCTTCCGAAAATTATGACATTTAGCTCTGAATTGTTATTAACTGTAAAACAACTTGCCAAAGACCTTCTACCGGATATAATCAGTGTGCGCAGGCATCTTCACCAATACCCTGAACTATCATTTGAAGAAGTCAAAACATCTGAATTTATTTGTGATCAATTAGATAAACACGGAATTTCTTATAGAAAAGGCTGGGCTGGCTATGGCATTGTGGCAGATATCAAAGTAAACAACGCTTCAAAATTGATCGCACTACGTGCTGATATGGACGCACTACCCATACAGGAAGCCAATGATGTTGAATATAAATCTATTTTTTCAGACGTGATGCATGCATGTGGTCATGATGTGCATATGGCTTCATTATTAGGTACTGCATTTATTCTTCAGAAACTCAAGGACCAACTACCCTATTCAATCAGGCTTATTTTCCAGCCAGGTGAAGAAAAACTACCAGGAGGGGCCAATTTAATGATTCGCGAAGGGGTCCTGAAGAACCCAATACCCGCCTCCATTATAGGTCAGCATGTATTCCCATCGTTACCAGCAGGTAAGGTAGGGATCAGGTCCGGACTTTATATGGCTTCTGCTGATGAAATATTTATCACAGTCTCGGGCAAAGGTGGACATGGTGGCATGCCCAATGAATGTACTGACACCGTACTTGCAGCATCACAGATGATTGTTAGCCTGCAACAAGTAGTTTCTCGACGGACCAATCCGGCCACACCGTCAGTGTTGAGTTTCGGTAAATTCAATACTGAAGGAGGCGCAACTAATATTATTCCGGATGTAATCCGAATTGAAGGCACTTTTCGGACAATGGATGAAGTTTGGAGACAAAGGGCACATGAATTGATAACTAACATAGCAACAGATATATGTAAGACTTATGGAACACATTGTGAAGTAAATATCATCAAAGGATATCCATGCCTCATCAATCAACCTGATCTGACAATAAATGTACAGGAAATCATGGTTCAATTTCTTGGATCTGAAAATGTAGTAGAACTGCCGCTTCGAATGACTTCAGAAGATTTTGCTTTTTACTCCCAGGTGATACCCGCTTGTTTTTATAGATTAGGTACAGGTAATCCTCAAAAAGAAATAAATTCAGCAGTGCATACATCAACCTTCGATATTGACGAAAATGCGCTGGCAGTAGGAATGGGACTCATGGCCTGGATAGCTATTAATCAATAAATAGTTTAATTCTACTTTGTTAAATTACAATTTTATAAGAAAAAATATGGCTTATTATGAATTCTCTTAAATAAACCTACTTCCTGACGGATTACTGTAAACTCAAATCAATTGCCACAGACTTTAGTCTGTGGGTCTATTAATGTTAATATGTATTGACTTTAGTCAAAAAGCAGAAGTTTTCGGCTAATGCCATTATAATGTTTACTTCGTTCCAAATTTTATTTTATTATCAGAATTTGATATCATCACCGCCCATACTATTAGTGTATCAGGTCTGATTTTTACATTTTCTGACTTCCTGTATCCGGGTATGGCAATGATCTCATCATCATGGGTCAATACCACAATACTCTCCTTATCAAAAAGTGAAACTTTTTGATTGATTAGAAAATCTTTGATTTTCTTTGACTTACCTCCCATTCCCACCGGTTTAAATTTGTCTCCTGGCTGAATCATTCTAAGCATAAGCCTGCCTGTCAGGTGGTCAGCATTTATATATAAAACACGGGGTGAATCCTTATATATACTTTGCTCTTCTGCAAGAACTATCTTTATGACCTTATTATTCCAAATAATTTCACACGGAATGGAAATCCTCACATCCAGCGCCATTATCTCAATTGGTTTTTTCCTCCTGATGATCAGCTTTCCTCTATCGGAAAGTGCTTCATGTGTCACTGAGTAAAACATCCTTCCGGATATATCTCTGCTATCCAAAATGACCTTTGTTTGTTCCATATTGAAACCAAACTTTCTGATCGTATAAAACAACCATTGATATCCTACTACTCCAAGAGGTAAATCTGATAAATGGATGGAATATTGTTCATATGAACAATCTGGACTTAACAAACTATGCTTATCCAGAAAAAATTCCAGTAATTGATTGGTTGCATTTAAATGGATGATACTATTCCTGATGCCTCCAATAGCTCTCACATCGGACTGATACAGTTCAGGAATCACAAGGTGTCTTATTCTGTTTCGCAAATAATGATCCGTCTCATTGCTGCTGTCTTCTCTGTAAGAAATTTTTTCCTGGGTACAATATTCCGCTATAGTTTTCCGGTCTGCAAACAATAATGGACGAATTACATTGTCCCTTATAGCTGGAATGGATGACAGTCCTGTCAACCCACTACCCCTCATGAGATTAATAAAAAATGTTTCGATTTGATCATCAGCATGATGAGCTGTAGCAATATATTGATATTGATATTTATCTGCTAATTGGCGCAAGAATTTATAGCGAAGAATTCTAGCATTTTCCTGTAAATTACCCTTCTTCAGGATGTTGGGATCAAGGTCTTGAATATGGCATGATAAGGAATGTTTTTACAGAATTCTTCAACAAAAGCGGCATCGTCATCTGACTCCTGCCCCCTGAGATGATGATTGAAATGTGCCACGCCAATTGAAATTCCGGATTTAATACATAATGTTGTTAAAACCATTGAATCCATACCACCAGATACAGCCAGCAATACTTTTTTATTAATATCTAATAAATTTTCATCCCTTATGTATGCTAAAAACCTTTCAAACATTAATTTTGCATCTTAATTTAATTAATCTTCACAAAATAAAAATAAAAAAAACAAAGATGAGGACATATTTTTTTTTATTTGCAATATTATTGTTTTTTATAGGTTGTAAATCTGATGAAAAATCCAACACTAAATCTACTTTAAAAGTTGAAAATCAAGTCCCCAGTGGATATATATTAAGTAATCAAAAGGAGATTGGTCCTCTGGAAATCGAACAGATGCGTAAAGCAGCGTCTGAAGTATTGGCTTATAGAAAAAAAGAGAGCGGCAATAAATCTTACACTGTAATGGATTTGGATATTTGGAAATTCGGAGGATTAGTTAGTGATATCCGCACTTTATTTGGCGATTCTTTAAATGGATCCTGGATGGATTTTAAAGAAAATCTTACGTATGATTATGGGCAGTATGATCAAAAAAGTGGAAGTGGTCACTATTTTTACGATTTTGAAAAAGCGACTCTCATATTACTCGATGATAATCCGGCAATCAAACCACAGGAGTTTGAAGTAAAAATGAATAATGATATGCTGGTAATTATTGGAATGTTGTCATACAAAGATAATAATATGCAGGCAAAACTTGATCGGGTAAAGGAATTTCCCGTCAAGCCTCAACCAAGTGTTCCTGCCAATTAATGAATTTTTATCTTATTGTGTTTCAAATACAAAATGTAACAACCACTCAATAAATGTGATTTAATAAATAACATTTACTAAAAACATTAAGCTATATAGATAAATCCACTTTGTGTTTATAAAAATTATAAACAGATCGTAAATTGATCAAGGTCATTAGATAAGAAATCCTCAAAAGAGACATGATCACAAATAATCAATTTTGAGCTTATTTTAAAAAACACAAATATTTTTTACATGATTTTACACATCTAAAAAAAGTTATAGTTTTAGCCTCATATTTTATAATACTGGGAACCTTAATTTCTGAATATAATATATTTATATAGCCGGGCGCAAAGAATTATTATAAAATTTGTATCAATTGAATTCATATTTTCAAATAAGCAACCGATATGAGTAGTTTATCATTGCCTGAGTGGGCAAAAAATGCCAATATTTACGAAGTAAACATAAGACAATATACCCCTGAAGGTACATTTAATGCATTTAGAAAACATATACCCAGACTTCACAAGATGGGCGTGGATATATTATGGTTTATGCCAATATTTCCAATTAGTGAAACAAAAAAGAAGGGCAGCCTTGGCAGTTATTACGCCGTATCAGATTTCAGAACTACTAATCCACAATTTGGAACACCCGAAGATTTTAAAACTATTGTAGATGAAGTGCATTCATTTGGAATGAAGGTTATCCTCGATTGGGTACCCAATCATACTGGCTGGGATCATGTTTGGATAAAAAATCACCCTGATTTTTATAAAAAAGATTTGGAAGAAAATATTGTTGACCCACGCGATGGAAACGGCAATTCTATGGGATGGTCTGACGTAGCAGCTCTAAATTATGAAAATAGGGAAATGCGAAAAAATGAAATCGGAGACATGAAATTCTGGCTTGAGAAATTCAACATTGATGGTTTCAGGCAAGATATGGCACTGTTGGTCCCATTGGATTTCTGGGTAGAAACAACTCCTAAGCTTCTGCAAGCAAAACCAGACATCTTTTTACTGGCTGAGTCAGAAATCCACGAGCATCTGAATGATGATTGCTTTCATGCTATATATGGGTGGACGCTGCATCACATTCTAAATGACATTGCTAAAGGCCATAAGGGTGTATCAGCAATAGATGAGTGGTATATAAATGAAAGACCCAAAGCAATGAAAGGCCTTTATATGCATTTCACTTCAAATCATGATGAAAATTCATGGTCAGGATCAGAAATTGAGCGAATGGGTGAAGCACATAAAGCTTTTGCTATCCTTGTAAACACAATTGATGGAATTCCTTTAACTTATTGCGGCCAGGAAGAACCAATGGCCAAACGCCTTGATTTTTTTGAAAAAGATGATATTGGATTCCGGAACTACGCTTATTCCAATTTTTATAAATCTATCAACAAATTAAAACATGACAATGCAGCTTTATGGAATGGCGAATATGGTGGCAAAATGCTCAGAATTATCAAAAATGATAATATATTTGCTTTTAGTAGAGAAAAAGATCAAAATAAAATTACCGTAATCATAAATTTAAGCAAACAAATGCAGACGGTGACTTCCGACACCCACCTACAAGGAGTCGAAGTATTCACCAAAAAGAAAATTTTAATTAATGAAGGTGATAATTTCCTACTAAAACCCTGGGAATATCTGATCATAAAAACTCAATAATACATTAATAATTAATACAATATGAACAAGCCCCTTTTATCAAAAGCCGCCATTTGGAATATGTCCGTTGGGTTTCTGGGTATTCAGGCTGGTTTTGCACTCCAGAATGCAAACGCCTCCAGAATACTTCAGACATTAGGGGCCGATACCCACCAATTAGGTTGGTTTTGGTTGGTTGCTCCTATTACCGGGATGCTGGTCCAACCTTTGATAGGCCATTATTCAGATCGCACCTGGACAAAAATGGGGCGAAGGAAACCTTTCTTTCTGGCCGGGGCAATCATGGCTTCTATTGGATTAATGTTAATGCCTAATGCTGGTTTATTCACAGCATTTCTACCAGCCCTTTGGGTGGGAGCCGGTATGCTTATGATCATGGATGCCTCATTCAATATTGCCATGGAACCATTCAGGGCATTAGTAGCAGACAAGCTATCTACTGACCAGAGAACGGCAGGCTTTGCCATTCAGACTGTATTAATAGGGCTTGGAGCTGTTGCTGGTTCGTGGTTGCCAACTATTTTGGTAAATTGGTTTGGTATATCAGGAACAGCATCCAACGGTTCAGTCCCTGATAATGTAATTTATGCATTTTTAATAGGGGCAGTACTTCTATTAGTGGCTATCCTTTGGACCATATTCTCTACATCGGAATATTCTCCGGAAGAAATGGCCAAATTTGACCATGATGGTCTTCATGAAGTAGAAGATACTGGTAAAAATGTGTTTAATTCGATCTTAGATGATCTTAAAAATATGCCAGACACCATGAAGCAACTTGGTTTGGTTCAATTTTGCTCCTGGTTTGCACTGTTTGGTATGTGGGTATATAGCACCCCAGCGATAGCTGAGCATATTTATGGTTTGGAAGCAAATAACACTGTATCTCCTTTATACCAGGTGGCTGGAAATAAAGTTGGTTATATCTTCGGAATTTACAATCTGGTTTCAGCTATCTATGCATTCTGTCTCCCATGGATAGCGGCGAGACTTGGTAGAAAGTACACGCATGCGTTATCGTTGATTGCCGGTGGGATTGGGTTAATATCAGTTTATTTTATCAGCAATCCTGATTATCTGATATATCCGATGATCGGCGTTGGTATGGCTTGGGGAAGTATTTTAGCCATGCCATATGCCATGCTGGCAGGTTCACTTCCAGCAAAAAAAATGGGTATTTACATGGGCATTTTTAATTTTTTCATTACAATACCCCAAATCACCAATGGTCTGATAGGTGGCCCAATGCTACAGAATGTCTATAGCAATCATTCTATTTATGCAATTGTTGTTGCTGGAGGATTGATGATAATTGGAGCTATTGCCGCCCTGTTTGTTGCTGATAAAGATGATCCTGTCTTTAGAAAAATATAAATCCTGCTTAAACCACCTGGGTTTCATTTTTTGACAGGTTTAACTGGAAAAAATCTGTTATTCTAGGTTTGAAAAGCGAATTAACAAGCTTGAAATATTTTCAATTTTGACGTACAGGTCAAATATGGATTGACGATAATTCTGAATATCTAAACACAAGTGGGTTGAATCAGATCACAGTAAAAAAATATAGAAGTGGTGCCATACTTATGTTAAAAGCCCGATATTATTCAGATATAATACCGAGCTCTACAATTGTCATATATAATATTTACAGAGATCTATCTGTTTCGCATTGCCGTAAGGAACTTGTTCAACTCATCTATCGAATAATATAAAACTTCCCTGGGCTTACTTCCCTGGGCTGGCCCTACGATTCCTAATTGTTCCATTTGATCCATTATTCTGCCTGCTCTGTTATATCCCAATTGCATTTTACGCTGAATCAAAGATGTCGAACCATGTTGAGCACTTATGATGAGTCTTGCTGCATCATCAAAATTTTCATCTAAATCAGATATTTTCAAATCTGAATTTCCGGCACTACTTTCTTCATCACTTTTATATTCAGGTAAGTAAAAAGGTTCCGGAAAACCTGGCTGGTCAGCAATATGTTTTATCACACTTTCTACCTCCGGCGTATCTACAAATGCACATTGTATCCTGACATTATTACTTCCTATGGAAAGCAGCATATCACCACTTCCTATCAGCTGATCAGCACCTCCACCATCTAGAATAGTTCTCGAGTCTATCTTTGAGGTTACCTTAAATGCAAGTCTGGCCGGGAAATTTGCTTTGATGATACCTGTGATAATATTGACAGATGGCCTCTGAGTGGCAATAATCAGGTGAATACCGATTGCCCTGGCAAGTTGGGCTAATCTCGCTATCGGGAGTTCCACCTCCTTTCCTGCCGTCATGATCAAATCTGCAAATTCATCAATAACAAGAACAATATAAGGAAGAAATTTATGCCCTTCTTTAGGGCTAAGTTTTCTGTCAATAAATTTCTCATTGTATTCACTTAGATTTCTCACCCTTGCCTTTTTCAATAGATCATATCTATTATCCATTTCAATACAAAGAGAATTTAGTGTATTGATCACTTTACTGGTTTCAGTGATGATAGGTTCATCCTGATCTGGGATGAATGCAAGGTAGTGCTGATCCAGATTACCATAAGGGAAAAGTTCGACTTTCTTAGGATCAATCAGTACAAGTTTTACTTGTGACGGGTGTTTTTTATATAATAGTGACATAAGTATGGCATTAATACCTACTGATTTTCCTTGTCCTGTAGCACCGGCGACAAGTAAATGTGGCATTTTTGCCAGGTCTGCTACGAATACTTCATTTGAAATGGTCTTGCCCAATGCAATAGGTAGTGCCATTTTTGTATTTGCAAATTTTTCTGATGAGAGCACATCCTTAATGGATACGATCTGTTTATTCTTGTTAGGAACTTCTATTCCGATGGTGCCTTTACCAGGTATCGGAGCAATGATTCTGATTCCCAAAGCAGCGAGACTCAATGCTATATCGTCTTCCAGGTTTTTGATTTTTGAAATTTTAACTCCGGGAGCAGGTACTATTTCATAAAGAGTGACAGTTGGGCCGATGGTGGCCCTTATTTTTGTGATTTCGATTTTATAGTTTAGCAAAGTTGCTATGATCTGATCTTTGTTGGCTTCCAGTTCCGCTCGGTCAACTTCTACTTTTTGATCCGCATAATCCAATAATAAATCAGTAGTTGGCATTTTAAAACGTGATAAATCGGCAGTAGGATCATAAGGAATCATATCATCTTCAAGTCGTATAGCTTCAATTTGAGTTTCAGGAGTTATGGGGATCCTGCCCATCCCTGGAGTAACGTCTTGATTTTGATCTACAATGGAGAAATTTTTATCAGATTCCCGCTCTGGTGTATTGATGTCAATTTCAAGGTCGGGATTCTTATTTGGAATTATCGCAACTCTGTTCGCATGTTGAAGTTCAAATTCCATTTCCTGATTATTTGTTCCCCCGTATTCTTCATTACTCTTATTACCTGATGTGTCTCCGTTTTGAGATATTGTGCCGGATGGCCTGAGTGTTTGTAAAAACATTTTTTCTAAATCATCGGTCAGATTTTCTGCCAGACTTTTCTTCTTATTGTGTTTTATATCGCTATCTTCTATTCCCTTAAAAAAGTCCATGGAAACAGATGGCATAGAAATATTGGCTAGTGGGTTACTAAATGTCAAATTGTCCAGGTTTGGATTTATTTTCCACATTATATAGACCCCCATTGTAAATAATAAAAGGAAAAATAATCCTATCTGGCCAATAAAATTTGTAAGCCAGAAGCATGTACTCTCACCAAACGCTCCACCCCATGTAAATTCTGATCTTCTGAATATAAACTCCAGCAATAATGAGAAAAAAGCCATAATGACTATTGAATTTCTGGCAAATACTAAAAAAGGAATAATACTTCTTCTTCTAATCAAATCTAAGCCGAGTTTTATTAATAATACAACTACTATAGTTGAAGGCAAGCCAAATCCCCAATAAAAAAACATATTGGAAATGATAGCTCCCAATCTACCTAACCAATTTTGCACACTAAGATCGCCTTGCAACAGCATTCCCCAGGAAAATTTCAGCACTTTGTCCTGATCCATTTTCCAGGTATATAGATATGACACAAAAGCTATAGCGAGATATATAGCTGTCAGTATAAGTATTACGCCAAATATTTTCGGAAGCCTTTCATCACGCCAGTTTATACGGGCAAAGAAGCTTTCCTTCGGTTTTTGCTTTTTCGAAGCCATACTAAAATCGGTTTTTTAAAATAAATACTCTTTATCTGCGCTTTTATCTCTGAACATCCGGCAAATCAAACTCCCTGTATGACTTAAAATGACTACATGCAATTTGTAAAGATTATCTTATAATTAGAACAAAATTAATAATGTTACAGAAATAAATGCAGGACAAAGATATACGAAACAAAATCATATTACATAATTATATAATATATTTTTATCACAAAAATAAAGTTTTACGATTTATATAATAATTATATATATCAAAGTAGCTCATTTTCACGAGTTTATACTAAGCAATAAAATTTTGGAATCTTATTGATATTATTAATCAAATAAATTTCAAATGATCAAGTCAATCCTTATCTTTGTTGACTATCTGAAAAATGTATTGAATTAAACATATATTGCCAGAAAAAAAGAAATTCATTAACCAAATTATATTATGAGTCCAAATATTTTCATTGCCGGAAGTGGAGGAATTGGTCAGGCGGTAGGTCTAATACTTTCAGAATTTACCGTTTTTAAAGCAAATATTTATTTTGGAGATGTGAGTCAGTCAGCAATCGACAGCGCAATAAAATTTGTAACTGACGGATGTACGCACACGGTGCACTTGCATGGACTCCTGATGCCCAACGAGGGAAGTAATGAAAACATAGATCACGTCCTCAAAAAATGCGATGTTATCCTGGACTGCCTACCTGGTACACAGGCACCGAGGTTAGCCGGACTTGCTAAAAAACACCAGTGTCATTATGCAAATCTGACTGAATATGTACAAGAGACAAAAGAGGTAATTGAGCTTTCACGCGACGCTGAGACGGCATTTGTACTTCAGACAGGCTTAGCTCCTGGATTTATTAATATTCTTGCCCATAGATTATATGAAGATTTTCAGACTGACTATGGGGTAGAAATTGTAAATAGTATGCATATGAAAGTAGGAGCTATCAGTAAGAATGCACCTTCACCTCATTACTATGCTTTTACGTGGAGTCCAATAGGTGTCGCCACTGAATATCTTAAAGATGCCGAGGTGGTGAGAAATCATAAAAAAATAAAAGTTCCAGCTCTGTCAGGTCTCGAAAGAATTATTATAGATGGAGATGAATATGAAGATAATTTTACTTCTGGTGGTGCCGCCGACTTTCCTGACGCATTCGCTGGTAAAATCAAAGATCTCGACTACAAAACAATAAGATATCCTGGCCATTACCGTTGGGTCAAAAATACACTAACCACTATAATGAACAACGAAAACAGAATTAAAGCACTCGAAAACATTATGCTTGAAAACATACCTAGTGTCGAAGATGATGTAGTGGTCGTTTATGCTTCTGTGGAGGGTAAAGATAAAAATGGTCGGCTAAGAAGAAAAGAAAAATCATACAAAATATTTCCATCTTATATCGGCAAAAAGCGATTGCGTGCCATACAAACTGCTACCGCTGCTCCCTTATGTGAAGTCGCATACATGCTCCTTAAAAATACATGGAAAGGCACCATTTTACAAAGCCAGTTATCAACAAACGACTTTCTAAGCGGCCCATTTGTCACCGCTATTTATGGTGGATATTAGAATCTGTATGGAAATCCTACAAGGTAATGTATGAAGTTATATTGCTTTTTAAATTACAATAATTTTTTATCATTACCCATTTCATATATCAGTTTCAGTCCGTTAATACAGGTCTCCAAATACCTTCAGCTCACTGATTAACTTACTGCAAATTGGATAATCTTACTTGTACAATTTTGTTTACCTTCATGTTGCCAATTACCTTTCATTATTTTTTTTGATTTACCGGTTTTGTTTTTTAGTTTTACCTTGAATTTAAAAGCCTGCAAATGGAAAAGCGCAATTGTCTGGAATGCGGAGATACTTTTGACGGAAGAAAAGATAAAAAGTTCTGCTGCGATCAATGCCGTACATCTTATTTCAACAAACAAAATACGGATCAGAATAAATTTATGCGGAATATAAATAACATTCTGAGAAAAAACAGAAGAATATTGGAAGCCCTCAACCCTTCGGGTAAAACTACGGTTACCAAGACTGCTTTGCTTGATGAGGGCTTCAAATTTGCTTACTTTACCAATGAATATAAAACCAAAGCCGGTAAGGTATATCATTTTTGCTATGAACACGGGTATCTACAATTGGAAAGTAATATGTTTGCTCTGGTCTTCAGAAAAGAATATGTTGAGTGAGAATTATATCAATATAATTTTTTGAAGTAATATCGCTTACTATCTGAATTAATGATTATGATTCAAAAAGATATATTCCATTCAAATCTTATTATTAAATATTTGGAAGAAAACTAAATTTTTCACTATTCATATGTACAAATCCCAATTTCCATGGCCATTTTCCGAAGAAAAAATAACATACTGAAATCGGACGAATCAACAGGATTTGGGTCGCACAGCAAGGATAATAGCGGCAGATTTTATACCAAATCCGGTATTCCGAATGTACATAAAACCGGATTGGCCTGGCTTGAGAACATTAGCTGGTATCACAAGTTATTGAGAATGTCAACCGGGAAATTTCTTCTGCTAATCTTTACTGTTTACATCATATTAAATCTGGCATTTACGATTCTTTATGCTATTATCGGAATTGATCGCCTGATGGGAGTTCAGGGTGGAACGGTGATTGATGATTTTTTGGAAATATTTTTCTTTTCAACACAGACTTTTACTACCGTAGGTTATGGACGGGTCAGTCCGGTTGGTCATTTGACAAGCTTTGTGGCAACATTTGAAGCATTTATTGGCCTCTTGAGCTTTGCAATAGCCACAGGGTTATTTTTTGCCAGATTTTCTAAACCAGAATCGCACATCCGATTTAGTCGTAATGCTTTGATTTCACCTTTCAAAGGAGGCAAAGCATTAATGTTCAGAATGGCTTCATTCAAAGACAACACATTGTCTGATGTCGAAGTCAGAATACTCCTTGCTGTCAAAGAGGAAGAAAATGATGAAATAGTTAATAAGTTTTATGCCCTTGAAACTCCAATCAACAGAATCAATGTATTGACATTAAGTTGGACTATAGTCCACCCTATATCAGAGTCAAGTCCGTTATTTGGGTTTGACGAAAATACGATTTTGACAACTCCAATGGAAATTATGGTTTTTGTCAAAGGATTTGACGAAATATATTCAAATAATGTGATAACCAGAACATCCTATCTTAATACAGAGATTGTGTGGGGTGCAAAATTTAAAATCATGTACAGACCAGACGAAACACATAAAACAACGGTTCTTGATTTTAGCTTGATGGATGACTACGAAAAATTAAAGTTTAATTAAATGTATTGTTTATGTAAAATCAATTTAAACCAAAAAATACCTATTTTTCGTGATAATTCAACTCTTTTTTCGTCAATAGAGATGGTATTTTCTCAAAAAGTAGCTTTATTTTAATAATTGGAAAGCAAAAATCTAATAACTACTTCACTAATGTTTTTAGGTTTGCCTTGAAGTAAATTGAAAATTGAGTTTCAGTTTATTACATTTGGGTTAAATTTTAAGGTAATGTATAAAACTATTCTTAAGCCGCTACTATTTGTTTTAAGCCCTGAAAATGCACACCTTTTAACGGTCATTTTACTAAAAATCTCCATCAGATTACAAGGAGTCAAGTGGCTGATGAAAAAATGTTATTCAGTTGAAAATTCAAAATTAAACGTGAGGTTATGGGGTTTAGATTTTCAAAATCCCGTTGGTTTGGCAGCCGGTTTTGATAAAGATGGAAAATATTATAATGTGATGGAGCATCTTGGTTTTGGATTTGTTGAAATTGGTACGGTTACTCCCCTACCCCAACCCGGTAATGAGAAACCAAGGCTATTCAGATTACCCAAAGACAGGGCACTTATTAACCGAATGGGTTTCAATAATGACGGTGTGGAAGCTATGGTTAAGAGATTACGGTTCCGCACAAAAACTAAATTGATAATAGGTGGTAATATAGGTAAAAACAAACTGACTCCAAATGAAAATGCATCTGAAGATTATCTCAGATGTTTTGAGTCATTGTTCGAATTTTGTGATTATTTTGTTGTAAATGTCAGCTCACCCAATACCCCGGGCCTGAGGGAACTACAGGACAAAGAACCTCTGACAAATCTATTGATTACTCTTATGAAAAAAAATAATAGTTATGATACTCCAAAACCGATACTTTTAAAAATTGCTCCAGATTTAACAAATGATCAATTAGACGATATAATAGAAATTGTTGGACTTTCCGGAATTCATGGGATCGTTGCAACAAATACTACCCTTGACCGAAGCAATATTGCGTCAGATACTACAGAAACAGGCAGTGGCGGTCTGAGTGGAGCACCATTAAAATCCCGGGCTACCGAAATCATTCGTTATATACATACAAAAACATCGGGGCAAATACCTATAATTGGAGTTGGTGGTATAGAAAATGCCGCTGACGCCATTGAAAAAATAAACGCGGGGGCATCCCTTATACAGATTTATACAGGGCTTATATATAATGGACCTGGCCTGATAAGAGATATTAATAAGGCAATCATTAGCCTTTAATTAGGTGCATTTATCAAAATTTATTAAATGATCTGAAGTCTTTAATCAGCACTTCCAGATAAAATTTTGTATTAAGCAGTGCTTCAATCTGCCCGGGCTTTAACTGGAAACTCTCTACACTGGCCCCACCAATGCCAATTTTCATCTCCATTCCGTAAGTAGTATTAAACCCTTTAAGTTGTTCGTCAATACTATTTTGGGCAACCCTGACAGATTCATTGATATTAAATTTCATTTGTTTTTCCAGCTCGTTTCTTATTTTTCCTTCCGCAATCCATGCAGCGGCTTTATAAAGCATATTTTTCGTTCTAAACTGAATGTCGATATCATTTAAATAAAATTCATTCGTTACATTATCATATTTTGGCTTTCCTTTTATAATTAACGTACCATTTGCTGAGCCTGAAATATCAGTCACAACTCTCAGGAATTCATAATCACAATTAGTAATGATATTGCTTAAAGTGATTGATTTATCGCTACTAGTAAACGTTTTTCCGTCCAGATTTTCTTTTATTATGACATTAATATCAATCATTTTTATATCGGTTACCAATCTGAAAACTGAACTGTCGGGTATATCTTCAGTCCATATCAGCTTGGGTAGATTTTGACTTACTATATTTGCTACCGGTTTGTATGTGCTAAAAGTAGAATAACCTCTAATGCCGATTTTGCCAGTTGCAGAAAATCTTCCGTTTTTAATCCTGTTTAACTGAATGAACTCGGGCTTAATATTTAGCCAGGCTCCACCTTTGGGATCAAGTTGTATAGGCTGGTCAAACATTGACATATTTTCCTTCATTTTCTCTTTAATCGTGAAACTCTCTTTGACAGAATCATCTATGCCTAATTCAATCATGGTTCTATTTTTTCTTATTACCAGATCTGAAATAGTTTCTATGGGGAGATTTAGCCCCGCCAATGACAATTTGGGCTTCTCAACCCACCTGTGATATGCCAGGTTCGTGGTAGTGGTCATATTCCAGAGGCTATCCACCTCCACATTCGTTACAAAAGTCATTTCAAGGGTTCCATGGGCTTTCAGGTTGGTCAGGAAGGTTTCTTTTTCAATATCAATCGTCACAGGTACCACCACGAGGACGCTCAAACCTTCAATTTCTACTGATGCATCTTTATTTTTACTTAGCAAAACCTTAAGATTATACTCAGGGATATCAAAATTTCCTTTAAAGGATTCTGCTATTGCATTATTGAAAGTATCCGTTATTCCACTCTTGTCCAGCTTATAATTGATCACAAAATCTGTGTAAAAGTTTTTAACAATTTCCTGAGATCTTACTGGTACATATGCCACATCTTTTTTTGAAGCACACGATATAAATAGGAACATAAATGCAAAAAAAATAAGTTTACAAGTTATACTATTCATACACTTAATTATTGTATCACAAAGATATATTTCAATCATATGAAAATGCAATTTAATTTTTTATATAATAAATTATTTTTTTTATTAGTGGTTGAGTTTAAAAATATTCTGAAGAAATGTTTGATACATTAAGAATTATCGTATTTTTGTTTTTAATATATGTTATCCAAAACAAAAACACAATGAGACACATTTCTACAGTAATTCTAATTACCTGTATATCATCATATTGCCTAAGTCAATCGGCGAATAATAATTTGTGTTCTGGCACACTTAAAATTGACCCTATTACCAAAACAGTAGAGAAAAAACATTATATATTTACTGGCTCAGATACTACAGGGTTAAATGTCATGGTGACAAAAATTACTGTAGCCGAAGGTCGTCAGGAACTGGTCAAAAAAAGGAAGAGCATAGATTGTGACTCTCCGAATCCGGAGGATTGTTTCACGCAAGTACTGGAGGACATCCCACCTGTAACCATGAATCTATATACCTTGTCCGGCCCTGACAAAACGCAGGAATATGATATTAGGAATGAAAAAGTAATTATCACAGAACGGGAAGGCGGAAATGTGAATGAAAATATAGTTTGTCCCAAAACAGGTCACCCAATTTAATTAAAAAAGTTCAATCTGCTTTAATAAAATTGGGATATCCTATATCTTCAAATGGTATCTATGATCAGGCAACCAGTCTTTCCGTTACAGATTATCAAAGAAGCAATGGTATGCCGTATGGCGACCTTACTCTTGGACTATTGGCAGCATTAGAAGTCAGATAATGAGTTAGCACCCGGTCTATGGAAAAAACTACTCTTTTTCCACTACCAATTCTTTTAGAGAACTTTATTGCAGAATAATTATATAAGATTAATTGCCACTGGCATTAATATTGAAAAGGATATATCCTAGCTTTTGGTATTTACTCAGAGTGGTTCTGGCGGAGACAGCAAACTGCATAGCGGAGAGAAACTGATCTGGATTCAACTCCCTTAATTGAATACTCTGTCCACATATCACCATTTTTACACCAGTCTGCGAAAATTTATTCAGGATATCAATATTTGGATTGTCACTTCCGTAATTTTTTTGATAATATTCGTTGTTAAGTAGTGATGTAATGGAACCCGAATGAAAAACTATAACTGCTTTCAAGGCTTCCTTTTTAATACCTGCTGCAATGTGGAGATTGAGAATTCTGGCAACTTCTTCCAGGCCTTCATTCACATGACTGCCTTGGGAATTATTACCAGTGGATTGGGTAAAATCAAAGACAAGATTCATTTTAGTACCAGATGCCGGCTTGTTGGTTGCAAAATCAACGGGTATCACACCGGTCATCTTACCTCCTTTAATAAGCGGATATATCAATCTGGGCTCCACCTTTGCAAACCTTTCTTCCTTGATAATTTGCGCTTGCTGTTCCTTTGAGATTTGGGCAGCAAGATACATAGGTAACATCCCCAGAAACAATAAAATAAAATACCTATTAGAATATAATTTATTCCATTTCATATAATTTCTATTTTGGTATAAAGGTAGAAATTTATTCAAAATCAATGAGCTTTTAACCTTTTAATACCTTTCAAATACGGTCTCAACCCGAATTATTAATTGGAGAAATAAAATGCTACACCTATGATTCAAAAAAAATTCAACTCAATCACCTTCAAAAAACAAAAAGCCACCGAGACAACCGGTGGCTTTTAATAATGAAGTCATTTAAAAAACGTATGGTAAAATGACTTCAATATACTTTGCAATTTCTGGCACTAGAAGTTAAGAAGTGCAGAAATTCAATCGTATGTTAATTTTCTATCTGGCAAAAGCAGTAGCACGTTTTTCCCTAATAACTGTGACTTTTACCTGGCCTGGATACTGCATTTCATCCTGGATTTTTTGAGAAATGATAAATGCCAAGTCATCTGCATACTGATCAGTGACCTTTTCAGATTCCACGATTACTCTCAACTCCCTTCCTGCCTGCAATGCATATGCTTTCTGAACACCTTCGTATGACAAAGCCAGCTCTTCCAGCTCGCCGATACGCTTCAGGTAGCTCTCCAGTATCTCCCGTCTTGCTCCAGGTCTGGCACCAGAGATGGCATCGCAAGCCTGCACGATAGGAGAAATAATATTATTCATCTCTATCTCATCGTGGTGTGCTCCGACAGCATTCAATATAACCGGATGCTCTTTATGCTTTTCACAAATATCCATACCCAGTAGTGCGTGAGACAATTCAGAATCTTCTTCAGCCACTTTTCCTATATCATGTAGCAAACCCGCTCTCTTTGCCATTTTTACTTGCTTTGGATTCAACCCCAGTTCGGCAGCCATCGTAGCACATAGGTTTGCAGTTTCTATGGAGTGTTTCAGTAGATTCTGACCATACGATGAACGGAATCTCATCCGACCTACCATTTTCACTAGATAAGGAGCCAGTCCATGTACATCCAGATCAATAATGGTACGTTCGCCTATTTCAATAATTTGTTCTTCAAGCTGCTTTTTAACTTTGGCTACTGTCTCTTCGATTTTGGCCGGATGAATTCGGCCATCTGCCACCAGTTTTTTCAAAGCGAGGCGACACAATTCTCTTCTTATAGGATCGAAGCTGGATATGATGATAGCCTCGGGTGTATCATCAACCACAATTTCTGCTCCGGTGGCTGCCTCAAGAGCACGTATATTTCGCCCTTCTCTTCCTATGATTTGCCCTTTTATTTCATCAGATTCCAAATTGAATACTGACACTGTGTTTTCAATTGTATATTCTGCGCACATCCTCTGAATTGTCTGGATGACTATCTTTTTGGCTTCTTTATTAGCGTTGGTGTGGGCATTGGAGATCGCCTCCTTTTCTATTGCCAATGCATCATTCTGTGCCTTTGCTTTTATGGCTTCCAGCAACTGATCTTTTGCCTGACTCTCTGTAAGTTTAGAGATGGTTTCAAGTTCACGTATAAATTTTTCATTAGCAGAATCGAGCTCTTCTCTCTTTTTTGCAACGATTTTCATTTGCACATCAAGGTTTTCTCTGATTGTATTTACTTCCTGCTCTCTGCTCTCAATAGTCTCCATTTCTGCGAGAATGGCATCCTGCTTGATCTTAAGTTCCTTTTCTAAAGAAATAGCCGTCAGTTCACGCTCCTTTATTTCAATTTTTTGTTCGGCTTTCCAGGATTCAAATTCTGATTTCAATTTAGCAAAATTGTCCCTAGCTTCCTGAATTTTTCTAAGTTTAACAGTTTCATTAGCCTGTTCAGCCTTAGATACAATTTTTTCCGCTCTGTTTTCAGCTTCATCTATTTTTCTCTTGGCAGCAAGCTCTGCTTCTCTAAGTGTGATATCAGCCTTGTCATTGGCCTCTTTTACTTTGTTTTTGTACAAGGTTTGGGTAACAAAATAGCTAAACCCACCCCCTCCGACAAGACCAATTACTATCCATAGTAATGCATCCATATTTATTTTCTCTGTTTAAATGATGATAAAATACTCTTGCTGAAGGACATAGAATATAAAAATATTCTAAATCTAAAATCCAATAAGAGCTAAGACAATATATAGGGCGGGAGTGAAAATAATGTACTAACATATCGAAGAATACACCGATTCTTCAATTAAAATCAGTATCATTCAATACTTCAATAATAGTTTGCAATTTTTGAGTTACTTCCTCCTGTTCTACAGAAGTAGGACCTTTTCTCAAATCAAAAGTATATGAAAGTAAAGTCATAATGACGCAATCCAACTTATCTCTCGTAGGATATGTCTTCTGATAATCCATGATCTTTGCGTTAATTTCCTGTTCCAGATCTTTTACATAAAAACTCTCATCATAATCCACTTTGACAGGAAATGGCCTGCCGGCAATGGTCATAATAACTGATTTCAGATCTTCTTCCTTCATCATTCCTTACTTTGTATGATTTGAATACATTGATCTATATCTTCGATAAATTCATCTAGTTGAAGTTGTAATCTGGAATTCTTACTATTTTGTTCCAGTTTCAATTTTTCTAATAATTCATCTGATGAATTGTTCGTATTTGATAACATTGAATGTTTTGTACTCTCTGTCTTTCCTTCCAGCTCCTTTTTTAAGTTAATAATTTCTAGTTTATAAATATCAGCTTCTACTTTTAGATCGCTGAATCGTACTTCCAATTCCTGATTTCTTTGTTTTAAATCCTGATATTTTTTTCTGACATCCCTGACTTTTTCAAGTATTATGTTCAGATTTTGTATCATATTTTTCATCAAAGGTAATAATTAATTATAATATATATCTATTTTCTGATAACTGCTCCTGTTTCCGTTTCAAGTTGAGAAATCAACTTATTCATATAACCATCTATCTCTACGTCCTGAAGCGTCTTTTGAGAGTTTTCAAATACAAAAGAAACAGCATATGATTTTTTATTTTCTCCCATTTGTTTCTCATTTTCATAAACATCAAAAAGTGCAATCTGTTTTAAAAACTTCTTATCAACTTTTCTTGCAATACTTTCTATATCTGAAAATTTTACATTTTTATCTATAATTAGGGCTAAGTCTCTTCTCATAGTCGGAAATCTGCTTATATCATTAACTTGAAGTTTTTCATTTCCTGCAAGCTTAAGGATGTTTTCAAAAACTATTTCACCATAAAAAACTTGATTTTTGATTCCCATTCTCTGGCAAATAGTCTTTTTGACTTCTCCGAATTCTGCTAAAACCATGGGTCCTTTTGTTAAAGATAATCCATAGTTGTATCTGTAGTTTGGTTCCAATTCTGAAATCTGATACCCTGATATACCCGCTCTGGAAAGCAATGCCATCACCGGTTTTTTAATGTCAAAAAATGATTTTTCTGCTTTGCTGTCCGAAAGCCAGGATTCCTCATTCTTTTTGCCAGCTATCAATAATGATATAAATTCCTTTTCATCAAAACCATCAACAGTTTTTCTATACGATTTTCCAAATTCAAATAAGGATAAATTGCTTTGCTGTCTGTTGATATTGTAACTTAAAGATACAAGACCACTCACCAGCATATCGGGTCTCATGATATTCAGATGAATATTTGATGTATTGTTGATATAAACATAATCAACCGGATCCACTATATTCAGGTTGTCATAGTATTTTGACTCTATCATAGACAAACCCATCATTTCATTAAATCCAACCGAGGCAAGATAATCCGACAACATTTCTTTTGTCTTGTGCTTATCCGGTTTGATTGTGTATGTAATCGTACTCCTGATTTGATCACTTACAGGTATTCGATTGAGGCCATAAATTCTTATTATTTCTTCAATAAGGTCAACTTCCCGTGTAACATCTGCTTTGTTGGTCGGTATCCGAACCAGAATACTATCATCATCAAAAGGAGTAATTTCCATATCCATCGCCGAAAGAATAGAATGGACTGCATCTTCAGGAATTTCAAGCCCTATTAGGTTATTTACATTGGCATAATAAAGTCTGATTTCTGCCTGATGTAATGGAGTGGGATACACATCTACCATATTGTCACTAATATCGCCTCCCGCTAATGTTTTTATTAAAGCAGCCGCTCTCTTGACAGCAAATACAGTGATATTAGGATCAGATCCCTTCTCAAAAATTTTAGCTGCATCTGTTCTCAAATTATGTCTTGTACTGGTTCGGCGTATTGATTTTGGATTAAAGCAAGCGGATTCAAGAAAAACATTTACTGTTGATTCTGTAACGCCACTGCCCAATCCTCCATAAACTCCGGCTATACACAAACCTTTAGAATTTCCGTCACATATCATTAGGTCTTCGCTACTCAGCTTTCTGGTCACATTATCCAGAGAAACAAATTCAGAATCTTCATCCATTGTTTTGATGATCACTTCTTTGCCCTCAATTTTATCTGCATCAAATGCGTGGAGTGGTTGACCAAGTTCATTCAGAACAAAATTGGTTATGTCCACTATATTATTAATGGGCTTGACACCTATGGATTTAAGTGATTTTTTAAGCCAATCCGGAGATTCCTTAACTTCTACATTGTTGATAGTTATTCCAGTATATCTGATACAGGCAACCTTATCCTTGACATCAACTGATATATTATTAGCTACCCTTTGGGTTACAAAATCAGATATATTAGGTTCTAATATGTCTTCAGTATAGTTTTCATTAACCCTGAGATAGGCCATCAAATCACGTGCTACACCTAGTTGAGAAGTTGCATCAGATCTGTTTGGTGTGAGTCCTACTTCAAATACGAAGTCGTCTTCCACCTCATAATATTCGTTAGCAGGCATTCCAACCGGGGTATCATCTGGCAAAATTATTATTCCTGAATGGTCTGTACCTATACCCAATTCGTCTTCAGCACATATCATTCCCTGCGATTCAACTCCACGTATCTTCCCTTTTTTTATGGAAGTAAACTCACCTTTAGCATTATATAGTTTAGTACCTATTTTGGCCACCATTACTTTCTGACCGACTGATACATTGGGAGCTCCGCATACTATTTGCAACTCTTCTTCTGTGCCTATGTCAACGGTTGTCAATGTGAGCCGGTCTGCATCAGGATGTTTCCCGCAGGTAAGTATTTTACCGACTACGACACCGGCAAGGCCACCTTTTATAGACTCAATCTTCTCAATGCCTTCAACTTCAAGCCCTATCAAAGTAAGCATTTCAGCTATTTTTTCTGGCGTATATGGTATTTCAAGGTATTTTTTAAGCCAGTTCAACGACAATTTCATACTTCACTAAGTTCTTTTTGAATAATAAATTTTCTTAACCCTTAATAACTCGCAAAAATATGAAAATAACGATGAAATAAACTAATTATTTTTAAAACATACCTATAGAATAAAATTTTAAAAAAACATAAGAATGGATAAATACCCCAGTTTCATATACTTCATTTCACCAGTCAAAATAAAAAATAAATTCATTGTATTTCTTCATTCAAACGATCACAGTCAGTAATGATGAATAGCAATAACATTGATTATTAGCATAATTATTACATTTGCTTTACAATTTAAAAATATGTCATTAAATAATATCAAAGTAATTGGATTTGATGCTGACGACACTTTATGGAGCAACGAACCCTATTTCAGAGAAGCTGAGGAAAAGTTCTGTGATATTATGGAGTCATATATGCCCAGACACAGCGCCCACAGAGAATTATATGCCACAGAAATTGAAAATCTGGAGATTTATGGCTACGGGATAAAAGCTTTTATGTTATCCATGGTAGAAACAGCAATAAAAATTGGTGGAAATACTTTGCCAATGGATATCATATCAAAGATAGTGAGTATCGGACGTAGTCAATTGAATCAACCGGTAATACTTTTGGAAGGTGTCGAAGAAGTATTACAAATACTTAAAAATAAATATAAACTTGTGGTGGTAACAAAAGGAGACCTTTTGGATCAGGAAAGAAAGCTTGATAAATCCGGACTGGCGGGGTTTTTCCACCATATTGAAATTGTTTCAGAAAAAAGGAATTCGGATTATAAGAAACTGTTAAAACATCTGGATATCCTTCCTCAAGAGTTTTTAATGATAGGCAACTCACTTAAATCCGACATTTTACCAGTACTTGAGCTGGATAGCTACGGAGTGCATGTTCCTTTTCACACTACCTGGGAGCACGAAAAAGTGGATGTAATCATTACTAACCCAAAAATTCTACCAGGTAGAGCACATAAACGAAATCTTAAACTTTTTATGAATCACTTTTCAGTAATCGATGTTAACAACTGGAAAAGAAAGGAAATTTATCATTTCTTCAGTCGATTTGATGAACCTTTTTTTGGCATTACAGCAAATGTAGATGTGACCAAAGCATATCAAAAATCAAAAGACCAGGGAACATCATTTTTCATTTATTATCTTCATAAATCTCTTTGTGCTGTTAACCAACTTGCGGCTTTAAAATATCGCATCCTTGATGAAAAAGTTATAGAATATAGCAAAATACATGCATCTCCGACAATAAACAGGGATGATGGAACATTTGGATATAGCTTCATTCATTTCAGTGAGGACTACCACGTTTTTGCACATAATGCAGATATCGAAATACAGAGAGTCAGGAGTTCTTCTAATCTTTTTCCACCCGGAAATGGAATTGATGCAATACATTACTCTGCCATCCCGTGGATTCAGTTTACTTCAATCTCCCATGCCAGAAATTATAAAAACACAGATTCAATTCCTAAAATTTCATTTGGAAAAGCACAAATTATAGCTAATAAATTTGAAATGCCATGTTCCGTTTATGTGCATCATGGTCTGGCTGACGGCAGAGATGTCGGAGAATATTTATCACTTTTTCAGGAATATCTGAATAAATAGCAGAGGTGACTTCCATTACAGCCCTTTTACAATGAATGTTTTTTTATCTTTTCCTACTCCCTTGATAATCAATTCTTTCCAGCCTTTTGGAAGAGTAGTATTGAGCTGTGTAATTCCGGTTTTGCCAATTTCAAGCCCGCCAAAACCTGACAGAACAGCTTGTAGCATTCCGCCGGCTCCCGTTGCAAAATATGGATTTCTTCCTCCTGCAGCTTCTGAAATTACACCAAAAGGTGGTACTTCATTTGGTTTGTAACTGCTTGAAAAAATCTCAGCGGCTTTTTCATTTTCCCCCAAACGATTATATAAAACTCCCAGGATTGCAAAACCCATGGCCGGTCCATCTTTGGCGTATCTTGGAAGGTAATAATCAAGATCTCTTTTAATTGATTTGGGGTCAGTAATAATATTTAAAGGATATGCCAGTAAATTAGCATCAGCTTGTTTGATAGTGACTCCATCATACGTTGCATTTTCACGCGTGGTACCATCAGGAAAAGTTAGTATTGGAATATTGTCGGCCACATAGTTCCAATCCGGATCAGGATTTATACCCAACTCCAATGCAGCCTGGGTAGCATATCTTAAGACTGTTTTTGCCATACCATTCGTGAAAGCATTATTATCAATATTTTCCTGCCATTCATTGGCACCGATCACATTTTTGATATCAAATTTTCCTAAACCATTTCTTTCTACTCTACTGGCCCAAAATGCCGCTACTTCCTGAAGAACAGGCCAACCACGATTTTTCAGCCACTCTTTATCCCCCGTTACTTCATAATATTTCCAGAACGCCCACCCCACACATCCTGTAATATGATGTTGAAAAGGTCCCGTTAATGCCCATACAGGTGTATCTTCTGACCCATTGGAAGATGATTCCCACGGAAACATGGCTCCTTTGTAACCATGTGAAAACGCATTCTGTCTGGCTGCTTCCAGTCTTTCAAATCTATACTCAAGCAATGATTTAGCCATATCGGGATGTAGCATTAGTATAGGCGGATACATCCACAATTCCGTATCCCAAAAAACATGGCCGTTGTACCCCAATCCTGAAAGCCCCATTGGACTTAGACTGTATGATGTTTCTGCCCTGGCAAAAGAATACAAGTGATATAAAGCAAATCTAATGTCGCGGGTTATATTCATATCACCTGTTACTTCAATATCACTTTTCCAGATTTCATCCCAAGCTTCTATATGTCTTTTTAGCAATCTTTCCCTTCCTTCAAGCATCGCGAAAATAGTAAGTCGCTCTGCTTCATTTTGCGGATCTTCATATTGCTGGCTTGAGACTGTAGATGATACAACGCTGAATATATAGGTTTCGCCCGCCTTTAGGTTCTTGGTAAACTTAGCCAGATGCATATTGTAATCCCAGTCTTCGTGAATAATTTTCGGCTCTTTACCGTGGCCTTCTTCAAAAATAAAGCTATTACTGGCTGCTACCTTAAGTCTTCCTGACGGGCTGTTTCCTACCGATGTTAAAAGGGGTATTAAGACATGAGGCCTGTCAATTTCGGCATAAAAATTCCTGACATCTGTCAGGTGATTAGGTGCTTCTATTACACTCATAGGTGTGATCGATATATTTTCTTTTGCCTGTATTTCGATAATAGTCAAAGCTGTATAGGGTAAATGTCTCAGAGACATCATTTTTGTTTTTATTTTCGCCTTTGATCCCATATCAAATGTCGTGACAAGTTGCGCCTGTTTCATGTCAAGTACCTGTTTGTAATTCTGAATATCTCCACTTCCAATGCGCTTTCCATCTATATCGAGATTCATATTGACATGATTGAAAGTCTTTAGGATATTCGAAACCCTGCCTCTCTGGTAGTAATCATAAGATCCGTTTAAAACTACATCCTTCACTTTAAGCGGTTCTGATGAAGACACAATACCTACTACCCCATTTGCCAGAGTTACTCCAAAATAATTATCAGGATTTATATTGGACGCACTTACTTCCCATGAAGATTGAGAATCTAGGGTAGTAAGATTTATTAGAAAAATAAAGGAGATAAACAATCCACGCATATTGACTTTTATTTTAAATATCATATACAAAAATAAAATTTAGGTTTTATTTATTAACACTCCACAATATAATAAAAAGTGCAAATTTGCATTTTTTAAATGAATAAAATCAAATTCGATATATCAAACCTATTAATATCTTTGTTGATTGGCTAAATAACCTTTAAATTTTCAAATGACACTATCAGGCACGGGAATTGACGAAAATAAATTCATTTCAGAACTTTTGTTAATAAAGTCATCCGAAATATATGTAGATGAACTGACTCTTGGAATCTATGCAACTGACGCATCTTTATACCAGTTAAAACCAATCGCAGTAGCTGTCCCCACAAATGAAGCAGACTTGATAAGAATGATTGCATTGGCCAATGAATATAATGTGCCTGTTCTACCTCGTGGAAGTGCTACCAGCCTGGCTGGTCAGACGGCAAACCATGCTTTTGTCATTGATTTCACTAAATACTTTGACAGGATTCTGGAAATCGATGCTGAAAATAAATTTGCTACTGTTCAGCCGGGAGTAATCAGGGACCAGCTTAATGATCAGGTTAAGCCATTTGGTCTGCATTTTGCTCCTGACCCCGCTACTACCAGCAGGGCAACTATTGGTGGCATGATTGCCAATAATTCATCAGGAACAAAGAGTATAAAATATGGTAAAACCATTGATCACATCCTTGAACTCAAGATCTTATTAATGGATGGAACTATTTTATACCTTAAGCCCGAAACACAGGAGTTATGGTCTCAAAAAGCAACTGTAAATACACGTGAAGGGGGAATATTCAGAGAATTCAGAAAGATAATATATGATCATAGTGAAGCAATTGAATCAGCTTTCCCTAAAATCATGCGACGTGTTCAGGGATATCCGCTTGATGAATATCTGAACACAGAAACCTGGAATCTGGCTAAAATTTTTGCCGGGTCAGAAGGTACATTAGGTATTATTCTGGAGGCGAAAGTAAATCTTGAAATGATACCTGGATATAAAGCTGCATTCATGGTGCATTATAATGATAGAATGCAGGCAATAAGAGAAGTAAAAGATTTGGTAAGTTTTGAGCCTGCCGCAATAGAAATGCTGGATTATAATGTTTTTGAACAAAGTATAAAGAATCATCTTACTAAAGAATTACATAAAAGACTTATCGTAGGTGAACCACAAGCGACCTTAACTGTAGAATTTTTCTGCCTGTCTCAGGAAGAACTTGATCAAAAAATCAGAGATTTTAACTCATGGCTCCAAATCAATAGCTCAGCCTATTGTTATCCTGTATTAAGGACACCAAGAGAACTCGATGACTCATGGACATTAAGGAAGAACGGTCTTGGATTAATAATGGGTGATCCTTCAGGCAGAAAACCCATTCCATTTATTGAAGATCAGGCTATCCCCCTGGAACACCTGTCAAACTACATCCAGGATGTCCTTGATCTCTGTAATCAAAAAGAAGTTGAAACTATCCTTTATGCCCACGCAAGCGTAGGGGTACTCCATGTACGTCCCGGCCTTGACATGAAAAATGTGAAAGATATTGAGCTTATGAAAGAATTGTCAGATGCAGTTTTTCATCTTGTAAAAAAATACAAGGGATCATGGTCAGGGGAGCACGGGGACGGAAGAAATAGGGGTCATAAACTCAGAGAGTTTTTTGGTGATGAAGTGTATCAATGTATTTGCGATGTCAAAAACATTTTCGACCCGAAGCAACTTCTGAATCCCGGGATTATTGTCGATGTTCCACCGATGGATATGCATTTGAGATACGGGACCAGTTATAAAGAAACTCCTTGTGATTTTGTATATAAATACCGTCGAGACCATTCTTTCGGAACACTGGTCGATAATTGCTCCGGGGTAGGTGCCTGTAGAAATCACATCGGAGGTACCATGTGCCCCAGTTTTAAAGCCACGGGGAATGAAATTGACAGTACACGGGGCAGGGCCAACGCACTCAGACTAGGTATTTCAGGTCAACTGGGTTTCAACTCCCTGACTGATCCGAAAATAATAGAAGCACTCGATCTTTGCCTTTCTTGCAAGGCGTGTAAGTCAGAATGCCCATCCAATGTCGATATGGCCAAACTCAAAAGTGAAGTGCTTCAGAAAAAATATGATAAAGGAAACATCACCATACGTGAAAAAGCCATTCGGTCCAATGTGGATATGGTTTCCAGAATGACAGGATGGAAGGCTCCACTTATTAATTTTGTACAGGGGAATTTCATATTTAAATTCTTGGCTGAGAAATTCCTGAATATTGACAGGCGTCGCCGATTGCCCAATTACACTTCAGAAACATTAGAAAAGTGGTACAAAAAACATCATAGATTACATGGTAATAATATGAAAGTTGCTCTCTTTGCTGACACATACATTAATTACCATGAGCCCCAAGTAGGAAAAGCTGCTATTAAGTTATTGACTGATTGCGGTTTTGACGTTCATCTTGCCTCAGTCGGATGCTGTCAAAGACCAAGGATTTCCAATGGATTTCTAAAAGATTCAAAAACTTCAGGGCAAGTAATGGCTGAAAAGTTATTGCCGTTCATTCATCAGGGAATGAAAATTGTAGTTTGCGAGCCATCCTGCACTTCTGCCTTGACAGATGACTTGCCTGATCTGC
This sequence comes from Saprospiraceae bacterium, assembly GCA_016722285.1. Taxonomy (GTDB): domain Bacteria; phylum Bacteroidota; class Bacteroidia; order Chitinophagales; family Saprospiraceae; genus OLB9. The sequence continues at coordinate 90,916 of JADKGI010000019.1, forward strand.
TGGATGACGACAAATTGGCAGATAGCCTTAGAAACAATGTATTAGCAATAGATATTTTCCTGGCTGAAGCAATGGCATCGGGCCAGTTAAAAGGGAAATTCGCTCTAAAAGGAAATAACATTTTACTACATGGTCATTGTCATCAAAAAACCTCAATTGGCACTCAGGGTATGAAGTCCATCTACGACTCTGTCCCGGGATCAAAATACTCAGAACCCGACTCAGGGTGCTGCGGCATGGCTGGTTCATTTGGGTATGAAGCAGAACATTTTGAAATCTCAAAAAAGATTGCAGGCCTTGTTTTAATCCCTGAAATTGAGAAAGCAGAGGAGGGCACTACAATCGTAGCTAATGGATTCAGTTGCAGACATCAAATCAAAGATTTTACTCATAAAAAGGCAGTACACTGGGTGGAGACTGTGGAATTTATAAGCGATTAGCTACTGTGCCCCTTCTATCAAGGTCTGAAGTTCATTTAATGATTGCATTCCTGATTGTCTCCAAAGTATCTCTCCTTTTTTGTATAGAACGAAAGTAGGAACGCCCTGGATTTTCATTTTGTCGGCGATGGCCGGATTTTTATCCACGTCAATCTTTATGATCTTACCTTTATCCCCAATATTTGTTGCCAATTGTTCTAAAACTGGTGCCATAGCCTTACATGGACCACACCATGAAGCTGTAAAATCTACCAGAGTCGGAGTTTCGCTATTTATTATTTCTGAAAATTTCATGTTTGTAAGTTGTTTTAATATTTAATTGAATACAAATGTAGGATGTAATTAGTTCAGGAAATGTGATCTGGGTTACATAATCTTTTTTATCGGGTATTTTATATCATCCTAACAATATAATGGAATAACTGTTAATTTTGATCTCACCTTTAGTCCATTAAAAATAAAAATGATGTTGAATTTGCTAAAAATAGGCCTGGCCCAGATTGCGCCAGTGTGGTTAAATAAAGAAAGGACCCTGGATAAAGTAACACAATATATTAAAGAAGCAGGTGAAAAAGAATGTGATCTTATTGTTTTTGGTGAAGGAATTCTACCTGGTTATCCATTTTGGATCGCACTAACAGATGGAGCTGAATGGGATTCACAGGTTCAAAAAGAATTACATGCTCATTATATTCGCAATGCTGTCATGATAGAGAATGGTGATCTGAAAGAGATTTGTATCCTTGCGAAAGAATACGGGACCTCTATATATTTGGGTATAATAGAAAAGGCGCTTAATAGAGGGGGACACAGTCTGTACTGCTCCCTTGTATATATCGATTCGATGGGGGAAATAAAGTCAATTCACCGTAAACTTCAGCCAACATATGAAGAGCGATTGACCTGGTCACCCGGAGATGGAAATGGCTTGCGAGTACATCCATTAAAACAATTTACAGTAGGAGGTTTAAATTGTTGGGAGAACTGGATGCCATTGCCGAGGACGGCACTTTATGGAATGGGAGAGAATCTGCATATTGCAGTATGGCCGGGAAGTGAAAGGAATACTATTGATATAACCCGGTTTATTGCTTTGGAATCACGATCGTTTGTAGTATCAGTTTCCGGATTGATGAGAAGAGAAGATTTTCCGGAAGATACACCACACTTAGAAAAAATCTTAAAAAAGGCACCCTATGTTTTGGCAAATGGCGGTTCCTGTATTGCCGGACCGGACGGAAAATGGATTGTGCCACCAACAGTGTCCAAAGAAGGATTAATCATCGAAAAGATTGATTTTAACAGAGTACTGGAAGAAAGGCAAAATTTTGATGTTTGCGGCCACTACTCAAGACCAGACGTGACCCAACTTATTTTGAATAGAAAAAGGCAATCTATATTAGACATTATTGATGAAGAATAACATGCATAGAATTGCAGTGATTTAAAACCATATTTTTGTTAAAATTCCTACCTTCACACAAAAATTATAATACATGATTTTGACTGATGTTGAAATACTTAAAAGTATTAAGGACGGTAATATTGTCATTGAACCATACAGGCCTGACTGCCTTGGGACTAATTCATATGATGTTCATTTAGGAAAATGGCTCGCCGTATATGAATCTCATGAATTGGATGCCAAAAAACATAATAAAATAAAGCATTTTCAGATTGAACATGAAGGTTTTGTTTTAATGCCGGGAACCCTCTATCTCGGAGTTACAGAGGAATATACAGAAACCCATCATACAGTCCCTTTTCTGGAAGGAAAATCAAGTATTGGCAGATTGGGCATCGACATCCATGCCACAGCCGGCAAAGGTGATGTCGGATTTTGTAATACCTGGACTTTGGAGATATCTTGTGTACAACCGGTACGGGTCTATGCCGGTATGCCTATCGGACAACTTATATATTTTAAAGTCGAAGGAGACATTAATAATTATTACAACAAAAAGACAAGTGCTAAGTACACTCAACGAACGGACAAACCTGTGGAAAGCATGATGTGGAAAAACAAATTTTAATTAGTCTGGTTATAAAAACCCAGATTAAGGAAAATCATTGTAATATATATAGCCTTGTTGTTGCTAAATAAATCTACCAAACTGTGCTAAAAAGATGATTTACAGGTAATATCGAAATTTAACACATGATTAAGTATACTTCAAAATATTGAACATGAGAAGTTTTCAATCATTGCAAGCTAAACGATTTTAACCAGGTCCAGTTTACTTTGGCTGCATTAAACCACTGGTTTGTTCCGTTTAGGTAAGCGTGCTTAAGTCCTTTGATTAATTCTAAATGAAAGTTGTTTTTTGTATTGCCATCATTGGGGACATAGGTTGCAACTACGATGGTATTTGTATCACCCTTGATCGTTTAATTCGGATTCAGATCAAAACTCTTAATGAGTGTCTGTGAAATGGTATGAGGTTTGAATCCGGGTGTCTTTAAGGCTACTTGCAAATTGGCCAAAAGTAATTCCAGTCCAGAGCCTCCCGGTCCATAATCGGCATTCCTTATTTGAAACAAAATCGGCAGTTTTCGTATTGGAATGAAGGTAGTATCAAAAGAAAAGGAACTCGCGCTTTCGAAAATGGCTGCAATTTTGTCACTCATTTGAATGGATAGTTTGGCACACATCTGACCACCGTTGGAGAATCCCACAAAGTAAACCCGGTTTTTATCCATTTTATATTTAAGGCCTATTTCATTATACTTTCAAAATTTTGAATTTTAATCGTTTGATTCTGAACGTATTAAAATTAATATTTTTCGCAATTTAATTTCTTTTGACTATAAGTACTTCTTTTAAAAATTTGACGTCGTCGTGAGGTGCCACATACGCGCAATAGAACCAATTTTCCGCAGGCTGAGAATTCCACTTTGCTGTTGTTTCCTGAACTCCCTCATTGATGATACACCTTCTCAATGAACTTGTAATCACCCTCAGAATATTTTCAGACTCTCCGATTTCCTTAAATCCTGAATTATCGTACATGACAGTTCCATTACCGCCAGTACCGTGCAACATAAAAACGACGGGAGAATTTGATTTTCAATTATAGATTTTTCGCCATCCCAATTCTTTTCTGTTTCTTTATCTGCAAAGCTATTTATCAAACTATTTTATATCAACGCACAAATGTTTCTATAGTATCAAAAGGATAAGTTAGTTTCTCATTGTAAAGTGAAAGTAGGTTTGATCGATGTTTGCAGATACTGGCTAGTTGTGAATTCTGGTATTTATGGATTGATTTCAAGATCGATATCTCAGGGTTCTGCAAGCAATTGTTTTGAGCGATGTAAAAACTTCCCACGCATTTGATTCACACTGTATTGGTCTAATCTATTTAATCAACTCCACTTTTTGTACTCCTTTTGCTGTTTTAAGATAATAGAGGCCAACAGGCAAATTTGACAAGTCAACACTGCTTCCTTCCACCTTAGTTACGAGTTTTGATCCTTGATCATATACTGCTATAAGTCCCTCATAATCTTTGATAAAAATTGTATTTGAAGTGGGATTAGGATAACAAAGAAAATTGCAAATATTTGTTTCAATTTCATCTGTTGAAACAGGCATGTTGCATGATTTCTCAAAAAATCTAAGCTTCTGCCATTGTATTCTGATTTGAATATATGGTAGCCATAAGTGACGCCAAGTTGATCAATGACAAAACTTTTTGGCTTGTGTTAGCGATGCTATAGCAGGAAATTTGTTTGGATTATTAGAAACAAACTCTATCATTTCGTTTGGGGACAAGGCTAGTGTATGGTCACTGTTTAACCCATTGTTGCTCTTGATCTCAGCAAAGATAGCTCTCGATTTTTCTACAGAAATACTTCCATCCAGTGCAAATCGTTCAGGATGTAATGGTTGACTATCATATAGCTGGAGTTCCATACAGACGTCCCGGTCCAAATAGTTTTGTGCATATTCGATGGACTCTAAGACCCCTTCCGGACCTACATCCGGGTGATTGTCATTTCTACTAATGACATGGTAATATGGCTTTGTTGCGTTTAATGAGAGTACTTCTATACCTGCAGAACTTTGGTTATAACTGGCTTTCCAATCAAAAATATTGGGGAGGAATTCTGAAAAAGCACCACCAGCTGAAAAACCCGCTGCAAAGTTGGTCGTACTATCATCCATCAACCCTCGATGGATAAATGTATCTCTTAAAGCCCTGATATTCGCCTGATCAATTAGATTGGAATCTATACCAAAGGAATACCTGTATAGCCCATCACCATTGAGATCCATGTCAAGCGTACGTTCTTCACAATCTGTGGCTACCACTGCATAATGATGATACATGAGATACTTGGCATAACTGTACATATCGTAATTTTTGCTCCAATTGACACCAAAACCATTGGTGCCGTGCCAAAGCCATACCACCCCTTTTAAATCTTGTTTGGGTGGAAAAAATAGGGTCACTTTTTTTATATTTTCGGCGGCCTTTATATTCAGGTTTTTCATTTCCGTATTCGCAGGCAGTTCAGGGATGAAAGCCGTGATGATGACATCCTGATCAGGCATTGTCAGTGTCGTGTGCCACTCATTAATGTTTTTCAGATATTGAGTTTCTCCTTGCCAACGTATAAAAATCTTATTATTTGGTTGTTCGCCTCCCCATACATGTACCGGATCTCCAGGTTTGTACATTCCACTTCCGTAGCCACCATTCACTGTAAGTGTATATTGATTGCCAAAACACAATCTTTCCATAAAATCCAACATGTCACCATTGAAGTCCGATCTGAAAGCATGCAAAGCATAACAAACTTCCAATTGATCGAAGACATTGTCAATTTGGACAGGTCCCAAATTTCCAAATATCGCATCATATTTTGATGGATTGGTTGTATAATCATTCTTTAAGATAGCAGGAGATATTTTCAAATAATTTTTATTGTCCAATGCGCCATTATCTTTTAGACCCTGGAAGATAATTTTTGATCGCTCAATACTCACACCACCAGCACGATGAAATCGCTCTCTGTAAAGTGGCTGCTTATCTTGAAGTATCCACTTGGCGCATACGGCATTCTTTAAATAATGTTGATAATTGGCATAACCTTTTACATTCCTGAGTCCATCGTCATCCACATCATTGACAGAGTTGCATTGGAAATGCGGTGTTGTTGAAATTTTTGCAATGTACTCTATTCCACTGCCATTATAACTAAAACTCATAGGCCAACCATACACAGCAGCAAGGACTTCTGCGAATGCCCCACCGCTACTGAATCCACAAGCAATGTGCTGGTCATTGGGTTGAATGATGTTGTCACTCAAAAGCGCATTTTTTACCATTTTTACATTTATCAGATCTTTATTGGTCAAAGTGTCTCCAGTATAATAAAATCCAAACTCACCATTGCCATCTTCGTCATTTTGGATGGTCACTTCATAGGAGTCCATGGTCAGGACTGCATAATTATTGAGCAATAATTCATCGACCCATTGCTTCTTTTCGATGTTTGTATTCCATGATTTTCCCTTTGAATTTTTACCATTAAAAAGCCAAACTATTGCCTTATAATTTGGTGGGATTGCCAACCCAACTTCTACTTTTGCGCCATTGGAACCAGAAATGTATTTAATATCAGAAAAAATATTTTGAGGAAGATTGCCATAATTAGCCGATAAAATCACATCCTTATCAGGCATAACAAGGGTGACATGCCAATTTCTTTTATTCTCAATGTATTTGATGTCCCCTGTCCAGGATTGAAAAGGTTTCTCCTGGTCATTTTCTTCTGCCCAGATGTGGATGGTGTCGCCCTTTTGATATGTGCCCGAGCCATAGCCGTTGTTTACGGTGAGTTTAAAAGATTGGCTATGACCAGCCACCAGACAGAAACCAAAAACCAAAAGGAAAGTATACTTTTGCATGATGAATGATTTTATTTTTTAGGACAATTATTATTCATAGAAACTATATTTTCCAGCTCGAGTACAACTTCTTCTATGTGCTGTGATGCTAAAATGTCATTTTTCAATCTGTTGGCCTGTATTTTATAATTTGAGTCAGCTAGTATTTTATTAATGGCATTTTTTATTTGTGCCGGATTGGATTGAGCAGATAATTTCAGACCACAATTTTGTCGGACTACTTTTATCGCATTATCGTATTGATCCCTACCCATAGGCATGCATATTAAAGGCACACCGTAAGACAATGCCCTAATAATCGTCCCGTGGCCAGCATGCGAAATGACCAGATCTGCATTTGGGAATACCAATGAATGTCTCAAAGAAGGCATCATGATCACATTTTTGGGAATGTCAAAATACTCGTTTTCCATGGCCAGGCCCAACGTGACCAAACCTCTGACTTCCATTTCTTCCAGTGCAAGTAAGCAATTTTGAATTACTTTCTTTTGATTTTGGAAAGTAGATGAAAATGAAATAATGACCAAAGGTCGTTGATCATCTTGTGCCCATGGATTTATCCAATCTTCTGTTTGCACCCAATCGGGGTCATCCAATACAGGACCTGAATATCTGACATTTGAGGGAGCGGGCTCTACAGGTATATCAAAACTTCTCAAGGTCTGGATGATTCTCAGGTCAGCATTGTTGACCAAATCAATCGTATTTTCCAAAAGTGGAAGATTCAAAGCCAATCGTAATTTATTAAGTTGCTTTTTATAATCATTGAACTTAATGACCATCATTTTCCCTAAGATTTTGTCCCTTATTCGATAAAATAGTCCTTGCCCGGGTGAAAGTCCAAGGTTGCCAGGTGGCTTGTTTGGGCCTGGCATGTATTCGGGCATATGGAATAGCAGGAATTTGGGAATTTGTAAAAACTCTGCAGCAATGATTGCGGGCAATAGCAATATGTCAACCACTATCGCATCTATAGCATGACCTTGTGAAGCTTTTATGGTCTGTTTGACCAATGTTTCAGATGGACCAAAAATGACATTATCAAAAACAGGGTTATTCAGTAGAGTTGCGTTCCAGTCCTTTAAGATATCATCTTTCCGGTCACTTTTGGTGAAGTAATCATCAAATGGTATAAAACCAGCACCTAAATTTTTAATAGCTTTCTCCAAGCATGGTTCACTCAGGAAATAGATGTTGTGATTTCGTTCCAGTAATTGTTTTGCAAAACCAAATACAGGTGGGATATTTCCTCCAGCATCAATGGTCACAAAAAGGATGTTTAAGAGCTTCATATACCCAATTTTTGATGTTGAATGATAACCAGGCCTCGCAGCAGATTCGTAAATATGGCAATGGTCTCTTCCTTACTTTTGCCGAGATCCCTCCTCAAAAGTTTCCATAAGTACACTTCAGTTGCGGTGATAAAAGTGGTCAGGTCATGTCATAGGAATTTGCATTCTGTTCAGGCAGGAAAGGCTCAAATACCTGTGCACACCATGCCCTGTGTGTTTCTCTTCCTGTTTGTCCGATTTTCCTGGCTATTTCCATATCCGGCTCTAAGAAAATAGTACGGATAGATGCATCGCCCATCTCTTCATAGTTTTCAATCAGTGTGCTTACGATGTGGCCAATGTCCCCTTTTCTAGCCATGTTTCTTTTCTTTTTAACATGTGCAGCGTCATAGGCTAAACATGCTTCAAATAAATTTTCTTTGGTTCCAAATTTTCTTAACAGGGTACGAATGGTAAGTCCGGAATGCTCCGCAATCATTTCCAATGTGATATCATTGATAGCGTACTTTGTCCATAATAGCCCCGTGGTATGAATAATATTGATGGTCGATTTGTCAGCATTTTTGGCACGACTGGTATTGTTGTATGTTCGTTTTTCGATATTCATGTCACAAAGATATACATTAAATTAATTAATGTCAACTAATACGACATTAAATTTTGAATATTTATTCCTTTAAATTTACCCAAGCCTGCCATCTTCGGGGCAGGCGGGCTAAATCCTTCCCTTAAAATGGAAGGACTTTTGAAGTCACTGTAAAAGATAAGCACCAAAAATTTATAAGCCTGTTTATTCAATGGCTTTTATATAGTACTTAATTTAAATGGATAAATTGAATCAAATATTTGATACGAAGTAACAATAGTTAAAATTTACTATTCCAAACCAATCTAGAGCGTCACCCCTTCCTTTTCAAGGGAAGGGGCGGGGGGATGGGTATAAAATTCAGTTACTACCATATCATGATCTAATGAAGAAGCCATAAACTGCGGCTTGTGGGTGCGCAGGGATTGATATAAAATGGGAAACAAAAACCAAACCATTCCTCTAAATTTACCCATCCAAATCCTTCCCTTAAAATAGAAGGACTTTTTGATTTCACGGTAAAAGGCAAACACCAAAAATTTATAAGCACGTTTATTTATTGGCTTTTATATGATACTTAATTTAAAATCTCTTTAGATCATTAAAGACAAGTCCAGACTTCCGTCCAATGTATCTTATAAAAGATGTTTCCACTCCAGTGCGTCTAAACTTAAGCTTTCTGGGATATTATATGGCAAATACCGCCTGATATCCATTAAAAGTCACCAGAATAAAAACCTGATTGACACAAATAGTCAGAATTTAAAAAATACAATAGCAATCACAAAATTTATAAGTCACTTAATTAGGACCATTGCATCCTGATAACATGCAATGATGGTTATCAGGACTTGGGATTTGCTTTATTTATGGCAAAATATTACAATTATAGATAAAGGTAGAATTTACTATATATTTTACCAACTGTATAACAGTAGATTAATTCAATATTAAAAGATCAATTAAATAAGGTACCAGAATCACTTTCATGATTTTTTTATACTTTTTCTAATTCATAATCATTAATATAGGTTTCGACAGGTCTGTCCGCAATGAAAAAATAAAAACTTGCCAATAAAGAAATCATCAAATAGACCAATAAAATACCATTCCCTGCAGACATCATTCTTTCAAGACCGAACCAGGAATTGCCATTTGTCCAAAATAGCCACATGCCTAAAACAAACTTAATGCTTTCTGCAATAACGCCTTGCACATTACCATCCATAAGGCTCGTATATGCAAATATAGAAATGAAAAGAAAGATTGCATACCATACGATTCCACTCATTTCGATATTCCCAATATTATTAAATAGAAACATCATTAGAGCCAGGGTGATGAGAAGCTGAATGAATGACCAAATCTTAAAGGCAAAGGATGCTTCTGTCTCATATTTTGGACGATGGTACACATCTTCAGTATAAGGTACAGGATATTTTACAACTACATCCACAGGACGCCAGCCGGTAGGCATAAACCAAATTCTAACCTTGTCCACAAATGAATCAGTCCGCCAGGCATCTTTAAATAAAAGCCAGATATGCTGAAAGTTTATTATCAAGGGATTCCAGGTTTTTACTGCCCTGGTGACACCGTAAACTGGAGGAATATCATTCAATTCAGGCTGAAAAGTACCAAATAATTTGTCCCAGATAATAAAGATCTGACTGTAATTCTTATCCATATATTCCTTATTGATAGAATGATGAACGCGATGGTGCGAAGGTGTAACCAAAATATATTCAAGCCAACCCATCTTGCTTATAAGCCTGGTATGATACCAAAACTGGGCAAATAGTTGTATTGGACCAACAACTGCTATAATTCTGGTTGGAATTCCAAGTATTGCCATGGGAAGAAAAGTAAACGTGAATAATGCAAATATTTGAGAAACCGATTGCCGCAGCGCACACGAAAGGTTGTACTCTTCACTACTATGATGTATAATGTGCCGGTTCCAGAATAAGTTGATCTCATGGCTCCATCTATGTACCCAATATCCGGCAAAATCGGTCCCTATGAACGCCAAAATATAAAGTGAAATAGTCGATTTAATATCAAAAATAGCAAAATGTGTATAAAACCACTCATAACTTACCAAAACAATTACCAGTCCCAATACATCTTTGATCACATTTGTAACTCCTGAACTCAAGCTGGAAATGGTGTCAAAAAGGCGGTTTACTCCAACATGCATAAAGCAACTTGCCCCATATTCGATTGCAATCAAAACCATAAAAAGGGGTATGGCATAATTGAGTATCTGTGCGTATTCCTGCATAAAACCTATACTATTTATTTGTTTTTAATAAAATATTTTGTTCCGGTCACAGTCGCCAAATATGGAGCCAAAATGACCCCAATTACTGGTACAGCAAATAAAAGCATAAAAATTCCTCCTAATGAAATGGCTGCCCATTTATGATCATAAACTGTTGTAACACTTTGGCTGAATGTCTGATGTCTCTCCAAATAATAATCTAAAATACCAAAACCAGTGAAGTATGCCTGTACTAAAAACAGCGAAGGAAGAGCAATAACACTTAATATTGGTATCAAACCTGCAATAAGTAAGAGAATGGTTAAAATCAATTCCCTTATCATATTTCTCGAATTGATTCTGACACTCCTTGCCATTGAACGGAGAAAGGATAACCGAACTGACGATACAATATTTTGTTGATTATTTTCCACTTTTTCCAGAAATGCAACTTAAGATCGGAGATAAAATGATAAGTAATATATATTTCATTATCAAAATAAAAACAAATATAACACCTATGCCAATTACAATACCAAATATGGGTGATTCAAGAGCCCAATCCCATGATGTCAATGAAGAAATGTGTTCTGAAGCACTTGCGGCAAAATGCCATGTGACCCATATCATGGATGAAAAAATGATTAAAGCTATCAACCCTGAGATAAAAAGAAACTTTATGGCATCAGATTTCAATGATACTAAAGTTTGAAAAAACAATAAAAAAATGTGGCCTATCTGTGTAATCATTTATTATAAATCTAAAAAGGGCCATAGTGAAGAGGCACACTTAGGCCTACAAAAATAAGTGATATTGCCAAAACAATCAGAAAAAGTGGGAAAATAAAACGGAGCCATCTGTCAAAAGGAATTCTGCACATACTTAGCATAGCCACAATCCCTCCGAGTGAAGGGTTAATTAAATTGGAAATACCATCTCCAATCTGAAATGCAAAAACTGTACTTTGCCTTGTCATGCCCAATACTTCACCCACAGGAACCATCACAGGTAATGTCGCAAGTGCCTGCCCACTTCCGGAAGGGATTACAAAATTCATCATAGATTGTGCGATTGCCATTCCCACGGCAGATAATGCCAAAGGTAATTCAACAAGCGATTGGGACATAAAATGAGAAATTGTATCACTGATCTGCCCCATATCCAATGCCACTTTAATAGATGTGGCCAGCCCAACCATAAAGGCTCCGGGAGCCACTTCCCCTATAGATTTAAGTATGATTGTCCCGAATTCCTTACCGCTGTTTCCGTTAATAATGCCAATGATAAGCGTGACCATACAGAAGATGGCAGATATCTGATTAATAAACCAATGATGAACAAATACTCCATATAATATGACAATGATGCCTCCAATGAATGAAAGAAAAATCGATATATCTCTGGAAGTCATACTATAGTTACTAATAGGTTTCGATAACTCAAATCCATGTTTTTCAATTCCTATCGCCAGGCTTCGTTCTGGTTCATGATTTATTTTAGTAAAGTATCTTACATTGAAATAAGCCAAAATGCTCAACGCTGTAAGGCAAAGACCTGTCCGGAGCTCCCAGCCTGAAAACAAAGGAAGTTGCGCTATTTTTTGTCCGGTTCCTATTGTGTATGGATTGACTGGTGATAACCCAAAACCAATAGTAATGGCTCCAACTGAAATGCCCGCTGCCAGCATCAGATCACCACCAATCGCAAGGCTTAATAAACAGGCAATAGGCACCATGGCAATATTATTTTCATATCCTACAAATACTCCTAACGAGCCAAAAATAAAAGTCATAATTACCACAATAAGATATTTGCGCTCAAGCCCAAGTTTTTTTACCAAGGTACCAACAGCGTTTTCTATAGCGCCCGACTGCTCCATAAAGCCAAACATCACACCACTAGCAAGTACAATAAATATGATATCAACCGCAGTTTTAAAACCCAGAGGAAGAGCCATAAATAAATCCATTATTGACATTGGATTTGCAACTATTGCTTTATATGAGCCGGGGACTACGCTCATTCTACCATCTATTTCTACTCTTTCGAATGTGCCGGGTGGAATGACATAACTCATTAGCCATGCCGCAACCAACATACCAAAAAGCATAACTACAGGATGCGGTATGTAATCATACCAGTGTTTTTTCATCATTTATATTAATATTAGTTGAAATTCTCAGGACTTAAATCTCAGTTTTCCATCAGAAATAGTATATAATACTTTGGTTTTCAGTATATCGTCATCAGAGCATCTGAAAGGATCTTAAGATATAATAACAAAGTCCGCCACTTTGCCAGGCCTGATGCTTCCCTTAATTTTTTCTTCAAATGCCGCAAATGCATTACCCAAAGTATAAGAATATAATCCTTCAGCCCTAGTCATCCTCTGTTCCGGGAAAAAAACTAGTCCTGTATCTTCTCTCCTGCGCGTCACAGAAGCATAAAAACTCTTGATGGGATCTACATCTTCTACCGGGGCATCAGTACCATTTGCCACCACAACTCCTTTATCTAAAAGAGATCTCCATGCGTAGGCTCCAAGCCTGGCTCTTTCTGTACCCAATCTCTTTACTACAAACGGAGCATCCGAAGTACAGTGAATTCCTTGCATCGAAGCTATTATTCCATATTTGGCAAATCTGGGTATATCCAAAGTATCCAGATGTTGGGCGTGCTCGATCCTCCATCTAAGATCTTTTTTTAACGGATTTTTACTCATTATCCCTTCATAAATATCGAGTACTACCCGATTAGCTCTGTCTCCGATCGCGTGAACACAAAACTGCATGCCATTTTCGTATGCGATATCAGCAATCTTCTTTACATCATATATATCTGTTGTATTTTGTCCTTTAAATCCGGGTTTGTCATTATACGCTTCCAATAACCAGGCTCCAAATGCTCCAAGTGCGCCATCTACTTCTGATTTAATGGCATTGCAAGTGTAAAAATTATTTCCAACATTTATCCTTTTATAATTCCCTACTTTCCCTTCAAGTTCTTTAGCCGGATGCCTGGCCATAGCCCAAAGTCTAACTCTCATTTTACCTTCTTTAGCCAATTTTTCATATTTATCCAACTCATCGAAAGAACTGCCGGCATCCTGAAAAGAAGTGATACCCTTACTTAGGCATTCATCTTCGGCTTTTACTATCGCTGAATACCATACTGAGTCAAGTACTTTTTTATCCAGCGTAGAAATATACTCATTATATCTTTGCCTGAAAGCACCCATCGCGCGTTCTTCAAAAACACCTATTGCTTCTCCCTGGGCATTTCTAACTATCTCTCCTCCTACCGGATTGGGTGTTTCTTTATTAATTCCGGCCATTTCCATTGCTTTTTGGTTGGCATACACTGCATGACCGGAAGCATGATAAAGTAATACCGGGTTTTCTGGAGAAACTTCACTCAAAGTATAATGGAATGGATAGTTATACATGTTTTGCCTGGGAATGCTGTCCCACTTTTCCTGATGCCACCCCCGACCGATTATCCACTCCCCAGGTTTAGTCTCTTTTGCTCTTTGGCCTACAGCACTTACGATATCTTCCCAGCTTCTGGTTTTCAAAAAATTAAGATTGATAAGGCTGTACCCCAAGCCTGAATAATGCCCATGCCCTTCAATAAAACCCGGCATCACAAAATTACCATTAGCATCAATAATTTCTGTGTTTTTATCGATTAGTGGTTTGATGTCTTCTTCCGAACCAACCTTTAAAATTAAACCGCCTTTTATGGCAATTGTATTAGCATTGGCATACGTTGTATCCACGGCATAAATATTTGCATTGGTTATCACCATATCTGCCATTTTATCTTTGGAGCAACTACAAAGCATCAAACCAATCATAAAAACTACATATTTCAACATCTTATATTTTTTAAAATTTTTTAAATTTAAAACCTAAAACTATTTTATACTTTGGCTGCGAGATAGCAAGCCTGATAAATTGCTCGTTTCGCATCCAATTCTAATGCTTCGTCTGCACCTCCAATCAAATGTGGATTTAATCCATTGTCTTTAAGTTCATTATAAAGAGTTCTGTTAGGAAGTTGGCCGGCACAAACGACAATATTTTCTACATTCAGTATATCTATTTGTCCATTGATTTCTATATGAAGGCCATTATCATCAATTTTTAAGTAAGTTACATCAGACAGCATATTTACCTTTTTGTTTATCAGACTTGCTTTATGGATCCATCCAGTGGTTTTACCAAGTGTATTGCCGTGCTTACCTTTTGATCTTTTTAAAAGAAATATTTCCCTCGGAGATGGCGAAATTTCAGCTTCCTTTAAATCCTCCTGCATGTAGTATTTTAGAATCAACTCCCCATTCATTCAAAAAATATTCTATGTCTTGTGACTCTGTGTCAGAATGAGACAAAAATTCAGCTATATCAAATCCGATACCACCTGATCCGATAATTGCCACTGATTTTCCAATTTCCTTACTATGGTTCAATACCTCAGTATATCCCACTACCTTAGGATGATCAGACCCTGGAATATCTATTTGCCTGGGTATTATACCATTAGCAAGTACTACTTCATCATAATTGTTATCCAGAAAGTCTCTTAATTGTGCTTTATGTTTTAGTTTTATCTCTACCTTATATTTAGACAACATTTGTTTATAATATCGTATAGTCTCTGCATATTCCTCCTTACCTGGTATTTCTTTAGCCAGATTAAACTGTCCACCTATACTGTCTGAAGCTTCAAACAAAATGACACGATGGCCTCTGAATGCCGCAATATGCGCAAAGGCCATACCGGCAGGGCCTCCCCCGACAACAGCTATATTTTTCTTGGTTTCAGCTTGTATATAATTCAACTCAGTCTCATGACATGCACGTGGATTGACAAGACATGATGAAATTTTCAATTGAAATGTGTGGTC
>JADKGI010000020.1:0-27500 GCA_016722285.1 Saprospiraceae bacterium
AGAAATTTGTCGGTAGGCAGGCATTGAATTGCTCCGTAATCCCGCACTACGCTTATACTTGACTGTTAGTAATTTCGAAAAATTTAAACCAATTGAAATCATCAAAACAAATACTTAATCCTTTTGTATAGATATAAAGGCATTCACCTGTCCATTTTCAACGATTTGATCCTGAGGCAATGAAGAAAAAATTCAATTTTCATTCGCCGGCACAAAACAAAATTTGATGAAAAAGTTATTATTGTCACTCTTTTTTGTGGTCATCCTGACGACTGGATATGGCCAAAGTGTGGACTATAAAAAAAATGAAATATCCGTGGGTATTATCCATGTAGCTCATGCACCAAAAAAGTCAGGAAATATTATTTGTACATTTATACTATGTGGTTCCCATCAACAATATCACTTACAAAAGATGGATCAATAAAAACAATGCGATCAGGTTGACCTATTACAGACCGATCACCAGATCCAATGAAAAACCACCAGACAACTGGAATGACAATAGTGACTATAAAGAGCAGGTTTTTAGAATAGGTTATGAGTATATTTTTGATCAGAAAAAATTTACACCTTATTTGGCTTTGGACATGACATATTTAACATCGACATCATCCAGAGTCGTGGGTGGCGGATTTACAGGAGAAATGAATCAATTTGATAATAATAAAAATGGGGTAGGAGTCACACCTACTATTGGAATAAATTATCACCTGTTTAAGAATATTTATATCGGCGCGGAAAGCAATTTGAGTATCATGAATATGAAAAATGAAAAGATCTCCACCAAATTATTTCCGGTCACCAATGAATTACCAGCTATGGAAAATACGTCATCTATTGAATCCATTTTTAATCCAATTCAAGTTATTGTTAAGATAAAATTTTAGACCTGCTCCACAGGCAATCAACAGAGATTTTAGGAAAAAAATAAAAATTTGTAAAATAAATTTGCGAAACCGAAAAGTTGCACATATATTTGCAACCGAATAGTTTCATGTGTATAAATTATTATCATGAGAAGAGATGTATTTCAAGCCATTGCAGACCCGACAAGAAGAGCCATTGTTGGGCTGATTGCTTTACAGGCAATGACGCCAGGCGCATTAGCAGAACATTTTGATACAAGCAGACAAGCAGTATCCAAACATATCAAAATTCTAACCGAATGTGAGTTGGTAAGACAAGAGCAACAGGGTAGAGAAATTTACTACCAGCTTAACCCTGACAAAATGAAAGAAATAGACAATTGGTTAGCACAATTCAGAGAAATTTGGGAAACGCGATTTAATCAACTTGACATAGTATTATCCACCATTAAAAAACTGGAAAAATGAAGAAACAATCATTTTCTATAGAAAGAATTTTTGAAGCCAAGAGAAAAGATGTTTGGCGTGCCTTAACTGAAAAAGAGTTAATGAAACAATGGTATTTTGATTTGCCAAATTTTAAAGTTGAAGTTGGATGCATCTTCGAGTTTACAGCAGGTGAAGAAGGTGGAGTGCAATATCTGCACCATTGCGAAATAATCGAAGTTATTCCCGAGCAAAAACTTACTCATACCTGGTGCTATGTGGGCTATGAGGGTGAGTCATTCCTGACTTTTGAGTTGTTTGATGAAGGAGATAAAACCAGACTAAAAGTCACACATTCAGGTTTGGATACTTTTCAGGCTGATGTTAAAGATTTTGCTTTCCATAATTTTGAAGCGGGATGGAATCATATTATTAATATTTCATTAAAAGATTTTTTGGAAACAAATATGAATTTGAAATTTGATTTTACCATGGACAAAACAACAAAAACGGTATATATAATCAGGGAATTTGCAGCCGGCCTTTCGCTGGTATGGGATGCGTTTACCAATCAGGAAATACTTGACCAGTGGTGGGCACCAAAACCATGGGAATCTAGAACAAAAGTTATGAATTTTGAAGTCGGGGGACGAAGATTTTTATGCTATGGTCAGTCCGGAAGGACATGAACGCTGGTCAATTCAGAAATATATTTCTATTAGTCCAAAGACCAATTTCAAAATGTTGAATACATTTGCAGACAAAGATGAAAACCCTGAATTGCCGGGTTCTGAATGGGATTTGAGTTTCAGCGAACAAAACGGAAGGACAAAAGTGAGTGTCAGCATTTACAATGAATCTCTTGAGCGTATGGAAAAAATGATTGAAATGGGCTTCAAAGAAGGATTTACCATGACACTGGACTATCTGGAAGAATTGTTAGCAACTTTATCGCAAAAATGATTTTCAAGCCCAAGGATTCTGAACAATATTTTTAAATGACTTCAAACTAAAATATAATAATTATGGCACTTATCAATCCTTATTTACAATTCGACGGAAATGCCGAAGAGGCTTTCAATTTTTACAAATCAGTTTTTGGTGGTGAATTTGCAACGGTAATACGTTACAAAGATATGTCAAGCCCCGAAAATCCAGTGGTAGAAAATGAAGCAAACAAAATAATGCACATTGCTTTGCCCATTGGTAAGAATATTTTAATGGCTTCCGACTTTTTAGATAAAATGAAGATGGGACAAAAAATGGAAAATGGCAACAGATATTCTATTTCTATCAGTGCCGAAAGCAGGGAAGAGGCAGACAAATTATTCAATGGACTCTCTTCAGGAGGTAAAATTGAAATGCCCATTGCCGATAGTCCATGGGGTTCATATTTTGGAATGTTTGCAGACAAATACGGCATCCAGTGGTTGGTGGATTATGACCCAAAATATAAGGGGAAATTGTAATCATATAAAAACAACCAAGTCCGGATAGGGTTATATAAAAATCTGAAATCGAAATTCAGATGTATGGTCATTGACCACATCGGTTTCGGGCTTTCTGACAAACCGGAGCATTATGACTACACGACTCAAAATCACAGTAATACGCTTGAAAAATTTGTTCTTTGAAAAAAAATTAGTCAATATCACCCTGATTGTTCACGACTTTGGAGGTCCTATTGGGTTGAATTTCGCCATTTTTATTTGGGGGATGAAAGATCTTGTAATTAAGTCATCCTATGTGGATAAATTTACTTCGGCATTTAGCAATTCAAAGACCGTCAAACTTATATCAAGCGGGCATTTTCCACAAGAAGAAGAACCGGATAAAGTCATACAAGCAATGATTGATTTTTTGAAAAATGAAAATCACCATGTATTAGAATTATAGTATCATTCGGGATGTACGGTTCGTCTGTGTGGCGTATTTAATTTACCATATTTATCAAAATTAAATTAACACATCAGACTATCGAAAGTAGAAATTTCCTGACAGCGGTTGTATTGTTTACATTGCTTCCGTTGAATTGCAACGAATTAATATATGCGGGTCAGCAAATTTTTGATGACAATAAACAAAAATAAGGAATAGATATAATGATTATTGACGACATAGGCTTATTTTTATGTCGTCAATACACAATGTATGTGCCTCTATAAATCTAAATAATTTCAAATTAATGTACTTGAAAACATTTATTTCCATCAATTTTATTTTCTGGATACAGTTTTCTTTTTTGAACGCCTCATCTGCTCAGGAAATAAAGCTGAGCGGTAAGGTAGATACATTGGAAATTGATGTGGATAATCATAAAATGTCTATGTATGTTTCAGGCACCGGAAAGTACACTGTAGTTCTTGAAGCTGGCGGAGCCTCTTCTCACAAATGCTGGCGTACGATTGATACATCAATTGCAAAAATTGCACGGGTTATTTCCTATGATCGGCCCGGATATCTGAAATCAGAAATCTGTGAAAAAACAAGAGATGCTGTCACTATTGCAAAAGAATTAAAACAGGCACTCCAAAAATCCGGTTATCCACCGCCTTACATACTTGTTGGATGGTCTATGGGAGGTGCTTACGCCAGAGTTTTCTGTGGACTATATCCTGAATCAGTCGTCGGGTTGGTATTAGTTGACCCAACTCCGGAAGAAGTATATGCAAGGGGAGAAAAAGAATTTCCCGAACTACTGGCGGAGGATTCTATTTATATGAAAGAATTATTGGCCAGTAAAATAGACCTGGAGAACGGGGAGAAAATATAGTTTTTGAAGCCAGCATGAATCAGGCAAGGTTATCAGATGCAGCTCATTCCACACCTACTACTCTATTAATAGCTGCTTATGGTAAAGCACCAGGCGAATTTGAAAATGATCCGGACAATCCAATGAATCGAATTTGGGTAGAAGAATTAATAAAATGGGCGGAGAAACGTCCTGATCTTCAATACAAAGTAATAAAAAATAGCGGCCATCATATTGCTAACCTTAGACCGGAGGTTGTAATTAACGCAATCACAGAAATGATTGAACAATTAAGATAAAGCTGATGCCCGGGTGAACAATAAAAATGCCACCGTTAATATCAACATTCGCTTTGT
This sequence comes from Saprospiraceae bacterium, assembly GCA_016722285.1. Classification (GTDB taxonomy): domain Bacteria; phylum Bacteroidota; class Bacteroidia; order Chitinophagales; family Saprospiraceae; genus OLB9. The sequence continues at coordinate 4,404 of JADKGI010000020.1, forward strand.
AGTGCATTGGGACAAGATGTTAGGCAGCATAGTAAGTGGACAACACAACACTTAGGTATATAAAAGCAACCAAAAATAAAGTCTATGGTAGATATTTTTACAGAAATTTTAATCAACTCACCTCTTGAGAAAGTTGCTGACTACGCTGTCAATCCGGACAACGCGTCTGAGTGGTATGCAAACATAAAATCTGTGGAATGGAAGTCATCTAAACCTTTGACCCTTGGTTCAAAAGTCGCTTTTGTTGCACATTTCCTCGGGCGAAAACTTGCTTATACTTATGAGATTGTAGTATTAATTCCACTGCAAAAAATTGTAATGCGGACTGCAGAAGGACCATTTCCAATGGAGACCACTTATACCTGGGCTGCAATTGACGATGGTTCGACAAAAATGACGTTGCGCAACAAAGGCAACCCGACAGGTTTTTCAAAAATGGTTGCTCCCTTTATGGGGGTAATGATGCGTAGGGCTAACACCAAGGATTTAATGAACATTAAAAAAATAATAGAAAGCACTTAAAATATGGGAACACAAGAAACTGAAAAATTAAAAGATGGCGATCATTGTAAAGTTGTCGGAGGAACACATAAAGGCAAATCAGGTACTGTGAGAGATATAAATATCAGCAAAACAGGGCAAACTACCATCACTGTTGAACAAGAAAATGGAGTGCGATTTAAGACACTTGCTAAGAATGTGGTTGTTCAATGAGGTAACCAATAAAAACAAATGAGTAAGCAGACATCAGTAAAAGACAAAGTAGGAACCACTAACAATAAGAATATGCTCATACCGGCAAAAGTCGGTCGCGGCATGTATGAAAGAAAGTATAAAAATGTACTAAATGACAATACTGGAAATATTAAATACAACAGCTCACCGACCCTGGAAAATGCCTTCAGAAAGTTGGAAATTTTATCAGGAGTGGAATAATGCGATATTTCTTCATTGGCAAGTGGATGTGACGGAATTGGAAAAATTTGTACCGAAAGAGTTGGAAATTGACCTTTTTGAAGGTAAGCCATGGGTATCAGTTGTTGTATTTTCGATGGAAAAAATAAGACCAAAAAATCTGCCTTCCTTCCCACCGATTTCGGATTTTGAAGAGACCAATATCCGAACTTATGTAAAATCAAATAATAAAACCGGCGTTTATTTTTTAAGCATTGAAGGCGGCACAAGTTGGTCTTGTAAAATAGCAAAACTAATATCCGGACTACCATATCGTTATTCAAAAATGAATCGAATTGAGTTTCAATATACATCCCAAAACCCGGAATTTAATGACAAATTGGACATCAAATTTACTATTGGAAAAGAACTCAGGCGAAAATCAGCATTGGACAAGTGGCTGACTGAAAGGTATGCGCTTTTCCAGGATAATGAAAAGACGATATACGAATTCGATATTCACCATTTGGAATGGCCATTGAATGAAGTTGAGTTGAAAAAAACGGACTTGTGTTATCAGAGATTTGACAGATTAATAAAAAATGAGCCAAACAAAATGCACTATTCAAAAGGAGTAAAAGTGATAGCCTGGGGAAAAAATAAAATTGAGAAAAACTAAACTTACTCTTATCTTCACTTTCTTTTGGAGTTTTCCTGATCAGACTTATTCTTTTTTATATCCTTCCATTTGACAAAAAGTCTCACGCCCAAGCGAGCAAAGAGGATGATGGCAATGACCATAATGATATTGAAGCCTGTCATGGTAGCAAATTTCTGAGTGTGAGTGGATTTATTTTAGTTTATATTATTTAGCCAACTTCAAGTATTTTTCCTATTAGGGCCAAAGATATGACGAAGTACATTAATAAAACAGCTATATGTGCTAGTATTAGTTGATATTCATTTAGAATGTAATAAATCGCTTAAGAATATTAATCAGAAATGAATGCTACCAACCACATATATTCCTACTTAACATACACCGTCTGGCGATTGACGAATTCCATCATACCGTCTTTGGAGAGTTCCCGTCCATAGCCGGATTGTTTGGTTCCGCCGAAAGGTAGTCTGGGATCAGACTTGACGAGTTCGTTGATGAAATAGGCTCCGTCACTAACTCTGTGCGCATATTCTAAGGCCTTTTCTGTATTTTTGGTGCAAACAGTAACACCCAGACCATAATTTGAAAGTTCTGAAAGCTCAAATGCGTGATCTATGTCTTTTGCTTTGATCAAGGCTGCCAGAGGCCCAAAAGTTTCTTCATCAAAAGCAGGCATCTCTGGTACTACATCTCCCAAAATGGTGGGTTCGTAATAGCTGCCATTTTGCTTGCCACCCAGCAATAGTATAGCCCCTTGTGTCACAGATTCGGTTACCTGTACATGCAATTGGTTTGCGAGATCGAGTCTGGCCAACGTACCTACCTGAGTGCTGTCTTCCATTGGGTCACCCGATTTCAAAAGCTTAACGGCATCAATAAATTTTGAAACAAATTCGTCATAAATACCTCTGACCAAGATAAAACGTTTAGCAGCAATACAACTTTGTCCGCAGTTCAGCATTCGGGCTGTCACTGCTGTTTCTACAGCCGCATCTATATCAGCATCTTCCCAAACGATGAAAGCATTGTTGCCTCCAAGTTCCAAAAGTGATTTTTTGAGGTATCTACCTGCTATGGCTGCCACTGCGGAACCTGCTTTTTCACTTCCTGTGAGCGTAACGGCTTTCACTCCTTTGTGTGCAATAATATTTTCTATCTGATCATGATGAATGATTAAGTTTTGGAATACATTGGGCGGATATCCAGCTTTGATAAATACATCTTCTATCATTTTAGCACACCCAAAAACATTGGATGCGTGCTTTAGCAATCCGGAATTGCCAGCAGTCAAAGTTGGTGCAGCAAACCTGAATACTTGCCAAAACGGGAAATTCCAGGGCATAATAGCAAGCACTGTTCCTATAGGCTGGTGTTTGACAAAGCTCTGAGCAGCATCTGTAGATATGATTTCATCAGAGAGAAAAGCTATTGCATTTTCTGCATAGTAATCACAAACCCAGGCACATTTATTAACTTCTGCCCTGGATTCAGTGATGGGTTTTCCCATTTCCTGGGTTATCATTTCGGCATATTCTTCTACGTGGTCACGTAGCACCTGACCTGCTTTCCTTATAAGATCAATTCGCTCAGAAAGGGGTACTTTACTCCACGATTTGAATGCAACTTGAGCAGCATCAAGTTTTGAGTTTGTTTCCTGAAAGGTAAGTTCCTTATGGGTTCCTACCACTTCATTATTATATGGGTTTATAGTTTTAAATTCCATTATACTTATTTTTTTATATCGCATATTCAATGTAGCCTAAGGTTCATTCCAGTAATCGACCAATACTTTCCAGGCTATTTGACCATCAGGTCTTAAACGTTTACGAAGTTCATCTTGTTTAGCTTTAGATTTTCTACCCGCCACAGCTTTGACCAGGGAATCCACCACAGCATCTTGCCAACTGTAGCCGGTGCTTGGCAATTGTTCTGCTTCCCAAATACTTTCAGGAAGGATAGATGGTGCAGTTTGGCTATATTGGATCAATAAATGCTCTTCTTTAAATGATTTGAAACTTCGTTCGATCGCTACATCCGGCCACAGGATTTTGACGATTAAGTTTTCAGGTTGATAGACAGCGGTGTACAAAGTGCCGAATTCTTCCTGGAACTTCGTGTTGTATAACGGCGGATGCAAAAATGCCTTTGCCAGTTCCATGGCAGAGATATTTTTTGATTGCAAATATTTCCTGATAAAATTTGAACGCTTTAATGTCTGGTTGAAGTGAGCATTTTCATGCCAATCAACTAAGCCTTGATGATTTGTGGCAAAAGCATCATTGGTTACTAAGGGAGCTTTATCCGGAGCTAACCTCACTGTCTTGATAACGCCTGTTTTATCCACTATAGTTACATTGTACGACATATGTGACGGAATGCTTTTCAGTATTTTTACAGCTTCTCTCGTATTGTCGCAAAACTCCAGCACATATCTCAGTATAAATGGTATTCCAAAGCCATAACCGACCTCTTTGCGACCACCGAAAGTAAGGGATACGCACAGACCACTATCATTCATGCCATCAACCGCTCCGATGAGACAATCCGAAGTTGCTATCACATTTTTATCATTCCATTTGCTGAGCAATAAAGTTCCTTCCAATAAGTCTGGATGATAATCGTAATTACGGACCAACTGTATCTCATCCGCTTTGATGACAGCTTGAGCACAGGCACTGATATAGGCCGGTGGTTGAAATCCTGTTAAAAATCGGGCTATTACGGGGTCAGTATTTGTCAATTCGCATAATCTCACATAAGTTGGCCACATTTTCGGCATGTACATTTTAAGGGCATCCTGTGAAGTTTTCAAATCAGGCGTATAAATTGTTTCGTTTGAAAGAAACCAAGTTCGATAGCCAGGCCAGTAAGCATCAAATAGCTTTTTCCATTTTGCTCCGGGCACGGATGGCTCAGAGACTGAATTGAAATTTAATTGCATTTATTTTTTTATAATGGTTTTCTATATTAATAAGTGACCTAAGAGTGTGTTTAAAATTTCATCATTTGACTGCATGTGGCAAATATTAATTTCTTCTACATTATATTTTTCGCCGTAGCCACCAGCTACGACTGCAAAATATGCCTTGAATAAAATAAAATTTCCTCACTTTCGCTCAAACATGAAAATTTAAACATACCTAAACTCTTATACTTAAATCACGATTTAATTGAAAATGAATGGTATCACTTTGTCAAACTGCCCTTAAATGCGATTTGCTTTCTTTTATCTTCCACCAGTTGCATGGTATATTTGGAGCGGATAGAATTGATCCAGGTTTGAGCCCGATCATTAATTTTGAAATCATCGGTCATCATACGACCTCTGGTTACCAAAATCCCTATATCGGCACCTTCATAAACGTAATCTCCTTTTTTGGTAATATGTAAAAAGAAGGCTTCACTTTCACTCTCCACAGCTCTCCTATGGGTGTCTAATCTATCAAAGTGTATTTGGCCATCGGCTGACATTTCCCAAATCCCTGAATCCGGGGCTTCAGTAACGTATTCGATCGTATCTTTTGTATGCTTGATGATCAGTTGGCTCCATCCGTCGATGTTGTCCTGATGTGCCCACCGTTGGTTCAACTCTTCGATGTCCAGGTTATATTCTACATCCATCCATTCCAAAATATGGAATATAAAGAGGGTGCATCTGCCAGGGCAAATACGGCATGATTCGTTATAGAACTTGCCCCAGTGACCCGGGGATTTAATTCACCAAGATAAATTTCACCATTGTCCTGATCGATGAGAAAATCAAGCTCAAAATATCCTTTGTACCCTTCTTTTCTTAATTGATTTCCGAAAAGCTGGGTATATTTTGTGGCTTTTTCACGTATTTCAGGGGTGAAGGCATTGGGATAAATTTCATTTCCGCACCAACCACCTTTATAAGGCGTCAATTCTTTAAATCCTACGAGTTCTGTCATCAACGGTGCTACTATGGTGCCATGCCTGGTCACACAAGCTTCGATGGCGGAACCTTTGCAATTGATTCGTTTCATTATTTTGACTTCCTTTTCTTTCACTATCTCATCTGCATATTTATTGTATTCTTCTTCATTAGAGATGAAAAAAGTGGTATGACCCGAATCACCAAAAGGTGTTTGAATGACTATATCGGTACCAAGAACTCTGGAAATTTTATTTAAATGTTTGTAATCCGTCACCGGCGAGAGTACATAAGGTACACATGGTACGCCGGCTTTTTCCGCTATTCTATTGGTATTTACCTTATTGTCCATCAATGTTCTCATCTTAGCAAGCGGGAACATAATCTCAAGTCCTAATTCTTTAGCAAGTTTCTCAGTTTTTTCATCAAACATCAGAAACATAGCTTTCCCGGTTGTCTTTCCTTTTTTTCTCTTTGTCAAATAAGCTTGCACTTCCGGATGTTTAAGCAGATAATTGTTGATGTCTTCTATACTTGTAAATTCATCATGAGTTACCTCATAACTGGGTGAAAATACATTCGGGTGCTTACCATCAAAACATTCAATGTGACAGATAAATTTAAACCCTTTGATCCATTCATCAGCACCCAGCATATTGAAATTGGTAGCACTAATGAAGTATAGCGGCGAATCATTTTTATAAAAAAATCTTCTGATATCTGAAATACCATTCAGTACCGGAGCCGGTGAATTCTTTTTTACAGCCTTTATATTTTTTTGAACTGGACTTGCGACTTTTGTTGTACTCATTATTTTTTTAGTTGTCATGAAAATTAATTATTATTATTTTTTTTAATTATTTTATAAAGATTTAGCTTTAGATAGCCTTCATCCTCAGGAAGATTTCCTTTGGTAAACGGGATATCAAGGACTTTTGTCGTGCCAAAGTGGTTACTTTGTGTTGTTCTTTTTACCTGCTGATATACCACCCATGGAGGTAGTAATCATGTGTCTGTTCAATACCTTATCTTTGAATACCCTTATACCAAGATCTGATCGATAACCATGAATTTCATTCACGTCTAACACAGTTAGAAAATTGATGATTTCTTCACTAAGTACTTGCCCCGGAACCAACACCGGAAAACCCGGTGGATAAGGAATGACAAAAGTGGAAGCAACGAGTTTCCTTCCTGTAGCCATGATTTCCAGACATTTTCTTAAAGGGATATATTCATAGTTGTCCTCATCGTATGCCAAAAAGTACGCCTCCCGCAAATTACCTCCCGGCACTCCGGGCACTGCCTGAAACGAATGATGAAAATAACTGAAATCCGGCAAAGGTGGTACTTCTTTAGTTAATGAATGAATTTTCAGGTTTCGAATTTCTCTTTCCTTATCATTTAAGGCTTTAAATTCATCATCTAATTCATCCGCTATTTTTAAAAGTGCATTGATAAGATATGTAATACTGCTTCTGGTAGTACCTATATTCGTCATGAACAATACAGTATTGCGCGATGTCTTATTGATCTGGATATTAAATTTATCCATCAAATATTTATTCTTAAAAGTATCGCCATCTACTCCTGTTTTGCCAATATATAATGTGATTTTGGTTGGGTCCAGGACAAATTCATCCTTCTCCCAGGCTTCTTCCATACGACTCCATCCATCGAATTTGGTATAGTACTCTTTGAGTCCTGTCTGGCGATATTTATCAGGAATAAAGTCATGGACTGTCAATACTTCAAAGTACTTGCTAAGTTGAAGATTGTCGGTGATTTTGGCTCGTAGTACCATAGTCATTTCAATACTTCTTTCGACTAATTCATACCCTTCAAGCTGGACTTGACGCCTTCCTACATCCAGTGATGCCAGCATCTGATAGTTGGGTGATGTAGAAGTATGTGTCATATATGCTTCCAGAAAAGTGCTTTCAGTTTTACGACGATAATCCTCATCCCAAATGTGAATCATAGATCCCTGCCTGAAACTACTTAAAGTTTTGTGTGTACTTTGGGTAGCATATACCCGTATTCTGACCAAATCAGGATCCGGCAACAAGGATTGTTCGCCATCATTCAAACCTTTTATATACTTGTTGTAAGATATTCTGTAGGCTTGGCTATTGTATCTCTCATGGAGTTTTTTTGCAGCATTCATGCCTGTTCGGTGTTTATAATTATATGCAAAACCAGCAAATGCAAACCATGCTTCATCCCATAAAAAAACCATGTCGGGTTTGATTGCCAGGACTTCCTCCATCACGCGCTCTACATTATATACCAGACCGTCAAAAGTGCAATTAGTTAAAAGTAACATCTTCACCTTATCGAGTCTGCCGGCTTTTTGCAATTGGAGTAGTTTGGTTTTTATATTACTTAAAGGAACTGCACCATACATAGAAAACTCTTCTATCGGGTAGGAGTCCAGATAAACCGGGAAGGCTCCTGCCAGTACTAATCCATAGTGATGTGACTTATGGCAATCCCGATCAACAAGGACCAAATCACCGGGTTTGACCAGAGCCTGCATGACTATTTTATTGGCTGTGGAAGTTCCGTTAGTTACAAAATAGGTATTGAGTGAACCATAAGCATCACTAGCCATCTCCTGTGCTGCTTTAATAGGCCCTGTAGGTTGTAGCAAAGAGTCAAGCCCCCCGGTAGTGGCTGAAGTCTCAGCTAAAAACATATTGCGTCCATAAAAATCTCCAAAATCAGTGATCCATCGGGAATTAAATACAGAATTGCCACGCGATATAGGCATGGCATGAAAGATACCGGTTGGCTTTTGGCTATACTCTACCAATGCGGAGAAGAAAGGTGTATTATACCGCTCAGCAATACCGCGAATGATGGTCAGATGCAATTCCTGAATATCCTCGGTTTGATAAAATATTCGACTAAACTCCTTGATAGTGCTGTCTTTCAAATGAGCTAATGAAGTATCTGTAACATAGTAAATGTCTAACTCAGGTCGCAATTTTTTGATCAATTTCCCAATGATTGGACCAAGCTCTATTTCTGATTTTGATGAAAAGTCATGTTTCATGGCTTCATCAATATACGGTTCTATGAGTGGGCTAATCAATTTAGAGTGATAAGGCGGAGCATACCGAACCACTACTGCCTGAATATTATGGTTAAAGAGCAAGGCAATCAAAGCATCCTGAAAAGAACGCTGCACCAGGACACCATAACTGAATTGATCATTTGGTGTTTGAAGAGATCTTAAGCTATACTTCAGTTTATGCTCTTCTTGTTCGGAAAAATGATCTACAAACAAAACTTCGAAAGAATTTTTTCTGAAACTGGTAAATTGGTCAGGTTCTTCGGACGACCCAACGCTGATTTCATCAAAATCAAGGTACTCCGGATTGCTTTTGTAATTATCACCTACCAGTTGTTTAGTAGTTTCTAATGCCATATCAGATAAAGAAGTATATTCCTGACTATTAAAAGCACTTTCAAGCTTGCGTAACCGCTCCTTTCCGGGATAAGCAAAATAACATTCTACTCCCTTTAAGTCATTCAGTAACTCTTTGACTTTTAGTTTGTGTGCATTTTCTTCTACTGAGCCTTGATCACTGCGTGTAAGTTCAGAAGTCTCTATTTTAAGTTTATTCCAGTAGTCAATACGCAATTGGCCAATATTATAATAAGGAGCACTTTTTTTATTAATTTTAGTCACTTTTTAATTTTTTGAGTGTAAAGCCAGTTTGTTACCCTGCGAATCGATAAAAATTGCGAAATAACCAACTTCCTGATTGATATAAGTTTTTGGCATAACTACTCTACCTCCTGCTTCTTCTACTTTGTGTAGAACCATGTTCAGGTCATCACCACCATTCAAATAGATCAATGGACCTTGTCAGAAGGTATAGAGCCTTGACCGGCTATAATGGCACCACCAATGCCTGAGGTGGAAGGAAAAAAGGCCATGGCGTTCACATCGGTGATGTTTTGCACCATTTCAATATCGAAAATGTGGCAATAGAAATACACAGCCCGATGAAAATCTATCGCAGGTATTTCAAACCAACTCACATAATTTTTGATTTCCGGTTTTTTATTTTTCTTGATCAGTGGAATTCCACCCATAATTTTGATTTTAGATTTGACCACCCACATCAGGATAGCTTTTAATATTTAAAGTTTTACATTCCATCTATTGAATGGATTAAATGATCCTCTTTTATTTTCAGTTCTGTTATTTTATCCAATCGTGTCGGTTTGTTGAGCGGACCTAACGAATCCAGATAAGGAGTAGGTATATCAGGCTGATAGATACCAAACCTATCATTCTTAATATGATCGCGGAAACTTTTAAGGGGTTGCCCCAATCGAAGAATACCTAATTCACGGCTTCTTTTGACCCTGTCTATATTCAATTCAAGCGGGATGATCTCTTCTGTTCCTTCCGATTGATGTAGCACGCGTCCGTCCGGACCACAAACGATGGACCGTCCACTGCCTCCGGTATCCAAACCATTGACATCAAAGAAATAACACTGGTTTATGGAAGCCATAGCCCTGACTATTGATAATTCTATTTCACGGTCTATAGTACCCGACATGGTAGGATGCATAATGACTTCTGCCCCCATAGTTACAAGTGTTCTGATGGTTTCCGGAAACCACATATCATAACAGATAGATACTCCAAATCTTCCAACATTTGGTACATCAAAAACGCAATATTCCTGTCCGGGTGTTACCCCTGTTTCATAAGGATAAAATGGAAACATTTTGCGATAACGATTGACGATTTCTCCATGTGGATTGATGACTGTAGCTGTGTTATATAGTTTACCTTCACTTTGCTCAAATATAGATCCGGGCAGAAGCCATATTCCGTATTTTTTGGCTATGGCCTGCATTTCCGCTTCAAAATTATTGGGTATAGGTTGTGCTGTATTCGTGAGCGGACCATAGGCACACAATTCACTAAACATGATCATTTCGATCCATGGATAGAGGTTCATTGTGATATCAATTTTCAACTTCATCATTTCCACATTGGAAGCGACAGCTGAGACTTTCATTTGTATTCCTGCAATTGCAAATGGTTTCATATTATATATTTTTAACTTTTTTAATTTCTTTTTCTAAAATGTTCAACCCCTTATTTAATTGTTCATGAGTAATGACTAAAGGGGATAGTATTCTGATAATATTTTTATAGGTTCCGGCATTCAACACAATCAAACCATTGTCGAAACACCCCTTTATTATTTTTGAACAAAAATCAGGATCGGGTTGGGCCGGGTTACTGTTTTGTACAAATTCAATGGCTATCATTGCACCTACTCCCCTGACATCACCCATTTCCGGACAGATCTGCTGTAATTTTTTCAACCGCTCCATTATGATTGCTCCTATTTCTTTGGCTCTTTGGTTGAGACCTATTTCTTTCATGTATTTTATGGTTGCCAACGCTGCTGCACAACAAACCGGACTACCGATATACGTGCCGCCTATTGTACCGGGAGCAGCAGCATCCATGATATCTGCGCGTCCTACCACAGCTGCAATAGGAAGTCCTGACCCCATAGATTTGGCATAGGTACTTATATCAGGTTGTACCCCATAGTTTTGCCAGCTTGCCCAATTTCCGGTTCGACAAAAGCCACTCTGAACCTCATCCATAATGAGCATGACACCATGCTCATCACAAAATGCACGTAATCCTTCCAGATATTTTTGTGGAATGGGATTGAAACCACCTTCACCTTGTATGGGTTCCAGTATGATGGCAGCAACATTTTTAACATCTACCAAATTTAAAGCACTTTCATGCAATCTTTTTAATTCATCTGCTACAAACGCAGCTTCATCTCTGTAGCCTCTATAGCGATAGAAGTTGGGGAAAGGAAGCCTGTACACTTCCGGAGCGAATGGTCCACAATCATACTTATATCCTATTTTGCTTGTCAGGGTCATAGCCATCAAAGTACGGCCATGATATGCCTCCGTAAAACACATTATTGCAGGCCGTTTGGTCGCTTGCCTGGCTATTTTGATGGCATTCTCTACAGCTTCAGCACCCGTACTTACCAGCATGACCTTGGTTTTCTCACCGTGTGGCAGAATTTTGGCCAGTTCTTCACACAATTCTATATATGGCTCGTAGGTGACCACATTAAAACTCGTATGGAGATATTTTCCTGCCTGCTCTCTGATAGCTGCTACGACCGGTTCGGGACAGTGGCCCGCATTGGCTACACCTATCCCTCCAGCAAAATCAATGAACTCGCGACCATCAGCATCAATGATCATAGCACCTTTGGCACTTGATACCGTAGCATTATTAAAGATGCCCACGCCATTTGGAACAATATGACTTCTTCTTTCAAGTAGTTCCTGAGATTTTGTTTTTTCTATTACCATATTTGAATCAATTCATTTTTTTAATTTTAATTAAAAAGCATATTTGGCAACACTCAAGTTGAATGATGCAAAATGAAGTTTAAAGACAGATACCTTAAGGATTTATTAACACAATAGTCTAAAGAATAATGATACTGACAGTAATTTAACGGGGTTCCGAATACTAATTTAGGTTTGAAATAAAAGAAACTTTGCGATCGTTATAAAGCATCAAAAGCACTGGTATCCGGAAAAGATAAATCGCTCTTAGTATTTATATCAATTGGATATAATCTAATAAAGATAGTGTAAATATAGCCTTTTTATACCAAAAAATCTAATTTTTTAGTATTTATACTGATTATAACTGCCTACTTTAGCGGAATATTTTTTTAATAAAAAGTTTAAAATAATTCTGATACAATTATTACAATTCCGATTATTGATACAATAAAAGCCCAATATTGCATTTTAATCTTAAACAAAGAATGCTCATTTTTGACCTGAGAATTTTGTCCGGTTTGCTTATCAATAATGATTTTCGCTGGTTCATCGTTCCATTTTAGTCCTAAGATCCAAACCGTAATGCCTCCTAATATATAGCCCACTCCGGCATAAATCGGTGTATCTCCAAATAGTATCTGTATATTACTCCAAATGCAAATGGCAGTAATAATCCTAAAAAACCAAGTCCTTTCCACATACGCTTTATATAATTTACTTCAGGTTAAAAATCGATAATCAGTATTTGAAATTTTCATTTGGAATCAAATTTAGAAAAAATGCATCAGTTTAGGTACTTTCCTACTATAGGCATCCTTCTACCCATTCCAAATGCTTTGGGACTTACCCGAAGCACAGGTGAAGTTTGATGTCGCTTGAATTCGTTTATATTAACTAGTCTGAGTATCCTCCTGACCAGAGTTGGGTCGTAGCCCATGTCTATAATATCCTGTGGTCCCTGTCTTTTTTCAACATATTGGTACAGAATTGGGTCTAGAATTTCATACTCAGGAAGACTATCACTGTCTTTTTGATCAGGCCTTAATTCTGCGGACGGGGCTTTAATAATGGAGTTCAGGGGGATTATTTCTTCATCCTTATTAATATATCTGGCTAACTCATAAACTTCAGTTTTATATACGTCACCAATGACAGACAGACCCCCACACAAATCACCATAAAGAGTGCCGTATCCCACGGCCATTTCGCTTTTATTGGTAGTATTCAATAATATATTTCCAAATTTGTTGGAAAGGGCCATATTTAATATACCCCTGATTCTGGCCTGAATGTTTTCTTCGGTGACATTAAATGGAGCGTCACTGAATACCGGAGACAGTTTAGTGATAAATGAATCATACATATCCTTTATGGGAATAATATCATGTTTCAAACCTAATTTATGCACCAGTGCCATTGCATCATCAACAGAATGACCAGTAGAAAATTGAGATGGCATGAGCAATACCCGGACATTTTCATTTCCAAGTGCTCTGGCTGCCAGAACAGCTGTAACGGCTGAGTCAATGCCTCCTGACAAGCCCAGAATGGCTTTAGTAAAACCCAGTTTCCTGAAATAATCCTTTACACCCATGATCAATGCATCATGGATAAGTGCTATTTTGACTTTTGGCTGTTCATTATTTTTTTCTCCTTTGATCACTTCACTAAGTTGGAAGTGCCGGATACATTCTTCAAAGTAGGGCAACTCATCATACAGGACACCATTGGCAGACATGACTATGCTTCCGCCATCAAAAAGCAATTCTGTTTGTGCCCCGCAATGATTGATATAAAACATCGGAATCCCATATCTATTGACATTAGCCCTTACTGTATCTATCCTTGTTTTGGCATGGCCGTAATTAAATGGTGATGCTGATATATTTATGATAAAATCAGGCGAATATTTTTGCATTTTATCCAATGGAATTATAGTGTACAGCGGGTCGTCCGTCCCCACATCCCAAATGTCTTCGCAAACAGTAAGGGCTATTTTTTTATCTTTATATGTGACAATTTCCCATGATTTTGCTGGTTCAAAATAGCGGTATTCATCAAAAACATCATAAGTTGGCAATAGTGTTTTGTGTTGTACAAATTTTACCTCTCCGTCTGCTAAAAAGTATGCAGAATTAAAAAGATTCTTGCCTTTGGGATCTTTGTTATGTGATGGGGCTCCGACAACAATGGCAATGTCTTTTGCATGTGAGCAAAGCAATTGTAAACAATTGTCAGATAATGAAAGGAAATCTTCAAATTCAAGAAAATCCCTGGGAGGATAGCCACAAGTGGAGAGCTCGCTAAAGCAAATTATATCCGATCCCGCTTCTTTTGCATTCTTTATAGCAGTAATCATTTTTGCTGTGTTGCCTTCAAAATTTCCAATGTGATAATCAAGTTGTGCTATAGTAATTTTCATAGTATTGTAAATTGATATTTAGTAATCTGACTTGTTTTATTAGGTGAAAGTAACAATTTTTGATTTTGAAAGATTAAATATTTAAGGCCTATATAATAGAATTGCTTTCGGCTCTCTGTTTTCATAATCTGTCAGGTACCAAAAAAATGCACAAAAGAATCCATATAAAAATAAAGGTAACTGACCCTCAAGATGTGTTTCGTACATAAAGCTAAATACAGCCGGTAAAAAAAATGATACAAACCACATATTTTTCCTTAAATCGCTGTTAAAAAATGGATATAATATATGAAAAAGGATAATCAACAGACATAATACTCCTCCTGAAGCCCAATATATCATCAATTCGCTCGATGGCAGAAAAAAGTTTTCAGGACCCATGTCGGGAATATTCTTTTTATACCATTCATCCGTATAATACTGGAGTCTGCTGAAACTTGTACCTAACCAAAAATGTGTGGCAATGATCTCCTTTCCGGCAAGAAGTGAAAAATAGCGAACAGCATCACTTAGACCTTCTTTATACTCTCCCTTGATATAGTGTTCATAGTCGTATTTTATGAAATTAATTCTCTGTTCAAAAGAAGGAATGCTTTTATATGCGATTACTGGCATGATTAATATCAATGGGACTATTAATATCAGTACCCATTTCTTATTTGTATAGACAGAATAAGATATCAGCAACAGGCATGTCAGATACAAGCTTATCAGACCTGTTTTCGAACCAAGAATGTGAATGAATATGACTTGAAGTAAAATGTACAGTATTAATATTTTTTTCTTTATTCCGGTACTTTTCAGATAAAGATAATATGCACAGATACAGCTGATCACACTAGCCCAGCTTATCCTGATATGATCTCCGGTAGAAAGTGTGCTGACTACCCTTGATTCCTTGTATGTAAGGTACATATTATCATATGATATAATGTAATGCCATAAGCTGTATAGTGTCGAAATCAGCATAACCAGGAGGAAAAAAATCATAAAATTATTAATCGACCGGGCATTCGGTTTTAATGCAAATATAAATGAAGGAAACAGGATCAGAGACAACTTCATAATTCCCCTTTCATGGTAAAATCCAAAACCTTCAGTTAAAATATCACTAAGCAAGGGAACAACACTTAGTAAAATGATTGAAATCATCCACCGCTGTTTGAATAGCGGTAATATTTCTTTTATTTTGTATAAAGTATATAGCCCAATGATTATAGCTCCAAGGTTGTTAACTACCCTGTTGAATAAAAACCCCGTTATGAGTAAAATAACACCGGTGATAGCGAGCCATTCCGGAAATTTTTCTTTGGATAGATATGTATTTTCTACAGCCATTGCTCAGATATTGAAATGACGTTATTTTTACGATTTGGCAAAAGTAACATTATTAAGGCTAAAGATGCAAATATGCAAATGGATGAGGTGTTGTGATGTTCTTCAATTATTTTTCTATGGCTTATTTTGTAACTTTTTACAGTAAAAAATAGTAAAATTATTAATTACTGAAGATTGATAGAAAATTTCAATAAAATAGCTCTGATTTCTATACCTTTGCGCCATCATTTAACAGAATATAATAGAAAATGTCAGCTGATATATTTTCAAAAGTGCACGATATTCTTAAGAGTATCAATGAAGTAAAGATCGAAACTATGTCGGAACTCGAATCTTTTCGAATCAAATATCTCGGGTCAAAAAATGAGATAAAATCCCTCTTTGGAGAGATTAAGAATGTTGAGAATGAGAAGAAGAAGGAGTTTGGACAGCTTCTCAATGATGTAAAGCAAGCTGCTGAAGATAAATTTGAATCCATCAGACATATCATCGAAAATAAAACAGGAAGAGCAGATGATTTTGATTTGGACCTGACGGCACCCTGTGAGCCAATAAATCTCGGTTCAAGGCACCCGGTTTCTATAGTGATGAACAGAATTATTTCCATTTTTGAACGTATCGGGTTTAATGTAGCCGAGGAGCGTGAGATAGAAGACGACTGGCATAATTTTACTGCTATGAATACGCCTGAAGATCATCCGGCGCGTGATATGCAGGATACATTTTATCTTAGGGATTCTACCACAGAATTACTGAGGACGCATACTTCATCTGTTCAGGCACGCATCATGACATCGCAGCAACCACCCATTCGTATCATAGCCCCCGGCAGAGTGTACAGAAATGAAACCATTTCGTCAAGATCACACTGTCAGTTTCATCAGGTCGAAGGCCTTTATATTGACAAGGGAGTCTCTTTCGCAGATATGAAACAAACGCTGTTATATTTTGCCAGAGAAATGTATGGACAAAAGACAAATATAAGATTGAGACCCAGTTTTTTCCCTTTCACAGAACCAAGTGCCGAGATGGACGTATATTGGGGACTCAATAATGAAGACGATTACAGAATAACTAAGGGTACCGGATGGTTGGAAATATTGGGATGTGGCATGGTGGATCCCAATGTTCTTATAAATTGTGGCATTGATCCTGACATATATACAGGTTTTGCTTTTGGTATGGGTATTGAGAGACAAGCCATGCTGCAGTTTAAGATAACGGACATCAGGCAACTTTTTGAGAACGACACAAGATTTCTCAAGCAATTTAGCGGAGTGGTCTGATGGTCAGGGAGCGGGGACTTGCGATCCTTTTTACTATTTGTGCAGCCATTTTATGGAGCACAGGAGGGCTTTTTATTAAACTGCTTCCGATTGACGCATTTACTATCAACTGTTATAGGAGCTTTTATGCTTCTGTTATTTTCGTACTAATATATAGAAAAAGACTCTTCAAGTTTAACAAACTTTCCATCGTAAGCAGTTTGTTTTATGCGCCATTGTTATTGACTTTTGTCACATCAACCAAACTCACAACCGCAGCCAACGCTATATTTCTGCAATACACAGCCCCGGCATTTGTATTATTGCTTGAACCATATTTTGTGCGTACCAAACTCAAGAAGATTAATATATTTACAGTAGCTGTATGTTTTAGTGGCATGACCTTGTTTTTTGTGGAGCAATTTACAAGGCCCGAAAACTGGCTGGGTATCTGGATTGCACTGGCAGGGGGTATTATTATGTCAGGATTACTCATAACGCAGAAAATGAATCGCCCTGAATTCCAACCTGGAGCCATTTTCATAGGAAATATTTTGGTATGTATCATTACACTTCCCTGGTTTATCTCAAACCCGCTTCCATCATTAGCAGAAAATAATTATTTAATGATTTTGGGTTTTGGACAGTTAGGAATAGGATTTGCCTTATTTTTATATGGACAGAAGTATCTTCCCGCTATTGAATCATCACTGATTGCTATGCTGGAACCTCTCCTCAATCCAGTCTGGGTTTTTTGGGGATATGGAGAGAATCCCGGCTATTGGGCTTTCGTAGGTGGTTTAGTTATTATTAGTGCATTGATTTTCAGGCTGTATTGGATTGAATTCATAGAAAAAAGAAAAATTCCTCATCAGCCGATATAAAATTCCTCATAGACTACTTTTTCAGCACTTTTTCTGTACACATTAGGGCTTTTGCCAGTTATAGACTTAAAGAGTCTGTTAAAATGCGAAAAGTTGTTAAAACCACTTTCAAAGCACACTTCGGCTATACTATGCCTTTCCTCACTCAGCAGCTTACAGGCGTGGACTATTCTGAATTCATTTACAAATGCAGTAAATGTCTTACCCGTCACTTTTTTGAAGTATCTGCAAAATGATGGAACGGTCATACTTACTTCCTTAGCAATATCATCCAGTTGTATCATTTCAGTAAAGTGTTGTCTTACATACTTATATATGTGGTCAATACGGTCTGTATCCTGACCTTGAACCACAAGGGTTATTCCGACAGCATTGAGAGTGGTGTACTCTTTGGATATTGAAAGTATCTGAAGTATCTTTAGAAATTCTGTTAATTTTTCAACCTGATCCATGTAGAATAAGCTGTTAATCCTGGCTCCGACCTCATCTTTTGTATTTCCTGAAAATGAAAGCCCGGATTTTGATCTTTCAAATAGCTGCATAATAGACTGCATCTCAGGTAGATGGAAAAAATCCTTTCCGAGGAAATCTTCACGCATTTGGACTATAATCTCTGAATTACTACCGGTGAGTCTGTCAGTAAAACCATAATGTGGCAGATTTGGACCTAAAAGTATGAGATCGCCCCCACTGTAATAAGAGATATGGTTTCCAATATGTCTTTTACCACTGCCATGTTTGATATAGACTATTTCTAGCTCCGGATGAAAATGCCAGTATGGCAATGAGTTTGGGTTAGAATCTTCAAATTTCTTCAAAGAAAAAGAATGGCCAAATGAAGGGGCAATTTTCTCAAGTGAGGGAGTACCTGTCGTATTCTTTATCATTATAATTTTTATTTCAATGTAAATATACGCATATTACAGTATAAAAGTTGGTTGATAATTATGAATGTGTGTGTAATTAACTTAGAGTTAACCAATATTAACTTTGCTTGGTAAAATAGTACATATATTGGAAAAAATAGAAGTAGAATGTTGGATGAATATGCCCCTACCTTTGTGACATCAAAATGATTATTTAATCTTTTAAATACTTTTAAACATGAAAACACCATTTATTATTCTACTTTTTTCAGTCCTGACCATGAGCATAAGCGCTCGTACCGGATTAGAATCAGTCATCGAAAATTCTAAATCCTTGTTTATTCAAACTTCTGAATGGAAATCTGAAAATATTCGGATTCAGATAATTGAACAAAGGGGAGAAGTGATTTTGGATGAAACAGTTAAAACTTCAACAGGAATCAGGAAATACAATCTGAAGAACCTTCCTGTAGGAGACTACACCCTGGAAGTGTCGGATGACCTTAAAATTTCTACCAGGAAATTTGAGATTTTGTCTAAAAATGTGATTCTTTCAGGAGACAACGAGATATTTTATAAGCCAATTGTATTCTGGAATAGCAAGATTATGGATCTTAATCTCTTGAATTTAGGACACAGTGCGGAAGTTACCATTATAGATGAAAATAATAATGTCGTACTTACTCAGGACTTCAAAACACCAGTAGTACATAAGAGGTATGATATTTCTCTATTACCAAGAGGTCCTTACAACGTAAATGTATCTTCAAATGGAAGATCGTATCAATTTTATTACTTAAAATAAACTTTTTTTTAAAGCTATACAAATAATGAGGCTTTAAGAATAATGTGGCTTTAATGATTTTGCAAAGGCTATCTGGAAAAGTTCAGATAGCCTTGCTTATTTAATATAAATGACAATTATTGAATTTTCTATTTTGTTGAAAATAAATAGGATTGATTTAGGATATTCATTGTAATGAAAGTAATTTATTTTTAGCTTTGCTCCGAAATTCTATAAAATATACATCCCTTTGTCAAAAGCTTTTGAAAATATAAAAGATTTTGAACTTGTTTTCAAAGAGTATTACAACCCACTGATAAATTTTGTCAACAGGTATTTAAGTAATTTTGAAAACTCCAGAGAAGTCGTCCAGATGACATTTGTTAAGGTTTGGGAAAATAGATTAAACCTCCATATAAAGACATCTGTTAAGAGTTACCTGTATCAGTCTGCAAAAAATACAATGATTGATTTTATCAGAAAAAATAAAATTATTTTTAATGCCACTGAGTTTGACGGAAGTTTATCTAACAGTTTATTAGATGATAATCCTGATCAATTGGACCCATATATTATAAAAAATGCTGTCGAGACCGCACTTAAAAATGTTAAACCAAAAGCAAGAGAAATTTTCAGCTTGCACAAATTTGAAGGGTTGACTTATCAGGAAATCGCAGAATATCTCAATATTTCCAAAAGGAGTGTGGAAGATAATGTTGCGAAAACTTTGAAAATTCTAAAAGATCAGTTAAAAAATCATCCTGACTTATATGAATGATTATGTGGCATAACAGTTTTTATTCGTCTATGGTACAATAATGCGAATTATTAAAATAGAATTTTTTATTGAAAAAGTTTGATGACATATTAAGAAAAAGTGAAGAAATTAAGGATTATACAATCTTTGATGTAAATCTCGAATGGAACCAATTTTCTGCCATGTTAGAAAATAACCTCGATCATCAATCCAATCCAATTTCAACTTCAGAAGTTTTCAGTATAGAAGATAAAAGGCATATAATTTATTTGCTTTCATTTGCTGCTGTAATGATTCTTGTTTTTGCATCCTTATTTCTTTTTAGTAAATCTGAATCAAATGAATCTGAACTGATTTCAAAGTCTGATTCAGAAAGCATTGAGCTTATAGATGGGACTAAGATAAATGTGTCACCAAATTCTACATTAAAATATTATACAAATCTGGAGTATAAAGAACAAAGATTCGTTTCACTCCAAGGTAGCGGTCAGTTTGACGTATCACGTAGCATACTTCCCTTTATTGTGTATCATAATGAGATATTCGTGGAAGTTTTAGGCACATCCTTCAAAATATTGCAAGAGTCAGATAAAATTAAAATAGTAAATATCAGTGGTACTGTAAAAGTGGGAGAAATAAAAAATAAGGATAATTTCAGAATACTTAAAGAAGGTGATGTCTTTCATTACAGCGATGGATTATTTATCAATCCAGCTGACTCTATTTCAAACAAATCTATCAATGCATACACTCCCGCACCTTTAAATAAAGAAATAGAAAATTCAAAACCAGTTCCGGAAAAAAATAAAGAAGAAAATACTGCTATTGCCCTAAAAGGAAGAAAATACACTTTGGAGTCGGTGATAAATAATTATCTGATCAAATTTAATAAAAAGAAAATTAAAATTGATAAAAAAGCCAAACCAGACCTGAATAAAATTATCACAATCGACGACATCAACAAACCTTATAAGAGTATCCTTGAAGACTTAAAGCAGCAAGGTGTTATAGATTTTATTTCAGGCGATTGCCCTGATTGCTTCATTATCAGGTCACCTGAAAAGAAAAACTAACTGGTTTTAGTCTGCTGTATTGGGTATATCCTTTTGTTATTTTGTTTTAGGCTTAAGCATAACGTCGTATTAATAATTACCTTTATGCCAAGTATTTTTTTATATAATGGTAAATAATAGTATATACTCTGGTTTTCTTGAAGCTAAAAAGCAAGGCTCTAAAAAATTTGCCGTCCTGATAGACCCTGACAAAATGAGGATACCAAATATACATATTGTCATTGAAAAATGTATGGAAGCAGGGGTGGATTATTTCTTTATAGGTGGTAGTCTTATTGTAAATGATATGTTAGACTTTGTCATTGCTTCTATGAAAGAAATTTGCAGTATTCCTATAATTCTTTTTCCTGGCAATTCATTTCAGTTAAGTTATAAAGCGGATGGAATCCTTTTTTTGTCTCTGATTTCCGGAAGAAATGCCGAATTGCTCATTGGAAATCATGTTATTTCCGCTCCATATCTTAGATTGAGTCCATTAGAGATTATTTCCACCGGCTATATATTAGTAGAAGGCGGGACTATGACAAGTGTGCAGTATATGAGTAATACCTACCCCATACCTTCCAATAAAGATGATATTGCCGTATGCACTGCGATGGCCGGTGAAATGTTAGGAATGAAACAAATTTATCTTGATGCAGGTAGTGGTGCAAAATTGCCTGTTTCTACTTCTATGATCTCGGCTGTCAGTGGAGGCATTGAAATCCCTCTTATTGTTGGTGGTGGAATTTCTACAGCGGAAGTTGCCTCTGCAAGTGCCAAAGCTGGTGCCGATATTTTGGTGGTTGGAAATGCTATTGAAAAAGATTCATCCTTAATTAAGGAAATTTCTTGCGCTATACACGAACAGTCCATTTATTTGCACTCACCTGCTATCAGATGAAAGGAATAGTTTTAAAATCAACAGGAAGCTGGTACCTGGTCAGAGTTGATGATGATAAAATTATAAAATGCAGGATAGCCGGTAAGATAAAACTTGATGACCTGAAACTTACTAACCCTGTTGCGGTAGGAGATGAGGTCACCATTGAGATGGAACCATCTGATGATAACCAGGCAATTATCAAGAATATATCTCCCAGACGAAATTATGTAGTTCGTCAATCTCCCAGAAAAAAACATCAGCTTCATTTTTTAGCCAGTAATATAGATCAGGCCTTGCTTATAGTGACGATGCGTGAACCAAATCTCAAATTGGGTTTTATTGATCGATTTCTGATCATGACAGAGCCTTATTCTATTCCTGTGATTATAGTGTTTAATAAATCAGATATTAATACTCAGGCAGATATGGCGTTATTTTCTGAATATAAAATATATGCAGAAATAGGCTATGTAGTATTATTGGCATCATCGGAAAATGGAGAGGGTATTTCTGAACTCAAATTACTATTAAAAGACAAAATAACCTTGATAGCTGGTCAATCAGGTGTAGGGAAATCTACTCTGGTCAACTCAATTGAACCAACGCTCGATCTGAAAACTGAAGAAATTTCAGATTTTTCAGGAAAAGGGCAGCATACCACTACTTTTGCTCAGATGCACAGACTTTCTTTCGGTGGCGATATCATAGATACTCCTGGTATAAAATCTCTTTCCTTTTCACATTTGGAAGTCATGGATATAACCCATAACTTCAGAGAATTTTTCAGGATTTCTGATCAATGCAGATTCTCGGACTGTACCCACCGCAACGAACCACAATGTGCGGTAAGGAGTGCTATATCAAAGGGCATGATAAGTGAAATAAGATATCAAACCTATCTGAATTTATTGAGTGAGGTCGAAGATCAGAATTATTGGGAGCGGCACGATGATGTTTAGGGCATGGTTAAAATGTATATTCGTTGTAAATCAAAAGCATGTATTTCTGATGCTAA
>JADKGI010000020.1:32500-67857 GCA_016722285.1 Saprospiraceae bacterium
AATTCCTTGTCGGGTAAGTTCCGACCTGCACGAATGGTGTAACGATCTGGGCACTGTCTCAGCCATGAGCTCGGTGAAATTGAAGTATCGGTGAAGATGCCGGTTACCCGCAGTGGGACGAAAAGACCCCGTGCACCTTTACTATAGCTTCACATTGAGCTTGAGTATAAGATGTGTAGGATAGGTGGGAGACTATGAAGTGGTCACGCAAGTGATTGTGGAGTCGCCGTTGAAATACCACCCTTCTTATACTTAGGTTCTAACCATTGGAAAGAATGGGACATTGTGTGGTGGGTAGTTTGACTGGGGTGGTCGCCTCCAAAAGAGTAACGGAGGCTTGCAAAGGTTCCCTCAGCATGGTCGGTAATCATGCGTAGAGCGTATTAGTAAAAGGGAGCTTGACTGGGAGACCGACGGGTCGATCAGGTAGGAAACTAGGCTAAAGTGATCCGGTGGTTCCGTATGGAAGGGCCATCGCTCAAAGGATAAAAGGTACGCCGGGGATAACAGGCTTATCTCCCCAAGAGCTCACATCGACGGGAGGTTTGGCACCTCGATGTCGGCTCGTCACATCCTGGGGCTGGAGAAGGTCCCAAGGGTTGGGCTGTTCGCCCATTAAAGTGGCACGCGAGCTGGGTTCAGAACGTCGCAAGACAGTTCGGTCTCTATCTACTGTGGGCGCAGGAATATTGAGAAGATCTGACACTAGTACGAGAGGACCGTGTTGGACAAACCACTAGTGCACCAGTTATGCCGCCAGGTGTATCGCTGGGTAGCTATGTTTGGAACGGATAAGCGCTGAAAGCATCTAAGCGCGAAGCCAACTTCAAGATGAGTATTCCATTTTCGCTTTGGCGAATAAAAGGGTTGTTGTAGATTACGACGTTGATAGGCTACAGGTGGAAGTGCAGTGATGTATGGAGCCGAGTAGTACTAATTACCCGAATGCTTCCTTTTTTTTAAATAAAATAGAAATGCAAAAAGAGCTCCACTTGGATCATCCGGACAGCTCACGTGAATTGAAACTTTTTCTCCCCATTGTCTTTGAAAAAATAAAGAAACAGAATAATAGCATAGAAGAAATAAGAGTCAGGCTCTCTTTAGTGGAACGAACAGAGCCAGGAGATGACGCAAGAGCTAGGTGGTTATAGCGAGGGGGTTCCACCTCTTCCCATTCCGAACAGAGAAGTTAAGCCCTTCAGCGCCGATGGTACTGCGAAAGTGGGAGAGTAGGTCGCCGCCTTTTTTAATGAGACCTTGGCCCAATGTTGCCAAGGCCCCTCCCCTTTGACCCCCCCCGTAGGGACATCACATAATCATGCAGGTTGTTTTTATATAAATTATTGGTTTCCCTTTTAATTTAATTGTGCTTACTTTGATTTACAAACAAATATTATTATACCGAAACATAATCTCTGGTTGTAATATTTGTGATGATACCAATGATACTTTTAGCAATTACTATCTTATAAAGCATATTGAATATCCAAAATATAATATATTTGCATGAAGTTATGATGGAGAATTTAATTATTAATAACTTTATGTTTCAGTAATTATATTTTTTTCAATTTTTTAAATTATTATAGTATGAAACTAAGATTTATTTTACTTTTGTTTGTATTAGCAATGATATTTGTTCAATGTTCCGGCCCTAAGAAGGCTACTATGGCGACATCGGAATCGATGACCATGAAAGCGATTTCATTCACAACGGATATAAAGCCTATTATGGTTAACCATTGTGCGCCATGTCACTTCCCTGAAACTGGTAAAAAGAAACTCCTGGATACTTATATAGCTACAAAGGATAATATTGTTGATATTATCACCAGAGTACAATTAGATAAGGCTGATGATAAATTTATGCCTTTCAAACTTAAGAAGGAGCCTTTAAGTGATAGTCTAATTACTGTACTTAAGAACTGGAGGAAATCAGGAATGGCAGAATAGTTCAGTATGTCAATAAAAAGCATTCAATATTTCAAAATATTGAATGCTTTTTTATTTATTATAATTCCCTTAAACCATAATCAGCACTGGATTTTCCAGCATTGCTTTTAAAGTTTGTAAAAATTGAGCACCTGATGCGCCATCAACCACTCTATGGTCGCATGAAAGCGTAAGGCGCATCCATATTTCCGATTACTATCTGATCTTTTTTAACTATTGGTTTCTTAATAATCGAGCCCACAGCCAGGATACAAGCATCCGGTGGATTGATAATCGCCGTAAATTCTTCAATATCAAACATACCTAAATTAGAAATAGTGAATGTATTTCCCTGCATTTCCTGAGGAGTAAGTTTTTTTGATTTTGCTTTACCTGCAAGTTCTTTTACTTCCTGATTGATTTGAGACATAGATTTAAGATCTGCATGATTGACCACAGGAACTAATAATCCATCTTCTACAGCCACAGCTACTCCGATATTAATATCTTTATGGTAAGTAATTTTATCTCCCATCCAGGAAGAATTTATTGCGGGGTTTTTCCTTAATGCTGCCGCACATGCTTTAACTACAAAATCGTTGAATGAAATTTTTACAGTAGCATTTTCGTTTATGGCGGCTCGGGCTGCCACAGCATTGTCCATATTTATTTCTATGGTGAGATAAAAATGTGGTGCGGTAAACTTACTTTCACCCAATCTGCGCGCTATTGTTTTCCGCATTTGACTGACTGGTACATCTCCATATTTAAAAGTTGAAACAGGTGATGGTGCTATTTGATTAACAGGAATTGAAACCTGAGGTGCGGTTATTGGTTTGTTGGACAGGTAAGATTCGACATCTTTTTTGATAACCCTTCCTTGATCTCCACTTCCCGGCACCTGACTTATTAAAATGCCCGCTTCATAGGCTATATTCTTTGCAAGAGGAGATGCTTTAACACGTGTGGAAGCCGTAGCTTCGTCCGCTGGTTGTTGTATAGCTACTACAGAAGGCTCGTCTTTTTTTTCAACAACTGGGCTAGTTTCAGCTGGTTTATCCTTGTCTGAAGGCGGGGCAGCTTTAGTTTCACCCAAAAGATGTTTGAACTCTTCCCCCGATTTACCGATAACAGCAATAATTCCGTCAACTGCTACAGGCCCTGAAGGTACTCCAATATATAAAAGTACGCCATCAAAAAAACTTTCTAACTCCATCGTTGCCTTGTCCGTCTCAACTTCTGCGAGGATATCACCCGCTTTAACTGGGTCACCTTCTTTTTTCAACCAGGCTACTATGTTTCCTTCTTCCATGGTATCACTTAGTCTGGGCATTCTTATTACTTCAGCCATTAAATATAATTTTTATGAAATTTGAAAGTTCAAATTTATGGAAACATTTATAGTTTTAAGCATTTTACAGTTAAAATTAATATATGGGAAATTTATGTTTACAAAATATACTCTTAGGTGATTATAGATTTTATAAATACTCAAATATTTTAGGATAAATTAAAATACTAATCCTTGTTTTGATGTTTATTGTATATATTGTCTTAAATTTACCTGAATAAAATAATATTTTATGTTTGAAGATATGATGGGAAACCTGGAAAAACAACAGGCCGAAATGCAAAATAAGCTTATTGGATTAGTTGTTGAAATTGAGCAGGATGGTGTAACAATTGCTGGAAATGCGGCAAAAGAGTAACCAATATTAATATAAGTCAGGAATTACTGAGTGGAGGAGATAGTGAAATGCTTGAGGATCTATTGATTGCTGTTTTTAATCGTTTTATTGAAGAGGCAACAAAAGTGGAAGCCAGTGAGGCTGAAAATATTATGAAAGATATGCTTCCTCCCGACTTCAGTAATATGTTTAAATAATTAAGGATACTTTAATTTTGGCAATTTGAAAAAAATACTGCTCTTATTATTACATATTTTATTTTGTGTAGGCTTATCAGCCCAGGAAGCCTATTTCGAATATACATTTGATGATTGTAGTTTTGAAGATACTTTTCAACGTTTTCCCGGAATAACACCTGGGGGAGTTCCTAAATGCGTTTGTGGTTTGGGAACCAATAGTATTGAGTTGGATGGTGATAAACAATTTCTGACATTCAGTAGTCAGGTAAATCCTCTTATGGATGTGGATTTTACGTTAGATATGTATTTTTTTATGGAAATACAGGATGGCGAGACTGACATATTTAGTATAAGAAATGGATGCGGTGGTTTGGATTCAATGATGGCCTTAAGATATTTTTCTAATACGAATGAAATTCTTTTTGAGATTGGGAGTAATGTAAATAACTATTTTTCAGTCAGAAAAAAGCTCTCCTCTGAATTATGCTGGCATCGGTTTACTTTGGCCAAGTTTGGATTGTTATATTTTGTTTATTTGGATAACGATCTGCTCACCCGAATTATATCGAATGAAAGTATCAATTTTTCGAGACTTGGAAAATTTTCAATCGGTAATAGTCCGTGTAATAATACTAATCAAGCTAAGAGATTTAAAGGATCTATTGATGAAGTAGTGCTGTATAAAAGAGCCCTTTCTGATCGTGAAATTATCCAAATGTATAAATATCCGGATAGAATAATAACGAATAATACCACCATATTTAAAGGTGAATCTATATTGCTGGAAATTGGAGAGTCTTGTGCAAATTCCATATTTTGGTCTCCTGCTGCTACTCTGGATAACCCGGATGAGTTATCCACGCTTGCAACTCCACAACAAACAACTAATTATAAGGTGTCATTGGATAATGGAAAATGTATCAGTTCTGACACTGTGACGATTTATGTCGCTGACAAGGATAAACTGGATTGTAATAGATTACTTTTGCCCAAGGCATTCACGCCAAATAATGATGGGCTAAATGAAAGGTTTGGTATCAGCAACCTATTTCTAATAGATGAACTTGAATATTTTGAAATTTATGACAGATGGGGTGCTAAAGTTTGGGAAACTAAACTAATGAATGAAACCTGGGATGGATCGATCAACGGACAACCGCTGAATAGCGGTATGTATTTGTATAAGATTAAATATACATGTAAAAGTGAAGAGAAGTTGAATGTCAATAATTTCACCATGTTGCGTTGAATAATATATTTGATCATTAATTTCACCATATCCCTATGGTACTGGTCTGATTTGAATAAAAATGTTTAATATTTAGTATCATTTTTAGAAAAATAAAAAACATACATTTATTCCCGCTTATATATTGATAATCATTTTGTTATGTTAGACAAAATGTTTGGAATCATATGAAAATAATGTTAATTGCTAGAATTTTATAAAATTCGGCATAAACTGTGTTGAAAATATGAACAGTGTTCATTATATTTGCACCGTTATTTTATTGTTTAATTAATTACACTGAAATGGGGTTGGCAGAAAGAAAAGAAAGGGATAAAGCAGAACTTAAAGATACCATCCTAGAAGCTGCAAAATCCATATTACTGAAACATGGCATAAAAGGTCTTTCAATCAGAAAAATTGCAAATAATGTTGAATATAGTCCGGCTACCATTTATTTGTATTTTAAAGACAAAGACGAAATCATGCATGAATTGATGGAAATGGGTTTTAAGCTTATGAATTCATATATGAGTGAATCTATAAGTGAGTTAGATCCGGTAAAGCGAATCAACGGAATTGGAAAGGCATATATCAAATTTGGCCTTGAAAAAAAGGATTGGTATGATTTGATGTTTAATTCTGAGAAGCCGATGAAGCACATAGAAAAATGTCTGGAAGAATGGGATGAAGGAATGGCCATGTTTGCTTTGCTGGCTGCTACTTGCAAACAAGCAATAGATAAACTTGGCCTGCAAGGTGTCAATGAAAGAATTCTCGCCTTACATTTATGGAGTTGTGTTCACGGACTTGTAAATCTTGCTCAGACTGAAAGACTTGAAATTGTAGAGCAAAATAATGCAAAAGAGCTATTGGAAAAGACATTGGATTCTATGATGAAGACTATTTTCAGATAATTTTTTTATTATATAATTAACAGTGTTAATAAAAATAACATGAATAAGTTAGTAATTTATACTCTATTGGTCAGTTTGGTACAATTAGTTTTTTCTTCCTTAAAAGCGCAGGATTTCAAACCGCTTGTAGAGATTGCATGGCAAAACAACAGTTTGCTCAAGTCAAAAAACTTTCAATTGGAAAGCGCTGCCTATTCATTGAAAGAAGCAAAGGCAATGTTTGGGCCTGATATTAAATTTGGCTCTCAATATACGCTTGCCCAAGGGGGACGAAGCATTGATTTTCCAGTAGGTGATTTGCTAAACCCTGTGTATAATACCCTTAATTTAATTACACAGACAAATTCATTTCCTCAAATAAGCAATGTACATGAAAAATTTCTGCCAAATAATTTTTATGACGCCAGATTTAGAATTTCTCAACCTGTATTTTATCCAGACCTGGCTATAAACCAAAAATTGAAATCCGAGACTATTAAGCTGAAAGACCTCGAAATAAAAGCATTCAAAAGGCAAATAAGCCGTGATGTAATGTCAGCTTGGTTTCAAATGGACTTGGCCGATAATGCAAATGATATTTACTTAGCTGCAGAAACACTTCTTGGTGAAGCTAAGAGAACAACTCAAAGCCTGATCAGAAATGGAGTTGCATTGCCTTCAGCACTATCGAGAATTGAGACACAACTGGCTGATATTCTGGCACATCAGATTGAAGCCAAAACAAATGTCCGAAATGCAGCAATGTACCTGCGTTTCATTTTAGGTGTTGATGAAAATGTTGGACTACCGGAA
Organism: Saprospiraceae bacterium; assembly: GCA_016722285.1. Classification (GTDB taxonomy): domain Bacteria; phylum Bacteroidota; class Bacteroidia; order Chitinophagales; family Saprospiraceae; genus OLB9. The sequence goes on from JADKGI010000020.1 coordinate 39,237, forward strand.
ATGACTGATATACCTGACCTACCAACAATACCCCCTGATCCGGCAATGGAAAGGGAAGAAATAAAGCAAATAAAACAGAGTATGGCACTTCAGAATTTGTCTTTGGAAAAGGATAATGCATATTTCAAACCAAGAATTGGTGCTCAATTGGATGTAGGGTCTCAGGATTTTGATTTTGGGCTTCAACCATATGCTCTTATTGGGCTAAATGTCGAATTTAATATTTATGATAGCAACAGACACAAATACCGGAAAGATGCTGTGAAAGCGGATATAATGGCATCAAATGCCCAAATGAATCATGTTTCCAACCAAATGACTCTTTTAGTAAATACTTCAAAAGCTAATCTGATTTCAGCACTAAAACAAGCAGATACTTATTATTCAAGAATCAATGACACCAAGAAAATTTATGAGGAGGTATTGAAAAAATATAAGGAAGGTATTGTAGGTTATCTGGAATTGCTTGATGCACAGACGCAAGTGACCCAAACTGAACTTCAGCACCTTGTTGCAAGGAATAATGCCTGGCTTAGGTGGGTAGAATACATTTATGCTACAGCTACTTTTCATATTGAATAAAATACCTGAAAACCATATTCTCATTTCCAGCAGACAATTTTAAATAAATCCAAATAACCTTATAAAAACTCACTTATGAAATACAAAATAGCTGCTATATCCATTTTCAGTATATGTTTTCTGGCTTGCCGATCAGAACAAAAAGAAGAACCCCAAAGCATGGATTATACCGTACAAGAAGCCTTTGTAAAAATATATCCTGTTGTGAGTCAGACTGAGTCGAGTAAAATTGATGTATTGGGCATTGTAATGAGTGAATCAGAAGCTAGGCCATCTTTTAAAACAGGGGGTGTCATCGGTAAAACGTTTGTAAAGCAGGGCGATATGGTAAACAAAGGACAGTTACTTGCATTATTGGAAATGAGTGAAATAGATTCACAGGTCCGACAAGTAGAAGAGGGGCTTAAAAAAGCTGAAAGAGATATGATGAGGGTTGAAAATCTTTTTGCAGATAGTGTCGCTACTTTAGAGCAATTTCAGAATTCGAAAACTGCATATGAGGTATCTAAGAGAAGTGCAGAAATAGCAAGATTCAATCGGAACTATTCCGAAATTCGCTCACCAATCTCTGGAAAAGTAATCAAACAAATTATGTTTAAAGGAGAGATCACCGGGCCCGGCAACCCAGTTTATGCCATCATGGGTGTAGGTAAGCAGGATTGGACAATACATGCAGGACTCACGGACAGAGATTGGGCAAGAGTCGAAGTAAATGATCATGTTTCAGCTTCATTTGATGCCTATCCCGGTGAAGTGTATTCAGGTATTGTGAGCAACAAAACATCAATAGGCGGAAATACCAGCGGAACTTTTGATGTTGAAATCAAGCTCAGCAACCTACCTAAAAATTTGGCCGGGGGACTGGTATCTAAATTGAATATTTTTCCGACCCAAAAAAGATCGTACACAGTAATTCCAATTGATGCGTTGGTAAAATCCGATGGTAAAACAGCTTTTGCATATACTGTTGTAAATAATAAAGCTAAAAAAATTGAATTATCTATAGCCAGATTGCTGGGCGATAAGGTTGCAGTGAGTAAAGGACTGGAAGGGGTAGATTTTATTGTGACAACAGGGGCTATTTACCTGGAAGATGGAGATAACGTGAAATACTAAATATTAATGCTAAATATTAAATGTCTTAATATCAATGTTTTATGAATATTATTTCAGAACAATGAACTCACTTAGCTCGACAATCGATTTAATGAATTTATCATCAGAGCCAAAAAAATATTTTCTACTAATATTTACATTAAACTTACTCTAAATCAATTACTTGTAATTTTATAAAAGTTGATCCATTACAAATTATTACTGACAATATAATAAACATCCAAAATGGGCTTTAATAAGTTTTTTGTTAAGAACTGGCAATTTACCCTGGTAATTTTTATTGCCCTGATGGTATTGGGTGTTAATGCATTGCTCAATATGCCAAGAGGAGAAGATCCACCTTTTGGGGCACCTATATTCTCAATAGTAGTGGTTTATCCCGGGACTAATCCGGCAGACATGGAAAAGCTCATTGCAGACCCGATAGAAGAAGAATTGTACCAGCTAAGCGATGTTAAAAAATAAAAACAACTATCAACGACGGCCTAATAGTCATGCTGGTTGAGTTTAATTTTGGCGTGGATGTAGAAGCAAAAAATAATGATGTAATACGTGAAGTTAATAAAATACGTCCTAGATTGCCGGAAGGAATTGTCCAGTTGGATATCAAAAAAGCATCAAGCAGTGATGTTGTCATTTTGCAAACCGCGCTTGTTTCAGACACTGCTTCAGTATCTCTAATGAAAAGCCTTGCTGAATCATTGGAGAAAAATGTGGAAAGGATAAAAGATATAAAATGGGTGGAAATACAGGCTGTACCTAAGAAGGAAGTTCGAATCGAATTAAACCTTGAGCTGATGGCTTCAATGAAACTTGGACTTAATCAGGTGCTTGCTCTTATTCAGGCTAACAATATCAATATACCTGGTGGCGATATAGATCTCGGGCAAAACAAATATAATATTAAAACCCGATCTCAATTTTTGGATTTAGATGATATTAAGAAAACAATCATACAGGTGAGTCCTTCCGGATCTTCGATTAAGCTCGATCAGATAGCTCAGGTTTATTATATGGACGAAGAATTTGACCATATAGCAAGACATAACGGGAAAAGAGCTGTTTGGATTAACATCGCCATGAAAGACAAGAAAAATATCATAGCTGTACGAAAACAAATAGAAGATGTTCTGATAAATTTCAAATCAAAGCTTCCTGGTGGGATAAAACTAGAAAATGCTTTTGATCAGGAAATAGGAGTCAGTCATCGTCTTTCAGGTCTGGGAAGAGATTTTAGCATAGCGATATTTCTGGTTTTGCTTACTTTGTTGCCCTTAGGGACCCGAGCATCATTTATTGTTATGATTTCTATCCCGTTGTCCCTAAGTATAGGCTTGTTTCTACTTGACCTTTTGGGATATACTCTTAATCAATTGAGTATCGTAGGTATGGTGATAGCATTAGGATTGCTGGTGGATGACTCCATTGTGGTGGTGGAGAATATAGAACGATATATGCGTAAAGGTATCTCAGTAAAGGATGCTGCCATTTCTGCTACAAATCATATTGTTGTTGCGATTTTGGGTTGTACAGCTACTTTACTCTTAGCATTTTTACCATTGGCAAATTTACCTGAGGGCTCCGGGGATTTTATCAGGCCACTTCCTATGGCTGTCATGCTAACCGTATTGGCATCACTGTTTGTATCTGTAACTATCATTCCATTTCTGGCATCCATTATACTTAAATCCCATGGTGAGGGTGCTGATGGAAATTTCTTTTATTATGCTTTTAAAAAATATATCAACCGACCATATCAGAGATTTTTAGTATGGTGTATGAAGCACCCTTCATGGACGTTAATAATGGCAGCGATTATTTTCTTTTCCTCATTATTACTTATTCCTCATCTTGGGTTCAGTTTATTTCCCGAATCCGAAAAGCCCATACTTACGATTGATATTGAGACCGAACCGGGATCCAATTTGAGGCATACCGACCTCATCACCAGAAAGATAGAGAAAACTTTACTTGTTCTGCCTGAAGTGGATCATATCAGCACTAATATTGGAAAAGGCAATCCCAGGATATACTATAACGAATTTCAGAAGCAAAATTCATCCAACTTTGCACAATTGGTCGTATATCTGAATGAAAAAGCTAAAGTGCCGGAAATCGTAGCTTTTGCTGAAAAAACCAGAAAGGCGCTTTATGGTGTTCCAGGTGTCAAAATTGAAGTCAAAAGATTTCAGCAAGGCCCGCCTATCTCAGCACCGGTAGAGATGAGAATATTGGGCAGCAACCTGGACACTTTGGAAGTGCTTGGTGGCGAAGTAGAAACCTTGATTAAGGACAGAAAAGGGACCATGTATGTGCGCAATGATCTCAAATATATAAAATCAGACATCATCGTAGAAGTGGATAAGAACAAAGCCGGCCAATTTGGGTTGACAGGTGCGGAAATTGCTAAAACAGTAAGACTTTCCATTGCAGGGATCAACATTGGAGAAATAAGTAACGATGAAGGCGAAGAATTTAAATTGAATGTCACCCTAGCCCAAAATTCGGACAATGCATTGGAGATATTTGATAATATATATGTTACATCATTAAGTGGTAGCCTTGTACCTTTGAAAAGCGTAGCAGACATTTCTTTAAGGCCATCACCCTCGATTATAAGACACTACAACAAAGAAAGATATGCCTTAGTAAGTTGTTTCAGTGAAAATGGTGTTAACATTAACCAACTTACCAATGACATAATTCAGGATATTGATGCTAATCTGGTGCTTCCCGAAGGGTACCGGGTAGTTGCAGCCGGGGAGCGTGAGTCCAGAGAAGAATCGTTTGGTGGTCTTGGCACGATAATTTTTCTTACCCTTTTTGGATTATTGGCTATCTTAATTCTGGAATTCAGAACATTTAAGTCAACAGTTATTGTACTGAGTGTAGTCCCGATGGGTATTATAGGTGCATTATTGGCTTTGTATATTACCAATGAAACTTTGTCATTTGTCGCTACTGTGGGTATAATAGCTTTGATGGGAATAGAAATTAAAAATTCTATTCTTTTAGTGGATTATACAAATGGTTTAAGGGAGAAAGGAATGAATCTTTATGATGCTGTGATGGATGGGGCAGAAACGCGTTTTCTTCCTATATTGCTAACTTCTCTCACGGCCATAGGAGGTCTGACACCTCTTGTACTTGAAAACTCTCCTTTGATAAGTCCATTAGCGATCGTGCTAATAGGAGGACTGATCAGCTCTACCCTGCTTAGCCGGCTGGTGACTCCCGTATTATATAAACTGATACCTCCCAAAGTAGATGTGGAAAATGAAAGTTGAATGAGTTTAATTATCCAGCTCCCTTAATATTTGTTCCAGTTCGCTGATCATCATGGCAGTTGCTCCCCACAACTTATGACCATTGACATCATAAAAGGGAGTGTTGGGCAGTGTTATATCTCGAACTTGTATGTCTGAAGTACTTTTGTTTTTTACTTTTGTAAAGTGCATAACCGGAATCTCAATGATATTGCTGACTTCAGATTTCTGAGGCTGAAAATCAGGATATTCAGAAGTAAATCCGAAGAAAGGATGAACCAGGAAATTACTAACATATACAAATAGTGGAGTAAGACTTCCTAAAATTCCTATATCTTCAGGTGGCACACCTATCTCTTCATAAGTCTCTCTTAATGCACAATCTTCAAATGAATAATCGTTTTCGTCAAATTTTCCTCCAGGAAAGCTTATCTGACCGGCATGCTTATCTTCCGGGTGGCTGGCAGCCCGTTCTATCAGGCTGATATGCCATTCATTATCTTTTGGGAAAAGCAATACAAGCACGCAAGCTGTTTTGTAATCCTGTGTCAATATACGGTATTGTTCACTTCCGGCAGGTGCCATAAGGTTTTGAAAATCTTCACCTGGAAGATCCTTATACAGTCTTTTCTCAAGATTTTGGATAAATTTTACATCCATAATATAATGAATGTCAAACTATTATATTCCACGAGATAATGTTATAGAGTTTCATTGGCTTTTACAATATAATTTTCCAATGCTTTTGTCATAGAAGGGGCTTCAGAAGTCGGAGCCTTAATATTTACGAAAAGCCCTTTGTCTTCAGCGGCTTTGGTTGTGAGGTTTCCGAACACTGCAATTCGGGTATTATTTTGTTTGAAGTCCGGAAAATTATCAAAAAGAGACTCAATACCCTGTGGACTAAAGAATGCAAGAATATCATAATACACATCACTCAGATCTGATAAATCTGCAGATATAGTCTTGTACATGACTGTTTCAGTGTGATCGATACCCAATTTTTCCACATAATTCACAATTTCAGTAGAACCCAAATTGGAGCATGGCAAAAGAAATTTTTCATTTCGATACTTATTAAAATAGTGAGCCAGATCTTCTGCGACACGTTTTCCAACAAAAACTTTGCGTTTTCGGTATAATATGAATTTCTGTAAATAATTGGCAATAGCTTCTGTCAGGCAGAAGTATCGGGTATCAGCAGAGATTCTGGACCTTGTTTCTTCTGCAAGTCTGAAGAAATTGTCAATAGCGCCTTTGCTGCTAAAAATGACACAAGGAAATTCTCCCAAATTTATTCTGTTCTTTCTAAATTCTTTTTCAGAGACTGGTGCTACTACGATGAATGGTCTCCAGTCAATTTTCAGATTCCATTTTATCTCCAATTCATAGTATGGAGATTTGTCTTCGGGTCTTGGTTGGGATATAAGGAGAGATTTTACAGGGAGATACTTTTCGATATATTGAGCTTCGATCCGGGACGCTGAACTTTTACTTGCCATTGACTCCAAATAAGTTTATAAAAAGAGTATAGTTACAAAATTTGAACCTCTTCTTTCCGACATACAAGTCAGATTTATGAAATTCAACTTTACAAACATCAAGAAATTATTTAACCATGTTCATCACTGTTTTCAACAGTATAATGACTGGTGCAATTTCGAAGGCACAAAGGTATATAATTATTTGGAATAATCGGGTACCAAAATATTCAGAAACAATAAAAAATCCTCTTATCGTTCTCAGGAATAGTATAATTCCTAGAAATATCAATGATATCCATAATATATAAATCTTAAAGTTTTCAGGGCCAAAGGCAAGAAAAAAATTAATTGGCAATAACACCAGACCCACAAAATGATTAAAAATCATAATTGTAAAACTGAAAAGGTCTGCATTTTTTGTCACTGGGAATATTCTGCCTATCAGAAACAATCCTATATGTCTCATCATATATATAAATAAAATAATACCCAGGATAATGAGGTAAGTTATGATACCTGTCGGGCCATCAAATCTTAGAGAAATGAGATATATAAAAGAGGAAATGTTGATAAAAAATATCAGGTATAATAAATAAATAAATGAAGATGGTTTGATGGTTTCTTCCCGATGAAACAGCTTCAGCATATTTTCATTGACCAAAGATTTGGATATTAAACCGAGGGCTTTACGGTTAGAATTTATTACTAAAGCAAGTACTGCACAACTCAGGAGCAAGAAAAAGAAAAGGAAGCGGGAAGAACCTTTTGTACTTTCAGAAATAGTCTTTAAGTCTTCAGTTTTTTTTGAAATGGAAGACTTTCGTACCGGGAGATGATCAACATCAAAGGGATTTGCAGTGCCAACATTTATTTTGTCCGTTTTTACATTACGTGTCAAAGAATCAGCAGAAGTATTTAAAGTGTCTGTTGGACTAATGGACCTGACGTCCTCAATAGTCGAAGAACTTGCTGAATTTTGATCAGTGAGTCTGGGCTTTACTTCAAATGGATTGGGCTTAGTTTGAGCCTGAACAAATATGACACATACCAGAAATATTGACACTGGCAGTAAAATCCGACCTTGATATTTTGAAAATATTTTCATAAAAGCCCAAATTTATGAATTAATGGAGTATTAAACAATTTTGCTTATAACTTCTTATCTTTGAGCGCAATAATACTTTGAATGCCAAATTCTCTCATCAGAAGACTTATAATACTTGGAGGGTTATCCATTATACTAATCATTTTTGTTCAGTCCTATTGGCTGATGAAAACCTGGGATATAAAAGACAAGGAATTTGACCAGACGGTAAATATTGTTTTGCGTAATGTGGCAGAAAGAATGTCAAAATTTAATAAAACTGTATTACCAAAATCAAACCTGGTTCAGAGAAGATCATCCAATTATTATGCAGTAAATATTAATAGTGGAATTGATGCAGGATTATTGGAACAATACCTTCTTCAGGAAATGTCCAAGCAATCCTTAAACATTGATTTTGAGTATGCAGTGTACGACTGTTCCACAGATGAGCTTGTTTATGGCAATTATTGCCCGGCAGACTTTAAAGATGAGTCCAAAATTAAAAAAAATAAAAATCTCCCCAAGTTCAATAATCTGACATATTACTTTGTGGTTCGGTATCCGCAGCGCGAGAGTTTCCTCCTGGCAAATAGAAATATGTCCCTGACACTGACTCTGCTTTCGGCATTGGCCATCATTTTTTCTGTATAGTATGTGGATTATTTTAGAGCAAAAAAGGTTGTCCGAGTTGCAAAAAGATTTTATAAATAATATGACCCATGAATTTAAAACTCCCATATCGTCCATAAAGATAGCGGCAGATTTTCTTGCCAATGATGCCAGTTTGAAAAATAATGAACGACTCAATAGATATGCCCAAATTATAAGAGAACAAAATCAACGACTTAATAATCAGGTAGAGAAAGTGCTCAATGTCGCTCGACTCGAGAATGACAGCATCAAACTCAAGCGGGAAATATTTGAAATTAATCAAACACTTAGTGAAATAATAAAAAATGAATCACTAAAATTAAAGCAGGGAAATATTTCATTTATACCAACGGCTGAAAAAATATATATCTATGCCGACAAACTACATTTTGTGAATGTAGTGGCAAATATCATCGATAATGGAGTCAAATACAGCACGGCCGAACCTGTAATAGAAATATTTTTAAACGATGGACAAAAAGAAGTGTTATTACATATCAAAGATCATGGTATCGGCATAGACAAAGAAAATCAGAAGAAGTTATTTGACAAATTTTACAGAGTATCCACCGGCAATGTGCACAATGTAAAAGGATTTGGACTAGGCTTGTTTTATGTAAAAAATATTTGTCTGGCACATGGTTGGGCTATTCAGGTGCAATCTGAACCGGGACAAGGTGCTGAGTTTATTATTAGTATATCAAAATACAAAGAAGTATGAACGAAAAATCAAGAATTCTGTATGTAGAGGACGATGAAACCTTAAGTTTTGTCACGATGGATAATCTTGAACTCCATGGGTATAAGGTTGACCATTGCCTTGATGGTGAGAGTGCCATAGATGCGTTTTTTAAAGAATCATATGACCTGTGTATTCTGGATGTGATGTTGCCCAAAATGGATGGCTTTGCTGTTGCGGAGAAGATCAGAGCCACTGATCCGAATGTTCCTATTTTGTTTCTGACAGCAAAATCCATGAAAGAAGACAGGATTTTTGGCCTTAAACTGGGAGCGGATGATTATATAACCAAACCATTCAGTATCGAAGAACTGATACTGAAAATCGAAGTTTTCCTTCGCCGCAAATATGTTTCCGTTTCTATAAACGACCAGTATAAGGTTGGAAAATATAATTTTGATTATCGCAATCTTGTACTTTCTCTGGATGGAGATGATAGAAACCTGACACAAAAAGAAGCGGACCTGTTGAAAATGCTGCTTGACCATAAAAACAATGTTGTCAAAAGGAGCCTTATTCTGGAGAAACTCTGGGGTGAAGATGACTATTTCCTCGGAAGAAGTATGGATGTTTTTATCAGCAGGTTGCGAAAATATCTCTCAGGAGATAGTAACATAAAACTTGATAATATACATGGAGTGGGATTCAAATTAGTCATCGATATTCAGTCATAGAAGCATTTTGATGGTCAGGGTTGTTTTGAAATTGAAAATGATACTTTGATTTTCAAATCTCACTCAATTCACATTCTGAATCAACAATATTAAAGAAAGAATCGCTGTAGCCTGTGCAATAGAATTGGCTAGTATATCTCCCCATTTTACATTTTCTTTCTCACCTGATTTTTCATCTTTGATTTTTACATCTTTGTATCCTACTTTGATTTCAGCACCTGGACCAACCTTAGGATAGGATTTAAAAAATAAAAATTGCTTTGCTTTGGTCACTTTTCCTGAAGCGTCTATGACTGATATTTTTCTAGATGAGGCATCCTTTGATAGACCACCGGCATACTCATCAATGTAATATATTGCAGATTTACCACTTCGATATGGTGCCTGCACTTTGCCTTGCTGCAAAATACGATCCGGGTATAGTTCAAATGCTTTTGTAGCACCTGTAATACTGACAATATTATTAATTTTGGGTATATTGATCTCATCTCCTTCCTGCAGGATAATATTTTCAAATGAATTGGGATTGCTTATCGCTTTTTCAAGGTCAATGATTATATATCCAACATTTTCTTTACTTCTGGCCAGGGTTGCTCCTTTTAAAAAGGCTTCATTGGTTACCCCACCAGCATCATTTATGACAGAGGCCAATTTCGTATTATCAGCCATCAGGGCATAAGTACCGGGATACTTTACTTCTCCATGTATAAATATATTGCGGAGTAATTCAAATTCAGGTGCTGTACGGACAAAAATCTGATCAAAAGGTCTTAATTCAAATTTGTTTTCGCCTGATTTTAAATTGTAGTTTTCATCAACCTTCAGATTGGCAACTAAAACACGGGTTGCTTTTTCATTTTCGAACACAAGTCTGTACACATCAACTCTGTCATTTGAAGCTTCTCTCCTGAATCCTCCAGCCAGAAGTAAAATATCTTTCAGGTTTAAGGTGGGATTATACAAAAATTCTCCGGGATTTCGAACAGCCCCCGCTACCCTTATAAATGATTCGTCTGCAAAGTTATTTCGGGAATATACTATGAGCTTGTCCCCGGGTTGCAAAGAGATATTTGCTGCTGAAACCGGGTCTGATATGGCATTTTTTAGATTTACTGAAATATATTCCTGGGTTTTAGCATCCTTTACCTTGCTTCTGAATATATAAGCAAAATCTATGATAGCATCATCGGTAAGACCTCCTGCAAAAAATATGGCGTCTGAAACCTTTAGATTCTTATCCATATCCAGCGTTATTTCTATTGGATTTCTGACAGCTCCTTCGACATTCATTTTGTATGTTTCGGCAAATGAAGCTTTTGATGAAATAATTAATTCATCCCCTTTTCTCAATAAATAATTGTCATTACTTCCGGGATTGCTTAAAATATTATTGATGTTTATAATTTCATATCTGACTGTCTTATTATCGTCATTAAATCGTTTCAGATAAGCAATAGAAGTTATGGCATTATCCAGTAGGATGGCTTTTTTGAGCAGATCTGAAATTTTCTCATTATTGCTCATAGCATATTTGCCCGGATTCTCAATGGCACCACTTATAGTCACTTCATTCTTGATGTTTTCATTGATTATACCTACATCTATGATATCTCCATTCAATAATTTGAAATTGCGACCTGATCTTTCCAATTCAGTATAATTGACGTCAATAATGCGAACAGAATCATTTTCTATCCTTTTTATTTGAATATTGCCTTTCAAAGCATTGGCTTTCAACCCACCTGCAAAAGAGATCAATTCATTAAGCTGTTCATTATCCAACAGCTCATACTTAAAAGGCCTGTTTACTGCCCCAGTTATAGTCACCAGATTTTGTGCGACTGGTACATTGAGATAATCATTTTCAGCCAGATAGAATTCCTGGCTTATGATGGGATTTTGAAGATATTTATACACATCAATATTAACAGGCTTTTTTCCGGACCGGAGAAGTTGAATTTTTCTTACACTACCTATATCATTTGGTCCTCCTGCCGCTATCAGAGCATTAAAAGCCGTGTTTACAGCAGAAATATTGAATGTTCCGTTGTTAAATACTTCGCCGACAATATTAACATTCAATGTTCTGGCAGTAGTTACTGTCAGCTCAAAATTTTCTTTATTGAAAAAATAGTAATTTCTAAGCCTTGAAGCCATCAGCTGTTCTGCAGCTTCTACTGTTAACCCGCCAATATAATATCTGGGCAAATTTGATGGTTGGATATACCCGTCTTTCTGTATTTCAAGAGCGAAATTTTCCTGTGTAGGTCCCCAGATTGATATAGCAACCTTGTCACCGGGACCTAGTACATATGCTTTAGTTGGTTTTGCATCTTCCGCAGTTCTGAAAAGTTTCAATGATTTATCCCTGAATATTTGTTGACCATAGGTTGTTGCTAAAGGTTGTTTTTCCTTAGCTACTTCCTGTAGCTTTTCAGAGACGGCTTCTTCTATGGTTGCACCATCTTTGACTGCCTTTTGAATGTCCTTTGTTTGATTGAGTATTTTATCTTTTTCATCGACAGACCTTGTGTCATTTATTTTTGATTGTGGTTGGGTGACAGGAGTCTGGGTCGTAGTTCCGGGATTATTTTTACTGCTTTTTTCTGCATCAAGGATCGCCATTACTTCTTCAGCCGCTTTTTTTGCTCTTGCTACATCTACCGGATTATTTGGATCTATATTTTTGGGATTTACTCCTTTTTTAATCATTTCCTGCTCAAAGCGAACAGCATCATACCCTCGTTTTTCCAGTTCAGCACGTGCAGCGGCTTCATTAAGTGTTTGCGAATAACTATTCACACTCAACAGACTTAGGGTTAGAAACAGTAATATTTTATAAATCATTTTTTAAAAGTTGTGTTATCATATTAGTCTCTTTGTTGGTTTGTCTGGTAGGGTAAATACTTTTTATCAACAAATCCAACAGCAGAATATATATACAAAATTTTAATAATTCAAATTTGGTGCCAACCACCTTTCTATATCAAGAACGTCCATTTGTTTTCTTTTAGCATAATCCATGACCTGATCTTTTGTTATATTGCCCAATCCAAAATATTTAGCATCAGGATGCCCTATGTACCATCCACTTACTGAGGAAGCCGGATACATGGCCTTGCTCTCTGTGAGCAGAATCCCAGTGTTTTTCTCCACATCGAGTAAATCCCAAAGGATGTCCTTTTCGGTGTGGTCCGGACAAGCCGGATAGCCGGGTGCAGGTCGGATACCCTGATATTTTTCTGAAATAAGGCTATCATTGTTTAGCGTTTCTTCAGGGGCATATCCCCAAATATCAATCCTGATTTTTTCGTGCACATATTCTGCGAATGCTTCGGCGAGCCTGTCTGCCAATGCTTTCATCATGATCGCATTGTAATCATCGTGCTCTTTTTCGTAAAGCCTCACCCAGGGCTCTATACCTAATCCCGATGTCACGGCAAAAGCTCCGAAATAGTCTCTTTTATTAAATTCCTCAGGCAAAACGAAGTCGGATAGACACATATAAGGAAGCCCAGGAGCTTTCTTTCTTTGCTGGCGCAAAAAGTGTACTTTAGCGGCACTTTCACTTCCTTTATTTTTATAAATCAATACATCATCCTGTACACTGTTAGCCTCAAATATACCACTGACTGCTTTCAGAGTAAGTCTTTTTTCTTTCACTATCAATTCCAGCATTTCCAGTGCAGAATCATACAGCTTTTTAGCTTCTTCTCCTACAAAAGCGTCCCTGAAAATGACAGGATACTTACCTTTTAACTGCCAGCTACTAAAAAATGGAGTCCAGTCTATATATGGAATTAAATCTGAAACTTCAATATTATCCCATACTTTTATCCCTAATTGTTTAGGTTTTACCGGATTATATTCGGTCCATCCAGGCTTAAATTTCAATTTTCTTGCTTCATCAATGGATATATAGTCTTTTTCAGACTCAGTGGAATTTCTCTTTACCCTGAGCTCATTATATTCAGATTTAACTTTGCCGGTAAACTCAAGTGATGTATTGGCTTCTTTTGAAAGTAGTTGGCTTACTACGCCTACACTTCTGCTGGCATCCAGGACGTAAACCACCGGCCCTTCATATTGGGGGTCAATTTTTAGAGCAGTATGGGTCTTTGAGGTAGTGGCACCTCCGATCAAGAGTGGTGTAGTAAATCCTTGTCTTTGCATTTCTTTTGCTACATGAACCATCTCATCCAATGACGGTGTAATAAGGCCACTCAAACCAATAATATTTACATCGAGCTCTTGCGCAGATTTCAGGATCTTATCCGCAGATACCATCACACCCAAATCTATAATCTCATAATTATTGCAGGCAAGCACTATACCGACTATGTTCTTGCCAATATCGTGTACATCACCTTTTACAGTAGCCATTAATATTTTGCCTTTTGCAGATCCACCGGAAATGGCTTTTTCGGCATCAATATATGGAGTAAGATAGGCTACAGATTTTTTCATCACGCGCGCACTCTTTACAACCTGAGGCAAAAACATTTTACCGGCCCCAAATAAATCTCCCACTATATTCATACCATCCATCAATGGACCCTCGATTACCTGAAGGGATGTCGGGTATTTTTGACGTGCTTCTTCTGTATCCTCATCAATGAAGTCTGTAATACCTTTGACCAGTGCATGGGAAAGCCTTTGTTCGACACTGCTTTCACGCCACCTCAGATCTTTGACTATAACTTTTCCTCCACCGGCTACCCGTTCTGCATAATTGGTAAGTTCTTCAGTCGCCTTTTCGTTTTTGTTAAAAAGTACATCTTCCACAAGAGTCAACAGTTCTTTATCTACTTCTTCATACACTTCTATCATTCCGGCATTGACTATACCCATATCCATACCTGATTTAATAGCGTGGTATAGAAATGCTGAGTGCATTGCTTCACGTACCTTGTCATTGCCTCTGTAGGAAAATGAAATATTGCTGACCCCTCCGCTAACTTTTGCACCAGGGCAGGCTTTTTTGATTTGTCTTGTGGCTTCTATATAATTGATAGCATAGTCATTATGCTCTTTTATTCCGGTAGCTATTGCGAAAATATTGGGGTCAAATATGATGTCTTCGGCAGGGAAGTGAATATCTTCAGTCAATATTTTATAAGCTCTTTTGCAGATTTCAACCTTGCGCGCTGTAGTATCTGCCTGACCTTGCTCATCAAAAGCCATTACTACTGTGGCAGCACCGTATTTTCGTAATAGATTTGCTTGCCTCCTGAATTCAGTTTCTCCTTCTTTCATTGAGATGGAATTGACTATGCACTTGCCCTGAACACACTTCAAACCCGCTTCAATGACTTCAAATTTTGAAGAGTCTATCATTACAGGCACTTTGGCAATATCTGGTTCAGACATCACAAGATGGAGAAATTTCTGCATAGCCTCCTTAGAATCCAGAAGCCCTTCATCCATATTTACATCTATGATTTGGGCCCCGCTCTCTACTTGTTGAAGCGCCACTGCCAATGCTTCATTGTATTTATTTTCTGCTATAAGTTTTGCAAATTTTCTGGAACCCGTTACATTAGTTCGCTCGCCGATGTTGATGAAATTAAGATTTTCTCTGACTATCAATGGCTCAAGGCCAGCATAAGATGACATTTTTTTCTTTTCCGGAATCGATCTTGGCGTCATATCCTTTACAGCTTCGGCCATGGCTTTGATGTGATCCGGCGTTGTACCGCAGCAACCGCCAATGATATTTACCATTCCTGATGTTACAAATTCCCTGATATACTCTTTCATTTCTTCGGGACTCTGGTCATAACCTCCAAGTTCGTTAGGCAAACCTGCGTTTGGGTAGGCACTAATGAAACAATCAGCAATATTACTCAAATCCTCAAGGTGAGGTCGCAATTCTTTAGCACCAAGAGCACAATTGAGTCCGACGCTAAATAGATTGGCATGTGCCACCGAAATATAAAAAGCTTCTGCTGTCTGTCCGCTCAGGGTTCTTCCTGAAGCATCCGTGATTGTGCCCGAAACCATGACGGGGATGTCGGATTTTCTTTCTTCTTTGAGTAGCTGCACTGCAAAAAGTGCTGCCTTACAGTTGAGTGTATCAAATACGGTTTCAATAAGTAATATGTCCACCCCTCCATCCATTAACCCTTTTGCTTGTTCCGTGTAATTTTCGACCAGATCATCAAAAGTGATGGCTCTGTAACCCGGATTATTGACATCAGGCGATATAGATGCCGTTTTATTGGTAGGGCCCATTGCTCCGGCAACAAATCTCGGCTGTATAGGATTTAATTTAGTGAATTCTTCAGCCACCCGTCTGGCTATTTTAGCAGACTCAAAATTGATTTCATAGGTTATATCCTCCAGATGATAATCAGATTGTGAGATCCGGGTTCCGTTAAATGTGTTTGTTTCTATGATATCAGCTCCGGCTTCCAGATAAGCCCTGTGTATCGCCTCAATTATATCCGGTCTTATTATAGATAATAGATCATTATTGCCCTTCAGGTCAGAATGATGATCTTTAAATCTTTTGCCGCGATAATCTGCTTCTTCAAGTTTATATCTTTGAATCATTGTACCCATAGCCCCATCGAGTACCAGCACTTTGGACTTTGCTAATTCACTTATTCTCTTCATAATAGATGCAAAAATACTTAAATGAACGATTATTCAGAAAAGTTATTTAAAAAATCAGTAATCATATATAATATTAGAAATATTTACTCTTATGCCACCACCCAAATAATGTTGGTTTTTGGTCACATCTGACCTGGTTTGGCGCCACATAGCTTGTACATCTATAAAGTAGTTTTGAAATAATTCATAAGTCATATCCAGATTAAATGCTGCAACTTTTGTCAGCAAACCCTGCCCAATCACATTGCCGTAGTCAAGTTCTCTGGTTTCAACGGGCAAAAGGATGTTTCCACCCCAGTTTTCTCCAGGTCTATCTTCACCATATTTTGTCAAAAGTACTTTTGACTGGATGTATATCCGGCTTTGAGGCTTGTATCTGATTATAAAAATCAGCTCATTAAAGTTTGCTCCAAGAGGATGCGCTAATGGTTGGTTGGAATGGCTGTAATTGGCTACAGAATATGATGGTAATGAAGTCAATGTATCTCTGTGTGCATATGTATATGGACGGACGGAATTTATCTCAGCCTGAAAATCAAGGTGGTCAACTCCTAAAGCATTAATATATTTAAACCCTAGCTGGCCACCGAATTTATTTCCCCACCAACCAGAGTGTTTTTTGACTTCGGATATTTTAAATTCATCCATAATAAATTGTCCATAAAGTGACAACCCTTTTATTGGATTCCATTTCGTATTGAGGCCAAGGATGACATTGTCTGGACTGTCTAAGAAGTGTTCAACGGCACGGTATAGAATTACCGGATTGAGATATTGGAACTCAAAGTGATTTTCTCTGGCAAATATAACGGTTTCAAATAGTCCGACTTCAAATTTTGAATTTGGCTTAAATGCAAGATAGTGATTTGCCATGTACTTTTTGGGCAATAATTTGTCATCCTTATTAAGAAGTGTGGTCGTGGGTGCCAGTTCAGCAAATAGATTTTGATATTGGAACTTCCATATTCTGGTATTGAACTTCAGGTATAGATAATTATGGCTATAGTCAGAAAGTAATAAGGACCTTACACCGTTGCCGATGAAATGATTTCCATGTCCAAATTCAATATTTATACTTTTGACGGGATTAAAACCCACATATGCCCTTGCATTAAAAAAGTCATACCCTTTCAGGCTCTTAATTACAGATGATTCGTAATTTTTCCAGAATCCCTGACCTGGCAGTGTTCCGAATTTTTGAATCCGTGCGTCTGTATAGCTTAAATAGCTACGCTGATTTTCAAGTAATTGTGTAAAAATATATACTTTGTTGTCAATATATGCTCTAATGTCAATCCCTCTTGTATTTTGAAATACCGTCCTGCTGTTATCATTTTCATTCAGATAAGTCAATTGAATCACCGGATTGATAAAAGCAGTGAAAGAAGGTGTTTTTAGTTCAATAAAATTGGCCTTTGATTTATAAAAATATTTTAACAAAGGCTTTTGGTTTTCAGCCCGTAATGTTTTTATGTCAATATACTTGTCATTTTCATTAATATTACTATGTTCAATCATGCTTGATAAACCAGTCATATTATTGTCGTTATCAACAAATTCTGAATTATCTCCGATTATATGTGCGATATCATATTCATCAGATTTAGAGAGATATTTACTTTTTGAAAGATGGCTTAAAAAAATGATCAATTGTTTTCTGTTGTAGTTGTTTATGCCATTTACCACGGTTGTATCTGCCTTTTGTAATATTTCCATCCGGTCATAGGTATGATATGCCTGGTCACCTCTTATCATATATGGGGATTGTGCTGATGCCCCGATGATCAAACAGAATAAAAAGTAACAGATGATGTATCTAATTTTCATAAAAATATGCGAATGTTTTATTGGTAATAAGTTACTTTTCGAAGTGTAAAGATGGACTAAATTTCAAAATTATTGATGATATTGCTTGGCTAATAACGGAAATTGGCAGCCAATAATTCTTTACTGATATAAAATGTATCCGGGACTTATTTACTGTCGTAATTTATAAAGAATATAATTAGTCGATTTATCACTAACTTAGCGGTCCAAAATTTGTACAAGGGTGGAGAAAGTAAAGTTTTTATTTCAAAGTCTTAAAAACTTCCAGCAAATGGGCACGGTCATACGGAGTGGAGAATCCATGTGCCGTAAAATGACGCATTTTATTAACCCAGCTAATGACCTGATAATCGTGGAATTAGGCGCAGGAGATGGTGTTATTACTAAGTTTATTTTGAATAGAATGTCAAAAGATGCGCAACTTTTTGTCTTTGAAATCAATACAGAACTTTGCGACGTTATCGTAAAAATCAAGGATAATCGAATGATTCTCATCAATGATAGCGCAGAAAATATGATGTTTCACCTTACCAAATACGGTATTTCTGAAGTGGATACTATAATATCTGCAATTCCATTTTTAGTCCTCCCTGACGATCTCACGAAAAAAATTCTGGATATCAGTAAATCGTTGTTAAAGACTGGAGGAACATATATACAGATGCATTATGTCAAGAACGTAAAAAAAATGTATAAAAATATTTTTGGAAATGTGCATACCTATTTTGTTCCAGTGAATATTCCTCCCGGATATGTCTTCAGGTGTATTAAGGTAAGTGAATAGTATGGTGTGTATAACAAATTGCACATTTTTAAAAACAAGGATTTTCTTGGTTTTAGTTTCAAGGCAAAATTTACTAAGTTACTTGGCCTTTAATCAGTACAAAAGTCTGGCAATGTCGTTCAAGCCACGCTTTTGTCCCTTTCGGGTGCCTTCACTTGCTGCATTGTTGTGCATCACCTTTCAGGATCGTTCTGTTATACTTTTGCATTGACAAAAAAGTAAACAAAAGGCTAGTTCCGCTAAACCGCCTGCGCACCGGAACGGCCTCGCTCTTTGCATTCTACCTCCGATTTCGGAGTTCTTTTTTATAATTTAGATGGTTTTTCTTTTGGTAATTTAATTATCTTTTTTAGAAGTTAATAAACTTAAGAAATAGAAGGATTTAATGTTTTACACTTTGTGCAATTTGTTATACACTTTTCAACCCCTTAAATAGCTGGACACAAATTTAACTAAAAAGTTTATAAATTTGTGAATATGGGAACACACAGGAAAACATGGAGTAAATCCGAAAAGTTAGCGGTCATTTCCAAGGCCAAGGCAGAAGGTGTATTAGAAGCATCTCGGAGATTATGAAGTATCCACCACAAGACAAGTGGCTGGATAAGGTAGAAAGTATTGGAGAGTCATCACTTGAAGGCTTACATGCCCCAGAGCTGAGACGGGAGAACAAGAAACTCATCGCTGAGAATAAACAGCCCAAGGAGATGAATGCGGATAAAGAATTGAAAATAATGCTGATGGAGCGTCTATTAAAAAAAGTAACTACCATGGAAGAGAAGACAGTTGGCACGAGAATTTATAGAAGGAGACATCCGCAGGATACCGTATTAAGGCACTTGATGATACCAAGGAGTACCTATTATTACAAACCGCCACAAGGCATTAAGTCTAAAGGCAGGCCAGTAAGTAGTCATACGATGAAGAAAGATCAGACTTGGGCGACCAATGAAGAAGTAATATCTGACATCAAGGAAATACTGAGTGAAGAATTTGTGGACTACGGTTATTTGAAGACGACACATGCCCTCAGACAACAGTGTGGGTATATTATAAGTCCAAAGAAAGTATATCGGCTGATGGAAGAGAACAAATTACTTAATCACCCCACAAAGCCTAAATTAAGTAAGCGGCTTGGGTCAAAGAGTTAGTTCCAAAACCATTAGCACACTTTAGTTATCTTGAGTTTGACATCAAATACATATATATCAAAGGGAAGCGCAAGAATGCCCTGCTGATCACCGTCATAGATGTATATTCCAGATGGGTATTGGGTCAACATATCGCCTAGCAAGTAAACAAAGGTGACGAAGTCAAATTATTTGATAAGATATTTGGAGCATATTCTATGGCTGAGAATATTTATGTACGCAACGATAATGGGTCACAAATGGTGGCTCAAAAAGTGCAGAGTTATTTTAAGAGCAAGAAGGTCATACAAGAGTTTACTAAGCCAGCAACGCCGGAACAAAATGCACATATAGAGTCATACCACAGCATCATAGAAAGGGTAATTTGTCAAAAATATGAGTTTGACAATCTATTAGAAGCGGCAGATACGTTTACAAGATTTGTTAAATTTATAACTTCAGGCGCATACATTCAGGAATTGGGTATCTTAGCCCATACAATTATTTGTTGCAAAAAGGTACCGAGATAAAAGTGGATGTATCATTATTGGATGCCAACAACCTATCTAAACAAAAAGTAGCATGATAAGAGGTCAAAGCACTAAAGAGAACCAGATCAAAAAACGAAAGTGTTTTCCACAATTCAATGGTTCTAAATTTTCCCTTTCAGGAAATTTAGGAATGTTGAATTTGTTGAAAACGGATGTCAAAGAGCAATTGATTATTAATTATTTCATTAACAAGTTGTCCAATATTTAGGGGGTTGGTACATACACACAATAGTATCTCATTTATAAATTATTATGTAAAAAAACCCTGCAATTATTACAATTACAAGGTTTTGTAAAAGATATACCTGTAAGCCGGATTCTGTAACACATCAAAATGATGTATTCTCTGTCATTTATCTATGCTGCCTACCCCTTCTGACATGTCATGAGACAACCCATCCGGGTCAGATGTGCTTCCATCACAGAAGACCAGAATATACATGGCATTTCAACCCGCAAGGTTTATCCTGCTCATACATTGCTGCACAAACACGTGAGCTCTTACCTCACATTTTCACCCTTACCGGGAGTACGCTCCCGGCGGTTATTTTCTGTGACACTAAGCTGTAACATATGTTGAGTATGTTCCCACCCGTTAGGTGGTGCGGCACCCTACGTTGTCCGGACTTTCCTCTCAGGACTTCTCCCAAGCGACAGAGCAGTATATCGGGAGCAAAGATACCAAATTTTAGTGTAAAATCTATGCTAAGAAGCTTCCATCAGCTCTGTTTCGGTATTTTTCGATCTCTTTGTGCATGACTTTAAACCAAAGGGGTGGAAAAAATGAAAGGAGCACCATACCGGGATAGCCGGTAGGCATTTGAGGGCTTTCGTCAAAATGCCTGAGTATCTGGTATTTTCTGTTAGCTAAGAAGTGGTGGTCCGAATGTCTGGATAGCTCCAATAGAAGTAATCTTCCTACGGGATGGTTCGAGTTCCAGGAATGTACAGGCATGGTTCTTTCATACTTACCCTGAAACTCTTTTCGCCTGAGTCCATAATGCTCAATATAGTTTACAGTCTCCAATAGTGAAATACCAATGAATGCTGAAATTAAATAGAAGATCAAGACCACAAGACCAAATATCAGATAAATACCCAATATAAATGTAATCTGAATTATTTGAAATCTTAGCATTTCATTATGCCAGCTCCAAAATTGCCTGCCATCCTTTTTTAATTTCTCTCTCCTTCTAGCCGCCAGGCAGATATCCACCCATCTTTGACGGACCTAATCTGAAAAGTGTAGAGATTTTCTCCATACTTACCGGATGCCGGATCCAGATCAGTGGCAACATTTTTATGATGTCCCCGATTATGTTCAATAAAAAAGTGCATATATTGGGACGTGAGTAATAACAATTTGCTCATCCATTGCTCATGCCAACTATTCCGATGGCCCAGTTCGTGTGCTGCATTTATTCCCAGTACACCACAAGAAATTCCAAAAGCTATAGTCATTCCTGTTTTTTCAAAAAACATCAGGTTAGGGTTTCCTATCCTTGTCAGAAAATAAAAGAATGTGAAATATTGGATAGGAACCATTAAGTAAAGTAAAATATCATAGAACTTGTCTTTTTGGGCTATTGCTTCCTCAGCCTCACTCATATTTTTAAGGGACGGCTTCAAGTATAGTTCTAATAGTGGAATAAATATAAATGTAAAAATAAGTGCAAAATAGCTCCACAGCCCTCCAAGCAAAATTGACAGCAAAACAACTCCAGGAATGGTAAGAACAAAAAGGTATTTGAACCCTCCGAATTTCATAATATTTTAATTACATAATTAAAATGTGCATAAATGACGATATTCAAAATAAAATATTAATAAATATCAAAATAAAACCATATAATGACAACAGATTTGCTGTTTGAAATTATTATCAGCAAATATACAACAGAATTACGGGAAAATAAAAGAATTTTTTTGAAATAACACAACATATTTTTTACTTATATATCATCAAAATTTCTTACCTTTGAGTAATTTTTGTACTCAAAATGCTGGAGACCTTAATATCTTCAAAAACAAGGATAAAACTTTTGCTAAAGTTTTTTCTGAATAGTAAAGCTACTTCATATCTGCGAGGACTGGAAGCAGAGTTCGGCGATTCCTACCAATGCTATCAGAATAGAATTAAACAGATTTGAAAAGGCCGGAATGCTTACCTCATTTCTAAAGGGAAATAAAAAATATTTCAGAGCAAATACTGACCACCCACTGTACAACGATATGCACAATCTTTTGCTAAAGTATATCGGATTTGACAAAATTATTGATACTGTTATAGAAAAATTAGGTGATGTAAAAAGAGTTTATGTCACAGGAGCATTTGCTTTAGGATTGGACGATAATGTTATTGATCTTGTTTTTGTAGGTGATCTGAATAATAATTATTTAGCCAGCCTGGTGGAAAAAGTTGAGAAGCATATACCAAGGAGAATCAGATACATCATATTTACTGAAGTTGAGATGGAAAAAAATAAATGGGTTGAGCAAAACGGAAACTGTATATTATTGTGGGAAAGCTGAAAATAACCAAGAGAATGAGTACGGGCAGAAATGAGAATAGTATCTCGGTAAATCAGATTTCTGAAAGTGAGGCTAAGTGGTTTGCTGTGTACACTAAATATAAATGCGAAAAATATGTTGCAGATCATCTGATAAAAAAGCAGATAGTTTCATATTTACCTTTGATAGCCAAGACCAAAAGATATACCAGAAAGGTAAAACATTATGAAGTGCCTCTTATCAATTGCTATGTGTTTGTTTGTATCAGCAAAAGCCAATATGTTCCAACTCTTGAAACAGAATATGTAATGAAATTTCTGAGGGTTGGAAAAGATTTGCTCGCCATTCCGGAGGCAGAAATTGATTTGATGAAGCGTATTGTCGGAGATATTTTGGTCGCAAAACCCATCGATAAAAATTCATTTGTACCTGGAGAGGATGTGGAAGTAATTTCGGGCCATCTTACTGGCGTGAAAGGTAAAATTGTTTCGCAAACCGGCAAAAAAAGTTTTCTTGTTGAGTTGAAATCAATTGGTTACCAGTTAATGATAAATATTGATCTGGGCCTTTTGAAGCCTGTGGAAAATAAAATTTTAGTCACCTGATATTCAGGTAGATAGGATGTTTTGTTATAATATATTGAGTATAAGTACCTGCGACTTATCAACGGCGAAGCCATGTTTAAATTTTCGAAATACGAAATACGAAATACGAAATAACCATTAAATATCAGCCTATCAACCCAATACGCCAATACACCACCTAATACCTAATACCTAATTCATATGAACATTCAAATGGTGGACGTAAAGTCCCAATACTTAAAAATCAAAGACCAGATAGACAGTGGCATCCAAGAAGTGCTCAATAATACGGCATTTATCAATGGTCCTAAAGTAAAGCAATTTCAGGAAGAATTTGAGGCTTATCTGGATGTTAAACATGTCATTCCATGTGCTAATGGTACTGATGCCCTTCAGATAGCAATGATGGCAATGGGCTTAAGACCGGGTGATGAAGTGATCGTGCCTGCATTTACATATGTAGCGACTGCTGAAGTTATTGCACTTTTGGGATTGGTTCCCGTGATGGTTGATGTGGATTATGATACATTCAATATCAGTTTGATTGGAATAAAGAATGCCATCACTGCCAAAACAAAAGCAATAGTACCCGTTCACTTATTTGGTCAGTCAGCAGATATGGAGTCTATTTTGAAAATAGCAGAAGATAATAATCTCTTTGTGATAGAGGACAATGCACAAGCTATCGGATCCGATTATATGTTTGACGACGGAAGAAAAGCTAAAGCCGGAACCTTAGGTCATATAGGTTGTACATCATTTTATCCATCAAAAAATCTGGGATGTTATGGAGATGGTGGTGCCATCATGACCAATGACGATAAGCTGGGAGTTTTGCTCCACAAGATAGCAAATCATGGTCAATCTGTAAGATATTACCATGACGTAGTAGGCTGTAATTCGAGATTGGACTCGATTCAGGCAGTTGTCCTTTCTGCTAAGTTACCCCACCTTGATGACTATTGTAATGCTCGAATTCAGGTGGCAAATTTTTACGATAATGCCTTTGCAGAAATAGATCAAATAGAAACACCTCACAGGGCACACTACACGACACATGTATTTCATCAGTACACATTAAAAGTAAAAGATGGAAAGAGGGACGATCTCAAAAAATACCTGGACGATCAGAAGATACCCAGTATGATATACTATCCGGTTCCATTGTACAAACAAGAAGCATTTAAAGATTCTTCCAATGGTCTTGAGAATCTGGCGATGACAGAATTACTTTGTAAGGAAGTGATCTCGTTGCCCATTCATACTGAAATGGATCAGGAGCAACTAAAATTTATAAGTGAAAAAGTAATGGCATTTTTTAACAAATGATACTCAGTAAATCAACTTTAAATACTCCGAAAACGGAAAAAATGCTACATAAACAAAATTTGAACTCAGTAACAAAGTGAAGATAGCAGTAGTAGGTACAGGATATGTCGGGCTGGTTTCAGGGACATGTTTTGCAGAATCAGGCAATTATGTGACTTGCATAGACATAGATGCAGCAAAAGTTGAGAAGATGAGAAATGGGTATGTCCCGATATATGAACCGGGACTTGAAGTGCTATTCGAAAGAAATACGAGACAGGGCAGGTTGGAGTTTACAACTGATCTAAAGGAAGGAATACGCGAGGCAAACATAGTCTTTCTTGCCCTCCCTACACCTCCGGGAGCAGATGGTTCAGCAGATTTATCTTACGTTCTAAAAGTGGCGAGTGATCTTTCTGAGATAATTACTGAGTACACAGTCATAGTGGACAAGAGTACAGTACCCGTAGGCACAGCTGAAAAAGTGGAAGCAGTTCTGTCGGAAAAACTGAATCATGCTCTTTTTGATGTAGTGTCCAATCCTGAATTTTTGCGGGAAGGAGTCGCTGTCGAAGACTTTATGAAACCTGATCGCGTAGTAGTAGGAACGTCATCTGAAAAAGCAATGAAGCTCATGAGCGCCCTTTATGAACCCTTCGTGCGACAAGGGAACCCTGTCATTTTTATGGATGAGCGCAGTGCGGAGATGACTAAATATGCTGCCAATTCGTACCTGGCTACCAGAATTAGCTTTATGAATGAAATTGCCAATTTGTGCGAACGACTCGGGGCTGATGTGGATATGGTTCGAAAAGGGATGGGGTCAGATAGCAGAATTGGAAAAAGGTTTTATTTCCGGGGGTAGGATATGGTGGCTCATGCTTTCCTAAAGATGTACAGGCATTGGCAAAATCAGCGCAGGAATACAACTATGACTTCAGAATACTGAAGGCGGTCATGCACGTGAATGAATTGCAGAAAGAAATACTATCATCCAAGATTATAAATTATTTTGAAGGTGATTTATCAGGAAAGACAATTGCTATCTGGGGATTGGCGTTCAAGCCCAATACAGATGATATCCGTGAAGCACCAGCCTTGACTATAATTTCAAGATTGTTGAATAAGGGTGCTCATATTAAAGTATATGACCCTGAGGCAATGGAAAATGTGAAAGGTATTTTCAACTCAAGGATTACATACTGTGATAATGAATATGATTGTATTGAAAACGCTGAGGCATTAGCCGTTATCACAGAGTGGAATGAATTTCGGGCGCCTGACTTTGACAAAATGAAATCCATCATGAAAGCACCTGTCATCTTTGATGGCCGGAATATTTACGATGTAAATTCAACGCGGAATAAAGGATTTTATTATGACAGTATTGGAAGGTGAAATGCAGATTTACAAATGAAAAATATGAGTTTAGGGTCATTAATTGAGACTTTAATTTAGCACTACTTAAAATTAATAAACCCTTAATTTTTTGCCCTATCCAATTTTACTAAATTTAGTCAATAAAAAAATGAATCATGCAATCGAAAAAATTATTCAAAGACTTGGAGGAGCGACAGAAAAAAGCTTTATCACAGACACGTATAGTTACCTTGAAAGAAGCAAGAGAGAAAGCGGAGAAATTGAAACAGAAGTCATCAATAAAGAAAGAGAGACCGAGTGGCTAATTAAGTATTGCGATGACCATAATTATTGGTTTGACAACAACCAATTTTCAAATTTTTAAGATGAGGGAGCTGAGCAAACAGTATTCTATGATTCAAATGAACGAACTGTTACAAAATATAATGATGGAATATTTTATATTAATTGGTCACAATATTTAGAGAGTATATTCATTTATAACCTGCTATTTAATAATACGAAGTATTCATTAGAGGGGTTCCTGAAAATTAACTCAACCTTTTATTCTGTAGTGAAACAACCATATATTGAGCCTACGGAGTCCACAAATATCAACAATATCGAAAGAGTAATGTATGATAACGGATTTGTGATAAAAAAAAATAATGACTATTTTCACAATGAAATTGGGATTATCATTGAAGATTTGCATGAAGAGAATGTATTGACTTGTAATAATGTTTTATTCTTTGTGGACACAGTAATTTATATCAAGATTTAGATGATATTTTATTAGATCATAAAATTAAAATATTTTGGCTAAGACAAAAAAAATACTAATCACAGGTGGAGCAGGTTTTATAGGTTCTCATGTAGTCCGACTCTTTGTTACAAAATATCCACACTACCATATTGTCAACCTGGATTTACTCACTTATGCAGGAAATCTCGAAAACCTTAAAGATGTAGAAGGTAGCCCAAATTATATCTTTATTAAAGGAGACATAGGAGACGAAGTCTTGGTAGATGATATTTTTGCAAAGTATCAGATCACTAATGTAGTCCATCTCGCCGCAGAATCTCATGTGGACAGATCCATTAAAGATCCATTGATTTTTCTTAAAACCAATATTCTCGGTACTGCTAATTTGCTGCAGACAGCTAAGAAACACTGGGCTAATGAGTATGAAGGCAAACTTTTTTATCATGTGAGCACAGATGAGGTATATGGGTCATTGGATATGGGCAGTGAGATGTTTACTGAACTCACCCCGTATGATCCCAGATCTCCCTACTCGGCTTCCAAAGCATCTTCAGATCATTTGGTCAGGTCTTTTTGGCATACGTATCATTTGCCGGTGGTGGTATCTAATTGCAGTAATAATTACGGACCGAATCATTTTCCTGAGAAGCTGATACCTTTGATGATCAATAATATCCTGCATAAAAAACCCCTTCCGGTATATGGCAAAGGTGAGAATGTCAGGGATTGGCTATACGTTGAGGACCATGCCCGGGCGATAGATACTATTTTGCATCAGGGTAAAGCAGGAGAAACATACAATATAGGTGGTCATAATGAGTGGAAAAATATTGATATTGTCCATTTCATTTGCCAGTTAATGGATAGCAAATTAGGTAAAAATGAGGGTGAGAGCGAACGACTCATTACATATGTTACTGATAGACCTGGCCATGATCTCCGGTATGCGATAGATGCCTCCAAAATAAAAAATGAACTTGGTTGGATACCAAAAGAGACATTTGAGACCGGCATATCTAAAACTGTTGACTGGTATCTTAACAATAAGGAATGGTTACAACATGTGACTTCAGGTGCTTATCAGGACTATTACAGTAAAATGTATGATCACCAGTGATTCTTTAACCTTAGGTAAATTGTAATATGATATTTAAGAATTATTAGATAAAAAAGACCATTCATGTCAGAACTATCCAATCCACCAGAAAATACCGTAAATCAACCTTTATATCAGGATGATGAAATCACTCTAAAAGAATTGATAGAAAAAATTCTCGAATTCTGGACTGAACTCTGGAATAAAAAATGGTGGATAATTTTATTAGCATTGCCTTTTATTGTTTACTTTGGATATAAAGCGAAGTTTACTCCGATCACATTCAAAGCTGACCTCACCTATACTTTGAATGATGGCAGTAGTGGCGGCGGTGCTTTGGCTGGAATATTAGGGTTCGTTTGGATTGGGCAAAGGAGGGAAGGTCAATTTAGATAGAATCGTAGACTTATCAAAATCAAGACATATTCTTCAGAAAGTCATGTTTACAAAAATACCTTTGGACACATTTGGTGGAAAAAAAGATTTTA
>JADKGI010000021.1 GCA_016722285.1 Saprospiraceae bacterium
TAGTATGTCAATTTATCGTCGAAATGATAAGTGAATTTAGGGCTCGCGTATGAAATTTTGTAATTTGTCAACAACGACAGATCGCTGAGCTGATTTCACTTCTAAAAGTAAAATAATCTAAATTCAATTTTTTCATAAATGAATCAAATAATTATTGAACCAGGTCGGCAGGAAAAAAACTACTGGGCTGATATATGGCGATTCCGTGAGTTATTTTATATCCTGAGTTGGAGAGATATCAAAGTTCGTTACAAACAGACAGTGTTGGGATTAGCTTGGAGTATTATCAGACCGCTATTGACGATGCTTGTTTTTACAATAGTTTTTGGTACTATTGCCAAGCTACCTTCAGAAGGAGCGGCACCTTATGCTATTATGGTGTACGCTGCGATGTTGCCTTGGCAATTTTTTTCAAACGCATTAAGTGAGGCTAGCAATAGTTTGATTGGTAATGCCAATCTGATTTCTAAAGTTTACTTTCCGAGATTGATCATACCTACAGCCTCAGTAATTACCAGTTTTATCGATTTTCTGATTTCTTTTGTTATCCTAATTGGATTAATGATATACTACCAGTTTGCTCCTTCAATTAATTTATTATTTCTGCCGGTTTTTATTGTAATAGCTTTCTTAGCCAGTATAGGGCCAGGCTTGTGGCTTACTGCATTGAATGTAAAATACCGGGATTTCAGATACATTGTTCCCTTTATTGTTCAGTTTGGAATGTATATATCTCCGGTAGGATTCAGTAGTAGTATTGTTCCTGAAAAATGGCAATTTATATATTCTTTAAATCCTATGGTAGGTGTAATCGATGGCTTCAGATGGTGTATTCTGGGTGGCAATGCAAATATTAATTGGAATGGTTTTATTTTGAGTATGATGATAGTTTCGCTATTTTTGTGGTTAGGGATCTACCAGTTCAGGAAGATGGAAAAAACATTTGCTGATTTGATTTAATTTTAATCTATATATTAATCCATAGAAGGACTTATTACCACTTAATCCAACAGCTCTTATTATATAAATGTCATATCCAATTATAAAAGTAGAAAACTTATCCAAATCATACATGATCAGTCATGAAGGTAAGGAGAGCTATACAGCCTTGCGTGATGTTATCGCCAATAAGACAAAAAACTTATTTAATTTCAATAAGAAAGGAGTTAAGACAGAATTGTATAATGGGTTTGAATCAAAAGATGAATTCTGGGCTCTCAAAGACATCAATTTTTGAAATTAATCAGGGCGATAGGGTAGGCATCATAGGTCGAAATGGTGCAGGAAAGAGCACGCTACTTAAAGTGCTGAGTCGCATTACTGAACCAACTACCGGAAGGATTACCCTAAACGGACGGGTGGCCAGTTTACTGGAAGTAGGGACTGGTTTTCATCCTGAGTTGACAGGCAGAGAAAATATTTATTTGAACGGTGCAATTTTGGGAATGAGTCGGGCTGAAATAAAAAGAAAATTTGACGAGATTGTAGATTTTGCAGAAGTGGAAAGGTTTTGGACACACCTGTCAAGAGATATAGTAGTGGTATGTATGTGCGCTTGGCGTTTGCCGTTGCAGCCCACCTTGAGCCGGAGATTCTAGTAGTGGATGAAGTGCTGGCAGTCGGAGATGCTGAGTTTCAGAAAAAATGTCTCGGCAAGATGGAAGATGTAAGTAATAATGAAGGAAGGACGGTGCTTTTTGTGAGTCACAATATGTCAGCAATAAAGCAATTGTGCACGTTAGGGATTTTATTACAAAATGGAACTATTGTTTGTGCTTCGACAGTTCAAAATACGATAAACGAATATCTAAAGCAAAACGGTTCTTTAAAATCTTACAAAGTAAACGATGATCCAACAAGGCTCGCACAAATATTAGAATTGGAGACTTATAAATCAGAGTACACTCACAAACAGAACATAACAGTAAAACTTAAGGTAAAAAATGATTCGAACGAAAAGGCATAAGGTGTAATGTTACTTTTTTGATATGTTTGACCAGTTATTATTTTTTGAAATGATCGAATTATTACCAAATTCAGGAGTGCAAACTTATCTACTTACTATCCCTGGAGGCAAATTGGCACCTATCAAAATCAAAATGAATGCATCTATGGATATACCTGGTATTAAGTTAATTGAAATATTGAAAGAATCATTGATATTTGAAATAGTTGATTTTGAAGTCAAAACAAAAAAATATGGAGATTTAAATGTAGGAATAATTCTATCAGATGGTATTTGGACCAAATTATAAATTATGATTAAAAACATAATCAGGCAATGTTTCTCAGCAGTTGGACTGGAAATACGGAGAAAAGACCTTACAAATCATTTAAAAGAATTACCTGATTTTCATGGATATGATTATGGGCAAGAAGGACGGGAAGCGATAAAAAATTGTACAAGATAATTCAATGTTGACGCCTTTGAATCTGTTGACCTTATTTGAGCAAGCTGTATATTGTGAAAAAAAAAATATAGAAGGTGCTTTTGTTGAGTGTGGTGTTTGGAAAGGAGGAGCTGTTGGTATCATGGCGAAAGCTAATTTAGAATACGGAAACATCAGAAGACAACTTCACTTATTTGATGCCTTTGATGACATATGTGCACCGGATGCTGATTTAGATGGAGATAAAGCGATAGAAGATATGAAAAAGTATAGCTCTTTAAAAGATAAAACCCAAATGAAGGGACAGTTAGAATCTTTGAATGGGTTTTATGACTTTTTGGGAGGCCATGGAACTATAAGTGCATGTAAAGATTTACTGGAAAATGACTTGAAATATCCTTCCGAAATGATACATTATCATAAGGGTTGGTTTCAGGATACCATTCCCCAAGATGCTAAACAAATAGACAAAATAGCCATTTTGAGATTGGATGGTGACTGGTATGCTTCCATAAAAACCTGCTTAGACTATCTATTATGATAAAGTTGTACCTGGTGGATTGATAGTAATAGATGATTACGGTTATTATGAAGGATGTACCAAAGCTGTTGACGAATTTTTAGAAAACAGGAATATTAAAACTTTTATGAGTTA
Source organism: Saprospiraceae bacterium (assembly GCA_016722285.1). Lineage (GTDB taxonomy): Bacteria > Bacteroidota > Bacteroidia > Chitinophagales > Saprospiraceae > OLB9. The sequence goes on from JADKGI010000021.1 coordinate 3,046, forward strand.
TGCAGTTGTAGGATCCAGATATTTTGTAAAGAGATAGATAGCCTCAAAAATATATGAATCAAGAAAAAAAGAAAATCCTTTTATTATCTACAGGTGATATTAATGGAGCATATGAGCTTCTTTTTAAAATTGCTGATTTTCTAAATGAAGAAGGTCATGAAGTTGCATTAGTTGTACAAAAAACCAAAAAGATGCTTTCGTTTGTGAAATTACCAAACAAACAAATATTTTAAGGCTCTTTGCTGAAATTTCAATTAGATTAAATTTTTTTTCTAAAAACAAAAACTGATCAAAGTATATCTTTTGGACGAGGATGAAAGTAAAAAATATAACAATGTTAATGATATTCTTAAAACAATCCGTTTATTCCAGAAGTGGTTATATCCGGGATGACTGACGGTTTTTGGTTACCAGCCATTTAGCCCAAATTAATGCCATCACCGGCGCCAGTATTTGCTCACCATAACTTATGATATGTCTCCTTTAACAGGAGGGTGTCACTATGCATGGGAGTGCCGAGGTAGAAAAGATTGCAAAGCATGTCCGGCAATTATTGATGAAAAGAAAAATGACTGGTCACATAATAATTTGATCCTGAAAATGAAAAATATAGAAAAAGCAGGGATAAAAATAATTGCAGCGTCAGGTTGGACACAAATGCAGGCAAGGAAATCAATCTTATTTCAGAATCAAGATAAAATTGAAAATATTAACAGTTGTATTGATACAAGACTATTTAATTCAAAAAACAGGGATATTGCAAAAAGGATTTTTGGGGTCGATGATGATGTTAAGTTAATATTTTGTGGTGCTCAAAAAATGACTGATCATAGGAAAGGGTTTAGCTATTTCAAGGAGTCATTAGATATTCTTTTTGAAATGTTAGATGCGGCAACCCGAAATAAAATATGTATTTTGATAGTTGGTAGGGATTATCAAGATTCTGTATATACAAAGATACCCTTTCAAACTCATGCAATAGATTATATAAAAGATTATAGATTATTATCACTAGCCTACCAGGCATCTGATATCTTCGTTTGTCCATCCATAGAGGATTCCGGGCCTATGATGGTTTCGGAGGGCATTAGCCTGTGGAACGCCTGTAGTTGGTTTTGAAATGGGAGTTGTGTCAAATATGGTAATCAATGATTCTAATGGGTATAAAGCGAGTTTAAAAAATAGTAGTGATTTAGCAAATGGACTATTTAAAATTCTTTCACTTGATGATGGAGAATTTTTAGCTTATTCAAATAATGCAATAAAGCAGGTCGAAATGTTTTCTTCGAGAGAATCATTAATTAAAATATTACACCAGATTTTAAATGAAAACTAAAAATTGATATAAAATTATTCACTAATAACCAACTTAAATTAAAATCAATCAGAAAATACATTTAAACAACTGGTTATCAATATCTATTGTCAATAACTACAAATAGTAGCCCCCATTTTAAAAGATAGATAATTGAGGGCAAGGAGACTTATTTTTTGTTTTTACCACTTTTACATAAGTTCTTCGACTGTTTTCAACCATCCAGAATACATCCAGCAGGCTAATGATGTGGATTCGTATTAGGGCTGCAACTGTCGAATAGGCTTTTTTTGTTTTAGATTTTACTTTTAATACCAAGAGCAGTAATTGGGCTATCAATGTACACCATATTTGTGTCCTTATTCCATTTTCTGTCTCTGAATAGAAAAAATGTAATTGAAAATTCTGTTTCAACTTCTTAAATAGCAGTTCTATAATCCATCTAAGTTTATAGATATAAGCCACTTCCTCTCGTTTTATTTCGAAGTTATTGGTGATAAACTCATATACCCTTCCTTTTTCATCTCTGTAGGTTACTTTCCGTAGTCAAAGTGTCTTTTCTTCTCCATTTTCTTTGAATGTCAGATAGATGTGTTCTTCTTTTATGACTCCGTATTCCTTCTCGCCCAACTCTTTGGAATATGTTTGTTCAATGATGTCATATATTGCATTTTTCTTCAATCTACATACAAAATTGATTTTCTTCTCCGTAAATTTAGCAAATTGGAGGTAGTGGTTATATGCCCTGTCAAATTCTACCATGCTGTGCTCAGGAAGGCTAAGGTATTGAATGAATGTTTTGTCGTGACATTTTGCCTCGCTGATCTTTACAAACGCAGGAGTGTCGGCATGTGCATCGATGAGCATGCGCACTTTGAGTCCACCTTTTTTCTTTCCATCATCCTTCGGATTGCGTCCGACACCTTTCATTATGTCTGAAAAAAGCCTGATAGTACTTGAGTCGAAGATAAATAGTTCCTTGAACGAAACGTTTTTAATTCGGCTGACCGACAAAAGTGGCTTAAAATGCTCCAGGAGTTTAAAGTATAGCTCTTCGAAAAATATATTATCACGTTCTCTTAACTCATCTCCGGCAGTACTCTTTGCAGGTGAGGATTTTAATCCCAAATGATTTAATTTACCTTGTAAACCCATCATGGCATCACAAATTTCGCCCATAGAGTCGCATCTGCTTAAAATACCAAAAAGCATAGTAACCAATTGTGTCCAGGCAGTAAAAGTCCTGTAATGTTTATCAGTATGATGCGTTAAGGCAAGTACATCAAACTCTGATCTCGGTATAAAATCAATCAATTGTTTGAAAATTGGCTGACCGACTAAATTTTTGAACTATCTTTGGATGTCATACTCAATGTGTTTGGTAGCCAAAAGGGTATGACATAAGGGTTAATCTTTCAGGTTAACCCTGTTTTTTATTTTTTAAGTCGGTTAGTAGTGAAAATAATTGATTTTAAAAAATATAAATTTGCATATTAGCTTAAAGATTATCAAAGCTAACTAAGATAAAAGATAAAGGATGGATATTGACATCAGAAAAATAGAATGGGATTCAGCGTTTTTAATATGAAAGTATATAGTATTCCCAGCAATATAAGTGCTGATGAATTGAAAAGCGCCGTTAATATATTGGAGCAGCATGAGGCAACATTAGCATATTATTCATGTAGTCACCCATTAAAAAAACATGAAGTTATCTTTGATAAGTATGAGTTTAAACTTGTTGACAAAAAGATTACTTATAAAAAACTACCAATCAGAGATATTCATTTGAATGCGTCAGTGTCTCCTTATAATGCGGACTACCCAGATGAAAAACTGTTTGAGCTTGCTATACAAAGTGGTATTTATTCGAGATTTAATATTGATAAAAAATTGGGAAATTAAATTTTGAAAAACTGTATAATCAATGGATAATAAACAGTGTAAATAAAACTTTTGCAGAGGAAGTTCTTGTTTATAATATAGATAATTCAATTGTAGGTTTTGTTACTTTGGGAATAAAAACATCTATTGGCCAAATAGGAATCATGTCTGTAGATAGTCAATATAGAGGAATAGGTATAGGGAGGGCACTTATTACTGCTGCAGAAAGATGGTTTTCAATTCATAATTATTCTGGAATACAAGTTATAACACAAGGTGACAATACGGCAGCTTGTAGATTATATGAGAGGTGCGGATTTAGTAAAGGCAATGTTGAATATTTTTACCACGTATGGAAAAAATAAGAAAGGGCTTGTATGTTTTTGCAAATTGTAATTAAGCGATGATTGATTAAAAGTAATAATTAATTTAAGTTGCGTTGAACTTGTCGAGAGTAAAAGCAAATAGGAAAATGAAGACTTTTAGCATAAATCCTTTTGCTGTTACTGCATGAATGTGATTGGGTAAATACCTTTCCAGTTCTGAAAATACAGATTCTATTTTCTTTCTCATTTGTGTTTTTAAAAATGCCGTATATGGCGCATCTTTCCTCTTCGAATTTGATTTCCTATCAACCATCATTTTTATATTTTCAACATCGTACAGTTCATCTTCAAACTCAAAGTCTGTGTATGCACTATCAGCATAGAGCTGACTTCCATCCGGCAAATTTATATGCATGCTTTTCAATCCTGTGATGTCTGCAAATGATCCAGCCAGCATAAAATAGTCCACAGGGATTCCTTCATTATTTATGATAACCGGAACTTTAAAACCATAAAAATATTCCCGTTTAGAAACACATCTCTCATGATATACTTTATTGTATTTCAATAATTTACAATTAGGAATGCGTATATTATGGCAAATGGCTATTGGAAAAGAATCAATGATATAAATACTGTCTATACTTAAGTTTTTGATTACTTCTGATAAAGTATAAAAGCACATTATCATAGTCGTTTCTAAACCATGCAATCGTCTGATAAATCCACTTTTATCGATATAATTAAATCCCCAGTGGGCTCTAAGATATGATTTGGCCTTAATAAAGTTGCCTCAAAATATCTTGCAGCGATGATGGAAGTAGTGATAATTTGAGCATCACACATTTTTCTGTGAGATTCATTTTTCGGATGACATTTCTTTAAATAATCATCAATAAAACAGTAAATTGCAACCGTGAAATTGTCCATAATTTGTGCGTTTTGGACTCAGGTCAGTTTGACACCAAAATTACACAATTATGAACTTTTTACATAATTGTGATTACTTCGCAACTTAAATTAATTAATAAATAAAGATGAATCATATTCCTTTTAATAAGCCTTATTTAACCGGCAATGAAACAAATTATATATATCAAGCTGTACAGAGCGGAAAAATAAGTGGTGATGGCATTTTTACAAAAAATGTCATGAGTTTTTTGAGTTGAAATACGGATTTAAAAATGTTTGCTTACTACGAGCTGCACAGACGCTTTGGAAATGGCCGCTATATTGTCGGGTATCGAAGATGGTGATGAAGTTATCATACCCTCTTATACATTTGTTAGTACGGCCAATGCATTTGTATTAAGAGGAGCAAAATTGTGTTTTGCGATAGTCAAGAGAATCATCCGAATATTGACGATACTCAGATTGAGCGTTTGATAACTTCAAAAACAAAAGCGATTGTTGTGGTACACTATGCGGGCGTCGCTTGTGAAATGGACAATATTTGTTCGATCGCTACAAAGCATAATCTATTTTTGATAGAAGACGCAGCACAGGCAATAGATAGTTTTTACAAAGGAAGACCGCTTGGCAGCTTTGGGCATTTTGCAGCTTTTAGTTTTCACGAAACTAAAAATGTCATTAGTGGTGAAGGCGGAATGTTGGTGATAAATGACTTAGATTTTGTTGAGCGTGCTGAAATAATAAGAGAAAAAGGCACAAACCGTAGTAAGTTTTTTTAGGGGTGAAATTGATAAGTATGGATGGGTTGATATTGGGTCGTCTTATTTGCCAAGTGATATTATTGCAGCATTTTTGTTTGCACAATTAGAAAACTTGGAAATAATTCAGGATAAGCGGTTGAATTTATGGAACAGGTATTACCATAATTTGGCAAAGAGCCATTTGGTCGATGAGCAATTCGGAATTCCCGTGGTATTTGATTATGCATCCAATAATGCACATATGTTTTATTTAAAATGTAAAAACCTTGAACAGCGTAATCAGCTTATTGATTTCTTAAAGTCCAAAGATATTCATGCTGTTTTTCATTATTTATCTTTACATAAATCTGAATTCTTTTTAAAAAATAATAAACTTTACGAACTGACTAATGCAGACGAGTTTACTGTTACTTTAGTTAGGCTGCCACTTTATTTTGAGCTTGAATATGCACAGGTTGATTTTATTACTAATAGTATTTTGGAATTTTTCATCAATAAATAGTGTCAATTTTTTTTCACCAAAATAAAAGCGTACTAATGTTTAGATCAATAGGAACTGTAATAAATAACCTGATAAATCTTTTTGGTTACTTTTTTAGAATAGATTTGCTGAATGACAAATTGAGTGTATCTGCCCACGTAATTAGGTTAATGAGATTGAATAAAAAAATACATAAGTCAGTAATAGGTTTTAATATCGGGAAAATTACAGATTGATTAATCCGCAGTTTATGAGCTTTGGCAATAATTTTTTTTGCTTTTAGAGAGACTTCGAATAGAAGCCTTGGATAAATATGGAGATCAAATATTTACACCTAAAATTGAAATTGGGGATAATGTTGTGTTCAATTCAGATGTTCATATTGGCTGTATTAATTACATATATATTGGTAATAACGTTTTGGGAGCAAGTCGAATTTACATCACCGATCATCATCATGGAGATACTACTGAAGCAATGTTTAAAATTGCACCTCGTGATCGGCCGCTTATATCAAAAGGACCGGTAATTATCAAAGATAATGTCTGGATCGGTGAAGGGGCAGCCATTATGCCAGGAGTGACTATAGGGGAAAATTGTATCATTGCTACAAATTCGGTGGTAACAAAAGATATGCCTGCAAATTCTGTGGTGGCTGGGGTACCTGCGCGTGTAATTAAAACGGTAAGATAAATACCAGATATTGAATTTGAAGAGATACAAACGCACATTGATATTAATAGTATTATAAAAAGTTTGCAGCATCAGAAATCGATGAATAAAACCAAATACTAACCACTTTTTTATATTTAATAATTATTTATGTTAGTTTCCGTTATCATTCCAAATTACAACCACGCTCCTTATCTCAAGCAAAGGATGGAAAGTATTTTCAATCAAACGTTTCAAGATTTTGAAGTTATAATTTTGGATGATTGCTCTACTGACCACAGTCGTGATCTCATAGAGCGATACAGGGGGCATCCTAAAGTCACCCATATTGACTACAATTTGGTAAATACTGGTTCTGCTTTTAGTCAATGGCGAAAAGGAATAGAAAGAGCAAACGGTGCATATATCTGGATAGCAGAATCGGATGATTTTTGCGAACCTGTATTTTTAGAGCAACAATTATCTGTCATTCAAAAAGATGACAGGATTAGCCTTGCATTTTGCCAATCCAGCAAAGTCAACCAATATAATAATGTCATAGACACTTGGCTAAATCACACCATGGATTTCAAAAAAAATATTTTTAAAGACGACTTTTTCATGGATGGTAATGAATTTATTGAAAAATATTTGATACACAAAAACATCATTCAAAAAATAAGTGGAGTAATCTTTAAAAAAAGAAGCTGTATGCAGGTGGATAGTATTCATTCAGATCATTTATTAAAATAAAACGGAGACTGGCTATTTTATATCAAATTGATTGCCAATCAAAAAATATTTTTTAATTCAAAATCCTTAAATTACTTCAGATATCATCAGCATAGTATCATTGCAAAAGCCCATACAAGTCAAAAAATACAAACCTTGGTGGATGGAGAAATTTATATGAGAAAAAAAATAAATGAATTCTTATCCAGAGAAAACATTTCAAATTTTAATGTAGTCTCAAAAGAAAATCTTTATCATCAGCGAAAAAGTGAAGCACTGATCGGCCTGCATTTGTTAAAAACCCATCTAAAGTTTGGAGGAATGAAGATCTTTTTATCTGACCTAAATATATTTGTTATTGAATGTATAAAATTGATAAATAGAAATCTAAATAGATTCATCAACCAATACCTAAGGTAATAAAAACATATCATGGTCACAAATCACAACATATTTTTATCTTCATGTATTAAATTTTTTTGAAAAATATCAAGTCCTTATACCTAATTCTTTAGCTCATTATTAGACTTATAACTAAAAGCATACATCTTCGAAAAAGCTCGTGCAAGATATCCTGGCCAAAATCTGGAAAACATCAAAAAGTCCTCATTCTGCCTGTGAAATGATTTTAGCCCCGCTGTAGTAGCAGAATCCACATGAATACGATGTACAAGCAAGATCTCCTTACAATAAATAAAACTTCCATCCATCTTTGCAAGCCGATACCATGCATCCCAATCCATATTGATACTAAATTGATCAGAAAATCGAAAATCATTCATTTTTTTCAAATGGTACATCACACTTGGTGCTGCGATAGGACATCCAAATGATAGCATCTTCTTTTTAAAATAAATACTTTGTATGCTGTTTTTCACTGGCATAAAGGACGTCAGGATCACTCGCTTAAATAATAAAAGCAAGCTGTGGCCTCTGATTTTTTGACCTAATAATTCATTATAGTCAGTAAAACAAATCAGACCATCACAAACATTGTTAAAATTATTTAAACACTTTTCGGTATAATTTGGGAGATAAATATCATCCTGATGCGCTAAGGTCAGGAAATCAGTTTTGCATATGCTCAAACTGAAGTTCCAATCATTGGCTATTCCCTTTTGGATTTCATTTGTAAAAATTCCGATATTATATTTTTTTGCGATTTCTGTAATATAGTCGGAAGGAGTAGAAGTCGTGATATAAATTTGGCTCTTCACTGTTTGATTTACCAATGAATCCAGGCACTCATTCAGAAAAGGTGAGTCACCATAAACCATAACTGCAAATGAATGGTCGAACATTGGATTATTTATCTTTCAACATTAGATGTCTTGTAGTCTTTGATACTCCAAAACTTTCAAATATAGGGTACGAAGTCTAATTTCAACATTTACAGGAAGGAATTTTAATACGGGTCTGAATAAATATGCCGCTTTTTCAAATAGTGACCGGTTACTCCTTAATTGCTTTAATGCTAACAGATATTTTGACTTTACTCCCGATTCCAGTCCGTCTAAGGTTTTTAGAGCAATCAAATCCTGATTTTTAAACTTCCTCATAACTTTCCAGGTAAACTGCTCAGGATGGATTCTGTATTTAGCCACTTTTACATCTGAAGAATAAAACCGGACATCAAATAATAAAGCACAACGTAAATGAAATTCAAAATCATCATGTTGAGTAATTTCATCGAAGAAGCCACATTTTTCGAAAACCGTTTTATGCAAAAACCAGGTGGACGGTATCCCGAAATTTCTATCTAAAGTAATTGTATTTAAGTCGAAAATATCTTTTGAATTATAATTCAGTTCAGTCAATTGACCTATTACAACACTTTGGGCATTTATAAAATCTACGTTTCCGTATATTACATTTTCTGAATGATTTAAATTTCCGGCTACTGCGAGTAAATTTTCAATAGCTTCCGGATACAATACATCATCATGATCCAATAATTTAATCCATTCCCCGGTAGAAGCCTGAATTCCTGAATTTCGAGCAGCTGCTACACCCACTCTGTTTTTTCTAATAATTTTTATTTTCGGTACAAACGTCTCTAAAATTTCAAACGAACCATCAGATGATCCGTCATCAACTGCAATGACTTCAATATTGTCGTAAGATTGGTTTAGAGCTGAATTTATACATTCTGCAAGAAATTTTACAGAATTATATACAGGAATTATAATAGAAACTTTCAAGAGTTAGACCTTTTGGGATAATTAGAAATATCATAACTTATGGCAGACAATAATAACTGAAATCCTAATATAATGAAGAGAGTAGGAATTAAAATTGTCCCGGTTGGAGCATATTCATGCTCTGCTGTATATTTAAAATAATTGATCAACCCAAAAACCAATCCATATATGAACATAGGTGTACCACAAAGAAAGTAAATTGACGCTATGTTGAAGTCAAATAAAAAATACTTCAGGATTATTCGTTTTAAAAAAGCTATAAAAAGTTTTGGCGGAAATTCAACCATTGTTTTAAATCTTGATAAACCCGAAATTTCGTCTCCATATATAGCTTTAAATGGTACATCTACTATTACAGCATTATTATAATATAATTCAATCAGCATAGAAGTCTCAAAATAGTATCTCTTATGTATTTTGCTAAAATCCAGACCGGCAAGTGTTTCAGATTTTATAGCGGTAAACCCATTGGTTGGATCAAAAATATTCCAATAACCGGACGCAGCTTTGATTATAAAACTAAGACCTAAATTTCCAATTCTCCTGGTTATTGGCATAGATCTTAAAGCTTTAAAATCCCTGAACCTGTTACCTTTTGTAAATTCTGCAATATTATCTATCAAAGGACGAATCAGTTTTGGGATATTATCAGCATCCATTTGTCCATCTCCATCAATTTTAATAATAATTTCCGATTTGAGTTCTAATGCCTTTGCATATCCTGTTAGCATCGCACCACCCACGCCCTGATTCAAAGCATGATCTATAAATATTATTCTTTTATTTGATTTGGATAAGTTCAATAATATCTCTTTCGAATTATCTTTTAGGCATCATTTACAGTGATTATCCATGCTATGTTTGCCGGAATTTTACTTATAACTTCTTCAATGTGCTGACTAACATTATAACATGGGATAACAATCGAAATATGCATGATAAAGTTACGGTTATATTACTTAAATTCCTTATAAAAGAATCGATTCATTTTTATAATTTTGGCAATGAGCATATTATACTAAATTTAATAATGTAAGCCATTAATCATGTATCTTCTGACCTAAGATTTTATGTTGGTTGTCCGAAGTCGCATAGACTATTTTCAAATTAAAATAATGAAAAATTTCCTCTAATAAATTTACATCAAAAACATGATGGTGTAAGGCTCTGTTTTCATAATTTTTTAAAGATCTCTCTTTAAATCGTTCCGGATTTCCTGCAGGCTTATCCAAATCTAAATCATGTAAATTTAAAATTTCATCCAAATGAGTTAAATCATCTTCCTGTACGTCCTGTTGGAAATCTTTTATCAAATGGGCAAAAGTAGTTATAGGTCGGTTATGATCAAAGCAAAAATCCTTATTTGGAAGAATGAGAAGCAATAAGCCATCATTTCTGACAACCCTTAGCCATTCCTGGATTGCCTTTAATGGATTGGCGATATGCTCTAAACAATTTGACGAAATAACAAAATCGTAAGAGGAATCAGAAATAGAACTTAAATCAGTCGCCTCCGAAATATACTGAAAACCTTTTTTATCTTCAAAATATTCATAATTCAAACCACTCTCAATCTTACCCTCCCATATCGTTTTATTGGAAAAATTGCATCCGTCCAGATTTTTTAAATGTTGATAAATTGGGATTTCACCCTTTTTGTCGAAAATGCTACTGGGCCCTCCCACTTCCAAACCCGACTTCCCCATAAATAAATTGGTAAAAAAAGGCTTCTTTAGTCGTGATTTCAGAACAAAATATGTAAGCTTAAAAGTATAAAGTACCCCTTCTTTTTTAACTAATTTAACTACATTTTGCACTTTAGATAATAACATCTTTATATCCTTGACTTTTTCTAATATGAATCTTTCAAAACTAAAGGAGTTGAATTTCTCATTTTGTTTTCCTGGTGACAAAGTAGCTCAAATTATTTGAATCGAAAACTTGTTTGAAGTAAATCAGCTGAAGTATCCCTAATAATTGGCAATAAATTTCATTTTCATAAGCAGAGCTATGCGGACCAAATTTGATATAAAGATGATTTTCAACCTGCCAGTCAAAAAACTTGTTCGACAGGCAGGCGGTTTGCATAGGAATTAACAATAATATCGTTAATCAATTCAATAACTAAACCATCGTTAAAGACAAATATAAAAGCAGAAAATAGTTGAATAACTATATAAGGCGAAATCAACATTTATAAGTATTATGGTCAAAAGCTAAAATATTATAAAGAAATATTTGCTTTCATATTGAATATTTATTTAATTTGTGTTAAAATTTACAGCTTTTTGAAAACATTGGAATTAGTTTTGGCATTCATCAATCATCTGAGAATTGAAAAAAAATACAGTGTCCATACTTGCGACTCCTATAAAAATGACCTGCTTCAATTCAATTCTTTTGTAGAAATCAAAGCACCCTTACTTCAGTGTATGTTATTTTTTATTTTAGGAATGATTCAAGTATCAACTTCAAAATCTCCAAAATAGAATAAAGAAAAGCTTAGATTTTCCTGAAATTCAAAATATTGAATATTCACATAAATATTCCAGTTTGATGCAAAGTGACTTTGAATTTATAAAAAAAAAAGATAAACAGTTGATATGATATTCATTAACTATGGTTTATGATTTTAGGTATCTTCTTTTTTGGATAAAAATTGAGTATAATTTTACACGTATGAATTTGATCTCGATTATTAACCTGCGTACACCAACCAGATTATAACAATTTGAAAAGCATGTTGCCAGAAACAGAAAAATATTAAATATTCCAGCTTGAGCTATACAAAAGCTTCCTTTCCATCATGTGCATCATTGCTTGTATGCATATACCATGTTGTAGCAACAGAGCATATAAATGAAACAAATAAAGCACCTAAGACCGGAATTATAAATAGAATTTTGGCAACCATACCCACCAACAGTGCAGCTCCTGCATGCTTTCTAACTATAGCGGTGCTTTCCTTTATTGATAAATCAAAAGCAAAATTATAATTATCAATAAAGAGAAACCGCACAAAATAACTACCAACCAAAAATTTTAATACATCCGTCATCCATTCCGGCCCAAATATTCCAATTGCAACAGAAATTATAATACCTATGATCAATTCATATATCCAATTTCTTATCGAAACATTGATTACCCTTACCTGGGACATTATCATTTCTTTTACTGACATGTGTATGGTGACACCAGAAAGGTGTTCAATCGTTTTGTTCGAAAAATATACCACAAGCATCTGAATCAATATCAGAACAAGATATTTATTTCCGCCCTCAAATATGGATTCGATACTTGTCGAATTGTTAGCTACAGAAGTTGCAATATTACTGCCGGTGGTGATTCCACTTAAAGCTGACGACACTTTAGAATTTAAGTAATTGAAAATAGAATAAGGAATAACCAATGCTATTATTACAGATAAAATCATAACTAATCTGTGTTGAAAAAAGCCAACCCAAAGACGATTTTTTACAATAAATCCGGTAGTATTGATTAATTTACTTCCAATATTATAGCTTTGACGCGAATATTTATTATAGTCCATGTAAATACATTTTGATGCAAATCTACTTAATTAGCTTTTATTTACTGACAAATTAAATTTAATCCAAAAAAATATTAAATTTGAAAGAATGAAAAATAGGCAACCAGATTAATATTCCTAACCATTAATAAAAATTTGGAATGCAGCACTTTAAAATTGATGTGAACAAAAACAAAACGATATGAAAGCGATATACCTTATCAAGTATGGAGAATCAGATAAAGCCTTTGAAATAAGAGATGTTGAAATTCCAGAAATAGGGGAAGATGATGTCTTAATAAAAGTACTGTATTCAGGTCTTAACTTTGCAGATATCATAGCCAGAAGGGGCTTATATCCGGATGCGCCTAAAAACCCGGCATTACTCGGTTATGATGTGGCAGGAGAGGTTGTAGCCGTAGGTGATGGTGTAACTGAAATAGCCATAGGACAAAAAGTGGTCGCAATGACCAGATTCGGAGGCTATGCAGAGTATGTTGTGACTAATAAATATGGAGTAGCTGTGGTACCTGATAATATAAAACTTTCAGATGCAACAATCCTGGCTACCCAGGCATGCACAGCTTATTATTGTGCGGAGGAATGCACGACATTTCATTCAGGTGACCGTGTACTCATTCAGGCTGCTGCAGGAGGAGTGGGAAGTCTCTTAGTGCAAATGGCAAAAAATAAGGGATGCATAGTGTATGGTACTGCATCAAAGGCTAAAAAAGAATATCTTGCTGGGTTAGGGGTGGACTACATTTTTGATTATTCAACAGTTGATTTTTATAAAGAAATTAGAAGTCTGGGTCATGCTATGGACGTAGTTTTTGACAGCATTGGTGGAACTGTATTTAGAAAAGGCATGAAATTACTAGGACCAGGAGGAAAAATGATATGTTTTGGGGCTGCTGAGCAAATGGATTCTACCAGAAATAAACTTAAGTTAATCAGCATGTTGTGGGGCTTTGGTTTGTTTTCGCCCATATCTCTGTTGATGCAATCCAAATCAGTCATAACTGTCAATATGTTGCGCATAGCAGATTATAAACCGAATGTGCTAAACCATGTACTTAACCGTGTCGTCAATATGGCCGAAAAGGGAGATATACAACTTTTTGTCGATAAAATCTTTCCATACGAGGATATTGCACAGGCTCATGACTATCTTGAGTCCCGAAAATCAAAGGGTAAAGTAGTCCTGGAATGGTCTTAATTGCATTATGCACGAATAGCTTCAACAGGATCCATGCCTGAGGCTTGAAGTGCCGGCAAGATACCTGAAATAATTCCTACAATAATTGATGAAACAACCCCGATCGTCATGTTAGTTATTGACATACTCATGCTGAAGGGTATGAGTAATGATATGATCTTAAGGGTAATGGCAACAAGACACAAACCGATTATCCCACCTATTATACACAAAATAATAGCTTCTATTAAAAATTCCATCAGGATAATAAATCTTTTGGCACCCAGGGCTTTTTTTATACCTATGATACTAGTCCGTTCTTTTACTGAAACGAACATAATATTTGCCACACTAAACATGCCCACGATCAATGCAAAAATACCAATAATAAATCCAGCGATATTGATTACACCAAAAATACTTTCCAATACCTGAGAAAGCATGGACAGTTCATTTAAAGCGAAATTGTCTTTCTCAAGCGGTCTTAACCTCCTTTCAGCCCTTATAATGCCAGCTATTTCTCCCTTGAAATCATCCATTTCCACATCTGTCTTCGCTTTAATATTCAGCATTCTTCCTACCTTGGATTCATCTTTAACACTTACAAATTTCTTAGCTGTTTTAAATCCCATCCATATTACCTCATCAAAATTCAAAAAATTAAACACGTTATCTCCTTCTGTTTCAAGGTATCCTATTACCTGAAAATTCTGACCAAACAATTTCACTTCTTTTCCAATTCCATTCAGACTTTTAAAAAGCTCATTGTATAATTTGTACCCAAGTATGGCTTTATTAGCTCCGGTTTCATATTCATTTACCGTAAAATATCTACCTTCCTGAAGCTTTAGATTTTGTATAGAAGCGTATTCATATGATGCTCCCATTATGAAAGCATTCGACACCGAACTTGAGAGATATTTTATTGTTCTTCCTCCAGTAAAAACTGTAAATGAAACATTTTCAGCTAATTTTGACTTTTTTTTGATGGCTTCATAGTCATCATAAGATGGATCCGGTCTTTTTGCATATTTCCAATAATTCTGACCCGGATCTTCATTCCAGGGCATTTTATCCAAATATATGACATCACTGCCAAGCTCATTAAATCCTTCAACAATATTTGCCTGCAGGGAATCTACGGCAGATTTTACTGTGATGATGCAAAATATACCAATGGTTATTCCCAATAATGACAAAAAGGTTCTGAGTTTATTCCCTTTCAATGAACCACTTGCTTGTTGAAAACTTTCCCAAAATATCTTTAAAAATACTTTCATTTTTTATTAATCGTGATGTAAAGATAAAAAAACAAATGCTGAATAAGATCAATTTTACATTGGTTTAGATAAAACCATGTTTTTATTCGGCAGAAATGCGCTTTATTATTGTTAAAGTTTATTGTTATTCAATTCCGATTGTAATTCTATGCTTACTTTTGTATTTCCTATTTGGGGTGCTTGATATGGATTCAGGCTGAGATCATACCCGTTGAACCTGTTCAGGTAATGCTGAAAAGGGAATATAAATTGTATTTCAGTATCTCAATAGGATTTTATATATACATAAAATTCTTTTTTATGAAATACAACTTTATTCTTTACTTTTTACTCATTTTAAGCCTTAAGGCGGGCTCCCAATATTCATTATCCGGAACAATTATAAACGATAATGGTGAGAAATTATCTTTTGCAACGGTATTTCTTGAAAACAGCCAGTTTGGAGCATCGACTGATGAAAAAGGAAATTACATCATTGATAATATCCCAGATGGTGAGTATGATTTTAGAGTCACATTTATTGGATATCATCCTTTTAGCCAGAAAATATATATGGATGGAAACAAAGTTTTTAATATCATACTAAAAGGTGAAATATATAATCTTGATAAAATTGAAATACAGGCAAATAGAGTAGGGGACAATGGCCCTTTCACTAAATCGAACTTATCAAAACAAACACTGCAAAAAGAAAATCTTGGACAGGATGTTCCCTACCTTTTGCAGTGGACTCCTTCATTGGTTGTCACTTCAGATGCGGGCACCGGTATCGGATATACTGGTTTAAGACTGAGAGGATCTGATCAGACTCGTATAAATGTCACCATAAATGGAGTTCCACTCAATGATGCTGAATCTCATAATGTATTTTGGGTGGACTTACCTGATTTGATGGGTTCCGTAAATAATATACAGATACAAAGAGGAGTAGGTACATCTACTAACGGGGCTGGTGCTTTCGGAGGTTCGGTGAGCATCAATACTATAAATAACAGGATAAACCCCTATATCGATATTGCTGCCGGACTTGGAGCATTTAATACTAAAAAAGTAAGTGTAAATGTTGGAACGGGTCTTTTAAGGAACAAATATATGATAGACGGAAGATATAGCTTAGTCAGATCAAAAGGCTATGTAGATCGGGGAAGTGCTGACCTGAATTCTATGTATTTTTCTGCATCCAGAATTACTGAAAAATCATCTCTCAGGTTCAATGTATTGAGCGGAAAAGAACTAACTTACCAAGCCTGGTATGGTGTGCCGGAAGCTAAATTATACGGAAACTATGACTTACTTCTAGATCATTATTATAACAATTTGGGAAGTATTTACAAGTCGGTTCAGGATTCAATAAATTTATTTAACTCAGATAGAAGGTACAACTACTATACCTATCCGGATCAGGTGGATAATTACAGGCAGACTCATTTACAAATGATTCATTCCGTATCTCTTGGACTTAAAACACGACTGAAATCGACTTTATTTTATACAAAAGGTAAAGGATATTTTGAGGAATTCAGATATGGCGATAATTTTGAAAATTATCATTTAGCACCAGTATTTACATCATCCGGTACTAAGCTAACCAGTGCAGATATCGTAAGACGGAGATGGCTGGACAACGATCTGTTAGGTTTCAATGGCGACATTGAATACAGCATGAACAAAGCCTTATCTTTGCAGGGTGGTATATCAGGCTCCCACTATTCAGGCAATCATTTTGGGAATGTAGTTGGTATCTCAGTGCCGTATCCGGACAATAATAAAGCTAAAAAATATTATGATAATACCGGGATTAAATCAGATATATCCTCATATTTCAGATTATTGTACGGTTTGACTAAACATATTTCATTAAATGGTGACATACAAATCAGGCATGTTCAATATTCAGTCAAAGGTGAAGACAATGATTTGCGGAATGTCAATGTCACATACAATGACCTTTTTTTTAATCCCAAGATGGGATTGCATTACAGATTTGATAAGAACAATCTGGGATATTTTTCGTACGCAGTTGGCCACAAGGAGCCTTCTCGGGGAGATTTTATTGATAATGCTTTTGGCGATCTGCCTGTTGCAGAGAAACTACACAATTTGGAACTTGGCTACCAATTATCTAGATCTGTTCTCAGCATAGAATCCAATATTTATTATATGAACTATAAAAATCAACTTGTGTTGACTGGTGAATTGAATGATGTCGGAGCACCTGTCAGGATAAATGTCCCCCATAGCTTTAGGTTAGGGTGGGAAGCCAGTAGTAAGGCAGTAATAATGAGCAATTTGATAGTACAGGTAAGTCTTAACCTGAGTAGGAATAAGATTTCTTCATTTGATGAAGTCATAGCAGATTATACCAATGGTTTTGATAAAAAGATTACAAAACATCAAAACACAGATATCTCTTTTTCCCCTTCAAGTGTTCTATCCCTACAAATATTTTACAGGCCAATGTCTGATTTTGAAATAGAATTGTCTTCAAAATATGTTAGCAAACAATATCTTGATAACACATCTGATGATGGTAGAAAATTACCTGCCTATCGTTTTCAAAATCTCAGATTGTCAAAAGAAATAAAATCGAAATACTGGAAAATGTGTAAATTGACTTTTATGGTTAATAATTTGTTGAACTATAAATATTCAGCAAATGGATATTCTTACAGTTATTATTATGGAAATCTGATCACAGAAAATTTTTACTATCCTCAGGCTGGGCGTCATATTATGTCAGGAATCAATATTGGTTTTTAATTCTACTTTGTTAAATTACAATTTTACAAGAAAAAACATGGTTTTTTATAAATTCTCTTAAATAAACATACTTCCTGATGGATTACTGTAAATTCAAATCAATTGCCACAGACTTCAGTCTGTGGGCCTATTAATGAAAATATGTGTTGACTTTAGTCAAAATACGGAAGTTTTAGGCTAAAGCCATTATAATGTTTACTTTGTTCCTCTGGCCGAAGCCAGTGGTAATTGAAAAACCGATTGCCGTTTACTAAATTTGACAAAGTAGAATTAATGTGTTTATATTTAGGTAGTTATCAAAAATATTGAAAGCATTGCCAGAATAAAGCCGGCGATTTTGAAATTATTTATTTTCTCTCTAAAAATCAATATCCCATAGAAAGAAGATAAAAGTAATACTCCAGCATTATTGACAGGGAAAACTACTGAACCTTCCAATCCCTGTTGTAAAGCCATAAAGAGTAGGTAGATAGAAAAATAATTTGGGATACCAAGGCATATTCCGGCAATAATGTTTTTTAACTTTAATCTGGTTTTTCCGGATATTATTTGGTAAGCAAGGTAAAAAGTACCGGTAATGGCAGCAAATAGAAAAAGACTGGCTACAAAACCGGTATCACCGTTTTTTACAAATTCTTTTTTGTCAGTAATAAATACTGCACTATCTATCAGGCATGAACCCAGAAATGTAAGAATAGGATAAATCAAAGTATCCGATTTACTTCTGATTTGGGTTTTGTCCTCCTTTCTAATATTACTGTAACTCATTAGAATTATGGCAACAATAGCGATAATGATGCCTGATATTTTGGAAAAGCCTGAATGTTCATTATACCAGACAATTGCTATTATTGCAGGAGCTAATAATGACATTTTTTGAAATATTGTTGCCATTATCACCCCTGTCTTCTGTACTGTCACCGCCATAACGTTGAACACAAGAATAAATAAGAGTCCGAGTATCATTGAATGCCAAATCCAGGGCTGATAGAAAAGTGATTCAGGAATTGGGTTACTTTGAATAGTGACTGCGGCTGTCAGGACACATATGTAATAATTTACTACGATAGCCTGTAAATTTTCTATCTTATATCTGTCAAAAAGTTTGAAGATCACTCCTATGAAAGAGTTTAGCAGTACGCACAAAATCAGAATGAACATAGAATGCTTTTATTTTATACCAGCAGATATAAGGATTGAGGATCAACTTTGAATACAAATTCATTTTGGGTTGATTTGTAACCTTCACCATCCAGATGGTAGTAAGTAGCATCTTTTGTGGAGATTTGCATCTCTGAACCTGTAAAATAAGTTACCAATGGACTTTTATCCAATGACTTAAATAACATTCTGAGCGCCAATGAGAAGTATTTAAACACCGGGGCTTTTTTGACTAAAACTACATCAAACTGCCCATCATTTATTTTTGCTCTCGGGGCAATACTGAAATTGTAGCCGTACATCGAAGCATTAGCAATGGTTGCCATGGCATATTCATTTTCCCAGGATACTGATGGTGTCTTGATATGGAGATTCATATATCTAAACCCTTTACTTTCTTTTTAAAGTCTGAAAGAAATAAGGCAGAAATCCCTCCCTTTTTATTTTTTTTTGTCATAAAAGCCACTTTTGCATCCAAACCTATTCCTGCGACATTCAGAAAGAAGTTATTATTCATCAAAATGGTATCAATACATATTTTATTAAGGTTGTTTATACAACGAATGGCTTTAAATATATCCCTCTTTGTTCCAACATGATATGAAAAACCATTTCCTGATCCGAAAGGAATAATTCCGAGAGCGGTCTCAGTATGTACCAGTGATTTGGCTACCTCATTTATGGTACCATCTCCACCTATGGCAACTACCGCATAATAGCCAAGATCTACTGCTTCCCGACTCAATTCAGTCGCATGACCCGGATAAGATGTGTAACAAATTTCAGTATCAATAATTTCAGTATTTATTCTATTTTGCAGAATTGATTTGATATCTACTTTTTTTTTAGGACCTGAAAAAGGATTTAGGACAAATCTGATTTTCTTTCTTAGCATAAAATGGGTAAAGTTTGATTATTAATAAACTACAACCATTTGTTAGCTTTATACCATGAAATAGTTTCAGCCAATCCCTTTGGAAGGTCGTATTCTGCCGTAAAACCTAAATCAGGCTCAAGGTTGCTCACGTCACAATTCCAGCTTTTGGCCTTAAACTCATTTACTTTATCGAGATTAAAAATAGGATAGGAATTCCATAAACCGGCCGCTTTTTCTGTAACGAAGGCCATTCCTTTCATTATTGGAACGGGGATTTTTATGCTTAATGTCCTTTTCCCCAATATTTCTTTAATAAATCCATTCAGTGCTGATCCTGTATATACATGTCCGTCCGTAGCAAAATATGCTCTATTAGTATGCATGCTTAAAGTTGCCTTTAATATAAGTCGTGCAAGATCTTTTACATAAATAAATGTTAGTTTTTGGCCAGACAAAGCAGGCTGAATGTCCAGATGTTTATTTACCAATTGAAAAACGTTTAAAAGATCTTTTTCGCCAGGACCATATACAGCAGTTGGCCGTATAATCATGTATGGAATGTGTTTTTGGTTTCGGATATATTGTTCAGCTGCCAGTTTGCTATTTCCGTATTTTGTTACAGGGTGTGGCTTGGATGTATCGGTGACTATACCGTTTGACTGGAAATCAGCAGGACCGTAGGATGCAAAACTGCTTACGTAGGTAAATTTTATTATCCGATGGCCGGAAGCACTGATGGCATCCATAATGCTGACCATTAAGCCTTTGTTTATTTTCAAAAATTCTTCTGATGATGGCGATTTTGTAAGTCCGGCGTTATGAATTACATATTTGAATTGACCATCTCTGAATAGATTTGTTAATTCCGTCTGATTATTGTAGTCAATAGTTATAACATGAACTCCCATTCCTTTCAATGATGAGATATCGCTGTTTTGCCTGACAGTAGCATACACTTCCAATCCACTTTCAATAGCTTCTATTGCAATGAATCTGCCGATAAAACCATTTGCACCTGTGATAAGTAATTTCTCTTTCATCGGGAGAGCATTAGATATCCATTTTGTACAATCTGTAAGTTTTGTATTTTTCTCCGTTAAGATGTTCGGCGGCAGCTTTCATAGATTCATTATTTTCGAGAACCCAGGATGCCTCTCCTCCTAATAGTCCTCTTCGTTTGGATTCCTGAATATTTTTAGCAAAAAACAAGGCTTCAATACCCATCTTCCGGTACTCAGCTAATACGCCCAAAGCAAGAACGCGTACAGTTTTTGTCTTTTTCTTGCCTAACAGCAATCGAAAAATACCGAATGGAAACAGCTTACCTCTCTTGTTTTTTATTAGTATTTCATTTATGTTAGGAAGGGTAATTCCAAACCCTATTGGTTCACCATCCTTTTCAGCCATATAAGCAAACTTAGGGTCAAGGAGCATTTTGAGGTCATTTTTTAAAAATCATATAGGCATATAAATCCATTTCCTTCTTAAGACCATAGTTCTCTATAAGCTTTCCATAATAAGGCTTATTGTAAGTCATCATAATTTTCGGAGGGTCGTCAAATCCTTCTACCAGGACACCTGCTGTTTCATTGGTGGTAAAATTAGTAGGTCCCATCAAATAATCATAACCATTATCTTTGGCAAATTCTTTGGCTTTGTTCAATAGTGCATTTACAACTTCTTGATCTTCAATGAAATCAAGAAAACCAAAAAAGCCTACTTTGCAACTATGGTGAGAATTATAATTAGTATTATCTATGGCTGCAATACTCCCTACAATATTTCCATCTTTTTTTGCCAGAAAATATTTTACTTTACCATATAGATGAAAAGGATATTTTTCAGGATTCATCATATCCTTCTGACCTATAAAAATCTCAGGAACATACGATGTATCATTTTTATACAAATCATGCGGGAAATTGATGAAGTCACTTATACCTTTTTTAAAAGATACTTCCTGAATAATAACTGCCATAATACTGGATAAAAAGCTTAGATAATAATATTATTGTATTGGTAAAAATGTAAAGGCTGAATCATGAAGCCCTGAATACCCCGTGGCAGAGATTAATTTCAGTTATTTCCATCCAAAACAGTCATTACTTCCGTTGAATCATCAAAAATACCAATTTTCTTGCTGATAGTATGAAGAATTTCAACTGATCTGTCAATTTGGTCTCTGGTATGTGTAGCCATTAAAGAGTACCTTATCAGAGAAGATGTACTTGGAACAGCCGGAGAAACGACAGGGTTTACGAAAAGGCCACTATCAAGTGCTAATTTAGTGAGTTTAAATGTCTTATAATCGTCTCTTATTAATATCGGAATAATTGGGGTAACAGAATGTCCGGTATCAAATCCTGCTTCCTTTAACTGAGCCATGGCGTAATAGGTATTGTCCCATAATTGATCTATTCTCTCTGGTTCTTCCTGTATCAGGTCGATTGCAGCTATGACACTGGCTGCATTAGCAGGAGCTATACTTGCACTGAATATCAATGACCGAGCATTATGTTTCAGATAATTTATAGTATCGAGATCGGCTGCAATAAAGCCACCTATACTGGCTAAAGATTTGCTGAAGGTTCCCATGATAAGGTCCACCTTCTCTGTCAACCCGAAATGATTGGCTGTACCTGATCCATTTTTTCCAAGGACCCCTAAACCGTGCGCGTCATCGACCATGACATTAGCATTGTATTTTTCAGCAAGTTTGACAATTTCAGGTAATTTTGCAATGTCGCCTTCCATACTGAAGACACCATCAATAACGATAAGTTTTATCTTATCCGGTTCGCATTTGCTTAATATTTTCTCAAGTGAGTCCATATCATTATGGCTGTATTTCATTACCTTAGCAAAAGATAATCTCGCTCCATCTATAATACAGGCATGATCCAGATCATCTAATATAAGATAATCATGTCTGCCTGGAATGGATGATATCACACCCAGATTTACCTGATAGCCCGTGCTAAATACTAATGCACCTGGTTTGCCAACATATTCTGCCAGTTTTTCTTCCAATTCTATATGAATATCCAATGTTCCATTCAGGAATCTGGATCCGGCACAACCAGAACCGTATTTATGAATAGCCTCGATTGATGCTTCTTTTAATTTGGGATGGTTAGTCAGACCCAAGTAACTATTAGAGCCAAACATCATTACATCTTTCCCATCAATTTTCACTACTGTATCCTGTTCGGATTCTATTGTTCTGAAAAATGGGTATAGTCCCATTTGCTGAATTTGTTGAGGCAACAAATAAGATTTCATTTTTGAGTAAGTGGAGATATCATGTTTTGAATCGCTTTTTATTTAAGTCTTTATAAAATATCATGTCGGGCTAAGCCGAAAAATGCAAATATCTGAATATTTTTTGAAAAAAACTGTAATTTAAAACCCTATAATTTGATCAATCATATTAAAAATTATACATTTTTTAACTTATTTCATCTTAGGTCTCCTTCTCTTTCCTCCGGGAGCTGCCATTTGACCGGACTTCATACCCATACTTTGAGCAAGTTTCATTTGGCCTCTGTTGTTGATCGCTGTTTCAAATTGCTTAAACTGTTCCTTAAGTGAACTTTCAGTAATTTTTAGGTTTTTAGCCTGATAAAAATAGTTCTTGGCACCTGTCCAATTGTTTTTCTGAGCCTGGATACCAGCCATCTGAAGCAATACCATACCTTTTTCATTGTCTGAAGGTAGGTTTAAAGTCAGTGCCTTGTTGAAAAAAACTTCAGCTGTATTATTGTCTTTTCTTTGGGCTGCAAGGCTGCCTTTCAGAATTAGATAAAAAGCCCTGTTAGTTACATACAATAAATTAGGAAAGTAGGTAAGCTGCAATCTTTTTTCAGCACCGTCGAAGTCCATCTTTTGAAGCATCTCAGATGCTGATTGTACTGTGCCTAATAAAATATAACTAACTAAAAAAATAATCCCTATGATGATAAATATCCACGTGTAACCAATACCAAGAATGAAAGAAAAAATTGTACCTCCGATGAGGCAAATGGCTATAATGGCAAATTTTATATAAATATTTATTGTGAACATATCCGACTGACTAATTTTAAAGGGGCAAAATTAGTTAGTTTCATTATATCTTATGTTAATTAATGGATTAATTTCCATTTTTCCATGATCAAATCATTTCATTCTTTACTTTTGTGCTCTTATATATATGTTCAAAAATTTTAAATCGTATGAGAGTTTTGCTTGAGACCACCTATGGTGATCTTAATTATAGGGGTACAAATGAAAGAGGCCAAAGCATACAGATGTCTGGCAGTAAAGAAGCTGTGAGTCCTATGGAAACCGTGCTGTTGGCAGCAGCTGGGTGCAGTTCAATAGACGTGGAAATGATTTTAAAAAAGATGAGACAAGAAGTTAATTCAATCTCCGTAGTTATAGATGGCACAAGAGCGGACGAGGTTCCTGCAGTATTCACAAAGATACATTTGCACTACATAATAAACGGTAATGTGAAAGAAGGAAAAGCTAGAAAGGCTGTTGAAATGTCGATGGAACAATATTGCTCTGTGTCCATGATGCTGGCAAAATCTGTTGAAATCACACATTCTTTTGAAGTGATTTCGCCGGGATTAAATGATAATATCTAATTTTACTATACATGAAGTTTGAAACATTGGCCATTAGATTGCAGACTGAGAGATCCCAGCATCATGAGCATTGTACGCCTATTTACACAACATCGAGCTTTGTCTTTGACGATGCCGAGCACATGCGCGCCTTATTTGCAAATGAAGAGCAAGGAAATATTTATTCCAGGTTTACCAATCCAACAGTACGGGAATTTGAATTAAAAATGGCCGCACTTGAACAAGGAGAAGATTGTATTGCAACATCCAGCGGTATGGCGGCTATTTTTGCAACTTTCGCTTCTTTATTATCTTCTGGGGATCATTTACTCATGTCCAGGGCCGTTTTTGGTTCCACATTCAGATTGAATGAAGACTATTTTGGGAAATGGGGCATTACCTACAATTATATTGATCCGCTTAATAACAAACAATGGGAAGAAGTTGTAAATAAAAATACTAAGTTACTTTACCTTGAAACGCCTTCAAATCCGGGTTTGGATATAATTGATCTGGAAAAAGCGGCAGCTTTTTGCAAACAGCATGGCATTCTACTGGTTGTTGATAACTGTTTTGCCACCCCATATTTGCAACAGCCTTTGCTGGCAGGTGCGGATATCTCTATTCATTCAGCGACTAAATATATTGACGGACAGGGAAGAGTGTTAGGCGGGGCAATTATTTCTAATAAATATATCATTGATAAGATATATCCTTTTATGAAAAATGCTGGCCCTACCTTGTCGCCATTCAATGCATGGATTTTATCCAAAAGTCTGGAGACTTTAGCGATTCGGATGGACAGGCATTGTTCAAATGCGTTGTTCATAGCTGAATGGCTTGAAAGACAAGCGAAGGTGAAGAATGTAAAATACCCTTTTCTCGCTTCAAATGAAGGATTTAATATTGCCAAAAAACAAATGAAAGCAGGAGGTGGTATGATTGGTTTCGAATTAAATGGAGGGCTTGAAGCAGGTCGGAAATTAATAGACTCACGCAGGATGATGTCGTTGAGTGCAAACCTAGGAGATACCCGAACAATAATCACCCATCCGGCTTCGTCCACTCATTCAAAACTTCGTCCCGAAGAAAGAGCAGCAGCAGGCATTTCTGATGGCCTTATCAGGCTTTCAGTCGGTTTAGAGCATGTAGAGGATATTATAAGTGATATCCGATTTAGCTGATTGGGATTTTTGATTTATCAGGAAAAGATTGAAGAATTTAATTTTTAGATTTATTTAAATAAAAAATACCCGTTCAAAAAATTATTGAACGGGTATCTTTTCTATTATCTCAGCATAGACTAAGATTTACAAGATCTGCTGATTACTGCTGTGAAGTTGTATCAACAGGCATAGCTGCGGCAGTTGTATCAACAGCAGGAGTTTCAGTAGCAGTTGCTTCAACAGCAGGAGTTTCTGCAGGAGCTTCAGTTGTATTTTTACAAGAAGCTAGAGCGATAACAACAAATAGACCTAGGATAAATGACTTTTTCATGTACTTGAATTTTAAATATTAAAAAGATTTCTCCGCAATGATATTGCATTAAATTGGAATATAAAAACAGTTTGAAAATCATTAACAAACATTCGCTAATACTTTGATATACTTGTATCAATTCCGTAAATTTTATGATAAAGAATTAAAAAATTCAATAAAATTCCAATATGAATTTGGATGAGTTTTAGGAGAGGAAGCTTTAATTTTTTGAAATATAATTATCAAAAAAGCGGAAAGGGTTTTGCCAGAATGCACTGGGGAGCATAATATCATCTTTATTAAGAAATCTTACCTTGAGATTATAAAAGCTTTAGTACTTATTATCTGATCATTTTGAACAAATACCAATTTATAAAGTCCTTTTAAAAGGTCGCTTGTGGGTAATTGAAAAGATTTTTGGTTAATACTTTGTATGGTTTTGACCTTTTGTCCCAAGGTATTATAAATATCAATCCAAAGTTTATTGGTGAAGTCAAAATCATTTCCGTGTAAATCAATATAAATATACTCATCCGCCGGTACGGGACTGATATTTAACGAAAATTGTTCTGATTTGCCTTTTAATGTTACAATTTTGCTGACTGATTTTCTACCATCAATATCAACGGAAATAATTTTGTAGTAAACATTTAAAAAGTTTCCAGTTGAATAATCATCAAATGAGTAACTTGACACAATTCTATTTATAGCCGGGATAGTAGCTAATTCTTCCCATATTGTATTTTCGCCAGAGTTTCTTAACACAATGTAATGACTTACATTAGTCTGAGATTTTACACTCCACTCCAGTTTATTGTAAGAAGATTCTTTTGATACACTAACACTTTCCCACAAAAGTGGCAACGGTAATAAGGCTAGACCCGCTCCAATATTATCGATCCTACTGCACTCTGTGACAGAAATAACATGGCTGGTACCAGATCCAAATGAATTGTCTATGTCATTATCGATATTGTCGTTACCGACATTGGCTATAGTAAAAGACATAGTCGGATCTATGTCCAGACGTACAAAATAATCACCATTTTTAAGTTGATCAAAAATACAAATACCATTGAAGTCAGAATATCTTAAACTAACCGCTTGATATTGCATATTATAGAGGGTTACAGGGATATCTGGCAGTACTTCCTCATCTTCATCGTAGATTCCGTTAAAATTATAATCAAGCCAAATTCTTAACTGTATTGAACCGTAACAATAGAAACCGTTATTAATGTTGCAAAGGTGGTCACCGCTTTGTAAATCAAATGTAGGCGTAGTATTTAGTCCATTTTCATGATCTATATAATTGTAAATATCCGGAACATCTCCTACATTGGGTTCCCCGGCTGTCAGATAAGAAGTAGGCGGCATATCAGTTTCTATAAAGTATTTGCCAGGAGGAACACAAAATTCATAATATCCATCAATGCTGGGATAGCCCGGCTTTGAACTAGTCACATATTCACTAAATAATACAGTGTTTTTTGAGGCATTTATTGTCCACAACTTTATTTTCAGTCCATTAATGCCGTTTTCATCAGGATCTAAGACATTGTTGAAATTTGCATCCAAATACATAAGACCGCAGATACTTATACACCGGAAAAATCCGGCGTCTAACTGGTCATAATTGTTCCCGGTTTCAATATTGAAAATATCTGTAGTAAATGGACCATTGGTGCCGGTAATATCACTGTTATAGCTATTACTGCCAGTTACAAAAAGGGTCGGCTTAAATACAGTGTCTGCAGTGAATTTAAGATAATAATCACCGGGAAAAATGTTTAAAAATTTATAGTCGCCATATACATCAGTTTCTGTCTGGTACAATAAAAAATCATCATTTGCTCTGAAAAGGGATACTAAAACATTTTGAATACCGGGCTCGTCTGGGTCTTGTAATCCATTTCCATCTAAATCCTCCCACACTTTATCCCCAATATAAGGTAGGATAGTCAATCCTGCGTTAATCTCATATTCATTAGTCGATGTCAGGAAACATGACGAATATCCATTTGAATCAATGTCATTATCATTGTCATATAATGTAAAAACATGTTGGGACAATCCTGATTTATTTATAAATATTTTGTAATTGTTGTCAGGGACGGAAGCAAATATATAATTACCACTATTTGATGTAAGTGTTGATTGGATAAATTGACCGGAACAAGTAAGGAGAAAAACCGGTACTCCATCTATAAAAGGCTCATTTACATTTTGGATTCCATCCGCATTCAGGTCTTCCCAGATGATGCCTGAAATATCACTCTGTGAATTCAAAGATATCGAAACGAATAATAAAAGGGAAATAGTTAAGTGATTAAGAATAATTCTTAAAAATCTGACGGGGAAATCAGTTTTCATATACTTATCAGTTTTAAAGTTCGGAAAATCTTGGGAATAGATGTGTTGCGAATCAAAGATAGGAAATGCAATGCTAAGAATCAAATATTATTGTGATAAAATCACATATAAATATTTGCTTAATATATTGTAAGTCAGGCAGATACATTGAATATGCCGGCTAATTGCATTTAAGTTATTACAATTCAAAAAAGTACAGATATTGAAATGTCAGATATATATTTAGCTTAGATTTTTATACATAAAAAAATGGTTGATCCCAACCTCCTGAAAAACATCGCCTAATATGGAATATCCGGCTTTGACATAAAATTCTACCGCAGTATCTCTTGCGTGTAATTCAATTTTGTTATAGCCTTTGGCAACAGCTAATTTTTCGCTTTCAGAAATTAAAAATGAACCCACTTTTTTGGATTGGTATGATTGATCAACTGCCACTTGTCTCATTTTTAGTGCTTTGGTATCTAAGGGCTTTAATACTAATATAGCAGCCATTTCATCTGTTAATGAATCATAACAAGCTAAATGAAAAGAATCATATTCGTTTGCAATATCTTCCGGATCAAAATCCAAATTTAGTGGTTTTTTGAGGACTCGATACCTTATCCTCAGTGCTTGGTCAAACTCAGGAGTTCCAAATTCAATTATTGTACAATAATATTGATTGGTCATATTTACCATAGATTTTAGTACTGCAAATCTGTAAAACTTATTTCAAACTTTTAAAATATTCATCCAATAATTATTATTTGCCTGGTGAAAAACAATTAATTACATTTGCTCAAATTATTTAAAAATGAAAAGAAGAAAATTTATTCAGAACTCTTCAACCATTGCTGCCATGAGCTTAGCAACCAACGGGTTTAGTATTGGAAAAGGTGACTGGTTTAAAGGAGATGTAAGAGTTGGGATAATTGGAGTAGGAGCAAGAGGCCTAAGTACTTTAAGTCTTGCGTTACAAAGAAGTGATTTACAAGTCGTTGCAATATGTGATATCGATCCCATCACAACAGGCAAAGCTTTGAATGAAATAGAAAAAGCAGGTCGCCCAAAGCCGGAATTATTCACTAATGGTCCCACTGATTATAAAAATCTTTTGGAGAAAAAAGATATAGATGCTGTATTTATCTGTACTCCATGGGAATGGCATACTCCTATGTCAATCGATGCAATGAATGCAGGTAAAGGTGTTGCATGTGAGGTAGCAGGTGCTATGAGTGTGGATGAATGCTGGCAAATGGTAAGGACGTATGAGCGGACAAAAACACCATTTATGATTATGGAAAATGTTTGTTATCGTAGGGATGTTATGGCTATTTTGAATATGGTCAGAAAAGACATGTTTGGGGAATTGATTCATATGGAAGGCGGATATCAGCATGACCTTAGAGAAGTAAAATTTAATGATGGAGTAAATTACTATGGTGGGGGAGTAGAGTTTGGAGATAAAGGATATAGTGAAGCAAAATGGAGGACAACACATTCAGTATTTAGAAATGGTGAACTTTACCCCACACATGGCATTGGCCCTATAGCAAATTGCATAAATATAAACAGAGGTAACAGATTTGAGTATCTGACTTCGATAGCTTCAAAATCCAAGGGGCTAAACAAATACATTACAGATCATCCCAAAGGAGGAAAGGATCATCCTAATGCAAAAATTAAATTCAAACTCGGAGATGTTGTCACTACTAACATTATGACGGCAAATGGAGAGACCATCATGCTTTCGCATGATACAAATCTTCCGCGTCCGTATTCGTTAGGATTCAGGGTTCAGGGTACAAACGGAATATGGATGGATGTAAATAATTCGTTGTATATCGAAGGCATTAGCCCCAGCCATAAATGGGAATCGGCAGAGCCTTACCTGAAAGAATATGATCATCCATTATGGAAAAAATATGAGAGTGAAGCATCGGGAGCAGGACATGGAGGAATGGACTGGTTTGTCATGAATGCTTTTATAGAAGCATTTAAAAGTAAAGACCCGATGCCACTTGATGTGTACGACCACGCCAGTTGGGCCGTGATAACCTGTCTTTCTGAACAGTCAATTGCGCAAGGCGCAGAACCGCAATCTTTTCCTGACTTTACTGATGGAAAATGGATGAACAGAAAACCGATATTTTCTTTTGGTGATAATTATTAGATTAGAGTTTAAATTTTATTGCCTTATAATCAATATCTTATAAACCTGCCATCAAAATAATCATCTCATTTAGTTCACTAAACTCGTTAATTATTTTGTTGTCAGAACCATAACCTATTGATTAGCAACTAAGAAAATTTTTAAACATACTCTTACTTTATACAAAAATCTGATATTACATTAATGCTCCTATAATGGTGGCAGAAAAAAGAGAAGCTATAGTTCCGCCTAGAAGCGCTTTCATACCAAATTCTGACAGCGTTTTTCTCTGGCCAGGCGCAAGTGAGCCTATTCCTCCTATCTGAATTCCGATACTGGCAAAATTTGCAAAACCGCATAACATATAGGTTGCCATTATTACTGACTTTTGGTGAACCAGATGAATGAGATTAGCTGGATTTTTAAGTTCAGCCAATTGTGTATATGCAACAAATTCACTTGATGCAAGCTTGATCCCAAGGAGTTGCCCCATGGTCATAATATCTTCTTTTGCTACTCCTATTAGCCACATGAGTGGCGAAAATACAAGTCCTAAAATGGTCTCAATGGACAGATTGGAATATTGGGTATAGTAAGCGATGCCGTTGTTCATATTTGCATCATTATGTAGTGTACCCATGGAGATTTTTTGCAAACTCAGGCTTCCTATCCAATTCAATCCATAATTCATCATAGCTATAAAAGCAATGAAAACGAGAAGCATAGCAGCTACATTGGCAGCTAATTTAAGGCCTTCTGTTGTTCCGTTGGCAATGGCATCCAGCATATTGGACCCAATATTTTCATATGATATCTCTACATCGGTATTTATAGGCTCAGTCTGTGGATACAGAATTTTTGATATAACAATAGCTCCCGGGGCTGCCATGACAGAAGCAGCCAGAAGATGTTTAGCAAATTCCAATCTTAGTAATGGGTCATCTCCACCTAAAAAACTTATATATGCCGCCATTACAGCCCCTGCTACAGTGGCCATTCCACCTATCATGACAAGAAGCATTTCGGACTTGTTCATTTTCTCCAAATAGGCCTTTATCATCAATGGGGCTTCTGTTTGTCCAAGGAATATATTTCCTGTAACAGAAAGGCTTTCAGCACCTGATATATTCATTAGTTTTGTGAATACCAGGGCAAAAACTTTTACTACTTTTTGGATGACGCCCAAATAAAACAAAAGCGAGGTCAACGCGGAGAAAAAAATAATGGTAGGTAAAACCTGGAATAGAAAGATGAATCCAAAATTTTCTGCATTCATCATGCCGCCAAGTAAAAAAGTACTTCCTGCTTTTGTAAAATCAAGAATCAATACAAAAATACCACCGACAAATTCAAACAAGGACTTTATAAAGGGTATTTTTAATACACCTAGTGCAAGTATCAGCTGAGCTAACAGACCAATAACTACCGTTCTCCAATGGATTGCTTTTCTGTTGGATGAAAAAAGATAACCAACCCCAATAAGAACCAACATCCCTGTTATACCTCGGGCAATATTTATTAGTAAATCCATTTTAAGCTATGTTTTTAGGAGAATCGATTAAATTATTTGCTCGTTTATTTGTTATTTTGCCGGAAAAATAGAATTTATATTCCAATCACAGCAGAATATGAGCTTAAAAAATACAAATGCTTTCATAATTGGTATCTCAGGAGGTAGTGGGTCTGGCAAAACGTCTTTTATAAAGGACATAAGAAGTCATTTTAGTAGCAAACAGGTTTGCTATCTTTGTCAGGATGATGATTATAAAGGAAGAGAATTTCAGAAAGAGGATGAAAACGGGATCAAAAACTTTGACCTTCCTGAATCTATGGAATTGGATGAATTTTATTTTGACCTGGTTAAGCTATCCAATGGTATGCCCGTCGAAAGGAACGAATATGCTTTCAATAATGAAATTAAGAAGCCCGAAATTCTTCATATTCATCCGGCACCAATAATAATTGTCGAAGGACTATTCGTGTTTTTCGATCCCAAATTATTCAATATTATTGACTTAAAGATTTTGATTCATGCAACTGACATTCAAAAGATTATAAGAAGGATAAAACGGGATAGAGTGGAGAGAAATTATCCATTAGAGGATGTTTTGTACCGATACGAACACCATGTGTTGCCTTCGTTTGAAGCATTTATTTTTCCATTTTTTAATAAAGTTGACCTTGTAATAAACAATAATAAATCGTTTGAAATGGGTCGGGACATGTTGGTTTCATATCTAAAAATGAAAATTGATACCATGCTTAATGAAAAAAAACAATATTAACTGCTAAAAATTTAAATAATATATTATAATTTTGCGTGATATGACAGTCTAACAATCGAATTATAGATTGGTAAGTGTCTGTCAAAATATTAAAATTGAAGTGACTAATTGTCTTATGTTGAATTGACATGCATTAGAATTAACAATAAATTATTCAGTCATTTCAACACCTAAACCAACCTACCGAATTTTAAAGCACCTGATTATCACCCGTTTATATATTCAGTTTAGCAGTTGCTGAATTTTTTGTTTATTTTTTATTGGTGAAAAATTTGAAGTAAAAATGAGTAATAATCTTGCCGGAATTTTATTTTTTTTGTTGGTTATTTTCAATAGTTCAATTGGAACCGGACAATCTTTTATCGGTCAGCCCATTGCAAACTTTACGTCTCCCACTCTAGACTCTTCTTTTTCCAGTTACATTGTATCTTCTTTCAAATCATCATCATTGGTATCTTATCTTGGTTCATCCAGATCTGACAATAATGTAGTTCAAATAGAATTATTGCCAGGTGTAAGATGGGAAATTAATCTGGAACAAAACAATGTAATTAATTCCGATACTGAGATAAGTATTGTAACCCAGAGTGGCAGAAAAACCTATAAAACTCTTAATTTAGCCAAGGCTTATCAAGGGGTATTTTCTGATGGTAGGGATGGATTTATAAGACTCACCATCAAAGATGGTTTTGTTTATGGCCTGGTAAATGATGGAGGCATGGAGTATTATATCGAGCCGTTAAGGTATTATGATTCTGAATCATCATTGGATCAGGTGGTAATATATCGAGCTACCGACTTAAAAAATGGTTCCAACCATTATGATTGTCCCAGGCCATCATCATATTTGCAACATAAAGATTCTGAAGAAAATGGCTTAAGAATCAACGGAGCATGTTATAAAGCAAAGCTGGCTGTCCTGGCAGATTATTCCATGTACGTTGATCCGGCACATAGTGGGGCAGATGCAGTCATAGACCATATTATTGGGGTCATAAATAACTCGCAAAGTGATTTCCAATATAATGGTTCTGTCAATTTTAATGACGGAATAAATTTTGAAATAAGTGAAATTGTCATTTCAACTTGTAGCAGTTGTGATCCACTTTCCCTACAAACCAATGCAGGAAATTTACTTCTTGAATTTTCACAATGGGTGGATCAAGAGGGCTTTTACCATCCGTTTCATGCTGCCCAATTTTGGACCAACAGAGACCTCAATAGTTCAACCGTTGGGGTTGCATTTCAATCTCAGGATCTTTATTGTCAATCACGCGCCAGAGCATTATTTGAAGATTGGACGACAAATGCAGCATTATTGAGAATAACCGTGTCTCATGAAATGGGTCACACACTAAATGGTGTTCATGATGCTAATGGCACAAATTTTATTTTGTCGGCTTCAATAAATGCCAGTAATACCACATGGTCAGCGGCGTCAAAATCTACCATTAGTACAGAAATAGCGATTCAGGGTCCGACGTGTCTTTCAGCATGTGGCTTAGTGCAGTGTGCTAGGATAGACGACATTCTGATTTCAAATATCAACAATCAGAATTTCACTGTTTCGTGGATGCCAACGCCACAAAACTTATATAACGTAATAATATACGAGGCTTCAACTGGCCTTGTATTAATGAATTTTACCACTTCTTCTGCCACACATACCTTAACCCCGCCAGGATATGGAATCTGTAAGAAATATGATATTTACGTTTACAATAATTGTTCATCAAATGGACTTAGTGCGCCAATCCGAATTCTAAGTATCGGCCCAATATCACAGGGTTGTGCTGATTTTATTGTTGACAAAAATATTGGCTGGAGAGGGAGTTCATTTTTATTTACTGATAAATCACTTAATGCTACTTCATGGTTGTGGGACTTTGGAAACGGACAAACATCTACTTTGCAAAACCCGGCTGTGACTTATAATACAACCGGAAGTTTCAATATTAGTCTTACAGTAAATGGTGTAAATACAGTTACTAAGACATCACTGATCAATATTCTGCCTGATATGCCCGCACCTTTTTCATTAAATCAAGGCGGTGACTTTGAATCAAACAACAACTATTTTGCTTCATCCGTCCACGAAGGAACAAAAAATCTATGGGAACTTGGTTCTTCCAATTACATTCTGAAAACACAGGGAAAGGCCTGGAAGACAATTTTGAATGCCGATATTGGGCAAATAACTTCAAGAAGCGCTTTATATTCACCAAGATTTGATCTTTCAGGTTACCAGAATTTTTCGATAAGTTTTGACATGAGCATGGAAGTAATATATTGTAACGGCCCATTTTCAACCCAATTACAATATTCAACAAACAATGGTGCCACCTGGATAAGATTGGGCATTGCTCCTGGTTTTTATAATGCCGGCTCAAATACAAACTGCCCTCTGTCAACATTTGTTTTTCCAGATTCTACAGGATGGACATTTGTTAGTTCATCATATTTAAACAAATCATTGGATATTAGCTTTTTGGCAGGAATTCCATCAGTAATTTTTAGATTTGAAGCAAGTGTTTCAGGAATTTTTCAGCTCGGATATAACATTGATGGCATATTGGTGGACAATTTTAAGATCAATGCTTCCAATCCGGTACCATTGGCTATTAGTAAAACAAATCTTACGGCCATTCAGAATAAAACCAATATTAAGTTAATTTGCTATGTTTCACCCACTTCAGAGATTTCAACTTACGAGATACTCAGAAGTTCTGATGGAATTGTTTTCGAATTTTTGGATTCTGTTAGTCAAAATAATAACACACAATCAGGGTTTGAATTTCTTGACAAAAGCCCGCTCAAAGGTAAAAATTATTATAAAATCAAAGTCAATAACTTAGGTGCCATAGCAACATATAGCAATATCGCAATGGTGAATATGGATTTTAATAATGCAATTCTTCTAAATCCAAATCCGGTAATAAAGGGTCAAAAAATGCTGCTTTCAAATAATAAAGATGAACTTGATATTGAAAACTATAAAATATTTGATATAACAGGCAGACAACTGTATATACCTGAGGGCAGTTGGAATAATAGTTTTTTCGATACAGATTTTCTCAATCCGGGTATTTACTTTTTAAACCTAAGCTCTTCAGACAGATCAACTCAAAATTTCAGATTTATTGTGGTAGAATAATTAATTTTATAAAAAAATTGTATTAGTTCAACCAAATAATCCTATCCGCCAAGGCTTGTATTGGAAAGGTATGTAAGTAATATTTTGCTTGCTTAGCTCCTTTCTGAAAAATAGTATCCCAATATCAAATAAATCAATACTTAAAGTTACTTCAGGTCTATTTATCAAAACATTCCAGGCTTGGTTCATTTCTTTTGACCAATAAATATCATCTATTATTACCACTGAATTATTGTGACACTTATTCAAAACCAGTTCAAAATATTCCAAAGTTGGTACTTCAAGATGATGACCATCAATAAATGCAAAATCAAGTGTATTAATATCTTCTAATGCTTCAGGTAATGTATCACTAAATCTTCCACAAAATATTTTTATATTTCTTATACCCAGATTATTATGGACTGAATTTGCAAATGCAATAATAGAGGGATCCCCTTCCAATGTTACTAATTCACAATTCGGGTCTGAAGAAGCCAGATATGAAGATGAGATACCGAGAGATGTTCCTAATTCAATCATATTTTTCAATCTGTAATGCAACACCAGATTAAAAAGCAGTCGGCATTTTGACTTTTTTGAAACTGAATTTTTAACAATTTTGGATATTGATCTTGAATTTGATTTAATTTGTGCAGAACCTGCGCCAAAATCTGTAATTTCAATTTTTTCAAAATTGCAAAGTAGCTTGTTTCTTTCAAGTTCTATTTTATCAAATACATAATAAGTTTTAGTTATATCTAAAACATTGGTTACAAAATCATAAAGAAATGGTGATTGGACATTATATCTTGTAATAGCCCGAAAATAAAATAATAATAAAGACTTAAATCTAAACCAATTCATGGCTTAAAGGTAATAACAATGCGTTAATCAGAGGTGGTATATAATTAAATGAAATTTAATCTTACCGATGAATTGATTATTTATGTGATTTTATTGGCTGTTTGTCCAAAAAAATCTTTATTTATTAATGGATAATCATAGTTTTGCACAAAATTAAATATAAATGTCCGTTCTTACTATCAATAATATTACCAAGACTTATGGAAGGGTTACAGCATTGAAAGATCTGAATCTTACAATAGAAGCTGGAAATGTGTATGGTCTTCTTGGGCCAAATGGTAGTGGAAAAACCACGACTTTAGGCATTATCCTAGGAATTTTGCAGCAGGACTATGGAACATATCAATGGTTTGATGGAAAATACGGTGAAAAGCATAGACTAAGAATTGGCGCCATTCTTGAAACCCCCAATTTTTATCCATATTTGAATGCTGATGAAAATCTGGAAATAATTCGTCATATAAAACATGATAAGGGCTCCGATTTTGGCGAATTGCTAACTTTAGTCAATCTGAAAGAAAGGCGGAAATCCAGATTCAGTACCTACTCATTGGGTATGAAACAACGATTGGCAATAGCTGCTACATTGATAGGTAGTCCTGACGTGCTCATATTTGACGAACCAACTAATGGTCTTGATCCTCAGGGAATTGCAGAAGTACGGGAGATACTGCAAAAAATAGCGCAGTCAGGTAAAACAGTAATTATGGCATCACACATACTCGACGAAGTCGAAAAAATATGTACCCATGTTGCTATTATTAAAAAAGGGAAATTACTCACAACGGGACCGGTCGGTTCGATTATCAACAGTGATATTACTGTTGAAATTGCAGCTAATGATATGGACAAATTAAAACTATTTTTAGACAATCTGACTATGATAAAGTCAGCTGATTATCATGGCAAAGTTTATGAAGTCTGTATTGACCAACACACAGATCATAGCGTTATTAATAAAATGGCCTTTGAACAGGGCATTCTTTTGACCCATTTTGTTGCCAGGAAAAAGAGATTAGAGGCTGAGTTTCTGGAAATTACAGCAAAGGCAGGATAGTAGTAAGTTACCAAATATTTGTGATATAAAACGCTATTACATGTTTACCAAGCTCAAAAATAAATGGAAAGTCAGTTGGTTTCAGTTTTTGCTCATATTTACCACTTTTGCATTAGGCGGCAGTGTTTGTGCCAGATTAGGTAATTTATTGCTCAATACAATCTTAACAGAAGATTCCATCTGGTATTGGATCATCTATGTACCTCTGGTAACTTTATTATGGCCATTTTGCGTAATTGCTATCAGTGTGCCATTTGGACAATTTAAGTTTTTTGCAAAATACTTAAAAAATATAGGAATTAAAATGGGTTTTATTAAGAAAGATGCCTGATTTATCTCTTTTTTTTACAATTGAGTAAATATTGAGTATCAGGTATTTTTGACAATTATTATAGAGCTGATTTCAGATTCCGATTTTTCTGAATACCTTGCATATAATTTCAATTTGCATTAATGCTTAAACGTATTTCCTTATTTATTTTCATTTGTTTCATCGGACTATCATCATTCAAAAGCAAAGGGATTGTTGATATCTGGGGTTTTTATGGACACCGTCTTATCAACAGAATGGCAGTTTTTACTTTACCCATTGAACTGATAGGGTTTTATAAAAAGAATATTGAGTATATGACTGAACATGCTGTGGACCCCGACAAAAGAAGGTATGCGACCAAGCATGAAGCTGTACGGCATTATATAGATATTGATAAATGGGACAAAATACCATTTCCAAATGTGCCGAGAGATTTTGAGGAAGCGATAATTAAACATTGTATGATTAAATTTGTATCCGGTTCCGATTCAGTTTATTTTGACAAATTGGTTACAAAAGATTCTTTTTACCTTTCAACAAGTCATTTTGACGGCGTAAATTTAAAAATAGATTATCCAACATTTGTGAAATACTGGAAGAAGGTAGTGAAACCGATGTATTATGAAGACGAATGGAAACTTTCCGGATATGATCTTGATGAGCTTTTTAATACGAATTATTTTAGAGAAAATAAAATAGACGTCCTGATTGAAGATTATTTTTCAGAACACGGTATTGTTCCTTTTCATCTGGAGGCTACATTGGCAAAGCTGACACGGGCATTTGAAAATAAAGATAAACCATCTATTTTGCGTATTTCAGCAGAGTTTGGCCATTACATTGCCGACGCAAATGTACCCTTACATACCACTTCTAATTATAATGGGCAGCTCACTGATCAGATTGGCATTCATGCATTTTGGGAATCCAGGATACCGGAGCTTTTTGCAGAAAGTGACTATGATTTTTTTGTTGGAAAGGCTGAGTATATTGAAAATACAAGGGATTATATCTGGAATTTCATTATTAAGGCACATAGGAATTTAGATAGTGTATTAATTATTGAAAAAAGACTTAGTAAAACTTTTGATTCTGACAGGCAGTTTTGTTATGACGAGAGGTTGGGTCAGACTATAAGAATTCAGTGCCCTGAGTATGCAGCCGCATATACCAATGCTATGGGTTCAATGGTTGAAGAGCAGATGCGTTCTTCAATTCATGGCATAGGTTCATTGATTTATACTGCATGGGTCAATGCCGGACAACCAATGATCAGCGCAGACGATGGAGTGGTGCAGATAGAACGGGAAGTTATCAAGCCTGACAGTAAAGTGAAGACCCGTCCCCACGAAAATTAAATTATAAATTCAATAAACTAAAAATGAGAATCAATTTATCAACAGTACTTAAAGGTGCTGCCATGGGTATAGCTGAAGTTATCCCGGGGGTATCCGGAGGGACCATTGCTTTTATATCAGGTATTTATGAAGATTTATTACTTTCTATCAGATCCTTTGACCTGGAGTTCTTTAGGTTGCTTTTTAAAGGGAAATTTTCTGAAATCTGGAAGAAAATTAACGGCTGGTTTTTATTGAGTTTGTGTACAGGAATGGCTTTTGGGGTAGTTTTCGGAATATTTGTGATCACCTGGCTTATGCAGAATTATCCTGAACCACTTTGGGGATTCTTTTTTGGTCTCGTCATGGCATCTGCTATCGTAATTGGTAAACACATTCATAAGTGGAATATATCTTTGGTAATGTCCTTGGTAGCTGGTGTCAGTATTGCACTTTTTGTATCAATGGTGACACCTGCTGAAGGGAGTTCACACCCATTTTATATTTTTATTGCAGGGATGCTAGCCATTTCGGCGTTCATCTTACCAGGAGTTTCGGGAAGCTTTGTCTTGTTGCTCATGGGTATTTATACACTCATTATTCCATCATTAAAAAACATCATTACTTCATTCGACCCTGGGAGTCTTTACATAATTATCATATTTGCAGCAGGTTGTGTGATTGGTATTACTTGGTTTACCAGGGTTTTATCATGGTTATTTGGACATTATCGTGAAAATACTTTTGTCCTTCTTATTGGTTTTCTAGTAGGTTCATTATATAAAATCTGGCCATGGCGCAACGTGTCAATGGTAGTAGATAAAAATGAAGGCAAGATTTCTGAAATAATTTCTCTTGAAATGTTTGCATAATTTGATCCTGAAAAAATTAAAATATTAAAAGAATCAAATGTGCTGCCTGCAAATTATTGGATGTCGTCTCCAAAGATATCTTATACGCTGGTGGCAGTTATAGCAGGATTTATTATAGTGACATGGATGGAAATGCGGAATAAAGTAACTTCAATCAGCTAATTGCATAATTTGCCTGTAATCATATTTTAGAAATACCTACATCAACTTACTTTAGATTATTCAGTATTAATTTGATTGTAAAATTGGAATATTTTGGAAAATAATATTTTTACATCGCTAATTGCCAATGGCCTTGGCATAAAAGATTTTTCTGTCCGAAATACATTGAAGTTATTTGATGAAGGTTGCACCATTCCTTTTATATCCAGATACAGAAAAGAAATAACCGGCAGTCTGGATGAAGTTCAGATTTCAGGCATTTACAAATATTTTAAAAAATTAACAGAGCTTCAAAGCCGTAAAGAATCAATCATTGAAAGTATAGATCAACAGGGTAAATTGACCCCTGAGTTACAGGATAAAATTATAAAGAGTTGGGATTCTCATGAAATTGAAGATTTATATTTACCATATAAAAGGAGCAAAAAAACAAGGGCAGATGTGGCCAGAGAGTGCGGTCTTGAGCCATTGGCAAAAATTATCATGGCTCAAAAAGGTCAGAATATTCATAAAATAGCTGAGAATTATCTTAATGGTGATATCGTCAATGAAGGGATGGCCGTGCAAGGCGCAAAAGATATTATTGCTGAGTGGGTCAGTGAAGATCAGGATATAAGAGAAAAACTTAGAAATATCTGCAGACGATCCGGTGTTTTTGTTTCTAAGGTCACACCCAAAAAGAAGGCTTTAGCAGAAAAATATACAGATTATTTTGATTTTAGCGAATTACTTCAAAAATGTCCTTCTCACAGATTATTGGCAATGCTCAGAGGGGCAAACGAAGAATTTCTGAAAATCTCTCTTCAAATTGACGATGAGAGAGCTGTTGAATTGATAAAACGAAAATACTTGGAAAGCAAAGGGGAAGAATGTGATATCATAACTGATGCCATAAGCGATAGTTTTAAACGACTAATTTTTCCATCAGTGGAAACACAAATTGTAAATGAATACAAGGAAAAAGCTGATGATGAAGCGATTAGGGTGTTCGGACAGAATCTATCCCAACTTTTACTTGCAGCACCACTTGGTGAAAAAGCCGTATTGGCTATAGACCCTGGCTACAGGACGGGATGCAAGGTTGTATGTTTGGACAAAAGGGGGGATTTTTTAGAATATATGACGATATTTCCCCATCCTCCGCAGAATCAAAAAGCTGAAGCAAGGAATATTTTGAAAAACCTTACAGATAAGTATCAGATTAAGGCAGTTGGGATCGGAAACGGGACGGCATCACGTGAGACTCAGGCATTGTTGGGCGAAATTAATTTTGATCATCAGATAGAAATTTATATGGTCAATGAAAGTGGTGCATCTATTTATTCTGCATCAGATGTTGCAAGGGAAGAATTTCCGGATAAGGATGTGACGGTGAGAGGTGCTATTTCTATCGGACGAAGGCTGTTGGATCCGTTGGCCGAGCTGGTGAAAATAGATCCAAAATCCATTGGCGTTGGTCAGTATCAGCATGATGTAAATCAAACCAAACTAAAAGAAAATCTGGATACAACGGTGGTGAGTTGTGTCAATAAAGTAGGTGTAAACTTAAATACAGCTTCAAAACATATATTAACTTACATTTCAGGATTTGGGCCTGTATTGGCTTCCAATGTTGTCGAATATAGAAAGGAAAACGGTGACTTCATGACTATCACACAACTTAAGAAAGTAAAGAGACTTGGGGATAAAGCATTCGAACAAGCCGCTGGATTTTTACGAATTACAAACGGTGTTAATCCCCTGGATAATACCGGAGTTC
>JADKGI010000022.1 GCA_016722285.1 Saprospiraceae bacterium
AGATCTAATTTTGTTTGATACAGAAACAAAAACAACTACATTGATATCCACAGCTGAATCTGGAAACCCGGTTTTTTCCTCTGAAGGTAGAATTGTATATTGCGGGAGCAGACCAGATTCTATTTGGAAAACTTTTGATACCCTTTCAAAAAATCAATATTGAGCTACTCGGGTCTTTTCTTGGTCAATCTCAAAATTTCTCAGGATGAAGAAAATGATGTTCCTGCTCTCGCTGATGCTTATGGTAGAAGTAGCTAACTAGTTTCCAGGTGATAAAGCGGCTTAATAGGTTTATGACAGATATGACCTATGGTCTGGCTGACCCTGCTGATCCATTCAATTACAAATCAATGGGCAAACTGGCAGAAATGAAAGAATAGTTAACAGTGAATGGATAGACCTTGATAAAGAGAATGGAAAATATTGATTCCGA
The DNA here is from genome assembly GCA_016722285.1 of Saprospiraceae bacterium. Lineage (GTDB taxonomy): Bacteria > Bacteroidota > Bacteroidia > Chitinophagales > Saprospiraceae > OLB9. Next base: position 434 of record JADKGI010000022.1, read on the forward strand.
AGAAAAACATTAGTTACATCAATACAACGTAGGTCTCATCAGGGAGGAGAGTTGGTACTGGTGGTTGGATTTAAATACAGGCCAAATTAGTAATCTTTAGGGAGTGTTTATTTTCTTCAACAAAAAACGGTGATCAAAGCTCCAAAAATAACCAGTTTATTTTTACAAAAGAAGACTTTTGTTAAGATGTGACTTATTGTTGAGGACAGTGATTTTAATAAATATAAAAGATATCAGATGTCAATCCTCAACAAAAGATTATGGGTGGGAAGTAAAAAATTATTTAGCCGGACTAATTACAATGGCCAAAAAAATGATGCGAAGGTCTTTTACCTGCCTTTTTTAATCCGGAAAAAATATCCGCTTATCGCAAATTCTTGCGAACGATCATCTGAAGGTATTTTCAAACACAGAGCTCCGGAAGCCTACAGATCGTCGTAAATAAATTATACTTATTATACCACCTCTAGGGGTTGCGACATTCAATCCGGATACCCAATACATGACAGGCCAACCGGGTGATGACTGCTATAATGCTGTGGAAAGTGGTGTAGATGCATTATTGAAATCGTGGGATATATTGGACCCGAACAGGATGGCTTTACTATGTGTTATTAGCTGGGGTGGATATCAAACAGCTCATTTATCAACCAAGACAGGTAAGATATACTTCGTGCCAAAGCAGGAGCGCCTGTTGTAAACATGGTCAGTGCATACGGTGGTATCCGTTGGGAATTCGTGATGAGTCGTATGTTTCAGTATGAAAAAAAGTTGGATCTAGGACTAGGGTGCTACATTATGGGAAACCCTGAAATGTATCACAAAAACTCACTCTATTTATGGAATTACCAAAAGTCACAACTCCTGTCCTGATTCTGCATAATGATGGAGATGGCGCGGTACCCTGGTATCAGGGTATTGTGGAATACCATGCGCTTTGGAAGGCTTCTGGCAAACTCGGCAGCATGGTTACCAAATTGCAATGGGGAACCTCACTCGGCCTGTAAAAATGGCAGAATCGTCTTGATTTTAATATCAGATTAGAGCAATTTTTCAATCATTTTCTATGGATGGCCCATTGCCTTTGTGGATGGGCGGCGGAAATACTCCCATTGAAAGGCATTCTGGATAAGTATTGATATGAATTTCAGAAATCTTCTGAGCGTTATTTTACAGTAAATCAAATACCAGCAAAATAGTAAAATATAATATGAAACAATCTCTGGAAGGGCTGTCAAATTTAATGGATTGCTTCTTCGATGGGGATATCAGACTTTGTCAGAGCGCAAATGGGCTTCTGGTAGGCGACATAGGTGAAAATACCCGGAATATTCTTTTACCTTATTTAAAACCAATGATGGAGAATATCTCCAATCCTAAACACATAATGCAGTTCTGCGGAATACTTTGGTGGTCGTGGCAATATTTGGTTTCATTCCGGAAGAATTTCAAGGTGTAATTTTGACAAATGCTAAATTATTTTGTTGAATTGCAAAGTACCGTGTGAATAGGTCTTCGAGTTTTCGGAATGACTGTTTGTGCTAATATAGCAAAAGATATTCCTGAGCTTAAAAAGTAAATAAGAGGCTGCTATTAAATTTCTGTGGATAAATTATCTGGCTCAGCAGGAATAAAAGTAGAGAATTCACTTAATAAAATGTTCGTCAACATGAAAAATAAATTCAAAAACTAAAAGCACTTTTGAAACTTTATTATTTTAACCATAACAAGTTGGTTCTTAGACATATTAAAACTTAAATTTGCGTTTTAATTTGTTATTACATAATTACATTTCAGGAGCTTGAAGAAGATTGACAAACTTATTATTAAAAGTTTTATTGGCCTGCAATATTGTCCTACTATTTCGTAGCCACCTTGTATTGGTGATGCAGTTTTTATGGAAATACATAGATGAAATATTAGGTAAAGGTCTTACAATATTAGAACTAGTAGAGCTCATCTTGCACTACGCCGTCACTTTGATACCTACCCCATGTACCGATAACCGTCCTCATATCATCGGTAATGGTTTTTGGGACATGGCTGAAAAATATGGAACTTTCCAGTATGAAATCTGCCGGAGTATCCTTTTAATAAGGATCATGTTTCCGGGGATAGTTGTGGCATTCCTGATCGGATGGTTTTCTCTGTATTTTCTTCAGTAAATTATCTGGAAACCAGCATCATTATTACATCCCAACAAAAAGATTTCTGGTCATCAGCAAACAAAACCGCCCTGGCTATAGAAGAAGGAATATTTAATGATGCCTTCGGTGAAACGATCATAAGAGTAAATAAAATAGATAAGGATAAAAAGACTATTCACGATGTTTTGATTTATGACCATAGTGAGAAATGGATAAGAGTCTTATATGCAGTCATGTCATCCTTAGGTGTGGAAATGTACACTACTGAAGACGGTCACTTCTTTGTAATGAAGCTGGATACAGGGTCCAAATACAAAGAAGGCGAAAAAATTCAAAATTAGGTACGGATAAGAATTTGAAATACTACTTATGAGAATATATTTTGATGATGGGACAAAAACATTTGATATGTCTCCAATTTGATTCCAGTGGGAGGATTATTAAATTTTAACTTCGGAACAGGGAAGACATGATGAACACCCTTCAGTTGATAAACTCACTTGATTCTTTTCGACAGGATTTCAAATCAAATAACGAAAAATGTCAACAAAGCTTAATTTACTGTTTGTTAACAAAACTGTACAAACCCCGGACTAAAGATATAATAAATCATGTAGGGATTTAATACTAATAAAACCTTATCAGACCAAACAATACCAACCAGGAAATACTGTCTAATAATCTTAGAGTTGCCAAGTTAATTCCCAGATCAAAAGATAGCCTAAATTCGGAAAATGAGCATGGCAAATGATCTGCCTGTCATGAAAAATAAATTTGTGAGTCCATATCCAACAACAAAAAAAAAACGAATACCGTCAACCTTCTGAAAACACTTCCAAAAGAGAATTCCAGCAAAGATCCTTAGTTTCTAACATTACTAACTTTAGTAAAAGACTTATCAAACTCAAAGAATTCTCAAAAGACACAATAATTTTACATATTACTGATATGATGGAAGGCCGGATGCCAGAGATATAGTATTAAGAGAACAAAGGGATCCGTCAAGAGACAGGGATGAACTTACTGTTAACAACATGAATATAGACAACATCAGACATTATGTGAAAAGATATGCTACGGTTGAATCTCAACAGTATAGTTGGGCAGTATAAATCTTATTTCTTTTTATTGAAGCACCACTTGGAAGCATAATCAAAAAGGAGGTTACGAGATCCTCTCTTCTTGTAGCCATATTATTTTATATGATATTTATTATTTCTACTATATACGGGAAAACTGATCAGAAAACGATCTAATATCAGGATTTAACGCAGCATGGCTGCCATGCTTAATACTACTCTTTCGCAGGTCTTCTAACTTACATGGCACTTAGGGATATAAAATTGAATTTTTCAGGTATTAGTGATATTGTATTAAGGATATTCAAGTAAAAAGAACAATAAATCCTAATATTTTGAATCTTTCAATACAAATCAAAAGTGATGTTGATGCTTTCTACCTATTAAAATATTACAAGATTAGGAATATCAAAGCTGGATTTCATAATACTGTGTTAATACCAAAGTTTTTGATCCATAACTTCAAGGCAATCAAATACAAAACCCATAATTTTCTATAAATCCGATTTGTTAACACCTGAAACTTATTTTGATAACCTTTGATCTGAAACTCTTACAATTGAAATGAGTTATAAGGTTTTATCCTTTACAAAAATCTTCATAGCTTCTAAATATATTTCCAAATACACGATTCTGAACAATATAAAATCCAAATTATCCACCAAAACAAACATTCGGTTTTGAAATCGAAGTTCACCGACCTGCGATGACGGCCCTGTTCCATTTTCAAAATCATCAAATGGGTAATACTTGTATAGCACAACTTTTCCGCCTTTATCCTTCAATTCGATAATACATCCCGGAATCGTCGATAACACACTATCTCTGAGTGGATATGAATTCATAAGTTTTTCGGCACCCAGGTTCTCAAATCCTTCCAGATATGACTTTATCACGTTGGTTTTAGATTCTACATTTTTTTCATCTCTGTTTACTACAGGATGTACAGAAGCAACGGATCCATGATTGTTAATGATAAATGAGTGAATATTATTCTTTGGATAATCAACTTTTACAAAATCAATATCGTCCGAATTATATTGGTAAATAAATTTATTTCTGAAATTTTCCAAAGGTTGTTCAAATCTGGATCTGATACCACCGGCCAATCCTGATAAATGCATGGCATATGGTTGCTTTGAGCCACCTAAAACCATAAATGTCCCATCGCCACTTTGTATATCAGAACCAATATGTATGATCTTTGAAGCGGAACCTGAATCAGTATAAACATCCACCTGAATTCCATTATTTTTGATACTCTTAAGGATGGTTGCTATACTGTTTGTAGGAGGAATGTACAGCATGGTGATATCTGTTAATACTTTTTCAACGTGCAAAAAAACCGCCGGATCTACCTGATATTTTCCATTTACTATCCAGCCTGCTTTATCTCTGGTGAACACCAATGGTTGTAGCTTAACGTGCTTTATTACAATTTTACTTACAGACCTGATGTCTGATACCGTAAAACCACGGTCCGCCTTCACCATGCTATTTCCCGCAAGTATTTTTTGTTTGTACAGATAATAAGCCAGAACGGATAGCAAAATAAGCACCGATGTTAATATCCATCTGTTTTTCATATTTAAGGCCTTATCGAAAAGTATATTTTCTTTTCCTGAAATAATGATATATTAATCCAAAAATAATCAATAACACTACTGGCAATACCACATTTATTAGCTGCCATTTTAATTTTTCCTGTTTTATCCGCACATTATCGAGCAAACGAAGTTTTATATCTTTGGACCTTGTTTCCAGTACATTATTCTCATCAAGCATATATTCTACCGTATTTAAGATAAAATCTTTATTCCCTTTATAATACTTTCGTTCCCATTTATTGTATCCGATATCCTCAGTATTTCCGGTGGCAGTATTTACTAAATTTTTTGCAAAATCGGAATCAGAAATAATTAATTGTTTGGCCTGTGCAGAGCTCCGCTCCTTAAAGTCTGAGTGCATATTCTGCAATAATTGTTTGAATTCTGGTGTAACTCTGTTTTTAAAATAAGATTCAAATTCACCTTCCAGCAGTACAGCGACAGGTCTTAAACCATCATTAAATTTCGAAGGATCGGGTGCAACTTTTAATATCTCAAAAGACAGTCTCATAGGAGACAGCTGTGATCTCGAGTACTTTGAACTACTGACAAGTATCGTTTTTTTGATTTGCCCGTCAGATTTAATTGTATCTATTGTACTAGGAAAAAAGAAATTTATTCTATCTATATGCTTAGTAATAGGATGATCAGAATTCGGCGCTGCAACTATGTGATACACCCATGGAAAAAGTTTTGTCTGAGGTTTGTCTCCTGCCATCCCGACCACCTGAGGTATTGAACTGCACTCAAGGTCAATGATTAAATCCGGCATGATACGAATGCCATACTTAAATAGTAAATCATCTATGCCTGTATCGGATTCAGTAGGAATGTAAAACTTATATTTGTTTATGCTATCTAATGAAACATGAAATTTGTCAATCATCCAGATGATCTTACCTCCCTGCATGATGTATTGATCCAGTTTAAATTGATTTTGTATTGACATTGATTTTCGAAGCCCTGCAACTATTACCAGATCAATTGTACTGTCAAGATGCATAATACTATCTAAAACCACCCCTCCTACTTTATTGAATTTTCTAAGTTCGCTCTCAAGCCTATATGTTTGACTATCATCCAATTCACCATTTCCGTGAGTAAATAAAATATTTTTGGGTCTTGGTGTCATTAATTTCAGAAGGGCATCAGAAAATTTATACTCCAAAAGCGATACTGAATTATTAAGTATCAATTCCTCATCATCTCCGGGCTTTTGCTCTTCAAGCAGGTTCACTATAAATTTTCTGGCTCCGTAATTAAATATTGCAAAAGGATAAACAGCTTTCTGAACTAATTGTGTACCATCTGAATAGCTTAATGAAACAGGTATAATATTTTCATCCTGAAGTATTTTTCTTTTTTGCTCTATTTCGCTAAGAGAGCCTGAAGATGGGTCTTCAAATTCAAAATTTATTCTGTGGTTTATGTCTCTTAGTTTTATCAGCATATCATTGACAGAAGACTGTAATCTCTTAAAACCTGCCGGAAATTCTCCATCTAACAATATTCTGATTGAGATATTATCATCTATTGAATTGACAATATCTTTAGTATTATCACTTATGGAAAATCTCTTATATTCGTTCAGGTCCACCTGAATATTAATCAACTCAGATATGACATTTACCACTATTATAATGGCTAAAAGTAATCCGAATCCGGTAATTGCGTTTGACAATCTGGACATTATCTCATTTTACTTTTGTCGTTTGATGACTGCTATCGTAGCGTAAATAAATATTACTATAACAGAAATAAAATATACAATATCCCGACTATCAATTACGCCTTTACTAATGCTGTTATAATGATAATTAATGCCGATTTTTTGAATCAACAGGTCATTCCATGTTCTGAAAATCGGACTACTGGCCAGGTACATAAATGCCCAATGAAAGAAAAAACATAAAAAAGCCCCTAATATGAATGCTACTATCTGATTATCTGTCAACGATGAAGCAAACATACCTATAGCTACAAATGCTCCCCCCAGGAAAAATAATCCAATATAAGATCCTAATATTGCTCCTGAATCGAGATTACCTTGAGGAGAACCCAGCTGAAATATTGAATAATAATATATCAAAGTAGGCACCAAGGCTAAAACTACTAAACTGACATTGGCGAAATATTTACCCAAAATAATATCAGATGCAGAAATAGGTTTTGTAAATAACAATTCCAAAGTGCCTTTAGATTTTTCATCAGCTATGGTCTTCATTGTTATGGCTGGTATCAAAAATAAGAAAACCAGCGGTGCAATTGAAAAAAGTTGATCCATGGTCGCAAAATTGTATTCCAATACACTGGTATCAGAAAAAACCCACATAAATAATCCAACCGATAGTAAAAAAATAGTTATGACTAAATATCCGGTAAGGGATGAGAAAAATGAACGGATTTCCTTTAAAAAAACGCTAAGCATCGACAGGTATCTTAGTAAGTTTTCTAAATATATCTTCCATAGTTGCTTCACCTTGTTTTAGTTCAATAAGCGTCAGTCCGTGTTCTACTACTATCCTGAATATATCTTGTCTGATGTCCATTCCTGAATTTGCAGTAAAAAACATTTTATCGTCTTTTATATTAATTTCAGTTAATCCTGCCATATTTTCAAAAATAACTGTTGAAACATTTTTTTCTAAAAATTGAGCCGATACTATTTGTCGTCCACTTAGTACTTTACTTAAGTTTTGAATTGACTCATTAGCCACCAAAGAACCATTATTGATAATCACTACCCTATCGCATAAAGCTTCTACCTCCTGCATAATATGCGATGAAAAAATAACCGTTTTCTCTCTTCCAAGCTCTTTAATCAGCTTTCTGATGTCAACCAACTGATTCATATCGAGACCGGAAGTCGGCTCATCAAGGATAAGTACCTCAGGGTCGTGCATTATAGCCTGAGCCAAGCCCACTCTTTGCCGATACCCTTTAGAAAGAGTTCCGATTATTTTATTTTGTTCGTGACCTAATCCAGTGATGTCAATGACATCATTTATCCTCGATACTCTGCTATCAATACGATGTATGCTTGCTACGAATTGAAGAAACTCTTTGACATACATTTCTTCATATAGAGGATTGTGCTCAGCAAGGTATCCGATTTGCTTCCTCACTGCCAATGGGGACGTCCTGATATCGAATCCATTGATTTCAGCTGTACCTTCTGTCGGCTCGATATAACAACAAATCATTTTCATGGTAGTCGTCTTACCTGCACCATTGGGGCCCAGAAAACCTAATATTTGACCCGGCCTGGCTTCAAAAGATAAATTATTAACCGCTTTCTGATTACCAAAATGTTTGGATATATCTTTTAATATTACTGACATCAGGATTGGTTTTAATGAATAATTTTAATAAAAAATTATCTTGTGGATGAAATAACGACGCAAAAGTAAAATTATTATAGTAGTGATGCCAATAAAGTACTAATAGCTTTTGTTAATGATATTTAAAAATTTAATTATCAATGAAATATTAAAAAATCTCCCCCGTTTGAACATGAAGATTTGACGTCTATTTATATAAATATAATTAATTTAATAGTTTGATTAAACGAAGTCATACTTTTTACTGTTCATCAAGCTTACATCTTTAGAAATGAATAAATTATTATTTTTGATTCTGATATCGTTTTTTTCCATCAGTTCTGTTAACCCTTCCATAAAAATCGGGTTACTCAAATATGGCGGTGGTGGCGATTGGTATGCTAACCCAACTTCACTGGTTAATCTTTCATCTTTTTGCAATAAATTTCTTGGCACTAACATTGATCCTGAATATGGTGTTGTAGATGCCGGTAGCGTAGAGATATTTAACTACCCACTCATCCATATGACGGGTCATGGAAATGTCGTATTTTCTAATTCAGATGCTGAAAATCTAAGACAATACTTGACGGCAGGTGGTTTTCTTCATATTGATGATAATTATGGTATGGATCCATATGTGAGGCTGGCTATGAAAAAGGTGTTCCCTGAACTTACTTTTACTGAACTACCTTTTAATCACCCCATATACAATCAAAAATATAAGTTTGATTCAGGAGTTCCTAAAATCCATGAGCATGATGGCAAGCCATCACAAGGATTCGGATTAATACTCAATGGGCGCTTAATTTGCTTTTATAGTTATGAGTCTGACCTTGGCGATGGGTGGGAAGATCCTGAAGTTCATAAAGACCCTGAAGAAATAAGAATTAAAGCATTAAAGATGGGTGCAAATATTGTTCAGTATGTTTTCGGAAATTAATTTAAAATATATATGGCCACTTACTCTCTGATATCTTCGGTTAAGAATATAAGCAATATCAATTCCAATAATTTTTTTTTGATTTCAGGACCTTGTGCCATCGAATCAGAAGAACTGACAATGGAAATAGCCGAAAAGTTGAAAGAAATTACTTTTAGACTTAAAATTCCTTTCATTTTTAAAGGGTCCTATAGAAAAGCCAATAGATCTTCTATACATTCTTTTACAGGTATCGGAGATATCAAGGCTTTGAAAATACTAAAAAAGGTGGCGGACACATTTGACTTACCAGTTACCACAGATATCCACAGAGACGAAGAAGCAGAGTTGGCAGCCGAATATGTGGACATTTTACAGATACCTGCATTCCTGTGCAGACAAACGTCACTTATCAAAGCTGCAGCTGAGACCGGTAAGATTGTTAACATCAAAAAAGGGCAATTTATGAGCCCTGAATCGATGCAACATGCGGTGCAAAAAGTAAGAGAATGTCAAAATACGAAAGTGATGTTGACGGAAAGAGGAACTACTTTTGGATATCAGGACCTCATAGTTGATTTCCGTGGAATACCATTGATGAAATCTTTTGGCGTACCCGTTATAATGGATTGTACCCATTCTCTACAACAGCCCAATCAGCCATCAGGCGTTACAGGAGGAAAACCTGGATTAATCGGAACAATAGCAAAGGCTGCGGTGGCGGTAGGGGTAGATGGGTTATTTATTGAAACACATCCAAATCCTGAACAAGCCATGTCAGATGGAGCCAATATGTTGCCACTTAGTCTCATCGAAGGATTATTGGGAAATTTAGTCCGAATCCGGGAAGCCTTATAGCTTAATCTTTGATACTATTAATTAATCTGTAGTTACTTTTTGGTTTTAATTAAAATAACACCTCCACTAGCCTGACTTCCATATATAGCCTGAGCCGAACCATCTTTAAGAACAGTTACCGATGCTACATCGTTCGGGTCTAGGTTTTCTATAGATGCATTCTGAATACCATCAATTACAATCAAAGGCTCATAAGTACCTGAAAATGAGCCGGTACCCCGAAGCATGATTTGCGGACGTGTCAAACTACTGGAAGAATTTTTGATAATTTGCAGCCCCGGAATTTTCCCTCTTAAATAACTGTAGATATCTACTGCTACAACTTTATTAAAATCATTTGAAGATAGTACCGTCACCGAAGATGTAAGCGTTTTAGAATTCTGAGAACCATATCCAATATCTACTGCCTCATCTTTTGTGATAGGAAATAAAATCACTTTAATTGACTTTGCATTTCCTATGACAGTATTAGCAGAAGCATACCCATCTGCTAAAAATAACATTGAGTCAGCGGGATTGATACTTTTGATTTTAAATTTTCCTTTCTTATCAGTTTTAAATGATGCCAATTCTTTATTATTAACTATCACAATAGCCCCCTTAATTGGTCTTTCAGTTTTGGCATCAATTATCTGTCCAGAAACACCAGATTGGCTGTGGACAGTCTCTAATGCAACTATAAAACATATAATTATAAGGAATTTCATGCTTTGAGTATTAATTCTCTTACAAATATACAACTTATACTACCGATATTGTAATAGATTAAACTACTTATTGTATTAAATTTTGGATTTAAATACCATAAGTATATTAACTTGTTGTTGAAAATATTTTCAAATTTACAATGACTGATAATATTTATATTTTAATACCTTTGCAGTCTTAAAATATATTTTTTTTCAAATAAAACCAAATATTAAAAATAATGAGAAATTTTTTTTGGATCTTTATAATAGTACTCAACTTTGGATGTAAAAATGAAAACACAGATTTACATACGGCATTACAAGACCTGAAGACGGCTAAAGTGAAAGACCCTAAAAAACTTACTATACCTGAAGCGTGTCAAATGATCTCTGATGCCAAATTAAAAGAGATCTTAAAAATAAAGGCACCTTCTGTTAATTTAATCAATGCTACTGATCCGCAAAGCCCAGGTGCTAAGTCCTGCTTTTTCAAATGGGAAGACGCTAATACGCCAAATGCCGGAATCCTTATTCAACTACAAACCAACCCTGTGTTTGACCAATATGAAGATTATTTTTCAAAATTTGTAGTTTCAAAACTTTCAGAAGGAGAGACAACATTGGGTGATGAAAAACCATCTGTTTATAAAAAATTTAATGCTGGTGGTGTGGATGGTGTTTATTCATTCCAGCAGGCCAGATTTTATTGGAATTATGGAAATAATTATCTCGTTATGTTGGCCATGAATGTTACTACACTCAGTGAAAATCAAATGGTAAGTGCTGCTGAAGAAATTGCATTGGAAATAAATAAAACTTTTGTCTCTCAGGTAAATCTATAAGCAAAGAGATCCTCATTGATGGAGTATATAAAAGCACAAAAGAATAATCAGTTGTTTTTTCTTTTGTGCTTTTACCATAGAGTTGAATTAAAATAATGATTGGCTTTACCTTTCATTTATTTGTTATGTGCAATTGGAAGGTTATCTTTGATGAAAATTCATACAATATGCAATTTACAGTTAAGGATCGCTTCCTAATGTACGCATTGATTGACACAGAAGCCGATCCATCAAGCCAAACATTTCCATCATCAGAAAAGCAAAAAAATCTCACCTCCCTACTTTGCCGAGAATTTGAAGATATGGGCATTCAATATGTAACAAATGATGCCGGATATATCTATGCCACTCTCCCTTCAAATTGCTCAGATGCAGTACCAAAAATATTTTTTTGTGCCCACATGGACACCGCACCGGATTGTAGTGGCACTTACGTAACACCTATCATTCACAAGAACTATCAAGGTCAGGATATAATTCTCCCTGATGACCCAACCATAATCATCACACCCAAAAAATATCCAAATCTTGCTAATAAATTGGGTAATGATATCATCACGGCTAGCGGGATGACACTTTTAGGAAGTGATGATAAATCAGGGGTCGCCATCATTATGGATGCATTTCATCAGTTCACGCAAAACAAAGATTTAAAACACGGGCAATTAAAAGCCCTCCTTACCACTGATGAAGAAATTGGAAAAGGGGTAGCAAAAGTGGATTTAAAATTGCTTGATTCTGATTTTGGATATACACTTGATTCAGGTGATCTTGGCTGTTTTGAAGACGAAAATTTTTCAGCAAATTCGTTAAAGCTTAGCATAAAAGGGGTTAGTTCACATCCCGGCTATGCGAAGGGAACCATGGAAAACGCGATAAAAATAGCATGTGAAATTGTTTCCAGCCTCCCTAAACTATCATTATCACCCGAGACCTCGGAGAAAAAAGAAGGTTTTATCCATCCAACTAAAATCAGTGGTGGGCTTGAGTCTGCAACTATTGATTTTATTCTCAGAGATTTTGATACTCCTAACCTGGATGAATATTCAGGTCTTATATCCAATATTGCTGAAGAAGTAATGATGAATTATCCCGGTTCTTCCTTTATAATAGAGTCAAAGCTTCAATATAGAAACATGAAGGAAGTCCTTAAGAATCATCCTCATGTGAGCAGTCTCGCATTAAGAGCCATGGAAAACGTAGGTGTAAAACCGGTTTACGGCAGCATCCGTGGTGGCACGGACGGAGCTGTACTCTCTCATTTAGGTGTTCCATGCCCAAACCTATTTGCCGGAGAACAGGCTATACATTCAAAATATGAATGGGTCTCTGTTCAGGATATGGAAAAAGGTGTTGAAACTGTGATAGAAATATGCAGATTAGTATGCGAAAAAGAATAATTCAGGTACCTACAATTTATATTTGGTTGTAAAAAATTATTGTGTGAACCCTATCTTCTAGTGACAGTTATAAAATCCATTTGACGACACTAATCAAGATAATACATTCTTTTAAGGATACTTTGGTAGCATTAAGCGAAATTTATAAACTGAATAAAATTCGGAATGTTACCTTTGTGAAAGTTCAAAATAGAATTTACCGTTTAATAAAAAAATATGAAATCATTTTTTCCAACATTCATTGCATCTTTTCTAGGTGTAATAGCTGCTTTTGCTTTAGGCCTTTTTATAATTATACTGATTGCTATAACGGGTATCAACCAGGAAGAATCTTACAGCTCTGATTCAGTCCTAAAATTGAACCTTGAAGAGTTTATTCCTGAAAAAACCGATAACATTCCTCAGGAATCACTTTTTACAGGAGGGCCCACGGAGTCACTGGGTTTAAGAAGAATACTCGATCTTTTGAATTCAGCATCATCAGATAACAAAATCAAAGGCATACTTCTTGAAAACAATTCAATTAGTTATGGTCAAGCTACATTGCTTAGTCTGATGCAGGGATTACAGAAATTTAAAGAAAGTGGAAAATTCATATATTCCTATGCCGACAACCACAGTCAATCTTCGTATTTACTGTGCTCAGTAGCAGACTCCATGTTTCTCAATCCACAAGGAGGGGTTGATCTTAGAGGGTATGGCACATCTATACCTTTTTTCAAAAACATGTTTGACAAAATTGGTATTGAATACAATATATTTTACGCCGGCAATTTCAAAAGTGCTACTGAGCCATTCAGGTTGACAGAAATGAGTGAATATAATAAATTGCAAACCCGGACTTTCCTTACAGATATGAAGGACATCATGGTCGAAAATCTGGCTAAGAACAGGAAACTGTCTCAGGAAAAAATAGAATTGATTATGTCTGGTTATGAAGGAAGAACTGCAAAAAAAGCCCTTCAGAATGCCATGGTAGATGAATTATTTTATAAAGACCAGCTGGATGATTTTATGAGAGCCAAGTTAGGAATAAAAGAAGGAAAAAAAATAAAATATATCAGCCTTTCGAAGTATAATAAGGTTGCAAAATTAAATGATGAAACAGGTGATGATAAGATAGCCATAGTCAACGCTGAAGGAGAAATAATCTATGGCTCAAATGAATCAGGGATCATTAGTGAAAAAAAATATTTGGATATCTTAACAAAGATAAGAAATGATAAAAAAATTAAAGCCGTCGTATTACGGGTCAATTCACCCGGAGGTAATGCTTTCTCTAGCGAATTGATATGGAGAGAGTTGGAATTGATTAAAAAATCAGGTAAACCATTGATTGCTTCATTTGGAGATTATGCCGCATCAGGCGGTTATTATATAGCATCAGGTGCGGACAAAATAGTATCACAACCGAATACACTGACAGGTTCAATTGGTGTTTTTATGATGTTTCCAAATGCTACAAAATTGTTAAATGAAAAAATTGGAGTAAATTTTGATACAATAAAAACGCATGAGTTTGCTACAGGATTCAGTCCTTTTAATAATTTGACAGGAAGAGAAAAAGAGTTATTGCAGGAATCAACTTCTGAAATTTATGATCTGTTTATAGAAAGAGTTTCAAAAGGAAGAAAGCTTTCTATAGACAGCACTAAGAGCATTGCACAAGGTAGAGTTTGGACTGGTAGGAAGGCAATAGAAATAGGATTGGTTGATAAGCTTGGTGATCTCAACGATGCGATAGCTTTAGCAGCTGAAAAGGCCGGAATAAAAAAATATAGCACTGTAGAATATCCCTTTATTAAAGATGATTTCCTAAATAAAATCATAAAGAAATAGTCCACGGTCAGCAAGGAGAAGAAACGCTTGCCCGCATAACCACTCCGGATGAAAGACAACTATTGGACCAGTTTAACCAATTTAGAAGCATCATCAGATGCAAGGAGCCTCAAACCAGATTGCCATTTGTTTTTGAGTTTAACTGATCTAATTATTAAATTCTGCCGGAACACAAGTTTTTCATTTGATGTAATTGGGCTAATATAACACAGTATTAATAGTGGTTGCACATTTGTTTTCGTTTTTCAGGTCCAAATCAAGTATATGCCTGGGAACAGCTTTTTTCCTGATGGGTTTTTTATTTGGCAATTGGGCCACTCTTATTCCTTTTATCAAACAAAGTTACAGTTTGGATGATGGAGTATTAGGCCTCATTTTACTCTGTCTGCCTTTGGGAGCTATGACTTTTAATCCGGTAGCTGCTAAATTAATTAGCAAATATGGACATCAGAAAGTAACAGCCTTCGGAATGGTTTTTATTAGCATTACTTATTTACTACCTTTTAGTATCAACACTTTTGCATTACTTCCTTTGGCCCTCATGATCGTAGGTTTTTCAATGACAATTCTCAACATTTCGGCTAATATTTCTGCAACAAATCTAGAATTACATGAGAATGTAAGTATTATGGCTACCTGTCATGGTATGTTCAGTATCGGGCTTATGTCAGGTTCATTAATGAGGTCTTTAACTTTATTGGTAAATATCAATGAGGTGATACATATGTTGGTGATATGTGGTATATCATTAATTTTAACCGCCATAACAAGGAAGACTATTCTATGTATGCCTGATCAAAAAAGAACTGAATCGAAAATTGCCAAAAAGTCAGCTTTTGCATTGCCTAAAGGAGATTTGTTAATCATTATTATTATAAGTGTATGTATCAATATGACAGAAGGCTCTATGACAGACTGGGCTTCAGTTTATATGAAAGAAATAGTGATAACCAATCCTTATTTTGTCGGTTGGGGATTGTTTGGGTATTCATTTTTTATGGCTTTCGGTCGTTTATTCGGGGACGGAATCATCCCGGTTTATGGCAGAAACAATATACTCATCTATGGAAGCATCCTGGCTTTTATTGGCTTATCCATTGTGATATTTCTACCCTTTACCTTTTCGTCAATAATAGGATTTGGGTTTATTGGGCTCGGAGTTTCCTGCGGCTCTCCTATTTTGTATGCTAGTGCATCAAGGTATCCGGATATCCCTGACGGGGGTGGTCTTGCCTTGATGAATTCATTTGCCATGGGCGGATTTTTATTGGGTCCTGTAGTGATCGGATTTATAAGTAATGCTACTTCACTACAAGTTGCATTTGGGTTTGTAGCGCTGATATCACTTATATGGATGACACTATCAAAAAGAGTATCACTCTACTAACCAATAACTTAGATTAACAGTAATATATTTTATTACAACCTGAATCTTTTGATTAGAATATTTGATAAGGATTATTTATTCTATATGGTCAATTTTCATTTATTTGTTTTACTTTACGAAATTTTAATCCTGATCAACTTACCAACTCATAACAATATGAACACAAACAGGCTTCTTTTAGGTACTTTAGTTGGATTTTTTGGTTATTTTATAGCTAGCGGACTATTTATACACTGTGGTATTTAAAAATTTACTGGCATCGACTAATCCGGGAATGGCATCTGTTCAATCAGATCCAAGTATTCTTGCTCTTATTGTTGGAAATCTCTCAGCAAGGTTTGTTACTTGCCTATATCTTTGAAAAATGGGCAGGTATAAAGACATTAGCTTCAGGAGCCGTCTCAGGAGCATTAATAAGTTGCTTAATGGCCCTTAGCTACGACAGTATGATACATGGCACAACTAATTGGATGTCCTGGGGCGGTGTATTCATGGATGTGATTGTTTTTAGCCTTTGCGGGGCTGTAGCAGGAGCATTTGCTGGTTTTACATTAGGTTACAAAAGAGCTTTGTAATAACTTTGTTGGTTTTCATAATTTCATTATAATTTTAAAATTCCATTAAGCGCAAAGAATTTTTTAGCTTTGCTTCTTTATTTTTATTATCCGAAAATCATGTAAAATATAGATAAATGAAAATAGCAATTTTGGGTTGCGGAAATATGGGAATGGCTTTTGCGCGATCATTTATTCAGTATGATCTGGTAAAAAAGGAAAATTTATTACTTATTGAAAAAAATAAGGAACGTTGTGCCATTTTGAATTTGGCAAGAGAAGGAGTAGTAGTAAACACGATTAATGATGAGATTTCGACAGTTGATTTGGTGATACTGGCAGTCAAACCTCAGGATTTTAAGAATTTAGCATCAGAAATGCACGGTCGATTAAAACATGACCAAATCGTGCTTTCCATCATGGCTGGAATAAAAATCAGTAAGATTCAAAATATGATTAACCACAAATTTGTGGTTCGTGCT
>JADKGI010000023.1 GCA_016722285.1 Saprospiraceae bacterium
TCAGAAATTAATGTTTTTGTAAGTGAAGCAAAATGCAATTTAAACCTGTCTTTACCATGGTTGTTGGCTTCGTAAAAGACCTGTGCTACGCCAGATAAATCAAATAAATGTGTTTTTGGAAATATTAAAAAAACAATATTAACTGGTGTCATATCTTACATAGGTAAATTAATAATTCAAGTCAAATACAGACAAATTTAAGTCATAATAAGACATATACTTAATATTAATCCATTAAATATTAGATTTGTTTCACATTTTAAAAATAAATAATTCATGAATAGTAAAATTATATATTTGTTAGTTTTTGCACTATATTTCGTTAACAACTGTATAGGTCAGTTGAATTACAAATATGATAACAAATTATACCCAACAATCTATCCGAATGACCTTTACAAGTTTATGAAGAAAAACCCAAATGCTGTATTGGTTGATGTAAGAACGCCAGGTGAATTTGCGGATACTAGTCGTTTCGGTAGCCTCAACATAGGTCACCTGAAAGGTGCAATTAACATTGAAATTGATTCAATATTAAAAGACCCAATGTGTTTGATGCAATATCAAGACCAGCCGATCATTTTATACTGTTCTCACAGTCAACGAAGCAGGCGAGGAAGTAAAGCTCTAAAGGAAAGTGGCTTTAAAGAAGTGTATAATTTGAATGCAGGAATGTCTTACTTGAATCAGGCAAATTCTAAAAAATTTCCACATAAAGAAGAAATGATCGTTTCTTCTTTGCCTTACACAAACAGTTCTGTTGCAGAAATAATTTCTTTAGTAGAAAAAAATAACGATATTTTAATTATCGATTTAAGACCAGCAATTCAGTTTGAAGGAAAAGATACTTTGGAAAGTAATAATATTGGAAGAATAATAAAAGCCATCAATATTCCAGAAACAGAAATAAAAAATAGATTACTTGAACTGGAAAAATATAAGAGTAAAACGATAGTAGTCTATGATATCAACGGAGCTCTGAGCCATGGCGTTTCTAAATTTCTTTCAGAAAACGGATTTATCAAAATACATAATATATTAGGCGGTTTGTCAGCGATAATAGGAAATGAAAACTCAACAACTAAATTAAGAAAAAGATTATTAAGTAACACTCCGAAATATAACATACTTAATGCCAAAGAAGCTGTTGATTTTATCAAGAAAAATAAAAAAACTTTGATTTTGGATTTACGACCACAAGAAGAGTACATTAACAAATCAGCAACAGTTTGGAAGAATCTGGGTAGCATAAAAAATTCTATTAATATTCCATATAATGAATTTGATGTTAAAATTTTGACTGCACTAATAGATAAAGAAGGGATGATTTTAATTTATGGAACTGATGCGATGAAATATTGCAAAAAATTAACCGAATTGGGTTTCTCAAATGTAAATTGTCTATATGGTGGTATTTGGAGTATAATATCTAATAGCGCTAATATAAAAGAGCGCAAAGATGACAGGTTAGTATTACAAAACAACGAAGGATTGTACTAATTATTCAATATTAATTTATCAATCATTCAACAATCTATTCAATAGGCTATGGACCAATTCCAGGTATAATAATATTTCCAGGTGGGGGAACTAACTCAGTTGCAAAAAACTCCAAAATCATACCTTGTATTAAGATGATGGTTGACTCAGGAGGCACGGCTATGTCTGTTTTTAATGGAGCATTTGTATTATCTAAAACAGGTTATTCAGATGGTTTAAATGATACTATGTTTTGCAATACTTTTTCTTCACTGAGGAAAACTTCCTGAATCTAAGGCTTTATAACACATTAAGATTATCTTTAATGGAAGTATTATTAATACTGCGGTAGCCCCAGCTTGTTTTGATGGCTCGCTTTATTCGGTGTCCCAAAATAGTGTTGCAGCTGCAAAATCCAGAGCTCACCATCCGGAATACGATAAATGGAATCCGGAATATGGCCAAATAAACCACAAGAATCCTTATAATATAGTCCTCCAGCGGTCCGGAGAAAAATCAACTGATTTAAAATTTTAGATAATAAGTTAATCTCGTACATAGGTGAACTAATAAATCCTGATCTTGTTTTTCACACCAATTAATTGAATATTAAACTTCTTTCGGCTAAAAGCCGAAAGATTTGGTTTCGCCTGAAGGCGACTAAAGTGGGTCTGATATCGTAAAATCATCATCTCCTTCTTTTATTTCTTGATTCTTTATATATTCCATTATTACTTCATCTGTTACATTTCCTGATGTGGCTACAAAATATCCTCTTGCCCACAAATGCCTGCCCCAAAACTGCTTCGACAATTCTTTATTCTCGCCTAGCAATTTGTACGAACTCTTGCCTTTCAGACTTTGGACTGATTTGCTTACTGCTAAATGAGGCGGTACACTTACAAACAAATGTATATGGTCCTTTGAAACATGTCCTTTTATTATTTCTACATCTTTCTCTTTACATATCTGCCTTAACAGTTCCCTAATTCGTTCCGCTATTACTCCACTCATCACTTTCTTACGATATTTTGTTATCCAAACTATATGATACTTGCAATCATAGGTCGTATGACTTGTTTTACGATAATTTTGCATTTCATTCTTATTTAATGCAAAATTACTATTTTTGACTTGTTGAACTAAAGTCTTCGCCTAAAGGCGAGTGATTTACCCCCCGTCTGAGACATTAATTATGTCTTTAATCAGCAAATTATCAGCTTGCTGCTCAGATTTATGATCAGCCATTTTGTACACTTGTATCCGATCATTTAGCTTTTGATTATTGCATTTAAAGTCGATATAGTATCTATGTATATGATTGATAATTATGAAATTGAAGGGATAAATAAATGCAAAAAAAAAGTCCCTTCTTTATTAGAAAAGGAACTTCTCAACAATTAGATTGATAATACAGAAATATTTATATACAAAAAACAATTAGATTAATCTTAGCCCCAAAGTGGCTTGTACCCATACATTTTTATATCGCGGTGTAGTAGTTGTTCCGTCACCATGATTGTTATAAAGATCCCAGTTTGCCCTGGCACCTATCACTAAGCTACTTACATTCAAATCTGCACCAAAGGAAATGCCCAGAATATTTTTTCTCAGATTTTCATTTTTAAATACTTCTGATTGCTCGAAGCTGGATGATGAATTTGTAAATACATCCTTCTGTTTGGTGAGAAAAGAAAACTGCGGACCAGCCAAAAGTGTCAGTACACTTATTGGTTTAATGGCAAGATAGATCGGCACATCAATATAGTTGGTCGTGCGGGAAAGTACGTAGGCGCTACCTAACAGACTTCCTCTACCTTTAAATCCTTTTTGGGAAAAGAGCACTTCAGGTTGAATGCCTAAGGTCGCACCCAAAGGTATAGACATAAATGCTCCGAATACGTAACCAAATTTGGCATCTGCATTAAAGTCTTCACCCTCAGCATCATACACATTGGCCAGATTGCCTCCTGCTTTGATTCCTAAGTGAAAACTGCTTCGTCCATTTTCCTGCGCCGATGCCTGATTCAACATGAATCCAGCAAAGCAAATTAAAAATAATATATGTTTCATTTTTTTAAATTTTAGATGATTAAATAAATCTTCAATAATCTACTGAAAAAGCGGACTACGTGTTTTTCTTTACAAAATTAGATATAGACTCACCTAAATTATCCATGTCTTTTCCAAATTCAGTTTTGAAAAGCTCCCACTTGTCCTTTCCTTCCAATTTATAGTCGTCCATTTTCTTTTTCATGTCACTATTCCTGAGTTCCAGCTCTTTTATTTTTGCTCTGTAATCAGTCCTTACTTCTTTTTTTTCTTTTTCAATACGAGCATTAAATTCCATAATACTCTTTTCATTAGCTGCGATTTTATCTGCAGCGAGTAGTCTGTAGTTCTCAACGTCAGCCAGATATTCGCCTTCAGCTATCTGAAGATCTTTTTGGGCATCCGTTACATTTTCTTCCGCTTTCGCCACCTTCTGAGCTGCATTATCGCAACTGGTCAGGAATATAAAAACCATTCATTTTTTGAATTAGTTTTACCGCAAATGGCGGTACATGCGTGAATAAATTTTCACAAATCAAAGGTACAAACAATTAATTATCAATAATTTACACAATAAATATTTTTAATTGTATAATTAACTTATCTTTCTGGTACGATATTCGAAAGAAGGTATTCCAGGTATAGTTTAGCACCTCCCTATCACTTATTAAAATCGCTCGGTGGTCAAAATAACTTCCCAATCAGGTGACTGAACATTGGCATCATTTTCTGCTGTAATAAATATTTTGACTGGCGTAAAACTACTTACTGTCTTAAAATCTGCTTTCAGGGTTTTTGAAAAAGTACCACTATCTGTTATAATCCGGCCAACATTTTTAGTTAAACCCTGGTCTGTAACAATCCAAACTATATACATTTTTTTAGATGGGGTCAATCTTTCCGGTTCGGCCAGATTAGACAATGAAATATCTATAGAATGATTTTTATTTTCATCCATTTTAACTGTTACTGTGCCTGTCGCTGCCGGAACTACGGTAGAAGTCAGAAATGACATCTTGTGTGAACATGATGACATCAGAAAAAAAGCAAAAATAATCATTGGATAGATTCGGGAGTTCCTTTTAGTTTGGGTTTTTGAAGTGTCGTTTATTAATGACATAATATGTAGATTTTACATACAAAGATATACTAAACCAAAGCTGAAAGTGTTATATAATTATTTCAAAATATTACAACTTTTAGCAAGGGTCACATAAAATTGTGTCAACTGATTTGGTAAAACTCCTGTAGCCATAAAATGCATAAATCCAAGCCCGGGAGGGAAGGATTTATGCTATAAGAGAAAAATTTAATTATACTAAGGATTCTGTTATTCCGTAATTCAACTGTATCACACTATTCGTAACCACTTTTGATGATGGTCAATATCATTTTGAATCGGCCATTAGGCTTTATAAAATTAGGTGCGTGTGCCGGAATAACAATAGACTCACCTGTTTTCAAAGAATGGGATATTCCATTAATGACCAATTCTGCATGACCGTCAATGACTTGTGCAAATGTGTCAAAGGGTGATGTTTTTTCTGTTAGTCCTTCGCCGGTATCCACAGACATCAATGATACGTTGCCCGTTGATTTTTTCAGTATGGTTTTTAATACCACGGAATTATGCACATATTCAATGATTTCTATCGTGATAAACGATTTAGATTTTTCTACTTCCTTAAAATCCATAGTTTTTTTTGGTTGTACACTTACCTTCTTTAGTAAGTGTATAATATTGTAATGCAAATATGAGCTAAATTGCGTCAAGAAATGTTACACAATTCAGTATAAAGATTGCAACATTAAATTTACGTTTCAGAGTATTTTCCTGCCTTGAATGATCCTGAGTATAACCACAATAACGGCAATCACCAGCAGAATATGAATAATACCACCGGCATTATAACCTATGAAACCTATCAACCAGCCCAAGACCAGTATGACTGCAATAATATATAATAAATTTCCCATTACTTAAATGTTTTAATGATGATAAATAGTGAAATTAAGCAACTTGCTTGACTGCAAAGTTAGGAATACGAGCAAAGGAATCTATTATACAATTACCTCAAATCTTTATATGATTCTTCAGAAATTAAGGCATTGGTCTGTATAATGTTTATGATTCACCTTGATATGTTTCACAGTGAGGGTAAGATGTGTATAATATTGCACTTGTTAATTATTATAAACATTTGCATATATTTATTAAATCGAACATTGACAATTATACTCACTAACTATATTCGCCTCAAGCCGGCTTGGTTTTTTCTTTATTTCCTGAGCACCTTGATTTGTTTTTGTGATATCAATATCATTTCTAAGCAACTATGAATAGTTGACGTACAATGATCCACTAAAATTAAGACACTTCACAATTTTTGCAACGTTTTGATCGGTCCCTTAATTTTATGGGATTTAAGCTGAGTACAATATCAATTATTGAGACTACTCCGAAAAGTTTATTTTTGCGACAAAGGCACAAAAACACTAAGAGTCACAATGCATATTGAATTTTTTAAAAATTGATATTCAATCCTTTGTGAACCTTTGAGACTTTGAGACCTTGTGTCAATTCTTTATTATAGCCTTTTCTGAGTGGACTCATTGTTGTATGTCGAACTTACATGTCCGGCTTTCAGTAAAAACTTGATCATTCATCTCAGCATCATTCCAGCTAATATTTGTGTTTTCATCCAGATTCAGGTACATACCATTATTGAAATCCGCCACATTAGTAATATTGTTTTCTATTTTTGATGTCATATCAAAAGGCCTAAATTTTGTTGGCGGGGGGGGGGGGGGGTGGTTCCCCCCCCCCCCCCCCCTTTTCTTTTTTTTTGTTTGGTCCCCAAAACATTTTTTTAAAGGGGGGCGCAGGGACCCCCCGCTGCCCCCCCCCCCGGCGGGTTCCCCCCCCGGGGGGGGGCCCCCCCCCCCCCCCGCCCCCCAACAAAGCACACGGGCCCAAGTTTTTTTGTTAGGAAATTTGTGTGTTCCCTGGCCCGGGGGAGATTTTTTTTCCCCGCGCAAGGGGGGCCCCGGGCGGGGGCCCGGAGCGCCCAGGGGGGTTTGGGGGGCT
Source organism: Saprospiraceae bacterium (assembly GCA_016722285.1). Taxonomy (GTDB): domain Bacteria; phylum Bacteroidota; class Bacteroidia; order Chitinophagales; family Saprospiraceae; genus OLB9. The sequence continues at coordinate 6,620 of JADKGI010000023.1, forward strand.
GCGGGGCCACACGGGCGTTCTCCGCCCCCCCCCCCCCCCCCCCCCGCACGCCCCCCCCCCCCCCCCAAAGAGGGGAAGGGAAAAATGGGGGGGGTTTTCCCGGCGCGGCGGCGGGGTTTTTTTTTTCTTCCGCCTGGGCGGGGGTTTGCTTCAAAGGGGTGGGCATTTTCACCATCATGGTTTGAGCTTTTTTTAATGGGGAAAACAGTGATACATAGTAGTGTGATGCTCAAAGCTAATTTTACAATGTTGTCGTTCATAATAATAAAAATTAATAGTTTACTGTAATAAGGAGTTTATGTTTAAACATACTCTTATTTGAATTGAATTTGTTTCCTTTTCATTTCAACAAAATTATTTCTTTTACCTGATCAAAGCATTACATTATTTTCGAAAGAAATTACATGATTCCCATTTTTAGTAATAAAATCAATCGTTTTTTGAATTTATAAGGCAATAAAAATTTAACCATACTCTAAAAAAGGCTTTATCGGGGTAATCCGATAAAACCTTTTTATTGAAAGTGAAAATGAAACCCGGGAGCTTCATTTGACTATTCAAACATAAACCAGGGATAAGTGACTCAAATAATAAACCTCATTTTAAAAAATAGATGTGGCTTAGAAACCTCTGAATACTATATTTGATTTAAGCCATTTCTTGATTAGTATAACACATAAAAGGTGCTAATCCTTACATTCTATCCATATACCATTTCAATTCCTTTTGAATTTTTCTGGTCTGAAAAATGGATGCCACGATTTTTTGCAACCGCAGAAAAGCTGTTTCACTCTTAACTACATAATCAAAAGCATCATGATGCATGCACCTAACTGCCACTTCGATCTTGTCCTGAGAGGACAATATAACTACCGGAGTCGCCGGATTGCTTTCTTTAATTTTATCTAAAGTTTCAATTCCGTTCATCGCATTTTTAATCATACCATCAAGATGATAATCCAATATGATGACATCCGGATTTTGATCCAACCTATGTAAACAAAGTTCACCAGTGGTAAATGTCTCCACATTAAAATCAGTATTTTGCTTAAATTCTATTTCTAAAGATTTTAAAAAAAGCACATCATCATCTACCAAAAAAAGTTTAACCGGTACTTTCGTTACCATAACTTCATTTCCAAAACTCATTTGTTACTATTTTTTAATTTTGTAAATTCTTTTGTTAACTGAATGCAGGCATGATTGCACACTTCCTCTAGTTTCAATACCATTTCATGGATTTCTTCTGTTTGTTTCTTTGTACTTGCATAATCCTGTATTTTTTTTGCCATTATTTCAAAATCGCTATTCAAGCCTATTATTGAAAAGGAAGGAATCATCTTGTGAACAGCAGAATACAACAAATTCCAATTTTTTTCCAACAAAGCTTTTTCATCGATAATATCAAAGGGGTGTTTGTTCGAGATATAAAGAAATCATCTCCATCATTAGGAGTGGGTTGGATTTCGTTTTTTGAGATAAATAGGTAAGGTCTATATAGTTTATGTACTCTCCTGCTTCGTTATCATTCAGATTTGATTTCACTTCATTCACAACATTTTGGCTTCTGACCAGGCTTATAATCTTATTGAATAATAATTTTTCATCCACGGGTTTAGCTAAATAATCATTCATGCCCACATCTTTACATTTTTCCAGATCCATGGTGGTTACATCTGCTGTCAAAGCTATGATAGGAATACTGGAATGCATCACGTTTCTTATATAGTCTGTGGCTTCAAAACCATTCATTTCGGGCATTTGAAGATCCATGAGTACAATATCAAATGGCATTGCTTTTAATTTTTCAACGGCAATTAACCCATGTGCAGCTGCATCACTTTCAAATCCAAAATCATCTAATAATGTTTTCATTAATAATTGATTGAGAGGAATATCTTCTACCACCAAAACTCTTATATTTTTCATTCCGGTATCCAGTTCAGATATTTCTACTCTGATTTCAGCCTCCAAATCCGTCTTATGAAAATCCAAAATGAAACTAAAAGTAGATCCTTCTCCTAATTTACTATTAACATTAATGCTTCCACCTTGTGACTCCACCAATTGCTTGACGATAGCAAGGCCTAAGCCCGTGCCACCATAAATTCTGGATGTACTGCTGGTTGCTTGCTGAAAATTTTCAAAAATAGAAGTAATTTTATTTGCAGTTATTCCTATGCCCGTATCCGAAACAGAAAATTTAATTTTTACTGTGTCATCATTTTCATCCAGCATTTGAACACCGACTATAATTTGCCCTGTATCGGTAAATTTCACTGCGTTGCTCACCAAATTCAGAATGATTTGGTGGAGTCTGACAGAATCTCCCGACAATGTTTTTGGAATCCGGTCATCATATTTTTTGGTCAGTGTAAGGTTTTTTTCGTGAACTTTAGTTTCAAATAACTGTAACATAGCTGAGATAGACAACTCCATATTAAAAGGTACTTGTTCAAAAGTCATTTTTCCTGCATCCACTTTTGCTAAATCGAGTATGTCATTTATAAGTACTATCAAAGCATCACCACTTATTTTTATTGCCTTTAAATATTCTTTTTGTTTTTCAGTCAGGTCAGTTTTTAAAACAACTTTAGTAAATCCGATAATAGCATTCATGGGAGTTCGTATCTCGTGGCTCATATTGGATAGAAACTGTTGTTTTGACCTTACCGCATTCTCAGCAATTTGTGTAGCACTTTCAGCCTTTGCTTTTGCCACTTCTGCTATTTCTGTCGCCAGCTCAGCAAATACTCTTGCTTCCGTCAGTTCTTTTTCAAATCTTTTCTGTTCTATAATCACTCTTGCAATGACCATTGCTCCGAGGACATTACCATTGTCATCTTTATAAACTGCCCCATTAAACAATGCAGGAGTCAATTTGCCATCTTTGATCGTCAGAGGAAAATCTTCAACAAATCCATTGACAAATACTTCTTTATATCCTTGTCTGGCTTTTTCAGGTTCTGTAAAATAGTCAATAAAATCAGAACCAATGAGCTTCGCCCTTGTCTGGTGGGTAATTTTAGCACAAGCATTATTCAAATCAGTGATTTTACCCAGGTGGTTTATTACAAATAAGGGATCCCGACTCGCTTCAAGCAAGCTACGCGAATAATTGGACAATAACTTCTGAATCGTCACATCTCTGGCTGCTGCAAAAACGCCCAAAACAATTCCGTCTGAATCTTTGTAAACCGTTGCATTGTAAAGAACATCTGTTAATTTCCCATTGATATTCTTTATGGTAAGCGGGTAATCTGACACAAAACCGTTCTTAAATACTCTCTCGTAACCTTCCTGAGCTTTTTGCGGTTCTGTAAAATAGCTGGAAAAATCTGAGCCTATCAATTCATCTCTTTTAACCCCGGTGACATCCACTGAGGCCTCATTTACATCAGTGATTTTTCCTTTGGAAGAAATAGTTACCAACGGATCAAGGCTCGCTTCCAGCAAACTTCTGGCATATTGAGCTGTTATTTTATTATTGTTTTCATTAGTATTAATCTCCACAGTTGCTTTGCCCGGATTTTGGGCTTGCTTTGCTTCATTACTACCCTGAACCACCATTCCATTATTTATATTTTCTGATTCTATCTCCCTGTTTGCTTTTTCTGCACGCAAAATGTCAAATTCCACCTTAAGCTTAAAAAGTTCTTTTTCAATTTTTCCTTTTTCCTTTTTTTCTTTAGCCAATTCCACTCCAATCAAATCTAATTCATTTTTATAAGATGGTTTCTTTTTATCCATTATTATTCATTTGGAGTGTATTTGTATTGCTTATTATATTTTCTTCTTCAGTATTGCCAATGTCTTCCAGATGAAAACGTTTTTTTTGTTTCAGTCGGGCAAATTGGGTGGGTGTAAGACCAGTCACCTTTTTAAATTGATTGGACAGATGTGCTACACTGCTGTAATTCATTTTGTAAGATATCTCTGTCAGGTTTAGCTCTTCATACATGAGGAGCTCTTTTACCCTTTCTATCTTATGGGCTATGATAAAGTGCTCAATAGTGATTCCCTTGATTTCAGAAAACAAGGTGGACATAAATGTATAATCCTGACCTAACTTTTCACTTAAGTAATCTGAAAAATTTATTGTTGGAAATTCATCATTGTAATGAACCATCTCAATGATAACATTCTTTATTTTTTCTATCAGTATCGCTTTTTTGTCTTCCATCAGTTCAAGACCGGAAGCACGCAAAGCTTCTTCAAGCATTTTACGCTGTTCTGTTGTAATGTCTTCCATGATTTCAACTTCACCAAGATCCACAACGATAAAATGGAGGCCCAGTTTTTGCAATTCATATTTGACCACCATTTTGCACCGGATACTCACCATGTATTTAATGTATAATTTCACTTATATTATTTTGGTCCAAAAAATGTAAAATTCATAAATAATAAGTTTAAAAGATTACACTTTTATAAGTATAACTTACACATTACTTAACTTTTGTGAAAAAATGGGTACATTTAAGAAGGATTTACCTTCTATCCATTTTAGTGTATGTATAAATTTTTATTGCCTGATGATCAAATAATATTTTAAACACTTCTTATTCAGTTTCAAGTGCTTCAGCGGTGCGCCTTTCGATTCTGTCATAATTCATTTCTACAGGCATATTGATAACATCAATGGTGTCAGTGTTATTCAATTTTCTTCGATTAATATCCTATATCAAAGATGTACCGATTAATGGAATAAAATGTTACATAAAGCCATGTGAAAATTGTTTAAATAACTGAATGCCTACCATCGATTGTTTAATACTACGATACAAAGTCGATATATAAGAAAATAAGTACCATATAAAAGCCATTAAATAAACAGGCTAATAAAATTTTTAGTGTTCGCCTTTTACAGTGAACTCATAAGTCCTTCCATCATATGGGGATGATTTAGCCCGCCTGCCCCGAAGTTGACAGGGTAGGGTAAATTTCCAAAATAAGAATCCTTGGAGCAAAATAAAACATGAATTAACTGCTGAAACCTGGCAACCAACTTTTTCTAATTTGCAAAAACAGAGATACATCGCAAAAATAACCGTTCAGTTACATTATTTACCCAAAAAATGGCAAAATATACAACTGAATTCTCCGAAATGAAATCTGTTTTACATTCAAAAGTCAACCTGATTTTGGTCATATCTATAGATTTAATCTGTCAGATCTATGTAGTTCTTACTATAAATCCTAAAGGTACTTATATACTACGCTGCCTTGTTTTTTACGAACGTAAGAAGCAAACCCCTGCCAGTAAAATTGCACCAACGTAAGGAGACCAATGGACAAAATGATTTTTGTCAGCATTAATCTCTAAGGGGCCTATATCAACTACTTTTTCTGAGGTGACATAATTAAACCCTGTATAGGCAATCATAAGAATTCCTATTATAATCAGTATTATTCCTAAAGTTTTCGTATTCATTTTTTATATATTAATTGTTGTTACATTACTAATAAAATAGGAAAAGGTTACATTTCAGAAAAATGTCCTTTTTGTTTCAATGTCTGAACTTCTCCTTACAAAATAAAAAGGTTGCTGTGTGGTCAATTCATCCAACAGCAAACTTTTGAAGTAATTAATACTTACATAGAAGAAATTATATGGTGTAATTCATCTTTTGTCTTGCCAAGTTTTATTTCCAGTTTTCCGAACATTTCTTCTTTTTTTCCTTTGGCAAATAAAAGATCATTGTCTGTGAGACTAGCAAATTTTTGCTTTAACCTTCCTTTTTGCTGTTCCCAGCTTCCTTTTAGTTCTGTAGTATTCATAGTTTGATACGATTATTCTCCTTTCTAAGAAGTTGTTTATAATATATTAACAAAACAAAGGTGATGGTATTTAATGCAATATTTGTTACATTATTCGTGATAAGGATTACATAATTAACTAAATTGTCATTTCATCAAAAATTCTGCAACTTAATCATCCCCAAAAATTAGATAGCTCTAAAACCTGGAGCACTACCCACCAAACCGACAGGATGTTTAATTGAGTAAAGATTATTATTTTACATTGACCCGGATATTTTTTAAACTAAAGGTTGCATAGGTGAAATCGCCATCCGGATAAGTATAAATGGCCTCAGCATAGCTGGCCAGTTTGTAACCATTGATCAGTTTATAATCTCGCAATGGTGTACTCCATTTTAGTTTTGACGAGGTGCCGTCTTCGCTGGCAGCATACCTGTCTTCAGAAGTGAAATTGACCAATTCTCCTTTTTCATTAAAGAAAAGCCAGGCAGATACAGTCATGCCATTGTTGGTAAATGAGCGCGTACCTTGTTTCCTTCTGTTTCTATCCACTGAATCCTATCATCAATCAGAGCAGCAGGCGCCATACAACAAATATCATTAAAAAAAGTGACTGTTTCAGAAATCCCCATTTCTTTTCCGTCCATATACTGCACCTTAAAAATGGATAATAATCGAATATCCATAAAGGCTTCTCCGTTTTTATAACTATGGAAACCGGATACAGGCAGCTGCTTCTTAGTGGCGTCCAGGAAAAATAATCTGGTAGGTATCGGCATAAAATTGTATTGTTCAGAGGTGAGTTCCATCCATTCTTTCTCTTCATGACTTCTGATTTTGCCCGAAAAATCTATTCTGAAGTTCCGTACCTTAGGTTTGTCTATACTTCCTGTATATTGGATGTATTTTTGAACAGGTAAAGGCAATTTTTTAATGTCTTCGATGGAAAGCATGGTATCTGAAATATTGGTTGTTTGCTCTAAGCCTGCTTTGACTTCATTTTTGTAATGGCTTTTAAAATTCATATGAACCAAACCCACAACAGTGACCAAGAGTATCAACAAATTGGCTATAGTGCCGAACTTCGCATCTTGCCAATAAAAGAAAATGAGTGCTTGTGACAACACTACTGCAATCAAAGCAAAATAAACCCAACTGTCTTTTTTAAATAAAAACAAGAGAGTAAAAACGATCAAAAGCATGGCTGCCAAAAGCCATAAAATACCCACGGGTTTAGAAATCTCCTTGGTCAATGCGGTGATATTAGCGTACTCAAAGGCTTTTACAAATCCTAAAATATGGATCAAACCGTGCAGGAAAGCAATTATTATAAAAATGGTCCTAAGCATAATAAATAGATTTAAATGTTATTAACTGGAAGTATAATTTGAATAAATCTTGTACATCTGTATCACTACTAACGGGATCAAACTAGCAACTATAGCCACTACCCAAACATCAATAGTCATGACTGTCAAGCCTAATACCAGTCTTAAATGCGGCACCATAAATACCAACACCATCAATGCCGTACACAATATCAGCGCATACCATACAAAATGATTGCTGGTAACTTCGTTGTAGATTAATTTTGATTTGGGTGATGACATATTGAAAACATGAAATAACTGTGCAAAAGCAAGAGTCACAAAGGCCACATTGTTTAATGTATTGTGGTCAGATGTGATGAATAGTTTGCAGCAGATCACAGCTACCATGACTGATAGCGTGATGATCAAAGCATACACACCAATTGTAATCCATTCCTGATGGGTCACAATGTCTTCCTTTGGACTTCTTGGCGGTCTGGTCATCACTGTTTTATCCCCAATGCCCAGTCCAAGAGCTAACGCCGGAAATACATCGGTCACAATATTTAAAAAAAGAATTTGCATTGGCAGCATGGTAGATGCCGGAGCATAGAATCCTAAAGTGGTGACGATAAAGATCTCGCTCAGATTGCATGAAACCAGGTAAATGACAAATTTCTTTATATTGTTAAAAATCTCACGCCCATGACCTACGGCTTCAGCTATAGAGGAGAAAGAATCATTTTTCAGAACAATATTGGCAGATTCTTTGGCTACTTGTGTTCCTCTCAAACCCATAGCGATGCCCACGTCCGCTTTTTTTAGTGCTGGCGCGTCATTGACGCCGTCACCTGTCATAGCCACAATATTGCCAGCCTGCTGAAATATCTCAGCAATGTCCAGTTTCTGATGAGGAGTCGTACGGGCAAATACTAATGTGGAAAGGATCCTGTTTTTCCACTCCGTTGTGAGGGATTTCATGTCTGGTAACTCCAAGCCATTGATGACGGCCTGATCTGTATCATCCACCAATCCCACTTTTTCTGCTATATTTAGGGCAGTTTTGGGATGGTCGCCGGTAATCATCACCACTTTGATCCCCGCATTTTTGCATGATACGATGGCCTTCTTAATGTCCAACCTTGGTGGATCTAAAAAACCGATCAAGCCGATATATACCAGCTCTTTCATGTAGTCTGTGCTATTTATATCCGATTCATCCCGGTATGCAAAGGCTAGTACCCTCAGTCCGTTTTGTGACATAAGATCTGAAGCTTTTAGTATTTTCTTTTTATCAGATGAAGTCAATTTTTTAACCTTGTCTCCACATTGAATATACGAACATTTTTCCAAAACTTGTTCAACAGCTCCTTTTACAGCAACAAAACTTCCCTCATCATATTTGTGCAATGTCGCCATCATTTTCAGCACCGCATCAAATGGCACTTCACTTTCCCTTTTATACTTTTTTTTGTGCTTCATGATAAGAATGCCCTGATGTATTTGATAAACGAAGAAGTGCTATTTCAACAGGATCACCCAGTGTCTTTTCTTTATTCTTATCGCGGCTTATCGTTGCATTATTGCATAGTGCAGAGACGATAATCAATAGATCCAAGTTGTGCTGACTTTGGGTGATGTTATCACTCTTAAATTTCAACATGTTGTTTTCGATACTAGCCTGTACTGTTTCGTCAGGAAAGCTAAAAGTATCTACATGTATAACATTTTCAGTCAGGGTGCCTGTTTTATCCGTTAGTATCACATTGGTACTCCCCAAAGTCTCCACTGCAGACAAATTTTTTACTATGGCACCACGTTTGGCCATTAACAACATACCATAGGATAATGCAATGGTAGCCACGATTGGTAGCCCTTCTGGAAATGCGGCAACCGCCAGTGCTATGGAAGTTTCGAGTACCAGCAACCAGTTTTTTCCCTGAATAAAACCTGTACCTGCAAAAATAGCCGTCATGAATAACATCACGTAAATCAGTTTTTTACTCAAGGCAGCAAGCTTTCTATCTAAGGGTGTTTCTGAAGCCTTTGCACTCTCAACCAAAGAAGTTATTTTGCCAAGTTCAGTGTCTTTGCCTATTCCCGTGATCACCACTTTACCATGGCCATTCATCACTGATGAACCTTTGAATACCATATTGCTCTGATCACCCAGTGCCGTATTTTGTGGCAGTATTTCGATATTTTTAAGGGTAGGTATGGATTCGCCCGTCAAAGATGACTCATCGCATTGCAATAAATTTGACTCCACCAATCGACCATCAGCAGGAATGATGTCGCCGGCTGCCAAATCAACCAGATCACCAGGAGCAATTTTTTTGGCATCAATTTCATGTATCTTACCCTCTCTGATGATCCGGCAGGTGATAATGTCCATTTTCTTGAGTGCACTCATTGATCTCCGAGCCTGCATTTCCAGAAAGAAACCTATCAGGGCATTAATAAAAATTACAGAACCAATAGCTATAGCTTCGATATTACTATTAAAATATAAGGAAATCAATGCCGCAAATATTAGTAAATAAACTATAGGGCTTTGAAATTGGCTTAAAAGCACTAACCAGAAACTTTTTGGTGGCTTTAATACAAAACTGTTGAGTCCAAACTGAATATTTCGATCTCTGGCCTGAGATAGGGTCAAACCTTGATCTTTGTTAGTTTCAAAAGCTGATAAGACCTCACCTACTGAGAGTAATTGAGGATTTTTGACGGGATATTTTATATTCATTGGCCTGGTGTAGATTTATCAAAATTTGATATATATAGTCTGACTGATGTATAAAACTGACCAATTGCTTTAAAACATAACAAAAAATTCTGTGTAGTCGTTTTAGTTAACTACCTAAAAAGTATAGCCCAGACTCAAAAACTTATTCAAATAATTATAAAGTAACTTAAAAACTTATTGCTGACAGATCGTTTCACATTACGAATTGAAATGATCTTTCACAAATGCAGTTTTTTGATTATCCGTCATCTTATCTGCTGAAACGATATCTATTTTAATATCTTTAAAATGCAAATCTTTTTGCAGATAATTGTACAGTTCTGTTTTCGCATTTGTTGGACCAAATATGGCCACATGCTCATAATCCAAAATTTGATCAGCAATTTTTTTGTAATATGCTTCATGCTTTTTTTGTTCTTTGTTTTGCATGAGACTTTCACTTCTGCTCAAGGCTTCTTCTTTCGCATCGAAAGTGAATTCCGATAGTATAGTATGATTATTTTTTACTGCATTTATATCAATCAGATCAGCAGATGAATGATCCATCCAGATGCCTAAGATTTTTGACGTGTCCATTTTTTTGTTTTAAGAGTATGTTTAAATAAGCCTTATCCTTCAAGAATTTTTTTCTTTTCCTGATATTCTTCTTTGTTGATTTGCCCTGCAGCAAAACGCTTTTGTAATATGTCAAGTGCGCTGATTTTCTTTGCTCTTTGTCCCGGAATATGATAAGGAGTTGCAAAAATCCAAAAAAGTAAGCTCCCCCAAATGATCCACCATAAAAGGTGCATACCCCAAAAATGATAATGGTCGTAATACATAATTTTATTTATTTAAGTGTGATCGTAAAAACCAGGCCATTTGTTCGTGCGTTTCCATCAAACCTGTAATGAAGTCACTTGTTCCTAAATCGTGAAAATCATTTGCAAATGATTTGATATGTTCTCGCAAAATGATGATAATGCTTTCATGGTCTGTTAAAAGTTCCTTGATAAACCCTTGACTAGTGTTGTCCTCCCTGTTGGCTTCTGTTAGATGGGTCAAACTCAGATATGACTTCAACGTAGCCGGCGCATAATGTCCAATAGTACGAATCCGTTCCGCAACACTGTCTATTATTTCATCCAATTGTCCAAATTGTATTTCAAAAAATTTATGCTTTTCATAAAAATCTTCACCTTCAATATTCCAGTGAGCATTCTTTGTTTTGATATAAATTACTGTTTCATCTGTTTATTTTTTATTTGTATTTTGATTGCCAGATGGAATTCGCATGAAAATAATCATCCCGGTTTGTGCCCGTCTGCTCACGAGAGTCGGGCAGGCCCGCCTGACCACTACTCGGTAGTCGGGCAGATACCACAAAGGTGGATTCATGCTCATTTCATCTGTTTATTTTTTATTTGTATTTTAATTGCCAGATGGAATTCGCATGAAAATAATCATCCCGGTTTGTGTACCACAAAGGTGGATTCATGCTCATTTCATCTGTTTAAATTTTGCTAAGTTATTGATTTTGTTTGAATTGTGAATTTGTTAAGCATCAAAAATTCCTTGATTAACGGATCTATTTAATCATTCAGGTTTGTATGCAGACCGCTTATGGGGATTTCATGTGTTTAAATCTATTTATATTTCTTTGGCCACATGGAATCCCCATGATTTAATCATAATAGTTTGTGATGTTTGATCATGGGGATTTCATCTGCTAAAATTTTTGCCAGTTCTACGGCAACTGCTTAAAGGTTGGAATCGCTTATTCCTAGTGATATTGTCATGATTTTAATTTAATTTATTTTGTATTCGGCTAATTAACTTTCCTATAGAAGTTAAATGATCCTTGAATAAGCCTTGGTTATTGTTTTTCTCCTTTGATGTTGCAGTAATATAAGTAAAACTGGGACGTGACTTAATAATAGCTGGCGTATTATGGCCGAAGTAGCGAATACGTGCCGCAACTCTTTCAGTCAGATCATCTAAATGAGACAAATGCGTTTCCAAAAACTTATTCGTATTTGAAGGATTCTCATCTTCAATATTCCAGCGTGTATTCTGTGTGTTGTTATTGAGTACATTTTTCTCCATAAATATATTTGCAGGCTCATTGGCAACTGCCTTTAGATTTATATTTCCATTTTCGATTATTGCCTTCATGTGTTTATTTTTATTTAATGGTCACATGGAATTTCCATGTTTTAATTTTATTAATATATATTAAATGTATCCGGTAGATTTAGTCAAAATCGTCTTTTATACTGGATTGATTATCATGCATTACTCTATAGAAACTGCTTTCATTACGTCCGATGTCATCATCCCCAATTAGATAATCCGATATTGCATTTGGTGCGTAAGGATCATCATCTGACGGTCCCTTATCAAATTCCTTATCCTTATTGACTTCACGCTTATTATAAATTGAAAAATTTTTAGAAAAATCATCAGAATTGATATGGCTGCCGTCTTCCAATCCAGTGTAGATATTACCTTCTGCAGAATAGTGTAAATATTCAGGCATTTTTTTTAATTTGAAATCAGGTTCGAAAAAAAAGTAGTTGATTTTAATGTCTTCAGGACTCATTATACTGGTTTTTGTATTTGAAAGTCTTATCTAATAATCATTTATAATTCTCTATGTGGGAAATCGCATAATTCTTAAATAGCCTTTCAAGTGATTCATAAAACTCCTTTAAATAATATAGATTCATATTCAGTGTTGTATATATATTCCACCTGAAGGGCTTTCTTTTATTAATATGGTCAATGCCGGTTACTTTGTTATTATCCCGGATTTGATATTGATTGCAACTGGTGTCCATTCCAATTCTGTTTTGACTGATGTGATTTTAGTTTTGGTCTTTATGACAGGTCAAAGGTGTAACACATTGTAAGAAAAAGTATTACACAATTCAGGTTAATGATTACATGATTGCTGTAAAATGCTTTAGTGATATGTAAAGGGTAGGATTTTATAGGAATTTGAAAGAATACGACTATTACTCTATATCTTCAAGCTGAGTCCGGTCTTTGTGTTTTTTCAGTTTTTTAAAATAGCTTGGTGTCAGTCCAGTGACTTTTTTAAATTGGTTGGAAAGGTGAGCCACGCTACTATAATGGAGCTTATAAGAAATTTCTGTCATATTCAATTCGTCATATAACAACAACTCTTTTACCTTTTCTATTTTGTGAGCAATGACAAAATGCCCTATTGTAGTTCCTGTGACTTCAGAAAACAAATTAGCCAAATGTAGATAGTCGTGACCTAGTTTTTCACTAAGATAATCTGAAAAATTATTCAGCGGCAAATCATCTGGATAGTGTACCATCTCAACAATGACATTTTTTATTTTTTCGATGAGCACAGCTCGTTTGTCATCCATCAATTCCAATGAAGAAAACAATAATTTGGCCTTAAGCTCACTCAATTGTTCGGGGGTCAAGTCTTCTATCACATCAACTTCCCCCAAATCTACAGTCTTGTAATGTAAACCCATACTATCAAGTGCTGATTTTACAACCATTTTACACCTGATGGAAACCATATATTTGATGTATAATTTCAAAAAAAAATAGTTTTACTATTACAATATAACAATTTGACACAAAATAGAGTTAATTTTTACCAATAATATTTTAATAATCAAGCAAGATTAAACTGACTTAAGACTTTGAAAATCAATTAAATATATTGGATATTTATTGCATGGTGCATTATTTGCAAAATGTATCAACATTTTCATGGCTTCCATCAACTCCTTTCGCAAATCGGAATAATATCCTAAAATACTGTAAATCAAATAGATGCCTTATGTTTTTATCCCAAAAGCGCAATAGAACTCATTCATTTTTTCAATAATTTTTAGATCTTGTAGTAAATGATATATTTTTATCGTAATTGTTTAAGTATTATTATCCAAATGTTTTTTTTTCTCATTAGCTTGATGACAAGTTACAGTTTGTTTACAAATCCTTTCATATTGATATGACTTTGTATGCTAAATAAAAAGATGATTAAACGGATATTGTTATCCGGCAAAACGATAGTTAATTGGCAAATTTAGTATGTGAATTGTGTAATTAATATATAAAATTTTGTAACATATATGAAAATACACTGAGATATCTTTGTGGTTCACATTGGTTCTGCATTTTTATAAAAGGATAAAAGAAAAATTATGAAACATATTTTAGTTACATCCATTGCTTTTTTGATGTCACTGGGTACTGTTAAGTCCCAACATATCAACATCGGAATAAAGGGTGGATTAAATGCCTTTAGTATAGCTACAGATAATACCACAACAAACGACACAAAATTGAGTTACAACTTAGGCTTATTGGGTCATATACACCTTAGTCGGCAATGGGCATTTCAACCGGAACTTGTATATTCAGTGCAAGGAACATCCTACAAAAGTGGTGGAGTTGACAGTAAACTCAATCTTAACTACCTTAATATTCCACTGAATATTCAATATATGTTTGATAATGGATTCAGGTTGCAGGCTGGGCCGCAGATTGGTATCCTTACCGGGGCAAATTTAAAATCAGGTAGTAGCAGCACTGACGTTAAATCAAGTTTTAAAGGCACTGATATTGGACTGACTTTGGGAATCAGCTATGTACAACCTTCTACAGGAATGGGTATTGATGGACGTTATAACCACGGTTTAACCAATATTAATGCAGCTAATTCAACTAACTCTTTCAACAGAGGTGTGCAATTGACACTGTTCTATCTGTTTGGTCACAAGTCATAAAAGGGCTTTCGAAATATGGATAGCAGTAATTTTTTTTAAGGCATTATTGTAATTCATTCAATTTGAACCATAATTATTAAGATTTACTCTACTAAATTAAATATCCATATTATGATAAAACCTTCAGCTCCAAAGCAAATTACGTGGCTCGTAGGATTGAGTGCCGGTCTTCTTGGCATTATAGGCCATTACCAGCACATTCAGATTTTGACGGAGTACAATTACCCACTCTTGTTGATTGGTTTTGCTGTTTTGGCATTAGGTACCACTTTCAAGGAAATTTAAATATTTTGATTGCATGAGATTTAGATGGCTTTTGGCCTGCCTGAATCAAAATGAAAATCAATCAAAATTCTTGTTTTCAATCAGGGATTTGGTTGAAATCAAGGATTTTTGGAATGCCCTAAATAATTTCAATTGAGAGTATGTTTAAAATTTCTTCATTTGACTGCATGTGGCAAATATTAATTTCTGCTATGTTATATTTTTCGCCGTAGCCACCAGCTACGACTGCAAAATATGCCTTGAATAAAATAAAATTTCCTCACTTTCGCTCAATCATGAAAATTTAAACACTCTAAGGTACCTGCTCAGGCATTCATTTGTTTTGTTATAATTTTTGCAATTTCAGGTAAAAATTGTGCCAAAACGATACCAACAATTCATTTCGACCACGGTTATAACCCATGGCTTCCAAGATTCTATGTGTTATGGGGTAGTACTTGAGTCATTACAACTTTCCTACTTTTCAGTCAGAGTTTATAATATTATAACATTGCCTTAAAATTGTATAAAGGGTTTTTACAGAACTGGTCATACCTTTACATCATATCATAGAACCATAAATGAAACGCAATTTAAAGGAAGACAAAACAGGTATATCAAAAAAAGATCTTGAATCAAGTATCAAAACACTAACCTCAGTTTTATCCAACGAAATGATATTATATACCAAAACTAGAAATTTTCACTGGGGGAGTGTCTCTGGAAATATTTTTACGGAAATACACCGTCTTTTTGAAAATCAATATTTAGAATTAGCTCAAGTAATTGACGAAGTCGCAGAAAGGGTCAAAAAACTTGGTGGTCAGGAAATGGGGACAACCGATGAATTTTTTGATAATGCCACTCTCAGGGAGAGTACTCAAAATATTGATAGAGACAAGATGATTGCTGAATTGTTGTCAGACCATGAACAAGTAACTACTGAGCTTAGGTCATCGATAGTAAAGTTAAGTGAAACAAATGATTATGGTACTATATATTTCCTGACAGGTCTGGCTTTAAAACACGAGTCGAAGACTTGGATATTACGTAAGCATATAAATTGAAAATAAACATTATTTTTTCACACATTAAAATTTTAAGTTATGAACGCCACCACCATTAAAGGGAATTGGAATGAAATGAAAGGTAAACTGAAGCAAGAGTTTGCTGACTTGACCGATGACGACCTGCTTTACGTAGAAGGGAAAGAGGATGAACTCTACGGAAGAATCCAAAAACGAGTAGGAAAATCAAAGGATGAAGTCAAAAAAATGATCGCAGACCTATAGATTTTTAATCCCCGCGGTATGAATAGGCTATCTATGTCTTGTTAAAACCTAATCACGGTTATTAATTATGAAATAGGTAGCTTTTTAATTTTAACTATTGCCACTATGAATGAAAATAAAGCCCACATTGCACTTGACATACTAGCCGTAGTTCTTATCGTTTTTATTGCATATATGTTACGAAGTGTTTTAACTCCTTTAATTTTTGCTACTATCTTAAGCACCTTGATTTACCCCATTGTCCACTATTTTGAAACTCATTTATATTTTAACAGGGTGATTGCGATAACCATTTCGATACTTATTTTTTGCTCTATTATTTTCGCCATTTTTGTATTTATTGGTACGCAGTTTAACGACATTATGGATAAAAGTAGTGGTTACTATGAATCAATCACAAAAAAACTTACACAATTAATTCATCACACTGAAAAAACTACCGGATTAAAACAAAACGATATATTGGGAACCAAACAGATAGAAGTGAAAGAAATTGTCAAGAAAAACTCAAATACAATATTTGAATTCATTACATCTTCAGGGAGTATAATTGGTGATTTTGTGTTGACACCATTATATATGTTTTTATTCTTATTGTATCGCGACTTCCTGCGGAGCTTTACATATAGAGTGGTTGCGGGATATAGTAATAAAATCAAGATGAAGAGCATCCTAAACGAGTTATATTATGTACAGCACAATTACCTGGTGGGACTTGTTATAGTGATGATCATAGTAGGTCTGCTTAATAGTATTGGCCTTTTGCTGTTAGGAATAGAATTTCCATTTTTCTTCGGTTTCTTATGCGCATTATTACTACTGATACCATATATAGGTATCATAATAGGCTCGATACTGCCTGCATTGGTAGCATTGGCCACTAAAGATTCTTACTGGTATGCCGTTGGTGTGATCGGCATATTTGGTTTCATACAGTTTCTTGAGGGTAATATCATCACCCCAAAGATCACCGGAACCAAGGTTTCTTTAAACGAATTAGTCTCCATTATTTCGATAATACTATTTTCAATGCTATGGGGTATCCCGGGTATGATACTGGCACTGCCCATCACTGCTTCCTTAAAAGTAATTTTCGACCACATAGAGCAACTTAAGCCCATAGGCTTTTTATTAGGAAGTGCCGATGACAAATATTATGAAAGTAAAGCTAAAAACAGATTGAAAACCTGGAGGAAAATAAGATCAGATAAAACATAATGACTCGATCTATTTTGACAGATGACATCCAAAGCCACTTCCATATGGTCTATTTGAAGCTTCAATAAAAATTATTTTTTAATAACAAATATTAATTATCTTTGGTCAACTGTAATCAGATGCACCAGGAATAATGAAAATATTTATAAAGTTCGACTTTAATAAAGTTTGCAGAACAGTACTTGAAGAAATATTAGCAAAACACCAAATAAGCCATGAAATACACAGTTTTGGCGAGATTGATCTCTTTGAAAACATATCAAATGATCAATTGGAAGATATTTAGTTGCCTTAAGTATTAAAAGCTAAACGATAAACCATAAAATACTATAAAGATGAACAGCACTGTGACAAACGTAGAATTACTTTATGAGAAAGCTAAAACTTATACCGAACCCAGTATAGAACTGGCAAAACTTAATGCTATTGATAAAACAGCTGATCTCGTATCATCTTTGGTAAGTAGGAGCATCGCCGTCATGGTGATGGCCATGTTTACAATATTCATCAATATTGCTTTGAGCCTCTATTTAGGACATCTTTTTGGCAAAAATTATTTAGGATTTGTGGCAGTTTCCGGATTGTATCTCATAGCTTACTTTATAATCGTCCATTGGAGTGATAGTATTATAAAAATTCCAATTACTAATCTGGTCATTGCCAAGCTACTGAAGTCTAAATCTCATGACAGCAACTAATTTAGCCTTATGAAGTCTTACAAAAATCAAAATCAACTTCTGGATGATTCCATAGCAGCTTTAAGGCTCAAAAGACAGCACGAGATCGAGACCTTAAAGACACAGTATCATGTAGTACTTGAGACATTAAGGCCATCTAATATCATCGATCAAAGTATCACGGATATTAGTACTGCCTTTGCTTTACGAGGAAATCTAAAAGTGTCCATTATTAGTATTCTTGGAGGGTATTTATCCAGAAAACTATTGGTAAGGAATTCTAAATCTTTATTTAAAAATATTCTTGGTTATATAATACAAGTAGGTGTTTCAAACTTAATTACCCGCAGAGTTGATCCAGACCTAAGAGATTAGTTAAAATACTAAATTGCATTGTGATTAATTTTTGTAACAACAATCCTTGATTTAAACATGAACTATGTTATTTCTTATTCAAAATTTTGATCTGGTTTTACTTTAAATAAATGAAGTCATTTAAAAACGCATGTTAATGATATGTAAGTGCTTGGAATTCAGATTGATATCAAATTTCATTTTCATAACCAAAACTATGAGGATTAAATTTGATGAAAAGCTGGGTTTCAACCTGCCTGCCAAAGAATTTGTTCGGCAGGCAGTTGACTTGCATAGGGATTAACGATATGTTTTTAAATCCCTTCAATATCAGTAGTTCTTCCATGTAAGCTTTGTGGATTATCATTTATAGGAATTTTATGTCCAAAAATAATATAGCTTTTTTAATTTTTTTATTTGTTGGTGCAACTAGTTTTTGCCAACATTCGCCACCTGTTTTTAATTATAAAGTTTCTGACTATAAAGCACATCCACAAAATTGGTCAATACAACAAACTAAGGATTCCCTGATGTATTTTGGCAACACAGATGGACTTTTGAGTTTCAATGGAAACTTGTGGACGTTAAGTAAGTTGCCTAACAATAAGACGATTAGGTCTCTTTTAAGTGTCGGGGATCGAATTTATTCCGGCGCTTATGGTGACATAGGATATTGGGAAAAGCAAGAGTGTGCTGATTATGCATATCGATCTTTAAGTAGCCTGGTTCCGGATAATTCCATAGAAAAGGAAGAGATATGGCACATTATTTCACATAAGGGCATCGTATATTTCCAGTCATTTTCAATCTTGCTGGCGTATGATGGGAAGAAGATTAAAAAGATTAGTCTTCCTGGCAATATCATGTATTTACATATAGTCAATGAAAAAATCTTATTCCAAGTTCTGGATCAAGGAATATTTGAACTTATAGATGACTATAAAATTAAGAAACTGCCTAATACAGAATGGTTTAGTGGCATGACTATTACTAGTATCCTGGCATTCAAAAATAGCGAATTATTGGTTACAACAAATTCAAATGGCATCTTTATTTATAATAACGGTATTATAAAAGATTGGAAAAAATCGATGAATTTCCACTTCTCAGAGGTACAAATAAATAAGGCGATAATAAGCCGTGATGGAGACATCGTGCTTGGGACGATTAGAGATGGATTGATGGTTTTTAGTTTAGACGGTACATTGAAGTATCATATTAATTCGCTGAATGGATTGCAAAACAATACCGTTTTAAGTATTTTTGAAGACCGGAGCCATAACTTATGGTTTGGTTTAGATAGAGGGATTAGCATTGTGGTAACTGGAGATCAGACTCAGAGATATTATGATTATAGAGGCGTTTTGGGAACTGTCTATACAGCAGCTTGCCTGGATTCTGTGCTTTATTTGGGAACAAATCAAGGTGTTTATTATTTTGACCAAAAGAAAAAAGAATATAATTATCTAAATGACTTTAAACTTGTCAAAGGAACTCAAGGTCAGGTATGGGAGCTTAAAGTTTATGATGGGCAGCTTTTTTGCGGACATAATGAAGGTAGTTTTTTAATTAAGGGATCTTATTCCCAAAAGGTATCTACTGTAAATGGAGGATGGTATTCTTCTGTTATCTCAACCAAAAATGATAAGTATATCCTTCAATCCACATATACTGGATTCGTGGTCTATTCGACAAACAATGGGATGAAATATTCCTATCGTGTTGAAGGAATCAATATTCCCATTAAGAAATTTGTACTTGATTATGACTTCAATGTGTGGGCAATTACCCCAAATGATGAACTATATAAGTTTTCATTGGATAGCAATTTTACAAGGATTATAAAGACAAAAAAGTATGGTATCAATGAAGGTCTCCCAATTCTTTCTAAATTGGACGTTATCAGTATAGATAACCGGATTTGGGTATTCACAGGAAATAATAAATACAGGTTTGATGGTAGCAAGCAAGCCTTTATCGTTGATAGTCAATATGATTACCTGAGTTGTGACGATTGCATAATACGCAAATTAGATGATGCCCACTGGGCACTACTCTATAAAGATAGCATTAGCATATATAGAGATTCTCAACGAATCAATAGTTTTAATATTTCTGTCAATATGGAGTACAATAGTATTGTGATGCTAAATGGGAGACAATTAGTATTTTGCTTAAATGAAGGTTATGCGATTTCAGATTCTAAAATTGACTTAAATAAAAGTAAAATTAGAATTCCATTGCACTTTACAAAGCTGGAATATGTAAAAACCAAACAATGTATTCCTTTGAATTTAGATGATGTGCTTGAGATTCCTTACAACAGGAATCACATTAAAATCCATTTTTACAAAACGGACTTTACTCAGGACAAGATTTTTTATTACAAATTAGATGATGATACACCATGGCAAGCGGTTAAAGACATGTCATTTGTGGAATTTTCGAACTTAAGGCCGAATCAGTATAAGTTATGGATTAAATCCATCGATGGTCATGTTTCCGAACCCATTGAATTTGTAATTCTTCAGCCATGGTACTTCAGTAAGTTGGCTTGGTTCTTTTATGTTCTTTTATTTTTCGGAGCATTGAAATTGCTTAAAATCTATTTTGATAAAAAGTTAACACAAGAAAAAATAAGACTAGAATCAGAAAATGAAAGATTACTCAGAGAACATAAATACGAATTAGAAAACAATAGATTGATCCAGGATAATTTACTAAAAAGTAAAGAATTGGCAAATGCAACGATGCATCTGGTTCAAAAAAATGAATTATTACAAGAAATTAAAGAAGAATTAATTGATGTCCGCAAAACGGGAGATCACACTTTGACTACAAAAGATTTTCAAAATTTAATGAAGATTATTAATCAAAATATGACTGTGGATGATGATAGAAATTTTTTCGAGTCCAATTTTAATGATGTACATGAAGCTTTTTTCAAAAAAATGAAATCCGAATTTCCAGAATTGACCATTCTTGATTTAAAATTGGCGGCATACTTAAAGATGAATTTGTCATCCAAGGAGATTGCGCCACTCTTTAATATCTCAATACGAGGTTTGGAAAATAAAAGATATCGTCTTAGAAAAAAACTTGGACTTCCTAATGACTTTAATCTATCAGAATATTTTTACAACTTAAAATGACTTTTATATATTAGAAATATACTAAAATTCCATTTTAGAACGTATTTTTTTAAAAATGGAGTAGTCGTGGCGTAGTCAATGATGGCTTATAAATCAGTATTTTTTAGTAATATTGCATTGAAATAATCGTATAACGCAAAATATTGCTTCGTTTGGTGAATTCGGGCCAAAAGCATCTATTTGGAATTATTACGAATGTTTCATTCTTGAAATATAAGAATTCAAACCATTGGTTTATTAATTTACTCACCTTATTAAAGTAAAAAAAATGCTTAAACGTTTACAAATTTTAATCGCCCTGTTATTTGCTGTCTTCAGCATACAAGCACAGATCATATATGAAAATTTTGAAGGCGGCTCTTCAAAAATTGCATGGAATGTCAACAATGGACTCAAGTATGAAGGCCCAGTGGCCAACCCATTAAAAAATGCCGTCGACTCAAGTGCTTTTGTTGGAAAGTTTATTAACGATGGAATTTCTGATTTTTGTTTTGGTCTAGGTGATTTGACTGTCCCGGCAGATCTTTCTAAGTTCAATGTCATGAAAATTAAGATTTGGGCGCCGGTTGCACCTACTTCTGCCTTGCTGAAATTTGAAGGTGGTGGGAAAAACGTAGAGAAATTTATTGACATCAAAGTGGCCAATGAATGGGTAGAATATGCAGTAGATTTTTCCGGAGGTGCAAGTTTCACTATGCTGAATAAGGTTCTCCTTGCTTTTCATCCTTTTACTACTCCACAAGCTGGAACATATTATTTTGATGATATCGTTGCTTATAATGGTAAAGCAGTGTTTGAAACTTTCGAAACTGGAAATGAAATGAATTGGATGGCTTTGGATGGAAGTCTGGTTGCCCCAATAGCAAATCCAGATTTAAATTCAGTAAATGGTTCAGCAAAATGTGGAAAATATACCAAATCTGGCACGCATTCTTATAGTTTGTTACTTGCTGAAAGAAGTATGCCATTTGATCTAAGCGTATTAAATCAAATGAAAATTCAATTATATACAGACGCTGCAACACAAGTGCTTTTAAAACTCGAAGGTCCAGGTGGTCCTCCGGTAGAAAAAATTGTAAATATAGGAGTTAGAAATGCATGGCAAGAATATACTTTCGATATGTCTGCCGGTAAAGATTTTAAACATTTAACAAAAGCAATTTTATTTTTTGACCCAGGCGTAGAAGCCAGTATGGATGATTACTATTTCGATAATTTCTATGCAGTGGCAAAAGGAGCTTGTGCAAATAGTACACCTAATCCAGATATCATAGACGATTTCGAATGTAATAGAAATGCCACCTATGTGAACGGATGGGATAGTTTATCTGTGGTTCCGAATCCTTCACCAAATGCTGTGAATAATTCAAGCATGGTAGGAAAATATGTAGATCCATTAATGGAGCAATGGGCTGCACTTTTGATTGATTATCAAAATCCATTGGTTTTAAGTACTAAAAACCAACTTAAAGTTAAAATATTTACAAAAAAAGTTACTAGGGTTTTGTTTAAACTTGAAGGAGGCGTTTCACCTGCTATCGAAAAATGGATTGATCTGAATGAAGTAAATCAATGGGTTGAATATACCGTAGATTTTAGTAGTGAAGCATTGGCTAGTCATAAAAAAATAGTTATGTTCTTCAATGCAGGAAATGATCCAGTGGCGGGAGATACTTATTATATAGATGATATTTCATGGGGGGTTAAGACAAATGTTGATTTAGAAAACTTTGAAGCAGGAGCTTCTCTCCCGTGGGAACCACTAGATCAACAAACAGTCATTCATGGAGTTTTTGCAGTTATTGCAAATCCTAATTCGATCGGCATAAACACATCTTCTAAAGTGGGAAAATATACAAAAGGAGCTTCTCCTTTTTCTACTCTTGCTGCAGTTGCGCCAGGAGCAATAAATACTACTTTAAAACCACAATTTAATATGGATGTTTTGGCACCTTTGGGAAGTAAGACCGTAACCATACAATTAGAAAGCGCAACTGCCGGTAACAAAGAAGTGGTTAGAGATATTACTAATGCTGGAAATTGGGAAACTCTTTCATTTGATTTTGCAAATTTCAAGAACATTACTGATTGGGCGGCTATTAAATTGATTTTTAATCAAGGAGTTGCTGAAAATGGAGCAATGTATTTTTTTGATAATATCAGACAAGGTGAGTCAACCGTTGACCCATGCGAAGGTGCTGTTAAGCTACCAAATATTATCGATGATTTCGAATGTCAAAGAAATTATGCTTTCGGCGCAGGTGCGCAGCTGGTAACTGTAGTAAATAATCCAAAGCTTTCGGCAACGAATAGCTCGGTAAAAGTAGGATTGTACAAGGATCAACCAAATGAACCTTGGGCTGCTTTATGTACTGACTTCCCGGAAGCAATCAATTTAGATGTTTTTAATCAATTAGAATTTCAAGTACTTTCTACAAAGGTAGTGCCTGTATTATTGAAATTAGAAGGTGGTACAAGCCCGCAAAAAGAAATTTGGACAGATATCAAAACAGCAAATGACTGGTATAGTATTTCTGCTGATTTTTCAGGTGAGAAAGGAAAGAATCATAAGCGAGTCTGTATTTTCTTTAATGGTGGGGTAGAAACCACAACTGTTGACGATTATTTTATTGATAATATTAAATTTTCACACGCTCCTTATGACGGTTGTGTTATGAATTTTGACGATCCGGCTTTTGTTTCTAATAAATGGAGTTTCTTCCCGGCTGACAATTCAGGTGGATTCGAATTAGTAGATAATCCGCTTAAAGCGGGTTTAAATATATCTAATAAAGTAGGTAAAGCAATTGAAAAAGCTTCCGGTGAACAACCTTGGCAAGGTATGTATGCTAATTTGGACTCTTATATCAAATTTGGAGCAAACAAGTTGATCAGAATGAAAGTACTTTCACCTAAAGTAGGTACGATTACGATGAAGGTAGAAGGACCATTGGTCGATGGCTTCCCTGGATCTGGAGATCTTACGATTTCGAATACAAAAGCCGGTGTATGGGAAGATCTGGTATGGGATTTTTCTGCTTCACCGACGCCTATCAATCCTGCAGGAAAGTACGCTAGAATCACTTTAATATTTGATATTAATAATCTTCCTGCTCAAGATGTAGTTTATTATTTTGATGATGTGAGACTAGATGGGGCTGATTGCGGACAAGTATCTTCATCCAACGATATAGGAAGTATTGAGAAAATGAGTATAAGTCCAAATCCAGTGTACGACGTATTACAAATACATAAATCGGAAAATATTAAATTTACAGATATTGTAAATATCAATGGTCAGCGAATTGCCAGAGTTTGGAATAATAATCAAGCCACTCAATACATTGATGTGAGTAATATCCAAAATGGTGCATATATCGTTTTAGGTTATAATACCGATCAAAAATTAATAGCTCAGTCGAGATTTATAAAAATGTAAAAACTGTGTTCGAATAAAGGTTGAGGTAGGCTTCAAATCTACCCTTAATCTTTTATAATAACCAGTAGTGCTAATAGCTTTAATAAGAAATTTAATTTTACATTTCTAACATCTATTTCATGTCCAATTACATCAGAAGCATTCTATTTCTTGTTGTTATATTTGGATGTTCACACAATCGGGTAAAGTTTGACTTTAAATACAGCAGGTCAGAACTCAAGAAACGTAGCTTTAATTTTTTTTGGGAATTAGCGGATTCTGTACATCTTCAGATTCCCGATAGATATCCCACGTTTCCTTTTTCAAGTATTGCAGCAACCGGGTTCGGATTGAGTGCCTACTTGACTGGAATAGAAAATGGATATATCACCCGAGCTCAAGCCGCAGAACGAGTGCAACAAACTCTAAACACTCTTTGGGAATTACCTCAAGGTCCGGACAAATCAGGAGTCAGTGGATATAAAGGCTTTTTCTACCACTTTCTAACTCCTGATAAGGCTAGAAGGTACAAAAATGTTGAATTGTCATCTATAGATACTGGTTTGCTCATGGCAGGTGTATTAAGTGTCATGTCGTATTTTGATAACATAAATGATCCTAAAGAAATTGAGATCCGAATGCTTGCTGAAAAGCTATATCGACGTGTAGATTGGACTTGGATGATGAAAGCTAATGGAAAGATGAGTATGGGCTGGCATCCGGAAAAAGGATTTATCGAAAATGATTGGCATGGCTACAATGAAGCTATGATTCTTCTCGTCATGGCTTTGGGTTCACCCACCCATCCTATACCTGATGGATCTTGGTCTGAGTGGAGTAAAACCTATGAGTCAGATATATATTATGGCCTTCGACACATTCAGTTCGAACCTTTATTTGGACATCAATATAGCCATATATGGATTGATTTCAAAGGTATCAGAGACAGCTTTATGATGGCAAATGACGACGATTATTTCAATAATTCTGTCAAAGCTAGTTTGTCTAACAGAGCTTACTGTATAGATAATCCGAACGAATACATTGGATATGGAAAACAATGTTGGGGATTGACGGCATGTGATGGTCCAGTAAATGCCTCACTCAAAATTGATGGTAAAGAAAGACAGTTTTTTGACTATAGAGCACGAGGTGCTTCATCTTTCAAAGTGGTTGATGATGGAACAATTTCTCCAACAGCGGCTGGTGGATCTTTTGTTTTTACACCTAAAGAATCTGAAGCTTGTTTAAGTTCACTTTGGAATACATATTATAAAGAACTTATTGGTCCTTATGGTTTTAAAGATGCTTTTAATTTGACCTATAAGTCACCCGAATATCCAAATGGCTGGTTTGATTTTGAATATCTCGGTATAGATCAAGGTCCAATTGTATTGATGATCCAAAATCATGAAACATCCTTGATATGGAAAACGATGAAAAAGAATCCTTATATTATTAACGGTCTAAAAAAAGCTGGCTTTAAGGGAGGCTGGTTAGATAAAATTAAAATCGATGAAGAATAAGTTTTTTGCCTTTTTTGCCATTTTGTTATTTATAAGTTGCTCTAAAAATAACATTGCTCAAAAAAATGATCCTTCCAAGGATGTTTTTATTGAAAATCTGATTAGTCAAATGACCTTAGATGAAAAGCTAGGGCAGATGACACTATTTACTACAGATTGGGAATCTACCGGACCAACTATCAGAGGTGGATATGAAGATGATATTAAATCAGGGAGATGTGGTGCTTTGTTTAATAGTCATACTGTAGATTTTACAACGAGGCTTCAGAAAATAGCCGTCGAACAATCAAGGTTGAAAATTCCATTACTTTTTGGATATGATGTCATCCATGGATACAAGACTATGTTTCCAATTCCACTTGGTGAGGCATCAAGTTGGGATTTAAAAGAAATGGAAAATTCTGCATACATCATGGCAAAAGAAGCAGCTGCTTCCGGATTGCATTGGACATTTGCGCCAATGGTGGACATTTCCAGAGATCCTAGATGGGGTAGAGTGATGGAAGGCTCCGGTGAAGATACATACCTTGGAAGTAAGATTGCGGAAGCAAGAGTGAAAGGTATTCAAGGCAATAATTTTGATAAAGCCGATAGGTTGATCGCATGTGTAAAGCATTTTGCAGCGTATGGAGCTCCGGCAGGAGGACGAGATTACAACTCTGTTGATATGAGTGATCGTGTATTAAGAGAAACCTATCTTCCACCATATAAGGCTGCAATAGATGCAGGAGCTTTGACAGTAATGACATCGTTCAATGATGTTGATGGAGTACCTGCTTCAGGAAGTAAGTATTTATTGACCGACATATTGAGAAATGAATGGAAGTTTGATGGTTTTGTAGTCACAGATTATACATCCATCAATGAGATGGTCAGTCATGGAGTTGCTGCAAATGAGACAGATGCCGGAATTTTAGCTTTGAATGCTGGAGTAGATATGGATATGCAGGGCGCTATTTTCCAGGAAAAGATAAAAGCAGGCTTACAGGATGGCAGAATTAAAATCGCTCAAATTGACGCCAGCGTTAGACGAATTCTTCAAATTAAAAAGAAGATAGGATTATTTGAAGATCCATTTAAATTTTCATCAAAGGAAAGAGAGAAGGAGACTATTATGAATGATGCACATATTTCTGCAAGTCGGAGTATGGCTAAAAAATCCATCGTCTTATTAAAGAATAATGGTATTCTGCCAATCAAGAAAACAGTAAATCAGATTTTAGTAGTCAGACCACTTGCTGATGACAAAGAGAATTTAATAGGTGCCTGGTCTGGATCTGGCGAAGCAAGACATTGTGTAAGTTTACTTAGTGGATTAAAACAAAATCCACTTGCAAAAAACATCGTTTTTAATTACGTCAAGGCTTGTGAGATTGAAGGAAATGACAAGTCTGCATTTGAATCAGTAAAAAATAGAATTAGTGGGGCGGATTTGGTTATTGTCGCCATTGGTGAGAGTAAGGACATGAGTGGAGAAGCAGCATCTAAAGCTCAAATTAGAATTCCGGGAGTACAAGAAGAGTTGTTAAAAATGATCAGAGCTGAAGGGAAACCTGTAGTTACCATCGTTATGAATGGAAGACCTCTTATTTTGGGAGATGTGAAAGACAACTCAGATGCATTAATCGAAGCATGGTGGTTGGGAAGTCAAGCAGGAAATGCCATCGCTGATGTATTGTATGGTGACTATAATCCTTCAGGAAAACTGCCGATTAGTTTTCCAAGACACGAGGGTCAAATCCCTGTTTATTATAATCACAAGAGCACAGGAAGACCTTTCGATCCGACATCAAAATGGAATACCAAGTATCTTGATATGCCAAATACTCCTTTATTTTCCTTCGGTTATGGGTTGAGTTATACTAGTTTTAAATACGATAAACCAATGGTGAATAAAACAAATTTTAGTGCTGATGAAAAGCTTATAGCCTCTGTAAATATCAAAAACATCGGTGATTACGATGGTGAAGAAACCATACAGTTGTATATTAGGGATTTGGTTGCAAGCGTTACAAGGCCAGTAAAAGAGCTCAAAGCTTTTAAGAAAGAGTTTCTAAAAAAAGGTGAAAGTAAAACCATCTCATTTGAGTTGAATAAAGAAGATTTTTCTTTTTATAATCGAGAAATGAAGTGGGGAACAGAACCTGGTGAATTTGATATTTTTATTGGTTCTGATTCCGATACACAAAATGCAGTCAGAGTGACTTTGATAAATAAAAATAAATAGAAATGAAAAGCAATTTAGCAAAATGGAAGTTAGTTTTATTTCTCATAATAGTAGAATCAACCATTGGGTTTGCACAGCATAAGGTTTCAGGAATTGTAACTGCCACCAGCAATGGCGAATCATTGATAGGTGCTACTATTGAAGAAAAAGGAACGACAAATGGTACTATCACTGATATCGATGGCACGTACAAAATAACCGTAAGTAATCCGAATGCCATATTGGTAGTAAAATATATTGGATATAATGATCGTGAAGTAGCTGTAAATAATAAAAATCAACTTGATATCAGCCTTGATGGTTCTGCTGTCTTAATCGAACAAATTGTCGTCGTTGGATATGGCGTACAGAAAAAGAGTGACCTGACAGGAGCAGTCAGTAGCCTTAAGGGAGAAGAATTGGTCCGAATCCCGACTGCAAATGTCGAACAAGCACTCCAGGGAAAGATTGCTGGAATCTATGTTTCTCCTGCTTCAGGTTCTCCTGGAGCTGGGGCAATCATACGAGTCAGAGGAACAGGTACGCTAAACAACGCTAATCCTTTGTATGTAATAGACGGGATGATCACAGAAGACGCTTCATCTGTCAATCCACAAGATGTAGAGAGTATTGAAGTCCTTAAAGATGCATCATCTGCTGCAATTTATGGAAGTAGAGGTGCTAATGGTGTAATACTAATCACAACAAAAACAGGCAAGAAACGCGATGTAGCTCAGCTTACATTTTCTTCGTATTATGGACAGCAGCAAACTGTTAGAAAGATAGATTTATTGACTGGGGCACAATTCGCAAAAGCGTATAATCAACTTCGAAACCAAAATTATTATAAAAACCCTGATAGCTTAGGAGTCGGTACTGATTGGCAAGAGGAGATATTGAGAACAGCACCAATGTCCAATTTCCAATTTGGCGCTAATGGAGGAAACGAAACTGTGACTTATAATTTTAGTGCAAACTACTTTAATCAAGACGGTATAATCAAGAATACTTCATATGATCGTGGTACATTCAGATTGAACTTAGACATGAAGCTCAAGCCTTGGTTCACTCTTGGAAATAATGTTTCATATTCTGTAATTAAGGAACAATTGGGCCCAAATGTGATTACATCGGCTTATCGGATTCCATCTGTTTTGCCAGTTTATAATTCAGATGGCATATTTACTGATCCCACATTTTTTGGTCTTGCTTTAGGGAACCCATTAGTTGATCAATTTTATAAAAGTAATAGATACAAAAACGGAAGTAACTTATTAGGTAATATGTTTGGTGAAATTTCAATACTTAAAAACCTTAAATTCAGATCAAACTTTGGATATAATTTTTCTGATTCAAAGACTCGAGGTTTTGAGCCAAAGTTTGAAGCAAGTCCTTCACAATTAAATAAAAATGATAGGTTGTCTATAGAAACGGGATCGACTAAAAATTGGATTTGGGAACAAACATTAAACTTTTTAAAGGAATGGAAGGACCATAGTTTAGGTCTTTTGTTTGGATATACAGCGGAAGAAAGAAAATCCGAATTTTTTGGTGCAAGCAGAGAAAATTTCCCTGGTACAGCAGATGAGTTATTGTATCTATCTTCAGGAAATGACACTACTCAAATGAACTATGGCGGAGCATCTGATGAGGCATTAAACTCCATCTTATTTAGGGCAAACTATGTATTCAAAGATAAATACCTTTTTACCACTTCTATGAGGGTTGACAAATCAAGTCGTTTTACTCCTGAAAATAGAACAGGTTACTTTCCTTCAGCGAGTATAGGTTGGAATTTAGGCAGAGAAGAATTTATTAAAGGCATAAACACTTTTGATCGGTTAAAACTTCGTATGAGTTATGGAATACTGGGAAATCAAGCTGTTTCGAATCGATATCCAACATCATCACTTATAAATAGTGGTCAATATGCCGTATTCGGTTATAGTGAAAACCTGAATCAAGGTGCAACATTATTATCCATTTCAAATCCGAATCTTAAGTGGGAAGTATCCCGGCAGATAGATTTCGGTTTGGAAGCAGGTTTTTTAAATAATCGGTTAGAGATTGAAGCAGATTATTATCGAAGGCATACTTATGATATTATTGCAGCTGTGCCAATTCCTGATTATGTAGGTTCTCAGAATAGTCCATTTGTCAATACGGCTGAAGTCTTAAATTCAGGTGTGGATATTGGATTAAATTGGCGTCAAGCAGGAAAATTTAGTTATAATATTGGAGCAAGTATCTCTCCTGTGACAAATGAAGTCTTGGCTTTGGCCACAGGGAAAAACGAAATATTTGATGCATTTGTTAATGGTGAACCAGCTTCAAGGACACTAGTCGGCCTACCTATAGGAGCTTATTATGGTTTTCAGGTAGCAGGTGTTTTTCAAAGTGTAGAAGAAATTGCAAGCAGCGCTATCGCCGGTGGTGAAGTGCCTGGAGATTTAAAATATGCAGATATCAATGAAGACGGCAAAATAGACGGCAAAGATAGAACGTATCTCGGTAGTCCTATACCAACAATGACCTATGGTTTTAACTTAGGTGCTGGATATCAGGGGTTTGATGCGTCTATTGATTTCTTTGGTGTAAGTGGCAACAAAGTATATAATGAAAAAGAGTCTTTGAGATTTGCAGTTTACAATTGGGAATCACATGTGGCAAATGCCTGGACTGTTGAAAATCCATCAACTTCAGAACCAAGAGTCACAAATGGTGGACATAATTATAGAGTCAGTGACCGGTTTGTTCAGGATGGATCATTCTTCAGACTTCGTTCTGTAAGTCTGGGATATTCTTTTCCAAAAGCATTAATTTCCAAAATCAAAATGGAAGGATTTAGAATCTTTGTTTCGGGCACAAATCTATGGACCAGACAAAGTTTTACCGGATATTCTCCAGAATTTCCAAATGGAAATAGTCCATTTAAAGTAGGTTTTGATACCGGAGAATATCCGATAGCTAAATCTTTTCAATTTGGAATCGAAACCAAATTCTAATTTAAAAATGAAGATCATGAAAAAAATAATTTTATTAGTTTTAGGAATTACAATTATAAGTTGTTCAGATGATTTTCTGGATCGTAAACCAAAAGGTAATCTTACATCTGATACATTTTTTGAAAATGAAGATCATGCTATTTGGGCGACCAATGCCATTTACTCTAATTTCAGATCATGGGAATATTGTGGATTGCCATACATCGGTGCAACAGATGTTATAAGTGATGATGCTGACAAAGGTTCTACTCAGAATGATGGACCATTTTTGGCGGAAATTGATGACTTCTTTTTCGATGCGACCAATCAGACATTTTCTTCGATTTGGAAAGGCCATTATGGAACCATTTCTAGGGCGAATTTGGCGATTGAAAAGATTCCGGGAATTAAAATGTCAGAAACATTAAAAGCTAGGTTAGTTGGTGAAGCAAAGTTTTTAAGAGCTTTCAATTATTTTAGATTGGTTCAGTGGTTTGGAGATTTGCCATTGATTACAAGCCAATTAACAGAAAACCAGTATTTTACGCAAGAAAGAAAGCCCAAAAATGAGATATATGCTCTGATTGAAAAAGATTTACTAGACGCAATATCTGTATTGCCGGAAAAATCAAAATACAAATCTGAAGATTTAGGTCGAGCCACAAAAGGAGCAGCCAAAGGTATCTTAGCAAAGCTATATATGGTTCAAGGCAAATTTGGGCCAGCTCTATCATTGTGTGAAGAAATAATCAATAGTGGAGAGTACAGTTTATTGACAAATTATGGTCAAATATTTACTCGTGAAGGCGAAAATGGAAGTGAGAGTATGTTTGAAATCGGTGCTGTTGCCTTACAATCTTCCGTAGTTGGTTCAGGTGCAACACCCTATAATATGGTTCAAGGTGTGCGTGGTGTACCGAATCTTGGCTGGGGATTTAATCGTCCTAGTGATGACCTCATTGCCAATTATGAAGCAGGTGATCCAAGAAGGCAAGCAACAATTATTTACGTAGGAGAAGTTTTGCCTGATGGATTGACCATTGTTCAGAATAATCCTGAAATTCTGAATGCCAGATTCAATCAAAAAGCTTGGGTACCAAGTCATGCTGGTCTGCAAGACAATGGTCCAGGAAATATTAGATTGCTTCGATACGCTGATGTTTTATTGCTAGCTGCTGAAGCTGCAAATGAAGTTTCAAATTCTGCAAAAGCTTTGACCTATGTAAATTTGGTTAGAAAAAGAGCAAGGGGAACGAACACTTTTATCCTTAAAGACTTGACGATTACAAACCAACAGGACCTCAGATTTGCTATACGCAAAGAGCGAAGATCTGAACTTGCCATGGAACAACTTCGATGGTTTGACTTACAAAGATGGAATAACCAAGCAGAAGTGATGAAGAAAGTTGGGAAACAATTTATCGTAAATAAGCATGAACTCTTTCCATTGCCACAGTCTGAGATAGATTTAAGTGGTGGATTTTTAAAACAAAACAAGGGTTATTGAGTGTTTTAAAGTCATGAATAGCTGTTATGAATAGAGTGGTTTGGTTTGTTGCGGTAATCATATTTTGCAGTTTTGCTAAAAGCTATAGTCAGAAATTGACAATAACTAAAGCAATAACTTATGAGAGACATACAGAATTAGCTTGGGAAACAACTGAAATGGCAGGTATTGAATATTTTAAAATAATGCGGTCCACAAATAACTCAAATTTTCAAGCTGTAAAAACGGTGACAACTAAAAAGTATTTAGACTTCAGTGATCCAGCTAAATTGGATACATTCTATTATTACATAGATGCTTTAAATGGATTGAATCAATCAGTTTTAAAGTCCGATACCATTAAAATGGTGGAATATAAAATGAATGACGATCATTTGATGGACATGGTCCAGGAATACACTTTTAGATATTTTTACGATGACGCACATCCGAACTCTGGTCTGGCAAAAGAAAGAAATTCTAGTGGAGATATCGTTACAACAGGTGGATCTGGATTTGGCATCATGGGATTATTGGTCGGTATCGAAAATGGGTATATCACGAGAGAAGAAGGAATTACAAGAATCATAAGGATTATTAGTTTCTTACAGTTTGCAGATAAATTTCATGGAGTATTTCCACATTGGCTGAATGGGAAAACAGGAAAAGTAGTGCCTTTTAGTCAGTTTGACAATGGTGGTGATTTGGTCGAAACGGCATTTCTTATGCAAGGTTTATTGACCGCACGACAGTTTTTTGATCAGGACAATGCAACCGAAAAAGCCATCAGAGGCATCATCACTAAATTGTATGAAGATGTAGAATGGGATTGGTATGCGAGAAATGATTCCGGATTTTTATATTGGCATTGGTCGCCAAATTATGGATGGCAAATGAATTTTAAAATAAGAGGCTACAATGAAGCTTTGATTGTATATCTATTGGCTATTGCTTCGCCGACGCATGGAGTTCCGGCATCATATTGGAATTCGGGTTGGACTTCTTCAAATTATAAAAATGGAAACACTTGGTTTGGTTATAAGCTGCCTGTCGGACCGGCATATGGAGGACCATTGTTTTTTGCGCATTATTCATTTTTAGGATTTGACCCACGTGGTATCAAAGATGGATTTACAAACTACTTTGAACAGAACCGAAATCATACTTTAATTAATCGTGGATATTGTATTTATAATCCACAAAATCATAAGAAATACAGTGAAAATTGTTGAGGATTAACCGCTTCGGATAATCCATGGGGATATTTGGCTCACGAACCTGGAAACAGAGATAATGGAACCATTACTCCGACTGCTGCATTATCATCCATGCCTTACACACCAAAAGAAAGTATGGATGCATTGAAGTATTTTTATTTTGTAGAAGGCGAAAAACTTTTAGGTTTTAATGGGTTTTATGATGCTTTCAATGGAAATCAAAACTGGTATGCAGACTCCTATCTGGCTATAGATCAAGGCCCAATATTATGTATGATTCAAAATCATCGAACCGGAATGCTTTGGAATAATTTTATGAAAAACCCGGAAATCCAACCAGCATTAAGTAAAATAGGTTTCGTAAAAGATGTTTCTTCCACACATGATAAAGAATTAGAGAACAAACAAATCTCTATATTCCCAAATCCAAGTCGCGGTTCGATTAATATCAATTTTAACAATAAAGCCATTCTGCCAAATGAAATCTTGATTTTGACAAGTGATTTGAAGCAAATCAAGGTTTATAATACCAATATCACGAGAGAAAATAGTTTTCAATTGCCGACAAATATCGATAAAAGACTCTATTTTATCCAATTGAACTATGATGGAAACCAAGTAACAAGAAAGCTGATCATAGAGTAGTTAGTATTTCATACATAGAATATTAGCAGGTTATAAATTATTCAGCTCCAAA
This sequence comes from Saprospiraceae bacterium, assembly GCA_016722285.1. GTDB lineage: Bacteria > Bacteroidota > Bacteroidia > Chitinophagales > Saprospiraceae > OLB9. Next base: position 41,690 of record JADKGI010000023.1, read on the forward strand.
AATTATTAGATCAGTTGATGCTATTTGGCAATACCAATACATTTCTTATTCTGTAGGAGATAAAGGGTGATTTTAAATGAAATGTACATTGAAAAAGCCGTATAAGAAAACCAAATCTCTTTCGCAAAAATAACTCTATGTTACCTAAAACGCATGGATATCAATCTTCATTTGACCCATATATTAAACTGAACTCATTGGTTTATGAACGATAATTCATAAGATCATTTGATACGAATATTTGATAGGCAAATCGTATGTTTAATAAGTCTGTCTTAGTCATCTAAGGTCTATCAAATCTATAAGCCCAAATACCTCTTAGTCATCTTATACTCCAGAGACTTTTTTACTGTATTCCACTCGCTGTTGAGTATCGAAAAAACCACCGTATCTCTAAGGCAACCGTACTTGTCAAGTATGTGGTTTCGCAAGACGCCATCTTGTTTTGCACCAAGTCTTTCTATCGCATTTCTGGATTGAAGGTTATGCCAGTGCGTCCTGAATTCCACTGCGATACATTCCAATTCTTCAAAAGCATATTGAAGCAACAGATATTTACATTCAGTATTTACTCCCGTCCTTTGCACAGACTTGGAATACCAGGTAGTCCCAATCTCCAGCCTTTTGTTTTTCGCATCCGCATGCATATATCTGGTCGTGCCGATGATTTTATAATTACTCGTCCTGATGATGGCAAATGGAAGTGACCTGTCATTTGCAAATTCATCCATCGCTGTTTCGATATAGCTTTGGACACTTGATGGCTCCGGTGCAGAAGTGTACCATAAGTCCCATAAATCACCATCTTTTACTGCATCTGTTAGACCTTCCAGGTGATGTAGTGATAGGGGTTCGAGCTTTACCAATTTTCCTTCGAGCTTGATGTTGTTCAGCCATTTATTCATTTGGTGATTTTGTGTTTTTGTTGGTGTTTTACTAGAGTTCATTGTAAGTCAAATAGTATAACTTTGCGGTACAAGGGGTAAAGATTTACCCAATTTTCACTGATGTCATGGTCAATGAACCAGCTACAGCTTTGTCATTAAACAAACTCACTTTTTCACTCTCTTCCTGCATAGCTAGAATATAGATCAGAGGCAAATAATGTTCAGCTGTAGGGATGGCCAGATCAAATGCTTTGCCCTCCGAACGAAAATTAATCAGCTTTTGATGGTCGCCACTGATGATATGTTTTTTCATTTTCTCATTCGCTTCTGTTGCCCAATCAAATGCATATTGTTGGTTTAATCTATCCCAGGCTACCAGGCCAAGATTGTGAACCATGTTTCCGCTTCCAATGACCAACACACCTTTTTTGCGAAGTGATTTTAGCTCTTTTGCTAACTCATAATGATGCTGGGGTGTTTGCGTATAATCCAAACTCAATTGAATGACTGGCACATCGGCATTTGGGTACATGTGTTTTACCACACTCCATGCACCATGATCCAAGCCCCACTTATCATCCAAACCAACTTCTGTTTTTTTGATCAGCGATTTTATTTCTCTTGCCAGATCAGGGCTTCCGGGTGCAGGATATTGCACATCAAATAACTCTTGCGGAAAACCACCAAAGTCATGAATGGTTTTGGGCTTTTCCATAGCAGTAACAAAAGTGCCTCTTGTTTCCCAATGCGCGCTCACACATAAAATAGCATTGGGTTTGGTAATGGTTTGACCGAGACTTCTGAAACTTTTTACAAATTCATTTTCCTCTATGGCATTCATCGGACTGCCATGACCCAGAAACAACACAGGCATTCTTTCAGTGCTGCTCAGAGATTCTGTCATTTTATTTAGTTCGTTCAGTTTCATGGATGCAGCTGTTAGTGGAATTGATAACAATGTTTTTATGAAATGATTTCTTTTCATTGTTCATGAATTTGAAATAAATCTGCTATGAATTCATTTTATTGTAAATCCAATTGTCTATTGATATTTTACCTGCCCCTGCTATTGCAATAGCCAAGTAAATCGTTGAATACATCAAGGGTAATTCCTGCTTCCCGAAGCCATCATTTGCATGAACTATAAGAGCTGCAACCAACATGGTGATCAACAACGGAACCGCCGCTAGACGTGTACCCAAACCCAAAATCAACAAGATTGAACAAAATACTTCTGCAAAAAAGGCCAATGCCAATGAAGCAGTAACTCCAACGCCTATTGGATCAGCAAACTTTATCGGACCTTCTGCGAAAAGTTTAGAATACTTACCCATGCCATGTGTCAACATAAAAATTCCAACCCCAAGGCGGAGTAACAACAATACATAGTCTATGTTTTTAGGATAATTGCCTGGATTGAAGATGTTTTTAATCATTATTGTTTTGTTTTAACATTTTATAAATATTTTAATACCATTTAGGTAGTAAATGTTTAGATATTGAAGAGTTGGGCACTCCTCTTTAGAGCTATCTGGCTATGGAGTGTGCATGTCTGCCACTCATTGAAAGGGGTTTATAAATGCTAAAATTGGTTTCAACTACATCGGTTTAAAAGTCATGGTACTGTTGCCAATTAAAAATGTTACTTGTTGTGTCTTAAGTAAACTCAAGTGTTTTCTTTTTTTTCAAACTTAACCTTTGCTTTAAGGGTATTGAATATCTTCAATAGTGCTCAAATAGTTACGTTTTCCGGGTTGTTTTCAAACTTTGAAATTTAGCACGTCACACATCTGCAAATTCACCAAGTTGTTCTTGTATCCGGTTTCTCTCTATGCTCAGTTGTTTGATTTTATCAGAATGTATTTCAACGCCTAATTCCTGCCCGTATTTATCTTTTTTGAGTGTTTCCACTTTGCCTAAAGTTTTATCATTTAAGAGTATGTTTAAATATTTAGGGATGAGACCGGTTTTTCATGCTTATAGGAAGAAAACCGTTTCAATATTTTGCATAATATTTGATAACCAATGCTGACATCTTGTATTACTTGTTATGGTTGGTGCTTTTTATTTTTCGCCCAAAATCTTGTCCAATAATTCTCTCAACTAATGATCATCTGCTTTACTTAGCTGATTAATTATTTGATTTTTTTATTCTAATGTTGACGTTTTTATACTTTATACTAAGATAAAAATTTTGCTTTATTTTTTGTTATTTATTCTTATGCATATACCGATAGTAGCCATGGTTATGACACGAAAATAATCTCTGTCAATCATTTCCATTATATTTGTCTCTAATTTTCTTATCCACAACTTCTGTAATCAAGTTGTTTTACAAATTTTATACCAGCAAAATATTTTTATATTGTTGCAGAAATTTGTCCAAAAAAAACCATCCACTTACCTTCTAAATCAAAACACCTTACACCTTACTGATGATAAGCTGCGTTATGGGCTAATGGACCGCCACAGGTGGTACAATTACCCGCAGTTCCGGCTCCACCCGCACATCCTTTTGGACAAGTAAAATGCCATACTCCAGCTGCATTTTGAGCAGGTTCAACAGCAGGAGGGGTGGCTGACGGAGAGCTGGGTGTAGTCATCGGCATACTATTAGCATTGTCATGATAAGCCGCATTATGGGCTAAAGGACCGCCACAAGTGGCACAATTACCCGCCGCTCCGGCTCCTCCGGCACATCCTTTTGGACAGGTAAAATGCCATACTCCGGCTGCATTTTGAGCAGGTTCAGCTGTCGCAGCATTTGGTTGAGCTGGTGTATTTGAAACTTCCTGCGATTGTCCGGATTCTTGTTTATCGGCATTAGTATTGTACTTGCAGCCATAGAAAGAGATGACTATACTTAGCATCAGTATTGAAAGAATTTTAAAATATTTCATAATGTTTGTTTTTTTAAATTTTGTAATATAGATGGCAAACTAATTTTGAATTTTACTCCTTTTGATTTCAATAGCCTGTTCAAAAATAATATTGAATGTTGTAAAATTACATTAAATTCTCTTTTTTCCTTTTTTTCCTTGGCTTTGTTTGTGATTTAATAGTTAAGGTTCCTTTATTGGGATTACTCCCATTCCCCATTTCCTGACAGTTTAGTCACTCTCAAGGTACGCAAATGTCTTAATTTTTACGCCTTATCTTTAAAACTTCTACTCTTCCCTACAACCACATTCGTGATGTAAGGTGAGATATTCAATAGTTGTGTTACAAAGTATCTCTAATATAGAAATATTAATGTCGGACAATTTCTTTATATAAATACAGGTTTTACTGATTTGGAAGGTTCCTAAGTCGGCCAATAAATGCTTATTATCTTCCGTTTGCGAAAATACATATAGTGAAAATGCAGCTTTTCGAGGCGAGAACCCTATCAATGGTGCATCGCCTTCATGTCCGCTAGCGTATTTGTAGTGGTATCTTCCAAATCCAATTATGGTTTGTCCCCACATTTTGGGTGCATACCCTGACCATTTTGACATTAGTTGAATTAGTTCAAAGCTGTCAGTTATTTTTTGTGCGTTGTTGACATATGAATTAATGAAATCTTTTACATCAGCTTCTGTTTCAGTTGTCTTGTTTTTTACTGCCATATATCTATTTCAATATTATTGTTTTTGTTTTTATTGTCTGTTACAATGACAGGTTTTTCTGTCATTTACGAGATAAAAATAAGCATCTACACTTAAGATCCTTTTTTCCTTTCTCTGATGATGATTTTTTTTATCATGACAAAAATATCTTTTCTTTGCAATGATCATTGGTATGCTTCAGGTAATTTTTACTTACATAATCACCAGAAATCACAGGACTACTTATGGTTTTTTAGATATCTGGTTCGCCAGAATCAGGGATAAGCCGTCGATATAATGACCAACGGTCCTCAACCCGATTGAGTGCTGGCTGCTTGATTTTCCTTTAATATCTAAAAAGGGCATTTATATTAGATGAGACATCAGGTGCATCTTTCTTTTCGAATAAATACACCGTTCCGCCTTTTTTCAAAGCCTTCATTGCCACAAGGTTCATTAAAGAAACATTTGGGACTCTATGGGTATTCTGAATGATTAAATCTTGGGCTGATGGGTTATAGATACCAAAAATATCAGATCTATTTTCTATAAAAAGTGTATCTACTTTCCCTTCAATAGCGGCAGGTAAAATTTCAGTAATGTCTGATGAAGCCCTTCCTGTTCCAATAAATTTTAAAAACTGATCGAATTTTTCTTGTCTGGTTTTACTAAAATAAGGTTGTACCAATTCCCAGGATTCTTCATGCAATAAGGTAACATCCTTGTCGGCTGGATTACCGGAAATGTAATTGGAAAAAGATTTTGATGGGTATTTACTTCCTGATAAATCGGGAAATGATAATCTAAACAACTAATCACTAAAGGCGGCTTTTGGTCATCATGCAACATGGTCATTAACCCCTTATCAATGTCCCTGAAATACCTCACTAATTCGTTTTTCTTGTCCGAATCGCGATCCCCACGACCGTGAAACATGCCTTTGCCTTTATTACCTTGTTGTGATCGGGATTGTAAACTTTTTTGTTCATAATCATATCCAACAGTATCTTCTAATTGGGAAGGTATTAAATCATAAATCATTATTTCTGTTATGTTATTCCTTGTTCCTTCATAGAGTTTAACTTCATCAATTTTGAGGGTGAGCAAATAATACAGTCCGTCGCCATTAAATAAAGGTATTAATGGTTTTAAATAAAATTCATTTGAAAGGTAGTTAAACTCTTCAAAATAAACCGGCACAGAATATTTTTCAAATAAATCGTCTGACATAAAAATTGCTAATCCATCCGATTGATGTCTCCAAAATTCGTTGTCATTTACTAAGTCGTTGGCAGGTTTTAAAAACTTTTCAATTTCCTGTTCTCTCATACCATGGTGACCGAGTTTGAATTTAATATCTTTCAGTTGATTTTTAAGATTTATGGTATCTTTTCCGCTATTAGCTTCTTTATCAGCACGATGTGTGGGTATGAAAATTGAAACGCAAAATGCACTATGTATTTCAGATAATTCTAATAATTTTTTCTTCTAAATCATTGTCATACTATTTAGTTCTACTTTGTTAAATTACAATTTTACCAGAAAAAACATGGTGTTTTATGAATTCTCTTAAATAAACATACTTCCTGACGGATTACTGAAAATTCAAATCAATTGCCACAGACTTTAGTCTGTGGGCCTATTAATGAAAAAATGAGTTGACTTTAGTCAAAATACGGAAGTTTTAGGCTAAAACCATTATAATGTTTACTTTGTTCCACTGGCTGAAGCCCAGTGGTAATTGAAAAACCGATTGCTTTTTACTAAATTTGACAAAGTAGAATTAGTTTATAATTTTTGCTTATAATTTTTAATTTCTATAATATTTGCAGTCAGATAAAATCCATTCCTGGTAAGTTCAACAACAACATCATTCATCACCTGCGAGCGAATAGTATGGTGAAATGTTCTGGATGTTGATTGAAATGTATCAATCCAAAAAAGCACTCTTACATTGATTGTACTTGTTGTCAACTCATCGATTACCACCGCTGTTTTTTTGTCTCCTTTCAGGACACTATCTATTTTATTTATAGTTTCTAAAATTGTTTTGATACCTAGCGAAATATCATCTCCGTAATCAAATCCAACAATAAATTCATATCTCAAAAAGCCATCAATGGTGTAATTAAATAATGGAGTTTTCAGAATAATGGAATTGGGTAAAAATACATCTTTGCCATCCGGCGTTTTAATGATGGTTTCTCTAATATTTATGTCCCTTACGTAGCCATATATATTGCCGGATTCAATCAAGTCATTGACCCTAAACGGACTTTTGAATGCAAGGATAATTCCTGCTAAAAAATTTTCCCCAATATCCTTAAAAGCAAAGCCGATAACCAATGTTAACACCCCGGCACTTGCTAAAACACTGGATGTAAAATCATTTAACCCCAACACATATAGAGAAATTAAAATGATAATAGACTTAAAAATAAAACTTACAAGTTGAGAAATAAAAGTAGCGGCAACAGGATTATCAGATTTTTCCCGAAGTCTTACTTTTAATTTCTTTTTTAAAAAATTGACCAGTATAAATCCAATAACAAAAAACAAAATTGTCAGAACTAAATTGATATAATTTTGGGTAAAATAGTTAATTGTGTTTTGGTAGATCCCTTGAAACTTATCCATGACTTAAATTGAAATTAAATGTTAGCTTATTTTTATCTTGTTGGTTTTGAAATAGACTCATTCGGTTTAGTAATTGGTGCCACTATTATTTCATTTAAACATCTTTGTAATAATTATGTCATCAAATTCCTTAATAAGAACTGTAACCATCCATACTTTATTTTTTATTTTGTGCTATTTGATACTCACACTTCGACAGTTTACTTTTTTATTTCTCTAAATCATTGTCAAATCGGTCTCACATAAAAGGGGATTCATTTTTTAAATGTTTTTTTAAAAGAATGACTTTCTAATACCAATAAAAACAAAAACCATAGCGGTATAAGCTAAAAAGAAAGGTAGAATAATGGCTTTTAAGCCTGATACAAGCATAGCAGCGATAATGAGTAATTGGAAACCCAAACCCAATGTAGATACACTTGTCATCAACCAATTTGGTAAAACTCTTCCTTTTTCTGCATTTCTATCCAAGGCATAAATGGTTTTATCAAATGGACCATAGAGCATTTTATACAGACCAAAAAGAATATTCACATGTATTTGTTTTTCGCCCTTTAGACCTATTGGTGTTATGTTTTCAAACACACGACTGGTAGTATCCCCTGCAAATTTATTTCTTAAAATAACGTAGTAGAAATTGTAAAGTGTGCCTTGTAATTGCAAGCCCAGGAATGCCAAAAGGCATATCCAAATGGAAGTGTCGGTAATATACCAAATTGAAATAAAAATTAAAGCATTTAATATAATATCTGCTATAGAATCAAAATAACGACCGGTATAAGATGGTTTTTGTTTTATACGAGCTAATTCACCATCTGCGGCATCCAGAACAGACTTCAAAATTAAAAAGAATGCTGCCAGCCAATAATAACCCTGAATAATGAAAAAAACGGCAATGAGGCCAGATATTATAAAGCCAATAGTAACGTGAATAGGGGTGAAAGTAGTATTCATCAATGAGGATGCTATAACTTTAGCAATTGGCCTTCCATAGTCCGAAAGATCAACGAATTTATGCTTTTCTGGTAATTTGGACATCTAACATCATGGAATACTGTATTGTGGAACATACCAAACTAGTGTTCTGTAAAGATATGGTTAAATCATCGCTTATGAAATGGTTTCAGGAAGTAATTATATTGAAAGGGTAATTTTCTATTTTGATGTATTTTCAGATATCTAATTGCTTCGTCAAATGTATCATATTGAACTTGCCTACAAAAAGGAAAGCACAAGGCATAAGAGTTGTACTAAATGAAACATGATGGACAAAGTAAAAGCCAGTTAAGGCTCGAGTGCCACACCACAATAATGATTTAGTCATTAAAATTAAGGAATTTAGGTTAACTAAAACATTACAATAATAAGTTATTGAATGGAGCGAAAGTTACATACCTTTCCATCGATTAAGAAGAATCACTTAAAATATTTCGCAACCCATTGATACAACTCTTCTCCATGAAGATTTTTAGTCAGGATTACTCCCTTATGATCTACGATGTAATTGGCAGGTATCATTGTTATTTTTAATTTGTCAAATAATGGAGATACATCACCTTTCAAATGTGATGCATGCAGCCACCTGTCAGCACCATCCTTTTCAATAGCATTTTTCCAGGCTTTCTCACCTGAATCCAATGCGTATCCTATGATTTGAAGCCCTTTATTATGAAATTCGTCCCACATTGGTACCAGCGTATTTTTATTTTCAAGGCGGCAAGGTGCACACCAGGATGCCCATAAGTCGATCACTGTCAGTTTTGATCCCAGGATTTTATAAATATTTACAGTATCTCCATTCGCCATAGGCATTGGGAAATCCGGAAACAAATCACCCTGAGTTAAAGGCAGGGATTCAGAGATCTTACAAATCTGAATCGTCCAAGGGTGATCAGGTGATGTCTTATTTAAATTTTGACAAGTTTGTTTGACAAGTTCAGGAACACGTTCGTAATCCCCTGAGGGGCTGACCCATTTGAGAGCCAAAGCATTAATTAGGACATCTGTATTCTTATAGAGGGAGGACATCATTTCCTTTTGATAGGTAAATTTGGCTTTTTCCAGTTCCATCAGGTTTGACTCATTGACTTCTTCCTTATCCGGTATCGTCCGATTATATAATTCCAGTCTCATTTTGATTAGTTTCACTACTTCATCATTTCCTTTTGTGTTTCCCTGGATAGATGCATCTTTCAAGAGATTGTCAGCTGTCGATTGAATTTTGACAGGTTCCGGTGATTGATATATGAATGGTAGATAATTGCCTGAATCAGGTGGGTCATTTTCCAAACGATTTGGATAATTTTCCCCTGTTTTCTGGATTGTCAGAATGTACATTTTTTTATCATTGGAAACCGGCAATTTATCAAACTTAAAATTTCCTTTTTTATCAATAATTGCTGAATCTATGAGTTTGCCTGCATAGGACGATGCCAAAGCATTGAAACTCACCGGATCGACCAAATATAACATTGGATACTTATTGGAGCCATTCATCTCAATATTTCCGGTGAGTGGATATTGCCTGCAACCAAAACTAATAGTAAACAAAAATAATAGAGGTGTCAAATATTTTACTGACATAGTATTGCTTTAATGGTGCAAAGCTAATGAATGTATCAAATGTCAAGTTAACCAATGTTACACAGTGTGATTTTTGTGCAGATAGGAATGAGAAAAAAAAGTAAACGCGACCAAATGAAGTGGACTAAGATCTACGTCTTGTCTATCATAAAAAAGACGAATCCACCATAGCTCATCTGAAATTATAGATTACCCGCATATTGGTTGGTCAATGCTGTGAGGTGTCAATTTTAAGGCAAAGGAATAAATAACAACTGGACAGAAATAGTGAAGATCGGCAATACACAAAATACAATTGGTTACATTCATTTTTAATAATTTGAAATCACCTATTGATTATTCAGATAAAAAGGTTTGGCGATACAATTAATCATCGTCCGTAGAGTCCAACATAATGTACCAGTTTTCTCTACCATATATAGGGTATCCGCTATCATTGACATAATTATCTACTTCATTTTTTAAATAATCCTTTACATCAGAATGAATATAATCCGGCGTAAACCGAATCCAATTATATCCACTATTTTTCTTATAACCTTCGAACCATACCACAAAATTGTCATAATAATCTTCATGTATAATAAAAGGATCTTCATCTTCATCCAACATTCCTCCTGAAATAGTAATTTCAATTATTCTTCCGTCGGCCAACCTGTATATAGTAGCACCAATTCCTAAACCACCGATGCTTAATAATTTTACTTTTTCCATTTTATTATATTTTCTGGCTTCATTCTGAGCAGAATCATTGTCTCTGTCTTTATGTTCTTCTCCAAAAGCTTTATTGCGACTACTTCCAAATGCCTTTTGATCTTCTGGCCATTCCATTGAGACGATTCTGTAGTACATTCTTTCTTGCAATTCCGTAGACATTTCATCTGTTTATTTTTTATTTGTATTTTAATTGCCAGATGGAATTCGCATGAAAATAATCATCCCGGTTTGTGTACCACAATGGTGGATTCATGCTCATTTCATGTAAAGGAAGACATCGAATTTCCAACGCTTTAACTTTTTCTGACCAAGGCAACATAAATTTTGGGTAATCAGCTGCTATTTTGTCATCAGACCATTCTTCCACGGGTAAGCCCATTTTTATTAGCTTGATTCTCATTTCTCCAATTGTCATATTCTTGTTACTTTTTTTTGTGAATACCTAAACTTACTATGATGTTTTTGTTTAATAAATAAAAAATATAGTTGACCAAAAATTTAGTTTGTTATTTGATAAATCCCTTTTATTAATTTCATTGAGATTCTTGCTGGCAATTACAACTTTCTCTACTTGGGTGCCCTGTATTATTAGAATATAGACCTATGTATGGCATCTTTTGACAGATAGGCCATTCAAGATCTACAATCATTTTAAAGTTTCTTAAGATCATTTCCTGACTTATATCATTTACCAGGCAATCTCTTGAAATCATTTCATTATAAATATCATCCCAGGATGCTTTTGCTCTGGGATAAATTCTGATTACTTAGGCATCAGAAAAATTTTCAACAGGGTATCCCAGCTCCAATAATTCAAATCTCATTTGTGTAATTGTCATATTTAAATATTGCTTTTATCGCCTTATTTGGAATAGAAAGATAGACATTTTTCACCAATTAACAAAATGATTTTTTGTCACATTTTGTACATTTCTTTCATTTTTCCGTAATGAATAATATCGTGATACCATTCCATCATGAGTGGTTCCGATTCAATAGATCTCCATTTGCTATTTCTGTACTCAAATGAGTAAAACAAGGAATATTTATCAAAAGAAAGGTGAAGTTGATCTCTATCTATGTGAAGAATGTCAATATCAAAACAATTTCTTTGGTTCAACATTCTGCAGATTCTGTATCTGTTTGCCTTATGCGTCACCGGATTAATAAAATTAGGCATGATTGGCATACCAATTATATATTCTTCTTTTCCATCAACAAACCTTGCATATATCCAAGCATCCTCTAGTTCATCTAAATCTGAATGGCATGTACAAAAAATTATTTTATTAGACACTTCACACATATTCTATGATTTTAAATTTAAATTATCCAAAATTAAACCAAATTTTAACTTCATCCTTCAGCACTGCATCTTCTTTCGACTCATTCATTCTGTTCATTTCATTATCGTTCCTTCCATTTGCTCTTTCATCAGTAGAGCCGAGGTGCACATTCAATGTAGGGAATTATTTGATCTGTTAGTTATTTTTTAGTAGATCAAGGCAAAAAACACAGACGAACCAGTAGGCTCGGCGAGGCTTTTTAACGCAGAGATACTAAAAAAGAGCAACAAAGCATGAATGACGCTATATTGACTGTGCACCCATAGGCTTCCCGCAACATACTTGTGCCGCCTTGGCGGTAAGTATCATAGTCACTGCCATACAATGCAAGGACTGATCTATAGGAATTTCAGCACATCTCCAGAATCCAAACTTTGCCATTCCACCTTCTACACTGATGGCATATATCACAAAGTGACATGATACCCATGCTTTCCAGCCATCCAATTTAAATTGCCATACTCAACACCCATACTTCATATACTGTGTGCCAAAGGCACTTCCTTATTTGTCGGGTACTTGCTTCATTGCATTCCGCTGCGTTCACCCTTTTACAGGTAAAGCGGCATACAGTCTGCATCTCCGCCTCTTGTCCCACTATGTCGCCATACTTGAGACAGATATATTTCATATCACTATATCACTCTTCCAGAGCGGAGTATGTCACCATAGTGGTGTGGGCATCGAATTGCTGTATTTTCACTGCTGTTTGTATATGTGTCATCGTGTCACATCATGTATCCTGATAAGCACATTACATTTACATCATGTGACATGTTGCCACATCTATCGCACCTCCTTTTATATGTTTTGGGGGCAGCCATGTGGGTGCATCTGATACGAACAGCCATATTCGTACCTCACATTACTTCTGTACGAATCATCTGCACCGCTGCCCCTGGTGAATTCTTACTTCATAGTTTTACCACCCCTGCCTTGCCGGCAGGCAGGTCTGGTGGTTTGTTTTTAGCGGCATAGTCAATGCTGAAGGCTCTTTTACCTAATTTTTCGTTTTACCACTTCTAAAAAAATATACACATCAAAAATATATACTTTATATTTGCCAATAAAAAGAAAAGTTGCTTCCGTGTACAAACGTATCATTAAAGCCAAATAACGGATTTAAATATTGATTTTGAATACTTTAAATGTTCTATTTTTATCCGAGATTGGCGCAAGTTTGCAACAGTACAATTGTTACCTACCATATTATAGAACCTTCGTAAATTCAATTACTTAATCTAAAAATCATGAATAATCCGAACATCAAAACAAACAAATTAGTTTTCCTTGCATTTTTTGCTTTGTCATTCTATTGCTTAGGAAATACAATGATGGTTCATTATTATAATTATCCTACATTCGATAAAATTCTGGAAAATATAGAGCCTGCAATGCAACTTTTTAACAGCAGGTTAATTATTTTAAATTACATTCCTAAATTTTTGCTGTTTCTTACTTCGATTGCCTTACTTAAATACTCATCAACAGATTTATCCCGTCGGGCAATCTGGTTTTCGATAATCGTAATAGGCATTTCAGTATTGGCACTCTTTTGCTTTATTATTCCTATTCATTCAAGTCTTCCTGAAACTGGATTTACTACAGCGATACAAAAGCAATTAATTGACCTTAGTTTACTTACTCAGGTATTGACACTGGCTGTTCAATCTTTACTGGCAATATATCTATTAGATTTTAATCTCAAAGAGCAACAATTATTTGGACGTTGGTTGTTTATAATAACCGCTGCCCTGATTTTTTATCTCGCTGGTGGGGATTACGCAGATAAATTCATAAATTATTATATTTGGGAAATCGTTGGTCAGCAAGACTGGGTTGCATATCGAAACGTTGAAACGCCATTTGTGTTATTCTATGTACTTCCTGCATTTCTTCCAATCATTTTTTTATTCTTAATGATATGGAAAAGACCAAAGAGTATTCCGAGAATCTCAGTTTTTATATGTTTGTTAATAGAATTATTTGTACTGTTTGTTACTGGCTCTTACTTTGTGCCCAAAATACAGGCACCGCTATCTCAAATCTACTCTGTGGATTTAATACATGAGCTAATAAAAAATGATTTTCTATTAAGGGGAATTCCTCTCGTAATACTTATTATTACAACTATTTACATGTTTTTGAGAGTCGAAGAAAACACAATATTTGTGAAGAAAAAAGAATAAATATGGCAGGTAACACATGCAAAAACTCTTGGCTAGGCTTTTGGAAAGTTGTTAGTTTCTTTTTCATAACTTCGCTTGGTTGGTTATGGAAAAAAATCATTCCATGAGCTGCCACGGGCTCTAGCATCGACCGTTATAATATTATGTGCTTAACACATCATAAAAACCGATCCGCAAATCTAATGCTCTTCTGGCTTAGTAAAGTTCAAGCACTATCGGTTTTGATGAATAATTTCAATCGCACAATTCAAAGCTAAAATTATTCACCAAAAAACTTGACAAAGCCGCCACACAGATTTTTGCTGCTTATCGGTTTTTGTTTATGGTGTGCCATGTTTGGACATACACCTACCGATCCTGGTATCAGGTATCACAGGTATCACACATCCTGTGAAAATGATACTATGATACCTTGATACTACTGGAAAGAAATTATTAATATCCTACCAAATCCAAAGCTGTAGTTGTAAACCCACCCACATTTTTACCACACAATACAGATACAAAGTTAGCTTCGGGAAATGAAATATGGAAGGTCTGGCTTTACTCCGATGCCTAACTCGCACCCTGCGGGTGATCCACCTTATTTATTCCCTTACGTTGTAGAGTACCTGTTAGTATGGCTGAGTTGGCTGTACACGTAGTTTTTCACCTTATATTATATCTATTATGGCATTCTTACCAGACCTTGCTTACATCCAAGCATCCTCTAGTTCATCTAAATCTGAATGGCATGTACAAAAAATTATTTTATTTGACACTTCACACATATTCTATGATTTTAAATTTAAACTATCCAAAATTAAACCAAATTTTTGCTCCATCTTCTCTCGACTCATTCACTCACTTCATAGATGCTCCAGAAATAAAACGATGCGCAAAGCTGATTCAAGATGAAAGAGAAACCCACATCCCTGGGTCACTACTCATGACCTTGGGAAATGAGACTTTTGACTGCCTAAGGCAAACAGTATTACCAAGTACTTTGCTTAAAATACTTCCGGAAGAAGGAAACTTAATCGATAAATTTGGAAGATCAATAAATGAAATAATGCTTGAAAACGGCTTTGTGAAGCCTTATGACAAGGTGTATTGTAGTAAGCTGCCAGAATATCAAGCTATAAGTTTAGAAGCCAAACACAACAGGAATGGGCTTTTTAAGCATATTTTGTCCTTTTAACAAATGTTTACCCTATGTTTACCCCAAAAGAAAAAAACCCTTGCAAATCATTGACTTACAAGGGTTTATGTGTTGTTTGTGTGATCTGGCTGGGACAGCCTTTTTATCACGACACCTATATTATCTATTAAAATTCATTAAATTACATATTGTGCATATCTTTATATGTACTTTGGTAGATGCAGGGTAGCATATAATTTACGCTAATTTACGACTATTTACGGACTTGAACCCACAAGTCCCAAAATAATTTTCACCTTAAAATTTGTACTTATTCCACAGTTTATTCCACATAAAAGTTTGTAATATTATACATCACATCACCTGACATTTTTATCTAATTTTCTGACATTTATTTTTGGAATTTTTACAACTAATGCTTCTAATTCAGTTTGAAGATGATGAGATTTTAATTCATTTTAATTTATCTATTTTTAAATTTGTTAAAAGTATCAATTATATGACATACTTTTGTGACATGAAGTTATTCTCATTTTTACTATCTATATATATTTTCTGTTTGGCAATCATGCCTTGCAGCGATATTCATTTAGTATTAAATGAAGTTGAACACTCTGCTGCTTATCATAGCGATCATGAATCACATGACCACAACCAAAATAAAGAACAACATTGCAGTCCATTTTGTACATGTACTTGTTGTCATACGCTAATAAATTTTGAATTTGGTAATAAAGATATCATTCCTGTTAAATTATTTGTTCAGATAAGCACGGATGACAATACCTTTTTATACTACGACAGTCCTTCTTCTACCTATAGAAATACTATCTGGCAGCCACCCAAGGTTAATGCTTAATGTATTGTGATTAATGAATGTTTTTTTAATTGGATATTACTGTACAAGTAAAATCTAACATTCTCTTAAAAAATATTTTATTTCCACCCATTTGTCCGAGATTCGAAATAATCCGGACTAAAACATTATTCATTCATCCTTAATCATTTATTGAATGCTAGATAAAATAATATATTTTCTATAAAAAATAAGTTTATAATAGGGCTGTTTACTGCTGCTATGGTACTTTTTGGTATCTACAGTTTGTCAAGATTGCCCATCGATGCTTTGCCTGAGCATAACCAATAATCAGGTACAGATATTGACCTTATCTCCAACTGGCTACACAGGAAGTAGAACAACTGATCACCTACCCCATAGAGCAAGCGGTCAAATCTGTACCGAAAGTGGTAGAATTGCGGAGTGTATCAAAATTTGGTTTAGATACAATCACAGTATTATTTGAAGAACGTGGCGGATTTGTACTGGGCCAGAGTTCAGATCAATGAGCGACTTAAAGAAGCGGAAGACAATATTGGGCCAGGATTAGGCACGCCTGGAAATGGCACCTATTAGTACCCAGGTTTGCAGGCGAGATATATCAAACTATGCCGTTTTGCTAAGCCGGGATATGATGATAAATTTCATGCCACCAGAATTGGGTCTGTCAGGACTGGATTATAAAACCACAACTGATCGGTATTACCGGTGTGGCTGAGTCAATATCTTAGAGCTTACTTAAGGCATAAGTTGCCATCGAGCCGGATAAGCTAAAAGCATGAATACCAATATCATTGAGATATTTGAAGCCTTGCGTAAAAATAGCGAAAATGCGGGTGATTAACTTATATCGATAAAAAAGCCAATGCGTATTTTATCGGGGCATCGGCATGATTAGTTCATTGGAAGATATAAATTAGGTGTCGTAAAAATATGAATGGCATTCTATCCTGATCCGTGATGCCAGCACAAGTACAGTTAGGATCTGCGGTCAGAATATGGCGCTACCACTAAAGACAGAATTGGGAGAAGCAGTGGCAGGTATGGTCATGATGTTGAAGGGTGAAAACAGTGCTGATGTGGTCGAAGTAGTCAAAGAGCGAATGCTTCAAATAGAAAAGACGTTGCCGGAAGGGGTAGCTATTGAACCTTATCTAGATAGAACTAAGATGGTAAATAATGCCATATCAACCGTCAGAACCAACTTACTGGAAAGTGCATTAATCGTATTGTTTATTCTGGTATTGCTACTAGGAAACTGGCAGGCTGGGTTAATAGTAGCATCGGTAATTCACCGCTGGCTTTATTATTTGCTGTCATCATGATGCTTGCATTTTGGGGTCAGTGGCAATTTGATGAGTCTTGGCGCCATCAGTTTCCGGTTTGATAGTAGATGGGGCGGTGATCATTGTTGAAGCCATAGTACACACCGGCTACAGACCATTAATAAGGAAAACTCACTGCTGCACAAATGGATGCACTGAAGTGTATGGAGCTGCATCAAAATAAGCAGCGCAGCTTTTGAAATAATTATACTCATCGTATATCTTCCGAATTTTAGCTCTGGTAGGTATAGAAGGTAGAATGTTCAAGCCGATGGCCCCAGACCGTATCGTTTGCGATATTGGGAGCATTTATTTTGTACTGACCTATGTACCCATGATGTCTGCTTTATTTTAAGCAGAAAAACGGAACACAAAAGAAATATAAGTGATAAAATTATTGACTT
>JADKGI010000024.1 GCA_016722285.1 Saprospiraceae bacterium
CATTACTGACCCCCACCATAATTATAAGTACCGAATCATCTTCTATTGTGGCTTGTCAAAACGTATCTTTTAAAGCATCAACTACGCACGAAGGCTTAACACCTTCCTACGAATGGTTCTTGAATGATAATTTGATTAGTATTGCTTCAACTTTTTCATCATCTGCTTTGTCCAATGGTTATCAGATTTATTGCAAAATGACATCAAGCACTGCTTGCAAGAGCACTCCTACAGTACAATCAAATACAATAACGATGGCTGTAAATCCACTGGCTCAACCCACTGTCACGGTGTCAAATGATACTATTTATGCATCAAATTATAGTGACGCCCAATTCGATTATTCTTGGTATTTTAATGGGAACAAAGTGTCTGGTGCCCCACTACTGATTTGCAAGCAAGTGGGTAGTGGCACATATTATTTGGTGGTAAATAATAATGGGTGTACGGCAACTTCTGTCACTAAAGATATAATTTGCACTTCACCTACAGAAGATATTACACAAAAAAACTATTTTAGAATTTACCCCAACCCCACATCTAATGTCTTAAACGTTATTGGAAAGGTTGAAAATAATGCAGGATTTAAGATAGCTATATTTAATGTTTTAGGAAAAAAGCTGGAAGAAAAATTATTAACAGTTGATGGTGAAGATGTAAGTACTCAATTGAATCTGGAAAATTATTCAAACGGTATTTATATGATTTCCATATATTCTGATAATTCAAAACAAGTATTTAAAGTATATAAAATGGAATAATTAATGCAAGGTACAGTGTTATCCGAAAATCACTTTAAAGACGGGCCTGCTTCTCACAGGCGACCAAAGCGAAGGCGGATTCCGAAAAGCCTTATGAGTAGGGATTAATTTTTAATCTAAATAAAATGAAAAACCAGAATTCTTCTTATTGGTGTGACGAGTTTTTTTATTTACTTCATTTATCTTGGTTGTGATTCATCAGAAAGTGTAAAAACAAAAACAGCATCAAGCATTTTGACAGATGTTGGAAAATGGAAATTGACCAATCTAGAGTATCGGGAAAACAATTCTTCAACCTGGACTTTTTACCAACTTGAATCATGGCGAGTTGATGACTTCGTAACATTTTCAACAAATGGGACTGGAATATATAATGAAGGACCAACCAAAAAGCGAACTGAGGAACCTCAAACTAGACAAGGGGAATGGTATCTTGCAGGTAATGATAAACTACTTTCACTTACAGATAAAATTAAAACATTTGAGGGAGAAATAGTTGAAATTTCTGACTCTAAATTAGTGTTAATTGGTTATAAAATTCAGGGATCTTCCAATGATTTTAGATTTACATTAAAACCTTTTAGTTACTTAAATTTTGATTCCTAAAATTAAGGATGAATTTGACTTTAATACTTAATATTTTAGCGGATACCTAGTCTATAAGAGGTTAATTTGATAATCTATACCCCCGAATTAAATATTTTGAATATTAATGCAGTGCCAGAAAACTGGATGTCACATATGGTGTAAGTTAATTAAAATCTTACCTTTATTTCGATTAGACTTTCCCTATATCTTCATTTGAAAAGTCTAATCGAACTTTATTACACTAAAATGCGCTCGAAATTGCAAAAAATACTCGCAAAATGATTGCAGGAACCAATTTGCAACATATATCTTTTTCTATTTTATAAGAAAATTCAAATCTATTCAATTTTACTCTTTTACTTTTTTCATCTTGCCTTCTTTTCCATTTTTAAATTCTTGAATACCTTTAATACCTTTTTCACTAATAGCATCCATTATACCATTATATTTTTGTCCGTTTTTAAATTCTCCCGAAAAAATAGAACTTCCGCTTGATGAAAATCTTATCATTTCTGTTCCTGCCCCTTCAAGTTCACCATTTAAAAAAGTACCTTTTTTTTCAACAAATGCGCCATTTGTTTGAATTGTAAGGTACCCAATACCACTAAACTGGTCGTCTATAAAAGAGCCCTTATAATATAGTACACCGTCATTAAGAATATAGTTATAGACACCTTCACCATGTTTTTTACCATTTTTCCACTCTCCATCATACACTTTTTTCCCATTACTATATGTTGTACCAAGGCCGTCAGGAGCACCATTTTTAAAATTTCCTTGATAATTAAGACTTCCATCGCTTAAAGTAATAGTCCCGTACCCATCTTTTTTATCATTTTTCCATTCACCGTCATAGACAATTCCAGTTTTATAAATAATCTTTCCCTTACCGCTCTTTTTCCCATCAATATAATCTCCTTCATAAATATCATTTTCAAATTTTAGCAAACCTTTATCGGTATTCTTTTGCGATTGGTTATTACCAGGTTCAATATAATCCAGCAAAATTCTTGAAGTTTTATTTTCATATCCGGAAGAAAACATACTTTTACCCGCCATGCGCCAGCCATTATCCGTACTTTCATAGTCAATTTTACCCGTTAATTCAATATACGTGCCTGTATTAAATTGTACATAATTGTTGGAAAAAGTTTCTGCGTATATATCTCCTTTACTTGAAAGAACTTTGAAATTATTCCAATACCACTTCCCTCCTAGAAATTTATCACTTGATTCTTTCCAAAAATCTCTCAGCACCTTAATTATTAGCTTATATTCAAGGGTATATAATTTTTGTCCAAACATATTTTGTTCAACTCCATTCAATTTTTGAAATTCCATAAGACTAATAAATCGGTTTGATTCTTTACCTATTTGATTATCCATAAATATCCTTGCATCCTCCACTATTTTACTATTATTGTCATTATTAGGAGGATTTTCCTTTTCCAAATTCTCTTTAAACACATCCTTGGTACCATTTTGGTACTTAATCATAAAGACATCCACTTTATTTGATGTATAAATAGGACCATCCTGGTTATCCCATTTTTTATACTTTATCAAATCGGGTAAAATTTCTACAACTTTGGATTGTATTTCATCACCATTTTTAAGAATTATCAAATCTTGTGACATCAAATTTTTACCTGAAATAGAAAA
The DNA here is from genome assembly GCA_016722285.1 of Saprospiraceae bacterium. Lineage (GTDB taxonomy): Bacteria > Bacteroidota > Bacteroidia > Chitinophagales > Saprospiraceae > OLB9. The sequence continues at coordinate 3,012 of JADKGI010000024.1, forward strand.
AAGAAATAATAAGCTAAGTTTTGTAAATAATTTCATGATTAATATTTATTTGCATTAAATAAGAGATTTAAATTTTGAATATTTTCCAATCTAAACCAAATACATAAAGTAAAATTAACAATACGCAAAATAATTAACTTTAATGAAACAATCCTATAATTTCTTCAAAAAATATTTCAAGTTGATTACCGCCCGCAAAACTCCAATTTTACCCGATCCATATTGCTAGTGCAATTATCCCAATGCATATAAATTTATCTATTTTTATTTGAATGGGGAATGGAATTCTATGAATTACTGAAATGATATTTTTTGATAATTAACAAATTACAGAAATAATAAAAAATGATACAAATTAGAAACTACTCCTTTGCCTTTATCTTGTGTAGAATATAATGATAGGCACTGACATTACTATTTGACAAGACATAAGAATCTATGTATTCATAGCCGTTTTGAGACATAAAGTTAAGGGCATCGATCATACTGTTAAGGTCAATCTTTTTGCCATGGTCATTTGTGAGTCTTGTATCAGAATTTTTCCAGATACTATTATATTGTCCAAAATCAAGTTCTATATTAAGTTTTGAGCTTAACAGCTTTGTGGTACCAATTATCTCTACATACTCTGTGCTTATTGAATCCAATGGTATGTTGTTCACAAAATATTTAGTTGTTTCCTGGCCTGATAAAGTTTGAACCCAAAACAGAAATCCTAACAGCCATATGCGTTTCATAAAAGTTGATATTTTATTGATAAAAAAGTAAAATTAGTGATTATAAACCAATATTTCAATTATCCATATCAGTCATAGAAAAGAGTTCGTCCTATAAGTCATCCCGAAATATATAAATGCAATTATCACGTAATTTTCAAAGTCAACTGATACCCTTCTCGAGTCGCATCATTTGACCTATTCGGGGTTGATCTCGTGGAGATTGGGTAGTGGGATTTATAGGGTGAGTTTTCAGGCGCCAGATATTGAGTTGTATGAGGAAGTAGTGATGATTTATTAGCAGTTCAATTTGATAGCTACTTCTTCATTGAAAATAAAAATCATTCTATTCATGATGGAAATCTGTCTCATCTTATGTGATGAGAACAGGTTATTTATAAAGTGTAAATAGATTTGACATTAAAAAATGTACCTCAAGTGGTTTTAAAAAAAGGTTGCTCTGTTGTGGAAACAAAGCAACCTTAAAAAAATATTAAATTTTAATTATCATCTTCCATGCTAATGGTAATGTATTTAAGTCATTCAGGATCACATAATATACTCCAGGTTGGTTAATATCATCAAGTGTCAAAACTGTAGTGCCATTGTTTAGTTGTATGCGTTGTTTACCCATTAGAATTCCAACAGAATTATACCAACTCAAGTCACAGCTCTTTGATATCGAACTAACAATTGAAATATTTGTACTCAAAACAAAAGGATTTGGACTTGCAGAAATAAGAGTTTTATCAGGTAATTGATCTGATAATGAGGACAAAGTACTGTATGATATTTTTCCTTTCTCTAAGTTATATTTAAGCAATTTGAAATCAGATGTTACCACTTCAATAGGAGTTGTCGGCGATGAATAAATCATTACATCTGTCGAGCTTCCCGCCTTACCTATAACTTCAAAAGTTAGGTAAAAGAGTGATTCATCATCTGCCACCGAATATCCTTTTGCTAGGGCTTCCAACCAAACCAGGTTAAGCTGACCATTGACTATATTTGATACACCAGCATTAATGTCAAGATTAATATATTGTGACCCAATACCAACATAAGATAGCATGGAAGGGGCCCACTGAATTGAAAACTGGAATGCCGCAACATCTTTAAATCCTTTGGTATAAATAGGAACTTTAATTATATTTTCATTTATAACCTGTTGGTTTTTAATATAAAATGAAACTGTATCTGTTACAGATCGATTATGTATAGGATTGTATGTATCATCCACATCTCCTAGTTTCATGCCGATAAAGTTCTGAGTAGTAACATCACTAACAGTTGTAATAAATGCAGACTCTGGGAAAGGAAATGGGTTTGTTAAATTAGAAAACATGTGATTCGCTGGCACAAATCGCCACAATTTACCAGTGGTATAAGTAGAAATATTTCCTTGAATCAACGCAAGTACTTGATTTACATCAGCAGAAGTAATAGTCCCACTACCATTTATGTCTGCGGCTATTATTTTGTAGGGTGACTGCAGTAATTCATTGCCAAGTATATGTTTTCTAATTCTTAGTGCATCGGTAACAGTTATCCCGTTTGTATTTATTGAATCATTAGCTTTTGAAGGAGTGATGGTGTAGGACTTATTTTTTGATAATATCATAGAATAAGTACCGTTTTGAACACTCAATGTATTAAGTGTGTCAGCTCCTACAGCCCTTACCGTTGCTGCAGGTATACCCTTACCAGATTCAGTTGCTAATTTACCACCAACTGACACATAATAAAGGATGTTTACCCGACCTGGAAATAGTAGCGGAAAAGTTAAAGTATTCAAATTTTTATCAGAAAACTCAACTGATATTGGGTCATTTGTAAATCTGACATCACTAAATTCTTTTCCACCACCGAGTGTTTTGAATCGTATCTTCATAGCAACTGAACCATCTGCTAAGGTTAAAGGAATGAGGTTTAAACTATTCCATGCAAACCCAATCTTACCGGATGATAATTGAGATAAACCTAAATTTTCATCGGATAAAGCACCTAATGATACTCCCGATAATCCAGCAAACTCAAGCACAGACGGATCAAATTGTAGAGTAAACTGTGCTGATATGATTTCTTTAAAATTCTTTGTTTTTATTGTTACCTCGACAATTTGACCAACAGGTGCTGAAATAGTATCCATTTTTAGCGCAAATTGATCTTCAATGGGTTGTAAATCGTACATTTTTTTGATTTCTTCAGATGATAGTTTTCTTCCCCATACTCCGATATCATCTATTGCTCCGTTAAAATATTTATTATCACCAGCATAATATCCGATTCTTACCGGAAAAGTTGATGTGCATTTACCAGATTGGCCTCGCCAAGATTGCGTGTCCTGAAGTACACCATCCAAATAAATATACCCTAAACTACTGTCAACTGTGAAAGTAATTAAGTGCCACTTCCCATCGTTCGTCTTTCCCTGTGTTTCAAATAATGGATAATCATCATATTGCGATATCATTGCATCTGTCCTAGATCGCAAATACCATCCACTTCCTGCGTCTCCAGCGTCTCCGGGGTAAAGAGTCCATCCATTCCAGGCAGCAGCATAATATTTATTTACGATATGACCTGTATTAATTTGATTTGTCTTTATCCAAGCAGATACAGAAAATGGAAATTGATTAAAAGCTTCATTATGTGGAATCTCAATATAAGTTCTGCCATCCATAAAGAAAGCATTATTTTCCATATTATGTCGATCCCTGGTATATAACTCATTTCCTTCCTTAATTTTACCATGATGTTTATTTCCACTTGCATCCAACATATTGCCGCAGAAAGGCCATGCAGCAACAAGCTTGTCAGTAGTAAAATTATCAGGTTTACAACAATCCGTAACTGTAATTAAAATGCTATCCACACAAACTGTTGTACCAGAAGTAACGGTAACAGAATAGACCGTATTGGTGTCTGGAGTAACTGAAATAGATGCATTTGCACTACCATTTGACCACTTATAGGTTGTATTTCCTGTATATTCCATTATCACAGTTCCGTTTATATTACCATCTATGTCATTCCAATATGCACCAGTATTACTCCAATCCATTATTCCGAAATTTTCGCTTCCACCACTAGGTTCATTTTGAACCCAACCCTTATCAATGGAAGCCCAATTTGTGTATGACAAAGCAGAACCATCTAACCATTTCCAACCACCAGATGGCTCAAAATAATTTGGGTCATTACTATCTTGATATAATCCCAATAGAAAATCTCCAAAAGCTTGACTATTTGCTATAGAAACAGATACATTGTCATTTTCCATTTGAGAATTTACGCAATACATATATCCCCCATTTTGTTCACACAATATTTTTGCTTGAGGCCACGTCATTCGAGTTTTATATTGAAGATAATAGTGATTATTATATTTCACTAGTAAAGACCATAGTCCCGAATTAACAAGTGTATTTACCTCTGTTTGAACTTGGGCCGATGGTAAATTACTATTTGCGGTTAAAGTCAAAGATTCACCTTCACAAATTTCAGGTGATCCACCCGAAACTATCTTTGCACCACATCCCTCTTGCGCAGGCAAATATAATTTAGAAATCTCATTTGGATTCAAAACTCTATTCCATATACCGATATCGTCCAGCTGCCCATTATACGGATACCAAAAAGGGTCGGTGTCTTTGCCTGAACCCATTATACCAAAATAAAGATCTTGATTATTTGCCCCGGAAAAATCTCTTTCCAGGGATTTTGTTTTTACTAAGCTCCCATTCAAATATATTTTAAATTCTTTATCTGTGGCAACAAGAACAAAATGTTTCCATTGTGATTTCAGACCTGTTACATGTGAGAAAAGCGCCAAATTATTTTGTTTATCACGAGCTTCACAGCACCCATTTGTATTGTAATATCCCAAATAATCAATCTCCTTGTCGTATGTTATTTCCGCAAAAAATCCTGGCGGGGTGCCTATTCCATCACCCTCCTTTGCGAACAAAACAGAGGTTCCGTCAGCACTTATAGTGCCATTGCCATTCATGGAGTTACCGGGTATATCTTTATACCATAATGAAATGGTGAACCCAGACTGAAATTGTAAACTGGATGAATTTGGTATTTTTATATGGTCTTTAGAACCAAATCCTCTAAATGCATACGCCGAATTAGGTTTATCAAATCGATCTTTGGTTAAGGTAGCTCCTGAGGCGCTGCCATGATTACCTACCCCACTGAGATCATTTGTGTTTCCATTCATTGGAAACCATGCAACAAGGCCATTAGTGGATACGTAACTTGGAATTTGAGAAAATGCAGCTATGGATACTACGAGATTAATAAATAAGAATAAAAGAAAATTTTTCATGATAAATAATTTAGGTTAGAGAAAAAATAAGTTGAATTAATTATCTGGGCTTAAATTCCAGCAACAAATGCAACCTAAATGTGGGATACACCTTTTGTTGGTACGTTAAGGCTTTTTAACAATGAGATACGCTGTAATTATTACTTTAACCATTCTGCTACTCCTCCATGCCCGGAGCATGTTCCACGCCTGTTTTTACTGAAAGAAAAAGAACCATCATTACATTTTGCGGTAGCGTTTTCAGGAGCTTCGGCATAAAATGTTGGTGCCTGAACATCCTGACCGAAACTGTTTGTATATATATGGACTGGCTCCAATGGTGGATTGTCGGAATCATTATCATCTGTTAATATTTTATTACCAGGGATAAAATCTAGGGATTTAGTTTTTTCACCATTTAAATCATCTGTAGAAATTTCCTTTTTAGGTAGTTTTATCTGGCCAGTTTCCCGGATTATCACTTCGGATCCCAAATAAAAAAAAGAGAATGCGCTTAAGAATGATATAATGAATCTCATGTTGTAAATGATTTTAAAGATTAGTGTGTATGAAAGATTCAAAGCATATTATCCTCATCTCAGTGAGCTATGCTAATATGATATTTAAATAGTAGAAAGTAGAATTCTTCCAAAATGTCAGAGGGTAAGGTCGCTGGTCCAAAGAGAATGACACAAATTTTAACAATTTTATTTAGGTTGTATCATCAAGCTATTACTGAGGAATACTTACCATCCTCTCCGTTTTGGAACATATACTTTATTCCCATTACTATTAATGTAATATTGTCCTCCTTGCGGGCCTGTGTATATGATATTTCCCTGACCGTAATTATTAGCCTGGTTTGAGTAATCAGGTGCCCTGTATCCGGCCTGACTTGAATATGGATTGTAATTTCCGTTGGTACTCCAGTTATTATGATTTGTATTATCAGAAATGGTTTTGTAGTAGCCGGATATATAAGTGCCATCACTTTTATAATACCCGTTGGATTCAAAAGTTTCTTCAATGTTGGTTTTTTTATCTGAAAATAATTCTACCATTCCTTCTGATGTCAGCTTTTCCATAACACCATCTGTACAAAGGATAAAAACATCATCAGCTGTTATATTAGGTATATGATGGATTTTGATACTATCGGCAACAATCGGATGATCATTAGAAATAGCTTGTGTGATCCTGGATCTCATCGGGTGCGTTTTCATTTCGTATTCGCTTTCCAATATTCCAGCTTCGTAAAGTTCCTGCACAAAAGAATGATCTTTGGACACCCACCATTCCCCTTTAGATTTACTGATATAAAATATTTTACTATCCCCGATATGTGTTACATAAGCATCTTTCTCATGGATCAGAATCAACGCAATGGTTGTACTGGAATCTTTTATCGGAATAGTTTCACATTTAAGTTGTAACTCCTTATTAGCGATTAGAATTAGATATTTGATCAAATCTACGGGTTTCGCATTAAAAGTCTTATAATTTCTGGAAATACTGTCAGTTGTCAGCTCACTCGCAATAGCTCCGGAATTTCCTCCGCCAACACCATCACAAACAACAAATAGTGATTGATCAGCCGCAATATAAAGACTGTCTTCCTGCCTTGATCGGATACCCTGTTGATTAAAATGATACACTTTCATCAAAACTCAATTTTTTTTTCGCTTATTCGGAATTCAAAAGTTGACTTTCCTGCTGCTATGATATCTCCATCTCTCAGGAAGATCTCCTCATTTGCTTCCAGTGCTTGCCCGTTGAGATATGTTTTGTTTTTACTGTTACAATCTGAAAGAATAAAATTAAAATTTCCGGAATCTCCGGCATTGCTGGCAGCTTTTATGATGAATTGTTTCCTGGATATATATGGATCATTATTGATATGGATATCAGCCGTAAAAGTAGATGAATTTCTGCCTGCAATATTCTCATTTTCTGCCAAAACAAACTCACTTATGATTACATTATCACTTGTATGAATAAGCTTTCCTATCTGATTTGATTGAGTTGGTTTCTTGATGACGATCGTCATATCACCATCATCCATATCTATCAAATCCGGTATAATCGCTTTGCCACACGCCGTGTTTAGACAATTTAACCGCACCTTTTTGCCAATATATTTTCTGACATTACTGATTTGGTTTACCCTACCACAGGAAGGACATGTGACGTTTTTAAACATGGCTCAAGTTGTCTCTATAATTCATTAAACTCATTCATATCTATATCATCCACCATATCCGGAAGATCAATATTACTGATTGCGTCATCATGAAATATATTTTGATCCTGCATTGTCGGGTCATGATGATCAGGTACAATACTTATATCATCGTGATCAACCTGATGATATTCCGTCTCCCAGACAGGATTGATAGAATTATCGTCAATAATAATATGGTGATCAGTTACATCAATATGTGTGTCCGGATGCACTTCTACTGATTCAATATTAAAACTATAGTCGGCCACCCCATCAAAATTAATATCAATTGCTGCAATGTCAATCACGCCATCATGATCTTCATCTATGACTTCTACGGTCATGATATGTTCTTCACCAAAACTAAGTGTAGTAATATTTCCATCACTATTTGATATAAGCAGCTTGGATTCATCTAAATCAAGTTTTTCATTTAATCCGGCATAATAAGATTGCTTATCATGATCTGACATACTTTCCCATTCTTCCTTAAAGAAAGTATTGTATGTTTTCCATGATATTCAAAGATACCACCTGGTCCCTGCACAGTTCGCTGCTGAGCAAAGGCATCTTCAAAATTTTCGGCATGGTCAGCTGTAGGGATAATTCTATTGTCAAGATTAGTGCTTACATAAGTTCCGGGGTTTTTAGAAATTTCTTCCACTGTTACAGGTTTTACATGTGCCTCAGGTTCAGGCTCAGTTTCAAGTATAGGGCTAAAATATCTGCCTGAAACGAATACTGTTCCTGCCACCAGGCCAGCTGCAACGCCAATTTTTCCTTGATGATTGAGTATGGCTTCTTTTATTCTACCAGTAAGAGGGATATTGAGTTTTCTATCTGATAAAAGAGCGTTTGTCTGTATTGTTTCCATTTTTATTACTTTTTATATTACAAAGTTATGCCAGCACCATTGGTACATTTCTATTTTTGTATGAAACGAAAGAAAAAATGTACGAAATGAATTTTTCTTTAAATTTCATCTCCATTTACTTTTGATAAACTGCATCACATCTTTCATTAATACACCTTTTTCGTCCATCATAATAAGCGTAATTATTATTAATCAGTTTAATTCTGCATTTGGGACATACCAGCTTATCCTCATACTTCAATCTAAGCTTATCCATTTCTTCGTTCCTTTTAGCAGTTGATTGAGTAAATACACTGCCAACCAGAGATATCATACCAGCACTAGCCATCAATAAATATCGAAGATTGGGGTTGGGCACTAGTTGCGGGTAAAAAACTAAAATACAAAGCACAATTAAAGTGATCCCTATCCTGATTATGACTGGCCCTTTAGGTTGGTTAATGAGCTTATCTTTCTTTTCCTGATAATCTTTAAAGCTTTTCATCATTTCCGCATATTCCTTATGGAAGTCGGTCTTTGATGTTCTGAATTTATCAAATATTTTCTGAAAAAACAATTTCATATCAGGCTTATAATCTCCAAAAGAAATGATGTCATCACCATGGAGCTTTACTTTTTTAATACGGCGATCATTGATAAAAGTACCATTTTTTGATCCTGTATCTTCCAGTGTAATGTCATCATAATATCTTATATTAAGTACGGCGTGGTGTTTACTTATAGTATGTTCTTTCAATACGATATCAGATTGTTCATCTCTGCCTATGCTCAACTGCAATTCATTCATTGCCCTTTAATATTTTTTTGACTTTTACCTCCAATAATTGCGAAACTTCCAACGGTTTTTGACTCTTGTAAAAATGCACCGAACTGTTTTTACATGCTTTGACATTACGGAAGTTCAGGATAAGTGAGCGGTGCACACGTTGAAAATAATCAAAACAATCTATTAGCTCAGAAAACGTTCCTAGTTGTCTGGTAAGTACCAGGCATTTATCACTGCTTTGATGGATCATAGTATAATTACCTGCTGCCTGCAGATATAGTATGTCACTATGTTTTATTTTCATGATGCCTTCATCTGTTTTTATCACCATTTCCTGGTCAGTAATTTCCCTGCTTTTCTCCCATTTGTGGTATGCAAAAGAAAGTTTTTCAGAAACTACGGGGTAAGAATCAAAATGAAAAACATCCATTCGCCATGCTTTAAGTGCTATACTTTCATCACTTAGCAGTACTATTTTTACATGCTTGTGAGCAGAAGCCAACGATTGTAGAAAGATTTGGTCTTCTACATTTATTTTTTCACTAAAATAAAAAAGCAGTACCTGATCATCTATCCCTGCTACAAGTTGCTCAAGATGTATCAGATCCCTGATAAAATATTGGGTATAGGGCCGCGAATAGGTAAATCTGAATTGTGAAATTGCCTCCTTAAGACTTTCATTCTTTTTATAAAACGCCAGATAATCCATCATTTTTTAGTTTAAATTGGCAATGACTAATTTTTTATCAAAATTACCAATTAATAGCGGACATTGATACTTAGTCGATATGATTTTTGAAGTAGCAAAAGTATTATTTCTAAAAAAATAAAATAATTCATCTATCTGTACGTAATTATCTTTATTAAAATCAGCTTCACCCCTTAGTCCTGCGCATAAAAAGAAAGTGAAAAGACCATGGCCTACAATACCTAATTCCATGGATTCTTCTGCAACACCAGAGCCTAAAAATAGAATAGTATTTTGCCCTGTTTTATTGGATGATCGGGCAGTTGAATAAGTTCTGAATTTCTCATTCTCGTAAGCAGTAAGCTTTTTCTTTATAATTGCCGCAGAGTTACAGGCATCCATGAAGATCAGCTTTTCTTTTGCACTGATATATTTTATCCCCAGCTTTAGATCTTCATAAGGCAACATACCTGATTTCATATAGCTATCAGATACATAAATGCCTTCATCAGATCCATGCCCGGAGTAATAGAAAATAAAGGTATCTTCTTCTTTAATTACTTTTATATATCGGATCAGGTGGGCAACTATATTTTCGGGAGTAGCATCGTCGTCCAGCAACACATTCCACTCCACATCCATTAAGGGATTGATGTGTTTTAAAGTGGCATAAAATAGGATGGCGTCATCTTTTGCATGCCTCAAATTTTTCTGATAAACATAATTATCCACTCCTATGATAAATCCGTACACTTTGGCTTCTATCTGTGTTGCAGCAAAGATAAAAATGGCGATTAAGATGGTAAATGTTCTCATGATATTATTTTTGATTTGACCATACAAATATCAGGAATGCAGGCTTAGTCCTTAAATTATATGTATGAAACAGCATAAATAATGTGTGAAGTGATTCTGCCATACTATTATATCGCTTTGAATGACTAAAAATACACATTCTGACAAAACCCACCACAATTACAAATTATTGTGGTGGGTTTTAATAGAAGCTTTTTGATATTTTTATACCATCGATTATTATAAGAATGCATAACTTTGTATAATTAAATTCTAAATATTTTGCGATGGAAAAGAAATATCCGATTATAATTGAAACAGACGAAGATGGGATTTTAATATTAAGCTGTCCTTTATTCAAAGGTTGTCACGCCTACGGCCATACAATGGAAGAAGCCATGCAAAATATAACTGCAGTCATTGAGCTTAGTGCTGCAGAAGAAGTCGTGATGGGCAACAATATTTATATCGGTTTGAAAGAATTATCTCTTCAAGCATAATGTCAGTATTTCCAACTATCAACCATCAACTCATAAACCATCAACTTTCGACTATCAACCTATTCCATGAGAGTTCAAAACCCAACCCCCAAAACTAGATTAACAACCCTACTATTGAAAAAATATCGTAAGAAAAACTTCGCAATTCGAGAACTTAATTTATATTTGTGAAGAGTTTAGAAATAAATGGAAAGAATTTTTTCAAAAAGTACATTAGGAGAATTTTGGGAGCGCTATGCAGATTCAGAACAATATTTAAAAACTTGGCATGAAACAGTAAAAAAGGCTGATTGGAAATCACCTGCCGACGTCAAACAAACATATTCAAACGCTTCGATATTGAAAAATAATAGAATTGTATTTAATATTAAAGGAAATTCATACCGGTTAATAGCCAAATTTAATTTTGAAAAACAATGGGTGTTTATTAGATTTATAGGAACCCACCAGGAAGATGATAAAATAGATGCAAACACCATTTAAAACAGAAAACAATGAATATAAGACCTCTAAAAACAGAAAAAGATTATAGAGAAGCATTAAAAAGAATGGAAGAAATTTTTGACGCTGAAATTGGAAGTTTGGATAGTGACGAGGCTGACATTTTAGGGATGATGATTGACGAATACGAGAAGAAGCATTACCATATTGAAACACCAGACCCAATAGAAGCGATAAAAATCAGAATGGAAGAAATGCAGTTGAAGCAAGTTGATTTAGTTGATGCAATAGGAGGTGAAAGTAGGGTTTCAGAAGTGTTAAATAGAAAGAGAAAATTAACAGTGGGAATGATAAGAAATTTGACTAGACGCTTAAATTTATCTTCAGAAATTTTAATTAGCGAATATAATTTAATTAAGTAGGGTTCTGGGACTTAACCCAAATGTCAACCCCAAAAGTCAATTCCTTAAAGACCAAAGATGAATACCCACGGACGAAAGACCAAGACCTACTAGCCAAAACCCATAAACCGTCAACAATAAACCCATAAACAATAAACAAATCAACCATAAACCATAAACTATAAACCTTCCACAATAAACCTTAACCTTAAAGACCAAAACCTGTACCGACCCCATAAACCTTAAACCCATAAACTATAAACCATACACCTCTCACAATAAACCTTAAAACCTCACTTCACCACCGTCAAAGCCTTCTTAATCGTAAACCCATATACTTGAAAGACATAATAGTACACTCCCCCGGGATATCCATCAGCATTCCAGTCATTCTGATAGCCTTTGGCATGAAATACCTGCTGTCCCCATCTGTTATATATCCACAACTCCGAGTCAGAAATGGGTGCTTGTGAAAATTGCAGTGTATTATTGGCACCTTCCTGCGGGGTGATTAATGTAGTTAAAATAAGGCCTTTCAGCTTTTCATTCATGAGTATCAGTTGTGAAGTACTGCAATTTTTACACTGATCCAATACTGAGATAACAATCAAAATATGTTCGGTGAAATCATCTTTTACTTCAAATTTTAATTGCCCGTTGGTAGAAATTGAAATAATTCTTAAATATTCAGAAGGAAATTTGCCTAAAATAAGTGTTGGGTTATTGATTTTAATAACATCATTACTGATAAGATTGATGTCATACATATTACCTGAAGAGACATAAACCATATCATCAGTTGATTTTGGGTATTCGCTATTAGTATAATCAATTATCGCAAAAACACCAGTGGTTTTGCACCCGTTAGTATCTGTAACTGTAACAGTATAATTACCACCATTCAACCCTGTTAGGATTGAAGTATTTGTATTTTGGTTCGGACTCTAGGTATAATTATACCCTGCCTTACCTCCTGATGGGATTAATGAAATTGACCCTGGAATATTACAATCAGGCTGAACTATTGTGGGATTCAGATTTATAGAAGCAGGCTCCGATAAAACAAATCTTACCGTATCATTACAATTGTTGCTGTCATTGATAGTGACACTATATATTCCTGCACCAACATTATTTAAAGTGGAGCCTGTCCGCCCGTTTGACCATGAATACACATAACTTATTCCGGTTCCCCCTGTGGCTGATATGGAAATGGGCCCATTTGTACTACCAAAGGAAGATGGATTGGTGCGTAAAGTTTTTGCAGCATCAATCGATATTGGCCCAAATGTAGCAATGTTAAAAAATGTAGTCTCAGACCTACAGTTGCTTGCATTATTGGCAAATACCCAGTTTTGCCCTGCTATTAGATCAGCGGCAAACATTCCCTTTGTTCCGGAAGACCAGGTATATGACAATCCAGCAGCTCCACCAATGATAGTAGCTTGTCCGGTTGACAACCCAAAACAAGTTACGTTTCTGGTTTGTGGAATGGGGAAAGTAATTTTTGAAGGTTCTGTTAAAGTAACCGACTTAGGGACTGAAGCACACATGCTGTTATCCGTAACCTGTACGGTATATGTACCCGGGTTTAGATTTAATAGTGTTTGGGAATTGGAGATAACCGTCCCGGCGCTGTCCGTCCATTTGATATCAAACGGTCCGTTGGAACTTAAAATATCCACCCGTACGCTTCCGTCTTTTGCACCGTTGCAGGATATACTTTTTACTACCTCCGGATTTGCACTGAGGGTCCCTTGCTGCACTAACGGGATAGATACGGAGTCTCTACAAGCATTGGCATCAGTTACCGTTACCTTGTAAGTTCCGCCAGAAAGGCCTGAAAGTGTATTCATATTACCTGCCAAAGGTGGGTTCCAGAAATAATTATATCCTGGTTTTCCTCCTATAAGATTTAAATTTATAGAGCCTAAATTACTACAATCAGGTTGTACAACTGTGCTGTTTATTTTGAGAGAATCAGGCTCTTTTACAGTAAAAAACACAGTATCCTTACAATTATTGAAGTCAATCATTCTATACGCATAATTTCCGGGAGGAATACCGTTAAGCTTTAAAGTATCGCTTTTGAGCCCAAGACCTCCAATATCAGGAAAGCCAAAAAGCGGAAAAAAACTATTGTTAGTAGAATAAGGACTGACTGTCATTGTCACACTTCCGTCTTTGGCGTTCTTACAGCTTACATCTTTGACGGCTGCTGTCATATCAATGGTATAATCAGATGGCATAAAATAGGGTCTATTGTCGGTGGAGCAACCATTTCCATCAGAAATTCTAAGGGTAAAATTTCCTGCACGCGGTGAATATAAATATGGAGGCTTAATCCTGAAATTTATTCCACTGTTAATTATAAGATTATAAGGATCACCAGTGCTGAATGGAGTTCCACCGGATGCAGAAATTTCTACTTTACCGGATACTCCAGCTTGGTCACAAGCTGCATTGTTTAAAATCTTCACATCCATCAGAAGGGGCGCCCGAACCAACTCAAAGCTATCCATCTTTTTACAGCCTGTGCTAAAATCAGTAATGGTAACGGTATATTTGCCTACCCCTATATCTTTGAGTAAAAAAGAATCCCCTGCTATTGTGCTCACTAAGTTTGACCATTCATAAATAAATGGCCCGATACCCCCTTGTAAATTTGAAATTTTGATTGATCCATTTTTTCTGTCGGCACACAAAGGATCTGTTTTTAATTTATCATAAGTGATCGGAATATTGTTGCTAATAGTTATAGAATCGGTAACCTTTAGTCCGTTATTATCAGTAATTACGATTATATACTTCTTTTGAGGTAAATTTATCATGGGAATTCTCTGCCCGTCAGCAATCGCCGATCCTGTAAATTCTCCGGCGTTTATGTTATAGGAATATGGTGCCAACCCACCGGTGGCATAAAAGGTGAGGGAACCTTTATCGGTAGTATTTATGATGTCAGCATCACATTTATTTATGAATATGGATAAAGTGTTGGTTTTGATGTCAATACTTGCAGGTGTGGTATTCACCTTGTTTAAACACACCGTCTTTCCTGAAATTTCCCGACAGACCTCCATTTCCAGGATGTTGCCATTTATAGTAATCGGAGTAGAATTACCTGGATCCCCTATGATATCAAAACAAAGGGTAAAAAGTACTTTACCGTCAGGAATCGTGGTAGGATCACTGGCCCAGACAAAATTAATAAATCCCTTAACTTTGGAACTACAATTAAATAATTCTCCGAAAATATTATTTCTTAATCCAGGATGAACATTTGTCGCCGGGCATTGGGGGGAAACCAAAGTGGCATTATAAGAAAGATTAAATTGTATGGATTCTATATTTTTGAAATTTTCAGCAGTGAAATCAAGGCATACTGTGGAACCCTTTTCTCCTGTTTTACTCTGAATATTAATCTTTAATGTATCTAAAGCTAATAGTTCTACTCTTAATTTGTGGTACAAAGCACAATCTGATGAATCAGGTATTTGATAAATTCCTATAACATATAGCTTACCTTGAAAAAGAAATTTTTCACCCAAACCAACATATTTAGTACCCAAATCATTTATTTTGGGGGTATATACTTCTACTATTAGTTTGTGGTTAAGGGCACAATCAGAAGAATCCTGAATATTTGGGTACGTTCCAACCCCGTAGTCTTTTCCTTGAAAAGTAAATTGTCCTCCCGAACAAACATACATTACACCTAAATCATTTTCTTTTTGCGGAAAAATCTCCACTTTAAACTTATGTAACAATGTACAATCTGAAACATCTTTTACATCATTGTAATCGCCGGGTAGGTAGTTATTGCCTTGAAAAGGGAAACTTGTGCCTTTGCAAACTAAAATTGTACCAAGGCTACTATCGATAGTCAGTGGATAATTTTCTACTGTAAATTTATGAACTAGGGAGCAATCTGAGCTATCTACTGCTTCAAATGCACCTGTTGAATAATTTATACCCTGGAATAAATAACTCTGGCCGCTACATACAAATTGAGGGCCCATGATGTTTTCTTTGTTCCTTTCTATCTTAAATCTTTGTTGATGAACTGAGCATAGGTCAATAGTATCGAAAAGAATTGTATCCTTGGTAACAATCACCCCATTGAAATTATAAGAATTGCCAGGACAGACAGATATATATGGGTTAATAATGGTATCCGGTTTTTCAACTATTACAGTCCATTGGGATATATCTCCACAGGCTGCATTAGCACAACTACCACCGTAAAATGGATGAAAATACGTCTGGGCAGAAATAGTATATATTCCGGGCGAAGTAAATACAATTCCGGCTTTAGTCCCAATACTATCATTATTAGCAAAATAACGTCCGGATGATGGAGAAATTTGCCAAACGTAACAAATACTATCACTTGGATTAATACCTGTTGTATTTATGCCGCAACTTGGATTTACAGCTACTTTGCATTCGGGTTTTGTTAAGTTAAAATAAATTGGTACGTTTTTTTCTCTGCAAGTAATAGTATCTTTACCAGTGATGCTTCCTTTATTTAATAGTGACTTGTTGGGGGTCTGCGCAGGTAGTACATCAATTCCTTCGATCACTTGTATTTCAAACTCACAAACCGATCCGGCATAACCATCTATAAAAAAATAAGCTGTTTTACCCGGGACAAAGCCACCATAAGTAAGGATAGTGGGTGCGATAACACCATTATTATTACTATGATCAGTACAAGCTACAGAAGCATTTCGGTCACATTTTGTAAAAAATCCAGCTTGAATTCCTCTAAGTTGTGAACTAATAATAGTGCAGTTAGATGGTATAATTCTTAAACTAACTTTAGGAGCGCAGGGCGTAAATGCAAACCAAATAATGTTATCTGCATTTCCACTTCCAGCACACACGCCAGGCCATGGTTGCGGGGTTGAGAGTTCTGTTGGCAACTTTGACTTATATCCATCCAATTTGTCACCGCATATATAGATGGCGCTGGAACATAATTCTCCGACAGGCCCCTGGGTGAAATTACATTGGCACCAGGTTGATATTGCTGTTAATAAACAACTTATAATGAGACTTATTCTGATATGAAAATTTTTATTTTCCAACATGTTATAAAGATGATTATAAAAGCAAAAAAGCTTTATAAAAAATTGATAATTGTTTCTTTCAATAGAATTTTCATTAAACCAATATTATAAAAAACAATTCATTTTACAAAGGTTTGCCTTCCTATTTTCTTGACAAATACACTTAATTCGGCTCTGTCTAATAAAGACCAAAGCTCATAAACTATAAACCTTCAACCATAAACCATACACAATAAACCCATAAACAATAAACCATAAACCTGAAAACCTACTTAACCACCGTCAACGCCTTCTTAATCGTAAAGCCATAAACTTTAAATACATAATAATACACTCCAGCCGGATAGCCATCTCCATCCCAATCATTCTGATATCCTTTGGCATGGTAAATCTGCTGCCCCCATCTGTTGTAAACCCATAGCTCTGAGTCAGAAATGGGTACTTGTGAAAATTGCAACGTATTATTGGCACTCTCGAGCGGTGTGATGAGCGTCGTCTGTGTAATATTTTTGAGTTTTTCCGGCAGTATGAGTAGATTGGCAGAGGCACAGTTATCACACTGATCACAAATCTCATAGGTCAGTCTCACAGCCTCTGTAAATCTGCGGTCGGCATAGACTTTTACCTTACCGTCCGGACTTTGGGATGTAAAACGGACATCCTTTCCAGGATTTTTACCATACCTGACAGTATTGTTTTGTGTGTAGAGTAAATCATTGGCTAGCAGATCCACATCATAGAAAATGCCTTCTTCAACATATAAAGTATCATCTTGCGGTATGGGTTGTTTTCCTGTATCGAGGATGATGACTGTCACTGAATCACGGGCTGTACATCCATTGATATCGGTGACTGTGACTACATATTTTCCTGCTGATATGATGGTGATATTATTCCCCGTTGCACCCGAACTCCAGGAGTAGGTATTTCCTCCGGTTGCTGTAAGGGTCGCACTCCCACCGGCACAAATCTGAGTCACACCAGCAATTTTGATGACAGTTAGATTTTTTACATTTATTTGCTTAGACAGACTAGAAGTACATCCATTATTGTCAGTAACGGTAATAGTATAACTTGCATTTTTTTGTGCTTTAAAACTAATAGTTGAAGATGTACTTCCAGTTGACCATCTGTAATTATATAAATTTGATGTTGCACTAAATCTTCTAACATATCTTGCAAATCCAGCACCTTCAAACCCAGCTCTATACTCACCCATAAAATTCCCATTAGAAAAATTCATGACCCAAGCGCCACCATCAATATCACATCCTCCGTAGATAGCAGGTGATGAAGACCAATAGTTTTGGTTCTCAAATCCACCTATACCATTTAAGTGTAGATTTCGATAAATTTGTTCTAATTCTCCCTTGGATGGTAAGAACCAATCGTCATAATTGTTTGTAGCATAGTTTAAAGATCCGGAAATAAATTCACCGGCACAATTTTGGTTATTCCAGATAATAGTATTTTCTAAACCCTTACCAACCAATTCACTTGTGTTAGAAATATTAGTGCAATAGCAACCAGTACCGTAATTTGAAGAATTGTTAATTTGAGAGACCTCCATATACCGCCAACCATCCATTTCATTTCCTTTATCGTAGAATACAATGCCACCTGCAGGCCCAATATCTCCGATTTTATAAATTGGTATGCCTTGAGTATTAAAGTTTACTATTAAAATACTACTGTCTCCATCACATACTTCTTTAGGACTTTCGATTGTTAAACTTGGTTTGAAATTATTGGTAAGAACTTGGCTCAATGTATTTGTACACCCGTTTGTATCCGTTACAGTTACAGTATATCTTCCGACACCACTCAGTATATTAGCTGCTGTAGTAACTCCGTTACTCCATTTGTATGACATGCCTCCACTTGCTGTCCACGTTGTTGGTGCTCCCGTACAAACTACAGTCGAACCTGTCATTATAGCAAAGCCCGACCTGCACCCCGGCACACAATTACAATTCTGATCAATAACATCAACATTCCCATCTCCTGCATTGCCATTATCGCACGACGCTCCTCTCTGCGCTGCCAGACTGCCATCGGTAGCACAAAACTTAGCAAAATCGCCTTGCCAGGGGAGCAGTGGATTATTGGAAAAGTTGACCGATTTATTACAGAAAATTTTAAAATTTGGGTCGATACACCCCTCAAGGTTATTATCTTGAAGCCATAATACATTGAGCTTACTTAAATTTAATATTTCAGCTGGAATTGAGCCTGTTAAATTAATTCCCATTAACTCAGCAGATGTTAAGTTCAATAATTTTCCAATCTCCTTGGGTATAGGGCCACTCAATTGGCTATTAAACATGCTCATTTTTTCTAATGATATTAGGTTACCGATTTCCTTTGGGATGTTCCCTGTGAGCTTATTAGAAAATATGAAAAACTCTTTAAGCTCAGCTAAATTTCCAATTTCAACCGGAATTCCTCCACTAAGTTGATTATTAAATAACCATAAATATTTTAATTTAGTGAGCTTTCCGATCTCAGTGGGAATGGTTCCTGTGAGCTGATTTTCGCTCAGAAATAAATATTGTAATTTGGAAAGCTTTCCTAATTCTCCTGGAATTTCTCCGTTAACCTTATTTGCAGATAAATGCAACGCCAATAAATTATCTAAATTTCCAATTTCACTTGGTATATTTCCCATTAAATTATTTGCGGACAGATCAATTCTGGTCACCCGCCCATTCTCACACTGCAGCCCATACCATGCCTCCCCGTTATAATTGCATGGATCACAACTCATACCTGCTTTGCCGGCTTCCCATCCTGTCTTAATAGTCCATCCCGGACCATTGGTGCTATCGTAGAGTGCCATCAAAGAACCAAAGTCGGGATGAGCACAGGGCGGCATGGTGCCGCAACTACAGTCAGCTTGTATCACATCATTACTTCCATCTGCTACATTGCCATTATCACAAGGTGCTCCTCTCTGCGCAGCCAGGCTCCCATCTGTAGCACAAAACTTCCTGAAGTCACCTTGCCAGGGGAGCAGTGGGTTATTGGTAAGTCTGACATCCATTTTGTAGGTTTTGAAATTGCCAGGCGATAATTCTACTCTTACGGTATCTCTGCAAAATATTTTTAAAGATGGATCGATACATCCACTTAAATTATTATTATGTAAGCCTAAAGCATACAATTTAGTCATGTTGCCTAGTTCTTTTGGGATATTACCTGTCAATTGGTTTGAAAAAAGAGATAAACCGATCAAATTGGGCAAATTAAATTTTGGGATATTACCTGTCAATTGGTTTGAAGGCATAAATAAAAATCGAAGATTGGGTAAATTAAAGTTTGGGATACTACCCGTCAACTGATTTTGAGACAAAACAAACTTATTAATTTAAGTAAATTAAAATTCGGAATACTGCCTGTCAATTGATTTTCTTCTAAACCTAAATACTCTAAATTAGGTAAATTAAAGTTCGGGATATTACCCATCAATTGATTTTGCCCTAAAGATAAATTCGTTAAATTGGGTAAATTAAAGTTCGGAATATTGCCTGTCAATTGGTTATCAAAAAGAACCACCTGTTGTAAATTAGGCAAATTAAAGTTTGGGATACTTCCAGTCAATTGGTTAATGGCTAGGTACAAATGGCTCAAAATGGGTAAATTAAAGTTCGGAATGAAGCCGGTCAATTGATTCTTCTCTAATCTTAAATGCTGCAAGTTAGGCAAATTAAAATTAGGAATACTGCCTGTAAATTGGTTTGAATTAAGGATTAAAGAACTTAAATTGGGCAAATTTAAGTTTGGGATACTTCCGGTCAATTGGTTATTCCCTAATGATAAAAATTTTAAATTAGTTAACTCATCTATCAGGGTTGGTATACTCCCAGCCAAATTGTTACCTGAATAAAATATGTCAAGAGCTACACAATTAACCACCCCATCTAAATCAATACACGTCACCCGCCCATTCTCACATTGTATCCCATACCAAGGTACCCCATTATAATTACAAGGATCACAACTCATGCCTGCTTTCCCAGCTTCCCATCCTGTTTTATTCGTCCAACCAGGGCCATTGGTACTATAGTAGAGCGCCATGAGTGGAGCAAAGTCAGGATGAGCACAAGGTGGCATTGTCCCACAACTACAGTCGGCTTGTATCACATCATTAGACCCATCCGCAGCATTCCCATTATCACACTGTGCTCCTCTCTGTGCCACCAGACTACCATCACTTGCACAAAACTTATTGAAGTCGCCTTGCCATGGGAGGAGAGGGTTGCTGGAGAAATTGACTACAGGTTTGACTTTCTCCATGACATTACTATTCAAACGTGGTACCCATATACTGTCACATAATTTTTTATAACGGGGGTCTATACATCCGCTTAATTGATTACTGCCTACCTCAATAGCCCTAAGATTTGGTGTTTCAAAGTGCGGAATTGAGCCTGATAATTTATTTTCTGTCAAAAATAACCAACTAAGATTCGGAAAATTGAAGTTGGGTATATTTCCTGTCAACTGGTTAAAACCTAGATAAATTCCCTGTAGTTTAGGCATATTGAAGTTGGGTATATTTCCTGTCAACTGGTTGCCTTCAAGTCTTAACTCTTTTAAATTGGGTAAATTAAACGATGGAATAGACCCATTCAGTTCATTTAAAAATAAAACCAGCGATTCTAAATTTGGTAAATTTAAATTTGGAATTTCCCCACTAAGCATATTTCTATAAAGATTCAAAATTTTTAATTTGGGATTGATAAATGTTGGAATTTTTCCGCTTAACTGATTCCTTTGAAGTGTTAAAGTCTCAAGATTTGGCATTTCAGTCAATTCTGCTGGTATAGAGCCGGTGATCTTATTATCGGTTAAATCTAAATTAGTAAGTTTGATTAGATTCCCAATTTCTTTAGGAATAGATCCACTCAAATGATTGCTATTTAGACCCAAATACCTTAATTCAGATAATCCAGCAATTTCTTTAGGGATAGTTCCAGTCAATTTGTTAAAATATGGCCATAGCGAAGTCACCCTTCCATTCTCACACTGTATCCCATACCAAGGCTGTCCATTTAAATTACAAGGATCACAACTCATGCCGGCTTTTCCGGCTTCCCACCCGGTTTTATTAGTCCATCCGGGACCATTAGTGCTATCGTAGAGCGCCATAAGCGGAGCAAAGTCGAGATGAGTACAGGGTGGCATAGCGCCGCAACTGCAGTCATCTTGTATCACATCATTTGTTCCATCACCAGCATTTCCATTATCGCACGACGCTCCTCTCTGCGCTGCCAGACTACCATCCGTTGCACAGAACTTACTGAAGTCACCTTGCCATGGAAGTAGTGGATTGTTGGAGAAGTTGACATCCATTTTATAAGTAACTAAAATGCCTGGGGAAATCTCTACTTTTACGGAATCTCTGCAGAATAATTTGAAAGATGGGTCTAGGCACCCACTTAAATAATTACTATCCACATTAACCCTATATAAATTTACTGAAGTTGATAAAGTCGTAGGAATAGTCCCGGTCAATTGATTATTTCCGAAGTCAATTCTAATTAATTTTGGAAAATTAAAGTTTGGAATACTTTCTGTGAAAAGATTATGGTCCAACAGTAAAAACTCCAATTTTGGCAAATTGAAGTTTGGAATGGTGCCTGCTATTTGGTTATTGCTTAAATAGAGAAAATATAAATTCGGAAGATTAAAATTCGGTAATGGGCCGGATAGATTGTTATTCAACAAATAAAGTCTGCGCAAATTCGGAAGATTAAAATCAGGAATCGTGCCTGATAATTTGTTATTAAATATCCAAAGATCTCCCAAATCAGGAAGATTAAAATTTGGAAGTTGTCCAGATAGTTGATTATCATTTAAATAAAGCAATCTTAACTTCGGAAGATTGAAATTCGGAATAGCACCTGTAAGTTGATTTTTTGGTATATCTATTCTTAAGCAATTCGGAAGATTAAAATTCGGAAGCGGACCGTCCAATATATTAGAACCCAACCACAGAAATTCCAATTTCGGAAGAATAAAATTCGGAATCGTACCAGATAGTTGGTTATTACTTAGACCAAGCCATTGCAAATTTGGAAGATTAAAATTCGGAATTGTGCCTGATAGCTGATTCAATTCTAGGTTAAGCGTATCCAAATTAGGAAGATTAAAATTTGGAATCGTTCCTGTTAAATGGTTGCCACTTAGCCCTAAATGTTTTAAATTTGGAATATTGAAATTAGGAAGTGTACCTGTCAATTGATTTGAATAAAGAAATAAATACTTTAAATTGGTAAGCAAATTCAACTGAGCTGGCAAATTACCAATTAAATTATTCCCTTTAGTATTGTTATTTTGATTCAAGCCACAATTAACCTGCCCATCCAGATCTATACATGTAACCCTACCACCTACACATTGAACCCCATACCATTTACTCATATCTGTACCAACAGGCGGGGTGGGATTTGCATTAAAAGTTGTTTTACTTGGCCAACCTGCCTTATTTGTCCAGTTGTCTCCATCAGTAGAGAGATAGAGTGCCCGCAATCCGGTATAGTCATCCGGATGATTGTTTTGGGCATACCCGGCGATACTACATATCATCCATAATGTAGCAATAACAGTACTTTGTTTTAAAAAATGGAGCATCGTTTCTTTTATCAAAAATATATAATTCTTCTTCATTTGTTTACTTTCTAACTATACTAATCTATTATAAACATTCCTCCCCACCCATCTCACCACCCCCAAAAAACCCAAAGACTAAAGACCACCACCCATAAACCTATAAACTATAAACCTATAAACCTAAAGACCATAGACCACCACCCATAAACCTATAAACTATAAACTATAAACCCATAAACCTATAAACCTAAAGACCTATAAACCTAAAGACCTATAAACCTAAAGACCAAAGACCAGCACCTAACACCCTTCACTCCAATTCAAACACATAAGCCCCATAAAACTCAAGCCCGGCATTAGCTATCCTGCGTACGCTTCCCACATTCCATGATGCCTTGAGTCCTATTCGCAAGGATATATTTTTTACGGAAAGGAATATACCTGTACCCTACATGCAAAGTAGCATGAAGACTTGCCTGAATGGTAGCCAGGGAGACCTGATCAGCCCTTCCTTTAAATGTAGCTAAAGTGCCGGGTATCAGTTGATTGACGGATACACCGGCATAATAATGACTTTTCTGAAAGGCGTAGAAGTCTGAAACACTAATGTAAAAGGCCCCAATGCCCAGATTAGGGTTTATGACACTGCTGGCCTGAGAAAAATCCAGGGTCAGCTGACTTTTGTCATAAACCACCACATTCTGGAGATTATACTGATATCTGGATAGGTTGGCCATAAATCCGATACCAAGCACATCATCTCTTTTTCCAAAAAACTGAGGGCGGAAGCGATAATTGTATGTGATGGCTCCTCCTATTTTTTCCTGAGGACCTACCACGTCGCGCTCTACAAAAAATCCCATCGCAGACTTGGTATGATATCCCGAGACAAAAGGAATCTGAAAAGAAATATTGCTATACTGAGGGGCACCATCAAAGCCTATCCAATCCTGTCGGTGAGTCACAGAAGTCTCCACACTATTCCATTTGGCAGTAAGTGCTGGATTCCATACGAAACCCGTCTCATAGTAGCTGCTCCATGACGGCAACTGTTGGCACTGACTCAATGACCATACTATACAACCCAGAAATGTCCCAATAATAAATCGAAAGTACATCATCAGCTTGCCAATGCTATATGAAAAGCCCCTGCTGGATTGACGGGATTTTAAATTTTGTTCATTTTTGCAATACCTTTTCATTCTGTTATTTTTTTGTTTCTCTGACTAGCCTGAATCCAATGAATAAATGGGCCGCTTTGGTACTTACTTTATCTCTGCTTTTTACTTTCGCCAGCGTCTCTCTTGTATTGTACGAACCACCTCTCAATACCTTATATCCATCCTGAATAGCAGTACCATCATAATTTTCATACGTATCGTCACATATTTCTGCTACGTTGCCGGACATATGGTACAGCCCAAATTTATTAGGCACACTATTTTTATTCACCCGAACAAATCCAGTCTTGGTATTGATCTCCCCTATCTTCCCAGGTACATCTCCACCTGAATAGGTAAAGTCACTATTTGCATTGGCAGCATATTCCCATTCTGCTTCAGTAGGGAGACGGTAGGTATATTTTGATTGCAGGCTGTTTAGCCTGTATAAATATTTTTGTATATCATCATAGGTCACTTCTGCTACAGGCAAGTCTTCCCTCTGTAATTTTTTTCTGTAATCGGATTAATTCCCATGATGGATTCATATTCTATTTGGCTCACTTCATACTTTCCCAGCATAAAAGGGGCTATATTTACCGTTCTTTTGCCTTCCTTAGGATCACATCCTTTTTCTTTTACATCACATCCCAGGGTGTAATTGCCGCCCGGAATTTTTATTAAATGTTGATTGATCAATTTTACCGAAGCAGGTATATCACCATCTTCATCTTTTGCAGACATGTCTTCTGATTTAGTTCCAGAAATTGATGTTTCCGGTGTCACCGTTTGCTGCGCCGCTTGCGCAGCAGCTGCTTTAGCTTCCTCATCCTTCTTTTGTTGATCACCTATTTGTTTAATTCTTTGGCTCTCAAGGTCTTTTATTATTTGATTCGCTTCATTTATATATTTACCGCCGGGATATTTAGAAAGGTAGGCTTCGATTCCTGATATTGTCGGAATGCTCGATACAGATTGCCAGATGGCAATTTCTTCCTTTTGCTTCAGGGATTTGAGGAGGTTGGTGATTTCATTGATATATTTCCCGTTTGGATAAGTGTCAATGTAAAGTTGGGCAAGTGCTGGGGATTGAGTTTCCATAATCTCCTGATATAGTGTAAATTCTGTGCTGGTTTCAATTTTGTCATTCACCATTTTTTGAAGAATTTTTTTGATCTCCTCGACCCTTTTACTACCGGGATAGGTTTTCAGAAAATTTTCAAGCATAGGAATATTTAATTTCTCTCTGGGTAATTTTATCAGTTTCTGAAAGGCTAATTCTGCTTTGTTTTCCAGATTCGAGGCAACTTGATCTATTGGAAGTGTGGGAGATGAAGTTGTACTATTTAAGGGTGCATATAAAAAAGATTCCTGATCCTTATCAAAAATGAATGTGCTGTCATTGCGAATTGCGGTGATGGTATCATTGCCTATTATTATCGCTTCGAATGCTTCACTTATTTTTTTACTTCTTCTCATGAGAAAGGCAGCTCCATTTTCATATACAACCTGATATCCTTGTCTGCCCATTGTCTGATAAGAAACTAATATTCCCAAAGGAAAGATAATAAGGGCCAGTAAGGCGGTCAATATTCTTTTTTTATTATTTTGCCACCATACTAAAAATTTTCGCCGCCTTCTTTCATTTTCTTGTTTTCTTAATTCATCCCTTTTAGCTTTTCTGCTTGCTGCTTCAGCAGACTGTTGTGCTTTTATTTTTTCAGCTTCCTCTTTTTGTTTTTGTTTTTCAAGAGCCAGGAGTCTTGCTTTTTCGTCTTGCAGTTTCCTTTCGGCTGCTGCCTTTTTTCTGGCTTGCTCCTCTCTTTTTTTTCGTTCCTCTTCCTCGGCTAACCTTCTCTTTTCTACTGCAGCTGCATTATGTTGCCGATCTGCTTCTTCCTGAGCTTTTTTTCTCTCGCCTTCTTCCCTAAGTTTTTGTTCTTCGATTGCCTGTAATCTCGCTTTCTCTTCCGCTGCTGCCCTTAGTCTGGCTTCCTCGGATAACTTCATCTTCTCGGCTTCCTCCTCTCCCCGCTTCCGTACGATATCTTCCTGAGCTTTTTTTCTTTCGGCTTCCTCCTTTAGTTTTTGTTCTTCGATTGCCTGCAATTTCACTTTCTCTTCCGCTGCTGCCCTGAGCCTGGCTTCCTCGACTAACTTCATCTTCTCGGCTTCCTCCTCAGAGCGCTTCCGATCTGCTTCTTCTTGTGCTTTTTTTCTTTCGGCTTCCTCCCTTAGTTTTTGTTCTTCGATTTCCTGTAATCTTGCTTTCTCCTCCGCTTCCGCTGCCTTTTGCCTGGCTTCCTCTGCTTCCCTGTGTTTTCTTTCCTCTTCTGCACGGATGCGGGCTGTCTCCGCTTCCTTTCTATGCTTTTCTTCCAGGATTTTTATTTTGGCTTCTTCTTCAGCTTGTTTTCTTTCTGTTTCAGCTTTAAGCTTTGCTTCTTCAGCTTTCAAAAAGATCATCTCTTCAGTAGTAAGTATTTCATCTCTTTTTTTGAGACCAAAAACTTCGATTGCTTTATTTTTGAAAAAATGAATAGGATCAAATGAATCACCATCAATTGATCCTGAGCGTAATACCAAAGTTTCATCATCTGAATAGACTTCATTCGGAATGAATATGGGCACTGGATTCTTTAGAAATTCTATCAGATCCTCCCCTTTTTTAACACGCTTGGATGGATCTTTAATCAGACAAAGCCGGATAATATCGTTGTAGGGCGCAGGACACTGATCCACATTGTCTGGCAAAACAGCTTGTATGATATTCTGGTAGACTTTTCTCCTTTTCGCTTCTGGACTTCCTGTCATTTCACCGGCGTCAAAAGGCTTCCTGGCCATGAATATTTCGTACACAATGATCCCAAGGGACCATAGATCAGCATTGGGGCGAAGTGGTTGCCCAAATAATTGTTCCGGGCTGGAATAGTCCAGGGTGCCGCCACCAAAACTATTGGTGATATTGGAAAAATCGGTATCACTGATATTTTTGCTCAATCCAAAATCTGCAATCTTAGGGACATACTGATTGCGGGTGTCTATAGAAATTAGAATATTGCTGGGCTTAATATCCCTGTGTATGATATTGTTTTTATGCAGAAAAGTGATGCCCTGTAGCAAACCATTGACCAGGCTGAACTTCTCTTCGAGTTGGAGTTTCTTTTGAGAAAGCAGCTGTTTTAGATTTCCTTCAGGATAATATTGCATAACCGCATAGTCAAAGACTCCGTTAGGCATTTGAAACTGGAATACAGATTCATAATGGGCTATATTTTTGTGCAGTGGAATGGCCTGGGAAGCATTAAATTCACTGACTAGAGAAAATTCTTTTCCTTCGATAAATTTAACTTCGGCTATTTTGATGGCTTTCCATTGATCTCTGAGATGATCATATGCCTTGTAAACTGTGCCAAATGCCCCGCCGCCAAGCCTGCCGGACTTGATGTCTATTTCATACCGCTCAAAAAACTCCTTCTGTTGCATAGAGGGCGTAGTTGACTTTATTTACATGCAGATTAATTTTCCGCAGTCAGAATATATAGGAAAGGTAAACATAAATCTTAATCTTTCAAATATCTCTCTTAATTTCCTGTAAATTCACATGGTTGCACTATCAAAAACAAAAATGAACATTACCCTTGATCATATTTTGAAAAAAAGTATGAACTGAAACAAATACTGTATGAAATGAACTTTCCCATTACTACTGACCAGCTCATTACAATCCATATAAAATCAAATCTTTTACAAAATAAGTAATACTCTATTGAAAAGCGGATGATCAATATCATAGATTAAAATGATCTTTTTTTTTGTTTTGGGGACAGAGGTTAAAGAAATTGCTTTTAGACCATTTGTTATCTTCTATATACCAAATTTATACTTCATAGGTAAGTCATATATAAATAATAGCACTGATGTCATTTAATATTAAAACGAGGTTTTTGATTTTAAAGCAAAAACAATGGCAAAAAAAATATAAAGTGTTAATTATTAATGTCTTACGCAGAATATAACCATATGCCTTAAAACGACGAGATTATCAAAATACCACTAAAAATAAAGAATTCCACCACAAGCAAATACCTCTCTCAAAATATTGAATACAATGGTTCATACAGTTTAAATTAAGTTTCATACAGTTTGCAAATGGCACATTGGAAATCCATCACTTTTGTTCTGTCAATTATTATTAAAAGTCTTCAAATAGATTTTAACTGATAAAAAATAATTTGTAAATCTAAAAAATATTAATATGAAACATGACAAACTTTTTCAATCCCTTTTATTAACAATTGTATTTTTTATTTCAATGATCAGCAATACAATTAGCCAACCTTGGTTAGAGCAATTATCCAATGGCAGGAGTGACCAGCAACCTGGTTTTCTTGATCTCCAAAATGCATTTAATGACTAAACACAAAATTGGGCCAAGACGGCTATTATGTGAAAACGGGGTCAGGGAAAAGCAAAAGGTGGGAAAAATTTAAAAGATGGGAGTGGGATATGCAATTTAAAATTGATCCTAAAACTGGTTTTATGCCTGCCAAAAGTGCTCAGGAAATCTATGACCAATATATACGAACTCTACCTAAAAGTACCCGATCCACTACATCCAATTGGAGTAGTTTAGGTGTAACTGGATTGGGTCGTGTAAACTGTATAGCTTTCCACCCTTCCGATGTCAATACTTATTGGATAGGGGCTCCATCCGGAGGACTTTGGGTCACAAACAATAATGGTGCTTCATGGACTTGCCTGACAGATAAAAATGCAGTATTAGGGGTCAGTGATATTATAATACCTAGTGATTATAATACATCAAAAACCATATATATTGCAACAGGAGAACGGGATGCTTACGATAATTCCAGTGTAGGGGTCTTAAGATCTACAAATGGGGGAGCTACCTGGACCAATACTGGACTTAGCTTTCAACTTTCTTCATATGCAAAAGTAACACGACTTCTTTTAGATCCGAATAACAATCAGATCTTAATAGCAGCCACCACAACAGGTGTTTTTAAAACTATAAATGGCGGCGCCAGCTGGTCATCACTAACTACAAAAGTTTTATTGATTTAGAATATAAACCTGGGAGTTTTAATACCATTTACGGAGCGACTAAATCAGGTTTGATTTACGTTTCTTCAAATGGAGGAGTTTCCTGGACACAAAGTCTTAATCTTCAGGATGGCCGAAGAATTGAAATGGCTGTTTCGCCGGCTCAACCTACATGGGTTTATGCTGTTGTTTCAGGAATTGATGATGGACTTTATGGTGTTTACAAATCCACCAATAGTGGGGCTTCCTTTATACAAATATTTTCTGGAACAACGTCAAATTTACTTGGCTGGCTATCAAATGGTAGCGGTACCGGCGGACAGGGTTGGTATGATTTAAGTTTAGCTGTTTCACCAACAAATGCTAATACAATAATCCTCGGCAGAGTGCTGACCTGGAAGTCCATAAATGGAGGAAGTTCATGGGTATACTCTAATGGTGCTCATGTTGATAAACATATGCATAAATATACATCAGGTGGACAATTATTTGAATGTAATGATGGAGGAATATATATGTCTGCGGATAATGGAGCTACCTGGATCGATAAATCAAGCAATTTGAGTATAGCTCAAATGTATAAGTTGGGAGTTTCTCAAAGATCTTCTGGTGAAGTACTCACAGGACTTCAGGACAATGGTACTCAAAGTTTAAATAACGGATCCTGGGATTATGCAAATGGTGGAGATGGTATGGAATGTATTATTGACTACAATGATGCCAATGTTCAATATTCAAGCACTCAAAGTGGGAACATTTAACGTACTTATATGGCATAAGAAACAAGATAAGAAATTAGCCTTTGAACTGGAGCCTGGATTTACTCCATATATTCAGGACCCTACAAATCCGAATACAATTTATGCTGGATATAGTGATGTTTGGAAATCAACAGATAAGGGAGATTCCTGGACAAAGATTTCAACAGTTAATTCAACAAATAAATTAAAAAATATTTTTGTTGCTCCATCAAATACTCAAGTAATAATTATATCAGATAATACCAAAATATGGAAAACAACAAATGGTGGAACTTCGTGGTCTGAGATTACTGGTAGCTTACCGACAAATTACAATCTAATAAGTAGCATTTTAATTAAGAATGGCGATCATCAAACTTATTGGGTAACCCTAGCTCAATTTGACACAAATAAGGTATTTCAAACTAGTGATGGGGGAACAACATGGATCAATATTTCTGATGAGAGCTATCAGCTTCCTGCTTATTCATTAATTCAAAATAAACAAATACTATCTGAAACACACTTATACATCGGAACGGAATTAGGAATTTATTTAAAAAGGGTCTGCCAATTGGGTTCCATACAACAACAACGTGCAGCAAGTGTTAAATGGAACTTAGACATTTATGAGAACAGGCACGGCATCCGGTACAAAGTGAAACTATTTGCAAAGTCTATCGAAGTACATCCAGTTTACTACTAATGAATCTGTGACGCCATCGGTTTCAAATCTAGCAAAACACTAATCTTACTTTGATGAGTAAAGCGCTGTCCAGGTACAGAATTACTAATACTTTGTTCAGGCAGCGAGCAGCAGTACATGATGATTTGTCGGCTACTGCAGGTGCATATTAGCTGTCATCAAATGCTAGTGGCCTAGATAAGTGCATTCAGCTCCGGTGGTCAAAGCACAACTCCATGGTCACTATACCAGCCAATGTACAAGCTACGGATGGCACTTATTCAGATAAAGTACAAATCACCTGGTCAGGAACAAGTGGTAATTACTTCAGACTAATTCGCAACACTTCAAATTCAACAGCGTCTGGTACGGTCATTTCGAATTGGCAAAACTCGCAACTTTACTTTGATGACTTTAGCGCCGTCGAAGGTGCTGCATACTACTACTTTGTGCAGGCAGCGAGCAGCAGTGCCGGAGCTAATCCAAGTGCATATAGTGTCATAAATAGTGGTTGGAGAAGTGTGGCTCCGGTGGTGACTACTCCTTCAGCTGTAGATGCCAGTGATGGTACCTACACCGATAAAGTGAAAATCACCTGGTCAGGAACAAATGGTAACTTTTTTCAGACTAATTCGAAATACTTCAAATTCAACAGCGTCTGGTACGGTCATCGTGAATTGGCAAAACTCGCAACTTTACTTTGATGACTTAACTGCCGTCGCTGGTACTACATACTACTACTTTGTCCAGGCTGCCAGCAGCAGTGCCGGCGCTAATCCAAGTGCTTATAGTGTCATAAATAGTGGTTGGAGAAGTGTTGCTCCGGTCGTGACTACGCCTACAGCTGTAGATGCCAGCGATGGTACCTATACCGAAAAAGTGAGAGTCACCTGGTCAGGAACAAGTGGTAATTACTTCAGAATAATCCGAAACACTTCAAATTCAACAGCGTCTGGTACGGTCATTTTGAACTGGCAAAACGCGCAACTTTACTTTGATGACTTTAGCGCCGTCGCTGGTAATACATACTACTACTTTGTCCAGGCTGCCAGCAGCAGTGCCGGCGCTAATCCAAGTGCTTATAGTGTCATAAATAGTGGTTGGAGAAGTGTCGCCCCGGTGGTAACGACGCCTGCAGCTGTAGATGCCAGTGATGGTACCTATACCGATAAAGTGAGAGTCACCTGGTCAGGAACAAGTGGTAATTACTTCAGACTAATTCGCAACACTTCAAATTCAACAGCGTCTGGTACGGTCATTTTGAATTGGCAAAACTCGCAACTTTACTTTGATGACTTAACTGCCGTCGCTGGTACTACTTATTACTACTTTGTCCAGGCTGCCAGCAGCAGTGCTGGTGCTAATCCAAGTGCTTATAGTGCCATAAATAGTGGTTGGAGAAGTGTCGCCCCGGTGGTGACTACCCCTTCAGCTGTAGATGCCAGTGATGGTACCTACACCGATAAGGTAAGAATCACCTGGTCAGGAACAAGTGGTAATTACTTCAGACTAATTCGCAATACTTCAAATTCAACGGCGTCAGGTACTGTCATCGTGAATTGGCAAAACACTCAATCTTACTTTGATGACTTTAGCGCCGTCGCAGGCACTACATACTACTACTTTGTTCAGGCAGCGAGCAGCAGTGCCGGATCCAATGCAAGTGCGTACAGCGCCATAAATAGTGGTTGGCGAAGTGCATCTTGTGGAACAGTAATCAATCTGGCAGCAGGTCAAATAACGTCTGCTTCTGCTGTATTAAGTTGGAGTCCAACAAACGGAGCTTCTCAATATTCTGTTTGGTATTATACTTCAAATGCATGGACACAAATTGGGGTAGTATCACAAAATTCAGCCAAAATATCAAATATGTCAGGCGGAATCCGCTATTGTTTCGCAATTAAAGCAATTTGTGGCGGGTCAACAGGAAATTTCTCAGGAAGTATATGTTTTACCACTCCGGCAAGCAATTTGGCAAATAATTCAACAAGTGAACAAAATGATTTGTCTGAATCAATCACGGTTCCTTCATCCACGATGGGTACCATAAATTTATATCCCAATCCAGCATTGATATATTCAGATCTGACCCTGGAATTTATATCTGACATCAATACCACAAATACAATAATATTAATAAATTCCATTGGCAATATTGTCCGGAAAGTAGATGTACCTCTTCCAACGGGTGAAAATAAGATTCAAATTTCTGCTCCGGAAACTCCTGGTATGTATATTATTCAAATGCTATCCGGGAAGGAGTCACTCTTTATTAAAAAAATAATCATATCTGAAAACTGATATAATTAATTTCAAAAAGCATTTTTGATTTATGTATGTGATGATTTTAGTATGTGATGAAGGTAAGTCGCAAAATTGCAAAGTACCTATGTAGAATAAAATGCCCGGCCTTAACAAATAAATCGTTAAGAAATAATGGAGTAAAAACGTTAAGAATTTCAAACTGTATGAACCTAAAGTCAGGTTAGTTGCGAGGTATAATTAACAAAGTTGATAGTATGACTAACCGCATCAGAAATCATTAAGGCGAGTTTTTGAAATTTAGTTTTTAAAGAATGATTTTAGGATTATTTGTTAAAGCCTTGATTTTTTGTTTCTTTTGTATCAAGACAAAAGAAAAGAAAGATTGAAATTAGCAGGATGTAAAATTTAAGAACATTTCATTTACTATTAATTTTCTTGTTTTCCCATACAAAACAGCACATAACCTTTAATCATAAAATTATTTAGCAAAGAAGGCGGTTCCCATCCGGAGAACCGCCTTCTTTGCTTTTAATACCCCTCCATAGATTGCCATTTCTTTCACCAATATCTATTTCATACACTTTCCAGTTCATTTCATACACTAATCTCATAACCCTTTTGATTTCCCCCTACTTTTGAAGTGTAATTAATTAATAATCAAATTAAAACATAAATACCATGACAAACTCAACTTTCAAATCCGCAACCACTTTCCTTAGCAAAATGACGTTTTTATCAGTATTCTTCTTATTGAATTCTGCAATTATCCTGACGGCTCAGACTTCTTATGAATATAATTCTAAACTGACACTTATTTCTGAAATTCAGACAGGAACTATCACTTCAAATTCAGCCATCATTGGTTTTCAATTACCAGATGCAGTCACAGACAGTCTCAAAGTATTGTGGAGTACAGATCATAAAAACTGGACGACTATTACTGTAAAAGCTGATCAGACTTTCATTAAAATTTCAAACATTTTACCACATACTAAATACTATTACAAAGTTTACAGTATAAATAGAGAAATTACTACGGCAATGAGTCCGACATATGCCTTCATTACACCTTCTGATAAAAGGGAAATCAGTCAGGAAATTGCTTCTGTCAAGTAAACCCCACTTTCACCTTTCCCTTCTGGAAAAGGTGCTTCGAAAATAAACTGCACTTTGAAAAAACCCAAAATAAAGCCTGTTTGTAAAAGAACAGGCTTTTGTATTTTTGAATCCAAAAATTTAACTCATACAAATTTTACAGGTCAAATCATAATTGCACTCATCCATTAGAAAACACAATAGTAAACCACAGTAAGTTCAGTTATTACTTTGATTAAAATCACTAAATGACAAAATCCGTTTATCACAATTCTTTTCTATCTTTACCCTTAAATATATGACCCTACTATGAAAATAAAAAGATCATACACCATAACGGTAGCTATCTATTAACAACTAAGTGTGTCAGCATATACCAAAACAAGTATGCAACAGAAGTATTAAAGAGTTTTTGAAGCTATTATTTTTACCCCATCATGAAACCGGAGCATAAAACACGAAAAGAAATCATAGACCAACGGCTGATACAAGCTGGTTGGAACATCGACGATCGCACACAAGTGGTCGAAGAGTTTTCTATTTCAGTGGGTTCTGATCTTTCTTCAGAGCCAATAGTTGGTTATGGACTTCAATTTAGTGATTATGTACTTCTGGGTAAAGATGGCAAACCACTGGCTGTCGTGGAAGCTAAAAAGTCATCTGTAGATGCAAACATTGGTAAAGAGCAAGCTAAACAGTATTGTTATTTCATTCAGAAACAAAGTGGAGGTCAGTTACCATTTTGTTTTTTTACCAATGGACATGATATTTTCTTTTGGGATTTGGACAATTATCCGCCGAAGAAGGTCTATGGCTTCCCTACTCGGGATGACCTTGAAAGATATGCTTACATCCGTCAAAAAAGAAAATCTCTTTCTGGCGAATTCATAAATTCCAAAATTGCAGGCAGAGATTATCAGATTAGCGCAATCAGAGCTGTACTGGAAGCAGTGGAGAAACGTAAACGTAGATTTCTTTTAGTGATGGCTACCGGTACCGGTAAGACCCGTACTTGTATTGCATTGGTTGATGCGTTAATGAGAGCCGGATGGGTAGAAAGGGTATTATTCCTGGTGGACAGAATTGCCCTTCGTGACCAGGCTTTGGATGCATTTAAAGAACATCTGCCCAACGAACCCAGATGGCCCAAACAAGGGGAAAAGGAAATTGTAAAGGATAGGAGAATTTATGTTTCAACGTATCCTACGATGTTGAATGTAATTCGAAGTGAAGATAAATCATTGAGTCCGCACTTCTTTGATCTCATAATCGTAGATGAAAGTCACCGAAGTATTTATAACACATATCAGGAAGTGTTATCTTTCTTCAATACCATTACTCTTGGTTTGACCGCAACGCCCACTGATGTAATTGATCATAACACATTCCAGTTATTCGAAACAGAAGATGGCGTCCCTACTTATGCCTATTCCTATGATGAAGCTGTAAATCATATTCCACCCTACTTGTGCGATTTTCAGGTCATGAAAATCAAAACTAAGTTTCAGACAGAAGGCATAAGTAAACGAACCATTGCTCTTGAAGATCAAAAGAATTTAATTCTCGAAGGAAAAGAGATTGAAGAAATAAACTACGAAGGAACTGAACTCGAAAAAAAGGTCATCAACAAAGGAACAAATGCCCTTATAGTGCGTGAGTTCATGGAAGAATGTATAAAAGATTCCAATGGTGTATTGCCGGGCAAAACCATTTTCTTTTGTACTACCAAAGCCCATGCAAGACGAATGGAAGAAATCTTTGATTCCCTATATCCAGAATACAAAGGAGAACTGGCAAAAGTACTGGTCAGTGAAGATCCCAGAGTATATGGCAAAGGCGGTTTATTAGACCAATTTACAAATAATGACATGCCCCGTATTGCTCTAAGTGTAGATATGTTGGATACAGGTATTGATATAAGAGAATTGGTTAATCTTGTTTTTGCTAAACCTGTGTACAGTTATACAAAGTTCTGGCAAATGATAGGTAGAGGAACCCGTCTTTTAGAACAGGAAAAAATAAAGCCCTGGTGTACAGAGAAAGATAGTTTTTTGATCTTAGATTGCTGGGACAATTTTGAATATTTTAAACTCAAACCAAGAGGGAAAGAATTAAAAACACAGATTCCTTTGCCAGTACGGTTATTTGGCGTAAGATTAGATAAAATTGAAAAAGCCATAGAACTCAACGAAGCAGACATAGCCAATAAGGAAATAGTAGAACTTCGAAAACAAATTGAAACCTTGCCCCAAAATTCCATTGTCATTCTTGATGCGAAACACGAATCGCAAAGAGTAGAAGATGAAATTTTTTGGAATCATTTATCCAGTGACCAAATCGAATTTTTAAAGTCGGTGGTAAAACCATTATTCAGAACAGTTTCTGATACTGATTTCAAAGCCATGCGGTTTGAAAAAGACATAGTAGAAGTGTCTCTGGCAAAACTTGCTGACGAAAAAGAAAAGTTTAATACGCTCAAAGATAGTATCATAGAAGAAATAACAGAGTTGCCTCTTTCTGTCAATATTATTGCCAAGGAAGAAAATCTGATTAAACAAAGCCAAACAAATCATTTCTGGTCAACTGCTACCGAAGATAAATTTGACGATTTGATTCTGAAGATAGCTCCTTTGATGAGATTCAGAGAATCTATTGTTCCGCTCGGCCCTGCTAAATTCAATTTCAAAGATTTGGTGAGCGAAAAGGAATATGTAGAGTTTGGTCCCCAACACGAAGCCCTCAGTATTGCCAAATACAGAGAACTGGTAGAGCAAAAAGTAAATGAATTAGTCTCCGCCAACCCGTTTTTGCAAAAGCTGAAAGAAGGCAAGGAAATTACCATGACCGAAGCCGAACAACTGGCAGAAGCGCTGCACAACGAACATCCACATATCACCATTGACTTGCTTCGTAGGGTGTACAATCATCGTAAAGCCCGGTTTGTACAATTTATAAAACACATTTTAGGAATTGAAATTTTGGAATCTTTTAATGAGACTGTATTTAAAGCATTTGATGAATTCATCGCCAGTCACAGCTATTTGTCGAGCCGTCAATTACAATTTCTGGATCTGCTGCGCAATTTTATTGTAGAAAAAGGAGACTTACAAAAACGAAACCTGATAGAATCTCCGTTTACCTTAATTCATCCGCAAGGTATCAGAGGGGTATTTACTCCGACGGAGATAGATGAAATATTAAAGTTTACTGAAAAAGTATTAGCAGCATAGTATGGCAAAGAAAAAAATATTTATCAGTAGTGTACAATCGGAATTTCAGGATGAAAGAATGGCCTTACATGCCTATCTGAATGCTGACCCACTATTAGGTAAATTTTTTGAACCTTTTATTTGAATTATTTCCTGCTTCTGACCAAACAGGGCAGGCGCTTTATCTTAAGGAAGTAGAACAATGCGATATTTATTTGGGCTTGTTTGGCAAATCTTACGGTTATCAAAATGCAGATGGTATCTCGCCTACCGAAATGGAATTTGATCATGCCAGCCTTCTCAATAAAACTCGTCTGATTTTTTTAACTACGGATGACAATAATGAAAGAGAAGCCAAAGAACAAGCGCTCATAAAAAAAGCAGAACATTTTGTAGTTCGCAAAAAATTCAGTCATATTGATGATTTGAAGGCTACAGTATATGCTGCCTTGGTAAGGTATTTAATAGATAAAGAAGTCATCAGAATAGGACCATTTGATGCAAGTTTTTCTGAAAAGGCCACATTGCTTGATTTGGATGATGAAAAAATAAAACGATTTGTCCGTATAGCACAATCACGCAGGGGTTTTGCACTCAATGATTCAGAACCTATTCCTTCTATTCTCACCCATCTCAATCTCATAGAACATACCAAACTAACACATGCAGCCATATTATTATTTGGTAAAGAGCCACAACGTTTTTTTATCAATTCAGAAGTACGGTGTGCTTCCTTTCATGGCAATATTGTAGAAAAGCCCATTCCTGATTATAAGGTTTTTAAAGGCAGTTTATTTGAGTTGGTCGATCAGGCGGTAGATTTTGTTTTATCAAAACTGAAGTATGCTGTAGGCACCAGAGCGCAACATGTACAGATACCAGGTGCCTATGAGATACCCAAAGAAGTAGTGACAGAAGCAATTGTAAATGCCATTGCGCATCGGGATTATACCAGCAATGCCAGTGTACAGGTGATGCTTTTTGCTGATAGGCTGGAAATATGGAACCCTGGTATGTTGCCATTAGGTTGGACTACGGAAAAGCTGAAACAATTGCATACTTCTATCCCAGCTAATCCTTTGATGGCAGAACCAATGTATCTGGCTGGATATATCGATCGCCTTGGCACTGGGACGTCCGATATGGTCAGAATTGCAGCAAGTGCGGGACTTAAAGAACCTGAGTTTATACAAGACGAAGATTTTAAAACAATTCTTTACCGAACAGGTATTGAACAAGATACCCCGCAAGATACCCCGCAAGATACCCCGCAAGTTACCCCGCAACCTACCCCGCAAGTTGAACAACTCGTCATTGCCTTAATAAAGGATCTATCGAGAAATGAGCTTCAAGAAAAACTGGGGCTGGCAGATAGAGAAAATTTTAGGAAAAATTATATTGTTAAAGCATTAGAAGAAGAGTACATTGAACTAACCATCCCGGAAAAACCGAATGACCCCAATCAGAAATATAAACTCACACAAAAAGGGAAAGAATTACAGAAGAGTTTAAATGATAATAAATAAACAAGCACCCAATAAAATAAGTAAAATAATATGTTACAAAACAACGCCATACTAAAATCACTGATAGACAAACTCTGGAACAATTTCTGGAGCGGTGGTATCAGCAATCCACTCACGGCGATAGAGCAGATTACCTACCTTATTTTCATGAAACGATTGGATGAATTAGAGTCCAAAAGAGAACGAGATGCAGAATTCACGGGTGAGAAATATGATCCCAGATTCAAAGGAAAATATATGATCCCAGGTAGTGACCAGACCATTGATAAAAACGAACTACGATGGAGTGTATTCAAACATATGCCAGCTGACGAAATGCTTTTTCATGTTCAATCAAAGGTTTTTCCATTTCTTAAAGAATTAAACGGAGAAACATCTCCTTTTACTAAACAGATGGCCAATGCAGTATTCATTATGCCTAAAGCCAGTTTGCTGGTAGAAGCCATAAATATCATAGAGCAACTCTTTACTGAAATTGAAAAAGACGCTACCGAAGGCGGTCATGCATTTCAGGATATACAGGGCGATGTGTATGAAATGTTATTGAGCGAAATCGCCACACTCAGGCAAAAACGGTCAGTTCCGAACACCACGTCATATCATTAAATTGATGTCTGAGCTTGTAGCACCACAATTGGGACAGCGAATGGCAGACCCAAGCAGTGGTACGGGTGGTTTTA
This sequence comes from Saprospiraceae bacterium, assembly GCA_016722285.1. Classification (GTDB taxonomy): domain Bacteria; phylum Bacteroidota; class Bacteroidia; order Chitinophagales; family Saprospiraceae; genus OLB9. The sequence continues at coordinate 42,843 of JADKGI010000024.1, forward strand.
TTTTGGGTTATTACCAGTACGTGCTTACAAGCCTAGTACGTCGCTCCAATCCCGACCTGCTGATAAAAGATGAAGATGGCTTCCAAAGGGCAGCTATCAGTGTTATTCTCACTGAAAAAGTAAAACAGGTGCTTGCCGATAGTATGTTCGGTTATGACATCGATACGACCATGGTACGACTCGGACTGATGAACCTGATGATGCATGGTATCGACAATCCACAGATAGACTACAAAGATACACTGAGCAAAAGCTACAATGAAGACAGCAAGTATGATATCATTATGGCGAACCCGCCTTTTACAGGCAATATAGATAAAGGCGACATCAATGAAGGGCTAAAACTGCCCACCACCAAAACCGAACTGCTTTTCGTAGAGCGTATTTTTAACATGCTGAAAATGGGTGGAACGGCTGCCGTAATTGTGCCAAGCGGTGTCATACAAAACAGCGGAAAAGCATTTGAAGCCCTGCGGAAACTGATCATAGATAAAGCAGAACTGAAAGCAGTAATAGCTGTACCAAGTGGAGTATTTAAACCATATGCAGGTGTAAGCACGGCCATTTTGATATTTACCAAAGGTGGCGAAACCAACCATGTGTGGTTTTATGAAATGTTGGCAGACGGTTACACCTTGGACGATAAGCGAAACAAAATTGTCGAGAGTGATCTGCAAGACATTGTGCAGCGATACAAATCCAGAGACTCAAAAAAGGACACTGACCGAAAGTTGAAATTTTTTATGGTGGCGAAAAAGGAAATTGTAGAAAACAACTACGACCTGAATTTAAGTACCTACAAAGAAGAAGTGTATGAAGAAGTGGTGTATGAAAATCCAAATGTAATTTTCAGGAAATTAGAAAGTATTGAAGCTGATATTAAAAAAGGATTGGCTGAATTAAAAGAATTTGTTGTATGAAGTTTTAAAATCAAAAAATTGGTGAAGTTAAAAATGCGGATCTCTCCTAGTAATCCTGAGAAAAGAATATTGGGAAGGGTGAAATAGATTTGGTGATTTCCAAAAGAACATCCGAAATTAAATGAAAAGATTTGAATCTGAAAAGAAAATTTCAACAGAAGTTTTAGGTGCAATGCTGAACACATAGATTCTGGGGTAAGTCTTGTTACATTGGAAGCACAATTGCTTTTAGCCATCAAAAAAATGACCTGAATTAAGGATTCAACATACTCTTATAAGCTGAATCACGCCAATCACTATATTTATATCTTTAAGAAGCAAAAGAAAGTGCAACAATTGCCACACATTCGACATAAAAGTTTAAAGGAATTTGAAAGTTCCTATTCCAGCTAAGTCTTATCGACCAACTCCACATCGCCAATCTCTTAAGAAAAGCCGAAAACCTGATAGCCCACGCAAAGAAAGCATCCGCTGCTGGATGAATTTTTGAAAAGCACGTTTTTGGAGATGTTTGGGGATCCTAAAACGAACGAGAAAGGATTTGAAATTAAAAATCTAACTGAGTTTTACATCAATCCAAAAGATGGAACTAAATGTGGGCCATTTGGCAGTGCATTGAAAAAAGATGAATACACAGAGAGAGGTATTCCTGTTTGGACTATGGATAATATTCTAAAAACTGGTGAGTTCAATGAGTTTGGATGCTTATTTGTAAGTGAAGAGAAACATATTGAATTAGAACGATACAATGCAAGAAATGGGGACATTATCATTTCACGAGCAGGAACGGTTGGAAAAATGTGTATTATAAAAACTGAAGCCAAAAAATCTGTAATAAGCTCCAATTTAATTAGACTTAGAATAGTAAAGATTTGATATTTTATTTCTATTCATTAATGAAATATTGTCAATCAAGGGTTATTAAATTAAAGCATGGCAATGAAGATGCTTATAAACATATGAGCACTGGAGTTCTGGATGAAATCAATTTTCCATATCCATCAATTGAACTCCAAATCCAATTCGCACAAATCGTAGAAAAAACAGAAGCCCTCAAAACCCAATACCAACAAAGCTTGAAGGAGTTGAAAAGCTTGTATGGTAGTTTGAGTCAGAAGGCGTTTAGGGGGGAGTTGAAAAATGCAAAAATCTTAGAACCAAGCTAAGTCAGGTGTTGTAGGGTCTGAGGGGAGCATTAATTTTTTACACCCACAATCTATAATACCGTCTATTCCTTTAACAATAAATGCTTTTTAATCCTCTCCTTAAGCTCATTTCTGGTCCCTTCAAACAACTCCGAAATAGTCTTTCCATCAGAATTAATATCATAATTATAAAATTTCCCTATTGATGATAGGTACCTGAATGGCCTTAATATCGATTTGGACATCATCTGCAAACTCATCCATGACATGTATCTCCGATTCCCTGAGAATATCGGTTTTTATAGTGTCCGGATAAAGCAAAACAATATCATTGATCTTAAACCTGATCCCATAAGCGACCATCTGATAAATGTCCGTTTGGAGATGCCATTTTTAGGATCCTTCTCATCAGCATACACCATTTTATATTTTGTATCGGTGATCACTTTTCTTCCATCTATATTCAATAGCAAATCCGGTTTGAGTTGATAAGATTCATTTTTGTCTAGAAAGGTAGTGGTATCCTGTGCCTTGGCTTGTATCTCATCAATTTCCCGAACTATAAACCCAAATATAAAATCTTCAAAAACATATTCCATAGGAAGGAGAAAGGCAAAAAGCTTCAGGTCATTTTTATAACTGAAAGACACACTGTGCTTCAGAAACAAGGTACAATAATCCCTGACCGTTTCAAAAGATGAAAACATCGGATTAAACTGAATATTGGCACATTCATCCGCTGTACTCTGACAATCGCTGACTTCATCCAGTATAAATAGTATTTCCCTAAGGTATTTTTTATTTTCCGGATTGTGTGTCACGTGAAAAAGAAAGGTAGTGACTTGTTTGATGATTCTGTTGAATGTATTATCGATCACAAAAGCATCGTAGGTACAATTTACTTTGTGCCACCGGCCTTTAGATACATTTTCAGTGATGTACTGAGCAGTGTTAATCCTGCCCTTGATAAAACTTAATTCTTTGGTTTCTCCTTCATAATTTTGGTAGATGGAGCTGGTCATCAGTTGTCGGGTATATTTGGAAAACAGATAGATCAACACTTCAAAGAAATCACTTTTAGCGCTTCCAAGTGAAGTCTGATAGCTGGGGAACTTAACTTTTCTGCAATAACTCAGCCACCACAAGATATGATTTTGAATGGCCATGCATTGATTTTCAGTACAAGGCTGCTTTTCATCATAAAAAATCTTTGGCAATAGATTTATTTTATGACCGTCAAAATGGATGACACCAATATATTTATTGGATTTAATTTCATTCGTCTTATGTAAAAACTGGAGAAACCTTTGAGATTCTATTTTTGTGTTTTCATTGTTGTAATAAAATCCGGATTTCTCTCTTTTGAGCCATATCTCATCAAGAAATGTTTCTAATTCCTGAAAATCCCCTGAATAGGATACTTTATTCTGATATTCAAATAATTGTATCATTATTAAGCCTTAATTTGCAAAGGCCATTTACTTGAATCAACTTCCAAACCTGCAGATTTTAAAATTTCCGTAACTTCTTTTTCATCATTCATAAAGTACTCCATTAAAAGTGGAATAACTCTTTTATTCATTCGTTCTGTCAGATTTTGTGAGCTATCCATAAAATAAGCATGTCCTATCTGAAAATCATGACCCTTCTTTTAATGATAGATTCATTAATCTTTTTGAGAATCGCAACATCATAAATTTCTTTACCAGGAATAAAATCCAGTGGATACATAGACTCAAACTCAAATCTACGTCGCAAGGCTATGTCAAGTAACGCAATCGATTTATCTGCGGTATTCATAGTGCCAATAATATAAAGATTGGATGGCACCATAAATCGTCACCAGAAGGCAAAGTACATTGTAAAGGTATTTCTCCATGCGACCTTTTATCAGGCTCTATGAGCGTTATTAGTTCACCAAATACTCGTGAGATATTGGCCCTGTTGATTTCATCTATAATGATGACATAAGGTGGTACATCCTGAGCACTTATTTTCCTATTGGACTTGTCGTACTTATCTTTTTTTGGACTCATAGCCTATCTCTTCATATTCTCGGTTCAAGAATATCAGCGTTAATGTACTTATTTTAAATTGAATAAACTCCCGTAATGCACAAAATATAATGTAGTATTAGAACCACCTATGGCTTCTCTGATATCATTATGTACATTTTTAATCAAGCTAATACTCTGAAACCTTTCTTGAATCGATTCTGATACAGATAGCTCCTGCTACTGTTTTGATGTTTAAATTCTATATTGTCGTTTTTTGTAAAATCACTGATGTAAATTTTTAATCCTGTAGCAGTATCAAATTCTTTATTTTCAATCATTTTCAAGGATTGTACAAAATCCAGATATACTTCATTTAGATCTGTACTTTGTGATCCGTTTAATGGAAGATTAGTTTTCAGTTTTTTATAATATTCAAAAATAGCGTTGACAGCAATTTTTTGAAAATACCATCCTTTTTTGAAAAGTCAACTGGTTTCCATTTTCAGTATCCGGCCTTAACCCCTGGATAAAATCTTCATAACTGTAATTTTGATGAAAAGTGATAAATTCAATCCGAGTACCTAGATGCTCATTAAATATTCTAAGTGCTTCATGGTAATCATCTAAACTTATTCCAGTGATAATTTCTGCAGCTCTTTTGATCGTTTGATAGGTTTTACCCGTACCCGGAGGACCGTAAAAAATTGTATTTAAAGGATTAATAATTTTCTATTTCCATTTTTATCTTATCTTCAAAAATATCATTGATAAAATCCTGATTTGTCAAATTTCAATATGGACATTTATAATTTCTATTTAGTTCTGTTAAAAAGCCTTCTTAAAATATCTTCATGGCCGCAAATTTTTCAACTCGATTCCAATACGCTTCCAGTCTGTCGGCTTTTTTTCAAATTCACTGAATTTTTCATTGCCTTTGTTTGAGAAATGAATGAAATTAGCGTTTTGCCTTTTTTTTTGAAATGCTTGAGACATATCTACTCCAATTATAAAAACAAGTCTTGTTTACTTTTCTTACATTAAAGCTTATTCTATCATCATTTTTAGTAATACTGTTGTTTTGAATAAAATTTCTCAAAATTTGATAAAAGCTTTGCAGTTTTTCCGAATCCAAAATTTTTTAATCTTTGAATCATTGCTTTGGATGTTCTGTAATATCTAATAAAGTTTCATATTGCTCATTTGTTGCTTAAAATTAGTTCCCTGATTTCCAGCTTTAAATCAATATGTTATCAATTGAATCTAACAGTTCTTAAGTATGGCTGAGCAACTAAATTATGAGTAATTTTAATTTTGACTTTTGTATTCGATTTATGAGCTCCTTTTTCCACAATTGATCATCTTTAGATTGATGATTATGTCAGGGTCTCAGCAAACTTCTGCCAATGCATAGCAACCTGCCCTCATCACCTGTCATCCAAATGATGGCCTTGTCCCCTTTGATTTTATCCTTATGAGCAGTTACAGTCCAGGTTCTCCACTAGATTATTCAAGCCGTCACCAGGATCAACATATCGGATTACATTGAAGATCCAGTAAGATATTTCTTTGGTTTACTAAAATAAGAAGCTACAGAATAAATAAAATCCTGAACAAGCAAATGAAGATATGGATCAGTGTAGTGTCCCGCTATACAAAATTCTTTATAATGAGCGATGAAAGCACTATCTTCTTTGATAAAATCCAATATTTCTTAATATAAAGAGATGTAGCGCCTATAATTACTAACTTGTCCTCCTTGATATTAGGCAATTCAAAGACTTCGAAAAAGCCTTATTCATATTGTGTTTGTATAAAAAAATATTTTTCAGATATTGTAAGGTTAAATATAAAGATATAGCTCGAAGATCTCCATGGTAATGATTTTCGATATTATCATCAGGCTTGACTTCCTTAGCTTAGGTAAATATGATGCATTGAAATCAATAAATGATTGAATACGAACATTGAGTTCTTGTGTTTCATCAAAAAGTAAATCAAAATGAGAAGTAACATCTTCAGAATCAATTTCAAAAACTGATCTAACATTTTGGTTGGATAAAATCGACCACCATCCATAGATTTTTTGGTCCAGTTACATTAAAAGTATTTTAAACATAGCTGCTTTATCCTTCGCAGTCCAATCCCATTTTTGATAGCATGGGCATTAATACCGGCCATTTATACTTTTCGTGTTGCTCAAATTCCGGAGTATCAAATAAAGCCTTATATCTTCCCAATATTCGATAATTTTTCTTTGTTCATAAGTTAACTTTTTTTAATCTTTAGATTATTGATAAAATCAATAATTAGTCCAAAAAAATAAAGATAAATAATTTTATAAAATAAAGGTGCCGAATGTAAAATATTTTACTTTTAAAAATTAGAATAGGATGATTTCCCAAAGATAGGACCCGATTAAGATGCAACATTCACATCCTTCGGCACTCTGACTTCCCTATTTCCATTCCGCAGTCAGCCATGATTTTTATTGGCCTTGCAAATTCAATTTGCAAGAAAAAAAACATCTTCTCTCTTTAAATACTATCTCTTAAAATCATAACTATAACTGCTCCATTCCATACCTGTATTCGTTCCATCTCCATTACTGCGTCACCTTTACTTTAAGTTCAATTAACTATATAACCGATTCTGCACCTTATGGCCTCTCGACACAATAATTTCTGAAAAAAAAAAAAAAAAAAAAAAAAAAAGCTACCTTTGCAGTTGCTTATTAAACACACGGCTAGTTTTCTATGGATTAACTATGAATTAATTGATATTTTTTTAATACATAACTGATATTATTTATGTTGATAAAATTGGGTTTAGATTGCCTATTCACAGAGTTATCCACATATTGTGCATTAAGCTGCAAATGAAAATGTATAATCTGCTTGGTATTTTGTTTTGTTTTTTATACACGCAAACATTGTTTTTACTATTTTATTTCGAACATTGTTAAGAGCAAGCATTTTATTTTTCTTATCTTCCATCACTTTTCTTTTGTAATAAACAGCAAATGGACTATTGCCTCCAATACTTGCTACAGCTCCGAGATGTAGCAAAGTTTTTAATGCCTTGTTAGCAATGGGAGATACCTTATTTTTTCCTTTATACTTCCCGGATTCCTTGCCAAAAGGTACTACACCACAATAGCTACCTAAGGCTTTTGCTGATTCAAATTTGGTAAAATTATTAGTGGCACAAATGAAAGCTACTGCTACTATTTTGCCCACACCTGGGACTGATTGAGCAATCTTGTAATTTTCATAGATAGACTCATCGCTTTTGATTAGCTCCAACATTTGAGCTTCAATTTTCTCTATCGCTTGGTCTAATTCATTCACTACCGGCTTTTTAAGTTTATCAGACTTTTTTTGTAGTTCCTTACTTTGGAACTTTTTAATATCATCATTAGCTTGAGTGAGTTGAGCTTTGATCCTAACCATTTGAGTTCTTAATGTATTCAATCCTTTGAGTTCAGTTAATGTCTGATCACAGAGAGTATAAGGTTTCAATTTGTCGGCAAACCTTATTCCATAATCGGCTATACGCTTTGCATCAATTTTGTCATTTTTACCACGACTGATCCCAGTGCTATTTTTAATTTCAAGACCTGCAATAACATACATTGTTAATTTGTGTCCAGCTAGACATTCAATAAGTAAATTACCATAAATACCTGTGTGCTCCATGATAAATTCAAGAATATATTCAGACTTTTTTTCTTTGGCAATACTCTTAACTAATGACTGAACTTCTTTAATAAATTTGTTGAGAGCTGAAGTTGTATTTTCAACTTCTTTCTCTAAAACGTAATCATTAAGGAAACGAAGCGCAAAGTTGATTTTGTTTTTCGAGATGTCAGCACCGATTGTGAACTTTAACATGATAATAATGGTTTTAAGAATTAATAAATAATAGTTGAGGTTAAAGGTGAAGAACGAATACCTTGTTAATGGGTTTTACCCTAATTTTCTATCTGTCTTTTTAACCTTTTGAGCAAAGTGTGGATTCAAACTAGCATTAAGTTTTGCTTTGCGCAAGTTATAATTTGCCACACTTTGTCTCAACTTTTCCACAAAATTAACATTTTTTGAAATCCCCCAGACCCCCTATTATAATACATAATAATTATCTTAATATGAGCATTTTAAATAAAATGCAAATCTAAAGGCGCAAGTTTCAGTCCGATCCTGGCCTGATAAATGCAACTTGTGCTTCTTCCATACTCACAGCTCCCCTTTAAAGGCTTTTTGGAGAAGGGTATTAAAAAGAGCTAATGTTGATACAATTTGTTCATCAGTTTTTAATATTATTTTTTAAGTTGCTTAACCTTTTCTTCAAATTGGTTTTGCAAAATTATAGGTGGGAGCATAATTCTAATGTCTTGTAATTCTTGTGCGTTAATATTTGCCATCCCTACAATGCTTTTACACATATTAAACAGAGTTTCTTTACCATGTTTACAATTTAAATAACTCGAAAATATAATAAGGTTACCATTTCTATTTGTTCTAAGTCTAATCAAATAGCCTGCAATTGCCATTTCCATATTTAAATCAAAAACTGATGTTTTGCCTACTAACTCTTGCTGCTATTCGTTCGGTTACAATCAAATCTCCATCTTTAACTATGTACTTTTCATATTCATTATCTTCTAAATTAATATACTTCAAGTTTGTTATATCCCATCGTCCTGAGTATGTGATATTGTTCATTCTTAAATATGGAATTAAACCATCATTCTCAGCAGGCTTGCTTGTACCATATTTTACTTCTATTTAGTCTCTGATTGTTCGTACCTCCCATCCTCATTCCTTACCGGATCCCCAAACATATCTATAAAAATAGCTTGTGCCAGTTCGTCATATTTTTTAAGCAATTCCTGATCTTTTCGTCTTAGTGCATTAGCAGCATCCAGGGATAGCGGCGATTCGTTTGGACTTGGTGGGGTGGGATGTGGATTGGTGAAAATTTTGATATCCAATACCGTTTATGTTGTCTTAATCTAAATTTAAAGTTTGTAGTAAATAGAACAAATACCTAATATCTGCAATTTCTTCCTTTGCTCTTAAAATTTTCATTGCCGATGATTTCACTTTAAATTCAAAATCAACGTACTTCGATACTGTTGTAAAATCATCAAAAATAATTACTGGTAGATTTGAATATATTCCATCAGTTTCATCGGTATAACCAAGAATAAATGTTTTACCTGCGGTTAATACGGGTGTAGTGAAATTATCATCATATAAATCACTCGAAACTATATATTTTGTAGGTTGTTCATAATTGAGAACATCACCAAGTTTACCTGCCCACTCCATACCCACTTCTTTATTTGATCTTACTTCCATTTTTTGATTTCGTTTAGGATGAATGCTTGAGATATATACTGGTCAGGGGCATCTGACCAATTATTACCTATTGATTATCAATTATTTGCATTTGTGGGTTTGGTGACCCCACAATTACACTCGAAAACCATTCTGCCACAATTTGTGAATTGTGCAGTTGCCGACTGCATAATTGATGTTAAAGGATATTTACCTCCCAAAAATTCCATGATCATACCAACATCCCTTTTAACTGTTCCAATAAATCGGCACGTTCTTTATCCAGTTCTTCAATTTGGCTGATAATAACCATAGGGTTTTCATAAATTTTTTCTTCATACACCACTTCTTTATACCTGTTGATACTCAGATCATACTTATTGTCCCTGATTTCTTGTGCAGGTACCAGAAACTTTATCTGTCCGCTTACGATCTGTTTCACCTGCTACATTTTGATACCTGTTTTACTATGTCCGGTATATCATTGGCTTTATCGGTTGGCGTTTATCATCCAGACTATAACCATCTGCTTTCATATCATAAACCATACATCATCTGTTCCACCACTATCCGTCTTCGTAAAAATCAATATCGCAGTACTCACCCCGGCATAAGGCTTAAACACACCACTTGGCATAGAGATCACCGCCTGTAGTCGTTGACGGTCTATGATTTCTTTGCGTATCTGCATATGTGCATTGCTACTACCAAAAAGTACACCATCGGGTACAATCACAGCAGCCCTGCCGCCCAGCTTCAGTCCACGCAGTATTAAAGCCAGAAATAGCAATTCTGTTTTTTTACTATCCACGATACTCAATATCTTCCCATCTACCGCATCCCTGTCCAGACTACCCTTAAACGGTGGATTAGCACATACCAGCGTCACTTCATTGACAAATGCGCCATTAGCTTCACAAGCGCATCCACATCCTGCAGATGCGGATTTTCTATACCATGGAGTATGAGATTCATGGCACCGATACGTATCATCGTAGGGTCAAACTCCATACCCATAAACATCTTATCCTGAAAGTGTCGTCTCACATCTTCTCTCAGCAGCTCCTGTGCATAATGTTTTCTGACATAATCACTCACCGCCACATGAAACCCGCAGGTACCACTACTCGGATCACAAAGATATCTTCCAGCGTCGGTTGCACCATATCCACCATCATAGCGATGATATGCCTGGGTGTTCGGAACTGCCCATTCTGCCCTGCGGATGCAATCTTACTAAGCAAATACTCATACACATCCCCTTTGGTATCGCGATCATACATATCTACATTGGAGAGCATTTCTACCACCTGTGCCAGTAGTCTTGGAGTAGGTATCATAAAAGTAGCCCCTTTCATATACTTGGAGAAAAGCACTCCGATTCCCCACATTACGTAAAAAATCAAAAACCCCATCCTGCTGCGTAAACAACTTATGCATCACTTCAGGATCCATATTTTTAAATCTGCTCCATCGCAGTGCCTGTTCACCCTCCTGATAGATAGCATCTTCTATGGGCGTCTTCAGCAGATTGGCCTTTTGCTCCTTTTGCGTCTGCAGCTCATCCAGTCTACGCAGGAATAGCAAATATGTCATCTGCTCTATCACCGTCAGCGGATTGGACAGTCCGCCTGTCCAGAATGCTTCCCATACCTTATCTATCTGCGATCTTAATTCTCCTGTGATCATAAAATTATTTATATTTCAATTTTAAAAACTCTTTTTTTTAACTTCACCGTGCGATTGTCGGTGTATTCTTCAATTTCAACTTGCAAAGCCATACTTTCGCATAAGGAGTATTTAGATACTAGGTGCGCTGGAATTATTGTGTTGGCTCCATTTATGTCTGGTTTGAAAAATGCATATCCTTTAAGTGAATTTATATTAATGACTGTGCCTTGAATGAATCCAATTGTGGAATCAAAAGTATCGGTAACGGCATCAACTTTTATCCAATTTTCAGTTTTTGGATTAGTATCGACATACATTTTAAACCATACTAGCACATCTAATAGCTGAAAAAAACACTCTTTAAAAGGAAAGGTGTTTTTATAGTTTTAACATGCAAGTCAATGTCGGACCTATGAGATCCAGCTTGCGTAACTGACAAAATGCTTCTTAAGTAGTAGGCGATTTGTTTGGGCAGATGCGTATCTTCTAAATGCTGATAACCTTTTTCTGAAAAAAGTGAACCATCAGAACCCTTCCCCGTTAAAAACTTGCTGCTTTCATTCAAAGCCACACCCGGTGTAACAAATTCAGGAAGTAAATTGAATTTATTAAAAGCAATAAAAGGTCTTCAACAATTTTTCTAATTGCGTTGAAGTGGTTATCAATATTCGTTTCATCAGTAACTTTCAGCAGGTTTAGAATATCCTGCCCTGCAAGTTCTCCAATATATTTTTCAGTACAAACATCAAAAACCCTTTTATAAGCATGCCTTATTTGAGTGTCCTCCTGATTTGAAGCAGCAAGTTTAATATCAGAAAACAATCGGTCAATCTCTTCATCACTTCCCTTTTTGTAAACGTTGGTAAAAGCCTTTTTGAAGGTTTTATCTTCATATGCTTCAGCTTGTCCTGTAAGGACAAATACTTCAAATTTCTTTTTTGAGTTGAAGTAGTCGCTCTTTGGCTCTATGACATTATATGTGTCTTCCGTACCTTGAACATCATCTTCGTTTTCAAAAAATTTAGCATCAAGCAAAATACCGTCATAAAAAGGATAATTCCGCTCCAATTCATCCATGCCACTATTCAGTGATTTGAATGGAATCAAATTTATACCATTTCTTTTGCCCGGCCCTTTTGTTCCGCCAAGCGTTTCATGTTCATCATCTATCCATAAAATATTGTAAAATATATCTTCCATAATTAATTAATCAATTTTATTGGAAATTGGAATTTGAAAATAACAAGGATAAAACGGGTCTTCATTCAATGATAGAATCCAATCCGGATTTTCAAAGTCAGTAGCAATTCTATGTATATCGTATCCTCCCAAACCACTACCAGCGCTAGATTCCTCGCTCTTTTAGCTTTTCACCTTTCAGTGCCAACTTCTTAATCTTGAATTTAAATCTATTATTAGATAGTTCATTAATGATGATGTTAATGTCTGACAAAGAAATTAAATGCTTTTCATGTTCAGACAGAACAAGACCATTTTCACCCTTTTCAAGAACATCTGTTATGAAATTTACATCCCGTTTAATTTCTTTAAGCACAGAAATAATATCAATATCATAAAATGTAGCGAATTCCTTATTTAATGGTTCAAAGCCTTCCTTTTTTTTATTCAAGAAGTCGAGTAGGTTGTCGGACCAATCAAGTATATTTTGTCTTGGTCTTCCTAATGTGTGTTTAATGAAGCGAACTCGTTGAATTGGTTAACAGATGTTCCATGAGCCAAAGCATTCCGTTCATCCTGAAGCATTTTAATCTTTTCCGATAACTCATAAATACCTTGCATCTTGGCCCTTTGCTCTTCTAATGAAGGCAGTTTAATAACCACTTCCATTAAATCGTCCTTGCTGATGACTTGCATAGGACCAACACCAATTCTATATGATTCTAATTGCTCTAAAACATAATCGGCATGAAGCTCATTGATTAAGTAGGCTTTATCAACAATTTTATCATTGACTCTGAATGCAAAAATATCTTGCCTCTTCAATATTGGCACATCTTTAAAGTCAAAGAAAGTCGGCTTTAAAGTTCTCCATCGTGATGCAACAAGTAAGCATGATTCAGATACAAGAGAACCATTACTTCTTAAATCGGTATCTTCAAGAGTTGACACATCTAAAGTAAAATCTATTTTGTCATCTTTTAAATCACGTACTGATAAGAGTTTTTCCGTTTTCAAGTTCATTCACTCTTTCTCTTACCATCTCAAGAATATCTCCAAGTTTTACACCACTAATTTTCTTTTGAAAATATCTGGGCAAATTTAGGTTGTAATGCATATCTTTGATTTTCTGCATACTCACCATTCTTATCGTTTCTGAGTCATTCTCTTTGTTATTTAAAAACTTGACCAACTCATAATCATTAATTATAGACTCTTAACTGATATTTTTTTACAACAAACTTATCACCTTTAACAAACCTAACTTCCTCGGATGTTTTTATTCCTTTTTAGCACCAAAATTACTATAGGAATACCTGTATTCAGCATGATTCCATCAGGTAATGAAATAATAGTTTCGAGAAGATCTCGCTTCAATAATGTATTCTCTTGTTCTTTGTTCTAATACTCCCCTAGATAAAACCTTGCGGAAGTAAAAAGAATCAGATTCCCTTCACTATTTAGGATTTTAACCCTCTAGCGATTAAATAATGATCGATGGTTGAGTATCAAAATAAGCATTTCTGTATTGATTTTCTAACCGCATTCCCCCATGGCGGATTCGCCACAATCAAGTCGAACTTTGCAGATTCATCAGGCCAATGCAATATTGAATCCTCGCATACGTAATTTGAATTTTCCTTTCTCTTGTATGCTAAAAGTCTCAAAGCACCAAGTGCCCAGGCTTTTTGATTGAGTTCTTGCCCAAAATAATCTTGCACATTGTCAAGATATACGCCAAAAGAAGCTAAGCCGGCAAAGGATTATAAACCCTTGAATTGGGCGGTAAGTCTGCAAGAGCACAAATAAAGCGGGTCAATTCAACCGGTTGAATATATTCACCAGCATATCTACCTTGAGATTGTGAAACCCTGTATAAAACATCATCAAAAACCTTGGCGAAATTCTCTTTTAAAAATTTATCGTCTAATTCGCAAAGAGTAGTATAAAATACGATTAATAAATTTTGATGAAGCAAAGATAAATATCAAGTGTGCAGTTATAGTGCATAGGAAGAAGCTTTATAATTAATTTGACTTACAGAAAAATTATGATTGGCAAATATACCAATAAAATTGAAAGTAATTATAGAATATATCGATTACCATATTTTGAAATAATTAAAGCAAACAAGCATTAAATACTACACCAAAGGTTATTTAAATCGCTGCTTTATATACTCATTCATTTGGCTGGGAGTCAATCTGGCTGCCGACCCGCCAGCCCTGATATAAAACTCTTCATCATT
>JADKGI010000025.1 GCA_016722285.1 Saprospiraceae bacterium
AAATCAGATTGGTTTTTGGTGAAAATCCTGATTTAAATGGAGAAATTCAAATTGTTGATGCTTTAGGACATCAATACCTGACCAAATTTTTGAACCGGGATAATGAAGGGGACTGGGTAAATATATATGATTTGGAGTCCGGATTTTATTGGATTACTTTCCGGAATAATCGTCACATCGGCATTTCAAAATTTTTAAAAATGTAATATTTATTAATTTATTAAAACTAATCATTATGAAATTTTTTCAACTCATCAAGATGTTTACTAAAAGTAAACAAAGTCTAAATTTTCTATTGTTTTTACTGGGCTTTACTTTTATTGGGAATGCCCAGGAAGTTTCAGGAACAGTTAGAGATAATGAAGGATTGCCATTGATTGGTGCAACAGTATTAGTAAATGGCACTAATACCGGCACAATATGTGACTATGATGGAAAGTACAAAATTGCCGCCAAAACAGGTCAGGAATTGGTTTTCTCCATGATAGGAATGGAATCAAAGACGGTTAAAGTCGGTGCAAGCAATGTAATTGATGTTGTCTTAGGAGGCTCTGTCCTTTTGGAAGACATAGTAATCACTGGTGCTTTGGGTCTGGTACAAGACAAGAGGAAACTCAGCTACTCCGTACAGGCAATAAGAGGTTCGGACATTAAAAATACTCAGCGTGATAATGCATTTCTGGCTTTGCAGGGAAGAATTGCCGGATTGTCATTAACCCCAACCAGTGGTCTTGCCGGAGGTTCTACCAGTATTAATCTACGGGGTGTAAATTCTATTGGTAACAGTAATCAACCGCTGATCGTTATGGATGGTCTTCCAATAAACAGCGGTACTTTCAACCAACATACTCTATACTCTGATGCAAACTCAGTGAATGGAAATATAAATAATAACAGAGACGATACGGGAAGTCGTCTTGCTGAAATCAATCCAAATGATATTGAAAGCATTACGGTCTTAAAGGGACCAGAAGCCGCAGCTCTCTATGGTAATGAAGGAGCTAACGGAGTGATACTTATCACTACCAAGAAAGGAAAAGCAGGTAAATCTAAAATATCATATAATAATCGATTTTCAACTTCTCAGCAGTATTTATATCCCGAAATTCAGACAGTTTATGGACGTGGAAAAAATGGGTTGGTAGATGTAAATGACCCTGATTATTTTGGACCTAAATTTCCTTCAAATACTAAGCTGTATGATAATGTTCAGAATTTTTTCCAAAACGGTTCAAACACAAGACAGGATCTGGCATTTGAAGGCGGGTCTGACATATTTACTTACAGGCTTTCAGCAGCTTACTTAAAAGCTAAAGGAACTATACCGACAAATGAATATAGTCAGGTCAATCTGACTGCCACCAATGAGGTTAAGCTGACAAAATGGCTCAAGGCATCTACTAGGTTTGGTATAACCCAGAATAAAAACTTGCTTCCTCCTGGTGGTAGCCAAGGTTATTTGATCGGCTCATTGAGGTATCCTTCTGATTATGATATGCGAAATTATTTAACTTTGGAAGGTGACCGTACACTGACTTTGCCAAATTCAAATTACGGAAGTGATAATGAAAATGCCTTTTTTAATGTGTATAAAAATGCAAGGGAAGAAAATACGAACAGAACCATGGGAAATGTATCTTTAACAGCTGATTTCAAACCTTGGTGGTCGTTTACAGGTAGGTTTGGCTCAGATATTTATACAACTTCTGCCAATAGATTTTTTCATCCTCAATCCAATATTGGTTTTGCCAGAACAGGATGGATTGAAAATTATGTTGATTTTGGCAGGATTCTGAATACTACTTTATTTACAACATTGAAAAAGAAAATTCAGGACATAAGTGGTTCAATTATAGTAGGTACATCTGTTGATGACCGAAGAAACGAAGTAACTTCAGATTATGGTGAAAAATTGTATCTGGCTAATTTTAATAGTATCAACAATACTGATCCAACGACTCAAAGAAACAGAACCACCCTATCAAGAACGAGATTGATGGGGGTATTTGCAAAAGCAGAGGTAAATTATAAAGATTGGTTGATTGTTAACTTAACAGGAAGAAATGACTGGTCAAGTACATTGCCTGTTGAAAACCAATCATATTTTTATCCATCAGCTGGTTTAACAGTCAACTTTACAGATATTCCGGCCCTAAAGGATAAATTCGGACCACTTAATTTTGGAAAATTAAGAGCTTCTTTTGCTAATGTCGGAAACCCTGCTCCGGCATATAAGATCAGATCCAGACTTACCACTCAAACAACTACCGGAGGTGGATTTTTGTATGACTTTTATGGAGACAACCCTTCCCTTAAACCCGAAAGTGTGGAGAGTGTTGAGTTGGGAACAGAGCTTGGTTTTCTTAATGATCGGATAGTTCTTGATTTTGCCTGGTATTCCAAAAGTATAAAAGATCAGATTGTCGTGCAAAGGTTAAGTTATGGTACTGGATTTATTTTTGGATTATTAAATGGGGGTGATCTGAACACAAAAGGTATCGATATTCAACTTGAAATCACGGCCGTGAGAAAAGAGAATTTCAGGTGGAAAGTAAATACCAATTTTACCAAGTACAAAACATCTGTACTTAGCCTTCCTGCACAGGTTAGTGAGTATTATGATTCCGATACCTGGGCTGTCGGTAATGTACGTGCAAGTGCATTCGCACCGGCTGAAGTTTTGGCTTCCAGATTCAATTCTCCCGGAAATCTTTTTTACAGTGAGTTAAATTCCCGGGGTGCCGGCTCGGCTACTGCAATCGGAGGATGGAGCTATTTGCGTAATAGTAAGGGAAATATTCTGGTTGACCCATCGACAGGCTTGCCATTGCGGAACGCAAATTTCTTGCCAATTGGAGACAGAAATCCTGACTTCGTAATAGGACTTACCAATGATTTTACTATAATGAAAAACCTGAACATATCATTTCTCTTAGATTTAAGGAAAGGAGGAGATATATTTAATGGTAATGAGATGTATTTATATCAGATAGGCTTGAGCAAGCGCACACTTGACCGCGAAGCACCATTTGTTTTCAAAGGTGTAGTTAAAGATGGAAAAGAAGAGACAGAAACGCCTACTATAAATGCTAAACAGATAATTCCGAATGATAATGAGCTTTATTATTCCGTTGCTGTACAGCCGGAGGATTTTGTAGAAAGAGACATAAACTGGTTGAGACTCAGGGATATAACTTTGAGATATGAGTTTCCTAAAAAAATATTAGGCAGCCAAAAAGTAGTGAAGGATTTAAGTGTTTTTGTAAACGGCACTGATCTTTTCCTAATCACCAACTATAAAGGAGCAGATCCCTATGTTAGTACTACAAACCCGGCAACAGGCGGAGCTGGAGGTTTTGGGATGGATTTTGGTAAGACATCGTTACCACGAACATTTTCTACAGGTTTATCGGTAACTTTTTAATTGTTAATTTTAAATATAATAGAAATGAAAAATAAAATATTAATTAAATCTTTTTTCATAGCCTTATTGCTTGTTTTTAACGGCTGTGATAATTATCTGGACGTCAATTTCGATCCTTCTTTTCCTCAAACTGCCGAAAGTTCTTCGGTTTTGGCTCCTGTTTTATCTCAGATGGTAAGAGGTGAGACATTTGATACCAGATATGTGGGTCAATACATTCAGAATTGGGCCTGGATAACAGCTAATAATGTTTGGGATTTACACGGATACATTGCCGGTAGCGATTCAGGTGGAGAGAAATGGCGATCACACTATTGGTCAATTGGTAAAAATATAGACCTGATGATAGAGCAGTCCAGTGCCCGTGGCCAGTGGGATTAT
Source organism: Saprospiraceae bacterium (assembly GCA_016722285.1). Lineage (GTDB taxonomy): Bacteria > Bacteroidota > Bacteroidia > Chitinophagales > Saprospiraceae > OLB9. Next base: position 3,806 of record JADKGI010000025.1, read on the forward strand.
GTAGGTGTAGCTAAAGCAATAAGAGCCTGGAGCTGGCAATCAACTACTGATGTACATGGAGAATTGATTCTCAAGCAAGCCTGGGAACCAAACCGATATGTATTTGATTTTGATACACAGGACCTGGTTTATGCTGAAGTAAAAAGACTTTGTGACGATGCATTAGTTGATCTGGCGCGTACAGATGGTACAGTCAGCGAGAAAAGTCTTGGTACTGGTGATCTGGTGTATAAAGGTAACAGAGCAAAATGGATAAAATTTGTTTATTCGGTTTTGGCGCGAAATGCTCATCACATTTCAAATAAGAGTAGTTACAGTCCGGATAAAGTAATAGAATATGTAGATAAATCTCTCAGCTCAAATGCAGATAATTTCAATGTACCTCATACCGGATCAAATAGTGCTGATGCTAATTTCTATGGACCAACCCGTAATAACTTAAGATCCAATAGAGCAACAGAGTTTTTTGTAAATCTTCTCAATGGAACCGTATTTGGTGGCGTAACAGACCCTCGTTTACCTTTGATGTACACTGCGTCTCCTGATAATATTTACAGAGGAATCGTTCCTGTAAAAGGGGATCCAACTAACGTAACTAATAACGTTATGAGAACACCGTTATTGTGGGGAGTATCTCCTGCTGTCACTGTGGCAGCACAAATACCTGGTAAATATATTTTTACCGATAAAGCTGACCACCCGTTGGTTACATACTTCGAGCTGCAATTTATGAAAGCAGAGGCAGCTTTTATAAAAGGGGATAAAAATTTGGCCTATGATGCATTTAAAAAAGGTATAATAGCGCATATGGAATTTACAAAGGTGGCCACCGCAGATATAAATACATATATGAATAGTGCCGCAGTTCCTAAGACAGCTGCAGAATTGACCTTAAGCCAGATAATGCTTCAGAAGTATATCGCATTATGGGTCACGGTGCATTAGAGACCTGGGTAGATATGCGCAGGTATAATTACAGTAGTGATATATATAAGGGATTTGTATTACCTAATCCGCTTTATTTGGACAATGGAAATAAGACTGCCCAAAGACTGAGGCCAAGATACAATTCTGAGTATGTATGGAATAGAGAATCATTAGATAAATTTGGTGGAAATAATTCTGATTATCATACATATGAACTTTGGTTTTCAAAAAAATAAGTATTGCCTGATCATTTATAATTAGAAGATACTTAAAAATATTAAGACTCCGGCCGCCTCATTTTGTAACCTAAACAAGAGGAGGTCGGAGTTATTGAATACTGGTTATGGAAATGAAGTGATTTAAAAACGTATGTTAAAATGATTTGTAAGTGCCTGGAATTCTAATCGAAGCATTTTTTGAAGTCGATAATGGTATTTATGAACAAGAAAAAGCTGAAGAATAAGCGTTTCAACCAGCCTGCCAAAGAATTTGTTCAGCAGGCAGGTGACTTGCAAAGGATTTAGCTGTATGTTTTTAAGTACCATATAAATGCTATTTTATAACAGGCATATAAATTTGGGGCCTTTACTTTTTACGGTGACCTCAAAATTCCTTCCATTTTAAGGGAAGGATTTAGCCCGCCTGCCCCGAAGATGGCAGGGATGGGTAAATTTAGAGGAATCACTTCAATAAGAGAGATAGCCATAAGTGAAAAAAAGCATATTTATCTGATCTTTCAATATAAGTGGTGGGATTCTTAGAATGACTTGTGAATGTTAAAGACTACTAAAAAACACATGTCTAATTTGTTAAGCAAACTCTGCATGTATATTTGTTGATTTTCGTTTTTATTTAAAATATAGGATTTGATATCTAAATATATGATATTCAAAAGCGTTCAATATTAATTTGTTAATTGATTAATTATAGCTCCGAAGAATAGGGGCAAAATTTTTCGTGCACGTGCACAAATTTTGTATTTTTGCACTTAATAAATGATATAAATATGAATTATGCTTCATCGGGTGTAGGTACTGAATTAGCAGCCAGCCTAAAGTATCAACTCAAGACTTTCGAAAAGATTGCAATAAAATTATGGGACAACCCTGACGAAGGCGCAATCCACATTGCCAGATATATCGCTTTATGTATCAGGCAAAAACAACAGGATAATGAACATATTGTCCTTGGTTTAGCGACGGGTTCATCTCCTATTAAAATTTATAATGAACTGGTCAGAATGCACAGAGAAGAAGGTCTTTCCTTTCACAATGTGATAACTTTTAATCTCGACGAATATTATCCTTTGAAGCCTGACGCCAATCAATCGTATGTCAAATTTATGCATGAGTATCTATTTAGCCATATTGATATAAATCCGGCTAACATACATATTCCTAATGGAGACATTCCCATTGATTATGTTGCTAATTTTTGTAATGAATATGAAAAGAAAATAGACCTTCTTGGTGGAATTGATATACAGATTCTAGGTATCGGACGCACCGGTCATATAGGATTTAATGAACCTGGGTCATGGCTGTCCTCAAAAACACGGCTTGTAAAACTGGACCATTTGACTAGAGTGGATGCTGTAAAAGATTTTGGAAAAGAGGAAAGTGTACCCTATAGAGCAATCACAATGGGGATCAGCACTATTTTGAAGGCAAGACAAATATTTATTATGGCCTGGGGAAGCCACAAAGCACTTATAGTTCAGCATGCCATTGAAGGTGAGGTGACTGAAATGATTCCTGCCACCTATCTCCAAAGTCACAGTAATGTTAAATTTTATCTGGATGCTGCCGCTGCATCTGAATTGACAAAAGTAAAGACACCCTGGTTGGCCGGTATTTGCAACTGGGATGACAAACTGATAGCTAAAGCAGTAATATGGCTCTCACTTAAATTGAAAAAACCATTGTTGAAACTTACCGATGAAGATTATATAAATAACGGTCTGTCAGAATTGATAGCAGAATACAATTCAGCTTACAGCCTCAATATTAAGATATTCAACAAGCTGCAACACACCATTACCGGCTGGCCTGGTGGCAAACCTCATGCTGATGACACAAATCGACCCGAAAGGGCTAATCCTGCGAAAAAGCGTGTCATTATTTTCAGCCCTCATCCTGATGATGATGTCATTTCTATGGGAGGTACATTTCTGAGGTTAGTTGAGCAGGGACATGAAGTGCATGTAGCATATCAGGTGTCGGGCAATATAGCCGTACACGATATAGATGCCTGGAGGTATGCAGAATTTATGGCAGATTTTGCCAAAGCTATGGGCTTTGAATTCCCTGAACTTTTTAAAGCAGCTCAAAAGATTTCCAGATTTCTTGACAAAAAAGATCAAAATGAGTCTGATATCAAAGAATTGAGGATACTTAAAGGTATAATTCGGAGGGAAGAAGCAAGAAGTGGCGCTATGTATTGCGGACTGGGTGAGAAAAACATACATTTTCTGGATATGCCTTTTTATGAAACAGGTGGCATTAGAAAAAACAAACTTTCGGATGCTGATTTTGACTTAATTGTCAATCTTCTGAATGAGGTAAAGCCCCATCAGGTTTATGCTGCCGGCGATCTGGCTGATCCACATGGTACCCATCGCGTGTGCCTCGATGCCATATTTGAAGCATTTGAGAGAACCCGTGATCAGAAGTGGTGGAAAGATTGCTACATGTGGCTTTATAGAGGCGCCTGGCACGAATGGCCGATTGATGAAATTGAAATGGCTGTGCCAATCAGCCCAGCAGAATTGATGCGAAAAAGAAAAGCTATATTTATGCACCAGTCGCAAAAAGATCATCCGGTTTTTCCGGGAGAAGATACACGGGAATTCTGGCAAAGAGCAGAAGACAGAAACAAAGAAACGGCCAATTTATATAATATACTGGGACTCGCCGAATACGAAGCAATCGAGGCCTTTGTAAGATGGAAGTTATAATATAGTAAGATGTATGACTGCTTTTTTTGATTTAAAGTGGATCACAAGATATTCCCGTCCTTCTTGTATTTTGTCCATAATGAATTGCCTGTTAGATTTATTCCTGATAATCCTATAATTAAGACTACACCGAAAAGTTTTTTTTTGCCACAAAGGCTCAAAAGCACTAAGAATCGCAAAGAATAACGAAATTAAATAATCGATATTCAATCCTTTGTGAATCTTTGAGACTTAGCGACCTTGTGGCAATTCTTTATTTTTATCTTTTCGGAGTGGACTCATAATTAAAATGGCTTAAATAGAAATTGCAACATAAATAACAATGTGTTAGTGAAATATAAATAAAATCATATTATAAATTTTGACTTTGCACAGCGTTTAGGTAGATTTGACCATGCAAAATAATATACAGGTTAAAGTTCTTTTTAATCATACTTCTTTTGGAAGGATTATGATTATATTCTTTTTACTGGCAGTCGGAAATGTTGACGGCCAACAGATGGAGGGGTATAAATATTCTCCTAATTATTACAATTGTGTTTATATAGCCAAGTCTGCAGATATTACTATAGATGGCGATCTTTCTGAAAAGGCCTGGGAAAAAGCTGATTGGTCTTCTTTATTCGTTGACATAGAAAATAGTGCCCGGCCAGCCCCGTATCTGGACACCAGAGTAAAAATGCTTTGGGATGATGCATATCTTTATATAGCGGCTGAAATAATGGAAAGCCACTTATGGGCAACATATTCAAAACAGGATATGGAAATATCACAGGAAAACAGTTTCCAGGTATTTATTGATCCTGAAGGGAATACGCACAATTATCTGGAAATTCAAATAAATACTTTAGGTGCTGTTTTAGATGTTTTTCACCAAACCATTCCGAGATAGTGGATTAGCTATCAATTCATTTGATTTTAAAGGCCTGAAAAGAGGGGTCAGGATATTTGGCACACTAAATAATCCTTCTGACAGAGATGAAAAATGGACGATTGAACTCGCAATACCGTGGAATGAGATGGCAGAAAAGGCAATCCTGAAAGGTCCTCCAAAGGACAAAGATAGCTGGAAAATAAATTTCTTAAGAGTGCAGTGGGATAGAGACATTAAAAATGGAAAATATGTGAAACAGAAAGAACCTCAAAAAGATACTGAAAAGCCAGCTAATAATTGGGCTTGGTCACAGCAGGGCTCTTTAACCATGCATCAGCCCGAAACCTGGGGAATAATAGTATTTAATAAAAAGCAGACAAGAAACAAATATCAACCGTGGTAGATCAGGATATATTGAAATGGGAATTGCGTAAGGTTTATTATCAGGAACGCAGTTTTTATGAAAAATATGGGATTTATACTTCCAATGTCCAAACGGATTTAAGCAAAGCGGAGCTGGAGATCAAAGTACTCGGAGATAGCTATACGGCTAAGTATTGTAAAGGCAGAGCATGTTATTATATCAGAGAAGACGGCCGGATATGGGAGAGCAAAAAGTAAATTATACCTTAATTAATTTAGGAGATTGAGAAAACCATTCCTATTTGTTGCTCTTGGTGTACTTTTTTCTGCTTTATGGTCATCAGCTGCTGTAGCAGCCAAAATTGGGGTCACAGCTATGGAGCCCCTTGTATTATTTCAGTGCAGGTTTTTGCTTGCTGCTGTACTATTGCTAACATATTCCAGACTTTTCGAATCGTGGAGGATGCCAAAAGGAAAAGAATGGATAAATCTGGCCATTTTTGGGTTTTTCAATATTACAGTTTATCTCAGCCTTTTCGTATTGGCTATTACTGAAGTAGCTGCAGGGATAGGGAGTCTATCCACATCTCTGAGTCCATTGATGATGTCTCTCATAGCCGGGTTTATTTACCGGAAAAGAATCAAACCAGCACAGACTGTAGGCTTGATATTTGGCATTTCAGGGGTATGGTTGTCCGTTATTCCATTGCTTGGGGATCACTTGGCGACTCCAAAAGGACTTGTTTTTTTGTCAATAAGCATACTTAGTTATAGTTGGGCAGCACTTTTTTATTCTGAAAAAGAATGGACACTTTCCAGATATGCCATAAATGGCTGGCAGGTACTTTTTGGCGGCATCTTTTTGTTGCCGTTCACGCTGGTTTTTAAAGAAAAACCAATTGAATTCAGTTATACCGCTATGTGGTCAATATTGTGGCTGGTCATACCAGTGTCCATTTTATCAGTAAATATCTGGCTTCGTATGCTCAAAATAGATCCCGTAAAAGCTTCTTTTTTTCTGTTTCTGAGCCCTATTTTTGGATTTGTTTTTGCATCATTAATTTTAAATGAACCATTCACTATCTATACGCTAATTGGCTTAATTCTGGTTTTGATGGGATTGTTTCTCGGACAAAAAGGTAGAGTTAAGAGTTGAAATAAGTTAAGATTAAAATTGATTGAATATCAGTTACAATGCATGCTTGAGTACTTTCCAGACATTTTCCCTCACTATATATTGCCCTTCTGCATTCGGATGTTTACCATCTGCCAGGTTCAATGCGGGTATTCCGCCTACATTTTGGAGTAAAAATGGTATGAGAGATGCATTATATTCTTTAGCTAAAGATGGATAAATGCTGGCAAATTGTCTGGTATAGTCATTCCCCATGTTTGGAGGTGCCTGCATGCCCGCCAGAATTATTTTTACTTCTGAATTGGATGATCTTACCTTGTCAAGGATGGCTTTAAGATTTGCTTTGGTTTCTTTCAGATCTAGCCCTCGCAAAACATCATTTGCTCCTAGTTCTAAGACAAAAATATCCACTCTGTGCTTCAACACCCAGTCAATTCTGTTTTTACCTCCTGAGCTTGTCTCCCCGCTCAATCCTGCATTTATCACAATGTAGTTCAGATGGAGACTGTCTATACGTTTTTGAATGAGTGTTGGAAAAGACTGATCCTCATCAAGTCCATATCCTGCTGTCAGGCTGTTGCCGAAAAACAAAATATATTTCGAATCTGATTTTAACGTGTCTATAGTACTGGTCAGAGAACTATTTGTACTATTTTTAATGTATTTTCAACTTGTACAGCACTTTCTTGTTTAGACTTACATCCGAATGTCAACATTACGGAAAAACCAATTAAAGTCACCAGGAGTAAAGTAGCAATGACCCGAATAGTACAACTATTATTAAGCATATCTAGGGATATTTGTTTCAAACTAACCATCATATCAATAAAGAGTTTTAAAAAAGTAAAAATATGTCTTTAATATTAAAGGTAGAAGACCTTAACATGAATTATAATAGTGGCGGAAGACCTTTATCTGTACTTCAGTCGATCAATATCAACATTGAAGAAGGCGAAACGGTAGCGATAACCGGGCCTTCGGGTAGTGGCAAAACCACCCTGATGGGCTTGTGTGCCGCATTGGATAATCCTTCATCAGGTGAAATAACATTACTTGGCACAAAGATCAGCCCGCTAAATGAAGATGAACGGGCTAAACTCAGAAACCGGTATGTTGGCTTTATTTTTCAAAATTTCCAGTTACTTCCGAGTCTCACAGCTATAGAAAATGTTATGCTGCCACTGGAGTTGCAGGGAGTATCCGGTGCTGAAAAAGAAGCTGTCCAATTACTGGAAAGGGTAGGCCTGAAAGACAGAGTTACCCATTATCCTTCTCAGTTATCAGGTGGTGAACAACAAAGAGTCGCACTTGCAAGGGCTTTTATTAATAAGCCTAAAATATTATTTGCCGATGAGCCTACCGGAAATCTGGATGGAGATACAGGCGCAAATGTTGAAAGCCTCATGTTTGATTTGAATAAAGATTTTGGAACAACACTGATTATTGTGACGCATAATCCGGAACTGGCATCAAAAACAGGAAGGATTATCAAGCTGAAATCGGGTCAAATCGTTTCAGATGTCAAAAATATTCTTTCCAATATCGCAAACTAGAATTATGTCCGGCTTTTCATTTTTATTAAAAACTGCTTACAGAGACAGCAGAAGGAATAGAGCTAAACTTGCTTTGTTTATGTCATCTATTATTTTGGGCGTGGCGGCATTGGTAGCTATCAATTCCTTTAATTATAACTTACGAAAAGAAATAAACCGGGAAGCAGCCACTTTATTAGGTGCAGATCTTGCAGCTTCTGGCAACAGGCCTGCTGATCCTGAAATCCTACAAATTTTGGACTCCCTTCCTGCCGAAAAGGCACGTGAAATGGAGATGCTATCTATGTCATATATACCCAAAACCGATGAGACTCAGTTCATCAGGCTAAAAGCTATCGAAGGCAATTTTCCATTTTATGGTAAAATCAAAGCAGATCCATCTTCTGCGGCACAATCATTCCGTACCGGACGATCCGCATTGGTGGATGAGAGTCTTATGCTGCAGCATGGACTTATACCAGGTGATTCGATCAAGATCGGGAAAATAATGTTTGAGATAAAAGGAAGACTGGGTGGTGCAATAGGGAGCATTGGCGCAGTTTCATCGGTAGCACCTGCTATTTATATTAATATAGAATCATTAGACAGTACCGGATTGATTCAACCCGGAAGCCTCATAAATTACGCATATTATTATAAGGTTCCTGAAAGTTTTGATGTAGAAAAATGGAAGGCATCCAGAAAAATTTTGTTCCGGTCAGAAAGCCTGAGAGTTGAGACAGTGGAAGATCGGAAAGAAAATCTCAATCAAGCATTTAGTTTTCTGAACTATTTTCTAAACCTGGTTGCCATTGTAGCTTTGCTGCTGGGGTGTATTGGAGTGGCTTCAAGTGTGATGATCTATATTAAATCCAAGGCCAATTCTATTGCCTTATTAAGATGTCTGGGTATGCGTCCGGGTCAGGCTTTTTTAGTTTATTTTATTCAGATTAGCATTTTAGGACTTGCCGGTGTTATTATTGGTGTCCTTGCCGGAGTCATACTTCAAAGCGTCTTGCCATTGTTATTAAAAGATTTTTTGCCTGTGCAGGTTGACATTTCAGCTTCGCCCAGAGCAATAATTGAAGGATTTTTTGTAGGTTTTACAGTGACGATACTTTTTTCGCTGCTTCCACTTGTCGGTATTCGAAAAATAAGCCCTTTACGTACATTGAGAACATCCTTTGACGAAGAAGAAAGTAAAATAGACTATCTGAGATGGGCAATCTACGGAGCCATATTCACTTCTTTAATAATTTTTTTATGGTTGTTGACTGGCTCAATAATGGCTGCATTTATTTATGTAGCTGCGATACTAATTTCTTACATTCTATTAGCTGGTTTATCAATGCTGCTCATCAGGTTGCTTAGAAAATTTATACCAACCAATACTGGATTTATTACTAAACAGGGACTTTCAAATTTATTTCGCCCCGATAATCAAACCCAAACAATCATGGTTACCATCGGGATGGGCACCGCAGTATTGACTACTTTACTGATTTTGCAGAGTATCCTGTTGAATAATGTGTCCCTGATGGATGAAGGCAAACAACCTAACATGATACTTTACGGGATAGAAACACATCAGATGAGTGATCTCAAAGAACTTACCAAAAGTTATAAGTTACCTGTTATTCAGGAAGTTCCGGTAGTAACTATGAAAATAGATGGTTGGAAAGGAAAATCCAAGATCCAATGGATGGCTGACTCCACTATGACATCAAAACGGTGGGCTGCCAATAGAGAAGCGAGGGTAACATACCGGGATACCATATCTGATGATGAAAAGCTAGTCAGTGGTTCAATCAGGAAATATGGGGGTGCCGGAGATAGTATTTTTGTTACCCTTGGTACAACATTTGCCGAAGCAATGGATGTTGGTATTGGTGATGAATTGGTTTTTAATGTTCAGGGAACCAGGATGGTTACTTACATTTCTGGATTGCGCGAAATTCAGTTCAGAAATCTGTCCACCCGCTTTTTTATAGTTTTTCCAACAGGGGTTCTCGATGAAGCACCTCAATTTCAGGTATTGGTAACTAAAACACCGGACAATACGACCATGTCTGCTTACCGAGGTGCAGTAGTGAAGGCATTTCCCAATGTTTCGGTGGTAGATCTCACAACTATCCTCCAATCTGTAAATGACATTTTGAATAAGGTTTCATTTATTATCAGATTTATGGCCATATTTAGCTTGCTTACCGGTCTTATTGTGCTGATCAGTTCCCTTACTTTGAGTAAATACCAAAGACTGAAAGAAAGCATACTTTTACGAACAATTGGTGCTACCCGAAATCAGATAGTTAGAATCAATGCAACAGAATATGCTTTTTTAGGAACACTTTCGGCTGGAACAGGGGTAGGAATAGCCGTAATTTCTAGTTTTTTCGTTACAAAATTTCAGCTTGAGCTTGAGTTTGCCATCAGCTGGTGGCCGGTCTTATGGATCATGGTTTCACTTATTTTGATTACGGTTATCATTGGAATGTTCAATAGCAGGGATGTCATCAATAATCCCCCTCTTGAAGTACTTAGAAAAGAAGACAGTTAATATTGCACTTATGATTCGACAATGTTTTTGAGAAGAATCAGATATTTTTATAGCTTCGAATGAATATGGGAATTTTCTAAATAATCTTATTTCACCATTCAAGTAAATAATAATTTTTACCTTTACTGAAGTTAAAAATTTGTCATAATGCAACTGTCAGCTTTAGATTTTATCATTATTGCCCTGTTTTTTATTTTGACCATGGCCATTGGGCTGATGGTTTCTAAAACAGCAGGTAAAAGTAGTTCAGAATTCTTTCTTGGCGGGCGAAGTATGTCCTGGTGGTTGCTGGGTGTATCTATGGTAGCTACTACTTTTTCGGCTGATACACCCAATCTCGTAACTGATATCGTCCGAAATAGCGGGGTGGCTGGTAACTGGGCATGGTGGGCCTTCCTTCTTACGGGTATGCTTACCGTATTTGTTTATGCAAAATTATGGCGGAGATCTGGGATAACAACGGATCTGGAATTTTATGAACTGAGATACAGTGGTGCTGAAGCAAAGTTTCTACGGGGCTTCAGAGCCATTTACCTGGGTGTATTTTTTAACGTGATCATTATGGCCACAGTCATGTTGGCAGGTATAAAAATTGGCGGCATATTATTAGGATTGTCACCGATTACTACCGTCCTTACTGTATCAGTTATTACGGTCATATATTCATCTATCGGAGGGTTTAAGGGAGTCATATACACTGATTTTTTTCAGTTTGTGCTTGCTATGATAGGAATGATATGGGCTTCCGTTTATATAGTTAATATGCCTGAAATAGGAGGGCTGACCAACTTGTTATCAAATCCGGCTGTGACTCCAAAACTAAATTTTCTTCCCGATTTTAACAATATGGAAGTATTGGTCCCACTGCTTATTGTTCCGATAGCAGTGCAATGGTGGAGCGTGTGGTACCCCGGTGCAGAGCCGGGAGGTGGTGGATATATAGCACAAAGGATGTTGTCAGCCAAGAATGAAGAAAATGCCGTTACTGCCACTTTGTTTTTTAATGTCGCACATTATGCATTGAGGCCTTGGCCTTGGATTCTTATTGCTTTGGCTTCGATTGTAGTTTTTCCTACGTTAGAATCTATACAGACAGCATTTCCAAATATGGATCCCAATTTTGTAAAAGATGATCTTGCCTTTTCTGCCATGTTGTCTCATTTGCCATCAGGATTGCTCGGAATGGTGATAGCAGCACTGATAGCTGCGTTGATGTCAACCATTAGTACGCATCTCAACTGGGGAAGCTCATATGTAGTCAATGACTTTTATCAAAGATTCATAAAGCCAGCAGCAGATGAAAAAGAATTGGTTATGGTAGGTCGGATTTCTACAATAGTCCTGATGGTAATGGCTGCATTTTTCGCTCTTTTTCTTACCAATGCGCTCCAGGCATTCAATATATTGCTGCAAATCGGAGCCGGTACGGGGCTATTGTTTATTCTGAGGTGGTTTTGGTGGAGAGTAAATGCTATGAGTGAAATTGTGGCTATGGTAGTTTCATTTGCAATAGCTATCATCATGGAGATGGTGGTAAAAGATCTGTTACTTCCTCATGAAAAACTGGTTATTGGGGTTCTGATTACATCAATAGCCTGGATTTTGACTGCATTATATACTAAACCTACCGATAACAAAACCCTGATAAATTTTTATAAAACCATACGTCCAAATCCCATGGGCTGGAAACCTGTGATATCCAAAGGATTGGCTTCCGGGATTATCACAAATGAACATACCAGAACAGGAAGAATTTCTACAGAAATACTGATGATGGTATTAGGGTGTATAGGAGTATATTCATTACTATTTGGTGTGGGCTACGTCTTATATGGTCAAATGGCAAATGCTGCTATGGCATTAATAACTACAGTAGCAGCAAGTTTTGGATTGAGATATCTTTGGAAAAGTATTACTTGATTGTGTATTTATAGTAAAGAGGGATGATTGGGTATATATTTATAATATTTTGTATAGCTGGTCTCATTACCCTTTTATATTGGACAATCCTTTCATATAGTTTTTATAGATTCAAGCCAGATGAAATAGTTTATTCCGGAGTCTATCCAGGTGTCTCTATCATTATATCTTACAAAAACGCTAAGGATCATATCTCAGCTACTATACAATCAATCTTGAACCAGAATTACAGTAAGTTTGAAATCATAGCTATCAATGATTTTAGTAATGACGGTGGCGAGGAGAGACTACAGGCCATTAAAGATAAAAGGTTAAGATTAAAGAAAGCCCATCAAAACAGCCCTGGTAAAAAATCTGCTCTGACCGACGGAATATCCCTTAGCCATTATGATTTGTTGCTTTTTACAGATGCAGATTGCATTCCATCTTCGCCATTTTGGATAAAGTCTATGGTGGATACTTTGTTGTCAGATAGCAAAAATGATATGGTATTGGGGTATAGTCCTTTGATTTCAAAACCCGGTTTACTGAATCTATTTGTCAGATATGAAACATTTTTAACTGCCTTTCAATATTTTGGGTTTGCCTTGCTGAAAATACCATATATGGGAGTAGGTCGGAATATTATGTATAGAAAATCATTGTTTTATAGCACGAATGGATTTTCTTCTCATGCCAATGTTATATCCGGAGACGATGACCTGTTTGTGAATGACGCGGCATATATGGCTTCCATAGCTGTAAATACTGATCCGAAAAGCTTTGTATATTCTCAAGCTAAATCTACATTAAAATCTTATCTGGTTCAAAAATCAAGACATATTTCCACATCAATTCATTATCGAACGAGGCATAGAATATTGTTGACGCTTTTTGCTCTCAGTCACATGACTTTGTATTTAATATTGATATCAGCTTGCTTTTCGGGTTTATTACCATTGGAAATACTTGCTGGTATTTTGCTATTAAAATGGACAATTCAGACTTTGTTGCACTTCATAATAATGGAAAAGATGAAGGTAGCGGATATAGCCAAATGGTTTCCTCTTATGGATGTATTAACTTTCTTATTTTACATCACAGTGCCGGTATTCAGTTTGTTCAATAAAGATGAATGGTAAAAGGTATCAAATATAATGTTACAGATAGGTTTTAAATACTCAAGAAACAGAATATTTCTGTAACTTTGTGTCCATAATCAGAATTTAGTATGCAAATGATCAATATTACTCTTCCTGACGGCAGCGTACGCCAGTATGAAAAAGGAGTTACATCCATGGAAATCGCGTCATCTATTAGCGAAGGGCTGGCAAGGAATGTGCTGGCTGCTTCGGTAAACGGGGAGACATGGGATGCCGGCAGGCCTATTCTTACTGATGCTGGAGTAAAACTTTTTACATGGAATGACAAAGAAGGGAAATCGACTTATTGGCATTCTTCCGCTCATTTAATGGCAGAGGCATTGGAAGCACTTTATCCGGGCATAAAATTCGGGATAGGTCCTCCAATTGATAACGGATATTATTACGATGTCGATACAGGTGACAGAACGTTAACGCCAGAGGATCTTCCTAAAATAGAAGATAAAATGCTCGAGTTTGCGAGAAATAAAAGTAAATACATTCGTAAAGAAGTTTCTAAAACCGAAGCGATTGAATATTTCACCCAAAAGCAAGACGAATATAAACTTGAATTGCTTGAAGGATTGGAAGATGGAAGCATTACCTTTTATACTCAAGGGAATTTTACAGATCTGTGTCGAGGGCCACACATTCCTGATACTTCTACCATCAAAGCGGTGAAACTGATGAGTCTTGCCGGTGCTTATTGGCGTGGGGATGAAAAAGAAAGCAGATGACCAGGATTTATGGCATCACATTTCCCAAGGCAAAAGAACTGACTGAGTATCTGGAGCTTTTGGAAGAAGCAAAAAGAGGACCACCGCAAACTCGGGACGGAGCTCGAATTGTTTATGTTTTCTGAAAAAGTAGGTGCCGGCCTGCCGATATGGCTTCCCAAAGGTACGCAACTAAGAGAGAGACTGCAGAATTTTTTGAGGACAGAGCAGGAAAAACAGGGATATCAGATGGTGGTAACGCCGCACATCGGAAGCAAAGCCTTATATGTAACTTCCGGTCATTATGCTAAATATGGAGCTGATAGTTTTCAGCCAATACATACCCCAAAAGAAGGGGAAGAATTTTTACTCAAGCCTATGAACTGCCCTCACCATTGTGAGATATTCGGTAACAGGCCCCGTTCGTACAGAGAGCTACCCTTGCGTATAGGAGAGTTCGGGACTGTGTATCGTTATGAGCAAAGCGGGGAATTGCACGGATTGTCCAGGGTGAGAGGATTTACCCAGGATGATGCACATATATTCTGTACAGTTGATCAGGTAAAGGGGGAATTTCTCAAAGTACTTGAATTGACCCAGATGGTAATCAGAAAGATGGGATTTGACAATTTTACTGCTCAGATATCGCTGCGGGATCCTGAAAAGCCCGAAAAGTATATAGGCTCTGATGCCAACTGGATTGCTGCTGAAAAAGCAATCATAGAGGCCACAGCTGAAGTTGATATGGAAACAACCACAGTGCTCGGAGAGGCTGCTTTTTATGGCCCCAAGCTAGATTTTATGATTAAAGATGCCCTTGGCAGATCATGGCAACTTGGAACGATACAAGTAGATTACAACCTTCCTGAGCGGTTTGAACTGGAGTACGTAGGCTCAGATAATCAGACACACCGGCCTGTGATGATACACAGAGCCCCTTTTGGTTCGATGGAAAGATTTATTTCTATCCTTATAGAACATACCGCAGGCAAATTTCCTTTATGGCTGACTCCCGATCAATTTGCAATTTTACCTATTTCCGATAGACTTATCCCATACTGTGAGGATATAAAATCGATACTTTCCAAGCATGATATCAGAGGATTTATAGATGACAGAGCAGAATCTATAGGAAGGAAAATAAGAGATACCGAGTTGAAAAAGGTACCATTTATGTTGATAATTGGTGACAAAGAAGCTGATAATAATGAGGTGTCGGTACGCAGGCAAGGTCATGGTGATGTAGGCTCGATGTCTGTAGAAGAGTTTATTTCATGTTTTAATGAAGAATTGAAAAAGTAATTTCATTTTAATAGCTTCACTTTAAATTCAAAGTATTGAATATTTGGACAGCCTATTAATGCCAGGGATGTGTCGATTTATTTATTAATGATGAATGAATTTCCAATCATTTCATAAGTTTATTCTTTTGGATAATATTTGGTAAGTGTTATATTGTGCAATACTCTTTAATTTGTCGCTCATCTTCTTTTATGATACAAATTCATCATCCTGGTAATCAATATTTGATTTTACAAAACTCTTTAGATACACTCCTGCTATCAGACCAAAAACAAATCCACCGATGTGTGCCCACCAAGCTACACCTTCTCCTTCGGCTGTAGCAGGACCTAATGATCCCATTCCAGAAAACAGTTGTTGTATAAACCAAAGCCCGAGAAATAGGAGCGCAGGCACGTAGAATGACCTGAATAAAATCAGTACAAGCACCTTTATTTGAGATTTGGGAAACATAAGCAGGTATGCTCCCATTACTGCCGAAATGGCACCGCTTGCTCCTAAAGATGGCATCACAGCAGCAGAAATGTGGGTACCAACAGCACAGGGATTAGTCTGCGAACAAGGGAGACAGGTTATCTGACTCAATTCAGCTCCTGATGTACTGAAATATATATGTGCAAAACTGGCAAAAAATCCACCCGCAAGATAAAATATTAAAAACTTAACACTTCCGATTTTGGCTTCAATATTGTCTGCAAAAACCCATAAAAATAGCATATTACCTATGAGATGCATCCACGAGCCGTGCATAAAAATACTTGATAATAAAGTAAAATAGCCTTCGCCCTTAATGATATCTATCGGAATGGCAGAAAACTGGCAAATCAGATTACCCGGAGTGGAAACCTGAAGTATAAAAACCAATACATTGATGACGATAAATGAGTAACTCACAATTGGCTTGTATCCGCCCGAAACCTGGGTATCTCCTATCGGGAAAAACATCTATTTCTGTATTGATTTAATAAATGATATCATGATAAATATATGATCTAAGCTGCTGATTTACATATGTTACTTATATGGCGTATTTCATTTTTAGATATTTTTACTTATGTACTCTTATGAAACTCTGTGACGCGCAGTATTGAGAAAAATATGTTCAAAAATCTTTTTATCTTCTTCTGAAAATTCCATTTTTCTTCTTGCCAATACAATTTCTGCGGTTTCAGTGGCTTTATTTAAAGTGTGTGAAGTAAATCCGGATGCCCCTCCCCATGAAAATGAAGGAATAAAAGTTCTGGGAAATCCATCTCCAAAAATATTTGATGCAACTCCTACTACAGAGCCTGTATTAAACATTGTATTAATGCCAGATTTTGAGTGATCTCCCATTATGAGGCCACAAAACTGGAGTCCGGTATCCTCAAATCTTTCATTTAAATATGACCAGATTTTTACGGGAAGGTAATTATTTTTAAGATTGGAAGTATTTGTATCTGCTCCCAGATTGCACCATTCGCCTATGACGCTGTTACCCAAAAATCCGTCATGACTTTTATTTGAGTTTGCTAGAAGCACAGAATTTTTTATTTCTCCACCTATTGTACATCCAGGTCCGGCGGTAGTAGGGCCATAAATTTTTGCCCCCATTTTTACGACTACATTTTCGCATGCTGCAAAACTGCCTCTAATCATAACCCCTTCCATTATTTTCGTTTTTTTGCCGATATATACGGGACCGTCGTGGGCATTTATAATAGAGCACTCCATAGATGCGCCCTCTTCCAGAAAAACCGGATATTTTCCGAAAATGCGGTTTGTACCGGATATGGATTCTGATTTTTTACCTTCAGTAATGAGCTGAAAGTCCTGAATAATTTCGTGCCCATTGTGTAAAAAAATATGGTATGGTTTAGTAATTCTTCTGAACTCTAATCCTTTTTCATTCGATAAATCAATACCTTTCAGGTTTTGAAGTTCGTCTTTACCTTCGCTTAAGGATTGAAACTGAGCACTGCTCATTCTGGCGGCGATAAGTTCTGGTCCCAACAACAAGGCTTCGCTTTGCCGGAGCTGAAAAATATAATTTACAAGTTGCTTCTCAGGAAGAAATGTACTGTTAATCAGAATATTATCATTCTCTATTTGAATAGGAAATTTGCCGGCGAGATAATCCTGAGTGATAAAACTGCCTCTTCCATGAAGGTATTTTTCCCACTTTTCGCGGATGGTCAGGATTCCAACTCTCAGCTCACATATAGGTCGCGTAAAAGTCAATGGCAAGAGATCAAACCAATGGTCGTCTCCGAACAGAATAATATTTTCAGGAAACCCGGCTTTCATAAACTAATAGTTGTTATGATATTAACGAATAAAAAGGCAAAATGTCACCAAGCATATAAAACAAAAAAGCCCTTATTTTTGGGATAAGAGCTTTTTTGTTTGCATTAATTTTGTTCGTATTTATTTTCCGGCAAATTTTGCAAATTTTTTGTTGAACTTATCGATCCTACCTGCAGTGTCAACAAATTTGATCTTGCCTGTAAAGAATGGATGTGAATAGGATGAAATTTCCATTTTTACCAATGGGTATTCTTTTCCGTCTGAAAACATAACTGTTTCTCTGGTTTTGGTACAACTTCTGGTAAGAAACATTTCATCATTGGAGATGTCTTTGAAGACTACCATTCTATAGTCCTTTGGGTGGATTTCCTTCTTCATTTTTATAAATTTTATCTTGACTTTTTATAAAGCTACTTTAATTCCTTCAAAAAGGAACGCAAAGGTAATTATTTTATTTTTATAAGCGATAAATTATTATTGATTATTTTTTCAGTTGACAGATATTTTGATCTATGTGTTTAATGCACCACATACACTAAGCACCTGACCTGATACATAGGTGGACATATCAGATGCAAGATATACACAAGCATTTGCAACATCATTTCCCACGCCTAATCGTTTCAATGGAATGCTGTCGATATACACTTTCTTTTGATCTTCAGTAAGCACATGCGTCATATCAGTCTCTATAAAACCCGGAGCAATGACATTACATCTTATATTTCTGGATCCTACTTCTTTTGCGATGGACTTAGAAAATCCAATAATACCGGCCTTGGAAGCCGCATAATTTGCCTGACCTGCATTTCCGAATACACCAACTACAGAGCCCATATTTATAATAGAGCCGGATTTATTTTTCATCATTTGTCTCAAAACATGTTTTGTAACATTGAATACAGACTTGAGATTGACATTCATCACATCATCCCACTGTTCTTCTGACATACGTAGCATTAGGGTATCTTTTGTTATTCCGGCATTATTTATAAGGATATCTATTTTCCCAAAGGCATCAACTACATCAGTCACTAGTTTTTCAGCCTGATTATAATCAGAAGCATCTGATCTGTATGCGATGACTCGTGCACCATATCCGGACGCTTCTGAAGCAACAGCCTGTGCTTTTTCGTCTGAAGAAAGAAATGTGAATGCGACGTCTGCTCCTTCCTGTGCAAATTTTAAAACTATTGCTTCACCAATTCCCCGTGATCCTCCAGTAATCAGTGCTACTTTACCATTTAATAATCCCATTTTATCATATATTTTATGCAAAAATATCCCTTATGACCCATATCTTATCAATTTGGACACCTTTTTTGCAGTTTTAAGTAAAAACCAATCGTGATCGTATTTAATTCATGTCTAACTAATCTTGTAAAATTTTTTAAATAACAAAATGCAACACTATTGCATATTTGCTGTTTTTGAAGTATCTTTGCATCCATTATTTAACTATTTATGAAGTTTTTGGTCAGATTAAGTCCGGATTCAGCAGGTTTCTTCACCTCCATGCTATGTGCAATTCATTGTTCTGTAGTTCCTGTTATGGTATCTATGGGTTTATTGAGTAGTCAGACCTGGCTCCATAATCATGTACTGGATTGGTTGGTTATTGGTTTAGGATTGATAATAGCTTCCTATTCTCTGGTAGGTGACTTTATTAAAAAGCACAGAAATTATCTTCCTCTATCTGTTGTTGCTTCCGGTTTTATTTTACTATTGACTGGAATGATAGATCATGATGGATGGATGGTGATCTTTAGTGTCATAGGTGGCATGCTGGTCGCCACTGCTCATTTGATCAACTACAGGTTGGTGGTACTCACTACTGTGAAAGCCTGATCAATTTATATTTCCCTATTATTATTTATAAATGAAGTGTTGTAATCACCTGATTTAAAGCCTTCGTCATTCTTTAAAATAACTTACATTTGTGCTTTTGCACTTTTATTTACTGATATTTTTTTTAGAATAAATGACAAAGAAGATTTTTTTGTTTCCGATTTCCATCTCGGGATAGATGCTCTGTAAAATTCTTCAGAAAGAGAAAAAAAAATCGTCAGGTGGCTGAACTCAGTTGAAGACCAAATCGAAGAACTTTATCTCGTTGGTGATGTATTTGATTATTGGTTTGAATATAAAAGGTCAATTCCAAAGGGATATATTCGTTTATTGGGGAAGCTAGCGGAGTTGCGGGATAAAGGTGTGCCAATATACTTTTTTAACGGAAATCATGACATGTGGATGTTTAGATATCTGGAGGGCGAAATGGACATTCCTATTTATCGTGAGCCTGTTATCAGGATTTTAAAAGGGAAGAAATTTTATATTGGGCACGGCGATGGGTTGGGGCCAGGAGACAAAGGATATAAATTTATCAAAAAAATATTCAGCAATAAGTTTTGTCAGTGGGCATTTGGTTTATTACATCCGGATATAGGTCTTGCGCTGATGCGTTTTTTTAGTGCCAAAAGCAGGATATATATGGGTGATGAAGATCCATTCAAAGATCCTGGCCGGGAATGGTTGGTTCAATTTTGTGAGGATCACCTAAAAAACCATGTTATAGACTATTACATTTTCGGGCACCGGCATTTGCCCATATATTTTACACTTTCTGACGGTAAGTCAAAATATATAAATCTGGGGGAGTGGATGTTTGCTTCTTCTTATGGAGAGTGGGATGGCATAGAATTTAAATTAAAATTTTACGAATCAGAGATAAATACCATTTATGGCACATAGTTTGGTATATATATATTGATTAATCATAATATATGAATTCCACACTTATTTCAAAAAGGCTATCCTGGATATGCTTTATGACAAGCATTATTGCGTTTTCATGCACATCCACCAAAAAAACTACAAAAGATAATATCACAAAAGAAGATGTATTTCAGATACAAGTAAAACCATTTATGGCAGAAGTGGATAACTTGGGGCGTATATATGTAGTAGATGACAAAAACCGAATTATCAATTATAAACCTGATTTTACGGAGCAATACAGATTTGCTGATAAAAAAAGTGGTTTTATTTCCCGTATTGATGTGAGCAATCCTTTGCGTATTATTGTTTTTTATGATGATTTTAATAAAGTAAAAATACTGGATAATACCCTGAGTATCATATCAGAACTAGACCTGGGAGATAAATTTTCAGATGTGACTGCTTGTACAGTGACTAATGATGGAAATCTTTGGATATATGATCCGGTACAGTTTAAGCTGATAAAAATCAGAGACAATGGCAGTGTTATTTTTGAATCATCCAATGTTAATGATTTTGGGATGACGGATGTCCAGATCTATGATATAAGAGAGAAAGGCAATTATGTGGTACTGTGTGACAAGCAAAAGGGTTTTTATATTTTTGATAACTTGGGTCAGTACCAATATCAGTATGAAGCTTCTGATATTAAACATTTTCAGTTTGATGGCAGAAATATCAATTATTTTACCGGCACAGGGATGAAAAGTTACTCAGTAAAATTTAAAGAAAGAATGCTGATAGGTACACCTTTTGCTTCAGGAAAACCCGGACTTAAATATGTCATATATTCAGGTGGTGATTTCTATGAAATAAACGAAAATGGTATCAATGTCGTTAAGGCATCAAAAAATGAGACTCAGAAATAGGTACACATTTGCGTATTAATACGATATCATGTGAATGAGTAATATCTTTTATATAGAATATGCTTTCAAATTTAAGTTGTGTTAACCACCATTTCTAATTGGAATCAATAATAAATCCCTGAAGACTCCCGATTCTACTTAAAACATAATATTTCTAAACCTAAATTGCTGTTTCTGGTTTAATACCTTTAATTTTGTGATGATGGATTTTAATATTTCAAAGTTACTCCAAAAAGCACTCATCCTTGAATTTCTTACAGCTGAGGAGGGTCTTTTTGTTTGAAAATGCCCCTACATCTGAGCTGATGTACATCGGGAATGCCATCAGGCAGCATCATGTTCCGGGAACAACAGTCACATGGATCATAGATCGAAACTCAAATACAACCAATGTCTGTATTGCCAATTGCAAATTCTGCAATTTCTATAGAAGGCCTGGTCATGAAGATTCATATGTAACCTCGATTGAAGAGTACAAACAAAAAATAGAGGAGACTTTTTTACTTGGTGGAGAGCAGTTGCTGTTGCAAGGGGGGCATCATCCGGATCTGGGGCTTTCCTACTATGCTACGTTATTCAGACAACTCAAATCTTTGTATCCTTCACTTAAACTACACGCTTTAGGGCCTCCTGAAATAGCCCATATTACCAAACTTGAGAATTCAACCCACATACATGTACTTCAGGTACTTAAAGATGCGGGTTTGGACTCTTTACCCGGAGCCGGAGCGGAAATCCTTGATGACCGCGTCCGAAGATTGATATCAAAAGGTAAATGCGGTGGTAAGGAATGGCTGGATGTCATGAGAGCCGCGCATAAATTGGACATAACTACGTCTGCGACCATGATGTTTGGACATATTGAGACAAATATGGAGCGGATGGAACATTTTGTAGCCCTGCGTCAGGTGCAGTCTGAAAAACCAGCCCATACAAAAGGTTTTCTGGCCTTTATACCGTGGCCATTTATGGATGAAGACACCATCCTCAAAAAAATAAAACGAGCCCGAAATCAGTGTACAGGGGATGAATATATTCGTATGATTGCCATGAGCAGGATTATGCTCCCTAATATCATTAATATTCAGGCTTCCTGGTTGACTGTGGGCAAGAAAGTTGCGCAACTTTGTCTTCATGCCGGAGCAAATGATTTCGGTAGTATCATGATAGAAGAAAATGTCGTCTCTGCAGCCGGGGCGTCTTTCAGATTTACAGCCGATGGTATTCAAAAAGCTATTATGGAAGCCGGCTTTGAACCACAGTTGCGAAATCAACAATACGAATATCGTGCATTACCAACAAACATGGTTCAGCAGCAATTAGATAGAACCAGAATGCTAGTAGATTAAATTACAATCATTTTTCCTTCATTTAGCTATTGCAATTTTGGTATGAATAGTATTTCATACTCTTTTGAAATTTTATCTTAAAGCATATTTCTAAGAAAATTTTAATATAGAATTTAATCTTACTGTAAATGAGATAAGGAACTTCAAAAAAAAAACTCATTTGTATTATTGCTTCAGCAAAATTGATAAAAATTCATTATTAATGTGTTGTTATATGCTCAATTTTAATGCCCTAGTTATAGTACTCCTTACAATAATTACAAATCAATAAAATTAGATATAGTCGGAGTTGGGTCAAGCTTCATTGGAAGATAATCTTTAAAATATCTTTTGCCTGTTTTCCGGCAACGTTCCCGACAACGATTGCGTAAATAATTGTCATTACTTGTAGCTTATAAAAACGCAGCATTCTTTACATTGTAGAGTTATTTCTTTAAAAAAAAAGTATTTAAAGCTTTATTCTAAGGCGATTTAATAGATGTTTTATTCTTATTACTAAGAAAGAAAATATTGAAAGAATGCAATCATATAGAACAAAAATATTTTAAAATTATCTAGATATAAAAGCGGTTTTTGAATAAGCTAAATCCAACAAAATTAACAAAATCATTAAATCATTATTGCCATGCGACAAAAGCTATTTTTTTTAAGTACAATTTTATTTACCCTGAACTTTGGACTACTTGGTCAGATTAACAATATCGTTTCATACGATTTTCGCAGCGGAACAATCATAGCTGCCGGAGTTAGTCCAGACAGCGTTATCACGCTTGTCGGAAATTATAGCCTTCATGGCGCTCAGTACGGACTTAATATGAAAGTGAATGGAGAGATAAAAGTGAAGGTAAATGGAAGCTGTACTGTAAGATTTCTGGGATCTGCCTATTCAAAGCTTAAAATGCAAGGGACAGCTATGACAGAAGGTGATTTAGGTGTCCTTAATACACAGGTCTCTAATGACTTGGCTGATAAATATGCTTTCACTTATTCAGGAAAAGCAGCTACCCTTACTTTTAAATTAGTGCCGGGAAATGGTAATGACCTTTATCTTCCATCGATGGAAATTATACCGGCACAAAAAGGTAAAGATTTTACATTACCTGAAAAAAATATTGTTTATTATTTTGATCTCAGAGATGGTAGTATAATACCAACAGCTACTACGGGACAGACAAATTTAAGTGTTGGTTTGATGGATGTTATCGTAGGTAGCAGTAATGCGTATGGATATAATGGTGCACAGCATGGCTCTATTCTTAAAGGTGGAAATCAGATAAAATTAAAATTAGCTGGTAATTCAAAAATTAAGATCGGTGGGAGTATCTACTCCAATGGTACAATAAAACCTTCTAGTACGAAGGGGAATTTTAATGTTGCTTCTCAGCCTGCAGTTACAAGTGGGAATTTTGGAAATGACGGATCTACGGTAGATTTTATTTATGTAGGTGATTCAACAATAGTTGCACTTGACTTTACAGGTACAAATTATATCCCTTATATTGAAATACTACCTATAACTTATGAAATAACCCTCACATCATATGTACAGAAATCAGGAAAGATTAATTTGAATAATACTGAAATAAGCTTAACCACCGGAGCCGATGCCAATGCAAATGCAACGGTCACATTGAGCAAAGGAACGGTCATAAGTGCTACCAATCAAGTAGCGAGCATTTTTATTGATCTGGGAGGAAAGGCATTATCAAATTATACACCTACCTATTCAGGTGCTATTGATACAGTAATAATTTCAAAAGATACTCTTTCCATAAAATTTAGTGACCCCAGTACTGACCCAAAATCTTATATTTTTAAAGTGTCAGATAGCAGCAAGAAAGTGACCGCTCAGGCGGGCAAAACCTATACTTATAATTTTACTAACGGCTCTGAACTGCCTCAAACAGGATATCAGTCTTTGAGATATGCAACTTATATATCTAAGGATGGCATCCTTACCGTTAACAGCAATACAAGCATCGCTGCGGGTCAGTTTGGATACCATGATTCCAGTCACGGAGGTGTATTTTTTCCTGGCAATTCTTTCAGTATGATCGTAGCAGGAAATGCAATTATTACATTTATCGTAGATACCTATGGAGTAGCGGCAGATGCTGTTTTTGAAATGAAGGATGAGCAAGGGAATATTCTTGGTACTATCACGGCGGTAAATCTGGGAAAAGAAGATGGTTTCCCTGTCAATTTTGCTTACAACGGAAAAACAGGGATTGTCACGGCCACAATAAAAAGCACTAATTTTCCAACTGCTGAAATATATCTCCATGGTATGAATATTGAAAATGGTCCTGAGGTGGTTCCTTCCAGTGGAAAGATAGATGTTTGGGACTTTGGAGCACAACAATTGGATTCTACAAAATACAATAATGTATTGAATGAAAACATTATAAACAGTTGGTATGCTCCTACTGTTGCAGTAGGTAGCAGCGGTAATGTATTACCCGCATCATTTACTGCCGGTGCATTAATTTGGACTGGAGGTAGTAACGACCGATTGCGGACAACCAACCAAAAACTTACTCGTTATGATGAAAACATTGCCGGAGCGACAGCTTATACCGGTAGATTGTATGTAAACTCAGGTGCTGCTGTAAGCAGGTTTTTAAGTTTACAGCTGAATGCAGATGACGAAGTAACCATTGCTACCAAAACGGACTCTGGTGGAGAAATAAATTTCCAATTTGTTGCCGATCCTTCAATACAAACAAATGTTGTCCCGGTCACCTCAGACTTTGTAGAATTGAAATTTACTGCAAAAGAGAGTGGCTCTTACAGGATTTTCGATACTAAAGGCAAACCCAGTTATTTCAGAATATACAGATCGGAGGCAAAATATATAAACCTTACAGGTAAAATTGATAAAATTGCCGCTTCAGAGATTTCATCCAATTACAAAATTATTTTTACTAATGAAGCAGGAAAATCCTGGAAAGTTCAACCTGCAGATACCACATATTCCGCTGCTTTACCATCAAATCATACATATAGCCTTGCACTTGAAGGGGCAAATGGATTTGTTATTAGTGGTGGCAAGTCATTGACTCTGACAGATTCTACTTTGGTACATAACATAACTATTTCGAAAGTTGAATTGTATGCAGTTTCAGGAAAAATCTTGGGATTGGGTAGTAAAATAAACAATCTAGTACTAAATTATTCTACTACCGACCCTGCCGGGGCGATATATGTTCCTGCACCAGTCATAGATAAAGTTGGTAAGACATACTCTGTGAAGTTACAACCAAGTAAACCTTATACAATTTCAGCAGTAGGCGTAAACGATTTTATAGTTGAAAATCAAACTATTAAAATTCCAAATGCTGATACAACGGCTGATATTATTTTTGTCGGGAAAGCTACATTTAAAGTTACTTTAACTACACAAGGTTTGGATGAAGTTGCCATGGCCAAACTAAAAGTTAACTTTACTAATTTTACCGAGACAGGCTACACATACTCTTTTGCAGATTTGAATAGTATCTTTTTAAGAAATGGAACATATACAGTCAGTACGGGTGGACTGGATTCTTTTCCCGTAGAACTCGCTTTGACATCTAATTTAAAAATTAATAATGCTGTTGCTTCTAAAGTTTTAAATTTTAGAGCAGTTCACAACTGGTCTTTTAATGACAAAGTAATTGCAAATGGAGACCCGGCATATAAAGGAATGTTGTTTTCAGGTAATGTTTCCAATGAAATTCTAAAAGGGCACCTGACGGCCAAACAGGATGCTGAAATTAAAATCCCCGTAAACCCAGGAGAAAGAGTCATTGTACAATATTATTACACAGCAGATTTTACGCTGGATGGCCAATATAAAACTGTGACAAATACTCAGAGTACATCACAATTAGAAAGTGTGAGCTATGATTACATGAGTACTTCCAAAGGATTTGTAACAATCAAAGTTGGGCCATCAGCTGCTACTACATATATCACAGATATTACCACAGTTGCAATATTACCATACACTCCAATTATTACAGTGGGATTAAATAAGGATTATCAGACTATAAATGGCGCTCTTGATGCCGTAAGACGGATGACGAGAACAATTGATCAAAGAGTAACTATTGCTATAGATCCAAATAATTATGAAGAGATGCTGGTCATTGATATGAATAATGTTACCTTGAAAAATGCCTCCCCTTCTCCAAGTATTGCACTTACGAATAGTGGCCTAAATATTCATCCTAATGCAGTTAGAGTCACTTCCTATTATGGATATGGTTACAATTATTACAGCATGGACAATCAAAGATGGAATGCAGAAGTATTGCAGGTCAACAAAGAAAACGGTTTCTATTCGTACGAAAATAAAAGTGGAACCACAAATGGATCATACTGGAATGCTACAGTTGTAGTATACGGTAGTGGATTTATAGCCAGAGATATCATTTTTGAAAATTCATACAATCAGTACATTTCTAAAAAAGAATCAGAAGATATTGTCAAAGAGTGGGAAGTAGGTGGCAAAGGGACCAGACCGGTTGCTGTCGGAAATACGACAGTTCAAGACAGAAGCTTCAGAGAACGGGCAGCTGCTATTGCTTTTGCTAATAATACTGATAAGGCAATATTATATAAATGCAAAGTCGTTGGAAGACAGGATGCTCTCTTTGGTGGAGTAGGAGCAAGAGTTGTCATGTACAAAGGATCTGCCATGGGAGCAGTAGATTATATTTTTGGTGGAATGGATGCTGTATTTTATAAGACTCAACTGGCTTTAAATTCCAGCGATACCGGATCTGACGCAGCTTATATTACCGCTGCACAACAATCTTCCGGAAGAGGATATCTGATGTATGAATGTACTGTTACCAGTGCCATACCAGGGGCAGAAACTGTATCGAAAACACGAGCGATTCCGGGATATTTCGGAAGACCATGGCAAGCAACCACCAGTGAAGTAGTATTTTACAATACAACCATTGAAACAACTGATTTTCCAGACAAGGAGGGTAAATCATTAATTGATCCAGAAGGTTGGAAAAATACATTGGGTGGGGAATCAAAAATGATGTATGAATTTGGTACGAGGGAGCTTTCTGGTGAAAATAATAGCGGAGCAAGGGCATCATGGTCAACGATTCTGACTACACCTAAACTCACTGATGGAACTGATATAACTACTTTCAATTTTACGAAAGGAAGTGATGGTTGGGACCCGATTCCTGAATTGATAGCGGGTGATGTCGCTTCTGCAGTACATAATACTTTACCTCAGTCTTCTGTCAGGGTCTTTTCTGACGGACACGAGATTTATTTTACCAATGTACGATCAGAAACAATAATCTTTGAGTACGATTTGCAAGGATGTTTAAACAGGACTTATACCATTTACAATGATACTCAAATTATGCCGGAAAAGTCCGGAATACATATAATTTACTTGAAGGCAACAGATGGCATAAAATCTGTAAAAGTGTTTACAGACTAATTAAAATCAATGACTTTTAAAAAAAATGAAACATAATATTTGTTTTAGCTAATTTCATGGCAAATATTAAGTATAATTTATTAAAAACTAAGGGGGAGACCATTTAGTTAAATTATCACACCTTGTTGCTGATTTAAATTCTTGTGAATAAAAGGCATTTACCAATAAATTCATGAATTTAAATTAAATAATGTAAAAATCAAAAAAATCTCGAAATAGTGGCAAAACGGCAACGTTTGCGTAGATTTATTGGGTAAATTATTACTCATCGAGGGTAATTTTAATTAAACTTGTGAGATTATTCAGCTTATTTTATAATTAAATCCACATTATGAAAAATGTATTTTTGTTATTACTACTTTTTACTACCTACCTTTCCTCAGGGCAGTCTGTAGTGAAAGGAATGGTGGTCGATGCCACTAATATAGGTATGCCGGGAGTAAATATTTTAGAAAAAGGCACTAGTAATGGTACTATTACTGAAATAGATGGCACCTATTCACTTACAGTATCTCCCAATGCTACTTTGGTGTTCTCCTTTCTGGGATATAAAACCACCGAAGTACCTGTCAATGGGCTAAAAGAAATAAATATTACATTATCTGAAGATGCCACTCTTTTGGACGAAATCCAAATCGTTGATTACGGTTATGGCGCTGTTAAAAAGAGTGATATGACCGGATCTGTGGCCTCATTAGGTGCAAAAGATTTATCAAAAATTCCTATAACAAATGCGGCACAAGCTATCACCGGAAGATTACCCGGAGTAAATGTTACTACCACTGATGGGTCACCTGATGCAGACGTAGTTATCAGAGTCAGAGGTGGAGGCTCTATCACACAGGATAACTCACCTCTTTACGTGGTAGATGGTTTTATAGTGAGCAGTATCAGAGATGTGCCACCGAGCGATATTGAAAGTATCAATGTACTAAAAGACGCATCTGCGACTGCGATTTATGGGGCACAGGCATCCAATGGAGTTATTGTCATTACCACCAAACGTCCCAAAGCCGGTAAAATTACGGTAAGTTATAATGGCTTTATTCAGAGCAAAAGTTTACCTTCTGACAGAAAATACAAGGTCCTCGATCCGTATGAATACGTTTTGGCCAACTACGAATATGCTGCTTTAAGCTCAACGGCTGCATTGAAAAATTTTGAACGATTTTATGGGGTTTATGACGACTTAGAGTTATACAAACAAAAGAAACCTACTGACTGGCAGCAAGAGTTATTCGGAAATCCATTGACTTCTCAATATCATAATCTAAGTGTTAGCGGAGGAAGCGATAAGACCAAAGTGAGCCTTAGTTTTACAAATAATAATGATGCCGGCTTGTTAATTAATAATGGTTTTGTCAGAAATGTAATCAATTTTAAACTGGATCAAACGATATCAAAAAAACTCACATTTTCTGCAACAGCTAGAATTACTAATACAAAAGTGGATGGGGTGGGTACTTCCGGAAGAGCACAATTGGGTATTAAAGATGCTGTCCAGACAAGACCGGTAAACGGCTTGGCAGATGATCTTGAAATTAACGTAAACAACATTGATCCTAATGATGATTTCGCTTCATTTATAAAAAGTCTGGTAAGTCCTACAGAACTGGTAAAGCAGGATTGGCGTAAAAAAACATCTGATGACTATATTCTCAATGCGGCTTTAAATTATGATATCTTAAAAAACCTAAGTTTTAAGACGACGCTTACGACATCGACTTCTTTTATTGAGAATCTTAGATTTTATGGACCACTTACAGGCGAATCATTTAATAATGGAGGCAACTTACCATTAGGTGAAAAATCAGACACTAAAAATACATCATTCAGATGGCTTAATACTTTAAATTATAAATTGAGCTCTAAAGGGCCACATAGTTTAGATGTCTTGTTAGGTCAGGAAATTTATTCCATAGGAGGCAAATCGGCTTTTTTAAGGTCTGAAGACTTTAGATTGTCTATAACCCCTGAAGAATTATTTGCCAATATGACATTTGGGCGAGCGGATAGGGTAGAAACCTCCAATTTCACCGATGCAAACAGAGTTTCCGGTTTCGGAAGATTGGATTATCAATATAACAATAAATACCTGGCAACTTTCACAATGCGGGGGGATGCATCAAGTAAATTTTCTAAGGAAAACAGGCTTGGATTTTTTCCGGCTCTTGCCCTGGGATGGAAAATTTCAAGCGAACCGTTTTTAGCTAATTCAAAGACTATTAATGACTTAAAGTTGAGAATAAGTTATGGCCAAACCGGAAATGATAGAATTGATGCAACAGCTACACAATTGCTTTTTGTGGGTTCAACTTTGAGAGGTCCCGGCTTCGGTAACTACGATAATACCTATTATACACCATCAGGATCCACTCTATATAATCCAGATCTGGTTTGGGAGACAACATCAAACGCCAATGCAGGTTTGGATTTTACGATTTTTAATTCAAAGATTTCAGGAAGTCTTGATTATTACAAAAATACAACTAATGATCTTTTACTACAGTCTGCTATACCTTCTAATACGGGTTTTACAACCCAATGGAATAATATCGGTAGTACTTCGAATACAGGTGTTGAGTTAGGTATAAATGCCACCTTAATTGAAAAATCAGATTTTTCTTTGATATTTAATTTTAATATAGGTAAGAACGTGGCAAAAATTGTTAAATTAGATGGTACAGACTCCAGATTTTTTCAATCAAATTGGGCTAGTACTGATTTAAAAGACAGGGATGATTTTTATCTTAAAGTAGGTGGAAAAGTGGGAGATATCTATGGATATGTGACAGATGGTTACTATCAAACATCTGACTTTGCTTCGTATGATGATAAAACTAATACATATATATTAAAGGATGGAATTGCTAATGCAAGTGGTACGGTTGGAAATAGCCGAATCAGACCGGGCTTTTTAAAATTGAAAGATCTGAATGCAGATGGTGTTATAAATAGTACTGACCGACAGGTTATTGGAAATACATTACCTCTTGCACAGGGTGGATTTGGATTGAATGCTATTTTTGGCAATTTTGATGCTTCTGCTTTCTTTAACTGGTCTTATGGTAACGATGTGTATAATACCGGTAAAATTCAGTTTAATCAGTATCGACGAGTCACTTATGGCAACCTATTGACTACTATGAGTTCAGATAACAGATTCACTTATATAGATGTAGATGGAAAAATCACAGGTACTGCAGGGCAAGTTGTAACTGATCTGGCACAATTGGAAGCTATGAACCAAGGAAAAAATATTTGGTCACATGCCAGCTTTGGTGTTGCACAGGCTACTATTCATTCCTGGGCTGTTGAAGACGGATCTTTCATCAGATTAAACAATCTGAATGTAGGCTATACTATCCCAAGATCGCTATCATCCAAGATAGGTATTGGTCAGCTTAGGTTTTATCTGACTGGCAACAACCTGAAATTGTGGACAAAGTATTCAGGATATGATCCTGAAGTAAGTACCGGTACAGGTGGTTTTAATGCGCTTACTCCTGGTGTAGATTATTCAGCGTTTCCACGCAGCAGATCTTATACTTTTGGTGTAAATGTTACCTTTTAACTAACTTTAAATTTATTAAAATGAAGAATAAATATTTATCCATACTAATCGTTCTCTTTATTACGTCCTGTTCTGATTTCCTTGAGCCGGATTCACTTTCTACTTTCGATTCCAATTATGTGTTTTCAAATGTAGATGATACCAGAAGGGGTGTTAATGCGATTTACGTACAATTTGGCGTGGATGGATTCCGATCCAGATTATCAAATAATATGACAGGTAATACAGATATTGAGCATCAAAGTGGATGGACCAGTACAAGTGACAGGTATCAGATATGGAATCTTGATGCTTTATCTACCAATGGAGATATCAGGCAATTTTGGAATGCTGCATATACAGCTATCAGAGATGCAAATATTGCCATAGAAGGTATAGAAGCAAGCAATGCATTGCAATCAACAGATCCTCAGACCAGTAAATTGATGTATAATATGCTTGGTGAAGCATATACCCTAAGGGCCTATTGGTTTAGCATGTTGATTTACTATTTTGGTGATGTTCCAAATGTAAGGCTATCGCCGAAAGCAGGACAGGACTTTAATTTACCAAGAGAAGATAGAAATGAAATATTGACTCAAGTAATAGATGATCTGATCAAAATCGAAGATAAAATGCTTTGGGCAGATCAGTCCCCCTATAGGACTGAGCAGGTGAACCGAGAGTTTACCATCGGAATGATTGCCAGACTGGCCCTTCAGAGAGGAGGTTTTTTCTTAAAGCCCGATATGACCATGGAAAGAAAGAGTGATTATCTTAAATTTTATGAAATAGCAAAAACCTATTCAAAAAAATTGATCGATCTCAAAGGTAGAGAACTTCCAAAGGACTTTAAACAAGTATTTTTAAACCAATGTAAATTTATAACCACAGTAAATTCAGATGTTTTATTTGAAGTACCTTTTGCTCTTGGAAATGGTGATGTTGGGTGGAATATAGGCATTACAGTACAGGGAGGGGCTACGGCAAGTCACAGTTTTGGTTCAGGAAATAATTATATGGCAATGCCACCGAGTTATTATTTTTCTTTTGATTCGACAGATATCAGAAGAGATGTGACTTGCGGATTGTATCAGGTGAATACCAAGTTTGAAGAAGAATTTGTTAACGGTCCTACAAATATAACACAGGGAAAATGGAGCAGATATTTTCTGGATAATCCTCCTGGTCAGAACTCAGCGAAAGGTACAGGTATTAACTGGCCTATGATGAGGTATGCCGATGTGTTGCTGATGTATGCTGAAGCAGAAAATGAGTTAAACGGGCCTACTGCTGAAGCAAAAGAAGCGATGGCAAAAGTAAGAAGAAGAGCTTTTAATGCAAACCAATGGACATCAAAAGTAGAGGATTATATCACTAAAGCAGGAGCAAGCAAGCAAACATTCCTAAATGCCATTGTTGATGAACGGGCTTGGGAATTTGGCGGCGAAATGATAAGAAAGTATGAGCTCATTCGATGGGGTATCTATTCAGCAAAAATGGCCCAAACTGTTCAAACGCTTAAGGATATGGTTGATAATGTAAAAAGCGGTACCGGAAAATATGCTAATCTGCCTGATTATATGTATTGGAGGAGAAATGCTGCCAGCAAATTCGAAATATTGAATCCTAATACTAAAGTTAGCAATGCTCCTGATGCAACCTGGAATCAGGTCAATTTTGTACTCGATATGTATAGCGAAACGACAAAATATAAGGAATGGGTAACAAAGGATTGGCTACCTTATATTAGTGGACCAAAACCCATGGTAACCAGATACATATTTCCTATTCCCGAAGAAGCTGTCGCAGCAAGCCAGGGAAAGTTGACAAATGAAGGATATTTATTCAAATAAAATATAAAAAAATATGAAATATCATAAAACCTTAAATGCTATAAAAATTACCTTTTCTACACTAATTCTTGTCGGAATATTGTCAAGTTGTAGTAAAGATGAGCCGGTTTATGAAAAAACCAGGCTTTTCAGACCTGTGCAGAATGCTGATTTAAAAGCAACAGCAAATGTGATCATTGTCAATTTAGCAAAAATCAAAGAAGCGATATCTTACAAAGTAGAAGTAAGTCAGGATAGTTTTGTGACCGTTCTCTACACTTTTGTTTCTGACACAAATTATATTCTAATAAATCAGGCTACTGTTGGGGAAGAATTAGACTACAATTCATTATATCAAGTACGGGTTTTGGCTAATGCTGCATCTTCTGAGTATAACAGTAAAGTGGCTTTGTTGGGATCGGTAAGGACTGAAAGGTTCCCATCTATCCAGCTTCTTCCCAGAATTTTTGATGTGACCGATGTTAAGGCCAGAGCAAGATGGACTCCGTCCGGAGCAGCCATTACAGCCGTAAAGACATTTGCTAAATCAGATACTAAATTAAAGACTCCATTGGGTACTTATACTGTTTCAGCAGCAGAAAACACATCAGGAGAAAAGATTATTGATAAACTCACTCCGAATACCAGTTATCAGGTAGCCATTTACAGTGGTAATACGATACGCGGATGGGTAGATTATAAAACACTTGTAGCAGATGTAAATCCTGCAGATCCTAACGTTATTAATCTCAGTGAATCAGAAGACCCAAGTGCACTGGCTTCAGCTGTAGCAGCAGCGGCGGATGGGAATATCATCCTCCTGAAAAAAGGAATCAGATACGATATTCCAACTGACCCTTTAAACAAATCAATCACTATAAAAGGGGCATATGGTTTAGTACCTGAGAGAACAGAGGTATTTTCAAAAGGAGATTGGAAGGTAACACCTGGTGCCAAAATCAATTATATCATATTTGACAATATTGATTTTATCGGACTGGATATGGGAGCCCACTATGCTTTTAATATTTCAAATTCAGGAACACCAACCGTGATCAAAGATCTGAAATTTCTGAATTGTACTATAAAGAATGTAAGGGGAATAATCAGGCTTCGTTCAACCTCTTTCATCACAAATCTGACAATTTCGAACTCTATTGTTTATGATATTGGTAATTATGGCCTATTTACCTGTGATTCTGATGGTACTGATCAGGCAGCTCTGATAATGTTTTACTCGAAAATTCTACTTTTTATAGAATGACGATATTTGTGACATCAAGACAAAATTGTCAGAGTTTTATCATTAAGTCCTGCACGTTGAGCGAATTCACTGAACAGGGTCAGCAAACATTTAGATTCAGAGGAGCCGCTGGTAAAAGTGATATAATCAAAGGTCTGACAATATCAGGCTGTATTTGGGGACACGGTTGGGATCCTGCTAAAACCGGAGGTACGCTGGTGAATTTCAGTAAAGAAGGGTTGAAAGGTACCACTATTTCAGTAACGAATACTTGGGCTACATCAGATTTTGGTGTTGTGGCCGGAACAGAAATGCCTGGGTTTCCATCATTGACATACGGAAAACCTGCTGCAAGTTTGTGGGTTTCACCATACATGGCCAACTTTAATATCGGCGATGCAGGATTTACTGGAAAATATGATTCGGGTGACCCAAGGTGGCGAACACCAAGATGAGTTGAACATTACCTTAGTAATTACGAAAAATGAAAATGTCTGAATGAATTTTCATCGTTTTCATTTTTCAAAAACAGAACATCTCTTATGTTGAAATATGACTCTATATATTTTCAGGTATTTATTATTAGCTTCTCGATTACATATTTAGCAGGATGTGCACAGGGACAACATTTAATTTATAATCCGAATGTAGATGAAAATACATACAGAAATCCAGTCATTCATGCAGACTATTCAGACCCAGATGTAATTAGGGTTGGCGAAGATTATTATCTCGTTTCTTCCAGTTTTAGTCATTTTCCGGGACTGCCGATTTTGCATTCCGTTGATTTGATCAATTGGGTCATCATTGGTCATGCAGCATTGCAATATCCGGAAGCATCCTTCTCAAGCCCGCAACATGGTGACGCCATCTGGGCACCAAGCATGCGATATTACGATAGCGAATTTTATATTTACTTCGGGGATCCTGACCGAGGGGTATTTATGACAAAAACCAAAAATCCTGCTGGACCCTGGGAGCCATTGAAATTAATAAAAAAAGTTACGGGATGGATAGATTGTTGTCCGTTTTGGGATGATGATGGTAAAGCGTATTTAGTACACGCTTATGCTAATAGCAGGGTAGGATTAAAAGGTGTATTAATGGCTAATGAAATGTCTCCCAATGGATTAGAGATTCTTGGTACTTCCACTCTGGTGTTTAACGGTCAGAAAGATCACAATACGATCGAAGGACCTAAATTTTATAAGAGAAATGGATATTATTATATTTTTGCTCCGGCAGGTGGAGTTGCAACAGGATGGCAGACAGTGCTTAGATCAAAAAATATTTTTGGGCCGTATGAAGATAAAATTGTACTCGAACAGGGAAGGTCTAAAATAAACGGACCGCACCAGGGAGCATGGATTGATGCACCGGATGGTAGTGAGTGGTTTATACATTTTCAGGATAAGGGTGCATACGGAAGAATCGTCCATTTGCAGCCATTGCGATGGGAAAATGACTGGCCTGTGATTGGTATTGATGCTGATGGAAATGGCATAGGGGAACCCGTAGAGAATTACAAAAAACCTATCATATCTTCGGGTGTTAAAGTCCCTCAAACCAGCGATGAATTCGACTCAGGATTACCAGGTCTTCAATGGCAATGGCAATCCAATCCTAATGATAGTTGGTTAGATATCCAATATAAAAGTGGATTTTTAAAATTGAAGTCCATTCCACAGGTGTCAAAAAATAATTTGTGGATGCAGCCAAATTTGCTTCTCCAGAAATTTCCGGCTGAAAACTTCACTGCAACAACAGAGCTTGAATTGTACGGAGTTGAAGCAGGAGATAAAGCAGGTTTAATCGTATTCGGACTAGATTATAGCAATATCAGTATAGAAAAAGACAATAATGGAAAGTTTAAAATCCAAGTCAATACTTGTAAAAATGCCGAAAATGGCAACCTGGAGACGATTGAAGAGACTCTGATTGTGGACACACGAAAGGTTTATTTTAGAGTAGAGATTAAAGCAGAATACAGATTAAATGAAATCAATCCGAAAGCAGTTTGCAATTTTAAATATAGCCTGAATGGTTCTGATTTTTTTCAAATAGGAAAAACCTTTGAAGCCAGAGAAGGTAAATGGGTAGGTGCAAAAATCGGACTCTTATCTATTGGTAATCAATCTTCTTATACAGTGATAGATTGGTTCAGAATTAAGGAGTAGTTATTATTGAGATTAGCCAAATAATAGAAATATGACCAAATTGTTGTTTCCCTTATTAATTCTGATGATTGCATTCGATGCTGATACTCAGTCCAAAGTTATCGTATCACAGGATGGCACAGGACAGTTTACATCTATTCAGGATGCTATACAAAGTCTCCCGAAGGATAAATCCCCGCAGACAGTATATGTTAAAAATGGAATTTATAAAGAAAAAATATATATCGACAGAGATAATGTAACATTAATTGGACAATCCAAACCTAAATGTGGTAAAAACTGGCGGGATTTGCAGGCCAAGCTTAATAGCAAAATTGATGGAGTTTATGTTTTAGCTGCCATTTCAAGAGATATATTCAGATGTGACCATCAGGACGATTGGGGCGCAGCCACCATAAACATCAGAGCAAACGATATCAATATCAGGAATATAACGGCGGTCAATACTTTCGGTTATGATTTGAAAGAGGAGTATGATTTTAATTGTAAAGGAGAAATTCGGAAAATAAGAAAAGACGGCCACCAATTTGCATTTCGTACCATGCCACCTACACAAAGATTGACTGTAGAATATTGCAATTTTTATTCTTTGGGAGGGGATACGGTCAGTCCCTGGGATGTAGAAAACGGAACCTATTATTTTAATCAATGCACCATGGAAGGTGCCGTTGATTTTTATTGTCCCAGAGGTTGGGCTTACGCAGAAAATTGTCATTTTATTTGTCACAATAAAAACGCTGCCATCTGGCATGACGGCAGAGAGTATGAAGACTCAAAATCTGTAATCAGAAAATCTGATTTCATTGGAGATCCAGATTATAAATTAGGAAGATATCATAGAGATGCTCAGATATATCTGATCGATTGTACTTTTTCGAAAGAGATGGCCGATGCTGAAATTTACCATGTTAGTTCTGATACAGATATTAAATGGGGAAAAAGAATCTACTATTACAACTGTAAAAAGAAAGGTGATACATACTCTTGGTATAAAAATAACATAGACAAAACCAGAGTCAAAAATTTGAGCAGAGATCATGTCCTGGGTGACCGATGGAATAATCCCATACCATATGTAAAAAGCAACGATTATCCTTTACCTGGAAATGCTAAAATTAGCAAAACTCCAAATACTGATAAAAAAGCAGATCAGATGATCATTGCCCAGAGATCATATGGAGGATGGCCTAAAACAATTGACGGAAAAACACAGCCCATACCATACGATTCTATCTGGTCTGAACCTTTTGTTGCAGGTGTTTTGGATGAAAAGAACAGAAATGATGCTACCATAGATAATGGTGCTACCAGTAGAGAAATAAGATATCTCTTTGAAGCATATCAAAATACCAAAAACCCAATTTACCTGGAATCAGCCCAAAAGGGTGTTGAATATCTGATCAAAATGCAATATCCCAGTGGAGGATTTCCGCAGTTTTATCCTGATACCAGCGGATACAGGCAACACATTACCTATAATGATAATGCCATGATTAATGTGATGAACTTAATGTCTGATATCGTAAAGGGCGAGGCCCCCTTTGTGAATACTCCCAAAAATTTAATGAGTGATTGCGAATTAGCACTTAAAAAAGGATTGGCCATTATTCTCAAAACGCAGATCATAAAAGATGGTAAAAAAACGATTTGGGCAGCTCAATATGACCATAACACATTCGTTCCGGCAAAAGCAAGGGCATATGAATTGCCATCATATGCTACAAGTGAAAGTGCTGCTATCATTAAATTTTTGATCAATCTGGAGGCACCCAGGCCAGAAATTAAAGATGCTATCATTCAGGCGGTTCATTTTTTATATGAGATACAGATTTTAGGTTTGGATTATTCATTAAATATAGATCCTGGTACACATAAAAAGACAGAAATCTTACTTACTGAGAATAAAATGGCTAAGCCTTTATGGGCCAGATTTTATGATCTGAATACGCTGGAGCCGATATTTTGCGGGAGAGACGGGATTATCAAACATTCGATTTTCGAAATAGAAAAAGAAAGACAGTTAGGTTACGCATGGTATGGATACTGGTGTGATGATCTGATAGAAAAAATATATCCAAGGTGGCATAAAAAGTATGTGGGGCTGATAACATCTCAACTAACCAACGTAAGAGATACATCCTACAATTTAAATAAAGCGTTGAGGGATGTGAGAGCAAAAGTCAAAGATGCGGCCTTTCCTAAAACAGACTTTAGAAATGTTTCTGTTTCGTCAGATGTCCTTTACAAAGATGTGGATGGTTTATCTTTAAAAATGGACATATATCACAGCTTGTCAGCAAGTAAAAGTATTCCTGTCGTCATCATACATGGAGGTGGATGGAGAAGTGGTGATAAAACCAATCACGCTGACTTAGCAAAGGCACTGGCCCAAAAGGGGTATACCTGCTTTTTACCTGAATACCGACTTTCAAACCAGGCTTTATATCCGGCACCCATAATGGATATACGAGATGTATTAACCTATCTGGAGCAAAATAGTGATAAACTTAATATTGATATATCGAAATTGGGTATCATGGGTTTTTCTGCAGGTGGGCAGCTGGCATCTCTTATAGCAACAGCACAAAATCAAAAAAAATTCAATGACGTCAAAGTGGATACCAAAAAAGTTCCGGCAATAAAAGCACTGGTTGATATTGATGGCGTAATTGATTTTTTACATCCTGACTCTGAAGAAGGGGATGATAGTAAAAGATTATCAGCATCTACTTTATGGTTTGGAGCCAATAGAAAGGATCGTCCGGATTTATATAAGGAAGCATCTGCCATGACTTACGTTTCTTCGGAAAGTGTTCCTGCTTTATTTATCGCCAGTGGCGAAGCCAGGATGCGTGCCGGATGGGCCGAGTATAAACAGATACTCGACAAAAATGGTATATACAATGAGTTTAAATTGAATGAAAATGCACCGCATAGCTTTATCTTTTGCGAACCCTGGTTTACGCCAACAGTCGGGGTCATAGATTCATTTTTTAAAAAAGCATTAATCGGCTCAAAATAATATTAACATGAGAATATTCAGTTTTATCATTTCAATTTTTCTTTTTACTAGCCTGGTTGCACAAACTCCGGCATTTCCTTCTGCGCTCGGTGGAGGCAAATATACAACCGGAGGACGTGGTGGTACAGTCTATATAGTCACCAATCTGAATGATTCGGGTGCCGGAAGCCTTAGAGATGGTATAAGTGCAGAAAACAGAACCATCATATTTAACGTTTCAGGCATCATTAATCTCAAATCCAAACTTTCATTTAAAAAAAACAATATCACTGTTGCGGGACAAACTGCTCCTGGTGCCGGAATATGTATTGCAGGCTATCCTGTAAATATTTCAGCAAGTAATATCATCATCAGATATATGAGATTCAGGCTTGGGGATGAAAACAAAGTTGAAGATGACGCCATCAATTGTTTTTCAGGGGCTTACAAGAATATAATAATAGATCATTGCTCAATGAGTTGGTCAATAGACGAAACGGCCAGTTTTTATGATGTCAAAAATATAACTATGCAATGGTGTATTATCAGTGAAAGCCTCTATGATTCCTTTCATAGTAAGGGTAAGCATGGTTATGGAGGTATCTGGGGAGGACAGAATTCATCCTATTTGTTTAATTTAATGGCGCACCACACCAGCAGGATACCCAGATTTAATGGGACCAGATATAATAGCCAAACGTACGGAGACAGCCTGGAATGTAATAATAATGTGTTCTACAACTGGGGTACCATTAATTCTATTTATGGGGGTGAAGGTGGAAAATATAATATGATTAATAATTATTACAAAGCAGGGCCAGCCACTCCAGGAAATCTGACAACAAGTAGTTCTTCAAATAAGCGAAACAGGATACTGAATTACACCAGTTTTTATGTGGATGGAACAGATACCATATGGGGTGGAGATTTTTATATAAATGGTAATTTTGTTTTTGGATATCCTGATGTTACGCAGGATAATTGGACAAAGGGAGTACAAAAAGATAGCTATGTCAACTCTGCTGCACTCATGGCTTCAGGACGAAGATCATCAGCCTACCAAATTTCAGATTTTGTTCCTATTGATCCAGTAATGGCATATGATTCCATCATTGCACATGCTGGGGCTTCTCTTCCTCTTCGGGACACTATTGATCGACGGATTATCAGAGAAGTGAAAGAAGGAAATGCCACATTTGAAGGAAATGGTTACAAAA
Source organism: Saprospiraceae bacterium (assembly GCA_016722285.1). Lineage (GTDB taxonomy): Bacteria > Bacteroidota > Bacteroidia > Chitinophagales > Saprospiraceae > OLB9. The sequence continues at coordinate 44,975 of JADKGI010000025.1, forward strand.
GCATTACAGGGACGGGCATTACCAGGCCAGCAGGCATTATAGATAGCCCAATTGACGTTGGCGGATATCCGGCATATCCTTCACTTCCACCAAGGACAGACAGCGACAGTGATGGAATGCCCGATGATTGGGAAATAGTAAATGGGTTAAATCCGAATAATCCGACTGATAGAAATAATCTGGATAATCAAGGATATACAATGCTGGAAAGGTACATAAACGGAATTGGTTCCATTTTGATTAGTAGTACCAAGAATGAAAAAAAAACTGAAATAGACTGTAAGGTATTTCCAACTCTTACTACCGGTTGGATTCATATTTCAGGGCCTCAAGAAGTAAAAATTGATCAGGTGACGTGTTTTGATGCTCTCGGGCATTTGGTAAAACAAGTAGATTTAGGAGATGAAAAACAATTAAATATTGACATCACTTCTTTGGCTTCCGGGTTATACTACGTATCAATAAGTTATAAAAATGGATTTAGAACTTATAAAATATTTAAGAACTAATATTGGTACTAAGCGAAATCATTTATAAAATTGTATCAATTTCTAATATCTGATCCAAAAGATATGCTTCCTTTATTCAAGCGAGGCATTTTATTAATGAAATGTAATAAAGCTTATTGTTAATTTTAACCCAAGTCGCCTACTTCATAAGCAAATTATTTGGCAGGCAGGTTGAAAACCAACTTTTCATCAACTTGAATCCTTTTATATAATGTAATGAAAATGAAATTTGGTATAAATAATTTACAGCATATTTGTCGTCATAATATTTGGTAGTTTTTACTTTTGAAGTGAACAGATATAATTAAAAGGGATGTTTCATCACAGTTCACAAGGGGCAATAATGTGGATTAAAAATAGATTTGACTAATATAATTTTTTGATATACAGTAATAATACTTAGTGAATATCTGTTTGAGCGATCAAAGTGAAACCAAAGGCTTTTAAATCAATGTAATTTTTTAAAACTGATTATTATAAATATCTAGGATTATTTCAGTAGCATTTCTAGCCGATTCACCTGTTATCAGAGGTTCTCTTCCGGTCTTAATTGATTCAATAAAATCATTAAGAATGATTTCATGATTTGAAGTATCTTCTACGGATGCTGTTGCTGCTCCAGTATGCATATTCTTATTCAATTGTTGGTTGGAAGGATTTTCAAGCCCTTCTATCCCCCAATGGGTGATTACATCATTCTCCAGAATAAGATATCCTTTATTGGAATAAATTTCCATTTTCGCAGGAAATCCAGGTTTTGTAGCGGTAGAAGCCGTAATTGTCCCAATCATGCCAGAATCGTGCAGGCAAATGGCTGCACCATGATCTTCCACTTCTATATCGTGGGCAAATGTAGCCAATTGACTTATGAGCCTTCTTGGCTTACCAAAAAACCAATAATATAAATCTATATAATGAGATGCCTGCTGCATGAATGGGCCTCCGCCGTCAATTTTATAGGTGCCCCGATAGTCCGCTGAATTATAGTAATTATTATCCCTGTAATTTTTAACGGCCAAATCCACTGAAAAAATCTTACCTAGCTTACCACCATCAATTAATTTTTTTATAGTAGGATTATCCGAGCTAAACCTTCGTTGATAAGCAACTCCTAATTTTACGTGATTTTCTCTGCAGGACTCAATCATCTTATCTATGGACTCTAAAGTGATACCTATAGGTTTTTCACATAGGACATGTTTCCCTAAATTGGCTGCTTCAATGGCTGAGACATGGTGATATCCGTTGGGCGTGCAAATGATAATGGCATCAAAATCGAGATTTATTTCCTGAAGACTATGAAACGATGGTAGGTGACTAAAATTTGCAGATGCACTTAATTTTGTAGATACAATTCCTACTAATTCTGCCGAATCAATCTTTTGAATTGCCTTGACATAGGTTTTAGCAATATTTCCACTACCTATTATTACAAATTTTATTGTTTTTGCCACATTGTTGTATTTTAATTTTACAAGGTTTAGATTTCAATTTTGATATGATTATGCAAATAGTGATTCTGATTGACAAGCATTTGATTAGTGTTTTTGAAATAATTTCTCAAACTTGATGATTTTAAAATCTATTTGCCATAGGTAGTAAATCTGTCAGTTCGCTTATTTTGACC
>JADKGI010000026.1 GCA_016722285.1 Saprospiraceae bacterium
TAACATCTATTCAGGCTGAAAATACCTTCTTAAGAACACAGGGAAGAAATTACGTTAAGCAAAACCATAGTGTAAGCAATAATACAAAAGTCTTTAATCCAAATGCAACACCAAGTTATTTATCAAGAATTCCATGTCCCTGCTCGGCGTTTTACAACGTCTGAGTGATGCCATGGCTGTGCCATAAATGAAATCAGATCGCCTGGCATGTAAGAGGTAGAAACAGACAGGCACATAATCATGACTATGATTTTCTGAACAGGATGAGAACATCCACCTATAATGATGTCAGCGCAGCAAATGCTGCTACAGTGAGCAACCGATACAATGAAAGTCCTAACATATGACCTAAGTCGTAACATCTGACCATGAACAAAAAAGGTTACTATACCGATGCAGGTAGTTGTCTATACAACCCTTGCTAGCACAAGTTTGCAATTTATGCTTATTGAACTACACAAAAGCCAAACAACAGAAAGTAAAATGTTGTGTGGCTTTGGTGGTCTAGAGAAACACTGAGATGTTTTCCCATAGGAATTTCTTACCATTTTTTAGTGAACACTTTAACAAGGATACAGAAATTTAAAGCATATCTGTTTATCGAAAGACTTTAGATTGGTTTTAATTTAAAAGGAAAATACATTTTAAGAAACCTTTCCAATCAAACCAAAATATTTCAACTCGGGTAAGAAACTAATGAAATTCAACAGAACCGACACATAGAGTTGGTATGTTCCAAAAGGGGCTGGGTATAATCATTTTTTAATTCTCCCCCGGAGAAGTCAAATAACTTTTTTAAAGAAGATTCGTCAAGTTGAAACAAAGAGAACCGAAGTCGGAGAATCGGGGGTGGTGCATTCGTTTTAGAAGTACCCCGCTATGTTTATAAGTTGACTTTTTGTCTTTTGTGATTCGTTGGGAAATTAAATTCCACATCTTTATTGATTTATTTCATAATTTTATTGTTGCTGATTGATGTGGACAGATCCTTTGTGCCATAAAATTTTATACACCAACTAATTTGTTAAAACAAGTTGAAAACCGAAAGCAAAGATGTATCCAGCATAGAAAGATTCGGGATTCGCCCAAATTACCCCTTAGGAGTAAATTTTAAAGAATTTGGCAAATAGGGCACACTTCATATTTTTATGATTTCCTGAGAGATAATTTTTCTAAAAACCAAATCAAAACCCGATCCAAGCCAAATTTAAAATAAAACCCTTGATAATCAATGTGTTATCAAGGGTTTTTTGGAACTGGACGGGACTCCTACAACTTCTCTACCCTGCACCCAAATTCATACTAAAATACTATATTACAGACATTAATACATATTAATTAATGTATTTTAATGCATTAAAAAGCATAATATTACATAAAATGTTGTACCTAATGTTGTACCTATTTTGTATATTTGCACTTTATTGATCAAATATATTATGGCAACTGTAAAACTCCTATTGAAGCCCAATAAGGTGAATAAAGATGGTGAATCACCTCTTTATATCCGCATCACAAAGGATAGACAAAGTAAGTTTATCTCATTAGGTATAACCTTATTGCCGGACCAATGGGATGAAAAAAACAGAACTGTAAAAAAGCACCCAAATGCAGTTAGACTAAATAACCTGATCGCTCAGAAAGTGGCTGATGCACATGGTGTATCACTTGAAATGGAAACTAAAAATAAATTCGTTTCAAGTAAAGTCATTAAGAACAAAGTGATGGGTAAAATTCATTGACCTTTTCAGATTACGCAAATGACTACCTGAATAGAGTTTACAAGGAAAAAAGATGGGTACTCATGATAAGGTTAAAGCAGTACTATCTAAACTCAACACATATACCAATAATGCCACCTTAAATTTTGGAGATATTGATGTTCAATTTTTAAAGAAATATGAATCGTATTTAAAGGACGATCTCGGCAATGGTATTAATACTGTCCACTCCAATCTTAAAATATTCAGAAAGCTATTTAATGACGCTGTGAGAGAAGAAATCATTGACTTTCAAAATAATCCTTTTAACAAATATAAATTAAAGACGGAGAAAGTTAAAATGGAATATCTTACAGAAGATGAGTTAAAATTATTTGAAGATATCATACTGGATAATGGGTCTATGCTAGATCACCATCGAAATGCATATGTGTTTTCATGTTATGCAGGTGGGATTAGAATTTCAGACATTCTTCAGTTAAAATGGAAAGATTTTGATGGTACTAACATCACTATAGAAATGTATAAAACCAAAGAAATGGTCAGCGTAAAACTCCCAAATAAAGCTCTGGAGATCATAAGCAAATACAAAACCAATAGCCATAATGAAAGTAGAAAATTATATTTTCCCATTTCTTGATAGTACCAGAGAATATGATGAAGAACAATTATATAAAGCTATATCATCCAGAACAGCTTATGCAAAATAAAGATCTTGGTAAAATTGTAAAAAAAACCGAATTGGGTAAAGATATCAGTTACCACTCATCAAGACACACTGGTTACAAGAGCACTCAGAAAAGGTATGCGAATTGAGTATGTTTCAAAGCTATTAGGGCATTCATCTATAAAGACGACCCAGATTTATGCAAAGATTGTAAATGCTGAACTGGACAAAGCAATGGATGTTTTTAATGATTAATTTACTATATTATGAATGAAATATCAAAACGGGAGTTCTTTTGTAAGTGTCTTGAATGCTGTTGGTGGTAGGCTACAAAAAAGTATTACTTATGGGGACCATTTAAGTGACACCAAAGATAATAACGTTTTAAAAGTTGTAAATCAAAGGAAAAAAAGATAGAGTATATACAATCTCAATTAGATTTATTCACAAGATTTCTAGAAGTAGAAGATGTCACTATTGGCCATTATGCAGTTGAAGTCGCTAAAGATAACATTACATTAAGCCAAGAAAACACATTTATCCACCAGCACATTTTAAAAATGTGTCGTGCATTCATAATTGACTTTTTTTATGATGAGTTTGATGAATATGTAAAATCACTTCCACCTGATACTGACTTTGATGATATAAATGTATGTATAAATTTTTTACCAGAATTATGTAAAGACGAATCAAAAAAGGACTTGATTACTCGATTCACTTTTTCTATGGAGCAAGGACTAAGAAAAAGAAGATTTGATATTAAACTAGATAGTTTAACTACTAAAGATGATTATGAATCAAAATCAGAAATATATAATAAAGTCGTAAACAATGAAGTATCGAAGGAAAATGAATCCGATAACAAATATAGAATTAGTCTAAATAGGCTTTTGGCCAAGTATCATAATTACCATTCAAAAGGAAACGACAACCAAGATTATCAATATGTTAAAAACCTTGGTTACATTGCACCTGATGGATGTAGTACAAAAGACAATTATTGCTCAGGTCATATGCATGGATGGATAAGATTACATATGATGAGAAAAATCGTCTTAAAAAATGCACCATTCAATTCATACAAAGAAAAAATTGACTTTGTTGTATTGCATCTCGAAGCTATTCCAAAGCATTTTCATGCTTAACATCAAGTTAAACGATGATGGTGAAGATGTGTTTACAACATTTCCTGAAACCGATGAAGATGCATTATATTTATTTGAAATTGGGTTTAAATTAAGAAATGATGAGTTAACTACCTTAAAAAACAACGGAACCAAAGAAATACTGGCCATACCTTTGAAGTCATTTAAAGAGTTAAAAGATGAAGTACATAAAAGAATAGAAAATTCAAGAGATCCAAAAGTACTAATTGAAAACGAGTTATTGAAATTGGATGCTATGTTCATCAATGAAAAAAGGACAAACCCAGGTTACTATTTTAAACTTGAATACGATCGACAAATCAATGTAACAGAATATAAGCATAATCCACAAGAATGGTATATGTCCAAGTGCTATAATCGAGTACATACCAATTGTAAAGCCATATGTCGATTATTACTTTTATCTTAAAGGAATATTAGAAAATGAAACAAAATTTCTTAATGATAAATCATTAGCATCTTCAATCAATAATTATAAGGAAGATTTCTTTGAAAGTTACGAAAATTTAAATGAAATTGAAGCTCAAGTATGCTCTAACCTTGCTTCTTCATTCTGTAGTAATATTTATATCGAGTTGAAATACCAAGAAGAGTATTTTAGTGAGCAAATACCTGAAACGCATGATAGAGATTTTATTATTAAATTTATCGAATCTAAAGCAAAGGGATTTAAAAAAATTAAGAATAAGTGTCCTGACTATTTACTAAATGTTTGTGAAAATTACATGCTCTCTTTATTGAAATTGGAAAAAGATGGTGTTTATACTGATACTGAAGATTCGTGGTTCAATGTTCGAAATTATTTTGCTCATGCATTTAAAGAGCAAATTTGTCAATTAGGTATTAGATTTGTCAGCAAGGAAGATGTGAAAAAGAAAACTATGGATTTTGGGACGATATTTTAGACAATAAAGATTCACTAATCAAATTTAAAAGAAAACCATTGGAAGCCTATTTGAGATAGTATCTCAAATTAAATGGAACCATACTTTATTGCGAATAGTCAAAGATTATAAGAATGGGGTTTTGAGTGATGATAATTATTATTTTCGAATTGATCTGATTAAATGGGGTTTGATTGATGATATAGAAGGAGATCCAAACGTATCGACAGATGAAAATGACCGTTTTGATCAAGAAAACATCGACACTAATGGAAATGATTATGAAAATGAAAATCACAATATTACACAGAACCATTTTTAATAGTTAAATCAAAAACTTCTGGTTTCAATTTCAGAAAAGTCATGACACCTGATGAATTAAAATCATTTTTAGAAATCCACCATGATCTATTATACGATCAAAATTTTATTGTAAAGAACGTTACTAACTTCCAGAAATGCCTATCAAGGATCAAAAGAATTTAATAAAATTTTATGGAAGGGATCATTTCCTGAGCTAAAGTATTATGTCCAACGGCTTTCAAAAAGATTACAAATAGAAATTTTTTGGGGCTATTGCATCACAGATTTATTTAAGACCTGAAGGCTGTGAATTTACAAAGGAAGAGTTAAGGAAAACTAAGACATCAAAAGGCGATATAAAGAGCATTCCCTACTTGATAAAATTGTTTGAATTTCTACTCGACACTCGACACATGAAATAAATGTTTAATATCATTTCGATATAATTTACACCTAATTTCATCAGCATTTGCTTTACTTGCACTGCACTCGACACTCGACACCTCGACATGTTTCAATTAATGAGAAAAATCGGCAAATCAGACCGCTATATCTTTGTGTCGATAATTTTCATTAACACAAAATTCTCAACGCAAATGCAAGCACTAATCATCTCCAGGAGAATTTTGATGAAGTAATCAAACGTCTCGACAAAATCCAACAGGAAGTATCAAACAAACAGAAATCTCCAGTCGATACTTTTATTGATAATCAGGAATTTATCCAAGTAATGAATGTATCCAAACGTACAGCTCAATCCTGGCGTGATGAATGAATAATTTCTTTCTCACAGATAGGTAGCAAAATTTACTACCGCATGTCTGATGTACAAGCTCTTTTGGATAAACATTATAAACCGGCCTTCAAAAAATAAAATTATGAACAACTATATTTCTATTATGGCAAAAAGTACCATTTTTCACAGCTTTCATACGAAGGTTGAAAATTTGACCCTGCTTAAGATATTACAAGACATATCATCTGACAAATATAAAGATCAGATAGAAAATATCAGAGATCTCATTTCCCAAGGAAAGATAGATGATGCAGATAGAAAAAAGAAATTATTACCTGCATTTACACCATCCGGAACTTTTGACTCCGGCCGTAAAGCAGAAAAGATTACAAGTTACAATAGTCATATCATTCTTGACTTTGACAAATTATCATCAGAACAATTATCAGCTGCATTTCAAAAGGCTTCCAGGTTAACTTACACATTTGCTGCTTTTATAAGTCCAAGTGGAAATGGACTTAAAGTTATAGTTTTAGTAGATACAGGATTGGAGCAACATCAGGAAGCATATAAACAAGTTGCGAATCATTATTCAAAGGAATTGGAATTAATTGTTGATTCATCAGGTAAAGATGTTTCAAGACTTTGTTTTATGTCATATGATCCGTTGTGTTACAGGCAGTTTAAGCCAACTCCTTTCAATGTAAACATAACATCAAAAATTACCCCTGAAATTGAAATGCCAAGGTTAGAACCAGTCACTATTGAGCGTTCGGTCGATGTGGATACGGATTATTCAGATATTTTTAATAAGTGTATTGAATTTACGAATAAGAAAGCTCAATACTTTGAAGGCAACCGAAATAATTACATACATCTTTTAGCCTGTAACACCAATAGGTTGGCTGTGCCGGAAGATAAAGCTACAAAATTGATTACCCAAAACTTTGACTTCAATCCTGAAGAAATCCGAAATACAATTCATAGCGCATATTCAAATAATACAGATGACTTTGCAAAGTTTGCAAAGTTTGCAAAGTTATCAGAAAAGGATGAGACTGTATCAAAAGATGAAATGATGCTCAATATGCCATACATTCCGGCTAGTATTTTTGATAAATTACCAAATATACTAAAAAACGGGTGCTCAGTTTTTCAGGACCAAAGAGAAAGGGATGTATTTTTAATAGGTGCTTTCCCCATTATTAGTGGATGTATGAGAAATGTGAAAGGACTATATCGTGGTAAAGAGCACTATGCAAATTTAAATGTATTTATCATTGCCCCTGCTGCCAGTGGTAAAGGTACTATGGTATTTTCAAAAATGCTTGGAGATAAATATCATGATAAGTTGGTTGAAGAAAGTAAACAGAAATTGAAGGTGTATGAAATCGAATTGGCAGAGTACAAAAAGAAACTCGCAAGATCTAAAACGGATACTTCAGAACTGGAACCGCCGGTTGAGCCACCATTCAAAGTTTTGTTTATCCCTGCTAATAATAGCAGTGCAAGAGTAATTCAGCACCTACAGGAAGGAGATGAAAATGGCATTTTTTGCGAAACAGAAGCAGATACAATGGGTAATGTATTTAAGCAGGACTGGGGTAGTTATTCTGATTTATTACGAAAAGCATTTCATCACGAACCTATTTCTTACAGCCGTAAAACAAATAAGGAATGGGTTGAAATCAAAAGCCACGTTTATCCGTAGCTTTAGCAGGTACTCCAGGTCAAGTTGAGAATTTGATAAAATCTGCTGAAGATGGACTTTTTAGTAGGTTTATATTTTATGTTTTTAAATCAGAAGCGGAGTGGGTTGATGCCTCTGAAACTATTGGTGGGGTCAATCTTTCCGAACATTTTACTTTATTGTCTGCCGATGTTTTATCTTTTGTAGAATTTATTCATCAAAACGAAACCATGACATTTAAACTCACAAGTGAGCAATGGACCAGACTAAATAACTATGGAAAATCAGTCACCAGTAATATGATAACTTTTATTAGTGAAGATATGGCGAGCACATCAAAACGTCTTGGTTTAATCCTGTACAGAATTTGTATGATTATTACATCACTTAGATATTTTGACAATGGAGAAATAACAGCTGATATCACTTGCACAGATGATGACTTTGATTTGTCTTTGCAGATTATTATGACTCTTCAGGAGCATTCTATTATAATGTTTAAAGATCTGCCAAAATCCGGAACGGTCACTGATAAAGTGGTGAAATTATTTTTTGATGCTTTGCCAGAACGTTTTAAAAGGAAGGAAGCAATTGAAATTGCAGGTGAAAGATTTAATATTAAGGAACGAACAGCTGACCTATATCTTTCTAAATTGGTAGCTTTCAAATGGTTGGATAAGTCAAAAGCTGGGGATTATTACAAACTAAAATCAAATTAACCTTGCAATCTTTGCAACCTTTGCAAGGTTGCCATTTAAAACCTATATTTGCAAAATGTTAAAAATTAATGTTTTCTTATGACCCAGGATCTCGAAAAAACCCTTTGGGCGACAGCAGATAAACTCCGTAACAACATGGATGCTGCCGAATACAAACACATTGTACTTGGTCTGATATTCCTGAAGTATATCTCTGATAGTTTTGAAGATTTATACAATAAACTCAAAGAAGATAAACATTCTGATGCCGAAGATAAGGATGAATACTTAGCTGAAAACGTATTCTATGTTCCCCCTTCTGCCAGATGGAATTTTCTGCAACACCAGAGAGCAAAATTACCTACAATAGGAAAAGATATCGATGATGCTATGGATGCCATCGAAAAGGACAATCCGACACTCAAAGGAGTATTGCCTAAAGATTATGCACGTCCGGCACTGGATAAAAAAAGGTTGGGTGAACTCGTGGACCTTATAGGCAACATTGGATTTAAAGAAAAAGGACATAGCAGCAAGGATCTATTGGGCAGAGTGTATGAATACTTCTTGGGCATGTTTGCGGATGCAGAAGGCAAACGTGGTGGCCAGTTCTACACACCTGAAAGTATCGTAAAATTATTGGTTGAAATGCTTGAACCGTACAACGGTCGTATATATGACGGCTGCTGCGGCAGCGGGGGTATGTTTGTACAAAGTGAGAAATTCCTGCAAGCACATGGTGGTCGTATTGATGACATAGCAGTTTATGGTCAGGAAAGCAATCCCACCACCTATAAACTGGCTAAGATGAACCTGGCCATTAGGGGCATTGATGCCAAAATTGAATTAGGAGATTCTTTTCATAATGACAGGCACAAAGATCTAAAGGCTGATTATATTATTGCCAATCCACCTTTCAATATCTCTGATTGGGGTGGGGAGCAACTTCAGGACAGCCATTTATGGAAATATGGTGTACCACCTGCAGGAAATGCCAATTATGCATGGTTGCAGCTCTTTATCAACAAACTAAGCCCAACAGGTACAGCAGGCATAGTATTGGCAAATGGCTCTATGACTACCAATGCCGGTACAGAAAATCTGATCAGAAAACAACTCATAGAAGAAGGTTTAGTTGATTGTATGGTAGCTTTACCCACTCAGCTATTCTACAATACCCAGATACCGGCTTGTTTATGGTTTTTGGCTCGAAATAGAAAAAATCATAAGTTCAGAGATCGAAGCAATGAGATACTTTTTATAGATGCCCGTAAAACTGGCCATATGACCAGTCGTAAAAACAAAGCATTTACAGATGATGATATAGATAAAATCGCTGGTGTCTACCACAATTGGAGAAACAAAGATGGGCAATATTTAGATATACAAGGCTTTTGTAAGTCGGCTACTATCTCAGAAGTGGAAGCTAATAATTATGTACTTACACCCGGGAGATATGTTGGAACAGAAGAAGTAGAAGACGATGGTATTTCTTATGATGAAAAGATAGCTACCATTTCCGAAAACCTGAAAGGTTATTTTGAACAATCTATTGAACTTCAGGAAAGAATTAAATCTAATTTATTAAAAATAGGAATAGAAATATAATGCAAAACTAATACACAATTAAGATTAAGAAAAAGTGTATTTCAATTTATGAAAAGGTTAGTAGTATTTGTGTTTATAAAAAGTATAAAAATGGACATTAAAAATATTGATAAAAATATTACACTTTCTCCAATAAAAATGGACATTAAAGACAGGTATGTAGTTATTAGATTCCAATAATAAATTATAGAACTTTTTTGTAAGGATCATAAATATATTTATCGATTCGTGCCATTTGAATGGTTTTTAGATATTCTTCATAAAAAGCACCTTGCTTTTATATCTCCATCTAAATGGAATGACCCATTTGATAATTTTTTATTTGAAAGAAGTACAATTAATCCCAATACATTTCTTAACAAATTATATGTCGGCTGCTTTACTTTAAATCCGCATAAGTCAGGCTTATTGGAAACTTATGACCTGAAGGGTATTCAGTTCGAATTAGGTTTGAGACAAAGAAACTTTTTGATTTAATAAAAAACTTGCCGGATAGATCTTGGTTTGGAAAACTTAATTATAGGAAGGAAACAGAGATTATTGAAATTTTCCAAAATACAAATGGATTAAGAGATTCCTTAGAACAAACTGACATTAATGATATATTTTTAGATGTTTTTACTTTAAAAAAACCTTTGAATACGAAAATGAAGTTCGTATTATTCTTGAATCAAATCATTTAAAGGAAGGAGGCAAGAAAAGTTAATATAGATTTGAAGGATTTAATTAGTGATATTTATCTTGATCCAAGAATAAAACCTAATGAAGAAATAGCATTTAAAAAATATATTAAGGATTTTGGCTTAGATGTTCGAAAATCTCAGCTTTTTCAGAATAAGTTGCTCGTATAACACCCTGTCTTGGAAAAATGGTAAAATATGCCAAGTTAAAGGATTGAAAGAATGGCAAGAGATTTGGCTCTACAGAGTTCTTAGTCTTTAGGGGTAAAGACGGAATTTCTGATACAGATTTTGTTTTTTATCTATCTCGATATGATGAAGTGAGAAGATTTGCTGAACAAAATATGGTTGGTACTTCAGGAAGACAAAGGGTATCTTGGCAAGCCTTTGAAAATTTATCTTTATCTCTCCCCGACCTCCCCACCCAAACCACCATTGCAGAAATCCTATCATCCCTTGACGACAAAATAGAACTCAACAACAAAATAAATCAGGAAATCGAAGCCCTTGCGCAGACCCTATTCAAGCACTGGTTTATAGATTTTGAGTTTCCTGATGAAAATGGCAATCCTTACAAATCATCAGGTGGTAAATGGTAGATAGTGAGTTAGGCGAATTCTGAAAGGGTGTGAAGTAGAAACACTAAATGAACTGACTTAACTTATCGGGGATATCTTATATAAACCAGAAGTTTCAAAAGAAGATGGTTAACCTTTTGTTATTTTAAAGGGTTTTGATTTATGGAACATTTAGACAAGATGGTTTAAAATGTACAATGTGAAATAAAAAGATAGCTAAAAATTTGAGATATTAATAGCGTAAGAGATTTGACGCAAGATATTAATTTTGGCTGAAATTTTGTTGTTGTTGATGCGTTGATTGGCCTTCGATCTTCACATGCCAAAATTACTTTCAAATGCCATTTATAAAATCTATAATTGCTATGAATTAAAACTTTCATATGAAATGAAGGATTGATTTTTGGTTCAAGTAAACAGTTATGCTTTTAAGCGACAAGGATTAAAGACTATTATTCCAACTCCTACAATCTTGTTCAAACTATCTAATAGACTAATTGAAGATATATTTTTAAATACAATAAATTCTAATATAAAAGAAGTCAAGAATTTCTCTTCTAAGAGACACTCTATTCCTAAGCTCATTTCGGGAGTTAGAAATAAAAAATGTTAATGTTTGAAATTAATTAACCATTTAGGTAAATAAATATGTAACTTTGCTGTGGAAATATCGTTTAAGAATAATAAGTTAGAAAAGTCATTTACCAGATATAAAAGTTTTATCGGCGACTTACGGCTCAATGGCTAAAAAGGTTAAAGAGAGATATGAGACCTTTGTGCAGCCGATAACCTTTGGGTAATATCACAATATCAGTTCTCAGGCTTCATAAGCAAGGAAATAATGGAATATGGTCAATTGACATTCAAAAAATTGGAGAATACTTTTTACAATAGACCATGATCCTGTACCTCAAACAGAAAATGATGGTATAGATTTTAGAGCAATAGAAATCATAAAAATAGAATCGGTTATAGATCCGCACTAAGCACAACCAAAACAATGGATACCTTACAATTAAAAAAATCATTACTCAGCACTCCAGGAGAAAGAATCCAGGAGCACATAGATTTTACCGGGATGTCACAGGCAGAATTGGCTGAGAGATTGGGCAGGTCTGTGCCCAAACTAAATGAACTCATCAAAGGGAAAGCACCTATCACAAAAGAAACAGCATCCAAATTAGAGTTTGTGTTGGGAGTTCCAGCCAGTTTTTGGCTAAATCTCGAAAAAATTTATCAGGAAGAATTATTGCAAATCGAACAATTAGAATTTTTAGAAACGTGCAAATCTTGGGTGTCTGGCTTTCCTATTGTTGCATTAAAAAATGAATTTGCTACCTTCTACAAATAAAATTTCAGAGCTTGCAGAAGCCCTACTCAAGTTTTTTTAGAGTGGCATCACCCACAGAGTGGTCCAGAATATATGAAGGTGATTCATTGGCTTTTAAAATCGAACTTCGGCACACGACCGATCCCAAAGCAATTTCTGCTTGGTTGCGCATCGGAGAGTTGCAAGCTGAAAGAATTAAACTTGCTGATTTCGATAAGAAAAAATTAACAGATGCATTGCCAGCTATTCAGGATGTAGCATTAAGACATCCCACGAATTGGTTGAATCTTCTGCAGTCTATCTGTTCATCATTTGGAGTAGCTTTGGTTTATTCACCTTGCCTTTCGAAAGCTCCTATTTATGGTGCAGCACGATGGACAAAGAATAAAACATTACCACTTATCCAGCTCACGGATAGAAATAAAGATTATAATTCTTTTTGGTTCAGTTTTTACCATGAGCTGGGACATATCCGATACCACAATAAATCTGACATATTTATAGATGGTCTTGCTGAAATATCACCTGATAAAGAAAAGGAAAAGGAAGCTGATGATTTTGCTTCTCGAATGCTTATATCAGATGCTGTATAAGAAATAGAATTTGACACAAATTTTAATTCATCAATTGCATTAAAGCAGTTTGCAGCTACAAATAATATAAACATTAGTATATTAGTGTCACAGTTGCAAAGGATGGAAAAAGTTAGGTATGATGATATCGCTGCCAACAAACTAAAAACTAAGGTTGAGTTTGAACCAATCCAATTTGAAAGATAAAATATAATGGCAGTAATATCAGAAGATCATATCGAGCAAGTAGTCATTCAGGAATTCATCGATTTGGGCTATCAGTATATCAATGGAGCTGATATTTCACCTGATGGTTTGTTTCAGGAAAGAGAATATCACGAAGTAGTATTGAAAAGCCGTTTGCAAAAAGCCATTGCTCAGTTAAATCCTACCATTCCGGCAGATGCACAGGAAGAAGCGTTTCGCAAAGTCCTGAGATCAGACAGCCCGAATTTATTTCAGAACAATTATCATTTTCACAAATACCTGACAGATGGTATAGATATCGAATACCGCAAAGGCGACCGTATAGCAGGAGATAAAGTTTGGCTGATAGATTACACACATCCGGAAAACAATGAGTTTCTGGTCATCAATCAGTTTACCATCATCGAAGGCAATGTCAACAAACGACCTGACATCATATTATTTATCAATGGACTACCATTGGTTGTTATCGAACTTAAAAATGCTTCTGATGAAAATGCTACTCTCAAGTCAGCATTTCAGCAACTCCAGACCTATAAGCAAGCCATTCCAGGGCTCTTTCAATATAATGCTTTACTCATTGCTTCTGATGGATGGGATGCGCTGTATGGCTCTCTGACAGCCCCAAGACAGTTTTTTGTACCTTGAAGTCTATAGATGGTCAGGTAGTGGCCGATGATGATATCCCACAGATGGAAGTAATGGCCAAAGGTATGCTCAACAAGTCAGTCCTCATTGATTTAATACGTCATTTTATACTTTTCCATCAGAATAAGGACGAGATAATAAAGATTGTCCCACGATATCATCAATATTTTGCCGTAAACAAAGCTGTAATTACAACCACAAAAGCCACAGCAAATAATGGTGACCAGAGAGCAGGTGTGGTATGGCATACACAAGGTTCAGGCAAAAGCCTTACTATGGTGTTTTATGCTGGAAAATTAGTTTTGGGATTAAATAATCCTACATTGGTAGTACTCACAGACCGCAATGATTTGGATGATCAGCTATTTGATACATTTTCACTTAGCCAGGATTTGCTCAGACAAACTCCGGTACAGGCAGAAAACAGAGACCATCTTAAAGCATTGCTTAGTGTGACATCAGGGGGAATTGTTTTTACGACCATTCAGAAATTCCTTCCGGAAATAGAAGAAAGGATAGAAACCGGTGATGGAAAATTTAAAAACATAAAAGGACAGTTTGAAGAATTATCAGACCGCAGGAATATAGTTGTGATTGCTGACGAAGCCCACCGAAGCCAATATGACTTTATGGATGGTTTTGCAAAACACATGCGAGATGCGCTTGCCAACGCTTCATTTATTGGTTTTACAGGTACACCCATTGAAAATACGGATAAAAATACACAAGCAGTATTCGGAGATTATATAGATGTATATGATATACAACAGGCAGTAGAAGACGGAGCTACGGTCAGGATTTATTATGAAAACAGACTGGCAAAAATTAAACTCAAAGATGATGAAATACCAAGAATAGATGCTGATTTTGAAGAACTCACCGAAAACGAAGAACTCACAGGCAGACAAAAATTAAAAGCCAAATGGGCCAGATTGGAAGCCATTGTAGGCAATGAACATCGTCTGGAGTTGATCGCAGCTGATATTATCCAACATTTCGAATCCAGAAATGCTGTTTTGGATGGTAAAGCGATGATCGTGTGTATGAGTAGAAGGATATGTGTAGATTTATATGCAGCTATAGAGAAGATCCGCCCGGAATGGCACAGTGATGATGATTCAGAAGGAGTAATTAAAGTTGTAATGACTGGGTCCTCATCAGACCCATTACCTTTTCAAAGACACATCAGAAATAAACTTAAAAGAAAAGCAGTAGGTGACAGACTTAAAGATCCTAAAGACAAGCTAAAACTTGCCATAGTCCGGGATATGTGGCTTACCGGATTTGACGCGCCCAGTATGCATACATTGTATATTGATAAGCCTATGAAAGGTCATAACCTGATGCAAGCCATAGCAAGAGTCAACAGGGTATATAAAGATAAAGAAGGTGGTTTGGTGGTTGATTACATCGGCATAGCCACCGATCTGAAAAAAGCACTTTCAGTCTATACAGAAAGTGGTGGTAAAGGCAAACCTGCATTTGATCAGGAAGAAGCTGCATCAGTGATGATGGGTAAATATGAAATTGTCGCACAGATGTTTTCTGAAAGACCTGTTGATCCTACCCAATCGGTGGGCCTGGACTATATGTCATTTTTTAGTTTGACAGCTAAGGAGAAACTTTATTTCCCTATCAAAGCAGCCAACTATATTTTGGGTTTGGATAATGGAAAGGATAGATTTGTCAATTCTGTTTCTGCCTTGTCAAAGTCCTTCGCCATTTCTGTGCCACATCCTTATACCGTTGAAATCAGGGATGAAGTCGGATTGTTTCAAGCCATCAAAGCCAGAATAGTTAAAGTTACGCAGCCCACTGGCACCAAAACGGATGAAGAACTCGAAACCGCAATCAAACAAATATTGTCAGATGCCATTGTATCTGATGAAGTTGTTGATATATTTGACGCAGCAGGTTTAAAAAAACCGGACATATCTATTTTGTCTGATGAGTTTCTGGCAGAAGTGAAAGGAATGGAACACAAAAACCTTGCTTTAGAATTACTTAAAAAATTACTCAATGACGAAATAAAAACAAGGCAGAAAACCAATTTGGTAGAATCAAAGAAGTTCTCAGCAATGTTGGAACAGGCAGTCAAAAACTATCAGAATAATCTCATTACATCAGCTCAGGTAATAGAAGAAATGATACGTCTTGCAAAAGACATCAAAGAAGCAGACCGCAAAGGAGTGGATTTAGGATTGGATTTCAGAGAGTATGCATTTTACTCCGCATTGGAAGTGAGCAATTCGGCAGTAGCAATATTAGGTGATGAAGTTTTACGGCACATCGCAAGAGAATTGGTAGATACAGTAAGAAGAAATACAAGCATCGATTGGACAGTAAGAGAGAATGTACAAGCCAAAATGCGTATAGCTGTCAAAAAGATACTCCGTAAACATGGCTATCCACCTGATATGGAACTCAAAGCCACAGAAACAGTCATCGAGCAGGCAAAACTATTGGCAGATCAACTATCAGAAGCTAAAGAATATAATATTCGGTTTGATGATGAAACAAGTTTGGCAGCTGAGCCGGAGAATTAAAAATAGTATAATATGATAATAACTTATAGCCTTGATAACACCCGATTTGATTTAAATTCTGTACCCTTGTCTGGACAAGATAAACTTTGGTTTTTGTAAAATAAAAGTGTAAAACTTTTAGCATGATAGATATTTTCATTTTAAAATAATTATTTTTAAATTACAGTAATTTTTTTTTAAATTTTTAATTACTTATAAGTAAAATAGATTACCTTTGCGGCACAATATTAAAAATTGTAAATTAGTTAAAATTGATCGTTTAAGTGGGAATAGAGCATCAATATACTCAATTGCTATAAATGGCGAAAATGATACTTTGTTAGATAAGTTTGTTAATGACAACCTAAATTCATTTAAAAGTGAAACAAAAGATATATTAATGCGTTTAACAACAATAGGAAAGTCAACTGGTGCTAGAACCCAATTTTTCAAAGAAAACGAAGGAAGTCCTGGCGATGGAGTTTGTGCACTTTTCGACGATCCAGACAGCAATTTAAGATTATATTGTATAAAATACGGCAGCCAATTAATTATTGTAGGGTATGGTGGACCAAAGTCGAAAGACATTAGAGAATTTCAACAAGATCCAGTTTTAACATCAAGTAATTATGATCTTAGATGGCTTCCTTTCCCAAATCACAGAAAGAATAAAAAAGTAAAGGAAATTCGGTATATAAATAATGGCTTTGATTTTGATGGAGTATTTAGAGTTTAATGAAGATATAATAGAATAATGAAAGTAGAATATAAAAGTGCCCTAGACAGTCTATTGGATGAAATAACAACTATAGGAAGCAAATAGGTTTTCAAATAAAAGCCATAGAATTAATTGATTCATCATTTACTTCCCAGAATAAACCAAGTTCTGAAAATCCTAATTTTCAATTTGAAATTAATTTAGAACACAGAATTAGCCAAGAAAACAATATTATTGTAGTTCTATGCAGTAAAACCGTATTTATGGATTCTAAAGAAAATATGATTGGAACCCTAAAGCAAGTTGTGTATATCAAGTTGAATCATTATCATCATATTTTGATAAAAGAAAAAAGTATTTAATTTACCAGACCAATTTATTAACACTATTAATAGTATTTCTATTTCTACTACAAAGTCATAATGTTTACAATGTTCAAAGGAACAAATCTTCACAATGCTATACTTCTATTGTAAATCCGAGCTCTTAGTAACGTCGAAAATTAAAATATTGCTGTGTTGTTGTCCTTCCATACTTAGGACTCACGCTTCATTCACTTCTTGGGCAAGTTTGCAACTTGTGCCCGTTCGTTCATTCATTCTGAGACCTTACAGATTCCCGCATCATAAGTATCTACGTCACTACATTTCACTAAGGCTATGTACATTCCAATGCGCAGGCAGTATTAGCGCATTTCACATTTCCACCCGTCGGCTAATACTACCTTTGCTCCATTTAATAACCATGTTCGTTTCATTTCGTTCCTGTGATACCCATGCTATTTACCCTTACTCTTATTACTTTCAGAATTGTAATCTGATTTTCAAATAAACCATTAACTTTGAAAATAAAATATATTGGCCATGACAAATATTCTGGATACTCCACCACAAGACATTATTGCTGATTTACAAATCTTAAAATCTGATTTAGATGCTAAACTGCCACCCAAGAAACTGGAAAAAAACATTTTGATATCTACATGGAATATCAGAGCCTTTGGAGATATCACCAGAAAAACCACTTCATCAGGGTCAGATAGTCCCAAAAGAGATTTTCATTCATTGCTTTGTATTGCTGAAATCATAAAGCGATTCGATGTTATTGCAATTCAGGAAATAAAAGCAAATATTAAAGGTCTCAGAGATGTCCTTAAAGTCTTGGGAAATGACTGGTCCCTAATCCTTACAGATGTCAATCGTGGAGATGCCGGAAATGGAGAACGTATGGGATACCTTTTTGACACGCGTAGAGTCCAGTTATCAGGCTTAGCTTGCGAATTAGTGGTACCGCAGGAATGGATGGATGTAACTTCGGACAAAGCATTGACAGAGCAATTTGTGCGCTCTCCTTATGCAGTCAGCTTCAGGTCACATAATCAAACTTTCATTTTAGTAACATTGCACATCAAATATGGAAATGCATCAGCAGATCGAATCAAAGAAGTAAAAGGAGTAGCAAGATGGATGGCAGATTGGGCAAAAGATATTAATGTTTATCATCAGAATTTAATCGCTTTAGGTGATTTCAATATAGACAAAAGGGGAGACTTACTAAATCAGACCTTTATTTCGGAAGGCTTGCACATTCCGTCGGTACTTCAAAATCCGGTAGTAACAAGATCTATTTTCGATGTTACAAAATATTATGACCAAATTGCATGGTTTAATGATGCTCATAATATTCCAAACCTTTCCCAAAATTTGTTTCCGGTGGCAATTATGATTTTTTTGGGAAAGCCCTTTCAAATAGAAATATTACAAAGCAAAGTTTGTCATTCATGTTATCGGACCATTATCCATTATGGGCAGAGTTTGAATTATAACAATACTTTAAACCCAAACACAATGCTCTACTTCATATATTGCGGCTACGCCTGTCTAATTTGTCGGGTGCTTGCTTCATTGCATTCCGCTGCGTTCACCCTTTCACCTTTAGATTTGCATTTCCAATAAATTAATCACATTACAATTATTATTATGTATTACTTTGGGGGGTCCAGGGGGGTGTGGAAAAGTGTTAATTTTGTGGAAAAGTTGAGTCAAAGTGTGGCAAATTATCCCTTTCGCTAAGCAAAACTTAGTACCTGTTTTAATCCACACTTTGCTCAAAAGGTTAAAAAGACAGATAGAAAATTAGGGTAAAACCCATTAACAAGGTAATCGTCCTTCACCTTTAATCTCAACTATTTATGTTTATTTACTAATTTTTAAAACCATTATTATCATGTTAAGGTTCATTATCGGTGCTGACATCTCAAAAGACAAAATCAATTTTGCACTCCGTTTTCTCAATGACTATCTTTTAGAGAAAGAAGTGGAAAATACAACTTCAGCTCTAAACAAATTTATTAAACAAGTTCAGTCACTGGTTAAAAATATTGCTAAAGAAAAAAAAGCTGAATATTCCATTGAGTTTATCATGGAGCACACAGGTATTTATGGCAATTTACTTATTGAATGTCTAGCTGGACATAAGGTAACCACGTATGTTGTTGCTGGTCTAGAAATTAAAAACAGTACCGGAATCAGTCGTGGCAAAAATGACAAAATCGATGCTAAACGTATAGCTGATTATGGGGTCAGATTTGCTGATAAAATGAAGCCTTACACCTTTTGTGATCAGACACTTACTGAACTCAAAGGCTTGAATACTTTAAGATCCCAGCTTGTAAGAATAAAAGCTCAACTTACTCAAGCCAAGGACGATAATAAAAAATTCCAAAGTAAATCACTCCAAAAAAAGTTAGAAAATATCAATAAGCCAATAGTGAATGAATTGGATAAATCTATTGAGAAAATTGAATTCCAAATGCTGGAGTTAATAAAAAGCGATGAATCTATCTATGACAATTATAAGATCGCTCAATCAGTCCCTGGTGTGGGTAAAATAGTAGCGGTAGCATTCATTTGTGCCACTAATAATTTTACCAAGTTTCAATCAGCCAAGGCTTTAGGTAGCTATTGTGGAGTAGTGCCATTTGGTAAAGAATCAGGCAGGTATAAAGGAAAAGACAAGGTGTCTCCCATTGCAAATAAGGCATTAAAAACACTGCTACATCTCGGTGCAGTAGCAAGTATCGGTGGCAAAAATGCCTTTGCTGCTTATTACCAAAGAAAAGTAATGGATGATAAGAAAAATAAAATGCTGGCTTTAAATAATGTTAGAAATAAGATAGTAAAAACACTCTTTGCATGTATTAAAAACAAAACCAAGTACACAGCAGATTATGTCTTCTCTTTTGCTGCCTAATTTAAGAATGTTGATAACTCTGTGAATGGTCCATATACAACCAGTTTTATCAACAACAAAAATATCGATTATGTATTAAAAAAATATCAATTAATGCTTGGTTAAACCATAGAAA
>JADKGI010000027.1 GCA_016722285.1 Saprospiraceae bacterium
GTTCTTTCCTGACAGCCAAATATGGCATCCAGACAGAACATTTATATCCGAGATCATTTGGTTCAGCCACAATGCCGGCACTAGGTGATCTCCATCACTTGGTACCTGCGCGTGCCACCATCAATACACTTCGACGCAATGCTCCTTTCAAAGATATTCCGGATGAACAGACAAAATATTGGATCCACAAATACAAAGTGATCGCCACGATCCCAAGATATGACATCCAATCGTATTCAGAATCAAAGACCAATGCCTTTGAGCCTCCTGAATTAAGAAAAGGAGACATTGCCAGAGCAATGTTTTATTTCTATACTTTTTACAGATCTGAAGCAGATAAAAAGTAAAACCTTTTTCAATTCCATGCTTCCTGATCTTTGTCGTTGGCACAGAGCTGACAAAGTGGATTCTATTGAGTATGCTCGATCCATGGCCATCGCCCGCATCCAGTCCAACATCAATCCTTTTATCTTTGACCCATCCTTAGCGGAGCGATGTTACTGTGCCAATTATCAAACTATCACTATCAAATCTTATTCTTTTCAATATCTACCCCAATCCTTCCAAAGGTCTCTTCTACATAGACATCCCAGACTACAAAGGACCAGTCACCATGAAGATCTGTGATTCAACAGGAAAGCTTCTCGAGACCCATCATTTGATGCATTCTGGATTGATGAGCTGGATGTTAGAAAGTGGATTGTATAAAATAATTTTGAGCTTCTGAATAATAGTATGGTTTTGATAGATTTGTTAGTTTTGTAACCCAGCATAAATTTTACCAAGTTGAATCTCTTTAAAATTAAACAACATAGATTTAAATAACCTGCTCCTCTAATTCTTTACAGCCTGAAAAGGTCCCGTGAATAATTGTTAAGAATACTCAAACTCATATTCGTACTCAAACTCTCTCACTTCATGCGTATTTGGTGCCATGCGCAATCCAGCATTTATGAGTCTAGGATTCATTTTAGTTCCATTGGGGTGAACTGTTTCGTAATGAAGGTGAGGCCCACTAGATCGTCCAGTATTTCCAATTTCACCAATTTTTGACCTTTCGTAACTCTTCCTCCAGAACTTAAATTAATCCCGAAATTATGATCAGATAAGTGGAAGTAGGAGTGTTTATAGCCGGCATCATCAATTATATGTATTCGATTACCTGCACCATTTCCATCTGATTTGTATTTAATGGAAGATATTTTACCATCAGTTGCTGAAACAACGGTTTTCCTAAGGTTTTACTGCGTACACTATCAACAATATCAATTCCATAATGAGCGACAAGATTTCCGGTAACTGGTTGTTTCCTTTGATTTGAGAATTCTGAAGAAATTACTGGATCATTTACTGGAGAAACAGAAGAATTAACTAAAGGCCCAAAACCTGTTGAAGTTTTTATGTTTAGTTGTGTTTTTAATTTGTTCCAGGTATGTGGACCCAATACACCATCGGCTTCGTTTGGTGCAAACCCCTTGCTTGCTTGCCATTTAGATAATGCTATGGCAAAATCGGATTCAGCAAGGCTAATATTACTTTGACCAGAATAAGGCAGTAAAATTTTATTTATTTGGTCATAATGTAGCCCCCATCCTAATACTCTTTTTATAGTATCTGTTATCCATAACAGCTTTTGATATGTCTTTTATTAAGTATTCATCATAACTCTCATGGTCTTCATACTCATATTCTAAATCAAAATCTTCATATTGTGATTCTTGTTCAAAAAATCTTCTTCATTTTCTAAAAAATTCATCATTTTCATATTGATTTTCGTATCAGAATCGTTTTCAAATGTGTCAATATTATTGTAACTTTCAAAATAAAAATCATCATTCATAAAACTTTCATCTTCCCATTCTTCTTCCTCTACTGCTTCATGTAATTCTATTGATTCGCCCATGTAATTATCTACATTAGTGTCCATCATTTTCCATATTCATATTCATACTCATTTTGTATCTCAGGTGTCCAGATTTTGAACATACCCTTTTATTTTTCACATAAAAACTTTCCAACACCTAATGTCCTCATATCAAAATGCATAATATCTCCGCTAGCTTTTGGTCCAAAATCAATGGCACCCCAAGCTAAGCCTGCCACCTGCCTAAGGCAAACACTAAATCCTGATGCAAATTTAAAAATCCTTTTTAAAGGGTTTCTTTTCCAAAAGTCTGAGATTTAGTCCAATATTTAAGCTCTTCTGGATTACTTTTTAAATGGTGTACAAATTGATCATTTTTCTCTTTCAAAATAGAATAAGCAGTCATTGTTTCTGTTCCTGCAGAAACTGAAATAGAATGTAAATATTCAAAAATATTTTTATCTTGTAGATTTTGACCGGAAGCGATTTTAAGTACGGATAACATTCTATACCTTTCTTTCAGAAAGACAGGATCATGTTTGACCCAACCAGCACCGATCCAAGGATTCCCAAATACATCTATATCTACTGCCAAACCAAAGCCATGCATAGCTTGTTTGGCCGGAGAAATTCTCGCACCACTAAAAGCAGTTTTAGCATTTAATCCTAATTCTTTCGCAATTTGAGAATGTGACATACCACTGTACTTAGGCTGTGCTTCAACACCTCTCAGCTTCATGTAATTTCCTTTGTAAAACTACATGAATGCCTTTCCTTTTATTTTCAAGTTCAGGAATGTACCAGGCACAATATTTTTATACCAATTTTTATTATTAAACTCATTATTTGTCAAACCAGGTAGAAAAGGAAATATATCCTTTCTGTTTAATTGTCCTTGTCCATATGATAGTCTTTTCGCTTCATCTTCAAAATAATCATAATCATTTTCAATAGTTTGATTTTCAAGGGCATGGCTACTGTTTGTAAAATTATTTTCTGCAATCAGATTTAATGTCTCAATGTTTGAATTAAATTGATAAAATTCATCATTGGCAACAAACTCATTTTCAGGCAATTTCATTCCTTTCGTAGTCTCCTTTACTAATCTTTGCCAACGATTTTCATTTACTGTATTTAAAATGGCTGTATATAATGAAATAAAATTTGGAATGGAAGTATTAGATTTTACTTTATTCAATGTCTCATTGACACATTTGGTCGCCCTAACGGGATTATTATTATAACTGGCTTGAAAAAGAGCTCTGATATATTTATCCTTTTTTGTAGTAGTCTTCTATAAATCTATTATAAAAGGAGTCATTTTTCAATCTACTTTTTAAACCTATGATATGTCTTTGTAAGTACTGTTTTGCAAGTGAAACTTGAGATATAATTATTTCTTCATTGGTTGATGCATTAAAAAAAGATGTTGCCCAAATTCCCCAACGCAATTTATCAATTTCGTTAAAACCTACAACTTTTATGCCATCAAACTTATCAAAATATCGATTCGAAGTATCCAATTCAATACCATACTTCTTCCATGGTAAAGGATTTAGTTTTATCCACTCTTGAATTTTACCAACATGTAAGGCAAATTGCATAAATCCAATACTCACTACTGCCCTATCATAAGAATTGAATGCTGTGATATGTCGGGAAGCTTCTACATTAGCAATTCTTTGTAATAGATCAATTTCATCATTACTTATTGATATTTTCCTTGGTTGGATAATTGAATCAGATAATCATCTACTCTTGGGAAACCAGAACCGGATTTTCTTAACTTTAAAATTTCCATAAGTACGTTTATCGAATCCTGCAGGTACTTGTTGACTTTGATTTGATGTATCTATTCTATTAATTGGAATTTTCAAAAGCGGAAACTCAATTTTCCACGTATCGGTCCAATTACTCCATCTATGTTTCTTTCTGAAAAACCAACACTTTTTGCCAATTTAAAACTGCTCTTGCAATATTTTCTTCATTTAAACTTACATTAGTAAATCCTGTAAAGGGTAAAAGAAAGTTATTTATAGTTTCTATATATTTACCCCAGCCTAGATCATTGCTGTAAAATTCTATTTAACCTAATTGCTTCAGACCAATTTCTTTCAGGGCTTGAAACAGGGGTAGATTGTGGTGTTCTCAAAAAGGAAGAATTTTCTTTGCAATTTTTATAGTACAACTTAATTTCTGGGAGCCAGGAATCTGAAACTTTTCCATAATTCCAGATTGTGAATTGATCTCTAAAAACATCAAGATGAATAAAATTTACTCCTAAACCAATTCCATAATTACCACAACCAAGAATATCAATCACTTTTTTAGCTAATTCTTTGCCATTAAGTCCATCAACCTTAAAATCTACCGCACTGCCTGAAATATGCCTACTTTTGGTGTCCAAACTGGTTTCTTGCCTACATTTTCGCCCTTAGCGCTTGCTTCTTCCCATTTTCTAATATAACCATCGTACAAATCTTTATTGTATAAGTAAGATCTATAACCAGAAGTAATTATTAATGATTTATTTATGCTGTCTCTTATTTTTTGAAGTGCTTCAACTAATTTTATATCAATACGCGCTTCACTTTGGGAATGTTTTGCAAATTCTTTTACCTGAAAATTTTTGATAAATATTTATTTTGGTTAATACCACTTGTATCTAAAAGCGGATTACCAGTTTTATCGCTATCCCAATGTTCTTCGTTTACCCCAGTTTTGTTTTTAATTACAAGCAGATATTCTTTACTTGGAAAATATATTTATCTCCTGCTTGGTACTCATTTTCAAAGAATGGAGCATCACCAATGCTTTCAAATTCGGGTTCATCTTCGAGCTCATATTCTGAAAACTCGTCTACTTTTTGAAATGGATTAGAATATTCAGGTTGTCTATCAAAATTTATTGGGACATACCCATCTACTACCTCAGCATCCTCAACAAATGGAGATCTCATAATATTAATACTTTATAGTGAGAGAAGGAAATTAATTCATAGCTGGCTTGGCATACTTCCATTCATTTGTGGCATGGACCCCATTTTGTTGTACAATTACTGAACCCTTTATATTTGCTGCCTGGTTTTTTATAATGTGCCCAGTTGCCTTTTCCCAGTTGTTGATAATTGTTAAAAAATGATTCATGTATTCTTCCTGAGTTGGAGAAATACTTTTTAACATCCCATCCACCCAACTTGTGTTTTCAAGAAATGAACCAGTTTCAACAGCATTGAGTGTAATTGAAGCTGAACCAGCCATCTCAAATAAAAACTGGCACTTACCATGTGCAGGTATTCCCACCTTTGCCCCAATTTTTATTAATCTTTCACCAATGGTACTTGATTGGCAATTAAGAAATTCTACAACTGGGCTATTATATGAAATGATAAAAGTAAACCAGGAAGTAATCAACACCGCATTAAATTCTTCATTCGATAAATTCTGATTAGAATAAATTAGTCATCCAACACCTCATCGTGCAAGCAATAATTCTTTTTAATTGAACTGATAAATTTGTAATAATATTTAGGTCTGTGCTATCAGGGCCAAGTATTATTCGCATTCATATAGCCACAAATTTCACTTAAATATTTTTCAAATACAATAATAAATTGCTGATTAGTTGAATTGGCTTTAAAATATGGGACAGCTGCTCCACCTGAAATATTCTCACCAAATGCCAGATCCATTCCGAACATTCGCCAATATGCATTTCTTCTTTAGAGTCACTTTTATTGTTACCATGCTCAACCTTACTCAAAAATAAATTAAAACTATTACGTATCCATCCAACAGCTTCTGGATCACCTGAAATACCAAATTCTTCATCTATTAAATATTTATCTATCATTTTTTCAAAAATCTGCAGAATCCGTGTATTTTCTAATAAATATGCATAGATTAAATGATAATTGCTACTTGTTTCAAAACTAATATACCTGCTATTTAGTATAGTTTCTGAAAATTCTCGATACCCGCCTTCGTCATAATTCCTTTGAAGATCAACGTCATACCAATGCCTGAGTTTTGCAGTTTCAATCATTTCATAATCTGAAAAGAACAAAATCTCATTTTGTCATTTCGTAAATACGAACTCGGGGGTCCCACTGGGTCCCAAATGAAGGAAGAAAAGACGCAATGTAATCGCTATGGACTCTATTCGGTGAGGCTGTAGGGCCAACCGGAGCTCCAGAACTACCAGTAAATGCAGGCCATACTGGGGTAACATATGATGCGTAAATTAAATTATCTATTATGTCCATAATATTTTTATTTAAATTTGTTTTAAGTTCTACGTTTATTTAATACCCTAGGAGAATTGTCTTCTTTTGGTCTTATATTGACAGTACCTTGATTAATCATTAACTTTGCCACTCTGTTTAATCTTTCTAATTCGAAGTATCGGTTGAATCATTTAGCATTGAATGCAATTCATTCTCCTGAATTGAAATTTGAGTTTCTAATTGGTTTTATTGGAAATTGTATCATTCAATTGTCTCGGAGGAATAGCATTTCTATTAATTTGACTTATTAAATTTTTCAAGAAGCGTTTTGTTCAAAGCACATGCATCAAAATTATTATACCAAACATCCTTTGAAACTGAGTCCAACTTATTTATTAAGTCCAATGTCTCAGGTTTCAAATTACTTCTTTCTCGAGGATATTTATACGTCATCTTTTATAAATTTTAAAAATTAACTAATTCATTTCTACCGTGTACCCCAATCTAGTCATCCAATCCTCTTGCTGTTTATACAAGTCTGGAAGATGGCCAAGTTTGGATCCTATTTTATATCCATTAAGCGCCAGGATTCTTAAACACTCCTTAGAAAGCCAGGCGTGTGAAGTATATAATGCTGCACCTGCCAGTTTCTCTAATTTTTCAAGTTCTCTAGGACTTACATGTTCTGGATTCACTAGCTGATGGATGGCTTTATTCCCAAAACATATAAAAGATCTTTTCAATAAAAGTTTTGCTACGTCTTTTATTGCCAATTCACATTGTTTAATGATTGCCGCATCACCGGATACCATTTTTTGGATATCATAATTTTGCTTAAATGCATCTTCCAGTTTATTCCAAGGCCCACTACCATAACTATGTTGGCACATCTCGATGTTGAGCAAAACTCTTATGTATGAAATAGGATGTGGATCATGTCTGTGGTAAGTAAATACTTCTTCGGGACTACCACTCACTACATCATGTAAGGCAGCTACTGCTGCATATCCTGTATGTATAAAAGCAAAGACATCTGCAACAATTTCGCTGGACCAATTTGAAAAAGCTTTTCTTACTTCTTCAGGATGACTTGTCAACTCCTTTTCAAAGGCACCTTTTGTTTCTTCTGTCCATTTTAATATATGAGCTACTTGATGACCGGTCTCGTGGATGATCGCAGTAGGTCTGAATAAATTATGTTGTGTGATTTTTATAGCTGCTACTGGGCTAACTTTGCCATCCCAAAGTCTTAATCCTGCTTTAAGGATGGAAGCCCCAATTCCTTTATCTACATAAGTGAAAACAGGTGGAACTTCTTTGCCCAAAGGCTTAAGAATAGAACTCATACTTTTTTTACACAATATATCACATGCTCTAAGCATGGCTGAAAGGCCTGGAGTAGTTCTGGTGTTTATGGCAAGAGTATAATAATGTATCGTCTGTTCAGTTTTAATATAACTTTTTCTAAGTTGAAGCAAAAGTTGGTGCCCTTTTTTATTTTTCTATTCCACGACTGATTAAGTCATTCAAATTCCTACCTAATCCTCAACTTCTCTCAATTTATCTTTGAAAGAATTTTGAAGAAGTCTGGCAACATTAAAATCCAGTCCATGCCATGCTTGAGTAGCAGCCATATTTTCTAAATCTGACAGTCTCTTTGATGCCAATGTCCAATGCATGACTTGTCGTTGTAATGAATCTATTACGGCAGTTTGTGACATGTCTATTAATTAAATTGTTTGCCAGCTTTAATAACCAACTCCGGTGTACCAAAAGTAGGCAACTCAAATCTTTTAATGATGGCAGACTACCATTTCCCTTAACTGCTGATATCAAAGATTTAATAATAACAAGGCCATGAACATCTTTCCATTCTACACATATAGTAACTCCATCTGCCGGTTGTGCCTGAGCATCCACATATTCTTTACCTCTTGATTTGAAGAAGGAAAGCACTGCCTGAAAAGCTTTACTTTGCCATTAATTCAGTAAGTTTCTGCATAACATTCTTTACAAGACTGCCCCCTAAAACATCTCCTAATAATTTTTTTGCATTAAAATTTTCCTCTATTTCACTTTCATATTCTAAATACAATTCAGGCATGGCTTCATGAATAATTTTCACTTTACTGGAAATATTATTATTTATGATTTCTCTAAACACTTCATTTATAGAGTTTTTTATGGTGGTCCTCCCTAACAAACATCATTTTGGTTTATTTTTTCCACAATACCTCTGGCATCTTCTTCGCTAAAATAGTATTTAAGGGCTACCCTGGATTTACTAAAATCTATGACACCTTGGACGTCAGCTGTTCTTGCCTCTGCCGGACTACCAATATTTTGTGGGTTTACAGCATTTTTTTGAGACAACGTTTTTAGCCTTACTCCTTCGAGTTCCAGAAAGTGAATCTGTGTTTTGCCTTAGCTTTATATCTGGATGACAAAGACATCTGGCTGAATTTGGCACCTAAATTTGGTTCATTCAATAATAGATTGGAAGCATCAGGCGTAAGCGGCAATAATGGATCCATGCTCTGGGTATATTGGATTCAAGCCAGGCAACTTTTCAAATCTGCTTATTAAATGTAACTTACCCGGCACATTTAATTCGTAAATATGTACCCTGGCTGAAATAGGACTATTTAATTCAATCCATATTTATCTTTCAAAAAATTGGATAAGGAACATTTCTATAAATTTTTACCGCATTAGCAGTTTTTCTATCAAGATTAATATCATATATCTTGGTAGAATTTTTTTATAAATCTTGACTCCGTTCTTTCTTGGCATATTGAGTCAACATACCTGGTTGCCTTGATAGTCTAAGATTTTCTTTCAGATATCTAGGAGGGAAGTTTCTTGTTGCTGCTTTTTCAAAAGCTTCATAAACATTGTCGACCATTCATCAAGTGTAGAAAATTGATCCGCAGTTATTTCATTGAGATTAAGGATTGTTTCATCAATAGTATTTGCAATGGTTTCATGGGCAATTTTGTCCGTATTTATTTCGTATGTTTCCAAACCAATAGCTTTCATACCCATATCTATAATAGATGATGCAAGCGGTTTAGAAACTTCAGCAGGTACATATTTGCTAATCAACTTTGATAATAAACCTGCAAGGAAGTTAATTATTTACCTCTTCCGATAATGGAAATACCCATTTTAATAATGGGTTTTAATGCCATCATGGCAATTGGTAGAAAATTTTCAATAGCTGGTGCTATTTGCTATCTGAACTAACATTTCTTAGTTCATTGATCAGATCTCTTTTGCAATAGCAAGTTTGTGCTGGATCATCGGATCAAAGTCATAGCCGTCCACTCTTTCGTGGTTTTCAATGGAATTGGTATATTCATGTACTACGGCATCGGCTTCCATTTCATCATTGGTAAATAAAAGATGTGCCAGATTATTGTCAAACTCCATTTCAAGCAATTCCAAGTCGCTGATCTCATATGCATTTTCATATTCATTAAGGTCAATTTTGAGAAACCTTTTAGCTAGATTTTTTTGCGTATGGTTGTAAACTCTCAGGTAACCTACCTAACAATGACCTTAATACTTTTTCCAGCAAAGGTTTAATTAAACCTTTTAACTTATCCAGAATGATGTTGATGGGCAAAAATTTTCCAATGAATTTAATTCCTTTTTTTGCTAAATCGACCCTTTTAACAACTGATTTGACCTTTTTAAAAACCTTGCCCAAAAATTGTTCCTGGATTGGTGTATATGTACCAGGTTGAACTTCATAAGTACTAAAGTAACTTTCACATTCCAATTCATTATGATCCCCAATATGATTACCACTGTAATGATTGGCAATATAATCTACCATTCTATTTGTTTCATGGGCCAATGGAGTATAATATTCTCTTGCTTGTTTTTCAGCAAATGGGACATATTGAGTGTCCATCGCCATTTCATCTGAAATTTTGTTTCTCCATGTCTCTTCCATCTCCATTGATAAATCGTTCAATGCTTCGCCAGAAATTCATCATCTTTCAATTCAGCAAGCAGATTTATATTCTTCTGCATATGGTAATATTTTATCATTTGACCCTGTTGATTCATAAGTAGTTTGGAGGGGCTTAAAAACTCTTCATATGAGTAGTGCATTGATCTTTCACCATCATTTTGGGGCGATTCTCATTTCTTACTTGGACATCCGCAAACGGAGTTTCATATTCATAAAAATTATTCATAAAGACCTATTTAAAGACAATTAATTTGAATTAATTTAACATCACAAATATAGCGTAGGTAACACAACTCAAACCATCCCCCAAAAGGGGGATTTTTGCCAATTATTGAATATTTATTAGAATTATTAAGTCGATTGATCTGATAAGAAGCTTATTTTCAAAAAATGTCTGATGGTAGTAATTAATCAGACATGCAGTGTTTTAGATCCTGTTTTATCAAGAATGTTTTTCTGTGGGTTTTACCGTTTCATAGCTTATAAAAAGTTTTGAGCTATCATATTATTAATCAATCCTTGCATAATTAACCCCAAAACTTCAATTTCTCTTAAAGTTAATTTTGCAGTATTAATTTCTATGTTTTTTTTTTTTCTTATTTAGTATAAATGACAGGTGTGATATATCTTTCGTTTCTATGTTAAATTGTAAATCTACATTAGAAGCATGGTCTCTTACCATCCCAAAAAGTTCCTGTACTTTAGATATAAATTGCTTTTCCGACTCAATCGTCCATTCACTGGTTCCAAAGAAATCTATTTCCTTTTTTCTCAAGGAGATTTCCGAAGAAGACCTGTATGGACAAAGTTGATTACAAGGTGGGTATTTATCACTATTTTAATAAAATGCAAATCATTATTTAGATGTAAAACTCAATTTTATTCTGTTATTCTTTGTATCCTAAAATGATCAAAAATTTAGTGCAGTTTGCAGACAAAGTAGTGGGTGCCAATAAGTACTTTAATTATGAATACCTCGAAAGATCTTATAGTCAAATTTATCATTTTTTAATCCGTCAATATATTTTTTATCTTGTGCAACAATTTTTTTCATGCTATTGACATCTATTTTAATCCCGTTAGGTGTAAGCTTTATTTTAGGTTTGATAAAGGTTTGAGAGCCATCACTTATGGATATTGTTGTTAAATTGTTTGTAGGAACATAAATTGCCTCATATACACCAATCGTCTTTTTTTTGAGAATAGTTACTTCATTTCCAATCTTTAGCACCGGTTT
>JADKGI010000028.1 GCA_016722285.1 Saprospiraceae bacterium
TTGATCAGAATGTTTATTGATTCTTTCATACTTTTACTCACCTCACCTGATACCCCCTGTTCCACATTGAGTTTGCCTGTTCATTAAGGACCCCTTTGTCAAACATGTTGGATATTCGATTTTTACCATTAAATGTCATCGATTTAGATGCATTAAATCCTTTAATCATCTTCGGGTCAGCCTTGGCAGTGAGATCAGCTGTTTTGATATTGGGATCATCTTTAAAATAGTAACAGGAAATTAAAATTTGTCACTGACATTGGAGCGTCCGTGAAACCGCCGAGACTGCAAACCATGAGGATACTTTTTACAGGAATTGATTTTTCAAATTTACCAAAATTATCACTGCTGGTAGCTGAAATCATCAATCTTACTCTACCAATGTAGTTAGGTATCGTGATAAAGTGATTTTTTTTCCACCTTTGAATATTTTGAATGATCCCTGGTGGATAGATAGCGGCTTGAACCGGTTAATCTCAGCAATGGCGTCCGGATTGTAGGCATCACCACTCCTATTGATATAATACCTGCAAATTTACCTTTGAAAGAAGTTAATCAGATACTGGTAGATGTTCCAGGTTTTACCAGCAGGGGAGAAACTTCTTCCGTTAAAATGTTTCGCCGGGATCCGGGGTAGCAAACCAGTTAAATTGAGTAGTCCTTCATCAACCAAGAGTTAACGTATTCTAATGGCCTTCCCTGACTTTCTGCAACGGTAAACAGAAGTGTCTTACCTGATTCTAAATTATCAGGAATACTTACTACGGGTTTAAGATCAAGTACAGAGCCATCCATTTTGATATGCCTGATCCCATAGAGCCTTAATGGCAGGTCATTTGACTCCTGTTTATATCTCTGCATTATGGTAGCGTGAATATATACATTAGGTGACCACTCCTCATTTGATTTTAGTTGCAGGATATTGTTATTTTAGCTACGAGTATATGCCAGCTTTGACTGATGATCCTATTTCCGCGCTCTACACTTACGAGTACTTTTGCGCCTGCGATATCGGGCATCATTACCTTGACGGTTTCGCTTCGGCTTTGTATGTATTCATCTGTTTGAAAATTCCCTACAATGATGGTTGGGCACCCGGAATACTTTCCAAACCATCATACACAGTAAATAAGTTTGGGTCTTATGTCCTGAAGATTAATGGTCATCGTCATTTTGTACACGCACCTTTTGATAATGAACCTTTTTGGCAAAAGTAATTTTACTTTTTCCGGTAATGGAAGTGCTTCCATTGTCCACATCCCGCCAGAATTCAGAATTGACAAAATTTCCAGATGATCTGAGTCTGTATTTGTATCCACCCACCAGGACTCAATATGTCGCTGTATCTGATAATTGACTGTATTTGGTGCTGTATTCACCTTTCCTTTATTGGTGGGATTGATTGGGGTAACTTCAATATTTTCAGCAAAGTATGATTGCCATTCCATCCTGAACCTTCTTTGCGTTTGGCCCCGAGAGACGTCCCAAAAGGATATCAATATCGTTTTCCCTTCTTTATTCAAGGTGCCACCTCCCGGCAATATGGGTTTCGGTTTCTATCGATACACTTATACGGGAGAATTGTAAGATTTAAACTCCTTTCCGGTAAACCTTTGCTGACCCTTTGGCAGTTTGTCTGCAGATCCAGAACATCAAAATTATTGTCCATGATATGATTGTCCATAACATCAAAATATAATCTTTGTAATCTCTCCAAATGGTTGTGATATTTTCTGCCTTCTGTCGCTTTTTACTTTTGCATTGCGGGTCAAATCCAGTCAGATGTGTTTGCATTTTTATGGTACCTGGAATTTTATCGTCATATATACGGTGTTTTTCTTCCATTTTGCAAATGAATATATTACTCAGCTGTGTTTGGCTTTATAGTTTCAATTCTGATATTTTTTGCGCACCAACATAGTTCGATCCTGAATATACAACGATAGACCAGTCTTTGCAGAAGGGATGTTGAAAGCGTAAAGTTATAAATCAATTTATTGTCCAGATTGAGTTGCTGTATCTGTTCACTGGTGATCATATTTTCAGGATTGTAAAACGTCATGACAATTGGCATTCCTGGGTAGGTTCGAATTCATTTTATTGATCATCAGATCGACATAGATACCTCTCCCGGTCTCCATACATCTCGATCCGTATATGCATAAAATTCAGTTTCTGTTTCTGACCTTTCGCCGGCTATATCA
The DNA here is from genome assembly GCA_016722285.1 of Saprospiraceae bacterium. Taxonomy (GTDB): domain Bacteria; phylum Bacteroidota; class Bacteroidia; order Chitinophagales; family Saprospiraceae; genus OLB9. The sequence goes on from JADKGI010000028.1 coordinate 2,205, forward strand.
AATTCGGTGAGTGTGTTGCTTTGATTTGCGTCAAGTACAAGATATGTCACCTGATTTGATTTTAGATATTTTAATACTGCACTCATCCCTTATGTTATGGAATTCAGCAAATCCATCTAATGAGGTTATGGCAGAAGCCATTTTTCTGCCTGCAGGCTGTATAACGACAGAGATCTGCACTGCCCACGCTTGATAAATCAAAAGTTTGCTAGGGCTATATATTAAGAATCTCCCGCTTTGTTGCTACTACAGAAAAGTCTGAACAAATAAAGATGCGGTGGATAGGCTCTCTGTTCATATAGTATGCAAGCTTGCATGGATTTCCATTTTCTTCCATTTGTAATCTTCATAATAGACATAAGAGTCCTCATAGTAATTGCTCTGATGGTGAAAAACCCATTTTGCCGGTATCCTGGAGTTGATTTATGTTTCTTTAGTTCTGTTCACCGGGATAGTTGTATTTTCAGGAACAAAATCCAGGCTAATATGGTGGATACCGCCTGGATTTTTCGGGGATTCTTTGAGTGAGATCTATGCTACGAACCGTCCAGCCTTCATTATCATTGAGTCCTTCGTTAAGCGATACAACCTGATCATACACCAGCTTTCCATACATCCGCAGATTGTAGTAATCAGCATAAGTCAGTGATTGCCATGCAGATAGTGATTTACGTTTTCCTGTTTTATTTCTCACTACTATGCGCGATTTCAAGCGCGGGTTTTGACAGGAATTTTGAAAGTCACCTCTCAGATGGGGAAATAATTTCCATCACTGACGAATTGGGCATCAGGTTTATCAAAAGCGAGACTGATTTCAAAAGACTGGTCAGAAACCAGGGTTTTACCTTTCTCAGATCTTATATTTTTTACTTAAAAAGTAATATTTGCTATATCCACATTTCTTATTTCACCAAGAAATATGGTCAATGAATTTCCTTTAATATTGTAAGAAGTATTATCATTTTGAACTTTGAGCAGGCCCGTTAGATCAGCTTGCTTATTTAATTTTTGTGAAAAGTATATATTGAAAGTTTTGTCAGCAATATTGTGAAAACTGTGAATTACGTCAAATACAGCGGGTTGAAATCAAATAATGCTCTCACCTTTGACGTCTGCTCCGGCTTCTTTACCATCCCAGTTGATAACAGACTGCTTACCAAAACCATTTTTATATTTTAAGTCAACCAAAGATAGTCATTTGGAATACGTTCAGCGATTTCTATCGTGGATGCATCAGTCTTAAAGCAAGACTTTAGCTGAATCGGATTCATTTTGTCTGCGTTTGACTCCAACCACATCGATACAGATCCATCGTCATTGAGAATAATACCTTCCCTTTCTACTCTCATATCTTGTGCAAAAGTCTTAATCTGATATTCGATATTGTCAAATTTTTTATTATCTATTGATTTGAGAGACAGTGATACATTATAAGTTTGTCCTGACTTAAGTGGGACACTCGGAGTAAAGGTCAGTATAGTATTGTTGGATAAGGTTATTTTCCCTTCAGCAGCAGGTGTGAGTGTGATGACTTTTTGAATGACTTCGTCGCTGATCTGCGTAGTCAATGGTTCTTTGAATACGTATTTAAGTTCATCGGACGTAGAGATCATCCCTGCAGTAGCTGCCCATGAAGTATCTGTCGAGCAATTCCTGATCTTTTGATGCATCGAGGAGCGCACTGTTGTCTTTTTTGGATGTGCAGGATAAGGATATGAAATGATGGAGAGTAATGCGAAGATTTGGTTTTTCATTTCGGGTCAATTTTGAACCAAAGATAATGTAAATGCACTGCGAACCACTTCAAAAATAAAATATATTTTGTGATCAGATTTAGGATTTTTTTATATTTTAAAAATTTTGAGCCGATCATAATTAAATCATGAACTATAGCACTTAAAGGATTTTATGGATTGAGAATAAAGGGTTAGTACTACTCTCTAAAAATGAAATATGTGCCGCTGGATACATTTCGAAGCACATATTTCAAGCGAACAGGATTTAGCAATATGCTATGCAGTTACTTTTATAATAGTAGAGGGGCTAAATTAAGCTGATCTGGCGATTTTATAAAAATCATTGACTATGATTTCTGTCACATACTTAGTTGCTCCTTCTTTATCTGTGTAGGATCTGCTGGTTAACTTGCCATGTATGGCAACTTCGTTTCCTTTGCGATAGACTCAGCCATGAGTTCTGCAGTTTTGCCCCAGGCTACGAGTTGTGCCATTCTGTTTGCTTTTACTTTTTTCACCTTTGTTATTGGTATAATAATCATTTGTGGCGATCACCATGGATGCCTTTTTATTGCCATTGTCAAATGTGGAAAGGACGATGTCTTTGCCTATATTGCCGATGAGTTGTACTGAATTTTTAAGTGAATTTGTCATGTTAATTATATTTTTAAATGTTATTTGAATTATGAAATACGAAATACGAAATACGAAATACGAAATGCGAATTATGAAATTACGAAATACGAATTATGAAATATGAAATACGAATTTTGAAATGCTGAATGATATCTAGTGAAACATTTATTGAAATTGTCAATAGATACAAATGCATCTGTTTCGATATCATCCAACATTTTGCTCAACTATGTTTTTAAAAAGGAACCGCTTCTACCGGAGAATCTACTTTTTTTCCGATGATAAAAAGTCACTGGCAACCACTTCGGTAATGTATTTCACAGTTCCATTGCTATCTGTGTATGTCCTGTTACAGAGTTTGCCATAAATTGAAATTTCACTTCCTTTTTTAACAGATGAGGCGAGATCTTCGGCGGTCTTTCCCCATGCTACAATTTTATGCCATTCTGTTTGTTTTACTTTTTCACCACTTTTATTGGTGTAAAATTCGTTTGTGGCCAGAATGAAAGAGGCTTTCTTATTGCCATTTTCAAATGATGTCAGCGCTACATCTTTTCCTGCGTTGCCTACCAGCTGTACTGTGTTTTTAATGTTGTTATTCATGATTAAAAATATTTGTGTCCGTGATATGCTTGTTTAGTTTATTTGTATATCCAGGACGGGTGAAACAAAAATCTGATCTTTCGATCGGTTGACAATGCAAAGATGTGGGGCTTCTAAATTCAGATTCGTTTAATATACGAGTAAATACGTTTGTAAACGTAACTATATGAATACAAACTATATAAATATATGTATATCAGATGATTATGAATTTTATCATCTGATAAATATTTTTACTTTTTAAAAATATTTTTTAGGCTATTTTTACAATGCCAATCATATCCATTTATTTAGTGAAACATCTTCAAAAAGTTTTAAAGATTTATACATTTTGATGCGGTAAAGGCGCAGTGTATATTAAAGAAGCTGATACCATAAGCAAATTCAATTTGCAACCATTTTTAATAAGTAATAATTTAATTTGAAGGATACATTAGCTATTAATTTGTAATGAAATGAGAATCAAAGATTTTGCATTATTCTTATCTATGGAAAGCATATACCTAAATAATAACTATAAAATTCTGTTATATTTTAGTGTTTATTATCTTTATTGCTTTTAATCATTTTTTCAAAACAAAGAGACATTTGAGCCAGATGAGTGATTCAATATACATCAGTACAAAAGCAAAAGATCAACATACTTTTGATGCCATTGTAGTCGGGAGTGGTATAAGTGGTGGGTGGGCTGCCAAAGAGTTGACAGAGAAGGGATTGAAAGTACTTATCATAGAGCGTGGGGGAAAACATGAGCATATCAAAGATTATAAAACAGCATCCCTCAACCCTTGGGAACTTGAGCATCGCGGGATGACAACACAAAAGCAACGGGAAGATTTTCCGGTAATTCATCGTGGATGGGCAGCAAGTGAGGTAGTAATGGATGCGTGGACAAATGAGTTAGACTCACCCTATACTGAGATAAAACCATTTACCTGGTGGCGCAGCTATCGGATGGGAGGAAGGAGTGTTCTTTGGGGAAGGCAGAGTTACCGGTGGAGTGAGATGGACTTCGATGCCAATGCCAGGGACGGGATTGCTGTAGATTGGCCTATCAGATACAAAGATATTGCACCCTGGTATGATAAAGTTGAGAAATTTATTGGAGTAAGCGGATCAAAAGAAGGTCTTCCTCAACTGCCGGACGGGGCTTTTCAACCTGCCATGGACCTCAATATTGTGGAAAAAGATGCAGCGGGCAAAATTAATAAACATTTTAAGGGTAGCCGACACTTATTCATAGGCAGGGTAGCAAATCTTACATCCAATCTTCCTGATAGGAACAAATGCCAATACCGTAACAGATGTTGGGAGGGATGTCCATACGGCGGATATTTCAGCACTCAGTCATCAACTTTGCCTGCAGCTATGGCAACTGGTAATCTGTCCATCATAACAGACGCCATTGCTACCAGAATTCTCTATGATAAAGATACCAAAAAAGCAACAGGAGTAGAAATCAAGGATACAGCTGATAATAATACCTACACATTCAACAGTAAAATTGTCTTTGTATGTGCTTCATCGCTCAACAGTACCTGGTTGCTTATGAACTCTGCCACAGACATTTGGACCGATGGACTTGGATCAAGCAGTGGCGAACTTGGCCACAATGTAATGGATCATCATTACAATTTGGGTGCCAGTGGAAAAATCGAAGGTTTTGATGACTTCTACACTTACGGACGACGTCCTAATGGATTCTATATCCCGAGATTTGTGAATCTGAATGGTGATAAACGGGATTACATCAGGGGATTTGGTTATCAGGGTGCCGCAAGTAGAGAAGGTTGGCAGAGGGATGTTGCCGAGTTGAACATAGGAAAGGACCTTAAGGAAACACTGAGTACACCTGGATCCTGGAGCATAGGCGGCGGCGGCTTTGGGGAAATCCTACCATATCATGATAACCGTATCATGCTCGATAAGCGGTATTATGATGCAGCAGGAAATGTAGTTACCGATCCATCTAAAGGCAAACAAAAAACAGACAAATGGGGCCTTCCCATCCTGGCGATGGATGCTGAGCTTCGGGAAAATGAAATGAAAATGCGCAAAGACATCGTAGAGGAGATGAAAATCATGCTCGAAGTGGCAGGAGCCAAGGACATCAAAACATGGGATAGCGGTCATAATATTGGTCACGGTATCCATGAGATGGGCACTGCCAGAATGGGTCGGGATCCCAAAACATCAGTTCTTAATGGATATAATCAGGTATGGGATGCGACCAATGTATTTGTGACAGACGGAGCCTGTATGACCAGCAGTGCATGTCAAAATCCTTCACTGACCTATATGGCATTGACTGCAAGAGCAGTAGCATACGCTGTAAGTGAACTTAATAAAAGAAATATTTAATAAAATTCGGAATCAATGGACAGAAGAACTATAATCAAGCAAATTTCGATCATGACGGGTGTTGCCTTTGTCGGTGGAGAAGTATTCTTAAACTCAGGATGTAAACCCGAAGGGGGAAATCAAAGCGGCGAATTATTCTCACCTGCTCAGATCACGCTGCTCGATGAGATCGGAGAGACCATTCTGCCCACAACAGATACACCGGGAGCAAAATCTGTCCAAATTGGCAATTTTATGCAAAAAATGGTCCGTGATTGTTACAATTCTGTGGAACAATCTATATTTGTAAATGGATTGAAAGAAATTGCCAGTACGTTTGAAAAGAAATATGGAAAATCATTTTTGAACGCAAAACCGGATGAGAGAAGGTTTTTGAATGATATTAATGCCCAGGCTAATAATAATAAAAAAACCAAAATGAAAAATGAAACCCAACATTACTTCATTATGATGAAGCAACTAACTATCCTTGGTTACTTCTCTTCGGAAACCGGGTGCACCCAAGCATTAAACTATATAGCAGTACCTACAAAATATAATGGGAGTTATCCGTATAAAAAAGGGGACAAAGCCTGGGCGCTGAATTAAAATGTTATCATTATTCACTCAATATCCAAACTGAAAAAACCAAGTTAATACTATTATTGCCATAAACTAATTAAGACAAATGAAACTGTACCTGAGCATCCTAATTTTTTCATATACTTTTATCATTTCAGCCCAATCACTTAAGTTGGAAGATATAATGAAGGGCGACGAATTCATCGGCCAGCAACCGACAGGCCATAAATGGTCTCCAGATGGAGAGACCATCTATTTTAACTGGAATCCTTCGAATGCCCTGGGATCCAGTCCATTTTTCTGGAAGGAGGGTATGGAAAAGCCTGCTTTACTCCCTGATGACCAGAAGTTTTTAATGGACATACCATCTGACGACCAAAAAGATCAGGAAACCGTATATTATATCAAAAGCGGCAGCATATACAGTTTTGACAGAAAATCCAATACTTCTAAAAAGGTATTTGTTACTTCTGAAAGATTATCCGGCCTCATAAGAGGTGTCGATCCTGATATTTTATTTTTCAGAAAGGAAGATAACCTGTATAAATTCAATATTAGAGAAGCGTCACTCATCCAGATAACCAATCTTAAAAAATCCAAAAAGACGGAGAAGCCGGCAAAGGAAAACTTCCTTTCAAATCAACAGAAGGAACTGTTTGCTTTCATCCGTGAGAAGGATGCCCAGAAAGACTGGACAGATAAGCGAATTGCAGAAAATAAAGATTTCTTTCCGAAAGAGTATAATTATGACCCACTCAACCTGAATTTTCTGACCCCGTCGCCTGATGGCAAATATGTTTGTTTTGGGTTATCAGAATCTCCTGAACCAAAACCTACTAGAGTGGAGCAGTTCATTACGTCTGATGGATTTACAAACAGTGAAAATGCGAGGGAGAAAGTATCCATCAATAATCTGGGAAAGTATAAATACGGTATCTATAGTACGGAGATGGACTCTTTCTATACACTGGATTTTTCTGGATTGACAGGTATCAAAGAGCTTCCTGAATATTACAAAGAATATAGCCAGCTCAAGGATAAGGAGAAAACTCCGAAGATGGTCAGATCGGGGCAGCCAATATTTAATAAGTCAGGATCATTGGTCGTGATGGATTTAAAAGCCTTGAAAATAAAGACAGGTGGCTGGTCAGCCTTGAGCTTATGTCAGGTAAGATAACGGAGCGCGACCATCAGCATGATGAAGCGTGGATCGGTGGACCCGGAGTAGGATTTTTCAGAGGTACATTGGGTTTTCTACCTGATGACCACACCCTTTATTTCCAATCTGAGGAGAGTGGATTTTCTCATTTATATTCACTTGATGTGCTTACCGGTCATAAAAAGCCCTGACTACAGGCAAGTGGGAAGTACGGGATGTCTCTCTCCAATGATGGAAATTCTTTTATCTAACCACCAATACCACACATCCCGGAAACAGAGAATTTTATAAGCTAGATATTGTATCAGGAACCATGACAGGTATTCTCATGCATGATGGAGCCCATGAAGTGGTGCTCTCGCCTGATGAAACTAAGCTACTCGTAAGATACTCATATAAAAACAAGCCCTGGGACCTTTATACAGCCGAAAACAAGCCTGATGCTGCGCTCAGACAAATTACCTACTCCACAACGGAAGCCTTCAATAAATATGCATGGAGAAAACCTGAAGTAGTTACTTTTGCTGCAACTGATGGTCAGAAAGTTTATGCCCGAATTTACGAACCTGCCAAAGGAAAGAAAAATAAGGCAGCGATCATATTTGTACACGGCGCCGGATATCTGCAGAATGCACACAACCACTGGAGCAGCTATATGCGGGAGTATATGTTTAATAATCTAATGGCCGACAAGGGATATACCATCCTGGATATAGACTATCGGGGCAGTGATGGCTATGGTCGTGATGTGCGCACAGGCATATACAGGCATATGGGAGGACTGGATTTGTCTGATCAGCTGGATGGTATAAAATACCTTGTGGACAAATATGGCATCGATCCAAAAAGAGTAGGCATGTATGGTGGATCATATGGTGGATTCATCACCCTGATGGCATTGCTGACCAAACCGGGAACCATCAAAGCGGGTGCGGGACTAAGGTCAGTGACAGACTGGGCTCATTATAATCACGGCTATACATCCAATATTCTGAACTTTCCTGAGACAGATTCTATCGCTTACAGGAGGAGTTCTCCGATCTATTTTGCTGAAAACCTGCAAGACAAACTCCTGATGCTTCATGGCATGGTAGATGACAATGTCCAGTTTCAGGATATCGTGCGGCTCACCCAGAGATTTATAGAACTCGGTAAGAAAGGCTGGGATCTGGCCGTATTTCCGGTAGAGTCGCATGGTTTTGTAAAGTCGTATTCCTGGACAGATGAGTACAGGCGGATGATGGATCTCTTTGATAAAGAGCTAAAGAAGTAGTATCATCTGCCATTAAAAGTCCTTTTGATGACACAGATATTTACAAACAAAAACCTAGATTTTTATGCGATATATACGAAGGTTTATTCGTATAGAAAAACGTTGGCACTCATTTTAAATGACAACGAAAATGGAACAAGACCTAAATAGATTTATTAAAGCACAGGAAAACTCTTATGAAGAAGCTCTTTCTGAAATAAAATCAGGAAGAAAAAGAAGTCATTGGATGTGGTACATATTCCCGCAATTTAAAGGGTTGGGCTTTAGCGAGTCATCAAAATATTATTCAATTAAGGACTTAGATGAAGCTAAAAGTTATTTAAACCATCCAATTTTGGGAGAAAGACTAAAATTAATAACAAATGAACTTTTAGCCCTTAATGAGAATAATGCAAATAAAGTGTTTGGAAGTCCTGATGACTTAAAGCTAAAATCGAGTATGACATTATTTGCAGCAATTAACACATCGGAAGAAAATATTTTTAATGCTGTGTTAGATAAATATTTCAATGGACAAACTGATAATAAAACTTTAACCTTAATAAAAGAATAAATATGCCAAACGGTGGTTCAGATTGCTGTGGGACTTGTTGGTTTAACAGCAAAAATAACGGTGAGCAAGGTTATCAAGGCTCAGAAAAAGAAGGTGTTGCTATATGTACAATAAGAAATTTGGAAATTCCAGATCCTTTTTGGACATATTGCGCCAATCATCCACATCATAATCAAAACAAAATTGACTTGCCTTTAGGGCCTGTATATATAAATGACGGTTACCCATATTCTAGAAAAGTATGGGTGAATCCGCCAGACAATGAAGAGATAAGAATAAAACTATTAGAACTTTTAGACAAAATATCTAATCAGCCAGAATTCAAATATCCATCTGAAACGGACCTTGAAGAAGAAATAATAAAGCAACTCACAGCTCTCAAAGAAAAAAGAGCAATTGATGGACTCAAAAGAATAATAAATCTTGATATTGAAGATTACCGTAATCAAAAGAACTTCATAATCAGAAACAAATCAATTATTGTTGGACAAGCAATAGAATCGTTACTTGAAATAACCAACGGAGAATTTATAGACGAAGTTGAGAAATTTATAAATTACGGAATTGAAGATAATACTACAGTTAACTACGACCAAGAGAATGACAATTTTGCTGCAATAAGATACCATTTAGTAAGGGGACTGAAACATTGTGAAAATCCAAAAGCAAAAGAATTATTAATGACCGCATTAAAAGATCCTCATAATGAAGTAAAAGCTTTTGCTAATGAGATACTTAACAATAAAAACGAGTGCTAACAGCACCTACCCAAAAGGCGGGTTTTCGTGTTCCAAAGACAGTTTTGTGGTTACTCAAACATTAGTTTTTCAAATCAAGTTTTGTGGTAAAAGTCCCGCCCTTCGGGTAGCTGCCAAACGTTGGCAAAAATTTGGTAAAAACATGAAGAACATAATTATTTTTCTGATATCAATTGCTCTTTTTTCAAGTTGTAGTCAAAAAACAAAAATTACTTATACTGAAAGTGGCAGCAAAGAAATAAATGGAACAAAACTTTATTATAAAATTATTGGTAAAGGAGAACCAGTATTGATTATACATGGTGGACCTGGACTAAGTCATGATTATTTTTTACCTTGTCTCATAAGCCTAAGCGATAAGTATAAGCTTATTTTTTATGACCAACGCGCAAGTGGTAAATCTAATTTGAATATTAGTCCTGAGTCAATAACACTTGAAAATTTTGTGAAAGATATTGATGAACTGAGAGGTGCTTTTGGTATTAAAAAATTAAATTTGATGGCACATTCTTGGGGTGGCATGCTAGCAATGAAATATGCTTCATTGTATCCTGACAATATTAAATCTTTAATATTAGTGAATTCTGTGGGAGCAAGTTCGGAAATAGCCACCTTAAGTAACATAGAAATAGCTAAACGCTTTACGAAAGAAGACAGTATTCAAAGATCGCAAATATTAAATTCAGAGGAATTTCAAAAGAGAAGTTCTAAAGCCATAGAATCATTAATGAAAATTGGATTCAAGCACCAATTCTATAATAAATCATATTTAGACAGTCTTAATCTCTCACTTGATGAAAACTATATGACGAATAGTCAATTACTTCAAAATCTGGCAAAAGATTTAAAAAACTTTGATTTTCACTCTGACCTTGAAACCATTAAATGTCCTGCACTTTTAATTTATGGAGATTATGATCCTCTGACTCAGTTAGCGGCAGCTAAAATTCATGAATCAATTCACAATTCTGAATTAATCGTATTAGATAATTGCGGGCATTTTCCGTTCATAGAAAAGCAAAATGAGTTCAATGAAGTATTGACTAATTTTATGAAACTCAACAAAAAACGTTAGCCAACAATGTAAATATAAAATAGGCGAAACAGTTGTGAATTCAAAATTTTTTAGCTCATTTCAAACTTTGTTCCTAACCAAAAGTTCAGTGTTCCGAAATTGGCTACTTTTTGTATAATGGACCGTTTTACTTCATTGAAAATGAGATTCGATTGTTGAATTAGTAGTTTACTTCTCCAATTTACATCCTAAAAACTAAGTATTTGTATTAATGGATAGTTTTAAATCTATTTATTTTATATATATGCAATATTAAGATAAAAATATGGCAATTGTAAACCTTATTCCGACAGAAAAAATTATTAAACGTATTCGTTAAGAAAATCCATGGTGTATCACCAAAGAGATTCCGAGCACAAACAGCTCCATGTCTAAGAGGTTATATTTTGATCTGCTTTATCCATTCGTACTTGAATGGAGCATAAAAAGAGCTTTAGTTCTGATGAGACCCAGACGGTTTGGTAAAACAGTTATCAGTAAGGCCCTATACACAAAACTGTTCGTCACCATAGAAAACCAAACCTAAAGAAATAACCCGAACTTTAGTTTCTAAATATGGAAACTTTATTAACTTTGTGACGTTTAACAAGACAATATTGAATGAGATATTTTGAAACAAGATTTTTGGAAGAAGCTGAAGAGTTTATTTCCAAACTTGACTCCAAGACAATCAATTTTTTTTTACCATATTGACCTTGCTGAGCAAACGAACGACCCAAAACTTTTAAAGAAACTTCAAAATGACATTTGGGAGTTTAGAACAAAATACGGAGGACTTCAAATTAGACTCCTTGCATTTTGGGACAAGACAGACATGAAGGAAACTTTGATAGTTGCGACCCACGGTTTCATAAAAAAGATTGACAAAGTCCAAAAAAACGAAATCGATCGAGCGCTAATACTAAAATACAATTATTTTAATAATAAAAAGAAAGAATAAACATATGGCAATTAAAGAAATCAAGACTTATTCCCTTGGCGAAATGAAGGACAAGTATATCGGCAAAGTAGGAACGACTGACCGGGACGAATACGAATATGAACTTCGTATGGACGTTTTGGGAAAAATGATAAAAACAGCAAGACAAGAAAGGCACCTGACACAAGAAGAACTTGGTAAACTTATTGGCGTACAAAAAGCCCAAATTTCCAAACTCGAAAGCAGTGCAAACAGTGCGACAATTGACACTATTTTGAAAGTGTTTAAAGCATTAAAAGCAGAGATAAACTTTAATGTAAAACTTGAAGACAACTTTATTAAACTCGTGTGACAAAAAAGAATGCCGGACGCACAACAAATGGTATTCGATAATATACCCTAAACAGGCATACTAGGCTTAAAGAAACACGTTACAACCAATAAAAAAAGATATGAAAAACTTAATTATTATTCCTTTTATAATACTCCAATACTTTGCAACTGCCCAGGAAATTAAATTTATCTCCAATTCCAGATTGGTATTAGGTGGCACAAAAGACAAATCTGCTTCGATAAGTGCCGGAGATATAGACAATGATGGAGACATGGATGTAGTAGTGGCAAATGGCAGGCATTGGCCACAGCCTAATATGGTATTCTTCAATAATGGAGATGGAATTTTCACAGTTTCCAAATTGCTTGACAATATAAGTGAGACCAGTTATGCCACTGAATTGGCTGATTTTGATGGCGACGGAGATTTGGATGTGGCTGTTGGCAATGATATGGCTCCCAATGCGATTTACCTGAATAATGGAAGAGGTGATTTTTTGAGATCCGGTACTTTTGGCGAAGCATATTCTCCGACAAGAAATTTAAAAACAGCTGATATTGACAATGATGGAGATATAGACATTCTCATTACTAATAGAGGAACAGAAAATGAAATATGCTTAAATAACGGAAAGGGGGAATTTAATGAAATAGTAAAATTCGGCTCAATAGATGACTCAACAATTGATGTCGATCTCGCAGATATCAACAACGATGGGCTTAAGGATTTAATTTTAGCCAACAGGGATGGACAGCAAAACTACATCTATCTGAATGATGGGAAATTAAACTTTACAAATAAAATCCCGTTCGGTAGTGGAACAGATGAAACAAGATCAGTAGGCGTAATTGATATTGATAATGATGGTTATCCGGATATTATCACTGCAAACATCGAAGAACCAAATGTCATTTACTTTGGAAATAATGAAATGAATTATACCAGAAAAGTGGTTTTTGATAGTACTCATAATAATTCATACTCTTTAGATTTTGGAGATCTGGATGGTAACGGAAGTGTTGACATCGTTATAGCCAATGCGGGACAACCAAATGACGTCTTTTTAAACTTTGAAAATGGAAGCAGGTGGAAGAGAATGATGCTTAATGACGAAAAGCTGGAAACATATGATATCATTCTTGTGGACTTAAATAACGATAACAGATTAGACATTATAGAAAGTAACTCAGATGATATTAATTATTTCTATCGAAATGTCTTGAAAATAAAGTAGGATTAAAACTGGTTGCAATTACGTCTATAGCTCATTGCGATTGAATGGCTCATCAGAATTACTTCGCCGATTCGCTGCGATCGTGTTATTTCAATTTGCAATCTTTAGGTTGGCTGGAAAACCGTAGCTGATTTACGGTAATGAACCATACAAAAAACCGGTATCTGTAACCCAATAACGACACAAACCGACAAACAAACCGACCGTCACTGACAAAAAAACCAAACCATGAATAGTAAAATATGCACCGCAACCTTAGCCATACTGACAAGTTTTTTTCAATCTTTATTTTTAGCTGAACCATCATTTCAACTTGATTGATTAAAAGAACAGTACTCATAGGAATATTATGCTTTAAATCCTTTGGAAGCCACACACTCTGGTATCGGTGACTACAATAGCCAACTTGAAATTACTATCAGCAAAGACTATATAAAGCAAGCACCAACACGACATCAAAAATATCTTGACACCTTACGCATCATTATCAAAGCAGGTTTAACAGCCTTGGAACTATTAAATATTAATACTTACTTACAAGCTGAAGTCCTAAAACGAAAGTTTGAATAATTCATTGGGGTTTTATGGACCTGTCGGCCAATTCGTATTTAGTTTTTCAATACGGTTTTTCCATTTTGGAATATATCCTTATATTTGTTTGAGTATCTATAAAATCAACTTATCCTAATACCCAATATTTGATAAACGGCACCATTCAACAAAATATTAATGACAGCATACAAAGGATATCTTCGAGTAAATAGTGCGCAGGCTGACATCAATATTCCTTTTAGTCAGCATCTATTTATAGGGGGAGTTAGATCTATATAACGACAAAAATCAAGATTATGGTTTCTGGTATTCAAAAAGAAAAAGCTGAAATATTCCTGAAGTTTCATCAAGATAATGAAATTTTAGTGTTGTTGAATTCCTGGGACATCGGAAGTTCCAAATTAATAGAAGCATGTGGCTATAAAGCAATCGCAACTACAAGTATGGGAATCGCTGCCTCATTAGGTTATCCTGACTGCCAGATCATAACATTGACAGAAATGATTGAGGCTATATCAGGAATTACAAATGCCGTTAAAGTGCCTGTAACTGTGGACATAGAAGCTGGATATGGAAATAATCTAAAGGAAATAATTGATTCTGTTACAAAGATAATTGCAACCGGAATTGTTGGAATAAACATTGAAGACAGCCTTGATTTGAATCCGGAATTAATTGAAGAGACAGAATTTTGTGAACGGATATCAGCTATACGAGCCTTATCAGATTCGCTGGGCTTTCATTTAGTAATTAACGCAAGAACAGATTCGTTTTATACTTCATCGGGCTCTCCACATGAAAAATTAACTGAATCAATAAGGCGTGGCAATAAATACCGGGAAGCAGGTGCCGACTGTATATTTGTTCAGCCCGTTTGGGAAAAAGAAACAATTTCAACCCTGGTTAAAGAAATTAATGCACCAATAAATATCCTTTCAAACCCCACGATTGGATCAGGAATAACCCCATCTATAAGTGAATTGCAGGATTTAGGGGTTTCACGAGTAAGCCTTGGCTCAAGTTTGATGAAGGCTACTTTGGCTTTGATTAAAAGAGTTGCTGACGAACTATCGGAAAGAGGAACATACAATATTCTATTGGATTCTCTAAAGCCACTTCCAGATTCAGCAATGGCATATACAATGACGACAAGGCTTAATAAATGAAGAACAGCTACTAACATTGTATAAAAATAAGAGCCGAAATAGTATTAAATACAGGATTATCTATACAAAAAGGACATTTTTTTTATTAAAGAAAATGAGTTTAAAAATCACCGAAATGAAAAATTAAACTTAAATTTGTTGACTGAATCAGACAATTAATTTAAAGGGAGTCCCAAATCTACCCAAAGCCTTTCTCAAATTTTAAATTAAGGAATCTCAATTATTAAGGTGGGTAAAGCAATTAGTGATATGTGATATGCATTTATCGGGATGAATGGCGTTGAATAACATTTTTTATGTTAGATGCTATGCTGAATGAGAACGCTAACTTGATGCTGAGATGTTATGCATTAAAAGAGAAATTATCAAATTTTTAATATTTGGTTTTGCATTTCTTATTTCAATATTTAACTTCTTAATTAACATCAAAATGAAAAATAGAATTATTCTTTGGCTTAACCTCTCTATGTGGTTTTTGCTTTTTGGCGGTATGCTTTTTGACATGCTGGTTGTTGCTGTCAACTGGAAATCAGGTGACATAGCTGACATTCAGCATTGGCATGACTACTTTCGCATTACTAATCCGGGTGATTTTTTCTATGTGAAATTTGGCGTCTTGCTATTTGCAATAGTTTCTTTGCTTGCTTATTGGAAAAGCAGCAAAGCAGTTCGTTTACTGTTAACATTAGGGCTTATCGTGATTTTTGCCGATATGGCTTTTACGATGCTTTTCTTTCTTCCAATAAATATTTACATGGACGGTTCAAATTTAGATCCTGTGTTGACACAACAAAAAGCCAATTCATGGTTTACAACCAACTATTTAAGGATACTTCTTGACTTTGTTGGGCTCTATTTTGCAGCCAGAGCATTACATAAATCTTATGTTGAAACATACGTCTAAAAAATAGCATCAAAAATGTCTATTATACCAGTAATGCAGAAAGTTTTGTTTAACTAAAAGAAGAGGACAAAATAAGCAGGCACATACTTCCAGCATAAAATACGGTTGGCAAGATAATCACCGGATATAGGCGGATAGTCTTTATAAAATATCACATTGAATTATATCAATATTGCCGTTTCATAATTATCAATAGAGTTAAAACTTTTCGTAAAACCTATGTTGATATAAAGTGAAAATCGCCAGATAACAGCATTCGGTGTACCACAAACAAGCACCATCAGTATCATCAATGACTTTTCAAAACAGTCCTTAAAATTTCGCAATGAAATTATGATAAAAAAAACTCATCCATCACGATAATATGATTAGATTTGACAGACGAATAAGCCATATTTCTAAAGTGATCGCAAAATTCAGTCGGAGTCTTTCCTATAACCTATGTTTTGGTATTCAACCTAACTATGGGCATGCAGCCCAACTTGATGCCAAAGATTCGATAATGCATGATGAAATGGTCATTTGGCCAATGAGGATGATGCCTTTTGGTAAATGTCATTTTTCCGAGTTTGTTGTTTGGGTGTTCATTAAATTTCCTTTGTGTTTGTATTCTATAAAGTATAAAAAATATGGAAGATATGACTGATAGTAATGAAAAAATGGAACTACTCCTGGGTAAACTTGAAACGTTACTCAAAAGGCAGGAAAGTTTTTCGAGAGAGATAAATGATTTACGGGATGAAATCAAGAGTATATCATCATCTCAATTTAAAACCCATTTTGACGAAAAGAAGGAAGCCAGAACAGACCTGACAATACATGAAAACGTCATTGAAGCAGTTAAAGAAACTGCACCTCCAACAAATCCATCAGAACAAGAGAAAATATACAAAAAGCAAAACCAATATAAGGCTCCTAAGCATATAATTTCACCCCAAATAAAATCAGATATTGAAAAATTCATTGGCGAAAACCTAATTAATAAAATAGGGATTGCAATTACTGTAATTGGAGTAGCCATCGGTGCAAAGTACTCCATTGAGCATCAGTTGATCAGTCCTTTGACAAGAATCATATTGGGTTATTTAATGGGATTAGGATTGCTTGGATTCGGTATAAAGCTGAAGAACAAATATGCAAATTACAGTGCAGTTCTTGTAAGTGGGGCAATAGCAATTTTATATTTTATTACATATTCGGCTTATAGCTTTTATGACTTAATACCGCAATTAATGGCATTTACATTGATGTTGGTTTTTACTGCATTTGCGGTAGTGGCGGCTATTAATTACGATAAGCAAATTATTGCACTATTTGGATTGGTAGGTGCATATGCCGTTCCGTTTTTCCTGAGTGAAGGTTCGGGAAATGTGTCAATACTTTTCAGTTATATGGCGATTATTAACATCGGTATTCTTTTTATAGCCTTTAAGAAATACTGGAAGTTGCTTTATTATTCGTCATTTTTAGTCACATGGCTCATATACTTCTTATGGTACGCTATAAACTACCAGGTAGCAGAACATTTCCAATTATCCCTGGGATTCCTTTTCGTTTTCTTTTTGACATTCTATTCGATTTTTCTGGCCTACAAATTGGTCCATAAGGAAAAGTTTGTAAAAAGAGACATAATACTATTACTTGCCAACTCCTTTGTGTTTTATGGACTAGGTTTTTCTATTTTAAGCACCCATAAAACAGGCGAACAATTGTTGGGATTATTTACTTTGTTCAATGCAATAGTGCATTTTGCAGTAAGTGCAGTCATTTACAGGCAGAAACTGGGTGACCGAAATCTGTTTTTTCTAGTAGCCGGATTAGTTCTGGTTTTTATAACCATAGCCATACCGGTACAGTTGGATGGAAATTGGGTAACATTATTATGGGTTTTTGAAGCTGCTTCGCTGTTTTGGATTGGAAGAACTAAAATTGTTCCGTTTTACGAAAAGCTTTCCTACCCACTTATGTACTTAGCTTTTTTTAGTATCACACAGGACTGGGGTACTTCCTATAATAATTACAATCCTGATTATCCGGACTCAAGGCTCACCCCAATACTAAATATCAATTTTTTATCATCTGTATTATTTATGGCATCTTTTATTTTCATAAATTATTTGAACAACAACAAAAAATATGACTCACCTCTGTTGCCCCAAAAAGGTATAAGTTCATTAATTAATATATCTATGCCAGCTATACTGTTAATAGTACTTTATTATTCATTCCAAATGGAAATTTCGAACTATTGGAACCAGTTATTTGTAGATTCAGCAATTGGGATAAAAAAGGAAGGTCAGGAATATCCGGATAATTTTTGGAATTTTGATTTGAATAATTTTCAGACAATATGGATATTCAATTACTCTCTTTTGTTCTTCACAATTCTATCATACGTAAATATCAAAAAATTTAAAAATAGAAATTTAGGCCTGGCAAATATTGGTTTAAGTATTTTTGTTTTGCTTTTTTTCCTCACTCAAGGCCTTTTTATCCTTAGTGAACTTCGGGAGACATATCTGAATCAAACACTATCTGAATATTATCATAGAAGTAGCTTCAATATTGGCATACGATATATCTCGTTTGCATTAGTAGGACTATTATTATTTTCCATTTACAAATATCTGAATCAGGATTTCTTAAAACCTGTTTTTAAAAATGTAAAAATGGGCTTCGATTTATTACTCTATACTTCCATATTGTGGATAGCAAGCAGTGAATTAATATCATGGATGGATATTATGAAATCATCACAATCGTATAAACTTGGTTTAAGTATTCTTTGGGGTGTGTTCGCTTTACTATTAATTGTACTGGGAATCTGGAAAAAGAAAAAGCACATTCGTATTGGTGCTATTGCACTTTTTACGGTAACCCTTATAAAGTTATTCTTCTATGATATTTCTGATCTCGACACGATCGCCAAAACCATTGTTTTTGTGTCATTGGGAATACTATTATTGCTAATCTCATTTCTGTACAATAAGTACAAACATCTCATATCTGAAGAAATTGAAAACTAAAATCCAACTGTTATATTTTCTTCTGCTACTTTGTTCAAATTCTTTTGGACAGATTAACCAATATGGTTTCAAAAGAGAATTATCGGGGTAAAAGATCATTGGCATAAAATAGTTTTGCCTGATGAAATTTTCAATAAAGTATCACCTGACCTTTCAGACATTAGAATTTTTGGGCTGACTGAGAGTAAAGACACCATAGAAGCACCCTATATTTTGCAGCTTGCTAAGGACAAAACCTCACTGAATGATGTGTCATTTAATCTGGTCAATCAATCAAAAAACGAGAAAGGATATTATTTCACGTTTGAGATACCTTCTCAAAACGCTGTAAATCAGATAAAACTTGAATTTAAACAACAAAATTTTGATTGGACGCTGGCAATAGAAGGAAGTCAGGATCAGCGGGAATGGTTTTCAATCATTGAGAATTACAGAATCCTATCTATAAAAAATGCGCTCACAGATTTTCAATTTACTAATGTAACTTTTCCCAACTCCAGATATCATTATTTCCGACTATGTATAAAAAGCAAAGAGAAGCCCGAACTAATGTCTGCTAAAATGCAGATGAATGAGGTCTTTGGAGGCAGATTCAGAAATTATATAATCAATTCAACCAAAATTATTGAAGACAAACAATACAAACAAAGCGTAATCAATATTGATTTGAAATCATCGGTTCCTGTATGCAATTTACAAATCTATGTGAGAGAAACTTTTGATTATTACAGGCCGGTTGTTATTAAATATCTTTCCGATAGTATCAAAACACAGAATGGATGGAGACACAACTACACCAATTTGACTGATGGGATGATTAACTCGATTGAAAATAATGTTTTTAACTTCAAAAGTACAACACTCCAAAAATTAAAAATCATTATTGAAAATCAGGACAATGCACCATTGCATATTGACTCATTTGTAGTGAAAGGTTACGTTCACGAATTAATTGTTCGGTTCAATGGGGCAGCAAATTATTACTTGACTTATGGGAATAATAATGTATCGGCCCCGCATTATGACATTGGACGGTTTATTGACAAAATACCTGCGACAATGACAGAATTACATCTTGGTAACGAACAATTCGTTGTGGCTGAAATTACAAAGAAAACGGAACCGCTATTCATGAATAAAAATTGGCTTTGGTTTACTATGGCCATTATTATTGTTTTGCTTGGATGGTTTTCGCTTAAAATGATTCAACAGAAATAACTTCATTTTCCAACAAAACATCCTATAATTTGATTACTCAATAGTTAAACGGGCCTTTTTCCTTTTCGTCATATTTAGTGTATGCAAGTTGATACATATTTTATACCCGCACCTAATC
Organism: Saprospiraceae bacterium; assembly: GCA_016722285.1. Classification (GTDB taxonomy): domain Bacteria; phylum Bacteroidota; class Bacteroidia; order Chitinophagales; family Saprospiraceae; genus OLB9. Next base: position 22,391 of record JADKGI010000028.1, read on the forward strand.
TTCTTAATCCAGAACCTATGTTGTAAAAAATAGAGCCAGGGATATTTTAATGGATAAAAAGGGATATTTTTGGTTTTTGAATGATAGCTATGGTATTACTAAATTTAATGGTAGTCAATTTGAGTTTTTTACAACCGAAAATGAGCCAAGCGACAATAATGTGGCTGACCTATATGAAACGAGTATTGAATAATGTAAAGCAAATGGCTTACGGCAATGAACCTTACAAGTATAACAAATTAAAACCCAATGACAATAATAAATAAATTAAAAAATGATCATTAGAGAGGCTCAAATTGACGATATCAATCAAATTCAAATCGTAAGAAACTCTGTAATAGAAAATACTTTATCTGCCCCTAATTTAGTAACAGACGAAGATTGTAAGGAGTTTATGACCGTAAGGGGAAAAGGTTGGGTCTGTGAAATTGATAACCAAATTGTAGGTTTCGCAATTGCGGACTTGAAAGAAAAGAATATATGGGCATTATTTTTAAACCCAAAGTTTGAGAAAAAAGGTATAGGACAACTTCTGCACAAGACAATGTTAGACTGGTATTTTACACAAACAAGAGATACTGTGTGGCTAGGAACAGCTTTTAACACAAGAGCCGAAAAATTTTACAGAAAAGCAGGTTGGACGGAAGTTGGAACAAACGGAACAAAGGAAATCAAGTTTGAAATGACATTTGATGACTGGACAATAAGCACGAACCGCCAACATAAGGTTGGCATCATGTTTAAATAATAATTCAATTTTGCAAATAAGCTTAGTTCTTGGTTGGCAGTTTCGGGATCTGAAATCGCATACGAACACGAAGCACTAAAAGTTAATTAGAATATAAAACAACATTATCCGTATAGAAGGCTTTAATGGAGATACATTTGCTATACACATGAACCTATAAGGTGTGGATTTTATGAGGGTTAAGGAATATCAAGGACATAGTTCACCTGAGACTTCAGCCATCTACACACTCTCAACGGATAAAATGAAGAGTGATGTGAAATCACCTTTGGATAATGTGGAACTATTTAAATAATACGGCTAAATTTGTATCTGAGATTGGCACATGCCAGTGCCAATACAATTGTTGTATGCCATTTATGTAAACACAGAATGAAAATTGAACATATCGCAGTCTGGACTTTGGATTTAGAAAAAATGAAGAGCTTTTATTTGAAATTTTTCGACTTAAAATCAAATGAAAAATACTATAATCCAAAGAAAAAATTTAGCTCATATTTTTTAGCATTTGAAAATGGTGCACGTATTGAATTAATGCATAGACCTGACATATCTAAATTTATTGAGAAATCTGATTCAAAATTAGGATTGACTCATTTTGCTATTTCTGTTGGGTCAAAGGAAAAGGTTGAATCGCTTACTTTACTGAATTAGTGCGAAAAAATGGATTTAGTATAATTGGAGAACCTAGGACAACTGGTGACGGATATTATGAAAGTGTAATCTCTGATCCAGAAGGGAATTTAATTGAAATAACTGAATAAAAAACGGCATACAACAATGTATTGAAATAATAGCAGAGATAGTGGTAAAATCATAGATTGTAGCCCACTCCAACATACTTGGAACTTGACAAGAAAGTGCAACGCAATCGGCTACTATTCTTATACTAACCGCCGTTGAACAACTTAATAATAAATAAAATTATAGACTGCCTAGAAAAGCGACAAACCGGTAAAAGAAGTCTGCAGGCATGCTAAAACGGCAGTCAGGACAACAGAATAATCAGAAAAAAAAATATTAGAAAAATATGAGTAAAATAATCTTTGACAGCGGAATATCTCTTGACGGATTTTTTGCAGGGGACAACAGAAGTCCAAAAAACCCTATGGGTGGAGTGTCAGGGCAAATCCATTCCTGGATGTTTAATCAAAAAGCTTTTTGGGAATACTTAGGGTTTGAAGGAGGAAAAGAAGATGGACCTGACGGAGAATTCATTAGAGAGACAATCGCAAGAACGGGTGCATTCATTATGGGAAAACGAATGTTTGAGGAAGGTGAAGCCAGTTGGCCAAATGACCTGTACAAAGCTGATGTTTATGTTTTAACACATGAAAAGAGAGAACCTTGGGTTCAGGAAGGAACGACAACTTTTTACTTCATAAATGATGGAATAGAAAGTGCGTTGGACAAGGCAAGACTATCCGCAAAAGGAAAGGACATAAGAATACAAGGCGGTGCAAACACCATTCAACAATTTTTAAATGCAGGACTTGTGGACGAATTTTTCATTCACATAGCACCGGTTTTTTTAGGTAGTGGTATCCGACTATTCGAAGGCATTGATAAAGACAAATATACCTTACAAATTTCAGGGGTTATACCTTCAGATTTTACAACTCATTTAAGATATCAGCTAACAAAGAAATAAAAAAAAACGACCAGCTATCATTGGTATGATAAAATGGTGGTTGATGTACTTCTTACAAACATTTGTGCAAGATTAAACATTTGGAATTCTATTGAGTATTTGTGAGTAAATATGGATATTTCGTCAGACAGTGGACTTTTGCCGTCAATATTAATTAAAAACAAAGTTAATGTGAAAAATTAATTGATATTAATAACCATATCATTTTAAAACTGCAGAATAACATGTGATGTCAAAACTTTCGTAAATAAGATGGAAATAAAATATCGTGCTTATATTTGACATTATATGGAGCTAAAATATACCATTGAGAGTCAGTCCACTACGAGCGGTTACAGATATTTCCACAAACAGAAAACCACCGATGGGCGGAAAGACAGGCCAGATTATCGTGTTGATGAAACAGTAAATGACACTTGATATTTAAATATCAGTCTGACAGGTATCCAACCACCTTCTATTTTGTAAATGGCAATTTTAATAGACACCACACTGACAAGAAATGCAAGAAGAGTATATCCATAGAATAAATAAAGTCTTGACCTATATTGATGAAAATTTGAACAATGAATTGTCGTTAAAGACATTATCAAATGTTGCCTATTATTCGCCTTTTCATTTACACAGGCTGTTTAAAGCAATAACTAATGAAACACTTAATACATACATTACACGAAAACGCATTGAAAGAACGGCAATGATGCTGATACACAATAAAGAATATAGTATTACAGAAATAGCTTACAAATATGGGTTTAAAAATGACTCCACGTTTTCAAGAACATTTAAAAAATTATATGGACAAAGTCCCTCAGAATTTCGAAAATCAAACCTGGAGAATTTTAGCAAGATTAGTAAAGTGAAGAGCAAAAACGGTAAAGTGAATTTTATAACCGAAGAATACCTTTGCAACATTAATAATCTTAAAAATTGGATAAAAATGAATGCAAAAATTGAAATTACCGAAATGCCAAAAATGAATTTGGCTTATGTTACACAAATTGGGGTAAACGGAATAGAAAATGCTTTTCAGAAAATTGTTAGATGGGCGACGCCTCAAGGACTACTTTCAAATGCAGGTGCTAATATGTGTAGAGTTTTTCACGACAGTTTTAAAGTAACTGATGCTGACAAAGTGAGAATGAGCATAGGAATCCTTACAAATCAGAAACTGGAAGCAGATGGTGAAGTTGGACTATCGACAATTGAGAAAGGGAGAAATATTGTTGGACATTTTATCATTGAGCCACGAGAATTTGAACGATCCTGGGAGAGTTTATTTATCTGGATGAACGATAATGGCTACAAAAAAGCAGACAGATTCCCATTTGAAATTTATCATAACAATTACAATGAGCATCCTGAAAAGAAATGTATTGTAGATTTATGTATCCCAATTGTATAATGAAAATAAAAACAGCCACTATTTTACGTTTGGCAAAAAAGTGGGAGAAAAGCAGCATTGAATATTTTGAATTCTTTAATACTTTTGTATTACATTTGATCATTGGTATGGGTAATTTCCCACATTGGAAAGACCAAAACCAAAATATATCATTGTAAAGCGAAGGTGTGTATAACAAATTGCACAAAGTGTAAAACATTAAATCCTTCTATTTCTTAAGTTTATTAACTTCTAAAAAAGATAATTAAATTACCAAAAGAAAAACCATCTAAATTATAAAAAAGAACTCCGAAATCGGAGGTAGGATGCAAAGAGCGAGGCCGTTCCGGTACGCGGAGCGGTTTAGCGGAACTAGCCTTTTTTGTTTACTTTTTTTGTCAATGCAAAAAAGTAAAAGCCCGTCGTGGCTTGAACGACATTGCCAGACTTTTGTACTGATTAAAGGCCAAGTAACTTAGTAAATTTTGCCTTGAAACTAAAACTAAGAAAATCCTTGTTTTTAAAAATGTGCAATTTGTTATACACACAAAGCGAAGTAGCTTATGCATGGAAGAGAAAAACAATCTAACAACTAAATATAAAACATATGACAACATCACACATTTATCCCGGAGCACACTCATTGAATGCTTATATAACTATCAAAGGGGTAAGCGAAGCTATAGAGTTTTACAAAAAAGCCTTTGGTGCAAAAGAGAAGGCAAGATTAATGATGCCTGACGGTCTAATAGGTCACGCAGAAATTGACATTGAAGGTTCGTTGCTGATGATGGCAGATGAAAATATCGAATGGGGTAATAAAAGTCCACAAACAATTGGCGGAAATCCAATGGCTTTTGGCTTATATGTTAAAGACGTAGATGCTATATTTCAACAAGCAATTGATGCTGGGGCTACAGTTGTCATGCCTGTCAAAGATGAATTTTATGGTGACAGAGTGGGACAAGTAATGGACCCTTTTGGATATAAATGGATGATTACCACACACAAAGAAGATGTGAGTTTTGAGGAAATGCAAAAACGGTCTGACAAAATGTTTTCTGGGGAATAATAAAAGAGAGAAGTGAAATATATCATAGGCCAAATGAATACGATCGGTTATTTTGAAATTCAATCATCTCATCCAAACAAAGAAATTAATTTTTACCAGGCTGTTTTGGCTGGAAATTTACAAAAGATGAGTTTCTTCCAATTGAATACTACCGAATTGAAACCAATATTATCTATGGAGGTCTGTTAAAACTTCAGGCAAAAACACCGCAAGCTGAATTTGGAACCAATGCATTTATATGCTCAGTGCAAGTTGACAATTTTGACAAGGCCAGTGAACTCATACTAAAAAATGGTGGACAAATTGCCATGCCAAAATTTGCTATTCCTTCACGCTGTTGCCAAGGGTACTTTATTGACTTTGACAACAATGTTTTCGGAATTTTTGAAATCGATGTACATGCAAAATAATATTGTCAAAGAATGGTGCGAATAAAAGAACGATCACAACGCTATAATTTCTGCAGGTCTGATTTAAGTGCTTCGGATTATAGAAATCGGAAAATAGAAAAGAACTTCCCTGCAGAAAGTTAATCAGTAAATTACCGCCCTGTTTAGGAAATTATCAACTTTTAAAGAAGTGAAAATACCTTATACCAAAAGAGTTGAAATATCGATACGTAGCAAGCGGGCACAATACAGAACATCAGGGTGCTGTTTTATGTTATGCAAGACGCAACTCACGTGAAAAATCAATGGTAATAATTTGATACAGCGATCTAAAAAAGCAAAAAATATTTGGTTACTAACACCGATCTTTGGCACACTGATTTTTGTTCTTCTTTATTTTTTTGCGACACTTTATTATCCGGGCGGTTCACAGGTTGATCGACATTCTATAGGCTTTAGTTGGATAAATAACTATTGGTGCAACTTGCTGAACGAAACCGCCATTAACGGACAACCCAATCCTGCTAAACCGATTGCTTTGACAGGAATGTTTGTGCTGTGTATGACACTATCCTTCTTCTGGTTTATTTTCCCAAGACAAATCTATACAAGCAAAACCTTAAGACTTACGATTCAAGTTTCAGGTGTTCTTGCAATGGCAGCTGCAGTCTTTTTATTTACAGACCTAAACCACGATTTAGTGACGAATCTTGCTTCATCGTTTGGTGCCATAGCAACAATTGGAACTTTTACAGGACTATACAAAAACAAATTTTTTGGACTCTTTGCATTTGGACTTTTGAATATTTTGCTTGTAGGACTCAACAATCTATGTTATTATAACCAAGAGTTGATTGTATATTTACCTGTGGTCCAAAAAATCAGTTTTGTGGCATTTTTATTTTGGATTTGCTGTATTAGTATAAAAATATTCTTTAAACTTGAGCTTGGATGAAGTACAATTATCGGCAGAACATATCCCGGCTTTCATGCCTGCCATTGGGCTATTAGTATTAAATAACGATATTTAGCAATAAATAAAGTTTCAGCACCAGGCGTAAAGAAGGTTGCTTCACCAACCTAACTAAGCTAATAATACAATAAGAAATAAAAAGATAGAACCATGATGAAATTCTTTCATTTAATAAGGAAAAAGCTGCTGGATGAAGGCAATCTGAAAAGATATCTGATGTATGCTATAGGAGAAATCTTACTGGTAGTTATTGGGATTTTAATAGCACTTCAAATCAACAATTGGAATCAAGCGAATTCCGATAGTAGATTGCTCATGAATATATGACAAACCTGGTTACAGAGTTAAGTTCAGATCTGGATTATTTCAAACAACTTATATCTAACAATGACAAACAAAAATCCTACATTGATGAAATACTAATTGCTTTAAACACCGAAAAAACGACTAAGCTAAAAGAATAAGAATTAATGTTGAAACTGATGGAAGCAACTGACCCTGCTGACTTTTTTCCAAAAACTGCTACGTATCAGGATTTGGTTTCGAGCGGAAAAATGATTTTAATAAAGCCTTTGGATTTAAGACAAAAGATAATCACTCATTATAATTTGGTGGAACAAAAGTCATTGCATATTAACCGGGAGCTTGGCTATAGCTGGGATCATTTAATTCCTTTTTTAAATGATAATGGATTTTATGAATGGTGAAATTTTCCCGCAATATCATTAGATACCACACTAATTTCAAGGACAAAACATTTTTCAATTTTAGACCTTAAAAAATCGTCAAAAGATTTTGAAGCAGCAGAAAACAATCTATTTTTTGCAAAACTGATGTTAACTGTTAGAAATAAAAATCTTGAAGAATTGATCCAATCAACACAAAAATTAATTGATGAGGTTGTTAAATAGATAAAATTTTTTTTATTTGGTAATAGAACGGACTGGTAAGTGTGGAAACTATAATTGGTTGTGAAAATGATTTTAACAATGCAATTTTTAAGCAATTTTATTCACTTGAGAAATGTTAAATCTGCCCATAAAATAGTTCATTTGAATTACATTGGAAAGGCTTCAGATGGAGCAAAGGTAATTTCGATTTTCACTCCATGGTGAAGAAGGTGAAAATAGTGAATTTGTTTTCGCTGACATATAGATTAAAAATGGATAAATTGTATTTCTTTTTACTCCCTCCATTAATGAGAGAAGACATTAAAAAATCGTTGATTCCTTCCAGAGTGGAGGGTAAAATCATGGATTTTTGATGAGAATCTGCATAGGTGATAAAAAATGTAAAAAAAATTCTGATATCTCGTCAACCCATATTATATTTATCTCACTAAAAGGAAATATACCACTTACTGCCGGCCATGTTCGGGTCAGGCCAAGGGAAGGCAATCATAGAAAATAATATTTCCCAAAGTAACCCACCTGCTGTAAGTATGATGTCATGTCAGGTAGATAACACCTGACATTAAGCTAAAATCTGTGTACAAACGTATGCGAAACATTTATACACGATTATTATTTTATTGCCTAGTGATTGGCTTGATATAATATAACTTACTGAAAATTAAATATATAATGGATGTTTTGATATCTGAGATTGCCTCAAGTTTGCGGATATACAATCGTTATGCGTCAGCTTAAAAAAACAACAGTTCTAAATCTAAACAGTAGTATTTTAACAGAATTAACTATATAATTTCACTGTTAACCGACTTAAATTATAATTCACCAAATATCACTCGTAAACAACTGACTGTCAATGACCATTGTTTAAGACTTCCTTTAGTACCCCCCATATTTTAAAAGATCGATAATTGAGGACAGGGTGATTTATTTTTTGTCTTTGTGGCTTTTACATAAGTTCTGCGGCTGTTTTCAACCATCCAGATTACATCTATGAGGCTTATCATGTGGATCCTGACCAATGCTGCCACTGTAGAGAAGGCTTTTTTTGTTTCAGATTTTACTTTTAGAACCAGGAGTAGTAATTGTGCTATCAATGTGCACCATATTTGTGTCTTTATCCCGTTTTCTGTTTCTGAATAGAAAAAGTGCAATTGAAAATTTTGTTTCAACTTCTTGAACAGGAGCTCTATATTCCACCTGAGTTTATATATATAAGCGACTTCTTCTCTTTTATTTCAAAGTTATTGGTGATAAACTCATATACCCTTCCTTTTTCGTCTTTGTATGTGACTTTCCTCAAGCACAACGCTTTTTCTTCTCCGTTGTCCTTGTATTTAAGGTGTATGTGTTCTTCTTTTGAGACACCATATTCTGTGTCGTTCAGTTCTTTACAATATGTTTGTTCTATGATGTCATATACTGCATTTTTCTTCAATCTACATACAAAATTGATCTTCTTGCCTGTAAATTTAGCAAATTGGAGGTAATGGTTATAGGCCCTGTCAAACACCACCATACTATGCTCGGGAAGGTTTAGGTATTGAATAAAAGTTTTATCATGACATTTGGCCTCGCTGATCTTTACAAACGCAGGGGTATCAGCGTGTGCATCAATGAGCATATGGACTTTGAGCCCACCTTTCTTCCTGCCGTCATCCTTTGGATTGCGCCCCACACCTTTCATAATATCAGAGAATAGTCTAATGGTACTCGAATCAAAGATAAATAGGTCGCTGAATGATACATTATTAATGCGGCTGACCGACAAAATTGGCTTAAAATGTTGCAGAAGTTCAAAGTACAGCTTTTCAAAAAACACGTTGTCCCGTTCTCTCAATCCATCACCGGCAGTACTCCTGGCAGGTGACGATTTAAGTCCAAGATGATTTAATTTACCTTGCATTCCCATCATTCCATCACATATTTCACCCATAGAATCACATCTGCTTAATATTCCAAAAAGCATAGTGATCAGTTGTGTCCAAGCAGGGAATGACCTGTAATGCTTATCTGTTTTGTGGGTTAGTGCTAATATTGAAAACTTATCTTTTGGTATAAAATCAATCAATTGTTTGAAAATTGGCTGACCGACTAAATTTTTTGAGTTATCTTTGACTGTCATACTTAGTGTGTTTGGTAGCCAAAAGGTATGACAAAAGGGTTAATCTTTGAGGTTAACCCACCTTTTTATTTTTAAGTCGGTTAGTAGTGATATAATTTGTAATTTTGACTTCATAATGGCAGACAAAGCATACATAACACCAAATGTTCTGAAATGGGCAAGAGAATCGGCAAGAATGACCGAGCAAATTGCTGCTGCCAAAGTTTCTAGTTCTATTGGAAAGTTAAAGGAATGGGAAGAGGGAATCAGCCAGCCAACTATTCGACAAGCACAGATATTAGCTAAATCATACAAAAGACCTTTTGCACTTTTCTTTTTACCCGACATTCCTCGAGACTTTATGCCATTGCAAGACTTTAGAAAATCGGGTTCAAAATCGTTGACAACGTCTTCAATTTTTATAATCAGAGAAATACAGCAAAAACAGGCATGGATAAGTGATGTTTATTCAGAAAATCAAGAAGAAAAACTACCATTTGTTGGGCGATTTAACATAAATGACAACCCTCAAAAAGTAGCAAATGACATACTTCAAACTTTAAATATTAATCCATTATTTTACAAATCTGACAATCCAATAAAAGAGTGGATTGATACAGCGGAGACTAATGGGATATTTATTTCACGGACAAGCTTTATTAATTCTCGACTGAAATTAGACTCTGAAGAATTACAAGGTTTTGCAATCGCAGACCCTCATGCCCCATTCGTATTTGTAAATTCAGAAGATTGGAATGCACCACAACTTTTTACATTAGTTCATGAATTAGCACATATTTGGATTGCAGAAACGGGTATTTCAAACGAAGTTGAACCTAATTTGAAACAGAAGGATAAATTTCATCCTGTCGAATTATTTTGCAACGAAGTAGCAGCAAATGCACTTATGCCGAATGAAATAATATTAGATTTTGATACCTCATTCTTTCAGTCTTCAAAAGACGTTTTTAAAATTGCCAAACAATTAGGCGTTAGTTCGTTTGCATTATTGGTAAGAGCATTAAATCTCAATATCATTTCAGTAGCTACATATCAGAATCTAAAAAAACAAGCGGATATAGATTTTGCAGAATATCTAAGAAAGGAAGTAGAAAAGAAAGCTAAACAAAAAGAGAGGGAAAAGCAAGGCGGTCCAAATTATTTTTTATTACAACTAAATAGAAATAGTAGGTTATTTACACAAACCGTTTTAGATGCATTTCGTGGAGGATTTATTGAACCAACTCTGGCGAGTAATCTTTTAAATGTTCAAGTAACTAAATTTCAAAAATTAGAATCTCAATTTGCTAGATGAACACAGTGGCAAATAAATATTGTTTAGATGCCAATGTGCTAATTCAAGCATGGCAAAAATATTACAACCCAAAGTTTTGTCCTGACTATGGGAAGATATTGATTGAACTTGGCAAACAAGACAAGATTTTTATTCCTGAATCTGTATATGAAGAAATTGTAAGAACAGAAGACGACCTTTCTAAATGGTTGAAAAATAGCAAAATTCCTATTAAAAAGGTAAGTGAACAAGTTGCTAATTGTTTGAAAAACATTTATTCATCAAATCCTAATCATGTAAACTTAGTAGACAATACTAAAGCACGGTCATTGGCCGACCCTTGGGTAATTGCACACTCCATACATGAAAACGCCACAGTTGTTACAAAAGAAGAAAAAGTAACTGCGCTAAACTCTAACAAAATAAAAATTCCAAATGTTTGCGACAATATGGGTGTTCGTTGGATAAATGATTTTCAGTTCATTGACGAGTTAGATATAAAGTTTAAATGTTCGTTGACATAATAACGAATTGACAAGAAGGCCGACCGCATAACATAGACTACCACGGACATCTCGCCCATTCTGGACAAGCCGTCGGGTAGCCGACCCGTTCGTTCTATCACATTGAAATGAGAATTTTCAGCTAATTGTTTATTTGGTAACGGAACAAATTACTAACTTTAGGCGTTATTACCAATAAAGTTTGATAAATAGTTTTGCGGATAAGGAAACAGAGAAGATTTGGGAAGGTAAAAGGTCAAAATATTTGCCAACCGAAATACAACACGTGGCACGTAGAAAACTCAGAATGATTAATAATGCTGACAACATCAATGATTTGAGAATACCACCTGCAATCCACTTGAAGAAACTCACAGGTGAACTCTCAGATTTTTATAGCATTCGAATCAATGATCAATGGAGAATTATATTTAGCTGGCAAAGTAACAATGCAGGTGACGTTCAAATAACAGATTATCATGAGTAAACTAAAGAACATACATCCCGGAGAAATTTTGGAAGAAGAATTTCTGAAACCTATGGGTATTACAGCGTATAAACTATCTCAAGCCATCAGAGTGCCACAAACGAGAACGAGTCAAATCCTAAAAGGAAGAAGGAGAATCACAGCTGATACAGCATTGAGATTTTCAAAATATTTTGGAACATCATCCAAATTTTGGCTTGGCCTTCAAAATGATTTTGATATCGAAGAAGAACAAATTAAGATTAAGAAAGAATTGGAACTTATAGAAACGATGAATTAAAAAACTTGCTAATATCAAATACCCAAAATGAGCTATTTACAAGAAGCTTAAATTAGGTAGTTAAAATACTAATGACTTTAAAAATGGAAACAAGCACGAAGCTATAACAGCACGCACTATAAATTGGCCGTTAAGTGATTAAATGAAGCTTTGTGGCCTCAGACGGATTCACTCCTGGCAGAAAGTTTAGTGCTCCGAAATCGACAACTTCAAACATCCGCAAACCGTTTACAATTAAAAACCGAAGGACAATCATCAAATATGAAAAGCAGCCTATTCGATACAGAAATAGTACTTGAAAACGAGCGCATTTTGCTGCTTCCTTTTGAGACGCAAAGAAATCAGGAACTTAAAGAAGTGATTTTTGATGATTCAATATGGACGTATATGGGTATGTATATAAGAACACAATCTGATTTTGATGAATATGTAAGACTCACACTCGACCAAAAAAACAGGGGTATTTGTTACCCATTTGTCGTCATTGATAAATTGTCCGGAAGGGTAGCGGGCAGCACCCGATACGGGTATATACATGCGCCGAATCAAAAATGCGAAATTGGCTGGACCTGGTACGGAAAAGAATTTCAGGGTAAAGGATTGAATAAGGCATGCAAATATGAATTATTAAAATTTGGGTTTGAAAATATAGGTTTTCAGCGTATTCAATTTAGCGCAGACACCGAAAACGCAAGGTCTCAGAAAGCCATATTAAAATTGGGAGCAACAAAAGAAGGCATTTTCAGAAATAATTATATCGATTCAGAAGGAATGAGCCGGGATGATGTTTATTTCAGCATTCTGCAAGAGGAATGGGTTGATATAAAATCAAGTGTGTTCAGTAAGTTTAACAATAAGTAACTGACTCAACATGGTAATAAAATGAACAAACAATATGCGTCACTTATCAACATCAATATACATACCCTATGAAATATAATGAACTCGACAATCCGGTATGGAATGCACTGAATGAGGTTCACGGAGAGTTTTCTTTGGATTATGGCGCTCTTAAATTTTACAAGCAGCAATATGGTCCTTTTGGCGGATTTTTGCCTGGTAGTGATACTATAGGTGGTATAGATCTATATGCGGCCAAATCCAATAATTTTTTTGTGGTTGGCGAGAGACCCGAATATAGTAAACAGCTATTTTTAAACAATCAGTTGATTTGCGAACAGATGGTTTTAGAAAAACCGGCTGAGTTGGAAAGAAAGGAAACAATTGTGCCATTAATCACTGATCGACATAAATTGGAATTATTTGATTTAATCAATCTGGTATATCCGGGTTACTACAAGAGGAATACGGCTGACTTGGGAAGGTATTTTGGTATATACAGTCATAATAAACTGGTGGCTGTCACAGGTGAGAGGATGAAATTAAATGATTATACAGAAATCAGTGCAGTCGTAACACAACCGGAATATAGTGGAAAAGGATTTGCAAAGCAGCTGATCTCTCATGTGGCGGAACTCATATTCGACGAAAATAAATTACCTTTTCTGCATGTTGCCGAAACAAATCATGTAGCCATCAGGCTTTATGAAAGCCTGGGATTTTCAAAAAGGCAAAAGATGAACTTTTGGCACTTAATGAAAAAGTAAAGCAAATTATTTGACAACCAAAATCATATTTAAACATACCTAAGTCAAATTAATATCGCCAAACTATTCATCATGAAAGTGAATCAATCCGGAATTAATTTAGCATCTTACTTTTTCATCATCATTCTGTCTATAAAATCATAAGTCGCTTCATACGCATTTACCCAGCTGCGATACAGTAAAAAACCATGAATCTCATCCGGAAAAACAAGTTGTTCAAAATAAACATTTCTTTCTCTGAGTAGGTTTGCCATACGAACGGTCTCAGTAAAATTGACATTCCGGTCATCGTCACCATGGATGAAGAGTACGGGTGATTTCCAGCCATCAACGCTAGATTCAGGTGAAGATCGGAATGCCAGCGATTTGAAATCAGGAGTTTTTTCAGGAACATAAGTCGGAACAAAATTTCGGATACCTTCATTCCAGTCATGAACACCATGAATATCGACACCACATGCAAAAATATCTGAAGCCCGTGACAGGCCCATCGCAGTCAGATATCCTCCGTAAGATCCACCCCAGAGTGCAATTTTGGAAGCATCTACATCGGCTCTGTTTTTCAAATACAGCCCTGCTCCCAGCACATCAAAAAATTCGCTGCCACCTGTCGCTCCATAATTTAGAGCTTCTCTAAAATCCAGCCCATAGCCGATACCGCTCCTGTAATTGAGCGCTATGACTACATACCCTTTGCTGGCAAAATATTGATTGAGGGCATAAGCGTTGGAATAGTACTGGCTGTAATTGAAGCCTAAGAGCATTTGTCTGCGTGATCCGCCGTGTATAAAAATAATAGCAGGATGTTTTTCACCAGCTTTGTTGGATTTGGGTAAAAATATTTGAGCGGGAGTCATCATGCCATCCGTAGCGGTAATTTGGATAGACATGGGTTCTACTAATCCCGCAGAGTTAAATGTCGCCGGAAATAAATTCTGTGCCAGATCTGTTGGCTTTCCGTCAGCAGATACCATGGCAGGCCAAGCCGGCTTTTTGGATGTTGAATATAGGCAAACCAATCCTTTTTTTATTGGTATGGGTGACCACTCAATATTACCTGATGTTAATTGCTTGTTGGTACCGGTAGCGAAGTTATAATTCCAGATATGCCTGCGGTCGGTATCTCCTATATTGGTGGTATAGTATAATGATGTGAGGTCGGTTGACATTTCAGCATTCTCGATTTCGCCGGCACCGGGAGTTAGGAGTTTGACCTTGCCGGTGACGATATCGAGCGCATACAATTGTTGCCACCCGCTTACTTCCCATGGGAAAATAAGCTGGTTGCCCGAAGTCCATTTCAATTTATTGTCTGTTACAGGCAGATCATCAAGCGGGACACTGCCTCTTCCCGGTTTTGCCATCCAGACTTCATTCGTTTTGCCTGATATAAAATCGTGTACCCGAATCGACCAGGGCATGCCTTCCCTTTGAGGGGTAAAAGGAAGATTTTCGAATACGTAAGGGATACGCATAAAAGCAAGCTTGCTTCCATCAGGACTCCAGGCGGGCTGCGCATCTATGTCGATGGACGGGTCAATATAAGTTATGCTTTTATTTTTGATATCAAATGTACCTACAAAGGCATGATTTCCTCTATTCGCTGCAAATGCAATCCGGGATGCATCAGGTGACCATCGTACCACACTTACACCACTCCTAACAGCAAATAGTTTTTCTCCAGCCTGATTTTTGTCTGATAAACAATGCCACACTTCACCCTTGTTGATATAGATAAATTGTCTGCCATCTTCAGAAAATCGGGGCGAAGAGCCGGGGCCTATTTTTCGGAGGCTGTCTAATGTCGTTTCGGCTATCCAGATATTGCGATCTGTTGCAGTTTGAAGCTGAGCCGGATTGGCTGGCTCGCCTTTGCTGTTGACGGAATTTCCTCTTATGAAAAGAAGTTTTTTACCATCTTTGCTAAGCTGCAGATTTACCAGTTCTATCCCCTCATCTCCCTGATAGGAAGTGAGCTTTTGTGCTTTAAAGTCCGGGGAAAAGGCAATATAAATATTTCTTTGCCCCCTTTCATTGAATACCCAGGCGATAGTACTACCATCTGCAGATCCGGTAAGCGAGGTTGGAAAAGGTGGGGACAGGAGATCTTTAATAGATGACTGACCGGAAACAGATGTTTTGCCCAGAAATAAGCAAAAAGTGATTAAAAAGTACTTCACAATGATTGGCTTTTGATAGGTTAAAATTATTAATTTATTGACTTATACATTTTTTACTTCAGTAGTAATTCCAGCATATGGATCTGCTCTTTGACCCGACCCAATTTTGCTTCGGAATTGACGTAACGGATACCTTTTTTTTGTGCATACACGGACATAGACCCATCGTCAACCGGGTTGTCATTCTGCAACACTACGTTATAACGCTTTTCTGCGAGCATTTTATAATCACTCTTATCGGTGACCACAAAAAATTCACTGTTGTTGAGCGTCGGGTTTATGTAAATGTCAGAGCATGACCTGTTGCTTTCACCAGAGACATCAAAACTTTTGATATATGACATTATGCTATAAGATTCCGGTTCAATACTATGCCAGAACAGCCACTTTGTTTTAAGCTGGGCAGGTGTATTTTTATTATTATGTAAGGCTACAGTAAGTGGATAATCCTGCAATTCCTTCCAAAATTCGTCTGCCAGGTTTTTGACTGTTTTTATGACATTTTCATCCACTCTGCCTTTGCCTTTTACGACCTGAATTGTCCGGTATAGTGGTTCGTTATTTTCAGAATATATGCGATTGGGATCAAATTGATATACGGCATTGTTGTATCTGAAAGATACATTTCGGTTTTTTTGTCCATCAAAGGAGTGTGCCAGGGTGACAAGCTTTCCACCATATTTATTGAGTATCAGAATTCCGGCTTCCAATGATGCTGTTTCATTTTCGTGGACATGCACAAAGACCATATTATTACCTTGTTTCTTATATATTTTTAACTGAACCGTATCGTCACCCAGGCGGATTGTTTTTATTTTCAATTCAGGATTTTGACTCTGAATACGTATATTAGGTAAGGCCGAAAAATAAAGAAATAGCAACAAAAACTTAAAATATTCTATTTTCATACAGATGATTTGGCCTTAATTTTTTAATCAAAAACAGAGTCAATGTCACAAATATATTGAAAAGAACAAGATAGATTGATTTTCTTTCTAAAAAGCTATATTTGTGCTCATATTGACTTTAACAGAATGATTATACTAACTGGGGTTTCGGGATTTATAGGTTCGTGCTTCTTATCAAAACTAAATGAGTCAGGTTTTAAGCGTGATGTGGTGGTCGTGGATGATTTTTACAAGTTGTACAAGGATAAAAACACAGACGGCAAGTCCGTCAGGGAGTGGATGCACAGAGATATCTTTCTGGAATGGTTTGAGAAATCATCACAAAAGGTAGATTTTGTGATCCATCTTGGTGCGCGGACAGATACTACTTTACTTGATAATAAAATATTTGATCACTTAAATCTGAATTACAGTAAACGAATATGGAAAATATGTGCTGAAAGAGATATACCCTCTTATATGCATCAAGTGCTGCTACTTATGGAGATGGCAGTCAAGGCTTTGATGATGATCACACACGGTTATCTTCTCTCACACCCCTAAATCCGTACGGCGATAGCAAACATCAATTTGATCTTTGGGCCCTTGCTCAGGAAAAGAAGCCTTCATTCTGGATAGGTTGCAAATTTTTTAATGTGTACGGTCCAAATGAATACCATAAGGGCAGAATGGCTTCTGTGATCTTTCACACGTATCATCAGATAAAGAATACCGGAGGGATGAAACTTTTCAGGTCTCACAAACCTGATTATGCGGATGGACAGCAATCCCGGGATTTTATTTATGTAAAGGATATCCTCGAGATGTTGATGTTTTTTATCAATAACAGAAGTGCAGAAAACGGAATTTATAATTTCGGAACCGGAAAAGCGCGCACTTTTAATGATCTGGCTGCATCTACTTTTGATGCACTCGGACTTGACCACACAATTGAATACATCGATACACCCGAAGATATCAGGGATACATACCAGTATTTTACAGAGGCAAAAATGCAGAAATTGCAGGAAGCTGGATATCAAAATGTTCTATGGTCGCTTGAGGATGGAATTATGGATTATGTCACACATTACCTGATGAAAGACAGGTACATATAATAAAGTAAAAACATGATGAGACAATCAGCTTTTATACTTTTGTTAATTTTTTTGGCGGGTTGCGGTACGGTCAAACATTATGGCCTGACAGCTGAAAGAATCAAAACAAAAACCGGATGGGAGATGCCCTATAACATCTATTATCCCAAAAACTATGGTAAGGAAAAAGTACCACTATTCATATGGCTTCATGGTTCGGGGGAGAGAGGTGATGACAATGTGTCTCAACTTATCCATATTGTCCCATATCTGGCATCGGATATTACGCAAATCAAATACCCTTGTATCGTATTAGCACCACAATGTCCAAAAGAAGAATACTGGGCTCCCATAAAGAAAACTGAGTGGAGGATTATCAATGATAGCGAGGTGACTAAACCTATGTCGGGTGTTATGGAATTGATTGATAAATTGCTGAAGGACCCAAAAATCGACAAAAACCGCGTTTATCTGGGTGGACTGTCTATGGGAGGATTTGGAACGTTGGATCTTTTGAGTCGGAGACCTCAACTCTTTGCCGGTGCAGTACCTATATGTGGCGGAGCTGATCTGGGCAAAGCCACTAATTATAAAGATGTACCTGTTTGGGTATTTCATGGAGCGAAGGATACTGCAGTTCCGGTCCAATTCTCCAGAGATCTGATATCAGTGCTGAAAGAAGCTGGCGGTGATCCAAAATATACTGAATATCCAGATGGTGGACATGATGTGTGGAACAAAGCCATAAGGGAACCGGAATTATTAAAATGGTTGTTTACGCAGGTAAAGCACTGATTTTAAAGATATTTTAAAATAATGTATCGACCACTTTTTCTCTGAAATTGAAAATTTCTTCGAGTTTGCTTCTGACTAAAAATGTGTTTGCCATGCGGCCTAAAAACCCTAATGGCAATCCATAATTGACGATGTCGGTCATCTCGACGCCTCCATCCACTTCTTCAAACCAGTGTTGATGATGCCAGAATGAGTAAGGGCCAAATCGCTGTTCATCCACAAAATACTTTTTGTCTGATACATGCGTAATCTCTGTCGTCCAGCTCACAGGTATTCCTAAAAGTGGGGTGACTACATAAGAAATAATTTGACCCGGGTACATTTTGCCATTACCAGTATCTGTGGTAATTTCAAATCCCATATAAACAGGGGTTATTTTTTTAAGATTGGCAGGGGATGAGAAAAAATCCCAGGCCGCATCCATTGAAACTGGTAAAAATTGTTTTTTGGTTAAAGTATATATTTTCACTGTTGTAATCATTAAATTTGCTCAGAAACATCCAAACCTGATTTTTGTTGTAATCAGAATTTCTTCATATTCTCTATAGTCGCAAGCTTTCTGATTAATTATTAAATTCAAAATAATTACTATGTCCTTAAAGGCAAACCTTAAAATAACACTTCAAAACCGAAAAGCATTAAAAAGAATATTGGACAGCGTGACGGTTGAGCAGATAAATACTATTCCTGCAGGATTCAATAATAACATCATCTGGAATTGTGCCCATATCA
The DNA here is from genome assembly GCA_016722285.1 of Saprospiraceae bacterium. GTDB lineage: Bacteria > Bacteroidota > Bacteroidia > Chitinophagales > Saprospiraceae > OLB9. The sequence continues at coordinate 41,485 of JADKGI010000028.1, forward strand.
TATCTGTCCAACAAATGCTGACTTATGGACTTGGAAACCTACCTTTCACTGTGGACAAAGCAATGGTAATGGAATTTGGCCCAGGAACGAAGCCTGTGAAGCTGTATGATGAAACATTTATTATTTCTATTAAAACTTTGCTTTTTCAAACCTACGAACAACTCGAATCTGATATTGCTGAGATGAAATTCAAAGCATTAAACCCTTTTGTCACATTACTAAATTTTGAAATTGCAGATATTGCATCAGCTATAGCTTTCAATCAGTACCACGAAGCACTCCATATGGGTCATATCCTTAATATCAGAAGATTTTTATAAATCAAATCACTCTGAATCAATTCATTAATATTTTATCAGTTTTTTTGATACCACCTTGTTTCCCATTTGAAAGTTCAATAAATATATTGCCGGCTGAAGATGTGTTATGTCAATTCGTGCATGATCATTTCCGATGCTATGTAACGATTGCAATTTTCCGGACATATCTATGATACTGATTGTCTCAATTTCAGCATTTGATGTGATGGTGAAAAATTCATTTGCCGGGTTTGGAAATATTTCAGCATCTGAAATATTTTGGTTAGGATTCTCACCAATAAAATGACCCAGTGTTACAATATTATCCCCACCCTCTATTCTGCTTCCTTGAGGAATTCCTGTAATTTTTACAGCATCAATATACACCTGATCGGCATTGGTACTGGCATCACACTGAAATCTGAAGCGGCCTTTTTCTATAAAATTATACTTCGACGCTTCCATAATAAAGGTGACAGAATAAAAATTGTCATTGAAGAATTCTTTCTCACTGGCGTAAGCTTTCAGCGTATTCCATCTGGTTCCATCATGATACATCAACCAGAAATCCTCATCTTTTTCCATACTGTATGCATAGAAGGAAAATTCGATTTTTACAGCAGCCAGTCCTTTGATATTCAATTCCTGAGAAGTCATTGCAGCCTCATCACCAGTATCATCTCGCAGCATAATGGAATACTCACCCTCCCATGAGAAGGCACCTTTGTATCTCTCTGTATCTGTCAGGCCACCTGTCCAGTTGTCCCAGCCAGTCTCAAAGTACGAGGCCAGAAGGGTGCCTGACGATGGATTGTTACTTCCAGAGCCACCGCTTGTATTCCCACCATTTCCATTGCCTGTACTATTTCCACTATTACATGCTAAACAATCAGGGCCGCCGCAATCAATTCCCGTTTCTTTACCATTTTTGATACCGTCAGTACACGTGGGGCATACCGGACATGTCGGGCCACCACAATCTACTCCTGTTTCAGTACCGTTTTTGATTCCATCTGTACAGGTAGCACAAGCGATACAATCAGGACCGCCGCAGTCTTTACCCGTTTCTTTACCATTTTTGATACCGTCTGTACAAGTAGGGCATACCGGACATGTAGGACCTCCACAGTCTATTCCTGTTTCGCTGCCATTTTTGATACCATCTGTACACGTAGGCTGTTGGGTAGCAATACAAAAATTATGACTCGCTGATTTTCCAAAAGCCCCACCGTTGAAAAGCAGCTTTGCATCAGATGAAACCTTATAACCTCCATACCCGTAACTACAGCACATGCCATCACTATACGCATCCTTAATAGTAAAAGTATAACACCCTGCAAGCAAACAGGTATCTATTATTATTTGAGAATTTTTTTGAGAGCTCAGATACTTTGAACTGGCAAGAACAATCAATCCATTCTCGTTTTTGATTTCCCAACTGGTTTCCTGTGGATAATTGTCAAAAGTAAGATCAATATTTATTTTACCACACGAGGTATTTGACGGAGGTGGGGTAGTGCAGCCGTTAGAATTTATTATGCTGTATCTGAAACCACCTGATGAAAACAAGGACTGCATTCTTGATTTTTGACCGGCGGTAAAAATATTCATACAATCATCATTTGAATAGTCCATGAAGTTCTCAATCATGTCTAACGATCCGCATGACCAGTGACCTTTGTTGCAACCGTAGTTGGGTCCATTGGATTGTGGCGTATCAGATACAAGATCATCAGTCGTGCAATCCGCTGCTCCCCATATATGCTTCAGGTTTAGCCAGTGTCCCACCTCGTGGGTTGCTGTCCTTCCCAAATGAAAACCCTGTGTTACATTTGGTCCTGTGCCAAAAACTTTATAGTCAATGACGACTCCATCGGTTTCGGCTTTTCCACCCGGAAATTGGGCATATCCCAATATGGTTCCAGTGATATCACATACCCATATATTAAGGTACCTGTCAGCCGGCCATGCATCAGCTCCACCTGTTGAGGTAAATTTTATAGCATCACCTGTTGACGGAAATGAAGTTGAAGACGTATATGTTCTCGTTATACCATTGGTAGCTTTGCCTGACGGGTCCTGACTTGCCAGGCAGAATTCTATTTCTGAATCTGCTGCCTGTGGCCAAAAACTATTTGCATCTTTATTTTTTCGTCTGAAGTCTTCATTCAATACATTTATCTGAGATTTTATCTGAGTGTCGCTGAGGTTTGTATTTACATCTTTATAGACTACATGTACTACTACCGGGATGTTAATAATAGAAACACCTCTGTTAGAAACTGAATTCTGAAAGTCGCGGGTATGTTTTTCGATCTCATTGAGTTTGACCAATCTATCCGGATTGGATTTTATTTCTGTCTCGAGATAAGTATCTGTAAAACATTCTCTTTTTTGCCCAATACTGAAAATGGATATTGCCAATGTAGCGAACAAAAAAACACAAAATTTTCGCACCATAATATGTGTTTTTGAATAATAATTAATTATGTATTATGATTTTAACAAATATGATGCCAACTTACTTGTCAAAAATTTCCGGATAAAATTTTATTTTTTAATATTCAGTATTTTCAACTAATATTGCAGTCAATTTTTCACTTCACAAATTTTTCATAATGAAATTTATTTCCTGGAATGTAAATGGCATAAGAGCCGCAGTAGGTAAGGATTTTCTAAATCAGTTTTTAGCTTTTGATGCGGATGTTTTTTGTATTCAGGAAACCAAAGCCCAGGATGATCAGGTAGCTGAAGCACTCTCAAAATTGGAAGGATATCACATACACAGTAATTCTGCGGATAAAAAAGGATATTCAGGAGTTTGTATCATTTCAAAAACTGAACCTAAATCTGTAATCATGGACATGGGAGTGGTACAACATGATAATGAAGGCAGAGTAATTGCGGCGGAGTTTGATGACTTTTACCTGGTCAATGTATATGTTCCTAATAGTGGTGAAGGACTCAAAAGATTGGATTACCGGGCAGAATGGGATGAAGATTTCTCTCAATATCTGTCCAAATTACGTCAGAAAAAAAATGTCATCGTTACGGGAGATTTTAATGTAGCACACCAGGCGATTGATCTGGCCCGACCAAAAGAAAATTACAATAAAACATCCGGATATACTCAGGTTGAAATAGATGGGATGGACAAAATACTTTCGAAAGGATTTACTGACACTTTCAGGTATTTAAATCCGGATAAAGTGCAGTATTCATTCTGGAGTGCACGTTTTGGAGCGAGGGCAAAAAATCTGGGTTGGCGCATAGATTATTTCCTTTTAGATAACAGGATGAATAGCATGATCAAGAAAGCTTTTATTCTTGACCAGGAGCTCGGATCTGATCACTGCCCAATAGGTATGATATTGGGATAATCTGATAATATTAATAAAATATATAATTCGATAGTCTTCTGAATTGCTTAAATTTCACCAACTTTGCAGCCTTATGCGCGAAGTAGGATACTCATATCTCGACGAACTCAACGATGTACAAAGGCAGGCAGCATCTTGTATAGAGGGGCCTGTTATGGTCATAGCTGGCCCGGGTTCAGGCAAGACGCGGGTACTTACTTACAGGATTGCTCATATGATACATAGCGGCATCCAACCGGGTAATATATTGGCTCTCACATTTACCAATAAAGCGGCCCGCGAAATGAAGGACCGGATAGAAAGGGTAGTTGGTATAAAAGCACAGAGAGTCTGGGCGGGCACATTCCACTCGCTTTTTGCCAGGATATTGAGAGTAGAAGCTCACCGCATCGGATATCCTAATAATTTTACTATCTATGATACAGATGATACTAAAAGTGTTGTATCTGAGATCATATCCCAGATGAATCTGGACAAAAAGTGTATTCTCCGGGTATTGTCAGATCCAGAATTTCAGCTGCTAAGAGCAACCTTATCACACCCAAAGCCTATGTAATCAATGATGAGCTCATGGCTTATGACCGAATGAACAGGAGGCCTCTTATTCATCTCATTTATGAAAAATATGCAGCCAGATGCTTACGGGCCGGGGCTATGGATTTTGATGATCTGTTGCTACAGATGTTCAAACTTTTATATCAGAATCCCGATAATACGCGCCAGAAATACCAACGACAGTTTCAGTATGTGATGGTCGATGAGTTTCAGGATACCAATTATCTCCAGTACGAAATTCTCAAGTTATTGTCGATCTACCCTGGCAGTCCCAATAATATCTGTATAGTAGGGGATGATGCCCAAAGCATTTATTCATTCAGAGGAGCAACTATCGAAAATATTCTTCAGTTTGAGCACGATTTTTCGGAACTGAAAACCTATAAACTGGAGCAAAATTATCGTTCTACCCAATTCATAGTGGAAGCTGCCAATGAAGTAATCAATCACAACGCTCGTCAGATTCAAAAGAAAATCTGGACAGACAAAACAGAAGGAAATAAGATCAAAGTCATCAAAACCATGACAGAGACTGAAGAAGGAAAGAGGGTGGCCGATACGATTATTGAACAAAAAAACAGACATAATCTACACAATAAAGATATAGCCATCCTTTATCGTACTAATGGTCAGTCCAGAATTTTTGAAGAACAACTGCGCAGGTACAACATTCCGTACAGAGTGTATGGTGGTTTGTCATTTTACTCAAGAAAAGAGATCAAAGACCTTATCGCCTATATGCGCCTGACGATCAATGATAAAGATGATGAAGCACTGAAGAGAATTATCAACTTTCCGCGTCGGGGCATAGGAGAAAGCACTATTGAGCAGATATCAAAGCTTGCTGATGATAACGATATGAGCATGTGGGAAGTGCTGACCAAGATTGAATTTAACAATAGATCCAGAAAAAGTATAGGTGATTTTGTACAACTCATCCATGCATTCAAAGCAAAAGCTGTAAAGGCCAATGCATATGAAATAGCAGACTATATAGCCAGAAACAGTGGGGTACAAACACTGCTGAAAGAAGATAAATCTCCCGAAGGACAGAGCAGACTTGAAAATATAGTATCACTTTTGGATGGTATTCAGGAGTTTGTACAGGATGACGAGCTCCAGATAGGTGAAGAAGGTTCTACTGACAGGAGTTTATCAGCTTATCTGCAGACGATATCGTTGATGACCGATGCTGATCAAAAAGAAGAAAACCCTGACAATGTCACTCTGATGTCAGTTCATTCCGCAAAGGGACTTGAATTCAGATCAGTATTTGTTGTTGGCTTGGAAGAAAATTTATTTCCGAGTTATATGGCACTGGTGAAAGCAATCAGGTAGATGAAGAGCGTCGTCTTTTTTATGGCCATTACAAGAGCTGAAGAATTGCTTTGCCTAACTTAAGCTAACAGCAGGTATCAATACGGGCAGATGAGGTATAATGATCCGAGCCGGTTTCTCGAAGAGATTTCTGACCGCAATCTGGATTCTATCATTTCTGTTACAAAAAAACCGGAGTTTGGAGAGCCTAAAATTTTGGGAAACTTCAGGTCACTTAGTCCAAATAAGCCTATGATATCTGTGAATCCTGCCGATTTTAAAGCGGCTAATCCTGCAGAAATCAAAGAAGGCATGGAAGTCATCCATCTTAAATTTGGTCAGGGCAAAGTCATTAGTGTAGATGAAAGACTGGTTGCTACCATCTATTTTGATGCACTTACTGACACACCTGAAAAAAGAATCATGCTTCAGTTTGCCAAGTTGCAGATAGTAGATTAAGTGTATTATCATTTATTGAATTTAATATTACTTAGACAATTACTATTACAATATAAAGTAACAGCCCAATATGGGAGGATTTAATAACTCATGGCACCTTTCATTCTTTTTAATTGATTGATAAAAAGATGAAAAGCATTTAATTTTGGTGGAGAATTTAGTGGTGACCACGGCTCTCCTGTTCGAAGAAACTTTGAAGAAAAAGAGTTGGCTGTCATTCCCCATTTCATGAGATAAGTATTGCGCCCGTTGTTCTTTCTTATACGAGTAGTAGATTTAGATCCGAAGTGATATACCAGACAATTGCCGAGTCCTTTGAAATGTCGTACGCCTGCTTTATACAGTTTCATGCTGAAGTCGGGGTCTGAATACATACCGGGACTGAATTCTATACTCATGCCACCTACCAGATCCCACATATTTACATGAACTATGTTAGGTGGCCATGTGCTTCCTTTCCAGTCAGATTTTTTATATCTGGTGTAAGAATTCATAAGTGCGTCTTCAGAAAATGTCTCCAGGCTGTCTCCAAAATCTGCTACTGATACACATCTGTTACCAGTATTGTGTGGTTCGATCAAAGTGGCAGAAAGCATAAAATTATGATGTCCAATCATATGTATTTCATGCATTATCAAAACATCCCAATCTGGTAAAAAGTACATGTCATCATTGGCATACATGATATAGTCAGATTTTACCATTGGGCGCGCTATATTCAGGGCATAACAGATTCCAAGATTATTTTCAGAATGCAAATAATCATACTTATTACTATCCCTTATCCATTCCAGAGTCCCATCTGATCCTTCATTTACAATGACAATGGGTTGAATTTTTAGTACGGAATTCTTTTCAATACTTGTGAGGCAATTTTGGAGTAATCCCAAATTATTCCATGTAGGAATCAAAATTGAAAAGTCATATTTCTTATCTTTTTGAATGGGATGTTTTGAGATTTTACTTTCCATAAAAAAGTTAGGGCAATTTGTTTTTTATTGCATTCTGTGCCTATAAGAAAAGGATTTTATTTTTGTACTCATTTTTTTGATAAATAAATTTGCCTGAGTAAATAATTTGGATTCTGCCATGCTTGACATCTTCCATTTCACGCCTTTATATCCCAATTCGTCAGAAAAGCTTTGGGTATGATGTCGCAAATACTTTTATTTGTCTTGTGATTGTTATCGGCATTGACGCTGAATTGAATTTATATAAATTTCCTTTTATAGTTTAAGTTTGAAACTTATTCCCCACATAAAACTAATATGAAAAAACATATCCATCAAAGAAATCTGGCTGTTATACCCGTTTGACAATTAACTTTATACATCTGGATATTTGTCGAACAACAAAACTGCCGACTAAAAACAGATTTGATGAATTGAATTGCATTTACAATAATCGACGATCGGTGAACGCAAAGCACCGTTCATGCCCAAATGAAAATGATTTTTCTATCGGCAGGTTTATAGGAGCTATTTATTCTATCCTGACTCACCAAAATTGTGCACCAGATATTCCCAGGAATAAATTTTCAATAACCAGAAGATTCCGTAGGTGTGAGAAAATGAATATCAATAGGACGAAAGATTATTGAGGTATTTGATTGGACCTTCAATTTGGCCCAAAACAGGCTCTTGCGACAAATGTTTTCCAATGGCATCTCTCAAGATCCGTAAAACTGGTCATATACATGAGGATGCATCAAACCTACGAGATACTATTACAAAAATAGGTTCCCAATCGAATAGTTTAATCTCTCCGGCATTAAACATATCCACTTTGCATCTATCATAATGCTCCATATTCGATTCCTAATTATCAATTTAAAATTCTCTAAAATCTATACCAATAAAAACGGTGGGTCTCATTGCAGGGATCCTTCAAAGCATCTAGTTTTATTGTCTCAATTCGACTGTAATTTTATCATGGTTTTTTGCTGGTTTTTCGATTCATGGAGCCATTTTTTATATTTTTTTTTGCCAAAAATCTTATTTCATTTATATTTTAGACGCAATGCTGCGGCGATATAATCACAATTATGGCGGATATTCATTTGGTAAAAAAGAGTCTTTAAAGTTCCTGTACATAGTTTTGTTTGGCCTTATCATAGATTTTACCGGAGGGCATATATGTAACTTTATCACTGTTAACCGACTTAAATTATAATTCACCAAATATCACTCGTAAACAACTGACTGTCAATGACCATTGTTTAAGACTTCCTTTAGTACCCCCATATTTTAAAAGATCGATAATTGAGGACAGGGTGATTTATTTTTTTTGTCTTTGTGGCTTTTACATAAGTTCTGCGGCTGTTTTCAACCATCCAGATTACATCTATGTGAGGGCTTATCATGTGGATCCTGACCAATGCTGCCACTGTAGAGAAGGCTTTTTTGTTTCAGATTTTACTTTTAGTACCAGAAGTAGTAATTGTGCTATCAATGTGCACCATATTTGTGTCTTTATCCGTTTTCTGTTTCTGAATAGAAAAAGTGCAATTGAAAATTTTGTTTCTTCTTGAACAGGAGCTCTATATTCACCTGAGTTTATATATAATGACTTCTTCTCTTTTTATTTCAAAGTTATTGGTGATAAACTCCATATACCCTTCCTTTTCTATTTGTATGTGACTTTCCTCAAGCACAACGCTTTTCTTCTCCGTTGTCCTTGTATTAAGGTGTATGTGTTCTTCTTTTGAGACACCATATTCTGTGTCGTTCAGTTCTTTCTAATATGTTTGTTCTATGATGTCATATACTGCATTTTTCTTCAATCTACATACAAAATTAATCTTCTTGCCTGTAAATTTAGCAAATTGGAGGTAATGGTTATAGCCCTATCAAACACCACCATGCTATGCTCGGGAAGGTTTAGGTATTGAATAAAGTTTTATCATGACATTTGTACTCTACTGATCTTTTACAAACGCAGGGGTATCAGCGTGTGCATCAATGAGCATATGGACTTTGGGCCCACCTTTCTTCCCTGCCGTCATCCTTTGGATTGCCCCACACCTTTCATAATATCAGAGAATAGTCTAATGGTACTCGAATCCAAGATAAATAGGTCGCTGAATGATACATTATTAATGCGGCTGACCGACAAAATTGGCTTAAAATGTTGCAGGGTTCAAAGTGCAGCTTTTCAAAAAAACACGTTGTCCCACGTTCTCTCAATCCATCACCGGCAGTACTCCTGGCAGGTGACGATTTAAGTCCAAGATGATTTAATTTACTTGCATACCCATCCTTTCCATCATATTTCACCCATAGAATCACATCTGCTTAATATTCCAAAAGCATAGTGATCAGTTGTGTCAAGCAGGAATGACCTGTAAATGCTTATCTGTTTTGTGGGTTAGTGCTAATATTGAAAACTTATCTTTTGGTATAAAATCAATCAATTGTTTGAAAATTGGCTGACCGACTAAATTTTTTGAGTTATCTTTGACTGTCATACTTAGTGTGTTTGTAGCCATGGTATGACAAAAGGGATAGAATTTTCTTTAAGGTTAACCCACTTTTTTATTTTTAAG
>JADKGI010000029.1 GCA_016722285.1 Saprospiraceae bacterium
TCCCGTTTTCTGTTTCTGAATAGAAAAAGTGCAATTGAAAATTTTGTTTCAACTTCTTGAACAGGAGCTCTATATTCCACCTGAGTTTATATATATAAGCGACTTCTTCTCTTTTTATTTCAAAGTTATTGGTGATAAACTCATATACCCTTCCTTTTTCGTCTTTGTATGTGACTTTCCTCCAAGCACAACGCTTTTTCTTCTCCGTTGTCCTTGTATTTAAGGTGTATGTGTTCTTCTTTTGAGACACCATATTCTGTGTCGTTCAGTTCTTTACAATATGTTTGTTCTATGATGTCATATACTGCATTTTCCTTCAATCTACATACAAAATTGATCTTCTTGCCTGTAAATTTAGCAAATTGGAGGTAATGGTTATAGGCCTGTCAAACACCACCATACTATGCTCAGGAAGGTTTAGGTATTGAATAAAGTTTTATCATGACATTTGGCCTCCCCTGATCTTTACAAACGCAGGGGTATCAGCGTGTGCATCAATGAGCATATGGACTTTGAGCCCACCTTTCTTCCTGCCGTCATCCTTTGGATTGCGCCCCACACCTTTCATAATATCAGAGAATAGTCTAATGGTACTCGAATCAAAGATAAATAGGTCGCTGAATGATACATTATTAATGCGGCTGACCGACAAAATTGACTAAAATGTTGCAGAAGTTCAAAGTACAGCTTTTCAAAAACACGTTGTCCCGTTCTCTCAATCCATCACCGGCAGTACTCCTGGCAGGTGACGATTTAAGTCCAAGATGATTTAATTTACCTTGCATTCCCATCATTCCATCACATATTTCACCCATAGAATCACATCTGCTTAATATTCCAAAAAGCATAGTGATCAGTTGTGTCCAAGCAGGGGAATGACCTGTAATGCTTATCTGTTTTGTAGGTTAGTGCTAATATTGAAAACTTATCTTTTGGTATAAAATCAATCAATTGTTTGAAAATTGGCTGACCGACTAAATTTTTTTGAGTTATCTTTGACTGTCATACTTAGTGTGTTTGGTAGCCAAAAGGTATGACAAAAGGGTTAATCTTTGAGGTTAACCCACCTTTTTATTTTAAGTCGGTTAGTAGTGATTTTGAATATAAAATGATCATTGAAATAGATGGTCGTATTCATCAACAACAGCAAGAATACGATCAAGAGAGACAAGCTGATTTGGAAGCAATCGGGTACAAAGTTATAAGATTTACCAATGAAGATGTGATTGGTAATTGGGAAGGTGTAGAAAAAGAGTTATTGTCATTTTACCCACACCCGGTCCAACGCACCCACAAGCCATAGTTTGTGGTTTCTTCATTAAATTGTGATATGGTAATACATGAATTTATACCCATATCCCGACCCCTTCCGTTAAAAAAGGATATTCCGGCGATACTGACCCACTTATAATGAGGTGGTCTTATCTGCTTAGGTCTGACAAGAAAATATTTTATCTCTTTGTTTTGAATTTAAAGAAGGCCAATGCCTGAGATAAGCAGATTTTTTTGGAATTGTAGTATATATGTTTTTTAATGATCACAACTCACCGATTTTAAAGTTAAATATAATGAGAATGAAGCCAATATTTTGATAGAAAACGGTAGTTTGTTAAATGGAGATTTACTTGTCAGTAAATTTAAAGTAAGTATAAGCATTGGTAGAAATACATAAAGATGAATTAATGACAATGTGGGAAAGTAAGGAGTTTCATAAAGTAAAACCAAAGCCGAAAGCAGAATTATTTACTGACATGAACGGAAATGATTGATGAATTATGAAATTCCTTTTTGGTTTGACCTGACTAAAATTGAAAGTGTGAAAAATATTGGGCTTTCAAGCAGAATCAGTTAGATCTGGAGTGATAATTAACGGCATTTCAAATTTTATTTGCAATATACTTCATGTGTTTCAAATGGAATTTGAAACGCCATTAACCCAAAGGATCTTTTTTTAAAAAAAAATAGCAAAATAATATTATGCCCCAACCAATCGATACTAATCCTAGCAATGAAGAAACTTTGCTATCCAGAATTTCTGCGGAATACCATTAGGGTGTCTGGTTTATTGGGGCATCACCTGCGCTTTTGTTTTTTTAGTGGTTTGTTGAGTATTCGGGAGTAAAATGAACCACTCAATCCGGAGCAATCTGGATCTGTGATTCCGGAGCAAACTGAACCCCTTCAGTAAGTTGATTTGATAGTTATATGGGAGTAAAATTATACTCTGATATGGCCAATCAAATAATATCGATGAATAAGTTAAATCAACATCCAAACCAACGAGTACAGTTTGCTGGAAAGATTGTTTCAAAATATTCTGAACATCGCTAAATTTAAAGCTTATTAAGATTTAGATATCGGCCCGGTATAATGAAATTTCATAGTCAGATTAGGAATATCGTACTATTGTTAATTATAGATTTTTAGGATATTTCCGATGATAAAAATATTTTAATCTGAACTGGGGACAATTTCTTAAAAAGGAATACTTTCTCGGATTTTATATTCTGATTATTCCTATGATCCGGTTACTCTGTTCTTCAAAATATTTATAAACTAAATATACTTTGTAAAAAATTTTACTTATCGAAATTATTGATTATATTCGTGAATAATTTTCATTTGCATTTAATAACCTTAAAATCGATCATGCTATGATGAATCTGGAAGTACGCTCAATTATGACTAAAGACCCTGTCATTGCCCATCCAAGTCAGTCTATTGAGGACCTTTCGCAACTATTTATGGAGTCAGAAGTACAGCAAATACCTGTTGTAGATCATGGTAAGCTTGTAGGTTTGATTACATCATCAGACGTTCTGAAAGTTTCGAGATACAATCTGGAAAACGACCTCAGAGTGCGCGATGTGATGACTACCAAAGTTGTGAAAATTACTCCGAAAGACAAAGTCGGTACAGCTGCTGAACTTTTTGCAGACAAGAGATTTAAAATGATCCCGGTAGTAAATGTCGATAATGAGCTGAAAGGCATTGTAACGGCATTTGATGTGATCAAGTGTGCATACAATGAAGAATATCCGAGGCCCATTCTATACCAGGACATATTTACACATTAGTCGTTTTATTAGTGTTAATTATCAAAGGTTTATTCTTTCATATTATTTAGGTATTATTGAATTTTGATCACTTTTGGCCATGCCCTCTTCAGAGTAAGCAGGTTTATTAAAAAGGGTGATGCAATCAAACTATTTGATTTCTCTGTTGGAGTTGAATAAAAATCAACGATTTTAAAATACCACCTCAGTAAGTATCAATCGATTCAAATACTTATTGACTTCTCAATGATTTATTAAATCATTGTCTTTTAGAGTGATATAGTGAAGTTCTGAAAGTTTTGATTATATGCCTGTGAGGATTAGAAGGTAATTCTTCATACGTTAAAGATCTACAAAATTACCTAAATCAAGTGTCCAGTCATACTCCGATGTTTTCAGTCTTACACTAGTGTCAGGAATGAGATGAAATTTTAATAATATTTCTTTAATACCCTTTATTCCATTAAAATCACCTCTGAACCAACTAAAAAGCGATGTGACATAAGCCGTATTTTCTTCTTTTCGATAGGAAGTGAATGCAGTCAGATACTTTTTTGCTCCGGCACCCAATTGCTCATCAATTCTCGATTCATCATAGATGGCAACCGGTGGGCATGATTTTGCACCACAATTCAGAGCAAAATGTATATGCCAGTTTCGTTTTTTAACCCTTAGCATTTTTTCGGTATTATCTGGAAAAGGTCTGGTGATATATCCTAAAAATAATTCGTGCTGCGAATGTCGGAGTATTCCATGTTCTATATCTGCAAAACTAAATAACTTTCCACCGATATTCAGTTGTTTATCTTTAAAGAAGCTGCCCCTGTCGTTGTATTTTTCAGGATTCTTAGTAAGTATGTTCTGAATATATGCATTATACATGTTAAGCCAGAAAGCAAGTTTTTGTTCGTCCGTTTCTACCTGTTGGCTAAGTTGTTCAATATTGCAATTTGCAAAAGCTTTTTACAAAAATATCGGTATTTTCCTTATTTCTGATGGCTGTTAAAAACGCTTTAGCTTCTGCAATATAATTGTTGGGTTTCTCCTGAGCAGATATGTCATGACTTAATCCAAAGCATAAGGCAATAGAGTATAGGAGACACACAATAAAATGGTAAGTTGACTTCATAATTAGAAAAAAAACAATTAAAGTTGAATAAAGTTACTAAATTAAGATGTCTGGGGATATTTTAGCGGAAAATTATGAAAGTGCAAACTATTTCTATTATCATTCCGACACTCAATGAAGCCGAAAATGTAAAGCGGCTAATACACTTTTTTGCAGAAGTAAGAGAGAATCATCTTTCTAAAGTGATAATAGCAGATAGCCCCGATAGCACTGACATGTTAAGAGATACCTTAACATCTGAAAACACTGAATACCACAGGACAAAAGGACGTGGCAGGGCTACACAAATGAATGAGGGAGCCGCCTTAGCTGGAGGAGATATTTTGGTTTTTTTACATGCTGATGTGATTCCGCCGGATAGTTTTATTCAGGATATAATGAAGGCAATCAGAGATGGATATGTATTCGGATTTTTTTCTTACAGGTTTGAACCTTCTATATTTATGCTTAAGGTGAATGAATCTTTTACACAAAGAGACGGGTGGTTTGCAGGAGGCGGTGATCAGATACAATTTATGACCAGAACGATGTATGATCAATTGAATGGTTATAATGAAGATTTTTGTGTCATGGAGGATTTTGAATTGATACGAAGGGTTAGAAAACTGAATCTACCATACAAAATAATTCAGAATCCAGCCACTGTTTCTGCCAGAAAATATCATCAGAATTCGTGGCTCAAGGTAAATCTGGTTAACCTCGCAGCGTTTATCTTGTTCAAATTTAGTATTAAACCTATTACTATAAAATCCTTTTATTCCAGATATATCAAATTAGCATGATCACAATAGTTCAATCATTTCCTACTTTCCTATCCCCACTCTTCGGGATTCTGTCCTGGCATAAACCGACCCTTTGTACATGTGCTCGCAACTCACAGCAGGCATGTAAAAATCTCCGGTAAATGCGGCCTTGGCTTTAAATGTAAATATTTCAGATCCGCCGGCTTTTAATTTAAAAAAGGTGTAAACCCTGTCATCCCTAAAGTCCTGATAAGTAATAGAACCATTGGTTTTAGTTACTTCTGTTTCGTATAATCGAGGATTGATGATTTCCAGACCTGTTGGCATTTTCAAATTCAATGCAAGATCATTTATTTCCAGTGCAGATGGATTGCTAACCCGGATATTGATAAATAAATCATCACCTATGGATGCATCTGTACCGGAAGTATGTCGCGTGGCATTATTAAAGTCAACAGAAATACCAAGATTGCTTGATGCTGCTTCTTTGTTGAGATTATTATCGATAAATCTGTCAGACTGATAGATATAAAGCCTTCCTTTTCCGGTATTCTGAATGGTTAACGGTTTATTGTAAGCGGATTTCTCAATATTAAAAACATGTGGTTCAAAAGCAGAATGCTGATAACTTTTAACACCGCCCGGCAATCCAGTTACAGAATATTGGACCTGTCCGGAAATGTTGAGGGATTTACCAAAGTATTTATACGCTGCAACAAAGGCAAATCCTTTAGTTTCTATACTGGTCCAGGCCATTTTGTTTAAGGTTTCTACCATCTGATCATAGTACGCTTCCAGTTTTTTTGCTTCTCCATCAATGTAGCTGAGGACTTCTACAATGATAGCCGAATCACGACCCTGGTCTCCAAAAGACTCATAACTTCTATTTTCATCATAATTTTTCTGAAGGCTTTCCGCTTTTATTATAAATTCTTTGGCTTTTGAATTGTAACCGCTCAATTGAAAACTTCCAGCCAAAAGCCACCAGGCAATTGGATTTTTGGATTTATTTGACGTGACAAATCTGTTCATAGCAGATTTTGCGGGTTTGCCTCCTTTAGCAAGAACAAATAATCTGAATGCCTGGGCAAGGGTTTCAGATTCATAGACATAGTCACTGGTAGTTTCTGATATCGACCAGTTATTGGCTGTACTGTTATGTACTTCCATCCACCGGGTAAGCATATCGGAATTATTGTTCAGGTAGCCAAGCCTTTTCATTTCGATCATGAAATTCCCGGCATAGATATCTGACCAGGCATGATAGTAAGTTCCATCCCAATAATTGAACTTGCCGGATGATTGCTGAAAGCGGGATATTTTATTGATTGCAGCTTGCAGGTTTTCGAGGCGTTCTTTATTTTCTTTTGGGTCAAGTGGTACTATTTTGTCGAGATAAAGCTGGCCAAATCCGGAAGAAGTCGTTTGTTCCAGGCACCCGTAAGGATATGTGACCAGATCTGCTACATATTGTGTAAAATTCGGTACTTTAAGGCCACTGATCATTACGGTTGAAGTGAAGACTTCTTCATAGCCTTTAGGTTTAACGATGACTGAAATTTTTGATCCTGACTCTACAATATTTTTGGTATCTGAAGATTCATAAGAGTTGGGATAGTTGATCAGAATGTCGGTTGATTCTTTCATACTTTTACCACCACCTGATACCCCCAATTCCACATTGAGTTTGCCTGTCTTATTAAGGACTTCTAAGTCAAACATGTTGGATATTTGATTTTTACCATTAAATGTGATTGATTTAGATGCATTAAATCCTTTAATCATCTTCGGGTCAGCCTTGGCAGTGAGATCAGCTGTTTTGATATTGGGATCATCTTTAAAAATAGTAACAGGCAGCTGAAATTTGTCACTGACATTGAGCGTCCGTGGAAACTGAGACTGAACCATGAGTGGATTTTTTACAGGAATTGATTTTTCAAATTTACCAAAATTATCACCGCTGGTAGCTGAAATCATCAATCTTACCTTACCAATGTAGTTAGGTATCGTGATAGTATGGGGATTTTTTCCACCTTTGAATATTTTGAATGATCCCTGGTGGATAGATAGCGGCTTGAACCGGTTAATCTCAGCAATGGCGTCCGGATTGTAGGCATCATCACCTCCTATTGATATAATACCTGCAAATTTACCTTTGAAATAGTTAATCAGATACTGGTAGATGTCCCAGGTTTTTACCAGCAGGGGAAACTTTCCGTTAAAATGTTTCGCCGGATCCGGGGTAGCAAAACCAGTTAAATTGAGTAGTCCTTCATCAACAAGAGATAAGGTATATTCTAATGGCCTTCCCTGACTTTCTGCAACGGTGAAATTGTATGTCTTACCTGATTCTAAATTATCAGGAATACTTACTACGGGTTTAAGACTGGGCACAGAGCCATCCATTTTGATATGCCTGATCCCATAGAGCCTTAATGGCAGGTCATTTGACTCCTGTTTATATTTCTGCATTATGGTAGCGTGAATATATACATTAGGTGACCACTCCTCATTTGATTTTAGTTGCAGGATATTGTTATTTTTAGCGAGTATATGCCAGCTTTGACTGATGATCCTATTTCCGCGCTCTACACTTACGAGTACTTTTGCGCCCTCGATATCAGGCATCATTACCTTGACGGTTTCGCCGGCTTTGTATGTATCTTTATCTGTTTGAAATTCCACAATGTATGGTTGGGCACCCGGAATACTTTCCAAACCATCATACACAGTAAAATAAGTTTGGGTCTTATGTCCTGAAGATTCATCGGTCATAGTCATTTTGTACGCACCTTTTGATAATGAACCTTTTGGCAAAGTAATTTTACTTTTTCCGGTAATGGAAGTGCTTCCATTGTCCACATCCTGCCAGAATTCAGAATTGACAAAATTTCCAGATGATCTGAGTCTGTATTTATCCACCCACCAGGACTCAATATGTCGCTGTATCTGATAATTGACTGTATTTGGTGCTGTATTCACCTTTCCTTTATTGGTGAGATTGATTAGGGTAACTTCAATATTTTCAGCAAAAGTATGATTGCCATTCCATCCTGAACCTTCTTTGCGTTTGGCCCCGAGATACGTCTCAAAAGGGGATATCAATATCGTTTTCCCTTCTTTATTGGTGCCACCTCCCGGCAATATGGTTTCGGTTTCTATCGATACACTTATAGGAGAATTGTAAGATTTAAACTCCTGCTTTCCGGTAAACGCTGCTGACCCTTTGTCATTTGTCTGCAGATCCAGAACATCGAAATTATTGTCCATGATATGATTGTCCATAACATCAAAAATATAATCTTTGTAATCTCCAAATGGTTGTGATATTTTCCTGCCCCTTCCTGTCGCTTTTACTTTTGCATTGGCCAGGTCAAATCCAGTCAGATATTTTGCATTTATGGTACCTGAAATTTTATCGTCATATATAGTGTTTTCTTCCATTTTTGCAAATGAATATATTACTTCAGCTGTGTTTGGCTTTATAGTTTCAATTCTGATATTTTTGCGCACCAACTTTGGTCCGATCCTGAATATACAACGATAGACACCAGTCTTTGCAGAAGGGGATGTTGAAAGCGTAAAGTTATAAATCAATTTATTGTCCAGATTGATTTGCTGTATCTGTTCACTGGTGATCATATTTTCAGGATTGTAAAACGTCATGACAATTGGCATTCCTGCGGGTAGGTTCGAATTCATTTTATTGATCATCAGATCGACATAGATACTATCTCCCGGTCTCCATACATCTCGATCCGTATATGCATAAAATTCAGTTTCTGTTTCTGACCTTTCGCCGGCTATATCAAATTCGGTGAGTGTGTTGCTTTGATTTGCGTCAAGTACAAGATATGTCACCTGATTTGATTTAGATATTTTTAATACCGCGGCCTCATCCCTTATGTTATGGAATTCAGCAAATCCATCTAATGAAGTTATGGCAGAAGCCATTTTTTCTGCCTGCAGGCTGTATAACGACAGATCTGCCCCGCCCACGCTTGATAAATCCAAAAGTTTGCTTAGGGCTATATAATAAGAATCTCCCGCTTTTTTTGCTACTACAGAAAAGTCTGAACAAATAAAGATGCGGTGGATAGGCTCTCTGTTCATATAGTATGCAAGCTTGCATGGATTTCCATTTTCTTCCCATTTGTAATCTTCATAATAGACATAAGAGTCCTCATAGTAATTGTCTCTGATGGTGAAAAACTCATTTGCCGGTATCCTGGAGTTGATTTTATATTTCTTTAGTTCTGTTCCACACGGGATAGTTGTATTTTCAGGACCGAAATCCAGGCTAATATGGTAGATACTGCCTGGATTTTTTCGGATTCTTTGAGTGAGATCTATGCCATGAACCGTCCAGCCTTCATTATCATTGAGTCCTTCGTTAAGCGATACAACCTGATCATACACCGGCTTTCCATACATCCGCAGATTGTAGTAATCAGCATAAGTCAGTGATTGCCATGCCAGATAGTGATTTACGTTTTCCTGTTTTATTTCTATCACTACTATGCGCAATGATTTCAAAGCGCGGGTTTTGACAGGAATTTTAAAGTCACCTTCAGATGGGAAATAATTTCCATCACTGACGAATTGGGCATCAGGTTTATCAAAAGCGAGACTGATTTCAAAAGACTGGTCAGAAACCAGGGTTTTACCTTTCTCAGATCTTATATTTTTACTTAAAGTAATATTTGCTATATCCACATTTCTTATTTCACCAAGAAATATGGTCAATAGATTTCCTTTAATATTGTAAGAAGTATTATCATTTTGAACTTTGAGCAGGCCCGTTAGATCAGCTTGCTTATTTAATTTTTGTGAAAAGTATATATTGAAAGTTTTGTCAGCAATATTGTGAAAACTGTGAATTACGTCAAATACAGCGGGGTTGAAATCAAATAATGCTATTTCACCTTTGACGTCTGCTCCGGCTTCTTTACCATCCCAGTTGATAACAGACTGCTTACCAAAACCATTTTTATATTTTAAGTCAACCAGATAGTCATTTGGAATACGTTCAGCGATTTCTATCGTGGATGCATCAGTCTTAAAGCAAGACTTTAGCTGAATCGGATTCATTTTGTCTGCCGTTTTGACTCCAACCAGCATCGATACAGATCCATCGTCATTGAGAATAATACCTTCCCTTTCTACTCTCATATCTTGTGCAAAAGTCTTAATCTGATATTCGATATTGTCAAAATTTTTATTATCTATTGATTTGAGAGACAGTGATACATTATAAGTTTGTCCTGACTTAAGTGGGACACTAGGAGTAAAGGTCAGTATAGTATTGTTGGATAAGGTTATTTTCCCTTCAGCCGCAGGTGTCAGTGTGATGACTTTTTGAATGACTTCGTCGCTGATCTGAGTAGTCAATGGTTCTTTGAATACGTATTTAAGTTCATCGGACGTAGAGATCATCCCTGCAGTAGCTGCCATGAAGTATCTGTCGAGCAATTCCTGATCTTTTGATGCATCGAGGAGCGCACTGTTGTCTTTTTTGGATGTGCAGGATAAGGATATGAAAATGATGGAGAGTAATACGAAGATTTGGTTTTTCATTTCGGGTCAATTTTGAACCAAAGATAATGTAAAATGCACTGCGAACCACTTCAAAAAATAAAATATATTTTGTGATCAGATTTAGGGATTTTTTTATATTTTTAAAAAATTTTGAGCCGATCATAATTAAATCATGAACTATGGCACTTAAAGGATTTTATGGATTGAGAATAAAGGGTTAGTACTACTCTCTAAAAATGAAATATGTGCCGCTGGATACATTTCAGAAGCACATATTTCAAGCGAACAGGATTTAGCAATATGCTATGCAGTTACTTTTATAATAGTAGAGGGCTAAATTAAGCTGATCTGGCGATTTTATAAAAATCATTGACTATGATTTCTGTCACATACTTAGTTGCTCCTTCTTTATCTGTGTAGGATCTGCTGGTTAACTTGCCATGTATGGCAACTTCGTTTCTTTGCGATAGACTCAGCCATGAGTTCTGCAGTTTTGCCCCAGGCTATGAGGTTGTGCCATTCTGTTTGCTTTACTTTTTCACCTTTGTTATTGGTATAATAATCATTTGTGGCGATCACCATGGATGCCTTTTTATTGCCATTGTCAAATGTGGAAAGGACGATGTCTTTGCCTATATTGCCGATGAGTTGTACTGAATTTTTAAGTGAATTTGTCATGTTAATTTTATTTTTAAATGTTATTTGAATTATGAAATACGAAATACGAAATACGAAATGCGAATTATGAAATTCGAAATACGAATTATGAAATATGAATTATGAAATATGAAATACGAATTTTGAAATGCTGAATGATATCTAGTGAAACATTTATTGAAATTGTCAATAGATACAAATGCATCTGTTTCGATATCATCCAACATTTTGCTCAACTATGTTTTTTTAAAAAGGAACCGCTTACCGGAGAATCTACTTTTTTTTCCGATGATAAAAAGTCACTGGCAACCACTTCGGTAATGTATTTCACAGTGCCATTGCTATCTGTGTATGTCCTGTTACAGAGTTTGCCATAAATTGAAATTTCACTTCCTTTTTTAACAGATGAGGCGAGATCTTCTGGCGGTCTTTCCCCATGCTACAATTTTATGCCATTCTGTTTGTTTTACTTTTCACCACTTTTATTGGTGTAAAATTCGTTTGTGGCCAGAATGAAAGAGGCTTTCTTATTGCCATTTTCAAATGATGTCAGCGCTACATCTTTCCTGCGTTGCCTACCAGCTGTACTGTGTTTTTAATGTTGTTATTCATGATTAAAAATATTTGTGTCCGTGATATGCTTGTTTAGTTTATTTGTATATCCAGGACGGGTGAAACAAAAATCTGATCTTTCGATCGGTTGACAATGCAAAGATGTGGGGCTTCTAAATTCAGATTCGTTTAATATACGAGTAAATACGTTTGTAAACGTAACTATATGAATACAAACTATATAAATATATGTATATCAGATGATTATGAATTTTATCATCTGATAAATATTTTTACTTTTTTAAAAATATTTTTAGATACTATTTTTACAATGCCAATCGCTTTTAACCATTTTTTCAAAACAAAGAGACATTTGAGCCAGATGAGTGATTCAATATACATCAGTACAAAAGCAAAAGATCAACATACTTTTGATGCCATTGTAGTCGGGAGTGGTATAAGTGGTGGGTGGGCTGCCAAAGAGTTGACAGAGAAGGGATTGAAAGTACTTATCATAGAGCGTGGGGGAAAACATGAGCATATCAAAGATTGAAAACAGCATCCCCTCAACCCGCGGGAACTTGGAGCATCGCGGATGACAACACAAAAGCAACGGGAAGATTTTCCGGTAATTCATCGTGGATGGGCAGCAAGTGAGGTAGTAATGGATGCGTGGACAAATGTGAGTTAGACTCACCCTATACTGAGATAAAACCATTTACCTGTGTGGCGCAGCTAACGGATGGGAGGAAGGAGTGTTTCTTTGGGGAAGGCAGAGTTACCGGTGGAGTGGGAGATGGACTTCGATGCCAATGCCAGGGACGGGATTGCTGTGGATTGGCCTATCAGATACAAAGATATTGCACCCTGGTATGATAAAGTTGAGAAATTTATTGGAGTAAGCGGATCAAAAGAAGGTCTTCCTCAACTGCCGGACGGGGCTCTTCAACCTGCCATGGACTATCAATATTGTGGAAAAAGATGCAGCGGGCAAAATTAATAAACATTTTAAGGGTAGCCGACACTTATTCATAGGCAGGGTAGCAAATCTTACATCCAATCTTCCTGATAGGAACAAATGCCAATACCGTACAGATGTTGGGGGATGTCCATACGGCGGATATTTCAGCACTCCAGTCATCAACCTTTGCCTGCAGCCATGGCAACCGGGTAATCTGTCCATCATAACAGACGCCATTGCTACCAGAATTCTCTATGATAAAGATACCAAAAAAGCAACAGGAGTAGAAATCAAGGATACAGCTGATAATAATACCACCTACATTCAACAGTAAAATTGTCTTTGTATGTGCTTCATCGCTCAACAGTACCTGGTTGCTTATGAACTCTGCCACAGACATTTGGACCGATGGACTTGGATCAAGCAGTGGCGAACTTAACACAATGTAATGGATCATCATTACAATTTGGGTGCCAGTGGAAAAATCGAAGGTTTTGATGACTTCTACACTCACGGACGACGTCCTAATGGATTATACCCCGAGATTTGTGAATCTGAATGGTGATAAACGGGATTACATCAGGGGATTTGATATCAGAGTGCCGCAAGTAGAGAAGGTTGGCAAAGGGATGTTGCCGAGTTGAACATAGGAAGGGACCTTAAGGAAACACTGAGTACCTGGATCCTGGAGCATAGGCGGCGGCGGCTTTGGGGAAATCCCTACCATATCATGATAACCGTATCATGCTCGATAAGCGGTATTATGATGCAGCAGGAAATGTGGTTACCGATCCATCTAAAGGCCAACAAAAACAGACAAATGGGGCCTTCCCATCCTGGCGATGGATGCTGAGCTTCAGGAAAATGAAATGAAAATGCGCAAAGACATCGGGATGAGATGAAAATCATGCTCGAAGTGGCAGGAGCCAAGGACATCAAAACATGGGATAGCGGTCATAATATTGGTCACGGTATCCATAGAGATGGGAACTGCCAGAATGGGTCGGGATCCCAAAACATCAGTTCTTAATGGATATAACCAGGTATGGGATGCGACCAATGTAGCTGTGACAGACGGAGCCTGTATGACCAGCAGTGCATGTCAAAATCCTTCACTGACCTATATGGCATTGACTGCAAGAGCAGTAGCATACGCTGTAAGTGAACTTAATAAAAGAAATATTTAATAAAATTCGGAATCAATGGACAGAAGAACTATAATCAAATTTCGATCATGACGGGTGTTGCCTTTTGTCGGTGGAGAAGTATTGTTAAACTCAGGATGTAAACCCGAAGGGGGAATCAAGCGGCGAATTATTCTCACCTGCTCAGATCACGCTGCTCGATGAGATCGGAGAGACCATTCTGCCCACAACAGATACACCGGGAGCAAAATCTGTCCAAATTGGCAATTTAGGCAAAAAAATAGTGTGATTGTTACAATTCTGTGGAACAATCTATATTATCAAATGGATTGAAAGAAATTGCCAGTACGTTTGAAAGAAATATGGAAAATCATTTTTGAACGCAAACCGGATGAGAGAAAGTTTTGAATGATAATACTTGAGCTAATAATAATAAAAAACCAAAATGAAAAATGAAACTACAACATTACTTCATTATGATGAAGCAACTAACTATCCTTAGTTACTTCTCTTCGAAATAGGTACCCAAGCATTAAACTATATAGCAGTACCTACAAAATATAATGGGGTATCCGTATAAAGGGGGACATAAAGCCTGAGCGCTGAATTAAAATGTTATCATTATTCACTCAATATCCAAACTGAAAAAACCAAGTTAATACTATTATTGCCATAAACTAATTAAAGACAAATGAAACTGTACAGGAGCATCCTAATTTTCTTATACTTTTATCACATTTCAGCCCAATCACTTAAGTTGGAAGATATAATGAAGGGCGACGGGTCATCGGCCGGCAACCGACAGGCCATAAATGGTCTCCAGATGGAGAGACCGTCTATTTTAACTGGAATCCTTCGAATGCCCTGGGATCCGGTCCCATTTTCTGGAAGGAAGGTAGCGGAAAAGCCTGCTTTACTCAAAGATGACCAGAGTTTTAATGGACATACCATCCTGACGACCAAAGATCAGGAAACCGTATATTATATCAAAAGCGGCAGCATATACAGTTTTGACAAAGAAAATCGTACTTCTAAAAGGTATTTTATTGCTTCTGAAAGATTATCAATATCATAAGAGGTGTCGATCCTGATATTTTATTTTTCAGAAAGGAAGATAACCTGTATAAATTCAATATTGGAGAAGCGTCACTCATCCAGATAACCAATCTTAAAAATCCAAAAGACGGAGAAGCCGGCAAAGGAAAACTTCCTTTCAAATCAACAGAAGGAACTGTTTGCTTTCATCCGTGAAGGATGCCCAGAAAGACTGGACAGATAAGCGAATTGCAGAAAATAAAGATTTCTTTCGAAAGAAGTATAATTATGACCCCTCTAACCTGAATTTTCTACAGCCCCCGTCGCCTGATGGCAAATATGTTTGTTTTGGAGTTATCAGAATCTCAGAGACAAACCTACTAGAGTCGAGCAGTTCATTACGTCTGATGGATTTACAAACAGTGAAAATGCGAGGAGAAAGTATCCATCAATAATCTGGGAAAGTATAAATACGGTATCTATAGTACGGAGATGGACTCTTTCTATACACTGGATTTTTCTGGATTGACAGGTATCAAGCTTCCTGAATATTACAAAAGAATATAGCCAGCTCAAGGATAAGGAGAAAACTCGAAGATGGTCAGATCGGGCAGCCAGTATTTAATGATTCAGGATCATTGGTCGTGATGGATTTAAAAGCCTTGACAATAAA
>JADKGI010000030.1 GCA_016722285.1 Saprospiraceae bacterium
AAACCAGGAGGAAGATTTGTGGTGATTACTTTCCATAGTATAGAAGATAGGGTTGTTAAAAATTACTTTAAGACCGGTAACTTTGAAGGAGTAGTTAAAAAAGATAATTTCGGTAATATATCCAGACTCTTTACTCTGATAAATAAGAATGTGATTCTTGCCGGACAAAACGAGCAAAAGAACAATATCAGATCCAGAAGTGCCAAATTACGAGTAGCTGAAAAGATATGAAATGTATTGAAATAAAAAATATGATCAGTAAGATCAAAATTGAAATTTATAATTAGAAAATTATTTATAATTCGCAAATGACATGACTAGTTTCCAGGATAAGAAAGCTACACTTTTTAGACTGAAATGGGTCGAGTGGATTTTTGTCAATTTGCCGTTTGTATGCTATCTGGCATTGTTAGGTGTTATTTATATCTCCAATGCCCATGCTTCTGAAAAAGCAGTAAGGAAAATTGAAGCACTGAAGCAGGAAGTGAAGGACACAAAGTGGAGAGCAATGAATCTCCGGCAGGAAGTAATGCACGGTAGCATACAATCGCAGATTGAGAGTAAAGTAAAAGGTAGTGGATTATTGCCTTCTACAACGCCACCATATAAAATTGTGGCTGAAAAAACAGTAAAATGACAATGTAATAAGTCTCATGGACAGGAAGAAGGAGTTGCTTTGGCGGGCGTATTTAGTGATGTTTTTCTTTGTGGTAGCCACAGCTGTGATCCTGTTCAAAATATTTAATATAAGCTTTATCGAAAGAGAAAAGTGGAGACAGAAGGGAGAAGCAAATGTAAAATGGCGTACAGTAGATGCCGATAGAGGCAATATATATGCTGAAGAAAGCAATTTGCTATCTACTTCACTACAGTTCTTTGAGGTTAGGATGGATATGAGTGTTATCAGGAAAAATGATTTTGATGAGGGGATTGATTCTCTTTCAATTTTTCTGAGCAAGTTCGATCCGGAGTTCATCAGGCGTAAATCAGCATCTGAGTGGAAGAATGAACTCAAAACAGCTCGTAAGAAAAGCAATAAGTATTTTTTTATAGCGAAAGGATTGGATATTGATGCCTATAATAAATTTAGAAAAGCCCCCATATTAGGTTTAGGGAAGTTCAGAGGAGGAATGGTTACTGCCAGATACGGTAAGCGTGTCAAGCCATACCAGGAAATGGCATCAAGAACAATTGGTGTTGACCGGGATAATGCTGATAGAGTAGGTCTTGAAGGGTATTTTGATAGATTTCTTAAAGGCGTTACTGATCAGCGACTCATGAAGAGACTATCGCAAAACGAAGATATCTGGGTGCCTGTGTATGATCCTTCTGAAAATGAAATCAAACGCGGCGATGATATTTATACCACTATAAATGTGGATATGCAGGATGCATTACATAATGAATTGCTGAAGGGATTGCAGAAAAATAATGCTGAAAGTGGGGTTGGTATCCTTATGGAAGTAGGAACCGGAGCTATAAAGGCGATTACAAACCTCACCCGCACAGCAGACAGCAACTACTACGAAATGTACAATCAAGCTGCTGGAAGATTAAGTGAACCTGGATCTACTATGAAACTGGCAACAGTGCTGGCTGCAATGGAAGATGGGTTTACTAATTTAGACAGTATTTTTGATGTAAACTATGGGGTCAAGAATTTTTCTGACAGGACGATGTATGATTCCGAGAGACACGGAAAGAAATTTATGACAATGGCAGAAACATTTGAATTATCATCAAATGTAGGAGTCGCTACGATAGCAAATGAACTGTATAACAGCAGGGATGGGAGGAAACAATGGGTAAAGCGTCTGAAACAATTTGGCCTTAACGAACCCACAGGCATTGATATATCGGGTGAAGCTATACCCGAAATTAAGGATCCCGTTAAGGATAAAGATAAATGGTATGGTACGACAATTCCATGGATGGCTCATGGTTATGAATTGATGCTTACACCATTACAGATATTGAATTTTTATAATACTGTGGCAAATGACGGTAAAATGATGAAACCATATCTCGTTAGCGAGATTAAGAAAGGAGATGAATTACTAAAAGATTTGATCCGGTTATTTAAGAGAAAGAATTGCCAGGGCTGAAAATATTGAAAGAGCAAAAAGTTGATGGAGGTGTCATAACTAAGGGCACAGGTAAATCAATAAGATCTGAGAATGTCTCCTTGGCGGGAAAAACGGGAACGGCAAAGACCAATTATGCAAATAAAAACGAATATGCCAGATACAACGCCAGTTTTTGTGGTTACTTTCCAGCGGAAAACCCGATGTATTCATTGATCATTGTAGTTTATGAACCAAAAGCAGGCGCTTATTATGGAGGAGCCGTGGCAGGACCAATATTTAAGAGTGTAGCAGAAAAGGTGTATGCATTAAAAACCAGTCAGGTAAGATTTTTGGCTGACACCATTTTGGTGAAATCTGATTTTCCGGCTCACAGCCAAGGTTATAGTGATGATTTCAACAATATTTTTGACTATTTGGAAATGAAATATTCCGGCAAATCAAAAGATTGGGTGGATGTCAGGAGCGATAATTCAGTTATGAAGTATTCTGAAGTAAAATTTCAAAAGTCATTGGTTCCTGATGTAACAGGTATGGGAGCAAGAGATGCTTTTTATTTACTTGAGAATGCAGGTTTGAGAGTCAGGATGGAGGGTGCCGGAAAAGTGAAGAGGCAATCCATTGCACCGGGTGCACGTGTCAATGGGCAGAGCATATTGATATATTTAAATTAATAAATAAATAATAACACTTTGAAAGCAAAGCAGTTATATGAGATTATACCGGAGATTGGTGAATTGGAGATTAGTGGGACAACGCAACTGAATATAGCAGGTATCAGCATTGACTCAAGAGAGGTAGGATCAGGCTATGTTTATGCTGCATTGAGAGGAAATATTGTAGATGGCCACAGATTTATTGATCAAGCAATATTGAGTGGGGCGGTGTGCGTAGTGTGCGAAGAAGTGGCTGAAAAGAAAAAGGATGTTACCTATATAATTTCCAAAGACGTAAGACAAGTGATCGGGCAAATGGCTGATTTATTTTACAAAAAGCCATCCGAAAATTTGCATCTGATCGGAGTCACCGGTACAAATGGTAAAACAACAGTGAGTACGTTATTATTTCAATTGTTTTCTGCATTT
Organism: Saprospiraceae bacterium; assembly: GCA_016722285.1. GTDB lineage: Bacteria > Bacteroidota > Bacteroidia > Chitinophagales > Saprospiraceae > OLB9. The sequence goes on from JADKGI010000030.1 coordinate 3,170, forward strand.
GGTTATAAATGCGGACTTATTTCAACGGTTGAAAACAGAATTGGAGATGAATTTCTTCCTTCTACCCAAACAACTCCTGATGTTATTAACCTTCATCGCCTGATAGCAAAAATGAGAGACGAACAATGTGAATATGTTTTCATGGAAGTCAGTTCGCATTCACTTGAGCAGCAAAGAATTGCAGGATTGAAGTTTAAAGCTGGTTTGTTTACAAATATTACTCATGACCATCTTGATTATCACAAGACCATGAAAAATTATATAAAGTCGAAGAAAAAGTTTTTCGACATGTTGCCCAAAAGTGCTTTTGCCCTTACCAATGGAGATGATAAAAACGGATTGGTAATGCTACAGAATACAAAAGCCCGGAAGCTAACTTATGCATTGAAATCAATGGCTGATTATAAAGGGAGAATTATTGAGAGCTCTGTTCACGGACTGAATATAAAGATTAATAACAGAGAGGCATTTTTTAGATTGATAGGTGAGTTCAATGCTTATAATCTGGTTTTAGTGTACGGAACTGCTATTGAATTGGGTATGGAAAGTGATGATGTGCTTGCTATATTGAGTGGGTTAAGGGGTGCCGCCGGAAGGTTTGAACAGATTATTGAAACTGGGGACGGAAGATGTGGAATTGTAGATTATGCTCATACTCCAGATGCCTTAGAAAATGTACTTGAGACAATAATGAGAGTGAAAACTTCTGAAAGTGCTATTATCACAGTTATAGGATGTGGAGGTGACAGAGATGTGACAAAAAGACCAATAATGGCTAAAGTAGCGGCGGGATTATCTGATAAAGTGATATTGACAAGTGACAATCCCAGGTCTGAGGATCCCGAAAGGATAATTGATGAGATGGAGGCAGGGCTTAGTGAAGAACAAAAGAAAAAAGTATTGCGTGTCACCAACAGATTACAAGCCATAAAAACGGCTGTTATGATGTCGCATGGCAAAGATATAATACTCGTAGCCGGAAAAGGCCACGAAAACTATCAGGAAATTAAAGGAGAAAAGTTTCCTTTTGACGATAAAAAGATATTGAAAGAATTGTTAGGTTGAAATTATAGTAATGGTTAAGATTATTATACAATAAGTACTCCATTACAGACAAGACTATCTTTATCTAAGATTTAGGTTCTATTATCATTCTCAGGTTGGTTTAACAGTTGCAGTGAGATTTTTTTTGAAAAAAGTTTCAGAGTGCTCACTGCACTGTTAATTTTTTAGCCTGATAATCAAGTTTACTGCCATATGATTTCCATATAGCATTGATTAATAAGTAAAAACAAACAGTCAAATTATATAATACAAATGTTGTACCACTTTTTTGAATATATTGATAAATATTACAATCTGCCAGGTGCGGGGTTGTTTCAATATATCACATTCCGTGCAGCATTTGCGATCATTCTTTCTCTTTTAATATCATTGGTTTACGGAGGAAGGATCATAAGTTCTTTGAAAAGATTGCAGGTTGGCGAGACCGTAAGAGAGTTGGGTCTTGAAGGGCAGAAGGCAAAAGAAGGTACTCCTACTATGGGAGGCATCATTATCATAATGGCAATATTAATTCCTTGTCTTTTACTGGCCAGACTTGATAATGTATATATACTTCTGATGATTTTTACGACCATTTGGTTAGGCCTAATCGGAGGGGCAGATGATTATATAAAAGTATTTCTGAAAAACAAAGACGGACTAAGTGGTAAAACAAAAATATTCGGACAGATCATACTTGGATTGGTCGTCGGAATAACGATGCTGGTATCTGATCATATAGTAATTCGGATGCCTCTGGATGCAGCCAAAGCGGGTGGATACAAAGTAATAAAAGAATATTCTATACCATTGCCGAAAGTCAATGATATATCGAGGATGACTGAGATGGCTTACGTTAAGACCACGATGACAAATGTGCCCTTTATTAAACATAATAATTTTGATTATAAGATATTGACAAATTTTGTAGGTGATAATGCATCTGTGCTTTTGTCAATTGTTTTTACGCTGATTGTGATATTTATTGTGATAGCCGTATCAAATGCTGCAAATCTTACGGATGGGATTGATGGTCTCGCAGCAGGAACTTCCGCCATTGTTGGAGTCACTTTGGGGATATTTGCATATGTATCAGGCAATACCATCATTGCAGATTACCTAAATATCTTTACATTCCAAATTCAGCAGAATTGGTGATATTTTCGGCTTGCTTTTTAGGAGCTTGCATTGGCTTTTATGGCATAATTCATTTCCGGCAAGAGTTTTTATGGGTGATACCGGGAGCCTGACGATAGGAGGTATTATTGCAGTTCTTGCTTTATTATTGCGTAAAGAATTACTGATTCCGATCCTTTGTGGCATTTTTGTAGCAGAAAATCTCTCTGTAGTACTACAGGTATCTTATTTTAAATATACAAAAAAGAAATTCGGCGAAGGCCGACGAATATTTAAGATGTCACCGCTTCATCATCACTATCAAAAGATAGGCATGCATGAATCGAAGATAGTAACGAGGTTTTGGATAATAGGTATCATTCTGGCTATTGTTTCTGTATTAACACTTAAAATCAGGTAATAATGAAGAGTGTAACAATCATAGGAGCAGGAGAAAGCGGAATAGGGGCGGCTATACTGGCTAAAAAGCTTGGTATGGACATATTTGTGAGCGATAACGGGGTTATTGCTGAAAATTTTAAAAAAGAGTTAACTGATTTTAATATCCCTTATGAGGAAGGGGGACATGATTTTGAAAAGGTTTTGGTAACTGAGGTGGTAATTAAAAAGTCCCGGTGTTCGGAACATGCGCCTGTCCTTCGCATGTTAAAGACAAAGGACGGAAAGTAATTTCGAGATTGAGTTTGGTCACTTATTTTTTTCCGGACTGACCATAGCTATAACAGGCTCAAATGGGAAGACTACAGCATCGGGACTTTTATACCACATTTTGAAAACCGCAGGATTGAATGTAGCATTAGGTGGCAATTACGGCAAGAGTTATGCTGCATTCTTGCCGAACAAAACCCGGATATTATGGTTCTGGAAATATCAAGTTTTCAGCTAGATGATATTGAAACTTTCAGGCCTTACATTTCTGTCCTGCTTAATATCACACCGGATCATCTTGACAGATACGAATACAAAATGGCAAATTATGTACATTCAAAATTTCAGATTGCCATGAACCAAAAGTCATCAGATTACTTCATATTCAATGGTGATGACCCGGAGATTAAAGCAAAATTAGCTGAATTTAGCGGCTCGCCTCAGAAAATAAGTATTACATCAGATAAATATATACACGGCATTGCTACCCAGGATGGTGCAGGTCATTTTGACATAAGTATTAAAGGCAGACATAATCTTTTCAATGCATGTATTGTGGAAGCATGCAGGATTTTGGGACTTAAGGAGTCTCAGATAGCAGAGGGGCTGGCTTCCTTTAAAAATCTTCCGCACAGGCTTGAGAGTCTGGGAGAGATAGATGGCATCGAATTCATTAATGACAGCAAAGCGACTAACGTTGATTCAGTATTTTATGGACTTGATGCTATGACAAAACCTGTTATCTGGATAGCCGGGGGTACTGATAAAGGAAATGATTACAGTATGTTATTTCCGGTAGTAAAAAGTAAAGTGAAGGCCCTGATTTGTCTCGGACTGAACAATGAAAAGTTAAAAAATTCATTTGGACCTCACATTCCAAACATTTTAGAGACGACTAAGGTATCAGAAGCGGTGGAGATAGGACTGAAGTTAGCGGTGCCAGGCGATGTAGTCCTACTGTCACCTGCGTGTGCCAGTTTTGATCTTTTTAAAAATTATATTGATAGAGGAGAACAATTTAAAGATAGTGTACAATTGCATAGATTAAATATAAATACTTTTAGAGAAAACAGTCATAATTAAAAATTTAAAATACTGACTTGAATATTACGAACACATATTATAATTTGAAGGGCGATCGGTCTGTCTGGCTTATTGTGGCTTTATTGAGTTTGTTTTCGTTGCTGATTGTCTATAGTACATCAGGGAGTCAGGTATATAAATATAATACGACTCATGGTACGGAATATTATTTGATCAGACAACTTATGTTTATCGGTGCAGGATTACTGCTGGCCTATACAGCCTACCGGCTTCATTATATGGTTTATGCAAAACTGGCACCCATTCTTATGGTTATCGCTATACCACTTTTAGTCTATACTGCTTTATTTGGCTCAGAGATAAATGATGCATCACGATGGATAAGGATACCTATACTTGAGCTATCATTTCAGACTTCTGATTTTGCTAAGATAGCGCTGATTATGTTTGTAGCACGGTCATTGGCTATAAGGCAAGACTATATTAAAGATTTCAAGGGGGCATTTGTTCCTGTCATAGCACCGGTTATTTTCTTTTGTGCGCTGATAGCACCATCGAATTTGTCAACGGCGATATTACTCTTTGTGACTTGTTTTTTAATGATGTTCATAGGAAGGATTTCATTAAAGTATGTGTTCTTGCTGATGTTGCTTGGCGGATTGGTTTTTGCTGGTTTGTTCGTTATTGGACAATATTTTCCTGAACATTTCAGAGTAGAAACATGGATGACCCGTATCAATGACTTTTTGTATTCAGATGGCCAGTTTCAGGTACAGCAGTCAAAAATAGCAATCGCTGAAGGCGGTATGTTTGGGCTGGGACCAGGAAATAGCATTCAGAGAAACCTTCTGCCTTATGCATACGCTGATTTTATATATGCAATCATTTGTGAAGAATATGGATTTATAGGTGGGACTTTGATTTTGCTTATGTATTTGTGGCTTCTCATCAGGACTATCAGCTTGGTTACAAGATGCCCGAAAACATTTGGGGCAATGCTGGCTATTGGTCTTGCTCTGAACATAGTGATTACTGCTTTTGCGAATATTGCAGTATCAGTACAGTTGGTACCGGCCACAGGATTGACATTACCCATGATAAGTATGGGGGGAACATCATTTTTATTCACTTGTGCTTCTTTTGGGATTATCCTCAGCGTGAGCAGATATGTTGAGCAGGCTTTTGATGAAAAGAAGCAACTGGAAAAAATTGAAGCCGATGTCTAAAGTAATAATAAGTGGCGGCGGAACAGGAGGGCATGTTTTTCCTGCAATTGCCATAGCTGATGCTATAAAATTGCTGGAGCCTGGATGTAACATATTGTTTGTCGGTGCTTTAGGAAGAATCGAAATGGAAAAAGTTCCGGCTGCCGGATATGAAATAAAAGGACTGAATATAAGTGGATTTCAAAGGAAATTTACCTGGGGGAATTTAATATTTCCTTTTAAATTAGCAGAAAGTATGCTAAAAGCATTGATGATAGTAAGAAATTTCAGCCCTGATGTTGCAGTTGGAGTAGGGGGTTATGCTAGCGGACCAGTGCTGAAGATTGCTAATAGTTTTGGTATTCCGACAGTGCTTCAGGAGCAAAATTCTTTTGCCGGAGTGACTAATCGGTTATTAGCAGCAAAAGCAGCATTAATTTGTGTGGCATATGATGGATTAGACCGTTTTTTTCCAAAAGCAAAGATATTATTTACAGGAAATCCGGTACGTAAAGACATATTGGACAATATAATAGGTAGAACTGAGGCAAAGGGACTTTTAGGTATGAATCAGAATAAGAGAACTGTTTTGGTTTTTGGGGGCAGTCTGGGAGCAAAGGTTTTAAATGAAGCCATTCTTTCAAATGCGGAAGCATTAATGTCCTTAAAAGATCTGAATATCATTTGGCAGGTGGGTAAGATATATTATAATGAATACAAAAATTGTTCACTAGCCAACCATCCCGATGTAAAAATTCTTCCTTTTATAGTTAACATGGATGTGGCATACAGCGCAGCAGATATTGTGGTGTGCAGAGCTGGTGCATTGACCATTTCAGAGTTGGCGGTTTTAGGCAAAGCTGCAATTTTGATCCCATCGCCTAATGTTGCAGAAGATCATCAGACCGTAAATGCCATGTCACTTGTAAAGAAAGATGCCGCCATGTTAATTAAAGATAATGAAGCAAAAGAGAAACTTGTTGGCGAGTTGGAAATATTGCTGAATGATGATAATAAAAGAAAGAGTCTTGAAGAGAATATTAAATATTTTGGAAGACCTGATGCGGCAATAAAGATTGCAGCTGAAATATTGAGGATAGGGAAAAAAGAACATTCGTGAAATTGACCGATATAAATCATGTTTATTTCATAGGCATAGGTGGTATCGGGATGAGTGCCATAGCCAGATACTTTGTCGCGCATGGCAAGATTGTGTCTGGGTACGACAGGACTCGCACTACACTTACGGATCAATTGGTAAAGGAGGGTATGATGATACATTATGAAGATGATGCATCTTTAATTCCGACAGATTTGGATTTAGTAATTTATACACCTGCAATACCAAAAGAGCATAATGGATTTGCAGCTCTAAAGGATTTGGCTGTACCAGTGATGAAGAGATCTGAAGCATTGGGGTTGATAAGCAATGAGATGAAGTCCATCGGAGTAGCGGGAACACATGGGAAAACCACCACTAGCTCGATGATAACCCATGTTTTGAAAGTAGGAGGAATAGATGTATCGGCATTTCTTGGAGGGATTACTGTGGATTATAATAGTAATTTCATTATTGGAAAAAGTGATGTCGTGGTGCTGGAAGCAGATGAGTATGACAGATCATTTTTGCAACTGAAGCCTCTTATAGCCACGATTTCATCGATGGATCCTGACCATTTGGATATTTATGGAGACAGAGATGAGATGATTGAAGGTGGATATAAAGCTTATGCCGGAAGAATCAGAGATAATGGATACCTGATAATTAAAGGAGGCTTGCTGGATGAGTTTACTTTGGATGAGTTAGCAGCACTTGTTAAACGTGGTATTCAGGTTTTTGAATATGGTTTTGAAACTTCCCAAATCAGGATTAGCAAAATAAGAGTGGAGGGAGGCAAATATTTGTTCGATTATGATGGATTGGGTAGTTGCTTTAGAAATGTAATTCTTAATATGCCGGGAACACACAATGTAGAAAATGCGACTGTTGCCATAAGTGTAGGATTATTAAATGGAGTGAGTGAAATAAATATAAGGAGAGCTTTATCAGAATTCAAAGGAATTCAGAGACGGTTTGAACTAATTGCAGATAGTAAAGCTATTATTTTTATAGACGATTATGCACATCATCCCGGAGAATTGAAGGTAGCTATAGATGCTGCCAGAACGTTGTATCCGGACAAAAGTTGACTGGCATTTTTCAACCACATCTTTACAGCAGAACCAGAGATTTTGCTGATGGATTTGCAGAAGAATTAGACAAATTGGATGTGATATTTCTGATGGACATCTATCCGGCAAGAGAAGTTCCTATCGAACGCGTGACTTCTGAAATTATTTATCAGAAAATGAAGAACCCGAATAAGAGATTGGTGTCCAAAAGCACACTCATGGAAGATCTGAAAAAAATAAAATCTGAAATAGAAGTGCTGTTGACACTGGGAGCAGGCGATATTGACACTTTTGTACCGAAAATAAAAGAAATGTTATTCTGAATAATATAAAGTAAAGATGAGCGGATCAAAAATAAGATGGAAAAGAGTCAGAGACACCATAATTTGGATGTCACTGCTTGCCGGTATTTCGGCTTTGCTTTTCTATTCTGTGCAACGCAAGTCTCACGCCATTGTAAAGACACTGGTGGTAAGTATAGAGGGTGATGAAAAAAAAGGACATTTGATTTCTGAAAAGGAAGTGATGCAAATCCTGACTTTGGCAGCTGGCAAAACGATTACAACTTCTAATATTAGTACGCTAAATCTTCGATTGCTGGAAGCAAAACTTAATAAAGATAAAAGGATTGAAAGGGCTGATTTATATTTTGATTCAAAAAGCAGGCTCAATGTAAGAATTGTCCAGAAAAAACCGGTTATGAGGGTGATTGATGAAGCAGGACTTGAATATTATCTCGATGAAAATGCCAAACAAGTGCCGATTGCTAAAGGAATTGGAGTTAGAGTCCCTGTTGTCACTGGGATAAGGGATACATTTAACAGTAAAATGTTTCTTACTAATACACCTTCAAAATTGAAAGAGATATTTAACATAATGAAATATATATCACAGGATGAATTTTTGTCGGCATTGATAGAGCAGGCATATGTAGAGTCGGATAGTGTCGGAGACATAGTGCTCATTCCTAAAATAGGTCGGGAAAAATTAATTTTTGGTGATGACAGAGACATGGTTGAAAAATTTACAAAGCTCAAAATATTTTACAGAGATGGGATGCCAAAATTAGGATGGAGCAGATATAAAACCCTTAATTTGAAATATGCCAATCAGGTATCCGGGATGCTGGCAAATCCTGAAACCGCTTTTAATAATAAACCTGCCTTGAGAGATTCATTGCAGGCAGCATTGATAACAATAACAAATAACAGAGAAAGTATTCATCATTAAATAATTTGCACTATGAACGATCAGGTAAAATTAAAAAACACAGCTGTAGCCCTTGATATTGGGACTACCAAAGTTTGCGCTATTGCAGGTCAGCTTAATGAATATGGCAAACTTGAGATAGTAGGAATGGGCGTAGTCCGCTCAGAAGGAGTATCGAGAGGTGTGGTATCAAATATCGATAAGACAGTCAAAGCAATCAGGGAAGCTGTAGATATTGCAGAACGAAATGCACATTGCAAATTTAAAATAGTGCATGTCGGTATTGCCGGTCAGCACATTAAGAGTCTGCATCATCACGGCCTTCTGGTACGTCATGATTCGAATACTGAAATAAATCAGGATGATATTGACAAGTTGATAAAAGATATGTATAAGCTTGTGCTTCCCCCGGGTGATAAGATATTGCATGTAGTACCTCAGGAATATACTGTGGATGATGAGCAGGATATTTTTGATCCTATCGGAATGTCGGGTGTCAGGCTGGAAGCTAATTTCCATATAATAACGGGGCAGATTTCTGCGAGCCGAAATATTCTCAGGTGTGTGGAGAAAGCAGGACTGGAAGTGGCGGATGTTACACTTGAGCCGATCGCTTCAGCCGCATCCGTTTTAAGTGATGAAGAGAAGGAAGCAGGAGTAGCGCTTGTGGATATTGGCGGGGGAACCACAGACATCACCATATTTAAAGATGGTATCATCAGACATACTTGCGTTATTCCTTTCGGTGGCAATGTGATCACAAAGGATATACGCGAAGGTTGCACGGTGATGAATGAGCAAGCTGAAAAACTTAAAATAAAGTTTGGTTCAGCCATGGCTGACGAAATTGTAGATAACAGAATTATCACCATTCCTGGTTTTAAAGGTCGGGATCATAAAGAAATTTCGGAGAAAAACCTGGCGAGGATCATTCAGGCACGTGTAGAGGAAATTTTTGATTATGTACTTTGGGAGATCCGAAGATCAGGTTATGACAATAAACTGATAGCTGGTATGGTATTGACAGGGGGGGGCTCATTGTTAAAACACATTGATTTGCTTTCAGAATATCACACTGGTCTGCCGACCAGAGTTGGGCAACCTATCGAACATCTGGCACATGGGTACTCCAGCCAGCTGGCTAGTCCGATTTTCGCCACAGCTGTAGGACTTCTCAAGCACACCATTGATAATTATGGAGACAAAGCTAATTATGTGGAAGAATTCAAACGGATAACTGAAGAACCGAGATTTTATGACCCGTATTCAGCAGCACAATCCGGAATGAAAAAAGATATAAAAAGCAATTCAGATGACAATGATGACAGTGATGATGATTCCAATGTGAGTAATGATGGTGAAAGAAAAAAAGGCTTATTTAATAAGCTATTTACGCTGACTAAAGACTTTTTTGAAACTGTTCCGGATTCTGAATTCTGACATATTTATTAATCAACAGAAAATTTTGAAACATGAAATTTGATATACCAACAATAGAAAAATCCATCATAAAAGTAGTAGGTGTAGGTGGTGGCGGTGGTAATGCTGTCGGTCATATGTTCAGACAGGGTATTACAGGCGTTGACTTTGCAGTATGCAATACCGATGCCCAGGCTATGGAGAGCAATCCTGTACCGGTTAAAATTGCCCTTGGGCCAAATTTGACTGAAGGTAGGGGAGCAGGAAGTATGCCTGAAGTAGGAAAGCAATCCTGCATTGAATCCATTGAAGATATCAGAGATTGGCTGGCTAATGGAACAAAAATGCTCTTTATCACTGCCGGCATGGGTGGTGGAACAGGTACAGGAGCGGCACCTATTATAGCCAAAGTAGCTAAGGAAATGGAAATTCTTACTGTGGCTATAGTTACACTGCCTTTTAAATTTGAGGGTTTGAGACGGCAACGTCAGGCACATGAAGGGTTGGAACAACTTAAGAAAAACGTCGATTCTATCCTGGTGATCAGCAATGATAAAATGAAAATGATCCATGGTAATCTGGCCCTTTCAGCCGCATTTGGACAGGCAGATGATATCTTAACCACTGCAGCCAAAGGAATTGCTGAGATCATAACTGTTCCGGGTTATATTAATGTTGATTTTGAGGATGTGAATACAGTTATGAAGAATAGCGGTGTGGCAATTATGGGAAGTGCAGTTGCTGAAGGAGATGACAGGGCCGCACGTGCAATAAGCGCAGCCCTAAGTTCACCTTTACTGGAAGATAATGATATAAGAGGGGCACAACATATATTGTTAAATATTACTTCAGGTACTAAAGAAGTAACAATGGATGAAATAGGGGAAATTACTGAGCATGTTCAGGAAGAGGCAGGATATGGCACGGATCTGATATGGGGAAATTGTAAGGATGAAGCTATGGGCGAAAAACTTATGATTACACTTATAGCAACCGGATTCAGGGAAGGAAGTACAAGAAAAAAAGAAGTGGCTCCTGAGAAAGTCAAAGTGTCACTGGAAAGTGAAAGAGTAAGTACTGCTTTTGTAGAAGAAGATTATACAGTATTTGATTTTGAAGAGTCATCTTCAGAAAATGTAGTAGATTTCGGAACTGATGATGTCAGAAAGACTATTGAGATGCTTGGGGTCAAAACTGAAGATCCGCATGTCTCAAAAAAAGGACATTTGACTGAAGAACTTAAAAAGAAGAGTGAAGCAGATGCTGCCCGTAGAGAATATTTAAGGAAAACCAATAGCAAACCATTGGACAATCCTAAAATAATTTCAGATATGGAAAATGTGCCGGCTTATGCCAGACGAAATGTAACCCTTGATGAAACACATAAAAATAACGGTCGGCAGCAATCAACATATACCGTTAATATGGATGATGATAATAATGCGTTTGTTTCTAACAACTCATATTTGTATAACAATGTAGATTAATATATGAATTATTAGTGATTCGGGAGTTTTAGATGCTCCCGAATCACCAAGTTTGACACAATCGAAAGAGAGTTAACTTAAAGACGACTTTTAACAACCTGATAAAGTAGATAGAATCCAAAGAAACATGCCGGTATATCCGGCAGGAAAGCCTGTGTAAAAACAGACTGGATTAATTTGGATTTTCGTCTTTATTTATAAACTTTTTATGAGATTGGTTTATTAATTACAGGTCCATGGCTCCCCGCCTGGACCTTTTTATTTTGGGCTTAATGGCTTTCATAGTATAAATTGATATATTTATAAAATGTTGGAAAAAATTAAAATAAATATAGCCTAAATTTATATATATTAATATATTATATTTATTTTTGTCTTTGATTAAGGTCCGTATAGATAGTGTTTTAGTATTATATCTAAACCAAAACTCAAAGTATGAAACTCTCTCTCCTTAATGTCTATCTTCGGGGCATTGGAACACTGATATTTAATATACTGATATTCAATATGATATCTTCACAAAGTGGATCGGTTTGCCCAATTGGTGTAGGCATTGAGCCTAAAAGTACATCAGAACTCAAATCAACATCTTTTGTCAATGAAATAATGATTGCTCAGTTCAGCAAATGGGCTGACATGAAAAATATTAAGTTTGCAGACGATAAAAAGAGCAATGTGACTCTAAATGGGATTGCCCGATCCCGACAGTTATTAGGAAGTAATCTGAAATTTCAAATTCCGGCGGGGGCAACCATTAATGGAATAATGCTAATGATAGAAGGTCAGTCAGAATTGTATAAGAACATTGATGAGCTTGAGATATTTTTACTTGATGAAGATGGTAATCCAAAGGGCATAAATAAAAGCAATACAGCAAAATTGCAAAATGCCTGGAGCAAGAGACCAGATGGCAGTGACCATTCGTGGATGTACGGGTCTGCAACAGACACCTGGGGTGCGACGTGGACAGCTTCTCAAATTAATGATCCCGCTTTCGGATTCAGAATCCAAATCAGAAACATAGATAATACAATCAATAATGTGTCAATTGATCAAATATCTGTTTTGGTAAACTATACGCCTGCTTACTCCTTTTGCGACGACAATTGCCTTACTTTTTATATTGACAAATATGAAAAGTATGGATCCTATGTTTGGGAGGAAACTAAGGGCTTTAAATTGGTTTCTAAAACATTAAGTCATCAAACAATTGATCTAAAAGTAAATGATGCTGCCTTTGGGTTGTACAATGTGTGTGTCAATGTCTATGATTATTCAGGGAAATTTGTCGAAAAATGTTGCAGAGATTTTCTTTACCAGGATTGTAATTCTTCCGAAATACATGGGGTTGTATGGTCAGATCTCAACGATAATGATTTGCGTGACGGCGGTGAAGGTACACTTATCAACGTTCCCGTCATTCTATACAATGAATCAAAAGTACCTGTTGACACCGTTCTTTCAAATGATCAAGGGAAATATCATTTTACAATGGTAATGCCGGGTAAATATTTTATTAAGGTACCTGAATACCCCGGCAAAAAGTTTGTAATTAAAACAGATATCGATCCTGATAACAATAGTGATATTACTAACAAATTTGGGCCAGGGACAACGGATTTTATTGATGTTGAAATTGGAAAAATATATGAAAATAATGATTTTGGTTATAAACCTTTGGTTTCAATTGGTGACTTTGTGTGGGAGGACAAAAACTATAACGGGCTGCAGGATGACGGGGAAAGAGGCCTTAAAGGTGTGAAAGTTAGACTTATGAGAACGGATAATTCAGTAGCTGATAGTTTGATAACCGATGAATTTGGGAATTATAATTTTAAAGATATTCCTTCTAATAAATATTATTTGGAATTTAAACCATTATCTGACTTCAGGCCTACCTGGATTAATAATTCGATATCCGGTAAAAACAGCAAGATTGACGGGTCAGGTAAAACGCCTGTTTACACCTTTAATAAATCAGAAATATTAAATGACATCGATGCAGGCTTCTATGTGCCGGCATCTTTGGGAGATTTGGTCTGGGAAGATGTTAACGGCAATGGAATCTATAATTTAAATGAACCAACTATACCAGGAGTACAGGTCTTGCTGACAGGTAAAGCGGGCAATAGTCAGATGATCCAAAAAGAAACCGTAACATCCGAGTCTGGTAAGTATTATTTTAATTATTTATTGCCGGGAGTTTACAAGATAACATTTGTACCACCTGCAAATTACTTTTTTACTGTACCTGATTATGGCGATGACGATTTTGATAGTGATGCTATCGATGGGGTAATAAATAATATTACGTTATTAAGTGGCGAAAGTCTGTGGAATTATGATGCCGGATTGTTTAGGAAGGCCAGCATTGGGGATTTTGTATGGAATGATAAAAATGCAAATGGGATCCAGGACAATGATGAATCAGGGATACAAAATGTAAAAGTTGCCTTGACCCAGGTTTGGCGCGATTCTATGAATCTGATAATGTCTGTGCTGACCGACATAGACGGACATTATATTTTTGACAACCTAAAACCAGGGAATTATAGGCTTTAATTTTATCAGCCTGATGGATTTCAGCCTACAAAATCAAATGCAGGATTTGATGATGAAAGTGCTAGTGATCCTATCAATGGTACAGTATCCCCAGTCGTTTTAGTGAGTAACCAACATAACAATTCTTATGATGCTGGTTTTTTTGAGTATGGCTCAATCGGAGATTTTGTTTGGAATGATCTTAATGCAAACGGGATTCAGGATCAAAACGAAAAAGGTATTGGAGGTATTAAAATATTACTGAACGGCATTGATGGTTTTGGAAATACAGGCAATCAAACCACCATATCAAATATGGATGGTTATTATATTTTTGAAAATCTTAATCCCGGCGAATATACACTCTTTGTAGATTCACTTCCTGCAAATTATACGTTTACCAATCCTGATATTGGGTTGGATGATAATTTGGATTCTGATGCACTAGAAGGATTTGTATCGGGTATTACTATCTCAGGAGGTCAAGCTGACAGAAGCAGAGACTTTGGATTGGTCAAATCTCTGGATATTGGGGATTATATTTGGGAAGATAAAAATTCCAATGGCATCCAGGATATTGGGGAGATGGGAATTGGGAGCGTTAACATTTCCCTTAAAGGAATAGACTTTAAAGGAGAAAATGTGCAAATGAACACTGTTTCGGACTCTTTTGGTAAGTATTTATTCAAGAACATTTACCCTGGAAAATATACCATAACACTTGAGATACCACTTGGATTTTGTGCTACTAAATCTATGATAGGTTCCGACAGGAATATTGACAGCAACCTTTCAGAAAATGATAATACATTTACTTTTGAAATAGGTGAAGCTACAAGTGATTTATCATTTGATTTTGGACTCATTAAATTTGGAATGATTGGCGATTTTGTTTGGGAAGATTTAAACGGAGATGGAATTTTTCAAGACGGTGAGCCTGGTATCGAAGGAGTAATGGTAACTATCGAAGGAATGAATATATTTAGTTCACTCATTCAAAAGACAACAACTACTGACAATAAAGGAAAATACATTTTTGAAGAATTAAAGCCGGGGACTTACACGACTACATTTAAATTACCCGCTGGTTTTGAATTTTCAAAAGCATTAGTAAATATAGTTGAATTGGCATCGGGCCAAAGCGTTTTAAGTCAGGATGCACCAATGTATCGAAGAGCATCAATTGGGGATTTTGTTTGGGATGATCAGAATGGAAATGGTATCCAGGAAGTCGGAGAGCCGGGGATATCAGGGGTTGTAGTCAGATTAAACAGTATCACTTCGCCATCGTCGCCGCCACTTGAGACGACAACCAATGCCAATGGCATCTATTCATTTGACAACCTGAAGCCGGGGCTGTATAGTATTTCCTTTGGAAAGGTATCAGACTATCAGATTACAACACTCAGAGCAGGAACAGATACCACAAAAGACAATGATGCCGATACAAACGGACTGGCAAATAATATATCTCTGATCAGTGGAATGTCCAGAACAGATATTGATGCTGGCTATGTATCGACATCAACGGCTGGCATCGGAGATTTTGTATGGGAAGACCTGAACGGAAATGGAATGCAGGATGATGGAGAACCGGGACTGGAAGGTGTAATGATAAGTCTTACCGGCACCAGTTTATCAGGGAAAGCTATAGCCGAAAATACGACGAGTGATGGTAACGGAAAGTACCTTTTTGATAAGCTTCCGGCTGGCACTTATAAAATTATATTTTCAAAACCTGGCGGATATAATTATACAGATCGGGTACAAGGAAACAACAATACAGATTCAGATGCCGATGTGACTACCGGAGAGACAAGGCTGATAAATCTGGCAATAGGACAGAAAATAGACAATATCGATGCCGGATTGTATCGAAGAGCATCAATTGGGGATTTTGTTTGGGATGATCAGAATGGAAATGGTATCCAGGGAGCCGGAGAGCCGGGGATATCAGGGGTCGTAGTCAGATTAAACAGTATCACTTCTCTATCGTCGCCGCCACTTGAGACGACAACCAATGCCAATGGCATCTATTCATTTGATAACCTGAAGCCGGGGCTGTATAGTATCTCCTTTGGAAAGGTATCAGACTATCAGATTACAACACTCAGAGCAGGAACAGATACCACAAAGACAATGATGCCGATACAAACGGACTGGCAAATAATATATCTCTGATCAGTGGAATGTCCAGAACAGATATTGATGCCGGCTATGTATCGACATCAACGGCTGGCATCGGAGATTTTGTATGGGAAGACCTGAACGGAAATGGAATGCAGGATGATGGAGAACCGGGACTGGAAGGTGTAATGATAAGTCTTACCGGCACCAGTTTATTAGGGAAAGCTATAGCCGAAAATACGACGAGTGGTGGTAACGGAAAGTACCTTTTTGATAAGCTTCCGGCTGGCACTTATAAAATTGTATTTTCAAAACCCGACGGATATAATTATACAGACCAGGGACAAGGAATAAACGATACAGATTCAGATGCCGATGTGACTACCGGAGAGACAGGACTGATAAATCTGGCAATAGGCGAGAAAATAGAAACCATCGATGCCGGATTGTATCGAAGAGCATCAATTGGGGATTTTGTTTGGGATGATCAGAATGGAAATGGTATCCAGGATGCAGGTGAGCCGGGGATATCAGGGGTCGTAGTCAGATTAAACAGTATCACTTCTCCATCGTCGCCGCCACTTGAGACGACAACCAATGCCAATGGCATCTATTCATTTGATAACCTGAAGCCGGGACTGTATAGTATTTCCTTTGGAAAGGTATCAGACTATCAGATTACAACACTCAGAGCAGGAACAGATACCACAAAAGACAATGATGCCGATACAAACGGACTGGCAAATAATATATCTCTGATTAGTGGAATGTCCAGAACAGATATTGATGCCGGCTATGTATCGACATCAACGGCTGGCATCGGAGATTTTGTATGGGAAGACCTGAACGGAAATGGAATGCAGGATGATGGAGAACCGGGACTGGAAGGTGTAATGATAAGTCTTACCGGCACCAGTTTATCAGGGAAAGCTATAGCCGAAAATACGACGAGTGATGGTAACGGAAAGTACCTTTTGATAAGCTTCCGGCTGGCACTTATAAAATTATATTTTCAAAACCCGACGGATATAATTATACAGACCAGGGACAAGGAAAAAACGATACAGATTCAGATGTCGATGTGACTACCGGAGAGACAGGGCTGATAAATCTGGCAATAGGACAGAAAATAGACAATATCGATGCCGGATTGTATCGAAGAGCATCAATTGGGGATTTTGTTTGGGATGATCAGAATGGAAATGGTATCCAGGAAGCCGGAGAGCCGGGGATATCAGGGGTCGTAGTCAGATTAAACAGTATCACTTCGCCATCGTCGCCGCCACTTGAGACGACAACCAATGCCAATGGCATCTATTCATTTGATAACCTGAAGCCGGGGCTGTATAGTATTTCCTTTGGAAAGGTATCAGACTATCAGATTACAACACTCAGAGCAGGAACAGATACCACAAAAGACAATGATGCCGATACAAACGGACTGGCAAATAATATATCTCTGATCAGTGGAATGTCCAGAACAGATATTGATGCTGGCTATGTATCGACATCAACGGCTGGCATAGGAGATTTTGTATGGGAAGACCTGAACGGAAATGGAATGCAGGATGATGGGGAATCGGGTATCCGGGGAGTGAAAGTAATGATTAGCGGTACTAGTTCTTCTGGTGTAAGTGTTTCAGATTCAGTCAGGACGGATATAAATGGTAAGTATCTGTTTTCAAATCTTTCTTCCGGAACTTATACAATCACTTTTATTAAACCTGAAGGTTATTTCTTTACGGAGCCAAAACTGGGAACTGAAGATATTGATTCCGATGCAAATGTTGAATCAGGAAAAACATTATTATTTACAATACAAACAGGTCAGATTTTAAAAGATATTGATGCTGGAATGTACCGGTTAGGCTCAATTGGTGATTTTGTTTGGAATGATCTGAATGGAAACGGGCTTCAGGATTTCGGCGAACCAGGAATAACAGGGGTGACGTTCACATTGATTAATGAGACTGACGCCACAGTTGGCAGCACTACTTCCGGCAATTTTGGATTTTATTTTTTTTCCAATTTAAAGCCAGGTAAATACAGAATTGAAACTCAAACGCCATTAGGATTCATTCTTACTGTCAATAACAATTCTAATCTGACATTGAATTCCGATTTTGCTGATGTAAATGGAGTATTATCCTCTCCGGTTATTAATGTTCAATCCAATTCATTTATCTCTGAAATAGATCTCGGCTTGAGAGCTTCAAAAGGAAGTATTGAAGGGATTTTATGGAAAGATATAAATGGCAATGGAATCAAAGATATTTCCGAGCCTGTAGTAGAATCTTCAATCGTTATTCTTACAAATGCAGCCGGGGCGATAATACAAATGGATACCAGTGATATAAATGGAAATTACAGATTTAGAGACCTTGACGCTTCTCAGTACATTGTTAGATTTTCCAAGCAGGCTAATATGTTTTTTACATATTTTCAGACAGGAAATGATGCTTTTAATGATTCTGATGTCGGAGACGATTCCGGTAAAACTGATTTAATTACTATCATTGGAGGAGCTCAAATAAAAGGTGTCAATGCCGGATATGTAAATTCATCTTCTATTGGAGATTTTGTCTGGATTGACTCCAATAAAGACGGAATCCAATCACCTGGTGAAGTTGGGTTGAATGGAGTAAAGATTAGATTACTGAATGAGAATGGGGAAACCATAGACTCAATAATTTCAGCTATTAAGGGTGCTAATTCAGGCAATTATTCATTCAGTGGAATTAAATATGGAAATTACATAATAGAATTTAGTCTTCCGGACAATTTTGAATATACCGAATTATCACTTGCAGACACCTTAACCAATTCAGATATTATTGACAATTTGACTGGAAGAACAGCATTGATAAAGCTACTACCTTCGATGGATAGAAATGACATTGATGGAGGGTATATTTTAATGGCACCGGTAAATGGCTCCATAAGTGGACTTGTGTGGCAGGATGGAAATAATAATAAGATAAGAGACAATAATGAACTACTTCTCCCGGGTATCAATGTATCCCTATTTAATATTAATGGCTCCTTAGTGGATATCAAAGTATCTGATGCAGATGGCGCATACAGCTTTACCAATGTTCCGTTTGGAGATTATTATATATCAGTTCCAATGGTGGTGGATAAGTCTTATGTTTTATACTTGGGTACTCCTGCTTCAAATGACAGTGACATATCAAATGATTTCGGTGTGGGAACTACCAGGATCTTAAATCTTCTACCCGGCACAAACATTACTAATTTTGATCTGGGCTACTATCCAAATATTTCAATTGGTGATTTTGTTTGGGATGATCTGAATAATAACGGCCTTCAGGATGTTGGCGAACCGGGTATTGCTAGCTTGACGGTATCATTGATTAATGAAAAGGGAGTGTTGGAAAAGACTACTATGACAGACTCAACCGGTAAATATTCTTTTTCAAATATTGCTGTCGGAAAATATAAAATTACTTTTTCAAAATTAAGTGGTTATGTATTTGCCATTAATAATACAGTTGATATAAACAAAAATAGTAAAGCAGGATCAGAAAGTGGTGAAACGGAATTACTGGATTTTTTTATACAACAGGCTTATACTAACATTGATGCCGGGTATGTAAAAACCGGTTCTATTGGTCACCGTGTTTGGTTAGATTTAAATGGAAACGGATTTTTCCAGACTGGCGAACCTGGTATTGCAAATATAAAAGTCAAGCTTTTTAATACTTCAGGCAAGCTCCTGGATAGTACTACAACCACCATAGAACCAGGAAGTGACTTTACAGGATATTACAGATTTACTAATGTCCGCCCAACTGATTATTATGTAAAATTCGAACTACCTGCTATCTATCTTATCTCCCCTTCAGGGGTTGGAGGTGATGATAATGATAGCAATATCACCGATGAAAACGGGCTATTGACTACTGGAATATTTACGGTTCAAGCCGGTCAATTTGTCGGAAATATTGATGCAGCAGCTTATTTACCAGCCAGTATCGGAGACCGAGTATGGAATGATATAAATAAAAACGGAGCACAGGATTCTGGTGAACCAGGAATTGGAGGTATATCAGTAAAGTTATTTACCCAAAGCGGGCAATTAGTTGCATCTCAGGTTACGAACGGACAAGGATTATATTTATTTGGCAATTTGAAGCAAAGGCTTTATTATCTGCAATTCAGTCTGCCTGATGGTTTCGAATTTACTTTACAGAATGCCTCCGGATCAAGTATGACGGATAGTGATGTTGATCCTACCGGAACAACGCCATTGATCTCTCTTGCTCACGGAAGTGTTTTACTGGATATTGATGCAGGTATGCACAGCACCAATGCAAGAATCGTCATGGGAAATGTATGGAATGATACCAATAAAAATGGAATAAGAAGTGAAGATGAAAAATTGCAAAGTGGTATAACCGTCCATCTTAAGGATACAGGACTTGGTACTGTGAAAACTGTTGTTACTAACCATGCAGGTATGTATGCACTATCCACCACAAAAATTGGCGAACATAAAGTGGTTGTTGAAGCCCCTGATAATAATGTCTTTACACAAAAAAGGGTAGGCAATAGTCCCGATATAGACTCAGATGTTGATGAAAACGGAGAATCAGATCCCCTGATGCTGGATGATAATTACAAGATGAAATATGTAGATGCCGGATATTATTTCAAGCTTATATCAAGTATTAATGGGATTGTTTGGAAGGATGCCAATAAGAACGGAATTAGAGATGATAAGGATGTCCCCATGCCAAATGTGGTAATATTCTTATACAACAAATCCAGAATTTTTGTCAAATCTACCAAGAGTAATGACAATGGCGAATACTCACTTAAGAATTTGGATCCCGGACAATACTATTGCAAATTACCGGAATTCCCGGACCTGGATTACGTAATGTTTACAGGCGACAATCAAGATAGGGATAGTGAAATTACTAACCAATACGGACCCGGAACGTCAAGACTTCTTACCATCGAGGCTGGAGTACCATTTATCAATTTTGATTTTGGCTTTCGTGATCTCAATCGGTTTGCTGATACTGATCCTAATAGGGATGTAGTTTATGGAGTTTACCCCAATCCGGCAGTCAATCAGATCAATGTAAAAATCTCATTTGATACAGAATCTATTACTGAATATTACATTGTAAATAATATAGGTTCAGTGGTCAAAAAGGGACAAATCCATAAAAGTAATGAAGTTCTCGATATAGATTATTTACCATCAGGAAGATATACCATTCACTTTGTCAATACCCAGGAGAAGGTCATGAGATCATTTGTAAAGATTGACAATTGATCAAGAAGTTTGAATTATAGTATTTAGTTTGGTTTTTAAAAGAAAAGGCGACCTTTTTAACAGGCCGCCTTTCTTTAAATCTCTGGACACAATTCTGCCATCAGCAAAATACATCAAATGCATGTGCAAGATTGTCAGCGATAACATTGGCAGAATTTCCTTCAATGTGTCTTCTTTCCAGCATATGGACCAGTTTTCCATCTTTAAAAAGTGCTATGGCAGGAGAAGATGCAGGATAAGGCAAAAGATATTCACGTGCACAATCTACAGCTTCCTTATCTACGCCTGCAAAAACAGTAACCATATCATCTGGTTTTTTCTCATTGTTTAATGCCATTTTGGCACCTGGTCTGGCATTAGCAGCCGCGCAACCGCAAACTGAATTCACTACCAACAACACTGTGCCTTCTTTTTTATCTAAGACTTTAGAAACTTCATCAGCACTTTTTAATCCCCTGAAGCCGAAATCAGTCAGATCTTTTGATAATGGAATGGTTAACTCAATTGGATACATAATATTTTTTAAATTTTTTTATTTTTACGATATACCAAGTAACAAACATCAAATTAAAAGGTTTAAACTCTTATGTAGTGGCTCAATTATCTTTTGTATTTATCATTCAGGCCCTTAGTACTCAGGATCATGGGTATGATTTTTTCAATTCTGGACAATTTAGTTTCCTCTCGTTTAGCTTCTTCTATATATTCTGCATATTCCCTTTTGCAAGATAGAGATAAATTATTCCACTTTTCATTCAGATCTCCCCGGTTTTTTAAAACGTCGGTTAGCATTTGAGGTATAATTAGTGGCTTTTGAAGATTTGGCTTTATTTTGGAACCTAACTTAAAATTTTCGATAGACTCATAAATATATTCACTTATCGGTGCACAACTTATTTCTTCTACATTTGAAAAACGCATTTGCCTTAATGCTTTTGTATTTTTTTCATTTGCATTGATCAGTAAATTTTTTTCATCTTTGAGCAGGGCACCCTGATAAAACCAAATACCGGCATAGCTTTTGAAGGCTGCCAGTCCGACTACATTTTCCTTACCCCAAATATAACATGGTCCGCCCCATTTTATAGTTTCTTCCAGACCCGCGTCCACTGTGATCTTTCTTAACAACAGTACTTCTTCTCTCCAAAGGATAAGGGAATCAAAATATTCCTGTGGGGTTTTGTATGACTTCATGCTTTAAATTTATAGTTCTTATAAAGTTTAGGTGGATGAAACAATTCGTTTATTTTATTTGGATCAATTTTACTTTTTTAAAGTAAGATTTATCCGGATATGTTAATAAACGCTTGAAAATCATTACATTACCATTAAGAAACAAATACAATCATTAGACACCAAACTGCGTCAAATGATGATTCATATGCTTGTAAAACATATTGTTCCATTCATTTGTGTTTAATTTTCCAAAGGAAAATGATTCTTTTCCACTAAAATATTCTTCTCCATCCTTTTGGCTTCGCCTTAAAAAGTCTACCAGTCTTTGTTTCTCACTTTCACAATCGCGATCTCATTTTATAATAAAATCAGGACCCGTCTTAATGTTATGTCCGTACGGAATTTCATTTACTACACTCTTTTTGACGAATGATTTCAGTACCCAACCCATCAGTAAATTCGGTTTATTAAATTTCTCAGATTTATAAACATACTGATAGGTAACACAGCAATGAGCCAGCATTTGCGAAACCGACATTTTTCCCCATTTCGGTTTTGTGTCTTTATTGAGTTTATTAATTCTTGATATAATTTCATCAGTCACATCTTTTGAGAAAATATTTGGTAAAGCCATGAGTTTAAAATTTTATTGAACAACAAAAATAAGATAAAACTAGATTTATTTGAAAATAAATGTTTATCTAATGTAAAGTGTTAGTGTTAATAAGTATGACTGTCTTTCCTTTTCATCCGGTTCAGAGAGCAATTAATCTTATTTAGTAAGCTTTTTTAATTTTCAAATCGTACATTTGCGGCAAATTTGCAAATACCATAATGGAACGTAATCAGATAATCGGGATCATTTTGATCATGGCTACTTTTATGCTTTGGACAATCACATCATCCCCATCAAAAGAAGAACTGGCTAAGTCTAAAAGGCTGCAGGATTCTATCGCTTTAGTCAAGCTCACTGCAAGCAATACTAACAATGAGGCAAAATTGAATCAGGATACTGTTTCAGAAGTAACCGTTGCATCAGATACAGTCAGTAAACAACTAAATGCTTTGAGATTTGCCGCATTTTTGCCTGCATCACAAGGAGTTGAAACAGAAGAAATTCTCGAGAATGACTTTATTCGGATCACTTTTACTTCAAAAGGTGGCCGTATCAAAGAAGCCATACTCAAAAAGCATTATAAAACAATCGTTGACAGTACCGGTAAAGAGTCAAAAGTGCTTGTGACTACTCTCAATAGTCCTGAAAATAAATTTGAGTATAAGCTTCCTGTGCAAGGCAGTAGTACAGGAAATGTCAGCACGGGTGACCTGTTTTTTACGCCTGAAAGAAAGGGAAATTCGCTTTCATTTAAAGCAATGACAACTACCGGAGGATACTTTGAACAAAAATATGAGTTAAGTCCTGACAATTATACTTTAAATTATACAATCAATACCAGCAATTTATCTGGGGTATTGACTTCGGGCACTAAAGCTTTACCTCTTTATTGGGAAAACCACCTTCAGAAATATGAAATTGGTGAAAAATTTGAACAGAATTATTCAACCATTTATTTTAAGGAAAATGACGAACGGAGAGATTATTGTTCCTGTGTAAAAGCTGATACAAAAGAACTCAATGAAAAACCGATTGAATGGGTATCTCATGTAAATCAATTTTTTAATACGTCGATAATCGGTAAGACCGGATCATTCCTGAGTGGCGTTATGACTACCCAAATGACGGATATTAAAACAAGCCAATATGTAAAAACGGCAATTTCTGAGCTACAACTACCTATAGGAGACCTGGATAAAGGAAGTTTTGCAATGACCATGTATGTAGGTCCAAATGAATTTAAAAGATTGAAAGATATTGGACAAGATCTGGAAGAAATCATCCCTTTTGGGTCAAGCATTTTCGGTACCATTAACAGATGGTTTATTCGTCCGTTTTTTGATTTTCTATCCAGTTACATCGGCAGCAAAGGGATAGTAATAATTCTCCTCATATTTTTAATCAAAATGTTGCTATACCCATTGATGTACAAAATGTTGTACTCTCAGGCCAAAATGGGAGCACTCAAACCCGAATTGGCACATTTGAAAGAAAAGTTTAAGGATGATATGCAGAAACAGCAGGTTGAAACCATGAAAATATACCGGGAGTACGGAGTAAGTCCCTTAGGTGGTTGCCTTCCTATGGTGCTGCAAATGCCGATTTGGTATGCCCTCTTTAGGTTTTTCCCGGCTTCTATTACCTTCCGGCAGGAACCTTTTTTGTGGGCTACAGACTTATCATCATATGACGTATTTTTTCATCTCGGTACAACCATTCCCTTCTTCGGTTCGCATGTAAGTTTGTTTACCTTACTTTGGGCTGTCTCTACAATAGTGTACACGTACTATAATATGCAGAATGTTGACCTTTCTGCAAACCCTGCCATGAAATATGTTCAGTATTTTATGCCGGTAATGTTTTTGGCATTTTTCAATAATTATGCCTCCGGTTTGACTTGTTATATGTTTTTCAGTAACCTGTTTAATATCATACAAACGGTAGTGACAAAGAATTATATATTTAAAGAGGATAAGATCAGAGAAGAGCTCATGAAAGAGAAAGCCAAACCCAAAAAGAAAAGCGGATTTGCTTCCAGATTGGAAGAAGCTATGAAACAGCAACAAAGTGTGCAGGAACAGCGCAAGAAGAAAAAATAATAAACAGAAATTTACTTTATGAAGACGGTGGGTGTTATCGGAGCAGGTAGTTTTGGCATTACTTTGGTGAAAATTTTGTCGCGTAATGTAGATGTGCTTATATATAGCAGAAGTTCCGAAACAGTTGATTGCATAAACATTCGCAGACGACTTCAAGGTGTGACATTTCGCCCTAATTTGCGGGCTACATCTGATATTCAGGAGATAACATCCACTTGTGAATTACTTTTTGCAGTTGTCCCTTCATCCAGTTTTCGCCAGATGATGAAGGCATTTTGCCCTTTTCTGAAACCATCACATATTATCATACAAGGGACCAAAGGTCTGGATGTAAGCAGAATAAATGAAGCAGACTGGCAGCAGTTGAATTTTAATAAATCTGATGTCTGTACTATGACCGAGGTAATAAGACAGGAGAGCAACGTGATCAGAGTAGGCTGTTTGTCAGGCCCTAATCTTGCAAAAGAAATTCTGTCAGGACAACCGGCTGCAACCGTCATTGCTTCAGAATTTGATGAAGTTATCAAGTTAGGTCAGACTGTATTAAGTAGCAAGAAATTTTTTGCATTCGGGTCCCACGACCTGAAAGCTGCCGAAATCGCAGGAGCTTTCAAAAATATAATTGCCGTTGCTTCCGGCATCCTCGCTGGCATGGGAATGGGTAAAAATATGCAATCCCTTTTGATCACAAGAGGACTTAGAGAAATGATTTATTTTGGTACAGCAATGGGTACCAGTGGTTCTGCTTATCTGGGTGTGGCCGGAATAGGTGATCTCATCGCCACAGCTACGAGTGAGGACAGCCGAAATTATACATTTGGAAAAAGATTTGCCAGTGGTGAAGATTTCAACCATATTATGTCCACTTCACCAGAAGTAGTGGAAGGGGTGCGCACGCTTAAGATTATCAACCAGTTAGCTAAAAATGAAAAATTGAATCTCCCTATTGTAATGGTGCTTCACAGGGTAGTTTTTGAAGGGTTTGATTTACAACGTGGACTTGAGTTTTTGATGAACGATTCTTTTGCCGTAGATGTAGATTTTTTATAGCTAAGTCATGATAGTTTTTAGATTAATCAATTGAAAAAATTGGGAAATCAACTGGTCACCCATGAATCTGACAACTTGTTATACTTGGATTAACGCAAAATGACAATACTTTGTCGAAAAGCAATTTTATTTGCTTGCCTTAGCGTGATCTTCTAAAAATTTGGCCAAACCACTATCAGTAAGGGGGTGATTCAGCAATCCCAGAATACTGCTCAATGGACAAGTCACCACATCAGCTCCAGCTTTGGCAGCTTGTACTATATGCAATGGATTTCTGATAGAAGCAGCTAAAATCTCTGTAGGGTAGCCCTGAATTGAATATATAGAAACGATCTCTTCTATGAGTTTCATTCCGTCCCAACAGATGTCATCCACTCTGCCTACAAACGGAGACAGGTATGTGGCTCCTGCTTTAGCGGCAAGAATAGCCTGTCCGGCTGAAAAAACAAGGGTACAGTTTGTGTTTATACCTTTTTCAGAAAAATATGAAATAGCTTTAATCCCTTCTTTGATCATTGGTATCTTTACTACAATATTATCTGCGAGATCGGCCAGTTTTTGGCCTTCGGATATCATGCCTTTATAATCTGTAGATATTACTTCAGCACTTACATCTCCATCTACAATTTCGCAGATTTTTTTGTAATGATTTATAATATTTTTTTCACCGGAGATACCTTCTTTGGCCATAAGTGAAGGATTTGTCGTTACACCATCCAGAATACCCAGATCCATTGCTTCTTTAATCTGATCCAGATTGGCGGTATCAATAAAAAACTTCATGGTTCGATATTTTAATTAAAAGCAGATATAATAAAAATGTGAGGAAACACACCGAGCCGCTCAACTTCCTACCCTTGCTGCATTTCTACCCTGGGGGAGTTCGGAAGGAGCTGGCCGTATGCCCCTCACGCCGCAAAGGTAGCTGATTTATCTTAAACTAAAAAGAAAAAACACTTACTCGATCGAAAAAATATTCCATGGAAATTTTCGGGGTGGGTCTGCTTTTATAGCAATTGGTTCATTTTTAACAGGATGTATGAATGACATTTCACGACAGTGCAGTGCGATTGATTTGTCTGGAAGCGGGTATTCTGCTCCATAGTTGAGATCTCCAATGATGGGGCACTCTATTGTGCTAAGCTGTGCCCGTATCTGATGTGGTCTGCCGGTATGTGGATTTACTATGAGCAAAACTTTGCCATCCAGCTCTGCTATAAGATTGTAGTCAAGGACCGCTTCTTTGGTGCCTGATTTCCGGCTGGAATATGCTTTGACAATATTTTTTGATTCATCTTTATATATATAATGTGTAAGTTTACCCGAAAGCTCTTCAGGGCGTTTTGATACTATAGCCAGATACGTCTTTTGAATGGCTTTTTCCTGGAGCATTTTGTTCATTCTGATCAATGCCTTGGATGTGCGGGCAAAAATGACTACACCGCTTACAGGTCTGTCTAGTCTGTGTATGACCCCAAGAAATACATCGCCTGGTTTTTCATACCTGACTTTAATATACTGTTTTACGATATCAGAAAGTGTTTCATCACCGGTTTCATCGCCATGAACCAGAGCCCCTGGGGGTTTATTTATTGCTATCAGATGATTGTCCTCGTATATCACCGATAGTCCCGGGAATTGGTATGTTTGCCTTTTCATGCCACAAAAGTAATCAATCAGGTACTATCCTGCAAATAGATACTCCTAATATCGGGCAAATGGAAAGTTAATCCATCTTATTGTTAGCTTAGTCTATTAAATGTATTAGGATAAGCAGTTCATTTTATATCTTTGTTCATCAATTAATGATTTTAAATTTAAGTGACAGCTGTATTACCGGAACTGAAAAATCAATTTAAAAAGTGGTCAAAGCGTGATTCTTTTTATCATATTGTATTTTGGCTCTCATTGTTTCTGGTGAGTCTCGTTGCCAGTATTCCACAAATGGGACTTGCCCTGGCTTTTCTCACAGATGTAGTCAATGTTGGTTTTTTTGCTATTATTGCGTATTTCAATTTTTACTATTTGTTTCCAAAATATTTGAAAGACCGGAATCTGTGGTGGCATTTTGCTGCGTTGGTGCTTGCATCATTATTATTAACACCTATCAAAACTCTTTTTTTCTTTTGGGTTTCCACGGGTTATCATCAGACCCAATATTTGTATATATCAAATCAAATGTTTATTTTCCTGTCAACTTTTTTTGTTGGAACTTCTACTACCATATATCAGGTAATGAATGACTGGCTTGTACAGCAAAGGGATAAAAAGGATCTCGAAAGTCAAAACCTCCAATCTGAACTCAAATTTTTAAAATCTCAGATAAATCCGCATTTCCTTTTTAATACATTAAACAGTTTGTATGCACTTACGTTGAAGAAATCTGATCAGGCACCCGAAATAGTATTAAAACTATCAGAAATGATGAGGTATATGCTTTATGAGTGTAACGAAAAAGAAGTACCACTAAGTAAAGAAATCAACTATCTAAAAAATTATCTCGAACTGGAAAAACTCAGGCATGGAAATAAAATGCTCATTGATTTAAAGATAAATGGAAAAATTAAGGATCAGAAAATCGCGCCTTTGATGTTGATCCCTTTTATAGAAACTTCATTTAAACATGGGATTAACAATCAAATATCACAAGGTTTTGTAAATTTGGAGTTGAATGTGATGAACCAGGATCTTCATATGGCTCTGGAAAATAGTAAATCTCCATCCTTACCCAAAATGAACGGAAAAAGATCCGGAGGAATCGGACTTGTTAATGTAAAGCGGCGCATGACAATACTTTATCCTGAGAAACATCATTTGGACATAAGTGAAAGCCCGAATACTTATAAAATAGAATTGAGCCTGAGTCTCTCAAATTGACCCATAAAACAAATTAACTTAAAATGATCAAAGCAATTATCGTAGATGACGAACCCCTGGCACTTGAAGTGCTTGAAACATATATAAGTCAGATTCCTGAAATCCAACTTATAAAAAAATGTGAAAATTCCTTTGAAGCAAATGAAGCATTAAGAAAAAATCAGATTGATCTGATGTTTCTTGATATTCAGATGCCGCAACTTTCAGGTATTGACTTCCTTAAAACCCTATCAAATCCACCATGCGTCATATTTACGACCGCATATCCTGATTATGCCGTAGAAGGATTTGAACTCAATGCTGTAGATTATTTGCTCAAGCCGATATCTCTGGAGAGATTTCTGAAAGCGGTCAATAAGGTATCAGAAAAATTATCGAGTCGAAAAATCGACCATGAAAATGCCACCCATGAAGGTGCTGAAGATTTCTTTTTTGTCAAAGCGGATAAAAAACTGGTAAAAATAAATTTTGATGACATACTATACATTGAAGGTTTGAAAGACTATGTAATCATCAGGCAGGAAACAGGTAGAGTAATAACCCTTCAAACAATGAAGAGCCTTGAAGAAAGATTACCGGATGCAAAATTTAAGAGAGTTCACCGATCTTTTATTGTAAATATCAAAAGGATCACAGCCATTTTAGGAAATATGGTAGAACTCATGGAAGCCGGCAAAATTAAACAGCTACCCATTGGTAAAAATTATCGGGATGAATTACTTGACCTGATTAATGAAAACAAACTTTGATTTTAGTTTAAGCAATCCAACTTTCTCAGGTTTATGCATTGTCAATTGATTGATTTATTGCTTGTTATGATTTCTGATACCTTTTGAGTGACAGCATCACTTACTTATCAAATTTTTTTAATAAAAAACCATCTTTAATTTTACGAACATAAAGACATTACAATTCAAAGCATCCCATATCGGGCTTGGACTTTCTAAGGTTTCCTGAAAGGTCATATTTTATATTCACATTAGGAGTGGCTTTACCTAAAGCAACGGACAAACTGTCTAACCTGTAATTATTTTCATTTTTGTTTCTGAATAACTTATCGGTATTTTTAATATTTATGCAAGAGATACAATTATCAAAAAAGTCAGGATAATTTTTGGGAAGGAGCAATTCGTCAACTTTCACAGCACAATTGGTAAATTTATATTTAAAAGCAGATTTTTCACCTGCCATGACCAGACCTACTTCGTCTTTGTCAGAACCTGCAAATATGCAATTGGTAAAATTAGCATTGAGTCTGTAAACCCGGGCACCTTGACTGCACAGCGGATCTGAACAGTAAAAATCTGTTAGTACGACAGATTCATTTTGTCCTTCATAACTCCCTACTGTGCAATAATTGAATGTATAATCTCCGCCATATGTCAGTTGCATGCCATAGTTGCTATTGTCATACATGAGGCAATTTTCAGCGTACACCTTGGACTGTCTGGCAATGATTGCGGGCCCTCCGGTGTTGTAAATCTGACAATTGTACAAGGATACATCTGCAAGGGAATCAATCCTAAGTCCATAAATAGAGTTTTTGATGATCGTATTTGACAACTTATTGGATCTGCTTAATTGCCAGAAAAGTAGCCCTACCCACTGCGATTTTACATCTTCATACTCTTTTTCGAGCCGGTCACCCTGGATGATTACCGGCTTGTCTATGGTACCCCGTGAGTCCAGTTTTCCATCTTTGTTAAAAACGAGCAATCCGTCATTATAAGCTGTCAATGAGTCTCTTACCACTCCACCGTGCACATATATTCTGGTGCCTGGCGGGAGTACAAGCTTGCAACTGTCTATGATGAGAATACCATAGATTACATATGGTTTCGGGTCATTCCAGGTTCTTTCGCCAAAGTTGCATGAGAGTAAGGCTCCCTTGCCCTTACCCAAGGTAGATGGAATATAATTTGCATTCTGTCCCCATGCTTCCAGATATATTGTGGATGATGTGCCGTTTACACTGACACTTATCTGATCTTCTATGACAAACGGGGATATACTTATTGGTTTATTAGGATCTATAGTGGTCTCTACAAAAATATAGATACTATCGTTGCTGTTGATTTCTATATTTTTTGCCACAGGACCTTTGATACCGTCAGCATTGAATCTGAAAAAAGAATTTGTCTGATTTTTCAAAGTCACATCAACCAGAACGGGTTGAGACCTGGGATTGAAAACTTTGATATATCTGGTTGCTGATCCCAATGTAGTAAATACGGTATCAAAGCGTAGGGTATCCAGCGAAAATCTTAATTTTACATCCCCTCCGGTATAGTAATCATCTCGCCTGCATGAGAGAAGGCAAATGTAGCTTAATACCCACAGCAAAATCCACGACCTATAATTTACCACGTATTTAAAAATTTAAATTCACCAATACAAACGATGATTATGTAAAAATATTCCTAAATGGTCCCAAAATTATCTAATTTAAAGTAATTATTTAGAGCAAATTTTGTAATCGGGTTTTTTGCAGGCTGCGTGGCTGATTTGTAAAAGCAGCAATCTAATATTGTTGCATATCTGCAATTTTATTCTCGATTAGTAATTGTTTAGTTATGTACAATTTCAATTAAAAATTGTCAATTTTTAGTGATATTTATTATTTTTTTCTTAAATAACGAAGTTATCCACTCAAAAAGTAGCATCGTCTGACAAAAAATTACTTTATTGTTATGAATTGAAAGCATATACCAAATAATTATAATTTGAATATTTTAATAATTTTTCAAAAGTAAGTCATTCCTGAAGAAAAAGGTAGATTATTGGCAATGTATATTTGTTTCAGTGTATGCTGAATTTCAAACAAGCTGTTTTTTTTTTAATCAATTTGTTTTATTTTTACATGAATAATAATGGAAATTATATTTTGCAATGATTTCGGAAAAGTATTTGTCAATGTTCGACCTGGTGGTTTAATTAATGATAGATAGAATATCCCACTTTAGATTTGATGTTTAAAACAGCCATTTTGTAAAATCTGGGAAAATTAGATTTTCGATAATCAAAAAATTAATTAATACAAATAAGCTTCAAATGAATATAATATGTAGAATTTTTCCAATTATGATTTTTTTTACCGCTTGTCAAAATGATGGAATCAAAGCTGATCTGATTATAAGAAATGCTGTAATCTGGACAGGAAATGATGAGAATACAGAAGCCCAAGCTATGGCATTGTCAGGAGATACCATCATGGCATTAGGGACAAATGCTGACATGATGCAATTTAGTGGCGCCAATACAGAAGTAATCGACCTTAAAGGCCGGTTTGTTATTCCTGGGTTTATTGACAGTCATGTTCATTTGATATCAGGAGGGCGGAGTTTGTTAAGTGTTGATCTGAGAGATGCCGGAACTCCTGAAGAATTTACGGGGAGGATAGCTGCTTTTGCCGGAAAACTTCAACCCAATGAATGGATTTTTGAAGCAAATTGGGATCATACCCTTTGGGGTGGTGCACTGCCACAAAAAGGATGGATAGATAATTTCACTTCCAAAAATCCTGTCGCTGTTTTTCGATTGGACGGTCACATGGTTCTTGCAAATTCACTTGCTCTGGCAATAGCAGGAATAGATAAAAATACTCCTGATGTATCTGGCGGCACCATTGTTCGTGATAAATTGGGAAATCCAACCGGAATTCTCAAGGACAATGCCATAAACCTCCTTACTGATAAAATTCCGCCCATGTCTGAAAAACAGAGATTGAATTGCTTTCAAAATGCGATAAATTACTTTTTATCTAATGGTGTCACAACTGTACATGACGTGGATGGATTCAATAAAGATTTTGAAAGCTATAGTACAGCATTGCATTTAAGGAATGCCGGAGAACTAAAAGTTCGTATCTACTCTGCCATGCCACTGAATGAATGGGATCGTCTGGCAAAAATGAAAAGGGATGATGACAAATGGTTAAAAACCGGTTGCCTGAAAGGATTTGTGGACGGATCGCTTGGCTCACATACGGCAGCATTTCAGGATGTATATTCTGACAAAAAAGATGATAAAGGTTTATTTCTTAATACGGAAGATGATCTTTATAAATGGATTTCCGCTTCTGACAGAGCAGGTCTGCAGGTTTTTGTTCATGCTATTGGGGATCTGGCTATCCATACGCTCCTCAATATATATGAAAGAGTGACTCTTGAAAACGGGGGCAGAGACCGGCGATTCAGAATAGAGCATACCCAGCATCTTTTGCCATCTGATATTAAGAGATTTGCAAAACTCAAAGTAATAGCGAGCATGCAGCCATATCATTGTATAGATGATGGCAGGTGGGCTGAAGAATATATAGGTGCACAAAGAATAAAAACAACGTATGCATTCAAATCTCTGATAGAAGACAATGCCGTACTTTCATTCGGTAGCGATTGGTCAGTAGCGCCGGCATCGCCTGTCATGGGCATATATGCCGCTGTAACTAGAAGCACTTTGGATGGGAAAAATCCGAATGGATGGGTTCCTGAGCAGAAAATAAGTGTTCGGGAAGCTTTAAAAGCTTACACCAAAAATGCTGCCTACGCTTCTTTTGATGAAAACATAAAGGGAACCTTAGAGACTGGTAAGCTGGCTGATTTTGTAGTATTAAATGAAAATATATTTAAAACAGAACCAAGCCAAATCAAAAATATTAAGGTCCTGCAAACTTTTGTCGGGGGAAAAATGGTGTATGAAAACATGGATAAATGATATTGTACTCAAAACGTTTTCATATCCATTTCTAACTCTAAATGGCTATTTAACTAATTACTAATATGAATTCAACAGTGTTAATAAGAAAAATTCAATTCACCCAAATAGGAATAGAAATCATATTTGAATGTGGTCGATTCAATATACCTTAGACATAGGATTCATTTTATATAAAGGTCCAAATAGAAAAAAAAGATATTCAGCAAAGAAGAAAATCCAAAAAACCTTATAAAACCGGACTACAGACTTATGTATTTCGAGTTTAACTAAGTAAGCATTTAAGGAAAATAATAAGAGTGCTGCTAAGTGACAAAAGAGTAAAAAGAATTCGTTCTATGCATAACACCACCATATTGTTATTATGTATGCAAAACTAAGCAATAAAAACCCAAACCAAAAAACCGTATTGACGGAATATAATACCGCCATAGTTTTAAATCTAAATTTTGTGTCTCCTTCGATATCAGGTAAATCTTTAAACCAGGCTATTACAGTACTGAATGCTATCACAAACCGGTAAGTGACCACAATTCAGGGTCAGGGGTGCCTAATTGACCTAAAGCAGCATACCTGAAGTAAAAGTACATGCCAACATTTACAAGGATGCCTCTTACAATAATGATCGATAAAGCGGCTGGCAGATGATGTTTTTTAAGTTGAATAGTAGGTACAGAGTAAATAACCCCAATAAAAAGAATAATGACTATCAGCCAACCTAAAATCTAAGACAATAAAAATGATCCGATTAGTGAAATACCAAAACAAACCCTGATAATTCGATTTGCAGTCTGAAGTGAAAGAACACCAGAGGCCAGAGGTAGATCTGGCTTATTCAGCTTATCCAATTCCACATAAATGATTTGATTTAATCCTACAATAAATATATTGCATGAAATTCCGACAACTAATGTAGCCATCAACAATGGCAGGTGATTGGTATATTCAGTATTTTTAAGGGCCAGCAAGTAGAGTGTCAAAATACTTACAACTGAACCAATGATGGTGTGAGGACGACTAAATTTCCAAAAAATCAAAATAGTAGATAAGCGGGATGGGTTACTTTCATTCAGGTTTTATTTTTGATCACTGTTAGGAAAGCGGGAAACCAGAAAGCTCAATTACTTCAATTTTCCAAATAACAATCCATCGTTTAAGTATTCTTCGTAATCTTTTGACTCTTTGATTTAAAAACAGAAATAATTCCATCTGTAAGTACTGTTAGAACATTTACAGGCAAAATATAGGTAAAAAGAATTCTATGCCATTTAAATGGTCTGATGATTGGAGTAAGTAGTATGACCCCGACGGTAGATGCAACGAATACTTGTAGAAGAGATAATAAACCTTGTTTTAGAATTTCTACAAAGATAAAAGGCGAATTGTTAGACACCATTCTATTTATTAATTTTTTTTGCCCATGCTCCGTAAAATGATGGAAAGAATTATACATCGTATAAAGGTTGGAATCATCAGGCACTATGTCAAATACATCAATAGATTCAGGACTATAATTAACATTTATCAATGTTGGTGTAGATTGTGGATAGATATCTGTAAGAGTGGTGGTAACTTCAGATTTTTTTAATTTTTTTGAAATATAAATTGCCGGAAGACCACTACCACCGCATAAATCAATAATTTTTTTATTGTCAGCAACAGCTAATATTTCATCAATTTTAATCGCAATCGGTTTATAAAGTTGCAGAATATCCACCATAATCCCGATATTTTCCATTTGGTATTTTTGTAAAACAGATGGAAACAAATTAAAATCTTCCAACTCGTGTAACATCATGCTCTTGATAGTGTTGTATTAGTTTTAAATAGTTCGCAATATAACTTCATTGAATATATTTACATTATATATTTCGATTACTTCATTAATTATGTTGACATTGATTGCCATGCGCATATTATTGAATAAGTCAATATTATCCATTGAATCAGGTCGTAAAATATTGCATATGGTAGCTATCCTCCTGTGTGCACATGTGATCCATGAGACAGAATCAAGAATTTTTTTTGCTGTATGGTTTTTAATTTTTGGATCGATTTTAATGATGATTGCTCATAAAAATTTATTGATTCCGAGTGAAAAGCAAAGCTATGGAAAAGCGTTATTTCCCATAGCATTTGCATTCTTACTACTTTCTCCGATTGAAATTGATTCTATTTTGTTTGGTGCCGTAACCTTAGGTATAAGTGACGTAATAGGAGGGTAGGTAGATTGCAAATTTGGGAAGCAAAAGATAATATTTTTGACTGAGGAAAAGTCATGGTTAGGATTTATGGTCTTTTATATCTGTACATTATTTATTAGCATCTATTTTGTAGGATTTGTAAGAAATATCTTCATTCTTGCCCTTATTCCGGCATTTACAGAATTATTTTCCTTTAAAGGAATTGATAATCTTGCAATTCAAATTTATAGTGCATTGTGGTTTAAGATTATAGTTAATCAGGTTGAATATTCAATGGTGAATAATTTCACACTCTTGGTTCTTATGGTTCTGTTTATTAGTCCATTGGAAAAAATGGCTTTCTGTCAGTGGATGTACAGCTGCTTTATGGATAGGATCTATGATTTATATTCCGATTTCTACGGTGGATATAATACCGGTGGTTATGTTTTTTTAGTAGGTAGCTTGACGTCTAAACTAAATAAAACAAATAAAGATGCCAATGGCCGCAGCGGTTCTCAGGTCCTGGCAAACGGAATCGTAGCATCTACCAGTTTTATTTTCTTTGTCAGGAACAGGTTCAACTGTTTTTCAAATTGGTTTTTTGGCATCTATATGTATAAGTCTTGCAGATACTGGAAGCAGTGACATTGGAATTTATTTTCGCCAAAAAACTTATGATATTATAACTTTCAAGCCTCTTCAATCCGGGTTGTCGGGTGGGGTATCATTTGCAGGAACATTTGCCGGCTGCGCAGGGTCAATTATATTCTCTTTATTTTGAAACTATTTATTTGATTTGAGTTTTCAAAATACTTTTTCAATAGGTTTTTTCGGGTTTACCGGAATGATAATTGACAGCATTTTAGGCAGCTTATGACAGATTAAGTGGATTTCTATCGATAACCAGATATCTGAAGATAATGGCCCAAATCAGAAAATTTTTCATGGAATTGAATGGGTAAGTAATGATTTGTTCAATTTTGGATCAAACCTTATCACTACTGGAACTCTGGTTATGATAATGAAAACTGTGTAACCCGATTTAGAATGAATAATTTTTGCATTGGCTATTAAAATTTTATTATTAATAATTGATAAATCTATTAGAGTTAGGGAAGCTACAATTAAACAAAATATTATTAGGATTGAGTATATTAAAACATTGCCAGCAATTTAAATTACCACAATAAAAAGCACTAATTACATTTAATGATCAGGACAAAACGACCCATTTTAAGTATAAAATTATAATAAATATTTTAACTACATTTGCGGTAAATATAACCAATAATGAGTAAATTTCATTTAGGAGAATTTGAA
This sequence comes from Saprospiraceae bacterium, assembly GCA_016722285.1. Classification (GTDB taxonomy): domain Bacteria; phylum Bacteroidota; class Bacteroidia; order Chitinophagales; family Saprospiraceae; genus OLB9. The sequence continues at coordinate 40,548 of JADKGI010000030.1, forward strand.
GAAATCGTTTTACTTACTGTTGCAATTCTTAACGGAGAAGCTTATGGTGTAAGTCTCATTACAGAAATTGAAGACAGGCTTCAACGAAAGGTAAGTTTAGGAGCAATGCAAACAGTTCTCAAAAGACTTGAAGAAAAAAATTTTGTAAAGTCAGAATTTGGTGAAGCTACATATATCAGGGGCGGGAAAAGAAAGCGACTCTACGAAATTACAGGCAATGGCAGACAAATACTTAGTCTGTTAAAAGCACAGAGAAATTCTCTTTGGGACGCAATTCCAAAAGTGGTTTTTAAGTTTTCATAGACATGAAGCAATCAGAAAATAAGCCACCACATATAGTATTAGCTTTCTTTCGTTGGTACTGTTATCCAGAATTTCATGAAGAAATTGAAGGAGACCTGACTGAACGATTTCATTATTATTCGAAAAAATACGGACAGAAAAAAGCAAAATGGCTTTTTACCAAAAATGTTCTACTTCTATTTAGACCAACTATAATTGGAAACATTTATCATTTACTTAATAAAAATTCAATAATTATGACAATGCAAAACAAAAGATTAATACTCATTTTGGCAGTGGTACCTACTCTACTGCTTATCCCGCTAGTTGCAATGCAATTTAGCAACTGTGTTGACTGGAAAATCCTGGACTTCGTAATAATGGGAGTTCTGATGTTAGGGACAGGTTTGCTTTGTGAACTTGTTCTTAGAAAAGTGAAAAGCACTAAAAGAAGAATTATAATTTGTGGAGCCGCTCTATTTGCATTATTGCTTATTTGGGCAGAGCTCGCAGTCGGAATATTTGGAACACCATTTGCAGGTCACTAACTACAATGCTGGCAACAACGGTATTTGCAAAAGTAAGGCTGAAGTAAGAAATTGAACATTTGTGCTACAATAAACCTTTGTGCATATATTCGGATGACGGTTTTCAAATGCCGTACCTTCGCAAATACACAGCCCGATAAAATACACTTAGCACTTGTATTAATGAACTAAATGAGATGATTATTTTGAAAGCAGGTTCATAAGATAGTGATTATAAGGCAATAAAAATTTAAACATGCTCAAACTGTGCACTTACAATCAAAGCCACGCCAAAATATTATTGGAATAATTAATTTTGATAATTTTATTCAGTCTTCACCCGTTTGTTAACAATAATACCCAGGATGATGGACATGATGCAATATGTGGTAAAAAATAGTGCACCGGGAGATAATTTAGAATTATTTATAGTCTCTACTGCGAATCCGCCACGGTTATTTTCTATATCCCCCAATTGCGCAGTTATAATACCATAAAAACCTATGTATGCCATAAACAGGGCAACAACAAATACATCTGCCATACTCCATTTACCCAGGTAAAAAATTATATTTTGAACCCACTTACTATTTCTAAGTCTTTGACTATACAAATATAAAGTTGTTAATATCAGTTTTATGAATGGAAAAATAACACTAAAACACAGAACCATGACACCTACTATTTTAAGGTCAAGGCCTTTACTTTTTATCATAGTCTCTGTGACGTCAAGGATGGACTTACTCTGGTAGTACATATATTGCCGATCAAAGCCCATATCGGTTCCTAATACGTTTATAGTAAACGAATTGAGAATCGCTTCTATATCTATCATGGGTAGATTTACACCCAGGATCAGAAGCACAATGGATATCAAAGTCATCATGGTAACAGCCAGTACCAAACCTACCACTTTAGTCAATACCCAAGTAAAAATAAAACAACAAACGAGACAAATAAAAATATATTTGATCAGACTTGATGAAATATTTTGAGACTCGATAATCCGGTTGGCAATTGCTATGTTGGTCGTGTTAAGATCAGATGTCCCATATTTGTTAAATATATTTATCCTGGGGTCAACATATTGCGTGGAGTCACTGTCTTTAAGTATTTTTTTAAGTTCGATTCTCATAATGTCTCTTAATTGAGGTTCCTGCTTTTTCAATTCTTTAGCCAGTTCAACTGCCATTCCTGGAATATATTGAGGTATCTTTAAATTTTTAATTTGTGGAGCTGTATTGTCTTTAATCAGCTTTAAAAATACTTTATTGACATTCGGATTTTTCTCAGCATCGGCAAAAATATTGTTAAATATTTTTCCACTTTCGACATAATCCTTATTTATGCCGTATAAGTATTTCTCAAGTTCTTTTTCAACCTGGGAATATGCTTTCTGCGATATTTCAAATTCTCCGATTCTGTTTTCGAATACTTTTAAAGCCTGTTGTTTCCATACTTGAATATTGAACAGGCCATAATTTATACGATTGATTTCTGCCAGATCTTCTCTATATGATTTTAATTTTTGTATTCGGGCAAAAGCAAAAATGAATTCCATAATGAAAAACCAATCAATATAGACACCACTAATATTACAACGGATTTCATCATTTTTTGATTTTTAATTTCAGGATTCTTATTTCTTCCGGCAAGGTAAATTTAAATTATTTAAAGATGGTCTAATGTTTAAATTTTTCGGTTTACTATAAGTATTCAAAAAAACATGAGACGGCTTTAATCGGTCAAAAGTTTCATTATCATTTAATAATTATAATTCAGCATTGTAAAGTATAGGATATTGTAGATACAAGTGAGGATTCATAATTTATCAGATGAAATCCCCATGATCAAACATCACAAACTATTATGATTAAATCATGGGGATTCCATGTGGCCAAAGAAATATAAATAGATTTAAACACATGAAACTTTATTATTGACTTAAGTTAATTTTACAGACAATAGCTGGCTGGTTGATCGTGAGATTACTTGTTCAGTCTTGTTGTCAATAAGTATTCGCATTGATTTATCATATGGGACTTGTTGAAGCACCATTATCTCAACTCCTATTCGTATATTGATATCGGTCAGGTACCTTAAAAAATCGGGGAGATTTTCTTTTACACCAAGAACGGTTACTTTTTGATTGAGTGGAATGTCAGCCAACGCCATTTGATTTCTAATTGTAAATTTTCCGTCTGCATTCGGAACAGGGTTACCATGTGGATCAAATTTGGGGTAGTCCAGAAATGCATCCAGTCTGCTGATCAATTCATCAGAGCTGACGTGTTCCAATTCATCCGCAATATTATGTATTTGATGCCAGGCAAAACGCAGTTTGTTCACAAGAAAAACTTCCCAAAGCCTTGCCTTTCTGATAATCTTTATGGCAACTTTATTTCCTGACTGAGTCAATGTGACTCCCTTGTATTTTGTATATTGTAAGTATTTTTTTTGTGAAAGTTTTTGAATCATATCTGTAACTGAAGCCGGAGTTGTGGACATTAGATTTGCTATAGAATTTGTTGAGACGGCCTTATTTTCCTTCTCAGCTATTTTAAAAATTGATTTCAAATAGTTTTCTTCTGTTGGGCTAAGCATAAATATTTAATAATTTAGACAAATATAAAATAAAATTTAGATTATATTAAATATATATTACAATTTTAATCTATTTGTTTTCATCAAATTATTACATCTTTGTGTTTATATAAATTCTTTATGTCAATTGCTTTATCCGGAAATACAGAAACGTATAAAATATTGGGTGTAGATCCGGGTACAAATATTTTGGGATATGCAGTCTTGGAAGTCACTGGACAACAATTGAAGGTATTAAGTTTTGGGGTATTTCACCTGGAGAATACGAAGATCACCATGAAAAGCTCAAAGAAATATTTTTACAATTGCAGGAGATTATAGAAATGTACCTCCCCAAACAATTAGCAATTGAAGCCCCATTTTACGGAAAAAATGTGCAATCCATGCTCAAACTCGGTCGTGCTCAAGGTGTGGCTATGGCAGCAGCTATGACAATGGGTCTTGATATCCAGGAATATGCACCTAAAAAAATAAAACAATCTGTCACAGGTAATGGCAACGCTTCAAAGGAACAGGTAGCCGCCATGTTAGAAAGTATTTTAAAAATAAAGATTACTTCAAACATTTTGATGCTACTGACGCCCTCGGAGCTGCAGTATGTCATTTTAATCAGTCAGGCGGAATCGCAGGCGTAAAGAAAAAACATTCAGGTTGGTCATCATATATAAAAGACAATCCCAATAAAGTGAAAGGTTAGGCTTCTTAACTCAGATCAAGTGCCCAATTTGCAAAAGAAGTCAAATCAGGAAATTGCTTCTCAGGAATCCATCTATCACTGACATTTGGAGATGCTCCCGAGCCTGTTTTGTTAATCCTCCTGTTAATCCACACACTGTCAAATCCCATATTCTTTGCCGGAACGTGATCATGGTAAAGACTCTCAGCCACATGAAGGACCTGATTTACACCATATCCATATTTCTCAAATTTATCAAATACATATTTAAAAACTTTATGGTCTGGTTTGTAGGCACCGATTTCTTCTGCTGTATATGTCTGATAAAAGTTCACAACCAGGTGCTTTTTCGTAACTTCTATAGTACTCTTGTCGATGTTGGAAATAATTACGAGCTTAAATTTTTTGGATAATCTTTTTAATGCGCCTACTGTATCATCAAACGGTAGCCAATTTTTTACACCCTGACTGAAACTCTTTTCTTCTTCTTCTGATTTATCCTGCGATAATTTTTTACCTATCCTGGTGATGACTTCCTTAAGTACATTTTCATAAGACATTTTTGGATATTCAGTCTGTACCCGATGCTCCGTCTCAGCAAATAAATGCAATATTTCTGAATCCTGAAGTTTCTGATTTACAAACATAGAACTGATGGATCTTTTAATACCGGTTTCCCAATCAATAAGTGTTCCATAGCAATCAAAAGTTAAAATTTCTTTTTCATCCAGATTAATCATAATATGAATATTTTGTTGACATGCTTAAGTAAAACACAATATTACTTGATTGGAATGATAATTGACTATAAAATTATAAGTACTTTTGTTGTTTAAATAGTAAAAGATGCCTGATTCTCCATTTCTAAAAAGTGACAGACTCAATAACCTCAGTTATGCCATCCGGGGGCCCATTTTTGAAAAAGCCCAGCAACTGGAAGCTTTAGGCCAAAAGATTATCAACCTTAATATTGGTAATCCGGCACCGTTTGGGTTTGATGTACCCGATGAGATCATTCATGATATGATAATAAACATCAGAAATGCACAAGGATATTCGCACCATCTCGGTATTTTCTCTGCCAGAAAAGCTGTGATGCATTATACCCAACAGTTGGGTATAAAAGGAGTCAATATCGATGATATCTATATTGGAAATGGAGTGAGCGAACTGATAATCATGAGCATGAATGCCATTGTAAATAATGGCGATGAAATATTAATTCCTGCTCCTGACTATCCGCTTTGGACCACTGCTGTTTCCCTTGCAGGTGGTAAACCGGTCCATTATATATGTGATGAACATGAAGATTGGAATCCTGATATTGAAGATATAAGGGCAAAAATTACATCAAAAACAAAAGGTATCGTTCTAATTAATCCAAATAACCCTACAGGCGCCGTATATGAAAAAGATGTCCTGAAGTCTATTGTAAAACTGGCACAGGAGCATAAACTGATCATTTTCTCAGATGAGATATATGATAAAATACTATATGATGGGCACAAGCATTACCCGGTAGCTACTTTATGCGATGATGTCCTCATATTTAGTTATGGAGGATTGTCAAAAAATTATAGAGCTGCTGGTTTTAGAGGCGGATGGATGATTCTTAGTGGACCAGTACACAGGGCAAAATCAATTACCGATGGTCTGAATTTATTAGCAAGCATGCGACTGTGTGCCAATGTACCTACTCAATATGCTATCCAGACAGCTTTGGGAGGATATCAGAGTATAGATGATCTGGTTGCACCGGAAGGAAGACTTACTAAACAGAGGGATCTGGTACACTATATGTTGACCGATATCCCTGGTATTTCCTGCATTAAACCAAAGGGAGCCTTATATCTTTTTCCTAAAATAGATTTGACCAAATTTGATTTTGAAGACGATAATGACTTTGCATTCAGACTTCTCGAAAATAAACATGTGTTAATCGTCCCCGGATCAGGGTTTAATCATTTTGATAAATCTCATTTCAGGGTGGTGTTTTTACCACAACTGGCTGAACTGGAGCAGGCATCAAAGTTGATGGAAGACTTTTTTAATCATTGTAGGGTGAATCATAGCAAAGTGGCTGTTTAATTAGTATAAAAAGGCACTTTCAAACATGCTCATTTTTTCCGTTATTTTTTACTTTATTTGCACATTAACGATCGGTTACTGGGCTTCAAAAAGGGTGCACACTTCAGGCGATTTTATAAATGCAGGCAGAAACCTACATCCGGCTATGAATACAGCCGCGCTTTTTGCCTTATGGTTTGGCAGTGAAACTATATTTGGAGCCAGTGCAGAGTTTGCTGAATTTGGCATTTCCGGGATTATCGAAGACCCTTTGGGTGGTGTGTTATGTCTGCTTCTTGTTGGATTTATATTTTCCAAAAGGTTATACAAGCTCAACATTTATACAATTGGTGATTTATTCAGAAAAAATTATGGACCCCGGGTGGAGATGGTTAGTTCTATTCTGATGATAATAAGCTTCATAGGATATGCTGCGGCTCAAATCGTAGGCACTCGGATTAATTTCGCAAACCTTATTGGGTATTTCATTGCCATTAAGCATGTTACTTAGCTTATCTATAGTGGTAATATATACATATACAGGGGGGATGTGGGCCGTTTCTTTGACGGATTTTATTCAGAGTATACTCATTGTTTTTGGATTAATCGCTATTTCCTGGTTTGTAACAGACAAGTTAGGAGGGGTAGATGTAGTTTTGTCCGGTTTAACACAGCAACAGAAGAAAATATTACCAGAAAATACATCTATAGGGTGGCTGAATTGGATATCAGCATGGTTAGTTCTGGGCTTTGGCAGTATTGCATCGCAGGACATTTTTCAAAGAATTAATTCTGCTAGAAATGAAACAGCTGCTTACAGTTCAACTATATACGCTGCTATTATCTACCTGATTATATCCATGCTTCCCCTTTATCTTATCACAGCAATTAAGAAAATTGATCCTTTATTGCTTCAGGGAGATCTCCAGCTAGCGTTGCCTAAAATGGTTCTCAATGATATGCCGGTATGGATTCAGGTTGTTTTTTTTGGTTCATTGATGAGTGCGATCATGAGTACATGTAGTGGTGCCTTACTTGCGCCTGCCAGTCTGTTGTCCGAAAACATCATAAAACCTTACCTTTCAGAAGAAATAGAAGACAGCAGATTTCTCTGGTTCACAAGAATTTCAGTAATAGTCATCGGAAGCTCAGCTTTTATCATAGCGTTGAGTAGCCAGAATATTTTTGCTCTGGTAGGAGAAGCCAGTATAATAGGATTAGTCAGTATCTTTGTTCCTTTTGTAGCTACCTTGATATTCGGGCATTCCAACAGTTTTGCAGCCATTTTTTCAATGCTTTCTGGTTCAGTCATTTATGCTATATTCAGGATTTTTCCTTTGACAGAAATAAATCCCTTACTTCCGGGGTTTTTAGGCAGTATCGCCGGATTAGGGTTAGGACAGTTTTTTGGAAAATACCTTCCGGATTCTTTAATATTGAAATGATGTAGTTTTACTTATATACACTTTTTGAGAACTAAGGATACAAAATATTGACAATCAATATATTAAACCTAATGATATGTATCATGTTATTTATTGATCCACATCAAATCCGAAATGTGATTTAAAAAATTAATTTTACCCATTAAAAAATTGGATTTACATGTTTAAACTTAGAAATCCAGAAGGAGTAACTGCTGTAAAATGTGCTCATTGCGGCGACGAATGTCCGGAAAACCAACTTGAAGTAGAAAATAATACTTTTTGTTGCAATGGATGTCAAATCGTTTATTCTGTATTGAAAGAGAATGGACTGGGGGATTATTATTCATTTCAGGAGAGACCTGGCATAAGCCAAAAATCTATTAAGTCAAAAAACTATTCATTTCTTGATGATGAAGATGTCATTAACAATTTACTGGAATTCAGAGAAGCTGATATCTGCAAAATAAGCTTCACAATCCCGCAGATACACTGCACATCCTGTATCTGGTTGCTGGAGAATCTGAACAAACTGCATCAAGGAATTTTGGGGTCGAGAGTTAATTTTATGAATAAAAGTGCTACTATTAGTTATGACCCAAATCTAATTACATTAAAGCAGGTTGTTGAATACCTTGCTATCATAGGTTACCCTCCGGAACTCAATCTCCAGCGACTTTCGGATACTAAGACAAAGGTTCAGGACAGGAGTCTTTATTATAAGCTGGGACTTGCCGGATTCTCATTTGGAAATATAATGTTATTGAGTTTTCCTGAATACCTTGGTTTTGACCATGCTTCTGTCAAATTTTACATAGGATATATTAATATAATTCTGGCGCTTCCTGTTTTGTTATATAGCGGATTTGATTATCTGCGATCTGCTTATTGGACGGTGAAGATGAAGCAAATCAATATTGATATCCCAATAGCAGTGGGTATGTTGACACTTTTTACAAGAAGTGTTTATGAAATAGTCACAATGACAGGCGAGGGATATCTGGATAGTCTCGCCGGCTTTATTTTCTTTTTACTGATTGGTAAGTGGTTTCAGCACTATACATTTTATTCTATTGCTTTTGACAGAAACTACAAGTCCTACTTCCCAATTTCAGCCTTGGTTTACCATGACGACAGCTGGCATTCCAGGAGCCTCGACAGACTCGAAGCCGGTGACATTTTACTTATTAAGAATGAAGAAATTATACCAGGCGACGGGTTGCTTATGAAGGGCAATGCTTCCATTGATTATAGTTTTGTTACCGGCGAGTCTGATATTGTCACAAAAAAAGAAGGCGAAAAACTTTTTGCCGGAGGTAAGAGTATTGGGTCCGTTATTCAGATTCAATTACTTAAAAAAGTAGATCAATCATATTTGACCAGGCTATGGGATGAAGATTCTTTTAGCATAGATAAAGTAGCCCGAACACAGACGCTGATAAACAGAATTGGAAAATATTTCACGCTGTCAATAATGACAATTGCTTTTATTAGCTTAGCGTATTGGCTTTTAACAGATCCGGCCATTGCTTTCAATAGTTTTACGGCTGTATTAATAGTTGCTTGTCCATGTGCACTGGCACTCGCCTTACCATTCAGCTATGGGAATATACTGCGGCTGATGGGACACAGGCTTTTTTATATTAAAAATGTACAGGTGATTGATCGGCTGCAGATGGTTGATGAAATAATTTTTGACAAGACAGGGACAATAACCGATCATAAAAGCACTGTCGTCGCCATAGGTGGAAGGATGATATCAAGTAGGGAAACTGCTTTAATCAAAAGTGCGGTGTATCACTCCAATCATCCTTTAAGCAAGGCGATATTTAGCAGCTTATCTGGTGATTTTTTAACGAAGCCCAACGAATTTCTGGAAATCACAGGACAAGGTATTACAGCCACTTTTGGCAATGATAAATTGCGCATCGGCTCACCTGCATTTATTAATCGATATGATTCACAGGATATTAATGGGGTAATTGTCGAAATCAATGAAGAGATAGTTACATGGTTTGACATAAAACACAAACTAAGAACCGGAGTGGAACAATTAGTGACTACTCTGGGCAAAAAGTACACCGTAAGTATTCTGTCCGGTGATAATAACCGGGAAGAGCTCAGACTTAAATCTTTTTTTCCGGATAATGCTCATCTCATCTTTAACCAGTCTCCCCATGATAAACTTAATTATGTCCGAAGCAGGCAAGAGTTAGGTCACAAAATCCTGATGATTGGAGACGGGCTCAACGATGCAGGCGCACTCATGCAAAGTGATGTGGGAGTGGTTATTTCCGAAGATTCCAATAATTTCACACCAGCTTGTGATGCAATTTTGGGAGCAATTGCCTTTGATTCATTACTCGACTATCTGACATTTTTGAAAAATGCCAGGTGGATTATCATGGGTGCATTTATACTAGCATTTTTATACAATATTATAGGCTTATACTTTGCAGTAAGAGGAGAATTATCTCCTATTGTTGCTGCAATTCTTATGCCTTTGAGTTCTGTTACGGTAATGTTGTATGGATTAATAGCCAGTACGGTGGGATTCAGACTTTTATGTAAGAGACAGGATTTATCCGGTTAATTTATATTACCCTACTTCCACCAGAGACCCATTTTCACACTTATACACACGGGCTGGAAATTTTTGTATTAGTCTGTAATCGTGTGTTGCAATAATAATCGATGTACTAAATTCTCTGGATAATCTGTTAAGGAGATATAAAATTTCATCGCTGGTTTCCGGATCAAGGTTACCTGTAGGTTCATCGGCTATTATTACGGGTGGATTATTTAGCAAAGCCCGGGCTATTACTACTCTCTGTTGCTCACCCCCTGAAAGTGACGTCACTGGTTTTTTTTCATATCCGTTTAATCCCACCATATCTAGTACCTGCAACACTCTGGCTGTCATTTGTGCTCTATCTTTCCATCCGGTTGCTTCGAGTATGTACATTAAATTTCGTCCTACACTCCAGTCATCAAACAAAATAAAATCCTGAAAAACCATTCCAATTTTACGTCTGAGCATTGGTATGTTTTTTTCTTCAAGTTCATGAAGATGAAATCCAGCAACCGTTGCTCTCCCGGAAGTTAATGGTATGCTTGCGTAAACTGTTTTTAGGAAACTTGTTTTTCCACTCCCAGATTTGCCGATCAGATAGCATGCTTCTGCGGGAGCGAGGCTAAAATTCACTTTGGCAAGTACCAGAGAATCTTCCTGCCAGATATCAACATTGTCAAAGGAAATGATGAAAGGTTTGTCCAAATCATATTAATTTACTGCAAATATAGTGAATTATTATAATGTATAGCCCATAGTCTAAATTATAGGTGCAAAGGAATATATAAAATTACCATGTATTAAAAAAGGGATTGTCTGTATGCAGGCAATCCCTTTTTATACTTTAATACAGCTATGTTTCTACTTTGGTTTACCTGCATTCAATGCATCCTGATAGGTCTGAAGGTCATCCCATTTGCCATCTGCTGCGAGTTCAGATTGATTTGGCCAGGTACCTGGTTCGGCCAGAGAATACCTTGAGCCGGCTGCATCAAGTATTTCCTGAATTCTGGCAACTGAGGTTTCAGCAAGCGCCCGCCAGGTTTTAATACCTGCATTATGAAGTAAGATTTCGATCTTTGGACCTATCCCTTCTACTGCTTTCAGATCATCTTGTTTCCACCTGCGAATTATTCCCGCTTTAATCAGCCATTTTTCAAGTTTGGAATCAGTATGACCATCTGTAATGGTATCACTTCTGCCAGTGTCGAGCGTTTTTTGCAATGCAATCAGGTCATTCCATTTTCTGTCATTTGCCATACCTGCCTGATTTGGCCAGGTATTAGGGTCGATTATTCTGTATTTATCTCCATATTTATTGAGGATTTCCCGGAGTGCTTTCGGAGTTGTTGTTGATAGAGCACCAAAACTACTGATTCCGTTTTCTTTAAGGACTTCTTCCATTTTTGGTCCGATCCCTTCTATTATCTGAAGTTTATCTGTTCCGATGGCTGCAAACCATTTGTCTGCGGAACCACCACCTGACGTAGCAGAAGCTACTTTTAATGAATCGGTTGAACCACCACCGGAAATTTTAACTGCGGCAGTTCCTCCTGCAAAGCCTGCTTCGATTTCTCTCATTCGACCTCTCAACATAGATACATTACCTTCTGCTTCCATTCTAGCATTTTTACAGGCAGCCAAATCTGCTTCCAGGCCTTGAATTTTTATTTTCAATCCATTTAATTCATTTTCCAGGTCGGCAGCAATAGATTTATATTTTGCCCATAACAAATATCCTATCCCCAGTCCTAAAAGAAATGGTAGAAGCCAAGGGAAAATCCAATGTATGGAGCAAAAATCAAATAATACTATCATGATATATTAATTTTAAAAGGTTATTTAATTATTTGTAATTCCGTTCTTCTGTTCTTAGCCCTTCCGGATGGAGTACTATTGTCTTCAATTGGTACTTCCTCTCCTTTTGATGTCGAAATAATATTTTGAGGTGATACTCCCTGACTAACTAAGAAGTTTTTTACAATATCAGCCCTTTGTTGTCCCAGTTTGAGATTATCCGAAGCTGGACCAACTGCATCAGTATGGCCGGTAAGCTGAATTTTTTCACCAGTTTTTTTCACTCTTATAGCTACATCGGTAAGATACCCTTCTACTTCGGTACTATTCAATTTTTGAGTTGAATTTGGAAGGAAATAAATTAAAGTTCTGTCGTCAATCTCTTTTATGTTTTCTGTTCGCTTCCTTACATTGAAACCTACAGATTCAAAAGGACCTAATCTTGATGAACTGTCACAATCTATCCCTTTAGAAAGCAAAATAATTCTTTCATTATCAATCCCAGTAAACAAATTCCTTGTTTCTGATGCCCTTTTAAATCCAAGACTCTCAGACTCTTCCGGAAGTGCATTATTGCAAAAATAACCGATTATTTCCAGTGAAGTGGTGTCACTGGCAAACCTGGTAAGTGAATCTCTCATAGCAGGCCAGCTATCGCTCAGGATAGGTATGCTATTTCCCCAGGCAAAGAGAATAGGACCTGTTTTGCCTTTTGCAGCGGGCAAAACAGAAATCTCTCCCTTTGTTGTACAGCATTTATTGTATTCCTGATAGTACAGCCATCCCAAAATGAGCCATAATAAAGCTAGTAGTGCTATTAAAAATGATCTCATAAATAAGTTGGTTTAAAGTGAAAAATATTAAAAGTGAAAGATAAATATATTTTATAAAAAATTAAAATTATTAGCAATTATTACTTGCCATTTATTATATTGGCCAATATTAAATGAATATTTATGTTGCTTTGCAAGATATAAGATAAGTCTTCTTTCATTTTTATTAAATAAAACTAATCCATTTCATCCATTATGACTTAATGATTATATTTACGTCACATAATCACAAATGAAATTTTACATATGAATAAAATAATAACCTTGGATGAATTTATCATTCGCTCTGAAAAAGAAAATCCACATTCATCCGGTAGTTTTAGCCGGTTGCTGCGTGATATAGGTATTGCTGCTAAAATTGTAAACAGAGAAGTCAACAAAGCCGGATTAGTAAATATTCTTGGGGTTGCGGGTAGCACAAATTCTACAGGAGATGACGTGCAAAAACTTGATGTCTTTACCAATGATACTTTTATTGAAACACTTTCATTTTCGGGAGAAGTTTGCGGGATTGCATCTGAAGAGAATAAAGACATTATACCCGTCACTGCAGATTCGTCAAAGAAAGCGCAATATGTGGTTGTCATGGACCCATTGGATGGCTCATCGAACATAGACGTGAATGTTTCAGTGGGGACAATTTTCGGAATTTATAAGAGACTAAGTCCTGCCGATGGCCCATGTCAATTGGAAGATTTTCTTCAGAAAGGTACTGAAATGGTTGCTGCTGGTTATATTTTGTATGGTACATCCACGCTCCTTGTTTATTCTACCGGAAATGGAATAAATGGTTTTACGCTCGACCCGAGTATAGGTGAGTTTTGTTTATCGCACAGAAATATCAGAATGCCGTCATCAGGCAATTACTACTCTGTCAATCAGGGCTATTACCTGAAGTTTGATCTGGAAATGAGGAGATATATTGATCATTGTTCTGATCTGAATTACAGATTAAGATACATTGGAAGTATGGTTTCTGACATACATCGCATTATGTTTCAGGGAGGAATATTTTGTATCCTAATACCAGGAAATATCCGAAAGGTAAGCTCAGATTGGTCTACGAATGCTACCCAATGGCATATCTCATAGAACAAGCCGGAGGAACTGCACTCACTTGTAAGCTTGAAAGAGTACTTGAGATGGAAATACATACACTACATCAGACATCTTCAATTACTATGGGCTCCAAAGATATGGTAAAAGATATGAAGGAGTTTGTAGAAAAATATGCAGCTATAATCTGATGGAAAAATAGATGTATTTGTAATTCCGCAGAGATTTGAACTTTAGTAGTCATCATGTTTTAATATTTTGAATTCTTATAATATTGACTTCTGATTCTGCTGAATAATATCCTTGCATTTTAATGAATGGATTCTGAAATATTTATTGATTTTTAGCTTTTATTCAATCCACATGTTGATAATAATTAATTAAGATTTGATGTGTTGGGCTAACTCAGGTATCTAATTGTTTTGTCGATTCTAAATCCAGGCAGGCATAATTTTTACTTATATGGGTATAATTCCGTTAAAACAGTGTTGTCTATTAATTTTTACTTAGGTTTAATACCTTTGGATATCGATATTTAACACCAATCGGAGTAATTCAGATTTTTATTCGATTTTCATATTTTATTAACAACAAAGCCATTAATATTTGATATTTGACAACAAAGATTGATAAGACCTTACGCAAGATGCACATATGAAGATTAAATGTATAGTTTTGTGAATCAAAATTAAAGTAGTTAGATTGGCAACCTCTATTGACGTTATCATTCAGGTTTATAATGAAGCGGATTCAATTGGAAAAGTTTTGAAAGAAATACCCGCTGATACTGTCAGGAATATCATCGTATGTGACAATGGAAGTATCGACGGTACTGCTGTGGTCGCAAAGGAATGTGGAGCCATTGTGGTGACTCAGCCAATAAAAGGATACGGAAATGCCTGTCTGAAAGGTATTGAATTTATCTCAGGTATTCCGAACCCACCTGATATTGTTGTTTTTCTGGATGGCGATTATTCAGATTATCCGATAGAAATGACTGGTTTAATTCTGCCAATAATTGAGGAAGGGGTTGACCTTGTAATAGGATCAAGAGCCACCGGAGTAATGGAATTAGGTGCGATGATGCCGCAACAGATTTTTGGCAATTGGCTTGCCACTTCATTAATCAGGTTGATTTACAATTATCATTTCACAGATTTGGGTCCATTTAGGGCTGTAAAGTACAGTAAATTGCTGGAAATGGAAATGGAAGACAAGACATTTGGCTGGACTGTAGAAATGCAGGTAAAGGCAGCAAAACTGAAGATGCTGACTGCAGAAGTACCAGTAAGATATAGAAAACGTATAGGTAAATCAAAAGTTTCAGGCACTATCAAAGGAACAATTCTGGCAGGCCATAAGATACTTTGGACTATTTTCAAATTGATTTGAAATGAATATATTGATCATTGTAGGGTACACTTTATTTATTATATATTCATTTGCACTGGGATATGTGACCCTATTCTGTCTGCTACAGATTCATCTTCTGTACAGATATTATCAAACAAAAAATTTGAGTTTTATTTCTCCGGTATTGAAAATCAAAGATCATGATATGCCTTTCATCACTTTTCAGCTGCCTTTATACAACGAAAAGTATGTTGCCGGTAGATTGATAGACAATATTATGCGTATTGATTATCCAAAGGACAAATTTGAAGTTCAGATATTAGATGACTCGACTGATGAAACCAATCTAATCACAAGGGCAAAAGCCACTGAGTATAGTAAGATGGGTTTTAATGTTGAATGTATCAATAGAGCAAATCGATCCGGATACAAAGCCGGTGCCCTGAAAGAAGGATTGAAACACGCCAGAGGTGAGTTTATTGCTATTTTTGATGCTGACTTTCTTCCTAAGAGTGATTTTCTTTTGAAAACTCTGGATTGTTTTGATGATCCAAAGGTAGGTGTTGTGCAAACTCGTTGGGAACATATCAACCAAAAGGATTCATTGCTTACAGAAATGCAGGCTTTTCAGCTCAATGTTCATTTTACGATAGAGCAGAAAGGTAGATATAACGCAGGATATTTACTTCAGTTTAATGGTACTGCCGGACTTTGGCGCAAAACATGTATCGAGGATGCCGGAGGTTGGGAAGCAGATACTTTGACAGAGGACCTTGATCTCAGCTACAGAGCACAGATCAAAGGGTGGAAAATAAGATACATGGAAGAAGTTACTTCCCCTTCGGAATTGCCATCAGAAATTAACGGACTTAAATCCCAACAATTCAGGTGGATGAAGGGGGGTGCTGAGACGGCAAAAAAGATATTACCTGGCATATGGACTTCAAAATTGAAGCTGGCCCAAAAGATACAGGCTACAGTCCATCTGCTATCGAGTTCTATTTTTATTTTTGTATTTATTTTGGGAATATTTAGTTTTCCATTACTATTTTTTATCAATCCTTTGGGCATAGAAACAGGCAAGTTTACCATCTTTTTGATATCATTGTTTGCCATTATTATCGTATATTATGTGGCTAACGTTCGCGTGGCCTGGCCAAAGCAACACATCGTGATCATGGTATTGAAATTTGTGGTTATTTTCCCTATATTTCTGGCTTTATCAATGGGTTTGGCTTTTCATAATTCTCTGGCTGTGATACAAGGTTTTGCCGGCAAGAAATCATCTTTTATACGAACTCCGAAATATGGAACAGGAAAAGAAGGAAAACTTTTTAAAGAGGCCAGTTATTTTTCAAATAATCTAAACTGGATCGTCATAGGTGAAGGATTCTTTAGCTTGTACTTTTTTATTGCAGTTTACTATGGTTGGCAGCATGACATGATGGAGTTTATTTTATTTCATACGATGCTGGCAATAGGGTATCTCACATTATTTCTATATGCCGTCAGCAGCAAAGTATCAAAATAATGCTTTTCTTCATAAAGCTTACTATGTCATTCTGTGCTTAGCATTTATCATTTCTGTTGTAAGTATTGATCTTTTCTTTGACCAAAAAGGCTTTTTTCAGGCATTTCCTGTTTATTCTGTATCCTTTTTATTATTGATTCTTTTATACAGATCTGGTTGTCCTCTACTCTGGATGATATTTGCCGGCATCATCTCAAGGCTTATTCTGGTTTTTGTTTTTCCGGGATTTTCTGATGACATTTATCGATTTTATTGGGATGGGAAGCTTACGGTATCCGGCATATCGCCATACGGGATTCTTCCTTCAGACGTGCTAAAGTTACATATACCAGAATTGGATATCGGGTTGTTTGAAAAATTAAATTCTCAGAACTACTATACCATTTACCCACCGATAAATCAATTGTATTTTGCAGTGGGCTGCTTGTTTGGTGAGTTGAAAATGGCAACTATTGTTATGAAAATTTTAGTCTTTGCTACTGAGCTCGTCGGCCTCTCGTTTATTTTCAAAATATTAAATAAATTGAAGTTAAGTATAAGTAATAGCATCTTGTATTTTCTTAATCCACTTGTAATTACTGAAGGCCAGGGAAATCTTCATTTTGAAGTTGTAATGATCTCTTTATTATGTATTTCAGTATATTATATATTCAATAATAATATTATAAAAGGAGCATTATTTTTGACTGTAAGTATTGGGATAAAACTGCTGCCCTTAATGATTCTTCCTTATTTCTTATTTAGAATGCCTTCAAAGCAAAAGTTGTATTTTTTAATGACAATAATTGTTTTTGCAGGAATATTTTTCTGGCCTTTTTGGCAATTGGTGGCAACATCTTCATTTTTACAAAGTCTTGATCTCTACTTTACAAAATTTGAATTCAACGCAGGCATTTACTATATATTCAGGTACATTGGAACACAAATTACAGGTTATAACCTAATCAGGTACTTTGGACCTGCATTAGGCATTGCAACAGTTTTTTTTAACCTGAGGAAAGCATTTGGTAAGGATAAAGGTTATTCATTAAAAGACTTTATACACTATGCGCTTATTGTTTGGTCATGTTATCTTTTTCTGGCCACAACTGTCCATCCATGGTATATAGTTAGCCTTATATTCTTTTGTGTATTTACTGAAGCCAGATTTGCCATATTGTGGTCATACCTGGTTTTCATATCTTATGTAAATTATAGCTATGATCCATACTTTGAAAACCTATGGTATATAGGTTTGGAATACGGGCTATTGGTATTCTTTTTTATAGTCAATTACCTAAAACAAATAAAAGTATTTATAACTAGTTTATATAAAAACAGCGTATTCATTTAGGTACATGAGTGCAAATCACTTCATGCCATAGCTTTATGAAACTTTTCGTTTAAACCATTTTTTCTTTGGCTTGCTAAAAGTGCTTGTTTCTGAAGCCGAATCAGTACCCTGCACACGTTGTCCAAATGATGAGCTGGACTTTGATGGCTTGCTATGATTGCTCCTGTGCAATAAATGTTTTTGTGATGCCAGGGAAAAAGACGATGGTTCCACATGCTTTGATGATGGGAATGGATGACCATCCACAACAGGTATTTGTATATTGATTAATTTTTGAATGTCCCTCAGATAAGGTCTTTCTTCTATATCACAGAATGAAATAGCCCTGCCTGATGCACCGGCTCTACCTGTACGGCCGATTCGATGCACATAAGTTTCTGATATATTTGGAATTTCAAAATTGATGACATAAGCCAGATCGTCTATATCTATCCCACGTGCTGCGATATCAGTAGCCACAAGTACTCTTGTTGACCGTTCCTTAAAATTGGACAATGCGGCTTGTCTTGCATTTTGAGACTTATTCCCATGTATAGCCTGGGCTGATATTCCAAATCTGCTGAGGACTTTGACTACCTTATCGGCACCGTGTTTTGTTCTGGTAAACACAAGGGCAGACTTAATACTCCTGTCTTTCAGGATGTGTATTAAAAGATCGTTTTTATTTGCCTGATCGACAAAATATACTTCCTGTTGTATGGTTTCAGCCGTAGAAGAAACCGGTGTTACCTGTACTCTCTCCGGGTTTGAAAGTATCGTTGATGCGAGGGCGAAGATAGAATCGGGCATAGTGGCCGAAAAGAAGAGGGATTGTCTTTGGGCAGGCAGGAGTTTAATAATTCGTTTAACATCATGTATAAATCCCATATCCAACATTCTGTCTGCTTCATCCAGAACAAAATGAGTCAGATCCCCCAGTTTTATATAACCTTGAGTATATAAATCCAATAATCTTCCCGGAGTGCCTATAAGTATATCGACACCTTTTCTAAGGTCATTAACCTGACTAAACTGATTGACCCCTCCAAAAATTACTGTATGTTTAAGTTGGGTGTATTTCCCATAATCATCAAAACTTTCACCTATCTGAATAGCCAGTTCTCTTGTAGGAGTGACTATTAAAACTCTGATTTTTCGTTGGTTACTTTTGTTGGTTACCAAATGTTGGATGATGGGTATTGCAAACGCTGCTGTTTTACCGGTCCCTGTTTGTGCGCATGCAAGCAAATCGTGTCCTTTTAAAAGAATGGGAATAGATTCTGCCTGAATAGGCGTTGGGTGTGTATATCCTATTGAACTCAAAGCATCCAGTATAGGATCTATGAGACCTAATTTTTCAAATGTCATGTATTTTTATTTGTATCGGTTCTCCAATCCTGAACTGTAAAGAACCTAAAGGAGGGCGATTATGAAACGCAAAGGTACAAATTTAATTTTGAATTATTTATTTTGACGCAATTATTTGTATTTATTTAATTTGTGTATATGAAAAATAAATATTTGATTGCGGTACGCATTATTTGAAATTGATCATACCTATTAAATACAATCTGACCTTTTATTTACTTGGGAGTATATATTTTTTATATTTTTAATAATTTTATCAGACTACTTCTATTTTGGCATATCCACCTGTCCCCTTGATGACTCTTATCTGTGTAGTTATTCTTTCTTTCAGGCTCTCAACATGAGAAATGACACCTATGGTTCTGTTACTTTCTGATTGCAGCCTTTCCAGCGTTTCGATAGCAGTTTCCAGAGTTTCGGCATCTAATGTTCCAAACCCTTCATCAATAAAAAGACTTTCCAATTTTACATTTTGTGAAGCCATATCAGCCAAGCTGAGTGCCAAAGCAAGGGACACAATAAATGATTCACCCCCCGAAAGTGTTTTGACACTTCTTTTGATATTACCTTGATACAGGTCAGTTATAGTCAGATCTGACTCAATATCAGAATGCACAAGAAGATATCTGTCTGACAGTTTGGACAGCCTTAGATTAGCCAAATCGATCAAATGAAGCAAACTCAGATTTTGTGCATATCTGGCATATTTATTGCCTGTGGCATCTCCGATGAGACGTTCGAGGGTGTACCATTTGGACGCATCGGCTGACTTTTTTCAATTAATAATAGTGCATCTGAAATAAGAATTTTTGCTTCAATATTTTTTTCAAGCTCATTAGAGATGGCGCCATTTGTATGAATTAAAGCATCTTTTTGATTTTCCAGGCTACTGATAACCAGTTTTAAAGATTCAAGGTTGTTTTCAGGTATCTCGGGAACAAGGATGGTTGACAATTCTGAATTCAAATTACTAAGATTGTTTTTTAGCTCAATCTCCAGTTTGACATTTCGCTCCTTTTCTGAAAGTAAGTCTTGCAATTCATTATCATCCAATATGTCCTTTTTGGCGTCATTGATTCTAGTATAACCCAGGTTCTCAAGAAAAGGAATTAGCATTATTTCTCTTGATTCTTTTGTAAGAAGTAGTTTGGAATGATTTTCATTTTTGTGCTTAAGTTCTGCCAATTTTTCATTGACCAAATCCCTGGATGAAATATATTTTTTTTGAATTCTGCCAGCATCAGCATCGATATCTTTTCCCGAATACAATTCCTTTCTTTTTGTTAATATATTATTGTATTGAGATCCTGTAATGGAGAGCTCCTTCAGTAATGCCAGGCTTTTAATTAAAAACTCGTAAGATATCCTGGCTTCGATTTCTTGTTGTAAAAGAAACAGGTCAGATTTTATTTTATCAGATTGAGATTTTATAGATATCGATAATGAGTGAATTGTTGAAAAACCTGGATATTCCTTTTCAATTTGGGTTAAAAAAAGTTTATTTTTGGAAATACGGTCTTTATATCCTTCCAGTTTTGCAACAGCAGTGGAATGATTGGTAGATAAGTTCAAATGTTGTTTCCGAGCCGAATCCAGCCTGCCGGATATTTCCATCAGCCGGGCCTCGATCACTCCCAATTGTAACAGATTTTTTTCGAGAGCATATGGATGATGAATTGATCCGCATAACGGGCAAGGCTCATTATCTTTGAGTATGTTTCTATGCTCTTCGAGACTGGCTATTTTGTATTGATTTTCTTTTTGTTTTTGAAGTGCTTCCATCTCAGGTAGCAATTTCCCGATGCTTATAGTAATCTTTTCGATTTCACCGGAATATTTTTTCACCAGATTATCTTCCGTCAAAATATCGTTTGTAAGTACATCTATTTCATTTTTAGCATTTTCATAATTTATTGCTGAAAAATATTTTTTCTCCAGAATCAGCAGTTGAGTCTGATGATCAGCAATTTTTTGTTTGATTTCATCATCATTAGCGGGTATTTTTTTTATGCTTTCTAATAATTTTAATATTTCTTCGCAATACAGAATCTGGTCACTGGTTTTAGTAAGTTTTTTAAGTTCATTGGAATGTAAATTATCTCCAGTCAGTATCAAATTGAATTCAGATCTGGCCTTATTTCCTGACTCAGTAAGGACTCGAAGCTGTGCATCTAAATCATTAATCAGGTTTTCAAATTTCTTCATTTCACTTAAAAAGTTATCATCATTGATTGACTGATGGGTGAAATTTTTCATTTCTTCGATCGAATCCTGCAAAATCTTTTTATGGGAAGCTAATTTTTCGCTTATATCTGATATTTCAATTTCTGCTTGCTCAAGCAATTTGTTGTCGTTTTGCCAAAGTGTAATTTCGTTCCTGTGTACATCCAACTTTTTGTGTTTCTTTAGTCTGATATCTTTTACTTCAAAGTTTTGAATATTTTGATTGTGTTGGTCTAACGATATATTGGTTTCAGATAATTTAATAAGAATATGTTCTTTCTTTATTACCAAAGAAAGAATTCCTGATTTTTCAAAATGGAGATGTTCCAGGCGCTCAATTTCCTTCTTATTATCATATAGTATTTTATTTTTTTCATCAATCTGCTCAGATGATAATACCTGAATGCTATCTTTTTTTTGGATGAGAAGATTAATTTCTTCTTTTTTTTGCTTTGCTTTTTCATAAGCAGCTTTGCCCAGTTCCCTGTAAATTTTTGAACCTGTTATTTCTTCGAGCAGTGATGTTCTCTCCGCTTTGTCTGATTTGAGAAACCTGGCAAATTCGCCTTGAGATAATAAGATAGAGCGGATAAACTGATCATAATTAAGGCCTATTATCTTTTCATTGGCTGCCGGTACTTCTGATTTTTTAAGGTCCAAAAAAATACTGCTTTTAATATTTGCCAATGTCATATCATAGTCTCTGAAAGTATTATTCCGGGTCTTTGAAATTTTCCATGTAGATCTGTACAAGTTTTCTCCACTTTGATATTCCACTTCTGCATATGCATCATCCGTAAAATGGGTCATTACAGAACCTAAATTTTCAATTTCAGATGTTGTGATTTTACTGTCAAATCTGGGTATCCGGTTGAAAAGTGCCAACGTAATAATATCAAGGATAGTAGATTTGCCTGCTCCGGTAGGACCTGTTATTGCAAAAAGGCCTGACTGTGACAGGGGCGGGACGGTAAAATCAATTGATTGTTCACCTTTTAGTGAATGGATGTTCTTAAACGCCAGTTTTAATATTCTCACTTGCAGTCTTTTTTATTGATTCAACTCTTCAAGCAAAAGATGATATATTTCCGACAAATCACTAAACGATGGTTCAACTACGGCACTTTCTGTGAGTTTTTTTCTGAATACATCCATAGGGGATAGCTCTGATATTGATTTGCTATATGAGTTTGTGATCTTTTCTGATTCTATGTCCTTTGTAAATGAAATTCTGCTTTTGAGGATCCTATAGTCAGGAGATACTGATTCAGCTTTTAGATCTTCCAATTGCTGTATCTTCAATATGTCAAATACGTTTTCGATCACTTCCAGCTCTAAGAATGCAGGAAGAGGATAAATATTTTTATACATTGAAAGTTTTATTTTTATTTCATCAAGGGTTCCTGCAAGCTTGATTACATCTCTGAATTTCGGGATTGGCACTGATTTTATGTCTGTTATTTTTTGAGCATTTATTTCCAGCAGAATAATTTTTTTAGCATAATCCCTTTCCGAAAAATCAAGAAATAAAGGCGACCCGCAATACCTGATATTTTCTTTGTTATTTATTTTTTGAGGTTTATGAATGTGCCCTAGCGCAAAGTAATCAATGCTGTGATGTATTATATTACTATCGAGACCTGATAAATTGCCTATATGGATGTCTCTTTCACTATCAGAAGTGATCGCCCCTTTCATATAAAAATGACCCATGGCTATGATGGGTACCATTGGCTGATATTTTTGAGTACATATATCGATTAAGTTGTCATAATGACTTTTTATGGCTTGTTCTGTATGCAGTGCTTTGTCAATCATTTCACCGACAGGCAAGGATAATCTCAGGTCTTTATCACGAAGAAACGGAACAGCTAATACCACACATTGCATCACTCCTTTTGGATCAATATAAGGTATCACTTCCTCCTCAGCATTACTCTTAGCTCCACCTATGATGGTGATATTTAATACATCCAGTAGAACAGATGGCGCATCAAGAAGGCTGATAGAGTCGTGATTTCCTCCTGTAATGATAACTTTTGTTTCTGTTTGCGAAAGACGGTAGAGCATTTTGTAATATGTAGCCAGGTCTCTGTTTGAAGGGTTGGCAAGATCAAAAATATCTCCTGATATGAGCAATAAATCGATGTTTTCTGTCTTGATGAAAAGTATCAACCAGTCAAAAAATAAGGTAATATCTTCATGTAAATCTTGTCTGTGCAAGACCTTACCTATATGCCAGTCAGCGGTATGAATTATTTTCATTTGGTATTTTCATATTTAATGGCAATTTTACCAATTATTGATAGCAGGTTTTTATAAGCAACTATCTGCCTCTTACTTTATAAATCCTGTTTTCACTTATGGCAAAGATATCATTTTTGCAATCATTTTTTATGATAGCCTTACCGGTAAAATATCCGAAGGCGGGGAGTAAACCAGCCTGGGGACCAAAAGCAAAGCAGGGTAGGGTGATGGATTGTTTCGCCTTGCCGGTTAATCTGACTCCTGGATGTATATGACCGGATAGATTATACTTGCCGACTCTGGATTCTTCCTGCGGCTCATGAGTAAACCAAAGATTCCCAATTTCATATTCATTAAATACTTCAAGGTTGAGATCAGAATAATCAGATGCCTTTAATATATCATGATTTCCGGTAACTAGTATGAATTTGATTTCATCGTATTCGGATATCATGTCTCTGAAAGATTCAAATGATTGGTTTTTTTGCGAATGAAATAAATCACCCAGAAAAATGACTGTTTTTACACGAATTGAGTCAAGCAATGTCTTCAAACTGGCCAAAGATACATTGGAAGCTTTCTCAGGCATTGGAATTCCGGATGACCTGAAATGTTCTATCTTTCCCAGATGCAGATCAGCTATTATCAAACATGAATTATCTTTATCTAAAATAGCTTTATGAGGCAATAGGGTGAGAGTATGGCCGGTCAAATGAATGTCCAATATTGAAAATAATTTAAATACAAAGATACAAGACTATTTATAAAATTAAAATTGGAAATTTTTACTCGTCTTCAAGCTCATGTATGACCCGATTTATTAATTCATATTCATAGCCTTTGGACACTGCGAAGTCAGATAATTTTTTTAATCTGTCATATTTATTTTTAAATGAAACAGTCTTATCTTTTTTTACAATAAGCAGCTGCAATGTATTTATGTAATCCACATCTTCAATTTCCTTCATGGATTCATTGATACAATACGGCGAGACATCACGGAATTTAAGTTCGGCTTTAATTTTATTTTTTCCCCATTGTTTCATTCTGAATTTTCCTCTTGTAAAAGCCCGGGCAAATCTTTCTTCATTCAGGAAATTATTTGATATCAGATCCGAAATAATTTCTTCAAGCAAGTCCCCATAAATGCAATGTTCTATAAGTTTATACCTTACATCCTTGTGACATCGCTCCTGAAAAGCACAATACTTTTGAATATTGATCAGGGCTTCTTCCTGCGACCAATATTTTTGTTTTTTATTTTCTGAAAATTCCAAATCTGACATAATAAAATTGGCAGATCGGGTAAGACCTGCCAATAATTAAGGGTGTTAATAAGAATCTGACTCAAATATAAGTGGTTTTTTTATTAACTCGACCAGTTGATGGTAAAAAAAATAATTGAATAGATGGTAATTCAATTTCAACCAAATATTAAGTATCAGGTTTTGTCGCAATAGTCAATTTGGTGCTTACAGATTTATAATAAACAGAGCTTATTTTTAATAATATGCTCAAGATCATCATTTGGATTGTGGTGGTAAGTTTGCCACCCTGATGCGGTTGCTCCCAGAATATTTTCTTTGATATCATCAATGAACAAAGTATCATCCGGTCCAAGTGCTGCATCAATGGACACAAACCTGAATATTTCCCCATCTGGTTTTCTCATACCTATTTGGTGGGAATAATATGATTTATCAAAATAGCGCGAATCGAAATCCCTGATATTATATTTTTCTGCCAGGTATTCATATACCCAATTTAGGTGCAATTCATTTGTATTGCTGAGTAGAAATACTTTGTAATTTTTTCGAAGATTGAGTAGCAAATCAAATTTTGAAGGTTCGAATCCGATCAGCAAAGCATTCCAGGCATCAATTATGGTTTCGGCTTTTGGTACTTTTTTTTGAGATAATTGCTGCATTTTTTCAATAAATATTTCTGTATTGATATACCCTGTTTCGTATTTATTAAGTATAGATTTTACATTATGTGACAAAAGTTTTGGGTCAAAACTTCTACTCATAAGAGTGCTCATGGCATCGTAGGTTTTTTGATAATCGATATCAAGAAGCACCCCTCCAAAATCAAAAACAATATTTTTTATAATTTCTTTGTTGACCAATTTTTTTATAATTATTATGAATAAATTTTATTCAAAATTCCATTTACTGATTCTAAGCTGGTAACTCTTTTCGCTTACCTTCCATTTGCTTTTATCGATGGTTGATTCGAGTTTTTCCTCTTCAACATCATTGATCATATCATTAAAAAAGTCAAGACCTGTCATCAGTTCCACTTGGTCGATAGTTACCATAAACTCTTCCAGCCGTTGATCTGATACTTGGTTAGGTATTATAAATCCAATTCCTTTTCTTTCGGGATCAGTGTAATCCAGCACTACTTTAAAGAATGCATTCGGCACAGCAATTTTATTTTCTTTTCCAATAGTTTTTCTGGTACCATTAAAAACAGGCCCCGTGATGATGTATAATTTTACTGCTTTATATGTCCAGTCTCTGATATTTTCTTCAAGTTCTTTCCATATACCATTATTAAAGGATCTGAGTTGTGGGGACATATTGCTCATTAGGAATGATTCACGCATGGCTAAGGTGTCAAAAGCCATATCACCTGCCGGAACAAGGTGACCTCTGGTGTATCCTGAATTGGTGTAATCTCTGTCTGTGGCAGAGCCTGTAGAAACCTTATAATCGGGCTCAAAGTAATTATATCTTGGCAAATTTGGCACATTGAGCATATTTCTATCCATGGTGTAAGCTGTCCATTCGGCCTGTTCATTTTTTTCTATGTAGGAAAGAGAGTAGTAGGTATGATCGATCACCTCACCATGCGATGACGGGAGGAATGTCCTCAGAGAGTGGTCATCGTTGTAGGGATTGACTTCAGATATATAAGATGTAATATTATTATTGAAATATATGTACACCCCGACAAAAGCCAGAATACATATAATGACTACCACCACAAGTCTAAATGAAGTTTGCAATCCATTACTTTGACGCTGATGGTTCTGTCTGAATTTTGCCATGTATTCAATTATTGCAATTCCTTGCGTTTCATTTTAGGAAGATTTCTTGCTACCATTTGTACAGTATCCTGAAGCCTCTCTTCAAATAAGATAAGTTTGTTCTTTTTCATGTCTTTAAGTACATCTTCATTAAAATGTCTGATAGTGACCAATTCCAGATCATTGTCAGATATCATTTTAAAGTCATGTCCTAGTTCTGTTTCAAATTTTTTAATGCGGTCTGGAATGTTGTTGACACATACAGAAAAACTTATCGCTGTATTTCGCATCATATTTACTTTCAATCTATATTTTGCCAACAAAGCAAATATCATACTGAGGTGATGCTCTGCTACAAAAGAAAAGTCATTTGTAGATATATGGAGCAACGCCTGGTCAGACTCGATAACTATTACCGGGGGATAACTGAGTTCTTTTTCATCGCTGATCACGGTACCTTCACTGGAAGGGTCTAGAAACGGTCGTACATACAGGGGTATGCGTTTATTTTGAATAGGTTTTATTGTTTTGGGATGTATTACCTTCGCTCCATAATAAGTCATTTCTATAGCTTCTTTGTACGAGAGCCTGGGTAGTTTGATCACTTCATCAAATATCCTTGGGTCACCCGTCAGCACACCCGGCACATCTTTCCAGATGTGCATACTATCCGCATCCAGGCAGTAAGATAATATTGCTGCCGTATAGTCTGAGCCTTCTCTGCCCAATGTTGTCGTGAAGTTTTCGCTCGAACTACCGATAAATCCTTGTGTAACAATATGGTTTTTTGTGTTGAGTACTGGTAAAATTTTTGAAGCAGCATTTATTTGAGTAATATCCCATTGTATCCTGGCATCGCGGTATGTATTATCAGTAATAATGATATCCCTGACATCTATCCACGCACTGTTTATGTTCAGATGGTTGAGATAATGTCCCAATATTTTTGAGGATAATAACTCTCCGATAGAAACAATCTGGTCATAAGTATAGTCAAAATCCTCATGTGGTTTTTCTTCAAGTACCCATTCTATTTCCACGAGTGTATCATTGATGTCATCTATTACATCCTTTGATGCTACAAATAGATCTTTGATAAGATTTATATGGCTTTCTCTGATTTGTTCGAGCAAATAGGATGTTTTGTCGTCTTGTTCGTAATAACTTTTAACTACTTCTTCCAGAGCATTAGTGGTCTTTCCCATTGCTGATACAACTATAACTATTTTTTCAGAACTGAAATTACTGAGTATTGAACCCACATTTCTGTATCCTTCTGAATCTTTTACTGAAGCACCGCCGAACTTAAAAACTTTTAATTGCATGACACGCCGAATTTCTAATAATAATACTTTGATTTAATTTTCATTCAATATAGGATGGCAAAGTTAACCAGTTTTCAAAAAAAAAATTAATTTCGCTTTCTTTATCATTCGGAAAACGATAAATATTTGTAATTATTTAGGTCTGAATGCGAATAATATTTTGAATCTTGATTAGATCAATAGAATTATCAGAATTATCAACTTTAATGTTGGTTATAAAGATTAATTATATTCTGGAATATTTAGATCTTGCTTATGTCATTGATACACCTTTTAAAAGTTTCGTAGTGGAAGATAATGTTTTGAATGCGCTTGTACTACTTTTAGTAGGAATGAGCACGGTAATGCTGATACTATTTATTATAGTCTCCGGGGGAAATCTTCTTATTCGTTTAGTAAACAGGATAAAACTTGATATACATGAAGTGCCTTTCACCAGTTTGAGATCAGAAACTGTATCTACTAAAAATGAGGCGGCTATCATAGAAGCTGTCAGAACATTGACAAAGGGAAGAGGCAAGGTGGAATATATTAAGAAAAAATAATTATCCCAAAAATCAAAATCCATAATAATGGCAAGAAAAGATATTAGGCTGGCTCTGATGTACCGGGACATGTGGCAATCATCCGGTAAGTATATGCCGAGAGTTGACCAGCTGGTCAGGGTTGCAGAACCAATAATTAATATGGGTTGCTTTGCCAGAGTAGAAACTAATGGTGGTGGGTTTGAACAAATTAACCTCCTTTATGGCGAAAATCCGAACATTTCTGTACGTAAGTGGACGCAACCATTTAATGATGCTGGCATTGAAACACAAATGCTGGAACGGGGCCTCAATGGTTTGAGAATGAATCCTGTACCCAAAGATGTGAGAAAACTCATGTTTAAAGTTAAAAAGCTCCAGGGTACTGATATATCACGGTCTTTTGACGGACTGAATAACCCGAGAAATCTTGCCCTATCATTTGAGTATGCAAAAGAGGGTGGCATGATTGCTCAGGGGGCATTGAGCATGACAGTATCACCCGTGCATACAGTTGAATATTTCATCAATCTTGCCGAGGAATTTATAGCCTTGGGTGCTGAAGAGATATGTCTGAAAGACATGGCTGGTATCGCCAGACCCACATCAGTAGGCAAAATAGTGAAGGGCGTCAGGGAGCGATATCCTGACATAGTTATACAGTACCACTCACACTCTACACCGGGATTTTCTGTCGCATCAGCACTGGAAGCGGCACGAAATGGAGTTGATATCATAGATGTGGGTATGGAACCATTGTCTTGGGGTACCGGGCATTCAGATTTACTTACTATACATGCTATGCTCAGAGATGCCGGATTTTCTGTACCGGATATCAATATGAAAGCTTACATGCAGGTAAGGACTTTGACCCAGGAATTCGTAGATGACTTTCTTGGTTATTACATAAGTCCTAAAAACAGGGAAATGAATTCCCTTCTAATAGGCCCTGGTCTTCCCGGAGGTATGATGGGAAGCCTTATGTCAGACCTTGAGCAAAACCTGATAAGTTTAAATAGTTGGTTTGAAAAAAATAATAAACCTGTTATTACACAAGATGACTTGCTCGTCAAGCTTTTTGATGAGGTTGAGTATGTTTGGCCCCGATTGGGCTATCCGCCATTGGTGACACCTTTCAGCCAGTATGTCAAAAACGTTGCTTTAATGAATGTGATCCAAATGGAAAAAGGCAAGGAAAGGTGGTCCATGCTGGATGAAAATACATGGAACATGATACTTGGCCAACAAGGGCAACTCTTAGGTCCTTTGGATAACGATATAATAAATCTGGCTAAAATGCAGAACAGGACATTTTTTACAGGTGACCCTCAGGAATTGTATCCCGACCAGTTGGATATGTATCGGAAAAAGATGAATGAGAAGCGATGGAGTACTGGTCAGGATGATGAAGAACTACTTGAATACGCTATGCATCCAACTCAATATGAAGCATATAAGTCAGGCGAAGCCAAACAGAAATTTGAAGAAGACGTCCATAAAAAGAAACCTGAAGGATCATCACGAACCTATTAAGAGCCATAAATTGCCTGATTTTATTGATGTAGATATTAAGGAGAAAATATTCAGTCAAAATATCTTACCCTGACCAAAAAAATGATAATAATTCTGTATCGAACCAATCAACTTCTGGTGATACTTCTGAAAATGGAGAAATCATTTATATTACATC
Source organism: Saprospiraceae bacterium (assembly GCA_016722285.1). GTDB lineage: Bacteria > Bacteroidota > Bacteroidia > Chitinophagales > Saprospiraceae > OLB9. Next base: position 70,993 of record JADKGI010000030.1, read on the forward strand.
TCCTCTGGAAGGAAAGTTTTTTCTCACTAAAGATGCTGCAGAACAAGGCGTAAAAATAGGAGATACAATCAAGAAAGGGGATACTGTGGCCTATGTGGAAGCCATGAAGGTGATAAATGCCATTACCTCGGATGTATCAGGTACGGTAGTCGAAATTTTGGTGGTTAAGGGCGCAGATGTGGAAGAAGATCAAAAACTTATAAAACTGATCTGACATGGATATATTACAAAGAGTGTACGAAATGACAGCCTTCGGGGCTTTGGCAAAGGATCCTTTTTCTATTTTGATGATTGCCATGGCATTGTTTTTATTATATTTGGGAATTGGTAAGAAATTTGAACCACTGCTACTGGTTCCCATTGCTTTTGGGGTATTATTAGCCAATTTTCCGGGGGGCAATATGGGTATAATACCTTCGGACGATATCAATGGAATCTCAGACCTTACGATTATCAAAATCGCAAAGGAATATGGCATCATGAATATGTTGTATTACACACTCATTAAAACGGGCTTATTACCACCTTTGATTTTTATGGGAGTCGGTGCTCTGACGGATTTTGGTCCCATGCTGCGCAATTTGAGATTGGCATATTTTGGTGCCGCTGCTCAGATAGGTATATTTTTGGTACTTACACTTTCAGTGAGTCTTGGCTTCACTCTAAAAGAAGCTTCAGCTCTTGGCATTATTGGTGGAGCCGATGGCCCAACTGCAATTTATACATCAATTATTCTGGCTCCTCATTTATTGGGGCCGATTGCAATTGCTGCTTATTCTTATATGGCACTGGTACCTGTTATCATACCACTTGTAGCCAAATACACTATGACGGTTCAGGATTTTAAGATAAATATGAAAGAACAGGACAAATTATTTCCTTCAGCCGTGCAGATAAAAAATCTAAAATTGCTCAAGATTATTTTTCCTGTTGTCCTTTGTGTTATAGTTTCTGTGCTGGTTCCTTCAGCTGTTCCTTTAGTTGGGATGCTTTTATTTGGCAATCTTGTCAAGGAGATTGGTACTGACACCCACAGGTTATTTGCCGCCGCTTCTGAAACTATTCTTAATACAGCTACTATATTTTTAGGCTTGACCGTCGGTGCGACCATGACATCCGCAACTTTTCTGCAACCACAAACTCTGATGATTATAGTAGGTGGATTTCTCGCTTTTTGCCTTTCAGTTGCGGGTGGAATTTATGCTGTAAAAATATATAATTTATTTTCTAAAAAGAAAATCAACCCACTCATTGGGGCTACTGGCCTCAGTGCAGTTCCTATGTCTTCAAGAGTTGCCAACGAATTGGCTTTGAAGCATGATCCCTCCAATCACATCTTACAGTATGCCATGTCAAGCAATATTTCGGGTGTGATAGGAAGCGCTGTAGCTGCCGGAGTATTAATATCATTTTTGAAATAATAGTTTGACTGCTAAGATAATATATAGCTTATTTATCAAAACAATATGACTAATATCAAGACAATTTCCGTATTTTGCGGTTCTTCAGTAGGCAATAAAGAAAAGTATTTTGATGAAGCCTACACAATGGGTAAATTTTTGGCAGAAGCCGATATAAATATAATCTATGGAGGCGCAAAAGTTGGACTCATGGGTGCAATTGCTGACGGAGCTTTAAAATCCGGTGGAACTGTAACTGGTGTTATCCCTGATTTTTTAAGACATAAGGAAATAGCACATGAAGACCTTTCGGAACTCATAATTGTGAAATCGATGCATGAACGCAAGATGGTCATGTTTGAAAAATCTGATGGCGCTATCGTTTTGCCAGGCGGCTTTGGAACACTCGATGAGATGTTTGAACTGTTGACTTGGGGCCAGTTGGGACTGCATAAGAAGCCTGTCGGCATACTGAACATTTTAGGGTATTACGATCAATTAATATCTTTTATCACACATACTGTAAATGAAGGATTATTAAGGAAAACAAATCGTGATATGCTTCTTATTAGCGAAAATCAGGAAAAACTAATACAGCTGATGTCTAATTATGTGGCCCCCCGTAAAGCTAAATGGATCAATAAAGACCAGATTTGAAAACAATCACTTTATCTTAAGTTCATTAATATATTGTAAATTATGAAAACTATCGGACTAATAGGTGGTATGTCCTGGGAGAGCACTTCTCTTTATTATTCATTATTGAATAACGAAGTTAAAAAACTATTAGGTGCTCCCCATTCCAGTAAATGCTTGTTGTATTCTGTAGATTTTGGTGAAATTGCAAAGCTTCAGCACGCCGGTGACTGGAATGCACTTGCAACTCTTATGATTGAGGCAGGTCAAAGCTTAGAAAAAGGAGGAGCTGACTTTATCGTTTTATGTACTAATACGATGCATAAACTTGCCGATGACATTATAAAAAATACTAGTATCCCCTTTCTTCATATAGCAGACGCGACAGCCGAAGCAATACTATCCGAAAAAATTAAAACAGTTGCACTGCTGGGAACTAAATTTACAATGGAGGAGGATTTTTTAATAAATAAGCTTAAGAAGCATGGTTTATCAGTGATCATTCCGGAATTGGAAGAACGCAATGTTATTCATCGGGTTATATATGAAGAGTTAGTAAATGGAATTGTATCTGATATTTCCAGAAAAAAGTATCTTGAGATTATGAATAGTCTGTCTTTAAATGGAGCTGAAGGATTTATATTGGGCTGTACAGAGATAGGGATGTTGATCAATAAAGAAAATACAAATATGAAACTATTTGATACAACAGAAATTCACTCTAAAGCGGCAGTCATTTATTCACTTAGTAACCTGAATGATTCTTAAATTTAAGTTCAGTCTCTGACATTTTGAAATTGAAATAATCAGACAACAAAGAATTTATTTAAATTTTTAGGTAAATTCTTATGTAAATTTATGACCTTTGCTCAAGAAATATTTTTTTACAAATTAATCAGAAAAACCAAATTATCTGTTTTATGGGTATCAAAATATGATTCTGCACTTAATAATTGATTAAAAATAAGTAAAAAATGAAATATAATTTTTATGCTGGACCTGCCATTCTTGCACAGGAAGTCATGCAGGAAGCGTCTCGTGCTGTGGTTGAATTTAATGGCATGGGATTTTCGATATTGGAGATTTCTCACCGATCAAAGGAGTTTATTGCGGTCATGGATGAAGCTGTATCATTGGCAAAGGAACTTTTGAATGTTCCAGAGGAGTATGAAGTTCTGTTTCTTGCAGGAGGGGCAAGCCTTCAATTTGCCATGGCACCGATGAACCTGTTGGATGCAAGTATGAAAGCCGCATATACCGATACAGGGACATGGGCAAGCAAGGCCATTAAGGATGGGAAGCTGTATGGACAGGTAGATGTTATAGCATGTTCAAAAGATGCGAACTATTCATATATACCCAGGGGATATGAAATAGATCCATCATACCGGTTCCTTCATATTACGAGTAATAATACTATTTTCGGAACTCAGTATCAATCTTTTCCGGAGACTTCAGTACCATTGGTAAGTGATATGTCATCTGATATTTTCAGCAGAGTGATTGATGTAAATAAATTTGATCTCATATACGCCGGTGCACAAAAAAATATGGGTCCAGCAGGAACTACCCTTGTAATCGTTAAAAAATCTGCTTTGGGCAAAGTCAACAGACAAATTCCTGCAATGATGAATTATCAAAACCATATAGACTCAGCATCTATGTACAATACGCCACCGGTTTTTCCTGTTTACGTCTCTATGCTTACACTCAGATGGATTAAACGTAATGGAGGAATAGCTGGAATTCAAAAGAAAAATGAAGCTAAAGCCGCTGCATTATATGGAGAAATCGAAAGGAATTCCTTATTTTACACACCTACCAATCACGAAGATAAATCTAAAATGAATGTTTGTTTCCTTCTTCATGATAAAGAAAAGGAAAAGCAGTTTTTGGCAAATTGCAAATCAGCCGGATGCATTGGGTTGGAAGGACATCGCTCTGTTGGCGGATTCAGAGCATCAATTTATAATGCTATGACCTTAGAAGGAGTCAATCAGCTTATTGGAGTAATGCAGGACTTCGAAAAGGTAAATGGCTAATAAGCAATACTTTATTGACCTGGATGGTTTGAAATTACCAGTCAAAATCATCATTGAAAATCGGGCAGGTGCCAGGGTAGCATTAGGAGGTACACATGTTATATTGCGTATTCCCAAAGCAATACTGTTTACCACAAATGTAGATAAACATATAAATTGGGCTACAAGCTGGCTCAGACAATTAAAAGCAAAAAAACCATCAGTTTTTGAAAAATATACCTTAGTAAAGGAGTATAAAAGCGGGTATTTATTTGATATCGGAGGAAAGCGTTTTGAACTTGATATAAATGATTCCAACAGGAATTCCGGTCATATCACATTGATTCAAGAAAACGTCCTAAAAATAGAACTGCCTGCCAGAGAAGATTATAACAAACAAAAGTTGATAAAAGACCTTCTCATTATTTTTTCGCAGAATTACTTTTTACCGGAGATTATCAAGAAGGTAAATCATTTCAATAGTAAGTATTTTCATAAGCCTATTAAAAATGTTAGGCTCAAGTATAATAAGACCAATTGGGGCAGTTGTTCTACCGGTAAAAATCTAAACTTTTCAGTAAGATTATTTTTCGCACCAGATGATGTTATTGACTATGTGGTCGTACATGAGTTGGCTCATTTGGTTGAAATGAACCATTCAGACCGATTTTGGACCATTGTAGAAAAAATTATTCCTGACTACAAAAGAATAGAACTATTGCTTAAGGTCAACAACGGCAAGTATGATTTTTAAAAGAAGGAAGCTTGAAATGATGTAAATAAATTAAGTATTCTTTTATAAGTCTTGCAATTATCTTATCAATTAGATTTTAATCATTATATTTTGTCTAATTCAGAAGCAAGTTTATCCCCCATGTAGGATCCGATAGCTATGCCCATTCCACCCATTCGGACACCCACGAGGATATCAGGATTTACCCATTCGCAGATGGGATATTTTGAAGGGCCTACTCCCAGAATTCCACTCCACCAATAGTCTATCTTGTTGGATCCACCGGGATAGATAGTCTCCAGGATAGTTTTGAGATAATCACTGATTACGGGTGTATTACCAAATTGGTCCGTCAATTCCGCTTGATGATCGATATTTCGGCCTCCACCAAGTAAAATCCGTCCCTCATAATTTCGGAAATATACATAGCCTTTGTCCAGGTGACAAGCCGAATCAAGAGGATTATCGGGTAGCACTTTTGTGATTAGTACCTGATTTCTGGCAGGTACCACAGGCAATGATGGAATTAGAGAAGACGTAAAACCATTTGTACAAACGATGAGTTTTTCGTATTCAATTTTATATGACAATCTCCAGTGAGTATTTTATTTTGTTGGTCTATGTGAATGATATTGATGCCATTGATGATATCGACACCCATTAAAATGGCTTTTTGGATCAGATTATTCATCATAGACACCGGATTTATAGTACCCTCGTATTGATTGTAAATAGTCGAATCTGCGAAGCCTGATAATAATTGATTTTTCTTTACATGGTAACAGTCATTTATATTTAAAATATTGTAAATTAATTTATTGCAATAATCAATTTTTTCAAAACAAGCATTCATAAGAATTGAATCTGAGTGACGGAACAGCTCAATACCACCACAGTGCTTGTATTCAAGCGCGGCTTCCCCCACTCTTGACTTTAATTTCGAAAGGCCCAGCCAACGCATTTTTACAATCTCGGTACAGGAAGCCTCACCCATCGAAGCAATGTCATCCATTAATTCTGATACTGATCCAAAACATGAAAAACCAGCATTTTTGGTGCTGGCGCCATAGGGTAATGAGCCCCTTTCCAATATTTTTACAGTAAGCCACGGTTGCTTTTCTTTAATGGAAATAGCTGTACTTAGTCCCACTATTCCGGAACCCAGTATTGTAATATCTGCTTTAGATTCTATATATTTTTTTTCCCAAAAACTATAATTCATTATATTGTGCCTTGTTTTGTAATTGATGATTATAATAATCCATAGCGTCTAGGCGAGAATTATCCTTTTTAAAAAGCGTATTTCAAAAAAGCAAAATAACAAAGCAAAAATATAATATTTAAACTCTTATTTTATGATTCAGCGAATACAATCCATTTTTTTACTTATTTGCAGTACTACATTTTTCGGGTTATTTGGTGTTCCATTTGCAACCAGCCGAGTTCCCATCCCGTATCTGTTTGGAGATTTGACATACAATATCCAGGATAGCCCTGTTCTGTTGGCAATGGCTGTTTTTGGTGGCCTTGTCAGTCTGATCGCCATATTTTTGTATAATAAGCGTCCTGTTCAATTAAAATTGGCATATCTGAGTACGGTGTTAAGTATATTATTGCCTTTGGTAGTGGTTTTATTAGTTTATAATGAAGGAACAGCAACTACCCAAGCGGACAAAATTGACGATGGGGTGGGTGTATATTTGCCTGTAATAGGGATCATTTGCTCCATCCTGGCTGCCAGGTATATAGCCAAAGATGAGAATACGGTGAAGTCCATGGATCGCTTAAGATAAAATGGAAGATATATCTGCTATACTGTCAGAATGTAGTTACTCCACTTCGAGAAGTAGTGGTCCCGGCGGGCAAAATGTTAATAAGACCGAGACTAAGGTTGAACTGAGGCTTAATATCCTGGTATCAGAAGTCCTTTCCGATCAGCAAAAAACTATCCTGCTTCATAAGTTAGGATCAAAATTAGTAGATGGTTCCACTATCCTTATCACATCACAGGAAACCCGCAGCCAATTAAAAAACAAAAATATTGCCAATAATAAATTGATTGAACTGATTGGACAAGCCTTGGTCCCCGACATACCAAGAATTCCAACCCGGCCAACAAAGAAATCCAAAGAAAAACGGATTGAAACTAAAAGCAATCAGGTATGACCAAATCGATGAGAGGAAATCTAAAAAACAAAATAAGTAAAAGTGATATTGAAGAATAGGTTATCAAAAATATTTTTTTTGATATCATTTCAGATTATTTCATCTGTTTAAATTTTGCTAAGTTATTGATTTTGTTTGAATTGTGAATTTGTTAAACTTCAAAAATTCCTTGATTAACGGATCTATTTAATCATTCAGGTTTGTATGCAGACCGCTTATGGGGATTTTATGTGTTTAAATTTATTTTTATTTTAATTGTCACATAGAACCCGTATGATCTAATCATAATGGTTTGTGATGTTTGCATCATTGGGATTTAATCTTTTATTGGCTGTAAGGTTTTATCTGAAACAAGCTAACAAATATAAATTTTTATTAGGTTTCATTGAAAATACCTTTCTTGGGATTGATAATGCTAAACATATAAATATTTATATTATTAGTATTTCTTTGATAATATCACATTTATGTATGAATATTGATAAATATGTAATATTTTTGTAACTCATATCCAGTCTATACTCCCCTTGATGTTATTACCAGTGAATTTAATTTCAAAAATTAATCAATAATAACTATTCTATGAAATTTCAATTATTTTTTATTGCCTGGCTATTAATTTTTTTAGGAAATAACACATGGGCTCAAAGTATAGCTATCAACACCAATGGAGCTGCACCTGAAAATTCTGCACTTTTGGATGTTAATTCCACCACCAAAGTAGTATTGATACCACGCATGAGCATGGCTCAAAGAGACTCCATAAATAGTCCTGCGACAGGATTATTGATTTATCAAACAAACAATAACAGTGGATATTATTTCTATAATGGAAGCATCTGGACATCTATGACTTCAGGAGTGTCAGGAAGCATTGGACATTATATTGGTGAGTATTTCGGTGGAGGCTTAGTATATTATGTTTATGATAATGGAAGTCATGGATTGATAGCTTCACTGGACGATTTGAGTCAGGGGATAGGGTGGGGCAACCCTGCGATCAATATTTCAAATAGTGAAAGTGAATATGATGGAGCAGTTAATTCTATTTCTATACTTACCCAGTTGGGGACCGGGACAACATATGCGGCTCGTCTGTGCATTAATTATAATGCCGGTGGGTATTCAGATTGGTATCTGCCATCGATTTGGGAACTTAATCTTTTGTATAACGATGCTTTTATGATTTCATCTAAGTTAAATTCTGACGGAAATCCTGCTACAAATGGATTTTTATTGTCATCAAATTACTGGAGCTCAACTGAAAGAAGTACAACTGAGGCTTGGCATGTCAATTTTGGCTTTGATTACCAATTCTCAAATAATGATAAGAACATGTTGCACAGAGTCAGGGCCATCAGGAGATTTTAGTGGTCGAGTACTGCACACTGTTTTTAAACGATTAATGAATTTGAAAACGTATTTGTCAATGCTACATATTTTAAGTGGTTATCGATACTTGAAATATTTCAAGTCATTTATTCTATATACCATTTGATGCTGACGGGTAAAAACTTAACTTACTTTGGTGGTTTGGGTTAGTTGTAATAGGCTTTGTACTCATATAAATCATATATGGTAAGAATATATATGAGGATATCATAGGGATAAGAATTACCGTGCTTTTACTGGCTTATGTGATATACTTGATGAAGGAGAAGTAGCGTATTAAGTTCCAATTACTTTGCTTATAATGGTCATTCAAATTTATTTGAATGGGTTTTTGCAGTTTCAAATGAATTTGAAATATCAATTTACATTGGGCTTCATAAGATAACACACTGTAATAAGGAAGCATATAAGTACGTAAATTATATATATGCAATTAAAATATATGTAATAATATTTTTCGTTCTAAATTTTATTAAATCCTTTTAATCTTTGATTCCAGTTGATAATTATTCTATGAAGAGTTACATCCAATATCTGATGTCCATTAATGCGCTAAGAAATATTTTAGTAGCGCTGCTTTTTGTAGCAGGTGTATCATACAAAGGAATATCACAAACGCCTGGTTTTATACAAAACACTTTCCCGGGTGGTCCTGCTATCCCTAATTCAAATTTGGGATTTGATTTTACTGTCAAAAATTTGGTTACTATCTCGGCATTAGGAGTATATGATTATTTAAACGACGGTTTGGTTATTGACCATCCTGTGACCTTATATTCGAGCACTGGTACTGTACTTGCAACAGTAACTGTTCCAATGGGTATAATTGCGCCATTAAATAATGGTTTTCGATATGTTGCTCTAACTACGCCGATAACCTTAACACCTGGTGATTATGTTATAATGGCTTATTCTGCATCAGCTATTGATGCTTCTCCACAGAATTTTCCACCTTTTTCCTCTGCAATTACAATAGACGCTCGACTAGATTTAATAAATGGAAGTAGGCAAGCATCAGGTAATATTTTTGCTCCTACAAATGCTGGCAGTTTTGTTTTACTCTCTTCTAGCTTCCTTATAACAGAAGTTACAGTTCCCACCCTAAGCCAGTGGGGTATCTTGATCTTTGGATTATCACTACTTGCTATGGGATTGGTAGTAGCATATAATGTACAGACTTCTCGTAAGCTAGTATTATCAGGATATGGAATTAAAGAATCTCATACTGGACTTGATCTGGGTAGATTCAATATACCTTTCGACCTTGATAAGTTTAAGATTAACTTGTTATGGAGCTTAGGATTGGCTTTAGTAGGATTTGTAGCGATCTACTCTATATGGGGAAAGATTATCTCCGATGATATCTTCGGGATGAGTACTAGTTTCCCTTTAGTGTCTTATGTGATGTATTTGATGAAGGAGAAGTATGAGTAAAGAACGTCAGGATAAGAGAAAAAAAAATACCTTTTCGTCAGACGAATCAATTAATAAGATGGGCATGCAAAAGCAGCCCATCTCTTTTTCAGGCAAATGGAAATACGTGGTTGTATTTGGTATTTCTATGATGGCTTTTTTATATTTCTACTATTCCTACTTTTATGAGAGCAATATATTGGTGTACATCAATGGATTTCAGGCTGGTATAGCTTCTTTTGTATTGAATATATTTGGAAATGATACATCGTTCACTGATAGCATATTGTCCAGTCAGAAAGGGTCTATCTCCATATCCAGGGGCTGCGATGGTATAGAACCAATATCGATGTTCATCATAGCTATCATGATAGTTCCACTCAGTATCAGAAAAAAGATATCTGGTTTATTAGTTGGCGCACTGACACTATTGGCTTTAAATATCATAAGGATCATCATCTTGTTTTTAGCGTCGATCCATGCACCATCGCTTTTTGACTTTTTGCATATCCATGGTGGATACATCATCTTCATGATCATTACTTTGGTTGTCTGGCTGCTTTGGTTGAACTGGGCGCTTAAGCCCGAGGAAGGGTCTGAGCCCAATATACTGATCGGAAATAGTAAACTGGCAAAGAAATGATTCCCATACGCAAGTTGTTGAAGTTTTTTTTATCAGTAGTCATACTATACTTTCTAATGATTATGATAGTCCAGTTCTTGTTCACTCAAAAGACCATAGCAAACGGCTTTATTAAAACGACCGAGAAGGTAGTGTCTTTGGCTCTGCCTCAAGCCTACTAAGATATGGTTCCACCAGATAAATCACAAATTTCCCGCTTCGAATATTTTGTGGATATCAACTATTGCAATAAAATTACTATCAAGACCAAATACTTATAGCTAAACAACAAGGGCTTAAACAAGTTAATGTTAGCTTTGCAGTTACCACAATCAATTACTTTGGTTTTGTATTTATAACTTTTTATTATCACTGATCCTGGCCACTCCCGGCACATGGAAGAGGAAAGCCACAAACTCTACAATAGGACTACTTTTATTTTTTATTTTTCATTGCATCAGTATGATTATGTACATGTTGCATATATTTTCTGGAAGTAAAACAGGCATTTATACCTGGACTTTAGAATATCAAAGCTTATTAAGCACAATAGAGATTATACTTGAACTTGGAGGCTCCTTAATATTTATAATTTTAGCATGGATATTTTTAATGGTAAGAGACAAGAGCCTGATGTCTTCTATCATCCTGCTTCGAAATAATACTTTGGCTAAGAGAAATTAGATGCATCTTTTTTGGGTGATGTGTATTATTCTAATATATGCTTAAAGTAAAAGTCTTACTACTAAAAACAAAGCCTTGAAATCTTCGATTCCAAGGCTTTAACTTTTTTGTAGCGGGGACAGCGCTTAATTTATAGGGTTTTGTGTATTTCTGTATTAAGTGTAAAATGTTGTAAGTTGCTGTAATACAGTTGCAAAGATATAATAATTAATATACAATCATATAGGGTAGTAATAAAAAACGACAACCATTATAATAACTGGTTGTCGTCGCTTATCTTTGTTGTGCGAAAACAAAAGATATGCTCAAAGATAATATAAAACCAATTGGTAAAGGTGTTACTAAAACACCTGAAGTCAGATTTAATCTGAAATCCATTATTGATAAAAACAAAGCAACTTTGATAAGTGCTGTTTTTAGGTACGACAACCAAAGATTAGTTTATACCACACAACATAAAATACCATTAAAGTATTGGATACTTAAAGAACAAAAACCAAGATCATCTTATCCTTTTTATCAAGATGTGAAAAAAGATCTTGAAGCAATCAATAATGCTATTTTAAAAATATATTCTGAAACAAAAGAAAGCCCGCTATCAATAGATGACTTTAAAAAGCGATTGGATATAGTTTTGGGTAGGGTAAAAATAGAACCTGAAACAAACACAGTTGACTTTATTGATTACCTTATATCACATATTGAATTACTTAAATCGGGTAATGACAAAAATAGCCGTACATCTCAAAAGTATGGTACATTACTTTTAAATCTTCAAAAATTCAGATCAGGTAAACTTCCATTTGAAGCAATAGACATGAAGTTTAAAAATGACTTCATTAAGTGGCGATATGAAGAAACCAGAGCAAGCAGTCAGAATACTATCAATAAAGACATGGAGTGTATTAAAAGTGTCCTAAAGAGATCCTACAAAGATAAACTACATACCAATGACATATTTAAAGATGATGACTTTTCAGAAAGCAGGGTTAAAACTTCAATCTTTGCGCTTAATGAAAGCGAAGTAAACAGACTGGATGATTTTGATTTTTCAGACAATCAAAGATTGGAACGTGTGCGAGATTGGTTTTTAATTTCGTGTTGGTCAGCTTTGCGTTGGTCCGATTTTTCTATTCTTAACCCGGAGCATATCATTAAAGACGGTGAAGATTTTTACTTGAATAAATTTAATGAAAAGACCAACAAAGAAGTATTTGTACCGATAGACAAAAGATTGTATGAGATGTTGGAAAAGTACAATTTTAAAAGTACATCGATAAGCAACCAAAAATTTAACGACTATCTGAAGGAAGTATTTAAGGCAGTAGGTATTACCGATGAAATTAACATAAGAGAAAGCATAAAAGGTGCTATGAAAGATACACCTTATCCGAAATGTGACATTGTCAGCGCTCACGATGGACGGCGTACATGGGCAAGTATCAACTACCTGAAGGGTTACCCAATAGGCTTACTTATGCAGGTGACAGGTCACGAAAAAGAAGAAACTTTTTTATCTTATGTCGGAGTGTCGGCGCTGGAAAAAGCAAGGCGACTAAATGCAGAAATGAAAAAAGGATAATTTAATAAATATTAATTCTCTAAAAATAATTTAAAATGGAAATATTTGATACAAACTCTTTTAGAAATACTGAATATGTAAATAACGAATTCAGAAATCATGTTATTTCTGCAAATAAAAATGTCAATCATTTATTGCATGACATATCAAACACAATCATAGATTTAGTTGCAATTGATAAAGCATTTTCTTTAAAAGAGTTAAGGAAAACATTACAAGCTAAATTGACTTTAGATGATGAAAATGAAGATTATTTTTATTCCAACACACACGATTTGTATAATCAATATCAAATGATCTGTAGAAATGAAAGTAGGAAAAAATTAGGATTACGATTTGCTATCTATCAAGGCGGTTTAAGAGATGATTCAAGGCAGTTTTGCATAGAAAGAAATGGAAAATGTTACAGCGAGAGCGAAATACAACAATGGGAAAAATTAGATTTTCAAGGTAAATCTAAAAATTATAATCCGCTTTATGATTCCGGCGGTATTAATTGTGTTCATAGATTAGACTGGATAAGTGATGAACTTGCAAAGCGATTGAGACCGGATTTATTTTTAGTCCTTATAAATTTAGTATAATGAAAAAAGGCAGTCTTTCAACTTCAAAAAATTGATTGTATGAGTTTACCTATTGATATTTTTTCAAGATTTGCAGACTTGATAAACGAAAGAATTTCAAAATGCAAAGAATTGTACAACCCTGAACAATGGGCGTATGATCAAACATTGATTAAAATACACAACGATTTGAAAAAAAAAATAAACAGTGAGTTAATTAGAAACCCAACAGGGCAAAGCCTTTATGTATTTTGTTTGAAAGAAAAGAAGAACAATGATTTATTTTTAACCAAATGAAAGAAAAATATGAACAAAGGAAAATTGATGAAACGAATTTTAATAATTATTCCTTTATGTTTTTAACCCCAATTTCAGTTTTAAATTTATTCGTTCATGAATTTGAACCTATTATAATATATCGAGATCCCATTGAAGAAAAATTACCTACACCTGAAATTGTCAAAAGCGATGGTACAAAGTTTGCAATGAAAGAAATTGCTTATTTGCATTTTTATAATGGTGAACAAATAACAAAAGAAAATAATAATGAAGTAGCAAAAAAATATGGTTGGGGTTCAGGTCATAAATTAATTCAAAATTACAGTGATGCAAGAAAAAGACTTAATACAAAAGAATTAAGCTATCAAGAATTGAAAAATAGAATTGACTTAATAAGTTCAATTATTCATTATTTGCCCGACAATAAGAAGCCAAAACTGCAAGATGACCTAAGAAAGTTAAATTTAGATTTGGAAAATAAAAGAGACTATTAGAATTTAGTAACTGGTTACGAACTGGTTACCACACTATGACAAATTAGCATGGATTTACATTTGTGAAAATAAAATTTTACAAATATGTATAATCCATTTGAAACAATCAATTCAAGATTAAGCAATATAGAATCTCTATTGCTTGACTTAAAGCATGGCAATGAACAAATAGCCATTGCAGACAAAGAACATTTCACAAAACGTGAAGCGGCGGCTGAACTTTCATGTAGTGTACCTATGATTGATAAACTCATTCAGCAGGGGCGACTTGATAAGGTCAAAGTAGGGGCAAAGGTATTGATACCACGTGAAGGTATTGAGCGTATTTTAAGCAACAAAAAAGGGGCGAACTATGCAAAGTAACATAATCCAACCCCGAAAAGTATCTTTAGAATCAGAATCCAAAGATACAAAGTTTAGAGCGCAATTAAAGATAGTTTATGAGAGTTTTTTAAAAACTCCATGTACAATGAAAGAATTGTCTATAAAGACAGGAATTGACAGATCGAATATTTGTTGGCTTATAAGAGATTTGCGAAATAATAACAAAATAGCAATTTACAAAAAGGTAAAATGTACAATTACACGTCGTGTTGTAAATTCCTATACTACCAACCCTGAATTAATGCCCGTATCAAATCAACTTAAATTATTTTGATATGGCAGAAACAAAAAACAAATCTAAAGCAATACAAGCACTGGAAGTCCTATCTTTTGAAATGAAGCGTGTGAAGTGTCCTAATGTACCATATTTAATCCGTACGACTTACAGAGATGACCGTAGCAACGATTTAACAAAGTGTGTGATAGATTGGATCACTTTAAACGGGTATCAGTCAGAACGCATTAATAGTACTGGAAGGCAGATCAAAATTAAAGGTCAAAATAAATGGATACCAGGCAGTCAGACAATAGGAACGTCAGATATTTCTGCAACAATCAAAGGCAGGTCTGTAAAAATTGAAATCAAATGTGCCGCAACTGGTGACCGCTACCAAAGTAAAGAACAAAAGCAATACCAATTGATGATAGAGCGTGCCGGTGGCGTGTACATCATTGTAAGAGATTTTCAGGGGTTTTATAATTGGTATTTAAAATTTGTGACAGATGGAAGATAGTAACGGAAAAAAGTATTTTAACTTTCCGATTGTGTTACTCGAAGGCTTTTTAATTGATGATAAGAAGTGCCTGAATGATATTTTTGATTATGCTATTTATGCCTATTGTCAGAAATACGAAACGGACGACGTTAAACGGGCAGGTAGATTTTTTGGTGTTACAATTGGAAATGCAAATGGAACTTATGAGAATGGCAATGAATTATTTGATAGTCTGCCTGAAGGTTTGCCAAAAGTAGGAATCAATATAGATATATTTTTTGACTACTATAAAAACGAAAAGACAGAATTTCAGAAAGTTACCCTATTAGCATTTTTAGCGATTAAGAGCATACTTCAGAATAAAGCATACTGTAAGGTAACCAATAATTATTTGTGTGCGAGAATGGACGGCAAAAGCCATGCAGTTAAAAATATAACTGATTTGTCGCCGGAATTGTCAAAATACAATAATGAGTACCAAATGAAAAAGATAAAAAATGAATTAATACTCGATTGGAATTTGTTACTATACATATTATACACGTGGGTTTTATGTTTCATTCAAAATGCCGTTGGAAGATTTAATTTTTCAGATTGAAAAAAATAAAATGTCTTACAAGCTAAAGGAACAAAAAGAGAAAGAAAAGGCAGCAAGGTTTAAAGCAATGGAACGACTTAATAAAATATAGTAACACACGACCATTACACGACCTATAAAAAAGAATTTATGAGATTATTTTTTTTTCTGTTTTTTCATTGTTTTCATTCTTTCAAAATATACACGACCTATAATAATACATTCTACAAAGTAATATTAGAAAGGTATTCAATAAAGAAACTTAAGTAATAAAATTTAAAATACTTTTTTTATTTTTTTAACCCATAAAATAAGGCAAAATATGGCACAAAATCAAACATCATTTAAACCTGGCGAAGGCGGACGATCTAAAGGGGCACAAAACAAATCAGGCAAACAGGTAAAGGAAATTTTAAGCGAAATTTTAAGCGAAGAAATCGAAGGCTTACCAAAGCGTCTCAATCAATTATCAGATAAAGACAGATTGGATATAGTAATAAAGCTTTTGCCCTATCTATTACCAAAGCAAAAAGAAATTGAAATGAGCGTAACAAATGAAGTTAACATTCCGCCTATCCATTGGGTAACAACCGAAAATTAATCAGAATAATATGGCAGCAAACAAAACAACTTTTAAGCCCGGCGAAGGTGGCAGACCTAAAGGGAGTGCAAATAAAACTACCATTGAAATAAAGGAGTTTTTGACTAATTTTATAAGTGATAATTTAATTACTATTCAATCAGACTTTGACCAATTAGGTAGTAAAGACAGATTGAACTTTCTGGAAAGACTTTTAAAAATTATAATTCCACGACCTCAGGACATCAAACAAAATGAACCGTTAAGAGAAATTTGTTTGCCTGAATGGTTTAATGAAGAATGGGAAGAAGATGATGAAAGTACAATGAGTTAATTAATAATAATGGTATTTTCAAAGCAGATCAATTTTTAAATAGGTCTTTAACTTTAGGCTTTTTAATAAAGTCATTAACTTTACTTATAGATATTTTATTTAAAAAGTCAGATATTTCTTTTTCAGACCTAAAGACAAACATAAAACCTTGATGAATCATGAATTCATTTGAAATTGATTTCAGTTCTCCTGTTCTTATTATCAAAGACAAATTATTTGCAATAACACTAAATGAAAATTTCAGGTCAACACCCATTTGTTGAGTGATTTTATTACCATAATAAAAATAAGCAATTAGAACCCTGAAATTAATATCCATTTCTTTATAAAAATCTTTCACATTATTCTGTTTTGCTACTTTGACCCATTCAGAATACTTTATTTTTGCTTCGTTAATTTTATCTGTAAATTCTTTATGATTTTCATTACTTATCCAAATACCACCTTTTTTATTTATCTTATCATTGCTAAACATATCAATATTTAATAAATAAGTACTATCCTTAGATGTATAAATTGAAATATCAAATGGTTTTACGGAAATTGGACATTTGTAAGTTCCAAATTTTTCTTGGGCAGAAATCGTAAAAGAAATTAATATAAAATAAAAAAGAAACTGTCTTTTCATGGCTTGCTTATTTTTACAAAACTAATCATATTTTAGAAAATTAGAAACTATTAAAAACGTTATTGATAATAAAAATTAGATAGTGTTATCTATACACTAAGTATTTTCCGACAACCAAAACGACAACCAATAAAAAAAGGTAACTGAAAATCAATCAGTTACCTTTTATTTTGTAGCGGGGACAGGACTCGAACCTATGACCTTCGGGTTATGAGCCCGACGAGCTACCAACTGCTCCATCCCGCGATCCTGACATTACTCAATTGATATTTAAAATATATCGTTTTTATAACGGACTGCAAAGGTAGGTAATATTGATAACTATTCAAATTATTTTATTAGATATTTATTTTATAATTTTTATTAATTATTTGAAAGGATTTTTAAGTTCCTGATTTTTATAGATAAGTGTATCGTTAAACGTTTCAATAAATGCCTTTAGCGCCTTTATATAAAAATCATTTAACTTTAAAGGGTGTAATAAAGGATTGGCATTAGGTGAACTTTTACCCCCCGAATTGTAATGCGCTATGACTTCATCCAGGGTTTTAAATCTTCCATCGTGCATGTAAGGCGCTGTATTGGATATGTTTCTTAATGTTGGAGCGCGAAATTTGCCATTGTCAGCTTTTGATACTGTCACTTTACCACGACCAAGGTCCGAAATCCTTCCAGTGTGGAGGATTGTGTTATACCATTATTGAAAAAATCATCTGATGTAGCCAGAGGCGTATTATGGCAATGACCGCACTCTGCATCGGGAAGGTCGGGATCGTTATCAAAATAAAGCCCCTGACCTATTAGCTCCAGGTCTGTATAAAAATCCTTCCCTTGTTGTATTCTATCAAATTTTGAATCTTTGGAAATGATGATTCTCTCAAACTGAGCTATTGCTTTTGCCGCCAGTTCTTTGGTAATCTCTGAAGTATTTCTGATGCCAAACGCTTCTCTAAACATCCTTGGATATACTGCATGGCTACGAAGTTTATTCACCACATCAGGCCATGTATTATGAAGCTCTATTGGATCTTCCACAGGTAAGATAGCCTGGTCTTCCAAAGTCTTAGCCCTACCATCCCAAAATAAGCCGGATTGAACAAACCCGACATTTATGAGACTCATCGAACTCCTGGTTCCCGGAAGGCCGTCAATACCGAGACTGGTAGCATTGGCGTCAGTAAAAGCAAACTCGGGTAAGTGACATGAAGCACAAGACATAGAGCTGTCGGCTGATAGGATGGGATCATAAAACAAATGTCTGCCTAATTGAATACCCTGACTTGTTAAAGGATTGTCCTGCGGTGTTGAAAGGGGTGGAAAATGAGAAGGCAGATTAACTACGTAATTGTCCGGCTTATAAGGTATTGCTGTTAAATCACCCTCAATGTTATCTTCTTTACAAGCAATAAATGAAATCAGCAAAATGATGCAGAATATAGTTTTTACTTTTAATTTCATTTGACTATTTGTCTCTACTAAAATCTGTATGGACTATGTTTTGATTATTTAACAATTATAAAGGAATTAAGGTTTTGCATCAGATGAGACTCAATTTCTCCAGTAGTAGAGTATATGTTTACGTCCTTCATTAACGAGAGATAATCGACTTTTATTTCATAATTTATATTTTCCCCTTTTTGAGAAGTAACCTTTTTCTCTATCTTATAGCTGATCGTTTCAGTTGGGTTTAATACGGAAATATTGATTGTATCTGTGATAGTTTGGTATCTTACGCAACGGAGAGTCATAATTGCGGTATTGATGGTTCCGTATTTCAGTTTATTTTCACTCAGCAGCACATGAGTTGAAGGGAGTCCTGAAAAAGTGGTTTTTGACAAAGTGGTATTTAACCCCAATTGGAATGTCAGGCTGTCAAGACTACCATATGCTTTCACTGATCCGGGCGTAATAGTTTCATCAACCCACCGCCATATTTTCATGTCATCATGCACACTTACAGAATTATCTGAATTACTGATAAACTCAAGTGTTTTTATTTGTGTGCCATTGGCTTGAAATAGGGTAAAGTCTGAAAAATAAAATCTCAAATCTGTAATCCTGAATTTTTGTCCCAATGAGTTTACCAAGGTGTCAGTGACAACAAAGTTGGAATCACCAGCCTTTTTTATCACCTGTAATACCAGAGAGGGAAATATGCAGCATCCATCACACGGATCATCTGCCGAAACATCAAAATTAGTTGCAAACCCGTCCAGACAAGCCTCTTTTCTCGTATAACAACCCGCCATAATTAAGATGGACAAACAGGTAAATAGAAGTAAAGGACTTTTTGACATCATCAGGATTTTCTGATTTCTTCAAAAATCTTCTTGACAATTTGTTTTACCTGAGCTGAAAAATCTTTCTCCATAATCCAGTGATAATAATTAGGCTCAGATTTGAATACCTGTGCCACTACCTGACCGGTGTATTTGCCAAAATTGAAGATGACCTCTCCTTTTGCATTGTATTTAAGCCTTTGTGTGACATCCAGCATAGAATCATCTGATATAAAGTCAGCAATAGAAGCGATATCATTTTTAATTGGTGCCGGATGTGTAAACCCATCGCCGTCCACATAATCTACGTTTTCATATCTTTTGATTTGCCCTTTAAATACTTCGACCGTTGCCCTCGCGTCTGCCAATGCATCGTGTGCGTCAGTCAGATCCCCATTGCAGTATAATTTGTATGCAGCTTTTAAAGTACGCGGTTCCATTTTATAGAAAATCTTCTGAATGTCGATAAGTCTGCGCTGAGAAATATCAAATTCAAATCCTATGCGATGAAATTCTTCCATCAACATAGGGACATCAAATCTATCTGAGTTATAACCCGCGATATCGGCATTGCCAATAAAATCGAATATTTCTTTTCCGACCTGATTGAACGTGGGCTTATTTCTGACCATTTCATTACTTATTCCGTGTACTGCATATGCTTCTTCTGAAATAGGTATTCCCGGATTGATCATCAAAAATAATTCAAGGGGTAAGTCCTGATCTTTAGAATATTTAATCAAAGCGATCTGTAATATCCTGTCTTTCAACACGTTCAGGCCTGTTGATTCTATATCGAAAAAACAATCTCCTTTTCAACATTTAACTTGATATCGGTCATTTTAAGTTTTACTTTTGTTCATTATCTAAATAATACTGGGAAAATCCATCACTGGCCCGAAACTCAAAAACACCATCACCTTCTATATCATAAATAAAACAAGCATCAATACCTTTTAATTCTTTTAACAATAATAATGATTTTTCCAATCCTAATACCATAAAGGCAGTTGCAAAAGCATCAGCCGTAATACAGTCATCGGCTATGATGGTAGCACTAAGTATATCAGTAGGCTGGCTTAATCCGGTAAACGGATTTATAATGTGGGCAAATTTCTGGCCTTTGGATTCATAAGAGTTTCGGTAATTTCCGCTGGTAGCCAGCGATTTATTGTATAAGAGAAGCGGTAATTCTATTTCAGTATCTTTGGCTTTAGCTGATGGTTTATTTATGCCTATCACCCAGACTTTTTTCTTATCATTTGTGCCTCGTGCTCTGATTTCTCCACCTACTTCTATCATATAATTAATGATGCCCTTTGCCTCAAAATATGTGGCGAGCACATCTACTGCATATCCGGGAGATATGGAGTTAAAATCAAGCTTTATATTTTTATTAGTCTTAGTTATGCATAATTGACCAGTTTGATCTTTCATCAGATTTATACTATCAAAAAGCAATAATTTAAGAAGTTCTTTTACAATTAAAGTATCTGTTTCCTTAAGCCTTTTCTTTTCTTTATATCCAAAACCATAATAATTTACAAGGGGTGCAATGGAAGGATTAAATGCTCCGCCTGTTGCTTTAAAAACTTCTTTTGACTTGATGAATATGGGCTCAAAATAGGGGTCTTTTTTAGGGTCAAAACAATATTTGCTCTCGGCCGCATTAAAATAACTAAGCGTGCTGGTATCTATATAAGCCGACATAGATAAATTGAAATCAGCTAAAATCGAATCTATCCCTTTTTGGGCTGACATAGGATCTGTAGTCTGGACTGTAATGTTGTAAGTTGTCCCCATTGTTGGTCCGGAAATTTTATAATATGGATCTTCCTTTTGTCCACACGACAAGAGGCAGAATATTAAAAAGAAGGCAATACTAAACTTCATTATTTTCATAAATTGTCAGATTATTCGTTGAGTAAACCACGGTCTTTAGCTTCTTCCGTAAAAGAATGCAGTCCTACTGGTTTGGAATTATTTTTGCGCAATTTCATATTGAGAAACTCTACAAGTAATGAAAATGCAATGGCAAAATAAAGGTATCCCTTCGGTACAGCCCCAATATGGCTGTCAAGAATGCTCAGATTAGCAAGATGCCCACCTTCTATGATCAGCATAAAACCAATTAGAATTAAAAAAGCCAACCCAAGCATCTGGATAGTTGGATGTTCGTTGACAAAACGACCCACGGGCACTGCGAATGCCATCATGATCAAAACGGATATGATCACGGCTATTATCATGATTATTAATGAGCCATAGAGCCCATTTGTCATACCTACTGCGGTCAGGATGGAGTCAAACGAAAAAACAATATTGATTACGGTTATTTGAATGATAGCCGCTGAAAAAGGCACTTTATTTTTTTTATTGTCTTTGGAAATATGGTCTTCACCTTCCAGCTTATGATGAATCTCAGTGACACTCTTGTATAAAAGGAAAATGCCCCCCGCAATCAAAATCAAACTCTGACCTGAAAAGTCGGCTTTTATAAATTGTGTGTTGAAGCTTATCCAGGCTTCATTCATTGCTATAATGACTGAGATACCCAGCAGCAAAATGATTCGTAAAATCATCGCTAGAAAAAGCCCGATATTGGTTGCTTTTTTTTGTTTATGACGTGGTAGCTTACTGGTGGTTATAGAGATGAAAATTATATTGTCCACCCCAAGAACTATTTCCAGAAAAGTCAATGTTAATAAGCTTAACCAGACAGAAGTGCTTGAAAAATCAGGGTAGGAAATCAGGTTGAACAACATAAATAATTAATGAGTGCTACATTTCAGCCTGCAAATGTAATCAATTTCCTAAAAGTCAAAAACTATAATTTAACTATCTCGACTGAATTCATGAGTAAAGCTAAGATAGGAATAACGCTACAAAATGTCCGGCACAACCCATTAACACAAAAATGTGCCATATGGTGTGACTCCAGGGGATTTTTGTTTTTACATAGAAGAAAACACCTATTGTATAACTTAATCCCCCGGCAATAAGCCAATACTCTACCTTTAGCGGCATATTTCTGCTCATTTCATCAAACACAAAAACTACCATCCAGCCTAATATGAGATAGAGTGCGAGAGATACTATTTCGAACCTGGTTTTAAATATAAACTTGAACATAATACCAAATGCGATTATAATCCAATGTAATAATAAAAATGCGTAACCTTCCTTTGTATTAAAATAGTATAGTACAAAAGGGGTATATGTGCCGCCTATCAGAAAAAAAATAGATATATGATCTACCAGTCGCCATTTTATTTTACGCGTATCCGAATTGGATAAATGATATAAAGTTGAACTTAAAAACATAAAAACCATTCCAAAAATAAAAACACAAAGGCCCCAGAATTGAATGGGTTTGGTTTCAGTAAATAGCAGAAAAGGGCTCAAAAGTAATGTTAATAACAAGCCAAATCCATGGGTGATAACATTGGCTTTTTCATCTACATTTAGATTTCGGTATAATGTTATTAAATTGAGTCCTTTCATTACAGTCCCAGTTGCTGTTTAAAGGCCGGATCGAAACTTGTAAAATTGAAACTGATGGCATTTTGAAAATCTGCTCTTGCTTCATTTATCATATTCAATCCAGCATAAGTCCTTGATCTTTCATAATAAAACAAACCAATATTATTAGTTTTAAATCCAATGGCTTGGGTATAAGCAGTTATTGCTTCCTGATTTCGGTTTAACAGTCTTAAGGCCCGTCCTTTTTCATACCAAAGGTCAGCATTGTAAGGATTGAGCTTGAGATACGAATCAATATCCTGCAGTGCAAGATCTATCCGGTTTAAATTTTGGTACATTATAGAGCGATTAAGATAACCAACGGCATGGTCAGGTTTTAGTTTAAGTCCTTCATTAAAATCTTCAATAGCCTTGTCAATATTGCCTAATCTTGCATATGTGGCGCCCCGGTTTATTCTGAATTCGCCATCTTTTGGGTCATATTGAATGGCTTTATTGTAATCATTTAGCGCAAGCAACAAGGTGTCCTGATTCTTGGCAATATCAAAAAACAATCGGGCTCTGCTATTATACGCTTGAGGTTGATTATCCTTCATACTGATCGTTTTATTGTAATCTGCCAATGCTTCTGCGTACATTTTGTTATCACGGTAATAATTCGCCCGGTTGCCAAATGGAAGAGTTGTGGCCTCATAATATTTCAACACGTGTGTCCACAATGTGCCGCTATTCTTCCATATTTTGTTTTGTTGGAATGTCATAAATGCAAATACTAGCAGATATACTCCTGCGATACTGTAATACATATTTGTCTTTTCAGGATACCGATTTATCCATTTGTCAAAATAGAATCCGGCTATGATGAAAAATCCTAAGTAAGCAATATATGTAAATCTATCGGCGAGGTATCCCTGTCCGGCACCAAGTATCTGGAGCAGAAAAACAATATTTACTATAAAAAATGTAAGTCCAAAAAAAATAACTTTGTACTCATTTTTATATGATTTGTACAGAAAATAGACGACCACAGGTGCCATGAGCATGGATGGATAGAAAAACCACGGAAAATAATTTGGGTAGGGGTACAATGGTGACATTCTGAATGGGATAATCAGCTTGATAAGATAAATAACAAAACTGAAAGACCCTACAAAAAGTCGTTGTATAAAATTAAAATTAGTGGTATCATCGACTGTTGCCAGAGAACCAAACTGCTTTAATGTCATGATTCCATACACTCCAAATGCAAGCGATAGAAGAAAAAAAGGAATTTTATTAATGATACTTTTTACTTCATACTTCTTATTCATTAAGTAATCCACAGCCATCAAGCTAAGAGGAAAAGATACGGCCTGTATTTTAGAAAAAAGCGAAAGCAAAAACAAAATAGTCATCCAGACCCACCTTATTTTCTTAGCATCAATCTTGTATTTGATGTATTGGAGAAGTGCTCCCAGATAAAAAACGCCAAATAATACATCTTTTCGTTCAGTAATCCATGCTACCGATTCCACCCGCATTGGATGGATGCCAAACAACAACGAAGCGAGAAGTGCCCCCTGCCATCGTATTCCAAGAAATAAGGCGATTCTATAAACCAAAAAAACACAAATCAGATGCAGAAGAATATTTGTAAGATGCCAATATTGGGTATTTTCAAAACCAAAATATATTTTTTCAATGGCGAAAGTCCAAATAGGTAACGGATTATAATTACCTATCACCCCTGTTGTAAATATTTTGTAAGTATGCTCTCCAAAGTTGGCTTTAGTGACATTTTGGACCAATGGGTTTTCATAAAAATTCCGGTCATCGTCCCAGTTGACAAATTGATTATTAATGGCTGTAGTAAAACATATAAATGTGACCAATACAGAAATCAAAACAGGCCACCAGGGCTGTGTATTTGTTGGTAATTTTTTATTTTTATCCAGAACGGCTTTTATAGTCTTCTTTTCACTGGATGAGGCTTTGCCTTGTACTTTTCTTTTTGACATATTTATCTATATATATAGCGTTACAGCAAAGGTAGTTATTAGTGTCAAATTAGTGTAATATGAAAGTGAATTTTAAAAATAAGCAGACAGATTTAAATCACCGGAGGTCTTTTAATCCAGCCCTAAAGGCGATCCAATTTTCCTTTTTTATTTCATAAACATTGTTGACGGCTTCCGGCTCGCCATAATACGCTACATTTAGCTCCAATATTTTAATAGCATTGAGCCTTCCTATAGCAACTTGTGATCTGAAATTTGTAGCTCCAATGTGAAAATGAACTGTATTCAGGTAAGTAAAAATATAGTCAAGCATGGAAGTTTTTACCAGATTATTCATTCCTGAACCCCAAAATTTCTTCGCATAAAAAGTATATCCTATCAGTATCAAATTTTTATCCTGGTTATAATCATAAAATCGGGTACACCCGGCAACTTCATTGGTTACATTATCCACAATTAAAAAGGCCCCTTCACTTTCAATGGCTCCCTTAAAAAAAGTTTCAAAAACGTCTCTTTTATACCTGTTTTTATTTGGATGTTGCTCCCAGATTAACGGATCACAAGCTACAGCAAAAAGTCTTTCAAAATCTGACTCCTGAAGGGGTTGAATGATTGCAATCTTGTTCTGTAGAAGTGGTTGGATAGAAAAATTCATTTTTTATTGAATTTATCGGATACTACTTTACTCATTTTAATGTGAAAAGCAATCAGGTTTTTATAATTTCAAAAACTGGTCTGATTTTATGCCAGTAAAATGGTATTAGAATGATCGAGAATAATACCACGAGCATGACTTCGAGCGAAAGAATATAATCCGGCCATGGACCAAGGAGGTCATAAAAAGTCTTACCTGGCGGTTTTTTATTTAAATACATGTAATTAGAACCCAAACTTACGTTTATCGGGTATAAAATAGCCGCAAGCACATTCATACCTATGGCTGATTTTATAGCATCTGATATAGTTGGCTTAAATCCAAATACATACCAGCCATAAAAAGCTCCTAATATAATAACGGCATGCACAGCCCAATATCTAACAGCTTCATAATGCGGCAATGACTCTGTGAGTGTAGGCGTAAATAATGCCTGGGCGCATCCGGCAACAATCCAGAAAAAAGAAATGCCCCAAAGAGCTCTCCACCGGAACCACATAATGAAAGGCATGATTAGGGTCATAATATTACACAAATGAAGTGGTATATCATTAGTAGGATCAAAAATGCCGGCATAGTACTTATAGCCTACCTTGAATAATTGGGTGCATGCTCCAAAAGTACAAATTATGGTTATATAAAGGATTTTTTCAGACCCGTTCCATTTATTTCTGCCATAATACAAGGCTATAATAATGAAAAAGATACAAGCAATGAAAGAAAAACCATGTTCCCAGCTATAATTTGTAAATCCACCGTTGTCTTTCAGAAAAAGATCGAGCATAATATCAGATTATCTGACAAATATATATTAATTATTTGTAGGTTAAAAATTTGAGATAAAATTCTGACACCGTAAAATAAATGAGAAGCTTTATTTAGACTTCTACCTTTAAAACAGGTACAGTAATCCAACTTAGATCATCTTAAACCTTTGCTCCTGTCAGGGCCTTACCTATATTGATATTAAGAGCTTTATGCGCGAGCGGATGAGAATAATCATTCAGATTTTTCATCGCAGTTTGTATGTTGTCTTTACTTTCTGATTTTATACTTTCAGAGAGGTGAGATGTTAGTGTTTGCAATGTTGATTTTTCATCACTGGTCAGCATATTTTCATTTTGTGTAATAAATCTGGCAGTAGAAAGAATGACATTATTTGCTTCGTTGATCGCCTCAAGAAGGGCTCTCCTTTTAATATCTGTTTCAGCATTTTTAATGGAGTCAAGCAACATGAGTGCCATTTTTTCTTCTGAAATTCCGTAAGTTGATTTTATTTCGACGGATGTTTCAACACCTGATCTGATTTCTTTTGCACCGACAGTAAGAATTCCATCAGCATTCAGCATAAAATAAACTTCTATTTTTGGTAATCCGGCTACCATTGGAGGAATATTTTTAAGTAAAAATTCGCCCAGCTTACGATTATGCTCTACCAAATCTCTCTCACCTTGATATACGGATATTCTGAGATTTTTCTGACCATCAACGGAAGTTGTATATTGCCTTCCTACTCGGATAGGTACTTTAGAATTACGAGGTATTATGGTATCCATGAGTCCGCCTACAGTTTCAATACCTAATGATAAAGGCGTCACGTCGATAAGAAGAATATCTTTCCTGTTTCCGGCAAGTATATCTGCCTGAACTGCTGCACCAAGTGCTACCACTTCGTCGGGATTCATGGAATCATCCGGGGATTTGCCAAAAAATTCTTTTAGTTTCTGTTTTATCAATGGTATCCTGCTTGAACCACCGACAAGTATAACATTGTCAATTTCTGACACATCAAGCCCGGAGTCTTTTACAGATAATCGCACATTGTCTAGTGTTTTATCTGCTATAGGTAAAATAAGGTTTTCAAATGTTTGCTTATCTAAGGTAATATGATAATCTCTTAAATCAGTGCTGTATTCCTTTGAATCTGAAAGAAAAATCTTTGCTTTTTCTGCTTTTATCCTCAGCTCCTGATTCAACTCGAGGTCATTTGTTAATTGGCTATCTGAGATATTATGCATTTTGCTCCAATGCTGCATTATACTTCTGTCAATATCATCTCCACCCAGAAATGTGTCACCGTGGGTAGATAATACTTCAAAACACCGTCTTCCAGATGCAATATAGATATGTCAAAAGTCCCTCCCCAAAATCATAAACGGCTATATTTTTTTGAGAATCTCTTTCAAGGCCAATACCATAAGCAAGACTTGCGGCTGTAGGCTCATTTACAATCCGAAGGACATCGAGACCAGCCAATTTTCCCGCATCCCGTGTGGCCTGACGTTGAGCATCATTAAAATATGCAGGTACCGTTATGACCGCTTTTGAAATGGATTGTTTAAGATGATTTTCAGCATCTTTCTTCAGAGATTTCAATATTTCTGCTGATAATTCTATCGGCGTATAAAATGTATCTTTTACCCTTATTTTTACGAGGGCTTCTGTATCTTCATCAATTATCTCGTAGCCTATGCTGGTTTTAAGTTCCTGAACGTCGTTATAAGATTTACCCATCAGTCTCTTTACTGAAAAAATTGTATTTTCCGGCTGAGTGGTAAGAAACTTTTTGGCAGTATCTCCGACAATAATAGAACCGTCTTCTGCAAAATGAAGAACAGATGGGGTGAGCGAATTTATACCCTGAGAAGACTTAACAGTGACGGGCTGATTGTTTTCAATATATGCTACAAGGCTGTTGGTAGTACCAAGATCAATCCCAACAATTATTTCTTTCGGTATTTCCGGATCAAGGTTTCCGCTTTTGAGATTTATGGGTATTTTCATATTTTAATGTTGGTCTGCAAGGAGTTAAGCAATTCTAACTAAACTTGGTAATTGATGGAATGTTTAATTTTTTTGGAGTTGAATTAAATAAAAATGGCAGCAATCAGAAGATTACCACCATTTGTTCACAATTAATTGTGCGGGGTATTTTTTAATTATATTATACTATTGTAAATGCTCACTGCAAAAGTAGTAAATATTATTTTTTCATCCACAAAAAAGCGATCAGAAATGCAAAACTGATATTAATTTGATTTCATTTTTGAAAAAAACTAAAATCATCTAATAAAATATTGCAAAAGCCATAATAATAGCGTTATTTTGCGGAAATTTTTATAAACAAGCAAAATTAATGTTCATATGAAATCAGTAAAATTATTATTAGTATTATTCGCAATAGGATTAATGTCTCCAGGTTGTGTAAGTAAAAAGAAGCTAAATGAAGCCAATGCAGCATTGGAAGCTCAAAAGATGGTTCTTGCAAAGTGTGATGAAAGAACGAAAGATCTTGAGAATCAATTGCTCGAAGCCAATAAAAAGCTTGAAATGGCAGGTTCAAATTTAAAGAAAGCAAATGAAGATCTCGTTGGTGGAAATGCACGTGTTAAATCATTGGAAGATCAGATTGTTGTTTTAAAAGCAAGTCAAGGTACTCTACTTGATCAACTGAATACCGCATCCGTAATAAACAAAGCAGGTGCCGAGAGCATTAAAAAATCGCTTGAAGCCATAAGCATGCAAAGCGGTTACATTCAGGAACTTACAAAAACAATGCAATATAAAGATTCAGTAAATCTGGCGCTTGCACTTAACCTTAAGAAATCACTTAGTGACTTTAATGATAGTGATGTAAAAATAGAGATAAAGAAAGGAGTAGTTTATATATCATTGTCTGACAATATGTTATTCAAAACGGCATCAGCAGTGATAAATCCATCTGCCGATAAGGTTTTAGCTAAAATAGCAGGAATTATTAATGACCAGGCTGAGCTTGAAATTCTAGTAGAAGGCCATACTGATAATGTGCCTATGAGCAATGAGTGTATTAATGATAACTGGGATTTGAGTGCAAAACGCGCAACATCTGTTGTTCGTGCCCTTCAAAGCAAATATAAAGTTGACCCATCAAGAATGACTGCAGGTGGTAGATCAGAATACATACCTAAAGCATCTAACGCTACTGCTGCTGGAAGAGCAGAAAACAGAAGAACAGAAATCATTGTTTTACCTAAACTTGATCAGTTCTTCAAACTACTTGAGGCACCAAAACCTGCCAAATAATTTAAAATAAATTATATCTAAAAAAAAGGGAGTCAGTTTTTTCTGCTCCCTTTTTATTTTACATAAACATGGCATTTTCTGCTCCTGACTTGTCCCTTTTAGTGCGGTGGGAATAATTTAGCCACCAATTTGTCCATTTTTGGAGTATGCTTTGACTTTACGGTGACGCTTTTATGGGTTATATGATTTAGGATTTGGCCATCTACTATTTTTTTAGATGTGTGTATAACACATTGCATGTTTGAAATTATTTCAATTGATCATTGCTTATAAACTAAAAATTTCAATCCTGATTATACTATTACCTCAAGCCGGTAAGGCTTTTACTTTTTTTCTGCAGCAAAAAAAAGTAAACAAAAAATGCCGCCGCTGTTTTGTCTTCTTAACGCTTAAAAGTCATCTTCCCGACGGAAACAAAAAAAACTCGCCTTTTGCATCCGTTCTTTAAATATATTTCCGAGTTATTTTAGATTTGTCCTTTGATAAATAGTTCTATTGGCTCAAACAGTTTTTTGTTTGTACCGTCTCCAGTGACTTTTAAGCTAAAGACAAAAAGGCGGAAGACAACCCTCTTCCGAAAAAAGTACTTTCACCCTAATTATATTTTAACTTTTGATACACTAATATATGAACCGCTTTGGCTTTTGATGCGGTCTTTACTTCCCTGATTTTCCTTTCAAAATACCACTTTAGTACGGTAAATTTATGAAAATAAGTCATTATAATACTGATAATCAAGCATTTAAAAACGCACTAAATTTACTTGGGGCAAGTCAGGAGGGAGTCAGTTTTTTCTGCTCCCTTTTTATTTTACATAATCATGGCATTTTCTTTTAGAACTGATGATAACATTCGCAGAAATTAATCTGCATTTCTTTGATCAAAACACATGGGAGGTTTGATTTTGATAACGTTATGATCTGGCTCATCGATGCTTGTCAGGATACCCATTTCGCGCATTCTGTTGGATAAATAGGATGTATGATCGGGTAAGGGATTTTTTCATCTGTCAGTAATTCGAATCCCAGAAACAAACCTTTTCCTCTAACATCACCAATTAAAGGGAAATTATTTTGTAAAGAGTGGAGGCCTTCTATTAAATACTTTCCGGTTTTCAGGGCATTTTGCATTAAGTTTTCGTCTTCTACAACTTTTATAACCTCATACCCTATAGCACACGAGACAGGATTTCCACCGAATGTATTAAAGTATTCCATACCATTAGCAAATGCATTTGCAACTTCAAGTGTACAGATAACGGCCCCAACTGGATGGCCATTTCCCAAAGGCTTGCCGATGGTCATAATGTCTGGCACTATACCATGAGGTTCAAATGCCCACCAATTGCTTCCTATTCTTCCCAATCCGGTTTGTACTTCATCAGCGATACAAACCCCACCGGCACCCCTTACCGCAGAATAGACTTCCCCTAAAAAGAAAGGAGGGAGGTCAATCTGCCCTCCACATGATACGATACTCTCATGAATAAATGCCGCCGGACTTCTTCCATTGGATTCTAAGGTTTTAATAATTTTTTTTCCGTGGTCTGAATAAAATAATCCTGCTTTTTCACCCGTATATTTTCCTCTGAAAGTATCAGGCAATGGTATTATATGCGTATTAGCTGGTTTTCCCTTTCCCCCTTTTCCATTAAATTTGTATGAACTGATATCAATGCAACTATTTGTATTGCCATGATATCCCATTTCAAGGGCGATAATATCTTTTTGGTTTGTGAATGAATATGCCATTCTGAGTGCCAGCTCATTGGCTTCACTTCCGGAATTTACAAAATGAACCACACAAAGGTTTTCCGGACAAATTGAAATTAACTTCTCAGCAAATTGAATAATATTTTCATGGAGGTATCTGGTATTGGTATTTAGGATAGACATCTGTCTTATGCCAGCGTTAACAATTCTAATATGTTCATGGCCAACATGTGCTACATTATTGACCGTATCAAGGTATTTTCTTCCTGTTTTGTCAGTCAAAAATGCCCCTTCCCCCCGTACGATATGCAATGGATTTGAATATGAAACGGACAAACTTTTACCCAGATATCTATTTCTTAATATAAGAATATCAGGCTCCTTATCGTGAGGTTTAGCTGATATATCGATAGCACCGAAAATAGTATTCGGGTCCGGACAAATGCTTTTCCATACATCTACCTCTTTCGGGAAAGAAACACCCGGAAAATCACTGGAATTATTCAACATATCCAATATGATCTGAAAATGCAGATGAGGACTCCAGCTTCCATTTTCTTTGCTATTTCCTATAAATCCAATATGATCCCCTTTTTTGACGGTTTCTCCTTGTTTCACTACCAATAAGCTTGATACACTCAAGTGTCCATAGAGGGAATAGAAAAAATGGCCATTAAATTCGTGTTTCAGGATAATGGTAGGGCCATAGTCTTTAAAATTATTATTATTTTTAATACTATAAACTACGCCATCCAATGGAGCATGTATTTCTGTCCCGGCTTCAAGCCAATAATCCACCCCTAAATGAACAGTTCGGTATTCAGGGCCATCATTTCCTTCCTTTTTATATGCTTCTGTGCTATAGAATGGTCTTGTTTCCAAATATCCATTTGCCGGTATCGCTTCCGGATACAATTTTGCCCACTGAGTGATTTTAAACCAAAGATAGTTATTGTCATCAAATTCGCTTCTATGGCCTAAAAATGAACTTCCAATCGTCATATCAAGGCTACATATATTATTTTTCAGCAATCCCGGGAACATGACGGACAAAGAGGTATTTTGCAGGGTCGCCCAGTTTCTAAATTTACTTTCATCAGGATGCGGAGACAATCCTACACATTTTCTAAACGTATAATATGCAAAATTATCATCTGTTTTATCCCATAATCTAAGCAGCTCCCAGGCAGGTTTATCACTTACCTGAAGATAAGTATTTTCCGGTTCTCCCTCACGGTTTATAGCAGATTTTGTCACACTTAAGACTAGTCTCATGGCAACAAGTAAGTAAAGATGTTTAATCTCTGCATCCTTCAACGAAAAAGATTTGTGGTATCCCGCCACTATAGGACAAGCAGCACTTATCGGGTCCGGCTTATTCATTACTGCGTATGCTATGGTTACAGCCAGATCATTGATAGAAGTGGAATAAACTGCATCACCGAAATCAATGATCGCATGTACAAGTGGCTTGATTTTATCATTTGATACGATAATATTATGGTCATTTACATCATTGTGAATGACACTTTTTCTCAATAATGCAATTTCTGTTTTTGATGATTTATATTTTTGTAAAAATGAAGCGATTAATTGCTTTTCTTCAGCTTCAAACAAATGAAGGTAATTCTCAGTCCATTCTGCCTGATCAAGATTCCAGTCAAAAGTCCGATTTGCAAAAGGGTGATGAAAGTCAAGCAGCGAATTGGTTATAATTCCTGCTTGCACACCCAAACTATGAAATAATTCCTGATTTATTTGGTTAACTGATGACCATATCCTTCCATCTGACCATGTAAGCAATCTGACAGCTCTTATATTTCCTGTGCTATCGGCGAGCAGCACCAAATTCTGTCCATTTTTGGCAGAAATAATATTTGGTACTTTGATTTTAGATATACCTGATGAGATATGTTGAAGTAATTTATCCTGAAATTCAATGACATGAAGATCATACTTATGGAGTGATATTTTTAATATATATTTGCTCCCATCTGCACTGTCAATGAGGAAATTGAAATCAATCTCTCCTGCTAATGACTGATAAGTGCCTTTTATACCAAATTGAATTAAACAAGCTTCAATAAAATCAGCATCTATCATCCTGCTAATAATTGCTTATTTGTTTCTGAATTTCTTAATATTTCTTACTAAAACCGGTGGCAAAATATCGTTCGCCATATTGGTGACGGCATTAAAAATCTTCATTTTTCTGGAATCTTCTCCCTTGCGGGCAGCGAATGTAGTTGTAATTCTGTCCTTCTGATCATTGCTTAATTCATTCGAAGGCCTTCCATTTGTATAATAATACAGAGCCAGAGATCTTCTGCTTCTATCATGAGGACATGTCAAAATATTGGGATGACCATGATATGAATTTCCTGTGGTACTGAACATGGCAAGCCTGTTGAATAAGGGAGCAATTTTTGTAACACATTTGCTCATATCTTTTTCCCAAAGTTCAAAATGGCCACCATAACTTTCTTCCCAATTTTCATTAAGATAAACCAGTACATTCAATCGTCTGTCGAGCTGCATCAGTTTGTGCTTATGAAAGTCAACATGAATTTTAAGAAATCCTCCAGGTTTGATCTGATGAAATCCTCCTCCTTCAAAATATGGATCGGGAATCAATGTTTCTTCAATCCCTGATAATTCCTGAAGAAATTCAAGAAAAGGCTGGCTATTCATAAAGTGCAGCAATGCTTTGGTTTTAGGGCCAAATCTATGTTCTCCTTTACTGGCATATTTACTTTCATTAGGGTTAGCATAATGAATATCATTTTTCTCAGTCCCCAATTCAGGAAGTTCGGATATGACTTCTCTTAGCACTTCAGGATTGAAAAAATTGTCAAAATATATACTCGGGAAAGGAGCATTATTCGCATACCTTGCTTTATTTTCGGACGCAAAAA
Source organism: Saprospiraceae bacterium (assembly GCA_016722285.1). Taxonomy (GTDB): domain Bacteria; phylum Bacteroidota; class Bacteroidia; order Chitinophagales; family Saprospiraceae; genus OLB9. The sequence goes on from JADKGI010000030.1 coordinate 105,303, forward strand.
GGGCCAGATCTTCATTTTCGCTATTGATGAAAGAAGGTAGCTTATTTTTCTTAATAATTTTCTTTAAAGATGAAAATTCTTCCGTCAACTGGCCGAATTCAATGGATTTCATATCATTGGTGATCGCTACCAGATTTCTTAATTTCTTTTTGTTTGAATACTTTTGTTGTTCCATTTTCTTATTTTGAGTTGATTATATTTAAAATTCAATTCAAATATACTATCAATTATATTACAAAAAAAATATATATAAAAAATATTTCATATTAAGTGATTTTTTACCATTAATATTTTTATTGCTTAGCTCTGACAACAAAGTTTTTTATGAGTAAATATTTCGCAGCTATTACTTCTTTAAAGGCTGAAATCTTTTTCATTTGAAAAAATAAAAGTCACATAAATTTGTAACTTTTAATAAAATATTAACGTTATGGCTATGATTTTCTATGAATTTTTATCGTTTAATTAGTGTATGCTTCAATCAACCCCTTTGAAATGAAAAACAATATTAGATCAAAAACTTTATTTGCATTTGTCATCATGTTAAGTCTCTTAAGTGCGGTATATCTTGAATTGCAGGAGGTTGATTTGTATCAGGTTTCCGGTGAACCCAATTTTGCTGAAGCCTATATTTGTGACAATTCATTTCTGCCGGATGTCAAAATAGTGAAGGAAATATTGAAGTCTATATTTAACGTGGTGAGGTCATAAATCAGAGACTTGGTCCATAATGGTCAACGTAATTAAGAGTTTAACTTGACAGTATGTATGGTTTAAGACGAAAAACTGTTAAAAAAATATTAAAAAAATTATAATTTCTGCATTACCTATCTAAAATCTAATTACATAATTTACTTTTGTATTGACACACCAACAGAGTTTTTACAAATAGATGGTATGATTCTAAGATTTTTACTTTTAAGCTTTTCGGTATTTTTTGCAGCATCCGGTTTTTCTCAAAACAAAATTAAATGGAATTCATGGGAGACTTTGTCCGATAAAATGGATAAAGGTGATCGTAAATTTTTAGTTTACTTTTATTACGATGGCTGCAAATGGTGTAAGGTAATGGAGGAATCTACCTTTTCTGCGGATCAAATAGCCAGATTTGTCAATCAAAATTTTTATCCATTCCGGCTCAATGCCCTTTCATCCGGCAAAATTTTAGTAGCTGATAAAACCTACACTACTGTGCGGGTAGGGAAATTTGACTTTCATGAATTGGCAGTTGATTTATTATCTGGAAATATGTCCTTTCCTTCAGTAGTGTTTATGGATGAAAAATTCAACAAACTTGCCCACTTTGATTCATACCTTGATATCAATAAATTTGAAATGATCCTTTCATATTATGTGGGAGATCATTATAAAAATACCATGTGGAAGCGATATGCTAATGGCTACTGCAGAGACAATCATTTTAATTCTTTGGTTAACGGCAAAAATTAAAACTTGTTCCAAAATCAAGTATTGGTCAATTAATCGTAATTATTTAAGTACTATTCAAAATCCTTGATTTTAACCCAATCATCAAAGGAAGTCAAGGGTTTTGGTCGCTTCTCTTCAGGATGGGGTTAAAAGCAATCAAATTCTGATGTAAGCTAAACAATTGCAAGTTAACTATTAATCTTTTCGATAATTCCAGCTGCAATATTATTAACAATTACCTGAAGAATTTATCTGGTCTTCTTTTAATATATTATTTTTGCTTCCCTTTAGTCATACTAAGTAATAAAAGAGTAACCGTATAAAGATAAAAATGACTTCTTCTTTTGCAATTCATAAATTGGAAATTGGTATTCAAGTAAAATGGTTCTTAGCCAGGAAGAATTTGTTTTTATATAATTTCACAGCTAAATTTAATTTCTAAATAATGGATCAAGTACAGAATTATATATCTGAAAACAAAAAAAGATTTCTCGATGAGTTAATGGTTATGCTTAGGATACCTTCCATAAGTGCTGATCCTGCCTATAAAGATGATGTGAGGCATACGGCTGATCTTGTAGAACAAAGCCTGATAAATGCAGGCTGTAAACTTGTACAAATTTACCCTACTAAGGGACACCCGATTGTCTATGCCGAGCACATTATCGACCCAAAATTGCCTACTGTCTTAGTATATGGTCATTATGATGTCCAACCCCCGGATCCCATCGAATTGTGGGATTCTCCACCATTTGATCCGGTAATAAGAATAACGGAAAAGCATCCGGACGGTGCTATTTTTGCAAGAGGCTCATGTGACGATAAAGGGCAAATGTACATGCATGTAAAAGCATTTGAGGCGATGATAAATACAGAAAGTTTGCCCTGCAATATTAAATTTATAATCGAAGGTGAGGAGGAAGTAGGATCAACGCATCTGGAGACTTTTTGCAGTGAAAATAAAGAAATGCTTGATTGTGATGTAGTGCTAATTTCCGACACTTCCGTGATTGCCAATGACATCCCTTCTATTACTGTTGGTTTGCGCGGACTTAGTTATGTTGAAGTGGAGGTAACGGGACCAAATAAAGATCTCCACTCAGGGGTATATGGTGGGGCAGTAGCCAATCCAGCTCAGGTCTTATGTGACATGATTTCTTCACTAAAGGATGAAAATAAACACATTACTATACCTGGATTTTACGATCAGGTGGTTGACATATCTCCTGAAGAGCGTATCGCAATGAATAAAGCGCCTTTTGACAAAAGTATTTATCTAAAAGAGCTGGGTGTGAGTGATACCATCGGCGAAAAAGGATATACCATTCTGGAACAAACTTCCGTACGTCCGACTCTCGAAGTAAACGGTATTTGGGGAGGGTACATAGGTCATGGTGCAAAAACGGTACTCCCATCCAAAGCATTTGCGAAAATTAGTATGAGACTTGTTCCAAATCAGAAGAGCGAACATATTACTAATTTATTTAAAAAACATTTTGAATCCATAGCTCCTTCCGGGGTAAAAGTAGTAGTCAGACCACATCATGGGGGTGAAGCCGCAGTCACTCCATCCGATACGCCTGAATATAGAGCAGCCGCTATGGCTATGAAAGATACATACGGTAAAGATCCCATTCCTGTTAGGGGTGGTGGCAGCATACCTATTGTCGCATTATTTGAAAAAGTACTGGGTGTAAAAACGGTTCTGATGGGGTTTGGGTTGGACTCAGATGATATCCATTCACCAAATGAGCACTATGGATTATTTAATTTTTATAAAGGAATTGAAACCATTCCATACTTTTTCAAGCATTATGCAGAGTTGAAGAGATAAATCAGTTATTTTATATTTTTTCAATATTAATTTGATCATCGAAAAAACAAATATCGGTGGATCAGAATGAATTAGTTCATATTTATAGTATGTCATTATCCATTGATGTTGCAGAATAGGTGAGGCGGCTCAATAGTAGCTGTCCAGTGGATACTTACATTCCATTGAAAGAAATGTAAACCAGCATATTACGATATAAAATACTATGAATTAGTATTCTATAGATATAAAGTACCAATAATATATTAATTTTCCTATATACATATACATTATTAAATTTGTATGTATATTATTATCAATATAATACAAATTATGAAATATTAATATAAATAATTAGCTTATAATTATATAAATAATGTATTAAAATATTTTGTAATATATAATTAAGCATATATCTTTGCTCGGTATTACAGCTTCAACTGTAGCATGCATTCCCAAAGTGCAGTAATTAATAATTAATTTTCTCAAAGTAAAAAATTGTTAATTATGTCGATTTTACAAAAAAGATTAACCCCAGTTTCGCTTTTACTAGCAAAAGTGAACGTTTTAATGATCTTGATCCTTTTAGGGTCATACGTGGGATTGGTAGCGCAGTGCCCACATGTGACAGCTTATACAGGTGCCAGTGCAGTTGGAAATCAAAGCTATAATGGTCAACTTGGTTTGTCGTTTAGTACAAACGCGAATATTACGATAGATAGTTTAGGGGCTTTTGACAGTGGAGGTGATGGATTCACCAGTACTATAACGGTAGGAATTGTGAACGGTGCAGGAACTACTGTTGTAAATCCAATTACATTCACTTCTGCTCAGCCAGGAAACTTAAATGGTAATTTTAGGATGAAATCAATTGTTCCAGTGACATTGCCCGCTGGAAATTATACCTTGGTCGCTGTTGGTTTTAGCGCAACAGATCAAAATGGAAACGCAAACTTAGGAGGGTTTCCCACAGTAGTAACAAATACAGGTGGTGGTATTATTACCTTTGGATCGTCTCCATATAGTGCAACAACAACATTCGGAGGATTGCCGGCTTCACCATATGCCACTGTAGGTGGATATCATTCTGGTACATTTACTTTTGTGTCAGATTTACAGCCACCTGTTATAGTGTGTCCTTCAGATATTACTATGGCTGCAGATTTGGACAGATGTTCAGCAGTTGTTTGTTTTCCAGTGACGGCAACGGATAACTGCGCCCCATACTTACCAGTAACCTTGCCAAATCACACATATATTGGTACTTATAACGGCCATACTTATTTCAGATCAAACCTTATCCCGGCTGGCATACTATCTTGGGAGCAAGCAAATGCTGCGTCGGTTTCACTTGGTGGACATTTATTAAGTGTTACTGATCAAAATGAACAGACATTTTTGAATAATAATTGACCAAATCGCATAGCAAGCCAGTTTTGGATAGGATTAAGATATTCTCAATCATTAGGTCAATTTAAGTGGACTTCAGGAGAACCAGTAACTTTTACCAATTGGGGAGTCGGTCAGCCGGTCTTTGTACCAATAATTGGCGGAGATTATGTGTATCATCTTGAAGTGGCCAATGCAACAGTAGAGGGCTGGTATAATATTGTTCCTCAAGTACCCAGAAGATACATTGTTGAATTTGAAGGTTATCCTGTGACATTACTGAGTACCATTCCAAGTGGTTCCAATTTTCCAGTCGGAGTCACACCGGTTACATATCAAGTATCAGATGTTGCAGGAAATACAGCTTCCTGTTCTTTTAGTGTGATAGTGCAAGATAAGCAGGCTCCTACTATAACCTGCCCATCTGACTTTACATTAAATATAAAGACTCCTGGAGTTTGTGATACAACTGCTACTTGGGGACCAATAACAGTTAGCGATAATTGCCCATGGCCGATGCCGCTAGATACAATGAGAATTGGAATTAATGCCAATAAGCCGAGAGGCTCAGCTTTTGACTATGGTGTTCATCCTATATCTTATCAAGTTACAGATGCTTCTGGTAATACTGCTTCATGCACATTTAATATTACAATAAGGGACTTTGTCAACCCATCTCTGGGATGCAAACCAGTGAACTTATCTCTAGACAGTAATTGCAAAGGCGTCTTACATCCGGTGGATGTGCTGACAGGTTGGGAGCACATAAGTGGCATCCCTCAACTTGGATGTGATACCTTATACAAAATAAAACTTATAGGAAGTAATGGTCAGATATTGAATGACACTATTACAAACGAACTATTGGGAAAAACAGTAACGTACTCGATCAGTCACCCTAATGGGTTCACATGTTGGAATACAGTGCTTGTCGAAGATAAGATAAAACCAGTTATAATATGTCCGACAGCTGACATTACAGTAAGTTGTCTGGCTGATATATCAAAAATAGCGCCTCCGGCTGTTTCAGATAATTGTAGTGGCGCAAAGGCTATCCTTGTCAGTGAAGAAACTACACCACTCAAATGTGATGCTACTTATATAGGAATAGTAAAGAAAATATGGAAAGTAATAGATGGTGTCGGCAACGTTGGTGATAGTTTATGCACACAAACCATAAAATTGCTTAGATCTACCTTTACGGGTATCACCCCTCCCACACCAAATATAATTTTTAAATGTTCTGACAATTACAAAAAAGACAATAAGGGATTTGGTTATCCACATCCCGATACAACGGGAGTGCCCAAATTGGGATTACAGAAATTATGGCCTTTATCGGAATTGAATATGGTATATTGTAATGCTGCAGTTGATTATGAAGATCGATTGATACTGGCCTCTTCATGCAAAACGAGAATATCTCGCACCTGGACGATTACAGAATGGCATTGTGATAGTGTAAAGATCATTCCTATTGGTGTTCAGATGTTTGACATTATTGATGATGTTGCGCCGGTTATACCGCAGTTGCCTTTTGCTACTTTCAGTACACAAACCAGAAGTTGTACGGGTTTGGTAACTTTTCCAACACTCAATATTACTGACAATTGTAATTCAATTTACAAGGTATTTATTAATGCTACTCAGGGTGGCCCATCAGGATACATAGATGGTAATGGCGGTACCATGGTACTGGCTCTCGGAGCTCACAGCATCACCTATACTGCTATTGATGCCTGTGGAAATACAAGTACAATGACCTATCGTATCACTATTGTTGACAAAACGGATCCGGTTGCTCTTTGTGATCAGTTTGCAACCATCAGTCTAAAAACGAATGGCTATACCGAAATAACAGCCACTGCGGTAGATGATGGTAGTTATGATGAATGTGGTGCCGTGACACTTAAAATCCGAAGAATGGAAGATCCATGTCACTTTGGTGCAGACACAGCATGGTACGATAAAGTAGGATTCTGTTGTCTTGATGCCAATACAACCCGCATGGTCCAATTGCAGGTCACAGATGCCAGTGGAAATACAAATATTTGTATGGTAAGTGTGCAGGTGCAGGACAAAGTCAACCCTTCAGTAACCTGTCCACCTGACATCAGTATGCAGGATTGCTTGTTTACATTCGACAAATCTAATCCGGCGGGATATTTTGGAGCTGTAACTGTTTCGGATAATTGTCCATCAAATACTACGGTCAAGGATACTATAACATCGGATAGCCGGACACAATGTGGTATAGGCACGATAATCAGAACAGTGACAGTGAGTGAGGGAAATACAATTTTCAGCACTTGTACCCAAAGGATCACATTTACCAACTCAAGTCCTTTTACAGGTGAGGATATAACATGGCCAAGAGACACCATAATCACAGGACAATGCTCGCCATTGGGTCTGGATACAACGGTCACAGGCGCACCAAGATTTAATGAAGATGCATGTGACATGGTTGGGCTCAGGTATGATGACCAGATATTCTCATTTACTACGGGAGGTGCGTGTTTCAAAATCATCAGAACCTGGACTGTACTTGACTGGTGTCAGCGTAATACAGACAATACCATTAAGACATGGTCATTTGAGCAGGAAATTAAGGTAATGGATACAATTAAACCAATCCTGAATATTCTGGTATCATCTACTTTTGAATCTTTGGATTGCAAAACCGGGGATGTGACACTCAGTGCTACAGCAACTGATTGTACTCCGGCTCAGGATCTGATATGGAGTTGGGTAATCAAAAAAGGCCTGACCATTGATTCATCAGGTACCGGAAACAGCGTCAGTGATGAATTTCCGCTGGGTGACTATACCATCACATGGACTGTCACTGACAGGTGCGGAAATTCAACATCAGGTACACAAAATTTCAGTATTATTACTAAAAAGGCACCGACAGCTACCTGCAAGCAAGGACTGGCTGCTCCGCTTGTACTGATGGATACTAATAATGATGGTATTGGAGATACTTATATGGCTTCATTAAAACCAATGTTTTTTGATAACAAGAGTGGTCATGCGTGTGATATTCCTGTAAAATTAAGTTTCTCTCCTGATGTTAATGATACGACAAGAGTATATTCATGCGATAGCTTTGGGATTAGAATAGTGAGATTATATGTTACAGATATCTATGGCAACCAATCATTCTGTGAGACTTTTGTTGATATTCAGGCTACAAATGCTCAGTGTCCCAATGTGTCACCATTGTTGGCAAATGTATCCGGAAAAGCTGCAAAAGAAGGAAATGATGAGATAGAGGGTGTAATGATTGACTTGAAAGGCTCAGAACAAAGCCCGGTTATGACGGATAATAACGGATTATATTCATTTAAACCTATGCCTACCGGTGGAAATTATCAGGTAGTGCCGGGTAAAGATGGTGATGATCTGAATGGTGTGAGTACACTGGATATCGTCATGGTTCAAAGGCATATACTGGGTATAGAGAAATTAAAGACTCCATACCAGATCATAGCAGCAGATGCTAATAACAGTGGATCTGTGACAGCAGCTGACCTTACAGAATTAAGAAAACTTGTTTTAGGCTTACTTCCCGCATTCCCCAATAATACCAGCTGGAGATTTGTTGACGCAAACTTTAAATTTACTGATCCTCAGGATCCATGGACGACGCCTTTTGCAGAAAGATACGATATTAGTCAGTTGAAAGGAAATATGGAATCCAACTTTGTAGGCATCAAAATTGGAGATGTCAATGGAAATGCAAAGTCGAAGAATGTGAACGATAATATATCAGTATCCAGATCTAAATTTGATATCGGCACTGATAATATAATTGTCAGTCGAGGAGATATTATTGAGATTCCAATCGTGGCAAACACATCCGGGGTTGTATTAGGTATGCAAGCTCAATTAAAAACTAATGGTCTTATCATCAGAGAAATAAAAGACGGACAATTAAAGCTGCGGTATGAGGATATGATCATTACCAGTATAAATGAGGCAAAACTCAGCATTGTGTCACCGTCAGGTTCAAATATTGATAAAGGTGAAGTTTTGTTCATAATAGAAGTGGAAGCCATTAGTTCAGGTAAACTAAGTGATATGCTACAGTTGGGGCAAACTTTATCTCCAGAAGTCTATACAATGGATATGGATACAAAGAGTTTGACTTTATCATGGAGAGACAAGTCACTTAAAGAGTTTATATTGACAGGTGTAGTACCAAATCCATGGAATTCACAAACGAAATTGACATTTGATATGCCAAAAGATGGAGTGGTCACATTTAAAGTAAAAGACTATACAGGAAGAAGTATCATTTCTACAAGTGAGCAGTACAAAATCGGCTCTAATGCCATACAACTCAACAGGGCAGATATAGGACAAGCAGGAGTTTATGTTTATGAAATCAGATTTGAGGATAAAGTATTGAGTGGAAAAATGATCATCATAGATTAGTAAGTAAGGAAAATAATGTTTTAAATGGCTCTTCGTATCCTTGCGAAGAGCCATTTTATTTTAAGTAAAATTACTAAACTGATTACTTAGATTAAAACAATTTATTCGGTTGAATTAAGAGCATGATTAAATTTTTATTGCCTTATAATCAATATCTTATGAACCTGTCTTCAAAATAATCATCTCATTTAGTTCACTAAACTCGTTAATTATTTTATTGTCAGAACCATAACCTATTGATTTGCAACTAAGAAAATTTTTAAGCATACTCTAAATAAAATTTGATGATTTGTACTTTAAACCAGATTCGTTTGAGTAACTCTGATCTTTCCCGCCTTTTACTATACATTGAATAAATGATTTGAATAAAAAAAGATCAACTAACTTTGCTGCAAATGTTTTTTTATGGAATCACTTTTTGAAAAGGTACAGGAAAGTGTAGGATATATTTCTTCTATTTTTAATGAAGTGGCTGAGTATGCCATAGTATTAGGCACTGGTTTGGGAGATTTTGAAAAAGGAATTTCAGGTCAGGTAGCAATACCTTATATTGAAATTCCACATTTTGCTGTATCAACAGTTGAGAGCCATTTTGGTCAGCTTATCATTGGTTATAAATCGGGTATTCCTGTCATAATTATGTCGGGTAGATTCCATTATTACGAAGGATATTCGTCAGCGGAAATTACTTTTCCGGTAAGAGTATTGAAAGCTTTGGGTGTGAAACACATAATTTTTACTAATGCTGCCGGAGGTATTAATCCGCATTATGAAGAAGGGGATATTGTGATAGTACATGATCACATCAATTTGCTCCCTGATCATCCTTTGAGGGGCAAAAATGATGAAAGACTTGGCCCCAGATTTCCCGATATGTTGAAAACTTATAACTTGCAAACCATTGAAATTTTTAAAAACCTTGCAAAGAGTTTGAACATTAAGCTGAAAACAGGGGTTTATCTGGCTTTACAGGGTCCAAGTTTGGAAACAGCTGCTGAGTATAGGATGGGACATATATTAGGTGCCGATTTAGTAGGTATGTCAACAGTGCCAGAAGTTATAGTTGCAAGACATTCAGGGATGGCAGTGACCGTATTTTCAATTGTTTCCAATACATGTTACCCGCAATCAAAATTGTCAGAAACTACCATAGAAGGAGTAATAAAGGTGGTAAGCAAATCCGCAATTACGCTTCAAAAGTTATTAAATCACTATTTCAGGAATATTCAGAATAATGCCGGAGTCAAATAAAAATACAGAGAATAACGGTGCATTTGAAGATGGGTATATTGAGATTATTGGAGCTATGGAAAATAATCTTAAGCAAGTATCGGTAAAAATACCAAGAAATAAATTGGTGGTAATTACAGGATTAAGTGGAAGTGGTAAGTCATCACTTGCATTTGATACATTATACGCTGAAGGTCAACGTAGGTATATGGAAACATTTTCGTCCTATGCCAGGCAATTTATTGGGTCTATGGACAGGCCTGAAGTAGAAAAAATTGATGGACTCAGCCCTGTCATTTCTATTGAGCAAAAAACTACTGCATGGAATCCAAGATCTACAGTCGGTACAACTACTGAAATATATGATTTTTTACGGCTTTTATATGCCAGAGTCGGAGAAGCATATTCGTATATAACCGGCGAAAAGATGATAAAATATACAGAAGAGCAGATCATTGATCACGCACTTTCTTACTTCACAGGACGTAAAATAGCCATATTGTCTCCGGTAGTCAGAGCCAGAAAAGGCCATTACAGGGAACTATTTGATCAGACCCGTAAAAAAGGATTTACAAAGGTTAGGGTGGATGGAGATATCATTGATTTGACTGTTGGATTGCAAATAGACCGGTACAAAGTTCATGATATCGAGATTGTAATAGACAGACTGAAAGTGGAATCTGATAAGAAGGACAGAATAGTAGCTTCACTTCAGATGGCTTTGAAGATGGGGAATGATTTTATTATGATTCAGGATACGGACACAGCCGAGCTGAAAGCATATTCTAAAAGCCTCATGGATCCGGTATCAGGAGTTTCATATGAGGAACCTTCACCCAACAATTTCTCTTTTAATAGCCCATACGGGGCTTGTCCGGATTGCAATGGGCTGGGAGAAATTCATAAAGCTGATATGTCTAAAGTTATCCCTGATGATTCAAAAAATATAAATCAGGAAGCCATCAAACCATTTGGAGCCGTAAGAGATAACAGTACCTTTAAGCAACTAAAAAAAATAGCTGCTGACTACAATTTTAAATTCTCTACTCCGGTAAAAGATATCCCGGAAGTTGCATTAAATATGATTTTGTACGGAGGAGATAATTCTTATGGTGTTAAATATGGTAATGTAGCAAATGATTATGTATATGATCTGGCCAATGAAGGCATTATAAATATGGTAGAAAGATGGTACAGAGACTCTTCATCTGAAAAAATAAGATCCTGGTCCGAAGAATTTTTAAGTATAGTGTCTTGTCCAACTTGTGAAGGCTACAGACTAAAACAAGAATCTCTTCACTTCAAATTGGGTAATAAGCATATAGGTGAACTGGGGGAGATGAATATCGATCAGTTATATCTATGGATATCTTCACTTCCTGAATTCATGGATGAAAAACAGAGGACTGTTTCATTTGAAATATTGAAGGAAATCAGGCTCAGACTTGGTTTTTTACTTGAAGTAGGCCTCAGTTACCTGAGTCTGAACAGAACCACAAGAACACTATCTGGTGGGGAATCTCAACGCACTAGGTTGGCAAGTCAAATCGGTAGTCAACTTACAGGGATTACCTATATTATGGATGAGCCCAGTATTGGATTACATCAACGGGATAATCATAAATTGATCAATGCACTTAAAGATCTGACAGAGATTGGCAATTCCGTACTTGTCGTAGAACATGATAAAGACATTATGCTTGCTTCCGACTACATTATTGATCTTGGACCCGGGGCAGGCATTCATGGCGGAGAAATAGTAACTCAGGGAAATCCGGAACAATTCTTGAAATTGGGTGGAACTACCGCTGGTTATCTTAGTCACAGATTAAATATTGACATTCCTGAAAAGCGACGAAAAGGAAGTGGTAAATATCTTGAACTTAAGGGCGCTACAGGCCATAATCTAAAGAGTGAAACCTTAAGGCTGCCTCTTGGAACGCTCATTTGTGTTACGGGAGTTTCCGGAAGTGGGAAGTCATCTTTGATTAATGAGACATTATACCCGATACTGAGACAGCATTTTTATAACAGTGTCCAGAAGCCATTAGCCTATAAAAGTGTCTCTGGTCTTGAGCATCTTGATAAAGTGATAGAAATAGACCAGTCACCCATAGGGAGGACACCCCGTTCAAATCCTGCAACATATATAGGTGTCTTTACAGACATTAGAAAATTGTTTTCTAATATGCCCGAAGCAAAAATAAGGGGATACCTTCCCGGAAGATTTTCCTTTAATGTACACGGCGGAAGATGTGATACATGTGAAGGGGCAGGAAAAAACTGATTGAGATGAATTTCTTACCGGATGTATTGGTAGATTGTGAGCATTGCATGGGCAAAAGATACAACAGAGAGACCCTTGAAATACTTTATAAGGGAAAATCCATTTCTGATGTCCTTGACATGCCGGTTGAAGAAGCGGTTGAATTTTTTGACAAAATACCGTCTATATACAGAAAACTTAAGACATTAGATAGCGTTGGGTTGGGCTATATCACCCTTGGCCAACAGGCAACTACCCTTTCAGGAGGGGAAGCACAAAGGGTAAAATTGTCTGAAGAACTTTCTAAAAAAGATACCGGGAATACAATTTATATTTTGGATGAACCTACTACAGGTCTTCATTTTGATGACATCAAGCAATTGTTAGGAGTGATTGACAAATTAGTCAATAAAGGCAATACAGTTATTATCATCGAACATAACATGGATGTCATCAAAGTGGCGGATTATATTGTTGATCTGGGACTTGAAGGAGGTAAGGCAGGGGGAAATATACTTTTTTCAGGAACTCCGGAAGAGTTAGTCAAAAAAAACATAGGATATACTGCCGAATATCTGGCAAAAGAAATGGTTTAAAAATTTGAAAGAGCATCTAATGGTACTATTTTATCTGTTTTCAAATATGAATATTAGGTATATTTGCAAAGCCAAAAGCACATGATTCAGATGTTACTGCATGAAAGAATTAAGAGTCTGACCGAATTAGGAAAATCGTGGGAGAATCTTCATAGTCCGGAAATTGACTCAGTGATACAAAAAGCCAAATCTCAAAATCCGTGGTTTACAGAAGCAAATATATTAAATGCGCTTTCTACTATCAGAGACGAATATCTGAATGCCAACGCTTTACAAAAAGTACTAAATAAATATCATATAGACGACAATGTCGCAATGAAAACGATAGGTTTAATCCTGGCTGGTAACATTCCTTTGGTAGGATTCCATGATGTACTTTGTTGCTATATATGCGGTCATAAGGCTCTGATTAAATATTCGGATAAGGACAGGGTATTAATGAATTGGGTTGTCGATGAGATCATAAAATTGAATCCCGAAGCACGAGAATATTTTCATGAAATCGAAAAACTGGAAAATTTCAATGCTGTTATTGCCACCGGCAGCAATAATTCAGCTATGCACTTTGAATACTATTTTCGGGATGTACCCCACATTATCAGAAGAAACAGAAACAGCATTAGCGTACTCACAGGAGATGAAACATCGAGTGATCTGCAAAATTTGGGAACAGATATTTTCAGTTATTTTGGATTGGGCTGCAGGAATGTAAGTTTCGTGTATGTACCCAAAGGATATGATATCCGGAAATTATTTGATGAGTTTGATACATTTAAGGAGATTATATACCACCATAAGTACAAGAACAACTTCGATTATAACTTCGCCCTTTTATTACTAAATAAAGAGGATTTTTTACAAAGTGATTTTCTTATAATTAAGGAATCAAATCTGATAAGTTCAAGAATTGCTACTTTACATTTTAAATATTATGAAGACATCGAAACCTTAAAAACAGAACTTGAATCAAGTAAAGCTGAAATTCAGTGTATAGTTTCCGGACTATCCTTTGATGGTTTAGATAATGTTGGATTTGGAAAAACCCAAAGCCCTTCAATAGATACTTATGCTGATGGAATTGATACAATGCAGTTTTTACTGTCCATATGACTGATAAACATGCCACCGATTTGAAAAATGAAGATTTAAATTGTTTCTGGCAATATGGGATTGAATATTGGTATAAAAGATTTTCTGTATCGGAAAATGGTTTGTCAGGATTGCAGGCATCAACTTATTTAAGTAAGTCTGTCAATATCAGGAAATCAGGCCAGTTTATTAATTCAGATTTGAGTCTTTTCATAGGTCAGTTTACCAATCCATTGATGCTATTACTTATAGGTGCTATATTATTATCTGCATTTTTAGGTGATATTTCGGATGTTGCAATTATTTCCTTAATTGTATTGTCAGCAGGTATTTTAAGTTTCGTTCAGGAACGTAACGCAGGTAAAGTGGCCCAGCAGCTAAAATCGTTGATTTCAGTTAAATCCAAAGTGATTAGAGAAGGTCAATATATAGATATTCCATCTGAATCAATTGTGCCAGGAGATGTAATTATCTTAAATGCGGGTGCTATTATACCTGCTGACTGCCTTTTAATCACATCCAATGAATTAAACGTAAATGAAGCAAGCCTGACTGGTGAATCCTTTCCGGTAAGAAAAGAAATTGGAGTGATAAAATCTGATGCCATACTTTCCCAACGAACAAACTGCTTGTGGGAAGGAACTAACGTTGTTAGTGGTAAAGCAAAAGCTTTGGTTATAAATACAGGTGATCAAACGCTTTTTGGAGATATTGTTACACGTTCAGGTACAAATGTTGCATCTGCATTTGAGATAGGGATCAAGGATTTCGGTTTTTTTCTAATGAAGATTACTTTAGTGTTGTCTGTTTTTATATTGGTGGTCAATCTTATTAATGAGAAGAGCATAATAGAGTCAACCCTTTTTGCATTAGCACTTGCTGTAGGAATGGCGCCCGAATTATTGCCAGCTATTACAACCATTGCCATGAGTTCAGGAGCTAAAAGGTTATTGGCTAAAAAAGTCATTGTCAAAAAATTATCATCAATTCAGAATCTAGGGGAGGTAAATTTACTTTGTACTGATAAGACAGGAACCATTACAGAAGGTAAGATTATCATAGATAAAATTACTGATTATGAAGGAAATGACAGTGATTATACGCGACAGCTCGCAATATGGAATTCAATTTTCGAAACAGGATACACTAATCCAATTGATGAAGCCTTAAAAGCTCTTGGTGATCATTCAAATATCAATATAACCAAAATTGGTGAAATTCCGTTTGACTTTTTAAGAAAAAGAATCAGTATTGCAGTAGATACAGGGAGTGAAAAAATTCTAATTTCTAAAGGTGCATTTGAGCAGATTTTGGAAACTTGCTCCAAGTTGAGAAGTGCTGATGGCTCTGTGTGTTCTATAGATATCTACAAAAGTAATATTAGGAATTTGTTTGAAGAATATTCATTGAATGGAAATAGAGTGATTGGAGTATCGTTTAAAAGAATTACGGAAAACTATATAGACAGAGAAGATGAAAAGGAAATGATTTTTTCAGGTTTAATATTGCTTAAAGATCCTATCAAAGCAGGAATTGCTGAAGCCATAGATGAATTAAAAAAGTTACACATTGGACTCAAAATTATCACAGGTGATAATAGGAATGTTGCCAGATCTATCGCGAATAGTCTGGGAATACATCAGCCACTACTGATGACAGGACAAGAATTACAAATGACTAGTAGCGAGGCATTGGTACAAAAGATAAAAAAGATTCATATTTTCGCTGAAATAGAACCGCAACAGAAAGAACGTATCATTCTGGCATTAAGAAAGACTTACACAGTAGCTTATATGGGGGATGGCATTAATGATGTATCCGCAATAAATGCGGCGGATGTAGGCATTTCAGTTGAAAATTCTGTGGATATTGCCCGTGAAGCTGCTGATTTTGTTTTGATGGAGAAGGACTTGTCAGTATTAGTGGAAGGTATAAAAGAAGGAAGAAAAACTTTTGCAAATACTCTGAAGTATATTTACATAAGCACCGGATCTACTTTTGGCAATATGTGTAGCGTTGCTTTGGCATCAATTATTTTGCCATTTTTACCTATGTTGCCGAAGCAGATACTTCTAACAAATTTTATTACTGATTTCCCATATATGATGATTGCTTCTGATAATGTAGATCAGGAACAACTTAATAAACCAGGCAAATGGAAATTGAAAATAATTAACAGATATATGGTTATTTTTGGAATACATAGTTCTTTTTTTTATCTAATCACGTTTGTTGTACTATGGTTTATACTTAAAGTTCAGGAATCTGCATTTCAGACAGGATGGTTTATTGAATCTGTTTTTTCAGAATTATGTATTCTTTTTATAATAAGAACACATAAAAGTTTTTTAAAGAGCCGACCTTCCAATTATCTTTTTGTATTGAGTATAATGGGGCTGGTATTGACACTTTTTCTACCATATTTTCCATTTGCAGCCTATTTTGGATTAGTCAAATTAAGCCTGTTGCAAGTGACTTGTATGTTTGGTATTGTTACCTTGTATATAATCACGGCTGATCTACTTAAGATATGGTTTTTTAATAAGTATGCAAAAGCATAAGTAACTTGAAATGATTCATTTCCATACTGGAATCACTATTAATTGAAACTCTAAGTTTCAGACGCCAAATGCCTTTTTGAGTTTGTCAACATAATCCAGCTTCTCCCAGGTAAAAGTTTCCACCGTTATAGTTTTAGTTGAGCCTGAACCATCTTTAAAGGTCACGTCTTTGATCTCAGGATTTCTTCCCATATGACCATAAGCTGCAGCGTCTGAATAAATTGGTGTCCTGAGTTTCAACCTTTTCTCAATGGAGTAAGGTCTCATGTCAAATAGTTCATATACTTTTTCAGCTATAAGACTGTCTTTCATTTTGACAGTTGATGTTCCATAAGTATTTACATAGATATTAGTTGGATTAGCGACACCAATAGCATAAGATACCTGTACCAGCACTTCTTTGCATATACCTGCAGCGACCAGATTTTTAGCTATATGTCTTGTAGCATAAGCAGCAGATCTATCCACTTTGCTTGGATCTTTTCCTGAAAAAGCACCGCCTCCGTGAGCCCCTTTTCCACCATATGTATCGACAATTATTTTTCTTCCGGTCAGCCCTGTATCGCCGTGAGGGCCGCCTATCACAAATTTACCTGTTGGATTTATATGATAAACAATATCATCATTAAACAGGTTGCGAAGGTCAGCTTTGAGTGATTTTTTACTTCAGGAATCACAATATTTAGTATGTCTTTTCTGATATCTCTCAGCATATCATCATCGGATGCAAAGTCATCATGCTGAGTGGAAACAACGGTACTGTCAATTCTTATGGGTTGGTTATCGTCTGAGTACTCGATCGTAACCTGAGATTTACTGTCAGGTCTTAGATATTTCATCTTTTGACCTTCTTTCCTTATCTGTGCTAAAACATGCAATATTTTATGTGATAAATCCAGTGCAAGCGGCATATAGTTGTCTGTCTCATCAGTAGCATAGCCAAACATCATGCCCTGATCACCAGCTCCCTGATCTTCTTTTTTTCCCCTTTCTACCCCTTGATTTATATCTGGTGACTGTTCGTGAATGGCAGAAAATACCCCACAGGAATTGGCTTCAAACATGTACTCCGATTTGGTGTAGCCTATACGCCTGATGACATCTCTTGCTATTTGCTGTACATCAAGGTACGTTTTTGATTTAACTTCACCAGCTAGTACAACTTGACCGGTTGTGACCAGTGTTTCGCATGCTATCTTAGATTCGGGGGTCAAAAGCTAAAAAATGATCTACCAGCGAATCAGAAATCTGATCTGCTACTTTGTCCGGATGGCCCTCAGAAACGGATTCTGATGTAAACAGATATGGCATAATTTTATTATATTTCCAGTTACCTAAATAATCTTGTGGCAAAAGTACAATTATAATTATGCTTTTACCAAAGCTATAATAAAAAAAATAATACGACCGGGATAATATTCAAAAGAATGATTTTTTTTACTATAAATATTTATAAGATTTCGGCTTAATATTTAGTATTCATGACGTTATTCCTTATTTAATTCTGCAATCCAAATATTTTGTGTTTTCTATCCAGCCTTCATAATGATCTTCAATATTGATTTTTCCTACACCTGCCGGAGTTCCTGTAAAAATTAAATCTCCTTTCTGTAAAGTGAAGTATTTTGAAATATAACTTATCAGATATTCAAATTTAAAAATCAAGTCTTTTGTATTTCCATTCTGAACAACCAATCCGTTTTTTAATAATTTAAATTTTATCTCTTCAGATTCTATCTTTTTCTTATTTACAAAACTGCCAAGAACAGCTGAATGGTCAAAAGCTTTTGCAAGTTCCCATGGATTGCCTTTTTCTTTGCAAATATCCTGAATATCTCTCGCTGTAAGGTCAATGCCAAGGCCAATTTCTTCAAAATAATCTTTAGCATACTTTTCTGGAATAGCTTTGCCGTTTTTACAAATCTTTAATACAACTTCCAGTTCATAATGTATATTCTTACTAAAGTCCGGGTGGTAAAATGGTTTCCCATCCTTGAGCAGTGCGGTAGATGGCTTCATAAAAATAAGGGGCGATTTGGGAACAGGATTATTCAATTCTTTGGCGTGATCGATATAATTTCGGCCAATACATATTATTTTCATTCTTGGTAATTTGAAATGTAAAGATAAAATTTTAGCCATTTGTAATATGCTAATTTAGTCATTATTTTATCTGTATTTAAACTCACTCTGAGATTCAACATTTATGTGTCTAAGCTGTTTGAATAAAAAAGCAATATATTGAGCGAAGTCCGTAAGTTTTTTATTCATCCCCAATATATCATTCTGACTTTAATTATAAGTGGGATTTCAGCTCTTTTTCTTGGATTTAGCGCCGCCTATTTATACATCAGGGTTCAGCAAGGTGTATTACCTGTTAATATACCCTCACTTTTTTATTTCAATACATTATTAATTATTGGAAGTAGTATTACATTAATATATGCTAAAAAACGATATGCAGACGATGATACTGTCATGTTTAAAGTGGCGATTTGGGTAACTCTAATACTGACCATTTTTTTTGATGATGCAGATTTTTGCATGGAGACAACTTCAGGAAGATAATGTTTCACTTGATTCAGGTCCATTGGCTTCATATCTTTATTTGATTTCAGGACTTCATTTTTTACATCTTTTTGCAGGGATACCATTTTTGACATATTTTGCCTTTGAAGCTGAGAGGAGAATGAAAAATCCTGTAACTGTGCTGGTTTATTTTTCAGATCCCGATAGAAGGAGAGTCTTAAATTTAATTAATATTTACTGGCATTTTCTTGACGGGCTCTGGATTTATCTGGTACTTTTTTTTCTGGTTAATTATTTAATTTAATCATATTTTTTCCAAAAATTTGCGATTAATTTTTTGTTAATCTACTTTGGGCTACAGTAATATACGAGGAGGTAAGCGCATCTAATATCATCGTTTCATCAGCTTTAAGGATATCAATATTGGTCCACCCCTTCAATCCCCATTTCCCTTTTACAGGAGTCATGATATTTTCACCAAAAGAACAAAAAGCAGACTGGTCTTCTAAACTTAATTTTACCACTCCTATATTTGTCGTTTCACAGAGTGTTGCAAATATCTTGTTTTTGATTCTGAAAGAAATTTTTTCAAAATGAGGTAATTCAATGACTTCAGGAAATGACAAAGCAATTTCAGAAAATTTTATAATTGTAACCATCATTATTTTTAACAAAAATAATGTTATATCAAGAATAACCGTTCATTCTATAGCTACAAAAAATATACTGACATAATAATACCCCAAAATCGATATCTACGTACCGTTATTTACATGATGGTCATTTAGTTTTTCTAATTTAGTGAAGCAGAAATACGAAGGTACAAAGTTTGTTATCAATTAATTAAGTCCAGACCTGCTGTTATGTTAACAAGTAAAACTGAATTCTTTTCTTACAGTTTGAAGATTTATGTTGAAATAATAAATAAATATGTAATAATATTGTTTGCGATGATTTACTTTTAAACCATCTTTGAGATTGTTATATTTGGCTTTCTTTTACCGTATTAATATGTTTATTATGAAGAAGTATTTAATTCTTTTTATTTTATGGACTGCTTTTCTGTCCTGTAAGTCTGTTAAAAATGAGACTTCAGTTTTTACCATAAAGTCGTCAGAAAATTATAAGGTTCCGGTTTTTGATGATATCGGCAGATTAGATAAAATAAGGAAAACATTCGGAGTCATAGACAGTATTTTTAAGGATGCGGCATTAAAAAATAACTATCCGGGTCTGGCTATTGGCATTGTAGTAGATGGAGAGCTCGTACATAATGCCAATTTTGGTTATACGGATATAGATAAAAAGATTCCGGTTACATCTTCTTCTATGTTTAGGATAGCATCTATGAGTAAAAGTTTTACATCATTAGCTATTCTCCATCTAAGGGATCTAGGAAAGCTTAATCTGGATGATCCGGTAGGAAAATATATTCCTGAAATGGCAAATCAGATTTCGCTTACATCAGATGCGCCACAAATTACTATAAGGCATTGTCTATCTCACAATACTGGGTTGCCCGAGGATAATCCTTGGGGCGACCGTCAATTGCAGGATTCTGATAAAGAATTATTGGCATTGCTCGATAGTGGCTTAGCTTTTTCAAATATACCAGGTGTGGCATATGAGTATAGCAATCTGGGTTTTGCGCTTCTCGGTCGTATCATCACTAAAGTGTCGGGCATGCCATATCAGCAATATATTAAAAAAAATATCCTTATGCCATTGAATATGTCTGATACTGACTGGGAATATTCGCATATCGACAGATCCAGGCTTGCTTTGGGATACAGGTGGTTGGATGGAAAATATAGAGATGAGGCATTGCTCCATGATAATCCTGATGGGTCATGGGGTGCAATGGGTGCCATGATATCTTCAGTAGATGAATTTGCCCGCTATATGTCATTGCATCTTTCGGCATGGCCACCCCGATCAGGTGAAGATAAAGGACCTGTAGGAAGGACATCTGTCCGGGAAATGCACAAACCCTGGAATTTTAGTGGGTTTAACCCAAATTATAAATATCCTGACGGGAGAACTTGTGCTACCGCTAATGCCTATGGCTATGGTCTGCGCTGGACCAAAGACTGTGATGACAAGTTATATATTGGTCATAGCGGTGGGCTGCCGGGATTTGGAAGCCAATGGCAGATCATGCCTGATTATGGGATTGGGGTAGTATCCCTTGCCAACAGGACTTATGCAGGTACCGGCGGGGTAAACATGCAAGTGCTTGACTACATTGTTAAAAATG
This sequence comes from Saprospiraceae bacterium, assembly GCA_016722285.1. Classification (GTDB taxonomy): domain Bacteria; phylum Bacteroidota; class Bacteroidia; order Chitinophagales; family Saprospiraceae; genus OLB9. Next base: position 126,904 of record JADKGI010000030.1, read on the forward strand.
CCGGATTGAAACCCAGATATATTCCTACTTCAGATATATTAAATATAAGAAAAAATGAACTAATGGCATTGCTTCCTGATTGGATTGGTGCTGAAAGCAGTGGTATTTTTGCTGAAAATTTTTTCCCGGATTTTATACTCCCGGTATTGAAAAAACAATCCCAGGATTTGTTTAGCAGAGCTGGAAAGATACTTAAAATCCAAGATTTTGTTGCTGATAATCAACTGCGAGGCACATTTATAATTGAAGGCCAAAATACAAATTTACAGGTATATTTTACACTTACGCCTGAGAATCCTCCATTAATTCAGGAATACAGAATAAGAGAAGTCAATAAATAAAAACATAGTAACTTTTATTTGCTCAACTTCATCAAAGGCCAAAAATCTGATGTTGTAATATGTACATGAAAGCACCGGATAAGTAGCCAATCAATGCTAACAGGCTTATATTTTTCAGATACCAGAAGAAATTAATTTTTTCGACCCCCATCGCAGCAATTCCTGCGGCTGAGCCGATAATTAATACACTGCCACCTGTTCCGGCACAATAAGCAAGAAACTCCCAAAAGTAATGATCAGCGGGATATTGGCTTAGGCTGTACATACCTTGCGTTGCAGCTACCAGAGGTACATTATCAAAAATGGATGATATCATTCCGATTGAAATAACAATGATATTTTCATTATGTATATTTTCAGTCATCCATGAGGATAAATCTGTTAATGCCCCAATAGTTTGCAAGGCATCGACACTTAGTAATATTCCGAGGAAGAATAAAATACTGGGTGTATCAATCTTGCGGAGTGCAAAAACTATTGATAAGTTATGTTTATTTTCTTCATCTTTTTTACCGTGGATAATTTCAGTCATTATCCATAGAAGTGCCAGCCCTATCAGCATACCCATAAAAGGGGGCAGGTGTGTTACTGACTTAAAAACAGGAACAAGTATCAGAATGAGTACACTTGAAAAAAATACCACAGCTTTTTGTGTGTAAGGCAAGGCGTTACTGCTTATTTTGACTTCCTTTTGAGGGCGTTCTATTTTTCCGTTTAATCTTAATGAAAGTATAATTAAGGGTATCAGGATGCAAAGTAAACTTGGTAATATTAGTTTGGTTATAATATTAACAACTGTAATCTGACCTCCTATCCAAAGCATAGTGGTAGTAATGTCACCAATCGGGGACCAGGCCCCTCCCGCATTTGCCGCTATTATGACAATGCCGGTAAAAAACAATCTGTCCTTGCTATCGCGAATCAGTTTTCTGAGCAACGAGATCACAACTATAGTTGTAGTCAGATTGTCGAGTAACGCTGAAAGGAAAAAAGTAATAAAACCAATAATCCAAAGAAGTTTTCTTTTATCGGTCTCAATGATTCTGTTGGTGATTATATCAAAACCATCGTGTGCATCTACAAGCTCGACGATTGTCATTGCCCCTAAAAGGAAAAACAACACCCCGGAAATTTCGCCAAGATTTTTTATGAGCTCTTCGCTGACTACTTCCTTATCTATGGCATAATGTATGTAAACGGTCCAGCACAGCACCCCTGTAAACAATGCGATTGCCGCTTTATTTATTTTATTGAAATGTTCTGCTGCAATAAGAATGTAGCCAATAATAAAAATTAGAATGATGATTAAATTCATGCGAGCGTTCTGATTTATAAATTATTTTGATATTTAATAGAAAGTGGCTTTCTGGCTTTATTTTCAATCTTCAAAAAGATCATCAAGCTTGCCTGTCTTCTTAAGCTTTATAAAGCATCTGGCCGCAGCAATGACATCTGCCCTTGCATTTCCGGCAGGCCATACGTTTGCCCAAAACAAGTTCCGTGCAATTCCGGCAAGGTGGGATATTTATAACCTCCTCCCTTAGCTGGTATTTTACAATAATATGTTCCTTCTTCCATAAGACAATGCCTTTTCTTTGAAAACATATTGATACTCTTTTTATTTCTGACATATTCTGCCCCCAACACATTTTCATTGTAATTGAGATTATGTGCAAATATAAACTCTGCTTTTTCTGTACTGGAAGAAAATTTATCGAGTACTGTGCTGAGAGCCATTCCTTTTTTTAAAATATCTTCATCATCAATGTGTGCCTTGGTCTTAGACTTTTCATCAATCTCATACCCTGAAGGGATAGGGATAAAATCAAAATCTTCTATTGGCTTATAGTTTTCTCCAAGAAGTATCCAACTAATGTGGAGCAGCCTCGGCCAGGAATCAATGTCCGTAAAATTTGCTTTATAATTTGTGTAAGTAGCCATGGCAGAACAGTCAAATATAAGATACATTCACTTTGTTTTATACGATTTAATTTAATAGTTTTTGATATACTTTTTCTGCCAATCCTGAAGAAATGCTTTGAGAAACGGAAATTTTTATAAAAGGATCACAAACAACTGCATACACATGAAAATATCCTAAATGATCGGATATACAATAAACACCTAATCTGTCTTTGTATTCTCTTCCAGCCATACTCAACACCTTTCTTTCTATATTGGCAACAGAAACCAAAGATCGTTGATGGATCAGATTCAGTACTTTTCTTGCATTGATATTTTCCCTGTGACATAGGCAGGCCATGACACCATGTCCAGGGAGTGGTATAACTTCTTTTGGGTTCAAACCAATATATTTGTATGATATAAACTTTTCTTTGTTTTGGAAATACATCGATTTTGAAATCAGTATTCCATCAAGATCAGCAGGAATAATTACTTCATTTTTTTTTACCTCGGTCCCATTTAAGTAAGTACTAAGAATACCTGGAAAAATGTCTTCTATCTGGCTTTTTTGCAACATTGTATGAATACCAATTTTTATTGAATTATTACTGCTATTTAAATCAGAACTGAGTATATTTTCCTTTAGAATAAAACATTCACCTGGATCGGTTCTCTCATAAATTGCCGTAGGAATTACCGATGAATTATACGTGAATATCCCTTGTGTTGATAAATCTACAGAATAAGTATCAATTTTATTTTCTAATATGGCTCTCGTCATCATATTATGGACCAGCGAGCCAGGCTCCGGTTTCAAAAATATCAATTCACATATAACTTTCTTCTCATCCAATAGTGATTTTATCCGGATAGCTGCAGATGAAATTTGCAAATCGTCGGTCGTCCCAATTCTGAGAATTTTTTCCACTTTAATTTAAAATTTATAAATGTCTATAATATGATATAGGAAGACTAAAAAGTCGCAAAGATATAGATTTAAACATTTAGTTTGTTTTATATTGACAATTCTTCATGCTATTCTGGGTATCTGATACAAGTTTTATATTACCTTTGCCCGATGCAAGTTACAGCAGGTCAAATAGCAGATTTGATAGGTGGAGTCATCGATGGCGATGAAACCGTTATAGTCAATGGTCCATCGCGAATCGAAGAGGGTCTATCAGGCACGATCACTTTTCTAGGAAATCCGAAATATACTGAATACATATACACAACAAACGCTTCTGTAGTCTTGGTGGACAAAGATTTCACTTCAAATAAGCCAGTAAATCCAACTTTGATTAGAGTTGAAAATGTCTATGAATCTTTGGCAATATTAATGGAAAAATTTAATTCTAATATTACATTATCACCAGGCATATCAAAATCCGCATCTGTTTCATCTGATGCAATAATTGGACAAAATACGTTCATTGATGATTTTGTGATTATAAAACCTGGTGCCCGTATTGGAGATAATACAAAGATTTATGGTCAGGTATTCATAGGTGACAATGTCAGCATAGGTAACAATGTGACATTATATCCTGGTGTCAAAGTGTATCACAATTGCGAGATCGGCAATAACACTATGATACACGCCAATGTTGTCATTGGCAGTGATGGGTTTGGTTTTGCTCGGGATGAGGAAGGTAAGTATAAAAAAATTCCTCAAACCGGAAATGTAATTATTGAGGATAATGTAGAAATTGGAAGTAATACAGTAATTGATCGTGCCTCAATTGGATCTACTATAATAAAAGAAGGTGTCAAATTAGATAACTTAATTCAGATTGCCCACAATGTAACTGTCGGTCAAAATACTGCAATAGCTGCGCTAACTGCAGTTGCAGGTAGTTCTGAGGTGGGCTCAAACTGTATGATAGGAGGCCAGGTAGGTATTAGTGGTCACATTCAGATTGCAGACGGAACCATGATACAGGGCCAATCTGGTGTAACGTCGTCTGTCAAAGGTCCTAATGCAAAATTATATGGCACACCAGCAATTGAGTTCCAAAGTTATCTGAAGTCATTTGCATATTTTAAAAAGCTGCCTGAGATTGTTCAGCAAATAAGAGATATACAGACATCGTTTGACATATTCAAGGAAAAACAAAAAACCAAATAATCTTAGATCATCAATAGTGAAATGAGAGTTAAAAGAATTTTACAAAAATCGATACATTTTTCAGGGATTGGCCTGCATACCGGGATTAGTTCTGAAATGGTAGTAAAACCCGCTTCCGAGGGTAGCGGGATCAAGTTTGTGAGGACGGATGTTCAACCACCGGTAACAATTAATGCCGATGTAGTCCATATCTTTTCCACAAACCGAGGGACAACGCTAAAAGCCGGTGAAGCTACCATCTCTACGATTGAGCATTTACTAGCTGCATTGAGTTCTTTGTCTATTGAAGATGTACAAATAGAAATAAACGGCCCGGAGGTTCCGATCCTGGACGGAAGTTCATTAAAATATATTGAAGCATTCTCAGCAGAAGGAGTCCTTAACGAAGCTGAGAGTACAAGAGATGTATTTATAGTTCGCGAAGCTTTTCATTTTTCAGATCCGGAAACGGGATCAGAATATGCTGTTTATCCATCTGATGAGATTGATCTAAACGTGATTCTTGAGTTTAAAGACGCCATGCTTGGCGATATGGTTGCCCGGCTCAAGGGAAAAGAAGGATTTGCATTGCATATTGCTGATAGCCGAACTTTTGCTTTTTTGACAGATATTGAACCTCTTTTTGATGCAGGTCTGATCAAAGGTGGAGATATAGACAATGCATTGGTGATCATAGATAAAAAATTGACTGAAATCGAAGCTGTCCAGCTTAAGAAAAAACTCAATAAGCCTGATGCAGTCATCGAAGATGGAGTAATAAGCAGTACACCATTGCGTCATAAAAATGAACCCGCAAGACATAAGTTGCTTGATCTGATTGGAGACCTTACATTAGTTGGAAGAGAAATTCAGGCTAAAATAATTGCAACAAAGCCAGGTCATACATCAAATGCGAAGCTTGCCAAATTGCTTAAGTCAAAGTATCTGGAGCAGAAAAAAAATGCAGGAAAACCAGTTTATGATCCTAATAAAGAACCATTGATGACCCTGGAGCAGATCAGAGGAATGCTTCCGCACAGGTATCCTTTTTTATTGGTGGACAAGGTCATTGAGCTGACGGACAAACATATAGTTGGAATAAAAAATATTACCTTTAATGAAGGTTTTTTTCAGGGTCATTTTCCTGGAAATCCTATTTTTCCGGGTGTGCTGCAAATGGAAGCATTGGCTCAGACTGGCGGACTTTTTGCTTTGTCCATCATGGAAGATAAGGGCATTTGGGATACTTATTTTTTGAAGATGGAAAATGTTAAATTTAAGGCAAAAGTAGTTCCTGGTGATACGCTGTTATTAAAAATGGAATTGATGTCACCAATCAGGAGGGGTATAGTTCAAATGTTGGGATCAGCTTTTGTGGGAAATAAATTAGTTTCTGAAGGAGAGCTGACCGCTCAAATTGTAAAAAGACAAAATGATCAGTAATTTAAGTTATATACACCCATCAGCAAAACTTGGGAAAAGTGTTGTTGTAGAGCCTTTCGCATATATTGGGCCAAATGTGGAAATTGGCGACGGAACCTGGATAGGACCTCATGGTACGGTTTTCGAAGGATCTTTTATTGGTAAAGACTGCAAGATTTTTCCAGGAGCAGTCATCGGCGCTATTCCGCAGGACCTCAAGTTCAGAGGGGAGAACTCAACGCTCGTGATCGAAGACAATGTTACTGTCCGTGAATGTTGTACCTTAAATAGAGGTACGGAAGCAAGCATGACCACAAGAATAGGACAGGGGTCTTTACTGATGGCTTATGTTCATGTAGCCCATGATTGCTTCATCGGTCGAAATTGTATTTTAGCCAATAATGTGAATCTGGCCGGACATATTGAAATAGGAAATCATGTCATCATTGGAGGAGTAAGTGCTGTTCATCAGTTTGTGAAAATAGGTGATCATGCTATGATTGGAGGTGGCTCATTGGTAAGAAAAGACGTGCCACCATACGTAAAAGCGGCAAGAGAGCCATTGAGCTATGTAGGCGTAAATTCAATCGGATTGAAAAGAAGAGGATTTACCAATGAACAGGTAAATCATATCCAGGACATATATCGTTTACTTTTTGTAAAAGGGCATAATGTTAAAAAAGCTTTTGACATTATTGAAGCAACGGTTCCTGAAACTCCTGAAAAAGAATTTATTCTTCAGTTTTTGACCCAGGCTGACAGAGGACTTATGAAAGGCTTTAAATAATTATGATTTCGATTACTGCTTCCGCTTTGTCCAAACGATTCGGTTATCAATGGATTGTGGATGATTTTCAATATGTTTTTGATCAAAATACAGTTTATGGCATTGCAGGGAGTAACGGAAGTGGAAAGTCAACTCTTGTAAAAATAATAAGCGGATATCTGACTCCTTCTTCAGGTAAGATTTCATATCTCATTGATGGGCTTAACGTGAAATCTGAAGCTATTTACAAATTAATTTCACTGGTAGGTCCATATACGGATATGATAAATGAATATACGCTTGAAGAGATGTTTGTTTTTCATAAAAAATTTAAACCATTCAGCCAAAGTATTGAATTTGATGAATTTGAGAAAATTATAAGGCTGCAGGGACAGCGGACAAAATTGCTGCAACACTTCTCTTCAGGCATGAGACAAAAAATTCAACTTGCTTTGGCACTCCTTTCCGATACTCCAGTCTTATTGATGGATGAGCCCACCTCATTTTTGGATAAGAATGCTAAAATATGGTTTAAAGATTTATTAGATAAGTCTAAATCAGAAAGAGTGGTTATAATAGCCTCTAATGACCAATTTGACCTGGAACTTTGTGACGAAGTTGTTTCACTTGATTGATGATGATATCAAAATACTATTATCTGTGAAGTCTGATATTTTTAGAATATTTTAATCTTCCAAAATTTCCGGTGCCATACCCATACTGCTGAAACCTCCGTCATGGAATAAATTCTGCATGGTGACCATTCGGGTCATATCTGAAAACATAGTAACGCAATAGTCAGCACATGCGTTGGCTGAAGCGTTACCCAAAGGGGACATTTTTTCGGCATATCCAAAGAAGTCACCAAATCCTTTGACACCTGAGCCGGCTGTTGTTACTGTCGGAGACTGTGATATGGTATTCACTCTTACCTTGGCTTTTTTGGCCCAGTGATACCCAAAACTTCGGGCGAAACTTTCAAGAAGTGCTTTGGACTCTGCCATCTCACTATAATCAGGAAATGTCCTTTGTGCAGCTATATATGTAAGAGCAAGTATTGAACCCCAATCATTCATGGCATCGAGTTTCATTGCAGTCTGCATTACCTTGTGGAATGAAATGGCTGATACATCAAATGTGGTTTTCATCCATTCATAATTCAGGTCGGTGTATTCCTTTTTCTTTCTGACATTTACAGACATGCCTATAGAATGCAATATAAAATCGAGTTTTCCTCCAAGGATTTCCGTGGAGCGCGATATCAGATTTTCAAGGTCTTCGACACTGGTTGCGTCCGCTGGGATAATCTGGCAATTTAGTTTTAATGCCAAATCGTTGATTTCTCCAAGTCGCATTGCAACAGGAGCATTTGTAAGCACAATTTCCGCACCTTCTTCTACACATCGTTCTGCTACTTTCCAGGCAATAGATTTACTATCCAGAGCGCCAAAAATAATACCCTTTTTACCATTTAATAGTCCGTGTCCCATTTTATATTATTTAATACTTTAGTCTGCAAATATAAAAACTATTGTCGAGTATATATATATATTTAAAGATGCCATTAAAATTTGTGGGCATTTTTCAGGTTCCATGTTTGATAAAATGATGTATTATCAGCCCTTGGTTTTACAACAAATTAACAATACATATCATATAATATAAATATCTTTGCGCTTCATTACAAAGTAGCATTGGGATTGGATTTAATTGATATTCCGACCTATTCAGATTAAAATAAGTGTGTGAAGATGAATCGAAATTTATTGGTTTACAATAGTTTGACAAGGCAAAAAGAAGTATTTAAGCCTATTACAGATGGATATGTAGGTATGTATGTTTGCGGCCCGACGGTATATAGTGATGTTCATTTAGGCAACTGCAGGACATTTATGAGCTTTGACTTAATATACAGATACCTTTTATTTTTGGGTTATAAGGTCAGATATGTTCGGAATATAACAGACGTAGGCCACCTACTGGATGATGGCGAGGACAGAATGTCCAAAGGATCAAGGGCAGATGACCTCGAACCAATGGAAGTTGCTCAGAAATATACAAATGGGTTTCATGAAATGATGCATATATTTAATACACTTGCACCAGGAATTGAACCAAGGGCTACGGGTCATATCATTGAGCAGATAGAAATGGTCCAGGACATACTGGATAAAGGTTATGGATATATAAAAAATGGATCAGTCTATTTTGACACACTCAATTTTGCAGAAAAAACTGGCGAATATGGACGATTATCCGGTCGGGTCATTGAAGAGCTTCTATCTGAATCAAGAGACAACCTGAAAAACCAGGACGAGAAAAACCACCCATCAGACTTTGCCATTTGGATGAAAGCATCGGATGAACATATCATGAAATGGAATTCGCCATGGTCTGTTGGTTTTCCAGGTTGGCATCTGGAGTGTAGTGCCATGAGTACCAAGTATCTGGGCAAAACGTTTGATATTCACGGAGGCGGAAATGACCTTAAATTCCCTCACCATGAAAATGAGATTGCTCAGAATATCGGAGCATGTGGGTGCCAACCTGCCAATTATTGGATACATACCAATATGTTGCTGATGAATGGTAAAAAAATGTCTAAAAGCGATGGAAATACTATATCCCCTTCAGAGCTATTTACTGGCGACAGTGAACATGTCACTAAAGGTTATAGCCCAATGGTTGTCAGATTCTTTATGTTGCAATCACATTACAGGTCTCCCAACGACCTTACCGATGATGCTCTTCAGGCAGCAGAGAAGGGGTTTAAACGATTGTTTGAAGCATACAAGAGTCTTGAGCAATTGGATTCACCAGAAGTAAAAGGGGCACCATTAGATTTATCAATTGAACAAACTATTGAGGGTGCTTTTTTGAACATGGACGATGATTTCAACACTCCAAAGACCATAGCCCGTCTTTTCGAACTAGTGACAATCATTAACAGCCTGAAGGATGGACAATTGAAAATCAATGAAATATCAAAGGATGGAATTGCCAAAATTAAGACTGCTATGAAAGCAATAATTTTTAATATTTTTGGTTTAAAAGATGAATCTGAATCCAGTGCAGGTACTATGGACGGATTAATGAATCTGGTTATTGAACTCAGGCAATTGGCTCGGGTAAATAAAGACTGGACCACATCTGACAAAATAAGAGATGCGCTGGGAGAGATCAATATCCAAATTAAAGATGGAAAAGAGGGAACTTCCTGGAGCTATAAATAAACATATATTTTGATGAAATGACAGATGATAACCATTATCACAATCTCTTGAGAAAATTCTGACCTGGAATGTTCTTGTAATAATTGTATAAGTAAGACAAAGTTTTAAGAAATTTAGAAAATGAAAATATTATATTTTAAAATGAAAAATGCATTCAAATTCACACTGGTTTTAGTATTATTTTCAACTGTCGGAATTAGCCAGCAGGTTAGCGATAAAAATTGGACCCTTATTCATGAGCGAACAGCTACTTGGTGTCCATATTGCGGCACTTGGGGCTGGGAGATGAAAGATCAGATTTTGAGCAAATATACAAACAGCAATGTGATTTATATGGCTGTCCATCACAGTGGGGATCTGACAAATTCCACTGCAGACGAATTTGGAAATAATTTTTCCGGTACCGGTCAGCCGATATTTTATGTGGATGGGGTCAATGTAAATGTAAACAGTGGAAATATCAGCCAGAAGATGTCTGAGACACAACTTGAAATAGATTTTAAAGAATCAACTTCAGTCATTGCCGGAGTTGGATTGGATGCAACACTCGGTAGTGTATCAAAAACATTAAACGTTAAAGCAAAAGTTGAATTTCTGAATGATGTAGAAGGCGGTGACTACTATCTTGGTTTATACCTGATGGAAGACGTGCAAAATATTCAGGCAGAACGAAGTGGTCTGCAATTGCATAAGAATGTGCTTAGGCAGAGTTTACTTCCGACTACCTTTGGAAATGCGCTGAAATCAGGCGCCATTGCAAAAGGGACATCTTTTACAGTGAATGCTTCAGCTCTGAATATTTCAATCCCAAGAGAAAAGCTAAAAATAGTTGGTATTATCTGGGCAAAAGTAAATGGCAAATATCTGTTTTTTAATGCTAATCAGGTAAATGTGGCCATTCCTGCTGCTTCATCAGATGAGATGATCCCTATTAAGGAATTTAATGTATTTCAATCAGAAAACGGATCAGTCAATATTGATCTCAAAAATATCAAACCTGCTACAAACACATTCTTGAATGTATTGGATTTATCCGGAAAAATTATATCAACCCAGATGGTTAAATCTGAAGATTTCGGAAATATTATTGAAATTACCGGTAAGTTTAAGCAAGGAATGCATATCATCACATTGATAGGTCCAAATGACCAATTATCCCGGAAAATATTATTAAAATAAAATCCGGTAAAAAATAATTGTAATGAAGGAATGACAACTGATTGAAATCTGTTTTGTCGTTGTGAGGTTTCAAACTTTTCATTAGCAATCGACTTAGCGAACCAATAATTGGCCACAAAGCTATCAGATATTCAAATCATTTAATTTGAAAACAAGTCTAATATGCGGGTTCTGTCAGCATATTTTTCTTTGATCATATCACTGGTTTTTTCTATCAAAAGACTCATTTTTTGAATCAAAAAATGTTGTTTTAATTTCTCCAGATATTGAAATGACACATCACCCAAATGTTCATCCAGATATTTAGAAATTAGGTATAAATACAACATAATCAAACCATTGCGCTCATGTTTGTAGAGAAGTAAATCGTAACGTTTCAATAATTCAAGGCTTCCTGTCTCTGCTATGAAATGCAAAAGATTATGCCAATTTTCTTCTTTTTTATACAGCCTTATCATCAGGTCAGGGTCAGCAGATTCGGAAATCAACTCTTTTTCGAGCTTGGTGATGACCTTTTGATAAGTTTCGTCCGTCAACTCTTTTTTAAGTACATCCATAAATCTGATATCGCCTGTACGGCGATATGCCAGACTACCTGATTCCTGAAGCTTATCAGTTTGATTAAACCTTACATATAGGAAAACCAACCTGCTTGTAATGTCTCTGGCATACTTTTTCTTTTGATTTATAGACTCAAGTAGCTTGAGCGCAATGTGTTCGTGTTGTGCGGTTACCAGATAATCAGCTATTTCTATTTTTAATGTGGGGTAAAGTTTTATAATTTCAGCTTCTTTTGAAGTGAATTTTCCCCTTACTATTAAAAGCAGTGCGACCAACAAAGGGACTTCCTTGGGAGGCCTTTGACTGATAAGCGTATTAATTAAGCTTTCGATACTATCTTTATTTTGTATTCACTCAAAATAATGCTTATAACATTGTCATTAATGTCATTATATTGATAGTATGACCGGGATGCTAAATTCATTAAAAAATTCAACATGTCTGATTTCAAATCCTGTGGAAGTTTCTCTTTGAGAAAATATCTTATGATCTGATGATATGTGGCATGAAGTTTTAACAAATCATCAGGGTGAAAGGCATAATGGTGCCTAATATATTCAAGTTTCGAAATGGATGCATCTAAAATATTAAACCCTTCCCTGTATTGTCCCAAAGCTATGCAGTCATTTATTTGATCAGAAAAATCTTTTAAAACAAGCAAAAGTGCTTTTATCTCTGATGAGTTTGCTTTTGATTCCTTTCCCGTATTTGGTCTGACTATACTGTTAAGAATGGATTTATATTTATCAGCATTATCAATGAGGTCTATTTTTCTGGCAAAATTAACCTTTAGTTGGGTTGTGAATTTTTTATCCTTTCTGGCATATGATTTGATAAAAGCCACCAGATCAGAGTGCGAAATTTCTTCCAAAATTTGTGATGTATTGAGCGATAATAGCTTTTTTGAGGCCCCTGATTCAACTTTTGGACTTGCTGATGTAGTCTTCAATTTGATTTGGTCTCTTATCTGTAGTAATCCTGCGATGATGTGTTTGCATATTTTATTATCTTTATAAAAAGAACATTCACATGATACTTTCTGTTTTTTTGCAAATGGAGACTGGATTTCAATTTCATAGTTTATTCCATCTTTTACTGAACCTATATAAAGATTGGATCCTGTTTTTATCAGATGTTTGATGGCATTAACCTCAAATAGTTGCTCCGCAGCAATCACTAGATTGTCTTCATAGATTAATTCAATCAATTGATTTTTTTCTGTCAAAGGAGAGATTTTTTACAGGTAACCTGCAAATTTAACAACTAATCTGATCTTTAATAATTGTTACATGAGCTTTGTGCACAATAATTTTTATATTTACATTTTATTTAATACAAAAATTAGGGTTATCCTAAGAACTTATGACATTTTCAGAATTGGGATTGGATCAACGCATACTGGAAGCAATCTCATATATGGGATTTGAACAAGCCACACCTATACAAGTAAAAGCGATCCCTGAAATACTAAGCGGCAGAGATCTTATCGCTTGTGCGCAAACCGGAACAGGCAAGACTGCTGCATTTATGTTACCTCTATTACACAATATGGCCTCCGATCCTCATACGGGGACAAGCACTCTTGTCATAGTCCCCACCCGCGAGCTGGCAGTTCAAATAGATCAGCAAATACAGGCTTTTGCTTATTTTGTTCCTGCTTCGTCCATGGCTATATATGGAGGAGGTTCAGGTTCAGAATGGGAAACACAAAAGAATGCACTTTCCAAAGCTGACATAATCATTGCCACTCCTGGAAAACTGATCAGCCATATCAATATGGGTAATGTCCGGTTCAGTAAGCTTAAATACCTGATTCTGGATGAAGCTGACCGGATGTTGGATATGGGATTTTACGACGATATCAAAAAAATCATAGAGTCTTTGCCAAAGAAAGACAAACTCTGATGTTCAGTGCTACTATGCCTCCCAATATGCGAAAGCTGGCAAAGCAAAATCTGATAAATCCCTATGAAATTACATTAGCTGTTTCAAAACCATCAGAAAATGTTCTCCAGGCTGCCTATCTGGTCAACGACGGGCATAAAGCTGCTCTCATAAACAGTTTGATTCGGGATAAACCTAATTTTGAAAGTATCATTGTTTTTTCATCAACAAAAAAATCTGTTAATAGTATTGTCCGAAGTCTTTCCGGGAAGGGATATCAGGTTGAAGGTATTTCTTCAGATCTGGATCAGTCGCAGCGAGAAGACGTGGTAAACAAATTCAGATCAAAACAGATCAGAGTTTTGGTTGCAACTGACGTCATGGCTCGTGGTATTGACATAAAAGATATAAATCTGGTGGTCAACTATAATGTGCCCGGGGATGGAGAAGATTATGTCCATAGGATAGGAAGGACTGCGAGAGCAGATGCGACGGGCGTTGCATTAACACTTGTCAATTCTGAAGAGATGTACAAATTTGCAGCAATCGAGAGGCTTATTGACACTGTTATAACAAAAATAACAATACCACCGGAAATTGGTGAAAGTCCTGAATGGAGCACTGAGAGACCCAAAGGCGGATTTAAAAGAGGCCGGCCAGCTTCCGGGCAGTCAAAAAATGGACACGGAAAGAATAAATCAGGGCAAGGGAAGAACTCAAATTTCAGAAGTAATAAACCCAAAGCCGACAAATAGAAGAAACATCTGCCAATAAGAACTAAATCTTTTTTACAAAAAGAAGATTTAGCCACCCTGCTATAAAAAATATACCACCAATTGGAGTAATCGGTCCGACAAAATTCCATATAGTTCCTCCATACAAATGCTTTGTACTAAGTATGTATAAGGAACCACTGAAAAATATAATTCCTACCAGAAACAAGTAAAAACTTCTTGCCATGTTTTGATAACTCTTTATATTAAGAGCAATTGAAAACATAACTATTACATGGATAAACTGGTAAAAAATTCCGGTTTTGAATGTTTCTAGCTGGTTCGCATCCAGAAATGGTTTTAGACCATGCGCACCGAAAGCTCCAATTCCCACAGATAGTGCGCCAACGATAGCCGAGATTTTCAGATATTTATTCATGGCAAAATTTTATATCTTAAGCTCCATATGGGATCCATATATTTTTTACTTCAGAAGCATGTCTCAGGAATTCTTTTCCTTCGCTTTGAGTTTTATTCTGCCAGTCACGGTATTTTCCATAACTGACCCATGTACGTTTCAGATTTTCAGCAGAAAGCATTTCTACCATTTTACTGCCTTCAGCGGTACCAAAATACCACAATCCATCTACATCATCGTGTTTTGCGAGTTCTTTGCATAATTCTTCTTTAGCACCAGTTACTATATTGATCGTACCAGCTGGTACATCAGATGTCTCAATAATTTGATAAAAGTCAGTTGCTGACAATGGCATTGACTCAGATGGGACAACTACGACATTATTTCCCATTGTAACGGCTGGTATGACCGTAGATATAAAACCCAGTAATGGAGACTCTTCAGGACAAACCACAGCCAGAACACCTATTTTTTCGGGCATAGCCAAAGTCACGTTTCTAATAGTGGTATGATGAACCTGTCCATCATATTTATCAGCCCACGCTGCATAAGTAAATATCCTTTCAATACTTAGTCTGACTTCTTTTTGTGAATCAGATAAGGATTGATTTGTCATCTGTGTAATACGAAGTGCAAATTCTTCAGCTCTGACAGACAAGTTTTCGGCAAGATAATATAATACTTGTGCCCTGGCGTGACCTGTCATTGACCCCCAGAAATTACCTGCATGAGCAGCTTCTACCGCATTTCTGATATCTTTTCTGTTACCTAATGGAACTTCTGAAATAACATTCCCAAAATTATCTTTAACAACCATACTGTTTCCACCATCCGGTCTTGTCTGTTTACCTCCTATGTATAGTTTTGGTGTACGGTCAATAGAAGAAAAAGGCTTAAGAGTACCATTAGGAGAAGTCGATTTTGATGTGGTAACTTTTATTGGTTTATCAGAAAATTCTGATTCTGATTTGTGCTTTACATATTCAAATAAACCTTCTCGTCCCCCTTCCCTGCCAAATCCGGACTCCCTAAAACCCCCAAAGCCTGAAGCAGCATCAAATACATTGGTACAGTTAATCCATACTGTACCAGCTTTGATTTGTGGGGCTATGTCTAAGGCAAGATTTATATTTTCTGTCCAGATGCTGGCAGCCAGTCCATATCGCGTATTGTTGGCCAGCTTCACTGCTTCGCTATGCGACCTGAAACTCATTGCTACCAGTACCGGACCAAATATTTCTTCCTGAGCTATTGAAGACGAAGGGGACACATCTGTAAAAAGGGTAGGTGGGTAGAAATACCCTTCAGTTGGACATGCCCAGGATGGTTGCCAGATGGTATTTCCTTCTTCCACTCCCTTTTGTACTAAATCTTCGATGACTTTAAGTTGTACAGGAGCCACAATGGCACCTATATCTATGCTTTTATCAAGTGAGTTACCAATGCGCAATGTCTCCATCCGGGCTCGAATCTTTTTATACAATCGTTCTGCTACACTCTCCTGAACCAGCAATCGCGAACCGGCGCAGCATACCTGCCCCTGATTAAACCAGATGGCATCGACTACCCCCTCCACTACACTATCCAGATCAGAATCTTCAAATACTATAAAAGGTGACTTGCCGCCTAGTTCAAGAGATATCTTTTTGCCAGATCCCGAGGTAGCCCTTCGTATGATCTTACCCACATCAGTTGAACCTGTAAAGGCTATTTTTTTAACTTTAGGGTGATTGACCAAAGCAGCCCCGGTATTACCATGTCCGGTGACTACATTAACTACTCCAGGTGGCAATCCTACTTTTTGGCAAATATCAGCAAACAGAAGGGCAGTTAGCGAGGTGAATTCAGCAGGCTTTAGCACTACTGTATTGCCCATGGCCAGTGCAGGTGCGATCTTCCAGGACAGCATCAGAAGCGGAAAATTCCACGGAATGATCTGCCCAACAACACCTATTTCCTGATATTCTTTCATCTCAGTATCCATCAGCTGAGCCCAGCCGGCATGGTGGTAAAAGTGCCTTGCTACCAAAGGTATGTCAATATCTCTGGTCTCCCGTATAGGCTTTCCGTTGTCCGTGGCTTCTAGAACGGCGAAGAGTCTGGAGTGTTTTTGGATTTGTCGGGCTAACGCATAAAGATATCTTGCTCTCCCATGCCCACCGATTTCCACCCAATTTTTTAAGGCTTTTGCGGCAGAATTGACAGCAGCATCTACATCTTTTTCGTTTCCTTCTGCAATTTCTGCAAGTTTTTCTTTAGTAGATGGATTGATGCTATCGAAATATTCTCCGGAGGCTGGTTTTGTCCAATTTCCGTCTATAAAAAGACCGAATGTACGATGATGAGCATCCAGAAATTCCATGCTCTCTTTGTTGCTTTCAGGAGCTGGACCATACTCCATAGTTTGATATATTTCTTTTACCTGCATATTATTTTCTCATTGTCAAAATTAAATCACTATTGAATAAAACTAATTACATCAAATTCACATAGATAATTTGTTGATATTGCTACAAAAGTATGGAAAAAATGGAATTTTAGAGTTTAAATGTTCCATTATTCAAATTTAATGTGTTTTTAATATATCGCGCTGATAAGTCAAATATTTCAGTATTTCTGAAATATACTACCTGTGATTTTTTTTCATTAGGTTTAGCATGGGATACAACAAATAAATATACACAAGCTTTTCTTCACTTTTTTTTACATTACTTCCTGACAGCATACACCAACTCATCTTCATATTCACCCATTTTTATTAATGTTTTTAGAAATCTTCCTTCAAGGGCAAACCCAGCTTTCTCAAGGACTTTTTGAGATCCTACGTTACTGCCGAATGGTCGTGCATAAATTCGGTTAATATCCAGATTTTCAAATCCGAATTTCACCATTTCTCTGATTGCTCTGGTGATGATACCTTGACCCCAATATGGTTCGGCCAGCCAATAACCCAGTTCTGCATTGTTGCGAAAGATGTCCTTCTGAGGGTGCAAGCCTATGCCGCCAGATGCTTCTCCATAGATTTCTATTGCAAATACGGATACAGGATTCCCTGATGAAACCATGGTTATAAATTTAATGGCATCGTCCGAAGAGTAGGGGTGAGGAAAGAGATCCGTTAAGTATTTCGCAATATTTAAGTTATTGGCATATTTAACAAGGCTTCCTGCATCAGTCAGTTTCCAGGGTCTCAGTTTAAATTCGATGTTTTGGTCCATATCTTAAGTTTGATGCAGGCAAATATACTCATGTATCACTTTATAAAATGGATGAATTCGTGTTTTTTTGTACTTTTGCAGAATAATTATTTTATCAATAAGCATTGAATATGGATTATCGGAATAATATTCTGGAGACAATAGGAAATACCCCCATGGTCAGGCTCAATAAAGTCATAGATGGACTTCCTTGTATGGTTTTGGGCAAGATAGAAACATTCAATCCGGGGCACTCTACTAAGGACCGTATGGCTCTGAAAATGGTGGAAGATGCTGAAAAAAGCGGTAAAATTAAACCCGGGGGCACTTTTATTGAGTGTACCTCAGGTAATACGGGCATGGGTATTGCCCTGGCAGCAGCAGTAAAGGGTTATAAATGTATTTTTACCACCAGTGACAAACAATCCAAAGAGAAAATTGACATGCTCAAAGCAGTCGGTGCTGAAGTGATCGTTTGCCCGACCAATGTAGAACCGGATGATCCGAGATCATACTATTCGGTAGCAGAAAAACTAAGCAAGGAAATCCCCAATTCAGCATGGCTAAATCAATATGATAATATGTCCAACAGTCTGGCACATTATGAGACTACAGGTCCTGAAATTTGGGAGCAGACATCGGGTAAGATAACCCACTTTGTTGTGGGTGTCGGTACAGGAGGAACCGTTTCAGGAGTGGCAAAATACCTGAAAGAGCAAAACCCTGAAGTCAAAATTTGGGGAATAGACACGTATGGATCAATATTTAAAAAATATCATGAAACAGGCGTTTTTGATCGCAAAGAAATCTATCCCTACATCACAGAGGGAATAGGAGAAGATATATTACCAAAAAATGTTGATTTCAATTTAATAGATCATTTTGAAAAAGTAACGGACAAAGATGCCGCACTGGCAGCTAGAAGACTTGCAAGAGAAGAAGGTTTGTTACTCGGTTATAGTGCAGGTTCGGCACTTGCCGGTCTAATTCAAATGAAGGATCGCCTCAAACCATCGGATTTGGTAGTCATTCTGTTTCACGATCATGGCAGCCGGTACGTTGGAAAATTGTATAATGATGACTGGATGAGAGAGCGTGGATTTTTGGATAATGAATTAAAAGTTAGAGACCTGATTATTTCTAAAAGAGATAAAAAATTTATATCAGTATCAGACATGGACACTGTAAAAAGTGTATTGAAAGTTATGAAGGATCTGGATATTTCGCAGCTTCCGATTATGAAAGGAGACGTTATAGCTGGGTCAATAACAGAAAGCAAGATTCTTGATTTTATTCTGAACAATCCATTGGAAAACAGCGAAAAACAAGTAGCAGAGATCATGGCATCACCGTTTCCAATGGTACAAGTCGATATGGCAGTGCGGGATCTGAATAAGTATATATCAAAAAATGTACCTGCAGTAATCGTAAAGGATCTTTCAGGAGATTTAATTATTCTGACACAATATGATATCATCCAGGCACTATAGAATAAAAAAGCCGGTCAATGTTACCATTGCCGGCCGAAAAAATGGTTTTTCAAAGTTTATCCTGAGCTACTTCACTTTTATTTTTTTAGTGCCTATCAGAGTCAATAAGCCAGCTTTTAGCTCTTTAAGTTCTATAGTATATTTGCCTGGTTCTGCGTAATTATACATCAGGTTTTTCTGTGTTACAATAAGTCTGACTCCATCTCCCATTTCCATAATAAAACGAGATGCTTTCTCATCGCCGATAAAGTCAAAATCGAAGTTTTTACCTGCTTTGATATCGCCCTTAATTTTAACATATTTGTCAAATTCATTGGTACTGTAGGTATCGTCACTGCTGCCTAACAAGAGAGCCACCATGGATGAATTCGGAGTGTTATTTCCATTTGGCGAACTACTAACCTCAGAAACCAGGTTGGCACCAAATAAATATATGCTCCCTATAATACCCGTCAAAATAACAAGGCTTAATAGAAGTGGCTCAAAATGAGCAGATAAAAATTGCGAGAATTGAAATGATTTTTTGTGTAATTGAATAGGAGTGTAATGTTCTACATTCATTCTTTCGGATTTGGGTTGTTCAAAAATAATCGGTTGTTCCTTCAGGTATAATTACCTACCTTATGGAATTGTAAAGGTATATATTATTATTGAAATAAAAAATATAAAAATACTTTTATAAGTGTTTTATTACATACATAATCGTCACTAAATGAAGTATTAATATTTTTAGTTATGAAATAAGTTGATAATATGTCGTTTATATTCAGGAAAAAATAATATAGCAAAAAAAAAAATATTTCCAATCGCATACTTTAATTTATTTTTGACCTCCTTCCGCTGTCCATAATTGACTTGAGAGTCCAGCCATGAGATCTATAAGATAATTTCTTACCTTTGGCTGGTTTTTAAATTGTCAAATCGATACGATTCTAAGCCTGTGATAAAAAGTAAAATAAGGGAGTTGGCTCACAAGCTTCTGTTGCCTCGAGGGCGTCACTATAGAGCTGAGCCTGATCTGGAAATAGGGTGGTTCAAGTATTATATAAATTCAGGAAGCCGGGAAATCTGTACTCTGCAGATTTTTCAGGAACAGGAATCTAAAGGAATAATTATACTTGCTCACCCTTATCTTTCTGTGGCTAAGAAGTTTTTTTTGATTCGCGGGCATGCTAAAATGTATTATGATGCCGGATATGATGTGATAATATTTGATTTTAATGGATTTGGTGAAAGTCCATTTGTAGATTTTAATTATGCCTTTGATCTTAGTGTGGTTGCATCACATATTAAGAATAGATATCCCGCAAAACGCATTTCAGGACATGGCGTTTCATTTGGTGCTTCACATACGATATCTTACTCCACACAACCAGATAATGTATTTGACAAGATCATCATAGAAAACTGTTTGGACAGCAATCTGTCCTATTATAGGAAACGGAATCTAAAGCTTCATTGGACAATGCTTTTATTAATGAAGATTTTTCCTACCGTAAACAGGAATCACAACTATGTTGAGAGTATTTCCAAACTAAAAAATATCAGCAAGGCACTATTTATTTACAATGCTGAAGACGATCTGACGACAATTGAAATGGGAGAAAAGTTGCTTAACGCATGTAATATATGCTCAGAAATAATTGTTTTTAAAGGTCAGCATCTAAATGCTTTTCAAGATAACCAATTCGTTTACACAAACAAGGTTACTACATTTTTAAGATGAACATTTTTAAGATGAAGTTCTCAGGGATAAGCTTTCAAGGACTATCTTTATTTGGTTTCTTAAAGATAGCCAAGCAAGAAAATCAGAAAATTTGGATATAATTATTAATATTATTATTGCTATAATTATTAGTATTTAATATTAACTTGAACAATAAACGCAAAATATAACTAGGGACAAGTTGTATTCTAATCTAAATTGTTTTACAGTGGTCTCATGGATTAAAAAAATATATTAAAAATATAAATATTTAAAATATTATTTTACATTTGTGTGAATCAAAACTTTTTAAAAATGATATCAATAAACTGGATTGTTGTTTTAGCATCAGGACTTGTCCCTCTAGCTGTCGGGGCACTTTGGTATGGTCCTGTTTTTGGAAAAGCCTGGATGGCTGAATCCAATATGACCATGGAAAAAATGCAAGGAGCTAATATGATGAAAATCTATGGCTTGACTCTTGTTTTTGGAATTTTATTGGCAATGGCTTTGATGCCAATGGTAATTCACCAAATGGGTGTTTTTTCAGTTTTGCAAAATACTGGAATGGAAACTCCCGGAAGTGAAACTAACCTTTATTTCCAGGACTTTATTTCAAAATACGGCAACAACTTTCGTACATTCAAGCATGGAGCATTTCATGGTTTATTTGCTGGTATATTTGTATTTTTACCTGTGATGGCAACCAATGCATTATTTGAACGTAAAAGCTGGAAATACATATTGATAAATGTAGGATTTTGGGCTGTTTCCGCAATGATTATGGGTGGCATAATTTGTGCATGGGCTTGATAAGCCGTTAATAAAAAAAAATATTTATTTATTGTAGTGTAATTATTTTTAGCATCGATGGCTATAAATGATTACACTTTTTTTTTAGAATAAAAAGATTGACTGAAAATCATTTGCAGGCAGTAAAATATTTTGACGTTGTCATAGTCGGGGGGGGAGCGGCTGGATTTTTTGCAGCTATTAATGCAAAAATTTATAATCCTGATATAACAGTTGCCATTCTGGAGCAATCAAAAGAAGTACTTAATAAAGTGAGGATATCAGGGGGTGGCAGATGTAATGTTACACATGCCTGCTTTTCACCAAGAATTCTAACAGAATTTTATCCTCGGGGAAATAAGCAACTACTCGGTCCATTTCATATATTTGGTGCGACAGAAACAGTAGAATGGTTTTCAAAACACGGGGTAACCTTATATACAGAAGAAGACGGTTGCATGTTTCCGGTTACTAATGATTCCGGCACTATAATCCATTGTTTTCTAAATCTGGCCAAGAAGTTTTATATTGAAGTCATAAAGCAATGCAAAGTAAAGAATTTTAAATTTGATACAGTAGGTCATCAGAAATTTGAAATAATTACAGATTCTATTGTTTACTCTTCAAAATTATTAATGTTTGCCACCGGTAGCAGCCCATTTGTATGGAATATGTTCGAAAAACACGGTTACAAAATCGTACCTCCGGTACCTTCGCTATTCACATTCAATTTGCCTGGACACCCCATTTGTGCACTTATGGGGCTTGTTGTTAAAAATGCAAGAGTCCAGATTCAAAATTCTAAAGTATTAACAGATGGGCCATTATTAATTACACATTGGGGACTGAGTGGTCCGGCTGTCCTTAAAGCGTCTGCATGGGGTGCCACCTTGCTGGCTGAAAGAAACTATGATTTTACGATTTCAGTTGACTGGGCTCCTGATGTTTTACCGGCAGTAATTTCCGGCTCCAGAAGTGCTTTTGCAAAAAAGAAAGTAGTAGCTAATCATCAGTTTGGCATACCATCGAGATTGTGGCAATTTTTAATTAGTCAGGTTCTCGTAGATACACAAAAAAATTGGGCATCACTTTCCAAAACTGAAATGTCATTAATTGTAAAGCAATTGAAGGACTTCACATTTCATGTCAAAGGTAAGTCAACTTTTAAGGAAGAATTTGTCACTGCAGGAGGGATTTCCCTTGAACATATTAATTTCAAGACTTTTGAAAGCAGATTACATAAAGGACTCTTTTTGGCCGGGGAAGCCATCAATATTGACGCTGTCACAGGCGGATTTAATTTTCAGGCAGCATGGACAGGGGGATATCTGGCTGGAGCAGAAATGTCAAAACGGTTAATGATATAACCATTTATGTAAGTAATAATAAGTTTTCTTTTTTCTCCTTTGAAAATCAACTAATTTACCCGGTAAATTAGCTGGAATCTGATAATTCGAGTTGCTTTTTTTTATAACTGGAATTGATCATATATATTCCCAGGAGAGTAATTATACACCCTGTGATTATAATAGGATTAAGAGATTCGTTAAGAATAAACCATCCTGAAACCAATGCTACTATTGGGTTTATATAGGCATAAATGGATGTCTGCTCAGTAGGCAAGTGTTGCAATGCATACAAATAACATATAAATCCGATTAAAGAGCCGAAAATAACAAGATAGAATATGGCAAACCAGGTTATCGAGGGAATTTCTGTGACTGGAGTATAGGCTGGATCAAATGATGAAATAAATGATAACACCGTCCCAGCTATAAACATCTGAAATCCAAGTCCGAAATATGGATTAAATACTTTAGCATATTTTTTTGTGTAAATGGTCCCAAAAGCCCATGTCCAGGTAGCAATAAGGGATAACGAAATTCCAAATCGAAAATCTTCATTTACGAAGTCAGGTAGATGGTCATAAAAGATGACACAGATCCCGGTGAACCCAGTTAAAAGGCCAATGAGGGCTTTTCTGGGGGGCAACACTTTATCTGTAAATAATCCGATCAGGACTATCCACAATGGAAAAATAGCTCCGATGATTGATCCTAATCCGGCAGAAATATATTTCACTCCCCAGGTACTTAGTCCGTTGCTCATCATAAAATTCAGAAAAGATAAAACAATAAGTGGAATAAAATCCTGTCTGGAAGGTAAGGGATATCTTTTTATTATAAAATATAACAAATACACACTTCCGCCAATCATTTGGCGCAAACCTGCCATCTGTAATGCTGAAATATACTTTACTCCCTGTTTTGAAACCACCCATGTAGTACCCCAAACAATACAAATGACAGCCAGTGCTAACAAAGCCAGAAAATCAGGTCCTTGTTTCTTTAAATTTTTGGGTGTCAGCATCACCAAGCCATTTATTGTGTCGGTGATGATCCATTGCCTGATTTTCCTGATCTTACTCAAAAGTGAAAATTATGGGCCAAAGGTAGTGTTTTGGATTTTTTTCATCAAAGCTTTTTTAACATCAAATAATGAATAGTTAAATATTTTTTTAGTTGGTAATAGGAATTCAATAGACTTTAAAATATTATATGGTTAGGACAGATTTAGGCGCAATATTCCTAATTTCGTACTAAATTGGAGTCGGATAAATAACTTTATCTATTTTTATGATAAATTACTTTTATGCTTTTGGATGTTAAAGATCTGTCAATCGATTATTTGTCTCCTAATGGAAGACAGCCTATTCTCTGTAAACTCAACTTTATTATTAATAATAATTCGATTGTGGGCATTACAGGCGAGTCAGGCAGTGGCAAATCCATGACTGCACTTTCTCTTTTGGGACTGAATAATGATAATCTTGATTTTGATACTTCCGGTTCAATATTTTACAACGGGACGGATTTAATAAAATGTGATGAAAAACAATGGGCTCGGATCAGGAATAAAAAAATATCTATAATTTTTCAAAATCCGGATGCTGCTCTCAACCCTGTAGTTAAGTGCGGGAAACAGATCATTGAAGTAATAAAATTACATCAAAAAGAACTTGAATCTAAAGCAGCCCACTTAAGAATGGTTGAATTGTTGGAAAAAGTGGGTTTTAGTGATACCGACAGGATATCTCAGTCATTTCCACATGAGTTGTCAGGAGGGCAACAACAAAGGATCGTAATCGCCATTGCAATAGCCAATAGTCCTGAAATTATCATTGCAGATGAGGCCACATCTTCTCTGGATGATGAGACCTCTGATGAAATATTTGATCTTTTGATCAGAATAAAGAAAGAAACAGGGTGCTCCATCATATTTATTACGCATGATATAAAAATGTTACTTAGACACAGTGACCGCATCCTCCTCATAGTAGAGGGTTGTATTCTCGCTAATTTTGATAACAAACCAAATATAATTTCCAATCTGGACAGCAAAGTAAAAGCGTATATAACAGCCGAATTGCCTCAAATGAATCACAACAATGTTTTCACAGATGAGTCAAATATCCTGGAAGTAAAAAGCTTGTATAAATCTTTTCTACTAAGGGGTTATTTAAAGTAAAATCTGAAAACATAGCTTTAAATAATGTCAGTTTTAAGCTTCAAAGAGGGGCAATTTTAGGTATTTCAGGCAAAACAGGTAGCGGCAAATCCACACTTGCAAAAATTATTTCCGGAATAGTAGATGCCACATCCGGAAGAATTTATTTCAACGATAAACAACTTAACAGGACTGCTTTAAGAGGCAATGTCCAATTGCGAAAATCCATCCAGTTAATAATGCAGGATTCATATACGTCATTTGACCCTAAGCAGACAGTAAGGGAGATACTCGAAGAAGTAATATTATATTATTCTCTTGCCAGAAATAAACCAGATGTGGAATTGTTAGTTTTTTCATCCCTTAAGGAAATGGGATTAGACGAATCACTTCAGTCACGTTTTACGGTCCAATTATCAGGAGGGCAAAGACAAAGGCTGGCCATAGCCCGTGCCCTGCTATTGAAACCCGAACTTATAATTTTTGATGAATCTCTCTCTGCCTTAGATATAAGGAATCAGATTATGATTCTTGACCTGATTCATAAGTTAAAAAGAGAGCATAATATCAGTGGACTTTTCATCTCGCATGATGCGTCATTGATCAGATATATATGTGCTGAATCCATTGTGATCGATCATGGGCAGATCTTATATAGTGAAAGTACTTCTAATCTAATTTCAAAAGAATGCTGAATTTAAAGTCAGTATTGACCATCCAACACTTAAATGGAGAAGTGGGAATTAGCTTTAATTACTATACCACCACCATCATTATCGGTCATGGAATAGGTGAATCCTGGATGCATAGAATATGCCCCATGTTCTCCATTTTTATTCAGAGCCAGAAAACCCACCTGAAATTCATTTGCCTTTTCAGGATTAATTTTTAATAGTCGCTCAATAGCTATTTTGCATGCTTCTTCAGGGTTTTTACCCATACGCATCATTTCGACGACGAGATGTGTTCCACAGATACGAATCACTTCTTCTCCCTGACCTGAAGATGTGGCTGCACCTATTTCATTATCCACATATAATCCACCTCCGATAATAGGTGAATCACCGACTCTCCCGTGCATTTTGAATCCCATTCCGCTCGTGGTACATGACCCCGAAAGATCGCCATGGTCATCAAGAGCTATAATACCCATTGTATCATGATTTATTTCACCACTGTTCAGTTTTGCCGGAGCTGATTGAGATTGGAAACCGGATTGTTTATGTTCTATATTCATCACTGGTTTGTATTCCGATGTCCTGAGCCATTTTTGGTATTCATTTTTAGCATCATCTGAAAGATTCCCAGATTCAGCTTCAAACCCGTTTTCAAGTGCAAATTGATACGCACCTTCACCCACAAGCATCACATGAGGAGTCATATCCATGACTTTTCTAGCCACACTGATGGGGTTTTTTATTTTTTGAAGGAAGGCAACACTACCACAATTATATTTTTCATCCATAATGCAGGCATCAAGTGTCACAAAGCCATCCCGGTCCGGATTACCACCTAATCCTACGCAGCAATTGATAGAGTTTTCTATTTCATTTGCCCCTTTTTCTACGGCATCAATAGCTTTACCGCCATTTTTCATTACCTGCCAGGCTACCTTGTTGACAGCCAGACCACTATCCCAGGTAGAAATGACAATCGGTTTTTTAATATCCTTTTTCTTCTGTGAATTATTGCACGAAGTGATGGCAGTAATGCACGGAATAATAAATGCACTATGCTGAATAAATTTACGTCGATTAGATGCCATTTGGATTTTGATTTTAAAAGATGTAAATTTAGTTTATTGAGTTCCTATTTGCCAATTTGTAATATATTCTTTTTAAGAAAAAATTAAATTTTTGCTTCGAAATCTATAGGTTTAACTGCTATCATTAAAAATTGGACACCGCTTTAACTGATTGATTGGCATTGGTGCCGTATATTTGCACTTTAAAATTTATAAAACATGTTCGAAAGTTTAAGTGAAAAGCTGGATTTAGCATTTAAAAGCCTGAAAGGTGAAGGCAAAATTACAGAGCTGAATATTGCTAATTCCATTAAGGAAATAAGAAGGGCTCTGGTTGCTGCCGATGTAAACTACAAGATTGCAAAGGAGTTTACGGATAAAATTAAAGACAAAGCACTGGGTACTGAAAACGTTCTATCTTCTGTAAAACCTGGTGAGTTGATGGTCAAAATCGTTCAGGACGAGATGACTCAACTTATGGGTGGACAATCTGAAGGTATTAACATAAAAGGCAACCCGGGTATCATACTAATTTCAGGATTGCAGGGATCGGGAAAACAACTTTTGCCGGTAAACTTGCAAAATTCCTTAAAGACAAGAAGTCAAAAAGACCACTATTGGTAGCTTGCGATGTATATCGTCCGGCAGCAGTTGATCAATTGTCAGTTTTGGCTGAACAGATAGGGGTGCAGATATTTAAGGAGCCTGAGAATAAGAACCCGGTTCAAATAGCATTAAATGCTATCAGCTTTGCCAAAAGTAATTCTTTTGATGTAGTGATTATCGATACAGCGGGCCGCACTTCTGTAGATGAGGAAATGATGCAGGAAATTGAAGATATTAAAAATGCGGCAAAACCGACAGAAACGTTGTTTGTAGTGGATTCAATGACAGGTCAGGACGCTGTAAATACGGCTGCTGCTTTTAATGAAAGGATAGATTTTGACGGAGTAGCACTGACCAAACTTGATGGTGACACAAGGGGGGGAGCTGCCCTATCTGTTAAATATTCAGTCGGCAAACCCATAAAATTTGTCAGTTCAGGTGAAAAGTTAGAAACACTGGATGTATTTTATCCTGAAAGAATGTCCCAGCGGATATTGGGGATGGGAGATATAGTTTCATTTGTTGAAAAAGCTCAGGAGCAATTTGATGAAAAGGAAGCAGAAAGGCTGGAAAGGAAAATAAAGAAAAATAAATTTGACTTCAACGATTTTCTAGGGCAGCTGCACCAGATTAAAAAAATGGGCGATATTAAATCGTTAATGAATATGATACCCGGCATGTCTAAAATGACAAAAGAAATAGACATAGATGATAAAGCATTTTTGAAGGTTGAATCTATGATCCAATCTATGACTCCAAAAGAGAGATCAAATCCTGAATTGCTTAATATGTCAAGGAAAAAAAGAATTGCATTGGGCAGTGGCAAGAGTCTTCATGAAATCAATATGTTTATTAAACAGTTTGATAATATGCGTAAAATGATGCATATGATGAGCAAAGGCAAAGGTATGGAACGATTTATGCAAAGCATGCCAAATGCGGGTAAGAGAAATTAGTAAAATAATTGTAAAATGGTAGAACTTGGCAAATTAAATATTTTAAAAATCGAAAGAAGGGTAGATTTCGGAGTATATCTGGATGGGAAAAATCTAGGAGAGATTCTTATGCCCAAGAGGTACGTGACACCAAAGATGCAAATTGGAGATGATGTAGAAGTAGTGGTGTATCTTGATGGCGAAGAAAGATTGGTGGCCACTACTGAAAAACCGTTTGCTACTGTCGGTCAGTTTGCCTGGCTTAGGGTCAACAAAGTAGAAGACTCCGGTGCCTTCCTGGATTGGGGCCTACTTAAAGAGTTGCTCGTTCCTTTCAGCGAGCAGAAAATTAAAATGGAAGAGGGACGGTTTTATTTGGTATATATATATATAGACAAGGTTACTGACCGGATTGTTGCCACCATGAAGCTAGAGAAATTTTTTAGCAAAGAATTGCCTGAATACGATGTAAATGAAGAAGTAGATCTGATCATTTGGACACCAACAGAGATAGGATACAAAGCCATAGTAAATGGAAAGGATCAGGGAATATTATACAGAAATGAAGTGTATAGAAAGCTCCATACAGGTGATAAACTGAAAGGATATATAAAAAAAATACGGGATGATGGAAAAATCGACTTGATTCTGGATCAACCCGGAATTGCCAGAATCGATAGTGCATCCCAAAATATTCTCAATATTATCAATAAAGCAGGTGGTTTTCTTCCTTATAATGACAAAACAGAACCTGAAATTATTTACAATATATTTGGAGTAAGTAAAAAAGCATTTAAACAGGGCATTGGCAATCTTTTCAAACAGAGACTAATCCGCATTTCTGAAAAAGGTATCGAAAAATCGTAGCCTTAATCCTATAATCGGAAAATATCCATAAAATGTCCGATTTTGTATCCTTTTTCTGAGATAATTTTGGCCTTTACACTTTCCGGATCAAGTGCAGGATTTGTGTGGTTAAAATGAATGAAATTTATTTTTGACTTTTCATTTGCCGGCAATTTATCAAAGATCTCAAAACTTTCAGTGATAAAAGGGTGGGGTATTTCTGCAATATTTCTGTTGTTTACTTCTGTGTTGTCATAAAAAGTAGCATCCAGGAATGCAACATCAACCTTGGAAATTTCCTCGATAATATTTTTACTCCATAACTGCCATTTATCAATATCGGGTATAAACAAAACCTTTTTGTTCTTCCCTGAAATAATGTATCCTACCGTTTCCGTATATTCTCCTCTATGGGGTACTGTAAAAGGAGTAATGGCAATGTCCGGAGTTAAGGGTATTGGTTTTTCAGCCTCCATTTCTTGGAGCACTATATTTTCTATCTTGACTAACTGATCCCAAGGTCCATTTGATTCTATGAAATTTTTCATCCCGGGCATAGCATAGACGGGAATTTTTTTCGAATTTAGCCCTTCTCTTCCGAGATACATGAGTCCTGAGTAATGCCCGATATGACCATGAGTAAGAAATATGGCATCGGGAAGATCCGATCTTTCATTTCCTGTAAGTTTTGACATCACCTTAAGTTGCTGCGCTATATCGGGAGTAGCTTCAATGATGAATTTTTTTCCGACAAGGGGATCAATGATGCCAATGGAAATCACCTTTCTGGTATAATCTGGTTTTTCAAATAGTGCTTTACAACAACTCTTTCGACATCCGATATGTGGAGATCCGGCGTCCTGTATTGTCCCTAATAATACTAAGTAAGAGCCGTTGATTTCGTTAAGTTCTCCGTATTGGCAAAATGATAAAGTTTTGGAATAAAAAAGCAAAAGAATAATTAATACTATTTTATGCATCAGAGTTTTATTCTTTGGTATGGTATAGTTGTTTTAGACATTTTTCTATCAATTTTTTTGTAGCTATGACTCCATCTTCTTCAGAAAGAGATTCTCCCTCATATTCCACACCCAGGTATCCTTTATATCCGGCGTTTTTAACGATTTCAAGCATACGTAAGTAATCTGTTTTGGTTTCGAAGCCCAACTCTCCGAAATCATGCGACTTAGCACTTACTGCCTTTGCGTAAGGCATCATTTCAGCCACCCCTTTATATCGATCATACTCTTCTATACATTTTGTTTTTCCACCTTCCATAGTTTCACTTGTGATGCAAAAATTTCCAAAATCAGGCAATGTCCCTGCGTTTGGCTTATTAATTTTTGACATGATACTACTTAACCATGATCCGTCGGAAGAGTATCCACCATGGTTTTCGACTATTACATTTATATGTTTAGTAGCGGCATAGTCTGCTAATTCAGAAAGTGCTAAAACAGCAGCTTCTGCCACTTCTTCCCGGCTACCTTTCCCTCGCGCGTTTACCCTAATTGAATGGCATCCCAGGTATGCAGCTGCATCTACCCATTTGTGATGATTTTGGACAGCTTCATTTCTTTTAATAGCATCCGTATCACCCAAATCGCCTTCGTCATCTATCATGATAAGTAATTGCTTTACTCCTGCTGCTGTGGCTTTTTCATTTAGTTTATTTAAATATAATGTATCCTGAGCTTTATCTTTAAAGAATTTATTAACATATTCTATGCCTTTAAATCCCAGTTGTGCGGCTTTTGCTGCAAAATCAAGATTGTCCATTTTTTTGTCCTGTAATGCTCTATGATAAGACCATTCTGCCAAAGAAATTTTTATCATAGTCGAATCCTGGTTTATTTGAGTACTGTCATCAGATTTCATGTCAACTTTGCTTTTGCAACTGGTCAAAATAAGAAATGGAATAATAAAATATATCATTTTCCGGCATTGAATTGATTGAATCATAATTTGAAATTTCTATTTTTTTTAAAGAACATATGCTTTACCTACTGTAGAATAATCAATACACCCTTTAAACGGCCCGGGAACAGGCAGAAATTCACATAAACCTCCTTTTGCCCCCACTTCACTGGTAAAATAACCACTTATAGTAGCTTGTTTGATGGTACTAAAAATATGAGACTTATTTTTATCACTTCTTTGGCTGTTTTTTGCTTCATCAGATAATATGCCCAGGATGCTCTCTCTCTCATTGGAGTTTAAAGCGATAAAAATCTTTGAATGTTTTTCTTTGGACTTATCGTCAAATAATTTTAAGTCTGATTTAAAATTATTTTTCTCATCATCAGAATAGAAATTTGTCACCATTTCATCAATATATCTGTGACATAATGCATCTTTGGCACCAGGGGTGTCGGTCTTAGGTAATATTGTTTCGCAAATTTCGGCAAGGAGATCAGCCTCCTTATTGCTTATTGTCCTTGGTATCCAATCTCTTGCTGTATCCGCCTTGCAGCCTCCGAGTAAGGCAGCGGCAGTACCTGCGGTAAGCGAATATCCCAGTATAAGTGATGATACTCTTAATACTTCTCTTCTGTCCATGTTAATCTAATATCTTTTATTAATTATAAATTTCCTTTTTTAAGTTCTTCTACAGCATAATTGGCTGCTCTTGCCGTAAAGGCCATATACGTAAGTGAAGGGTTTACACAACTGGCAGAAGTCATAAATGAACCATCAGTGACAAATACATTGGGTAAAGAGTGCACCTGATTCCATTTATTCAGGACAGACGTTTTTGGATCTCGTCCCATTCTGGCAGTTCCCATTTCATGAATACCTAATCCCGGGTTGCCTCCATCATCAAATGTTTTGACATCTTTAAGCCCTGCAGCTTCAAGCATTTCGGCTCCTGCCGCAGTCATGTCCTTTCGCATTTCCTTTTCATTGGTTTTCCACTCTGCATCCATAATCAGAGTAGGCAATCCATAAATATCCAAAACTTCCCTGTTGAGGCTAATTTTGTTTTCGTGATATGGCAAGCATTCACCAAAAGCAGTTATACTAAATCCCCAATCCCCGGGATTGCTTAAGGCTTCTTTAAGGTCTCTCCCGTAATTTGCTTCAGCAATATATCTACCCCAACCTTCCCGACTGCCACCACCCTGATATCCATACCCTCGGATGAAATTAGGCATTTTTGAGGCAGTATCAATATTTCTGAATCTTGGTATATAGATTCAGGTAGGACGCCTTCCTCTCAGATATTTATCTTTAAATTCATCAGAAGTACCTCTGGCTCCCAGTTTGAAGTGGTGGTCCATGACATTATGACCCAACTCCCCGCTTTCATTTCCGAATCCGTTGGGAAATCTGTCAGATATTGAATTTAGCATAATCTGAGTACTACCGAAACTCGATGCACAAAGGAAAACCACTTTGGCAAAATACTCTTTAGTTTCTTTGGTTTCTGAATCAAAGATTCTGACTCCTTTTGCTTTTTTACCAGACTCATCCAGTATTATTTCTGTTACAATAGAAAATGGCCTGATCGTCATATTGCCCGTTACCTCTGCCGCTGGTAAAGTAGATGCATTACTACTAAAATACGCACCAAAGGGGCACCCGCGCATACATCTGTTACGGCTTTGGCAAGTACCGCGACCATTATGACCACCACTCTGTCGTAATGTGGGCCGTACGTCCCATAGTCAGGTCTCTCCCTAATTTTTTCTTAATTCTCTCCTTTACTGCCAGTTCTATACAATTGTATTCCATCGGTGGTAGAAATTTGCCATCAGGCAATTGTTTCAATCCTTCATTCTGTCCTGATATACCGGCAAACGTTTCTACATAATCATACCATGGACCAATTTCTTTATATCTGACGGGCCAATCTACAGCAATCCCATCTTTTAAATTGGCTTCAAAATCGAGATCACCCAATCTGTATGATTGCCTTCCCCAAAGTAAAGATCTACCCCCAACATGATAAGCCCTTATCCAATCGAATGGTTTGGCCTCAGTGTATGGGTGTTCCGTATCTTTGGGCCACCAATGCTGATAAGCAGGTGTAATGGTATATCCTGTCCTTTCCTGGATTTTGTATTCCTTTAGTTCTTCAGGTGTCATACGATTCCTGTTTGGTAATTCCCAGTCTTCCATATTTGCTGTCGGATAGTCACCATGTTTTACCATTCGTCCCCTTTCCAACACCAAAGTTTTTAATCCTTTTTCGCATAACTCCTTAGCTGCCCAGCCACCACTGATTCCCGACCCTATGACTATCGCATCATATGTTACCTCGTTTGCACCTTCTGTATTGAAATACATAATTATAAAAAGATTTTTTGTTTATGAATTTGATTAATTTAGTAGTTATATATCACAGATTTTTATTGCTTTAACCAAAGCTTTTTCCTTATCTTTATCATTCTTTGCAGTTGGAATAAATTCCTGAGCAACATAACCCGAATAACCAGTATCCAAAATGGCGTTCATGATAGCGGGGTAATACAATTCCTGGGATTCATCAATTTCATGTCTGCCGGGCACCCCAGCCGTATGATAATGACCAAAATACTGGTGGTGATCATTTATTGTCCTGATTATATCACCCTCATTGATCTGCATATGGTAAATATCATAAAGCAATTTAAAGTTAGGAGATCCAATTCGTTTGCACAAATCTATGCCCCATGCGCTCTTGTCACACATGTAATCCTTGTGGTCCACTTTGCTATTGAATAGTTCCATCTGGATGACAACCCCTTTCTTTTCTGCGTGGCTCATGATCTTTTTAAGTCCTTCGGCGCAGGTGTTCATTCCTGATTCGTCATCTTTACCATCCCTGTTGCCGCTGAAACAAATCAGATTTTTATACCCCGCATCGGAAACCAAATCAATATGTTCCAGATAGCTCTTAATCAATTGACCGTGATACTGGTTGTCATTCCAACCTTTGACAAGATTGATTTCAGCTCCGTTGCACATGGATGAATAAATGCCATTTTTCTTTAGGATATACCATTCTTTTGGTCCAACCAGATCTATCGCACTAAATCCTGCCTTCTTAACAACCTGACACAACTGTTCGAGTGATAAATGACTATATGTCCATCTGCAAACAGAGTGGTTGATATTATTCCTTAGCTTTTCCATTCTGGATTCCACGTCAATTTCCGGATAAGGAAAGCTTCCTGTAACTAGCATTCCCGCTGAGACCAAACTACCTTTCAAAACTTCCCTTCTGTTCATTATTTAGTTGTGATTAATGAATTGGTGGGTAAAGGTATTTTAATTCTGATAAAAAAATTGGTACAGGAAATAAAATATTTTGTTAATTTCTTATCCCAATTTGATTTAAATGAAAATAAATCATTTACAGAATTTAATTTAATAAATGTATTCCTAATGAAATTTTATTTGGCAATTGTCGTTAGTTTTATTGATGGCATAATTTCAGTTTACAAATTCTCTAAAGTCTGTTATTGATGAAAAATATTGGATTTAAACTTGGAATACTGACTGTTATTATTCATATAATTTCATTGTGTGGATTTAGTTATATCACATATAAGTTATATCACAATTTTATTTTTCGATTCATTAGAATAGTATATGACAATACGTTGGGCTATCTTCCATTCGCATCTTTATACCTTTTTCTGACCATAGTTTTTATAACATTAATTTGTATAGGCTACCATGTTTATTGGATATTAAAAAATCAGAGTCCGTGGCCTTCAACCAAAAAAATGGTAATGATTTCATTAAATTTTATTGGATGGGTGTATTTTCTTTTTTACTTTTTATGGGCTTTCAATTACTATGGACCTTCAATAAAAAACAGGCTTGGCTGGCAGGAAATGACTCCGGATAGTTCAGCGATTTTGAAAGAGCTTAATTTTGTAACAGATAAGGTAAATAGTTTACGGATTCATTTAAGCCAGAATACTTCAGAGCTGCATTTTAAGCCTGATTGGAATACCCTGGAAAATAACATCAGAATATCGGAGGCATCATTGTTACAGAGTTGGGGCATTCCAACTTATGGCAGAGTTAGAATCAGACGATTGCAACCTCCGGGCATATTGCTTCGCATTTCAACGGCAGGCGTTTACATTCCATTTGTGTGTGAAGGTCACATTGACTCAGGCATGAATGCACTCCAATGGCCTTTTACACTGGCTCACGAGATGGCGCATGGTTATGGGTTTACGGATGAAGGTGAGTGTAATTTCATTGGATTTCTGACTTCAATAAATTCAAATGACCCTTATGTAAATTATTCCGGTTGGTTAGCCTATTGGCGATATCTGTATTTTGATGTTTATTCGTTATCTGAATCAAATGCAGAAGTGGTCTTTGATTGCCTTTTTCTTGGTGTTAAGGCTGATTTGAAAGCCATAAGGGCAGATGTTAACAAGTATCCGGATATTTTTCCAAGCTTAAGAGATGGATTTTATGAATTGTATTTGAAATTTCACGGTGTAAACCACGGCTTAAAAAGTTACAATGAAATAATTGAACTTGTCCTGACCTGGAAAAAAAATGAAAGGGTTACAAATTAGTTTTCATTATAATTTCTCCAACAATCTGATGAGATAATCATTTAAAGTTTCGATGGCCAAAGGTATGTTCCAATTATTTTTGTTTCGGGGTTCTACATAGTTGGATACAGAGCGGATTTGAAGGCAAGGGGTATGCATCATTTTGCACGAAAATAAAAAAGCAGCACCTTCCATAGATTCAATATCGGGGTTATATTTTTGCTTAAGTCGATTAATAGAATTTTGTGATCCCGATACCATATTCACGGTAACGCCAATTACTTCAGGTAAATCCATATTGATATTTTGAGGCGCTTGAGTATGTATCCATCCATCCTGGTATGGAAATTTATCCTTTGATATGAGTCCCATTTCAAAAATATCTGTAAAGCTTTCATCATTTTGAACCACTCCAAGATCAGCAAATCTGTCTTTGATGACATGTAAAACGGAACCTTTTGTTATGTTAAAATCAAAAGATCCTGCTATCCCGACATTGACAGCTAAATCAACTTTATTTTTTGATAAGAATTGGGCAACAGAAAAACAAGTATGAGCAGAACCAGGACCTGTGACCAGAACTGATATTGTGTTATTATTTAGGGTAGTGATATTTTCAGATGAGAATACCAATGGATCAAAAAAAAGTGTAAAATGGTTTTATTTCATTTATGGTGGCTGATACAATAAGGATGTTCATAATAATTCATGAATGCTTTTATTAGACAAGCATTCTTTCTTATGTGAATGGCTTGAGGTTACCAATCCATATTTTCTTTCTCTTCCTTATTTTCCTGTGAAGCTTCCCATTCGGCTTGCCTTTTTTCATATTGATCGTAATCAAAATCAGGCATCAGGTCCGTTTTAACATGATCTATTGTCTCTTGAAGCTGGGATAAGAATCTGTTGAAATCTTCTTTGTAAAGAAATATTTTATGTCTTTCGTATCCATCAGCATTAAATTTTTTAGTGCTTTCAGTTAATGTGATATAAAAATCATCACCTTTTGTCCTGCGAACATCAAAAAAATAAGTCCGTCTTTTTCCAGCTTTGATTTTTGCCGTATAAACACTATCAAACTTGCCCCTTTCTTCTTGTTCCACTTTATTTGTATTTTTTATAAATGATAGGACAAATATAACCATTGTTTTAAATCATCAAAATAATTCATTGTATTTTTTCTAAACTGGATAATTTTGATGCATCATCTGTTGCTGGAACACAGAATTATAAAATCCATTATTTGCCACCAATTCTTCATGAGTACCTTCTTCTACTATTTTGCCGTGATCAAGGACTATGATCTTATCATAATTCAATAAATTATTTGCCCGGTGGGTGATTACAATGGATGTTTTATCAGATAGTGATTGCTGGAAGTATGATAAAATGTTTTGTTCAGTTGCAGTATCGACAGCAGATAAAGCATCATCCAAAATTACTATGTCAGGATTTTTTAAAAAAGCCCTCGCAATAGATAGTCTTTGTTTTTGTCCTCCTGATAAAGTTACCCCCCTTTCACCGACGAGAGTATTAAATTTTTCAGGCAACTTATCAATATCTTCATAGATTGAGGCGAAAGTGGCAAATTTTTCTATTTCATCTATTCCGGCATCCGGTTTTCCAAATGATATATTTGCTTTTATGGTATCTGAAAATAAAAATACATCCTGAGGAACATTAGCTATTTTTTCACGCAATATTTGTAAGTTGTGATTTCTTATGTCTCTACCATCGATCAGGATTTGTCCTTCTGTCACATCAAACATTCTGGTGAGTAACTCTGCTACGGTAGTTTTGCCGGCAGCTGTTTTACCCATGACGGCCATTTTTTCTCCTTTTTTTAATTTAAAACTAACATTATTTATCGCTTTTATTCCAGTGTTTGGATACGTAAAGGATACATTTCGAAATTCTATGTCACCATTAAGAGAATAAATTTCATTATTTTTACTAATAATTTTTGGTTTCAAATTCATTAATTCATTGATTCTGGCTTGAGATGCTTCCGCTTCCTGGACTACTGAAGCTATCCATCCTATGGCAGTGACTGGCCAGGTAAGCATATTTACGTATAAGATAAACTCCGCAATATTTCCCCGGAGTTAATACGCCGGAATAGACTCTATACCCACCTACGATGACAACTAATAGCGTACTTAAAGCTATCAGCAAAGTCATTAGTGGCTGAAAGTAAGCTTCTATTCTTGCAAGGCTTAATGACCTCTTCTTAAATTCCTCGCTCTGTTCTTCAAAGTGTCCTGTGAACTGATCTTCTTTGACATACGATTTTACAACCCGGATACCTGAATAAATTTCCTGAGATGTGCTCGTAAGCGCCGAAAGTTGCTGTTGAATCAAGGTGCTTTTTTTATTTATAAGGTTACTTACATAATAAATTGAAATGGATAGGATTGGCAAGGGCAAAAGAGCAAATAATGTTAAGACAGGGTCAACACGCAGCATTGCATAAATAGTCAAAATAAACAGTGAAATCAGGTTTATTCCATATAAGATTCCCGGCCCAAGATAATTCCTGACTTTTGATACATCTTCAGAGATTCGGGACATTATATCTCCAGTTTGGAATGTTCTGTAGAAAGTTTGATCCAATGTTTGCAGATGGCTATAAATCTCTTTTCTCAAATCATACTCTATTAGTCTGGACATGACTATGATGGTTTGCCGCATAAAGTACATGAGAATCCCTTTGATAATGACAAAGCCGGTTACTATGAGACCAAACATAAGTAACGCGTGCCCCAATTCGTCATAAAATCCTTGTTTTAACGTTGAATCCAGTCCCTTATACACCTGAATCTTCTCTTGAACCAAATTGAG
The DNA here is from genome assembly GCA_016722285.1 of Saprospiraceae bacterium. Lineage (GTDB taxonomy): Bacteria > Bacteroidota > Bacteroidia > Chitinophagales > Saprospiraceae > OLB9. The sequence goes on from JADKGI010000030.1 coordinate 165,605, forward strand.
AGCGTCTCTTATTTTTTGGGGAATGAGAATAGCGTAATAATTAGAACCAGCCACAAAGACGATTCCTAAAAGCAGGTGCCATTTGTATCTGACAAAAAATCGGTTAAGTGTAAATAAATGTTTCAAGTATAAAGTTGAATGAATAATGCAAACACAATAAAATCGTAAACTGTTCTGACAAAACCTGAAATGATGGCTTGTTTTATCATAAAAGGATTGTGATCAAATTCTGACTGTCCTGTTCCGAAGCAAATGATCAGCTAACACAAGTGCCGCCATCGCCTCAACAATCGGAACTGCTCTGGGCACAACACACGGGTCGTGTCTTCCTTTGCCTTCTGCTATAGCCTGATTGCCATCTTTATCCATGGTTTTTTGTCCCTTAACAATAGTTGCTACAGGCTTAAAAGCTACATTAAAATTGATGGGCATTCCATTGCTTATCCCTCCCTGAATGCCGCCTGAGTGGTTCGTTTCCGTTATTACCTGATTATTATGTATAGTAAAAATATCATTGTGTTCAGATCCTTTCATAGACACACATGCAAAACCAGAACCAAATTCAAATCCCTTCACTGCATTGATACTCAGCATTGCTTTACCTAAATCTGCATGAAGCTTATCAAAAACTGGAGCACCCAAACCCGGAGGGCAACCCGTAATCAGGCATGATATCATTCCGCCTATGGTGTCGCCGTCTTTTTTTATTTCCATAATAAGGTCTATCATCCTTTGAGCGGTTTCCGGGTCAGGACATCTTACTATATTTGTTTCAATATTGGCAAAATCAATCACTTTGTCAGACTGCAGCTTTATATTGCCTACCTGACTTACGTACCCATTTATTTTTACACCATTTTCGGCAAGCAATAATTTGGCAATTGCCCCTGCGGCCACCCTTGCAGCAGTCTCTCTCGCTGAAGATCGTCCACCGCCAGCATAATCTCTTACTCCGTATTTTGATTGATAGGTAAAATCTGCATGGGAAGGTCTGTAAATATCTGCGATATGGCTATAATCTTTTGATCTCTGGTCTGTATTTGGTATAAAAATACTAATAGGTGTACCTGTCGATAATCCTTCAAAAATTCCTGATTGAATTATAAAGGTTTCGTCTTCTTTCCTTTGGGTTACAATTTTTGACTGACCGGGTTTACGGCGGTCAAGTTCATTTTGGATAAAATGTTCATTTATTTTAAGGCCTGAAGGACATCCGTCAATGATCATTCCGATTCCTCTGCCATGCGACTCTCCAAAAGTGGTCACTCTGAATATCTCTCCAAAAGTATTTGCTGCCATGTCACAAAGGTATAAGAAATGTTAAAAACGAATAGACTGGATTTGAAATTATTAAAGACGAAATTGTTTTTTGATCAATTTCAGAACGTTTCTGATATCTATTTCTATATTTAAAGCATTATTAATAATTTTGAAACACCAGATTTATGGCATAAAGTAAATAAATAGACCAGATAACAAAACAAAAAATGAATATATCCCTTTTAATAAAATTGAAAATGAATAAAGACAGATGCTAATTTTTCTCACTGGAATGATGGGTAGTGGAAAGTCCACTGTTGGGCTGAAATTGGCAGAGGAACTTGCGATGCCATTTTTTGATACAGATAATATTATTGAAAGTATCGAAGGAATGTCCGTATCAGATATATTTACGGTAAAGGGGGAAGATTATTTCAGAAATGCAGAGTTTGAGCTTATATCAGATTGGAAGATATCTGACGGGATTGTGGCTACCGGTGGTGGTTTACCCTGTTATAATGGATTGATAGATCAATTGAATGCAAAAGGCAAAACCGTATTTCTAAAAACAAGCATCAGTAAGATTGTAGAAAGGATAAGTAAAGACCAAACCAGACCCCTGGTTGCAGGCAAATCTACTGCTCAGACCAAAAAAGCAATCTCCGGGATTTTAAAAATGCGAGTTGCAGAATATAATAAATCTAAAATTAAAATCAGATCTGAAGGTACGACCGATGAAATCGTAAGAAAAATCATTGTCAATGTATATTCGAAATGATATTTCATTGGATTTCAAAAAAGGGCTTTTATTGCATCGAGAGGTTGGATCAATTTTCCTGTACGAAGGGTGTTTTGTGTTTCTTTGCCGGTACTATTTAAAATTCTGTAAACAGTTTGCGTATTGAGTTTAGGGTTTATTGCTTTCATCACTGCTATGAGACCAGCGACCTGTGGTGTTGCCATCGACGTTCCACTAAAGGCTGTATAAGTATTTGATGGTGTCGTGGAAAGTATCTTCTCGCCAGGTGCGGCGATACCCATTTTAAGGTTTTCAACATGATTGGAAAAGCCTGATTTTTCTGATTTTTCATTCACTGAGGTAACAGTAATAACATTTTCTGCATTGGCCGGGCTGTATCTTTTGCCATCGAGATTGGCGTTGCCGGCAGCGACTACAACGATTGCTCCTTTATCATTAGCGTATTTCACAGCATCATTATAGGCTTTTTGGCGTTCCTGATTTGTGATACCGCCAAGTGATAAAGATATGACATCAGCACCATTATCTGTAGCTTCTATAATTCCATCTATAATAGATTTTTGCGTACCAAACCCAATGTCGCCAATCACTTGAATACCTTTTACTTTTACCCAATCCTTGTTTGGAGTCATGGAAGCTACGCCTATATTGTTATTGGTAATGGCTGCCGCTACACCGGCACAGTGAGTTCCATGACCCTGCTTGTCTTTATTTTTTGTTAAATCCGAAGGAAGATCTTCATGACTTCCATCAATCCCCGTATCAAGTATGTAAAGAGTGGCAGCTCGCTGAGGTTGAATGTTATTGGAAATAAAAAATTTATAATACTGTTCCATATTTAAGAATGAAAGGTGCCACTGCATATTAACGGATGGGTCATTGGATAATTTACCATACTTATCCATTGATTCTATTTCTGTTCTTTGAGGAAAGTCAAAAGGAATGATTTCATTAGGTTCTATCCATTTTATTCCATCCATATTTTTGAAATTATTCATAAATTGGTTTACATCATCATTCTTATCAACATCAATGACATAATAGTCGTCCAGCTCAGTAATCTCGCCTGATAGTGGTTTGAAAGCGCTTCTTATTGTTTTATTTTTGGACGTTATTATTTTCGATATTTCTGAAATTCTGTTTTGATCTATTTCTACCAAAATCTCTCCATCAGGATCATAAGATGTTGTATTAACTATTTGATAATCAGGTAATCTAAAACTTTTTTCAATGTACATACCTGACATAACAGATATAATTGAAACAATAATCTGAACTATCTTATTATGGCTGACAAGGTCCAGAATAAAACCTGTCAAGGCCATGGTCAAACAGGAAATAGAGAGTAAAAGTATTGTATCCGCAAAAGAAACTGAATTATAAAAGCTTGATAAAACAAATAATCCGAGACTTATGAAAAAGAAAACCCTGATCAGGCCTGAAAAAAAGGCATTGTGTTTTCCAAATATCCACAAACACAACAGTAAGAGGGTGATGCTAAGCATATAATAATTTTAAAACACTAAATTAGGGAAAAATACAGTTATGGCTAAAGATTATCGACCAGTGGATAAAAAAAAGCGATACTTTAATAAAATGATAATGAAAATGAGTGTATTTGTCTTAAGTGTATTATGAATGTGATTATTTTTAAGACCATGAATAACAAATACTATCATATTTTTTCAAAATTTAATATGTTCGCTTATATTTGCAGCCGAATATCGGTTAAAGTATAATCTGAGATTAAAAGTAATTATAAGAATGCTGAGCAGGAGAAATGTAAGAGTAAAAGTGATGCAGGTATTGTATGCACAAAGTAGGGACGAATCATTGGATAATAAACAGACTGTCCAGTTATATTGGAGGAAAATCGAAGATAGTTTTGAATTACTTTTGTTTTCATTATACAATCTGGTCCAGATAACAAGGTCTGCAGCAGATGATTTTGAAAAAAGAAAAGCAAAGCACCTTCCCACAGACATAGATAAAAAATTTACTCCAAAATTATGGAGTAACTTCATGATCCAGGCACTGGATAAAAATAAGACAATTCAATCAAAATTTGAAAAATTAAAATTCTCTTCTGCAGTTGATAAGGATCACTTTAAGAAAATTTATTTTGAGTTTGCAAAAGAAGAAATGTATAACCAGTACATTGTTAAGGAAACAAATAGTGATGAAAATCTGGAGATGCTGTTGGAGTTATTCAGATTTTGCAGGAAAAATGAACTTTTTAATGAAATAATAGAAGACCAATATGCAAATTGGGAAGATGATAAATCCATTATCATAGGTACTATAAAAAAAGTGCTTAAAAGTTTGCCGAGTGAAAAGGAAAATTTCATCATGGATCATTATCCGGATGATGAAACGATAAAAGATTATGGAGAATATTTACTTTTTGCAACAATTAGGGACGAAGAATCGTTAATGTCTATGATAGAGCCGGTGTTGCAGAATTGGGATGCGGACAGAGTAGCCATTCTTGATATGATCATGATTAAAATGGCAATTTGTGAGTTTATGTTTTGTCCTACTATTCCCACTAAGTAACACTCAATGAATATGTGGAATTAGCAAAAAATTACAGCACTTCCAAGAGTAAAGAGTTTGTCAATGGAATTTTGGACAGATTATTGCAGGACCTTATTTTAAAGGAAAAAGTAGTAAAAGAAGGCCGAGGATTAATAGACGAATAAAATTTTTATAACCTTAAAATTATTAACACATGTTGAACACAAATTCCCCCCGATTTGTGTTAATGCTGATCATTATGATGGTTGGCTTATCACTAAATAGTCAGACAAAGGAAGCGGTAATACTTTACAATACCAAACCGGTCCTGGCTGAAATAACCTTAACTGGAAATGTAAATAAAATTATCAAAGACGAACCTGACTTTCTGGATGGTTTTACATTAAAAGTTCAGGATTACGGTCAGTTTATTTCAAGTGAGCCGCAAATAACTGACGGCAAAACCACAACAGCGGTGCTGATGAATGTTCCGGAATCTTCGGATTTCCTCAACATTCCGTTTGAATCAGGATATGCTACTTTATCAGATGACGCTATTACAAAATTGGATAAGCTCGTCAATTATTTGAAACTGAATACAGGGCAAAAATTAATAATGAGAACCTTGTCAAAATTTGCTGATTCTGCACTGAACACTAACAGATTAAATTCCATCAAAACTTATCTTAAAATTAAAGGTCTGTCGCCTGACTCCATCCGATTTGAGACATTGTCAGGAAACGTTGATGTCAATGAAGTTAAAATTAGCTTTGAAAAGTGAAGCATCTGATATTGTATTTTTCTTTGTAGTAATTTTTTCTGTAAAAAATCAGACTTTTACCGTTGCGTTACCGTAAGTGTGTATCTTTGCGCTTATGAATGAATTAGTTGTAATCCTTGATTTTGGCTCTCAATACACTCAATTAATTGCCAGAAGACTCAGAGAACTTAATGTATATTGTGAAATATATCCATATAATAAGTTTCCTGAGAGAAATGATATCAAAGCAGTAATTTTTTCCGGAAGTCCATTTTCAGTACTTGACCCCAATGCTCTGGATTTTGATCTTGATATTGTATTAAACAAATATCCTGTTTTAGGGATTTGTTATGGGGCCCAGTTAATTTCTCATAAGCTTGGAGGCACTGTTTTGAAATCAGATAAAAGAGAGTATGGAAAGGCAATCATCACAATCACTGAACCCGATACCGTGTTTGAAGAAATCGATCCGGCTACTCAGGTTTGGATGTCTCATGGTGACTCCATAACGAAGGTACCGGAAGGATTTGATATTATAGCAAGCACTTCCGATATTGTAGCCGCTTATAAAAGTAAGGAGGAAACTTTTCTCAAACCCGTATATTGCTTCCAGTTTCATCCTGAGGTGACCCATACCCTACAGGGTAAAGATATTTTATATAATTTTGTTCATGAAATAGCAGGGAGTCAATGTAATTGGACACCGGCATCTATGGTTTATGAATCAGTTCAAAGGCTAAAGAATGATTTAGGTGAAGATCATGTGATGATGGGCTTATCAGGAGGAGTGGATTCGACCGTTGCGGCTTGTCTTATTCATAAAGCCATAGGCAAAAGACTTCATTGTGTTTTTGTAGATAACGGGCTTTTACGTAAGGACGAGTTTCAGGAAGTTCTTGACTCTTATGAAGGTATGGGATTAAATATTACCGGAATAAGGGCTGGAGATAGATTTTTAGATTCGTTATCAGGCATTTCTGAACCGGAAGAAAAGAGAAAGATAATAGGCAGATTGTTTATTGAAATATTTGAAGAAGAATCACACAAGCATCCTGAAGTAAAATGGTTGGGTCAAGGCACTATTTACCCAGATGTGATAGAGTCCGTTTCTGTACATGGCCCATCTGTCACCATCAAATCACATCATAATGTAGGAGGACTACCTGATGGGCTCAAGCTTAAATTAGTCGAACCACTCCGTATGCTTTTCAAAGATGAGGTGAGGAAAGCCGGGAAAGAACTGGGGGTTCCGGCGCACTTGTTGAGCAGACACCCGTTTCCGGGCCCCGGATTGGGCATAAGAGTCTTGGGACCGATTTCGCGTGAGAAAATCAGATTGTGTCAGGAAGCAGACAAAATATATATTGATCATTTGAGATCATCAGGATGGTATAGCAAGGTATGGCAGGCAGGAGCAATTTTATTGCCGGTACAATCAGTCGGGGTTATGGGTGATGAGAGGACATACGAATTTACGGTTGCTTTACGTTGTGTCAATTCAACAGACGGTATGACTGCAGAATGGAGCCACTTGCCATATGACTTGTTGGCGTCTATTTCGAGTGAAATAATTAATCAGGTAAAAGGAATAAACAGAGTAGTTTATGATATCAGTACAAAGCCTCCGGCAACTATTGAGTGGGAATAGATATTATTTGTTCTTGTTAATCCCGTTGTTAATATCATCTTGTTCCGTAGCTAAGAAAGCTACTGAAAATAAAGATGTACAAATCGTCAATGCCGGTACCAAGCCGACTGACAATCAGGTAGTCAATAAAAAAGGAAGTGAGCCAGGCTTGAAAATAGATACTATCAAATGGTCAGATACATCGTCAAAAAATGCCCCCATCAGAATAATTCCCCAAAAAAATGTAGAATACAGAGATGGCTTGGATTTTAAAGATCAGTACAACCTGACATTATTAATTCCACTTAATTCCAATGGAAGTGCCAATCCCGTGGATTCAAGATTTGTACAATTCTATGCAGGATTTTTGAGAGGGCTGGAATCCCTTGATGATGAAGGTATAAAATTGAATGTCAAGGTGATAGATACAGAAGAAGGCACAGAAAAAATTTCTGAACATGCAGGAGAGATACTTACCCCATCCATGGATCTGGTCATAGGCCCCTTTGATAGAGACGACGTCAAAGTTTTTGCTGATGAATGCAAATTGAAGAGTATCCCAATGGTATCTCCGTGGCAAACCAGTACAAAGATCACCAACGAAAATCCATATTACATACAGATAAAGCCCAATCTTAAAGAGCATTTTTTAAAGCTTGCTGAAAATACTTTTCAAATTATAAAAAAGGCGAAGTAGCCATTTTAGGCAAAAACAATAAAGAAACGGTTTCCTGGATTAATTTTTTTCAGGAGTCAATAAAAACAACTTATGGGGTAGATCAGTTTTTTAATTCCTATTTTATTGATACTGATAGCTTAAATTTAGGTTTAGCGGTGTTTGACAAGCTATATAAATCAAAAATACAAGCAGTCATTTTGCCAAATTATTCTTATAATGATGAAGATTTTCTTTACTCAAGTCTAAGGCGACTTACTGCAGAAAGAAATGGGCGTCACATTACAGTTTATGGAATGCCGATTCTATATGATTCGGATAAGATAGAATTCGACTATTACCATTCATTGAATATAAATGTGGTCATGTCTGATTTTGTAGATCAGGATTTTGGTACTATAAGAGAGTTTAGAAGGAATTTTTTAAATATGTATGGTGAGATTCCGACTTCAGAAGCGATTAAAGCGTATGATTTGATATTGTTTCTGGGAAGAAATCTATGGAAGTATGGCAGGAATTTTCAAAATTATCTTGAAAATGACGAGCAAACTTATCTTCAAAGTATATATGAAATAAAAAAAGCAAAATCAGATGATTCACCCATTGCCGATGACCCTACGAAATTTGATTATTTTGAAAACAAACATCTGGATATAATCGAATTTAAAGGTAACAAATGGCAGAAGAAGAATTAAAAGGTACTGAAGAAAGTAATCGTATCAGGAAATATAAAAGTGTAATTTCCAACAGGCAGAAGCTGACAGTTATTTTGGAAAACGTGCATGATCCTCATAATATCGGGGCAGTAGTCAGAAGTTGTGATGCAGTTGGAATTTCTGAAATTTTTATTGTTTATTCAATAGGAAGTCATGATTCAATCAGCAAGAAAGTAGGGAAAAATACATCATCAGGGGCACGAAAATGGATAAAGACGCATTATTTTACAGATCTGCAAACTTGTTTTACTGAAGTTAGGTTAAGGTATGATAAAATTTATGGAACGCATTTGAGCACAGATTCTGAATCCCTGTATGGTCTTGACCTGACACAACCCCTAGCCCTGATGTTTGGAAATGAGCATTTAGGAATATCTAAAGAGGCTCTTAGGTTACTAGATGGCAATTTTATAATACCCCAATATGGAATGGTCCAGAGTCTCAATATAAGTGTGGCATGCGCTGTCTCTTTATTTGAGGCTGCCAGGCAAAGAGAAGTTAAGAACATGTATGATAAGACTTTCGATGAACAAAGTGAAGCACACCAGACAATGTTGGATTGGTTTGTAGAAAAGCATATTGATTATATCCGTAAAAAAGAAAAGTAATTTAGTAGTACCAATGCCTGTATTCATCGAATTAATGTAAAGAGTTAATAGTTTTAAAATTACATTTGCAGTTGAAATAATACAAAAATATGACAATTAACCTAAAGGAGCTGTTTTCGCATACTGAGGTAATGAATGATAAAGTCTTAATGAAACTTCTTACAGCAATAAAAGACGGTCAGCAGAAGGATTTCGATTATCTCAAATTTAAGCAATCATACAAAGCGCTTTGTGGACTAGGTATGGATGCATCAACTGCATCTAAAAGTGCTTATGTCACAGCATCTACTATGGGACTGACTAAAGAAAAACTCTTGCTTACTGTCCAGCATTATAAAAATATTCTTAACCGGGAGAAAGAACAGTTTGCGGTCGCCTTAAAAAATCAGATTGCTAAAAATATTGATTCCAAGACTATGGATATCAAAAGGATGCACGATAAGATCTCGGAAAATCAACTTAAAATTATTCAGATTCAAAAAGAACAAACTATTTTGGAGCAGGAAATTGAAAAGTTGAAACAGGCACTCGATATTTCGCAATCAAAAATAGAAGAAACCAGAAATCAGTTTAAGCAAACCTTTGATGTATTATATAATGAAGTCGAAGAAGATAGCTTGCTTTATGACAGAATTTTATAAAATATTGAAGAGATTGATATCTTTGTACATAATTTTAATTTAATTTTACAAAACAAAACTTATAAGAAAGATGGCAAATTTTCCTAATACAGAATTTAAACCTAAATCCTTCTGGCAAAAGCCTGAGGGGAAAACAGGCACTTTTTTTTTAGCTGCAATAATCGGTGGCATAGGATTTCTACTTTTTAAATACAGTGCAGCCATCCTGGCCATGCTGACAAATACTATTGGTATTGTAGCCTTATTGGCCGTTTTGGGTATCATCATTTATATGGTTCTGGATCCCAAGTGGAGGACATTGGTATCATATATGTACAAAAGTATCATGCGATGGATTACAGGCGTCTTTGTGACGATCGATCCGATAGGTATTTTGAAAAATTACATCAGTGATCTTCAGGACAATTTACAGAAAATGGGAACCCAAATAGGCAATCTTAAAGGACAGATGAGAAAGTTGATTACCATTGTAGAAGAGAACACCAAAGAGATCAAAAATAGTATGCTTATAGCTAAGAAGGCTAAAGAGCAATCTAATGAAAGTGCCATGTTACTGGCCAGCAGAAAAGCAGCCCGGCTTCAGGAGAGCAATGAAAAATATACTGAATTGCATACCAAAATGTCAATTCTATACAGGGTTTTGACTAAAATGTATTCCAATTCAGAAATACTAATCGAAGACACGACCGATCAGGTCAAGGTCAAAGAGCAGGAAAGAACTGCGATAAGAGCAAGTCATTCAGCCATGAGATCAGCTATGAGTATAATCAAAGGCGATGCAGATAAGAGAGCTATGTTTGATCAGGCTATGGAAGTGATAGCGGATGACGTAGCAAATAAAGTCGGAGAAATGGAAAGATTTATGGAAATGTCTTCCAACTTTATGAATTCTATTGATCTTCAAAACGGGGTGTTTGAAGAGCAGGGGCTTAAGATGCTGGAAGATTATGAAAAGAATTCAACCTTACTTTTACTTGGCGGTAAAGCAACGGCCAATGAGGAAATACTGGAACTAAAACAACCTGACATTCAGACCCGAGGAACCGGATCAGCTTACGATGGATTATTTAATTCCTGATTGTACCGAAAGTTATTTTTAAATTTAAAATAAGTTTATTTAAAGGTAAATTAATTTTTCCGCTTTTGATGATGCGTGTGCAGCTTTCATAATTGTAAAGTGTTCATTTCAGGATTTAGATTGCAATAATTTGTTTTAGCTATTAATGTAATATCATTTAAATGATTAGACTATCCTTACCTGAAGAGATATTGAGTCCGCTGTTTAAAGATGTTGCATTAAGTAATATAATATCTGATGGCAAGATTTGGGCAGATGCAATCCCCAGATTTGCTATCGATATTATTTTGAATCAATATCAACTGGAAAAAGACAAATCTGATTTTTCCCTGAAAAACTTCATTGGTGAAAATTTTGAATTAACAAAGGCATCTACTTCCACTTTTGTTTCAGATACATCAATGTCCGTTACAGAACATATCAACAGCTTGTGGTCTTTTCTAACCAGACAGAGCGATATGCAAGTGGAAGGAAGTTCATTAATCCCGTTGCCTTATCCATACGTAGTACCAGGTGGCAGGTTTAATGAAATTTACTACTGGGACAGTTATTTTACGATGCTTGGACTTAGGGTTAGCGGTAAAAATGATTTGATAGCATCCATGGTAGATAATTTTGCCTGGCTTATAAGGGAAGTTGGTTTCATACCTAATGGTAATAGAACATATTTTCTGAGCCGGTCCCAACCTCCATATTTTAGTCTCATGGTGTCATTACTTTCAGAGATTTTTGGAGAGGCAATATTGATTAAGTATAAAGATGAGTTGGTGTTGGAATATAAATTCTGGATGGAAAATGTCGGGCATAATTCATCAGGACACTGTATCAATCTGAATGGGGCGCATATGCTTAACAGATATTATGACTTACTCAATACTCCCAGGTCTGAGATGTATAGTGAAGACGTCCACCTAAGTAGTAGTTTCAGTGGTGATCCTTCTTCATTATATCAGCATATGAGGAGCGCATGTGAGTCAGGTTGGGATTTCAGCAGCAGGTGGTGCTCAGACCCTTGTGCCATTGCTTCTATTCACACAGGGGATATACTACCCGTTGATCTCAACTGCCTGTTATTTCATCTTGAAGTGACCATAGCCCGGGTGATGTCTCTGCAAGGTCATAAAATGGAAGCAGATGTTTATGCTGCAAACGCAGAACAACGGAAGAATTTAATTATTGAATATTTTTGGGATGAGGAATCAGGTTACTTTTTCGATTTTGATTTTGTGAGAGGAAAAAGAACCGGATCAATCAACGCAGCAGGGATATTCCCATTATTTTTTAAGGTGGCTACTCAGGAGCAAGGTGAAAGATCTCTTCTTTTTTTGTCCAAAAATTTGTTGAAAGAAGGAGGTATAGTCACCACTAATATAAATTCAGGCCAGCAATGGGATGCTCCGAATGGTTGGGCACCTTTGCAGTGGATTTCTGTAGTTGCTGCTCTAAATTATAATAATACAACTCTTGCAACGACCATTATTTCTAATTGGACAAAACTTAACCAAAAGGTTTTTAATGAAACGGGAAAGATGCTTGAAAAATACGATGTGGTGGAATCAGGAAAATTAGGAGGGGGAGGCGAATATCCTGTGCAGGATGGCTTTGGGTGGACCAATGGGGTATATCTGGCAATGAAGTCTTTAGAAATATCGATAGGAAGCAAAATGTAGCCAAAGCCAATATCCGTAATTATCTATTAAAATCCTAAAGTTTTTGTACTCTTACATATTTATCATACTTTTGAAATCATTATGTTTGTTATAAATAGTGAAACTAATGCTAACATGATCTAATGTCAGAATTTACACAGGTAAAATGTTTTTACCATATGGTTTGTTTACTCTTTTCTGAAAAAAAAAGACAATCACTTTATTTTTAAAATACTCTAACTCAGATAATACCTGCTGACAAATTAATAGATATACTATGTCAAATCAAAACAATCAATTATTAAAGCTTTTAGGTGTGGGCTTCGGAATTGCTGTAACTGTGGGTGGTACCATCGGAACAGGAATCTTACGCAAACCAGGACCGATAGCAGCACAGATAGGCGAACCATGGGTTATCCTGTTATTATGGTTAGCAGTAGGGATTTATGCACTACTGGGAGTATTTTGTGCCATAGAATTGGCTATTTCCATGCCACAGGCCGGTGCGTGGTATGTATATGCAAGACGGGCATTTGGTAATTATTTTGGCTTTGTAACCGGTATAACTAGCTGGCTGGGCACTGTTTCGGCTTTGGGATTCGGAGCTTATACCATGAGCGAATACATAGCTTTACTTATTCCAGATACGGAGACATATATTCAGATGATGTCTGTACTTCTGCTTATGCTATTGACAGGATTTCACTGGTTAGGGACGAAATCTGCCGGTAAGTCACAAGAGGTTCTGGCAGTTATCAAAGCTGTCGGGCTGATTATTTTTGTAATTGTTTGTTTTATCTTTGGCAAAAGCCCCACTAACCAGAGCATGACTGATACCATCAATACTACTGCAGTCCCGCTGACATTCATTAGTATAATTGCAGCTTTGCAGGCTATTTTTTACACCTATGATGGTTGGCATACTGCAGCTTACTTTACTGAGGAGAACACTGACCCAGCTAAAACGCTACCAAAATCTATGATCTCCGGAGTAATCCTGATCATTGTAATATACCTTCTGGTGAATGGTGCCATTTTATTTGCATTACCGAAGGAAATGCTGATGAACTCCAAACTGGCTGCTGCGGACACGATTAGTTATATTTTTGGAGACGGATATTCCAAAATTATTACCATGTTTCTTATGATTTCAATATTGGGTATTGTCAATGCTCAGATAATGTTTGCGCCAAGGGTGATTTTTTCTATGAGTCGCGATCATCTTTTCTTTAAAGCAGCGACCAGAGTAAATGCTGTGGGAACACCTTCAGTAGCTATGCCATTGACAGCATTTTTATCTGTTTTGTTGATTTTGAGTGGCAAGGATACTTGTGGTAAACTATCTGACATAGCTACATTTTTCTTTGTATTAAGTTATGCAGCAGGATTTGCGGCATTAGTCAGGCTTCGATATACTGAGCCTGAATTATCACGGCCTTTTAAAGCACCCTGGTTTCCGTATCTTCCTTATTTTCTCTTAATTTTATCAATCATGTTTCTGGCTGGGGCGGTATATACTGATTTACAAAGCAGCAAATTTGCATTGATATTTTTATTATTGAGTTATCCATTATATTATCTGGTGGATAAAATGAATAAGGTATAATATTGGAAATGAATTTTTAATTTGTTTGTACAAAGGAATTAATGCAATCTACTGTTCACCTAAAATCCAGGAGGCTTTATATTTGATCTTATAATTTTTAGTTATATATGAACGAATATGATCCATCGCCACATCAATATCATCTGTAAATTTTATCAGATTTTGGTCGCCTGGTGAGATTGTCTTTTCGTCTATCATCCTTTCCGTCATTTCAAAAATATCTTTGTAATACTCTTCTCCCATGATCACCACCGGGAAGTTATGAAGAATGCCGGTTTGTATCAGAGTCAGTGTCTCAAATAATTCATCAAGCGTTCCGTATCCACCTGGGAGGACAACAAATGCATAAGAGTATTTAGTAAGCAAAACTTTTCTGACAAAAAAATAGTCAAAATCTACAATCTTTGTCAAAAAAGGATTTGACACCTGCTCTTTTGGTAGTTTGATGGTACATCCTATAGATATACCACCAGCCTGAACTGCGCCACGATTTGCAGCTTCCATTATACCGGGACCACCACCTGTCATGACTGCAAAACCTAGTTCTGAAAGTGCCTGGCCCAGCTCCATGGCTTTTTGATAATACATATTTGACTCGGCAAATCTGGCAGAGCCAAATACCGTAACACAAGGACCTATAAAGTGAAGTTTTCTGAATCCTCTGAAAAACTGGATAACGACTTTAAATAAAAATAAGAATTCTTTTCCCCGACTATTTGGTCCCGCAAGAAACTGTGCATTAGAGTTTAATAACCGCTTTTCATTCAGCATAAATCATTGAATTGGTATGATCACTTACTAACACAACAATTTGATAATTGTTAAACAGAAACTTCAGACGTTTTGTCAGTAAGTATCAGAAGTGGCGAAGTTGAATGAATAGCTGCAAACTCTGATATGCTCTTGTGGAATATATTTTGAAATATATTTCTGTGTTTTGTGGATATAACAACGAGATGATTAGTATCTTCGTTAATTAAACTTTTTACACCTTTAAACAGATCCTCAGTATCAATTATCTCTAAATGGTACTTTACTTCCGGAAAATATTCGTCCATGATTTTTATAGTATCACTTACATCATATTCATCTTTGGATTTGGTTCTGTAATGAACGATTCTCAAATCTGATCCAATTTTTGCACATATTTTTCCGGTGTATAACAAATGGTTTGCATCGTTTTTAAGGTCTCAGACAGATAAACTATTTCATCAATTTTTGAATAGGCGGCTCCGGGAGGTACTAAAAAGAGCGGACAATAACAATGATCAATCATATCAAGTGAAAGCGAGCCAAACACTTTTTTAAAATTGTCACCTGATCCGGTCGTACCCATTACCATGATGGTATCTGACTGTTTGGACATTTCGGTGAGTTCAACTCTCGGAAAACCCACTTTAAAGACACCTTCAATAAAAGGCTCCTTAACAAAGCTACCTATCCAGTCTTGATTTAGAGTATTTACAAGGCTGTCAAGCTTTTCGCGGTGTATTTTTTCAGCTTCTTCATTGATGACAACAAATTGATTTACATCGGTGGAAGTAGGGTAATAAATATGTGTCAGTAACAACACCCCCGTCAGGTCCTTTGAAAGGTGATTGGCAAAGTTATATGCATTATTTGAAGCATCCGAAAAATCTGTGGGAACTAATATCTTTGTCATTTTGCCATAATTATCAATCTTAAGAATTTTTTGAATTACATCCCGCAATGATGCTTAATACCGGCCGTTTTGTTTTATTTCAAAAAGGTTGTCATCATTGACTTTTATACATGGCACATATTCAATCTGGTCATCCATTATTTCTTTTATATTTGATATATCAGTAATATGAAAATCCAGTGCCGCATCTGACAAACATTTAGTCAGTTTCATTTTAGCCAGCTGGTGTCCGGACGTACCAGTTCCATAAATTTTAATGTCTATCATACCTATCATTTTAATAACCAAAAATGACTGAGTCACAAATCTTTTTGACTAATCATATGACGCTGTCGCTTCTGAATCGATAGCCAACTTCTTAATGATATCAAAGGTGGATACAATCCCGATGATCTTATCATTTTCAACAATGGGTAGGGCATGGAAAAGATTTTCTTTAAAAACTTCCAGAGCCACATTGATTTTGTCGGTCGGTTCCAGTTTTGCCAAACGCTTAGTCATGATATCTTTCGCTAAAAAATTATTCATCCTTACTTCATCTTCCAACTTTGATTGCTCATCAGAAAAACCATGTCTGAAAAAAAGGAAATCGGATTTGCTCAACATACCTACCAACTTTCCGGCAGATATCACCGGCAAATGATGGATGTGATTTTCTTTAAATAATCTGTCCACAATGGTCAGAGTATCGTGAATATCAACACAAATAGGATTAGGAGTCATAATACTTGAAATAGAGTTAAGTAGATTCATATTAAATTGTTTAAATTTGTGCCAAAGATCAAAATGTTCCTGCAATACATATATGACCTACGTCATTCAGGTCAATGATTGTAATTTTTAGAAGAAAATTATAATTTTTTGAACATTTGAAACGATTTTGAAACTCTGATATATGACAGAAATGCGATCATGAATAGTTTAAAAGATACAGAATTAAGACTAAAAGCTATTTTTGATGCTGCAGTAGATGGTATTATTACTATCAATCAATCCGGGATAATCGAAGAAGTAAATAAAGCGGCAAGTATTTTGTTTGGGTATGATCCGAAAGAGATAACAGGTAAAAATGTTAATGTCCTGATGCCTTTTGAGCATAGCCGGAATCATGACAGGTACATGCAAAATTATCAGAAATCAAAGGTAGCGCGTATCATAGGTATCGGCAGAGAGGTAGAAGGAAAAAAGAAAAGTGGTGAGGTGTTTCCATTTTGGCTGGCTGTAATAGAAGTAAATCTGGAATCCAAAACTATTTATACCGGCTTCATACACGACCTTTCAGAAATCAAAACAGCAGAAAATAAACTCAGGTCTATGAATGAAGATCTGGAGAAAAAAGTAATAGAAAGAACTTACGAACTCGAAAATGCCGTAAACCAGTTACTTTCTCTGAATAGACAGCTCGAAGACGAAATTACAAAAAAAATAAGGGCACAGAATAAATTGAAAGAAAGGGAAATCGCATTGGAAAAAAGCCTTGCCAAAGAAAGAGAATTAGGTGAATTGAAATCAAGATTTATTTCGATGGCATCACATGAATTCAGGACACCACTATCTACCATACAATCCTCTGTTTCTCTTATAAATAGATATACGACTTCTGAACAGCAAACACAGCGCGAAAAGCATATTGTAAAGATCAAATCATCCGTCACGCATCTTACAGGTATATTAAATGACTTTTTATCAATGAATAAGGTCGAAGAAGGTAAACTTTCTGTTGTTTATGAACATTTTGATCCGTATGAACTTTGTCAGAGTGTCATTGATGAACTAAAAACAATTCTTAAACAAAACCAGACAATAATATTTCAACCATTACCCGATAGCGGTACTAATAATAAAAAAATTAATTCTGATCCAAAGATTTTGAAGAATATCCTGATTAATCTTATTTCAAATGCTATTAAATATACGGATGAAAACGGGGTTATTATTTGCACACTAGTTGTTTATAAAGAATTTATCACCTTCAGTATAAAGGATAATGGTATCGGTATTCCGGATGAGGATCAGAAGCATCTCTTTGATCGCTTCTTTAGGGCTTCAAATGCTGTAAATATTGAAGGTACGGGACTTGGTCTGAATATTGTCCGCAAATATGTTGAAATTTTAGACGGCTCCATTTCTTTTGTAAGTCGTCTCTATGATGGATCTACTTTTACCATTGAAATTCCTGATAAGGTTAGTCATCATAACAAATTAAATAAAACTAAAAAGCTAAAATCGTAATTATGGATGCCAAAATTCTGATTATTGAAGATAATAAGGATGTGAGAGAAAACATCGAAGAGTTACTTGAGCTGACCGGATACAAGGTATATACTGCTGAAAATGGTAAAATAGGCACAGCCAAGGCACTTGAAATGAATCCAGACCTAATTTTATGTGACATTATGATGCCTGAACTGGATGGCTTCGGTGTATTGCGAATATTGTCCAATCATCCGTCAACCATGGATATACCCTTCATCTTCTTAACAGCAAAAACTGAAAAAGAAGATTTTAGAAAAGGGATGGGACTGGGCGCTGACGACTATATCACCAAACCTTATGATGATGTTCAGTTGCTGGATACCATTGAGATACGACTTAAAAAGAGTGCCCGGATCAAAAATTCTTTTGATAAAACGGGTCATGGTTTGCAACGTTTTATTGACGAAGCAAAAGCCCAAAAGGAATTTGATAAATTATCTGAAAACAGAGAGACCCGAAGATATCATAAAAAGGATGCAGTATATGAAGTGGGACAGTACCCCAAATGGCTTTATTTTGTGTCATCAGGTAGCCTTAAATCATATCAGATCAATGACTTTGGCAAGGAGTTTACAACCAACATTTACTCTCAGGGGGATTTTTTTGGATATATTCCTTTATTAAAAGGCGAGCGCTATCATGACAGTGTGTCTGCCATTGATGAATGTGAATTGCGCCTTGTTCCCATTGAAGATTTTACGCTTTTGTTATTTAATAACCGGGAATTTTCTGCTAAATTTATTAAAATGCTGGCAAACCAATCAGAAGAAATTGAAAGGATGCTCATAGAAATGGCATACTCTTCTGTCCGCAAACGCGTGGCTAATGCATTAATTAAATTCAGCGAATCCAAGCAGTCCACATCTATGTCTATCCTCAGAGATGATATAGCCAGTCTTGCAGGTACGGCAAAAGAGACTACCATACGTACATTATCTGATTTCAAAAGCGAAGGGATCATATCCATAGATGATAACCGCATCGAACTTATTAAGATCGAAAAACTGCGCAATATGCCCCAATGATTCTTATCATATTTTAGTGTGACTTGCCTCATTTTTTACCATTTCAACAAGACTTACATTTGTAATGTAAATCTGAAACATGAAACTGAGAGCGGAGGACAGGGTATCGATGATAATGACGGACAAGCCTAAATGTGTCGATCAGAGTCAGTCGCTTAAGCATGCAAAGGATATTATGACTAAGTTCAGTGTCAGGCATATTCCTGTCACAAAAGGAACAGAGTTGGTCGGTATTTTGTCAAAGGCGGATATTGATCGGGTAAAACATATGGAACTCGGTGCTGCGGATTTTATAAGTTCAGACTTTTTTGATGTCTTAACCATATCTCATGTCATGACTCAAAATGTACTATACAGTTCAACACGATGACACGATAAAGGAAGCAGCTGAAATTTTGAGCCTTGGCTCGTATCATGCACTTCCTGTGTTGGATGGAAATGATATTGTAGGGATTGTAACCACTACAGATTTGTTGGTTTATCTCTTAAAACTCTACTAAAAATGAATATTTCAACTTGTGGCTATAGACCATAGTAAAGTTTAGAAGTATAGATTGTTGATCTAATTGTTTTGATTTTAAAGAGGCGTCATAAAAGGTGAAGCCTCTTTTTATTTTTATACAATTGCAAAATTTGAAGGTTTATAAGCTATTTTTGCACCCAGAAATCAAAATATGAAGACAAAAACACTTCGACCGGACAAGGTAAATGTCATAACATTAGGGTGCTCAAAAAATATTGTTGACTCCGAAAACATCATGACTCAATTGAAGGCAAATCAATATGAGGTCATTCATGATTCCAATGATGATGCAAATATCATCATAATAAATACATGCGGATTTATAGATCTGGCAAAAGAAGAGTCCATTAATACTATTGTACAGTATGCCGATGTAAAATCAAAAGGCGGAATAGACAAACTATATGTCACCGGATGCCTGTCGCAACGGTACAAAGACGATCTCGAAAAAGAAATACCTGAAGTGGATGCTTACTTTGGCACTTTGGAGCTTCCGGCATTGCTGGCTAAACTGAATGCGGATTATCGGCACGAACTGATTGGAGAGCGCTTCCTGACTACGCCGCAGCATTTTGCATATCTTAAAATTTCAGAAGGATGCAACCGTACATGCTCTTTTTGCGCTATTCCGTTGATGAGAGGCAAGCATATCTCGCGTACGATAGAATCATTGGTTGCTGAAGCGCGGCATCTGGCATCAATAGGTGTCAAAGAGCTCATCCTGATAGCTCAGGAACTTACGTACTATGGTCTTGATCTGTATAAAAAAAGAAGCCTTCCTGCATTGTTGGATGCGTTGTGTGTCGTTGAAGGTATAGAATGGATTAGGTTGCATTATGCTTACCCCAGTAAATTTCCACTCGACATTTTTGATTCGATGGCACGTCAGCCCAAAATCTGCAATTATCTGGACATCCCTCTGCAACATGCATCTGATACAGTATTGGATCGTATGAAAAGACAAACCACGAGACAGGAGCAAAAAGAATTGATAGATTATGCCAGAACCAGGGTACCCGATATTGCTATTCGGACTACATTTTTAGTTGGCTTTCCGGGTGAAACAGAGGCTGAATTTCTTGATTTATGTGACTTCGTAGAAGAGATGTGCTTTGACAGAGTAGGGGTATTTCAGTATTCTCATGAAGAAGATACATCGGGGTACTTATTGGATGACAATGTATCTTCAGAAGATAAATCTGATCGGGCAAATCGTCTCATGGCGATACAACAGTCTATATCTATGGATCACAACCAGGCTAAAATCGGTAAAACATTACCTGTATTGTTTGATAGAAAAGAAGGCGAGTATTATATTGGAAGAACCGAATACGACTCCCCTGATGTGGACAATGAAGTATTGGTAAAGGCTGTTGACAACTATGTGAGAGTGGGTGACTTTGCGATGGTGAAGATTACCAACGCTGAGGAGTATGACTTGTATGGGACAGTAACAGATACTTTTTGATGTTGCGTTTACTGATAATTGCAATTTTTCTATAACCCCAAAAAAAGGGAGTCCAAAATAATTTTGAACTCCCTGATTATTTTAAAATAGTATTTTAATACTATTTTGGATTTTTAATAGGTGCGCTTCCGGTAGCTGCCGGGTTGTAAGCAAGTTCATTATCCGGAACATCCCAATAATCAAGATATCCGTATTCAATCGTTCCGTTGGTACTCAGTACTGACTTATTGCTTAAAAGATAAGCACCTTTCCTACCTCCACCATTAGCAATAAGATCAATCACTCCCCATCTTCTTGCATCATAAAATGAAAGACCTCTGAATGCAACATCTATTCTTCGCTCTCTTCGCAATTCTTCTTTTGCCTGAGCAAGTGTCAATCCTTTTCCGGCAGTAGCTGCCAAACCAGCACCCAATGAGGTTCTCAAATCATCAATGATTTTTAGGCCTTCTTCAATTTTACTGGTGTTGATCAGGGCTTCTGCTTTCATCAACTGATTCTCTTCATAGTTTACTGCCATATAAAATTCATAATCACCCGGGGTAGATTTAGCAAAAACCTGAACTCCAGCCAAACCTTTACCATTTGCTATGAGGGCGTGCCTTGTGAAATGGGCATTTCCTCTGTCAGCCTGACCTGTATATGGCGCTCCTGTACTAGTGATATTATTATCTAATCGTTTATCGCCGGCTTTAAATTCCTGTACCCATCTTTCACTCAATTTGTACGTTGCACCACCAGCAGCGTTAGAATAGGTTCTACCCATAACTAACTGACCGGTTGAAAATATCAATGAATTCACATCGGATCTGACCGTAAAAACATTATCAGTACTTGTGATCCCGGCATTGGCAAGCGTAAGTACATTACCCCAGTCAGCAGCGGTCATGGTAGCCGTGGTTTTATTAACCATTAGATTTCGGGCTTTCATGGAGCTTATGCTTCTTTTCAGCTCATCCGGACTCATCGCTTTTCCTTTATCTAATTGATAAAATGAAGGAATTATTTTTTCCCATGTTGCTGTAAACCCGCTTGCTTTAGCTGCAGACGCTGCTGTCACAGCCTTATCAAAGTTCGCATTTGCCTCTTCTATCAGCTTTTCTTTTGAAACGTAATTAGCATTAGTTTCGAATGATTTATCAAGAATCAATCCGGCATAATATATTGATCCAAGTCTGCTATATGCATACCCTTTCCACCAATAAGCCCATGCCTGTAAAGCAGCTTTTTTAGTTGCCGCATCTCCTGACAATGTGACAGTTGCCGATTTCTCAAGTATGAGATTGCACGAACCAATCAAATTATACATATACGCCCACTCATAGTAAAGGAAATTATTTCCACCAGCCTGATTCGTGTTTGCTTGTCTTATTAACGCATACTGTGTATTTGGTGAATTCGGATTATTTACAGTGGTGCCGTCATCAAAAGTTACTTTATTAGGACATCCCATTTGGTTGATAAATGCATTTGCTGCATCGGCACCTATGACATCTCCCATTAACTCGTGGAATCCCATAGCCCCACTTGTGAAAGGACCATATACACCATCTGTATATTTGACGTTTTTAAATCCGGTAATATATACCCCACCAGTAGCAAAACTTATGATACCTTCCTCAGAATTAAGACTACTCGGAGTCGGAGTATTAGGGTTTTCAATTGCTAAATCATCCGAGCAGCTCATACACATGGCTGCCATTATGAATGAAATAGAAAATATTTTTTTGAATATCATATTAAATTATATTTAATTTATTAATAACTAATTTTAATGCCTATCTGATAACTCTTTACATTCGGTATCGTATTGTGATCTACAGCCCTGTCCCAAGATGAATTTGTTGTACCTGAGCTAACCTCCGGATCCATACCTGTATATTTGGTAAATGTGACCAGATTTCTTCCTGAGAATGTAAGTTGCAGGCTGTTTATGGTTTTTATGTCAAATATTTTTGCCAATTCAAAACCAATAGATATATTTCTAAGTCTGACAAAACTCGCGTCTTCCATGAAATAACTCTTTGTTCCGTTCGCTTGTCTGACCGCATATGAACCTCTGTAAAAAGCTGAATACGCCCCAGTTTTTCCATCTATGGTAATCGGATTATCGTAGTCCTTATGGATGCCATCCCTGTACATCCATTGTTTGGTTTGGTTATAGATATTACTTCCATTTACCCAATCCCACTGAAATCCAAATAGAACGATTCTTTTATAAGAAATCTGATTAATAAAAGATGTGTTAAAACTAGGGTAAGGGTCACGAAGATAATAGTTTCCAGGTGTGGCATAAGGCTGTTTACGCGCATTATCAACAACATAGCCATTACTGGCCACTTCGTAATTTTTCTGTAAGTCAGCGGCTATAAATGGCAATCCAGTTTTAGGGCCCAAAGCATTCACATCATTTAAAAATAAATAGCCATAGATTTGACCTATTTGCTCACCTGCTCTGATGATGTATCCTGAACTACCTGCAGCCGAAGTCTTTATTAATTCTGCCCCTCCCAATACTTTATCTACCTTAGATACCTGCTTGTTGAAGTTGGTCGTAAAATCCCACTCCCAGTCTTTGCTGGCTAAAACGATCAGTCCTAAGCTTGCTTGAATACCATTTGATTTCAATGTCATTGAATTGGTCAATTGTTTTCCAATACCTAAACTTGGCGCTACATCTACCTCATCTATTATATTTTCTGAAGTACGTTGCCAAACAGTAAAACCAAGGTTTAAATTATTAAACCATTCTTTCGAACCCAACTTAAGTGTTAAATCCGTACCAAACTCAAGTTCTTTGGATACCTCAATCTGTAAATCAGCATTTTTATTCGTAACAGGTGTAGAAAAGGCACTTTGGGACCCTAATGCAGCAGTGGTAAGAATAGGGAACCGATCATAAGCACCAGGCTGGATTCCAGCTTCACCATATGCAGCTCTCAACTTCCATTCATCGACTACATTGTTTAATTTGCTTCCTTTAAGAAATCCCAGGTTGGTAAGCCGAACGTAGGCATCACCTCTAGGGAAAGTAAATGGTTTAGATCCCTGTCCAAAAGCAGAGGAATAATCACTTCTGAATCCTGCACTCACTCCGGCAATATCTGCATAATCAAATCTTTGGTTTATCAGATACCCATAAGTGGCAAATTTTTCTGTATAGTCACTGGCTATCTGGAAGTTTGCCATATTTTGAGCGGTGTACGGTGTAAAACCTGGGGCGTCAGTTCCGTAGGAACGGAATTGGGAATAATCAGTTTTTCTGTAATCCCATCCGACCTGTGTAGAAGTAGTCAAAGGAATATTTAATCCAAAGTCGTCTTCCAGGTTGAACCGGATAAATGCATTGGCATTTAAGTTTTGATTTGTACTTATGTAATCACTGTTATTTATTTCACCGGATTCGGACCCTGTTGTAGGGGCACCATAAGAAGTACGCGGCGAATAATATTCTGCCCAATACTGCCAATATTCTGAACCTATACTTTTGGATTGTTCCGCTATTTCATACCTAACATTTTGGGCACTTCTGTTCAAACCATATTTAGCATCCAGTTCTACAAATTTTGCAAACTTATAATTCAGGTTGAAACTTTGGACAATATCCAGCGTTTTATCCTTTACCTTAGCATTTTCGATGATGAAGTTAAAATTGTAATGATTTACACCGACAGCATCACCATAATAAGGAGATGCCAACCCTGCGTCATCTTTGGCTTCAAAATTGGCAAATGGTCTGGAGTTATTAATGGCAAATAACATGTTTCTTCCATCAGGATCCAATAAAGTACTGGTTGTATTGACCAACTGGGTGGTTGATCTGAAAGTCAGTCCTTTCAATATTTCATACCCTATATTTGCACTAACATTGGTCCTTCTGAAATCACCATTATTTTTAAAAACAGTTTCCTGTTTGTTGTCAGACAATACAAAACTAAAGTTGAATTTGTCTGAAGATCCATTGACACTCAATGAATTATTTAAAACAGTGGCTTTTTGGAAGAACATTTTATAATGATCATACCACTGTAAATTCTTACCATAATCCTGATTATAAATACCGGTAGGAGAAATTAAATTAAATACAGGATTAGTCAAATAAGACCCTGTCTCCCCATCGAAAACCAATGGTACTCCAGAGCCATCGACCACTTCCCCGGCAGCATTTACTACATATGGATGTTTTTTAGCCTTGTTTACATTACCTACATTCAGAAGTTCATTTACGGCTACATTTGATGAGAAATCAATATTAAGTCTTCCCTTTGTCCCCTTCTTTGAAAATAGTTGTATAACTCCGTTTGCTCCCTGTGCTCCATAAAGTGAAGCGGCAGCAGGACCGGATACTACTTCAACTCTTTCCACATTGTTTAGATCCAAAGATTCCAAACCGGTAGATGCAATCTGAACCCCATCAAGTATAATCATAGGCAAGGTACCTCCTCTTATAGAGTTCACGCCCCTTAGGATTATATTTATCGGTCTTCCGGGGGTACCATTCACACTCGAAATCTGTGCTCCCGCAATCTTTCCAATGAGAGCAGATCCAATATCCGCTGTTGGAGCTACCGGAAGTTTTGAAGCACTAAGTGCTTGTACATCAAATGCAAGTGATTTCCTGCCGGTCGCTACACCTGTACCGGTTACAACGATCTCTTCCAGTAATTTACCTTCTGACATTGTTACATTTAGTACATCAGATGCACCAATGGCAATCTCCTGCTTCTCGTAACCTGTATAGCTAAACACAAGTACGGTTGAACCCGCAGGAACATTTAAGGAATACATTCCGTCAATGTCTGAAATTGTACCTACGCCAGGTACATTTTTTACGGTAATATTGGCTCCGATTATGGATTCTCCGGCATTGTCAGTGACTTTACCCGAAACCACTTTCTGTCCAAAAGTCATGCCTACACATCCGAAGAGTATAAACATCAAAAATAAGACTTGTTTCATACTTAAAATTGTTTTGTTAGTAAATAAATAATACGAAAAATAAAAGCAAAAGCTATTTCGCGACAAATATACAGTTGTATAATTTCTAAATAACTTTTTTTTACAATTTATTTAACGTTTGTTTAACAGAAATCGCTGCTTCAAGATTGGTATATTATCATATTTAATTATTCAATATTTATAAATATTTGATTATATATCGTTTTAGTTGGGCCTACCTTGGAAAATTATTTTACTCTGGGTAAAGTTTTTATTCTTAATACTGATATTCTTTCTTTTCCAGTTCATACGGAATATCCCGTTCGATAACGGCGGATAATGACATGTCAATTGGCGCTCCTTCTTTAATGTTTAGCTGTACTTTTTAATATATGGAAGTAATATATGCACCTCCCATCTCAGTAATGCAAGCACTTTACCGCTACTTACCAATCGATTGTATGCCTGATGCGCAATCCTTCTGACAAAATTCGAACACTAAGTCTTTGATGGGGACTCCATTCGGCACATATGCCTTCTGAATTTAGTACATTTAACCTGAAATGGAAGTGACTTCGTCTTATGCAGTAGATTCGTCCGTTTCTAATTCTACTTTGTAAAATTACAATTTTGCAAGAAAAACATGGTTTCTTATGAATTCTCTTAAATAAACATATTTCCTGACGGATTACTGTAAATTCAAATCAATTGCCACAGACTTTAGTCTGTGGGCCTAATAATGAAAATATGCGTTGACTTTAGTCAATATACGGAAGTTTTAGGCTAAAGCCATTATAATGTTTACTTTGTTCCTCTGGCTGAAGCCAGTGGTAATTGAAAAACCGATTGCCTTTTACTAAATTTGACAAAGTAGAACTAAGTAATCCATTTATTCAGTTTCTGTCCCCAAGGCCAAGGCACTATTGTAAATATCTTTCAGACCTGCCTGAGTCAGGCCGGTTTGTAGTCGTCCGCGATACCCTTGCTCCTGACAAGTGGGTCTTACTATCAAGCCCATAGATGGCTTACACATCCAAAGTATTACATATGCCGCTAACACCAAAAAAAAAAAAGGCAATCAGAAAATTTCCTGATTGCCTATAAATAATATGTTCAATTTCTAAACAAACAAACTTTGCCGGTACTTTAGTTAAATTTGGGTCAAGGTGGCTACAAATGTATATCCAAATTCCCAGTCAGTAGTAACTACAATTTGCTTTTTCGCTGCATCTACCTTAAAGTCGGTCATAATTAACTCCCCTCCAAATCCTCCAACTTCAATATGAGGCCCGAAGGTAAAACTGTTTGTAGCAATATTATTTGCAGTAATCTTGTACCCGGGAGCAGCGTATCCAAATCCTAAGGCTCTTCCAAATTCATACCAACCACCTATTGCATCAGATATCTGATAAGTGTTTCCAGAAATTTTCTTGATGTAAATGGTTTTGACATTTGTATATTGTGGTGCACTTACACCATTTCTAAAAATAGTAGAGCTGTACGAACCCTCAATGTTAGTCACTAAGTCTCCATTGCATGGTGGTATAGTAACAGTTCTAAATGCAGCCCCAGGTATTCCATCTACATTTATGGCAACATAACTGATATCGTAAACATCAGCTGTATTGATTGTACTACTTCCAAAATATCTGGGAGATATGGTTGTATTGACTTTAGCTGGTTGTCCATTTTCAGTCGCATCTACTCCGAGGTCAGCATATGTTGTGGACCCGCAAGGTAATACAACTTTAGAGCTACCTTTCAATGCAATCTTAGGTAAAAACGTCTCCACTGACGGAGTAATGCCCGGGTCATTTTCGCAACTCATAATAAATAGTGCTGCGAAATATATAACAAATTTTAAATTTTTCATTTTACAAATTTTTTAATTTTAATTAATTATCCCAAAATACTTTGTCAGTTAATGTCCTTTGTGGCGGAGCTGAACTATTCAGGGACATTTCAGTTTGTGGATATAACCATACCGAAGGATGCACACCAGCGCCTAAAACAGAAATAGCCGGTTTTTTCATTAACCCTGAAGTTGGATCGTAGAAAAATGGATTATCGGGTGTATTAAATCTCCTGGTCTCAATCCAGGATTCGTCTTCCTGCGTACCATTCATAGATACCCATTTTTGAGTACCTATGGCCTTCAACTTATCTTTTAATGATGATAAAGTACTAAATTTTAATGAAGTCGCAAAAGCATCACCGCCAGCAACGCCCAAATAGGTAAAATTTGAAGCTATAGCACTATTGAATGCAGTTGTAGCATTGTCAGCAGTACCATACCTGGCAGCTGCTTCTGCTCTTAAGAACCATACTTCCCATGGACTCATTAATATAACATCATTAGCTTTACCATAGGCTATACTCCCAGCCACACTATAATTTGCTTTGCTATTGGTAAACGGTTCATTATCTATTGATCCCTGAGTTATCCCTACATAGGATTTAGATGCTGTTGATACATTATAAAATGCTGGTAATCTTGGATCATTGGTTTCCTGAAGGTGTAAAAGAGAAGAGTTACTGGCTATATAAAATAATCCCAAACTTCTCTCAAAAGCTGCGTACATTGGATTTTCATTTCCTGAAGTTCCGGCAAATGGAATCTTAGCCATATCAGATGCTGAAGAAATAAAATTACCTCCAGCTACTAAAGCTTTTACTTCAGCTGCTACATCTTTTACATTTGCTTGTCTAAGCAAAATCTTTAATTTTAAAGAATTTGCAAACTTAGTCCAGTTGGCTACTGATCCACCATAAATAAAATCTTCTGGTCCTACAGTACCATTTGATCCCAACAGTGCAATGCCCTTGTCAATCAAGGGAATCAATGCGTTATATACATCCTGTCCATTGTCGTATTTTGGTGCAAAATTACCTTCGGTAGCACCTGACAAAGCTTCAGTAAACGGAATATTTCCAAAATGATCTACCAGTAACTGGAAAGAATATGCTTTAATAATTTTTGCAATACCTGCGTGAACTTTCGAGTCTGATTTCTCTACAAAATCAAGATCTGCCAAGGAGCCGGAATACATCCTGGCCCAACCATTGTCGTAATCTGTGCCGTCAGATACATATCTTTCAATGTTTCCAATGGCCACACCCGGACCCCATGTCCAGTATTGAGCCCAAAGCGCTGATCGCACGTTATACTGTCCATCGATAACATACCCCAAAAATCCCTGAGCACTTGATAATACTTCTGCCGGATTTGCGGAAGGAGATTTATTCGGATCTATATTTAAATCTGCAAGATCATCTGTGCAGGATGCAAACATTCCGAATGTAAATAATATTATAAGAAATTTCTTAATATTTATCATTTTTAACATTTTTATTATTTTTAATTTAAAATACAATACCTAATTTTATTCCGTAGCTTCTGGCAGGCGGAGTCTGAGTTGTCTCAACACCTGTAGCGTTACCATTTAAAGATGGTCCGTTTATTTCAGGATCGGCGAAGGTATTTTCAGATGGCAACCAAAACTTCAAATTGCTGGCGTATAAATCTATATTTAATTGAGAAATCGGGGTTTTGGATATCAACTTTTTTGGAAAAGAATATCCAAAAGTTAATTCTCTAAATTTGATATAACTGGCATCTAATAATACACTGTTACCACCAAAATAGATATCACTTACTGCATATAAATCCTGCGCGGTCACTTCTGTTTTATTTTCAGCATAAGAACCATCAGCTTGCTCTACCACAGTATTAGGAATAACAAACGGTTCTCTGTCTCCAACAAGTGTAGTAAGAGCAGTTCCATTAAATTCTGTTTGATTTTTTGTAATTGATAAGAAAGTACCACCTTTTTTCATATCGATTAATGCACTTAATCTAAATCCTCTATACGTGAAATTGGTACCAAAACTTGCTAAGAACTTAGGCTGGTAAGATCCTAAATATTCTTCATCAGCGGTAAGTACCGGAATACCATTCTCATCAACTACCATTTTTCCATCCACCATTTTGGGTACCGTACTTCTGAAAGTTCCATAAGGTAAGCCTTCTTTTGCTACAATGGATATTGAACCATTTGTATAGGGACCTCCTACTACTAACTCATCCTGCGCTTCAGATATCTTAACAACTTCATTAACATTTCTTGAATAAGTTGCATTCAGGTTCCAGGTAAAATTGCTTGTTCTGATTGGATTAAATCTCAAACCTAATTCATGACCTTTATTTGTCATCTCACCTATATTAGCAGAAGTTAATGAATATCCTGTAGAAACCGGTAAATTAACGGTAATAATCTGGTTAGAGTGAACATTATTGTAATAGGTATATTCAATATTCAATCTGTTATCCCAAAACCCGATATCAGTTCCTATTTCAAATGATGTGGTTAATTCCGGTTTCAAATTAGGGTTGCCAATTTGATTATTCACAGAAAATCCGGGTTGACCATTTAAAGGAAAGAAGATATCGTGGTTATTTCCAAATGTTTGTATAGTCGGGCTACCATCAAATGTCGATGCCAGCAAGTACAGACTTGCGTCTTTACCGGTAGTACCATATGATGCTCTGAATTTCCAAAAACTCACTGGTCCGTGCTCATCCAGCTCAAGGAAATCTGATAATACAGCAGATCCCGCCAATGACTGATAGAAAAAGCCGTTATTACCTTTAGGCAAAGTGGATGAAAAGTCATTTCGGGCACTATACTCTAAAAAAGCCTTATTCTGATATCCTACTCTGGCTGATCCCAGTAGTCCAAATAATCTATATTTGCTTGAGCCACTCTGATGTTCGGGCAGTTTGGATACTATTACTGAAATTATACCAACCAGGAACAACCAAGCCGCCAACAGTTTCTCCGGAAATGCTTTGAGTTCTTCTATCGAATAAGTTGTAACCAGCCGTTACTTCCAGGTTGAAGTCACTATTGATTTGATTATTGTAATTTCCTAGAATCGTTACATCAGTATTGGTATTTTTAATACTAGTCTTACCATACTCTCCTACTGAAGAAAATCTTCCGCCTCTATTTGTTTGCTGAAGATCATCTACCCATACAATATGATCAGAATATGCAAAAATTGGTACAGTAGTTTCAGTCAGGCCGGTGACACTATTTATACCTATTCTACCGGTAAGATCAAAATTCTTAAATACATTGTATTTTAATCCGATATTAGTAAGAAAGTTATCAAAATTACCTTCATTTCCATATTCATTCAAAATATAATATGGATTTGTACTGTATGACCCATAATATCCATCCAAACCATAATACGGATTCTTATAATCTCTCAATTCATTGTAAGGTATATTGACTGGAGCCTGAATGGCATTGGCATAAGCATTTTGGCCATCAAATGGTCTGTATCCTTCTTGTGCAGTGTTGATTTTTGACTTAGAGAAATTAACACCAAAATCTGCTGTTAATCTTTTCGACAATACACTGCTTGCCTTTAAATTAATGGTATTTCTCTGGTAAGAAGTCCCATCCAGAATGCCCTCTTGATTCAGGTTACCGTATGATGCATAATAAGTAAAACCGTCTTTGGAACCGGACATATATACATTATTATTCAATGTACTTCCTACTCTGAAGAAATTTTCTATTTGATTTGGCACAGCACTATAAGGTCTTACCAAGGCTTCCAAGGCACCATCGCCATCAATATCAATTGGTGAAGTCCAAGGACCAGTTTTCTCCCGAGTCTAAGTGGGCATTATCATACCCCTGTCCAAATCTATCCTGTCTCTTAAGCAGTACGTATGCTTTCTCTCTGGAATATGAAGAGTTGATTCCAACTTTAAAATTTGTTTTCGATCCCGAACCACCTTTTTTAGTAGTGACTAAAACCACACCAGCTGCGCCTCTGGAACCATATACGCTTGTCGCTGCAGGCCCTTTCAATACAGTTACACTTTCAATATCTGATGGATTTATGTCATTAAATCTGTTTCCATAATCAGCATAACCATCTTGTGCTTGTCCAGACCCTCCGCTCGTAGAGTTATTATCAATAGGAATTCCGTCCACAACGATCAAAGCATTATTATTTCCTGTAAGTGAACTCTCCCCTCTTAATACAATCCTACTTGATGCTCCAACAGAACCGGATGCAGTTGTAATTTTGACCCCCGCCGCTTTACCTCTTAATGCTTCAAGGGTATTTTTGTTAGGTAATGAAAGTAATTCTTCAGAATTAACTTTCTGATTTGCATAGGCAACTTCCCTTGCGTTTCTCTTGATTCCCAAAGCAGTAACGACTACTTCGTCTAATAGCATTCCTTCTACAAGTACTACATTGATTACATTTGAAGCATCAAGGGTTACTTCTTTTGCATCATATCCAGTATAACTGAACACTAATTTAGTAATACCTGCAGGAATTTTCAGTGAATACATACCATCTATGTCAGCGATGGTACCTGTACCAGCTGCCCCTTTGGCAGTTACATTTGCTCCTATCAGGGCTTCTCCAGCAGAGTCAGTTACCTTTCCGGAAATGGTCCGCTGTGCAACGGTCAAGCTTATGCAACCGAAGAGCAAAAAAAATGAAAATACGATTTCTTTCATTCTAAAAATTATTTTTGTTAGTAAAAAATTATTAAATTAAAATCCTGTTAAAGATTTTTGATTTTTGCAAATATAGGGTTTTGGAATCATTTTTTATCACAAAATATCAAGTTATTTAACGAATAATTAACTAAAAACGCTGCTTTAGTTGGACTCATTTAACTAAAATAATAATATTTTTACCATTGATTTACTAAATGTATATACCTAATTTGCTGATTTAGCTGGTAACTTGTAAGTAGGGGTTCATAGGTAGTGATGCATGGTAAAAGGCAATAAAAATCTATTTGGAGTAAAATAAATGCTTTAAATTTTCAACCGACTTTATTATGAGTTTATACTGGACCTCATTCAAAATCAAAGCCTAACTAAAATATAAGAATTGCATAACGTGCAGCACTTCACCCTTCCAATTCATCTTTTTCTAACTTTTTTTTGCCCCAACTGATATTCATCTTATTTTACTAGAGATATGAGGTTCAGAATAATAGGATGCTAATCCCTGGAATAGGGTAGTTAAAATGATAGGCGAGGGGTAGTAGCAGCACTTTTTTTGTATCATATCTATAGGTTTAGTTAAAATCATATATGCTCAAAAGTAGCGGGATTTTGACATCGGACTGCTATATATGTGATACTTTGACATTATTTACTGTTTTTTACCCTGTCATTTGTGTGAAGTTTTACCGCAGGTATTGACATATTAGTAAATAATCCATAACTTACGATGTTTTTTGAATTTTATTCTCCGACCTTTGTTTTTGAACGATTATATTAATATGGTTGTTTAGAATCTTTAGGTTTATTATACAATGTTAAATTAAGTGCAACGGGAAATATTGAAGTATGAGTGAATACAACAGCAATTATAATCAGTTGATAGAAAAACTGGATCAATTCATTAGAAAATATTATGTCAATAAACTCATAAAAGGTAGTCTCATTACTATTGGGATCATATTAGCTATCTTTTTGATCTTCAGTTTGCTGGAATATTATTTCTATTTTAGTACAGGAATTAGAAAACTGTTGTTCTATTCATTTATAGGAACTACAGTTACAGGATTTGGGTTTTGGGTAATTGACCCCCTTACAAGATATTTTAAGTTGGGGACCACTATATCCCATGAGGA
Organism: Saprospiraceae bacterium; assembly: GCA_016722285.1. GTDB lineage: Bacteria > Bacteroidota > Bacteroidia > Chitinophagales > Saprospiraceae > OLB9. The sequence goes on from JADKGI010000030.1 coordinate 199,063, forward strand.
TGCTGCGATGATCATTGGAGAGCATTTCATTGATGTAAAGGATAAATTATTAAATATACTTCAGTTAAAAAAACAGGAATCTCACGAATCGAATGATGCCCTTATTGAAGCAAGTATTGAACAAAAAACCAATTCAATAAGTCTTGTTCCCTTTAAATCTGCTATAGATTATAGCAATAACCGAAAGTATCTCCGGTATGCTTTACCACCATTTCTTCTCCTTATATTCATACTTTTTGCTGCTCCAAGTATCATCAAAGACAGCACTTCCAGAATTATTAATAATAATAGGCAGTATATTAAAGCAGCACCATTTAGTTATATGATTGAAGACTCTGACCTTAAAGTGGTTCAGTATCAGGATTATAATTTGAATGTCAATGTAGAAGGGGCCGTCATGCCTGAAAATGTTTTCGTGACTATTGATGATTTTCAATATAAAATGGAAAAGGCCGGTCCTTCCGAATTTTCATATATATTCAGGAATGTTCAGAAGGATATTGACTTTAAGTTACAATCCGGGACTGTATCTTCGGTCCCCTATAAGCTGGAGGTTCTTGAAAAACCAAACCTGACAGACTTTAGTGTAGAGTTGGCATATCCTTCTTATCTGAATAGGAATAGTGAATTGCTCCAAAATAGCGGAGACATGGCATTACCGGAAGGCACCAAATTGACATGGATATTTGACGCAAACAATACTGATGACATCAGCATGTTATTTGGAGATGGTGAAGTAGCCCATAAAGCCGAGAGAAGAGATGAAACAAAGTTCAGATATACAAAAAAAGCGATGTCTGATGAAAATTATAAGGTTTTTTTATCCAACAGGTTTGTGCCTCAGCCAGATAGTCTTGTTTATAATATATCAGTGATTAAGGACCAGTATCCAACGATAACTTCAGAAAAAATAATTGATAGTTTGGACAGAACTCTGGTTTATTTTATTGGTAATGCTTCAGACGATTATGGTTTAAATTCACTTTCATTTAATTATATACGTACTAAAGAAGATGGGAGTCAGCAACCACTCCAAAAGCAGAAGATTTCAAAACAGGATGGAAGAGATATTCAATTTGATTATATTTTTGATATAAAGAAGTTAAATCTTCTTCCGGGTGAGAAGCTATCTTTTTACTTTGAAGTATTTGATAATGATGGTGTGAATGGCTCCAAATCTTCAAAGACATCTATTATGACTTACGAAAAGCCTACTTTGGATGAAATAAAGATGTTAGATGAGCAAAATGATGAAGCTATCAAGGACAAGTTGAAGGATGCTTTGAAGGATATGGATAAGCTGAATGAGAATATTAAAAAGCTGAGAGAAAAACTACTTCAGGACAAGCAACTCAAATGGCAGGATAAAAAGGAGATGGAGAAAATACTGGATGAACAAAAAAAGCTGCTTGAAAAATTGGAAAAAGCAAAAGAAAAACTGGATGAAAATATAAAAAACCAAGAGGAATTTAAGACCCAGCCTGAAGAAGTTCAACAGAAGCAAGAGAAACTTCAGGAACTATTTGAAAAAGCTCTCGATCCGGAAACAAAGGAACTCATGGACAAAATTAAAGATCTTCTTCAGGAACTTGAAAAAGAAGATGCTGTTCAAATGCTCGAACAATTTGAGATGAATAATCAGACCAAGGAGAAGGAGATGAAAAGGATGCTTGAATTGTACAAACAACTTGAGATGGAAAAGCAGGTTAAGGATCAGATAAAGGCTCTGGAAAAACTTGCTGACCAACAGGAAAAACTTGCTGACCAAACTGAAAAGAAGGAGAAGTCTGCTGAAGAATTGAAGAAGGAGCAGGAGGAGTTGAATAAAGCAATGGAGGAAATGAAAAAAAAACAGGAAGAGCTGGAGAAAAAAAATAAAGAGTTGAGTCCACCCAAAGATATGGGCAAAGAGAATAAAGAGAAGATGGAAGATGCCAAAAAGGATATGGAGCAAAGCAAAGACCAGTTGGAAAAGAAAGATAATGCCGGTGCTTCAAAGTCTCAGAAAAAGGCAGCACAAAAGATGAAGAAACAAGCCAAAGAGATGGAGACTGCCATGGAAGGCGGTGCTTCTGATCAGGCTGGAGAAGATATAAAAACCATCAGACAACTGCTTGAAAATCTGGTCACTGTATCTTTTGACCAGGAGGGTCTTTTTAGTGAAATAGGTGCGTATATGGTGACAACACCCGCTTATCCGGCAGCAATCCGTAAGCAATTCAAACTCGAAAATGACTTCAAAATAATTGAAGATACCTTAGTAGCTTTGAGCAATAGAAATACGGACATTGAGGCTTATGTTATGGATAAAGTGGCTGAGATAAAGTATAATTTGAAGGAAAGCATACAAGAGCTTGAAGATCGAATGGTACCGGAAAGTCAGGAAAAACAACGAAGGACGATGAAAAACCTGAATGATCTTGCTTTAATGATGAATGAATCACTAGATAAAGCACAACAGTCGTCAGGAGCTCCTGGTAGTGGTTCATGTGATAAACCTGGCGGAAAGGGATCGAAGGGAAAAAGTGGTAAAATACCTATGGATAAAATTACAGAAGGCCAACAAGGCTTGTCAGAGGAAATGAAGGAGATGAAAGAAAAAATGGACAAAGCCAAAAAAGAGGGCAAGGAAGGCAAAGGAGGCAAAGAAGGTATGTCGGCTAAAGATTTTGCTCAGGCTGCTGCCAGACAGGCTGCATTGAGAAAAGCCCTGGAAGAATTGCAGAATGATAAAAAGGAGCAGGGCAAGGGTTCAAAAGAACTGGACGAAATTATCAACAATATGGATAATATAGAGACAGAACTTGTAAATAAGAGGCTGAATAGTGAAACACTCAAAAGAATGCAGGACATAGAAACCAGATTACTGGAAGCTGAAAAAGCAGAAAGACAACGAGAGCTTGACAATAAGCGCAAATCTGAAACGGCTATGGAAAAAAGAAAAGAAATGCCACCTGCACTACAGGATTACCTGAAAAAGAGACAAGCTGAAATTGACATGTACAAGACTGTTTCGCCATCTTTAAAACCATATTATAAAACACTTGTGGACGAATACTATAAATCTCTCAAATCTGTTAAATGAAATATAATGTTGAGTAATTTGCATCAGTGCGGCATGATATTTGGTAAAATTTAATGGTTATAACTTAATATGAAATATCGTATGCTTTCAATATCATCAAATCCGAATAATATTCTTGAATTAGAGTCATATCTGAAAAAACTTGATTTTGACTACTCATTTGAATCCGAAAAATTTGCGGATATACTAATAAGCCTCACAGAAGCGGTAAACAATGCAATAATACATGGAAATCAAGGTGATGAGTCTAAATTTGTGCATATCCATGTATCTGAAATCAGAAATGGTATTTCTTTTTGTGTAACTGATGAAGGCAGAGGGTTCAACCCCGGTCGGGTTCCTGATCCGACAAGTGCAGACAACATAGAATGCTGCGGCGGGCGAGGGGTCTTTATAATGAAGGCTTTGTCGGATGACATAACCTTTGCAGACAATGGGAGAACTGTGGAGATGTACTTCAATCTCAAAAATCAAATGGCTTGATTTTTTTCTGATGTCTGAAAATATTCAATTTTATACAGAAGGTGAGATCATTCATCCTTTTCCACAATTGATTAAGAATTACATTCAGTGGCTTTTGTTGGTATTGAATAAGGAAAATAAATCAATAATTAATCTCACGTATATTTTTTGTTCGGATGAATATCTGATTGACTTAAATCAAAAACATCTGGGACACGATTATTATACTGATATAATTACTTTTCCGTACCAGCAGGGCGATTTGATAGAAAGCGACATGTTTATAAGTGTAGATCGTGTCAAAGAGAATGCAATTGAATTCTGTGTCCCTTATGAAACAGAATTGAGAAGGGTAATGGTGCACGGCCTCCTGCACCTGATGGGTTATGGGGATAAGACAGAAGAAGAGATATTGATAATGAGACGAAAAGAAGATGCTTATATAGATTTATGGTCTGAAAAGTAAGGGTAGTAAATGGTTAATTATAATTTGTATTTATAGAATCTCCTGTCAGTCAGACTTAACAGAAAAGCTTTTAAGTCAGTTTTTTCCTGATCTGTAAAATTAATTGGTTTAATCAGGGAAGGATCCATATTGATGGGTCGGGTGATAAACTTATATGGATCACTATAATATTCTATCACCTGGTCCAGGGTTTTAAAACTTCCATCATGCATGTAGGGGGCAGTCACGGCTACATTTCTCAGACCGGGTACTTTAAATTTTCCTAAGTCAGTTTCATTTTTTGTTACCAGATATCGTCCCTTATCTTTGTACGTATTATCATCATATAACCCGATATTTTTAAATTGATCTACTGTGAAGTCGGGGCTGAAATGACAGTCAAAGCACTTGGCTTTTTCACTCAAAAATATATTTCTTCCTCTGATGGCTGCAGCCGACATTTTATTCGGTCTGTCATTCATCCATGCATCAAATTCAGTATTGGCCGTTTCTAAAGTTTCTTCATAAGCAGCTATTGCATCGGCAATATTGTGTTCATTAGGAAGCTCATTATAAATAGTAGTAAAGTAGTTTTTGTATGCTATATGCTTGCTTAACCTGTTCACAACTTCTTTCATTGTAAAATCCATTTCAACCGGGTCTTCAATTGGGAAATGGACCTGATCTGAAAGGGTATTGGCTCTCCCATCATAAAAAAAGATATTTCTGGATGCCATATTCATTACAGAAGGTGCATTTCTTTTGCCTGTTTTACCCGAAACTCCCGGACTGATAGCAACACTATCAGCAAAGGCCAAATCAGGTTTATGACAATCTGCGCAACTTATTTTATTATTTCTTGAAAGTATAGGATCAAAAAACAATCTCTCCCCTAATTGAACTTTAGTCTTTATGTCTTGCTCAATAGTTGAAGATGTGGCGATGGCAATTAGTATTGCTAAAAAGCAGAATATTAAAAACTTTTTCATTGTCTGATTTAAAATGTAAATGTATCAGTCCTGGCAAACATTTTATGTAACGATTGTTACTTTTAACATTGTTTTATTAAGATAATCAAAACAAACTTACCAATTAGGAAGTTTTATATTTTTTTAGAAATAACAATAAATATTTGGTTTACTTATTATAATAATTTTGTAGGGAAATATTATTTTGTATTTTTGCTTCACCTTTAAATTATAGAATATGTCAGTTTCAAGCACTGAACGTATAAAATGCCTGATTATCGGATCAGGTCCTGCCGGATATACTGCTGCAATTTATGCATCCAGGGCCAATCTTTCACCAGTTCTTTATACAGGCAAGGAACCAGGCGGACAGCTTACTATAACCAACGATGTAGAAAATTACCCGGGGTATCCTGATGGTATCATGGGGCCTCAGATGATGGAAGACTTTAAAAATCAGGCCATAAGATTTGGAACTGATGTCAGATATGAGTTAATAAGCAAAGTTGATTTTTCGGGGCCGGTGCATAAAATATGGTCGGAGACCGGGCATGAAATTCAGGCTGATACAGTGATAATCGCTACCGGGGCCAGTGCTAAATGGTTAGGTCTTGATTCCGAGCAGAAGTTGATGAATAAAGGAGTTTCAGCGTGTGCAGTTTGTGATGGGTTCTTTTTCAGGGGTCAGGAAGTGGCCATTGTCGGAGCTGGAGATACGGCTGCTGAAGAAGCCACCTATCTCTCAAAATTATGTAAAAAAGGTACATCTGCTCGTCAGAAGAGGTGAAATGCGCGCATCACATATCATGCAGGAACGTGTTTTGAGAGCTCCGAACCTACAAGTTCATTGGAATACTGTTACAGAAGAAATATTGGGTGAAGAAGGTGTAGAAGGCGTTCGGGTTGCCAATGTTTTAACTGGCGAAACAGAGATCTTGCCTGTAACTGGTTTTTTTGTTGCAATTGGTCACAAACCCAATACCGAACTTTTTAGTGACTGGATTACGATGGACGAAAATAAATATATTAAAGCAACGCCCGGGAGGTCATTTACCAATGTTGAGGGGGTATTTGTTTGTGGGGATGCTCAGGATCATATATACAGACAAGCCGTGACTGCTGCTGGCACAGGATGTATGGCAGCTCTCGATGCAGAGAGATATTTGTCTGAAAAAGGCATAATATAGTCTGTATTCTTTCGTTTTATTTTTAAAATAGATTATTTAAAACTTAACAAAACAATTCAATATGACTACTAGTAAATTCAGATCAGGAGTATTATTTGGTGACGAAGTCACAGAATTGCTCAATTATGCTAATGAAAAGGATTTTGCCATACCGGCAGTGAATGTAATTGGTACAAATTCAGTCAATGCTGCTATAGAAACCGCAAAAGCTGTAAATTCCCCAATTATCATACAATTCAGTAATGGAGGTGCTCACTTTTTTGCCGGCAAAAGCTTAAATAACGATGGTCAGAATGGTGCCATAATAGGTGGGATATCTGGAGCTTTGCACGTCCATCAGGTGGCCAAAGCTTATGGAGTTCCCGTCATTTTACATACAGACCATTGTGCAAAAAAATTGCTACCCTGGATAGATGGATTACTTGATGCCAGTGAAAAGCATTATGAAAAGTACGGGCATCCTCTGTACAGTAGTCATATGCTTGACTTGTCAGAAGAACCACTGCATGAGAATATTGAAGTTTGCAGCAAGTATTTAGTAAGAATGCATGAATTGGGTATGACATTAGAAATTGAGTTGGGTGTGACCGGTGGTGAAGAGGATGGAGTTGACAATTCTGATGTGGACAGTAGCAGACTTTATACACAACCGGAAGAGGTAGCATATGCTTATGAAAACCTGTTGAAGATTAGTGATAAATTTACTATAGCAGCGGCATTTGGTAATGTGCATGGGGTATATAAGCCAGGAAATGTATCATTAAAACCTGTCATTCTTAAGAACTCACAGAATTACATACAACAGAAATTTAATACAGGCTCCAATCCTGTGAATTTTGTGTTTCATGGGGGCTCTGGTAGCTCGAGGGAAGAGATAAGGGAAGCCATCACTTATGGTGCTGTCAAAATGAATATTGATACAGATATGCAATGGGCATTCTGGGATGGGGTCAAAAATTATTATGAATCTAAGAAGGCATATTTGCAAAGCCAAATCGGAAATCCGGATGGACCTGATAGTCCGAACAAGAAATACTACGACCCACGAAACTGGCTCAGAAGCGGAGAATCTACATTTGTCAGCAGAATGAAAATTGCATTTGAAGATCTTGACTGTATAAATAGAAATAACTAAACTTTTAGCATCAAAAGAGAAGTAATTGAAGTGCAGGACGGAATAAGTTGCTGCACTTTTTTAGTTATTATTTAACCTGAATCTATTGAACATTTCAGTTATTGGTAATTTACTTTAAAGAAACCTTCGCATGTAACCATTCTTCCGGGCACACTTTTTGATTAGCTTACAAATGTTAAAACTATGCTATATGTCAGATTTTATTTTTTTTACCTGAATTAATATCATTTTGTAATCTTTTTACGTTTTATATCAGGAATCGGACAATATATAAAGTCAAATTAACACTTCAACTATGTACAATACCATTGCAGTTGACCGCGAACATAAAAATAAAGGACTTCGGATCTCTTTTATTATTCATGCCCTGTTGTTACTTTTGGTAATTTTCTATACTTTACCTAAAATTGACTTATTAGAATCCGAAGATAAACCACCTTATGCTGTCAAAGTAGATTTTACTTTTGAGGAAAGCTCACTCAGCAAGTTGGCTCATGATGATTCAGGCACTAAACGGGCTAAAGCAGAAAGCGCACCGGCTGAAGAAAAACCACAGGAAGAAACCCAACAAAAGGAAGAAGTGGTAAAGCCGCAGGAAATCGAAATTACTCAACCAAAAGTTATTGATATACCCAGACCAGATGTTAAGATACCTAGTCCAGTGCTGATACCAACATATGAAGAACCGGTAGTGACATCTACTCCTGTAGAAGAAGCTCCCGTAAAAGTAACCGAGGCTCCCCGACCATCTACCTCAGAGCCTGCCAAAACGACCACCAAGCCGACTACTACAGGTAGCACTACATCAGGATCCACCACAGGGTCATCACCCAAGCCATCTACCGTAGATGGGGATGGCGGCAACGGCAAGGGTGATACAGGAACAGGGGCTGGTCGTGATAGCGGAAATGATGGTAACGCAGGGGTAGGCAATGCCAGCGAAGGCACAGGTGATTATGATGGAAGTGGTGATGGCGTTTTTGGGAGAAAGATAATATACAGAGATCTGAGTGCTACAAAAGCAGCAATTTCTGTAAGTGGTCGGGTAGTAACTAAAATCTGCATTAACCGGGCAGGTATCGTTACATTTGTGGAATTAATACCAGGGGAGACTACGGTGCGGGACAGAAATACGCTTAAATTATATATGAAAGCGGCCAGAGGATACAAGTTTCAACCCGACCTCACCTCGCCAAAAGAGCAATGCGGGAAGCTATCATTCAGGGTTGACAACTCGGTTAATAATAAGATAAGGTAAAACACATTTGATATACATTACCGAAAACTTTGATAACCGTAATAATAAAATAGCTTGTAAGAAAGGAAGTCTTGAATTAAACAACGAGGCTGATCCGATGAACTCCTGGTTGATACGGCTTGGAAATCAGATATTTTACATGCTCAAAATGATCTTTGTTTTCCTTAAAATTTATGCGGTTGAGATCAATAATTAAGATAGGAAATGATAGAATATTGCGAAAATATTCAAAATAAGAATTCTGTATTTGTGTGAGATATGCAGCTGTAATATCCTTTTCGTATTCTCGTCCTCTTTTACTGATATTTTCAAGTAGGATATCTACATTCCTGTGAAAATATACCATAATATCAGGCTTTGGAAATGATTGGTTGAGCACAGCAAACATTTTTTGAAATAACCTGAATTCATCATCAGGAAGATTTTTTTGTGCAAATAACAATGTCTTAATAAATGCATAATCTGCTACAGTAAACTCCTGAAACAAATCCTGATTAAGTAACGATCTTTGCAATTGTTTATGGCGTTCAGTCATGAAAAAAAGCTCTACTGTAAAAGCAAATCTATCCGGTTCTTTATAAAACAGGGGCAGAAATGGGTTGTCAGCAAATTCTTCAAGTATGAGCTTACAGTTATACTCTTCACGCAATAAATTGCAAAACGTAGTTTTTCCGGCACCTATATTACCTTCAATGCAAATGTAATTATATGGAAATTGGGCAACGATAGGTAGGTGATTTTATTTAAACAAAAGTATGATTATTTATTATAATGTGGGCATTATTCATAAATAAATACTTCTTTATCATCATCACAGATGTCGTAAAGTTCGTCCAGACTTAATTTTTTAACCGGATCGATCATCTCTCCTGCTATTTCTATCAATGGTATCAATGTAAAATTTCGCGTATATATTTGTTTGTGTGGAATATTAAGGTGTTCAGAATCTATCACCATATCATCACAATAAAGAATGTCAATATCCATAATTCGAGGCCCCCATTTAACATATTTTATTGTACCGGCTTGACTTTCAATTGATTTTGTTATTTCAAATACTTTTTCCGGTATATACTTGCTGTGCACGGCAAGTACCATATTTAAAAAATCAGGCTGATCTTCTAAGCCCCAGGGTTCAGTTTCATATATGGATGATTTGTTCATTATTTCACCTATTTGTTTCTCGATTTCATCTATAGCTTTATCTAAGTTTTTAATCCGATCACCTTTATTGGTCCCTAGAAGGAGATAGTATGTATGCATCTGATTTTATTTTTGCAAAGCTAAAAAAAATGCCTGCATCCGGTTGGGAGCAGGCATTTCTTTAAATGAAAATGTGACTAAATATATTTTCAACTATTTAATGGCTTTTTCGTATCGTTGCAGTTGTTTTTTTACAATGGGGAAAAGGAGAAATAATCCTATCATATTCGGAAATACCATGGCAAGAATCATGGCATCAGAAAATCCCCAAACGGCTGACATATTTGCTGATGCTCCGATGATGATAAAAACCAGAAATAATAATTTATACGTCAATTCCATGGTTTTGCTTTTACCAAAAAGATACATCCAGGCTTGTTGTCCATAATATGACCATGAGATCATAGTAGATATAGCAAATAGAAATATGGCAATTGTCAATATTGTCGGAAACCAGGATATGGTTTCTCCGAATGCCAGTGAGGTAAGCGTTGCACCTTCGTATGATTGTCCGTTTATAGTCACTGCCTGAGCTCCGTATTCAAACGCTCCTCCCTCATTGAATATGATAATAACTAATGCTGTCATGGTACAGATAACTACTGTATCGATAAATGGCTCCAGTAGCGCAACCAGGCCTTCTGATGCTGAATAATTGGTTCTTACAGCAGAGTGAGCTATAGAAGCAGAACCGGCACCCGCTTCATTGGAGAATGCAGCCCTTCGGAAACCAATAACCAATACGCCTATAAATCCACCTAATCCGGCTTGTGGGTTGAAGGCCTGACTTAAAATCTGGCTAAAAGCAGTGCCAATAAATGAGATATGAGTCCCTATTACTATTAAACATGCGACTATATAAATAATGGCCATAAGCGGTACCAGTTTTTCTGTAACAGTAGCTATTCTTTTGATTCCGCCTATGATTACAATACCTACAATAATGGCAATACCAAGACCAATGTAAAATCCTGAAGAACCTCCTGTCATGTTGAATAAAGACGAAATTTGTGCTGCTGCCTGATTTGACTGAGCTGCATTTCCGCCTCCAAAAGAGCCTCCAATACAAAGAACAGCGAAAAAGGCTGCCAGAAACTTACCAAGCTTTTCATATCCTTTTTGTTTTAAACCTTTTGAAAGATAATACATGGGACCACCATATACAACTCCATCTTTATTAATATCTCTGTATTGTACCCCAAGCGTACACTCAACAAATTTAAGGGTCATTCCCAGCAAACCACTGACAATCATCCAGAATGTGGCTCCTGGTCCTCCTAAACTGATTGCTATGGTTACACCGGCTATGTTACCCAGGCCTACTGTCCCCGAAACGGCTGTTGCCAATGCCTGAAAGTGACTTACTTCTCCGTGGTGATGTTCGTCTTTTATGGTATCAACAATGTCGCCATCTACTGTAAAAACGGTCTCTTCAGGATGAGTTTCTTCGGCTCCTTTAGATTCTATCTCATCATAAGTACCTTGTACTACCTTTAAAGCAAGCCCGAATTTTCTGATATTTGGAAAACCAAAATAGATCGAAAAAAAGATGCCCCCGAAACTCAATAATATTACTATTAAGGGTATCGGAGTATTACCAACTGGTAAAGAATAAAGGACAATGGATTCAATTGCATTTGCAATCGGAGTAAATGCCTGATTTATTTTTTGATCAAGTCCGGTAGGTGCAACTACAGGGGCCACTATAGTAACTACTTCTGTTGATGTTAAAGCGGGTTGGTTGTTACTTAAAGTTTGAGAAGTGTCGGCTTGTGATACCAGAGTAAAAGCATATACCGAAAATAATAATATCAACGCATTTTTAATAAACTTCATAATTGTTGTTGTTTTGATTATTTATATCTGTTTTTAATTGTTGGGTTCAAAAGTAAATATAAATTTTATAAATAGCCTATTGTTTGCAATTTAATTAAAATTAGAATTATAGAAAAAACTATATTATTTCAACATTTCAGTATTTAAATTTACAATAGTTATTTATTCGGAATATAAATCGTAATTATATGTAATATTTTGGTATTTCGATATATTATTTTATTGCACTATTTTGATAGCTGCTCATTTTATGGAATAAGTAATCTTTTATTTTCGAATAAAGTTATTTTGTCTGTAACAATAAAATATTACACTTATAAGTATAAAAAATAATAGATATTCCATTATTTTGTATTTTTAGATTTTTGTAATTTAAAAAGTCAATACCCAAAACAAGTGTTGTGAGAAAATATTTCTTAGTATTAATTATTATCATTTCTTCTTCTGGTCTAAGCCAAAAGAAGACAATTGATATAGTTGATAAACGCTCTGTGATTGTACGCACAGCAGAAGAGTATCTCGGATATAAATACAGAGAAAAAGTAAATAAAACTATTTTTGACTGTTCAGGATTTGTAAAATTTCTGATGGCTTCCATTGGAGAAAACATTACCCGAAGTACAGTTTCACAGATTCATGACGGAAAACGGGTCTCAGATACGACAAAAGCAAAACCTGGTGACATCCTGCTATTCAAAGGAAGAAATGCGCGCAATAACAGACCTGGGCATGTAGGGCTAGTCCATCATTGGGGCAATGATACCTTATACTTTATACATTCTTCGACTTCCAATGGTATTGAAATCAGCAATTTGTTTGATACTTATTTTGGAAAAAGATTTATGCAGGTAAGAGATATCATTGGTAAATAAATTATGGGAAAATACTTTAATCAATAAACAAAAGTTTTTACCTTAAGATCTGACTCCGTCAGAAGAAATCTGGCGAGCCAGGCAGCTATAAGGGCATCTTTTTCTGTCATTTCTTTAATTCCTTCCTGATGCCAGTTTTTCTTTACAAAGTTGGTATCGAACATCCCACTGACAAAATCGGGATGTTTCATAACAAAAGCGCCGAAGTCCAGAGTAGAAGCAATACCTTCTATTTCATAATGTTGGATTGCTTTCAGCATCTTTTCAATTGCGGCTTTTCTGGTTGGGCCATGTACTGTCAATTTTGCGAGCATTGGATCATAATAGATAGGCACTTGAGAGCCCTCTTCATAACCATTATCTACCCTTATTCCATCCCCTTTGGGCATCTTATATTTATGTAAAGTGTTGATGCTGGGAGTAAAATTGTCGTACGGATCTTCTGCATACACTCTGAGTTCGATTGCATGGCCGTTTATTTTTAAATCATCCTGACTAAAAGACAAAATCTCACCTCGGGCGATTTTGATCTGCTCTTCTACCAGGTCAAGACCTGTTATCATTTCAGTCACCGGGTGTTCTACCTGAAGACGAGTATTCATTTCCAGAAAATAAAAATTCAGTTTATCGTCCATTAAGAATTCCACCGTACCAGCACCTTCATATTTTGCAGCTTTTGCGACATTTACGGCTGCCTCACCCATAGCCTTACGCAATGCAGGAGTTAGAATAGCACTGGGTGCTTCCTCTATCACTTTCTGATGTCTTCTCTGAATACTGCACTCTCTTTCAAAAAGATAGACGGTATTGCCATATGAATCTGCCAGTATCTGAATCTCAATATGTCTGGGACTTGTTACAAATTTCTCTATAAATACAGCCCCATTTCCAAATGATGATGTGGCTTCATTAATGGCAAGCTCCATTTGATCAGCAAATTCTTCTGGATTTGTGACAAGTTTCATCCCTTTACCACCGCCACCAGCCGATGCTTTTACCAGAACAGGATAACCTATTTGGTTCGCAATCGTTTTCGCTTTGTCTATATCAATGATGGCATAATCTGTGCCTGGAACCATTGGAATACCAAATCCTTTTACTGCATCTTTTGCTGAAAGTTTATCCCCCATGATGTCCATGGAATATGCTGATGGTCCAATTAATTTAATATTATTTTCCTGCAATTTTAAGGCAAACGCTGAGTTTTCACTCAAAAATCCATAACCAGGGTGAACACCATCAACCTTATTTTTAATGCATATATCAATGATCTTATCCTGTTTCAGATAAGATTCAGAACTGGGTGAACCGCCGAGATGGTATGATTCATCCGCCATTTTTACATGTAGCGCATTACTATCTGCATCAGAATAGACCGCAACACTGGTTATTCCCAATTTCCTGAGTGTCCTTATAACCCGACAAGCAATTTCACCTCTGTTAGCAACTAATACTTTTTTCATGGACTCATTTTATTTAAATTCCAAATCATTTTTCTTGCCGCAGCGAAATTAACTGATAATATGCAATATATTAAAAAATTGTGATGAATATCATTTAATAAGGATTCATTTTACCGGTAATATTAACTAATATCATATATTTGTGTGTGCATCATTGATTTTCCTCTATGTATATTTTCAATAATTAGATCATTAATCTTTGCTGATGAGATATTTTTTTATTGCCTTAATTTTTGGGATAATTTTTCAGGGAAAATCACAATGCGGGCTTTCAAAAAGTTCATATCCAATAGTGGATACGTATAATGAAGGTGCGGATACCACTAACTTTTCTCTATTGATATCCGGCGCTCAAAATAATAGTCTTTCTTCAGGAAATCAGGGCCTGTGTGCGGTAAGAGTGAAATTCAAGCACCCTTTTATGAAGGAGTTGTTTATTGAATTAATCTCACCTTCAGGTCAGAAAATTACGTTAATTGGGGGCGATATTGTAGCGACGAATACACCTTTGATTACCTGGGATGTGACATTTGTTCCTTGCGCTGCCAGCCCGTCGCCAGATGCCGGCATCTTGCCTAAATGGGAAAATGATCAACAGTGGCAAAGTTTGGTCACGTATAAAGGGCAATATCATCCATATATAGGTTGCCTTGAAGATTATAAGGTAGGAACAGTTAATGGTACCTGGACTCTTCGCTGTATCGACTTTGAAGATGTTGGAAACGGAACTCTATTGGGAGCTGAGTTGGTTTTTTGCAGGCAGGAAGGGATCATTTGCGGGGAGTGTATTCTCGAACCTGGACAAATATCAAACTCGGATATTCTAACTTGTGAAAATGACTCATCACTGCTTTTGAAAATCAACAAAACATTTCCATCCGGAACTCAAAATAATAACCTCTATGATTACACAAATGTAATAGTCAAAGACAGCATAATATCCGGATACCAACAAAATGTGGATATGAGGAATCAGGCTCCGGGAAGTTACAATATATGCAGCGTACAAAATGCAAAGATGCAGTCGAATAACCTACCTGGACCGGGATCTTTTTTTTCACCGGCTGCTTTTAATAGTAATTTTTATAGCCAGGGAGTATGTGCATCCTTTTCAGAAAACTGTATGAAAGTAGATATAAGTAAAGCCATACCTCCTACCAACAGAATAGAATTTATTTGCGCCGGAAGCTCTGTGCAGATTGATGGAAAAAGTTACTCAAAAGCAGGCAATTATACAATAGCAATAAAAAAAGGTCTTTGTGATTCAGTAATAAATCTGGATCTGAGAGTGATTGAACTTAAAACAAATATTGTTTCTTCCAGTGATTCTGTCAATTGTACAGGTAATTCAATAGTATTAAAGGGAAATAACATTGGTACTCAAACTGCTAATTTAAGTTATTTGTGGTCCACTTCAAATGGGGTCATTCTGGGGGATACGAAAGCGGATTCCCTAAAAGTGCTGAAAGAAGGCAGTTACAAATTGGTAATTTCAGTAACTAATCAGCTGTATAGTTGTCAGGATTCTGTTACGAAAGTAATTTTCAGGGATGACAGTTTTGCAAAGATAATTTTAGTTGGCGATACGTTGACCTGCGCAAAGGATACCATCAATATTACACATACTATCAGTAAGCCTGTTTCTGAAAAGACATGGACGTCAAGAGATGGCTATCAAATAATAATTACTCCCACTGGTGCAAGGATTACAAAACCAGGTTTATATATCCTGAGTGTCAAGGGGCAAAACGGTTGCATTGCTTCTGACTCAATATTAATTCAAGATGAGTTATCATTTGTAGAACCTAAACTTACATCAGACAAAATAACTTGTTCAAAAGACTCAGTCATACTAAAAGTTGAACACACCGTTTCATCAGGAAGCTACTCTTATCTGTGGACAGGTGTGCCAACAAAATATATTAACTCAAAGGAACCATCTGTGGGTGCACCAGGCAGCTATAGTGTCAAAGTAAAAAATCTGAAAAACGGCTGCAATAAACTTTATTCCATCAGTGTATCAGAAAATAAACTTAGCCCTCAAATAAATTTGAAGGTAGATACCATCAATTGTCAAAATACCTCAGTCAGCCCTATGATAAGCTCAGATCAGCTTATTGAATCTTACAGATGGTCAGGACCGGGGTTTTTATCCTTCTCTCCATCACCTCAGCTTACTCAAAACGGCCAGTATTCGATTGAAATAATTTCAGCTGAAAATGGGTGTAAATCAAGTAAGGTATTTGATGTACAAAAGGATACTAATCTGCCTGATATGATACTCAGCGCAGAAGATTTGTCATGCCTGGTGGATTCGGTGGTAATAATGGCAGTACCAGATCGGCCTTTGAATTCCGTAAAATGGTCAGGCCCGCAGGGATTTGTTTCTGACAAGCTGCAACCCAAAGTTGGAGTAATAGGAACTTATACGGTCACTTTCATATCTGAAAATGGCTGCATGAGTTCCAAAACTATAAGTATCAAGAATTCACCTGAAGTACCTTTAGTGACATTCAGAATAGATTCCATCAAGTGTGGAGCAGATACTATTCAGATTAAAATGATTAATCAATCCGGTGACTATAAGTACATTTGGTCAGGTCCGGGTTTATTGGAAAATAATGTTGGTGAGCCCAGGATTATTACTTCTGGTATGTATAAAGTTACGATTTCAGATCCTGATTCAGGATGTAAGAGCGAACGCACAATTGAAATAATAGATGACAGAATTTATACCACAGCCGATATCATTTATGATGAAATAAGTTGTCTTAAGGATAGTGTCCAGATTATTTTAACAAATCAGGATGTTAAGACTATCTTGTATTCCGGTCCGGGCTTTAGTTCTAATTTAAAATCACCATTTGTTAAGAACACCGGTACTTACAATTATACCTTAACCAATGTCAAAGATTGCGTGACAAGTGGTAGCATTGAAATTGTGAGAAATGATACAATACCGGTCATAAGGTCATCGTTCAGCCCGATTATGTGTTTTCAGGATTCGGTCAAATTGCAGGCAGGATCAAGTATAAATAATACTAAGTTTACGTGGATCGGGCCTCAAAATTTCTCCAAGACAGGTCAAGATGTTTATGCATTTAAAGGTGGCCAATATTCGCTTTCAGGTATAGCACCCAATGGATGTAAATCCCAAATTGACTTTGTTTTAGAGTATGACACTTTGCGTCCTGTTTTTAATATTTTGGAACCCGATCCAATTACATGCAAATTGCCGACTGTGGAGCTCCAGCTAAATATAGTTCAGAGCCCTGTGACTATAAAATGGCTTCCTGGCAATACCAGCGGGCAGAATGTTTTGGTTACACAACCCGGCAAGTATTATGCTGAGGTTAGAGGAGTAAACAATTGTATATCAATAGATTCAGTGATTGTTAAGGAGAAAAGAAATTATCCTGTTTTTGAAGCCAAATCAAGCGTGATTAATTGCAGAGATGTATTGTCTTCTATACAAATTATTCCGGAAGGTTTTGGAACAACAATCAAATGGACAAATGCAACTAATCCCACATCAGTACCGGATGGAGTATTTGAATATAATTCTTCTTTTGATGGATTATACAGATTTACACTAAAAAGTATGGAAGATTGTATAACAGAAGGGACGGTAATGGTATTAAAGGATAACGCAAGACCTGTTATAAAAAAACAAATTCTGGATACAATAGATTGCAAAAATTCGACTATTGATATAGGTGTGGAAATAGATGGTACCGGAATAGAATACCTGTGGAATGGCCCGAATATTGTTGATAAAATAACTGAGGGTTTATTAACAATTAAAGACGGCGGCCGGTATTTTCTCAAAATAACAGGGAGTAATTATTGTTCCACAATTTCTGAATTTAATGTTTTTAAGTCGGTACAATTACCTGAATTTGAAACATATACTGATACCTTGACCTGCGATAAAGCAAAAATCAATATTGGGGTTAACCCCACATCAGTAATTAACGATTATTTCTGGATTGGTCCCGATGGATTTGAGAGCAAACTTGGTCATCCTAAAGTATTTACCCAGGGATTGTACACTGTAACGGTCACCGGATCAAATGGATGTACTGCTAAAGCAGATGTCACTGTATCGCAGGACATTTCAAAACCTCAGGTATTGATCAGCGATATTTTCCTGTTGCCATGCGACACTTTAGCCATTCCTTTAATGGTCATGTCAGACAATACACCCTTAAAATATAAATGGGTATTTCCTCCCGGAAACATAGTTACCGTGGCTTCACCTACAACAAACATACCAGGAATGTATTCTGTACAGCTTACCGGAAATAATGGGTGTACAAGCATTGTTAAAAATTTTGAAGTCAAAATAGATAACACCCCCCCCAAATTTACTTACACTGCTGGTAATATATCTTGCAAAGAAATGACAGCACAGTTGAAAGCGAATGCTATACTGCCGGATGTAATATTCCAATGGGTGAGCCCTTCCGGAATAATCTACAATTCTGGCACTGTAAATACGACCGAGGCTGGTTTATATACTTTGCGTGTTTCAGACAGCAGAGGTTGCAAAGATACAATATTACTTACTGTAGAAGCTGATACCATAGGCCCTGATGTGATAATTACAAAAACCGGAGTATTGGAATGTGAAAGCAGAGCTGTAGTTTTGGATGCGACCGGATCCTCTTTTGGTCGTCCTTATCAGACTTCCTGGACAACTTCCAATGGAAATATATCTTCGATAATCAGCGACTATATCATTGGGATTGACAAGGAGGGTTCCTACACTTTTGCAGTCACCAATAACCTGACTGGCTGCACTACTGCTAAAAATGTTGAGGTGGCAGTAACACCACAAAGGTTTACGAATCTTGCCATAGATAATGTACCACCTATCTGCAATGAAGTAAATAATGGAATCATAAGGTTAGCATCCCTAAATGGAACGGCTCCTTATCAGATTACTTTCAATGGTATAAATAAGGGATCTCAAACTGAATTTTTCAATTTGAGTCCGGGAACATACAAAATAGATATTACAGATAAACTGGGTTGTAAGCTTTCAAGACAAGTTGTGGTGGATGCAGGTCTCGACTTATCGCTTAATATTGACAATGAATTCAGTATAAAGTTTGGGGATTCATTATTGCTGAAGCCAGAATTTACAGTCGATCCTTCCGGCCTAGCCACTCTGATATGGACAAAAAGAGACACTATAATATGTGACGATTGTCCTGAGTTATGGGTTAGACCATTTGTTAATTCTATTTATAATTTGGAATATTCTATAGATGGTTATTGCAGGCGTAAAAAATCAGTATTGGTAAGAGTGTCCAATGATATCGGGAAAGCAGTACCCAACATATTTTCACCCGGATCAAGTGGAAATAACCAGCTGTTTTTTATTCCCCAGACCAGAGGTATTGAAAAGATAAATTATATCAAGATATTCAGCAGGTGGGCTGAAAATGTATATTCCGGATATGATTTATTACCAGGTGATCCCACTTTTGCATGGGATGGAACATTTAATGGCAAACCGGTTCAACCCGGAGTACTTTTGATTGTTGCTGAACTCGTCCTGTCAGATGGAACAGTGTGGAAGTATCAGGGCGATGTCACAATAATCAGATAAGGCGAATAAACTAAACATTAAAAAAGGGAAACTCACTAAGATAATACTTAATACATGTATAATCCTTTCAAATCAAGAGCATTCCTTTTTCCATCAAATGTATAAAAATGCCTGAATTGTAAAAGTCAGAAAAATGTCCGAATCCTGATTCTTCGTAGCTATTTGACATATCCTGATAAGTGTATTTCAGATTTGAATGTGGGCTTGCATTCCCAAGTTGATTTATAAGCCATTCGCTTTTTCTTTTTCAATATATATGGTATAATTTTTCTTTGATGTCTGAAAATATAATTTCAGCATATTCCTGATTGTTTTCATCTTTTTTCTTTTTCTTTACTTTTGAAAAAATCAATTCTACAGCATCACCACCAATCCAGATAAACCTGTCATGGGGGCGCGGAGTTTCAGTGACAACTTCAGTCAAACATAACTCAATATAATTTTCCGGAACAAGAGTTTGTGGAATTCTAAAGTCAAACCAGGTCTGCAGTGGTTTTTCAAGTCCGGCATCCTGCATAAAATTATATATTGATTGTTTTAAGCCGTTTGAGAATATCTCATGGTCAGCCCCGGTTGGATCTTCATGGAAGAGGTCATTTTCAGCAAAACCACCAAAGGTTGGTCCTGTATTTATCACTTGAAACTCTTTTGGTTCAAG
Source organism: Saprospiraceae bacterium (assembly GCA_016722285.1). GTDB lineage: Bacteria > Bacteroidota > Bacteroidia > Chitinophagales > Saprospiraceae > OLB9. The sequence goes on from JADKGI010000030.1 coordinate 219,252, forward strand.
TCCAACCGGACTATGTGCTGTCATAGCAAATTGGTGCCAGAATCCCGATTGTATGATATCAGCTACAAACATTTGTCTTACCATTTCAAGACTATCAATAGTTTCCTGAATGGATTGTGTAGGAAATCCATACATCAGATAAGCATGAACCATGATGCCAAACGAAGTAAAAGAATGAGCGACCCTTGAAACCTGAGCAACGGTGACTCCTTTTTTCATTTTTGTGAGAAGCCTGTCAGAAGCTACTTCAAGGCCTCCTGATATGGCAATACAGCCCGACATTTTCAGGAGCCTGCACAGATCCGGAGTAAAACTCTTTTCAAATCTGATATTTGTCCACCATACAATCGTCAGATCACGTTTAATAATTTCTAAAGCAAGGTCCCTTAACAGAGCCGGAGGAGCAGCTTCATCAACAAAATGAAATCCGTTTTGGCCAGTTTGGGATATAATGGTTTCTAACCTGTCGCATAACTGGGCTGCAGAAACAGGTTCATACCTTTTAATATAATCCAGAGTGACATCGCAAAAAGAGCATTTCCCCCAGTAGCAACCATGTGCCAGGGTGATTTTATTCCATCGGCCATCACTCCATAATCTATGCATAGGATTTATGACTTCAATCACTGACAAATACTTGTCAAGTTTAAGGTCGGAATAATCAGGTGTTCCGACATCTTTTTGTGCTATGTCCAGTTCCTTTGAGCCATTGATATACGTTACGGAGCCTTTTTCTAAACAGAATGTTCTCTTAAGTGCGGACTTTGATCTTTCGCCATTCAAATATTCAATAAGATGCTGTAACGGGGCTTCTCCGTCATCTAAAGTTATATAGTCTATAAATTCAAATACTCTGTCATCATATACTTTTCTAAGTTCCGTATTTGCATAACCGCCGCCTATAGCCACTGTAATTGCCGGATATTTTGTCTTAATGAATTGACCGCATTTGAAAGTGGAAAAAACATTACCCGGAAAAGGTACTGTGATGCATATCAGTGAGGGAAGGTATTCCCGGATCTTTTCATCAAGGATTTCTAACATGAAATCGCTTATAATAGTGTTATGAACCTTTAATTCGTCATAGATATCATCAAAATGTGTGGCTGTCCGAGCTATCCTTTCAGCATATCTGCTGAATCCAAAGTATGGATCTATAACCTCAGTAATTAAGTCTCCTAAATCTTCAAGGTACAGAGTGGAAAGATGTCGGGCTTTATCCTGAACTCCCATGCTGCCAAATGCCCACAGCAATTCTGAATCAAAACTAAACCGACTGGCTTCAGGAAGAAATCCACCATTACATATTGTGTGTGCCAAAGTGGGATTAGTATTATGAAGAAAAGCAATAACACTATCAATGGAACTGATATATTTATTTCTTTGATTAAATATCCGGAACGTGTTTTCAGATAATTCTGACTCGTTATCTTGTATCAAATTGAAAAGATATCTTAAGCCTGAAGATGAAAATATTTTCAATATCACTTCCAGACTGAGATCTGCCTGTACGGATTCAACATTCAGAGTATTCAGGAAACCCTTCAGGTAAGATGTTGCCGGATATGATGTATTCAATTGTGTAAAAGGAGGAGTAATCAGAAGAACTTTCAAAAGCAGAGATATTTTGCATGCAAAGATAATTTATATTTCAAGCTAACTGCCTTATTAATTTTGTCAAATTTACCAGGTCAGTTATTCTTTACGGCTTTATTCATAATTGGCTATTTTACAAAATGATGTTTCTCTTGAATGCACAACCCAGTTCCATAAATGAATCAGTTTTTGAAATACCTGGTATATTATCGATTTTTTCATAGAGAATTTTGCGCATATGTTCATGGTTTTTGGCACTGATTCTTATAAACAAAGTGAAAGCTCCGGTTACATAATAACATTCGGATACTTCTTTAATATCTTTTAGGGCTTCAATAATTTGTTCTGATTTATGGTCTTTATCCAATGTGAGCCCAGTAAAAGACGCCCAATCAAAACCCAGTTTTTTTTCATCGAGGATCGGTCTTACTCCTTTGAGAATTCCGCTTTCAGTCAGTTTTGACACTCTTTGATGCACCATAGTATTTGATATTCCCAACTCTATGGCTATGTTGGAAAATGCGATCCGTCCGTCATTTTCAAGCATTTTTAAAATTTCAAGATCATAATGATCCGGCTTTTGCTGCGTATTTTCCATAAAATAAAAGGTAAAATGACTTAAATTTTATAATTAAAAGTAAATATGACGTAAATATAAGATAATTTAAGTTAAATTATTTTAATTGCTACAATTTTTGTATCTTTACAATCTTATTGTAACATTTAATATATCTAAAATTTATGGCCACATCTACTTCAGAACAATCAGCTAAAACACAATCTTATATTGATAAAGAACATAAATTCGGAGCCCACAACTATCATCCTGTCCCTGTAGTAATAGATAGGGGAGAGGGTGTTTTTGTATGGGATGTAGATGGTCACAAATATTTTGATTTTCTGTCAGCCTATTCAGCTGTCAATCAAGGCCATTGCCATCCGCGCATTATTAAAGCTATGACAAAACAAGCAAGTAAACTGACTCTGACATCCAGAGCTTTTCACAACGATTTGTTAGGAGAATGCGAGGAATTTATGGCAAATTTATTTGGATTTGATAAGGTATTAATGATGAACTCTGGTGTGGAGGCTGTTGAGACAGCCATGAAATTAGCTAGAAAATGGGCATATAAGATAAAAGGCGTAGAAAAGGATCAGGCCAGATTGCTTTTTGCCAGAAACAACTTTCATGGCCGAACCTTATCAGTCGTGTCAGCATCAAATGATACAGCCGCTCGTCAGGGTTTTGGTCCATTTATGCCAGGCATTGACACAATTCCATATGATGACCTGAATGCGTTGGAGGAAATTTTACAAAACGATCCTAACTATGCCGCTTTTTTTGTTGAGCCGATTCAGGGAGAAGCAGGTGTGGTGGTACCTGCAGAAAATTACCTGGCAGAAGTAGCACGGATATGCAGAAAATATAATGTCCTGTTTGTTGCGGACGAAATCCAGACAGGTATCGCCAGAACAGGCACTTTACTGGCTACATGCCAAAACTGTACCTGCAATGCGGACAAATGCTGCCAACAAAAGGATATTAAACCAGACATACTTTTGCTGGGAAAAGCATTATCTGGTGGTGTCATGCCTGTTTCTGCTGTTCTGGCCAATGATGAAGTAATGCTCACCATTAAGCCAGGCGAACATGGCTCGACATTTGGTGGTAATCCATTGGCATGTGCCGTAGCAATGGAAGCACTTAAAGTCGTCATAGATGAAAACCTGACAGACAATGCCATGAGAATGGGACAGCTATTTCGGGAAGGACTGAGCGCAATAGCTTCCAGAAACAAACTAATCACTACAGTTAGGGGCAAAGGACTTTTGAATGCGATAGTGATCGATTCTGAAGAGGATTCCTATCTGGCATGGAATATATGCATGGAATTCAAAGATAACGGACTACTTGCAAAACCTACCCATGGTAATAAAATCAGACTTGCACCCCCTTTAGTTATAAATGAACAGCAAATCATTATGGCTCTGAATATCATAGAAAAATCATTAAACGCATTTTTGTAAAGTGCAATATTGCCTTTTGGATGCAATTAACTATTGCATACTGAAATGCTCAGAGCTTTATAATAAATTGTCATTTGGAATAAAAAATATTGTCTTATGTTTTTATCATCAATTACGAATTGAAGCAACCATTTTTTTTACATCAGATTCAGTAAATTCTTTACTGTTTCCACTTTGGAAGTTTATTTCATTTGGCCCTATTATTTTAACAATGACAAAATCATAAGTTCTGTTCCCTTCATCATTGGTTTTTTCAAATAGAAATCCGTCATCATATTCTTCAACTATTTTGGAAAAAGATGGATTTGTAATAACGATATTTTTTTAGAATCTATGATTCTTTTTTAAGTCACTGGTACTAGCACTCCCCATAAATATCTGAAGATCATATCCCGAATTATTTTTAATGGACACATCTGAAAGTTCTCCTTTCCCAATCTTTGTTATTGCAACATCGGAAGGCGCTTTAATGGAATAAGGGATGCCATATTTTAGTAAATCTGTCAATCCTCCTTTCGAAGATGAATTTTTGTTGTTGCACGAGAAAATAATCAGGATTGATGCAAAGCAATAGATAATTATCTTTAAAGTATTAATCTTCATTATATTTTTAATCTTAACCGTAAAACCACAAATTTATTCTGAACTACTTACAAAAGAGCCATTTTCTGCCTATTTCTTCATAAAAATTAATTAGAAAAGAATATTAAGTATCGAATATTTACTTAAATAATACAGATTATTTTATTGATTGGGGATTTTATCTTGATTTCTAATTGATTTTCAGTTGTGAATAAATATATTAAATTTATATTAAAACTTATTAAATATTATAAATATGATTTTTTGTATTTTAGTAGTTCAATATGGGGATGTAATATTGCATCATGATTTAGTTGAGTTATTAGTTAAGAATCTATTGTCCTTTATTTGAGATATATCGAGGCAATCATCTTTTGGATATGTTTATGGGATTATAATTTGGAAATGGTCGCTGGGGGGTGACCATTTTCATTTTAAGAAATTTGTACCTAACATTTATTTTAGGATATATTAAAAAAATACCAAACTTATCAGACTCACGATTAAAACCACAAATACCCCAACCATCAAATAAAATCCTGATGTAATGAAAAACTTTACAAAAGTTTTTAGCTTTCCTTGCTTGTAATATTTCAGCATGGATATATACAAGACTATTGGAAGAGTAATGCCCAGACCAGCAGCCAGGATACCTCCGGGATCATCTGAACTAATTACATTCATGGTGAAAAAGACTATAAGTGTGACTAGTAAAAAGCAAAACGAATGGACATTCATCCAAAAAACCAGGTGCTCTACATATGGTCGTCTTTTCCTGATATACAGTAGTTTAAATAAAAGCCCCATTAATATGACAGCTACAACTAAGCCCCATGCAGCATTTCCAATGGCATATTTCAATGTTCCGGCTCTGTCGAGACTCATCCTGATCATCTGTTTGACAATAATTTTGTCAAAAAATGATGTGATGTTATATTTTGAATAGATTGAATCGGTCGGAATCTCAATGGCATCTTTACGGGTAATGGGATATTTAGTTAAATTTAAATTTCCAAGATAGAATGTATCCTTGTCTGGCGTTCTTATTTTCGTGAAGAGTTTCGACTGAATGCTATCTGAATAAGCTTTTACAGGTCCATTTGGTGTGGATTTTTCATTGAATAAAAGAAATTTTTCATAAAGCTTGGACCTTTCAAGTTCGGTATATTCATTAAAGGAGCGAGTTTGGATATTATCTATATGGGTAAGAGATACCAGGAATCCAAAATGGAATAGCAACATAAAAATGAAGAGCCTCATTGGGTTCAGAAAGGATTTTCTTTTTCCTTCGACATAGAATTTAGTCAGTTTCCAAGGAGCCCAAATTTGTTTAATGGTTTTAAATAGTGTATTGTCAAAATTAAAAACCGAACTCCAGAAATTACTAACCAATTCCTTAACGCTTAAAACATGGGCGTCAGTTTTTTGACCACATACCGGGTAATAGATTTGTTCCTTTAAAAGATTATTACTGCAATTTTTACAAATAATCGAATCTTCCATTTCTTAGTGATCTGAATTGTTTCATGGCAAATATAGGCAATTCTCCACCACGGGCGCAACAATAAAAGATAAATACCTTCTGCAGCTCCCATCACAGATATCCTCGCTACACCTCTACCAGAATTAGGTTACGCTTCATATTACTTTTTGGTATAATGTTTGCCTATTAAACTTATAGATGATAATTTATAAAAATATGAATATTGATTTATTTATAAATAATTGAAAATCATTTATATACACATGTATATTTATTTTATAAACACAATTAGTCAATTTTAAAGTGGAAGTATTTCAATCTTGTTCAATAGTAAAACACAAAAATATGAAAAATATTTTTACCTTTTTCGCCTTAATATTTGCTACGACAGTAAATATTTCAGCATCCGGAGCTTATGCAGGCAAACATTCTTTAAAGACAGGTTTAATGAATTTCGGCAAGAATTATGTGTCAAATCCGGAAAGATCTGCAGATGTCTTGATACCGTGGCTTAATTCAAGTAGTGATTTATCTGTACTGGCACCTTGTCCAGGAAACATTGTTGAAAATTTAAAGCCAGGTGAATGTGGAAAGGTGATTCCATCATTTGGTTTTGCTTTTCCTGATATTACCCCTTCAAATCTTACTTTCAATCAAAATACGGATCAGTTTTCAATAAATGGAACTATATTTTGTAACGTAGGACAAACCAAATATTCAAGAACCTTTTTACACGGTGGACCTACAGATCTTAGAATTACCTCAGTAAATCTGGGAGTATATCAGTCTGTAAATTTTCCAATTGTAAAAATTAATATCTATAGCTCACCGGGTAATGTGCTGTTAGGAAGCCATTTAGCAGCAATACCTGACTTGAATACAACTGTATATACAATTAATATTCCCAATAATAATATCATAAAAGTGCCCGCTAACTCTAGTTTTCGGATAGAAATAGTGGCAAATGCCCCGCATATAAGTGTTTTTAAAATTGGTAGCAATAATGGTGGGCATCTTGCATCTTTTACTAATGCGACTGTAGTGTCCTCGTGTGCCAATCTAATGTCAGAAGGAGTAGTGCCGGATCCGGTCAATAACTCCATCGTATTTGGTGTATCAGGTTTGCCTGATGATTATAAAATTGTTAATACTAATCCTCAAACTGTTAACCTTAAAGAAGGGGATTTCTTTCCAATAGGAAATCATACGATGAGTTATGTTGTTTACGACGCTTTTGGTAATGTTGGGATTCCTTGTCCTTTTAGCATCACAATAAATGAATTTCCAAATCCGACGGGAGCAATCGCCTGTAATGATTTGGTGCAGGTTTCGCTTGGCGAAGATTGCCAGACTATTGTTACACCACAGATGCTTTTGGAAGGAAATAATTATGGGTGCTATAATAAATACACCGTACAAATAATAGGTAACAACGGAGCCATACTTGGAAATAAGGTGACTAAAGCAAACATAGGCCAAACATTGAAAACGCAGATTATAGGTCCTAATGGTAACAGCTGTTGGGGAGAAATATTAGTGCAGGATAAATATGGTCCAAATCTGATATGTGATACTGTTTATGCTACTTGCGCAACTGACCTTCGGCCAGGTAAACCATTATCTGAAGTGGTGCCGGTTGCTGCTAAAATTATCGATGGTACATTGAGTGCTGGATCACCTAACAGCAATACTTTCATCATACCTGTGGGACAAATTAAAGGAAGCACTATTACAGATTTGGATGTATATATGGACATTTCTCACGACAGAATATCTGATATTGCCGCAAATATTACATCACCGGATGGAGTTACTGTGCCATTGTTTTTACAACAAGCAGCGTGTAACACCGGAAAAAATCTTATGGCTTCTTTTGATGATGGTGCTGTCGGACCGATAAGCTGCGAGGCGTCAGTAGTTCCTGCCATATCAGGAAGATTCAAACCACACAATCCACTGTCAATTTTTAACGGGAAGCCGATGGGAGGAAACTGGCTTGTTACAGTTTACGACCTTAGTAATGGAGTAGGCGGTAAAGTGAACAACATTCACCTTATATTTAAGCAATCTGGAGGAGTAGTCAGATTTCCAACACTCAAACCTATTACATTCATCAATATATCTGATAATGAGTATGTTGTGACAGGATTAGATGATTGCAGCAATGCAACATTGTCATATACTGACTCTTTGATTCGTCAGGATTGTCAAGACATTTATTCTAAAGTGATTAAGAGATGCTGGGCAGGATTTGATGATAAAGGTAATCAGGCAAATTCATGTTGTCAATTGATCTACGTGTATAGAAATAGTCTTTCAACCCTCGTATTTCCACCAAACTATGATGGTTTAAATGGTAATCCCGAGCCATTGTCGTGTGTGATATTTGGAGACTCAATCCCACCTGTCGAACTAACCGGTTTTCCCAAAGGAGACTTGTGCAATAATGTTCAGATTATTCCACCTACCGATATTAAAATTGATTTATGTCCAAGATCTTATAAGCTATTAAGGAGCCATAAAGTAATAGATTGGTGTAGCGGAAACGTTATTATTCATAATCAAATAATTAAAGTCCTTGACAGGGAGGGGCCCGAACTAACATGCCCTTCTAATTTAACCATTTCTACTGATAATTTCAAATGTTCAGCTACATATAAAGTTCCAAAGCCTGCAATAGGGGTAGAGTGTTCTGATGTTCTGAGTTATTTTCTGGAGTACAGAAATGATGAAATTGCTGAGTCTCCTTATGTATCAACAAATGTGAACCAAACAACAGGAACAATTACTAATCTTCCATTAGGGTCAAGCACTATGAGATGGATAGTAACCGACCAATGCGGAAATTCATCCAGTTGTACATTTAAAGTCAAGGTCATAGATGATGTGAGGCCAAATGCCGTGTGTGACATTTATACGGTGGCATCGATCACTGGAACCGGCAAAGCAATTGTAAATGCTACTACATTTGACGATGGCAGTACTGATAATTGCGGTATCCTGAGATTTGATGCCAGAAAGATGACAGATGCCTGTGGATTTGGTACATCAATATTTACACCTACAGTTGAGTTTTGTTGTGAAGAGGTAAATACTTCTGTGATGGTTGAAATGCGCGTCACAGATGTTCATGGCAATTCAAACACTTGCATGGTTGAAGTGAGAGTCGCTGATAAACTTCCTCCATACATAACACATTGTCCACCTGACATCATATTGGATTGTCAGGCAGATTATAAAGATCTAAAAGTAACCGGAGAGCCTCTATACGTGGACAATTGTGGAGTTGATTCTGTATGGTATAAAGATACTGATTCAATATCAAGATGCGGAACCGGTATTGTCACACGAGTATGGACAGTAAAAGATAAGCAGAATTACAGAAACAGTTGCGTTCAGGTGATTACATTGATAGATTCTGATCCTTTTTATGTGAATATCAAAAACTACAATGATCCGTATGATGACATTGAATGGCCAAAAAATTATGAAACTAAAAAATGCAGATCTTTGCTGAGTCCTGCTGACTTACCGGAAGGTTATAATAAGCCAACCTGGACAGAGGATAATTGCAGTCTCGTAGCGGCCCATTATAAAGATCAGGTTTTTAAATTTGCTGATGGTGCCTGTGAGAAGATATTAAGAACCTGGACCGTATTGGACTGGTGTACATATAATGAAGCATCGCCAGTCTATGGTCATGGATGGTATGAATATGTACAAATCATTAAACTCTTAAATGATGTACCTCCGATTTTTGAGTTTTCTTGTGTGGACAGGACTATACCTTCGTATGGTGCATGTCAGGATGTTGTGGACTTTACCATGACAGCTATAGACGATTGTCCGGAAGATAATATAAATCTCATCTGGAAATACGAATTGTTTACCCAAAATGGGGTTATACCCATCAAAACTAAATATACTAACAGATTCCTTGATACATTGGCAAACGGTAAATACAGAGTCAAATGGACAGTAGAAGACAGATGCGGCAACAAAGCATTCTGTACACACACTATTGATCTGATTGAAAACAAAAAACCTACTCCATATTGTATCACCTCACTTACGACAGCAGTCATGAACAGTAATGGAACTGCAGAAATTTGGGCTAAGGATTATGACAAAGGAGGTTATGATAATTGTACACCTAAGGATAGCCTGTGGTTTACTTTCTATGATGCAAAACCAGTAGATACATTAAAATATATTGAGCATTATTTCAAAGGAAATGGTGTGAAAGCAACCAAGGCAGAGTATGAGTCAGGTAAAGCCCAGGTATGGAAGCCTCTTCTAAAAACATCAGGGTTAAGATTTAGTTGCTCAGATATACCTAATGGAAAGTCACATGAGATATCCTTGAATGTGAGCCTGACCGACCTGGCGGGAAATCAGGATTATTGTACCATTATACTTGTATTGCAGGATAATGCAGATTTTTGCCCGGATATTAATGTTAATTTTGCATCGATAAGTGGTAAAATATCGGCTGGTAGCGCAGGAATGGCTGGCAGTGATATAACACTTGGAAGCAATTTTTCAGAATTGAATAAGACAATTAAGTCTGATGCGAATGGGAATTTTTCATTCAATACATTGCCCACTACTTATAATTATAATGTTGGTTTGAGTGACAACCGGGATATCATGAATGGTGTTTCTACCTTAGACTTAGTGATGATTCAACGACACATACTGGGAGTGGAAACACTCAATGATCCTAAGAAAATAATCGCAGCTGACGTTGATAATAATGGCAGAGTCACGGCATCCGATCTTTTAAACCTAAGAAAAAATATTTTGGGTATAGCGCAGGATTTTCCAAACGGTCAAAAATCATGGAGGTTTGTAACATCCAACCATGAATTCAGCAATAAGGAGGATCCATTCCCTTATACTGAAAAATATACATATAATTTATTGGCTGATAGTAAGAGTAATCAGAATTTTTATGCCATCAAGATTGGAGATGTTAACAATTCAGCCATTGTAAACGCAAATGATAGCCAGGCAGAACCAAGAAGTAACAGAACCTTTGCATTAGAAGCTGAAATCAGAAGAGCTAAGGGCACAGATGAATTATTGATCCCTGTTTATGCAGCATCATTTACTGATGTGCTTGGCTATCAATTTACATTACATTTTGATCAGGAGTTACTTGAATTTAAAGAAGTATTGCCGGTAGGCCTTGAATTAAATGAGAGTAATTTTGGTCTCCATAATATTAGTAAGGGAATCATTACTACCAGTTGGAATAGTTCTGAGCCGGTGATATTAAATTCTGAGACACCATTATTTACTTTGAAATTCAAACTTAAATCAGCGGTGGAAAAAGAAATTAAATTAAGGATAAGCTCTGATATTACCAGGTCTGAAGCATATGATGTTGGATTAAATAGTATGGATATCAGATTTACAATTTTGGGTAATCAAAATCTTGCAAACGATTTTGAGCTAAGACAAAACATTCCGAATCCATTTAAAGAAAATACTCAAATTTCATTTGTACTACCGGAGGCTGCCAAAGCAAAAATTACCATAAGTGATATAGCCGGCAAAGTTATTAAAACCATTTCAGGTACTTATAATAAAGGGGAAAACAGCATAACGCTCAATAAACAGGATTTGGGTGCCAGTGGGATCCTGTTGTATAAGATAGAAAGTGGAATATATCTCGATACAAAGAAAATGATCATTATCGAATAAAGAAATTGTGTTTAGATTGAAATAGTTTTTAAGGCTGTTGCAAATAGTTTTTTTTGCAACAGCCTTTTAGTTTTTTAAAAGTTCGGATTACAGCGTCAATATTTTCTCACTATTGGACCAAACTACAGTTGTACCATTCATCAACCAGATTTTGTTCTGTCTGAGGATTTGACTTGTGGGTAAATTCATTGCTGTGCGCATCATAAATGTATTCTTTTGCCCATTCAAAGTGGTGAAGACATAGTTGTTCTATTGATTGGAGAATAAAATCTATTTCATCATCTGTTGTTATTGGATGAATAGACATTCTGACCCAGCCGGGCTTATTGGCCAGAAATCCTTTAGATATTTCATCAGTAAGTTTTTTTGAATTTTCATGAGAGACTTTAAGTAAGTAGTGACCATAAGTACCAGCACAGGAGCAACCACCGCGAACCTGAATACCATATCTGTCATTCAATATTTTGACAGCCAGATTAAAGTGCAGATCGTCAATGTAAAATGAAATAACACCCAGCCTGTCTGTATGATGATCAGCGAGCACCCTTAGATTGGGTATGACATCAAACTTTTTCCATATTTTATCTAGTAATTCATGCTCTCTGGCTAACATGTTTTCTACACCCATCGTATCTTTTAATTTAATACAAAGGGCCACTTTAATGGTTTGCATAAATGCGGGTGTACCCCCATCCTCCCTTGCTTCTATTTCGTCAAGATATTTGTGCTCTCCCCAAGGATTTGTCCAATCCACAGTCCCACCGCCAGGGTTGTCCGGAACACGGTTTGAATATAATTTTTGATTGAAGATAAGAATGCCGCTACTTCCGGGTCCTCCTAAAAACTTATGAGGCGAAAAATAAATGGCATCCAGATATTCGTCTTCGTCGGCTGGGTGCATGTCAATATTGATATATGGTGCTGAGCAGGCAAAATCCACAAAACAAACGCCTCCGGCGCGATGCATCATTCCTGCTATCGTGTGAAACGGGGTAATGATTCCGGTCACATTAGAACATGAGGTAATAGCTGCGATTTTAATTTTTCTGTTAGCATATTTATTGAGTAAAGCAGCAAAGCTATCTAAATCCACCAGTCCTTCTGAGGTGGCTCCAATGACAACGACCTCGCCAGTCGTTTCAATCCAGGAGGTTTGGTTGGAATGATGCTCCATATGGGTTACAAATATCACTGGTCTGTCTTCGACTTCTAACTTAATTCTATCCTGAAATTTCTCGTGTAATTTTAACCCAATAATACGCTGCAACTTATTTACTACACCCGTCATACCTGAGTTTGAAGATATCAGGATATCTCCCTTATCGGCATTGACATGTTTTTTAATGATAGCTTTTGCTTTTTTATACGCCAAGGTCATTGATGAACCCGTTACATTTGTCTCAGTATGAGTATTGGCTACAAAATGAGCAATTTTTTGAACCAGAATGTCTTCGATAGGTTTATACATACGGCCACTTGCTGTCCAATCTGCATAAATTATTTTCTTAACTCCATAGGGAGTTTTAAATTCTGCATCGTGACCAATAGTATGACTGCGGTAAATCGCAAAATATTCCTCCAGATTCATTGATTTATTCATCGTCATATTACAGATTTTACTCTACTGATAAGAATTTCAGCCAATTCGCGGCTCTTTGCTTCTGCATATATCCGGACAATTTCCTCAGTGTTTGATTTACGCAAATGTACCCATCCTTCAGCAAAATCTATCTTTATTCCATCCGAATCATTCAGTTTTTCATTTTTGAAAGCAGTCTTTATATCCCTGATTATTTTTTTAATGTTTATTTCCGGTGTCAAATCAAATTTATCTTTGATAATTTCATACGAAGGATAAGTGGATTTAAGCTGAGTCATGCTTATGTTTTTTTCTGCAAGTAGAGATAAAAAAACGACTATTCCTGCCAGGGCATCTCTTCCGTAATGAAGGTCAGGAATGATGACACCGCCATTTCCTTCGCCACCTATTATGGCATTAGTACGCTTCATTTCAAGTACAACATTCACCTCACCTACAGCAGAAGCATTGTACATACCACCATGTTTTGCAGTTACATCTGACAAAGCCCGCGTAGATGAAAGGTTTGAAACTGTATTTCCTTTTTCTCTTCCCAAAATATAATCAGCCACCGCTACAAGAGTATATTCTTCGCCAAACATGCTACCATCCTCACAAACAAAAGCCAACCTGTCCACATCCGGGTCCACTGAAATACCAAGATGGGCCTTTTGATCAACGACTGTTTTTGATAACTCTATGAGATGTTGAGGCAAGGGCTCAGGGTTGTGTGCAAAATGGCCGAAATGATTATCATTTAATAGGATAAATTTCACACCTAAAGCTTCCAGAAGGGGAGGAAGAGCAAGTGCGCCGGTTGAATTGATACAATCTATGACAACATGAAAGTTTGAATTTCTAATGCCACTTAAATTGATGTGTTTGTATTTTAGAATCTGATCTATATGATATTGAAGGGCTGTGCTATAGGTTGTGTATGTACCCAAGTGATCAATATCGGCAAATTCGAGATCCTTATTATTTATAATATCAATAATTTCCTGACCATCCCTGGCTGATATAAACTCGCCATCACTATTTAAAAATTTGAGGGCATTCCATTGTTTTGGATTATGACTTGCTGTAAAAATAATGCCGGCACCGCCTTGTAGGTGCGGTACCATCATTTCGGCAGTTGGGGTCGTTGTTAAACCAAGGTCCACGACGTCTATTCCCATTGACAATAGAGTATTAACTGCCAAATTGCTTACAATGGTTCCACTGATTCGTCCATCACGACCTACGATTACCCTTTTATTATTGTTTTTCCTGCCCATCCATACTCCCAGGCCTGCAGTACATTCTACTACATCCACTGGTGTAAGGTTATCACCTGGTTTTCCACCTATGGTACCTCGAATTCCCGAAATTGATTTGATTAATGCCACTGATACTTGAGTTATTTTAACATTGAAATGATTTTAAAACTTATGCTAAAATGATTTGTAAGTGCATCGCATACAGATCAAAGCTCTTCTGGAATCGCATAGTAATTGTCCAAGAAAAAAGCTGAAATGTTTATTAGAATGACTTGCAAAGGAATTAACAATATATTATTAAATCACTATATTGACAAAGGTATGATTAAATCTTCTTTTTTGAAAATTATTTTGGTGCTATCAAAAAATCCTTGTTTTTACCCAATCCCTTTAGGTGAATCAATGATTTTGATAGCTTCACCTTTTAGGAAGGATCAAAAGCAATCGAAATCTCATTTAGCCTAAACAATTATCTTTTTGATATAAAACAGCAATAGATATTCTTAACCGGAGAAAGGCATATGTGCATCAAAATTGAAATCAGAATTTAGTTTCGATAATGTAAGGCAACATCGCCCTCCATGTCGGCCAGTCATGTTTTATATCATACCCCCAGACATCCAGATTATGAGGTATATTTCTATGATGCAACAATCCTGAAAGATATCTTGACCCACTCGGATCTTCATAGTCACCTGATCCGGTCATGATGTGAATATGATTTGAGCTACGAATTGTATTCAAATGGTCTTCATTTTGCATATCTTTAAGGTAGTGTAGCGGGCTATTCCAGTAACAATCATCATCCCAGTAGCTTTTTGAATAATATCCCAAATCATATACTCCTGACATGGATATGCACCCTCTGATGGCCCATGGATTCTTAAAAAAAAGATTGGCGGCATGCAAAGCTCCGAATGATGCACCACAAGTATAAATAGGTGTGTCAAAAGAAGTTCTGCCTTTTATAAATGGTACTACTTCATCATAAACATATTGATTGAACTGATTATGACGAACGACTTTAGTTCTTCCATCAATTTTGTTGTTCAACCAACTTTCACTGTTAATTGAGTTGATGGAATAAATTTTTACCTTTCCGCTTTCTATATATTTGGCAACCACATCTATCATTAAGAATCGTTCATACTCGAGATAATCTGCTGCTGCTGTGGGTAAAAATAAAATAGCCGGGCCGAAATGACCGTATTCTACAATTTCCATATTTCTGTTCAAAGTAGGACTGTACCATGATCTGATCTCTCTGTGCATTTTTAGAATTTTGATGCAAGAAAAGAAATAATAAGTAAAACGGAATCATCAAGGTATAAAAAAGTGTTATTATGATTAATATTCTGTCAATGATATCCGTTTGATTGCCGTACTTTTACTATTTATTTTCATAAAGAGTATAATTAGATTTCCATACATCTTGATCAATGTGCATTGACATTAAATGTCTGATAAATTCTAATTTTTAAAAACTGAAACCAAATGATATAGTTAATGTGTTGTGCTTATTAACCCTGATGTCCATAAATAGTGTCAAAAAAATATAAGAAAAAACATAAATGTTATTTTTTGATAATCCCTTGAATTAAGTTGAATTAAATAAAATTACAAATATGAAACCAATAAATCTTTCAAAGGTGCATATAATTATTATGATATTGATAATCTTTGGATGCACTAAAAATAAAGAGGATGACAAAAGATATTTGATTTTTGGTCATTCCTACGGTAAATGTACCGGTAAGATATGTCTTGAAATATTTAAACTAACGCCTGACCAATTATATGAAGATGTGGATGACAATTTTTTTAATGGAAATCTCAGGTTTACTTTACTTCCTCAGACTAAATTTGATCTGGCAGCCTATCTTCTTAATGCATATCCAAAGGAGTTAACTGATGAATTGAACAAGAGTTATGGCTGCCCTGATTGTCATGATCAGGGTACTATTATTTTGCAATATTACGATGGAAATAGATTGAAGAGTTTTTTAGTGGATCAGGATAAAACAGCTATACCCAATTACTTACATGGGTATGTGGATAGTATAAATGAAACCATTAGGCTTTTGAATCTCTGATGAATTGATTGTCAATATTTTAGAAAGAAATCTTATTTTAATGCCGTTTAGCTGAAACAAATTTATAGAGTTCTGCTATTTCAGGATAAGTTATTAACCTTCAAGATCACGATAGTCAGGGAAGGAGTTAAAAATCTATATAAAATATTTTTATGACATTGTATAAAATCGGTAAACTGAATTTAAAGCCATCATCTCATGGCCAGAAAAATTATTTTATCCCTTGGTATTTGTCTTTTAATGTTGGATCGGTTTCGTTATTAGCAATTTGACTGATATAGTTAATTATCTTAACCAATACGGTACCTGTTTCTTCTGATGGTGTAGCATCATATCTGGTCTTAAGATCCTCTGCTATTTTATTTAATGAGGACATAGCCATGTATTTTCTGATCATATTTCCGTTTTTGTCACTTGAAATATTGAAAAAATTATCTGCTGCACGGGAAACTGTCGTCAATCCTTTACCTTCCAGATATTCCTGATACGCCTCATAAAAATCAAACAGATAATATAAATTGATGGTTTTGGCTTTCTTCTCAAGGTATTCAAGGTATTCAGTTTTTTCATCCGGGATTAATCCAACCAATGTGGTGGCTAGTTGATCAGTTTCTTCATTTTTATATTTTTCAAAATATGACATCGCTTTTTCTGAATCAATTGACCCCAAAACCTGTAAGGCTACATTTAACACTGTATAGGATTGTTCGCTTTCCATAATCAATTTACAAAGAGAGGTTGGTTCGAACTCCTCAATATTCAGTAGTTTTAATAATGCATCTCTCCTTACTTCTGAATGAGGATCCGTAAGTGTCATATCCTGCAATTTTTTAACATACGAAGAAACGAGACTATCAGGAATGGCATTTATGGCCATGGATCTGAATGTATAATGTCCTTCATTAAGAGCCAAATCTATCAGGTCTATATTTCCATCATTAGTATTTGAGAATGCGATTGTTTTATCCATAAAATTGGAAGAAAGCTTAAACTGAGCTTTATATTGTTCCGTGGTTTTATTCTCATTTATCATAGCAAAAAGAACATTTTTCCCATCAAATACATAGGTCGCAGGTTTCATTTTAAGATCCTCGATCAATATCCTTTGTTTTTTTTCATTTATTGTAACCGGATAATACTGGACTGTTCCATCCGGATAGTAGATTGCTATGTCAACAGGAAGCTTAAAAATAGGATAAAATCCTTTTGGCGTATTTGATTGATCTACTTCTACCAATAAGACTTTATTTTCATCATTATAAGTATATTTAATATCCAGATTAGGGTGACCGACACCTAAATACCATTGGTCAAAAAACCATTTAAGATCTTCTCCACTTACATCCTCAAATGCCATTCTGAGTTCATCAACTTCTACTGAAGTATTCTCATTGTCTTTAAGGTATTTATTGAGAGATTCAAAAAATACATTATCACCGACATAATTTCTGAGCATATGTAATACCAGCATACCTTTATTGTAGGAATGTGCATCAAACATCTGCTCTTTATTGTCATAGGAGTAATTTACCAAAGGATGGGCACCTCCACTCATAACCTGACTGAAATAACCGTTCATGTCGTTCATTCGATGATATTCAGCTCTATCTTTGCCGTATTTGTATTCAAACCAAAGATATTCTGCATAGTTAGCAAAACCTTCATTTAAGGTTAAGCCTGACCAGTCTTCACAAGTCACTAAGTCCCCAAACCAATGGTGCATCATCTCATGTGCGACAATGTAATCGTTGTCGTTATCGATAAGTTCTCGCTCAGTTTTCTGCACAAAATCACCAAATACCACAGCACTACTGTTTTCCATTGCCCCTGAAACATACTCCCTTACCACAATCTGGCTATATTTTTCCCATGGATAAGGATAACCAAGTTTATTGCTGAAAAATGTTAACATTTCAGGCGTGTTGTTAAAAATTTTCTTAGCATACTTACCGAATCCTTTTTCGACATAATAATAAATAGGCAATCCTCTCAATGAGTCGGTAACCACTTCAAACTCTCCAACTGCAATCATCGCCAGATATGGAGCATGCGGCCTGTCTTGTTTCCAGTGATCTGTTCTTGTTCCATCCGCATTTAATCTGGAAGATATTTTTGTACCATTTGAGAGGGTCACATACCTGGCATCTACAGTAAGTATTATTTCTTGGGTGAATCGTTCATTAGGTTTGTCAAAGGTGGGAAACCAACGGCTATTATTTTCGGTTTCTCCCTGTGACCAAATCTGAGTAGGGAGGTCTGGATCATTTTCAAGTGGATCTATAAAAAAAAGACCTTTATTTGAAGTTATGGCTTCGCTGCCTTGGGTTGGATTCTCATTTGGTTTAGCAGTATAAGAAATCAGAATTTCCGCTTTTTCATCTTTGACATAAATATGATCCAATTCTACGTTTAGTTGGGTTCCGTTATATGAATATTTATAGGGTTTGCCCGAAATGACAGATGTGACAGAATGGATTTCAAATCCCACAGCATCCAAAATAATGTTATTTATTGGCTTAAAGTACGGTTTAAAAGTGATATCGGCAGTTCCTAAAACGTATTGGTTCGCCCAGTCAAACTTCAGGTCAAGTTTAGTATGAATGATATCATAGTTTAAGGTAGCCGACCCATGAATTTCTTTTGGAAGTGAATCCAGGTTGGCAGCAACATCAGTTATGACCAGCGTGTCAAGTAGTTCTTCCTGCATGTCATCTTCAGGAGCATGATAAATAATGTCTTTTTTAGTTTTACATGAAATACTAAAAAATAGTATAGCAATGATTATACTTAAAGTTGATAATTTTGTCATTCGAATTTATTTTTCAGGAAAAGTGTGCAAATGTAATAAATGTCCTGAAAACTGCCTCATTTGACTTGCATTTTGAAAAAATCCGTTTCAACTTTAGTTTTATCTGAAGCTTAGAAGTGAGGTATTCGTATTAAAAGTATGAAATCCGATGACCCTATCATATAAATCACCCAAGCCCCTATAGTAAACTAAGGCTTGATATTCGTTTTCTGTTTCATTCCAGGACCCTTCCATAACTTGGTAGTTTATTTTATTTTGATTATTAACAACTCCATACATATAGTTGTAGTAACCTTGCTTTAACACCACCTCAGCTGTATAGATATTTCTTCCAGAGTCATATTTCATTCTACATTCTTCTGACGGAAGCCAGTTATTAAAAGCTCCGAATACATAAATGTCATCTTTTCCAAGATTGATCATATCATCCAATACAAATGTAACTCTGGTATAGTCAGATCGGATGTTTCTTTCTTCAGCTCGATAGTCACCATCAAGCAGGGCATTTCTCTGATTGATACCAGAAACCAAAGAGTCACGCAACGTTTGTGTCAGTTGATCACTGGCCTGGGTTGAATTGACATAATTGTCGAGTACATCGGTTACCAGCGTATTACGCATCCCTTCAAAGTTATCTACTATGAAGCGACCATTAAAATCAAAATTTGCAATATGTACTTTATTCCTTCTTGATTCATCGGTCATGAGGATGACATCGATATCCTTATTATTTCTTTTAATAAATTTTACTCCCCGACCAAGCCTCATCAGGCTCCTTGTGTCAAAATCCCGATATTCTGTAAGTCCCCACCAGGAAAAAGTTTTAACCTTATTGAATCTTAGATTATTACCACTAAAAAATGAGGGGCTTGCATCAATGGCCGTATTCCAATCTTCATTCTGCAACATTACAATACTTACCTCATTTACAGGATTTCTCATTTTGAACTTGTCAAAATTAATATCAACTTTCAATTCCTGCTTGTATCTTATATTTTCGACATCAGCCGGAAAGGTATTTGATATTTCTACAGAAACCTTATCTTCTTTGATAATAAATCGACGCGTTAAGATAGGGTAGTCCATTTTATCTTCATATATGACTATTAAGTAATTTCCGGAAACCCTAAATTTTGTATCTTTATTTGGAAACTGTTGCCAGTAATGGATATAAGGCACTTTTGTATTGATAGAATATTCGTAGTTTCTTAATCGCTCATCATTAAAACCTGAAATAGTTTCGATTTCGGATATCCCGGAAGGTTGCCAGTTTTTGTCACAATGGATTACGTGATAATACAAACTTCTTTCCTCATTGAGCAGATCATCAAATTTTAACATAACATATTGTCCACTTGAGAGAGTCAATATCGGAAAATTGGTCGGCAGATTATTTATTTCAAGCGTAACAGTTTTAATATATTCATCATATACTTCATTTCTGAAATTAAAATCAAAATCACCACCTGCATTGAGTGTCAGGTAACACAAATTAAAAAATGCAAATAGGAAATTTTTCATAATATTGATTGTTCTGCTTGTATTAAACGAGATATTTTATTCAAAAAGTGTTAATTCGACCTTAAAAAATCAATTCAGGACTATGTTTATATTCTTAAAACTATATTTTATTTATCTACTATTTTAAATCTAAGACTGCAATATTATGTTTTGGTTAATCAGGTTTTTAAAGCACTCATTTTCAATAGTATATCACAAAACGCTCCTGAGTACCTCCATAGAATTTAAATCCCTAAAACCACTTAAATGCAATTTATAAAATCTGATCAAGTGATCGGTTACGCTGTTTCTCACACTTTTAGACCAATTTACATTATGAAGTGATTCCTTTTTAATATGTAAAAGAGAAATTATATTGCTTTCATCCTCGTTCAGAATATTTGGGCTGTCATTTATATAATCACAAAATACGCCTTCAAGCATATCAAAATATGGTTTTGATTTGTTTTTACCATCCAGTGGACCGAACCCCAGATGAAAACTAAAATCAAGCATGAATTTTAAATGCAGACACGAATGATAGTTGACGGCATTATCCAGATATTTAAGCCACTCATTGAGAAAGTCATATAATTCTTCATTAGCTTCCTTTTCTTTAATCGAATTCCGACTGACTTCAAGAATAAAGATAGCGATGGATGAAATTCTGATATCTAAATTGATATTTCTGTATAAGTAATTGAAAGTTATTTCTTTAATCCTGGACAGTTTATCATGATCCTGATCGTAAGCTACCACATCAACTATATTTGCAGGCCTGTAAAGGGCGGCTTTGTTTCCTGATTTGGATGATCTTACCCCTGAAGCGATAAACGAACGAAGCCCTTTTTCTCTGGTATAGATGTCACAGATTATGCTGGATTCTGAATATTTGATGGTCCTGAATACGATACCTTCTGAACTGAATATCTTACTCATGGCTTAATATTCCCAACCTTTGATCGGGGTGACTTTAATCTTATTTTTAGTCAATAGCCTTTGCTTTTGTCTTTCTAAGATTAATCCGGCAAGTATAAGATGAGCCGGCTCTTCATTAAATGGCATCAAAGCCTGATTTATTTTTGCTTCGTCTATATCCAGTCTGTATAAAAAGCTGAGCAACATGTCTTTATCATTATCCAAAAACCAAAGCACTCTCTCTGAAATAGCATCAAACCATTGAGCTTCAGTCATCGATTCTTTTTCATCCGGATTTAGTAAATCACTAATAATTTCAAAATTTTCATCCATCAAAATAAATAATTAATTCCTGTTTTCAATCATGTTTAATAGTTCATCTAAATAGTCCCGGTTATTTGACAGACGGGGTATTTTGGACTGTCCTCCAATTTTTCCTTTTGATTTGAGCCATCTGTGAAATGTATCCCGAGGGGCAACATTGATTTTAAGGGCAATAATGCAATGTCTTTGAACCTTTTTGCATCATAGTCAGAATTCTGGGATCTAAGATTATGGTCTAAAGTTTTTTCAAAAGCATCTATATCCTTAGGTGTTTTTTCAAATTCAATAAGCCACTGGTGACCACCTTCAGATTATCAGCCATATAGACCGGAGCCACTGTATAATCTGTTATTGTTGCACCTGTTTTATTGCAGGTTTCTTTGAGTGCTGCATCTGTATTGTGAACCATGACTTCTTCACCGAATACGTTTATATAATGTTTAGTTCTGCCGGAAACCATAATTCTATATGGTAAGGTGGATACAAATATGACAATGTCTCCTGGCTTGTATCTCCATAGCCCTGACGATGTGGATATGACAATACAATAATGTTTTCCAACCTCTACATCCCTAAGACTCAGAGTTTCAGCATTTGGGTCGTCTGCATATTCGGCAGGAATAAATTCATAATATATGGCATTATCAAGAAGTAAAAGCATTCCTTTTTCATTCAGAGAATCCTGAACAGCAAAATACCCTTCAGAGGCATTATACACTTCGTAATATTCCATGTCATCATCTGGAAGGTACTTTTGAAATTGTTCGACATATGGATCAAATCCTACACCACCATGAAAATAGGTCTTGGCATTAGGCCAGATTTCATGTATATTATTTTTTCCTGAAACATCAAGCATTTTTTTAAATAATACCATCGTCCAAGTAGGAACGCCTGCAAACATAACAACATCTTCATTTTGGCACAAACTTGCCATTTTGTCAATTTTAGTCTCCCAGTCAGACAACAAAGCTGTTTCGAAATCAGGTGTATAAAACGGCTTACCGATAGTGGGCATCCTGCTAAGAAGTATTGCGGAGACGTCGCCTGTGACAAGTTGATCATTTATATAATTGAGTGAGCCTCCCATCAATAGATTTTTCCCATCAAATATACGTGCATCAGGACTGTTGTTGTAGAGAATAGACATCGCATCCCAACTTGATGCGACATGGTTTTCAAACAAATTGTCATCAGAAATGGGTATAAATTTACTTTTATCATTGGTTGTTCCCGATGACTTGGCATACCACTTTACTTTGCCGGGCCATAAGATATCTGGTGCGCCACTCATCATACGTTCTATATTTGGATAGATATCTTCATACTGAACGAGGGGTATCCTTTTTGCAAACTGATTATAGTTTTTTATCTCTGCGCTTCCATAGTTTTTTCCATACTCTGTACGATGTAAGTTGTTCAGCAGGTTTTGAAATACCTCAACTTGCAATTCATATGGATCATCATACATAGCCTGAATTCTGAATCTCCTGAATTTCAGGTATCCTTTTACCAATGTATTTAAAAAACTATAAATCATATCTCAGGCTGTAATGCGAGATAAAATTACAAAAAAGAATGACTCAAGAAAGAATAACCTAAATAAAAATACAGGCTAACTAATAAGTGCAATATTCTGTCAGTATAAGGTATCGAAAGTGAAGAAGAAAATAGTTTGGCAATCGTTTTAGGAATCTATACCAAAGACCTGTTTTGCTTTAATAGTTTTTCTACCGTTTGATTTAACATTTTTATAGAACCGGACTGTTGATCTATTATCTTTTTCATACTATCCATTTCTTCATGAAACGTATTTCTGATATTATTTGGTGATGGCAAATAAGGTGAAATTTTGACTTCCACATGCCATATTTCTTTAATTTCATCGACATGTATCTCAAACGGCTTATAGTAAGAATTGTCTGAAATCAATAACAGACTTCCGGATTCCCGTATTTTATTATTGACTCTTTTTACTACTATTGAGCCGTCAGTAACAATAACATAAACCAGATTATTTCTAACAGAACTGTAAAAATTATTGTTATCGATCAAAGAACACACCACTTTATCTCCGGCGAAAAGTGATGATTCCATACTGTCACCTGCGATGTCAAAACACCTGTAGGAACCTCGCTGAAACTTATAATCAGGTAATGAAAAGCTGATAAGTTCATCTAAAAAGACCTGATCCTGAAACTGGTCAGTATATCCTGCATGGGCAGAAACAGGAACATACAATATTTTTTCTGACGACTTCTGATTTTCAGTATTTGCCGATTGCTGAATAATTTCATCAGCTGAAAATACAGAACCCATTCCAGTAAATATATATAAAGGATTAATTTTGTAAAGCTCTATTGCGTTTTTGATCAGATCTATGGTAACGTCACGTTTGCCTCTCATGATATCATTGAGGTTTTGGGGGTGATATTCTACAGAAAGAGCAAATTGTCTGTTAGACTTAATCTCATTTCGCTCTTTCAGTTTTTCAATACACGTGACAAATCGTTCTGTTACAATGTTACACATAGGAAGTTAGAGATTGGTTGGTTGACTTCGTAGCTGCAAATATATCATATTTAATATTTAAAATAAAAATAATATATAAAAATTATTAAATATATTTTTAATATGAAGCACAATAGATTCTAAAGAAGCGAAAAAAAGTAAATTGTATTTTTGCCAATAATATGTTAAAGTGGAATTAAATAATAATATCAACACACTGATATAAGATATATTATATATAAAGCTATATTTATTAATGTCTAATTTTGAAAATATTAAATGTGACATTACTTTATTAGCAAGTCTTAATTTACGCAAACAGGAGTAATTCTATTTGACATTTTTAAAATCATTTTTTAATCATAAAAAAAAATAACATGTCTATTAACTTATTAGATTTAGTCAAAGACCAGGTCACAGGACAGTTAGCCAAACAAGCAAGTTCATTCCTTGGCGAATCTGAATCATCTGTAACTACTGCTCTTGGAAGTATTATGCCGGCATTATTAGGTTCTGCAGTTCAGAAATCAGCAACACCTACCGGAGCTCAAAGTATTTTTGATATCATAAACAATTTAGATTTAGGAAGTCTGGGTGATATTGGTGGCTTATTCGGTGGTGGTGCCAGTAAAGTAAACGGTGTTTTAAATTCTGGTGGTGGCATTGTTGATATGCTTCTGGGCAATAAATCCGCTGGAGTTATAGATTTGATTTCAGGTCTGAGCGGGATGAAAAGTGGATCAACTTCTTCATTGCTTAAATTAGCAGCTCCATTTCTGATGAGTGTGATTGGAAACCAGATTAAAGGTAAGGGTTTATCCGGTCTTACAGATCTTCTATCAGGCCAGAAAGGCTTTATTAATGCCATGTTGCCGGCTGGGTTGGGAAGTCTTCTTAATTTTGGTGATTCAGGTTCAAGTCCTAAAAGCAGTTCAAATAATAATACAAGCAATTCTTCCGGAAATGGCAACAATTGGATGAAATGGTTACTACCGGTTTTGCTTGGTGCAGCGGTATTGTATTGGTTGGGTACCAAGGGTTGTGGTAATAAAGCAGTTGAAGCAACAGAAGATGTTACTTCAGCTATTGAATCCACTGCTCAACAAGCAGTAGATGCCACAGGAACAGCAATGGACTCAATGGGTGCAGCCGTTAAAAATTTATTTAAATATAAACTTTCATCAGGATTTGAGTTACTGGGCGCATCAGGTGATGGTATTGAGTCAGACATTATATCATTTATTGAGGATAATTCAAAAGTTGTGGACAAAACTACATGGTTTGATTTTGACAGATTGCTATTTGATACAGGTAAAGCCACGCTCCTTCCTTCGAGCAAAGAGCAGCTTACCAATGTTGCTGAAATTCTGAAAGCTTATCCCAAAGTAAAACTAAATATCGGCGGATATACAGACAATACGGGTGACGCTAAAGCAAACCAGAGACTAAGTACTGACAGAGCTTTTAATGTGATGAATGAACTTATAGCTCTTGGTATTGATAAATCAAGACTTAAAGCTGAAGGTTATGGAGACAAGTTTCCGATAGGAGATAATAATACAGAAGAAGGACGTCAGCAAAACAGAAGAATCTCAGTTAGGGTGACTGAAAAATAATGTGTGGTAAAAAAGTGATTTAATGATAAACGGTTATAATCACTTCAGGAAAATAAAGCTGGTTTTGACAAACAAAACCAGTTTTATTAATTAATTTTATCAAATTTGGTTTTATTTGAAAATTATTATTACATTTGCCAAACGTTATTGAGAATATTTTCCAAAAAACGATTAAATAACCCGATATTTGCACCTTATCGGGTTTTTTTATTTTAACCCGACTGTAACATTTCCTCATATACTCTCATCACATTACCCGTAGTTTTGAGTGCTGCAAAATTATCTTTAACATAAGAATATCCTTTTTGGATTAATTCTTCACGTACATTGCTATTGTTAAGGTTTATCATAGCCAGGCAAATATCATCTGGTGAATAGGGGTCAACAACGATACCTCCGGGGCCTGCAGCTTCAGGCATGGAAGAAAGGTTAGAAGTGATCACAGGTCGGTTTCTAAAAAGACATTCAATAACCGGGATACCAAACCCTTCATAAATGGATACATACACCAATCCCAGACAATGTTCGTACACCGCAGAGAGATCACTATTGGGAATATTGTCGATGAAAATAAAATAATCTTTCAAATCATAATACTGTAAGAGATCGTTTATCTTTTTTCGGTATGCGTTGTTTCCATGACCTATTACGACAAAATTCTTTTTGTATTCAGCTGGTAGTTTTGAAAATGCAATAATGGCTTGCAGAAGCCCCTTTCTTTCTATTATGGATCCGACATATACATAGTAGTCAGAAATTCCACTCAATTCAAGTGGAACCATAAATTCATGAAAGTTTTCTTCCTGAAAAATAGAATTACATGATTGATACACTACAGAAATCTTATGACTATGGATATTGTAATGGGTCTCCAGATCTTTTTTCGTGCTTCTACTAATGGCAATGATTCTGTCTGCTCTTTTAGCTGAAGACTTATATTTTAGTTTATATATCATTGTGTCAACCATGCCGAATTGGGCTGGAAATAATTCATAAATCAGATCATGAAAAGTGACAACTGTTTTTATCTGTTTATTTAGGCCAAATGGAATTTCATGACTTAATCCATGGAAAATGTGAGGATTTATTTCATTTACTTCAGAAGACATACCTATTGTTCTCCACAATGGGTTAAACTGCTTTTGAGTATGTATTATAAATTTGCTATCGTCAAAAAAATATTCTGTTTCTACATTTTTTTTAGTTTGAGGAGTGAACAAGTGATATTCATTTTGTGGATAGAATTTTTGCAGATTTTTCAACAATGTGCGGCTATAATTTCCAAGTCCTGTAAAATTATTAAACAGTCTCTTCGCATCATATGCTAATACCATCTTCTTATTTACTAGATCAATCGACTCAATCATTGTCTTAAATTGATACGCATTTAAAATGCACGTAATATTATAAAAATGCCCGAACCTCACTGAGGATCGGGCATGAAATTATTTTGATATTAACATCTGCTACATATCAGAATCTAATATTTAGAGCAGCATTAAATATTGTACCTAATTGGCTAAAATGATATCCATCATAAGTCATCTGGGAATATCTTTGGTTAAAAGTAATCAAATTGGATTGATTTTTAAGATATGCAGCATCATTTAGTTTGGCTTCTTTACCCGCATCAGCTTTAAATGACCACTCAGGCAGTACATTTAAAATATTATTTATATTTACCGAGAGGGTAGAGTTTTTTGTTGTCTGAAGTGTTATACCAAGATCTGTTACCATTTTGGTCTTAAATTCAGTATATATTCCGGGATCTAAACCTTGTTGTCTGAAAGTAGTAGGACCGAATAAAGTATTATTTAAAGAAAATGTAAATTTTCCTACTTCATAATCCAGTCCAAGAATTCCTTTGAATTTAGGTCTGGATGTGAAAAATAATGCTTCCTGTGTTTGGTTGGCCACAGATTGTCCTGCATCTTTTACTAGTTTTGGATTGTTTACAGCTCCATCTCTTTCATTAACCAAGGTAATATTTCCTGAAAGATTGATCCCTAAAGAACCATCACCCAAAGTAAGACCTCTGTAATTTCCAACAACATCTATTCCGGAAGTTTTCGTGTTTAATCCATTCACAAAAAAGCTTAAGTCAGATAGATTATTGTCTGCAAGTATTTTATCTAAAGGTGTATTTTTACCTGTAGAACTTATTTCTGTACTTAAGATAATCCTATCCTTAACTGCGATATTATAATAATCTATGGTAAATGAAAGGTTGCTGTTAGGTCTAAAACCTGCACCTATTGTAAAGTTGGTAGATTTCTCCGGCTCCAATGATGGTAGTCCAAGCAATCTTGCTTCCCTGGATACGTTGCTGATCAAACCTCCCACCTGAATACCCTGACCGGGTACAAAGCTGTATTGAGCTTTTTGAGTATATATCTGGTGAAGTGTTGGTGCCTTAAAACCTGTAGAAAGAGAGCCACGCAATGTCACTTTATCTTCATTGAACTTGTATCTTGTTGACATCTTCCATACAAATGCACTTCCAAAATCTGAATAATTCTCTAAACGGGCAGTACCATTTACTAAAAAATCATCCGTAAAATCAAGAGCTATATCTGCATATCCTCCAAAATTATATCTATTGAACTTACCTGAATTCCTAGGGTCATTTCCTGCAAATGAATCTGCACCACCATCTTCATATGATGCCAGATCGCCTTCAATTATATTAAAGTTTTCACTTCTGAACTCAGAACCAAATGCAATTCCTACTTTATCAGTCAATCTTTTTGAAATATCTATATTACCAACGTTATGATTGAAACTTGTTCCACCCGGCTTAAAAAGTACAGGTGAATTTTCTTGATATTTATTGGTTCCATCAGGATTTTGAGTTCCATTTCTATTGTGTGAGTTCCTGACAGTATATGTCTGTTCGTTTCCACCTGTTGTAAAGCTAACATCTGCAGTCCATCCATTTCTGTTGGTTTTCCATCCCAATGTGGCGTTATAGTCACTCAGGTCGCCATCAAAAGTAGGCACATACCCTACATATTTATCCCTTATTCCATCATTATTTGTATCCAAGCCAAAAAAGCTGGTCAAATATGGAAAATCTGATAGTGTTCTCCAGTATGGAGTTCTGTAATTGGCAAAACTGTTTACCTTTTTATAAACATAAGCAGCATTTCCATATAATTCTGTGTTGTCACTAATTTGCGAACCGAAATTCAAGGCGAATTTTGCGGCAGTCGTTTCAGGTGATCCGTTAATATTTCCAGCATCCGGATAATCCTTTAAGAAAGCCTGAACTGTTGAAAGACTTGCACCAAAATCAGCTGCTTCTCCAGCTGCATCAACAGTGCCCGGTCTGTTTGCAAGCCCGATTTTGGATAAATCAATTGTATAATTCATAAAACCCTTGCTTCCCAATTTTGTACCATTATTTAATGCAACTCCAAACATTTCTCCATCTCCTTTTGATGTTACACCTGATCGGAATGTCACTCCACCATGTTCGGCATCATCTTTCAGTATAATATTCATTACTCCTGCTATGGCATCAGATCCATACTGAGCAGAAGCACCATCTCTTAGTATTTCTATCCTTTTTATCATATCAGTAGGTATTGCAGAAATATCAGCTCCTGTTTCTCCACGACCAGGTGATGTCTGTACATACAACAATGAACTCATGTTTTTTCTCTTACCATTGATAAGTATTAAGGTTCTGCTCGGACCCATGTTTCTAATCTCGTAAGGGTCAAGTAATGCTGTGGCATCATTTACTGGCGTTTGAACTGTGTTAAACGAAGGTACCCTGTACTGCAGTGATTTGTCAAAGCTATTTTGCCCAGTACTGAGTAAGTCTTTGGCTGTAAAAACATCTATCGGCAACGGACTGGTAGTATTTGATCGTGGTGCTGACCTGGTTCCTGTCAGGACCACGTCTTCGAGCAAAATTCCCCCTTCTGCGAGGGCTACATCCCAGTTTTTAGTTTCGCCAACCTTCAGAGAGATTTCAAAAGTTTGGGAAGCAAATCCAATAAAGGACGCTGTAATTGTGTAAGTACCCGGGTCAAGATTTAGCATATATTCACCGCTTAGGTCGGTAATAGTTCCGGCATTTCCTGGTGAGGCTGAAACATTGGCGCCGATCACGGCACGACCTTCATTATCCACCACGGTGCCTTTTACTTTCCCAATTTGAGCATTAAGACTTAACCCCAGACCAAAACTGAATAGAATGGTTAAAATTTTTTGCATTTTTTGTTTGTTTAGTTTGTTGAAAAAAATTGTTTTTTGACAACAAAAATAATAATTTAATTTGATATATCACATTTATTATAATATTTACTTTTGTGATATGAATCGAATATAAAATTCTTATTTATCTGGGGTGAAATAATCAAATCCCCGTAAACTGCTTTGCATTCATAGGTACTCTTTTCATCCGGATCTCCAATATTTCGATCATCTTTGGCGGTATGATTTATCTGTAATAAAAAACCTTTGATCTTATCAACTTATTGTGACCAACAGAGCTTTGAATGTGAGCATAGGTAAAGGTTTTATTCTGTATTTTAGACACTCAGAAGTTATTTTATTATAAGTATTCAAATACTACATCATCCTTTTAATATTTCCTTATTATGAATATTAATTTTGTAGTCAAAAGAAGCTTAGTCAGTTTACGTTCCATTTTATGTATAATTCAAATTCATTATGGATCACCCAAAGTTGAGTAGTACAATGAAATATAAAAGGAATCCTTATCTTTGACCTAAAGTATTTACAAATTTGGATTTTAATTGGTTTGATCATCTTTTTGCATTTTTAATAATTATTGTCATTCCGGCGCTATCGCTTAAATCCGATAAAATGTCAGAAGAAGTGATTCAATCTTTACCACTAAAAAACATCTATTCTTTTCTAATGGACTTATGTTAATCATAAGCGCTTTACTCGTGATTACTTCCTGGAATATTAGCAATAGGGAATGGTCGGGGATGGGTTTCTCACTGGTGGATTTTAATATTAAAGTCATCTACCTTTGTATTATAATTATCACGTTTTATTTAGCTGACATATTTTTTGGAGCAATTAATAAGGAGTATGACAAAAACAAGCTTGAAAACCTGAAATTTATTATTCCCCTGAATTGGAAAGAATACAGATCTTATATTTTTCTGGCTATTTCGGCAGGTATATGTGAAGAAATTATTTTCAGAGGATTTCTTATTTCTTACCTTTACCATTTTCTTAGTTGGATGGATTACGGAAACTATATTTCTGTTGCTATACCGTCCATTATTTTTTCGTTAAGCCATTTGTATCAGGGATGGTGGGCTGTGGTCAAAATAATGTTTATTGCCTTGATTCTTGGATTTATCTTCTTGTATTCGGGATCTCTCATTCCAGTCATTATTATTCATATTTTTATTGATTTGACTTCAGGAGCTGCAGCGGTTATTGCTTCCGAAAATGAATAAATGATTTGTATTCTTTTTTTACCTTTGCAGGTTTTTAAACAATAATTTGTTTTATGATTTCAGTTGATGGCTTAACCGTGGAGTTTAGCGGAAGGACTTTATTCAGTGATATATCATTTGTGATAAATGAAAATGATAAGATTGCGCTGATGGGAAAAAATGGCGCCGGAAAATCTACGATGATGAAAATTATTGCTGGTGTTCAGAAATCAAACCGAGGTAACATCAGAAGCCCTAAAGAAGCAGTTATCGCCTATCTGCCACAACATCTACTAACCGAAGATAATTGTACTGTTTTTGAAGAAACTTTAAAAGCCTTTGATCAGATATTTGTTATGAGAGACAGATTGTCTTTTTTGAACTCTGAAATGGAAACCCGTACTGACTATGATTCGGATGAATATATGAAGCTCATTGAAGAGTCATCAGAACTGGGAGAAAAATTTTACTCACTTGAAGATATTAACTATGATGCTGAAGTTGAAAAGACGTTGCTTGGCTTAGGATTTGGGAGAGAAGATTTTGTAAGAAATACAAATGAATTTAGTGGTGGATGGAGGATGCGTATCGAGCTGGCAAAAATTTTACTTAAAAAACCTGACCTGATTCTTCTTGACGAACCAACCAATCATATAGATATAGAATCAGTCGTCTGGCTTGAAGACTTTTTAATCAATAAGGCCAGGGCAGTTATGGTGATTTCGCATGATAAGGCCTTTATTGACAATATTACCAATAGGACTATTGAAGTCACCATGGGCAGAATTTACGATTATAAAGCTAATTATTCCCACTACCTACAGCTAAGGGCTGAACGCAGAGCGGCTCAAATTAAAGCTTTTAAAGATCAACAGAAAACCATTGAAGAAAGTAAAGAATTTATAGAGAGATTCAGAGGTACCTATTCAAAGGCAAATCAGGTAAATTCCGTCGAACGGATGCTGGAAAAAATGACACTCATCGAAATAGACGAGGTTGATTCTTCGTCATTAAAATTGAAATTTCCACCGGCACCAAGGGCGGGAGACTATCCGCTAATCGTAGATCAGTTATCGAAAAATTATGGAGAGAAAAAAGTTTTTGAAGATGCATCTCTCACCATCGAGCGAGGACAAAAGGTATCTTTCGTCGGAAGGAATGGCGAAGGCAAATCGACTATGATTAAAGCTATCATGGGTGAGATCGATTTTGAAGGCAAGTGTGGATTGGGTCATAATGTAAAAATAGGATATTTTGCCCAAAATCAGGCGTCGCTGCTGGATACAAGCCTGACAGTTTTCCAAACAGTAGATGAAGTGGCTGAAGGTGATATCCGTACTCAGATAAAAACTATACTGGGATGTTTTTTATTTTCAGGAGATGATATTGATAAAAAAGTAAGTATGCTCTCTGGAGGTGAGCGTACCAGGTTGGCTATGGTTAAATTGCTCCTGGAGCCCGTTAATCTGCTTATTCTTGATGAACCCACAAATCACCTTGATTTGCGATCCAAGGATGTACTGAAAGAAGCTTTGCTGTCTTTTGATGGTACTTTGATTCTGGTATCACATGATAGAGATTTTCTTTCTGGATTGGCTGAAAAGGTATTTGAATTTAAAGACAAAAGGGTCATTGAGCATTTTGAAACTGTGGATGATTTTATTGCCCGAAACCGGATGGAAAGCCTGAGAGAAATCGAGAAGAAAGGGTAATGCAGATGGTTAAAAAGCCGTTTAAAGGTTAGGCCACTTCTATACAAAGTTATATTGAAAGAAGTTTTTTGATATTTTTTTGATTTGCCTCAAGGAGCGTTGGATTGTCAGCATAGTTTCTGATATGATCTTCTACCTTAAGTAAGTTTTCGGCAGACAAATCTGATTTATAAAGCTTTAGTAATTCTATATATTTAATATCATTTAGAATTCTTGTATAAATCTCAGTAGCAGAAGTTGCCACATCTCCATGACCCGGTATAAGTACATTGATGTGGGGGAAATCAATCAGGATTTGATTTGCAAGGTGTAAGGTGTTGAGATACATATTTGCATCAAAATCAATGAAAGGCATTTCAATATTGCTCAGGTAGTCCCCGGCAATCCAGCATAATTTAGAGGGTATAAGCGTAAAAATGCCATCTGCGTTGTGTCCGGGTGAGTGAAAAAAAATCAGTTCGTAGCCATCAATCATGAGCTTCTGTCCCAAATCAATGATGACTATATCTGAGGTAGGGTATGAGATTGGATATTCCCGCCTGATATAAAATTCATTATCAAAATCACAAATTTGTTTCAACACTTCAGCCTTGTCTGAGTTGTCTCTGAATGCAACAGAAGATATTACTATTGCATCAGGAAATGCGTTGTATCCAATGATATGATCATAATCTGAATGTGTAAATAGTAAGTACTGTTTTTTATTCTTATGCTGAGTGTTTACAAATATCTTTATAGCATCTACTTCAACAGGTAACCAATTGGGATCAACAATTAATATTGTGTCACCAAAGTCAATGACAGTACTTGTTGTTCTGTACAAGCTGCTTTCAAAGATGGTGATACCTGCATTGGTGTATTGTATTTTCATCTATTACCTTTATACTTTGACAAAGCATGATATACTTCACACATTGGTAATCCCATGACATTAGAATAACTGCCTTCGATTTTTACTACTTTACATAATCCAAGCCAATCCTGAATTCCATATGCTCCTGCCTTATCAAAAGGCTCACACGTTTCGAGATAATAATGGATTTCATCTGCTAAAATTTCATCAAAAGTGACGTGTGTCAACACAGTAAATGATTCTGTTTCTTTGGTGGTACGAATGCAAACTCCAGTGGCTACTATATGAGTTCTTCCAGAAAGTTGCCTTAGAATTCTGACCCCATCATCATAGTCTGAAGGCTTATTATAAATAATATTGTCCAGTATAACGACACTGTCTGCGGTTATGACAATATCTTCATCTGACATTGTATCTTTAAAATCATCAGATTTTCTTTTGGCAAGGGTCTCGGCAACTTCAAGTACAGGTAAATTGCAGTCAAAGCTTTCATCCGTGTTATTGGTTCTTATTGTGCATGTAAAGCCTGCCTGAGACAGCAATTCACTTCTCCTCGGAGATTTTGATCCTAATATGATTTTTTTATCCATGATTCAAATAGTGAGATAAGTTATTGGAAATAAGGATAATACTTCCAATTCCGGTTAACATGATCCATTTCAATATCGAGCTTATTTTTGTAAAATCTTTCTTACTTGCTGATTTTGCAAGTATCTGAATAATAAAAATCAACGGACTAACCACCAGTAGCAAAACAAAAACAATATACCGGAAATCTTTAACTTCATGACTTACCAGCAGCCATCCACTTGCGATCAGGACCGTAAATAAACATAAAAACATACAGGTACTTTTGGCTACTTCAATACCATAAACCACGGGTAAGGTTTGGACTCCATAATGCTTATCTCCACCATGATCTTCGATATCCTTTATTATTTCTCTTATCAAATTAACTAAAAAGGAAAAGATCATGTATCCAACAAAGATTTCAAAGATAATACCTGAATTATTAAAATTGGAAATAACTGTGATAGTTTCTCTTTCTGCTAAAAACAAAATTCCGGTGACAGAAGAAACCAGCAGACTGACTACAACATTGCCAAAAATAATGGTACCCTTCCAGAATTTTGCATATACATATAAAAAGGCACTAAAAATTATGGCAATTAGTGTCATATAAATATGGCTAACAGTGAGGTCCAGACTTAGTGAAATAATCAATGCAGACACCAATAAAGAAATATAATATGTTTTTGCAGATTTGTTTCCGATCTTTTCCGGAATGTAGGATAAATGTGCTTTGTTTAAAGAATCAGTTTTTTGATCAAAAATATCATTGATAAGATATCCGGCAGCAGCCACTATAATGGTAGAACCTGACAATAGACAAAATGATAAATAATCAAGCTTGGTTTCAACCCTTAATTGTCGTATCAGATATTGATAAAAAACAAATTGGGTTAATGCGATAATAAATAGGTTTTTAAGCCTCACAATTTGAAAATATGGAGTTATTCTGGTTAGAAATTCCATTTACCCTGAATTCGAAGTACCCTCTCTATTATTTCTCGTACACACCCTTGTCCTCCTTTTATTGGTGATATATACATAGCTTTGCTTAAATTTTCATTGGCCGCATCTGATGGACATGAAGATATGCCGACCAAATCATATAAAACAAGATCTGGAATATCGTCTCCCATAAAGAGAATTTCTTCTTTTTTCAAATTCAATTTGCTTTGATATTCATTAAATGCCTGAGATTTTTCATTCAATTGGTCATAAATAAACGGTACACCTAAGAATTCAAATCTTCTTCTTACTCCTGCTGAAAATCCTTTAGTTATTACAGCCACATTATAACCGGCTTCCATGGCAATTTTTACTGCTTGTCCGTCACGAGTGTTCATAATCCTGATGTGATCACCATTTTCCATTGAAATTACCTCGCTGTTTGTAAATACGCCATCTACATCAAAAATAAATGTAGTAATAAAATTAAATTTACTTTGATTCATTTGCAATTTTTAGATGGATTAGTTACATGAGACGGTATTAATTGCGAATTTGAGGAAAGTATCATTCATCCAATATTCCAGAAACGCAATTTATTGATTATCTCTCCATTCATAGACCCATTTAGCCTGAATTTGTTCAAGATGGCCTTCATTGCACTGTTCTTTTGTTCCCTTAAAATTGGGTATTTCTAAAACCCAGTCGATCAGGTCAGTAAATCGAATTCTGTAAATTTTCCCTTCTCCAAAACTGTCACCAAACTTTTCATAAAGTTTCATACCTATGTCTTCGTGATCAGCCCAATCGATGGGAAGATTATCAATTTCTTCAAATGCCATAATTCTTTCATTAATATTTTAAATAGGTGATATTGTGGTTTTAAAAAAAATCTAACAAAGGGATGTTCCATCTTGTTTATATACATTAAAAATACTTGTATAAATAAGTTTTCAATAAATTGATAATAGGGGCGGAAACCCAACAAAACTAATATTTAAGCTTTAACAAATATTTTATTATTTTTTACAAATAAAGTTTTTTTATGTTTGAGAAAGTCTTACCTTTGCATCGCTTTTGGAAAAAGATCCATTTGTCGTTTGAAATATTGACTAAAAAGTAGCATGCCAGTGTAGCTCAGTTGGCCAGAGCAGCTGATTTGTAATCAGCGGGTCGGGGGTTCGAATCCCTCCACTGGCTCTGAAGAGAGAAACGGGGATGCGCCGAAGTTGGAGAGACGGGGCAGACTGTAAATCTGTTGGCTATGCCTGAATAGGTTCGAATCCTATCATCCCCACATATGCTCTTTTGATTTGCTTTATATCATGCGGAAGTAGCTCAGTTGGTAGAGCATCAGCCTTCCAAGCTGAGGGTCGCGAGTTCGAGTCTCGTCTTCCGCTCCAATTTTTCAGACACCCGGAGCTAATAGTTTTGTTTTGGCCGATGTAGCTCAGGGGTAGAGCACTTCCATGGTAAGGAAGGGGTCAAGGGTTCAAATCCCTTCATTGGCTCATTTTAATGTATATAATTTATTACTAAATATTTAAAGTTCAGAAAATTTTTAACTGATGGCTAAATCAACATTTGTAAGAACCAAACCACACGTAAATATCGGAACGATTGGTCACGTTGACCACGGTAAGACTACCCTTACTGCCGCGATTACTTACGTGCTTTCTGAGTATGGCTTCGCTGAGAAAAAAGATTATGACTCAATCGACGCCGCTCCGGAAGAAAAAGAAAGAGGTATCACTATCAACACTGCGCACGTAGAGTATGAAACAAAAAACAGACACTATGCTCACGTAGATTGTCCTGGTCACGCCGATTATGTGAAAAACATGGTTACTGGTGCTGCTCAAATGGACGGTGCTATCTTAGTATGCGCTGCTACCGACGGTCCAATGCCTCAAACCAGAGAGCATATACTTCTTGCCAGACAAGTAGGTGTACCTGCAGTAGTCGTATTTATGAACAAGGTGGACCTTGTGGACGATCCTGAGATGCTTGAACTGGTAGAGATGGAGCTAAGAGAGCTTTTGAGCGCATACCAATTTGACGGCGACAATGCAGCAATTATTCAAGGTTCGGCCCTTAAGGCTCTTGAAGGGGATGCTGGTGCAAAACAAAAAATCTTAGATCTTATGGAAGCAGTGGACACACATATCCCTGAGCCTGTGAGAGATGTAGATAAGACTTTCCTTATGCCTATTGAAGACGTATTTTCTATTACAGGTAGAGGTACAGTAGCAACAGGTAGAATAGAGAGAGGTGTCATCAATACTGGAGATCCTGTAGAAATTATAGGTATGATGAAGCTTGGAGACAAGCCATTGACATCTACAGTTACTGGTGTTGAAATGTTTAGAAAAATCCTTGAAAGAGGAGAAGCTGGTGATAATGCCGGTATCTTATTAAGAGGTATCGAAAAAGATGCTATCAGAAGAGGTATGGTTATTGTTAAACCAGGTTCTGTGAAACCACATGCTCATTTCAAGTGCGAAATCTATGTACTTGGTAAGGATGAAGGTGGAAGACACACTCCTTTCTTTAATGGTTACAGACCTCAATTCTATTTCAGAACCACAGATGTAACTGGAGATGTCCAGTTGCCTGCAGGTGTTGAGATGGTTATGCCAGGTGATAATGTATCATTGGAAGTTAAATTGTTAAGCCCTATTGCAATGGAGAAAGGTCTTCGATTTGCGATCAGAGAAGGTGGTAGAACTGTAGGTGCGGGTCAGGTAACTGAGATCATATCTTAACGATTTTATCACAGATAAATTTAAGGAAAATTAAGTACTCTTATGGGTGCTTAATTTTTCATTTTGTAAAAGTTTGTATCTTTTATCTATTTAAGGGGAGTAGCTCAATTGGTAGAGTGGCGGTCTCCAAAACCGTAGGTCGCAGGTTCGAGCCCTGTCTCCCCTGCAAAAATTAAATAATTATGCTCCTCATAACCGGGGGGTCAAACGCAATAAAAATGGAAAATATCAAACTATATCTAAAAGAAAGCTATGATGAGTTGTTACACCATGTTACATGGCCTACCTGGGAAGAACTTATAAGTAGTGCTAAATTAGTTTTGGTCTCAACTATTATTATTTCGATAGTGATATTCATTTTTGATTTTATTGCTAATAGTTCGCTGAAGTTTATCTACGAACTATAAAACATTTATAAATAAAAGGCAATGTCCGAAGATAAAAAGTGGTACTCTCTCCGTGTTGTAAGTGGAAAAGAAAAGAGCATTAAGGAGAGAATAGAACTGGAAATTCAAAGAAATAACTGGGAAGAGATAGTAACTCAAGTGCTGGTACCTTCTGAGAAAGTATATAAAATAAGAAATGGCAAGAAGGTAATATTAGAGAGAAACATACTGCCGGGTTATATTCTGGTTGAAGCAGATTATACTAAATTTTCAGGAGAGATAGTTCAGACTATATCGAATGTTGCTAATGTCATTCATTTTCTCGGTAAGAATCACCCTATACCTATGACTCAGGTAGAAGCTAACCGAATGCTGGGTAAAGTAGATGATTCGCAGGAAGTCACCGCTGCTATGATTGAACCATTTATTGTTGGTGAGACGATCAAGATAATAGATGGTCCATTTAATGATTTTATTGGTGATGTAAAAGAAGTAAATGAGGATAAAAAGAAATTGAAAGTAATTGTAAAAATATTTGGCCGGGGCACTGAAGTTGAGCTAAACTATATGCAGGTCGAAAAACAATCATAAAGGAAAATTGACTTTAGATCAAATATGATGCTTCCCTAAAGTCTTTGTATTAATGTAAATAAATCAGATTAGAAAATGGCAAAAGAAATTCAAACGTATGTAAAGCTTCAGGTAAAAGGCGGTCAGGCAAATCCTGCACCACCCGTAGGTCCTGCTTTAGGTTCTAAGGGTTTGAATATAATGGAATTCTGTAAGAGATTTAATGCAGAGACACAAGATCAAATGGGTAAGGTTTTACCTGTATTGATTACTGTTTTTAAGGATAAATCTTTTGATTTTATTATAAAAACTCCACCTGCCGCTGCTCAATTATTGGAGTTGGCAAAAGTTAAATCAGGCTCTTCAATACCCAATCGTAACAAAGTGGGTGCTGTAACCTGGGACCAAGTCAAAGGAATAGCTGAAGGCAAAATGAAAGACCTGAATGCATTTACAGTAGAGTCGGCCATGAAAATGGTTGCTGGTACTGCAAGAAGTATGGGTATAACTGTGACAGGAGATGCTCCATGGGGCAATGCTGTTGTAGCAGAAGAGAATTAATTTTTTTTTAAACCGGTAAGGGAGTCAGTCCAAGGGCTGACGCTAATACCTTAAATTATTTATTTATGGCTAAAGTTAGTAAAAAGACAGGCTGCCAACGCAAAAGTTGATTCAGCAAAACTTTATGCTCTCAGAGATGCTACTGCACTCATTAAAGATGTGAATACCACAAAGTTTGACGCTTCTGTTGATATCCACGTTAAATTGGGGGTAGATCCGCGAAAAGCAGATCAGGCAATCAGAGGAACTGTAACCCTTCCACACGGTACAGGTAAAGTAAAAAGAGTATTGGTTTTATGCACACCAGACAAAGAAGAAGAAGCGAAAGCGGCTGGAGCTGATTACGTAGGTTTGGACGAATACATTACAAAGATAAGCCAGGGATGGACTGATGTAGATGTAATCATTGCTATGCCAAATGTTATGGCAAAAGTTGGGCAGATAGGACGTATATTAGGTCCCAGAGGCTTAATGCCGAATCCTAAAACGGGTACAGTAACCCTTAATGTAGGCGCTGCCGTTGAAGAAGTGAAAGCTGGTAAAATATCATTTAGAGTTGATAAGTATGGTATTATTCATTCACCTGTGGGAAGGGTATCATTTACGGCTGAGAAGCTGACAGAAAATGCCATTGAACTCCTTTCGACATTGGAAAAAATGAAACCATCTACGGCTAAGGGCATTTACATGAAATCAATAAGTTTAGCTAGTACCATGAGTCCTGGTATTTCTATTGACACAAAAACGATTAAATAAACCATAAAAACTAAAGAAATGTTAAGGACAGATAAAGGTTTATTAATACAGGAACTAAAGGAGAAGTTTGAAAATGCTTCTTACTTTTATGTTACCGACGCTTCAACACTTACTGTTGCTAAAATCAATCAGTTAAGGCGAACTTGTTTTGAAAAAGGAATTGAGATCAAAACAATGAAAAATACTTTGGCTATCAAGGCGATGGATGAGCATGCTGAAAGCAAAAACTTCAAAGCTATTTTCGGTGCATTCAAAGGACAAAGTACTGTTTTATTTTCAAGTGACGGAAAATTACCGGCATCAGTAATAAAGGAATTCAGAGGAAAAAATGAAAAGCCTGCTTTAAAAGCAGCTTATATTGATTCAGATGTTTTCTTCGGAGATGACCAGCTTGATATTCTGGCTAAATTGAAAACTAAGAATGAATTAATAGGAGATGTAATATTTATGTTGCAATCACCTGCTAATAATGTTATTAGTGCACTTAAGTCAGGAGGGTCAACTATTGCAGGATTAATTAAAACTCTTGAAGAAAGAGTATAATTTAGATATTCTCAATTTTGAGAAATAGAAATGTTACGTTATAGCTTCCAACATTAACGCATTTATTTTTAATTAAAAACTTAAAAACCATTATATCATGGCAGATTTAAAATCATTCGCAGAGCAATTAGTAAACTTGACTGTAAAAGAAGTAAGTGAATTAGCTCAAATACTAAAAGATGAGTACGGAATAGAGCCTGCAGCAGCAGCAGTAGCCGTTGCAGCCCCAGCTGGCGGTGCATCCGCTGGAGGAGATGCTCCTGTAGAGAAAACAGAGTTTGACATTCATCTTACTTCCGCAGGTGCAAACAAACTTTCAATTGTAAAGGAAGTGAAGACAATACTTAACCTTGGTCTTAAAGAGGCAAAGGATTTGGTTGATGCTGCTCCTTCAGTACTGAAAGCAGGCGCTTCAAAAGCTGAGGCTGAATCTATTAAAGCTACCCTTGAGGGCGCTGGTGCTTCTGTTGAATTAAAGTAATTTGACAAAATAGTTATGACTTGATAACAGAGATTAAGTCTGAAAATCAATGATATCTGGCTTAACTGACCTATGGTCGGTTAAGCCTATTGTCATTAATAAGTTTTTTATCAGAGCAAAATAAGTTTGTTCTTTTTTCGAATTACGCTATAAATATTAATAAAAGTATGACATCAAACGGAATCGCAACCGCAGCCGGAAATCAACGAGTCAACTTCGGCAAAATTAAATTAGCTAACCACTATCCTGATTTACTTGAGATTCAGATTAAATCTTTTCAGGAATTCTTCCAGTTAGAAACTACGCCGGAAAATAGAGGAAATGAAGGTTTGTACCGGGTTTTCCAGGAAAATTTTCCCATTTCAGATGCAAGAAGCATTTTCGTGCTTGAATTTCTGGATTATTTCATAGACCCTCCCCGATACTCAATAGAAGAATGTATGCAAAGAGGGTTGACTTACAGTGTTCCCTTAAAAGCAAAACTTAGATTGTCATGCAACGATGAAGAACACGTAGATTTTCAAACTATAGTTCAGGATGTATTTTTAGGTAATATACCATA
Source organism: Saprospiraceae bacterium (assembly GCA_016722285.1). Taxonomy (GTDB): domain Bacteria; phylum Bacteroidota; class Bacteroidia; order Chitinophagales; family Saprospiraceae; genus OLB9. The sequence continues at coordinate 261,392 of JADKGI010000030.1, forward strand.
TATGACCAACAAAGGTACATTCATGATAAATGGTGCTGAAAGAGTTGTCGTTTCGCAACTTCACAGATCACCTGGTGTCTTTTTTAGCCAAACATTCCACCCTAACGGCACCAAAATATTTTCTGCCAGAGTGATACCTTTTAAAGGAGCCTGGATGGAATTTGCAACAGATATTAATTCTGTCATGTACGCCTATATAGACAGGAAGAAAAAATTTCCTGTAACAACTCTTTGCGGGCTATCGGATTTGATTCTGATAAAGATATTTTGAATCTTTTCGATCTTGCAGAAGAAATTTCTACAGATAAAAAATCTCTTAAAGAGGCTATTGGAAGAAAACTAGCAGCCAGAGTTCTCAGAAAATGGACAGAGGATTTTGTAGATGAAGATACCGGAGAAGTCGTCACTATAGAAAGAAATGAGATTATATTAGAGAGAGATGTTGTGCTCGATGAAGAAAATATTGATCTAATCTCTGATGTTGACATCGATAAAATAATATTACAAAAGGAGAATCTTGAAGAAGATTATTCTATTATATACAATACTTTACAAAAAGATCCGTCATCTTCTGAAGTAGAAGCGGTAACCCAGATATACAGACAATTGAGGGGGACAGATCCACCGGATGAAGAAACAGCCAGAGGTATAATTGATAAATTATTTTTCTCTGACAAGAGATATAATCTGGGTGAAGTCGGACGTTACAAAATTAACCGCAAGTTGAAGCTTGAAATTAGCAAGGAGACTTTGGTGTTGACAAAAGAAGATATCATTTCTATTGTTAAATATCTGGTCAGTCTTGTTAACCAAAAAGCGGAACTTGATGATATTGATCACTTGGCTAACAGGCGAGTGCGTACTGTGGGAGAGCAGTTGTATGCTCAATTTGGAGTTGGTCTGGCCAGAATGACAAGGACAATCAGAGAGCGAATGAACGTAAGAGATAATGAAGTTTTTACGCCCATTGATCTTATTAATGCGCGAACCTTATCATCAGTTATAAATTCTTTTTTTGGTACGAGCCAGTTGTCACAGTTTCTTGACCAAACAAACCCTTTGTCTGAAATAACCCACAAAAGAAGAATTTCTGCATTAGGACCTGGAGGACTTTCCAGAGAGAGAGCAGGTTTTGAAGTGCGGGACGTTCATTATTCGCATTACGGGCGTTTGTGTACTATAGAAACTCCTGAAGGACCTAATATTGGACTTATTTCCACCCTATGTGTCCATGCTAAAGTCAATAAAATGGGATTTTTGGAAACCCCATATAGAAAGGTTATTGATGGCATTGTGGATATAAGTGGAGAGATCAATTATTTATCTGCTGAAGCTGAAGATTATCGACGTATAGCACAGGCAAATGCTCAGGTTGGTGAGACTGGAGCGTTTGTCAATGATCGTATTAAATCAAGAGAGCATGGTGAATTCCCTGTATTGTCACCTGCCGAGATAGAATACATGGATATTGCGCCAAATCAGATTGTTGGAGTATCGGCATCCCTTATACCATTCCTTGAGAATGATGATGCAAACAGAGCCTTGATGGGATCAAACATGCAACGTCAGGCACTTCCATTGGTCAGACCAAAATCACCGATCGTGGGTACTGGTCTGGAAGGAAAAGTGGCTGAAGACTCAAATATGCTTATCAATGCAGAGGGTGAAGGTGTAGTAGAATATGTTGATGCAAAGGAGATTGTGATCAAATATGACAAATCAGAAGAAGAAATGCTGGTGTCTTTTGACGACAACATAAAGAAATATAGCCTTATTAAATTCATCAGAACAAATCAGGGCTCATGTATCAATCTTAAGCCCATTGTTAAAAAGGGCCAGCGTGTAAAGAAAGGCAGTCTTTTATGTGAAGGCTACGCAACTGAAAATGGAGAACTTGCATTAGGTCAAAACTTACAGGTAGCATTTATGCCCTGGAAAGGATACAACTTTGAAGATGCCATCGTATTATCCGAAAGGGTAGTCAAAGAAGATGTGTTCACTTCATTGCATATAGAAAGTTTTGAAATAGATGTCAGAGATACCAAACTAGGGGAAGAAGAACTTACAAATGATATTCCGAATGTAAGCGAAGAGGCTACCAAGGATCTTGATGAGAATGGTATCATCCGAGTCGGAGCCTGGGTGAAAGAAGGAGATATTCTGATTGGTAAAATTACACCAAAAGGTGAATCAGATCCTACCCCTGAAGAAAAACTTTTAAGGGCTATTTTCGGGGACAAAGCCGGTGATGTAAAAGATGCATCTTTAAAAGCATCTCCATCTACTGCTGGTGTTATCATTGATAAACAGTTGTTTGCAAGAGCAAAGAAGGACAAGTTTCAGAAAGTTCAGGAAAAGGAATTGCTTTCAAAACTTGAAGATACCCATGCTATCAACATGAATGAATTGAAGACAATTCTGGTTGATAAACTGATGACAATACTTGAAGGAAAAATTTCTGAAGGTGTAAAGAGTATTTATAATGAAGAATTGATCCCCAAAGGTGCCAAGTTCAATCCTAAAGCGTTTAAGGAAATGGAGTATTCACAGGTTGACTATTCCGGATGGACAAAAGATCAGGGTTTGAATGAGATGATCGCAAAACTGCTTCACAATTATTCAATTAAAGTAAATGAAGAACTTGGTAGATATAAGCGGGAAAAATTCAATATCAGTATTGGTGACGAATTACCTGCTGGTGTTCTGAAACTTGCTAAAGTATATCTTGCCAAAAAGCGAAAGCTGAAAGTTGGAGATAAACTTGCTGGAAGACACGGAAATAAAGGAATCGTTTCCAGAATAGTAAGAGAAGAAGATATGCCATTTCTGGAAGATGGTACACCTGTAGATATAGTTCTTAATCCGCTTGGTGTTCCTTCAAGAATGAATCTGGGTCAGATTTTTGAAACCGTACTGGGATGGGCTGGTAAAAAACTTAATATTAAATTTGCAACTCCCATTTTTGATGGTGCAAGTTTGGATGAGATCGAGGGATATATAGAGAAGGCAGGACTACCTGCCTATGGTCAGACATTCCTTTATGACGGTGAGACAGGCGATAAATTTCATCAGCAAGCGACAGTAGGTGTAATATATATGCTGAAACTATCGCATATGGTGGATGATAAAATGCATGCCCGTTCTATAGGACCGTATTCATTGATCACTCAGCAACCATTGGGTGGTAAAGCTCAGTTTGGTGGACAGAGATTTGGTGAAATGGAAGTTTGGGCGCTTGAAGCTTATGGTGCGGCAAACATATTAAGGGAATTACTAACTATAAAATCAGATGATATCATAGGAAGAGCTAAGGCGTATGAGGCTATCGTAAAAGGGGACAATATTCCTGATTCTAACATACCGGAATCATTCAATGTTCTTGTACATGAACTTAGAGGTCTTGCTTTGGATATCAAGTTTGACTAAATAATTAATTCTATAATGATTAATAAATTTTAATTATGTTAAAAAAGAAGGGTGTAAAACCAACTAAAGGATTTGAATCAATAACTATCAGTTTAAGTTCTCCGGACGAGATTCTCGAAAGGTCCTTTGGCGAGGTGTTAAAACCGGAAACTATTAATTATCGATCTTATAAACCTGAAAGAGATGGTCTCTTCTGCGAAAGAATTTTTGGTCCTGTCAAGGATTATGAATGTTATTGTGGAAAATATAAAAGGATCAGATACAAAGGTATCGTTTGTGACAGATGTGGTGTAGAAGTAACTGAGAAGAAGGTCAGGAGAGAAAGAATGGGTCACATTAAACTTGTAGTCCCGGTTGTTCATATATGGTTTTTCAAGTCTTTGCCAAATAAGATAGGGTACCTCTTAGGTTTTTCTTCAAAAAGCTTGAATCACTTATTCACTACGAAAGATATGTCGTAGTTCAGCCCGGAATTAAGGAAAATGAAATTGCTAAGAGTGATTTATTGACAGAAGAAGAGTATTTTGATATTTTGGATACTTTACCAAAAGACAATCAAATGCTTGATGACCAGGACCCAAATAAGTTTATAGCTAAAATGGGTGCTGATGCAGTTAAAGACCTTTTGGAAAGAATAAAATTGGATGAGTTGTCATTTGAACTTAGACATCAGGCAGCCAATGAGACTTCACAGCAAAGAAAATCCGAAGCATTAAAACGCCTTAGAGTCGTGGAAGCTTTCAGAGATGGAATGAAAACAACTGAGAACAGACCTGAATGGACCATTATCCAATACTTACCGGTTACACCTCCTGAACTGAGACCATTGGTTCCTCTTGATGGGGGTAGATTTGCCAGTTCGGATTTAAATGATCTTTACAGAAGAGTTATCATAAGAAACAATCGTCTCAAAAGACTATTGGAAATCAAAGCCCCTGAGGTTATTTTGCGCAACGAGAAAAGGATGTTGCAGGAGGCAGTTGATTCGCTTTTTGATAATTCAAGAAAATCTAATGCAGTCAAGGCTGAAGGGGGAAGATCACTGAAGTCACTGAGCGATGTACTCAAAGGAAAACAAGGTCGTTTCCGTCAAAACCTCCTGGGTAAGAGGGTAGATTATTCTGGTCGATCTGTGATAGTTGTTGGACCTACACTGTTACTCCATGAATGTGGAATTCCTAAAGGGATGGCAGCTGAGTTATTTAAGCCATTTATTATCAAAAAACTTATCGAAAGAGGTGTCGTAAAGACCGTCAAATCGGCTAAAAAACTGGTGGACAAAAAGGATCCGGTTATCTGGGAAATCCTTGAAAACATATTAAAAGGGCATCCTGTTTTACTAAACAGAGCTCCTACACTGCATAGACTCTCGATACAGGCATTTCAGCCTAGATTGGTAGAAGGTAAAGCTATACAGCTGCACCCATTGGTTTGTGGAGCTTTTAATGCTGACTTTGATGGTGACCAAATGGCGGTACACGTTCCTTTGGGTCATGCTGCAATACTTGAAGCACAGATGTTGATGTTGTCAGCGCATAATATGCTGAACCCACAGGATGGATCTCCTGTTACACTTCCTTCTCAGGATATGGTACTTGGACTTTACTATCTTACCAAACCTAGAAAATCAAGTGGAGATATAAAAGTAAGAGGAGAAGGGAAAACTTTCTATAGTGCAGAAGAAGTAACTATAGCTTTTAATGAAGGGGTTATTGACCTTCATGCAACCATTAAAGTCAGAGCTAATATTGAAGATTCTGAAGGCAATATCGTATTAAAGATAATTGAAACTACCGTTGGAAGAGTATTATTTAATCAAAGTACGCCAGATACAGTTCCATTTATCAATCAGTTACTGACCAAAAAGAATCTGAAGAAAATTATTGCCGATATTATCAATCGTACAGATTTTACTTCCACTGCCAAATTTTTGGATGAAATTAAGAATCTGGGATTCTTCTGGGCATACAAAGGTGGGTTGTCATTCAACTTAGGAGATTTGATCACCCCTAGTATAAAAGAACAGACACTTCTTGAAGCTCAGGAAGAAGTTGATGAGGTATGGGAAAACTATAATAATGGTTTGATCACTCCAAACGAACGATACAATCAGGTCATAGACAAATGGACATTTGCTGATAATAAGATCACTGATAACCTGATGAGAGAAATTGCACTTCATAAGCAAGGATTTAACTCTGTGTTTATGATGCTGGATTCAGGAGCAAGGGGATCAAAACAACAGATCAAGCAGCTTTGCGGATTAAGAGGACTGATGGCAAAGCCCAGAAAATCAGGAGATACCGGTGGGGCGATTATAGAAAATCCAATTCTGGCTAATTTCCTTGAAGGATTATCAGTTTTGGAATATTTTATATCTACACACGGTGCGAGAAAAGGACTTGCTGATACAGCCCTTAAGACGGCAGATGCAGGTTACCTTACGAGAAGACTTGTTGATGTAGCCCAGGACGTAATTATCACAGAGGAGGATTGCAGTACATTAAGAGGAATAGATACAGAAGCGCTAAAGGACAAAGAAAATGTAATCGAGACTTTGGCTTCAAGGATAGTAGGCAGGTATTCACTTTATGATGTTTTAGACCCGGTCACCGATGCTCTTCTCGTAGAAGCAGGCGGGTATTTAAATCCTGAAATAGCAGATAATATTGAAGCTGCGGGCATCGAAATGGTAACCATAAGATCAGTGCTCACTTGCGAAACAAGAGTAGGTGTGTGTGCAAAATGTTATGGCAAAAATCTTGCTACAGGTCGCAGAGTGGAAATGGGCGATGCAGTAGGTATTATTGCTGCACAATCGATTGGTGAGCCCGGAACACAATTGACACTTCGTACTTTCCACGTCGGGGGTATTGCTTCAGTTTCTAAAACAGAATCGGAAATCAGTACCAAATACGATGGGATGATCGAGTTTGATAATATAAAAATTACTGAGCAGGTTGAAGGTGGATCAAAATTCCAGGTCGTATTATCCAGATCCGGTGAGATCAGGGTGGTAGATCCTGAGACAAAGAAAATTTATAATTCTTACTTTATTCCATATGGATCTACGCTATTGGTAAATGATAAACAAAGAATTGCTAAAGGTCAGGTACTGTGTGAATGGGATCCATTCAATAATCTGATTATATCTGAATTTGGAGGTATTGCAATTTTTGAAGATATAGATGAAGGTGTTACTTATCGTGTGGAAAGAGATGATCAAACTGGATATGCTGAAAAAGTAGTAATTGAATCAAAGAATAAGAAGAAGATCCCCGTTATAAGGATCGTTTCTGAGAGTGGAGATGAGCTTAAGACTTACAATCTTCCGGTAGGTGCATATATTACCATTGAGGATAATGCAGAGATAGTGCCAGGGCAAAAAATAGTGAAAATACCCAGGAATTTAGGTAAGATTCAGGATATTACTGGTGGACTTCCGAGGGTTACGGAACTCTTTGAGGCCAGAAATCCATCAAATCCTGCGGTAACTGCCGAAATTGATGGAATAATCACCTATGGTAAGATCAAAAGAGGTAACAGAGAAATTTTTGTAGATGATGAGAAAACTGGCCAGAGAAGAAAATATCTGATTGGTTTGTCCAAGCACTTACTTGTACAAGAAGGTGACTTTGTCAGAGCCGGTATGCAATTATCGGATGGCGCGGTTGCTCCACTTGACATACTAAATATCAAAGGTCCGTTTGCAGTTCAGGCGCACCTTGTCAATGGTGTTCAGGAAGTATATCGTTCTCAAGGTATAGCTATCAATGATAAACATATTGAAGTTATTGTAAGACAGATGATGCGTAGAGTTGATATTGTCGATCCGGGGGATACCAGTTTCCTTGAGGGCGAGGCTGTTGACAGACATATATTTAATGAACAGAACGATTGGATATTTGATAAAAAAGTAGTGACGGATCCCGGAGATTCCAGTACATTTAAACCCGGTCAAATTGTCTCCATCAGACAGTTTAGAGAAGAAAATTCATTACTCAAGAGGAATGATAAAAAATTGCTGTTGTTAGGGATGCAGTTCCTGCTACATCAAGTGTCATTCTCCAAGGTATTACCAGAGCATCTTTAGGTGTTGAAAGCTGGATTTCAGCTGCTTCATTCCAGGAAACAACGAAAGTGTTAAGCACGGCTGCTATTTCAGCTAAGCGTGACTCGCTGTCAGGCCTGAAAGAAAATGTAATTGTAGGAAAGAACATTCCCGCAGGTACAGGCTTAAGACATTTCAAAGATCTGGTAGTAGAATCAGTTAATGAGTATAACGTAATGTAAAACCAAATTTGGGTTTTGAAATATAAGAGGAGTACTTTGTAATGAGGTACTCCTCTTTTTTATGGCACCTACATGAATAACATTACTATTTCATTTTGCGTTAATAAGGAAAATATGATAAAAAGCCCATCATCTTTTGATTATATATTTAATAAAAAAGTGGTATTATGAAAAATTCTATTCGGATTAAATATTTCTTTCTTGCAATTGGATTATTTTTTATTTCATCTGCTAATGGTCAGTTTGGTTTGAGACTTAAATTCAATCAAAATAACTATAAAAATTGGGAAAATGTATTGGTACAAAGATTTCAGATAGACAATAGATTATTTTCCAAAGGATATGAAGCAGGTCTGGATTATTGGTTCCGATTAGAAAAGAGAAGGGTAGAGTTTATGCCTGAACTGGCATATTCCTTTTCAGCTACCACATTTGACAATCATTCAATTGATAAATTTGGAATAGGTATTTTTAGCTTTAACTTTCATACTCATATTTATGCGCTTGACATGGAAGGAGACTGTGATTGCCCTACTTTTTCAAAACAAGGGCCATCTATAAACAAGGGCTTATTTTTCCATTTTACCCCCGGAATAAGCTATTACAATGCTACAGGAGAAGCACAACCTATTCTATCTTCCATGCCTATAACAAATAATAGTGCTCAGGGATTGATATTTAAGGTCGGAGGCGGAATTGGGCTTGATTTAGGCATCAGTGATATTCTGACGGTTACTCCGATTGTTTCATATTATTTTTACGGCCCAATGACTTGGAAAAAATTGGCAGTAAATGGATTGGATTTTGTAGATTCTAAGAATAATCTGAGTATGCTACAATTTAGTATTCGATTGGGTTTCAGAGCAGATTACAATAATAGAAGATTCAAAAGATAGCTTAAATTCGTACTTTGCACGGTTTAATAAATTAAAATAGAATCATAACCATCTGATGCAGGGTATGAAACCGCCAATAACTCTCAGTCCCGAATTTTCAGGTATTCTGGATCAAATGGAATATAGTCAGGATAATATATTTATTACTGGAAGAGCTGGAACAGGTAAGTCAACATTACTCCAAATATTCAGAAATACTTCAAAAAAGAAAGTTGTCATCCTGGCCCCTACAGGCATTGCAGCACTAAATGTAAGAGGGCAGACTATTCATTCATTTTTCGGTTTTCCTCCTAAATTAATTAACAGATCAGAAATAGAAAAGCGAAAGAACAACAAGATCTATAAAAATCTGGATATGATCGTCATCGATGAAATATCTATGGTGAGGGCAGATATTATTGATAATATGGATTATTTTCTTCGTATCAACCGAAATATAAATGAACCATTCGGTGGTGTCCAAATGATCTTTTTTGGAGACTTATTCCAACTTCCGCCTGTAGTTTCAACAACATTTGAAAAGCAGTACTTTACCACAACATATGAAACGCCTTATTTTTTCAGCCCGTGTATTATCTGTGATTGATATGAAAATGATCGAGTTGATACATGTGTACCGACAGGAAGAAAGGAGTTTTATAAGTTTACTTGACGGAATCAGGCAGAACAATCTGGATTACGAAGATTTTATGTACCTTAACGAACGGCATCTGCCTTTGCCGGATAAGGAAGAGCTTTACATCACATTATGTAGCCGGAATGATATTGCAGGGAAGATCAACGAATATGAAATTTCTGCAATCGATTTGCCATCATTTGAATTTCTGGCATCTGTGTCAGGTGAATTCAATCCCAGGTTATACCCTACTGATTTTAAATTGATTTTAAAGGAAGGTGCTCAGGTAATGTTTGTCAAGAATGATCTTCAGAAGCAGTATGTAAACGGCACTTTGGGTATTATCTCAGAACTTTCACATGATAGAATAATGGTAAGAATAACGCAAAGGGGAGATCAAGAGAAGTTGATTGAAGTCGAAAAGCAGGAGTGGGAAATATTGAAATATGAAAATGATATAAAAAAGCCCGCAAGTATTAATACAAAAGTAGTAGGTACTTTTAAACAATATCCGTTGAAATTAGCCTGGGCGATTACAATACATAAAAGTCAGGGTAAAACATTTGATCGCGTGATCATCGATATGGGAGGAGGGGCTTTCGAGAGCGGACAGACCTACGTAGCTCTGAGCAGATGCAGGACACTTGATGGCATCATTCTTAAACAACCCATCAGAAATAAGGATATCATTGTTGATGAGCGGGTTGCATCCTATTATGCACAAATAAGGTATCTGAGCTGAACGTGTTAAGAATTCTATTTTATATATTTCAGTGGTTTTACTAAATCCTGCTGTATATCTTTCTGATAGACCCTGATGTAATCTATTTCCATCACATTGGGGAATACTGGATTTTTTTCTTTGTGCTTGTGGCAAATTGACTGATTGGCAATAACTTGTACAGGCTCACCATAGTGGGGAAATGCAGGTTCAGTTAGGTATTCACCGGATTTGATATTACACGTATTGATAGGATTACCTTTGAGATCATAATATTTGGGAATATATCTGACCATAATATCATCTATATAGTATTTTATCATCGTTGGCTCGTACTCAACACTGAAAGTATGAAAATCTTCGGAGAAGTCAATACCGAAATCCACCATCTTTGATTGACTGCTATAACATGGTGACCCTTTTTTTGGGTTTTTATTGGGGCAATCATTGGTAAGCCAATTGTGTACTGAGAACTCTATTTTTTCAGGTCCATTGCATATAAATTCAAAAATGTCAATCTCTGTATTCCAGCCAAATACCCAGAATGCCGGCCACTGCTGTTTCCCTTTGGGAAGTTTACATCTTACCTCATACTTTCCATAAGTGGTAAACTTTTGTTTGGAATGCACCATACCCGAAGTGTAATTATAGTTTGTATTGAACCAAGTCCCACCTGTTTGCTCGGATTTTAAATAAAGCAAGTTATTTTTGACGGTAACATTTTCATCTCTGAAAATATTTGCACTGACATGGGTTCTGCAAAAAGCGCATGAATCGGGTGCATATTCAGGGCCATATGGATAAAACGCAAACCATTTTGATGTATCTAAAGAGTTTCCATCAAATTCATCATTAAAAACAAGGGAGTAAGAAGCTTGCACGCATTTTATATCATGATTCAGATTTACCTTTAATTTCTTTGTTTGACCTGATGAAGTAATAGGAGATATTAAGATCAAAATTATAATAATGCTGCGCATAAGCCATTAATTTGCTTGTAGTTTTTTTAAAATAACTGCGAGAGATAGCCTGATTTTGTGATATTCCATGGGTGACATCATATTTTCAGCAATGGCAGATAAAGACATTTCTTTGTTTGCTTTTAGCCATGCTTCTTCTACTTGGTTGACATCTGTTTGATTAATGTATTTCTTTATATCGACGTTTTCACCTTTTGTAAATAAATAAGCTATGTGAGAATACACCGTTTGTTCTGAAATTCCCCTTTTTAGTGATATTTCAGAAGGATTTAATCCATTTCCTAACAGGATGAGGGTTTCTAAATAAGTTTGGCCTTTAATATTTTTTATATGATTTTGAGATGAAATATAGCCCTGTATTATTGCCAGCAGGGCGGAACCATATTGCTCCGATTTTACTTTTCCAATTCCTTCTACTTTCAATAAATCTTCATTTGTCAAGGGTTTAGATTCTACAATATGTTCAAACACTTTGTCACTAAAGATAACATATGCGGGTACTTGTTTTTGCCTTGATAATTCAGACCTCCATTCTTTTAGTTTTTGCAAAAGCTCATTTTCCAATATTAACTTTTTTTGTTTGGGTTTGGGTTTTTCTATTTCAAAATCTGAAATAGTCACATCGACAAGGCTGACTCTTTTACCACCGTATAGCACAGAGTCTGAGAGAGGTGTTGTTTTCAGTTTAAATCCATCGCTGTAATCAATACGGATTAATCCCTGATTTATAAGTTGGGTGATATAGATTTTCCAGTTAATAAATGAAATATCTTTCCCGGCTCCAAAGGTCTTTATTTTATCAAGGCCCGTCTCTCTGATTTTGGCCCGATATGACCCCCGCAGGACATCGATCAATAGGTTCATTGCAATGCTTTCTTTACAACGAACAAGTGCAGACAATGCTTTTTGTGCCAGAATTGTGGAATCTTTACTTTTTGGCGGATTAAGACAATTATCGCAATGACCGCAGGGTTCAGATCTGAATTCCCCGAAATAATTGAGAACAACATTTGTCCGGCATTCATTTGCCGATGCATATTCCCACATTCGTTCCAGTTTTGCATATTGGACGGTTTTGAATTCTTCGGGGGCCTGACTGTCGTCAATAAATCTTTTTGCATGATGTAGTCACCCCAACTATAAAATAACAGTGTTCTTGCCGGGGTTCCATCTCTTCCTGAGCGTCCAATTTCCTGATAATATCCTTCCAGATTTTTAGGCATGGCATAGTGAATAACCCACCGGATATTGCTTTTATCAATACCCATCCCAAAAGCTATAGTAGCACATATAAACTGAAGTTTGTCGTCCTGAAACTCCTGCTGTATTTTTCTGCGTTCTGCCGGATCAAGACCCGCATGATAATGTGCACATTTGAATCCCGACATATGGAGTTTGACTGAAAGTTTTTCGGTCTCTTTTCTGCTTAAACAATATATAATGCCGCTTTGGTTTTTTATTTTTTGAAGGAATTCTGCAGTCTGCCTGTACTTTTGCTCTGCTGGTCTGGATTCTGTTGTAATATTTTTTCGCTCAAAACTGGACAAAAAGATTTCAGGATTTGTAAGCCTTAATTGCTTACAAATATCAATCTGAGTTGCTCCATCAGCAGTAGCGGTTAGGGCTATAAAAGGAACATGGGAAAACTTATCCCTTATTTTGCCGAGAAGAACATAATCCGGTCTGAAGTCATTGCCCCAGATAGAAACACAATGTGCTTCATCTATGGCTATCAGGTTTATTTCAAAACGCGCTAGAAAATCTGCAAATCCAGAAGCGTTAATTCTCTCAGGGGAGACATACAGAAGTTTTATTTTGCCATGAACCAGTGCACTTTCAACTTCTGAAAGCTCCGCTTTTGTCATATTTGAATGAAATGCAGCTACATTTACACCGGACATTTTTAAAGCAGATACCTGATCATTCATCAGAGATATAAGTGGCGAGACAACAATAGTAATACCTTGAAATATAAGTGCGGGTAGTTGATAGCAAAGTGATTTTCCCCCTCCTGTTGGCATGATAACCAGCGTGTCTTTCTGAGCAAGAACTCTGTCTATAATTTCTTCCTGTCTTTCACGAAATGTAGTATAACCCCATACATCCTTCAGCAGGGCGTACTTTTGATTTTTATAGTCCATTTATAAGAAGCCTTGGTGGTAAGATTCGTTAAAGATTTCATCAATTCGATGCAAATATATCATTTAGAAGTCCTATAAATGAAAACTTTTTAAACCTATTTCCGATTGACCGCATAATTAATTACTTTTGCAGAATTAATTAAATAAGATCATAATATAGAATATATGTCAAGAATATTAACACTTAGAGAGGCACTTGGTGAAGCTATGTCAGAAGAAATGCGAAGAGATGAAAGTGTATTTTTAATGGGTGAAGAGGTAGCGGAATATAACGGTGCCTACAAAGTGAGCAAAGGAATGCTGGAAGAATTTGGCCCCAGACGCGTCATTGATACTCCTATTGCCGAACTTGGATTTACGGGGATTGGGGTCGGTGCAGCTATGAATGGATTGCGGCCGATTATTGAATTTATGACTTGGAATTTTGCCGTACTTGCCTTTGACCAGATTGTCAATAATGCAGCTAAAACGCTTTCTCAATCAGCAGGCCAGTTCAAGTGTCCTATTGTATTCAGAGGTCCTTCCGGATCTGCAGGTCAGTTAGGTCAGCAACATTCGCAGACTTTTGAAAGCTGGCTAGCAAATATTCCCGGTATCAAGGTGATTTCATGCATTGACCCGGCAGATGCTAAAGGCTTATTGAAGTCTGCTATCAGGGATGATGATCCGGTTTGTATTATGGAGTCAGAATCATTCTATGGTTTGAAAGGCGAAATACCAGACGGAGATTACCTGGTGCCAATTGGTAAAGCAGTGGTACGTCGTGAAGGTAGTGATATAACAATCGTCTCCTATAATAAAATGATGGAAGTGGTAAAAAGAAGCGGCTGTTCTTCTTGAAAAAGAAGGGATTTCTGCTGAAGTAATAGATTTAAGGACTATAAGACCACTTGATAATCGCACTATTGTTGAATCAGTAAAGAAAACAAACAGGTTGGTAGTGGTAGATGAAGCTTGGCCTTTTTCAGGTGTTTCAGCTGAAATAGCTTACGAAATTCAAAAATATGCTTTTGACTATCTGGATGCCCCGGTGACAAGGGTGAATTCAGCAGATACATCCTTGCCCTATGCACCAACATTTTTGGATGAATATCTCCCTACACCCGCAAAGGTGGTTAAGGCAGTAAAAGAAGTTATGTACATAAAATCCTGATAATATAAAGATTATAAAGGATTGCTGATGTTTTTATTTAACTAATAATGCTATTTTTGATATTTTGATTTTAAATACATATGGTATTTATTTCGATATATTTAACTACCTTTGATTTTAAATAAGAGGTAAATGACAAATTCGGGTAAGCCTACACAATTTTATGCGACAATGTCAACTTCTATTGTCCTGGTGTTGATCTCTTTATTTTTACTTATCTTTTTTCATTCTTCCAACATTACTAATATTGTTAAGGAAAATATCAATATTCTTGTAGAACTGGAAGATAATCTTCCTTCGGGGGAAGTGGGAAATCTCAAAAAGATCCTGATAAAACAATCCGGCGTTTTGCCTTCTTCTGTTGAATTTGTAAGTAAAAAAGATGCCTTGGAACTGATGTCAAGAGAGCTGAATATATCAGAGAGTCTGGATGAAAATCCATTCAGAGACCTGTTGAAATTTAACCTGAGCAACGACTCTTATTCTGAATCCAAGATAAAAGACATAAAATCCAAAATTGAACTGGAAAAGGGTGTATTGGGCCTATATTATGAGAATGACAGCGTTGATTTAGTAAAGACTAATCTTGAGAAGATATCATACGGTATATTGATTCTTGCTTTTTGTTTTGTCATTCTGGCTCTGGCTATTATTTTTAATACCGTCAAGCTTACCTTATATTCTGATATAAAGCAGATCAAAACCATGGAAATAGTAGGGGCAGAAAAATCTTTTATAAAAAAGCCGTATTTGAGAGCCGCTTTTGGGATGATAATGAAGGCTATGATTGCCGTATTTGTTTTTATTGGAGGATTAAGTGGATATCTGATTCAGTCAGGATCTATTTTTGCTGAAATCTTGCAAATAAAATATGTAGTATTAACATTGGTTATCAGTTTTTTAGCTGCCCTTATAATTCAGTTTGCCACAACCAATTCTATCTTAAACGATTTTCTGCGGAAGGTAAACCGTTAATAGATACATCCATTTGCCATAAATTTTAGCTTTTAGATATTTTTATTTACATTTTAGGTTTCGGTTATTTTACAAATTATTTAAAGCAATCATTGTGGGCTTCTATGTATATTTGCACCTATCACAACTTTATATCGTGACCATACTTTTATTTTCAATAAATCCAATCTAAATGAATAGAATATTGTCTATACTTCTTTGTATTTTCTGCATTTTTGATGGTTCGTCTCAAAATAATAAGATTTACTTTTCTTCATCTCCATGTATCAGTCCCGACGGAAAAACTATCGTATTTACCTACGAAGGGGATTTGTGGCAGGTGGCAGCACAGGGTGGGATGGCAATGCGCCTTACTGCTATGGAGGGAGATGAATCCAGAGCAAAATTCTCACCTGATGGCAAATGGATTGCTTTTACAGGATCTCAGTATGGAAATCAGGATGTTTATATCATGTCATCTAAGGGTGGCGATGTGCGACAACTTACCTATCATGAAGCATCCGATCAGGTCGATAGTTGGAGTTGGGATTCTCAAAAAATATATTTCACTTCATCACGATTTAACAGATTTTCAGGTTATACTATAGCTGTCACTGGAGGGACCCCAATCAGGCTTTATGATCACTATTTCCATACAGTCCATAATCTAGCTGAGCACCCTAATGGAGAAATATTTTTCAGTGAAACGTCTGAAAGCAAAAATCAGTCGTACAGGAAGGGTTACAAAGGGCCTTATAATCCAGATATTCAATCATACAATCCGTCAACGGGCGTTTTTAAAAAATATACCAGTTATCAGGGTAAAGATATGTGGCCAACAATTGATCGTGCCGGAAATATCTATTTTGTTTCTGACGAAAAAAACGGACAATATAATCTCTGTACTTTTGATAAAGGAAAGCCGAAATACCTGACTTCATTTAATACATCAATAAGAAATCCTATGGTCAGTGCCGATGGACAGTCTGTTGTTTTCGAAAAGGACTTTCAAATATATTTATATAATGTAAAGAGTGGCGATACACGTAACGTGCTGATCGAAGCCAATACTTTGCTTACTTCAGGTCAGGATAAGGATTTTGATGTCAAAGGTAAAATTACTTACTTTGATGTCAGCGAAGATGGGAAAAAACTATCATTTGTTTCTCGTGGTGAATTATTTGTATCGGACATAAAAGGTAAATTTGTGAAGCAAATCTTAACCAATCCATCCGGTCGTGTCACTGAAGTAAAGTGGATGGCAGACAATAAATCCTTGCTTTTTGCACAGACTACAGAAAATGGATATACTAATATTTTTTCCATCAGAGCTGATAGCATAGAGCCGGAGAAGCAATGGACAAAAGAAAATCAAAATAACAGGGAGTTGTCTCTAAATAAGGACAGGACAAAAGCAGTTTTTAAGCGGTAGAAATGATGTTGATATCATTGATTTGAAAAACAAGTCAGTTAAGACTGTAGTAAAAGATGAATTGTGGGGTTTTCAGAACTCGACTCCGTCTTTTTCATCAAATGGAGAATATGTGCTTTTTACTGCTAAGAGAAATTTTGAAGAGGATATCTTTGTATATCACATTGAAAATGAAAAACTTATCAACTTGACCAATACCGGTATTACTGAGAATAGTCCGGTTTGGTCGCCTGATGGCCGCTATATTTATTTTACTTCCAATAGATTTAGACCTGCATATCCCTTTGGACTTTCTGATGGTAGAGTGTACAGGCTACCTTTGGAAAAATTCAACTCTGAATTTAAATCGGACAAATATGTTAAATTATTTGAAGATAAGAGTAAAGAAAAAAAGACGGATTCATTGTCAAACATCATTAAAAAGGATAGTTTAAGTAATAATGTAAATGATAAATATACAATTGATCTGACAGATATCCTCAATCGAATAGAACTTGTCAGCCCGGATTTTGGAACCCAGGGTGACGTTTTTGTAACTCAAAAGGAGGACGTGACCATGGCCATTTACCCGTCCAACCATAGTGAAAATGAATATAACCTTTGGATGACAACATATTCGCCTTTTGAGAAAACAAAGACAGAAAAAATCGAAGGTGCCAAAACATTTGGAACATTTATAGTGAAGTCTTCTGATAAGTATTATGCTCTGTTAAGCGGGAATATCAACATATTAAATCTTGAATCCAAAAAATCAGAAAAAATAGATATCAGCTATATTTTCAGAAGAAACCTGAAGTCAGAGTTCAGCCAGATGTTCACTGAAACCTGGGCAAATGTCAATGAAAACTTTTATAATGAAACTTTTCATGGCCTTGATTGGCAGAAAAAGAGAGACGAATATTCGGTATTTGTTCCATACATTCGCTCAAGGTCAGATTTGCGAGTGCTGATTACCGATATGTTAGGCGAACTCAATTCGTCACATACTGGATTTACATCATTAGGAGATGAAGAGAAGACGTTCTATTCAGTTTCTACTTTAGGCACCGGTATCGTCTGGGAAAATAAGGATCCATACAAAGTAAGCAGAATAGTTGCTTTTAGCCCGGCTGATAAAAGAGATATAGACCTTAGATCCGGCGATAAACTTATAGCTGTCAATGGTGTAACATTGGATATGGCACAAAACAGAGAGTATTACTTCGCAAAACCATCACTGGATACAGAAACGGATCTGACTTTCCAGCGCAAAGATTCTGTTATTAATGTCAAAATTCATCCCGAATCATATTCAACAATTAAAAATCTTTTGTACGATGAGTGGATTGCCGGCAACCAGGAACGGGTTGATACGAAAAGTAATAAAAAAATTGCTTACGCACACATGAAAGATATGGGGCAGAGCGAATTAAATAAGTTTTTAATAGAAATGACGACCGAAGCTTACAACCGGGATGGATTAATACTTGATATTCGATACAATAACGGAGGTAATGTGCATGATAACGTTCTTCAGTTTTTAAGTCAAAAACCTTATCTGAAATGGAAATATAGAGAAGGCGCATTAACAATACAGCCAAATTTCACGCCTGCCGGGAAACCCATAATATTGCTAACTAATGAGCAATCGCTCAGTGATGCTGAAATGACAACAGAAGGGTTTAAAAGACTAGGTCTGGGTAAGATCGTAGGTACTGAAACGTATAAATGGATCATTTTTACATCCGGGAAGGCACTTGTGGACGGATCATTTTATAGACTGCCGGCATGGGGATGCTACACTCTGGATGGAAAAAATCTTGAAAAAGAAGGCGTTTCTCCTGACATTCGGGTTGATATGGATTTTAAAGACAGATTGGAAAAAAGAGATCCCCAATTGGACAGAGCAATTGCCGAAATTCTCAATCAATTAAAATAACAAAATGAGGGAATTAAACAAGGATAATTTAGAATCAGAATGATCGGATTTATAAAGTGATTACATCTAAATTTCATTGTTTTTACATTAAAGTAAATAAATAATGTGATAACTTCGTTTAATATGTAATTTTACACCAGCAATCTCAATACACAAATTATGGCCAAAGAAAAAGGATACACCAAAAGAGTTGATTCGAACTCTGCTTCTGGGCAAAAGCAAACATCGTACAACCAAAATTCAGGTGCTGATTTATTATTCGGCAGAAATAATTATAAATTTATTATTATTGGTATCGGATTGATCTTCCTGGGTATGGTCTTGATGTCAGGGGGTCATATGCCATCTCCGGATGTTTGGGATGAGTCGCTGATCTATAGTGCCAGACGGATTACAGTAGCTCCGATTTTGATCCTGGCTGGTCTTTTAGTCAATGTTTACGCGATTTTTGTAAAGAAGTAACCTCAACTTGGTAGCATTTCAAAGATTATTGGAGATTTTATGAATGACATTTTAAGTGCTGTGATTCTTGGTATTATCCAGGGGTTGACAGAATTTTTACCGGTAAGTAGTAGTGGTCATCTCGAACTGGCTAAGTATATATTAGGTGAATCTGCTGTTCCGGCCGAAAGCCTGATGATGACCGTAGTCCTTCATTTTGGAACAGCATTGGCAACTGTGTATGTATTCAGAAAAGAAATTCTGAATATTATTTTGAAGTTTTTTACAAAAGATGGGCAAGAAGAAAAAACATTTATCTATAAAATCGCCCTTTCTATGATACCTGCTGCATTGGTTGGTATTTTATTGGACAAACAAATTGAAGAACTATTCACTCAGAACATTTTACTTGTATGCGCCATGCTTATTGTAACCGGCCTTCTATTATTTTTAGCCGACAGCTCCAAATTTACAGGTCAGGATGTAACGTATCCGAATGCCCTTAAGATAGGTATTGCACAGGCGATCGCCATTATACCGGGAATCAGCCGATCAGGCGCGACTATCTCCACTTCTATGATGTTGGGAGTGGACCGGACTAAAGCCGCTGAATTTTCATTTCTAATGGTAGTACCATTGATATTCGGTAAGATCGCTAAAGATCTGTTAGATGGGGAGTTTACAGCACATACTTTTTCCTATACCACTCTGAGTGCCGGCTTCGTGGCATCTTTTATTACAGGCATATTTGCGTGTACCTGGATGATTGGTTTGGTCCGAAAAAGTCAGCTTAGTTATTTTGCCTGGTATTGCATTATTATTGGAATAACCGGAGTTGCTTATGCCATTTTCACCTGAGCAGGTTATTACCCGGCATTTTCTTCCCGAAAAAGTTGACTTTATCAGTGGTGTGGTCATGCTGATTGACAAACCTGCAGGCTGGACATCATTTGACGTAGTCAACAAGATCAGATTTAAGCTCAGGTATGGACTCAATACCAAAAAAATAAAGGTCGGTCATGCTGGTACGCTTGACCCGATGGCCACAGGTTTGCTGTTGGTTTGCACTGGTAAATTAACAAAGAAGATTGATTTACTTCAAGGTGAAGATAAAGCTTATAGTGGCACTATGAAAATTGGTGCTACCACACCAACTTATGATGCAGAAAGCGACCCGGATGAATTATATGCTACAGATCATATTATACCTGATTTGATACATAAGAGTAGAGCTGAATTTATAGGGTATCAAATGCAGGTTCCACCCATTTATTCAGCTTTGAAAATTGAAGGTAAACCAGCTTATAATTTGGCACGTCGCGGAAAAGATATTATCATGAAAGCGAGACCAGTCACTATTCACACCTTTGATATCTTGAATAATGACTTGAGTGCACTTCGTTTTTTTGTAAATTGTGGGAAAGGCACTTATATTAGATCATTGGTATTTGATTTTGGAAAAAAATTGGATTCAGGTGCCTATTTGACATCTTTGCGTCGCGAAACTATTGGGTATTATACTGTAAATGACGCCTTAGATATAGAAATGGCAACGGACTATATAGAAAAGGCAACTCAAGACATATTGAAATAAGTAAAACAGTATTTCTTGGATGATATTTAATTCCATTTTATCGGTCTGATTTTCAATGGCTTGTCTAGGAATTAACAATATTTTTTTAAATGACTGCCATACCTATTAAAATACCCATATTTCCTGAGTAATCCATTTTAAAGCTTTTATTTCTTTTAATTTTCATATTGGACCCATATTGTTTTAATCATCGAGGGAGTTCAATTATGATTTAAATTTATATCTAATCATAGACATTTTGCGTTAATATGGTTATCTTGTGCCGAATTAATCCCCCCATAATATGAAATTAATTGACGGAAAAGCGGTAGCTGAAGAAATAAAAATACACTGGAAACAAGAGGTAATTGAATACAAAAACAAATCCGGGAGAGTTCCACATCTGGCTGCCATTCTTGTAGGGGATAATGCTGCCAGCGAATCTTATGTCGGAAATAAAGTAAAATCATGTGCTCAGGTCGGATTTCAATCCACTTTGATCAAAATGGAATCAGATGTCACCGAAGAAGAGCTGCTTGATGAGATAGAAAAGTTAAACAATGATCAGGATATAGACGGCTTTATTGTCCAATTGCCATTACCTAAGCATATTGATGAGGTAAAAGTAATACTTGCGATTGATTATAAAAAAGATGTCGATGGCTTTCATCCCGTTAATTTTGGCAGGATGGCTCAGGGGCTTCCCTGTTATTTGCCCGCTACTCCTTATGGGATAACACTGCTTCTGGAAAGATATAATATTGAAACTTCCGGAAAACATGTCGTAGTGGTGGGTAGAAGCAATATAGTAGGTACTCCCATCAGTATCTTATTGTCCAGAAAATCACCAGCCGGGGACGCTACTGTTACTTTGACTCATAGTAGAACGAAAAACATTTCAATCATCGTATCCCGTGCAGATATTGTCATTTCAGCTATAGGTATTCCAAATTTCATCACAGAAGATATGATAAAAGAAGGTGCCGTAGTCATCGATGTCGGCATCAACAGGATAGAAGATGAAACCATGGCTAAAGGTTCAAGACTGGTCGGGGATGTAGATTTTAACAGGGTTAAAAACAAATGCAGCTTTATCACTCCCGTGCCTGGGGGAGTGGGACCGATGACAGTTATGGGGCTATTACTTAATACTTTTAAGTCGGCTAAAAAGGAAATTTATTCCTAAATTATAATAAGGCAAATGGAAATATATTACGGCTTGAAAGTGGATCGGGCTGATGAGATACTTATAGCATTTTTGACTCAATTTGAATTTGAATCATTTGAAGAAAATGACGATCACTTCATAGGGTACATCAAAAAATCGAATCTGACTGATGAAACCAGAATTGAAGTGGAAGGGCTGTTAACGGAACATGAAGTTACTTTCAATTTTTACGAAATCGAACCCCAAAATTGGAATGAGATATGGGAAGCATCTTTTCAGCCGGTCATAGTAGGCAACTTTTGTCAGGTGCGGGCAGATTTCCATCCTTCAAAAGATGATATCAGATACGACCTTATTATTAATCCAAAAATGGCTTTTGGTACAGGGCATCATGCTACCACACACATGATGATAGAAAAAATGGCAGATATCCCCTTTAATGAAAAAAAAGTTTTTGATTTTGGTTGCGGGACCGGCATTCTTGCAATTCTGGCATCAAAACTTGGTGCAGATAAAATTGATGCCTTAGATATTGAATATGAATCTTATATGAATACTATCGAGAATGCTTCCATAAATCAAGTCAAAAATATCAAAGCATTCGAAGGTGACCTGGATATAATTATTGGTGATAATTATGATATTATTCTGGCCAATATCAATCGGAATATATTGGTTCAAAATGCAAATGTTTTGGTTGGGAAATTGGCGGTAAGCGGTAAATTACTTCTTTCAGGCATTCTCGAAGAAGATGCAGATTCCGTCCTAAAGTCTTATGCTGTATTTGGACTTAAAAATCAGAGCCAATTATCCAGAGATGGGTGGGTGTGCCTTTTGATGACCCAATAAATTTAGTAAAAAAAATCATAAAAGCCAATTGAAATCATAACTCTCTAATCTTCCACTTTAAGCATATACTTATTCTTCTTTCCATTTTCGACCATGATGTACTTATCATGAAGTAAATCTCTATCAGTTACGGTATATTCGTGCGTAGTAATCTTATTTTTATTCAGAGTAATAGCATTATTCTGAATCGCTTTTCTCACTTCAGATTTTGACGAAAGAATTCCAGTCTCTGTCAGCAAATCCCCAATGTTAATCGTGTCCTTCAGAGAGGTATTTGATATAGCCGGAGATGGTATTTCCTGTGAAATAGTGATCAATTCATCTTTTGACATTTTCTTTAAGGATGTTGAGTCAGCTTCTTTACTGAACAAAATGTTACTCACAGCCATTACAGATTCGAAATCATGGTCCGAGTGTACCCTCCTTGTCAACTCTTCTGCAAGTATTGATTTTAAGATTCTTGGATTATCTTTATACTGACCTTCAAGGGATACAACTTCATTTTGTGAAAGCAATGTAAAATATCTGAAAAATTTAGGCAGATCTCTATCATCACAATTTATCCAAAACTGATAAAACCTGTACGCTGATGTTAAATTTGGATCTAACCATAGATTGCCCTGTTCAGACTTTCCAAATTTGGTTCCATCTGCTTTTGTTAGTAGAGGAGTAGTGACGGCAAATGCTTTCCCATCTGTATTTCTTCTGATAAATTCTGTTCCCGATGTTATATTTCCCCATTGGTCTGAGCCACCCATTTGAAGAATACAGTCATGTTTTTGATATAAAACCTGAAAGTCATAAGATTGCAAAAGTTGATAACTAAATTCAGTAAATGACAGCCCGCTATCCAATCGGTTTTTTACTGAATCTTTTGACATCATATAATTAACCGTCAGGGTTTTTCCAACATCCCGAAGAAAGTCCAGTACATTCATATTATTATAAAAATCCAGATTATTTACAATAATAGCAGCATTAGGACCTTCAAAACTCAGGAATTTTTTTACCTGAATTTTCTGAAATTCAAGATTATTGTCAAGTTCATCAAATGATTTCAATTCTCTTTCTTTGTCCTTACCTGAAGGATCACCAATTCTCCCGGTTGCGCCACCCATGAGTACTATAGGCGTGTGCCCGGATAATTGGAATAGTCTTAATAACATTATCTGGACATAATTACCTATTGTCATACTGGGAGCAGTGGGGTCGAAACCTATATATCCCAATATTTTTTTGCTTTTGAGCACATCTTCGACTCCCGGAGTCATATCATGGAGCATTCCGCGCCATCTCAGTTCTTCTATAAAGTTTAACATAAAAACCTGATTGCGTTTGGACATTTCATAATAACTTGTGAAAACTTGTATTTTTGCAATTTTAAGCCGCAAAAGTAGGTTATTTACCTGAAAGAATTGAAGAGCCCGGATGAATATTGAACATTTTATAGCAAAAAGGATATCTGTTGCAAATAGTGGTTCCTTTACGAGAGTGATCGTAAGGATTGCTATTGCAGCTATTGCTGTGAGCCTTTCCGTGATGATTTTGACGACTTCGATCATTTCCGGTTTCAAATCTGAGATAACAAATAAGATTTTTGGATTTTGGGGCCATATACACATTACGGATAGTAATATCAACAGAAGTTTTGAATTGACACCAATCAATAAAACTGATAAGCACTATGATGCCATTAGGAATATTAAAAAATTAGAGTATCAATCAGATGACAAGAATGACGGGGCACCTGTCAAAAGAAATGCGGCAGATAGAGTCACGATAGGTGGTGTGAAGGGAGTTCATCCTTACATCATCCTTCCCGGGTTACTCAGTACTAAAAAGAGTTTTCATGGGATGCTGCTCAAAGGTGTTGATCAAAATTATGATTGGAACAGAATGAGACCCTTTATAGTGGATGGCAAAGTGATATCTTTTAAAGAGGATACTGCCTCATCAGAGATATTATTGTCAAAGAACATTGCTGACAAAATGGCCGTAAAAACCGGGGATAAGGTGATATTAAGTTTTATCAGAGATAATCAGCAGATAAAAAGAAGATTGCAGATAAGTGGCATCTATAATACAGGCCTTGAAGAGTACGATAAAAGATTTGGTATAGTTGATATCAGAAAATTGCAGGAAATATTGGGATGGCCTGCTACAGATGTACAAGGCATGGAAGTGGTGCTCGATGATTTTCGTGATATGGATGTGATTTCTGACTATATATACTATGAATTGTTACCGCAAAAATTTTATGCCGAGTCCATCAGAGCTAAATTTCCATCAATATTTGAATGGTTGGGCCTTCAGGATATAAATGAAAAAATCATACTTGAGCTTATGATCATCGTAGCTATCATTAATATGATTACCGTATTATTGATTCTTATTCTTGAAAGAACTCAAATGATAGGGATACTGAAATCTTTAGGTATGAATAATTGGAACATAAGAAAAATTTTTCTGTACAATGCTGGATATATTATTTTTTACGGCTTGCTGATAGGAAATTCTGTAGGGCTATGTATTGCATTCCTGCAAAAACATTTTAAGTTTATCACTCTGGATGAGGCAAATTATTATCTGAGTACTGCGCCTATTCAAATAAATTGGACAACCATACTGATACTAAATTTAAGCACATTTCTTATTACTGTTATTGCCCTGATATTGCCTACGCTATTGGTTACCCGTATTACTCCTGTGCGCGCTTTGAGATTTGAGTAAATTATGGAATTGATTTATTTAATTAAAAACTTCCCTGACAGACTATTGAGAATTGTCCGGCACTTGGGCTTTCCATTTTATAAGATTAAAACTCAGCCATGTCCATCTGAAAGCTTATCAGAGTGGTTTTCAGATCTTTTATTTTATTTATTGGACATCTTTGGCCTGCCGGAAATTCATCAGAGTTTAAATCGTTTATTTAAATGGAATACGAGATTATTGACAAAAGAAGAAGAAGAACTTGGCAAAAGCATTTTTGGAGATTCTGTTGATTTCTTAAGAGTGAGAATAGACGATAAAGCTGTGATGGGTACCAAAAAAATGGCATTGGCCTATGTGAGTTTTAATACTATCAATTACAGATATAAAATAAAGCCCGAAATATTTATCCATGAAATGGTGCATATATGGCAATATCAGCGATTTGGAAGCATCTATATAGGACGTGCTATAAAAGCTCAGAAAAGTAAGGAAGGTTATGACTATGGTGGGGTAGCCAATTTATATAAAACAATGCTCCGCGGGGGAACCTTATTGAATTTTAATTTCGAACAACAGGCGGATATCATTGAGGATTACTACAAGGTATTAAAAAATACTTCGTCACACGGACCAATGATTATTAATATTTATAGCTATTTTGCTGAAGATCTGAGCCAGATTAACAATGCAGAATAGTTCAGATTCAGAAACTGAAACGAATAATTTTTGAAACCTAAATTGTACTCATTGTAATTTTGGAAAAAGTTGGCATTTGAAATAAGAATTAAAGCCTGTTCAAAATTTAGTTGAAAGAGTGATATGATAAATTTATCTTTGTCATTTACAGAAAAACTAAATTAATTTTTGAAACCTGAAAATGTACAAATAACACAAGCATGGCGGGATGCTTTGAAAAATGAGTTTCAAGCACCTTATTTTGATGAGCTTGCGGCAAAATTGCATTTTTTGAGATCTGAAGGGAGAATTATTTTTCCTCCCGGGAATCTTATATTTAATGCCTACAATATGACAGAGCCTAAAGACATCAAAGTTATCATCATTGGGCAGGATCCATATCACAATTTAGGTGAAGCTATGGGACTTAGCTTTTCAGTGCCAAGAGATGTAAGGATTCCTCCATCTCTGAAAAATATTTATAAAGAATTGGTAAACGATATTGGTATTCTACTTCCTTCACATGGAGATCTGACTTTTTGGGCATCACAGGGTGTATTTTTGCTCAATGCCGTATTAACAGTTGAAAAAAATAAGCCAGCTTCCCACAGAGACATTGGATGGCAAAATTTTACGGACCATACGATAAAGTACCTTTCTGAACATTTAGAAGGACTAGTGTATATGCTGTGGGGGAACTTTGCCAAAAGCAAAAAAACCCTGATAAATCATGATAAAAATCTGGTTCTTGAATCAGTTCACCCTTCTCCATTGGCTGGAAATGCTTTCCAGGGATGCCGCCACTTTTCAAAAGCCAATGATTATATTAAATCTCAGGAAAACAGGTAATAGACTGGCAACTATAGCCGACATAAGCTCTAAAGAAGTTTTATCCGCATCAGATATTTGTGTGCTGTCATATAAAGATATTTTTCATCAGAATCAAAAGCACAATTAGCCGTGGCAACTCCGGAATTAAAAGTTCCAAGATGTCTGCCATCAGGGCTAAATACCAATACTCCTCCTGGTCCCGTCGCAAACAGATATCCCTTTTTACTCATTTTCATGCCGTCTGGAAGTCCTTTATTATTAGCCACAAGAGAAGTTTTATTGGCAAAAATGGCATCAGACACTATTTTTTTATTTTCGTCAAGATTATATTTTTTCCATATAGCACTATCAGGATCCGAGTTGGCAACATACATTATTCGTTCATCAATGCTGAAAGCAATTCCATTGGGTTTGGATAACGTGCTGTCAAGCAATAGAATCTTTCCATCACTTTTTAATCTGTACACACCATTAAATTTAATCTCTTTAACACTGTCATTGTCCATACCAGGAAGGCCATATGGCGGATCAGTAAAAAAGATATCTCCGTCAGTAGTAATGTATAGGTCATTTGGGCTACTGAATTTTTTACCATTATAGAATTCAGCTAAAAATAGAAAACTGTCCTTTGGATTTGACAGGGGAGATAACATTTTTGCGACCGATCTATTCCCATGCTGGCATAATATTAATTGATTTTCCTTATTTATTGCTAGCCCATTAGACCCTTCTTTGCCGCCGCGTGTATCGGATATGGTATAGCCTGAAGGTTTCAGATATATCTTTTTACCATTTTTTTCATCCCAAGAATATATGGTATTTTCAGGAACGTCAGAAAATAGGACTTTATTTTCCGAAGGCAACCACAAGGGACCCTCCGACCAGGTAAACCCATCGGCGAGAATTTCAATCTTCATTGAAGTGTCCACAATCGTAGTCATTTCGGCATCCAATACCTCGATTTTTGGGACAGGATCATTTTCTTCCACTGTTTTCTCTTTGCATGATAAGATAAATATGACTGCCAGCAGAAGGATAAATTTGTATTTCATATTATATTATTTTGAAGGTTTTACTGGTGAGTAAAATCATTAAAGTTTATTCTTTTTCCAATTTTTTGGAAAATATATGGAGCTTCCAGAGATTAAACAAAGATATTGATGGATTTTGAGATAATAAATTATTATGAATTTTTTCTTCAATTTTACGGTAAACCCTTTCAAATGATTTTAGCAATCCATATTTGGATAAAAATGTATAACTCCTGGTAAGTCGTGTTGCAAAAGTGGCATCCTGTTTATAGATATTTGCCAGGTTTTCTATAGCATTCTCAGTTTTATTTAGAAATACAGTGTTTACTTCCAATCCACCGTGAATGACAGGATTATCGATGTGACCAATAGATATACCGGACTTTTTAAGTAACCCGGCATAATGCAGGTCTTCATATCCATAGGAACTAAAAGATTCATCAAACGAAAATTGTGTGAACAGTTCTTCTGTAATCAGAAAATTGTTTGACTGAAAGTTTAACCAAGGATCCCGTTTCCTTTTTCGGGCAGGGAGTGCTTCTCTTTTTGTTCCGTATTTCCAATGAAGAATTTTCTTTTTGGCTTTAGGTTTATTGGGTCCATAAGTTCTGCCGCCGTAAATGATTTGTGCCTGGTCTAAATTGTCGAGATAATTTTTAATAAAATCTTTTGATTTCACGATACTATCTCCGTCCAAAAACAATAGGTATTTAAAATATGCGGCCTTTCCAAGCCAGTTTCGTATCCTGCTTCTCCCAAGGTTTTCAGTCATCTCTGTGTAATTAATGTCAATTTTGAATGCAAGTTCATGGTTCATTTCTTTGTACTTTTGTTCAGAACCATCATCAAAACAAAGTATCTGGTGATTAATTCTCAACTTGTTGCACTGTTTTGAGAGTGTATAAACGAGAGGCCTTACATCCTGATTATATATAGGAATGAGTATTGAAAGCATAAGAATAATCTTCAGACAATTCGTAAAATTAGCCGTAATATCTAATAAAAAGAAGATGAATTGTACATCTAATTGTAATTTTATGTGTTTTTATTAAAAATTGGCAGCATGCATACTAATAGCGACATCGAAATACTTATTAAGGACCCAAAAATAAATCCAGAATTAAAAATTATTGCAGAAAAAGTAAAGAATGGAATCAGGATTTCTAATGAAGATGCTTTGCTACTATTTAATCAGGCAAGCTTACCTTTTACCGGGATTTTAGCAAACTACATTCGTGAAAAAAAGCATGGAGACATTACCTATTTCAATAGAAATTTTCATATAGAACCTACTAATATTTGTCTTTATACCTGTACTTTTTGTTCCTATTCCAGATTAATCAAAAAACGAGAAGAGGGGTGGGAATATACTCATGACGAAATCATGGATATTGTCAGGAAATATGACGATCAACCGGTTACTGAAGTGCATATAGTTGGTGGCGTTCTTCCAAAATACGATGTTAAATTTTATACAACTTTATTCAAAGGAATTAAAGCACATCGACCTGATTTACACATTAAAGCTCTTACACCGGTTGAATATCATTATATCTTTAAAAAAGATAAGTTGACTTATGCTGAAGGTATGCAGCTAATGCTCGAATCCGGTCTTGATTCCATGCCGGGGGGAGGGGCTGAAATATTTCACCCTGAGGTTAGGGATCAGATTGCCGGTGGCAAATGTAGTGGGGAGCAGTGGCTTAATATTCATGAAATCTGGCATAAACTGGGTAAAAAGTCTAATGCAACTATGCTTTACGGTCACATTGAGGAATATTTCCACAGAGTAGATCACCTTGACAAATTGCGCCAATTACAGGATAAAACCAATGGTTTTCAGACGTTTATCCCCCTCAAATTCAGGAATGAAAATAACCAGCTTTCACATTTACCCGAGTCTTCCGCATTGGAAGACCTGCGTAATTATGCAATTTCCCGCATTTATCTTGATAACTTTGATCATATCAAATCATATTGGCCTATGATTGGAAGAGATATGGCTCAATTGTCATTGGCATTTGGTGTAGATGACATTGACGGAACGATAGATGACACAACCAAAATATATTCCATGGCAGGTTCAGAAGAACAAAACCCGGCTATGAATACTGAGCAACTTGTTAATTTGATAAAACGTGTTGGACGCCGGCCGGTAGAAAGAGATACACTTTATAACGTTGTGAAAGATTATACAGATGCCATATTTAGCACGGATAATGAGTATAAAAGCTATGTTTCATTGCCTGTTCTTAATTGAACGGGATGGCTTTAATCTAATTTGTTATTATCACTTTTTTGGTGACCCATCTGTCTTTTAATTTGAACCTGATAAGATACATACCATTTCCTGCATATATAAATTTCCTTGTATCGAGGTAATAATTGGTTTGCTTATAGTCCAAAAAAGTTTGAAATATCATTTTACCGGATGAATTATACACCTGAAGAGCTTCCATTGGTAAGCCAGATAAATTTTCAACATAAAGAAAATCAGTAACCGGATTAGGATATATTTTTATTACAGCTGTGATTTCATCTTCCACAGAAGTAGTAAGTGATAAAAAGATGCTGTTTATTCTAAGCATGCATCCAAATGAATCAACCACTATTAAATTGTAAATGCCAATAGATACATTGTTTAGTTTTTTATCAGTTCCAATTATTTGGCCATCTTTATACCATTCATATCTGAAAGGGCTCTTTCCACCGGATACTGAAGCTTCCAAACTTCCGTTTTTAAGTACTGAGCTGGTCGGAGATACTTTCTCAATATTTTCCAGAATTATTGGCGGATTGACAGAGCCTATCACAATTCCGCTTACAAAAGCCACACAATCAAGGGAGTCACCAACTATTATTGTGTATTTACCTGGAGGAAGCGAATCCAGGGGATAATTTACCTGACCTTCTGATGTGGATAAATCCAAAGTATAATTGCTATATATTCCGTTGATTTTCAAGTCAATTTTTCCATCAAAACTATTAAAGCATGTTGCAGGTTTTGTAGTTGCTGTGGCTGACAAAGAACAGAGCCCACCCCCGACAATAGCATATCCACTCTTTTGGCACTTATTTGCATCTTCAATGATGTAGGTGTACCATCCGGGAGCTAAGTTTTCCACTTTTAGTCCAGTTCTGCCATTGTTCCACAAGATCAGAAAAGGGGCTTTACCTCCGGAGATCTGTAACGATATCTTCCCATCGTATTTACCTGCTATAGTTTCGTGTGTAACCGATTCGGTGACACTCAAGGAATCCAGCTGTTCTATTTTGAAGGAATCCTGAACTGAACAATGCTTCATATCAGTAATGGTGACTTTATATGTACCTCTGGTAAGTCCGGTTACTGAGCTACCCTTTAGAGATGGATCAGACCAAAAATAGTCCAAAGTGCCAACTCCACCTTTTACAATCAGTCTTATAGAAGCATTTCCATTATCAGAACAATGCACATCCTGAATTTCTTTATCAGTTATAATAATGCTTTCCGTATTTGATATCTTAAATGAATCAATTGCCAGACATTGGTTTATATCTGTAACACTTACCGTATAACTTCCTTCGCCAAGATTTGCGATATTTTTGGTATTTGAGCCATTATTCCATTTATATTCAAGACTATCTTTTCCACCTTTTGTATTTATATTAATAAATCCTGATTTTGATCCGGGGCATATTTCTACTACAGCAGTGTCTATTGAGATTTGTAAAGGTGGCGGTTGAGAAATAGTAAAAGACTCGGGCAAACTTTTACACCCATTCCTGTCAGTAGCTGTAACCGAATAATTTCCTGATTTTACTTTGTTTATGGCAGGTCCGAAAGATCCGGTTGACCATTCATATTTCAATTGCTCATCCGGTAGAATATATGCTGAGCCTGTACTTTCTCCATAACATTTTACGTGATCAATTACAGCATTTGGGATCATAAATCGAGCGCCTGCTGTTATTGTAAATGAGTCTGATGCCATACAATTATTTGTATCGGAAACTAGTACTTTATATTTTCCTGCAAAGAGAGAATGGTTTTCTAAGGTATTAACCTCATTTGACCACAATACACTATAGTCACCAACAGCATTGGAGATTTTGATAGAAATATATCCATTTCCTACCTCAGCGCAAATTGGATTTATAATAGTATCCAGAGTGATTTTTAACTGTTCGGGTTCATTTAGTACTATTGTTCCATGAATATTACAACCTTTTTCATCGGTTATTGAATAACCATATTCTCCTGAAATGAGTTTTTCAATTTCTGACGTGGTCTGACCATTCGACCATACAAAATTGTGAAATCCCGTTCCCCCTTCTGTAATAATATTAATTCGCCCATCTCTTCCTCCAAAACATGTGATATCATTTTTCACTGCCGAATGTAACACTAACTGTTTTGGTTGGGTGATTTCGTATGTCTTTTCCTTATTGCAGCCTGTCCCAGTATCGGTCACAGTGACAGTATATGTTCCAGTAGTTAATTCTTTAATGGATACATCATTGATCATATTTGACCAACTATATAATGGTGCCCCGATTGTTCCTTTGGTATTTATAGATATTGAAGCATCATTCCCACCAAAGCAACTTACATGCTTTATATCTTCTTCAATCGATATCAAAGGGGGTTCGTTTATGTTTATATCAATTTTTGAAAAGCAATCAAACAAATCAGTAATAGTCACCTGGTAGAGCCCGGCTTTCAAATTGTTAACCGTACTTGTATTTCCGGAGAAAAAAGTTCCATTTGACCAGTTAAATGTGTAATCCGGGTTTCCGCCGGAAGCTGCGATTGAGATAGAACCATCATTCACCCCAAAGCAGGATACATCTTTGAGGGCATTTATTTTACCACTTATGGACTCAGGTGCAGTAATTTGAAAAGACTTAGTCTTAATACACCCTATGCTATCTGTTACTGTAACTGTAAAAATATTTGTTTCCAGGTTTTTAAGAGATAAACCTTTTTCTCCATTTGACCACTCATAAAGAAACTGTGATGACCCACCTGAAGTATTAAGGGTTATTTCTCCATTATTTTGATTATTGCAACTTGGATTGCGAATGTCTCCTTCTATTAATATTTCCGGCGCAGCTACAATACTTGTGGAAGTATTTTTACTACATCCATTCTGATCCGTTACAGTTACCTGGTATTGGCCCGATGCTACCTGTGATATATTTGCAGTGGTTGCCCCTGTTGACCACAAATAAGAATAGAGGCCTGTACCACCTATCGCATTTATAGAAGTTTTGCCATTATTAATACCATTGCAAGCATAAGTATCTTTTGGATAAAGCAAAATTTCTGGTGGAGAAGGAATATTTACAGACACAACAGTAGAATCACCATCACTATCCTTAATGGTCACCTTATTAACACCTGCCGAAAGTGCAGAATTAATTGTATTAGTAGCACCATTGCTCCAATAATAGGTATAATTTCCGGAACCACCAGTGGCAAATACCGCAGCAGCCCCGTCAGAAGAATCTGAGCAACTTGTACCTGTGACGTTACTTATGTTAATAGACAAAGGTGCATTATTTTGGATTGATATCTGACGAATGGTCAAAACTACCCTATCCAGGCTATTGGAGTCATTTCCATCTGCAATGATACCTGATGCATAAAATTTAATTAATGAATTATTAGGTATAGTGGATGGAGCTTTCCAATCAACAGAAAAAGCCACTTCTTTTGTTTCCGTAAATGTTGCCGCCGGGGCGTGTCCAAAATAAGTTCTGCCTCCAAATACAGTAGTGATATCTGTACCGGGAGTATTATTTTCCATACTTCCGGCATTTGCATTGGAGCCGGTGAGTGCTACAAGTTGAAATCCCG
The DNA here is from genome assembly GCA_016722285.1 of Saprospiraceae bacterium. Lineage (GTDB taxonomy): Bacteria > Bacteroidota > Bacteroidia > Chitinophagales > Saprospiraceae > OLB9. Next base: position 295,044 of record JADKGI010000030.1, read on the forward strand.
CTTTTCTTGCATTTCCATTGGGGTTTGTTATTCTTACTGTAAGCCTGTAAGTCTGATTTCTAATAATAGTGGACGGCAAACCACTCAATGTAATATTACCATCTAAAGAAGGGTTATTTCCATTATGGCAAGTGCTGCAATTAGAATCTCCGGGCGCACCGGTATATCCTGAATTGGGTGTGACAGGATGCAGGCCTGAATTGGCGAGTCCAAATATTATGGAAAGAATGATGGCAGCTGCATATAGTTTATTATTGCCTGTCATTACTGGTTGTTTTCATTTATACAGGACTATAGCAACTTGCCTTTTAAATACTTTATTTTAGGATGAAAAGAGTAAATATACTTCTAAATACATTGGAGCACTTCGTTCTAAAAAATAAATCAATCCTCAGGCAATTGGTATTTTATCCCTTAATGTACAAAATTAATGTTAAACGATAAATAACTTTAAAAATTGGCGTGAAATTTTTCAAGATAGCTGATAATATATTTACCTAAGATGTCAAATTCGATATTTACCTTATCACCAACTTTTAATATTCTGAAGTTTGTGAGCTGATGAGTGAAAGGAATGATCGCTACGGTAAAAGATGTACAATCTATATCTGCAATTGTCAGACTTACCCCATTTATGCAAATCGAGCCTTTTGAAACCACTAATTTACTGAATTCGTCAGGTAAATTAAATTTGAAATACCAGCTTCCTTCAGCCTCTGACATTTCTTTGCAAATTACATATGTATCTACATGACCCTGAACAAAATGTCCATCCATCCTACTATTTGCCAGTAATGATCTTTCGAGATTAACCTCTCCATGTTTCTGCCAGGAATCAAGATTTGATTTTATCAAAGTCTCATGTACTGCAGTTACTGTATGAGTTTCATTCGTTTTTGATACGACAGTGAGACAAACACCGTTATGTGAAATACTTTGATCTATATAGGCATCTTTGCTTATAGATGACTCAATTACAAATTTTTTATTTTGTCCATCGGAGATAATGTCTTTTATTATTCCTGTTGTTTCTACAATACCACTAAACATTAATTTCTGATTATTTGAATAAATCCACTTAACACATTTTTGCTTTCAGTTACTCCCGTTACCCTTTTTTCAAAAACTGTACAGATATAATGATAGGTCCCATCCGCAAGTTCAGTTCCATTATGGGTAGTCCCGTTCCAGTTTATTAGTGGATCTATAGTCTCAAAAACCAAATTCCCCCATTGATTATAAACCTTCATATCAATTCTCTCTATAAAGAGATTTACTCTTGGTCGGAACAAATCATTTTTGCCATCGCCGTTTGGAGTAAATGTATTCGGCAATGAGTAGAAAGGACAGTTGTCAATGCATACTACGGCACTTTTTGCACTTTCATTTCCATTAAAATCCACAGAAGTGACTGAATAACAGCCTGATAACCCGGAATCCGGATAATGAATTTTTCTAAAGCCATCTTTGACATCCTGGTTATCCACTTTTATCAAAGAATCGTTTATGGTCTCTGCATAATATATATTAAACGATTGGATATCATCGGCTATAGCCGGACATTCTTTTGAAGGATCAGACCATGTCAATGTGTTGAACAGATCATCAGGATTTATGGCACTGTTGAGTTGCTGGCAAATATTAGTCACCTTAAGAATCGGTGGACATGAAGGAACATTATCTACAGGCCTCCGACACACCTCCTGTGAATAGTTTAATATCGGATCTTCTATATAAGGAATTGAATAAGAACCCACCGATTCTATTCTATAGCAATACAATGAATCGTTTTTCAATCCATTATGATCAAAAGTGTTTGTCTTTGTCTCTCCAATCTGGGTGAAAGTTCCACCATTGTTTTTTAAAAAGACTTTGAAGGATCTGCTGCTCCAAGGAGTTGTACTTTTCCACGATAAGATATTTTTTTTATCACTTGGATTGACAGTTAAAAATAGTGTGGAAGCCACAGGAGAGTCTCCGACTTTTTTACCATTACTGAATAAAGATATGAAATAAAAAATCTGATTGTCTTGTGTATTTTGATTCATATCAAAATAATTGGTATCAATTTCAGTCTGAAAATAAGGTGAAGTCACTGAAGTTGCCAATACTGAATTTCCCGAATTGACCCTTCTGTAAATTTCATAACGATATGGCCCTGGATTTTTTATTGTATCCAATTGTTCAGCCAGTGGTTTTGTCCACCTGATATGAACCTTTCCTAAGTTGCTGGAAGTTTCTGTGACCGAAGCTTTGGTAATTAGTGGAAGGTCCCTGAGTAAAATGATACAACTTTCGTCTGAAGGTATGCTCTCTACCCGATTAAAAGGGTTTGATGTACTGGTCAGTTTTGCGAATTCAGCTTGAACCCGGTAGCAATATGTATTTGCCCCATCTGCTTTGTCATCCAGATAAAAATATTTATTATCTTGTTTTGAAAGGGTTCTGAAAGCGATTTTTTGGTATTCTGATCCTGTGAGTCCGGGATTGCAAGTATCAGGTGCAAAATTAGAACTTGCAACCTTTCGCCATACAGAAAACCCTTGAAAATAATTGTCATTGGTCATGTCACATGAATAGGGAGAATCCCATTCAAGTCTTATTTTGCCATTTTCTGTTTTTGACGTTAGATTTTTAGGTGGAGGTCCCACTACTTTTATTCTTACAGTCTTGAGTGTAGCGAGTCCGGTTGAATCGGGGTAGAAATTATCCACTGCTCTAAGGACTACCTGGTAGTATTGGTTCGAAATATGATTACAGTTGGTTTGCCATTCAAGTTTTGCATTGAAATTCACAGGAGTAAATGCTGACGGACCTATAATTTTAGCCGGAGATAATTCATTAAATGGTCCACCCGTGGCAGACAATCTTACTTTTTGGTTTAAGTTGGGATCACTCACTTCTATGTTTAATGAAATTTTTTCTCCGGCTACTACGCACAACTGATCCGGAGATTGTATTACAGGGGGTTCGTTTTCACAAGCCCGGATAAGAATTTGCATATCTCTCAAAATGACATTTATAAGTTTGCCATTTCTATATTCTTTGACTCGTATTGCAATATTATATTCCCCCTGGAGTTTTGGTGAATCCCACCTAATTTCTCCTGTGATAGGATTAATAGTGAGTTGATTTCCAACAGATGTCCCAATTTCGTCTGGCAACTTATAACCCGGTACGGGAGTATTGACCGCTTGTAATGGGGTAGCAAGTTCGTAAGCCAGACTATCTTTGTCCACATCATATGCGTTCGGATTATGAATAAAAAAGTTTATTAACACAACCAATATCAATAGGTGGTTGGAGCAGCACGGCAGAGTTATTGTAACCTTGAAATTGCTGGTCCAATAATGTAAATGTAGTGCTTAAAAAAAATGGTATATCTATTGAGTTAGGATAGTTTACATTTAATATACCTCCAATTCTGTTTGGATCAATAAATGATATGGTAAAAGTGGCTGCACCAGGATAGGTATGAAGTGCAGTGTAAAAATTAACCTTTATATCATTGGGTTCAAATCGGGTAATGGCATTGTTTCTCTTTACCCATTCATTACTGCCATCACCCCAATACACATCAAGACTATCCCTATCTGCAGCGACACTGCTCGCTTTAGTATATGTAGTGATCGTCATCTCAATGCTGAAGGGACCAATTTGCTTATATGTAATTTCACCGGCCCTGTTGTGCGTGGCCGACAATATAGCAGGTAACCATAAACAAAGTGCTGCTAACAGATATTTATCAAGGTTATACTTCACAATGACAAACTTAAATATTTTTTTGAATTCAATTATCATAACATTGTAATTATTCTTATGTTTAGAATATAATTGTGGCACGGATGACTCATTAATTTCTGTTCAAAATGTATAAACTACCTTTGTTATCTGACGAATATCTTTAAAATGGATAATTTATATGCTTTTATCTATGCAAATGTGGTATTTATATAAAAAAGACAAGTACTGAAAACTATAATTCGTAATATTGTGCTGTAAAAATTGAAAAATGAAGTTTTTTAAAATTAATTGTTTTATAATTTATTTTGCTTGTTTAAGTTTATACGGTTCTGCTCAGGAAGTATGGTCTCTGGAGAAATGTGTTAATCATGCTATCGAAAAAAGTCTTCAGATAGAGGGCAGTCAATTGTTGTTATCCGGAACGGAGATAGATATAAATCAAGCAAGACATGCCAGATATCCAAATTTATCTGCAGGGTCTAATGTGGGCTGGAACTTTGGACGTACTATTGACCCTACAAGTAACCAATTTGTAACCGAAACTTTCTTCAATAACAGCTTTTCTCTTAATTCCAACGTACTTTTATATAATGGAGGGAGAGTAGGAAACACCATAAATCAAAGTATTGCTAATAATAAAGCCACTGTTAAGGATTTGGAACAAACTAAACGAGACATTTCTTTAAGTGTTGCATCTCTATATCTTAATATACTTTTTGCTAAGGAGAATCTTCAAAATGCTGAAAATCAATTAGTTCTTACTAATGAGCAACTCTCACAGCTAAATAAGCAAATAGCTGTAGGCAACAGGCCTGAGAATGACAGACTGGATCTTGAGGCTCAAATAGCTACGAATGAACAAACAATAACCGAAGCAAAAAATAATCTGACAATTAATCTGTTAAATCTGAAGCAACTCCTTCGTCTTGACCCTGATTTCAATCTGGATATTGTCAATCCCGGTGACATACCACTTGAGACTGATCCCGATATAGTGACATTCAATGAACTATACCTTTCAGCATTAGGCACTCAGCCTTCAGTTGCAGCTAACGAAATGCGCGTTAAATCTGCCGAATTGGGCGAAAAGATTTCAAAAGCCAGTTTTTTACCGACCCTCGGTGCCGGCGGTAATTTAAGAACAAATTACTCTAATAAGGGCTTCAATTCAACACTTGTAGGAACAGAATATCAAAACAGAACTCTTTTAATTAATAATCAGGAAGTTAAAGTTGGATTTCCAAGTCCATTATTTGACTTTGAAAAAATTCCTTATTTCGACCAATTTACTAACAATCTTTCATATGGAGTCGGAATTTCATTAAATATACCTGTATATAATAATTACACTTCCAGAGCAGGATTGCAAAGAGCACAATTAAACACAGAAAGGGCAAATCTGAATCTACTTCAAACCCGCGAAACTTTAAAGATAACAGTTGGTCAGGCGTTGTCAGATGCAAAAGCGGCCAAAGACAAATTTCAGGCCACAAACAAAACCAAAACAGCACAATCAAATCTGTATAATAATGCAGTAAAAAGATTTGAAATTGGAAATCTGAATGCCTTTGAGCTAACCAGACTAAAAACCCAGTTGGAATCAGCATCGATAAATAACATTATTGCAAAATATGATTATCTTTTCAGAACCAAAATTCTGGATTTTTACCTTGGGAAACCGATCAAACTAACAAAATAACTAAATTAGAAAAACCAAAATTTATAATTGCATGAGCGTACAACCTAAAAAGCGAAACTGGTTACTTATTACCTTGTTGACACTATTGGTGATAGTGGCCGGTATAGCCATTTACAAAGGAACTTCAAAACCTAAAGGTAAAGCGGTGACCATTGAAGAAGCTACTAAACGGACTATAAAGGAAACTGTTTCTGCCAGTGGCAAAATTTTTCCTGAAACTGAGGTAAAAATTTCTTCTGATGTGTCAGGTGAAATTGTTGAATTATATGTTATTGAAGGCGATTCTGTAGTTGCCGGTCAAGTATTAGCAAAAATAAATCCTGATTCATATATCTCTGCTGTAGAAAGAGGCGAAGCTAGTTTGAATGGATCAAAGTCGCAACTTGCCATAAGCAGATCACAAATTGAGTCAAATAAAGCACAGAAAGAACAAATTGTTGCCCAGCTGGAAAATGCCAGAACAATACATAAAAGAAATATTCAACTCAAAACTGATGGTGTAATATCCCAGGCAGAACTCGACCAATCGTGGGCGACACTCAGGCAATTGGAAGCCAATCTACGGTCTGCTGAAGCAAGCATTAAGAGTGCACAGCAAAATTCACAGGCATCTGAATTTAGCATAAAAGGAGCCGACGCCAGTCTGAAGGAACTTAAAACCAGCTTAAGCAGGACAACCATAAAATCTCCCACAAGTGGTATTGTATCAAAATTGTCAGTAGAAAAGGGAGAAAGAGTAGTAGGAACTATTCAAATGACTGGAACAGAAATGATGAGGATTTCAAATCTTAATGCTATGGAAGTACAGGTAGATGTAAGCGAAAATGATATACTTAAAGTTAAGATGGGAGACATAGCAGATATAGAAGTTGATGCCTATATTGGTAAAAAATTTCAAGGGACTGTGACACAAATTGCTAATTCAGCATCCAATATTGCATCTACCAGTTCAGCATCGCTCAATACAGATCAGGTAACTAATTTTATTGTCAAAATCAGAATTGATGAGAATTCTTATCAAGATATCAAAACAAAGGATATGAAATACCCCTTACGTCCGGGAATGTCAGCTTCGGTGGATATATATACGGATGAGGTTAAAGACGTAATTGCCGTTCCAATACAGTGTGTCACAGTAAGAGAAAAAGATGATGCAAAGGGAAACAAGAAAAAAGCGGCAGTTAAAAATGATGAAAGTTCCACTGATACAACTCCATCAAACACTGAATATGATGAAGTGGTATTTTTGATGGTAGCAGACACCGTCAAAATGGTCAAAGTTGAAATTGGCATACAGGATGATGAATATATTATGATAAAATCAGGAGTCAAAGTCGGAGATAAATTGATTTCCGGCGCTTATAATGAAGTGAGTAAAACCCTTAAATCAGGCGAAAAGGTGAGAGTAAAAGATGATAAAGAAGACAAAAAGAAATAGAAATTTTTGAATCATCATCTTATAATATTTATTAAAAATCCATTGGGTGGGAAGGTGAAAACCCGTATTGCCGCCAGCACAGGAAATTCAGCAGCGCTAGAAATATATAAGCAACTTCTTGAAACTACCAGGTCTGTAACCAGAAAACAGGATTGTCAAAAACATCTGTTTTATAGCGACTTTATAGATAATAATGATCTTTGGGCCAATGAAATATATAACAAACAGTTGCAGTCCGGCAAGGATTTGGGTACAAGAATGAAAAATGCATTTAATTATGTGTTTGGTATAAGCGCAGTTCAAAACTCAAAAGTGTTAATCATCGGTAGTGATTGCCCGGAAATAAGTTCTTCAATTATTGAAGAAGCCTTTATCTCGCTTTACGATCATGATTTTGTGATTGGTCCTTCTTGTGATGGTGGTTATTATCTTTTGGGGATGTCAGAATATTATCCGGCGATATTCGATAGTGTAATATGGAGTTCTGATTCAGTTGCTCAAACCACATTAGATAATATAATGAAGATAGGTTTATCATACCACAAATTGCCCGCCATTGAATGATATAGATGATATTCATGACTGGCAAGAGTATTTAACTCGCAGAAATCGGAGCATTTAATCATATTGTATTCATTCAATCGAATCTTGGTAAGGGGATGGCTAATAGACAATTTCAATAATATTTGCACCAAATTTCATATCTTTGTGCTCTATTTAGTAAAAAGAAAATTGAAGTTAAAATGCAAAGAGTATATATTTTATCTGCCGTCCGGACTCCATTGGGAAGCTTCGGTGGGAGTTTGGCCAGTGTTCCTGCAACACAATTAGGTGCAACTGCGGTTAAGTCAGCAGTTGAAAAGTCAGGATTAAAACCAGAAGAAATAGAGGAAGTTTTTTTTGGGCAAGTTGTGCAGGCTAATACAGGTCAGGCTCCTGCCCGACAAGTGGCAATTCTAGGTGGACTCAGCAGTTCAACTCCAGCCACCACGGTCAATAAAGTCTGCGCTTCAGGAATGAAATCAATTATGTTTGGTTCTCAATCAATTCAACTCAATCAAAACAATATTATCCTGGCAGGTGGGATGGAAAACATGTCTGCCATTCCTTATTATCTTCCTAAAGGTAGATATGGTTATGGATATGGTAATGGGGAATTATTAGATGGATTGGTGCGGGATGGCTTAGCTAATGTCTATGACGGGAAAGCAATGGGTTGTTTTGCTGATGCAACTGCATTGAAGTATAATATTACAAGGGAGGAACAGGATGCCTATGCCATTCAGTCATACAAACGAACTGCAGCCGCCTGGGATAGTGGCCAATTTAATACAGAAGTGGTACCGGTAGAAGTAACAGATAGAAAAGGGGCTATCCGGGTGGTCAATCAGGATGAAGAGTATAAAAATGTAATGTTTGAAAAAATCCCAACCCTTCGGCCAGTTTTTACTAAGGATGGAACTGTGACTGCCGCTAATGCTTCTACAATTAATGATGGTGCATCTGCTCTGGTTCTTGCCGGGGAAAAAGTAATAGAATTGAAGAGGCTGAAACCAATAGCAAGAATAGTCTCATATGCCGATGCGGCACAGGAACCGGAATGGTTTACTATTACTCCAGCTTTAGCGGCCGAAAAAGCGCTAAAAATGGCCGGTCTAAGCATTAGTGATATTGATTTTTTTGAAATCAATGAGGCATTTTCTGTAGTGGCATTAGCCTTTATCAAGAATTTTAATTTGAATCAGGACAAGGTCAATATAAATGGGGGGGCCGTATCTATGGGACATCCCTTGGGTTGTTCAGGGGCAAGGATTGTAACTACACTTATTAATATTCTCCACCAACAAGGAGGTAAATATGGGATGGCTGCCATTTGTAATGGCGGGGGTGGAGCAAGCGCCATAATTATAGAGAGATGTGCTTAAATAACTATTTTCACATCCTATTAGTTATTAAAAAGTGATGTAAGTTCGTTTTTTTTTTTTTTGATATAAATGCCGCTCAAATATTTGTAAAATTAATTGGGTTTTGTTTTTCTATTGTTAAAAAAGTATTAATAACCAAGTGTATTAAACTATTGGTACATTATATGTTGTTAATTTGTCATTTGATAATTATTTCTTTCATTTTATCGGTTACAATCTAAAAACTTTATGAAAAATATCACCGTAGCTTGTCTGTTATTGTTTTCTTTATTTCAGAATATAGTCATTAGCCAAACGTTATCAGTCTCCTTTGATGTGAAAAATTATGTGAATGACACTGTGATTATTGGAAATTATTATGGCGACAAAAATCTGGTAAAAGATACGCTGGTTGCTAAAAGCAAAGGAAAATTTGTTTGGAATCAGGATACCATACCTGCACCGGGAGTTTATCTGGCACTTTTAAAACCAGACAATACTTATGTTCAGTTTTTAATAGGTGATAAAGGTGAGAAGTTCTCCATGGAATTTGATGCAAATGATTTGCTGGATGTTAAAGTAAAAGGAAGCCCTGAAAATATGGCCTTCTATAAGTATTTAAGCTTTTTGAAAGATAAAAGGACCGTTGCAGACACTATGAAAGCCAGACTTGACAGAGCCAAGGCTTCAAATACGACAGATAAGGTTTCACAAGGGGTTTTAGATCAATTGGACAAGGAGGTAAAAAAGCATCAATCAGATATAGTGGAACAATATCCCGGGTCTATCATATGGTTGCTGATCAGATCAAATATAGATATTGAATTACCCGAATTTACGGGGCCGGAAGATACCATTCGTTATAAAAGATATTATTATTACAAAGATCACTATTTTGATAATATTGACCCTAAGCATCCAGCTTTGATCAGGACACCTTTTATCCATCAGAAAATTGACTATTATATTACAAAACTGGTTAATCAACAACCGGATTCTTTGATTAAATCTTTAGATTTAGTACTGCATTGGCTTGAGCCAAACGGAGAAGCTTACAGATTTTATCTGGCAGATTTTCTAAATAGATACGCTCAGATGAAGATGGTAGGTCAAGATGCCCTGTATGTGCACCTGGTGGACAACTATTATAGCAAAGGGAAAGCCACATGGGTAAGCAAGGAAAATCTGGATAAAATGAAAGAAAATTCAGACGAGTTAAGACCAATTCTTATTGGTAAAATAATGCCTGATATTACTACTTATAAAGAAGATGGTAGCCCTGTAAGGCTATCTGATATAAAATCACCACACACAGTGGTCATATTTTGGGCGCCTGATTGTGGTCATTGTCAAAAAGTCATGCCTGATGTTGTAAAATTTTTCAATAACAATAAGGATAAGGGTCTAAAAATGCTGGGTATTTGTACTAAAGGTGGTGACAAAACCGCCACATGCTGGCCTGCCGTCAAGGAGAAAGGAATGGAGGGCTTCATAAATACTGCGGATGAATATAGCCGGTACAATATGAAGGTTAGGATTAATCCACTCCAAAAATCTTCATTCTTGATGAAAAGAAGGAGATAGTTGTCAAAGACATACCTGGCGAAGAATTGGATCGGATATTTAATGAGATATTAAGTTTCGAAGAGAAAAAGAAAACTGAAAACAGGTAATTTTTCTTGACTAACGACAATTTGAATCAGATAATATTCAGTCGCTCAATCGTATATCACAAATATAATTTAAGCTTTGTTCTTTGGCAATCTTGAAGGACTTAAGGCTATGATTTACCTTGATTGGTTAAGACAAGCAGGGTTTCTCAGATACAGCTCCATGTTATCAAATATATAAAAGTCATATCGGATAAAAAAATATGTGAAAATAAATTACATATTAGTTTTATTTGTAATATGTTTTATTTATGTTTGCATTGTCTTAGGACAAATTCATGTGAAGTTTTTTATTTTGAGATCCTAGTTTAAGTACTGTTAACTCAAATGCCGAGTAAAGTAAAGATTCCATGAGGTCATCCCGATAACCGAAGATTGACGATGACTAGGATTTTTGCCAGATCGCGCTCAGAATCATAAACACAAAAGTGAAAATGAGTCAAGGTTGCAGTCCTTTTTTATTTTTTCCAACTCATCCGGTAAAAAAAAATTAACTTTGACCTTTATTATCAAACGTATAAAGGCGACTTATTGAAAAAAGTATTAATAACCGGAGCAGCTGGTTTTATTGGCTCCCATCTGTGCGACCGGTTTATCAAAGAAGGTTATTTCGTCATAGGTATGGATAACCTCATCACTGGAAATCTGAAAAATATTGAGCACCTGTTTCCACTTCCTAAATTTGAATACTATCATCACGATGTGTCAAAATTTGTCCACATACCTGGGCAGCTTGATAATATTCTTCATTTTGCATCACCAGCCAGCCCTATAGACTATTTAAAAATGCCCATTCAGACCTTGAAGGTAGGATCTTTGGGTACACACAATTTGTTGGGATTGGCTAAATCCAAGAGTGCCAGAATTTTGATTGCATCTACTTCGGAAGTGTATGGTGACCCACTTGTTCATCCTCAGTATGAAGAATACTGGGGCAATGTAAATCCCATAGGCCCCAGAGGTGTATATGATGAAGCCAAAAGATTTCAGGAAGCCATAACTATGGCATATCATACATATCATGGCCTGGAGACCAGGATAGTCCGGATTTTCAATACATACGGACCAAGGATGCGCGTTGAAGATGGTCGGGTATTACCGGCGTTCTTTTCTCAGGCTATCAGAGGTGAAGGCCTAACCGTTTTTGGAGAAGGCCTCCAGACACGCTCATTTTGCTATGTGGATGATTTGGTAGAGGGGATTTACAGATTGTTGTTAAGTGATTATCATTTACCTGTCAACATGGGCAACCCATCTGAAATTACTATAATGCAGTTTGCTGAGGAAATTATGAATTTGGTCAATAATCCCAAAGCCCACATCATCTATAATCCTTTGCCGGTAGATGATCCAAAACAACGGCAACCGGATATTTCAAAAGCTAAAGAAATTTTGGGATGGACACCAAATATATCCAGAGACGCAGGATTGGTTAGGACGTACGAATATTTCAAGCAAATCGTTTCTATAACAAATTAGATCCTGATTGAAAATACAGAGGTAATTGAATTAGTCGATAATTTATTAAAATCTGGATTCATTTCATGTGGAACTTGCCAAAAGCATGCCGGAACTTGAAACTAATGTAAAAATATAATCACAATAAGATAAATCTTAGTACATAAATCGCAAAAGAAGGCGATTTATATCAATGACCCTTGGAATAAAAAACTACTGAATCAATATCAATGACTCGATTGAGCGTCCCGCATTTTTTCAAATATAGTTCCCAACGAGTCCGTAAGGCCTATTATAGTGTATTCTTCATATGTTTTTATTGTGCCATACTGAAAAATATATACGTTGAGATTATTTGTTAGTATATCAATAATAAGTAAAATTTTCAATGAAGAGCAATTGTCCTTTTTGCAAGATGTTGCATATAAAAGTTCCAACTCTTTCTTTAAAGGAGATTCTTCGCCCCAACCTTCTTCAAAATTTTTAAAGTCTTTGCCTAACATTTTTTTCAATCGGCTTTGAATACCATATTTTTTAAAAAGATCGTTTGCCTTAAGTTTTTTTCCTACATCATTTTTTAAACTATCTAATGGTTGTAAGGCTGCTTTCTCAGATTTTGCAGCTGTAGTCTGATCAATATTACGATGGGATGTAATATCGCCAATTACATTATTCTTATTTTTACATGACATTGCGACTGAAAAGAGAAGTATAACAAACAAATAAATTTTCATTGTTTACAGATAATTAATTTTACCACAAAAGTAAACAATATTGTTGGGGAAAATTTTAATTTTGATGTAATAAATATTTTATATATGAAACTTTTTGCTTCTTCAATTATGATCTTTACTTTTTGCGGAATCTCATTATACGGCCAGGAACCCACGGACGCTAAAGATACTGAAGATTGGAGCCGAAAACCTGTAGTGGTAACTCCGGTAGATACAAAATGGCCCAGACCAGCTGATGCCATAATACTGCTGGATGAAAATAATTGTTCATGGACAAAACAGGATGGCAGCCCGATTGAATGGACAATTAACAATGGAATCATGACTGTAAAACCTGGTTCAGGCGGTATCTATTCCGGTCAAAAATTTGAAGACTGTCATCTTCATATTGAATGGCGTAGCCCAATTATTATAAAAGGTGAAGGGCAGGGTAGAGGCAATAGCGGCATATTCCTTCAGTCTTTATATGAAGTACAGGTGCTGGATAGCTACAATAATGAAACTTATTTTAATGGACAGGCTGGTTCAATTTACAAGCAGCATCCTCCTCTGGCAAACGCTTGTACCAAGTCCGGAGAGTGGAATGTCTTCGATATTATATACAGAGCACCTAAATTTGACTATACCGGTGAAAAAATCGAATCAGGCAGAATTACAGTGATCCATAACGGTATAGTGATACAAAATAATGTTCAGATTTTCGGTACAACTCCAAATTCCGGTTTCCTAAAAATCCCGTACACCACGGTGCGCCACTAATGCTTCAGGCCACTCAGATTTGGTTAGTTATCGCAATATCTGGGTCAGAAGATTGTAAATTGAACTTAATATCAGGATTAATTTTGCACAGTTTATTTTTTACCATCAAATCCCAGACTTAATGAATCAACAGATAGAAACTATTATTTTTGACTTAGGAGGGGTACTTATAGACTGGAATCCAAGGCATTTGTACCAACATATATTTAGGACAAGTGATGCTATGGAGCATTTTCTTTCTGAAGTCTGCACCAGTCACTGGAATGAAGAGCAGGATGGTGGCAGGAGTTTTGAAGAAGCCACAAGGATACTTACCAAACAGTTTCCACATTATTCCAGCGAGATTGGTGCTTTTTACGGAAGATGGGAAGAAATGCTCAGGGGCCCGATACATGGAACTGTAAAGATTCTTTCTGAAATAAGGGCAAGCGGGAAATATAGGATTTATGCACTGACAAACTGGTCTGCTGAATCATTTCCGGTCGCACTTGGTAAATATGAATTTATACATTGGTTTGATGGCATATTGGTTTCCGGAGATGAAAATATGAGAAAACCTGATCATAAAATTTTTCATCTTATGTTAAGCAGGTACAATATAGAAAAGTCCAAAGCACTATTTATTGATGACAATCAACTCAATATAAATGCAGCTAAAGAAGTAGGTCTTCAAACCATTCATTTTAAAAATAATGAACAATGCAAACTTGAGCTTCAAAAACATATAACCTGGTAAGAGTTCATGCTTAATTCTGCGTTTTGGAAAAACAAAATTGATTTATTGGGACGGCGTCAAATAATAATAATTCTAATTTTAAAAAACTCTGAGGCGAATCAATGATAGGCTTCATTTATTAATCTCTCTCACCTAAATTTATTTCAATGCCACTTTTTTTCTTAAATCCTTTGATGTTGTAAGACAAACCAAACATAACATATCTGCTTAAAACATTGGTATGGGTGATATCTGTAAAGTTAAGTTGAGAATTTGTCCTGATACCTTTATTTTTATTGAGCAAATCGAAGCAACTGATGGTAGCGCGTAACTTTTTATCTTTTGTGATGAAAGATGTAACACTTGCAGTCCACAATGGGATGGTAATCTTGTTTTTTGCAAAAGATGGTTGAAAGGAGAGATAATCAAAATTTGATTTTATACTTACCCAATCTTTTAAATTCAAACCCAATTCTGTGTAAAAAGTATTTTCACTATAAGATTGGTTCAAATTTTCATTTTGGGTAAATTTTGAGTCTGAGCGGTTAGACTTAATACCTACTATCAGATCCACCACATCTTTGTTGCGGTTTTCAAGGGAAAAATTATATCCGTAACCGATCCTTCTGATTGGGTTGTTTTGGTCATTGATGACTGAAATGCCTTGATTAAAATTGCCTTTTAGTATCATTCTTGCTTTTAGTTTTAGTGGGCGAATGGGTGTGTCATATTCCAATCTTCCTGATGTTGTAGATTCATTTTTTGTATTAATAGGTGAATAAGATCTCACCAAAGAACTATCAATAGTCAGTGATTCTGATATCTTGTTATGGGTATAATTGCTCTGCAAACTGGCATAAAACATAGTAAAATTGAAGGCATTATATCGCATAAAAGAAAGGTTTGCATTATGCATTTGTTCAGGTCTGAGTTTTGGATTTCCTGCATATACAGATAAAGGATTACTATTGTTGACATTTGGTTGAAGTTGTTGCAGCGTGGGTTCATTAAGCTCACTAAAATAGTTGAAATTCAGATTTTCAGACATACCGAATCGATATGAAAAAAATGCATTTGGGAGAATGGCTTGAAAATTATTAACTATATTGTTTTTGCCATCATTTATAATTCCGTTAAGGGTTGAGTGTTTATATCTGCTACCTATAGTTAAGTTGTATTTTTCTCGACTGAGTGTATAGTTAATACCGGCATGACGCTGTGTATAATTGCGCTGATACAATGTTGAGAGCAGTTGATTTCTGATAGGATTGTCATTGATGATGTCAAAATAGTCACTGCTGGTTTTATTAGCTTGATTTGCAATAGAGGATTTTATCTCAATATATCTTTTTTTTCCGATGGGTTCGGTATATGAACCTTCTATCTTGTAGTACATACCGGCATTAAGCCCAAATTGATCCTGGAGCAACGGTTTGGTTTGGGTGGTGGGAAAATAAATGTTATAGACAGAAGCCAGATTGCCTTCAGAATTATTATCTGAGAGATTAAACGCAGTATTTAAACTGTAGGTTCTTCCTTGAGTTCTTGATTTTTTTTGCCATAAAATATCAGTAGCAATTCTGTAATTATTTCCTTTCGTATGATATTCATTGATGTTGTCATTTAGTCGGATGAGTGCCAGATTGTAAACACTATTATTTTCACCGGATATATTACTGTTATTTCCGACAGATCCATTGGCTTTGATGGTCAGATTTTGAAATGAATCTAGTTTTGTTTTCAGCCTTGCAGTAAAGCTACCCGACGTATTATCAGACAATTGCGTGTCTGCCGATTGGGTGATAAACCTGCTTTCAGGAAGTAGATTTTCTCGGGTTGTCTGTCTTTGAAGATTGTTTTTAAAATGGTTTCCAAAAACTGATACATCAAGAGATGTTTTTTTAGAAAAATCTGTATTAAAATTGAATCCACCAGCAAAAGATTTCTGAATACCCTGATTATTATCCAGTCCTGAAGGCAGGCCGGAATTCTGATCCAGATTTAAGGTAAAACGTCCACCACCACCACTACTCATCAAGGCCCCTATACCTCCCATAAAATCTATATAATCGTTAATTGAAAAATTTTGTTCGTTGATGTTATTGGCCATCCCAATGAAGGATGATCTGGTGTTTGTTGTAAATCGGTTTATATTGGCTCTTCCTTTAAATCTGTTATCCGTTCCTGCTGCTCCTTCCAGTGTTCCAAAATAGCCGACTTTTTTATCATCCTTTAGCTTTAGATTGATGGTTCTTTCTTTTTGGCCATCGTCGATACCGGTAAATTCTGATCGGTCTGATTTTTTGTCAAATACCTGTACTTTATCTATAGCATCAGCATCCAGATTTTTTGTGGCAATCTTCGTATCTTTGCCAAAGAACTCTTTGCCATCAACAAAGATATTTTGTACTTTTTCGCCCAATGCTTTTACAGATCCGTCTCTTTCTACTTCTACTCCAGGTAATTTTCGCAATAAGTCCTCAGCGACATCTCCAGGTTTGACTTTAAATGCTGCAGCATTGTACTGAATGGTGTCTCTACCAAATGTCATTGGGCTAATATAATCCTTAATCTCAATAACATCCATTAGTTTTGAGCTGGGTTTTAATGAAACAGGCTCCAAAATGGTGTCATTTTTGGATAATTCAACCAGCTTATATAAAGTTTCGTAGCCCAAGTATGTAATTTGTAAAAGGTGAGAGTCTGTTTTTTTTGCTGTGACTGAAAATTCACCCTTTCTGTTCGAATTTGTAAAATCTACCATAGTAGAGTCTTTGGTATGCAACAATATTATTGATGCATATTCGAGAGGATTTTTATTCTCATCCAATATTCTACCCATGATCTTTTGGGCCAAAGAAGTGTAAGAGAATATCAATATAAAACTTGTAATAAGGTAAATGACCCGCATGAATTATATTTATGGTGGAGGTTAAGTAATTAAAGATTGAGTCCACTCTTAAAAGTATTATTTTGCAACAAAGACACAAAAACACTAAGAATCACTAATTTCAAACATTTGGTAATCAATTATTTGTAAACCTTTGTGACTTGGAGTCTTAGTGGCATTTCTTTATTCTTGACTTTTCGGAGCGCACTCAAGATTGATTTAAAAAATAAATTTACATCATCAGTGTTTTTCATCTCTTATAATCATTCTTATTCCGGTTCCTTTACCATTGACAGCACCCATTTCTTTCATTTTTTCTTCTCTTATTTTGTCATATTCGCTTTTTGATACTTTTTTACCTTTTGATGGTTTTACAAATTCATATGGAGTTGGAAGTGATTCTATTGAAACAGCTATTGTCATTCTTTCACCATTATCGTTTTCCACAGCCAATATCATACCCGGGAGTCCTGTCATTCCACCGGGCCCTGTTGCTACTGGAATCTGGGGTGTAAACCATGCAACCACGTTTTTGGATGTATCACTTAAGATAGCTTTTTGGCAAACGAAATTCATAATAGATTTTTGCTCTCCGGTCACTTTCCAATTATAATTTGTGGGTTTGTCTGAAATTAAAAATTCTTTACCCATCAGATCCTGAGATTGTAAGTAAGTTTCAGTTCCTTTATTTAAATAAATAATGCTTTCCGGCATTTTCATAACAAGCTGAAAAGTATTGCCATCTTCCTCACTCTTTATATCAAGGTCTTTGGGGATTTCATTATTTTTATACAATGATTCATTACTATTAAAATACAACACTTTATCAATAGATTGAGAGGTAGGTATCATTTTTGACATCTCCGGATTTCTTTCACCTAGGTCAATGTTTAATTTGATGGTTTCCTTAAATATAATTTTTCCGGAATTAAGTGGTTGGCCGTAACCATAAAAAATGATAAATAAAAGAATGAATGTTGTTAGAGATTTCATGATACATAATTTATTGTGAGTAATACTGCAAAAGTAGATTCCTAAATTGTTGACTTGGGTTAAACAAGGTTTATCAAAGGTTAAATAAGGTTAAAGTGCCCTGATCGCGAAAATATTATTTGTACTTTTGTATAAGTAAATAATAAATAATGTTGGTTCGATTTCCAAATTTTAAAGACTATATCCCAATTTTACTCAGCTTGGTCTTATTAGCAGCTTTTCTGTGCTACTCTCTCATATCTTTGTTTCATCAGCAACAAAATGATCTGAATAAGGAAGTCAGCTATATGTTTGCAAATGCATTTAAGAGTGCTGAATCAAAGGTTTTTGACAAAATGATATTTGAAATGAAAGGAGTGTCTTGGCTCAACAGTGATACTACTTCCAAAAGGATAGAAATAATAAATCACAGAACAAATGCTATAGCTTTTGATACCAGTGCGACTTTTGATAAAGCTAAAAAGAGAGTTGGTAAGTTTGTCATATCCAGTGAAGAAAAGATTAATAATATTTCATCTCCATTAAATGTCAAAATTGAAATAAAAGGCGATTCTCTCAACCTTGACACTACAAAAACTATTTTTAGCGCGCATTTATCTTCAAATTTTAAAGAGGTTGAAAAAATTTTTACTGAAAATCTCAGAAAATCAGGTCTTGACATTAATTATGCAGTTACAAAAGACTCATCTCGGGTGATGAAAACTGAAAATGAAGGGTACAAAGATGTATTCAGCAATCAATATTATTTTGTAAGCGCAGGCAATAATTTTTGGTATTTGATAAAGAGAATTTTACCTGAAATTTTCTTATCTGTAATACTCTATCTCGCATTAATTTTTTCTTTTGGCAACATCATCTACGCTTCCAGGAAACAGAAGGAATGGTATAATATGAAAGAAGACTTTATGAGGAATATGACCCACGAACTGAAAACTCCGATAGCAACAATAGGAGTTGCACTGGAGGCAATACAAAATTTTCATGCGGGTCAGGATGAATCGGTAAGACAGGAATATTATCGCCTGGCAGAGACTGAAAATAATAAACTCAACGCTTTAGTAGATAAAGTATTATCCATATCCCAGAATATGGATCATACGTCCGAGGGCTTGGAAAATGTACATGTACCTACGCTTGTATCAGAGATTATAGAGTCTTTCAGATTGAGGGCAGATCAAAATGGTGTAAAATTGCTATTAGAAAACTGTAATATGAATATTGAAGTAATGATTGAGGCACAAAATCTGGTTTTGGCCCTTCACAATCTTATTGACAATGCTATCAAATACAATAAAGTTGCAGATCCTGCGATTGTAATTTCTATATCTGAGACTAAGGGTAGATTGCTTATCTCTGTTAAAGATAACGGTAAGTCAATAGAAACTGAATATGAAACAAAGATATTTGAGAAATTTTATAGGATACCGAAAGGAGATATTCACGATGTGAAGGGACACGGAATGGGTTTATATATAGTTTCACATTTGATCAAATCAATGAATGGTTCAGTAAGGCTACTCGTTTCAGATAATGGCAATAATTTTGAATTGAATTTACCATTCAAGAACTCTTCTGTATGAAAATTCTATATATCGAAGATGAGGCTTCTCTGGCCAAAATAGTGAAAGAGTCATTGCAAAGCAGATCTTATGATGTTCTCCACCTTGCTGATGGTGAAAATCTAATAAGTAACTTTACAAATTTCAGCCCTGATATATGCTTGTTTGATGTTATGTTGCCAGTCATTGATGGATTTACGCTGGCAAGAGAGTTAAGGGCTTTATATCCTTCGATACCTATTATATTTATCACAGCAAAAGTTCAGACATTGGATGTGTTGGATGGGTTTGGTGCAGGTGGAAATGATTATATCAAAAAGCCGTTCAGCCTCGAGGAACTCATTGTGCGAATCAATAATCTGTACAAGTTGTCTAATTTAACCATGGGTTCAGAGATCAATGAAAAGATGATACAAATCGGTCAATTTACTTTTTGGCCGGATAGACTTGAGCTGATTTATGAAGGAGTTGTAAAACGTCTTTCTTTTAGGGAAGGTCAATTGCTTGGCATATTATCGGAAAATAAAAATGAAGTCATTAACAGGAAACATATATTGGACACACTTTGGGGAGATGACAATTTTTTTAACTCCAGAAATCTGGATGTTTATATCACAAAACTACGCCAATACTTCAAACAAGATCAAAAAGTGGAAATATTGACATTAAAAGCAGTTGGGTACAGGTTGATTGAGCGCTGACTGGTCGTATCCAATCATTTTATTATCAATTTTTATAAGCAAGTCTGAGTTACCTTATATCGTTTATTGTATCGATAAGTCTATGGTAAGGACAAACATTATTTTTTCCTTTCTTTCACTGGTATTACTAGTTTTAGTGCGGACCAGATATCATCAACTGCACAGACTTTAACATCTACAAGCCCATTGGACAAGGCTACACTTCGAATCAAATCTTCAGTCAGGTCAGATTTCCTACCTGATGCTTTTTTAGGCCAGGATATCCAAATCATCCCATTTTGCCTGATTGCATTTCTTAAGTAATGGATATCAATGAGCAGTTGTTCGGCACTTTTAGTAAAATAGTGTATGAAATCAAAATTGCCTGATTGTGGCGGATTTATTACTATATTTTGAGGGAATGACTCAAAAAGTTCAATGTAATTGTATGGTGACTGTATGATTTTACATACAAAACCTTCTTTAATTCCTAGTTTTTTTAATAATGGAGTTCCTGAATATCCGGATGTGGGCATTTTAATCAAAATACTGTTTTCTAAATTGTTTGATTTCAAATTCTGAGGATCAAGAAACCGAATGCAGGCCAATACGATTTCCTTCACTATCTAAAATCAGGCCCATGAAGCCAAACTCCTGACTTATTTGCCTTTTAGGTACTAAAATTTTCCCACCTGCGTTTACAACTTTGTCAAGGATCATCTGGAGATCCGGATTAGCATTCAGATAGATGAGTGGTCCTTGTTTGTCAGAAGATGAATAAAAATCCTTATTAAAAACGATGGCACCTGAAATTTCTTTGCTCATATCTGACACAGGAAAAATTCTCATCAGAATATTGGGATTATCCATGTTTAGCATCTTGATGCCAAAAATGGTTTCATAAAAATCTTGAGCCCTCTCAATATCTTTAGTCGGAATCTCATACCAGCTGATAGTACTCATATTTACATATTTTGAATGAATAATGGTGACAAATATAAATGTAATTGGAATAAATATCTTATATTTTTTTCAGGTCTTTAAATAGTATGAAAATTCAATGTCTTTTTAATTACGTCTTTTTAATTAGTAAGATTCTGTCTAAATCCATATTTTGAGAATAAGTTACGTCTTATGATACCTGAGCTAAACATCTCTTAGTTGAAATGTACACTAATTAATCTCTTCATTACATGAATATTTTAACTCATTCTCGCTCTTTCATTCTCTAATTTAGCCAGATACTCTATCGGGGTACAATGGAAATATTGGCGGAAAGCTTTGTAGAATGTAACCTTATTGAAAAATCCAGCCTCAAATCCAATTTGAGATATCGTATATTGGCAATCAGGAGTGGACAGAATATCGGCAGCATAATGAATTCTGTACCTGTTTATCCATTCAAAAAAACCCATCCCATAATTCTCGTTAATAACTTGAGATAAATGGTTTTTATGAATCTCCAGAATATCTGCTACAACCTGTATCCGGAGATCATCTCTGAGAAATAGTTTTTGTTCTGACATAAGTTTCTCAAGTTTACCCTTAATGGACATCGAAGCAGAAGATGTGAGAGGAGATGTTACATATTTTTTAGCAATGGCGTTCCTCTGTCCAGGATATATGCCTGATTTCTGTTTTGAAGCTGATTTGACATGTATTTGTGTATCTTTTGGGGTTAAATTTATTCCTGAATTTCCGAACGCAATATATTTTGATTCGAGAAAACCCATAGAAGCAATACCCAATATTCCGATCGCCATCACTGCGCTGATTGCATAATCCCATTCTTTATTAAAGGCATCCAGGAATGTGCATAAATAATAAATCAAATTAGCCAAAATAAAGATACCAAAAAATATTAATAGGTATTTTGTCCACCGCGAAATTAGATTATCTACCATCCAATCTCCTTTTGTAATCTTAACTGAAATATAAAAATAATAAGCCAGACTAATTAACTTGACAGGCATGCCCAACATCACTTGAGATACAAGAAGATTCGGACTGATTATATTTTGAAAAAATGAAAATTGTCCTGACAATATGCAATAAATCCATGTAATTAAGAATGGTATAAAGTGCCAAAAAATATGACTTGTCTTATTTATTTGTCCAAAAAGGCTTTGGACATACAAATAAAAAAACGGACCTATCAGCAGGTATAATGGTTGCCACCACTCATCAAGAAAATTATAGTCTATGTTGAATCGAGTCCAATACAAGATAAAGGAGGTCATAATGATGCAAAAATTGGCTATGAACAGAGCAAGCCACTTGATTTGGGGGAGATTTTTACCTTTTATCATAAATAATATTGCAATAAAAAATCCAATACTACATACCAGTGACATGCAAAACGTAAAAATATCCAAAGATGGTTGCGATGCCAGCATAATGCTGAAAGAAGTTGAATTTCTCCCGGCTAAAGACAGACATTCCGGTTTTCTAAATAGATGTACCACTGCTGATTGGCTGGTGATATGAGATAGGTGACTGAGAGCTAATGAGTCATTTTTTAATTGGGCATATGCTCTTACCTTGATAATATCTATTGCCTGAGCGTTGGACAATCCTTTTTCAGATGCCATATCTATATATGATATGGCCAAAAGGCTTTTATTGAGTTCCAGAGCACACTTGCTGCATTTCAAGAGCATATCTGGAATGGCACGGACATCCATGTGTAAAAAATTATTTTCGGCAGCAAGTCTGCAGTCATGGTCAAGAAATGACTGACATCCATTGGTGTCGATAAGCTCCTGACCATAATTGGGTGGCTGATTAGCAACCCCCAAAAGGATAATGAACAGGAAGTTTAAAGTTGAATTCATTTATCAACAATTTTCAATATATTACTATTTCTTGTGTGATCGTACGTTGATTAAGTAATGATGCTTTGGCAAAATAAATACCCTTTGGCCAATTTATTGCATTAATCGTCGGGTTAATTTTTAGATCTTGACTTAAGACAAGTTTGCTATTCATATCAAAGATATTGACGGTATCTATCATAGATGTTTGCTCATGCCGGATCAATGAAATCGTTTTCCCGGATTCCACATGTAGAAAATTAAACTTTTCTACTTTTTGCTCATCATCCACTTTGGATGAAATATCTCTCCATATTACTGCATTAGGGTTGAGCAGGTTGTTGCTTTTGTTGGGTACAAGTTGTTTTATAAAATTTCCAGCCTCGTCATATTGGTTTACAGAAGATGTGCTACCTACTCCGATAGCAAAAGAACCATCCGTAAGAAAATTTATACCTTCGCACTGAAGCACTCCAGTGACAATATTTTGTATAAAATTGCCACTCTCATCATATCTCTTTATAATTCCACTATTATAATCCAAAACTAACAAGTGGCCATTATCAAGAAAATGAATATTTGTTGGGCCAGCCAATCCCGTAGATATAAATTTACCCAAACTCTTACCTTGTTTATCAAATCGTTCTACAAATTTACCATTATAAGAGGATATATAAAGGATTCCATTTTTATCCCAATCTAAACCAATGCTTGTAACCACTCCGGTTTGTGTGAAATTATCAATGAAATTTCCGTTGAGGTCAAATCGCATCACCTTGTTGTCTCCGTTCCATTGTAAGACATATAGCAAACCATCTTTGCCTATCTTCATCCTGGTAGCTCCCTGCACATTTCCTGCAAAATTTGACATATATTCCCCAGTATTTGCATCGTATTTTTCTATTGAATTTGTAGATAAATTTGAAACTAAAACAACTTTCTGGTTTTCGAGAAATAGTATATCCTGGGGCCAGGCAAGATTATCTTTAATAAAAACCTTACCTCCTGATCCGTCGCTATTATACCTTAAAATTTGATAAGGGCCTTGCTGGAAATTACCTGCATCGCTTACATAAAAGTATCTCTGGCTGAAGCACACTATACTGCAGAAGGAAATAAATACTGTCGAAATATACATTTTTGATCTCATGGCTAATGTTTATTATTTGAGTCAAAGTTCTGATAGTTAACTTTGCATAGGGTTAAGAATTGTAAAAATTTACAATTTTTTGAGATCATATTTAGAAAAACAAATGCCCCTAAACCAAAAATGCCAGATAGACATGATTACAGATTTACTTGAGATGGGAGTATTTATTTGTTATAATACTTGAAGCTTATCATCTGTTTTGGCTTAAGCAGTTTTCTGTCTTTAGCACTATTTTATAAAGTTTAGACTAAAAATAAAAACGCCAAACTGTCGCTGAACCCTGTTTTGTAGCCTTGCTATTACAATATCTGGTGAGCTCTTGACTTTCATTACTGAATGGTGGCTTAGTTCAATAATAATGATGACTTTATGAAGTAAAATTACTTAAATGGAATATTTATAATATTTAGATATTCAATTGAATTTAAATTTTGAAAGTTAAGTAATTACGATATTATAAATAATAACTGAAGTAAGAAGAAGGAAAGACTATTGCATTCATAGCTTTTTATTATATCTTCGAATACAAATAAATCCTTTGGCATTTTTAAATCATATTTAAAGCACTCTTTGTTTGCTTAATATGTCAATCAGCAAACTTCTTTGCAATTATTGCGAGTCTTTGTGAAAAATGATGACCGTATCAACTTGTCAAATGGCAATAAATTTTTTGGATTTATCATAAAACATCAGCAACTGAGAGGTAAATTTTAAACCTTCTCAATAATTTTTTGAAAATTCTTTGAATTCACGCATGATTTGAATTAAATAATAAAATATTGGATTTAAAATACTATAAAACAAATACATACAAATATATAATATATATATGTACATCTGAATATTTATAAATTTGGGTTTTCTTTTTAGTTACAAATTACCAATAATCAGGAGATTGACCAAGGTCTTTTATTCCAAAATTGCCATTTGACAAGAAAAAACTTCAATGGCAGCATTTCATAATTTTATAGAGTTTAAGCATTTGATAGCCAAAGTAAATTAACTTTTATAAAAGGCAATTATTTAACCAATGTTTAATTTATTCATTATGAAGCAACGTGTATTTATTTTGTTGTTCTTTTTGACAGCCATCAGTTGGACTTACAGTCAGAAAACCGTATCGGGTAAAGTCTCTGATGCCGCTGGTTTGCCGCTTATTGGTGCCAACGTGACAGTAAAACTAGCACCAGGAATAGGCACCATTTCAGATGTCGATGGCAAATTTTCATTATCCGTGCCTTCTGAGGGCTCAATATTAATTTTCAGCTACACTGGGTATGAGACTAAAGAAGTATCTGTGGGAGCTTCTTCTGTCCTAAATGTGTCACTCAATGAAGGCAAAATATTGGAAGAAGTAGTGGTCACAGCCCTTGGAATAGGTAGGAAGGAGAAGTCAGTAGGGTACTCTGTATCTCAGGTTGAATCTTCCACCCTCAGAGAAAAGGCAGAGCCTGACTTGCTTAAAACACTACAGGGAAGGGTGCCGGGTGTGGACATTCGTACTTCTCAGGGATCGCCCGGAGCTGCTACCAGAATTCAAATAAGAGGTAATTCTTCATTTGGATTGGAGACCCAACCATTGATTGTAGTTGATGGTGTGCCGTACAGCAATGTACAAGTGACTACTTCATCACAAACGTCCGGAGGTGGTGCCTATGGTTCTGGTATTTCAGGCCTTGACCCTAACGATATTGAAAGTTTTAATGTTCTAAAAGGTGCTGCAGCGGCAGCGATTTACGGTTCAAGAGGATCGCGAGGTGTGATTTTGATTACCACAAAGAGTGGAAGTTCGAAAAAACGAGATGGTTTTAAAGTGAATTATCGCACATCTACAGGTATTGAGAATGTTAGTAATTTACCCGACTTTCAAAACAAATATGGTGCAGGGGTCAATTTTGCCTATGCCAATGCCAACGGTTCCTGGGGCCCTAAGTTCGGAACTATTGATTCTATAGCTGCATGGCCGGAATATCTTGCTGCGTATCCTGAATTATTTTCATCTACTGGCCAAACACCTTTCAAGGCCTATCCTGACAATGTGAAAAATTTATTCAGAACTGGCCACGTTGTTGAAAATTCTATCAGCATCGAAGGCGGTACAGCAGTCACATCTTTTAGCCTTACAGCGAGCAATCTTAATCACACAGGATATGTAGAAAACAGTTACTATAAAAGAAATAATATTGGAGTAGGTGGTTCAACTGTGCTGTGGAAAGGGGTGACCCTTGGTGGAAATCTTAGCTTTATGAAAGGCGAACAACTTGGTGGTTTTTTTGGTGAAAATCAGGTAGGAGGAGCAGCCAGCCAATTTGCAAGATCTTTATTTCTTGCCAGAAACTGGGATCTGGAGCTACCTTACCAGGATGCAAGCGGAAAACCACTGATACCGAATGGAGGAGCTCAATTTGATAATCCGCATTGGGCTGCTTATAACAATATTGGTACTACTATTGATGAAAGAGTAATTTCTGTCGGCAAGATTAAAATTGATATCCTCAAGAATTTAGTTTTTAATTATAATCTGGGTAATAATATTTACAGGCTTAACAGAACAGAAAGAACTCAGGAATTTTCAAGAGCAGCTGACGGTTTGGGAAGGATCATCGATCAAAAATACAGCATTCAGGAACTTGAATCCACAGCAACTCTTTCATATAATACTAATTTGACTTCAGATTTAGATATCTCTGCGAGTCTGGGACAAAATATGAATAGACGTAGTATAACTGATGCTCAAAATACGGGATTGGACTTTATTGTTCCCGGTATATACAATCTTAAAAATACAGCCTCCCAATCCTTTAACAATGATGATAGAATTAAGAGAAGTCTGATCGGAGTTTTTGGAGAAATTCAGCTTGGCTATAAGAGTATGGCATATTTAAATCTAGGTGCAAGAAACGATTGGTCTTCTACTTTACCTATAGAAAACAGATCATATTTTTATCCGACTGTTTCGGGAAGTTTTATTCTTTCAGAACTAATGGAGTCAAACCTGATAAGCTATGCAAAAATACGGGCCGGATGGGCCAAAGTGGGTAATGATGCTCCACCATACCGTACACAGGATGTATTTACTCTGGACCAGAATTTCAGAGGAGCCCCTCGTATTACCAGATCTTCCAATACCAATGATCCCAACCTATCCCCTGAATTTACTACTGAGCTTGAACTCGGTGCTGACCTAAGATTGTGGAAGGACAGATTTTCAGTTGATTTTACATGGTATGACAAGAAAACCACCGACCTGATATTTAATATCTCCGTCCCAAATACGACGGGCTTTAACACCTTTACCACAAATGTGGGCGAAATAAGTAACAAAGGCATTGAAGTGGGCCTCAATCTAGTGCCAATACTTACCAAAGATTTTGAATGGAGTTTCGGTGTCAGCTTCACAAAAAACAAGAACCTGGTGGTATCTTTAATTGAAGGTGTCGATCGGGTTCAATTAAACCCCGTCCTGACTACTATTTCACCATTTCTGGAGCCAGGGCTTCCATTTGGTTATCTGAGAGGGACGAAAGCGGTACGTGATTCGGATGGAAATCCTCTGATCAATCCCAATACGGGTGGCATGATCGTTTCAACTGCACAAGGGATGATAGGCGATCCAAACCCAGACTTTAAAATGGGTATAAATACAGAAATAAAGTATAAAAACCTGTTTTTGAATGGCCTCTTTGACATGACAAAAGGTGGCGACATATATTCTGTGTCAGTGACTACTCTTCTGGCTCGGGGAGTCACCAAGGATACTGAAGACAGAGAAAAAGGTCTTATTATTCCCGGTAATTATGCAGACCCTGCCAACCTGCAGTCTGGACTGCCATTATTGGTGGATGGAAAACCTGTAGCTAACAAGATTCCCATTACTTTGAATGACATTTATTTCTCTCCAAATCCGAATAACGGTGCGACATTTGGGTTTAACTCAGCTACAGAATTTAATGTTTTTGATGGTACTGTATATAGACTAAGGGAATTAACACTTGGGTATAGTCTTCCGGCTTCATTGTTTGGAGTTAAATACTTTAAGGGCGGGACCTTGTCTGTCTCAGGCAGAAATCTGTTTTTCCTGGCTCCCAATTTGCCTAAACATTCCAATTTTGATCCTGAAGTCAATTCATTCGGGGCCACTACAACACAAGGCATAGAGCTATCGGCCGCACCGACCAGCAGAAGATATGCAGTAAATTTAAATATTAACTTTTAAACACTTAATAAATGAAAAATATATTAATTATTGTCACAATATTATGTATTACAGCCTGTGATGATTTTTTGGATGTAAACCAAAACCCAAATGACCCTACTAAGGCACCTTTGTCAAGTTTGCTTACATCAAGTGAAAAGAATGTGGCTGACGGACTCAGTATTGGCTCGGGAAACAATGGTGGGATAGGAACAGATTTGGCTACATATGTTCATCAGCAAACGTCGCGTAGCAATTCAGACCAATATAATGTGGATGGAAATGGATTTTGGGTTAATGCTATATGGGTTGAATACTTTCAGGAAGCATTAGCTGATATTGATGTCATTATTGTACAAGCCAATGAAACTAAAGCTCTGACGTATTCGGGCATTGGAAAGATTTTAAAAGCTTATGCCTTCAGTCAACTGGTTGATGTTTTCGGAGATGTACCATTTACAGAATTTAATAATTTTAAAGTCACTTCATCTCCAAAATTTGATGATGATGCCGAAATATATCCTAAGTTATTGAAAATGCTTGATGATGGTATTGCGGATATTGATAATGACAAATCTGTCGCAGCATTGAAACCAGGCAATGATGACCTGATCTATGCGGGTAATACAATCCGATGGAGGAAAGCAGCAAATACCATAAAACTTAAGTTGCTAAATCAAATAAGATTGGTCAAAGATGTAAAATCAGATGTAACACTTCTGCTTTCCAAACCTGACGCTTTAATCAATAGTGAAGCTGAAAGCTTCCTCTTTCCGTATGGCAATTTAGGGGCTACCGATGACAGACATCCTGGTTTTGGAGATTATACAGCTACTCAGAGGAGTAATCATATCAGCCCCTGGTTTTATGAAATACTTAAGGGATACAATAAGTTTGTTTATACCGGCATACCTGATCCCAGATTACCATATTATATTTACAATCAAATGACCCCTGCAAGTGCTACCCCGAACCCTCCTGAATATAGAGACGGGGCATTCTTATCAATATACTTTGGGTCTGTAGGTAAGGATAGGGATCATAGTCAACAAAATGCCATCAGCCTTTTCGGGATTTATCCAGTAGGAGGCAGGTATGACGATGGTAATGGAGGAACAGCCAATGCCGGCAGCGGCACAGGGGCTGCACCATATAGATTTATCACCTATGCTGATAGATTGTATATTGAAGCTGAACTTGTCCAACAGGGCTTAGTTACCGGTGATGTTAATGATTTATTTAAGAGAGCCGTAAATGCATCTATCTCACAAGTGGATTATGTGGTTGGAAGTTTTGTTAAGCCTACCCAATTAGTTCCTAAACTCTCAGGTTCAACAGCAGCAACTACATACGTAACTAAAGTAAATGAACTGTTTCAGAATGCTTCTTCCGGGAAAAAATTGGAATTCATAATGACCCAGAAATGGTTATCAAATGTAGGAAGTACTGTGGATCAGTTTACAGACTATAGAAGAACAGGACACCCCTTATTTTTTGATCCAAAAAATAGTGAGATGGCCCCGGGTGGTGTTGTCAAGAGTAATGCACCAAATTCCAACATAGCGATCGCAGTTCAGCTTAATAATCCTTATCCTGCATCAATACCCTGGCCAACAAATGAATTGGAAAGGAACAGGAATGCTCCGGCGCAAAAAATGCATCTACTTATAAGGTGTTTTGGCAAAAATAGTATTAATTTAAAAAAATAAAATAATGAAAAATATTCAAATATTCGTATTATCATTTCTGATGGTAGCATTTTCCTGTACCAAAGAATCCAATGGCAATCTTCCTTCAGGAATTCAGGATGTCAATATACCATTAATTATTAAAGATCCTGGAAGTCAGCAGAATATAGATTTTGTTGATGCAAATAATTTTTCAGGAAAGTTTATAGCAGATATTTATTTTAAAGATGGGCCTAAGCCTGAAAAAGCAGATGTAGTGATGATAAAAAATGGTGTCAATAGTTCCGTTAAATCACTTCAGACAAATTTAACTACATTTCCAACCACGATTAGTCTCAATAAGTCTATTATCGAAACAGCTTTTGGACAGGCTATGAAACTGGCCGACTCATATACGATAGGGATGGATATGTATTATAATGGCATCAAGTATGAGGCTTTTCCCTTGACTGGCATTCCATACGGTACCAACATTCCTAATCTAACTCTTTCCAGTACTTTCGTTAAGTATGATGTAGTCTGCCCATTCAATATCGATAATTTTAGCGGCTCATTTGAAGTATTGAAAGATGATTGGGAAGATTACGCGGTTGGTGCTGTAATTACTGTTTCAAAGATTAGTGCAACTTCCATTTCGTTTAACTATAATTGTAGCAGCCCGAATCCGATAATCATGACTATTAACGTAAACACGGGTGCTTTGAGCGGAAATAAGATCCAGTATTGCAGTTACAATTTACCTCCGGTATTGAAGTTTTTTGGAGATGTTGTGGAAGGAAATATGAGTTTTCTTGATTTTTGTTCCAAAACAATCAATGTAAAGATTGCTCATACGGATGAATTAGACAGGAATTTCGGAGAGGGGGTTATAGTATTAAAGAAAAAATAGACTTTGGGTAATTAGAGCTAAGCAGTATGTATGGGTAGTCGGGCGAAAGTCTTATTACCCATTTTTTATTTTGGGCTAAAACTTAAGTTTATTAAATTTCAAAATCCTGGCATCAGGATAAAAATAACAAAATGTAAAGCTTTTCTTAAGAAATGTTTAACTAAAAGTCTTGCATAACTTGCCTGATGGCAAGTATTATACACATTACATTTTCATATCTTTGTAACGTTTCATGTGTATAGTATTTGAATAATTATGCTATACCTAAATTTTAGTTTTGTTAGTATCTTGTCATTCCGGATTCAATTAAGAAAAAGTTCAGTATTGCCCGGAATGGCAAGATTTATTTTGCTGCAAATATATAAGTATGTTTTGAAATATTAATAATAAGTAAAAAAAAGTAGTACTTATTTAAGTAAATGTTTTCAAACCATTAATTCAAAAGCTGAAGCACTACAAAAAATTAGCTTTTTTTGATTGAAACTGATGTTACCTGTGCAATTACAAAAAGCAACCAATTAATATTAATTCCGTCTATCACTTTAGAATAGTAATAGAACCTGATTCGTCGTCAAAATGTCAATCTATGTAGAATTTATAATTTTTTTAACTTTTACAACATCAGGTGTTTTTGCAGAACTTCCTATTTTGTAATGTTAGGCTTGAATTTGTCTGCTAAATTAAATACATTACGATGCAACAAAACCACTCACTCTTTACCATTTTTACTTTAATAGGTGTATCTCATTGCATTTTCCTGATTGTTTTTATTGGCAAGGATTTAAGAAGTATTGACATCTCTAAGAAATTATTTTTGGTTATCCTTATGGCGTATTCTGTACGGATGACAAAATGGGTATGCAATTACCTGCCATCAGAATATTTTATTTTATACAACAATTTATGCTATAGCTTCCAGACGATGTTAGGCCCATTAGTGTATTTTTATACTTATTCTTTTTTAGATGATACATTTGTTTTAAGGAAGAAACATGTTCTCCACTTTTTACCTGTTTTTCTATTATTATTTATTGACATAGGCAATTCTCAATCTGAATGGATGCAAAAATTGACAATAATTCTTCCATTGATTACAGTATTTTGGAGTATTTATATAGTGTTGTCCTTCCTGCACCTTTTCAAAAATAGAATAAAGTTAGCTTCAATGTTTGAAAAGGACCAGAAATGGATATTGGCGTTTTTAGTCGGCAACTTAATTATGGTTATTTCATATATAATATATCTGGTTTTAGATGAACCGGGACAAAATTTCTTTTCAGTAACATTTCTTTTAATTAGTATTGCTTTGAGTTTTTTGTACATGCATTTCCAAAATGGGTACAGCAAATCAATCAGCCGAAGTAAAACACTTCATGCAGATATGCAATCAAAGTTAAGTGGGGACATCAACCAACTGATGGTGCAAAAAATATATTTAGATACGGCTCTTAATATGCCTAAAATGGCCACACTACTCAAGACATCTCCGCATACTTTGTCTCAATTTATCAATGATCATTACCAACAAAATTTTTCTGAATTTATCAATAATCATAGAATTCAGGAAGCTGCTGTTATGGCTTTCTTCAGATAAATATAATTACCTCAAGATTTCAGCAATAGCTTTTGAATGTGGTTTTAATTCTTTATCTGTATTCAACCAGGTATTTAAGAAGCAATTTCATATGACCCCGTCTGAGTATAGAAATCATACTCAAGCCAAACCGATTTCTTTCAGATCAGCATCCGAAAAACCTTAAATGAAATGCTTATGTATTTATAATAAAATCATTACAATATTATAAATCAGTAAGATAGTAATTAGAATAATTTTGATGTTTGAATTTGTATTGATGTTTGTCGGATTTGAATTGTGTTATGTATTAATCGATTATTTTTTGATTGAAAAGAATTGGCCTCCTTTATCCAGGCTTGATTAAGCACCACTTAACATGCAGAAGAAATAATTCAGTGCCTATTTGTCAAATTATCAAACCTTGTAAATCTTTATAAAGTTAAACGAAGATTCAGAATTAATAAAGCATTTTTGAAATTCAAAACCTGCATCAAATTAATGATATTGAGATATTAATATTTTTTTATGAATGGTTCAAGAGAAATTAAAGACATAACTAATAAACTCAAAATCGATGTTTTGTATTGAAAGATGTTTGATTTTTTAAATGAAAAATGATGAAAGTAAAACTTGATATTTTGAACCATGTATATGCGACTTTAGCTGAAGATCAAATAGCGATGAGCCAAGTTATAAATGCACATGAACGCATGTTATTTAAAAAGGGGGATATACTTCTGCAAAAAAGCCAGATCATGGATTGTTACTATATTGTAGAATCGGGCATAATAAGGAGTTATGTCAACAATATTCATAATGAGGAGGTCACTGTAGATTTTTTTAAACATCATGATATTGCGATTGACATTGTTTCGCTATTCCAACAGTGTCCCAGTAAAGTCACTATAGAGGCCATTAGTGATGTAATTTGCTATAAAATAGATTTTGCATTATTTCAGGATTTATATATCCAATTTCCATCTTTTAGCGAGTGGGGCAGAAATTGGATGACTATAGCTTACTTTAATCTGCGTGAGAGAATCATCAAAATGGCGACTCAAACTGCAACCCAGCGATACAATGACTTACGTAGGAATTTGCCGGAAGTACACAGAAGTGCCGTTAAAGCATATTGCCACATTTCTTGGTATGACAGATACATCCTTGAGCAGACTACGTAGGAATAAAATGAAGATGGCCTAAATTGGTTGTATTTTCCAGGTGAATTGGTTTTAGATTTGATTTTGAGCTGTAGGTGATAAATATTGATAATTTAAATGACACAATTTCTAAGATATTCATTAAGCAATTTGATGACCTAACCATTAGTTTTTAAGTTATGTGCTATCATTTTATTTTTAGTTATCTACATGCAACAGACAAAAAAATCATTTCTTTTTTTAGCAGTTATTGATCATTTAGTTGCAATACTTAGTTTTATACCAAAATAAAATTTTCCAGTTTGGCAGAAATTCGGACAGAAATGAATCATTAAGAATCTTTAATTTTAACCAATAAAACATAATATGAAAAAATCATTCCTTTCATTACTGATAATTTCAGCAGCATTTATATGCATGTCATTTAATGGGTACAAGAAACCGAGTAGTATTAAACACCATATTGACAACATACTTAGATGGGAAGAAAAATTTGGCTTCAGCGGATCCGTCATAGTTGTCAAGGATGGTGAGATAATATTAAATAAAGGCTACGGTTATGCAAATAGTAAATCGAAGTTTCTAAATTCTCCAAAAACTACTTTTTATATTGCGTCTGTTAGTAAGCCAATTACCGCTTTAGGGGTAATGAAGTTAGTTGAAGACAATAAAGTTAGTTTGTCAGACAAATTGTCGAAATATTTTCCCAATGTACCCGAAAGTAAAAAAGCAATTACTATTGAAATGTTGTTGACTCATTTATCCGGGTTGAAGGACACATATTCCTGCGACAATATTTCAGACCGAAACAAAGCCATTGAAACTATTTTAAATGACACCCCAATGGTTGCACATCCTGGAGCTAAATTCAATTATTCCGGTGACAACTATACTTTGCTTGCCGCTATCATTGAAATGGCATCAGGGGTAACATTTGAAAACTTTATTAAAGATAAAATACTACTACCTGCAGGCATTCGCAAAAGCATTTACCGGGCAAATGCCGGAAGAGCAGTACAATGATTTTGCATCCCCTTTCGAAAATTCAACGTATAAAAGCCTGAAAGATGTTGAGGCAACCTGGGGTAGAAAAGGAAGGGCAGGAATGATATTATCAGTGGAGGATTTATATAAATTAGATAAAGCTTTTACTGAAAATAAAATTCTAAATCACAATACAGTTTCCAATATACTATCGCCTAAAATAAAAGGCAGCGACAAATCTAATTATGGCTACGGATTTGTTATTGATCAAAGTATCCGGGGAACAAGGGTGTTTGGACATAGTGGGGATGACGATGGCGTTGGGCATAATGTTGAATATCTTGATTTTCCGGAAGAAAATATAAAAATATTTATTGCATCCAATAGTGGGTTGTATTCTGGCACTTCCTGGTCGGCTGTTGTTTCTTCGCTCCTGCAACGATTCTTATTTAAGTCCAATTTCACTTACGCTTCAGATAATTTATATTATAACGAATTCAGGAAGTTCCCTTCAGAAGAACTGGAAAAATATGAAGGAGTTTATCAATCAGGAAATACAGATTATCATGTCTGGATAAATAATGAGCAACAACTCATTTTAAGCCCTGTTGGAAATGAAATTTCACAAACATTTGGCTATTCAGATGCCTATATCAAAAAAAATGATCTTGCTAAATTAATTTTAGAAGAAACCCATAATCAGCAGTATATACTGCTCCAAAATAATAAGGGATAATACATCATTTGAAAATTTAAAAAACACTTTTAGTAGTGTATGGCAATCTTTAGAGAAGAAAAACGGACCACTGGAAAGAATAGAAATCTTAGGCACGGCCAATATTTGGAGTGGAAATTACCAGGCAGATATTGCCACATGGTTCAAATTGGTTTTCAAGAACAAAATGCAGTTGTACAGAATGGAATGGGATGGCAATGATAAAATTGCCGGGTTAGGTGGTGGTAGGATACCTTATCCAATGATGTTTATTTTGAATGGAATCGCAAAAGGAGAGTTTATTGGTTTTGATGTTGCAAATGGAAAGACCATAGCCATAAATTTCTTAGGAGTTGATAAAGATGGTAAAGCCACAATGGAAGTAAATGTAGGAGAGAACAAACCTCGGCTTTTAAATAATACCGGCGATGTAAATTTATTACCTAAACGTTCCGCTGCTGAACTGATTTACAATATTTTCACAACCAAGGGTATCACAGCCGTTACAGATGAAATGGAATCAATAAAAAACAGAAAACTTGACCGCTTTGATATAGATGCCGGCGAGCTAAATGATGTTGGTTATTTATTGTTAAATGAAAATAAAATTAATGAGGCAATCGCAGTATTTACAATCCAAACGCAAGAATTTCCTGAAAATGCCAATGCATTTGATAGTCTGGCAGAGGCGCTCATGAAAGCTGGAAATAAGTCAGAAGCTATTAGAAATTATAAAAAATCTTTAGAAATAGACCCTGAAAACGAGAATGCAAGAAAAATGATTGAAAAATTAAAATAATCAATTTTGTGGTATATTCAACAGTTTTTTACTTTAAGAAAAAGCATTTCCTAACTTATATTCGATAAGTAATCTAAATTATCAAATTTTCAAAAATACTTAAATGTCTGACCACTCTTTATATTGAGTAATGATTCATATATCAGACGTATGACACTCTCAATATCCTGCTTATGCGCCATCTCGACGGTAGTATGCATATATCTGAGGGGCAATGATATTAATACCGATGGCACCCCACCATTACTATAAGCAAAAGCATCTGTATCCGTACCTGTACTGCGACTTGATGCGGCACGCTGAAATTCTATTTTGTTCTGTTCTGCCACGCCGATAATCTGCTCAAGAAGAAGATTATGAACAGCCGGCGCATATGTCAGACTTGGTCCGGCACCACATTTTGTATCTCCCTGGACTTTATTATTCAACATCGGTGTTCCTGTATCATGTGTGACATCAGTAACTATAGCCAGGTGCGGCTTTATAGTGTTGGCTATCATTTCGGCTCCTCGAAGACCTATTTCTTCCTGGACGGCATTGACTATATATAGAGAATATGGTAAAGATTTCTTTTTCTCCTTTAACATACGTGCCACCTCTGCGATACAAAATCCACCGATTCGATTATCCAATGCACGACCGCAGTAGTATGTATTGTTGAGTTTTGTCAGTTCATCCTGAAAAGTGATCACACACCCTACATGGACACCCATTTCGATAACTTCTGCTTTGTCTTTGGCACCGACATCAACAAAAATGTTTTCCAAAGTAGGGGCCATGTTTTCGTCTTTTCCTTTTCTAGTATGGATAGCCGGCCAGCCGAACACACCTTTCACGATTCCTTTTTTGGTATGAATATTTACCCTCATGGATGGTGCAATAATGTGATCAGATCCTCCATTGCGTATTACCTGAATAAATCCATTGTCCGAAATATAATTAACGTACCATGAAATTTCATCTGCATGAGCCTCGATCACCACCCGATAGTCTTTCCCAGGATTTATAACGCCGTATGCAGTACCGTAATTGTCGAGATGCCATTCATCTACGTAATGCTTTATGTACTCAACCCAAATTTTCTGACCAGGTGTTTCAAAACCTGTCGGTGACGCATTATTAAGATATTTATATAAAAATTCTTCTGATTTTTTAGAGATAACACTCATCTGGTTTTATATTTCGTTTTTGAGATATTAATATTAAAAATGTTTTTGATACCATTGTTCAGGATTACTATTCCATTCTGCCAGTATCTCAGCTTCAGCTTCTGTAATATATCTGATCAGTTTCGCTTCATTAAGCAAAGCATTATAGTTGGACAAAGTAATATATTTACAATCACTATTCCTAAAATTTTGTTTGGCTTTTTCAAACCCATAATCAAAAATAGCGATTACCCCTGATACTGAGTGACCTTGGGATCTAAGGATTTCCACTACTTCCAAAGAACTCCCTCCTGTCGATATCAGGTCTTCTACTACAAGAATT
Organism: Saprospiraceae bacterium; assembly: GCA_016722285.1. Lineage (GTDB taxonomy): Bacteria > Bacteroidota > Bacteroidia > Chitinophagales > Saprospiraceae > OLB9. The sequence continues at coordinate 332,747 of JADKGI010000030.1, forward strand.
TTTGAATTTGACTTTATCTCTCCTTCTATCTGATTTTGTCTGCCGTGGCCTTTAGGAGCCGATCGAACATAACAAAAAGGCATGTTTAAGTGATCTGATAGAATGGCACCGTGAGCAATGCCTGCAGTAGCAACTCCGGCGATGATGTCAAATTTACCAAATTCATGAGATGCCTGGCCAAAAGCAATTTTTATCTCATTTCTTACACCAGGGTATGACAAAGTGATTCGATTATCACAATATACCGGAGACCGCATTCCTGAAGCCCATACAAAAGGATTTTGTGGGTTTAATTTAATTGCTTTTATTTGCAAAAGTTTTTGTGCGATCGATTTTTCAGTGCTCATCTTAAACATTATATGGAAAAGCCGCAAATTTATAAAATTTATATCAACGAAGTAGAAGTAATACTCAAACCTTCCGGTTCGGTCACTCTGGATGACACGGTTTCATCGGTTAGTGTTGTCGTAAAATATACAGGCAACAAAAAACATCTGCTGGATTATATCAATATTCTGGAGAAATCATTAAAGTCAGAAAAGCTGATTATTCATCATGAAGATTATTTAAAATTAAAGGCTGATTTTAAATCTCATTTTTCAGAAATTGAGGCAGCAGGAGGCCTTGTTTTTAATGAAAAAAATGAATTTCTTTTTATTTTCAGGAGCGGTTCCTGGGATCTGCCCAAAGGACGAATAGAAAATAATGAAACTAAAAAAGATGCCGCCATGCGCGAAATAACTGAAGAAACAGGCATTAAAAAACTTACTGTGTTAGAAAAACTCATGATTACAAGGCATACTTTCAGAAGTAATGTCGGTAAGCGAATTATCAAGAAATCACACTGGTATCTTCTGGAAACTAAAAAGCAATCACCAGTTCCACAAACTGACGAAGATATAGAAAAGGCAGAGTGGATGACTATGGAAAAGTTTTTTAGTAAAAAGCGTAAAATTTATCCAAACATCCTGGATGTCATTCATACTCAGGATACTCCTGAAATCACCAATAAGGTTCAGATAAAAATCAAATGAAATCCACTTTTGCAGCAATAATAAAATGGTTGGCAGAATATTATAAAGACATTATTGTTTGCTCTATTTCGATAACGGTTGCATGGACTTTGATTTACAGAATCATCCCACCACCTATCACTTTACTGATGGTTACGCGTGTTATGACTTCCGAAGGGAAACTTAGTTACAAATATGTTGATGAAAGTAACATTTCTCCATACGTAAAAGTATGTGCTATGGCATCTGAAGATCAAAATCTTCCGTTTCATAGTGGCATGGATATAGAAGCGATCAGAAAGGCATTAAAAGTCAATCAAAAAAGTAAGAAATTGTATGGTGCGAGTACCATTTCACAGCAAGTAGCAAAAAATGTATTTCTTTTTCCCCAAAGGTCGTACATTAGAAAAGGGTTGGAGCTTTATTTTACATTTCTTATTGAAACTTTCTGGCCTAAAAATAAAATTCTGGAAATGTATCTGAATGTAGCCGAGATGGGTGAACACATTTTTGGAATCGAAATGGCAGCAAAACTTTATTTTGGAAAATCCGCTTCACAATTATCAATAAAAGAATCTGCCATCATCATAGCTATATTGCCCAGTCCAAGAAAGTATAGTGTAAGAAATCCGGGAAATTATGTAGCAGGCCGACAAAGTGAGATTGTGTCGCTATATTACTCATTGGATGGGAATTTATATATCAGAGAGTTATATGTAAAAGCAGACAAGTCATTGTATGATTTTAGTAATTACCGAAAGTAAAAACTCATATATAATTTATATTAATAGGCTCGGATGTTGTAAATTTGTAAAAAAATTAGTATTCTATGAAAGATTATTTTAAAATGTTAAGCAATAATGAATGGCAGGAATTGCAGGATACGGTTCCCTTAATTGGTATTCTGATTGCCGGAGCAGATGGAAATATCGAAGACAAAGAGGTAAGCTGGTCCAAAAAAGTAGCACACATCAGAAGTTATAAACTAAAAGGCGGACTTAAGACATTTTATGAAGAGGTAAACTTGAATTATGAAGCCAGATTTAATCATTTTATCCAGGAGCTCCCTTGGGATGCAAAGGAAAGGACAACAATTATTTCAAAAAATTGTCCCACATAAATGTAATCCTTGCAAAACTTGATCCGGTTATTGGATCAAAATTATATAAGAGTTTTGTCAGTTTTGCCGAGCAGGTTGCTAAAGCATCAGGTGGTGTTATGGGATTTTTTCAATAAACAAAGACGAGTCACAATTGATTTCTTTGTCAATGATTGATCCAATCCTTGCAAATAGATTTGAAGAAGAAGAGTAAGGTTAATTTACTTTTTTCTACTTTTTCCTCTGTAGGATAGATAAGAGCCTTTAATTGGCTTAGATTCGGAAGGTTTTTTTGTCTCAGATTTGGTAAAATCAGATTTCCTTACTGATGATGTATTTTTCTTAATTTTAGGGGAATTTATTAATTCTATTTTTAGTAATTTACATAGTTCTTCTGCTCCAAGTGTGTAATATTTACCAGGATCAAGTTTATTCAGCTTTAGATCTTCTATTTGTGTTCTGACCAGTCTGAGTACCGGAAATCCAACCGAAGCAAACATCTTTCTCACTTGTCGGTTTTTCCCCTCTGTAAGTTCGATCAGGGCCCAGGATGTGGGTATATTTTGCCGGACTCTTATCGGAGGATTTCTTTCAGGTAAAACAGGAGGTTTCGACAATTTCTTTACTGAGCATGGTTTGGTTCGGTAAGATCCTTTTTCAAGTTTAATATCGACCCCTTTTATTAACGCATCGATGGCATTTTCTGAAACTTCATTTTCCACCTGTACAAAATAAGATCGCTTATGCTTTTTAATTGGATTTAGTAATTTGTCGTTTATGGATTTATCATTGGTGAGAAGTAGCAGACCTTCTGAATCCTTATCTAATCTGCCGACAGGATATACATCTTTTTCAACATTCAGATAATCAGAAAGCGTATTGTGATCTTCCCTTTCTTTGGTAAATTGGGTGAGGACATTGTAAGGTTTATAAAAAACGTAATATTTGAAATCCATATATAAGTATTGGTAAGTTGGAAACAGGTCATTAGACATTAAATCTGAAATGCATCACATCACCATCTTCAACAATATAGTCCTTGCCCTCTACCCCCATTTTACCTGCTTCTTTGACGGCATGCTCGGAGCCATATTTTAGGAAGTCGTGATATTTAATTACTTCAGCCCTGATAAATCCTTTTTCAAAATCTGTATGTATGACACCGGCAGCTTGTGGTGCTTTCCATCCTTTTACTATGGTCCATGCTCTCACTTCCTTTACACCGGCTGTAAAGTAGGTATATAAATTTAATAGTTTGTAAGCTGCCTGAATAATTCTGTTAACACCTGGTTCATGAAGCCCCATAGCTTCTATAAATTCCATCCTTTCATCCTTACTTTCCAACTCAGCTATTTCTGCCTCAATGCTGGCGCAAATAAGCAATACTTCAGCATTTTCATGCTTGATAGCTTCTTTAAACTTTTCGGTTAGCTTATTTCCATCAAGGACAGAAGCTTCATCAACATTGCACACATACAATATAGGTTTGCTGGTGAGCAAATACAAATCTTTGTATAAAGCTGCAAAATTATCATCTACATTAAAGCTTCTGGCTGATTTTTCGCTCTCTAAATGAAGAAGAAGTTTCTCACCCCATTCGGCATTAATAGCATCATCCTTTGACCCTGATTTTGCCTGCTTCTTTAATTTATCAATTCTCTTTTCCATAGTCTCTATATCCTTAAAAATAAGTTCGAGATCTATGATTACTTTATCTCTGACGGGATCAACACTCCCATCTACATGGACTACATTATCGTCTTCAAAACATCGCACCACATGGATGATAGCATCGACTTCACGGATATTGGCCAAAAACTGATTACCCAATCCTTCGCCCTTACTTGCCCCTTTGATTAGTCCTGCAATATCCAGAATTTCGACACTGGTAGGTAGAACTCTCTGCGGATTTACCAACTCTGCAAGTCTGTCCAATCTTTCGTCCGGTACTACTATCACTCCGAGATTGGGCTCTTTGGTAGCAAACGGATAATTGGCTGCCAGTGCTTTCGCAGATGTTAGAGCATTGAATAATGTTGATTTTCCCACATTCGGAAGACCTACGATTCCACATTGAAGTCCCATGATATGATTATTTACGACTGATTTTTCACAAAAAGCCGCAAAGGTATGAAAATAATCCTTAATAAGTCAGCATTGCCTTGAGAACAGCAAAAAACATTATATTACAAAATATTCAAGCCTTATGCTATTTTCTAATTCCCTCAAACAGCCAATTTGCCAGAGCCTGACGGTTCGTATTAATGATAAGTCTCTTCTGATCTGAAGCATTCCTGATATTGGCCAGTTCGACAAAAAGCATATCAGGCAGTACATTCCTTACCATGTATATACCTCTGTCTTCCACAATTCCTTTGTATCCTCGATCCTTCTGATGTTCATCATATTTCGCAGCGAAGACTTCCTGTGTATCCTCAGCTAGCTTTTTACTCCCCTTATGATTTTTATTATAGTAGAAAAAAACATCCTGTCTGGTTTCGCTGCTTCTGCTATCTACATGAATTTCAATAGCTTTCTGAATTTTGACACCTTCTTTTTTATACTTTTTGTATAATCTGTTTATGGTTACTACCCGGTCGTTTAGCCTTTTCTTCTGGTTTAAGGGTATAATGGATTCGCCCATCAGCTTTTCATCATTATCGCATTTCAGAAATTGTTCATCTCTGATTCCATCATCCTCATCCTGCACTATCATGTGTACAGTTGCACCATGTTGCATGAGATCTCTGGCTAAACGCAACGAGACATCATATGAATATTCATCCTCGCACATCCTCGACGGGCATTCAGTGCAGATAGCTCCAGGATCAGGCCCTCCATGTCCGCTGATGATATAATATACATTGCCGGCTAATGAATAATCTTCAATATTGACTATGTCATAGCCTTTCCCCATCAGAGGAACTTTTATTTCTTTAACACCGGTTCTTTTAAGTTCAGTACCTGTTTTTACTGACAATGCAGTCTCCGCGCTATATTCTGAAGTAAGCTTGGATGAATTATCATTCTTGACAGATTCAATTGTTGCGTTTGAATTTGAAGTCCCATCCGTTTCACATTCATATTCTGCTATCGGAACCCAAAGCTTGCCGTTTTCTTTATATGTTTTATCACGTATTCCTTTTTCCAGCAGATCAATATTGAGTTTTTCAATTTTTTTGGCTAAATCATAATCCTTGATGCCCGTAGATGTCCTTATATTTTTTCCATTAAAATCTACAATCAATAGTGGCAATTTATAAATTCTACCTGCCATTATGAAGTCCTTATCTCTGAGATTATTAATATCAGCAAATGCCTCGATATTACATATATGTGGAGTCAGGAGATATCTTTTAAGCAGAGTCTCGATATTATCACCTTTTCTTACTCTTGCCACTGCATGGTTTTCTGAAGCGCCATACACTGGAGATAAGAATAAAATAATAAGTAAAACGGCTAAGTGTCGTATCATTGGATCGGTATTTTGGAAATTCTGAAAGCACAAAGATATATATTATAAAAATATATAATATGATTTAGTCAATTTTTTTTCAAATTTTTTAAGCAGAATATGAATATAGTTGAGTTAAAATTTCCATTAAAACACCATATTAGTTAAGTTATAACGGTTATCTCAACTTATTTATTATTAAAGAATTTAATTCATATTCAATTTAATATATATGTATAAATTAATTATATTAACAGAAAAATTTAATAAAATTATATCTTGAGTAGTGACACTTTAAAAAAAAATTATGATTTTTGTAACATTTGTAAATCTATAGCCGTCATCCTTTTGTCAATGAGTAAAAATAAAATGAATGCCCTTGAGTTGCCTTTTAAAGATAAATTGTACAGGTTTGCTCTGAATATTGTAGGCAACAGCTTTGATGCTGAAGACATTATGCAGGAACTCATGATAAAAATCTGGAACCGAATTGATCAGTTTAATGAAATTGACAATAAGGAGGCTTGGTGCATGACTGTGACCAGAAACATGGCCATAGACAAAACCAGAAGTAAAAAATACAACGTCCATGACATCGATGGATTTCATCACATCAGTGATGGCAGCGAGACAGTGGACAAAATAATGGAGAAAGATGAACGATTCGGAAGTATTATGCAACTGGTCAATCAGCTACCGTATAAACAAAGAGAAATTATACATTTGAGAGACGTAGAAGGGTACAGTTATCAGGAAATAGCTGACATGACTGAATCATCACTTGATTTTGTAAAAGTAAGTCTTCACAGAGCCAGAAAGACGCTAAAAGAACAATTGTTAAAAAGAAATATAAACAAGTATGAAGCATAACATAACAGAAATGCTTGACAGATATTGGGAAGGGGAGACGACCATTGATGAAGAAAATATGCTTAAGACGTATTTCATGAGTGACAATATTGAAGCCGAGCATGAAGCATATACTGATTTGTTCGGCTGGATGGTTGATAAATCTTTAATAAAAAGCTCCAGCTCATATGAAATAGATGACTTGCTGGATCGATACTGGGAGGGAGAAACGAGCCTGAAAGAGGAAGAAATTTTGAAAGCGTATTTCAAAAGTGGAAATATAAGTGACAGTCACATGCCATTTGCCGAATTGTTTGGTTATTTTGAAAGTGCAACTAATATAAAATATGATGCAGAGGCACCTTCTATCCCGATTAATACATCAATAGTAAGAAAGCTGACTATCCGGAAGTTTATAGTTGGTTTGGCTGCTGTTTTAGTAATGGTATTTGGAGCAATGTCGGTTATACAACTTTTGCAGGAGAATGAAAAGGTATCAAAAACAGCTATGGTCAATGAAATTGATGACCCCGAAGAAGCTCTCAGGGTAACCAAAGAAGCGTTAGCCATGGTATCATCCAAATTCAGAGCCAGCCAACAATCTGTACGACAAAATTTAGGCGCACTTGAAAAAGCCGCCATTTTTAAATAAATTCATATTATTAACCCTTAAATTTTTAATTTATTATGAAAAGTATTTTTTCATTAGCGATAGCTTTGCTCATAAGCATGGCTGCATCAGCTCAATCAGATGCGATCGAGCGTTTTTTTCAGGATTATCAGGAAGATCCTAACTTCACAGTTGTGTACGTAAGTCCTAAAATGTTCCAAATGATAAGCAAAGTTACTGATGGAAGCGAGGACAAGGAATTGTCTTCTATTGTCAAAGACCTAAAGGGACTTCGTATTCTGACTTCCAAAGTCAATCCGTCCAAAGTATATACTGAAGCGAATAAAAGACTGAATATCAAAGAGTACGAAGAGTTAGTAACCGTCAGGGATAAAGACTCCAATGTTCGGTTTGTGACCAAAGAAGCCAATGGTATGATTAATGAATTATTGCTGTTGGTGGGTGGAAAGGACGAATTTGTCATGATGAGTTTTGTAGGTAATATTGACTTGAGCAAGATTGCCCGTCTCGCAAAAAAACTCAATATTGACGGTGCTGAGCATCTTGAGAAGATTAACAAAAAGTGATTGCTTAGGTTGATTAATTATTTTCAAATTTTCAAATGACAACTGTATGAAAACCATATTGAAATTCATTGGTGTTATCCTGCTTTTTTCTATCCCTGGCCAATCCCAGTCATCAGTAAAGACCATAGTAAACCAAATGAAAAAAACAGAACATTATGAGGGAGTTTCTATCCCCGGATGGATGATCAGACTGGGTTTGAAATTTGTACCAAAAGATGATGAAGACCTAAATTCTTCCGGATTATTGCAGATAGCCAGAACAATAAAACATCTTAGGGTGGCAACGACTAGCCTGGATATTAAGAAATACGACACTAAGGCCATCGTCAGAAATTTTATGGATAAGGTAAGAGACAAAGATCACTTTGAAGAGTATGTCAGTGTAAGATCTGAAGATCAGAATCTCAAAATATTGGTGCAGGAAGAAGAGGAAATCATTAAAAATCTGGTCATCCTTAGTGAAGACAATGGGGAAATTGCCATGATACATCTCAAAACAAATTTATCTGCACAGGATCTTAAAAATATATCTTTCAGACAGATAAAAAATGATACTGGAAAAATCGAACGGGATTCCGGTAAACTTTAATCAGTCGTCCCATAAAAGTAATTTTCAATTTTAAAATCAATGTTATGTCAATCAGAAATATATTAGTAATAGGCTTGTGCTTTTTTACCTTGGGTCTGTCAGCACAGAAAAATATAGACCAGGTATTCAGAAAATATAAGAATGATGAAGGGGTCATCAACATGAACTTTACCGGTGAGGTGCTTAAAATGATCAATTCATCAGATAAAAAACTTAAAAGCAGTGTGGATGTGGTCGATATCCTTGTTTTTCAGAAGAGTGCTGACATTAAAGACAGTGATAAAACGGATATTGAAAAATTGTTGTCAAGAGATAAGTTTGATTTACTGATAGACGTAAAAAATAAAACTCAGAAAGTAAGGCTCTATGCACTGGATTCTGGTGATTTTCTGAATAAAATATATGCGCATGTCAATACGAATGAAATGAATGCTTATTTTATCCTTTCAGGAAGAATCATCTTTGATGAACTAGCTAAACTAGGTTTGGATTTCCAGAGTGGCGATGCTCTTAAAATTCTGGATGGAGCCTGGAAAAAATAGCCCATTTAGTCTTTTCAACGAATTTGACAATGAAGTCATTTAAAAACGAATGTTAAAATGATTTGTAAGTGCTTGGAATGCAGATTGATATCAAATTTCATTTTCATAGCCAAAGCTATGGCGATTAAATTTGATAAAAAGCTGGGTTTCAACCTGCCTGCCAAAGAATTTGTTCGGCAGGCAGGTGACTTGCAAAGGGATTAACAATATGTTTTTAAGTACCATATAAATGCTATTTTATAAACAGGCATATAAATTTGCGGCCTTTACTTTTTACTTTGACTTCAAAAGTCCTTCCATTTTAAGGGAAGGATTTAGCCCGCCTGCCCCGAAGATGGCAGGGATGGGTAAATTTAAATGAATCACTTCATTGTTTAATTGGTTTTTTACTTTAAAACCACAGTAAAATGGAAGATAATTTTTATCAGGATGTAATTATTAATCCTGAAAATGTCAAAGATATAATATTTCTCAAAAGCGAATTTGAACGTTGTGAATTTCAAAGTCTGAATTTATTATCGTTGGACTTGTCCATGGTCATTTTTCAGGAATGTATTTTTATAAATTGTGATCTGAGTATGGCTATTCTTAACAAAACTTCGTTCAGGAAAATCACATTTGATGATTGCAAGATTTTAGGAGTGCGATTTGACGACTGCCACCCATTTCTATTTTCTGTAAGTTTTAAAAAATGTATTTTGGACATGTCTGTTTTTAATGCACTAAGCCTGAAGAAGATATTTTTCAGCCATTGTCAGCTAAGAGAAACTGATTTTTCAGACGCAGATATGCAGGATGCGGTTTTTGACCATTGTAATTTAGATTTGGCCATATTCGAAAATACAAATTTGTCAGGTGCTGATTTTATAACATCATTTGGATATATTATTGATCCTGAAATCAATTATGTGGTAAAAGCTAAATTTTCATGGCCAGCGGCAGAGGGCCTTCTTAAAAAATACAGGGTATTTTTTGAATAGAAAAATGACTTATACTTTTTAAAATTATAATATGATAGTAGTAAAGCACTTAAAAAATTCTATTTTCCTTGATCGATCAATGGAAGTAAAAAATATACTCTGCGGTCCCATTTTAGGTAAAAGGTGTTCAGAATGAATTATTCAACTTGCCATAAGTTGTAAATATTTTGTTAAAAACACTTCACGCAGAAATTTATTGATAGATTAAGTAGTAAATTTGTCGTTGTAAATAAAAGAGTTAATCTTTTGATGATTGTATGAATCTGAAGGGCTATTATTTAAAAACTATTATTTTCTCCAAGTCTTGGGTTAAAACCATCACTAAATGCGGTTTTATCTTGTTGCATCTACTCCTGATACTTATTGGGGTCAGTTCTTCATTTGGCAGTAAAACAAGCGTTAATTTAGATTCCGGAAAAGGATTACAGATTTCACTTACCAAATATCACCCAGGTTCCAGCTATATTTCTTCTGATGAAATTGGATTTAATCCATTCACTCTCTTTTCTGAAACAGAGAATTGCAACGAGAATAATGTTGAAGAAGATTTTGGTGATGACCAAGTGATGGATCATGCCGGTTTTGCTTCTTTAATATTGTTTCAAAATACTTTAGTGGAGGAGGGCTTGGTGTGCTCATATTGGTTTTCACCCACCCGGACTCAAACCCAGCTAACCATTCCTTTTTTTATACTCTACCATTCCTGGAAGAGTTATCTCGTCTAATTTTTTCTTGTAATTAACCAGAATTAACTGGTTTCTAATTCATTACCCATCATTCTTGTGAAGGTGGTAATGTAATCTTTGATTATCACTAAACAATTAAATTAAATCAACAATGCAGAGGTTAATCTTATTCCTTGGTTTCACGCTTATTCTGGTTATTACAAGTTGTAAACAGGAACAGCAGAAAATGGAACTGGAAAGCAAATTTATTGTAACGAGTCCCATCCAAAAAGACACCACTATTTATAAGAGTTATGTTTGTCAGATCAAAGCCATCAGTCACATCGAGGTGAGATCAATGGAGAAAGGATATTTGCAAAACATCTATGCAGATGAGGGTCAATTCGTAAAAAAGGGTCAGCTCTTGTTTAAGATTGCCCCCATGATCTATCAGGCCGAATTGCAAAAGGCGCAAGCAAATGTAAGTTTTGCAGAAATTGAGTATCAAAACACCAAGAGCCTGGCAGACAGCAGCATCGTTTCAAAAAATGAATTGGCCTTGGCTAAAGCTACATTGGATAAAGAAAAAGCGGAATTGGCTTTGGCACAAGCTCATCTTTCCTTTACCGAAATCAGGGCACCATTTGATGGATATGTGGGGAGGTTAATGGAACGGTTAGGTAGTCTTATTGAGGAAGGGGCACTGCTTACTACACTTTCAGACAATAATAAAATGTGGGTTTATTTTAACGTACCCGAGTCCGAATATTTAGATTATACCTCACAGTCAAAAAAGGAAAATCAGAAAAAAGTAAAATTGAAAATGGCAAATAATATCATCTTTGATCAGATAGGTGTAGTAGAAACGATTGAAGCTGATTTTAATAATGAAACAGGAAATATTGCATTCAGAGCGACTTTCGACAATCCAAAACATATACTAAGACATGGAGAAACCGGGTCAATCCAGATGCCAATTTATTTGGATAATGTTATCATGATTCCACAGATAGCTACTTTTGATATTCTGGACAAAAAGTATGTTTATGTAGTGGATGAAAAAAACATACTCAACTCAAGGCAAATAACTGTCGGCTATGAAATGCCTCACATGTATGTAGTCATGAATGGATTAAATACAGGTGATAAGATACTGCTGGAAGGATTGGGTAAGGTAAAGAATAGCGAGAAGATAGAATATGAATTTGAACCCTGTGAAACAGCGCTCTCCAAACTAAATAATTTACATGCCGAGTAGGCTGAACCTAAAAAATAAATGACATGTTTAATCAATTTATTCAAAGGCCGGTTCTTGCTATTGCTATTTCACTTGGCATAGTTTTTCTGGGCCTATTGGCAATTTATACACTCCCTGTAGCTCAATTTCCGGAAATAGCTCCACCAAGGGTAACCATATTCATTGAATTTCCAGGATCTAATGCAGACCTTTTGGTCAAATCAACTCTTACTATATTGGAAAGAGAAATAAATGGTGTACAGGGAATGCAATATATGCTTTCAGACGCCACGAGTGCAAGTGAGGCAAGTATTGATATTGTGTTTGAACCAGGTACAGATCCAACCATTGCCGCAGCAAGGGTGAAAACTAGGGTCGATCAAGTGATGACCAATTTACCCCCATTGGTGCAGCGGGAAGGGGTAATCATCAAACCATTACAGCCCAGTATGCTAATGTATCTAAACCTTTTTAGCACCAATAAGAGCAATGATGAAAAATTCCTATTCAATTACGCCAATACCTATATTTTGCCTGAATTGCAACGAATCAGTGGTATGGGTATGGCCGAGGCCATTGGTAGCCGGGCTTTTGCAATAAGGGTTTGGTTAAATCCAGACAGAATGAGAGCCTACAATATCTCAGCCGAAGATGTTCTAAAAGCTATCGATGAACAAAGTGTTCTCGCCCGGCCCGGTAGAGTAGGATTAAGCTCCGGTATCACTGCTCAATCCCAGGAATATGTTTTCACATACCAGGGATGGTACAATAAACCCGAACAATATGAAGAAATAATATTAAGGGCAAATCCGGATGGTGAAATACTTAAATTAAAGGACCTTGCAAAAGTGGAAGTGGGAAGTGAGTTTGTAGATATTTATTCCAATAAGGATGGTTTCCCTTCAGCTTCATTGGTGCTCAAACAAAGTCCTGGCAGCAACGCAAATAAGGTCATAGAAGACGTTAAGGCAAAACTTCTGGAATTAAAAAAGGATTTCCCTCCGGGAATGAACTATGAGATCAATTATGATGTATCAAAATTTGTGAATGCATCCATTGATAAAGTGCTGCATACCTTATTGGAAGCTTTTATACTTGTAGCTATCGTTGTATTTGTTTTTCTGGGTGACTGGCGTTCGACCTTCATCCCAATCCTCGCTGTTCCAATATCCCTGGTGGGCACATTTGTCTTCATGCAAATGTTTGGGTTGAGTATCAATTTGATTACATTATTTGCATTAGTATTGGCTATTGGTATAGTGGTGGATAATGCCATTGTAGTAGTTGAAGCGGTGCATGTCAAAATGGAGGAAGACAACCTACCCCCCTTAAAAGCGGTCAAGAAGGCACTTGAAGAAATAGGTGGTGCCATTATTGCCATCACCCTGGTCATGACTGCTGTTTTTGTTCCTGTGGCATTTATGTCAGGGCCTGTAGGAGTGCTCTATCGTCAGTTTTCCATCACCATGGCAACAGCTATCATTCTTTCGGGGTTGGTCGCACTTACGCTTACTCCTGTACTGTGTGCCATCCTCTTGAAAAACACACATGGTATGCCAAAGAAAAAGTCACCAGTCAATTTATTTCTTGATTGGTTTAACAAGGTATTTGATAAAGCTACGGGAAAATATACGAGTTTTCTTAAAGTCATCGTGGACAGGAGATTGGTAACCTTTGGTATCCTTGCTATATTTGCCTTAGGTATCTTTGGTTTAGACAAGGTCCTTCCGGCTGGATTTATTCCCAATGAGGATCAGGGTCAGATTTATGCCATTATTCAAACTGCACCAGGAACAACGATAGAAAGAACCAATGAAATTTCGAGAAAACTTCAGGCAATAGCAAAAGAAGTTCCAGAAGTACAATCTGTCACGTCACTCGCAGGTTTTGAGATTCTTACTGAAGGTAGAGGCTCCAATGCCGGAACATGTTTGATCAACTTAAAAGATTGGTCCGATCGTAATCATTCAGTTAAGGAGGTCATTGAAGAGCTGGAAGGAAAATCAAAAGACCTTCCTGCCGTAATTGAGTACTTTCAGCCCCCTGCAGTACCCGGATATGGCACATCGGATGGATTTTCCTTGCGCCTTCTTGATAAGAGTAGCGATGTGGATTATCAGGAGTTTGATAAAGTAAATTCTGAATTTGTAGCTGCTTTAAGAAAAAGAAAGGAATTGAGTGGTTTATTCGCTTTTTACTCAGCAAAATATCCTCAGTTCGAATTGACAATTGACAATGCCTTGGCAATGCAAAAAGGTGTTTCAATCGGTGCAGCAATGGAAAACCTTAACATCATGATTGGTAGTACTTACGAACAAGGTTTTATACGTTTCAACAACTACTATAAGGTATATACACAGGCAGGGCCCGAATTTAGAAAGCAACCATCAGATCTTCTAAACATGTTCATCAAAAATGACCATGGTGAAATGGTACCGTATTCTTCATTTATGAAAATTACAAAGACGCAGGGGCCCAATGAGATATCCAGGTACAATTTATACGTATCTTCTTTGATCAACGGTGCGCCAGCACGCGGCTATTCCTCCGGAGAAGCTATGAAAGCAATTCAGGAGGTCGCTATGAAATCCTTACCCAGAGGCTATGAAATTGCCTGGGAAGGTCTGTCTTTTGATGAGGCCAAAAGGGGTAACGAAGCATTGTATATATTTCTTGTAGTGTTGTTTTTTGTTTACTTGATTCTGGCATCGCAATACGAAAGTTTTCTTTTGCCATTTGCAGTCCTTCTTTCTATACCTCCGGGAATATTTGGATCCTTTTTACTTTTGAAAATGATGGGCCTTTCCAATGATGTTTATGCTCAGGTGGGACTAATTATGCTGACCGGATTGTTGGGTAAAAATGCGGTTTTGATCGTAGAATTTGCCGTTCAGAAACACATGCAGGGTGCTTCAGTTCTTAATGCAGCCATAGAGGGTGCCAGGATCCGATTCAGGCCAATTTTGATGACATCATTTGCTTTTATTGCCGGCCTGATTCCTTTAGTGATTGCTACAGGTCCTGGAGCCGTAGGTAACCATACCATTGGAGCGTCAGCCCTAGGTGGTATGCTACTTGGTACTGTCTTTGGGGTCATCATCGTCCCTGGTTTGTATTTCATCTTTGGCAGTCTTCAGGAAGGCAGACAACTCATCCATGTGGAAGCTGAAAATCCACTGACAGAAGTCTTTGTTGAAAATCAGTCACAGATAGCCTTGACAAAAGGTATTAGAAGATTAATCACTAAATTTTTAAAGAAAAATGAAGAGTAATTCACGGATTAAATATTTGACTTTTGGCTTCTTTGTTTTTACACTGGGAAGTTGCAAGATAAAGGATCTTCCATCAAGGTCAGAGATTAAATCTTTGCCAATCTCTTATCTCAATTCCCAGGATACGATCAATACAGGTCATATCCACTGGAGTAAATATTTTAGCGATCCAAATCTGGTTGCATTAATTGATACTGCTCTTTCTAAAAATCAAGAGTTGAATATAATGTCAGAGGAAATAAATATTGCGCAAAACGAAGTTTGGGCGAAAAAGGGTGAATATATGCCATTTGTAGGGCTGCAGGCAGGAATAGGTCCCGACAGAGCTTCAAAATACACCTGGGACGGGCAGTCAGAAGAAGACCTCAAAGCAAATCCAGAGAAAGCCCCTAAATATATTGGAGATTTTGGGGTTAGGGGAGTGTTTTCATGGGAACTCGATATCTGGAAGAAACTTCGCAATTCGAAAAAAGCAGCAGCTTTACGGTATCTTGCCAGTATTGAAGGAAAGAACTTTATGAAAACTCAACTGATATCAGAGATTGCAAATTCGTATTATGAATTACTTGCTCTGGACAATCAGATGGATATCATTAAGCAAAATATTGTAATACAGGAAAATGCCCTGCGGATCGTGAAGCTACAAAAGAAGCTGCGAAAGTTACCCAATTGGCAATCAATCGTTTTGAAGCGCAACTTTTGAATACAAGAAACCTTCAGTACGATATTTTGCAGCAGATTGTTGAAACTGAAAACAAAATTTACTTTCTGACAGGAAAAATCCAGAAATCAGTAATAAGGAACCCATCGTCATTTAATACAGAAGTTTTTGATTCAATATCTGTTGGAGTACCTGGACAATTACTGGTTAACCGACCCGACATTATGGCTGCAGAAGGGCAATTAGCAGCTGCAAAACTGGATGTTATGGCTGCCAGAGCCAATTTTATGCCTAATGTAACTCTTTCAGCCAATTTAGGTTTACAGGCATTTAATCCTGTTGCTTTGTTTCGTCCCGTGTCAATTCTATACAGCGTATTTGGGGATTTGATGGCGCCTTTGATAAATAAAAACGCAATAGAAGCTCAATACAGATCTTCAGGATCAAAGCAAATGCAGGCGGTTTACAACTACGAACAAACGATTTTAAAAGCTTATTTGGAAGTAATGAATCAGCTATCCGGCATTGATAATTATACACAGAGCCTGGAAACAAAGGCAAGAGAAGTAGATATTTTAATACAGTCTGTAGTCATATCAGGAAATCTTTTCAATTCTGCAAGGGCTGATTATATGGAAGTTTTACTTACACAAAGAGAAGCCCTGGAATCTAAGATGGAATTGGTAGAAGTCAAAAAGAAGCAATTGAGTTCTGAAATAAACATCTACAAGGCTTTGGGTGGTGGCTGGAATTGATTTTGAGCTCCTTTCTAGTATAGCTTTTGAATTTCTAATTGATAGACTCAACAATTTTATCAATGGATTTTTATTTTTGCTTTGTCCAGCTTCCAATGAATCAGGGTTGGTGTTCCTTTTTGAATTTTAATATATCAACTTAAAAACTTAATTGTTAATAATTTTGGAAGTAAATAATACTTCAAAGCGAAATTGGTTCTGAAATAAGAAAGCCCCGAATTTAAACAAAATGCGTGGCTTTCTTTTTGCTAATGATTAAGCAATGTTTTTACAAATCTTAAAAGTCTTTTTATGCACCCGTATTTTCTCTGGCTATGATTTGTTTATTGATTTTTGCTTTTTCAAGTTGCTTATTTAAAGTCTCAGATTTTTTAACCGACATCTCAACTTTAGCTTTTGCTTCAGTAAGCTTGCTTGATAATAAAGCTAAATTACCAATCTGCGCCCCTGAAGGTTTGCCTGCATACCCCGCTACTTCACCGTAAAGGGTTGCTATTTTTTCTCTTAATTGAGGTTCTGCTGTTCCCACATAATTATCACCTGTGGTAACAACCAATACTTTCCTTAAATCTTCAATTTCCTTAATATAGGCAGGCAGATTTAGTTGTTTTGCCAACTTTTTGTCTTTGATTAAGGGAATGATTTCTTCTGCGGTTTTCTGAAGCATATCCAGTTTATCCACTTCATAAGCCAGAGACTCCATCATATTGTAGAGTTCCATACCTTTCTCATCTCTTATTTTTCTGTCTTCATCAGAATGAATTGAGTTTTCATCATACTTTAATGCAATGGTCTGGGTATATTCCTTATTTCCTTTTGTCAGTTTGACAGTATAATCACCAGCTGGTACAGTTAATCCGGCAAATGCTCCAAAAGTAAATGATTTACCTTTCGCTGTTTTTGGAGGCGCAAGGGTGTAGTTCCATTGGACCTCATTGATTCCCTTACTCTTACCGGGATTAAGGTCCGCAATTTTTTTACCTTCCATATCATAAACAGCCATCGTCATTTTACCAAAAGTGTGACGTTTATTCATGAAGTAAACAATTCTGGCCGATGTAGTAGGATTATTACCCACATACTCACCTACAGCAGGAAAACTTTGAAACATAGAACTTTCATTTATAACTGTTGGCTTGACAATAATAAATTCCAATTCTTTGTCAAGGGCTTCTTCAGTAATTTCTCTCAATGGTGTGACATCATCAATGATAATAATTCCTCTTCCGTGTGTAGCCATCACAAGTGCATTCTCATCTCGTTGAATTGCCATGTAATGCACAGCTACTGCAGGCATATTATTTTCGAATTTGGCCCAATTCTGTCCACCATCTACGGTAACATACAAGCCCCATTCAGTGCCAAGATAGAGCAGGTTTGGATTCTTCGGATCTTCTTTAATGCAACGGGCAAAGACAGGAATCTGACTTCCCACAATAGAATTCCAGGTCTTACCGGCATCAGTAGTTTTCATTACATAAGCTTTCATGTCGTTTTGAGTATGGCCATCAAAAACTGCATAGGCAGTATTCTTGTCAAAATTGCTAGGCTCAATGAAATATGTCCACGTATTTTTAGGAACTCCTGCCAGATTTGCTGTCATATTATTCCATGATTTGCCTCCATCCATTGTCACCTGAATATTTCCATCATCTGTACCCACCCAAATGATATCTTTATCCAAAGGTGATTCATTAATCGTAAAAACTGTACAATGATTTTCAGCTCCTGAATTATCTGCACTTAATCCTCCTGAATCTTCCTGGAGTTGTTTTTTAGGATCATTGGTAGTAAGATCCGGGGATAATTTTCTCCAGGTTTCACCTTTATCTTCAGACACATGAACAAACTGGCTTCCGACATACAATCTATCAGGGTTATGTACGCTGGTGGATAAAGCAGCATTCCAGTTAAACCGCAACTTCGGATCTCCGTCTATTGGGTAAGGCTTTATGGTTTTTGCCTGACTTTTAGCAACATCCACTCTCCATATGTTTTCTGCCCCCTGCATTTCAGAGTAAACCGTATTAGGATCAGATGGATGAGGATATACTCTGAAACCATCGCCATAGCCAACTGATATCCAATCACTGTTTTTAATACCTCCAACTTTTTTAGATGGCCCGACCCAAGAACCATTGTCCTGAAGTCCACCGTAAACCCAATAAGGCTTCCGATTATCCACAGATACATGATAATATTGTGATAATGGAAGACCTTTGACCATTTCCCATACTGAACCACCATCATATGAACGGTAAACGCCACCATCAGTACCTACAATTATTTTGTTTGAATCATTAGGATCAAAAATGTAATCATGAAAATCCGAATGAACGCCACCGTCTATGCTTCTGAAGGTCTTTCCTCCATCTTTACTGATATATCCACTAAGGCCGGCTTTTAAAATTATATCCGGGTTTTTTGGATCTATAACTAAACGTGAGAAATAAAATGGCCTCACCACTAATTCAAAGTCTCCATTCAGTTTTTTCCAGTTCAATCCGGCATCTTCGGATTTATACAGACCTTTATCTTCAGGCTTTTCGGCTTCAATGGCTGAGTAGAGTATGGAAGAATTTGATGGTGCCACAGCAACAGTTATTCTTCCCAATTTGCCTGACGGAAATCCATTGTGGATTTTATTCCAGCTTCTTCCTCCATCAGTTGACTTGTACAAGGCGGAGTTTAGTCCACCTGAGTTAAATGAAAATGCTGTTCTTCTGAATTCCCAGAATGCGGCATATAATATATCGGGATTGGAAGGATCCATGATTAATTCAGAACAGCCGGTTGAAGAGTTTATATAAAATATATTTTTCCAGGTCTTACCTCCATCGGTTGTTTTATAGATACCCCTTTCAGCACTATCGCCCCACAATGCTCCTAAAACACCTACTAAAACTTCATTTGAATTTTTTGGATTCACTATGATATTACTGATTCTTTCTGAGTTGGGCAGCCCCATATGTTCCCAGTTTTGCCCTCCGTCAGTGGTTTTATACACACCATTTCCAATACTAACACTATTTCGTGTCCAGGTTTCTCCGGTCCCAACCCATATCGTTTTATCAGGGTCATTGGGGTCGAGTTCTACTGTTCCGATACATTGAGTATATTTATCAAAAATAGGATTGAAAGTGACTCCACCATTATTGGTCTGCCAGACTCCACCTCCTGCAGCAGCGACATAAAACACTTTTTGAATTTGTAGGGTGTGCTCCTAGGTCAATGACCCTTCCACTCATCACTGCCGGACCGATTTGTCTGGCCCTGACAGCTCCAAAATTTCATCACTTTTAAGGGGAATCGGTTTTTGAGAAAACAATGTAACAGTAAATAAAATGCTGAATAAGGTTATATAAAAATGTTTCATTTGGATGTATCTTTAAGTGGTTAATAATGAACATATAAGTTACCTTCTTTCAAAGGTTAAAAGAAGGTAACTTAATGTTGAATCATATTTTAGCTTAGTTCCCTTCGGGAAAAGTAAATTCTTTATCGTCAATAGGTACATTGACTTCGATTTTTTCAATCATGATACTTGCCTGTAGTTGACCATCAAATTTCTGGGCTATAGAAAACGGCATCATCACACCACTAACTTCCTGATAATCTGACATTAATGATTCAGAGGTTTTTCCTTTTGCAGGTCCCTTTTTTATAACAGATTTGGTCATAATAGGCACATAATTGTCTTTATCAAAAAAGTAAACGGATGAATTTTCTTCTTCTTTTCCATCAATCATTATTGGCTTTTTTGTTAACTTAATTTTATAGCAATCAGTACCTTCAACGGTTTCAGATCCTTGCAATTCTAAGGCATAACCTTTAGATTTATAGGATAAGAAAGCATCTGGAAAATCTTCCACTTCAGCCTTTGTGATTTCATTATCTTCAGCTTCCATTTTTTCAGCCTTCATAGTCATAAAGTTAGTTTGCCACCCTGTGGTCCCGTCAAAAGCCGGTTGAACAATGGTTATCCCTTGGAAAGTAAACGACATTTTTTGTTTCATGGGTTTGGACAGCATGATAGCCGGTAATTCCAAGCCCTGTGTTTTTACCTTTGCGATTGATTTTATAGTTGTAATTTTGGACCATGCTTCCCGCCCTCCTGTATTTTCATAATATTTGTTGATTATCTCATCAACAGTTTGAGCATTTAGGAGTTGACCCATGATAATGAAACAACTGAAAAATAGTGTTTTTGTAAGATTCATCTTTTAATGTGATTTTATTGTTTTTGATATTAATAAATTAACGTGCTAAACCGTAAATTGGAAAGTATGGTTCAAATTTATAGAATATTCATTCTTATTTAAGTCAAAATTCGACAAAAAGCAATAAAATACAGATATAAAAAATTATATACCTAAAAAATGCGGGTCTGAATAAAGGATGGATTGTATTTAAGTGGCTCTATCAAAGAAGGGTCATTAAAACGAACATTATTGACATTTTTTGATACTTCGTAAGCAATCATATTTTCTGCGGGATATGGTACCAACAATTGAATCGCATCCCCAGCATTCAATTCTGAATCCAACCATAACCTTTCATTTTCATTGGATAAAATTGATGGCATTCTGTCATGAATCTCGGCCATTAGTTCGTTGGGAGGCTGTGTGATAATAGTGAAACTGTGCATTATTTCACCAGTGTCAGGCATACTCCACCTATCCCAAAGTCCGGCAGCACTAAATATGTCCTGATCTTTTGTTGTGATCCTGAAAGGTGTTTTAATTTTGCCTTCGGTTTTCCATTCGTAAAAACCATCCAGGGGGACCAGACATCTTTTTGACGATAGCAGAGACTTAAAAGCTGATTTTTCCAGGAGAGTCTCAATCCTTGCGTTGATCATTTTTGCCCCAATGTTTTTATCCTTTGCCCAAAAGGGTATAAGTCCCCATCTATACAGATGAATATGATCTGGTTCCAACGAAGTGATGACTGGATGGATCTGGGTAGGAGCCACATTGAAATTGGGTAATGGGTTGTATCTTTCTAATTCTTCAGAATAAAAAGTTGCATGAAACCTGGCTTCAATTTCTTTTTCTGTTTTAGTGAGAGATGATCTGCCACACATGGGTTTAAGTCCTTATTATTTGGATTTTACAAAACTGTCAATGCCTTTTCTTTTCAGATCAGCTGATGCTTCCTGTGCTTTTGCTTGTGAACTAAACTGGGCTGCAACCACTGAATGATATTGAGATGATGAAAAAACAACTGATTTTGCCTTGGGATATCCCTGATTTTTTAGTTTTTTAACCATTTTTTCTGCATTCTCATTCAATAAATAGCTTCCTGCCATAACCATAAATTGCCCTCCATCCCCTTCGAAGGTTGATTTTACGGTTTTATTGACCGAAGACTTTTATTAACTGTAGGCTTTAGATCTTTAACGGGTTGCTCATTTTGTTTTACTGCCGGACGATTTTCTACTTTTGGCATTAATTCTGTACTTTGACCTTTTTTATTTTGATTTTCTGAAAGGGTATTATTGTCATTAGTTAGCGATTTTACCTTCTTGTCAACGGCATCATAGTCGATATTTCCATCTATAATATCTTCATTTGATATGGAAGTAAACGTATCAATATCATTTGAGTTAGTTAAATCATTGATGCTATTATGAGTTGAAAGCGAGTCATTTAAAGTAACATCTTCTTTCATTTTATTTTTATCATTGTATGTTTTAATTATGGCGGTGATCCAGTAATATAATACCAGGATAAACAGTGCATAAATGGATATTTTAACTAACCTTCCCATTAAAAATTATTTATTTTCTTAAAACCTTCAAAATTAGGCATTAATATTAAAAATAGTAAAAATTATTATAAATATAAGTATTATATCAAATTTAAAAAGTTGAAAACCTGCTAATTAATATGTGTTTTCTGTTTATTTTAAGTTTAAAAGAACTTTTTTTGTCAATTTTAATTATTGAAGTGATTTAAAAACATATTGTTAATTCCTATGAAAGTCAATCAAACCCAACTTTTCATCAAATTTAAACCCCATAGCTTTGGCTGTGAAAATGAAATTTGATATCAATCTGTATTCCAAGCGCTTACATATCATTTTAACATACGTTTTTAAATGACATCATTACTATTCCAAACAAAATTATTGGTTGATCAGATATTTTTTATAATTTTATAATCTTTGCTGAATAGTGGTTTTTTCCTGAAGAAACCTGACAAAAATAAATTCCTTCTCGCAGAGAGGCCAGATTAAGTTCCATTGAAATTAATGGAAATTCAAGTGTTTTATTCAGAATCATTTTTCCTGACAAGTCATATATTTTTATGTCATGAATACCTTCATTTGCCGAATCTATGGCAATCTGTACAAATTCCGTAGCTGGATTAGGAGTGATTTTTAAACTCTTAGTAATAAGATACTCTTTGGTGTCAGACCTGATTGCCAGTGCTTGTTTTACTGCTGCCAATGCATCTATCCGTCCAAAGCCATAAACGACATTTGGTATGGAAGATCCGGAAAAATTGTTGCAATTTTGATCTGAAACTTTCGGCACACAGGTAGCTTCTATTATATTTTCAATCAATTCCACTTTACCTGCAAGTGCCGGATTGGCTGATATCATAAGCGCCACCAGCCCGGCCACATGAGGACCTGCCATACTTGTGCCGTTATATGACGCAAAAGCCCCGTTCCTGATAACAGATCTTATGGCTACACCAGGTGCCGATACATTGGCTTGATCCTCATACTACTATCAATATTGACGGGTCCTCTACTACTAAAACTTGCAATAATATCTGATCCCGAAGTAGCCCCAACTGAAAAGGTAGGTCCAAAAAAAGCTGGTGGTCCTGTGACAGAAGCACATTCAGGACCAGAATTTCCGGCGGATGCCACTACCACTATACCAGAAGCCTTGAGGTTTTTTACGGCGTTCTCCATCAGAATAAAATTCGAAGGATTGCAGCCTTCTTCTGTGGAACAATACCATGAATTATTGATCACATGAGGAGCCTGGGCAGGGTTTGCATTTTTAATATCATAGTCATAAGGAGCCAAAAACCACTCAAAACATTCCAGATATGTGGATGGTTGACCCCAACCTCTGTCCATATTGCGGCATCCTATCCATTTGGAATCCGGGGCTACTCCTATCTTATTATTTGTGTCTTCTCCAACCATAATACCCATTGTATGTGTCCCGTGATTACTATCGTCACACGGAAACTTCAGATTGTATCCACAACTATTGATTAATGAATCGGGGTAGTTAGGGCTATTTTTGTGAATGGCATCGTGCCAGTTAAAATTATGATTGACATTCATACTGTCTTTAAATCCCCTGTACTTGCTTTGCAGCGGACTGACTTGCCAGTCATATCCAGTATCCTGCCCAGCTATTGTCACACCACCTCCTTTAAAACCCATCAACCAAACACTGTCAGCTTTGATCATTTTCAGGTTCCATTCAGGCTCAATGTTTCTCAGAGATGTATTTTCATTGTTTACAGAATAATCCAGCATCCTGAACGCACCATTATCGATAATTTGTTCCACATCGTCTCTGTTTGCTAAAATTTTCATGATATCAGATGTGGAAGTTACTTTCAATGCATTTGTTATGATAAATGACTGGTATGGAATGTCTGATTTCAGAAGGAATGAAATTATGGGCTTTTGAGTTATTACTGCCTTCTGCAATAGTGCTTTATAGACATAGAATGCTTTTTCGCTTTTTGATGCCAGTTTCAATGGATCATTAAAAACTACTCTGTCCTTCATTAAGACTATATATTCATTGACAATCTTTGTTTTATACCTATCTACGAGTACAGGATCTACTTTGTCCAAAAGAATATATTGCGCAGGACTTTGATAAATTGAGAGCAAGCTTAAAATCAGAAAGAGAAAGTATCGTAACATTGATTAAAATTTGGTGCGACAAAATTACTAATTAAACTGTTACAGATATTATTAAGTTTAATATAATGTAATATATTTTTTAATTGGCGGATAAAAGATGTCATCGCTGTGAAGTGATTATTAGGGTAAAATTGGACATTCAGAGTTTATAATTCTAAAGCGAATTACATTCAATCAATTTTAATATTTTTTTATTATAATTTTATCTATTATTAAAATTAAAATCTATCTTTGCGCTCCATTTCAGAAATGTTTAATATTAATGATCATGAATTTAATTAATTATGTACACGAGCAATTAACTCCAAAGAATGATTTACCATCTTTCAGACCCGGAGATAATATATCAGTGAGTTATAAAATCATAGAAGGAGCCAAAGAAAGGATTCAGGTGTTTCGCGGTGATGTCATCCAGATAAATGGCGAGGGATCAACCAAAACCTTTACGGTCAGAAAAATATCCAATGGGGTAGGGGTTGAAAGAATTATTCCATTTTCTTCGCCATCAATTGCAGCCATTGAAGTACTGAAAAGAGGAAAGGTAAGACGGGCTAAATTGTTTTATCTCAGGGCTCTTACCGGGAAGAAAGCAAAAATAAAAGAAAGAAGATACGTTGCAAAAGCTTAATGTCTGCGCTTATCTTACTTTTGGTAAAAAGGGGAATCAAAAATTTGGTTCCCCTTTTTTTTTATGTGTAAAATTGCACCGTTCTATATTGAGTTTTTATTAGACTCAATTACATAAAACCAAATTAATGACACTTATCATTATGGTTAATGACAAATAATTTACATTCAGGTCAGGTAATTTTATATTTTTGACCTCAAAATATCAAATACACCCAATGGAAGAAAAAATTTTGAAACTAAAAGAACACAGACAGGTTGCTCTGGAAGGTGGTGGTAAGGAAAGGATCAAAAAGCAACACGCCAAAGGAAAGCTAAACGCCCGGGAGAGAATCGAACTTTTGATGGACAGAGGTTCATTTGAGGAAATCGGAATGCTGAAAGAACATCGATCCTTCGACTTCGGAATGGAAAACCAACAGTTTCCAGGGGATGGAGTAATTACAGGTTTCGGCACTATTTCCGGTAGATTGGTGTATGTATTTTCACAGGATTTTACCGTATTCGGAGGTGCTTTATCGGAGACGCATGCTCAGAAGATTTGCCGGATCATGGATATGGCCATCGAAAACGGTGCTCCTGTCATAGGATTGAATGATTCAGGTGGTGCGAGAATTCAGGAAGGGGTGGACAGTTTAGGCGGTTATGCAGATATTTTTTACAGAAATACAAAAGCTTCAGGTGTGATTCCTCAATTGTCCGCTATCATGGGACCTTGTGCTGGAGGGGCCGTATATTCTCCTGCTATCACTGACTTTATCATTATGACTGAAAATACATCCTATATGTTTGTGACCGGACCAAGTGTGGTTAAAACCGTAACAAATGAGGAAGTATCATTTGAAGATTTGGGTGGTGCATCAACACACTCCACAAAGAGCGGGGTGACACACCTTACCGCTGCCAACGATCTCGATTGTATTAATAAACTAAAAAGATTATTTTCATTTGTCCCTCAGAATTGTAATGAAAAACCTTTTTCTGTACCCTATGAAACAAATCATGAGTACAGAGACCAGCTGGCTGGAATAATACCTTCCAATTCGATGCACCCCTATGATATGAAAGAAGTCATTAAGGGGATTGTAGATGAGGATAGCTTTCTTGAGATTCATGAAAATTATGCTGAAAACATCATTGTCGGCTTCGCCAGATTAGCAGGAAAGTGCCTGGGTATCGTTGCTAATCAACCTTATGCTCTTGCAGGAGTTCTGGATGTAGATAGTTCAAAAAAAGGAGCCAGATTTGTGAGGTTTTGTGACTGCTTTAATATCCCATTATTGGTTTTGGTAGATGTGCCGGGTTTTCTGCCAGGTACTGATCAGGAATGGAACGCCATAATCACTAATGGGGCAAAGCTTTTATATGCCTTCAGCGATGCTACGGTGCCCAGAGTTACGGTTATCACCAGAAAAG
Organism: Saprospiraceae bacterium; assembly: GCA_016722285.1. GTDB lineage: Bacteria > Bacteroidota > Bacteroidia > Chitinophagales > Saprospiraceae > OLB9. Next base: position 359,014 of record JADKGI010000030.1, read on the forward strand.
CTTATGGCGGTGCTTATGATGTAATGAATTCCAAACATATAGGAGCTGATATGAATTATGCATGGCCAACTGCAGAAATCGCCGTCATGGGTGCCAAAGGAGCAAGTGAAATCATTTTTAAGCACGAAATTTCTACATCTGATGATCCGGCTCAGAAGTTGCTCGCAAAAGAAAAGGAATATCAGGAGAAATTTGCAAATCCCTATCGTGCTGCCGCCAGAGGTTTTATTGATGAAGTGATAGAACCACGGGAAACAAGAAGAAAGCTAATTAGGGCATTTTCCAGTCTTGAGAAGAAAAAGTGCTTGTTCCAAACAGAAAACATGGAAATATACCTATGTAATTGAATTGTCAGTGACTAATAATCGTGACTTTTTAAATATTACTTAATAAGATTTCCGGATGGAAGCAGGATAAAGTAAAAAGATTGATGCAGGCAAATCAAAATATTTACCTTTATGACCTAATTAGATCATATTATGGCAAATAGCAGTAATATTCAGGTTTTTGTAACCGGGGGTACATTTGACAAGGAATATAATTATATCACTGGTAAGTTGTATTTTAAGGATACCCATCTTCATCAGATGTTTGATCGGGGCAGGAGTACACTTGATGTTGATATCAAGACACTCATGATGATCGATAGTCTCCAGATGTCAGATGCAGACAGAGAGATAATCATCTATAGTTGCAAAAAAAGTAATTATGATAGAATAGTAATCACCCACGGTACAGATTCTATTGTTGTTACAGCCACTGAAATAGCAAAACATAATATAAAGAAAACGATAGTGCTAACTGGTGCAATGATTCCCTATGCTTTTGGTACCTCTTCTGACGGGTTTTTTAATCTTGGTTCAGCATTGGCCTTTGTCCAAACCCTGCCCCCGGGAGTCTATGTAGTTATGAATGGAAAATATTTTGATTGGAATAAGGTCGTAAAAAATACTAAAACAGGATATTTTGAAGCAATTTGAAATATTTTAGTAGCAACTACTTTTTATTTCCGAGCTTATACATATTGGCCCAAATAGTTTTTATATCCAGCCATGGACTATAATTTCTCGCATATTCGATATTCTTTCTTTTGAAATAACCTTCATCAAATTGCATAACTTTAAATGATAGCGGAAATTTAATCACACCTTTTTTTATTAGTGGCAAAAAATTGAAGTCTTTATACTCTCCACCGTAGCCAATAAAAGTTTTCATACCAATTAACGTTTGAAAAATATTTTTAAAAATGGGAAGTCTAAAACCGCAAATGATGTATAATACAGGGAAAAACGGTATGAAAATACTTGAAAAAAAAATATCCGTCAACCGCTTAAACCGAAGATTTTGCGCTTGCATGAGGTTGTAAGGAAGGTCAAAATTATACAATTCTCCTTGCTTGTCTCTATGAGTACTACCAATCATGCTTAGAGAATCGTCACCTCCGATTTTGAATCTAACCCTGCTTCCTATCGATGACATTGACCGGATTATTTCTTTAAAACTGATATCATCACTGCTATAGATTACATCTGTAATATTGAGTGTACTGATGATTGACTCAAGATTTGTCAGTTTATTGCTGAAAAAAGGGTCAGAAACTAGAGACTCAGGATTGATGAAATGAACACCATGATGATCAGTAATGACATTTTTTATCAACTCATACAGCTTGAGAGCATTCAACTTCGATGCAACGACGGCTATATTTTTTGGAATGTCAGCTTGGTCATATTTATGATTCAATCCATTGTAAATCAATCTAGTAAAAGTAGCTGTTGAAAGTGAAACTCCAATCCCGATAATAATCATAGCCCTGCTTGTCCGCATATTTTCAGGCAGTAAAGCATAACCAATTAACAAAAGTACTGTCCCTGTAAAAATGCCAGTAAGTGTTTTATAAAACGAAGCGTTTTTATCATAATGTCCTGTCAGCCAGATGCTAAACACCCACAGCAATGCGTATATACTTAGGATCAGATTGATATTTGTATTTGCATAATAATTTTCATCACCAAAATAATATTTTGCCCATTTAACTTTTAGAATAAGAAGAGAAAAATATATAATTCCAAAATCTATCCATAGCCTTAAATACGGTTTCAGTATCTTAGATATGGCAGAAAGTGATGCTCTTGTATTAATTGCTAACTTCAAAAATTTTGTAAAAAGTGTCGCCGAGCCATCAGAATAGTGCTTATTTACATAAATAATCATAGCACCATAAAAGGTTCGGATATAATTTATACTGCCTTTTTTTGTGCTTTCTCCTTTGAAGTGAACAATGCTTGTTTCGGGAAAATATATGATTTTATAGCCGGCATTATATATCCTATGGGATAAATCTATATCTTCGCCATACATAAAAAATGATTCATCGAGCAAACCCACTTTGTCTAAAACTGAAGATCTGATAAACATAAATGCGCCACATAGCACTTCCACCTCATTTATTTCATTTTCAGGCATATATCCCAGATTGTATCCACTGAACCACATGGATTTGGGAAACATATCAGATAAATAAAAAAGCTTGCAAAATGAATTCCACAGATCCGGAATTTTCCTTTTAGACTCTGGAAGAAATTTACCGGTACCATCAATCATCCTGACTCCTAAAGCACCTGCCCCAGGAGTTTTCTTCATATACTCGTGACATTTGAAAAGTGTATCTTCCTCCAGTACCGTATCAGGATTTAACAAGAGAATATATTTTGAATGCATCAGACTGATAGCCTGATTGTTTGCGGCAGCAAATCCTTTGTTAATACTGTTTTTGATTAGTCTTACACTCCGGTATTCCTTTTCAAGTAGTACTACCGAGCCATCAACAGAAGCATTGTCCACTACCCAAACTTCAATACGTAGTCCTTGTAATTGAGAGTTTTTTATGGATTGAAGACATTGAGCAAGAAAATATCTTACATTGTAGTTGACTATGACGATACCAAGATCATATTCATACATGCATCAGGATTGAACATTGTAAGGTATTCTGGAAACTATGGAGCGACCTAATGTAAGTTCATCAGCATATTCCAGATCTCCCCCGAACGCAACCCCTCTGGCTATGACCGAAACCTTTATGTCCATATCTTTCATCAGTTTTGAGATATAATATATGGTGGTTTCACCTTCAATAGTAGGACTTATTGCCATAATTAGTTCATTTGTAGATTCATTTTTAATTCTGTTCAAAAGTAAATCTATGCTGAGATCTGCGGGGCCGATGCCATCCAAAGGAGAGATAACCCCACCCAACACGTGATACCTGCCATTAAATTGATTGGTATCTTCGATAGCCATCACGTCTCTTGCCGTTTCTACCACACAAATGACATTGGATTTTCGGATTGTATTACTGCAAATATTACAAATATCACTATCAGATATATTGCAACAAGTCTTGCATTTGCAAATATCAGTGCTAAGTCTGGTTAGTGCGGCTGATATCTTCATAGCTTTCTTGCTGTTGTCTTGAATTAAATGCAATGCAAGCCTTAATGCTGACTTCCGACCTATGCCCGGTAGTGAAGACAGGGCAGTGACTGATTCCTCGAGTATTTTGGATGAAAAATTCATGTCGCAAATTTAATATATTGAAATACATTCTCATACATAATGAAATGAATAATTTCTGATTAACAAAATTTAATAGAGGTATGATGCAAAATATTTAGGTAAATTATGTTTTTGGAAAATTATATGATGATACTTTTATAGTATGGATTGTTTATCTTTGCGCTTCATTAATTTTTCATGTCAGGATTATTAAAAAAAATCGTTTCCGGAGCGAAATTATCTAAAGATGACTCAAAAGAAATGGGTTTTCTGGATCATCTGGAAGAATTGAGATGGCACGTGATTCGTGCCGGAATAGCCGTAATTGCTATCTCCAGTGTTGCATTGATGTTTCAAAATGAAATCTTTGAGTATGTCATTTATGCACCCAAAAAACCTTCTTTTATCACATACAGACTATTTTGCGCTTTGTCTGAAGCTACGTGCATACATCCACCTGAATTACAGCTTATTACGAGAGAAATGGGGGAACAATTTTTTATGGGTATCACTGTTTCTTTATACATTGGACTTATAGTGGCATTCCCGTATATATTTTATGAATTTTGGAAATTTATCAAACCCGGTCTATATGAAGGTGAATTAAAGATAGCAAACAGACTCATTGCCGCTACATCGTTTTTATTTATATTGGGCGTTTGTTTCGGGTATTATGTGATCGCTCCATTTGCCATCACTTTTCTTGGTAGCTATACCGTAGGAACAGAGGCTATTAATAGTCCTACACTGTCTTCATACGTCAATTATATGACCATGTTTACTATACCGGTAGGGCTTTCTTTTGAACTTCCGATAGTGGTTTACTTCCTTGCCAAGATAGGAATAATCGGCCCTGAGATTATGAAAAAGTTTCGCAAGGAAGCTTTTTTGATAATCTTTATTGTAGCTGCTGTTATCACACCGCCTGATGCTCTGACTCAGATACTGGTTGGTGTGCCTATGTATGTGCTTTATGAAATTTCTATATCAGTTGCCGCCAGAGTTGTGAGAGATGCTAAGAGAGAGGAGCAAAAACAAATCGACTGATGCAAAGGGTTTCGTCTAATTCCACTATTTTTTTTAAACTTTTTGTACCGACGGTATGGATCGTATTTTTTACTACATTTACAGCCGCTCTTTTTCTCGTAGATAGTCAGTCATTGCCATTACTCACTTCTCCGGTTTTTAAGTATCCTTTTTTATTTTTTTATATCCTTTTCTTTATTATCCTGTATTTTAATTTCATGCAGCTGAAAAGGGTAGAATTGGCAGATGATTTTTATTATGTGTCAAATTATTTCAAGACATACAAAATGGTGTATGATGAAATATCCAGTATTAATATGATTAATTTAGGAGGTTTGCAGCTTATATTTTTCAGGCTCAAAGCTAAGGGGAGTTTTGGAAATAAAATTGTGTTTTTAGCCAGTCGGCAACTTATGAGAATATTTTTGGATACACATCCTGATGTTGAAAAAATACTTACCACTAAGCAGCAATAAATGCAATACTTGTTGCTAATCTGTGCCGATCAGATTCTTTCCTAAATTTATTTTGTCATTAATAAAAAATAATGCACTTCTTTCTTCACAAACTTTGATTTGGCGAAAAGCTGTTTTTTATAAAGTATTAAACAGTTTTAAGGCTACTTATTTTACTATAACGTCAATTATGACCAAAAAATCAGGAGAAAACAAATTTATCATTTTAGAATAAATTTGTCGTATAATTGACTATTCAAACTATTAGACAACACATCACATCAAAATGTGATTGACATGCCATTTTATAATGGTTACCTTTGTCATTGTATGTAATTGAATATTTACCATTTGAGCATTCACCCGTTGTATTTTGTAAGTGCTTTATGGCTAATTGTTCCCGAAATACCAGATTCGTTTTGGATCTGATATACTTATTTTTGAGTAAATTTATTAAAAACCACCAAAATTTTCCATCCAAATGAGAAATTTTTCACTCTATTCATTTTTATTTCTTTTTTTAGGTTTTTCGCAAGCGGGTATTGCACAGAATACCCAACAGCTTTTATCAAAAGATTTTGTCATTTATAGTCTGAAGGAACTTAAATTTCCTGAGAATATAAAAGTAATTCCTGGATCAAGAATTGGGAATATTGGTAGTAAAGAAGACATTTCCTTCAAAAAAGGATCTGTGATCAATGCTAATGTAATCAGTAATGGTTCTCTAGACTTGGATAAAGAACTTACAGTCTCAGGAAATCTGACAGCCAATAATTATAAAAAAGAAAAAAACGATATCCTGAAAGGGGATAAAAACATTAGGATAACCGGAAACCTTCTTATCAACGGAGATATTAAAATTAGTGATAAAGATAACAGTATCACTGGAAATGTTAAAATACCATCTGGTGCTTCTTATAGTGGCCCAACACCATCCGGCGGAGTCAACAAAGGCTCTATTATGTTACCCGCATTTCCTGCATTACCTGTTGTAAATAGCTTTGTAGAAGGCACTATCAGTAAGACTGGAACTCAAACCTTAGTTCCAGGTGCTTATAAAGATATAACATTGAAAGATGGGCAGACTCTAACTTTGAGTGGTGTAGGAACATATACTTTCAATTCCATTGTAAATACCAGCAAAAACAAAGTAAATATTATATATGATTTCCGGGATACTACTCAAGGTCAGTTCAGAATATTTGTTTCTGAAAAAATTGAATTGAATTTTGTATCAGTCTCAACTAAAAATGGCGGGGGAGCAAACAGAATTTATACAGAAATTCATCCTTCCAGTACCGCTAAAATTAAAAATCCGGATAAGCTAAAAGCCTTTTATATTGAAAATGGTAAAGGAAATAATGGAACAAGCTGGCTTGGAACCTTGTGGGTACCTTACGGCAGTGTTGAAATTAAATCTGATGATAAAGAACAAGCCATAAAATTTGATGGAGCCTTATGGTGTGGTAATGAAGTAAAGATTGACAAAAACGTAGAAATCAAATTTACACCACTCGTTTTTGATCCCAATAAAATCTCTCCTTACTATCCGGCACCGGAAGGAGGTAAAACTGTTAACCTAATAGGTTCCGAGTTGACACAGTTATCTTTCAATACAGGTCCCATTGTAAGCATACCGGACAATAATATTTTCAGAATCAATAGTTCTAAAGATAGTGTCGTAATCGAAGCAGTAGCCATCCAGGGACAGAAAGCTGCTTTGCTTGCTTATTTGGTGGATAGTCTCGGAATGACGAATATTATTGATAATGGAACAGGTTCTTTAATAATAACCGGTACATTCCCAATTGCCAAACTCAATTTGCTCAATCAGAAAACAACTTTGCTGAGATACTCCCGTCCTTTGTACGAACCTATCACAAAAGCAGGTCTTGCAACCAGTCAGGGAGATGCGGCCATTCGGGGAGATCTCGTTAAATCAGGATTTAATGTGGGTGGAAGCGGTGTAAAGATTGGTGTCATATCTGATAGCTACAACACCATTTCCGGTGACCCGGCACTGCAAGATATTGGCTTCGGAGAGCTTCCTGGACCTACTAATCCTAATGGGAATACAAGTCCTATTCAGGTATTGCTCGAATATCCGTTCGGTACAAGAACCGATGAAGGCAGGGCAATGATGCAGATTGTGCATGATGTAGCACCCAAAGCTAGCCTGGCTTTCAGGACAGGTTTCATCAGTGCAGGTGATTTCGCAGGTGGTATTCGGGAATTGGCCAATGTGGGTTGCAAGGTCATTGTTGATGACGTGACTTATATTACTGAGCCATTTTACCGAGACGGGGTTATAGCTAAAGCTGTAAATGATGTAGTTAGTTCATCGGGTGTAACATATGTTTCTGCGGCAGGCAACTTTGGATCAAAAGCTTATGAAGCAACTTTTGAAGGTTTTCCTGCACCAGCTGGTATTTCAGGTCAGGCTCATAATTTTGACAGATCTATCTATCAACGACTAATCCTTCCGCCGGGTACCTATACGATTGTACTTCAATGGGACGATGCGGTATATTCATTGGGTGGACCTGCCAATGCAAATGGTGCCCAGACAGATTTAGATATTTATTTGTCCAATGGGGACGGATCGACCTTATTTGGATTTAACAGAGATAATATAGGTGGCGATCCCATAGAAGTCTTACCGTTTACTGTTAATGAAAGTACGAGTACCAACATTTTAATCACCAAAACTCAGGGAAATGACGTGAAATTTAAATATGTCATTTTTAGGGGTGAAGGAACTATAGAAAATAATCTATCCAACACAGGGACTATTGTAGGCCAGGCAAATGCTGCGGGGGCGATCACGGTGGGTGCTGTATTATATACGAATACCCCTAAATTCGGAACCCTAATACCAACAGCTGCATCCTTTTCATCCAGAGGAGGAACATCTACTATAGAAAATGTAATCCGAAACAAACCGGATATTTCAGCACCCAACGGAGTCAACACTACGGTGGATTTGAAAGGACAAAACATAGATGGCGATGCGTATCCTAATTTTTTTGGTACATCAGCCGCTGCGCCCCACGTAGCAGCTGCAGCAGCGCTCTATATTGAAGCAAAACAGAAATTTTCTAATGAGACTGTAACTCAAACTCAAATAAAAAATGTGATGTTGGCGACTGCCTTATCCATGGGTACTTCAACATATATATATGGAGCGGGTTTAATCCGTGCGGATTCGATGATTAAAACATTTGCCAATCCCAAACCAACATTAAAATCATTAGTATCCGTGGGAAATACCAATTTTGCAGCAGGTACCACACTTCGGGTCAATGGTGAAAATTTATCTTCGAATACAAAAATTTTGTTTATGGGTACGCCCATCACTACACCTGTAACCATGTCAGGGGATACCAGTGCAACCGCATTAATTCCTGCTTATGTTAATGGCGCTAATCCAACGATACAATTATCTACTGTCGCCAAATCCACTAGTGGCCTGGATGGTGGCTTATCAGAAATGTTAGGATTTTTTGATGTAGTAAAGAAAAAAATTAAAGTGATATCGGACAACAAGTCTAGAAAATATGGGGAAGATAATCCAACTTTTACTGCCACTGTTCTCGTAGATGGACAACCTTTAGCTACTGCTACTCCAGTCTTAACTTTGACTGATCTAGGGTTGAATAGTTTGGCATTTTCTACTTCGGCTACAAATCTTTCCAATATTGGTCAGTACATTATCGCTCCCGTACCACCTGGTAATTTACCCCAGAATTACGATTACGAATTTGTAAACAGTATTTTGACTGTCAATAGACTCCCTGTGACCATAACCCCACAAAATAAGACATTGGTATATGGAGACAAAATAGACAATTTTCAATTTAATTATGCCCTTGACCCTACTGCTAACATACCAAATCAAACTTCGGTTTTAAATACAATTAATTCTACACATCAATCTAAGATGGTCAATAATACAGTAGCACTGGTGGATTCCCGTGCGCTGGTCAATAGCCGTGCTTTGGTCAACAGCAGAGCAATAGTCAACAGCAGGGCGCTGGTGAATGGAGTCTGGGTCGATGTGATCGTGAATAGCAGGGCCCTTGTCAATATGAGTATGCTGATCAATAGCCGGGCACTGGTCAACAGCAGGGCCCTGGTCAATAGCCGTGCCTTGGTTAATAACCTCCCAACGGGAGCAGTGACCGATTCTACCATGATATTTGATATGGCTGTTTCTACCTTCCTGGATTACGATCTAGATCCTAATATATCTAATCTTACCAGTAGCAGAGCACTGGTCAATAGCCGTGCCCTGGTGAACAGCCGGGCGATAGTCAATAGTCGGGCACTCGTCAATAGTCGTGCATTGGTGAACAGCAGGGCCATCGTCAATAGCCGGGCATTAGTCAATGGCACATATCAGATAACCAGTAGCCGGGCTCTCGTAAATGGTACAGTATTTACCAATTCAACCAGCGTCGGAAATTCAACTGACTTAAGTAATAGCAATATAGCGATAATAATTGATGAAGTTGAAGTGCAGGAAGGCCAGGTACCTGTAATTTCTGATTTGAAACCTATCAATATGATCACTGGGTATGAAGTAGGTCAGCACCTGATCATCCCTGGTGCCCTAATAGCCGAAAACTTTGAAATCACTTATGGTGCAGGTACTCTGACTATTACTCCAGCAATGTTAACTGTCACTGCTGAAAACAAATCTAAAGTACTTGGTGCTGTAAATCCAGAATTTACTACTAAAATCACCGGATTTAAGTTGGACGAAGTAGCAGCTGATATTTTTCTTTCTGGACCAGTCTTAACTGTAAGAAATGGTAGCGGTCAAGATGTAACAAACAACCCACCTGCAGGAAATCAAAACATAGTTCCGTCAGGTATCACATTCAGAGAGCCACCATTAAATATTTTTGAAGGTGGGGTCACTGAAGTTCAAACTATAGGATTGAAAAATTATAACGTAACATATGTAAATGGTACCTTAGCAGTATCAGGTCCAGGAGGAGCGCCGACTATAATATGTCCAGCAAATATCTCAGTTCCTAATACAACTGGTCAATGTGGTGCAAATGTAACTTATATCAATTTGCCAATAACCACTGGAAGTCCTGCGCCAACTATAACATATAACCCTAGTTCAGGCAGTTTTTTCCCAGTAGGAACAAGTCCTGTCACTGTGACTGCTACAAATGTAAATGGTACGGCAAGTTGCACTTTTATTGTGGCGGTAAATGACACACAAGCACCTACGGCACTTTGCAAGCCGGTAACAGTCAACTTGAATGCTGGAGGAACTGCAACTATTACCACAGCTAATGTCAATAATTCAAGTAATGACAATTGCGGTATTCAAAGTTTAAGTTTAAGTAAAAACACTTTTACATGCGCTGATGTCAATAACCCTGCGCTGAATTTTAATTCTGGGCCTGATGTTGTTGTATCGAATAATACAGCCAACTTACCAATTGGCAATAGCTTTAGAACCATGAGTGCCTGGATTAATCCAAGTGCATTAAACGATAATATGGACATTATTGGTTATGGCTATAGCGAAAATCTTAATATTGACCCTACACGTACACAATGGGCTATTGCACTAGAAAAAGATGTAACCAATAATACGCATAAATTAGTATTCCGGAATTCGGGTCAAACCCTTATTAATCCTTTATTAAGGATCCCTTTAAATACTTGGACATATGTTGCTGCTACCTATAATGGTACCTCTGTAGTATTATATGTAAATGACCAAAGTGCTACATTTCCTATAAGTTTTCCTTTTTTCACAAAATCAGGTAAATTTTATGTAGGAGCTCAAACAAAAGAAGATGGAACGGTAGGCTATTTAAGCCAATTCCAAGGTTCAATTGATGATGTAAAAATGTACAGCAGAGGTTTGTCAGCAGCAGAAATTGCAGCAGACAGAGCCGGAACCAACCAAACAGGATTAGTCTTGTATTATCCTTTTAATGAGGGAACAGGAACTTCAATAGCAGATGCCTCAGGAAATAATAATCATGCATCAATTGTTGATCCAACAGGAGGTAACTGGATAAGTCGAGTAGGGCACCTACTTCAACTATCCTTACTGTTACTGACAATAGTGGCAATACATCAACTTGCACAGCAGTGGTTGCTGTTATTGATAATATTGCACCAAGTATTAGTTGTCTTGCAAATATTACTACTGCAGCCACAAGTGCATCTGTAGCAGCGGTAACTTATACTACTCCAGTAGGTTCAGATAATTGCTCAGGCGCAACTACAGCTAGAACAGCTGGCCCAGCTAGTGGATCAACGTTCCCAATAGGTACTACAACAGTAACACATAGAGTGACAGATGCTTCAGGTAATACGGCTGATTGCTCATTTACTGTGACAGTAACAGGAACAGCGCCCACCATCACGTGTCCACCTAATATTACATCCAATAATGATGTAAATCAGTGTGGTGCTGCTGTTACCTATTCAAACGCCCCAACAATAACGGGTTTACCGGCACCCAATATTTCATACAGTCTTGCTTCCGGCAGTTTCTTCCCAATAGGTACTACGACTGTAACTGCAACAGCTACAAATTCTGTGGGAAGTAATTCTTGTACATTTACGGTTAATATTACAGATAGTCAAGCACCGATATTTCTTCAAGCCGTTATTCCACCATCTCCCAAAATAAATACTGATTACGGATCTCGGTCAACATATTCAGGTGTGAATTTAAATGGTCAAGGGAATTATATAAATGTAAATCCAGGAGCATCAATCAATTTCTCATCAAGCTGGTCATCAGTTAGAGTACCGGGTGATCCTGGATACGAAGCTTGTCCTGGATGCATCACTCAACATTTTCTTGTGTTTAATGGGCAAATGATAACTTGTCATGACGCTAATCAAGGAAGTGCGGGTAACTTGAATGTAAGCTTCACAGCTCCTTCGCAACCAGGTGTTTACTACCTCACCCACACCGGTGCATGGTGCTTCGGATGTAATAATCCAGTTGGTTGTGGGCAACAAACAACAGAGGTACTTTTAGGTTTAAATCGTCCTGATATAGCTTTAGCAACAATAATAGTTGGAAATGCGAGTATTTGCCCGGCAGATATCACAGTTCCTGCAACCAACGCTTCTGGTGCAGTAGTTACTTATACTACTCCCGTAGGTTCAGATAATTGTGGAGGAGCCATTACTATCAGGACTGCAGGTCTTGCAAGCGGATCTGTATTCCCGATAGGTGTCACAACGGTAACTCACAGAGTGACCGATGCATCGGGTAATTCGACTTCATGCTCATTTAATGTGACTGTCACAGGTACTGCACCAGGTATCACTTGTCCTATCAACATTACAGCAAATAACGATCTGAATCAATGTGGAGCAAATATAACTTATGTAAATCTGCCGCTTGCGACTGGAAATCCAACTCCAGTTATTACATATAGCCATAATTCGGGCAGTTTCTTCCCCGTAGGACTTACAACAGTGACTGCAACAGCTATAAATACTGTTGGAAGTAATTCCTGTACATTTACCGTGGCTGTGTACGATAGTCAGGCACCAAGTATTGTGTGTCCAAATGCTATTACAGTTAGTTCAAATCCTGCTTCATGCGATGCTATAGTAACTGTAAAGCCACCATTTATTGCAGATAATGTAAATGGCAATGCTTTAAACTTTGATGGGCTTGACGACAAGGTAGAAGTACCGGATCACCCTTCATTAACAATGGTCAATGGATTAACCATTGAGGCTTGGGTTTATGATCGAGCTGTGAATAATCCAGCAAGAATTACTAATAATGATAATTTCTTTAATATTCTTGTGAAGGGAACTTACGGATATGGGTTGGCCATAGATAGTAGAGGAGCCTTAAACAATAGAATAAAGTTTTGGGATCGTCCGGATGGCAATGCGCTTCCTATATCCAACTCATCGCTTCCCTCGGATCAATGGGTTCATGTTGCAGTGACAGTTTCGGATAGTGTTAGATTTTATTTAAATGGTGTTTTGGATGGAGTCTCACCAAATTTTGGGACCGTTTCGAGCTTAAATAGCCCTGGAATATTAGCTATTGGTAATCAGGGAATTGGTTGCGCATATCCTTCATGCAACGTTTGGGATGGACAAATTGATGAAATCAGATTGTGGAATGTAGCAAGATCTTCGACAGATATTGTAAACAATATTAATGGAAGACTCAGGGGCGATGAATCCGGATTAGTAGCTTACTACACCTTTGATCAGGGTACTGCAGGCGGAGTTAATACAGGTTTAACAACCTTAGTCGATGGCACAGTAAATCGTAATAACGGAACACTTCTGAATTTTGCATTGTCTGGAGGTGCAGCGTCAAACTGGACTGCGGGAAGAAAAGGAGCAGTTACCATAACAAATAACAAAACGGGCACGGCTAATGCTAGCGGAACATATCCTGTAGGAACTACTTCCGTTGTGTGGACAGCTACAGACGCTGCGGGGAATGCTTCTAACTGTACCCAGACTGTGACAGTGACAGACAATCAGGCACCTACTGCTACTTGCCAACCAGTTACTGCATATTTAGACAATACAGGTAAAGTTTCTGTAAATGCTTTATCCGTTAACAATGGAAGTACAGATAATTGCAATATTTTAGCTTACAGGTTTGTTGGTGTTGGAGATAATGGAGGACAAAGAACAGTTAATGTTATCAGTGGTGCAAGCACTGGAAGGAGTCTTACAGGTATAACATATGGGCAAAATGGGGTTACAAAAACACTGACTCCAGCCAATGCGATCAGATCAACTCTGGTCTTAAATACCCTGACAGCTAACCCAACTTTGGGCTATGGTGGTGATGCCAATAGATTCTGGGATATGAGTGCAACTACTATGAATCAATCGACTGCATTACGGGTATTGGGAGATATGGATTTAGGCACTGCATTACAGGATTGTGATGACCCTGTTGGGGTGAATCATAAAGTCATATTCGATACGCCAATTGTACCTGGGGCAGGACCAGAAATATTTATTGTACATGGAGGATTAGCATATGATATACAAATACTGGATGTTAATGGCAATGTAGTTTTGACTATTCCAGAAAGTGTAATAAACAGCAGTTCAACTGTTTCATTGGCAGCAGGTAGTAATTTCAATGCGTTCTATCTAAGAGATAATGTAAACTTCTCGGTTGAATATCTTCCCGGTCATAGCAATACTCTGGACAAAGTACTCGCTTTAGACATCAATTACAGTGAAGTACCATTGATTGGTGGTATTCGGTTTGGTGGAGGGCCATGCAATTATGTGTATGAAATTTTAGGTTACCAGCCAGCATCATCTCAAATTGATTTAACTTGTGCCAATATTGATGCAAATGCGGTAACAATGGATGTTATCGATGCAAGTGGAACATTGTCTTCATGTGCGACAACTATTACTGTTGTGGATAATATAGCACCAGTGCTGACTAATTGCCCAGCAAGTATTCCATTAAATTTAGATAATTACAATAACAGTGTAAACATTTCTGCAGCCATCATTGATAATAATCGCGTAGTCATTTCAGCTACATCAACTGTTCAAAATCCACAGGTCGGATCTTTAGCCCCGCAAAACTTACCATTATCAAATCCAATATCATGCGATTGCCCCTCTGGCTATGCGGTGATTGACATACTGGCAGGAGGGTGATATCATTGACCAGTTTAAGTTGATCTGTGCTAAAATAATGAATGATGGAAGACGCGGCGATACTCTTTATTTACTTTGTTATAATGGTGGACTTGGGGGCGCACCTGCCGATTCGATCATAGCACCTGCAAACTCCTGGATGGTTGGGTTTAAGGTTAGTACCTGGTTATCTTATGATAATAGACCGCAAGTCTTATCCAAAGTAGAAGGTTATTCTCAACCGTGATACTAGAAATAATAAGCGAAACAGCCTTGTCCAGGTTTCTTAATGGATCATTAGAAGGAGTTAAAAATGCTATTACTGAAGGTTGGGATGGGGGAACTTCAGAGCTCTATGTTCCGCCAGGTCATGTATTGATTGGTATGAATTATGCCGAAGGAAATCTTCCATACTCATCTGCGGTTCAGTTTAAGTATGCACCACTTTCTACTACTCAGGAGCTTGCAAGTTTGCCTGTTATCGAGAATTGTTCTGGTCCCTTAACTTTAGATATTGTAGGTGCCAGAACCTACACTTGTGCCGATAACGGTACTATCCCCTCTGTACAGATCACAGTAAAGGATGCAAATAATAACAGTTCGCCATCCTGCATGATCAATCTGCCTGTCACAAATAATTTCACAACAGGAATTTACACAACTGCTGGTGCTACAAACACTACCAATACTCAATTTAGTGATCAATGGCAGGCTTTCAATCTTAGTAATCCGATTAATGACCTGGATTCTATCTTAGTGGATATTTCATGGCCTCTGAATCCTCCCCGGCCTTCAGTTACAGTGCGGTTATATGCCGGGATTGGTATTGGCAGTACTCCAATTGAACAAGTTAACCTTCCAGCAGGTTTTGGTAATTTTATTGATGAAATTAATCCCGCTAGAGAAGTGATACCATTTATACAAAATGCATCTCTATCAGCCGGTAATTACACCTTGCGCATTTCTTCTGACGATGGTAAGTTTTTCAACTGGTTATCAAGAAATTTCCAAACCGGTGATTTACAATCAGATAATAATTGGAACGGTGTTTGGACCAGACTAATTACCGCTTACGGCAATTCATCCTGCCCAGCAAATTTTGCTCCCGAACCGATAGTAGAAAACCGCATCATAAAATCCAAAACTGATGTTGGTGACTTTACTTTAACCATGTATCCCAACCCGGCTCAAAATGAAGTAATTATCTTATTGAAAGGCATGGACAAAGATGCCAAATTAAGTATCTTTGACATCCAGGGCAGGAAACTGTACACCAGAAATGTTGATGCTGGTACTCAAAGGCTCAATCTGGATATATCTGGAGATGAATACTATAATGGTGTTTATATGATGATGATAGATAAAGCCGGAGAGCGACTTTTTGAAAAATTAGTGATCAACAGATAAAACTATACTATAGTATCTTTTACTATTGGTACTAATCAATAAATAATTCCTTTTTGTAATTTATCAGAAAAAAGAGGCAGTTGCCTCTTTTTTTTTGAGTTAATAGACATATCTTTCGGATTATGCACTTAAAAGTCTTCATTTCTACTCTTTTGCTTCTATTTTCTTTTTTAGCTTTTGGTCAAAAAGCACAAAAGAAATACTCTGAAGCGGATTCCGTTGAAGTCAACCGATTATTGCAACTTAGTAAAAACAACTTCAGCGAAGCACCTGACAAAGCGATTTCATTGGCAGAACAGGCCAGGATATTAGCAGATTCGATAAGATATTTTGATGGGGTAGCAGTGGCATTGAAGAATATAGGGATTGCATATTATTATCAGGGTAAAAATGTCGAGGCCCTTGATTATTGGAAGCAATCTTTCGAAATATATAAATCAATAGGCGATCAAGTAGGAGAAGCAAATATCCTGAATAACATCGGTGCTATATATTTCAATCAGGGGGATGATGCCAATGCTTTGGAATATTATCTTCAATCTTTGGCACTGGCTGAAAAAACAGGAGATAAGTTACGAATTCTCACAGCATATAATAACATAGGCGGAGTATATTTTAACAAACCTGCCACTCATGATAAGGCCTTATTTTATTTTTTAAAAGCACTCCCATTGAGCGAAGAGATGGGAGATAAGGAGGCATTAGGAACAACGACCGTAAACTTAGGAGAAATATATTATGCAAAAAATAATGATTCTCTGGCACTCTTTTACTACAATATATCCGAAAAAGCATACAATAATTCTGAAAACAGTCCTTACGTATATAATGCCATAGGAAAGGTTTATAATCGTCAGGGCGAATATAGTCTGGCAATAACGTATCATAAAAGAGCACTTGCTATTGCGGATAAACTTAATGGAAATCTCGACATCGTTCAGTCCTTAATGGGACTAGGCGTCTCGTATTTCTTATATGGTGATTTGTCTAAAGGATTTGATTATCTTAAACAGGCTGAAAAACTTGCTTTGGAGTTTCAGTTTACTAAAGAATTAAAGGATATTTATAAGGAATTGGCATCGTCCTATAATCAGGTAAAAGATTATAAGAATGCATATTCTTACCACACGTTTTCTAATATTAAAGATACGCTCTATAATATCGAAACGGATAAAAAGTTGGGAAGCCTTCAGTTTGACTTTGAAATTCAGAAAAAACAAGGCGAGATAAATTTACTGACCAAGGATAAAGCGTTGCAGGATGCGGACCTAAAAAGGCAGAAACTGATAAAAAATGCTTTTTTGATAGGTGCGTTGCTTATACTATTTATAACATTTAACCTGTATCGAAATTACCTTGCAAAGGTTAAAACAAATAAACTTCTCGACAAACAAAAAGACGAGATTGAAACTTTGTTACTTAATACCTTACCTGCTGAGATAGCCAAAGAGTTACGAGTCACAGGTAAGGCAGCACCAAGACATTACAACCACGTTTCAGTCCTTTTTAGCGATTTTGTTGACTTTACGTCACATTCTGAAAAAATGACGGCCCAGGAGCTTGTTGAGCATTTGAATACCTGTATCATGGCTTTTGATGATATCATTGGTAAGCATAATCTGGAGAAAATTAAGACCATCGGCGATGCCTATATGTGTGCGGGAGGCATACCGGTCGAAGATGACACGCATATATTCAGAATAGTAAAAGCAGGTCACGACATGCATCAATGGATAGAACAGGATAATGTCACGAGAATGAATAACGGGCTGGATCCATGGGGTCTCAGGATTGGTATTCACGTAGGCCCTGTTGTAGCAGGAGTGGTAGGTAAGAGAAAATATGCATATGATATTTGGGGCAGCACGGTCAACATTGCAAGCCGGATGGAATCAAATGGCCAAGCGGGCAAAGTAAATATTTCTAAGGCAGTTTATGACCTGATCAAAGACCATTTTGAATGTACCCAAAGAGGTAAAATCTATGCTAAAAATGTAGGAGAAGTGGAGATGTATTTTGTAGGAAATGAAATCGTTTAAAAAATTCTTGTGATTACACAGCTACTACTCCAATAGTCCTTGATTATGGTAGCAATGGTTTTTAATCTATTTTAAAAATAAATTAATGAATCAGTTTTGTCCATTATACCTTGGCTTTATAAAAACTTAAGTATCACGAAAAATTGGTATTTTTTTGAATGAAATTGACCTTACAGACGATAACCAAATTTAATCATTATATGATTTCTCCGCCACAACTACTTCCTGCCCCGGCAGTACAACCATAACAGTGCTGATTGAGCACAATGTTTCTTTCCATTAGTGTGTCTAAGTCGAATTCATCAATATGACGAGATTCAGAGTCAACTTTTAAATCCAGCATCTGGTTGAAATCACAATCATATATGTATCCATCCCAACTCACAGATAAAGTAGTTCTGCACATCAAACCCGAAATGGTAGCAGGATTAAATGCTTCCACAAGTGATGTCATATATTCGGAATAGTTGCCTGATTCGATGAGGTAATCCAAAAAACGACTTATAGGTAGATTGGTGATAACAAGAAGATTATTGAATGTGATTCCATATCTGCGTGAAAGTTGTAGTTTGAATTCATGCTCAAGGGATGACTGATGTCCAGGCAAAAATGCCCCTGACGGATTATAAACCAGGTCCAATTGCAAATCACTTCCTTCTACCCCATACCCTACCTTATTTAGCATTTTTAATGCATCTATGCTGTCTTCAAAGACGCCATCACCACGCTGACTGTCTGTTCTTGTTTTCGTAAAATACGGCAGTGATGAAATCACATGTACCTTATTTTCTGCAAAAAATTCCGGCAGGTCATGGTATTTTGGATTTGCCAGAATGATAGTCAGATTGCACCTGTTGATGACTTTTTTACCCATTTTGGTACATTCAGTGACAAACCATCTGAAATTTGGATTCATTTCCGGTGCTCCACCAGTGATGTCAACAGTAGGTATGTTGTGGGTTTCAAGTATTTTAAGACACTTTTCAAGTGTGGCTTTACTCATATTTTCAACCTTCTTATCAGGGCCTGCATCTACATGACAATGCGCACAGGACTGATTACAAAGTTTTCCAATATTGATCTGTAGAATTTCAGGAATCGATGGTTTTAATGCAGATCCGACCATACCGGAGAAAGGTTCAAAATGATCATGCATTATCTCTTCACCATTGAGCACCTTAAGTTGAAAAAAAGTACTGGCGAGTTTATTTTGTGAAGCACTCAACGACTTCGATCTTTGTTTTACGCCCATATATTATAAAATAACCTAACCGTTTTGAAAATTTACTCTAAGGCAAACAAAAGTTTTTTACATTAGTTTTGCTTTAATAGTATTCATCATAGGTACCGCATTGACAAGGGTAGCTCCGCCTTTAATGGCAGCAGCCACGTGGATAGCTTCCATCATTTGCTCTTCATCAGCCCCCTCAGACAGACATGAATTTGTATATGCATCCATACAATATGGACATTGCACTGCATGTGCTACGGCAAGGGCTATCAGATTTTTTTCCCTGACAGTCAGAGCTCCCTCTTTAAAAACTTCTCCATACCAATCAAAAAATTTTTTACCCATCTCAGGCTGGAGATCAGATATTTGACCAAATTTTTTAAGGTCTTCTGGATTGAAATAACTCATAAAAGAAATGTTTTTCAGGTTATAAATAGATGAAGTGATTAAAACTTTGTCTCTCAAGCACTTCTTTAGAGTTTAAATTTTCATGTTTGAGCGAAAGTGAGGAAATTTTATATTATTCATGGCATATTTTGCAGTCGTAACTGGTGGCTACGGCGAAAAATATAACGTAGAAGAAATTAATATTCGCCACATGAAGTCAAATGATGAAATATTAAACATACTCTTAACAGATATCAATACAATGATACGATTAAAATTAATATTTGAATCATAATATTATTTCCAGCCCGTGAAACAGAAAATTTGATCTGTTAAATAAGTAATTGACATTTTTTAAATGAAAGTGAACATGCCTAAACAACTACGTTTTACTAATAAGACATTTTGGTTGTAACTTCAGGAATGTTGCAATACAATTCCCAATTCTGCCTGATCGATATTGAGCGTTGTAATTATTTGATTTTCACTGAATATTAGATTATCAATATGAACTTTGGCCATGCCTGGGGTAAGTGAAATCTTATTATTCAAAAAATTAAATGTGGGTATTTTTTTAATATAATTTTCAAATAGCGGAGCGACTTCAAGTGGGAAAAATCCTTCAAGCTTATTCCGTATCATTTTTTCTATAATCGGTGAAGACAGTTTGTATATTAGATTTTTTGCATCTATCACCACTCTCATGTCATCTATATGTATTTTCTGATCAGTTTTATTCAGATATGGGTGACCGGTGATAGTCACTATTCCTTTTACGGGTCCGTTTATGGCAGCTACTAATTCCAGGATAGAAGTATTTCTGATCAGAATATTTTCAATATCGAATGTTTTACCTCCAATATCTTTTCCATTAAGTGCATTCATTATTATTCTCGCTAGCCCGTAATATGAGAATTCTATATCTGTATTTTGGGTGTGGGAATTGGGCTTATCATTTATCCAATAAAACGAAGGATTGAAAATTGCTTCGGATTTGATAGGTTCATCAGATATTTTTGTTGTAACATGCAGCAACAAATCCAAATGAATGTCAGCTTCGTTTTGTACTAACTTGCCTGCCAAAACATCATAGAGGGTTAAATTTAAAAATAATGGAGGTGTATTGGTAATAAGATAGTTTTGCCCATAATTATTTATCTGTTCTCTGATGAGGGCGAGTATATTAACATTTTTTTCAATAAAAGCATCCATTTCATCCAGCATTCCTTCCTTAACATGATGTATTAAGCAATTAGTCAAAATCTCTATTGGAATATCAAGTTTTCCGACTTTCAGGACCGGTTCATTCAGCCAATGATAACCTTCTAATATGCTTTCAATCTGTACTTCAAAATTCTGTAAAATGTCAAAATCGAATCTTACTCTGATAGATATTTTGCCTTCTCCTTCTATACTGAACAGCCCGGCCGGTTTTATAAAAGTATATGAAACTGGTATTTCAGCATAAATCGATTTATCATGAGCTGAAATCACAGGCATTATAGTATCAAAATCTTGGATCTCAAGAGAATATCCGTCTGTTTTAAACTGCCTTTCAGGCCAGTTTGCAATAAATCCGGTTATAAGATTTGAAAGACCTGTTTTGGAAATCCTTAGGTCAGCGAAAATATGACTGTCGTGCATCGTGCTAAAAAAATGTGAATGCCTGTAATAGTAGTACAAACGTATGCATAACTTGTTTAATATAATAATATTTTGCAGTTATTATTCTGTGATTTTGACAAATAGAAGTTTAATTATAACTTTATACGATTATTTTTCAATCAACATACAAAAGTTTCAAATGAAGCAGTTCACTTTTTTTAATAATAATAAATTAATAGGTCTAATGGCCGTTGCAATAATTTGCTGTTTTTCACTTTCGGCACAGAAAAAGTCAGCAAATGGCAAAAACGCTGCGTCCACTTCTCAAATGGCCCTACCGGCAGATGGCGGTGGGCCGGATTCTGCATTGATAAGTGCATTGGAGTGGAGACACCTCGGACCATTCAGAGGGGGGAGATCCTGTGCTGTTACAGGGGTGCCTGGAAAACCAAACCTGTTTTATTTTGGTGCCACTGGAGGAGGTGTTTGGAAGACAACAGATGGCGGTAGAACATGGGACAATATTTCTGATGGATTTTTTGGGGGTTCTATTGGTAGTATTTGCGTATCGCCTTCAGATCATAACGTCATATACGTTGGAGGAGGGGAGCAAACTGTAAGAGGTAATGTAGCATATGGTTCCGGTATGTGGAAAACGGAAGATGCCGGTAAAACCTGGATCTCATGCGGGCTTAAAAACTCGAGACATATAGGAAGGGTAAGGGTTCACCCGACCGATCATGATATAGTATATGCTGCGGTCATGGGAGATTTGTATAAAGATAGCGATGAGAGAGGTGTTTATAAAAGCATCGATGGAGGTAAGACTTGGAAAAAGACCCTCTTCGCCAATGCAGCTGCGGGTGCAGTTGATCTGTGTATTGACCCATCCAATCACAGAATTATGTACGCATCCACATGGAACGTCAGAAGGACTCCATATAGCCTGTCAAGTGGGGGAGATGGTTCTGCCATTTGGAAAAGTACAGATAGTGGAGACTCATGGACTAATATTTCAGGGGCAGAGGGTCTTCCTAAAGGCATTTGGGGCATATCTGGTATTGCAGTCGCTTACAATGATAATCAAATAGTATATGCCATAATAGAGAACGAAAATGGGGGAGTATTCAGATCAGATGACAGCGGTAAAACCTGGAAAAAGCAAAATGATAACCGTTCTCTCCGTCAACGGGCGTGGTATTACTCGAGGATTTATACTGATACCAAGGATGATAACACGTTGTATATCATGAACGTGGATTATCATAAGTCTATAGATGGAGGTAAGACCTTCAGCGATTATGAAGCACCCCATGGAGATCATCACGATCTGTGGGTGGCCCCTGAGAATCCTCAACGTATGATAATAGCTGATGATGGTGGAGCTCAGGTGACTTATGATGGGGGTGAAACATGGAGCACATATCACAATCAACCCACTGCACAGTATTACAGGGTTGTTACGGACAATAGCTTTCCATACAGAATATATGTGGCACAACAGGATAACAGTACCCAACGTATTCCACACAGGACAATGGGTGGGACCATCACCGAAGAAGACTGGGAACAGACCGCTGGTGGGGAGTCCGCACATATAGCAGTAGATCCTTTGAACAGCGACATTGTATATGGTGGTAGCTATGACGGTTTTCTAACCAGGGTGAATCACAAAACCCATTCGGTCAGGGGTATAAATGTTTGGCCGGATAATCCGATGGGACACGGTGCTGAAGGCATGAAGTATAGGTTTCAGTGGAATTTTCCAATATTTTTTTCCAGACATAATCCAAAACGTCTTTATACTGCTTCTAATCATGTGCACATGACTGAGGACGAAGGACAAACCTGGAAACTGGTAAGTCCGGATCTGACAAGGAATGAAAAAGAAAAGCTTGTTTCATCGGGTGGACCGATCACGCAGGATAATACAAGTGTAGAGTATTATGCCACCATTTTTGCCATTAATGAATCACCCGTTAAGGAAGGGCTTATATGGGCAGGTACCGATGACGGACGTATTCAGGTGACACAGGATGGGGGAATATCATGGAGTGACGTTACTTCACCTGCAATGCCCAAATATCTGATGTTCAACAGTGTAGAGCCAAGTAAACATGACCCTGCGGTTTGTTATGTTGCCGGAACAATGTATAAATCAGGGGATTATCAACCGTATCTTTATAAAACCAGCGATTACGGTAAAACCTGGATGAAAATTGTCAATGGCATTCCTGATGAATACTTTACCAGAGTGGTAAGGGAAGATGAAACTATCAAAGGCTTATTGTATGCAGGTACAGAGCGGGGTATGTTTATTTCTTACAATGACGGTACATCCTGGCAACCTTTCCAACTGAATTTACCTATTGTTCCGATCACCGATCTGGCTTTAAAAAATAACAATTTGATAGCGGCTACTCAGGGCAGAAGCTTGTGGATGATAGATGACCTTACTTTTTTGCATCAGGCGATCACCAAGAAATCTTCCACTGAACCTTTCCTGTTTAAACCTATGGATAGTTACAGAATAGGAGGATTTCAGAGGAAAGGCAGTAAGACTGAAGGCACTAACCACCCAGGAGGGGTCATGACAAATTTTTATCTTCCGGCATTGGATGAAAAGAAAGATACCATATCCCTGGTTTATCTTACAACTTCAGGTGATACTATTCGTACCTATTCAAATCAGGCAAAGGAGGAGAGAGATAAAATAAAAGTAAAGAAAGGAGGCAATTTCTTTACGTGGAGGATGGACTATCCACCAGCAAAAAAATTTGATGGAATGATATTTTGGTGGGGTTCATTAAATGGGGCAATCGCCAAAACGGGAGACTATATTGTCTCACTCAATGTAAATGGCAAATCCCAGAAGCAGAATTTTAGAATAATACCTAGTCCGGTTTCAGAAGGAAGTGTCAAAGATGTCGAAAAGCAGTTTGACTTTATAAAATCTGTAAATGATAAAGTATCCGAGGCCCATCAAGCGATAATTGACATTAGATCAATGAAAACTCAAGTGAAGGCATATACTGACAAAATATCAGATAAGGAGATCAAGGATTATGCATCAAAAATGGACTCATTGTCAACAGATGTTGAAAAGAATTTATATCAGACAAAAAACAAAAGCGGTCAGGATCCTTTGAATTTTCCGATTAAACTAACCAATAAGCTGGCGCATCTCAACTCTATGATGAGCATAGGTGTCAATGATTTTCCACCGACAGAATCTATGTATCAGGTTCGTGACGAATTGACTGGTCTGATAGACTCAGAACTTAAGAAGTGGTATGATATAAAAAACACCATGCTTGCCGAACTGAACAACATGATCAAAAATAAAGCACTTGATGTGATCATACTGAAAAAAGAGTAGCAAATGTAAAGATAAAAATCCAAGCCACTGTTTAAAGGTATAAGAGACAGCCGGAAGGAACGGCTGTCTCTTATTTTTTATATTTGTAATGAAGCCCGTACTAAATTAAATAGATTTCATTTGACCACAAAAGATGAGCCTTAAATGGTAAATAATAAATATGGATGAATAATGGATAATAGAGAACACTCCTTACTAAGAATTATTTTATTAGTTTGTCAATGGCCCGATCAGGTATTGTGTTAAAATACTGATATCTTTGTGTCAAAATCATTTTAAAAATGAATAAAGTTATCGAAGGTTCAATTTCTTTTCTGTTTTGCTTAGTTTTTTCATTGATAGGTTATGGTCAGACAGATAGTGATACCTGGAAGGATGATCCATATTGCAATAAAGGACATTTACCTGATGCATTATTTTCAACAGGTCTCAGAGGTTTCACAGTCACGGACAATTATGATTTGAAATATTATCGGTTTGAGTGGGAAGTGGATCCTGCCGTATATAATATAAAAGGTACGGTCACCCCTTATTTCAAAGTATTAAACGATCAGTTTAGTGATATGAACTTTGACTTTTCCAGTACATTGAAGGTGGACAGCATTATTTGGCATGGCATTAAGCTATCCTATTCACAACCATCATCCTACGTCCTCAATATAAAATTTCCTGTTAGCATACCAAAGTCATCAATTGATAGCATTTCCATTTCTTATAACGGAGCTCCCCCATCTGGAGGTTTTGGCTCTTTCATAAAGAGTACGCACAAAACCGATCCAATTATCTGGACATTGTCTGAACCATTCGGGGCGCAGGATTGGTGGCCTTGCAAAAATGGACTGGATGATAAGATAGATAGTATCGATGTCATAGTCACTACGCCGGAAAAATATCGCGCTGCGAGCAATGGAAGCTTGATGAGCGAAAAATCTGTTGGGAATGGGATGAAAAAGTATCATTGGAAGCACAATTACGCCATCGCTTCCTATCTTGTGGCCATAGCAGTGACCAATTATACCACCTATGTAGATGATGTGCACCTTAAAGATGGGACTGTTATGCCTATGCTTAACTACGTTTATCCTGAAGATCTGGATGCCGCCCGTAAAGGAACTGCTGATAATGTCAAAGTTCTTCAGTTCTATGATAGCTTATTTATATCCTATCCCTTCAAAAAGGAAAAATACGGTCATGCTCAATTTGGGTGGGGAGGTGGTATGGAACATCAGACCATGAGTTTTGTGATTAATTATTCTTGGGGTCTGCTCTCACACGAGTTGGCTCATCAATGGTTTGGAGATCTGGTGACATGCGGTGATTGGGAAGACATATGGTTGAATGAAGGGTTTGCTACTTATCTGGAGGGATTGAGTCGTGAGAGGTACCCACAGGGTCCGAATGACTGGCCAAACTGGAAGTCAGGAAAAATTAATTCCATCACATCAACTCCAACAGGTTCTGTCAGAGTTAGTGATCCTACCAGCGAAAATCGGATATTCAGCAGTGCTCTCAGTTACAATAAAGGTTCATACTTGCTTCACATGCTCAGATGGAAGCTTGGTGATGATAATTTCTTTAAAGCATGCCGAAATTATCTGAATGACAGGGCTTACAATTATGCCAGAACAACACATTTAAAAAGTCACCTTGAAAGTGTGTCAGGTCAGGATTTGACTGAGTTTTTTAAAGACTGGTTTGAAGGCGAGGGATATCCGAGTTATCAGGTCTCTTGGGATCAAAGCGGCGGTAAGACAAAAATAAGACTCAGGCAAACAACTTCTCATCCTTCGGTAGGTTTTTTGAAATGCCGGTTCAGTTAAGACTTTCAGGGGAGGGCAAGGAAGAGTTGGTGAGACTGGAGCATAGTGTAAGCGGCCAGATTTTTGAGTTACCGGTTAATTTTATTGTTCAAAAAGTGGAATTTGATCCATTCATGTGGCTGGCAGCTAAAGCAACCGTTGTAAATGAAACAATTTCGGCATCTTCAGATTTGAATTCTTCTGCAGATATAATAATTTACCCCAATCCTGCCACTGAAATGGTGCAAATAGAAAATTATAATTCATATTTTTATACATACATCGTTACAGGCGTTGATGGTCAAAATGTCATTTCAGGCAGATTATCTTCAGGTATAAATCAGGTAGATGTCAGTGGATTGACAACTGGACTCTACTATTTTCATCTGATAGGTAAGGTTAGATCGAGTCACAAAGCTATAATGATATTAAATTAATTGACCAAAATGTTGATATAATTCTTTATGGTTTTTTTGATTTTGTCATCTGAATCTTCTCTTTGTTTCGTCATTCAGATAGTCGGATTATTCTGACGTAGTCAAGCATTGCTTTATTGATTTCCACGTTCATATTATTATTCCACGGTTCTAATTTCAGGATAAAATGATTTTGTCCTTTAACCAATTTAACTTTTACGGAATTGGACATGCCCCATTCTGACCACTCGTTAGTCCCCCTTTGAGGAAAAACGAGTGAGGATATGTAAGAACCATTACAATACAAACTGCGTATTGCACATTTATTATCTGTGTTCCATGGACCCGAGCCGTTTGAATACCTGAAATCAATCTGATAAGTACCTTCTTTCATTATATCAGCATCGAAACTTAAATTTTGATTTTTATCAGTTGATATTTCAATGTAGCCTGAGCCTGAATAATTTGAATATCGGGTTTCTGCATGATCTGTAAAATTTTCTACCTGAAAAATATGAATGTTACCTGGTGTAGATATAAGTATTGGCTCACTTATAAAAGATTCAAAGCCAAAGCTATCTACAGCACTTACTGAATATTCTGCGGTTTCCTCAGGATTTGTGATTAAGTATGTATTTTGTGTGGCTTGGACTCTAATTCCGTTTTTAAAAATAAAATAGGAAATTACCCCTTCTATAGGTTGCCAGGATAGTACATTATTTTCAATCTTAGTTACAGGATTTCGGGCGCTGAAATGATTGTTTACGTGACTATACTCCTGCTGATCAAATGAGACATTATCCATTATTATCTCAATATTTTGAATTCCTGTTTCGGATGCATCAAAGTAGGCATTCTGCATCTTTTTGCCATTGATTATAAATTCGCTTACGTTTTTACCAAACCCGGTTACTTTTATATTTAGAATAGCTTTCCGGTATTTAAAACCATTAAGTGTCTTTACACCCCCAAAGGACTGCGGAATAACCGGACTAAACCGGATGCCATTGATCCCGAAATTCATGCCTATAAATACTCGGTGAACCATAGCAATATTGCCGGCTATACTCCAAAGCATTCTGTCCGAATTTATCTCCGTCCCATTAAAATCTCCGGATTGGGCGACAAAATTCTCATAATTGGTTAGAAATAGCCCACCGGCTCTATAGATGGATGCGAGCCCATGGGTAAGAGCATTTTCATTTCCGGTTTTAGCTGCTGCAAGATTCCAGTATGCCTGGACAAATGGCCATACAGCATTATTGTGATACGGTGGTATGTCCGGTATTTGTGGATAAATACATGGTATTCCATATTTTGTCACAGGGGATTTTTTAATTATTTCTTTTGACTGCTCAACATCAGCCACATCAAACAAAATGGCAAGTGCTTCACCTAATGCTTCAAACCGGTTGGACCTGATCAATTCACCGCGTCCATACCTGTATTGTGAATAGTACCCTTTCTCAGGTAGCCAAAGCTTAGAATTAATAGCATTTTTCAACACATCCGCTTCATTTTTATATATTTTATCAGATAAGCCTAAGGTGGTTGCCATAGCAGCCAAAATCCTATGTGCCTGAAAATGAATTACATTAGTTCCAAGATTTTCAGAAACAAAGATATCTGCATTGGCCATCCATTTAGGATAAGTTTGCTCACGCCAATCCAGAAAAGAAGATTCACCTTTATAGAGCCCAGATTCGGATTGCAGGGTTTTTGCATCATCTTCCAGTGTGTTTTTGATAATGGTGTAGGCTTGTTTTAGCCACTCCATGTCCCCGGTTACTTTGTAAATCTCCCAGGCAGCTATCGACCATACAGTTCGGTCGGAAGAGATGGGCCATGCACCACCGGAACCTGTATCCTGGACGATGCGATCACGTTTTACCTTTTTTAGCAAACTTACTCTGGCTATTTCAGGTTCATGGTAAGCAAATGCCAGAAAAATACTATACGAAATATCTCTAGTCCATACACCGGCCCATTTTGCCCCTGTACGAAGCGTGCTGTCTGGTTCTATATTTTTTTTAGCTTCTTCCAGAGATAGATTATACAGGGCATCTACTATTGGCTGATCAGATGTATAGACGGGTTTGTCTGAAGTATTTATAGACTTTTGCCAATGTTTTGTATCATTTTCTTTGACCTGATACGGGTTAAGGTTAAGAGTAATGCTGTAAATATTGTCTGTTCCTGTATCTTCCAGTTTGAGTCCTTTGTTTCTAAGATTTACAAAATCCCAGCTTAATGGCTCTGAACCACCTGCTATAAAGACACCTTTGAAATCAGAAAAGGCAATGCGGCTTCCGTTACCTCCTTCATAATAGCCTTTTTCATTAAATTGACTGAATACAGGAGATAAATCGACCTTAAATGTGTATTCATAATTGGGAGAAAGATACGCTTCAGATACTTCTGCCATAGGTGAGGGCATTTGTCCGAATTGTATTAAAGGTGATTCATGTTCATCACGTATGATGATGTGATGATCTATTCCATAAGGCAATTCATTGTCTTTTTCATTGATAGAAAACTTAAAACTGATTTGTCTTGGATAGTTTTCACTTGCCGGACTGACATAATTTGAAATAATATGATCTCTGGAAACCGCAATGGTGGAATATACACCCTGGACAACTCTGTCTTTATGTACGGTAAAGGCTTCCGAATTAAACAAAATATCCTTGGGTGTAAAACTCATTTTAGTCTGGCATGAAGTGATTAACAAAGCAATTGCGAAATACAAATATCTTATCATAACATGTGAAATATAATACAAAATTAATAATATAAGTACAATATAAAACCATAAAATAAACAGGCTTATAAATTTTTGGTGTTTGCCTTTAACAGTGAAAACAAAAGTCCTTCCATTATAGGGAAGGATTTAGCCTTCCGGCCCGGAACATGGCAGGAATGGGTAAATTTATTGGAATATTTTTTAATATCGATTAACGAATATTGCCGTCTGAATAAAACTTTCTCCTTTGAAAATCTGCATTCGATGATCATCATTCATCATTCAAAATAAATATTGACTATCGATTAACGAATATTGAAGTTTGAATAAAACTTTCTCCGTTCAAAATCTGCATTCGTCGATCATCATTCATCATTCAAAATAAATATTGAATATCGATTAACGAATATTGCCGTCTGAATAAAACTTTCTTCTTTGAAAATCTGCATTCGATGATCATCATTCATCATTCAAAATAAATATTGAATATCGATTAACGAATATTGAAGTCTGAATAAAACTTTCTCCGTTCAAAATCTGCATTCGTCGATCATCATTCATCATTCAAAATAAATAAGATAGCAGGGATAGTTAAATCTAGAGAAATCTGCGTAAAAAGTCTCTACATTCAGTATGATCCCTGGATTATTAATTTTTGAAAAAAACTTGTTTCGGTAGTTATTATTTTTACAACATACTGGCCTTCCGGCAATCGAGGCAAGGGATTGATTTCATTATTTTTTAAATCTGTGATTTTCATTCCGACTAAATTGTATAATTCCAGCTTAGGATCGAATTGATCAACATGAATATATACATATGAACCCGCAGGATTTGGATACATATTGACACTTATCCGGCTTTTGTGACATCAGAGGACGACGTAGTGTTTTCAGTTCTGTAAGTCGTGTTAAAAAATGCTAAACCACCACGTTCATTGCCGACAGCCATCTCATAAAACCCATCGTTATCTATGTCAGCCAACGAGCAGGTGACCTTCCTGCCTTGTCGAATATTTCCGGTTTTCTCTGACAACACCTGAAAGCTTTTATAAACATTTCCTTCTATTTCACTGTAAGTGGTGAAACCAACATCTTCTGTTCCCATCATCATATTATATTTGCCACCACTTTTAAATAAAAAAGGAGCCCCATTTTGCGTATCAAAATTATTGCCTGAATAAATCATCCCGGCTTGTCTGGTATTTGGATAATTATCAGCTTCAGAGTTGAAAGTCGGGTTAACAGATGTTCCAATGTTTTTAAAAAATTAAGCTCATTGTTTTTTTTCTCCTACGATCAGATCCTTAAGCCCATCATTATCCAGATCAATGATCTGAGGTTTGGCATTCTGCCCTACAAATATTTCCCCAAAATAGTATGAAGGTGCATTAAACTCCATTGGTTTGTTTTTGCCTGCATGGTTTACAGCATAATATAGCTGACCATGGGCATCTCCTATGATCAGATCCTGATCGCCATCATTATCTAAATCACCAAAAGCAGGAGCAAATCTTCCTGTGAGATCTCCATATTGAGAAAAATTAAGGTAGTCTTCGTCAGCTATATTGTATGAAGGTGATGCCTGAGTTCCATTATTGAGAAGCAATACCATGCGATTCTTTTTTTTACCTCCTTTTTGTTGGATACCTCCGGTCCCTAATATTATATCCTGCAAACCATCACCATTCACATCTGCAAAAGCAGGGTGGGATGCACTGTTGAAAAATGCCATTTCATCTATCAGAAAATCATTTTTAACAAATTTGAAAACGGGAGCACTATCAGTTCCTGTGTTTTTGTAAAGCCATACATGATTTTGGGATTCTGCAGAGTTGATTTCATTTGGTGTCACTACAAGGTCACGTTTTCCATCATCATCTGTATCCACATAATATGCACCAAGGAAATAATCAAGATTGACAGGAACATCGTCAGAAGGAAAATTGTTCTCAATCCTGGTCATATAAGCCATAGAAGGCGATCCTCCATTAAATAGTCTGGTTAACCTGGAACTTCCGATATCAGCCAGGAGTAGATCCATGTCGCCGTCACCATCATTGTCAAATATAGCCACGGACGACCCTGAATGCCTTACCCCTGTATTTCCACCATCAGTGACTCCTGTAGAGCAACTGAAAGGACTCGAGCTTAATGTGAGCGCTTCGCCAAACTGGTTTTCTGCAAATTTTCCCCAACATAAATCCTGTCGGATGAATTTCATAGAATCTATTCCCAGATTTTCTTCAACACTTAGATTTTTGTAAAATGAAGCATAACTACCATCTGCCTCAAAGGATATCATATCAATATCTCCGTCTCCATCCACATCGACAACTCCCGGCATATCGATCGAACTTACATAAATCTGTGTATATCCGTTTGAAATAGGAAACTGAAGAATTTCCTTCAGCCCATAATCAAAAGTCTTAAGTCTAAACGTAAGACGGCCATTCTGGTCTTTGCTTCCTTTCCATACTTCAACAGATCCGGGATAATAACCTGATGAAGAAAAAATATCCATGACCCCATCATGGTTATAATCTACCAAAAGTGCCCAATTTCTTAATGGAGGAAAAATAGCTGCGTATTCAGGGGCATATTCATAATCGAGACTACCTGATACTCCCGTTTTGATGAAGGTCATAATCTGATCACCATTTCTATCAAAAACGAATAAGTCTTGTTTGCCATCACCATTCAGATCAATATTTGAAAATTGTCCTGCCCGTAAGCCACCTGTGTCTGGATATTTTAGCTTTTTATTTCCTTTATATACAGGAACATTGATCCTATCAAAATTTTGAGATCGGCCTGTGTAGTTAAGAAATATCACCCATATCAATATAATATAATAATTCTTACCAATCCTGAATAGGTCATTTAATTTTTATTTGGTGATATACTATTAAACGTTTCATTAGATAGATAGATTTTAAACTTAATCATTTAATTTTAAATTCAATATTATCATCTTTAATATTAAGGAAATGTATAAATAATCTGGATTTATTTTCATTCAAATTTGCAACTATTGCGGTTGCATTTTTTGAATTTTGCTTATTAGATTTGTTAAATACAAATACTTTGTCAAAATTATTATATTTTTAACCTTAAGTTTAGAATTTTATTAAAGTCACTATAACTGTAAATTACCAACATGCAAACAAAAATTGCAGGTATTGGGCATTATCTTCCCAATCGTATCATTAAAAACCAGGACCTAACTTCATATATGGACACGACCCATGAATGGATCGTAGAACGAACAGGCATCGAAGAACGACGATATGCCGAAAAACATAAAGAAACGTCTGCTACTATGGGCACTGCTGCTGCGAAAATTGCCATAGAAAGAGCTGGGATATCACCTGAAGATATTGATTTTATCATTTTTGCAACCCTGAGTCCGGATTATTATTTTCCGGGTTGTGGTGTTCTGCTCCAACGTGAGTTAGGTATAACAAAGACTGAAATAGGAGCACTTGATATCAGAAATCAATGTTCAGGTTTTGTTTATGGATTGTCAATTGCTGATCAGTTTATTAAGTCCGGCATGTACAAAAATATACTTTTGGTAGGAGCAGAAATGCACTCTATGGGGCTGGACTTTTCTGATGAAGGTAGAGCTGTTACGGTGATTTTTGGTGATGGGGCAGGGGCAGTGGTGCTCCAGCCGACAGAAGAAAAAGATAAAGGTATCTTGATCACTTGCCTTCATTCAGATGGGACTCATGCTGAAGAGCTGGCGATGATTAGTCCCGGTTCACATGGCGGATACCATCTGGGTACTGAAAAATTTGGGTTTCCTGACCCTGATATTCCGGGAGGAGTATTTGTTACAAAAAAAATGATGGATGAAAACATGCTCGCGCCCAATATGACTGGGCAGTTGGTGTTTAAAACTGCCGTGGTAAAATTTCCCGAAGTTATCAGGGAGGCCTTGACTAAGGTCGGCCTGACATCTGATGATATTGATCTTTTTGTACCACATCAGGCCAATCTACGCATCAGTCAGTTTGTGCAGAGAGTGATGAAATTACCTGATGAAAAAGTGGTAAACAATATTCAAAAATATGGAAATACGACTGCCGCATCTATCCCTATTGCCCTGAGTGAAGCCTGGGAACAAGGAAGGGTACAAGATGGAGATTTAATTTGCCTTGCAGCATTTGGTAGTGGATTTACCTGGGGTAGTGCTCTTATCAGGTGGTAAAAAAGTAATTATATAAGATGAAATCCCCATGATGCAAACATCACAAACCATTATGATTAAATCATGGGGATTCCATGTGGCCATAGAAATATAAATAGATTTAAAAACATGAAAGTTGATATTCTGGCTTTTGGAGTTCATCCTGACGATATTGAGTTATGTGCAGCAGGAACTTTGTTGAGACATCTTGATTTGGGGTATTTAGTAGCACTTTGTGATCTTACACAGGGAGAATTGGGAACCCGAGGCACTGCGACCTTAAGACTTCAGGAAGCCGATAAGGCAAGATTGATTTTGGGAGATTTACCAAGGGAAAACTTGGGACTTGCCGATGGTTTTTTTCAACATAATCAGGAAAGTATCGTTAAGATTGCAGAAATAATAAGACACTACAGACCGGAAATCGTACTCGCAAACGCCATCTCTGACAGACATCCTGATCATGGCAGGGCTTCCAAGCTTGTAAGTGATGCTTGTTTTTTTTCAGGATTGGTTAAAATTCAGACTATTGATGCTCAAAAAAAAAGTCAGAAACCCTGGAGGCCTAAAGCAGTTTATCATTATATCCAGGATCGAAATATTAAAGCTGATTTGGTTGTGGATATAAGCAATTATATGGATAAGAAAATAGAATCCATTATGGCTTATAGCTCACAATTTTATAATCCTGATTCTGTCGAACCAGAGACTCCAATTTCAAGCAAAGCTTTTATTGATTTCATTAAAGCTAAGAATCGTTATTTGGGAAGGGATATTGGAGTAGATTATGCTGAAGGATTTACAGTTGAGAGAAATATTGGAGTAAAAAATTTCTTCGATCTTACCTGAATTAACTAAGTATTCTGTTATGTCCATCATCCACAGTTGCTAAACATTTGGCTTAGATAATGCTTTTTTATATGTTTCTAAACATCTTTCTCTTGCCTTTCGGTGGTCAACAATTGGATCAGGATATTGATCAGAGTGAACTTCTGGGACCCATTTTTCAATATATTCTTTGGACTTGTCAAACTTTTTAGTTTGGGCATCTGGGCTGAAAATCCTGAAATAAGGAGCTGCATCAGTCCCACATCCTGCAGCCCATTGCCACCCTCCATTATTACTTGCCAAATCATAATCGAGCAATTTTTCAGCAAACCAGGATTCACCCCAGCGCCAGTCAATTAATAAATGTTTAGTAAGAAAACTTGCTGTAATCATTCTGACCCTATTGTGCATAAATCCGGTGGCTAAGAGTTCGCGCATTCCTGCATCTACTATAGGATACCCTGTTCTACCCTGACACCAAGCTTCAAATTCATTTTCATCATTTCGCCATTTTATATAATTGTACTGTGGTCTGAAGGCACTTTTTTCCACATATGGAAAATAATACAAAATCATATTATAAAAGTCCCTCCAAATCAACTCACTCAGATAAGTTGGATTTAGATTCATGGCTTTGTTGGCTTTTTCGCGAATGGACACTGTGCCAAATCTGAAGTGAATGCCTAATCTTGAAGTACCACTACTTGAAGGAAAATCGCGATTTTCATGGTATTTTATTATGATCTTATCGGGAACAATTTTGCCTGGAATAATAATTTTGGATTTTTTAAATCCAATATCATCTAATGATGGTATATGATTAAGAATGTTGAATTTCAATAAGTTATGCAGATATTTTTTAGTATGATATGACTGAAGGTATAAGGGTCCTTCCTCTCTTTTTTTGGACAATGCTATTTTTTCAAGCCACTTTTTTTTATATGGAGTAAAAACGGTATATGGATTGCCATCCTGCTTAACTACTTCCTCTTTTTCGAATATCACGTGGTCCTTAAAAGTATTAAA
This sequence comes from Saprospiraceae bacterium, assembly GCA_016722285.1. Taxonomy (GTDB): domain Bacteria; phylum Bacteroidota; class Bacteroidia; order Chitinophagales; family Saprospiraceae; genus OLB9. Next base: position 394,758 of record JADKGI010000030.1, read on the forward strand.
AGGGATATTATTTTTTTTCAAAATATTTTTTATTTCATTGTCACGATTTATAGAATATGAGTCATAATCGTGATTTGCATACACTTCATTTATTTGGTGTTCACCAATGAGGTCTTCCCAAATTTCTACCGGATTTCCATATCTGACATCCAGATCAGAGCCAACAGCGATTAATTCATTTTTAAGATCCGAAATGGAGGAATGTATAAAACTAACTCTTGCGTCGGTTTTATCTGGTAGTTCGCTTAAAATCTGGATGTCAAAAATAAAGATGGGTAAGACCGGAATACCATTTTTTAATGAGTGGTATAACCCGGCATTGTCATTCAGTCTTAAGTCTCTTCTGAACCAAAATATATTGATACGCATCGCTCTTAATTGTTATTTGGCTTGAAGAACTATTTGAATATGCAATTGTTTAAAAAAAGTGACAATTTTACAGTTCCATTTCCAGATTTAATTTTGCATTGTTTAGTTCTGACAAAGCATGAAAATCAGGTATTTTTTTAGCTACGATTATACCTGCTTCATAGGCTTCCATGGCTTTACCCGTATCTTCCATTTTTTCATATAATTTTCCTAAATGATAATATAAGCCAACGTACATGTTGTCATTTTTTCTGATAAGAAGAAAATACTCCAAGGCATCTGGATAATTTGATAAACTTTCATATTCCTTTGCAATAGCATATAAGATGAAGGAGTCTTTCGGCTCTTCGACAAGCATTGACTTTAATGTTTCTAATCTTTTTGAAGTCATTATTTTAACTCAGAGTTTAATTTTTGTTTCAAAACATTCTATCTTTGTGTAAAGTTACAAAGTAAAATCATCATTCATAATAATTGGATTTAATTGGTGAACGTAACGACCTGATTGATGTTATATTAAAAAAAAATGATCAAATGAACTATTTAGTTTGTATTAGTAAAACTCCCGACACGACCGCAAAAATTTCATTTAAATCCGACGATACTGAATATAATGCAGATGGCATAAGTTTTATCATGAATCCTTATGACGAATGGTATGCTTTGGTAAGAGCAATTGAACTTTCGGAAAGCACTGGCGGCAATGTTACAGTCATTAATGTAGGACCGGCAAGTAATGATATTATTATTCGAAAAGCCCTGGCCATTGGAGCAAATAATGCTGTCAGGATTGATGTTGCTTCAGCAGATGCCTATATGACAGCAGCAAATATTGCTGGATATGCCAAAGATAAAAGCTTCGATATAATTTTTTTGGGGAAGGAGACAATAGATTTTAATGGTAGTGAAGTTGGTGCCATGGTCGCAGAATTGCTCGAGTTGCCTTTTATTTCATATGCTTCAAAACTGGAAGTGTCAGACGATAAGTTTACAGTCACCAGAGATATAGAAGGTGGTGTAGAAATATGCAACGTCGAGGGACCATTTGTTTTATCAGCAGCAAAAGGGTTGGCAGAGCAACGAATTCCAAACATGAAAGGTATTATGATGGCAAAAAGTAAGCCACTCGAAGTGATAAATCCTATCATTAATACCCCAAGAGTTATTGCTGCTAAATTTATTATACCCAAAGCAAAAACCGGAGTAAAACTTTGTGATCCTGAGAATATGGATGAATTAGTAAGGTTATTGCATGAAGAGGCAAAAGTTATTTAACATAAAAAAGGAAAAATATATCTTATGGCAGTTTTAGTATATGTAGAAAGCCCAAATGGGATTGTAAAAAAAACCGGCAAAGAGGTATCATATTACGGTTCACAGCTGGCATCAGCTTTAGGAACTGAATGTATTGCATTATTTATCGGACTAGCAGAAAATCCAGCTTCTGTTGGAAATTTTGGAGTTAATAAAGTGATACATGTAAATAGTAATAATGATATCGATTTTGATTCACAAAATTATACTTATATTATATCCAAAGTAGCCACTGATTATGGAGCCAATACTATAATATTATCAAATACGTCTTCTGGAAAATCGCTTACTGGTAGGCTTGGCATTAAAATGAATGCCGGAAATGTATCCGGAGCCAATTCTTTACCAGAGCTTTCTGGTGGATTTGTAGTCAGCAAATCAGTATTTTCGGGTAAAGCAATTGCAAGGTATTCTATTACGACAGAGAATAAGGTAATATCTGTTATGGGTAATTCTATTCAACCAGTAGAAAATGAGAATCCGGCGGTTGTAGAGAATATAGAGATTAAAGTTCCAGTATCAAAATTGAAAATAATTGAAAGGAAAACGTCAAAAGGAATCGTTCCATTACCTGAAGCTGAGTTGGTTGTTTCTGCCGGTAGAGGCATGAAAGGTCCTGAAAATTGGGGGATCATTGAAGATTTAGCAGCAGCTTTGGGTGCCACTACAGCTTGTTCCCGTCCAGTAGCAGATTCAGGTTGGAGACCTCACCATGAGCATGTAGGCCAGACAGGAGTTGCTATCAGGCCTAACTTATATATAGCTATAGGAATTTCAGGTGCTATTCAGCATTTGGCAGGAGTAAATAACAGTAAAGTAATCGTCGTTATCAACAAAGACCCTGAAGCGCCTTTCTTTAAAGCAGCAGACTATGGTGTTGTTGGTGATTTGTTTGATGTGGTTCCTAAACTAACGGAAGCTATTAAAAAATTCAAACATTCTTAAAATATAAAGTAGCAGAAATTAAAATTTGCCATGGGCAGTCAAATGATGGAATTTTAAACATATTCTAAAAAGAAGAAGGCTGGAATTCCAGCCTTCTTGTTTTTATATAGGATGATTTTTACCTTTAATCAGTGATGTATGGATAATCTTTTTGAGTGTAATTATCTTCATACAATTCTGATGGAAGAGGATAGGAAGAGTTTTCTGCAAATTCCATTGCAGCATCAATTTCTGCATTTATTGATTCAATAATTGTATCTACTTCCTTTTTTGAAGCAATTTTTTGTTTGATAATTTTATCCTGAATCCCCAAAACTGGGTCTTTTTCCTTGTACGATTCCAGTTCTTCCTTTGTTCTGTATTTGGCTGGGTCAGAAACGGAATGGCCCTTATATCTGTAGGTTTCTATTTCAAGATAATATGGCCCGTTTCCCGCCCTTATGTGAGTTGCCGCCCGTAAGAGTGCTTCATGGACAGATTCCGGGTTCATACCATCCACACTTTCACTTGGCATATCAAAAGCTAATCCGATTTTTGCCAGATCATGCACATTTGAAGTTCTTGTGACTGATGTCCCCATAGCATACATATTATTTTCACATATATATAATACAGGCAACTTCCAGGTCATGGCCATATTAAATGATTCGTAAAGTGAACCTTGCCGTGCGGCACCATCGCCAAACATAGTTACGCACAAGTTGTCTGTTCCTTTGTATTTTTCTGCAAATGCGATACCCGTTCCGATAGGAATCTGAGCACCGACTATACCATTTCCCCCGAAATAATTATGTTCTGATGAGAAGAAATGCATACTTCCTCCTTTTCCTTTGACACAACCTGTCTCTTTGCCATAAAGCTCTGCCATACATGATGCTGGTGTGAGACCTCTTGATAAGGCTATTCCATGTTGCCTGTAGGCGGTAACGAGCTTGTCTTCTTTTCTGAGTGCAGAAACCAATCCTCCGGCAATAGCTTCCTGGCCGATATATACGTGGAAAAAACCCCGGATTTTTTGCTGAGAATAAGCAAATAATCCCTTTTCTTCAAATCTCCTGATTTTGTACATGATTTCTAACCAACGCAAATACATTGCCTTATCATATTGTCCAGTTGGTTGCTTCTTTACATCTCCCTTTATTTTATCTAAAACTTCAGCCATATTAATTTGTTATTTTATGTATTATTGAATTATAATGTGAATGATTAATACTAACATTACATTTCCGTAATTCTTAAAACTGTAAAATTAGAGGATTGTTTGTATTTAGAGGTAGAGGTCATGGTTATTTTTTCTTTTTTTCTTATTATTAGGTTAAATTGGCGTTAATCAGCAGATGAATCAGAACTAAATTGCGAATGATTCCCGTTAAGTATTTTATAATATAAATTTAGAATTTATGGAGATTAGGTTTCTAAGCTTTTTAACAATATCATTTCTGTCTTTTGGTATTGCTTCACAATCCAAAACCAAAGTGGTTATCCCGACCGATTCTCTTTATAATGAGAATATCAAAAAATCCAGACTATACGGTGTGTACATTCCGAGAGATATAGACGATGCCATGGTAAAACTAATGGAACTGACTGATGAGAAAGCAAGATTGCCCTTAAAAACGTTGGACGAGACCACCATGTCAACAAAACTTTATTTTGGCTTAGGGAGGTGGATGGCATATAACTGGAATTTTGAAGAAGGGTCCAGATTATCTCATTATCTCAGACAAAGAGGCCTGATTTATACTGAAGATATGACCCGATTTATGTTGGTTAGTTTTCACAGACATATCAATAATAGACCTTTGGATTCTGAACATTTGATTTTACAATTTATTTCAGATCGAAATAAAAAGATAAAAGAATCACAGGACAAAATGCAAGTTATAAGCAGTGAAAAGAAGATTATTCCAAAAAATGAGTAAAAACTTACATTCTTATAAAACAATTTGGCTTTTTTTGCTATTTAATTTCTTGACCATTGTAATGACAATGGGATTTTATTAATTGTTAAATCGAAAAAACATTTTATCAATGAAAAACATTTTTAATTTTTTACTTTTTGGAGCATTAGTCATGATGTTCTCTTCTACTCAGGCTCAGATTGCAACACCAGCCCCCAGCCAAACTGCGAAACTAGAAACTACGGTTGGTCTTACTAAGGTAGTTCTTGAATATTCAAGACCTAGTAAAAATGGAAGAAAAATATATGGCGATTTAGTTCCATTTGATGCATTGTGGCGTACAGGTGCCAACAAAAATTCGATGATATCATTTAGTGATGATGTTAAAATAGGCGGTACAGACGTTAAAAAGGGCAACTATGCCATATTTACTAAACCCGGAAAAGCTTCATGGGATGTTTACTTTTATTCTGATACAGAAAACTGGGGAACTCCTGAAAAATGGGATGAGACTAAGGTAGCTGCAAAAGTTATGGTAACTCCTCAATCTGCAAATACTGTAGAGACATTAACTATGAATATTGCAAATGTTACTAATGACGGGTGCAACCTTGAAATAACTTGGGATAATGTAAATATTCCTGTTAAAATCGAAGTGCCTACCGATAAAAAAGTGAGTGAAGCCATAGCTCAAGTGATGTCCGGACCATCTGCCGGAGATTACTATAATGCGGCAACTTACTACAGAACAGCTAAGAAAGACCTTAAACAAGCTTTGGCATGGATGAACAAATCTATTGAAATGGGCAATGATAAGTATTGGGTATTGAGACAGAAATCTTTGATTCAGTCAGACATGGGCGACTACAAAGGAGCCGTTGAAACTGCAAAAATGTCACTTACCAAAGCTACTGAAGCTGCTAATAAAGACTATATCAAAATGAATAATGATTCAATTGCTATGTGGTCAAAGAAATAATTGATGTTTGTTTCAATTGAAATAATTGAGAAACTTAATTAATTATTTAAATCGCATAAAAACAGCCTGATGATTGCAACAGGCTGTTTTTTTTTGATCGAAATTAGTATGATGTTTCGATTTTAGAATAGGAATAACACATATCTTGAGTTGCAACTCCACTAAACCATTTCTAAAACATTTTTTGTTTTACTCTCGAGACTTGAATTTCCCATAAGATACTTGTCAACAGCTCTGGCTGCTTCGCGTCCCTCATGCATAGCCCATACAACCAAAGATTGGCCTCGTCTCATGTCACCTGCTGCAAAAACATGAGGCAGATTTGTCTGATAATCAGTAGCAGCAACATTTCCTCTTGCATCAAGAGTTATGCTCAACTGATCTAAAATCCCTTCCTTTTGTGGATGCAGGAATCCTGCTGCGATGAATACAAATTCACAAGGTATTATTCTTGTAGTTTCATCTAGTTCATTGAAACCATATCTGCCGGTAGATGCATTCATCTCCCAAACTATATCGACTATTTCTATGCCGGATAAATTGCCTCATCATCAGAGATAAAGCGCTTTGTTTGTATTGACCACTCCCTGTTACATCCTTCTTCATGTGAAGTTGATGTTCTCAGGATCATTGGCCAGAGGGGCCATGGGTCTTTATCTGTTCGCTGATTACCAGGTTTGGAAAGCAATTCTATTTGAGTTACTGATGTAGCGCCTTGTCGATTTGAAGTACCTACGCAATCGGCTCCTGTATCACCTCCTCCTATGACCACAACATTTTTGCCTTTTACAAAGATATCCGGTATAGCATTGAAACCACTGTCAATGTACTTGTTTGACTTTTCAAGAAACTCCATTGCAAAATACACCCCATTAGCATTTCGTCCGGGAATAGGTAAATCTCTGGGTTTGGTGCTACCCCCAGTGAGAACAACAGCATCGTTTTGGCTTTCAATATCCTGAATTTTCACATTGAAACCTACATTTGAATTACATTTGAATATGATTCCGGATTCTTCCATCTGTTTGATCCTTCTTTCTACAACCCATTTTTCGAGTTTAAAATCAGGTATCCCATACCTTAGAAGGCCTCCTGGTTTTTCATTTCGCTCGTACACTGTGACTCTGTGACCTGCTTTAATAAGCTGATCGGCAGCAGCTAGTCCGGCAGGTCCCGAACCTATGACTGCAACTGACTTGCCAGTTTCTACCCTAATATTATTGGCTTTTACCCAACCTTGCGCATAAGCTTGCTCTATAATTTGTTTTTCGATATTTTCTATTGCGACGGGATTATTATTGATCCCAAGCACACATGCAGCTTCACACGGAGCCGGACAAATGCGTCCGGTAAATTCCGGAAAATTATTGGTCTCAGACAGAATTTCGTATGCTTTCTTCCAGTCATCACTATAAACTGCATCATTAAAATCAGGAATAATATTGCCAAGTGGGCAACCATTATGACAGAAAGGTACACCACAATCCATACACCTTGCAGCCTGTGTCTGGATAAATTTAGTATCAGGCAATGGATAAATTTCTTTATAATCACGCAGTCTGATATCAACCTGCCTGGCTTTTGGTACTTCCCGTGAATATTTCTGAAAACCTTTGGGATCAGCCATATTTATTTTTATTTTATTAATTTATTTTCCGATTGCACTACTTATTAATTGTGCAAATCATGATTTTAAAATCCGTATCTTGTAGCCACTACTTTTTTTTGCTTAAGTACATAGCCAGGATCTTTTCGTCGCTCAAGCACTGCCTTATATTCCACTGGCATCACTTTAGTAAATTTCTTTTTATTCAAATTCCAGTGAGTCAATATTTCAAGTGCCTGACCTGACCCTGTATATCTGAAATGGTCCCTCAACTGTTCTTTCAGTACATGCTCATCATGAGGGGTCATATCGTCAATGATTACCATTTCTCTGTTCAACACAACGCTGAGTTGTGACGACTGATCATAGACATATGCTACACCCCCACTCATACCAGCAGCAAAATTTCTGCCTACGCTGCCCAGAATTGTAACCAGTCCTCCTGTCATATATTCACAGGCATTGTCTCCTACTCCTTCCACTACGGCGGAAGCGCCGCTATTTCTGACTGCGAATCGCTGACCCGCCCTACCTTTGATGTAAACATCGCCCGAAGTGGCTCCAAATAACGCCACGTTACCCACAATAATGTTTTCCTGAGGCTCACCATTAAAAAAACGATCAGGTGTGATAACCAATGTTGCCCCACTAAGTCCCTTGCCAAAATAGTCATTAGCCTCACCCTCCAGGATAAAATGCAAACCTTTTATACCAAAGCCACCAAACGTCTGGCCAGCCGATCCTTTGAACCTGAAATCTACAGAACCACGGGTTAATCCTGCTGCTCCATATTTTTTGCAATATGACTTGATAGCATTGTACCTACAGCCCGATCAGTACTTTGGATAGGAAATACACTGCTTATTCCCACTTTGTCTTCAATTGCCAGTGATGAATATTGAATAAGCTTCAGGTCAATCACATTGGAAATACCATGGTCTTGCGGAACAGATTTATATAAAGTGTGACCATTAGTATTTGGTTGTTGGAATAAGAGTGGCGATAAATCCAGATTTCTATATTTACAAAATTTTTGACTGACATCATAAGTAAGCCTATCCGATCTACCTACCATTTCGTTGACAGATCTGAATCCAAGTTCTGCCATAATTTCTCTAAGTTCACTTGCCAGAAAGGTAAAATAATTGATCAAATATTCAACTTTTCCATCATATTTGGCTCTCAGCTCTTCATCCTGAGTAGCGATACCAACAGGGCATGTATTTAAATGGCATTTGCGCATCAATATACAACCACTAACTACCAATGCCGCTGTGGCAATTCCCCATTCTTCAGCCCCGAGCATTGTAGCAACTGCCATATCTTTTCCTGTTCTGATTTGACCGTCTGTTTGTAGTGTTACCCTATCTCTGAGCCTGTTTTTCACCAGTACCTGATGTGTCTCTGCAAGACCTAACTCCCATGGGATGCCCGCATGCATGATGGATGACAATGGTGATGCACCAGTACCGCCATCAAACCCTGAAATTAATATATGATCTGCGTGGGCTTTTGCCACTCCGGAAGCAATAATGCCTACACCTGCTTTGGCAACAAGTTTTACGCTTATTCGTGCTGAAGGATTTGCGTTTTTTAAATCAAATATCAATTGTGCCAAATCTTCAATGGAATAAATATCGTGATGTGGCGGGGGAGATATCAAACCTACTCCTTCTGTGGAGTGTCTTATTCTGGCAATAGTAGCATCAACTTTATGACCAGGCAATTGTCCTCCTTCTCCGGGTTTTGCTCCCTGTGCTATTTTTATCTGGATTTCATCCGCATTATTCAGATATTCTATTGTAACACCAAACCTGCCTGAAGCAACTTGTTTGATGGCCGAACGCATCGAATCTCCGTTTTCAAGTGGGATATACCTGGATGCATCTTCACCACCTTCGCCACTATTGCTTTTCCCACCAATTCTGTTCATGGCTATTGCAAGTGTAGTATGAGCTTCTTTTGAAATAGAACCATATGACATAGCGCCGGTAGCAAATCTTTTCATAATATTTTCAACAGGCTCCACTTCAGATAGTGGAATGGCTTTGCCTTTCTTAAACTCTAGTAAGCTTCTAAGAGTGCATGCTCTTCCCGACTGTTTATTGACTTCGGCGGTATATTTTTTAAATATCTCATAGTCTCCGGTTTTGGTAGAATGCTGAAGTAAATGAACCGATGTGGGATTAAAAAGGTGATTCTCACCCCTTTGTTTCCATTGATATCTACCTGATTCAGGCAATTTGAATTCATCACCTGATGAGAATGCCAGAAAATGTTTGTGTAGTTGTTCTTTGGCCAGCATTTCAAAAGTCATGCCACCTATTCTTGAAACTGCACCATGAAAACAAATTTCCATCACTTCTCTATGAATTCCAAGGGCTTCAAATGTTTGCGCTCCTTTATAGGAATTGACTGTGGATATGCCCAGCTTTGACATTATTTTTAATAATCCGTATTCAAGAGCTTTAATCAGATTATTTACTGCTTTTTCTGGTTGAGAATTATTAGCTGACATTTTTCTAACACATTCTATGGCAAGAGAAGGGAATACTGCATCAGCGCCAAACGACAACAAACAAGCCACATGATGTGCTTCAATGATGTCTGTGCCGTTAATAAGTATAGATGTCTTACGCCGAATACCCACTCGTGACAGATGATGATGTATAGCACCAGCAATAAGCAAAGAAGGAATGGCTGCATTCGATTCGGATATGTCAGTGTTTTCAATTATCAGAATACTGCAACCTGAATTAACTTTATGCACAGCTTCCCGACATTTTTCTGCGATTGCATCTGTTAATTTTTTAGGATCACCTGCATCAAAAACAGCCGAAATATATTCAGTTTTAAAACCATATTGATCACTATTTTTCACTTTCTGAAAGTCAAATTCTGACAGAATCGGTCCTTTTAAAAGTATTTGTTTCGCATTTTTAGCCTTAATATTCAAAATGTCACCTGTACTTCCCAAATAGCATTGCAGAGTCATAAAGAATTTCTCCCTTAGTGGGTCAATAGGTGGGTTTGTAACTTGGGCAAATTCTTGTTTAAAATAATTGTAAACAGGTTGGGCCTGTCTTGACAAGACTGCTAAGGGGATATCTGAGCCCATTGAATTTATTGGTTCATATCCTGATTCAGCCATAGAAGCAAGCAATATTTGTTCGTCTTCTTCCGTATAACCAGCAGCCAATTCCCTTACATTCAGTGGAATAGTCACAGAATTATTTTCAATTTCCTTACTTTCTATGTCATTGATGGAAATCCTGTTTTCTTCATTCCACTTACTGTACGGGTATCTTTTACAAATAATTGATTTTAATTCCTCATCTCCGACAATACGTCCTGCATCTAAATCAGCTATAAGGATTTTTCCCGGCGATAAATTTCCTTTATAAATTATGTTTTCCTGAGGAATTTCCAGAACACCCGATTCGGATGCGAGGATTATTCTGTGGTCATTCGTAACACAATATTTCGAAGGTCTTAGACCATTTCTATCTACTGTTGCGCCTACCACGATACCGTCTGAAAAACAAATTGAAGCTGGACCGTCCCAGGGCTCCATGATAGGTTCATAATAGCTATAGAAATCTTTTTTATATTTTTCCATTCCATTATCATTTTGGAATGCTTCGGGCACCATCATCATCAAAGCATGTGGCATACTGTATCCGTTTCTGAATAGGAATTCGAGTACAGCGTCAAAATTTCCCGAATCAGAAAGACTAGGGCTACAAACTGGAAGCAGATGTTTGAAATCTTCCTGGGAATAAACATCTGAAACCAGATCTTTTTCTCTGGCTTCCCACCAATTTACATTGCCTTGTACAGTATTAATTTCCCCGTTGTGGGCAATACATCTGAATGGCTGCGCAAGTTTCCATCTGGGTATCGTATTTGTAGAGAATCGTGAATGTACCAATGCAATAGCTGATGTATAATTTTCATCAAGCAGGTCCTTAAAATATTCTCTTATTTGTATAGCTCTGAGTTGACCTTTATAAATGATGGTTTGCGAAGAAAAGGAAGGAAAATAGAATTCTTCTTTTAACTCAGGGTATGTGCTGACTATTTCCCGAACTATGTGATTTCGTATGACATATAATCTTCTCTCCATATTATGCCTGACGACTTGGATATCATATGGTTCGACAAATAGCTGAAGCATATCTGGTTCTGAGTCCAAAGCCCCTTGCCCCAGCATGCTATTGTCTCTAGGTACATCCCTTATAAAAAGTAATTTGAAATCGTGAAAGGAAAGAATTTTTTCAATAATTGAAACTATATTGTCAGCAAGAATTTTGTCTTTTGGAAGAAATGTAAATCCCACAGCATAGTGTCCGTTGTCAGGTAATGATTTACCTATTGATATTGCATATGCTGAAAAAAAATCATGAGGTATTTGGGTCAAAATTCCCGCACCATCTCCGGTATTTTCGTCACAACCGCAAGCACCTCTGTGTTCCATGTTTTCTAGCATGGTAAGCGCATCGCTTACTATACTAAATGATTTTTCGGCATGGAGATTGGCTATCAGTCCGATACCACATGCATCTTTTTCCATTTGTGGAAGATAAAGTCCCTGGTCACTTTCTTCGTTTTGCATATGCAAATAAATTGATTTTAATCAGAAAAAACATTGGAATAAAATTGTGGGCAAGCACAATTATACTACAATTTTATATTATATTTACATTATAAAACCACATAAATGAAAGTTAAATGTTATTTTCAGCAATATTTAATTAGATGTATGTGCTTGTAATACAATAGATTAGTTAATTATATGTTGTTATGCCTATATCTCAGTCGGACCAGTTGTTCCATTTGGTGAAATCTTTAACAAAAGCTGAAAAAAGGAATTTTACTTTTTACTCTTCCAGAATTCAGGATACAGATTCATTAAAATACATGCAGCTCTTTGATATCATAGATAAGCAGAAGGATTTAGCCGAAAATGTGATATTTTCGAAACTGAAAGGCGTAGATAAAAACCAATATTCTAACCTGAAGCGGCATTTGTACAAACAATTGATGGTTAGTCTAAGAATGATTCACATCCAGAAAAAAACAGATATACAACTTAGGGAGTATCTGGATTATGTAGATATTCTGTATGGAAAGGGTTTATATCTCCAGGCCTTAAAAATACTCGATAAAGCAAAACAACTGGCGGAAAAATCAGACAATGATATCCTCTATCTAGCCATACTTGAGACTGAAAAGAGTATTGAATCACGCCATATTACGAGGAGCGGACCCGATATGGTACTTAATTTAATTTCTCAGTGTGATGAAAAAATAGAGAGCATTGACAATATTGCGAGACTTTCAAATATCAGAATTCTATTACACAGCCATTATGTGAAGCATGGACATGTAAAAAACAAGGCAGAATTAGATGATTTTGCGAATAGATATAAATGGATATTAGAATACAGTACTTCTGACGGGGTCTCGTATCATGAAAAAATATACTTGTATCAATCTCTAGTGTGGTATTATTATATATGCCTTGATTTTGAAAATTGCCTTAAAAATGCAGAAAAATGGGTTGAACTTTTTAATGATAAACCTCAATTAATTGATAATGACCCTGATTTGTATATGAGGGGATATCATTATCTCCTTACTTGTGCTTACAATCTGAATTTTAAAGATAAATATGACAAATATTTGAAGGAGCTGGAAAAATTCAGGAAAGATAATTACAGCCATTTTAATAATAATTCTCAAATAATTTCATTTTTATACGTCCACTATGGTCGATTGAATTATCATTTTTTACATCAGACATTCAAAAAAGGCCTGACCGAAATCCCATCCAGTTTAAAACGTATTCAGAGATATAAATTAAAACTTGATGCACATCGTATTCTCGTTTTTTACTTTAAAATAGCATGGATGCACTTAATGGCTAATGATCATTCAACCGCTATAAAATATCTGAATCAAATATTTCAGATGGAAGTTGGCTCACTGAGGTCTGATATTCAGGGATATAGCCAGTTGATGTTCCTGATGGCCCATTACGATGCAGGCAATTTTGAAATTATGGATTATCTGGTGAAGGGTGCAAAGCAATTTTTTGTTAAAATTGAAGAAAAAAATAAATTGCAAACTGCAACCTTAAAGTTTTTTCAAAGAGTATCAAAAATTCCAATCGGTGAAAGAAAAAAACTTATACATGATTTTCATGAGGAATTAATTCTGATAGAGTCTGATAACTTCGAGAGAAGATCAATATTGTATCTGGATATCAAAATCTGGCTTGTAAGGAAACTTTAATTTTGAATATTGATTTTATTATTTTAAATCTAAGAGTATGTTTAAATTTTTATTGCCTTATAATCAATATCTTATGAACCTGCCTTCAAAATAATTATCTCATTTAATTCACTAAACTCGTTGATTATTTTATTGTCACAACTATAATCTATTGATTAGCAACTAAGAAAAATTATTAAACATACTCTAAAATGAGAATAATGATGTACCTAAGAATGGGAAAGTGCTTCCTGGGTTTTCAATGTTGCTCTATTATCATTAAATTTTAGAATTGTCGCATTATTTTATTTTTTTGATTTGATAAAAACTAAAATGAAACGGGTATTCAAACTAATATCTATTCGTTGTGCTATAATATGTAGATTATGATGTCATGTTTTTTTTTATTTTTTTGTACCTTTGCGGCCAATTTTGAATAGGAATATATGGCTATCGTATATCTTACACGAGTAGAGAAGTTTAATGCCGCCCATAAATTATGGATTAACAGTTGGACGGATGAGGAGAACTTTTCATATTTTGGTAAATGTGCTAATAAGAACTGGCACGGACATAACTATACGCTGTACGTTACCGTAAAAGGGATTCCTGATCCATTGATTGGCTTTGTACATGATGCAAAAAAACTCAGTAAAATTATTCAGGAAGTGGTGACTGATAAACTTGATCATTCCAATCTTAATATGGATGTTGATTTTATTCCTGAGGGCATGATGCCAACCACCGAAAATATGGCCGTTCTCATTTGGGAGCAGCTTAAACCACATATTAAAGGTTGTATATTACATTGTGTCAGGTTGCAGGAGACTGATACCATTTATGCCGAATATTACGGTGAATAATTATTGATATGTCTTATAAAAAACACGATTCATATGATCAGGAAACGACAGACAGAATGCAGATGCTGTATTCTGAGATTATATCTCAAATTGGTGAAAGTGTAGAAAGAGATGGGCTGTCGAAAACCCCGGAAAGGGCTGCCAAAGCGATGCAGTTTTTAACTCAAGGTTACGATCAGGACCCTTCTGCTATTCTTAAGTCAGCACTTTTCAAAGAAGATTACAGCGAAATGGTTGTGGTCAAGGACATAGAAGTATATTCTTTATGCGAGCATCATCTTCTTCCTTTTTTTGGGAAAGCACATATCGCATACATACCCAATGGTTACGTGGTTGGGCTCAGTAAAATTCCCAGAATTGTAGATGTATATGCAAGGAGATTGCAGGTACAGGAGAGAATGACCCATGAAATTTTGCATTCAATAGATAGCAGCCTTAAGCCTTTGGGGGTTGCAGTTGTGATAGAAGCTGCTCATATGTGCATGATGATGAGAGGCGTTCAGAAGCAAAACTCATCTACGACTACATCTGCTTTTACCGGTGCCTTTAGAAATATTGAAACCAGAAATGAATTTTTAAGTTTAATTACAGCAAAACTCAAGTAATATATGACAGCATTTGTATTTCCTGGCCAGGGAGCTCAGTTTGAAGGAATGGGACTTGATCTTTTTGAAAATAATAGTAAAGCAAGAGATATTTTCCATCATGCTGATGAAATACTAGGATTTGAATTGTCAAAAACTATGTTTTATGGCTCATCAGACGAGTTAAAACAAACTAAAGTCACTCAGCCAGCTCTTTTTGTACATTCCATTGCTACTTTAAGGGCAGCATCTGATATAAAACCGGATGCAGTTGCAGGTCATTCTTTGGGTGAATTTTCAGCCCTGGTTTCAAATGGCGTACTTTCATTTGATGATGGACTTAGACTTGTATATGCCCGAGCCATGGCCATGCAAAGGGCTTGTGAATTGACTCCCGGTACAATGGCTGCCATATTGGGACTTGACAATAATGTAGTGGAAGAAATCTGTGCTTCGATTGATGAAGTTGTAGTTGCTGCAAATTATAATTGTCCGGGTCAACTTGTCATTTCCGGCTCGGTGGCAGGCGTACATGCAGGCATGGCAAAACTTACGGGAGCAGGGGCTAAAAAGAGCTATTCAACTAGAAGTCGGAGGGGCATTTCACAGTCCACTCATGGAGCCTGCAAAAAAAGATCTGGAACAGGCTATTTTAAATACAAAATTTAATCGCCCGGCTTGTCCGGTTTATCAGAACATAAACGCATTTCCGGAAACGGATCCTGAAATGATACAAAAAAACCTGATTGATCAATTGACAGGTCCGGTACGATGGACTCAAATAGTTGAGAATATGCTGGCAAATGGGATTAATTCGTTTGTAGAAGTAGGCGGTTCAGGCAAAGTTTTATCCGGATTAATCAAAAAAGTTGATCGCACAGTTGAAACCAGAACTCTTTGAGATATATGGAAATAAAAGCCGGAAAAATATTAGTTGCAGAACCATTTATGTTGGACCCAAACTTCAAAAGGGCCATTATATTAATATGTGAACACGGGGAACACGGGACAACAGGATTTGTACTTAATAAGCCTCTCGACATAAAAATAAATGAATTAATTCAGGATTTTCCTAAATCTAAAGCTTCTGTTCATATAGGCGGACCTGTTGCTGTGGATAGCCTTCATTATTTGCATAATGTCGGCGAAATGCTTGACAATAGTCAGGAGGTTTGTCCTGGGGTATTTTGGGGAGGGGATTTTGAAAAGCTTAGATTTCTCATGGAGACAGGAGTGATTACAGATAAAAACATTAGATTTTTTGTAGGTTATAGTGGTTGGTCTGAGGGACAGCTTGAAGAGGAAATGAAGGAATTGTCCTGGATTGTTGATGACATGGATGCAAACTATTTGCTGAAGATAAAACCATTTGTATTGTGGCAAACCGTATTGCACAATAGAGGCAACACCTACACTGTAATTGCCCAAATGCCGGATGCTATTAGTTTGAACTAAATGGAAGTCCTGAAATCAGAGCTTTGGTTAAGAATTATTTTCTGATAAAATCAATCCTTTAGCTTAAATAATACCGATTATCCTTTTTCAAGGTAATTGTGTCCAAAAATTAATGACCTTAAACCTAATTTGCCCTAAGTGTTTCTAATTACTTACTTTTGTGCTTTTTTTGGTCCGGTAAAATATTTGGCCAATAGCAAATCAAACTTATTTTCATGTATTACGTCAGAGAGATATCAATAAAATATGGTGATCGTGCTCTTTTGGATAATATCAGCTTTATGATTAGTCCAAAGGAAAGGATAGGTCTTATTGGACGAAATGGCGCTGGTAAATCTACTTTGTTAAAGATCATCGCAAGTGAGAGCAAAGCGGATGAAGGCTTTCTGGAATTTCCATCTAAAACGACAATCGGATATTTAAGGCAGGAGTTTGAACTCAACGAATCATTGACAGTAATGGATGAAGCCATGTCATGCCATGAGGAAGCATTAAATCTTCAAAAAGAGCTTGACCAAATAAATATTGAACTTACAGTTCGGTCGGATTATGAAAGCAAATCCTATAGTCAAATGCTTGAAGACCTGGCTAATCTCACAGGAAGGCTTGAACATTTTAATATTGCTACCCTGGAAGTGGAAACCATTAAAATACTGAAAGGTCTTGGATTTTCAGATACTGATTTTAACAGACAGGTATCTCAATTCAGCGGAGGGTGGAAGATGAGAATAGAGCTTGCTAAGTTGCTACTTGAAGCCCTGATTTGCTCATGCTGGATGAACCTACCAATCATCTCGACATTGAATCCATCATCTGGTTGGAGAATTACTTGATAGAATACCCCGGTACTGTCATTGTCATTTCACACGATATTCAATTCCTCGAAAATGTGTGCAATCGAATCGTTGAAGTGGAGATGGGAGGAATAAATGATTATAAACTTAGTTACAGAAAATTTCTTGAAGAAAAAGAAAAGCAACGTGTTGTACAGATAGCTGCTTATGAAAATCAGCAAAAGGATATTGCACAGAAAGAAAAAACTATAAATCGATTTATGGCGTCGGCTACCAAAACCAAAATGGCTCAAAGCATGCAAAAACTACTTGAAAAAGTAGATCGTATTGAAATGCCTTCAGAGATTACCAAAGCGATGCACATTCGTTTTGCAGAAGTACCCAGATCGGGTAGAGATGTTATCAGGACTGTCGATATATCAAAATCTTTTGGTGAAAAGAAGGTATTCAGTGGTATCAATATAACGATAGAGCGAGGGGACAGAATTGCGTTTGTGGGGCAGAACGGTCAGGGTAAAACCACTATGGCAAAAATCATGGCTGGACTACTGGATTTTACTTCCGGAAGAGTAGAAGCAGGTTCTAATTTGCATCTTTCATATTATGCTCAAAATCAATCTGAATTACTAGACTTAAAGAGTACCGTGATGCAGGTAATGGAAGATAAAGCACCTGAGGAGATGAGGTCAAGGGTGCGAAATATACTTGGGTCATTTTTATTTTCAGGTGATGATGTTGATAAAAAGGTAATGGTTTTGTCCGGAGGAGAGCGAGCCAGACTGGCTATGGCATCTTTGATAATGAAACCTTGTAATTTTCTGATTCTGGACGAACCGACAAATCATCTTGATATCTATAGCAAGGAGATATTAAAAAATGCTTTGAAGGATTATGGCGGTTCACTACTGGTGATTTCTCACGATCGGGAATTTTTAGCCGGTCTTACTAACAAGGTCATTGAATTTAAGGATGGATATACAAAAGAATACCTAGGTGATATTGAATATTTTCTTGATAAAAAGAAAATGGATAATATGCGTTCTGTGGAACTCCAAAAGTCAGACAATGGCACAAATGGCAGCAAGGATGCTGTCATGATAAAAAAGATAGACTCTGAAGATCTTAGACGAATTAAGAAACAAATTAGTGCTGTGGAACGCGATATCAGCAAACTTGAAAATGATATTGGGTTATTGGAGTTAAAACTGGCTGATCCTAATTTTTATGAAAATCTCCATTATGTGGAAACAAATAAAAAATATCAGTCACTTCAGGAGAATCTTGAAATAAAAATGCTGGAGTGGGAAACCTTATCTTTTGAAGTAGAGGGATCGGTTTAAGGCAAAAAAAAGACCGATTCTCCCTACAGAATCGGTCCCGAGTAAACAATTTGCTTAATTAAATACTCATAAACTCAATCTCGGGTAAATAATATCCAATACCGTGCCAAAAAATGTAATAGGAATATTATTTTTACAAAAAAATAAAATTCCATGTCTTTACTTGCAATTATTTTTATTCTGATAGTTATCGTTTTGCACGTATATTTCCTGTGGATTGAAATGTTCGCCTGGACTACCGTCGGAAAGAGAACGTTTAAAACGTTAAGCCCTGAACTTTTTGAAAAGACAAAAGGACTGGCAGCCAATCAGGGTTTATACAACGGATTTTTAGCGGCAGGGCTGCTTTGGTCATTATTTATCCAAGACAAACAGTGGTCAGATAATATTGCCCTGTTTTTTCTTATTTGTGTTCTGGTAGCGGGATTATATGGGTGGTATTCTGTTTCCAGGAAGATATTTTACATACAGGGTTTGCCGGCACTTGCTGCCATCGCTTTCTTGTTGCTAAAGTAGAATATGAAATTTTTTTGTCCCCTGTTATTTGACCCACTTTTCCATCTGATTTATAACAGCTTGCATGTCACGGGGTAGGGGTGATGAGATCGACACTATTTGTTTAGTGAATGGGTGATTTAATATGAGCTTTTCAGCATGGAGCGGTTGCCTGGTCAATATTGGTTTTTCTTCTTCATTTTTCGCCAGGTTAAATTTTTTTTGTTTTATCTCTGAGAGAAAAAAGCTGGCTCGTTGACCATAGAGTGTATCTACAATGAGAGGATTACCAAGATATTGCATATGGACTCTTATCTGATGCATTCTTCCGGTATGCAAACGCAAATATACCAAAGCATAGTTTCTGAATTTTTTACGATTTTATATTCAGTCACTGATTCTTTACCTCTGCTATGTGCGAGCATTTTACCCCGAGTAACACTGGATTCAGTTAGAGGCACATTTATCTTACCGCTTTCAGGGGAAGGAATACCATCTACAATAGCATAGTAATATTTTTCTATAGATCTGGATTCAAATGCCATAGAGAGCAATCGGTGTGTATCAGCATCCTTGGCAAACAGGTTTACACCAGATGTAAATTTATCTAATCGGTGTATGGGGATAATTTCAGGGTAGTTTAGTTTTAAGACCGAGACGAGATTCAAAATATTTGGATTAAATCTGTCAGGGATCGTCAGTATGCCGGAAGGCTTATCCACAGCAATGATATAATCGTCCTCAAATATTATTTTTAAATCTTTTGACAACAAATTGTTTAAAATTTTAAATCACTAAATTTTTCCAATCCTTCTACAAAATATTTCCAAACAATGGAACCGGTGTATTTTCCCTTCATATTGGGTTTATTGATCTTATTGCGATATATCAGCATTTGCTCTTTATTGCGTCTTTCCATGACAAGCGGTAGATGTATATAGAAAGATAGATGTGCTTTTATCACAGCTGCCATAGCCATTGGCTTACCTTCCAACAGGAATTTAATGCCCGCTATACCATCCAGGATCAATTTAGAAGGTATCAGCCAAACCAGATTTATCAGATTCTCGTTTTTAGTAAGCAGGTACAAATTGTTTCTGAAGTTCAAAAAATCTTTTCTGGGATCGTTATAATCAAGGGTTCCACCCCCAACATGATATACTTTACTGCTTCCAACACATTTTATTTTGTATCCGGCTTGCTTGAATCTCCAGCAGAGGTCTATTTCTTCCTGATGTGCAAAAAAACCGCCATCAAATCCGCCCAATGCTTTAAAAGCCTTTGTTTTACACACCAAGGCCGCACCACTGGCCCAAAATATTTCGGCATCATGGTCATACTGACCATTATTACTTTCTATCTTGTTAAAAATTCTGCCGCGACAAAATGGGTAGCCAAACATATCCAGGTAACCACCGGCAGCTCCGGCGTATTCAAATTTGGCTTTGTCTTCAAGAGACAGGATCAAAGGCTGAACTACTCCAATATTCTTATCCTGTTCAAATGCCAGTAGAATTGGGTCAAGCCAATTTTCAGTCACCATAACATCAGAATTAATAATGGCAATATATTCAGTTTCAATATCTTTCAAACCTTTATTATACCCTTCAGCAAAGCCATAATTTTTTGACAGTTCAGCTAATTTTACCTCAGGATACCATTCTTTTACAAAATCCACTGAGAGGTCATCTGATTTATTATCTATCACTAATATTTCAAATTCATATGTGCCTGAAGAATACTCCATCATTGGCAGATATGACTCCAGCAATTCTGAGCCGTTAAAATTTAATATAGCTATTGTGATTTTGGGGTTTGGTTTGTCAATTTTTTTGATTTCATCCAGCGCAATGATAGCATTTTTTTCATCGACTCTTAACTGATCCTTTAAGTCATCCAGATTATCAAATTTGATATCGGTTCTCAGGAATTTCAGTATCTGAATCTTTATTATTTTATCATAAATATTTTGATTAAAATCAAAAATATTAATTTCGATATTCATACCAGCCTGATCGTTTATAGTTGGCCGTTTACCAATGTACATCATGCCATCAAATACCTCGGTGTCAACTTCCGTTTGAACAGCATAGACTCCTTCACCGGGTATTAATTTTTCTTTTTCAGATATATAAAGATTTGCTGTAGGATAACCCAATTTTGAACCGAGCTTATCGCCATGAATTACTTTTCCTGAAAGAATGTAGGGGTGATTCAGAAAGAGATTAGCTTCTTCTATATTGCCGGATTGGAGTGCTTTTCTTATTTTGGTGCTGCTTACCCCAATTTCTTCTATTTCTTGTCGGGGTATTTCTACTACAGCAAACTTTCCAGTTTTTTCATACTCTCTGAACAGACTTATATCACCTGTTCTGTTAAGGCCAAATTTATGGTCGTATCCAATGACAATATATCTGGGATTGAAATTTCCTATTATAAAGTTTTCAATATATTCTCTGGGAGATTGTCTTGAAAATTCAAATGTGAAAGGTACTATGACCACATTATTGATACCTAGCGATTTTAATTGGGCAATTTTTTCATCTAATGTGTTTAATATATACATTTCCTGATCTCCGGGATCTACCACATTCCGGGGGTGCGGGTAGAATGTTATCACAACACTTTCACCATTTATTTCGTCAGCAAGGGCCTTAACCCTTAAAAGTATTTTTTGATGACCAGTATGCACACCGTCAAAAGAACCGATAGTGATAACAGCGTTTTTAAATGGGGGAAGCGCCTTTATATTTCTGTATATGTTCATGCAGGTAGTTAGTCTTTAAGTAACTTTCAATGCAAAATTATGAATATATAGATTATTCTCTAAAATTCAATGAACAATTGACAAGTTATTAACCTTATATACATGAAAAAAATAAACAGAATGATTGACAATAACAAAGTTGTAGATGCACTGCGAAATGTTAAGGACCCAAAAACCGGGACAGATCTGATTACTTCCAAAATGGTTGAAGACTTTAAAATTGATGAAAATAAGATTTCATTTTCTATAGTGCTGCAGTCCAATGACAATGAACTAAAATCTGCAATGAATTTTGCTTGTATGGAACAGATCCAAAAGGAGTACCCGGATGCAGATGTTCATATTCATTTAAAAATAAAATCCAGTAATGGAGATGGTCCTGAATCTGTATTACCACAAGTTAAAAACGTGATTGCAGTGGCATCAGGAAAAGGTGGAGTGGGGAAATCAACTGTTTCAGTAAATCTTGCTGTGTCATTGGCTAAAGCTGGATATAAAGTTGGCCTCATAGATGCTGATCTGTATGGACCGTCTATTCCTACTATGATGGGATTAGCTGGTCATCGCCCCAAGGTGGAATTACTCTATGGAAAACATAAAATTATTCCACTTCAAGCCCATGGAATACATGTTATATCTATAGGTTTCATAGTTGAACCTGAGCAGGCGGTTGTTGTGAGGGGACCTAGATTGGGAGGTCTTTTGCGCCAATTCATTCAGGATTGCCTTTGGCCTGAGCTTGACTATCTTGTTATAGACCTGCCTCCGGGGACAGGAGACATCCAACTGACTCTGGTACAAACCGTGCCTGTCACAGGAGCTATTATTGTTACTACACCACAGGAGGTTTCTGTAATCGATGCCGTAAAAGCAATGAATATGTTTTTATTGCCAAATGTAAATGTACCTATCCTTGGAGTCGTGGAGAATATGAGTTGGTTCACGCCAGAGGAATTACCCGATAATAAATATTATTTGTTTGGTAAAGGTGGAGGACAGAGATTGGCAGCGATGGCACAAACTGAACTTTTGGCACAGATTCCTATTGTTCAGAGCGTGCGTGAAGCGGGTGACTCAGGTATTCCTTCGGCAACAGTGATTGGTCATATCCTGAATACTACTTTCGAGAATCTGGCTAAAAATGTAGCCAATCAAGTGAAATTGAGACATGAATTATATGGACCGACCAGAATTGTAAAAGTGGAACATTAATACAATTTATGTGGTTTATATTGGTAATTGATTTATCAGAATTGTCAATTATGTTATTTAAAATAGAAACTGAAAATTAAAAGCACTATCTTTGTCATATGATGCTAACCGATACTTCAGATATGTTTACCAGAGTTAATCATGCACTTGATGATATTCGGCCCCATCTTGCAGTGGACGGAGGCAATATAGAACTTGTCGAGGTGACGGAAGATTTTATTGTGCGGATACGATGGATGGGCAATTGTGAACATTGCTCGATGTCCGGCATGACTATGCGTGCAGGGGTGGAGCAAGCCATTAAATCAAGATTACCTGAGATCAAATCTGTTGAAGCCATCAATGGTTATTTTTAATTCATGACCAGAAAAGAGTTAATTGATAATATAAGATCGAAAAGGTCTTGTTTGTGTATTGGATTGGATACGGACATTCAGAAAATCCCGCAACATCTTAAAAAGTCCAACGACCCGGTTTTTGAATTCAATAAACATATCATAGATGCGACAAAAGATCTTTGTGTAGCCTATAAACCTAATCTGGCATTTTATGAATCCCTGGGACCAACAGGGTTGCGATCTTTAGAAAAAACAATCGATTATATTTCTGATGAAATATTTACTATCGCAGATGCTAAAAGAGGAGACATAGGAAATACAAGCAAGATGTATGCACGCACATTTTTTGAATACTTTGATTTTGATGCCGTCACCGTTGCTCCTTATATGGGGAAAGATTCTGTAGCTCCTTTTCTGGAATTTAGTAATAAATGGGTTATACTATTAGGGATTACAAGTAATTCAGGAAGCAATGATTTTCAGATGATTACGTGTGCAGATAATAAGCCGCTTTACCACTCTGTAATCGAAAAATCACAACTTTGGGGAAGTCCTGAAAACCTTATGTTTGTAGTCGGTGCAACACATCCTAAAAAATTAAACCAGATCAGAGAAATTGCCAAAGATCATTTTTTTCTTGTGCCAGGGGTTGGGGCACAGGGAGGCGATCTAGAAGCTGTCATTCGATGTGGAAAAAATGAAGATGTGGGATTGCTTATCAATTCATCGAGAGAGATAATATATGCAGGTTCGGGATTGGATTTTCAGGATGAAGTGAGGAAAAAAGCTGAAAATATACAACAAAAAATGGCGGCATATTGCTAATATTTTACCACGTTGTTTTTAATTTTTTAATTTCTTTGTGTCTCTTTAAACCCAGATCAATAAGCTTGTTCAGGAGATCGGTATAAGGTGTTCCTGCTGCTTCCCAGAGTTTAGGATACATTGATATGTTAGTGAAACCGGGCAATGTATTTATTTCATTGATGACTATAGAATTGTCTGGTTTAAGGAAAAAATCTACCCTGGAAAGACCTTCAGCACCAATACACCGGAATGCTTTTATTGCCATAGACTGTATATATTTGCTGGTTTCTGCACTTATAGGAGCTGGTATCATTAATTTAGCTCCTGTGCTGCTAATATATTTTGCATCATAAGAATAAAATTGCTGAGTTGGCATAATACCACCGATTACAGATGATTCAGGAAATTCATTACCTAACACGGCGCATTCCACTTCAATACCAGTAATGGCCTCTTCAATCAACAGTTTTCTGTCGTACAAAAACCCATCTTTGATAGCGGCTTTAAACTCATCTTTGTTACTGACTTTATGGACTCCAACTGAAGAACCGGCATTTGCAGGCTTAACAAATAAAGGCAGGCCAAGTTTTTTAACGATGGATTCATATCGAATTTTAGATTTATTGCTATAATCGACTACCTCGAAAGCGGCTATGGGAATACCAGCATCCCGCCACAATCGTTTGGCAATATCCTTGTCCATGCCCACCGCAGAAGCCATAAGGTCAACTCCAACAAATGCGACATTTACAGATCTGAATAACCCTTGAATAATTCCATCTTCACCATAAGCCCCGTGCAATACAGGAAATGCAACATCTATTTTTATTATTTTTTTATTATTTTTCCTGTTTAGTACATAACATTTTTTGCCATCGGAATCCAAAAAAACTCTTATATCCGTAGGTTTTAATGCAATAAGTGAATTATCATCGGCATTGACCAAAAAAGTCATTAGTATCCTGAAGATACCATTTGCCATCTTTATCAATACCCAATACAGTGATATCATACCTGGTTTTGTCAAGATACTGAACAACACTTCTTCCTGATCTGAGCGAAATGGCATGTTCGGGTGATTTTCCTCCTATGATGACGGCAAGATTGATTTTTTGCATGGTATCAAGATTTTATTTATTAAGGTCAAAGATAAAGTTGAAAAATAAAACCAACAACAAATTACATATAAAAATAATATTTATAAATTTGATTAGACAAATTTTACCTATTAAGAATAAAACTTATATATTTACAGCGCGAAATTAATTTTTAATTCGTCGGATACATTTTTAAAAATATACAAAGATATAATAGTATGGCTAAAATTCTGATTGTTGATGATGATAAGAGTATAAGAAAAACGCTGCGTGACATTCTGGAATTTGAAAAATATGATATCGAGGAGGCAGTTGACGGTGTGGAATGTATCGTCAAAATAAAGCAATCGAGCTATGATGTAATCATTCTTGATGTTAAAATGCCACGAATGGATGGCATGGAAGCCATTGAAAAGATACAGAATATTTCACCAGATACACCTGTGGTTATGATTTCAGGTCATGGTAATATAGATACTGCTGTTGAAGCGGTTAAGAAAGGGGCTTTTGATTTTATACAGAAACCACCGGATCTCAACCGACTGCTAATTACCTTGCGCAATGCACTTGACAAATCAAGTCTTATTACTGAAAAGAAAGTCCTCCAGAAAAAAGTAAGTAACTTTAAAGTGCAGGAGATGATCGGTGAATCTGAAAGTATTCAGCTTATCAAATCAACTATTGAAAAAGTAGCACCGACAGATGCAAGAGTGCTGGTAACTGGGCAGAACGGAACAGGAAAAGAACTAGTTGCCAGATATATCCATCAATTGAGTAAAAGAAGTGATTATAATATTATAGAAGTAAACTGTGCGGCTATACCTTCAGAACTAATAGAATCAGAACTTTTCGGGCACGAAAAGGGTTCTTTTACATCGGCCATAAAGCAAAGATTAGGCAAGTTTGAACAAGCTCACGGAGGGACTCTTTTTCTGGATGAAATAGGTGATATGAGTCTTTCGGCTCAGGCAAAAGTATTGAGAGCCCTACAGGAAAATAAAATTACAAGGGTAGGAGGCGAAAAAGACCTGACTGTGGATGTGAGAGTTATTGCAGCTACCAACAAAGATTTAAGAGCAGAAATCGCGAAGGGCAATTTTCGGGAAGATCTGTACCACAGACTCGCTGTTATTATCATCAATGTACCTTCTTTGAATGACAGAACCGATGATATCCCTGAATTAATTAAATATTTTATTGAAATTGTGTGCGATGAATATAATGTTTCACTTAAGAAGATAGACAGCAGTGCTGTAAAATTGCTACAGAAGGTTAAATGGACCGGCAATATCAGGGAATTGAGAAATGTTGTAGAGAGACTTATCATTTTGTCAGGAAATACCATTACTTCAAATGATGTGGAAACATTTGTGTATTGTAATGCGAGTGGAGGCAATGCCATACAATCGCTATTTGACCAATTTGACAATTTCAGCACATTCAACAAATATATAAAAGAAGAATTCGAGAAGTATAAGGGCGTATTGGCCTGAGGTTATTCCGACAAATTATGAAACCTGCGATTTAACCTGATTAAGACGCAGGTTTTTTTTTGTTTTTTAAATTTTTAAACAAAATACTATATGAGTGACAAAGAATTAGCGAAAATTGACTCCCACATACATAGAGAGATTAAAAAATGGAGCGAAATAAAGGGTGAAAACTCATGGACAATGTTTAAAGTGATTGCAGAACTGGTTGATGGTTTTGAGATTCTTAATAAATTGGACCCGTGTATTTCAATTTTTGGATCAGCGCGAGCTAAACCGGACGATGTTTTTTATAAACTGGCCACTGAAATCGCCTCAAAATGTACTGAGGAGGGTTTTGGGGTTATCACTGGCGGTGGACCAGGTATTATGGAAGCTGCTAACAAAGGTGCATACCTTCAGGGCGGATTATCAGTCGGATTAAATATAGATCTTCCCTTTGAACAGTTTAACAATCCATATATTGAGCCTGCAAAAATTTTGCACCACCGATATTTCTTTGTGCGCAAAGTGATGTTTGTTAAGTATGCGCAGGCATTTATTGTATTGCCTGGTGGATTTGGTACTCTGGATGAATTATTTGAAGTGTTGACATTGATCCAAACAAATAAAATAAGTAAAGTTCCGGTCATCCTTGTCGGAACCGAATATTGGAGCGGACTGAAAAAGTGGATCGGTGATGTAATGCTTACTCAGGCTAATAATATTTCTTCAAAAGACATGGATTTGCTCCCTATTACGGATAATCCTGACGATGTAGTGTCGATAATTCGAAATTTTTATGATGGTTCTGATAGATTGCATTCTATTAAACCCAATTATGAACTTTAAACTTTTTGTTTTCCATTGGGTTTTCATTTAGAATCTGTTCAAAACAATTAGTTAATATGGCAGTAAAAACTATTTTAAAAAGTAAAGGCGTCATTTTATTTATAGTCCTTGCGGGTTTTCTTATTGGAAATACTATCGTTGCTGAATTTGTTGGAGGCAAAATTTTTTCTCTTGAAAAATTATTTGGATTTCCCTCATTAAACCTGACTATTTTGGGTGTTGATGGGTTGGGGTTGAACCTAACTGCCGGTGCTATACTCTGGCCTGTAGTTTTTATAATGACAGATTTGATAAATGAATATTATGGAACCAAAGCTGTCAAATTTCTTTCATATCTTGCCATAAGCATTGTCATATACGCATTTATTATGATCTATGGAGCCATTGGTTTGCCTCCGAACGAATGGTGGCAATTTCAGAGTGGACTTACTGAGAATACTGCCTTGAGTATAGTTGATATGAATTTATCATTCAATAAGATTATGGGTCAGGGTCTTTGGATAATAATTGGTTCAATGGTCGCTTTTTTGGTTGGGCAGATTTTGGATGTGGCAGTATTTCATAAAATTAAATCCATGACTGGAGAAAAACACATGTGGTTGAGGGCTACCGGATCTACTTTGATTTCACAGATTGTGGACAGTTATATTGTACTGCTTATTGCTTTCTGGATTGGATCTGATTGGGATTTGACCCGGGTTTTGGCTATAGGCACCGTAAATTATATTTACAAAGGTAGCATGGCTATCCTCTTGACACCAGTTTTGTATGGAGGTCATTACTTTATAGAAGAATATCTGGGGCATGACAATGCGGCTGTAATGAAAACACAAGCACAGGAAGCATAAAGCCTATTTCCGTTTAAAAATAATTGTCGAATTGATTTTATTCATAATTCAGCCTGAATAATCCGGAAATTAAAGGAGCATTTCAATGCGTCCCTTGATCTGATATATTTTTCACTGAATAATAAATGTAATATATCATTTTGGTTTGCGCAATGAACAAATCCCATTAATTTTATCATTAAATAATTTCTGCGTGTTTGATTTTGGAAGTTTTATTTATTACCTACTGTATTTATCCATAGAATACATAAAACAGAAGATATTTCTGAAAAAGTATTTATTTGGATTTTTAAAAATAAATCAAACGCATCAGGATCCATCATATACTATAATTGATGAAAAGAGGATTAAAAATGTATATGGCTTCTCTGTTATTTTACTTTTTGCTGGGCCATTCCAAAGACTGAGGGGGCTTAATTTTTCACTACAACAAAGGAAATGTTTCACAATTGTAGGCGCATTAAGTGGTTTGATTGATGATTATTTTGATAAGTTTAAACTTCATCCCGATCAAATAATCAGAATAGCCGATCATAATTCAAACTATCAGGTTGAAAATGAACATCAAAAAGTATCCAGGTTGCTCCTGCATGAATTAGAAAAAGTTAGTGATTTGAATCATGATTATTCTTTAGCACTTACCAGATTGATGAATAGTCAGAAGGAGAGTTTAAAGCAATTTGATAAGAATATTTCAAAGTCTGATATTGAACAAATTACGATCCAAAAAGCAGGTAACTCGGCTTTATTATATTCTAAACTTTTGGTTCCACTTCCGAATCAAGATGAAGTAGAAATGCTCTATCATTTAAGTGTACTGGTACAAATGGCGAATGATGTTTTTGATATCTATAAAGACAAACAGGACGGTATTTTTACCCTTGCAAATACATCATCTTCAGTAGGCGAAATTAGTAAGAATCTTGAGAAATACATTTCTATTTGGAAAAATGCATTGGAAGAGTTGCCATTTTCCCGACGTTCGAAGCTCAAATTTTATAGGCAAATAGATCTATTGGTTATTTCGCGCACACAAGTATGCTTGTTTCAGCTTAACAATCTGGAAACTAAATACCGACATTTTGACATAAGGTTATTTTCAAGACAACAATTGGTATGTGATATGGAGAAACCCAAAAATATTTTATTATGGTTTAAATTTTTTATAGCGGAATCGAAGCGAATTAACGAAAACTAAATTTGAAATTATATAAAAGTATAATCCTGATTCTGGGACTTTTGAACCACTATAATTATACTTTTTAAAAGTGTATTGAATATTTTTGTAAGCCGTATTTTCCTGCATTATACTTAATTTTATAAACCATTTTTTTAAAAGTACTGTCAATAATATATTTTAAATAATTGACTATGAGATATATATGTTCATGAAAAAACAATATCTGCATTGATACATTATGGGAATTCTGTTTCCGATTCTGAACCAATTATAGAATAAGATAAAATCATGAAATCATACTGACCAAAAATTACATCTATATTATTGCGGCAGCTGGATATTTGTAATTGAAATTTAAAATAGAGCCATTTAATTGTTGAAATCTTATCTTGCACCATAAATTAAATATTAAATGAGCAAAAGAAATTCTTTCTTCCATGGCGAATCTTGTTAGAAAGATAAACTCCAAACTTGATGATGTTGTAAATGCTTATCAGTTTTACCAGATAACGAGATATCTGACAAGCGTGATTATTTCAGTAATAATGGTTAGAAGTGGATTGTCAAAGGATGGTTTGGGGTCATATGAGCTCTTAATATTTATAACATCATCATTATCATACTTTTGGTCAACGGGGATCAAAAATGCTATGATCTCCTTTTATCCTACTGTTGATGACAAACTGCGATTTATTCACACTGTATTGGTTTTATTGGTGTTGTTGGGGATCAGCACTGGAATAATTATATTTCTTTTTCCTCAATTTATTTCATATCTGTTTACTGAAGATGAATCAATACATCACCTGGGTGTAGCAGCTGTTTATTTAGCTTTAGCATCCCCACTTATGATGATTGAAAATGTATTGCTGATTAGGAGGAATTCATCAGAACTTAAGTATTATGCTTTATGGAACCCGGCTTTAACATTGCTTATAGTCATTACAATTGCATTCTTAAATCCATCTGTAAAAGCATTTTTACTTGGAATAATTATAGTTTCTGTCGTCAAACTAATCTACCTGACATATATTGTAGAATTGCATAAATTTAAAACCTGGAATAATGAAATTGCGCGTACTTTTTTATTGTTTTCTATACCACTTATACTAAACATGGCATTAGGCAGCGCTATGGACTTTGTTGATGGATGGTTTGTATCAAAATATTTTGACTCAGGTACATTTGCCATTTTCAGATATGGTTCAAGAGAACTTCCATTATCTGCTGTTTTGTATAGTAGTCTTTCAGCTGCTATGATCCCTTTGTTGATGAACGGGAGAATCAAGTCAGATGAGCTTAAAATCAGGGCTACATTACTTATGCATTACTTATTTCCCGTTTCTATTGTACTTATTTTAGCTAGTCCTTACATATTCTCTGTAATTTATTCACCAGAGTTCAGGACTTCAGCTTTTATTTTTAATATTTATTTATTGATCCTGACAAGTCGTGTTTTAATTCCACAAGCATACAATTTAGCACTTCATCAGCATAAGATCATTATCTGGTCTGGCATTGCCGAATTGATTTGCAATATCATCCTCAGCTATTGGTGGATGCAGAGATGGGGTATATATGGCCTTGCCTTTGCAACCATGTTTTCATATTTTATTCAAAAAATAATATTAATTCTTTTCAATAAAAGAAAAAACGATATTCCTTTCTCAGCATATATTAATTTGAAATATTACTTTGCATATTGTATTGTTTCCATTTTAGCTGTTTGTTTTACTTTTAAATTTTTGTGATGACCTTTGTAGAAGCATATGGTTTTCTGGCGGAAAATCTGACCAATATATACGATGACAGAGAAGCATCTACTATTTCAAGATATCTGATCGAAGATATATTTAATGAAACATTCTGGTCCGAAAAGGAGCTAACTAAAGCTCAGTGTGAAATATTACAAAACGCTCTTGAGAGATTATTGGCTCATGAACCTTGGCAATATATTGGTGGTTATGCAGACTTTTACGGATTTAAATTTATTGTAAACCCATCTGTTCTAATACCGAGACCTGAAACGGAAGAACTTGTCTATATGGTATTGGATTTGATTAAGCATAATGAAGTTGACACGATTCTGGACATTGGGACAGGTTCCGGCATAATTCCGATTAGCCTTGCAAAGAAGAGTAAAAAACCTATATCAATGTATGCTACAGATATTAGCTTACCTGCCCTAAAGACAGCTCAGACCAATGCAGATATGCATCATGTCGATATAGAATTTATACAAAATGATATTTTGAAGAGATTCAATGGAATGACCTACCAAAAGTCCGGGTAGTTATCTCAAATCCACCTTACATATCTATGAATGAAAAAAATAAAATGTCGCAAAATGTAGTAAATTATGAACCTCATACGGCCCTTTTCGTTAAAGACCATCCCATAGAATTTTATTTTGCAATTGCAAAATTTGTTGTGAATTGTCAATATCCGGGATGTTTTCTTTTGACCGAAATCAACGAAAACCATGGGGACGATGTTAAAGATGCATTTGAGAACGGTGGTTTGGAAAATGTTCAGATATTTAAGGATCTACAGGGTAAGGACAGAATTGCCGTTGCACAAAAACCAAATTGATTTGGTATGAAAAATCGAGTGATCTTGTGTATTATAATGCTTTACACCATTTGTGGTAATATATTTTCGCAAGAAAAAGACACTCTACTCTTCGGAATAATGGAAGAGGTATTACTAACGGATATTAAATCTTCTGGGACACTTCCATGGACTTTTCAGAAAGATACTGCATCAGACCTTGATCGTTTTCAGAATAATGTCAGAAATCTATTTGACAGGCAGCCGGGAGTCCAATCTTTCAATGGCGAAAATTTTGCTCAGGATGTACGTATTTCGATAAGAGGATATGGGAGCCGATCAGCATTTGGTATTAGAGGTATTCGCCTTTATCAGGATGGAATTCCGCTAACCTCGCCAGATGGCACAACACAGATGGATGAAATCAGTGTATTCGATATAGCCCAGGTGGATATAATGCGATCATCCATGGCAGCCCGATTAGGAAATGCTGCCGGTGGCGCATTGGCTATGAGAAGCAATCCATTTATAAGTGGCACCATTGTAAATCTAAGAAAAAATACACTTGGATCCTTTGATGGAGGAGTGAGATATGGTATTTTAAAATCAGGATGGAAGAATATCATATCTATAAATCACCACCATTTCGAAAGTAAGAGATCATTTTCAAAAGCCAGCAATACGACATTATATAATAAAACCATTATATCAGCTAGTAAAAAATGGCAAATTGACTTGATTCAATCAGCTTATTATTCGCCTTTGGGAGAGGATCCCGGCAGTTTGTCTTTAGTGGAGTTTGCATCAGATCGATACCAGGCCAATGCCAGAAATGTTCAATTTCAGTCAGGAGAATCAGTCCAGGGATTGACCACTGCAGTAAAATCCACATATGTACAAAGTGATAAATCAACTTGGATATCAAGCACATTTTACCGATACAGAGATTTTACGGGCAGGCTTCCATTTCAGAACAGCGGGTGGATAGATCTAACCCGAAGTTTTGCAGGTATTAATAATGTCTATGAGTACAGGAATAGTAACAATAACCTTTTTTCGTTGGGTCAATCCATAGAATACCAAGCTGACCATAGAATTCTTTCAAAAAACAGCAATGGAGTAAAAGAAATTGTACAGGCAGATCAGAACGAAAATGTATTTAATCTGGGTGTATATCAGCAATATCAAATGACAACATCCAAATTTATTGTGCATCAAATGTTCAGATATGATTTTAACAGGTATTCTTTGCGGGATTTTTATATTTTGGATGGTATTCAGGATGGTCAAACCAATAATAGCACATTCAATGGTTCTTTGGGGCTTGGGTACAAAGCTTCTTCTTATATTAATATTTTTTGCAATGTGAATTCTGCTTTCGAAATGCCTACATTAAACGAATTATCAAATAATCCTGACCAAACAGGTGGGTTTAACCGGACACTTTCTCCCGAAAAATCAGTGCAAATGGAAGCCGGACTAAAATTGGATATTGATAAAAGGTTCAGCTTACATGCATCTTTGTTTCACATCAAACTTACAGACCAGATTGTAGGCTATGAGTTAGTTTCAACACCAGGGAGAACCTATTTTCGTAATGCAGCCAAGACCATAAGAAATGGTGTAGAATTAAATTCTGACTGGTACATTTGTCAGGGAATAAACTTACAGGCCAATTATACATATTCACACTTTGTGTATAAGGATTTTAGTTCAGGGGCGAGTAATTTTGCAGAGAATTTCCAACCGTTAGTCCCTGCTCACAAAATAAATATGTGTGTATCAGCTGAATGCAATAAAATGATTTATGCCATTTTTAATCTGGGTTATAATAGCAGTATGTTTCTTGATGATGCAAATAAAGCAAAGTCAAATTCATTTTTTGAAATAAACGGTACACTGTATTCCGGAGAGAATCTTTCTAAAAAGCTGACTATTGGAATCACTTCAAATAACCTGTTTGACCTAATGAATTATTCTAATTTCAGAGTCAATGCTGCTTCACAAAGGTTCTACGAAGCTGCATCTCCCATGCACTTTGGCATATTTGTGAAATTGTTGTTCATCAGAACCTAAATGAAAAATGAATAAACAACTGTATCAACTGCAATTATTCAAACTCTACCCCGAATGAAATTCTTTTCTTACAGATGAATGACTTCATCATACGCAGCGGCAGTAGCTTCCATTATCGCCTCACTCATAGTAGGATGGGGGTGGATTGACTTGAGTATTTCGTGTCCGGTACTTTCCAGTTTTTTAGCTACTATCAGTTCGGCTATCATTTCTGTTACATTTGCACCAATCATATGAGCTCCCAGCAACTCCCCATACTTCGCATCATATATGATTTTTACAAATCCCTTTAGCTCCTGATGCACTTGCCTTGCCGGAAGCTGAAAAAGGAAATTTCCCTACTTTTAAGTCATAACCAGCTTCTTTAGCCTGGTCTTCGGTCATTCCGACACTGGAAACTTCGGGCCAGCAGTACGTGCAAGATGGTATATTATTATAATCAATTGGTTCTGGGTGATGTCCTGCTATTTTCTCAACACAAGTGATGCCTTCAGCACTTGCAACGTGCGCCAGAGCCTGAGTCGGTATAACGTCACCAATCGCATAGATGCCAGGAATGTTTGTGCAATAATACGAATCGGTCTTTATCAATCCTCTGTCAGTTTCTATTCCCAAGGCTTCTAATCCAATATCTTCAGTATTTGGAGAGACCCCTGCAGCGGATAAAACCACGTCACATTCTATTACTTGTGTACTATTATCTTTTCTGCTTTTTATGGTAACTTTGCATGTGTCACCTGAAATATCCACATTCTCAACAGAACTATTAGCAAGGATATTCATTCCGGATTTCTTAAAAATCTTTGCCAACTCCTTAGATATGTCAGCATCTTCTCTGGGCAACAATCCTTGCTCAAGGAATTCCACCACGGTAACATCAGTTCCAATTGATTTATAGAAATAGGCAAACTCAACACCAATTGCTCCGGCACCTACAACGACCATTTTTTTAGGTTGGACTGGAAGAGTCAGGGCTTCTCTGTAGCCTATAATTTTTTTTCCATCAATTTTAAGATTAGGAAGTTCTTTGGCTCTTCCGCCTGTTGCTATGATAATATGGTCTGCTGAATATTCTGCTTTCTTGCCATCTTTGTCAGTAACGACCACTTTTTTACCTCTTGCAAGCTTGCCATATCCCTCAATTACTGTAATTTTATTTTTTTTCATCAAGAAGCTGACACCTTTTGACATACCGTCAGCAACATCTCTGCTTCTCGATATCATCTGACCAAAATCAGCCTTAGGTTCACTCACCTGGATACCATATTCAGCTGCATGATTCACATAATTAAATACCTGAGCACTTTTCAGTAATGCTTTGGTGGGAATACAACCCCAATTGAGGCATATACCTCCCAAATTTTCTTTTTCTACTACTGCTACATTCAGACCTAACTGTGATGCCCTTATTGCTGCAACATATCCTCCCGGACCACTACCAAGTATAATTATATCGAAATTCATATTTATTAAATTTTGTGCAAAGTTAAGACTTTAGCAAACTTTATAGTGAGTAAGGAATATTTAATTTTTAAATTGGGCATTATTCATGGAGAATATTTGAGGCTTCTGATAATTACCTATAGTGAAAGTCTGATTCTTAATTAAGTAACTTTGGTTGCTCCAAGTGAACAAAATATAGACTATTATTGTGTTTATTTATAATTATAAAAATTGATTTTAACATGAAATACTTTGTTATTCTTTTTTTGAGTTTTATGATTATCTCCTGTCAGGGACAGAAGGAAACCAACAAATCGGGTTCAGGAATGGCCCATTCCAAATCATCTCAGGCAAGTCCTGAAGACTTTAAGGTTAATATAAATGTATTAGAAGCCAAAGAATTGATTGCTACTTCACAAGAAATTGCCTTGTTAGATGTTCGTACGCCTGAAGAAATCGCTCAAGGTAAAATCGAAAATGCCATGGAGATTGACTTTTCTTCTCCTGACTTTAAGGATAAAGTGAGTATGCTGGATAAAAATAAGGAATATATTGTCTATTGTGCAGCGGGAGGGAGAAGTTCCAGGGCTGTAAATATAATGAAAGAAGTGGGCTTTACAAAAGCACATAACCTCACAGCCGGATATAATGGCTGGGCAAAGGAGAAATAAATATTTTAGAAATATGTAATACAAGTGAGGCAATTTATGGGAGATATTACTCGTGTTTTTTTAAATGGTTACGGAGGTTATGCAGGCTATTTGTGGTCTGAGATTACGCACCCTTCCTGGCATAATTATTTTTACTGGTTGATTTTGGTATCTGCTTTCTTCTTTGGACTGGAATTAATAAAACCGTGGAGAGAAAATCAACCAAAGCTTCGAAAGGATTTCTGGCTGGATTTTTTTTATATGTTTTTCAATTTTTTTCTTTTTTCATTAGTTATTTATAATGCGGCATCAGACGTATTTGTAAACCTATTCAATAGTGGCGTAATAGATTTATTTGGATTTGATTTGCAGGCTTCCAATCCAATGAGATCATTTCCTCTGTGGGCTGTTTTGCTGATAGGCTTTGTAGTTCGTGATTTTGTACAATGGTGGGTGCACAGACTTCTTCATAGAGTGGATTGGTTATGGCAATTTCACAAAGTGCATCACAGTGTTGAAGAAATGGGGTTTGCGGCCCATCTTAGATATCATTGGATGGAGACAATTGTTTACCGTACGATAGAATACATTCCACTGGCATTGATGGGTATAGGCCTTTATGATTTTTTCATAATTCATATATTTGCACTTTCTATAGGTCATTACAATCATAGTAATTTTCATGTAAGCGCAAGAATCACCGGATCGGTAGTCGGCTTATTAGCTGGTATAATGATGGTATATGGAATTGCGGACATTACTCTTTTTATTGGCGCATCAGTTGTCGTGAAAGTGTTGGGTTTGATTGGTTCAATAACCGTCGGATATTTTGTGCTGGGACCATTTATGAAAAAAATATTTAATAGCCCTGAAATGCACATCTGGCACCATAGTTACCAGTTGCCGGAAGGAAGGAAGTATGGTATCAATTTCGGCATTTCTCTGGCCTCTGGGATTACCTTTTGGCACTGCCCAAATACCGCACAATGGCAAAGATATCAGATTAGGATTTCCGGGGATTGAGAAGTTTCCTCATACATTTAAAGAACAGATTGTGTATGGGATTAAGGAGTGATCAAGGCATTTTAAAAATAATAAAATGCGATAGCGACAATATTATGAGATCAACTTTCTCCCAATTCTGAAATCAAAAAACAACTGTGACGCTTCATAACATAACAGGTCAATTTGATGTTGAACTTTGAATAATTAAGGAAAAAGCAACATATTACGACCAGGTATTCATTATTCGTACACCACCGTCCATTTTCGGACATGTTTTTATTTTAATATTTCATCAATATGCTGTAAATGAATTGTTTACGATTTTGGCATACCATTGGTAATATTGATATATACCAATATAGCAGCATGATAGAATGTGTAAGTATATCAAAACAAGTAGGAAATGGCTCACAAAAAGCCTATTTGCTCCAAAATATTGATCTTAAAATAGGGCAGGGTGAATTTGTTTCTATTATGGGCCCATCAGGGTCAGGCAGGTGCACCCTTCTTCATATTCTGGGTCTTCTTGCAGACGCTGCAAATGGATCATTTTGTCATCAAGTGGAAGAAGCTCAAAATATTTTTGAAAAAAAGAAAAACGAGGTACACCGAAATATAATTGCTTTTGTATTTCAGGCATACCACTTATTAGAAGGGCTCACAAT
Organism: Saprospiraceae bacterium; assembly: GCA_016722285.1. Taxonomy (GTDB): domain Bacteria; phylum Bacteroidota; class Bacteroidia; order Chitinophagales; family Saprospiraceae; genus OLB9. The sequence continues at coordinate 432,638 of JADKGI010000030.1, forward strand.
ATCTGAAAACATTGAAACTCCACTGTTGTATAAGAAGATGGTTGGTTCTGAGAGAAGATCTGTTGTTGCAGACATCTTGGACAAATTCATTATGGTAGCAAAAAAAGACTTGTTTCCGCATCAGTTGTCCGGGGGACAACAGCAGTTAGTGGGCATCGCAAGAGCTCTGTCCATCAATCCTAAAGTTATATTTGCTGATGAACCCACGGGCAACCTGCATTCAGAACAAGCAGAAGAAATAATGCGACTTTTCAAAAAATTAAACGAAAGAGATGGTGCTACTATAGTGCAAGTTACTCACTCTGAGTACAATGTATCCTTTGGTCAAGGTATTATCAAACTAAAAGACGGCTGAATATCCTGATATGAATTTTGTAAAAGTATTAATTCAAATAGTTAAATTTCTCTTATTCTTAGTTGTATTACTCAGTAAGCAGGATATCAATGCACAGCAATGGACATTGAAAAACTGTGTAAATCAGGCAATAAAAAACCACCCTGACATTAAAAGTGCACAACTTGACCTGAGAGTGTCATTGTCGCGCGTTGATCAGGCAAAGAGTAATTTTTACCCGGAGTTAGGGGCAAGTGTGTTTCAGTCCGGTAATTTTGGTAGATCTATTGACAGGTTTACCAATGCGTATATTGATCAGTATTATAATACAACATATGCAGGTTTCGGGGTAAGCACTCCAATATTTACTTCATTCAGAAACTGCCACCTGCTTGCATCCAGTAAAAGTGATGTGACTTCCCGTGAAAATGGTGTTGAAAAAGCAAAAAATATTTTGACGCTATCGGTCATTGTTTCATATCTCAATGCACTTTCTCAAGTAGAAAATATACGAAATGCAAGGATTCAGCTTAAAAATGATAGTATTCAAACAGAGCGGTTTACTATACGAAAAGCTGCGGGCTTAACTACTAAAACTGAAGAAATACAATTGCCCAACCAAATAAAGTCTGATGAACTTGCAGTGTTGGATGCTGAACTAGATCAAGAATCGGCACTCATAACACTCTCTCAACAAATGAATGTTAAGGTTTCAAATTTGATCACTCTATCGCCGGTTGAACCGGATATTTTTTTTTCATTTAGTGACCAAAGCCGCATTAATGAGTCACTTCCGCAAATAAGGGAGCTGAAACTCCGAATTCAAAGCCAAAACGAAAATATAAAGGCCACAAAAGCGCTATCATACCCAGTCATAGGATTGAGTGCAGATTATAGTACATTTTATGCTTCATCCAATCCTGAACGTACTTTTACGCAACAACTCAATGACACCAGAAACGGATCAATTTCTCTTGGTCTTACGATACCAATTTTGAGAGGATTAAAAAACAGACCTGTCATTCAGGAACTTAAAGTGCAGCAGATGATTACTCAAAACAATCTTGATAAAATCTTACTTGATATTCAACAGGAGATCGAAATGGCATTATCAAGATTTAGGATACTGAAAAAAAGGTATGAGAATGCCAGAAACTTACTTGAATTGGCAACTGAGAATATGACGTTGGTTACTGAGCAATTGAGTGCCGGTAATATTACGATGGTGGACTTTTTACTCGCTCAAAGCATTATGGAGAGAGCATCAGGTGCGCTGACAATAACTAAATATCAATTGATACTTCAGGAAAAAATATTAAAATTTTATTCCGAAGGAAAGTATGTACTCGACTAAAGTTTGTTACTTTATGATTCAAATTACCGTGACAATTTATTAATGGTAGAAAAATCCATATTGATCGTAGATGACGATGTACATATCCTACATGCTGCACATCTATTTTTGAAAAGGCATTTTTTCAGAGTGGATATCGAGAAAAATGCTCAACAGATACCATATATTCTGAATACACATAACTATGATCTAATCTTACTGGATATGAATGAACCCCCCCAGGATTTTTTTTTAAAAAAAAACTTTTTTTTTTAAAAAAAAAAAAAAAAAAAAAAAAAAAAAAAAAATTTTATTTTTCTTTTTTCCCTTCCCCCCAAATTTGGGGGGGGCCCCCCCCCCCCCCGGGGGCCCCATGGGGGGTATTACCAATTTTTCCCCCGAAAGAAATAAAAAGGGTTACCCCCCGGAACCAACACAAATATCCCCCTCCCCTTTCCCCCCCCCCCCCCCCCCCCCGGCCACACCCCCCCCCCCCCCCCCCCCCCCCCCCCTTTTTTTATTTTTTTTCCACCCCCCGGCCCCCCCCCCCCCTTGTTCCACCCCCCCTTTTTTTCCCCCTATGCCCCTCTTTTTTTTCCCCCCCTCTTTTCCCCCCCCCCCCCTTTTTTTCCCCCCCCCCCCCCCCCCCCCGGCCCCCCCGCCCCCCCCCCGGGGGGGTTAACCCCCCTTTTTGGGTTTTTTTTTTTTCTCGCCCCTTTTTTCTTCCCCCCCCCCCCCCCCCCCCCCCCCCTTCCCCCCCCCCCCCCTCTTTTTTTCCCCCCCCCCCCCCTTTTTTTTTTCCCCCCCCCCCTGGTTTTTACCCCCCCCCCCCCCCCCCCCCCCCCCCCCCCCCCCCCCCCCCCCCCCCCCTACTTTTCCCTTTCTATCTTCCCCCCCACGAAAGCCCCCCCCCCCCCCCCCTTCCCCCCCCCCCCCCATTTCTTTTTTTCTTTTTTTTTTTTCCCCTCTTTCCCTCTTTCCCCCCCCATCCTTCTTTTCCCCCCCCCCCCCTTTTTTCTCCCCCCTTTTTAACGAACCCCCCCCCCCTTTTTGGGGGAGCACCCCCCCCCCCCCCCCCCCCCCCCCCCTCCCCCCCCCCCCCCCCTTTTTTTCCCCCCCCCCCCCCCACCCCCCCCCCCCCCCCCTTTCCCCCCCCCCCCCCCCCCCCCCCCCCCCCCCCCCCTTTTTTGCCCCCCCCCCCCCCCCCCCCCCCCCCCCCCCCTCCCCCCCCCCCCCCCCCCCCCCCTTTTCCCCCCCCCCCCCCTTTTTTTTTGGCGCGCCCCCCCCCCCCCCCCCCCCCCGCCTCCCCCCCCCCCCCCCCCCCCCCCCCCCCCCCCCCCCCCCCCCCCCCCCCCCTTTTTTTTTTTCTCCGCCGGGGGCCCCTTTTTTTTTTTTTTTCCTTCCCCCCTTCCCCCCTTCTTTTTTTTCCCTTTTTCCCTTCTTTTTTGTTCTTTTTTTTTTTTTCCCTTTTCTCCCCTCCCCCCCCCCCCCTCCCTTCCGCTTTCCTTTCCCTCCCCCCTTTCCCTCTCCCCTCCTTTTCCCCCCCTTCCCCCTCCCCCCCCCCCCCCCCCCTCCCTCCCCCCCCCCCCCCCCCCCCCCCCCCCCCTCCCCCCCCCCCCCCCCCCCCCCCCCCCCTCCCCCCTTTTCTTTCCTCCCCCCCCCCCCCCCCCCCCCCTTCCCCCCCCCCTTTTTTTTTTTCCCCCCCCCTTTTTTTCTCCCCCCCCACCCTCTCCCTTTCCTCCCCCCCTTCCCCCCTCCCCCCTTTTTTTCCCCCCTTTTTTTTTCCCCCTCATTTCAGCCGAAACGTCAATACTGGTGTTGAAGGGTTTCAATGGCTGGATTATATTCTTGATAAAAAACCGCAGCAGAAAGTTGTACTTTTTACAGCATTCGGCGATATCGAAATGGCAGTCCGCGCTATTAAAAACGGGGCATCAGATTTTTTACTCAAACCGTGGGAAAACGACCGACTTCTTTCAAATTTAATTGCAGCCTTGGATGTAAGGTCAGAATCTGAGCATAATGGTATGTCAGGTATCATCTGTGAGAGTAAGGAAATGAAGAAAGTACTTGAACTCATTGGTCAGGTCGGACCCACAGATGCAAATATTCTGATTCTTGGGGAAAATGGGGACCGGCAAAGATTTATTGGCCAGAGAAATTCACAGGCTATCATCCAGGGCTAAAAATAACTTTGTACATGCAGATTTAGGATCTATGAACGAATCACTATTTGAGAGCGAGTTGTTCGGTCACGTTAAAGGCGCATTTACCGATGCCAGAGAAGATAGAAAGGGGAGATTCCACGAAGCTGATGGGGGTACTATTTTTCTCGATGAAATTGGCAATATTCCATTAAACCAACAAAGCAAGTTATTGTATGCACTTCAAAATAAAGCGTTTATCAAAGTGGGGAGCAATAAAGAAATACCCTTTGATGCACGTCTGGTAAGTGCTACCAATGAAAACATCTACAAGCGAATAGAAGAAAAAGCTTTTCGACAGGATCTTCTGTATAGAATCAATACTATTGAAATAAACCTCCCCCCTTTGCGGGAGCGAGGTAATGATATAATGTTATTAGCGGATTATTTTATGAAGAAATACAGGACAAGGTATAACCGTAAATTGACAGGAATGGCTTCAGGGTTTGAAAAAAAGCTTATAGCTTATTCATGGCCAGGCAATATCCGCGAATTACAACATGCTATGGAACGGGCTGTAATACTTTCTACAGGAAATATGATTCGTGAAGATGCTTTTGAGGGAACATCCAGATCAACATCCTCATTTATTGCGATGAATAGTTTCCAGATAGAAGAAATGGAAAAACAACTTGTCATGAAGATCTTAAAAAAATATAGTGGTAATATCACAGAAGCTGCTAGGGAGCTGGGCATCACCAGGCAAGCATTATACCGCAGAATAGAAAAATATGGAATGTGACCCTGATTGGGAGCAATCATCAATGAGTAGCCAAAACGGGTCATTTTGATCATTTATAGATTGAAAAAACGATATTTGCATCAAAAGCTATAATGGTTTTTTCACCTCCAAAACATCACATTTATTTTAAAAGCCAAACGATCCATATGCGCAAATTTAGTATAGGCATCATTATCAGAGTTAGTATTATTGTTTTGCTTTCGACAATGGCTGCATTTGCTCTGACTAAGGGTAAAATTGGATTAGTTTGTTTAATATTTTTCATTATCGTTATAACAATATATAATCTTTATAATTATGCCACAACACTCAATAAAAAACTTAGCCGGATATTTGATTCTATTCAGTATCAGGATTTTGCGATTACATTCAGAGCAGATAACTCAAAAGGAGACAGTTTTGAGGAACTGAATAATAGCCTCAATGCTGTAATAAAGAGCTTCAATCAGGTAAGAGCTGAACGTGAAGCCACTTTACATTTTGTAGAAGCCATCATTCAGCAGATCAATGTAGGAATACTTTCTTATAATTCTGATGGTAAAATAGAAATTATTAATCAGGCAGCAAATAAGTTGCTTTCAATATATAAAATATCACATATAAGTTCTATAAAAACCCACCACCCTGAAATTTATAACCTTATGATATCAATGGTGTCCGGTGAGTCAAAGCTGCTCAGATTAAATAGTAATGAGTTTTCACTTAGTGTCAAAGAAATCATGTTGCGCGACAGAAAAATAAGGCTGGTGGCATTTCATAATATTCGCTCAGAGCTGCAGGCCAGAGAATTGGAAGCGTGGCAGAATCTTACAAAGGTGTTGAGACATGAAATTATGAATACGGTAACACCAATAGTTTCACTTTCAGAGACAATGCGGGATATTATTGAAGTAGATTTTTCAGGAGTCAAGGATAAAGAATTACGATCAGGTATCGACGATCTTAAAACGGCTATCTCAACGGTCATCAACCGGAGCAAGGGTATAATGGATTTTGTAAATGCATATAGGGAATTTACCAATATTCCATCTCCATCATTGGAAGAGGTGAAGGTCTCTGAGTTATTAATACATGTGAGTACACTTTTTAAAAGTTCTGAACATGCGACAATTGATTTTGAGATCAAAAATGACTTCTCTTTACTTTGTGATACTTATCAGATAGAACAAGTACTTATTAATATTTTAAAAAATGCTAAAGAAGCTACAATAGATGTGATAATTCCCAAAATTTCAGTTAGCGCAAATATGAAAGATCGGCATAAGACTATTGAGATAATAGATAATGGCCCAGGAATAAACCTATTAGATGTAGAAAAAATCTTCGTTCCGTTTTATACCACAAAGGCTACAGGTACGGGCATAGGATTAAGCCTGTCCAGACAGATCATGCAAATGCATGGAGGTACGCTTGAATATATGGACAATAAACAGTTGGGAAGTAGGTTTATTTTGGTTTTTCCTTAAAATTGTCCATTCATAAGTACAATGTATATATCGTACACACTTGTCCAATTTCGGACAAAGATACTAAAAAGAACTTCACCATAATATTGATTATCAAGTTATTAAATAATTGGCATACTGATGGCATTATGATGTTATAATATTTATTTAAGCATGGATAAGGTATTGCCTAAGAAATTTTGGACCAAGCAGAGGATCGTTCTTTCATCACTCGGGGGCGTTTTTTTAAGTTTCATCATTTGGCAAATTGCTTTTGCAGACATGAGGAGTAAGCTCAATGTTGATATTGAAAAACTTACCATTTCAGAAGTCACAGTAGGCAATTTTGATGAGTACATCATCGTACAAGGAGTGGTTCAACCACTCAAGACCATCCAATTGGATGCCATCGTGGGCGGATATGTAACACAAAAATTGGTTGAAGGCGGTAGTATGGTCAAGGAAGGAGAAATCATACTTCGACTCGAAAATCAGCAACTCAAACTCAATTTTCTGCAATCAGAGACGGAAGCCAGTCGTTTGGTCAACGATCTGCAAAATACCAGGCAGAGACTTAAAGTGGAGCGATTTAATCTTCAGAAGACATTGAATGACCTCGACTTTCAGATGGCACAAGCCATGGATGTTTTTGATAGAAATGTATATCTATTTAAGAGCAATATGATTTCGGACATGGACTATCAAAAATCAAATAGAGATTATGACCGTTTGGTGAAGCAGCGACAAATCGAAATAGAGTCACAAAAGTACCAACAGGAAAATGCAGAATTGCAAATAAAACAATTGGAAGGCACACTAGTACGGACACAAAAAAATGTAGATTTGTGGAGACAGACCCTTGAAAATCTGGTTGTCAGAGCCCCTGTAAAAGGATTACTCTCATCCATAGATGTAGAAATAGGGGCCAATATCAATCAAGGACAAAATATTGGACAAATAGATGATATGAATGGGTTTAAGCTCAGAGCAGATATCGACGAACATTATATTTCCAGAATATTTACCGGATTGAGAGCGACTTTTGAATTTAACAATGATAAATACGAAATGGAAATTATAAAAGTATATCCAGAAGTACGGAGTGGCAGGTTTGCAGTAGATATGACTTTTGTGTCTAAAGCCCCTGATGGGATCAGGCGCGGTCAGTCATCACCTGTCAGACTGGAACTAGGCCAAGCTCAAAAGGCCAAATTACTTTCTGTAGGAGGTTTTTTTTCTGATACAGGGGGTAATTGGGTTTATGTATTGGAAAAGAATGAACAGAGAGCCATCAAGCGAAGTATAACTTTGGGCCGTAAGAATCCAAGCTTTTATGAAGTACTCGATGGACTTAAACGGGGAGAAAAAGTGGTAATCAGTTCTTATAGCAATTTTGGCGACAAAGAGGTGCTGGAGTTGAAGTAGGTTTTAGGGACAAGGACTTAGTTGTGTGTTGAAATAGAGAAGCATTAACTTATTGAGTTTTAAAAAAAGAATAAACAAGAATATTTACTTTCTAATATGAACTTTTTTTATGAATCTATTTAACATTTTTCTGATTTGGTTAAGTTCAATACTTAGTTTTTAGATTGGATAACTTCAATATATCCTAGATCTTTCTCCAATAATAACTGGCATTCAGCTTCTGCGGACGAACCGAATCCTATTTTTAAAAATCTGGAAAATTCAACATCTGAGTTTGTTACACAACCTCCAGCAATATTTGGGAGTATTGATCCACCTGCTCTCAATATTTGGTCTTTTAATCCAAAATCTTTGCACATTGTAATACCTTTATATAATTCAACAGATAATTTGATGGATTCATTCCAAATTTTAATATCTAAAATGAATAAGAAGCATTCCTTAATTTTTTTCATTTAACCTATAACCTTTCAACTAAAAACATGAGAGTTCACAAACCATAAACCATAAATCATAAACCATAATCTTTTAAAACAACAAATAAATGCTCCAAACACAAAATCTCCAAAAAATATTTACCACCGAAGAGGTGGAGACGACAGCACTTAATGGAATCAATCTCGAAATCATAGACGGTGAGTTTGTTGCCATCATGGGACCTTCGGGTTGTGGTAAGTCCACATTGCTCAATATCCTTGGATTGCTTGATAGTCCCACTGAAGGTTCGTATAATTTTCATGGTACTGAAGTGGCAAAATTGAGTGAAAGGCAGCGAGCCCGGCACCGAAAAGGCAAAATTGGATTTGTATTTCAATCTTTCAATCTCATCGATGAGTTGACAGTTTTTGAAAATGTAGAGCTCCCATTGCTCTATCTTAAAACGCCTTCAATGGAGCGTAAAATAAGAGTAGAATCTGCACTTGAACGCATGAATATGATGCATCGTCGCAATCACTTTCCTCAGCAGCTATCAGGTGGTCAGCAACAACGTGTAGCCATAGCAAGGGCTGTAGTGGCAAAACCAAAATTGATACTTGCCGACGAACCTACTGGAAATCTCGACTCTGCCAATGGTAAAGATGTAATGAAACTGCTTCAGGAACTCAATAATGAAGGCACAACGATTGCCATGGTTACACATTCGCCTTATGATGCCGGATTCTCACATAGGATTATTTATTTATTTGATGGCAAAATAGTGACCGAGAATTTTCATGTATGACAAAGAGAATAGCTTCTAACTCAATGCCTAATACTACCTTGACCCCTGAATTGCGAATTTGGAATAAGAAGGCCGACTGCGTTGCGGTCGTCTTTAGAATAGTTTTTATATTGATGTTAACCATAACCTATCAACTAAAATCACGAGAGTTCATAGTTCAAGCAAAGTTGTGTGATCTGTGAGAAAAAAAGAATAATCCAAAATGAGTATAATTAATAATAATCTTTCCTTAATAATTCAAATTCAATATAAATGATAAGTAATTATATAAAAATCGCATGGCGAAATATCATAATAAATCCTTTATATTCAGTAAGCAACATTTCAGGCTTGGCTTTAGGTTTGGCTATATGTATGCTTATCACTCTTTTTGTAAAGGATGAATTGAGTTTTGACCAGTTTTTTACAAAGAAACGGGAGATATACCGACTCGTAGTGGAAGAAAGAAGCCCCGAAGGCGAAGTTCGCAAATTCGGACAAACAGGATTAATACATGGTCCATCATTCCAACTACAGGCATCAGCAATTACCAATATGGTTAGATATCAGCAGCAACACTATGCTATAAAAACAGATGATGATATAGTGGTCCAATCTGCTTTTCTGGTTGATAGTACTTACTTCAACATGTTTGATGCTACGTTTGTCGATGGCAACAAATATAAGGCTTTGTATGATCCCCAATCCATAGTCATCACCAAAAAATTGGCGGAGAAATATTTTAATACAATTTCAGCTGTTGGGAAGTCACTAAATATAAATTTTGATGAAGAATTTCAAAACTTCACTGTCTCGGGAGTAATAGAAAATCCACCTGTAAATTCAAGTATGCAAGCAGAAATGCTCATTCCAATTCACAAATCAAAGAACAGAGATAACCAATGGATAAATTTTTATATCAATACTTTTTTTGAAATCCCGGAAGGAACAGATATCGCCAATGTTGAAAAACAATTTGCTTTGATATTTGCGACCGATGCCAAAGATCAAATTGCCGACGCCGCAAAAGAATGGAATTACAAAGACCAATTGACGTTTAAGCTTCAACCATTTTTGGATATTCATTTGAGCAAAGATTTTAAAGCTGTCAATGGAATGAAAGAATCCGGCAATATCTTGTTTTCATACTTTCTTTCAGGTATAGCTTTGTTCATCTTATTAATTGCCTGTATAAATTTTATTAATCTGGCTATCGCAAGGTCGGTAGAGAGGTCAAAAGAGGTAGGAGTCAGAAAGGCTATAGGTAGTACAAGAAAACAATTGATATGTCAGTTTCTTAGTGAATCTTTTTTGTTGAATGGCTTTGCATTTATCCTGGGAATCATCCTGACTTATACAGCTTTACCCGTGTTCAATCAGTTATCTGACAAACAACTGGACTTCTCTTATCTCTTTGACGCAAAATTGTTAACAATATTTATAGCGATATTTTTATTGACAGGGTTATTGGCAGGTTTTTATCCGGCATTATTGCTTTCAGGTTTTAATCCTGTAGAGACTTTGTATGGCAGGATTAATTTGGGTGGTAAGAATTTATTACAAAAATCATTGATCGTATTCCAATTTTCTTTGGCATCTTTTTTTATCATTTTTGCTATTGTTCAGTACCGTCAGGCAAATCTCTTTGTAACCAAAGATCTGGGATATGACGATCAAAATCTAATAGAAATAGAAGCAGATGGAATGACACTTTCTAAAATTGGAGTTGTAGAAAATGAGCTTAAGAAAGATCCATCTGTCCTCAATGTGTCACCTATCAACCCATGCTGCTGGATGACAGGAGTATCTACAAAAGATGGGAAAGAAATGGCACCCTACATGAAAGTAACAAATTATAATCTGATAAATACTATGGGTTTGACCATGAAAGAAGGTCGATTTTTCTCTCCTGATTTTCCAGGAGACTCCACACAATCCGCCATAGTCAACGAATCTTTTGTTAAAGCTGGAAATATGAAAGACCCTATTGGTCAGACAATCAAAGTGATGAATCGTGATAATTATCAAATTGTGGGTGTCGTCAGAGACTATCATCACACATCCTTGTATCAGACAGTCCAGCCCCAGGTATTTATTTCGAACCCACAACAAGGATGGGGCGCATTCTTGATCAGGATCAGTGATAAAAACATACCTAAGACATTGGATCATATCAAAGATGTCATTAAATCCCAATTTCCCTACCCGTCCTTACAAATATGACTTTGTATCTGATGTGAATGCAAAACAGTATGAAAAGGAATTTAGAATGAGACAAATGATTCTGTATTCTGCGCTGATCATTATTTTCATTTCCGGTATAGGTATGTTTGGGCTATCAGCGTTGACAGCACAAAAGAACTAAAGAAATTGGTATTAGAAAAATCCTTGGGGCAAGTATTGCCAGTATAGTAAATATGATTTCGATCCAATTTTTTAAACTTGTCTTGATTGCCTTTTTTATTGCGGCTCCAATAGCCTATTTAGTTATAGATAAAGTACTTCAGAACCTTCCTTACAGAGTTCCTGTCAGCGTCGATATATTTGTTTATACTTTGTTGGGAATAATTTTTCTATCTATCATTACTACTTCGTATCAAGCTTTGAAAACTGCGATGATGGATCCAGTGAAGAGTTTGAAGTCGGAGTAAATAATGTGAGGAAGGAAATGGGATGATTGTTTAAGAATAAATAAAAAGAAAATGAAAGTGGGGAAATTTGAAGATTTGTTGGTTTGGCAAGAAGGGCTTGCTTTGGCAAGGGAGATATATATTTTGTTAAAAACTTGCAATGGCTCTGGATTTAGGGATCAAATCAGGAGAGTGGCATTATCTATTCCTTCAAATAATGCTGAGGGATATGATAGTCAAACATATAAAGAATTTATCCAATTTATGTATATTGCAAAAGGTTCTTGCGCAGAAGTGAGAATACAATTATATAGCCTAAAAGCTCAAATAATTTCCAAAGGCAATCTTGAAATTTTAATGGGTCAGACAAATAATATTTCAACCATGCTTACCAAAGAAGGAAAAGGTGAAAATAATTATACCCTAAAAAGTAAATCCTGGAAAGACAATAATGCCGAAACCTTTTTGAGCAACTTAAATCCTGTTATGTTCCGTTATATATTTAATATTGGTTTGACAAAGTTGCTTGAAATTCTTTAATTTTGTTGGATTAAAAATAATTCCTTTCAGTAATATTCATGAAATCAATAAACCTACTATTTATTTTAATCTTTATTATTTTGGTTTCATGCGAATCAAAAACTAATAAACTTGAATTAAACCCGTCCTGGTACAACGTGGCCTTTTTGATAACAGACGGAGTCTATAATACGGAGTTGACTGCTCCATTTGATATTTTTCAGCACACACAATTTAGAAGGGGGATCAAAGCCATGAATGTGTTTACCGTTTCCAATACATCAGAGTTGGTTAAAACATTTGAAGGAATTCGTGTAAAACCGGATTTTAATTTTCTAAAGGAAAACCTCCCACACATAGATATTCTGGTAGTGCCAAGTGCAGAACATCACATGACATCTGATCTTAAAAACATTGACCTGATCAACTTTATTAAAAAGATGGACAAATCAACAAAATACATCACATCGCACTGCGATGGCGCATTCATGTTGGCCCAAGCCGGGATACTGGATGGCAGATATTCCACTACTTTTCCATCAGATATTGGTAATTATAAAAAGATGTTCCCTAATTTGATGGTAAAAGATAATGTGGTTTTTGTTCATGATGGGAAATACATAACTTCTGCAGGCGGAGCCAGATCTTTTGATGCAGCATTGTATTTGATCGAAATTATGTATGGTGACAGCATGGCAAGAAGTATAGCAAAGGGATTGGTTATTGATTGGGACCTTGACAAGGTACCTCATTTTAAAAAGTAGATTTTTAACTTTTGACGATATGGATAATAATAATAAGCTGGTTTTGATCAAATTGCTACACTCAGCAATATGGATTTTTTTTAATGTTGTGATCTTTTATCTGTTATATGCCGTTATTGTCAATAGAATTGATATTTGGGTATGGATATGCTTAGGATTGATCATATTTGAGGGCTTTATATTATTAGTTTTTAAGTCCATGTGCCCCATTACTCTGGTAGCACGCAAGTATTCAGACTCGCAAAAGGATAATTTTGATATTTACTTGCCTAACTGGCTGGCCAAATATAACAAATTGATTTATACTTTTATCGTCTTGGTTGCGGTAGTTATTTTAATTTATCAATTGATGTTTAACAAGTAATGTGTGTTTGAATTTGATTATTTAATTATCTAAAAAAATCTAAAGCCTTTTATAAAAATAATATATCAATAATTCAAAATGGTTATCTTTATCCTTACAAATGGTACAAAATTTTATGAAATTTAATCATATAATTCTGTATTTCATAATGTGATTTCAGTTTTTCATTTTTAAGATTCGATTTAATGACATTCAACGAAATAATGGTGCTGCTGGAAAAATTGGGAGATGAGCAGACAAAAAAGACATTAATGAGACACGGCGCGAAAGAACCATTTTATGGGGTGAAAGTAGCAGACTTAAAGACTATCCTGAAGAAAACTAAAAAGAACCATGAGTTGTCATTACAACTCTTTAATACTGGCAACTCAGATGCTATGTATCTTGCCGGTCTTATGGCAGACGAAACTAAAATTACAAAAGAGGACCTGGAAAATTGGGTTGAAAAAGCATACTGGTCGTATTTGAATGAATATGCTGTACCTTGGGTAACATCCGAAACAAAATACGGCTTTGAGTTGGGACTTAAATGGATCGATTCAGAAAATGAGAATATTGCAGCAGCAGGTTGGGCGACTTTATCTTCCTGTGCCGCCATAAGTAACGATGAAGACTTGAATATCAATACCTATAGTAAATTGTTGGACAGAATATCAGATGAAATTCATCAGGCTCCAAACAGAGTTCGGCAGACGATGAATTCATTTGTGATTGCAATAGGAACGTATATCAAGGATTTAACTGAAAAATCAAAGGCTATAGCAACAATTATTGGGGTAGTGACAGTCGATATGAGTGGTACTGCATGCAAAGTGCCATATGCTCCGGATTACATTCAAAAAAGTGTAAATGCAGGAAAAATCGGAGTTAAGAGAAAATCTGCACGATGCTAAATTATTCTCTCGGGTGAAAAAATATTATTTACTAATTTTACTTGCCTTTTTTAGCTTTGAAATCAACTATTTCTGAAATGATCCGGCAACCTTCATAAGTTGACTTTAAAAAATACTTGCCTGATGTTGCAGGTGTATATATTGGTTCTTTTGTTTGTGCCAACAAGATATTATCTTTAGCAGAATACCAATCATAAAGTTTTTCATTTGCGTTTGTTGTTATTGAATTGCCTTTTTGGAATATCTTATTTGGTTTTTCTGAATTGATGTTACCTGTATAAATAGATTGAAGACTTCCTAATGTAAACGAATTAGTAAAATCTGACCCTCCCATGCCATTTGAGGATGAGCCTGGGTCAACATTATTTTCAAATAGCCTGATTGCTTTCAGGCAAGCTACATTTGTGTCCGTTGCACCAATACTAAACAGTTTGATATGATCACCGACATTAATATTATTATAAAAAGATGATATAGTCAAATCAGGCACTACGGAATAATAATCATAATCAGGTGAAACTTCAGGAGACATAATTTTTGACATAATTTTTCCATTTACAAGGAGCATTTCCTGTGTAATTTTGATTATCGTTTAATGGCATATATGTTTTTATTATTTCCAGTTCAATCCCTGTAGGTAATACAAATGATACCTGAGAGTTAAACTGGACCCTTTGTTTCATGGTTGAAGCTCTTCCCTCTGTAATTATTATATAACAATCGATCTGGTTTGTTTCCTTGTTGTATTTTATCATATATTTTAAAGCCGTCACTTGTGCATTCGCACACATTAAGGGTATCAGGATTGAAAATATCAGATTGAAAATATTATTTTTTAAGAGTTGCATTTTTCGTTTTTCCTGTATTAATTAATTAAAATTCATGTAAAATTATATTAAGATTGTATATATAACAAATATTTGTTATATAAAATGTAATATTTATTCATTTTTTACAATTTAGATTTTTTACTTATCTGATAAATAATGTCAAAGTATTTAGGGTATGTTTAAAAATTTTCTTAGTTGCTAATCAATAGGTTATGGTTCTGACAATAAAATAATTTACGAGTTTAGTGAACTAACTGCGATAATTATTTTGAAGGCAGGTTTATAAGATATTGATTATAAGGCAATAAAAATTTAAACATACTCTTAGCTGTTAAACTCTTGCACCTATTTATGGTTATTAATATTTTTAATTTTAAGTTTTAGAATATTGGAGATTGGACATCAATGGTCATTGACTCTTTTGGTATTGTGACATTCGGTTTGTTGATTGTTAGTATGATAATATATTGTTTTTATAGGATTTTTAAGCTAAATAGATATTAAATGAAATTATTTTTTGAGTATCTCAAAAACTACAAGGGCTTAATATTTTTTGCACTGCTACTGGCTGCAATTAATCAGACATTTTCACTTCTTGATCCATACATTTTTGGAAAGATCATAGACAGGTTTGCTTCAAAACCGGCTGATTACTCTGAAAATCAATTTATTAAAGGAGTCGGAATACTGATATTGGCCGCTGTAGGAGTAGCAATGGTAAGTCGTATAGCTAAAGCCTTTCAGGATTATGTTACAAGCTTAATTATACAAAAGTTTGGTGCCAGAGTATATACGGATGGTTTACAACACTCATTGCAACTACCATTTCACCAATTTGAAGATCAGAAAAGCGGTGAAACACTTAGTATTTTGCAAAAGGTTCGCTCCGACTCAGAAAAATTTATTGCCAACTGCATCAATGTGCTTTTTGCATCACTTGTAGGGATTGTATTTGTGATGATCTATGCATTTTCTGTTGAACCGAGATTGGTATTAATATATTTTACAGCTTCATTTCTGCTTTTGTACTCACTAATTTCCTTAGTAAAAAGATAAAAATAATCCAGAAAAACATTGTCAAAGAAACCAACATTCTGGCTGGAGCAACAACTGAAAGCCTTCGCAATATTGAATTAGTCAAGAGTCTTGGCCTGACTGATCAGGAAGTAAAACGACTGAATTCCACTACTATGAAAATTCTCAAGCTTGAATTGAAAAAGGTGAAAGATATCCGAAGCATCAGTTTTGTCCAGGGCACATTTGTAAATCTGTTGAGACAAACCATCATGTTTTTTTTACTGGTTCTTATTTTTAGAAACGAATTAACTGTTGGACAGCTAATGACGTTACAGTTTTACAGTTTTTTTATTTTCGGCCCTTTACAGGAAATGGGTAATGTCATTTTATCATATCGTGAGGCAGAAGCATCACTTAAT
The DNA here is from genome assembly GCA_016722285.1 of Saprospiraceae bacterium. Taxonomy (GTDB): domain Bacteria; phylum Bacteroidota; class Bacteroidia; order Chitinophagales; family Saprospiraceae; genus OLB9. The sequence continues at coordinate 448,758 of JADKGI010000030.1, forward strand.
AATTTTAAAATAATTATGAACACTCCGATAGAAATGAAGCCAGACAACCCTGTCAGGATTAATGATTTAGAAACCTTTGCTTTTCAGCACGTTTCATTTATTCATAAATCGGCTTCTACGCACGCACTGGAAGATATTAATTTTACGGTAGAAAGGGGACATACGATAGCTTTCGTTGGGCCATCAGGGGCAGGCAAAACGACGCTTGTAAAACTCCTTGTTGGGCTTTATACACCAGAAGTAGGTAAAATATTTTACAATGGGGTTGACTCACTAAAACTTGATATTGAAGAAGTAAGGCATCAAATAGGTTTCGTTACTCAGGATACACAATTGTTTTCAGGAACCATCAAAGAGAACTTACTATTTGTAAATCCGTCAGCAATGGATTGGGAGATCATGGAAGTGCTGAACAAATCAGCGTGCCAATCTCTGTTGGCACGAAGCGAAAAAGGAATCAACTCAATAATAGGTGAAGGTGGAATCAAAATTTCCGGCGGTGAAAAACAGAGACTTTCCATTGCAAGAGCCTTGTTAAGAAAACCCAAACTGATCGTATTTGATGAAGCCACTTCAGCTCTTGATTCAATTACTGAGACGGAAATTACCGACACTATAAAGAGTATTGCATCCAGCAAGCAACACATTATGGTACTAATCGCCCATAGATTATCTACGATTATGCATGCTGACAGGATTTTTGTTCTTGAGAAAGGTCAGGTTATAGAAACCGGTACACACGAGAGTTTAGTAGCTGAAAAAGGACTATACTATGCTATGTGGAGACAACAAATAGGCGAACGTAAAAACGTATTAACAGCAGTTTAAATCACTTCAATTATTTTTTAGCACTCTCAACCAATTTTTGTAAAAAAGGAGAAGCGAATATAAAGTCGTGGAGTACTTCATTTTTATCATTAAGTACTTCTTCTTTATTTCCCTGCCATGCCAGATATCCTTTATCAATCAGGCAGATATTTTCACCTATCTCCATGACAGAATTCATGTCATGTGTATTGATTATGGTAGTTATTTTATTATCTTTAGTAATATTAAGGATTAGTTCATCTATAGTGATAGAAGTCTGTGGATCCAACCCTGAATTGGGTTCATCACAAAATAAATATTTAGGATTTAACACTATGGCTCTGGCTATGCCGACCCGTTTTTGCATGCCGCCGGATATTTCAGACGGATATTTATTATTGATGTCGTTTAGACTCACTCTGTCAAGACAAAGATTTACTTGTTCTTTCTTTTCTTTCAATGTCTTAGTGGTAAACATATCTAATGGGAATCTGATATTTTCTTCTATTGTCATTGAGTCAAAAAGTGCATTTCCCTGAAAAAGCATGCCCACCTGCATATGTAATTCCCTTAATGTTTCTTTGTCGGCAGTTACCAAATCTATATTATCATACCAAACATTTCCCGAAGTGGGTTTAAACAAGCCCACCAATATTTTTAATAAGACAGTCTTCCCTGATCCACTCTTACCGATGACAAGATTGGTTTTGCCGGCTTCAAAAGTAAAGTCAATACCATTAAGTACCTTTTGATCTCCAAAATTTTTGATTATTCTTTGTGCTCTTATCATTTTTATCAGGCTGTAAGTACTATTGCGATGACGTAATCTGCCAATAAAATGAGTATATTGCTATACACAACTGCCCGAGTGCTGGCTTCTCCAAGCTCAATACTTCCACCCTTCACAAAATATCCCTGGTAACATGATACATTTGTCAAAATAAAGGCGAAAACGAACGCTTTTACCATCATCATGAAAACATTATACGGAACAAAAAATGAACGTATTCCTTTGATGAATTCTGCTGAAGTAAATAATCCGGTCGGTACACTCGAAATATAGCCTCCCATTATACCTATTAATGCCGCAGCACATACCAGAATTGGAATCATCAACAGTGCCGCAATCAATTTTGGCAAAATGAGATATGCTGAAGTATTTACACCCATTATTTCCATGGCATCTATATGTTCTTTTTGACGCATGCCCCCAAGCTCAGCTGCCATATTGCTTCCTACTTTTCCAGCCAGGACAAGGCATGTTATAGTAGGGGCGAGCTCGATGATAGTCATGTCCCTTACAATGTATCCTATATAATACGGTGGGATGAGTGTCCCAGCCATCTGATAATAAAACTGAACTGAAGTAACCGCCCCTATAAAAATTGAAATCAGAAATACTATCGGAAATGACCCGATTCCGATATCGTACATTTGGCGAATCGTTTCCTTATAATACATTCTGTAATTTTCGGGCTTCTTATAAATCTGGCCCTGCCACAGAATGAAACTCCCAAAATGAAAAAATAAACTTTTAATCATAATACAAAAACGTGCATTTCCAATGCAATAAAATTAATGCAAAATTAGTCAAAATACTGAGACCCGCCTTAAACAATTGAAATAACAGCTAAGTTTATTTACTGTTTATAACTAGAGAATTTAATTTTATTATTAAAAATATTTTTTAAGATGATTTCCAGTTCGATAGCACAATTCAAATATTACAAGCAATTGGCCGACAAGGCTATGGCTCAAATTTCCGAAAATGATATGAAGAATCAGATTAATCGGGATGATAATTCAATATCTGTTATTATCAGACATATGTCTGGAAACATGAAATCAAGATGGACCAATATATTTGAAGAAGATGGTGAGAAACCTTGGCGACAGAGAGATGCTGAATTCGAAATATTCGGATGAGACCAAAGATGAACTGTTGGAAATATGGGAGTCCGGTTGGAATGTTTTATTTGAGACATTAAATAGTCTATCCGAAAGTGATTTGGCAAGGATTATTTATATCCGAAATGAGGGCATGAGCGTAGGGGATGCCATTTTAAGGCAGCTGTGCCACTATAGCTATCATTGCGGTCAGATAGTAAGCAAATCTAAACTATTGAAGGGTGGTGATTGGGTGAGCTTATCCATTCCAAAAAATGGTTCTGAAACCTATAATGAATCAAAGTTTATAAAAAGGAGAGTGGAAAAACATTTTTTGGACGACCTTTTGGATCATTAATATAAAGTTAGTCTTTATCAGGATTGTCAATTCTGTAGTAAACTCCCGGAGCTCCTTCAAAATCAAAATATTTTATTAATGACATACCTGTTTTTTGCAACACTCTGATCGATGCCAAATTGTGTTCCATAGCTTTCCCTACGATAAAGGTATATTCTGTGAATTGAACCCATATTCTACTACAGATATGGCTGATTCTGTGGCATATCCCATATTCCAAAATTGTCTGAAAAATCTGAAACCCAGATCATATTCATCAATAGCAATGTTATATTTAAGACCGCACCAGCCAAGGAATATACCGTCAATTTTTCGTATTACAGCCATCCGGCCAACCTTAAATTCCTTGTATTGGTCATAATTTTCCAAAAAAATTCTAGCCGATTCGATATTCTCAAACGGCACATCACCTGTGTACTTTAAAACTTTTTCATCCTGATTTAACAAGTACAAATGTCGGGCATCTTTCACTTTTAGAGGTCTCATAATTAATCTCAGTGTTTCGATAGATACCATGAAGAATTTGAATTATACGAGATTCATTCCAATTTTTTAACAAAATCCAGATAGACATTATCTTTTTCAAGGGTAAATCCATCTTTAGTTTTATTAGAAATTTTCAAGATTTCGTGGTCTTTACCATCATTATTTGAAAAAATAAATTCATCATCCCGTACTTCCCATTTCGCATTAGAGAATCCGAAATTTAGAAATGAACCCTTACTTTTCACATCGCCATCTGCTTTCAATTCTATCTTAATCTTTGTGTTTTTTAATATGGATTCAGAAAAATCAACACCATCAATAGCTAATCCTGAAAGCGCACTTCCCATGTTTTTGCCCAGATCTCCTAAGTTTATTCCCACTTCAGCCATGGATTTTCCAAACTTTTTAGCTGCATATTCCATCTTGCCTTCAGTAGTAAATGTATCAATGGAATGAAGATCAAACTCATTGTCCAAATCCTTTTTTGCTTTTCTAATTTCATCGTCAGCATTTTGCATCGCTTCTTTGATCTTGTTTTTGATAGATACTTTATCTATTGCATTGTCTTTGATTCGGAACGATACTTCGTAGCTACCGACCATCTCAAGTGGCTGCGGACCTTGATTTTGGCATGATAATATGGAAATGATAATTAATAGTATTGCTGAGAAGTTGGATTTCATTACTAATTAGAATTATTATTAGGGAAATAACCTATTTTATATAAATTTAGTTCCAAATATTAATTGCTATTACAAGTCACCCTGGGTTGGTCTTAAGATAATTTCTTCTACCACTGCAGAAGGCCCTAACCGGTAAGCACTCCATACTGTATCAGCTATGTCTTTGGCTTCCATGATTCGTTCATACGGAATTTCGGCACCCAGCCATGAATCTGACCATGTTGCCCCTGGCAATATTGAGGTAACTTTTATACCCGTTGGTTTTAATTCTTCCCTGAGTACTTTTGAAAAACCGAGCATAGCAAATTTTGAAATACTATAAGATCCTCCGTTTGGGTAAGCTATTATACTGGCAATACTGCAAATGTTAAATATGTGTGGCTTAGACGAGTCCTTCATATATGGTATTATTTCGCGGGAAAGATGGTATGCACTATATAGATTTGTTTCCATCATTTTTTCGAGTTTACCTGATTTTTCTTCTGTAATTTTACCAGGTATAAAAATACCTGCATTATTGACCAGAATATCTATGGTTTTGTATTTTTTTAGACAGGCTTTAGCGAATGATTTGACTCCTTCGGGCCTACTTATATCTGTGACAAATGTCAGAATGTCCGAAGTATAGCTTAGTTCTAAAGCATCGCTCTTAAATTGATTTAAAGCACCTTCATTCCTGCCACAGATGGCTACATTATATCCGTTTTCAAGAAATTTCATGGCGATTGCCTTTCCAATTCCCTTAGATCCTCCTGAGATTATTGCGTTCATCTTAATATATTCTATATTCTAACAGACTAACCTGAAGATCAATTAGATTGTTTAAATTCGTATAGTTCCGGTTATATTCAGGAAACGATTTACCACTTGATCCGAAATTTAGTATTATTGGTAGAGTATTATTAAGGATTGGTACAATGGTATGCAACTTTTGAATTCATTTTTCCGTCTTTGGGATATAATAAGTTGAAATATTAATTGATTTTTTAAACCCATAAATATTTTATCATCATGAATAATGTAAAAAAGTTTTTAACAGTTGTTTGTTTTGCTTTAGTGTCCAATTTTGCAAGTGCTTCTGACCATTCTTATAGTAGAAAACCTGAAGGTGCCCAGATTCAAACGCTGCTCAATGCAATTGATTTTACCAATTACCTAAAAGTTGAGACTAAAGTTAATATCAGTTTTTTTGTCAATGAAAAAAATGAGGTCATCGTTGTGGATACAAATAATAAAGATTTGGATGGCATAGTTAAGAGCACACTTAACTACAAAAAAATAGCGGTAACTGAGCTTGAATACAATAAAGTTTACACAGTACCGGTGCAGATCAAATAAGCTTTTTTCATAGTTAATTGTTTTGAAGCCGAAGATAAATTAGTCTTCGGCTTTTTTATTTACTTAATTAAAGCATTATTTGATACTTCACAAAATAATAATCAGAAATTGCCAGTTTTGTAAAACAAAAATTAAATATATTTCGTTTACCTTTAGGAAAAATTAGAAAATAATATTTTCTTTGCACCCAATTTTTCAAATATTAACAAATAAAATTTTTAAATAATTTACAATGGCAGACTACAAAATGGATAAAATAGATCTGAAAATATTGAAAATGCTACAGGAAAACAGCAAAATTACTAATCTGGATCTATCAAAGCGAATAGGTCTGTCGCCAGCTCCCACGTTGGAAAGAGTAAAAAAACTGGAGCAATCAGGTATAATACAAAGTTATCACGCAAAGGTAGATTCGTCTGCTATAGGTCTTAATGTTAAGACATTTGTACTTGTTTCTTTAGCTTGGCAGAAGCCCAATGCTTTGGATAATTTCATTTACAAAGTTAAAAATGTTCCTGAAATTACTGAGTGTTACATAATAACAGGCGATGCTGACTTTTTACTCAAAATTGTATGTAAAGACATTCCTACCTATGAGAAATTACTGTTTAAGACGTTGTCTCAAATAGAAGAAATAGAACGGTTAAAAACGCTGATGACATTATCGAAAGTAAAGAAAGAAAAGGTATTGCCTTATGATTATGAAAATGCCGATGATTAATGAATTTGGCTTTTTCTCAAAATAATTAATTTGAAACCGTCTGTTTCGTTTTAGGGACAGACGGTTTTTTATTTCTCATGTTCCCAATCTAACTACCTCATGTTGTGGAAATTTTACAGGGGCGATCCTGATGTTTGCCATTATATATTTGGTACTATGCATCTTGCAACAGATGAGGCATATACGTATGTAAATAAAGCACAGGAATGTATTAAAGGGGTATCTATTTATGCTGCCGAGATGAATCTGAATGAAGCATCGGGTGATGAATTAATAAGTCATTTTACTCTGACGGATGATCTAAAGTTTTCAGGTTTTTCAGGCCTAAACAATACGAAAAATACCGAAAAATAATATTAAAGGCTTATAAAGTTGATTTGTTGAATTATGATGATTTTACTCCGTTTTTTATGAATAATATGCTGGCTGAACTGTCCCTGCCTAAAACAAAGAAAGATGCTCTGGACCATTACTTATGGTCTTTTGCTACTGAATCAGGCAAGGAGATGATGGGAGTTGAATCATTTGAAGATCAGTTACGTGTACTTAAAAATATTCCTTTGGACTTTCAGGTAAAATCATTTAGGAGTACAATTAAGAATATAAAATCATTTAAGTCAAAGCTTAAAAAGCTTAATACGTTATACGCTAAAGGTGATATAAAGCAGATATTCAGAATGAGTAAAAAGAGTATGGGTAAAATCAGAAAAATGATGATCTATGACAGGAATGAGCATATGTCCGCCCGAATATTGGAAATTACAGCTAATAAACCAGCATTTATTGCATTAGGTGCAGCTCATCTGGTAGGGAAAAAAGGGGTTTTGTCACTGTTGAAAAAAGAAGGGTTTACCTTTCGAATGATGAGATAAGTTAGTCCAAACCATTAGTGATTAAACCATCTCTGAGGGTCCAGTTTTACCTTATCTTTCCACAATTCGAAATGCAGCTCTGCCACACCGTTTTCACCCTCGGACACAGATCCGATTTTCTGCCCCCGTTTTAACTTTTGACCCTTACTGACACTTGCCTGATCCAGTTTAGAATATACTGTATAATAGCTTCCATGACGGATGATGACCATGATATTAAATCCCGGTATGCTGGTCACACCTACTACATCTCCATCAAAAACGCAAGTCACTGGTCCGCCTGAAGGCAAAGTAAAATCAATCCCGTTATTGGAGACTTCAATATTTTTTATCGTTGGGTGGGCATGAGTTCCAAACATTCCTGTAATCTTCCCGGATGAAACCGGCCAATCAAGTGCACCTTTATTTTTTGAAAATCCTGAATTATCTATTTCCTTCTTTTTTATAACAGAAATGTCAGCCTTCTCTTTTTCTTTAGATTTTGAGAGTTCGGCAACAATGATTTTTTCAATTGCTAAATTGAGATTTTCACGTTCTCTTTCACTCTTTTTAAGTGATGCATTAAGTTTTTCCTCTTCCTTGGAAAGTTTTTTAACTATAGCGTCTTTTTCTTTTTGTTCTATCTCCAAAGCGTTTACATTTTTGGCAGTTCGTTCAATAACTGCCAAAGTTTGTTGCCTTGCCTTTAATATTTCCTCATTTTTTTCTTTAATCTGTCCTGTCAAATTTCTGATTTCATTAAACTTTTGTTTGGTGAAAATTTCAAACTGATTCATATACCTCCATCTTGCGATCAGTTTATTCAGATTTTCAGAAGATAGGAGATAGGACCATTTCGAATTACTGATTCTTTTTAGATAGCTGCTACGGAGTAATTTATTGTACTGAGATTTAAGTTTTTCATGTTTCTCAATCAAACTTTGTATTTTGTTTTCGTTTGTGGAGATAACATTTTCATTTAGCTTTACCTCATATTGAAGATTATTTATAAGCTTTTTTCGGCTTCCCATTTGGTTTTCCAATGTCTTGAGCAACACCAGATTTTGAACTTTAGCACTTTTTGTTTTCTCCAGTTCTTTTGATGTTTTCTCTATATCTTTAATGATCCGCATCCGTTGATTTTCCAACTCTTTACGGCTTTGTCCATAAGAAACCTGCAATACAAAAAGCAAAAATACAAAGAAAATGAGTCGGTCAGTTGATCTTTTCATAATGTGCCGGTATTGAAAATTTGATTTCTTTGGGTACATTTATTTCCAGTTCTGAAAATTTCATGTTTATAGTTGCATTTGCAGAAGGGGAGTAAGGAAATGTGAATGTTCTTTCAAAGGGAATTTTTCCATATTGACCAACTTGTCTATAATCTTTGTATTGCGCAAATGCAGTTCTGTTCATTTTATCTGAAATAGACATTTTTTCAAGTTCCATACTATAGCCATTTACATAGTATTGTATAGCAAGGTCATCAATTTTAGTACTGACTACATAATAGATTGAATCTTTAGTAATTTCTGTGCTATTATCATCTGGCAAAAGCACATTACCAAAAATAAGTTGCTGCAAATCTTCAAAACTTGCTGACAGGGATATTATTTCATTTATTTGAGATATCGGACCTGTTTCATATGCCGTTTCCCATCTGTAAAGTATAGTGTAACCTTCTTTATCTGCCTGAATTCTTGATATTTCTATCCCGAATTTTTTGACCACCACAAACATCACACTGTCTTTTTTCATCCTTATCTGCATCGACCCGGATACGCTCTCATCCGGAGATTCCAAAGCAGTACTCATCTTACCGCTAAACCAATCAAAGTCTATGTTTCTGTCTTTCAATGCTTTGGTTATTTCGAATTGACTTCTATCAGGCATTGGCCCAAGTCTCTTGGTTGATTTACAAGATGCGAGAATTATAACCATTAAGAAAATAAAAAGCCGCATCAATTGTTTTTTACAGATTCGAGTTTGTTCGATAAACTTTGAGACCTTATTCCAAGATCGAAAGCTTTCTGCCAAAATATAGCTGCATTTTTCATATCATTTTTCTCTTTTAAAATATCCCCTTTCAGTTCGTTGGCTGCTCCATTCATATTGTTACTTTGCAACAATGCCTGATCCACTGATTTTGTAGCTTTGGCCCAATCTCTTTTTTTGAGATAAATCTCAGCAAATGCGGTATTGATTCTTGATTCTATATCTGGATTACCTGCAGCGATCATATTAGCTTCATTCAATGAACTTTCAGCTTTTGTAAACTCATTTCTGGCAATCTGCGTTTTAGCATAAAAATAATATGAAATAGCCTTATTGGGGAAGTAGTCTATCGCATCTGCCGCTACAACAGAGAGCTGGTCAGTATTTCCTACAGCCTGAAGACAGAACATAAGCTGCTCCCAGACAACAAAGTTCTTTTTACTTATTGAAAGTGTTTTTTCATATTGTCTGATAGCTGAAATAAAATTACCATTATTTTTGAGTACGTCACCATATATAGCATGTGATTTTGCCTCATCGGGATGTGCTATTACCAGCTTGTCGCATAGGACAATAAGTTGATTTCCCAGGATTGAATCTCCGGAGTTGGCATGTTTTAATACTTGAGGGTAAAGCTCTTTAACTTTAATGTCAATGGGAACATCAGGATTGGAAACCAGTGGTAGCAATGATGTGAAATAATCATCAATCGATCCTTTCCCTTTATTCAGTAGTAAAAGGCCTAATTTGGCATCACCATCATTGGGATCTATCTCTAATATTTTTCGCAAATATGGTTCACTTTCCTCAATCATATCATTAGAATGCAAAATACCTGTTATGAGCCTATAGTATTTTTTTTCATTTGGAAATTTATCTATTAGCTGCCGAAGTGTGCTAACAGATTCCTTTACCTTACCACCCGTATCCAGAATTTCTGCTTTCTGAATGGTATTATTGACACTCCAGCCAATATTTTTTTCTTTAAGATTAAGAGTAAATAATGCTTTATCATATTGTTTATCAAGCATATATAATTGAACTAACTGATTATAATTTTCAGTTTGTTTGGGCTGGAGCGATATAAGATAGTTTAAGGACTGCATCGCAGTTTCATTTCTTCCCAGTTCTTTTGAGAAATCAATTTCAAAACGTCTTACCCAAATGTTATCAGGTTCGAGTTGAAGGGCTGATTTTAGATTTGATTCTGTGAGATTAATATCTTTATTTTCATGATGCAACTTCGCAAGTTCGAAATACAAAGCGGCCGTTGGTTGGCTTATTCTCCTCAATGAATCTAACAATCTGATGGCATCAGGCCTTTTACCAGTCATCGCCAGTAGCTTTGCAGCTACAAATTCGTCCTCGATACCAATCTCCGCTTCTGTTTTTCTTTCATCTTTTAACTGTCCCATTACAGGCATAATGAAAACCATATTTAAAACAAAAATCAGCGATATATAAATTTTATTAAACTCCATTTAATTTATTAGTACTTGTACAACTGTAAACGCAAATATTTGGTTCAAAGGTATAAAACATATTTCATTTTTTACTATTTGAATCCCTGATGAAGGTCGTATTGACACTAAATGAATGACATTCAATACTTTAGTTGATACGAGTTGGAATTTTTAAAAAATAAATAAAGAATTTGAAGTATTAAGTTTGAGAGATAGAACTCTATTATTTCAGATCATGAAAAATTTTATCTGAACCCGTCATTTCCCATAGACCACAGGCCATAGGTATGTTGCCCATCGATATTAATTTGTCCATAAAATCTTTGATTTTAAACTCTTCATGATTTTGTTCCTTTATTCTGGCAAAGTCTGCTATAGCAGACTCCATGAGATATTTGCCAGAAATATAGCTTGTACCGTACCCAGGCTGACGGAGATACAATTGCTGTTCGAAGAGTAAAAGATTTTTTTCTGTTTTCATCCATCCTCTGGGAGTATATTCAGAATGAACCTTTCCTGCTTCTTCCATTGTCATCATGTTAGCATGAGCGTAGAGCGATCCGAGGCCTCTCGCAGCCCGCTGCGCAATCATGATATACACAATTTCTTTGGCTCTGGGAGTATCATCATACAAGCCAGCATGCATAAACATTTCTTCGACGCTGGTAGCAATACCTTCATTATGTGAAATAAATATATTGTACAGAAGAGGCTTTCGTCTTATTGGATTGCTGTGAGGTTCCTTATCCATCAATGCAAGTTCGAACCAGTGGTAAAAGTGAGAAAACAGCGGTCTGGGATCAAAGTGAGCCGTTATAGCAAAAAAGTTACGTCGATCTTTTGGAATAAATTCTCCGGTATGATTTTCAAGGGCTGGCCCAAAATAATCTTTTACAGTTATGATGTCGTTCTTTTCCAAAAAAGTCATGAGACTTTTTACCGCATTTTTGCAAGAAGATTATAAGCTTCATTGGATTCTACTTCATTTAGTTCAGGTAAAAGTTTATTATGGTGCTCTTCCAGCTTTAAAGTCGCCCAAGCCCTTGACAATTGGGTTTTTAATAACATTACCTCATCTTCCCAGGTCATGGGAACTAACAATACATTTTTGAGAAACCAGGTATAATTTTCTTTACCTATCCCGGAAGGCCCTGATTTTTTTAAGCTTTCTTTTTTTAGCCATACAACCAGATCATTTGTAGATTCTATGGCTGAATGGATAATGTCAACTAAATTTTCGTCTTCCGAAATACCGGGTAGATTTAGTATTTCCTTGAGATCTTCTGTTTGATTTTGAATATTTCTGATTCCTGCGATCCATAAGTCTTTTGCATTTCCATTCAGGTTTAACTTAGCCTGTTCGTTGAGGGGTTTGATTGCTTTCAGATCAACCTGAAATTTGCTTTTTTGTTCGGCTGTGAGTGGAAAAGTATATTTCCATAATTCAGTTGTTCGGTGATGTGTGGGACCTTCATGTGCAGGCACATCACTCTGTTCCGTCCAAACTGACACGTAAAAAGCAGGATCCCTTGACCAGGGTTTTAATATTCTGTAATTAAAGTCAAATCCATTCAGCTCAGCCTGCACGATGGTCCAGTCCACCTTTTGATTCACTTGCCAGTGTGAAGTATCAATTGAGTTTAATTTAGACTTCAATTTTTTAAATATTGGCAAACGTTTTTTGAAAGTAGCTTCTGTATAATCCGGTGCACCCATCCTTAATGGAGGTGTTTCAAAGGACCGCCATTCCTGAAAGAAAAGTAGAAGATCATTGTAATTTCCAGCTGATACACAGGCAGACTCGGCTCTGCTGGATGACCATAAGCTTGGACTGACCAAAAACATCAATAGAAAACACCATAATAATTTAAACATCCTGATATGCTTTTAGCGCAACAAGATAGGATTTCACTTGCAAAAGCCGAAAAAATCTTGTGATTTAAGAATACAAATCACAAATTCATTCTTTGTTTTTTTGGTTTTGATCTTTTTTTTCTTTCTGCTTTTCAAGTTTATTGAAATATCCACGCAACAACCAATTGTGCTTCAAGGCTTCCAGATTTTCATTTAGACGAATTCCTGCAGCATTTATCTGCATGATACTTGAATCGAGGTTTAAAGATGCCCGATCAATTGTTTTGACTAATGATGCATCATTCGAAAGATAACTGATCAGACCGTCGCCTTCTTTTATGTTGACAATTACATCATTTGCATTTCCTATAGTTGCATTCAGGCTGTTAATCGTCTTTTCAAATGTTATAGTGGAATTTTCCAGATTGGTTACAATATTTTTTAGCTGCTTTGCTATTGCAGTGTCTTTGATTGTGCCAATGACATTATTTTTATTGTCAAATGAAGTTACAAATTGGTTTAAATTTTTGATGGCTGTGGCTGACTCACCAGAAGCGATGCGCAAATTTTCTATTGTAAGTTTAAGATCATTTCCCATTTCTTTATTGCTAATCAGTGCTCCCAATATGCCTTGACCATGCGAAATTTCACGGGTAATTTTAAGCAGCTCTTCGGTCAGTAAAGCTGCATTTTCATTTGTTATACTCAAAGTATTGAGCATTTCGTCAGTTCGGATTCGACTGTTGGAATAGATGGTATCATTTCTTTTGATCTTTTCCTGAGACTGTACCCCAGGTATGATGTTTATAATCATATTTCCTACCAGTCCATCAGAAGTAATTATTGCTTTAGCATCTTTTTTGATATGCTGGGCAAAATTATCATCCAGGGCCATTTTGACAACAATCAATGTGTCGTTATGCATTTGAATTTTTTTGACTGTACCAATATTAATCCCTGAAAACCGCACATTATTTCCCTCCTTCAGTCCGTTTATGTTACCGAAAGTAGCATATAATTCAATATTGTTGCCAAACATACTTTGTTGATCTCCAATATAATAGGTAGCAATTAAAAATAGGAATACACCTGATAAAACGAAAGCACCAAGTTTGAGTTTTTGAAATGTTGATTTTTCCATATTTCATGATTTAAAAAATGCGTGAACCTTTGGATCTTCTGAAGCATACAACTCTTCAAATGTTCCTTCAGCATAATTTTTTCCATCTACTAATAATATCATTCTGTTAGCAATAAATCTGGCACAATCCACATCGTGTGTGATGATAATAGAAGATGTTTTGTATTTCTCCTGAATTGATTTCATTAATAGTATGATTTCTTTGGATGTAATGGGGTCGAGACCGGTAGTTGGTTCATCATAGAGTATTATTTTGGGATTCAAAATCAATGTACGGGCTAAGGCAATTCTTCTTTTCATACCTCCGGAAAGTTCCTCCGGCATAAGATCTGCTGCATTATCAAGTCCCACATTATGAAGAGCCTCCATGACTAAAGGTGTAGCATCCCCCAATTTACCAAATTTTTTCGTATGCCTTCTCAAAGGAAATTCGAGATTTTCTCTTACGGTCATCGAATCATATAAAGCACTTCCCTGAAATAAAAATCCGACTTCGGTTCTGATTTCGTTCAGATCATCTTCTGAAATAGCAGTAATATCTTTTCCCATTATATTAATGTCACCACTATCAATTTTTTCAAGTCCAATCAAACATTTTATCATTACTGATTTTCCTGATCCGGATTTCCCCATAATGACCAAAGTTTCTCCCTCATATAAGTCCATATTAAAACCGTCTAACACAGTATTATTACCATAATTTTTTTTCAGATCGTGTATTTGTATTACTTTTCTTCGATCTGTAAATGTTAGATTCATATATTGTAAATAATTTCCGTTAATAGTACCGCAACAAAATCTAAAATAAAAACAAAAATAGATGCTTCCACTACTGCGGAGTTGGCAGAAACACCGACACCGGCAGTTCCATGTTTTGTATTATATCCTTTGAAGCATCCGACAAGCCCGATTGCAAATCCAAAGAAAAACGTCTTGATGGTGGCAGGAATGAAATCAAGAAATTCCACTGACATTTGCACTTCACTAAAATATAGGGTAAAAGATACATCACCTTTCAGGTTTTCTACCAGAAATGATCCTAAAAGTGCGATCGCATCTGCCATAAACACAAGTAATGGGACCATGAAAGTGGTGGCTAGAATTCTGGTAACTACCAAGTATTTAAATGGATTTGTGCCAGACACCTCCATAGCGTCAATTTGTTCTGTGACTCTCATTGACCCTATCTCAGCACCGATACCGGAGCCTATTTTGCCGGCACAGATTAATGCCGTAATAATAGGCCCAATTTCGCGAATGATAGATATGCTAACCATCGAAGGTAACCATGATACAGCTCCTAATTCTTCCATTTTGGGTCGTGATTGAAGAGTAAAAACCAACCCAATAATAAAGCCGGCTATCCCCACAAGGAGAATTGATTTGTTACCAACGTTATAACACTGGCGTAAAAACTCTTTAAATTCAAATGGCCTGCGGAATATTTCTTTGAAAAATCTGACTCCAAAAATAGTGATTTCTCCTGTTTCAACTAATATGTCCCGAATTGCTGAATTGCTTTCATTTTCCATTCCGGTAATTATTTTAACAGGATAAAGATAAGCATATAAATTCATGGTTTGAAGTAATATATATCATTATAAGCATAGTTTGATGTCATTAATGAAAAGTGTATTGAACAAACGGGTACATATTTAACATTAACACAATATTGACTATATTTTTATAACTTTTTCATGGCTAAATTTGTCTTACTAAAAATACATAGTCTTAGATATGAGAATAAAGAGATACCAATTTTATATACTTTTTGCTTATTTTTTGCCATTTATATCCGGATTATATAGTCAGGGAACAATGCTATCCACAAGGGATAATGACCCAAAAGCAAAATCTATTCTTGACAAGTTAAAGAAACAATATGACTCCTATAAAACTATGGAGGTAAGTTTTGAAATGGAGCTTGAATTACCCGGTAAAAAAACTGAACTAAGAAAAGGGATAGTGATACAAGATGGTAAAATGTATCAGATAAAAATGGAAGACCAGGAAATATATTCAGATACAAAAACAGTTTGGGTTTATCTGAAAAATAATAATGAGGTTCAGATATCTGACTATGAGGAATCTGAATCTTCCGATGTGATGTCTCCAAAACAAATGATGAGCCTCTATGAGAAGGGTGATTTTATATATTCATTAATAGAAGAAAGAAAAGTTGGAAAAAATGTTTTTGCCGATATAGAGTTTAAGCCCGTAAGTAAAAAGTCAGATTTTACAAAAATGAGGCTTACAGTGGATAAAAATTCAAATAAGATGATATCTTTACGAGTGTTTTCGCGGGACGGATCAAAGTATTTGCTTAAAATCAGCGATTTAAAATCTAATAAAAAATATGACCCTGCTATTTTTTCTTTTAACCCAAAAGCAGTAACAGGTGTACATATTGAAGATCTGAGGATGGATTAAATAGAACCGAATTCAGTTACTCAGTTTACCAACCAGCGATTCTTGGCCTCAACCTCCAGGAATCGCTTTTTTATTTAATATATAGTTGATTGATTATTATGTGTAAGGAAGATATTACCTTTAAAACTCCTTATCAAATATTATTTGAAGATGACTACCTGATAGCAGTAAATAAGCCGGCTGGTATATTTGTACATAGATCATCCTTAGATCCATCTGCCACAATTTTCATGGTGCAGGAAATCAGAAATCAGATTGGGATCAGGGTTTATCCGGTCCACAGGCTAGATCGAAAAACTTCAGGGGTTCTACTGATGGCAAAGAATAAGGAAGTTCAAAGTGTAATAAATGAGATGTTCAGACTTAAAGGCATTCAAAAAAAGTATCTGGCTATAGTTAGAGGTTACATCCCAGAACAAGGCACGATAGATTACCCTTTAAAAAATGATTCAGGTAAAATTCAGGAAGCAGTCACATCCTATGTAAACCTAAAAAAAGTTGAAATCAATGAATCTTCAGGCAGGTTTGATACAGCCAGATATTCATTGGTAGAAGTGAGACCTGTGACAGGAAGGATGCATCAAATCAGGAAGCACCTATCTCATATATTTCACCCTATCATTGGTGACCGTCCTCATGGTTGCAACAAACAAAATAAATTCTTTCTTGAACGATTTCAGCTTAAGGAAATGATGCTTCATGCTACACAACTCACTTTCATGCATCCCATTTCTGAGAAAGAAATAATAATATCTTCTAATTTCTCTGGTGAATTTGCCCGAATTTATACCGAACTTGGTTTCAATAAAATTTAGCAAATATAACAGAAAGTAGATTGTAAAATTAAATAGTCAGATGGTTTTATTTTTGTGATTTTCCCTTAGCTTAATGGCA
This sequence comes from Saprospiraceae bacterium, assembly GCA_016722285.1. Lineage (GTDB taxonomy): Bacteria > Bacteroidota > Bacteroidia > Chitinophagales > Saprospiraceae > OLB9. Next base: position 465,666 of record JADKGI010000030.1, read on the forward strand.
ATTGTAGTGGTTAGATTATACAATGGACTGTGCACAGATCGACATTCAGATATTACTGGCAGGGATGTAGTCGGGAAGTTATTAATTTCAAAATGCAATTAACAATTAGTATTAAATTTGATAGTGCAATAGGTGCTAAAAAATTTATTTTGATACCTTTGTTGAAAAATAAACAATATGACACTTAAGGAATTAATAAAACTGGAAGATAAAGCACAAGAAGTCTGGGTTGTAAGTCCATCACTTCATTATGATGTTGAGAATAAGGATTTTTCTGAACTCGTGAGTGTTAATCTCGGTCAAAAAACAAAATATAAGTATATAATACCGGCTACCAGAGACAACCATAAGAAAATAGAGCTTTATAAAAAGAAGTATAAGCTTGCGGATAAAGAAATAATTCAGAATTTTCTTTTGGTTTCTGAATCAGAAATGAATCCATTTGTCATGGAAATCGGCATCTACAATGGATCGGGCAAAAACGTGATAGCTTGTGCGGCACCTGCTCTTGAAGATAAAAACGACGTAATACAGTTTAATAAAACATCTTCAAAATCGATGGCAAAAGTTTTAAGGCTATCTGGAAAAAGTATAAAAGACAGAATCCATAAGCTGGATGTTGACTATTTAACTGCTATGCAGCTGATCTCTACATTTACATATTTTGGGAGATTGGCGACTTGCACCAATTCTCTTGCAGGGGCTGTATTATCATCAAAGTACGAAGCATAAACTGCATTAATTCTTGAATACATTTCCATGTCTTTTACGAAAACGGAACATTTCACGATATTCTCAAAAGTCATACCTGCTTTAGTCAATATGAAACCAAGATTTTTCATTACCTGATGGGTTTCATCTTCAATGCTTGACATGATGATATTTCCTTCTGCCTGATTTATTGCTATCTGACCGGAAACATATAAGGTGTTGCCGGCTAAGATTGACTGATTATATGGTCCAACAGGAGAAGGAGCCAGATCTGAGTTGATGATTGTTTTCATAAACTTAGTTTTATAATTTTTATTTTTGATAATAATTAAGGTTCAAAAAGGGGATACCAATAAACAGAAAAAGCTCCACTGTACTGAAAACAACTGGAGCTATATCGTCATTACAAACTTAATATCCTAAACCTCGGTATCTTCTGCTTCTTTAGCCTGAATTACTATCTGGCCTTTGTAATACATACTTCCTTCGTGCCAGTAAGCTCTGTGCATCATGTGTGCTTCCCCGGTGGTTTTACAAATTGCCAATTGAGGCATGGCAGCTTTGTGATGCGTTCTACGTTTATTTTTTCTGGATTTGGAGATCCTGCTCTTCGGATGTGCCATAATTCAAATTTTTATTTTTATCAATTTTGCTTTTCAATTATCTGATAACAGCCCTTGCAGGCTATCCCATACATTTTTATTGTCCGTCTTAACGTTCGGGGATTTTTTATCGATACTTAGTTTCGACAGAACAGTATCATCACAAACCCTTGGTACTTCATTGTTGCAATTATATACGTTTATCAATGGTAATGTAAGACAAATCATTTCGTAAAAATAGAAAGACATGTCTATATTTGACTGGTCAGGATTGATATAAATAACATCATCATCTGCTTCGTCTTCATTGCCCATTTTCCCATGCATTTTGAAGTTTCCTGAAACAGGTATTCTTATTTCGGCAAGACACCTATCGCAAATGGCTTCAAAAAAGCCCGTAATATAAAAATCAAATTTACTTATGTTGCCACTTTTGTCAACAGACAGATTTATATCAAAATCACCTTTCTGAATAGGAGAATTTTCAAAATCCATAAAAAACTGACTTTCAACTTTGAAATGATACTCGTGAAATCCATCTTTCATTCCCAAATAAGGCAATGAATAAAGATTTGAAACCCCCATAACTAAAAGAACTTTTTCAAATGGACCGCAAAGGTAAATATTTTTTTATTTAATTTGTAATACTATGCTTTAAAAAGTAAATAATATTATTTTTTATGTCTTGTGTAATGCTTGATAGACAATTCAATTTTTTATTTAGGTAGAACACCTTAAATATCAACAATTTTAACAGTTTTTTTAACTCCAAGTTTGTTTTTTTACTAATTTTGCTCCCCTTATGATAAGAAATGCTTTAAAAACATACTACCCCAAAATAGAAATTCTGGACGAAGAGTATGAGATTTCTCAGTTAGGAAGGAAGAGAAGAATAGCAGTATTGCTGCCCCATGATTACTATGAAAATGATAAGAGTTATCCTGTATTGTATCTGCATGATGGACAAAATCTCTTTGATGAATATGCACCTTATGGAAATTGGGGTGTAGATAAAACCTTGCAAAAACTTGCAGAGCAGGGATTTGGTGATGTAATAATTGTAGCCATAGATCATGGAGGAGTATTAAGAATTCAGGAATACCTCCCTTATTCAACTCCAAGATATACCGAGGCTGAAGGACATCTTTATCTTAAATTTATGCTCGATGATCTTAAGCCTATGGTAGATGATAGATTCAGGGTATTGCCGGACAGGGAGTCCACCGGGATAGGCGGAAGCAGTCTTGGCGGTTTAATAAGCTTGTATGCAGGATTTGAATATCCTGAGATATTTGGTAAGCAAATGATTTTTTCACCCAGTCTCTGGATTTCTGAAGAAATTTATAAAAGGGCAAAAGCTTTCATCCCGGGTGGGCCTACAGATATATTTTTATATGCCGGAGGTATGGAAAGTGCCAATCACTACGGCCAGGTACTCAAATTGGAGCAAATATTGCAGGAAAAAAGAAAATATAACAATTTTAACATCATTTTTTCCCACAATCCATCTGGACAACATAAAGAAATACATTGGGGAGAGCAGTTCCCTCTTGCTTTGAAATGGCTATATTTCAATAAATATTAAAATACTAACTATGCCTTTTACTATTAAAGAATTCGGTAATCAAGTAGCTACTTCAGTTTTAATACCTTTTGGAAAAAGTAATTATCAAGAAGGAATAATTAGAAAATATTCAGCCTTAACGTATTCTCCTGACATTAATTTAGGGCCAAAGGATATTTCCTGTTTTTTCCACCCGACTGAAAATATCAAAATATATGTATTAGGATTAGGTGATGAGAAAGATCTTCCTAAATCATATTTATTTTTCAGAAGTTTTATTTACCAGAATAGAGTAAAGAATGATCTTAAAATCAATGTTGTATGTGATCATCTGACTGACGATCAGCTTATTAATGCTGTAATAGGTCTCAGGAAGGGCCTTTATAATAGTGGATACTTTAAGACAAATGGAAACAAATTTATCGAGCCTGATATTACAGTTATTCTGAACAAAGAGCGTCATCCAATCGCAATCGAAGCTCTTCATACTGTAGAAGCGCAATTATCAGCTATGTTTCTTGTGGACCACCCATCCAATATCAAAACACCGGAATTCATCGGTCAATTTGCCAGAGAAGCTGGTGATACGCATGGATTTGATGTAAACGTAATCGAAGCCGAGGAATTGAAAAAGTTGGGTATGGATGCTCTCCTGGCAGTAGGGCAGGGGAGTGCGAATCCTCCTGTATTCATTATAATGGAATATAGACCCAAGGGATCCAAATCAAAAAATCCCCAACTTGGATTGATAGGAAAAGGTATAAGTTTTGATACGGGTGGAATTTCTATAAAACCATCAGCGAATATGGGATATATGAAGTGTGATATGGCTGGTGCAGCTGCTGTAATATCTGCTTTAGAGCTTGCAGCCAGATTGAAACTGGATATCCATCTTGTCGGGATAGTACCTTCTGCAGAAAATAGTGTTGATGCTAATTCCATACGGCCAGGTGATGTTATCGGTTCTTATAGTGGTAAGTCTATCGAAGTATTAGATACAGATGCTGAAGGAAGATTGGTTTTAGCCGATGGACTGGCATATATGATTAAAAATTTTAAGCCTGATCATATGATTGATCTGGCAACACTGACCGGAAGCTGTGTTGCTACATTAGGATATAATGCAGCAGGGATGTTTACCAATAGTGATGAAATGGCTGATCTGCTGTCAAAAGTTGGTGAAACGGTAAATGAGCGGGTATGGCGATTGCCATTATGGGAAGATTATTTCATTGATATGAATTCTGATATTGCGGATATTAAAAACTTAAGTGGGAAACCTGTATCCGGTGCAATAACTGCTGCCAAATTTCTTGAATATTTTACATCTGAACACAAAAACTGGACTCATCTCGATATCGCAGGTGTATCATTTACTGACAGTGAATTTGCAAAAACAAGGACTGCAACCGGGTACGGCGTCAGATTATTGGTGAATTACATGAAGGCATTGATTAAAAAGTAAATTAGCTATGTCATTTCCTGATTCATTTCAACCCACAGGGCATCTTTGAGTTCAACAATACCTTGCTGAGTAACTGATGAAATGTAGTAAAAAGGAACATCAATTTTAATTTCAGGGCGAATTAGTTCCAGGTATTCATCTTCAGCTAAATCACACTTAGTTACTGCCAGTATTCGGGGTTTGTCCACAAGATCGGGATTATACATTCTTAGTTCATTAAGCAGAATTTCATATTCCTTGCTGATATCTGCTGTATCAATCGGGACCATGAAAAGAAGAACCGCATTTCTTTCAATATGGCGTAAAAATCTTAATCCTAGTCCCTTTCCCAGATGAGCATCTTCGATGATGCCTGGAATATCAGCCATGACAAAGGACTGATGATCCCGATACTCTACAATACCAAGATTCGGGACAAGCGTAGTAAAAGGATAGTTGGCTATTTCAGGTTTGGCAGCCGAGATGCTGGCAAGAAGACTTGATTTTCCTGCATTTGGGAAGCCAACAAGTCCCACATCTGCCAATACTTTAAGCTCGAGTATCTTCCATATTTCTGTACCCGACTCACCTGGTTGGGCATATTCAGGAGTTTGCCTGGTAGATGATTTATAATTTGCATTTCCCTGACCACCCCTTCCTCCTTTTGCCAGTATTTGGGTTTCTCCATTTTGTGTAATCTCAAAATCAATCTCACCGGTTTCAAAATCTCTTGCGACTGTCCCTAAAGGAACATCCAGAATTATATCTTTTCCACTCGCACCTGTAGAATTGTTGCCGGACCCTTTTGTCCCTGGGGTAGCTATTACATGTTTTTTATATTTGAGTGCCAATAGTGTCCATACATTTGAACTACCCTTCAGGATAATATGCCCGCCCCGGCCACCATCACCCCCATCCGGACCGCCCATACTATTCATCTTATCTCTGAAAAAATGAGAAGAACCTGCACCGCCAGCCCCTGACCTGCAGCATATTTTTACATAGTCGACAAAATTTTGTTCGGCCAAAAGTTTTTGTTTTAGATTATTAATTATTTGCTATACTTTAGCAAACAGATTCAATGGTGGCAGTAAGTCTGTTGAAAATTACATCAACGGACCCAACTCCTTCAATCATAATTGATTTTCCTGACTCAGCATAATAATTGTAAATTGGAGCTGTTTCTTCATTGTAAACAAAAATTCTGTTGCGAATGATGGATTCGTCATTGTCATCAGATCTTCCAGAAGTTTCACCTCTACTGAGAATTCTTTGGACAATCTCTTCATCAGGCACATCCAGTGCTATCAAGGCAGTGATGGAAAGACACTTTTCAGCCAAAAATCTATCAAGAGCTTCTGCTTGTGCCAAAGTCCTTGGAAAACCATCGAAAATAATTCCATTTACTTCAGGATTATCATTCACTTTGTTTTTAAGCATTCCAATAGTGATTTCATCAGGTACCAGTTCCCCTTTTGACATGAACTCTTCGGCTTTCAAACCTAAAGGTGTGCCATTTTCTATTTCATATCTGAAAAGATCTCCGGTGGAAATATGCAGCAATCCATATTTTTCAATCAACTTTGCTGCCTGCGTTCCTTTACCTGAGCCGGGGGGCCCAAAAAGTATTAAATTCAACATTCTTAAAAACTTTGAAAAGCAAAGATAATAAATTAGATTTTGTTAAAGAATGGAGGGAGGGTCAATGTGATGTATATTAACCTTTTATTTGAAATTTATTGGAATAAGTGAAATCTATATTAATAAAAAACAGGTTGTATTGTATTTCAATAATGTAATTCCACATTTAATTAAAGGAAAAATTAGTATTAAAATGGCTGATAAGAAATTAAGCAACAACCTTATAGAAATCTTACGAAAAACGGTTGAGGATCGTTATACATTCGAAAATCTGGATAGAAGCGTGACTAAGGATAAATCCATCACCAAAGAAAGATTGGATGAGTTAAGAGACTTTTTTCTAAATTATATATACCCCGATGCTAAGTCAAGATTAATATTAAACAATGCTTTCGAAAATCTTGAAAAACATTTTAAAAACCCAAGACATCTTATGGATTTATTGGGCAGCGGTATATCAATTGCTTTCAAATTGGGTTTTCATTTCCCCAAAGCTTTAAAAGCAGCCATCCATACATTGGAATCATTCAGACAAGCAATAAAGTTTGAAAATTTGCTTGTTTCCGAAGCTATTTCAAAAAATAAAAACACCAATCAGTACTGATGATTTTGATAAACTCATCAGCAGATTGCCAAGGAATCTGGTTCAGGAATTTATTAAGAGTTCTGATGAACTATTCCATATGCTGACAGATATACCTCTGCTGGAGAGATCGCTAAAGATAATAGAAGAATTGGTTGAAAAAATGAAAAGCAAACCAGACATTTATGACCAAAGTGACATTGAAGGAATTACTACTGGATATGATATTTTAAAAGGTGGATATCACCTGTTTTGTGATATGAATTCAGATGAGAAACTGGAAATAATAGAATTCGTTAAAGAAGTTGAGAACAGAAATCTTGAAAGGATTTATTCCATTTACCCTAATAACTGAATATTAAAGAAGCATCCGGCAGAATCAAACAAAAATGCCGCTACCGATTAATAATTAGGTGTTGGAATGATTTTACTCTTGCCGTGATATGATGTCTTTGCCAAACATATATTTTGATTCCCAGTATTCATAATTGGTAATCGTATCGATTTTTACTCCTACCGAAGTAGTGGCATGGATGACTTCAAGATTCTCATTCCTGTTGCCTGAAACAAGGGCTACATGAGAAATTCTTTCCCCTGTACCGAAAAATACCAAATCACCCGGCAAAAGCTCATTGCGCCTTTTTTGTTTTCCCAATTGAGCAAGATTTTCTGAGGACCCTGAAATAGGGATACCATTTTTAGTAAAAACAAAGTCAATTAAACCGCTGCAATCAAATCCGGTTTCAGGAGACTTACCTCCATTAAGGTAGGAAATGCCTTGATAATTCATGGCAGTATTTACAATGTCAAGTCTGATTGCATTTATATTTTCTAATTTGCTTTCTTTTTTAGGGCTCTTTCGATTATTCTGATAAGTATATTTTCTACCATCTACAGACCTTGTCTCCTTACTTTCTCTTTTCCCTACAGAAGAATATCTACTTGTTTTTATATTTGACGTAGAGCTACAAGAAGTCATCATCACACTTACCAGCAGAATAATAGGAGTATAAAGACTTAAGAGATTTATTTTCATGAGTGGTTAAATTGATGAATTTAGTTTGATAATGTGGATATTAAATATTATATAAAGATGTAATATCAAATATTATACCACAATTATTTCCACCATGTTGGGTGTAAGTAAAAGCTTTTCCTGAGAATAATTTTATAATGCATTACAATTCAACAGAATACCGTTCTCCGTTGTCAGATTCTGTTTTAATATTCTTCAAGCCTGGCAGTAAAATGCCTTAAGACAGGCGGTTCTTCAACGATACGAAGCCCTGAAATTTGATCCCTTTCATTAAAAACTTCAATTATTACTTCAGCAACATAATCGATATGACTTTGTGTATATACTCTGCGGGGGATAGCGAGTCTAACTAACTCCAGAGCTGCCGGAACTAATTTGTGGTTATGATCATATCTGCCAAACATCAACGAACCAATTTCAACACACCTGATTCCACCTTTTTTGTATAAGGCGCAAACTAATGCCTGTCCGGGATATTGATTGACAGGTATCGTGGGTAGAAACTCTTTAGCATCCAGATACACCGCATGACCACCAGCCGGCAACATGACAGGTACCCCTGCTGCATCGAGTTTTTGAGTGATGTATTCTATACTTCTGATCCTGTATTGCAAATAGTGTTCGTCCATGACTTCATAAAGCCCGATTGCTATCGCTTCAAGATCTCTGCCCGCTAATCCTCCATATGTTGGAAATCCTTCTGTAATAATGAGAAGGTTTCTGCATTTAACGGCAAGATCGTCGTCCTTGAGTGCTAAAAACCCACCAATATTGGCAAAAGCATCTTTTTTTGCACTCATTGTGCAGCCATCTGCATACGAAAACATTTCGTTTGCTATTTCAATAATACTTTTGTCTTCATATCCTTTTTCCCGGAGCTTGATGAAATATGCGTTTTCAGCAAATCTGCATGCATCGATATATAACGGAATATTATACAGTGAACAAATATTTTTTGTATCCCGTATATTTTGCATACTGACGGGCTGCCCTCCTCCGGAATTATTGGTGACCGTCAGGAGCACCATGGCTATTTGCTCTGTCCCGTTTTTTGCTATATAATCTTTTAATACTCCGGTGTCAAGATTACCTTTAAATGGAGCTGGAATCGATGGCTTCTTACCTTCGACGCAAATCATATCTATACCGGATGATCCCGAAAATTCAATATTGGCTCTGGTAGTGTCAAATAAAGTATTGGATATGAATACTTTATCCTTTCCTCCAGTAATACTAAACAATATCTTTTCAGCAGCCCGACCCTGATGTGTAGGAATGATTGATGACATGCCGGTGATATTTTTACAGCGGTCTCAAATCTATAAAAACTTGGGCTGCCTGCGTATGATTCATCACCCATCATTATGCCAGCCCATTGGGCACTGCTCATGGCGCTTGTTCCACTATCAGTGAGCAAATCTATCATAACATCGTCTGCATGGAGCAGGAAAGGATTATAATGAGCATTCTTTAGAGCATTATTGCGTTGATCTTCCGTACTAAATTGAATAGGTTCGACAGATTTTATTCTGAATGGCTCTATGATTGTTTTCATTTTAACATTCTATTTATAAATAAGCAAAAATAACCTTTTATGGCAGGTGATGATATGACTCTAATCAGCCATTGGCCTTTTCCTTATAAATTTGTACAATCATCCGGATAAAAATAAAATAGGAATGCCATTTTATAATGGAATTCCTATTTTAAAATTGAAATACAACATCTTTATATTTTGCGACTCTCCTTTATGGTTTTGATTTTACCGGGGGGTCAATGTTAGATGGTTTTCGAGGCATTTTTTTGTCTTTCTGAGAAGTTTGCCATACAATGGATGCAATAACTGTTGCTGCCTGCATCAGGTCATCAGCAACCAAATGATCCCAATTATCCATATTTGAGTGGTGCGTTCTATTTGAATATGCAATAGGCTCCTGAATAAATTGAAACCCGGGAATTCCTACTCCATCAAATGCCTGATGGTCAGTTCCTCCGGTATTCTCTATTGTAATAGTATTAGCCCCAAGGTCTTTGAATGCGTCGAGCCACTCTCTGAATATGGGAATAACTTCTTCATTGCCTTGAGTATATATTCCCCTTATTTTGCCGGTACCATTGTCAAGATTATAATATGCGGACACTTTTTGCTGCTCGGGTTTGAGTACCTTTGGTATCCATCCGCCCGGTTCAGTTTCTGCAAAATGTTTCCTTACATAGTTTACAGAACCCAAAAGGCCCTGTTCTTCTCCTGACCAAAGTGCCAGCCGTAAGGTGCGTCTCGGCTTTTCGCCTGATTCTTTTATATATTTGGAGAGAATTCTGGCAACTTCCATCATGACGGAAGATCCGGCGCCATTATCAGTCGCACCGGTACCGGTATGCCAACTGTCCATGTGGGCACCAAACATCACAACTTCATCCTTTAAATCTGTGCCTGGAATCTCAGCTATTATGTTATGTACTATGCCATTATTTGGATTTTCATATCGTGATTTTATATTGATACTCAGCTTTGGGCTATGGCCTTTACTTATCAATCTGAGTATTCTATTGTAATGTTCTACAGCCATTGTCACCTGGGGTATAATTCTCACACCTTCATCCTGAGCTTTCTTATCTTCCTGTCCACCCACACGTGCCCCTGTTACAAAAACAGTTCCCAAGTCACCCTTAAAGTTTCTGTCAATGATACATAAAGGTTGCTCTTTATCAAGCAATGTCCATAATTCCTTATTGAAAGATTGTCCTGGTCCGGTTGCCCAATTTCTTCGTGGTCGGGGTGATGGTAATGGCGCATTTGCCATTTGCAACAAATCATCAGAGATATATCGTTTGGCAGGTGCATCAAACCATTCGTTTACATCTCTGATTGTATCGAGCATGACCATTTTTCCCTTTAGATTGCCCTTATACTTTTCCAGTTCCTGACTACTATTAGCCTGAAGATATATAATTTCGCCGGTTACTAATCCGTTTGTAGAAGGAGACCATGCTTTTGGGTAGGCTATCACTTGCCAGTAATCCGGACTATAAGCATGCATCTCAAAGTGTTCGAGTTGCCAGCCTCTGCCGAAAGTTCCCCATTCTTCCTTAGCAACGTTGACCAAGCCCCATGATTTCAATTCTGCTACTGCCCAATCCTGTGCATTATTCAGCTTTGCCGAACCTGTGAGTCTTGGCCCGTAAACTTCGCATAACTTAAAGGCTATTTCCATCACATTGGATTCTTTGAGCCCGATTCTTCTGATGGTCTCATTATTGTCTGTTTTTTGCGTGAATATTTGTCCAAAATAAGAACAAATTACAAAGCATAATAAAATTTTTCTTTTCATAAAAGGCTATAAATTTAAGTTCAAAATATAATCGAAAGTAAAATCTTGTTTAAATATCAAAATCGCAGCAAAATAGTAATTAATTTTATTATCTTTTGATGTTAGCATCTATTTTTCTCATTTGTAAGGCAATGGAATTGGAGGATTAAAGACAATTGAGGTTGCTGATTTATTAAGTTTTGCTTTGAGACATCTATGTCAATAAATTGTGTTTATGATTGTAATATTGATTGACTCAGGCTTTTTTAGAAATTGATGAGATTTTTTATTACCTCTTCAACCAACCTGTGATAGCCAATCTCGGGACATTTGTGACCATAATTTCGTGCTCAAGTTCAGTACTTCTAAAAAATACACTTTTGCAGCTTGTCGGACTAATTTGTTGTGTTAAACCATTCACATGATGGATGCTTAACTCTCCGCCATCAACTGGCTGCCAATCAGTATTCAGGTAGGTGATCATTGAGTACTGACGACTGTCATTATTTTTGAAAGTGTCAAGATGTCTTCCATAAAAACTGACTTTTTTATAAAAGGATATAGTGAAATTCATATCCGGTTATTCCTGTGTAGCATGTTTCATTCAGGTATGAGACAAATTCGTCCATTAATTTAACAAACTCGTCTTCATATATATTTTTGTTCTTAGGGTCCAGCCAGTATATCTTGTCACTTCTCCTTGTTGTGTCCTTCAAAATGATTATTTCATTTCGTGTATCGGCCGTTTTCATATCATTCCCCAAATAAAGGTACAATAGCCTGTTTTTTAAATGCGCTGACAAAGTTGTATTGACAAACTGATCCGAAATGCCCACTTTGTTTAAAATGTAGCTTGTGATCATAGACTCAAATACTTGGTTCATTAAAAATGAATTTGTTTTTGGAAAAATTTCCATACTTATTCTGCCAAGGTAAGCTTAATATCGTTGCTATTCTATTATAAATCAATAAAATAAGTATCGTCAAGAAAAGAATACATTCTGTTTCCACCTTTTCGAAAAGTGGAGTTAACTGAAGTGGCTAAAAGCCTTGTTAGTTGACCAGACAGGTGTCCAATACAGCAACTATTTGGAGGATGGTAGTTTCTTTAAATTGATCATACCAGCTATGATTTATGTAATTCACTATATTGGTCACCTCAGTTGCACTTAAAGTTTTGAAGGAAGGCATTTCTCTGGGTAGATATTCCGAATCTCTGAATATTGTGTCTTTGATTCCATTTATTAGAATGCAGGCAATTTCAGCTTTTCCGAGATAGTCTGAGTTTTTTAATGGTGGAATTAGAGATGCCAGACCGCTTCCATCTTCCATGTGACAATTTTGGCATTTTGCGATATAAAGTCTCTTTCCCTGGACATATGGAGTTGAATTACAAGATAATATGATCATCAGATACAATATGAATGTAAAGGTTGAAAGGCTACATTTAAAGCATCTGCTGCTTTTGCTACTTGGCATGGGTGTAAGTTTCCGACAATATTTTTATGTCTTTAATAAATTTAGGCGTACTTTCCGGATCCGTACCTTCACTAAACGATCTGATGTGACCTAGCTTATCTACAAGTAATATTTTGCCCGAATGATCAAAACCACCTGGAGAAGATGCATCTTCAAAAGCAGCAACGAAATAGGTATTTGCCAGTTCGAGTGTCTCATCTTTGTCTCCGGTCAGGAAATACCATTTGTTATGATCAATGCCCAGATTATCAGCATACAATTTTAATTTATTTACAGTATCTCTTTTAGGATCAATGGTAAACGAAACTAACTTTACCTGTGGATCATTTTTTAGCGCTTCACTTATTTTCAACATCTCTTTCATTACTTTTGGACAAATAGATGGACATGATGTAAAAAAGAATTCTGCCACATAAATAAATTTTTTAAGTGTATCATTCGTTATCAGAATACTGTCCTGATTATAATGATTTATTTTTCCGACCGAGTGGTGCTTTGCTATTCCATTTTCAACGACAGTTTGTCCAAGGTAAGGCAATTCACCTGAATTTTGTTTACAACTCAAGAAGATCAGTAAACTCAATAAAATGCCATAATACTTCAGAGAAAACATAGGTTATTTTTTTAAAGACGTTAATGAATCAAGTACCCTTTTACCTTCGTGAATAGAAGCAAACATCCGGTCACTCACTTTTTGAATGGATTGTTTTTGCTCTAACAGGTAGTAATTTTCTTTAGACTTATCTTCGGGAACCTTAAATTCTGCCATCCAACTCATCATATTCTCATCAGCATTATCCAGATCTATAATGATTCTTAAGATTTGATCCCGGTTTTGTGTATTTTCCAACAGTTTTAAATCTCTCTTGATTGCGTGAATGGTACTCATCTCAGGCATTACTTTATCATGAAGTGCCATGACATCTTCATATAATTGACTTTTTTTCTCCACTTGTTCAATGGATTTTTCTTTACAGGAGAAAAAAATGAATCCGCAAAAAACAATAAAAAGATATTTCATATTTTTCTAAATTTATGAAATGCAAAATTAATCATTTGATGAGTAAAAATTGCTATGAATGATCAAGTCTGGCCGATATTTAAGTTTTTAGAATCATTCTATACAACAAATAGTCCGATAATTGTTTTAAAGTGAAGAAATAAATGGATGTATAGGATGGTAGGAAACAAACCTTCGAAGAAAAAAGTACCCTTTCCGGTTTTTGAACCTCTGCATGAATATCTGGTAAAACACGGACGACTTGCTGATCTGCATATTCAATATGAAGATATGACGCATTACATTACTAATACGCCACTATATAATATCAAAGGAAAAGATACATTTTGGGAGACGGTCATTTATAGCGAATATGACCAGAAATGGATACACCAGGCACTTTGCAACTTATATGCTCTCCTGAAAACTGATGGAGACATAAAAGTCATCGACCACCTGACAGTTAGTAGGATAGATTATTGTGTTTTTGGTAATACGAAACCTTTCAGGATTCGTATTATTAATAAACTGAATGATAATTATGATCACTTTTATGTTAAGAAGACTGATGCTTCGAGGATTTATGGCCTTGAACTTGAAGAACTTCGGTCCCCAAACAGCGTGTCCTATCTTATCGATAATCATACTTTGATAGAAGAACATATTGCGGGTTTGCCAGGTGATGATTTCATGAATAATCATTTAAACGTGGATACATTCAATCAGATCAGGATAGCCAAGGAATTTGTTAAATTTAATGAAAGGTGTTTTGTTCAATTGCTTGGTGATATGCGCGCATACAACTATATTGTTGATATCACACCTGATATAGAGGGATTTCAATATCGAATAAGGCCAATTGATTTCGACCAACAATCATATGAAGGGCGAAAGCAGTTTTATTTGCCACAATATTTTAAGGAAAATAATGCCATACTCAAGCTTGGATTTGATAATCTGACATATGACTCTGTAAAACAATATCAGCACGAAGAAAGATCACTGATAGCCCGAAGAGCGAAGATCTCCAGTACGAGGCTAAATAGTTTACTTAGTACTATGGTGGAGGATGTCATTTCAACCCCTGCGAAAGTGGAACAATTGAGATATGAACTATATCAGCACCATCACAATACAGCATATCTCAGATGTCAGTCCATGGGTGAGATTGTGATGCAAAATATTAAACTGGTTGTTCAGAAAGAATTTACCCAAAGCATCATTGGTATTTGAATAATGTGTTATCCATCAAAATCCTTGATTATCTTTCAGGATGGGTTCAAAATCAAGGACTTTTGAATAGCAACTAAATAATCAATAAATTTTACCCCTTTGCAATCCTATTTCCTTATCTTCGATATAGTCATCGAATGACTTTAGCTTATCTAAAAACCCTTTTGAGCCGATTTCAATAACCCGGTTGGCTATGGTTTGAGTAAAAGTGTGGTCTCTGGAAGTAAATAATATATTTCCGCTAAAATTTATCAAAGAGTTATTTAAAGTTGTAATCGTTTCCAGGTCCAGGTGATTGGTAGGTTCGTCGAGCATCAGCAAGTTGGCTTCTGTGAGCATCATGCGGGATAACATGCATCTTACCTTTTCGCCTCCAGAGAGGACATTAGACATTTTGAAAGTTTCTTCTCCGCTAAATAACATTTTACCAAGAAATCCTCTGATGTATGATTCATCTTTTTCTGTGGAATATTGCCTGAGCCAATCAATCAGATTCATAGGCTCAGTTGAAAAATAGCTTTCATTTTCATTAGGCAAATACGAAGCAGTAATCGTTTGCCCCCATTCTATCACCCCCGAATCCGGTTTTATTTCTCCGGCTAAAATCTTAAACAGGGCAGATGTGGCCAGGCTGTTTTTGGAGATAAACGTGATCTTGTCATCATGATGTACATTAAAACTAAGGTTATGGATCAGTACATCGTCATTCTGGCTGTAATTCAAATGACGAACTGAAAGAATCTCTTTTCCGGCATCTCTGGCTTGTTTGAAAATGATACCTGGATATTTCCTTGATGAAGGCTTTATGTCTTCAATGTTGATTTTATCCAGCATTTTTTTTCTGGCAGTAGCTTGTTTAGATTTTGATGCATTGGCACTGAATCGGTCAATAAACGCCTGCAATTCTTTTATTTTTTCTTCTCCCTTTTTATTTGCATTCAGTTTTTGTTTCAGTGCTAATTGACTTGATTCATACCAGAAACTATAATTTCCACTGTATAAGCTTATTTTTCCAAAATCAATATCAGCGATATGGGTAACCACAGTGTCGAGAAAGTGTCTGTCATGGGATACTATCAATACTGTATTCTTGAAATCCAAAAGAAAATCTTCCAGCCAGGTCACAGTTTGAATGTCCAGATCATTGGTAGGTTCATCAAGTATAAGTACATCAGGATTTCCAAAAAGAGCCTGCGCAAGCAATACCCGTACTTTTTGATTTCCATCCAGCTCTTTCAACATTTTGTAATGCTCGCTTTCAGGGATTCCTATCCCACTTAGGAGATTGGCAGCAGAAGATTCCGCATTCCAGCCATCCATTTCAGCAAACTCTGCCTCCAGTTCAGATGCTTTTATACCATCTTTTTCTGAAAAATCTTCTTTCATGTAGATAGCATCCTTTTCTTGCATAATATTCCAAAGCTTCTGATGTCCCATGAGTACTGTATTGATCACACTAACTTCATCAAACTCAAAATGGTTTTGCTTCAGCACTGCCATTCTCTTGCCTTTTTCAAGTTGAACGCTACCTTTATTTGCATCCATATCGCCTGCCAGGATTTTCAGAAATGTGGATTTTCCGGCTCCATTGGCTCCAATGATACCATAACAATTCCCTTCTTTAAAGGTGACATTTACTTCATCAAAAAGTACTCTTTTGCCGTATTGGAGTGATATATTTTGGGTGGATAACATACTATTTTTTAAAATTGCCCGCAAAATTAGTAAAAAATCATTAAAATCTGTGATAGTTCACCAAAAGGTGCGAAAAATCAAGTGATCTGAGTAGATTTTATATTAAATATTTATATTTACATCCTAATCAATTCTTACAAAAATCATGAATCGTTTCTTATTTTTTATTATCTCTCTCTTTGTTTTAGAAGGCAATCTTCATACCCAGAATAGAGAGCCTTTGCCAACATCAGAAAGAAATTCTAAGGAAAATTGGGCATCATCTTTAAAATCTTCTTTTGTAGCTAATGTAAAAATAGATAATATTGGTCCAAGTATTTTTAATGGCCGGGTGACGGACATTGATGTGAATCCTTCAGATCCATCTGAGTTTTTTGTTGCTTATGCCTCCAGGGGACTTTGGCACACCGTAAATAACGGCACTACATTTGTGCCACTGTTTCAGAATGAATCCGTAATGACCATAGGTGATATAGCAGTTGACTGGAAGTCTGGAACCATATATCTTGGATCAGGTGAGCAAAATGCCAGCAGGTCTTCATATGCCGGAAATGGTGTCTATAAAAGCACAGATAAAGGCAAGACCTGGACTCATTTGGGACTTGATGAAACCCATCACATCAGTAAGGTAATTATTCATCCATCCAATCCAAATATAGTTTGGATAGCTGCTTTGGGCCATTTGTATAGCAAAAATTCAGAAAGAGGGATTTATAAATCAACCGATGGTGGCAAGACATGGAGGCATACACTAATGGTAAATGATGAAACAGGAGCTTCAGATTTAGTAATAAATCCTTCAGCACCGGACATACTTTATGCTGCCATGTGGCAGAAAAGCAGGACTGCATGGAATTTTGTTGAAGCAGGGGCGGGATCCGGAATTTACAGAAGTCAGGATGGAGGTAATACGTGGTCAAATATTTCAGGAACGGAAAGTGGTTTTATAAATGGAGAAGGTACAGGTAGAATTGGATTGGACATATCTGTTAAAAATGGAAATGAATATCTGTTTGCTGTGGTGGATAATAATAACCACAGGCCTAAAAAAGAAGAAAAAAAGAAAGGTAAAGGGATCAATATTGAAGATCTTAAAGTAATGCCAAAGGACACTTTCTTAAAATTAAAGGAAGAAGATATAGCTTCTTTTCTTAAGGATAACGGATTTCCTACAAAATATACGGCAAAGTCTGTTATAGAATTGGTTTCTAAGGAAGAGATAAAAGTCGCTGATATTGCCAATTATAATGAAAACGCAAATGATGCTCTTTTTGATACACCTGTGGTTGGTGCAGAAGTTTATAAATCTGAAAACAATGGTAAAAATTGGATTAAAACGCATTCCGGCTATCTTGACGAAGTTTATTATTCTTATGGATATTATTTTGGCCAAATACGGGTGCAGGCCGGTAATCCTGAAAAGGTATATATTTTTGGCGTACCCATAATCAGGTCCAATGACGGTGGGAAGACATGGAAGAATATTGACGGTGACAATGTCCATTCAGATCACCATTCATTGTGGCTTAATCCTTCAAGAGAGGGGCACCTGATTAATGGAAATGACGGCGGAATCAATATTTCATATGATGATGGCAAAAACTGGCAAAAGTGCACTCATCCTGAAGTCGGGCAGTTTTATTATATCACTACCGATAATAACGAACCTTATAATGTATATGGTGGTGCCCAGGACAACGGAGTTTGGATGGGAGCACACACATTTAAAAACTCCACCAGGTGGCAATCAACGGGTGAGTATCCATACAAAGCTATTATGGGAGGAGATGGAATGCAGGTTCAGGTAGATAACAGAGACAATGAAACAATCTATACCGGCCTTCAGTTCGGAACTTACTTCAGGTTAAACAGACAGAAAAAAGAAAGAACTTATGTTACTCCCAAACATGATTTGGGTAGAAAGCCATACAGATGGAATTGGCAGACTCCAATACTTTTATCACCTCACAATCAGGATATACTGTATATGGCTTCCAATGTTGTTTTGAGATCAATGAACAAAGGAACAGATTTCAGTGAAATATCACCCGACCTGACAAAAGGTGGCATTAAGGGTGATGTGCCTTATGGTACAATTACCACTATAGATGAATCAAAACTTAAGTTTGGGTTGATATATACAGGTACGGATGATGGATTAGTTCATGTCACTAAGGATGGTGGATTCATTTGGACCAAAATTAGCGATGATTTGCCGCAGAATTTATGGATTCCGGGTTCAGTCTTCCGCCTTTGACGAAGGGACCGTTTATGTTTCATTAAATGGATACCGAAATGACCATTTCAAACCCTATGTTTACAAAAGTGAAAATTATGGTGCTACATGGCAAAATATAACATCAAATCTGCCGGATGAACCGGTAAATGTTATTAAAGAAGACCCGTTAGATAAAAATATATTATATGTTGGCACGGATCATGGATTATACCTGAGTTTGGACAAAGGTATTTCTTATATGACTTTTGGCGGTGAGTTGCCAAGAGTAGCTGTGCATGATGTAGTCGTACAATCTAAATCCAAGCATTTGCTTATCGGAACACACGGAAGGTCAATCTACAAAGCTGATATTAGCAATCTGTATGAAATCAGAAAAAATGCAGGGGCAAAACTTATTGTATTCAAACCCGGAGAACTCAGATATAGTACGAGGTGGGGCGCCATTAATAATGTTTTCTCAGAAGTACTGGTGCCAAAACTGGAGTTTGAATGTTTTTCAGACATTGATAAAAAAGCGAACCTGGAAATAATCGGAGCGGATGAAGTTATCATTTTGAGCCTGCCCATTGATCTTAAGAAAGGGCTTTCCGGATATTCGGTTGACTTAGTAGTAGATAAAACTAAAATTGACGCTTACCTTAAATCAGCCTTGAAATCTGACTGGGTTAAAAAGAATGGACAACCGACTCTTTCGGATGATAAAAAAATGTATCCGGTTGCAGGAAAATACTACCTGAGTGTAACATTTAATAAAGAAACGTCAAATACTGAGTTTACCATTAAGTAGATTTGCCATAAAATATTGTTCAGAGAAATACCATATTTGGATTTTCATACCTATAGCGAATGAGGTGACGGGATGTATTGGAAGCAGTTTCAATTGGTGTGCTTCTTCACAAAACTGACGGTTAGTTCAGTTTTAATTATAACTTTTTTGGGCTAGAAAACATTTAATGTGGCTGAATTAACCTTATTGAAAACCAAAATTATCTTTGACTTAAATTACCTCCGGGGTATAGGTAATAGTAATCTGGACAGTCTCAAAAGAACTGCAATCAAAAATAGGAAGAAATCTTCAGTCAACATACTTAAATGGCTAAAAGTGTATGTAAAAGATCAAACAATTACAAAAAAAAGAAGGGATAAGTAAAGGAATTTTGGTTGGTATTTATGACAATATCCAACTCTCTGACGCTCAGAAAGTGGCCGGGGAGGAAGATTATAAAAAGTCGATTTATGACAGAAATTAATATTAGCCAACTCTTTTCGTACTCACTTCAATTGAAGTAGTCAGAAGAATCGGGCCGATAATAAGTTGCTATGCCTTAAATCTTTGTTCCCTTAAAATCACACTCATCACTAAGTGTATATCCTGCAGGTATAGAAAAAATTCCGTTTATTAAAGCCGGTTCTTTGGTGATTAAATCTATTTTTAATGAGCCAGTCAAAATTTTATTATCTGCACTGATTGCCAGGATAGTTTTTACTTTCCCATCACACAATACCTGAGTATCTCCTCCTCCGGGTATCACATCTCCAATTCTCACTTTGATATTAGGTAAGGTTGCATCCACAATGATTTCTGATTTAGTCAATTTTCCCATAACAGGCAATGGACCGATGGCAGACTCAATAATTATATTTACTTCGTCTTTTTTAATTAGTTCAGTGACATGAACTAGTGCCATATTAAAAACAGTTGCAAATACGCCTTTACACTTGAATTCACCATTATAATTACCTAAAAATCTTTTTTGGTAAGTACAACTACCATTATCAATGCTAGCGTCCGGATTATATGTATCTCCCAATGGATCGGTGCATCCTGAAATAACTTCAGGATCTTTTTTACAGGAAACCAGGGTAATTGCTAAAATTAAGAAAAGAAATAATAACTTGGATTGAGTGACCATATTGCTTGATTTTTAAAGATTGTGGTAACAAAGTTAATCATTTATCTTTTATTTTCAAGCATATTTACATAATTTAGATCACCCAATCTGAATCTGAAAGCAACCTTGCTTTTTGACTCAATCTGATATTCTAATTTGCAAAACAATGGAAGTGTAGAAGCATCAAATTTTTTGACTAAAACATTCTTAGATTTTAGCTCAAATAATGAAGGCTTAAAATCAAACATGTTTACAAAATTTGAAGTATCATTTTTTGAAAATTGCGGTGAATACTGCGCCTTTATATCATTACTTAAGGCAATTGAAAACCAAATGACTATCAAAATTTTTATTGACTTCATAACGCCTGATTTTGAAAATCAACTCCTTCATTCTGCTCTTTCCACTTCTGTTTTTTACTGCCTTTATACATATCATATCTGCAATATAATGACTCAATGCTCCCATTGATAAGTGAAATTTTTCTTGATGGTCTCAATCCCAGGTTTTTTATTGCTTCTATATGGCCGGATAAAATCCATGCTGTACAATCCTGAAATGAAAGCTTAAGTTTATCGCCAATGTTTTTATAAAAACCAAGAATTTCGTCTTCTTTAAGTCTGCCATCATATGGGGGGATTGAATATCAAAGTAGTATTGTCTGTACCTTCGTGATAGAAAAAATCATCTTCATAAAGTTTGATAAAATCACTTAGTCCTGCTTCATTTATATTTGTTTGGGCGGCATTGACAGCTGATATTAGTTTGTCACTACCCACCAGAGAAGGAATCAGGTTTTTATTTATTTGAGAATTAACTTCAGCCCAGACCATTTCGTATAGCTCATTATCAAAGCTTTTCCATTTTTTAAATGCAAAATTTCTTGTTGCTCTTTGAGGGGGGATATTTCCCGCTATAAGAGCCGCTTCACTTAAGATAGTACCGGACCCACACATCGGATCGATTAATGGTGATTTCCTATCCCAATCTGAAAGAAGTACAAGACCGGCAGCCAGAACTTCACTCAAAGGAGCATCCACCTGTGCTTTGCGATAGCCTCTCATGTGAAGTGAATTTCCACTACTGTCAATACTCAAAGTAACTATATCTTCTCTAATATGAACGTTGATTTTAAAATCAGGATCATTTGTTTGGACATTTGGTCTTGAGCCATATTTTTCTCTGAATCTGTCGGCGATGGCATCCTTGGCTTTTAATGCAATGTAATTAGCATGTCTGAACTTTGTAGAGTTGACTACTGAATCTATTGCAAAGGTATCGTTCAGATCAAAATATTCTTCCCAGGGGATTTTTTTTACTTCAAGATATAAATCGTTTTCATTCGCAACAGAAAATTCTTTCATAAAGACCAATACTTTTATGGAAGACCGAAGCATGATATTGGATAAATAAAGTAGTCGTTGGTCTCCTGTATAAGATACGGCCCTTTTTAGTAATTCTACATCTGCAGCACCTATTTGGCGTAGTTCATCTGCTAAAACAGATTCAAGGCCTTCCAGGGTTTTGGCAATAAATTTCAATATATCAGGATATTTAGATAAATTATCCTCCGCATTCCTTTTTGAGTTCCACTATCAGTGTATTCCATAAGTCTTTCACTTCCTGAACTTCGTCAACATCGCAGAAATCTGTAATTTCGAGGATAGTTTCATTGGTGATATCTGATTTGTACATTCTGAATTCCAGAAATTCATTAGGATCATCTGCATCTTCCCACTCAAATTTGACTCTTTCATCTTCTATGTCATCTACCAGAATTGCAGTCTCGCTGCTTCCACTCCAATAAAATGAGTACACGTCTCCCGTGATATCGACTTCATTGCAATACCATCTCACCAGGCATGCAGGAGTAGTCATAAAATTATATATAATGGTGGGTGACGCCCTGAATATAAACTCCATTTCCAATCTTTCCCTCTTCATATGCAGTAGATAAACTATTTTATAGTTTTAAAAAAGCTGCAATAAAAAATAAATTATTCAAATGACAAAGCAAATGAACTTTTTTTATGAATAAATAATTATTATTATCTGATATATTCTGAAATTCAGATAGTCAGGAATATTAGGACGGTATTAAGGCTGAAACTAGTAAATTTCAGCATATTTCTCAGATTAATTATGCAATATCAATTGAATTAAATTTTAATATAGTGAAAAATAATTTTATCTTTGCGGCTCTTTTCAAAAATACTTACTCCATAGTATTATAAATACTCATAATGAGACAATTAAAAATAACAAAATCCATTACTAACAGGGAGAGTCAATCTCTTGAAAAATATCTTCAGGAAATTGGGAAAGTCGATCTTCTAACCCCGGAAGAAGAGGTGGATCTCGCCAAAAAGATAAAAGAAGGTGATCAGGAAGCACTGGAACGACTAACAAAGGCAAATTTGAGGTTTGTTGTTTCCGTTGCCAAACAATACCAAAATCAGGGACTTTCTCTAAGTGACCTGATAAATGAAGAAATCTGGGATTGATAAAAGCAGCTCAGAGATTTGATGAAACCCGCGGATTTAAATTTATATCTTATGCAGTATGGTGGATCAGACAATCCATACTTCAAGCCCTGGCTGAGCAATCCAGAATTGTAAGGCTTCCTTTAAATAAAGGTGGGTCCCCCAATAAAATAAATAGGGCTTTTTCTGAACTTGAACAGGAATTTGAGAGAGAGCCATCCCCAGATGAACTCGCAGAATTGCTGGAGATCCCTACTGAAGAAGTTGAAACAACCCTTGGTGTAGCAGCGAGACATGTATCAATGGATGCTCCTTTTATCGATGGTGAGGACAATTCATTATTAGATGTTTTGGAAAATAACAGTACTCCGGATACGGACTCAGCACTTGAATATAAAGAATCTCTTAGGAAGGAAATTGAAAGATCATTGAATACGCTTACTGACAGGCAGGCGGATGTTATTAAATTATATTTTGGAATAGGCATAGAACATCCCATGTCATTAGAAGATATTGGAGATAAATTTGGCCTGACCAGAGAGAGGGTACGTCAAATAAAGGACAAAGCGATAAATAAACTCAGATCAGTCAACAGAAGCAAATTGCTAAAAAATTATTTGGGTTCATAAAGGAGTATTTTCCTGAACAATCTCTAAATATTGTAATTTGTAGGTAACATTGGTTTCCAATGTGTTTCATTCATATCTATATTTTCTACTCATCAATATTCGTTATTCTAACAGAAAACAGGGATAATTCCCGTTAAAAGATTATCTGGATTCATGTAAATATTTGGATTGAATCTTAGGTATGTTTAAAATTTCATCATATGACTGCATGTGGCATATTAATTTCTTCTACGTTATATTTTGCTGCCGTAGCCACCAGCTATGACAGCAAAATATGCCTTGAATAAAATAAAATTTCCTCACTTTCGCTCAAACATGAAAATTTAAACATACTCTTATTTATTACTTTCTTTCCAAGCACAATTGTATTCAGGTAGTTATATAATTTTTGAATTTGTTTTAATATACCCTTCAATATCACTATGTTATCTGATAGTTTATATTTATTGAGTAGGAATAACAGGGTAATCACTTTGATTATTTTTATTTATAATAAGTATCGGAGTATCCATATTGCTTTTGCTTCACAAAGTGAGATGAGTGACCTTAGTCACTTTTTATCAAGGAAATTGTTATTAACTTTACAGTGATAATTTACATTTACTTAAAACATTTACTATCTAAATCACAAATGATATGACAAAAAATATGAGCACCACTGATAAGGTCATAAGAATTTTAATTGCAGTTGTAGTTGCATTTTTGTATTACAATGGCACGATTAACGGAACAATAGCAATATTATTGGGATTGATTGCTGTTATTTTTACCTTGACAAGTCTGATAAGTTTTTGTCCGTTATATTCACTATTTGGCTTTAGTACCAACAAAAAGAATTAATTCAGTACAATAACTTTCAATTTATTTTCTGCTTTGCAAACCCAAATAAAATTAGCATTTTATTAAGATTTTTTACATTATGAATTGCAACCATTTAGAAAATGTTGGTGTTTACCTTTCGTTATTTAAATTTTATTCAAATTAAGACAATTAATATGGCATTTCAATTTACAGACAGTAACTTTCAGGAATCTGCCCTTTCAGGAGGTGTTTCGGTTGTTGACTTTTGGGCCGAATGGTGTGGACCTTGCAGACTCATAGGACCTATAATAGAAGATCTGGCTCATCAGTACGAAGGCAAAGCTACAATCGGAAAAGTCAATGTAGATGAGAATCCTGAGATATCAATGAAATATGGTATTCGAAGTATTCCCACTATTCTGATTATAAAAGATGGACAAGTAGTTGACAAACAAGTAGGAGTGACAACAAAAGCAAGTCTCGAATCAAAATTGGCAGCGCATTTATAAGAATTATTTTTTAGACCTAATAAATGCCCTTGTTCAAGCAGTTGAGCAAGGGTTTTTTTGTGAAGAGAAATAAGTAACATTTCTATATCGGGTTAAAATCTGTTTTTAAATATTAGTAGCTATGTGATTTTCTGTTTTTTAATTATAAAATCGATAGAATGTGTCAATACTTAGCTTATATTTAATTTCATCATTTATCTTTGTTGATAAACGTGTTCAGGTATGAAAGTTAAAAGAGTAGTACTGATTGTCCTTGATAGTGTCGGGATTGGGTATTTGCCGGATGCTCATGAATATGGAGATGAAGGAAGCAATACATTAGGACACATAGTAGAAAGGTTGCCATGTATTTTTATACCAAACCTTGTATCCATGGGACTTGGAAATATTGAACCAGAAAATTTAATAGAAAAGACATCAATTCCGATAGCTTCTTATGGTAAAGCCAAGGAAATATCTGCAGGAAAAGATACAACTACAGGACATTGGGAAATAGCAGGTTCGGTACTTAACAAGCCGTTCCCTACTTTTTTGTCCGGTTTCCCGATATCATTTATAAATAGTTTTGAATCCGCTATTGGTGTAAAGACTCTTGGGAATTATGCTGCTTCAGGAACAGCTATTATTAATGAATTGGGTGATAAACATTTGCATACGGGATATCCAATTGTATATACATCAGCTGATAGCGTGTTTCAGATTGCCATGCACGAAGATTTGATTCCATTAAAGAGGCAGTACGAAATTTGCCGGATTGCCAGGGAAATGCTGACAGGTGAGCTTGAAGTAGGACGGGTAATCGCACGACCATTTACTGGAAATAGTGGAAATTATTATCGGACAGCTAACAGGAAGGATTTTGCCACCCTTCCTCCTGACAATATACTTACTGCTATCCAAAATCATGGAATGGAAGTTTTTGCTATAGGAAAGATTTCAGATATTTTTGCTGGCAAAGGGATAACCAGGTATGTCAAAACAAACAGTAACAGGGAGGGTATCTATGAAACAATAAAAGCATTGAGTGGAGAAAAATCCGGATTAATTTTTACTAATCTGGTAGATTTTGATATGGTTTATGGGCATAGACGAGATGTAGAAGGATATGCATCATGTTTAGAAGAGTTTGATAATTACCTTCCTGACATGATTAAAACTTTGCATGATGACGATTTGCTTATTATTACTGCCGATCACGGAAATGATCCAACCTGGGATGGAACAGATCATACAAGAGAATATATTCCCATTTTGATTTATGGAAGTATGATAAATCCGGGAATGGATATAGGCATAAGAAATTCATTTTCAGACATCGCTGCAAGTGTTGCTGATTTTTTGGGCATAGAATTTGAGACAGTAGGATTGAGTTTCATGGATATCGTCATGAAGAAATAATTAATTAAAAATAATAATCATTGGTTTGGTAGATCTTATTAAAAAGAAACGGGATGGATTTGCTCTGAGCAAGGATGATATCTATACAATTATAAATGGATTTGTTTCAGGACAAATACCCGATTATCAGGTTGCTGCTTTGCTGATGGCAATCTACTTTAGAGAAATGAATGATGAAGAAACTGCTTACCTCACAGATGCTATGATGAGATCTGGCGATCTTATAGATCTTTCAACTATTCCGGGTATTAAAATAGATAAGCATAGCACAGGTGGGGTAGGAGATAAGACTACTCTGGTACTCGGTCCATTGGTTGCATCAGCCGGGGTTCCGGTAGCCAAGATGTCTGGCAGAGGCTTAGGTCATACTGGAGGTACATTAGATAAATTGGAATCAATCCCCGGATTCGATGTAAGCATGTCAGCAGACCATTTTTGCCGACAGGTTAAAAAGCATGGCATTGCCATTTGTAGCCAAAATGCTCAATTAGTGCCGGCAGACAAAAAATTATATGCCCTCAGGGATGTAACTGGTACTGTGGACAATATTTCTCTCATAGCATCGAGTGTGATGAGTAAAAAATTGGCTTGCGGGGCTGATGGTATTGTCATAGATTTGAAGATAGGTGATGGTGCATTTATAAAAAATCTGACGGATGCCGAAAAACTTGCCCGAATCATGATATCCACAGCACATAAAATGAATCGTAAGCTGGTTGCCGTCATCACAGGTATGGAAGAGCCACTGGGATACGCCATAGGAAATGCACTGGAAGTAAAATAAGCAATCGATACATTGAAAGGTAAGGGGCCAAAGGACCTGACGGAATTGTGTTTGGAGCTTGGCAGTCAAATGATGGTTCTGGCTGAAAAAGCGGAGGATACATCTGCGGCCAGGCTAATACTTGAGCAGCTGATAAAGAGTGGTAAAGCATTTGAAAAATTTGTAGAATTAGTAGAAGCTCAGCATGGAAATCCACATTATATACACAATCCTGAAAAATTACCTTCAGCAAAATATTCTTTGGATTACAAGGCAAAACAAAGTGGTTACATTTCACACCTGAGTGCTATGGATATTGGCTTAGCGTCAGTCAAATTAGGTGCCGGTAGGGAGACAAAAGACAGTCCGATAGATTTCGGAGCGGGTATTTTACTCCTGAAAAAAGTAGGGGATTATGTAAATGAAGGGGACAGCCTAGCGACTTTATTCGCAAGTGATGAGATACTATTTGAAAAGGCAAATTTAATAATGGATAAGGTATATACATACAGCATGAGAGATTTGGAGAAAGATAAACTCATTCTCAAAATTATTACTTAAGTTGCATATATCCTTGCCATTTCATTACATTTGTAAAGGATTGGATGATACGAATTAATTGATAGCCAAATAAATCAAACGCCATATGACAGTAAAAACCATAGAAAAGAAAATATCAGCACCTGCGGTTACAAGGGCTCTTCATTTACGCAATGAAGGTATTCCTTTTGATTTATCACTTATCGAAGGTATTAACATCAATAAGAGTGCTGTGGATCGGAGAGCAGCAACTATTGGCGGAAGAAGGTCAGTAAAAAAGGAATGGCAAGCTGCTTGGCTACTTAAAGCGATATCATGCATGGATTTAACAACGCTTTCGGGTGACGACACTCGGGGAAATGTACTGCGTTTGTGTTCAAAGGCTAAAAATCCTGTCAGACAGGATTTACTTCAGGCTATGGGAATGGAGGATGCAGGCATCACGACTGGTGCTGTCTGTGTTTATCACAATCTGATAACATTTGCAGTAGAAGCACTTGCTGGAACCAAGATACCGGTAGCTGCGGTTTCAACAGGTTTTCCGGCTGGTCAGATATCCTTGCCTCAAAAGCTGAGGGAAATTGAACTTTCAGTTGCTGCAGGGGCGAAAGAAATAGATATTGTAATCAGCAGAGCCCATGTACTTCAATCAGACTGGAAAGCTCTGTACGATGAAGTGTCCGCTTGCCGTAAAGCTTGTGGTGAAGCCCATATGAAGACCATATTAGCCACAGGTGAAATACCTACATTGACAAAAGTTGCAAAAGCTAGTATGATCGCCATGATGGCAGGGTCAGATTTTATTAAAACGAGTACCGGTAAAGAAAATGTGAATGCAACCTTATCAGTAAGCCTGGTTATGATAAGGGCGATAAGAGATTATCTTGAATTGACCGGTTATAAGATCGGTTATAAACCTGCAGGCGGCATATCAAAGGCTAAGGATGCTTTACACTATCTCTTCCTGATGAAAGAAGAATTAGGCAACGATTGGCTTCAACCGGATTTGTTCAGATTTGGAGCATCCAGTTTGTTAGGGGATATCGAAAGACAATTGGAACATTTTGTGACAGGGCGATATTCTGCGTCATATCGTCATCCGATGGCTTAACAACAATAGATTATTTAACGCCCCCAATTAATATGAAAAAAATTAAAACCTGCATTAAAATATTAAAAGACCTTGTTTCTTTTAATGTACTTGGAGGCCAATCAAACCTGGAAATCATCGACTACATCGTCGAGATACTGATGGCTCATGGGATTGAATATCACCTGGTTCCCAATACAGATATGACAAAAACATCATTGCTTTGTAGAATAGGTCCTGCTGTCGATGGAGGGATCATACTGTCAGGACACACTGATGTCGTACCGGTCTCTGGTCAGGAGTGGAATACAAAACCTTTTAAACTGACCAAAATCGATGATTATCTTTACGGTAGGGGTTCTTGCGATATGAAAGGATTTTTGGCCTGTTGCCTTGCTTCAGTAGAATTGTTTAAGACCGCAAACTTAAAAAAGCCTGTTTATTTTGCATTTTCGTATGATGAAGAGATTGGATGCCTGGCAGGTACTGAGTTGGCTGCTTCAATTGGTAAGAAATACAAAGAAAAACCCATATTTGCTATCATTGGCGAACCATCAATGATGAATCCTGTTGTCGGGCAAAAAGGCATTTGCGTACTTAAGACTACAGTAAATGGCTCAGCAGGTCATTCCAGTATGATAAGAAGTGAGGTCAGTGCAGTACACGTTTCTGCAAAACTTATTTCATGGCTTGAGAAAAGAATGGATAATTATGCTCAGGGCAATATTCTTGACATACGTTTTGACCCACCATATTCATCTGTTCATGTTGGCATGATCCATGGTGGCATTGCACCCAATGTTATCGCTGACAATTGTTCATTTTTTTGGGATGTAAGAGTTATACCTGGTCATGATGTGAATAGTGTCATCATGGAGTTTGATGAATATTGCAGAATAGTTGAACAAGAAATCCGCACCAAATTTCCTGGCTTTTGCATAATAACTATCGAGGATCATCCTCCGGTCCCTCCTTTGGGAACCAAAGATAATTCTCCTGTCATCCCACTCATAAGAAAAATTTCAGGAAACTATAATTTACATACTGTCGCATATGCAGCAGAAGCCGGACAATTCAGTAATGAAGGTTTTGAGACCATAATATGTGGACCGGGTGATATTGCACAGGCACATAGAGCTAATGAGTTTATAACTATTGATCAGCTTGAAAAATGTCTGCAGATGTTTGAAAAACTTACAGAAGAGTTTGTATGAATCCCTTCATTCTATTTTGAAACATCCTGAACGGCAAATCCTCTACTGGCGACTTTTTGACCTTCAATCAGGCTGCAAAAATAATATAACCCGGGCAATTCGTAATTTGGTGTAAAGGAAAATTCTTTTACGCCAAAAAGCGGTGGTATTAATTTTGTACTATAAATTGCTTTTCCGGCACTATCATATAGCACAAGATCCAGTTCCTGTGTGTCGGGGCTTAGATAATTTATGGTAATATGGCCATTTGCATATTTAATGTTATTAATTTTTAGGTCCCCTTTGGGCGCAAGTTCATTCAGACAATTGTCCGTCAGAAGTTTGTTGAGGCCATTAAATATATTTAACCTGCCACCGGATACAGTCTTTCCTGAAAGCGAAGCTTTCTGATCTGTAGTTGACATTAATGCTTCTTTGACTGCCAGTACAGCATTTTTTGGATCCGACGTGACTAAGGAGTTGAAGGACTGACATTTTATTGAATATAGTAATGCCGCAGCGCTTGCAACAATAGGAGTGGATAGAGATGTACCTGATTCTGTTTTATATCGCCCCTTACTAATCAGGTCCGTTGTCAATATCAGTTCGCCGGGAGCAGAAATATCAACACTTATATTTCCGAAACCAGTAGAAGCATCCTTAATATCTGCCTTATTTGTACTGTTAACCACGATCATATATGGGCTGGTGCAAGTTGAAGGCATGTCGCCAACTATTTCGACATTATCATTGTCATTCGTGGTCGCTACGACATTAAGTACCCCTTGGATGCCAAGTTTTTCATATACCGCGCACCACAGCGGGTGGTCGGCTGCAAATGCTTTTGATAGTCCACCTGAATAACTGCTTACTAAAATATTAGCCCCTTTTGCTCCTTTGCTCGAATTGTAAATTGTTTTCTCATTGAGCAGATATTCATAGCCTTTTATCACATCACTTACGAAACTACCAACGGTAACAGGAAGAAGTTTTATATTCCAATTCACCCCGGCTATGCCTTTCTGATTATTGCCTTTAGCACCCAAAACACCAAGGATATTTGTACCGTGGCTTTTTATATCATGAACACCTGTACCGGTTCTGATGTTCCAGCCATTTATGTCATCCTTAAACCCATTATTGTCATTGTCTATGCCATCATTTGGTATTTCATCCGGATTGGCATAAATATTATCAATAAGGTCTTCATGAGCTATATCAAAACCATCATCAATAATTCCAATGACAATATCCTTACCTACATAATCCTTACCTCCTGTAGTAACATCCCATGCTTCAAAAGCCTGAATGTAACCAAGGTAATACTGTTCATTTAATCTTAAATCGTCTGGTTTTCGTCTGTTTTCAAGCTCAGAATTATATTCAATCAGGTCAACTCCCTTATATGAGCGACAAAATGCATATAAATTTTTATCTTCTTCATCTGAGGTGATCAGAAATAAGTCTGAGGTGTTGCCTAATTCTTCAACGTGTACCTTTGAAAATCTCTTTTCTGATAAAGCCTTACTAATTGCAAGGGCTACTTTTTGATTGCATTGCAAAATTATCCCATGAGTTTTCGGAATACTCTGACACAAGCTGCTAAAAGTTGAAAATAACATAAAAACCAACAAAAGGTGCTTCATTAGTGCAATTTGATAATGGAACAACAAAATTATAATTAAAGATAAGTAAAATGCTTTTTTAATCTATTTATTGTAAAATTGATAAATTTAATTACAAAGGACTGGTTCATTTATTTGTACTCGATACAAAAAAAGAAAGATCATTATTGAAAGTATGAAAAGGAATGGAATTAATTGCTAAAACGCTTTTTAGCAATAATCTCTAAGTATTACTAGATGACTCCGTGTCCTTATTTGTATTTCTGTTCACCTTTGAAATTTTTTTCTCCAGCTTCCACTTCCATATTCAGGTGATTTTCCCGGGGTGGGATAGGACAATTATAACCATCACTATATGCACACCAGGGATTATAACACCTGTTAAAATCAATTACAATTTTTCCATTCTTAATCTCAGTGTCAAGCAGATTGATATACCGGCCACATCCGTATGTCTCTTCTCCATTTGTCAAATCTTTGAATGGTAAAAAGAGATTATTTTTATACATTGGATTGATGGGTGGGTGTATGTTTTTATAAAGATGAAGGGTTAAGGTTTTATTTTTTCTTTTACAATTGGCAACTGAATACAGGATGTAAGTTCTCGTCACGCCACTGTATGTTGGCATTTCAAACGGAATGGCATTCTCTGCAAGTACACATGTACATGGGAGTACCCATTCTTTGTTGCCACTATAAAAATCCAAAAAAGGTAAATCTTCAGCTGTGAGAGGAGATCGTGAATTTTCCAGAAAATCTTTTTTATAGTTTTCTCTAAATTGATATAAATCACTTTTATAAGTATCCAGGTTTTTACTGGTTGTGCAATTTAACAGAATACAGAAGTGAAATATCAATATTTTTTCATTCCCATTACTTGTTATTGACAAATACGACGCGATCCCGGACTGCTACTAGCCTGTTAATATTATTTATTCCAAGATTTGAAAAGTCAGCAATCTCAACCCATTCAGTTGATTTCGCAGGATTTATTGTTTTTAGTTTTGACCCGTCTCCGGCTATAATATTGCCATTTATTAGCAAATCATAATCTTCACGACCTGGTGGCATGGTACATATAACCTTTGTATTTCTGTTCTGAATGTCGAGACTTTTAAGTTGCCAGAGATCTGATTTTACTTTATGAACAAAAAACAGTCTGCCTTCATTATCATATTTGATACACCTACCAATATTGTCAATTATAAAATCCGTTTTTCCGGTATTGACATCTGCAATAACTAAAGTATGAGGATTACCGACTAAAAACAAAGCTAAGGAATCTTTATTCAGCCATGCATAATATCCAATATTCTTCAGATTGGGCAATAAGCGACTACCCATTCCGGATCTATCAGCCGGATAACTCCAGAGACTCTGGTCTTTGCCATCAGGCTCTATACGAACACATGATATTTTTCCTTTCTGCATAGACGATGTAGCAGAAAATTCACTTATTCCTGGAGTCTCTGTAAATCGAAAATATTCAGCACTTTTGAGATTGAGGTGATATATTTCTGTTGTATTACTGGTATCTTTTCCAACAGTCAAAAATAATTCATCAAAAGTAAAGAAACCCGGTTGGTTATTATATCCATTGGGGTTAAAATCATTTAAATATTTAATTTTTAAAAGTTGAGGTACAGCACTAAGACCTTTAAATTCTGCCAGATATAAATCCGTTTTTGGAAGTTGTGCTACAAGTGTCGATGCGCATAAAATGGAAATCCAAAATATAAATCTGATATGCATTTAAACTATTCTTTACTTGCAGATTTGAATATCCTATCCCAGTTTATGCCATTTCTGATATTACCTTCTTTTGTGGAGAACCAAATAAACAAAGGCTTACCAACAATATGATCATGCGGAACATAGCCCCAGGCACGGGAGTCTTCAGAGTTGTGTCTGTTGTCACCCATCGCCCAATAATAGTCCTGCTTAAATGTATAAGAATCTACTTTTTTATCATTTATGTAAATATCCTGACCTTTTATTTCCAGTTTATTGTATTCATATACTGCGATTATTCTGCTGTAAAATGCGAGATTTGATAAATTCAATGGGGTAGTTACCCTGGCTTTAGGAATCCAGATGGGGATATAATTATCCACCGACCAATTGTTAGTAATGAGGGTATCAAATGGGAAAAGTTTAGTAGGTTCAGGTTTTTGAGGTATGGGCTGAATTATTACACCGGGATCCAGCGATTTTATTTTTTCAACCTGCTCATTGTCCAAAAAAAGTACGCCATAACCCATAGTAAACAAATCTTTTCCACCCATAGCATTATCGCCAAAGTCAATTCCCCATTGGTCTAGTTTTTTTGTATTTACGCTGACATTTTGTGGCAATTGGATTTGATAAAGAAATTGAAGATGCTTAGGATTACTTACCGCTTTTCCATTAAGATAAATTTGTTTGTCCACAATTTTAAGACTGTCACCCGGACCGGCGACGCACCTTTTGATATAATGATCTTTTTTATCAATCGGTCTTACCACAAAATCATGGTTCCGGACTTTTGAAACCAGCTCTCTGTCACTCTGCATATATTCAGGTTGTCTTTGAATCTGGCTTACAAAATAGGATCTCTGCTTTGTTATATAAACGCTGTCACCGACCGGCCAGTTGAAAACGATGGGTTTGCCGGCTTCAATTTTTTCCAATGCCGGTAATCTTCTGTATGGAAGGCTCGGCTTTGAAAAATAGGATTCTTTATTAATAATAGGAATCTGATTATGAAGCAATGGAATCATAGCTATAGTCATAGGAGGTCGAATGCCATAGTGCGCTTTAGAAACAAACAGAAAATCTCCGACATTGAGCGTGCCTTCCATTGATGGGGTAGGGATGACATAAGCTTCAATTAAAAACATACGGATAAAAGCGGCTGCAAAAACAGCAAACACAATGGATTCAGTCCACTCTCTCAGGACAGACTTTTTATAGGGATTTTTTTCTTCAAGTTGTTTCAACTTATAGGCATCACCTCCTGCTTTTGCTTCAACCAGACTTCTGGTGTACTCTGCTTCAAGATTTAATGTGGAGTCGATATATTTATCTTTGGGGTTTGTCGCGATTTTAAAAAACAAGACAGGGGCATAAATGACAGCCGCTGCAGTATGCTTAAACTCCAGCTTTCCAAATGATCTGACCAGATCTACGGCCATACCTACAAAAATGAAAATATTTACTATAGGGAACAAGAGCCAGAAAGAATAAGCTGGTTTTCGACCAATCAATTTGCACCATTCAGAAAAATTAACCCCTGGAATCAAGCCTTTTATACCCTCAACTTCTGCCTTAGGGAAGAGCATATATAAGCTGATACTTAACAAAATATAGGAAACAACCAGAAATATTACAATACTCACTTAAATTTAATTTAATTGGCGCAAAGATAAATTAATTCTTTGATTAAAGTATAATACCCAATTTGTAATTAGATTATGTTTAGAATTAATATTAGTTGTAATTGAAGAGTTTATGGTTCTTATAATAGTATCCTTAATGAATTTAGTGAGCTTAATGAGTTAATTATTTTGAAGTCAGGTTTATAAGGCATTGAATATAAGGCAATAAGAATTGGTATATACTCCTGGAGCTAAGGGCAGCATTGTTACTATTAATAAATTTATTTGACGGATAAAGTAGTCTTTTTCCACGATGTGTAACCTGCATATGCCATGACGAGGAAAAGAATATACATCAGTGTAAAAAGCATAAATCCCTTATAAAAATTTAATGGAATAGCTACAATATTGCTGACAATCCATGCTATCCAGTTTTCAATTTTTCTTTTTGCCATCCACCACATTGCAGTCACAGCCGATGCTGACACCAATGAATCCAGAATTGGGGTATTTGAATTTGTAATATAAACTAACATAAAATAAATTACAAGCCACGATAACATGAAACCTGATAATCCGGCAATAAGTTCAAACCTATTGCACCAGGATATTCTATAGACTTGTTGGTGATCATTGCTCATTTTTGACCAATTGTACCAACCGTAAACACTCATACAAAAATAATAAATATTAAGCACCCCATCTGCATATAATGGCGGGGAAGCTACAAAGAAATACACCCAAGCTGCTAATAGTACCCCTATGATACCGGTTGGATAAACAAGAATATTGTTTTTGCGGGCATACCAAACACTGGCTATCTGAGTCACTGTGCTAACCCATTCCTGCCATCTTACATATTGAAAATCATTTATGAATTGCTGCCAGATCTGATCAATACTCATTGAAGTAATTTTTGGATCTCCTCGGCAGCGCGAGAGGACGCTCCTTCATTACCGAGTAGTTTTCTTAAAATGCGATAATCACTTTTTATAGTTTCGCAGTTTGATTCCAGATTAAATAATTCTCTTCTGATATTCTCTGCTGTCAGATCATTTTGAATCAATTCTCTTACCACTTCTTTTTCAGAAATTAAATTGACCAGCGATATAAATTTTAAATCAATTAATCTCTTAGCTATTTGGAAGGAAATTATGCTTCCTTTATAACATACTATTTGTGGTACTTCAAACAATGCAGTCTCCAAAGTAGCCGTGCCGGAGCTGACGAGCGCGAATTTACTTTTTGACAGCAGGCTGTATGTTTGATTTCTTATAATTTTTGGTTTGGGCAGATGAGCATATTTATCAATAAAATTCTGATAAAGGATATCATCAATAGCAGGAGCACCTGCAATAGCGAGCTGATAAGGAAGGCCGGTACATGCCTCAAGCATAGTGGGAAGCATTGTTAGAATCTCTTGTTTTCGGCTACCTGGTAAAATAGAAAGAACGGGTTTATTGTGATCAAATTGGTTGAAAATAGAATCATCAGGATGGAAATCTGCAATAGCATCAAGAAGGGGATGGCCTACATAGATCGACTTATAACCGTATTTATTGAAGAAAGCCGGTTCAAAAGGCAAAATAACTAACAATAAATCAGTATTTTTTCCGAGGTCATGTACCCTGCTTTTATGCCATGCCCATATCTGAGGAGTAATATAATATACCACTTTAATGTGCTGCTTTTTTGCCCATTTAGCTATCCTGAGATTGAATCCAGGGTAGTCAATCAGGATGAGAACATCGGGTTTAAAATCAAGGATATCTTTCTTGCATAGGCTTAAGAAGCCTATGATTTTTCTGATGTTTCTTAAGACTTCGGCAAATCCCATGAAAGCTAAATTCCGGAAGTGCTGGACAATGACTGCGCCCACTGCTTCCATCTTATCACCTCCCCAGGCACGATATGTGCCATTTGAATCCCTTAATTTCAGGTGTTTTATCAGATTTGAGCCATGAAGGTCACCCGATGCTTCACCTGCAATAAGATAATATTTCATTTTCAGCCGGTTATCTCCGTGTAAAATTTATAAACCCAGGCTCCAGCATAAATTAGTGTAGGAAATATAATTCCCCTGCTGGTCTGATCCCATTTTTTTGAGATTGCTATGTTGAAAGGAACCAGAACGGTACAAATTGCAATCAGCGTGAGTGTCCGAAATCGTCTGCCGGAAGTACTCGAACTTACTTCATCAATTAGCCCAAAACTTGTTAATTGATTGAATAAAAATTCAACAACCACAAATCCAATGACAGGTACAACACAGCCTAACAGCAATCCAAAAACAAAAGAATTTTTATCAATCATGTTAAAGTGTTTCTAGATATTTAAATTCCTTGATGGAATTATATGATGTCAAATCGTGACCGGATGGCACTATAGTAACGTATTTGTTCTTGAGTGCGGTAATATCGTTGTCAGAACTCTCTTCTGGCTCAAAGGATACAAATTTTCCGGTGAGCCAGTAATATTTTTCACCTCTGGGATCAGTA
Organism: Saprospiraceae bacterium; assembly: GCA_016722285.1. Taxonomy (GTDB): domain Bacteria; phylum Bacteroidota; class Bacteroidia; order Chitinophagales; family Saprospiraceae; genus OLB9. Next base: position 502,981 of record JADKGI010000030.1, read on the forward strand.
CCTACCTGAAATTCTTCCACCCATGTACCATTACCCTGACGACACACTTTTATGCCATTAATATCTTCCCTTCTTCCTGCGGGTATATTTACATTGAGTAGCTTGCATCCTTTCATTGGATTCTCCAGGACAGACCTGATAATCTGCTCAACATAAAATTTAGCCGCACTAAAATCGGCATCAAAACTAAAATCCAGCAACGAAAATCCGATTGAGTCTATTTTCTCTATACTGGCTTCCATAGCAGCTGACATTGTACCTGAATAAATAATATTTATTGATGCATTAGCACCATGATTTATTCCGGATAAGCATAAATCTATAACTTTATCTTTCAGAATGACATTCTTGGCCAGTTTAACACAATCTACTGGCGTTCCGGAGCATTCGTAGGACTCGACACCGGGAAATAGATTTATTTTCCGAAGTTTTAAAGGTTGATTGAGCGTGATCGCATGGCCTTGACCTGATTGAGGGGAGTCGGGTGCTACTACGACAATCTCTCCAAATTTTTGGGCTACTTCAACCAAGGCTTTTATACCTGGTGCAACAATCCCATCATCATTGGTAATAAGAATCATATTTATTAATTGATTGCAAAATAACTATATTCCAAACAGAATATTGTTTTTCATGGATTTGTTTTTAAAGATCAGGGACAATTTGAGATTGGGGTACATATGTATAAAATAAAAAACTCCGTCAGGAATTCATGACGGAGTTTTTATTATGAGTGGAGATGCAGGGATTCCAACCTGGTCCAGACAAAGCATCTGAATGCTTTCTACATGTTTATCTTCTGCTCGGATTGTAGGACTCGGGCAGGTACAGAAGCCAACGGCGCCCTCATCTTATCTTCTTTAATTTCAGATTGTGATCGAAGCATCTCACGCACCTAGTCCGAGGGTTTGTTGAAGTGCGGCTACCGGAATATATCGGACGTCATCCGGGCGGCACTAAAAGCTTTATAATCCTAGATTACGCAGCTAATGCGAAGTTATTATCGCCATTTGTTGTTTGATCACCATTTGATAACGGAGTGAACAATCATGCTCCGACATGCTTACAAACCGATCAACTTTCCTGTCGATACCAGTCATCCCCAAAATTTAGATCAAATAATCTTACTCATTAAGTTTGATCATCTGCCATCAGTATCTCTATATCAGAAAATGAACGTATGAATACCTTCATTTGTTCCACATAATATTATTATTTCTTCTTCATCCACTGGATTATTTTCTCAACAGGTAATTTTTCAGACGTGTTTCCATTCCTTCCCTTCACTGTTTCAGCTGCAAAAAGTGAATTTATTATGGCTTCTTCAGTTGCTTCTATAGTGGCCATAAAGAGTGGACTCATGTCATTATTATTTAAAGTGGAAAAAGTATCCAACTCTTGTTCCTTTCTGTTGTGCTGAATTCTGAGTTTTTCTGCAGTGCTAAATGCAATCACATAATCACCCGACCCATTTGAAGCAATGCCACCGGTTTTAGCCAACCCCATCATCGCCCTTTTAGCCATTCTCTCTAGATTTCTGTCTGTGACCGGTGCATCAGTAGCAACTACTATCATGCATGATCCGTCGGCATTTTCTATGGATTCTTTGAATATGTACTGTCCTAACATTTCTCCAACCGGCATTCCTGCTATCTGAAGTACTCCTCCAAAATTGGTTTGAACGAGGACTCCAATTGTATATCCCCCTAATTTTTCAGGTAATGTCCTTGATGAGGTGCCAATTCCGCCTTTCCAACCAAAGCAAGTTGTACCAGTACCTGCTCCTATGTTTCCTTCAGTTACTGGTCCTGATTTAGCGCTTTTAATAGCATTGATCACATCTGATGCTGCAATATTCATTGACCTGATATCATTCAGAAATCCATCATTAGTTTCACCAACCACAGCATTTACTGATTGAATTTTTTCATTGCCATCCAGGGATAAAATATATTTTACAGTGCCATCAATCCCTGCGGAAACGCTTAAGGTATTTGTGAGAATAATAGGACTTTCGATATTGCCTAACTCCTGAACCTGAGATATGCCAGCTAGTTTGCCAAACCCATTTCCAACATAAACTGCAGCAGGTACTTTATGTTGGAAGATATTGTCCCCATGAGGCAATATGGCTGTCACTCCTGTGTGAATCAATTCGCCATCAATTTTAGTAATCTGGCCTATCATCACTCCTTTTACATCGGTAATTGCATTTAATTCACCGGTTTTAAGAATTCCAAAATGCAACCCTAATTCTCTGGGTCTGAGATTCTGTCCTGATAAAGTTTCAATGGTTGTTATTGTCAATAAGTAAATCCATAAGTGCTTTTTCATTTCCTGAGTTAATATTTGATTTATTTTCTATTGAATATATTCTACTGACTAACGTTTGCAATCTCCTGAATCAACAGATTACAGCCTCTTTGATCAGAAGCATTTATCCTTCCGGATACTTCGAACTGACTATCAGAGAATTTAGTCCCCATATCTTCAGTCTGGATAAAGGCACAACTGTCAATATTAGCCAGATCAGTTACGCATATGATTCCAGGTTTTGATCTGTATTCATCAGAAATGGGATCATTGAGTTGTTTTATACTTATCTGAAAATAGGGATTATTATAAAATATATTTTCACCTTTGGTATATGCCTGAGATAATAATTCAGTCATGCCATATTCTGAATATATTTTTGTTACTCCAAATTTCGGAATAAGCAATTTGTGAAGCTCTGATTTTATCAATTCCGGCCTTTGACCTTTCATACCTCCGGTTTCAATAATGACAAGCTCAGGGAAATCAAGCTGATAGTCATTCGTAAAATCAAGCAAAGCATATGTCACTCCTATTAAAACGGTAGGTATTTTATTTAATTTGCAATGATTAAGCTGAGCATATAATTCATCATGATTCCTTAAATAAAACCCACTTTGTTTAAATTCCGAATTCTGGATGAAGTGGTTCATCATGCTTATGAGCGATGATCCTTCCCTTTCCAAGTAACCAGGTAGTAAAGCAAAGAAACAAAATGTTTTCTTGTCAGAAAAGTGGTGATTCCAAATGACTTCTGTGTTTCTAAGATAGTGTTTTACGTTCCTCACATGATGTTTAGACGATTGAAAACCTGTAGTGCCGCTACTGGTAAATATGACTTCTGAATCAAAGTAGCCGGTTTTTATTTCATGGTTTTTAAATGCACTTATGGGGAGGAAAGGAATCTCTTTAATGTATTTTATTTTATCACCAATTATGCCAAGGTTTTTACAATATTGCCGATATATGTTGTTATATTTGTATTGAAATTTAAAAAGTTTAAGGATAAATTCATTATTATCAGAGCTGGCAGATGTATTAATTTTATAATAATGCTGATATAAATGGTCTCTTTCCTGAACAAAGTTATAAGTCATATGTCTGACTTTCGTGAATAATGGTGCAAGATAAGCCCATTTTTTTAATAGTTAATTACTATAAGATGAGATACAGTTTGGTTTTGATCAACTTGATGATGATTTATTCTTGTGTAAAACCTACCGAGTATTCTAATGTTCCTGCCTTGGAATTTGCAGGGTTTTCCAAGCAAACTTTAAACCAAGGGGCTTTTGCTGAAGATTCTGTCATTATGGTGCTGCATTTTACAGATGGCGATGGTGATTTTGGAACCGAAGCCAATAAAGCAGAATCAAATATTTTTGTAAAGGATCTTAGGACTAGCTCTACTTTAAGAGAATATAAAGCTCCGTTTGTGCCCCTCGAAGGTGCCGGCAATGGTATATCCGGAAAGATATCTATTTTACTTTTCAGTACTTGTTGTATCTTTCCTAAAGATACGGGTATCCCACCTTGTGAAAAATCGAAGGATTATCCAACAAATGATTTATCTCTGGAAATATATATAAAAGACAGAGCGGGAAATAAATCTAATACTATCACCACACCTGCTTTACTACTTAATTGCAAATAAATTTATTGATTTATCTGAATGATTAAGTGCTGAAATAAGGGCTTCAATTGTATTTTTATCATTGCCGACAAATACTTTCCCATCTATAATCGCTGCAGGCCTTTTGAGAAAAGTATATTCTTTCAGAATCAGTTTTTTAAAATCCGATTCTTTAACCGGCTTTTTGGATTCAGGAAGATCTCTAAGTTTCTGAGCCCTTTTGTTAAAGAGGGCTTCATAGCTTTTGGTGCTTTTTTTCATTAAATCCAGATCTTCTTTCGAAATATTTTGCTCCCTTATGTTGATTAACTCAACACCATCGAGGTCAAGTTGTGCCAGGATTTTTCTACAGGTATCACATGTAGATAGATGGTAAATTTTATTCATATTCAATTAAAAATGATTGCCTTTTGGTCAAAAGGATTGAGTGTAGTTCCTTTGATATTAGCTTCAGCTGTAATGGTATATTCAGATTGAACGCCACGGAGTTTTTTTGCAATTTTAACCAAGCCACTTGTAAAAATATTGCTATCCTCAAGTTTATCCATTTCTGATTTGGCATATACAAATTCCAATTCAAAAGGTATTTCAAGGATGTCATTTTTTGAAATGACAAGATTTTCGGTTTTTACTGATTCACCCATGACATATTCATTTATCAGTTTATTTCCCCTTCTGCCGCGTGTATATTTTTCAACCATTTTTAGGTGAATACCTTGAATGATATTTTCATTGCTCAGTGATACAAGTCTGATAATTCCTGTAATAATTCCTGTGTCCTTATTTACTTTTTCCGGGATGATCAATTCAAGTTTTACACCTTCTATCCCCAGTATCTTTTTTACTTTCCCAAACATGTTAAAACATTTTGACCCAATTAACGCTATTACAGGTAGCATAGTTCTTCAAAAACGACGAACACGACCAATTTGCTGATGATCAGATAAACCTATTATGCCAACTTTGACTTAAGGGTATCTTCCATCTGGTTTCAAAATCTGATTTTTTTCTAACCAAATTGTCAAATACTATAGTATTATCGTTGATTATCCCATCTTTATAGAGTGGATTCAAGTCATTTAATGAAACTATATTTAATAATGGGTCTCCTGGTCGATTATTGTCATCCAAATATGCCATATTCATTCTTTCAAGAAGGTTTATACCGTATTTGGATTCAAGAAATTCTATAAAGTGTACAGATTTGTCAATAGAACAACCACCGGTACTATTGAATCGTTCGTCAACCATTAATATCACAAAGGTATTATACAAGACATCTCCTGATGTGTAAAGTTGTACATTATGAGAGGTCCAATCGGTTAAAAAATTAAATAAATCTTCTTTTAACGAAATTACCTGTTCGTCTGTTAGTCTTTTATCTGATTGATAGATCCATACTTTGGAGTCATTGTCCAGATCATTTAATGAAACAAGCATAAATATTTTTTAATTACATTACAAAGATAAGGGTGTTTTAAGACTATACCCAGTTTTATCTAAGAGTATATAAATATGTTTCCAAATTTCAAAAGGATAAGTGATTGAATATGGTGCATTATTTGAAATTATTTGGCTAAAGTCAAATAATATTTGCACTTTATGTCCACTGGCTAAAGCCAAAGGCAATTTTTTGTTCACTTGTGCCAAATGTTTAAGCTCACCAAAAAATGCAAGTTTTGCTACTAAGAATAGCCCATATTTTTATGCCCTTTTCTGATAATTTTTTTGCTCTCTTTGCCTTTTATGGGACCTGATTTATCATCTAGCCAAACGATAGCACCTGTAGGACATCTTTGGATAGGATCCAAAGTATTATGTAATTTTGTGTAATCAATGACGGGTAGATTCTTTATCATGGAGATAGAGTTACCTTCAGCATCCATAGCGCATTTGCCGCATGCGGTACACCCAACTTCGCAAACATTGAGCACTTCATCACCAGCTTCCAGACTTTTGCAGGCTACCCAGAGTTTATGGCTAATGGGATGTAATGTAAATAGTCCTTTAGGACAGGCTTCTACACAATCGCCGCAAGCAGTACATTTATTAACGTCAACCACAGGAATGTCAAAAGCATCCATTGTGATAGCATCAAAATCACATACAACAGCACAGTCACCATATCCAAGACAGCCCCATGAGCAAGCTTTTCCCCCACCCCCTACAAGTGTGGCTGCCTGACATGTATCAATACCATTATATTTGGCCCGATTGATAGTTACATTGATTCCACCTCCACAAGCCAATCTTGCGACTATTTTCTCTTCCGCTCCGAGAGCAACACCCAGAAAAGTGGCAATCGCCATTCGTCCTTCATCATTACTTACTGTACATTTGCCAGGAAGAACCTTGCCTGAAACCAATGCCTCGGCAAAAGGTCTGCATCCCGGAAAGCCGCAAGCTCCACAATTGGCATGAGGCAACATATTCTCCACCAAATCAATGCGTGGGTCTTCATATACGTATAATTTTTTGTAAGCAATGACTATCAATCCTGCCAATACCAAGGTGAGGAGCCCAAGTGCCACAATAGGAACTAAAAAGGTCATGTTTGTTTAATTGTCATTTTTCTAAAATTTCTTAGCAGGTACTATTATTATTCAGCAATATATATTTATAAAATATTTAGTTACATACATTGGCATCCAATACCAGGGTCAGCATTTTAATTATTAAATGATCTCAGCCCACTTTTGCCTGCTATCAGTTCAGCTTTTCTGGCATTCCAGTTTTCTTTTAGATCCGAGTATGGATGAAAAAGCGGTATCAAGCTTGCTTAATATTTTTTCATAACCGGCGACATAAATATAGCAATTGTTATAAGCAAGCATTTCCTTGATTTCATCAGCTTTTTCTTCTATGACTTTATCCAAAGCTATAGGGTCTGACCAATGGGGCCGAGGGCTCAATGCGTAAAATGCTTCAAAAGTTTTCTCATCATAATAGTTTGTAAGATCTCCATCTTTATCATTAAGATAGAGTAATTCCAAACCACTCTTTGCACCGTAAAATAATCGGATTTTACCTTTCCGATCCTTTACATTATTGTATATGTGTTTGACAAAAGCGCGAAACGGAGCAATGCCGGTACCCATCCCAATCAGTATCATATTGGCACTTTTATCATCAGGTACAACGAAAGGTAATGAATGGGGACCTGTTATAACCACTTCATCCCCTGCCTTTCTATCGCATAAATAATTTGAAGCAATACCTTCATACCGCTCACCGTTAAATTCGTCAACGTATGAACATCTTTTGACCAACATAGTAATGATAGGGAATTTACCATTAGTACCCGGAATATCAGCTACACTGTAGAAACGAAGGTGTTCAGCATTGCCAAATGGGCCTTCATGCTGTACTATGACACCAAAACTTTGATCGACTTTACATTTGAAATTCGGGTCGTGAACCTCCAGAATGATCTCCCTTATTTCTTCACTATCAAGAGGAGTTAACCTTTTTGAACTTTGGACCTTTGCCTTGTAACTTACTTCTGTTTTGTATTCTGCTAAATGTGCCATATTAAATTCTTTTATTTTAAAATAAACTTTATTCTCTGATTAATTTTTCTTTATTTTTCTTGCATGCAGTGGTGCATCCACAATTTGTGCATGAGCTTCGCCCTGCTAAAACATCGTCATCAGAAGTATATTCATGAAATGTGTTTCTCCACCATGATTGGATCATTACCCAAAATATCATGAGTCCGACTATAATTACAAATGCTATAAACAATGATCTTATCATATTATTTTTAATTTAAGATTAACTTCCTAATCCTGCAAAACCCATAAAAGACAGAGACAGAATCCCTGCAACCATCAATATCAAAGCAGTACCTTTCACTACCCCTGAAACCTCTGCGAATTCGAGTTGCTCTCTGATACCTGCCATCAACACCAACGCAAGTGTAAATCCGGCTCCGGCTCCAATTGCAAACACAAAACTCTGCATTAACCCATATCCTTTGATAGTCTGAAATAATGCCAGACCCAATACAGCACAGTTAGTAGTGATTAGAGGTAAAAAAATACCTAATGCTTTGAATAATGCGGGACTTATTTTTTTGATAAACATTTCTACCAGTTGTACTGTAGAAGCAATGACGACAATATAACTGATCAATTGTAAAAAAGGAGCGTTAATAGTAACCAGCAAGGCATGAATGCCATAAGCACAAAGGGCACTTATTACCATAACAAAGGTAACGGCAGCCCCCATTTTTGAAGCTGTTTCAATCTTATTTGATACTCCTAAAAATGGACAGATACCAAGGAAATATGCCAAAACAAAATTATTGATGAGGCTGGCATTAATAAAGATGTACCAAAGTGAATCGTTGTTCATGCTTTATTTTTTTTTAGTTTGAAGGCATTAAAGATAAGCAGCCAGATGGCTAAAGTAAAGAATCCACCAGCCGGTAAAATCATGATCACCCAATTTTGAAATGATGCCGGCATAATGTCCAACCCAAAAAAACTTCCACTTCCTAACAACTCCCTAAGGACACCTATACAAAGCAAAGCAAAAGTAAAACCCAGACCCATACCAAGTCCATCCAAAATTGATTTGCCAACCGAATTCTTTGAAGCAAAAGCTTCAGCTCTGCTCAGAATCACGCAATTGACAACAATAAGAGCAATAAAAGCACCCAGGCTCTTGTGCAGATCTATACTAATGGCTTGAATCACGTAATCAGTCATTGTTACAAAAGTGGCTATGATCAAGCATAAGATGCTATTCTGACTTGTTTGGGTATGAAGTTTCTTAGTAATGAGATAAGTATATTTGACATCAGCAAAACAAATGCTGTTGCCAGTCCCATTGCCAATGCATTGATAGCAGAATTGGAAACCGCAAGAGTAGGACACATTCCCAACACCTGAACAAATACAGGGTTGTCCCGCCACAATCCTTTGATAAACTCATCAGTTGATGGATGTTCAGCAAGAGAACTTAAAAAACCTTTTCCCGAATTTTTATCTTTTATAAGACTCATTTTTCACTTTTATTATTTATCAAAAACGACTTTTGATTCTTATAGATCAAGGGTATCCATTGATCCGTACTTATGCTTATAATATTTCCCACAGCCCTTGATGATATGGTGGCACCCGAAATTCCATCTATCTCCCATCCATTCGTTTTTGCTCCACTCTTGACTGTCTTGATCTGATTTTTTATTTTACCAAAATCGTCCGTTAAAGCGCAATCCAAAGCTTCAAAATTTTTTAAAAACCTTTCGTCTTTTTCTATTTTGTCTCCTAAACCCGGTGTTTCTTTGCTCTAATACTATGAAGCCAATGATTTTTTGAGTGGCGGGATCATAACCGTAGAGAACGTTTAACACTTCCCCATAACCTTGACCATTGGCCTGAATGGCAATACCTTTTAATTGATCAGATGCATCATAGCCTGCATATACTATTGATTTTTTAATATTATCAGGGACCAATGGAGTAAACGAAAGGTCTTGATTTATTTGAAATGCTTTAGTTTTTGCAATACCAGGGATGACTTTGAAAATAGCTTTTTCAAGTGCTTCAGCTTTATTTGCTTCGATATAAGAAGAGGTACCTTCGAAGGTAAATACAATCAATAAGGCACAAATCACTCCGATACCTACCATAGACACTAACATTTTTGTGTTGCTGGCTTCAGGATTTAGTTCTGCTGGCGTTTTAATACTCATGATATTTTTAATTTTTTATGAGTGCCATAAACTCTTGGTTTAATCATATTGTCGATATGTGGGGAAATAGCATTTGCTAATAAGATTGCATACATAACGCCTTCCGGCAGCCCCCCCCATAATCTTATAGTCACTACCAGTACCCCAATGATGCTTCCATAAATCCATACTCCCAATGATGTGATAGGTGAAGCGACCATATCGGTGGCCATAAAGATAGCTCCCAACATCAAACCGCCAGAAAACAAAGTAAAGAATGGGGATGGATAATGTGTTGGGTCAATGAAATACATGATCCCACTAAACACCAGTACTGTGGCAAAATTGAAACAGGAATTCTCCAATTCAACATCTTTCTCAATGCTAAATAAATACCTCCAAGTATTAGGAATAAGCCACTTGTCTCTCCTGCCGAACCACTGCAAAATCCCATGACTAAATCATATGTATGCGTACCAACATGATCAAATTTGAATGCAGAAATGGGTGTTGCACCAGACATGGCATCCACTACTGGCTCCATAAAAGGAAAAGTGATAACAGATGATGAAACCATGTTAAAACGGTCAGGCGCAAAGACAGGAAACCATGTTGTTATAGCTACAGGGAATGCTGCTTGCAGCACTGCCCTGCCCACAAGTGCAGGATTGAAAACATTATATCCCAAGCCTCCAAATATAAACTTACCGAGTGCAATAGCGATGACAGAACCCAGAAATGCCATCCACAGAGGAAAATTTGGTGGCAATGTCATGCCAAGCAGGAGGCCTGTGATAACAGCAGAATAGTCTGAAATAGTTGATTCTTTTTTGGATAATTTACATAAGGCGTGCTCTGTGAAAACAGCTGAAAGAGTTGTTGTCAATAAAACAAGCAATGCATTGATTCCAAATGTATAGACTCCAAATGCTACAGCGGGGAGTAAGGCCAAAACAACATGTTTCATGATTGTGTCTGTACTTAAGCCCTTCCCCACCTGCGGAGATGTACTTATATTTAAAGTTATTTAGGCATGATTGGTATTTTGGGTGAGGCCTTTTTCCTTCTGTATCTTGATTTTGAAAGTCTGAAATACTGTACCAATGGAATATGGGAAGGGCATACGTACGAACAGGATCCGCATTCAAAACAATCCATCAAATGAAAATCTTCTACCATGCTATCGAATGATTCAAATTTAGCAAGAATTCCAAGTTTTGAAGGGTTCAGTGATATCGGGCAAGCATCCACGCATGCGCCACATTTGATACATGGATATATTTTATCGGAATGATTTATATCTTTATTACCGAAAACCAAAATCCCTGAGGTTCCTTTCGTAATAGATATATCCAAATTTGAAACAGCGACACCCATCATAGGTCCACCCATATACACTTCACTAATGTCATCATGGATGCCTACGTAATCTAAAACATAACGCAAGGGGGTTCCTACAGGGATGAGATAATTGCCTTTCTTCTTCACTGCTGGTCCTGCTATGGTGATGACTCTTTCCTGGATACCTCTGCCATGTGGAAGCAATCGTCCGATTTCAGCAGTAGTAGCAATGTTTACAGTCACCACATTAACCTCGATTGGTAAGCCACCTGAAGGTACTTCTTGTCCCAGTATAGCGGTGATGAGCATCTTCTCTGAGCCTTGCGGATATTTGACAGGTACTACTTTTACTGTGAAGGGTATATCACTTGGTTTAAGTTTATTTAAATGATCTGCTGCATCCTGTTTATTTCCTTCGATACCTATGATCGTTTTGCTGGCACCGGTAGCTTTCATCAGATATCTGATACCCATGAAAATGTCGTCTGCCTGTTCGAGCATCACTCTATGATCTGTGGTCAGATATGGCTCACATTCTATACCATTTATCATTAAGACTTCACAATTTTTTCCATCAGGTACTTTAAGTTTTACATGCGTCGGAAATGCAGCTCCTCCCAAACCAACTATTCCGGCATCTTGTATCCCCTTTAAGATTTCGTCAGCAGTCGAAGTGTCAACATTCAGAGGGATGCCTTCAGCAACATCCTGACCAGAGGATGGAAAAGCTTCCAGATAGATACCTTCAACCATATTTCCTGAGATCGTCGGCACCAAAGATATTTTTTTAATGGTACCAGACACTGGTGCGTGTATTGGTACAGAAACATAAGATGATGATTTCGCTAATACCTGACCTCTAAAAACTTCCTGTCCTTCTCTGACTATGATTTCTGAAGGAGTCCCTAAATGTTGGGACATAGGTATAATCAATACAGGTGCAAAAGGGAATTGCCTGATAGGTAATCCTTTGGTTTCATCCTTGTTTTCAGGAGGATGAATTCCATTCTTAAATGTGTTATTATATAGCTGAAAGATTCCCATTTTCAATTCTAATTAAACTTTTCGCCTCTGTTGATCCATTTGTCTATATCTTTTTCTGTCCGATCAGAAGGCAATCCGGGATGTATTACGCTTGCTGTACATTTTTCTGCTGCTTTGACGATGTCCTGGTATGGGCCACCAAATGGATTGAGGATAAAAGCCTTTTTATTATTGTTGTAGGCAAATATTTTATTGTTGAGTTTTGTACATTCGTCACACGATGTACAATTTTCAGTCTCAATCCATGGAGCCAGATATCCATTGGTTGTGGTATCATTGCTAATATCATCTTTATTTTGAAGAAATCCATCATTGGTGGCAAAATCAACCAATCCGGACCCATCATCTCCTGCTAACTGCATTAAACCTTTGGCGATCCGTCCTACCACTTCTGACCGGATCTTTTTCTCCAAATCGACCGCTTCAGTCTCTTCTTTTTTAAAGCCGGATAAGTCCCGAAGCATGATCCAAAAATTCCTTCTCTCCTCACATGATTCGACTATAGGATTTGACACGAGGACCCTCGTTAAGTTTTGCTTCTTATCTACTGTCCATATATAAGGGTATTGTCCTTCTCTTTCTTCAGCTGTCAATTCTAAAAACTCTGCAAGTATGACCATATTGTCATTCCATGCATCTCTGGGAACTTTCCTGAAGTGCTTTCTGAATCTGGCTTCTGTTAATGCAAAATCAGCAAACGTCATAGAAACATCCATCGTTTTTTGTTGCCCGAACTCATTATACTTCAATTGATATGAAGGCCATAATTGATCCATAGCAGGATTACCGCTTAGATCCAAACATTCTTCAACTCTAAGTCCCTTATCAGGGTTATATTGAAAAATTGGATATGCACGGGACTCTACGACAAGCTTGGCCTGTTGTACTCCGAGGTCATCGGCTACTCCATGTTCCGGCTGACAAGTAGTGTACATGTTGAACAGGGCCGGTCTCTTGGTCATAAGGCCGTCAATAAAGCCTTCAATCATCTGACTGGTATTGGCCAGAGTACTCTGAAGTACAAAAGTATTCCTGTGAGCTATAGCAATCAATCCAATCTCTTTTCGAGGCTCTGATTTTCCTTTTTTAACTTTACCATACTGTGCCATGTCAGAAATTTGGCCTATAAAGCCTGAAGTACATGCTTGCCCTCCAGTATTGGAATAAACTTGTGTATCTACTATGACTACTTTTATTGGCTTCCCGGATGCCATCATCCTTGAGAGGTTTTGGAATCCTATATCGTACATGGCTCCATCACCACCTAATGCTACTACCGGTGGACAAAGATTCCATTCATCATCATTAAATTGTTCCCAATTAAAATAGGTAAAAAACGAATCATGTAAATCAGGTTCATAGCTTCCACTAAGGACTAATTCAGCTTTCCTTATTGTCCTGAATCCATCTGCCATTTTCGCCATGTGTCCTTCAAATATGCCCATAGCCATAGATGTTGAATCCTGAAAAAGGTGATTTGCCCATGGAAACGGATAAGGGTTAAACGGATAGGTGCTTCCCCAGACTGAAGTACAACCTGTCGAATTGCACATTCCCATATTTGATCGTCCCTGACCTGTTGTACCATTGGTGTATTTCCATTTCAGCTTTTTCAATTTAGCTAACAATTGAGTGATATTCATAAGCCATTCCTGATCTATAGGCGTTGTATCCTTTGTTTGATCCAATTTGTGAGCAATATCAGCTATTTTCAAATCTCTTGAATGAGACTCATTTAAGATTTGGGATATGGCATCTGTATCGTTTACATCCAACGTATTGATCAACTTTAATTGAATATGCTTTTCTAAATTTTGAATCAGTTCATTCAATTGAAGAATGTGTTTTTCGATGCGTGGCTGCATCAATGATTCAACAGTGGCAACAAATAGGTGCACAACAGATTTCTCTGAGCATCCCAAACAGGCGCCATCACCACTGGCAAAGCTAAGATAGGCATCTTTATTTAATAGAATGGTTTCAAGTGGACCGATTTTTTCTTCAAGACTATCTATACGGTGGTATTTTTTAGGCGTATTAGGAAGGTCAAGCCACAAATCCCATTGTTTTCTTAAGCTAGCTACAGATTCTTCTGTTTGGGTCACAATCCTGAGTGCATCATCATGGCACACATTGACACATTCCATGCAACCTTTGCAAGTAGTCGGATTTATAGTAATGCTGAATAGACCACCACTATTGGGTTCTTTCTTCTCATTCAATTCATAGTATGGCCTGGTCAGAGCAAAATTGAAATCTCCAAGTTCATCTGCAAACCACTCGAATTCCTTAACGACATTTTCAGCCCCATTATGATCTGCAATGGTTTTTGATATGGCATTGTGGATGTAATTGTTTACGGTAGCGCCATTCTGTGATTGATTCATCAGCGTCCTGATATGGCTTTCCATTTGCCTGACTGCTTTGGGCAATATTTCGACAGTGCCATGATTCTTTTTTACTCTTTTCACGATCGTATCCAGAACATCAGACAGGGTACTTACCAATCCTGGTATGGCAGTATCAGGACAAGCTGTGTAGCAATTGCCGCAGGCAGTACAATTATTTGGTATCCATGATGGATGTTCAAATCGGATTCCGGTCATGTCTCTAAACAGGGATGTGGCAGCTGGCATGACACTTAAGCCAATAAATGGATCAGTAATATTATCATTACCCATTCCCTGCAAATAAAAGTTGCCTGTTTGTTCCCAAAATCTATGAATATCACTTAATTTAGATTCGCTTTGAGGGATATTTTTTAACATGTTTGGTATTGGCAGAATCTGTTTACCATTCAATAGCTCTGTTACATTATTGCCAATTACTTTATCTTTAATTTCTTTTATTTCATCAAAACCTCTTTTGACTACCCGCATATTATCGTCAATTACTCTCTGGCCTTTTGATCCAAACTTGTGGAGTAACTGATCTTCGATGGCTTTTAGTAATTCTTCTTCAGAAAGTTTGGCTTTTGACATTAATGGTGATGCAGCAAAAAATGCTCCTTGAAATGCAATACCCTGCATTCTTAGCTGTAACTCAGTATCTGTAGCTTCTTCCCGGGCTATCTTAAATCCATCGATATAGAAAATATGAATTTCCTGATCAATAATCACTTTTTGATAAGGTGTAGGTATGTTTGCCCAAACCTCTAGCCGGGCTATCCTGATCACTTTGTATAATGAAACAACCACCTCTTTTCAATCCTGCCAATGCATTGGTATGTTTGAATACATTCGGGTCAGGAGAAAGTACTACATCTACAAAGAAATATTCACAATTTATCCTGATGGGTTCGGGAGCAGCTGCCAGATAATAGGTAGTTGGTTGACCTTTTTTTTCAGAACCATATTTAGGGTTAGCTTTTATCTCATATCCCAGTAAATCGTACAGCGTCATTGCCAGATTCTTACCGGTGGTGATAGCACCCCAACCACCAATGGAGTGAAATCGTACAGTAATAGCATCTTTTGGCATGAGGTTGGGATTTTCTGAACCTCTGATGCCTAAATCTTTTATATTAGGATATGCATCCTGTATTGACTCCTGGTAGAGCTTTTGTTTTGGGGTATAAGGTATATCTCTTAAAAAATCTATGGATAAGTAAAATTGTTTTCTATGTTTGCCATTTGGTAGCATGTTCTCTATTGCACCAATGATACCCTCCGGCTGTAAGTCTCTGCTTCCCATACCAAAAGAACCTGAATAAACGGCTGGTGTGTCATTTCCTTTGTAAGCTTCCAATTCCGGATATGGCATATTTTTGGGGAAGTTTCCGTTTTCGAGACACTTTGAAAGTACGGCTCTCACTTCTCTGGCTATCGGTAGATCTTCGGCCAATGGCTGATCTAATCTTTCCAGAATTACGACACCTTTTTTTCCTTTTAGTAACTTAGATATTTGATCTGCGGGAAAAGGCCTGAACATTACCAGATCTATTACACCCACCCTGATTCCTCTGGTCTCTCTGATATAATCAGCCACCACTTCTGCACTCGGTATAAGGCTGCCTTGACCTAAAATTAAGTAATCGGCATCATTCGCTTTGTAGGACATCACCCTTTGGTAATGTCTGCCGGTAAGTTTACCAAATTCATCAAAAGCCTGATCGGTCAGATCTTTTATATGGTCAAAAAAGAATGGTCTTTGGGAGGCAACACTCTGCATGTATGAATCCTGATTTTGTACTATGCCAGCCATCATCGGATTGTCAACGTCCCATAATTCAGGAATGCGTCTTCGGGTTTCGCCATAGATTATTTTTTGGGCTGGTGTAGGTGTTTCTATAATATCATCGGGTTTGCCTAAAAACTCCATGATAAGTTCTCGCTCCGGAAGGTACAGTGATTCTATCAGGTGTGTCGTTAAAAATCCATCCTGCGCGATGATGCCTGGCGTCAAAGCCAGTTCAGCAATCTTGTGAGATAAGATGTTTAAATCAGCTACATGTTGCACATTTTTTGCAAATAATTGGAAGAAGCCGGTATCATCGATGGCATGATAATCGTCGTGTCCAGCATGTACATTTAGTGTGGACTTGGTCATCGCTCTGGCACCAATATTGAGCACATATGTCAGTCTCTTTCCTACTGCTGCATAAAGGGACTCATGCATATAAGCAATACCTTGACCGGAAGAAAAATTAGAAGCTCTGAGTCCTGTCATAGATAAACCTGCTGTTACTGCTGCAGCTGCATGTTCGCCTTCAGGCTCTATAAATATAAGGGGCCTGTCTGAAATATTCAAGTGGCCCTTTGCGACTTCTTCTGCCCAATATTCTCCCATTTGAGTAGATGGAGTAATGGGATATGCTCCAGCGGCATCTGATGACTCTTTTTCGCACATGATGGCGGCTGTGTTTCCATCCATGGCAGATTTTATGCCAGGATACTTAATTGAAGTTTTTATTTCCTTCATTATCATTTTGTTTTAGGCTTAGATAATATTTATATGATGCTAAATCATTTGTCGAAATTTTTACTGATATTTTTGCTACATCTACACATTTTTTACCAGCATTTATACACATAGAATATGGCTCAGCACTCGCATTACGACTGAAGCAGGTGTGTGATACGACTGTCATTTGAAACCGATAACCTCCACTTTTGTATTTCACAATTAGTCTTTTTATTGAATTATGGTTGTGTAATTCAATGTTGCTTTTGGTTAAAAATGAAGTTAGGTGTGATTTATCTAACTGGCTGGAAGTATAACAATCCAGAAATTTTGTTACACATACTTCCGGTATTTCCAACTTATAAATTGTTGAACTCAAAAGTTGGTCGGCCTGATCAATTAATACGTTTGCATTTTGGATTTGCATGATTACGGATTGACTCAATGAAACCTTTTATAAGGCTGCAAGGTAGTCATCACATTTTGTCAAAAAGATGATTTTTATCATGTAAGAATGTGATTTTTTTCAGTATCAGATTCATCTGAACCTATATCATTGATACCAATCCTATGACACCTTTTTAATGATCCTGAGTTTGTGGGTATATTTCTGTAGGTCAGAATTATAAAATCCATGATGATCGAATTTGTCTATACGGACACATCCATATACATGTATGACTTTCTTTTCACCTATTATTAAACCAACATGGTGGATGTGCCCTTCTTTGTTCTCACAAAACGCTAAGTCTCCTTCTGATGCAAGTTCGGCAAAATCCACGATCTCGCCATGCAAATACTGTTCATGTGGAAAACGAGGCATGAAAATTCCAAAAAACTTGAAAACATTCTGAATGAGGGCACCGGAATCTATTCCGAAAGGAGATCTTCTCCCCGTAGTTCCGGGCTGAACAGGTACCGTCGGGCTAATTTTATAAGTAACTCACTATTCAATTCCAGACCTTCAGAAAGGGCTGCCTGACCGTTATATACATATTTGTTTTCTGGCATCTGAAATGATATACCATCATATAATGGGAGGGAAGAACCAATCACAATTGATTTTGAATATTCTTCATTGAATGCGGGATGACAAATTTCAAGAGCAGTGGCAGCATTATTGCTGAGATTTTCAAAAGAAATCTGATTTACCAATTTAATCTGAATGGAATGAACCCAACCCACTATATTACAAACTGTGGTTTGGATTTTATACCAATTTTTATTCTTTTTTTCCAGAATGGTGCATGTTTCGCCAAAGAGTATCTGACTTACCATTATTGCATCGTCTGAAGGGTAGGCCCAAACAGGGACGACATTTAAATGGCAGATCGCATGAAATAAATGCCTGTTGTCAACTTTTTTTTTCTTTGACATGTATCTTAATGAAATACTTAAAACTGTCCGAGACACGTTATATTAAAATATGTAACCAAAAATCAGTCCATTTTCAATTTTTGGAATTGATTTCAAAAAAATACATAGATTTGTACTTTAATATATTAATTAAAAATTTAATGGGTATTTCCATAAAGACATGTTCTTTACACAATAAGATTCTATCCATAAAGCTAATTGTGTTTTTACTGTTTTCATTTTGCTATACTTTTTTGTTTTGTCAGGATGCTCATTTCTCCCAATTTTATGCATCACCGTTGACTCTAAATCCAGCTATTGCCGGTACTTATACAGGTACTTTCAGGATTTCTACTATTTATCGGGACCAATGGAGAGGGGCTGTTGATAATTCGCTTAAGACATTTTCTGCTAGCGGTGATGTCAAATTTAATCTCAATTATGGAAATAAAAACATTCCTGATATAGTTGCTGTAGGTATAACCTTTTTCAGTGACAGGGTTGGAACTTTTGATTTTAACACAAATCAGATAATGGTAACAGGTGCATATCACAAAGCACTTGACAAAAAGACAAAGCAATATCTTGGAATCGGAATTCAGGGAGGCATTCTACAGCGAAGTATCAATTATGAAGATCTTACTTTTCAGGACCAGTTCAATTCCATAGATGGATACACTTTGTTTACTGGCGAAAACCTTCCGTCTAATAATAGGGCTTATTCTGACATGGGATTGGGTTTGTACTATACGGTCACACCAAATAATATTGTAAATTTCCATGCAGGTGTCGGGTATTTTCATCTTACCACGCCCAATATTTCTTTTTATGATATACCTGATATCATAGACCCCAATCTGATCAAAACAGATACTCTCCATGCAAAATGGAGTGCCCATACCGGAGCTTCCATCAAAACAACCGACAGGTTGTATTTCCAACCAAGAGTTAATGCATTATTTCAGGGACCTCAGGCAGAAATAAATCTTGGGGCAACTTTCAGATACAAAATTTCTAAAACATCAGGTGAATATCTGCTTTTTGGACCTTACATTAGGGGAACAAAAAACTACAATAACTTTGGTGTGGAATCAATCATAGCCATGGCTGGTTTTGAAAAAAATAATTTTATTATAGGTTTTAGTTATGATCAAAATATTAAGAGCCTGATTTCTGGCAGGAGGTCATTATCTTCACTTGAACTTTCAATTATATACATTGGCGAACACCATAATGAAGATAATTTCTGCCCGCAATGGTGATCACATATTTTTTGTCAATTGTTGTATGACTTTAAATTCACTCAGGAATACTTTTCCAATTACTCTGAAAGCAGTATAAAATGGTATGGCGAGCACCATACCTAATATGCCGCCTATTTTAGCACCTACTAAGACGGCGATGAAAATTTCCAATGGATGCGCCTTAACACTTTTAGAAAAAATATTTGGCTGCAGGATAAAATCATCCAATAATCTGGTAAACATAAAAACGGCCAATACTTTTATCAAAAGTGGAACCATCTGACTATAAAATGATAATTCCATATTGGACGATAGAGTAATCATCACGCCGATAGCAGCAGCAATTATCGGGCCTATATAGGGGATTACATTCATAATTCCTGCGAAAAAGCCGATGAGTAAAGCGTTTTTTACGCCCAGGATCAAAAGGGAAATTGTAACCAAAAGCGTGATAATTGTCACTTGCAGGAGAATACCAATAAAGTATCTGATTAGTAATCTGCTTGTTTCATCAAGAGCTTGTTTGGTCTGGTATTCAAATCGGACCGGGACTAAGGATTTTAATATATTATCAAATAAATCCTGCTCTCGTAAAAAGAAAACCCTATAAAAAAAATAGAAAACAAAACCACAATAATATCCCCGAAAGCATTTAACGAGTCACCCAGCATTTGTTGTATTTTTTCAGGATTTATATATGTGTTTATATTTGATTTAAGGATGGTAAAGAAATCATCGCTCTGCGGATCTGCATCCCCTGAAATACCATTATTATCATTTATTTTTGTGTTCAGATTTATATTGATTTTTAATGTTTTACCGGGATTTTCTATGTCGCCAGTTATAGTACTGTCAATTGTGATTGCATGAGTATATGATTGTGTTTGGAATGATTTAGTTTGATTCCTGACAGTATTTGCCGGAGTTTCAGGGGCTAACATTAATTTCTTTTTTACAAGCCATTTTTCCCAATCCTTAATAGGTTCTTCCAGTGCTGTCACCACTTTGTTGTAATCCACCTTAGAGAGATTTTCGACCTGATTGACCAAAGGTGGTATAAA
Source organism: Saprospiraceae bacterium (assembly GCA_016722285.1). Lineage (GTDB taxonomy): Bacteria > Bacteroidota > Bacteroidia > Chitinophagales > Saprospiraceae > OLB9. The sequence goes on from JADKGI010000030.1 coordinate 523,552, forward strand.
GGTCCAGAAAATTAAAATAGAAGCAAACACAAACAACCCAAGTGTAATAATAGCGGCAAGATTTTTTCCCAGATATTTGCGAAGGAAAACGACCACTGGTGCTCCGATCATAGAAATCACCCAGGCAATAAGAATATAAGTCACTATATCGCTGAAATAATAGAGAATAGCACCGACTATCAGAAGGGAAATGGCGGCAATCAGATATTTGGTATTGAATTTCATTGTGTGTCATTACTTGACAGCAAATATATGACATTATTAAAATAGAAAATCAATTTTATAAATATAGATAGGTTATATTTGTTAATTGCAGATTTACAGCACTTAAAATAATTATTTTATTTATATTCAAAAATGTTTCATCCATCATTAAGAGTATGAGATCAAGTTTTGTAGTTTTGCCGTTATAACAACCTGAATTGTTGAAATTTAGTATTATAGAACCATTTAAACTTAAAAATTATGCAGGCATCCCAAATAACAAGGTAGTAATATTTGTTTGTATTTCTGGAGCTCTTTTAAAATGTTGGCAAATTTCACAATTCAAATTTTATTTATTCCCAGGTAAATATTTCAGCTTTCCGGAATAAATGCCTGGTACCGGCAGGATGGGCTTGAAATGAAACTGGCAGTAGTGCAAATACACCTTGCATCTGGCACGGTACAGGCGAAGCAGGCTACAGGAGTTATCTTCTGCTCAAGTGGGGTCCTGCATCTAATTCAGAAAGATGTTTGGTTTTGCAGAGTGGAACTTTAATCCCACAATCGGAAGCGATACCAACAATACAGGTGCTGCAATTAATGGATTCACAAATTACAAGCAGCTTGAAACCTGGAGATGGACTGCCTCACGTTCAGATAGTCTTAAGTTCCAGTATAAGGACAATACAACTGCCATTGACGGAATGGGTAATGGTTTGCTCTTTCCTTTGTTGGACTACAGCAACCCTGCAGCCTAACCACCAATGGCGGAGTTTGATCAATTCGCAATGATTACTGCTACTATTTCAGGATTAAATATTGTTAGCTACAACATTTTGCCTGAAATGGAACTCCAGGATCGTACAATGCTTTGGAGTTTCTGATATGGAATGGGAATAGATGACTTCAAAATTGATAATATTGTACTTTCAGCAGGTGTGAGCATTACCCAGTCCAATGGCAGTACTAATGTTGCCGAAAGCGGAATAACTGATACTTTTAGCATAGTGTTGAATACCCAACCACTTGCAAATGTTATTATAAATGTTATGCCTGATGCTCAAACCACCACTCAGCCTCAAATGATAGTTTTCACGACTGCTAACTGGGATCAACCCCAGCTGGTCATAGTAACTGCAGTAGATGACATAATAGTAGAAGGAAATCACAACTCAACAATAGCAATGAGTGCTACTTCATCAGACGCTGGATATAATGGAGTTTCAATAAATAGCGTGATCGCACTCATTACAGATAATGACGCTTGCGTGCTTACTCCCGGCCCTGTATTGGACAATATTAATGTATGCGAAGGGGGGACTACTAAAATTATTACTCCAGATGACGGTACTTTTCCAAAAGTTAATATGAATGTAACGTGGGGTTTTGATGGTGAAGTTCCATCAGGTACAACAAATGTAGAGACTATGGCTTTGGTCATTCCGGAAAATGCAAATACAGGTGGTGGTCTTTCTGCAGTATCTTATCCAGCAGGAAACGCACCGACTGCCACAGATGCTATTTCGGCATCAAATTGGACATCTGGAAATGCACCTGATCCATCTGATTATTTTGAGTTTTGTATTAATGCTGTTAGTGATCAAAGAATTGATTTGTCAGAATTGCGCTTCGACGCACTAAGATCATCTACCGGGCCTAAACAAGTGCAGATAGCTATATCTCTTAATAGTGGAATGTTTAATAATTTGGGACCTGTGATTATGGTACCAACAGGATTTACTTCGCATCCCATGTTCACACAAGCTTTATCCGTATCAGATGTTACAAATGTTTGTATCAGAGTATATGGATATGAAAGTAGCGGAACTTCGGGAACCTTGAGGATGGATAATGTGGTATTAATTGGTTCGGTAAAACAAGCAGGGAATTATAAATTTTACGACAATGATCCGGGGATAAATCCGATGGCAAATCTGCTCTACACAGGGTCAGGCTATGATCCGGGAACAACTATTTTAACAAGCCCGGATACAGTTTGGGTTACATACATAAATCCAATGACTGGCTGTGAAAGTGCGGCTGATAGCGTATTAATTGAGGTGCTTCAGAGTCCAACCTTAAATATTATCCAGCCGATACCTGTATGTTATCCTGGAACTGTTAATATTTATACTGTCGCTTTGGGAAATAGTCCTACAGGTGGTGTCATCAGTTACTATTCGAACTTGACTGATGCTCAATTGGGAAGTAATAATATACTTTCGGATTTATCAATGATGTCAGCAGACACTACTATATATATCAGATACCAATTGTCAAACGAATGCTACTCAACTGGTAACATCAAGGCAATAATAAATTCAAAACCAGCTATTCCTAAAGTCCCACCTGTGGTAGTATCATGTCAGTCCGGAAATATATCAATATCTGCAAAGATTGATACTTTTCAAAATTCTTATATCTGGGATTTTGAAAATGGTATTGTGGGGCAAGGTATTTCATCATCTTTAATTATTTCAGGTAACGGTCCCCCTCAAAATGAAGGCTCAGGGCTATCGGGCATAAATCCACAGTCATCAGGTTTTGGATGTTCTGCTGCTATAACTTCAACAGGATATGACAGCAATAATATGACCCTTGTTGATGCAATAACAGATGAGGAGTACTTTGAATTTTGTGCAGGGACAACCACATCGGCCTATTCTTACTTAGGGACAGTTGAATTGAGATGGAACCATCGCAGGACAGATAGCGGACCTGCAAATTGGGCTTTAGTATCGACTGATTCCCCCAATGTAATCTTATTGTCAGGCACTGTAAATAATACATGCGGGCCTGCCGGAGGGAGTATTTCACTGAATCCATCTATGTGCTACAGGATATACTATTGGGGGGCATCATCTGCTGCAGGTGCATTGAGAATTGATAATTTTGAGATGAAATCGAAATTTGTTAAAAATGAGATAATCAATTGGTATTTACTTGATCCGATACTGAATCCAGGGGCTCCTGGTGGTATTTTCTGGACCTAATTTTGTTCCAATGTTAAATAATTTAGTAAACCCTAATGAGTTTTATGCAGTCACTTCGACTGCTGAAGGATGTATAAGTGATGTTCAAAAAGTTTCTGTTTTTTCCGGAACAAATGAAGGCTCTATTTCATGCAAAAACTATAATTTTAGTCTGAGTGAAAATTGTAACATAAATGAATTTGCTGAATATTTAATTTTAAATGAGTACAATCCAACATATCAGATAAATGTAAAAACATTAGGAGGGAAAATTATTGAGAACAGTGAAATTAAAAAATATTTAGGGCAAGAGTTAAAATATGAAGTAAATAATATATGCTCAGGAAATACATGCTGGGGTTTTGTCAAAATGGAGGACAAACTTCCTCCAGTCCTGACTTGCCCTGGTCAGAGCACGGTTTACTGCTGGGACGAGAGCACGCTCTTCGGCGAGATAGCATTATTTAACGGAGCGGCTCCGGGTGGTGGATTTCCATCAGGAAGTGCTACCCCGGGATTTAGTTTATCTCCTTCATTAGGGGTACCAGTTCCTACAGTAAGTGAAAACTGTGGACTGACCAACTGGAAGTTCACTGATGTGGTGACAAATACTGTTGACAAGTGTAATACGCTTGTGACCAGAACATGGTTGGTAACAGACTGTGGTGGCAATACCGCAACGTGTCAGCAAACCATTATTGTAAAACAGCCGAACTGGACATTGGCTCCAAACGCGCTTATTTTACCTGTTGATATCATACTCAACTGTGGTGCCAGTACTGTTCCGATATGTCCTTTGGATGACAATGGAGTATATCAAGCGGCTACAGCAGGTGCACATCTTCCTGTTATACAGGTAGCTGGCTATGCACCAAATCAGGCTACGCCTATTTACAAATGTATTACTTTAGGCTTACCGAGCCTGTGTAATTACTATACTACGTACACAGACAATGAAATATCAGCGTGTGGTGTTGACTGTCATGGCAACAGGAAAGTATTCAGAACGTGGCAGATCCTTGACTGGTGTAATGCAGTGTTTGTAACGCATATCCAGGTGATCAAGGTGATCGATCAGACAGCACCTACGGCTATCGCAAAAGACACGGTAGTGACTACAAGACCATGGGACTGTACAGCAGATGCATATATCCCAGATCTATGGGAACTGCATGACGATTGTGACCTTCACCCTACAGTACGACTGGAAACAAAAGACCCAAATGTAGTGATCTACAAAATAGGAGCGAAATGGAGAGCCAGCGGCTTGAAGTGCGGAGCGAATACATTGAGCTGGGTATTGAGAGACTGCTGTGACAACGAGCGTGTAGTAGATTTCACAGTAACAGTGTATGACAATACAGCGCCTATCGCTGTTGCGAAGCAGGATATCGTGATCAGCCTGACACCGGGCTATGATGCCGGGGGACAGGTAGATGCACAAGCGAAATTGTTTGTCAATAGTGTTGACAATGGATCCTATGACAACTGTAGCCCAGTGAGACTGGAGATCAGAAGACCTGCCGGACCAAGTTGTGGTAACTTAGGCTACCAGGGACATAATAGTAACAGAACATTCAGAAGCAACCCAGGAATAAATGTTTCATCTTCAGTTGCCAATGGAACTACTGTGCCAAACTTTGGACAGAATGTGACATGGTCTTGGGGGTCAAGTGGAATTAGAGATGCTGGCGTAAGTCCAACCAATTCAAATTATACCATTACTTCTATCAATGTAGCTCAGGGCGTATGGTACTGGAAAGACAGATCAACCGGATTAACGACATCTAATGCTATAGGACGGAATTTTACAGGCTCTGCAGCAGTAACTAACTGGAATGCAAATGCATCGGCATTGTACAACTTCCTGGATGAGGATGGTGGACAGTATGTGAAGTTCTGTTGTGAGGATTTGACTACAGCAGGAGCTGACGTTGACAGAGACGGAAAACTAGACACAATGTTCCATCAAGTGATCCTGCGAGTATGGGATGACGGAAACAAAGACGGATGTATCGGCTGTTGGGTACTACCTACTACAGCAGATCCATATCCACGTCAGGATAACTACAATGACACATGGGCAAATGTGAAAGTGGATAACAAAGTACCACCGGTACTTACCTATCCACCAAATATAACAATAAGCTGCGAGGCACCGATCACCACCAATGGTGGCACAACCTGGTTACCTGCCACAGCAAATGTATTGACCTTTACAGGCGTACCTACAGCATGGTCAGCATGTGGTGTTCCTGCAGTAGAATACAAAGATGTAGTTAGTTTGAATCAGTGTAAATCAGGTACCGTAACGAGAACATTCAGAATAGTAGGAAACCCTGGAGTTAACTGTACTCAGATAATCACCATATCATCAACGCCAAATTCATAACTAGTATGGAATTTCCTTGGGTCATGGTTGCGAGTCCTGGTTCGACCAGTGCTTCTTCAAAGAGATGGAACCATTACTCTAATAAAATATGTGGAGTTCAGGCAAATGGTGGAAGTACTGATATAACAGATCCAAATGTCTATATAAACTATGGACTGAAAGTACTTGAGACAACCAGTTGTGATGGACCGACAGAAACAGAATTGAGAAATGGTCGCCCACACTATGTACAGGGCCCATGTGATGTGATCGGAGTGAATACAGCGGTAGAGCGTTACGACTTTGAGGACGGCGTATGTCGTAAGTGGGTAGTAACCTATACTTTCATGAACTGGTGTAACAACTATTGTGTCAGATTCAAGCAAGACTGGATATTCAGAGACGTGATAGCACCGGTTATCGAATGCGCACCACGAGCAATCTTCCAGCAGCAGGCGAACTGTACCACAGGTATCACGCTTAAGAAATCAGCGACTGACCTGGGTGGATGTACCGTACAGCACCGGCGATAAGTGCGTGGTTGAAGTAGGAAGTATTTGTAGATGCATGGGGAGACGGAACGTGGGATTATGCGTACAGTTCATTAGCAGAACAGTATGTACTACAGGAGACGGATTCTGCTGCCACAACTTACGGAGGAATAAGCTCAAGTACAAATCCTGCAGGATTAATACCTACGAAGTATCTGGCACCTACCTTACCGGGAGCAGATGCGACGATCGACTTCAGATATCCTATCACAGGCAAATACAGCACACACAAGATATTGTGGAGAGTATATGACGGATGTCACAACTCAACGCAGTGTATCGAGAGATCGAAGTAAAAGATATGAAGCCACCAACCCCATACTGTATCCACCTGAGTACTGCACTGATGCAAGTACCAGTAGGAGCACCGGCTGGATCAGCACCGATGGTAGAGATCTGGGCTAGAGACTTTGACAGAGGAAGTACTGACTTCTGTACAGATCAGCAAGACCTGAAATTTACTTTCAACAACTGGTTGCCAAATGCAGACAGAATCTACAGTGAGCACTACTTTGATGCGCGGGCAAAGGATATGATATCACAGCGAGCAATACGATTAAAGTATAATGCAGGAGAATACCAGAGATGGTTACCATCGCAGAAATCATCTTCGATGATCTTCACGAAGGCAAATCTGCCTGGCGTGACGCTGAAAATGTCCGTAATCGACTGGAATAACAACGTAGATTACTGTTCCGTTGACTTGAGACTGGTATGTAATGATCCGATCAACTGTCCACCGGGTGCAGCCAACCGGATAGCGGCAATGTTCATACAGAATCAGGTCAGGTGTGATGAATAATGATATCGTCACGACATCGAACCTGCCGGAAAACCCGACCATATACAGGACCCGATAATAAGGGTAACTATGGACTTGAAATCTACACTGATACAGAGTTGAGTGCGCACAAGAATGGAGATGTGATGAATGGCGTGAGCACATTGGATCTGGTGATGATCAGAGGCATATGTTGGGCATCGAACCGATCACAAGTCCGTATAAGCTCATCGCTGCCGACGCAAACCATGACGGACAGGTGACCGCTGCCGATCTGACAGAGATCAGACAGCTCGTATTGGGGACGACAAAGAATACCCAAATAACTATAGCTGGCGCTTCCTGATAGATCAGGTGATGAGTGTGGATCGACCTTTCCCGTATCTGGAGGCATGATAGCCCATACAGGGCCCGGAGATGGTAATTACAACTTTGTAGCGGTGAAAATAGGAGATGTAAGCGGCAATGTAAGCCGGAAGTGTAAAGAACCCGGTATCAGAAGCGCGAAGCAGTAAATGGTAGTACTGGGTATGGAAGACCAGGAACTGAAAGCAGGTGAAGAAGCGGAATTAGCTGTGATGGCCGGCAACTTCAGTGATATAGCGGGCTTCCAGTACACGATGAACCTGAAAGGGGCGAACTATGTAGGATCAGACAGGGAGCATTAGAGATGACAGAGCCAATGTGGGATTATTGCAAAGATGAGGTTACGATGAGTTATGCGGGGAAGCAAGGAATCACATTAGAGAAGGAACCGTACTATTCACCATCATAGTGAAAGCAGACAGAGCAGTGAAAGTAAGCGAAATGTTATCTATCGGTTCAGCAGTAACACCAGCAGAATCTTACACAAGTGACTTTGCAGTAGGAAGAGTAAGTCTTGAAGTAAGAACCGCACCGGTTACCGCAATTGCATTGATGCAGAACGAGCCTAACCCGTTCAAGGGTCAGACGACGATTAGCTTCTTCATGCCGAATGCTGCAGCTGCGACATTGAGTGTATATGATGTTACCGGTAAGGTAGTATCAGTGAGAAACATCCAGACAAACAAAGGTTTGAACAGTGAAATTTTCACCAGAGAGCAATTGGGAGCAAGTGGTGTGATGTACTACACGCTTAAGAGTGGTGACTTTACAGCTACTAAGAAGATGATTGTGATAGAGTAATTCCAAGGTCAAGAATTTGAGTCGCTATAAAATTTAAAGGCCTATTTATCAAATTGAGATTTTAGAGATTTGATATGTTTTTATATATAGATTGTAGATGTGTGCATATTATAAACTTTAGTTTTGGTCAAATAAAACAATAGCCATATTATTAAGTTTATGAATTAGTATCTTTTGCTTTTCTATGTTCAAGTTTTTGATAATCTTATTTACTTTTTTTACGACCAGGAACCAGGATCAAGGAATTATTTCTGGGGCATTTGAAAAAAATGCAAATGTTTTTCTTAAATTCTTCTTTTAATGCTATTAATACTACAATATGACAGGCAGTTTTTTGGCGGGGAGCTTGGTTAAGTTTAAATTATTCTACTAAAGACTTTAAGATTGGACTAGATTTGATATGTTCAATAATTCCAATCTTAGAAACCCTACCGATTCATATTCCGGTATCGGCATTGGTAGATGGTACGTCCAAAAATCACTCGGGCAAGTAGAAATATATCTCAATGTGTGTTAAGAACCATCAAAATCTTTTGAAAAATATAAGCTAATATATTGTATGATTTTTGCAAACGAGATTATGTTTTTTATATCTCGCTTATTCATTTAACGGTGAGTTTACTCAGCTTATTATAACATTGCTCAGCCTTGTATAATCCTGTGCTTCTTTTTATTTTACCTACTAATTTGTAAACGGGTTTAAACTTTGTTGTAAGTCATGCATAATTCTGCATTTTTAGTGGCCATTCTCATATTTTTTTTATTAAATATAATTCAGACAAAAATAATAGGCCAGAAAATAATTAGGTTTTTCTTTTATATGTATTATATGCTTTCACAGCATTTTCAAAACGCCTTAATAATATAAACTTTTCCAAGTATATCTAAAGCCAAAGCGGTACGTCATATGGCTTTGAGAGCTAAATTAACATAATACGAACAGCTATCAACATTTCCAAAATTATATAACAATTAGCAAGGGACGACAGCACTGAACAATCTAAGAGTCCTTTAAATAACTCTAAAATATGGTATGGCTTCACCTATACTGTTTTGGTTTAAAAGAATAGTTCCCCTTTATATGCATCAGGCGAAGGTCTTTAATGATAGCACAAAATGGGCTTTCCATCAACTTCAATTGTATAGATAGTGCCTGGGATGGTGGCCAGAATTTGTTTTTTAAGCTGGTAGGGATTAATATGGGTATTAGCCACAAATGTAGTAGTTCCAATCTGTCAAATGCCGGTCGCAATATCGCGAGTAGTTGTATTTAATTCTTTTCGTCCTTAAGATAGTATGAAGATCCACTTCAAAATTTGAAGCAGTCCTTATTGTATCTGAATTATCCGGGTGGTATTTTGAAATATACTTTTTAAGCCAGATAGTTGCTTTTGTGGAATGGTAGTAGTAGTCAAGTTCATAATTTCCGTAGGCATTCTTTAATACGCCACCAAAAACTTCATTAAATAAATATATTCATAAGGATGATTTTTAATGATATGCCGGATAGGTGCAAGGAGTGAGATGACCAAAACAATCCAGAAAAGTTTTTCAATGCCGGTAATTTATTGGACAATGACTTCTCTGATAGAATATATTCCTGAAGCAATTTAGTGCTGCCATATAGGTGGGTACAGAAATACTACTTTGTCGCCAGCCACCATATACATTTGAATCTCTGATGACAATATACACCAATGGAAATATAATTGAGAATGCCACAACAACAGTGAATAATATTTTTCTTCCAAACTGGAATCGGTAAGCTGTTGAATTACAAAACAAAATAAGCCGGCTAAAATAATAATTGGAGTTGTTATAAAATATACTTCGATAGATAGGGGTGGTAAGTTAATGAATCCGTATAACTTCCCTCAAAAGCTGATTTATACCAACACCGACTTTTTCAAAACCAGCCAAAGCAATAAAAAGGATTTTTAAGGGGGCTTACTTGCCATATGGCCAGCAATAGCAAACCCAAAAAATAGCTAACTATACAAAACAACTAACACCTGATTAGATTATTCTTATAGATAGGTAATCTAATATTTTTTGATTGGTTATAAACTGCTATAGGAGAAATAATCCTAAATAGCCAAATAACATCATACCTCCAATCCTTATGCTATTAGTAAATGCTATGGATAAAATTAATATAATATGGCTTTTTTATCCACTTTGTCTGGATATAAAACCATTTTGACATAAAATATAAAGACATAAATGTACCAAAAGCAAAGGGAATATCTTGGAATTATTGAATGATTGGACCCTAACAGGTGGTGGCTACAGAATGCAATGAATTCATTGCAGTGATGCTGACTTGTCATTTTTAAACATAAAAGCCTTCCAAACAAGCCAATAAATAAAATGATAAACGCCCTGATGACTCCATTAAGTATATGGCGAAATCGGTAATAGTCATCAAATTCAAACATCTGGATGAAAATTGACAAAATGTATCGAATGAAGATCCATAGTACTGCAATTGATCTATTCCGTCTGGGGTTAGTACAGTATCTGCACCAAAAGTTCTGTAGAAATTTAGGTGTTATTTCCTATTTTTACTTGCGTTCCTTCATCTCCTGGATACGGATGATGTGCTCAAGTAAATGCAATTAGAATGATAGACAAAACAGCAATACCAGATAAAAAGGTTTAATATAGGTCATATCTACATTTTTTTGGAGCTGGTATGCTTTACTCCCTTTTATTTTCCAATTGACTAATCAAGCAATTCATCCAGATCGTACAATTATTTTTATTTTTTCCGTAAGTACCAAATAAAATATGGAGATTCTGGAATAAATTTTTTACCAAAGTTGCCCAAAGCATCATCCATTTCTGATGAGTTGAGCAAATACTTTAGCTGAATACATTGATCTACAATATTTCATTGAGATATTCATTTTCAGGTATTACTATCTGGTAATATATCAATGCCCAGTTGAAGTTTGGCTTATTACGGCAAGAGAATTGCAATTTTGCGATTGAAAACCTGAACATTCTATGTCTTGCTGGCAGTCAAAAACCTGCAACAAATTAAGGTTCAGTTTTATAAGGAAATGTGAAGGATAGGACAAACCATGCATACCGGTATTTCCAAATGGAATAAGCGAGCAAACAGACCAATTCATCAGTAGTTAGTACCACATTTTTTAGGTTTTCTGATACTTCACAGAGTATATATAATTTCACAAAGAATATATTACATCAAAAAGTGAAAAGCCAGTTGTCTCCAAAATCTGATTTGTGTCAAATAGGTCATGTTTAGAACAAATTCAGTGATTTTTCTTCTTCTGAATTATACTCGTATTTCAAACGTTTTGTCTTCATATTTAATTGAATTTATCCTTGTATTAAATGAATACTGCAGTTTGGGTATTTGATAAGTTCATCAAGAAAAATACTGTTTCCAAGCGCTGAGCATCGTATGTATATTCTACAGTTTTCCACATAACTCTCATATTTATCTGAGAGTAAGATGTGACTGTTCTCAACTTGTAAAAAGGGTATATTGGCAGATTGGCAAAATTTTCAAATTGAATTTTATTGATTTTCGAATTTAAAGCAGCGACCGACCAAATACTTTGAATTTTTTTGAATACAAATGGGTAACTATTCGCAAAACGTTCAAAATATAAGGCGGACTTGAGAGCAGTGGATAGACTTCTTGGATAATGGTGCAGCTATTGTATTCTGGATTGATTTAAAAATGAAGCCCTCGAAAATACTCCGTCATTGTATTCAAGTACA
>JADKGI010000031.1 GCA_016722285.1 Saprospiraceae bacterium
GCGCCTACCCTAATGTGATATAACAGCAATTGAACCTTTACAAATCAAGCTGGACAAGTCAATGTAACACTTACTGCGACTATTACATCAGCCACCACACCTGCCAACGGCATGTTTACCTGGTCAGGGACAGGTGTGACAGGGGCTAATTTTAATCCATCCGGAGTACCTGTTGGGCCTACTGTCATTAACTTAATATTAATAAAGCTGAGAACCTGGAGATCATCAGTCCCCTGACAATGGAGTAACAGCTGCGTACCAGGCTGCATACAGCCTGCTACCAGCACGGTAATTATTCAGGATGCTGGAAGTATTTCCTGTTTAGGCCAACACAATATATCCGTGAGTGGCAGTTGCTCGTTTGATGCCAGAGCAGATGAATTCTTACCTTTAGGTGCGACGGGGATACGCTACATCATAGATGGCAAATATCTTTTGGATGGTACTACGCTAACAGCATCTGGTGGATTAAAGTTAACCTCCACCCCAACTCAAGTCAACCTGATCACCCAACCGGTGATGAAGCTGCTCCTTGGGAAACAGATCAAATATGAACTGATAGGAAATGGAAATGTATGCTGGGGCTATTTGATCTTTGAGGATAAGATACCTCCAGTCCTGACTTGCCCTGCCCAGAGCACCGTTTACTGCTGGGACGAGAGCACGCTCTTCGGCCAGATAGCATTATTTAACGGAGCGGCTCGGGTGGTGGATTTCCATCAGGTGGCTACACCGGGATTTAGTTTATCTCCTGCCTTAGGTGTATTATTTCCTACAGTAAGTGAAAACTGTGGACTGACCAACTGGAAGTTCACTGATGTGGTGACAAATACTGTTGACAAGTGTAATACACTTGTGACTAGAACATGGTTGGTAACAGACTGTGGTGGCAATACCGCAACGTGTCAACAAACCATTATTGTAAAACAGCCGAACTGGACATTGACTCCAAACCGGCTTATTTTACCGGTTGATATCATACTCAACTGTGGTGCCAGTACTGTTCCGATATGTCCTTGGATGACAATGGAGCATATCAAGCGGCTACAGCAGGTGCACATCTTCCTGTTATTCGGGTAGCTGGCTATACACCAAATCAGGCTACGCCTATTTACAAATGTATTACTTTAGGCTTACCGAGCCTGTGTAATTACTATACTACGTACACAGACAATGAAATATCTGCGTGTGGTGTTGACTGTCATGGCAACAGGAAAGTATTCAGAACATGGCAGATCCTTGACTGGTGTAATGCAGTGTTTGTAACGCATATCCAGGTGATCAAGGTGATCGATCAGACAGCACCTACGGCTATCGCAAAAGACACGGTAGTGACTACAAGACCATGGGACTGTACAGCAGATGCATATATCCCAGATCTATGGGAACTACATGACAATTGTGATCTGAATCCATCAGTACGACTGGAAACAAAAGACCCAAATGTAGTGATCTACAAAATAGGAGCGAGATGGAGAGCCAGCGGCTTGAAGTGCAGAGCGAATACATTGAGCTGGGTATTGAGAGACTGCTGTGACAACGAGCGTGTAGTAGATTTCACCGTAACAGTGTATGACAATACAGCGCCTATCGCTGTTGCGAAGCAGGATATCGTGATCAGCTTGACACCGGGCTATGATGCTGGGGGACAGGTAGATGCACAAGCGAAATTGTTTGTCAATAGTGTTGACAATGGATCCTATGACAACTGTAGCCCAGTGAGACTGGAGATCAGAAGACCTGCGGGACCAAGTTGTGGTAACTTAGGCTACCAGGGACATAATAGTAACAGAACATTCAGAAGTAACCCTGGAATCAATATACCTCCACAAACATCTTCCAACTCCATATGCCAATGGAACTACTGTGCCAAACTTTGGACAGAATATGACATGGGATGCGAGGCTCAAGTGGTACTTCAGCCACAAGAGATGCCGGCGTAAGCCCAACTACAGCAAGTTATGCAGTAACCTCTTTAAATGTAGCTGAGGGTGTATGGTACTGGAAAAACAGAGCCACCGGATTAACGACATCCAGTGCGATCGGAAAAGATTATACGGGTAGTTACGCAGTGACAGCATGGGGAGCAAATTCAACAACAACAAATTACAACTTCCTGGATGAGGATGGTGGAAATTTTGTGAAGTTCTGTTGTGAGGATTTGATTACAGCAGGAGCTGACGTTGACAGAGACGGCAAACTAGATACAATGTTCCATCAAGTAATCCTGCGAGTATGGGATGATGGAAACAAAGACGGATGTATCGGCTGTTGGGTACTACCTACTACAGCAGATCCATATCCACGTCAGGATAACTACAATGACACATGGGCAAATGTGAAAGTGGATAACAAGGTACCACCGGTACTTACCTGTCCACCAAATCTAACCATAAGCTGCGAGGCACCGATTACCACAAATGGTGGCACAACTTGGTTACCGGCCACACCAAGTGTATTGACCTTTACAGGCGTACCTACAGCATGGTCAGCATGTGGTGTTCCTGCAGTAGAATACAAAGATGTAGTTAGTTTGAACCAGTGTAAATCAGGTACAGTAACGAGAACATTCAGAATAGCAGGAAAAGCTGAAGTGAACTGTACTCAGATAATTACGGTATCATCGAACTACAATTCCACTGTAGTATGGAAATTCCTAGGGTCATGGTTATCCAGTCCTGGTTCGACCAGTGCTTCTACAAAGAGATGGACTGAATATACTCCTAATAAAATATGTGGAGTTCAGGCAAATGGTGGAAGTACTGATATAACAGATCCAAATGTCTATATAAACTATGGACTGAAAGTACTTGAGACGACCAGTTGTGATGGACCGACAGAAACAGAATTGAGAGATGGACGTCCATTCTATGTACAGGGACCATGTGACGTGATCGGAGTGAATACAGCGGTAGAGCGTTACGACTTTGAGGACGGCGTATGTCGTAAGTGGGTCGTAACCTATACTTTCATGAACTGGTGTAACAACTATTGCGTCAGATTCAAGCAAGACTGGATATTCAAAGACGTGATAGCACCGGTTATCGATTGTACACCACGCCCAATCTTCCAGCAGCAGGCGAACTGTACCACAGGTATCACGCTTAAGAAATCAGCGACAGACCTGGGTGGATGTACCGTAGCAGCACCGGCGATAAGTGCGTGGTTGAAGTGGGAAGTATTTGTAGATGCATGGGGAGACGGAACGTGGGATTATGCGTACAGTTCATTCAGAACAGTATGTACTACAGGAGACGGATTCTGTGATGTTACTTACGGAGGAATAAGCTCAAGTACAAATCCTGCGGGAACAATACCTACGAAGTATCTGGCACCTACCGTACCGGGAGCTGATGCGACGATCGACTTCAGATATCCGATTACCGGCAAATACAGCCACCACAAAATATTGTGGAGAGTATATGACGGATGTCACAATGCGACGCAGTGTGAAGAGATAATCGAAGTAAAAGATCTGAAGCCACCAACCCCATACTGTATCCACCTGAGTACTGCACTGATGCAAGTACCAGTAGGAGCACCGGCTGGATCAGCACCGATGGTAGAGATCTGGGCGAGAGACTTTGACAGAGGAAGTACAGACTTCTGTACAGATCAGGCTGACCTGAAATTTACTTTCAACAACTGGTTGCCAAATGCAGACAGAATCAACAGTGAGCACTACTTTGATGCCACAGGCAAAGGATATGATATCACAGCGAGCAATACGATTAAGTACAATGCAGGAGAATATCAGAGATGGTTGCCGGCTCAGAAGTCATCTTCGATGATCTTCACGAAGGCAAATCTACCTGGCGTGACGCTGAAAATGTCCGTAATCGACTGGAATAACAACGTAGATTACTGTTCCGTTGACCTGAGACTGGTATGTAATGATCCGATCAACTGTCCACCGGGATCAGCAACCCGGATAGCGGGCAATGTACATACAGAATCAGGTCAGGGTGTGATGAATGTAGATATCGTCACGACATCGAACCTACCGGAAAACCCGACCATATATAAGACCGATAATAAGGGTAACTATGGACTTGAAATCTACACCGATACAGAGTTGAGTGCGCACAAGAATGATGATGTGATGAATGGCGTGAGCACATTGGATCTGGTGATGATCCAGCGGCATATATTGGGTATCGAACCGATCACAAGTCCGTATAAGCTCATCGCTGCCGATGCAAACCATGACGGACAGGTGACCGCCTCCGATCTGACAGAGATCATTCAGCTCGTATTGGGGACGACAAAAGAATACCCGAATAACTATAGCTGGCGCTTCCCGATAGAGGATCAGGTGATGAGTGTGGATCGACCTTTCCCGTATCTGGAGAGCATGATAGCCATACAGGGCCCGGAGATGGTAATTACAACTTTATAGCGGTGAAAATAGGAGATGTGAGCGGCAATGCAGCCAGTAGTGTAATGAATCCGGTAGCAGAAGCGCGAAGCAGTAAAGTGGTAGTACTGGGTATGGAAGACCAGGAACTGAAAGCAGGTGAAGAAGCGGAATTAGCCGTGATGGCCGGTAACTTCAGTGATATAGCGGGCTTCCAGTACACGATGAACCTGAAAGGGGCGAACTATGTAGGGATCAGACCGGGAGCATTAGAGATGACGAGAGCCAATGTGGGATTAATTTCCAAAGATGAGGTGACGATGAGCTATGTGGGGAAGGAAGGAATCACATTAGGAGAAGGAACCGTACTATACACCATCATAGTGAAAGCAGACAGAGCAGTGAAAGTAAGCGAAATGATATCTATCGGTTCGGCAGTAACACCAGCTGAATCTTACATAAGTGACTTTGCAGTAGGAAGAGTAAGCCTTGAAGTAAGAACAGCACCTGTTACAGCAATTGCATTGATGCAGAACGAGCCTAACCCGTTCAAGGGTCAAACGACGATTAGCTTCAACATGCCGAATGCCGCGGCTGCGACATTGAGCGTATATGATGTTACCGGTAAGGTAGTATCAGCGAGAATCATCCAGACAAACAAAGGTTTGAACAGTGAAATCTTCACTAGAGAGCAATTGGGAGCAAGTGGTGTGATGTACTACACGCTTAAGAGTGGTGAGTTTACAGCTACTAAGAAAATGATTGTGATAGAGTAGATGAGAAAAAAACAGACTGATGTAATGGCAATAAAAAAAGCCCTTTCTGAACTAGGTATTTCAGAAAGGGCTTTTTTAGATGGTTCAGCTGTTTAAGAAAGGATAAACTAAAACCATAAACAATTACACATTTCAACCCATTACCCCTTTTATCACTTGAGTGACCTTGGTGCTTTCAGTTAAAAAACCATCGTGACCCAAATCAGAATTAATAATGTCGAGTCTGGCATTTGGTATGTATCTGTATAGAAATTTTTGCTCTTCCAGAGGAAATAATATGTCAGTTTCTATTCCAAGTATAGTAGTTCTTGCTCGGATGGACGAAAGAGCAGCCTCAATCCCGCCCCTTTTGCGACCTATATTGTGGCTGTCCATGGCTTTCGAAAGTGTCCAATAGGAGAAGGCATTAAATCTTTTTACCAGCTTTTCGCCTTGGTATCTTTGATAAGACTGAGCTCGGAACCCATCTATTTTTTCATCGTCATCCACCTGAGTTTTATTATAACCCTGAGATGAGCGGTAACTTAGGAGTGCTATCGATCTAGCGGCCAATAGACCGGCAGCTCCGGCATTTGGGATGTTTTCAAGCCACGTTTGATCAGCATTGATAGCTAATCGCTGACTTTCATTGAAAGCTATCCCCAAGGAGAATGTTTCGCATTTGTCGCTATCAGCAATTGGTATTCAAATACATCAGGAGCAATAACAGACCATTCAAGAGCTTGTTGCCCGCCCATTGAAGCACCGGTAAGCAATTTTATTTTATTAATCCCCAGAAATTTTCTTAGTAATTCATAACTTCTTGCTATATCTCTTACAGTAATTATTGGAAAATCATGAAAATACGGATTCCCTGTCTTTGGATTATTATTTTTTGGATCGATAACACAATCATCCCCGACTACGCCAGGCCACCATTCTATGGCATTACTGTCCGCCGTTAGTGCATGAATTATCCAAACAACATTGTCTGCAGTATCATTGAGTTTGCCGTAGGTGTGATATGCAAGTGTAAATTCCGGCAGTGTATCACCCGAATCAAGATTAAAAGTATTGTAGTAGTGGAAATATTTTAGAGCCATAGCCTCATTAAGTTCTGAACCTAAATTGGATGTAAAAATATGTGAACCTTTGATTTCCAATTTCTTGATTATAATTATTTAAAGTTAAACTGTATTAACAAATGAAAAAAGAATGAGTATGAAAAATATACATTCTATTATCAGATAATTTTATTCAACGCTTTTATATCACATTAATTTTTTCTATCGCGCACTTTGGAAATCCTTAACAGCTTTAAATGCTGAGTCCATGTCATTTTTGATATCATCAATGTGCTCAATACCAATTGAAAGTCTTAGCATGTTTGGCAGCACTCCGGCAGAAACTTGCTCATCTTCTGATAGTTGTTGGTGGGTTGTTGATGAAGGCTGAATAATTAAAGTTTTGGCATCACCCACATTTGCAAGGTGACTGATTAACGTTAAACTGTTTATAAATTGCTCAGCTTCAGCTTTGCTACCTTTAAGGTTAAAACTTAAGACACCACCATATCCGTTATTCAAATATTTTTTTGCCAGCTTATGATATGGACTACTTTCTAAACCAGGATAGTTGACACTTTCTACTTGCGGATGAACTGATAACCAATGTGCCAGTTCAAAAGAATTATCAACCGTTCTCTGGACCCTTAAGGAAAGTGTTTCTACTCCTTGTAATAATTGAAAAGCATTAAAAGGGCTCAAAGCAGGGCCAAAATCCCTCAATCCTTCTACCCGGACTCTGATAGCAAAGGCAATATTTGGTAAGCCAAGTGGATTATTTACACCAAAGATATCAGAAAAGACCATTCCATGATAGCCTTCAGATGGCGTAGAAAACTGAGGAAATTTACCATTGCCCCAATTATAAGTACCCCCATCAATTATTATACCCCCAATACTTGTTCCGTGTCCACCGATCCATTTAGTGGCTGAAGCAACAACAATACTGGCACCATGTTCGAGAGGTTTAAAAATATATCCCGCTGCTCCAAAAGTATTATCAACAACCAAAGGAATATCAAATTTTTTAGCAACAGATGCTATGGCATCAAAATCTGGTATATTAAATTTAGGATTTCCTATCGTTTCAAGATATAAAGCCTTTGTATTTTTATCAATAAGTGCTTCAAACTTTTGTGGCTCATCACCATCGGTAAATCGTACTTCAATGCCCAATCTTTTAAAAGCAACTTTAAACTGATTGTACGTTCCGCCATATAAATACGATGTACTAACAAAATTATCTCCGGCTTGCATAAAATTATTTAATGCCAAAAATTGGGCAGCCTGCCCGGAAGCAGTAGCAACAGCAGCACCCCCCCCTTCCAATGCTGCAATTCTCTGTTCAAAAACGTCTGTAGTAGGATTCATAATTCTCGTGTAGATATTGCCAAACTCTCTTAATGCAAAAAGATTAGCCCCATGTTGGGCGTCTTTAAACACGTATGAAGAAGTCTGATAAATAGGTACAGCCCTTGAACCGGTGGTAGGATCAGCGTTCTGACCGGCATGGAGCTGGAGTGTTTCGAATTTGTAATTTTTGTTGTTTGACATAAAAATATTTTTTGTTATGAATTATCAAATATTTTGGAAGCGCAGAAAACCCATTCGAGAGCTTCACAACACTTTAATAAAATTGGCTTTAATAATGAATTGGAAAAAATAAAGTGTTGATTAGTAGATTTAATTTCTACACCTTATTTTTTTTGAGGCATTAAATATTGACTATAAATATGCCAAGAAATGACAGGTTCTTCGACATAAAAAAGAGCAGAATACATTTTTTAGAGTTCATTAATTTATATTTCCCAATATCGGGAAGGAATTGGCACCTTGCTTTTGTAGGTTGCCTGAGGGTCACTGAGCCTTTTCTCTCACCTCATCGTTATAAATAATTCAAAACAGAACTGACTTGTCTGATGACTATTTCGAAGACAAATATACTGGTATAATCCTTGAAATGTCAAGGAATCCAATATTAATTTTGTAAAATATATTCATATATAAATAAATATATTGTATATGTAATTGTATATCAATAATAAATACGAAATTATTATTGAAATAATAGTTCTGACAAATCTATCAAAAGGAATATTTTGTTATTTTAATTAGTTGTGAATATGTTGAAATATATAAATTATTTTTGCCTCCTTCTTCTATACATATCGAAAAAAATGATCAGAAAAAACCCAGGAAAGATGGCTTTATAATACAAATTAGTATCTGCCTTAAAATATGCGATAAGTAATATTATAATGATAACAATACCTGAAATGAGTAATCCTGATACAACCCAACCATCATTTCTTTTATAATCAGGTCTGAACCTCAATCTGATTTTATCAATAATTGTCAAAATGAGGACGAGTAATGCTATTGCCGAAAAGAAGATCTTCAAATCTTTAACATTAATTTTTTAATGAAATTGCGCTCGTATTACAAAATGAGGCGATAATTATTCGTTTGGCTTACTTGAAGTGTATATCACCCTTATATCTCGTTGAGGGAAAGGTATGGTAATGGAATTCTCTCTGAAAAGCCGGTCAATTTCAAATCGAACATTACTTCTGATTTCTTCAGCCCACATAACTTGTGAAGAAAAAAAATACAAACTCAAAGACAAGCCATTATCAGCAAAATCATTTAACCTCACAAATGGTGCAGGTTTAATCTTGACTGAGTCATTTTTTTCTAATGATTTGATCAGTAGTTCTTTAACTAAATTTGTATCGGCACCGTATTCGATTAACACCTTCACCTCAAATCTTACCATATTGTCTGAATGAGTCCAATTGACCACTGATTGGTTTACAAGTTTACTATTGGGAACCAACATGGATACACTATGCCTGGTTTCAATTTTTGAAGCTCTCAAGCCTATCTTCAATAACCGGCCTACTTGACCATCTATTTCGAGTATATCTCCTATCATCACTGATCGTTCAAAAAGTAAAACCAGTCCGGAAAAAAAATCATTGAATGTTTGTTGGAGGCCTAATCCCACACCTACAAGTAAAGCCGCTGCTCCGCCATAAATAATACTCATGTCAGAAACCAACCGATCCATCGCGAAAATGAATGCAAAGACATAAATTATATAGGATACCAATTGATTTATGGCAAATTGGATACCCTCATCCATATCATTGTTCCTGTACATTCTGTACAAGGATATTTGAGTAATGAACCAAATCACAACTCTAGCCAGCATGATTATTAATATTGCTATCAGGATATCGGAGACTAAAATTGAAAATAATTCACCTTTTATCATTCTTTGCATGATAATGGCATCAATATCCATTCTCTTTATAAGTATCTGTGCAACATAAAGATATACAATATATCTGACCAGGTTGGTCGCTTTTGTTTCGTTGGTATTTTCCTTATTAAAGGAAGTGCGTACAGGTATTTCTCTTTGTAGAAAACGATTTTTTATAACAACATGACTTATAATCCAGTCAAACAGAATAGCGACACTGAAAAGGCTTAGGATTTCTACAATTTGGTTTAAAGTAATGGAGATACCATTAAAGTCTATCAGAATTACATCATAATTGATAATGCGTAATATGATTAAAAAAGACATGAAAATCAAAGCAGAGACTAATTTGAGTCTAAAGCCGAGATAACTAGGTTTACTAGCCTGATTGTCATTCGAATCAAAAAAATCAAAACGTTGGAATTTAATATACACATATATGGCAGCAGCAGCAACTAATCCGCATAACATCAATTGTAAAACATTGATATCAAATCCTGATAAAGAAAATACTGTTTGATTCATCAAATTGATTTCTTCCAGCAAAAGTAATCTATTTTATTTCTGAAGTCAAACATATTTGAAGATGTATTCGTTACTTTTGTTTATTCAATCAATTTCAATATGTCAGATAACAATAAAATTATTTTTGTCAATATGATTACAAATCTGGCAAAAACTGAAACTCCATTTAAGATTACATTTTCAAAACCAAGGCATAAAAACAAAGAAATCACAAATGTTTATGTTAAGCCATCAATCATTAAAAATGAAATACAATATTCATTTACAAACAGATATAGGTACAAAGATGAAGTAAAAAATTATACCGCCGGTCAGCTTGCTGAAGTCATTAATAATTTGTTGGAAACCATGTTTTTCAACGCAGTGTCATTTAGCGATACCAAAAGTGGCTTTCTATGAGTTACCCCAAAAATCGGACAGCAAGTTAAATAAATTTTTTACACTAAATTTGCTGTTTATGACAAAGAAAATTAACATCAGTATTTAAAGCAAGGTGGTATTAGAAAGCGCTGAAGTGAAGGCGATACAGCCTATCTAAATTAGCTCAAAAACACCAGGTTGCTCCCACTCAAATTTCCACCTGGAAGAAAGAATTTCTGAGTAACGCATCTGGTTTTTCGAAAAGGTACATCTAGGAACACAGAATCTACATACACGGATCGTGATGAATTATTAAGGACAATTGGGGAACAGAAGGAGAAATTGGCTTTTTAAAAAAGTTTAGAAGACTAGGATGAACATGCTGCCATTTATTCAAAGGATCACCCACAGTTAAGTATATCGCATCAGTGCTCGTTGCTTGGTATAAACCGGGTACTTCCTATTATACTCCAGTGGCTGAAGATGCGCTGAATCTGGAGCTCATGCGGCTTATAGATGAGCACTATTTGCTGCATCCGTACAAAGGCGTGCCACGGATGTATATATGGCTGAAGATGGACAAGGCTACCAGATCAATATAAAACGAATAGAACGCCTGTCTTATAATTTGATGGGACTTAGAGCTATAGTACCAGGCCCACATACTTCAAAACGGCATCTGAACATGCTGTATATCCCTATTTGCTTAGAAATTTGGAAATAACCAATCCTAATCAAAGTGGGCTACTGACATCACTTATATCCCGATGTTGCATGGTTACTTGTACCTGATGGCCGTTATAGATGTGCACAGCCGCTTTATATTAAGCTGGGATATATCCAACACGATGGATGCGACTTGGTGTGCCAGTGTAGTGCAGAATAGTATAGTACTTTGGGGAATACCGGAAATTATCAATACAGATCAGGGATCACAGTTTACGGCTGCAGAGTTCACCGCCACGGTATTGGACAATGGTATCAAACTGAGTATGGATGAAAAGGCAGAGCTATAGACAACATCTTTATTGAGCGATTTTGGCGAACCATAAAGTATGAACATGTTTATTTAAATCCAACCAATGATGGTCAACAGTTATTTAAAGGAATCCATACATATATGAATTATTACAATATGGAGCGGAGACACGAATCATTAAACTATTGCACACCATATTCACAATATCAACAAAATACCAATTAAAATAAAATGAGCAAAATAAGGCACCCTATGAGTTATCCACATATCTTTGTTTTGTTAACAAAGAAAAGAAAAAAAGTAACAAAAAAAGAAAAGAAACATATAATAATAAATAATAATATGTTTATTATAAATTAGTATAAAACTGTCCTAACATTGGGGGTAACTATATCATTGATAATTAAATTTTTAAATATCATTAACAAAAGCTATTAGTACTTTATTGGCATCACTACTATAATAATTTTACTTTTGCGTCGTTATTTCATCCACAAGATAATTTTTTATTAAAATTATTCATTAAAACCAATCCTGATGTCAGTAATATTAAAGATATATCCAAACATTTTTGGTAATCGAAAGCGGTTAATAATTTATCTTTTGAAGCCAGGCCGGGTCAAATATTAGGTTTTCAGGCCCCAATGAATTTGCAGGTAAGACGACTACCATGAAAATGATTTGTTGTTATATCGAGCCGACAAAGTACAGCTGAAATCAATGGATTCCGAAGTATCAGGACGTTACATTGGCGGTGAGGAAGCAAGATCGGATGCCTTTGAGCACAATCTGATATATGAAGAAATGTATGTCAAAGGGTTTCTTCAATTCCATGTAAACATACATCGTATTGATCGTAGGTATCGAGGATAAATGATGTCATTGACATCACTGGATTAGGTCACGAACAAAATAAAATAATCGGAACTCTTTCTAAAGAGGTATCGGCAAAGAGTGGGCTTGGCTCGAGCTATAATGCACGACCTAAGGTACTTATCCTTGATAGGCCGACTTCGGTCTCGTCATAGAATCAGTTGGTTGACATCAGAAGCTGATTAAAAGAGCAGGGAAGAGAAAACGGTTATTTTTCATCGCATATTATGGGGTAGAAGCTTTATGCGATAGGGTAGTGATTATCAATAATGGTTCTTTGGTGGCTAATGGTCATTTCGAAACCCAAGTAAAGTACTAAGTGGACGACAAATATAGTATCGGCTCCAATTTTTGAAAAATGTTTCCAACAGTTATTTTTTGAAAATATGGCAGAGTTAACTGAAATTAATACAGATTACGATAAAATATTTTTACTGCAAATTCAAGAATGGACATCAGACAAGATATATTCAGGATAGTAGTAGAACACGGACTGACGCTTATTGAACTAAAACAAGAATTGTTCAACTATAGGAGATATATTTGAAAACTTACTAAGATACCTGTCATTGTAGCGTTTTTAAAGAAGAGTCGTTCATTTTCTCATCACCACCGGATATTTAGTCATAACTATTTTTACTATCGGTTGGATTATTTATGTGGGTTTCTGATATGATGTATGGAATACAATTTTGCGACCATGGATCAACTTTTTCAATTGCACCAATGGTTTTCTTATTTTGATACCAATAGCTTAAACAATGAAGACCATAGCAGAAGTGAAAAATCTAAAGGCACTTTGGAATTGTTATTTACAAAACCTATTTCTGCATCTGATATTATTTTGGGTAAATATTTCAACCAATGTCAGTTTAGTAGTTTTAGCCTTGGTGCCTACTTTGATATGTATTATTCAATATTTCAGCTGGGTTCTCCTCAAGGTAATCTCGTTCAGATTAAATATTAGGATCTTATATTTGGTTATTTTCCTGGGGAGAACATTTGTAGCTATAGGTATGTTTGCTTCATCGTTTGACAGATAATCAGATAGTAGCATTCATGTTAAAGGGCTTTTTTTGTTTTTCTATAATTTGGGCATTTATGCTTTCTGGCCAGTAGTCCGATTTTCAGAACATGGAATGACCTGTTGATTCAAAAAATCGGCATTAATTATCATTATAACAGCATTGGCGAGCGTAATTGATAGTCAGGATATTGTATATTTTATTTCTGTTATAGTAATATTGTTTACGCTACGATGGCAATCATCAAACGACAAAAGTAAAATGGGATAATGTCCAGATTGTCAAACGCAATTACCGGATTCGGATTACTTTTAGCCATTATAATAGTGGTAAATGTCATATCTGAGTTGATTAATATTCAGGTGGGCTGACCGAAGATAGAGATTTTCCATAAGTGATAATACTAAAGATATTGTCAATTCAATAGATGATAATATACCAATCAGAATATAATTAGATGGAGAATTTCCGGCAGGTTTTAGGGGATTACAGTCTTCTGTCAATGATATGCTGATAAAACTAAGAGACACTAAACCACAGAATAAATTTTGTTGAATTTGAAGACCCTCTTCAGGCTCTCTTAGCGAAATAGAGCAAGAAGAAAAATACGTCAGGATGAAAATATTATACCTGTTTCATTAAGCTATTCAGATGGTACACAAGTAGTTTAAAGCTGTTTATCCTTTTGCAATATTTAGTACGGGCCAGAAAATTTTATAGTGGAACCTGCTTGAAAGAGCAAAGCCCGGAGATGATGAGGAGTGAGTACTTAGTAATTTCAGTATCCTTTTGGAGTATAAATTTTCTGATGCCCTTCAAAAAATTAATGACACCAGACCCAAAAATGTTTTATTTACTCACGGAAATGAAGATTGGATGATAGTCAAACATATGACTTGAGCAACTTAGAAAATTCAATAAAGTAGGAGGTGGTTTTAGATAGTATTATGCATCTTGACAGTACAATTGATCTGGTAATAGTTGCGGGGCTTCGAAAATCAATGTCAATACAAAATCAATTTAAACTGGATCAATACATCATGCAGGGAGGTAAGATCATCTGGATGATTGACAAATTTCATGTTTCGTTAGATAGCATAAACAAATATAAGTTTTACATTCCTACTGAATCCGATACAGGCATAGATGATTTACTATTTAAGTATGGCATTCATATCATGCCGGATTTAATCATACGACGAGTGCGGTTCAATACGCCAGGTGGTCGGGATGGCAGGAGACATTCTCAGACAAAACTTTTTTTTTTTCCATGGGTGTATCACATAGTTGCAGCGCCGAATTCTGATCATCCTATTACTAAAGCATATAGATAGAATAAATTTCTTTTCCCAGTACAATAGATACAATTAAATCTGACGGGCAAATCAAAAAAACGATACTAATGTCAGTAGTTCAAAGTACTCGAGTTCACAGCTATCTCCTATGAGACTGTCTTTTGAGATATTAAAAAGTTGCACTCGATCCTTAATTTAATGATGGTTTAAGACCTGTCGCTGTACTGCTGGAGAGTGGAATTTAAATCCTTATTTAAAAACAAGTTACACAGAATTCAAACAATTATTGCAGAATATGCACTCAGACTTTAAGGAGCGGAGCTCTGCACAGGCCAAACAATTAATTATTTCTGATTCCGATTTTTGCAAAAATTTAGTAAATACTGCCACCGGAAATACCGAGGATATCGGTTACAATAAATGGGAACGAAAGTATTATAAAGGGAATAAAGATTTTATCTTAAATACGGTAGAATATGCTTGATGAAAATAACTTACTGGAAACAAAGATCAAGAGATAAAAAACTTCGTTTGCTCGATAATGTGCGGATAAAACAGGAAAAATTAAAATGGCAGCTATAAATGTGGTATTGCCAGTAGTGTTATTGATTATTTTGGATTAATATGTCATTATTTCAGGAAAAGAAAATATACTTTTCAATAAGGCCTTAAATATGAAAAACAGATGGATATTAACATCGGTGCTTATTTTGCTATCCGTTCCGGCTTGTATCTGTTACAAACAAAAAATACTTGCGGGAAATAGCATGGTGAAGGCGGGGCCCGTGGTTTTAGGTATCAGACATCAGGTCTGTAAGTAAATTGTAATAAAACACGTTAAGCTACAACCATTGGTGTTCACCAGAGATAAAGCAGGCTGGATAGTAAAATGGAAAATATCAGGTAGATCCGGCGGTTTTTGCGCGTTGAAAAAAGTATTAACAGATATCACCATGCTGTACATTCCTCCTACAAACAGTATAGCAACCATCCTTAAGAGTATCAAAAATAATGGAATTCAGGTGGATGTTTATACTGATTCAGGTTCCGCTTCAAAGATCATACATATTGGTTCTGATATACAAAGTGGCGATGGGACATTTATGGTTTTAGGTGGCTCAAAGCAACCATATGCCATGCATTTATCAGGATTGGCCGGTGGTATCAGATCCAGATTTGAACAACCTTTGGAAAATTTCAGAAATAAATTTATTTACCAATATAATTCGGACGATATTGATTTTGTAAAAAGTTGATTATCCAAAGAATAATATTCACTCATTTATCATTAACAATCATGGATCCGTTGCTTCTGTACATCCTGTAGTAAACAGAGATGAAAAAATGTAGAATCTAAAACCAACGTGATAAAGTCATATCTGGAAGGATTTGAGAACCTGGGTGCCGAAAAACTTATGAATTCATATCCACGCAGAGATAGTGTGTTATCGACGATTCCGGGATGTATTATCGAATTGAAGGATAAAGGCGGAAAAGTTGTGCTATACAAGTATTACCCATTTGATGATTTTGAAAATGGAACAGGGCCGTCGCGGAGTCCCGGTGAACTTCGATTTCAAAACCGAATGTTTGTTTTGGTGGATAATTTGGATTTTTATATTGTTCAGAATCGTGTATTTGGAAATATATTTAGAAGCTATGAAGATTTTGTAAAGGATAAAACCTTATAACTCATTTCAATTGTAAGAGTTTCAGATCAAAGGTTATCAAAATAAGTTTCAGGTGTTAACAAATCGGATTTATAGAAAAATTATGGGTTTTGTATTTGATTGCCTTGAGAAGTTATGGATCAAAAACTTTGGTATTAACACAGTATTATGAAATCCAGCTTTGATGTTCCTAATCTTGTA
Organism: Saprospiraceae bacterium; assembly: GCA_016722285.1. Taxonomy (GTDB): domain Bacteria; phylum Bacteroidota; class Bacteroidia; order Chitinophagales; family Saprospiraceae; genus OLB9. The sequence continues at coordinate 16,370 of JADKGI010000031.1, forward strand.
ATATTTTAATAGAGTGAAAGCATCAACATCACTTTTGATTTGTATTGAAAGATTCAAAATATTAGGATTTATTGTTCTTTTTACTTGAATATCCTTAATACAATATCACTAATACCTGAAAAATTCAATTTTATATCCCTAAGTGCCATGTAAGTTAGAAGACCTGCGAAAGGAAGTAGTATTAAGCATGGCAGCCATGCTGCGTTAAATCCTGATATTAGATCGTTTCTGATCAGTTTTTCCCCGTATATGGTAGAAATAATAAATATCATATAAAATAATATGGCTACAAGAAGAGGATATCCGTAACCTCCTTTTCTGATTATGCTTCCAAGTGGTGCCCCAATAAAAAGAAATAAGATACATACTGTAGCCCAACTATACTGTTGATTCAACCGTAGCATATATTTTTCATAATGTCTGATGTTGTCTATATTCATATTATTAACAGTAAGAAGTTCATCCCTGTCTCTTGACAGATCACTTTGTGCTCTTAATACTATATCTCTGGCATCGGAGCCTTCCATCATATCAGTAATATGTAAAATTATTGTGTCTTTTGAGAATTCTTTGAGTTTGATAAGTCTTTTACTAAAGTTATTAATATTAGAAACTACGGGATCTTTGCTTTCAGAATTCTCTTTTGAAGTGTTTTCAGAAAGGTTGACAGTATTCGTTTTTTTTGTTGGATATGGACTCACAAATTTGTTTTTTTCATGACGGAGCGAATCATTTGCCATGCTCATTTTTTCAAATTTTAGGCTATCTTTGATCTGGTCACTTGGCAACTCTGAATTATTAGACAGTATTTCCTGGTTGGTATTATTTGAGTCTGATAAGGTTTTATTAGTATTAAATCCTACATGATTTATTATATCTTTAGTCGGGGTTTGTACAGTTTTATTAACAAACAGTAAATTAAGCTTTGATGACATTTTTTCGTTATTTGATTTTACATCCTGTCGAAAAGAATCAAGTGATTTTATCAACTGAAGGGTGTTCATCATGTCTTCCCTGTTCCGGTTAAAATTTAATAATCCCTCACTGGAATCAAATTGAGACATATCAAATGTTTTTGTCCACTCATCAAAATATGTTCTCATAAATGGTATTTCGGTCTTATCCGTACCTAATTTTGAATTTTTTTCGCCTTCTTTGTATTGGACCCCTGTATCCAGCTTCATTACAAAAAAGTGACCGTCTTCAGTAGTGTACATTTCCCCACTTTTTGATGACATGACTGCTATAAGACTCTTATCATTCTCACTATGGTCATAAATCAAAACATCGTGAATAGTCTTTTTATCCTTATCTATTTTATTTACTCTTATGATCGTTTCACCGAAGGCATCATTAAATATTCCTTCTTCTATAGCCAGGGCGGTTTTTTGTTTTCTGATAGCCAGAAATCTTTTATTGAATTGTAATAATGATGCTGGTTTCAGATAATTTGCAGAAAATACGGAAAACCCTCCGATCAGAGATGCCACAACTATCCCCGGAAACATGATCCTTATTAAGGATACTCCGGCAGATTTCATACTGGAAAGTTCATATTTTTCAGCCATGTCCCCAAAAACCATTACCGATGATATGAGGACGGTTATCGGTACAGCCATAGGTATCAAAGTGACAGCGTAGTAGAAGATGAGCTCTACGAGTTCTAATATTGTAAGACCTTTACCTAATATTTCATCTATGTATTTCCATAAAAACTGCATCACCAATACAAAGGTGGCTACGAAATAGGACAATATTGCCGGGCCAATAAAACTTTTAGTAATAAGTTTGTCAATCTTCTTCAAGCTCCTGAAATGTAATTATGTAACAAATTAAAACGCAAATTTAAGTTTAATATGTCTAAGGCCAACTTGTTATGGTTAAAATAATAAAGTTTCAAAAGTGCTTTTAGTTTTTGAATTTATTTTTCATGTTGACGAAAGCATTTTTATTAAGTGAATTCCTCTACTTTTTATTCCTGCCGAGCCGAATGGTATCTGAAATTTAATAGCAACTATTACTTCTTCTTTAAGCTCAGGAATATCTTTTGCTATATTAGCACAAACAGTCATACCGAAAACTCGAATAGCTACCGGTACTTGCACATCAACAAAATAATTGTAGCATTTGTCAAAAATTACACCTTGAAATTCTTCCGGAATGGCTAAATATTGCCACGACCGCAAAGTATTCCGCAGAACTGCATTATGTTTAGGATTGGAGATATTCTCCATCATTGGTTTTAAATAAGGTAAAAGAATATTCGGGTATTTTTCACCTATGTCGCCTACCGGCCATGCCGCTCTCTGACAAAGTCTGATATCCCCATCGAAGAAACAATCCATTAAATTTGACAGCGCTTCAGGGTGTTTCGCAATATATTTTACTATTTTGCTGGTATTTGATTTACTATGCTCTTTCTCCAGAAGATTTCTGAAATTCATATCAATACTTATCCAGAATGCCTTTTTCAATGGGAGTATTTCCCTCCTTCATCCACAAAGGCAATGGGCCATCCATGAGAAAATGATTGAAAAATTGCTCTAATCTGATATTAAAATCAAGACGATTCTGCCATTTTACAGGCCAGTGAGGTTCCCCATTGTAATTGAGTAACCATGCAGGTTTGCCAAGCCTTCTCAAAGCCATATAGTATTCAATACCCTGATACCAGGGTACCGCGCCATCTCCATCATTATGCAGAATCAGGACAGGAGTTGTGACTTTTGGTAATTCATAAATAGGTGAGTTTTTGTGATACATTTCAGGGTTTTCCCATAATGTAGCACCTAGTCTGGATTGACTTTTTCATACTGAAACATACGACTCATCCCTGATTCCCAACGGATACCACCGTATGCACTGACCATGTTTACAACGGGCGCTCCTGCTTCAGCACAAGTGTATCTGCCTGTCTTGGTTAATAAATAGGCTATTTGATATCCACCCCAGCTATGCCCTTGTAAAGCCATCCTGTTCGGGTCAATATATCCCGATTTCAATAATGCATCTACACCACTTTCTACAGCATTATAACAGTCATCACCCGGTTGGCCTGTCACGTATTTAATATCCGGATTGAATATCACATAACCTAAATTGGTATAATAAGTATAATTTATTGACGATCTGTGGGCTTCCGGAGCTCTGTGTTTGAAAATACCTTCAGATGATCGTTCATAAAAATTTACGATAAGCGGATATTTTTTTTCCGGATTAAAAAAAGGCGGGTAAAAGACCATACCATCATTTTTTTGGCCATTGTAATTAGTCCAGCTAAATAATTTTGCACTTCCCCACCCATAATCTTTTTGTTGAGGATTGACATCTGATATCTTTTTATATTTATTAAAATCACTGTCACTCAACAATAAGTCAGGAAATGTCGCAAAGTCTTCTTTTGTAAAAATAAACTGGTTATTTTTTGGAGCTTTGATCACGTTTTTTGTTAGAGAAAATAAACCTCCTAAGGATTTGCTAATTTGACCTGTATTCAAATCCAACCACGAGTATGACTCTCCTCTGGTGATTTCGTTGTATTGATGTAACAATATTTTTTCTTCGGAATCAATATTTTCATTCTCTTTATCAAGGTCTATCATTCTGTTAACTATTCTTTCATTTCTGCCGTTTGTAAGTGATTTGTAATTGAATGGATCTGTAGGGTCAATAGACCATAGGTCATATCTGTCATAAACTATGGCAGCTTTATCACCTGGAAGCCAGCCAGCTATACCATAAGCATCAGCGAGAGCAGGAACATCATTTTCTTCATCCTGAAATTTTGAGATTGACCAAAGACCCAAATAGCTCAATATTGATTTTTGAGTGTCAAAAGTTTTCCAAATAGAATCTGGTCTGCTCCACCAATATACAAATCTACCTTCAGGGGAAAAAACCGGGTTTCCAGATTCAGCTGTGGATATCAATGTAGTTGTTTTTGTTTCTGTATCAAACAAAATTAGATCTTTCAGTGATTCGCCATTCCAGGTGACTGCCTTTTGATAGGGCTTTGATTTTAATAACAATATGTATCTGCCATCTCCTTTTTTTGAAAGAATACTTCTTTCCAGATTATCATTTTCCAATTGATCAAATGAATTGGAATCTGTATCATACATCACCTGATACGATTTCTTTCTATCATCTTCAAGTGTTGACTCCATTTGTGTGAATAATCTGGGAGAGTCGTGGTACCAGATTTCAACATTTACTATCTCATCATCCAATTTTGACGTATCTTTTTCCGGTCTTAAAGGAGCAATCCCGAAAAAAAAGCGTTTGTCATATTCTGACCAACTTATTTTTTTGTCAGCTGTTATATTGTGATCGACAGGTATGGATAAAAAATTATCAGAAACTCTAGCGGCAAAGTTATCATTCGGATTCTTCAAATATAAGTTATACGGTTTTTGGAGTTCATCTGATTTTTTCTCAAGACCTAAAAACACAAGTTTTAGCCCTTTTGAATCGAGACTTATATTTTTGATTTCAAACAGGTCATTTGTAATCCTGACTGTAGAATCTTTTTTGAGATACTTTAGCGAAATGTTATATTTAGCTACACTGTCACCTATGCATTGTGCATATGCAACAACTGCCGATTTTTCAGCAAATGTGTAATCTTTGACGTTTTGGATGGTGTCTTCATGTCCGGTTGATAAGTTCCTGATAAATAGAGCTGAATCATCACATGTTTTTTTTTTCTTTTTCTCGTTTTGAGGCAAACTATCTTTGGAATTTTGAGTTTCGGGTATTTTTGTATAAAAGCAAAATCCTGAATATTTAGAGGGAGTCGAGAAATCTTTAACATTAGTAATAGTAATTTTTTCATGTGATTGTACATTAAATATTGAAAGGCTATCCAAAGGCATCTTGTCTTGTGGTGTCTTTTTTCTTTTCAATGTCCTGATACTGTCATAAGCCAGTCCGTGAGAAAATATAATATAATTCCCACTTATATCCAGTTGAGCCTTATTTACCCTTTCAAACTTATGGCTTACATTGTTTTTAGAGTCATATACTACCAATTGCTTATCCCCAATCTCACGATCAAGCATATACATTACAATTTCTGCTGAGTCGGAAATTTTAATATTTTTTAGCCGATTCCATTCACTATAGACAGATGGTGTCATCATTTTATAGGTTTGTCCATAGATGTTAAAGGATTGTAATGTCCAAAAAACAATTATAGCTGAGATAGAAAAATATCTGATATAAGTAGGAATCATATTCATATACTTTGGAAAATTATTAATTGAATAAGTATCAGTAAACCCAAAATTAACAATCTTTTCTATCCACTCCACAATTAGGCATACTTCTTTCAATTTTTTTTGAAACGTATATAATTAATGAGTTACAAATAATAGCAGGCAATAATGATTAAATATTTTTAGATGCTATTATGATGACATATATAATTAACTATAAATCAATACTATAAATAATTTATTAATCTTTTTTATTAAGAATATAGATTTTTTTTTTCAAGAATGAGTACAAATAATAAAAGCTATACTTATATAGTCGTAAAACATTTTATTCAAAACTTTAAAATTTTAATCTTTATGAAAACGAATCTTTTTAAATTTCAATTGCTTTTTATCCTTTTCTTAGGCATGTTTATAGCATCATGTACAGATAGCACATCAACTGATGATGCACTTGCCGATGACTATGCTGAAGAAACTGTATTGAGGACTCAGGACTCTATTGGAGTAGGTAAAAAAGGATGTTTCGAACTTGTATTTCCAATCACTATTACATTTGGAGACAATTCTACCGCCAGTGTCGATTCTTATGATTCTATGAAAGAAGCGATCAAAGCCTGGAGAACAAACAATCCTGAAAGTAAGATCAGACCTAAAATAACACTTCCTTTCGAAGTTATCAAACCGGATGGAGAATTTGTAAGTATTACAACTGATCTTGAAGCAAGAGCATTGAGAGCGCTTTGTGGTAAACCCGGGCACGGACCTATGAGCACCAAAGGACCTCATGGACAAGGAATTGATCACAAAGCTTGTTTCAAACCTGTTTTCCCGTTCACTGTTATTTTACCGGACGGTAATGAGTATGTAATAAATAGTCCTGATGACAGGAAAGGTCTTCATGATGCTTTAAAGGCATACTTTAAGGCTAATCCAGGGAAAAAGGGAAAACCCGAACTAAAATTTCCAGCCAAATTTGAACTTTCGGATGGCACCATAACTACTGTGGCAAGCAAAGCAGAACTTACAGCACTTAAGGACTCATGTGATTAAATATTGTTGATTGACTTCTTTCCGATTGTTGCACGGAAGGCAAAAGGTGGTGACTTATCAAAGTGGGACCTTTTTTCTGATTACAGGAACATAGAAATCTGTGTTTAAAATATTCTTTATTTTAAATTTTTGGATTATTAGCATCTACTTTTCCAAATTCATCTATGTAAATTCCTGCCAGAATAAAGAATACTGAAATCAACAGTGGCCCAAAGATAATGCCAATGAATCCAAACAAATTTATACCGGCTATAACTCCAAGTAGCGTTATTAACGGGTGAACGTCAGCCATCTGTTTCTGAACCACAAACCGGGCAATATTGTCAACGGAGCCAATAACAATTACACCCCATAGTAACACACCGATGCCCTGCCATGTACCTACAAATGCAAATTGGTATAATGCTAATGGCAAATATATCGCCAAACTACCAATGATGGGAACCACAGAGGATATCGCTGTCAGGAGGCCCATCAGGATAAATTCTTCAACTCCAAATATCCAATATCCAATTAATCCAGCCAAACCCTGAACACAAGCAACTATGGGTATTCCCAAAGCATTACTGTACACCAGATTTCTTATATCTTTAATAATCAATTTAACATTTGCTGTTTTAAATGGTACATTTTGACGAAGCCACTTTTCAACGTTTCTGGTATTAACCAGTAAAAAATACAGGACTAAATACATGATCATTATATTCCCAAAAGCATAAAATGTACTTCCAAGTGTCTTTTTTGCAAAAGGGATGATCTCACTGCTTATTTTTTGTACATTTTCGCTATTTAAAATATTGATATTAAAATTTGAATTCAAATATTGATGGATCTGTGAGAAAACCTTATTTATTATAGATGGATTTTCGATTATTGGCAAAAGTTTGTCAATTACTACAGTAGTCAAATACGCAATCGGGATCACCATGACAATAATTGAAATTAACATCAGGACTAAAGAGGCAATGGTCGGATTCCATTTTTTGATAATGACAAGATACTTCATGGGGTGCATCAGGATTACATAAAGAGTGATTGCACCAAAAAAAGCACTAACCATATAGTATAATTCTTCTATAATAATATAACCTAGTAAAACCAGAAGAGCCAGAAAGAATATTTGCCTGATGAAATTAGGATGGATTTGTATTGTATTGTACTGTATCTTATGTCTCATAATTGATTTTATTACAAAGTAAATAGTAATTAATGACTTTATTGCAGTTGAATACTTATTTTGAATCGAATAACGTGATTCAGTTACGATATGTGTCATTGTTTCATTTTGATTATTTGAATAAGATTTTTTATTATCAATTTTAGTACCTTTGCGGCGTCAAATAAACAAAATGTCGCAAATTGTAGCCATTGTAGGGCGTCCGAATGTTGGGAAATCAACTCTTTTTAATCGCTTGATTGGAGAAAGAAAAGCCATAATTGATAATATAAGTGGGGTCACAAGAGATCGTATATATGGGTTTTCTGACTGGAACGGTAAAAACTTCACAGTGGTAGATACCGGAGGATTTGTAAAAGGTTCCACCGATATTTTTGAAGCAGAAATAAGGAGGCAGGTTCAGATCGCTATGGATGAAGCTGCAGTGATTGTATTTCTTACGGATGTCAGTACAGGTATTACTGATTTGGATATGGAAATAGCCCGGATGCTTCGCAAAAACCCAAAAAGAGTCATTCTTGCTGTAAATAAAGTGGACAATGCTCAACGACAGATGGTGGCAAATGAATTCTGGAGCCTTGGATTTGATGATACTATTTTTATTTCTTCTATATCAGGAGGGGGGACAGGCGAATTGCTCGACATTGTTGCGGACATATTGCCATCGAATGAAGATGAATTTGCTAATACTCTAGATAATGAAATTCCTAAAATTGCCATTGTAGGCCAACCAAATGTGGGTAAATCTTCATTGACGAATGCGTTAATGGGAGAAGAAAGAAATATAGTGACGGATAAGCCTGGTACCACAAGAGATGCTATATATACATTGTATAACAAATTTGATAAAAAGTTTTATCTAATAGATACTGCAGGCATCAGAAAAAAAGCCAGAGTACATGAAGATTTAGAGTTTTACTCAGTACTCAGGGCTATAAATGCAATGGAAGAAGCTGATGTGTGTCTTCTTATGCTTGATGCAACTGTAGGGATAGAATCACAGGACTTAAGTATTCTCGGATTGGTTCAGAAGAGAAAAAAGGACTCGTTATTTTGGTTAATAAATGGGGCCCTGATTGCAAAGGAGACCAATACTGCGAGAGATTTTGAAAAAGACCTTCGTGAGAAAATTGCGCCTTTTAATGATGTACCAATACTGTTTACATCCGTTTATGAAAAGCAACGTCTTTTTAAGACCGTAGAGACTGCTTTGGAAGTTTACGAAAATCGAAAGCAAAAGATAAAAACATCTTTGCTTAACGATGTGATGTTGGAGATTATCGAAAAGAACCCTCCGCCGTCCCACAGAGGCAAATACATTAAGATCAAATATGTCACTCAACTACCGGTATATTACCCTACTTTTGTTTTCTATTGCAATTATCCAGATCATGTCAAAGCAAGTTACAGACATTTTATTGAAAATCAGTTGAGGAAACACTTTAAACTCACGGGAGTATCCATTAGTGTGTATTTCAGAGAAAAATAGGATCATATGGCGTGGTTGAAAACTAATTTAGATGGAGTATGGATATTTGAACCCAAAATATGGAATGATGACAGAGGCTATTTTGTAGAAACTTACAATGCGCTTAATTTACCGGAAGAATTGAAGGATATTAATTTTGTACAGGACAATGAGGCTGGCTCTGTACGAGGAGTATTGAGGGGGTTGCATTATCAGTTACCACCGTTTGGCCAGTCTAAACTAGTCAGAGTGATAGGAGGCGAGGTTCTTGATGTTATTGTCGATTTAAGACCCGAATCTTCTACTTTTAAGCAATATCTCACAATTATCCTCAATGACATCACCAAAAAACAACTTTTTGTACCAAAGGGATTTGCTCATGGATATGTAGTATTATCCGAAGAAGCAACTTTTGCCTATAAGTGTGATATGTACTACTCACCTGAATATGAAGCCGGTATCAGATATGATGATGAAGATTTAGATATTAATTGGATTTTGCCCCATGATGCGTGTTTTGTTTCATCAAAGGATAAGAAATTGCCTTATTTTAAAGATCATAAAACATATAAATTATAAATTTTGGTAAGTGGCAAATTGAAAAAAATAAAAATTTGTGTTTTGGGTGCTAATGGTCAGCTGGGGCAGGAATTCAGATGTATTGCCCCAGAATTTGAATTCATGTCATTTCATTTTTATGATAAAAAGTCTTGTGATATTATAAAAAAATCCGATGTTGCAAAGGCAATTGCAAGTCATGATTTCGATTATCTTATTAATTGTGCTGCTTATACAGCCGTGGACAGAGCAGAAAAAGAAGTGGAGCAATGTTATGCCATCAATACGCAAGCCTGCAATATATTAGTTGATGTATTGAGTGATACAAAAATTAAACTGATTCATTTCTCATCAGATTACATATATCATACTTATAGTGGATTTCCCATCAGGGAGGAAGATTCCAAATCCCCGAAAGGTATATATGCCAAATCAAAGTATGATGGAGAAATGATATTGAGAAAGAGCAATATTCCCGTCCTTATATTGAGAACTTCGTGGGTAATTTCTTCATTTGGGAATAATTTTCTAAAAACGATGCTCAGACTTGGGGCTGAGAAGAATGCTATTTCTGTAGTAAATGATCAGTTTGGGGCACCTACCTATGCCAGACACCTAGCAAATGGTGTATTGGACATTATTACAGCCACGATATCAGATCCATCCCGACTTGATTCATTTAATGATACTTACAATTTTGCCAATGAGGGGATTGTGACCTGGTATGATATAGCCAAACAAATTATGAATGAATCAAAACTGGAATGTAAAGTTAATCCTATATCTACGGAAGAGTATCCTACACCCGCAAGAAGACCAAATTGGAGCGTATTATCCAAGCACAAAATAAAAGAAACGTATTCTCTGGAGATTCCTCATTGGTATATTGCAGTTAAAGATTGCCTGTTAGCTGTAAAAATGGATCAAACTTAATAAAACAATAGATTAAAGCGGAAACTCATTGACTAAATGCGTAATGAATTCATGTATTATGTCAGGTCGCGTAATAATCGCAATTAGAATTCCCGCTACTGCTCCATAAAAATGAGCTTCATGATCAATCATATCATTTTGATTTTTTGAAGCCCAGGTAGAATACCATAAATACAGCACCCCGAATAGAATGGCAGGCAATGGCACAATAGCAAACAAATAAAGATTATGCCAGGGAAATAAAAGAATGTAGATAAAAATAATTCCTGAAACACCACCTGAAGCACCAACACTCGCAAAACTGTAGTTTTCTTTATTTTTAAAGTATGTTGGAATGTCACCCATTACAATAATCAAAAGGTAAGTAAAAGTAAATAAAACTATTCCACCTGCATAACCAAAATGAAATATCAAATAATCTTCCACTGTTCTTCCAAATTCATGCAAAACAAACATATTGACAAACAGATGTATATAACTTCCATGGACGAAGCCTGATGTCAGCCACCTGTAATATTGTTTATTCTGATTTTCTAATAAAGGATAGTGTTTTAGATGATCAAACCATCTTTTGTTACTAAAGCAGAAAATGGAAATAATACTTGTAATTATCACCAGAACTAACGTGGCACTCATAGTAAAATTATTATTGAATAAAATATCAAATGTAGATATATAATGAGTTTTGGGGGGAGTTTGAGCAGCAAATTAATAATAAAGCTAAATTTATTGGTTATGATACTTTTCATTTTTGATAATTGTGAAAGCACGGTAGAATTGTTCAACAAGAAATAATCGTACCATTTGATGTGTAAAAGTCATCTTTGATAATGAAATCAGATGAATGGCCCTTTTACGGAGTAACTCATGGTGACCATATGCACCTCCAATTAAAAAAACATAATTATTTCCTGAATGAAGTGTCAATTTTTCCAGATATTTTGAAAAATTTGTTGAATTGTATGATTCTCCTTTTTCATCCAGAAGGATTAACTGATCTTCTGTCTTTAATTTTGATAAAATCAATTGTGCTTCTTTTTTTGATGTTTCAGCAGCGGTTTGACCTGGTTTTACATCTTTAAATTCTTCATATTCAAATTTTAGGTAGTGTTTTAGCTTATTCAGATACTTATCGATCCCTTCATTGAGATATTTTTCACTTGTTTTTCCAATGGTCCAAATCATCATCTTCATAAGATGAACAAATAACCATCAATCAAAAAAGTTTAAAAGACGGGTCAATTTTTTAATTTTTTTTATCTTCACGTTTTCAAAACAATTTTTTAATGATCGTTAACTCCATACAAAATATAAATTCCTGGATAACCCAGATTCATAATGATTTTAAAGCTGCAGTTTCGGTAGATTGTGTTATATTTGGCTACGATGACTCATCATTAAAAATATTGATTTCAAGATGTGACATGCCACCATATGAAAACGAATTGTCATTATTGGGAGATTTAGTTCATCCCGACGAAACTACAGATGAAGCAGCTAAAAGAGTTCTTCTGGCAAAAACAGGATTTGACGATGTATATTTGGATCAGGTTCAGGTATTTAGTTCAACAGACCGGCACCCATTGGGAAGAGTTATTACTGTGGCATACTACTCTTTAGTCAAAATAGATGACGATCATCTTGCGCATATAGGAAGCAATGATTTTTTATTGTGGAAGCCTGTTTATGAAGTTAGCTCTCTTGCTTTTGATCATATAGAAATCATGCAGACATGCCTGAGAAAGTTGCAAAAACAATTGCGTGAGCAACCGATTGGATTTAAATTATTACCCAAAAAATTTAGTTTACTCCAATTACAGCGATTGTATGAAGTTATACTGAATATAAAGCTGGACAAAAGGAATTTCAGAAGAAAATTAAAGAGTCTGGGCATTCTTAAAGAACTTGGTGAAATACAGGAATCTGTGTCTCACAGACCTGCCAGTTTATATGCATTTGATGAGAAAATTTATGAAAAAAAGAAGAAGTCAGGATTCAGTTTTGAACTATAATAGTTTTGGATTTATTTTTTTGACCAATTTAAACTAGTACCTCCGTTTGCCAAAAAAATAACAAAAAATATAACAGCGGGTATGATCGCTAATCCTGCCATCATATAAAAATAATGTTTGCTTATCTTGGATCTTTCTATTTTTTCAGCTATAAGTGATATTATCAGAATGCCTGAAAACACAGGAACGGCTATGAAGGTCAGAAGTGATGCAAGATACTCATCAAAAATCCAGAAAAGGGTAAATATTATAGCTTCAAGGATTAAAACTTCTTTATAATAATTCACAATGATATTTTTAGATTGTCATTTTTTTTATCCACTCTGAAATCAATAATATGCCTTCTTCATGCCTGGTACGACGTCCAGCTTCGGGCATCATAATACCTGGTTCCAGAGATTTCATTCTGAAAACAAGGATTGATGCTTCAGGGTTGCCGGGATCAATGTCGTATTTTAAATTGCCCGAGCCTCTACCGGCAGCAACAGGAGTCTTTTTTATTCCATAAGCATAATTATTTGATTCATCCGCCAACAAGTATAGTCCGCTGTTTTTCGCCGGACCTTCTTTTCTGTGGCAATGTGAACAATTTATATCCAGATAGGCTCTGCTTCTATCATTGATATCTGATTTGGTATTTCCCCATTGAGCGATACGTGGAACTGTGCTCAATTCGGGCATACCAATCAGTTTTTTATTCTCAACCCATACCTTCACTAATGTTAGAAATGCATCAGTTTGTTCTTCATTCCATATATATGTCAGACTTTGCCATTCCATTTCAACTTTAATCAAAACTCTGGTCTCAATTATTCTTATGTTTTTATCCGGGTTCCTAAAATCTGCCGGGAAGTAAAAGAATTTGAATATAATACTTCCTTCGGGAAAGTCAAATGCGTAGTCCGGATGATAAGTCATTGATGCGCCTTCCGGCAAATAAATGAATCTTTTTGTGGGCATAATCTGAAAATAAGGATGAATTTAAATCATATAAAATAACATCTTTCTCTGGTTTCATTCCGGCAAGCGGAAGGATAAATTTTTTATAGTCAGATAGTTTCTTTAATGCAGGAAAATCTTGGATATCTTCTGAATGATTTTCATTTTTTATGCTAAATTTAGGTTCTTTGTTTTTGCAACCGACAGTTAACAATTGCAAAAAGATAAGCTGCCAAAGAACCAGATGCTTTATATCATTGCCCGACATACGCAATTATTTTATTGATGTAATTATTTCATTTTTAAAAAGAAGGACTACAGGTACCAGTTGCTGTCCCTTGCATAAATAATTTGAAATCCCGGTTTTGATGTTTTTTAGATTTTCAGGTCCATTTATGTTGGCAAAAGTAATATTAGGCTGATTTAAACACAAATTTATATCCTTCGCAGGTGATTTTACAAATCCATCCCAAAGAATAAAAGGGGTATTGAATGGAAATTTCCAGGCAATCAATTTTCCTATTTCATTTCCCAGATTAGGAAACCAATATGTATTTGCGTAATTATTATTGTAAATGTATATACTATCCGGATAGGGATTATACAATGTGTCTAATGGAAATTTTCCGGTACTTCGTTCATTTTCTTTTTTATCGTTATCTATGGCAGACACCAATTCATAGCTTATTATTGAAGTTCCGATTGTTTTGTTGTTCAGCACCTGATTGTCAAAAATTTCTAATTGTCTCGTACTTAATATCATGAAACCAGTACCCGGAGGTACCATTCCGACAATATTTCCTTTTGGTGCGAAGTTTTCATGATTATTTTCAATGACTTGATTATCAAAAATCCGGGTCTTTGATCCATACTGCGTAAGCCCCGGAAGGTCAAATACCAGAATCCCACCAGTATTATCATAAGCATGATTATGGTAAATGTCAACATAATTGCTATTTTCACTTCCAATCCCGGCTACATTTTGAAATGCCCTGTTATTTCTTATGATGACTGTATCTGATTGACCGACGTAGATGCCGGCATCGGACGCCCTGGCAGCTATACACTCTTCTATAAGGACATTTTTGCACAGCACTGGATAAAATGCATATGACCCATTTGATTCTTTAGCCCCACCTGACCAATCAGCCCTTACTCTGATAAATCGGATTCCATTGGTATTAGTGGCTTTGATATTATCACCGTTTGAGTCGAGGACAGTCATATCGCTGATCGTGAAGCCGCTGCAATTAGCAATCCGTATTCCTTCAGCTCCTTCTTCCTGCCCTTTAAATGATAAAAAGGTCTTGTTCATTCCTGCCCCTGTGAAAGTAATATCTTTTTTATTATCAATTATTAAACTTTTAGTAAACCAAAAATGGCCTTCATGCAGCCGAATTGTATCACCATCATGTGCTGCTATGATTTGTGACTGAAGGTTTTGTTCTATATTTGTCCAGTTACTTTGATCACTATAAAGGCTGTCATATTCATCTTTATCTTTGCACGATAGTAAAAAAATAAATAATATAAAAAATATAAAGTACTTTCGAATATTGACTATCATTCTAATTTTATCATTATTAAGCATTTCCTATTAATATTTTATGGTTTAAAATTGGTAGTATAAGCTAATTTATTGAGTCTAATATGGCAATAGCCTTAAGTTTGAAATTCTGGATGATATTAACAGATTTGAAAGTACTATCATTCCAAAATGTATAATAATATCTTAACCATATTCCACTGAAAAATATAATCAATAAATGATAAATGGGCAAGTGGCAAATAATAAAAATAATAATTAAGAATATATATAGTAGCAACATCAGAATCAAAACAGAAACCATCAAAATAGATGCACGGAATTCTTTTGACTTACCTTAGTTTTTGTAAAATAATATCCACCTGCGATGGGAATGGAGTGGGTTATTGCTCCATAAAGGGCCGGCAAGAACCCAATTATTAAGACCACCAGTCTCGATATACTCATGATCTTTTTATTAAGATCATCAAGCTTTATTCCTGAGACTCTCATTTGATTTTTCAGAGTAAATACTTCTTGTTTTAAACTGGAGTTTTGCTTTTCTGATAATAATTCTATTTTTATTGCAAGATTTTTTTCTATGATAAGGTTGTCGTCGGATGTAGAAAAAACGGGTGGGTATGAAATTTTAGATTTGCTTCTCTCTATAATAACAAGATCTTCAAAGAGACTTGTGTTATTCTCATCTTCAATGTGAATAACATTTTTTTTGATAGAAGCATAAAGGTCATCCAATAATTTCTGGTGACCTGAATTTTTATCAATACTATACAGATCAAAATAATCTTTGGCCTGTACCGGGGCTCCAATACGCAGCATGACCGTTTTATCAAATTTGTCAGGATAGGTAAAATTGATACCAACAGGAAGTATTTCAAGATCAAGATCCGGTTTTTTTTCAAGCGTTTGAAAAGCGATTCTGGAAATTCCCTTTTGGAGTGGCCTAAGTTTTTTAATACTCTGAGTATTGCCTTCAGCAAATATTAAAAGATTGTTTTTATCGATCAATACCTGCAAACTTTCGTCTATTGTCTGACTATTTTCCCTCAATTTTGAAAAACCATCCTTAAACCTGAATATCGGAATTTGATTGGTTGATATCAGCATTGGCCTTAAAAAAGAGTTGTCAAATACATCTCCGCGAACCAGAAAGTGAAGTGGTTTTGGAAAAAAACAAGCCATAATTAGAGGTTCGAGAAAGCCATTTGGATGATTACTCGCTATGAGTTGCGCTTTATCATCCTTTATGTGCTCTGTACCTGTTATGTGGATTTTTCTAAAGAATAATTTTAACGTAATTCTTACCAGTACTTTAAGAAAGCTATAAAACATAAACTTGATTATCTATTTTTGTGGTGTAAAGCTAACAAAAGCTGAATGTCAGACCCTATTACATTGCCAAATAAATTTCTTATTATAATCGCCGGCCCCACAGGAATCGGAAAATCAATACTTGCAATCAACCTTGCAAAGAAGTTTAATGCAGAAATATTTTCTGCTGATAGCAGGCAGATATATAAAGAAATGACCATTGGTACAGCAAAACCTACCTTGGTTGACCAGGAAGGTATCAAGCATCATTTTATTGACGAATTAAGTATCCATGATAAATATTCAGTCGGACATTATGAATCAGATATAATGGTCAGGTTGAATAATTACTTCAAGCAAAACAATATTGGAATATTAGTAGGTGGTACAGGATTATATATAAATGCTGTAACCGCAGGCCTTGATGAATTTCCGGATGTTCCTGATAAGATTGTTGAATATCTGTATTTAAGATATAAAACGGAAGGGATACAGGATTTGCAAAATGAATTATTTGTAAAAGATCCTGAATATCATAAACAGATAGACTTAAGTAATCATAGAAGAATAATAAGAGCACTAAGTATTATTCATGCTTGTGGAAAACCATACAGTTCATTTCTTAATCGCAGCAAAGTAATTGAAAAAAGATATGATACCATCTGTATTTTGCTGGAAATGCCACGGGATGAACTATACAATAATATAAATATTAGAGTGGATCGGATGATCAGTTCAGGCCTTGTTGATGAAGCGTACTCCCTGTGTCAGTTTAAACAAGTCAGAGCCCTTCAAACTGTGGGATACCAGGAATTATTTGAGTTCTTTGATGAGAAAATAACATTAAATGAAGCGATAGGACTAATAAAGCAAAACAGTCGGAGATACGCCAAAAGGCAAATGACCTGGTTTAGGAAATATGGAAATTGGGCCACATTTCACCCATCAGACATATCCCGCATTCAATCATATATTGAAGAGATTTTTGGCACTGTTTGATATTTAACGTGTTAAAGTTTATTTAAAACTACTATTAAATCACACGGTGGACAACTATTAATACAAACATTTGTTGCAACAAATATTATTTATTTACAATTAAAAATTTATTAAAAAATGAAATTATTATTATTTATCGCAGGTCTTTTTGTTACTTCATCTCATGTGGTTGCCGGTACGGTGGTGCCATCTCCAAAAACAATTGATCTTAGTACTTCCAAGGTCAATTGGAAAGCTTACAAAGTTACAGGTGCTCATGAAGGTATGATGAAATTCAAGTCAGGAAACCTGATATTTGATGGAGAAACTTTGATTGGGGGTCAATTGGAAGTAGATATGAACACTATTGATGTTTCAGACCTAAAAGGGGCTGGAAAAGGCAAACTTGAAGGTCATCTGAAATCTGAAGATTTCTTTAGTGTTGTAAAGCACCCTGCAGCTACTATCAACATCACAAAGGTGACTTCACGTGGATTGCCAGGTGAGTATAAAATTACAGCAAACATCACTATTAAAAAACACGACAAAAGAGATTAAATTTAATGCGACAGCCAAAGATGGAGCAGGTCAAGCTACTATTAAGTTGGACAGATCTGATTTTGATATCAAATATGGTTCTGGATCATTTTTTGAAAATTTAGGCGATAAGACAATTTATGATGAATTTGATCTCACAGTATCGATTGCTTATTAAATTTGTTCAGGAAAAAAAATATAGCATTACTTCTGTTAGTTTAAAAATATTTATACATTTGCATGGCAGTGATCAGATATTGTGAACGACTTAAAAAAATGGATAACATTAGTTATTTAGAATAAGGAATTGAAATTTTTTGGAGCAAAGAATAATGTTGATGTATTCTGGTTTTATCAATTTATTTTTATGCATGTGAACTTTGGACAAATTGAAATTGTTTTAAAAGAATAAAGAAATAGATTTCAAACTATATATAAAGAGACAGTAGTTTTTTTCATAGTTAGAGGGTCGGGTCGCCGGACTCGGCCCCTTTCAACGAAGAGCTAACGTCTGAGATTTAAAATATAGGGTGAAACAAATTATATCATAAAGAGACAGTAGTTTTTTTCATAGTTAGAGGGTCGGGTCGCCGGACTCGGCCCCTTTCGACGATGAGCTAACGTCTGAGATTTATGAATTGATAGGAGACTGTACTTTTCTACAGTCTTTTTTTTTATTTCTACATTTCAATTTAATTAGTAAATATTTTCCTTAAGGCATTAACATTCAATAGCTTTTAAATTAATTTTAAATTTAATTTAATTTTAATGCACATATAAAATTTTATATTTTATATGAATTACTGGTGTCATTTTGACATGTGTCCTTATATTTGCATTTCTTTTTTTAAAAAATAATTAAAATTTAAAGGATTGATGATTTCTAAATCTGACATATTTGGCTATAATCCTAATAAGGAATTTGAAAAGCCTGTTGCATATTTTTCTATGGAATTTGCCATTCATCAGGCTCTGAAAATATATAGTGGAGGATTAGGTTTTCTGGCCGGATCACATATGAGAAGTGCTTTTGAATTAAAACAAAACCTCGTTGGCATAGGGATGTTATGGAAATATGGTTACTATGATCAGGTTAGGACTATAAACGGAACGATGAAACCTGATTACGTTCAGAAATTTTATTCATACCTTACAGACACAGGGATAATATTTCCTGTCGATGTCCATAGTTCAACTGTTTATGTCAAAGCTTATCTTTTGAAACCCCAGGTTTTCGGCTCTGCCCCATTATTTCTTTTGACAACAGATATCGAACAGAATGATGCTGTATCAAGGACTATAACAAACAGACTTTATGATGCCAATGAATCCACCAGGATAGCTCAATCAATTGTGCTTGGAATAGGAGGCGCAAAGCTTCTGGATATTCTTAATTTGGGTACTGAAATTTACCATATGAATGAAGGACATGCTCTACCACTCTGCTTTTTCTCTATTCTAAATTTGGAACATTGCATGAGGTGAAAAAGAGAGTGGTATTTACTACCCATACCCCGGAAGAAGCAGGTAATGAGCAAAGAAGTTTTGACTTACTGAGCAAAATGTCGTTTTTCAACGGAGTAAATGAAGATGAAATAAAGAGATATTAGGTATTGAAGGTGATAAACTCAATTATACTCTCTCAGCGTTGAAATTCGCAAAAATAGCTAATGGAGTTTCTAAAATGCATGGGGATGTATCAAATGAGATGTGGGCTGGAAATGAAGGGATTTGCGAGAGAAAGTCAATTACAAATTCTCAAAATAAAAAATACTGGAAGGACGAAATTCTGGAATTGGCTTCGGAAAAAAATAATTTGAATGGCATTCTTCAAAGGAAAAAAGAAATGAAGAAAGAGTTATTTAAAATTGTTGCTGATCAGGCTGGAAAACTTTTCGATGAAAATATTTTAACTCTTGTATGGGCAAGAAGATATGCCGGATATAAGAGAGCTGACCTGATAGCAGCTGACGCGGAAAGATTTAGTAAATTGGTGACCGATTCAAAATACCCTATTCAAATAATCTGGGCAGGAAAACCATATCCGGAAGATTACGGGGCTATAGATACATTTAACAACCTGTATTGGAAAACCCTTCCTCTACCTAATTGTGCTGTTCTTACAGGATATGAGCTTGCATTGTCTGCAGCTATGAAGAAGGGTTCTGATGTGTGGCTCAATAATCCTCGCCTTTATCAGGAAGCATCAGGAACCAGCGGTATGACAGCAACTATGAATGGTTCTGTTAATTTTTCTTTTCCTGATGGGTGGATTCCTGAGTTTGCTAAAGACGGTGAAAATAGCTTTATTATTCCACCTGCAGACCGAAATTTATCTATCGAACGTCAAAATGAGATTGAAAGCGAAAAATTGATGGATATACTTGAAAAAGTGATCTTGCCAACCTACTATAATAAACCTAAAAAATGGGCGAAAATTGTTCAAAACGGAATGCGAGACGTAAGCCCCGCTTTTGATTCCGATAGAATGGCTACTGAATACTATTCTTTGCTTTTTAACAAAAAAGTTTTAGAACCTGAAACTGTATGACAACATCACAATAGGATAGGGGACTGAAGATAATTTATAATAGAATGTTGAATGCAGACGCAAATAATTTTGAGATTTCCTACGTGGATTTGGCAGCTCTTTTTTTATGCCTTTGAAAATAGTAAAAAGACGGAATACCCATACACAGAATTCCTACACCAGCCCAGGATTCCATATTTAAATTTGCCAGGGTATTAAGCACAAATGCTATGGTGATAATCAAATATACTAAGGGAATCAAAGGATACCATTTAAGTCTGAAACCCGAATGATCAGATTTTTGGTTTCTGAATATGAAAATGGTAGCCGTCGCCAAGGCCATAAATGTAATGTCCATAAAAGTGACAAATGTAATTATTCGTATAAAAGAACCCCACAATAATATGAGTATCGAAGCCCAGAAAGCCTGAAACAACATAGCTTTGTAAGGTGTCTTAAATCGGTCAGATATATCTGATAAAAAATCAAAAAATATTCCATCCTTTGCCATAGCATAGTAAATGCGCGGGGCACTCATTGTATAAATACCAATAGTTCCAAAAATAGATATTGCTATAGCAATCGATACAAATTTGCCACCCCAGGAAAATACCATAGCCACGGCATCCCCAGCTACCCGCTCACTCGAAGACATAAGCTCGGCGGGCAATAAAATCATATATGCGGCAATGATGAACAGATAAAATACGGTTACTGTAAGAGTCCCAAACAACATTGCTTTCGGTACAGTTTTTTGAGGGTCAATGACTTCCCCTGACAGATAGGTTGCATGATGCCACCCTCCCATTGACCAGAATACACCAACAAATGCTATCAACATACTTTGAAATAAATTAGGAGGGACATTATTAGAAAGATCCAATGTTATTTTGTGGGTGACTGAAGGCATAAAATATGCTCCAATTAAAATTATCATTACCATTGCCAATAATTTTAACCCGGTAAAAAGTGTAGCAAATGTTTATGAAATATTGACACCAAATATATTTACTATAGTGAGTATCCATATTACCAAAATAGCAATAATAGATTTTTGTGTGTTATATACTGGAATAAAAAATTTAAGATAATCAGCCCGCATACCCAAGCGCAGCCAAAGCCCCTGTATTAACTATTAAGAGTATAATCCAACCATACAGAAAGCCGGCAAGATCTCCGTAAGCATTTTTTAGATAAACATAGACTCCACCTTCTTTGGGGAATCTGGCACCTAGTTCTGAAAAAGTCATAGCTCCCAGGAAAGCAATAAAACCTCCTATCAGCCATGTAAGTAAAACGTAGCCTTGATGTGGTAAAACCTGCATCGTATTTGCCGGTGTAACAAAAATGCCTGAGCCGATGCATGCTCCTATTGCAATCATAGTTAATCCTCTTGTTGTTAATACTCTTTTTAACTCCGACATAGTAACATTTTAGATCGTTTCATTTAAAGAACATAATAAGTTCTTGCTTGGTAAAATTTTATAAAATTAACTATACAATTCAATAAGTATAATAATATTTTCTATTTTTAGAAAAATTTTGATTTGAATATATTGCATTGTAGCAAAGTTTTAAAAATGATTCAAAAGGTATTCCTCAGAATGCTTCTTTTATTTGTATTTTTCCAACAATGTTATGTTCTGGATGGTCAACTCATGAAATCCTATCTTCTTGAGGAATTTGATGATATTACAGTACCGTTTGCTTATAGCAATGGATTTATTATTATAGATGTAATATTCCAAAAGGTTTTGCCCCTTAAGTTTATATTAGATACAGGTGCAGAAAATACAATTTTATTAAAACGGGAATATTCTGACTTTCTAAAGGTACCATACCACAAGAAAATAGTTCTTTATGGATCTGATATGAGTGAGGAAGTAACAGCATATGTTTGCAATGGTACCTATCTTCAATTTTTTAATACGCGTAGCGTCAGGCACAACATTCTTGTATTAGAAAAAGACTTTGTTCATCTCGAAGAATATGTGGGTAGCAAAGTGGATGGAATTATTGGTGCTGAATTTTTTAAAGGCATGATAATAAAAATAGACTTCAGGAAAGATGAATTAACGTTGATTGATCCCAGAAAATTCAGTAAGTCCAGTACAAAAACTTACATACCATTTGATATTGAAATAATTAATAGCAAGCCTTACTTGAATTGTGTCACAGAAGTAAAAAATGGATTGGAAGTGAAGACAAAGTTATTACTTGATACTGGTGCCGCACTCACAGCATTGTTTCATCACAATACGGATACTCTTCTTAATGCATCGGGATCAATAGTAAAAGGTAGTCTTGGAAAAGGCCTCGGAGGTGATATTGAAGGATTTTCGGGACGAATACATAGGTTGAATCTGGGAGAACTCTATTTTAATAACCTAATTAGCAGTTTTCAGGATTTGGATTCCAGCTTAATAAAACCGGAAAAAGTAACAAGAAATGGCATTATAGGAACTCTTTTGCTGGAGAGATTTGATGTAATTATTGATTTTGCGACACCTAAGTTATACCTTAGGCCCAAAAAAAATTACAATAAAGCTTTTGAATTCGATAGGAGTGGATTGACAGTTTTTGCGTTTGGACCTGGTTTAAATAAGTACTACGTTAAGTATGTGACTGATAATTCGCCTGCGGCAGAAGCCGATATCAGACCGGGAGATATTATACATAAAATAGGCTGTTGGTCTTATCGTTGGTATTCTTTGAGACAAGTGAACCACGTTTTATCTGGTAAAATTGGGAAGAAAGTGAAAATTCAAATTAAGCGAGGTGAAGAAAAACTTAAAAAAGAATTTATACTAAGAGATTTGTTCAAATAGTATATATTTGCTCAAAAGCATAGAATGGAATGGGTACAATCTTTTAATTTTAAGCAATTGTTTAATTATGATCAATTTCAATCAAAACTTTCAATTTTTATTGATACTTCAGCTCTTTTTTCTTAAATAGAGATGGCATTGAGTAAAAAAGTAGTTTCATTTGACGAACAATGGCTTAATTTCAATTTGAAAGAATATACCCCAAAATTTGCAATATTAATTATTTATACATTATAAAATGATAAGTTTCCTCCTGTTGGCAGGTAGTTTGGTTTTAGTAATCTATGGTGCAAACATTTTGGTGGATGGCGCATCATCTTTGGCAAAAATGTTTAACATCCCTAATATTGTTATCGGACTTACTGTGGTTGCATTTGGAACTTCATCTCCCGAGCTAGCCATTACGTCCTATTCTGCATATACAGGAAATACGGATATAGCAATCGGAAACGTGGTCGGAAGTAATATTTGTAATATTTTGCTGATAATCGGAGTTACGTCTATAGTTTATCCACTTACCATACTGAAAAATACAGTTCTTAAAGAAATTCCGTTGAGTCTGCTTGCCGCCATAGTGCTCTATGTCATGATAAATGACATTAAATTTTCGGGAGGAAGTGTGGATTCCATATCTATTGGTGACGGAATAATTTTATTAGGATATATGGCAATATTTGTTTATTATCTTGTTCATTTAGCAAATACTAGTGGCGAAGATGAAGACATTGTGATCCTGAACTTGTCTAAATCAAAGTCCATTCTATATATTCTGGGAGGTTTCGCATTGCTGATCGGTGGTGGTAAAATTTTTGTAGATTCAGCCGTTGAACTTGCGCTCAGGTTTGGAATGAGTCAGGCGGTAGTGGGTTTGACGATAGTTTCATTAGGCACATCACTACCAGAATTAGTCACGAGTGTAGTTGCAGCTTTAAAGAAGAATTCAGATATAGCAGTAGGCAATGTAGTAGGTAGCAATATTTTTAATATATTTTTGGTATTGGGAGTAGGTTCCATTATATCATCCATTCCTAAAGGGAACATAACAAATATTGACTTTTACGTCTGTATTTTAGCAAGTCTGGCATTATTAGCATCTGCATTTGTGATGAGGAAACATACTGTGACTAAGGTTGAAGGTATCTTTTTTGTCATAATGTATATTGTATATCTGAGTTATCAGGTACATCTCGTACATTGATCTGCTTAAATTGTTTGAATTATTTTAAAACTTCTTCTTTGAGCTTTTCATAATTACCTTGCGAAAGTGGGGACAAAGGTAATCTAACTTCGTTTGTACAATAGCCTAATACTTGCATTGCTGACTTAATACCTACAGGATTTCCTTCAATATAGAGCCATTTATGGAGATCATAAGTCTTGAAATTTAGTTCTCTGGCCGCATAATAATCCTGATCTAAAGCAAAATTTATCATTTGACTGAATGCCTTAGGTAAGGCGTTTGCCATCACTGATATTACACCATCACCTCCAACGGCTGTCATTGGCAGAGCAACTTCATCATCGCCTGAAGTCACAATAAAATGAGAAGGCTTATTTTTAATAATACGGGTGGTTTGAATGAGGTCCCCGGAAGCTTCTTTTATACCAATAATGTTTTTACTGTATTCAGCTAACCTTACAGTCGTTTCCCATTCCATATTGGATCTCGTTCTGCCGGGAACATTATATAAGATTACTGGTATAGGACAGGAATCTGCTACTTCTGCGTAATGCCTGAAAATGCCTTCCTGAGAAGGCTTCACGTAAGCAGGACTCGATGAAAGTATAGCATCTACTCCAGAAAAATTGTATTCTTTGATCTTCTTAACCAGCTCTTTAGTATCATTCCAACCAAAATTTCCTGCCACCAATGGTACTCTGTTGTTGATTTTTACAACACAAAAATCTAAAACGGATCTTGCTTCGATTTCATTTAAAGTAGCTGTTTCTCCGGTTGACCCAAGCGCTACTATAAAATTTACACCACCATTGATTACATATTCAATAATATTTCCAAAAGCTGGAAAGTCAATTTCATTGTCTTTAAATGGAGTAATGATGGCAACACCTGTGCCAATAAATCTTTGGTCTTTCATTATACTTAGATTCTTATTTTACAGCTATTTTGTCAATGCCTTTTATTATAGATTGAGATAACTTTTCCAAGCTATCCATATTTTCAGTTTCAACGATAAGATTAAAATATTTTTCTGATTTTTTTAAAAAAGGACCTACGATAAAATCTGTGGATGAATGGGCTACAATATATTCAAAGTGGGGTAGCATATTTTTGCAAAGTACGATCAAAATGTCAGAGGGTAGATTAATAAATTCTTCTACTTTCTCACCAAAAGGTACACCGTGCCATTTTATATTTTTATGATTATATGCCGCATAATCCACATTATCCAGAGGAAGTGCGTTGTCGATAAAAGCCAGCGATTTTATATTTCTATTTCCGGTTCCATTTCCATTTAGTAACTTTTTAAACCGGTGCAAGGACTTGCGATCAGTTTCATTTGTACCATCATAAAGAATGCAAATATTTTGTTCCTTATTGATATTAGCCCTGATAGATTCCGGCATATTGTCCTTGACCGTGAAATCGCGATAAAAAAACCACTCCTTAATTTTAGCTATCATTTAACTTACAAATTTAATCTGTAAATGTAAATTTACCCATATTACTGTACTTCTCGATTCGTTGTGTGATCCTCTCTTCAGGATCCATGTTTATCAAACCTGACAATTCAGATTTGATATGTGATTTAAGTGTCTTTGCCATCTTTTCAGGATCTGTGTGGGCACCACCTAAGGGTTCTTTAAGAATATCATCAATCAGACCAAACTCCAACATATGCTCAGGTGTGAGCTTTAAGGCTTCGGCGGCTTCTTCCTTGTGATCCCAGCTCCTCCATAGAATGGATGAGCAGGATTCCGGTGATATAACTGTGTACCAAGTATTTTCCATCATAAACACCTTATCTCCTAATCCAATTCCCAATGCACCTCCTGAAGCACCTTCACCGATAACATAACAAAGGATGGTAACTTTCAATTGGGCCATTTCAAAAAGATTTTTTGCAATTGCTTCCGCTTGACCTCGCTCTTCTGCTTCTAACCCAGGATATGCTCCGGGAGTGTCTATCAGGCAAATGACCGGTATATTGAATTTTTCTGCTATTTTCATCAATCTCAAGGCCTTTCGGTACCCATCCGGGTTTGCCATTCCAAAGTTTCTATACTGTCGTAATTTTGTGTTTATTCCTTTTTGATGGCCAATTATGACGACACTTTGTCCATCTATTTTAGCTAAACCACCTATTATGGCCTTATCATCTTTACAATATCTGTCACCGTGCAGTTCAGTAAATTTTTTACAAATTTGCTCTATATAAAATAAGGTATATGGTCGTTCAGGATGTCTTGATAACTGAACCCTCTGCCATCCGGTTAGGTTAGCATAAATATCTTTTTTTGTGTTTTGGATTTTCTTTTCCAATTCCTTGATACTATCTGTCATGTCCACAACACCTTCATCTCCGACCTGCTTTAACTTTTCAAGTTGCTCGTAGAGATTTTCAAGAGGTTTTTCAAAATCGAGAAATACCATATTTGGGTAATATTGTGTTATGTAATTAGTATCGGAAGGACAAATTTAACTATCCGGGGCCGGAATGACTTAAATAATGTGTAGAAAAATAAAAATATTTTTTTAGCTAAACTATTTTGACATGATAAAAGTATCTATATCTTTGCGTGACTTTTGAAAGAATGAACATATGGATTGGTAGTTCAGCTGGTTAGAATACATGCCTGTCACGCATGGGGTCGCGGGTTCGAGTCCCGTCCAGTCCGCAAAACATAACGCCAAATAGAAGTAAAATTCTGTTTGGCGTTTGTTTTTCAAGGAGTTATGTATGGTCAAATGCTTAAATTGATGTTTTTTGAACTAAATTTAATGCGACAATACAGCGACATTACCCACAAATACCCATTATTTGCGACAATCTTGCGACAATCAAAATTTAAAAATAGCTGTCGCAAATGTTATTCGCAGCTATTTGGGGGATTCTTGAATCAAAACTACCTTATTATATGCGACAGTTTGCGACAAGTGATACTAAATAGGTTTGTTATCTGCGACAACCTGAAGGTCAAAAACTGATTTCTTGCAACAATTCTTCATTTTACAGCCGCTGCATGGCAACAGGAAAATATTTTTTCACGTTTTAAAACCATGCTATACAAATGAAAAAGTTAGAACTTCTTAAAGTTACTTTTATCCTAAGATCGGATAAAAAAGATACCGGGGCATCACCGGTGCTTATGCAGATTTACCTGAATGGTAGGCGAGCTTATATTGGTACCGGATACAAGGCCAATTTTTCTGAATGGGATTCAGAAAATGGTAAGTACAGAGGGAATAGTGCAAAAATCCTGACCATGAATGAATACATGGACAGGCTAAAAATGGATGTCATCCGGATGTATAACGAAATGAAATCACAAAATCTGGATGTGACAGTTGATGACTTAAGACGAAAGTTGAAAGGTGAAGAAGAAAAGCAATCCAAAACATTGCTTGAAGTTTGTGAAGTGTATAATGAAAAGTATTCTTCACTTGTCGGAATAGAAATTGAAAAAGATACCTTCAGGAGGTATGGCGCTTTCAAAACTAAGATTGGTGCCTTTATTAAGTATAGTTTTAAATCAAAAGATATCCTACTTACGGATTTGAAATATTCATTTGCAATCGAGTATGAGCATTATTTAAAAACTGAAGCGAAGCTACATCAAAATACTTTAGTTAAATACATGCAATATCTGATCCGTGTAGTTGACTTTGCAGTAAAATATGAATGGGTTGAAAAAATATTTTGGCAGGGCATAAATGTTCAGTCAAAGAAACTAAGAGAGAATATTTGACTGGGGCAGAGTTGCAAAGACTCATTGAAAAAGAGATCACATTACCAAGGCTAAGTGAAGTACGAGATTGTTTTGTATTTTGCTGCTACACAGGGTATGCCTATAAAGATGCTACTCAACTGACGCCTGAACATATAGGAACCGGCATCAATGGAAAAAATTGGATATACACATCAAGACAGAAAAATGACAACGTTAGTAACGTGCCACTCCTGGAGCCTGCACTAGAGATCATTGATAAATATAAAGAACATCCTATCTGCGTAAGTAAAAACAGATTGTTACCTATGAAGAGCAATCAGAAGCTTAACTCATACTTGAAGGAAATTGCTGATATTTGTGAAATTAAAAAACCATTAACCACACACATTGCCAGACACACGTTTGCAACTACTGTCCTATTGGCCAATGGTGTGAGCATGGAAGCTACCAGCAAAATGCTTGGACATAGCAGTATTAAAACTACCCAGATATATGGCAAGATTGTGGAGAGCAGAGTAGGAGCTGAGATGGACCAGCTTAGCGAAAAACTGTTTGCATCGAAAAAGGCAGTTATTAAAAAGACGGATATCAAAAAGGCAAAATAGTATTTCCGCATTATGTTATAATATTAAAAGCAGTCCAGAGACTGCTTTTTTTTTGATGCTCCAATGGCAAAAATGTTAAAGGGTTTAATTAATATACAAAAAATCAAACCAGTATCGTTTTACGATTTAGCACCCACGGAAATGAGAAATCCAAATATTATGCAAATTAGTAAATCAAATATGAAAGTATGCTATTGCAAAAGCTACAAGGGTGCGTGCAAGATTTTGACACCAAGTGTCAGGGTTACCGCCATGTAAGCAAGTTGCCAATAGAGGTTATCAAAGAAAGAATGGGTTTTATCAAAACTATTATTAACGAACTCCAAGAAGAAGAGGACAAATATACATTCCAAGAGAAAGAAGAAGAAATACAATACTATAAAACTGATAAACCGGAGCTCACAAGGTATTTTTACTATTACAAGAAATTACTTAATATTGAAGCAAGAAGGCCATTTGGGGATAAAGATTACTATCAGGAAGCCTTGAAACAATTAAAAAATGATTCCTTAAATATCATTGATGATATCGTGTATTTTAGAATGCAGGATTCAGATAGTGATGAAGAATGGTTTGTCAGGAATTCTACTAAGGTGGATATAATTGCTATTATTATTTCCTCTGAAATGATTGAAAAGTATCTGGAAATCTGTCTTGGTCAATCTGATGGAAATCAATTTACCCCAATGTTTCTTTTGGAGTGGACAAGGCCCAAAATAGAATATGTAGAATTAGTGAACTCTTGTAATCTGATCGGATGTTTTAACAATGGAAAAGCAAGTTTAGATGAAATACATAGAACCATGAGTCATTTTTGGGGCGTTGAGATTAATGATATTCATATCTATACCTACGAGTTGTACAGGAGAAGGGATCCCGGCAAATTTGCTATGGAATGTAATGAGATTTTGAAAGAAAAGAAACAGGAGCTTATTAATAAACGGTTTAGTAAGGGTCGATAAATTTAGGAAATTAATTTACATACCACTTCTTCATTGATTCCGATATACTCACAAAACTCCTGGACAGTGACTACCTGATGCTTTTCCTTATTGTAATGGGTACGAATATTTTTGAGTAACTGCCAGGATGATCGGTAGCTCTTACCTGTGATGAGGGCGATGTCTTTTGGATAGATGATGACTTTAGAAAACTTACTCATTTTTTACTGAATTATAAAATCAATATCAGTGGCCAGTGGCATAAGGTATCTATGGCTTATCTATAGGGAAGCTATGGATATGCCCTATGCATAAAGTATTGCTATTTGAGTGGGTATCGAAAGCCGGTATTTATTATAACAAATAACGGCCATAAGTGCAATTCTCATATTTTTCTTTAAAAATCCAGTGCAAAGATATATGAAAAAAATGAATAATATATGTCATTTATTACTATTAATGATTCGGTGTGATGCCCAGTGATGGAAGAGCATGAAGGAAGGTAATATCTTTGGTATATTATTTAACTTTTAAAAAAGAAAAGTTATGGCAAGACAAGGTGGTTTGCTGAAGGTTGTGGGGAAGCTCGATGACCTTTCATTTTACAAAAGTGCTGATGGATTCCTGGTAAGGACCAAAGGCGGAGTGTCGGCAGACAGGATCAATTCAGATCCTACGTTTCAAAGGACTCGAGAGAATAATGCGGAATTTGGCATGTCAGCAGCTGCAGGAAAGCTGTTGAGAACATCAGTCAGAAATCTGATGATGACGGCCAGTGACAATCGGGTGACCGCACGATTGACCAGGCTGATGACCGATGTCAAAAATCTGGATGCTGCCAATGAAAGAGGTGAAAGACATGTGCATGAGGGATTTGATTTGGTGGAAGGCAAAGCTGTGTTGAAAGGATTTAACTTTAACAATCGTGCTGTATTGAGTGGGATTTTGTTCAAAAGTTATGCACTCAATACTACGACTGGTGAGCTGGATATCAATGGTTTAGTTCCAACTTTGGATGTGGTAAGTGCACCTGGTGCAACTCACTTATCTATCAAATCAGGCTGGACAAAGATTGATTTCGGCAGTGGAGAATTTGAAACTTCTATCAGTAATACGGTCAACCTTCCGGTTAATGCCAGTTCATCCGATGTGAATTTGGTTCATGCTGCAGCTCCATCGTTGGCAACTGGTATTCATGTGTTTGCATTGCAAATGGAATTTTACCAGGAAGTGAATGGTACACAGTATTCATTGAAGAATGGAGGTTATAATTCATTGGCGGTGATTGAGGTGGTGTAAGCATTTGGTTTTACTCATCCCCTAACCCCTTCTCTTAAAGAAGGGGGACTGATGGGTAAAGGACTTGCTGCAGTGAATGGTTTAATTTTCTAAAAATTATGAGATGGTAATTGAGCTTCAAAGGTTGTATCGGGATGGCTGGACAGATGGGATGATTTTTATCCAAGGCATCTTACTGTGTCGGAGTATTGAATTGAAATGGGCCAATAATGAGCGGAATGTATCGTGTGTGCCGGAGGGAGTTTATCAAGTGGTCATCATTCAACATCCGAAATTCAGTGAGTGTCTGCAGATAAATGGGGTGAAAGGCAGATCAGGTATCCTGGTACATGTGGCCAATGATGCTCAGAAGGAACTCCGGGGCTGTATAGCTCCGGTGTTCTCTTTGACAGGAAATGGTAAAGGGCAACATTCCAGATTGGCATTGAGCTATGTCATTGAAAATCTGCGAATTAGTGGAGAGAAGGAACATTATTTAAAAATCAGTTCCGGTAATACTCACCCCCGCCTCTCTTAAAAGAGAGGAGCTAATGTAGTGTTCCATGAGTGAATTACTGGAATCAAAAATCAAGAATATGGGTAAAATCATAGATAGGGCAAAGGCACCGACGCCAAAGTTTTTTAGGGTGCTGCGAAATATTGGGTTGATCATGGCAGGTGTGGGTACGGTATTACTGACTGCACCAGTATCGCTTCCTGCAGCTGTGGTGACGATCGGTGGATACCTTGTCACAGCAGGAGGTGTGGCTACGGCTGTAAGTCAGTTTACCAATATCACAGATGATGTAATCGGGCAAAAGGGAGAAGGAGGTATCGATGGGAATTCACCATAGTGACCAAGCCATGGGTACGCTCGGTGGTACCGTGATCGCATTCATCGGCATTGTTGATGGCAGTGATATTCTGAAGACCGGAATTCTGGCGTGTGTTGGTGCGATGGTGAGTTTTGGTGTGTCGAAGGGATTGCATAAGTTGTGGCCACCGGAAAAGCCTAAGGATTAGGGAAGGTTAACATTAAGATTGAGTTTAAGAAAGGTTTTGGTTATTTGCATGGGTTAGGCTCTGGACGCTGGTTCAGGGCCTTTTTTTTGTCGAACAGAACTTATTATGCTGTAAATTTTACATTTTTCTCAATCTATCTCTAAGCATTGAAATTTGTGCAAAACTATATACGTTGTCAAAACCTTTGTTTGATAAACCATTTTGCAATTTAAGATCACCTGTCCAAAGAATTGCTTCTAAATATTTACTAAGGGCTAAAAAGGGGACATCATTACTATCAATTTCTTTCAAAATATGTATTGATTCAGTCCAAATTTCAAAAGGGATAAGTTCTTCATGAACAAAAGTTATTTGATCGAAAACAATATATTTAATTTCTTCTAATTCAAATTCTTGCAGTTGAGATAGTTTAAGTAATTTTCCTTTGTGCTTTTCGATCTCCATTCTTAAAAATGAAGGTGCATAAAATTCGAAACAATCACCAGAATTAAAGAGAAATTCGGCAATACTATTTGCTGGATTTAATAACGAGCTAAAAACTATATTGGTATCAACAATAATTTTAATCATTGCTTAGTCTCAAATCTAGCTTTATTTTCATTCCACCAATTTGTTGAAATTTCTTTGGCTAGAACGTCAATATCGCTCTGTGATGCCTTGCTCTTTTTAATTATCTGATAATATCTAATGGTGTCAATTATCTTATCAAGGTCAACCTGGCCTAATTGTTCGTTATCGTCATTTATCCTTATTACGATTTCGTTATTTGTTCTCTCAATTACCATAACTGTTAATATATACTACAAAAGTAACGATTTATAAGTAAATTCAGTTCAAAATATACTTTGTTCTAACATTTTAAACAAGCGTACATCGAAAACTATAATTATAGAACTTCACATTTATTGGTGGAATTTCGGGAATTTATTCGATATCAAAAAATCTACCAGTGATACAGTACAGTTGGAAAAGAATATCTGCACAGAATAACTGGACTGGATATCTATGTACCCTTTTTTATACCAGCACTATTAGATCTTTCAAGTATTTTATAATCTTCAATGCTTTAGTTCATAGTCATTAATCAAAAGTTCAGCTGGGATATGCAAACTTTTGCTAATCTTCCTGATCATATCCAGAGTTAGCCTGCGCTTTCTATTCAGAATTTCTGAAACCCTACTTTTACTACCTATGATTTCTACTAAATCCTTATTTCTTAAATCATTGGACTCCATTTTGTATTTTATAACTTCAATGGGATCAGGATTTCTGAAAACTGGCTCGGTTTCAAATTCGTATTTTTCTATTACCATGACCAGTAACTCCGCTTCATCAAACTCTGCATCTCCTTTTTTGCAATCAAATATTTCTTCCAACCTAGCCAGTGCTTCTTTGTATTGCGATTCTGTTTTTATTATTTTCCAATTCATTGTAATTATATTTAAATGGATAATGAAAAGCGGGCTACAATCCATTACTTAATATTTGTAAAAATAATATTTATAAATATTGTTATAATCTTTTTAATCTCATTTTTTGAAAGATATAAATACCAAGTGAGCCAATTATGAAAATTGGATAAAGCACACAAAATATTATGAAGTTTATCTCATAGTAGGACAGGTTCAAAACATTTGCCAGATTGATAATAAAATCCGTACAATATGCGAATACAAAATTTACTAATTCTATTAAGTAATTCATCTTTTTGTTTTTAGATTATTTATTTCATCCTGAATATTCATGGATTTGATAATAAACCCATAAACCAGTAATGGCAATAGAAGTACAAGAAAAATTATGTTTGCTAATACATAATTTCCTGTTTTATGGTTAAAGTTAATTATTCCAAAATACGTGGGATCAGTGTATTTATAATATGGTTTCAGGTATTTCACATGGTTTTCTTTGCAATAGGTAGTATTCAAATAACAACTCCATGTACATTTATGGAGATTTTTATTATCGGAATTCATTCCATTCAACCCGTTTTTTGAAAATGGTTTTTCTTTAATTGATGGTCGTACCATTTCATTCACAATAATCAACAACAAAATAGGGGAAATCAATACTACAATATTCCTGATGTATCTTTTCATAATTGATTATAATGTTTGTGCTTCAGCTTTGTTATTCTAATATATCGGAAAAATAAATATGCATTTTAGTAGAAACGAAATATGGTAATTCATTTATTGTGTTCATCTTGCAATACAGAATAAGATATAAAATTATGAGCAACCATTAGTTTATCCAGAGTGTTAATTATACCAACAATCACTATTAAGATGCCTGTATTTATTCATTTGTCAATTATGGTCGTTGATAAGAAAGTAATCAAAAAGAAGTATAAAGGCGGTATTTCCGCATTCAAGAATAATTACTATTGGGGTGAGGATACTAACAATCAGGAAGATGATGAATTATTTGCCGTAGCATCGATGAATTCAGATGATCAGGACATTGAAGAATTAATATCTAATGGACTTTCTTTTGATATGGAATTACAAAGATCTGATGATTTTACCATAGTTAACAGGTATGGTGGTGCTTTATGGCCTGTTTCCTGGTTGCAACATGATTATTCATTTGCCTGGCATGTTGATGCCGATGAAAATTTTATTGAGAAAGCAAAAGCAGTTGACAAGATGACCATGGAAAAAATCGCAGATTTATTTGAAGATGGTATCAATTTATTTAGTACCATCAGGAGTTGGTAGATAGCCTTAATAAAAAGTAATCTTTACATTTTATTCCAGTTTTATATGTGATATGATTGCAAAGTCAGTTCTGAAATCAGATTGCTTAAAATATAAGATTACTTATAATGTTGTTTATAAATTTCATCAGTTTTTATGTTTTTAAAAAACTACTTGACTAAAATTTTTAAGTTGGCTGCCGAAACATTTAATAAATTAACTTTTGGTAGACGTTTTGTTAACTCACGCCAGTTAGCATCTTTTATGTAAATTTTTTGGAGCAGATCTGATGCTTCTTTAACCTTTTTATTATTTGCAAGGGTAATAGCTGTCCAGTATTTCATTTCCAGGTTTTCAGGAAACATTTTCATAGCTGCATCATACTCTTTCATGGCTTCTTTCATGTCATTTTTTTCTATTGCCAGATCGCCTTTGTCCATATGCTCATAAGCCCAAAACAGTCTTAGCAATCTGTCTAATTCATCCAACGGTGCTTTGTTATCATCTACTCGTAAATCAATCAGTCTTTCGTTCCATGGCTGGCCAGTACTTTTACCTGCAACCACCAGAATTGCGGCAGATTGTTTACCTCGAATATCTCCACCTGCAGCCTGTGCGGCTTTTAAAGAAAGTAAAACACGCTCTGCCAAAGGTTTTCCTTCACTGCCTTCAAAAGCTTTTGACATGGCTGTATTTACTTTATCGCCCAACATCAATTGCTTGAACCGAATAATTTTTCCAACAATATTACCTGCATGATCAATCGGTTTTGCCGGTGAAGGAGTTTACATTTCCATTTACGTCGATCATTGCCACCTGTCTAACTTCACGGCCTTCATCGGCAGCAAGTAATTCACTCAATGCTTCAGGAGCAGTTTTTCCATTTTTCATTAATCCTAAGCCTTTAATGCCGTAACTTTTATTTACAAAAGATTGGGTAGCCACCACACCAACACCAGCTTCGCCCCAGCTTACAGCGGTGCCCACACTGAACCAATGGCTTTGTACGCCCACGGCCATTTCGCCGGTAACCGGGTCTCTTGCCACAATAGAGAATGTATGAGCAAGTCCGGCATCTTTTTTATAAAATTGGGCTGAAATGTTTTGGTTAAAAACAAATCCAGTAAGCATTAAGAGGATTATCCCTTGCATAAATTAATGTTTTTAGCTGATGAAATATAAATTATTATTAACCCAACCTACCGCTATCAATTGGTAAATTACTACCCATTTTCTTTCTCTGAATTTTTAAATATTTCATACCGTCCAAAAATAAATTTTGTCCTTTCTATAAAGTAAAACCTCTGATCTTGAAAATTACTTATACTATATCAATAAATTATCTGTCAAAAACTTCAGGCCAACGTTTATAAATCCCCATAAATATTCTGAATTACCACAAATATATGGAAGCATTCGCTAATTTATAAATTAGTAATAATTAATTATTGAATGTTTCTATTAAGATTGAATTTGTCCAAAAAATTCTTTAAATTATAGCAAGTTGTAGATAGCCCTGGTCGAATAGACCAAGGCTATTAAAATATACTACTCCAGCTCTGATGCAAACCTGATGGTAGTGGTCCGCTCATCCAGATGGGTAGTAATAATCAGACCTGACTCAGGTGGACTGATGGTGCCATGCAAACAGTATCTCGAAGTGAGTCGACCTGTCTCAAGCAATGCAGATAGAACATTATCAAATCTCATAGCTCTGGATACTATACCAAAATCAGTGGCCAAATGGCACTCCAGGAAGTGATCTATAATCTGCCTGAGTGCTAAGGAAGACTCAAGTGCTGATGAAATACCGGGACTAAATATGATGGTACCTGCATCAAAAGGGAGTGAAGGATAAACTACTGGAGCTCTCATTATTATAAAATTATGAAGTGAAAAAATAGAATAAAAAAAGCCCTGCCGGAGATGACAGGGCAATGTGATCTCAATACTCACTAGGAAACAATACGGTGGTGTATGACCGATCAGCCTCCGTGATAATCCAAATCTTGCGCTCCAGAGCAAACCCCCCTGCAGGTATGTGATATACTGAAAAGAGCCGCCCACCGCCCTGGAGCGCCATCTCATTACTGTCCTGATCCTGCTCACAGCAATCACCCCAGTCACCACGAAGATGACGAGCTATGCAGGAACGAATAAAAGTAAAGAATGGCTGGTGCTCGCAGGATGCATCAAATATGCGCGAAGTCTGGACCAACTGACCGGGATGAAAAGCTAATGATAAAGTAGCCATAATAAAAAAATGAAAAATGTGAAAAATGGTGTGCAACTCACTCAGCCACACTAGCAGGTGCAGTGCCAGCGTAAGGGGATGATTTCATGCATGGTGGAACGCTTGAAAGGCGCAAGCATGGGTTAAACCCGTATTATGCAATCTAAAATCTATTCCGACGCTAAAATACTGCAAATCAGAAGCTACGCCGATTTATCTCCTGTAACCGTAGCTCTGCTACGCTTTTCGGATATAAACCGCTGATTTATTGCATTTTAGTGTCTCACTACGAAGTTAAATTGCATAATACGGGTTGGTGTTTGGCAGACCTTGCATATATCAGACCCGAAGCTACCTTTGTACCTGTATGTGTGGTGGGGGAAAATTAATATTGTTATCTGGTAATCGAGTCATCTGTGATCTGGGGAGATCGAATTTGAGTTTGAACTTTATTTTAAAATGGTCACATCGTATTTAGTTTGTCTCATGGCCGCGACTTGTTTTATACTGCCCATCTGCTTTCGTAATCCTTCTTAATATGGCTGAATAGTAAAGGTATAGTGCAATTAAAATCTTTTGATATGAATGGCTGGAGTATATAAAACAAAGTTTTTCTTTTCTTTTGTCTTGACACAAAAGAAACAAAAGGTCAAGGCTTTAACGACTTAACCTATAATCATTCCGTAAAACCTAAATTTATAAAACTCGCCTTTGGGAATCGTTCATCGTTTTTTCATGGGTAGCAACTGCGTTTATTTGAACTCGAATTAAACTTTGTTTTTGTTTATATCTCTGTGTGGATAATTTGATGTAGATTTGCAGAACCTAAATAGTAGTGATTATGGACCACAGTGATGACCAATCTGATTTTGCACCTGATGATGATTTGCTCATGCACCAAGAGATCATGTTATTGAAAATGAAGGCATTTCACAATAGCAGTATGGCACAAGCAGAATATGAGATTCTGGAAAAGGAGATAAGAGCAAAATTTGCATTTAGGCATAATTCATATGATTATTAACGGATCCGTGTCCTAAAATTACATTGCCGCAGTTGTAACAGTTAAAGGATTTTTAAGACTGTCGGTTGAGTCGTCGTGCTGGTAAGCAGCACGGTTCCTGTCCTAAATTGACTCCATCAATTTTTCTACGAAACGGACAGTCATCATAAAAAAAACCGATAAGCAGCAAAAAATAGCGATGGGTTTTTGTCAATATTTTTGGTGTAAAATATATGCCAAAGGTGGAGGTCTATATAATTTAGACCAAAACCGGTAGGCACCGATCTTTACAAAAACAGAAAGGCATTACCTTTGCTGATCGGTTTTTGTTTTTAAAGAAATTAATTAGTTGTAAAAGAGTTTAAAGTTAAACGATTTGCGTTTAGGAGTAGCGTATTAAGCACTTCACTTTCAGTTTGGGACTGAATAATATTAAAAGCTCTGACCTTTGATTTAGCGCTGAACCCGCTATTTCTAATACACACTGTTGTGGTGGGGTTATTTTTTCAAGCAGACAGAGGATTCACTTGAATTTGTCCGCCAATTGCTTTTAAAACCTTCATAATTGTCGCAAATTGGGGTTTTGCTCCGTCCGATAATGCTTTGTATAAACTTGGTCTGCTCAAACCGGTTTCTTCCGCAATTTTAGTCATTCCGATAGCTTTTGCAATATATCCAATTGCAATAATAACATCAGAATTGTCTCCTTCTTCAAGCACAGTATTTAAGTATTCTGCAATCATCTCTTTACTATCTAAATAGTCCGCTATGTCAAATTTTAAAGTTTCCATTTTCATTTATTTAAATTTTTCCAAATTTCTTTTGCTTTCTTAATGTCTTTTTGTTGAGTCGATTTGTCACCACCGATTATTAGAATAATAATTTTTCCGTCTTTTTCTTTGAAGTAAACTCGATATCCTTTGCCAAAATTGACTCTCATTTCGTTAATTCCGTCACCAACTGGTTTGCAATCACCGAAATGTCCATTGTACTCTAATTTCTGAAGACGAAACAAGATTTTTGCCTTAGCTTTTAAATCATTTAACTTTCTCAGCCACTTGTCAAATTCAGTAGTTTTCTCAATAAAAAACATAGAATATGTATCTAATTGGATACAAAGTTAAATATTTTTTTTTATATTAGTATTAGTTCTTTAGTTTTTTCGAAGTTTCGTTTATAATGCACCACAATATTTGGTCTTACGCCATTAAACTTCGTATGTATAAACAAATTGACACACCATGTTTTATAAATCTAAGTCATCAATCGGACTTTTATAATTGTCTTCTCATACTTAGAAGATTTGGTAATATCTCTTTCATTATTAATGATCCATGCGTTTGACAACCATCCTTATGGAACAAAGGTTAAGTAAAAAAAGCAATTCATTCAGGTAAAACAGCCTTGAGCCTTGAAAATGCAACTAAAAACATACCACCAGAGGTGGTAAAACTAAGAAGTAAGAATTCACCAGGGGCAGCGGGGCAGATGGTGCGTACAGGAGTAATGTGAGGAACGAATCATGGCTGTGCGTACCATATGCCCCTGCATGGCTGCCCCAAAACAAATAAAAGGAGGTGCGGTGAATGATACAGGGTGCTCATGCAGCATTGCGGAGTGGGCATGCTGTATCAGGCACAGGAAGCACCGGAAATACTGCCAGCCATAGCCGCCATCCCGGAGCACCTGCACAGAGCAGAAGACATAATGACCAGGAATATGACATCATATACTACCTGCAAGGTGGAGATATGTGGCATATAATGTGCAAGGCACGGTACTGGGCTATATGGCTTATGCTCTGTAACTGCGTCTCTGCCACTGAAGTGTTTAGCCGGAAATATCATGTATCTGCATAGTGTGTATTGGGTGGAAATGGTGTTTTGTACTCTCTATGCAGATACATGATATGAGTATTGTCAGTGGCAGAGCCAGGATGGTCTATGGCTGAGACAGTATGCCGCTTTACCTGCAAAAGGGTGAACGCAGCGGAATGCAATGGAGCAAGCACCCGACAAATAAGTCAGGCGTAGCCGCAGTATATGAAGCAGAGCATTGTGGGCAGGCAAAAGAGCAGAGCTGAAAAGCATGGGTATAGTAGGAACGAAATGAAACGAACAAAGGGTTTTGATTGAGCAAAGGTAGCATTAGCCGAAGGGATGGATGTGTGTAATGCGCTAATGCTGCCTGCGAAATGAAATTTGTATAGCCTGAGTGAAATGGAGTGACGGAGATACTTATGCTGCGGGAATCCGGAGGCTCTCTGACTGAGTGAATAAGCGAATGATTAAATGAGTGAATGAAGGAAGGCAGAGTGCCGGAGGATGGAATTATTGCAACATAATCGGGCCTGATCTTTAGGGAACCACCTTACCCTAATTTTCAAGAGTAAGATATTTTACATTCGGCATCTTTATTTTTTTAAAATTACACATCTTTATTTTTTTGGACTAATTATTGATTTTAGCTATAATCTAATCATTAAAAAAAGTTAACTCTATGAACAAAGAAAAATTATCAGAATATTGGGAAAAATATAAGTCTTTGTTTGATACTCCAGAATTTGAACAGCACGAAAAGTATAAATGGCCAGTTTTAGCTCAGTGCTATGAAAAATGGGACTGGAATGCAGTGGATAAGGCCACCATGTTTCAGAAAACGTTTGATGTCAAAGGTCAAAAAAATTTATGGATGAGCCGCCAGTTTTATCCCGTGAGGATGATTGAACAATATTATGAAATTGATGCTGGTAAAGTCAATAATAACTTTAACATACTTTTCGATGAAACACAAGATTTAACCTATAGGATTGATTCGTTTAAAAAAATCACTAATGACTTATTATTAAAACTCCAGGAAACTAAACCGAATGAAACAATTGAGCAAGGGTATCACGGTGATTTAAGGGCGATATCTATTTATTTGTCTTTGCAATACCCTGAGAAATATTATATTTACAAACATGGTGTATTTAAAGATTTCTGCAAGGCTATTGAATTGCCAGCTGTAAAGTCAGGACAAATTAGTAATTATATTGATTACATTACTGTCTGTGAAGAAATACTGAATTTTATCCGGAATGACCAGGAGTTTTTATCACAATACAAAACATTTTGCAGCATACCGGAATATTATAATGATCCTTATTTACATTTACTGGTACAGGATTTTATTTATACCTATAGCTTCTTACTTTAATAAACCAACAGAAGTATCTTACTGGATCTTCCAATGTAATCCGGAAATGTTCGATCTGGTGACAGCATTGGATGAAAATCTTGTAGATGACTGGACTGTAACTGCTCACAAGGATAAAATAAAAGAAGGGGACAAAGCCATCATTTGGATGACAGGAGATGAGGCTGGTTGCTATGGTTTGGCAGATGTAATGGGAGTACCAGAGATAATTGATCAATCTAAGGATGATCACTTTTGGAATTATGATATTAAAAACACATTAAGAGCTGCAATAAAATTACACACAACCTTGCACACAAGCCAATTCTGCAACCCCTTCTAGAAAACATCGATGAATTGCAAAATTTAGACACAGGTAATCAGGGTAGTGTTTATGAATCTACAAAGGAGGATTTTGAAACACTTTTAGATATTATTAGCTCTATTGATAATAGTTCATATTTGGCTATAAAAAAGGTATTAGATAATGAAAAACTACAATCATTTTTCAATATCATACGAAATTTTGTTAAGGCAAACGATATAAAGGCAAACGATAAAAGGATAAGTTTTAACATAAGAAGGGGCAAAAACAGATTAGTCTTTTTAATTGGAAGCCGATATGCTTTGAGCATTGAAAAAATGAAAGACAAAACTAAGCTTTCATTTATTTCCAATGAAAAGCATTCTGAAAAATCCGGTGCATTTGTAAGTAAAACAGGAATAGATGAAGCTTACTGGAATGAAGTTGAAAGTTATGATGGGTATGAGAAAATCATTAGTGAAGGATTACTCAAAGAAATCAACAGGAGATACAGATGTCCCTACAGACATCTTACAAACACACAATTTATTGATGATATTTATCAAAATGAATCTCATATGAAAAAATATAACCATTCTTTAAATACTATTCTTTATGGACCTCCTGGCACAGGTAAAACCTATCAAACCATTCAAAGAGCGGCAGAAATCATTTCTGACAACACTGTAATTGATTATGCTCAGGCTCAACAAATATTTAATGAAAACCTGGGAAACAGGATAGAATTCATCACTTTTCATCAGAATTACAGTTACGAGGATTTTATCCAGGGCTTGCGTCCCGATACTGAAAACGGAAATCAACTGACTTTTCAACACAGGGATGGGCTTTTTACCAAAATAGCTATCAATGCCTTATTTGAGTATTATAAAGTACTTAAATCTACCAAGCCAGTTGCTGGTATCACTCATTCTGACCTTAATGAAGTTTATCTTGATTTTGTACAATTTTTAAAAAATAGTGAATCTAAAGCATTTGATACCGCCACAGGTTTAAAAATTCATATCAGTGATTTTACCAAAAATGACAATATAGAATTTAAACATCAAAACAGCAGCAGAAGCTATCTGGTATCCGGAAACAGGCTCATTAAACTCTTTGAAGTGTTTCCTAATATCGAACAAATCAAAAATGTGCACAATGATATCAGAGAAGCTATTGGAGGATGCAATACGACGGTATATTATGTTGCTCTGAGAGAATTTATTCGTTTTAATGAAGGTATTGCTAAAAATCCGGTAGCTGAACCGCAGGATGATTATGAAGAAGTGGGATATGAATCCAAAAAGAAACTCTTGAGTACGATTAGTTATGACGATCTCAGACTCGTAAGTTCTCATGCTGTACCATCTTACGTCATTATCATCGATGAGATCAACAGAGCCAATATATCCAGGGTTTTTGGTGAACTGATCACCCTTATCGAATCGGACAAAAGGTCGCATGGTGATATTCCGTTGCAATGTACATTGCCATCTGGTGATGAATTTATAGTCCCTTCTAATCTTTACATTATAGGAACTATGAATACGGCAGATAAGTCGATCGCATTACTGGATATTGCATTAAGAAGGAGGTTTGAATTTGAAGCTATGTATCCTATTTATGAACTACAAGAAAAAATAGTCTATCACAAAGATGTGCTACAAAAAATAAATGCATCCATCATCACAAGGAAAGGTTATGACTTTCAGATTGGACATGCCTACTTTATGGATGGGCAAACATCTCTTGAAGATATTATGAATAAAAAAGTGATTCCACTATTGCTGGAGTACTTTATGAATGACAAAAAGGAAGTAGAGGGCATTTTAAAAGGTGCCGAGCTTAAGATCCAAGAAGGTGTTTGGCCGATCAAAATTAAAATATCGTTGTGATTAATCTTTTTGAATATCAAAATAAAGAAGTGTTTGACGGGGATTTTTCTGAATTGGAAACTTTTCTGGATGACATTTGGCTTAAAAGAGAAAAATCGGGATTCTATTTTACTGCTGATCAGGACCGTATCGAGTCTCAACGATTCCTACAGTTTTTACACAAAACCAATGAATTAAAGTCCAATAAATATATCGGCGTCATCCACTTTGAAGGAAAGAAGATCAACCTATTGCCCAAAATACTTTATAACCAGAATGAAAAATGTACCGATGAGAATGTACATGCCGCTCATTTGCACGTACTTTGGTGGCTGAGCTATTGCAGGAAAGTGAAATTTCCGAATTATCAGACATCTATAGGAAATACGAAAAGTGATTTTTTTGAAATACTCATTTATTTGTTTTCAAAGTACACCAGAGAGCTTCTGTCTAATACTATTTACCAACATTATGAGGAAGAACAAAGAGAGCTGAGCTTTATTAAAGGTAGAATCCAAATTTCAGAATATATCACTGAAAATCTAGCAAAAGGGAGATGGCATAAAATTAATTGTACATACGATGCCTTTGTGATTGACAACCATTTTAACCGTATCATTAAGCAGGTGACTACTATGCTCTTTAATACCACTGAAAACTGGGATAACAAAAGAAACCTTGAGAAATACTTTTATACTGGATGAAGTTAGTGATATACAGGCAACCGCTTATGAATGCGCCAATATTCAATTTAATCCCATGTTTTCATCTTTTGAAACTGTGAGAGATTATTGTACTTTGTTTCTCCGAAATTGTGTTTCTTTCAGTTATAAAAACGATCTGAAGCTCTTTGCTTTTTTGCTTCCAATGGAATATGTATTTGAAGATTTTATTTATGGATTTATTGATAAAGAAATAGATGAGATTCAGGCTACGGCACAGAATACTTCTACGCATCTGGATAAAGAGAAAGTTTTTGCGCTCAAGCCTGACTTATTGCTGCAAATAGATGGCAGAAGAGTCATTACCGATACAAAATATAAAGTGGTGTATGCGGATGAGAAGGATCTTAAAAATGGCATCTCTCAATCAGATATTTATCAGATGCTGGCGTATGGCGTCCGGTTTAAGATTAATGATATTGTACTA
This sequence comes from Saprospiraceae bacterium, assembly GCA_016722285.1. Taxonomy (GTDB): domain Bacteria; phylum Bacteroidota; class Bacteroidia; order Chitinophagales; family Saprospiraceae; genus OLB9. The sequence goes on from JADKGI010000031.1 coordinate 60,656, forward strand.
TTATATCCTGACACCGTAAAGCAGGAGGCACTTCAACAGTCATCGATCATCGTCAGAGATGAATTTACAAATGATGTAGAAGTCAACATTAAAGCATTTCAGGTGCCTGTGATCAACAGGACATTACTGAATGATTATACCATGGCTGAGAACGGAACAATTTCGGATGTTTTTGAAGAGACTAAACTGGCTTTGATAGGAAGGATAAGGGAGATTTATGGCAAAAGTGATTTATTTTGATATTGAAACGTTTTATTAATTCAATTTTTAAACCTTTCCCTTTTATAAGATTTCTATATTAGATCAGGTCTTTATTCCCGTAGGTGGCATACCTATACTTGATTCTGAGTATCTCTTAAAAGCTCCATTTCAAATGGTGAGACGTTCAAACTTTCAATTGGTAATACCTTAATCTGCTCCAATAAGTAATCGAGATTTCCGTTTGTGTCTAATTTATCTTTGATTTTATTACTCGTCTGTATTGGAATCCCGTATTCGTCTAAAGCTACAAACAATGGGTCTGTAAATAAACATTCGATTTGTGATGAAGAATAAGAATAGTCGCCAGTTTGAAAATTAATTTCTTCATAAAGTTCTTTCTGAATTCTGTTCAAAGCCATTATGTATTTCGGAAAATTGTATTGTGCCCAAAATCGAACAAATTCTAAAATGTTTTCTATCGTTTCATTAATTTTTTCGGGATCGTCATCTTCGTTAATCTCATTTGCAATGAGATCTTTAATATTTCCTACGGTTCTTAAATTATTTATTTTAAAAGCTAATTGACTTCCTGAGTTAATCCCGCCAACTCTGCCATTTTGTATAAAGAATCTCCAAATTAATTCACAAGCAAACTTCAGTTGCTCATAAGTTGGAAAACGATTCCACTTTAAAATGTAATGATAAACTTTTGGGTTGCTTTTTATAAATCCAGCAAGGTCAATTTGGCTTTGTGGTTCAATATTAGAATTGGCTTTAATCGTTTTGATGCTTAAAATCCCATTATTTGAAAGAGCTTTAACCCTATCTTTGGATTTCTGAGTTAAGTCATCTGTGTCCATTTGCATCAACAGTTTTTCAGGTACTTCATCTGTTTGGCTGAACAATGGAAAATCTACCAATGGCAGTTCTTCCATTGGAGGTTCATGAAATAGAAATACTCTACCAATGAAATGCTGAAACATTCTTCCACTTCTTCCACAAATATTGTTGAAAGTGAAAAAATCAAATTTCTCATTGGCAACTTTGTTGTCGAAGATGATTACATTTTTGGCTCTTGTATTAACACCTTCAATGAGTGTGCTTGTGCAAACTAAAAACTGAAGTTTATCTTCATTAAAAGCTTTTACGGCAAATTGAGAAATGGCTCTTGGGATTTTCCCATGGTGGATTCCAATTCCATATTTCAAAGCTTTTGGAAGAAACCAAAGTGGATGATATTCTTCTTCAAGCCATTCTATAGCACTTTCATTGTTTTGATTTGTTTTGAACTTGCCCGAATCAAAAAGAAGTTTTGCAACCTTGTTTGCACTTTTTGGTGATTTGCAATAAATCAAAGTCGGCTCTGTCAATGCACCACACTAAATCCAAAAGGGCGTCTTCACTCAGTTGTTGGAACGGCAACTTTATTTTTCTGTAATTACTGTTTTATAGTCCGTCTTGATGAAGTTGATTTCAACATTTTCCGGGAATACTTTTGAATTTATGTTTTCAATGTTTGGGCCTAACAAATAAAATTGACCGCCTTTTTTGAGCAGTTTGTAAAATGCCTGATTTATTATGATGCTTCTTTCTTGGTCTTGTGGTGTTGGTTGAATTTTATAGAATTCATCAATCACAAAAAAGTCAACATCAACTTCGTTTACAATTTCCATAACTCGTTCTTGAGTTAGAACGAAAATATTTCTATCACTTACAGATTGAGTTGAATGAGTAATGATTTTGTAACGGTCTCTAAAGCGTGAAAGTCGCTTTCTTGTTTCATCAATCAATGCAATTGTTGGTAGAACAATTGCAATGTTTTTAAAGCGTTCTGTTGCAATGATTGTGTCAATTACAAGGCTTTTACCAAAACTTGTTGGAGCGCTCAGAATTACATTCTTCCCGTCAAGCAATTCAAAATATACTCTTGCTTGTGCTCTGTGAAAAACTATGTTCTCTTGTAATACTCCATCTGGACGGTGAAACTCGTAAGCAATTTTATCGGCAAGATTCAATTCTTTTGGGTCAAGGTATGGGAATAATCCTATTTCTCTGGCAAAATCATTAATTATTGCTTGGTAATTGCCAAACATTTCACGCTGCTCAATAACACGAAGTATTACTTCTTGTAAATAAAATTCATTCTTTTGGTTAAGATTATTGGCAATAGACTTTATTACAGAAAATGCATTCTGTGGATTGATGGCGTTTTGCCTCAACATATTATTGATTTCAAGTAAGTTTAGATTTTCTGCCATGCTGTCAATTTATCTAAAAGTGTTGACGATAATTTTGCCTTGTCTTCCAAAGGGCACAAGAACAAATGAATTTTAACCGGACATTTTACTTTCGCTAAAAATGCTTGATGATTTGCTTCAATCTCAGGCAATATTTCATTTACATAAGCATCATTAAATTCTCTATGCTTTGCAACTAAGAGCGAATCGTATGTGAGCAAAACAGGAACGCAAATTGCCTTAAACACATCATCAAGTGAAGTATTTGGGTCAAGAAGTCTTACTAATTTATCGTAATGAGGAAATGACTTGTCAATTTTGTTGGTTATTGCAGCAAATTCATTTCGCAGGTAAACCTTTTGAAAATGTGCTTCAATTTCAGGAACTACATCATAAACAGCTCGGTAAAAATCATTGTAAAACTTAACCTCACCCAACCATAGTTCCAAACCTTCATCATCTGCAATTACATGAACCGCATCAAAACCTTTACGGTTTCGTTTGGCCCGTCTTTAAAGTAAATTTTGCTTATGGCTGCAATTGTTTCATACGCTTCCTTTAATATACCATGAAGTAAAAGTTCACCAAATTCACCACGTTTAATATTGTCGGTTTGAAAAATAATTTTGGCGGCTTCTCTCAATTTCTTTGGTGCAGTCTTGCCGTCCACCATTTTGAATTCTGAATATTTCAATGCGAAATCAAGTAAGTGTTCATCAAAAAGCCAATTGGCAAACTGGTTATATCTCCATTCTTTCAATTCGTAACCACAGCACAATCCTGTTATGCCACATTCTGGCGGAGTTTCCGAATGAACAATGAGTTTTAAAAACTTCAGTTTGTCTTTCATTAACTATGCTTTTAATAATTGTTTTACACTCAACTCCCCCCTAAACGCCTTCTGACTCAAACTACCATATAAATTTTCCAACTCCTGCAAGCTTTGTTTGTACTCGGTTTTGAGTGATTCTGTTTTTTCTACGATATGGGCGAATTGGGTTTGGAGTTCGATAGGTGGAACTAGTATCGGAAGAGCATTTATTTTAGTTAATGTTAATCGCTTTATTGCCCCACCAGCCATCTTTTTTAAAATGCTAGATTTTGCATTTGGATTGTTTAGCCATGAAACTAAATATTCTGAATTTAGTAATATCTTATCTACTTTAAGTAGAGCTAAGCTTGATAACATACTAAATTCAAATTCATATTGATTAATTGCAGCATAGCCTGTAGTCGCAACTTCCCTTTATATAAATCACATCCCCTTTAACTGGGTTGCATCTTTTATAAATAGCTCGATGGCTTTCTTCAGAGATGAACCAAGGATTATCCCAAAAGTCAATCTTATTTTCCCTAACATGTTTTGCTGTAATATATGGTCTTCCTTCCTTTGTTATAGGTGGGGAAAAATGTGTCCCATCTTGAATTTTCAAGCAAACATCTTTCAATGTCTTTAACTCCCATTTTTTTGAATTTGTGGCAGGATCCCCAAACATCTCCAAAAAAGTGCTTTTCAAAAATTCATCCAGTAAGCGGATGCTTTCTTTGCGTTGGGCTATCAGGTTTTCGGCTTTGCTTAAGAGGTTGGCTATGTAGTGTTGGTCGAGAAGTCGGGGAACTGGAATTGTGAATTCTTCAAATTTACCCTTTGACAATTCTTTGAATGTCGAACCTGTTCCTAAATCTTGAAGTTTCTTGACGCTTCTTTTTAAAGCATAATAAATATAATCGGAGGCGTATTCTTCTTTTAAGATTATGCTTTTGAATCCTTGATTAGTGCATACTTCAATATTGTTGATGGCTAAATGTCCAATTGGAGCTCTTGATGTAAAAAGTATATTCCCCGGTGGAATCAATCGTGTTGAGCATGACTTAAAACCTTCCTTTGTAATTTTTCTTTCAGTATCGTTCAAATATTTTCCGTCTAATTGGCCAAGTTCTTTTGGAGTCGCCCAATTTATTTCCCCATCCCAATATTCCTTTTTCTCAGTTTTAGGAGTAGAGCCAGAAATAACATCACCAATTTCTTTGATTTTTAAAATTCTCATCAAACCAACTCTTTTAATTCCGCCAATCCCTTTTGAATATCTGCTTCAATCCTTTCCAGTTTTCCGAAAATTACATTCGGATTTTCATACACCACTTCTTCATACACGTCTTCTTTATAGGTGCTCAGGTTCAGGTCGTATTTGTTTCTACTATTTCCTTTTCGCCACCATAAAAAATTTCAGATTGGTGGTTGCTGGTCTTTTTGGCATCTCTTGCTTTGAGCGTTCGCACGATGTTTCGGGCAAATCACTCTCACAATCTTATTTCGTTTATCATCTAAGGTGTAGGCGTCTGCCAACATATCGCAACAAAACCACACATGGTTGGTTTCCTATGACTTTGGGTAATATCAAAATGGCAAATTGCTTACTCCCGCATAAGGTTTAAACACTCCACTGGGTACGCCTATTGTTGCGCTTTCAGCTCGGCTTTGTCTATGATCAGTTTCCGCAGGGCTTCAAATGCTTTTCCCGCTGTTTTGTATGACACCGCTTGGTACTATTACGGCAGCTGTTCCCACCATTTTCAACAGTTAAAAAAACATGCTCTACGAAAAAGCAGTTCGGTTTTGGTGGTGGGCTGTTTTAGCCCCCCATTGATGTCGCTCTTTATCTATATTGCCTGTAAAAAGCGGGTTTGCCATAACGATATTTCATATGCGCTGTCTTCATTGTAGCCTTTGCTCAGGTGTATCTTTGTAGTCTATCTGTGGATTGTCGATACCATGCATCATCAGGTTCATCAGTCCGGGACGTACCATGGTCGTATCGATCCGTATCCAAACATACTGTCTGGCAAGCACTTGTTTACTTCTTCCAGTAAGGATGGCGCTGATGGCCGCCTTTCAGGAAACCATCTTCATCCCTTATCAGCAGGTTTGGATCGAAATGACGCACCAGGCTTCAGGTGGAGTACGTACTGGTAATACCCCAAAATAAAACCACCCGTTCCACTGCTTGGGTCTGCCATTCGCTGTCCCAATTGTGGTGCTGCAAGACTCAGACATCAATTTAGTTTTGGATATGACGTGGGTGTTCGAACTGACCGTTTTTGGACTGATGCGGCGATTTCCTGGCTCAATAACATTTCTTACACATCGCCTATATCCGAAATGCACGCGGACCGCCTTCGGTAGCGTCTTTCAATTTCAGTAAAAAGTTGTTCAATGGATATTTATGGCTTCTACCAGCAAAACTTGCTTTGGGCGACTATAAAAACGGTAATGGACATCTGTTTAGTAAA